>JACKEV010000001.1 GCA_020632795.1 Alphaproteobacteria bacterium
GGCGTCGACCGCGGGGGCCTGGGAGGCCTCGATGCCCGCGCGCAGGGCAGCGACGAGCTGGGTGGCCGAGACCCGAACCGGCGCCCCGCCGGCGTCCAGGAGGGTCACCCGCCCCAGCGGGTCCGGGCCGCGTAGGATCCCGATGAACTGCACCCCTCCGCCGGGGGCGAAGCGGGTGATGATCGCCGGCGCGGCGCCCCGCACCAGGGTCGGCAGGGTGTCGTAGTAGGCGTGCACCGAGTGCAGGTCCACGCCCGCGGCCAGCGCCTCGCTGTCCCCCGCCGCGCCCGGGGCGGACAGGCCCGAGCGGCGCACCAGCAGCTCCAGCAGCTCGCGACGCCGGGGCTCCGGCCAGAGGGCGGTCTCCGGGATCACGCGCCCTCCTCGAGCTGACCCTCGCGCAGCACCAGGCGGCGCCAGCGGGACCACAGCGCGTTCACCTCGCCCTCCTCGTGCAGCATGCGGGCGAAGGGCCCGCCCGCCGCGGCGAGCTCGGCCGGGGCGCCGTCCTCGACGATGGCCCCGTCCTCGATCACCCAGACCCGCTCGAAGCCCGAGGTGTCGCCGACGTCGTGGGTCACGAAGAGCAGGGTCGCCTCGGCCCAGCGCGCCCGGGCCCGGGCGAGGAGGCGGCGACGCTGGCCGCGATCCAGGCCCCGGAAGGGCTCATCCAGCAGCACCAGGCCCGGCGCGGCGGCCCCCATGGCGCGGCCCAGACGCACCCGCTGCCCCTGCCCGCCGGAGAGCAGGCCGCCGCCCTCGCCGAGCGGCGTGGCGAGGCCCTCGGGCAGGGCGCGCAGCACGCCCAGGAGCTCTGCCTGCTCCAGGATCGCGTCCAGCTGCAGATCTCCTTCGTGTCCATAGCGCAGGTTGTCCAGCAGGCTGGCGTTCCAGACGCGCACCTCCGGGTCCACCCAGGCCACCCGGCGGCGCAGCAGCGGCAGGCGCTCCGCGGTCAGCTCCAGGCCCCCCACACGCAGGCTCCCGGCCGTGGGGCGCCACCAGCCCAGCAGCAGCGAGAGCAGCGAGGACTTGCCCGCCCCGGAGCGCCCCACGATGGCCACGTGCTCCCCCGCGGCGAGCGCGAGCGTGGGCAGGCGCAGCAGGCTGCGGCCGCCCGCCTGCACCTCCACGCCCTCGGCCTGCACGGAGAGCGGCCCAGCGGCCCAGCGCGCCGCGGCCTCGGGGTCCTCGCCCTCGCCCCGGGCCTCCTCGGGGGCGCTCAGGGGCTCCAGCACGCGCATGGCCACGCCCTGCATGGCGGGCAGGGCGCGCAGGGCGTCGATGAGGCCGCGCCCCTGGGCCGGGAGCTGGGTGCTCCAGAACACCACGAGCAGGGCCCCACCCCCGTGGGCGGCGTGGGAGAGGTGGGCGTGCACCATCCAGGCGGCGAGGCCCAGGCCCACGGCCCCCTGCAGGGTCGCGGCGAAGACGCTGGCCAGCAGCGCCTCCTCCCCCGCTCGGCGCCAGCCCGTGAGCAGGCCCTCGTGCTCGCGGCGCATGGACTCCTCGGCGCCGTGGGCGCGGAGCGGCGTCGCGCCGAGCATGGCGTCGAGGTAGCTGCGGGCGAGGCTGCCGTCGAAGGTCTGCCGGCGCAGCTCGCGGCTGGCCAGGAAGGGGTGCAGGAGCAGGGGCAGCAGCACCGCCGAGCAGGCCGAGAGCAGGGCCAGGGGCGCGAGCCTGGGGTCGAGCCAGCTCAAGCCAGCGAGGGTGGCGAGCAGGGCGCCCATGGCGTTGAGGGCCGCGGCGCTGCTCACCGGCACGCTGCGCAGCAGGGCAATGGCGTGGGCCCGCTCCGCGAGGTCCGAGGCCAGGCGGCTGGCGAAGTAGCGGTCGCTGAGCCGAGGCAGCTTGGCGTGGAAGGCCCGGCGCAGGTGCAGCTCGAACTGGCGCCCGAGCCGGGCCAAGGCGAGGCCCCAGCCCCAGCTGATCGCGCCCAGGATCAGCACCAGCGCGAGCATCGCGGCGATGGCCAGCCCACGCTGGGAGGGGGTCTGCAGCCAGCGCCCCGCGTCCAGCAGCGCCCGCATCAGCGCGGCCTGGGCCACGCCCCCCAGGGCCGACACCGCCGCGACGCCCAAGGCCGCCGGCAGGGCCCAGGGGGCCAGGCTGTGGATGAGGCGGGCCAGCTCCCGCACGGGGGCCTCCGGGGGGGCCTCCAGGGCGCGGGCCAGAGCCTCGGAGCGCGGCGCCACCCGAGCGCCGGCCTCCGGCCCCTCCAGGAGCAGCAGCACCGCCCCCGTCACCACCGCGCCGCCGGAGACGGGCTGCAGGCAGTAGCTGTCGGCGGGCAGCAGAGCGTCCTCCCCCGCCGCCACCCGGGCGGCCAGGGCCTCCACGAAGCGCGCCGCCTCGGCCCCTCGGCCCAGGGCCCCCGAGGCCTGCAGGGAGGCCGCCGCCCGCGCTGCGCCGTCGAGCCCGCGCAGGCCCGCGGGTGAGGAGAGCTTCTCCGTGATCTCGATCCCCACGCGGTCCTCGGGGATCCCCAGCGCGACCAGGCGCGTGGCCAGGCCCCCCAGGAAGACCGGCGAGCGCGCCCAGCGCGCGAAGGCCTCGGCGTCGAGCTGGGCCGGGTGACGGTAGAGCTCCCCGCGCAGCTCCGACCAGGAGGCCCAGCGCCGGCCCCGGGCCGGATCCATGACCTGCACCCGCCCGGCCACCTCCCGCCAGAGCAGCACGAAGTGGCGGCTGCCATCCGGCCGCACCGTCACGGCGATGGCCGGCAGGGGCGCCACGTCGGGGATGCCCACGTGCTCCACCGGGGCGACCGTCTGCAGGGGGCGCAGGCCCAGCTCCCGGGCGAGGTCTTCGAGCGTATTGATGCTCGTGCCGTCCACGTCGGTCTGACAGGCCTCACGCAGGCGGCCCAGGTGGGCCGGCACGCCGAAGCCCCCGAGCGCCGCCTTGAGCACCGCCGGTCCGCAGTCCATCGCCGAGGTCTGGATGACCTCCGGCGCCAGCCAGCGTCGGCTCACCGCGCCCCCGAGGCCTGCCCCGCCGCGCGCACCAGCAGCTCCACGGGGCTCAGCCGCTCCACCTCCACCTCCACCTCGGCGACGAGGCCGTGGGGCAGCTCGGCCTCCCCGTCCAGGCTCAGCACCACCGCGACGAGGCCGTCGGCGCCAGGCTCGCTGCCGGCGCGCTCCACCTGGGCGCTGCGCACGCCCAGGGCGCCGCCCACGCCGCCCATCACCCGCACCCGGGCCGACTGGCCGGGCTGCACCCGCCCCACCGCCCGCTCGGGGGTGAAGCGCGCCTCGATGAGGGGCCGCGTATCGGGCACGACCACCGCCACGGACGCGCCGGCCTCCACCCGCTGACCCGGCACGAGGCTGGCCAGCTCACCGACCACCCCGGCCACCGGCGCGCGCACCGTGCGGTCGGCGAGGGACTCCTCGGCCCGCGCGCGCTCGGCCAGCGCCGCGGCCAGCTCGGCCTCCATCGCCGAGCGCGTCTCCGTCTCGCGGCTCACGCTGGCCTCCCCGGCGAGGGCCTGCTGGCGCCGCTGCCCCGCGGCGCGCCCCAGCTCCCGCTCCAGCACCAGCACCCGGGCCTCCCGCGCCGCGAGCTCCGCCTCCGCCGCGTCGATCTCCGAGGCGCTGGCCGCGCCCGCCGCCTGCAGCGAGGCGAGCCGGGACAGACCGGAGCGCGCCTCGGTTGCCCGCACCCGGGCCTCCTCGAGAGACGCCTGGGCCGCCGCGAGGCCAAAGCCCGACGCGGCGTCCCCCGCCTCGCGCCCCTGGGCCTCGGCCTCTCGCGCCTGATCGAAGGCCTCCAGCCGCGCCTCCAAGCCGACCACCCGCGCCTGGGCCGCGGCGAGCTGCAACCGGGGCTCCGCGTCGTCGAGCTGCAGCAGCACCGCGCCGGCCTCCACCGCGTCGCCCAGGGCCACGGGCACCGCCCGCACCTCCGCCGCCACCGGGGCCCGCAGGCGCGCCACGCCCTCCGCGCTCACCCGCGCCTGGCTGCTGGCCTCATACAGGGTCACCTCGCCGAGCCACATCCAGGCGCCCCAGGCCAGGGCGAGCAGCAGCGCCGTGGCCACCACCACCCCAGCGGGACCCCGATCCGCCGCGAGCGCCCGGGTCGTGCGCGAGAACTCAGGGACCATCGGCGGGCCGCCTCGGGCGCAGGCCGACGAGCACCTCCGCCAGCGCCTCCGAGATCGCGCCCTCCCAGACCTGATCCATCCAGAGGTACTCCCCGGCGGGGTTGACCTCCAGGAAGACGCAGCGCCCCTCCGGCGTGAGGATGAAGTCGGCCGCGCCGTAGCTCAGCTCCAGGCGGTGGCAGAGGCGCTTGAGCCCCCGCGCGGCGTCCTCCGGCAGCGTGTCCCGGCGCCAACTCGCGGCCAGCTCGCCCTGGGCCCGCCGCCAGTCCACCTCGCCCTCCACGGCCTGGGCGCTGTCCACCGAGCAGGCGAAGACCTCGTCCCCCACCAGGGTCACGCGGTACTCCTTCACCTTCTCCAGGCGCTCCTGGAAGGCCGCCGGGCAGAGGTCCAGGCCGTCGATCTCGGCGATCTCCTCGGGCCCCAGGGCGGTGGTGAACATCACCTTCTGGGCGCCCTCCTGGGCGACGGCGAAGCCCGTGAAGAGTTTGGTAACTATTTGGTCACCATTCTCCCGTCCGAAGGCCCGCGCCGCCTCCGCCTCGTTGCCGGCGAGGGTGGCCGGCACGTCCAGGCCGCAGGCCCGGGCCAGGGAGAGCTGGCGCGGCTTGGCGTCGGTGTGATCGATCGACCACTTGGGCTGCAGCAGGAAGGCGTCCTGGCTGGCCATCAGCCCCTGGATGAAGCTGCGCACCTCCTCCACCACGCCGCGGCGCAGGTTGAGGTCGGCCTCGGGGGGCAGATCGTGGCGATAGAGCGCCCGGCGGTACCAGATCGCCTCCAGCGAATCGAGGACGACGCGCGTCTCCCCGTCGCGGAGCTGGATGTGCCCCTCGGGGAGCAGGCTCAGGCGCAGCTCGGCCGGGAAGCGGTCGGTCTCCAGGCGCACCGGCACGTGCCCCAGCGCGCGCAGGTGCTGCTCGACGCGCTCGGTCGGGGTGCTCCGGGTGGTGACGATCAGAACCTGCACGGGGGGTCTCCGGAGCGGGGAGCGTAGCATCCCTGAAGCGCGGAAGAGGCCGCACCCCTCATGGGGCGCGGCCTCTCGACCCTCGGGGGGCGAAGCCTACCAGGTGTACTCTTCGTCGCCATCGGAGGGGTACTTCATGGTCTCGTACCCCTTGTCGCGGAGAGCCTTGCGCCAGTCGCCGTCGGCGCCGGCCTTGACGTCCGTGCGGACCTCGGGCTTGTTCTCGGGGTTGGTCTCAACGAAGCGCATGAAGAAGGGCTTGCGAGCCATCTTGGTTCTCCTGTCCGGTTGTTCGTGGGCCCCGAGGCGCTCCCCCGGGGTTCGTGGACAAGGTAAGGGCCGCCGCCCGCCCCGTGACCCTTCGCAGACCCTACGCCGGCGTTTCAAGGGCCCTTTAACGAAGAGAGGCCGCGCCCGGGTCGGGTCGCGGCCTCTGTCAGGCGTGGAGCCTGGGGCAGGCTACCAGTAGACGCAGTCGTCGCCGTCGGAGGGCCACTTCATCGTCTCGGGCTGCTTCTCCCAAGGCTTGCGGGGGCCGTCGGCGTCAGCGCCAGCCTTCACGTCGGTGCGGACCTCGGGGGTGGTCTCGGGGGTGGTCTCGACGAAGCGCATGAAGAAGGGCTTGCGGGCCATGGTGCAACTCCAATTCTTGAGTTTTTGCGGGGGTCTGCGTGTGGGCCCCGAGTTCTCCCGGGGGACACTCGTAAGGTATGCGACCCCAGCCCCCGCGGGACCCTTCCGATCCCTTTCATCGCCCCTTGAAAGGTCCCCTCCTGAAGAGACGAGAGGCCGCGTCCCTCATCGGGCGCGGCCTCTCGGGGGTGCAGGCCCCGCTGGGGCCCTGCGCGCCGGGCTCAGGTGCGGATGCCCTCGTCCGAGTCCGAGGGCCACTTCTGGGTCTGCATCGCGCGCTCGGTGCCGGCGCCGGCCTTGACGTCGGAGCGCAGGGCCGCGCCCTCACGGAGGGCCTGCTCGGCGGCGGGGTTGGTCTCGACGAAGCGCATGAAGAAAGGCTGCTTGACGGTCATTGGAGTCTCCGAGGGGCTCGGCGTCGATTCGCCGTGCGTACACCGACTCAAGGCAAGCCCGCCCAAGTCCCCGCCAGCGTCAATCGGCGAGCAGCAGATCGGCCAGAGTGCCCGCCACATCGAGCTCAGCGAACTCCTGGACCCAGCCCCACTCCCCGCCCGGGTTGATCTCCAGGAAGATCCACTCCCCCTCCGGCGTGCGGATCAGGTCAGCGCCGCCGTAGCGCAGGCCCATGCGCCGGTTGAGGGCGACGAGCTTGGCCGCCAGCGCATCTGGCAGGTCCACCCGGCGGAACTGGGGCATGAGCGCGAAGTCGCCCTCCCGCCAGTCCACCTCGGAGACCTCGAGCTGCTGAGAATCCACGCCCGCGGCGAGCACGCGATCGCCCACCACCACGGCCCGCACCTCCATGGTCTTGTCGACCCGGGCCTGCAGGCAGGCGGTGCTCCAGGCCAAATCCCCCGGCAGGGTCTCCAGCTCCTCGGGGCCCACGGCCGAGGTCGGCATGGTCTCCAGGTTGCCGTGCGGCCCGGGGATCAGCACGAGGCTCATGCCCTTCGTGATCAGGCGATCCTGCCGGCCCGCGAAGCGCAGCGCCGAGGGGCCCGCGTTGCCCAGCCAGGTCTCCGGGATGTGGAGCCCCACGGCGGTGGCCTGGGCGAACTGCCAGGCCTTGCGCTCGGCCCGGTGCACCAGGAAGGGGTCGTCCACGTGCTGGATCGGCAGCGAGGCGATCAGGCCCTCCAGGGTGACCTCGCTCTCCAGGCGCGCGGCGCGGCGCACGTGGGGCGGCACGCCCTCCTTGGGCATGTTGAGGCCCGTGCGCATGCGCCGCCACCAGACCGCGTGCAGGGCGTCCAGGGCCACGCGCTCGCCCAGGTGGTTCACCACCTCGCCGCGCCAGGTCCCGGGCACCAGCTCGCCGGAGAGCTGGCACTCGTGGGGGAAGCGGTCCGTGTCGAAGCGCAGCAGGCGGCCGCCCCGGGCCTCCACGGCCTTGGCCAGGGGGACGAAGGTGGTGTCCTCGTCGCTGCAGGTCACCGCCAGGATGGTCTTCATCTCAAGCTCCTCGGGGGCGCGCGCCGCTCGACCCGGCCCAGCAGCAGGTCCGCGATGGCCTCGGCCACCGGCAGGTGGGGGTAGAACCAGAAGCACTCCCCCACCCCGTTCGACTCCAGCAGCACGTGCTCGCCCGCCGGGGTGAGGATCATGTCCGCCGCCCCGTAGTTGCTGCCCAGGGCGTCGTGCAGGCGCAGCATGGCCGCGCGCACGTCCGCCGGGAGCGCGTAGGGGCGCCAGCGCTCGATGTCCTGGGCCCCGGTGCGCCGCCAGTCCAGCTCCGCGCCCGCGAGGGCCTGGCTGTCCAGGGCCATGGCGAAGACCTGCAGGCCCACCACGATCACGCGCAGCTCCAGGGCCTTGGGCACGGCCTCCTGGAAGATCATCGGGCAGCCGACGACGTCGTCGATGTGCTCGAGCTCCTCGGGGCCGATGCGGTTCGTGAAGATGGTGCCGCCGTCGACGCGCAGGTCGTTGTACATCTTCGCGATGAGGCCGCCCGGGCAGGTGGCCGCGAAGGCCCGCACGGCCTCGGGGTCGTTGCTCTCCAGGGTGCGGGGCACGGCGAGGCCTACCTGCCGCGCGAGGCGGAGCTGCAGGGCCTTGGTGCGCGCGCGCTGGTAGACCGCGGGCGGGTCCATGAAGAAGGCCGGGCTGTCCAGCAGCGCGCCCATGAGCTGGTGGTAGGCCTCCTTGGCCGCGCCCTGGCGCACGTCGGGGGGCAGCTCGGGCGGCAGGGCCGGGAGCGCCGAGCGCCGCGCCCACACCGCCTCCATCTCGGAGAGCTCCACGGCGCCCTGCCCCGGCAGCGTCAGCGTGCCCTCACCCGGCCCGCGCCAGGTCAGGCCCACCTGCGTGGGGAAGCGCTCGGTCTCGAGCACCCAGGGGCGGCCGCCGCGGGCGCGGAGGGCCTCGATGACCGGGCCCGTGGCGTAGGCGTCGCCAGCCCGGGTGAGGATGAGCACGTTCATGCGGGCTCCATCAAGAGCGCGTCGGCCAGGGCCTCGGAGACGGGCAGGCCGAGGTAGTGCTCCAGCATGCCCCACTCGCCGCTCGGGTTCACCTCCAGGAAGACCGGCGGCCCGTCCGGCGGCACGATGAGGTCGACGGCGCCGTAGGCGAGGCCCAGGTCCCGCATCAGCCGGCCCAGGGCGGCCTCGGTGTCCGGGTCGAGCGCGCCGATCTCCCAGCCCCCGCGCTCGCCGCGACGCCAGTCGGGGCTGTCCCCGCCCGGGATGCGCCCGACGAACACGCGCCCCTCCACCCAGGCCACCCGCAGCTCATGGTCCGCGTGGACCAGGGGCTGGAAGAGCATGGGCCCCTCCGCCAGGCCCGAGAGGTCCTCGAGGTCCTCGGGCCCGAGCGCCTGGGTGTGCACCGTGGGGCCCGTCGCGCCCATGGACTGGGACAGGGGACACAGCAGCTTCACGATGACCGAGTCCCCGTGGCGGGCGGCGAAGGCCCGGGCGGCCTCCGGGTCGTTGGTGAGCAGGCTGTCGGGCACGGCGAGGCCCGCGGCCCGGGCGGCGACGAGCTGACGCAGCTTGTGCCCCTCCACCAGGACCTGGGCGCGGAGGTCGTTCACCATGCGCAGGCCCGCGCACAGGTCCAGCAGGGCGTCCCAGTGGGCGTGCATCTCCTCCTGCACCGCGCGGGCCAGCTCCGGCGGCACCCCCTCCGGGACGGGCCCCACGCCGAGCTTGCGCAGCCAGAGCGCCCGCACGCGGCTCAGGGGCAGCCCGGCGATCCGGGCGTCCCGCGCGCCGTCCGCGCCCACGGACATCTCGAGGCGCAGGCTCGAGGGGTAGCGGTCGCTGTTCACGCGCAGGGGCGTCACCCCGCGCCGCGCCAGCGCCTCCCCCACGCGCTCGGTCACGTAGAAGTCGCTCTCGCGGGTGATCATGAGGACGTGGTCGGCGGACAAGGAAGGCTCCGGTAGGCGCATCGAATAGCACGCTCGGGCCCCGAGAGCGGCCCGGTGCAAGGGTCCCGAAGGGGTGCCCGCCCCGGGCGCCCCCGCCCCCCGCCGATTAAGGGCCGGAGGTTGAACCAGGCCCGCCCGGACAGCTCCGCGGGCCTCCGGGAGGACCCCATGGCCACCGACCTGCTGGCAGACATCACCGCCGAGATCTCCACGCTCCTCGACACCTGGCTCGCGGAGCAGGGCGCCGCCGACTCCCTCCAGCTCGGCCCCCCGACCCGCGCCGGCCTGGGCGACCTCGCCGCCGCCTGCCACCGCTACGCCCGCGTCTTCCGCAAGGCCCCCCAGGCCATCGCCGAGGACCTCGCCCGGGTCGCCGAGACCCACCCCATGGTCGCCTCGGCCGAGGGCGTCAACGGCTTCCTCAACGTGCACTTCGACTGGAGCCAGCTCGGCCCCCAGGTGCTGCGCTGGATCGACGAGGACCCCGGCGCCCGGGGCCGCTCCGACGACCTCGCCGGGCAGCGCGTGCTCATCGAGTTCTCCGCGCCCAACACCAACAAGCCCCAGCACCTGGGCCACGCCCGGAACAACCTCCTGGGCCACACCCTGGCCACCCTGCTCGAGGCCAACGGCGCCGACGTGGTGCGGATCAACCTCATCAACGACCGGGGCATCCACATCTGCAAGTCCATGGTGGCCTACCAGCGCTTCGGCGGCGGCGTGACGCCCGAGTCCCAGGGCACCAAGGGCGACCACCTCGTCGGCCACTTCTACGTGCTCTACGCCAACGCTCTCGCCCGCGAGTACGCCGAGGCCTTCCCCGAGGGCGGCGGCCCCAAGGAGGAGGAGTGGTTCAACGGCGAGAGCGAGCTCGGCCAGGCCACCCGCGCCATGCTGCAGGCCTGGGAGGCCGGCGACCCCGAGGTCCTGGAGCTCTGGCGCACCATGAACGGCTGGTGTGAGCAGGGCTTCGCCGAGACCTACGCCCGCATGGGCGTGCGCTTCGACCTCATCCAGAAGGAGTCGGAGACCTACGCCTACGGCAAGCGCATCATCGAGGCGGGCCTGGAGGCCGGCGTCTTCTACCGCCTGCCCGACGGCGCCGTGGCCTTCGACCTCGCCAAGGTCGGCCGGGAAGGCAAGAAGATCGTGCTGCGTGCGGACGGCACGAGCCTGTATGTGACGCAGGACATCGGCACCGCCGTCACCCGCCACGAGGAGCTCGGCTTCGACCGCATGATCTACGTGGTCGGCAACGAGCAGGACTACTACTTCCAGGTGCTGTTCGACATCCTGGCCACCCTGCGCCCCGAGCTGGCCGGCAGCCTCGTGCACCGCAGCTACGGCATGGTCGAGCTCACCACCGGCAAGATGAAGTCCCGCCAGGGCACCGTGGTCGACGCGGACGATCTCATGAACACCCTGCGCGACGGCGCCCTCGGACAGAACCGGGAGCGCTGGAGTGACCTGGACGACGCCGAGGCGGCCGAGCGCGCCGAGGCCGTCGCCATGGCGGGCCTCAAGTACTACCTGCTGCGCTTCAACCCCGACCGCAGCTTCACCTTCGACCCCGAGTCCAGCATCTCCTTCCAGGGAGACACCGGGCCCTACTGCCAGTACGCCTACGCCCGCTGCGTCAACATCCTGGGCAAGCTCGACGGCGCCGAGCGCGGCGCGACCCCGGACCTGAGCGTCTTCGCCGAGCCCAGCGTCAAGCGCGTGCTGACCGCCACCCTCGGCCTGAGCGTCGCCTCCCGCCGCGCCGCCGCCGAGCTCGACCCCAGCGCCCTCGTGCAGGGGCTCTTTGACCTCGCCAAGGCGGTCGCCGAGTTCTACAGCATCGACGAGAACAAGGTCGTGGACGCCGCCCTGCCCCGCCGCGCCGCCCTGGCGGCCCTCGTCGAGGGCGCGCGCCAGGTGCTCGGCGCCGGCCTGGACCTGCTCGGCATGCAGAGACTGGATGCCATGTGAATCGCGTGTGTGACCCCAATCACACGTGTTCCCCGTTTTGTCCGCCCCGAGCGGGGGCCGCGCGCCGAGCCTGAGCGCCGACCCCCCTTCTTCGTCCCTCCAGCGCGGACAGGCTCTGCCCAGGGTCCCCCGCGAAGGGCGATCTGCAGGAATCGTGCTCCGTACGCGGACAGACACGCAGCGGGGGTCGTTCACGTGGGGGAATTCCGGCCCCGCGAGGCCGGTGTCAGGAACGGCGTGTCAGAAAATTTGCCAGGAAGTTCTATAACTATAGGCCCCATTCGCTCCTACATCCGCCGTACAACGCGTGGCCCTCGGATGGCTCTGGGGGAATGAAGCGCTATGTTTACAGCGCCACAATGACGGACGGCCTGGCCGACATGAACTACACCCCCGCTCCCTTCGCCATCGACGTGCTTCAGGACGGTCAAGCCGTCTACAGCGTGCTGCTCGGCGATCTGCAGGTCATGTCGGGCCGGGCCCCAGGCAACGGCCTCGTGCTGAGCGCGGGGGACATCTCCTGGCATCACGCGGTGTTCTGGAAGGAGGGCGATCAGGTCTGGGTCAACGACCTCAACAGCACCAACGGCACCTTCCTCGAGGGCAAGCGCATCACGGAGCCCACCATCGTGCACCCCGGCGAGCGCATCCGCCTCGGCACGAACTCCACGCTCCAGCTGCGCAGCATCGAGTCCATCGCCCCCGAGGCCGTTCGCCCGCCCATGGTCGTCGAGGACGTCGGCTCCGAGATCAGCGTGCCCGTGCTCAGCGACCGCTTCCGCATCGGCCCCGGGCCCAACGCCGACCTCCGGGTCGAGGTGCCCGCCGAGGAGACCGCCACCCTGGTCATCTTCGAGGACGCCGAGGTCTTCCTCGGGATCGGCGAGGAGGAGCGGAAGATCGAGCTGGGCGAGATCTTCGAGGCCTGCGGGCGCGAGCTGCGCGTGCGCATCGCCGCGGACGTGCACGCCCCGACCGACGTGATGCCCGCGAGCGAGTACCCCTACACCGTCACCGCGCGGCTCGGCGCCGGGGCCGTCGCCCAGGCCACCATCGCGGATCCGCGCAACCGCAAGAGCTGCCTCATCACGGCGGAGTCCCGGGTGGCCCTCGTCTACGTGTTGGCCAAACAGCTCAAGCACGACCGCGACCGGGGGCTGCCGCTCTCCCAGCAGGGCTGGGTGGACGACGACGACGTGGGGCTGGGCATCTGGGGCCGCCGCTGGCGCGAGCACAGCAAGGGCCACCTCAACGTCGTCGTGCACCGCGTGCGCAAGCAGCTGGCCGACAGCGAGCTCGACCAGTGGTGCATCGAGAAGCGCCGCAAGCGCATCCGACTGAGGGCCGATGAGATCGTGCTGGATTGAGAGAATTTGCGCATTCTCCAATTCTGACTCGCGGACTGACCCGTTCTGGGGCTAGAGTCTCCGCGAGGAGAGCATGCCCCAAGAGCATACTCGGCCATCGCCGGGCGTCACCACGATCGGTGACGCGCTGGCGAACCGCTACCTGCTGCTGCGCCTGCTCTCGGAGGGGCGTCGCAGCAAGGTCTACGCCGCCCGCGACGCGCGCACGGGCAGCCTGGTGGCCATCAAGGCGCTGACCCAGCGCGGCTGCCTGAGCTGCCGCGACTGCCACGCCTGCATCATGCGTGAGGCCTTCATCCTGGGGCGCCTGAGCCACCCCAACGTCATCCGCTGCCTCGCCGACCACAGCGACGCCCCCCAGCCCTTCCTCGCTCTGGACCTGGCCCCGGACGGCTCCCTGCAGGACCGCATGGATCAGGGGGGGCCGCTCCGCCGACGCGCGGCGCTGCTCATGGGGCTCTCCCTCATCGACGCCCTGGAGGTCTGCCACGCGGCCGGGGTCGTGCACCGGGACATCAAGCCGCAGAACGTGCTGTTCCAGCACCAGCGCACCCTGCTGGCCGACTTCAGCGTCTCCATGCACCCCGCGCTGAGCCCGCCCCCCACCCTGCGCGCGGGCGCCTTCCTGGCCCCCGAGGTCATGCGCGCTGACGCCACGCTCACCCCTCGGGCCGACCTCTATGGGCTCTGCGCCACCCTCTACTACGCGCTGACGGGCTGGAACCCCTACCGGATCTTCGACGCCTCCGCGGACTCCCCGCGCTGGGCCTCCCTGGATGAGGCGAGCCGGGACCTGCTCTACCGAGGAACCCGGCCCGACCCCCGCGCGCGCATCCCCGGCCTGGCCACGCTCAAGGCCGAGGTGCTGCACATCCTGGCCAGCACCCCGTCGGAGCCGACCTCCCTGCACCGGCCCAGCCCTCCCCCGGACAGCACCGACTTGAGCTGAGCGCCCTTCAGAGCCGCCGGAGCTGGGGCACCAGCGCCCCCCACAGCAGCTCGGGGTCCTGCTCCAGGGCCTCCAACACCGCCTCCGGCCCCGGCGCGCAGCGGCGCAGCGCCCGCTCCAGCTCCAGCGGTGAGCGGCGGGTGGCCTCGGCCAGCAGCGCGCTCAGGCTGTACAGGCTCCAGCCCGTGGGGCCCCGAGGCGCGGGCGCCAGCCGGCGCGCGGCCGGCCCGCCGAGCTCCTGCTCGAGCACCTGCGCCGCACCGGGCCGCAGCTCCAGGCGCAGCCCATCTGGGAGAGGCCTTTGCTGAAGCGTCGATGCCACGGGCGTCCTCGGGGGGGGCATCCGCTGGGGCGCGGCGCGGGGCGCCCGAGGCCGCGCCGCCACGTCCAGCTCCGGCAGGCTCAGGCCATGGGCCTGACGCAGCTCCTCGGACAGGACCTTGGCGTTCGACGCGGAGACGTAGGCCGTGCCCCGGGCCTGCCCCTCTCCCACGGCGCGCAGGCAGCGCAGCGCCGCCTGCAGCACGAAGATGCGCGAGCGCGGCCGGCGGTGCAGGGCCACTCCGAACAGGGAGCGGCAGTCCCAACCCTCGCGCCCCTTGTTGACCAGCAGGATGAAGCGCTTCTCGCAGCCCGGCGTGTCCAGCGCCCGGAAGGCGGCCAGGTCCTCACCGCGGGTCAGCTTGGGGTCGCCGACGTTGACCAGGACCTCGGAGAGCGGGATCCCTCGGGCGGCCAGGGCCCGCTCCAGCGCCGGACGCAGGACCTGCTCCAGCTCCTCCACCCCCGTCGCGAAGAAGGCCAGCTTGGGCCGGAGCCCCTCCGGGCGCAGCCCCTCGGTCTCGGCCAGGAAGTCCGCCAGCACCCACGCGACGAAGTCCTCCCCGCGCGGCGCCGAGCTGCTGAGCACGCGCAGGCGCTTGAGCAGCCCGCCCTCCACGGCCTCGGCCAGCCCGTGGCGGTAGACCACCTGAGGCAGGACCTGCCCGCGCGCATAGGGAGTGCCGGTGAAGTTGCCGCAGACCTTGAGCCCCTCCGGGCGGGCCTCGTGCAGGCGATGGATGCTCTCCCGCAGGCGCCCGGGCGGGCCCAGGCCCAGGTCCCGCTCCAGGGCCCGGCCCAGGCTGTGGTGGGCCTCGTCCACGAAGACCGCGAGCGCGGGCAGGCGGCAGAGCTTGTGCAGGCGCTGGTTGGCGACCAGGGCGCGCTCGTCCGGAGCCGGCTCGAAGGGCCCGGGGGCGGCGAGGCGGCGGGACTGCAGCGCGACCTTCTGCACGTTGGCGATGATGACGTTGAAGCTGGAGCCGTCGAGGGTGTTGAGGGTCTCGCCCGGCTCCACCAGGGCGTGGAAGCGCAGGCGGCGCTCCAGGGGCGCGCGCAGCTCGGGCGGCAGCACCCGGCCGCGGTCAAAGCGCCGGATGGCCAGCAGGCTGTCCAGCACCGTGCGGTCCGGCGCCAGCACCAGGGCGTTGCGGGCGCAGCGCGGGTCCTCCGGGTGCCAGGCGGCCACCAGCAGCTCCCAGAGCAGGCAGCTCGCCATGAGCAGGGTCTTGCCCGTGCCCATGGCCAGGGCGAAGACCGGGTCCGGCCACGGCGCCTCGGGCGGCGCCTGGGCCCCCAGGGCTCGGGCCACCTCCGGCAGCGGCGCGTCCGGGAGCAGCTCACGCAGCAGGATCCAGCGGGTGAGCGCCGCCCGCTGCGGTGGCCGCATCCAGGCCCCAGGGCGGGCGTTCCAGGCCAACATCTGCCGGCTCACCGGCCGCAGGCGGCTAGGGTCCAGGCCGCTCGCCAGGCGGTCCAGGGCGAGGTGCAGGGGCTCAGCCGGCATGCACGTCGAGCTCCGCGGCCTCCCCCAGCAGGTCCACCACCCGCAGGCGCACGCGGCCCCGCGCCGGGGGCAGGGGGTAGCGCCCGGCGACGAGCTCGCCCTCCCCCGGCAGGTCCCTCAGGCTGGGGCGCAGCACCTCGCCGTCGTAGTCGAGGTCGATGAGCACGGCGTCGGCGAGCGGCCGCCAGTCCTGGACCGGCTCCCCGTCCCGGCGCAGCTGGGCCAGCAGCTCCATGGGGTAGAAGGCCGTCACGTGCAGGGTGTCGTCGGCGATGTGGGCGGCCAGCTCGGGCGCCCGGCGCAGCCCCGGCCCCTCCGGGCGCGCGCTCAGGTCCAGCACCTCGACGTCCAGGGCGTAGGGCAGCGCGGCGCGCAGGGCGGCGGCGAGCCCCGGGTGGTGCCCCAGGCAGACCAGGCTCAGACGCAGCGGCGCCTCGGCCGCCTCCAGGCGACGCAGGTCCAGGCGGGCGAGGTAGGGCGCGAGGTCCCCGGGCCCCGCCAGGCGGTCCAGGGGCATCAGCCACACCCGCCGCTCCCCGAGCAGGCCGTCAAAGGGCTCCCCCGGGCAGGGCAGCACCCCCAGGGCCTCCAGCACCAGCGCCCGCCCCTGGGCGGGGTTCCGGAAGAGTTCGAAGCGCTGGGCCGCCCGCACCTCCACCCCCCGCGTGCAGGGCTCGGAGAGCAGGCGCTTGAGGCTGGTGTGGATGGCCCCCGCGTTGAGGTCCACCCCGATGACCCGCCGGCCCAGGCGCCGGGCCACCAGCGCCGTCGTGCCCGAGCCCAGGAAGCAGTCCAGCACGAGGTCCCCGGGGTCCGAGGAGGTGCGCAGGATGCGCTCGGCCAGGGCCTCGGGCTTCTGGGTCGGGTAGCCCGTGCGCTCGGCCGCCATGGGGTTGATGACGTGGATGTCCGTCCACAGGTCGGTCACCGGCTGGCCCGGGTACTCGTCCAGGTAGACCTTGCGGTAGATGCGCTCGCCCGCCTCGGGGAAGTAGAGCCGCCCCGCCGCGTCGAACTCCGCCATGCGCTCCTCGGAGAGGGACCAGCCGTTGGGCGGCGGCTGGCGGCCCTTGTAGACGTAGCGCAGGTTCGGGCGCGGGCTGGGGCTGACCAGGGGCGAGGTCATGAAGCGCCGCCCGTCCGGGTCGAGGTTCGTGAAGCGCGCCTCGATGTAGGCCTGGGCCTCGGGCGTGTCCCGGCTCACCTGGGGGTGGAAGGTGGCGTCCGCCGAGGGCGCGTAGAGCAGCAGGCGGTCGGTGCTGGTGTCGAAGCGGCTCGTGGCGTTGGCCCGGCCGCCCTTGCGGCGCCAGGTCACCTCGTTGCGGAAGGCCCCCGGCCCGAACACCTCGTCCATCAGGCAGCGCAGGTGGTGCACCCGACGGTCGTCGCAGTGCAGCCAGAGGCTGCCCTGGGGGTGCAGCAGCTCGCGCAGCAGCACCAGGCGCTCGTACATGAACTGCAGGTACTCATCGTGGGTCCAGAGGTCCCGGTACTGCACGTCCTCGAGGGCCCCCTGGGCGCCGCGCGCCTCCCGCCCGCGCAGCCGCACCCGGCGCCGATAGTCGGCGCCCGAGTCGAAGGGCGGGTCGATGCTGATGAGCTTCACCGCCCCCCGGTGTGTGTCCAGCAGGTGGCTGAGCACCACGAGGTTGTCCCCCCGGATGAGCTGGTCCCGCCAGCCCTGCACCGCCTCTCCGTGCTGCTCCAGGAGCTGGGTGGGGCCGGGCGCGAGCTCGGGCGGGGGCCGCTTCCCGGCCCAGCGCAGCTCAGGGAAGCCTCGGATGGGAGGGGGGCGCATGCAGGCTCCGTAGCACGGCGAGGCGGTGTCGAGCATGGAGCACGATTTGTCCAACACACCCCCACATACATGTGCTACAATATAATCACCACACTCACGAACACAGGAGTACATTATCAGCACGCAGCTTCAAGAAGAGCAGCTGGACAGCCACCCCATCATGGTCAGCGATGACGTCGTCGTACCCGGCCTCGGCGTAGGGACCGTGGCCGCGGTCGAGCGCATGCCCGTCGCGGGCGACCCCGTGAAACTGTATCGCATTCAGTTCGGCGAGGACACGCGCATGTGGATCCCCGTCGACCGCCTGGACGCCGAGGGCGTGCGCGAGCCCATGCCGGCCGAG
>JACKEV010000010.1 GCA_020632795.1 Alphaproteobacteria bacterium
GTTTCTTCGGTATACCTGTGCCGCGGCGGTCGCCCGCTCCGACGGGAGCGCGGTCCGTCCCCTCACCTCGGAGCCTGCATGAGCGTCCCCCTGCTGCCCCAGAACGATCCCGCCTCCGACCAGCGGATGATCACGCTTCAGAAGAAGCGCAAGGACTACGCGTGGACCTTCGACAAGTACCCCTACCTGCCCATGCTGGCCAAGGTGCCGAAGTCCGAGGTCGCCCCCAAGGCGTGGTCGGACGTGGTCAACGGGGCCTTCAAGACCGCGCTGGCCAACAACATCCGCTCCAACAAGGATCTGGGCTCGCTGCGCGGGATCGCTGACCGGGTGGGTGAGCTGGCCGAGTCCCTGGGGGACCTGTTCGACGACCACTCCTTCCGCGAGCTGAGCAACGACCTGCTGTCGCTGATCCTCGCCGGGAACGTCACGGGGCGGGCGTCCAGCATCGAGGACTTCTCCCAGTTCTTCCAGACCATCCCGCTGCCGGCGGTGGCCTCGAAGTACGCCACTGACGCTTACTTCTCCCGCAAGGCCGTGTGCGGGGCCAACCCGGAGAGCCTGGCGCGGGTCAGCGCCCTCAGCGACCGGGTGCCGGTGACCGACGCGATGCTCCAGCAGGTGAGCCCTGGGGATCGGCTCGACGCCGCGCTGGCCGAGGGGCGGCTGTTCACCGCGGACTACGGCATGCTCCAGGGCCTGGAGCCCAACGCCGTACACGGCCCCAAGCGCTACGTGTACGCGCCCACGGTGCTCTACGTGGTGCCGCCGGGTCAGGGCACCCCCGCCGCCTTCGCGATCCAGGTGGGGCGCACGCCGGGGGCGGACAACCCGGTGTTCACCCCCGCGGACGGCTGGGGCTGGACGCTGGCCAAGACCCACGCCTCGGTGGCCGACACCATCGCCGGGGCGCTGTGGTTCCACCACGCCCGCACCCACATCGTCGCCGAGCCCTTCGTGGTGTCCGCCCACCGCCAGCTCGCCCCCAACCACCCGCTGCTGCGGCTGTTGCTGCCCCACTTCGAGGGCACCCTCTACATCAACGAGCTGGGCTGGAAGACGGTCTTCGCCCCCGACGGCCTGCTGGACTGGTTCACCGGCGCCACCCGGCCCAGCCTGCGGGACATGGTGGTGCGCTCGGCCCAGGAGTTCCGCTTCGAGGACTCGATCCTGCCCAGGCGCTTCGCCGCCCGCGGGGTAGACGACGCCAGCGTGCTCTCCGACTTCCCCTACCGGGACGACGCCCTGCTGGTCTACGGCGCCATCCACGACTGGGTCGAGGCGTACATCGGCGTCTACTATCCCGATGACGGCGCCATCCTTGCAGACCTTGAGCTGCAAGGTTGGCTGGCCGAGGTCACCGCCCCCGACGCGGGCGGCATCCAGGGCCTGGGCGAGCAGGGCCGCTTCCGCACCCGCGCCTATCTGGTGGACGTGCTCAGCCAGCTCCTCTACGCCGGCTCGGCGTTGCACGCGGCGATGAACTTCCCGGTCTCCTCGGAGATGGCCTTCGTGCCCAACAGCCCCTTCGGGGCCTACACCACCCGCCCCACCAGGAAGGACGGCTGGACCGAGGCCGACTTCCTGGCCCTGCTGCCCCCCCTGGACGCCGCCCAGCGCCAGTTCGACACCGCGTACCTGCTGGGCGAGTCCCGCTTCGGCAAGATCGGCGCCTACACCGAGGGCTGGTTCTCCGACCCCCGCGTCACCCCCCACGTCGACCGCTTCAAGGCCAACCTGGCCGACATCGAGCTGACCATCGACGAGCGCAACGCCCGCCGCCCGGCCTACATCCACCTCAAGCCGAGCCGGATCCCGCCGGGGATCAACATCTAGAACGGATCGCTGAACGCCTCATCGGCGAGCATCGCCTCGTCGGTGAGGCTCTCCAAAAAGGCGATCAGGTCCGCCCGCTCCTGCTCCGTCAGCTCAAACCCGCTGACGAACGCGCTCTTGTAGGGGCTGTCCGCGCCTACGCCCGCGTAGGGCCCCTCGGTGAGGGTGCGCCCACCCGCGGCGTAGTGGTCGAGCACGTCGTCGAGGGTCTCGACGCTGCCGTCGTGCATGTAGGGCGCGGTCAGGGCGATGTTCCGCAGGCTGGGCGCCCGGAAGCGCCCCATGTCCGTGTCCACGTTGGTGAACGCGTACAGGCCCGTGTTGTCCGGCGGGTAGGCCCCCGCGCCGTCGATGTTGTACAGGCCGTTGTTGTGGAACGGCTTCTCGTCGAAGACCGTGCCCTCGTGGAAGCTGGAGTCGCTCAGGTTGAAGCCCCCGTGGCAGTGGAAGCACTCCAGTCGCTCCCCGAAGAAGAGGTCCAGGCCCCGCAGCGCCGAGTCGCTGAGCGCATCCAAATCGCCCTCGTAGCGCAGCCGGTCGTAGGGGGAGCCCGCCGAGACCAGCGACCGCTCGAAGCTGGCGATGCCCTTGAGGGCGTTCTCCAGGGTGATCGGGTCGGCGGTGTCGGGGAACGCCTCGTCGAAGAGGTCGACGTAGAGCGGCTCAGCGGCCAGGCGCTCCAGCAGCAGCTCCTCCTGGCCGGCCATGCCCAGCTCCACGGGGTGCTCCCCGAACAGGGGCACCAGCGCCTGGTCCTCCAGCACCCGCACGGTGGGGTTGGCCCAGGTGAGCGTCGCGTTGTAGGCCACGTTCACCAGGCTCATCGCACCCCGGGGGTGCAGCTCCCCGGTGGAGCCCTCGGCCTGCCCCAGCCCGTCGGTCCAGGCCAGCTCCTGGAGGTGGCAGCCCCCGCAGGACTGCGTCTCGTTCTCGGAGAGCCGGGGGTCGTAGAACAGGTGGCGGCCCAGCTCGACCTTGGCCCGGGTCATCGGGTTGTCCTCAGGCACGTCGGGCAGGGGGAAGTTCGGGGGCAGGTCCCAGTCCCAGGACTGGGGGTCCGCCCCGTCGTTGCAGCCGAGCAAGGCCAGCAGAGCGAGGAACCGCATCGCCTCACTCCGCCGAGAAAAGCACCTGGGGACCCCCGGAGAGGCCGAACGCCCCCAGCACCGGGCCACACTCGGGATCGGAGAGCCCGGACATGCAGCCCTGGGCCCCGCCGCCGTCGGCGTCCACGTCCGAGCCGGCCAGCAGCGCGCCGAAGTCCGCGACGACGACCTGGGTGTCCACGTCCATGTCCAGCGCCACCTCGACCCGGTTGGGCTCGGTGCAGTCGGTGACCGTGCCATCGGGGTCCGCGGTGCAGCCGGTGCTGCCCAGGTGCACGAACCAGCCCTCCGGCAGGCCCGCCGTGGAGAGGTCCATCCGCAGGAACTTGTAGCCGGACTGCCAGCTCCAGAACATCGTGCTCAGGTTGAGGGGGGTGTCGGCGACGGCGGCGTCGGCGTGGTTCAGGCCGAAGGGCACGCCCAGGGTGAAGCGCAGGCCGGTGTAGTCCCCCGCCGGGGCCACGCCGGTCACCGTGTCGTTGGTCGGGCTGGTGCCGTTGCCGCACAGGCCGGTGGCATCCTCGAAGTCCAGCAGCGCGACCGTGCCGTTCTGCCAGAGATCGTCGTCGTCCAGCGTGACCGGCACCTCGGCCCCGGCGCTGTCCACCAGCCGCAGGTCGTGCACGTAGAAGCGCAGATCCTGGAGGCTGATGGTGCTGCCGGTGGTGCCCACGCCGGGGATCTCCTGGCCGCAGGCCGCCGGGGTGGCGCCGAAGCGCGCCGCGAAGGTGACCGCGACGTCCTGCTCGGTGGCGCCCGAGTCGTCAGAGTGGCTGGAGTCGTCGGTGGCGTCCTTGTCGGCGCAGGCGCCGAGGCCGATCAAGGCGATGAGGGTGAGGTTGCGCATGGTCTCCTCCTTCCTGGGGTCAAGCGGGCGCCCCCAGCCGCGCGGTGAGCCCCAGGCCCACCCGCCAGCCGACGCGGCGGTCGCGGGTCACCGGGAGCGCGCCCGCGGCGTTGAGCGCCCATCGTCCTCGCGTCAGCCCCACCACGGGGCCGACCGTGACGGGCAGTTGCCCGCCTTCATCGAAGCTCTTGATGAGGTCCACCCGCGCCCCCGGGCGCAGCGCCCCCCAGGCCGCGTCGCGGGTGACCCCCAGCTCGGCGCGGGCCAGCAGCTCCTGCGCGTCGTGGGGGTTGACCTCCACGCCGATACCGTGGCGGTGGGCCTCGGCGCCGACGGCCTGCCCCCAGGCCACCTGCACGGCGAGGTCCGCCGGGCCCAGCCAGCCCTGGGCGCGGGCGTAGGGCATCACGACGAGGTGACGGTCGCCGAGCGCCTCGTCCGAGGCGGTGGGCAGCTCGGCCTGGAGCCCCGCGGCCACCACTGCGGCGCCCTCGCCCAGGGCCCGGCCCAGGTCCGCGTATAAAATGGTATTTCCGATGCCAATTTGGCGTTCCCCGAGGGAGGACCTTGCGATCAGCGGCGTCGCCCCACCCAGCTTGAGGTGCTTTCCCGGCGCGACATGGCCGCCCAGGAACAGCTCGCCGTAGCCCCCCGGCCACAGCGGCGCGTCGGTCAGCCGGCTGGTGAGCTTCAGCTCACCGCGCACCTTCGCCGCGCTGGGGGCGGCGTCCATCGGGCAGTGGTCCAGCCCGCAGCTCGCCCCGGCCACCGAGGGGATGCTCAGCGCGAGGCTCAGGGCGATGTTGCGCAGCGCGTTCATCGCCCCGGAATCTACGCGCCCCCCCCAGCCCTGTCGCTGTGGCAAGTTGTCGCGCTACCAGGGCGCGACCAGATCCAGGCGCAGGCCCCCGCCCTCGAACGCCACCAACCCGACGTCCTTTCCGAAGGCGTAGGTCCCCGTCAGCGCCACGCCGGTGCACTCCGCGACCACGCCCTCCCGGAACACCCCGTAGAAGGTCTCGATCTCCTGGAGGGTCTCGATGCGGCAGGTCCAGCCGCCCTGGCCCACCTCGTCGCCGCCGCTGCTGTCCCGCTCCAGCACGGGGTAGTCGCCGCTGCCCGTCAGCGCCCCCAGCTCCCAGTCGACCAGCGCGAGGCCGTCGCTGTCGTCCCAGGTCAGCCGCCCCTCCACCTCGCCGTCGGTCCACCGGGCCCCGCGCCGCAGCTCCACCTCACCGTCGCCGACGTGCCGGGCGTGCAGCAGCTCGGCCTCGTCGGGGTCGGCGTCCTCGCCGTCGTCCCGGTAGGTCCAGGCCTGGCCCTCGGTGAGCGCGTACCAGGCCTCCAGATCGCGGGTGTTGTTGTTGCGCCCGCCCTCACCGACGCCGCAGCCCAGCACCAGCAGCCAGCCGATCACAGCTTCCACCAGTACGGCAGGTGGTTGTCCGCGTCGGTGCGCTGGCCGGGCAGCCAGAACGGCGCGCTGGAGGGGTCCTGCCCCGCCGAGGCCGCCTCGGTGTCGATGGCGGTCACCCAGATCTGCGGCTCGTCGCGGTCGTCGATGGCGTAGTCCCGCAGCGAGCTGTAGGCCAGCCACAGCACGTCGTCGTCGGGCAGCGGGCCCCAGCGCGGGTAGCTGTTCTGGAGCCCCGTGCCCTCGCCGTTGGCGTTGCTCAGGCGGATGTTGAGGTCGCCCTCGGGGTTGACCAGGTACAGCTCGGCGTCCCGCGAGGCGTAGCCCCGCCCGATGGTGCGGTTGTAGGCGATCCACGCCCCATCCGGGGACCACGCCGGGTAGTAGTAGTTGTAGACCGGGTCGCCGGGCACCACCACCTGGGGGTCGCCCAGGTCCCCGTCGTTCCACGGCAGGATGACGATCTCACCGCCCCGGAAGAAGAACTCGTTCTCCCACTCCCGCACGATCCGCACCGCGACCACGGACTCACCGTCGGGAGAGAAGTCCGGCTGGCTGTAGGGATCCGGGAAGCTGTAGGTGCGCAGCCGCTCCCCGGTCTCCATCGAGTAGAGCGAGAAGACGCCCTCGTTGGTCGCCAGCAGGTACCGCCCGTCAGGGGAGACCGTCTTGAACGTGATGCGCCGGTCGTCGGAGTGGGCCACCCGCACGAAGGGGTTGTCGGGGTTGCCCACGTCCAGGATGGAGAACATGCCGCTGATGCCGTCGTGGCTGATCACCATCTCGTCGGTGATCTCGCTGACGACGTGGCAGCCGTAGCAGGAGTCGTCGGGGAAGTCGCCCCAGAACACCTCGGCCTGGTCCGAGCCGAACGGGATGCGCATGATGCCGCGCACGGCGGTGGACCAGTAGAGCACGCTGCCCCGGGCGTCCAGGCGGTTCACCGTCAGGGTGATGGGCGGGCCCTCGACCACGTCGGTGAGCGCGCTGCCGCTCCAGGTGCCCGAGGCGACCGTGACCTCGACCTCGCCGTTGCGGTTGGCCGCCGAGATCTGCTCCCACAGCGCGGCGGTGGCGAACCAGCTCGTGTCGGTCAGGGTGAACACCGAGATGTCGGTGATGTCCGAGCGCAGCCGCAGGCGGTGGGCGTTGGCGCCTGTGGGGGCGTCCCACAGGAACCCCAGGCCCTCGAGGTTGCGGGGCACCCGCACGCCGTCGCTGGGGTAGAGCAGCGCGGGGCTCGCACCGGTGGTGGGGCTGGCCGCGTCGAAGGCCGCGACGAGCCCCGCGTCGGCTCCGTCGGCGACCACGTCCTCGGTGTAGACCACCCGCACCTCGGCGGTGGCCTCGATGCCCAGGTGGGCGGCGGTGACCAGGGTGACCCCGCCGTTGGTGTCCACCGAGGTGAAGACGCCGTCGGCGTCGATCTCCCCGGCGGAGAGGTTGGAGCTGCTCCAGGCCACCAGATCGATCTCGGCCTCGACGCCGCTCTCGAAGGTCGCGATCGCCGCGAAGTCGACCTCCACGGGATCGCCGGTGGTCACCTCGGCTTCGACCGCGTCGGGCTCCAGCCGCAGGGCGACCACGTCACCGTCGAGGTTCTCGACCACGCCGTTGTCGGTGCCGCTGCCGGTGCAGGCCGCGCCCGCCAGGATCAGGAGGATGCTCACAGCCCGGTGTCCTCCAGCGAGCCCGTGCCCGCCCACTCGTAGTAGCGCGCGGTCAGCTCGCTGCCGGGCGGGGGCACCGCGTAGCCGTCCAGCACCAGCATGTTGTAGCCGGCGTCGTAGGTCCAGCCGTGGCGCTCGCGGGGATGGATGATGACGCCGTCGACCGCGACCTCCATCGAGGACAGCTCGGGCAGGGCCCGCAGCGCGAAGCGGTTCTCCATGCCCAGCACCTTGAGGGCCACCCGGCGCAGCATGCCGTCGTAGTCCGCCGCGCAGATCGACTCCCGCAGGCCGCCGGTGAGGGCCTGGGCCTCGACGTAGCGCGCGCCCGGGTCGGCGGCGGCCAGCAGCGACGCGCAGCCCTCGGGCAGGTCACCGACGATGGCGTTCACCCCCAGCGCGGCGTCCGGCCGCAGGGCCTGGAGCGCGTCGACGAACGCGGCGGCGTCCAGGTCGGAGTGGTCGTCCTCGTCGGTGAAGAAGACGACCTCCATGTCCGCCTCGGGCCGCCCGAAGCCGCCCTGGGCGGGGTCGAAGGCGGCCAGCGCGGCGTCGAAGCCCCGCTCGTCCCGGCTCCCCTCCCCGCCCAACACGGTCAGCTCGGCGAAGCGGTCGGACAACAGAGGGGTGTCCGGGTCCAGCTCCTGGCCCATGATCTGCCCGGCCGCCTCGCCGTCCATGTCGGTGGTGACGATGCCCAGGCGGAAGTCGACCGCGACGGTGGACAGGTAGCTGACGAAGCTGACCGCGTGGGCGGCGAGCTGGACCTGCTCCTCGTACATCGAGGCGGAGTCGTCGATGACCCAGAGCACATCCACGCCCTGCTCGCGGGAGGGCTGGACCCAGCTCTCCTGCTCGACGTGGCGGGTCACGCCGTAGTCGACGCAGCCCGTGAGGAGCAGCGCTGGAAGCAGTCCTGGCTTCGTCATCGACATCCTGCGCACGGCGGGAAATGTACCACGCCGCGCGCAGGCCCAGACCACCCGAAAGCGACCGCCAGCAGGCTCAGCCGGCGTCGGCCTTGTGGATGACGATCTGGTCGAACGGGATCTCGATGCCGGCGGCGTCCAGCTCCTCGTAGATGGCCACCCGGCCGTTGTGGGTGGCGGCGAAGTAGTCCTCGGGCTTCATGTAGATGTGGAGGAGCAGGTCCAGGGAGCTGGCCCCGAAGTTCACGAAGGCCACCCCCGGGCCGGGCTCAGCCACCACCTTCTCGGCCCGGCGGCCGGCCTTGAGCAGGGCCTCGGTCGCCTTGCCCAGGTCGGTGCCGTAGGCCACGCCGATGGCCAGGGACTCACGCCGCACGCCCATCATGGAGTAGTTCTTGATGTTCCCGCCCAGGACCGCGCTGTTGGGCACGATGATGGTGGTGTTGGCGGGGGTCTCCAGGGTCGTCACGAAGATGCCGATGTCCTTGACCTGGCCCTCCTCGCCCGCGATCTCGACGATGTCGTCCAGCCGGATCGGCTTGAAGAAGAGGATCAGCACGCCGCTGGCGAAGTTCGCCAGGCTGCCCTGCAGGGCCAGGCCCACCGCCAGGCCGGCCGAGCCCAGCACCACCGAGAGGCTGGTCGTCTCGATGCCCACGGTCTGGAGCGCCGCGATGACCGTCGCGATCAGCACCAGATACCGCGCGATGGAGCCGAGGAAGCGGGCCAGGGCCTCCTCCACGTCGCCGCGCTTGAGGGAGCGGTAGAGCAGGCCTTCGGCCCACTTCGCGCCCATCCAGCCGATGAAGAAGATGGCGATGGCGCCCGCGATGCCCTGGATCATGGGCAGATAGGGCTGAAAGGTCTCCGGAATCTCAGGAGGCATTGAGGTCTCTCCAGTCAAGAAGTGAGCAGGTTCCCAGGTCTGGCCTGACTTTATCGGACACATCCCCTCGGACCATTGCGACCCTCTTACTGTAAGAGGTGGTGAAAGAGCCAACCCACCTCAAAAAGCGACTTGCATAAAAATTCACTGCAAGGTATTTCCATGCCTCTCTTTCGCGGGAACCCCTCTTGCAGACCCCCATCGGCATCGCTGGCGTCTCCGGATATACCGGCGTCGAGCTGCTGCGAATCCTGAGCGCGCACCCCCATGTGCGCGTCTCCGCGCTGTCCGCGGGCGCCTCGGCCGGCAAGCCCCTCGACGCGATCTGGCCGGGCTTCGCCGGCCTGGACGTCCCCGCGGTCGAGCCCCTCGACGCCGCCACCCTCGCCGCTCGCTGCGCGGTCGTCTTCCTCGCCCTGCCCCACAGCGCGGCCCCCACCCTCGTGCCCGAGCTGCTGGACGCGGGCGTGCGCGTGATCGATCTCGGCACGCGCTTCCGCCTGCGCGACCCCAGCGCCTACGCCCGCAGCTACGGGCACCCTCACCCCTGCCCCGAGCGCCTGCCCGAGGCGGTCTACGGCCTGCCCGAGGCGCACCGCGGCGCCCTGCGCGACGCCCGTCTCGTGGCCAACCCCGGCTGCTACCCCACCGCCACCGCCATCGCGGCGATGCCCCTGGTCGAGTCCGGGGCGGTCGACTGGATCGTCGCCGACTGCCTCTCCGGGGTCTCGGGCGCGGGCCGCTCCCCCGGCCCCCGCAACCTCTACTGCGAGGTCCAGGAGAGCGCCGTCGCCTACCACGCCGCCGGTCGCCACCGCCACGTCGCCGAGATGGAGCAGCTCCTGGGGGTCCCGGTCAGCTTCACCCCCCACCTGGTGCCCATGCGCCGGGGCATGCTGGCCACCGTCACCGCGCGCTTCAAGACCCCCACCACCCGGGAGGCCCTGCGGGAGCGCTTCGCCGCGCGCTACGCCGACCACCCGGCGGTCACCCTGCGGGACACGCCCCCGGCCACCGCCGACGTGCGGGGCACGGCCCGGGCCCACGTCTTCGTGGACTGGGACGACGAGCGGGGGGCCGCCGTGGCCATCTGCGCCATCGACAACATCGGCAAGGGCGCAGCCGGCCAGGCCGTCCACAACATGAACCTGATGCTGGGGCTCCCGGAGACGACCGGTCTGCCCTGGCTGCCTCTGCTGCCCTGAGCGCCCCGGAGCCCTCATGCACGTCCGCCCGGCCGTTCGCCGTGATCGTCGTCGCATTGAAGCCCTGCTGGCCCCCCACGTCGAGGCCGGGGCGGTGCTGCCCCGCGCGGTGCGCGCCGCGGACTTCCTGGTCGCCGAGGAGGCCGGCGCCCTGCACGGGGCCGTCGCGCTGACCCCCTGGACCGCCGAGGTCGCCGAGCTGGGGTCCCTGGTCGCCGAGGCCCCCGGGCGCGGGGTCGGCCGCGCCCTGGTCGACGCCACCCTCGCGCTGGCCGGCCAGCGGGGCCACCGCGCCGTGGTCGCGCTCACCGGGCTGCCCGGCTTCTTCGAGCGCCTCGGCTTCGCCGCCTCCCCGCAGGCGCCTTGGGGCATCGCCCGGGGCCTCGACCGGGTCCGGCTGCTGGACCAGGGGCTGGATCAGGCCCTCGACCACAAGGCCGAGCGCTGCGCGACCTGCCCCCGCCTGCCGGCCTGCGCCCAGACCCTGCTGGTCCGCGAGCTGGCGCACAAGAAGCGGAGGGCCTGCGCGTGACCGCCCCCCTCGACCTGCCCCCCCGCCCCACGCTGCCCCTCTCCGAAGGCGGATGGGGAGACGTCCCCGGCGCCCGCTGCGGGGTCGCCGCCGGCCGCAT
This sequence comes from Alphaproteobacteria bacterium, assembly GCA_020632795.1. GTDB lineage: Bacteria > Myxococcota_A > UBA796 > UBA796 > CAJQPC01 > JACKEV01. Next base: position 10,526 of record JACKEV010000010.1, read on the forward strand.
CAAGGCCACCGCTGACCGGGACGACGTGGTCGTCCTGCACGCCCCGGGGGTGGCCGCCGCCGTCACCACCGCCAGCACCGCCGCCGCCGCGCCCTGCCTGTGGACCCGCGCGCGGGTGCCCGGCCCCGTCGAGGCCGTCGTCGTCAACGCCGGCAACGCCAACGCCGCCACCGGAGCCCGAGGCGAGGCCGACTGCGCCGACACCGCCGCCACCGTCGCCGCCGCCCTCTCCTGCGACCCCGACGCCGTGCTGGTCTGCTCCACCGGGGTCATCGGGGTGCCGCTGCCGATGGAGCGCCTGCTGCCCGCGGTCCGTCAGGCGGTGGACACCCTGGGCGAGCCCGGGGCCCGCGCCGCCCGCGCCATCCTCACCACCGACCTCGTCCCCAAGGAGGTCCTGATCCGACACGAGGGGGTGACCGTCGGCGGCATGGCCAAGGGCTCCGGCATGATCCACCCGGGCATGGCCACGATGCTGGCCTTCCTGGTGACCGACGCGCAGGTGCCCCCTGGCCCCCTCCAGGATCTCCTGACGGCGGTCACCGCCCGGACCTTCAACGCGATCTCGGTGGACGGCTGCATGTCCACCAACGACACGCTGATCCTCCAGTCCACCGGGCTCGGCCCCGTGCGGGCGCCCGGCGCGCCGGGGTGGGCGGGCTTCGCGCGCGCCGTGGAGGTCGCCGCGGCCGAGCTGGCCCGCGCCATCGCCCGGGACGGAGAGGGCGCCACCACCCTCATCGAGGCCGTGGTCGCCGGCACCCCCAGCGACGCCGCCGCCCGCGAGGGCGCCCGCGCCGTGGTCTCCTCCCACCTGCTCAAGGCCGCCATCGCCGGGCGGGACCCCAACTGGGGGCGGGTCGTGGGGGCGCTCGGCGCGGCCGGGATCCCCGACCTGGAGCACCTCGACCTCGACTTCGCGGGCGTCCCGGCGCTGCGCGACGGGCAGCCGGTGGACTGGGACGAGGCCGCCGCCTCCGCCGCGCTGGACGCCCCCGAGATCCGGATCGCCTGCCGCTTGCCCGGCCCGGGGCTGGGGCGGGCGTGGGGCTGTGATTTGACCGAGCAGTACGTGAGGATCAATGCGGACTACCGAAGCTGACGCGGGAACCGTCGTCGTCAAGTACGGCGGCGCGGCGATGAAGGACGCGGGGCTCTCCGAGACCCTCATGCGGGATCTGGTGGCGCTCCAGGCCCGCGGCGCCCGGGTCGTGCTGGTGCACGGCGGGGGCGCCGCGGTGACGGAGATCGGGCGGCGCCTGGGCCTGGAGGCCCGCTTCGTGGACGGCCTGCGGGTCACCGACCCCGAGACGATGCGGGTCGCCCAGCGGGTGCAGGTCGGCGAGATCGGGCGCGGCATCGTGGCCGCCATCGGGCGGGCCGGCGGCCGGGCGCTGGGTCTCTCCGGCCACGACCTCGGGGGTTGGCTGCGCGGCGCGCGCCGGCAGCACATCCACCGGCAGACCGGCGAGCCCGTGGACCTGGGCCGGGTCGGGGACATCTGCGCGGTCGACGCCGCCGCCCTCAGCGCCGTGCTCGACCAGGGCTGGATCCCGGTGGTGGCGCCGGTCGCGGTCGACGCCGACTTCGAGGCCCTCAACGTGAACGCCGACAGCGTCGCCACCGCCGTGGCTGCCGCCCTCCAGGCCGACCGTCTCGTGCTGCTCACCGACGTCGACGGGGTGCGCGGCGCCGACGGCCAGCCGGCCCGCGCGGTCTCCGCGGACACCCTGCGGGCCTGGATCGCGTCCGGCGTGGTCTCCGGCGGCATGATCCCCAAGGCCGAGGGCTGCCTGGACGCCCTGGCCGGCGGGGTCGGCGCGGTCTCCATCGCCGACGGACGGGTCCCCCACGCCCTGCTGGGCGCCTTCTCGGCGAGCGGCGGCACGGAGGTCCACCCATGACCGCCGAAGACGCACCCTTCCTGAACACCTACGCCCGCTTCCCGGTGGAGCTGGTCGCCGGCCAGGGCTGCCGGGTCCGCGACGCGCAGGGGCGCTGGTACCTGGACGCCTGCGCCGGCATCGCCGTGATGGCGCTGGGTCACCGCCACCCGACCGTGGCCGCGGCGGTGCAGCGCCAGCTCGACCAGCTCTGGCACACCTCCAACCTCTTCCACGTGCCCGTGCAGTCCGCCTTCGCCGAGCGCCTCGCCGGCAGCATGGGCGGCGGCGCGGTGTTCCTGTGCAACTCCGGCGCCGAGGCCAACGAGGCCGCCGTCAAGCTCGCCCGCAAGCACCACTGGCTGCGCGACGACCCCCGCGAGGAGGTCCTCGTCCTGGAGGGAGCCTTCCACGGCCGCACCCTCATGACCCTCGCGATGACCCCGCGCCCGGCGTACCAGGCGCCCTTCGGCCCGCTGCCCGGCGGGGTCCGGGTCGCCGCCCCCGAGGACGCCGCCACCGCGGTCAGCGCGCGCACCGCCGCGGTGTTCGTGGAGCCGGTCCAGGGGGAGGGCGGCTGCCGCTCCCTGCTGCACCTGCTGCCGGGCCTGCGGGAGGCCTGCGACGCCCACGGCGCCCTGCTCGTGTACGACGAGATCCAGTGCGGCCTGGGGCGCACCGGGCGGTGGTGCCACGCCCCCGCCCCCGACCTGACCACCTTCGCCAAGGCGCTGGGCGGCGGGCTCCCCCTGGGGGCGCTGCTCACCAACCCAGCGCTGTCCGGGACCTTCACGCCCGGCGACCACGGCTCCACCTTCGGGGGCAACCCCCTGGCCTGCGCGGCGGGCCTGGCCACCCTCGACGTCATCCTGGCCGAGGACCTGCCGGCCCGCTGCGGGCGGCTGGGGGCGCGGCTGCGGGCGGGCCTGGAGGCCACCGGCGCGTCGGTCACCGGCGAGGGCCTGATGCTGGCGGCGCACCTGGGCCGCCCGGCCGGGCCGGTCCTGACGGCGATGCGGGAGCGCGGCGTGCTCACCTGCGGCGCCGGGCCTGAGTCGGTGCGCTTCCTGCCCCCCTTCGTCCTCTCGGAGGCCGAGGCGGACGAACTGCTGGCCGTGTTCGCCGAGGCGGTGTCGGTCACCGCGTAAGGGGCGCCCCTCCGAGGCTCGGATAGGCTTCACGCAGGAGGTCCCATGCGCGCGCTGCTCCCCCTGTTGCTGATCGCCTGCACCAAGGGCGACCTCGGCTACGAGACCTGCGAGGTCGCCGAGGACTGCGGCGAGGTCGTCCCCGAGGACGCCACCGCCGTCTGCATCGACAAGAGCGGCGAGGGCTTCTGCACCTGGACCTGCGAGGCGGACGCGGACTGCGAGAACCTCGACTACGACGAGGACTTCGCCCGCGTCTGCGCCTCCTTCGAGAGCGAGGACGACACCTACTGCTTCCCCGCCTGCGACGAGGAGGCCGAGGACGAGGAAGACGTCTGTCCCCCCGACTTCAACTGCCGCAGCACCGGCGGCGGCAGCGAGAACCGCCGGGTCTGCTTCCCCAACGAGTAGGCTCCCTCATACGGACCCTCCATGAACAGTGGACTGGTCGCCCGTCGCCCGTAGGGCGTGACCCCGGGGGATGGTCAGCGAGCCAAAGGCGAGCGAAGGAAGGGACCCGGTCGGGACGACTGGAGGGGTCCCTTCCTTCGAGGATGGGTGAGGCTTCGTTTACCATCCAAGGATTTCGTCGCGATAAGCGCCGCGCGCACCAGCAGCCGCCATGTTGGCGTCTTGGCGTCAACTCCTGGCCGGGGGTGCGCGTCCGCAACCTCGGCGGCTTGGGGTGAATTGCCGTGAAGAGGGCCGCCCCCCCGCTATCAGTGTGACGATCCGGGCTTCAACGCGGTTCGGTATCAGAAGATCGACGCCACGAAGGTCAGCATGGTCGTCTGGTCCAGCTTGGCCGCCGCGATGTCGTTGGTGACGACCGGCACGTTGTCGAAGGCCAGGCGGTGGCTGAGCTTGAGGCTGAACATGTCGGTGAGCTTCACGCTGAGCGCGGCGGTGTTGTAGACGCGCAGGTCGTTCTCCGCGAACGGCCCCGCCACGGTGAGCAGGTTCTCGAACGCCTCGACCTTCTCGGTCAGCTTGACGTTCTCGTTCACCGTCCAGGCCGCCCCCAGCATCAGCCGCGCGGCGGGGAAGTGGTAGTCCACCGCGGCCCCCTCGGTCCACAGCTCAGAGCCCGCGACGTACTTCTCCTGGACATAGTTCAGGCCGATCTCGCCCTTCAGCTCGAAGGACTCCGCGCTGACCAGCAGCCGGGAGTACCCGATCTGCTCCTGGGCGCGGTACTTGTAGTTGGCGAGGGTGTCGCTCTCGATGCCGGCCAGCACATACGCGCTGTTCTTCTCGCCGAAGAACCGATCGTAGCGGGCCTGGGCGAACGAGCGGCGAGAGGACCAGTCCCAGCTTCGGAACCCGGCGGTGCGCTCCGCCTCGTTCAGCACGCCGTCGCCGTCCCCGTCCCCGGCCGCGCGCGTGAACGCGGCGCCGGCGTCGACCGACACCTTGTTGCTCCCCCACTTTCGCCCCGCGTCGATACCGCCGTTGGCGGAGGCCATCGGCGCGTTCCCCGTCGACCACGTGGCCCCCAGCTCAGCCGACAGAGTGTTGACCGGGGCGTCCAGCTCCTCGGCCTCGGCGAACTCCGCCTGGGCGAAGTCGGGGTCCTGGGCGAGGGCGGGCGCAGCGAGCAGGGTCGTGAGCAGCACGAGCATGGGGTCCTCCGGTGCATCGTAGAGGGCGCCCGTATCCGAACACCCTCAAGCCATCCACTTCGGAGATATGCCGTCCGACCCCCGCTCTCTACTACAGGGCTCTGTCGGATCAGCGCGAGCAGCGCTCCTCGCCCACCTTCTTGCACAGGGAGTCGAAGAACCGCGCGCTGTCGGCGGCCAGCCCGAAGGTCAGGGTGATGAACTCGCCGCTGCTCTTCTCCACCCGGATCCGCTCGCTGGTGCCGCCCTTGTCCAGCTCGGCGCTCACCACGTCTTCGAAGCGGACTTCGTAGGTGTCCTGCTTGTCATAGGTGCCCACCCGCTCGGTGGTCAGCACGTTCGCCGAGTCCGCCCCGCCGGTCACCGAGGGGTCGTAGTACCAGATGATCCCTTCCCCTTCGTCCAGCAGGCCGTGCTCGCTCAGCCCGTTGCGCTGGTCCTCGTTCATCTCGTTGACCGCCATGACCTTGGGGGAGCGGGCCTTCTCCAGCACCTGCTCGGTCCCCAGGAACCCACAACCCATCGAGAGGCCGCCGCAGAGCGCGAACGCGGCCAGGAGAAATCGAGGGAGCTTCATTCAGACACCTCCGGAACGTCCTACTCGCAGGAGTCCCCAGATATTGCAGAGAGGATGGCGCTGACCACCTCGGCGTCCGCCAGGGTCGACACGTCCCCCAGCTCGTCGCCGCGCCCCTCGGCCAGCTTGCGCAGGATGCGCCGCATGACCTTGCCGGAGCGGGTCTTGGGCAGGCCCGGCACCACCTGGAACCGGTCCACCCGGGCGTGGGCGCCGATCCGGACGCGCAGGGTGGTCTGGCAGCGCTGCAGCAGCGCCTGGGAGCACTCCTCGCCCTCCTGGAGCACCAGCCAGGCGAACACCCCCTGCCCCTTCACCGGGTGGGGGTAGCCGACCACCGCCGCCTCGGCGATCTCCTCGATGCCGACCAGGGCGCTCTCGAACTCCGCGGTGCCCATCCGGTGGCCGGACACGTTGAGCACGTCGTCCACCCGCCCTGTGATCCAGTGGTAGCCGTCCGCGTCGCGCAGGCAGCCGTCGCCGGTGAAGTAGCGCCCCGGGAACATCGCGTAGTAGGTAGCCACGTAGCGCGCGTGGTCTCCCCAGACCGTGCGCGCCTGGCCCGGCCAGGGCTCCGCGATGCACAGCAGCCCCTGGCTCGGCCCCCGCAGCTCCCTGCCGTCGGGGTCCAGCAGCTGCGGGCGCACCCCCGGCAGCGGCAGCGTCGCCGATCCCGGTCGGGTGGGCGTCGCGGGGGCGATGGGCGCGATGAGGATGCCCCCGGTCTCGGTCTGCCACCAGGTGTCCACGATGTTGCAGCGCCCCTCCCCCACGACGTCGAAGTACCAGCGCCAGGCGTCGGGGTTGATGGGCTCGCCCACCGTGCCCAGCACGCGCAGGCTGGACCGGTCGTGCCGGGTGACGAAGTCGTCCCCCTGGGCCGCCAGCGCCCGGATGGCGGTGGGCGCCGTATAGAAGATCGTGACCTTGTGCCGCTCGACCACGTCCCAGTACCGCCCGGCGTCCGGGTAGAGCGGGGTGGACTCGAACATCAGCGTGGTCGCGCCGTTCGCCAGCGGCCCGTAGACGATGTAGCTGTGCCCCGTGATCCAGCCCACGTCCGCCAGGCAGGCGTAGACGTCGTCCGGGCGCAGGTCGAAGACCACCCGGTGGGTGTAGCTGGCGTAGGTCAGGTACCCGCCGCAGGTGTGCACCAGCCCCTTGGGCCGCCCGGTGCTGCCCGAGGTGTACAGGATGAACAGCGGATCCTCGGCGCCGCAGGCCACCGCCTCGTGCTCCGGCGAGGCCGCGTCCACGACCTCGTGCCACCACACGTCCCGGTGCGCGGTCCAGCCCACCTTGGCCCCGGTGCGCCGGAACACCAGCACCTTCTTCACCCCGTGCTCCCCCTCCAACGCCGCGTCGGTCACCGCCTTGAGCGGCACCGACCGCCCCCCGCGCCGCCCCTCGTCCTGGGTGATGACCAGCTCAGCCCCGCAGTCCCGGACGCGGTCCCGCAGCGCCTCGGCCGAGAAGCCCCCGAACACCACCGAGTGCACCGCCCCCAGCCGCGCGCAGGCCAGCATCGCGACCGCCGCCTCGGGGACCATGCCCATGTAGAGGATCGCCCGCTCCCCCTTCTTGAGCCCCAGCCGGGCCAGGGCGTTGGCGCAGCGGTTCACCATCGCCGACAGCTCGGCGTAGGTGATGCGCCGGACCTCGCCGGGCGCGTCCCCCTCCCACAGGATCGCCACCTTGTCGGGGGTGGCCTCGGCGTGGCGGTCCACGCAGCTCTCGGTGACGTTGAGGATCCCGTCATGGAACCACGAGAAGGGCCCCTCCCGGACCGTGTCGTAGCCCCCCACCAGCCCCTCGCTGGGCAGCCGCCGCCACCGAAGGGCGCGCGCCTGCTCAAGCCAGAAGCCGTCCGGGTCGTTCCGGGCCTGCAACCAGGCCCGCCGCCAGTCGTTCAGGTCCTGGATCGGGCTGACGGAGCCCTCGCGGACGCGGGCGGGGACAGGGACGGTGTCGGACATGGCTTCCTCCGGGGAGCGCGCGGTCCTTGAATGATGCCACGGCGCTCGCCGTCCAGGTGGAAGCGCGGCCGGCAGCGGGGCATGATGGAGCCCGATGAAGCTCCTCCGCTGCCAGCAGTGCGGCGCGCCGGCCCACCCCGAGGCCGACGTGGACCGCTACGAGTGCCCGTTCTGCCACAGCGTCTTCACCCTCAACCGCCCCAGGCCCGAGGACGACCTCGAGCTGATCGCCGAGACCCTCCGGCCGCCCCCGGCCCCCTCCCGCGCGGTCGGCGCGCTGATGTTGCTGCCGGTGATCCTGCCGATCTTCATCATCGGCCTCACCGCCTCCATCATCGGCGTCGTCTTCTACCAGGTCGGCCTCATCCAGCTCCCCTTCTCCACCTGGGACGGCGCCGAGCCCCTGGTCTGCGCCGGCAACGAGCGCATGGAGATCAAGGGCGTCACCGCCCGCCTCCCCTACGGGCCGGTCATCGAGGCCAACGGCAACTGCCAGCTCACCCTGGTCGAGTGCGTGATCGAGGGCCCCACCGCCATCTACGCTGCGGGCAACGCACGGGTCCGGCTGGAGCGGGGCTCGGTCACCGGCGCGGACTTCGCCTTCGACCTCGGCGGCAACGCCCAGGTCGAGGTCCGGGGCGCCGCCGTCTCCGGGCCCCGGCGCGCCGGAGGCAACGCCCGCGTCCACGGCGACTGACCCCCAATGCCCGCGTCCCCCTCCACGACCGCAAACACACCGCCCTACCCCCTCAGGCTGCGGCTGCTGGCCGGCGCGCTGACCGTGGGTTGGGGCGCCCTGCTCCTCTGGTGGTTCGGAGCCCTCCACGCGCTGGGCTGGATCCCCTGGGACGGCGAGGCGCCGATCGTCTGCGACGGCCGCACCCACCTCAAGCTCAGCGACGTGCGCGCCGCGCTCCCCGCCGGGCCGGTCATCGAGGCCCGCGGGCACTGCAGGCTGACCCTGGAGGACTGCGACATCCGGGGCCCCACCGCCGTCGCCCTCTCCGACAACGCCCACGTCGTGCTGCGGGGGTGCGAGGTCACGGGAGACACCGCGCTCACCCTCAGCGGAGACGCCGAGGTCACGCTGGAGGACGCCGAGGTCAGCGGTGCGGTCGCTGTCGTGGCCGCCGACCGCTCCGTCGTGCGGCTCCGGTCCGGGCGCATCTCCGGCGCCCGGATCTCCGTCGATCTGCTCGGAGACGCAATCCTCGTCCACCAGGGCGGCGACGTCCTGGGGCGCGTGCGCACCGCCGACAGCCCGCGGGCCTACCACGACTGACCCACCGGGTCAGCGCATCCCGAACCCCCGCAGCTTGCGCTTGAGGGTGTTCCGGTCGATGCCCAGCGCCCGCGCCGCCTGGGAGAGGTTCCCGTCGAGCTGCGCCAGGGCGTCCGCGATCGCGGCGCGCTCGACCTCAGCCACCCGCTCGACCAGCGGGCGCAGCGGTCCACCCAGGGGCGCCACCGCCACCCGCACCGGGGCCCCCCGGATCTCCGGGGAGAGGTCCTCCACCGCCACCACATCCTCGCAGAACACCCCCCAGCGGGTCACCTCGGCCCGCAGCTCCCGCACGTTGCCCGGCCACCGCCAGGACCGCAGCGCGTCCCAGGCCGCCCGCGTCAGCTTCAGGGGCCGCCCCAGCTCCTCCATGAAGTGGGCCACCAGCCGCTCCAGGTCGCCGCCCCGATCCCGCAGCGCCGGGACCTCGAGGGTCGCGCCCCGCAGCCGATAGTAGAGGTCCTCCCGAAACCGGCCGGCGCGCACCTCGGACGCCAGGTCCCGGTGGGTCGCCGCGACCACCCGCACGTCCACCCGCACCGGCCGCTCGCCGCCCACCCGACGCAGCTCGCCCTCCTGCAACACCCGCAGGAGCTGGACCTGCACCCGGGGCGGCATCTCGCCCACCTCATCCAGGAACAGCGTGCCGCCGTCCGCCACCTCGAACAGGCCCCGGCGCCGCCCGGAGGCCCCGGTGAAGGCCCCCTTCTCGTGCCCGAACAGCTCGCTGGAGAGCACGCCCTCGGCGAACGCCCCGCAGTTCTCGGCGATGAACGGCCCTTCAGCCCGCGCGCTGGCGGAGTGGATCGCGCGGGCGACCAGCTCCTTGCCCGTCCCGGTCTCCCCATACACCAGCACCGGCACCTCGCTGGGCGCCACCCGGGCCAGCCTGCGTCGAAGCGTCTGCATGGGCGCGCTCTCGCCGATCATGCGGTCGCTGTCGGCGCGGCGCTCGGCGCGCAGCCGGACCAGCTCCTCGCGCAGGGCGCGGATCTCCGGGAAGCCCTCGATCTCCAGCCGCACCTCCCGGATGGCCCGGGGGTGGGGGTCTGGTACGAAGGCCGGCGGGATGACCTGGAGCATGCGCGCCCGGAGCAGCCCCGCCTGCACCAGGATGACCCACAGGGTCTGGGACTGGGGCGTGCCTGCCGAGAGCACCACGTCCAGCTCGGGCGCGCCGCGCAGCTCCTCGACCAGGGGCGCCAGCCCGAAGAACAGCGCCTCGTGGTCGGTTGGATCCGCCAGATCGATGAGCCGCAGCTCCGCGCGCAGGCCACGCTCCCGCATCCGCGCCACCAGGCCCCGAGCGCCCTCCAGCCCCGAGGGGATGCTCAGCACCAGGACCCGGTCGTAGCGCCCCTGGCTCTCCGGCTGGTCGAGGAGCCGCAGCACAGGCCCCTGATCCGCCGGGTTGTGCGGGAGGGGAGGGCCGGGGACCGGGCGAGGGGCGCCGCGGTCGGACCAGGTGAGCAGCGTGGCCATGACCCCCGAGCCATAGCACAGCCGTTGTCCGCGAGCTTGGCCCCCGGGGCTCGGCCCCCGGGGCTCGGCCCCCGGGCCATCTTCTGTCCGCCATGCGCCCCAGCACGACGCATACACGCAAGAGATCAAGCTGAAACCCACCGAATCGAGGTTCCAAAGAACACCACACAAAAAAGTGTTTGCACTCTGTCGGTAATGTGGTAAAACATCATCGTGGGCCGGGCAGAGGTCCCCCCACACGTCAAAGGAACCTGGCATGTACCGCTTCTCCGCCAACACCCCCTGTATCGCCGAACCCTGGCAGACCATTCTGTCCGGTGTGGTGGTGCTCCCTGCCGCCGCCGCAGGCAACATGCCTGCGAGCAAGCGCCCGGGACAGGGTACGGCGGATCAAGCCGAGGGCTCAGGAAAAACAGCGTAGCAGGCTGTTTTCCTCCATGAAGCCCCCGGCCCCGCAAGGCGCCGGGGGCTTCTGGTTTCAGGGCCCCGTCGCCAGCCGGACCAGCCGAACGGGCTGCTCGCTCCGACGCCGCTGAGCGTCCGAGCGCCTGTCGCCCCGACCTCGCACACCACTGCGAGGGATGGACGAGTCTGTATTGAATACAGACCTCACACAGTTCCTCTTCTTTGACATCGCGAATACGCATGGAGTTTCACGGGTCCGCGTCGCGCCAATCACGGCGGTCGTCAGCGGCGCGGGCCCACCCCCCTCTCACCCAGGAGAGGGGTTGTGCGCCCGTAGCCAAGCGGTCCATAAGGCACCGGACTCTTAATCCGGCGATCGTGGGTTCGAATCCCACCGGGTGTACCTCGGTTCTCCACGGGAGATGCTCGCGCAGCGCTCCACGGGAGATGCCTGTCCTGAGCCTCTGCGACCCCGCGTCGCCGAGGCCTGTCGGGGTGTAGCTCAGCCTGGGAGAGCGGCTGGTTCGGATCCAGCAGGTCGTCGGTTCAAATCCGGCCACCCCGACCATCACACGCCTGGAGCGGCCGGTTCTGCACCGGTCGGTCGCTCCGGGCTCCCTGCGGCCGTAGCTCAAAGGTAGAGCACCGTCTTGCCATGGCGGAGGTTGCGCGTTCGAGTCGCGTCGGCCGCTTTCGGATCCACGCAGGGTCCTCGTCCGGGTGTAGTTCAGATGCGGAGAACGCCGCGCTGGGAGCGCGGAGGTCGCTGGTTCAAGTCCAGCCACTCGGACCATCCCCCTCAAGGCGACGTAGCCAAGCGGAAAGGCACTCGGCTGCAACCCGGGGAGCGCGGCTCCTCCGGAGCGGGTTCAATCCCGCCGTCGCCTCTTGTTCATGTTCCAACTGACCCATCACACTTCTCAAGGCGACGTAGCCAAGCGGAAAGGCACTCGGCTGCAACCCGGGGAGCGCGGCTCCTCCGGAGCGGGTTCAATCCCGCCGTCGCCTCTTGTTCATGTTCCAACTGACCCATCACACTTCTCAAGGCGACGTAGCCAAGCGGAAAGGCACTCGGCTGCAACCCGGGGAGCGCGGGTTCAAATCCCGCCGTCGCCTCTTGTCTCAAGGTGTAGCTCAGGCGAGGAGAGCGGCTGGTTTGGAACCAGCAGGCCGCCGGTTCGAGTCCGGCCACCTTGACCATCTCTGACGACCACATGCGTCCGTAGCTCAATGGTAGAGCGCTGCCCTCCCAAGGCAGAGGTTGCGCGTTCGAGTCGCGTCGGTCGCTTCCCTACAGGGTCGAGCGCTGGTTGTGTCAGGCGGCCTCCAAAGTCGCCCTGCGAGAGTTCGAATCTCTCCGGCCCTGCTCCTTCATCCAGCACCACAGGCGAGTGGCGCAATCGCGGAGCGCACCGCTCTCACACAGCGGAGGTTGCGGGTTCGAGTCCCGCCTCGCCTATCATCCCCAACAAGCCCAGAGGAGGTCCCCATGTCCTCTTTCGCCGTCAAGGTCGTGCGGCTCCGCGTCGAGCCACACCACAACGCAGATGCCCTCGAGCTGGCGCGCGTGGGCGACTACCTCTCCGTGGTCCGCAAGGGCCAGTTCAGGACCGGCGACCTCGCCGCCTACATCCCCGAGCAGGCCATCGTCCCCGACGAGCTGCTCGAGGAGATGGGGCTCACGGGGCGCCTGGCCGGCAAGTTCGCCAACCGCGTCAAGGCCATCCGGCTGCGGGGCGTGCTGTCCCAGGGCCTCTGCTACCCGGCGCGGCCGGAGTGGCCCGAGGGCCTCGACGTGACCGAGACCCTGGGCATCGTCAAGCACGAGCCCCCGGTCCCCACGTCGATGGACGGCCAGGCCTGGGCGGCCGGGCTGGACCGCTGCCTGCGCTACGACATCGAGAACATCAAGCGTTTCCCCGATGTCCTGGCCGACGGCGAGCCGGTCGTCTTCACCGAGAAGATCCACGGCACCTGGACCCAGCTCGGCCTCGTGCCCGAGGCCTGGGCCCACGCCGAGCACGGTCGGCTGGTCGTCAGCTCGAAGGGGCTCGCCGCGCGCGGCCTGGCGTTCATGCCGAACGCCCAGGAGAACGAGCGAAACCTCTACCTCCGGGTCGCCCGCACCCTGGACATCGAGGCCCGCCTGGAGGCGGCCTTCAGCGGCACGCTGAGCGCCGACGCGCCGGTCTTCGTCCTCGGCGAGACCTTCGGCGCGGGCGTCCAGGACCTCGCCTACGGCGCGAACGTCGGCCACGACGCCAGCCTCGGCTTCCGGGTGTTCGACGTCTACGTCGGCGCGGTCGGCCAGGGGCACTTCCTGGACGACACCGAGCTGGAGGCCGCGTGCCGTGCGCTCAGCCTGGAGCGTGTCCCGGTGGTCTACCGGGGTCCGTTCAGCCGCGAGGCGCTCGCCGAGCACACCGACGGCCGCGAGCAGGTCAGCGGAGAGGGCAAGCACATCCGAGAGGGTGTGGTCGTCCGACCCGTCCACGAGCGGCGCCACGACGAGCTGGGCCGCGTCCAGCTCAAGTCGGTGTCCGAGCGCTACCTGCTCCGCAAGGGTGGGACCGAGTACAACTGAGACGGCAGCGCGCGGCGCGGAGACGGGGCCCCCTCGCCTCCGCGCCCCAACCCCGATAGGAGGGGCGGTGAGGATGAGGGTTCGTAGCTCAAGCGGTAGAGCAACGGCCTTTTAAGCCGGCGGTTCCGGGTTCGAGTCCCGGCGGACCCACCTCCCTCCTGCCCATCGGGGACCCTGTTCCCTGGTCGTTCAACGGCAGGACACCTGGCTCTGAACCAGGAGATGGAGGTTCGAGTCCTCCCTGGGGGACCATCCGCTCGCGTCGGGCGTCATCGACGCAACATGGGGCAGTAGCTCAACTGGGAGAGCGTCGGGCTGGCAGTCCGAAGGTTGTGGGTTCAATCCCCATCTGTCTCCACCATCCGCTCGCGTCGGGCGTCATCGACGCAACATGGGGCAGTAGCTCAACTGGGAGAGCGTCGGGCTGGCAGTCCGAAGGTTGTGGGTCCTCCAGACCGGGTTCACTCCCATCTGTCTCCACCATCCGCTCGCGTCGGGCGTCATCGACGCAACATGGGGCAGTAGCTCAACTCGGGAGAGCGCCCGGTTCGCATCCGGGAGGTTGTGGGTTCAAGTCCCATCTGTCTCCACCATCCGCTCGCGTCGGGCGTATACGGCGCAACATGGGACGGTAGCTCAATCGCGGAGAGCGTCCGGCTTGCACCCGGGAGGCTGCGGGTTCGAATCCCGCCCGCTCCACTCGCGGCAGAAGGGGCGGCGGCGCATGGGGAGCGCCGCCGCCCCACGGGGTCTGCGGGGATGGCCAAGCGGCAAGGCGCCGGGCTTTGAACTCGGAGAGCGTGGGTTCGATCCCCACTCCCCGTTCCTCCCCTTCCCATCTCCCCGCCGGTGTAGCTCAGTCGGCCAGAGCGCCTGACTCGTAATCAGGAGGTCGCCGGTTCGACTCCGGCCACCGGCTCTCCATGCGCCCGGGTAGCTCAGTGGAAGAGCACCGCACTGGTAACGCGGAGGTCGGGAGTTCGATTCTCCCCCCGGGCATTGTGCCCGCTTGGCTCAACAGGCAGAGCATCCGTCTTGTAAGCGGGAGGTTGCGAGTTCGATTCTCGCGGCGGGCACTACCTCATGCAGGCGTAGCTCACTTGGAAGAGCGTCGGGTTTCCACCCCGAAGGTCGCCGGTTCGACCCCGGTCGCCTGCTCTCACGAGACCCCATGCGTGTTCGCGATGTCACCTCAGGAGGCGGTCATGGACAGCGTATTGTTGCTGAACGCAGACTACACCCCATTGAGCGTGCTCGGCTGGCAGCGGGCGGTGAACCTGCTGCTCGACGAGAAGGCCAACGTGGTCGTCGAGTACGCCGGTCGCGTCATCCGCTCCCAGTCGTTCGACCTGCCCTGGCCGGCGGTCGTCGCGCTGCACCGGTACCGGAAGCACAGCGAGCGCGTCCGGTTCAACCGCATCAGCGTGATCGCCCGGGACAGCGCGTCCTGCCAGTACTGCGGGGTCACCCCGAGGGGCCGCAACGGCCGCCTGGCCATCGACGAGCTGACCCTCGACCACGTCGTGCCCCGCGCGCGCGCGGTCGACGGCCGGGTCCGGCTGCCGTGGAGCGGCCGTCGGGTGCCGGTGACCTCCTGGGAGAACGTCGTCATCGCCTGCGAGCCCTGCAACCACCGCAAGGCCGACCGCCTGCCCGAGGAGGCCGGCATGACCCTCCGGCGGCCGCCACACCGCCCGTCGTCCAGGGAGATCCTGCACGCGAACCTGCTCCGGGCGAGGATCCCGGAGGAGTGGCGGATGTTCCTGCCCGAGGCGACGCTCCCGCAGAGCTGAGACCACGCGCCCCCCTTGACGGGGGGCGCGCTTGGTTGTATTTGTTGCTCAGGCAACATCATGAAAGACCGCTTCTCCGACACCTCCAGCATCGACAAGGCGACGGCCTACCGGCTGCTGCGGGTGGCCCGGCTGCTCCGCCACGACCTGGCGGGCGCGCTGGCCCGGTGGGACCCGGACCTCACGCCGGAGCAGTACTTCGTCCTCTTCCGGCTGCACGAGCGCGACGGGCGCGCCCAGCGCGAGCTGGTGGACCCGGTGCTGGACGACCGGGCCAACATCACCCGCCTGGTGGACAAGCTCCAGGCGCGGGGGCTGGTCGAGCGGCGCCCGGACCCGGACGACGGGCGGCGCAACCAGGTGTGGCTCACCGACGCCGGCCGCGCCCTCTTCGACACGCTGCTGCCCCGCATCCCCGCCGAGCGGCGCCGCCTGTTCGGCGACCTCGCCCCCGGCGAGCTGGACGCGCTGCACGACCTGCTGGACCGACTGGAGGATCGCCTGGGGTGATCCTCTTTTTTCCCATGATTGTTGCTCAGGCAACTTTTTGGAGGACCCATGCCGCACGACGACATCGCCCGCACCCTGCACCGCTGGACCGAGGCCACCGCCGCCCAGGACGCCGACGCCCTGGCGGAGGTCTTCCACCCCGCCGCCGTGCAGGTGGTGGTCACCCCCGAGCGCGAGCTGGTGCTGACGACGGCGGACTACCTGGACATGCTGCGGGCGAAGCGGATCGGCGGCCACGCGGCGCAGGTGGTCGTCCACAGCGTGGAGGCCGCGGGCGCGGTGGCCGCCGCGCGGGTGAGTCGGACCACCGCGAAGGTCCGCTTCGACGACGCCGTGTCCCTGCTCAAGGTGGACGGGCAGTGGCGGGTGACCGGGGCGGCCGTGACGGTGACGCCGCTCGAGGGCTGATGCGTTTCACATCATCGGTGCTTCCTGAATCACTACGTGTGATGCATAGCGCATCATGACCGGCTGAAACAGCGCGCTGGAGCGGTTGGCACGGCGCGTGCTTCATGATGGGGCATCCACGGAGCCCCTCATGTGCACCCTGCCTGTCCACGCCCGCATCCTCGCCCGCGACGACGTCCGCGTTGAAGGCGACGCCGTCGATCAGCTCGCCCGCGTGGCGGGCTTCCCCGGCTGCGTGCGGGCTGTCGGCCTGCCGGACCTGCACCCCGGGCCAGGCATCCCCATCGGCGCGGCCTTCGCGTTCCGCGACGCGGTGTGGCCCGGTCTGGTGGGCGGAGACGCCGGCTGCGGCGCGCGGCTGGTGGCCCTCTCCAAGACCCGGATGCGCGGGGACGCCCTGGAGCGCCGCGTGCGGGAGTGGACCGAGGGCCCGCCGCTGCCGGACGCCGACCCCGACGCGCTGCTGGCGGCGGTCTGGGCCCGGGGCCCGCGCGGCCTGGCGGAGGTCCCGGGCGTGCCCGCCTCCCTGGCGGCGCTCGCCGAGGTCGAGGCCCCCGAGCCGGATGGCCCGGTCGCTCCCCTGCCCTTCGAGGGTCGGTTCGGGGCGTCCCTGGGCACGGTGGGTGGGGGCAACCACTTCGCCGAGATCAGCGAGGTCACCGAGGTGGCCGACAAGCCGCGCGCGCGGGCCCTGGGCCTCCGGCACGGCGGGACGGTGGTGCTGGTCCACTCCGGGTCCCGGGGTCTGGGCAAGGCCCTGGCCGATCGGTGGGGCCTGCGGGCGCTGACCGGCGCCGACCAGGCGCAGTACCTGGGCGAGCTGGCCGGCGCGCTGCGGTTCGCCCGCGCCAACCGGCTGGTCATCGCGTGGAGGCTGCTGGGCGCCCTGGGCTCCGCGCGCCCCTCCCGCGTCGCCCATCAGGTCGACCTCATCCACAACAGCGTGGTCCGGGGCACCCTGGGCGGGCAGGGGGTATGGGTCCACCGCAAGGGCAGCGCCCCGGCCGAGGCCGGCCAGCCCACCGTGGTGCTGGGCAGCCGGGGCACGCCGAGCTGGGTGATGGAGGGCACCGGCTCGGAGGACAGCCTGGCCTCGGTGGCCCACGGCGCGGGCCGGGCGATGGGGCGCAGCGAGGCGGTGGCCAAGCTCAAGCCGGCCATGACCCGGAAGTCCCTGCTGCGGACCGCGTCAGGGGGGCGGGTCATCTGCGACGACCCCGAGCTGCTCTACGCCGAGCACCCCAAGGCCTACAAGCCCATCGGGCCGGTGGTCGACAGCCTGGTGGAGGCCGGGCTGGCCCGGCCAGTGGCGGCGCTGCTGCCGCAGTTCACGGTGAAGCGATGAGGCGGCTGTTGCTGGTGTCCGCCGGCACCGGGCCGGTGGAGGTGCGGCGCTTCGTGGCGCTGCTGGCGGCCTGGTTGGCCGAGGCCTGCGCGTCGCGGGGGCTCGCGGTGCGCTCGGTGACCGTGAGCGGTGAGGACGAGGCGCCGCGGTCGGTGACGCTGGAGGTCTCGGGCGGGGCGTCGCTGGAGGGCCTGCTGGGGACCCACGCGCTGGTGGCCCGCAGCGCGACCCGGGGCCGCCGCGCCCGCAAGCGCTGGTACGCCGGAGTCAGCGCGCACGACGCGCCCGTCGGGGCTGCGGTGGAGGTCGACCCCTCGGAGGTGAGCTTCACCGCGTGCCGGGCGGGGGGCCCCGGCGGGCAGCACGTCAACACCACCGCCAGCGCGGTGTGGGCCACCCATGGGCCCACCGGGCTGCGGGTACGTGTCGCCAGCGAGCGCTCCCAGCACGCCAACCGGAGGATCGCCCTGGCGCGGCTGGCGGAGGTGCTCGCCTCGCGGGACGCTGAGAAGCGCGCGGTGGGCCGGGACCGGCGATGGCGCTCCCACCATCGCCTGGAACGGGGGCGTCCGGTGCGGACCTGGGGGCTGGATCCCGGTGGGGCTGCGCTGGTGGAGCGCTGAGCGGTGGGTTAGCCGGCGACATGCGCGCCCCCTCCATCCGCGACAGCATGAGCGCCCTGCTCCAGCTCCCCCGGCCTGCGCAGGTCGCGGCGGCCGAGGCGCTGCGGCGCAGCCTGGCCGATCGCAGCCCGCCCGAGGAGTGGAACACCCGCTTCGGGCCGGGCTCGCTGTTCGAGGCCTGGACGTCCACCCGGCTCACGACCGGGCTCTACGCGGAGAACGCCCTGGCGCTGCGCCCGGTGGTGACCCGACCGGGCTGGCGGGTGGTGGAGATCGGCGGGGGCGATGGTCGGCTGTGGGCCGGGCTGGCCGAGGGCATGGCCCCCGGCGAGCTGGTGGTCATCGACCCGGCGGAGGAGGTGCGCGCGGCGGTGATGCGGCGGCTGCCGCCCCAGGTGCGGCTTCGATTCGTGGTCTCGCCGGTCGAGGCGGTGAGCCTGCCCCCGGCGGACGCGGTGGTCTGCTCGCTGACGCTGCACCACCTTGCCGGTCGGGATGCGGCGGAGCGGGCCCGCTACGGCTTGAGCGGGCCTGGCAAGCTGGAGGTGCTCCAGCGTATCCGAGGGTCCATCGCCGAGCGACGCGGCTTCCTGCTGCTCAACGAGGCCGACGTGTACTGCGACGTGCAGATCCCGCCCGGCGACCCGCTGCTGGCCGACCACCTCGCCGACAGCTACCTGCGGCGCTGCGGGCGGGCCTTGCTCGACGAGCTGCGGGACCGCGAGGCCATTGGCGACCCCCACCACATGGTGCCCCGGCTGGAGGCGATCCTGCACCGGTGGTGCCTGGACCAGCTCCGCCTCGCCCTGGTGCCCCGCGCCGAGCGCGACGTCTACGAGCTGGACGTGTTCCGTTGGCTGGAGGTGCTCGACAGGGCGGGGCTCAAGGTGGTGGAGCGCGGGTTCACCGACCCCTACGGGCTGTTCCACCGGTATGTGTGCCGGGCTGAATAGCGAACGGTGTTCGGTTTTCAGTCGAAGAGCACCGCCGTCCGCACCGGGCGCACCGGCGTCGGGCCGCCGCCGGACACGACCTCGGTGCTGGGCAGGTCCACGACCTCGCCCTGGACGACCATTCGCTTGGAGCTGCCGCCGTCGAGGTTCATGGCCCGCACGCAGCCCAGCGCGGCCATCAGGCGGGCGGTGGCGGCCAGGGTCAGGCCCGGGGCGCGCTCGAAGTTGCGGCCGTCGACCGCCGCGAAGACCAGCGCGCCGTCCGCGGTCAGGCCCGCGGCCATGCGGGGCAGCAGGTTCTGGTCGTAGGTCTCGTCCGTGGAGAAGGTCACCGGCGGCGCGGTGCCGGAGAAGTCCTCGGCGGGCAGCTCGCGCTCGGGGCCGTCGGGGTCCAGCAGCATGGGGCCGCCCGCGATCGCGTCACGGACTGGAGCGTCACGGACTGGCGCAGACAACGAAAACGACACGCGCGCGCCGGGCTCGGCCCCCGTGAGCGGGACCCCCACGGGCGCGCGCAGCACGAAGCCGGAGAGCGGAATGGGCAGGCTCCCCTGCCCCGACGCGACGACCTGCCGCCCCACGACCGCGACACCAGCGCGGCGCCCGCCGGGGCTCTCCAGCCCGAAGGCGCGGTTGAAGGCGGTCCAGCCCGAGGCCGCCGCGGTGTTCCGGGCGGTGACCCGGGCCTCGCCGCCGGGCCAGCGCACGACCAGCCCCTCCGGGCCGAGGGGCGCGATGGTCCGCTGGCCCCGGGCGTCCTCCACGAGGGCGGCGCGCCGGAAGGCCGGGGGCTGGACCACCTCGCCGTCGCTGACCAGCAGGCCCACCGGGTCCCCCTGCGCGGCCGGCGGCTGGATGTCGGACTCCGAGTACAGGAAGAAGCCCCCGCTGACGCCGGCGGTGGCCCCCCTGGACCGCATGACCTCCGCGAAGGACACCCCGGGGGCGGTGGCCTGGGTGTCGAGCACCCGGAGGCGACCGCCCCGGACGCGCAAGGCATTGACGTGCAGGGGCCCGAAGTCGCTCGGGCCGGTGATGCGGGCGTGGGCGACCCCGGGGCCGACCTCCCGCCAGCGGGCAGCGGCGACGGCCTCCTCCAGGGGCGGGCCTGCCCCGTGCTGGAGCAGGGCGGCGTGGCTGTAGTAGAAGTCCGCGAGCGCGCGGATGCGCAGGGCGCGGGGCTTCGGCGCGTCCAGGATCTCGGCGGCGCGCTGGAGCAGGCCCACGCGCAGGACCCGCGCCTCCGGGCGGGCGGCCGCGAGCACGCCCAGCCGCGCGTGCACTGCTCGGAGCCGCCGCGCGAACATCGCGGCCTGGGGGCCGTCGACCTCCTCGGTGAGGCGCCGCGCGATCCGCGCGTCGAGGTCCAACAGCGCCGCCGCGCCCGCCTCCAGCTCGGCGAAGGCGCGCGTCGGCTCGACCCGGGCGGGCCCCCCGAAGGCGTCGAGCAGGGGCAGGACGCCCGGGTCGAGGCCCTCCGCGTCCACGAAGCGGGCGCAGGCCCGCTGCCAGCCATCGGTGTGCATCAGGGTGAGCTTATCGGAATCCTGGATCACCCTTCGGTGTCCGTTCCCTTGACGGATCGGTGTCCGGTGCACTAGCAGAGGCATATGCATCACCTCCGCGCCCGCGCTGCTCGCCTCGCCCTGCTGTTGGGGGTGGCGCTGTGGGTGTTCGGGCTGACCGCCCGGCACGTCCACCGGGTCCAGGTGATGCACGTCGTCTGCGCCGTGCACGGCGAGATCCTGGAGATGGACGCCCAGGCCAGCGCGGACGACGCCCACACCGGCACCGACGAGCTGCGCACCGCGCCTGACGACCCCCACGACCACGACTGCGCCCTCCAGGGCGTGAGCGCGGCGGGGCTCGCCCAGCTCACCCTCGCGCTGCCGGCCCCCACGAACCACCAGCGCGTCCCCCGGCTCGGCGCCCGCGCCCACGGCATCCGGGGCCCCCCGCTGGCCTACGCCCCCAAGACCTCTCCGCCCCTGTCCTGCTGAGCGCTCCCCCTCGCGGTGACGGGCCGGTGCGCCCGCGCACCGCCCCCTCTCCCCGCTCTGCAGGACCGTGTGATGTTCCCCCTCCTGATCGGGCTTCTGCCGCTGGCCTTCGGCCAGGCAGAGCCCGACGAACCCGATGACAGCGGCCTCTCGGAAGAAGAGCTGGCCGAGATCGAGGCGGCCCTCTCCGCCGACGCCCCGCCCGAGGAGGCCGCTCCTCCTCCACTCCAGCTCGGCGCCCGGGCGCTCCAGAGCATGAACCCCGACATCAGCTTCATCGCGGACGTCGCGCTGGCGGCGTTCAACACGGAGGAGCCGCTGATGTCCGGGGGCCATGATCCCCAGGCCAACGGCTTCAACCTCCAGCAGCTCGAGCTGTCGGTGGGCCAGGCCGTCGACCCCTACTTCCGCTTCGACGCGAACATCGTGTTCGCCCAGTTCGGGGTGGAGATCGAGGAGGTCTACGCCACCACCCTGGGGCTGCCCGGCCGCTTCCAGGTGCGCGCGGGGCAGTTCCTGACCCGCTTCGGGCGCCAGAATCCCACCCACCCCCACGCCTGGGACTTCGTCGACCAGCCCTTCGCCCTGGGGCGGGTCTGGGGCGGCGAGGGCAACCGAGGGCTGGGCGTGGAGGGCTCGGTGCTGCTGCCCCTGCCCTGGTACGTCGAGGTCGTCGCCAGCGAGACGATGGCCAACGGCGAGGCCACCGCGCGCAGCTTCTACGGCGCCCAGGACCTGGGGGTGCGCTCCCCGCTCGACCTCCAGACCACCGCCGCGGTCAAGCAGTTCTTCCCGTTCAACGAGGACTGGTCGCTGATGTGGGGCTTGAGCTGGGCGGGCGGGCCCAACGCCTCGGGGCGGGGCAACCGCTCCGAGGTCTACGGCACCGACCTCTACCTGCGCTACAAGCCGGCGACCGTGGGGAGCTGGACCTCGGTGACCCTCACCAGCGAGTGGATGCTGCGCCGCCGCCAGGTGGGCGGGGACGTGCTCAGCGACGTGAACAGCTACACCCAGCTCGCCTGGCGCTTCGCCCGGCGCTGGGGGGTGGCCGGGCGCTACGAGCTGGGCACCCCCGCCTGGGACCTCGACGGCGCGCTGGCCGAGGACCCCCTGGACCCGAGCTGGACCGCCCTGCGGCACCGGGGCTCGCTCAACACCACCTTCTGGCCGACGGAGTTCTCCCGCCTGCGCCTCCAGGGCGACGCCGACCTGCACAGCGGTCGGGCCACCCCGGACCTGGCGGTCTTCCTGGCCTTCGAATTCAACGTCGGCGCCCACGGCGCCCACCACTTCTGAGAGGACCCCATGCGTTGGATCCACGCCCTGCTCCTCCTGCTGTTCGCGATGACCCTGGCCCGCCCTGCGCAGGCCGCGACCCGCGTGGTCGCCACCGTGCCGGACCTCGCCGCCCTGGCCGCTGAGATCGGCGGTGAGCACGTCCAGGTCACCGCGCTGTCCCTGCCCACCCAGGACCCCCACTTCGTCGACGCCCGGCCCAACCTGGCCCTGGAGCTGTCCAAGGCGGATCTGCTGCTGGTGGTCGGGCTGCAGCTGGAGGTCGGCTGGCTGCCGGCCCTGCAGACCGGCTCCCGCAACCCGAAGATCCTGCAGGGGGCGGCGGGCTACCTGGACTGCTCCCAGTTCGTGACCCTGCTCCAGGTGCCCACCCAGCAGCTCTCCCGGGCGATGGGGGACATCCACCCTGGCGGCAACCCCCACTACCTCTACGACCCCCGCGCGGTGCGCAGCGTGGCCCTGGGCATCGCCGAGCGCCTGGCCCAGGTCGACCCGGCGCACGCCGATGCCTTCCGGGCCAACGCCCAGGACTTCGTGGGCCGCCTGGACGCGGCGCGGGTGCGGTGGGAGGCGGACCTGGCCGGGCTCAAGGGCCAGCCCATCATCGCCTTCCACAACTCCTGGCCCTACCTGGCGGACTGGCTGGGCTTCGACCTGATCATGCACATCGAGCCCAAGCCGGGCATCCCGCCCACGCCCGCGCACGTGAGCCATGTGCTCCAGGCCGCCCGGGAGCAGGGCGTGAAGGTCATCCTCCAGGAGGCCTACTTCCCCACGACCACCTCCCAGCTGGTCGCCGACAAGGCCGGGGCGAAGCTGGTGGTCCTGGCCGGGGGGACGGACTTCAACGCCGGGCAGGGCTGGATCGCCAACATGGACGCCCAGGTCGCCGCCCTCAAGGCCGGGCTGGGAGGCTGACATGACGCTGCTGTTCGCCCTGGCCGGGTGCACGTTCACGCCCGGCACCGAGGGCTTCACGACCCTCGACAGCGCCGCCCTCACGGGCGGGTGGGAGGCCGAGGACCCCGCGCTGCCGCAGATCCTGCGCGAGGACGGCACCACGATCACGATCACGTCGGCCTCCTTGCAGCCGGCGTGGCTGTCGCTCCAGTCGATCTCGGGGGCGGGGTCGACCTTCGACCCCGCCGACCCGCCGGAGGGCTACGGGCTCTGCCACAGCGGGCACTGCCACCGCGACGACGGCGCGCTGGTCGACTACGTCGACATCCAGGCCGAGCTGGCCGGGGGCGACCTCACCTTCGAGGACGTGGTGACGTGGTCGGGCCTGGAGGTGGACCTGCTCGACCCGACCGAGCAGGACCTCGGGGACCCCTCTCCCTCCCCGCACCTGCCCATCGTGGCGCTGCGCCAGCTCGAGGTGGGCTTCCCCGACGACGCGCCGGGGCTGCTCATCGAGGGGCAGCTCACCGGGGACACCTTCGAGGCCCCCACCCCCCTCGTCGTGGAGCTGCCCGTCGTGGAGCCCTGGGTCGGGGGCATGGACCTCACCGTAGACCGGACCCAGGCGCCCGAGGTCGCGGTGACCATCGCGCTGGCGCTGGACGAGACCCTGTTCGACGGGGTCCCGCTGGCCCCCGACGGCGAGTCCGCGGAGGTGGTGCTGGACGACCCCGACGATCCCGCCGCCCAGGTGCTCCTGGAGAACCTGCTGGCGCTGGAGCCTGACCTCGACTGGACGGAGCGGTGATGGCGGACGACGTGCTGCTGCGGTGCGAGAAGCTGGAGGTCGGCTACGGGGGCAAGGCCATCCTGCCGCCTGTGGACCTGGAGCTGCGCGCCGGGGAGTTCTGGGCGGTCATCGGGCGGAACGGCTCGGGCAAGTCCACCTGGTTCCGCACCCTGCTGGGGCTCCTGCCGGCGGTGTCCGGGCGGGTGCTTCAGCCCGGCGGCCCGGTGGAGCTGGCCTATGTGGGCCAGCGCATGGCCTTCGACCCGCTGTTCCCGGTCACCGCCCGCGAGGTGGTGACGATGGGCACGATGCGGCGCTGGTCCTTCCTCAAGCCCTCGCTCAAGGCCCCGCCCATCGTGGACGAGGCCCTGGAGGCCGTGGACGCGGCGGGGCTGGCCACGCGCAGCTTCCGAGCGCTGTCCGAGGGGCAGAAGCAGCGGGTGCTGCTGGCCCGGATGGTCGCCTCGGGGGCCCGCCTGGCCCTGCTGGACGAGCCCACCGCCGCGATGGACGCGGTGGCCGAGCGGCAGGCGATGGAGCTGATCGACCGGGTCCGCCAGCGCTTCGGGATGGCGGTGCTCGTGGTCAGCCACCACCTGGAGGCCACCCTGCCCCTGGCCGAGCGCGCCCTGTTCGTCGACCCGGACCACGACGCGGTCGTTGTGGGCGCGGTGGACGACGTCTGCCGGCACCGGGTCTTCATCGCGCGCTACGGCGCCCACATCGCGGAGGGCCTCCATGGATGACGTCGCGCCGAGCTGGCAGGACTTCGCCCTGGCCTTTGAGCTGTTCCGAGACCCGATCCTCTGCGGCATCATCGCCGGGGCGGTGCTCGGGTATCTGGCCGTGCACATCGTGCTGCGGCGCATGGTGTTCGTCACCGCGACCCTCACCCAGACCGCGGGGCTGGGCGTGGCGCTGGGCTTCTACGCCGCCATCTTCCTGGAGACCGAGGTCCACCCGGTGGTGAGCGCGCTGGCGGCGTCGCTGACGGCCGCCTGGGTGCTCTCCCTGCCCACCGACCGCCTCAAGCTCTCCCGGGAGAGCGTGCTCGCGGCGATGTGGCTGCTGGCGGGGGCGGGGGCGGTGCTGGTGGGGGACCGCATCTCCCAGGAGGCCCACGACATCGCCGCGATCCTGTTCGGCACGGCCGTGCTGGTGCGGCCCGAGGACCTGCGCATGGTGGTGGGGGTCGGGGCCCTGGTGCTGGGCGCGGCGTGGTGGTGGCGCGAGGGCTTCATCTTCGCCGGCTTCGACCGGGAGGGCGCGCGGGTGCAGGGCCTGCCGGTGCGCCTGCTGGACATGGGGCTGCTGGCGCTGATCACCTGCATGGTGGCGGTGGCGACCCGTGCGCTGGGGGCGCTGCCGGTGTTCGCGTTCTCGGTGCTGCCGGGCATGGCCGCGCTGATGCTGACCTCGCGGCTGCGCTGGGCCTTCCCCCTGGCGGCCCTGGGGGGCGCGGCGGCCGGAGGGCTGGGGTACATGGCTGCGTTCTTCCTGGAGTTCCCGGTGGGGGCCTCCCAGACGGCGGTGGCGGTGCTGCTGGTGGCGCTGGCCGCGCCGGTCCGGCTGGTGCGGGGCGGGCAGTAAGGCGAGCTGGCACGGAATCTGCAAGAAATCTGCACGTCCCGCTCGGGACGTCCTCCACCCATCCCCCGCTGAAGCTGATCCCGCTGCCGCAGACGGAGAACATCATGGCCCGCTCCCTCACCGTCAAGCACACCGAAGCCCCCGGTACTTCCTCCCTCCTCAACGTCTTCCTCGCCCTGGCGTTCGGCTGGCTCGTGGTCAGCATGCTGGTCGCGGGCGCGACGGCGAGCCCGGCGGACGCCCCGGTCGAGGCGGCTGTTGTCAACGGGATGTAGAACGCCCGCAACAGCATGTAGATTTGACACCGAACAGGCCCCTCGTGGGCCTGTCGGCGCTTCAGGGGGGGACGGCCCAGATCGCCAGGTCGGGCTCGGCGACGATCGGAGGGCCCAAGGTGCGCTGGAGCAGCGCGGCGGCGGCGTCCGGGGTCCGGGCCCGGTCGCGGTGGAGGACGACCCAGCCCACGCCCCAGTCCTGGAGCTGCGCGATCGAGGCCTCGACCGCGCCGGGCTGCTCCAGGGCCTGGATTCGGGTGAGATCCGCCGGAGCGCGCCGTCGGGCCGGCAGGGCGGAGGGCACCCCGCAGAGGGCGTCCGCGACGGCCACCAGGCGGTTCTTCGTGAGCGCGGCGTCCCGGCCCTCGTCGTTCTCGGTGATCGGCCGTCCGTGGAACGGTTGCCATCGATCGTAGATCCGAGGCGGCTCGATCCCGAACTCGGTCCGGCCGTTGTTGAAGGGGAGCTGGACCAGGGCGCCCGGCCCCTCCAGGGCCATCAGCGCGGCAGGGGGCCGGGGGTCGTAGGCGGGCCTCGGCCAGGGGGTCTGGGAGAAGGCCAGCGCGTCGATCAGCAGGAGCGCGGGCCACAACGGCGCGGTCCTCGGCCAGCGGGCGGCCAACCGCGCGGCCCCCAGGCCCGCCGCCACCGCCAGGAACACCGTCGCCGGTCCGGCCGCGCGGTGCCAGTGGCTCAGGCCCTCCAACGCGGGGAAGGCTTGGGTGAGCCACAGCGCGGGCAGGCCGATCTCCGGGAGGACGGGGTGCCCCGCGACGCGCAGCCAGGGCCCCAGCGCCAGGGTCCAGAGCGGCGCGCACGCCGCCCACAGCCAGCGGGCGGAGCGACCCGCGGCCAGCGCCAGCCCCAGTGCGACCAGCCCCAGGTACACCGACTTGGACACCGGCACGCGCTCGACCGCCGGCAGCACGAGGTTCAGCAGGTCGGTCCCGAAGAGGGGGGTGTGCCGCCAGCCCTCGCCGGGGGGCACGACGCCCGGCGCGCTCCAGCGGTCTGCCCACTGCGACTTCAGCGCAAGGAAGTGCAGGAACCGCGGCAGGATCGGGATCAGCGCGACCCCGCCTGCCGCGAGCAGGCCCGCGACGGTGCGCCGGACGGGGGCCCTGCGGAGCGCCCAGGCCGAGACCACCGCCGCCGCGATCAGGCCGAACACCGCGTGGTACCAGCCCGCGCCCACGAAGGCCGCCAGGGCGAGCCCGGCCAGGGTCCAGTGCCCCCACCGCCCCGAGCGCGCCGCGCGCAGAGAGGCCGCTGCGAAGAGGCCGATCCAGCCCACCGGCAGCGCCTCGGTGATGCCGAACGCCGTCGCTCCGGCCAGGAAGGGCGCGCTGGCGGCGGCCACCCCGGCGGTCACCGCCCCCCACGGCGGGACCTCCAGGGCGCGGGCCAGGGCCCAGGCGCCGAAGAAGGCCAGCAGCCCGTTGCCGAAGCCCACCAGGTTGTAGCCCAGGGTGGGATCGAGCCAGGCCCCCGCCGCGTAGAGGGGCAGGTTCACCGGGTCCATGAGCGGGAGGTCGAGGCCGTCAGGCAGGTTGCTCCACGGGCCCGGCCGGTCCAGGGCCTGCTGGAGGGCGACCCAGAGCATCTTGTGGTGGTTGTCGGCCTCGCCGGTCGACGCGGCGATGAGGCCCCAGCCGGTCGGCAGATGGACCACCGTGACCGTGAGCAGGGCGGCGAGGATGGGGGGAGGTGCGCGCAACCGGTGCACCCTACCGCACGCGCGGGGCCGCCCGGGTGACGGTGAGGCGCTGGCGGGGCTCGATGGCGTCGAAAGCGCTGACCTCGCCGTCCGGCCAGCGCACCGTGAGGGCGTCGATCCGCTCGGCCTCTCCCAGCCCGAAGTGGACGACCGGGGGCCCGCTGGAGGAGACGCTGGTGCCGCCGGCCCGCAGCTCCTGCCAGAAGATGCGGCCGTCGACCTCCACCTCCACCCGTGCGCCGACGCCGAAGCGGTTGGGGCCCTCGTCCGCCAGCGCCACGCTCAGCCAGGCGGCGTCGCCGCAGCGGGACAGGGCGAGCTGCCCGGGGCCGTCCCGGTCGCGGGTGACGAGGTCGGGCCAGCCGTCGCCGTTGAGGTCGGCGGCGACCACGCCCCGGTTGACGCCGCGGTGGGCGAGCCCCCAGTCCTCGGCGACCTGGGTGAAGCCGCCGTCGTCTTCCTGGCGCCACACCCCGTCGGGCTGCTCGGTCCAGCCGGCCGGCGAGCCCCAGGCCAGGGGCCCGAAGCTCATCACGGCGTCCAGCCGGCCGTCATTGTCCAGGTCGACCAGCTCGGTGCCCCAGCCGGAGCGGCGCAGCTCGGCGGCCTCCGGCACGAGGCCCCGGGCGGCGTGGGCCTCGAACCACCAGCCGGGCCCGCCGCTCTCGAAGAGCACCGGGGGTCCGACGTTGGAGGTCAGCAGCTCGGGCAGGCCGTCGTCGTTGAGGTCCCCGATGCCCAGGCCCATGCCGCAAACGGGCACCTGGAGGCCGGAGCCGGCCGAGGCGTCCACGAAAGCCCCGCCCTCGTTCAGGAAGAGGCGGTTGGGCAGCAGGTGCCCGAAGTCGTTGATCAGCAGCAGGTCGGCGTCGCCATCGGCGTCGACGTCGGGCCAGGAGGCGACCCAGGTGTAGCCCTCCAGCGCCTCGGGGGGCAGGAGGCTGCTGGCGTCGGCGAAGCGGCCCCCGCCGAGGTTCTCCAGCAGGCGGTTGGGGTCGGGGGCCTCGGGCGGGCCGGGGTCGTCGCCGTCCCGGAAGGTGGCCACGAAGAGGTCGAGGTCGCCGTCGCCGTCCACGTCCACCCATGCGCTGCCGACGCTGCTGTGGGCGTCGTGGCCGGGGAAGCCCTCGGCCTCGGTGAAGAAGCCGGCGCCGTCGTTCAGCCAGAGGCGGTCGGGGGCCTCGCTGGCGGCCAGGTGCAGGTCGAGGTCCCCGTCCCCGTCGACGTCGGCGGCGCTGGCCCCGACGCCCCCCTCGGGCGCGACGGAGGGCGGCAGGCGGGCCTCGGTCTCGTCCTCGAAGCGCCCGTCCCCGGCGCCCACCCGCAGCGCGCCTCGCCGCTCGGCGGGCAGGTAGAGGTCGAGCGCGCCGTCGCCGGTGAGGTCGGCGACCACCACCCCCGCGTTGCGCCACAGCCGCGTGTCGTGCTCGAAGGGGGCGTCCAGCGCGCGGACCTCGAAGGGCCCGTCCGCGCGGGCTCCAGGGTCGGCGCAGTCGATGGGGCCCGAGGCGACGAGGGTCACGCCGGGGTTCGCGCACCCCGCGCCGAACGCCAGAGCCGCCATGAGGCGCGTCATGCCCGACAGCGTGCCACAGAACTCAGGCCGCTGAGTAGCAGCTCATGGGCCAGAGGCGGGCGTAGGGCCGGTCCTCGGAGTTGACCAGCAGCCGCGGCCGGGCCGTGAGCACCTCGCAGCCGCGCCGGGTGACCAGCACCGTGTGCTCGAACTGGGCGGAGAGGGAGGCGTCGCGGGTCACCGCGGTCCAGCCGTCGCTCAGGACGGAGACCTCGGGGCCGCCCAGGTTGAGCATCGGCTCGATGGTGAAGGCCATGCCGCGCTTGAGCCGGGGGCCGGTGCCCGGGAAGCCGTAGTGGGGCACGGTGGGCTCGTCGTGGAACACGCGGTTGACGCCGTGGCCGGCGAAGGCCCGCACCACGGAGCAGCGCTGGGCGCGGGCGAAGCGGGAGATGGCCGCGCCGATGTCCCCCACCCGGGCGCCCGGGCGGACCACCTCCAGGCCGATCTCCAGGCTGCGGCGGCAGGTCTCGACCAGGTGGATGGCCTGGGGGGAGGGCTCACCGATGTAGAAGGTGGCGCTGGTGTCGCCATGCCAGCCGTGCTTCGCGGGCAGCACCGGGGTGACGTCGACGTTGAGGATGTCGCCGTCCTGGAGCACGCGCGGGCCGGGGATGCCGTGGCAGACGACCTCGTTGACGCTGGTGCAGACGCTGCGGGGGAAGCCCCGGTAGTTCAGCGGGCCGGAGCGGGCGCCGCGCGCCTCGGTGAAGGCCACGACGATGTCGTCGATGTCCTGGGTGGTCAGGCCGGGGCGGAGCTGGTCGCCGACGTGGCAGAGAAGCTCCGCGGCCAGCGCCCCGACGCGCCGCATGGCCTCGATCTCCGGCGCTGTGAGGATGCGGATGCCCATCAGCCCGCCTGGAGTCGCCTGGCGATCTCCACGGCGCCGTAGGTGAGCACGCCGTCGGCGCCGGCCCGCTTGAAGCCCAGCAGGCTCTCCATCAGCACGCGGTCCCAGTCCAGCCAGCCGCGCTCGGCGGCGGCCCGCAGCATCGCGTACTCGCCGCTGACCTGGTAGACGAAGGTGGGCAGGCCGAAGGCGCTCTTGACGCGCCAGACGAGGTCCAGGTAGGGCATGCCCGGCTTGACCATGACCATGTCCGCGCCCTCGCTGACGTCCAGCGCGGTCTCGTGCAGGGCCTCGTCGCCGTTGGCCGGGTCCATCTGGTAGGTGCGCTTGTCGCCGCTGCCCAGGCTGCCCTTGCTGCCCACCGCGTCGCGGAAGGGGCCGTAGAAGGCCGAGGCGTACTTGGCGGAGTAGGCCAGGATGCGGACGTCGGTGTAGCCCGCGCCGTCCAGGGCGTCGCGGATGGCGCCGACGCGGCCGTCCATCATGTCGCTGGGGGCGATGACGTCGCAGCCGGCCTCGGCCTGGACCACCGCCTGGAGGCAGAGGACCTCCAGGGTCTCGTCATTGACCACCTGGCCGTCCCGCAGCAGGCCGTCCTGGCCGTGGGAGGTGTAGGGGTCGAGGGCGACGTCGCAGATGAGGCCGACGTCGGGGACCTGGGCCTTGATCGCCCGGACCGCCCGGCAGACGAGGTTCTCGGGGTTGCAGGACTCGCGGCCGTCCTCGGTCTTGAGCGCGGGATCGGTGGCCGGGAACAGCGCCACCGCCGGCACGCCCAGGGCGGCGGCGGCGGCGATGTCCTGGACGGCGAGGTCCACGGAGAGGCGCTGCACGCCGGGCATGGAGGGCACGTCGACCCGCTGGTTGTCGCCGTCGGTGAGGAAGACGGGCCAGATGAGGTCGTCCACCGACAGCCGGGCCTCGCGGACCAGCCGGCGTGACCAGTCGTCGCGGCGCATCCGCCGCAGCCGCGTGGTGGGGAAGCGGCGGAGAGCGTTGGGGGGAGTCATGGGGCGGAACATAACACCGCCGACCCGCGCGGCGCGGCAGATCGCGGCGGGTTATGGACCGGCTCTCCGATGACCCCGCAGTGAGGACGCGACGATGCCGCAGCCGCTCCGGCTCTACAACACCCTGACCCGCACCATCGAGCCCTTCCGCCCCATCGAGGCGGGCAAGGTGAGCCTCTATGTGTGTGGAATGACGGTGTATGATCGCCCACATGTGGGTCACGGCCGCGCCTTCGTGGTGTTCGACGCCTTCGTCCGCTACCTGCGCCACCGGGGGTGGGACGTCCGCTTCGTCCGGAACTTCACCGACGTGGACGACAAGATCATCGCCCGGGCCAACGAGCGTGGGGAGGACCCCCTCGCCCTGGCCCAGGGCTTCATCGACGTCTTCCACGAGGACATGCGCGCCCTGGGCCTCATCGACCCTGACGTCGAGCCCCGGGTCACCCTGTGCATCCCCCAGATCATCGATCTGGTGCAGTCCCTGGTGGACAAGGGCCACGCCTACGCCTCCGAGGGCACGGTCTGGTTCGCCGTCGAGACCTGCGAGGGCTACGGCAAGCTCTCCGGCCAGGACCCCGACAAGCTGCGCAACCCCGACGAGCTGGCCGGCAAGCGCGCCCCCGGCGACTTCGCCCTGTGGAAGGCCGCGAAGCCCGGCGAGCCGAGCTGGGAGAGCCCCTGGGGCCCCGGGCGCCCGGGCTGGCACATCGAGTGCTCCGCGATGTCGCGGACCGAGCTGGGCGAGACCTTCGACATCCACGGCGGCGGGCTCGACCTCGTCTTCCCCCACCACGAGAACGAGATCGCGCAGTCGGAGTGCGGCAACGGCGCGCCCTACGCCAACTACTGGATGCACAACGGGCTGCTGACCGCCCCCGGCGGCCAGAAGATGGGCAAGAGCCTGGGCAACGTCATCGACCTGTCCGATGCGCTGGCCCAATACCCCGCCGAGGCCATCCGGCTGTACTACCTCCAGAACCAGTACCGCTCCCCGCTGCCGTGGAGCGGCTCGGCGCTGGACGACGCCCTGGCCATGCTGGCCCGGCTCTACGGCGCCCTGGAGGTCGCCCGCACCTTCGGCGGCGACGGCGACGCCGACCGCGTCGCCCAGGAGATGGGCAAGCCGGCGCTGACGGTGCTCACCCTGGGCCGGGCCTTCCCCGAGGCCATGTACGCCGCCCTCGATCAGGACTTCAACACCGCGCTGGTGCTGGGCCACGCCTTCGAGCTGGCCCGGGCGGTCAACCGCTTCTCCAACCTCAAGAAGGCGAAGAAGCGCGGCGCCCCGGTGATCGCGCCAGCCCTGGCGGCCTTCGACCTGCTGGCGAAGGCCCTGGGTGTGCTGAGCGCGAGCCCCGACGCCTTCCACGCCGAGGTCATCGACAAGCGACTGGCCGTGCTGGGGGTGGACCCCGCCGAGGTGGAGCGCCTGATCGCCGAGCGCTCAGAGGCCCGCGCGGCCCGCGACTGGGCGCGGGCGGACGGCATCCGTGACGCGCTGACCGCGATGCACATCGAGGTGATGGACCGGCCGGACGGCGTCGACTGGCGCGTCCGGCTGACCCCGGTGGAGGACGATCAGTAGGCGTTGACCGCGTCCTTGGCGGCCTTCAGGAACTGCTGGACGGTCGCCGGATCGGTCAGCGCCTCGACCCCGGAGGGGTGGCTGGTGATGGCCTCGTTGAAGGCGAGGGCTGCGGTCTCGCACATCAGGACCTCGCGCACCGGCTCGAAGCCGACGCCGCCCGGATCATCCCGAAGCACCTTGTTCTTCTTGCCGGGGATCCGGACCGGGACCGCCTTGCGACGGAAGGGGTATTCCTTCCGACGGACCTGGATGATCACCTTGTGGGCGGGGCGCTTGGCGGGGACGACGACGCCTGAGGCGTAGCAGCGATACATTCAATCTCCAGAGCTTCGACCCGGCCATCTGGCGGGCGGGTTATCGATCCGGCGCC
Organism: Alphaproteobacteria bacterium; assembly: GCA_020632795.1. GTDB lineage: Bacteria > Myxococcota_A > UBA796 > UBA796 > CAJQPC01 > JACKEV01. The sequence continues at coordinate 43,088 of JACKEV010000010.1, forward strand.
GCGTGAGGACCCAGGCCTCCGGCGCTCGTCAGCCCCCTGTGTATCCCCCCGTCTCCGGGGCCGCTACCCGAGAGCCCCGCCACGGAGCCTATCGATGTCCGAGACCTCCTCCAAGACCTTCGACCTGCTCGTGCGTGGCGGGCGCTGCGTGACCCCTGGCGGCGTCGTCGACGCCGACGTCGGCATCCGCGGCGGGAGAATCGCTGCGATCGGCGCGCTGGGCGCGGCGTCCGCCGCAGAGGAGATCGACGCCTCGGGCCTGCACGTCCTCCCCGGCCTCATCGACACCCAGGTCCACTTCCGCGAGCCCGGCCTGGAGTACAAGGAGGATCTGGGCACCGGCACGGCGGGCGCGGCGCTGGGCGGCATCACGGCGGTCTTCGAGATGCCCAACACCAAGCCCAGCACCCTCACCCACGACGACCTGGCCGACAAGGTCGCCCGGGGCCGGGCGAAGGGCTGGACCGACTTCGCCTTCTTCATCGGGGCCAGCGCCGAGAACGTCGATCAGCTCGGCGCGATCGAGCAGGACGAGGGCTGCTGCGGGGTGAAGATCTTCATGGGCAGCTCCACCGGCTCGCTGCTGGTGGACGACCCCGAGGTGCTGGAGCAGGTCCTGCGCAAGGGCCGCCGCCGCGTGGCCGTGCACTGCGAGGACGAGGCCCGCATGACCGAGCGCTGGCCGCTCACCCAGGTCGACGGCGTGACCGCCCACGTCCACCCGGTGTGGCGTGACGAGCAGACCGCGTTGATCGCGACCACCCGCCTGCTGGAGGTCGCGCGCCAGGCGGGCCGCCGGGTCCACGTCCTGCACGTCACCACGGCCTCGGAGATGGAGCTGCTGCGCCACCACAAGGACATCGCCACCGTCGAGGTCACCCCCCAGCACCTCACCCTGCACGCGCCCGACTGCTACGACCGCCTGGGCACCTACGCCCAGATGAACCCGCCGGTCCGCGGCGCCGAGCACAAGGCCGCCCTGTGGCGGGCGCTGAACGCCGGGGTGGTCGACGTCATCGGCTCGGACCACGCCCCCCACACCCGCGCGGAGAAGGACCTCCCCTACCCGCGCAGCCCCTCGGGCATGCCCGGCGTGCAGACCACCGTGCCGCTGATGCTCGACCACGTCCACCACGGCCGCCTCAGCCTGCTGCGGGTGGTCGACCTGCTGGCCCACGGCCCCAACCGCATCTACAACATCGCCGGAAAGGGCCGCCTGGTCCTGGGCTACGACGGCGACCTCACCCTGGTGGACCTGGCCGAGACCCGCGAGGTCACCGACGACTGGATCGCCTCCCGCAGCGGCTGGTCGCCGTTCACCGGCATGCGCCTGACCGGCTGGCCGGTCGCCACGATCATCCGGGGGCGGGTCGTCATGCGGGATGGCGAGCTGCTGGGCGCGCCCGGCGGCCAGCCCGTGCGCTTCCAGGACACCCTGCCCGCCGCGTGAGGCTCCTCGATCCCTGGCTGGCGCGCTTCGAGGCGCGGCGGGCGCAGCTCGCCGAACAGCCCGGCCCCGACGACGGCTTCGCGCCCTGGCGCGCAGGGGTGCTGCGCGCGCTGGCCGAGACACCGGTGGCCTTCCTCCGCGCCGACTTCGTCGCTGAGACCGATGACATCGAGATCACGGAGGCGTTCACCGGGCTCCGGCCCCGCAGCCTGGACCCGGACCTCTGCTGCGTGGACCAGGGGGTCGAGGCCCTCGTCGGGGGTCTCCCACCGGGCGTCCCACTGGGGGAGAAGCGGGCCTGGGAGCTGCCCTGGCTCCTGGAGGGCCTCTTGGGCGCGCGCCGGCTGACCGACGCGCTCACCCCGGTGGAGGCTCTGCCGCTGGGGCCCGAGCCCCGCGCCCTCGGCGTCTTCTACCCCCCCGGCGAGGCCCACCCCGGGGGCGCGGCCCACCTCATGCTCTGCTGGCGGCGGCCCGACGGCGCGATCGGCCTCGACGACGCGCAGGGGCTCGCCGCGATCTGGGATGTGCGGGGCAACCTGGCGCTGGCCTGGGCCCTCTAAGGCGCCGGCACGAGCCGCAGCTCGGCGATCTCCGGCGGACAGAACAGCCGCACCGGCGCGACGGACCAGCCGATGCCCCGACTGACGAAGAGGTGGACGCCGCCCTCGGTGAACCAGCCGCCCACGTAGGGCCCGGTGCCCAGGGGCAGGAAGGGCGCACCCAGGCCAGGGATGCGGAGCTGCCCGGCGTGGGAGTGGCCGCTGAGCACCAGCCGCACCGGGCCGCGCTGCAGAGCGGGGAAGATGGCGGGGCTGTGGCTGAGCACCAGCGCGGGCTGCTCTTCCGAGATGCCGATGAGCGCGGCGTCGACGTCGGGCTCCCCCGCCAGCAGGTCGTCCACCCCCGCCAGGGTCAGGCCCCCCAGGTCGACGCTGCGGTTCTGAAGCAGGGTGACCCCGTGCTCGGCGAGGAAGGCCTCCCAGATGTCCTGGGGCGCGTCCCCCCAGTACTCCCAGTTGCCCAGCACCGCAAAGCGCCCCAGCGGGGCCTCCGGCAGGCTCTCCAGGAAGCGCCCGGCGGCCTCCCGCTGCCACCCCCGGGTGACCACGTCCCCGGTCAGGACCACCAGATCGGGGCGATGCGCCGGCAGCGTCGCGCAGAGCTGCTCCAGCCAGGGGTCCGACCGGCGGATGTGGACGTCAGTGAGGTGCAGGACCCGCAGCGGGCGGTCCAGGCCCGCGATGGGCACGACGTGGACGCTGTGCTCGAACCAGCCGCGCTCCGCCACGAGCCGGCGCAGGGCGCTGCCCTGCCGCGGTGTCTCCCGCGTCCCGCCTGGCGCCCCACGCATCGGCGCCCGGCTGGCGGCGGTGAAGCTGTGGCCGCGCGCCATCGCCCGACGGATCCCCCGGGCGAAGCGCAGCGCGTCGTGGAGCCGGCCGAGGGGGGGCATGGCGATGGAATCCAGGGCAGGGGTCTCGGGTAGACTACACACAGGAGCGCCTGATGATCCCTCTGTCCGCCTGGGTGGCCCTCTGCCCGGCCGCCGTCGCCGGCCTCGAAGACGTGGTGCTGGAGCTGCGGGTCACCGAGCCCCTGGGCACGCCGCTGATCGATCAGCAGGTCGAGCTGCCCTTCCGGGGCGAGTACGAGCAGACCCTGGGCCAGGACACCTTCACCGTCGTGGTCGAGGCCGCGATGGACGACGCCACCGCCATCGCTGACGCCGAGGTCGAGGTCATCGTGACCGTCTACCGGCTGGACGGGCCCCAGCGGGTGCCCGTGCGGGTGGCCGGGCCCAAGGTGGTGCTCTCCAAGGACGCCCGCATGAAGGCCCGCTCGGTGGTGGAGGCCAGCGAGCCCGTGATCGCCCCCGACGGCACCGACCTCACCTCCCTCACCTGGGAGCTGGAGGCGGCGTGGTCCGAGCGCCGCGCCCCGGACTGGCTCTCGGAGGTGCGCGCCCAGTCCGTCGCGCCGCCCAAGGACCGGGAGTCCTACGTCGTGGCCTGGGCCGACGCCGGGCTCTACAGCGCCCCCCACCCCGACGCCTGGGTGGGCCGGATGGAGCCCCCGGCCGCCAGCCGCAGCCTGTCGGTGGGCGGGGTGATGACCTGGGAGGTGATCTCCGACCGGGGCCAGTTCATCGAGGTGCGCAACCTCCAGCCTCGCAAGTCCCGCAAGCACTGCATCCCCGCCAGCTCGGCGTTCAACGAGATGGACGTGAAGCTGTTCCTGCGGCGGGAGGACCTGCTGGTGGTCAGCAAGACCAGCGCGGTGATGGACTACTCCGACGGCACCGGCTCCAGCGTGGCCTCGGGGGTGCCGCTGGTGCCGCTGCCCGGGACCACGCTCTACGGCTACCCCGCCTTCGAGGGCCTCGCCCACGGCCTGACCTTCGTGATCCCGCTGCCCCCCAAGCCGCTGGCCCTCTCCTACGAGCCCCTGGTGGGCGGCTCCCTGAACCGGCCCCAGAGCCTCATCCTCACCCCCGACGAGCGCCATCAGCTCGGCCGAACCGGCGCGGGTCCGGTCACCGTCGTGAGCGGGACCAAGGAGCTGTACGTCTCGCCCTACACCGACCCCATGGGCGGCACCCAGGGCGTCGTGGCCGGAGGACCCTGCGCCGAGCACCGGCTCCAGGCGCCCACGAAGCGGCTGACCGAGCCCCCCGAGGACATGGGCCAGGACCTGGTGCTCGGCGGCGGGGGCGGCTTCGTCGGCGGCATCCCCCCCACGCCGTCGCTGGAGCTGCCCTTCGGCGTGCCGCTGTACTGGCCGGACGGCACCGAGGCCGGCATCGTCACCCGACCGCGCTCGATCCTGGTCGAGCCCCAGGCCAAGGGCGAGCTGCTGTGCGTGGATCTGGCCGCCGAGGCCGCCCGGCAGCGCGGGCGTTGGGCCCCGGAGGGCGCGACCCTGCCGGTGTGCGTGAAGGCGGCGGACGTGGGGCGGTAGCGCTCAAAGGTTCCGCGCCCACAGCCCCTTCGCTGCCCGCCGGATCGGCCACACCGTGGCCACCGCGCACACCGCCGCCACCGCCGCGAAGAGGGCCCCCGCGAGGGCGGCCTCGCCGTCACCGAGGCTGCCGTGCTCGAAGTCCGCGCGCAGCAGGAACCACACCGGCACGATCTCCAGGCTGACCACGATCGCGACGAGCACCAGCGCCACCACCATGAACAGCATGCCGGCCGGCCCCGCCGCCGCGCGGGCGACGTTGTCCACCTTGAAGTCCGGGTACATCGCGCCCATCCCCATCGCGATGCCCGAGATCCCGAACGCCAGGCCCAGCGCGGTGAACGCCCCCACCGCCGTCAGCGTGGCCGGAGAGTCCAGCAGCACGTTGCTGGCCACGATCAGCGTCTCGCCCACCACCAGCATCGGCACCATGCCCGGCAGGGCCTTGGCCCACAGGTAGCGCTCGGCGTCCAGCGGGGCGGAGCGCACCATCCAGAAGGCCCGCCCCTCCCCCGAGACCACCGCGAACTGGAAGCGCGCCGCGATGCTGGCCATCACGAAGCCCGCCGCCCCCAGGTTCAGGAAGGCCAGGGCGTTCTTGAAGCTCTGCATGTAGGGCCCCCGCACCACGTCGGTGGGCAGGGCGTTGACCGAGAACAGGTAGATGATGATGAGGCTCAGCAGCAGGAAGAGCTGGCTCCACTGGGCCGGGTCCCGCACGAAGATCTTCACGTCCCGGGTGACGATGGCAGCCAGGGGCCGGGGCAGCGGCCGGGTGGCGAAGCGCAGCACCGCGTCCAGCACGTCCGAGCGGGCGAACCGGGCCGCGCGGGCCTCCTGGCTGCGGGTCCAGCCGTCCGCGAACAGCCGCGCGGTCAGCCACCGGGAGCAGCCCATCGACGCGACCCCGCCGCTGAGCAGCAGGCCCAGCTGCTGCCAGGGCATCGCCCGCTGGCGCACCAGAGCGTCGAGCACCTCGGAGGCCCAGCGGGGCGGCGCCAGGAGCGGGATCGGCGCCTGGAGCCGGGCGACCGCCGCGGCCACCGACTCGAAGTTCTGGGCGTTCACGAGCTGCTCCGGCTCCAGCAGCCGCAGCAGGATGAACAGCGCCACCAGGAACAGGATGCCCAGCACCGCCAGCAGCTCGCGCACCCGCCGCGCCGGGAAGGCCGTCACCAGGATGGACGCGATCGCCGCCCCGGCCGCCGCCGGGATGGCCAGATACGCCGGGATCACGACGGTCAGGGCGACGTAGTAGGCCCACCCCGCGTCGTTGACGATGCCGTAGGCCAGGAACACCGGCACCCCGAACATGAGCATCGCCCAGCTCGACTGGGCCAGGGTCTCGATGAGCCGGGTGTAGAAGAAGACCGGCGGCGAGATCGGCAGGGAGAGGATCAGCTCCAGATCCTCGGACAGGTAGAAGCTGGAGAGCCCGGTGACCACGTTGGAGAAGATGAGCATCGCGAACAGCGAGAGCAGCAGCAGCTCCATGAGCTTGCGCGTGATCAGCGGCCCGAAGACCTCCACCTGGTGGAAGGTGCCCAGGCCGTAGACCATGCCCGCGAACAGCCCGATCCAGAACAGCGCGCCGAGGGCCAGGAAGAAGGCGTAGACCGCCCGCTCGCCGGGCTCGGCCATCGTCCATCGGTTGCGCAGCCCCAGCGCGCGCGGTCGCAGCAGGTACGCAGGTCCGATCACGACCCCTCCTTGGGTTCGGTGCGGCTATTCGTCGGGCGGGGTCCAGGGCTCGGCGCGGGTCGACTCGCCCTCACGCACCGTCTTGCGGATGTAGGCCCGCAGGAGCTTGTTGCGCTGGGCGCCGTTGACCAGGGCGCGCAGGTCCTCGTAGAGGGTGGGGTCGGTGGCCAGCAGGCCCGCCGTGCCCTCGCCGTTCTCGATGGACTCGGCGATGGTCCGCAGGGAGGTGGCCGTGGCGTGCAGGTCCTCCACCATCGCGGCGCGCTCGGGATCGTAGACCAGGGCGTGGACCAGGCTGTCCTCGCTCTCGATGTCCTTGACGAGCTTCTCCATGGCCTGGGCCACGTCCCCGAGCTGCCGGGCCAGCTCGTCGCCCTGCTCCCCGTAGATGAGGGTGTTGGCCAGGCCCTCGCCGGTGCGGACCTCGGTGACGATGTTGGACAGCTCGGCGCTGGCGGACTCCAGGTTGCCGACGGTGCGCTTGAGCTGGCGGGCCAGGGCCTCGTCGTAGACCAGGGCGTGGATGAGGCCGTCGCCCTCCTTGGCCTCGACCAGCAGGGCGTCGATGGAGCTGACCACGTTGGCCAGCGAGGCCTTCGTGGCGTCCTGGTCGCTGCCCATCGCCAGGTTGACCTTCTTGGAGATGTCCTGGATGTTGGCCAGGACCTCGTTGGCCTGCTTCTGGTACTCGACGAGCTGCACCGACTCCTGGACCTGGAGCCAGGACTTGTCGGCCAGGGGCTGGTTGAGGATCTCCTGGGTCTCGCCGGACTCGGGCTCACGCATGACCGACACCGGCAGGCCCATGGAGAGGCTGACGTACTTGTCGCCCAGCATGCCCTCGGTCTCGATGCGGGCGATGGTGTTCTCGCGGATGCGGGAGGAGAACTTGGTCATCACCGAGAGGGTGACGTGGATGGCCTTGTTGGGCAGCTCCTCCTGGCCCAGCCGGGGGGTGCCGTCGACGATGGGGGCCTCGTCGAACCGCAGGCGCGGGTCGACGTCGTGGAAGACGATCTTGGTGACCTCGCCCACGTCCACGCCCGCGACGCGCACCACCGCGCCCTCGCGCATGCCGCCGACGTCGTCGAAGCCGGCGAAGAGGGTGTAGCGCTCCTCGAACATGTCCGAGGACCCGCCGAGCATGAACACTGCGAGGGCCCCGAGCACCAGCGTCATGAAGACGAAGATCCCGACCTTCACGTCGCGGGCGAAGTCGCGTTCCACAAGCGCTCCGAAAGTGACCCCCCGATCCTAACCGATGGGCGGCGGGAACACCCGCAGCAGGCTCTCCTCGGCGGGCACCCCCAGGCGGATGGGGTAGCCGTAGTGGCCCGTGCCCCGGTGGACGTACATGCGGTCGGGGCCCCGCGCCCAGAGGCCGTGGTCGGGCATGCCCATCAGGCCGGAGACCACCGTCCAGTCCAGCCCCAGGGACACCAGACCCACCTGGCCGCCGTGGGTGTGCCCGGAGAGCACCAGGTCGCCCTCGCCCACCGGGAGGTCGGGGAAGGCGGTGGGGTCGTGCAGCAGCACCAGGCGCAGCGCCCCGGCCACGCGGGGGTGGCGCGCGCAGAGGGCCGCGAGGTGCGCGCGGCGGTCCCGCCAGCGGAAGTCCGCGCCCAGGATCTGCACGGGCCCGGCCCCGGTCTGCACCACCACGGCCTCGTCGACCAGGAGGCGCGCCCCGACCGCGGCCAGCCCGCGGCGGACCTCGTCGAGGGCCTCGTGGTCGTGGTTGCCCAGGCAGGCGAACACCTTGCCCTCGGCCTCGGCCAGCGGGGCCAGCGCGCGGGCCAGCGCCCCCCTCGACCCGTTGGACTCCATGGTGAGGAAGTCGCCGGTGAGCACGATGAGGTCGGGGTTCTGAGCGACCGCGCGGCTGCATATCCGGGAGAGCTGGGCCTCGGACATGAAGGGCCCGAGGTGGGGGTCGGTGATCTGCACGATGCGCAGCGGTCGGTCGCCCTCGGGGGCCCGGCCCCGGGGCCAGCGCTGGAGGTCGTCCGCGTAGCCGCGGTCGAGGGCCAGGTCCACGGTCTCGACGCGGGGCACCAGGGAGCGGTAGAGCCCGGTCAGCGCGACCGCCCAGGGCAGCCAGGCCGCCGGGGGGTCGAAGCCCAGCGCCGCCAGCGTCGCCCAGGGCAGGGCCAGCAGGCTGCCCGCCCAGAACCAGGACCCCGGCACGCTGACCAGGGCCCGGTAGGCCACCCCCCGCAGCCGGGGGTCGGCGAGCAGCACGAAGTGCAGCAGAGTCGCAGCTTGTAGATAGATCGCGACGATCTGCAGCGCGCCGGGCAGCAGCGGGTAGACCAGCGCCGCGCTGGCGGTGTGCAGGCCGAGCATGACGGCGGCGAACACAGCGTACAGGCGGCCACGGCGCAGGAACGCCCGCGCCACGACCGCGAGGACACCGACAAAGGAGAGGAGCGCGAAGGCGGTGGAGGAGAGCATGCTGCTCCCTGTAGTCACCGAATCCCCAGCGTCACCTCCTTGGGCGGATCAGCGACGGGGGGTCTCCACCAGGACGGGGGTGTTGAAGACCCCGTCGTCGGACCCGCTCAGCGCCGCCGGAGAGCCGGCCTCCACCACGATGTCCCGCAGCAGGATCTCGCTGGACCCATGCTGGCTCTCGGGGCTGGACCACAGCTCGAAGATGCTCCGGGCGTCGCCCCCGACGCGGGGCATGCCGCGGCCGAGGGAGTCGACCTCGCGATAGAAGCCGACCTCGTCGCGCTCGGTGAGCCCCAGGATCGCCAGGCGGTTGACCGCCTGGGCCGGCTCGCGGGGGTCGGGGTTGTAGACGAAGTCGAAGAAGAACACCCGCCCGCTGAGGAAGCGGACCTCGAAGCCCTGACGCCGACGGCCATACACGCCCGTGACGCCCATCACCGGGTTGTGGACCCGCAGCGCGTGCGCGCCGGAGAGCGAGACGCCTTCGGTCGTCGCGGTCGGCGGGCCGAGCAGCTCGAGCTGCAGCGTGCTGGGGATGGCGACCGGCGGGCTGACGGCGCCGCCCGGGAGGCGGATCCGGCTCGGCAGCTCGTAGTACGCGGCGCCGGCCGTCGAGATGTAGGCGATCGCGGCCACATCCCAGCGTCGGATCAGCTCGAGGCCGTCCTCGTCGCCGGGGTTGATGGGGGTCTGGGCGGCGGGGTTGTCGTTTCGGCTCGTCATGGAATCCCTCGGGGTGGAGTCATTCGCCCTGAAGCGTAGCGCGACCACCCGTCCCGGGCACGGGGCTTGCATCCCCTCGACCCCATCGCTACGAGGTGCGGGTGTCGCGTCGAATCGGCATCGCCTCCCTGATCTGGGGGGTCAGCATCCTCCTCTCACGGGTCATCGGGCTCGTGCGGGAGGCCGTGATCGGGCGCGTCCTGGGCGGGGGGGCCGAGGCCGACGTCTACTGGTCGGCGTTCGTGCTGCCGGACTTCCTGAACTACCTGCTGGCCGGCGGCGCGCTCACCATCGTCTTCATCCCCATCTTCGGCCGCGCCCTGGCCCAGGATCGGGAGGACGAGGGCTGGCACATCTTCTCGACGATCTTCAACTTCGCGCTGATCGTCCTGGGGCTGACCACCGCCGCGCTCATGGTCGTCACCCCCCAGCTCGTGCCGATCATCGCCCCGGGCTTCGACGAGGCCCAGCTCGCCCAGCTCGCCCGGCTCACCCGCATCGTGCTCCCCGGGCAGATCTTCCACATCCTGGGGGGATTGCTGTCCTCGGTGCTCCAGGCCCGGGACGAGCACCGCTACCCGGCTTTCGCGCCGCTGGGCTACACCGGCTGCATCGTGGGCTTCGGCCTGGCGCTGGGGCCGCTGCTCGGGGCGGAGGCCTTCGCCTGGGGCGTGCTGGTGGGCTCGATCGTGGGGCCGTTCGGCATCCCGCTCGTGGGCTGCCTGCGCACCCGGCTGGGGTGGCGGCCGGTCATGGACCTGCGGCACCCCGACTTCCGGCGCTACTTCTTCCTGTCGCTGCCGATCATGGTGGCGTTCTCGGTGGTCGTCGTGGACGACTGGCTGCTCAAGCGCTTCGGCAGCCTGGCCGGCGAAGGCGTGGTCAGCCGGCTCCAGTACGCGAAGACCCTGATGAAGGTGCCGATGGGCGTATTCGGCCTGGCCACGGGGGCGGCGGCCTACCCCACGCTCACCCGCCTGGTCGCCCAGGGCCGGAACGGCGAGGCCTACGCGACCCTGGTGGGGGCCTGCCGGATGATGCTGGTGCTGGCCTTCGCCGCCCAGGCCGCCTTCACCGTGGCCGGCGCGGACATCGCCACGGTGATCTGGGGAACGCGCCGCTTCTCCGAGGCCCAGCTCGACGAGATCGGGCTGTTCACCGGGGCTTTCTGCCTCGGGCTGGGGGCCTGGGCGGCCCAGGGTCTCATCGCGCGGGGCTTCTACGCCCGGCAGCAGACCTGGCTGCCCAGCGTGGTGGGCTCTGTGGTGGTGGTGGTGGCCTTTCCGGTGTACGCCGCGCTGGGGGAGCGTATGGGCGGGCTGGGGCTGGGGCTGGCCTCCTCGGCGGCGATCACGGTGTACACCACGGCGCTGGCGATCATGTTGCGTCGCAACATGGCCGAGCCAGGGGCTCCCCGGATCGCAGATCTGGTGGTCCGCATGACCCCAGCGGTGGCCCTGGGCGTCGCAGGGGGCTTCGCTTTGGACCGGACGTTGAGCCTGCCCGCGCTGGCCCAGGGCGCCCTGACGGGCGGGCTGGCGCTGGTGATCTGCCTCGCCGTCGCGCGCCTGCTGGGGGTGCCCGAGGTCGCCCGGGTGGTGTCGCTGGTGGGGGGCAAGGTGGCCCGCAAGCTCGGTCGAGGCTGAGAAGCCGCAGGCGACGCGAAAACGACGGGCCGCGTACGGGAACCGTGCGGACGCCCCTCAGACTCGTTATTTATCCCGGGAGAATGATTCCCCCGAGCGGGTGACGACACACGTCCGTAAGAAAACCACGTCACCCCCTTTGAAGCCAAGCTATGACGCAGTACACTTCAGCCATGACCCCACCGGATGGCTCCGGCACGTCGCTCTTCGACGGCGCGTTTCAGGATTCTGACGCCCAGGGGCTCGATCTGGGCCTGGGATCGGCACCCCCGGAGTCGTCCGCGCCGCCGCTCGACGACGACGACTCCACCGCCACCATCATCACGGAGGCGGATCCCGACACCGTCGCCCGCCCTCTGGCCGAGCCCATCGACGGCCACCTGCCCCGCGTGCTCTCCCGCCAGTGCAAGGCCGAGCGGGCCAAGGATCCGCCCCAGACCTACAGCGGTCGCCCCCACAGCGCCGCGCAGATCCTGCTGGAGCGCGCCGACCGCCGCCGGCCGGTCGCGGTGACCTTCACCGACCGGGACGGCGCCAGCACCCGGGTCGTCCTCGGCCAGGGCCGCCTGCTGGCCTGCCACCGCTTCCCCCAGGACCCCAACCGGGACAGCGTCGCCGACCGCATGCGCAAGGCCGGCTCCCTGGACATCCCCACCTGGAAGGCCGTGCGCCAGGAGCACGAAGAGACCGGAAAGCCCTTCGAGGTGCTGCTGGCCGACCGCGTCGACAAGCGCCTGATGGGCGTGGCGATGCGCGAGGTCATGCAGGAGACCCTGGAGCGCTGCTTCTGCTCCCGCTCCCTGGAGACCCGCGTGGACCCGGCGTCGTCGCTGCTGCGCGAGCTGGTGCCCCTGCCGGTCCCCCTCACCCGGGCCTGCTACCGCGCCCTTCTGGCCGCCGCCGAGGAGTTCCAGCCCGACCTGCTCAAGAAGGGCCTGGCCGGTTACCGCGACCACCACGTCATCCGGGTGGAGCCGCCCCCGCTGGACGCCAACACCCTCGGCCTGGACGAGGTCGAGCGCCGCTTCTGGGAGGTCAGCATCGATCAGCCGGTGCAGATCACCCACCTCCTCAAGATCAGCGCGCTGGGGCAGGCCCAGACCCTGCGCACCCTCTACGCCCTGCTCTGGCTGGGCATGATCCAGCTCCAGGCCAACTATGTGCCCCCCGACGCCGAGCTGCTGGGGCCCATCCGGAACGCCTGGTCGCGCATGCAGGGCGCGAGCCCCTACGACGTGCTGCAGGTCCACTGGACCGCGCTGCCCGCCGAGATCGAGAAGGGCTACCAGAAGCAGGTCCGCCGCTGGCAGACGGCCGAGTCCCCGCCCCAGGTCACCGAAGCCTTCGACGACCTGCGGGACCAGATCCTGCGCAAGGTGCGCAAGGCCTACCGCTACCTCTCCGACGACCGTCGTCGCCGGAGAGGTAGCGGGTCAAGCACATCGGCGAGGCCCAGATGATCACCAGCGCGGACCTGTCCCATCAGCAGGCGCGCATGGAGGTCTTCCGCAAGGACTGGGACGAGGCCCTGCGCCTGGCCACCGTCGCGGTCGACCTCGACCCCACCAACCGCGAGTACCGCGCCCTGCTGGCCAAGGTGATGCGCCGGGAGCGCTGACGGGCCGCGCGGACGGATTCGGGTTACCTCGCCGCGGTGAACGCGCTCATCACCGGCTCCTCCCGCGGCATCGGCGCCGCCATCGCGGTCCGCCTCGCTCGATATGGCGGCCGCATCGTCATCAACTACCTGCGCAACCAGGCCGCCGCCGAGGCGGTCGCGCAGCGGGTCTCCGACGCGGGCGCCGAGCCCGTGCTCGTGCAGGCCGACGTGCGGAACCCCCGCGACCTCGAGCTGCTCGCCGGGCAGCTCGATCGGGTGGACGCGCTGATCCACAACGCCGCCATCGGCGTGCTCAAGCCCTTCGACAAGATCCGGCCCAGCCACTGGGATCTCACGCTGGAGTCCTCAGCGCGGCCGTTCTGGCTCCTCACCCGCCTCTGCGTCGACCGGCTGCCCCGCGGGGCGTCGGTGATCGGGCTCTCCTCGCTGGGCGGGCGCAGCTACGTGCCCGGCTACGTGGCGATGGGCGCGGCAAAAGGGGCGATGGAGGCCATGACCCGTCAGCTCGCCGTGGAGCTGGCCCCGCGGGGGGTCCGGGTCAACACGGTCTGCGGGGGCCTGGTGGACACCGACGCCCTCGACCACTTCCCCGACCGCGATCGCATGGTCGCCGCCGCCCGCGAGCTGACCCCGTTCGGCCGCCTGGGCACCGCCGACGACATCGCCCAGGCCGTCGAGCTGCTCCTGCTGCCCCAGGCCTCCTGGATCACCGGCCAGGTCATCGTGGCCGACGGGGGGCTCTCCATCGTCTGAGGCCCCTTGCCGTCTGGCGGGTTGTGTGCAGCTTGTCAGGAATCACGGGAGGCCCGATGCCGGATCAGGACAACGCCCAGGACACCCAGCCCGAGGACGAGCGGGACTTCGGCCGCGGGGCGCAGGACTTCTTCAAGCGCTTCAAGGTGGAGATCGACCCCGACTCGATCGACGACTCCCTGCGCGAGATGGGCACCCGCATCCGGGGCCTGTACGACCAGGGGCGCTACACCAAGGTCCGGGTGAGCTACCGGGGCAAGCAGATCGGCCCGGACATCCCGATGGCCGTGTTCCTGGCGGGCGAGGTCGCCAGCTTCTGGTGGGCGGGCCCCATGCGCGCGGTCCTGCTCAACCTGGGCATCCGCACCTTCATCGAGGTCGAGCTGGTCCACGAGGCCGACGGCGTGGTGCGCCAGGGGGTCGATCTCTACATGGAGGGTGAGGTCGACGCCGCCGAGGAGCGCTATCGCATGGCGCTCAAGATGCGCCCCAGCGACACCGCCGCCCTCTACAACCTGGGCGTGCTGCTGCGGGTGACGGGCCGCAAGGATGAGTCCCTGGACTGCTTCCGCCGCGCCGCCACCGACGAGGAGCACCCCGACGGCGCCCGCGCGCGGGAGACCCTCGGCCGCATGGGCGAGGCCTGATCCGCTCCCCCCGGGCGCCGGCTCCATCGCCCCCGAACCGCCCGTCGCGCCGCGCCCGCGCCGCGACGGATGACCGCCCACCAAAGACGGCCCGGCGGTTCCGCCACGTTCGCCGCTGATCCCGATGGCGCGGACATTTCCTGGTGGGCCCTTCCCGTAGTCTCCGATCGGATCGCGCTCCCCTCGGGGACAGGAAGGACCCATGCGTCGGATCGCTCTGGTGGTGGCTCTGGCCACGTTGGGCTGTAAGGACGACACCCAGCCGGTGACGGACGACACAGGGCCGGTGGTCGAGGTCGACGAGGACGGCGACGGCTCCCCTGCGGACGTCGACTGCGACGACGCCAACCCCGACGTGTACCCCGGCCAGACCGAGACCCCCTACGACGGCGTCGACAACGACTGCGACGAGGGCACCCCCGACGACGACCTCGACGGGGACGGCTACCCCCAGGCCCAGGACTGCGACGACCAGGACGCCAACCTCAACCCCGGCGAGATCGAGGTCTGCGACGGCGTCGACAACAACTGCAACGGGCAGGTCGACGACGCCGCCGGCGGCATCTTCTACGCCGACGCCGACGGGGACGGCTTCGGCGACCCGGACGTCACCGCGCAGTCCTGCGAGGGCAACGAGGGCTACGTCGCGGACAACTCCGACTGCGACGACGGAAACGCGGCGGTCAACCTGCTCGCCGACGAGTACTGCGACGGCATCGACAACGACTGCGACGGCGCCACCGACGAGCCCCAGGCCGTGGACGCCGCCACCTGGTACGCCGACGCCGACAGCGACGGCCACGGCACCGTCGACACCACCACCGAGTCCTGCGATCAGCCCGAGGGCTTCGTGGCCGGCGGCGAGGACTGCGACGACAGCAACCCCCAGGTCAGCCCCAACGCCGTCGAGTTCTGCAACGGCTACGACGACAACTGCGACGGCGAGACCGACGAGGACACCGCTTTCGACGTCGAGACCTTCTACGCCGACTTCGACGGCGACGGCTACGGCAACGCCGCCTACGCCACCGACGCCTGCGACGCCCCCGCCGGCTACGTCGACGACGACACCGACTGCGACGACACCGAGGCCGGCGCCTACCCCGGGGCGACCGAGACCTGCGACGAGGTCGACAACGACTGCGACCGCGACGTCGACGAGGGCGTGACCTTCACCTACGCCCCCGACTACGACGGCGACGGCTACGGGGATGACTCCGGCCGCTATGAGGTCGAGGCCTGCAGCCAGCCCGCCGGCTTCGTCTCCGACGCCTCGGACTGCGACGACTCCGACAGCAGCGCCAACCCCGGCGAGACCGAGGCCTGCGACGAGGTCGACAACGACTGCGACAGCAGCGTCGACGAGGGGGTGACCTCCACCTGGTACCTCGACGCCGACGGCGACGGCTACGGGCGGGACAGCTCCACGGTGGACGCCTGCGCGGCGCCCACCTCGGCCTACGCGGCCCTCGGCGGCGACTGCGACGACAACGACACCGCCTTCAACCCCGGCGAGACCCCGGGCTGCGACGGCAACGACTACGACTGCGACGGCAGCGTCGACAACGACGCCGACGCCGACGGCTACAGCGACATCGCCTGCGGCGGCACCGACTGCGACGACAGCGACCCCAACATCCTCCCCGAGGCCGCGGGGGGCTGCGCCCTGGGCACCGACTGCCTGGACATCTACAACAGCGGCTACACCACCGACGACGAGTACACCATCGACCCCGACGGCTACGGCACCGGGGTCGACCCGGTGGACGTCTGGTGCGAGATGACCTTCAACGGCGGCGGCTGGACCTCGGTGTTCAACTACATGGACCCGGGCGGCTCCTCCACGACGGACGCCGCCAACTTCCACGCCGCGCTGATCAACAACGCCGACATGAACAGCCCGGTGCTGCCCACGGACACCTCGGCCTCGATCTACACCTCGAACCTGGACCTGAGCCAGTACACGGAGGTGGTCTACGGCTGGGCCGCCTCCAGCACCGACGACGTCAGCCGCTACGGCACCTACACCGACGCCAGCGGGCTCAGCGGCGAGTGCTACCTCGACGGCTACTGCGGGGCGAACGTCGCGATCGCCTCGATGGACATCCTGCCCACGGGCAACAACCGCACCATCTACACGGGCAATCAGCCCACCTATCCTCACGTCGGTATGGGCTTCAGCGGGCAGATCATCCTGTGGGGCTACGACCGCAACAACTCCAGCTATGGGAACTGGGCGAACTGGTATGACCTGAACTCCTGCTGCAACGCCGGGAACACAAGCGCCATCCAGACCTCTGGCTGGCGCTACGTGATCTACATCCGGTAGCGCAGACGGTGCGAGCCCTCCTCATCCCCATCGGTTCCCACGGTGACATCGCCCCGATGGTCGCGCTGGGGACGGCCCTGGTCGACGCCGGCCACGAGGTCCGCATGCTCGGCTCGCCGAACGGCAAGGCCTTCGCCGAGGAGCACGGCCTGCGCTTCGACCCCCTGGGCCTGGACATCCACGACTGGTTCCGCAACCACGCCGAGTTCGTGCAGGACCGCCCCCTGGCCACGTTCCTGTCGATGAGCCAGGAGGTGAACGCCCAGGTCCGTCTGCACGTCCAGGAGATGAAGCGCCACGGGGAGTGGGCCGATATCTTCGTGGGCGGTGGGGTGCTGCACGCCGCCGCCTCGGTGGCCGAGGCCTTCGGCAAGCCCTACCGCTACATCGCGTACTGCGCCCAGATCGTGCCCTCCCGGCTGCACGCGCCCTACGTCGTGCCCTTCCAGCGGCTGCCGGGCTGGGCGAACCTGCTGAGCTGGCAGCTGATGGACCTCGTGCTGCTGGCCGGCGCGGCCCCGGCCCTGAACCGCGTGCGCCGCGAGTTGCTGGACCTGGACCCGGTGTGGCGCATCACCAACCAGGTCACCCCGCGCGGCAGCGTGATCCTGGCGGTCAACCCGGACCTCGCGCCCACCCCCTACGACCACGACCCCGACCTGCGGGTGACCGGCTTCCTGCACCTCCCCCAGTCCGGCCCGCTGCCCGACGACGTCGACGCCTTCATCGAGGCCGGCTCCCCGCCGGTCTACATCGGCTTTGGCAGCACCACCGACCACCGGGCCGAGCAGACCACCGACCTGCTGGTCCAGGCCGTCGAGCAGGCGGGGGCGCGGGCCCTCATCGCCCACGGCTGGGCCGGGCTGGCCCAGGGCAGCCTCCCGTCGAGCTGCCTGGCGGTGGGGCCGCTGCCGCACGCCGTGCTGTTTCCACGGCTGTCCGGCGTCATCCACCACGGCAGCTCCGGCACGACCGCGACCGCCGCGCTGGCGGGGCGCCCCCAGCTCATCGTGCCCCACCTCCTCGACCAGTTCTACTGGGGCAAGCACGTCCAGCGGGTGGGCCTGGGCCCGCGCCCCATCCGCCGACGCCTGTTGAACTCGAAGAACCTCTCCGCGGCCATCCGGCAGCTCGTCGACGACGACGCGATGAAGACCCGCGCGCGGATCTTCGGGGAGCGCATGCAACAGCGGGACGGGCGGGCCGAGGCGGTCAAGGCCCTCGAGGAGGCGGTCTACGGCCGCCCTTTCGTCCGCCCGATTGAGGCAAAGCGCGAGGCTGCGCTGTCCCCGCCCAGCCCCGCCGAGATCGCCGCGCGGCTGGCCGAGCTCCCGCTGAGGGGCTCGCAGCCGGACACCATCTCCCTGGGAGACTGAAGGGGGTCAGGCCCAGAGGCTGCCGAGAGGCAGGACGACGGCGTCGAAGGGCTCGGCGCGGACCTCGGCGTCGCCGATGTGGACGCCCAGCAGCAGCCATCCCTGCTCGGTGTGGCGGAAGACCTCGAGCGTGCGGGCGATGGGGTCGACCAACCAGGCCCAGCGCACCCCGGCCTGCCCATAGATCGGCAGCTTGCGGGCCCGGTCCAGAGGCGCGGTGGACGGGGAGAGCACCTCGCAGATCCAGTCCGGGGGCAGCGTGAACGCCGCACTGTCGGGCAGCTCGGGCATGCGCTCCTTGCGCCACGCCGCGATGTCCGGAACAAGCACCACGCTACGCGGAGCCGGATCGCCCAGATGCAGCTCCGGCTCGTCGAGGACCCACCACCCCCCGGGGCCGCCGTCCCCGAAGTCGAAGGGCCCACCGAGACGGGCACCCAGACGTGAAGACGCCAGACCATGACGCGGCGCAGGCCGCGGGCTGGTGTACAGCTCCCCGGCGATCAGCTCCGCCACCAGATGCTCCGGGACCTCCAGCAGCGTGTCGTAGGTGGCCCGCTTCAGCGCAGTCTTTCCCATGATGGGATCATAACCTCGGCGTCGTGTTTGGGGGATCCGGCGAGGATTCCCACCATGCCCCCAAGGAGTGCACATGACCTTCGCGCTGCTGGTGTCCCTCTCTGCCGCCTCGGCGGCCACCTACGAGCCCATCGACCTCCTCCTCGCCAGCCACCGGAGCCTGCCGGAGTCCACGCTGGGCAAGATCGCGGAGCAGACCGCCGGCACCGCCGAAGAGAAGGCCTGCCTGCTCAAGCTCGGCGTCCCCGCTGCGCTGGTCGACGCGATGGAGGGCCCAAAGCCCAAGCACGAGGCCTCCGACGCGACCTGCGCGCCGTTCACCGAGGCCCTCGCCCAGCTCTCCGAGGACGAGGCCCGCGCCGGCGCTGAGGCCCGCGTTGAGTTCGAGGCCCGCCGACGTGCCCAGGCCGAGGCCGCCGCCATCGACGCGCGGGTCGACTGCATCAACCCGCAGACTGGCGCCTTCGCGGCCGCCTTCAACCGGCCCACCGTGGAGGAGCAGGTGGAGGTCTGGATGATGGCGCGCCTCAAGGCGGGGAGCAACGACTTCATCGTGCTCCCCATGGTGCAGGGCACCTCCGGCGAGTTCGGCGTCACCGGCACCAGCCTCGTGGTCTGCTCGTACTGAGCCGGCCTACTTCGCCTCCGGCGTCTCCGCCCGCAGCGTCGGCACCACGCCGGCCGGCATGAAGTCGAGGTAGCGGCGCGCCGTCTCCAGCAGGCCGCGGCCCTCGACCGCCGCCAGCTCGCCGAAGTTGGCGGCCAGCTTGGTGAGCAGCTCCTGGTCGCCCAGGCGCTGGACCGCGTAGGCCAGCTTGGGGTCGAAGGCGTTGGCGGTCTTCACCGCGCCGTCCACCCGCGCCTCCAGGGTGCGCAGCTCCATCTCCTGCAGGGCCCGGCGGCGGGTCAGCTCGACCTGGGTCTCCGCGGCGTCGGCCTCCAGCTTGCGGGCGCGCAGCTCGACCTCCAGGGCGGTCGCGGCCCGGCGCAGCGTGGCGTCCAGCTCGTCGAGCTTCGCGCGGCGGACCTTGTTGGCCTCGGCCTCGAGCTGCTGGCGCTCGGCCCGCTCGGCGGCGAGCTGCAGGCGCAGCAGCTCGGTCTGGTGCTTCTCCTGGGCGACCGCGCGCTCGATCTCCTCGACCCGCAGCTCCCGGGCCATCTGGGTCTCCCGGGCGGCGACCTCCACGGCCTGCTCGATGGCCTCGGCCTGGGCGGTGGTGAGCAGCTCGGCGACATCGCGGTCGGTGATCTCCAGCTCCAGCACCTCGACGTCGTACACCCGCATGCTGTTCTCGGCGAAGCTGCGGCCGGGGCGGGGGCCCTCCTCGGGCTTCGCGCCCAGCAGCAGGTCGCGCACCTGCGGCGTGATGTCGGCCTGCACCTCCCGGATGGAGAGCTGGCGCAGGCGGGCCTTGATCATCGAGCGGGCGTGCTCGCACAGGAGCTTGATGTAGTCGTCGACCGCGAACCAGCGGCCGGGCTCGTCGCCCTCGAAGTTGACCCGGTAGTGCAGGGTCAGCCGGGCGCGCACGAGGTCGCGGGTCATGAAGTCGACGCAGTCGGAGACCTTGTTGCCGGCGACCTTCAGGAACACCGTCTCCAGCAGGTTTTCGCTGGACTTCGGCCGGCCGGTGGACAGGCGCAGGTGCTGGAGGGTCTCGTCGTAGGCCAGCAGGATGGAGGTCGGGCCGGTGACCACCCGGCGGTTGCCGCTCTTGTCGACCACCTCGACCGCGTAGCCTGACCACACGTCCACCCGCACCGCCCCGGCGAAGCGCTCGAGCTGCATGTGGTTTCGGTGGAGCTGGGCAGGCACCCCCACGACGCCGCGCTGCAGGCGGAGCTGGCGGTTCCAGGTCAGGGCGTCGTGGTTCCCGGGGTAGAAGTTGTGGACCTCGCGGTCGGACAGCACCCGCTGCACGATGACCTGGCGCCGGGGGTCGGGGAGGAACATGCGCGGGCCGCGCACCAGGCTGCGCTCCCCGGTGGCCCGGTCCAGCACGTAGCAGCCCTCCCCCTTGGGGATGGCGACCGCGCGGTGCAGCTCGCCGCCGGCGTGGGGCACGATGGCGTGCTCCTGGCGGGGGAAGTAGACGACCCCGTCGCCGGTGATGAACAGCTCCTCGCCCTCGCGGCGCTCGGCGCCGTCCGCGTCCGCGTAGGGGGCGACCACCTTGATGTGCAGGCCGGTGGTGTCGGACAGCTCGAAGGCGGGGAAGGCGCTGCGGCCGTCGCGCTCCAGCACGACCTGGTTGGGGCCCGGGAACACCACGGCCTCGCCCCGGATGGTCTCCTTGCGGCCGTCCTCACCCACGAGCACGCAGTACTGCAGCCGCTGGAGGGTGACCGCGCGGCGCACGTAGCGGCCGTCGCCGTCGGGGATGACCTCGACCCCGGAGGGCGGGATGTAGAACTTGACGTCGGTGCCCTTGATGAGGTGCTTCTCGCCGACCACGAAGGTGCGGGGCTGCTCGCCGGCGGGGGCCTCGGCGGCCTCGCCGTCCAGGCCCAGGGCGGTCTTCCAGTGGCGGGCGGCCTCATCGGCGTCGTAGACCTGCACGTAGAGGTACTCGTTCGAGCGCAGCCGGTGCCCCGGGATGACCTGGGCGGTCTGTCCAGGCCAGAGCGGGAAGCTGGCGGGGCCGGGCACGATGATCTTGCGGCCGATCTGGAGGTCGATCAGCGAGTTGGCGATGCCCAGCTTGGGGTGGACGTTGTCCGCCGCCGGGTTCATCAGCACGAGGTAGCCGTTGGCCGGCGCGGTGGCGAAGAGCTGCACGGCGAAGGACAGCTCGACGTGCTCGAAGCGGCGGGTCTCGGCGTTGAAGATGACCGGCTGGTCGGTCTGGGCGAGGCTGGTCTTGTTCGGACCGACGTAGCAGTTGATGTGGCCCTTGGTGGTGTCCAGGACGTAGGCGTACTCATTGGGCGCGAGGACAAGCTCGCGCTCGCGGCGCTCATGCATGGGGCTCTCCTTGGTGGGTACCCTCGGTAGAGCAAGGGCCGTGCCTGCCCTGGAGGCCCTCTGGGCGAGGCAGCGATCCATTTCGGAGCAGTTCTCAAGGAAGAATGGAACACCGCGCCAGAATGGATCACCCTCGCCATCGGCCACGGCACCGATTACGGTAATGATCATTCCAGAGGAACACGATGCGCCTCCGTCGCCTGCTCTCCCGACTGATACGGGCCACGCTCATCGCCGGGGTGCTCGGCTTCGGGCTGCTCTACGCCACCAGCGAGGGCCTCTCCAACTTCGGCGCGCGGCCCGAGGGCGATCGGCTGGCCCGCATGGAGGCCTCCCCACGCTGGTCGGACGGGCAGTTCGTGAATGACGTGCCCGAGGTGCTGATGCCCGCCTCGGCCTGGATGGGCTTCCTCCAGGAGACCTGGTCCGGCGGCCAGCAGCGCACCCCGCCGGGCCCGCTGCCGATGGCGCCCGCGCCCCGGACCTATGACACCCCCCCGGACACCGGCCTGCGGGTGACCTGGCTGGGTCACTCCACCCTGCTCGTCGAGATCGACGGGCTGCGGGTGCTCACCGATCCGGTCTGGGGCGAGCGCCCCTCCCCCTCCACCGTCGTGGGGGTCAAGCGCTTCCACCCGCCGCCGCTGCCGCTGGAGGCGCTGCCGCCGATCGACGTCGTCGTGCTGTCCCACGACCACTACGACCACCTCGACGCCCCGACCATCCGCCGGCTCGCGCAGACCGAGGTGCCCTTCGTGGCGCCGCTGGGGGTCGGCGCGCACCTGGAGGCCTGGGGGGTGGCCCCCGAGCGCATCACCGAGCTGGACTGGTGGGAGGAGACGCGCCTCCCCGGCGGGCTCACCCTGGTGGCCACCCCCGCCGCGCACTTCTCGGGCCGCGCCCTCGTCGACACGAAGCGGACCCTGTGGGCCTCCTGGGCGATCCTGGGCTCAAGCCATCGGGTGTGGTTCAGCGGAGACACCGGACCGACCGAGGCCTTCGCCGAGATCGGCGCACGCCTGGGGCCCTTCGACCTCGCGATGATCGAGTGCGGGGCCTACAACGTCGCCTGGCCTGCCGTCCACCTGGGCCCCGAGGGCGCGGTGGAGGCGGGCCTGGACGTTCGGGCCCGGCGGGTGCTGCCGGTGCACTGGTCCACCTGGCAGCTCGCCAACCACGCCTGGGACGAGCCCGCCGAGCGGCTGACGAAGGCCGCCGAGGCGGCGGGGCTGCCTGCGCTCACCCCGATCCTCGGCCAGCCGATCGAGCCCTTGACCGACCCCGCCACCGAAGCGTGGTGGCGGGGGGTCGGGGACTAACGCACCCAGACGCTGACGCGGTTGGAGCTGCTCGCCGTCGAGGTGCCGGTGTAGCCACCCACCCGGAACTCCGAGCCGATGTCGCCGTTGGCGTAGTTGTGGTCGCCGTGGCCGTTGAACGAGTCGAAGATGGCCAGGTCATAGTGGCCGCCGGAGGTGGTCTCCAGGCTGTCGCCGTCGCTGTCGCACTGGACGATGTCCAGCGTGGCGACCGGGAAGTACGAGCCGCTGACGATGGTGGCCGAGTAGTGGTAGCGGCCCTGGGAGGTCAGGCCCGAGCAGGTCGTGGGCTCGGTGCCCACCAGCTCGTGCATGTCGTTGTGGACCGAGCCGGTGTTCGAGGTGAGCCGGCTGGCGTCGGGCTCGGTGGCGGTCAGCATGATCTCCTGGAAGTCCACGGTGTCGTACGCCTCGGACTTGCCGTTGGTAGTGGTCGTGTTGACCACCGTGGTCATGCCGTCGCCCCACCAGCCATCCCAGCCGCTGCCGTAGGTCGCGTCGTCGGCGGTGTGGGTGAACAGCAGGGTCCAGCCGCCGCCGTCGTAGCTCATGTCGCAGTAGACCTCGAAGGCGCCGGTGGTGTCGGGGTCGATGTAGTAGGCGCCGTCGCTGGCGCTGCCCAGCACGCTCAGGATGTCGTCGCAGCTGGACCCGGGGCAGTCCGCGCCGCCGCCGTAGGTGGACAGGCTGTTGTCCACGACGCCGTCGCAGTCGTTGTCGATGAGGTCGCAGATCTCGGAGGCGCCCGGGTTGGTGGTGGCCTCGGCGTCGTCGCAGTCGGTGTCGTCGGCGACGTACCCGCTGGGCTGGTAGCAGTCCACGTCGCTCACCGAGGGGTTGCCGTAGGTGTCGCCGTCGGCGTCCTCGTACCAGTCCAGGACGTCTGCGGCGCCGTCGTCGTCGGTCAGGCCGTCGCAGTCGTTGTCGAAGCCGTCGCAGTACTCGGTCTCGCCCGGGTTGGCGTTGGCGTTGCTGTCGTCGCAGTCCGTGGCGTCGGCGACGTACCCGCTGGGCTGGTAGCAATCCACGTCGCTCACCGAAGCGTCGCCGTAGGTGTCGCTGTCGGTGTCCGCGTACCAGGTGGAGACGTCGGCGGCGCTGTCGTCGTCGGTCAGGCCGTCGCAGTCGTTGTCGTCGCCGTCGCAGACCTCGGTGGCCGCCGGGTTGATGGCGCCGTCGCTGTCGTCGCAGTCGGTGTTGTCGCTGACGTAGCCGGAGGGCTGGTCGCAGGCGACGTCGGAGCTGGACGGGTCGCCGTAGGTGTCGCTGTCGGCGTCCGCGTACCAGGTGCTGGCGTCGGCGGCGGAGTCCTCGTCCACCGTGCCGTCGCAGTTGTTGTCGATGCTGTCGCAGTACTCGGTCGCGCCGGGGTTGACCGCGTTGGCGCCGTCGTCGCAGTCGTTGTTGTCGGCCACGTAGCCCGAGGGCTGGTCGCAGGCGTCCAGGGTGGCGTCGGCGTCGCCGTAGCCGTCGCTGTCGCTGTCGAGGTACCAGGTGCTGCCGGTGGAGGTGTCCACGCTGGCGTCGTCGTCGTCGACGTCGCCGTCGCAGTCGTTGTCGATGCCGTCGCAGATCTCGGTGGCCGACGGGTTGATGGCCGCGTCGCCGTCGTCGCAGTCGGTGTTGTCGGACACGTAGCCGGACGGGGCGTCGCAGGCCTCGATGACGTCGGAGGGGTCGCCGTAGCCGTCGCCGTCGACGTCCGCGTAGAACAGGGCCCCGGTGGAGGTGTCCACGCCGTCGTCGTCGTCGTCGATGTCGCCGTCGCAGTCGTTGTCGACGTCGTCGCAGACCTCCAGGGCGTCGGGGTTGATGGCGGCGTCGCCGTCGTCGCACTCCTCGCAGGCCGGCCAGCCGTCGCCGTCGTTGTCGGCGTAGCCCACCGAGCCGTCGCAGTTGTAGTCGTTCGGGTCGGTGCAGTCGGTCTCGGGGGCGTTGGGGTAGAACGCCGCGTCGTCGTCGTCGCAGTCACCACCCACGCCTACGGTCCCGGGGGGCGCCTCGCAGGCCTCCTGGGCGGTCTCGTCGGCGCCGAAGCCGTCGGCGTCGTTGTCGCTGTACCAGGTGGTGGTGACGCCCTCGTCGACCGCGCCGTCGCAGTTGTTGTCGACCGCGTCGCAGACCTCGGTCGCGCCGGGGTAGACGCTGGCGTCGTTGTCGTCGCAGTCTTCCTCGGCGCTGACGCCGTCTCCGTCCTCATCGACGATCGGGTTGCTGTCCACGGCGCTGTCCGTGACGTCCTTGTCGGCTGTACAGCCTGCGAGCAGCAGGGCAAAAGTCAATCGCTTCATGGGTTCCTCCATCTTTGGCTGGACGGGCATAGCCGGTGCGGGCGTCCCCCGCCACCGCCTGCTCTCCAACATAAGCCAGGATCGGCCGGGAGAGTGTCCGGTGTCAGGGCCTGCGCCAGGAAGAGGACCGCACCAGGGCCGACACGAGCCAGGGAGCGACGCTGTTGAGCGCCTCGATCGCCGCCGCCATCCAGGGCACCGTGGCGTGCCGCCGGTCGGCGTCCACCGCGGCGATCAGGCGCGCGGCGACCTCGTCGGGGGAGAGCGTCGGGATGATGGCCGCGATGCCGGGGATGCGCTCCTCGGCCCCCGGGTTGTTCGAAAAGTAGGGCGTGGAGACCTTGCCCGGGGTGAAGTGGGTCACCCCCACGCCGGAGCCGCGCAGCTCGGCGTCCAGGCAGCGGGAGAACGTCCGCAGCGCCGCGCGGGCCGCCGAATAGCCCGCAGCGCCGGGGATCGGGGTGAAGCCGGCCGGGGAGTTGACGTTCACCACCCGCCCGGAGCCCCGGGCGACCATGCCCTCGATGAAGGCCCGGGTGACGAAGAAGGCCGCGAAGTAAGGCACCCGCATCATGGCCACGGCCTCGTCGGGGTCGGTCTCCTCGACCGAGAGCCAGCGGCCCACGCCCGCGTTGTTGACCAGGAGGTCGGGCACGCCGAGATCGGCGGTGACCTGCGCGGCCATCGCGGCGACCGCGTCGGGGTCCCCCACGTCGGCGGGGAAGACGTGGGCCTCGCCCCCGGCGGCGCGGATGGAGGCGGCGACCTCCTCCAGCGCGGCGCGGGTGCGGGCGACGAGCGCGACCCGGGCCCCCTTCGCGGCGAGGGCGCGTGCGGTGGCCGCGCCGATGCCGCTGGAGGCGCCGGTGACCAGGGCCAGGGAGCCGGAGAGCTTCATGGCCCCTCCCCTATCCTCAACGGGGTCGGAGCCCCAGCACGAAGGTCTCCCACTCGGCCCGCACCTCCGCCTCGTCCTCGACCCCCAGCGTCTTGAGCAGCGCGGCGTAGCCCTCCGGGTCGTCCTCGCCCCGCGCGGTGTAGGCCGCCACGAGCTGCTGGAGCAGGCCCTTCTCCTGCAGCCAGTAGAACAGGTAGCGGGCCTCGCCGTAGGACACGCCGCTGCCCGGCCCGTAGAAGGTCGGCGGGTCCATCGCGGCGAGGTCCCGGAACGAGGGCGTGGTCCCGGCCTTGAGGGAGCCCTGAAGCTCCGGCAGCCGCCAGTTCACCAGCCCCACGATGCGCCCGTCCTCGTCCGCGCAGGCCTCGTACAGCGACGCCAGGCCTTCGTTGAACCAGGGCCCGGCCCCCGGGATGTTGTGGAAGATGTAGGGGTGGACCAGCTCGTGGACCAGGGTGCCGCCCCCGGTCGAGATGTTCATGAACAGGCCCTCGTCGTTGGCGAAGCCGTAGGGCGTGTCCGGGTAGTCGGTGAGCATGGCCGCGACGTTGCGGTTGTAGCTGCTCGCGTTGCGGAACAGCCAGACGTTCACCGGGCCGGGGGGATCCGCCCAGCCGTACTCCGCCCGCAGCCGGTCGCGGGACCAGACCACCAGGGACTGCGCGCGATCGCGCACGGTGGCCGGGGGCTCGTCCCCCAGGATCACGAAGGGGCCGACCTCGACGCGGGTGAAGCCGGCCGGGGTGTCGGCCGCGAGGGCATCGGGGACAGGAGCGCAGGACAGCGCGAGGGCGAGGAGGAGCATGGCTCGACGGACACCAGCGGCGGCGGAGGGTTCCAGGATGACGCTACCGCACAACTGCGGTACCGTGGCCGCGATGTCCGACCTCAAGCTCAATCGACTGAAGAAGGCCAGCGCCGAGGGGTTGATCCTCGAGCACTTCGGCTCCTGTGAGGTCCCGGCCGGCTGTGGGGGCGTGGTGCTGCGCTGGTCCCGCACCGGGCAGCCGCAGCGGGTGGACTTCTCCGTCTACGTGACCGGGCAGCACACCCTCTTCGTGGACGGGGAGAAGCCCGAGTTCACCCGCGCCGACCTGGCCCCCGGGCCCCACGTGCTGGGGCTCATCCTGTCCGGGCTGCCCCAGGACTGGGCGCTCTACGCCTCGATCAACCTGCCTCGCCGCGAGGACGCCCACAACCGGCTGCGCTCCGAGCCCGACGGCTCCTGGCGCTGCAGCGTGGACGAGCCCGCCGACGCCCGCTGGATGAAGCCCGGGTTCGACGACAGCGGCTGGACCCCCATGATCGGCCAGGGGGCGCCCCCGGCCCCCGACCCCAAGCACGGCTGGGCGCAGAGGTGGCTCCAGGAGAAGGGCGCCCGACGGCTCACCATCGAGGGGCAGCCCCAGGCGCTGTGGGTGCGCCGGGCGTTCCACGTCGGGACCGAGGGCCTCTCGTGAAGCCCCTGGTGTGGATCCCGCAGCACTTCGGCGCGCTGCTGTTCGATCGGACCAGCTCCCGCTACCTGCCCTTCGACCACGAAGCCGCGGCGGTCCTGCGCGCGCTCATCGACCGACCCGCCGGGGAGGTGATCGACGCCCACCCCGACCCTGACGCCGCCCTGGGCCTGGTCGTCGGGCTGGCCGAGCAGCACCTGCTGAGCCCCGACGACCGCCTGCCCGCCGCGGCCCTCGACGCCGAGCCCCCCGAGGACCACCTCCTGGGCCCGCTGGCCGTACACCTGGAGATCGTCGGGGCCTGCAACCTGTCCTGCGGGCACTGCTTCGCCGCGCCCCTGCCCCGGCACCGCGACCCGCTCACCCTGGACGAGCTGCGCGACCTGTTCGGCCAGCTCGCCGCGGTGGGGGCGTTCCGGCTGGGCCTGACCGGCGGGGAGCCCCTGCTGCGCCGCGACCTGCTCGACATCCTGGACGCCGCCACCGACGCCGGGCTGCACCCCTGCCTGACCACCAACGGCCTGCTGCTCACCGAGTCCATGGCGCGGGCCCTGGCCGAGCGGCCCCTCATCTGGCTCAACGTCAGCCTGGACGGCGCGACCGCCGAGACCAACGACGCCCTGCGCGGGGCGGGGACCTTCGACGCGGTGCTCCGCCGGCTGCAGGTGCTGCGCGAGCACGCCCGGTTCACCCTCGCCTTCACCCTGACCCGCCACAACCTCCACGAGATCGAGCGCTGCGTGGAGCTGGCCGACGCGGTGGGCGCCCACACCGCCGTGTTCCGGCCCCTCTACCCCACCGGGGCTGCCCTGGAGCGCCCCGACCTGATGCCCGACTTCGTCGACTACACCGAGGCCCTGAGGCGCATCGCCCACGCCGACGTGCGCCCCCTGGACCCCTTCAGCCCCCAGGCCCGCGCGGTCACCGCGGGCAAGGTCCACGACAACGACGGCTGCGGGGCGGCCAACACGGTCTGCTCCATCTCGGTGCAGGGGCAGGTCAACCCCTGCTCCTTCCTGGGCCCCGACTTCGAGGCCGGCAGCGTGCGCGAGCGCCCCTTCCGGGAGCTGTGGGATGCCGGTTGGAGCTTCGCCCGGCTGCGGGACACCGCCGGGGAGGACTTTCAGGGCGGCTGTCGGGCGCGCTCCCAGGCCCTGGCCGGCTCGGTGCATGCCCGGGACCCCTGGGAGGCCGCCTGGCGCGCGGGGGTGGGCGAGGCCCCGGACCGCACCCTGGAGCTGTGTCATGGATAGGCTCCGCGCCGAGGCCGATCGACTCGACGCCCTGTGGCGGGCCGGGGACACCGCCGCGGGCCTGCGCCTGATGGCGATGCTGGACCAGCTCGCCGTGGAGCAGCACGGCCTGCGCTTCCGCTACATCCCCGCCGGGACCTTCCGCATGGGCAGCGTCAACGGCCAGCCCGACGAGCGTCCGGTCCACGCGGTGACCCTGGAGGGCTTCTGGCTCACGGAGACCCCGGTGAGCTGGGCGGACTTCTGCCGGGTGATCAGCTGGTCGCCGCCTCCCCGCAGCGTGCCCGAGGTGGCAGAGGGTGAGAAGGTCCCCTTCGAGATCTGGAACACCAACAAGATCCGCCTCCAGTACTGCGAGGACAGAACCCGCCGGGCGCGGAACTGGCACGCCCACGTCCCCGAGCAGCTCTGGCAGAAGGGCGACCAGACCGTCACCTCCCGGGAGCTGTTCGGGGAGGTCCCCCGCGAGGACGACTCGGCCTGGCGCTACGGCGGCAAGCCCATGGTCGCGGTGACCTGGCACCAGGCCCGCGAGCTGGCGGAGGCGATGGGCCCCGGGTTCGATCTGCCCACCGAGGCCGAGTGGGAGCGGGCCGCCCGGGGCGGGCACGTCGACCAGCCGTACCCCTGGGGCGACGCGCCACCCACGCCTGAGCGCTGCGACTTCGACGCCTTCGGGCGCTGGGTCATCCAGCCCTCCCGCAGCCTGCCGCCGAACGACTACGGCCTCTACGCCATGTCCGGCGGGGTGTGGGAGTGGTGCCTGGACCACTACGACGCCGGGTTCTACGCCGAGAGCCCCGAGCGCGCGCCGCTGTGTCGGGTGGAGCACCCCGAGGCGCAGTACGTGCTGCGTGGAGGCTCCTGGGCCGACTGCGCGGAGGCCTGCACCGTGAGCTTCCGCATGGCGCTGGGCTCCGTCCCGACCGGGGCGAAGGACCCGTGGCGTGCCCCCAAAGCCCCCAACGTGGGTCTCCGCATGGCCTGGCACGGCTGAGCGCCCGCAGATCCTGCTCCCGATCAGCTTTCGACGGACACCGTAGCGGCCCGAGGGCCGACAGGGCGTAGCATCTCCCACAACAGCCTTTGTCCAAGGAGAAGCCACGATGGCGACCCCCCTCGAGACCTTCCACCAGCTCAAGCAGTTCCTGGCCTTCGACGACGCGGACGCCGCCCGCCTCCGGACCCTCGGGCCCCTGTTCGAGCAGGCCGGCCCTGGCATCACCGACCGCTTCTACGGCGACCTGGGGCGCTTCCCGGAGACCGCGGCGCTGCTGGAGGGGCAGGTGGAGCGCCTCAAGGGCACCCACGGGGTGTGGATGATGGCCCTCTTCGCCGGTGAGTACGGGGAGCCCTGGTTCGAGCGCCAGCTCCGCATCGGCCAGGCCCACGTCCGGGTGGGCCTCTCACCGCACTGGGTCGAGGCGGTCATGGACGTCATGCGGACCGAGGGCACCCGCGCCATCCTGGCCGCCTTCGAGGACAAGGAGACCGCCGCCGCCCACATCGCCAGCTACACGAAGATCCTCGACCTGGACCTGGCCATCATCAACCTCGCCTACAACGAGGAGCGCCTGGACCGCCTGACCCGCCTGACCGGCATGCGCCGCGCCCTCATCGAGAAGATGGTGATGACCGCCGGCAAGAAGAAGTAGCGCGGGAACCGGCGCGCCGACGGCGGGGTCAGACAGAGGCCCCGACCGGAGGCGCCATGACCCTGCTCACCCTGCTGCCCGCCGCCCTGGCACAGGCCCCCGCCTACGCCCCGGCCAGCCCCCTGGACGCCCCGGTCACCGGCGGCGAGCTGCGCGTGGCCGGCGCCACCTCCCTGCCGATGGTGTCCCAACGCTTCGAGGTCGAGCTGCACAGCGGCGTGGCCGCCGTGCACATCACCCAGGTCTTCGAGAACCCCTTCGACGAGACCGTGGCGGGCCTCTACGCCCTGGCCCTGCCCCTGGGCTCGGCGGCCACCGAGGTCACCCTGTACGCCGACGACCGGGTCATCGACGCCCGCATCGGCACGCTGCCCCCTCGCCCCGAGGGCACGCCCTGGGTGCGGCCCCCCGGGGCGTCGGTGGCCCTGGCCGTGGACGGCGTCTGCCCCGGCTCGGTGCTGGTCGCCGAGGTCGAGGCCCTGGTCCCGGCGGGCTGGAGCGGCGAGGAGTGGACCCTCTCCCTGCCCATCGAGGCCCCCGTCGAGCCCGTCGCCCCCTGGCAGAGCCCTGCGCCGCCGGTGACCGAGGTGGCCGTGCGCCACCCCGGCGTGTCCGACTGGACCACCCTCACCCCCGAGCCCGACGCGCCGCTGACGCTGCGCTGGCCCTCGGTCCCGCTGGCCTGGCTGAGCGATGAGGGGGTGCTCGCCCTGGAGCTGCCCGGCGACGCCGTGGTCCGCGGGGTCTCCTTCCCCGGGCTGGAGGCGGTGGCGTCGAGCTGGAGGGGGGGCGACGGGGTGCCCTGGCGCATGATCGCCGAGGTGAACGGCGCGCCGTCGGGCCCGGGGGAGGCGGTCGTCGTGCGCGACGGTGTCCGGGAGCGCCTGTCCATCGACGTCGTGGAGGTCGACAGCCCCGCGATCCCGGCGCTGTGGGCCTCTCGGCAGATGCACGCCCTCGACGACCCCGACGCCCGGCGCCGCATCGCTCTGGCCTACGGGCTGCCCGAGGAGGGGCTCGGGCTGGTGCAGGTGGCCTCCGCGCCCTGCCCCTGCGACGACGAGCCCCCGCGCTTCGCCTCCGCTGGCTGGGGCCTGGGGGGCATGGGCGCGTCGGAAGGGGCGAGCTGCATCGAGCCCTACCAGCAGCTCGTCGCCGGGCGGCTGGAGTGGTTCGGCTGCGGGCCAGGGCTGTGGGGCAACGGCATGGGCGGAGGGGGCGTGATGGGCGGCTTCGGCGCCCCCGGGCAGCGGGAGGAGCTGCCACCAGCCGCCCTGGCCGAGGGCCCCTCCATCGGCATCGGCGGCGTCGTCCAGCGCGCACCCGCGGTGCAGAGGACGCCTGCGCTGGCGACGCTCGCGCCGAACGCCAGCGCCGAGGGCGCGACCGGCCCCGGCCTGCTGGGCGGGGAGGACCCCTTCGGCGACCGCGCCGAGGACCTCGACGCCCGCCAGCTCCGCGCCCTCATCGACCAGCGCATCAAGCGCGACCTCAACAGCGTCGAGGCCTGCTACCGCCGCGCCCTGCGCCTGGAGCCGACCCTGGAGGGCGAGGTGGTGGTGCAGTTCGCGCTGGCCCCCGGCGGGGACGGCCTGCCGGACGACCTCTCCTTGAGCCGCTCCACCCTGCGCGCCCCCAGCGTGGAGGCCTGCGTGCTCGACCAGCTCCGGTGGATGAAGTTCCCGACCCCCCTGGAGGCGCCCGTGGTGGTGCGCTACCCGTTCAGCTTCCGGCCCGAGGACGCATAGCGCCCGAAGCCGCCGCGCCAGGTGACCTCGTAGAGCGGTTCGGCGCCGTCCCAGCGGAGCACCCGATCGCCCTCCTGGGCCAGCACGCCCTCCTGGCCGGGGTGCTCCACCCGCTGCAGGCCGCGCGCGACGTGCCACACCGCCGCCGAGCGCGTCCCGTGGGTGCAGATCCACCCGCCGCCCTCGGCGACCTGGACGTGCCGGACCCGGTGCCCCGTCGACCCCCGGAGGTGCCCGACCGGGGCGCCCTGGGCGTCGAACAGGCGCAGGTCGATGCCGTCGGAGACCACCAGGGTGCCGGTGGTGGTGTCCTCGTCCACTGCCCGGGCCCCCTCCAGGTCGAGCAGGATGCGGCCGTCGGGGGCCACCAGGCGCAGGCGGTCGCCGAAGGTGTGCACGAGGAGCGCGCCCCGGGAGGTCCACCCCAGGCCCTGGTGGGCCGCGAGGCCCTGGAGCAGCGTGACGAGGGGCTCGGCGTGCTCATAGCGCCACAGGGACAGCGCGTCGTCGTGGCGCAGGGCGAGCATGTCCGGGCGAACGGCCAGCGGCCCGGCGCTGGGCAGGGGGCACCACAGCACCGGCGCGCCGCTGAGCCGGTCCCAGATCGCGAGCCCCTCCCCCAGCGCCAGCAGCCGGTCGTCGTCGATCCAGGCCAGCACCTGCTCGGCGTCGTGCAGGGGGCGGACCCGGTCGCGGTCCCGGTCCCACAGGCGGGCGTCCTGGGGCGTGTCGTCGGTGGTGTGCCAGGCCAGGGTGCGCCCGTCGGGCGACCAGCAGCCCCCGGGCACCCCCGCCCAGGAGCCCAGCCAGTCGGTGGACTGGTCGCGCAGCACCTCGCGGCGGGTGTCCACGTCCCAGACCCGCAGGGTGCCGTCGATGCCGGTGGAAACCAGGTGCCGTCCGTCGGCGGACCAGTCCAGGTCGAAGACGTCACCGACGTGGCCGACCAGGGCCAGGGGCGCGGCGTCGTGGCCCAGGCGGGTGACGAGGATGTCCCCGTCCGGCCCCTGGAAGGCGAAGCGAGCGTGGCCCGGCGGGGTGGCCCAGGGGGGCCAGCCAGTCCAGCGGCCCCGGGGGCGCAGGGTGGTGGCGTCGAGGACCTCGACCCGGGGGGGGTCCGCGAAGACCGAGGTGACCAGGAGCGCCCCCGAGGGGGTGAGGCGAGCGGCCTCCAGGGTCACCGAGGGCCCCACCGCGCTGAGGCAGACCGCGTCGTCGAGGTCCCAGCACTCCAACCGGCTCGGGCCCCCGCGCAGCACGAGCGCGCGCCGGCCCACCACCTGGACCTCGGCGATCGACGCGGCCTCCTCTTCCGAAGCGTCGTGTTCATCGGTATCATCGATGAACACTGCTCCGAGGGAGGCGCCGGTGGTCGGGTCGATTCGGGTCGCGGTCTCGTCGAGCAGGCGCATCCACCCCAGCAGCTCCGCGCCGGCCCAGGCGAAGTCCTGCGGCCCCTCCGGGAGCGGCGCCTCCCTCAGCTCGGCGAGGGGCCCGTCCGGGATGCGGACCCGCAGGAGCCCCTGATCCGGCGCGCAGGACCAGCGGCGCCCCCGAGCGTCCCAGTGGATGTACGACTCGCCCTCCAGCACCTCGACCCGGGCGGGGGGATCGAGGTCCCACAGCTCGGCGGTGCCCCCGTAGCCCGGCGCGCGGTAGCCCCGCCGCCACAGCGCCACGCGCCGGCCGTCGGGGCGCCAGGAGAACTCGACCCCGTGGTGAACCGGGGCGGCGAGCGGCCCCAGGCGCTCCCGGGCGCCGCTGCCCACGTCCACCCGGGTCAGCGCGCCGTCGGCGTCGAAGGCATACAGCGCCCGCCCCCCCGGGCGCCAGGAGATCGGCGCGCGCAGGCCCTCCAGCGCGCAGACCTCCTCGCCCCGGGCGGGGTCCCAGACGTAGACCGCGCCCCGCGTGCCGATGGCCAGGAGCGCGCCATCGCTGGACCAGGCGAGCCGGTCCAGGTAGGGATCCGAGGCCCGAGGCCGGATCCGGGCCAGCGGGGTGAAGGCGGGCAGCGCGAGGATCCACACGTCGCAGATCCCCACCTGCGCCTGCCCCACGGCCACCGCGCCGCCGTCCGGGCGCGCCGCGAGGACGGGGTTGCCCAGGTCCAGGCCGGTGAAGGGCTCGAGGTGTCGGGTGGGATCCAAGGCGCGGCTCCAAGGGGAGCCCCTGATCTAATCCCTCTGCGCGGGGCTACAATGCTGCACCCCCCGCACAGGAGCCCCCCATGCGCCTCACCCCGCTCGCCGCCCTGCTCGCGGTCGGCTGCGCCACCTACGACACCACCTTCGTCACCGACAAGAGTGACCCCGGCGACACCGGCTGCCCCGACGCGCAGACCTGGTACGAGGATCGGGACGGTGACGGCTGGGGCGCGGGCAGCGGCGTGACCGCCTGCGAGGCCCCCGGCGAGGGCTGGCTCACCGACGGCGGCGACTGCGACGACGCCAACGCCGCGATCCTGCCCGGCGCCGACGAGCTGTGCGACGGCCAGGACGGCGACTGCGACGGCACGGTGGACGAGTCCCCCACCGACGCCTCGACCTTCTGGAGCGACGTGGACGCCGACGGCTACGGCGACCCCGACAACCCCGTCGAGGCCTGCGAGGCCCCTGAGGGCGCGGTCGACAACGCCGACGACTGCGACGACTACGACCCCAACCAGCACCCCGGCGTCGAGGAGATCTGCGACGGCCAGGACCAGGACTGCGACGGCGACGTCGACGAGGAGGCCGTCGACGCCTCCACCTGGTACGCCGACACCGACCTGGACGGCTGGGGGGTCGAGACCCCCACCGCCGAGTCCTGCACCCAGCCCGAGGGCTACGCCGACAACCCCGACGACTGCGACGACACCGACGCCTCGCTGACCGACAACTGCTCCGGCGGGCCGACCACCTCCGTCGGCACCTGCACCGGCACCCTCTACACCTGGACCGAGACCAGCCCCGACACCCCAGAGCTGCACATCGTGGGGCTCTACGAGTCCGACGGCGGCCACGGCAACCCCCCGGGCACCACCACCATCACCGTCGACCGGGAGACGGAGATGACCCTGGTGCTGTCCAGCTACGAGCCGGTGAACTGGATCGTCACCACCGCCCCCAACACCGTGCTCAACGAGGTCATCCTCAACGGCTACAACAACCACTCCGCCACCGTGCCCTCCGGGGTGCCGGTCACCGACCTCAGCGGCCGAGGCAACTACATGGTCGCCTGCGGCTACGCCTGGCCCTCCAGCAGCGGCGGCTGCGACACCCCGGGGCTGGTGGGCGGCAGCGAGGGCTTCACCGGCCTGAACCTGGCGAGCTTCACCGGCTGCTACCACGGGACCGCGTTCACGATCCAGTGAGCACCGCCCTGCCCCCTGCTGTTGCCGTCCCTCGGCCCCTCCCCCTGCTGCTCGTGGCGGTCGCGCTGAGCGGCTGCGGCATCTTCATCACCGAGAAGGAGTACGCCGAGCGCCTGGATCTCGACGGAGACGGGGTCCAGGTCGAGGAGGACTGCGACGACCAGGACCCGACCGTCGGGGGGCCGACGACCTTCTACGCGGACGCCGACGGCGACGGCTTCGGCGACCCCGAGGCCGCGACCGAGGCCTGCTCAGCCCCCGTCGGGTCGACAGACAACGCCGACGACTGCGACGACACCGACCCCGCCACCCACCTCGGCGCCCCCGAGGACTGCGCGGAGGTCGACCGGGACTGCGACGGGGTGGGGGTGGAGGACGACGCCGCCGACGCCCCCGCCTGGTACCCCGACGCTGACGGCGACGGCTTCGGCGACCCGGCGAACCCGACGCGGGCCTGCGTCCAGCCGGACGGCGCCCTGGACAACGCCCAGGACTGCGACGACACCGACCCCGCCATCTACCCAGACGCCCCCGAGCTGTGCGGGGACCTCGTCATCAACGACTGCGAGCTGTCCGCCGCCGAGGCCTGGGCGGTCTGCGCGCGGACCGGCGAGGTGCCGGACGACGACGCCGACGCCGCATGGATCGGCGACACCCCCTTCGGCGCTGCCAGCCTCTCCGTCGCCGGGGTGGGTGACGTCAGCGGCGACGGCCTGGACGACGTGGTGCTCGGCTCCCCCTACGACGACGTCAACGGCGGCAGCTCGGGCACCGCCTTCCTGGTGCTGGGCCCGGCCAGCGCCCTGGCGACCCTGGACGACGCCGACGCCCTGCTGGTCGGCGAGGCCGGGGGCGCGGCGTCGGGGTGGTCGGTGTCCGGCGCGGGGGACACCGACGGCGACGCCGCGCGGGAGATCCTGGTCGGCGCGCCCTCCCTGGACACAGTCGTGAGCGACGGCGGCGCGGCCTACCTGATCGAGGGCCCGGTCGGCGGCACCCTGGAGCTGTCCCAGGCCGACGCCCGCGTCCGGGGCGCCACGGCGTCCGGCGAGCTGGGCCGGCGGGTGGCCGGCCTGGGCGATGTGAACGGCGACGGCCTCGACGACATCGGGATCACCACCCTGGGCGCCGACACGCAGGGCGTGGTCCTCGTGTTCCTGGGCCCCCTGTCCGGCGAGGTGGACCCGACGGACGCCGACACCCGGATCGAGGGGGGCCAGGCCGGGGGGCAGCTCGGGGTCGGCCTCGCGGGGCAGATGGACCTCGACGGGGACGGCCACGGCGACCTCGCCCTGGGCAGCCCCTTCATCAACGCCGGCCAGCCCGGCGCGGTCGCGGTGTTCGCCGGGCCTCTGCCCGGCGGGGAGGTGTCGGACAACGACGCCCAGGCCCGGATCCTGAGCGAGGAGGTCGACGACCGCCTCGGCGTGTCCGTGGCCGGGGTCCAGGACCTCGACGGCGACGGCACTGACGAGCTGATCGTCGGCGCCTCCCAGCACGACGGCGTCGGCAGCAACTCCGGCGGCGCCTGGATCTTCAGCGGGCCGCTCGCCGGCTCGCTGGCCCGGGACGACTACCGAACCGCCTTCAACGGGGACTCCAGCAACGACGGCGTGGGCACCGCGGTCAGCGGGGCGCGGGCCCAGGCCGGCGCGCCGGGCTCGGTCTGGATCGGCGCCCCGGGCGAGAGCGCCGGAGGATGGATCGGCGGGGCGGTCTACCTGGTGCACGACCCGGCCCCGGGGCTGCTCACCCTGACCGACGCGGACCTCGTGCTGCGGGGCAGCGCCAGCCTGGGGGCCCTGGGCAGCGCGGTGGCCGAGGCCGGCGACGTCAACGGCGACGGCATCCCGGACCTCGTGGCCGGCGCCCCGGGGGACAGCGCCGGCGCGGGCCTGGGGGGCGTGGGGTACCTGCTGCTGGGGGCGGGGTACTGATCAGTACCGCACGGTCACCCGGATCGTGCGCCCCTCGGCCGGCAGGCTGAACACCGCGTCGCCGAAGCTCGGCGGGCCGAAGCTCGCGGGGGCGTCATTGGACACGCCGGCCCCCTCCACCGGGCCGGGGAAGGGCAGCCAGCGCATGTCCAACTCCCCGTCCCCATCCTCATCATGGATGACCGACACCGCGTAGCGTCCGGCGGGCAGGCCCTCGAAGCGCGCCGTCAGGGTGTCCCCCGACACCGGCTGGACGACCCGGGCGCGGGCCGCAGGGAGGTCCAGCCAGGCGTCCTCCCGGTCGAACACCGCGATGATGGCGTCGCCGCCCTTGGGCACCTGCAGCTCCACCAGTTCGACGGTGAGGGTCGCCGCCTCCGCGGAGCCGGCCAGCACGCCAAGCAGCAGGGACGCAACCATCGCGGGCCTCCTGGACACAGGATACTCCGCGAAGCCGATGGGTCGGGGGTCCTCGCGGTGTAGGCTTCCAGGATGATGCTGCATCCGCGCCAGGCGCTCGCAGAGCTGCTGCTCTCCCTGATGGACCACGACCAGCTCCGTCGCCTGCTGGCCCGACTTCCCCAGGGCGAGGACATCCTGGCCCTGGAGCACCCGGCCTCGCCGGAGGCGTTCGTGGACAGCGCGGTGGCCGCGCTGGAGCGCCGTGCGCTCATCGACCGGTCCTTCTTCGACCTGCTCATCGACACCCACCCCCGTCGGCGCGCTGACATCGAGCGGATCGCCGCGATGTGGGCGGAGGACACCTCGGACCCGGACACCTTCTCCGAGCTGCTGCCCCAGGCCTTCGCGCCTGAGGAGGCCCAGGGCTGGCTGGAGTCGGTGCCCCTGTCCACCGAGGAGTCCGAGGCCCTCCAGGAGTCGGAGGACGTCTTCGAGCGGGCCCGGAAGGCGGTCGCCCTCAAGGGGGAGGCGGCGGTGCGCTCGCTCCAGCAGGCCCGCCCGGCGCGCGCCCGGGAGATCGCGGCGCTGGCGGCGAAGGAGGGGCTGGCGGCGCCGGGGGACGCGCTGGCGCCGAAGGGATCGGCGGCGCCGCTGAAGGTGGTCATCGCCTGCGATCGCGCGCGCATGGACGACGCGCGCACCCTGGGCGCCGCCCTGGCGGAGGTCAGCTCGATGCCCCACGAGGTCGCCGTGCGGGACGGCGGCTGGCGCGGGCGCAGCGAGGCCGCCGACCGGCTGAGCCTCTTCGTCGAGGACCTGCCTTCGATGGAGGGCCCCATCGACCTCCTCGTCGTGCTGCTGGGGGAGTCCTTCGTCTCGGCGGGGCTCTCCCCACACCTCCCGCCCCTGCCCCCCGCGATCCGGCTGGCGGTCCCCATCCTGATCGGCGCGGTCGCGGGGCCCCAGGCGCCCCTCCCGGCGCGATGGCACACCCTGCTGTGGAGCTGGGCCCCCGGCGTGCCGCTGTCCGGTGACCGCGAGGCGGCGTGGCTGAAGGTGGCCCAGGGGCTGCGTCCGCTGATGGAGGCGCTGCACTTCGGCGCGCCGCTGCCGACGGCGATACCGGGCCCACCGACCCCGCCCCAGCCCTCGGCGAAGCAGGCCCCGCCCGAGCCCGCCGCCCAGCAGGCACCCGAGCCCGCGGCCCAGCCCCCACCGGAGCCGCCGCGTCGGACCGAGCCCCCGCCCCTGCCTCCCGGCCTCGTCCTCGGCCTGCGCAACGACCGCCCCACCCCCGACGACGCCCTCGGCTTCGGCCCCTACGCCCGCGCCCTGGCGGACCTGCTCGCCCACCCCGACACCCGGCCGCCGCTGACGGTGTCCGTGGAGGGGGCCTGGGGCGCGGGCAAGTCCAGCTTCCTGCTCCAGCTCGAGGACGCCCTGCGCAAGAAGTACGGCGACAACATGGTCACCCTGCGCTTCAACGCCTGGCGCTACGAGCAGGCCGAGGCGATGTGGTCGGCCTTCGCCCTGGGCATGCTGCGGGAGATGGAGCGGGGCATGGGCTGGTGGCCGCGGCTGCGGGCGCGCCTGGCGCTGCGGCTGCGGCGCGCGCGGGCCTCGAACCAGTGGGAGCCCCTGGTGCGGGGGCTGGTCCTCACCGCGACCGGGCTGGCGCTGGCGGTGCTCGTGGTGCTGCTCCCCGGGACCTGGACGCTGGGGGTGCTGGAGCTGATCCAGGGCGACGCCGCCACCCCGCCGTGGGTGTCGGTGCTGGGCAAACCGGGCTCCCTGGTGTTCCACCTGGCCATCGCGCTGGGCGGCCTGGGTGCCATCGGGGCGAAGCTGCGGGGCCTGTGGGACAGCCCCCTGGCGGAGGACCTGCGCGCGGCGGTGACCGACCCCGGCTACACCAGCCACACCCCCTTCCTGGACCAGCTCCACGACGACCTGCGCTTCATGCTGGACGCCTTCGCTCAAAAGCGAACAGTGTTCGTTTTTGTCGACGACCTCGACCGCTGCGAGGTGCCCCGGGCCGCCGAGCTGATGCAGGCGGTCAACCTGCTCCTGCTGGACCCGACCGACCGGGACGCGCCCCCCGCGCCGGTGATCTTCGTGCTGGCGATGGACCGGGAGAAGGTCGCGGCGGGCTTCGCGGCGCGGCACAAGGCGGTGCTGCCCTACCTGAACGCGGCCTCCTCCAACGGGGCGGCCGAGGGCATGGCGGGGCTGGAGTACGGCTACGCGTTCATCGAGAAGTTCCTCCAGCTCCCCTTCAGGCTGCCGACGCCCGACCTGCGGGCGCTGAGCGCGATGGCCTTCCGGAACCCGGACGCCCAGGCCGCCGCGGACGCCGCCACCCAGCAGGACTACCTGCGCCTGATCCTGCGGGCCGAGGCGGTCGATGAGGTGCTGCCCCTGGTGGTCCCCGCGCTGGGGCAGAACCCCCGGCGTCTGAAGCAGCTCCTCAACCTCTACGCCCTCCAGGCCCGGCTCGCGGCCGAGGCGGGGGCGCTGGCGGTGGGCGGCGAGCCCCACAAGCTCACCAAGGAGCGGCTGGCGAAGCTGGTGGCGATGGCCCTGCGCTGGCCCGCGCTCGTCACGGACCTGCACCGCGAGGCGGGCCTGCTGGAGGCGCTGCAGATCGGGGCGCTCGCGCCGGAGTCCATCGCGGCCACGAAGGACCTGAGCGCCCGCACCCGGCGCTGGCTGGCCCGCCCCGAGCTGATGGCCTTCCTGGCGACCGGCTGCCGCACCCTGGACGACCCGGCGAGCCTCGCCCACGTCGACGTGCGGGTGGTGCTGGGGGCGACCCCGCTGCGGGGGGTGGACTAACCCTCGATCAATGCGTCGAGGGAGGGAGCGTCGAGGACCCGGCGGGTCCAGGCGTCGAGCTGCTCCAGGGAGGCGGCGCGGATGCGCTCGGCCTGGGGCTCGGCGGGGAGGCCGAAGCGCAGGGTGACGAGGGTGAGCAGGGCTTCGCGGAGGCCCTCCTGTCGGCCTTCCTGGCGGCCCTCCTGGCGGCCCTCCTGGCGGCCGACCTGGAGGCCCTGGCGGCGGCCCTGCTCGCGGAGCTTGTCGGCCATGGTCATAACGGTGTCCTCGTACTCGGGCTCCAGGGCGTCGCACAGGAGCTTGAGCTTGTGGGGGTCGGGGTACTCGTCTCGCACGGAGACAATATATTCGATGGTCAGGCGGATCAGGGGCTCGCCGCCGAGCTGGCCGGCGCGGCGGAAGGAGAGCCTCCAGCCGGGGAGCAGCTCCCAGAAGCGGCGTTGGCGGCTGTGCTTGAGCAGCAGCAGGGCGACGAGGGGCTCCAGGTCGGCGTCGGGCACCTCGCCGAGGTCCTGGAGCAGGATGCGCAGGGCCGGGAGGTAGGGGGCGACAGGAGCCTCGGCCTCGGGGGTGAGGTTGTACAGCTCCCGGAGGGTGGTGGGCCCCGTCCAGGGCCCCTTGCCGTGGTAGACGACGACGGGCAGCAGGGCGGGCAGCCCCTCTGCGTCGGGGTTGGCCTGCTCCCAATTGGACCAGGCGCGGGTGGCGTAGCGGTGCATGCGCCAGGGCATGTCGCGGCGCACCCAGGAGCTGTGCTCGACGAGGACGTAGATGAGGAAGGCGCCGCCAGCGCGGGTGGGGACCTCGAAGAGCAGGTCGGAGAGGTGTTCTTTGAGGGCATCGTCGACGAAGTGGCCGTCGGCGAGGCGCAGCGCGTCGAGCTGGAGGTGCTCGACGAGGGCCGGGGGCAGGCACTGGTGGAGGAGGAGCGCGGCCGCCTCGGGCTGGGAGAAGAAGCCGCGGAAGAGCAGGTCGTGGGGGTTGGGTGGCATGGCCTCCAAGCCCTATCGAGGAGCGCCAGGGGAGGCCCGTTGACCGTACGTACGGTCATGGAACCTCTCTCACAGGGTCCAGGAAGGCCGATCCGGGGACCTTTGTCCGGTCACGACCGTATCAATCCGAGGTCGACGTCCCGCAGGCCGGCGTGTCCACCATCGCCCCGCCCGGCGCCCGCCCCGCCACCACCGGCGCGACCGCCTCGGCGAGGGCGCGGTAGCCCGCCTCGCTGGGGTGATGGGGGTCGGTGTTCCCCCAGCAGGACCGCTGGGGCAGGGTGTGGCCCACCAGCTTGACCCCCAGGGGCGCGAGGGCCTCGGCCCAGGGCTCCAGGGTGCGGGCGCGGGCCTCGACCGGCTGCATGCGGTTGGTCGGCATGCCCACGAACCACACCGGCAGGCCCTGGTCCCGGGCGTCGGTGGCCAGGGTGACCAGGTCCGGGATGCCGGAGCTGGGCTGGTCGGCCTCCAGGTAGGGGTACTGGGGGCGGGTCAGCGGCGCGAGCAGGTACCGCAGGGCGAGGTAGACCCGCACGTCCACCCAGGGCGCCCCGCGCACCCGCCGGTACCAGCCCTGGCGCTGGTCGGCGAGGGCCCGCTGGCGGGTCTCGTTGTGGGGGGTGCCGAGCAGCACGCCGTGGACCTCGAACAGCGCCGAGAGCTGGCGCCAGCGCCGCAGCATGTCGAAGGCGCAGCTCCCGAAGATGGCGCCGTTGAGCACCTCGACCCGCTCGGCCTCGACCATCGAGGGCAGCAGGGCTTCGAGCTGCTCGGGCAGGGTGCGGTCCTGGTCGGCGTTGTGGCCGAACATCCAACTGTCGCCGAGGGCGAGGAGGCGCAGGATGCCCGCCGGGGCCTGCGCGGGGGGGTCGTGGTCCTCCCGCATGCCGAAGCGGTTGGTGCGGATCTGCCAGGGGTGATCGCCGTCCTGCTTGTCGATGCGCCGGCCGGGCTCCAGGCGCAGGGTGTCGTCCTCCAGGACGAGCAGGGGGTCGGGGGACTCCCAGGCGAAGCGCAGGGTGTCCGCCGGGACGGTCGCGCGCAGGGCCAGCTCGGCCAGGGCGAACACCCCGAGCGTCACCGCCAGCCCGGCCAGGAGCTTGCGCCCGCGTCTCGACACCATGAACCTCCGTCAGCACATTATGGAGGAGCATGCGCGCGCTGCTGGCTGGCGTCGGGACCCTCGGAGACGTGCTGCCCCTGGTGGCGCTCGGGCTGGCCCTGCGCGACGCCGGGCACGAGGCGCGGCTGATCGGCTCCCCGAGCGGGGCGGCGGTGGCCCGGCGCTGGGGCCTGCCGGTGGAGGAGGTCGAGCCGGACACCGAGGCCCTGCTGGCCGAGGCCGCCGCCGGGGGCCCCGCGGTCCTGCGCAGCCTGCAGGCGCGCATGGCCGGCTGGATCGACGCCCAGCACACCGCCTTGGAGGCCCACGCCGGCTGGGCGGACGTGCTCGTCTCGGCCGCCGGGGCCCACGCCGCGGGCAGCGTCGCCGACGCCCGGGGCCTGCCCTGGCGCATGCTCCAGGTGTGCGCCCAGGCCATCCCCTCCCCGGAGCACCCGCCGCTGCCCCTGGCCCCCGGCGCGCTGCCGGGCTGGCTGAACCGGGGGCTGTGGTGGGTGGAGGACCAGCTCACCGTCTGGCCGGTGGGGCCGGTGCTGGACCGCCACCGCGCGCGGCTGGGGCTGCCCCCGCTGCGCTCCCGCCACGCGGTCACCGCGCCCCCGGGCCGCACCTGGCTCCTGGAGGACCCCGAACTGGCCGACCCGCCCCCCGGCGTGCCGGCGGTGGGCTACTGGCCGCTGCCCCGGCCGCCGACGCCGCTCCCCCCCCAGGTCGAGGCCTTCCTGGACGCCGGGCCGCCGCCGGTCTGGGTGGGCTGGGGCAGCATGGCCGACCCGGATCCAGCGCGCACCACGGGGATCGTGCGCGCGGCCCTGGGCCGGGCGGGCCTGCGGGCCGTGCTGGGCGCGGGGGTCTCCGGGCTGGGGGCGGGCGTGGTGGACGCGCGGCTGCTGGTGGTGGACGCGGTCGACCACCGGGCGCTGTTCCCGAGGTTGGCGGCGGTGGTGCACCACGGTGGGGCCGGGACCATCGCCGTCGCGGCGCGGGCGGGCCTGCCCCAGCTCGCCCTGTGGCACCTCCCCGACCAGAGGGCGCGGGGGCGGGGGCTGCACAAGCGCGGGCTGGGGCCGCCGCCGCTGCGCTTCACGAAGCTCCGAGAGGCCGAGCTGGCCGCCCGCCTGGCGGCGCTGACGTCCGAAGCGTCGATCCGGTGGGCTTCAGCGCAGCTCGCCGCGCAGCTTGGCCGGGCCGATCGGCTCGCCGAGGCGATCACCCGGCTGGAGGCGGTGGCCGCCGCCGGGCAACCCAGGGCGGCGGTGGCCTGGCGGGCGC
Organism: Alphaproteobacteria bacterium; assembly: GCA_020632795.1. Lineage (GTDB taxonomy): Bacteria > Myxococcota_A > UBA796 > UBA796 > CAJQPC01 > JACKEV01. The sequence continues at coordinate 86,833 of JACKEV010000010.1, forward strand.
TTCAGGAGCCGGTGTCCACCAGCTCCTCGGAGGGCTCGTCCGGGGGCTCGCCGACCGGCTGACCCTCGACCTCCTCGACGTTGAAGAAGACGAAGGGGTACTTCACCGCCAGCTCGCCGCTGGCCGGGCGGGGCCAGTCCGCGTCGTAGATGGGCGCCGAGAAGCAGGTCTGCACCGCGAAGGGCACCCCGTCGTGCTCCAGCACGAAGACGTCCCCCAGGCCGGCCGGGGTGAGGTGGAACTCCATGACCACCCGCCCCTCCAGCTCGGGCTCGGCCGCCCACCACTGGTTCATGCAGTCGCGGATGTCAGGCATGACGTCGTTGACCGCCGCGCGGATGGCGTCGGGGTCGACCTGGCCGCCGGAGGGGGGCGCGGCCCCCGCGCCCTCCGCTGAAGCGCCCGCGCCGTCGGCGTCCGGGGCGGCCTCGCCGCCGACGGTGGTCAGGGAGGCCGGGGTGGAGCGGGGCAGCAGGACGCGCTGGTTCGCGGTCGCCGGGTCCGGGCCGTCGAGGTCGCCGACGGTGGCGTCCCCCGGGTCCATCGGCACGCCGGGGGAGCGGGAGGGCGTCGGCGCGGGCGCCTCCACGGGGGCGGGCTCCTCCCAGAGCAGGTTCACCACGAGCACGAACAGCAGGAAGGGCGCGGCGACGAGCAGGAAGAGGCGGAGCCGGGTTTCCATGAGCGGACCTCAGAGGGACCTGGGTCCTCTAACCTGGGAGAGGGTGGGGATCAGCGCCCTGGCCAGGACAACCTCACCCCCCCTCCGCCTCCTCCAGCGCCTCCAGGAACGCCGCCCGCAGCGCCCGCAGCGCGCGGCTGGCGTCGCGCACCGCCTCGGGGTCCAGGCGCGCGGCGAGCCGCTCGGCCCATTGAAGCTGGAGCGCCTCCAGCTCCTGGTACCGGGCCACCCCCTCCTTGGTCAGCGCGAGCAGCCGGGAGCGCTTGTGCTGGGGGTTCTCCACCCAGCACAGGTAGCCGTCCCGGACCATCTCGTTGGCGATGCGCTGGACCCCCTGCCGCGCGACGGGCCGCATCCGGGCGATGTCGGGCACGGTCAGCGGGCCGTGGTGGGCGAGGGTGCGCAGCATCGCCATCCGGGCCGTGGAGCTGCCCACGGGCCGCAGCACCTGCTCCGAGAGCGCCCGCAGCGGGAAGTACGCCCGGGTCACCAGCAGGCCCGCCTCGACGACGGCGGCGACGCGCTCAGGGGGGTGGCTCACGGGGGCTCCTGCTCGTGGCGAGCATGCTGACAGCCCGCCGGAGCGCCGTCAACGGGTAGAGGAGCTGGCCCGCGAGGTCCGGGGGCGGCGCGGGCCCCTCGACCCCGTAGCGCCCGACGGACCGCCGGGAGGGCTCCGTGAACGTCCCGAAGAGCACATCCCAGACCGGGAGCAGCGCGCCGTAGTTGCTGTCGTGGACGGCCCGGCGGCTGTCGTGGTGGAGGTGGTGGACGTCCGGGGTCACCAGCGCGCGGTGCAGCCAGCCCGGCAGCCGCCAGTCCACGCTGGCGTGGGCGGGGTAGCCGACCATGTTCAGAGCGAGCACCTGGACGGTGGCCAGCGCCACGGGCGCCCCCAGCAGCGCCACGGGCGCGGTGATGAGCGCGGCCCGGACCAGGGCCTCCCCGACGTGGAAGCGGTGCTTGCGGGAGGCGTGCAGCGCGTCGATGTCGTGGTGGATGGCGTGGATCGGCCACAGCCAGGCCCAGGTGTGCATCAGGCGGTGGCGCCCGTACTCCAGCAGGTCGACGAGCGCCAGGTAGAGCAACCCCTGGGCGAACGGGCTCCAGGCCGAGGGCCAGATCCCTGGACCCAGGACCGGGACCGCAGCGCCCACCACCGGCTCCAGAGCCTTGGTGGCGAGCAGGAGCAGAGCGCCATGGGCGGCGTCCTGGAGGGCCCCCCGGTCGCGCAGGAAGGGCCGCCCCGGCGTTCGGGGGAAGCGCAGCTCCATCCAGCCCAGCGCCGCGACCTGAACCGCCGTCGCCGCGAGCCCGGCCGGCATCAGCGGCCAGCCCTCGGACACGAGGAGCGCGGTGAGCGCCACTGGGGCAAGCAGCACCGCGCCGTAGCTCCACGCGGGCGCGCTCACGGGGTGGCCACGCAGCGCGCAGCCCGGACCGGCTCTCGAAGCCACGTCACCGAGCGACCCAGCAGGGGGTGCCCCCAGTACCCCCGCACCTCCAGGACGCCGGCCTCGACCAGCGCGGCCTGGGCGCTGTAGCGTCGCCCCGAGACGGGGTCGAGCACGGTGCCCCCGGCGAACCGGGCGCCGTCCCAGCTCAGGCCCGAGGCGATGGTCAGGCCGATGAGGGGCTGGCCCTGCTCCGCGCCGTCGCAGGCCGCGCAGACCGCGCCCCGGTCCCGCCCCGGCTCCAGGATGTCGGTGATCCGCGCCGAGAGCACCTCCCCCTGGAGGCTCAGGGAGAGCGCCGCCTCCGGGGTGCAGCCGTCGTCCCCGACGGAGACCCAGGCGCCGGAGAGCGCTGGGGGCGCGGCCCAGGCGACGGCAGGGAGGAGCAGGGCGAGGACCAAGGGGAAGAGCGGGCGCATCGGGATCTCCATATTGACAACATGTTGCTAAACTGAAGAGCAACATGTTGTCAATGAAGATCGAGGACCCGCCCTGGATCGCGCGCCGGCCCGGCCTCAGGGCTCCAGGCGGTCGAAGTTGCAGTTCAGCAGGTTGCAGCTCCGCTCACAGCGGCTGACCTCCCAGCGCCGCCGCAGGGTCTTCGGGGCGTCCCAGATGGCGAACAGCGGGGCCATGTCGAACACCGTGGCGACCGGCTCCAGGAAGTAGCACATGCGGATGTTGCCGTGGGGGTCGAAGGAGAGGTCGCTGTGGCCGGCCTTGCAGGTCAGGCCGTTGAAGACGTCGGGCTTGGCGAAGTAGCCCTTCATGGCGATGAGCTGGCCGGCGGCGTTGCACACCGGGCCGCCCCGGCGGCGCTCCGCGATGAGCACGTCGAGGGCCTCGTCGATGGGCCCGAGGTCGGTCGGCCACAGCGGCGAGGTCTTGAACCAGTCGGGGTCGTAGGCGTTGTCCCCGAAGTTCTGGTAGAGCGGCTGCACCACGAGCTGGTAGCCCCGGGCCTTCACCAGCTCCAGCAGCGCGGGGATCTCGGCGGCGTTGTGCCCGTTGAGGATGCAGGTGACCACCACCCGGGGGTTGGGGTGGCGGTCGAAGCGGTCGAAGGCCTCCTGGCACTTCTGCCAGCTCCCCTTGCGGCCCCGGGAGTGGTCCACGGTGGCCTCGCGGGCGCCGTCCATCGAGATGTAGGCGATGGAGACGCCGGCCTCGTGGATGGCGCGGGCGCGATCGTCAGTGACCAGCCAGGCGTTCGTGTTGAAGGTGACCTCGTTGCCCAGGTTGACGCTGTGGGCCATCAGGGACTCGAGGTCCTTGCGCAGCAGGGGCTCGCCCCCCACGAAGTTGGTGGCCACCGGGCCCAGCCAGGCCGCGAGGCGGTCCAGGGTGTCTCTCCAGACCTCGCCGGGCAGGTCGGGGGTCTTGTTCTTCCAGATGTCGCAGTGCAGGCAGGGCAGGAAGCAGCGGTCGGTGACCGAGAGGTGGATCTGGGTGGGGCGGCCCGGGGCCCGGCGCAGGCGCGCCCGGTCCAGGGCGGCGTTGACCGGGCGGCTGGCCCCGGGGCGGATCACGGCGCCTTCCGGCGGTCGTCCCAGCGGTCGTCCCAGCGGTCGTCCCAACGGTCGTCCCAACGGGCGTCGTGGGCGGCCTGGGCGGCGATCTCGTTGGGTGAAAGCTCGCTGTAGTTCGCGCTCCTGGGGATGAAGCAGGTCGCGCAGGTGGGCAGGCCGCCGTAGTCGCCTTGGGCCACCCGGGCGCGGCGCCCGGCCATCTCCTGCCCCCACCACAGCGCCGAGAAGGGCGCTTCCGCCAAGCTGCCGACCCGGTTGTGCAGCAGGTTGTCCCGGGTGCAGACGGTGACGTCCCCCAGCCAGCCCACCACCGGGGACTTCCAGAAGCCCGAGCAGGCCGTCGCGTTGTGGGCCTGGACCGCCTCGGGGGACTGCGCCGGCCGGGGCAGCGCCAGCCCCTCGGCGGCCATCGCGCGGCGGAAGACGGCGTTCTGGCGGGCCTGCTCCTCGGCCGTGGGGCAGTCGAGCTGGCGGAAGAACACCACCGCGTCCTCGCCGGGGGGGACGTTCTGGGCCGCCGCGCGCACCGGCAGCCCGGCCCGCGCGCAGGCCGACGTCCAGCGGCGGCGGAACACCGGGACCTCGGCCTCGTTGCGGTCGGAGACGATGAACTGGAAGACGGGCCGAGGCCAGCGCGCCCCCAGCCGGCCCTTCTCGGCCACGAAGCGGGCCACGTTGGCCTCGACCGGCTCGAAGCGGTCCAGGCCCTTGATCTGCAGGTAGGTGTCCTGCCGGGCGGCGTCCAGGGAGAAGTGCCAGACCTGGCGCACGGCGGCGTCGTTCAGGGCCAGGCGCACCCGGTCGGCGGTGAGGTGGGTGCCGTTGGTGTGGACCTCGACCTGGCCGAAGGTGCCGCGCTCGGCGGCCAGGCGCAGGGCCTCCCGGTAGATGGGCCCGAAGTGGGGGTGCAGCAGGGGCTCGCCCAACCAGAACAGGATCAGGGCGTCGAAGCGGGCGCCGGTCTCGGCCAGATCCCGGTAGAGGTCGAGCACGAGCGCCGGGTCGATGTAGCCGGTGCGGGTGTGGTGCTCGTGCCCCGCCTCGCTGACCGAGCAGTGCACGCAGGCCAGGGAGCAGCGGTTGGTCAGCTCGATGACCAGGTAGCTGCCGGGCAGCGCGGGCGGGGGGCAGGAGACGTTCATGTCCACAGTGTCTGCATTTTATCGTCAGTTCACGATGATGGCGGCGCGGCCGGCTTCATGAGCGCGAACCCTGCGAAGACCACCAGGTACGCGGCCAGCTCGATCAGGGTGAACGCGAAGCGGATGCCCTCGGCGAGGTGCAGGCTCGCGCTGTAGAGCTCGGCCCCGAAGATCGTCCAGAGGGCCTGGGAGAACGCCCCCGACAGAAGCAGCACGCCGAAGCCCCCCGCCAGCAGGAAGCGGGGCAGGTTCGGCCGCACGAAGATGACGGCGGCCGCCAGAGCGGCGAGCTGCAGCGCCAGGTAGAGCAGGCCGATCAAGCTGCTGACGACGCTCACTCCGCACCTCCGGTCAGCCGGCCAGCCAGGGCGACGCCGACGACGACGCCGAACGCCGCCACCACCGAGCAGCCGTGGAGGCCCACGCCGACCCCCGGGGCCCAGTCGTGGGACCAGACGTTCGCCAGCCCGAAGGCGACATAGGTCACCCCGATGAGGGCGAAGAAGGCGAAGCCCAGCGCGGCAGGCAGGGCGGCGAGGGGGTGGCTGCGGAAGCGGAACATCAGCGCCGCAGCGCAGAGGAGCTGCACCGCCGCGATGCCCACCTGCACGACACCGTCGAGCACGCTCCAGATCACATACGAGTCCATGAAGGTCCCTTCTTGGAGGTTGACCCTCCGTCTTAGCTCAGACCCACTCGACGCGCACCCGCTCCAGCAGCTCCATCAGGGTGAAGGCCGCCCGACGCACCCGCCCGGCGTCCTCGCGGGCCGCAGCCCGCCGCAGGTCCCGCCACGCGCGCACCAGCTCCTGCATGCTCATCGCGCGGGCCTGCTCCTGGTTCTCCCGGGCCAGCTCCTCCAGGGAGGCGAACTCGCGGGCGATCAGCTTCTTGCGGATCTCGGCGAGGGCGGCGCGGCAGCCCTGGATGAAGGCGGGGGCCTCGGCCTGGTGGCGGGCCTCGACCTGGATCCAGACGACGTCCTCGGAGTCGTCGGCGTCGGGGCGGGACTCGATGACCACCGAGCCCTGGGCCCGGCTCAGCTGCGGCGGGCGCAGCAGCGAGTTGAGCAGCTCCAACAGAGGCGCCCGGCGGATCGGCTTGACGAGGTGGGCCACGCAGCCGACCTCGCGGGAGCGGGCCCGGGCGTCCTCGCCCCCGTGCCCGGTGATCGCGACGATGGGGGTGCTCTCCCAGCCCGGCAGGGAGCGCAGGGCCCGCGCGGTGTCGTAGCCGTCGAGCACCGGCATCTCCATGTCCAGCAGCACGATGGAGACCTTGTGGTTGCGGACGAGGTCGAGGGCCTCCCGGCCATGGCGGGCGAACAGCAGGCGGAAGCCGGGCTCGGTGCGCAGGTAGTGCCCCAGGAGCTGGCGGTTGCTGGCGACGTCGTCGACGATCAGCACCGTGTCCCCACCCCGGGCCAGCTCGGCGACGGTCTTGAGCAGCCGCGCGGGCACGATGGGCTTGGTGAGGAAGGCGTCCGCGCCCGCCTCCATGCAGCGCTCCCGGAAGTCCTGGGTGGCGTGGGCGGTCAAGGCCACGATGGGCAGCCGGGAGCGGCCCGCCTCCTGCTCCATCGCCCGGATGCGCTGGGTGGCCTCCACGCCGTCCATGCGGGGCATGTGGATGTCCATCAGGACCAGGTCGTACTCGTTGTCCCGGGCCATCTCCACCGCCTCGACGCCGTCGTGGGCGATCTCGACGCGGTGGCCGTCCTGGCTGAGCGCGGCCACGGCCACGACCTGGTTGTCCGGGTTGTCCTCGGCCAGCAGGATGCGGCGGCCGCGGACCGCGTCCGGGCCGGGCTCGGGGGGCGGCGCGCGCTCGCTGGTGTCCGGGGCGTTCGCGGCGACGGCCTCGAAGAGGTGCTTGCGGCGGATCGGCCGATGGAGCCGGCCGTCCACGCCCTCGATCCGCAGGAAGCCCGGCTCGGAGAGGCCCATCGGCGTGATGAGCACGATCCGGGGGCCCCCGCCGCCCGCCCGCAGCGCGCCCACGCTGGCCTGGATCGCCTCCACCCCGACGCGGTGGTCCATCAGCACGACGTCCACGGGCTCCTCGGCGAGGGCGCGGCTCAGGTCGTCGACGGCCGGCACGCCCCGGACGCGCACGCCCACGCCCTCCAGCGGGGTGATCAGGCGCTGGTTGTCCTCGTCGTCCGGGCAGACCACCAGGGCCCGGCGACCGGCCAGCTCCCGGCGCCAGACCTCCCCGTAGGCGTCGGGCTGGGAGTCGTTGTCCAGCATCAGGACCACGCGGAAGACGGAGCCCTGGCCCGGCGCGCTGTCCACCGAGATGGCGCCCCCCATCAGCTCCACCAGGGACCGGGAGATGCTCAGGCCCAGGCCGGTGCCCCGCGCCTTGAGCCCGGACTCGCCGCCGGCCTGGTAGAACTTGGAGAAGATGCGCTCCTGGTCGGAGGCGCTGATGCCCATGCCGGTGTCCAGGACCGACAGGGTGAGCTGACAGCGCCCGCCCTCGGCGCGCTCGGCCTCGGCCCGCACCGTCACCCGCCCGTGTTCGGTGTACTTGATGGCGTTGCTGACGAGGTTGGTGAGCACCTGGCGCATGTGCCGGGCGTCCCCCCGCAGCCAGGCGGGCAGGCTCGGGGAGAGGTCCAGCCGCAGCGCGAGGCCCTTGGTGTACGCCCGCTCCCCCAGCCCGGCGACGACCTCCTCGAACAGCTCGGAGGGGGAGAAGGCGGTCCGCTCCACCCCCATCTGCCCCGCCTCGATCTTGGAGAAGTCCAGGATGTCGTTGATGAGCTGGAGCAGGGACTCCGAGTTGCTGCGCACGGTGCGCAGGTACTCCCGCTGGAGCGGCGTCAGCTCGGTGGAGAGCGCCAGCTCGCCCATGCCGATGATGGCGTTGAGCGGGGTGCGGATCTCGTGGCTCATGTTGGCGAGGAAGTCGCTCTTGGCGCGGTTGGCGGACTCGGCGGCCTCCTTCGCGCGGCGCATCTCCTCGGCGTTGCGGCGGCGCTCGGTGACGTCGCGGCTGTGCACGGCGACGCCGGTGACCACCCCGTCGGTGACGATGGGGTTGAGCGACATCTCGTGGTACTGGGTGCCCCGAGGGCCCGGGAAGGCGTTCTCGGCGGCCATGCGGTTGCCCCCGAGGACGTGGCCGTACAGCGCCCGCCAGTGGACCGCGTCGTCCTCGGGCTGGGCCTCCACCGCGTTGCCGCCGACCACCGGGCGCACCCCGTAGGCCCGGTGGAAGGTGTCCGCGAAGGCCTGGTTGAACGTGATCAGGCGAAGCTCCCGGTCGACCGACCAGAACATGTCCTCGCTGCTCTCGATCAGGGCGGTGAGGTTGGCCTCGGACTCGCGCACCGCCTGGGCGCTGCGCTCCCGCTCGGAGAGGTCCCGGAACAGCCAGAGGTGCCCGCAGTAGCGGCCCTCCACGCGCACCGGCACGCCGTCGCGGCGCACCACGCCGCCGTGGGCCAGGCGCAGGTGCTCCCCCACCACCGCGCTGTGCTCCAGGATCAGGGCCCGGGAGCGGACCTGGAAGGCCTCGGGGTCGGCCACCGGGCTGCGGGCGAGCGCGAAGACCTCCTCGCTGCGCCGGTCGAGGAGGGTGCGGGGGCCGTCGGCGATGCCGAAGATGCGCCGGAAGGCGCGGTTCAGCCGCACCACACGGTCCTGGGTGTCCACGATGAGCACGCCGATGTCGAGGTGCCGGAGCAACCCTTCCAGGTGCGCCCCGAGCAGCGTGTCGCCTGCCCCCGGCGGGTTCACTGACAGTTCATGTCCACGCACAAGCGCGTGATCCGACCCGAGATGACGGTGAAGTCGAGATCCGCCGCGCAGTAGTACGAGCCCTGGTGGCCGGAGGTCTTGATGTGCCAGTTCCCAGCGCCCAGGGTCTCGGTGAAGTAGCCGTCGGCGTCGGTGCGGCCCACCGTGGGCTGCCCCCCGACGTCGAGGTTGTCCATGATGTAGTCGACGAAGCTGACGAAGCGCGGATCGGAGGGGTCGGCGACCACCCCCTGGATCAGCCGGCCCTGGACCTGGCCGGAGGTCGCGCCCTCGTTGCCCTCTTCCAGGGACACCGAGTCGGCCTCAGCGGTGTAGTCGGTGCAGAACCCCTCCACCTCGATCGGCGCGGAGTCGACGAGGGGTCCATCCTTGTCGGAGCCGTCGCAGCCGGCGAAGCAGAGGGCCATCATCATGATCGGGGAGCGTCTCATGGGCGCATCATAGCGCCGCGTGGGGCCTTCTCCAACCCCTCCAGGCGCGCGCGGCGCGTGCTACTCTGACGCCGTGGCCGAGCCTGACGTCATCGCCGCCCGCGTGCGCCGCTGGGACGAAGCGGGGCCCCAGGGGCCGATGACGTTGGAGCTGTATCCCACGCTGCGATGCAACCTGGACTGCGCGTTCTGCGACACCACCGAGCGCCACCAGCCCCCCGTGAACGAGCTGCCCCTCTCCCGCCACCTGGAGATCCTGGACGAGGCCGCCGCGATGGGGGTCCGCCGCGTGTTCATCCTGGGCGGCGGCGAGCCCCTGGCCGCGAAGGCGGTCACCCCGGCGGTGATGCGCCGGGTCAAGCAGCTCGGGATGGAGGGCGTCCTGACCACCAACGGCACGATCTTCCCCCCGCCGCTGATGCGTCAGGTCCTCGACGACGCCTGGGACGAGATCCACTTCTCGGTGGACGGCCCCACCCCGGAGATCCACGACGCCCTGCGCGGGGTCGCGGGGGCGTTCCGGCGCACGGTGACCCACATCTGCCAGCTCAAGGTCGCCCGGGACCAGCGCGGCCTCGCCCACCCCCGGATCGCCCTCCACTTCGTGCTCACCAACCGCAACCACCGCACCCTCGCCGCGATGGTCCGGCTGGCCCACGCCCTGGGGGCGTTCCGGGTCGACTTCGACAGCCTGATCGCCTACCGGCCCGAGCAGCGCGCCCTCGCGCTGTCCCCGGCCCAGGCCGCCGAGGTCCCCGACATCGCGCGGTCAGCCCTCCGTGTTGCCGATGAGCTGGGCATCGTCACCACCCTGGAGCGCTTCCTGGAGCCCGCCGGCCTGGAGCGCGGCCGGCTGGACGTGCGGGTCCACGACCCCGCGCCGCCGCAGCCCGACGACGGCCCGCTGACCGCCGCGCTGCGCAGCGCCCCCTGCCTCAAGGCCTGGCACTACCTCGTGGTCCAGGCCGACGGGCGCACCAGCCCCTGCTGCGTGCTGGCCGGCGCGGGCGAGTCGGTCGCGGAGCGGCCCCTTCAGGAGGTATGGAGGGAGGGCGCGTTCCTGCAGCGGGTGCGGGCGGGCATGGCGGCGGGCGAGCCCCTGCCGCGCTGCCGGGAGTGCTCCCCGAACATCCTCGCCCACGAGCGCGTCATCCGGAGCCACCTCTGATGGCGGTGCACATCAACCTCGAGCTGACCGACCACTGCAACATCCGCTGCCGGATGTGCTCCCAGTCGCTGCGCGACGAGGCCCACGGCGCGCCCCACCGCTTCATGGAATGGGAGACCTGGCGGGCCATGCTGGCCGGGCTGGAGGGCATGGACGACGAGGTCCACCTCTGCCCCCACTGGCTGGGCGAGCCCACCATCCACCCCCGCTTCGACCAGTTCGTGGAGTACGCCTTCGCGATCAACGGGCGGGGGCGGCTGTTCCAGGAGTTCAAGCTCCACACCAACGCGGTGGTCTTCGGGGCCGACCGGGCGCGGCTGCTGATCCGCCTGGCCAACGCCCCGGGCGTCGACCCCCGCTGCTTCCGGTTCATCCACTTCTCGATCGACGCCTTCTCCGCCGAGAGCTACCGGCTGGTCAAGGGCGCCGACAAGCGCGAGCAGGTGTACCGAAACGTCGAGCGCTTCCTGACCCTGCGCCAGGAGATGGGCCTGGAGCGGCCCTACGCGCACCTCGCCTTCGTGGTCCAGGACGGCAACGCCCACGAGGCCGCCGACTTCATGCGCCACTGGACGCGCGCCCTGGATCGGCTGGGGCGCCCCTGGCAGCTCACCGCCGACTGGCCCTGCGACGACTCCGACGCGATCTACTTCCGACCCCTCAACTGCGCCGACCAGGCCGCCGCAGACCGGCTCCACGCCGGGGTCTGCCGGGACCTGGGCGTCGTCGACGCCGACGCGGGCGACCGCCTGCGCGCGGCCGGGAGCTTCTGATGGTCCTCCTGTTGGCCCTCGCCGGCTGCGCGCCGGGCTCGATCAACTACCCCCAGGGCTCGAGCCCCCTCTACACGGCCTACTTCCAGGAGCTGCCCTCGGACGGCGACGCCACCGAGACCCTCGTGCTGCTGCTGAACTCCACCCTGGACTGCGACCTCACCCCCGAGGACGCCGACCCGGTCACCCGGGAGCAGGCGATGGCCGAGCTGTACATCGCGCTCACCCGGGAGGACGCCCGGGTCGTGTTCCTCTCCCTGAAGCGCTACGTCAGCGCCACCGACCCGGTGGGCTGGTACCCGATCCATGACGAGCCCTCGGTGGACTATCTCCTCGACGGCGCGTCCCCGTTCGCGGCCCGGGCGGCGTATGTGGGCATCAACGAGGCCCGCGTGGTCGAGGACGACGGCCTGTACCGCGCCTACGAGCCCGTGGACGTCGAGGGCGGCTGGATGGACGAGCCCTCCGAGGTGCGCATCACCCGCAGCGGCGACACCCTCGTCGGCAGCTTCGAGTTCGCCGAGGTCGACGTCTCCGGCCGCTTCCGGGCCTCCCCTTGTGATGAGCTGGAGTTCCCCGCGAGCCTGGCGGGGGCCGTGCTCGCCCAATACGGCGCAACCCCTCAAGACGACACTGAGCAGGACTGAACCGTGGATCCGACCACCGCCGCGCTCGCGGGCGCCCTGACCCTCTTCCCCTCCTCCGACCACCAGGAGTTCGGCGCGGGCTTCTACGGCTTCGAGGCCGACTCTGCGCCCGTCCTGTCCGAGGCCACCGGGGCGATCATGCCCCAGGGGCTCGACCTGATGTACCGCCGCCTCAACGACACCGAGCGGGTGCGCCTGGGCGAGGTCGAGACCGGCACGGGCAGCTCGGTCCGGGTGCGCCTGTACCGGGACGCCGCCGGGGACATCAAGATCGACGAGATCTCCGTCGAGGTCCTGCTGGTGTCCTTCCGCTCCCGCCCGCTCTTGGGGGACACCGCCGACATCGGCCTGTTCTTCGGGGCCTGGGACGAGGTCTGGCGCTTCGGCGACACCGGGCGCACCCAGTGGCGCTTCTTCTCGCCCATCCGGGTCACCCTGCTGGGGCTGGCGAAGAACGACATGGACCCCGACGACCGCTTCAAGTACTACCTCGGCGGCGGCCTGGGGCTGGGCTGGGAGAACCTGACCCGCATCGCCGGCCCGATCGGCTTCCAGCTCCGGGCGGACTCCCTGTGGAGCAGCATGAACCGCTGGCGGCGGGACGACCGCAACACCACCCGCCACGAGCTGGAGCTGGGCGCGGAGCTGGGGCTGTCCCTGCTGACCCAGCGGCAGGCCTGGATCCTGGGCGCGTGGGGCCAGGGCATCACCCAGTGGGAGCCCCGGGACGACGGGGGCCGCGACGGCATCGACCGCCAGTACCTCGCCGGGGGCCTGCGGCTGTCGGGGCGGTTCTACAAGGAGCGCGAGGCCAGCCCCATCGCCGACCCCGACCTCGACGCCCTGCTCGACGCCATCCGCCGGCAGGCCGAGGAGGAGGGCGGCCAGGAGCGCCAGCCCCTCTTCGAGCGGCCCCCGAGCGACCGGAACCCCGAGGGCAAGGCCACGCCCGAGGAGCCCGCGTCCGAGGACACCCGCCACCTCCCCCTGGAGGTCCACTGGTCCGAGGTGGTCCCGGTCACCGGGGACGAGCCCGCCCTGCCCGAGGGCGTGGCCGCCGGCTCGATCTGCCACGTCCGCTTCTTCATCGACCCCACCGGCCAGCCCTACGACATCCGTCCCGAGGACTGCCCCGACGCCTGGCGCGCCGCCGCGATGGAGGCCGCCTGGGGCTGGCGCTTCGAGCCGGTGGTCGAGGACGACGACACGGTCTCGGCGCAGTTCGTCTACCCCTTCGGGGAGCGGCGGGCGCTCGACGCGGGGCCGGGGGAGGAGGCGCAGCCGGAGTAGAGGCGGGTGGCTCTGCGCGGGGCCCGCTCCTTGCGCCGCATCGCTGCGCGTCCCCCGACGCCGAGGCCCTCGTTGAGGAGGTGCTCCGCTCCATCCCCCTCGGAGAAGGCAGCCCGCAGCGCCCCATCGGGATACGGTGAGCGGCGCTTCGACCCCCGGTGAACATGCACCTCACCCATCAACAAGAGGCCTTCAGCCGCGCTTACGTCCGCGCCGTCGCGGCCGCGGCCAGCTTCCGCGTGCAGCCCGGCGCCGCCCCCGACGATGACAGCGTCGACCTGACCATCGCGGCCCGCGGCCCCATGGGCACCGTGCGGTCGCCGAAGCTGGACGTTCAGCTCAAGTGCCGGCTCGGCTTTCCCGAGGGCTCGCCCACCTGGCCCTGTGATCTGGAGATGAAGAACTACGACGATCTCCGTCCCACAGACGTCCAGGTGCCCCGGGTGCTTGTGGTCGTCGCGGTGCCCGAGGACGTCACACGCTGGGTGGAGCAGGACGAGCAGCGCCTGCTGATGCGCCACTGCGGGTGGTGGGTATCCCTGCGGGGGCTGCCCACCATCGACAACACAGCGACCCGGCGGGTGCAGATGCCCCGCAACCAGATCTTCGACGTCGCCGGCCTTCAGGGCATCATGGACCGCGTCGGCCAGGGAGGCACGCCATGACGACCCTCACCGAGCAGCTCCGCGCGGTCGAGCCCCGGCAGGTGGCCGCCTGGCTGCGTACCCGCGGCTGGACCCTGGTCACGCCCGACCCCGAGCGTGTCGCCGTCTACGAGAAACCCACCGGGGACGAGGGACCCTTCGTCGTGGAGTTGCCGCTGGACCCCAGCTTCCGGGACTACACGCGGCGCATGGGCGAGGTGCTCCAGGTCCTCGTCGCGGCCAGCGGCCAGCCCGCCACATGGGTGCTCACCGAGCTGCGCGCCTCGACCTTCGATGTCGTGCGCCTGCGGGCGACAGGGCCGGGCGTCGGCGCGGGTCTGGTGCCCGTGGAGTTGGGCACGCGCCTGTTCTCGCTGACCCGGGAGCTGCTCCTGGCAGCCGCATGCGCGGCCCACGAGACCCGCCCGGTCTACCGCACCCGCAAGCCCGCGGAGGCCGTGGAGTTCCTCCGCCGCGTCAAGCTCGCCGCCCCCGAGGCCGGCAGCTTCATCGTGACCGTGCACGCGCCCGTGCCTCCGGTCCTGCAGACCACGCTGGCGGACGAGACCGAGGAGCCGCCCTTCGAGCGGCGCTCCACGCTCATGCTCGCCCGCTCGGCCTCGGCCGCCCGGGAGGCCGCGCAGCGCGCCGGGCTCGGCGAGGGAGCAGACCCCTTTGTGAACGGCACCGCCCAAGGCATCAGCGCCAACCTGCTCGAGGCCCTCTCCGGCTTCGTGGATGGCCAGGACGCCACCGGCCTGGACCTGAGCTTTGCCTGGGCGTCCTCCAGACCTGCACCCGCTGGGACGCCCACCGCTCTGCACCTGGGCTCGGACCTCGCGCCGATCCTCCAGGAGGGCGCTCGGGTGCTGCGCGCGCGCGCCCCGCGCCCGGACTTCGAGCTGGAGGGCATCGTGGTGCGCCTGGACAGCGAGGCCCCGGACGCTGGGGGCCAGGTCGTCGTCACCGGCCAGATCGACGGACAGCCGCGCAAGGTGAAGGTCCCCATGGGACCCGAGGACTACGCGCTGGCGCTGCGCGCCCACGAGGGCCAGCAGTTCCTCCGCTGCGAAGGGGAGCTGGTGCGTCAGGGTCGGCGCTATCATCTGGAGCGCGTTCGCCATGTGACCCTGCTTGACGACGACGGGGACACCGCAGACTGAAACACGGCGCTGACCTCCAACGGTCCGCCCCACCCCAGATTCTTTCAACAACCCTGACCCCTTGCGCTACGGTATGGCTCCCCCCGCCTCCCAGGATGGAAGCCATGCGCCTGCCCGCGTTCTGCCTGCTCCTCGCCCTCGCCGCCTGCAAGGACAAGCCCCCCATCGACGAGACCGGCGCCGACGGCCCGGTGGACGCCGACGGGGACGGCTTCGACACCGAGGTGGACTGCGACGACAGCGACGGGTCGGTCCACCCCGGCGCGACCGAGCAGCCCTACGACGGCGTCGACAACGACTGCGACCCGGAGACGGTCGACGACGACCTCGACGGGGACGGCTTCGTCAGCGCCGAGGACTGTGACGACGCCGACGGCGCGGTGAACCCCGACGCCGCCGAGCGCTGCGACGGCGTCGACAACGACTGCGACGGCGAGATCGACGAGGGCGACGCCGAGGACGCCGGCACCTGGTACGCCGACGGGGACGCCGACGGCTACGGCGCCGACGAGAGCGCCATCACCGCCTGCGAGCAGCCCTCCGGCCACGTGGCCGCGGGCGGCGACTGCGACGACGCCGACGCGGCGTACAACCCCGCCGCCACCGAGGACGACTGCACCGACCCCAACGACTACAACTGCGACGGCTCGGTGGGCTTCGCCGACGCCGACGGGGACGGCTGGGCGGCCTGCGAGGACTGCGACGACGCCGACGCCGCCATCAGCCCCGACGCCACCGAGGTCTGCGACGCGGTCGACAACGACTGCGACGGCACCATCGACGAGCCCGACGCCGCCGACGCGCCCCTCTGGTACGCCGACACCGACGGCGACGGCTACGGCGACCCGGTCACCGGCCAGGCCGCCTGCGAGTCCCCCTCCGGCACCGTCGCCGACAGCAGCGACTGCGACGACACCCACGACGACGTCTACCCCGGCGCGGCGGAGACCTGCGACGAGCTGGACGGCGACTGCGACGGCACCGTGGACGAGGGCGTGCAGCTCACCTACTACCAGGACGCCGACGGCGACGGCTACGGCGACCCCGCCAGCACCACCCTGGCCTGCGACGTGCCCTCCGGCTACGCCGAGGCCGACGGGGACTGCGACGACGGCGCCGCTGCGGTCAACCCCGACGCCACCGAGGTCTGCGACGGCGTCGACAACGACTGCGACGGCACCACCGACCCCGCCTCCAGCGCCGACGCCGCGACCTGGTACGCCGACACCGACAGCGACGGCTACGGCGACGCCAGCAGCGCCACGGTGAGCTGCACCCAGCCCGCCGCCACGGTCTCCGACAGCACCGACTGCGACGACGGCGACGCCAGCGTGTTCCCCGGCGCCGACGAGTACTGCAACAGCGTCGACGACGACTGCGACGGCACCACCGACGAGGACGACGCCCTGGATGCGGTGAGCTGGTACGCCGACGGCGACAGCGACACCTACGGCGACGTGAACAGCCCCACGGTCGCCTGCACCCAGCCCTCCGGCTACGTCGGCGACGACAGCGACTGCGACGACAGCGACGCCAGCCTGGGCCCCTGCGCGAGCTGCCTGAACATCCTGGACGCCGGGCGCAGCACCGGGGACGGCGTCTACAGCTTCGACCCCTGCAACACGGGCGTCGACAGCGACTACTACTGCGACATGACCACCGACGGCGGGGGCTGGACCTTGGCCGGCTGGCAGTCCGCCAGCGCCACGACCTACCTGGGCACCAACGACCGGGGCACGGTCGGGGACGCCTCGGACTGGTCGCGGGACCTCGCCTGCGTGGGCTACGCCGAGGTCATGGTCTTCAACCGGACCTACGGCGGCTCCTTCTCCCAGAGCTACACGCCGTCGACCTGGGCAGAGACCGGCACCAACCTGGCGATCGGCAGCGCCGGGACCGCCTTCAAGCACGGCACCTACGGGCCTTCGAACAGCCTGATCGTCATGGGCTGCGTGGACTACACCTACAACGGCGGGGTCTACCCCCAGTACGCCTGTGACAGCGACAGCCAGCGCTCCGCGAAGGGCCACCTGGCCGACTACGCGGGCGAGTACTGCTCCGGCGGGCGCCTGGACCGCACCTGGGCGTGGTCGAACGGGTCGAGCTGCTCGTACCGGGGCACGGCCTACACCTGGGGCTTCGCCATCCGGTGAGGTTATCGGAGGGTGTGCGCTCCCTCCCCTGGAAGAGGCTCCTGTTCGCGCTCGCCCCGGCGGTCGCCCTGCTGCTGGGCGCGGAGGCGGTCCTGCGCGTGGCGTGGCGTCCGCCGCCGGAGGTGCGCGGGGCCGAGGCGGTGCGGGGCACGCTGCTCCACCCCCACCCCACCCGGCTGTGGGCCCCCGCCCCCGGGGCGCTGGACAACTTCGGCGTGCCCGTGCGCATCGACGAAGACCACCTGCGGGCCGAGGTGGCCGGCGCGGCGGGCCCGCTGGTGCTGACCCTGGGGGACTCCAGCGTGTTCGGGCACGGCCTGACCGAGCCCGACACCCTGCACGCCCGGCTCCATCAGGCCCTCGCCGCGCGCGGGGTCGACGCCCGGGTCCGCACCCTGGCCATCCCCGGCTACAGCACCGAGCAGCTCAAGGTGGTCCTGGAGGAGGTGGGCTGGGACATGGGGCCGGCGCTGCTGGTGGTCGGGGCGATGTGGTCGGACAGCAACGTCGACCACTTCCAGGACCGGGTCTGGCTGGAGGCGCTGCGCGCGCCGGGCAGCCGCCTGCGTCGGCTGGCGCGCCGGACGCGGCTGGTACAGTGGCTGTCGGAGCGCGCGCCCATCGAGGAGACCGGGCAGGCCTCCAACCACACGGCGGTCACCTGGGTGCAGGACGCCACCCGCACCGGCCTGCGCCGGGTGCCCCTCCAGGACTACGCCGCGAACCTCGACGGGATCCTGGCCGAGGCCGCCGCGCGCGGGGTGGGCGCGGTGGTGTTGACGCCATGCTCCAGGTCGCGACTCGCGTCCAGCGAGGGGACCTTCGCGCCCTATGTCGACGCGATGGCCCGGGTGGCCGCGCGACGGGGTACGCCGCAGGTCGATGCCTGCGCCGCCCTGACCCGGGACGGAGACGCCTGGTTCCTGGACGCGCTGCACCCCAACGGCGCCGCCAACGCCCGCTACGCCGACGCCCTGGCCGACGCCCTGGTCGCGGCGGGGTGGCCGACCCGGGCCCTGCTCCCCTCCCCGGCCGCGCCCTTCGACACCCCCCTGGTGGACCCCTACGCCCCGACCCTGCCGGCGACGGCCGCCGAGACCCGTCAAGCCCTCCTCGCCGCCCTCGACACGATGAAAGACGACCCCCTGGCGGGGCTGGCGGCCTGCGCGGCCATCGGCGAGCCCGCCTCCCGGGAACTCTGCGCGATGGCCGTGATCGCGTCGGATCGGAGCCTGGGGACCCAGGCCTGCGCGCTGCCCGCCGAGCCGGAGGGCTGCTGGATGGCGCTGGCTCTGGCCACCCGGGAGCCCCGATGGTGCGCCCGCGCCGGGGCACGCAAGGAGGACTGCTGGCGGGAGCTCTCCCTGCGCCCGGAAGCCCCCTGGCTCCAGGAGGGCCTGACCGGCGCAGCGCTGGTGGACGCCGTCAGCGCCCAGCTCACCCGGGCGGGGCTGCCGGTGGACCACGCGGAGACCTGGCGATTTGTATTCAGCAATCCGGATCAGGACTGCGCAGCCTACGAGGGCACGGTCGCCGAGCGCTTCTGTGCGGACCGGGGGGGGAGCCCTCCAGCGGGGCCTTGAGGGGCCGAGGGCAGGGGGCCTGGCGATGGGGGGCCGATGCTCCGGAGCGGGTGGTCCATCCCATTCGAACACCCCCGAAACAACCCCTCCTTCAGAAATCGAGCTGGTCGAAGGTCAGCTCCTGGACCTCGTCCTGGGTCAGCCCCGAGCTGGCCTCGATGCGCAGGTCGCGGAACACGCCGGAGTCGGTGTCCTCAGCGACCACCTGCACGATGCCGTCGGCGTCGATCTCGAAGCCGATGCGCACCTTGATGTCCCCCCGAGGCGCCGCCCGCAGGCCGTCGAGCACGAACTGGCCCAGCAGCTCGTTGTCGCCGGCCATGCGGCTCTCGCCCTGGTAGACCTCGACCCGCACCTCGGTCTGGTTGTCGTGGGCCGTGGAGAAGGTCTTGGCGGAGTCGGTGGGGATCGGGGTGTTGCGGGGGATCAGGACCTCGCAGAAGCCCCCGGCGGTGCGGATGCCCAGGCTCTGGGGGGTGACGTCCAGCAGCACCGAGCCGGGGGCGTCCAGGTCGTCGGTGGTGAGGTTGTGGGCCTGGATGGCGGCGCCGATGGCCACGACCTGGTCCGGGTCGATGCCGGTGTACGCGGGCTTGCCGAAGTAGAGGGAGACCGCGTCGCGCACCGCCAGCACCCGGGTCATGCCCCCGACCATCAGGACGTGGTCGATCTGCTTGGGGGTCATGTGGGCCTGCTGGAGGGCGTCGTCGCAGGTCAGGAAGGTCTTCTGGATCAGCGGCATCACGATGCGGGCGTACTGATCCCGGGTCAGCGTGGTCTCCAGGCCCAGCTCCTCGCCCCCCGGCCCCCGGGCCAGCGCCGGGACCGAGATGTTGACCGCCTCGTTGTCCGTGAGGCCGATCTTGGCGCGCTCGCTGGCGGCCCGCAGCTTGAGCCGCGCGGTGCGGTCCTCGCTCAGGTCCACCCCGGTCTGCCGCTGGAACAGGGCCATCAGGAAGTCCCCGGCGGCGTAGTCGAAGTCGTCGCCGCCGAGGAAGGTGTCGCCCGAGGTGGAGACCACCTCGAAGATGTCGTCGTCCAGGCGCAGGAGGGACACGTCGAAGGTGCCGCCGCCCAGGTCGTAGACCGCGATGTGCTGGCGGCGGCCCTTGTTGAAGCCGTAGGCCAGGGCCGCGGCGGTGGGCTCGTTGATGATGCGCAGGCAGTCCAGGCCCGCGATGGTCGCCGCGTCCCGGGTGGCCTGGCGCTGGTGGTCGTTGAAGTAGGCCGGCACGGTGATGACCGCCCCGGTGACCGGCTCGCCCAGGGCCTCCTCGGCGACCTGCTTCATGTGGCGCAGCACGTAGGCGGAGATCTCGGGGACGGCGTACACCCGCCCCTGCACGCTGACCCGGGCGTCGCCGTGGGGCCCCTCGACCACCTCGTAGGCGGTGGAGGCCATGAAGCGCTGGACCACGTCGCTGGACAGCCGCCGCCCGATGAGGCGCTTGGCCGACGCCACGGTGGTGCGCGGGGCGTAGATCATGTTCCGCCGGGCCCGGTGCCCCACGATGACCTGCCCGCCGTGCCCGAAGGCCACCACCGAGGGCTGGGTGAGGTTCCCGAAGCCGTCCGCGAGCACCTTGGGGCCGTCGGGGCCCACCCAGGCCACGCAGGAGTTGGAGGTGCCCAGGTCGATGCCTACCGCGACGCCCATGTCTGCTCCTGGCTGTTCGCCGGGTCGGCCGGCGGGCGCAGGAGCCCGGTCAGCGCGGCCGACATCTCATCATGAAGGAAACCGTTCGTGGCCAGGATACGCTGCCCCTCCAGATCCAGCGCGCCGCCGTCCATGTCGGTGACCCGCCCGCCGGCCTCGCGGACCAGCAGGGCGCCCGCCGCGATGTCCCAGGGGTTCAGGTTGAACTCCCAGAACCCGTCCAGCCGCCCGGCCGCCACCCAGGCCAGGTCCAGGGCCGCCGCCCCGGCGCGCCGGAAGCCCTGCGTGCGCAGCAGCATCTCCCGCACGAAGGAGAGGTAGAAGTCGATGCGCTGCCTGCGATCGTAGGGGAAGCCGCTGGCCACCAGCGAACCGCTCAGTGATGACGTCGAGCTGGTGCGGATCGTCGCGCCGTTGAGCGCCGCGCCGCCGCCCCGCCGGGCTTCGAACAGCTCGTCCCGGTTGGGGTCGTAGACCACGCCCAGCGCCAGCGCGCCGTCGGTCAGCAGCGCGATGGACACGCACCAGTGGGGCAACCCGTGCACGAAGTTGGTGGTGCCGTCCAGCGGATCGACGATCCAGCGCGTGGCGGCCCCCTCGGCCCCGCCGCCCTCCTCGCCCTGGATGGGGATGCCGGGGGCCTCGGCGCTCAGCATGTCCCGGATGAGGGCCTCGGAGGCGAGGTCGACCTGGGTCACGAGGTCGAGGGCGCCCTTGTGGTCCACCTGGAGGGCGCGCCGCTCAAGCTGGAGCCGCCCGGCCGCGCGGGCGGCGCGTCGGGCCAACTCGATCATGGGGTGTCCACGATCAGCGTGACCGGGCCGTCGTTGACCAGCGAGACCTGCATGTCGGCGGCGAACACCCCGCGCTGGACCGGCACGCCCAGCGCGCCCAGCAGCGCGCAGAAGCGCTGGTAGAGCGGATCCGCCAGCTCCGGGGGCGCGGAGCCCACGAAGCTGGGCCGGCGCCCCTTGCGGCAGTCCCCGTAGAGGGTGAACTGGCTGACCACCAGGGCCTCCCCGCTGACGTCGGTGAGCCCGAGGTTCATCTTGCCCGCGTCGTCCGGGAAGATGCGCAGCCCGGCGAGCTTGCGGGCCATCCAGCCCGCCGCCGCCTCGTCGTCCCCGGAGGCCACCGCGAGCAGGATGAGGAGCCCCCGCCCGCAGCGGCCGACGACCTCGCCGTCCACGCTGACCGAGGCCTCGCGCACCCGCTGGACGACCGCCCGCATCAGCCGCCTGAGCAGCTGATGGTGTCGCCGCTGACCGCGCAGGTGAACGCGCTGGTCTTCTGGACCGTGAACACGCCCATCGACCCACCCTGCTGCACCCGGCAGGTGACGATGCCCTCGAACACCATGCGGGTGGAGCCGGAGAAGCGCCGGCTCTGGCCGTCGCCGCAGTTGACCTCGACCTTGTCGGAGGTCCCGGTGACCGAGAGCTTGACCTCGCTGCGGCCGCTGGCCAGGGTCGTGCCCGTGGAGCCGCTGCTGCCCGACGAGCTGCTGCCGCTGGAGCCGCTGCCGCTGGACGAGCTGCCGCTGGACGACGAGCCGCTGCTGCCCGACGAGCCGCTGCTGGTCTTGCGGACGCCCGAGCCGCTGCTGCTCGACGAGCCGCTGCTGCCGGAGCTGCCGGAGCTGGAGGTGGTCTTCGGCGGCGGCTTGGGGGGATCGGGCTCCGGCGGGGGCGCGTCGGGCGGGGCCTCCGGGATGGTGCCGGTGTCCACCTTCTCCTTGGGCTGATCGGTTGGATCCTCGGGCTGCACGACGTCGCTGGGGTCGGGCTCGACCACGTCCCCGGTGCCCTGGTTGGAGAAGAACCAGTACGCCGCGCCGCCGATGCCGCCCAGGCCCAGGCAGCCGAACACCATGACGGCCACGCCGATGGCCACCCACTTCAGGGGGCTGGAGGAGGGCTTCTCGTCGGGGTCGGGCTGGGCGGCGTCCGGATCGTCGTAGCTGGCGGCGGTGGGGCCCTGGATGTTGAAGTGCTGAGGCCGAGGATCCGGGGGCGGCGGGACGTCGTCCCGGGGCTGGGTGGGCTCGTCGTGCCCGTCGAACCCCTCGTCCCCGAAGAAGTCGTCGCTGGCGGAGCGCTGCGGCGGCTCCTGCCGCGGCGGCGGGTAGGGGGGCGGCGTGCGGACCGGCTCGCGCTGGATGGGCTCCGGCGGGGGCGGGGGCGGCGGCTCCCAGGCGGGCGGCGACGGGGCCTGGGGCAGCCGGGGCGGCTCGGGGGTGGAGGCCGGGGACGACCACTGCGCGGCGACGGGCCCACCGAGGTCCTCCTCGGGCGGCGCGGCCGGGCGGCGCCGGCCCGACGGCTGGGGCGCGTCGATCTGCCGAGGCTCGCGGAAGTTCTGGGCAGGCGGCAGCTCCTCGCTGTCGTCGTCCTCCTCCTCGGCGAGCAGGGCGGCGATCTTCTCGCGGCTCCAGAAGGCCGTGGACTCGCCCTTGGCGGAGGGCGCGGTGCGCTGGTTCTTGAAGCCGCCCGAGAAGTCCGCCGGCAGCGGGCCGCTGATGGCCTCGGGGCCGCCGAGGTCCTCGGTGATGGGGCCCGGGGCGCGGCGGCGGGGGGCGGCCTGGCCTCCCCCGGTGCCGATGGAGCGGGGCGCCCACTGGACCAGGCCTCGCCCGGGGCACTTGGAGCCGACCTCGGCGAGCACGTTCGCCGCGTCGAGGGCCTCTGGACGATCCTCCGGGTAGTACGCCATGATCTGACAGAGGAAGCGACGGACCTCCTCCAGCCAGCGGCGCCCCTCGACCTCGGAGAAGTCCATGGCCAGCACGCGGTCGATGACCGCGTTGTCGTGGGCGTCGGGGTCCTTGGGCAGGCGCCCCAGGGGCTCGGGGGACATGAGCGAGTGCAGCACCACCCCCAGGCCGAACATGTCGGTCTTGAGGCCGATGGGCCGCCCCTCGGGGGCCCGCGACGTGCGCCGGGGCACGCCGAAGCCCTCGATGGACACCGCCCCGCTGCCGTCGACCTTGACGATGCCGGGCTTGATGTCGCCGTGGACCGCGCCGTCCTCCTCGGAGATCGTCAGGATGTCGGCCAGCGCCGAGCCGATCTCCAGCGCGACCTTGATGGGCGGTCGCTCGCGGTCGAGCAGGGTGGCGAGGTCGATGCCCTCGGCCTCGCCCTCCAGGGTGAGGATGTTGCCCTCGAGGCCGGCCTCTCGGGTGTAGTGGTAGCTCACGCGAGGCCCTCCAGCGCTTCTGTGAGCACGCGCATCGCGAGCTGCGGATCGGCGCGTCCGCCGGTCTCGGCCATCACGCGGCCCATGAAGAATCCTGCCATCTTCCGATGCCCTTCTCGGAGCTTCCGCGCCTGCTGCGGATAGCTTGCTATCGTCCTATGCACGATGTCACGGATCAATGCCACGTCGCAGATGATCCGCAGTCCCCGGCGATCGATCAGCGCTTCGAGGTCTCCGCCCTCGTCCATCAGCGGATCAAGCAGCCCCCGCGCGGTGGCGCGGTTGAGCACCCCATCGCTGACCGCGCGCTCCAGCGCCACCAGATGCCCGGGGCCCAGCGCGCCGAGGGGCCGCTCCTTGAGCCGCGCCAGCACCGGCCCCTGGATCCACGCGGACATGGCGCGGGGCTCGCCCCCCGCGTGGACCGCGCGGCGGAACAGCTCGGCGATGTCCGGATCGGCCGTCAACACCTCTACGTCGTATGCCGTCAGCCCGAAACGCTCCACCCAACGGCGCCGTTCGCTGTCCGCTTCGTCGAGCAGGTGGAGGTCCAGCGGCGCGCCCGCCAGGCCGGCGCGGGCCTCGGCCACCAGCGCATCGGTGAGCGCCAGCGGGGCCAGATCGGGCTCGTCCATCCAGCGGTAGTCGGCGGTTGACTCCTTGCCGCGCAGGGCCGCGGTGCCGTGGCCGTCCCAGGCCCGGGTCTCTCGCGCCACCGGCGCGCCGGCCTCCAGGAGGGCCTGCTGACGGGCGATCTCGGCCTCCAGAGCGCGCCGCACGAAGCGGAAGGAGTTGACGTTCTTGATCTCCACCCGCGTCCCGTGCGGCTCCCCCAGCCGGCGCAGGGACACGTTGGCGTCGCAGCGGAGCTGGCCCCGCTCCATCGCCCCCTCGGTGACCCCGGCGGCCACGAGCATCCGGTGGAGCATGCGCAGCGCGGCCTCGGCCTGCGCGGGGCTCTCCAGCGCGGGCGCGGAGACGATCTCCACCAGGGGGACCCCGGCCCGGTTGAGATCGACCCCCTCGGGCGTGGCCCGTCCGGCGTCCTCCTCCAGGTGGAGCCGGGTGAGCGGCAGGGCGTGGCGCGCGCCGTCGAACTCGAAGTGCAGGGCGCCCCCCAGGGCCAGCGGCCGGTCGCCCTGGGTGATCTGGTAGCCCTTGGGGAGATCATCATAGAAGTAGTGCTTTCGGGCGAAGACGCTCACCGGCTGGAGCGCCGCCCCCAGGGCCAGGGCCGCGCGGGCGGCCCGCACCACCGCCGCCCGGGACGGCAGGGGCAGCGCCCCGGGCCAGCCCGCGCAGATCGCGCAGGTGCGCGTGTTCGCCGCCGCCTCGGGGTCGTTCGGGCAGGGGCAGAACAGCTTCGTGGCGGTGCGGAGCCGGACGTGGACCTCCAGCCCGATGACCGGCGTGAGGTCGGACATACCGCCTGCTTATCTCGGAACGGCCACGAGGTGGGCCAGGAAGCCCCCCCGCTGCACCGTCGCCACGGTCTCGTACCGCGCTCGGGCCCAGGCCCCCATCGCCTGCTCGTGGGGGCCGACGCCCACCGGCCCCTCGATCAGCACCACGTAGGGGATGTCCCCCTCCCCCGGGCACTGCGCGCGCAGGATGTCCACGCAGGCCAGGAAGTCGGCCTCGGTCGCGCCGAACGGGCAGGGCGTCTGGGGGCAGTAGTCCCGCCCGGCGTGGGCGGCGGCCTCGCGCACCGGGGAGGCCGCGCCCCCGGGCCCCGGGAAGCGCGCCGCGATCGCCGCCCCCAGCTCCCGCGCGGCCACGGCCTGCCCCAGAGGCGGCAGAGGCACCTCGCGCAGGGGGGCGCCGACGTGCCAGGCCGTCCAGGTCAGGGTCCAGGCCGGGATCAGGGCGAGGAGCCCCCGGGGCCAGCGCGACCACCGCAGCCGCACGAGGCCCTCCGCGAACGCGAAGGGGCTCACCAGCCCCCGCACCACCAGCACCGCCGCGAAGGGCAGCAGGTTCGCGGCGTACCGGGGCTCGGCCCCCGCCGCCGCCAGCACCGGCAGGGGGGCGAGGCAGGCCAGCAGGGCCAGCCCCAGACCCAGGTCCGGCCAGCTCATCAGCGCGCGCAGCTTGTCCGTGAGGCCCGCGCCATCGGGCTTCTTGCACCCTCCCAGCCCCAGGCCGACCACCCCCACCCAGGGCGCGGCGAGCACCAGCGTCCAGGGCATCCACCACGCCCAGAAGGGCGAGAGCCCCGCCTGCAGCGCCTCGGGTACGGCCTGGGCGGCCCCGGTCAGCAGGGTCGTCCGGGCTGCCTCGGACAGCGCCCCGGCCTCGGCCTGCTCCCCCTTGGCCACGCCCTCGGAGATGGAGGTCACCAGCTCCGCGGGGCTCGGCAGGGGGAGGACCCGGGAGAGCAGCCACACCGTGGCCGCTGCGGCGCCGAGGTGAAGCAGCACCGCCGCCGGGCGCCGCCAGCCCTTGGGGCCGCGCAGCAGGATGAGCAGCGCGGGCGGCAGGGCGTACGGCAGCGCGGTGAAGTGGGTCAGCGCGGCCAGCCCGGCCACCGCCCCGGCCACCGGCGCCAGGCCCCACCACCGCCGCACCGGCACCGCCGCCAGCAGGGCCAGGGGCAGCATGAACGCCACCGCCGCGTCGACCCCGTAGCGCCGGGAGGCCACCACCAGCGGCGCGCAGAACAGCACGGTCACCCCGGCGGCGAACCCGGTGAACGGCCCGCCGCCGGCCCGGCCCAGGCCATAGACCACCAGCGGCAGGGCCAGCATCAGGGCGTGGTTCACCCCGTGCCCGGCGAGGGCCACGTCCGGCCAGCCGAACAGCGCGGCGGCCACCAGCATCAGCCAGGTGGGCATGCGGTGGACGTCGAGGGCCCCGACGTCGCCCCGGTGCAGGTGGGTGGCGTTGGCGGCCCACTCCCCGGCGTCCGGCCCGTCCAGCACCGCGTCGTGCAGGGTGGCCCAGGCGGGCAGGCCCTCCACCGCCCCGGTGTGCGCGGCGGGCATCGTGGTCCAGCCCAGGGCCAGCAGGGCGACCAGGGCGACCCCGTCGATCAGCGCGCGGACCCGCCGCTCCGTCATGGGCCGTGCTCCGGGAGGGAGTCCCGGATGATAGCATCCGGCCGATGTGGCTCCTGGCGCCGTGGCTGGTGGGTTCGAGCGTGGCGATGGCCTGGGAGGCGATCGGGCCCGAGCGCGGGCATGTGCTGGACGCGGCGGTCTGCCGGGACGATGTGTGGGTGGCCACCCGGGCCGGGGTGATGCGGGCGGACCTCGACCTGACCCGCTGGACCCGGGACGCGCGCTTCCCCGGGGACACCCGCAGCCTGGCCTGCGCGGGCGACGACCTCTACGCGGCCAGCCCGGGGGCCGTGGTGCGCATCGGGGACGAAGCGCCCTTGTGGACCTCGACCGAGGATCACGCCGTGGACCTCGCGGTCTCGGGCGGCGCCCTGCTCGCCGCCATCCGGGGCCCGGAGGCGGGCCTCTACCGTCTGACGGAGGGGGCCCTGCAGCGCACGCTGGCGGTGGACCCCTGGCGCGTCGCGGTCCGCGATGACGCCGTGCTCATCGGCACCACGGACGCCGGGGCCCTCAGGTCCACCGACGGGGGGCGCACGTTCACGACCCTGCGCGCTGAAGGGGCCGTCCCGGCGGTCACCTGGCAGGGCGACGTCCCCTGGCTCGCCCTGGCGGACGGCAGGATCCTGGCCGACGGGCAGGAGGTCGCCGCGGTGTCCAAGGGCCAGGTCCGCGCGCTCGTGCCGGTCGAGGGGGGCGTGCTGGCGGTCGTCGCGGGGGAGGAGGGCGGCGAGAACCGGCTGCTGGTGGGCAACAACGAGGGCTTCGAGCGCGTGGACCGCGACGCCGTGGACACCGACCCGGGCCAGGTCGACTACACCGGGGCGTGGGCGCTGCCGGGCGGCCGGGCGCTGGTGGGCACCTTCCGCCGGGGGCCGCTGCTGTGGGACGGGGGGCTCGCCACGGCGCGGGCGGGCTTCCAGGCCACCATCACGGGGGGGGTCGCGGTGGACGACGCCGGGCGCATGCTGCTCGCGCTCATGGGCACCGGCCTGTACGCCACCCCGGACGGGGTCCGATGGACGGCGCTGCACGGCTCGACCTCGGCGGTGACCGACAGCGTGGCGGTGGTGCCGGTGCGGGAGGGCCTGGCGGTCCTGGACTTCGACGGGATCGGCCTGTGGCGGTCGGACGGCCCGTGGGAGCGGCGGGCGGGGGGCGGCGAGGGCCGGGAGCGGCGGGGCAGCCACCTCGTCGACCTGGCCGAGGACGCGGAGGGCCGGTGGTGGGCCATCGACCAGCGGGGCGGGCTGTGGCTGCGGGAGGGCGAGGCCTGGACCCGCTGCGCGACCACCGGCGGCCTGCACCTGGACGGGCGCGGGGCGGGGCTCCGCTTGTTCACCCGGGACGGGGTGCGCACCCCCGGCGACTGTGTCGCGCGCTGGCCGTCGGACCCCGACGCCCCGGCGGGCCTGGACCCGGTGGGCAGCCGGGCGGACGGCGGCTGGCTGGCGACGGCCGGGGCGCTCTATCGGGATGGCGCACGGGTGGCAGACCTGCCCCAGGCGCCGGTCAGCGCCCTGGCGGCGGGTCCGCGGGCCGCGCTGGTGGGCCTCAAGGATGGCCGCGTGTTCGAGTGCGCAGCGGACTGTGTCGCGCTGACGACCGTCTCCGGGGAGCCCGCGGGGCTCGGGTGGCTGAAGCGCGATCTGGTCTGGGTGATGGAGGCCGCCGGGACTCTGTGGGTGTCGTCGGGGGCGGGGACGCCCACGCCGGGATCGCGGCGGTACGAGGGGCGGCTGCGGGGGTCGCCGATGGAGCTGGAGCGGGCGCCGTGGTCGCGGGAGGGAAGGAGTGCGGTGGGGGGGGCGGGGCCGGCGGTGGCGCCGCGGGTGGTGGCGCCACCGCCGCCGGTGGAGGCTCCGGCGTCTCGGCCGATGGATGGTTGGGTGGGGTTGGCGGCGTTGGGGTTGGCGGGGCTTTGGGCGGTGGTGATGTTGAAAAGGTAGGGGTGGTCAGTAGCGGCCGCCATTGCGCCGGACCGCAGGGGGTCATCCCACCCCCGCGACGAGCGTTGGAGAAAGCCGACCTGCGATCAGATGTACGTTCATCCTGGGCAGCCAGCAGCAAAGTCCGCATAATCGCGGCGAACCCGAGAACTCCATACGAATCCTGCGCCATCCAGGACCAAGCCCGTCCCGACCATGCTCCAGCCGGCGGTGTTTACACCTGGCCAAGGCCCCCGTGGTTGCTGTGCCTGATCTGCCGCCACAGTCTGCCACCAGCCCAAGGCCACGGCGCCGCCTCCAAGCAGCATCAGGCTACCACCGACTGCCATGATACGTCTGCCCGATACAGCGGGGGATGCCCTTTCGATATACATGCAGTTCGTTTGGCGGGGAAACACAACAGCTGTCTGCGCCTCACCACCAACATGAAGGAAGTATGGCCCAGCGGGTCGCTCCAGGGAAAAGGGAGTGTAGCCGAGGTGCTGACCGTCCTGACTCACAGGGAGAACAAGTGGACGTCCACGTTGGTTGGTTGCAAGCAGATGTGCCGTTCCCTGAGGGTTTCCTCCCGCCAAGTCCAACACCAGCGTTTCCCCCGGGAGAACCTTGACTACCTCGATACTCCCGCCGTCGAACTGTATCGTCACGGGCCCGGGTCGAACATCGAATGACGCCGTGCCGTAATCAGGCATCGCCTGTTTGCGTACGCCGTTGATGACCGGTGTACCACCATTCGTAACTCGGAGTTCTATGTGCCCCAGTGGCGGCGAGGTAATCACAACTTCCGTGGTCTCACCAGAGACCACGAACAACCGAACGCCTGGTCGGTAGCGTCCTTTCGTGTCGATGACCTGAGGCGGGTCATGTTCCGTGCTGGTCGCCCCATAAACCTGAGCAGGTAGCACCGCTGCCAATTCGCCCAAAGTAATGAAACGGTCATGATTCAGATCGGCTGCACCCTCAATCGCGCGGACCAACTCACAGGTAAACCACCCTCCCCCCTGCCCATCGCAAGCAGCCGCCGACTCATAGCTTTCCTGCGTCTCAACAGAGGAAGCCATCATCCAGCGAGTCTGCCCGGCTCTTAGCAAGCTCTCGTTGATGCCGTCAATATTGAAGTTACCCAAACTCTTGCCACCCTTCGGGCGCATCTCCAGGCTGCCTGCGTGACAAGCGTCAACGAACACGAGGACGTGGGAGGATGAAAGAGCATCCATCCAGTTGACGTAGGTATCCTCAGAGAGCCCCGTATCTTCAATAGAGTACCGCCGCGTATCGTGCATCACCAAGTACATCTTCCCATCTTGGCCAGGATACCCGTGGGTAGAAATGAAAAGTATAAACACATCCGGCGGATTCTGGATGATCTTCCTCATCGCAGCATCCACACCTTCAACCGTTGCTGCTTCATTTAATAGGAGTGTCACATCCTTCGGCGAAAACGCGCCGGCAGATCGTTTGATCAAGGTATCACGGAACAGTTCAGCGTCCTGAGCAGCGTATTCCAAACGCGGGATCCCCAGGTCGTCCTTCTTGAGGTCCTCTCCCGTAGTGGAGAACTCGGAGATCCCCACGATTAGAGCCTTGTACTCCAATCTCATGTCAAGCCCGGCGGAGGGCACACTGGCCGGCACACGTTCAATGTCGCGCGAACCAGCAAACGATAGATCTTGAAGGAAAAATATAACCATCGCGAATAGCGGCATCATGGGGCCTCCTGGACAACTGTGGAACTACCAAAGCCGAAGCAGGTGAGACTTCCGTCCGTGCCGACGGCGCAGGCTGCTTGGTCGCTGCCTACGGAGACGCTTTGGTACGACCCAGACGGTTCACTTGCCAAGTAGCCACTGTCACCCCAGCAGTAGACACGGTGAAGGGTATCCACCGCGCAAGTGGTACCGGAACTACCAACAGAAACGTCAACAAACCGGTAAGTCGTTGATGGAAGATCAGCCAATTGGCCCTCACCATCCGAGCCCCAACAACTCAAGATGCCCGAAGCGTTTATGGCGCACGCATGGCGATAGCCGGTAGACAGTACCGTGAAGGCCCCACTGGGAGTGCTGGACACCTGATCATACGTATCGCTGCCCCAACAAACCACGGCACCGCCCGCCCCGGTCAGTCCGCAACCGAAAGAGGACGCAAGATCTATCAACGTCATGGCACTCTCTGCGGGGGCACTCACTTCGCCAAAGTCATCATCACCCCAGCACGTCACCGTTTGATCGCTGACGAGGAGCCCGCATGAACCGGTGCCCCACACCTCAACCTGAGCAATTGCGGCCGTGGGAGGATATGACTCGTTGTCCGTGTCCCTACCCCAGCAATGCACGACATCGTCCTGATCGACAGCGCACGCGTGGGAGCCACCGACACTCAACTGCACAAACCCATGACTTGTAGGCGCATCAGACACCTCGCCGAAGTCATCGTCCCCCCAACAATGCACAGCGCCGTTGGAGTCCAATGCACAGGCGTTGTCGTCGTCGCCAACTTCAACCTGAACCCAGATGGTATCCGCCCCGTCGCAGTCCTGATCTACTCCATCTGCGTATGTCTCTGTCGCACCAGGGTAGACGTTCACTGCAGAATCGTCACAATCGCTATTGTCGTCGACGTCGGTAGCGTTGGCCGGCGCGCAGACACTCGGAGACGCACCAGCTTCACCATACCCATCCCCGTCGGCGTCTGGATACCAGGACACCGATGGTTCAAGTGCGGCATCCTGGTCGTCACAGTCTCCACCAACCGATACGTAACCGACGATTTCATCACACGAGACGCTGGCTCCGGCGTCCGCTCCAAATCCATCCCCATCCCCATCTGGATACCAGGTCCTTGCGTCAGCAGAGTCGCCTTCGTTCACTTCGCCATCACAATCGTGGTCGATCCCGTCGCACCACTCCGTACCCCCCGGCCAGACCGTAGAGTCGCCGTCGTCACAATCCCCATCAAAGGGGACGTAGCCAGAAGGCGCCGTGCAACTTACCTGTGATGAATCTGTTTCCCCGAAGCCGTCACCATCCCCATCCTGCCACCATGTCGAGGCGTTAATCGCCCTGTCCTCATCTATCTGGCCATCGCAGTCCTCATCCGTGCCCCCGCAATGTTCTTCCATGCTTGGTGCAACGGCACTGTCTCGATCGTCACAATCACCACCACTCAGACCGTCGCAATGTCCTTCGCTGCCGAGACAATCCTCGGCCTCACAGTAACAATCACCGTCATCATCCCACACGGCGGTATGATTGTCGATCCGACCATCGCAATCCTCGTCACGACCATCAATAGTTTCGGTACCACCTGGCCGCGTCCAGGGGTCGGTATCATCGCAGTCCGTTCCCTCCAGAACATACCCCCACGGCTGATCGCAGGACTGCATAGTCTCGCCTCCAGCACCAAAGCCATCACCGTCCTCATCTGGATACCATATCCTCAACGTCGCGAGGTCCACATCCTCGTCGTCGAGATCCGTCAAGCGATCGCAATCATTGTCGACGTCATCACAGACCTCTTCGGCGCCAGGATGAACGGAGGAGTCACCGTCGTCGCAGTCGTTCCCGAACGAAACCAATCCCTCTGAGCGAAAACAGGCCTCACGCGGTTGATCTGGATCCCCGTAGCCATCTCCATCCGCGTCTACGAACCACACGCTAGTGGTAGACCAGTCGAGATCCGCGTCCTCCTCGTCGATCTCCCCATCGCAATCATTGTCCAGGTCATCGCACACCTCAACAGCATGGCGATACACCGATGGAGAGAGGTCGTCGCAATCTCCCTGAGCAATCGACATGCCATCCCCGTCCTGGTCGTGATTAGGCGCAGGGTTGAGGAGCACGCAGGCACAAAGTAGCGAAATAAGCAAAGTCTCTTCCTCCACAAGTCGGTACACAGGGTACATGCCTGTCTGAGTCTCGCCATCGTCGAACACCTCTTGAACGTACCGGCGAGGCGCGGTCCAATCCACACTCGCAGCGTCAATCTCGTTTCGACCAGTAAAACGAAAAACCACAGGTTCTGGCGGTCAGACAGTATGTAGGCGTCCGACAATATTCCTCCAGAAAAGCAGTTAAAGTATGCTCTGCATAGTCCGTCCTGATCAGGCTCAACCAGTCCAATATATACTATCTCCCATGGAGGATCTCCATCCTGCCTGATACCGTAACACCGATCGTAGTCCTGTATTCCCCCAATACCAACGCAGTGCGCCATGTGGCAGTCCATGCCGCGAGTAATTCCATATGGTTCGGCATCGATAAGATATGAGTTCCGCACGTCCCCCGCTGCAATTGAAACCGTGTTGCATTGAAATGGCACCACAATCGTCTCCATCACAGGTCTCCGCGCCATATCCACCTCCAACTCGACAATCGCAGCCTCGTTCAGGTCCTGCGAGTCTCCGAGAAGGACGATCTCTTCCTCTGCCAGTCCAATGCGTTCCCCACAGAACTCCAAGTCTTCTTGTGCCTGCCCCAATTGTCCCTCCAGAGCCCCCACTCGCTCCTCCACTTCGGCAAAGCCCGAGACCCCATCGACACCGTCACAGTTCTGATCGACTCCGTCCCCCAACACATCCGCCAGTCCACCCGGCACCCGGGGCTCGACAACGTCCAGAAGCATGGCTGACAGTCCTCCGAAGCGAATCATCAGAACTCTCCCCCGACCTCGACCATCCCCAGCCCGACTCGGATCCCGACCGCGCGCACACGCCACCCCCCGACGACCAGCGCCGCCCCACCCAGCGCCACGCCCCCGATCCCGAGTTTGAACGCCGTGTCAAACTGGTTCTCCCCGGAATCGACCGCGACGCACGCCCCCATCCCCGGGGTGTCGCCCTCCAGCCGCCCCTGCACGACCCTGGAGCCGACCATCGCCCCCAGCCCCGACGCCGCCATCGCCCCGCCCCCCCAGAGCCAGGCCTGCGGCTCCTGCCACCTCAGCCCGCCGCCAACCGACAGCGCCAGCCCAGCCCCGGCCACGCCCCAGCCGGCCGCATTGGCGCCAGCCCAGCCACGAGGCACCACCCCGTTGTAGACGGCGCGACAGCCGGGGCCCATCGAGGTGATCGCCACCGCAGTGCCCACGACCTGGAGGGCCGCGCCGGCAAAGGCGAGGTTCTGGGCGCCCCGATACGGGAGGGTGACCGTTAGGTCCAAGGTCTGGTTGTCCTCGAGCGAGAGGGGCTGCTCCACCCGACCGGCGCGCACGACATGGTCGCCGGGGCGCGTGTGGATGGTCAACGGGCGCTCGGGGGACTGAATCTCGTCGTCGAACACCACCTCGGATCGGATGGGGCGCCCCTGGCGGTTCTCTGTACGGAGGGTGAGGGTCGCGCCGGCTGTTCGTCCGACAACGAGCTCCTTGACCTCGCCCTTCTCCAGCATGACCGTCTGCTCTACCCCATTGAAGACGACCCGGTGTGGGCCCGGCGCCAGATGCTGGAGGGTGACGAGGTTGCCGGGCAGCCGCACGCCGTAGTCCTGTCCGTCAACCAAGAGCGCTCCCTGTGCCAGGACGGTGACAACCAGCGTTGCCAGCCCCAGCTGCTCCACCACCACCACGGGGAAGTCCCCCGAGTTCTCGCCGCTTCGCCACGGCACCTGGACGTGTCCTCGGGCTACGGACTCATGCTTCACCTGCTCCCTGACGTAACCATACAGCTCCTCAGCGCTGACGACGCCGTCCTGAAGGATCCAGCCGTCGGCCTCCTGCCTCATGCCCTTCAGCAGGTAGTACGTCAACAGACCGTTGTTCAACTCATCATATTCGTAGGAATACCCCCCGAGGGCGGTCCCGTAGAGGATGAAGGTGCCCTCAGAGTCTACGTACCGAGGGTTCGTCCAGGATGGAGGTTGTAAACTCTTGGAAACCCGTACCTGATTGCGGCAGGCATCCAGGATCACAAGGCGCTGTTTGGCCTGGATGTTCTGCAGATCCGTCTGCACCCGAGCCAGCTCGATGCCCGTATCCTCGGGAAGTTCGGCATCGGCCTCGACAGGGAAGAGGTAGTTGACCCGCTCTTTCCCAACCTCGCTGCTCGCGCCATGCCCGGAGAAGAAGAACACGATGGACTCCAACTCTCCTTGTTCCCCCAGCTGATGAAGGTACTTCAGATGCTTGAGAATATTAACCTTTGTTGGCTGTAGATTGGGATCAAGCGCGTCCGGCGTCAGTACGATGACCTGTCGCTCCTTGTACACACCACTCTCCACGAGCTGCGCGGCGAAGTCTCGTGCATCCTTGGCCGGGAACTTGAGGTCCTGGATGTCATCGTTTGTGTAGTCGTCGACCCCGATGATCAGCGCCCAGCGGCCCGAGGTCTCGGTGAGGATGTCGGCGGGGTTGTGGACAGTGATGTCCTTGGAGGACGCAGCGTCCTCCGGCGAGGATTGGGCCAGAGCGGCGGACAACATCGTGAGAAGGTGGAACATCGTCAGACCTTATACAGATCAGTTGCAGTGACGGGGGCGGCTGGCTGGCGCGGCACAGAGGAGGTGGTCATCAGTAGCTCCGGCCGAGCAGGACGTAGACGGAGCCAGAGTCGACGTTCCCGTTGTAGTCCGCCTGGTATCCGCCGATCAGCACGTCGTTCAGCCCATCGCCGTCCACATCCCCCGCGCCGGAGACGACATCTCCGAGCCATTCCCCAGCGCTCACGCCGTATATGCGCGCATCTGCGTCGGCGAGGCTCATCGATCCTGACACCGGGCCCAGCACGACATAAGCTGCTCCGGCAAAAGAACCGCCTGTGCTGTTGTTGGGCCCGCCAAGTACGACGTCGTCGTAGCCATCCCCGTCAACATCACCCACACTGTCGGTAGATACGCCAACGTAGTCGGGCCCTTGTTCGCCGTACAGCTTCGCATCATGGTCAGCCAGAGGCACATCCCCTGCCAGTGGTCCGTAGAACACGAAGATCGCCCCAGCGTCCCTCCCGCCGGTGTCGTCGCCATGAGAGCCGACGAGGGCATCCGCGTACCCATCGCGGTTGAAGTCCCCACGTGCGTTCACGGACTCCCCCAAGATGCCCCCCACGGTATCCCCCTGGATGGTCGCATCAGCGTCTTCGAGGCTGATGATCCCAGGCAGGGGATCGTACAGCAGGTACACCGCGCCTGAGTTCTCGGCCCCCAGGTCGGCGCCTGGGCCTCCGATGATCACGTCTGCAAACCCGTCGCCGTCCACGTCGCCGCCTCCCGCGACCGACACCCCGGTTTCATCGTCGGCGGCCACGCCTGTGAACATGGAGGTCGCAGATGAAAGGGCAGAGTTCGCCATCGGATTCGTCAACAGATACACAGCACCGGCCCGCGAGAAGCTTGAACTCTCACCGGGCGCAGCAATGAGCAAATCCACCTGACCATCTCCGTCCACATCACCGGCATTGGCAATGGAGGTGCCAGCCAGATCGCCAGGCGCTACGCCTACGAACTTCGCGTCTGCAGCAGCGAGGTTCATGTTACCGGACACCGGCCCGAGCACGAGATAGGCTGCGCCGGCCTCGACACCGTTGGTGCCCTCATGACTGGCGCCGATCAGGAGGTCATCGTAGCCGTCGCTGTTGACATCCCCGGCCGCTGCGACCTGATGCCCCGCCCAGTCCCCCGCGCCCTCCCCGATGAGTGTGGCGTCGGCGTCCCCAAGCGACCCGCCAGACGTGATGGGACCAAGGATGAGGTAGGCTGCACCGGCCTCGGTCATCCCGTGCCCGGACTCCTTGAACGCCCCCACCATGATGTCGTCGACGCCGTCATTGTTGACGTCCCCGACGCCCGCAAGCGCCCGCCCCGCCCAGTCCCCCGCAGCCTCTCCATCAAATCGAATCACCTCCGCCGAAGTCAGGTCGATCTCTCCCCAGCAGCTCCGCGTCGCCTGTTCCACATCGCTGTAGCAGTCGTTGACGACGCCGTCGTCGCAGACCTCCGGCGCGCCTGGGAAGACAAGCTCGTCGTTGTCGTCGCAGTCCTCGCCGCGAAGACCGTCCTCGTTGACATGGCTCGCCGTTGCCCAACCGTCGCCATCAGCGTCGTAGTCGTTCCCACCATCGCAGGCCTGATCGATGCCATCATACCAACTCTCCTCCGCGCCAGGGTAGGCCGCCGGGTCGCCGTCGTCACAGTCGTTGCAGTCTTCAACGTAGGTTGCCGGTCCCTCGCAAGAGGTCAGCGTCTGCTCAGGATCGCCGTAGCCATCGCCATCGCCATCCAGACACCAGACCCGGGCGTCCACCGCCGTGGCGTCGTTCACCCGACCATCACAGTTCTCATCAACCTGTTCGGCGTCACAGAGCTCATCGGCGCCCGGGTGGATGGCTGCGGCGGTGTCCGCGCAGTCCACCTCATAGGTGTAGCCATCCTGATCGATGTCTGTCGGATCCGCCTTCCACAAGCACCCCTGAACCATCAACCCCACCAGCAGCAGACCTCGCATCTCAAACCTCCCTCGCCTCGATCGCCCCGACCCACAGCGGCCCCCATGGCCCCCATGGACCCGAACAACCTCGCTCCGCTCACCCGTGCACCACCTCAACCTCCAACACCCACCCCGCCTCCCCCTCGACCGGGCGATGCCGCACACAGCGCTCCCCCGCCGCGTCCTCGACCGGGAACACCTGGATCCCCTTCCGCCCGGCCATCTCGCGCTGCGCCTCGGGCGCCGCCGCCACCCACGCCGCCGCGAACGCCTCCACCGCCTCGGCCCCCTCCAGCGGCCCGGGGGACCACAGCGCCACGACCCGCTCGGTGCCCGCCGGGGGGACCAGGCGAAGCTCCAGGTCGTGGTCGTGGGGGAGTGCCCAGATGGCGCTGCCGGCGCGCACCGTGTCGTCCGGGGATTGCAGGGGGTAGAGCAGATGGGTCGCGCCGTCCGGGCCCACATTGACGAGCTTGAGGTGCCCGTCCTGCGGCACGGTCATGCGGACGCTGAACACGTCGCCCGTGCGATACCGGTGGTTGGCGGGCACCGGCCGTCGGTTGGCGTACAGACAGACCTCGACCTCCGCGCTGACCGCCGCCGCGACCTTCTGCGGGGACACATCGGGCAGCCCGAGGGTGTCCGGACGCCCACCGCCCTCCGCACCGGCCGCGCCGCCGCTGAGCTGTCCGACGAGGGGCGGGACCGCGCGCAGCAGCTCGGCGGCTTCCGCGATGCCGTCCTCATCGAGATCGCCGCTCCCCTGCATCGCTGAGATGACCCCGCAGGCGAATGCGCTCAGGCCCGCGCACGCGGGCTCGCCCTGGGACGCCGTGCTCACCCCCGTGGCCGTGATGACCATCACATCGTCCCGCTCCGCGCCGATCGCGGAGACCAGCGGGCTGACCGCCTCATCCGGCCCGGTGACCAGCCCGGGGAGGCTCTGATGGACCGGGTCGACGATGAGCCACACCTGACGCGCAGGCGAACGCTGGACCAGCGCCTTCAGCTCCCGCAGGGCCAGGCTGCTGCCCGCAAGCGCCTGCCCCGGCCGGCTGTCCTGGAGGAGCAGGACCCCCTCCCGATCGATCCGCGCCCCGTGGGTGGCCAGGTACACGATGACGACCTCATCCGCATCCGCGCCCAACAGCGCGCTCTGCAAGGCGTCACGCACCCGCGCCTGGGTGGCCTGGGGCCCCGTGAGCAGCGCGAGGTCATCCACCCGCAGCGCGCTGTCCAGGGCCATGGAGAAGCGCCGCGCGTCCTGCTCCGCCCAGGGGAGGCCCGCCGCCTCGCCCAGCCCAGGGAAGGCCCCGACGCCGACGACCACCGCCCGCACGTCGTAGCCCTCCGGCGGAGACGGCGCGTCGCGCGCCACGGCGACGATGCCCTTCTCCCCCTGACTGAGTGGAGCGGTGGTCGCCGCCGTGACCAGCGCAACGAACATGGACAGGACGAGCGCTA
The DNA here is from genome assembly GCA_020632795.1 of Alphaproteobacteria bacterium. Taxonomy (GTDB): domain Bacteria; phylum Myxococcota_A; class UBA796; order UBA796; family CAJQPC01; genus JACKEV01. The sequence continues at coordinate 125,001 of JACKEV010000010.1, forward strand.
TACAGAGATTCACGAGACCTCCGACAAACGAGAGGATGCAGGAGCGCGACGTGCTCCGGACGGTATGTCCCAGCCCAAGGGGGTTGAACAGACGGTACCACCGAACCTGTGCCCCACGCCAGCGACCGGAGATCGAGTCGTATCTGAGCCAGAAACACCAGCCGCCTATCCGGACGGCTCCACGTCGTAGATCAGATCGACGACCAGCGCAGCGGCGCCGTCAACGGGCGCTGACCAGTCCGCGCAGGCCCCCACGGTACGCAGAACCACGGGCTCGTCGGGGACCCAGGGCGTCTCCCCCAACGACTTTGACCAGGCGTCGCCAGCGTCCGATCGCGTCGGGTCCGGCAGGATCTGCCCCACCAGGGGCTCGGCGCCCCGGAGCACCACCAGACGCTCCAGGCGCTCCGGGGGCTCCAGGCGGAACGGGAAGAACACCGTCTCCCGGTCCTGGTGCGACACCACAGAGAAGCCCGCCGCCACAGGGTCCAGGGTGAGGAGCTGCACGCCCCCGCCCCCCGGCGCGCTGACCGACAAGGTGTAGAGCTGCCGGGATCGCAGCCCGCGCCCCGCCGGGGTGCCGTCCACGCACACCCGCACCGGCACGGCCGGGATCGGGGTCGGCTCGGGCCAGAGCATCCAGGCCCCGACGCCGAGCCCCGCCATGGCCATCCCCCCCGCCCAGCGCAGCCAGCGGGGCGTCGGGGCGGGCGCCACGGGTCGCGTCGCGAACCGCGCGACGGCGTCCCGGAGGTCCCGAACCGCGACGGCTTCGACCTCCACCGCCTCGGGCAGCGTCGACCCCTCCGGCACAAACACCCGGGTCAGGCGACCCGAAGCGGCCGCCAGCTTGGCCGACAGACCGCCCACGGCGCTCACCCGCCCGTCGACCCCCACGCCTCCCGTGAAGCCGATGTCATCGGGCACGTTGATGCCCTCCAGCGCGCAGCGGGTCGCCACGGCCAGGGGCAGGCCCAGGGAGGCGCCGTCCACCGCGAACAGCGACTCGTCCTCGACGTCGAGGTCCCACAGCACCAGGTGCGCCCCGAGCTGCACGCCAAGCGCGGCGTGGATGGCCCGGGTGCAGGCCTGGGCCGACTCCTGGCCCAGCTTCACATGCGGCACCTGCGTGCCCCGGCCGGGGTAGACGCTGACGGTCAGCCGCCCCAGGCGACCCTCGCCCTCCGGGGTGACCAGCAACGCCCAGGCGGACGCCGTGCGCGGGGGAGCGCGGCCGAGCTGCGCCTCCAACCGCTGGACGATGGGGGCCAGCTCCACGCGGTGGTCGTCCAGCTCCTGAAGGCAGAGCTGGGCTTCGGCCGAGGAGATGGAGACCTCTCCCCCCAGGTGGTTGACGAGCTGGCCCACCGCCGTGGTGTAGGCCAGGCGATCCCCGCCGGCGCGGGCGACGCGGATCGCGTGCAGCATTCGGGCGATGGTGCTCATGCGAGCTGCCTTCTCTGCGGGCGCACGGGGCGGGCAGGGTGTACCGGATTCGACGGACGAAAGAGAAAATCCGAACTTCCTCGACCGGCGCGCTTGGCGTTCAGGGCGAGGACGACGGGGCGCACGCCTCGGTCGAGCCTCATCCAACCCAGACGCCCCCTGGAGGCCCCACCATGGCCCTCTCCTCCCCTTGCTCTGTGTACCTTCTGGCCCTGCTCGGCACCCTGGCCGCCACGCCGGCCTTCGCCGGCATCAGCGTCGGCCACCCCTCGGTCACCCTCGCGTCCGCCGACACCTCGGACGTCAAGGAGGTCTTCCTGCCCCTCGACGAGATCCGCCTCGTCAGCCCGACCTCGCAGACCCACACGATCCAGGTGGACGACACCCTCGACCTGATCGCGGGCGAGGACGTCACCCTGCCCGTCGGCACCTGGGACGAGATGACCCTCTATCTGTCCGGCGACGTCGAGATCACGCTGATCTCCCCCACCGAGCAGGAGGTGGACTACACCCTGACCCTCGGGCAGCTCCCGGTGGACCTCGGGGACGGCCTGGAGGTCAACACCTCGGGCGCCGCGATGATGGTGCTCGTGCTCGACGCCGAGGTCCTCGAGGACGCCGCCGCGCTGAGCGATGCGGACCCTTGCGCGGCCGAGGCGCTGCTGGAGGACGCCCTGCTGGTCGACATCAAGCTCATCCCGGAGTAGGCTCGGCTCCGGCCTTTTCCCCTGGGGGCGGGCGTGCCCGGGCCCGCCCCCTGGAGCCCCGCCATGAGCCTGCCTCGGATCTTCGACTACGATCACCACCAGACCTTCCTGGCCGAATGGTTCGAGGCCAGAAAGAAGAAGCGCTCCGGCTACTCTCACGCCGTGTTCGCGCGCGAGGCGGGCCTGGGGAACCGCGCCGCGCTCCTCCAGGTGATCCAGGGGCAGATCACCTTCTCCCAGGCGCTGCTCGCCGGGTTCACCCTGGCCATCGGCCTGGAGGGCCCCGAGGCCGAGTACCTCGGGGTCTTCGCCGAGATCGATCAGCTCGAACGCCAGGAGGCGCGCCAGCGGCGCCGCGTGGAGGCCACGCGGGAGACCGTGCGCGATCGGCGCCGATCGGGGGCCGCCGTCGAGCGCAAGCTGCGCACCCGCTTGATGGCGCACGAAGACGCCCTGGAGGAGACCCGGGCGCAGCTCTCTCGCGCCCGCTCCCGCCGCCGGGTGCTCAAGCTGCTGCACGGCCCGCCGTCCCTGGACGAGGACAGCCCGACGGTCTTGAAGGCGTGGCACTACGCCGCGATCTCCGAGCTGAGCCGCTGCGCGGGCTTCACCCGCGACCCGGACCTCATCCGCCAGGCGCTGCACGGAGAGGTGAGCCGGGAGGAGGTCGAGCTGGCCCTGGCCGAGCTGGCCGCGAAGGGGGAGCTGGCCGACCAGCCCGCCGAGGCCGGCCCTGTGCGCCCCGACATCCTCGTCACCAACCCGGACGTCACCATCGCGTTCACCGAGGCCTACTACCGCGGCATGATGGCGCTGGCCGACGCGTCGATGGCCCGCCTGCTGAACCCGAGCGAGAACGCCTACAACCAGCGCTGCCGCCTGGGCATGCTCACCGTGGCCGTGCAGCCTGACGCCCTCGCCGAGGTGCGGGCGCTGTTCGATGCGTTCAGGGAGCAGCTCCACGACGCCCTGGAGCGCGCCGAGGGGCCTCCGAAGGAGGTCGTTCAGGTGCTCTTCCACCTCTTCCCCCTCAGCGACGGGCTGGTCCCCGTCACGGAGACGCCGGACGAGGCGTGAGCAGCAGGCGGCGCCCGTCGTCCAGCCGCGCGCGGAGCATCGCGGGCGGTGCCTCCAGGTCGTCCAGCTCCACGGTCTCCCCCTGAGAAAGCCGGATCTCCCTGCCCGATACAGACAACCAGAGGGCGTCGCCGCCCGCCTCCAGCACCGCGACCGTGCGCCCCGTGATGGAGAGGCCCAGGCCCACCGCCCAGCCCGCGACCGTGTAGCGTACCGGGAAGCGGCGCGCCTCTGGCGGCGCTGCGGCGAGGATGCGCTCGCTGACCGTCACGGTCTGCACCTCGACCTCATCAACTGTGTCATATTGCCCGCCCGCGGCGGCCGCTTCGGCCAGCTCCCGAGCCTCTCGGGCCCGCCCGGCGCCCCTCGCCAGCGCAGAGAAGTCCGCCATCGGGTGCTCGTCCTCCAGCTCGCCCGCGAACAGGCGCTCCAGCTCCTCGCGCGTCATCGGTCCTCCTCGCCAGGCTCAGGCAGGCATTCCAGCAGCATGGCGCCGACCTGCTCCAGCAGGATCTTGCCCGGCCTCGCGGTGGGCTTCGGGCCGCCCAGCTCAGCCGCCAGGGCGCCGAGCACGCGCGCGGCACAGCCCTTGACGGCCTCGCAGACCCGGGGGGGTGTCTTGTAGCTGGGGTGGGCCTCCAGGATCTCTGCGAGGGTGCGCCCCTCGGCGACGAGCCGGAGGAGCGCGCGGTCCTCGGCGTCCAGGCGCGCCCAGACCCGCTCCACCGCGCGGCGGACCGCGACCTGCTCGTCGGGCCCGAGCTCATCGTGCACCTCGATGTCCTGCGGGCCGTCCAGCACCTCGCTGAGCAGCGCGGTGACGCGCTCCTGCGTAGCGACCCCCAGCCGCTCGAGGGCTGCCGGGACCAGCAGGGCGACCTGGGCCGGCTCGCGGATGGCGTCGGAGGCGTTCCTCAGGGCACGCAGCTCCTCGGTCAGGTTCCCGGAGGCGGGCCGAACGACCCTCAAGCCTCGGGGCAGCCGCCAGGTGGGCTGCCCGTGCTCGGCGGGTGGGCCAGGCACCGCGACGGCCTGGAGGTGGCGGCCGACGGCGTGGTCCAGCCAGGCGAGCCAGCGCAGGCGATCCGAGCGCCGCAGGTTCTTCTCGTACTGGAGCTGCATCTCGTATCGGGTGAGCGAGCGGCGGGGCTGGTAGAAGGTCAGGTTGTGGATGCGTGGCCCGGGGAAGCAGCCGTCGTCGTCGGGGCGTCGCAGCGCCGGGGGCAGGCCGTCGGCGTAGCGGTGGAACGGCACCGCGCGGCAGAAGGGATAGCGGGGCATGGGGGTGCAGGCGCAGCGCTCGAAGACCCGGGTGACGAGATCCTCGACGCTCTCCGCGTCCTTCAGGTGGAGGGGGAACCAGCTCGCCGGGTAGCGCCAGGCCACCGCCGCGACGTGCCGCCGGAAGCCCTCCAGCAGCTCGGCGGCGAAGCGCTCGTCCTCGTGGACGAAGCCTCGGATCCAGCTCGGCCAGGGGTCGATGGCGGTGTGGGGTCTCATGGGCATGACCTGTCGGGTTGGGGCTTGATGCCGATGCGTCCGTCCTGACTGCTTCGCAGACTACCCGAGCGCGCCGCCGATGTCTCGCGCGGGGGGGCCCGACCGTTTCTGAGTTGAAAACGCGCGCTCACGGCCGGATGGAGACAGGGCGGGGGCTCGCGGCTACAGTCTCCTCGACGGACGCACCCCGGGTGCCGCCGCCCCGAAGTCAAACACCCGCGCCCCCCGCGGGAGGGAGGGAGACTGTGTCTCGACGACTGCTCATCGCGCTCGCGCTCGCGGCGTCCCCCGCGCTCGCCCAGGGCAGCAAGGGCCTGACCCGCGCCTCCCAGAGCGCCGCGCCCCTGGGCGTTCGCGCGCTGTCCATCGGGGTGGGCGACTTCCCGAACCTGGAGGACCGAGACGACCTGACCACCGCTGAGGCCGACGCCGCCCTGGTCGCGGAAGCCCTGGGTGCTGTGGTGCCCGCAGGGGGCATGACCGTGCTGACCGGCCCGCAGGCGCGCGCCGAGCGGGTGCGTCAGGAGCTGAGTGCGCTGCTGGACGGCACCCGCGAGGACGAAGCGGCGGTGATCTACTGGGCCACTCACGGCGCCGCCGTCGGTCGGCGGGGCTACCTCCTGGCGCAGGACAGCGTGCCCGAGGGGCGGCTGCCGTACACCGCCATCGCGCTGACCTGGCTGGGCGAGCAGCTCGCGAAGAGCCGCGCGGGCCAGGTCCTGCTCTTCCTGGACGCCGTGCATCAGGAGCTGGAGGGCCCAAAGGGCCTGCTGACCGGCCCGGCGTCGCCCATCAACCCTCTGCTGGGCGCCCTCGCGGACGCCCGGGAGGGCGTCTTCGTCATGACCTCGAGCAGGCCCCGCGAGTCGATTTCGGGCGGGGGCGGGGCCTGCTCGGGGCATGGACCCTTCGCCTGCGCCCTGGCCCAGGCGCTCCAAGGGGCCGCCGACCTCGATCAGGACGGGCGGGTGGAGCTGGGCGAGCTGGCCCAGGGCATGCCCCGGACCGTGGAGGCCGTCGCCGATGTCCCGCTCACCCCCACCAGCACGGGGCGCTACGTCTCGGATCTGGCGTTTCCTGCGGTGGTGCCGGCGACCACGACGGTGGCGCGTGCGACCCGTCCCGAGGCGCTCGAGGTCTGCTTCGAATCCAACGGCCGGGACGTGCCCGCCGACCACATCTTCGCCACCGGTGACACCCTGGCCTTGAGCCTGACCGTGCCCGCCGACGGCCACCTCTACATCATCGCCACCGACGACAGCGGCGCGCTGGTGCCCGCCTTCCCCCTGCCCGGGGAGTCGAGCCGGGTGTCCCGGGGCGCGACCGTACGCCTTCCGCCACCCGAGCAGCAGGACCCGCTGGTCTTCGTGCCCCCGGCCGAGCCCGAGGAGCTGTACCTGCTGTGGTCTGCAGAGCCCATCGCCGAGGGCGCCCAGGTCGCCTCGGCCTGGCGCGCGGCGGTGGAGGGCAGCCAGGTGGCGACCAACACCTCGTACGGAGCCAAGGGCCTGATGCGCCCCAGCCAGCAGGTCGACCAGGGGCCGCGGCGGTGCAGCGAGTACACGCCCAAGGGGGATGACGGTCTGTGGGTCATCGACCTCGTGCTGAACCACGTCGACGGGAGGGTGCGATGAGCTGGCCCCGAACCGTCGCTCTGGCTGCTCTGGCCGGCTGCTACGACCCCATCTACGGGGTGCCCGCCGACACGAGCGGCACCTCGGTGCCCGCCGTCGACGACCCCACCTGGACCGAGCACGTCGGCCCCACCTTCGCCAAGGGCTGCGGCGAGGGCTGTCATGGCGGAGCGACCCCCGCCGCCGGTCTGACCATCGCCTACGAGGGCCTGGTGGATGTGCCCGCCGGGCAGCTCCCCGCCATGCCCCTGGTCACCCCGGGCGATCCCACACAGAGCTACCTCTGGCACAAGCTGGAGGGCACCCACGAGGAGGTCGGCGGCTCCGGTAGCCGCATGCCCCTGGGCCTGCCGCCGGGCGAGGCCGAGCTGGACCTCATCGCCACCTGGATCACCAACGACGCGCCGGAGTAGGGCCATGCTGCTGAGCCTCCTTCTGTTCGGGAACACCGCTCTGGCCACCGTGGATGAGGCCTGCCTGGGCCTCGCCCGCCCCGACGACTATGACGAGCAGACCCAGGCGGACTTCCTCAACAACGCCGTGGCCCTGGCCTCGACCCTCTCACCCCTGCACGGCCCCGTGCCCCACGCGGCCGGGCGCGGATCGGTGGGGCTGGATCTCGCGGTCATCCCCCCGCTGGGCTGCCGTCACCGCATGGTGCTGGACTGGACCAAGTCCGAGGACACCAACAAGTCCCCGGTCCTGCCCCGCCCCCGGATGACCTTCGCGTTCAACCCCATCGCCGGGCGGCTGTTCCCGTACGGTGGCGTGGCCTTCGTGCCGCCGGTCCCGGTGGCCGGGGTGCGCAGCGTGGTCGCGTCGGTCGAGGCCGGGGTGGGGGTGTATGTGGGGCAGCACGCCCAGCTCGGGGTGCGGGTCCACGGCACCCTCCAGACCGTGCTGGGGGACGTCGCGACGTCCTTTGAGGAGGACGGCCCGGTGGTCGAGGATCTGTATGTGGCGACGAGCCAGGGGGTCGACGTGATGCTCGGCTGGGAGCTGGAGCGGGTCACGCCGTACCTGGCGCTGGGCTACGCGGACGTGGGGACGTTCTTCTGGATCGGCGACGACGCCTACGTCAGCAACAACCTCCACCCCTACCTCGGCCCGGCCGCGTCATTGGGGGCGGACGCGCTCTTGTTCGACCGGCTGCGGCTGGCCGGGGAGCTGTACGCCGCGCCCGGGGGGCACACCACCCCTCGGGACAACATCGAGTCCCTGCCGGGCTTCGGCCGCTACGGCCACCTCTACACCGCGCGCCTGCGCATCGCATACGAACTCTGATCCCCCTTGAGGAGGACAATCATGAACAAGTCATTCGCGATTGCAGGCATGCTGCTGCTGAGCGCCTGCGACTGCTACTCCAACCGCTTCCCCGGAAGCTGCGCGACAGAGGACCCCACCTCCTCGACCCCGGCGGACGACTCGGCCTCCTGCGATGCCCTCGCCGCCGAGGCCCTGACCGTCCTGAGCACCCACTGCGCGGGGTGTCACGCCAACGGGCGCGCCGAGGGCGGCTTTGACTATCTCCTGGACGTCGACAAGCTCGTCGAGCTGAACAAGGTCCGCTCCGGAGACCCGGAGGGCTCCGCCCTGTTCAACCGGATGGCCAGCGGCTCGATGCCGCCGTACGGGGAGGGGCCCTCCGACGCGGAGATCGAAGCAGTGCGAGGCTGGATCGCGTGCGGCGTGGACGCGGCCGCGCCGGAGCGGGCCTTCGTCCCCAACGAGACCGTGTTCAGTTGGATGGCCGAGGATCTGCGCGGGATCCAGGAGCCTGAGCGGATCTACATCCGCTACATCAGCCTGGTACATCTGTGGAACGCCGGGGTCGCCGAGGGGCGGCTGGACACCTACCGGGCGGGGCTGGCCAAGCTCCTGAACCACCTGTCCTGGATGCCGCGCATCACGAACCCCACGCCGGTCGACGCGGACGCGCTGCTCTACCGCATCGACCTGCGGGACTACCGCTGGCAGGCGACGACCGAGGACCCCGTCGACGCCTGGGAGACCGTGGTCGCCCGCGACCCCTACGCCTTCGCATACGACGACGCGGACTTCCGCTTCGTGGTCGAGAACACGGCGGCCCGGCAGCCCCTGCTGCACGCCGACTGGCTGGTCGCGGCGGTCGCCGTGCCCCCCCTCTACCACCGCGTCCTGGATCTGCCGGCCCGCCAGGCCGACTTCCTGACCCTGTTCGGGGTGGATCAAGCACAGAACGTCGCGGACGCGGTGGTCGATCGCATGGGCTTCCAGCAGTCCGGGGTCTCGGACAACAACCGCGTCATCGAGCGCCACGACGCCGACTACGGCTACTGCTGGACCAGCTACGACTTCGGCGGCAACGGCGGCGCCCAGAACATCCTGGCCGACCCGCTGGGCTTCCGCCCGGACGGCGGCGAGCTGTTCTGCAGCCTGCCCAACCACCTCCAGGCCTACCTGCTGGCCAACGCGGCCGGCGACCGCCTGGACGTCGGCCCCGACCACATCGTGTACGACAACCTGCACGATCGGGAGGTGGTCAACGGCCTGGGCTGCATGACCTGTCACACCCGGGGCATCCTCCCCAAGGACGACCAGGTGCTGCCCTATGTGCTCGACAACGAGCACCTGTTCACCCCCCAGGAGTTGGAGCGCATCACCCTGCTCTACCCCCCCAACGACGAGGGCCGCGCGCTCCAGGCCGCCGACCAGGCCTCCTTCCTGGAGGCGCTGGACCTCACTGGCGCCCCCCAAGCCTACGAGACCGAGCAGGTGTTCGCCCTGAGCGAGGCCTTCGCCGACGACCTCGACCTGGCCCGCGCCGCCGCAGAGGTGGGCCTGACGCCGGAGGAGCTGGAGGACCGCATCCCCTACTTCTCCGACGACGTGAAGCGGGAGCTGAACAACCTGCTCTCCCCCGGCGGGACCGTGCAGCGGGGCATCTTCCTGGGGCTGGCCCGGGAGGTCATCTGTGTGGTCGAGGGGGCCGCGGACAGCGACGGGGCGTGTCTGGATGTCGAGGGGGCCTGTGGGGCGGCGGGGGTGGCTTGCCTGGAGGGGCAGGGGTGTGTGTCCGCGCATGAGGCGGACGCGGGGGCGTGTGTGCGCTGCGCGGTGTTGGGGGGAGCGTCGGTGAGCCTCGATCTCGATGGACAGGGTTGTTGAGGGCTGACACAGGATCACGACGCAGTATCCAGAGTGCACATCCGCCACAAATATTCAACGACCTCGACCAACGATAATAGAGGACTCTCCTGACACCGGAGAACGACCATGAAATCGTGCATCATTCTCGTCTTGCTCAACGGCTGCATCTTGTCCACGCTCAACAAGGACGCCCCGCCATCAGACGGCGGCGACGGCGATGGTGACGGTCAATCCGCCGTCGAGGCGGATGGTTCGGACTGCGACGACCTTGATCCGACCGTGTACGCCGGGGCACCGGAGATCTGCGACGACGGGAAGGTCAACGACTGCGTCGCCGAGCCCTGTGAGGCGGCCATCGCCTGCTGGGAGGAGACGACCAGCGAGAACGCTGATGCTTCCGTGATTGTCCCACCGAACGGTTCCGGTCAGGAGCACCTCCGCATCGCGTCGGCCGGAGACCTGACCGGCGACGGCCACCGGGACATCCTCATCGGTTCGCCATTCCACGACGAGGACGGCAACGCAAACGTGGGCGCGGCGTTCCTCGTCGAGGGGCCGCTGTCGGGACAGATCGATCCGGCCACCGACGCGAACCGTCTTGTCGGAGCGGATGCCAACGTGAGGCTGGGCTCCGCCATCGCCACCGTGGGAGACGTGAACGGGGATGGCCATGACGATGTCCTCGTCGGGGCGTTGAACGACAGCTCCGCAGGCGAAGACGCCGGCGCAGTCCACGTTCTGTGTCGGGGTGCCGATTGGACCGGGGCATCGCCCGGCACAGGCGTCAAGCTACTCGGAGAGGCGCCGGAAGACACCTTCGGGCACGCCCTGGCCGGGCTGGGGGATGGGAACGCCGATGGCCTGAACGACTTTGCGATCGGGGCCTGGTACCATGACGGGGCCAGCATCGACAACAGTGGCGCCGTCTACCTGATTCATGGGAGGACTGGCTGGGGAGAAGCTGTCCACCAGCAGGTCTACCCGATCGAAGCGGTGGCCGACGCAAAGGTGTACGGCAAGTCCACGGGGGACGGCTTCGGCTTCTCCATGACCAATGCAGGGGATACCGACGGCGACGGGGTAGATGAGCTCCTGGTCGGCGCCCCGTTCGAGGATGGCGACGCCCGGCCGGATGCAGGCGGGGCCTACCTCGTTCCGAGCGACCTCACCGGTGTTCATGTGGCCTCCGACGGCTTCGTCAGGCTCACCGGCGAGAATCAGGACGAAAACGCCGGGTTCGCGGTGGCCGGCCCTGGCGACGTCAACGCCGACGGCTATGACGACCTCTTCATCGGCGCAGACTCTGCCGGACCTGCAGGGGAAGGCGCTGCATACCTGCTCTTCGGCCCGACCCAGGGGCGCACGGGCCTGAAGGACGCCGCCACCACCTTCATCGGCGAGCACCCGGACTCCCGGGCCGGGTTCGCCCTATCCGGGGCCGGAGATGTGGATGGAGACGGCCTGCTGGACCTCCTCGTCGGCGCCAAGTGGGTGGACTACAGGACCACGGGTGTCGGTCGGACCTACCTGATCCTCTGCCCCTCGACCGGGACGGTGTACCTGTCCGATGTCACCTCCACCATCACCGGTGTCAAGGGGGGTGAGGAGCTCGGCGCATCTGTGGCCGGGGCCGGCGATCTGAACAACGACGGGCTTGATGACCTCTTGATTGCGGCGTGGGGAGACACAGATGGCTACAATGCTACGGGCGGCGTGGTCCACGTGTTCCACGGTCGATCCTTCTGACCCGACGGAGAGCCGAACCATCACTCCCCCCAATATCTGAATCAGAATTGGCTTTTCGCTGAGAAACAGAACCCACTTCGAGCCCTCACCACCGCCGCACCAAAGGTGGTATACAGACAACCAAGTCGGGACGGGACGTTCGACAGCGCTCCAACGCGTGACACGCCGCTGAAGCGGCGCCGCTCATGCCAGATACACAGAGCCTTCCTCCCCCAAGGGGTCGGGCTCCCAGGTGGCGAACGTCATGTCTCCGACGCTGTTTCTCCTCTCCGCAGCCCTCGCTCAACAAGAGCATGCCGACACGTCCCAGCGACGCGATCTGGTCCCCCACGACGCCTCGGAGCTGTTCAGCAACAGCGGCAAGCGTTGGGCCATCGTCATCGGCGTCGACGAATATGAGAACCCGGACATCCAGGATCTGCGCTTCCCGGCGCAGGACGCGAGGAGCTTCGCCGATCGACTGGTGGGGAGCGGCGTCTACGCCGCCGAGCGGGTCCTGGTCCTCACGCCGGATCAGTCGGACCCCCGGTTGCGGCCCGACAAGAACAATATCCTGAGGGTGCTCCAGCAGCTGAAGGAGTTGGACGAGTTGGAGTCCGTGGTGTTCTTCTTCTCCGGTCATGGGGCCGCCGAGGAGCTTGAGGACGGTCGGGTCAACTACCTCTTCCCCGAGGATGCGGACGCCGGACTGGCGAAGGATACGGCCATCCCCCTCAATAGGATACTATCGGATCTGTACGCGGTGGACGCAAAGAAGCGGTTCATCGTGCTGGACGCCTGCCGGAACCAGGTCAGCGTAGGCAAGGGTCTGCAACCGCCAGCCTGGGAGGACCCCCGGTACGCTACCGCCGAGGGCACGTTCATCCTCTACGGTACAGCGTTCGGAAGCTATTCCTATGAATATGAGGATCTTGGCGCAGGGCTGCTCACCCACCACCTGGTACAGGGCATGGACGGGGCAGCAGACGGACTGGAGCAGTACGACGGCGTCGTCAGTGCGAGCGAACTCTACCGATACGTCAAGGAGCAGATGGAGAACGAGACCGTCCACCGACGCCACACACAGATCCCGGTACAGGCCGGTGAGAACTCCGGCGACATCCCCGTCCTGGTCGTCCCCGACTGGCGGGAGCATGTGCTCGCAACCCTCGACGTCACCCCATGCCGGACCGGCGTGCTCGTGCTCGACGGCCGGAGCGTCGGCGTGGTCCAGCAAGGCGAGACCGAGCGGATCGAGCGGCTCCAGCCTGGACGCCATGAGCTGGCTCTGGATGGAGAGCACCGCGTGGTTGTGCTCAAGGAGGGCGAGTATCTGCCCATTCGCATGTGTCGAGAAGCGGCGACGCTGCGCATCACAACCCGCACAGCCGACGGCCGGGAGCTTCATGTGCCGGTCAAGGTGGACGGCGCCCGCGTTGGCCGCACGCCCATCAACGTCGACCTGCCGGCCGGGAGTCATGCGCTGGAGTTGGGGTGGTGGCTCACCGACACCGTGGACGTACCCGCAGGCGGCGACATCCCGCACGATCTGGTTGTTGAGCACCGGGGCGCCCGGAGCGTCGCTCTCACCGGCGCGGTGCTCCAAGGGGCCGGCACCGCGCTCGCTGTCGGCGCGCTGTCCCCGACCTGCGGCGCTGTCGCAGCCGGAGACCACCCGGAGGGTTGGGTCGCCGCCAACGCGGTGGGCTGGGGCACCGCAGGGCTCGGTCTCGGTCTCACGATCGCGGGAGGCCTCCGCTGGCAGGAGCCAGAGGCCTGGCTGGTCGGCGGCGCTGGTCTCGCGGCCTCTGGCCTCGGCGCGGCCCTGGGCGCGACGGGGATCTCCCACGTGCACGCCGACTCCTCCGGCACGCCCGCCTGCGTTGTCGCAGGCACCACCGATCCGCTCCGCAGCGCCGCGATCCTGGGGTGGTCGGCGGCTGGCGTGGGGGCGGCTGCGCTGGGGGTCGGGGCGTGGAGAACGCGCTCGGCATCCGTGAACATCGGCCCCGGCTGGGTCCGAATCAGCGGGCGCTTCTGATGCTCGCCCCGCTGCTGGTCGCGGCCATCGGCTGCGCGCTCCCCCTTCTCCAGGATCAGGACAACGACGGCTTTGGTGTCCTGGTCGACTGTGATGATGCGGACGCCGAACGGCACCCCTTCGCCAACGACGTCGCGCAGGACGGCGTCGACCAGAACTGCGACGGCGTGGACGGCACGGACGCCGACGGCGACGGCCAGGCGTCCATGGAGACTGGCGGCGAGGACTGCGATGATGCCGATGTCGACGTCTTTTCGGAAGCCCCAGAGATCTGTGGGGACGGCGTGGTCAACGACTGCGATTCCGACGCCGGGCGGGCCCTGGCGATCTGCGGTCTGTCCGGGGGCCGCTCCGTCACAGAGGCCGACGCGCGCATGCTCGGCCGGGTCGACCACAGCAACGCGGGCTCCGCGGCGTCGGCCGTCGGAGACATGGACGGTGACGGGCTACCCGACCTCCTGATCGGCGCCCCGGTCGACGGTGGAGAGGGGGTGGTCTGGGTGATCTCCGGGATGGCCCGGGGCGATCTCACCCTGGGGACGGACACCATCGGCTCCATCCGCGGCTTGAGCGGCAACTCCCGCGCGGGGTTCGCCGTCTCAGGGGTCGGGGACATGAACGGCGACGGCTGGGACGACGTCCTGATCGGTTCTCCCTTCCAGGACACCCAGGGCGAGGACGACGGCGCCGCGCACCTGGTGCTGGGACCGGTGAGCGGCGACCTGTCGCTGACGGCCGACGCCCACGCCACCCTGGTCGGCGAGAGCGTCAGCGATCTCGCCGGGTACGCCGTCGCCTCGGCCGGAGACATCGACGGGGACGGCCAACCCGACGTGCTGGTCACGAGCCCCGGCGACGATCAAGGTGGAGACAGCGCGGGCGCGACCTACCTGCTCCCCGGACCGCTGGAGGGGACCCTCTCGCTGGCCGTCGCCTTCAAGCTCTCCGGCGAAGAAGCTGGCGACCAGGCGGGTCACGCCGCCGCAGCCGTCGGCGACGTCGATGGTGACGGGGTGGACGACCTGCTCATCGGGTCATACCTGGCGGGTTCCGACGACCGCGGAGCGGCCTACCTCATTCTGGGCCCCGTCAGGAACTCCTTCGGCCTGCATGACGCGGATGCAAAGCTCATCGGTGACCAGGACGACTGCGGGGCCGGGCACAGCGTCGCAGCCGCCGGGGACGTGAACGGTGACGGTCTGGCCGATATCCTGGTCGGCGCGCCCTACATGGACCGGGACAGGCAGTGGGCCACCGGTGCGGCCTATTTGGTATTCGGCCCGGTCGGCTACGGAGGTCGGCTGGCCTCCGCCCAGGCAACCCTCACGAGCAGCCGAGAAGGGTCGCTCGCAGGGTGGTCCGTGGACAGCGCCGGGGACGTGGACGGGGACGGCCACGGCGACCTCCTCGTGGGTGCTCTGACCGACAGCCGGGCCGGGCCGGAGGCCGGAGCGGTCCACCTCGTCCGCGGCCCAGTCATCGGGCACGTCGAGCTGGCGGACGCGGACGGTCGGTTCACCGGAGCGCAGGCCTACGGGCGGCTGGGAAAGGCCGTCGCCGGGGTCGGTGATGTCGACGGAGACGGCTTCGACGACGTCCTGCTCGGTGCCCATGCTTCCGGCGAGGACCACCCCTTCCCCGGCGCCGCGTACCTGCTGCTGGGCGGCGGACTGTAGCCAAACTCACCAGCCGCAACCATCCAAAGGAGCTGCACGTTGTCCCCTGCCCTCTTCCTGCTCGTCGCCTGTGGGGCCGATCTGATCCGAGACACAGACGCCGACGGGTACATCGATGCCCTGGACTGCCAGCCCTACAACCCTTCGGTCAACCCCAGCGCGAACGACGCGACAGGGGACGGCGTCGATCAGAACTGTGACGGTGTCGATGGCACCGACGTTGACGGGGACGGCCAAGCCTCCGTGGAGTCCGGGGGAGAGGACTGTAATGATTGGGATCCACTGGCCTACACAGGCGCGTACGAGACTTGCGAGGACAGGATCGTATCGGATTGCGCGCTGACCATCCGCGAGGCGAGCGCCCTCTGTTGGGGGGATCTGAGCTTGGCGGAGGCGCACTTCAGAGTGTACGGCGAGATGCCCTCTGAAGAGATCGGGGTATCCGTCGCGGGCGCCGGAGATGTCAACGGGGACGGTTTCAATGACCTGATCCTGGGGTCCTGGGGCGACACACCCAACGGGCCCTGGTCCGGCTCCTCCCATGTGGTCTATGGACCCTTGACCGGATCAGCGGATATCAGCGCGACCAGCGACGCGCGACTGGAGGGCGAGGCCGAGGGCGACTTCGCAGGTCACCGCGTGGCCGGTACAGGCGACTTCAATGGGGACGGCTTCGACGACGTCCTCGTCGGAGCCCATGACAACGACGAGGGAGGCGCGCACGCCGGCGCCGCCTACCTCATCCTGGGCCCGGTGTCGGGAACAATGGGCCTCGCGGACGCCCCGCTCAAGCTCCTGGGTGAGCGCGCTGGCGCGTGGGCCGGCTGGGCCGTCGCCCCCGCGGGGGACGTGAACGACGACGGCTACCAGGACATCCTGGTCGGTGCCACCGCGACGGCGAGCGAAGCCGACGGCCTGGGCGCCGTCCACCTCATCCTCGGCCAGGAATTGAGCACCGACGAGGTTCGCTCCCTCTCGGAGGCCGACGCCACCCTGCGCGGCGTCACCTGGAACGATGCGACGGGCGTGTCTACCACAGGTGGGGGTGATCTCAATGGAGATGGCCTGGACGATCTCCTGGTGGGCGCGAACGAGGTGCTTCCTGGCGGCCCTGGCGTCGTCTACGCTGTCATGTCCCCGGTTTACGGCGACTTCGACCTCCGAGATGCCGACGCCACCCTCCGCGGAGAATCTCCCTACGACACCGTCGGCGAGTCCGTGGCCAGCGCTGGCGACGTAGACGGCGACGGAAACGCAGACGTGCTCATCGGTGCCCCCCAGGGCGTCGACCCGCACTTGGGCCCCGGCCGCGCGTATCTGGTCCTGGGCCCTCTGTGGGGAGAGCGTCCTCTGGACACCGCCGACGCGGTGTTGGTGGGTGAAGCCTACGGGGACCGAGCAGGCTATTCGGTGGCTGCGGCTGGCGATGTGAATGGGGATCAGCACGCCGATCTTCTTGTCGGCACGTACCAGGCGCTGAGAGCGGACGACCCACCTGGTCTGGCCTACCTCGTACTTGGGCCGGTCAGCGGACATGTGGATCTTGGAGAGGCCGACGGCCGTCTCGTCGGAGAGTCCACGCACGGCCGCGCCGGCTTCTCGGTGGCCAGCGCGGGTGACGTCAACGGAGACGGCCTCGACGACCTCCTGATCGGTGCAATCGGTGAGCGGGAATTCGCAGGCGCAGCCTACGTCTTCCACGGCAGGAGCTACTGATGACATCCCGAACCGCGGCCCTTCATCTGCACTCCCTCATTCTTCTCTGCATCGGATGCGGTCCGGATCGAGACCACGACGGGTGGGCAGACCCGGCGGACTGCGAGCCCGAGCGCTACAGCATCCACCCTGGCGCCGACGACCTGACCCAGGACGGCATTGACCAGGACTGCGACGGCGTAGACGGCACAGACCTGGACGGTGACGGACAAGCCTCCCTGAGGAGCGGTGGCGCTGACTGTGATGATCAAGACGCCACCGTCTACGCGGGCGCCGAAGACATCTGCCTCAACGGCGTGAGGGAGGACTGTGACAAGCGCGACGCGCTACCTGGCCCGCACAAGCGCTTCTCCCGGCCGTTGACCTTGAGCGAGCAAAGCCTGCTGCTCCCTGGCTTGGAGGCCTACGGCTTCCACGGCCGCTCCGCGAGCGGCGCTGGAGACGCCGACGGAGACGGGGTGGCCGGAGATGTACTGATCGGCGCGTTCAAGGTGGACGGATCCGCCACAGACAGCGGTGCGGCCTACCTCTACAGCGCTGTAGACCTGCGACAGGGCATCGCGTCACCGAGGACCACCATCGTCGGAGAGAACGCGCACGATCTGGCCGGGTTCGCGGTGGCCGGTCTCGGAGACGTCAACGGGGACGGCACCGACGATCTGCTCATCAGCGCGCACGCCTCGAGCATGGCCGCCGAAGGGGCCGGTGCTGTCTACCTGATCCTCGGGCCGGTGACCGGTGCGCAGTTGGACCTCGCGAACGCTCCCGTCAAGCTCCTTGGCCAGGACAGGTCCATGAACGTCGGCAGTCATCTGGCGAGCGCCGGAGATTTCAACGGCGACGGGCTTCAGGATCTTGCGGTCGACTCGGTATCCGGCATCAGATCCTACGGTGACGTGGCGGTGCTGTTGGGTTCGGAGGACTGGCACCCCGATGATCCCCTCACCATCGGCTTCTCGGAAGCGGAGCTGAGCATCCGGGGCGACCTCTCCTGGCGGGAATCCGGAGCATGGTTCGCGCTGGCGTCGGCCGGGGACATCAACGGGGATGGGCTGGACGACCTGCTCGTGGGCGCCACAAAGAGCGACAAATGCAGGGAGGCCGCCTGGGCTGGTGCGGCGGCCTTGTTCCTGGGCGACGAGCGCGCTGGGGGCCTGCTGTCCTGGCGCGACGCCGCCCTCCGAATGGAGGGCGTGAGCCCCGGAGACTGCGCCGGCTCGGCCGTGGCCGCAGGCGACCTGGACGGCGACGGCTGGCCGGAGTTGGTGATCGGCGCTGAACGTGTCCACAGGGACGATCCCAAACAGTACAACGGGGCCGTCTACGTGGTGGACCTGGAAGAGGAGGGAATGAACACGGAGGGGCCGTTGGCGATGACCTTGGACGACGCGACCGCGACCTGGTACGGCGAGCCGGGCGACGGGTCAGCGTCAGCGTTGCCCGGCGACGCTGCTGGGAAGTCCATCGCTGCGGTGCGACGCTGCGACGAGCGAGCAGACCTCCTGATCGGACGGCCAAAGGGTGGCGTCGACTCCGAAGGCGCGGCCAGCCTCGTCACCTACAGCGGACCGGGCACCTTCAACCTCACCGACCGAGGTGTTGACCTGCTCGGAAACACCGGCAGTTCCGAGACCGGCAACCATGTGGCGAGCGCGGGCGACGTTGACGGCGACGGCTGGGAAGACCTGCTCATCGGCGCACACCAGCTCCGGGGTGACCTGGACGGGGACGGTTCCTTTGGGGACAACGCGGTGGGCGGCGCCTACCTGCTGCTGACGGGTCCGTGAAGTTGCCCCGACCTCAGCCCCATCGAGATGACCATCTCCAAGATCAAAGCGCGCTTGGGAGGCATGAAGGCTCGAATCCTGGACCTGCTGGAGACCGTACTCCGAAGCGCCTGGGCAGCAATCACAACAGATGCAGGCGCGGCCTGGTTTCGGCACCACGGCTACCCGATGGCATCAAGTTGACGGTGGAATCCTGTATTCAACAATACCTTCCGTAGACACAAATCACTTCCGCTCCCCTGACGTCTGCCGATTGGCAATAACATATGCCTGCGTCAACGTTAAGGTTATACAAACAAACCTCGGCACACACGTCCAGCGGCAACGTACCCTCGACCCCACCCGTCACGATTCCCTCCTCCTCCAACCCTTCGGTCGACAGATAGACGGAGGCCGTCTCCCTGACGCCGAACTTGCACAACCATCCATCCCCAATTTCAAGGGAACCGTCATGCATACGACAAGGAACGACCGGAATGTCATACGATGAGCCCTCTTGTCCCAGTTCAAGACCATCATCTCCATCCTTTATTCAGATCGCTCGGTCGCGTGCTCGTAGCGTGCCATGCAGGGCATGGACAGGCGGTTCGACTGGCGGGGATGGCCGGCCAGGGGCCACAGCAGCCTGAGGAGAGGTCTACACATCTGGAGCAGATGACCCCCACCCCACCGCGCGCGACTGCTCGCATCCAAGGGTCCTTTCATGCGTCTCGCTCCACCTTCGGGTCCTTCGCAGTATACCCGCTCCAACGGGGCGTCGTCGCCTGCGGATCCGCTGTTCTCATCGGGGACAGGCCCGCGCTCTTCGGGTCAGACCCCGGGATTCACAGTCCCGGCGATCAAGCGCCCGAATACTCCACGAATCATGGTTCTCGAAGTCAGCAGATTTCTTCAACGTAGCAATCAAAATCAGCCCCCCCATCATCTGTCAAGAAAAATGCGCACTCCGTGGTCTCAATATTTGCGTGCTCTATACAAATTGACCGACAAACATCACCAGGTCCCGTACCCTCTGGGACCACAAATTCATAATCTATCGTCTCCAATTCCTCCGCCGACAGGTGAATGGTACTATACCTGGGTGGTCCCCAACCACAACAGGCTCCATTCGAAAATAGCGAGACCATCCACGTCATCCAGATTTGCCAATGAAAACGGGGCCGTGTCCTGACACTTCGACTTGATGTGTCGTTCGTTGACGAAATCCTGATCATCGTCTACCTCCGCCCACCTCTCTACCACACCGCATCCCGACACAACACTGCCGCCTCTCCAACCCACCACGGCATGAACCGCTGCCAGTCCTCCGCCCGCAGGAACCCCAACACCAGGGGCGCTGAGGCCACGCCCGGAGGCACCGGAAGGCTGGCGGTCCAACGAAATCCCCGCTCGATGCGGTCCAGGGCGTCGGCGAACACCGCGGCCCACGCCAGATACTCGTTCCATGCGTCGCGCTCCACGATCCGGTGTTGGAAGAAACGTACCGCCTCCCGCAGGGTGTTGGCATCCCCCTGAGTGATCCCCTCATCTCCCAAGCCCCCCATGTCGTGGCGCATCGCTCTTCCGAAACCCCGTTGACCTGGGCGTCCTTGAGGATCATGCTGCCGGCTCCCGACACCATGGAGCCCACATGTCCTCGTCCTCTTCCCGCCGCCGCGCCCGTGAGGCGGGCGCTCGCCGCAAGGCCATCTCTCGCGCGCAGGCGATGTCCGCCAAGCAGGTCCACGGCTTCGTGGACGAGTTGTTCGGCGAGGACCTGCACGCCAAGCGGGTCGGCACGCTGGCGGATGGGACGTTGGGGGTGCTGCACGCCGCGTCGCTGGGCATCCACGCCATCGGCCGGGGTCTCGCGTCGGCCAAGGGTCTTTCGGACAAGCACGCGGTCAAGCAGGTGGACCGCTGCATCGGCAACGAGGCCATCGACGTGGAGCCGCTGCAGACCCGGCTGGTGAAACGTCTGCTCGCAGGCCGGGAGGAAGCCACGGTGAACTTGGACTGGACGGAGTTCGACAAGGACGACCAGTCCACGCTGATGCTGAGTCTGCAGACCTCGCACGGTCGCGCCCAGCCCCTGATGTGGAAGACCGTGGTGAAGTCCGAGCTGGCCGGCCAGATGAACGACCACGAGGACGCCCTGCTGACGCGCTTCGCAGCGGCGGTACCCGAGGGCGTCCGCGTGACCGTCGTCGCAGACCGAGGCTTCGGCGATCAGGCGCTCTTCGACTTCCTGTCCGAGTTGGGCTTGGACTACATCATCCGCATTCGAGGGTGCATCCACGTCACCGACAAGACTGGGGAGACGAAGCGCGCCGACGCCTGGGTCGGCAAGGGGGGCCGCCTCCGCGCCCTGCCCGAGGCCCGGGTCACAGACGACAAGACACCCGTGGGTGTGGTCGTCGTCGTGCGCGACAAGGGCATGAAGGACACCTGGTGCCTCGTCGCCAGCGACCCCGAGTGGCGAGGCGCCGACGTCAAGCGCCGATACGGCAAGCGCTTCTCCTGCGAGGAGACCTTCCGCGACCTCAAGGACCCTCGCTTCGGCTTCGGACTCCGTCACACCCGCCTCTCCAGCCCCTTGCGTCGCGATCGCCTCATCTTGCTGGCCGTCCTCGCACAGGCACTCCTCACCTTGCTCGGGGAGGCCGGCGAGGCCGTCGGCCTCGACCGCGTCCTCAAGACCAACACCTCCAGACGACGCACCATGTCCCTCCTTCGACAGGGGATGCGGTGGTACGAACGCATCGGGACCATGCCCGAGGAGTGGCTCCTCGCGCTCATGACCTCCTTCGAGAGGATGCTGCGGGAAGACACTTTGTTTCAGGGATTTCTCGGGCTGGAGGCAGAATGAGGGGATGCTTCAGGACGCCACATCCTCTCTGAAAAGGGCCTCAGCACCCCCGACTCGTTCCGTTTGGGTGACAGTGGTTTCCAAAAAAACCACTACACAATCAGCACCAACACATGGCGATTCAAGAACGTGCAGGAGGTGGCCCGACCAAGTCGGAAGAGGCCGAGACTACTCGGTAACATCCGGGTACTTTCACTCAACAATACCTTTCGTAAACACAGGTGATCTCCGCTCCCGAATGATCCGCAGAGTGGTAGCAACACAACTCCGTGTCGATACCAATATATTCATCACATACACTCACGCAAACTTCCAGCGGCAAGGTTCCTTCAACCCCAGTCGGAGCAATTTCGTCTTGCTCCAGTTCCTCGGTAGACAGGAAGAAGGTGCTCGTTTCCCGAACGCCGAACTTGCAGCAACCATCCGTCCCCATGTTCAGGGGAATCGTCATGCATACGATAAGGAACGACCTGATTGTCGTACGATGAGCCCACTTGTCCCAACTCATGATGTTCACCTCCATCGACTACGTGCGCTGTATGTGTTCCATCAACAGTACCGTTCATAATAACAGGTGACGTCCGCGCCACCGTCGGCGGTCCTGATGTACACGCAATCGTCTGAAGTGATGTGCACATAATCTCCACACAACACCTCGCAAACGTACGGTGGAGGAACGCCATTGTCGTCGTTGAATCTATTGTCAACTTCGTCCAGCTCTTCAGCCGAGAGGTAGGCTGTCTTCTCCTCCCATACTCCGAACTTGCAGCACCCCGCCAGCACGACGGTCATCAGGCCCCATGCGATGGCGACCATCCTGGGTGTTCCTTCCATCCTCAACCTCCTGACGACCTGTCCTGGTCGGGTCCCTCGCAGCATACCCGCTCCGACGGGGCCTCGTCGCCCGCGGATCCGCCGATCTCATCGGGGAGAGACCTGCGCTCCTCGGCTGGATCTCAAGAGTGCCGGGTGAACCGGGATCTGTGTACTGTGCGTCACGATGACCTCACACAGAACTCAAATCAAACTCAGTCGCTGGCCCCTCCCCCCTCAACACGCCCGCGTCGGATCCCCCCGCACCCTCGGCGCGTCAAATGCCTCCTCCCGCGGATCCCCGTCCGCGTAGAACGCCTGGATCGCCGACCAGGCCTCGCTCGCCGTCTCCACCACGGTGAAGAGCCCGGCGTCGGGGTCGTCGATCGTGCCCTCGTCCGCCAGAAAGCCCGCGTCGAAGCAGCCCTTCCAGAACGCCGTGCCCACCAGCACCACCGGGATGCGGGGCATCTTGCCGGTCTGGATGAGACACAATGCGTCGAACAGCTCGTCCAGGGTGCCGAAGCCCCCGGGGAAGGCCACCAGGGCCCGGGTGCGCATCAGGAAGTGCATCTTGCGCAGGGCGAAGTAGCGGAACTGGAAGCACAGGCCCGGCGTGATGTAGGGGTTGGGGAACTGCTCCCGGGGCAGGGTGATGTTCAGGCCCACGGAGGGCGCGCCCAGCTCCCAGGCGCCCCGGTTGGCGGCCTCCATCACGCCGGGGCCGCCGCCGGTAACCACCACCGCGCGCACGTCGGGGGCGATGTCCTCGGTGGCGACCAGGCGCCCGAGGGCGCGGGCCTCTTCGTAGTACATCGCCTTGGCGGCCAGGCGCTGGGCCACCGCGACGGCCCGCTCGTCCCCGGACTCCTTGGCGGCGTCCAGCCGGCGGCGGGCCTCGGCGGCACCCCGCACGCGGGTGCCCCCGAAGACCACGACCGTGTCGGATATCCCCGCCGCCTCCATGGCCAGGTGCGGCTTGAGGTACTCCAGCATCAGCCGCGCCGGGCGCAGGGCGTCCTGGTCCAGGAAGTCCACGTCCTGGTCGGCGCGCAGGTAGGCGGGGCTCTCCATCAAGGCCTGGACCCGGGCGGCCTCCGCCTCGGACAACCCGGCCGGCAGCGCGGGCGCGGGGGCCTCCACCGAGGGCAGCCGGGGCACCGGGGCGGACTCGGACAGGCTCACCGTCTGCCCATAGGACGGGATGCGCACCGTCCAGCCGAAGTGGTCGCGGATCTTGCGGCGCAGGGCGTCGGCGGCGTGGGGCTCGCCGTGGTTGAGCATCACCGTGCGGGGCGCCCCGGGCAGCCCGCGCAGCCACGCCAGCAGCTCGGCCTGGTCGGCGTGGGCCGAGAGGCCGTCGATGCGCGCGACGTGACACTGCACCGGGATGTCCCGCCCGTGGACCCGCACCTCGGGGGCTCCGCCGAGGAGGGCGGCGCCCCGGGTGCCCGGCGCCTGATAGCCCACGAAGAGGATGGTGTTCTGCTCGCCCGGCGCCAGGCGCTTGAGGTGGTGCAGCACCCGCCCGCCGGTGAGCATGCCGCTGGCCGAGACCAGCACGTAGGGGCCGGGCTGGTCGGCCAGGGCCATGGACTCGTCGGCGCTGTGCAGGAGCCGGGTCTGCCGCCACGACGACGCGGCCTCCTCTTCCGAAAGCCGGTGCTGATCGAGGTTCTTGAGGTACAGCTCCGTGGTGTCCACCGCCATCGGGCTGTCGAGGTAGATGGGGATCGGCGGGATCTCCTCGCGCTGCTGGAGCAGCTCCAGGGCGTAGAGCAGCACCTGGGAGCGCCCCACCGCGAACGCCGGCACCAGCAGCACGCCACCACGCTCGGCCGTCTCGTTGACCACCTGGGCCAGCCGCTTGAGCACGTCCTCGTCGCCGTGCAGGCGGTCGCCGTAGGTGGACTCCAGCACGAGGTGGTCCACCGGCGCATCGGGGTGGGTCGGAGGCCGCATGATCAGGTCGTCGGGCCGCCCCAGGTCCCCGCTGAACAGCACGCTGCCGTCCTTGTCGCGCAGGATCGCCATCGACGCGCCCAGGATGTGCCCGGCGGGCAGCAGGGTGGCGCTCAGGCCCTGGCCCAGGTCCACCGGCGCGCCCCAGCCCACCGGCTTGAGGTGCGCCAGCGCGGCGCGGGCCTCGTCCTGGGTGTAGAGGGGCAGCGCGGGGTCGTGCCGGGACCAGCCCTCGCGGTTGGCCTGCTCAGCGTCCAGCTCGAAGATGTGGGCGGCGTCCACCCACAACAGCGCGCAGAGGTCGGCGGTGGCCTGGGTGCAGTACACCGGCCCCTTGAAGCCCGAGCACACCAGCCGGGGGATCCAGCCGCTGTGGTCGAGGTGGGCGTGGGTCAGCACCACCGCGTCGATGGTCCGGGCCCGGACCGGCAGGTCCTCCCAGTTGCGGAGCCGCAGCTCCTTGAAGCCCTGAAACAAACCGCAGTCCACCAGGACCCGCCGCCCGCCGGATTCGACGAGGGTTCGGGAGCCGGTGACCGTCTCTGCGCCGCCGAGGAATTGAAGTCGCATCCCATCCTGGTACCCGAAAGGGGCCGGCGGTTCAATTTCCCAGCAGATGCTCCTCGAAGAACATGATCTGAAGCGCCGCGAAGAGATCGCGGTTGGGCTTCTTCTGGAAGCCGTGCCCCTCGTCGCGGGCCAGCAGATACCAAGCGTCATGGCCCGAGGCGCGCACCGCCTCCACGATCTGCTCGGCCTCCCCCACCGGCACCCGGGGGTCGTTGGCCCCGTGGGCCACGAACAGGGCGCTGCGGATCTCATGCGCGCGGCTGAGCGGGGAGATCGCCTGGAGGAAGGCGCGCATCTCGGGGTCCCGCTCGTCGCCGTACTCCACCCGGCGCAGGTCCTGGCGGTAGGGGCGGGTGTTCTCCAGGAAGGTCACGAAGCTGGAGATGCCCACCATGTCGCAGCCCGCCCGGATGCGGTCCCCGAAGTGGATCAGGCTCGCCAGCACCATGTAGCCGCCGTAGCTGCCCCCAGCGACCCCCACCCGCGCCTCGTCCAGCCCGGGGTCCGCGGCGATCCAGTCCAGCAGCGCGCCGATGTCCCGCACCGAGTCCTCGCGCAGGCGCCCGTTGTCCATCAGCAGGTAGTCCCGCCCGTAGCCCCGGCTGCCCCGCACGTTGGGGATGACCACCGCGATGCCCCGGGTGAGCAGGTACTGGATGGTGCCCTGGAACAGCGGGCGCGCCTGGGACTCCGGGCCCCCGTGGATGCGGATGAGCGCCGGGTGGGGGCCGGGCCCGGGGGGCCGGTAGACGAAGGCCGGCACCGACAGCCCGTCGAAGCTCTCGTAGCGGATCAGCTCGGGCACGATGAAGGCGTCCGGGTCGAGCCCGCCGATCTCGGAGCGGGTCCAGCGGGTCAGGGTGCCATCCGCCAGGTCGAGGGTATAGGCGTCCGGGGGCCGGTCGGGGCCCGAGAGGGTCAGCCCGAGCACGGGGGCCCCGGCGGCGAAGCGGATCCCGTGGATGATGGACATCGGCGGCAGCGCCGGGCTGCGGCGCTCGCCGGTGGCGGTGTCCAGCAGGTAGAGCCTGGACCAGCCCTCCTCGTTGATGACGAAGGCCACGGTGTCGCCTTGGACCTCGACCTCGCGGACGTCCCAGGGCAGGTCCTCGGTCAGCCGCGTCCAGGTGTCCTGCCGGGGCTTGCGGCCCAGGTCGACCCGCCAGAGGTCGTGGAAGTCCCCGGCGCGGTCGCTGGTGAGCCAGATGGTGTCGGCGTCCTGGAAGCGGGCGCTGCCGTAGGCCTCGTCCGCGCCCTCGGGGGTCAGCGGGCGGCGGTCCCCGGTGTCGAGGTCGACGATCTCGAAGAGGCTCTGCGTGACCGACACGTAGCGCCCCACGATCAGCCGCCGCCCGTCCGGGGAGAAGTCCACCGCGTGCCAGGCGCCCTCGCGCTCGGTGACCAGGGCGGGGGTGTCCCAGGCGCCGTCGGTGACCAGCCGCACGTCGGTGTCCCGCTGGTTGCGGGCGTTGTTGGAGAAGGCCACCCGCCGCCCGTCGGCCGAGAACAGCGGCGGGGTGTGGCGGTGCGCGCCGTCGGTCAGGAGCACGCCCCGCCCCTCGCGAAGCGCGAGGAGCTGGTGCTGCTCGTTCCCCCCCACGTCGGCGAGGTAGAGCAGCGCGCCGTCCGGCGTCCAGCTCGCGCTGCCCACGGGCTCGGCGCCGAAGGTGAGCTGGGTGCGCGCGCCCAGCGGGGCGTCGACGCGGTGGACCTGGGTGGTGTCCCCGAAGCGGGTCAGGATGAGCATGGCGCGGCCGTCCGGGGCGAGGTCGGCCAGGGACGCCCCGCGCGGCTCCAGGTAGGGGCGCAGCCGCGCGACCACCTCGGGGTCGGGCTCGGGGGCGCCGTCCAGCACCACCTCGGGCGGGATCGCCGCCGCGAGCAGCGTGAGCGGGAGGAGCGTCTTGAGGCGAGGCATCGGGTCCCCCGGAGCGCGTGAGAGAGAGGTCCACCCCTGTTATCCCGCGTGTGGCTCACCTGCGGCGCGCGGATCGCCGGCCGACGTCAGCGCGCCTTGAGCAGCCGCTCAACCTTCCGACGCTCGCTCACCGGGGCCACCGCCCCGCCCACGGTCAGCCGCCAGGCCCTGGCGAAGGCCTTGTCGAACGCCTCCCAGGCCGACCGGTACAGGGTGACGCTCCCGGCGTGGGCCTGGGGCGGGCTGAGGAAGAAGATGCCCTCCTTCCCGGCGGCCTCGGGGCCGTAGAGGGGCAGGCCCTCGTAGCGGAAGAAGATGGGCGACTCGCTCAGCCCCTCCAGCTCGTAGGACAGCGTCAAGCCGAAGGTCTCGGAGGTGTCGGCGTCGAGGATGTCGATGGTGTCGCCCTTCGCGGGGCCTGTGCCCGCCGCGGGGGCGGCGTACAGGACCTCACGGACGACCGCCTGCAGGACCCCCGCGCCGTAGCGCCCGGTGGCGGCCTCGCCGCTGGCGCGCGCCGCGGTCCAGTCGAACTCCACGACGCGGACCGCCGGGTCGGCGAGGGTCGCGACCACGACCACGGGGGCCGACGACGCGAGGTCCTCCAGGGTCGTCGGCTCGTAGAAGACCTGGCTCACGTGGGCCTCCAGGGGGACAACGAGGGCCGCGACCAGGGCCAGGGCGGCGGCGAGGGTTCGAAGGCGCATCCGTGCTCCCTACATCTGCCGATTGTACGCGCCGGCGTCGATGGGGGCCTCCACGATCGTGAGCCCGCCGCGCGCGACGGCCTCGGCGACCGCCCGGCGCACCGCCTCCGGGGTCTCCGCCCGCGCGCCGACGCCCCCGTACGCCCGCGCCACCGCGCCGAAGTCCGGGTTCCCCAGCCGCACCCCCCGCAGAGGCAGGCCCATGCGCCGCTGCTTGAGCTCGATCAGGGCGAGGCTCTCGTCCACCAGCACGACGACGACGAGGTCCAGGCCGCGCTCGGCGACGACCCCCAGCTCGCCCAGGCTCATCTGGAGGCCGCCGTCCCCGACGATGGCCACCACCGGGCGCTCCGGGCAGCTCAGGCGGGCGCCGATGGCGGCGGGCAGGCCGTAGCCCATCGAGGAGAAGCCGTTGGACTGGAGCAGGGTGCTCGGCGCCGCGCAGCGCCACACATGGGACGCCGTGATCCGGTGCGCGCCCACGTCCAGGGTGGCCACGGCGTCCGGCGGCAGGGCGGCCTGGACCGCGCGGATCGCGGTGGCCGGCCCCAGGGTCCCGGGCTCCTCCAGGAACAGGGCCTCGACCTCGACGCGGTAGCGCGCCAGGCGCTCCGCCACCCAGCCGCCCCCGGCGGGGCCGGTCAGCGCCGCCAGGATGCCGGGGATGTCGCCCACCAGGGTCTCGACCGGCGCGCACAGCAGGTCGAGGGGCGGGCTGCGATCGATCGCGACGACCGGCAGCGCGCCGGGCCACCCGGGCAGCCAGTGGGGACGCATCTCCACGGCGTCGTAGCCGATGAGCAGCAGCAGATCGGCCTCGGCGAGCATGCCCCGGGCCAGGGCGTCCACCGGGGGGCTCAGGCCGACGGCCCCGGCGCTCAGGGGGTGATGCTCGTCCAGGATCCCCTTGGCCTTGTAGGTGGTCCAGACCGGGGCGCCGCACGCCTCGGCGAGCGCCTCGAGGGCGGGCCCCGCCGCGCTCCGAAGGACCCCCGGCCCCACCAGGATCGCCGGGCGCCGGGACGCCGCCAGCCGCGCCCGGGCGGCGGAGACGTCGGGCAGGCCGAGGCGCGGCGGGGGGTCGTCGGGCCACACGCCCGGCTGCTCGGCCCCGGAGACGTCGGTGGGGACGTTGAGGTGGACGGGCCCGGGTCGCCCGTCGAGGAGGCGGCGCAGGGCGAGCGGGATCTCGCGCCATGCCTCCTGCGCGCTCAGGGTGACGCTGTGCTTGCAGACCGGGGCGAACAGGGCGCGCTGGTCGAGGGTCTGGTGGGTGTAGACCCCCACGCGATGCTCGGGGACCTGGCCGGTGATCGCGACCACCGGGGCGCGGTCCAGCAGGCAGCCGGCCAGCCCGGAGACGAGGTTCGTGGCCCCGGGGCCCAGGGTGGCGACGCAGACGCCGATCCCCCCGGTGAGCTGGGCGCAGGCGTCGGCGGCGAAGCCCGCGCTGCCCTCGTGGCGGACCAGCACGAAGTCGACGCCCTCGTCGGCGAGGGCCTGGATCAAGGGCAGGGTCTCGCCGCCGGGTACGCCGAAGGCGTGGCGCGCCCCACGCCGGGCCAGGGCGCGGGCGAGCAGACGGACGGTGGTCAGCGGCATGGAGGCTCCGGGCGGGTGCGCCATCCTGCCCCGCCCACCGGTGGGGCGCAACGCGCGCGGAGCCGGTAGACTGCCGGCATGCGCATCCCCCTGCTCCTGGCCGCCCTGTTGGGGGCGCCCGACGCCCTCGCCAAGGCGCCGACGCCCGCCCCCCTGGTGGACGGCAGCTTCACGATCCCGTCCTCCGAACCCCTGGTCTCCGCGGGGCCGGTGATCGACACGCCGACGGTCCCGAGCGGGGGCGGCCCTGCGGACGTACGGGTCGCCCCGTGGGTCATCGTGGGGGCGGTCGCTGGCGGCGTGGTCGTCACCGTCGCGTTCGTCCTCTGCTGCTGGTGGGTCTACCCGGTGCTCTGGTACTGAGCCGGCGCGGACGGGGTTGTGCATCGCCGAACGCAGGGCTATGCTCCGGGCAACCGGAGATGGTCGTGACCTGTGTTCCCCGCGCGCTGACGCACCTCATTGCTGCCTTCGTCCTGGCCTTCACGCTCATGCTGCCCGCCGCCCAGGCGCGCACGCCGGGCCAGGCTCAGGATCTGCCCGCCCTGGTCGACGACAGCTTCCAGGTCCCCTCGGACGTCGCGCTGGTCTCGTTCCAGCCGGTGGCCGACGAGCCGGCCGTGCCCCCGGGGGTCAGCGAGCCGGACAACGACCTCACCATCCTCTGGGTCATCCTGGCGGCGGCCGGCGGCTTCGTGGCGGGCATGTTCGTCGGCTGCTTCATGTGCTTCGCCCTCTACTGGTATTGATCCCTGCGCCGACTCGCGGTCCTCTGCACGCTGTTCCTGGGGCTGGCGGCCGACTGGGCCGATCCTGAAGGGCGCTTCACGCTGGCCCTCGATCCGGCTTGGCAGCTCGACCCGGACAACACGCCGCTGATCGAGCACCAGGTGCTCCGGGCGACCCACCTGCCCACCGGGGCGGGCTTCGTGCTGCGGCACTGGGACAAGGCGCAGATCCTGGACGTGCGCAAGCGGGTGGAGCGCAAGCTGGACGTCGAGGCCGCGATGAGCCCGGATCGCGTGGCCCTGCTCTTCCAGAAGTCCCATGAGGACGAGCCCATCGGCGAGACCCTGTACGTGGGGCCCGCCGACGGGGTCGACCCGCAGGTGGGGCGGTGGGTCTACCGGCCCCCGGCGGCGGAGGGGGAACCCGAGCGGGTGTGGTGGCAGGTGTTCTGGCGCTCGGCGGACGACTACCACCAGCTCGTCGCCTGGAGCCCGGCGGCGCGCTTCGCCGACTTCGCCCAGGCGATGCGCGCGCTGGAGGGCTCGATCACGCCGGCCCCGGGCTTCACGGCGCCCCAGACCCTGCTCTTCGACAGCGGGCGCGACGACTGCGGCCCGCCCGCCCGCGCCGACCGCGCCCTGGCCATCCGGGACTCCCGGCGGTTCACCGAGGCCCGCGAGCGCCTGCGCGCGGCCTGGACCCCCTACCGGGACGACCCCCCGGCCGGCGCCCTCGACCCCGCGAGCGCCCTCTACCTGGCCGAGCTGACCACGATGGACGCGCTCTACCGCAGCGCCGAGGCCTGCGTCCACAAGTCCGCCCGGGAGCGCCGGGACTGCCGCGTGCTGGAGGGGCCCGTCTCCGGCGCGTCCAGTGAGGCGTTCCAGCAGGGCGTGGTGCGCTGCATCGACGAGGACCCCGAGCTGGACGCGGCGTTGGACGCGGCGCTGGCGAAGGTGCTGGGGGCTACATGATGGTCCGTCTCCTCGTTTGCGCAGTTCTCCTCCTCTCGCCCCTCGCCCACGCCCAGTCCCTGCCCGACTGCCGGGCGCTGGCGATGTCTGAGCGGGCCGCACCCCAGCGGGGGCCCGGGGCGCGGGAGCCGGACCCGATGGTCGGCACGGTGCGGTGGACGCTGACGCTGGCCATCCGGGGCTGGCAGCTCCTGGCCTCCCCGGCGAACGGGTCGAGCTGCGCGTTCTACCCCACCTGCTCGGGCTACGGGCTGCAGGCGGTGAAGCGCAACGGGCCGGTGCTGGGGGCGATCATGGCCGCCGAGCGCATCAACCGGAACCACGACGGCTGGCGGTACACCCCCTGCGAGGTCAACGGGCGCACCTACCTCTACGATCCGGTCTCCGACAACGACTTCTGGATGCGCCGACGCCGGGGCGGGCGCCGATGATCGCGCTGCTTCTGCCGCTGGCCCTGGCCCAGGAACTCCCCGAGCCCCCCGCGCCGCCCCCGCCGCCCCCGGCGGTCGCGCCCGCCGCGCCCGACACCGGCTACGCCGACGAGCTGATGCGCCTGGGCGCCTGGCGGGAGGCCTGGGTGGAGTACGGCCGGGTGGCGTACGCGCTGGGGTCGGGCAACGCCGCCGACCGGGCGCGGCTGCAGGCGGGCCTGGCCCTCCAGCGGCTGGAGACCAGCCTCGACCCCCGGCTCATCGGGGCGCCGCTGCCCACCACCACCGCCGCGTACTTCAACGACGCCGCCGCGCTGGCCACGCCGGAGAACGCGCCGGTGCTGCGCTTCCTGGCGGCGGAGGGCCTCTACCAGACCGGCAGCTACGCCGGGGCGCGCTCCGCCCTGGACAGCTTCACCCTGCCGTCCCTCTCCGCGGAGCAGGCCTACCGGCTGGCCTGGCTGGACCTGCGGGACGGGGAGACCGAGGCGGCCCGGTCGGCCTTCGCGGCGGTGCCCGGGGACGGCCCGCTGGCCCAGGCCGGAGACCGCTTCGCCGAGACCCTGGCCACCGAGCCGCCGCTGCCCACCCGCTCGCCGGTCGCCGCCGGGTTCATGTCCGCGGTCGTGCCCGGCTCCGGGCAGCTCTACGCCGGAGAGCCCCAGGACGCCGCCTCGGCCTTCGTGCTCAACAGCGCGCTCATCACGGGCACCGCCCTGCTGGCCCGCAAGCGCCAGTGGGTGGGCACGGCCACGCTCGGGGCGCTGGCGCTGGGCTTCTACACCGGCAACATCTTCTCGGCGGTGAACAGCAGCCACCGGCGGAACCGCCGCCTGGAGCGCGCCCGGCTGGGGTCCTGGGAGCAAGACTACGAGCTGCACGTCGACGTGGCTCCGGGGGCGACGGACGACCCGCTGACCCTGGAGGCCACGGTTGGGAATCCCTAGCCTGCTGCTGGCGCTGGCCTGCGGCAGCGGCGACCCTGGCGGGCCGATGGGCCGGGTGGAGGGGCGCACCTGGTACCTGCCCGGGGCGGGGCTGGCGGTGGACTTCCCCCCGGGCTGGCAGATCGTGGTGGACCCCGCGCTGTTCCGCAGCGGCCTGGGGGACGTGGTGCTGGAGGGCGCCCTCGGGGACACCCGCGTCGCCCTGAGCTGGCACCCCCTGCCCAACGCCTCGGCCCTGGGGGACCCCAGCGCCCTGGACCTCCTGATGCTGCGGGCCCCCGCGCCCGGCGCATGGGACCGCCCCGGCTACCGCTTCGGGCGCCTGGCCCACTGCGACGGCGCCATCGAGCGCATCCAGCGCGGTGACGACGGCCTGGACTTCGCCCAGTACGCGGTGGCCGGGCGGGACGGGCTCGTGCTGCTCAGCGCCTGGTCTCCCGAGGGAGCGCTGGACCTGGCGGTCCCCCGCGCGCTGGTGTGCGAGCAGCTCCGGGTCACCCGGTGAGGCGGCTGGCGGCGGCGATCGAGGTCTTCGCGCTCTTCCTGCTGGCCGGGGCGGCGCTGGGGGTGATCGACGGGCTGCGGGCGGTCCCCTCCCCGGGCGAGCCCTGGATCGAGCGGCTGCGGCCGACCCTGCTGCTGGACGTCGGGGGGATGGCCCTGCCCGGCCTGGGTGCGGCGGTGGCCGCGGCGCTGCTGGCGCGAAAGCGGCCCTCGATGGTGCGCGTGTCCCTGGCCTCGCTGCTCGTGCTGGGGCTGGCCAGCGCCGCGGTGGCCCCGGTGGTGCGCAGCTTCGACGTGGCCTACGCCGAGGCCCTGGACGCCTGGCGCCAGGAGCAGCCCCTGCCTGTCCTGCGCCTGGCCGAGGACGACCCCGGGCCGGGTCCAGTGGTCTGGATCACCGTGGACACCCTGCGGGCGGACGCCGTCGCGCGCATGCCCCGGCTCCGGGCCCACGCCCGGGAGGCGCTGCGCTACACCCAGGCCCGCAGCGCGGCGCCCTGGACCCTGCCGGCGATGGCCGCGATGCACACCGGGGCACCCCAGCGCGTCCACCGGGCGGGTCTGCGGCTGGATCCGGAGCGTACCCACGTCCGCACCGGGGTGGACCCGGCGGTGCCCATGCTCGCTGAGCTGCTCCAGGACGCGGGCTACGTCACCGCCGGGGTGCTGACGAACCCCTACCTGGGCACTCGCTTCGGCATGACCCGGGGCCTGGACCGGGCCTTCGACCTCACCCGCCAGGCCGTGGTCGCCCGGGGCCTGCGCCGGGCCAGCCTGCTGCGTCCCTTCGTGCCCGCCCGCGCCGACCACGCCCAGGCGGTCACTGACCGCGCCCTGGAGGCCCACGGCCGCCTTCAGGACGGGCGCTACTTCCTGTGGGTCCACTACATCGACCCCCACGCCCCCTACGCGGCCGATCCCGAGGCTCGACGGATGGAGGACCCCTGCGCGCTGCCGGACTGCTTCGGCGACTGGGGGGCGGTGCGGCGCAGCGGCCTCGTCCTCGATGAGGCCGATCGGGCGCGGATCACAGCGCTCTACGACGCGGAGATCGCCTTCCTGGACGCCCACCTGGACCGCCTGCTTACGGCGGTGCGACAGGACGGGACCCTCGTCATCCTGGCCGCCGACCACGGGGAGGAGTTCTGGGAGCACGGCGGGGTGGAGCACGGGGCGGGCTTCTACGACGAGGTGGTGCGCGTGCCGCTGATGGTCTGGGGGGCGGGAACCGGCACGGTCGAGCGCTCGGTCAGCACACAGTCGCTGTTCGAGGCGACCCTGTCCTGGGTGGAGCGGGGGACGCTGGGGCCGCTGGCGCCGGAGGGTGAGGCTGCGCAGGTGGGGATGTCATCTGTGTTGTTCGGGGAGGATGGCGCGGCCTGTACGGACGGGGTGGTGAAGCTCATCCGGCAGGGAGGACTCAAGGGGTACGATCTGGTCGCCGATCCGGGGGAGACGCACGATCTGTATGGCACCGCGCCGGAGCGGTTCGGGGGGGTGGCGGGGTGCGTGCCGGAGGTGGTGGAGGCGACGGAGGCGGAGGCGCCGGTGGTGGACTGGGGGGTGCTGCGGGCGTTGGGGTATGTGGAGTAGTCTTCTTGGGGGTTGGAAGGGCGATTCTGGGGTGTTTTGAGGGGGTCGGGGTCGGTCATGGGTGCCGGAGAGGGCCTGGAAGAGCCGACGGTGGTCACTGTGCCCGGGGCCCACGGGCGCTCCGACCTCCCCCAAGCGAGCCGCTACGGCACCACGATCGGCCGCCGCCTCTGGTGGTACACCCGCACCACCCGGAACGCCTCCCCCGTCCGCTGGTAGTAGACCGCGTAGGCCCCGACCCGCCACTTGCGGACCTCTGCGCCGCTTCGCAGGGTGCAGACCGGCCCGTCCACGATCGACGTCGAGAGTTGCTCCACGGCCTGGAGCAGCCGCGCGATCAGCCGACCGGCGGCATCCGGGTCGTCTTGCGCAACCCAGGCCCAGGCGTCCTCCAGGTCGGCCAGGGCGCTCGGGGACCAGAGGACCTTCAACGGCGGAGCCGATCCCTCCAGCGCGCCACGACCTCGTCCTGGGTGACGCCCTGGCCCGCGTCCAGCTCGCGCAGGCCCTGCTGCAGCCCGGCGTCCTGGTCCGAGCTGAAGGGGGCGACGGCGTCCACCGGACGGATCTCGTACCGCCCGGCGGGCAGCTTGCGCAGCTCGTCGGGGAGGTCTTCGCCGTTCCAGTTCAGGACTTCCATAAGGAGAGCGTAGCCGTGAATGGGGGGTGGGTCCAGCCGAACCCACCGATGGAGGCCGGCGGCTGGGTCAGGGCGTACACGGCGCTGTGGCGCACGAGAGCCGCCGCAGACTCTCCCGACGAACTTGTAAGCGGGCCTTACAGGTTGCTCCGGCCAGTTCCGACGGGAGGGGGTGGCGAGCAGGCCGCTGAGCAAGCCCGACCGACACCGCGAACGCAAACCCTGCGCCTCCTCCCGCTTGCGTTTCACATGCTGATTATGTCAATACAAGATAGTTGTTAACTACCGCCGCCCGAGAACGCTCCCCTCGGTCGTCGGCAATCCCCAAGGGAGCAAAGTGGGCCCGGCCGAGCTGCAACTCGAACCGGGGTCCTCCAGACCGGCCCGGAGAAGGCTGAATGATGTTCAGCCATCCCCCTGAGAGAGGTCTCAGGACGCCGCCCGCGACGTCGAAGACGTCCGAAGTGTACCCAACCCCACGGTCTCCGTCCGCCCCGCCCGGACGCACGGGTCCCCCCGACGGCTGAGGCTCGACCACAGCCCTTGCTGAACCGGCGCGCCCTCGGGTGCGCCGGAACGGCCCCGCTCGCCCTGCCGGGACGAGCCCCCAAAGACCCCCTTCAACCCAGAGACCCATCATGTGTACCTTCGACGACTCCGCCGAGTCGCTGGCCGTGCAGGAGCTGTCCAGCCACGCGGTCAGCCTGCACGTCCTCGGCGACAGCCTGGACGCCGCCTTCGAGACCAACGCCCGCGCCGCCGCGGTCTACCGCGAGCAGTGGTGCCGGGGCGACCACGCGGATCCGCGCCCCGTGCTCGACGCCCACGCGCGGATGTGCGCGCTCATCGACCACGCCCAGGCGCTGGCCACCAGCCAGAAGCGCGACCTGGATGAGCTGACCCTCGCGCTCGGGACGAAGCCCCGCGCCTGACCACGGGCGGGGCGGGCGGCTTCGGTTCGCCCGCCTCTCCTCACAGGAGTTGTAATGCCCCCCGCCGTCAAGCGAAATCGTCACGGCCTGCGTGGCCCACGACAGTGGGCGCGGCCGGTCGGCGGCGCTGCGACGGCCAGGACCGCTGTGGCCCCAGGCCCGCCCCTCCCCCCCCAGCCACCGGCTTCGCCGGAGCGGGCTTCCCCAGCGGTCCTGGCCGTTGACGACGGTGGCATGGCCGACGAGCTTCATAAGCTCTTTGGTTTTATGGGTTTGGGTCACTTGTGGGTGCGCCAGGTTTCTAGTTTGGATAGGTTGAAGCTTGGAGGCAGACGACTGCGGAATCGAGGTCTTTCGTCCCTCGACGAGTTTGTCGCGGCGCTGCCTCCGTCTACATCAAGAGGTGGGCGGCCTCTCATACTCGGGCTCGAAGGGCCTCCCGGAGCGCCAGACGGCGTAGATCTGCGCTGCGAACTTCCGCCCGGCCGCGCCACCGGCTGTCCTGCTCGACTTGCCCCTGCTCGACCTTGCGCCTGTAGAAGGCGCGGACGGGCGCGTTGAACTGCCTCGCGGTGGTCGAGGCGAGGAGGATCTGGAGGCGCAGCATTCGGTTGCCCTTGCGCACCATGCGCGTGCTGTAGCCCCCGTCTCCGCTGCGCTTCGACCCGGGGTAGAGCCCGCAGTAGCCGATGAACTTGTCGACCGTCGCGAAGCGGTGGGGATCACCGGCTTCGGCCAGCAGGACGGCGAGCGTGAGCTCTCCGACCCCTGGGATGGTCAGCAGAACGTGGTCCTGGCGTGCTCTCTCATGCGTGCGCCTGGATGAGCGACTCCAGCTCCTGGACGTCCTCGTAGCAGCGACGGATCGCGCGGGTGAGTTGCACGACCGTCTGCTGCACGATCCGCGACCAGTGTGGCTCAAGCGTCATGGTGGCCAGCTCCTGCAGCCGCTGGAGGTGTTTCAGGCGAACTCGGCCCCCTGGGAGTCCGCAGCTCCGCCAGGTCGGCCTCGGTGGCCGCCAGCAGCCGCTCAGGCGAAGGGAAGGCCTCCAAGAGCGTGCTCAGCCACAAGGGGTCTTCCCCGAAACCGGCGCGTGAAGCCGGGGAGCAGCTCGGCCAAGCGCCGACGAAGGCGGTTGAGCAGGCGCGTCCGCTCCTCCACCAGTGGCGGCGCCGCGTCCGCACTGCCATCGACAGCTCGCCGCAAGCGCTCCGGCAAGGCCTTCGGCGCTGGCCGGAACGTCCGCAGGTACTGCGCGATGTCGTTGGAGTCCGTGCGGTCGCTGCGAGAGCCCCGCAGCTTCCAGCTTCGTGAACTGCTTGATGGTCAGGGGTTGAGCTCCACCACCGCCACGCCGCTGCCCTCCAGCGCCACCAGCAGTGGCCGATGGTAGGCCGCTGTCGACTCGCAGCCCAGCAGCACCGGGCCCTCCAAGGGCTCGATGCTCCTCAGCAGCTCGGCAAAACCCTGCGGGTCGTTCGCGAGCGTCTGGCGGGGCCTCACGGGGCTCCCCGTGGCGTCGACGTAGACGACGTCAAGCTTCCTGCTGGCGACATCGACGCCGACGAAGGTGCGGGCGGTCTGCTGGACCGCGCTCACGCTCTCCTCGGTCATCGCTTCTCTCCTTCCTTCTGGGTGGGTGGCGACCCGGGGCTCCGGAGACGCCCACCCCGCCGCTGGCTACTGAATTGCGCAGTCGAAGCCGCATGTTGTAATTCGCGGGCGTGGGGTGGGCGTCCGGACCGAAACTCCATGACGCGGTCGTGCCGCAAGCCCCCGATTACGGGTGTCCTGGGACGCCGCACCCCACAAAACACGTTCACGCTCTCACGGCCCGCCAGGGCCTTGGAGGCATAGTAGACCCCCATGTCCCGCCCCAAGCCCGTCGCCCTGGGCGACGTCCGGCTCAGCGTCGTCCGAGGCCCCCGCGCCGACGGCCTCTGGTACTGGCGAGCCCGCCGCTCCGGCGCCCGCGACACCTTGTGGTCTGGCTGGGCCACCCGAGAGGAGGCCATCGCCCAGGCCGAGCGCCTCGTCTCCGATGGCCTGCCCGCGCCCGCGCCCCAGCTCCGCGCCGACACCCTCGCCGAGCTGTTCGCGACCTAGCACGCCCACCAGCACGCCCGCCACGACCTCAGCCCCGAGACCATCCTCAGCTACGACAAGGCCCGCCGACACCTCTCCGCGCTGCTCGGCGACCTCCCGCCTGACGCCCTCGACCGCCCCAGGGTGGAGGGCTACCGCAACGATCGCCTGGGCGAAGGTGCCTCGCCCCGGCTGGTCGCCCTGGAGCTGCGCGTCCTGCGCATCGCCTGGATCTGGGCGGTCGAGGCCGGGCTCGTGCCGGACCGCCCGCTGCCCTCGGTCCGGGTGAAGGTCCAGGGCTTCGTCATCAACCACCGCACGCCGCGCCCCGAGGAGGTCGTGCGGGTGCTCGACGTGCTGCGCGGCGAACACCGGCTGGCCGTGCTCCTGCTCGCGACGACGGGGGCGAGGATCTCGGAGGTGGCCCAGCTTCGGCGCTGCGATATCCAGCCTCGGACGGGTCGGCTGACCCTGCGCGGTAAGACGGGCACGCGGAGCTTCCCCCTGCCCGAAGCCGTTCTCGCGCTGCTCCTCCCTCGCGCGGAGCAGACCGAGGCCCCGCTGCTCGCCATCGAGGGCCGACACCGCGCCGAGGCCATCCGCTCCGCGCTCCGGCGCGCGTGTCGCCGGGCCCAGGTCCCGCGCTTCACCCCGCACGGACTGCGCCGTATGGTCGTCGACCAGCTCATCCGCGCGGGCGTGCCCGACGGACCTGCGGTTGGGGTTCGCGGGGCTGGCGGGGCTGGTCCAGCAGGAGATGGGGCGGGAGCTGGTGTCGGGGGAGCTGTTCCTGTTCGTGTCGAGACGGAGGACGTCCGCGAAGATCCTGCACTGGGACGGGACGGGGCTGTGTCTGTACAGCAAGCGACTGGCCGGCCGGCGGCGATTCGCGGCGCTGTGGGAGCGCGCGGAGCGCGGTCAGGTGCGGCTGACGATGGCCGAGCTGGCGCTGTTCCTGGAGGGGGCAGAGGTCAGCCGGCGGCGAGCGTCAAGGTTGTCGATCATTCGCTGATTGTATTGCTTTAAATTGTGCAATTGGTTACATATGTGGGCATGAAGCCTGCGCCTGTTCGCTCCAACACCCCCGGATCTCCAGACTCTGCTGCGCGACCTCGCGGCCGCCGAGGCCCGCGCGGCGGAAGCCGAGGCGTTCGCGGACGCGGCGCGGCAGCGCGCCGACGACGCCGAGGCCCGCGCCGAGCTCCTCGACGTGAAGGTGCAGGCCCAGGAGAAGCTGCTCACCGCGTCGATGGCGCAGATCGCCTCGCTGACCCGTCGCCCTGGCCGAGGCGACCAGCCGCCCCTGAGCAGCTGGCCCTGGAGTTCGAGATGCGCGCGGTCCAGCGCCGGCTCGCGGATCTGCAGCGCGAGCGCTTCGGGCAGACCTCCGAACGGCGCGGCTGCCCCGAGGGGAGCCCGCCCAAGGCGAAGCCCGAGCCGAAGCCGAAGACGGGCCACGGTCCCACGCCCCAGCCGGACCTGGAGCGTGTCCCACAGATGCACCTGCTCGATCAGGCTGATCAGGTCTGCCCCGCTGCGCGCCTCCTCGTCCGCTGGAGCCCTGGGTCGGCAAGACCTCCGACGCCGAAGAGGTCACCGTCATCGAGCGCACGTTCCGGATCACGGTGCACAGACGACAGCTCTATCGCTGCGGGGGCTGTGGCCACATCGAGACCGCGCTGGGGCCGCCTCGGCTCATCCCCGGCGGGCGCTACGCCCCCGAGTTCGCCGTCGCCGTCGCCGCCGACAAGTACGTCAACGCCCAGCCCCTGGCCAGCCAGGTGCGCGAGATGGCCGACCAGGGGCTCCGCGTCACGACACAGACGCTGTGGGAGCACTTCCGGTCTGGAGGACCAGGCGCTCTACGTGCTGATGCTGCCCACCTACCTCATGCTCCAGAAGCAGATCCTCGATCAGGACGTCGTCTTCGTCG
This sequence comes from Alphaproteobacteria bacterium, assembly GCA_020632795.1. Classification (GTDB taxonomy): domain Bacteria; phylum Myxococcota_A; class UBA796; order UBA796; family CAJQPC01; genus JACKEV01. Next base: position 164,628 of record JACKEV010000010.1, read on the forward strand.
ACGAGACCTCCTGGCGCCTCATGAAGAAGGGCGGCACCCGCCGCTGGTGCTGCTCCACAGCGGGGCTGGGCGCTCACCGACGGTCGGCGCGCCTTCTTCCAGCTCGCCCCGACCCGAGGCCAGGCTGCCGCCCGGGAACTCCTCCAGGACTACGACGGCGTGGTCATGGCCGACCGCTATGTCGTCTACGAGGCGCTGGAGAAGGAGCGCTCCCGCAACGGCGGCCAGCAGACTGTGCTCCGCCTCGACGACGACACCCCCCTGCTGCTCCCCACCCCGGACTACGACCTCGCCGCGTGCTGGATGCACGGACGCAGGGGCTTCGTCAAGGCCGAGCGGCACGGCGAGCCGGACGCCGACACCGCCCTGGATCTCATCGCAGAGCTCTACGCCGTCGAAGCCCTCGCCCGAGAGCAGGTCGCCGACATCGTCGACCCCGAACAACGCCAGGCCGCCCTCCTCGACGCCCGCCGTGTGCTCCGGGACACCCGCTCCCGGCCCGTCCTCCAACGCCTCCGCGCCTGGCTCGATCAGGTCGTCGCCGTGCCCACCCTGCCCCTCGACAAGGCCGTCCGCTGGCTCGACAACGGCTGGACCCAGCTCATCCGCTTCCTCGACGACCCCCGCATCCCCCTCGACAACGGCCTCGCCGAGCGCGTCATCCGAGGCGTCGTCCTCGGCCGCAAGACCTACGCTGGCTCCCGCTCCGAGAAGGGCGCCAAGCCGCCGCGGAGCGGTTGCTGCGCTCTTCTACAGCATCGTCGAGAGCTGCCGCCTGGAGGGCGTCGACCCCAGGGCCTTCATGAACGAAGCCGCCCGCCGAGCCCTCCTGGAGCGCGACGCCGCCTTCCTCCCTGAGGACTTCAAGCAGATGCTCGACGCCGACGGCTGAGCTGGGCGGCTGAGGGCGGGGCGAGGTGGCCATCGGCCGGATGTAGGTCGGGGGACGGGCTCGTGGGAGGGGTGGTGGGGCGAGGATGTACGGAAGGCCAGCAACACCGGGCCTTTGTGGACCCAGGAGGAGGGATCTCTGTCATGACGACCCGAGCACAGCCGACGTCCGGCAACCGCTTCGTCCGCGCGGCCCGGCCCCGCGCGCGCACAGACGCCAGCGGCCAGCGCCTCCGCCGCCTGCACGTCCGCGCGGCGCTGTACGCGAGCCCCGAGACCCTCTGCACCGCCAAGGAGTTCGCCGGGGTGATGGTGCTTCGCGAGGCCACCGCCCAGAAGCTCCAGCCCGCCGGCTTGCGCCCAATGGGGCGCAGCAAGCGCGCCCCCTTTCGATGCTGGCTGGCCGCGCTCGACGGCGAGCCCGTCGTCCACGATGCCGTCCCCATCGAGCATCCCATACCCCAGCGCTCCAGGAGGCCGAAGCGCTCGACCTGACGGAGCCTCACCCCCCTCGGCGGCCCCGCCCGTCGTTGACCCAAGGAGACACAGATATCCAAGAAGAACCGACCCAAGCCCGCCGAGGTCGGTGAGGTCCGCCTCAGCGCCATCAAGGGTCCCCGCAGCGACGGGGCGTGGTACTGGCGCGCCCGCCGCAAGCGCCAGCGGGACACCCTCTGGACCGGCTGGGCCACCCGGGACGAGGCGATGGAGACCGTCGCCCGCCTCATCGCCAGCGGCCTGCTGGAGCGGGAGGACCCCCGGCCCAGCACCCGCACGATGCACGATCTCCTGGACCTCTGGCTGGAACAGCAGGAGCGCCGCCGGGACCTGAGCCCACAGTCCGTCAAGAACTACACCCGCTGCTGCCGTCACGCCGTCGCGTGGCTGGGAGAGCTTCGCCCCGACGACCTCGGGCGGCTGACCCTGGAGCGCTACCGCAACCAGCGCCTGGGCGAGGGTGCGGCCCCCCGAACCATCCAGCAGGAGTTGATCGTACTGCGCATGGCATGGCGCTGGGCCGGGGACGCCGGGCTCATCCCGGATCGGGCGCTTCCTTCGGTGAAGATCAAGGTCCAGGGCTATGTGGCGAATCACCACACGCCGAGCCCTGCCGACGCCGCGCGGGTCATCGCGCTGCTCGACGGGGAGGATCAGCTCGCCGCGCAGCTCCTGGCCACCACTGGGGCGCGCGTCTCCGAGGTCACCGGCCTCAAGCGCTGTGACGTCGACCCCCGGACCCGGCGGGTCACCCTGCGCGGCAAGACCGGGGCCCGGGTCTTCCCCCTGCCGGAGCCGATCTTCGCGCTGGTGGCCGATCGGATCGACGGCTCGGCGCGGCCGCTGTTCGACTGGACGACCTCTGTGCCGGGATCGCGGGTTCGTGTGGCGCTCCAGAAGGCGTGTCTGCGCCTCGGGGTGCCCGTGTTCACGCCCCACGGGCTGCGTCGCATGGTCGTGGACCAGATGATCCGCTCGGGCGTAGACGTCTCGACGGCGGCCAGCCTGACCGGGCACAGCGTAGAGGTTATGCTGCGGCACTACCGCAAGGTCAGCGAGGCCGACCGGGTCGAGGCGGTGGCGAAGGCGGGGCTGGGGGTGCTGGGCGGCAAGGTCATCGAGGGGCCGTGGGCGAAGGCTGGGGGGTAAGCGCCCGGCTGGATGAGCGTTCAGGATATTTTGTGTTCCATCGAGCCCTGACAAGCTCCATTCTTTCAAGATCCCGGGATCCTGGTCTCTTGATCGTCCCGCTTCCACGGGCCAGACTGCCTGCAGCGGCCCGAGGCCACCGGGCAACGACTGGAGGACCCCGTGGACGAACGCTTCGCGTTCGAAGGCCTGCGCTGCGCCTTCGACGCCATCCATCGCTTCGCCGATGATATCGGCTACCTCGTGCTCTACGACCGGACGCCGCCCCGACGGGAGGAGGTGCTCGGGCGCCTCGACGTGGAGCGGCCTGGTCGACGCCTACGCGCGGAGGAGGTCTGCGCCTGGGTCCGGGACACCGCGCAGCGCAACGCCCTCGGGGAGGAGCGCTGTCGCTTCAGGCTCCGACTGAACGCCCCCAAGAGCTTGCGGCCGGTTGCCGGGCCGACGGCGGGCGCGCCCTTCGTCGTCGCGAGGGTGATTGGCCATCACGTCACCTTCGATGACGTGCCCTGGTCGGCCAGGTGCTCCAGCTCCCCGAGGCGTGGACGGGCGTGGCCCCGGACGGCTCCTGCGAGCAGCCCGCCGAGGTCGCCGAGGTCAGCACCGCCCAGCAGCTCGGGCAGGCGGCGGGCGGCGCCTGGAACGCCGTCGAGGGCGCGGCGGGGGACTTCGTCAACACGGCCACCGACCAGAGCGCAGAGCTGTGGGCCTGGCTGTTCGGCGAGGACGCGGGGCCCGACCTGGGCGAGTGCGCCGGCCCCGAGGTGGAGCTGGAGACCCTGTTCACGAGCGAGCGGCTGAACGCCCAGCAGATCGCCGAGGCCCGCACGCTGATCGCTCAGCTCCCCGAGGCCGACCAGGGCGCCTGGTACGAGCAGCTCCAGGGCAAGGTGCCCTACCACAACCAGCGGAACAACGAGTCCCCCAACGAGGGGGAGAGCGGGGGCACCTGCAACCTCACCGCGCTGGCGATGTGCCTGGAGTACCTGGGCGTGGCCAACCCCCGCCCCGAGATGCAGTTCGAGGACGCGCTGGACCAGCTCCGGATCGAGCAGAACCTCGGCCCGCTGGCGAGCTGGAACACCTGGAACCTGCTCGCCCAGCACCTGGGCAAGCGCATCGAGTTCCGCGACGCCGGCAAGCACGACCAGGCGTGGTTCGAGTCCACCCTGAAGGGCTGGCTCCAGGGCGATGGGGTGCTGTGCTCCATCGCAGGGCACGTCGTCCGCATCCAGGGCATGAACGAGGACGGCCTCGTCGTGGACGACCCCTACGGCCTCTCGATCCTCCGGCCCCGCTCCAACGGCAAGCCCTACTCCTGGGCGCCCAAGGGCCGGAATGGCTACAAGGAGCACGGCGTCGACGGCACCCACGAGACGAACCTGGGTGAGGACATGGTGTGGCCCTGGGCGGACGTCGTGAAGTACAACTTCCCCACCTTCGGAGTCGTCAAGTGAACCTCCCCTACCCTGCTGCTCTCCTGCTCTCGCTCCTGCTCACCGGCTGCTCCGGGGACAGCGCGCCGCCGGCCCAACCCGCGCCCGCCCCCCAGGCCGCCCCGGTCGAGCCGGCACCCGCCCCGGCGGCTCCCCCAGCCCCGGACCTGTGGAGCGACGACTGCAAGACCTGGGCGGGCTTCGAGGTGCCGATCCAGGACAACGAGGGCATGGCCTCCGCGAAGCTCGCCAAGGATCAGCTGGCCGAGGGCCCCTGCAAGCCGGGCGAAGCCCCGAAGGGAGCGGACAGCTTGATCGTCGTCATCGAGCACGCCAAGGTGGAGGACAGCAGCCCCCTGAACCGCGCCTACGAGCAGCGGGCTGAGGCCGCCGGCTGGAAGCGGACGAGCCCGCCCGATCACCTCCCGCGCTTCGAGCACGCTGACCACCCGGGGTGGGTGCTCACGATGGACGGCCACCTGGACGAGGAGGGCGGGGGCTTCCTGGAGCTGCACTTCATCGTCAAGCCGAAGGGGTGAGCCCACCCGAGACCCCCGAACTGCTCGCCCAGGCCCTGCGCCGCTCCTCGAACTGGACCTGGGTGTCCGGCATGCTCATCGTCTACGGCAACGGCCGCCGCGCCCTCTACCGAGGCGTCGTCGACGGCCCCGGCGAGGCCCTGCCCGTACTGAAGCACGACGCCACCGCCGGGTGCCTCATGGGCCTGCTCGCGGAGACCGGGCCAGGCTGGCAGGCGGTGCTCACCGAGGAGATGGCCCGGGGCGGGGACTGGAGGCTGGCGGTGGCGCGGGCGCTGTGGAGGCAGTGGAGGTAGGCGAGTTCGATGCCGCTTGTCACAATCTGTCCGCTCGTGCCATATAGAAGTGGAGCCCCGTCGGGTCCCTCACGCTCGTTGACATCCATAGAGAAGAACGCTCGACTCAACGGTCCGCTCCGGCACCGCGAATCTGCGAACCTCTCCCACTCCGCGATATGGCAGGTTCAGCCGTTGAGGTTCTCTGAGGTCTCATACAGCGCGATAGTTCTAATCAAAGGTGATGTATCAACGACTCCGGTTTCCCGAGGTGTTGGCTGCGTCAAGAGCTGGAGAAGCCCGGAGGTCGAGGTTCGCAAAACCTGTTGGATTCGACCGGCGATATCAGGTAGTTGGAGAGCAAGGGTCCCGGGACCCCGCCCGTCACGGAGGGCATTGAAACGACTGTATTGTTTGTCCACAGCAAAAAATGCCTGCCTCCGTCCCGGGACCCCGCCCGTCACGGAGGGCATTGAAACACGTCGTCCTGCCAGGCAGTGATTCGTACGATCCAGGTCCCGGGACCCCGCCCGTCACGGAGGGCATTGAAACCTCCTTGTAGAGTGGATGTTTTCTGAATTGAGGACCAGGTCCCGGGACCCTGCCCGTCACAGAGGGCATTGAAACTGTGGCGTAATACGCCACGGGGATTTCGAAGATGTCCTGTCCCGGGACCCTGCCCGTCACAGAGGGCATTGAAAGAGCCGAATCAGCAATCATTGCTGATCAGGCCACTTTCCCCTCCGAGTCGCCAACCTGCGCCTCCAGGCGTCACAGTGACAGTAGAATCGCCCATAAAATCGGTATCTTTCGCGCCCTCCCCAGAATTGGACACAGACCTCCCCCAACCCCCAGCGTCCGTCGAAGGAGACGCGGTCAGGCCGCGTGGGCGGCAGGCGGGCCGCGCCCCATGAGGCCCTCGACGAAGGCGCGTGCGTCGAGTTTGGAGACCCAGGCGCGGGCGTGCTGGAGCAGGGCGAGGAGGTTCAGGCGGATGAGCCAGAAGGACCAGCGACGGTGGCGGGCGGCTTCGAGCTTGAGCTTGCTCTTCTTCTCGTCGTTGGAGCGCTCGCAGCCGGTGCGCTTCTTGTAGAGCTTGCGGTATCCGGCGCTGTTCCGTGCGATGAGGGGGAACAGGCGGGGGTTGTCGTGGACGTTCATGTTGAGGACGGGGCCCCACTTCGTCTCGGGTTGACAGCGCCAGTCGGGCTCGCCGTCCGGGGCCAGGGGACAGCGTTCGAGCTTGTTGGCCTTGACGGGGCAGAGGAAGACGCTCTGGTTGGGCCCGCCGGTGCCCCAGGCGGCCATCTCGGCGCCGGCCTGGCACAGTGGGATGGCGCGAGGGCTCAGGGCGATGTCGGGTCGGGTGGGGTGGACGGCGGGCACGTCGGAGCGCAGCGGGATGACCGGCCGCATGCCCCAATCCATCGCGTGGGCGTGGTTGGCGCGGGCGTCGTGGCCGGCATCGGCGATGAAGACGGAGAGGCCGAAGCGGTGGCGCTCATCACGGAGGAGCTTGCCGAGCTGCTCGATGGCCAGGGCACAAGCGCGGTGCTCGCTGTGATCCGCAGGGTCCAGGCGGACCAACAGCGGGAGGTCGTGTCCGTCGACCGGGGCGAGCAGCTCGTAGGAGTGGTAGCCGAAATCGTAGCGGTCTCGGTAGGCGTCGTAGCCGCGCTTCGCGTCGGGGTCGGACCAGACCCGATCGTGGTCGCAGCGGGCGGTCCGGGGACACGAACAGACGCGGCGACCGTGGCCGTTGGCGGCGGTGACCAGCGGGCTGGCGTCCCCTGCGACGATGAGGGCCTCGATGTCCTCCAGCAGCCCACGGCGCACAGAGACCTCCACCCCGCAGGTCCACAGGATGCGGGTCAGGCGGCCCAGCAGGTCGTCGGGGTTGCCGGAGCTCCGGCGGGCCCGGAGCGCGTCGACCAGCTTCGCGGTGGCGTTCTTCTCCGGCTTGCCCTTGCGGCGCTCCCAGCCGGGCTGGGCGCTCTCGGCGCGCCGCCGCTCCAGCGCGCTGGGGCGAATGGCGACCCCCTCCCGAAGTGGCCCGTCGTGAAGACGGTGGAGGAAGCTGTAGAACGCGCCGATGCTCGGGGACGGGGCGCGGCGGCGTCCGGGCTCGGGTTCGGCCAGGCCGGCGATGGCCTGGAGCACCGGCTCGGCGCGCAGCCGATGGCCCCAGGCGTTGAGCGCGGGCTCCCCGACCAGCGGACCGAGCAGCAGGCAACGCAGCATGACCACCGGGTCCCAGGGCTCGCCGCCGCGGGGGCTCGGCGCGTAGCAGGCCTCCAGGACCGGCCGCGCGGGCTCCAGCTCGAGGAACCACAGCGTCGTCAACGCGGACGCGTAGAGCCGCAGCTTGTCGCGAAGGTCCGGGCGCCCAGCGAGGGCCTGAAGGCGGGAGAGGACGAGGTCGTGATAGCATGAGGATGGAGGGGGCGTCATCGTTCTTTTTCGATTTAATTAGGTTTGAAGCGGAGAATTCCGCTGTTTCGATGATCGCCCCCTTTTCACGCATCGCCAAGCTCAAGGCGGGCTGGGGCGGGCTCGGTGCAGACTCGGTGCCGGCGAGGCGCGCGAATGGTAATCGGTGGGGTCATGATGGGCCGATGCGGGTTGAGGCGGATGTGACGGGTGGGGTGAAGGGGAGGAATGTCAGGGGGTTGGGATTGGTGATCGGGGTCTTGAAACGTAGTAGCAGCTGTAAAGACCTGTCGTATCGTACGTCCCGGGACCCTGCCCGTCACGGAGGGAGGCAAGCCCGGCTATCCCTCTCCCCGCTCGTCGGGGAGCCTCATTGAAGCGGATTCAGCCTGGATGCGGCGGCGCTCCCGGACGACGTCCCTCTCCCCTCTCGTCGGGGAGCCTCATTGAAGCGTCATCAGTCGTCGTCGGACAGCGCGGCCTTGGGGGTCCCTCTCCCCGCTCGTCGGGGAGCCTCATTGAAGCGGATTCAGCCTGGATGCGGCGGCGCTCCCGGACGACGTCCCTCTCCCCGCTCGTCGGGGAGCCTCATTGAAGCTTCACGATGGCGTCGAAGGCGGGGTGGTAGGAGGTGTCCCTCTCCCCGCTCGTCGGGGAGAGAGAACGGGCGTTAATTTTCGTGGCAGATCGTAACGGCGCTTCAAGGAAGCTCCCCGATGAGCGAGGAGCCTCACGGGACCTACTCCTCCCCCACCAGCCCCGCCGCGATCCTCTCGGCCAGCTCATCCAGCTCCGGTTCGCCGAGCTGCATCAGCACGCTGAGCAGGTAGCCGTCCGCGGTGAGGTACGCCCACCGCACGGCAGCCCGGAGCTGACGCAGCAGCCGCCTACGCCGCCGCCGCCGCGCCCTCGCATCAAGCGCGACCACCGTGGACCTCCTGCCGCCCCTGGCGGCGCTCCTGGCGCAGCGCGGTGAGCGCCGGGTGCTGGACCAGGCGCAGCACATCGGCCGCCAGCATGGCGACCCCGAGCGCGGCGGCCAGGGGGCTCTCAGCCCCGGCGAGGGCGCGCAGGGACTCCTTCAAGGCGAGGCCGTGCTCGTCCCAGGCGGTGTTCCAGGCGGCGCGGCGTTCGGATGCGGTCCTCATCGGTGGTGTCTCCTCTCCGGGTGGGCTACAGGCAGTCCATCGTCTTCGGACGGTCTCTCGGTGTTGGGAGGAATCCCCCTCCCCCTCTCGGCGCCGACTGCGGCCCCATCGCCTCGTGGCGGTGGGGTCGAAGCGCTTCAGGGGGCACGGCGAAGGGGCGGCCGGCGCGGCTGAGCGCGGCCGGCGGGCGCAGGAGGCCCTCGGGGTGGTCCTCATGTAGCCCCCAGGATGTCAAGGTCCCGCTTGTCGAGCATCGTCTCATCGCTGCAGGGGGAGGGGTTCGGGGAAGGGGGGCACGCCCCCCTCCCCGTACGCAGCGAGTGCATGGCTGCGAACCGGTGTGGGTGTCGTGGGCCGAGCCTCGCGACGAGGATGTTCGGGGGAGTTCCCTCCCGCCTCGCCCTCATACGTTCAGGGTCGTCAACCGAGGCGGCCGCGCCCTCAAGATCCTTCATCCAGGCGAGGAGGGAACCGGGAGGTGACTTGTTCTCACTCTCGAGGTCGCTGCCAGGGCGCCTCCAAGGGTCGTCAGCCTCCCTCCCGGGTCCCCGAACGGGTCCATGTCGCAGCAGGCACGCAGTGGCCTCCAGCGGGTGGCTCAGCTCATGATCCTCGCTGCGTCGAAGAAGGCACCGTCGCGCACCAGGGCGTGCATCACACGCACGAGTCGGCAGGCGTTGGCGAGGACGGCCTTCTTGGGGATGACCTTGGCGTCGAGCATGCGGGCGCGTGGTCCTGCCAGCGCATCCATGCCCATGCGCAGCGAGGCCAGGTACAGCACCTGGCGCAGGTAGCGTCGGCCCCTGCGGCTGATGATGCGGCTGGGCTCCACGTCCTCTGCGGGCTTGTTGCCAGAGGAGACCTCGACCAGATCGAGGCCCGCCATGGACATCAGCTGACGACTGTGCCGGTAGCCCCGCAGATCGCCGAACTCGCCCAGCAGGATGGCGGTCGTCGTGGCTCCAAGACGTGGGATCGACAGGAGGTTGGGGGCGTAGTCCACCTGCTCCAGGCGGCCCACCATCTCGGCCTCGATGGCGCACCTGCTGGCGGTGAGCTGGTCCAACTCGTCGAGGTGCTGCATCAGCACAGCGCGGTGCCCCCTCGCCCCATCGCGGATCCCCACCGAGCGCTTCGCGGCCGCTCGGAGCGCGTCCACCCGCTCCTCGCCGAGGTTGTGGTGACTGGCCTTGTGCAGTCCCTTGATCAGCGTGCGGCGGCGCGCCGCGAGGACCTCCTCCGGCGTCGGCACCGTCCGCAGCCACCACAGGCAGGCCGGCGAGTCCATCTTGCCGAACAGCTTCGGCAGCTCCGGGAACAGCACGTCCACATGCCGGTGGACCCGGTTGAGCACCTGGCTCCGACGCTTCACCATCTGCTCCCGCGTGCGACCCAACAACCGCAGCTCCGCAAACACGCCCTGCGGCGGACGCCACGGCTTCGCCTTGCCCTGACGGCAAAGATCCGCCACCAGCGCCGCGTCCTTCGCGTCCGTCTTCCGCCACGTCCCGTCGTACAGCTCCTTCGCTCGCTTCGTATGCAACGGCTGCACCTGGAACAGCTTCACCCCCCGCTCCGACAGCCAGCGTGCCAGCGCCTCGCCGTAGTGGCCCGTCGGCTCGAACCCCACCACGAACTCCGTGTACCGCTCCACCTCCCGAACCGCCTCCTCGCAGTACCTCCACAGCGCGCTGAACCCCTCGACGTCGTTCGTGAATCTCTCCGGCTTCGCCATCCAACCGTCGTCCAGTGCCGCCACCGCGACGTGATTCCACTTCGCTACGTCTACTCCGATCACCGCCTGGTGTGGCAGGGTAGGCTGCCAACGTCGTCGGCTCCTTCGCATGTGCTCTCCTCGGCCTCGTGGGCCTGCTCGTCGTTTTCCAACAAACAGGATCCCACTCCGGGAGGGCACATGCCTGGGGGGCTGGGCCCCATAGGATTCTCACCCGAGCACCAGCTCCTCAACAGGCACCACCTGGACCCGGACGGCCAGGGGCACCGTGATGGTCCCCGCGCTCTCCGCGCTGTACGTCGTCGAGGGCTTCACCCCGATGTGCAGCCACGGGGTCGAGCTGAGGTCCAGGTCCACGCCCCGCGCCCCGGCCCCGGGAACGATGTCCCCCTGGCAGCTCGTAGCGTCGTGGATGTCGCCCTGGATGCTGCACAGGGTCGTCAGGTCGTCGCTCAGGTGGAGCCGGACGAGGACCCGGCGGGTGCTCGCGTGCTGGGCGAGGTCGGCGGTGGTGTTGTAGCCCCCGTGGTTGTTGATCCCGGAGGTGTTCTTCTTGATGGACCACAGCCCGGCCATGTTGGGCATGCCCGAGGTCAGGTCGTCGGTGCCGGCGACCACCACGGCCAGGGTCCGCCCGTCGTTCGCGATGCTGCCGGGCAGCTCCAGCTCCAGGAGCAGCACGGCCGGGCCGGCGGGGAGGAGCCCGCTCAGGTCGTACCGGACCCAAGCCCACTCGCCGGGGGCGCTGGCGGGGACGTCCGAGGTGCCCTTGCTGCTGTCCGTGTAGGCGACCTCGCGGCTGCTCCAGGCCGTGTCCCGCTGGGTGTTGTAGGGGACGACGTCGGCCCCCAGGTCCACCTCGGTCCAGCCGGGCGGCTCGATGGCGGGGTCGACCCGCCCGTAGTGCCCGCCCATCAGGTGTCCCGGCGCTGGGCGATGAGGGTGACGTCGGCCGTCCCCGACGGCGCGGCGACCAGCACGTAGCCGGCGCGGATGCTGGTGCGCTCGCTGAGCGGGTAGGTCGGCCCCGCGTTGGCGGGGACGGGCTCCGCGTTGTCGGCCGCCTCAACCGTGCCCCCGTCGTCCTTGCCGCTGTCCGGCCAGGCCACGTAGAGCGCGGCGCTGGAGACGATGACGACCTCGTTGGCGCCGCCCTCCGGGAAGTTGAAGCGCTGGTAGGTGGTGGAGACGCTCGTCTCTCGGGCGGTCGAGGGGTTGACCGTGGCGCTGGTCAGCGTGGTGTTGGTGGCCATGTGGGCTCCTGGTGGTGATGGGGAGCCCCCACGGCCGCAGCCCCGGGGGCTGAAGACCCCGGGGTGATGGGCGGTGGTGAAGGGGAAGAGGGCGGCAGCGAGGGAGGCCGGCGCGCGGCGGGCCCGGGGGGCTGGCGGCGGGAGGCCGGGCCGGGGGCCGGGCTGGGGGCCGGCGCGCGGCGGGCCGAGGAGACACCCACAGCCTGGAAGGTCCGCCGACGGGGCAGAGCGGACGTGAGGCGGCTCGGGATGGACGCCTGCGCGGGCAGCCCTTCACTCGTCGGGTGGCGTCTCCTCGTCGTCCCCGTGCTTGTTCCGCCTGGGCTTCCGAGGGCCTCGGACGCTGTTCACGACCGCCCAGGATGCGGCGCTCACCGCCCGGACGTAGACCTTCCAGACCGCGCCGCCCTGGGCCAGCCGCTTGTGGATGTCCTCCAGGGCGTCGCCCAGCTCCTCGTTGGCCACGCGGACCGGGATGAGCAGGCCCACGAAGTCCAGGAAGCGCGCGCAGCGATCGTGATGGCGCTCGGCGGGCGCGGGCAGCTCCAGGGGCCTCGGCGCGGGCAGCGCGGGCTCCAGGGCCTGGGGCAGCGCAGCGGCGCGGGGGCTCACACCGGCCGGGGCGTACAGGGCCTCGACGACCTCGATGTCCTCCACGCGCCCGGGGAACTCCTTGCTCAGCGCGGCCAGCAGCTCCAGGACCCGGCCTCGGCGCTCCACCTCGCGGACCGCCAGCGCCATGAACACCTCGGGGGGGACCGACGGCGGCGGCAGGTGCTTCCGCGCCCTCTTCCAGACCGTGTCCCGGCCGAGGAAGACTGTGAGCTGCTCCGGGCTGAACAGGCTGTCCAGGAGCTGCTCCAGGGCGTGGGAGCGGGTCTGCACGAGGGCTCTGAGATCAGGGGTCAGTCGCCAGCGCCGCGCCGCTTCTCCTGCTCCTCCAGGCGGCGAAGAGTGCGGTAGCCGAGGACGGTATGGACGATGGCCCACAGGACTGCGCCGATGGCAATGCGGTAGAGCTTCCAGGCGGGCGCGCCCTGCTCGGCGCAGTGGTGGAGGATCTCCAGGGAGTCGCCGAGTTGTTCGTCGGTTAGGCGGGGGGGAAGGAGATGAAAGGCCGTGTGGGCGATGAGCAAATAGCCGGCTGGCAGCCAAGATGTTCGGCCTGCATCCCCTACGTTGGCGGGGAGTTCAGCAACCGAAGGCCCTCTACGCCTAGCGAGACCTCTCACACCAATGCGACGCAGTTCTACCATACAAATCAATACTGCAACGATCCCACATGCCACTCCTATGCCGAAAACCGCCATTCCAAGAAACACCCCAAATAATCCCCATTCTTCCTGGAAAAATGCAGCATTTCGCCAAAGCGAAACAAACATGCCGGCAATGTACGCCACAAAAAACAGTGATATGATTCTGGAGACTCTATGCACCTGCCACCCCCGGCACCAACCCGAACAGCCCCGCCACAGCCGTCCCCTGCTCCATCGCCGCCCGCGCGCCCTCGGCCGTCAGCCTGTAGTACCGCCTCGGCCTCCCCCCGCGCTCCGGCATCGGCTCGCCCTCGTAGCTCTCGATGAGCCCCTCGGCCTCCAGCTTCCTCAGCGCCGGGTACACCGAGCCCTGGTGGAGCACCACGGCCCCGTTGGTCCGCTCCTGGACCCGGTCGATCAGCTCCAGGCCGAAGCCCGGACCCTTCACGAGTGCCTGGAGGAGAGCTGCCTTCGCGGTGATGGGAGTTTCCATGACCGCAGCCTATCTCAAGGGTTGAGGAATGCAACCTCAATGGTTGAGAATCAACCCAAGCAGACCAGCGAAGCCCCATTGCCTCCCCGCCCCCCACCGCCTATGCTCCCCTTCCAAGCTCGAAGCCGGAGCGCATGAAGATGAGGAACACCGCCGTTCTCCTGGGCGTCGCCGTCCTCGCCCAGGGCTGCCTCGTGACCGCCGTCCTCCCTCCAGAGAGCCACCGGGTCCCGGGCGAGGAGCTGGAAGGCACCTGGAGCTGCAGGGACGCGTCCGACAAGGAGTGGGTGTCCACCATCACCACCCGCCCGGACGGCTGGAGCATCTACCAGAGCTCCAATGTGGAGTGGGAGCAGGAGCTGCTGGCGGACGGCAACCAGGACTGGACGCCCCACGTCGAGGTCGGTGACCCCTGGAAGTTCGCTCTGTACAAGTTCGACAAGCTCCACTACCTGATCGGGGCCCCCGACGCGCCGAGCTGCGACTGCATGGTCGACGGCTACATGATCGCCGCCGCGGAGGTCAAGGGCTCAAAGGCCACGATCCTGACGGCCAACGAGGAGACCCTCAAGGCCGGGGTCCAGTCCGGCGACGTCGACGTCCTGGTCTCCGAGAACAACGTGTGGCTGCTCAAGTACGACGCCGAGGAGCTCGCGGCGTTCCTCAGCCAGCCGAAGACACACAAGCTGCTGGGCGACAAGAAGGAGGGCAAGATGACCTGCGTGCAGATCGCCGGCAGATACGCCCCCGCGCGCGAGGACTGACCGCGTCGCCCGACCGCACCGTGTCATCGACAACATCGACCCCGAAGCGGTATGCAGGGCCCATGCTCAACCTCACCTGCCTGCTCGCCACCCTGCTCGCCGCCGACCCGGAGCCGCCCCCGGTGGACGCGCCCGCAGCGCCCGATGCCCCCGACGAGCCCGACGTCCTGGACGAGCCCGACGTCGAGGACGCCGCCCCGGTCGTCGTCTTCGTCCACGGCCTCTACGTGAACGCGAGCTGCTGGGACGACTGGCGCGAGCGCTTCGAGGCCCGGGGCTTCCGCACCCTCGCCCCGGAGTGGCCCGGCCACGAGGGCGAGGCCGCCGCCCTGCGCGCCGACCCGCCCGCCGCGCTGGACACCCTCCAGTTCGAAGAGGTCCTCGATCAGCACCGCGAGGTGCTCTCCACCCTGGCCGAGCCCCCGCTGCTGGTCGGGCACAGCCTCGGCGGGCTGATCGTTCAGCTCCTGCTCCAGGACGGCCTCGGCCGCGCCGGGGTGGCCATCGACCCCGCCCCGCCCAAGGGGCTCAGCGTGCTGCGGCTGTCGTTCTTCAAGGCCAACCTGCCCCTGCTTCGCCAGGACGGCGCGGTCACCCAGACCCCCAAGCAGTTCCACTACGCGTTCACCAACCACCTCGACCCCGACGCCTCCCTCGCGCTCTACGAGCAGCACCTCGTGCCCGAGGCCAGCGGGGTGATCCACGGGCCGCTCTCCGACGCCGCCGCCGTCGACTACGACAAGGCCCGCCCGCCGCTGATGATCGTGGCCGGCGGCGCCGACCACATCATCCCCCAGGCCCTCAACCAGAAGAACGCCCGCAGGTACGGCGAGGCCGCCCCCACCACGTTCCAGGCGTACCCCGGCCGCACCCACTGGACCCTCGCCCAGGAGGGCTGGGAGGCCGTGGCCGACGACGTGCTGGCCTGGGCCGAGGCGCTGTAGGGCGCTGCACCTGGCGCCCCGGGACAGTATTCTGGCGCGCTTCGCCATTCCCGGCGTTCCGGGCCTCTCCTATCCTCTTCGTGCTCCCTGACGACCCCTCGGTGACGCATGAAGGCTCTCCCTCTCCTGCTCGGCGCGGCCACCGCCGTCGTGGCCGCGGTGGCCACCGCCCAGGCCGGCCCGACGGCCGTCCCGGACGCCGAGCTCCAGTTCGGCGTGTGCGTCTCCTGCCACGGGGCCCACGGCGAAGGCCGCCCCGAGCTGGGCGCGCCCCGGGTCGGGGACCTCGAGGCGGCGTACATCGAATCCCGGCTGGAAGGCTTCCGTGAGGCCGGCGCCATCGGCAACACAGACGACCCGACCGCTCAGCCGATGCGCGCGATCGCCCAGGGCCTCACCGACGCGCAGATCGCCGGGCTGGCCGCCTTCATCACCGGGCTCGACCCGGAGCTGAAGTCCCCCGGGCCGCCCGTCGAGGTGGGTACTGCGGCCTGGGCCCCCTGCGCGGCCTGCCACGGCGCCGACGCCCGGGGCGTGCCCGCGACGGGTGCGCCGGACCTGCTCTACCAGCACCCCGACTACCTCGCCCTCCAGCTCCAGAAGTACCGGGACGGGGTGCGCGGGGGCCCCGGCGCGTCGCCCCACGCTGCGGCCATGGCCGCGATGGCCCAGGGCCTCGACGACGCCGCCATCGACCAGCTCGTGGGCCACGTCGCCGCCCTGCGCCCGCCCCGGCCGCCCGTGGCGAACCCGCCGGTCACCGTGTCCGAGGCCGAGGGGCTCGCGGCGTTCGCCGACATCTACGCGGTGGCCACCCACCCCCGCTGCATGAACTGCCACCCCGACGGCGACACCCCCTACCAGACCGACGACAGCCTGCCCCACGCGATGGGCGTCACCCGCACCAGTCCGCTCCAGGGTCTGCACTGCAGCACCTGCCACGCCCCCAGCGGTGTGGGGGGCGGGCAGACGCCGCTCCCGCCGGCGGACGCCATCTGGAGCATGCCGCCCCAGGCAATGGTGTTCCAGCACCGCACCCCCGCGCAGCTCTGCGCCCAGCTCCTCGACCCCGAGGTGAACGGGGGCCGCGGGCTGACCGGCCTGACCGAGCACGTCGAGCACGACCACCTGCTGATCACGAGCTGGCACTCCGGGCGCGAGGCCCCGCCCCTCACCCACGCCGAGCTGGTGGCGCGCTTCGAGACCTGGGGCGCGGCCGGCGGACCCTGCCCCGAGTAGCCGCACGCACGAAGGAGCGAGCACCATGCATCCATCCGAGACCGGGCCCGTCACGCGCCGCGGCTTCCTCGCCGGCCTGGGCGCCCTCGTGGTCGCGGTCCAGCTCCCCCGCCCCGCCCGGGCCGCGGAGTCCGCCGTCTACCCCTCGGCCAACGACGCGGCGACCCTCAACGCCTTCGTCGGCGTCGGGACCGACGGCACGGTGACGGTCGTCTGCCCCACCGCGGAGATGGGCCAGGGCTCGACCACTGGCCTGGCCCAGTGCGTGGCCGACGAGCTGGACGCGCCCTGGGACCGCGTGCGGGTGGTCCACGCCGACGAGGGCAAGCCCTACCGCTTCGCCCTGCTGCCCTTCGACGCCCGCCACATGACCGGCGCCTCGATGAGCACGCGCACCTGGCGCACCCCCATGCGCGAGGCCGGGGCCCGCGCCCGCGCGATGCTCATCCAGGCCGCCGCCGCGCGCTGGGGCGTCAACCCAGGCGCCTGCACGACCCGGCAGGGCGTGGTGGTCCACCCCGACGGGCACGAGGCCACCTACGGCGAGCTGGCGACCGCCGCCGCCGCGCTGAAGCCGCCTCGCAAGGTCCCCCTCAAGGCGCCCGCGCAGTTCACCCTCATGGGCCGCTCGCCGCAGCGGGAGGATCTCCTCGGCAAGGTGACCGGGGCCACCCCCTACGGCATCGACCTGCGCCTGCCGGACATGGTCCGGGCCTGCACCGTGAGCTGCCCCGTCCACGGCGGCGTGGTCGCGTCGGTGGACGACCAGGCCGCCCGCGCGGTGCCCGGGGTGCTGGACGTGCTGGTCTTCGAGGACTTCGTGGCGGTCCTCGCCGAGACCTGGTGGCCGGCGAAGCGGGCGGCCGACGCCCTGGTCATCACCTGGGACGACCGGGGCTTCGGGGAGGTGGACAGCGCGCTCATCTCCGCCGAGCTGCGCGCGGCCCTGGACGACGACAAGGGCGCGACCACCGCGCGCAAGGAAGGCGACGCCCTCAAGGTCCTCGCGTCCGCCGCACAGGTGATCGAGGCGGAGTACGAGGTGCCCTACCTCGAGCACGCCGCGATGGAGCCGCTCAACTGCACCGTTCACCTCCAGCCCGACCGCTGCGACGTGTGGACGGGCACCCAGGGGCAGACCCGGGCGCTGTGGGCGGCCCAGGAGATCACCGGGCTGTCCGAGGCGCAGATCCATGTCCACACCGCCTACCTCGGCGGGGGGTACGGGCGGCGCGGGAACGTCGACTGGGTCCGGCACGCCCTCCGGATCGCCACCCGGGTGGACCGCCCGGTCCAGATGCTCTGGAGCCGCGAGGAGACCACGCGCATCGGCCGCTACCGCCCGGTGGAGGTGGCGCGGCTCCGCGCGGCCGTGGGCGACGGCCGGATCACCGCCCTCCACGCGCGCATCGCCGGAGACCACTCCGCGCGAAGCTACCTCTCGGGCTTCATCACGAAGCTGCCGCTCTACCGCACGCTGCTGGCCGAGGGCATGCTGCCCGCCGACAGCCCCTACGCCTTCCCCAGCGTGCGCGTCGACACCGTCCTGCGGACGTTCCACGTCAACGTGGGGTTCTGGCGCTCGGTCGGGCAGAGCTACACCGCGTTCTTCCGGGAGTGCTTCCTGGACGAGGTGGCCCACGCGCTGGGCCAGGACCCCGTGGCCCTCCGGCGCAGCCTCCTCCGGGAGGACCGCCCCCGGATCCGGGCCGTGCTGGACCGCGTCGTGGAGGCCTCCGGCTGGGGCAAGGCCCCCGAGGGCCACTTCCAGGGCATCGGGCTCACCGACTGGTCCGGCAGCTACTGTGCCCAGGTCGTCGAGATCACGGTCGAAGACGACGCGCCGCGGGTGCGTCGGCTGACCGCGGTGGTGGACTGCGGGGTGGTCGTCAACCCCGACCAGGTCAAGGCCCAGATCATGGGGGGCGCCCTCTTCGGGCTCTCCTCCGCGCTGGGCGAGGCCATCACCCTCCGCGGCGGCCGGGTCGAGCAGTCCAACCTCCACGACTACCGCCTGCTGCGGATGAACCAGTCCCCCGTCGAGGTGGAGGTCCTCCTGATGGACCGCCCGGACGACCCGCCGATGGGCGTGGGCGAGGCGGGCACGCCGCCGGCCATCCCCGCCCTGTGCAACGCCCTCTTCGCCGCCACCGGGCGCCGGGTGCGGCGCCTGCCCATCCCCCGCAAGCTCTCGGAGATCGAAGGATGAAGCTCCACATCAACGGCGAGACGCGCGAGGTCGACGCCCCGGAGGACACGCCGCTCTTGTGGGTGCTGCGGGACCACCTCGACCTCACGGGCACGAAGTTCGGCTGCGGCGTTGCCCAGTGCGGGGCCTGCACCGTGCACATCGACGGGCGCGCGACCCGCTCCTGCGTGACCCCGGCGGGCGCGGTGCGGGGGCGTCGGGTGACCACCATCGAGGGCGTGGGCGACCCGCTCCACCCCGTCCAGCAGGCCTGGATGGCGCACGCCGTACCCCAGTGCGGCTACTGCCAGTCCGGGCAGATCATGGCGGCCATCTCCTTCCTGCGGCACGTCCCCGACCCCACGGACGAGGAGATCGACGCGGCGATGGCCGGGAACATCTGTCGCTGCGGCACCTACCCCCGCATCCGCGCGGCGATCCGGGCGGCGGCGAAGGCCCTGGCCGGCGCGTAGCGGCCGCTCAGGACGCCGGGTCCGCCGCCCCGCCCGCGGCCTGCCGCACGGACTCCGGCGTCCGCCCGGTCCACTCGTGGAAGGCCCTGAAGAACGAGGTCGGCTCCTCGAAGCCCAGCAGGTAGGCGATCTCGTGGGAGGTCAGCCGCGTGCGCCCGAGGTAGTGGCGCGCCAGGCCCTCGCGGGTCTCGCGGACGATCTCCTTGTAGCTCGTGCCCTCGCCGTGCAGGCGGCGCTGCAGGGTGCGGGCGCTGACCGCGAGCCGCCGCGCCACCGCGTCGACGGTGAGCTGGCCGCTGGGCAGCGCCTCCAGCAGCACCGCGTGCGTGCGCTCGGTGAAGGTGGCCGTGTCCTCCAGGTCGACCAGGCGCCGGCGCAGCTCCGGCTCGAAGATCGCCCACATCCCGGCGTTGGAGGTGAGGAAGGGGCGCTGCGCGTCCGCCGCGCTGAAGGTCACCGTCGGCGACGCGCCCTCTTGGACAGGCACGCCGAGGAAGGCCTCATAGGCTGCGCTGTCGTCGGGCAGCCGGGGCATGACGACGGCGACCGGGGTGACGGGCGTGCGGGTCCCCAGCCTCGCGAGGCGCACCAGGTACATGATCTCGAAGCCGTTCAGCAGGGTCGGCGGCTGGGCGATGCTCTCCATCCAGCGGAACGTCAGGCGCAGCCCCGCCGCGGTGTCCGAGACGTCGAGGGTGACCGGCGCGATCAACGGCTTGAACCGGGCCAGCCGCCGGGCCGCCGCCGAGAGGTTGGGGCTGCACAGGGCGGCGAAGACCGGCGGCGAGAACCACTCGGCCTCCAGCGACCGCGCGAGGCGCACGGCGAACCCGGGGTCGGGGATGGCGTCCTCGATGGCCTGGCAGAAGCGGAAGAAGGGCTCGGTCCGCAGCCGCACGTCCGGGCGATCGAGCAGCTCCTCGGGCAGGCCGGCGCACCGCAGCACGTCCTGGTGCCGCACGCCGTTCGCCGCGAGGATGCCCTTCCAGCCGGCGTCCAGGGCGTATCCGTGGTTTCGGGTCATCTCACCCCTGCCTCTGCGAGGTCGCACAGCGTCCCATACAACGCCCGGGTCTCCCCATCCAGCGCCCCGCCCTCCGGCGACCGACGCAGCGCGGGGTCCACGAAGGGCTGGAGGCCCTCGAAGTCGGCGTGGCGCCGCAGGCGGTCCATGCCCTCGGCCTCAAAGAGCTGGTCGAAGTGCAGGAACAGCCAGTCCCCGACGTGGCGGTGGCGCTCCAGGACGTGGCGGTAGCAGTGGCGCCACGTCCCCAGGGCCCAGGCCTCGTCGACCCCCAGCGGCTGGAGGTGCGGGATCGCGCCGCACATGCGCACGAGGCTGCGCGCGGTGGCAAGGGGGTGCCGGAACACGCAGATGAACCGGGCGTCGCTGAGCAGCGGGCGCCAGGCCGGCAGGGTGAAGCAGAGCTGCGGGTCCTTGAGGCAGTACGGGCTGACCTCCACGCAGCGCGCCATCTCCGACAGGAGCGCCTCGTCCGGCGCCACCTCGACCTCCAGCGGCAGGTGCGCCAGCCAGTACTGCCCGTGGGTGGCCGCCCGCGTCGCGGGGTGCCCCCGGCCCAGGACCTCCAGCGGCGGCGGGGCGTATGCGCCCAGGATGCGCTCGTTGAGCTTCAGGGCGTCGAGGTCCTCGAAGTAGCCTCGGGGGTTCCAGGGGTCGCTCTCCCAGCCGCGCCGCCCCGTGAAGTAGCCCGAGGTCCCGAAGGTCCCGGCGACCGCGCTCGTCCCGCTGCGGCCGCATCCGACGACGACGATGTTGTGCACGATCGCGCCTCCTGGCTCCCGCGCTGTCCTACCACGGCGCTGGTGCCCATCGCCCATCCCCGATAGGATGGTGCCGATGTCCACCTTCCACCCGCGCACCATTCGCTGCCCGGCCTGCGGCGCGACCACCACGCGGATGATCGCGGTGAGCATCAACGGCCCCCGGCGCCCGGACGTGGTGGACGCCGCGAAGGCCGGCGTCTTCCAGCGCTTCACCTGCACGCAGTGCGGCGCCGGCTACCAGGTCGACCACCCCATGGTCTACCTGGACTTCGAGAAGGGCCTCTGGATCGCGATGTACCCCGCCCGCTGGGAGCAGAGCTGGCGCCACTACGAGAACGAGCCCCGCGACGACTGGCGCCGCAACATGATCGTCAACGCGCCCCCCCTGGTGCGCAGCATGTCGGGCAAGTTCCGCATCCGCGCGGTGTTCGGCCTCGACGCGCTGGGCGACAAGCTGGCCTGCCTCGACGGCGGCCTGGACGACGTCTTCCTGGAGCTGCTCAAGCTGGACCTCATGCGCAGCACGCAGGGCCTGGTCTTCCACCCCGCCCGCCGCCCCCGGCTGCGGGAGATCCACCCGGATCGCCTGGTCTTCTTCGTCGCGGGCGGCGCCGACGGCGCGACCCCGCCCCACAGCATGGAGGTCCCGCGCAGCCGCTACGCCGCGCTGGCCGCCAACGCCGTCGAGTGGGCCGCGGGCATGGAGGCCGTCAGCGGCGGCCCCTACATCGACGTGGGCCGCGCCCTCATCCCCGGGGACGCCGAGCCCGATGAGGACTGGGCGGCCTGATCTGGTGTAGGGTGCGCGCGTCACGCGCAGGAGGGATCCATGAGCCGCGCCCGCGACTTCCTCGACGTCCTCAACGACCCCAGCGGCGCCCCGCTGCGGGGCAGCCACCCCGCCGACACGGCGCTGTTCCGGCTGCTGGTCCACGCCACCTTCGCCGACGGCCGGGTGGACCCCCGCGAGTTGGCCATGCTGCACAAGCTGGTGCCCGACCGGACCGACCAGGAGATCCGCAACCTCGTCCTCAACGAGGCCCGCGCCAGGCTGAACATCGCCGAGCTGGCCGCCGCGCTGCCCGACCAGGAGTCCCGCGAGGAGGCCCTCATGCTGGCCAGCTTCACCGTGGCCGAGGACGAGGAGCTGCACCGCCGCGAGGTCGGCCTGCTCAGCAAGCTGATGGACGGCCTGGGGCTGAACCCCGAGGCCTGAGGTCAGGCGGGCTCGCTCAGGCGCTGGTACAGCACCAGCACCACCAGCACCGGGTAGAGCCCGGCGAGCGAGGTCAGCATCCCCGCCATCATGGTCAGCGCGATGAGGCCAGCCAACTCGGTGAGCATGGTGACGAGGAAGGCAAAGCAGAACACGACCACCGAGGCGGACAGCACAGCGCGGAACACCGCCCAGCCCCGCCCGGCGACCAACGCCTCGCTGCGCTTGAGGGCATCAAAGGCGCCGCATCCTTCCAGGGTCACGACGGGATCGGTCAGAGAATACCGGGTCCACAGCACCATCCCAGGGACCACGAGCAGCAACGACCCCAGGCCGACGAGCAGACCGACCAGCAGCCGGGCTCCGAACACGGCGGGCAGAAGCTTCGCGGCGCGATCCAGGGCGGCGCGCAGGTCCAGGGGCTCGCCGCTGCGCTCCATCTGCGTGACCCCGATGAACATCCAGGGGGCGACCAACGCGGCCCCCAGGCCGGACGCGAGGTTCGTGAGGGACTCCACCAGGTTGACGGCCTCGGCCCGGGCCACCCAGAGCCCCAGGCCGTGCACCACCTCGATGGGCCCGAACACCAGCAGCGAGGGCAGCAGGACGGCCTGCCAGTAGCGCCCGGCCAGCCACGCGGCATGGTGCAGCACCTCGCCGGTCGCCAGGCTCCGCGCCGCAGGCTCCTCCAGCCGGGCGTCCGGCGGGGCGTAGAGGTTGTCAGCCATGTGGAGAGCATCCCATGAACGTCAGAACAATGCGACCTGCGGCGGTGGCGGGAGCTGCGTCCAGGGCAGCGGCGGCACCGGCGCCCCCCGCGCCTCCAGCAGCGCCTGGAAGCGCCGCGCGCAGGCCGGGGAGAACTCCTCGAAGGGGCAGTGGACAAAAAAGAACACTGTTCGCTTTTCATCCAGCCAGGCGTGGACCTGCGCGGCCCAGGCCTCCAATTCTGCGGTGTTGCGCGCCGGGTCGGGGTGGCTGATGAAGCGCACGAAGACCACCGGCCCGGTGGCCACCGGGTGCAGGGGCAGCTCGGGCTTGCGGCGCTGGGACTCAGCCTGCGGGTCGTCTTCCCCCGCATAGATGGGGCGGGTGTCCAGCAGCACGCGGCCCATGCCCAGGCGGCGCAGCAGGGTGTCGAGGCGGTCCTCGTACTCCGGGGTGAACCAGCCGGGGTGGCGCACCTCGACCAGCAGGGGGTGGTCGGCCTCCCGGCGCCAGGCGTTGAGCAGGCGGGCGAGGTCGGGGCCGCGCTCGGGCCCGTAACCCGGGGGGAGCTGGAGGAACACCGGCCCCAGGCGCTGACCCAGACCGTCGCGCATGTAGCGCAGGAAGCTCAGGGCCTCCGGGATCTTCGGCGCCAGGGCGCCCTCGTGGCTGATGACGCGCGGGATCTTGGGGCAGAACCGGAAGCCCGGCGGCGTCATCTCCACCCAGCGGGCCAGGGTCTCGGCCGGCGGCACGGCGTAGAACACCGCGTTGCCCTCCACCGTCCACATCCGCTCCCCGTAGAGCCGCAGCATGTCGGGCTGGCGGGTCCCCGGGGGGAAGAAGGAACCGACCCAGCCGGGGAAGGCCCAGACCGCACAGCCCAGGTAGAAGCGCATGGCGCGCTCCTACTCCGGTCAGAAAATGGCTGCAACCTACGCCCCGGTCTCCCCGCGGAGCCACGCGTTGATGTTCTCCGCCGCGTTGTGCATCGCGGAGACCCCCTGGGAGATCTGCCAGCTCTCGGGCAGGTCCGCGCCGATGACCTCGCCGTCGGCCCAGATGGTCCACGCCCGGCGGGTGGTGCCGTCGGGGCGGGCGTAGCTGAACGAGAAGCTGTACTGCTGGTAGACCGCCAGGAAGTTGACGGTGAACTCGATGGGCAGCGGCCCCAGGTTGCGGTGGGCGATGGCCTTCGTGCCGTCGCTCAGCTCGATCCAGCGGAAGGCGGTGTCGTAGCCGTTGAACATCTCGATGCCGAGCACGCCCATGTCGATGTGGACGTCGTCGGAGGCGCGGAAGAACTCGCAGCGCTGCTCGGCGAAGCAGTCGGGGTCGTCGTCGGTCTCGCGGGTGAACTCGATGTAGGTGTCGAAGATCTCGTCCTGGTGGGGGTACACGTAGACGGCGGCGAGGTCCTCGGGGGGCGCGACGAAGTCCACCCCGGTGACCGCGCCCAGGATCTCCTCCTCGACGGTGGCGTCGACCCCGGCGGCGGCCAGGTTGGCGTCCCCCAGGGCGTTGACCGCGTAGCCCTCCTCGGCCTCGGCCATGTGATTGTCCATCCAGGGGATGAGCTTCTCGGCCAGGGCGACCATGTAGGCGGGGTCCTCGGCCTCGAAGTTCTCGAAGCCGTAGACCATCATCTCCTCGATGGTGTCGGGGGCCTCGGGGGCCTTGCAGGCGCCCAGGGCCAGGAGCAGGGGCAGGGTGCGATGGATCATGGGCCCCAATGTACACCGCGCGCGCCCCGCCGGCCCCCCGCCGACTATGACAGAATACAGCCGTGATGCGCCCCTCCCGCCGCCGCCTGATGACCGGATCCGCTGCGCTGGCGGGCATGGGCCTGCTGCCACGCCCGGTCCGCGCGGCCCCCGCCGACCGCCGCTTCATCTTCATCGTGAACTTCGGCGGATGGGACGTCACCCGGGCCATCTACCCGGCCTTCGACAACCCGGTCGTGGACATGGAGCCGAACGCCACCACGGCGCGGGCGGGCAACCTCGACTTCGTGGACCACCCCGAGCGGCCGATGGTGCGGGACTTCTTCCAGCAGTACCACGACCGCACGATGCTTCTGCACGGCATCCTGGTGCCCTCGGTGGCCCACATGGCCTGCCTGCGCCTCATCCTCACCGGTCGCATCGCCGGGCGGCCCGACTGGCCGGCGATCCTGGCCAGCGCCGTCGGCCAGCGCTTCGCCCTGCCGCACCTGGTCCTCTCCGGGCCCTCCTACCCCGCCGACCTGGGGGCCTGGGTCACCCGCACCGGCACCAGCGGCCAGCTCGAGGCCCTCATCACCGGGGACATCGCCGGGTGGAGCGACACGCCGGTCGACGAGACGGGGCTCTTGCTCCAGCAGGCCGAGCAGCGGGTCCTGGAGCGCCGGGTCCGCCGCGCGGTGGAGGCCGCCCCCGACCCCCGCAGCGCCGCGCTGCTCGACGCCTACGCCGCCAGCCTCGACCGCGCCGAGCAGCTCAAGCTCGCCAACGACGTCATCGACTGGGAGACCGGCGGGGACTTCGTCGGCGACTGCCTGCTGGCGGCGGACATGCTGGCCCAGGACCTCGCGTCGTGTGTGACCGTGACCTTCACCCACGACTGGGACACCCACGCGCTGAACGACATCTGGCAGAACTGGCACTGGCAGGGCCTGTTCGACGGCCTCAACGGGCTGATGCAGACGCTGGACAGCACCCCCGGCCACAGCACGCCCACCCTGGCCGAGGAGACCGTCGTGGTCGTGCTCAGCGAGATGGGCCGCACCCCGGGCCTGAACGCCGAGGAGGGCAAGGACCACTGGCCCTACACCTCGGCCATGCTCATCGGGCCGGGCTTCACCGGGGACCGGGTCGTGGGGGGCTACGACGACACCTTCTACGGCCGCCGCCTGGACCACGCCGCCGCCGAGGCCACCGACAGCGGCAGCGACGTCACCTGCGACTCCCTGGGCGCGACCCTGCTCGCCCTGGCCGACGTCGACCCCGGGGACTTCCTGCCCGGGGCCAGCGCCATCGAGGGGGTGCTGACGTGATCGGCCTCCTGCTCGCCCTGGGCTGCGCCGAGCCCCCGATCGCCGAGGACCCCGTCCCCGACCCGGTCGTCCCCGACGCCTACGACGTCGACGCCGAGGTCCCCGACCCCGGCGCCCCCCTCACCCCCGACCAGCTCGCCGAGGGCCTGGACCGGGTGGTCGCCCAGGTCCTGCGCACCGACCCCAGCCTCATGCACGACACCTGGGCCGGGCTGATGTTCGAGCACGCCGACCCCGACTGCCCCACCGTCGTCGAGCACAACGGCCAGGACCACTGGCGTGAGGACGGCTGCGTCACCGATGACGGCACCACCTTCCAGGGCTGGTCGCTGTACTTCCGCCTGTTCCAGCCCCAGATGACCACCGAGCCGCTGCACTACCTCAGCGTCGGCTGGCTCAGCGGCCAGGCCACCATCACGACCGCAGCCGGGGTCGAGCTGATCAACTACGGCGACGTGCTGCACGAGCGCTACCTGGACCCCGACGACCAGGAGACCGACGCCGGCTTCGTGTTCGGCGACTTCTGGTTCAGCGGCCTGGACGGCCAGGGCACCTGGCTCCAGGACGGCGTGACGATGGAGATGTACTTCACCCTCGTCGACCACCACGCCCAGGCCCGCAGCACCGCCCTCGACCTGCAGATGGCCTACCTGCCCGACCCCGTGCCCGCCGCCATCTTCGAGGACTTCCTGCTCACCGACGAGGCCGGCGCCTGCGGGCTGGAGCCCGACGGCCGGGTGTGGGCCCGGGACGACGCCGGGCGCTGGTATGAGGTCATCTTCGAGGGCGCCGCCGCCACCGGCGACGCCTGCGACGGCTGCGGCGAGGCCTGGCTGAACGACCAGAGCGTCGGCGAGGTCTGCGTGGACTGGACCCCACTCCTGTTCACCTGGAGCCGAGAGCCCCGATGATGGTGCTCCTGCTCCTGTCCTGCTCCGACGGCCCGGTCGAGGCCCCCGCGCCCACCGTCGACCCGGTCGTCGCCCTCACCCGACTCAGCCTGGACCTGCGCGGGGTGCGCCCCACCCTGGACGAGTACGCGGCCGTCGGCGACGACCGCTCCGCCCTTGAGCCCGTGGTCGACGACTGGATGGCCGACCCCCGCTTCGGCCTGCGCTACGCCGACCTGATGGCCCCGGTCTATCGCACCCCGGTCACCGAGACCGACATCGAGGAGTTCACCTACACCCTGGACGACCCCACCCGCTTCCTGGAGGGCATGGGCGCCGAGCCCCTGCGCATCCTGGCCCGGATCGCCCAGGAGGACCTGCCCTGGACCGAGCTGGTCACCGGCGACTGGACGATGGTCACCGAGGTGATGGCCGAGAGCTACCCCACCGACTACCCCGAGAGCGCCACCGGCTGGCAGCTCGCCCACTACACCGACGACCGCCCCGCCGCCGGCGTCCTCTCCACGAACGGGCTGTGGTGGCGCTACAGCTCCACCCTGGCCAACGCCAACCGGGGCCGGGCCAACGCGGTCAGCCGCATCCTGCTGTGCCGGGACTACCTCGACCAGCAGATCGAGGGCGACCGCGACCTCAACCTGCTGGACGAGGAGGCCGTCGCGAACGCCCTGGCCACCAGCGACGCCTGCGTGACCTGCCACGCCAGCCTCGACCCGATGGCGGCGGTGTTCTGGGGCTTCTACAACCACTTCGGCTTCTCCCCCACCGAGCAGACCCACTACCACCCCGAGCGGGAGCGCCTCTGGGCCGAGTACACCGGCGTGGGCCCGGCCTACCAGGGCCAGCCCGTCGACGGCCTCGCCGACCTGGGGCGGGCCATCGCCCGGGACCCCCGCTACGCCGAGTGCGCGGTGAAGCGCACCTTCGAGCAGCTCCTCCAGAGGCCGGCCACCCTGGACGACACCGCCACCCTGACCGAGCACCGCCAGGCCTTCCTGGAGGGCGGGCTGACCGTGCGGGCCCTGGTGCGCGCGGTGGTCACCAGCCCGGACTACCTCACCCCGCCCACCGACGACCCGGCGGCCAGCCCCTGGAAGCTGGTCACCCCCTGGCAGTACGCCGCCCAGGTCGAGGACCTCACCGGCTTCCGCTTCGCGGTGGGCGGCTACGACCTGTTCAACACCGACACCTTCGGGGTGCGCGGCCTGGCCGGGGACGTGGGCGCGGACTTCTCCAGCCGCAGCGGGGTGGAGCCCACCGCCACGATGGCCCTGGTCATGGAGCGGGTGGCCGAGGCCGCCGCCTGGTACGCCGTCGACCAGCCCGATCAGAACCTCATCACCGAGGTCCCGGTGGACGCGGTGCCCAGCGAGGCCGACGCCATCGCCCAGCTTGAGGCCCTGCACCTCCGCGTGCTCGGCCAGCAGGGCGACACGGAAGACGTCGCGCGGACCTGGGCGCTGTGGCAGCAGCTCCACGCCCTGTCGGGCTCGCCGCGGGACGCGTGGGCCGGGGTGCTGGCGTACCTGATGCGGCACCCGGGGTTCGTGGTGTATTGACGCGCGCCAGTACCCCCACCCCGAAGTTCCTACCGAGTACCGGTAGAACCTGGTGGGTCCTCCGTGTCGTCCGGCGAACCGCCGCGTGTCGGGACACGTCAGGCGAGCCGGGCGGCGCGGAGGGCGTGCCAGGGGCAGCGCAAACTCGGTAGGAACTTCGGGGTGGGGGTACTACCCCTCGTCGTCCTTCTTCCGCCGCCGGATCCGCATCCGCCCCTCGTTCTGGGAGAACCCGAACAGGTCGTCCAGCCCTCCGTCGGGCCCCGGCGGCCTGCGGGCGACCGGGGGCTCGGGCGCCGCGGGCGTGGCCGTCGACTCCTCCGGGTCCGCGTTGGTGATCACGGTCTCCTGGAGCTTGGGGGGGCGCAGCACCTTCGGCCCGGTGGCCTGGGTGGGCCCGCCCATGCGCAGCCGCCCCCCCTGGCGCTTCTGGGTGGCCTCGGGCATCGGCGGGCGGCGGTCGATCGTCGGGGCGTTGTCGCTGGCCTCGGGCGGGGCCGACACCACCGGGGGCCTGCGGTTGCCCCGGGTCGGGGTGACGCTGGGGGGGCTGGGTGGCGGCGGCCGGCGGCTGAACTCCTTGGGCGGCGGCACGTCCCCCGCAGGCTTGGGCGCGAGCTTGGGCGCGGGCCGGGGCGCGGCCTTGGGGGCCCGGGGCGCGTCGGGGAGCTTGCGCTTCTGCTTGCGCGCGGGCTCCTTGGGCTTCGCGTGGGGGGCGGGCTGGCGCCGCTCCCGGAAGCGCAGGTTCACCGGCCCCAGGGAGAGGGGTCGCTCCTGGGCGTCGGGGTCGTAGGGGTCGGCCAGGCCCATGCGGTCGAACAGCCGGGAGCGCCGCTCGGACCCCGGGCCCGACACCCGGCGGCTGTACACCCGGTCGTAGACCGACTCCCCCGCGAGGGCGCGCGGGGCCTGCTCGGCGATGACCTCGGAGGCCAGCGGCTCGTCCTCTTCAGCAGGCTCAGGCTCGACGACCGCGTCGTCATCGGCATCGTGGGGTTCCAACGTCCCAGGATCCGCGGGGGGCGGGGCCAGCGGAGGCGCGGCCGCCTCGAACCCCAGGTCCGGCATCGCCCGGGGGGGCGCGTCGTCCCAGCCGGAGCCCTCGAAGCCCAGGTCCGGCATCATTCCTCGGCGGCGGGTGTCGTCACGATCGTCGCTCATCGTGCCTATCCTACCCTGCCCCCGCCGCGCGGGCCGCGATCAGGGTCACCATCGTGGGCAGGCCCCGGTCGGCGGCCTTGCGGTGGATGGGCGAGGGCAGCCACCACGCGGTCTCCACCGAGGCCCCGTAGAGCACCAGGGTGCGCTGCGGCGCGTCGGCCCACGGGCGCGTCTGCCAGAAGCCCGTCGCGCGGGCCATCGGGGAGGTCCCCCGGGGCACCATCTCCCAGGTCATGTAGCCCTCGGCCTGGCGCAGGCGGCTCTCCACCGCGTAGCGGGTCACCACGCCCTTGGTGGTCAGCTCCATGCCCCAGCGCCACACCGCGACCCCGTCGACGGGGGCACCTGCGGTCTCCAGCCAGGACGCGGTGACGTAGGGGAGGAAGTCGACGTAGGCGTCGAAGTCGGTGATCGTCGCCCACACCCGCTGGGGCGGGGCGTCCGCCAGGCAGACCGAGATCCCCGCCGAGCCCGCCTCCCCCTGCTCGGCGCGGTGGACCACCCCGCCCTGGGCCAGGCTGTCCCGCTCCTCGGCGGTGAAGGTGAACGTCGGGGGGGCCACGTCCCAGGACGGGCGCTTGCGGCGGCGGGGCCTCACCGGGTGGACTCCGGGCCGACCACGACCTCCACCCCGCCGCAGGCCGCCAGGCGGGCGGACAGGGCGCGGCGCACGTCGTCGGCGGTCACCGCGAGGGTGCGCGCGGCGGCCCGCTCCCGGGCGAACCGGGCGTCGCGGCCGTAGCGCTCCCACAGGGCCAGCTCCAGGGCGCGGCCCGCGCTGCGCTGCCGGTACATGGCCAGCGCCCCCAGGGTCACCTGCTTGACCCGCTCCAGCTCCTCGGCGGTGGGGCCCTCGGCGGCCAGGCGCTCGACCTCCTCGCGCAGGCCCGCCACCCCCTGGGCCACCTGCTCGGGGTCCATCGACATGCGGACCTCGAAGGCGCCGCGATCCCAGCCGTCGTCGGACTCGGCGGAGACGTCGTAGGCCAGGCCGCGCCGATCCCGCAGCGCCATGAACAGCCGGCCGCCCTGCCCCCCCAGCACCTGCGCGGCCTGGGCCAGCGCCTCAGCGTCGGGGTCGGAGAAGCGCGCGCCCGGCCAGGCGAGCACGATGTGGGCCTGCTCGCGGTCCGCAGCGAGCTGCGCCCGGAGCCGCTTGGGCGAGAACCGGGCCCGGGGCCGCCGCCGAAGCCGCGCCGGCCCGGGGGGCAGCCCGGCGAGGGCCCGCTCCAGGCGGTGCATCACCGCGTCGGGGTCCACCGCCCCGGCCACCGCCACCACGAGGTTGTCGGCGGTGATGAGCCCCCGGTGCAGGCGGCGCAGCGCCGGGACGTCCAGCCGCTGGAGGGAGTCGGCGGTGCCCCGGGCCGGCAGCCCGTAGGGGTGGGCGCCGTAGAGCAGGCGGGCGGCCTCGTGGTCGGCCACGGTGGAGGGCTGATCCCGCAGCAGCCGCTCGTCCTCCCGCAGCTCGGCGAGCACCCGCTCGGCCTCCCCCTGGTCGAAGCGGGGCGCGCAGAGCACGGCACCGACCAGATCCACCGCGTCGTCGATGCGCCCGGCGGGCAGGTCCAGCTCCACCCCCAGGGTGTTCCGCCCGGCCAGCCCGGAGAGGGTGGCCCCCCGGTCGTCGAGGTACTCGGCCAGCTCCCGCGCGGAGAGGTCCCAGGCCCCCGCCGTGCGGGACCACAGCTCGCAGAGGCCTGCGCTGCCCGCCCGCTCCACGAGCTGCCCGCCCAGGCCCACCGCGCGGATGGCGGCCACCTGGGTGTGCTCCAGAGGCTCGACCAGCAGGGTCAGACCGCTGTCCAGCACGCGACGATGCACCGCGGGTCGGGCTTTCGGAAGCGCGGGCCGCCGAGACAGCGACGCGGCCTGCCGCACGGCGGCCGGCTCGGCTTCGGCCTCGGGCAGCAGCGCGCCCAGGGTGCAGCGCTCGGGGCGCAGGTACTGCGCGGCCACCCGGCGCACGTCGGCGGCGGTGACCGCCTCCAGCGCCGCCCGGTAGCGCTGCGCGGCGGCAGGGTCTCCGAAGAACGCCTCGTACCAGGCGTTCTCGTGGGCCCGGCCGTCCACGGTCTCGGCGGTGAACAGGCGCAGGGAGAGGATCTGGGTGCGGGCGCGGTGGAGCTGGGCCAGGGGCACGCCGTGGGCGCGGGCCCGGTCGACCTGCGCGGCCAGGGCGCGGGCGGCCTGCAGGGTGCGGCCCCCCAGCGGGGTGCAGCCCAGCAGCACCAGACCGTCGTCGTGCTCGGTCTCGCAGACCCCCCAGGTACTGGTGACCAGGCCCTCGCCGAGCTGGAGCGCGGCCCCCAGCACGCTGGCGCTGCCCTCCCCCAGCGCGGTGATGAGCAGGTCGAGGGCGGCGGCGTCGGGGTGGTCGTGGGGCACGCCGCGGAACGCCAGCTCCAGCATGGGCTCCTCGAACCGGCCGGGCACGATGATGCTGCGGGCGCGGGTCTGGGGGGGCTCGACCGGGCGCACCGGGGCGGGGCCCACCGGGGGCCGGGGCGGCAGGAGCCGCTCGCAGAGGGCGATGAGCGCGTCGGCGTCGACGTCGCCGGAGACCGAGACGATCAGGTTCTCGGGGTGGTAGACCCGCTCGTAGAAGGCGCGCAGGGCCTCGGGGGCCATGCCGCCCACCGAGCGGGTGGTGCCGATGACCGGGCGGCCGAAGGGGTGGCGCTGGAAGGCGCGGGCGGCGACCGCCTCGCCCAGGCAGCGGGCCGGGTCGTCGCGGCCGGAGCGGATCTCGTCGAGGATGACCTGGCGCTCCAGCTCGATCTCCTGGGGATCGAAGCGGCTGTGGAGGGCCATGTCCACCAGCACGTCCAGGGCGCCCTGCCAGCTCGGGGTGGGCACCGTGGCGTGGAAGACGGTCTGGTCGTAGGTGGTGTAGGCGTTGATGTCGCCGCCGACGGCCTCGATCGCGGTGGCGATCTCGCCCACCCCATGGCGCTCGGTGCCCTTGAAGAGCATGTGCTCCACGAAGTGGGCGGCGCCGTGCTGGCCCTCCAGCTCGTCACAGGAGCCGGAGCGGACCCAGAGGTAGACCGCGGTGACCGCCGAGCCAGGGACCGGATCGAGCACCAGCCGTGCGCCGGAGCCGAGGGTGCAGCGCAAGAACCTCTCCACGTCTTGGGGTGCCCGAGGGGATGGACGGCCGCCTCCAGGCAGGTCCGATATAACCGGTCGATGAGTCCGTTCGGGGTCTATGTCCACCTGCCGTGGTGCCGCAGCCGCTGCCCCTACTGCTCGTTCAACGTGCGGGTGGACCCCGAGGCCCCCCAGGCGGCCTACGCGGACGCGGTGCTGGACCAGTGGGCGGGCCTGCGGGGCAGCTTCCCGGACCGACCGGACACCCTGTTCTTCGGCGGGGGCACCCCCAGCCTGACCCCCCCGCCCCTGCTCGCCCGGCTGGTGGCGGCGATCGCCCCCGTCGGCGAGGTCACCCTGGAGGCCAACCCCGAGGATCTCTCCCCCGAGAACCTCGACGCCTGGCGGGCCGCCGGGATCACCCGGCTCTCGGTGGGGGCGCAGACCTTCTCGCCCGCCCACGCCCGGCTGCTCAAGCGGGCCCACAGCGTGCGGGCGCTGCCCGAGGCCCTCTCGCGGGTGATCCGGGCGGGCTTCGAGAGCTGGTCAGCGGATCTCATCTTCGCCGTCCCCGGGCAGAGCCTGGACGACCTCCGAGCCGACCTCGACGCCCTGCTGTCGACCGACGCGCCCCACGCCTCCCTCTACGGGCTCACGACGCACCCCGGCACCGCTTACACTCAGGCTGTCAGATCGGGGCGTCTTCAGGAGGCTCCACCGGAGCTGTGGCGGGACATGTACGACCTCGCCACGGCCACTCTGGAGGCCGCCGGGCTGGCCCGGTACGAGGTCTCCAACTTCGCCAGATCCGGCCATCGAAGCCGCCACAACGAGCACTACTGGCGGGCCCGCCCCTACGCCGGGCTGGGCGCGGGGGCCCACGGCTGGCTGCCTGACGGCCGCCGCACCGTCGGGCACGCCGACCCCGCCGCGTTCATCGAAAGTCCCCGAAGCTGGGCTTCCATCGAGCTTCCCGCCCCGCGCGAGGCCGCGATCGACCTGCTGCTGGGCGCGCTGCGGCACGTCGACGGGGTGCCGCTGGGCCGCCTGCGGGCCCTCGGCTTCGACCTCGCACCCGGCCCGGTCAACGCCCTGATCCGGGGCGGAGCGCTCGCTCGGGTGGACGACCACCTCCGCCTGCAGGGGCCCGGCTGGCCGGTGTCGGACGCCGCTCTGCTCCGCTTGGTCGACGCTCTGGCGCCGGTCAGCGGAGGGCCCCCCCACCCCGAGACCGCTTGACCCTCCCCCGACACCTTGACAGAATGCCTCCGTGATCTTCTGCCGCCGGGTCTGATCGGCCCCCCGCGCCCCCCTCCCTACGGACCGTGACGCATGAGCGACGATGTCACGAGAGACCTTCGGGTCGAGGTCGACGAGGACCTGATCGCTGCGGCCCTGGCGTCCGTCGAGAAGCACCTCGTGACGGAGGTCGAGGACGACGAACCGGCCTCGATCGAGGATTTTGACGAGATCGACGTCGACCCCGAGGGCACCCTCGACCCCGACGTTGACCTGGGGGACGACGGGCCCGCGCTGGTCTTCGACCCCGGCCCCTGGGGCGAGCCGCCGCCCTCGCTGCTGGACGAGGCCAACGCGAAGCTGGACGCCGCCGAAGCTGAGCTGGAGGCGTCCCGCGCGGTCCTGGCCGAGGCCACCGCCCGGGTCGCGGCCGCCGAGGAGGAGTCCGAGCGCCAGAAGGAGCGCTTCCTCCGGCTCAACGCCCGGAGCAAGCGCCTCAAGGAGGCCTACGATCGCCTGAAGCTGCGCAGCGAGGACGATCGCGCCAAGCTCGCCCAGTGGGAGCAGCTCATCAACGAGATGCGCACCGCGGCCCGCAGCAGCGAGCGGGACCGGGACCGCTCCCGCGCCCGCCACGCCCGGGAGATCGACGAGGCGCGCCGCTTCGGCACCGAGGGTGTGTTCAAGGAGCTGCTGCCGGTCCTCGACCACCTCGACCTGGCCATGTCCCACGCCGAGGGCGATCCGGCCCGCACGGTCGACGGCATCCGCATGATCGTCTCCCAGCTCGAGCGCACCCTGAACCGCCTGGGCCTGGCCCGGGTGCCCGGCGGCGTGGGCGATCCCTTCGACCCCCAGCTCCACGAGGCCATCACCTGGCTGCCGTCCACCGACGTGGCGCCCGGCCACATCGTCGAGGTCCACCAGGAGGGCTACCAGCTCCACGGCCGCCTGGTCCGAGCGGCGCGGGTCTCCGTCGCGCGCCCCGCCGGTGATCTCGATGACGAGCCGGACACCGACGAGTTGGACTCCGAAGCGGCGGAGACCACACGGACTTCGGTGGACGAGGTCGAGGAGTAGCGCCCCCCCCGAGGCCCTCGGAGGTGCTAAGGTCA
This sequence comes from Alphaproteobacteria bacterium, assembly GCA_020632795.1. Lineage (GTDB taxonomy): Bacteria > Myxococcota_A > UBA796 > UBA796 > CAJQPC01 > JACKEV01. The sequence continues at coordinate 199,160 of JACKEV010000010.1, forward strand.
CCCGGCGAGGGGCTCGACGCCCCGTGGTGAACAAGAGGGTGAAGCATGTCGAAGGTCATCGGAATCGACCTCGGGACCACCAACAGCTGCGTCGCCATCATGGAAGACGGCGAGCCGCTGGTCATCCCCAACGAGGAGGGCAGCCGCACCACCCCCTCGGTGGTGGCGTTCACGTCCGAGGGAGAGCGCCTGGTCGGGCAGGTCGCCCGCCGCCAGGCGGTCACCAACGCCGAGCGCACGTTCTACGCGGTCAAGCGCCTCATCGGTCGCCGCTTCGAAGACGACTCGATCGCCCACACCGCCTCGCTGGTGCCCTACAAGATCGTCTCCTCGGACCGGGGCGACGCCTGGGTCGAGTCCGACGGCGAGCGCATGTCCCCGCCCCAGATCAGCGCCATCGTGCTGGAGAAGATGAAGGCCACCGCCGAGGCCTACCTGGGCGAGAAGGTCGACCGCGCGGTCATCACCGTGCCCGCCTACTTCAACGACTCCCAGCGCCAGGCCACCAAGGACGCCGCGCGCATCTCCGGCCTCCAGTGCGAGCGCATCATCAACGAGCCCACCGCCGCGGCGCTGGCCTACGGCCTGGGCCGGGACGACGCCGGAAAGGTCGCGGTGTTCGACCTCGGCGGCGGCACCTTCGACATCTCCATCCTCCAGCTCGAGGACGGCGTCTTCGAGGTCAAGGCCACCAACGGCGACACCTTCCTGGGCGGCGAGGACTTCGACAACCGCCTCGTGGAGCGCCTGCTGGAGGCCTTCGAGGACGAGACCGACCTGGACCTCTCCGACGACGTCGTCGCGATGCAGCGCATCAAGGAGGCCGCCGAGAAGGCCAAGCACGAGCTGTCCAGCGCCCCCGAGACCGACATCACCCTGCCCTTCATCGCGACCGGCGACGCCGGGCCCCTGCACCTCAACCACACCATCACCCGCGAGGAGTTCGAGGAGCTGGTGGCCGACCTCATCGACCGCCTGGAGCCCCCCTGCCTCGCCGCGCTCAACGACGCGGGCATGGCCCGCTCCGACCTCGACGCGGTGCTGCTGGTCGGCGGCATGACCCGCATGCCCCGGGTCAAGGAGAAGGTCACCGAGATCTTCAACAAGGAGCCCGAGGACGGCGTGAACCCCGACGAGGTCGTGGCCGTGGGCGCCTCCATCCAGGGCTCGGTGCTCTCCGGCGAGGTCAAGGACATCCTGCTGCTCGACGTCACCCCGCTGACCATGAGCATCGAGGTGGCCGGGGGCCTGGTCGAGCCCATCATCGAGCGCAACACCACCATCCCCTGCCGCCGCTCCAAGGTCTTCACCACCGCCCTGGACAACCAGGACATGGTCCGCGTCCACGTCGTCCAGGGCGAGCGCGAGATGGCCGACGACAACAAGTCCCTGGGCCGCCTGGAGATGCACGGCATCCCGCCCGCCCCGCGCGGCCTGCCTGAGATCGAGGTCACCTTCGAGATCGACGCCAACGGCATCATGCGCGTCCAGGCCAAGGATCTCGGCACCGGCAAGGCCCAGTCCATGCGCATCGTGTCCAACTCGGGCCTCAACGACGACGAGATCGAGCAGATGCTCGTCGACGCCGAGCGCTACCGCGAGCAGGACCAGCTCCGCAAGGAGGCCGCCGAGGCCCGAAACACCCTCGACGGGCTCATCTACACCACCCGCCGCAGCATGGACGAGTACGGCGACGCCCTCAGCGACGACGACCATCAGGCCATCACCGACGCCCTGGCCGACGCCGAGGACGCCCAGGACTCCCCCGACGCCGACGTCATCCGCGACGCCCACGACAACCTCGCGGTGGTCGCCCAGCGCCTCGCCGAGTCCATCTACGCGGCGGTCGCCGATGAGTTCGAGGACTTCGACGGCGAGGACGAGGCAGACGACGACGACTGGGACTTCGACGAGGACGGCGACGAGTTCGACGACGATCTCTGAGCCCGTGACCCTGGCCTCGGCGCCCTTCCCGGAATAACGGTAGCCGACGCAGCAGCGGAGGATCCGGGTGGCCCGCCGGGACTACTACAACATCCTCGGCGTCAAGCGGAGCGCGACGCCCGAGGAGATCAAGAAGGCCTTCCGCGGCCTGGCGCTGCGCTATCACCCCGACCGCAACCCCGACGATCTGGACGCCGAGCGCCGGTTCCGGGAGATCGTCGAGGCGTACGAGTGCCTCTCGGACCCCGAGAAGCGCGCGATGTACGACCGGATGGGGCCCTTCTACAAGCCCGACGGCCGCCCGCTCACCCCGGACGAGCTGGGCGAGCTGGTCACCGACGCCCTGGGCAGCCTGTTCGGCAAGAAGCCCGACGACCGCCCCGGCGAGGATCTGCGCTACACCCTCACGGTCACCCTGGAAGAAGTCGGCGAGGGCGTTGAGCGCACCATCGTGGTGCCCCGGCAGGTGCGCTGCGGGCGCTGCAAGGCCACCGGGGCCCACCCCGACGGCGGCCGTCAGCCCTGCGACGCCTGCGAGGGCAGCGGCAAGTCCCCTACCCGGCGCATCTTCCGCACCTCCTGCGCGCGCTGCGACGGCCGCGGCTACATCCTGGTCAAGGCCTGCGACCGCTGCGGCGGCGAGGGCCGCCACGGCTCCGAGGAGCACCTCAAGGTCCGGGTGCCGCCGGGGGTCGCCACCGGCCAGAAGCTGAAGCTCCGTCACAAGGGCAACGACGGCCACGGCGCGGGCGTGCCGGGTGATCTCCTCGTGCTCATCGAGGTCGCCGAGCACGGCCTCTTCCGCCGGCGCGGCGCCGACCTGCTCTGCGAGGTGCCGGTCAGCTTCCCCGAGGCCGCCCTGGGCGCCCGGGTGCGGGTGCCCACCCTCACCGGCCCGACCACCATCCTGGTGCCCCCCGGCACCCCCTCCGGCAAGATCCTCCGGCTCACCGGCCGGGGCCTGCCCCGCCTCGACCGCAAGGGCCGCGGCGATCTGCACCTCCGCGTCCTCGTCGAGATCCCCAGCCGCCTCAGCGCCCAGCAGCGCGCGGCGGTCGAGTCCCTCAGCGACCTCACCGACGAACGCTCCCACCCCCTCCGCGCCGCGTACCTCGAGGCCATCGGCGGCACCGCCGCCGATGAGTCCTTCGAAATCCCCACCTGACCTCCGCCCCCGACCCGCCATGCGCTCACAGACCTCCCCCATCGGCTCCTGGCTCCGCCGGGCGCTCCCTGCGCTCGCCCTGGGCCTCACCCTGCTCGCCCCCGGCGCCGACGCCGGCATCCTGGGGGGCCGCAACCCGCCCCCGGACGAGCCCTCCATCGTGGTCCAGGCCCGCGCGGTCGCCCAGACCGACCGCCTCGAGGCCATCGGCATCCTGGAGGACTACATCGCGGAGGGCGGCGACCCCGAGCTGCTGCCCTGGGTCACCCTCAACGCGGGGGAGCAGCGCCGCCTGGCCGCCGACCCCGCCGCCGCCACCGCCCACTTCCGGAAGGTGAACGAGGCCTGGCACGATCACCCCGTGCAGCCGGCGGCCAGCCTGGGGCTCGCCCTGCTGGCCTGGGACTCGGGCAAGGGCTCGGGCAACACCCTGGCCACCCTGCGCATGGTCGACGAGGCGGTGGTGCCCCCCACCATGAACGCCGACCGCTACCGCATCCTGGCCCTGGAGGCCGAGCGCAGCGGCGAGGGCGAGGTCGAGCTGCGCAAGCTGGTGGGCAAGGCGCTCTCCTACGCCGAGGGCGACGTGGGGGTCAAGGCCCGCGCCCACCGCGACCTCGGCCACCTCATGACCGAGGAGCAGGCCGCCCAGGCCCCCGACGTCGCCGCCCTGGCCGGCGACGAGCAGGCCCTCGCCCGCGCCCGCAGCGCCCTGGCCGCCGATGACTACAAGCGCGCGATCGAGACCGCCCAGGCCATGCTCGAGGCCTTCCCCGACACCGACTACGCCGACGAGGCCGACTGGGTCATCCGCCGCGCCCAGGCCGGCGACCCCTACAACGCCCGCAAGATCGGCGTGCTGCTCCCCCTGAGCGGCACCTACGCCCCCCCGGGCAAGCAGCTCAAGGACGCCATCCAGCTCGCCGTGGAGCACGGCGGCGGTGGCGTCCAGCTCGTCTTCAGGGACACCGCCGGAGACACCGAGACCGCGCTCAAGGGCTTCGACGAGCTGGTGCTCCAGGAGGGCTGCGCCGCGATCATCGGGCCCCTGCTCAAGGACGCCGCCTTCCCGGTGGCCGAGCAGGCCCAGGCCGCCAACGTGCCGATGGTCACCCTCACCCAGGCCCCCGGGGTCACCGAGGCCCGGCCCTTCGTCTTCCGCAGCTACCTCACCTACGAGCAGCAGGTGGACTCGCTGCTGGACCACGTCATGGACGACATGGGGCTGGAGCGCTTCGCCGTCTTCGCCCCGGACTCCAGCTACGGGCGCAACACCCGCGACGAGTTCACCCGCCAGGTCCTGGAGCGCGGCGGCCAGGTCGTGCACACCGTCATGTACGACCCCGGCGAGACCGACCTCCGCAAGAAGGCCGCCGAGCTGGGCCAGAAGGACTACAAGGCCCGGTCCGGCGAGCTGTACCGCCTCAAGCGGGAGGCCGAGGAGAAGGGCATGAACCCCGACAAGGTGGTGCTGCCCCCGGTCGCCGACTTCCAGGCCATCTTCATCCCCGACAACTACCAGCAGGTCGCCCTGGTCGCCTCCGCCCTGGCCTACGAGGAGTTCGCCGTCGGCGGCTTCAAGCCCCGCCGCAACGACGTGGCGGTGCCCCTGCTGGGCCTGAACGGCTGGAACAACCCCGAGCTGGTCACCCGCGGCGGCCTGCCGGTCCAGAAGTCCTACTTCGTCGACGCCTTCTACGTGGACGACCCCACGCCCACCGTCGGGGACTTCGTGGGCTCCTACCAGACCCGGTTCAGCCGCCCGCCCGGCGTGATCGACGCGGTGGGCTACGACACCGGGCGCCTGCTCTCGGTGGCCGCGCGAACCTCCCCGGCCGATCGGGAGGCCTTCCGGGAGGCGCTGGCGGGCGCGGCGCTGTCCGGCTCGGTCTCCCGGGCGGGGAGCTTCACCGACTCCCGGGAGCTGAGTCGTCAGCTCTACGTGTTCTCCGTGGACAGCGACGGCATCTATCGGGTAAAACCCCCGCTCGAACCGCCTCCTGGCGAACCGCCTCCGTAGCGAGCGCTGGACCTCCACCCGATCCTCGGATTAGATTGGGGGTCACCCTTCACTCCGGTGAGATGACAGACGAGCCCGACGAAGCCTGCGGCGAAGCGTACGTGATTCGCGCGTTGACATCCCCTGCGGATGACGCTCGCGTCCACGTCGGTCCCGGAGACGACGCGGCGGTGCTCGCGGACGGCACGGTCCTGACCGCTGACGCGCTGGTGGAGGGTGTGCACTGGGATCATCGGCACAGCGCCGAGGACGTGGGCGCGCGCCTGGTCGCGGTCAACGCCTCCGACGTCGCCGCGATGGGCGCCCGGCCGTCCTGGGCGCTGCTCACCCTCTCCCTGCCCGTCCCTCTGGATCGCGCCTGGGTCGACGGCTTCGCCCGCGGCCTGCAGGGGGCCCTGCGCGCCCTCGGCATCCCGCTGCTGGGCGGCGACACCACCCGCTCCCCCCTCGGCGTCCACGCCAGCCTGACGATGGCCGGGTGGCTCGTGGCCGCGCCGCTGCTGCGCGCCGGGGCCGGGCCGGACGAGGACATCTGGGTCAGCGGCACCCTGGGCGACGCGGGCGGGGGCTTCTCCCTGCCCGATCCCCCCGCGCCGCTGCTCGACGCGCTGCGCCGCCCCGCTCCCCCGCTGGACCTGGGGCCGGCCCTGGCCGAGGCCGGGCTGGCCACCGCCGCGATGGATCTGTCCGACGGGCTGGCCACCGATCTGCCCCGGCTGTGTCGGGCTTCTGGCGTCGGCGCCGTCGTCGACCCCGACGCCCTGCCGATCTCCGCCGCGCTGTCCTCCGCGATCCCCGATCCCATCGACCTCGCGGCGGGCTTCGGTGACGACTACACGCTGCTGTTCACCGCGCCCCCGGCGCACGCCGCGCGCGTCCGCGACCTCGGCCAGCGCCTCGGGGTCCGCCTGAGCCGGGTCGGTCGCACCACGCGGACCCCGGCGGTGATCCTCCAGGGCCGTCCCTGGCCTGCGGGCTGGCAGCACTTCGAGGGGGCGGGCGCATGAGCGACCCTCCGTTGGGATTCGCGCCGGGCATCGGCGGCGCGGTCGAGCTGGACCCCAGCGCCGTCGGGCCCACCCTCATCCTGGTGGGCGTCCTGCTGGCGTTCTCGGCGCTGTTCTCGGGCAGCGAGACGGCCATCTCGGCGCTCCAGCCCATGGACCGCGAGAAGCTCCGCGCCGAGGGCCGGCGTGGGGAGCGGGTCGCCGCGCTGGAGGCCGACATCCGCCCCACCCTGGCCGCCGTGCTCATGGGCAACGAGCTGGTCAACATCTCGCTGTCCTCGGTGTGCGCGGGGCTCATCCTGACCCTGGCGCCGGGGCGCCCCTGGCTGAACCTCCTCGTGGCCACGCCGCTGCTCATCCTGCTGGGGGAGGTCACCCCCAAGAGCATCGCCCTGGCCGCCCCGCGCCGCTGGGCCCTGGCGGTGGCCGCGCCGCTGAGCGCCTGGAAGTGGCTGATCTCCCCCTTCCGCAAGACCCTCACCTGGCTGGTGGACCTCATCCTCCACGCCCTGGGGGCCGACGCCCACAGCCCCAACCGGGTCCTGCAGGAGGACCAGGTCCGCAAGCTCATCCAGGAGGGGCGCGAGGCTGGCAGCATCAACGTCCTGGAGCACGAGCTGATCGACCGGCTGTTCAACTTCTCGGACACCCGGGTCAGCCGCCTGATGACCCCGCGCCCCGACGTCATCTCCTTCCCCTTGAGCACCCCCTACGATCAGCTCGTGGAGCAGCTCCGCACCCACCAGGTCAGCCGCGTGCCCATCTACCAGGGCCGCATGGACAACGTGGTGGGCGTGCTGCTCACCAAGGATCTGCTGCGCTTCAAGGGCCGCGCGCCGCCGACCCCGCGCGAGCTGGCAGGGCTCCTCCAGGACCCCTACTACGTGCCCTCGTCCAAGCGCGCCGACGACCTGCTGCGCGAGTTCCAGCGCCGCCGCACCCACATGGCGCTCGTGGTCGACGAGCACGGCGGCCTGGTGGGCCTGTGCACCCTCGACGACCTCCTGGGCGAGCTGGTCGGCGAGATGCTCGACGAGCACGACGAGGCCTCCGACGAGATCTCCCGGGTCGGCCCCAACGCCTGGACCGTCGCGGGCAGCACCGACGTCGAGGACTTCGAGACCGAGACCGGGGTGGAGCTGCCCGAGGGCGACTACCACACCGTCGGCGGCTTCATGTTCGCCGAGCTGGGCCACATCCCCGAGCCGGGCGAGGCCGTGGTCGTCGGCGACCTGCGCCTGACCGTCGCGGGGGTGGAGGAGCGCCGCATCACCGAGGTCACCCTGGAGCTGATCGACGGCGGGCCCAACCAGGAGGCCTCGTGAGCCCCGCGCTCGCCGTCGGCCTGGTGGCCGTCTGCCTGTGCAGCGAGGCGTTCTTCTCGGGGAGCGAGACCGCGATCACCTCGGCCGACCGCCTGCGCCTCAAGACCAGCGCCGACGAGGGCAGCCGGGGCGCGGCCATCGCCCTCGCCATGCTGGAGCAGCGCACCGACCTGCTGGCCACCTGCCTGATCGGCACCAACATGAGCACCGTCAGCGCCTCCACGGTGGCCACCGCCGCCCTGGTGGGCGCCTGGCCGGACCTGGGGCAGGTGCTGGCCATCGCCCTGCTCTTCCCGATCGTCCTCACCTTCGGCGAGCTGCTGCCCAAGAGCACCTTCCGCCACTACGCCGACCGGGCCACGCCGATCGTCATCTTCCCCATCCGGGCGTTCTCGGTGGTGTGCTGGCCGGCGCTGCGGGTGATCTCCCTGTTCACCGGGCTGCTGGACCGGCTGCTGGGCATCGACGCCGACCGCACGGTCAGCCGCCAGGAGATCCAGCGCCTGCTGGAGAGCCCCCAGGAGGTCGAGCTGGACCACGAGGACCGCCAGCTCATCCAGCGGGTCTTCGAGTTCGCCGAGACCACGGTCGAGGACGTCATGAAGCCGCTGATCGAGGTGGTCAGCGTGCCCGAGGAGTCCACCGCCGCCCAGGCCATCGCGCTGATGGTGGAGCACGGCTACTCCCGCCTGCCGACCTACCGGGGCCGGGTCGATCAGGTCACCGGGCTGGTCTACCACAACGAGCTGCTCTTCCTGGACGACCCCGCGACCCCCCTCTCCGACGTCAAGCGCGCGGCGCTGTTCATCCCCGAGACCAAGCGCATCGAGGAGCTGTTCCACGAGTTCCGCCGCGACCGGCAGCGCGTGGCCGTCCCGGTCGACGAGTACGGCGGCGCGGTCGGCCTCATCACGATGGAGGACATCCTGGAGGAGATCGTCGGCGAGATCGACGACGAGTACGACAAGCGCACCCGCTCCATCCGCAAGGTCGCCGACAACGCCTGGGTGGTCTCGGCGCGGGTGGAGCTGGAGAGCCTGGAGCACGCCACGGCCCTGGATCTGCCCGAGGGGGACTACGAGACCCTGGCGGGCTTCATCCTGTCGCGCCTGGGGCACGTCCCGGTGGTCGGGGAGCGGCTGCTGGAGCAGGGCTGGCTCATCGAGGTGAGCAAGGCCAACGACCGCGCCATCCTGGAGGTCCGCCTGGAGCGCCGGCGCACGGCGTGACCCTCCACCCCCTGGCGATGCTGGAGCAGGCCGGGGCCGCGCGCTACGGCGGCGAGGCGGTCTCCCAGCTCGACCACGCCCTGCAGAGCGCGGCCCTCGCCGCCCGAGAGGGCGCCAGCGACGCCCTCGTCGTCGCCGCCCTGCTCCATGACCTCGGCCACCTCGCCCACCCCGACAGCGACGCCGCCAGCCGGGCGGGTCGGGACCTCCGCCACGAGCAGGTGGGGGCGCGCCTGCTGGCCCGCTGGTTCCCCCCCGCCGTCACCGAGCCGGTGCGCCTGCACGTCCAGGCCAAGCGGCTGCTCGCCCGGGATCCGGGCTACGCCGCGGCCCTCTCCGAGGAGTCCGTCCGCACCCTGGCCCTCCAGGGCGGCCCGTTCGACGACGCCGAGGCCGACGCCTTCCGCGCCCTGCCCTTCGCCGAGGACGCCGTCCGCCTGCGCCGCTGGGATGACGCCGCCAAGATCGTGGGGCTCGTCGTGCCCCCGCTGGCGTCCTGGGCGCCCCTGCTGCGGGGGGTCGCCCGGGGGGCTATGCTTCCGCCATGGACGCCATCCTCCTCGACGCCGAGTGGTCCCCTCGGCCCGGCGCGCGGCTGACCCAAGCCGCCCTCGCGCAGCGCAAGGCCGCCGGGAGCCTGGCCTGGAGGAACCCGCTGTTCCGCGCCGCGCAGATCGACGACCCCACCCCCGGCCCCCGCGAGGTGGTCATCGAGGTGGGGGCCTGCGGGGTGTGCGGCTCGGACACCCACTGCTACGAGACCGATGACGACGGCTACATCATCTTCTCGGGGCCCGTGAGCCTGCCCGTGGTCCCCGGCCACGAGTACGCCGGGCGGGTGGTGGCGACGGGCGCCGAGGTGCGGACCCTGCGGCCGGGCCAGCTCGTGGCCGCCGAGGGCATGCTCAACTGCGGGGTCTGCGAGGCCTGCCGCATCGGGCGCCCCAACCAGTGCCCGCACCTGGAGATGGTCGGCTTCTCGGCGCCGGGGGCCTACGCCCGCTACGTGGCCATCGAGGAGCGCTTCTGCTGGTCGCTGGACGGCCTCGCCGAGCGCCTGGGCGACGCGCGGGCCGCGATGGAGCTGGGCGCGCTGGTCGAGCCGATCGCCTGCTCGTTCAACGGCATCTTCGTCGCCGGGCGGGGCATGGCCCCCGGCGCGCACGTCGCGGTGTACGGCTGCGGCCCCATCGGCCTGGGGGCGATCGCCCTGTGCCGGGCGGCGGGAGCAGCAACAATTACCGCTTTTGACATCTCCCCGCCCCGCCTGGAGGTCGCCCGCGCGATGGGCGCGGACGAAGCCCACGATCCCCGGGCGCTGGCGTCGGTGGGGGGCTCCCCGGCCGATGTCATCCTCCAGGTCACACGAGGCTGGGGCGCCGACCTTCAGCTCGAGTGCGCCGGAGCGGCCGTCTCCACGATGCCGCAGATCGAGCGCGCCCTCGCTCCGGGTGGGCAGATGATCTACCTCGGCCGGACCGGCGAGCGGGCCCCCGTCATGCTGGACGTCCTGGTCACCGGCGCCGCCAGTATCACCGGTTCCAGGGGACATGTCGGTGGGGGCTGCTTCCCGAGGGTGATCCGCCTGCTGGAGCAGGATCTGCTGGACGCGGCGCCGATGATCACCTCCAGACGCCCGTTCTCGGAGTTCATGTCCGCGCTTGAGCAGAGCTGTACCCGCGCCGACGGCAAGATCATGCTCACCTACGAGTGAGCGCGCCCTTCAGCGCCGGGTTCGCCTTCGAGGTGCGAAACAGGATACGCTCTGGGGAGTGTGACAGGACTATTGAACCCGGATTACGCTGCCAGACCCGCAGACGCGCGCTGGATGGTCAGGATCGCCGCCTTGGTGTTCCCCCTCCAACGCTCGGACAGGGGGTCCCGTTGACGCGTCACTCGCTGACGTGGTAGTCAGCCCTGGCAGGTATCCCTTTTCTGAGGCAGGCAACGGTCCATGGGCAAAGCCATCGGCATCGACCTGGGCACTACAAACTCCTGCGCGGCCATCTTCGCGGAAGGACGTCCCAGGCTGATCACGTACAAGGGGGGTGAAACCACCATCCCCTCGCAGTTCGCGATCGACGAGCAAGGCAACCGACTGGTGGGGCATGAGGCCAAACAGCAGGCCCAGCTCAACCCCGTCAACACCGTCATGGCCTCCAAGCGCCTGATCGGTCGAAACTTCCATTCGAAGACGATCGAACAGGTCCGGCAGGTCTTCACCTACGAGCTGATGGAGGGCGACAACTCCGAGGTCCTGATCAAGGTCAAGGACCAGGTGTTCACCCTTGAGCAGATCTCGGCGGCCATCCTCCGCAAGATCAAGGATGTCGCCGAGGAGGCCCTCGGCGCCGAGGTGGACCAGGCCGTCATCACGGTGCCGGCCTACTTCAACGACCGGCAGCGCCAGGCGGTCCGCTCGGCGGGCGTGCTGGCCGGCCTCAAGGTCCTGCGGGTGCTCAACGAGCCCACCGCCGCCGCGCTGGCCTACGGCCTGGGGCGCAACCTTGAGTCCCGCGTCGCGGTCTACGACCTCGGCGGCGGCACCTTCGACATCTCGGTCATCGACATCAAGGACCGCATCTTCGAGGTCGTCGCCACCGGCGGGGACACCTTCCTCGGCGGCGTGGACTTCGACGATCGGGTCATGCAGTACGTGCTCGAGGACTTCTACGAGCAGCACAGCATCGACCTCTCCTTCGACCGGGTCGCCATCCAGCGCATCCGCGACGCCGCTGAGACCGCGAAGATCAGCCTCTCCACGGTCACCCAGACCCCGATCGAGGTCCCCTACATCTTCAACGGGGACTCCGGGCCGCTGGACATCCGGATGACCCTGACCCGTGACCAGCTCAACGAGCTGTGCATGGATCTGGTCGACCGCACCATCGCGACCTGCCAGCGCATCATCAAGGAGGCCGGCTGCACCAAGGCCGACATCGACGAGATGCTCCTGGTCGGCGGCCAGAGCCGCATGCCGCTGGTGCAGTCCAAGGTCACCGAGTTCATGGGCAAGCCGCCCTCCAAGGGCGTCAACCCCGACGAGGCCGTCGCCATCGGCGCGGCCATGATGGCGCACTCCCTGTCGAGCACGTCCGCCGAGGACGGCGTCACCCTGCTCGACGTCCTGCCCATGCCCATCGGCATCAACAAGCTCGACGGCACGATGCACGTGCTCTTCGAGAAGAACCAGCCCCTGCCGGACTACAAGACCCGCACGCTGACCTCGGGCAAGGACAACCAGCGCTCCATCATGCTCCGCCTCTACCAGGGCGAGTCCAAGCTGGTCGAGGAGAACGAGCTGCTCGGCACCTTCGTCTTCTCCGGCATCCGCCCCGCCCCCAAGGGCAAGGTCCAGATCGAGGTCACCTTCCACATCGACTCCGAGGGCATCCTCAACCTGACCGCGCGCGACAAGGCCACCGGTCAGACCGTCGAGTCCACCCTCAAGCTGGGCAAGCCGGGCGGCGCCAAGAGCAAGCGCAAGAAGCTCAAGAACAAGGCCGCGCGCAAGGAGACGGCGCCGCCGACGCCGATCAACATGCCCACCTCGTCCCTGGCCCAGCAGCTCGGCAGCCCGCCCCCGATGGCGCCGCCTCCGCTCAGCCCGGTGCCCTCCTCGCTGGCCCCCAGCGCCACCGAGGACGCCCCCACCGTGAAGGCGCCCCCCACGCCCACGCCGGTCAGCGAGCCCCCGCCGCTCCAGCCTCCTGCGGTCGCCCCCAAGCCCGAGAAGAAGGGCTTCTGGGCCTGGCTCAAGGGTCTGTTTGGCATCGGCTGAGACCGGCGGCCTTTCCCTGTCGGATCCGGCCCGCGTCATGGACGCGGGTCTGGTCATCGTGCTGGTCCACCCCCTCCAGCCTGGCAACGTCGGCGCGGTCGCGCGGGCGATGGCCAACATGGGCCTCCAGGAGCTGGTGCTCGTCGACCCCCCGGCCTTCGACCTGGAGCAGGCCCGGATGCGCGCGGCGGGCGGACGCCCCATGCTGGATCGCGTGCGGATCGTCGGCACCGTCGAAGAGGCGGTCGCCGACTGTCAGCTCGCCGTGGGCTGCACCGCCCGGGCCCGGCGCTGGGGCTGGCCCACCTGGGATCAGCACGAGCTGGCCGAGCAGTGCATGGAGAGCGGCCAGCGCACCGCGGTGCTGTTCGGCCGGGAGGACTCCGGGCTGGGCAACGACGCGCTGGCCCGCTGCCAGGCCCTGGTCCGAATCCCCACCGCCGGCCTGCCCTCCCTGAACCTGGCCCAGGCCGTGCTGGTGGTCGCCGCCGCGCTCTCCGACGCCGCGCGCCGCCGCGGCTGGATGCCCGACGAGGCCCCACGGCAGGGCAAGCGCTCCGGCGGGCCCACGGAGCAGCGGCCCACCGATACGCCCCTCGGCGACACGCCCCCCCCTGGCCCGGCCCCCCTGGGCATGCAGCGGGCGACCCTCGTCCGCGCCCTCGACCTGCTGGACGAGACCCCCTACATGGCCGGCCGCTCCCGGGAGCAGGTCGCGGTCACCCTGGGGGCCCTGCTCCAGCGCGCCGAGCCCACGGCCCGCGAGCTGGAGATCCTCATGGGCATGCTCTCCAAGACCCGCTGGGCGGTGCGCAACGCGCCCCCGGCAGACTGAACCCCGGCGTCAGCCTCCCCACCCCGGAGCCCCCTGTGTCCGAGAACGAGCGCGGTCAGCCGATCACGGAAGGGACGACGGCCGCGCGGCGCTTCGAGATGCGCCTCTGCCTGGGCCGCGGGGGCTACGGCGAGGTCTACCTGGCGACCATGCAGAGCAGCGGCGGCCTGACCCAGGACGTCGCGGTCAAGACGCTGCTGCCCGAGGCCGCGCCGGACGGCGACGCGGTCCGACGCCTGCGCGACGAGGCCCGGCTGCTGGCCAGCCTGAACCACCGCGCCATCCTCAAGGTCCACGACCTCATCTCCCTCCAGGGCCGGGTCGCCCTGATCACCGAGTACGTGCCCGGCCTCGACCTGGAGGCCTGCGTGAGCGGCCAGCCGCCGCTGCCGCCCCGCGCGGTGGTGCAGGTCATCTCCGAGGTCGCCAGCGCCCTGCACGCCGCCTTTGAGACCCGGGGGGCCGACGGCGCCCCGATGCGCCTCATCCATCGGGACGTCAAGCCCTCCAACATCCGGCTCAGCCCGGGGGGCGCGGTCAAGCTGCTGGACTTCGGCATCGCGATCGCCCCCGACCGCGAGCGCGAGGCGAAGACCGGCACCGGCCTGGTCATCGGCAGCTACGGCTACATCGCCCCCGAGCGCGTCACCGACGACGCCCCTCGTCCTGCCAGCGACATCTACGCCCTGGGCTGCGTGCTGTTCGAGGCCCTCACCGACGCGAAGCTCTACCAGGATGTCTCCCGCCGCCAGCTCACGGTCATGTCCATCCACGATGAGGTCCACGACGACTTCATCGACGCGCAGCTCCAGCGCCTGCCCCCTGGCCTCCCCCCGGCCCTGCTGACCCTGCTGCGCGAGCTGCTCGCCCACGACCCGGAGCGGCGGCCGAGCGCGGGCGCGGTGGAGATCCGGGCCGAGGACATCGCCCAGGAGATGGACGGCGCGCACCTGCGCCGCTGGTGCCGGGAGCGGGACTGGCCGCCGCCGGAGGGCCAGGCGGGCGAGCTGACCGGCCTGGTCATCACCGAGACCGGCGCGAGCCGCCCGTTCAGCCCCCAGCCCGCGGGCCTGCCGCCGGCCAACGAGACCTTCGCGTTCCCGCCGCTGGCGGCGGCCTCCAACGAGGACGCGCTGGCCGAGCCCGCGCCCCCCGCTCCGCCCGAGCCCGACGCCCCGCCACCCGAGGCGCCCGAGGCGCCCACCGAGGCCTCGCCCCGCTGGCCGATCGCCGTCGGCGCCTTGATCGTCCTGCTGCTCGCGGGCGCTGGAGGGGTCGTGTGGCTGCAGAAGGAGGCCCCGCCGCCCGAGGTGCCTGCGGTGGTCGAGGCGCCCGCGGTGGTCGAGGCGCCGCCCGACGAGCCGGATGCGCCGGAGGCGGCCCCGCCGAATGCGGCCCAGCCGAATGCGGCCCAGCCGAACGCGGCCCAGCCGGATGCGCCGTCTGACGCGCCGACGCCCGTGGCGCCGCCCTCTTCCGAGACGCCGAAGCCATCGGCCACAGCGCAGACCCCGCCGCCATCCGCCCCGCCCGCGGCCAGCCCGCCCCCCGAGGCACCCGAGGCGCCCCCCGCCGCCCTGGTCGGCGCCGCGGAGATCAGCGCCGGCTTCGGCCCGGCCCGCTTCGCCCGCGTCTCCAACAACAGCGACGTCGGCTGGACCGGCTGCACCATCACCCTGGACGGCCGGTGGAGCTTCTACCAGGGCCACATCCCGGCCCGCTCCTCCGACAAGACCCCGCTGACCCGCTACAAGGACGAGTCCGGGGACTTCATGACGGCCAACCGGGACATCACGCTCGTGGCGGTGCGCTGCGACCAGGGCACCGCCACCTTCAGGCCCTGAGCCCGCCTGCGCCGCGCCGCCAGCAGCAGGCCGATCAGCGCCAGCGCCGCCCCCGGCGCCACCGGCGCGCCGCAGCTCATCCGGGGCTCCACCTTCGTGGACGTGCCCTCTCCCGTGTTGTCCGGGTCATCGGGATCCTCGGCGGGGTCGTCGTCACAGGTGCCCGGGTCGTCCGACCAGCCCGAGACGCACAGGGGGAAGCGGTCCTCGAGCTGCGGGTCGTACTCGATGTAGCGGATCTGGGTGAAGTCCCACATGTTCGAGCCGTAGAGCGACAGGTCCTGGTCGACCTGCTCGGGGGCGTAGCGCATGTGGATGCGGGAGAAGTAGGCGTCGTTGAGGTCGCCCTGCCAGCCCAGGGCGGCGACGTCCTCTGCGGTGAGGGGGTCGCCGGAGCAGGGGTCGCAGCTCGACGGCGCCCAGCCGTACTCCAGGATCCAGCCGGCCCGCTCCTGGGCGGAGACCGCCTCACCGAAGCGGTCGTTGTAGAACACGCCGAAGTCCTCCCAGTCGGACTCGACGTACATGCACTGGTTCTCCACCTCGACCTGGGGGTAGTTCGAGATGTGGGTCTGCCCCTGGTCGCTGAGGATGTAGAGGAGCAGGTCCTGCTCCCCGGCGGAGTTGAGGGTCCCCAGCCGGATGGGCAGGGAGAAGACCGCGGCGTCGTAGCCGAACTGGAGCGGGGAGAGGTAGCTGGCGTCGTCGGGCAGCGCCTCCAGGGCGACCCGGGCGGCGAAGAAGTAGCTGCCGCCGTCGATGTACTCCTGGAGCAGGTCAGCCGCGCTCGCGTCCACCGCGTAGCCGTTGTCGGTCAGCCACTCCAGCAGGCCGCCGGACTCCTGCGCGGAGAGCACCACGATCTCGTACTCCCCGGCGGTGAACTGCGCCTCGACGGTCACGCTGCCGTCGGCCTGGGCGCCCGCGCCCCCGTCCTCGGCCGCGCTGTCGAAGTCCTGGTCATCCCAGGCGAAGTCCTCGCAGGTGTAGGACACCAGCCGGGGCGCGGAGTACTCGTCGACCCGGGCGATCGCGGAGGGCTCCACGACCTGCACGTCCTCCTCGCCCAACACCTCGGGCACGGGCACGACCAGGGCGAACTCGGAGAGGTTGCCCTCGTAGTCGTTGACCAGGGTGAGGGTCGTCCGGGTGCCCTCCCGGGAGATGACGAGCTGGCTCGCCCCGTTGTACAGGTCGGCGCCGGCCTGGCCGACGTAGGTGCCGCAGAAGGCGTGGGCCGGCGTCGGGGCGCCGAGGGTCAGCAGAGCGAGCGCGGTGAGCATGGGATCCCTCCGGTTGCGATGGCTGTACTCTGCCACCGCGGCCGGGCCCTGGCTACAGCGACTCGCGCCGCAGCCGCTCGAAGGTGGTCAGCGCCAGAGCCCGCAGCGCGCGCCCGTCTTCGGGGTAGGCCCCCAGCCCGAACTGCACCTCGACGTCGAGCCGCGCGCCGGAGGGGGTGAGGAACTGGAGCCCCTGCACCCGCCGCCGAAGGCGCTCCACGACCCGCTCCCCCTGCTCGCTGCGGACCTCGGGCAGGCCGAAGACGAGCTTGGAGGACGCCCAGCGCCCCCGCAGGTCGTACACGCGCAGCTCCCGGTCCAAGGCCCGGGCCAGCCCGATCATCACCTTGTCGGCGGCGAGCTGGCCGTGCTCCGCCGCCAGCCGCTCCAGCGCGGGCACGCTGAGCACCCCCAGGGCGAAGGGGCGCCGCCACCGCCGGGCCTCGTCCAGGCGCGCCTCCGCGGCGAGGGTGAACGCCCGCCGGCCGGGCAGCCCGGTGAGGCGGTCGGCGTCGGCGTGGGCCTGCAGCATGCGCCCCCGGTCGACGTGATGGCGGATCCGGGCCAGCAGCAGCGTGGGGGCGGTCCCCTTGGTGAGCACGTCGTCTGCCCCCGCCGAGAGGCCCTCCAGCACGATCTCCTCCCCCCCGAGCCCGGTGAGCATGATGACCGGTAGCGCGCTCCAGGTCGCGCTGGCCCGCAGCAGCCGCACCAGCTCCATCCCGCCCACCTGGGGCATCAGGGCGTCGATGACCACCAGGGCGGGGCGCACCCGGTCCAGGGTGGGCAGCAGCTCCCGCGGGTCGTGGATGCAGAAGGGCTGGAGCCCCATGCGGCGCAGCAGCTCGTTGAGCACCTCGCAGAACGAGGGGTCGTCGTCGACGACCAGCACGCGCGGCTGCTGGACCACGCGCTCCGCCTGGAGGCGCCGCACCGCCGCAGTCAGCCCCTCCATGTCCACGGGCCGGGTCAGGAACACCGCGCCGCCGGCGTCGACCGCACGGAGCTGCGCCTCCAGCGAGCTGTCCTCGGCGAGGAAGCCCACGGGCAGATCGGCCAGCCCGTCCAGGGCGCGGAGCCGCTCGATCAGCGGCTTCCCGCCGCCTGCAGGCATCGCCGCGAAGCACAGGTCCAGCAGCGCCACGTCCGGGGCGCGCCGCTGGGCTCGCTCCAGCGCCCCGTCGGGGTCCGCGGCGAGCACCAGATCGAGCACCAGGGCGTCGCCCGCGTCGCGGAGCTGGGCCCGCAGCCCGGGGTCGGGGGAGACCACCAGCACCCGGGTGAGGTCCTCCGGGCTCAAAGGGGCCGCCGCCGCGCCGCCGCCCGCCTCACCGCCGCCGAGCAGCTCCGCAAGCACCTGCGCCCGGTCCCCTTCGGCCTCCAGCGCCCGCGCGACCACGGCGTCCACCCGCCCGGCCGCCTCGACGAGGGCCGAGAGGTTGAGGGACGCCGCCACCGACATCAGCCAGCCGGCGCGCTCCCGGGCGGCCTCGAGGAGGCCCACCGCGCGCGCCTCCGTGGCGGCGAGCTGGGCGTCGCGCAGCATCTGCTCCAGCTCCTCCACCTGGGCCGCCAGCGCCCCCAGATCCGGCGGCGTGGCGGGGGGCTCTTCGGGGGGCACGCCGAACGGCTCGGTGGGCGCTTCCACAAACCCCTCGCCGAACGGCTCGCCGAACGGCTCGGTGGCCGCCTCCCCGAACGCCTCGGCGTACGCCTCGCCGTCGTCCGTGGGCTCGTCCAACGCCCCATCGGGGACCACCTCCTGCGCATGCACCTCGGCGGGCTCCGGCGCCGCCGCGTCGTCCGCGGCCGGGGTCGGCGGCTTGCGGAAGGTCGGCGCGAGGTCCTCGACGTCCACGCAGCTCAGGACCTGGGTGACGAAGCCCCGGACAGACATGGGCTTGTGGAGGATCCGCGTGACCCGCAGCTCCTCGGTGAGGCGGCGCAGGATGTCCTCGGAGCGCCAGAGGGCCGACAGGAAGGCCAGCTTGATGTCCCGCCCCTGGTCGCGCAGCTCCTGGATGAAGGCGATGCCGCTGCCGTCGGGCAGGAAGCCGTCGATCACCGCGAGATCCGGGGTGTCTTCAGCGAGCGCCACCCGCGCCTCCTCCAGGGTCCCCGCCTGGTGGACCGCGAGGCCGTAGGCCTCCAGGGCGGTGCTCAGGAGAATGCGAAGCTCAGCGTCGTCATCGACGATCAGGACAGTGGGCGCCATGTGCAAGCCATCCGGGCCGGACGTCCATCCTAACCGATTCCTCAGCCCTCCCGCGCCGCGATGAACACCCCGATCAGCACGATCGCCGCGCCCGCCACCTCCCGCAGGCCAGGGACCTCTCCGAGCACGAACGCGGCGAGCGCCGTGGCGCCCACGGGCTCCAGGACGATGAGCGCGGCGATCAGCGAGGCGGGCACGTAGCGGATGCTGTAGTTCAGGCCGACGTGCCCGATGAGCTGCGGGCCCAGGATGATGCCGCCGATCACCGCCCACGAGGCGATCGGGAGGCCCACCAGCGGCGCCTCCACGAGCATCGCCACAGGCAGCAGCCAGAGCGCCGCCGCACCGCAGACCATCGCGCCGTAGGCGGCGAACTGCACCCGCTGCCGCACCGAGCGCCCCACCAGGAAGTAGAGCGACGACAGCACCCCGCCCAGTGTCGCCAGGCCGTCTCCCAGCAGGCTGCCCTGGCCCGGCGTGAACCCGATCATCACCATCACCCCGCCCACGGCCAGCCCGATGCCCGGCCAGAACCGCCGCCCCGGCCGGTGCCCGAGCAGGAGCCCCTCCAGCACCCCGGTCCAGATCGGCGTGAGGCAGACAAGCACCGTGGACCGCATCACCGAGGTGTGGTGGATGGAGGCGAACCAGGCCCAGAAGTGCAGCGCCAGGCAGGCCCCCGCGCCCACCACCAGGGCCAGATCCCGTGCCGAGACCCGCCGCAGGAAGGGCGACAGCAGCACCGCCACCGTGGCCGTACGCCAGAAGGCGATGGTGACCGGGTGGACGTCGGGGATGAGCCGCACCAGGATGGCCGACGCGCTGATGGCGACGATCGCCAGCGCCAGGACAGGTCGGACAAAGCGCCCGCGCGACGGCTCGGTGGACATCGCGGACGGCTATCCCAGCGCGCCCCCCCGAGCCACCACCCGCGGCACCTCAGCGCTCCAGCGCGGCCTCCGCGACGCGGACCAGCTCCCCCTGCTCGGCGAACTGCTCGACGACCTCCCGATAGGCGGCGTCGGCGGCGTCGTCTCGCCCCAGCGCCGAGAGCGCCTTGGCACGCCCCAGGGTGGCCCGCGCCCGGTAGTGGCGGTCCTCGGCCTCGTCCAGCACGCGCTCGTAGGCAGCCAGGGCGCGGGCGTATTCGTCGCTGCCGAAGGCGAGGTCCCCCAGGGCCAGGCGGGCGAGGGCCCCGAGGTCGGGGTCGTCGGGCCAGTCGACCATCAAGCCCCGCCACAGGGCCTCGGCTTCCTCGGGCTCGCCCATGACCACGAGGCAGGCGGCCTTCTGCTGGGTCAGCGTCGCCGCCCAGTCCGGCCCCAGCGCCGACACGTCCAGGCCCTCCAGGATGCGCAGGGCGCGCCCGGCGCTGTCCCGCTCCAGCAGCACCGAGGAGAGCCCGATGGTGGCCTGCGCCCGGACCTCGGGGTCCTCGGCCTCCTCGGCAAGCTCCTCCAGCGCGTCCTGGGCGGCGTCGAGTCGCCCCTCGTCCACCAGCAGCATCGCCGCGTTCAGCCGGGCCCAGGATCGCTCGGTGGGGTCGCCCGACATGCGCGCGACCTGCTCGTAGAGGGCCCGCGCGGTGACCAGGTCCCCCTGGGCCTGCAACAGCGTGGCCAGCCCGGCGCGGCCGGTGGCCTGGGCGGCGGGGTTCGCGGGGTGCTCCTGGATGAGCTGCTTGTAGACCTGCTCGGCGCGGGCGTCGTCGCCGGCCTCGCTGTGGGCCTGGGCGAGCTGCTCCAGGCGCCAGACCTCGGAGTTGGGGTCGGGGCCGTGCAGGGCCTCGTAGCGGGCGACGGCGCCGACGGCGTTGCCGTCCAGCCGGTCGACCCAGGCCAGCCCCATCTCGGCGGAGAAGGCCGCCTCGGGCAGGTCGCGGTACTCGCCGAGCACCTCCTCGTAGGCCAGGCGCGCCCGCCCGGTCTCCCCGGCGGCGGCCCGGGTGTCAGCGACGCGCAGGGCGATCATGGCGACGGTGGCCTCGTCCTCGGCCAGCTCGGCGAGGGCGCGATAGCGCTCGATGGCGCCCTCCCAGTCCTGCTGGTTCACCAGCTCGGAGGCTTCCGCGAGTCCGATGGACAGGGGATCATCGGAGGGCTCGTCGCTCTCGCCGCGCAGGGCGTCGGCCTCCTCGGCGCGGCCCAGGGCGCGCAGGGCCTGCACCTGGAGGTCGGTGAGCACGGCCCGGGTGGAGCCCTCCAGCAGCCGCTCGCTCCAGGCCTCGATGTGGGCGAGCGCCCCCTCCGCGTCGCCCACCGCCAGGGTGGCCCGGACCAGCCCGACGACGACGTCGTCCCGCTGGTTGGGCGGCAGCTCCTCGTCCTCCAGCAGCGCGGCGTAGGTCTGGAGGGCGGTGGCGCTGTCGCCCTGGGCCTCGTCCAGCTCGGCCATCGCGACCTGCAGCTCGGTCTGCCGGGCCGGGGTCAGCGGCTCCTCCAAAAGCGCGGCGATCTGCTCCTGGGCGCGGGCCCAGTCGCCCCGCCGCCGCAGGATCTGCGCCATCGCCAGCCGGGTGTCGAAGACCGCGCCGTGCCCCTCGGGCAGGGTGCGCAGGTAGCGGCGGTAGGCGCCCATGGCCTCCTCGTCCTGGCCCGCCTCCAGGTAGAGCCCGGCGAGCGCCCCCAGGGCCTCCCCGGCGATGACCGGGTCGGCGCTGGCTTCGACGACGCGCTCGTAGCCGGCGCGGGCGCGCTCGGTGTCACCCCGGGCCTCGGCGAGGCGCGCCAGGCCCAGGGCCCCCAGGAGGGCGGGCTCGCTGCCCGGCTCGGAGGACTCGGCCAGGGAGCGCCAGGCCAGCTCGGCGTCGTCGAAGCGACCCGCCTTGAGCAGGGCGTCGGCGATGGCCGCGTCCAGCTCCACCCCGCCCTGGCCCTGGGCCCGCAGGTCGCGCCACGCCTTGATCGCCTCGTTGTAGTTGCCGGCCTCGACCTCCAGCTCGGCCAGCCCGGCGCGGGCGGCCAGGGCGGCCTCGGAGTCCGGGGCGTCGGCGATGACCGCCTCGTAGCCCTCCCGGGCGCCGTCCAGGTCCCCCTGCCGCTGGAGGATGCGGGCCCGGCCGATGCGCACCTGGGCGGCCAGCTCGGCGTCGCCGGCCCGCAGCAGCTCCTCGTACATCTCCTGGGCGCCGACCGGGTCGTCCACCGCCCACAGGGTCTCGGCCAGGGCGAGCTGGGCGGCGGCGACGGCCTCCTCGTCGTCGGGGTGGCGCTGGAGGACCTGCCGGTAGAGCAGCGCGGCGGTGTTGGGGCGGCCCGCCTCCCGCTCCAGCCGGCCCCGCAGCAGGGCGGCCTGGGCCTCGACCCGGGGCGCGGCCTCCTGGGCGTCCAGCAGGTCGAGCCAGGTGACCGCCTGGGCGGGCTGCCCCAGCCGCACCGCCACGGAGGCCGCCGACAGCAGCACCAGCCCGTCCGCGCCGAGGTGCCGGGGGTAGCGGGCGATGAGGGTGTCGTAGGTGGCCAGGGCGTCGACCAGGGCGCCCCGGGCCTCGTGGACCGTGGCCAGCTCGGCCAGGCGGCGGGCCTCCAGGGCGGGGGGCAGGCCCTCGATGGCGGTCAGGCCGGCCAGGGCCCGGTCGTAGTCCCCCCAGGCCACCAGGAGGTGGGCCATGGCCGCGCGGATCGCCAGCACCCGGGCGGGCTCGGGGACCTCGGCGTCCAGCCAGGCGGCGACCTCGGCGTCGCCCGCCTCGGGCTTGCCCTGCCGGCGGTAGGACTCGATGAGCTGGACGAGGGCGCGGCCCGCGAGGTCCGCGGAGACCCCGTCGACGTCGAGCACCGCCCGGCAGGCCTCCCGCTCCCCGTCGAAGCCGCCGATGCCCCGGTAGCCCTCGGCCAGCCGCAGCCACGCCTCGGCCTGGGGGTCGGGCTCGTCCCCGGCGTCCTCGATCGCGAGGCGGAGCTGGGCGATGGCCTCGTCCTGGCGGGACTCCTTGAAGAGCAGCGCGGCCATCTCCCAGCGGTAGACGACCCGGTCGGCGCCCCGCGCGGTGGCCTCCAGCAGCGCCGTGTAGCGCTCCATCGCGTCCTCGGTCTCGCCCAGCGTGGCCTCGGCGACCGCCTCGGCCTCGACGGTCTCGATGGGCGCGCTCTCCAGGCTCAGGAACTGGCGGCCCAGGTAGACCGCGAGCAGCAGGGCGGCGATCAGGGTCACCGCCCCGGCGAGGCGGCTGGGCGCGGCGGCGTCGGGGGACTCGGCCGGGGGGCGGTTCGCCGGGGTCGGGGCCGGCTCCAGCGGGCGCTCGGGGATGGCCTCCGGCAGCGCCTCCGGCAGCGCATCCGGCGGCGCTTCATCCCGGGGAGCCGGCGTCGGACGCGGCGTCTCCGCAGGCGACGGCTCCACCGCGGGCGGCTCCACGACCGGCGGCTCCGCGATGAGCTGGTCGATGAGCACGTCCTCGACGTCGTCCTCATCCCCCAGCCGGCTCAAGCCCTCCCCCAGCTCGCTGAGGCCCCGGCCGACCGCGCGCCCCCGCTCCCGGACGAGGTCGCTGCCGGCGGCCACCGAGCCCTTCGCGGCCTCGGCGAGGGCGCGGGCGCGCTCCGCCCCGGCCTCGCCCGCGTCCACCAGCCCACGGCCGGCCCGCAGCCCCTGGTCCCGGACCGACGTGACGCCCCGGCCGACCGCGCCCAGGCCCGCGCGCCCGATGGACGCCGTGGCCCGCGCCGCCCCGAGCACACCGCCCCGGAGCGCGCCGATCAGCGCCCGGATGGCCCCCGCCGAGCCCCGCAGCAGCAGCGCGAGGCCCCGAACCCCCCGGGTGGCCAGCTCCCCGGCCAGCTCGGCGCCGCGCCGGGCGAGCACCGGGATCCGGGAGGGCAGCGCGGCCAGCCCCGCCACGCCGGAGCGGGCCAGCCGCTCGGTCTCCATCGCGGCGGCGTCCAGGCGGGCATCGTAGCGGGTCGCGGCGCCCTCCAGCCCCGAGGACATGCGATCCAGCAGCCCCGAGGCCCGGGTGACGAGGTTGAACAGCCCCCGCCCGAAGGCGACGGTGAGCTGACCGGCCAGCCGCACGCTGGAGCGCGCCCCCAGCGCCAGATCCACCGTGACCCGGGCGACCGCCCGCGCGCTGACGGACAGCACGGCCCGGATCAGGTGCGCGACGACCTCTACCCCGCGCCCGGCGTAGCGGATGAAGACCCGGCTCCACCACAGGACGCGCCCGGCGATGCGCGCGAGGTCTCGGGCGACCACGAAGCCGCCCCGGAGGGTATCGACGAAGACGCGGAGCGCGCCGCGCACCAGCCACACCGCCGCCCGCACCGCCCGCCGGGCCCCGAGCCGGGTCGCCCGTCCGAACGCCACCGCGACCCGCCCGGCCCGGCGGCCAAGCCGCACGCTCTGCCCGGCCAGCCGGGAGCCCGCCTCGGCCGAGGCCTCCGCCACACCGACCGCCCGACGACCGCCGACGGACAGCGCGCTGCCGGACGCCGCCGCGCCCCGCGCCACCGCCCGCCCCAGCAGCCGCCCGCCACGCAGCACCGCGTCCCCGACCCTCTCCGAGAGCCGCCCCAGGGCCCGGGCCGTGGCCACCGCGCCCCGCCCGACCGCGCGGGCGAAGCCCACGCCCAGCTCCCGCAGCCGGGCGACAGAGAGCAGCCCCGCCGAGAGCACGCCGACGTCCGCGCCCCGACGGCGCAGCTCCTCCAAGGCCGCCGTCGACAGCCCCAGCGCCGCGCCCAGCTCCGTGCCCCGGACCGCCGCCTCGTCCAACCGCGCGCCCGCCAGGTCGGTCTGCTCCATCAGGGCGCTGGACAGGTCGGTGTCCGCGAGGTCCACGTCGGTGAACACCGCGCCGGAGAGGTCCGCCGCGGCCAGCCCGGTGCCCTGGAACACCGCGCCGGTGAAGCTCGCCCCCACGAAGCGCGCCCCGGCAGCCTGGAGCCCGACCAGCGTCGCGCCGTCCAGCCGGGCGTCGTCGAAGGTGGCCTCGATGGCCGTGGCGCCGGTGAGGTCCGCGTCGATCAGCCGCACCCGGGACATCCGCGCGCCGTCCAGGGTGGCCTCGCGCAGGATGGCGCCCCGCAGGTTGGCGCCCTCCAGGAACGCGCCGCGCAGCCGGACCCCGGTCAGGTCCCGCTCGGAGAGGTCCATGCGCCGCAGGTCCAGCCCGGAGAGGTCCGCCCCCGGGGCGAGCTGGGCGGGGTCGATGCGGGTGCCGACGATGCCGAGCAGCCCCTGGAGGCCCCGCCGCAGCGCCTCCCCCTGGCGCCGGAGGCCCCGCTGGACCCCCGCGCGAAGCCGCCCCGCGAGGGCCGTGGCGCGCTCCCGCAGGCCGGGGCCTTGCGGCTCGGGGACCGGGGTGGGCTCGGCGGAGGGGGCCTGGGGCGCGCCGTCACGGGCGGCGGCCTGCTGGCGGGCCTCCTCGACCAGGGCCGCGCGGCGCTTGCGGCCCTCCTCCAGGCGCTCCTGGCGGCGCCGCACGGCCTCCTCGCGCAACGCCTGGGCCTGACGCCAGGCCGCGCCCACCACAGAGACCGCCGCGCGCAGCGGCCAGCCGATGCCGGTCAGGACGCTGAGGAGCAGGCGCCAGGGCCCCCCGGAGCGCACCCAGGACGCGACGTGACCGGCGATGCGCCGCGCAATCCCGGGGCCGAGAGAGACCCCTGAAGCTTCCAGATCCGTTTTTTGGTCAAATGACCAGTTTACGCCCCGGTGCCCCATCCGGCGGGCCTGGACCCCGTCGAGCGCCGCCCCGGTGACCGCCGCGCCGTGCAGGGTCGCCCGCCGCAGGTCCGCCCCGGACAGGGTCGCATCCACCAGGGACGCGCGGTTGAGCTTCGCCCGGGAGAGGTTGGCGCGGGAGAGGTCGGCGCCGTCCAGCCGGGCCCGCTCCAGGGTCGCGGCGCGAAGGTCGGCCTCGGACAGCGTCGCGCCCTCCAGCCGGCCCAGGTCCAGCGCCGCGCGCACCGCCGAGATCCCGCTCAGGTCGGCCCCCCGGGCGTCCAACTCCTGGAGCAGCGCGTCGTCCAGCCGCGCCCCGGCCGCCCGCGCCCCCCGCAGATCCAGCCCGTGCAGCACCGAAGCGCTCAGATCCGCTCTGCGCAGATCACAATCCACGAAGAGCAGATTCGCCCCCCGCGCGCGCACGAGGGTCGCCGCGGACAGATCCGCGCCGGTGAAGTCGGCGTCTCCGAGGTCGGCGTCGGTGAGATCCCCCTCGGAGAGCGTCGCGCCGACCAGCCTTGCGCCGCGCAGATCCGCCCCGCGCAGGTCCGCCCCGCGCAGATCCCGCCCGGAGAGGTCCAGGCCGGAGAGCACGACCCCGGAGAGGTCGGCGCCCGCCAGTTCGACCCTCTCCAGGTCGTCCTGACCGGGCCTCCGAGGGAGCGGGCGGGGAGACGAAGGCATCGCGTCATGATACCCGGCTGGAGCCTGGCACGGGCCTTGCTTCATTCCCCAGCGAGGCCCGGAGCGGTCACCGAGAGGACGCCTGAGCCCGAGCGCATGCGGCGCTGTTTTCTCTTGACACGTAAAGACCCAAACCCTACTGTGAAGGTCCCCCCGGAGCGCTCTCCTTGTGCTCCAATCCCGCCGATGTATGGTGGGCCCTCCACACAGCTCCCCGAGACACCATGGACAAGATCGTGATCGACGGCGGCCGGCCCCTCACCGGCCAGGTCCGCATCGGCGGCGCCAAGAACGCCGCTCTGCCCATCCTCATCGCCACCCTCGTCGCCCCCGGCGAGCACCGCATCGGCAACGTCCCCGATCTGGTCGACGTCTCCTCGATGCTCTCCCTGCTCGGGCGCATCGGCTGCCCCTCCCTCGTCCACCAGGGCCACGTCCGCCTGGACACCTCGCGGGTCAGCTTCTGCGAGGCCCCCTACGATCTCGTCCGCAAGATGCGCGCCTCGGTGCTGGCCCTCGGTCCCCTGCTGGCCCGCTGCGGCGAGGCCCACGTCTCCCTGCCCGGCGGCTGCGCCATCGGCGTGCGCCCCATCGACCAGCACCTCAAGGGCCTGGAGCTGCTCGGCGCCCGCTTCGAGCTGTCCGGCGGCTACGTGCACGGCTACGTCGACCAGCTCGTCGGCGCCCGCATCCCGCTGGACGTGCCCACGGTCACCGGGACCGAGAACATCCTGATGGCCACGGTGGTGGCCAAGGGCGAGTCGGTCATCGAGAACGCGGCGCGCGAGCCGGAGATCGTGGACCTGGCCGGCTTCCTCCGGGGCATGGGCGCGAAGATCGAGGGCGAGGGCACCTCCACCATCCGGGTCCAGGGCGTGGACAACCTCCGCCCCTCGCCGAACACCTGGAACGTCCTGCCGGACCGCATCGAGGCGGGCACCTACCTGGTGGCTGGCGCGATCACCGGCGGCGACCTCACCATCACCCACGTCCGGCCCGACGACCTCCGGCCGGTGCTGGAGGCGCTGCGGGCGGCGGGCTGCACCCTCGAGGTCAACGCCGACACGGTGCGGGTGCGCCGCAAGGGCCCCCTCCAGCCCATCGACATCACCACAGAGCCCCACCCGGGCTTCCCCACCGACATGCAGGCCCAGCTCATGGCGCTGTCCTGCTTCGCCGAGGGCACCTCGACGATCCGCGAGACGATCTTCGAGAACCGCTTCATGCACGTCCCCGAGCTGACCCGCCTGGGCGCGGACATCGCCATCCACGGCAACACCGCGACGGTGACCGGCGTCTCCGGGCTGCGCGGCGCGACGGTGATGGCCACCGACCTGCGCGCCTCCGCCTCCCTCGTGCTCGCCGGCCTGGCCGCCCAGGGGCAGACCGAGGTGCTGAGGCTCTACCACCTCGACCGGGGCTACGAGCGGCTGGTCGAGAAGCTCAGCGACGTGGGCGCCACCGTCGCCCGCGTGCCGGACGACCCGCGGGTGCGCATGTTCGCGCCGTCGCCGGACCTGGTGGCGAAGACGGCGGCGTCCTGAGGTTCAAGACGCGGCCTCCCTCGTGCCGGGTTCCAGCCTCTGGAGGTGAGGGTTTCCTCGCTGGTCCATCCCCTTTCGATCCGGCTCTTGGGAGGCGTGCTTGGACGAAGCTGAGGCTCCTCGATGGCATCGGCGCGGGCGCCATCGCGTGGCGCTTATCGCGACGGAAGCCTCGGGTGGTTGGGGGAACCTCACCAACTCCAGAAGGAGGAAACCTCTCCAGGTTTCCTCCTTCGGCCTGCTGCGCAGGCCTGACCTCCTTCCAGGGTCTGCTCGTCCATCCAGGACTCGCCAATGTCGCCCCGCCGGGGAGAGCCGTTTCGCATGACAGGCTTGTGGTGCCACTCTGGAGCGCGTCCAGAGAGAAACCCCCTCTCCCCGCAATGTTCAGGTCCGAGCATCGCAACCGACGCGATCGACGGAGGTACAGCGATCTGGCGCCAAGCCTCCTCAGTAGCAGGCTGTATTTTGCATATCGAACTGGTAACCAAACACGCATAAAAGAACAGCTATGCTTGTTGGAAACAAACGTGGATCGCTGCGTTTCGGGGATCGTGCGCAGCTTCTGGGATCCGTACCCCGACAGCTCCACAGCTCTTTCATGCGAGGCGGCTCTCCCCGGCGGGGCGACATTGGCGAGTCCTGGATGGACGAGCGGTCCCCGGGGGGAGGTCAGGTTTGCGAAGCGAACCGAAGGAGGGGACCTGGAGGGGTCCCCTCCTTCTGGAGTTGGTGAGGCCCCCTCCCCCACCCGACGCTCCCGTCGCGATCAGCGCCTCGCGCGTGCGGTGGCAACCCGCCCCACCTTCACCCCCACGGACCTCGAACCGAGCGCCTCATTCAGCGCCCCTGCCCCCCATCTGCACGACATCGCCACTCGCCGAGCGTCCGCCCCTCCCCAACCACCTCATCCAACCGCGCGCCGCAACGCCCCACCCCAGATCGGCCACGCCGCAGCGCCCCGCACCCCCAGGACCCCCTAGCATGCTCCCCTGCCGCATCCTCGGCACCGGCGCGCACCTCCCCGGCCCCGTGCTCGACAACGAGGCCGTCGTCGCCCTGAGCCCCGGGGTGTGCGAGCCGGTCTGGATCGAGCAGTGGACGGGCATCGTGGGTCGGCACCACGCCGGCCCCGAGGACACCGTGGCCTCCCTGGCCACCCGCGCGGCGAAGGACGCCCTGGCGAACGCCGGAGTGACCCCGGGTGCGCTCTCCCGGGTCCTGCTGGCCACCTCCACCGGGGGCGACCGGCCGGGCCCGGCCACCGCCACCCAGGTGGGCCTCGCGCTGGGGACCACCTGCGCGACGATGGACATCGCCAACGGCTGCCACGGCTGGCTGTCGGCCTTCGACCTCGCCGCGCGCCTGATCGCCACCGGCGAGGGGCCCGTCCTCATCGTGGGCGCCGAGCTGCTCAGCCGCCGCTTCCTGAACCGGCGGGACCGGCGCACCTGGCCCCTGTTCGGGGACGGCGCGGCGGCGGTGGTGCTGGGGCCTGCGCAGGGCGACGGCGGCGTCATCGCCTCGGTCCACGAGACCCGGGGCGAGCACTTCCGCGCCCTGTTCGCCCCGGGCCTGGACGACCCCGAGCGCGCCGAGGGCCCCTGGATCCGCTTCGAGGCCTCCGGCGGCGACATGCGGGAGTACGTGGAGCGCCTGCTGCCCCCGGTGCTGGAGCGCGCCCTCGCCCAGGCCGGGCTTCAGCTGGCCGACATCGACCACGTCGCGCCCCACCAGCCCAACGCCCTCTGGCTCGACCGGCTGTGCGCGCGCCTGGGCCTCGACCCCGCCCGCGTGCCCCGGATCGTGGACCAGACCGCGAACATCCCCAGCGCGATGGTGCCCCTGGGGCTCGACGCCCTGCGGCGGGGCCCCCGCCCGCCCGCGCCTGGCGAGCACGTCCTGCTGTTCGCCATCGGCGCGGGGGTGAGCCTGGGGGCGATGGTGCTGCGTGTCGACTGAGGGCCCTGGAGACCCCGCCTTCCTCGACCGGGTCCAGCCGGTGTTCGAGCGCATCGCCCGGGTCCACGACTACCGCTGCGTGGGCCTGGAGCACCTCCCCGACGGGCCCGCGATGCTGGTCGGCTACCACGGCCGCCCGGCGCTCGACGCCTTCCTGCTGGGCTTCCTGCTGCGCAAGCACACCGGTGCGGCGCCCCGGGCGGTCACCCACCGGGTCCTGACCCGCATCCCCCGGGTGCGGCGCTGGGTGCAGGGCTTCGGCATGGTCGTCGGGTCCCGGGACGAGCTGGCGGCCGCCGCCGCCCGGGGCGAGCGCCTGCTGGTCCTGCCCGGCGGGGCCCGGGAGTGCTTCCGCTCCAGCCGGGTGCGCTACCAGCTCGACTGGGGGGAGCGGCGGGGCTACGCCCGGCTGGCCCTTCGGCTGGGCCTGCCCATCGTGCCCTTCGCCACCGCGGGGGTGGACGAGCTGTACCACGTCATCGGCGACGGCTACCGGATCTCCAAGGCGCTGACCGGGACCGAGGCGCTGCCTCTGTGCCTGCCGCTGGGGCACCGCAGGCTGCCCTTCGGGCCCCCCCGCCCGGTCCCGCTGCACCAGCACGTCGGCGCCGCTGTGGAACCGTACGGCCAAGCTGAGGATCCCGACGCCGTCGCCGCCCTCGACGCCCGGGTGCGCGCCCGGGTGCAGGCCCTGCTGTCCGAGGCGCTGGCCCGACCGCTGTGCTCGAATCAGGGTTGGACGTTGTAGGATGGCCCGTTATCCGACCCTCTGGTCACCCTCCGGGGTTCTCTGGGAAGTGGAGCCACCTTGAGCGGAACGTGGGCGCTGATCCTGGGCTGTACGCAGGGCGCAGGCGGCGCGATCGCCAGCCGCCTGCTCTCCGAAGGGCTGCTGGACGTCATCGGCTTCCATCGGGGCAACCACCCGGACGCCGCCGCCGCGCTGACCGCGCTCGCCGCGCGCTCCGGCCGTCGCTGCGTGCTCATCGAGGGGGACGCCGGGCGCCTCGACACCCTGCCCCAGCAGGTGGAGCGGGTGCGTGAGGCGCTCGGAGAGGAGGAGCAGCTCACCCTGCTCATCCACGCCTGCGCCGACGCCTCCATCGGGCTGGTCGCCTCCGAGGACCCCCGCGCCCAGCTCCACCCCCGCCAGATCCTCAAGACCTTCGAGGTGATGGCCCACTCCTTCCTGTTCTGGGGCCAGGCCGTGGTCACCGGCGGGCTGATGGCGCGGGGCGGGCAGATCATCGGCTTCCCCAACACCCTGGACGACAAGGTGGTGCGCGGCTTCTGCGCGGTCAGCGCGTCCAAGGCGGCGCTGACCGCCTACGTGCGCCACATGTCGGTGGAGCTGGCCCCCTACGGCGTGCGGGTGAACGCCGTGCGCTTCGGCGCCACCCCCACCCACGCCTTCCGCAAGATGCCCAACTTCGAGGGGATCATGGATCAGGTCCGCCGCATCAACCCGATGGACCGCACCACCTCCCCCGAGGACGTCGCGGACATGGTCACGCTGATGCTGGACCGCCGGGCCGCCTGGCTCAACGGCGCGGTCATCAACCTCGACGGCGGTGAGCAGCACGGCATGGCCGAGGGCATCTTCGGAGCGCGCCCGTGAGCGTCTCGGTCCTGGGCTGCGGCCACGCTCTGCCTGCGCAGGTGGTGCCCTCGTCCGAGGTCGAGGCCCTCGCCGGCTTCCCCGAGGGCTGGGCGGCGCGGCACCTCGGCATCGCCACCCGCGGCCGCATGGCGCCCGAGGAGACCTCCTGGGACCTGGGCACCCGCGCCTGCCAGGGCGCGCTGGAGGCCGCCGGGGTCGCCGCCGCCGAGGTCGACCTGCTCATCGCCCACGCCTCCTGCCCCGAGCTGTTCTACCCCGACCCCGCCTGGTACATCGCCCGGGACCTGGGCCTGGGCGAGGCCACCCGGGTGATGGGCCTGCGGGCCCAGTGCGCGGGCTTCGTCGCCGCACTGGACCTGGCCGACGCCTACCTCTCCACCGGGCGGTGCCAGCGCGCCCTGGTGGTCTGCGCCGAGCGCATGGTGGAGCCCGCCCTGGGCTACGACCGCTCCGCGCTCCTGTTCGGCGACGCCGCCGCGGCGGTGGTGCTCGGCCCGGGGCCGGGCCTGCGCTACCTGGAGCTGCGCCAGCAGCCCGCCTGGGCCGATCGCTGCGTGATGACCGCCGGTCCGATGGACCCGGCCTCCTGGCCCGGCATCTGCCCGGAGCTGCCCGAGCACTGGGCCGAGGGCGAGCGCGCCGTGCCCGACCACGGCCGCGTGGCCTTCTGGGAGGGCGGCCACATCTTCCGCAACGCCGTCGAGGGCATGGGAGAAGCCACCCTGCGCGCCCTGGAGGCCACCGGGCTCGGCCCGGACGCGGTCGACCACTACCTCTACCACCAGGCCAACGCCAAGATCCTCAAGAGCATCCTGCGGAACTTCAGCCTCCCGGCCGACCGGGTGCGCAGCAACGTCGAGCGGGTCGGCAACGTCTCCTCGGCCTCGATCCCCCTGCTGCTGTCCGAGGGCGTGGCCACCGGGGAGATCCGCGCGGGCCAGCGGGTGCTGCTGGGCGCGTTCGGATCCGGTTACGTCCTGGGCACGGCAATCCTGGAGCTGTGAGAGACCTTGGCACCCGCTGACCCCGTGCTGCACGCCCTGGAGCGCCTCTTCGGCGACCGCGGCGTAGACCTCGCCGCCCTGCGCGCCGAGGACTGCCTGGCCGACGCCCTGGACTGGGACTCGATGGACGTCGTCGACCTGGGCATGGAGCTGCGCCGCCACCACGGCGTCGAGATCCCCGAGGACATCGACCAGATCGACACCATCGCGAAGCTACGCGCGTTCTTCCCCTGACGGTCGGCGCTTCGTGCAGGCCAGCAGGTAGAAGTACCGGGTGAGCTGGGTCACGGAGATCGCCTCCGCGTCCGCCGGCAGCAGGGCGACGGGCGCCTGCGGGCGCCGGTCGTACCAGGTCATCGCCCGGAACAGGCCCCGATGGACCAACGAGCGGCGCAGGGCCGGGTCGAGCTGCTCGTCCACGATGACCACCGGCGCCCCGGGCCGGGCGACCCGCAGCAGCTCCGCCAGGGCCCGGCGCTTGTCCCGCCAGTTGTTCACCGCGCCGACGTGCACCACCCCGTCGAAGGTGTCGTCGGGGAACGGCAGGGCGTGGACGTCCGCCAGCGCCAGCCAGGCGTCCACCCCCGCCCGCGCGAGCTTGCGCGCCCCCAGCCGCAGCATGCCCGGGGAGAGGTCCACCCCCACCAGCGCCGCGTCCGGGAAGCGCGCCGCGAGCCGCAGCAGCTCCTGGCCCGTGCCGCAGCCCAGGTCGAGCAGCCGCCGAGGCGGCGCGCGGAGGCGCTCGGCCAGGGCGTCGGCGATGCGCGCCCGAACGGCGTCCTCGTCGAAGCCGTCGATGGGCGCCAGCAGGTAGCGCAGCGCGGGGTCGTGCAGGCGCCCGAGGCGATCGTAGACGACCCGCAGCAGCCGGTCGGTGCCCCACACCGCGGCCTCATCGACCAGGTCGGGCAGCCCGTCCACCTCGCCCCACCGCCGCCCGCAGCCCGCGCAGGGCACCTGCCATGGGGCTCCACAGGACGGGCATTGAAGAGGCGGCGTGGGCACGGCGCTCCGGTGGTGGCGGGTCGCTCAACCGTCCCTTAGGTTGCTTGTCTTGGAGGTGCACCTCATGGGTCTCGACTATCGCGTCCGCTGCTGCCCCGACGGCCTCGTCACCGACCGTCGGCGGCGCATCCGCGTGCTGGACTGCACGATCCGCGACGGCGGCATCTGCAACGACTGGCAGTTCAGCGACGATCTCGTGCAGCGCACCTTCCAGGCCCTCGGCCAGTCCGGCGTCGACTACATGGAGATCGGCTACCGCACCACCGACGGCCTGTTCGACCGCGCCAAGGTCGGCCCCTGGCGCTTCTGCGACGAGGACGACCTGCGCCGGGTCACCCGCCCCGGGGGCCGCATGAAGCTCTCGGTGATGGTGGACGTCGGGCGGGTCGACCCCGCCGACATCCCCCCGGCCGCCGACAGCGTCATCGACGTCATCCGCATCGCGACCTACGCCCACCAGATGGACGACGCCCTGCGCCTGCTCGACCACGCCCAGGCCCAGGGCTACGAGACCTTCATGAACGTCATGGCGGTCTCCACGTTGGAGCCGCTGGAGGTCGACGCCTTCCTCAAGCGCCTGGCGGTCAGCGGGGTCGACAACGTCGCGCTGGTCGACAGCTTCGGGGCGCTGTTCCCCTACCACGTGCGCTACCTCGTCCGGAAGTACATGAACTACCTCGGCGAGTCCATCCGCGTGGGGGTCCACCTGCACAACAACCAGCAGCAGGCCTTCGCCAACTCCATCGCCGCCATCGACGAGGGCGTGGACTTCGTGGACGCGACCATCCACGGCATGGGCCGGGGCGCGGGCAACTGCCCGCTGGAGCTGCTGCTCTTCTACCTCGACAACCCCCGCTACGACGTGCGCCCGCTGCTCGACATCATCGACGACTTCGCCGAGATGCGCGACGAGCTGCGCTTCGGCTACCACCTGCCCTACGCCATCACCGGCTACTTCAACATGCACCCCCGCAGCGGCATCGACCGCATGGGCGGCCCCGACCGCTACCAGTGCCGGGACATGTACGAGAAGCTCGCCCGGCGCCTGGATCAGGCCGCGAAGGCGGGGTGAAGAAATCCCTTCACGCGCCGCCGATTCGTGTCATACTGGACATAGACGGACCCCGAATCGGTAGCTAGCCTGCGCACCGAGTTCGGGGTCTTTCCACTTCAGGGCGCCCTACCGGAACGCCACCGCCCCGCGCTCGCCGGACATGACACCGGCGGTCTTGATGAGGTCGAGCAGCTCGGCGTCCTCGGCGGTGCCGCGGCTGGCCTTCCGGGTGAGGTCGTAGAGCTGGGCGTAGGTGACCTCGGCGGTGTAGGGGCTGCCGCGGAGGAGCTCGGCGAAGGTGGCGGAGGCCACGGCGACGCGGAAGTCCTTGGAGGCGCTGGCGAAGGTCTCGCCCAGGGCGTCGGTGTGGAGGACGGTAGCCCACTCGCGGGCGGCGGAGTCGGGGCCGGGGCGCTTGGCGCGGAGGCGCACGGTGGCCAGCTCGTCGTGGTAGCCATCCTTGAGGATGACGTCGTAGAGGGCGGTGACGGTGTGCCCGGCGCCGATCTCACCGGCGTCGACGCGGTCGTTGCGGAAGTCGCGGTCGGCGATGTCGCGGTTCTCGTAGCCCACCAGGCGGTAGGCCATGACCGCCTCGGGGTTGAACTCGACCTGGATCTTGACGTCCTTGGCGATGACCTGGAGCGTGCCGCCCAGCTTCTCGCCAAAGACCTCGCGGGCCTCGTCGAAGGTGTCGATGTAGAAGTAGTTGCCGTCGCCCTTGTTGGCGAGCTGCTCCATCATCGTGTCCTGGTAGTTGCCCATCCCGAAGCCGATGGTCGACAGGGTGATGCCCTCCTCGGCGTGCTGGGTGATGGTCCGCAGGATCTCATCGTGGGAGGTCCGACCGATGTTCGCGTCGCCGTCCGAGAGCACCACCACCCGGTTGACGTGGCCGTGCTCGTAGCTGTTCGATGCCATCTGGTAGGCCAGCTCCATGCCTGAGCCCATCGCCGTCCCGCCCCCGGTGTCCAGCCCCTCGATCGCCGCCAGGATGGTCCGGCTGTCCGCCGCGCTCGTCGGCTCCAGCACCACCCGCGTCGAGCCCGCATACGTCGCGATGGCGACGGTGTCCTCCTCCTGGAGGTTCCGCGTCAGGAACGCCATCGAGCGCTTCGCCAGCCCGATCTTGTCCCCGCTCGACATCGAGCCCGACGTGTCGATCAGGAACGTCAGGTGCACCGGCTTCCGCTCCGCCTGGTCCAGCTCCATCCCCTTCACACCCACCCGCACCAGCGCGTGGCTCTCGTCGAACGGGTTCGGCGCCGCCTCCATGTGCACCGCGAACGGCGCACCGCCGCTCTCACGCCCCGGAGGCGCGTAGCCGTAGTCCATCGCGTTGACGAACTCCTCCACCCGCACCGACGCCGTCGGCGGCAGCGCACCCTCCCGCAGCTTCCGACGCGCGATCGCGTAGCTCGCCGTGTCCACGTCCACCGAGAACGTCGAGTACCGGTCCTGCTCCGTCAGCGTCATGTCGTTGATGCCGTAGTGCGTGTACCCCTCCGAGTTGCTCGCGATCGGCTGGCCGACGGTGGGCTGGTTGTTGTCGTAGCGGCCGCCGGGCGGAGGCGGCGTGGGGTTCTCGGCGAAGCGGTACTCGGCGACGTCGCCGCCGGAGATGATCCCGGCGGTCGGCGCCGGCCCGCTGCTGGCCTTGGGGCGCATCGCCACATCGCCGCGCGGCCCGACGGGGATGAGCATGGGCTCCTCGGGCGCATTGGCCCAGTCGTCCTCGCCCCGGTCGGCCGGATCCGCGTCCGGGGCGTCGACGATGCGCTGCGAGAGGGCCTCGCGCTGGATGGACTCGGCCTCCTTCTTGTCGGCGCTGCGCTCGCCCTCGGCGGAGGCGGGCTCGGCCTCGTAGTACTCCTCGTCGGGGGCGTCGAGGGTCCGCATGCAGCCGGAGAGGGCGAGGACGGCGACGACGGAGGGGATGAGGGCGCGCAGCGGCATGAGGGGCTCCTTTGAACCGGGTTTCGTCCGTCGAACGCGGCCGGGGCGACGGCGCTTACACCGGGCCCTGAGATTTTATTCCGAGGCGCGGCAGGCCCTTGGCGCTAGTTGCCTCGCCGCTCCGCGCGGCTGCGGCTGCGGAAGCCCATGTCGACACCCAGCGCCCAGGCCGGGCCGGCGTGGCGGGCGGGCTGGGCGTAGAGGTCGGCGGAGAAGCCCAGCACGAAGCGCTTGGGGTGCAGCTCGTAGCGGGCGCCCAGGCCGGCGTAGGCGTCCAGGCGGGTGAGCCGGGCGTCCTCCAGCTCGGGAGCGTCGATGGCGTTGCGCTGCCGCCGCAGGATCAGCGCCGGGCCCCCCATGATCGAGTGGATCGGGGAGAGCTCGAACTCCCCGAGCACCGGGGCGCGCAGCTCCACCGAGCCCTGCCCGGCGACCGTGCCCCCGACCAGGGGCGCCCAGGTGCCCGCCAGGCCCGGCGCGACCGCCAGGTGCAGGCGGTCGTTGTGGTAGAAGCGGTAGCGCACGTCGACCGCCGCGCCGACCAGGTACAGGCGCGCCCCCATGTCCAGGTTGTCGGCCAGGCCGAAGCGGGCGACCACCTCGCCCTGGGGCAGCGGAAGGGTGCCGATGCTCAGGGGGTTGCCCCCGCGCTGGAGCGAGCCGGCCCCGGCGATCTGGAGCTGCCCCGGCTCCAGGGTCTTCGCCCCGGTCACCGTGCTCAGGGTGGAGCAGGCCGTGCCCAGCGCGAGCCCGGCCACTGCGAGCAGCGTCCTCACCACCGCACCCCCAGGCCCAGGGAGGTGTCGTAGTCCCAGGCGCGCAGGCCCCGGCTGGTGGTGCCGACCTGCCACTGCCAGGCCAGCCGGCGCCCGAGGGGGCCGTCGAGGGCCACCCGGACCCGCGCGCCGGGCTCCAGCACCACGAAGCCCTGGTCGGCGCCGTTCCAGCCCACCTGCCCCGCGCGCGCGCTCAGGGCGAGGCCCGCGCCAGCGTGGAAGCGCAGCGGCCGGGTGCCGACGACCCACTCGGCCAGGGCCGCTGCGCGGACCATGTGGACGTCGAAGTCGTACAGCGATGTGCTCTTGGCGCGGCGGGTCCAGCCCAGCTCGCCGGCGATCCCGAAGGGACCGGGCCCGTAGTCCAGCCAGGCCCCCAGCGTGGGCGCCAGGGTGTGCCGCGCGGGGCTCTGGACCGCGATCACGCCCCCGGAGAGCCCCGCGGCGCCGGTGCGCACCGGGTCGTCGGGGGCCGCGAGGGCGGCGGTGATGACGGCGAGCGCGATCACCCGCAGGGCTCCGGGGCGGTGTTGTCCGGGAAGCGGAAGGCGTAGGCGTCGCACATCGACAGGCCCAGGCTGGCGGAGTCGGCGTAGGCGTGCTCGACGAGCAGCTCGGCCCAGCGGTCGGGGGCGCTCCAGGCCTCCTCGGCCGCCCAGTCCTCCAGCGCGCCGATGACGTGCTCCAGGGCGGTCTCCGGGCTGGTGCGCTCCCGCAGGTCCCAGGCCAGGGAGGCGTAGACGGTGCCCAGGGCGTAGGGGTCGAAGTTCAGCGGGTCGCCGCTGGGGTAGAGCGCCGGGCTGGCCTGCCAGTCGCCGGTCACGTCCCGGCTCTGCATGCTCGGGATGGAGATGACGAAGAAGTTCGGGTCGTCCAGGGTGAGGGTGGCCAGCATGTCGGCGAAGCCCTCATCCAGGGCCGAGACCGACGAGGAGGTGTCGTCGTCCAGGCTGTCGTAGGGGGCGGAGGCCTTGGGGTCCCCCACCGTGACGGCGTGGAACAGCGCGTGGCCGAACTCGTGCCGGATGACGCCGGGGTTGGCCGCCAGCGGGATGACCTCCTCCACCATGTCCGGCAGCAGCATGAACATGTGGACGCCGCCGGAGACATACGCCGCATTCTCGCCCGAGAAGAAGTCCTCGGTGACGAAGATGGGCTGGTAGGCGAAGTTGATGGGGAAGATCCCGCTGAGGTCGATCCCTGCCTCGGTGAGCTGGCCCCGGGCGGCGGCGAGGGTGTGGTAGTAGGTCCACAGGATCAGGCCGTCCTCGTCCAGCGGGACGCCCATGCCGTCGCGCACGACGTAGCGCAGGTCGATGGCACCCCCCTCGACGTACTCGACGTCGAGGTCCTCGCTCAGCAGGCTGATGCGGAAGAAGCCGCCCCGGAAGCCCCGGCCCAGCTCCCCGTCCATGTGGCGCGGGTCGGTGAGCGCGGGCATGGCGCGGGCGAAGGTGCCGTACTCGCCGTCCTGCCGGTCGACCACCAGGAAGCGGTCGGGCACCTGGGAGGAGACGCAGCCAGCGCCCAGCAGGGGGAGGAGCAGGATCACCCCGAGAGCCTAGCGCAGCGCCGGGTCGACGTCCACCAGGCTGAGCCCCGCCGCCCACGACAGGCCGCTGAGACCGGGCTCATCGGAATCGTGGAGCAAGCGATCGACCCGACAGGCCGCGAGGGGGCGACCGGCGTCCCGCAGCCGGGCGGCCAGGCGGCGGGCGTCGTCGGGGTCGAACAGGCGCGCGCCGGGGTCCAGGCCGGTCAGGGCGAGCACCAGGGCCTCGGCGCGCTCCACCTCCCCCAAAGCGGTCAGGGCGTCGGCGGCCAGCAGGCGGGTGTAGGCGGTGGCGTCGGCCTCGGCGCGGGCCAATTCGTCGGGGTGGACGAGCTGGGGGGTGTGCCGCAGCAGCTGCTCCAGGAAGCCCGGCCAGCCGGCGTCGTGGCCGCTGCGCCACAGGGGCCCGGCGTCCTCGGGGTGGCCGCCCTCGACGAGGGCGAGCCCTCGCTCCAGCAGCCACTCCGGTCTGGCGATTCGGTCGGACACAGGTTGAGAGTAGATCATGAGCCCTCGCCCGGCTAAGGACCCCCGAACGCCCCGAACCCGTCCACGAGGTGGCCATGACCCAGCCGGATCCCTCCGCAACCGCGCCAGAGGCCCAGAAGGAGCGCCTCTACACCCCCGCACCGGATGAGGCGCAGCTCTCGGTCCGGGCGGTGATCGCGGGCTGCCTGCTGGGGGGCGTCGTGGCGGCCATGAACATCTACCTGGGCCTGCGCACCGGCTGGTCGGTGGGCGGCTCGCTGATCGCGGCCATCCTGGGCTTCTCGGTCTTCGCGGGCCTGGGGCGCGCGGGGGTGCTGGGCAAGCCCTACACCGTGCTGGAGGCCAACATCACCCAGACCGCGGGCTCGGCGGCGGGCAGCATGACCTCGGCGGCGGGGCTCCTGGCGGCCATCCCGGCGATGGGCATGCTCGGCTACGATTTCAGCTACCTGGAGCTGACCGCGTGGGCCTTCGCGGTGGCCTACCTGGGTGTGTTCTACGCGGTGCCCCTGCGCCGACAGATGGTGCTCATCGAGAAGCTGCGCTTCCCCACCGGCACGGCCACCGCCGAGGTCATCGTGGCGATGTTCTCGTCGGGCGGCGAGGCCATCCGCAAGGCGCGGGCCCTGGTGTGGTGGAGCGTCATCGCGGGCGGCTTCACCCTGCTGACCTACTTCGTGCCGGTCATCGAGCAGCCCCCGCTGGAGGTCATCGGCCTCAGCGCCCTCACGGTGTGGAGCCTCTCCCTGCTGATCAGCCCGCTGATGACCGGGGCGGGGATCCTCATCGGCCCTCGGGTCGGGACCTCGCTGCTGCTCGGTGCCCTGGCCGGCTGGGCGGTGCTGGGGCCGTATGCGGCCTCCCAGGGGTGGGCCGGCGGCCCGTCGTTCGACGAGGCCCAGGGCATCTGGGTGGCCGGCAAGACCATGAGCTACGGCGAGGGCATCCGGGGCTGGATCCTGTGGCCGGGCGTGGCGATCATGGTGGGCGACGCGCTGACCTCCCTGGCGCTGTCCTGGCGCACCATCCTCAACACCTTCACCGGGTTCGGGGGCAAGGGTGAGCTGGACGGGGACGACCACCCCGAGCTGATCCCCAACTCGTGGTGGATCGGCGGGCTGGGCATCGCCTCCATCGCGACCGTGGGCGTGTCCTGGGCCCTCTTCGAGATCCCGCCGTTGTTCAGCATCCTGGCCATCGCGTTGTCCAGTGTGCTGGCCACCATCGCGGTGCGCTCCACCGGCGAGACCGACATCAACCCCATCGGCGGCATGGGCAAGGTCACCCAGCTCGTGTACGGCGGGCTCGCGCCGGGGCAGATCCCCACCAACCTGATGGCGGCGGCCATCACCGGCGCCGGGGCGTCCCAGGCCGGTGACATGATGCAGGACCTCAAGACCGGGCACCTGCTGGGGGCCTCGCCCCGGGGCCAGTTCAAGGCCCAGCTCGTCGGCATCGGCGCCGGCATCCTGTTCTGCATCCCCATCTACAAGCTCTTCGACACCGCCTACGAGATCGGCGGCGAGGAGCTGCCGGCCCCCGCCGCCCACGCCTGGCGGGCGATGGCCGAGCTGCTCTCCAAGGGGGTCGAGGCGCTGCCGGTGGGCGCCCAGGGCGCGGTGCTCGGCGGGCTGGCCTTCGGCATCGCCATCCCGATCCTCCGAAAGGTCCTGCCCAAGGCGGCGGCGGCCTGGCTGCCCAGCGCGCTGGCCTTCGGCATCGCCTTCATCGTGCCGGCGTACTACTCCATCGCGATGTTCCTGGGCTCGATGCTGCTGCTCGGGTGGAAGCGCGTGGCCCCCGAGCAGTGCGACAAGCTGTCCTTCGCGGTGGCCTCGGGCCTGATCGCGGGCGAGGGCCTGATGGGCATCGTCAAGGCCATCCTGACCCTGCTGGAGGTGCCGACCCTCGCCCAGATGATGGGCGGATAGCCCCCGGGGGGGCGCCTACTCGGCGTCCAGGCCCTGGGAGTCCATCGCCATCGACGCGAGGCGGCTCTGGAGCGCACCCTGGGTCAGGCCGATGGAGGCCGGGTCGGTGTCGCCCCGAAGGGCGGCCATGAGGTGCCGGGACAGCTCGAGCACGCGGGTGTCTTCGGCGCCCCGGGCCAGGGTGGCAGAGAGGCCGACCCGGCGCTGCCACTCGGCGCGCACCTCGGGGTCGTCGAGCACCCGGCCGGCCAGCTCGGCCAGGGCAGCGTTCATGCGCTCCTCCTGGCCAGGCGCGTCGGGCGAGGGCTCCGCCGCGTCGTCGTCGGACTCGGCGGGGGCGGGCCCGGCGACCGCCTCGAAGAGCACCCCCAGCGCGTCACCGACGGTGCTCTCGGTCACCGGCCAGAAGGAGAACCAGGGGTGGGTGGCCAGGGCCAGGGTGGACTCCAGGTGCTCCGGGTCCGGCGTCTCGGGCAGCGCGCCGATCGGATCGACCAGCCGCGCGGCGTCCAGGGTGGCCGCGTCGAGGTGCTCGCTGAAGTGGGCCCAGTCGTGGGGAGCGCCGCCGTGAAGCTGGGCGTAGCGGTCGACCGAGGGCAGGATGTGGTGCAGCGCCTCGTCGAACGGGACCTCGATCATGAGGGGGATCTGCTCGTTCACCTCGTCGATGAGCTTGCGCAGGGAGGAGCGAGAGACGTGCCCGTGGTTCACCTCGCGGAAGCCCTCCGGGCCGCCGAACGCGCCCATGAGCACGCAGCTCCCCTCGTCGTCGGTGACCCCCAGGACGAACTGGGCGTAGCCGTGCAGGTCTGCGGGGGTCAGGAAGGCGCGGGGCGGCACGTTGATCTGCTCCCGGCCCAGGGTGAAGGACGCCGCCCGGCGGGCGGGCTGGCGCACGTCCACGCCGCCGGCCTTGAGGCGGTGGAGCCCGGCGCGCGCGGCCTTGCGGAGCGCCTTGGGGGCGCTGTCCAGCGCGAGCAGGCGCTCGACGGCCTGGACGCGGATGGCGGCCTCGATGGCGGCCAGCGCCAGGGGAAGAGGCACGGTGTCCAAGGATGGCGTGCCCTCTGCCAGCCAGGCGGCGGCGCTGTCGAACTGCGCAACGTCCTCGGGGGCGGGCTGACCGGTGGCCAGCGCGCTGGCCACCTGCGGATCGTAAGTGCGGGCCATCGGGGTGG
Organism: Alphaproteobacteria bacterium; assembly: GCA_020632795.1. GTDB lineage: Bacteria > Myxococcota_A > UBA796 > UBA796 > CAJQPC01 > JACKEV01. Next base: position 241,230 of record JACKEV010000010.1, read on the forward strand.
CCTCCTGGGTCGGTCGGTGGGTGTGGGGGGACGCTCAGGTGGGGTCTGCGGCGATGGCCTGGTTCACGGTGAGCGCCGCGATGTGCACGATGTCGGCGACGTCGCTGCCGATGGCGAGGGTGTTCACCGGCTTGTTGAGGCCGACGAGCAGCGGCCCGATGGCCGTCGCGCCGCCCAGCTCGCGCAGCAGCTTGTAGGCGATGTTGCCGGAGGACAGGTCCGGGAAGACCAGGACGTTCGCGTCCCCCGCGAGCTTGGAGAAGGGGAACAGCTCCCGGGCCTTGCGGGGGTTGACCGCGGTGTCGGCCTGGACCTCGCCGTCGACCAGCAGGTCGGGGGCCTCGCGCTTGAGGATGGCCAGGGCCTCGCGAACCTTGTCCACGCCAGGGGAGCCCTTGTGCTCGCCGAAGTCAGAGTACGACAGCAGGGCGACCCGCGGGGTGTAGCCCATGGACGCGGCCACCTTCGCGGTGTTGCGGGCGATGGCCGCGAGGGTACGGGCGTCGGGGTCCACGTTCACGGTGCAGTCGCCGAAGAACAGGCGCCGCTTCTTGAACAGCATGGCGTAGACGCCCGACACCGTGCCGGCCTCCGGGTCCGCGCCGATGGTCTGCAGGGCGGGGCGCAGGGTGACGGAATAGGCGGTGTCCAGGCCACCCACCAGCCCGTCGGCGAGGCCCTCCCGGACCATCATGCAGGCGAAGGTGGTGGGCGCGTGCAGGGCCTGGCGGGCGCGCTGCCGGGTGAAGCCCTTGCGCTGGCGCAGCGCCCACAGCTTGTCGCCCAGCTGATCGAACATCTCGCCGGCGCTGACCTCGACGATCTCGATGCCGCGCAGGTCGACGTTGGCCTGCTCCGCGCGGGCCAGGATCTTCCACTGCTCTCCGACGAGCACCGGCTGGCAGATGCGCTCGTCCACCAGGATCTGGGCGGCGCGCAGGACCCGCACGTTGGCGCCGTCGGGGAAGACGATGCGCTTGGAGCTGAGCTTGGCGCGGTTCATGAGCGGCCGGAGGAACTCCTTGCTGCGCTCGATGAGCCGCTCCAGGCGGTCGCTGTAGGCCTGGAGGTCGGCGATGGGCTCGCGGGCCACGCCGGACTCAGCGGCCGCCCTGGCCACCGCCGGAGCCACCCAGGTGAGCACCCGGGGGTCGAAGGGCTTGGGGATGAGGTAGTCGGCCCCGAAGGCGAGCTTGTCGACGTTGTAGGCCCGCAGCACCGAGTCGGGCACGTCCTCGCGGGCCAGCTCGGCCAGGCTGCGCACGGCGGCGAGCTTCATCTCCTCGGTGATGCGGCGGGCGCGGCAGTCCAGCGCCCCCCGGAACACGAAGGGGAAGCCCAGCACGTTGTTGATCTGGTTGGGGAAGTCGGAGCGGCCGGTCGCGATGATGGCGTCCGGGCGGGCTTCCTTGGCGTCCGGGTAGGGGATCTCCGGGTCGGGGTTGGCCATCGCGAAGATGATGGGCTTCTCGGCCATGCGGCCGACCATCTCCTTCGTGAGCACGCCGCCGACCGACAGCCCGATGAAGACGTCGGCGCCCTCGATCACCTGGGAGAGGGAGCTCAGCTCGGAGTCCTGGGCGTAGAGCATCTTCTCGGGGAAGACGTCCTCGGTGCGATCGATGGTGATGAGCCCCCGCGAGTCGCACAGCCAGATGTTCTCCCGCCGGATGCCCAGGGAGACGAAGAGGTTGGCGGTGGCGATGGCCGCCGCGCCCGCGCCGGAGAAGACCGCCTTGCAGGCGTCCATGGACTTGCCGGCCACCTCGACGGCGTTGAGCAGCGCGGCGGCCGCGATGATGGCGGTGCCGTGCTGATCGTCGTGGAAGACGGGGATGTCCAGCTCTTCCTGGAGGCGCCGCTCGATGTAGAAGCAGTCGGGGGACTTGATGTCCTCGAGGTTGATGCCGCCGAAGGTGGGGGCCATCGCCTTGACCGCCGCGATGACCTCGTCGGGGGTCCTGGCGTCCAGCTCGATGTCGAAGACGTCGATGTCGGCGAACTTCTTGAAGAGGTTGGCCTTGCCCTCCATCACCGGCTTGCCGGCCTCGGGGCCGATGTTGCCCAGGCCCAGCACCGCCGTGCCGTTGGTCACCACCGCGACGAGGTTGCCCTTGGCCGTGTAGCGGTAGACCTTGTGGGGCTCCTTGGCGATCTCCCGGCAGGGCTCGGCGACCCCCGGGGTGTAGGCCATCGACAGATCCCGCTGGGTCAGGAGCGCCTTGGTGGGGACGACCTCCAGCTTCCCGGGCCGGCCGGTGGAGTGGTAGTCGAGCGCGTCGTGTTCAATACCCATGGGAGCCTCCGGCTGCTTGGCATCTAAGGGCCCGCGCCGGGGCACGTCAAGGACCGTGCGCGGGGAGGAGGTGGGGGGATGAAGTGGCCCGTAAGCCGGGTTCTGTGCCCCCCTCCAGTCGCCCTCGGGGGGGTGGTGTTCATTCGTCTAGGGCGACCGTCCCCGGTCGCCTCAAGCAGTCTACCTGGGAGCATCGGACGGGCCGCCCGCTCCACATTCGACCTTGCACCCGGTGGGGTTTGCCTGGCCGACCTCGTTGCCGAAGCCGCCGGTGGGCTCTTACTCCACCCTTTCGACCTTACCCGAAGCGCCGGAGCGCTCCGCCGGGCTGCGTTGTGGCCGTGCCCCCGGGATCGGGGGGTTGCCGCAGGCAGCCTCGGAGGCGGTGTTCCTGGCGGTCTGCTCTCTGTTGCACTTTCCTCCACGTCACCGCGACCGGGCGTTACCCGGCACCGCGCCCTGTGGTGCCCGGACTTTCCTCCCGCGTGGCCGAGAACGGACACGCCGGCGAACACCAGGTCCACTTCATCCAAGGGGTTTTTCTACCGTAAGGGTCCCCCTCAGGCAAGCCGACCTTACAGGATCTCGCCCAGAAACCGTCCGCAGTGGCGGCAGTGGACCAGCGCCACGCCGCGCCGATGCTCCGAGCGGGCGATGGCGTTGATGCCCACCTGGCAGCCGGTGCAGGCGTCGCCGCGCACGTCGGCGAACGGCGTCACGCCCTTGCGCCGCAGGATATCGTACCGGCTCAGGTTTTCGCGGAAGATGCCCTCCCGGGCGGCGTCACGCTCGGCGGTGGCCCCGGCCAGCGCGTCCGCCAGGCCAGGGGCGCGGGCCTCCCGGGCCTCGGTGGCCTCCCGGTGCCGCAGCTCCAGGAGCTGCTGGCCGTTGGTGAGGGCCTCCAGGCTGCCCTGGGCCGCGTCGATCTGCTCCATGAGGTCGAGCAGCGCGGTCTCCTCCTCATCGACGATGGCGGCGCACTGCTCCGCCTGGGACTGGGCGACCCGGAAGTCGGGGGCCCGGCCCTCCTCGATGAGCCGGATGGCCTGATCGCGGCGCTTCTCGTAGGTGGCCATGCGCTTGGAGCGTCGGGCCTCCTCGGCCTGGAGGGCGTCGAGCGCCTCTCGGGCCGCCGCCGCCTTGGCGCGGGCCTCCTCGAGCTGGGCGGCGGTGCGCTCCACCCGGACGCGCAGCCCCTCCCCCTCGGCGAGCAGGGCGTCGCGGGCTTGATCCTGTTTCCACAGCGCTTCGAGCTTCAGCCCCTGTTCGTGCACGGCGTCCTCCGGGGGGTCCCGACAGGATACACCGGCGGCGCCCCGAGGGTCGGCCGCCGCGCCCGACGACCGGACAGGTCCTGGACACGTCGACGGTCGCCCGCGTGCTACGGTCGGCGCCTCGCCACAGCGGTCATCGACCGTCGGGGCCGGCCCGGGTGGTCAGGGACGACACACGCAGTCCAGGAAGGACGCCATGACATCCTGCAACGCCAGCGTGCTGCTCGCTGGTGTCGGTGGAGACTCCCACTCCGTCGGCCTCACCATCCTGCGGCGGGCGCTGCGACGCCGCGGTTTCCAGGTGGTCAGCCTGGGGACCCAGTGCCCGATCGAGCAGATCGCACAGCGCGCGCCGGGCTTCGACCTGGTGATGGTCTCCTGCATGGACGGCCACGCGCACCACTACCTCGGCAGCCTCGCGGGGCTCCGGGCGGCGCACGGCGGCGCGGCCCTCTGGTACCTGGGCGGCGCCCCGTCGCTCAGGTTCGACGAGGCAGCGGAGCAGAGGCTGCGCGCCCTCGGGTTCGATCGGGTCTTCGTGCGCTTCGTCGACGTCGAGCGCGTGATGGAGATCGCAGCCGGTGACCTCGTGGAGAGGGCACCGGCGGGCGGCCGGTTGGACGGCCTGGTCTCCCTGCGGCGCCCCTCGCGTCCCCTGTCGGCGGCCTTCGGCGAGGGTCGTCTCGCGGATGACGCCTTCCACCGGGAGCGGGCGGAGGTGTTGGCGGCCTGGTCGACCGGTCGAGGCGCGGCGGACCTCCAGGACAACGCAAAGTTCCTGGGGAGCCGGCGCCACAGCGTCGTCAGCCGTCAGGCCGAGGTGCGACGCGGCGAGCGCCCCCTGCTCATCCAGCCGCGCTCGGGCGTCTCGGACCTGACCGAGCAGATCGAGCTGTTCCTGGCCTTCCAGGCGGCAGGCGCCGGGGTGCTGTCCTACCAGGTGGACTCGCTGACCCGGAACAACCGGTACGCCGACGTGGCGCGCGCGCGCGACCAGGCGCGGGCCAGCGGGGCGGAGACCCTGAACGGCTTCCCGGTGATCAACCACGGCGTGGAAGGCCTCCGCCAGGTGGCGCGAGCCGTCGACGTCCCCCTCCAGACCCGCCACAGCACACGCGATCCCAGGCTGTTGGCCGAGGTCTCCTACGCGGGCGGGGTGTCGAGCTTCGAGGGCGGGGCGATCTGCTACAACATCCCGTACTACAAGGATTATCCGCTCACCGAGTCGATCCGGGCGTGGCAGTACGTGGACCGCCTGACGGGCCTCTACCTGGCGCGGTTCGGGATCGCCCTGGACCGGGAGTACTTCGGGACCCTCACCGCGACGCTGGTGCCGCCGTGCCTGGCGATCGCGACGGGAATCCTGGAGTCGCTGCTCGCGCTCCAGCAAGGCGCCCGTCACGTCAGCATCGGCTACGCGGAGCAGGGCCACCGCGTCCAGGACATCGCGGCGATCCGCGCCATCTCTCCGGTCGCCACGCGAACCTTCCGCCGCGCCGGCTTCCCTGACGTCACCATCGGGACCATCTTCCACCAGTACATGGCGGCCTTCCCCGGCGACCCCGAGCACGGCGCCGCGCTGATCCGGGCCTCCGCGACGACCGCCGCGCTGGCGGGGGCGACCCGGGTGCTCACCAAGACCCCGACCGAGGCGAGCCGCATCCCCTCGGTCGCCGACAACCTGGACGGCCTCCGTCTGGTCCGCGGCGGGGTCGAGGAGGGGCTGCGCGCGCCGACGCCTCCAGACGAGCGCCTCATCCGGGAGGAGCAGCGCCTGATCGAGGCCCAGACCCTCGCCATCGTCGACGCCACCCTCCGCGCGGGGGGCGGCGACGTGGCCGTGGGCGTGGTCCGCGCCTTCGAACAGGGCCTGCTGGACATCCCCTTCGCGCCGAGCGTCTACAACCGGGGCGAGGTCATGACGGCCCGGGACGCGGACGGCGCCGTGCGCTTCGCAGACACCGCGAACCTCCCGTTCGACGAGGGTATCCAAGCCTTCCACCGGGCCCGCATCGAGCGGCGGCGGCGGGCCGAGGGGCTCGGCCCCGGGGAGCTGGAGGTGCTGGTGGAGCGGGACGTGCTGCAGCTCGCCCGGGAGCCCTTCGCCGGCTGGCCGCTGGCCGGCGGCGCGATGGGCCCGGGGCGGGACCGTCGGGACGCGGGGGGTGCAGAGCCCCTCCAGGAGGGAGGACGCTGAGGCCGGCGCGCGGCGTCGGGCCGCTCAGTCGTCGATCGACGGGCCGATGGTGCGCACGTAGAGCTTCTGCAGCTCGTTGTAGCTGGTCGGGGGCGGCGGGTCGGACCTGAGCTGGTGGAGGGCGGCGCTCAGCTCGCTCATGGAGAAGTGCGCCTGGGCCTCCTTGACCGCCGCAGCCGCCGAGGTGCCCGCGGTGATGGCCTCGCGGAGGTGGTCCCGGGCGTCGTACACTCGCACGTTCACCGCCAGCTCCGGGCGGCTGCTGGCGAGGGCGTCCTGCAGCAGGGCGATGTTCCCGTCGAGATCGCGGAGATCGGTGAGCCCGATCTCGACCCGTTCCAGGCCATCGGCGAGCCGGGCGACGACCTCGGGCAGACGCCGATGGTGCAGGCCCCATGACGGGAAGCGGCGCGTCGTCCGCGCGAGGGACCAGCGGTCGTCGACGCGGTGGTAGATCAGCTCCCCCCCCACCGGGACGCGGTCGATGTGCGCGGGCAGCGCCTCCAGCATGGGCCCGTGAGGGGCGTCGGCGGAGAAGAAACGCACCGCCTGAAGCCTGGGGAACCACGCCGCCATCGGGGCCTGCTCGGCCTCGGCCAGCTCCAGGGTGGTGACGTTGGGGAAGCGCGCGGCGTCCTCCGGCGTGAACGCGACGCCGCCGGGCAGCCCCAGAGCCTCCAGCCGCGCCGGGATGTCGGTGGCCATCAGGGCGTCCCAGGGCCCGCCGCCGAAGACGCGCAGCTCGGTGACGGTGGCCCACTCCGGCGCGGAGAAGTCCTCGTCGGCGTTGAACCGGGACAGGGTGAGGCTGTAGACGAAGCCGTCGCGGAACTTCGAGTCGAAGTCGGGCCGGGCGTAGGCGGACAGCGGGGTGACCCGCTCGTAGCAGTAGTTGGTGTGGCCGGCGAGGTAGGGCATCAAGGCCCCCGCGAAGTCCCTCTCGTGGCGCCGGTGGGCGTCGTAGAGCACCTTGCCCTGCTTCTTCGTGAGCTTGCCCCTGGTCTGATAGAGCATCTGCAGCTCCAGGAAGGCGGCGCGGGGGTCGTTCGCCGCCTGCATCGCCTCCAGCAGGACCTCTCGGGGGGCGCGGTCTCGGGGGGCCGCCCGGATCGCGGCGATGTGCGCGGGGTACGCCCGCGCCAGCGGGGGCGGTCCCAGGTCCTCCGTGCCTGGCAGCGGGGTCGGCTTGACCTCGATGGCGTGATCCTCGCTCCCGGGCCGGACCACGTCGAGGCCCTCCTCTTCCAATGCGCCGCAGAGGATGTCGAGGTCCCCCTTCCAGTGCAGCCAAAGCGTGCTGAGCAGGACGCCGTCCTCGCCGAACGCGCTGTTCGACTGGCGGTGCCAGAACACGCCTTGCGTCTCGCTCAGGCCCATGCGGGCGGACGCCTCGGCGAGGTCCTCCCAGCCGGCGCTCTGCGTCTGGCCCCGGTTGGCCAGCGCAGGGAGGCCCAGCGCCTGGAGGGTCTTGAAGGCGGCGCGCAGAGCCTCGCGGTGGGTGCGGTGCAGCGGATCGGTCACAGCAATCCCCCGAAGCGGTGAAGGTGGGCCCACCAGGATTCGAACCTGGAACCAGCCGGGTATGAGCCGGATGCTCTGACCGTTGAGCTATAGGCCCGGCTTCGCCTTCCTGAACGTCGGGGGCGGGTCAGCCCTCGATGAAGCTGCGCAGCCGCTTCGAGCGGCTGGGGTGCCTGAGCTTGCGGAGCGCCTTGGCCTCTATCTGGCGGATGCGCTCCCGTGTGACCTCGAAGTCCTGGCCGACCTCCTCGAGGGTGTGGTCGGAGCGCTCGCCGATGCCGAACCGCATGCGCAGCACCCGCTCCTCGCGGGGGGTGAGCGTGGCGAGGACCTTGCGGGTCTGCTCGGAGAGGTTGTGGTTGATCAGGCTGTCCGAGGGGTTGGGGATGTTCTTGTCCTCGATGAAGTCGCCGAGGTGGGAGTCGTCCTCTTCGCCGATCGGGGTCTCCAGGCTGATGGGCTCCTTGGCGATCTTGAGGATGCGCCGGACCTTGTCGACCGGCATCTCCATCTTCTCGGCGATCTCCTCGGGGGTGGGCTCCCGGCCGATCTCCTGGGTGAGGTAGCGGCTGGTGCGCACGAGCTTGTTGATCGTCTCGATCATGTGGACCGGGATGCGGATGGTCCGGGCCTGGTCGGCGATGGCGCGGGTGATGGCCTGGCGGATCCACCAGGTGGCGTAGGTGGAGAACTTGTAGCCGCGCCGGTACTCGAACTTCTCGACCGCCTTCATCAGGCCGATGTTGCCCTCCTGGATGAGGTCCAGGAACTGCAGGCCGCGGTTCGTGTACTTCTTGGCGATGGAGACCACGAGGCGCAGGTTGGCCTCGACCAGCTCGCACTTGGCCTGCTCGGCCTTGGCCTCGGCCTTCTTGAGCTCGATGGCGATGGGGCGAAGGCGGTCGCGGTCCATGAACACGGACTGCTCGAGCTTGCGGATCTTGCGCAGCTCGCGGCGCACGCGGGAGTCGAAGTCCTTCCAGCGCTCCTCGGGGATGCCGGTCTCCTCGACGATGAGGTGGCCGCCGGCCTCCGGGGTGCGGCGCACCTTGCGGATGATGCGGCGCAGGTCGCGCACGGGGACGCGGGCCTCGCGGGCCACCTTGGCGATCTCGGACTGATGCCGGGACACCTCGGACCAGGCCTCACGGATGCGGCGGCTCCAGCGCTGCACGTGCAGCTTGCTGATGCCCAGGGTCTCCATGAGGACCAGCGAGCGCGTCCTCGCAGGCCTCCAGGCGCACCCGGTGCATGCGGCGGCGGCGCTTGGACTTGGCCCGGCGGAAGTCGTGGCGGAGGTCCGCGTGGCGGGCGTCGTAGAGCAGCCCCAGCTCCATGGGTGGTGGAGGCGCTCGAGCCGCGCGGTCTCGTTGCCCTTGGGCTTCTTGCCGTTGCGGGCGGCCTTCTCGAGGCGGATCATCTCCTCCTCGATCATCTCGGAGATCCCCATGATCGCCACGGGGGAGGTGAGGATCAGGCGGCGGGCCTCGGTCTCGCCGTCCTCGATGCGCTTGGCGATCTCGATCTCACCCTCGCGGGAGAGCAGGGAGACCCGGCCCATCTTGCGGAGGTACATGCGGACGGGGTCGTTGGAGCGCCCGGCGGGCTGGGGCTGGCCGGCGGCGTCGGGGGCCATGCCGCGCTTGGCGGCCTCGGCGCGCTTCTTGACCTGGTTGACCACCTCGATGTCCATGTTCGAGAACATGATCATCACCGAGTCCAGCTGGTCGGACTGGATCAGGTGCGTGGGGAGGATGTTGTTCATCTCCTCGTAGGTGACGTACCCACGCTTCTTGCCCATGTTGATGAGCGCCTGGATCTCTTTGAGGTCCTTGTCCTTCAGCATCCAGTCCTCTTGGATGTACGCGCGGGTGCGACCCCTGCGCGGTCTGCGGGTCGACGGTCAGCGGCGAGGGGGCCGGAGCGGCGCCTCGGGCTGGAACCGACCGTCGGGATCCGACGATAGGCGGCAGTTGGGAGGTGTTCGCGATGCGCGAGAATCGGCTGCCTCTCAGCTCACAGAGCAAGATACCTTTGCCCGTCCACGGAGGGCCCGCAAGGAGAAAATCCGACCGCGGGAGGCATTTCAGGGCGATCAGAGGTCCGATGCGCCGCCCTCGGACAGAATCCGGATCCGCAGACAGGGTTTGTGATCGCTCCATCCTGCCTTCGCGGTCGGGCTACCCCGATCGTGTCACGTCCGCTGTCACACCGAGGCGCGAACCAGCGGCATCAGGGCGTGGACCCGCTTCTGGAGCTGCGCCTGCTCGGCCAGCAGGGCGCGCAGGGACTCGGGGGTGCCGACGCGCTCCTGGTCCTTGATGCGCTGCCGGAGCGCCGAGAGGCGGCCCTCCAGCGCGCGGCGCTCCAGCCGGGCCAGGATCTGGCGGGTCATGGCCTCGGCCTGCTCGGGCTCGCAGAAGCCCTCCTGGGCGGCGACGTGGCGGAGGACCCGCTCGACGTCGGGATCGTCGATCTCATCGAGCAGAGCGGGCAGCGGGCGGCCCTCCAGCAGGCGCAGGATGACCCGCCCGACGTCCGCGCGCTCGGTGACGATGGACGGGTCGGTGATGCCGGCGATGAGGGGGGCGGTCTGCTCGGGCAGGTGGAGGAGCAGCCACAGCAGGCGGTTCAGCTCGGCGTTGCCCACCCAGCGCGCCCCCCGGGCCCCGGCGCGGGGGGGCGGCGCAGCCTCCCGGCCCCTGCCGAGCATCTCCCGCAGCACGCCCTCCCGCACGCCCACCACGTCTGCGGTGCGGCGCAGCATGTCCGCCCGCATGACCTGCGGCATCTGGCGCAGCAGCGGGATCAGCTCCTCGGACGCGCGCTGCCGGCCGCCGGGGGTCTTGCCGTGGCGCTTCGCCACCCGCTCCACGACCAGCTCGGCGAGGGGGCGGGCCACGGCGAGGCGGGCCTCGAAGGCCTCGGGGCCCTCGGCCCGCACGAAGTCGTCGGGGTCCTGCCCGCCGGGCAGCTCCAGGTGCCGCGGCTCCAGCCCGGCCGCCAGGAACAGCGGCAGCGACTTCTCGGCGGCCCGGAGGCCGGCCTCGTCGCCGTCGAACAGGGCGATGACGGTGGAGGTGAGGCGCCGGAGCTGCTCCAGGTGGCGCTCGGTCAGGGCGGTGCCGCAGGCGGCGACGGTCTCGGGGAAGCCGGCCTGCACCAGGGAGATGACGTCGAAGTAGCCCTCCACCACGATGACCCGGTCGCGCCGCTGGATGGCCGGGCGGGCCTGGCCCAGCCCGAACAGGGTGCTGGACTTGTCGTAGACCTCGGTCTCGGGGGAGTTGATGTACTTGGGGCCCTCGCCCTCCAGGATGCGCCCCCCGAAGGCGATGGGGCGGTCCCGGCGGTCGCAGATCGGCACGATGACGCGGTCGCGGAACAGGTCGTAGGTGGAGCCCCGGGCCTCGTTGCGCTTCGCCAGCCCCGCCCGGATGGCCAGCTCGGGGGAGATGCCCTCGCGGTGCAGGTGGTCGAGCAGGCCCGTCCAGCGCCCCGGCGCGAAGCCCAGGCGGAAGCGCTCGACGGTCTCCAGGGTGACGCCGCGGTCCCGCAGGTAGTCCCGGGCGGTCGCAGCCTCGGGGCGGGTGAGCAGGGTGTTGTGGAACCAGGCGGCGGCGGCCTCGCAGGCGTCGTGCAGCGACGCGCGGCGACGCAGGCGGGTGCGCTCGTCCTGGCTCAGCTCCCGCTCCTCGATGGTGACCCCGGCGGGGCCGGCCAGCTCCTTGAGGGCCTCGATGAAGGAGAGGCCCTGGACCTTCTCCAGGAACTTGAAGACGTCGCCCCCCTCGCCGCAGCCGAAGCAGTGGAAGATCTGCTTGCTGCGGATGACGTGGAAGCTGGGGGTCTTCTCCTGGTGGAAGGGGCAGAGCCCGACGTGGCTGTTGCCGCGCGCCCGCAGGGTCACGAAGCGGCCGATCACCTCGACGATGTCGGTGCGCTCGCGGACCTCTTCGATGATGGGGCGGGGGATCTGCATGGGAGGGTCAGCAGACCTCAAACAACTGAATCGCCTCGTCGCGCCCCTTGACCAGCACCGGCTCCAGGCGGCGCAGCTCAAACGCCGCCAGCGGCAGCGCCGACACCGTCTCCCGCGAGATGAGCACCTGCCCCGGGCCGGCGAGGTCGCAGATGCGGGACGCGACGTTCACGACGTCGCCGACGGCGGTGTACTCCATGCGCTCCTCGGAGCCGATGTTGCCCACCGAGACCTCGCCGGTGTGGATGCCGATGCCCGTGCCTGGCACCCGCCGCCCCAGGTCCCGCTGCCCCTGGAGCCAGGACGAGATGGCCTCCTGGATCTCCCGGGCGGCCTGCACGGCCTGGATCGCGTGGTCGGGCCGCTCCACCGGGGCCCCAAAGATGGCCATCAACCCATCACCAAGATACTTATCCAGAGTACCCCCGTGCTTGAAGATGATGGGGGTGACCAGCGAGAACACCTGGTTGAGGGTGTCGACCACCACCTGGGAGGGCAGGTTGGAGGACCAGGCCGAGAAGCCCCGCACGTCGGTGAACACCATCGTGACGACGGCCTTGCGGGCCCCCAGGGAGACCAGTTGGGGGTCCGCGATGATGGCCTGGGCGACGTCCTTGGACAGGTAGCGCTCGAGCTGGCGGCGCTGGCTCTTGAGGGCCTCCTGCTGGCGGACCTCCTCGACGAGCTGGCGGTCGAGGCGGGCGACGTCGATGGCGAAGCCCGCCTGCCCTGCGAGCAACGTCAGCAGCGGCTCGTCGAGGGGCGCGGTGTAGTCGGGGCGCTCGTCGATCTCCAGGTAGACCAGCCCGACGACGGTGCCGCCGCCGTCGCTCTGGGCAATGGTCGTCAGCTCCGGCACCGAGAGGGCCATGATCTGCTCCTGGCGGCGCTGGACCTCCATGGGATGGCCCTCCAGCTCGCGCAGCAAGGAGCGCAGCGGGACGGCGATGACCTCGCACGGGACGTCCCCGACCCGGGTCAGCGCTGGCGCCTCGCCCTTGGCGCGGACGGGCCCCTGAGCGTCCAGGGCGCGCTCCAGCACGTCCTCGGAGAGCAGCACGCCCCGGGTGGGCAGACTGTGACGCTCCAGGTCACGGGCGTGCTCCAGGCGCAGCTCCCCGCTGCGGTCGTCCAGCAGGAGCATCGCGGCGCGGTCAGCCCCGGTGACGTCCAGCATGCGGTCGAGCACCAGGGCAAGCAGCTCCTCGGTGGACCGGACCGAAGCCAGGAGCTGGCCGAGCTGGGTCAGCATCGAGAGGCGGTACTCGCGCTGGGCGAGCCGGGCGTGCTCCAGGGCGTTGGCCAGGAAGCCCGACAGCATGCGCACCTGGGGCCACAGCTCCCGCAGGTAGGTGTCGGTGATCGGGGAGTCAGCGCTGGGGCGCACCAGCACCACCCCGAAGACCTGCCCGCTGGCGACCCCGCCCGGGGCCGGGGGGCGCACCAGGGGGTAGACCCACACGCCGTAGTCCGCCATGTCCACCGCCCGGTCCTCGACCCGGTCCATGCGGCGGAGCTGGGCCATCAGGTCGGCGGGAGGCTCGACGTGCTGGGGCGTGTCCTCGGCGTCCTGGCCCATGGTCAGCTCGGGGGAGTCGATCGTCTCGAAGACGACCACCCAGCGGTCGCTGCTGGGCACCGAGCGCCCCAGGACCTGGAGCGCACCCTCGACCACGTCGGCCAGCTCGACGGACCAGGTGAGCTGGGAGACCTGGTCGAAGCTGAGGTGGTGGGGGTCGACGGCGTGGGACCAGCCGTCGGCGCCGTTGCTGCCGAAGCCCAGGGCGCTGCGCAGGGACAGGGCCTGGCGCACCATGAAGGTGTTGCCCAGCCGCTCGAACTGGCGGATGGCCTCGCGCAGCAGCTCCTCGGCGTCGGGGTTGTCCTCGGCCGCGAACACCTGGGCCAGGATCATGCGGGCGATCCCGATGCGGATGGGGTTGCGGTAGCGCCGGGCCATGTCCAGGCACTCCTGGGCCAGCCGGCGGGCGTCCTCGACCCGGCCCTGCCCCAGCTCCGCCTGCGCCAGAAGCCCCGTGGCGACCATCTCGTTGTACTCGTTGCGGTGCTCGGGGTCCTGGCTGGAGGTGATGGCCGCGCGGGCGCAGCGGGCGGCGTGCACGAACTCGCCCCGCTCGATGCGCAGGCCGGCCTCGACCCAGTCGGCGATCTGGACCATGAGCGGCGCGCGGATGGCGGTCCCGCTGCAGATCTCCCGGCACTTCGCGGTCAGGGCCAGGCGCTGCGCCATGTCCCCCGGGCACCGGGCCCGCAGCACGGCCGACTGGGCCTCGGAGAAGCCGCCCATGTGGTGCATGGTGTCGATGACCGCGCGCGCCCGGTCGAAGTGCCCCGCCTCGATGCAGGCCCAGGCCAGGCCCCGGTTGATGGCCTCGACGCTCTGGGGCCGCAGGGTGACGCGGATCTGCCGGTAGCGGCGCAGCTCCTGCTCGAGCTGGGCCAGCTCGCCGCGCTGCCCGTGGAAGATCGAGATGGCCATCATCTTGGTGGCCTCGATGTTCAGGGTCGAGAACTCCGGCTCCTGGCCCGGCGGCGGGCGGATGCGATCGAGGGCGGTGGGCAGGCCGCGCATGGCGTGGTGGGTGGCCAGGGCGATGTAGACCGCGCCCCACAGGCTGATGTGGAGGTCGTAGGGGTCCAGCTCCTTGCCCTGGGGCCCCTCCAGGATGCTGCGGGCCCGCTCCAGGCGCTGCTCCATCTCCTGGGTGCGGCCCTGGACCGGCAGCACCACGCACAGGCTGGCGTCGCAGATCGCGCCGATCGCCGAGCTGCGGCGGGGCACCAGGGGGAGGATCTCCTGCTCGGAGAGCTGCTCGCACTCCGCGAAGCGCCCGGTCCACCCCACCGCGACGGCCTTGAGGCCCCAGGCCACGAAGTACATCGAGTAGAAGCTCTTCATCGCGGCCAGGTCGAAGCCGTCCACCCGGCGGCCGATGATGAAGCGGCTGGCCGCGATGCCGAGGAGCACCGCCACCGGCCCCAGGAAGCGCCTCAGCCGGGGGATGCGGGCCAGCCAGCCCTCCGCCCCCATGCGGGCGACCAGGCGGTCGGCCATCGAGATGCAGCGGGCGGGGTCCAGGTAGAACTGGAGCCGCAGCAGGCGGTCCTCGACCTGATCGAGCTGCCCGCCCGGCACATAGGGCTTCTTTCGCAGGATCTCGGCGGCCCAGGCCAGGAGCTGGAGGGCCTCCTCCTGGGCCTGGAGGTCGAAGGCCTGCTGCCCGGCGGAGAGCAGCAGGGGCAGCGCCCGGTCCACCTGCCCGGCGAGCTGGAAGTGGCGGCCGATCTCGGCCTCTGCGTAGGCCCCGGGGGCGTCCAGGCGCAGCTCGGTCATGGCCTCGGCGATGCGGGCGTGCAGCTCGGCGGCGCGCTGGGGGGGCAGCGCCTCGCGCAGGCGCTCGACCAGGAAGGCCTGGCGCAGCGCGACGCCCTGGTCGGTGCGGCCGGCGATGTCCTGGTCGATGAGGTCGCGCAGGGACTCGTTGACGTCCTGGTCGTCCCCCAGCACCCGGCTGACGAGGATCGCCTCCACCCGGCGGCCGGCCAGGGCGAGCACGTCGGCCACCGCGCGGGCCTCGGGGGTGCAGCGGGCCAGCCGCGCGGAGACGAGGTCGGTGAGGCCCGCCGGCAGCCGGAGGTCGTCCGCACGCACGGGCAGCCGCCACTGGCCGCGGCGGTAGCGGATCTGCCCGTCGTCGACGAGGTAGTGGAGCATCTCGTGCAGGAAGTACGGGTTGCCGCCGGTCTCGCGCAGCAGCACCTCCACCAGCCCGTCGGGGGGCTCCTCCACGGCGAACTGCTTGCGGATCAGCTCGCGCACCCCGTAGGCGTCGAAGGGCCCCAGGTGCAGCTCGGTCTCGGGGTGCTCGATCAGCAGGCGGCGGACCTGGGGGGCGTCGTCCAGCTCGTTGGAGCGCAGCGCGGTGAGCAGGAGCAGGGCGTGGGAGTGCCCGCGCCGGCTCAGCGCCCGGTCGATGAAGTCGGCGGTGTGGCCGTCCGCCCACTGCAGGTCGTCGAGGAAGAGCACGAGCAGGTTGTCGGCGCAGGCGCTGAGCAGCCAGCGCTCCAGGGCGTCGAGGATGCGGACGACCTCGGCGTCGCGGTCGTCCAGGGGCGCCGCCGGCTGGACGTCGGGGAGCAGGCGGCGCAGGCGCTCGCTGACCCGCACGAGCAGCGGCGCGATCTCTTGAAGGACCGGGTCCTCCCGGGCGACGCTGCCGTGCATCAGCGGGGCGAGGGCCTCCATCACCGGGCCGAAGGGCACCCGGGTGTCCGGGGGGCAGGCCGCCCGCAGCACCCGCGCCCCGCCCACCTGGGCGTCGAGGATGATCTCGTCGAGCAGGCGGGACTTGCCCTCCCCCGCGACCCCGCTGAGCAGCACGACCTCGAGGTGCCCCTCCCGCGCCCGGCGCTCGGCCTCGCGGAGCTGCCGCACGGCGATGGTGCGCCCCACCAGGGCCGGGGTGGCCAGATACGAGCGCTTCTGCTCCTCGCTCAGGTCCACCGCGCGGGCCCCGGAGAGCGCCGCGAGCACCTCGACCACCGCGTCCGCCGAGCCCGGCCGCAGGGCCGGCGACGCGGCGAGCAGGCTGCGGATGAGGCGCACCATGGGCGCGGGGTGCCCCTGGATGGGGGTGAGGTCCACCAGGGTCGAGGAGGTGCGGGTGAGCGCCGCGCCCCGGGCTCCGGTCTGCCGCGGCAGGAAGCCCGTCAGCCCCTGGAACATCAGCACGCCCAGGGAGTAGAGGTCGGAGCGCACCCCCCGCGCCCCGCCGTGGAACGCCTCGGGGGGCAGGTGGCTCAGGGTCCCGGAGATCCGCGTGCCGCCGGTGTCGAAGGGGCTGACCAGCCCGAAGTCGAGCAGGATGACCCGCTCCAGCCCGCCGTCCTCGTCGAACTGCACCCGGACGTTGGACGCCTTGATGTCCCGGTGCACGACCCGCCGGGAGTGGACGAAGGCCAGCGCCTGGGCGAGCTGGATGAAGATCTCGTAGTAGAGGGCCGGCGCGAGGGGGAGCAGGCGGCTGAGGTCCTGACCCTCGACCAGCTCCATCGTGAAGTAGGGCTGCCCGCCGGAGAGCTGCCCGAAGTCGAAGACCTGGGGCACGTTGGGGTGCCGAAGGCGGCGCAGCGCGGTGAACTCCTGCTGAAAATGCAGGAGATTTCTCTCACTTACGCCGCCAGGAATGTCCAGCACCTTCAGCGCGACCCGCCGCCCTTCGAGCTGATCGCGGACCTGGAACACCAGCCCCATGCCGCCGTGACCGAGCACCGCCTCGACCTCATACCGGCCGTCGATCAGATCGGGGACTTCGACGCCAGCTATCACGCGCGTGCTGCGCCTCCGGGGGCTCTACAGCGTAACCGGTTCCCGGGACCGCCCCCAAGAGACGTCAGCGCGCCGTCACCGATCCAGGCTCAGGCGGCCACGGATCGTGCAGCCTGCACCGGCGGGATCTCCTGGATGAGGGCGATCTGACGGCAGCGCGGGAGGCGGGGGCAGCGCAGGCACTGGCGGTCGCGCTTCTCGGCGAGCTGGTCGAGCGCGACCTGCGCAAACCCCAGGGCTTCGAAGGGCGCGGGGTCGGGGGCGAGCACGAAGGCGCGGCGCACCCCCAGGTCCCGGGCCTCCTCGAACAGCGCGGCGATGAGGGCCTCGGTCAGCGAGGGCGCGGGGCTCACCAGCGCGCCCAGCTCGGCCAGCTCATCGGAGATCAGGGAGAGCGAGGCCAGGCCGACGAGGCCGTCGTGGTCCTCGGCGACGACGTAGTCGCGCAGGCGCTCGATGACGGCGCGGCGGCTGCGGGGCAGCAGGGCCTCGGCGCGCACCTCGGGCGCCATCAGGGTGAGCATGTCGGAGACATCAGCGATCGTCGGCTTGCGGAGCTGGAGCATCAGGTTCCTCACGTCGCATGGTTATGCGTCGTTTGGAATGATCTTGCAAGTCGATGAGTTGAATTGTCTCTGAATCAGCCGCTTTGTGGATGATCATCCGGTGGGCGATGTGAAGATCCTCACCCCACCTCGAGCGCCGCCGGGTCGCTCTGCGCGAGCGCCAGCATGCGCCGCGCGTAGAAGCTGCAGACCACCGAAGGCGCGGACAGGCCCAGCACCCCCAGGAGCTGCGCGCGTGACATGACCCTCAGCGCGCCGCCGGAGCCCCGGAGACCCAGGACGCCCGCGACGATCTCGGCCAGCCCCAGGGGCCAGAGCAGGAGCCCCGGCGCGCCGCAGAGCCAGCCCAGCTCCGAGCCGCTCAGGGCGAACGCCCCGCCGCCCAGCACAGCCATGACGAAGGTGCCCATGAACAGGAAGTTGAAGGCGCCGGTGACCACCATGGCGAGGCCGGCCTTCTGCAGAGGCGTGCGCACCGCCGGGGGGAGGGCGCCGTCGACCCGGAACTGCTGCGCGCGCTCGGTGAGCGGCGCCCGCCCGTCGAGGTGGTCCAACAGCTTCTTCAGCTCCGTGGCGCTGGCCACGATGCCGGTGTAGTCGAAGGTGGCGTCGCGCGCTCGGACGCGCACGGCGTAGCCACCGAGCGCCCGCAGGACGTCGACGGCGTCGAGCTGGTCGAGGCGCAGCTCGTTGTCCGCCAGGATGTTGTAGACGAGGCGATCGGGGAACAGGGTGAGGCGCGGGTTGAGGTTGTTGCGCTTCACGGCCACGATCCCCACGCCGCTGGGGGAGGCGGCGTTCTGGCGCACGGCGACGGCGAGGCCCTGCGGGGGGATGGCGAGCGGCGTGGACACGGGAACCTCCGGGGATCGAGAGCGTTCCCTTGTTATCGCACCCACGACCGCCCCGCCGAGGCCCGCGCCCCGTCGACCCTGCCCCTACGGCTGCGCCCCGCCCTGGATCCACCCCTCGATCACCGCCAGCTCCGCCGAGCCGAGCTGGGTGCTCCGGGGCGGCGGCATCGGGTCGCCCGACCCGCCGACGCTGCTCTGCGTGTTGCTCAGCTTGTGCCAGAGGTAGCTGCGGGCGGTGTCCCCCGGCGACACAAGGTCCATCGAGGGGACATCACCCGAGGCCTGGCTGACCATCTCGGCGTAGCCGTCGGTCAGGTCGAGGCCGCCCTCGGGCTGGGTGCGCCAGTTGACGTGGCAGCCGTTGCAGTAGCGGTCCCAGATCACCTGGACGTCGTTGGCGTGGGAGTAGACCGGCACGTCGTCGTCGACCACGCCGTCGCAGTCGTTGTCCACGCCGTCGTAGGTGTCATCCGCGGCCCCCGGGTTGACCGCGCTCTCGCTGTCGTCGCAGTCGTCGGGGTTGTCGACGTAGCTGGTGGGGGCGGTGCACTCCTCGCGCACCCGGCTGGCGTCGCCGTAGCCGTCGCCGTCCCGGTCGAGGTAGAACGTGGTCAGCACGCCCTCGTCCACGTCGCCGTCGCAGTCGTCGTCGACGTTGTCGCAGGTCTCCGGGGCGCCGGGGTAGGCGCTGGCGTCGTTGTCCCGGCACTCCTCGCAGGCGGTCCAGCCGTCCCCGTCGTTGTCCCCGCCGCCCACGCTGCCGTCGCAGTTGTAGTCCGCGGGGTCGTCGCAGTCGGACTCCGAGGCGCCCGGGTTGTAGGCGGCGTCGCTGTCGTCGCAGTCCCCGCCGCGGTCCACGTAGCCGGTTGGGGCCGCGCAGCCCTCGGCGGTGACGTCGTCGGCGCCATAGCCGTCGCCGTCGCTGTCCCCGTAGAAGGTGGCGGTCACGCCCTCGTCGGCGGCGCCGTCGCAGTTGTTGTCGACCCCGTCGCAGACCTCGTTGGCGCCGGGGTTCACCGTCCCGTCGGCGTCGTCGCAGTCCTGGGCCTGGACGTAGCCGTCGCCGTCCAGGTCGTCGTCCGGCGTCGCCGCGTCGCAGTCGTTGTCGAGGCCGTCGTAGGGGACCTCCGTGTTGCCGGGGTACACCGCCGCGTCGGCGTCGTCGCAGTCACCGTCGGCTTCCGTGACGCCGTCGCCATCGAGATCCTCGGCGACCGACGCGCTGTCGTCCGTCCCGCTGTCGTCGCCATCCTTGTCACCGCACGCGACCATAAGGGTCGCCGCGAGGAGCCACACCGCTCTCGTCATCATCTCACCTCCGGGGCTGGAGAGGCCGGGGGGTGTACCGATAGCCGAGGGTCAGCGGGGTCTGTGAAGCAAAGGTCAAGGCCCGCGCGTCCGGGGACACGCGGGCCTCGCTGGAGGTCTCGGGCTCAGCCCTCCTCGTTGTACTCCGGCTCGGCGAAGGCGCACTCGGCGACCTCGCCCTCCTCGACGCCCAGCCAGTCGTGCACGCGATAGACCGGGGCGAACTGGTCGTTCCAGCACTCCGAGGCGGTGGCGGCCTCGTCGCCGAGCTGACCCTGGGTGAGGATGATGTCGGCGCGGCCCTGGCCGTCGGCCAGCCAGCGGGACCGCACGACGTGCAGCTCCTCCTCGCCGTTGCCGGTGGCGTCGGCCAGCCAGCCCAGGTCCATCGAGCCCTCGCCGCCGAAGCGCTGGTCGTAGGCGTAGAGCGCGTCGATGTCCTCGTCGCCGTCGGCGAAGGCCTCGAAGGCGGCGGTGGCGGCGACGCCGTCCTCGCCGATGTCGTACTCGCTGTAGAAGACGCCGGTGGCGGTCTGGTTGGGGTCCAGCTCGTGCATCGCGGTGAAGTCGATGGCGAAGCGGCCGGCGCTGACCTCCTCGGTGGCGCCCGCGTCGACCTCACCGGCGATCACGGTGACCTGCTCGGCCTCGGGGTTGTTCTTGGGGCGCTGCACGAAGGCCCAGGTGTAGGTGTCGGCCTCGACGTCATGCTGCACGAAGAGCGAGGTCTCGACCGGGTCGAGGGCGTCCGCGTAGGGGCCCCACAGCGCGTGGTTGGTGTCGCCGTCGACGTAGCTGGGGGGGAGGTCGGTGATCACGTCGACCAGCACGAGCACGCCGCCGATCAGACTGTTGACGTCGTCGGTCACCTTCGCGGTGAACAGGTAGGCCGGCGACCACTGCTCGTCGGAGAGGTCCTTGGCGCTGGCCGAGTCAGTGGGCAGGTTGATGAGGATGCGGTCATCCGGGAGCACGGAGCTGAGTCCGGCGTCCTGGGGAACACAGGCCACCAGGCCGAGGCCGAGGGTCATGGTGAGGGCGAGGGTGCTGGCGCTGCTGCGGGTCATCGTGGCCTCCGTAGGGTCGCGGTTGTGTTTCGCTTTCGCCCCCTTGGACCCACGGCCCCGCGGCGGGTGAAACGGTTTTTCATCCGCATCCCGATTTTTCCGATCCGCGCGGCAGGTTAGAGAGCCGCACCAAGGAGGTACCCACCGTGGAGCAGGTCGACGCCCTCATCAAGCGCATGCGCGCGGCGGACATGGACGAGCGGGACACCATCAAGGCCGAGCTGGAGGCCCTCTGCCGGGGCCCCCAGGGCACGGACGTCCGGGACCACATCGCCTCGGCGGCCCGGGGGGAGATCCTGGAGGTGCAGTGGGAGCTGGAGGAGGTCCTGGAGGCCACCGAGCCCCCCAAGCCCCAGGCCGCGGCCCCCGAGCCGGAGCCCGAACCCGAGCCCGAACCCGAGCCCGAGCCCGACCCCAACCGCCGCCTGACCGCCGCAGACCTCGATCTGGTCTATCAGGACCCTCGGGGCCTCGCGCTGCACCGCACCAAGGACGGCAAGCGCTGGTTCGCCACCCAGCTCAACCCCATGACCCGTCAGCCGGAGACCTTCGAGCTGCATCCCTCTGAGATCCCTCAGATCAAGGCCCAGCTCGCCGGCTCGCCGTACTGGGTCATCGGCGGGTAGAGATTCCCCGGCGGAAGGTCGCGGTATGCTCTCCCGGGCGCGCTGCCAGGAGGGCGACATGCCGAACCCCCGACCCCTGCTGTTCACCCTCGCCCTGCTGATGGCCTGCGGCGGGGCGCGCAAGCAGGTGCGTGCCGGGGACGACTACATGACCCGGGGCTACCCCGACGCCGCCGTCCGGGCCTACGAGCGCGCCCTCGAGCTCGACCCCAAGGACCCCGAGATCCAGCTCCGGGTGGCCCGCGCCCGGATCGCCGTGGGGGAACCCGAACTGGCGATCGGGCCGGCGCGGGTGGCCCACTACGCCGAGGTGCCCGGCAGCGCCCTGGTGCTCGCCGAGGCCCTGCTGGCCCTCGGGGAGACCGACGACGCCCTCAAGACCATCCGCGCGGAGCTGGAGCGGGAGCCCTCCCCGGCGGCCTACGCGGTCATGGGGGAGATCGAGCTGAGCCGAGGCCGGGCGGACGCCGCCGCCGGCTGGCTGTCCCGCGCCGCCGCCGGGGGGGATCCCCGCCACCTGGCGCGCCTCGCCTTCGCCCAGGCCTGGGGCGACGACCCCGGCGAGGCCCGGGACACCGCGGTGCGGGCGATGGCGGCGGGCGGGGATCAGGTCCCGGTGCTGATGGACCTCGCGGCGACCTGGCAGCTCCTGGACGACGCCGCCGACGCCATGGGGGCGGCGAACACGGCTCTGGGCCTGGACGCCGAGCTGGACGAGGAGGACGGCGGGCGGGCGAGGGCCCTGGCCGAGGCCCGCCAGCGCCGGGATCGGGGCGACCGGCTGGGGGCCTACCGGCTGGGCCTGGCGGCCCACACCCTCGACCCCCGCGACCCGGTCTGCGCCTGGCTGCTGGGGCGGTGGTTCCTGGAGGACGAGGACTTCCCGCGCGCCGCGTACTACCTCAACCAGGCCCTCTCCCTCCCCCCCTACGCGGTCGAGATCAACCAGACCGTGCAGCGCAGCACGACCACCGACCCGGACCCCGCCGAGGTGCGCGAGGACCGCGTGCGCATCGCCACGGACCTCGCGGCGGCCTGGTCGGCGCTGGGGAACCCCACGCGGGCCGCGAAGGCGCTGGAGATCGCCGTGCTCGGCGCCCAGGGCGATCCCTCCCCCGAGGCCCTGATGTCCCTGGCGGAGGCCTTCCAGGCCGCCGGGCGCCCGGCGGACGCCGCCGAGATGGCCCGCCGGGCCGCCGACCGGGGGCACCCGGCGGCCGTGGCGGCGGTCGCGCGGGGCATGGCGGCGGCGGGGCGGGTGGACGAGGCGGTCTCCCAGGCCACCCGAGGCTGGAACATCAACCGCGGCGACCCGACCATCGCCCTGGTGCTCGCAGAGCTGTACGCCTCCCGCCAGGAGTATGTGCCGGCGATGCAGGTCGTCGAGACCGCGCTGCGGGCGCACCCCGACCACCCGGAGCTGACCGCGACCCTGGAGCAGCTCCGGGCGGAGGCGGAGGCGCCGGCCTACTCGGAGATCTTCCAGCGGCCGTGAGTCACTCCCGGAACGCCCGGGCCTTCAGCTCGCGGAAGACCGAGTCCTCGACCTCGGCGAGCATGTGGGCGCTCAGGCCCAGCCGGTGGGCCATGTCGGAGATCTTGCGGGCCTCTTCGACCCCGTAGCCGCCGTCGACCACGGCGATGTAGATGGCCGCGCGCACCAGCAGATCGCGCACGGGCCACAGGGCCTCGAAGGGCGCGGGCTCGACCTCGGTGGAGGTGATCCCGTCGATGACGCTCTCCAGCGCGACCAGCTCGCTGGAGGCGATGTGGCCGTCTGCAGAGGCCACCTCGCGCAGGGCCTCGGCGAACCGCCGAGCGACCGGCGGCGCCATGTCTGCGGCGCGGATCTCATCCCTCAGGCCCATCGGGCGACCTCGACCTTCCCAGGTTCGTTCCATCCTTGCATAGCCCGGCCCCCTGCCGCAGGTCCAGCCAGGGAGCGCACCTTTGTCGAGGGCAACCGAGCCTCATGCCGGAGCGCCGGTCGGCGCAGGGGGCTCGGCCGACCGCGTCGCGCCCCGCTCCCTGCGAAGAACCACCCACGCGACACGGCGCCGGCCGGGGTTCAGACCGCCCGTGAGCGAATGCTCATCGTATTACCTGATAAAGCGGGTATGCGACCGCCCGGTCGTGGTATTATTCCTCCGGGGGAACCTCTCCTCCCCCACTCCCGATGATCAGGGCCGGAGGATGGCCATGGACGGCACACGGCACCGTGTCCGCTTCAAGCGCGAAGCGGACGAGCGGTGGAGCTGCGAAGTGACCGGGGTTGAGGGCGCGCGCGGGTACGGAGCAAGCGAGGCTGAGGCCCTGGAGAACGCCCTCATCCTCGCGGGGGTCTTCCTGCCGGAGCCGGGCGGTCGCCGGCTGGACGCGGCGAACGACCCGGGGAAGGCGTAGCGCGCTCCCCGCCCGCGTATGACCCGAGGAAAGGGCTGACCCAAGATAAAACGTCCATTTGACAACACGGACGTCAGGCATCCCACTATACTCCCCCACTTCCCAGGGGACCTGCAGGCAGGTCCTCAAAGACCGACGTCCGGAGTACCCCAAGCATGCTGCCCAAGCTGACGCCGCACCTCCCGACCCTCACCCTCCTCGCCCTGCTCGCCGGCCCAGGCGCCGCGCTCGTCCTGCCCCAGGACGCCATCGCGCAGCAGGCCGTCTTCGCGGGCGCGGGCCTCATCGAGATCCTGCCGGCTGGCCCGGCGGTCGCCGACGGCGCGACCGCGGTGACCATGCACGCCCTGCTGCTCAACCCCGACGGCAGCGCGATGACCGGCGTCCGCCCCAAGCTCGCCGCCAAGGAGGGCACCGCGGACGGCTGGACCGAGTTGGGCGGTGGGCTGTACCAGTTCACCTACAAGCCGCCCCGCCGGGACAGCGCCGGCACGACGAGCATCTCCATCAAGGGCAAGACCCCGTCGAAGGAGGCTCTGGAGACCGAGGTGACGGTGGCCCTGTTGGCGCCGATGCCCACCGGCATGACCATCGCCTCGAACCCCGCGCAGCTCGTGCTGGGTCAGGACAAGTCGGTCTCCCTCAACTTCACCCTGTCCGGCGGCGCCGGGCAGCCCCAGGCCGGCGCGAAGCTCAAGGTGCTGGCGTCCTCCGGCACGATCGAGAACCTCACCCACCTGGGCAACGGCGAGTTCACCGCCCGCTACGTCGCCCCGGCGGTGAACTACCCCCACATCGCCATCATCACCGTGGTGGACGAGCGCTCGCCGTCGACGCTCTACGGCGCCCACGCCATCCACCTCGTCGGCAAGACCGACTTCCCGGTGTCCAGCGCCCCGGGCGCCACGGTGATCGTGCGCATCAACGACCGGGACTTCGGGCCCTACACCACCGACGCCGGCGGCGGCGCCCGGGTGCCGCTGATGGTGCCCCCCGGCGTGCAGAGCGCCACGCTGGTCTCGGTGGTCAACGGCAACAAGACCGAGGAGCCCCTGGACCTCAAGCTCCCGGCGACCCGCCGCATCTCCTTCTTCCCGACCAACACGGCCATCCCGGGCGATCCCAGCGTCAGCGTGCCGGTCCGGGTCGCGGTGACCACGCCGCAGGGGCAGCCGGATCCCGGCGCGAAGGTCCGCCTGACCGCCAGCGGCGGCACCATCTCCGAGGCGACGCACGAAGGCAACGGCGTCTACAAGGCCATGTTCACCCCGCCGCGCATGATCGACGGCGGCAACGTGACCCTCCAGGTCGCCATCGAGGGTGAGCCCGGCGTCCAGTCCACCTCCATGATGGTGTCGGTCGCCCCCACGACCGCCGGCACGGTCACCCAGACCCCCGAGCCCGCCACGCTCCCCTCCGGCTCGACCGGCTTCAAGGTGTACAACAAGGTCACCTCCCTGGACGGCACCGGGCTGGGCGGACGCGCGATCGTGTTCAACGCCAGCGGCGCGCGCCCCCAGGGCGAGACCCGCGACCTGCGCAGCGGCGACTACGAGACCACGTTCAGCACCACCAGCGACCAGGGGGTCCAGGTCACCGCGACGGTCCCTGGTGCGGTCAGCGGCAACCCCCTGCGCCACGTGGTCCTGCTGCCCACCCAGGAGCGGGTGGCCAACGACGGCACGACCACGACCCAGATCAGCGTGTTCACCGTCGATGAGTTCGGCTACGCGGTGCCCGATGTCCCGGTCACCCTCAAGCTGGTCACGGGCGACGGCCAGCTCGCCAAGCAGCTCGTGACCAACGCCCAGGGCCTCGGCGGCACCTTCTACACCTCCGGGCGCCAGGCCGGCCTGGTCCGCATCCAGGCCACCGCGGGCGACGTCGTCGGCGCCACCGCGCTGCTCCAGCTCCCCGCCGGGGCCGCGGGGGTCGACCTGCCGGTGTCCGGCAGCGAGGCGGTGCGCGCGATGATCAGCGGCTTCGAGCGGCGCACCCCCACGGCCATCCTCCCCCGCGAGGGCGCGCAGAGCATCGCGGCGACGATGGGCCCCATCGACCCCTCCGGTCAGGCGGGCGCCCTCACGGCGTTCACCGTGACCGCCCAGCCCAGCCAGATCGCCCCGGGCGGCTCCGTCACCATCCGCATCCAGGCCCAGGACGCCGAGGGGCGGGGCGTGGCCGGCCACGGCGTCAAGGTGCTCGCCACCGGCGGCACGGCGACCCCGGCCCGGGACCTGGGCGGCGGCGCCTACGAGTCCACCCTCTCCGTGCCCCAGGGGGCCACGGGGGAGGCCATGGTCGTCATCACCTCGGCCGACGGCGCCATCACCCGCGCGCTGCCGGTGACGGTGAACGCGCCCACCTGGGGCTCCACGGCCGAGCCGGTCGCCACGACCACGACCACCCCCACGGAGCCGGTCGCGACCACGACCCCCTCCACGGTGGCGCCCACCACGACCACCACCATCGAGAAGCCGCCCCGCGAGCCCCGCGAGCCGGGCGACTACCCCTTCATGCGCTTCCGGGTGGGCGGCCTCTACGGGCTCTACTCCTACACCCAGACCAGCGAGGCCTCCAACAGCCCGCTGTGGCAGGACCCGGTCAACGTCTCCGCCGGCATGGGCGGCTTCGACGTCGACGTGGTGGCCTTCCTGCCGATGTTCGAGTACGTCGGGGCCGAGGCGAAGGTCCGCACCGGCTTCTACTCCATCGTGTGGCCGGGCACGGGTGACTTCGAGATCCCCGACGCGGTGCCCAACATCGCGGTCAGCGCCATCGGCCGCTTCCCCATCGACCTGGGCAGCGCCCGCATCGCGCCCGGGGTCAAGGTCGGCGCGCTCTACGGCGACTTCATCACCTACCAGCTGGACGACACGAACAACGAGCTGATCTGGGAGGCCATCGGCCTGCCCGGCCTCGGGGTGGGCGTCGACGTCGGCCTGGAGGTGGGCGAGCGCTTCCACGCCCACGCCGACTACGTGCAGGGCCTCCGGGGCATCTCGCCGTTCTCCTACAACGCCGGGCTGGACCTGGGCTTCACCGTGGTGGGTCCGCTCTACCTGGGCGCGGGCATGGACTGGACCGCCCGCACCACCACCGTCGTGGCCGGCGCCGCCGCCGCGCCCATCGGGACGCTGAAGGACAACCAGGTGGTGTTCATGGCGGGGCCGGGCCTGGAGTTCTGATGAGGGTCGGGGGCGCTGCCGGAGCCGGCGGCGCCCCCCCGCCCCTCACTTCCGCGCGATCGTCACCGACCTCAGCACCACATCCTCCACCGGCCGGTCCTGCGGCCCGCGCTCGACCTCGGTGATCGTCCGCACCACGTCCAGCTCCTCGCACGCCCCGAAGATGGTGTGCTTGCCGTTGAGGTGGGTGGGGGTGGAGTCCGTGATGAAGAACTGGGAGCCGTTGGTGTTGGGGCCCGAGTTGGCCATCGCCAGCAGCCCCGGCTTGTCGAACTTCACGGTGGGGTCGATCTCATCCTCGAAGCGGTAGCCCGGCCCGCCCCGGCCGTTGCCCAGGGGATCGCCCCCCTGGATCATGAAGTTGGGGATCACCCGGTGGAAGATCGTGCCGTCGTAGAGCTTGCGGCGGGTCTTCTCGCCGGTGACCGGGTCGGTCCACTCCCGCTTGCCCTCGGCCAGCTCCACGAAGTTGAGCACGGTGGTCGGCGCCTTCTCGGGCCACAGCGCGCAGTGGATCGTGCCCTCGGTGGTGTTGAAGGTCGCGTGGAGGGGCTGGCCCTCCTCGATGCCCAGCTTCACGAAGGCCTGAGCCCGCTTCTGGCTGTCCAGCTCGGACTGGAGCCGCTCGGCGCGGGAGCGCAGGGCGTCCCGCTCCCGCTCGGCGCGGTCCAGCTTCGTGCTCAGCTCGGCCACCTGGGCGGCCAGCTCATCCTTGGCCTTGACCAGCTCGGGGTCGGGGCCGCAGCCGGCGGTGGTGCTCAGGGTCAGCGCAGCGAGGATGGACCAGCGCATCAAGCCTCCAGGGTCGAGGGGGTGGGTGGTCACCCTGACCCATCTCGACGTCGGCGTCAACGGCGCTCGCGCGTCCAGCAGGTTAGACCTTAGCCCCTGCGCCGGAGCGACCCCATGAAGATCACCGCCTTCCTCAAGACCCCCCTGTTCACCCTCGACACCGAGAAGCCCCACGCGCCCCTCGGCGCGGTCGTGCTGGTCGGCCAGCAGATCGAGCGAGGGGACGGCGGCATCACCCTGCGGGTGGACAGCTTCTATGATGCCAAGGGCCGGCCGCTCAAGGGCGCGCCCGTGACCCTCTTCGTGCCCCTGGCCAAGATCGACAACGTCCTTCACCACGAGGTCTGAATGGCTGCACCCCGCACCCTGCTGCTGCTGGCGCCGCTCGTCGCCCTCGGCTGCGGAAAGATGGCCATCGACGGTGAGGTCACCGATCACACCGGGGCCCCGCTGCCGAACGTGATGGTCACCGCCGTCGGCACCCAGTGTCAGACCCTGACCGACGAGAGCGGCCGCTTCGAGCTGGTCTGCCTGCCGGGCATCTACAACATCACCATCGGGCTCAACGGCTACATCTCCGATGAGATCGAGGCCTTCGAGGCCCCCGCCCGCGAGCGCTACGACCTGGGCAAGCGCGTCCTCATCCGCATCCCCGACGAGAAGGGGCTGCTGCTGTTCGACGGCCAGGAGTACAGGAAGATGCAGCCCGGCAAGCTCATCCGGCGCATGGGCGGCACCGGGCTGGACGCCTACAAGCACTACTGCCTGCCCGACGAGGACAACCCCGTCAACACCCTGCCCCCCGCCGTGCACGGCTTCTTCGACAACCAGTCCGACGGCTGGCGCCCCTTCCGCATCGACGACACCGGCTGCGCCTACAAGATGTCCCCCAAGTCCCGCACCCAGTGGGGCGTGGACTACTCCGAGAAGCCCGAGTACCAGGAGCGCGTCGTCGAACAGGGCAAGAAGATCGTGCTGATGGAGCTGCCCCCGGGCCGCTACTTCATCGCGGACTGGGACAAGGGCTTCTTCACCCCCATCAAGGGGGAGGGCGGCAAGACCGAGGGCTACAGCGGCTTCTACCTCGAAGTCGGGAACTGAATCCCCCGCCGGGCGTCCGCGCGGCCCGGCGGCAGGGACGAGCGGCCCCGTCCGGCGCGCTTCGCGGCGTACATCGCCCGGTCCGCCTGCTCGATGAGGGCCTCCAGGTCGTCGCCGTGCTCCGGGTAGCAGGCCACCCCGACGCTGACGTCGATCTCCTCGGCGCCGGACACCCGCCCCGCGTCGCGCACGATGCCCCGCAGGGTCTCCCCCAGCTCCAGGGCGTCCTCCATCGCGCGCAGCGGGGCGAGCACCACGAACTCGTCCCCGCCGATCCGGCCCACAAGGTCCGAGGCGCGCAGCCGCGCCCGCAGCCCCTCGGCGATGATGGCCAGCAGTCGGTCCCCGGCGGCGTGCCCCAGCCGGTCGTTGACCGCCTTGAAGTGGTCCAGGTCCAGGAAGAACAGCCCCGCGCAGCCCCCGCGGCTGGCGACCCCGTCCAGCCGCCGGTTCGCCTCGCTGAGGAAGTGCCGGCGGTTGGCCAGCCCGGTCAGCGGGTCGCGCTGGGCCTGGGCCTCCAGCCGCGCCCGCACCTTGCGCTCGTCGGTGACATCCTTGAGCAGGACCGTGGCGTGCCGCCGCCCCACCCGGTCCCGGAAGTGCCGGACGACGGCCTCAAGCTGCCCGTAGCCGTCGGGGGCGGGCAGCTCCACCACCGCGTCGCTCTGGTGCTCCAGCGGGAGCACGTCGCTGAGCAGGCGCCCCTCCAGCGGGCCCGTGGCGTCTCCCAGGAGCTGAACGGCGCGTCGGTTGGCGAAGCTGATCCGCCCGTCGGGGCGCGCCGCGATGAGCCCCTCGGGGATGGCGTCGGCGATGCGACGGAAGCGGTCCTCGGAGGCCGCGAGCCGGGACATCGCCAGGCCGAGCGCGGCGGCCAGGGTGAGCTGCGCCCGGACGGCCTCCACGAAGTCCTCGCCGTACCGGGGGTTCCCTGTGGCCGCTGAGCCCAGCAGCGCGATCCCCACCAGCTCGTCGTCGACCAGCAGCGGCGCGAGCCAGCCGCTGCTCAGGCCCAGCGCCTCCAGGTGCGGGGTGGACAGGCGCGTCAGCGGCTTCGTGGGGTCCACGCTCTCCAGCAGGGGCAGCGCGCGGACGAGGCCGCCCTCCAGCTCATCGAGGGTGGTCCCGGTGCCGGTCAGCAGGGCGAAGCCGCCCGCGTCCCTCCGCAGGAACACCGCGCAGAGGTCGAACAGCTCGGCGGCGCGGTAGCGGGCGAGGCTCTCGGCGACGGTCTCCCGCAGGTCGGTCGTGGCGGTCACGGTGCGGGCGGCCCCGACCAGCGCGGCGAGCTGGGCGCTGCGCAGGGCGTAGCGCTGGCTGAGCCGGTGGAGCCGGGAGCTGCGGGCCTCGGGGTCGGTGAGCAGCCTCCTCAAGCAGGACCGGAGCTGGGTAGGCGTCACCGGACGGAACAGCACCTCGTCGAAGACCGCCTCGTCCAGCTCCTCCCGCAGGCTGGCCGCAGCACCCGCGAGGCCCACCAGGGCGACGGTCGAGCCCCCGGGCAGCGCCCGGACGCGCTCCGCGAGGCTCCCCCCCTCCCTGCAGACCGAGATGACCACCGCGTCCATCGGCAGCGCCCCCCGGTCCCGGCCGCGCAGGATCGTCAGCGCTGTGGCCGGCGGCGCGGGCGTCACCGCGAAGCCGCCGTCGCTGAGGGCCGCCGCCAGGGCCTCGCGGCGAGGCGGGTCTCCGTCCACCAGCAGCACCCGGGGCTTCAGCGTCACGGCGCCCTCCAGTCCACGGGCCTCAGCCCGGCCAGCGCGCCGCCGCCCAGCGCGAGGCCCGCCGGCAGCCAGCCGCCGAAGCTGCCGCCGGCCACCGCCAACGCCGCGAGCTGCCAGGCCCCCCCGAGCACGGCCGCGAGCACCACCGCCTGGGGGGTCGACAGCCGCGTGCACAGCAGCAGGCCCCCCAAGGCCCAGCCCCAGCCCAACCCACAGAGCAGCCCGAGGGCGCGGGTACGGAGCCAGCCGACCGCCGCCGGGGCGGGGTGGACCGCCAGCTCGGCCAGCCCCAACTCCCCGAGGTCCAGGCGCCGCGCCAGGAGCTGGAGCACCTCGGCGGGGGGCAGCGGGATCGACGCGGGCGTCACCTCCTCCATCGCGCCGCCCGCCAGGGTCACCGCGCGCACCCCGTCAGGCCGCCAGCCGGGACCCTCAGCGGTCAGCCGCGAGACGTCCACCCGGCGCAGCAGCCCCCCGTCATCCCGGGTCACCAGGGTGACCGCCGCGAGCGCCCCGTCCTCCACCGCCCCGACCCGGATGAGCCCCTCCGCCGTGCTCGCCCAGCCCCCGCCCAGGGCCAGGGGGCGCCCGCTCAAGGTGGCCGCGGAGGTCGCCGCGAGGTCCCGCGCGGCGGGCGCGGCCAGCTCGATCCCCCCGACCACGAGCGCGGCGACCGCCCCGCACGCCAGCACCAGGGCGCCGCGCAGCCGCGACGCCGAGACCCCGGCCACCCCCAGCGCCAGCAGCCCGCCCCGGCGCCGCAGCTCCCCCAGCCCCAGGCCCAGCCCCACCGCCACCAGGACCGGCGCGACGTCGCGGGCCAGCAGCACCGCGCGCCCGGCGAGCAGGGAGACGAAGGCCCCCGGCGCCCGCCCCACCGGCAGCCGGTTGGCCTGCTCCACCGCCTCGATGAGCAGCAGGCCGCCCAGCCCGACGAGGACCGCCACGGCCACCCCCCAGGCCACCGCGCGGCCGATGACGTGGGTCAGCCTCACCGCTCCCTCCAACGGCCCCAGGTCCAGGCCACCGCGAGGCCCAGCAACGCCACCGGGAGCCAGGCCGCCACGCCGCCCCCCACCGCGCGCGCGCCCGCGTCCAGCCCCCGCACGAGGCCCCAGTAGGCCACGATGGGGACCGCCGGCCACAGCGCGCGGCGGCGCAGGGCCAGCGGCGGGCAGATCAGGACCAGCAGCGCCGCGGCTACCGGCCAGGCGCTGCGCTTGAGCAGCACCGCGCGCTCGTAGCCGGCGTCGCGCCCCCGGGCCTCCATCCGCGCGATCAGCGCGGCGAGCGCGGCGTCGGAGCGCTCGTTCAGCTCCACCCGGTGGTCCGGGACCGGCAGGGGCAGGGTCAGGCGCTCGAAGTCCACCCGCGCCTGGGGGGGGCCAGGCAGGTGCACCACCCCGGACTCCAGCAGGAGCTGCCCGGGGGCGAGGGAGGCGGCCCGCGCGGAGCCCACCCGGGGCCACGTCGGCCCGTCCACCGCGAAGAAGACCCCGGTGAGGCCCGAGGCGTCCACCGCGTCGGCCAGCAGGGTCACCGTGCCGATCTGAAGTGGCACCCCCGGCCGGGGGCGCAGGGCCTCGGTGACCAGGCCGCGCGCGGCGGCCCGCGCCGCCGGCTCCAGGTGGTGGGCGGAGACCCAGCACAGCCCGCCGACCGCGAGGGCGAAGCCCAGCGCCGGGCCCAGCAGCACCCGCCCCCCCAGCCCGGCCGCCTGCACAGCGGTCCACTGCCCCTCCTGGCGCCATCGCCGCAGCGTCCCCGACAGCCCCACCACGCAGGCCAGCGGCGCGACCAGCCCCAGGACCGTCGGCGTCGCGCAGCCGGCCAGGGTCAGGAGCGCAGCCCCCGACGGGAGGGCCGGCGCCTGCAGCGCCCGAGCCCCGACGAAGCCCACGATCCCCACCACCACGAAGGCCAGCAGCGCGGCCGCGACGGCCGGAGCGCAGGTGAAGAGGAGCTGTCGACGGAGGGTGTGGATGGCCGGACGTCCTTTTGACCGATGGCCCCCGACAGGTTATACCGTCGGTGGAAGTCCGGCCTTTGCCGGACCATTATTCTTGATCATACGCAAGGTTTCCCGCCCGGTTTGAACAAGGGGCGCCAGCGCAGGGCGTCCACGGCGCGCGCCTCAGGCGGTCGGCGCGGAGCGGTGGCCGGGCGGACCGAGGAGATGCGGTGCAGTTCAAGGTCGGAGACAAGGCGGTCTATCCTGCCCACGGGGTGGGGGTCATCCGGGCCATCGAGACCCGGCAGATTGAAGACCAGAAGAACACCTTCTACATCCTCAAGATCCTCGACAACGGCATGACCATCATGGTCCCCATCCAGAACGCCGACGCGATCGGGATGCGCACCGTCATCGAGCAGGCCCACGTCGAGAAGATCTACGAGGTCCTCCGCGATCGCGAGACCCCCACCGACAACCAGACCTGGAACCGCCGCTACCGCGAGTACATGTCGAACATCAAGACGGGCGACCCCCTGGCGGTGGCCAAGGTCCTGCGCGACCTCGCCCTGATGAAGCTCGAGAAGAACCTCTCCTTCGGCGAGCGCAAGATGTACGACCAGGCCCGCAACCTGCTGGTCCAGGAGATCGCCGTCGCCAAGGACACCGACGAGGGCACCATCGAGGCGGAGATCGAGGAGATCTTCTCCCCCACCAAGGGCAAGCCCAAGGCCAAGGTCAAGGCCAAGAAGAAGTAGGGTCCGAACCCATCCGCCACGCCCGCCGGGCGTCTCGCGAGGCCGCCGCCCTGCCGGCGGCCTCGCTGCTTTCGGGGGGTGACGACGGGGGGAGGGGGGTGTCGAAATTCAGTCACCCCGAAACCATCAATTCATTGATTTCAATCGTTTAAGATGATGGCACGGAAGTTGCTTCTGTTGTCGGTGAACGCCAACAACGGAGCCTCTCATGCTGACCCTCCTCCTCTCCCTCTTCGCTTGCGCCCCCGCCCCCACCGCCGCCGGGGACTGCCCCGCCGGCCCCGGTCAGGTCTGGGACCTCGACCGCGAGGTGATGCGCGACAGCCTGGACAGCGCGCTGAACGTGCCCGGCGAGACCGTGCACCTGTGCCTGGGCGACGGCAAGTTCCCGGTTGACGGCCCGCTGCTGGCCCTCGACAGCGACCAGGTCGACCCCCCCGACATCCACATCACCGGCCAGGGCGCCTACCGCACCCTGCTCGTCCCCGGGCGGGTCGACGGCCTGCGCGCGGTGGTCCACGGCGAGCTGCGCCTGGAGGGTGTCTCCATCACCGGCCCGGTCGACCTCATCGGCGGCCAGGTGGACCTGCGGGACGTGGCGATCCACGGGGTCCAGGACCCCGACCTCGTCGGACTGGTGGACATCTCCGGCGGCGACGTCACCGTGGACGGCCTCACCCTCACCGACAACCTCATCGCCGCCGACCTCCTGCGCATCTGGGGCCGCTCCGACAGCGCCGTCATCGACGTCTACGACCTCGCGGTCTACGACAACCGCGCCCTGTGGGACTTCGAGATCATCCTCGGCCAGGGCCGGGTGAACCTGGAGCACGCCTGGCTCTCCAACAACCACGTCCAGCGGGTGGACAGCCCCCACCACTTCGTCACCCTGGCGGGCCCGACCGTCGCCTATGACGTCCATATCCAGGGCAACAACACCAACGGCCCCGCCCTGTCCGCCTTCGCGCGGCTGGACGCCGAGAGCCTCCTCGTCTCCGAGAACGAGGGCTCCTGGGCCACCTCGGTGTACCTCGGCGCCCCCGCCACCCTCACCAAGACCCTGATCACCGGCAACCGCGCCCCCAACGGCGCGGTGGGGCTCTACCCCAGCCAGAGCGACCGGGGCTCGGTGTGGCTCCAGGCGGTCGACCTCGGCGCCGAAGAGCAGGGCTGCGACATCTCAGCCCAGGGGGTCTGCCTGCGGGACGACCTGACCCTGGTGGGCGACCTGGTGTGCGAGGCCGGCGGCTGCCGATAGGGCGCCGCCGGCCAGCGGGCCGAGGCTACTGCACGTTGACCAGGTTGCAGGACACCTCGGTCTGCTCCTTCTTGCCCTCGCAGGTCTGGTAGCGGACCATCGTCACGACCTCGGGGCCGGCCGCGTCGAACTTGTGGGCGTTGTGCCAGCGGACCTCCTTCTTGCCGTTGGCGTCCACGAGCTCGGCCTGGACGTCCTTCTGGAGGGGCTTGCCGTTGGCCCAGAGGTCATAGGAGTAGGTGCAGCCCTCCTTGGCCTCGCGGCCGTCCTGGCCCAGGTAGTGGTAGTGGACCTCCTCGTTGACCGCGAAGCTGCAGCCCATGTTGGGGTAGCAGGCCTGGATGTCCTCCTCCTTCTCCGGGAAGTCGCCGGTCTTGCGGGCGTAGAGGTCACCCGAGTCGGTGCAGTGCTCCCATAGCAGCTCGCCCTTGTCGTTCTTCACAAAAGCGTTGGTGCCGACCGGGTTGGAGTCCTCCAGCCGCTTGCCGTTGTAGATGGTCATGTACATGTCGGTGATCGTCAGGTTGCACTTGCGCGCGTTGATCTTCGCGTAGAGCAGCCCCTGGAGCTTGTTGCCCAGGTTGTTGTTGTTGAACATGAACTGCTGCCACTCGGGGCCCTCGCGGTACTTGGCGACGACCTCGTTGGCCTCCTTCATGCCGGCGGCGAGCTCCTCGTCGGTGGCCTTGGGTGCCCACTCCTTGAGCTTCTCGGCGGTGCACTCCGCGCCGTCCGCCACGATCAGGGCCTGACACCAGTCCTTGAGCTTGGGGGGCTCGCGGCAGTCCAGCTCATCGCCCTTCACGTCGCACTCGTAGGTGTACATGTCCGACAGAGACCCGACGTTGTACTTCGCCATGATCTTGTCCCCGTCCTTGTAGAACTTCAGGCGGGTGCTCATGTCCGGCTCGACGGACTTGTCGGGGTTGATCTTCTCGATGATCCACTCGGTCCCCGGCAGGGTCTCCAGGGTCAGGTCGCACTGAACGGCCTGCTGACCGAGCACGAGCTTGTTGGAGGACTTCTCTTCGCAGGCCACGAGGCCGAGCGTGATCCCCAGGGCCAGCGTCATCTGGGCCACATTCATCCGGAGCATCGGTCACCTCAGCAAGGGTTGGGGGCGGGTGGGCCCGTCACGCAGCGTTCAGGGCCAGAGAGGGCTGCCGGCGAGGTTATCGCACCCTCCCTTGACACAGCAAGAAGAAGCCCCGATCCAAGCATGAAGATGACATCGCGGGTTACCAGGGAACGCCACCCTGTGCGGAGCCCCCACCCATGCGAGCAGACGGACGCGCCCCCGACGCCCTGCGCCCCCTCACCTTTGAAACCGGCCTCAACGTCCACGCCGAGGGCTCCTGCCTCGTGCGGATGGGACGCACCCACGTCTGGGTCACCGCCACGGTCGAGGAGTCCGTGCCCCGCTGGCGCAGGGACTCCGGCCAGGGCTGGGTCACCGCCGAGTACCGCATGCTCCCCCGCTCCACCACCACGCGCAACCGTCGGGACGGCATGCCCCCCGGCGGGCGGGTCGCCGAGATCCAGCGCCTGGTGGGCCGCTCGCTGCGCGCGGCGGTCGACTACGCCGCCCTGGGCGAGCGGCAGGTGCTCATCGACTGCGACGTGCTCCAGGCCGACGGCGGCACCCGCACCGCGTCCATCAACGGCGGCTTCGTGGCCCTCGCCCTGGCCCTCCAGGGGCTGGTGGACGCCGGCAAGCTCGACCGGCTGCCCCTGGTTCACGGGGTCGCGGCCGTCTCGGTGGCCCTCCAGCCCGGCGGGCCGGTGCTCGACCCGGACTACTCCGAGGACGCCGGCGCCGAGGTGGACCTCAACCTCGTCATGACCGGCGGCGGCCAGGTGGTCGAGGTCCAGGGCTGCGCCGAGGGCAGCCCCATCGCCCAGGCCACCCTCACCGACATGGTCGCCCTGGGGGCCTTGGGCATCGCGCAGGTCGCGCGGGCACAGGCCGCCGCGCTGCCGGGCCTGGCGCTGCACTTCCCGATGGGCGGCGGCCATGCCGGTTGAGCTGGTCCTGGCGTCCAACAACGCCCACAAGCTCGACGAGTTCGGCCGCATCCTCCAGCCTCTGGGGGTGCGCCTCCGCCCGCTGGCGGACTTCCCCGAGCTGGGGGACATCCCCGAGACCCAGCCCACCTTCGAGGGCAACGCGCTCCAGAAGGCCCGCTATGTGTTCGATCGCACCGGCCTGCCCTGCCTCGCCGACGACTCCGGGCTGGAGGTCGACGCCCTGGGCGGCGCGCCGGGGGTGCGCTCCAAGCGCTACACCCCCGAGGCCACCGCCGCGTCCAACAACCGTCGCCTGCTGCGCGAGCTGCGCGGCGTCGACCAGCGCGCCGCCCGCTTCGTGTGCGCGCTCGGGGTCGTGACGCCCAAGGGAGAAGCCTCACTCCGGGGCACCGTGGAGGGCGCCATCGGCGACGCGCCCCGCGGGCACCACGGCTTCGGCTACGATCCGATCTTCCTGCCGGACGACGCGCCGGGCCGCACGATGGCCGAGCTCTCCCCCGCGGAGAAGGACGCCATCAGCCACCGCGGCCGGGCGGGGCGTCGGCTCCCGGAGCTGCTGGAGCGGCTCTTATAAACGAACAGCGTTCGCTTTTGAGGACAGGCGCCCATGATCCCGGCCACCCACCTCGATCTCTACCAGCTCACCTCCCTGGTGCCGCACTGGGACGCGGGCCGGGCGGACGCCCCGGTGGCGATGTCGTTCTTCTCCCGGCGCCTGCCCCGCCGGGCCCATGACAACGCGCCGGTGCGGGGCTTCCTGCTGTGGGTGGGCCTGCGCCGCTGCCTGGAGTGGCTCTCCGAGGCGCGCTTCGACGACGCCCACGTCGAGACCCTCTGCGCCCACCCCACCCTGGGCCCCGCGCTGAGGGCCCGGCCCGCCCTGGTCGACGCCCTGCGGCGCTGGCGCTTCACCGGGCGCATCACCGCGCCCCCCGAGGGCACTCCGCTGTGGGCGGGCCCGGCGGTCAGCGCGGCCACCGGCGCCCCCGTGGCGTTCGACGGCGTGCGGCCGTCGGCCCAGACGCCCTACCTGGTCGTCGAGACGGACCTGCTGTCGGCCAAGCTCATCGAGACGCCCCTGCTCAGCATCATCAACCACATGACGATGGTGGCCTCGAAGGCCAGCCAGGTGGTGCAGGCGGCGGGGGGCCGGGCGGTGCTCGAGTTCGGCACGCGGCGGACGCACCCGGACGCGGCGGTGGACGCGGCCTACGCGGCCTGGATCGCCGGCTGCGCGGGGACGTCGAACGTGGAGGCCCACCACCGGTACGGCGTGCCGGTGCTGGGCACGATGGACCACTTCGCGGTGCAGGCGTGGGAGCGGCCGGGCGTGCCGCGCTCCGAGACGGAGCGGGCGTTCTTCCGCGCCTTCTACGAGGCGTTTCCCGAGAACGCGCTGCTGCTGGTGGACACCTACGACACGTTCGGCGCGACGACGGGCATCCGCAGCGCGGTGGCCGCCACCGAGGGGCGGCTGCGGGGCATCCGCCTCGACTCGGGCGTGACGGTCGAGAACGTCCAGAAGGCCCGGGCGCTGCTGGACGCGCTCGGCGCGCCCCAGGCCGTCGTCACGGTGTCGGGTGGCATGGACGAGCACAGCATCCTCGCGCTCGACGGCGCCCCGGTGGACGCCTTCGGGGTGGGGGAGCGCATCGTGACGTCCCCGGACGCCCCGGTGGGCGTCGGCGCGGTGGGCAAGCTCTGCGAGGTCGGCGGCCGGGCGACGATGAAGCTCGCCCGTGGCTCGGGCAAGGCCACGCTGCCTGGGCGGGTGCAGGTCTTCCGGGGCGACGACGGCGTGGACGTGGTGGGCTGCGCCGACGAGGCGCTGCCCGGGCGACCGCTGCTGGCCGAGGTCTGGCAGGGCGAGGCCGCGCTGCCCCAGCCCACGCCCGCCGAGAGCCGCGCCTACGCCCAGCGCATGCTGGCCGCCCTGAGCCCGGAGGCCCTCGCCCCCGCCAGGCCACCGTCCCCATCAGCGCCGGGCTGGAGGCCCTGGTCCGCGACATCGTCCACAGGAGCTGAGCCCATGACGACCTCCCTCGAAGCCCTCCTCCCCGTCCAGCGCGCCGCCGTCCCCTGGGGCCCGGTCGGCCTCGTCGTCGTGGACGCCGGCGTGGGCTTCACCCGCACCGGCAACCTGGCCGACCCGACGCACATGGTCCCCATGGTGCACCGCATCGGCGCCCACTGGCGGGCCCTGCACGCCGCCCTCGGCCCGCGCCTGCACACCCTGTGCTTCCTCGACACGCACGAGGCCGACATCCCCGAGCCGCCCTACCCGCCCCACGGCATCAAGGGCACGGGCGAAGAAGAGATGGACCCCGAGCTGGCCTGGCTGCTGGACGAGCCCCGCGTCACCGTCATCCGCAAGGACTGCATCAACGGCTTCGTGGGCGCCATCGACCGCGAGACGGGCGCCAACGCCTTCTGCGCGTGGGTCGTCGCCCACGGCATCCGCACCCTGCTCGTCACGGGCGACTGCACCGACATCTGCGTCAGCGACTTCGTCGTGGCCACCCTCTCCGCCCGCAACCACGGCCTGCTGACGGCGGCCGACCCCGAGGACGACCGCGCGGCGTACGTCGACGCCATCACCGGGCTGCGGGTCGTGGTCCTGGCCGACGCGTGCGAGACCTTCCACGCCCCCGGCTTCCACGAGCGGCCCGCCGCCCACCACGTCGGGCTCTGGCTGATGGCGTCCCGGGGCGCGCTGATCGCGGACACCCTGGAGGGCTGAGCGGCTACCCCCCCGCCTCGTCCTTGAACACCCAGCCCGTCGCCCACAAGAGCCAGATCCAGAAGGCCTTGTGGAAGCGGTAGGGCAGGAGCGCGCCCAGGACCGCGACGCCGGCGACGAGCCACTCGTCGTGGTCCTGGATGCCGCGGGTGGTGTGCAGCCACCACAGCATGACGCCCGCGGCGAGCCCGCCGGTGGTGTAGCCGAACACCGTAGGCATGGTCCAGCTCCCCGCCCAGCGCTCGAACCGCACCCCGCAGCGGGGGCAGGTCTCGCGCAGCCGGAATACCCCGTGATAGATACTGGGTCCGAGGCAGCTCGGACAGCGACCTGTCAGCGTCGTCAACAACATCCGGCGCATGGACAGGACGTATCCTTCAGCCTCCCCCCTTGCGAGGTGTCCCCTGCCCGCTGCCCGCTCCGTCCTGCGCCGCGTCATCCCCCGGGGGGCGTCTCTCGTCACGAGCCTGCTGGCCGTGGCCACGCTGCTGCTCGGCTTCCTGATCGCCGTGGCGATGGCGAGCGACGACGCGATGGCCGACAGCACCGGGGGCGGCTTCTGGATGCAGCTCGCCGCCGCCGCCGGGATGTGCGCGTTCATGCCGGCCGCCGGGATGCTGTTCTTCGCCGGCCTGGTGGAGTCCCGCCCCCTGGCCCGCGGGTCCATCTGGACCCTTTGCGCGCTGACCGTTGCGACGGGTGGTGTGCTGTTCGGCTTCGCGATGGAGCCCGAGAGCGGCCTGGGCACTGCGATCTTCGGCGGCGTGGTCTGCGGGCTCGGCCCCATGTCCATGATCGGAGCCCTCGCGGTGTACTACGGGCTCCGGGGCTGGCGGGAGCTGAGCAGCGGCCAGGACCGCGAGGCGCAGACCGCCGCCACCGCCGCTCTTCGGGAGCGCGGGGCCTGGACCGTCGACGCGCTGAGCGACCAGCTCGGCCTGTCGCGGGAGGGCACGGTGCAGCTGATCCGGAGCATGGTGCGCGCGGGCACGCTCCAGGCCGAGATCGACGAAGGCGCCGGCTTCATCGCCACCGCCTCCCACATGGCCCGCGCCGCCCGCCAGCTCCCGGGGGTCGTCAGCGCGCGCGGCCGCATCAGCGTGGACGAGCTGGCCGCCGAGCTGGAGGTCCCCCCCGCCAAGGTCAAGGGCCTGATCTACGAGGCCATCGGCGCCCGCACCCTGCACGGCTACGTCAACTGGAAGCAGGGCGTGCTCTACTCCCAGGACGCGCAGAAGATCTCCGGCAGCCAGATCAACTGCCCGAGCTGCGCGGGTCAGGTCGAGCTGGTGGGTCGGGGCGTGACCCAGTGCCCGTACTGCTCGGTGGAGATCTTCCTGTGAGCTACAACTCGCGGTAGGGCTCGAGCTGCATCCAGGTCCGGGGGTGCCAGCGGTGCATGCTGGTGGTCCGGCCCAGCTTGGCGACCAGGTCGATGATCCGGTTGGAGCCGAACTCCCAGGCCAGGTACTCCATGTAGATCTCGAAGGGGATCGGCTTGCACCAGGTCCAGTCGGCCCCGTAGTCGCTGCCGTACACGATGTTGAAGGTCTGCTCCTCGGGGTCCGCCCACAGCCCGGCCTGGTAGTAGCCGTGGAAGGCGTCGAAGATGAAGAGGTTCCGGAAGAACTCCTTCGCCTTGAGCTTGCGCGTGCCGACCTTGACGGTGTCCTTGGGGCCGTAGGCGTCGCTGCTGAACATGCGCCCGTCCCACTGCTCGAAGAACACCGTCTCGGCCGGCGGGATGCAGATGAGGCCCATGGTGAAGCGGGACTTGTTGTGCTTCTGGAGGTCGGCGAGGCGGCGCCACAGCTCGCCGTCCTGGTGGCAGGCCTCGTTCCAGGGCAGCGGCGCGTCGACGGTGTCCTGCAGCTTGGGGATGGTCCACAGCCAGGAGATGCCGTCGAGCTGGCGGTAGAGGTTGCGGGCGGCCTCGGGCAGCGGGAAGCCGATGCGCTCCTCGATGCGGGCGATCAGCGCGTCGGAGGCCGGATCGCCGATGTGGAGGACCGCGTTCTTGTAGTAGTTGGGGCGGTCCGCGATGCGGAACGCCAGGCGCTCGCGGTAGCCCTCCAGGGGTGCGCCCAGGGCGGCGCGCACGTCCTCCGGGAGGAGGATGGGCACGCCCAGCTCCCGGGCCTTGTCGGGCTTCTTGCCGGTGGCCTCGGCGCTGAGCATGGCGAAGGTGTCCTTGCTGGCGGTGTTCGTCACCTGCCAGGCGCCGCGGGCGCGCAGCAGGATCTCCAGCTCCGCCTTGGAGAAGTCGGGAAACCGGCCGCTCACGGCGACGCGCTTCTGGTGGACGTTTCGAAGGTCGGTCATGGAGGTCTCCGTTTCAGGGAGACGCCTATAGCGCGTTCGGATGGGATAGAGACGTGGAATGACCGCCGCCCTCCTCCTCGCCCTCCCCGCCCTCGCCGCGCCCGTCGTCAACGGGCAGCTCGAGCCCGGCTTCCCGTCCACCGTCAGCCTGGGGGTGCCCTGGGGCGCCAGCGTGCTGCACGTCTGCACGGGCAACCTCATCACCCCGGAGATCGTGCTGTCCGCCGCGCACTGCGGCGACGACGTCAACGCCGAGGCCATCGTGGCCTTCGGCCGGGCCTGGGTGGGCGAGACCGCGCGGGACGCGGACGACGAGCTGACCTTCCGCGACGCGTTCATCCACCCGGACTTCGCGCTGGGCACCCCGCCCTTCGAGCCGTTCACCGAGAACGACGTCGCGGTCCTGGTGCTCGCCGAGCCCGCGCCGATGGAGGCCACCCCCATCCGCCTGACGCCGGTCACCGACGCCGAGCTGGGCACGACCATGCTGGCGGTCGGCTACGGCGCGACCGGCGGCGACGGGCAGGGCACCGGCGTGAAGCGCTCCGCCGAGCTGATCCTGGGCGAGCTGGAATACCAGCACCTCAAGGCGTATGCGTCCGACCATCCCGACGGCGGCATGACCTGCCAGGGGGACTCCGGCGGGCCGGTGTTCGTGTCCGAGGGCGAGCGCCAAGTGGAGTGGGGCATCACCTCCTTCGGGCTGGAGGGCTGCACCAACTTCTCGGCCAGCACCCGCACCGACCTCCTGGGGGACTGGATCCTGGACCGGGTCGAGGAGGTCCACGGCACCCGGGACCTCTGCGACGTCAACGCCTGGTACGGCGACGGCCTGTGCGACGCATTCTGCGATGAGGTCGATCCCGACTGCCTCCCGGAAGGCGGGGACTCGGGGATCGAGGGCTCGCCCAAGGGCCGCTGCGCGTCGGCGGAGGGCGGCGGCTGGGCCCTGCTCGCGGCGCTGGGGCTGCTGGGGCGGCGGCGGACGCGCAGCGCGGCGGGCTGACCGCCGGTTGTCACGACGCTGACCGGTCACAGACCGATCGTTGATCGGCCTGGATCGGAGCGATCCGGCGTGAAGACGCCCCGGCGCGGGTCGTCCCCCTGGCACGTCGGTTGCATTCACCTGGAGCGCGCGCCCACAGAGGGCTGCGCACGACTGGAGAAGATGAGATGTCTGTCAACGTGACGCTGAACAACACCTACCATTATGGCCTGACCATCGAGCCGGGCGACTCCAACACGGGGTGGGTCTCCCAGGGCGCGATCGGGTACGAGCCCGGTGACTTCGTCGGCC
The DNA here is from genome assembly GCA_020632795.1 of Alphaproteobacteria bacterium. Classification (GTDB taxonomy): domain Bacteria; phylum Myxococcota_A; class UBA796; order UBA796; family CAJQPC01; genus JACKEV01. The sequence goes on from JACKEV010000010.1 coordinate 283,833, forward strand.
TGGTGGCCTCCTCCGACACGTCCGGTGCCGCCTTCGAGGTCACCGACCTGTGGATCTCCAAGGAAGATGGACAGTACTGGATCTACTGCACGCTCAAGAACAGGGGCTCGGCAGGCGCGAACCCTCTCCTGACCTACCAGGTCACGAAGCAGGCCAGCGGCGGCCCGGCCGGGTTCGTGGCGATGCCGCGCCAGGCCATCCAGAAGGCCTGAGCCCTCCCCGGATGCGGCGGCGCCGGTCGCCGCCGCGTCCCGACTCAGTCCGCCCGCAGCAGGAACTCCGCCCACAGCGGGTAGTGGTCCGAGATCCGATAGGACAGGGCCTGTCGGCTGCGGTGGGTCTGGACGCAGGGGGCGAAGTCGAACGAGCCCGCCCGCCCCGGCGTGAGGCTGAGCGCAGGCACGCCGGTCTCCCCGGTGAACCACGCGATCTGGTCGTAGAACTTCAGGGTGTCGGGCTTGGAGGGGTCATCGAAGATGGAGCGCGGCACGTTGACGAGCCCCGGGGCCGGGCGCAGTCCGGTGGACGTGAACGCCTGGTAGTTGGGGTCGTCCTGGCGGTCGATGTTGAAGTCCCCGAGCGCGATGAGGTTGTGGTCCCAGGCGTTCACCCGGCTGGCCCAGTCGGCCAGCCAGCGGGCGATGACCCGCAGCTCCTCGGTGCGATCCCGGCCGTCGACGCCGTAGACGACGTGGAGGGTCACCAGGATGAAGGTGTCGTTCCCCGCGGCGAAGCTCACCGCGTAGGGCGAGCGGGCGAACTGGCCGCGGAACGAGGCCGGCGTGATGTCGGTGGTGTAGTCGTCGGGGATGACCACCTCGGCGGCCAGCCCGCTGAGCCGCACGGTGCGGCGGTCGAACAGGTAGGCCAGCCGCTCGCTGTTGCCGGAGCTGCCCTGGGACACGTCCGTCAGGATCAGCCCCCAGTTCGGCCCCAGCCAGCGCAGCAGGTGCCGCAGGGCGCGCAGGTTGCCCTTGACCTCCTGCAGGGCGCACACGTCGAAGCGCTTGATGATCTCGCCGATGGCCAGCAGGCTGCGCAGGTCGCGCTTGGGGCTGTCGTCGTCGCTCGCGGTCCACTTCTCGGTCAGGTCCGCGAAGCTGCGCAGGTTCCAGGTGGCGATGAGCACGTTGCGGTCCAGCCGCTTGGGCGGGAGCTGCGCGTCCAGCGCGTCGCGCAGCGCGGCCAGCTCCTCGCGCACGTCGTCGGGCGGGCGGTCCAGGATGGAGGGCACGATCACTCCGGGGAGGGGGCCCCCTCAGGATACCGGAGACTCCGGAAGCTGGCGCTCCACCCCGCTACACTGAGGTCGAGGAGGTCGCTCGTGTCCCAGCCCACGCCCCTGCAGGCGGCGACCCGCCAGGTCGGCCCGCCGAACGGCCCCTCCGGGCTGACGCGCTTCAAGGCGGCGGCGTTCGGCCTTGCGGCGCGCACCATCTACAACCCGGCCTGGGGGCTCTCGGCGGTGCGCGCGCTGCTGTCGGTCTCCAACGCCTACCCCCGCCCCCTCATGCGGCTGCTGAACCCCGGCCTGGCCCACGAGGTCGTCGAGGGCGCGGTCCACGGGGAGTGGTTTGCGCTGCCGGACCATCGGCCGGGCTGCACGATGCTGTACCTGCATGGCGGGGGCTACATCATGGGCGCCCCCGACCAGTGGCGCGCGATGGCGCTGACGATGGCGCGGGCCTCGCGCTGCCGGGTGTTCCTGCCCCGCTACCGGCTGGCCCCCGAGCACCCCCACCCCGCCGCGGTCGAGGACGGCGTGGCGGCGTTCCGCTGGCTGCTCGATCAAGGGGAGCGGGTGGTGCTGGCCGGGGACTCGGCGGGCGGGGCGCTGGCCTTGCAGGTGCTGTTCGCGGCCCGGGACCAGGGGCTGCCCGCCCCGGCGGGGGTGGTCGCCCACTCCCCCTTCGCCGACAAGACCCTCGGCGCCGACAGCATCCACCGCAACGCGGCCACGGACAGGGTGCTGTGGCCGGCCTACATCCGCTGGGTGCGGGACACCTGCGTGTGCGGCCAGGACCCGACGGATCCGGGGATCTCCCCTCTCTTCCAGGACTACACCGCATCCCCGCCGCTGCTGATCACCGTGGGCAGCCACGAGTGCCTGCAGGACGACGGGGCCGCCGTGGCCGAGCGCGCGCTGGCGGCGGGGGTGGACGTGCAGCTCCTCGTCGGGCACGGGGCCCAGCACGTCTTCCCCATCCTGCTGCCGGGCTCCGGCGCGGCGGTCGAGGCCCTGGCCGCCGTGGGTGCGTTCTGCGACCGGGTGTGTGCAGAGACGACGCCGCCCGAATAACGGAGCTTGTGGCTCGCACCCGCCTCTCCACCCGACTGCGCCGATGGCTGCGCGGGGGCCTGCCCACCTGGTACGACCCGGACTACCGCCTGCCGGTCAGCAGCGCGGGGGTGGGCAACGGCATGGAGCCCCGGCGCGCGGACTTCGTGGCCTGGTACCTGGCCGACAGCGGCGCTCTGCGCCGGGAGGACCTGCGGCACCCGCCCCGGGCGAGCTGGGCGTGGCTGGCCCGGGTCCACACCCCCGAGCTGCTGCGCTCCCTCTCCGACCGGGACACCCTGGCCCGGGTCATGGGCCTCCCGAGCTGGGACATCCCGGTGGAGGAGCTGCTGCTCGGCGTCCGGCTGGCGGTGGGCGGCACGGTCGAGGCCACCCGCGAGGCCCTGCGCCGCGACGGCCCCACCCTCAACCTCCTGGGGGGCTACCACCACGCCGCCCCGGACAAGGCGGCGGGTCTGTGTCTGGTCAACGACATCGCCATCGCGCTGGCGGTGGCCCGCCAGGAGGGCTTCGACGGCCGCGTGGTGGTCATCGACCTGGACGCCCACCCCCCCGACGGCACCGCCGCCTGCCTGGCCAGCGACCCCAAGGCCTGGATCGGCAGCCTCTCCAGAAGCGACTGGGGGTCGCTGCCCGGGGTGGACGAGACCGTGCTGCCCCCGGGCACGCCGGACGGCCCCTACCTGGACGCCCTCGACGCCCTGCTGGGCCGCATGCCCGACCCCGCGTTGGCCTTCGTCATCGCGGGGGGCGACGTGCTCGCCGAGGACCAGCTCGGCCAGCTCGGCCTGAGCGAGGCCGGGGCGCGGGCGCGGGACCTCAAGGTGGCGCGGGCGCTGGCCGGGGTGCCCGCGGTGTGGCTGCCCGGGGGCGGCTACAGCAACGCGGCCTGGCGGGTGCTGGCCGGCACGGCCCTGGCGGTGGCGTTGGGCACCGAGCGGCCCATCCCCTCGGAGTACGCGCCGCTGCGGCGTCGCTTCGATCGCATCTTCCGAAACATCGATCGGGAGGCCCTCGGCGAGGCCCCTCTGCTCAGCGGCGACGAGCTGGCCGAGGCTTTGGGGGTCCCGGTCCACAAGACCGAGCGCTGGCTGGGCCAGTACACGGCCAGCGGCCTGGAGTACGCCTTCTACGAGTACGGCATCCTGGACCAGCTCCGCCGCCTGGGCTACCGCGACTTCCGGGTGACCATCGAGCGGGAGCGGGTCGAGGGCGAGATGGTGCGCCTGCTGGGCTGCGCGGAGGGCCAGGAGCACGTCCTCATCGAGTGCGTGGCCTCCAGGGAGTCCCTGCACGGTCGCCAGATGCTGTACGTGAACTGGCTCACCCTGCGCCACCCCCGGGCCGGCTTCCACCCCGCGCGCCCCCAGCTCCCCGGGCAGTCTGTGCCGGGTCTGGGCCTGGCCCCGGAGATCACCGAGATGCTGGGGCTGGTCGCCCGGCGGCTGGGCCTGGAGGGGGTGTGGTTCCGGCCGGCGCACTATCACGTCGCGTACAGCGGGCGGCAGTTCTTCAGGTTCACGGACGCGGCGCGGCAGGGGCGGTTTGAGGCGTTGATGCGTGACCTGGAGGGATTGAGTCTGCTGGAGGCGACACGGGCGGTGGATGAGGGGCGGGTCCGGAGCGGGGGGACTGTGTATGATTGGGAGGCGAGTGATATGGTGTACGATACGATCGAGAAGCCGAAGGGGTGGGCGGAGGAGGTGAAGCGGGTCCGGGAGGGGACGCGGTTTGAGGTGGGGTGAGCGGTGTTGATGTGTTGAAGGCCTCCCGCCCTCGCCTCACCACGTCGTGTCGGTCGAGTAGCGGTCACGGAACGCCACGGTGTCTGAACGGAGGCGCGGAATCCAGGAGCCTTCATGCACCGCTTCATCCCTGTCTCGCTGTGGGTCGCCACCCTGTCGGCGTGCACCCCGATCGACCAAGGCCCCATCGAGCAGCTCCCCGCGGGTCCGCTCCCCGTGCAGCGAGGCACGATGACGTCACAGTCCCTCGCCGACGAGGTGGACGCGGCGGTGCTGGGGCTGCTGGAGCAGACCGGCAAGCCGGGCATGTCCGTCGCGGTGTTCGGGCCTGGGCAGGTGCTCTACGCGGCAGGCTACGGCTGGGCGGACCTGGCCAGCGCGGAGCCCATGACGCCCGAGACGCCGGTGCTGCTCTCCAGCGTGTCCAAGACCTTCATCGCCGTCGCGGCCATGCAGGGCCAGGAGGCCGGGCGCCTCTCGCTGGACAGCCCGGCCGGCGAGCTGCTCGGCTTCCCTGTGGACAACCCCTACGTCAGCGGTGAGGTCATCTCGCTCCGGCATCTGCTCACCCACAGCAGCGGGCTGCGCGACAGCATGGTCTACCCCTACAGCTACACAGAGGGGGATCCCGAAGTGGGGCTGCGCGCGTTCCTGTTCGGCTACTTCACCGAAGGCGGGGAGCACTGGACGCCCGCCAACTACGCCAGGGCGCTCCCCGGCGACGCCCACGCGTACAGCAACACCGCCGCCGCGCTCGGCGCCCTCGCGATCGCGGAGGCCGCCTCCCTGGAGTTCCTGGATCTGGTCGACCGCGACATCCTCCAGCCGCTGGGCATGGTCCACAGCGCCTATCACCTGCGCGATCAGGTGCTCCAGCCGGCCACCCCCTACGCGACGGTGCGGTCTGGCTTCCGACCGTGGGCGCAGTATGGCTACCCGACCTATCCGGATGGCATGCTGCGCTCGGGGGCGGAGGATCTGGCCCGCTTCGGCGCGGCGGTGCTCGGCGGCGGGAGCCTCGACGGCGTACAGATCCTCAGCACCGCGTCGGTCGACGAGATGCTCGCCCCCCAGCCGGTGACCATCCCTGAGGACAGCCCGCTGGGGGACTCCCAGAGCATCATCTGGTACGAACGACCGGTCGACGACTACGCCTTCATCGGCCACAGCGGCGGAGATCTCGGCTCCTTCACGGAGCTGTGGCTGGAGCGTGAGCGTCAAGCCGGGGTGCTGCTGCTCTTCCACACGGTGCCGCAGGACGAGGCGGAGGTCGACGCCGTGCTCGACCTGGAGACGCGCTTGATCGATCTGGTCACGGAGGTGTCCCCATGATCCTCCTCCTCGCTGGCATCGCGGTCGCAGCCCCTCCGCACGAGGTCTACCTCGGGCCGGGCCTCTACGTCCACCAGTCCGCCACGCACCTCGGCGGCGGGCTGGGCGGTCAGACCGGCTACCGCTGGCACGGCGAGTGGCTGACCCTGGGCGGGGCGCTCTCCTACGGGCGCTTCCATGTCCAGGGGGTCTTCCTCGAGCTGGAGGGGGGGCTCGAGCTGCGGCCGCCGGAGGTCCGGTACCAGCCCTGGTTCGGCTTGGAGCTCACAGGCACCCTCGGGACGTACCGCATCCGAAGCCAGGAGCACCCCGATCCTTCGCGCCTCCCGCCCCTCGCCCTCCGACTCGCGGCGCGCCCTCTGGTCTTCGACCTGCGATCTGTGACGCTCTCCTTCCTGGAGATCAGCTGGGGTACGCCGTTGGAGAGCGTCGGCGATGGCGTGTCCCTCGGCATCACGCCGCTCGCGGTCGGGGCGCGCTGGTGAGGTCTGGCCGCCGGTCCAGGAGCTGACCCCCGCAGGCCGATGGATGGGGTCCGACGGACGGACCCTCCGTCGAGGTCAAGGGCGACGTTGGGTGCGTACAAGGAGAGTGCTTCCAGACCGGGCACGGTGCAGCCCTGGACGGCAGTGGGTGACCGGTCCCGCCGTCATACCACGACCGCATCCACCAAAACGGACACGACTTCTTCTCCCGCCACCTCCAACGTCTCCCCCCGCCCCCGAAACCGCACCTCCGCGCGCCCCGTCTGCTTCCACGTCCGCCCGACGAACACCAGGATCGGAAACCCCATCAACTCCAGATCCTTCATCTTCGCCCCGGCCGACAGCTTCCGGTCGTCCAGCAGCACATCGACGCCGCGCGCCCGCAGTTCCCCATACAGACGCTCCGCGGTCTCCACCAGCTCCGCATCCTTGGGCGACAGGCACGCGATCGCCACCTCGTAGGGTGCTATCGCCAACGGCCACACGATGCCCCGCTCGTCCGCGCGCTGCTCCACCGCCGCCGCCGCGACCCGGGACACCCCGATGCCGTAGCAGCCCATCACGAACGGCCGGGGGCGGCCGTCGGCGTCCACGAAGGTGCAGTCCATCGCCGCGGCGTACTTCGTGCCCAGCTTGAAGATGTGGCCCACCTCGATGCCGCGCTTCATCACCAGAGGGGTCCCCGCGCGCGGGCCAGGCTCGCCCGCTCGGGCCAGGCGCAGGTCCGCGTACGCCGGCTCGGGGAAATCCCGCCCCGGGTTGACGTCCAGGGCGTGGACGTCCGTGCGGTTGCAGCCGCACAGCAGGTTGCGCATGCCCCGTACCGACTCATCCGCCACGATCTCGAACGCCGCAGGCAGCCCCACCGGCCCGGCGAAGCCCTGCTGTGCCCCGGTGGCCGCCTCGATCTCCGCCTCCGTCAACATCTGCACAGAGAGCCCGCCGGTGTGGTTCTTGAGCTTGACCTCGTTGACCTCCTGGTCCCCTCGGATGAGCACCGCCCAGAGCTGCTCGCGGTCGGTGTGGAGGGCCTTGACCAGCACGGTCTTGACCAGCACGGTCTTGACCATGCGGTCGGCGGTGAGGTCCGGGAAGAACGCGCAGAGCTGCTCCACGCTGCGCACGTCGGGGGTGGACTCGATACGGATGGGCCTCGGCGCCTCGTCTGCGCCGGGGGCGGAGGCGAGGCGGCTGGTGGCCTTCTCCACGTTGGCGGCGTAGCCGGCGTCCGGCTCGATGAGGATGGCGTCTTCGCCGGCCTCGGCGGCCACCATGAACTCCATCGAGCCGGAGCCGCCGATCTCCCCGGGGTCCGCGTCCACCCCGAAGGCCTCCACCCCGACCCGGGCGAAGATGCGCTCGTACGCCTGCCGCATGGCCTCGTAGCGCTCGTCCAGGCCGGCCTCGTCTGTATCGAATGAGTAGGCGTCCTTCATCAGGAACTCCTTGACCCGCATCAGCCCGAACCGGGGGCGCAGCTCATCCCGGAACTTGGTGTGGATCTGGTACAAGGTCAGCGGGAGCTGTCTGTACGACTTGACCGTCGCGCCCACGTAGTCGGTGACGACCTCCTCGGCGGTAGGGGCCAGGCCGTAGGTGGTGCCCTTGCGGTCGGTGGTGGAGAACATCGTGCCGCTGGCCTGATACAGATCCCAGCGCCCGGACCGCTGCCACAGCGCCTGGTCCTGCAGGATGGGGAGCTGCACCTCCTGGGCGCCGATGGCGTCCAACTCCTCGCGCACGATGGCGGCGATCTTCGTGAGCGTGCGCCACAACAGCGGGCTGTACACATACAGCCCCGCGCTGACCTTGTGGATGTAGCCGGCCCGCGCCATCAGGCGGTGGGAGGTGATCTCCGCGTCGGCGGGGTCGTCGCGGTAGGTGACGAGGTGGAGCTGCGAGGCGCGCACGGGGACTCCGGGGAGGGGGTGGAGGTGGATAACGAGGTTGGCGCCGGGGGCAACGCCTCCGCGCTGGCGTTATGCTCTCCAAGAGGACAATGTCGATGCGCCCTCCCCTCTGGACCGACACCCACCCGGACGCCGAGCGCGTCCTGATCGCCGGCTATCGCCGCATGAGCCCCGCTGACAAGCTGCGTCGGGTTGTCGCACTCACCCAGGGCGCCCAGCAGATGGCGCTGGCCCGGCTGCGGGAGGAATACCCCGACGACACCGATCGTCAGCGTCAGCTTCGCCTCGCCTCGCTCTGGCTGGACGACGAGACCATGCGCCGCGTCTTCGGCTGGGACCCTGCGGTAGAGGGCCGCTGAGTTCGTGCTGCTCGCAGAGCCCATTGAGATCGCTCTCCGGGTGGGCGACGTGCTGGATACGCTGGGGGTCCCCTGGCTGGTCGGCGGCTCCGTCGCAAGTTCGCTTCATGGGATCCCCCGCGCGACCCAGGACATCGACCTCGTCGCCCAGCTCATGCGCCGCCACGTCCCCACCCTCGTGGAGGCGTTGGAGGCCGACTTCTACATCGACGCGGACATGATCCGAGACGCGATCCACCGGGTGTCTTCCTTCAACATCATCCACCTGCCCACCATGACGAAGGTGGACGTCTTCCTGCTGCGTGGGGACAGGCTCTCCCAGGCCGAGATGAAGCGTCGCTGCTTCCATTCCCTGGGAGACGAGAGCGGCCGGACGTTGCCTCTGGCCAGCGCCGAAGACATCATCCTCCAGAAGCTGGACTGGTATCGCCAGAGCGGCGGTGTATCCGAACGCCAATGGAGAGACGTGCTTGGCGTCATGAAGATCCAGGGCGAACAGCTGGACATCGCGTACCTGCGAGAACAGGCCCGCGACGCCGGCTTGGAGGACCTCCTGATAGACGCCTTGGCGGCAGGGCCCGTCGAACACTGAGGACCCTCACCACCGCCCGTCCGCGTCCTCGAACATCACGTCCACCCGGTCCCCGCTCCCGACCACCCGGAACCGCATCGCCGGGAAGTGCGCCCGCAGGCAGCCGGTGACCTGCTTGGCTCGGGGCTGTTCCGGCGGGGGGCAGTCCCGGAAGCGGATGCGCACGCGGGGCGGCAGGGGGACGGCGGCCAGGAAGCCGGCGAAGGTCGTCACCGCCCGGCGGGCCTGCTCGGGGGTGCGGCGGTCCAGCTCCAGGGTGAAGGGCACCGCCGCCGCGCCGTAGCCGCCCTCGCCTCGGGGCTCCACCTGCAGGTCGACCCCGGGGCCGAAGTCCAGCGCGGCGGCCTGCTCGAAGACCGCGTCCCGCCAGTCGTCGCCCGCCGCAGGCTCCGGCGGGGGGGGCCTCCAGCGCCGGGGCGCGTCTGCGGGCAGCACCTTGTCGCGCTTGGGCGCGAACAGGAGCATCGCCAACCCCAGCGCGCCCAGCGGCGCCCACAGCGGCACGCCCAGCCGCCCCTCCCACTCCACCACGCTCAGGGCCAGCGCCGAGACCCGGTCACCCACCGAGAGCCAGGCGAGGCCCGCCGCCAGCAGCATCAGGCCGATCCCCACGAGGCGCATCAGCCCGCCCCCACCGCCGACGCCGCGTCAGCGCAGACCTCCCGCACCTGATCGACGCGGGGGTCCTGGGGGAAGCGCAGGCCGTAGGTGCGGCAGTTGACGTCCACGTTCTGCCACGCCCACGCCCGCTCGGTGGCCTGCTCCAGCGGGGTCTGCTCGGCGAGCATCGCCCAGCCCAGGATCATCCGCCGCAGGTTGACCTCGATGATCGCCTCAGCCTGGTCCAGCAGCACAGGCTGTTCTGCGTAGATGTGGGCCCAGACCGAGCCCTCGCCGCAGGTGGCGATGAGCAGGTCGAGGTGGGACTGGGCGGTGTCCAGGCGCCCCAGGAGGAGGTAGTTGCGGATCAGCGCGTCGCGGTGGAGGGGGGCCTCCGGGGCCAGCGGGGTGTCCTGCAGCTCGACGTCCGCGTCGCGGATGCCCTGGACGAGGGTGGACCGCTCGGCCCGGGTCAGGTCGAAGTGCAGGTACGACGCGCGCGGCAGGCAGGCGCTGAGCAGCAGGACGAGGGCCATCCTGCATAGTGTAGCGCTTCAGCGGAGCACGGCGTGCTTCGCGTCGAGCTGGGCGGCGGCCTCGTCGAGCCGGTCGGTGAGCGTCTGCGCCTGGGCCTTCGCCGCGTCGACCCGCCGCTGCGTCATCGCGTCGCGGGTGAGCCCGAAGCGATACTCCAGCTCCGCGGCGACCCGCGCGTCGACCATCTCGCGCACCAGCGGCTCCAGCTCGGGCTCGAACGAGCCCCGGTACACCATCATCACCATCTCGGCCGCGTCGCCCCGGTCGCCGGCCTCGTGCATCGCCAGCGCCTCGTCGAGCCCCGCCCGCACGGTCTTGGCCCGCTCGACCCACATCCCGTCGGTGTAGGTCTCGGCGGCGGCGGCGGGGACCACATCATCGCCGGCGGGGGAGGCGCCGTCGCAGGCGGCGGCGGCGAGGGCGAGCATGGGTAGCGTCATCCATCTGAGGAGACCTCGTCTACGCGAAAGGTGCCCGGAGGCCCGCCCCCGCTCGATCGAGGAGACGTCGTCGTCACCCGCCGCACCGCCCCTACGCCCTCCCGGGTCCGTGGGCCTGTGTCGTCGGACCGTTCGTCGGTCCCCATCCAGGGGACCTCCTCTCTCGTCTTCGCATCGGCCTCCAGGCATCCGGCCTTCGCGGCCTCGCTCAGGCGTCCGACGACACAGGCCCACTCCCCCTACGGGCTGCGGGGCTGATAGCGACCTCGGATCGTCATGTCCGACGATACCCCCACGCAAACCGGAAGACCCGGGGCGTAGACCACCCGGATTCACACCCAGGGGGTCTGAGCAAGCGCACAACGTCCACCCTGCCGAGTCGTTCGCAATTAATGGGTATTTACGATTCTCATTCATCTCACGCCCAACCCTGCAATCCCCATAAGGGCTCCGCGCCCACCGCAACACCCCACCCCGCCACCAACCGCTTCCTCCCCTCCCCCCAGGTCCGGTCCAGGTCCCCCGCCCCCGATCGCCACCCTCGCCCGACGCCCCGAGCCCCCTCGAAGCCCCGAAGCCCGGAGGCGCAGAGGGCCCTGATCGAGGGACGCCTGAGCGAGGTTGGACTCCTCCGGAGCGGGGCCGGACAGACGGAGCCCGATGCGAAGACGAGAGAGGAGGACCCCCGGACGGGGTCCGACGAACGGTCCCACGATCAGGGCCCTCGGAGCCGAACGCGGCCCGGCCGTAAGGGCACAGGGGCTGCCGTTGGGGTGACGACGACGCCCGCAGCTGCAGCGCCCAAGCCACGATGAACCCCTCGAGCCCGGGCACCAGAAGCCAAGGCACCCGAGCCACGCCGAACGCCCCAACGTGAAACGCCCAACCCCACAGCGTTCAAGCCCGCCGATACCTGCCATCATCAGAAGACGTTCACCCGCCCCGTCGCGTCCCCCACCACCACCAACGTCGTCACCGCAGCCGCCGTCCCCAGCCCGGCGCCCACCGCCCCCATCGCGATCGCCGCCTTCGTCCGCTGCCGCCGCGCCACCAGCCCGTAGCCCTCGACGTAGCCCGCCTGATACGCCCGCGGCTGCTCCATCCACGGCCCCACCGGCGGCGAGATCGGCTTGAGCCAGCCCACCACCCCCGGCGCCGCCATGCCCACGCCGATCGCCGGCACCCCGGCCACGCCCACGGCCACCACGCCCGCGCCCGCCAGCGCGAAGCCCCCCAGGAAGCCCCCGATCGCAGCACCCCGGACGTCGTCGTGGCGGGCCTCGGCGGCGCCCGCCGCGTAGCCGTCCTCATAGGGCCCGGCGACCGCAGGTCCGGCCAGCGCGAAGGTCAGCAGAGGCAGCCAGCGACGCATTCGATGCACCGTACACCGCCCGCACACCACCGACAAGCCGTCAACGACCCAGCCGCTCGGCGAGCACCGCCGCGCCCACGTAGCCCCCCGCGATGGAGAGCGTCGTCAGCACCCCGCCCACGTAGACCCACTTGCGCCGCGCCCGCAGCAGGGCGTCCTCGTAGGCCTCGGTGTAGGCGCTCTGGTAGGCCGCGCTGCGCTGCTGCCAGTCCCCCGGCGGGGGCGCGGTGTCCACGATGTCCCAGGCCCAGGCCACCGACGCGCAGCCCAGCGCGCCGCAGGTCAGCCCGCCGATGACCGGGAGCCCCAGCGCCGGCGCGACCCCGACAGCCACCCCGATCGCCGCCGGCACCCCCGCGCCGCCCACCCCGGAGACCAGCGGCAGCGCCCCCCGGACCTGGGCACGGGCGTCCGCCGCGCCGTCCTGCGCCCCGGCCACCGCCTCCGGATCCACCGCCACCGCGCCCTGATCCAGGTCATCCCCGAGCCATCGGCCCGGCCACCGCGCGCCCTCCCCGGCGACCGCAGGGCCCCCCCCGGCCAGCAACAAGGCGCACAGGATCGCGGACATCTGCGGGGCTCCTCGGGCGCGGGACCCTGTCTTCTCACCCACGACGGTACACTGCGCCACCTGAGGTCGACTTGCCGCCGTCCGCGCGGTGACCACCTTGTGTGTCGACAGGACCCTTCCCCGACCCCCTCATCAGGAGTCGACATGGCTTTCGAGAAGTTCACCGTCAAGGCCATCGAGGCCATCGCCGAGGCCCAGCGCATCGCCGGGCGCATGGGCAACCCCGAGATCCGCCCCGCCCACCTCCTGCTCTCGCTGCTCGAGCAGGACAAGGGCATCATCCCGAACCTGCTCTCCAAGGTCGGGGCCAACCCCGCCACGGTCAAGCAGGGCGCCGCCCAGCTCGTCGACGACCTGCCCAAGGTCTCCGGCGGGGCCAAGGCCAACCCCTCCCGGCAGCTCACCGAGGTGTTCGAGCACGCCGAGAAGGCCAGCCGCAAATACAAGGACACCCACGTCCCCTCCGAGATGCTGCTGCTGGGGCTGGTCAAGCTCAAGCGCAGCAAGACCACCCAGCTCCTCCAGGACATGGGCGTGCGCGAGGACCGCCTGGTCTCGGCCATCGAGGCCATCCGCGGCGGCCAGAATGTCACCGGCGAGGACGCCGAGGGCAACTACGAGTCCCTGGAGCGCTTCACCCGCGACATGACCCAGGACGCCCGCGACGGCAAGCTCGACCCGGTCATCGGCCGCGACGAGGAGATCCGCCGCACCCTCCAGGTCCTCTCCCGCCGCACCAAGAACAACCCCGTGCTCATCGGCGAGCCCGGCGTCGGCAAGACGGCCATCGTCGAGGGCATCGCCCTGCGCCTCGCCGCGGGCGACGTGCCCGAGTCCCTCAAGGACAAGAAGGTCCTGGCCCTCGACCTCGCCGCCCTGCTGGCCGGCGCCAAGTACAAGGGCGAGTTCGAGGAGCGCCTCAAGTCCGTGCTCAAGGAGATCGAGTCCTCCAACGGCCAGATCATCCTCTTCATCGACGAGCTGCACACGATGGTCGGCGCGGGCAAGTCCGAGGGCAGCCTCGACGCCGGCAACATGCTCAAGCCCGCACTGGCCCGCGGCGAGCTGCGCTGCATCGGCGCCACCACGCTGGACGAGTTCCGCAAGTACGTCGAGAAGGACAAGGCCCTGGAGCGCCGCTTCCAGCCCGTCCTGGTCGAGGAGCCCTCCGTCGAGGCCACCATCCGCATCCTGCGCGGCATCAAGGACCGCTACGAGGTCCACCACGGCATCAAGATCACCGACGACGCCATCCTCGCCGCCGCCCAGCTCTCGGCCCGCTACATCTCCGACCGCATGCTGCCCGACAAGGCCATCGACCTCATGGACGAGGCCGCCAGCCGCATCAAGATGGAGATCGAGTCCCTCCCCGCCCCCATCGACACCCTCAACCGCAAGGTCGCCGGCCTCAAGATCGAGCTGGCCGCGCTGATGCGCGAGAAGGACAAGGCCGCCCGCGAGCGCGCCGCGAAGCTCGAGGAGGAGATCGCGAACATCGAGGAGGAGTCCAAGGAGCTGATGTCCAAGTGGCAGGCCGAGAAGGGCGAGATCGACAACATCCAGGCCCAGCGGGACCGCCTCGAGCAGCTCCAGCACCGCCTGGAGGCCGCCACCCGCGCCGGCCAGTACGACCTCGCCGGCCAGCTCCAGTATGGCGATATCCCCGACGCCCAGCGGCTCATCGAGGAGGCCCAGGGCCGCCTCGCCGAGCTGCAGAAGCACGGCGCCATCCTGCGTGAGCACGTCACCGACGACGACATCGCCTACGTCGTCTCCAAGTGGACCGGCGTGCCGGTGACCAAGCTCAAGGAGTCCGAGCAGCAGAAGCTCATCCGGATGGAGGACAACCTCCACAAGCGCGTCATCGGCCAGCACGACGCCATCGTGGCGGTCTCCGACGCGGTGCGCCGGGCCCGCGCCGGCCTCCAGGACCCCAACCGCCCCATCGGCAGCTTCATCTTCCTGGGCCCCACCGGCGTCGGCAAGACCGAGCTGGCCCGCGCGCTGGCGGAGTTCCTGTTCGACGACGAGAACGCCATGGTGCGCATCGACATGTCCGAGTACATGGAGAAGCACACCGTCGCCCGCCTCATCGGGGCGCCTCCGGGCTACGTCGGCTACGACGAGGGCGGCCAGCTCACCGAGGCGGTGCGCCGCCGGCCCTACTCGGTCGTGCTGCTCGACGAGATCGAGAAGGCCCACCCCGACGTCTTCAACACCCTGCTCCAGGTGCTCGACGACGGCCGCCTCACCGACTCCAAGGGCCGCACCGTCGACTTCAAGAACGTCGTGGTCATCATGACCTCCAACGTCGGCTCCCGGTACCTGTTCGAGTACCAGGACCGCCGCGAGAAGGCCGTCGAGAAGGTCATGGAGGAGCTGCGCAAGGCCTTCCGGCCCGAGTTCCTCAACCGCATCGATGACATCATCGTCTTCGACGCCCTGACCCGCGAGGACATCGACAAGATCCTGCTCATCCAGATGAAGCGGGTGGAGAAGCTGCTGGCCATGCGCGACCTCAAGGTCACGCTGACCCCGGCCGCCGCCCACGCCATCGCGGAGGCGGGCTTCGACCCGGCCTACGGCGCCCGGCCCCTCAAGCGGGCCATCCAGAACCACCTGCTCAACCCGATGTCCAAGGCCATCGTCTCGGGCGGGTACGGCCCCGGGGACACCGTGGCGGTCGACCTCATGGACGACCACATCACCTTCTCCCGGATCCCCGCGCCGGTAGAGGCGTAGACCCGGGCGTCTGGGGACAGCCGCGCGACTCCTTCGGGGGGTGACCTTCCTGGAGTGAGCGCGAGATGACGCGAGTGTCCCCCGACGAGATGACCGCGCGCCGAGACGAGCAGCTGCCTGCTCTGCTCGGCGCGGTCCTGTTCCTGGCCGTGCTGGCTGTCGAAGCCCCGGTCCTCATCGGCCCGGCCGTGGTGATGGGCCTCGCCCTGACCCGCATGGAGCACCGGCGCGCCCGCCGCTGGCAGGGGGTGGCCTGATGCGCCCGAACGAAGACACCCTGAGCCACCAGGAGCGCGAGCAGCTCCGCCTCACCTTCGCCGCCGTCTCGGGGGCGGGCGCCACGGCCATCCTGCTGGCGATGGCGGCGGTCGGCGTGTCGGTCCCGCTCATCGGCGTCTCCGCGGCGCTGATGGGCTGCGGCTGCGCCTCGCTGTGGCGCCACCTGGGCTAGAACCCCGGCTCGACCTCCACCAGGTTGCCCAGGAGCGCGGTGTTGTCGCTCGTCGTGAGCCGCCCGGTGTCGTCCATCCAGTTGTAGTCCCCGATGAGGACCACGTCGCCGCCGTAGGCCGGCCGGTACGCCGCCGCGTAGACGTCGCGGCCCTCGGCGACCAGGGGGTCGGCGCCGTTGGTCTCCACGACGCAGGGGTCGGGGAAGTAGACCTCGGTCACCCCGTCGGTGGGCTGGTAGCCCGAGGTCGCGGGGAGGATGGCCACCCCCGAGCGCACGTCCCCGTTCAGGCGCATGGGCGCGCCCAGCGCCTCCACGAGCCCATTGGCGACGTCCCCGTTGCAGGTCTGCTGGTTGGCGAAGATGACGACGCGGGTGCCCTGCTCCATCGCGACCTGCAGGTTGTCGACCTGGCCCTGGCTGAAGCCGCCCTCATTGGCCCCCGGGTCCATCATGAGGATGGCGCGGAAGTTCTCGGGCTCCCCGAGGGTGTCCCGGCTGCTGGTGGGCCAGCCGTAGGCCTCCTCGATCCAGGCCTGGGCCTGGTCGGTGCTGGCGTCCCCGGAGGAGCTGCCCGGTCGGCCGCCCATGCCGTAGAAGAACAGGACCCGGTCCTGATCGGGCCAGACCTGCTCCGGGGGCTGGGTGTCGGCGCTGTCGTCGACGGGCTCGTCCTTGCCCCAGCAGGCCAGCAGCAGCGTCCAGACGATCATGTCGGATCTCCCTCGGGGAGCGTCGGCAGGGGCGGAGCCTCCCCGGCCTCGGCGGCGGCCAGCCAGCGCTCCATCTCGTCCACGCTCAGCAGCACCCGCCGGGCGTCGTCCGTGAAGTGGACGCGCAGGGTGGGGCCGACCCGCTCGTGTCCGGTGACGTAGAGGCCCTGGCGCTCGACCTGCTCAGAGAAGCGCTCGATCACCCGCCGCTGGGGGGCGGCGAGCGGGGGGTCGAGGGCGTCCAGCAGGGTCTTGAGCAGGGGGGCGGTCATGGCGGGATCATAGCGGATGATCCGGCGTCCGGAGCCACACCCGCAGGCGGACGGCCTTGTGGTCCGAGTCGGGCAGGCGCAGGTAGCGCACCCCGCCGGCCTCCAGGTCGCCGACCAGGGCGTGATCCAGGCGGAACAGGGGCAGGTTCGGCCAGCCCCCGCCCGCCGGCCAGCTCGCCGCGAACAGACCCTGCAGCCGCGCGGCGTCGCGCAGGCCCCGGGCGGTGAGGGTGCGCAGAGCGCGGCTGCCGGGCACGTAGTTGAAGTCCCCGATCGCCAGCACCGGGTCGTCGGCGCGGCAGGGCCCCCAGTCCTCGGTCAGCCGGCCGGCCTCGACGCGCGCGGCGACGTGCTCCAGGTAGGGGTGCAGGCCCTTCGCGCAGATGGGCACCGGGGGCGGCGCGTGGATCCCCAGCGCACACAGGCTGCCGTCGACCCGCACCTGGGCCAGGGGCATCGCGCAGCCCTCGGGCCCGATGTGGCCGGTGACGCGGGCCTCACAGCGCAGCCCCTCCCGGCAGTACGCCGCCGCGCCGTGGCTGGGGCGGGGCAGCTTGCGGGCGTAGTTGTCGGCCACCCGCTTCATGCCGGCGATGGCCTCGCCCCGCCGCTCGTGGGTGAGCACGACGTCGGCGTCCAGAGCGGCGAGGGCGGCCTCCAGGGCCTCGGGGGCCTCGGCGTACGCCTGGACGTTCGCGGCGACGATGACCAGGCCGGGGCCCTCCACCGGGTCCAGCAGAGGCGGCACGCCGGCCAGGGCGAGCCCGACGAGCGCCACCGCCGCCGGAGCGAGCAGCCGCCCGGTGCGCCGGGCCGTGAACATCGCCCAAAGCACCCAGGCCAGGGGGAAGACCCGCGCGAGGCTCAGCAGGGTGGCCTTCGCGGCGTTGAGCCAGAGCACGTCCTCGGGCAGGGCCTGGGCGAGCCCCCCCGCGCACACCACCGCCATCAGCGGCAGGAAGCCCAGCGCGGCGATGCGGCGCACGGCGATGCGACGCACGGCGGCTAAACCTCTTCGATGCGGACCTCGGTCTGGCCGGAGCGGACCAGCCGAGCCACCCGGTCCGCCTGGCTGCCGAACAGGAAGCGGGAGATGAACGGGCGGTCGGCGCGGGTCAGGAAGACGACGTCGAACTCGCCGTCCCGGGCGACCTCGGTGGTGCGGCTGACGAAGTCGGCCTCCTCCTCCTGCACGCTCAGCTCCAGGCCGTCGATGTTCCGGGAGAGGCGGCGGGCGGTGCCGATGCGGCGGCGGGCGATGCGGTGGTGCTGCCGGGCCAGCTCGTCGACCACCTGGGACTGGGTCTCGGTGCCCAGGAAGCCGGCCTCGCCGACGCTGCGGCGCACCGCCTCCAGCTCGGCCTGCTCGATGATGTAGAGCACATGGAGGTGGACGGGCTCGTGGCGGCCGGACGCAGACCGGGCCTCCTCGATGGCCTTGCGGACCGATTCCTTGGAGTAGCGCGTGGTGGAGATGACCAGCAGGATACGCATCGGCGTCAAGGTCCTCCTGCCGAGAAGCCCAGGATCGGCCAGATGAAGATCACCACCACGAGCAGCACCGGGAGCGCGAAGAGCGAAAGAGGCACCCCGACGGCGACACCGGTGCGCAGGTTGACGTATCCGGTGCCGTAGACCATCGCCATCGCGGGGGTGGAGGTGGGCATGGAGAAGGCCAGGCCGGTGGCGACCGACATCAGGATGGAGACCGCGCGGCCGTCAAGCCCCACGGCGGGGGCGACCGCGAGCACCGCCGGCAGGGCGATGGCGATGACCGCAGCGTTGGAGACGAACTCGGTGAGCACCATCGCGATCCCGGCGATGCCCGCCAGCGCCAGCCAGGGGTGGACCCCACCGGTGGGGATGGCCTGCGCGACAATCCAAGCCATCGCGCCGCTCTGGTCGAGGCCCGCGCCGATCGCGATCGCGCCGCCGTACAGCAGCACGATGCCCCAGTTGACCGAGCGCTCGGCCTCCTCCCAGTCCAGGACGCGGAAGGCGAACAGCGCCCCGGAGAACAGCAGCGCCACCGTGCCCAGGCCATACCTGGGGCCGAAGACCACCAGCGCGGGCACCATGACCGCCAGGATGCCCAGCGTGCGCCACTCCCGGCCCGAGATCGGGCCCTCCTCGGCCACCTGCTGGTCCAGCTTCGCGATGGCCGGGCCCATCTCCAGGCCCTCGGGGGGGAGCATCACCCGCAGCCAGACGTAGGCCACCGCCACCAGCGACACGACCACCCCCACCGTCGCCGCGCTGAACTCGAAGAACGCAACCCCACCCACCGGCCCGTGGCCCTCGGCCCAGCGGCTGTAGGTGCTCATGGCCAGCGAGGCCCGCGCCGACGAGAACAGCGTCAGGTTCGAGCCCAGGATGGTGCCCCAGGCCATCGACAGCAGCAGCCGCCGCGCGGTCCGGCTGCGGGTGGGCAGGTCCAGCGCGCTGATCACGCCGATGACGATGGGCAGCATGATCGCGGCGACCGCGTGGGAGACCACCGCGAGGCACATCAGCGTGGAGAGGATCAGCACGGCCCCGGCCAGCCAGTCCTCGGAGCGGGCCATGCGCCGCATCGCCCACAGCGCCATCCGCTTGGAGAGCCCGGTGCCCAGCATCGCCGAGGCGATCAGGAAGACCCCGATGACGAAGAACACCGCCTGGTTGCCGAACAGCGCGAAGGCCTCGGACGGAGGCAGCACCCCCAGGATGGGCAGCAGCGCCAGCCCCACCAGCGAGGTCACCGGCAGCGCGACGGGGGTGGACATCCACCAGCACACGCACAGCGCGAGCACCGCCAGCCCCCGCTGCCCCTCCACGCTCAGGCCGTCCGGCGGCGCAGGCAGGGCGATGAGCAGGGCGAGCAGCGGTCCGAGGACGAGGCCGACGCGCTGGGTCCAGGTCACCCCTCGCGCCCCCGGCGGATGATGTTGTAGACCGCGCGGGCCTGGGCGATGGGCTGCGCAGGGTCGTCCTGCCAGAGGTCGGCGGTGGTGACCGCCACCCGGTTGCCCAGCCGCACGACCTCGGCCCCGCAGAGCAGGTCGCGGTCGGGGTGACCCGGGCGCAGGTAGTCGACGCGCAGGTCGACGGTCGAGCAGGCGTGGCTCAGGTCCAGCCGGGAGAACACAGCCAGCCCGCCGGCCGCGTCCGCCACCGTGGAGAGGACCCCCCCGTGCAGCGCGGGGCGGGAGGGGTCGCCGGTCAGCTCGCGCCGACCGGGCACCCGGAGCACGCAGGTGCCCTCGGACAGCGCGTCCACCTTCACGCCGAGCCAGGCGTTGAAGGGGATGTCCTGTTCGAAGAACCGGCGCAGCGCGTCGAGGTCGTTCATCAGACCAGGAACTCGAAGGCCCGGACCTTGACCGTGCCCCGAAGGATCTCCGCCCGGCAGGCCAGGCGCAGGTGCTCGGGCTTGCCGTTCTCGGCGAGGGTGGCCCGCTCGCGGTCGTCCTGCTCGGAGAGGTTCTCAGGCCCCTCCAGCACCTCGATCCGGCAGGTCGCGCAGCTCGAGTCGTTGCAGCCCGAGGCGATGGGCCGCTCCATGTTCCCGGAGATGTACAGCGGCGAGAAGCCAGCCTGGCCCTCGTAGCTCTGCTCCGCGCCCTCGCCGTCGACGACCACCAGGGTCACCTTCTCTCGGGGGGGGCGGACCGGCGCGGCCGGCGCATCCTGCTCCGGGGCGATCCCGAGCAGCTTCTTGATGCGCTTGCGGATCCCGAACGGCGTCATCTTCGCTCCAGTCGACGGCCCGATGCCCGACGGGGCGGGCCGAACCAGGAGTGTAGCGTGTCCCGGCCCGGTCGGCCCGAGAGGGCCGATTCTCAAGAGCTTGGAGGTTGAATCACAGGTGGCGCCCTTGTCTTCCTGGGCGCACCGTGGCAAGGATCGTGGTGAAGTCGGACAGGGCGAGGACATGCTGCTGCTCCCATTGCTGATGCTCTCCGGCCCCGCGCTGGCCCAGGATGTCGGTGAACTTGAGGTCACCGTGGCCAACGGCGCGACGGGCCGCATCTACATCGACGGCCGCGACACGAGCACGGACACCCCTGGCGTGGTCAAGGGCGTCGAGGCCGGCAACCACATGGTCCAGGTCAAGGGGGACTGCCTCGGGGCGTTCACCCAGATCGACGTGGCCAACGGCCGGCGGACCACCATCGAGCTGACCCTGGAGGCGATGGGCGGCTTCGCGGAGATCGTGGTCGAGCCCAAGGACGCCACCGTCTCGATCGACGGCGACGCGATGTCGCCCCCCTACGCGGTGGAGCTGGCCTGCGGCGACCACGAGATCAGCGCGGCCAAGCGCGGCTTCGTCACCGAGACCCGCACCGAGCGCGTCGAGATGGGCGGCGCCTACCGCTACAAGTTCGAGCTGCTCCAGGAAGGCTTCGGCTCGGTCTCCGTCGACGTCACCCCCGACAAGGCCAAGGTCTACATCGACGGCGAGCAGGTCGCGGTGGGCGACGCCACCATCAACCAGGTCAAGTCGGGCCCCCACCAGGTCAAGGCCGAGGCCAACGGCTACGAGACCGCCGAGTCCTCGGTCGCCGTGCGCCCCAACGAGACTACTTCGGTCACCCTGGCGCTCACCGAGATCGTCACGGACAAGCCCCCCGACATCACCGACCCGCCGCCCCCGCCGCCGGTCGAGCGCGACAACAAGCGGCTGGCCGGCATCGGCCTCGCGGTCGTGGGCGCGGGCGCTCTGGGCTACGGCGGCTGGCAGTACGGGCAGGCCCGGAACCTGTACAACGGCCAGTACAAGCAGCTCCTCGACGAAGACGAGAACAAGGCCGAGGAGTTCTTCTACAACGAGGTCAACCCCCGTCAGGTCCGCGGCATCACCGCCATGGTCCTCGGCGGCGTGGCCCTCGCTGGCGGCGGCGCGCTGATCCTCGTCGACGACGACGGCTTCTACGTGGGCATCTCGCGGCAGTTCTGAGCGCGCGCCGGCTCTCTGCTCTGTCCGGGCCTCCTCGGGGTCCAGGGCATGCAGTTCGTTCCCTTCTGTCAGCGGATGCGCTATAGTCGGGTGCGCTCATCAGGAGGGGGGTCGTGGGAAGACCACGTCGATACAAGGTCCTTGGTGTCCTCGGTCAGGGGGGCTTCGGGACCGTCTACCGTGCGCAGTTCATGGGAGAGAACCACTTCTCCAAGCTCGTCGCGCTCAAGGTGCTCAACCCCGACACTGCCGGGATCGATGAGATCGCGCGTCGGCTGCGCGACGAAGCCCGGGTGCTCGGTCTCATGCGACACCGCGCCATCGTCCAGGTGGATCGCCTCATCCGGCTCGACAACAAGTGGACCGTGGTCATGGAGTACGTCCACGGCGTCGACCTCAAGCGCCTGCTCACGCTGGGCCGGCTCCCCCCCCGACCCGCTCTGGAGATCATCGCCGAGGCCGCTGGCGCGTTGCACGTCGCCTACAACAGCCATGGCGAGGACGGGCGCCCCATCCGGCTCCTGCATCGGGACATCAAGCCCCCCAACATCCACCTCACGCCGTTCGGAGAGGTGAAGGTCCTGGACTTCGGGGTCGCGCGCGCCGAGTTCGCCAACCGCGAGGCGGTCACCCAGCAGTGGGCGTTCGGCTCGCCGGGCTACATGTCCCCCGAGCGATTGGACGGCCAGGACGATGGTCCCGCGATCGACGTCTACGCGCTCGGGGTC
Source organism: Alphaproteobacteria bacterium (assembly GCA_020632795.1). Taxonomy (GTDB): domain Bacteria; phylum Myxococcota_A; class UBA796; order UBA796; family CAJQPC01; genus JACKEV01. The sequence continues at coordinate 305,920 of JACKEV010000010.1, forward strand.
GTGCTCCTGGAGCTGCTTCTGGGGGAGACCTTCGGCAAGACCTCTGCGGACGAGCGCCGCCACGAAGCCCGGGTGCGCAAGGCTCTGGAGAAGCTCAGGCAGCTCGGCACCCACCGTGACGTCACGGCCCTGGTCGAGGCCATGCTCGCCTGGGATCCGGCGCGTCGCCCCCGCGCTCGGGACGTCGAGGAGCGCAGCCTGATCCTGGCGGGGATGGCGAACGGGCCGCCGCTCCGGTTCTGGGCGGAGGAGCCGGTGGAGGGCCTGCTCACCGAGGCCGAGCAGGCCGCCGCGCAGTACCCCGAGCAGTTCACGATCCTGACTGAGACCGGCGTCGACGAACCGGCCGCCGACAGCGCCCCCATGACCACCTGGGAGCCCGCGTCCCTCGATGCCCCGCGCTTCCCCTCCAACCACGGGCCGCTGGAGCCCGGAGAGACCCGGATCGAGCGCCACGCGCGGGAGCGGACCGGCGACACGTTCTCCCTCCCCATCCCCATGTCCACCGATCGCACCCCGCGCCGCCCGCGCTCCGTGCTGCCGCTGGTGATGCTCTTCCTCGCGATGAGCGTGGTCTCGGTGGGCGGGGTCATCTTCATCGCCTGGAGCCTGGCCCAGGCGGACGCAGCGTCCGTGGTGCTCCCGGACGCGCCCCCCCGCTGAACACCTGGGGAGCCCCTGCACACGTTCTGACTGGCCCCGCCCCTCCGCGTCGGCTAGCTCCTCCAGGATGCCTGCCCCGCCCTTCGAGATCGTGACCGACCCCGGCGTGCTCGCCGGCTACCTCAGCGACGCCTCCAACACCCGGGGCCACGCCGAGGCCCTGGTCCGCCCGCGCTCCACCGCAGAGGTCTCTGCGGTCGTGGCCTGGTGCCAGCGCCACGCCATCCCCCTCACCGTCACCGCCCAGCGCACCTCCACCACCGGCGGCCCCGTGCCCGAGGGCGGCTGGCTGTTGTCCACCGAGCGCCTGGACCGCGTCCTGGCGATCACCGACACCCACGCCACCGCCCAGGCCGGGGTGATGCTGGGGGCCTTCCAGGACGAGCTGGAGGCCCGGGGCCGGCTCTACCCCCCCGACCCCACCTCCCGCGACGAGTGCAGCCTGGGGGGCTCCATCGCCTGCAACGCCTCGGGGGCGCGCACCTACCGCTACGGCCCCACCCGCCCCTGGGTCGAGGCTGTCGAGGTCGTGCTGCCCACCGGCGAGGTGCGCCACGCCGACCGCAGCACCCCCATCCCCGCCGACTGGCCCCGGGTCGCCTGGACCGAGCCCCACGTCAAGACCGCCACGGGCCTCTATCCCGCCGACAACCTGCTGGACCTCTTCATCGGTCAGGAGGGCATCCTGGGGGTCATCACCCAGGCCACCGTGCGGCTGACCGCCCGCCCCGAGCGGGTGTTCTCGGTGCTGATCTGGTTCCCCTCCACCCCGGCGGGCCTGGACTTCGTGCGGGCCGCCAAGGCGTCCGCCGCCCTCTCCCCCCGCTGCCTGGAGTGGTACGACCGCCACAGCCTGGACCTCGTGCGGGAGCGGGTCCCCGAGATCCCCGCCGCCGCCTGCGCCGCGCTGTGGTGCGAGCAGGAGTGCACCGAGGCCACCCAGGACGCCCTGATGGAGGCCTGGCTCGCCGCGATCGAGGCCAGCGGGGCCCTGGCCGACGACACCCTCTTCGCCGACGACCCCGCCAGCCTGGCCCGGCTGCGCGCCATCCGGCACGCCGTGCCCGCCGGGGTCAACGAGCGCGTCGCCCGCAACGGCATGCCCAAGGTGGGCACCGACTTCGCCGTGCCCGACCGCGCCCTGGACGACATGATGGCCGCCTACGAGGCCACCCTCCTGCCCCACGTCCTGTTCGGGCACGTCGGGGACAACCACCTCCACCTCAACCTGCTGCCCCGCACCCCCGCGGAGCTGGAGCAGGCCTGGGGGATCTGGCGCGACCTGTACGCCCGAGCCCTCGCCGCCGGGGGCACGCTCTCGGCAGAGCACGGCGTGGGCAAGCTCAAGCGCCCCTACCTCGCCGAGATGGTGGGGCCCGAGGTGATCTCCGCCTTCGCCGCGCTCAAGCGGCACCTCGACCCGGCGTGGATCCTGGGGCGCGGGACGATGTTGGGGTACCAGGTGTAAGGTAGAGCCCGCTCCGTCCGTTGCTCGGGCGGAGGTGAAGATGGAGACGCCGACCCTTGAACGGACTGGGCGCCGCAGTCAGAGACGACGGGCTGATCCCGCTCCAGGTGGAGCAGGCGGTCGTCGTTCGGCTGCACGAGGGCGACCGCCAGGCGGCCGGCCAGCTCTACGTCTGGTACGGCGAGCGCCTGTTCCGGCAGGTGATCCTGCCCCGCCTGCCCATCCGGGAGCTGGCCGAGGACGTCCTCCGCGACACCTTCCGGCTGGCGCTGGAGCGCATCGACCAGTTCCGCCTCACCGACCGGAGCATCTTCTACTGGCTGCGCCGGATCGCGATCAACCGCGCGATCGACGTGCACCGCGCCCACCAGCGCGAGCAGCGCCTCCAGGACAAGGTCGAGCAGGAGGCGGACCGCGTCATGGGCCAGGCCCCGCCGGCCCCGGATCGCGGCCAGCAGGTCGCCGAGACCCGCGCCCTCGTCGAGGAGGCCCTCGAGCAGCTCAACCCCCGCTACGCCGAGGCCCTGCGGCTGCGCCTCATCGAGGACCGCGACCGCGAGGAGTGCGCTGACCTCATGGGCGTGACGGTCGGCAACTTTGACGTGATCCTCCACCGCGCCACCAAGGCCTTTCGCAAGAAGTACCCCCCCCGATGACCCCCGAAGAACAGGCATCGCAGCTCGCGCGCTGGCTGTCGGATCAACCCGGCAGCGAGCCGCCTGCCGACCTCGACGCCGAGGTCGTGGAGGCGGTCTACGCGCTGCGCCCGGACCTCGCGCCGGCGCCCCGGGTGTCGATCGACGACATCCTGGCGGGGGTCACCGCGGGGCCCTTCGCGCCGGCCGGTGCGAACACCCCGGCGCCGCCGCTGCCCGAGCCCCCCGCCGAGGTGGTGGACCTCGCCGCCGCCCGTCGGCGCCGCAGCCGGGGCATCTGGGGCGGGCTGGGCACCCTCGCCGCCGCCGCGCTGGTGCTCATGGTCGTCATGCCCGCCAAGGAGGAGGCCCCCGGCGGCGCCCCGCTGCCCATCACCACCGACGCCCCCGCCGACGCCCTCAGCGACGACCTCCCCCAGCAGGACGCCAGGCCCGAGGCCACCGAGCAGGAGCTGTGGGATCCGGGCCCGGCCGGCGAGCCGACGAGCGCCCCCGAGGGCGAGGCGGCCCCCCCGCCCAGGACCCCCTCCACCCCCGACATGTCCGAGCGCATCAGCCAGACCGTGCGCCCGGAGCCGACCCCCAGCGCGGGCGCGACGGCCGGCGGCGGGTTGGTGGCGGGCCCCTACGACCGCCTCGATCTGGGGGGCGAGCGGCGCGAGGCCGACGCGCCGCAGGCGAGGCCCGTCGAGGAGCCCGCGCCCCTGACCGAGGTCACCGCCGCGGAGGTCGCGAGCGCCCCGGCCCCCCAGCAGGCCACCCAGGCCAAGAGCGTCTCCAGCGCCTCCTCCTCCCGCAGCTACGACGCCTACGACGACCTCGACGAGATGGCCGCCGAGGACCAGCGGGGCGGCCGCGCCCGCGACGCCTCCCGTCGCCCCCCCCGCCGGCAGACCTCCGGCAACATCGACACCCCCGCCGAGCCCGACGACGCCGTCGCCGACGGCTGGATCGAGGAGTCGGACGAGGCCGGCGTCGCCCAGGCCCCCATGCCGACCGACCTGCCGGGCCTGCGGGCGGCGGCCTTCCCCGGCGACTACCGCAGCACCTGGTACGTCGGCACCGCCTACGAGGCCGAGGTCGCGCCCATCCTCGCCGAGGCGGTGGCGGCGGGGGGCCCGGCCGCCTCCGCCCGCGTCTGCGCCGCCCACATCAACGACGACCCGCTCATCGTCGGCCAGGACATGGCCGCCCGCGCCGCAGGGTACGCCCTGGCCGCCGGCGACCCCACCGCCGCGCTGCAACACGTCCGGGCCGGCAAGGGTCGCTCCAGCGCAAACTCGGCGTTCCTCGCCCGGCTCTACGCCCTGGAGGGCCAGGCCCTGGAGGCCAGCGGCGACATCGAGGGCGCGCTGAACGCCTACCGCACCGCCGCCACCCTCAACCGCGCACGCTGAGGGAGCACGGCCCCCGCCTGCGGGATAATGGGCGGCGATGCCGCTGTCCCCTGCCATCGCCCGCGCGCTCGCCCGCACCCGCCTCTCCCCCGAGGACCGCGCGCTGCTCGACGACCTGCGCTTCTACGACGCCGGTCACGGCTACGATCCCTTCGGCCTGCACCCCGCCTACGTGGCGCTGGGGCTGGCCCTGCTGCGCCCGATCTACGACCACTACTTCCGGGTGCTCTCCTTCGGGGCCGAGCACATCCCGCACGAGGGGCCCGCGATCCTGGCGGGCAACCACTCCGGGACCCTGCCCTTCGACGCGATGATGCTCTGGATCGACGTGCTGCTGCACACCCGGCGGGTGGTGCGCTCGGTGGCCGACCACTTCGTGCCCACCCTGCCGATCCTCGGGACCCTGTTCCACCGCAGCGGGGCGGTGGGCGGCTCCCGGGGCAACGTGCGCAAGCTGCTGGAGAACGGCGAGCTGATGGCGATCTTCCCCGAGGGCACCGTCGGCATCGGCAAGGGCTTCGACAAGCGCTACCAGCTTGAGCGGTTCCGGGTGGGGCACGCCGAGCTGTCCATCCGCCACCGCGCTCCGGTGGTCCCGGTGGGCTTCGTGGGCGCCGAGGAGCAGATGCCCCAGCTCACCAAGCTGGTGGGGTTGGGCCGGGTGATGGGCCTGCCCTACGTGCCCGTGCCCGCGACCCCGATCCCGCTGCCGGTGCGCTACCGCATCCACTACGGGCCGCCCATCCCGCTGCATGAGCAGTACCCCCCCGACGCCGCGGACGACCCCGACGCCGTGCGCGAGGCCGCCGCCCGGGTCCAGCAGGCGGTCCAGGACCTCCTCCAGCAGGGCCTTCGGATCCGCAAGGGGAGGCTGTTCACATGAGCGAGCGCCGCCACATCCAGGGCGTGCTGGTCACCGGGGCCACCACTCCCTTCGGGGAGCGCTTCGTCCGCCGCATGCTGGCGGACCCCACGGTGGGCTGCGTGGTCGCCGTCGCCCGCGAGCCCCGCAGCCAGGCCGCCCTGCCCTTCCACGAGCACCCCGAGCGGCTGGTGTACTGCTCAGTGGACCTGGGGCACTCCCGGCGGGCCCACGAGCTGCTGTTCGGTCCGGCCCGGGATCGGGGGGTGGAGGTGGTGGTCCACACCGCCCTGCACCGCTCGGCGCTCGACCGGGGCAAGCGGGTCCATGCCACCAACGTCCAGGCCCTGCGCACGCTGCTGGAGCTGGGGGAGCGCCACCCCTCCATCCGGCGCTTCGTGTTCAAGTCCTACGGCGAGGTCTACCAGATCCAGCACAACCTGCCGTTCATGGTCAGCGAGGACCACCCGCTGAACATGGCGCCGGGCGCGCCGCAATGGATCCGCGACCGGGTCGAGGCCGACCTGACCGCCTGCGCCCGCATGGGCCTGGCCGAGCTGGAGATCGTGGTGCTGCGCTGCGCCGAGGTGCTGGGGCCGGGCACGGGCTCCCAGCTCTTCGACTACCTGGACGCCCCGGTGTGCCTGCGCCCGGCGGGCTACGACCCGATGATGAACCTGCTGTCCATCGAGGACACGGTGCAGGCCCTGGACATCGCCGCGCGGGCGTTCGGCGTGCTGGGGGTCTTCAACATCCCGGGGGCGGACACGCTGCCGCTGTCCGAGTGCATCCGGCTGTGGGGGCGGGTGGGGATCCCCACCCCGGGCAGCCTGATGGCGCCGATCTACCGCGCGCGTCGGCGCCTGCGGGGCCACGACTTCTCCTACGGGATGAACCGGCGGCGCTTCCACTTCGGATCGGTGCTCGACGGTACCCGAGCGCGGCAGGTGCTGGGCTATCTTCCGGAGAACCCGATAGACTGGCCCGCCGCCGAGGCAGCGCGGTAGACTGGAGGGCCCCGGAGGTCTCTCATGCGCTACGTTCTGCTCGCCGCCCCCCTGGCCCTGCTCGCCGGCTGCACCGGCTCCGACAAGGACGCCGACGACTCCGCAGCCGCCGACGACAGCGCCATCCAGTTCCACCCCAACGTGCCCGACGGCTACGAGTACCGGTGGGACACCGACGGCTGCGGCGAGGCCAACGACCAGACCCAGGTCTACAAGCTCGCCACCGCCAACAGCACCGAGGCCGGCCGCCTCACGGTCACCGAGACCTGGTACTGGTTCTTCGGCGGCGACTGGGAGGACGACTGCATCGACGTCATCGAGTACACCGCGAACGCGGTCCCCAACTCCACCCTGGAGGCCCTCGGCGCGGGCGAGGCCGAGGAGGGCTACCAGGGCATGATGACCAAGGTCGACGAGGGCTGCCCCCAGATGAACTACCTCTACCTGTGGGACCACCCGGACAAGGACGACTTCGAGTACGGCGACCCGCTGGAGCAGGAGGTCATCGTCATCTTCGACAACCTGAGCCCCTCGGGCAACCTGAACTACGAGAACGCCATGCTCATATTCATGGGCTACAACGTGGGGAACAACCGATACACGATGTCCTACGACTACGCGACCGGGGTCTTCAACCCGCAGACCGAGATCCTCGGTCCGCCCGCCGATTACACCTGGGAAGCCTCGATCTGCCTCGGGGAAGGCGGCGCGTGATCTCGCGGACCATCTGTTGACAGGAGCCTCGTGAACCAAGAGGTCCTCATCCTCCTCGGGGCCGTCGCGGCCGCCTATCTCATCGCGCACTTCGTGGTGGAGTGGCTCCAGGACCGCTTCCTCTTCACGACCGGCAGCGAGTACATGCTGATCGGCGTGCTGGTGGGGCCGTCCACCCACGCCGTGCTGACCGAGAACACCGGGCTCAACCTGCCCCAGTTCGTCAGCGAGGGGGCGGTGCTGCAGCTCACCCCCTTGATGGAGCTGGCCATCGGCTGGGTGGGGCTGCTCTACGGCGCCCAGCTTGACCTGGGGCGGCTGCTGGGCTCCCGGGACGGCTCGCTGAGCCTGTCCACGCTGTCCAGCGTCACCAGCTTCGCCCTCATCGGCGGGGCGACCTGGCTGGGGCTGTCCTGGCTGCCCCTGGGGCTGGAGCTGAGCGAGCGCTCCCAGTGGCTCGCGGCGGCCACCCTGGGCACCGTGGGGGCGGTGACCTCGCCCGCCGTGCTCGACCTCGTCCAGCGGCGCTTCAACGCCAGCGGGCCCACCACCCGCATGCTGCGGCAGGCGCTGCGGCTGGACGAGCTGGCCGCAATCACCGGCTTCGGCCTGCTCTCGGCGCTGTTCCACAGCCAGGCTGACATCAACGGCCACCCCCTCGACGCCACCCATTGGTTCGTGGTGTCGGTGATGCTGGGGGGGCTGCTCGGCGCGCTCTTCCACTTCTTCATCGGCGAGGAGCACAACACCGAGAAGCAGTTCATGGCCTTCGTGGGGATCGTGGTGTTCGCGTCAGGTTCGGCGTATTACCTTGAATTATCTCCGCTGCTGATGAACATGGTGCTCGGCGTGGCGATGGTGAACGTCACCGACGACTCCACCGAGGACGTCATCGCGGTGCTGGAGTCCACCCGGCGGCCCATGTACATCCTGCTGCTGTTCTTCGCGGGGGCGATGTGGGTGCCGGTGGGCTGGATGGGGCTGCTGCTCGCCCTGGGTTACGTGCTCATCCGCAACCTCGGCGTGTTCGTCGGGGGCTTCGTGGCGGCGGTGAGCCAGGGCGAAGGGCACCGGCGGGACATGGGCCGGGCGCTGCTGGGCCAGGGCGAGCTGGCCGTCGCGATGGCGCTGAACTTCTACCTCGTGTTCAAGGATGATCCTCTGGCCGACCTCGTCTTCACGGCGGTGCTGGTCTCCGTGCTGCTGAACGAGCTGTGGTCCACCCGGCTGCTGCGGGGGCTCCTGATCGACAGCGGGGACATCCGCCACGAGCTCGCGACCCAGGACGGCGCGGTGGCCGAGGGGACCTGAGATGTACGTCGTCGTCGTAGGCATGGGCCAGGTCGGCCGGCACGTGGTCCGCGCGCTGGACCAGGACGGCCACCACGTCGTGGCCATCGACTCCGACCCCGCCGTGGTCGAGTCCATCGAGGACGAGCACGACGTCGCCACCCTCGTGGGCTACGGCGCCTCCCCCTCCATCCTGAGGCAGGCCGGCTGCGAGCGCGCCGACCTGATGGTCGCGGTCACCGACAACGACGAGGTCAACCTCGTCGCCGCCCTGGCCGCCCGGGGCATGGGCACCACCCGCAGCATCGCCCGCGTCCAGGGCGAGGAGTACTGCGAGTCGGGCCAGGGCATCCTCTACGGCCTGCTGGGCATCGACGTGGTCATCAACCCGCGCATCCTGGTGGCCCACGAGCTGGCCCGCATCGCCCGCTCCCGGGGCGCGCTGGACGTGCTCAACCTGGCCGGGGACCGGGTGGAGGTGGTCAAGATCGAGCTGCCGTCCGCCAGCAAGATGCTCCACAAGGCGCTGGCGAACCTGAACCTGCCCCAGGAGGTCCTGGTGGCGGCGGTCGTGCGGGACGGCGAGCTGTTCGTGCCCGGCGGCGCGGACGTGCTGCTGCCCGGGGACCGCATCTACATCATCGGCAAGGCCGGCAACATGAAGGTGGTGCAGCAGCAGTTCACCGGCGCCCGCGAGGCCGCCCGGGTCTGCATCATCGGCGGCGGCGTGGTGGGCCACATGCTGGCCCGGCAGCTCTCCGAGTCCGACGTCGAGGTGCTGGTCATCGAGAAGCACCACCGCACCGCCGAGGACATCAAGATCGACCTGCCCGGGGTCACCGTCATCCACGGGGACGGCACCGACGTGGACGTGCTGGAAGACGAGCAGGTCGGCTCCTTCGACCTCGTCGCCGCGGTCACCGCCGAGGACGAGGTCAACCTGATGGCGGGCCTGGTGGCCAAGCGGGTCGGCGCGGGCAAGGCCGCCGCCCTGGTGCAGCGCGCCGACTACATGGACATCTACCACCAGCTCGGCATCGACGTGGTGCTCTCCCCCCGGCTCGTCGCCAGCGAGAACATCCTGCGCTACGTCCGCCAGAACCAGCTCCAGTCCCTGTACATGCTGGAGGACGGCCAGGCCGAGGTGCTCGAGCTGGTCGCCGCCGCCGACAGCCGCGTGGTGGGCACGCCGATCAGCCGCCTGAACATGCCCCGCGGGGCGCTGCTGGCGGCCATCGTCTCCCGGGACAAGGTCACCGTGCCCCACGGGAGCGATCAGATCCAGGCAGGCGACGCCGTGGTCATCCTGACCCGGGCCGCCACCCGGCCGGCGGTGGAGCGGCTGTTCCGGAAGCGGGCGCTGTGAGGCCGGACGCCCGCAGCCGGCGCGCCCCTGAGGGGGGCCTCAACCTGCCGGTCATCGCCCGGCCGGTGGGACTGCTGCTGGGGGTGCTGGCGGCGGCCATGGTCCTGACCGCCGGGGTGGGCGTCGTCATGGGCTCCCCCGAGGGGGCGGGGCACATGGGCATCTCGGCGGCGCTGGTCGGCGCGGTGGCCTTCGTGCTCGCGGCGGTGCTCGGCCGGGGCGCCGAGAACATGCCCCTGGACCGCCGCAGCGCGCTCGTCATCGTGACCGTGGCCTGGGTGGCGCTGGGGCTGCTCGGGGGGCTGCCGTTCATGGTGGGGGCGGCGTTCGGGCCGGCCGACGCCATCTTCGAGGCCACCTCGGGCTTCACCACCACCGGCGCCACCATCCTCCCCGAGATCAACGAGCGGCTGAACCCGGCGCTGCACTTCTGGCGCATGCTCTCCCATTGGCTCGGTGGCATGGGCATCGTCGTGCTCTTCGTCGCGGTGTTCCCGGCGCTGGGGGTGGGCGGCAAGCACCTGTTCCGGGGCGAGGTCCCCGGCCCCCGCTCCAAGGGCCTCTCCCCGCGCATCCGGGAGACCTCCAGCGTGCTGTGGCGGGTCTACCTGCTGCTGACCCTGGTGGAGATCGTGCTGCTGGCCACCCTGGGGCGGCTGCCGCTGTTCGACGCGGTCACCCACGCGCTGTCCACGATGGGCACCGGCGGCTTCTCCACCCTCAACGGCTCGATCGGCGAGTACAGCACGATGCCCGAGGTCAACGGCCTGGCCATCGATCTCATCATCACGGCGTTCATGGTCATCGCCGGGATGAACTTCTCGCTGTTCTACGAGGCGGTGCGCAAGGGCGGCGAGGGCCTGCGGGTGATCCTCCGGCACACCGAGACCCAGGTGTACATCGGCATCGTGGTGATGGCGACCGTGCTGATCGGCCTGTCGATCCGCGGCGACGTGGGCAGCCTGCCGGCGGCGCTGCGCTACAGCAGCTTCCAGGTCGCCGCCATCATCAGCACCACCGGCTTCGGCACCGCGGACTTCGAGCAGTGGCCCACCTTCGCGAAGATGGTGCTGCTGAGCCTGTACTTCACCGGGGGCTGCGCGGGCTCCACCGCTGGCGGCCTGAAGCTCATCCGGGTCATCATCCTGGTGAAGCTGATCTGGGTCGAGATGCAGCGCTCGTTCCGCCCCCACCTCGTGCTGCCGGTGCGCGTCGGCAACCAGGCCATCCGGCCCCCCGTGCTGGTCGAGATCATGGCGTTCATGGGCCTCTACGCGCTGACCATCGCGGCGGGCGCGGCGCTCGTCGCGCTGATCGACCGGGTGGACGGCACCACCGCCCTGATGGCCTCGCTGGCCTGCGTGGCCAACGTGGGCCCCGGGCTGGGCATGGTGGGGCCCACCGACAACTTCGGCTTCTTCTCGGGGGCCTCCAAGCTCATCCTCTCGGTGTGCATGATCCTCGGTCGGCTGGAGTTCCTCACCGTGCTGGCGCTGTTCGCGCCCGGCTTCAGGAGGTCCTGAATGGCGGGCGGCGGGCATGGACCGATGCGCCTGGACCAGGCGCTGCTCAAGCTGGCCATCGTCGCGGGCCTGTTCCTCATCATGCTGGGGCTCCAGGAGCTGGACCTGAGCATGGTGGGGGGCGAGAACCCGCTCGCGATGGTGACCTTCGGCTTCATCATCCTGGCGGCCTTCACCCTGGGCGAGGTGCTGGAGAAGGTCGGGCTGCCCCACATCACCGCCTACCTGCTCACCGGGCTGGTGCTGGGCCCCGAGGCCGCGCATGTGCTGCACCTGCCCGAGGCGCTGGCGATCATCTCGGCGGACACGGTCAAGGATCTCAAGCTCTTCAATGACCTGGCCGTCGCGCTCATCGCCCTGTCCGCGGGCGCCGCGCTGGAGCTGGGGGGGCTGCGCCGATCCTTCAAGCTGCTGATCTCGCTGCTGGGCGCCCAGTTCCTCCTGCTCTTCGTGGTGCTCGGCGGGCTGGTGATGCTCATCTCCGGCCCGATCGACGGCTTCGCCCTGGATTTCCTGGCCGACCAGCCGATGGAGGTCAAGATCGCCGGGGCGCTGGTGCTCGCGATCATCGGCTCGGCGATGTCCCCGGCTGCCAGCATCGCCATCATCCAGGAGACCCGCGCGAAGGGGCCGATCACCGACGCCGCCCTCGGCGTGTCGGTGCTCAACAACATCGCGGTGGTCGTGTTCTTCGTGGTGGGGTTCTCCGTCGCGGTGGGGCTGATCTCCGGCGGGGACAGCGGGGAGACCAGCCTGCTGGGCGAGCTGACCGTCAAGATCGGCGGCGCGGCGGTGCTGGGGGCGCTGCTGGGCGCGGGCGTGGCGCTCTACATCCGCTTCGTGGGCCAGGAGCTGCTGCTCGTGCTCACCGGCCTGTGCTTCGCGATCACCTACCTGGCGCGGGGCAACGGGGTGGACCCGCTGCTGGCCTTCCTGTTCGCCGGCTTCATCGTGCGCAACTTCACCCAGGCCGGCGGCGCGCTCAAGCAGGCCATCGACATCCTGTCGATGCCCATCTACGTCGTCTTCTTCTTCATCGCGGGCGCGGGGCTTCACCTGCATGACCTCAAGGAGATGTTTGAGTTCGCGCTCCTGCTGTTCGTGGGGCGCTGGTTTGCCCTGTGGGCGGGCACCGCGGCGGGCTCCCGGCTGGGCGAGGGACCCTACGCGCTGGGCCGGATCGGCTGGCTGGGCTTCGGCGCCCAGGCGGGCATCGCGCTGGCGATGGCGGACGCCGTGTCGGCCAGCCTGCCGGCCATCGGCGACAAGATCTACACCCTGGGCGTGGCGGGCATCGCGCTCAACGAGATGGTGGGCCCGGTCGCCCTCAAGGTCGCGCTGGGGCGGGTCGGCGAGACCCACACCGAGGCCCCCGCCCCCATCGAGGACGACGACCCCACCACCGCCGAGGTCGAGCTGTCCGAGGAGATCTTCGGCCGGCTGCCGGAGTGGCTGCCCGAGCCCGGCCACAAGGGCTTCGACGCCTGGGGGCAGCTCCCGGCCATCGGCTCGCGCACGATCGTCGACGTCTCCCGCTCCCTGCGCGCCGACCTCCAGGCCCTGGTGCGGGACGTGCGCTCCGGGGTGGTGGCCGACCGCCGGGAGACCGCCCACAACTTCCTCTCCAAGCTGCGGCGGGAGTTCCTGCGGCACCACCGCCGCGCCATGGTCCGCGCCAAGGCACCCGACGTCGATCCGGCGGTCTTCATCGCCGAGCTGCGCGCCCAGCCCAGCCGCCTGGCCCGGAGCTGGGAGAACCACATCCTCGACCGCGCCGCCACTGTGGACTTCCAGCCTGAGCTGCGCACCCTCCAGGAGCTGGTCACGGTCATCGACAAGACCGTCGCCGGCATGCTGAACGCCAAGGAGATCGAGCTGGAGCCCGAGCTCCTGATGACCTCCAGCGCGGACAGCGCCCTGGTCCGGGCCGAGAAGACCTGGCTGCGGGCCCGCCGCGCGCTGCGCATGGGCCCGGACCGGCGCCTCATCGAGCTGGCCGACATCGGCCGCTACACCCTCTCCGGGCAGACCCCGCTCCACCTGCACGAGCTGGCCGGCATCATGACCCTGGCGGAGCGCCACCTCCTGGCCCGCGCCCGCAACATCTTCGAGTCCTACCACCAAGGCGTCGACGCGCTCGTGGCCCACCCGGAGTTCCAGCCCGAGCGCTGGACCGACCTGCTGGAGCGCTTCCGCGAGGACACCGAGGAGGAGTTCCAGCTCGCCCACCGCGAGATCGACCGCCTCGCCGACGAGACCGTGCGGGTCACCGCCGCCGTGCTGGGGCGCCCGTACCGCCGGTTCAACGAGCTGCTGCACGTCGCGGGCACCCCGCAGCTCCCCCGCAGCGCGTACCGCTTCTCCAAGGTCTACAACCAGCGGGTCGAGGCCATGTCCTCCCTGGACAGCGGGGTGCGCCAGGCCCGGGAGCTGACCCGCGCCGAGGCCAACGGCCTCGCGATGGAGCTGCAGCTCGTCCGCCTGCGCGCGGGCATCTCCGAGCTGACCCACGAGAAGGCCGACGCCATCGCCCGGGACATCCGGGGCCGGCTCATCCAGCCCTTCCGCCGGGTCCACGACGCGGTCTCGACCACCCTCGTCCAGCTCGAGGAGGCCCTCCAGGGGGCAGGCCCCGCCGGCGCCGAGGGGGGTGAGCTGGACGCCGCCGGCCTCGCGGTGCAGGTGCGGGCGGCCGTCGAGCCGCTCCACCGCACGGTGGACGAGTCCCTGGGCATCGCCGGCAGCCTGCGGAACAGCCTGCGCAGCCAGGCCACCATCGAGCCGCTGCGCCAGGGCCTCGCCCGGGGCCTGGACGCCCTCACCGACCGCTTCCTGGTGGCCCAGAACCCCCCCGGCCTCACCGGCCGTCGCCTGCCCGGCCGCCCCACCACCCGGGAGGTCCCCTTCCGCGAGCTGGCCACCCAGTACCTGGACACCGAGGTCGGCCGTGACCTCGCCCAGCTCCTGGAGGCCCTGATCGACCAGCTCGAGGACGCCTGGCGCCTGCTCGACGAGCTGCAGCGCAGCCTGGGCTTCAACGCCGAGCTGAGCCTGGCCGAGCTGGACGTGCTGCCCGCCGGGCCGCTCCCGGCCACCGGTCGGGAGGTCGTCGAGGAGATGCTGCTGGGCACCCTGCGGCGCCTCGCGGGACGGGTCACCGAGATGGACCGGGCGCTGGCCGGGGTGGACCTGCGCTCCGCGTCCGACGTCCGCAACATCGTCCTCGGGCACATCGACGCCCTCCAGCGCATGCTGGTGGGCGGTCACTGGGACGAGCTGCGCCTCCAGCTCGTGCGGGGTCAGGTCCAGCGCAGCCGGGCGCTCATCACCGGCGGGGCCAGCAACCTGGGCGACCTCGGTCTGCACTTCCAGGAGGCCCTCCAGCGGGTCGTGGGCGACGAGGCCCTCCAGCGCACCCGCGAGGTCCTGGGCCTGCCCGATCCCAACGCCGTCGCCGAGTTGGGCCCCTCCACCTTCGCCCCCCCGACCCCTCGGGTCGAGCTGCCCGTGGTGTTCCGCCGCCTGTTCAGCGACGCCGCGCTGGAGGCCGGCGACCTGCTCACCGGCCGGGAGCGTGAGGTCGAGGCCGTGCGGCGCATCCTGCTGGGGGCGGCGCCCGGGGTGTCCCGCGCGGTCGCGGTCGTCGGGGTGGGCGGCATCGGCCAGGGCGCCGTGGTCAACGCCCTGCTGCGCGGCCTGCCCGACGCGGTCAGGGTCATCCGCCACGAGCTGCACGCCCCCGTCCGCGACCCGGCCGACGTCGACCGCATGCTGGAGCGGGTCTCCTCCACCGACGCCATCGTGGTGGTCGAGGGCCTCCAGTGGCTCTTCAGCATCGAGCCCGGCGGCTTCGCGCCTCTGCGGCGCTTCGTGCAGCGCGTGGTCGAGGATCAGGGCCAGAACGCATGGCTCATCTCCGCCCAGCGCCCGGTGTGGGCCTACGCCGACCGGGTGGTGGCCCTGCACGACGCCTTCCCCGAGCGCGTGGAGCTGAACCCCCTCGACGCCGACGGCCTGCGCCGCGCCATCCTCGACCGCCACGCGATGAGCGGCTACGGCCTGCGCTTCGCCCGCCCCACCGGCAACCTGCCCTGGTGGCTCAAGGAGGCCACCACCCGCAGCGCCCAGGGCGACGAGCTGTACGAGAAGCACTACTTCGAGCGGCTGCACACCCTGACCGGCGGCGTGCTGTCCGACGCTCTGCGCCTGTGGATGGCCTCGGTGACCGAGGTCGCCGAGGACCGCAACGAGATCGTCATCGGGGACGTGCCCCCCACCCCCACCCGCCTGCTGCGCCAGCTCCCCGAGGAGCTGGTCATGACCCTGCGCCAGGTGGCCCGCCAGGGTCGCATCACCGCCAACAACCACGCCCGCCAGTTCCGCATGGAGCCCGAGGAGTCCGACGCCCTGCTGGCCCGGCTCACCCACTGGGGCCTGCTGGAGCGCGGCGAGCGCGGCGAGTACCACTTCGCCGCCGGGCTGGGCGGGCCCCTCTACCGCGTCCTGCGGGAGCGGAGGCTGGTGGGATGATGAAGCTCCTCCTGGCCATCACCCTGCTCGCGCTGTCGCCCGCTCGGGCCCAGGACGTGCCGCCGCCTGAGCTTCCGCCGCCCCCATCCGCCGGGCCGCCCGAGGACGCGCCGCCCCAGCCGGTCGAGGAGCCGCCCCCACCCGCACAGCCCCCTGCTGAAGAGCCCACCCCATCGGAGTCCCCCGAGGCCCCCCCCGCGGAGGAGCCCCCGACCGACGCCGCGCCGGTGGAGCCCCCGTCCGAGGAGGCCCTGGGCATCCCCCGCCCGGACACCGGCCTGCCGGACACCCAGGCCCCCGACGACGATCCGCAGGTGGAGGAGGCCCCGCCCCCCGGGCCCCCCGGGACCCCCGCCGCGGTCGAGCCGCTGCCCCCGCTCATCCAGCCCCCCTGGCGCGCCCCCGCACCGCTGATCGACACGCCGGTGCCCTGGGTGTGGGATCCCCCGCTGGAGCCGCCGACCGTCGAGCCGCCGCCGGAGCCCCCCGCGGAGACCCCGGACGAGCCCCCCGCGGAGACCCCGGACGAGCCCCCCGACGAAGCGCCCGCTCAGCCGGACACCCCGCCGCCCCAGCAGGCCGAGACCCCCACCCAGCCGCAGCCTCTGGTCCGCCCCCTGCTGCCCGAGGCCCCCCAGCCCAGCGGCGGCGCCGTGATCGCCTGGCTGCTCGCGGGCCTGCTCGGGCTGGGCCTCTCCCGCCTCGCCGAGCGCCCCCGTCAGACCCTGAACCGCCGGGGGGTGCTGCCGGACGCCCTGCGCCTGCTCATCTCGGCCAGCCGCCTGTTCGCCATCGGCGCGTTCCTGGTGGCGACCCTCTACGCGATGCCCCGCGGCTGGGCCCCGGCGGTGCCTTTCGTGCTGGTGGGCGCGGCCCTGGCCCTGGGCTGGACCGCCCGCGACCTGCTCCGCGACCTGCTGGCCGGGGTCATCATCACCACCGAGGGCCGGTTCCTGCCCGATCAGCGCATCCGCTACCAGGGCCACGCCGGGGTCATCCAGGAGATCGGGTTCCGCTCCCTGGTGGTGGTGGACGACGACGGCGTGCGCCTGACCATCCCCAACCGCCGCCTCCTGGAAGAAGCCGTCGCCACCGACAACGACCCCTTCGCCCCGGTCGAGGTGTACGTTCACGTCGCCAAGGGCGCCGGGGCGGGCCACGTCCGCCAGATCCTGGAAGAGCTGGCCCTGCTCTCTCCCTACGTCGCCCCCTCCCGACCGCCCCACGTCTACCGCGACCCGGACAAGGCCGACGTCTGGATCGTCGAGGCCCGCCTGATCCACGCCCGCTACGCCCGCAGCTTCCGGGGGGCCCTGGTCGAGCTGGCGGATGAGGTGCTGGGCGAGAGCGGACGGAGGCGGACCGAGGAGTAGGCGCCCCGGCGCCTCAAGATTCCCCACATCGCGGGTTGACAGACCCGTGCATCCCATATATAGTCAAATCACTAATTAACAATGATACTAAATAACAAACAACTCAACCAGACCTTCTCCGCCCTGGCCGACCCCACCCGTCGCGCCATGCTGGAGCAGCTCGCCCAGGGCGACGCCACGCTCACCGAGCTGGCGGAGCACTTCGACCTGTCCATGCCCACCCTGTCCCGGCACCTGCGGGTGCTGGAGCAGGCGGGCCTGGTCACCCGTACCCGGGACGGGGTGCGGCGCCCGGCCACCCTCAACGCCGCCCCTCTGCGCCCCGCGTCGGCGTGGCTGGACCGCTACGCCCGCTTCTGGAACCGCAAGATCGACCACCTCGAGCAGCTCCTGCTCGACCTCCCCCCGGAGACGCCCGATGAACGCTGAGACCGACGCTGTGTGCCTGGAGCGGGTGCTGCCCGCCTCGCCGGGCCGGGTGTTCGACGCCTGGACCCGCCCGGACTGGCTGGCCCTGTGGTGGACCCCGCCCTCCACCGGCCTGCTCACCGAGGTCGAGGCCCTCGACCCCGTGGTCGGCGGCGCCCTGCGGCTCTCCGTGCACGCGGGGACCCAGGTGGTGGCCCGGGTCTGGGGGGTGTTCGAGCAGGTCGAGCGCCCCCGCGTGCTGGCGTTCACCTGGAACTCCGACGGCGACTGCGAGGGCGCGACCTCGCGGGTCACTGTCTCCCTGCGGCCTCACCCTCGTGGCTGCGCGCTGACCCTGGTCCACAGCCAGGGCCCGCCGGCGCAGGCCGAGCCGAGCTGGCGGGCGATGCTCGCCAACCTGTCCGATCACCTCCAAGGGAGTCCTTGAATGTCCCAGCTCACCCTGTATGGCTTCGCGCCGTCGACCTACACCCGCACCGCCCGCATGGCCTGCGTCGAGAAGGGCGTGCCCTACGACCTCCAGCCCTCCGCCCTCGGCAAGCCGGCCTACGCCGCGCTGCACCCCTTCCACAAGATGCCGGCGCTGACCCACGGCGACGTGCGGCTGTTCGAGACGATGGCCATCATCCGCTACATCGACGAGGCCTTCGACGGCCCCGCGCTCCAGCCGTCCACCCCCGCGGCCCGCGCCCGCATGGCCCAGTGGGAGAGCGTGGTCAGCAGCTACACCTACCGCACGGTCATCTCCAAGTGGGTCCTGGCGGCGATGCACAACAACCCGGCCGAGCAGATCGCCGAGGCCGCCAAGGCCGCCGCCGCGCACCTCACCCTCATCGACGGCCTGGTGGGCGACAGCGCCTGGCTGGCCGGCGACCAGCTCAGCCTGGCCGACCTCACCATGGCCCCGGTCCTGGCCTACGTCGCAGGCATCCCCGAGGGCGCGGCGATGATGGCGGCCTGCCCGAACCTCTCCAGGGTCTATGGCGCGATCTCGGCGCGGGAGAGCTTCACCGCGACCGGCTGAGCCGCCGGGGCCACAGCGCCCAGATCCACAGCGGCGCGAACTGCGCCACCTCGGTGAGCGCCACGGTCAGCCCGCGGGGCGACAGGAAGGCCGCCCCGATGGGCGCCACCGGGATGGGCCGCCACGGCGCGAAGAAGCGCGCGTCGCTGGCGGGCCACAACAGCGCGATGCCCAGCCCTCCGGTGGTCATCGAATCCAGCAGGCCGTGGCTGCCCATGACCACGGCCACGAAGAGGGCGAGCCGGAGCGGCCGGGGGCGCCCGGCCAGGCGCGCGCCCAGCCCCACCAGCGCCCCGCAGGCCGCCGCCACCGCCAGGGAGTGGGAGGCCCCCCGGTGCCCGAAGGGGGCGTGGTAGGGGATGCCCAGGGCGAAGGCGACCACGTCGGCGTCGGGGAGCACGCTCCATATGCAGAAGCCCATCATCGCGGTCGCGAGGGTGCGCGTGGAGGCGCCGCGGTCGGCGTAGAGGCGACCGGCGGCGAGGCCGACGGCGATGTGACCGAAGGAGGCCATGGGGTGACGAGATCCTGCCGGTTCGGGGGCACGATGGGCTGTGTGATATACAAGGCCGACCATCCGCCGTCCATCGAACCCGGAGCCCCCGTTGGACAGGACGCATCAGGGCCTGGCGTGGCGCTGCGGCGACTTCGTGAACACCGACGTCATCGCGCCCGGCCGCTTCGAGCCCTACCCCGACGACGACGCCCTCGCCCGCGCCGCCCTCATCGACTACCCGACGGAGCACCCCTTCGTCGATCCGACCACCGGGCGCTCCCGCTACAGCGTCATCTTCGCCGGGGCGGAGATGGGCTGCGGGTCCAGCCGGGAGACGGCCCCCATGGCGCTGCGCGCGGCCGGGGCCCGGGTGATCGTGGCGCCGTCCTTCGCCCGGATCTTCTACCGGAACTGCATCAACATGGGGCTCATCGTCCCCATCGTGCTCGACCACGGCCTGGACGACGCGGTCATCGGGGCGCCGGTCGAGGTCGACTTCGAACGGCGCGTGCTCCGGGTCGCCGGGCAGGCCTTCTCGTTCCCTGACTTCGGCGCGGTCCGGGACATCGTCGCCCACGGCGGCCTGGCGGCCTACACCCGCAGCCGGATGGACAGCCCGCTCCCCAAGGTCTCCACGGACGCCCCCGCCCAGGCGCCCGCCCCGCAGTCGATGACGGAGAAGATCCTGGCGCGGGCCGCGGGCGTCGACCGGGCGCGCCCTGGCGAGGTGATCGAGGCCGAGCTGGACCTGGTGTTCGCCCACGACGCCGTCGCCTACACCCTGAAGCGGTGGTTCCATCGAGAGTTCGGAGCGGACGCGCGGGTGTGGGACCCCGACCGGGTGGCGCTGTTCCAGGACCATCTCGTGCCCGCCAAGGACGCCGCCTCCCAGGCGCTGGCCCGCGCGCTGGCCTCCTTCGCCGAGGAGCAGGGCATCTCCAAGCGCTTCCTGTACGGCCGGGACTACGGCATCAGCCACGTCGTGCTGTGTGAGCGCGGCATGGTCCAGCCCGGCACGCTCACCATCGGGGCCGACTCCCACGCCGTCACCTACGGGGCCCTGAACGCCATCGGTGTCGGCGTCGGTTTGGTGGACGTGATGTGCGCCCTCTACACCGGGCGCCTGTGGCTCAGGGTCCCCCGCACCATCGGCGTTCAGATCGACGGCGCGCTCCCGCCGGGGGTCATGGCGAAGGACATCATCCTGAAGCTCGTGGGGGACCTCGGGCAGGCCGGCGCCTCGGCCTGCGCCGTGGAGTTCTTCGGGACGACCGTGGACGCGATGTCCGTCCAGGAGCGCATGACGCTGTGCAACATGACCGTGGAGGCCGGCGCGACCAACGCCGTCATGCCCATGTCCGAGCGCGTGCGCGACCACCTGGGCGCCTGCGGTGCGTCCACGCAGCGCGCGGTCACCACCGACCCCGGGTACCGCTACCATCGGCAACTCCACTACCGGGCAGAGTCCCTGGAGCCGATGGTCGCCCGCCCGCACGCCCCGGACAACGTCGTCCCCGCCAGGGACCTGAGCACGTCGCGCGTGGCGGTCCAGCAGGTCTACGTGGGCTCGTGCGCGGGGGGCAAGGAGGAGGACATCGCGGCGCTCGCCCGGGAGCTGGAGGGCCGCCGGATCGCAGATGGGCTGCGCCTGATCGTGGTCCCGGCGTCCACCCGCGTATACCGCGCGCTGCTCGACGCCGGATGGATCGCCGCGCTGCTCGACGCGGGCGCGGTGGTGGAGTCGCCGGGCTGCAAGGCCTGCTACGGCGCGCACGGCGGGGTCCTGGGCGACGGGGAGGTCTGCCTCTCCACCACCAACCGGAACTACCGCGGTCGCATGGGCAACCCCCGGTCCGAGGTCTACCTCTGCTCGCCCATCGTCGCGGCTCGCTCGGCCGTCGCCGGCTACATCACCGCCGAGGAGGTTCGCCGTGGATGACGCGCCCGGCTCGGCCGACGTCTCCGACTACCGCTACGCCTGGGGGGCTGAGGCGCAGACGCTGCAGGTCCGCATCGAGGACGACACCCTGCGCGACGGGCTCCAGGGGGCCTACGTGCGGCGCCCCGACCTCCAGGAGCGGCTGGACCTCCTGCGGCTGTCCGTCGCCTGCGGGACCGACGCCATCATGCTCGGCTTCCCCGGCGCCTCGGCCACCGAGCGCGCCGAAGGGCATCGCTTCATCGAGGTCATCGAGGCGGAGGCCCTGGACGTCACCCCCCGCTTTTTGGCCCGCCCGGTGCCGCAGGATCTGGAGGCCATCGCCGATCTGAACCAGGCCGCCGGGGTGGACGTGTGGGCGGACTTCTTCGTGTGCGCCAGCCCCATCCGGCGGCGGGTGGAGGGGTGGACCCTGGACGGCCTCGTGCATGCGGTCCGCGAGAGCAGCGCGCTCCTGAACGCCCGGGGCGTCCGCTTCGGCGTGTCCCTGGAGGACGCCAGCCGGACCCCCCCCGCCGACCTCGCGGTCATCCTGGAGGCGGCGCAGCGCGGCGGCGCCCGGGTCGTCACCGTCTGCGACACCGTCGGCGCCTGCACCCCTGCGGCGGCCGCGCGCCTCGTGTCCTTTGTGCGGGACCACGCCGAGGATGTCGAGGTCTGGTGGCACGGCCACGACGACCGGGGGCTCGGCCTCGCCGCGGCCCTCGCCGCAGCCCAGGCCGGCGCGGACGGCATCAGCGGGGCCTTCCTGGGGCTGGGGGAGCGCGCGGGCAACACGCCGCTCGAGCTGGTCCTGCTGAACCTCTGCCTCGCGGGCGAGGCCCGGTTCAACCTCCGGGCCGCCTACGACTACTGCCAGGCCCTCGCTACAGCCACAGGCACCCACATCCCGCCGCACACGGCGCTGGTCGGGGCCCAGGCCTTCGCGACCCAGGCGGGGACCCACGGCGCGGCGGTGCTGAAGGCCCGCGCGCTCGGGCGCGGCTTCGAGGACGAGGTGTTCTGCGCGGTGCCGGCTGCGCTGGTCGGGCTGCCCCAGCGGGTGGTCGTCGGGCCGGCGAGCGGGCGGGCCATCGCGCGGGACGCCCTGCAGCTCGCGGGTCTCCCCACCACGCCGCAGCACATCAGCGCGGTGCTCGCGGAGGCCCGGCGGACCCGGCGCTGGCTGGAGACCGCGGACCTCCACCGCGTCTGCGCCCAGGCCGACGCCCCCCCAGCCCCCTCGACCGTCGGATAGACCCCATGCCGCAGCAGACCCCGCGCCCCCTCGCCGGGCGCACCGCCATCGTGACCGGCTCCGGGCGCAACATCGGACGCGCGATCCTGCTCCGGTTCGCCCAGGCCGGGGCCGACGTCGTGGTCAACGGCCACCGCGACGTGGCGGCTTTGGAGCGGGTCGCGGCGGAGGCGGAGGCCCTGGGCGTCCGCGCACAGGTGGCGGCGGCGGACGTCTCGGATCCAGCGCAGGTCGCGCAGCTCGTGGCCCGGGCCCGGGAGCGCTTTGGGGGCGTCGACATCGCGGTCTCCAACGTCGGCCTGCGCCGGCACCACGGCTTCCTGGACATCAGCCTCTCCGACTGGCGCGAGACCCTCGACACCAACCTCTCCTCCTGCTTCTACCTGGCCCGCGAGGTCCTCCCGGGGATGATCGAGCGGGGCTGGGGGCGGCTCATCCACATCTCCGGGATAGACGGGTTCACCGGCCACATCACCCACCGCGCCGACAACCTCGTCTGCAAGGCCGGCATGCACGGGCTGACCCGCGCGCTGGCCAAGGAGTTCGGCCACGCCGGGATCACCTGCAACACGGTGGTGCCCGGCTCCATCAACACGCAGCGGGATTGGAGCCAGTACCCGAACCAGTCCCGGGAGGAGTGGATCGCGGAGATCCCCGTGGGGCGGCTCGGGGAGCCCGAGGACATCGCGGAGGCCTGCTACTACGTCGTGGGCCCGGGGGGCGCGTTCGTGAACGGCCAGGCGCTGCACCTCAACGGGGGGGAGTTCACGCCGTGACCTCGCCGTGGCTCGAAGGCGGCTCCGGCCGGTAGGGCCTGGACGTACGCAGCGCGCGGCCGAGCCGCTCCAACCCCTCCTTCAAGGTGGACGCCGGGCGCGCGAAGGTGACCCGCAGGAAGGGCGCCGACCAGGGCCCGAAGTCCTCCCCCGGCGCGACCGCGACGCCGGCCTCCCGGGCCAGCCGCCGCGCCGTGGGGAGCGCGGCCTGCTGGGAAGGAAGGCGGATGAGCCCGTACATCGGGGCGGTGTCAGGGCACACCACGTCGAGCCCCAGCGCCCGGCCGTGCGCCACGAACAGCGCCCGGCGCTCCGCCAGCCAGGCGCGATGGGCCCGGACGATGGCCCGTTGGTCCTCCAGCACCCGCAGAGCGACGTGCTGGGAGGGCAGGCTGGTGGTGACGTTGAGCGCAGCCTTGAGCGCGATCGCCTCATCGAGCCGGCGCTCCGGCACGATCAACCAGCCGATCCGCAGCCCGGGGAGCGCCAGGGACTTGGACAGGCTCCCGACGATCAGCGCGTCCCCGCCCACGCCCACCGCGCTCGGGGCCCCGGGCACCAGCGGCACGTACACCTCGTCGCAGATCAGCGGCGGTCCGAGGGAGGCCAGCGCGCGCAGCTCGGCCTCGGTCTGGACGCCCCCCAGCGGGTTGTGGGGCGAGCAGGTCACGATGGCGCGAACATCGGGGTCCACCGCCGCGCGGACGACCTCGGGGTCGAGCGTGCCGTCCGGCCGCACGGGCATCCAGCCGATCTCCGCGCCGACCATCCGCGCGAACACCTCGAACAGCGGGAAGCCGACCGACGGCAGGAGCACCCGCGCCCCGGGGCCCGCCACGAGCGCGAGGGCCAGCAGCAGGGCGCCGGACGCCCCATCGGTGACGATGACGCGCTCCTGAGGGGCCCCGACCATGGCCGAGATGGCGCCCCGAAGCGCCGGGCTCCCCCGAGGATCGCTGTACCGGGACAGGGCGCTGAGCGACAGCGCCACCGTGGGACGAGAGTCGGGCGCCTCGAACCAGGACGCACCGCCGCACAGGTCGACGCCTCCTTCTTGAAGGAGCCGAGGAATTTCATCCAGATACAGGGACGCACCCTCCCGGGAAGCGCCCCCTGGGGCTGCGGTACACCTGCCCCCCTGCTTCGCGTCACCCATCCTGCTTCCCTCCTCGCGTGGGCCCCCGGGCCGTTGGCGAGGTGGGGATTCTACCGCAACGCCTCGCCTCGCCCCTGTCGGCGCGCTACCTCCCCCCACCCCGAGGAGGCCCCGCATGCTCGCCGCCCTGACCTTCGACTTCTGGGACACCATCGTCCGCGACGACTCCGACGAGCCCGTCCGGGCCGCCCGCGGCCTGCTGCCCAAGGCCCAGGCCCGCGAGGCCCTGTTCGTCGACGAGGTGCTCGCCCACCACCCGGCGCTGGGCCGCGAGGCCGTCGCCGACGCCCTGGCCGCCGCCAACGCCCGCTTCCGCCACCACTGGAAGGTCGAGCACCACACCCCCACCGTCGCCGAGCGCCTCACCGACGCCCTCAGCGAGCTGGGCCTGGGCCGCACCCCGGGCTTCGACGCCCTGGTCGACGGATGGGAGCGCATGGAGGTCGACGTCCCCCCCGCCCTCAACCCCGGCGCCGCCGAGGGCCTGCGCGCCCTCGCCCCGAACTACCGCCTGGGCATCATCTCCGACACCATCGTCTCTCCCGGCCGCAGCCTGCGCGTCCTGCTGGGGGACTACGGGCTGCTGGACCTGTTCACCACCTTCGTCTTCTCCGACGAGGTCGGCGCCGCCAAGCCCGCGCCCCGGGTCTTCGCCCTGGCCGCCCAGGGCCTGGGGGTCCCCCCCGCGCGGATCGCCCACGTCGGCGACCGCGAGCCCAACGACATCGTCGGCGCCCAGGCCGCCGGCTTCAAGGCCATCCTCTACACCGGCGCGGTGGACCGGGGCAGCGACGACACCGCCGCCGACGCCGTCTGCCGCGACTACGCCGCGCTGCTCTCCGCGGTGAAGGAGCTGTGATGCCCGACCTCTCCCCCCGCCAGCGCGCCGCCGTCGACGCCCTCGCCCGCCGCTTCCACGACAGCTTCCCCGCCGAGACCCCGGCCTGGCGCACCGTCGGCCGCGAGGCCGAGCACCCCCTGGTCCACCCCGACGGCCAGGCCGCCGACCTCGCCGACCTCTGGCCCGCCCTGGCCGGCCCCGGCGACCTCAAGCCCAAGCACGACGCCGGCATGCTCGTGGAGCTGAGCGGCCCCCGCTACATCTACACCGCTGAGGTCGGCCGGGGCACGGTCGAGGTCATCACCGGGCCCAACCACGACCTCGTCGAGCTGGAGGAGGTCCACCTGGAGGCCATGAGCCGCCTCGTGGCCGCCGCGACGGACGCGGGCGTGGCCGTTCTCGGCTACGGCATCCAGCCCCTCACCCCCGGCACCCGCGCGCTGATGACGCCCAAGCCCCGCTACGGGGTGCTGCTGGAGGTCCTGCACGACCCCTGGCTGTGGTTCACCCTGACCGCCAGCGACCAGGTGCAGGTGGACGTGGGTCGGGACGAGTGGGTGGCGCTCACCAACCTGGGCAACCTGCTCGCCCCCCTGACCGTCGCCCTGTGCGCCAACTCCCCCATCTTCGAGGGTCGCCCCTGCGGCTCGGTCAGCGCGCGGGAGTCCCGCATGGGACAGATCTGCGCGGGCACCTGGCGCCACGGCATGCCCGCCCGGGCCCACGCCGACCCGGCGGACTTCATCGCCACCATGTCCGCCCAGGACCACCTCATGCGCTGGGAGGGCGGCGAGAAGGTCGCCGCAGAGGGCCTGTTCATCGACACTCTGGACGCGCACGGCGCGGACTTCGAGCAGTATCTGCTCCACGAGCACTACATCTGGAACAGCGCCCGGCCCCGCTCCAACCACGCCACCATCGAGCTGCGCGCCGCCTGCCAGCAGCCCCCCCACGAGCACATGGCCTCGGCCGCCCTGGGGCTGGGCGTGCTCGCCGCAGGCCGGGACATCGCGGCGCTGATCGACGACGCGCTGGGGGACACCGCCTGGCCGGCGATGCGCGCCTGGCACCACCGGGCCCTCGCCGAGGGCCTCGCCGCCGAGCTGCCCGCCCCGGGGCTCGTCGAGGGCATCCTCGACGCGATGGACGCCGCCCTGACCGACCGGGGGCGCGGCGAGGCGCGCTACCTCGCCCCCCTCAAGGCCCGCCTGGCGGCCCGGGAGAACCCGGCGCAGCGGGCGCTGGCGGTGTTCGAGCAGGGGGGGGTGCCGGGGCTGGTGGAGGCGCTGCGGTGGGGGTGATCGCGGCGCGCTGACTCACTCGGACCGCTCCGACAGGTAGCGCAGATCCAGAGGGTCGCTCTCCACGTAGTCGCGGGCCGAGAGGTCTTCGAGCGCCAGGACGACCCCCGAGGAGTCCTTGAAACGGCCCCCGGCCGTGAAGCGGCCCAGCCAGGCCTCCAGGAAGGAGTCCCACCGACGCCCCTCGAAGTCCACGTCTTCGGCATCTCGGATGAAGAAGAAGGTCAGCTCAACGACCTCAGCCTCCCAGGTGGGCGCCGCGCGAACGCGAATCTCCCGGAGCGCACGAAGCGCTCGTCCCTCGTCGCTCTGCTTGTCGTGCTTCTCGGTCAGCCGCCTCTGCAGAGGGCGGACCTGAACGATGAAGTCATCCGGGAAGGCAAACCGGGCCCGCTTCCGAGCCAAGGCGAGGGCGAAGAGCCGCGCCTCCTCATCCGTGCGGCACCCCTGCGTGCGTATCCAGCCAGCCACGATGGACTTCTCGACGGTCATGACCCGGTCGAGATCCACGGCGAGCCGCTGCTCCGCGAGTCCGGGGACGACGGCGAACCGAGGCAGACGCCCTCGCAGCGCCGCACGCCACTCGTCCTCGCGGAGGGGCTCCAGCGGCGAGACCTCCACGAACGGTCGCTGGACGCAGCTCCTCACGAGGTCGCAGGTCTGGGTGAGCACCGCGAAGCCACGGACCTCCACCTCGACGTTTCCCGTCTCCGGGTCGCACGCCTCCTGCGCGGTCGCTGAGATGGAGCGCCCAGGGTCAACCCGGTAGAGAAACCATTGATCCCCGACGACGCAGTCGCCTTGCTGCCAGCGCGCAAGTACGTCGTCGATGTCGGCGCCCGACGGGTCAGGAACGGCCACGGCTCCCACCTCTGTTGGTTCGCGCCGGACGGGCCCGACCCTCAACGGGGTGCTCCCAATCGTCGTGACTGGCGGCGAGCACCTCGGGCGGGAGCGGGCGACGCCCCGCCGAGGCTGCCGGAGAGAGCGGTGTCCGAGTCCGGGCCACCGAATCTGTGCCTTCGCCCAGAGCGTCGGCGGCATCGGCATACCGATGCGCGCTGAGCATCTCAAGTACGGGCTCGCCGTTCACCTCGGAGAGCAGCGCTGTACGGGTGGCCGCCGCACCTCGCGCAGCCCGCCGCACCACGCCGAGCAGCCGATGGAGGTGCTCCTCATGCTCGGAGGACATCGGCTTCCCGCTCACCCAGAAGTGGACGCTCCGACGAGACACGCCGAACAGGCGCGCCACCTGCCCCCACGTCAACCCGCTGAGCCGCCGAAGCTCCGAGACGGCCGCCCGGGTGAACTCCCGCTGCTCGGCCTCCAGCGCCACATCGGGCTCAGCGAAGCTCGCTGAGCCACCGCTCGTCGCGTCGCGGCTCGTCACGACAGCGCCATCGACGAGGCGCGTGCTCCCAGTGGAGGATGTTCCAAACAAGCTGAGCGCGCCCGCGACCAGCACGACCCGCACAGGGTGACCCGTCAGCGGCCCGCGAGCCGTCATACCGTTCGGCAACTGGTCATCGGGCGGTCCCACGGTCGTGGCGCTCACAGGTCACCTCCGAAGTGGCGCAGGAAGTCCCCCGTCACCGACCACCTGAAGAATGCGTAGATCCGCTCCGCCAGCGCGCGCGCCTGCCCAGCGACCTGCTGCCCATCAAAGGCCCGCTCACCTTGCTGGAACGCGTCGAGGTCGAGCACCCAGCTGGGTTCGTCCACCGCCACGATGGCGTTCGGGTCGACCGTCTCGTGAGCAGGGACGAGCCCCCAGCGCGCCCGCAGCTCGCTGGACTCCTCGGGCAGGTCGAAGACCCCTTCGCTGACGGAGAGGCTCGCGTGGTCCATCAGCGGTGTGCCGAGTGCGCCGAGCAGGGCCGGACGAACCAGCCGCGGCAGCCGTTCCAGCGCCTCTCCCGTGAGCCGATCGATGTATCGGACGCCGAGCCGATCCAGGGCACCCGGCTTCACATAGGCCTCGAGCGCGCTCAGGAGTCTGTCAAAGCGACCGAAGAAGTCGGCCCGGCTGGTGTATCGATCGGTCTCCAGTGACAGGAAGTCTGCCGCGAGGGTGACGCGCCAACGCCGATCGAGATCGTGGAAACGCCACACGCTGCTGGATCGGACCTCTGCCGTGGGTTGGCCAGGGAGCAGCAGGAGGTTGCGGACGGAGTCCTGACGCAGGATGGCGTACTCCTCCCGGAGGGACTCCTGGAACGGCGCGACGAAGTCACGCCTCTCCACCGACGCCACCAGCGGGAAACGAACCTGAGCGATCACCCGAATCAACGGGGCATTCGGGAGAGGGACCTCGGCCGGCGGTGGGCCGATGAGCGGGCTGTCGCGCATCGTCATCCTCCAATGAAGCCGAGACCCGATCGGCTGGAGAGGTGTGAAGTATACTATGAAGTAGCTGTGAACGCCCCGGCCCACGCATGGTACGGCGACAGGCAGATCGAGCGAATCAGCTCTTTCAACCTTCATGGCTCGCTCCGCAAAGAGAATGATGCAGCTCTGCCTTGACTTAAAAACATCTTGTTATTAACCTACAGGATATAAGCACTCCGTTCACAACAGGAGCGTCGTCATGGCTGAGATCTCCCGCTTCGTCTTCGCCCGCCACCTCCGGGGCGAGTCCTCCACCTGGATCGTCCACGCCCGCGGCGGCCAGGTCGTGCGCAGCGGCCGGGGCCTGTCGTTCTGGTTCCTGCCCCTGTCCGCCAGCATCTCCGAGCTGCCGATGGACGACCGCGAGCTGCCCATCCTCTTCCACGGCCGCTCCCGCGACTTCCAGGACGTCACCGTCCAGGCCGTGGTGAGCTGGCGGGTCCGCGACCCCGAGGCCCTGGCCCAGCGCGTCGACTTCACCATCGACCTGCGCGGCGGCGCCTGGCGGGCCAAGCCCCTCGACAAGCTCGCCCAGCTCATCACCGAGCTGGCCCGGCAGCTCGCCTGGGAGGTGCTCGCCCGCGCCCCCCTCCAGGACCTGCTGACCGACGGCGTCGAGACCCTGCGCGCCCGGCTCACCGAGGGCCTCGCCGGGGACGCCGAGCTGGAGCGCATGGGCGTCGATATCGTCGCGGTGGGCATCTCGGCCCTGCGCCCCGAGGCCGAGCTGGAGCGCGCCCTCCAGACCCCCGCCCGCGAGGCCGTGCAGCAGGAGGCCGACCGCGCCACCTTCGAGCGCCGCGCCCTGGCCGTCGAGCGGGAGCGGGCCATCGCCGAGAACGAGCTGAACAACCGCATCGCCCTGGCGAAGCGCGAGGAGGACCTCATCGCCCAGAAGAGCCTCAACAAGCGCCGCCAGGCCACCGAGGACGCCACCACCCTGCGCGTCGAGGCCGAGGCCGAGGCCCAGCGCCGTGCCCTGGCCGCCGACGCCGAGGCCAACGAGGTCCGGGTGGTCCAGGCCGCCCGCGTCGAGGGCGAGCGCGCCCAGGTCTCCATCTACGAGCACCTGCCGCCGCACGTCCTGCTGGCGCTGTCCGCCCGCGAGCTGGCCGGGCACCTGCCCGACATCGAGCACCTCGTCATCACCCCGGACCTGCTGACGCCCGCCCTGCAGAAGCTCTCCGCGATGGCGCTGCCGGAGGCCTGAGCCATGCTGCTCCCCCGCGTCGTGGTGGTCACCCGCCCCACCGAGTACGACAGCCTGCTGGCCCACTGGGGCACCCGGGGCCAGGTGGACTTCTTCCTCAAGGCGCGGGGGCGCTCCGTGGACGAGGTGGACGAGGCCCACGCCGCCCAGGTCGCCGCACTCGACGCCGTGTCCCGGGCCACCCCGCCCCGGTGGCGGCGGGCCTCGGTGGGGCGCGGCGACCTGGACCGCTTCCTGTTCGAGCCCGAGGACCTCATCGTCGCGGTGGGCCAGGACGGGCTGGTGGCCAACGTGGCCAAGTACCTCGACGGCCAGCCGGTCATCGGGGTCAACCCGGACCCGCAGCGGGTGGAGGGCGTGATGATGCGCCACCGCCCCCAGGACGTGCAGGAGCTGCTGCACGCCGCCGCCGCCGGGCGGCTCCCCGTGGAGGCCCGCACCCTGGTCCAGGCCCGCGCCGACGACGGGCAGACCCTGCTCGCGCTCAACGAGGTCTTCCTGGGGCATAAGGCCCACCAGTCCGCCCGCTACCTGCTCCGGTGGGGCCAGCGGCGGGAGCGGCACTCCTCCTCGGGGCTCATCGTGGCCACCGGCACGGGCGCCACCGGCTGGGCGGCCTCCATCCACCGCAGCACCCACTCGGGCCTGCCCCTGCCCGCGCCCACCGACCCGCACCTCATCTTCTTCGCGCGGGAGCCCTGGCCCAGCCGCCACACCGGGACGCGGCTGACCGAGGGCGTCCTGGAGCCGGGGGACGCGCTGTCGCTGACCTTCGAGCTGGGCGAGGGCGCGGTGGTGTTCGGCGACGGGCTGGAGGCGGACCGCCTGGAGCTGCGGTGGGGTCAGGAGGTTACCGTGAGCCGGTCCACCCGAAGCCTCCACCTCGCCGCCTGAGCGACCCATGACCGACCCCCAGACCCCCGCCCAGACCGTCGATCCCGAAGAGCAGGCCTTCCTGGCGGCCTATGACCCGGGGGTCTTCCCCCGCCCCTCGGTGGCCACCGACGTGGTCGTGCTGACGGTGCGGGAGGGGCGGCTGGTCGTGGCCCTCTACCAGCGCGCCGAGCACCCCCACCGGGGCCGCTGGGCCCTGCCCGGGGGCTTCGTGCGCATGGACGAGGCCCTGTCCACCGCGGCCCGTCGGCTGCTGCGCGACAAGGTCGGCGTGCAGGGGGTCTTCCTGGAGCAGCTCTACACCTTCGGCGACCCCGGCCGGGACCCCCGCATGCGCATCATCACCGTGGCCTACCTCGCGCTGGTGCCGCCCGCGCGGCTCCAGGTCGAGAAGGGCGCCCTGGCCGCCGTCGAGGTGGACTGGGCCGGCGAGGCGGGCGGCCCGGCGCGGGCGATCGGCCCGGACGGCGCGGCCCTGCCCATCGCCTTCGATCACGCCGACATCCTGGGGCTGGCGGTGCAGCGGCTGCGGGGCAAGCTGCGCTACAGCCCGGTCGCCTACGCCATGCTGCCGCCGCGCTTCACCCTGCGGGCGCTCCAGAGCGTCCACGAGGCCATCCTGGGCGAGGCCCTGAGCAAGCCCGCCTTCCGGCGCCGCCTGCTGGCCACCGGTGAGCTGCGCGCCACCGGCGAGCTGGAGTCCGACGTCGACCACCGCCCCGCTGAGCTGTACGAGCACGCCCCTCAAGAAGAGGACGCCTCATGACCCGCAACGAGCTGCGCCCCGACCTCATCTTCACCCTCTCCGGGGCGCTGAGCGACGCCGAGTGCGACGCCCTGATCGAGCGCAGCGAGGCCCTGGGCTACGGCTTCGCCCCGGTGACCACCGGGCTGGGCATGATCCCCATCCCCCGGGTCCGCAACAACAGCCGGGTGATGGTGGACGAGCCCGAGACCGCCGACTGGCTGTGGTCGCGCATCGCGGACCTCGCGCCGACGGTCGCCGACGCCACGGCCGTGGGCCTCAACGAGCGGCTGCGGTTCTACCGCTACCACCCCGGCGAGTACTTCGCGCCGCACTACGACGGCGCCTGGCGCCGCTCCCGGAAGGAGTTCAGCCTCTACACGGTGATGTTCTGGCTCAACGACGCCTTCGAGGGCGGCGAGACCGGCTTCACCGGGCTGGACGTGCCCGCCCGCAAGGGCGACGCGCTCATCTTCCTGCACCGCCAGCGCCACCAGGGGCGGCCGGTGACCGCGGGGGTGAAGTACGTGGTGCGCAGCGACATCATGTATCGGTTCGCGGGGTAGGGGCGCGAGGATCCGGGCGCTCAGAAGTGGACGCCGAGGTTCATCCCCAACGTGCCGACCCAGGTGACGTTCCACCCGAACCCGCCGGCGGACCAGTGCAGCCGCTCGCCCAGGGTACGCGGGGTCATCATGAACCCGGTCACCACCTTGACCTGGAAGCGGCTCGGGACGACGTCCGCGCCGTCGCGCAGGCGGTAGGCGATCGCCGTGTCCGTGAGCCCGGCGGCGAGGTCTGCGCCGAAGTAGCCGTAGGCGGTCCAGCTCGAGACCTCTCCGAACGTCCGCACCGCCTCCCCCGCGAAGGGGGAGAGGTCGAAGGTGGCGTCCCACCGCCCGAGCGGGTGGTAGTACCGGATCACCCCGGACACCTGCACGTTCGGATCGACCCGGACGTCCACGCAGCGCGCGTCCTCTGTCTCCCCACAGGACACCAGGGCTCCTGCTGACGTGGTGAACGCCCAGTCCACCACGCTCTCTGCGTAGGGCTCTCCCTTGGCCTCCTTGTCCCCCAGGAACGGGAACCACCAGCCGCTCACGCGGCGGTACCGGAGCGCGTAGCGCTGGAGCGTCTCCTCCGGGAACAGGGGGGCCGCCGTGTCGTTCCGCAGCTTCGCCCACCCCTTGCGGTAGATGAAGTCCAGCTCGACCTGCGGCTCCGCCGGCACCTCGATCGGGAGCGGGCGCTCGTTCAGCGCAACGCCGTCGGCGCCCCGCGCGGTCAGCAGGTAGGTGCCCGCGTGCATCGGGGTGAAGCTCCAGGTCGCCGGGGTCACCTCCGAGACCTCGATGGCGCGGCAATCCTCGGGCTCGGCCTTGCAGACGTCGGAGACGCCGACCGGCCGCCGGCCCACCCAGGTGAGCGGCTGCTTGACGTCGACGGACTCGACGCCGACCGGCCCGCCGGAGGGTCGCCATGAGTCGACCAGGCTGATCATCACCGGCTGCCCCAGCGTCGGCGTGGTCAACGGATCCGCCACGATGACCGGCCTGTCCTCCTCCTCGGCGAGGTCCAGCGCCTCCACCGCCTGGATGAGCAGGGAGCGCCACGGGGCCGGCTCCCCCTGGACGTCGGCCGTGGCGCGGACCGTCACCTGCTTCTGGTCCATCTTCACGGGATACGGCAGCGTCATGCCGTCGCGCGCGATCGTCTCGTAGTGGATCAGGATGAAGGTCAGGCTCACGCTGCGCTCGCGCGCGCGGGCCGCGTCCTCGGTGAGGGCGGCGGTGACGTAGACGAGCGTGGCGGGCAGGGCCTGGTCTTGCGGGAGGCAGTCCGCCAGCTCCAGGTTCTTGATGAGCGACGTGTCGGTGGTCAACGCGCCGGGAGAGGCCTTGCCGGCCGTGTCCAGCGCGCCGCGCAGCGAGCCCCGCGCCTGCAGGAGCGCCGTGCACGGGGTCATCCGGAAGCCGTCCTTCTCAAGCAGCCAGGAGAGCTCGGCGGTCCGCCCCGCGTCGCGCTCACCGTCGACGTCCAGGACCTCGACGAGCGCCACCGGGTGATCGCGGAGGTCGTCCCCCGCAGACGCCGCCGGCAGGAGCAGGCGCAGCATCAGAAGGAGCACGCGGCCTCCCCGCAGGCTTCCCTGCACGCGGTGTAGCGGGGGTAGCCGGCGCAGTCCTCCACCGGGCCCTCGGAGCGGCAGAGGCTCAGCTCTCGGCGGATGGCCTGGGTGAAGGCAGCCTTCGCTTCGTCACAGGACGGCGGCCCGGGGCGCGGGGGGGTCGTGGGCACCGACCCGCAGCGCGCGTCGGGTTCGCAGGCGTCGCGGCAGGCCTGCCAGAGCGCGCGGGAGCCGCTGGACGCCTCGAACGCAGCGCGCGCAGCCTCGCACGCGGTCGGGCCCTCGTCCGGGCAGCCGGACGGACAGGCCGCGAGGCACGCGGCGCGGCTGTCCCAGGCCTCGGGGCAGTCCTCCCGGAGCGCGCAGGTCGCGAGGCGCGCGGCCTGGGCCTCCGCCTGCTGCCGCGCGGTCTCGCAGGGGTCGGGGACAGGGACCGGCTCCGGGCCGCAGACGGCGGGGTCCTCCGCGCAGGCCGCCGCGCACCGCTGCCACAGGGAGGCCGTCGGCGTCTCCGCAGACGTCACGGCGTGGACCGCCGCCTCGCAGGCGGTGGGGGCAGGGATCGGGTCGGGCGCGGGGGGCCGGAGGCGGGGCCCCAGCACCACCGCGACCCCCGCGATGAGCAGGAGCGCCGCCAACCCCGCGCCCCAGAGGCGACGACCGCCGCCGCCCGACCCGCCGCTCCCGGTCGAGGTGTCCTCGCGCGCCTCCAGCGCTGGCGCGGGCACCTCCGGCGCGGGCGCGGGCACCTCCAACGCAGGCGCGCGCGGTGGCCAGCGCAGGTCGTCCTGCGGCGCCTGCCGGAGCTGCAGCCAGGCCCAGTCGAACTCCTTGGGGAACGCCTCGGCCAGCCGGCGTCGGGCGAAGGGGATCGCCCGGGTGAGGCCATCCTGCATGAGCGAGGGATAGAAGTGGTCGCAGAACACGCCCGCCGCGCGGCTGAGCAGGCGCACCCTGCAGGCGATGACCGCGCGGATGCCCTGGGCCCGCAGCGCGCTGGCCACGCTGGCCACGGGGCTGCCCTCATCCCCCGCCTGGGCGCTGCTGCAGCTCATCAGGACGACGAGTTGGAGGTCGCGCCGGAAATCGGTGAGCACGGCGGCGAGGTCCGCCCCCGTCACCACGACCTCGCCGAAGCGCCCCAGCGCGAGCCCGAAGACGTTGTCCGTCCCCGCGATCCGCGCGCCGTGGCAGAGCACATGGAGCACCCCGACGGCCTCCCCCGCGTCGCGCCGCGCGGTCAGCCGTCGGCGGAGCGCGTCCAGCGTCGCGTGCTCCAGCTCCTCGAGGCGGTCGCCCAGGGTGTGCTGGAGCGAAGCGCGGTGGCGGTCGGCGACGGCGCTGAGGCTCTGGTCCGCCCAGACGAAGAGCGCGCCGGGACCCGGGGGCCCCCAGCGCGTCCCGGCCTCCTCTCCTGGCTGGATGTACCGCAGGTCCACGCCGGCCCGACGGCCCAGCGGGACCGCCTCGTCCCGTAGCAGGAGCAGCTCCCACGGGAGCTGCTGGCCGATGGGGGTTGTGCTGCGCACCACCAGCCGCACGACGATGTCCGGCGCACCCCCAGCCTCCTTGAGCTGTCGCCGGATCTCGGCGTCCCGCTCCGGCCAGCTCAGGCCGTCGGACCAGGACGCGGTCCACAGCGCCTCCCGCAGCGCGTTGCCGAGCATGGCCGCCTTTCCCTGCGCACCCTCCCGACCCGACGCCACGGCGTCGTACGCCTCCCGGAGCGTCCCGAGTGGTATCGACAGCGACGCCGTGGCCCCCCCGCTCAGAGAGGCGGAGCCGCGCCCATCCGCCTGGATGTCGATGTGGAGGGTCTCCTCGACCACAGCCTCGCTCCTCGCTGGCCGAGGATGACACATGCGGTCGCGGACCACCATCCGCGACCGGCGACCGCCGGGGTGAAGGACGCGCTGCGCACCGACATCCTGCACCGCCGCACGGGGTAGACTCCCGCCATGTCCATCTCCCTTCACGGCTCGGGCCGCTCCCGCTCCTTCCGCGCGCTGTGGGCGCTGGAGGAGCTCAGGCTCGACTTCACCTACGTCCCCATCGACTTCCGCGCGGGGGACGCGCGGAGCCCCGCGTACCTCAAGCTCAACCCCGGCAGCAAGGTCCCCACCCTGGTGGACGACGGTCGCGCGCTCACCGAGTCCGGCGCCATCCTGGCCTGGCTGGGGGACCGCTACGGCGACGGCGCGCTGGTCCCCCGGGCCGGCACCTGGGCGCGGGCCTGCTACGACCGGTGGAGCTACTTCGCGGTGACCGAGCTGGAGCAGCCCCTGTGGTCCATCGGCAAGCACCGCTTCGCGCTGCCTCGGGACTGGCGGGTGCCCGCGATGCTGGAGACCGCCCCCAAGGAGTTCGCCCGCGCCACCGCGCTGCTCAGCGAAGGGCTGGGCGAGCAGCCCTGGATCCTGGGGGAGACCTTCACCTTCGCCGACGTGCTGCTCATCCACACCCTGGAGTGGGCGAAGCGCTTCGAGGTGCCGGCCGCCGAGGCGAACCTCGACGCCTACCGGCTGCGGGGGCTGGCCCGGCCCGGGTACCAGAGGGCGCTGGCGCGGCTGGGCTGAAGAGCCCTCAGCGGCGCCAGGCCCGCGTCCGCTGCTCGTAGTCCCGGTAGTGCTGGCTGGACGGCCACTCAGCGCGCACCTGCTCGATCATCGCCTGACGCTCGGCTTCACCGAGCAGGGCGAAGTCGCGCGCCCGCTCCCCCTGCATCGCGCTCATGCAGAACAGCGCCATCTTCTGCCGCAGCCAGGTGACGTTGCCCGCCGTCGTGGGCACGCCGTCCTGCTCGAGCTGCTGGCGGGCGTAGGACTCGGGGAAGATGATTGTCGAGAGGTGCTGGCCGCCGCCCTGGGTCGAGGAGCCCTCGAACAGGCGCAGGTCCGGCGAATTGGTGACGTGGGCCGGCGAGGTGTGCCCCATGACCGTGGCCTCGGTGTGCCCCTGGTCCACCAGGGCGTCGTGCATGGTGTCGGAGAAGGAGCCCGCGCCGTCGCCGGGGCCCTGGCCGGTGTCGCAGGCGTAGTTGGCGACCACGACGTCGTTGGTCAGCATGGCCTGGATGCCGCTGACGAAGCTGGAGACCTGCATGACACCGATGCGGGTGCCCAGCTTGAGGGAGTCCCGGAAGCCGTGGGCGAAGAAGGCGACGGTGGACACCAGCAGCTCGGGGTCGCCGGTCTCGGCGCGGGCCTGATCCAGCGCCGCGCGGATGCCCGAGGCGACCTGGTCCTTGTGGGTGACCGGGATGGCGGGCATGGCGTTGTGGTCGCTGACGAAGTCCAGGGCCATGCGCTCGAACTCGGCGATGTCGTTGGGCATGGGCTCGTCGGCGAGGTGCTCCTGGCGGGCCTGGGCGCGGGCCTGGTTCTCGGTTCGGCCCTCCGCCATCAGCGCCGCGACGCGGGGCTGGCAGCGGCTGCAGGTGCTGGTGGCGTGGTTCTGAGGGTTGTGGTCGTAGACGGCGACGATGATCCCGCCGTTGCGCACGGTCACCGCGCCGGGGCCGGTCTCGCTCTCCTGGCCCTCGCCTTCGGCGGTCTGCTGGCCGCTCCCCTGCTCGGCGTCCTGGCCGGCGCCGGGGCTCCCGGGCGTGTTGACCCCCAGGCGCTCGGCGACCGCCGCGTTGCCGACGAGGTCCTGGTCATCGGACTCAACGGTCCCCCGGGGGCGCTCGGTGTCCTGCTGGGGCGCCTGGGCGCGGGCGGACTGCGCGTAGGTGCTCATGGTTTTCTCCGTCATCTTGAGGAGTTTCGCGTCGTGCGTTCCCCCAGGGTAACACGGCGGGGCGCATCCCCCACGTCGGCGTGGCAGGATGGAGGGGATGACGTTCCTGCTCCTCTTCCCCCGCCTCGCCGCCGCGACGACCTGCTACACCCTCGTGGCGGAGACCTTCATTACCTCTCCGGTGGACGGGGACGTGGTGCCCCCGGGCTTCATCATCCGGGGCCCGGCGCTGCAGCTCCTGGACGCGGACGGCGCCAGCCACGACCTCGCCCCCCAGGGCCTGGGGGAGTGGGCGACGCCGGACGACCTGCCCCTGGGGCTCCACACCATCGAGGGCCTGTTCGGAGATCGGCTCACCATCGAGGTCGCGGACGTCGAGCCGCTGGAGGACGTGGCGCCCCCGGTGGTGACCGACGCGGTCGTGACCCGGGAGCGCGACTGGTCCCTGCTCTGCCCGGAGGACCCGGAGCACCGCTACGTCGTGGCCTACGAGATGCCCCCCGTGGACCAGGACGGCTGGGCGGTCGGGCTGGTCGATGAGGCGTGGGGCGTCTTCGCGTGGACCCCGGCCACCGGGGACGGTGAGGTCGTGCTGAGCGCCGGGGCCTACGACGACCTCTGCCCGACCCTGGTCGTCTCCGACCCCCGGGGCGCGTGGGTCCACACCGAGGCCCTTCCCTGCGCCGGCTGCGGGGGCTGCGCCTCGCGGGGTGCCGGCGGAGGGTGGCTGGGGCTGCTGGCGCTGGGCCTGCTGCGACGACGACGACCCTGAGCGAAACCGTGGCAGGATGGAGGGGATGACGTTCCTGCTCCCCATTCTCATGCTCGGCGCCGGATGTCTGTGCTACGAAACCAGGTCAGGGGGGTACATCACCTCCCCGGCGGATGGGGATGTGCTGCCCCCCGGCTTCGTCATCCGGGGCCCGGCGCTGCAGCTCTTCGACGCGGACGGCGTCGAGTACGACATCGACCCCCTGGGCCTGGGGGAGTGGGCGACGCCGGACGACCTGCCCACGGGGACATACACCATCGAGGGGCAGCTCGGAGATCGGCTCACCATCGAGGTCACGGACGTCGAGCCGCTGCAGGACGTGGCGCTCCCCCTGGTGACCGACACGGCCGTGACCCGGGAGCGCGGGCGCAGGATCTACTGCCCGGAGGAACCGGAGCGCCTCTACACGGTGTGGTACGAGATGGCGCCCGTGGCTCAAAGCGGCTGGGCGATCGGGCTGGTTGACGAGGAGGCCGGCCTCGCTTCATGGGGCCCGGCCGCGGGAGACAGCGCAGCGGCTCTTGGCGCCGGGACCGGAGAGGCCATCTGCCCGACCCTGGTCGTCTCCGACCCCCAGGGCGTCTGGGTCCACACCGAGGCCCTGCCCTGCGCCGGCTGCGGGGGCTGCGCGACGAACGGCCCACCTGGCGGGTGGCTGGGGCTGCTGGCGCTGGGCCTGCTGCGACGACGACGACCCTGACCCGGCCGTGGCACACTGCGCCCGGAGGACCGACCATGCTCCCGATCATCCTGCTCGCTGCGTCCTGCGCCTGCCCGTCCATCCTCATCGTCAACGAGTTCCTCACCACCCCGCAGGACGGCAACGTCGTGCCCCCCGGCTTCGTGATCCGGGGCACCTCCCCCACCCTGTTCAACGCGGATGGCGTCGAGCTGACCCTGGAGCCGCTCGGCGCCAACGAGTGGGCGACCCCCGACGACCTGCCGCTTGGGGAGTACACCGTCAGCCTGGACTTCCTGTCCACCTTCATCACCGTGGAGGTCGCCGACGTCGAGCCGCTCGCGGACTTCCCCACCCCGACCCTGCTGGAGATCGACTCCGCGCGCAGCGGGAGCCGCGTCTGCGGCCAGGAGATCGACCGCTACTACGCCGCGACCGTCGACATGGGGTCGATCGACCAGGACAACTGGGCGGTGGGGCTCGTCGACGAGGACCTCGACCTGGGCTCATGGCACGTCGACCTCGGCCCGACCGAGATGACCGTGCGCGCCCCCAAGGGCAGCGACATCTGCCCCACCCTGGTCGTCTCCGACCCCCAGGGCGTCTGGGTCCACACCGAGGCGCTGCCCTGCGAGGGCCCGCCCGGCTGCGCCACGGGCGGCCGGGGGCCGGGCTGGCTGGGGCTGCTGCTGCTGGCCCTGCTCGGGCGTCAGCGCAGGTCGGCGCGGACCTCGGCGTAGCGGACCGGGCGCCTCAAGCCCGGCGCGGGCCGGGGGTCGAGGGTGGCGTAGACGTCGACCTTCAGCCCCAGCCCCGCCATCACCTCCCAGGCGCGCTCGAACGCGCGGTCATGGCGCGGGGCGCTGTCGAACAGCAGACCCACGCAGGGCCCGCTGTGGGTCACCGCCACCCCCAGCGCCCCCACGTCCTCTCGCAGCCGCAGCATCGTGGCCAGGTGCCGGCGGGGGTTCCGGCGCTGGTTGAGCGTCGCGCTGCGGGTCGCTATTCGCCCGATGGCGTCGAGATCACCCGCACCGAAGGCGTCGACGGCGTCCGCCAGCAGGCCCTGGTAGACCGCCCGCTCGGCGGCGGTGTAGTCCGGGCAGCGCAGGTTGTAGGCGATGGTGTCGATCTCACCGCCCTCATCCACGGCGAGGACGCGCAGCGGCCGGGGGGGCAGGCCCAGGCGCTGGAGGAGCTGCACCTTGCGGTGCAGGAAGGCCACGAACTCGGGCACCATCACGCCGTCGGTGGGCTCCAGCTCGCGCAGGAAGCCGCAGAGCACCTCCAAAGGCAGCGGCCGGTTCAGCGCCGCGCTGATCGCCCGCGCGGTCGCCACCAGGTCCGCCGAGGAGCTGGCCAGGCCCTTGCCCTCGGGCAGCGAGGTCTCGATCGTGAGCGTGCCGAGCTCGGGCGCGCCGAGGTGGTGCAGCACCCGCCGGGCCAGCCGGAGCGCCTTGGTCTTCCGCGCAGGGTGGACGATCAGCGCGCGATCCGAGGGCCGCTGCGTGAACGTGGCGGTGGAGCGCCGGTCGATCGGCAAGGTGATCAAGAAGTGGTTCTCGGCGCCGGGAAGCGCCCCCTGGAGCAGCTCTCCGAAGGTCCCGTGCGCGGTCCCGATGCCACACCCGGGGCCGGCGAGACCTCCCCCCTCACCCTCAAACGGCGTCGCGTTCATGACAGACCTTCCCTCAGCGACCTACTCGATCCACCCGGTGCGCGGACCATACCACGCCCGCCGGAGTTGGCGGAAGGGACAACTTCAGGTCATGAGCGTGCGCTTGAAGACCTCGATGGTGACGTCGATGTCCGCGTCGCTGATCTGGTAGTGGACGACCGCGCGGATGCGGCCGTGGCCCAGCTCGCCCATGCGCACGCCCTGCTCGGCCAGGGCGGCCAGGAAGCGGCGCCCGTCGTGCCCGGGCGCGTCGACCCGGAAGAACACCATGTTGGTCTGCACCTCATCGAGGTCGAGGTCGATCCCCGGGATCTCCGCGATGGCCTCGGCAAGCCGGCGCGCCCGGGCGTGGTCGTCGGCCAGGCGGTCCACCATGGTCTCCAGCGCGACCACCCCCGCCGCCGCGATGATCCCGACCTGCCGCATGCCGCCGCCCAGCATCTTGCGCAGCCGCCGCACGTCCGCCACGAAGGCGGCGTCCCCGACCACCATCGAGCCCACCGGCGCGGCGAGGTTCTTGGAGAGGCAGAACTGCACCGAGTCGGCGAAGCCGGCGACGACCGCCGGCTCCACCCCGAGGGCGAGGGCCGCGTTGAAGATGCGCGCGCCGTCCAGGTGGATGGGCAGGCCCAGCTCGTCGGCCAGGGCGCGCACCGAGCCCATGTACGACAAGGGCAGCACCCGCCCGCCGCTGCGGCAGTGGGGGTTCTCCAGGCAGAGCAGCCCGGCGCGGGCGCACTGGGGGTCGTGGGGGTCGCGCACCGCCGCTCGGATGTCCGAGAGAGCCAGCGTCCCGTCGGGCCGGGTGCGGATGGGGTGGACGACCACGCCCCCCACCACCGAGTAGCCCCCGGCCTCGTAGTGGTAGAGGTCGGACTCGTCGCCCAGCAGGACCTCGTAGCCCCGCGGGCAGTGGGTCAGCACGCTGGTGAGGTTCGCCATCGTGCCGCTGGGCATGAAGCAGCTCGCCTCCTTGCCCAGGCGCTCGGCGGCCATGGCCTCCAGGCGGTTGACCGTGGGGTCCTCGCCGTAGACATCGTCGCCGACGGGCGCCTCGGCCATGGCCCGGCGCATCTCGGGGGTGGGGTGGGTGACGGTGTCGCTCAGGAAGTCGATCATCTCGGTCCTCGGTGCTCCCGGCGGCCGTCGGAGGTGCCGATCAGCACCACCCGGCTGCCGGGCTTGATCCCACCCTCGGCCACCAGCCGGCGCAGGCCCGTCAGCGGCGCGGCCGAGCAGGGCTCCAGCTCGACGCCCAGGCGCCCCAGGGCGCGCTGCGCTTCGAAGGCGCCCGCGTCGTCGACCTCGATGGCCAGGCCCCGGGAGGCCCGCAGGGTGTGGACGGTCTGCCAGGTCACCGTGCCCCCGGCGATGGCGGCCTGCACGCTGTCGCCCGGGAAGCTGCCCCGGTAGTCCGCCCCGGCGAGCACCTGCGCGGTCCGGGAGAAGGGCTCCACGGCGATCATGCGGGGGCGCAGGCGGTCGGACGCCTCACACAGCCCCGCCCAGATGCCCCACAGCAGGTCGCCGCGCGCGGTGGGGACCAGGATCACGTCGACGCCGTCGAGGTCCCGGGCCAGCTCGTGGCCGACGCCCTTGTAGCCCTGCACCCCGAAGGGGTTGCTGCCCACCGGGGGGGTCAGGTAGTTGGTCGCCGGGTAGGCGTCGCCCGCCCGCACCACCAGGGCCATGTGCGCCCAGCGCTCGGCGGAGGTGTCCACGACCACCACGTCCGCGCCCAGCGCGCGCATGTCCTGCACATACGTCCCCAGGATGCCCTTCCTGGTGAGGATGGTGCAGGCCAGCCCCGCCCGCGCCGCGTACGCCGCCAGCGAGACCCCCGCGTTGCCCGAGGACGCCGCGATGACCCGCTTGAAGCCGAGCATCGCCGCGCGGGCGACCACCAGCGGGGACATGCGGTCCTTGTGGGAGCCGGTGGGGTTGCGGCCCTCGGCCTTGAGGTGGAGGCTGCCCAGGCCCAGCTCGGCGGCCAGCGCGTCC
The DNA here is from genome assembly GCA_020632795.1 of Alphaproteobacteria bacterium. Taxonomy (GTDB): domain Bacteria; phylum Myxococcota_A; class UBA796; order UBA796; family CAJQPC01; genus JACKEV01. The sequence continues at coordinate 348,201 of JACKEV010000010.1, forward strand.
AGGGGCAGCAGCGGGGTGTCCCCCTCGGCCAGGGAGGGCGCGCCCAGGACGGGCAGCGGGTTGACCGCGCCCTCCTCGTAGCTGGCGACGACGCTGGCGGCGTGGCCGTCCTCCGCGCAGCGGGGGCAGCCTTCGAACAGCTCCACCACGCCGTGCTGCGCGTCGCAGCGCAGGCAGCGGAAGCCCGTCAACGCCGGGTTCAAGGTCGGGCTCATGGGTCCTCCGCCAAGAGGGCGTCGACCGCCGCGGCGCGGGCCGCGTCCGCCGCCGCCCAGGCCGCCTCGGTCTGCCGCAGCCAGGCCGCATCAACGTCCAGGGCCCGCTCCGCCGCCCGGAGCTGCCCCTGCGTGGAGGCCCGCCCGGGGCCGCCGCCGTGCTCGTAGCGCCAAGCCCAGGCCAGCGCGTCCTTGGGGGCCTCGTCTTCCGAAAGCAAGGCGAGCACGGCATCGTTGGGGTCGCTCCCGCGATCGAGGGCCCCGGTGATGGCCGCGCCGACCTGGTGGTGGACCTGCCGAAACGGCGCCCCGGTGGCCCGCACCAGGTCGTCCGCGACCCCGCTGGCCACCACCACGCCCTGCTCGACGCTGCGGACCATCGCCTGCGGTCGCGGCGCGGCGCCCTCCACGATGAGGGCCATGAGCGCGGCGGCCTCGTCATACGCCTTGAAGGCGTCGGTGACGCCGACCTGGGCCTCGGTGCCCACCTCGACGGAGTTGGAGAACGGCGTGCCCTGCATCGTCGCCGTGGCGCTCGTCCAGTGCCCCATCGGCCGGGTGGCCCGCCCCTTGATCATCTCCAGCAGGTAGGGGTTCTTCTTCTGGGGCATCATCGAGGAGCCCCCCGCCAGGGCGTCGGGCAGCTCCAGCAGGCTGAACTCCCGGGTGGTCCAGAGCTGGATGTCCTGGGCCAGCCGGCTGACGTGCACCCCGGAGATGGACAGCGCCGCGAGCAGCCGCAGGGTCAGGTCCCGGCTGGCCACCGCGTCCAGGGCCGAGGCGCAGACCTCGGCGAAGCCCAGCAGCGCGGCCACCCGCGCGGGGTCGATGGGGACGGTGGTCCCGCCGCCCGCGCAGGCCCCCATCGGGGAGGTGTCCAGCGCCGGCCGCAGGTCCTGCAGCGCCCGCTGGTCCCGCTGCAGGGCCTGCTCCACCCCCAGCAGGTAGTACCCCAGCGTGCCCGGCAGCCCCGGCTGGAACTGGCTGTAGACCGGCATCGCCACGTCGAGGGTCTGCGCCGCCTTCCGCACCAGGGCCGAGCGCAGCCGCCAGAGCGCCCGCGCCGACGCCGTGAAGCGCCCCCGCAGGGCCAGCCGGAAGGTGCAGGCGTTGATGTCGTTGCGGGAGCGCCCGGTGTGGGTGACCCCGCCCAGCTTCACCCCCAGCCGGGCGATGAGCGCGTCCTCATAGAGCAGGTAGGTGCCCCGAGGCGCGACGCTGTCCACCAGGCCGTCGAAGCCGGCGGCCTCCATGCGGCGCAGCTCGGCCAGCACCGCGCGCACGGCCGCTCGGGAGAGGATGCCCTGCTCCGCCAGCATCAGGAGGTGGGCCTGGTCGATGGCCACCAGGCGCTCCAGGTCCACCCGGCGCTGCGCGGGCGGCGGCGGGGTGCGCACGATGGCCAGGGCCTCGGGGTGGAGGGTGACCTTGAGGCGCCCGGTGTCCCCGGAGGCGGCGGCGGGGGCCCGGGCGGCGGGGTCAACCGCCAGGCGCACAGCGGCCACCGCGGCGTCCACCCGCGCCCGGCTCTCGTCGACCGTGGCCCCGACAGCGATGAGGTGCCCGATGCGGTCCCGGAAGCCGCCCTCCCGCACCACCGCGTCCCCGGGGCCCTTGTTGAGGACCGCGTCGGTGACCCCGGGCATGGCCCCGGGCAGCGCGGCGGCGGTCAGCACCCCCGGCTCGGGGGGCACCACGAAGCCGATGGAGGCCGCACCCTGGCGGGGCGGCGTGAGATCGATGGGCTCCCCCAGGTGCAGGGAGAGGACCTGCTCCAGCACGTCCAGGCCGCTGGCCCGCTCGATCATCACCGGGATCATGCCGCCGGCCAGGCGGGGGTTGATCTCGATGATCACGGGCTCGCCGCCCCGCAGGCGCAGCTCGGTGTGGGTGGGGCCGAAGGTCATGCCGGTGGCGTTGAGGGCGGCCCGAACGGCGGCGGCGACCCGCTCGGTGACCGCGGGGTCCAGCGGGGCCGGGAAGTCGTGGCCCACCTCCACGAAGTGGGGCGGCGGGCCCAGGTGCTTGCGGGTGACGCCGATGAGGTGGTGGGTCGACCCGTCGCTGATCATCTCCACGGACAGCTCGGGGCCGTCGATGAAGTCCTGGACCAGCACCGTGGGGTCGATGGGGATGCCCCGCTCGTTCTCGGTGGTCGCGAGCAGCTCCTGGGCGTGGGCCAGGAAGCCGTCGCGCGCGCGGTGCAGGCGCACCCCCAGGCTGCCGGAGCCAGCGATGGGCTTGATGACGATCGGCCCGCCGTGGGCGTCCCAGGCAGCGCGGGCCTCGTCCATCGAGGTGACCCGGGTCGTGCGGGGCACGGCGACCCCGGCGGCGGCCAGGGCCTCGCGGGTGCGCCACTTGTCCACGCAGGTGGCGATGGCGTCGGGGTCGCTGCCGGGCAGCCCCAGGGCCTGCGCGGCCCCGGCGGCGGCCTCCAGGAAGTAGGAGGACGAGGACAGCACCGCGACCAGCCCGTCCATCCCGCGCAGGGCCGCCAGGATGGCCGCGGGGTCCTGGGTGTCGACCACGGTGGGGTGCACCAGCTCCTTGCGCAGGTAGGGGTAGCGCTCGGGCTTCACGCTGAGGAAGCGGACCGCGTGGCCCCGGGCCAGGGCCTTGGCCGCGAGGATGTGGCCGGTGCCGGTGGTGTTGCTCTCGATGAACGCGACGGTGCCCATCAGACGGGCTCCCAGGGCTGCCCGGTGACCTCCGTGAAGGTGCGGCGACCCCAGACGAAGCGCGCCCAGGGCAGCCGGGCCTCGGCCAGGGTCGGGGCGTCGACGGGGGCCTGGGCCGGCGCGTCGGTGTACACCCCCTCGGCGCGCAGCCAGGCGTCGTCGTAGATGGTGTCCTGGTAGCGGTAACCCTCGTCGGCGGCGATGAAGACCACGGTGTGGCTGCGGTCCTGGCGGGCGATCCAGCGGGCCACCTGGTACGCCGCGCCCGAGGTCGGCCCCATGAAGAGGGCTTTGCTGCGATGCAGCATACGGGTGTACTGGAACGCGTCGGCGGCGCCGACCCAGTGGATCTCGTCGTAGTGGTGATGGTGCAGGTTGCCGGGGTGGATGGAGTTGCCCAGGCCCCGCAGCACCCGCTTGCCCACGGGCAGGCCGAACAGCACGCTCCCGAAGGTGTCGACGCCGACCAGGCGGATGTCGGGGTTCACCGCCCGCAGAGGCACCGCCGCCCCGCAGGTCGAGCCGCCCGAGCCCACCGTGCCCACCAGGGTGAGGTCGTCGCCCACCGCGCCCAGGAGCTGCCGGGCGAAGCCCCCGTAGGCGTCCCGGTTCTCGGGGTTGTTGTACTGGCAGGGCCAGAACGCCTCGGGGTGGGCCTTGAGGTGCCGGTGGACCTCCTGGAGCCGCAGGACCTGCACGTTGGCCGCCGAGTGGGTGGTGTCGACGATGCGGACCTCGCCGCCGAGGTCCTCCAGCCGACGGCGCAGGGTGTCGTCGATGGCCGGGTCGCTGACGATGACGAAGGGCACGCCGTGCTCGGCGCAGACGATGCCCAGCCCCAGGGCGTAGGTGCCGCTGGAGGTCTCCACCAGGCCGTCGCGGGTGTTCAGGCGGCCGTCGGCCAGGGCCTGCTCCACCACGTACTTCGCGGGCAGCAGCTTCATCAGCCGGAAGACGGCCGCGACGAGGTTCTCCTCGACCCGGATGAGCTGCGGCAGGCTCATCGCGTCGGACTGGCTGGCGTAGATGGACGGGGACATGCTCACCTCTTCAGATGCAGCTCGGGCTGGAGAGCGCCTCGCGGTAGACCGCCATCGCCTCGGGCACATGCGCCCGGAAGCGCGGCGGGAAGCGCTCCTCCTGGATGTCTTCGGTGTCGGGGGGCAGGACGCCGGTGCTCTGGTTGACCCGGGCGTACCAGCGGGCGTGGGCGTCCCAGGCGCCGTGCGGGGTCCGGTCGTGGCGCTGCCACTGGAGCATCTGCGGCTCGAAGGGCAGGCCCAGGCGCGCGCAGACCGCCCGCAGGGTGGCCTCGGGGTCGGCGCGGAAGCGGCCGGCCTCGACGATGAGGTGGTCGATGCCCTCGGCGCGGCACAGGGCGAGCTGGTCGCCGAGGTCGGCCCACCCGGTGCGCCAGAGCGGGAAGACCTCCTCGGTGAGCAGGTCCGCGACGCCCCGGTGGTCCCTGGCCGCGATGGCCTGCTCGATGCGGGCGCGGTCGGCCTCCGAGGTGGTCGGCTCGGCCTTGAGGTCGGTCAGCACCATGCGCAGCCGGGACTCGATGGTGCGCAGGGGCGAGCGGACCAGGAAGAGGACGGGCGCGCGGCTGTTGCGCAGGAACGAGCGGGCCAGCGCGGGCTCCCGGATCTGGAAGGTCATCTCCTTGATCAGGGTGTGCGCGTCGAGGTCGGCCAGGGCGTCGAGGATGACCTGGAGGGAGCCGCGCTGGTAGGACCAGACCTCGCAGGGCTCGTGGATCTGGCGCCGGAACGCCGAGTGCTGGCCGAGGGCGCGGGAGAAGGCGGTGGAGGCGCTGCGGGGGGGCGCGACGATCAGGGCCGGGCGGCAGGAGGCCAGCCGGGCGTCGAGCACGGGGAGCAGCGGATCGGTCATCGATGCACCAGGGTCCGAAGGAGGCACAGGGTAACCGAACGGGGTGACGAGGCGGGGTCAGGGGCGGAATTCAGGGGCCTGGTGGGGTCAGCCGGTGCGGTCAGCCGGCGCAGCGGGCTCGGTGAGCGACGGGACCCCACCCCCGCCAAGCCTCCGCACCCGACCGGTGCGCACCAGGCCGTGGAGGAAGCGGTCCAACACCTCGTAGGGGCTGAGCACGGGGGTGGGGACCACCACCCCGTCGTCGTCCGAGCCCAGGTGGAGGTGCGCCCGCATCCCGTCCGCCGCGTTGTCGTGCCAGGGCGGGTTGTAGTCGAAGCGCACGAAAGCCGGGCCGACATGTGCGGGCGCCTCTTCCGGCGGATCCAGCTTCGGGTCGAGCCGAAGCTCGTAGTCGTACGCCACGATGGTCAGCTCACCGCGTCGCTCTCGAACGAGGATCTGGAAGTCGAACCAGGCGCCGTCGCGCCGCGTGAAATGGGGAAGGTGCGGCTGGCGGTGGAAGTTGCGGACCTCCCCGACCGCGATGGACTTGAGCGGGCCGTCCGCACCCCGGTCCGCCTCCAGCCGCCCATAGTCCGGCTCGAAGGGTCTGGGCAGAAGCCTGCGGATCTCCTCCGGGCTCTCGCGGATCATTCCGTGATCGGAGGCGTACAGGAGGTACTTGCGGACCTCCATCCACAGGCGCTTCGCAGATGCCTCAGCGCCGGAGCGCGCCAGCACGCTCGCACCAGCACGCTCCGCGCGCGCCTGGGCCTCAAGGGCGCGCGCGACAGCCCCGGCGGATGAGAAGTCAGACGCCAACCAGATCCCCCCGCCCCAGCAATGCCAGCCACTCCCCGAACACGGGGTCCGGGGGCAGCTCTCCAGCCTGCGCCCGCGTGATGACGGCTTCATCGGTCAGGCCGGTGGCCTCCCGGAGGCTCTCCAGCCGCCGCTCCAGCTGGGCGCCCCGGTCCTGCTCCGCGACCACAAAGCACCGGCTGCCGACCCAGCTCCACAGGTTCGGCGCGTGACGCCGCAGCTGGGCCGCGCCCTCCTCGGTCGTGACGATGACGAGCATGGGCCCGCCCATCAAGCGGTTCCGGGCGGTGTCCAGCCTGCGGAGGTCGTCATCGGACGCAGCCTCCAGCCCTGTCCAGAGGACGACGTCACCCGCCGGGCGCTCCAGGATACGAGGTATCCCCTTCGGCCCGACTCCCTCCACCGAGGACACCTCGCCGGCCTCCTCTTCCAGACCGAAGGCCAGCTCCTCTTCCAGCTCCTGCAGGACGGCGTCGCCGAATGTCGCAGAGACCACGAGCACCGTGACGTCGTCCTGACCGAGCAGGAGGTTGTCCACCAGCTCAGCCACCTCCACCGCTTCGCTCACGCAGACCTCCGAAGCCCCGGGAGCAGGGGAAGGACGGCCGGATGGAGGCGGTAGGAGGGCGGCGCGGTGGGGATCTCGATGACGAGGCGCTGCATCAGGAGCGCGATGTCGTCGTCGGTCGCGGGGGTGAACGGAGGATAGGAGCGCTTGAGCGCGCCGGCTCGACGCACGCGCCGCTCGGTCGGCGCCAGCTCCCGCAGCCGCTTCACGTCCCTCTGGGAGATGCCGAGGAGCAGGCTCCGCCCCAGCCGCTCGGCGGCGACGGCGACGTGCTCGACGCCGACCGTGTCAGAGCCGTCGGCGTAGGCCTCCTCTCCGGCCATCCGCGCGGCCGCGATGACGTCCCGGAGCAGGCCACCGGAGGAAGCCATCACCGCGTCGATCGCGTCGTCCGGGAGCAGCTCGGCCGCGACCCGCTGACGCAGGACGCTCTTCAGGAACGCGCGCCCGGCCTCGCTCTCCCAGTCCGCCGCGCCGTGCAGATGCACCTGCGTGAACCAGGACAAGACCGAAGCCGACGCGCTGAAACGAAGGGTCTGAGGACCCACGACCACGGCACCGACGCCGACGTCCTTCAGCGCGGGGAGGTCCTGGCGGAGCATCTCGGAGAACCTGGCGAGGTCGACGACGCGGTCGAGGCCGTCGAAGAGCATGACCTGGCGCTTGGGGCTGAGCGGAGAGAGTGACGAGAGCGCCTCGGCCAGCTCGGAGACCCGCCCGTCCGTCTCGGGCTCCTCCAGCACGCCTGCGACCCACTCGCCCGGGTCGTCGTCATCATGGGGGTCGTACTCGTAATGCCCGTCCACCCAGGCCCCTCTGGCGTGCCTGCGGATGACCTGGCGTGCACGCTTGCGGACCTTGGCCTGTCCCCCGTCCAGCTCCAGATCCTCCACCAACCGAAGGGCCTCCAGCGCCGCCAGCGCCAGCAACACCCCGGGGCGCAGCTTGTCCGCCCGATGCACGGAGGGCACGTCCACCCGGACGACGGCGATGTCCTCCACTTCCTCCAGCGCCTTCCGGATACGGATCAGCTCCGTGGTCTTGCCCGAGCCTACCCCGCCCACCAGCAGGTGACTGCTGTCGGGCTGCAGCTCCAGGCGGGTCGCGATGCGCGCGCCCACGCCGGTGGGTGCCGGCACGTAGAAGCCCTTCTCCACGGCCTCCAGCGGATCGCCGGTGGGGTCGAGGTCCTTCATGTAGGCGCGGAATCGGGCTCGGCGATCCATGCTGAGCACTCTACCGTGTCGCCAGGAATGGAGCCACGGGGCCCCTGGCTGCACGACCACTTGCCACCCGCCACCGCAGCGCTTACCTTCAAAACAGACCGACGGTCGGTCTGTTCTTGAAACCGCCCTGGAGAGGCCCCTCATGGCCCGCCCCTACAAGTCCGCCGAGGCGCGCCGCGCCGAGATCCTGGCCGCCGCGGTCCAGCTCTTCACCGAGCGCGGGTACGCGAACACCTCGGTCCAGGCCATCATCGACGCCCTCGACCTGTCCAAGGGCGCCTTCTACCACCACTTCCGCTCCAAGGACGAGCTGCTCGACGCCCTCACCGAGCAGCTCCGCGAGGCCGCGCTGGCCCAGAGCCGCCCGGCCTTCTCCGACCCCGACCTGACCGCCCCCGCCCGGCTGCTCGCCTTCTTCGACCGCCTCAACGCCTGGAAGCTCGATCGGCGCTCGCTGATGCTCGACCTGGGGCGGGCGCTGTACGACGACGCCAACCTCCAGCTCCTGGTGCGGCACCGCCGGCTGATGCAGGAGGGCTACACGCCCCTGCTGGCCGAGGTCATCGCCCAGGGGGTGCGCGAGGGCTGCTGGGATGTGGTCGCGCCGCTGCCGGCGGCGGAGATCCTCTGGCAGCTCATCGTCTCGCTGGGGGAGATCTTCATGCCCTTGTGGATGGGCGGCGCGTTCGACGTGGTGGCCTTCGAGGCCCGCCTGGCCGCCCACCTCCAGGCCATCGAGCGGCTGCTCGGCGCCCCCGCCGGCAGCCTCCCTCTCGTCCGCCCGGACGCCCTGCGCCCCTGGCTCGAGCGCCCGGACGCCCCCGTCCCCTCAGGGACCCCGCTCCAGAGGAGCCTGTCATGATGTACGCCAAGGTGATCACGGCCGCCGACATGCGGTCGCCCGTCAACCTCTCCAGCGCGGCGTTCGCGACGAACAAGTACGCGACCTACCGGTGGCTGCGCGAGCACGACCCGGTGCACCAGGGCAAGGTCCTGAGCCTGCTGCCCTGCACGTTCCTCTCCCGCTATGACGACTGCGCGCGGGCGCTGCGGGACCCGCGCCTGGTCCGCAACCGCACCACCGCCACCGGCGGCCGGCGCTTCCCGGTGCCCATGCCCCGGTCGGTGCAGGCGCTGGTGAACAGCATGATCATGGAGGACGGCGCCGAGCACCGGCGGCTGCGCGACCTGGTGCACAAGGCCTTCACGCCCCGGGCGATCGGGCAGCTCGCGGGCCGGATCGAGGCGATCACCGCCGCGCTGCTCGACGACGCGCCCGCCCAGGGCGAGATCGAGCTGAAGAGCGCCTTCGCCCGGCCCATCCCGGTGACCGTCATCGCCGAGATGGTGGGCGTGGAGGTCGCCGAGGTGCCCCGGATGGCCTCCTTCATCGAGGCGATGACCGAGGGCATGTCCGGCTTCGGCTACGTGCGCACGCTGGTCTGGGATCTGCCCAAGGGCGCCCGGTACGTGCGCGAGCTGATCGCCCGCAAGCAGCAGCACCCCGGCGACGACATCCTCACCGGGCTCATCCAGGCCGAGGCCGACGGCGACCGGCTGACCGAGGACGAGCTGGTGGCGATGGTGTTCCTGCTGATCATCGCGGGGCACGAGACCACGTTCAACCTCATCGCCAACGCGGTGGTCACCCTGCTCGCCCACCCCGAGCAGCTCGCCCTGCTGCGCGCCGAGCCGCACCGCCTGGACGCCGCCATCGAGGAGGTCCTGCGCTACAACGGCCCGGTGCAGACCACCAAGCCCATGTACCCGACCGAGGACGTCACGTTCTCGGGGGTGACCATCCCCAGGGGCGCGACGATGATGCCGCTGCTGGGCTCGGCCAACCACGACCCTGCGGCCTTTGAGCAGCCCGAGGTCTTCGACATCACCCGCGAGAAGACCAAGCACCTCAGCTTCGGCCACGGCATCCACTACTGCCTGGGCGCCCCCCTGGCCCGGCTGGAGACGCGCATCGCCCTGCAGGCCCTGCTGGCGCGCAGCCCGAACCTGCGGCTGGCCGTGCCGCTGGAGGCGCTGGAGATCGAGGTGCGGCCGGGGTGGCACACGTACAAGGCGGTGCCGGTGGTGGTGGGGTAGGCGCTGAGGGGACGCCCCTGACTCTACCGCCGCCGCGACAGCCAGTACCCCGGCTCCCGCCGTCCGTGTGCCACGGCCAGCACCACCAGCTCCCCGTCCTCGACAACGTAGAACACACCATACGGGAAGCGCCGCACGATCACACGCCTCACCTCGCCGTGCACGGTCGCCCAGGCCTCGGGAAAGCGCGCCACTTTCTCCAACGCTGCCTCAACGCAGACCGTGAACTCATCACCCAGGCCCAGGCGCTGATCTTCGTACCAGGCCCAGGCCTCCAGCAGATCGACCCGAGCCTCCGAGCTGATTCGGATGGGGAGGCTCAATGGCGACGCCGCATCTCTGCCTTGACCTGCTCCCAGGGAATACCACCGCTCGGGTCGGCCCGATAGGCTTCCAGACGGCGGTCCAACTCGGCTTTCATGGCTTCGGAGAGCGGCTGATCGGCCACCTCAGCGGCGATCTGATCCCAGAGATCCTGCACATGCAGGATCTTCTCGGCAGTGCTCAGCTCATGGAAGGGCGTACTCATCATCCTCAGCTTAGCGACGGGGACCCTTGCCAGCAAGCACCGTCTGGCTGCTCAGAATTGAAAATAGATGAACCTCTGCCCCGCGCTCGCCCCCAGCACCACGATCGCGTACACCATCGCCACGTAGAGCGCCGCCTGCAGCCCCCGGGGCAGCCGCATCAGCAGGTCGAGGTCGTCCCCGCGCAGGAACTGGGCCAGCTCCACCGCCAGCGGAGCGGCGATGAGCACCGCGAGCTGGGTCAGGGCGTAGCGGTCGTCCGGGGCCGGCGTGAAGTCGGTGAACATCCGGGTCAGCAGGTCGCGGACCTGGCCCAGGTCGTGGGCCCGGAAGATGAGGAAGCCCAGGGTCGTGAAGTGGAAGGTCAGCGCGATGGCGGCGGGCTTTGCGGCCGGGGGCAGCCGCACCGGGATGGCCCGCTGGATGGCCAGGGCCAGCCCGTGCCAGGCCCCCCAGACGATGAAGGTCCAGTTCGCCCCGTGCCACAGCCCCCCCAGCACCATCGTGGCCAGCAGGTTGAATTGGGTGCGGAGCTTCCCGTGCCGGTTGCCCCCCAGCGAGATGTAGAGGTAGTCCCGCAGCCACTGGCTCAGGCTGATGTGCCAGCGCCGCCAGATCTCCCGGGGGCTGGACGCGAAGAAGGGCAGCTTGAAGTTGAGGCTCAGCTCGACGCCCAGCCACTTCGCCAGGCCCCGGGCGATGTCGGTGTAACCTGAGAAGTCACAATAGATCTGCCAGGTGAAGGCATACGCCGCGATCAGCACCCGCGCCCCGCTGACCTCCCCCTCGGCCTCGAACACCGACTGCACGATGACCGCCAGGTTGTCGGCCACGAACAGCTTCTTGAAGAAGCCCCACAGGATGAGGTGCCCGCCCTCGGCGAGCTGGGCCCGGGTGACGGTTCGCGGGGCGGCGAGCTGGGGCATCAGGCGCTCGCTGCGCTCGATGGGCCCGGCGACGAGCTGGGGGAAGAACGCCACGAACAGGGCGAACAGCACCGGGTCGGCGGTCGGCTTCACCCGCCCCCGGAAGACGTCGATGGTGTAGCTCATCGACTGGAAGGTGTAGAAGCTCAGGCCCACCGGCAGCACGAGCTTGAGGATCGGCACCGGCACGTCCAGGCCCAGCGCCGCCAGGGCGCGGGCCAGCTCGGTCGTGAAGAAGCCCGCGTACTTGAACAGCGCCAGGATGAAAAGGTTGACGGCCAGGCTGAACCCGAGCACCAGCCACCGCCCGCCCCGCCCCGCCGGCCGCATCGCCAGCCCGCAGACGAAGTCCACCGCCGTGGACAGCAGGATCAAGCCCAGAAACCGCCAGTCCCACCAGGCGTAGAACAGGTAGCTGGCCGCCAGCAGCAGGAGGTTCTGGGCCCGGTGCGGCAGCAGCCGGTAGAGCAGGTAGACGGCCGCGAAGAACAGCGGGAAGACGGCGGAGTTGAACAGCATCGTGCGGCGCGGTCGTCCTGGGGCCGTCCGCAGCATACCGCGTGCTAAGGTGCACGCATGAGCGAGTCGGCGCCCCGACCCGGGCTCAACGTCCCCTTCCCCCCCCTGAGCGACGCGCTGGACGCCGTCGGCCTCGACGGGGGCGTCTGGCTGGAGCGCTTCAAGCAGCTCGTCATCCCGGACGGGCGCCCCTACATCGAGCTGTCCTTCGAGCCCGGCGCGAACCCGCGCTTCGGGGTGTGCCTGCGGGGCTCGGGCCGGGCCTTCTTCAACGCCGGCCTCCAGTACGTCGAGGAGGCCCTCGGCCCCGACGAGCGGCTGCGCCTGGAGGCCTGGATCTGGGCCTACCCGGAGTGGCCGAGGTGGTACATCAAGGCCGAGTTCGCCGACGGCACCCCCCTCCAGGTCACCTTCTACCTGGAGGACCATCCCCCTCCCGCCACCCTGCTGGCCTCCCTGGACGCGCGCGGGCGGGCTGTGCTGGAGCGCGCCGCCGCCGCCGCGGTGCGGCCGGAGCCCCTGGTCATCGCCATCGAGATGGATCCGGGCGGCGCGGTCGAGCAGAAGGCCTACTACGCCTACCCGGTCACCGCGCCGGAGCGGGTGTGCGCGATCGCCCAGGACATGGGCTTCGTCGGCGCCGACGGCGCGCGCCTGCAGGGCTGGCTGGACACCCTCGGCGCGCTGACCCCGGACGAGACCTTCGGCGTGGGCTATCGGCCCACCGAGGACCCCGCCCGCACCCTGGGCCTGGGCTACACCGAGGTCGACGCCGTGGGCCTGTGGGAGGCGCTGCACCGGCGCGGCTTCGGCGTCGAGAAGCTGGGGGCGAGCATCCGCTTCGGCGTCGAGCGCCTGTGGTACGCCGGCCCCCGGATGGTCCCCGGAGAGGAGGACAGCTTCCGGGTGTACCTGCTCGTGCGCGGGGACCGGTGAGCTTCCCGCTGCTGGCCGAGGCCTTCGAAGCCCTCGGCCTGAGCCCGGGGCCCGACGCCCGCGCCTTCCTGGACCGCATGGCGCCGGTGGCCGAGGGCGAGCGCGCCTGCTTCGTCGAGCTGAGCTTCGCGCCCGCGCCGGCCTTCACCTGGAGCCTGCTGCTGCGCGGAGAGGGGCCCGCCTTCCTCGACGCCGCCTTCGCCCACATCGCCGAGCGCCACGGCCCCGACGCCCTCGCCCGCGCCCGCCGCTTCCACGAGGCCCGGGGGCGCTGGCCCCTGGCCTACGTGCGGGCGGACTTCGGCGGCAGCGCCGAGAGCACCCTCTACCTGCGCGGCCAGCCCCCCGAGCCCAACGCGGAGGGCGTGCAGGTGAGCGCGCTGGAGTTGGACGGCGCCCGCAGCGCCCTCAAGCGCTACCGCGTGATCCCCACCGAGGCGCTGGCCGACGCGGTGTCCGCCGAGGGCTTCGCCCCGCCGCCGCTGCTCGACGTGCTCACCCGCCACACCCGCAGCCCGATCGCGATGCTCGGGTGGCGTGTCGGCCAGCGAAGCCTCGCGGTGGACCTCTTCGAGGTGGAGACAGACCCCCTCATCGACGCCCTGGGCCCCCTCAACAGCGGTCCGCTGCCCCGGGTGCGGGACCTCCTGGACGGCGGGCCGCTCTGGGTCGCCGGCCTGCGCCTGTCCGCGGGGGCGGCCCCCCGCACCCGCTGCTACGTCCTATGCCGTTACAAACATTGATGGAAACGACATAGTCCTTTATAGTGGGAGCAGACCAGGACGTCTCGAGGGAGGCCCACGATGGCGAGTATGCAGCGCGCGCAGACCAGCGACTTCTCCAACCTCGTGGACGGCGACGACAGCGCGATCGTCACCGAGACCGGCGGCAGCCCCGACCTCCAGCCCCAGGGCAACGCGGCCGCCCAGAGCGCCCTGCCCGGCGGCGGCGGTGGTGCGGGGGGCAACCCCGACGGGGGTGGCAGCGGCCTGCCCTTCCAGGGGGACATGGAGGCGGCCTTCGGGGCGGACTTCTCCGGCGTGTCCGTGGACTTCGGCGACCAGTCGGCGCTCAACGAGATGAACGCCACGGCCGCCGCCTCCGGCGAGCACGTCTCCTTCAGGGACGCCAACCCCGACAAGGAGACCGTCGGCCACGAGCTCGCCCACGTCATGCAGTTCCGCAACGGCGGCGGCGGCGGCGCCCCGATGGCCAAGTCGATCGACGGCGGCGACCAGGATCCGGCCGAGAAGGAGGCCGACGCCGCCGGCGCCAAGGCCGCCCGCGGCGAGCAGGTCTCCGTCACCGGGACCCCCACCGCGGAGGTCCACCGCGAGAACGAGAACATGTGCGTCGAGCCCGACGCCTACGCCAAGACCTACGCCCTGATGGACAACGACGCGTCCATCGCCAACAAGTGGGTCGACACCTACGAGAAGATGGCGCTGGCCAACGTCAACACCCTCCAGAACGCCTACATGGAGGCCAGCAAGGCGGTCGAGCGGAACTCCAAGCTCAAGGACGCCAAGAGCTTCTGGGACGGCTTCGGCGTCGCGGTGCTCATGGCGGCCATCAGCCTGATCCCCGCGGTGGGGCCGATCGCCAGCCACATCAAGCGCGTCGCGGGCGAGGGCTTCTGGGCCGAGGGCATGAAGGCCGGCATCAACCTGGTCACCAGCACCATCGCCAACTTCGGGGTCAACTACAAGGGCCCCGACAAGCCCGGCTTCGGCAAGCCCGACTCCCTGCCCAAGCTGATCGAGACCTCCAACCAGGTCATCAAGCAGGAGACGGTGATCTGGCGGGACATGTACACCAACTGGCGAAACGCCTGGCAGACCAACAACCAGGCCAGCGAGCCCAAGCCCTGGGGCGCCTCCCGCCTCCAGAAGATCGCCAGCTCCACCTTCAGCAACGTGACCGCGTTCACGATGGCGCCGCTGACCAAGGCCTTCGAAGAGGTGCTCTGGAACGACTACCTCAAGGAGAACTGCCACTCCACCTACAACAACTACGTGTTCAAGGACGCCACCTACGGCTTCAAGGGCCTCTCCAAGGCCACCATCGACTACCTGACCAAGCGCTTCGGGTGGAGCGCGGGCACGATCGCGGGTAAGTGCAGTCGTATGCCCGAGAATTGGGCCGGAGGAACGTCCAACGGTGACGTCGAGGTCAAGCCCTGAGGTTCCCCGCCGACGCGCGCGGCTTCGGTGGCTGTGGCTGGCGGCGCTGCTCGGCGTGGCCTGCAACCTCGGCGCGAAGGACATGAACATGCTGGTCTCCGAACTCAGCGGCCCGGATCCCCGCCGGGCCTATCAACACCTGCTGGAGGAGGACCCCGCCGAGGTGCGCGCCCAGGTGGTCGACGCCCTCCAGGGCGCCGCCGCCGAGGACCGCCAGCTCCGGGAGTGGGGCAGCTCGGTGCTCATCACCCAGCGCACCCTCCACGGAGATGGCCAAGCCGACCCCGCGCTGGTCCGCGCGCTGCTCGACGCCTGGTCGGGCACCCAGGACGCCGAGACACGCCTCACCATCCTGCGGTCCTGGAGCAGCCTGGACGGTGCGGTGGCCGTGCCGCTGCTGTCCGAGGCCCTGCCCCGCTGCCGGGACGACCAGGAGCGCGCGCTCTGGATCTCCATGCTGCTGGGCGGCGCGGACCCCGCGCTGGCGAGCGCCCACCTCCTGCCCGCGCTCGCCGTCGAGATCGAGCGCATCGGGCCGGAGGCGCTGGCGGAGCTCTCTGCGTCGGGGCACCACACCGGCATGTACCACGTCCAGCTCCTCCAGCTCCTGGGCGTGCTCGCGAAGACCCCGGGCACCGCCGGGGCCGCGCTGGCGCTCTCCGAGGGCTGGCCCGACACGCCGGGGCGCCAGATCGCTCGAGGCGAGGTCCGCTGAGCCACGCGGCCCCTCTGCTCGCGCTGCTGTTCGCCGGCTGCGCGCCACCGGACGGCTGTCCCCTCCCCTACGATCCCGACACCATGCGGGATCCGAACAGCGACGCCTTCCAGGAGCACGTCGCCGCGCACCTCGCGGAGATGCACGTCGCGGGCGCCTCGCTGGTCCTGATCCGCGACGGGGAGCTGGCCTGGGTAGGGGGCTTCGGCGTGGCCGACGCGGTGACCCGCGCCCCGGTGACCGAGGACACGCTGTTCATGCTGGCCAGCGTGTCCAAGCTGTTCACCGGCGCGGCGCTCGCCCTGCGGGTCGAGGACGGCGCGCTGGGCTGGGACGACCCCATCCACCCGCTGCTGCCCTTCGAGGTCCGCCACCCCGAGCACCCCGAGGCGGACATCACCCTGCGCATGCTCCTGCGCCACGAGTCCGGGATCATCGACGAGGACGAGGACATCTGGGGCAACTACGCCCCCGGCGACCCCGAGGAGCCCCTGGCGGACTTCCTGGAGAGCTACCTCAGCCCGGGGGGGTCGCGGTACGACGCCGCGAACCACTTCGGCGCGGCCCCGGGGGAGCGCTACAGCTACTCGAACGTGGGCTTCGCCCTGCTGGGCTACCTGGTGGAGCGCAGCGCCGAGCAGCCCTTCGACGCCTTCTGCGCCGAGCGCATCTTCGAGCCGCTGGGTCTCGACGCGGGCTGGTTCCTGGCGGACGTGGACGAGGCGCGCGTCGCCCACCCCCACGGTGTGGGCGGCGGGGTGTACTGGCGCATGCCCCACTACGGCTACCCCGACTACCCCGACGGGCAGCTCCGCATCAGCGCGCCCGACCTCGCCCGGTTCCTGCTGGCGGCGCACCCCCGGTACGGCGACGACCTGCCCCAGCTCCCGGCCGCGCCCATCGTCCGAGCGGCCTGGGAGAGCGGGCTGGGCTGGAAGGTCTACGACTGGGGCGACGAGCGGGCCTACGGCCACGGCGGCTCGGATCGGGGCGTGCACACCCAGGCCCGAATCGGCGGAGACAGCGGCGACGGCTACGTGCTGCTGACCAACGTGCGCATCGAGGGCGAGGCCGAGGAGCACCACCGCGACTGCCTGCTGCGCAGCCTGCGGCGGGCAGCGCGGGAGGAGTAGGTCAGGCCCGGAGCAGCCCCTCCGCGCTCTCGGCGGTGAAGATGCCGTCGGTCCAGCGGGTGAGGGTGTCGAGGTCTGCGGTGTTGACCTGCGCCTCGACCTCAGAGGGCAGCGGGCCGAAGCGGTGGGCCAGGAGGCGGAGCAGCAGGTCGCGGGCCTGGGCCACGCGGCCCTCCTGCCGGCCCTCCTGCCTGCCCTCCTGCCTGCCCCGCTCCATTCCCTGCTTGAGACCCTTCGCGTGACCTCTGGCCTCAATGCGATCCGCGATGCTCATGACGACCTCCTCGGCTTCAGGTCCGGCGACCTCGTTGAAGATCTGCTTGAGGACCCGCTCGCCGCGCTGCCTGTCGCTGACCTTGAGAATATACCGCGTGGCCAACTCGATCGCGCGCAGGCCGTCCTCCTCGGTGGCCCTCCTGAAGACGACCTTCCACTCGGCCAGCCGTTCCAGCAGGTCGTCCTGGTGGTAGTGCTTGAAGAGCAGCTTGACCATCGCCACCAGCGCCCCCCGCCGCAGGGCTTCGTCGGGCTCCAGGGAGAGATCGCCGAGGTCGTAGCGCCAGGACGGGATGGCGGGGGCGAAGACCTCGCGGGACTCCGGGGGCAGGTCGATGAGGTCCCCGAGGTCCCTCGGCGCCCGCCACGTCCGCTCGCCGTGGTAGAGCACCAGCGGGTAGACCAGGGGGAGCCGCCTCGCCCCGGGGTTGCGCCGCAGCCAGCTCTGCCAGATGAGCATGGTGTAGCCGACCATGCGGTACGCCATCATGGGGTCCGGCGAGGACTGGTGCTCGAAGAGCAGGTAGAAGCATATGTCCCGGCCGTCGTTGAGCTTCGCGGTGAACAGGAGGTCGGCGTGGCGCTCGCTCAGCTCGGCGCTGACGAAGCTCTGCTCCACCCGTTGAAGGGAGTCGAGGTCGACCTGGGCCAGGACCTCGGGGGGCAGGGCGTCGCGGAGGTGCTGGGCGGCGTAGCGAGGCTCGCCGAAGACGTCCTTGAAGAGGCGGTCGTGGTGATGGGACACGCGGGGGTCCAGGGCGTTGGAGGGACGACTCTGCGTAGCCTCATGCTGGGCGCGGTGACCCCTGACCGGATGTACGGTCATTTGTACGGTCGCGACCGGACATATCCGCTGTGGTGGGCGTCGACCGAGGCCACGGCGCTCGGAGGTCCGGGCTCACCCGCCCGCGAGCGCGCACACCCCGACCCCCGCGACCCAGGCCGCCCCGCGCAGCGCGACCCGCCGCCACCCCTGGCCCAGCGGCAGCGGGACCGCAAGCAGCAGACCGGCCGCCACCACCGGCAGCTCCCCGTAGACCGAGCCGACCGCCGCCGCCCAGGAGGCCAGGGCGAGGGCCCCCGCCGCCAGGGGTGGGGCCGGGCCGCCGCCGAGCGCCATCACGCCGCCCAGCGCGGCGCCCACCACGAAGCAGAGCAGCCCGAGGATGAGGTTTCCGGTCAGCGCGAGCCCCAGGCCCAGGCCCGCCGCGCCCAGCGCCGCCCCCGCCAGAGCGCGCCGCCCGCCGACGCCCGCCGCGCCGCGCCACGCGCCTGCGACCGCGAGCACCTGCATCCCCAGCCCGAGGCCGAGGTGCGCGGAGGCCTCCACGGGCGCCAGCCGGCCGAGCGCTCGGTGGAACAGCCACGCCGCCACCAGCCCCAGGGCGAGCGCGAGCCCGCCGACCCGGACCCGCCAGGGCAGCCGCCCCCCGAGCCAGCCCAGCGCCGCCGCCGGCAGGCCCAGCCAGCACAGCTTCTGGGTCGCCGAGACGGGAGGCCAGGCCAGCGCCCCCGTCACCCACCAGGCGCCGACGGTGAACGCCAGCGCCAGCCCGACCGCAGGCCGCCCGACCCGCGCGAGCCCCCCGGCGATCAGCGCCGGGAGGCCCAGGGCCAGCGCCAGCGTCTCCGGGCTCAACCGATCACTTCTTCTTGCCCTCGAGGGCCACGATCACGCGCACCTCGTCGCCCAGACCCTCCGCCATGTGGGTGATGCCGAAGTCGCTGCGCTTGATGGTGAAGGTGGCCTCCAGGCCCGCGCGGTAGCCGCCCCAGGGGTCGGGTCCCTCGCCCGTGCGCTCGAAGTCCACCGTGACCTGCTTGGTGACGCCGTGCAGGGTCAGGTCGCCGGTCACCGCCCAGGCGGTGTCGCTCTTCTTGGAGACCGACTTGGAGGTGAAGGTGATCTCGGGGAACTCCTCGGCGTTGAAGAAGTCCGCGTTGCGCAGGTGCTTGTCCCGCTTCTCGTGGTCGGTGTCGACGCTGTCGGTCTTGAGCGTGACGTTGAACGTGTTCTTCTTGGGGTCGGCGTCGAGGCTGAAGTCGCCCTCGATCTGGTTGAAGCGCCCGTAGACGTAGCCCGCGCCCAGGTGGTGGATGCGGAAGATCACCGTGGAGTGGTCGTCGTCGACCTTGTAGTCGTCGGCCGCGAAGGCGGGGGTCGAAGCCAGAGCGGAGAGCAGCGCCGCGGTGAGGGTCGCGCCACGAAGCAGCCAGGAGCGGGTCGTCATCATCGTCCTCCGAGAGGGTGGGGGATTCGTCATCTGTCCTATAGGGAGAAGGACAGCGTGGGTAGAACAACATTCTGTTGCATCAACGGAACAACCGAGGCGCTGGAGGCCGGTTCGTTGCAGGAAACCCGAAACACGAGCACTTTCATCCAGATGCTCTGCGATCCGCCCCCGGAGGCGGCCCCCCCCACCCTGGAGGGCTGGTGGTCGGTGCACCGGGCGTTGAGCGCGCAGGCCGATCGGCCCGTCGACCTCGCCCTGATGGCCGGCTACGCGTCCGATCGGCTCGCCTGGGCCTTCGGGTCGGGCTACCAGGCCGCGCTGCGGGCCGCGATCCCCGAGCTGTCGGGGGACCAGCCTGCGGCGCTCTGCGCCAGCGAGGCCGGCGGCGCCCACCCCCGGGCCATCGAGGCGCGGCTCACGGTCACCGATGACGGGCTCGTGCTGGACGGCGAGAAGCGCTTCGTCACCGTGGGCACCGCCGCCGCGCAGCTCGTGGTCATCGCCCGGCTGGGGGTCCGGGACGACGGGCGCCCGAGGCTGGGCGCGGTGCTCGTCCCGTCCTCGGCCGAGGGGGTGCGGCTGACCGAGGGCCCCCCGCTGTCCTTCGTGCCGGAGCTGCCCCACGCCTCCCTCACCCTGGAGGCGGTGGCGCTGCCCGCCGAGGCCCTGCGCCCCGGCGACGCCTACACCACGCTGCTCAAGCCCTTCCGCACCATCGAGGACATCCACGTCCACGCCGCCGTGCTCGGGCACCTGCTGCGGGTCGCGGCGGTGTCCGGCTGGCCGGCGCCGTGGCGGGAGCGCGGGCTCGCGCTGGCCTGCAGCCTGCGGGAGATCGCGGCGCTGGATCCCCGACGTCCGCAGACCCACCTGGCCCTGGGGGGGCTGCTCGGGCTCGCCGAGGCGTGGGCCGCCGAGGCCGAGCCGCTGTGGGCCGCCAGCCCCCCTGACCTCGCCGCGCGCTGGCGGCGCGACCGCGCCCTCCTGAATGTCGCAAACCATGCAAGAAAACTCAGGTTGGAGCGGGCCAGAGAGCTGCTACAGTGACCCCACAACCCCTCCCCTGGGTCCGCAGGCCCGATGAACCAGCGATCCAATGACGTGGGGCTCCTGCTGGATGGAGACCCCTCGGCGCAGAGCCACGAAGGCATCTTCTGCTACGCCTATGATCCCCCGCTGAACCCCGACGGCACGCCAGCGGAGATCCTGGCGCACATGGGGGCCCACGCGCGGCTGGTGGACTGCAACGAGATCTATGCCCGCGCCCGAGGGGGCACCCGCGCCGACCTGCTGGGCCGCACCGCCCAGCAGGTCCTCCCGGGCTTCCAGCGGTCGATCCGAAGGCTCGTCGACGCCCTCATCGAGAACGACTTCCAGGTCCTCGGGCTGGAGATGGACCTGCCCCACGCCGACGGGCGCACCCTGCGGGTCCGCATGAGCTGCCTCGGGGTATGGCAGGACGGCCTCATCGTGCGCGCCTGGGGTCTGTGGCACGACGTGACCGCCGAGCGGGCCGCCCAGGCCCGGGCCACCGAGGCCTCCAGCCTGCTTCGCACCGCATTCGAGCACGCCCCCAACGGCATGGCGGTCGTCGACCTGCGCACGGGGAGGTTCGCGATGGTCAACGACAGGATCTGTGCGTTCCTGGGGGTGACCCGCGAGCAGGCGCTCAACGTCCAGGTCGGGGAGCTGGGCCAGGAGCTCCTCAACCCGGACGACCTGCTGGAGGCGAGGCGCCTCAAGGAGCAGATCCTGGCCGGTGGGAGCCCGGGGTTCGAGTGTGTGCTGCGCTTCAACTTCCCTGACCGGGGCGAGGTGTGGGGTCGCCTGTCCGCCTCCCTGAGCCGGGACGCGGACGGCGCGCTCCGACACCTGGTGTGCCAGATCGTGGACCTCACCGAACAGCGGGCCACCGAGTCCGAGCGGCGTCGGCGGGAGCTGGACATCCGGCTCTCCCAGGAGGTCCTGGGCTTCGGGAGCTGGGAGATCTCCCTGATGGACGGCGAGGTCCGCGTCTCCGAGGCCCTGCACCGCCTCTTCAACCTCAAGCCGGCCCACCACCTCCGCCGGAGCCACTGGCGCGAGCTGCTCCACCCCGAGGACCGCGAGGCCACCGTCGCGGCCTTCATCGCAGGGGCCAGCGACATCGACCCGTTCACGGTGACCTTTCGGGTCGTCCTTCCGGGAGGGGCGGTCCGCTGGATCGAGTCCAAGGCGCAGGTGCTGCGAGACGACCAGGGGCGACCGGAGCGGGTGCTCGGGGTCTCCCAGGACATCACGGCCCGACGCGCCCGGGAGGAGGAGCACCGCCTGTTCACCGAGCGCCTGCGGGAGCGCCAGCGCCTGGAGACCATCGGCGTGCTGGCGGGCGGCATCGCCCACGACTTCAACACGATCCTGGCCGCCATCCGCGCCTCCGCCGAGCTGGTGGAGATGCAGACGACGCTGAGCGAGTCGTCCCACCGTCACCTCAGCCGCGTGCTCTCCGCGGTCCACCGGGGCACGGAGCTGATCGATCAGCTGCTGACCTTCGCCCGCCACCATGAGGTGCAGGCGCAGCGGCTCGACCTCAACGCCCACGTCTGCGAGCTGATGAGCCTGTTCACCCGGCTCATCCCAGCGGAGGTCCGCCTGGAGGCCCTGCTGGCCTCGGAGACGCCGCACATCTCCATGGACTCCGGGCACCTCTCCCAGGTGCTCATGAACCTCGTGGTCAACGCCCGCGACGCGATGCCCGAGGGCGGGCGCCTCGTGCTGCGCACCGCGATCGACGAGGTCGACGCGCCGCGCGGCAAGGCGCTCGGGGTGCCCGCTGGCGCCTACGCGCTCCTGGAGGTCTCCGACGAAGGCGAGGGCATGGACGCGGAGACCCGGCGTCAGATCTTCGACCCCTTCTTCACGACCCGCGGGCCCGACCGGGGCACGGGCCTGGGGCTGTCCACGGTCTATGGCATCATCCAGCAGGCGAACGGCACGATCCTGGTGGACAGCACCCCGGGCGAGGGCACGACGTTCACCGTGCTCCTGCCCCTGCCGCCCGGAGACGCCCCCCCTTGAAGCCGTCCCCCGCCACCCTCGCCGCCTGGGGCGTCGCGACGGCGACCCTGTGGGCGGTGGCGACGTGGACCGGCGGGGATGGGCTGGCCGTGGCGGCCAAGCCGCTCCCCGTGCTGTGCATGGCGGCGTGGGCGCTGACCGCTGGCGACGGCCGCTACGGGGCGCTGGTGGGGGCGGGCCTGGTCATGGGCGCGCTCGGGGACCTGCTCCTGGCGCTGGACGGGCTGTTCGTGCCGGGCCTGGCGTCCTTCCTCGTCGCGCACGTACTCTACGCGGCGGCGTTCACCCTGGACGTGCGGGCGCTGAGGCCCACCCGTGCCCTGCCCTTCGCGGTGTTCGGCGGGCTGATGCTGGCGACCCTGTGGGGCGGGCTGGGGGAGATGGCGGCGCCGGTCAGCCTCTACACCGCCGCGATCTGCGCGATGCTCTGGCGCGCTGCGGCCCGGGTGCAGGGGCGGGACTGGCGGCGCTGGGCGGGGCTCGTCGGCGCGGCGAGCTTCGCGCTCTCCGACTCGATGATCGCGGTGAACCTCTTCCACACGCCCCTGTACGAGACCGGCGAGGCGGTCATGGCCACCTACTGGCTGGGCCAGCTCGGGGTGACCCTGACCGTGCCTCGGGAGGGGCAGGTGCCGTCGCCCCCACCCGCTCGATCATCTTCGCTCCGCTCCTGAACCCTCCTCTGCAAGCCATTGACGAACAAACCCTGCTCGTTCGGCGCAATTCCTGGCAAGCTCTCTCCCAGCGTTCCCGGACACCCGGAGTCGGTTCATGAAGCTCGAGGTCAACGGCGTCATCCACGAGCTGGATGTCGAGGATGAGATGCCCCTGCTGTGGGCGCTGCGCGAGGAGCTCGGCCTGCGCGGCACCCGGTTCGGCTGCGGCATGGGGTTGTGCGGAGCCTGCACCGTGCACGTGGACGGGCGCGCCCAGCGCTCCTGCGTCACGCCCGTCTCGATGGTCGCCGGCAAGCCGGTGCGGACCATCGAGGATCTCGGCAGCCCGGAGGCGATGCACCCCGTGCAACAGGAGTGGCTCAGGCTGTCCGTGCCGCAGTGCGGCTACTGCCAGCCCGGCATGCAGATGGCCGCCGTCGCCTTCCTGGACCAGCGCCAGGCCGAGGCCCCGGACGCCGATCTGCCGCCGCCCACCGACGAGGAGGTGCGCCGCGCGATCACCAACATCTGCCGCTGCGGCTGCTACGAGCGCATCCGCCGGGCGGTCGTGAAGGCGGGGACGGTCGGATGAAGCTCACCCGTCGCACCTTCCTGATCAGCGGCCTGGCCGTCGGCGGCGGCCTCGCCGTAGGGCTGGGCGCCACGGTCGGCGTCCTCGCCACCCACGACCGCCGGGCCCACCAGGCTGCGGGGCTTGACGCCGACGGCCCCCTGGTCGCCCTCTGGATCCGGATCCGGCCGGACAGCAGCGTCGTGGTGCTCTCGCCCCACACGGAGATGGGCCAGGGCATCCACACCGGCCTCGGCCAGATCGTGGCCGAGGAGCTCGACGTGCCCTGGGCGCGCGTGGTGGTGGAGCAGGCCCCCGCCGACCGCGCCTTCTCCAACGGCAACGTCATCCAGGGCTTCGTCTTTGAAGACGAGGCCATCGGCGGCTTCTTCCAGCGGGTGATCGAGAACGCCTTCTGGCTGGGCGGCGACCTCGGCACGGTGCAGATGACCGGCGGCAGCACCTCCGTCCGCTTCACGGGCTGGCGCAGCATGCGGATCGCGGCGGCGGCGGCCCGTGCGCTGCTCATCGCGGCGGCCGCCGCGCGCCTCGGGGTCCCTGAGGGCGAGCTGTCCACGGCGGACGCCCAGGTGGTCCACGCCGCCTCGGGCCAGGCCCTGGCATATGGCGAGCTGGCCGAGGACGCGGCCGCCCTGCCCGTGCCCCAGGACCCCCAGCTCAAGGACCCCGCCCAGTACCGCCACATCGGCCAGTCGCCGCCGCGCGCCGACCTGCCGGACAAGGTGCTCGGCGCCCCCATCTATGGCATCGACCGCGCCGTCCCCGGCATGAAGCACGTCGCCGTCGTCGGCACCCGGGCCCTCTTCGGGGAGGTCGAGGCCGTCACGAACGAGGCGGACATCCTGGCCCGCCGCGGGGTCGAGGCGGTCGTGATCGTCCAGGAGGGCGTGGCTGTGGTGGCCGACAACCCCTGGCGCGCCGAGCAGGCCGCGCGGGCGGTGCGGTTCACCGAGCGGCCCCCGGCGAACGCGGTGGCTTCCTCGGAGACCCTGCTGGCCGGGATGCAGCAGGCCCTCGCCGAGCCGGAGCGCTTCTCGACGGTGGAGGAGCGCGGGGACGTCGAATCGGTCGAGGGCGCCGTCGTCGAGGCCGAGTACTTCGTGCCCTTCCTGGCCCACGCGCCGATGGAGCCGCCCAACGTGACCCTCTGGCGAGAGGGGGACGTCGTGCACGCTGCGTCGGGGGTACAGAGCCCGCTGGGCGCGCGGATGTGGGTCGCCCAGGCCCTCGGCCTGCCCGTGGAGAAGGTCGTCTTCCACCCGCACACCATGGGCGGCGGCTTCGGCCGGCGGGCGGACGCGGGCGACGACATGCTCAACTACATCACCCAGGCCTGCGCGGTCTTCCAGGCCGTCGACCAGCCGATCAAGCTGTGCTGGTCGCGAGAGATGGACCTCCGCTTCGACCGCTACCGCCAGCAGTCGATCGCCCGGTACCGCGGCGTGCTCGGCCCCTCGGGCGAGGCCCTGGCCTGGCAGGCCGACAGCTACGGCGAGATCAACATCCCACCCGACGCCCGGACGGCCTACGCGGTCCCCCACCTGCGCCAGCGCAACGTGCACGAGGAGACCTTCGTGCCCTGGGCCTACTGGCGCAGCGTCGAAGCCTCGATCCACTGCTTCTACAACGAGTGCTTCATCGACGAGCTGGCCCACGCCGCGGGCGCGGACCCCCTGCAGTACCGCCTCGACCACCTGCCGGAAGGGCACCGCCTGCGCGGCGTGCTGGAGGCCGCCCGGGACATGTCGGGCTGGCAGACCGGCGTGGCCCCCGACGGCACCGCGATGGGCGTGGCGGCCTACGCGCTCTTTGGCAGCGCCTGCGCCCAGGTCGCCCGCGTCGGCCTGGTCAACGGCAAGCCCAAGGTGGTCGAGGCGTGGTGCGCGCTGGACTGCGGCACCGTCATCCACCCGGACGCCGTCGTCGCGCAGATGGAGGGCGGCATGATCTTCGGGCTGACCGCGGCGCTGTACGGCCGCATCGACATCCGGGACGGCGGCGTGGTGCAGACCAACTTCCACGACTACCGCATGGTCCGCATGGC
Source organism: Alphaproteobacteria bacterium (assembly GCA_020632795.1). GTDB lineage: Bacteria > Myxococcota_A > UBA796 > UBA796 > CAJQPC01 > JACKEV01. Next base: position 373,483 of record JACKEV010000010.1, read on the forward strand.
CGACGCGCCGCGGCTGCACGTCAAGCTCGTGCCCGACGGCTCCCCGCCCGGCGGCGTGGGCGAGGTCGCCGTTCCCCACCTCTCGGCGGCGGTGCCCAACGCCCTGGCGGTGCTGGGCGAGCGCCCGAGGCGGCTGCCGCTGATCGGGTGAGGGGCGCCTGGTGCGCTACCCATCACCACCGCAGACGTCCTCATCCCAGAACGCCTCGTTGTTCCCCTCGTCGCACTCGTTGTGCTCGCTCCAGCCGGTGCCGTCGTCGTCAACCACGGCGTACAGGCCGTCCTCGCCGATGTCCGAGAGGGCGACCACGAAGGTCATCGGGGGCAGGCGCTCGCCGGCGTCGATGGTGGCGGAGGTCTGCTGCACATCCAGCAGCGTGTAGGTGCCGCCGTCGTTGCGGTAGAGCGCCACGTTGACGCCGGAGGGGCCCCAGACCGCGCCGCCGTTCTCCACCGCCACCCAGACCTCGACCTGCTGGTCGTCGCACTGCTCACAGACCCCGAGGATGGAGACCAGGAAGTCCTGGGCGGCCAGCGGATCGGCGGTGGGGCTGCGCTGGCTGCGGAAGCTGTTGTCGAGGTCCCAGGGCATGTCGGGGGTGACGGGGACGCTCATGTCCTCGTTGATGTTGCCCGACCAGAAGGTGGACTGGTTCCAGACCGTGCGGGTGGTGACCCACTGGTCGTTGGCCTCGCCCAGCACGTACACGCCGTCCCAGGGGGTGCGGTAGTAGTTGTTGTTGGCGAGCACGATCTCCGTGTTGCCGTCCCGATCGACGTCGACGGGGACCGGCTGCTCCCGGAGGGTGCCGGAGGCGTGGTTCGGCTCGTGCAGCAGGGCCTCGCCGGTGGCGCCGTCGCGGATGTAGAAGTCGGTCTCGTCGGCCAGCAGGACCTCGAAGGCGCCGTCGCCGTTGAAGTCCCAGGCCGTGCAGGGGGTGCCCCGGGAGGAGCCGTCGCTGGAGGACACCCGCCACATCTCGGTGCCGTCGTTGTCCAGCGCCAGCAGGTACGCCTCGCCAGAGAAGGCCACCTCGGGGTAGCCGTCGCCGTCCAGGTCGCCCACGCAGGGCGCGCCGTTCATCCGCGAGATGCCGGTGTCGACCCGCAGCAGCTCGACGCCGTCGGTGTCCAGCACCGTGAGCACGCCAGAGGTCTGGTTGAGCAGGTCGCCGTAGCCGTCGCCGTCCCAGTCCACCGTGGCCGGGTAGCCCCCGCCCACGCTGGTGTCCTGCCAGATGACCGTGCCGTCCATCGCGGTCACCGAGTTGCTGCCGATGTGCTCCAGCAGGCCGTCGCCGTCGAGGTCGGCGGCGAAGGCATGGGCGTAGCCGTTGGACGGCGCGGTGGCCAGCAGGGTGCCGTCGGTGTCGAAGATGTACTCCCCGGCGATGATCTCGGCCGCGCCGTCCGCGTCCATGTCCGCGATGGAGGGGTAGGTGTACTGGCTGCCGATGGTGTTGCCGCTGACCCACTTGAAGGAGCCGTCCGCCTCCAGGGCGATGAGGCGGCCGTTGGACGTCGTGGTGATGATGTCCGGGGAGCCGTCGCCCTCGATGTCCCCCAGCGCGATGCCGCCCGACGCCGCGATGGTCCAGGTGGTGCTGCCGTCGCTGACCGTGTTGACCGAGAAGTGCTCCCCGGCGCCGTCCCCGGAGATGACCCGCAGGTAGCCGCCGCTGCTGTAGGAGCCCCCGGTGAAGGTGTTGTACGCGATGTCGGGCACGTCGCCCTCGTCGATGAAGCCGTCGCCGTTGTCGTCGGTGAGCTGGCCTACCATCGGGGTCATCATCACGCGGGTGTAGCTGGTCCCGGCGGAGTAGACGTAGTCGTCGGTGCTCCATTCGACCTGGATCGACCAGTTGGCGGGGTCGTCGGGGGTGAAGGTGCAGGAGGGGTCGTCGGGGATGACCGCGCCCTCGGGCACGTCCTCGCAGACGTCGGGCTCCTCGTCGCCGTCGCAGTCGCTGTCGACGCCGTCGTACCAGGTCTCGGGGGCGCCGGGGTACACCTCGGCGTCGCTGTCGTCGCAGTCGGAGCTGTCGGCGATGTTGTCGCCGGCCTCGCAGGAGACCGTGGCGGCGTCGGGGTTGCCGAAGCCGTCGCCGTCCTCGTCGGCGTACCAGGTGGAGGCGTCGACGGAGGTGTCCTCGTCGACCTCGCCGTCGCAGTTGTTGTCGATCCCGTCGCAGACCTCGTCCGCGTCGGGGTTCACCGCCTCGTCGGCGTCGGCGCAGTCGGTGTTGTCGGCCACGGTGCCGCTGGGGGCCTCGCAGGCGACGACGGCGCCGTCGGGGTTGCCGAAGCCGTCGCCGTCCGCGTCGGTGTACCAGGTCGAGGCGTCGGTGGCGTCGTTGTCCACCGTCCCGTCGCAGTCGTTGTCGATCCCGTCGCACAGCTCCTCGGCGCCGGGGTACGCCGTGGCGTCGTTGTCGTCGCAGTCCTCGGTGTCCTCGACGCCGTCGCCGTCCGCGTCCACCGTGACGGGGGAGGTGTCCTCCACCGGGCCGTCCTTGCAGCCGAGGGAGCAGAGCGCGAGCAGCGCGAGGGGGAGCGTCGTGCGGGACATCGGGGCCTCCTGCCAATGGATTCAGGAGGATAGCAGACCCCTCACGCCATTATTCGTCCACGTTGCCGTCACAGTCATTGTCTCCCCCGCCGGGCACCTCCGGGGCCAGGGGGTGGGTGTCCGGGTCGGCGTCGTCGCAGTCCCCTTCGCGCTCGGCGTAACCGTCGCGGTCGTCGTCGTAGGCGGCGGTGCCCTCGTCCACCCGGCCGTCGCAGTCCTGATCGACGCCGTCGATCTCCGGGGCCTCGTCTGCTGAAGGCCGCGCCGGATCGGCGTCATCGCAGTCGGTGCCGCCGAAGGCGCGGTCGGTCAGGTGGCCGTCGCCGTCGGCGTCCAGCGGCCCGCCCAGGGTCAGCGTCACCGCGTCGTGGCGCACCTCGCCCCAGAAGGCGCGGACGACGACCTCCAGGGTGTAGTCCCCCGCCGGCAGCGGCGGCGTGCGGATCTCCTCGTCCCGCAGGACCGGCGGGAGGGGGCCGAGGGGACGCTCGAAGCCCCCCGGGCGCAGGGAGGCCGACCAGGTGTACAGCTCCGGCGGGCACTCGGCGGCGGTGTTGCGGGCGATGAACTGCATCGGGGTGTCGGCGGGCCGGGCGGTGTAGCGCAGGCCGTCGAAGCGCAGGGGGGTGTCGACGTGGACCGGCAGGGTGGCGGCGGCGGTGGCCACCGGCCCGCCGTCGGCGGAGGCCTCGAAGGTCAGCGCGGTGCCCGGCGGGGCCTGGCCCGAGAAGCGCGCGACGCCGTCGTTGACCGCGCGGATCACCGCGGGCGCGCCGTTGACCTGCAGGGCGACGCGATCGCCGCGGGCCTCGACGGTGGCCTGCCAGCCCCCGCAGCGATCCACGAGGACGGAGACGTCCTCCACCGTCGGCGTGCAGCCGCCAGCCAGCATGAGCAGGATCCCGCGCATGGCCCACTCTCGCGCGCGCGCCGCGGGAGGGTCAAGGGAGCGCGGACGGAGGATCAGGATAAAGGGCCCGTTCCGCAGAACGGAGTGGAACGTGAAGCAGGTGCTGATCCCGCGAACCGGAGACCCCTCGGTGCTGAAGCTCATCGAGGTCGACGACCCCACCCCCGGCCCCGGGGCGCTGCGCATCGCCGTCGAGGCGGCGGGGGTGAACTTCGCCGACCTCATGGCCCGCATGGGCCTCTACCCGGACGCGCCGCCGCTGCCGACGGTGGTGGGCTACGAGGTGGCCGGCACCATCGACGCGGTGGGCGAGGGCGTCGACCCCGCGCGGGTGGGCCAGCCGGTGCTCGCGATGACCCGCTTCGGGGGCTACGCCTCCAAGGTGGTCGTGCCCGCGATCCAGGCGGTGGAGCGCCCCGAGGGCATGGACGCGGTCACCGGCGCCTCCATCCCGGTCACCGGGCTGACCGCGTGGATGATGCTGGAGGTCATGGGGCGGGTCCGTCGGGGCGACCGGGTGCTGGTGCACTCGGCGGGCGGCGGGGTCGGCTTGATGGCGCTGGACCTGCTCAAGTGGCGACGGGCCTACGCCATCGGCACGGCCTCCTCGGGCAAGCACGACCTCCTCAAGGAGCGCGGCTACGACCAGCTCATCGACTACCGGAAGCAGGACTTCGCCGAGGCCCTGGCCGGCGAGGAGGGCCTCGACCTCATCCTGGACCCCATCGGGGGCGAATACTGGGCCAAGGGCCTCTCCCTGCTGCGCCCCGGCGGCCGGCTGGTGTGCTTCGGCATGTCCGCGAACGCCGCCAGCGACACCCGCAGCGTGCTCACCCTGCTGCGCAACATGGCCTCGGTGCCCTGGATGAAGGTCAACCCCATCACGCTCATGAACGAGAACAAGGGCGTGATGGGCGTGAACATGGGGCACCTGTGGGACCACCAGGCCCGGGTGGTCGGCTGGCTGCACGAGCTGCTGGGGCTGTGGGCGCAGGGCGTGCTGCGGCCACAGGTCCACGCGACGGTGCCCTTCTCCAACGCGGCGGAGGCGCACCGCATCCTTCACGATCGCGAGAACTTCGGGAAGGTGGTGTTGGTGGTGGACTGAGGATCAGGGGCAAGCGGCCGCCGCCAGAGCTGGCGGGCCTGGGGGTCGGTGCGAGCGGTCGTTCGGACCACCACGAAGCCCGCGCGACGCAGGTTGGTCTCAGAGACGTGGTTGTCAGGGTGGCAGCTTGTGATGGCCCAACGACGCCGGACCCCTGTGGCGGTCTCGACCGCCGCGCGGGTCATCGCGCCCGCGAGGCCACGGCGCCGATGCTCGGGGCTCACCGCGACCCCCGCGAAGCGCACGGCCTCCTTCACGGCCTCCAGAGGCAGCGACCACTCGCGGTAGGCGACGTTGTCGTCCAGGTCCTCAGGGCTGTCCGGCAGATAACACAGCCGATAGCCCACCAGACGGTCTCCTTGGAAGGCACCCAGGGCAAACCCACGCTCGCCGCTGAGGCAGTCGTGGAGGATCATGGGATGGATGGGGTGGTTGAACCGTCCGAAGACAGGATCTGCGACGATCACCGCGTTCAGCGCCAGGACGTCATCTCGATGGGGTGGCGCCAGCCGACGCAGCGTCGGGGTCCGGGGGGCAAAGCGGGGTGGCCCTATCTGGAGGGAGGTTTGGAGTTCCTGCATCATGCACCTCGCTGGGGTCCGGTTGACGGCCCCCGTTTCAGCAAGGAACATGCCTGGAGCTGTTGGAACGGCGCCACCCGCCCCAGGCTCCCCCAGGTGTGGTCCTCAACCGAGAGAAACCCCAAGCCAGCTGACGTCACGCCGAGCTCGCGGACCGGTCGCGGACCGTCAGTGACCGATCGCGGACCGCCGGTGACCGATCAAACCAACGCGATCGAGCCCTACTGCCGCCGCCCCGCCACCTCCGCGGTGCCCTCGTTCCCCTCGGAGTCCCGGGCGGTGAGCCGGAAGGTGTAGGTGTCCGCCGCGTCGCAGTTGATGCCGGCGGTGTCCGCGTTGAAGCTGGTGTTGATGGTGCCGGCGGTCTTGTCCACCACCGCGTCGATGTCGTAGACCACGCCGCCGCCGGCCAGCACCTCGAGGGTGGCCCAGACGTCCAGCGTGTCGTCGCCCTGGGGGTCGGTCACGCTGGCGGTGATGATCCATTGGAAGAAGGTGTCGCCCTCGGTGTGCTCGTAGCAGAAGGCGTCGGGCTCGGTGATCCGAGGGGAGAACTCGTCGACGGGGGTGCCGCCCGAGTCGCTGCCCGAGTCGTCGCCGTCGTTGTTGAGGATGCCCTTGCAGCCGCCGAGGACGGCGAGGGCGAGCATAGCGGTGCGCGTCATGAGGAACCTCCAGGGGGCGCCATAGTATCGCCCGAAGGAAGGCTTCAGGCCAGCACCGCCCCGATCGCGGGGCCCCGCAGCAGCACCCGGTCCTCCCCCGGCAGCCGCACGGTCTTGAGCAGGCCGGCCAGCATGAGGGTGCGGTCCAGGGTGGGGATCTCGACCAGCGGCTCGCCCCGCAGGAGCTGCTCCATGCGGTCGGCCAGCGCGGAGTCGCTGGAGACGATATGCACCGCGCCGCGGATCTCGTCGGCGAGCTGGCCCATGCAGCGGATCAGATCCTTGCGGGCGTCGGGCAGCCCGCCGGAGGCGCGGGCGCCGCTCCCCAGGGCCTCGACCACCGCCGGGATGCCGCCGGAGAAGCGCGCGGCCCGCTCCAGCTCCTGGCGCCCGGAGGGCCCGGCCTGGCCCACCAGCGCGGCGGCGGCCTCGGCCTCGCCGTAGTCGGCGAGCACGACCTTGGGGGCGTCGTCGATCTTCATCTGGGGGGCGTCCACCGTGCCGGCCATGAGCATGGTCGCCCGGCGCTCGCCCACGTAGCAGCCCGCGAAGCGCGCCCAGACCTCGGCGAGGTCCTCGATGACGTCCACGGGCAGGTATTCGGCGCCGTGGGCCAGCAGAGCGACCTGGCCCACCCCCGGCTGGAACTGTGCCCGCTCCAGCAGGGAGCGCGCCGCGGTGCGGAAGCCCTTGCTGCTGGCCACCGTGGGCACCCGCAGGGCGTCCCGGCGGGTCTCGCTGAGCTGGGCGAGCACCTGCAGCACGAAGAACCAGGCCTCGGTGCGGGGGCGGCCCTTCAGGGGGCGGAACGACACGGTGCGGCAGCCCACCCCGGGCTCGCCCACCGCGAGGTCCAGCGCGAGGTCCTCCAGGAAGACCTGGGGCTTGGACCAGCGCGGGGTGGTCAGGACGACCGGGTCCATGCGGCGGAGGTGGGCGCGGATCTTGCGCGCGGAGCGCCCGCGCAGGGCGGCCTCCAGCACGTGCTGCTCGGGGTTGAAGAAGCCCTCGGTCCGCGTCTGCTTCATGATCTCGATTCTGCGTGCCAGCCGGCTCATCGACTGCTCCTGCTGAGGGCGGTGCCCCGGGGCTGGCAATCCCCAGGGGGCGGGTCTGCGGTCTGCCGAAGGTTCGCGGAAGGCTCACCGACGGCGCGCCGTACACCCATCCATCAGCCTCTATGATCAAGTGTTGGAATGTCAAGATCCAACTTGAAGTTTTACCTGAGCTTTTGGCGCCGGGATATGATCCCCTCATGGCCCGTCCCCCCCGCCACACGCTGATCCCCAACGCGAACAACCCCCGGCTGCTCGGCCGCCTGATCGAGCTGGTCGCCAGGGGGATCCGCGATCCTCGCGCGATGGCCGAGATGCTCGACTGCGAGGTCCGCACCGTCCACTACTACACCCAGGCCGGCGAGTGGCTGCGCCTGCTGGAGACCAACGATCGCGATCTGCGCCCCAACCTCACCCGCCTGGGGCTGGAGTACGCCTTCGCCGGACGCGATCACCCCAAGGTCTACGCCCAGGCGGTGTGGGGGAACGACTTCGTCGTCCAGCTCATGCAGGGGCGCAAGGCCCTGCCCGAGCCCGAGGTGATCGCCACCTTCATCCAGCGCTGGGTGCCCGACATGGCCGCCAGCACCGCGCGCCGCCGCGCCACCGCCGTGCGCAGCCTGCTCGAGCCCGCCATGCGCCACCGGGTGCGCCCCAAGCCCGGCGCCCACCAGCTCTCCCTGGACTTCGCCACCGCCGCGCGCCCCGCCCCCGCCCAGGAGCCCCTCAACCTCAAGGCCGGGACCGACGAGTCCCCCGACGTCTACCGGGTCGTGCTGCGCGCCCTGCTCGACCACGGCGAGCTGTCCCTGGGCCACATCCGCGCGATCCTGGACGCGGCCGGCGGCCAGGACCTGCCCCTGGGGGGCTACGTCGACATGGCCCGCCGCCGCGGGGATGCCTGGCGCCTGGGGGATCGCCTGGTCTGCTCCTGGGGCGCGATCTGGCGCCGGGACATCGCCGACACCGTCGCCGGCATCGCCCTCTCCGACCCGGGCTACCGAGAGTACCTCCAGGTGCTGCGCGAGGCCGCCGCCGGGGACCCGGGCGCGGCTGCCCGCTACGGCCGCCTCAAGGAGCGCTTCGCCCCCTGGGATCGCCGGGTGTTCGGCGACGCCGTCGTGCCGGCCCGGCTCGCACAGGACCTCGACCGGGTGCTCCTGGGCCGCCCCATCGACGCCTTCCCCCTCGCGGGAGAGACCGGCCCCGAGCCCGGCCCCACCACCGGCCCCTTCCTCAACCTGCTGGAGCGCCAGGACCTCGCCCTGTGCCTGCCCCCCACCGTGCTCGCCCTGCGGGGCGGCGTCGCGGGGATCAACGCCCTGCTGCGGGCCCGGGTGAACGCCGACCACGCCGGGGGCCTGCCCTCCCTGGTCGACAACCGCGAGCTGGTCCACGGCGGGCTCTGCCACCCCGGCGAGCGCGCCCCCCGGGCCATCCCGGACACCATCTCCCTGCGGCTGCGGGTGCTCATGCACGTCCCGCACATCTCGATGCTCACGGGCCTGCTGCTGCTCCACCGCCGGACCGAGTGGGGCATGCGCCTGGTCCTCACCGACGGCGTGCTGGAGCTGGTCAAGGGCCGCAAGGTGGTGGGCGAGGCGCTGTTCCTGCTCGACGAGTTCGCCGCGGAGCAGGGCTGGCTGGTGGCCCGCCGCCCCCGCGTCGGGGTCACCGGCGGCCAGCTCGCCGGGATCATGGAGGGCCTCGGCATCGCCACCCGCGTCGGGGCCACGCTGGTGCTCGAAGAGGACTTCTTCGTGCGCCTGCGCGCCGACGCGGAGGACCGCGAGGTGGGAGACGACCTTGTCCCCCTCGCCGACAGGTTACAGGCGTTCACCGAGGGCTGGACCGGACAGGAGTAAGCCGTGTTCTCACTGCGTCTCTACGCGCTCATGGGGAGGGCGTTCGCCCAGGACGACCCGTTCGCGGTGCTCGATGATCCTGGCGCCGCCGCTACCGTCGCCACCACCGCCTGCGACGACATCGCCGCCGCCGCCGCCGCGCAGAACTTCCACATCTTCGTGGCCGCCGTGGTCGTCGTCACCGCGCTCAGCGGGCTGTTGACGTGGTGGTTCCTGGAGCGCAAGGCGGTGGCCTCCTGGCCGCTGCGCTGGGCCCTGGGCGCGCTCGACGCCGGGCTCATCGCGGGCGTGCTCATCTACTTCAACCCCTTCTCGACCGAGGCCCAGCGGCTGATGATGGCCGACGCCTCCTGCCAGCACCACTTCCTGATGGCGTCCACCGGCCCGGTGGGCCAGGGGCTGGTGCTGGGCTTCCTGCCGGCGGCGGTCCTCGCGCTGCTGCTGATCTTCTTCGGGCGACGCATCCTCTAGCGCCGGAGTCCTCTTCATGGCCATGCTGATCGGAGTCGGCGGCACGGGGCAGCACGTCGCCCTCGCGGCGAGCCGGCTGGTCCACCTCGGGGCGCTGCCCCGGCTGGAGACCTTCATCATCGACGCGGACGACGGCTCGGACCTCACCCGCGCCCTCACCAGCTTCGGCGAGACCTGCGCCGCCGACGCGCACCCCTTCCGCTCCCTGGACTTCCTGCCGCCGATCCCGGCGGACGAGGCCCGGGACAAGCGCTTCGCCGACCTCTTCCTGCAGGGGGCCGCCCCCGCGGAGAGCGAGCTGTTCGAGGCCTTCTTCGACCCCCCCAGCGCCCGGGTCAACGTCGAGCACGGCATGTACGGCAACCCGGCGGTGGGCGCCACCGTCTTCGCCGACACCGCCGGCCAGAAGCTGGAGGGCATCCTGGCCCGCGCGCACAACGCCGACGCCATCCTGGTCACCGGCAGCTTCGTGGGCGGCACCGGCGCGGGGGTCACCCACCAGCTCCTGCGCAAGCTGGCCGCCCGGGGCTGCGCCGAGAAGACCTACCTCGCCGCGCTCCTGCCCTGGCACCAGCCCGACCGCCCCGTCGAGTCCAACGTGCCCCTGCACGAGGAGTCGATGACCGCGAACATGCGCTTCGGCGTGGACTACCTCTACAACAACAGCCGCCACTTCGTGCAGGGCGCCTGCCTCCTGGGCGTGCCCTCCGACGGCGCGGCGGGCCTGGGCGCGGCCCGGGTCCAGGTGGGCACCAACCGCGAGTACCCCCACCTCTTCCACGCCTTCGCCTGCCACTACCTCCAGTCCGCCCCCGGCGCGCGGGTCACCATCGACAACCCCAACGCCCTGTTCACCTACCTCTGGGACCCCGAGCGCCCCGCCTGGCTGCTCGACCAGGAGTGGCACGGCGGGAAGACCCTGCGCTTCTACCTGCTGCGGGCCACCGGTGTGAAGGCCGCGATGGAGTACCTGCTCTCCCCCGAGGTCTCCGACGAGTTCCCCGACAGCTTCGGCTGGTTCGGCGCCAAGAAGGACACCTACAGCCTGGCGCTGTGGCAGACCATCAAGGAGAACCTCGTCCAGGGCAAGGCCAAGGCCCTCGCCGAGGAGGTGTGGGGCGAGCTGCGCCGCGAGCGCGACCGCGCCGAGTTCTGCCTGACCTGGGCGCGCGGCCTGTTCGGCGAGCTGCCCACCCACGCCGAGGTCCGCCGCTACCAGGAGGACCCGGTCGCCTTCACCCGCGAGCTGGCCAGCGAACCCATGATGCCCGATCCGGGCGGTCGCAAGCACGACGCCGGGGACATCGCCCGCTGGTTCGCCGGCCAGACCGCCGACTGGTTCGGCCGTCGGCTCGGATAGGAGGACGCCCCCATGCCCAGCTACCCGCTGCTCCCCTACTCCGACGCCATGGCCAACGAGTCGCCTGGCATCTACGGCATCTGGCGCGGCTCCGGCCCCACCCGGGCCTGGCAGCCCGGCGACCTGCCCCCCTTCGTCGACCCCGCCCGGGGCCGCGACCCGGCCACCTCCTTCCCCGACCCCTTCTACCGCCGCGAGGCCACCCGCCTGGCCATCCAGCGGGGCCAGGGTGAATACCTGCGGCTGTGGACCGTCGGACTCAAGGCACTGGTCTCCGGCCTGCTGGAGGTCGAGGTCATCGACCTGCTCACCCAGCGCGGCGCCCTGGGCGAGGCCCTCTGCCGCCTGCACCCCGAGCGGCGCTTCCTGCCCCACTTCTACGGCACGGTCAACGGCCAGCGCCTGATCTTCGCCCTGGGCGACCCCGACACGCTGATGTGGCCCGCCGCGCGGCGCACCGCCGAGCAGTGGCGGGACCTGGAGCGCCAGGTCGACGCCGCCGACCGCCACCCCCTCGCGGTGCTCGCCGACCTCGCCGCCCTCTTGCGTCAGGCCGAGGCCTGGCACCCCCAGGAGGTCGTCTGGATCCGCGGCCTCGCCGCCCTCGTCGACGGCATGGCCCCCTCCGCCGGGCTGCGCACCTACGCCCACGACACCCGGGCGGTCGGCCCCCTGCCCCTGCGCGTCCGCCGCGACGGCAAGAACGAGCTGCGGCCGGTGTACTTCCCGGTCTACGAGCAGGGCTGGAGCGCCGAGATCCTGCGCCTGGCCACCATGCGCTTCGAGGCGAAGGACGGCGCGGTCTTCGCCAGCCAGGGCACCCAGCCGCCCCGCCTGCGCATCGGCCTGCCCCCGGGCAGCTCCGACGCCGCCGCCGCCTACCAGAGCCTCGGCGTGGTCACCCGCCTGCGCGCCGACCGCGCCCTGCCCGACGGCGGGCTCACCCTGTCCGAGGCCGACGGTCTGTTCGACGCCCTGGGCCGGGTGGTCTACCCCGACCACGCCCTGGACGTCGCCGAGATCCGCCGCGCCCCCTTCCTCCACCCCGACCCGGTGCGCGTCCTCGTGGGCGCTCTGGGCCCCGTGGGCCTGCCGGCGCGGGCCCTGGTGGGGGGCGCCGGCGCCAGCTACGGGCAGGCGGCGGTCGCGGCGGTCCTGCGGGACGGCGGGCGCCTGCCCGGCCCCGACGAGCTGATGGCCCAGGGCGGCGGCTTCGTGCTGCGCAGCCCCTACGGCCCCCCGCAGGTCTACCTCGACGATCCCGATCGCTACGGCATCTCGGAGCTCTGCGCCCTGGGCTGGGTCCTGTGGGAGGCCTTCCTCGGCAGCGTGCAGATCGGCGCGGAGGCGGACCTGCGCATGGGCTCCACCGTGCAGCTCGCGGTGCGCCGCGACGGCCGCCCCGAGGCGCTGGAGGTGCCGAACCTCGACGCCGACCTGCGCGCCGACACCGCGCGCCGCCTCGCCACCCTCCAGCGCTTCGCCCGCGCCTGGACCCTCGACCAGCCCGTCCACAACGCCGGGGACCGGGTGAACGAGCTGCTGCGCGCCTCGGCGGCGGCCTGGGTGCGCTGGGCCACCGGGCAGGCGCCCTTCGCCAACGGCCCGGCCTCCACCCGGAGCCTGTCCTGGGCCCCGCCGGGGGCCGCCGAACCCATCCGCATCCCGCTGGACCTCACCGCGAGGGCTGACCGATGAGCGCCCCCACCCTTGGCTGCGCCCGCTGTGGCTTCGAGCTGTCCCAGCTCCCCGCGACCGTCGAGGTCGGGCGGGACTTCCCCCAGCAGCTCTGGCTGTACTGCCCCTGCTGCCGGGCGGACGTGGAGGTCGGCCCCGCCCTGGAGGCCGCCGGCGTCTTCGTCCACGAGGGCCGGCTGTGCCGCTGGTCCTCGGGCGGCCGCCCCGAGCTGGTGCGCCTGGGCCGGCTGACCCTGCGCCTGCCCGACGTCCAGGTCCTCACCCTCGACAGCGTCTGCTTCCCGGCGGTCCCCCGCCTGCTCGACGCGGAGGGCCAGCCCCGCCTGCCCGACCTGCCGGTGCGCCCCGCCTACACCGCGCTGGTCGACGCCATCGAGGTCCCCGCCTCCGAGTCCGACGGCCGCTACAAGGTCACCGTGCGCTTCAAGGGCCTGTCCCGGCCCGAGACCCTCGACCGCCCCTTCCGCACCGGCCGCACCGAGTCCCTGCGGGGCCTGCGCCTGGCCCTGTGGCCGAACGTGTCGCTGGCCGAGTGGCGCTTCTACCTGGTCGGCGCCTGGCTGGACGACCCCGGCCAGCTCGCCGGGGGCCGGCTGGAGGTCACCGCGGTGGCCGACGGCCGCGTGGTCACCCTGGGCGGCCGGGAGGGCGTGGTCGACGCCGGCAACCCCTGGACCATCCGCCAGCTCGACGGGCGCCCCGCCTGGGTGGGCCTGCGCCTGGACCTCGGCGGCCGCATGGAGGCCGGCGGCTGCTTCGCGGTGCCCAAGCCCGCCGCCACGGTCGCCGCCAGCCGGGAGAGCGTGCTGCTGGGGGTCGACTTCGGCACCTCCAACACCTACGTCGCCTGGCGCCGGGACGACCCCACCGACCCGCCCCGGGCCATCCCCATGCGGGACCTCGACCTCGTGCTGGTCGACGGCCGGGGCCGCCCCACCGGCGAGAAGCACCCCGACACCTGGCCCCCGGCCCGGGGCGGCGACCCGGGCGGCTCCACCCTGCCGTCCATCCTCGTCACCGCCCGGCCCGCCGCGTCGGGGGGCCACGGCGACTGGCAGCTCGGCGAGGACGTCGGGCTGGTCTCCTTCGACGAGCAGGTCCGCGAGCTGGCCTACCCCGAGGAGGACTTCCTCGTCTCCGACCTCAAGTGGGGCCCCCGCACCTCCGCCGGCCCCCTCCCCGACGGCCGGGCGCGCCGCTCCTTCCTGGAGATGCTGCTGCTCACCGCCCTGGCCAACCTCGTGGCCGAGGACACCGTCCACCCCCGCTCGGCCATCGTGCGGTGGTCCTTCCCCGCCGTGTTCGAGCGGGAGACCGAGCGCGACCGCCTGGACGAGCAGCGCGCGGACTTCGCCCAGGCCGCGGCGTCCCTGACCCCCTGGACCGGCCTGAGCGTCACCGCCGAGCAGGGCGCCGACGAGGCCCGCGCCGCCAGCGTCGGGGGCACCGGGCAGGACGCCGACGACCTGCTCTGCGTCGACATGGGCGGCGGCACGGTGGACGTGCTCTTCCACGAGTGGGTGCCCTACGGCGACCGCGCCGTGCCGGTGCACGCCCTCTCCAGCTTCCGCTTCGCCGGGCACGACTACGTCAACATGCTGGTCGAAGGCCGCTTCCTCAACGCCGAGATCGGTCGGGAGCGCTTCCTGCGCGAGGTGCGCGTGCAGAAGCGCCTGGGCAGCCGGTTCACCGCCTGGGCGTTCGACCCCCGGCGCCAACAGGCCGCCCTCAAGCGCTCGGTGATGTTCTTCCGCTACCTGATGGAGTACATGGCGCGCATGATCGCGGCGCGCATGCTCGACGCGTCGGGGGCGGGCGGCGAGGCGGGCTACACCGTCAGCGTGCAGCTCTTCGGCAACGGCTGGGGCTTCCTCAACATCGTCGACCCCGACCACCACTACTACATCCGCACCTGGCTCCAGGACCGCGTGGTGGCCCTCTGCCAGGCCGAGGCCCTCACCGCGCCCCAGGGCTGCGCCTTCCTGGAGGGCCGCGCCCTCACCATCGAGTGCGAGCCCCGCCAGGACACCCACCCCAAGGAGGTCGTCGCCCACGGGCTGCTGCGGGTCAGCGCCATCGAGCGCAAGCTCGCCCGCAACTCCGCCGAGGCGGCGCACGGCATCCTGGGCATCAGCACCGCCGTTCAGGGGCGCCGCTATCCCTGGTGGCTGCCCCTCGTCGATCGCCACGAGTGGGTGCTGCCGCGCGCCCCGGACTACCCCCGCCTGCGCCCCGGCGAGCGCGCGCTGTGGCGCCCCGAGGACGATCCCGGCTTCGACCCGGAGCTGCCCACCCTGCACGACGTCGACGAAGGGCTCAAGAGCTCCTACAGCTTGCTGTACGCTCGGGTCATGCCCGACCACCGGGAGTGGTTCAAGCGCTCGGTCCTCGAGGTCGTGCTGGAGGACGTCATCCGCCCGGCCCTGCCGGGCATCGCCAAGGTGTCGTACCGATGAAGTGCCGAGCCTGTGGAAGCGTGATGGTCAGCCTGGTCCGGTTCTGCCCGGGCTGCGGCGAGGCCCTGAGCACCCTGGAGGTCCAGGACGGCCAGCTCGTGGTCCGCCCCACCCGCCAGGCCGCCGACGCCCGGGAGGCCTGGTTCGCGGCGGTCCGCGGCAATGAGAAGGTGCCCCGGCGCGTAACCCGTGTCGAGCCCGGCGACCGCGACGCCGGCTTGAGGCTGGACGAGGGCGGCGAGGACGTGCTCGGCTACGCGGAGCTGGTCACGGCGGCGGCAGAGGAGCGGGAATGGGTACGGGTGGAGTGACGGGAGAGATGGCTGGGGCGATGACGGCGTCGACGCCATCAGTGTCGTCCGTCACGGACTCCAAGTTTCGAAGGTCCGTCACGGACAGACAGAGGCCTCGGAGGATCGCTGGTTGGGGCCACGTCCCGACGCGCGGCCCGCGATGGAACGTTGGAGGGACTTGGGATTCAATTGATTCTGAAATCCCGGACACGAGCGGCGCAGAGCTTTCCTCGCGGCCACGCGTCGATCCCCTACGAGTCCCTCCGTCTCTTCGAGGCCTCTGTCTGTCCGTGACGGACCTTCGAAACTTGGAGCCCTGGATGGGCGACCCCCATCGGCCCGCCACCCCCCTCCGCCCCGCCACCCCCCTCCGCCCCGCCACCACCCTCTTCGCAGCGGCCCTCGCCCTGCTCGTCGCCTGCACCACCGAGGCGCCCCCGCAGCCCGAGCTGCCCGGCGGGGTCACCACCGCCACCGAGGCCCCCCGCGCTGTGCGGCTGCCCGAGGGCGCGCGGGTGGTCACCGACATCTCCGGCTCCATGCAGGGCTTCATCCAGCAGGGCTCCGCGCGGCTCAGCTCCCTCCACGAGGAGGTCACCGGCGCCATCGGCGCGGCCGGCGTGCCCGGCACCCTGGAGTACTGCCTCGTGGCCACCGACGTGGGCTGCGACGGCAAGACCGACCTGGGGCGCTACTCCTCGGCCAGCCTCTACCGGGGCGCGGAGTCCCGCTTCGACAAGGCCCTCGACCTGGACGGCGACGACGGCCCCGACACCCGCCGGGTCACCGTGGTCCTCACCGACGGGGTCTACGGCGGCGGCGGACGGCCCGAGGCCGACCTCGCCGGCTGCGCGGCCGGGGCCACCGTGGCCTGCGTGGGCCAGCGCCTGGCCAAGCTGGTGGACGCCGGCTTCGGGGTGTGGGCGGTGGGCATCGCCCTGCCCTTCGACGGCCGGGTCTACGCCGAGCGGGCGATGGACGACGGCCAGTTCGCCCGCCTCAAGGGCAGCGTGGGCGAGCACCAGCGGGTCAGCGAGTTCAAGGCCTCCAACGCCGACGCCAGCTACCGCTACCAGGGCCCCCGCCCCATGCTGGTGCTGGTGGTCACCAAGGATCACGCCCTGGGCCGCCGCATGGCCCAGGACATCGCGCAGCGCCTCCAGCAGCTCAAGATCGCCGACGCCACCGGCGCGGGCATCGCGTGGTCCGAGTGGGCCCCCCGTGAAGATCTCCAGGCGAAGCTCCGTCCGAAGGTCACCGGGGCGCGCCTGGACCGGGTGCGCTCCGAGGGCTTCCAGCTCGGCAAGCAGGCCGCCACCAGCGGCGGCTACGCCCTGGTCGCGGCCTGCGGGGCGGCCGACCACGGCGCGGTGCGGGTCGAGGTGGAACGCCTGCCGTCCGACCCGATACTCACCGCCGACCCCCGGAACCCGCCCGGGGCGGCCCCGCGCTTCAAGGTGGCCGAGGGCGCGCTGTCCCTGGGCCTGGTCTGCAAGGATCTGCCCGTCGGCACCACCGACCTGCGCTTCTCCGTCGCGGCCGACGTCGACGTCAGCGCGGTCACCGACCCCTGGAACCTCGCCTGGCACGGCGGGGACACCTGGTCGACCCCCGACAAGCTCTTCGGCCTGCGGAACCTGGCCCACTACTCGCTGGAGCGGTCCATCGCGAAGCTCGACCTGGACGACGGGCTGTTCGTGCGCGTCGAGCGAAGATGAGCGATCGGGTCTACGGGATCGACCTCGGGACGTCGTTCTCGGCGCTGGCCTATGCCGACCGGGGCGGCGTCCACATGGTGCCCACCGCCGAGGGTGAGGTGCTGACCCCCTCCCTGGTCTGCCTGGACCGCCGGGGGCGGGCCTGCGTGGGCGCGGCGGCCCCCCTGGCCCGCGAGCTGGCCGAGGACCCCGCCGACGTCCGCTTCTTCGACTTCTTCAAGCGGGACATCGGGGTGGAGCGCGAGCTGCGCGGCCGCTACGCCGAGCCCTTCGGGGGCCTGCGCTGGGACCCGGTCTGCCTCTCCACGCTGGTGCTGCGCAAGCTGCGCGCCGACGCCCGCGCGGCCGGCGACGCCCTGGAGCGCGCGGTCATCACCCACCCCCACCACTTCTTCGTGCCCCAGAAGAACGCGACCCGCCGCGCCGCCGAGCTGGCCGGCGTCGACGTCGCCATGACCCTCTCCGAGCCCCTGGCCGCCGCCCTGGACCACGGCTACGGCCGCAACGGCGTGGAGGGCCGCATCATGGTCTTCGACCTGGGGGGCGGCACCCTCGACGTCTCCCTGGTCGAGGTCGCCGACGGCCGCCTGCGCGTCATCGGCGGCCAGGGCGACCCCCGCCTGGGGGGCAAGGACTTCGACGACGTCGTCCACCGCATCTTCCAGGACGCGATGCAGCAGAGCCACAGCCTGGGCTGGGAGGACGGCGACGCCGAGGAGCGCCGGGTGTGGCGCCAGCGCGCCCGCGCCGCCAAGGAGGACCTCCAGCGCAAGCCCCGGGTGCGGGTCCACCTCACCATCCAGGGCTGCACCCTGCGGGTGGAGCTGGGCCGCCGCACCTTCGAGGAGGCCTGCTACGCCCTGCAGAACCGGATCGCGGACACCACCGAGGGCGCGCTGCGGGTCGCGGGCCTGCGCTGGGCCGACCTTCATCAGGTGGTGATGGTCGGGGGCTCCTCCCGGCTCAAGCTGGTGCAGAGCTGGCTCCAGGAGCGCGCCGGCGACAAGGTCAGCCTCTCCGACCGCCCCGACCTGGCCGTCGCCCGGGGCGCGGCGGTGCTGGGCCGCGAGTTGGCCCGGGGCGGGGCCCCCATCGCCCTGGAGGACGACGCGGACGAGCCGGGCGCCACCCCCCCGGACGACGCCGAGACCACCGGCATCACCCTCGACATCACCAGCCAGCTCCCCCGGGGCGTGGGCGTGCTCACCTTCGACCGCGCCCGCAACGCGCAGCGCCCCCACCCCATCGTGCCCGCCGAGACCCCGCTGCCCACCACCAGCGCGCCCCAGTCCTTCCGCACCACCCGCGACGGCGCCAGCCGCATCCAGGTCGAGGTCGTCGAGATCGACCCCGTCGACCCCGAGCTGTGGGTGAAGATCGGCGACTGCGTCATCGACGACCTGCCCACCGGACTGCCCCGGGGCACCCGGGTGGAGGTCAGCCTGTCCCTGGACCTGGGCGGCGGCCTGGACGTCACCGCGCGCTGCCCCCTGGTCCAGCGGGCGGTCACCGCGCGCCTGAGCCTGGGCGCCATGCCCACCACCGGCGACGGCGGCGACGCCCCCTGCGACGTGCGCGCCGCCGAGATCCCCCTCGTGGTGGACGAGGACGGGGTGTCGCGGTGAGCGACAAGGAGCCCCTGGCCGATCTGGAGCTGGATCTGTCCCTGGAGGACGACCCCCTCGCGGACCTGGAGCCGGACATCAGCGCGCCTCCGCCCCGCCGCACCCTGGCCCCGGCGGGCGAGCGCCCCTGGCGGGACCCGGAGCGCCTGCGTCTGTGGGCGCTGCGCAGCATGGGCAACGAGCCGCTGCACCCCTTCGCCCTGCTGGGCCCAGCGGCCTCCGCCGACTTCGAGGGCTTCCGCGACGCCCTCCGCGCCTGCCGGCGGGCCCTCAAGCTCACCGCCGAGGCCGGCGGGCGGGACGCCCCCATCGCCACCATGATCCTCGACACCCGCTCCTTCGCCCGGCTGGGGAGCCTCGACGCCGAGGGTTGGGCCGCCGAGCGCGAGGCCGCCCGCTGGGCCCGCCCGGAGTGGTACGAGCTGGTGCGCGACGTGCGCCGCATCTGCGCCGACGACCGCATCACCCCCGACGAGGACGCCGAGCTGAACACCTGGGCCGGCCGGCTCGGCGTGCCCCGGTCCACCCTCGACCGCTGGATCACCGAGCGGATCGAGCCCGGCTATCCCCTGATCGAGCGGGTCACCCGGATCCCGGGCGGCATGCAGCTCCGGCTGCTCGACGGCGTGGTCATCACCAGCGCCGCCCAGTACGGTGAGCTGGTGGTCGCCAACGAGGCGCGCTGGCACCAGGCCCTCGACACCCTCGACCAGCTCAAGCTCATCCTCTCCCACATCCACGGGGACGAGGAGGACCAGCTCGGCGACGCCGTCGAGGCCGGCGAGCGGCGCGCCCGCACCTTCGTGGAGTCCTGGGGCCTGCCCGCCTCGGCCGTCAAGCCCTTGTGGCTCCAGGCCACCTTGTGGGCTCTGGGGGCCCGGGGCCTGCGCCTGCCGCGCCCCTGGGATGCCCTGTCCATCGACCTCCCGGAAGACCTGCCTGCGAAAGCGGGGGGGGCGGTGGAGCTGCTCCGCGGGGCGGTGGAGGACGGCCGGCTGGGGCTCTGGCTGGAGCGCAGCCGGGCCGACGCGGCGCTGGTCCGCCTGGCCGTGGGCCGGGAGCGCAGCGCCACCGCCACCGCCTGGTCCCTGCTGTGGGCGCTGGGGGAGCGGCGCCTGGGGGTCGCCGGGCACGACATCCCGGACGCCGAGGCCCTGCGCGCGCTGCTGGAGGCCGGGGATCCGGGGGTGCTGAGCGCGCTGGACGACCTGCTCACCGAAGGCGTGATCGCGCAGTGGGGGCAGGTCATCGAAGACGACGCGGTGCGGGACGCCGCCGCCCGCGCGGCCCGCGGAGACGCCGCGCCGCTTCGCCTCCAGGTGCTCCACTGGGGCCTGGGCAGCGCCGCCCTGTGCGGCGACGTCACCGATCTGCAGGGCCTCGTCGCCCTGGCCTGGCACGACCCGGCGGCCGTGCAGGAGCGGCTGGCGGACGGACGGCTGCGGGCCTGGGCGCTCTCCCAGGGGCTGGGGCAGGGCCCCCTGCCCGCCCCGCAGCGGGGCTGGTCCGAGGCCCGCCGCCTGCACGAGGCCCTCTGGCACCTCGGGGCGGTGGTGCTGCTGACCCGGGACGCCATCGTGGGCGACCCCGACACCCTCGTCCAGCAGCTCGCCCAGGCCGACGAGGGCGCGGAGGTCCTGCTGCGGGAGGTCGAGGCCCGCTACGCCGACGGCGCCCTGCTGCGCTGGCTGGACATGCACGGCACGCCGATGCCCGCCGAGCGCCCCCCCGACGGCGACCTCGGCGCCCGGGTCACCCTGTGGACCGCCGGGCTCAAGGCCTTCCACCACCCGAGCTGCGGCTGGCAGGCCGACGCCGCGGCCCTCGCCCGCTGGGGCGACGCGCACAACGACATGTTCCTGGAGCTGCTGCTCACCGGGCTGGTGGGGCAGTGGCTGGAGGGCATCGGGGACGCCCACGCCGCCGCCTTGGAGGAGGCTCTGCGGGCGGCGGATCCGGTGGAGCAGGTCTGCCGCGCGCTGGGCCTGGAGGCCCCCACCCTGGCCCTCTCCCGCGCCCCGGAGGGCCGGCTGGTGATCCACGAGGGCCACGAGGGCGTCGTCACCCTGCGCCTGCGGCACCAGGGCCCTCGGGGGCGGCTCCGGGTCTCGGTGGCCTGCGACGACCCCGAGGTGGCGATCGAGCTGGAGGGCGCCGACGGCCGAGGGCAGCGCGTCCTCGGCCCGGGAGACGAGGCCCTCGCCCGCGCCCGGGTCACCCTGCCGCGCGGCGAGAGGACCGAGCGCACCCTCACCCTCACCGCGAAGGCCGACGACGTCGAACACACCGTCACCGTGCCCTGCGCGTCCCGCTACGAGTGGGGCGGGGTGCTCCTCCGGGCGCTGACCGGCGCCGGGGCCGGGGCAGCCCTGAGCGGGGCGTGGCGCCTGCTGCTGGCGATCACCGCCCAGGGTGCCTTCCTCGCGGCCGACGGCGGCTACCTCATCGACCCGGCGGAGATCGCCGAGGTGGGCGGCCCCAACCAGCTCGCCCGCCTGGCGCTGCTGGTGGGCACGCTGACCGTCGGCGGCGCGCTGGTGGGCTGGGCGCTGATGCGCATGGGCCGGGGGAAGGAATGACCCGGCTCGTCCTCCTCCTCTCGTTGATCCTGCTGCCCGGCTGCGGGGAGTGGGTCGGGGCGTGCTGCGGGGCGCTGGGCCTGCTGGTCGTCATCCCCCTGCTCATCCGCATCGAGCGGCGGCGCCCGGGCTGGGTGCTGCTGCTGCTGGGCCTGGGGGTGCTGGCTTCGCCCCTGTGGCTGTGGGACGCGGTGGACAACACCTGGATGGAGCAGCTCGGCATCCGCATGCTGCTGGAGACCGATCGGCTCAGCCACGACCTGATCGCGGCGCTGTTCCCCCGGCAGCCCCTGGCGGTGCGCGCGGCGCTCGGGGCGCTGTGGACCGGGGGCATGCTGGGCAGCGCGGCGGGCTTCGCGCTGGGGGTCCACCGCAGCGGGCGCCCCAAGCTGGCCCTGGTGGGGGGCAGCCTGCTCGCGGTCGTGGCGGTGGCGCTGCTCCAGCTCGGGCCCGACATGGATCGCTTCTCCCCCCGGGCGGGCGACTGGCCGGCGCTGGAGATCGGCCCCCGCCCCCAGCCCCTGCCCTTGGCGCATCGGCAGATCAGCGCCACCGCCGGGCGGGTCAGCCTGCGCAAGCTGCCCGCCTACGAGACCCGGGCCTGGGGCCCCGCGTCCTGGGCGCGGCCCTCCCCGGTCCAGGGGGTCGACTGCGAGGTGGCTCTGACCCGCGCGGTGTGGCTGGGGACCGACACGGTCAGCGAGGCCCTGTGGGAGGCGGTCATGGGCGCCGCGCCCCCGAGCTGCGGAGAGGCGTGCGCGCCGGACGCCCCCGCCGCCGGCGTGTCCTGGCGCGACGCGGTGGACTTCGCCAACCGCTTCTCCGAGCTGCGCGGCCTCACCCCGGCCTACACCGTCGAGGGGCGCGCCGTGCGCTGGAGGACCGGCGCGGACGGCTACCGGCTGCCCACCGAGGCGGAGTGGACCCTGGCCACCCGGAGCCGCTCGCTCCCCAAGAGCCTGGCGCCCCGGGGGATGGACGACGACGTCCCCGAGTGGGTGTGGGACGTCTACACCGACGCCGCGGCCTGCGGCCGGAACCCCGGGGTGGCCGTGGAGGCCTCCGGGGTGGCGGTCGCCGGGGACCTGCGGGCGCCCCGGGTGGTGCGCGTCGGGCCCGATGTCCGCCGGAGCGGCGCCGCGGACGAGGGCGGGGTCGGCGTGCGGCTGGCCCGCTCGGTGGAGGGGCTGCCCCGGGCGGCCTCAGCGACGACCGCGCCTCCATGAGCCCGATGGCGTCGGCCTCATCGGAGGGCGCGGCCGCGCGGACTCAGAGCTTCGCGTCCACCTGCAGGAAGCCCCAGCCGTCGATCGCCTCCCCGTCCGGGGCGTGGTAGAGCGCGCCGCCGCCCGCGAGCCACACCTTCTGGCCGAGCTTCACCTTGCCCGTGAGGTCCACCTCCTCGCCGACCACGGCGCTCAGCCCGTCCACGGACGCGGTCCCCAGGAACAGGTGCCCGTCGAGGCCCACCTTCGTGCCCTCCGTCGGGGAGAGGCCCAGCTTGAGCGCGGCGTCCTGGAGGCCCCGGCCGTCCTGGGCGGCGCCGACCTTGAACCAGGCGATGTCGGCGAGGCCGTAGAACTTGTGGTTCGTGGCGAACAGGGTGTTGAAGCCCCCGCCGTCCGCGCCGCCCCCGGAGAGCGCGTCGTACCACAGGGTGACGGTGGGCTTCACCCCCAGCTCCGGGGCCAGGGTGCCCTGCGCGCCGGCCATCCACTGGACGCTCGGGCCGCCGAGCTGGGCGTAGCCCTCCACCCGCCCGGAGAGGATGCCGGCGCCGCCCTTGGCGTAGAGCCCGGCGGTGGTGAGGGTGGAGCCGTCCATCGCGTCGAACATGAAGATCGCGACGAGATCGACCAGGGCCTCACCCTCCGAGGGCCGGTAGCCGCCCCACGCCGCTACCATGCCGGCGTCGCCGCCGCGATCCTCAAGGCCCTGGCTGGCCAGGATCGCCCCGGCGACGTTGACGCCGAAGGTCTCGGAGTGGGCCTGCCCATGAAATCCATCGAACGCGCGCCCCTGCTGCGTCCAGTCGACCGCGCCGATCAGGCGCTGCTCGTGCATGTTGATCTCCTGCCGCCCCAGGCGCAGCCAGCCCCGCTCCCCCTTCCAGGCCGCGTAGCCCTGGTGGAGGTCGAAGGTGTCCGCGCTGAAGTCGGTCAGGGTGTTCACCTCGGTCCCCCAGACCCGCACGTCCTGGACCTCGATCAGGGTCGACCACCCGCCCAGGGTCAGGGTCGCGCCGAGGCGGGCGCGCTGGGAGAACAGGTTCGTGGCGCCTCCGGGGGCGAGGTCACGGCCGGTGTGGGGCTCCGCGCGGGGGCGGACCTGCGCGTGCACAGAGGTCTCCAGCTCCGCCGCGCGGGGCGCGGCGAGCGACAACATCAGACATACAAACACATCAGACTCCGGCGAGAGGTGTAGGGGTCCATGCGCCACAGACGTCGTGTCTGTGGCGCGTCGGGCGTCTGGTTCAGGGGATTGGGCTACTTCGCGTACAGCTCCGTCGTCGCGTTGAGCACCTCGGTGTAGGAGGTGTCCACCGCCTGGCGCACGGTCTTCTGGAGCTGGGTGAGCACGCGGCGCGAGGTGGCCGCGTCCGTGCGCGCCCGCTGCAGCTCGGTCTGGAGCATCTGTACGTCAACCGGGACATCCCGAAGGCCCTGGATCCGCTTGAGGTAGTCCCGCTCCTTGGCCTCCATCTCCTCGACCCGCCGCTGGACGGTCTCCAACTTGCGCTGGAGCGAGGAGCGACGCGACACAGAGGCCCGCTGGGCCTTGCGGCGGTGGTCCTCGCACAGCGCCTCCAGCTCCCCGGCGTGGGCCTGGCTCTGGTCGGCGAGCTGCTGCGCGTGGGACTCCTGAAGGGCGACGAGCGCGGCCTCGTGCTCCCTGCGGAGCGCGGCGAGCGCGCGCTCCTGCTCCTCGCGCAGCCCGTCCAACGCCTCCGCGGTGACCGCCTCGTCGAGCCGGGCCCTCGCCTCGGACAGCTCCTCCGCGTGGGCCTGATGGACCTCGCGCATGCGGCTCTCGAAGAGCAGCGTGAGCTGCTCGCGGTCCCGCTCCAGCTCGGCGCGGGCCTGCTCGATCCGGGCCTCCGCGTTGTCCTTCTCCTCCTTGGCCACCGTGAGCTGCATCTCGAGCGCCTGCATTCGACGCAGCACAGAGCGGTTGTTCTGGGACTCGAGCTGTGCCTTCACGGCGGCGTGCGCCTCCTGCTCCTCCTGGAGCGCGGCCTCGGCGGTCTCCAGAGCCTCCCGGACCTGCCCGAGCTGCTCGTTGAGGCGGGCGATCTGCTGCGCCCCGAACGAGCGCACCTCCCCGCCCCGGAGCCGATCGAGCTGGGCGACGAACGATGGATCCCGGTTGCGCATCAGGGCGTCGGCCTTCTGGAGCACGCGCGCCGTGTTGATGGGCTTGGTCTCATAGTCATCGCAGCCGGCGCGCAGGCACTCCTCACGATCGCCCTGCATCGCGTGCGCGGTCAGCGCCAGGATGGGGATGTCGCGGGTCCGAGACTCATTCTTGAGGATCGTGGCCGCGTCCAGCCCGGAGACCAGCGGCAGGCTGACGTCCATCAGGATGATGTCGGGCATCAGGTTGTAGGCGAAGGCCAGCCCCGAGGCGCCGTCTGTGGCGACCTCGAACCGGTGCCCCTCGTCCTCCAACACCTCGCTGATCAGCGCGACGTTGGCGGGGTTGTCTTCGACGACGAGGTAGAAGGCCATGAGACTAACCTCCCAGCGCGTTCCCGAGCGAGGCCAGCAGGTCCTCGTCGGAGTAGCGCCCCTTCTGGAAGACGCGGGTGACCTTCGCCTTCCGGAGGAAGTCGTAGTCGTCCTTGCGCAGGTCCATCGCGGTCAGGACGACCACCGGGGTCTTGTAGCCCTGCTCCCGGATGGAGGCGAGGAACTCGAACCCGTTCATCACGGGCATGTTCAGGTCGAGCACCACGAGATCGGGCTTGAACTCGCGCATCTTCTCCAGCGCGGCGGCGCCGTTCGTGGCGGATTCGATGTTGGCCACCTCCTCCATCTGCTCGCCCACGAGCTCTCGGTTGAGGAAGTCATCTTCGACGATCAGGACGTTGTACATTGCGGACTCCTTTGAGATTGAGGGGGATCACTTCGCGGCGGCGGTGTCGTCTTCGGCCTCGGGCCTGGGCTCCTCCCGGGTCTCGCTGTACCGGACCGGGATGGTGAGGGTGAAGGTGGAGCCGCGGTGCAGCTCACTGCGCACGGTGATGGTGCCGCCCAGCATCTCGCTGATCTGCCGGACGATGTTCAGCCCCAGCCCCGTGCCGCCGTAGCGGCGGGTGGTGGAGCTGTCGGCCTGGGAGAAGCGGTTGAAGATCCGGCCCACCTGCAGCTCGGTCATGCCGATGCCGGTGTCGATGACGTCGAACACCACCACCTCGCCGTTGCCGCGCTCCTCGCCGCGCACCGCCAGCGTGATCTCTCCGTTGTCGGTGAACTTCGCGGCGTTGGACACCAGGTTGAGCAGGCACTGGCGCACCTTCGTGATGTCCGTGTTCATCGTGATGTCGGGGTCCGGCAGCTTGATGGTGAGCGTGTTGCCCTTCTTCTGCACCAGGGGGTCGGCGGTCGCGGCGATCCCCTGGACCAGGTCGGAGACCGCGATGTCCTCGGTGAACACGTCCATCTGACCGGCCTCGATCTTGGAGATGTCGAGGATCTGGTTGATGAGCTGGAGCAGGCCGGTGGAGGCCTCCTCGATCTGGCTGATGAACTGCTTCTGCTTCTTGAGGCTGCGCTGGGACTTCTCGGAGAGCGTGGTGTCCTCGCGCATCGCGGAGGTGCGCTTGCTGAGCAGGGCGGTGAAGCCGATGATGGCGTTCATCGGGGTGCGCAGCTCGTGGCTCATGGACGCCAGGAACTCGCTCTTGGCCTGGGTGGCCTCCTCGGCCTCCTTGGCCAGCCCCGCGTTCTGCCGGGCGGTGGCCTCCAGGTTCGTGATGGTGGTGTTCAGCTCGTTGCGCATCCGGTCGAAGCTGCCGGCCAGCTCGGCAAGCTCGGCGACGTCCTGCTTGGGGATGTCGGCGTCCAGCTTGCCCTCGGCCAGGTGCTCGGCCACGTTGGCGAGATCCTGCAGCGGGCGCGCGACAGAGCGGCGGATGGACAACCACCCATAGGCCACCAGCCCCAAACCCAGCACGAGCAGCGCGAGCTGGAGCACCAGGAGTTGGGTGACGCGGGCGTCCGCGTCGGCCTGCATCATCGTGACCGCGGCGTTCATGCTGGCCAGGATGTCGCCGTTGTTCTCCATCACGTAGTCCATGGCGGCGGTGTCGGCGCCACCCGAGGTCAGGACCCGCTCGATGTTCGCGGCGAAGGGCTCCCACTTGGCCTGGACCACGCCGAGCTGGGCGGCGATGCGGCTGCTGGTCGCGCCGGAGAGGGAGGCGAACTCGGTCTGGTCGACGTCGAGCGGCGCCTCTCCGCCGTCCTTGAGAGCGGCCAGCGTGGTGGCGAAGACCTCCATGGACGCGCGGACGCGCTCAGCGTTGCGCTCCAGCTCCGCGGCGTTCGCGCCTCGGGAGACGGACTGACTGTACATCAGCGCCTCCTTCGACATCTTCTGGCTCAACATACGCTGACGACCGGCGAGGTTGATGTTGAGACCGTCGTCAGCCTGCTTGCTGGACACAAAGGTGGTCGAGCCGAAGCTCAATCCCACCAGCGCGACGAACGCCACATAGACGGGCGTTACGTGCGCACGAAGCGAACGTGACATCCTGCACCTTCTTCGTTTGAACTATCCTCAACAGAAATACTTACAAATACAGGCACTTGCCTGATCGTCTGCATCACCGCGGAGGAGCGCTTGTGTGAGTTGCTGAGAGGATCCTACCGGGCGGCGATCTTCCGACTCAAGCAAGTTCTTGAAGAATGAGATGACAATTTTCATTACCCAGATACTACGTCTGTTTCTTACCCAGAACCGTGTTTGGTCACTTGATCAAACCTCATTGGCGTTCTGGCGCATAATTCTGGTCATACCCTGATGATCTTACAAACCATATTCTGTCCACGGTCACCGATCTCATGTGCAACACCCCTCTCAGGCCCGCCTGCCAGGTGCGCTCCGGCGCTCACACACGGTTCGCCAATCCACCATACACGAACACGTCACGGTCCACCAGATCCCCACACTTGTACCCATCACAATCCACCAGATCGCCGACTCCGTCCCCCTCCGGATCCGGCAGATCACCATACGTGGTTCCACCGGGAATCGCCTCCGTAACATGCACAGACCCACCGCAGTCGGCGTGTCCGCGACCAGGCGCTCGACGCGAGCCGCTCAGGAGGACGGGGTCCCGGTCCGGCCCGGCGATGGCGACCGCGCGACGGCCGCATGCTCCGAGGCGACCCTGCGTCCGGTCGAGCTGGCGGGCAGGACGAGCCCGATCGACCCAAGCTCAAAGACCCGCGCGCCGAAAGCAGCAACGCCGCCCCGAGGGGCGGCGTTGAAAAGCCTGACGAACGTGGGTGCAGCGGAAATTTGTCTACCACATGACCAGGGACATGGAAGGCTCACTGAACTCGCCGCTACAGGGGGCCCTAATCGGCGTTCGGAACCACGACTCGCGGGGTTGATCCAGCCCGACGCTGATTAGGGCCCCCTGTAGCGATCAGCGACGTTCCGGAACAGCCTTCCTTGTGAAGCTTGGAGAAGAAGGTGCCAGGACGGCGCAACGCCGCCCGCGGTGTAGACACCGAGCTAGACCAGCTCCACTGCACTCACGTTGTCAAAGACCAGGGCAAGCCTAACGCAGGCGGCGTCAGTCGTCCAACCGGTCGATGTCGTCGACCTCGCCCCGCCAGGGCCGCCGGTCCCGCTCCAGCCAGTCCAGCGACGCCCGGAAGCCCACCCCGGGGTTCACCCAGAACAGCGGACTCTCCGGCCGCTCGTCGAGGGTGAGCGGGGCCAGGGTGGGGCGGATGCCGGCCCAGACCGCCGCCTGGCCGTCCAGGAAGCTGCGGCTGACGCCCATGGAGAACTCCGTGCAGACCACCGCCCCGGCGATCGCGTAGAGGGTGGAGAAGATGGCGAGCCCCGCCCCCGACCGGCCCCACAGCCGCCCGTACCGGATCCCGTCGACGATCGTGAGCGGGTTGCTGGCCACGCCGGCGGTCAGCGACCAGCGCTCGGCGACCTCCCCGCTGAAGGCCACGCCCAGGGTGGGCAGGATGGCGGTGGGCACCTCCCCCCCGCTCATGAAGTTCCACATGGGCTGCGCGGTGGCCCGCCCGATGTCATAGCCCAGGGTGCGCACCGCCAGCGCGGGCCCGACGCGCCAGTCATCGTCTCCCCAACGCAGAGAGGCCTCGCCGCGGGGCCCGAACGCGAGCTGGTCGGCCTGGAGGTGGATCTCCGGCGCAGCCTGGGCAGGGCCCACGACCAGCGCCGTGAGGACGCCGAGCGTGTTCATGTCGTCAATCTCCAGCGGACCCTGACCGCTCGTGGACCACCATAGCCCGCGACGGCCGGGGTCGGCGCGCTCAGACCAGGCCGCCGTCCCCCTCCAGCCACACCCGGAGCTGCTCGTGGACGCGGGGCTGGTTGATGTAGTCGACGTGGGTGACCTGATCGGCTGGCTGGAAGTGCAGCCGCCGCTCCTGCGGGATGGGCAGCAGCCCCTCGAAGCGGGACGCCGGGGTCACCTTGGGGTCGAACACGCTGCCCACCGGCACCACCAGGTCGTTCTCGGCGGCGCCGAACATCTTCTCCACGCAGGGGCGGCTGCTGTGGTCCTCGGGCAACCAGAACGTGGAGCACACCGCGTGGTAGCGCATGTCCGGCTGGAGCGCGCGCAGCGCCTCGGCGTCGGGGCCCTTGAGGTTCATGTCGTTGAGCAGCGCGCTGTGGGGCTGCATGTTGAGCTGCCCGGGCTGGCCGATGCCGATGACCCCCTTGACGATGGGGTCCCCCACCGGCGGACCGTACACCTTGGTGGCGCCCTTGTTGCACAGGCAGCGCACCCCGATCACGCACCACTTGTTGTTGTCCATCGCCGACCAGGTGCCCTCGTGGGGCGTGCCCAGGAACACCACGTTGCGCACCGTGAGCGTGGGCCCGTCGATGAGGCCGTGGCCCTCGACGATGTAGCGGGCCAGCAGCCCGCCCCGGGACACCCCCAGGACGTCGACCTCCATCGTCATGGGCTTGCCGGTCACCGGGTTGACGCGGGGCCAGAGCTTGTTCAGCTCGGCGAGGTTCTCCGGGATGGTCGAGGTCACCGTGGCGTGGTTGAAGGCCAGCACCCGCCCCCCGTAGGCCCGCACCAGCTCGGTCACCAGGCCGTCGGAGGACTCTTGCATGTAGTCCAGGGTCTTGCGGGCGTTCAGCCCGGTGCCGTGCAGGAACAGGAGCGCTCGCCGCCCGTCGAAGTCGTTC
This sequence comes from Alphaproteobacteria bacterium, assembly GCA_020632795.1. Lineage (GTDB taxonomy): Bacteria > Myxococcota_A > UBA796 > UBA796 > CAJQPC01 > JACKEV01. Next base: position 402,857 of record JACKEV010000010.1, read on the forward strand.
CAGGCGTCCGAGCTGGCGTCCAGGCGAGCGTAGCTCAGCGTCGCCCCGGCACGCACCCGCCAGAGGATGTGGCGCAGCGGCGGCAGCCCCGCGCACCCCTGCAGGTCCTGGATGCCCTGCGCCGCGAAGTCCACCGGCTCCTTGGGCTCCTGGGCGATCAGGATCACCCGCCCCGCCCACTGGCCCGCCTTGTCCAGCTCCAGCTCCAGCCGGGCGTGCAGCGCGCCGTCGATGATCTCCACCGGATCGACCGGGAGGGTGTCCCAGTGCTCCCCCGCGCCGATCTGGACCTGGAGCACGTCCGCGAGCGCCTCCGCGCCCTCGATCTCCAGGAGCAGCTCGGCCCAGCCCCCGGGCTCGCCGGCCTCGGGCAGCGCCTCGATCAGCGCGTCCCAGCGGGTCTGGAAGAACTCCCGCTCCGCGATGAGCCAGGGCTCGGCCTGCTGCGCGGTGAACCCGGCGGTGACGGGGGCGACCTCGACCACCTGCAGGGGGAAGGGCTCGGACGGCGCCGCGCCCTCCTGCTCAGGGTGGACGTTCACGCGGGCGGTGATCTTCAGCGCATCCGGCATCAGGGGAGCCTCCGGTCCTGGGAAGGAGAGCGTACCCCATCGCGCCGCCCTCACGACGTCGCTTGCGGCCCGCCCGCGACGGCATATGGGGGACGGCCCAACCTCCGGAGGTCCTCTGATGGCCAACGAGTTCATCTACCAGATGATCGGCGCCGAGAAGATCCTGCCCTCGGGCCGGCGCATCCTCGAGCCCACCTGGCTGTCCTTCTTCCCCGACGCCAAGATCGGCGTCATCGGACACAACGGCGCGGGCAAGTCCACGCTGCTGCGCATCATGGCGGGGGTCGACCCCGACTTCAACGGCCAGGCCTTCCTCAAGCAGGGGGCCACCGTGGGCTACCTGCCCCAGGAGCCCCAGCTCGACCCCGACCTCGACGTGCGCGGCAACATCGAGCAGGGCCTGCGCCACTGGCGGGAGCTGCTCCAGGCCTACGACGAGGTCAGCGCCGGCTTCGAGGACCCCGACGCCGACTTCGACGCCCTCATCGAGAAGCAGGCCGCCCTCCAGGACCAGATCGACGCCGCGGGCGCCTGGGAGCTGGACCGCCACATCGAGATCGCGATGGACGCCCTCCGGGTGCCCCCCGGCGACTGGAAGGTCGACACCCTCTCCGGCGGCGAGCGGCGGCGGGTGGCCCTCTGCCGGCTGTTGCTGGAGAAGCCCGACCTGCTGCTGCTCGACGAGCCCACCAACCACCTCGACGCCGAGAGCGTCGCCTGGCTGGAGCGCCACCTGCGCGAGTACGCCGGCTGCGTCATCTTCGTCACCCACGACCGCTACTTCCTGGACAACGTCTCGGCCTGGATCCTGGAGCTGGACCACGGCAAGGCCTACCCCTACCAGGGCAACTACAGCGGCTGGCTGGAGCAGAAGGGCGAGCGCCTGCGCCAGGAGCGCAAGTCCGACAGCGACCGCGCGAAGCTCCTGGCCAGCGAGCTGGAGTGGATCCGCAAGTCGCCCAAGGCCCGCCAGGCCAAGTCCAAGGCCCGCGTCACCGCCTATGACAACCTCGTCGCCCAGGAGCGCGAGGCCCGCCGCAACACCGGCGCGCGCATCCACATCCCCCTCACGAAGCGCCTGGGCAACCAGGTGATCGACGTCAAGGGCGTCACCAAGGCCTACGGCGACAAGCTCCTGTTCGAGGACCTCACCTTCTCCCTGCCCCCGGGCGGCATCGTGGGCGTCATCGGCCCCAACGGCGCGGGCAAGACCACCCTCTTCCGCATGCTGGTGGACCAGGAGTCCCCCGACGCCGGCGCCGTCACCATCGGCGACACCGTCGATCTGGCCTACGTCGACCAGCACCGCGACGCCCTGAACGCGGACAAGACCGTCTGGGAGGAGATCAGCGGCGGCCACGACCTGCTGAGCATCGGCGGCAAGGACGTCAACTCCCGCGCGTATGTGGCCGCGTTCAACTTCACCGGCTCCGACCAGCAGCAGAAGGTCGGCACCCTCTCCGGCGGCGAGCGCAACCGCGTCCATCTGGCCCAGCTCCTCAAGGAGGGCGGCAACCTGATCCTGCTCGACGAGCCCACCAACGACCTGGACGTCGAGACCCTCCGCAACCTGGAGGAGGCCCTGAGCGTCTTCCCCGGCTGCGCGGTGGTGATCAGCCACGATCGCTACTTCCTGGACCGCATCGCGACCCACATCCTGGCCTTCGAGGGCGACTCCAAGGTCATCTGGTTCGAGGGCAACTACCAGGACTACGAGCGCGACCGCCGCAAGCGCCTGGGCGTGGACGCCGACCAGCCCCACCGCATCAAGTACCGCCGGCTTTCGGTGTAGCATCAGGGCATGCTCCCCCTGCTGCTGATCGCGTGCACCGGCACCAAGGGCCCCGAGACCCTCGGCGACGACTGGTTCGGTGAGGTCACCTTCACCGTCGAGGGCGGCGCCGGGGGGACCGAGGCCGTCGAGATGCAGTACATCGGCTGGAGCGAGGTCGAGGGTGAGGACCGCTCGGTCCTCGCGGCGGCCAGCGACGACGGGGTCTACGAGCTGCGCATCATCCTGGATCGCGTCAGCGCCGCCGGCACCTACACGCCCCGCAGCGTGCGCTACCGCAAGGGCCAGCAGGCCCTGCGCGACGCCCAGGCCGACTGCGCCGTGGACATCGTCGACAGCACCGACCCGAACCAGCCCTGGGCCGGCCGCTTCTCCTGCACCGACCTGCACACCGACGAGGGCCTGACCGAGGGGGACGAGGCCCCCTGGTCCATCGTCGACGGCGCGTTCACCGGCGGCGCGTTCACCACCCTCTCCAGCCCGGACGAGGGCCTGGGCGCGGCCGGCTACACCCTGCACGTCGAGCTGCTGAGCGGTCCGCTGGGCGGCGACGTGCTCGACGAGCGGACCACGGATCACGCCCTGGTGGTGCCCTGGCGGGCCGGCGAGACCTGGGTCGAGTTCGAGGACGGCGAGGACGACTCCCTGGACGACGTCGTCTTCAAGCTCACCCCCGCCACCGATCAGGTCACCGTCGAGCGCTGGACCCGCCCCCTGCTCGCCGAGGGCAGCGCCGCCCAGCTCGTGCTGACGGCCACCGACATCGCCATCACCGCCGCGATCGAGGGCTCGGGCGCGGAGCAGACCGGGGAGCTGATCACCCTGCGCCTGTGGGACGACCTCACCGAGGGCAGCGACGACCTCGTGGTGTTCGTCTACTGACCGGGTCGTTCGAAAGCGACCTTCGAAAGCTCGAGCGACCAGACGCCGAAAGCCCCACCTTGGCGTCTGGTCGCGAGCCCCGTCGCCGATCCGTTACGGCGGGGTGATGTCTTACGCCCCTCAAGGGCAGTCGGGCGTCTGTCCCCAAACCGAAGTCGCGGCGCCTCGACAGCGACGGTCCGGCTCCAGCCGGGATTCGAAAGCTCAAGCGGCCAGGCACCGAAAGCCCCACCTTGGTGCCTGGCCGCGAGCCCCGACGCCGATCCGTTACGGCCGGGCATTTCTTGCCCCTATGGACACTCCCCCGCCTGTCCCCAATCCGGACCTCAGCGGGCCGCCGCCAGCCGCCGCAGGGCCTCGTCCAGCTCCTTCCGGTCGAGGCCCGCGAAGCCCAGGCGCAGGAAAGGGATGCTCTCCCCTGCAAAGTGGAAGTCCGGGCCCGGCTGGATGACCACCCCGCGCGCCCGGGCCCGGTCCGCCCAGGCCCGAGGATCGGCGCCGTCGAGGATGCGCGCCCACAGCGCCAGCCCCCCGGCGGGGGGATCCACCGCCAGGCGCCCGCCCAGGTGGGATCGCACCCCCTCGGCCAGGGCCTGCTGCCGCGCGCGGTAGACCCGCTGCATACGCCGGCCGTGGCGCTGGATCACCCCGTCGGCCAGCAGCTCGGCCACCGCCTGCTCCACGACGTGATCCCCCTGGCGATCCACCACCATGCGCAGGGCGCAGGCCCGGTCGATCAGCGCCGGGGGCCCCGCGATCCAGCCCAGCCGCAGGCCCGGGGCGAACGCCTTGGACAGCGTGCCGATGGACACGACCACCCCGGCGCTGTCGGCGCTGGCCAGCGGCAGCACCGGGCGGCCCCGGTAGTGGAACTCGTGGTCGTAGTCGTCCTCCAGGATCGCGAAGCGGCGCTCGGCGGCCAGGCGCAGCAGGCGCAGGCGCCGGGCCGCGGAGAGGGTCACCCCGGTGGGGTACTGGTGGTGGGGGGTGACGTAGATCGCCTTGAGGGGGCCGAGCCGCTCCAGGGCGTCCACGTCGACGCCCTCGGCGTCCACCGGCAGAGGCACGAGCGTGGCCCCGGCCAGGCGCAGCGCCTCCCAGGCCGGCGGGTAGCCCAGGGCCTCCACCCCGACCCGATCCCCCGGCTGCAGCAGGCAGCGCCCCAGCAGGAACAGGTCCATCTGGGCGCCCCGGGTGACCAGCAGCGACTCCGGCCCCAGGCTCAGGCCCCGGCGCTCGTTGAGCCAGCGGGCGAGCTGGACCCGCAGGGCGAGCTGACCGCGGGGGCTGCCGTAGTCCACCAGCCGGCGACCCCGCCCCCGCAGCACCCGGCGGTAGGCGCGGGCCAGCTCGGTCAGCGGCAGCAGGCGCAGGTCGGGGTGGCCACCCAGCATCTCCAGGGCCCCGGGGGGGGTCGGGCGCTCCTCCAGCAGGCGCGCGGGCGGCGGGGGGAGCGGGAAGCCGCAGGCAAGGGGGCGGTGGCCCGGCGGCGCGGGGGCCTCGGGCAGGTCCGCCCGCACGAAGCTGCCCGAGCCGGGGCGGGTCTCGATCCAGCCCTCCGACGCCAGCTCATCGCAGGCCGCCACCGCGGTGGTCCGGTGGACCCCCAGGGCGCGGGCCAGGCGCCGGGTGCCGGGCAGGCGGTCCCCGGGCTGGAGCCGCCCGCGGCGGATGTCCTCGGTGATCGCGCGGGCGATCTCGATGAACAAGGGCTGCCCCGAGGGCGGCGGCAGGGCGGGCACGTAGTCGCTTCGAGACATAAACCGGTCTGGTTGAATTCTTTAAACCGGATCTTCTTGGAAGACCGGTTCGCCGTCAAGCTCTCCCCATGCGAAACCCCAAGCGCCAGATGTCCGACGCCGAGGCCTGGGCCCTGCTGGGCCGGGCCCCCTTCCTCCACGTCGCCGGCACCGACCCGGACGGCCGCCCCATCCTGCGGGCCCTGAACGCGGCGGTGGCCGACGGCGTCATCGGTGTGCACGGCGCCCGGGTGGGCGAGAAGGCCGCGCTGTTCGGCCGGCCGGTGGTGGCCTCCGCGGTGGAGGTCATCGCGACCGTGCCCAGCTACGCGGTCCACCCCGAGCGGGCCTGCCCGGCGACCACCTGGTACCGCAGCGCGCAGGTCGAGGGGGTGCTGGCGCCGGTCGACGACCCCGACACCAAGGCCGCGCTGCTCGGCACGCTGATGTCCCGCTTCCAGCCCGAGGGCGGCTACCGCCCCCTGGACGCCGCGGATCCGATGTATCGGGCCTCGGTGAAGGGGGTCGCCGTGCTCGCGCTGCGCCCGGAGCGGCTCACCGGGAAGGCGTCCCTGGGCCAGGACAAGCCCGCCCCGATGCGCCGGCAGGTGCTCACGGCCCTGTGGCAGCGGGGGGCGCCGGGGGACGTGGCGGCCATCGACGCGGCCCTGCGCTTCGCCCCGCTGGAGGAGCCCCCCGGCTTCCTGGCGGGCCCGCCCGGGGTCACGATGCGCTGCGCGATGGGCTCCGAGGAGCTGGACGGCGCCCTGGCGCTGCTCCGGGGGGCCTACTGGAACGTCGATCACAGCGACGCGATCATCGCGGGGGCCCAGCCGGCCTGCCCCGCCTGGGTGGGCGCGGTGGACGACGCCGGGCGGGTGCTGGCCACCGCGCGGGGCCTCTCCGACCACACCAAGCTGGCCTGGATCGGGGACGTCGCGGTGCACCCGGAGGCGCGGGGCCGGGGCCTGGGCACCGCCGTGATGCGCCTGCTGCTGGACCACCCCGCGGTCCGCCACGCCCGGAAGGCCGCGCTGCTCACCAAGGACGCGATGGGGTTCTACGCCCGCCTCGGGTTCACCGAGGTCGGCCGCGAGAACGAGCGCAGCACGATGGTCCGGCTACAATGAGCGCGCACACCGCCGCAGGGTCGCCATGCTGCTCCCAAGCCTGCTGTCCGGGCTCGCCCTCGCCGCCGTCGATGACATCGACCTCACCCTCACCGTGCTCGACCCGTTCGGTCAGCCGCTGATCCAGGAGACGGTCGCGCCGCCCTGGACCACCCGGGTGCCGGTCACCGTAGGGCGGTCGGACTACCTGTTCGAGGTGGAGGCCACCCCCGTGGGCGACCGGGTGGAGCTGAGCGCCCGGGTGCTGCAGGCCGGGGACGAGCCCTTCGAGCTGAGCGGGGACACCCTGCGCCTGAACCGGGACAAGGCCCGGGAGAAGGTCCTCTACACCCCGGCGGACGGCAAGGTGAAGGGCCCGGACGGCCAGCGGCTGGCGGTGCTGTCGTGGACGGTCGAGGCGACGTGGACCTGGGAGAGCACCCTGGACATGGACGCGCTGCGGCAGCAGGCCCTGCCTGCGGGCGACTATGTGCTGGCCTGGCGAGACGTCTGGCTCTACGCCGATCAGAAGGACGACCCCATCCGGGCGCGCATGGGCGACACCCCCCACAGGGTCGGCGAAGGGGCCCTGATTCCCCTGAAGGTGCGCGCCGACCAGGGCGACTGGATCGCGGTCGAGCTCCCCACCGCCGCCGAGGCGGCGACCCTGTGTCACGGCGGGGCAGACCATCCGCTGGCGGGCAGCCCGCTGCAGGTGTTCGTGCGGCGCGAGGAGCTGGTGCTGGTCAACCGGGCGCAGGCGACCCTGGACTACGGCGAGCACGCCGGGGCCGTGGATCTCGCGCCGGGGGTGGCCTTCGGTGTCCTGGAGGAGGACCGCGTGGTCATGGGCGAGCGGGTGCTCGCGGCGGACACCGGCTGGCTGGCCGGCCCCCTGGCCGTGCCCGCCGACGCTCTGGGCTTCTCCTTTCCGGCCCCGGAGCGGCCCCCGCAGCGCTTCGCGCAGCCCCCCACAGGCGCCTTCCGTATCCTCCCGCTGGAGAAGACCGGGGCGTTCGGCGAGACGGTCGCGGGCCCGATCCAGGGGCGGGCGGGCTGGCCCCACCACCCCGGCGCGATCTACAGCGACGCGATGCAGGCCCAGACCTGGGTGACCCTGGACGACCGCTGCGGCGCCGTGCGGGTGCGCGTGGATCCCAAGCAGATCGGCCCCAATCCAGAGGGCGTACCCCCCTACGATCCCGAACCTGTGGGCCTCACGGAAGACCTCGTGCCGGTGCGCTGGCCGGGCGGCGGGGCCGCGGGCTCGCTCACGGCCGAGGCCGCCGAGCGGGTCGTCTGGGCGACGGGCAAGGCCGGACGCTGCGGGGCGTTGGCCCTCGGCTCGGGGGCGAAGGGGGCGCTGATGGTGTGTGAGGCGAAGAAATAGGAAGCGTGGGTGGAGCGACCGGCTGTTGAGACCCTTCAGAAGCTCATGTGCGCCGCCACCAGCAGCTCGTTGTTGTCGTACTCCAGCCCCTCCAGCTCCTGCTTCAGCTCGTAGGTGACGGTGACGCGCATGTCCTGGGCGCGCTCGAAGCGGGGCGGGCCCACGTAGTAGCCCAGGCCGAAGGCGACGCTGCGGCGGGCCTGGTTGGGGTCGGTGGGGCCGTTGAGGGCGGTGTCGAAGCGCTCGTCGGGCACGAAGCGGTCGATCTGCTCGTAGCGGGCCAGGGCGGCGATGTGGTCCTGGACCCAGGGCACCCCGAAGATGAACAAGCCGGCCTGGCCGTAGAAGCCGTAGCTGGTGGAGTCGGCGATGTTGACGTCCTCCCAGTCGCTGATCCCGTAGAGGAACTCGGCCTGCACGGTGACGTAGCTGAGGTAGGCGTAGACATCGGCGGTGTGCGCGACGGTGGCGTGCTCCTGCCCGGGGGGGCCGTCCACGTTGTAGTGGAAGGAGTAGCCCACCGAGGCCCAGGGGCGGTCTCCGGGCTTCAGCAGCTCGTTCTTGGTGCGCTCGCGGCCCCAGGGGCTCAGCTCCACCCGGCCGACGTAGAGCAGCTTGCGGTTGACGTTGGAGAGGCGGTTGGTGCCCTCGCCGTTGAACACCCCGGCGTACAGGTCCAGCCGCTCGCCCAGGAGGGTGCTGTAGAGCATCGCGCCCATCTCCCGCTCCGGGGCCAGGGTGACCAGCTCGCCGCGCTCGGGGAACAGGGTGTTGCGGTCGGAGGTCAGCAGGGAGCGGGTGGTCGGCGCCTTGAACTGGCCCGCCCGCAGGCCCACGGTCTGCCGCCAGGCGGCGTCCAGGTAGGCGTCCTGGAGCCGGGCCTCGGGCATCAGCTCGAACCCCAGCTTGTGCCGGAACTGCCAGTCGCTGGTGGCCTGCGGGGCGAGCCGGCTGCTGAACTCGAAGCGGGCCCGGCGCACTGCGAAGCCCAGCTCGCCGGGGGTGTCGGCGCGCTCGTCCTCGGGCACCCAGACCAGGCGGGGCTGGACGAAGCCGCCGATGTCGATGACCAGCACCTCAGGGTTCGCCAGGTCCTTGTCCCTTCGGGGCTTGATCTCGATGGCCGAGGCGAGGCCGGGCCAGGCCAGGGCGAGGGCCAGGGTGAGCGCGCGGCGCATGGTGGGCTCCGGGTGGGGAGGGCTGTTAACCGCCTGCCCTGACGCAGCCCACCCTGCAGGTGCGCCCGTGACATCGCCCGCACGGATGCAGGGTTTGCTGCGGTATCCTCGACACACCCACGACGGTCCGCAAGACAGGAGGTCTCCATGCGCGCGCTCCCCCTCTTCGCCCTCGCCTTGTTCGCCTGCAAGGACGGCCCCACCGACGACACCAGCGTCCCCACCGACGACAGCGCCGTGAGCGTCGACGAGGACGGCGACGGCGTGCCCGCCGACCAGGACTGCGACGACACCAACCCGGCCATCTACCCGGCCGCCGATGAGGTGTGCGACGGCCTGGACAACAACTGCGACGGCTTTGTCGACGAGGACGCCCTCGACGCCAGCACCTTCTACCCGGACGGCGACGGCGACGGCTACGGGGTGGACGCCGGAGCCCGGGCCGCCTGCGAGGCCCCCACCGGCTACGTCGAGGTGGGCGGCGACTGCAACGACACCGACACCGCGTACCACCCCGGGGCCACCGAGGACGACTGCGCCGACGCCAACGACTACAACTGCGACGGCAGCGTGGGCTTCGAGGACAACGACGGCGACGGCTACGCCGCCTGCGAGGAGTGCGACGACGGCGACCGCGCGGTCAACCCCAGCGCCACCGAGGTCTGCGACGACGTCGACAACAACTGCGACGGCGAGATCGACGCCGGCGCGGTGGACGCCGACACCTGGTACCAGGACGTCGACGGCGACGGCTTCGGCGACGGGGACTTCACCACCGAGTCCTGCGAGCGGCCCACCGGCTACGCCGACAACCCCGACGACTGCGACGACGGCGCCCCCGGCATCCACCCCGACGCCGACGAGCTGTGCAACAGCCTGGACGACGACTGCGACGGCGACACCGACGAGGACGACGCCGTCGACGCCCCCACCTGGTACATCGACTACGACGGCGACAGCTACGGCAGCGACGCCTTCACCACCGAGGCCTGCAGCCAGCCCGCCGGCTACGTCGGCAACAGCGACGACTGCGACGACACCGAGGCCCTGGCCTGGACCGGCGCGGCCGAGGCCTGCGACGAGGTCGACAACGACTGCGACAGCACCGTGGACGAGGGGGTGACCACCACCTGGTACGCCGACGGCGACGGCGACAGCTACGGCAGCAGCAGCCTGACCGCCGAGGCCTGCAGCCAGCCCACCGGCTACGTGGCCGACGCCTCCGACTGCGACGACGGGGACGCGGACATCCACCCCGGCGCCACCGAGGTCTGCGACGGGGAGGACAACGACTGCGACGGCGACTTCGACGACGACGACGCGGGCCTGGACACCTCCACGGCGAGCACCTGGTACGCCGACTTCGACGGGGACAACTACGGCGACGCCGCCGCCACCACCCTCGCCTGCGACCAGCCCTCCAGCTACGTCACCGACGACACCGACTGCGATGACGCCGACGGCAACACCTACCCCGGCGCGCCCGAGCTGTGCGACGGGCTGGACAACGACTGCGACAACACCCCCGACAGCGGGCTGCTGGGCAGCGACGCCCTGTGCGCGGCGGAGAGCTGCCTGGAGATCCTCAACGACGGCAGCTCCACCGGGGACGGCGCCTACTACCTCGACCCCACCAACATCGGGACGGCTGAGCTGTTCGACTGCGACATGACCACCGACGGCGGCGGCTGGACCCACGTGGTGGACTGGAGCAAGGCCAACGGCGACGACTGGAGCGCCTTCTACGCCCACTACACCCTGGTCTTCGACGACATGGGCTACACCTCGGAGAACAGCAGCTACATCCAATGGTGCGACTACCAGTCCGACGCCGACGCCATGTCCTACACCCGCCCCGTGGACGTGCCCAACGGCGGGGAGATGATCTATGAGATCTACTACACCGGCAGCAGCATGGAGGAGTCCGCGACCTACTTCTGGGTGGACACCCCCAGCGGCGACTACAACCTCTACTGCTCCGAGAGCATCACGCTCAGCAGCTACAACAGCGCCGAGCAGGCCACCCGCCCCTACTCCTGCAGCGCCAGCTACCACAACTCCTGGACCTGGAGCGGCACCCACCAGGGCGACGCGGGCGACGAGGTCACCGCGTTCAGCCTGACGAGCATGATGCACGACGGGGGCTGCGGGGACAACAGCTACCTCTACCGCACGCACCTGTGGGTGCGGTAGGGGGCTACGACACCGCCCACCAGATCCCGGCGAACAGCGAGATCAGCCCCGCCAGCCCCAGCAGGTACCAGCGGAACTCGCTCCACACGCCGGGGGGCTGGGCCTCGACCGGGGGCGGCAGCTCGGCGTCGGCCTCGGCCAGGGCGGCCTCGTCGCGCAGCCAGCGGGCCATGCCGGCCGGGCGGGGCAGCAGCATGGGCACCCGCTCCCGGTAGGCGGCGTAGCGGGGCCCGAAGCGCTCCTCGCAGAAGCGCTCCTGGAGGTAGCGGTTGGTCACCAGGGAGTAGACCAGCAGCACCGGCACGAAGAAGGCCAGGAAGCTGGGGCTGCCCCAGATGATGCCCAGGCCGATGACCCCGGCGAGCTTGCCCAGCACCGAGGGGTGCCGGATCATCGTGTACGGCCCGGTGTCCACCATCGCGACCGGCCCGCCGTCGACGTGGGTGCCCGGCGAGCCCCCGCCCGCCAGGAACAGGTAGCCGTAGACGTACCAGACCCAGAACCCGCCCGCGCCGATGAGGCTCAGGCCCGCCGGCACCCGGACCGCCGGCTCCAGCAGGGGCCCCAGGCCCACCGCCGCGTCCACCTTGGTGCCCAGCCAGCACATGACCATCGCCGCCGGGAACATCACGAAGATGTGGATCGCGAAGTTGCGGTACAGCTCCGGGGCGCGGATCGCGGCCAGGCAGGCCATGAACGACGGCCGCCGGACCAGGCTCTGCGCGGCCTCGGCGTCTGCGTTCGGGGTTGCGGAGGAGGCCATGTGGGTCCTGACAGATCGGGCGACACCAGGGGTGTGCTGATCTTAGCGTAGTTGTACGGTGGAGGCGATGCGCGGCTGGGGTTCACCCCCGGTCCGGGTGACCGTACTCCCGGATGACCGGGGGCCGCAGGGCGCGGTGGCTCCCTGGTCGATCCTCCGGGCGGTTCCAGGAGAAGCGCAGGTGGACCAGCTCGTCCTCCCGAGCCAGCACGCCCTGCGCCCAGGCCGCCGCGTCCGGGTCCGCCCCCGGCCGGGCAGAGGCCACCAGCGCGTCCGCGCGCGCCAGATGGGCCGCCCGCCGCACCAGCACCGAGGGGTCGTCCGCCGAGGCGCGCTCCGGAAAGACCGCCGCCGCCGCCGCGCGCACCCGCTCGTCGGGGTCGCCGAGGCGCGCGGCCAGCGCCGCCGCGTCCGCCGGGCTGGCGTGGCCTGCGCGGATCAGGGCGGCCATCGCCTCCGCCGCGCGCAGGCGCTCCTCGGTGTCCGCGGCCTCCAGCAGCGCCGCCAGGCCGGGCGCGGGCACCACCGGATTCTCCACGATGCCGTTGAGGGCCGCCACGCGGGTGTCCGGATCTGGATCCGACAGGAAGCCCGGCAGAGCGCGGGCCTGCTCGGGGTCATACGCCATCGCGGCGACCGCCGACTTGCGCACCTCGCTGTCGCCGTCCCGGGCCAGCCGGGCGAGGTGGGGCTGCGCGTCCGGCCGCCCGGCGAGGAACTTGGCGACGTCCTTGCGCACCGTGGCGTCGGGGCTGGCGAGCTGGGCCTCCAGCTCGGCGTCAGTCCGGGGCCGGGCCCGGGGCTTGAACTCGACCGGCCGGGTGGGGACCCCCAGCCGCTCCAGGGCGCGGGCCGCCTCGGAGGCCACCAGCGCCGTGGGCTCGGTAGCGGCCCGCTTCAAGGGCTCGATCGCGGCGGGATCCCCGATCTCCCCCAGGCCCCGGGCGGCCCAGCGCCGCACGAAGCTGTTCTCGTCGGAGAGCGCCGCCACCAGGGCGTCCCGGACCTCGGGCCCCCGGTGGTGCCCCAGCGCGCGGGCGGCCTCGCGGCGCACGTCGATGTCGACGTCCTCCCGCAGCAGCCCCAGCAGGGTGTCCCGCCCGCCGGGCAGGTACGTCAGGCCATAGGCCGCCTTCCAGCGCTGGTAGGCGTCCGGGGAGGCCGCCGCCTCGGTGAGGGCGGCCAGCAACCCCGGCTCCCGTCGCCCCGACGCCGCCAGGATCGCGAGGCGGTGGGTCGCCACGACCCGCACCACGCTGGAGCCGTCGCCGACCATGCGCGCAAGGATCTCGACGTCATCGGTGTTGTCGGCGACGCGCGCGCGGACCAGGGGCTCGGGGTCCGAGGCCAGCGCGGGGTCCGCCGTGCGCGCGGCGACCGCGAGGCGCACCGCCACCTGGGGGTCGCCGGCCACCACCGTCAGGGCCTCCGCGGGGAGCCGCCAGGCCGCCTCGGTCCGGGCGCGGGGGTCCGCAGCCGACAGCGCGCTGGCGTCGACCGGCCCCAGGAGCTGGGCGAGGCCCGGGGGGGTCTTGGGCCCCGGCGCCAGGTCGTGGCGGGCCAGCCCGAAGTGCTCGGCGACCGCCACCGCCGCCACCCCGCCGGCCACCACGGGGTCCTGCGCCCGGCTGGCGGCGGCGTAGAGGGTCACGCTCTTCGTCGGGTCCACCACCCCGACGTCGAGCCAGGGCAGCTCGGCGAGGGCCTGCCGCCGCCACGCCTCCTCCCCCGACCCGAGCACGACCACGACCGCCCCGCCGCCCTCCCCGGGTCCGCCCGGGTCCTGCTCCAGGCGCCGGGTCCACGCCTCGGTGGAGAGGCTGGATCCCAGGTGGACGACGGCGATCTGGCCGGGTCGGGCGGCGGGCCGCCTGCCTTCCCAGGGCCGCAGCTTGACCCCCAGGGCGCGGGCCAGCGCCTGCGCCGCCGGGTCCTCCATGCGGGTGGCGAACACCCCGGTGAGGGTCCAGGCCCCCTCCCACTCCGCCACCGAGCTGGGGGCGCCCCGGGCGGCGTAGTCCTGGGCGGCGGCGCTGCCCGGCTTCGCTGGATCGTCCGGCGGCGCCTGCAGCGGCTCCCCCCGACCGCAGGCGAGCAGGATCAGAGCAGTGAGGAGGGCGACGCGGGGCACGGGGTCAGGCTCCCAGCCAGGGGGCAATGCGCATGATAGGTTGACGGTTCGCCGGAGTCCGAACAAGCGATGCGCCTGAGCCCTTGGATGCCCGCGGTGTGGATGGGTGTCATCTGCGCCGCCCTGGCCGCCGCGCTGCTCGCTCCGGGACCGCGACCTGCGGTCCTGATGGCCGAGGCCTCCGCGACAAGCCTGGAAGCGCCGGCCTCTCCGGCGGGCCCGCTGCTGCAGACCGCCGAAGGTCGGGCCTTCGCGTCGCGGATGACCCCGGACGACGTCGCCCGGGGTGTGGGGGCGCTGGCCGCGCTGCCCGCCTCGGATCCCCATCACCTCGACTTTACCTGGCGCGCCGCGGCGGCGCCGGACGTAGCGCGCGGAGCGGCCCTGCGGGCGAAGCTCGGCGGCCTCCGCGACCAGCGCCGGGCCGCGCAGGCCGCCGCGCTGGAGAGCGCCGCCGCCCTCGCCGTGGCCATCGGGCCAGCGCGCCGGGCCGCGCTGGAGCCCGCCCCATGAGCCGGCTGCCCGTCGTCCTGTTCTGGGCCCTCGCCGCCCTGGCCCTGCTCCAGGCCAGCGCCCTGGCCCTGCGCGCCCCCGCCTCGCCGCGAGCGCCGCTGCCCCTGATGGGCGCCGACGCCCCCCCCGGCGCGCTCCAGGGCCCCGGTGAGGCCGAGCGCACCCTGCGGGCCCAGGCCGTGGCCATCGGCGACTTCCTCACCATCGAGGACCTCGCCCGGGGGGTGCTCCTGCTGGAGCGCGGCGAGCTGGCCGACGCCCCCCCGCTGAGCGGGGCTGAGCGCGACGAGGTCGCCCGCCTGCTCGCCCAGGCCGACGCCCACCGCACCGAGCTGCTTCAGATCGAGGGGGAGATCGCCGCGGTCGACGCCGAGCTGGCCGAGGTCGCCGCCCGGCTCGCCGCCTCCCTCACCCCCGCCCAGCGGCAGTGGGTCGTCGCCCGCCGGGATCAGGTCAGCGTCGGCGAGGTGGAGCGGGCCTACTGGGACGCGGTGCTCGACGCGCTCAAGGAGCCGGAGTGAAGCCGGGTTGGACCGCCGCGCTCGCCCTGGCTGCGCTCAACGGGGCGCTGGCCCTCGCCCACCCGCCCCCGACGGCGGCGCTGGCCTGGGTCCACCCCGTCGCCCCGCCCCTCACGCGCATCGCGGCGATGGGGGAGCACACCCTGGACCCCTCGCGGCCGCCTCCGCCCCCCGCCGGGCAGGCCCTCCAGGCCCTCGGCCCCCTCATCCAGGGGCAGGGCACCCCCGCGCAGCGGCAGCTGATGGGTCAGGCCCGGGGCGCTGAAGGCCGCATCCACCCCCTGGTCGGGCGCACCCAGGCCCTGCGCCTGGCGGTGGAGCTGGACGCGGTGGCCCTGGCCGACGCCCTGGGGCCCGAGCGCCTGGCGGTCATCGTGGCCCGCAAGGAGGCCCTGTCCGCGGCGGTCGGGGAGCAGAAGGTCTGGGCGGACCTCGCCCGCGAGCTGGAGCCGTGAGCGTGCAGCGGGCCAGCTCTCCGTTGTTCACCCTCCTGGTGTTCGCGGCCCTGCCGCTGCTGTCGGTGTGGGGCATGCCGGGCTCGTTCATCGCCCACCCCCTGGGCGAGCTGCCCATCAAGATCTTCGTGTTCGACGTCTTCAACCCGCTCACCCACCCGGAGCGCTTCCTGGGCGGGACCCTGGACATGATCAGCTACCCCAACGTCGGGACGCTGAACAACCCCGACCCGGTGGGCTCGCTGGTCGTCAACCTGCTGCGGCCCCTGATGGGGCTGCCCAACGCCTACAACCTGTTCGTCTGCGGGCAGCTCTACGCGGCGATGTGCGCGACGTGGCTGCTGGCCCGCGACCTGATCCGGGACGAGCGCGCCGCGCTCACGGCGGCGGTCGCCTTCACCTTCACCCCCTTGATCCTGGTGTATCCGGTGATGGGGGCGATCACCGACGTGCTCAACTTCTGGCCCTACCCCCTGGCCATCCTCTACACCCTGCGGGCCCTGCGGCAGGAGGGCTGGCGAAACGGGCTGCTGGGCGGGCTGTTCGCGGGGCTGGGGGTGGTGACCTGCCCCTACAACTTCGTGGTGTTCGCCGCGGCGGTGGTTCCGGCGGTCCTCTGGCTGCCCCTGGGCTGGCGGGACGGCCTGGTGCCGGTCGAGGACCCCGAGGCGCTCGACCTCAGCGACCGTCGGGCGGTGGCGCGCCAGTGGCTGCGGGCGGCGGTGGGCGTGGTGGTGCCTCTGCTGGTGATCGGCGGGGCCTACGCGCTCCAGCTCCGCCACATCATGGACGACCCCACCAGCATGATCGGCGCGGACGCGGTCGACGTGACCCGGCACCGGCCGCCCTACCCCTACATGTGGCCCCCGGCGACCGACCGCTACATGGCCTACCTGAGCGACTACGTGGCCGTGGGCAAGGACGCCATGATCGTCCGGGATCTGGGGGCGCGGCTGTTCCGGGCGTTCTCGCCGGGCTTCCTGGTGATGGGCCTCGGGGTGCTGGGGCTGGTGAAGGCCCCCCGCCGCCGGGGCGCGGCGCTGTGGCTCCTCATCGCGGCGTTCTTCGTCATCGCCTCCACCGGGCCCTTCCTGCCTCTGGACGGGACCCGCTTCTTCGCCCAGCCGGTCAACGTGATCTGGCTGGCCCTGCACCACGGCTTCCCCGGCGCGGACATGCTGCTGGAGGGCTTCCGGTACACCTTCGCGGCGGCCCTGGGCTTCGCGGTGGCCGCGTCGCTGGGGGCGCGCTGGCTCATCCAGCGCTTCGGGGGCTGGGTGGGGCTGGCCCTGCCCGCGCTCATCACCCTGGAGGTGGTGTTCGTCTCGCCGGTGCCCGCGCCCCTGCCCACGTTCCGGCCCTTCGCCCCCGCGCTCTACAGCCACCTCGACGAGCTGGCAGGCCCCGGCGCGATCATCGAGCTGCCCTACACCATCGAGGGCACCGCGCTGTTCGACCGGATGCACTTCTACCACCAGACCCTCCACGGCCGTCCCATCGCCAACGAGGTGCAGGGCTTCCTGCCGCGCTACCTGGCCACCAACGAGTTCACCAACCGGCTGCTGTCCATCGAGAACCAGAACACGGCGGTGTCGCTGCCCTACGTGAACCGGCAGCGCTACAAGATCGATCAGCAGGCCCTCATCGACGACGGCTTCGCCGCGATCATCGTGAACCCGGCCCACTTCCGCAACGACGGCGTGGAGCAGCAGATCCTGGAGCGGCTGGAGGAGGTCGGGCTGCCCGTGGCCCGGGAAGGGCGGCTGGTCTTCGTGCTGCGGAAGCCCGCGCCGTGATCGGCTTCGCCGGCGGCTGGCACCCGCAGGGCCTGGGTGCCGGGGACAAGGCGCGGGTGGAGCGGGCGCTGGAGGCCCTGCCCGGCTGGCGCGAGGCGGCTGCTCCGGTCTGCAACACCTTCCACGTCGTGATGAGCGGCGGCGCGCAGCCCCCCGCCCGAGGCGCGGGCGGGCCCGCCATCCGGGGCGACTGGGCGGTGATCGTCGCCGGCGAGCTGGACAACCGCCTCGCCCTGGAGCGGGAGCTGATCGCCCGGGGGGTCGAGGACGAGGGCCTCACCGCCGCTGAGATCGCCGCGCGGGTGTTCGGCCGGACCGGCTTCGAGCGCGGCCTGGATCGGCTGGAGGGGGCCCACTCGGTGGCCGCCTGGGACGGCGCGAGTCAGACCCTCTGGCTCGCCCGGGACCGCACCGGGGCCACCGAGGTCTACCTCGCCCGCATGCCGCGGGGGGGCCTCCTGTTCGCCACCGCCCTGGCCCCCCTCGTCCGCGCCCGCGCCGGGGTCACCCCCAACCCCGAGGCCGCCACGGCCTTCATCGAGCGCGGCTGGATCCCGCCCCCCATGACCCCCTGGCTGGAGATCGAGCGGCTGGAGGCGGGGGGCGTGCGCCGGGTGGACGCCACCGGTCTCGCCCCCCGGCCCCGCTGGACCGCCGGCCCGAGCCCCGCCGGGCGGGGCGGCGAGCGGCCCAAGTGGGCCCGCAGCGTGGACAACGCCGTCCACCTCGCCCTCATGCGCGCGGTGTCCGACGGCCCGCGCCTGGCGCTGGCGCGCTCCGGGGGGGTCTTCTCCGAGGCCCTCGCCGCGGCGCTGGCGCCCCGGGACCTCGACCTGCAGGCCTTTCATCTCCCCTTGAGCGAGCCCGCGCCGCCGGACGCCGCAGTGGTCGAGGCCCCGTCGCCCCCCCCGCTCGACGGCGGGGAGCTGCCCGTCGGCGAGCCCGCCGCGCTGATGCTGCGGGCGCTGTTCGCCCGTGCCCGCGCCGCCGGGGCCGAGGTGGTGCTCGGGGGCTTCGGCGGCGCGGAGCTGTTCGGCGCGACCCTCCCCCCCCGACGCCGCCGGGAGCGTCTGCTGCGCCACCTCCGCCCGGACGGCGACGACGCCAACGTCCACCACCTCCGCCACCTGCGCGCCGAGGTCCTGCCCGACGGCGTCATCGCGCCGCTGAGCCGCCTCGCCCGCGCCGAGGGCGTGCTGCTGCGCGCGCCCCTGGCGGACCCGAGCCTCCAGCGCATGGTCGCGACCGTGCCGGTGGACTTCCACCGCGAGGGCCCCCGGGCGATGTTCCTCGCCGGCTTCGGGGCCCGGCTGCCGCCTGCGCTCCAGGCTCAAGCCCACCACCCCCTCGCCGTGGACCCGGCGCCCTGGAGCATCCCCTCCCCCGACGAGCTGGTCGCCGTCGCGGACTGGATCGACGACGCCCAGCTCGACGCCATCCTCGGCCTGCCCCGCCCCGGCCTGGAGGACGACCAGCGTGGCTTCCGGCTGCGGGCGTGGGCGGGCTGGGTGGCCGCCTCTACTTGAGGAGCGCCGGGTTCAGGGTGTAGGTCCCGGTGACGCTGGCCTGGGCCAGGACGTGGCCCTTCATCGCCGCGCGGGCCTCCGCGCCGGTGAACGCGCCCTTGAGCCCCAGGTGCTCGACGTCCAGGGCGTAGACCGTGAAGGTGTAGTGGTGCAGCCGCGCGTCGTTCCAGGGGGGGCAGGGCCCGTCGTAGCCGCCATAGTCGCCGCCCATGTCCGCGTCCCCGGCGAACCAGCCGGTGTAGTCGTTGATGCCCTGCACGCCCACCGGGGCGGGGCCCGGGGCCTTGCCGCGCGCGGTGATGCCGCTGGCGTGCGCGCCCTCGGCGATCTCGCGGACCCGGGCGGGGATGTCCACCAGCACCCAGTGGAAGAAGTCCACCCGCGGCAGGTCGGCGGGCACGCTGCGGCCCTCCTGGTTGACGTCGTCTCCGACAGAAGGAACATCAGGGTCGCAACAAATGATCGCAAACGAGCGCGCGCCCGTGGGCACGTCGGACCAGGCCAGGTGGGGGTTGCGGTTGTCGGACATCGCGACGTGGCCGACCTCGGCGGGCACGCAGAAGGCATAGCGGCCGGGGATGGGCTGGTTGTCGGAGATGGAGTCGCTGCGCAGCTTCATGGGAGGGGCCTCCGTGTCGGGGGGGACGCCATCCTATCGTGTCTGGCCCGCTTCTTGCTTTTCGATCGGGAGACCGAACGGAGGCACAATGCGGATCTCAAGGAGAGCGCGTCTGATCCTGTTGACCCTGACCGCCTGGGCCGGCTGCGCGTTGGCCCTGGATCGCTACGGCCAGCGCACCCCACCGCCGGGGCCCTGGGACGCCATCGTGGTGGCGGGCTGCCGGGTGCGCCCCGACGGCACCGCCTCCCTGGCGCTGCGCCGCCGGGTGGAGCTGGGGGTGGCGCTGTGGCAGCAGGGCCTGGCCCCGCGCATCGTGATGACCGGCGGGCTGGGAGACCACGCCCCCACCGAGGCCCAGGCCGCCGCCGACGTCGCCCGCGAGTTGGGGGTGCCCCGCCGGGCGATCCTGCTGGAGGACCGCTCGACGTCCACCGAGGAGAACGCCCGCAACGCCGCGACGATCGCGGGCCCCCGGGTGCTGGTGGTGACCGACGCCTACCACGTCGCGCGGGCGGAGCGGGTCTTCGGGCGCTACTTCGACGAGGCCGTCGGGGTGGGCTCGGTGGGACCGCTGGACGCGCGGACGCGGGGGGCGCTGCGGGAGGTGGCGGCGATCGGCTGGTACGGGGTGCGCGGGCGTCTGTAGGGATGCACCCCGCCATACTGGACCGTACGGTCCGTTTGGCACCTTTTTTTCACGCGACCCCCCGGGTAAGCTGTGCAAGAGTGGGGTCCGCCGTCTATATCAAGGAATCTCTACAAGCCTGAGGTGCCCATGAAGAAGATCATCTCCCTCGCCGCGCTCCTGGCGCTGGCCACCGCCTGTGAGAAGGAGCCGATCGACACCGACGGCGACGGCCTCACCGATCCCGAGGAGGAGGAGCTGGGCACCGACCCCGCCAACGCCGACACCGACGGGGACACCATCAGCGACTCCGACGAGCTGGACATGGGCCTCGATCCGCTGGACGTCGACTCCGACGGCGACGGCTACCAGGACAACTGGGAGCTGGCCGAGGGCACCGACCCCGCCAACGCCGGCAGCGTCATCTACATCGGTGGTTATCCCTACAACCCCGACAAGGACAGCTACGGCGCCCCCTCCATCGAGGACGCGGTCGCCAGCACCGGCAACGCCTTCGCCCGGTTCCAGTTCATCGACCAGTTCGGCGACGTGGTCGACATCTACGACTTCGCCGGCCAGGGCAAGCCCGTCATCATCGACATCGCGGCCGACTGGTGCGGCCCCTGCCACGGCATGTCCTCCTGGATCACCGGCGACGACTACCAGGGTTGGGGCAGCTACTACACCACCACCGCCGAGAAGGTCCACAACGGCGATGTCTTCTGGGTGACGGTGCTCGGCGAGAACCGCATGGGCCGCGCGCCCAGCGAGGATCAGGTGCAGACCTGGGCGGACTCCTACCCGCACGAGGGCGTGCCGGTCCTGGGCGACGACGGCACCCTCAACCGCAAGTACGTCCTCCTGGGCTGGCCCACCACCCTGTTCCTGGACCAGGACATGGTCATCCAGGCCATGCCGACCAGCTCGAACCACTACGGCGCCCTCGACATGGTCGAGGCTCTGTAGGAATTGCGGTAGAATTCTTCAAGCCCCACCCCCGGCCCCGGGCTTCGGCCCGGGGCCGCGCGCTTCAGGGGGCTACTTGGCGGCCTCGGTCCGATGCGCCACGGCGCGACGTACCGGCTGACGCCCGCTGGTCAGCTCGCGCCCCAGCTCCTGGGGGCGGGGAGACAGCTCGGGCTTCTCCAGCTCGGGCAGCGCCTCGACGCTGTCCATCAGGTCCCGGGCCACCGCGCGCGCCTCGGCGTCGGTGTTGCGGTGCACGTCGCGCAAGAGATCGTCGACGACCGCCCGGCGCGACTTGAGCCAGTACAGCGCCCGGCTCAGGTTGTCGCTCTGGCCGCGCTTCAGCTCGCCCTGGACCCGGCTGGCCACCAGGGTCATCACCGCCAGCTCGGCGCCGACGTCGACCAGGCGGGCCAGGATGAGCTGCCGCATCTCCAGCTTGGGGCCCTTGAGGACCATCTGGTGGAACAGGGTGCGGGCCAGCTTGCGGGTGCGGGCCTCCACGTAGCGCAGGTGCCCGCGCAGCCGCCCGTCGAAACCACTGTAGTTCTTGAACAACCCGCCCACCCACAGCTTCGCGTACCAGACCGGGTAGAAGGCCGCGCACTTCGCCAGGGTCTTGAGCTTCACGCCCAGCGGCGCTCGGCCCAGCAGCGGCCCGGCCAGGCGCAGGTGCTTGTCCAGCGCCTCGCGGGCCAGGAAGAGGTGCATGATGTCGGTGGTGCCCTCGACGATGCGGTTGATGCGCGTGTCGCGCATGGCCCGCTCGATGGCGAAGTCGTGCTCGCCCCGCGCGCGCAGGCTCTCGGCGGTCTCGTAGCCGCGGCCCGCCCGGAGCTGGAGGGCGGTGTCCATGACCTCCCAGGAGCGCTCGCTGTTGAACATCTTGGCGGTGGCGGCCTCCATCCGGATATCGGCGTTGCCCCGGTCGGACAGCGCGGCGCCGAACATGGCCAGGGCCTCCATCGCGTAGGCGGCCGAGGCGATGCGGGCGAGCTTGTCGGCCCCGGCCTCGTGCACGCCGATGTGCTTGCCCCACTGGTGGCGGGTCTTCGCCCAGCGGGCCGAGAAGGTCGCGACCTCCTGGGAGGAGAAGGCGGCGACGGCCGGGATGCCCAGGCGCCCGTCGTTGAGGGTGGTCAGCGCCAGCTTGAGGCCCCGCCCCTCGCCCGCGATGATGTTCTCGGCGGGCACCTTCACATCGCGGAAGCGCAGCACGCCGTTCTCGATGGCCCGGATGCCCATGAAGCGGCAGCGGTGGAGGACGTCGACGCCCTCCCAGTCCTTCTCGACGATGAAGGCGGTGATCTGCTTGCGCTCCTTGCCGTCGACCACCTTGGACGGGGTGCGGGCCATGACCACCAGGACGTCAGCGATCACGCCGTTGGTGCACCAGAGCTTCTCGCCGTTGAGGATCCAGTGGCTGCCGTCCTCGGAGGGCTCGGCGTGGGTGGTCATGTTGGCGGGGTCGGAGCCCACCCCTGGCTCGGTCAGGGCGAACGCCGAGATCTCGCCGTTGGCGACGCGGGGCAGGTACTTCTCCTTCTGCTCGGGGGTCCCGAACAGCTTGAGGGGCTGGGAGACGCCGATGGACTGGTGGGCGGAGAGGGTCGCGCCCAGGGAACCGCAGTGCTTGGAGACCACGCCCAGCAGGCGCATGTAGTTGGTCTGGGAGAGGCCCAGCCCGCCGTACTTCTTGGGGATCTTGATGCCCCACAGGCCCAGGTCGTTGAAGCCCTTGAAGACGTGGGCGGGGATCTCCTGCTCGGCGTCGATGCGGTCGCCGTCGACGTGCTCGGCGCACCAGGCGTCGACCCGCGCGCAGATCTCGTCGCCGATGGCGCGGTCCTCAGGGTCCTGCTCGGGGTAGGGCGCGGCCATGTCCAGCGCCAGCTCACCCATGAACATCGAGCCCATGAACGAGCGCGCCTTCCAGTCGGTCTCGCGGCTCTCCTCGGCGACCTGGATCGACCTCGCCTCTTCGGCGTTCCGGTTCTTGTTCTCGATCATGAGCGACCTCGGGTGAGGAACGGCCGCTTGCACCACGTCCTGTGAATGAGCGGTCATTCAGTTGAATGAATACTCATTCAATACCACGCAAGGAGCGGGGTCGCGCCGAGCGATATGCCGCGCCAGCGGTCGAATACCGACGCGCGATCCGGAAGGAGGGGCCGATTCGGTTCACCAGACCGTCACATTGCCGAGTTGTCAGGAATTCGTCAAGGTGACGGGACCGTCAGCGTTTCCCCGGGATCACCAGGGCAGGCTCTGTCCGTCGGCGTGCCAGAAGCCGCCGGAGGTCTCCATCGTCAGGGCGTCGAGGCGGGCCAGCAGGCCCCGGGCGGCCTCCTCGGGGCCGACGTGCCCCGTGCCGCCGGTCATGCCGGTGCGCACCCACCCCGGGTGGAGCAGCGCGACGGCAACCCCCTGCTCGCGCAGGTCGTGGGCCAGGCTCTTCCCGGCCATGTTCACCGCCGCCTTGGACATGCGGTAGCCGTAGTGGCTGCCGGAGGTGTTGTCGGCGATGGAGCCCATGCGGCTGGTGACGATGCCCACCTTGGCGCCGGGTTGGAGGCGCTCCCGCAGGGCCGCGGTGACCCGCAGCGGGCCCAGGGCGTTGACCTCGTACTGGAGGCGGAGCAGGTCGAGGTCCAGGTCATCCAGCCCCACCGACCGCAGGACCCCGGCGTTGTTGATGAGCAGGTCCAGCGGCTCGGTGACCGCCTCGGGCAGGGCGTCCAGGGTCTCGTCGTTGGTCAGATCCAGGGTCACGACCCGAACGCCCAGGGCGCGCAGCGCCGGGGAGGCGGTGCGCACCGCAGCGATGACCGTGTAGCCGCGCGAATGGAGGAGGCGGACCAGCTCGAGGCCGATGCCTCGGTTCGCGCCGGTGACCAGGGCCGTGGGCATGGAGGACTCCGAGAGAGCAGGGGGAGGGGGTCTGATATCGCGTCACCCCCTCCCCCGCCCGCTCAGTTCAGGCTAGCCCCGAACAGGTCGCCGGTCTCCGCCGTACCCAGAAGCCCCAGGGTGCCCTGCGCCCAGGGGACCCCGTAGCCGGTGCCGAGCCCGGTGGCCGAGCCGTACAGCACCGTGAAGATGCCGGCGTTGCCCGCGGAGCCGACCTGCTCGCCGGGGATGCCCACCGCGAGGTCCATGTAGCCGTCGGCGTTGTAGTCGCCGACCGCCAGGGCGGCGCCGAACTGGTCGCCGCTCTCCGAGGTCTCCAGGATGAACGAGTCGTCCTGGGTGAAGAGCTGGCTGTCGTTGATGTCGGGGCCGGTGGAGCTGCCGTAGACGATGTACACCGCGCCCGCGCTCGACGCGCTGCCGTCGTCGAAGAAGGGCGCGCCGATCGCGATGTCGTCGTAGCCGTCGTCGTCGAAGTCCCCGACCGCCAGCGTCTCGCCGAAGAAGGCGAAGGGCACGTTGGTCCCGCCCGCGCTGAGGTTCGACTGCTTGAGCACCTGCTGATCGACGGTCGACAGACCGCTGGCGGTGCCCCGGATGGCGTGCACGAGGCCCGTGTTCGTGGAGCTGCCCAGGTCCTCGTCCGGCACGCCGATGACCACGTCGTCGCGCCCGTCGCCGTCGAAGTCCCCGGTCGCCAGGGCCAGGCCGAAGTGGTCGCTGGCCTCCGCGGTGTTGGAGACGCCGGTGCTGTCCTGGTTCCAGACCTCGTTGCCGGTGGTGACGATGCCGGAGGCGCTGCCGAAGAACAGGTGGACCTGGCCGCAGTTGTTCACGCTGCCGAGGTCCTCGTCCGGGGCGCTCACCAGCAGGTCCCCGAAGCCGTCGCCGTTGATGTCCCCGGTGGCCAGCGCCGTGCCGAAGCGGTCGAAGGGCTCGTTGCTGTCCTGCACCCCGGCGGTGTCCTGGTGGATGACGTGGTCGGTGGTCGTGTCCATCCCGGAGGCGGAGCCGTAGATGATGTGGACCCAGCCGTGGTCCTCGTCGCCGTTGGTGTCCTCGCCCGGCGCGCCGATGGCCAGGTCGCCGAAGCCGTCGCCGTTGAAGTCACCCAGCGTCACGGACTGCCCGAAGAGGTCGTCCGCCTCCGAGTTGCCGTTGAAGCCGTTGAGGCCGGGCTGGAGGAGCTCGTCCCCGGTGGCGGTGACCCCGCTCGCCGAGCCGAAGAGCACATGCACGATGCCCGCGTCGCTGTCCTCACCCGGCACGCCGATGACGATGTCCGCGATGTCGTCCCCGTCGATGTCGCCGACAGCCAGGGCGCTGCCGAAGGCGTCCTCCTCCTCGGCCACCTCCTGCACGCCCGAGGTGTCCTGGTCCCACAGCTCGTCCCGCTGGGACCCCACGCCGAAGCTGGTCCCGTACAGCACGGCGATCCCGCCGATCCGGAGCAGGGTGGAGGAGCTCTCACCGGGGATCCCGATGACCAGGTCATCGAAGCCGTCGTTGTCGAGGTCCTTGATGCGGGGCACCGCCGCGCTGTACATGCGCCGGATGCCCTCGATGTCGCCGGCGGTCGGCGCAACGCGCTGCGCGGTGATGAGGTTGCCCGCCTCGGTGAGGATCTTGGCGGTGGCGGTGTTGGTGCTGCCCGAGCCGTAGTGCATGATCGAGTTGAGGTCATACGGCCCGATGTCCGCGCCGTTGGAGGTGTTGTCACACCACTTGACGTAGTTGGGGGCCTCGGTCGTCGTGATGTTGGCGGGGAAGACGTCGATGAAGTCGTCCCGATCACAGCGGGTGTGCTCATGGAACAAGCCCGCCGCGTGCCCCACCTCGTGCACCACGCTGCCCTGGGAGCAGCCGCTGACGGTGATCTGCTGCGCGCCCCCCTGCATCCCGACCGAGGAGGAGCAGGAGAACGTCTCGTTCTCGTAGCCCCGCGCGCAGGTCGAGTCGGCTCCGTCGATGTTCCCGTCGCCGTCGTTGTCGATCCCGTCGTTGCAGTTGTTCACGGTGTTGGGGTTGGCGAAGACCACGTGGTCGGTGGTGTTGGGGTCGCCGGTGAGGGGCTCGAGCTGCACCACCATCGAGGCGTTCCAGGTCGCGATGGCGCCCTGGATCAGCGTCTGGATGGTGGGGTTGATGCTGCTGTCGATCAGGTAGGGGATGGTCCGGTCCGACCATCGGGTGGTCGAGAACACCTTGCCGGCCGAGGGCGGCGCGGCGGGATCGGCGTCCAGGGTCCCCAGCACCATGTCGCCACCAGCCACCCAGACGTCCCCGACCCGGCGGGCGAGAACCACGATCTCGGTGTCGCCATTGACGAGGGTCACCCAGGCTTCCTCGGCGCCCTCCTGGCCCGCCATGACCTCGTTCTCGAAGGGCACCGGGGCGCCGTCCAGGCTTTCGGCTTCAGGGGGCGCGCAGGCGGTGAGCGCGGCGGCCAGGACGACAGAGGGCAGGATCAATCGCATGACAGACTCCGGGTTGTTGTTCATGGTCGGGGCACCCCGACACCTGAGAACGTCCCTCCAAAGCGTCCTCCAGGCTGTCGCAGGATGTCGCAGGGTTGTCGCAGCCCCGTGCCCCCCCGGCGGGTGGTAGGTTGACCCCAGCGATCAGGAGGAATGCATGAGAGGCATGACGCTGTGCGCGCTGCTCGCGCTCTGGGGCTGCAAGGGTGAGGTCTCGGTGGACGACTCGGCCGTCATCGACGACACCGGCCCCGGCGAGGCGGTGGACGCCGACGGCGACGGGGTCCCCGAGGACCAGGACTGCGACGACAACAACCCGGACGTCTTCCCCGGCAACGACGAGCGCTGCGACGACCTGGACAACGACTGCGACGGCGAGGTCGATGAGCCCGACGCCGTCGACGCCATCACCCTCTACGGCGACGAGGACGCCGACGGCTACGGCGACCCGGCCCAGGCCGTGACCTCCTGCGAGCACCCGGCGGGCCTGGCGGGCAACGGCGACGACTGCGACGACGCCGACCCGACGATCAACCCCGAGGCCGACGAGGTCTGCGACGGCGTGGACAATGACTGCGACGGTGAGGTGGACGTGGACGCCGTCGACGCGCTCACGGCCTTCGCCGACGTCGACGGGGACGGCTTCGGCGACGACGCCGCCGCGCTGGAGAGCTGCGCGCTCCCCGAGGGCTACACGCTCACGGGCGGGGACTGCGACGACACCCGCAGCGACGTCTACCCCGAGGCCCCCGAGGTCTGCGACGAGGCCGACGGAGACTGCGACGGCACGGTGGACGAGGGCGTGACCACCACCTTCTGGCAGGACGTCGACGGCGACACCTACGGCGACGCAGACCGACCCCAGGAGGCCTGCGCGGTGCCCACCGGCTACGCCGCCACCGACGACGACTGCGACGACGGCGACGGCGCGATCCACCCCGGCGCCGATGAGACCTGCGACAACGTCGACAACGACTGTGATGGCGACACCGACGAGGACGACGCCGTCGACGCCACCACCTGGAACCGGGACGTCGACGGGGACGGCTACGGCGACCCGGACGCCACCATCACGACCTGCGCCCAGCCCACGGGCGTGGTCCTGGACGACACCGACTGTGACGACACAGACGCCGACATCCACCCCGGGGCCGACGAGGTGTGCGACAGCGCCGACAACGACTGCGACGGCACCGTCGACGAGGACGACGCCCTGGACGCCGCCACCTGGTACGCCGACACAGACGGGGACGCCTACGGCGACGCCAGCGTCACGGACGTGGCCTGCGACCAGCCCACCGGCTACGTGTCCGACGACACCGACTGTGATGACGGGGAGTCCACCACGAACCCCGGCGCCCCCGATGACTGTGACGGCATCGACAACGACTGCGACGGCGTCACCGACCCCACCGGCGTCGACACCGACGGCGACGGCACCGACAACTGCCTCGACCCGACGGTGTACAGCTACGACTTCGACGACGGGGCGTGGACCAACTGGCTCTGGGTGGACCTGGGCGGCGGCAACTCCCCCAACTGGAGCATGGCCAACGGGGTCCTCTCCGAGCGCAGCAACGCGGCCGACTCCATCTCCATCGGCCCGGACCTGGGGCCGCTGAACACCTACACCATCACGGTGGAGAAGCGTCACGCGGGCGGGGCGAACAACGGCAGCGCCATCATCTTCGGCTACCTCGACTCCAGCAACTACTGGATGGCCCGCTGGATGGACCCGAACGGCTACTACGGGCAGTACACCAACGGCGGGCGGGTCGATCTGTACGAGTGTGTCTCGGGGACCTGCACCGAGCTGGCCACCGACGACGGCTCCATGGACCTGACCGTCGGCTCCAGCACCTGGATCACGATGAGCGTCACCATCGACTACGAGGACATCACGATCAACTGGGACGGCACCGACGTGGTCAGCTACACCCACACGGGCTATCCCATCGGGGCCGACATCGTGGGTCTGTGGACCTTCGACAATGACAGCGGCGTGTACTTCGACAACTTCGAGGTGACCAACCCGTGACCGACGATCAGGCCGCCGAGGCCATCCGAGACATCCTGACCCGCGCCCAGTGGGACCTGCTCGTGGACTACGCGCGGGGCTTCAAGAAGGACCCGGGGCCTCAGGGCTACGCCCGCTTCCTGCGCCTGCACGGCGCGGTGGAGCCCGCCGAGGCCTCCGCGCGCCTGCACGCCGCGCTCTCCGTCCACCCCCTCTCGGCGGACTACCCGGAGGTGTCCGACAGCAACATGGACCACGGCTTCGCCTGGTCGCTGGCCGCCTCCAACAGCCCGCCCGACGACTGGGACGAGCAGCTCGCCCGCCACCGGGCCTTCGTGGACGCCCTGCGGGCCGAGACCGGCTCCCCCGGGTGGGGCCAGTGGCAGGTGCTGGAGGTCTCGGGCATGCCGCTGGGGCTGTGGCAGGGCCCTGCGGTGGAGGCCGGCGCGCAGCTCAGCGTCAACCTCCCCAACCTCACCGGGCTCCCGCTGAGGGGCGCCATCCTGGCCTGGGCCTGCCTCGCCGGACTCCACGCGCCGGAGCAGGACCTCTCCGGGGCCGACCTCGCCGGGGCGCTGCTCACGGACAGCCAGCTCGACGGCTGCGACTTCACCGGGGCCGATCTGCGCAAGGCCGACCTGTCCCGCTCCTCTCTGCGGGGGGCCTGCTTCAAGGACGCGAACCTGGAGGGCTGCGACTTCGAGGGCTGCGACCTGCGGGGCGCGGACTTGAGCGGCGCTCAGCTTCGGGGCGCCCTCTTCACGGGGGCGCGGGGGGTGAAGCGCTGATCGGGCAGCCCAGGTCGGGCTCCAGATAGGATCCGTGGGCCCAGCCGAGCCCCTCCACCCAGAGCCAGCCTCGCTGGTCCACCGCCCGGACCGGGACGCAGCGGGCGTCCGGGGCCAGGGCGCCGACCCTGGGCGTCCGCGCGCTCGGCCCCACCCGCACGTTCAGCACGTCGTCGGTCTCCACCCCGGTGACCCGCATCCAGCCCACCGGCACCCGGACCGGCGGGCCCCAGGTGCCCTCCAGGCCCTCGCAGGTCTCCACTGGGGCGTCCTGGACCTGCGTCCAGCCCGCGCCGGGAACCAACACGGTGAACCCGCTGCGGTCGTAGTGGAAGCTGGTCGTGGTGCTCAGCTCCAGCACGGCCGCGGTCCACCGGCCGTCGGGGCTGCCCCACACAGAGACCTCCGCGTTGCGACCGGTCCAGGCGTTCACCGGGGCCGGCGCGACCACCCGCTGCTCACCGGCGCGCACCTCGATCTGGAGCGGCAGGCAGCGGTTCTGCGCGCGCCGCAGCTCCACCTCGGCCTCCTTGGGCACGGGGGCGATCAGGCGGTCGCCCAGGGACGCGGCGGCGGCCGACACGACCGCCGCGCGCTCGGGCAGGCCGTAGCCGACGCCCTCGGCAGACTCCACCCTGGATCCATGCGGCACAGACGAGGGCGCCAGCGCCCGGGACTCGATGGGCAGGCCGTCCTCCCCCACCCGCACCAGGTTGATCCGCACGTCGTCGACCCGCCCGAACATGTCCTGCCGGATCACCCCCTCGGCCAGCCAGGCGCCGCCCTCCACGTCGAAGCCGAGCAGGTCATGGAAACCCATGGCGCCAGCGGCGCAGGCGTGGGCGGGCAGGATGAGGGCGAGCAGCAGCATGGGAGAAGGGACAACCGAGGGCGGAGGGGGTTCCCTACTCCAGGCTCAGCAGGAACAGCGCCAGCGCGTCCAGCTCGTCATCGCCCAGGTGGCTGGTGACGCCGTGCGCGTCGTCCGGGTTGCGGGTGGTGAGCACATCCCGCACAGTCTCCGCGCTGCCGTCGTGCAGGTAGGGCGCGGTGTCGTGCAGGCCGCGCAGGGTCGGGGTGTCGATGCCCCACAGCTCGCCCCCCAGCCGGCTGCCGCTGCCCTCGCCCAGGGTGCCCACGTCGTGCAGCAGCGGCTCGCCCTCGGCCAGCCACTGGCTGTCGGTGTACTCGGGTGGGGGATGACAGTCGGCGCAGCCCGTCTGTGCGGAGAGGAAGATGGACTCGCCCCAGGCGGCGTCGGCGCTCCGGGCGCCGTCGGGCTCGCGCCAGGGGGAGCGGGGGATGGTGTCGAGGCTCTCCACGTAGGCGGCCAGCGCGTCCAGCGCGTCGCTGCGGCCGGCCTTGGCGGGGCCCAGGGTGTCCGCGCACTCCGCCCAGTCGGTCTCGGAGAGGAAGCCGTCGCCGGCCTGGGGGCCCCGGATGTCGTTCTCGAAGTCCTGGACCTCGTCGAAGTTGGCGGACCAGTGGATGGGGCCGTGCGCCGTCCCCCGGCTGCCGGCCAGGGAGATCGTGTTGCGCAGCCCCTCGCCCCGGTCGGTGAAGTCCCAGGTGCGGCCGTCGTGGGTGCCGTCCAGGTGACAGGAGCCACAGGACACATAGGCGTCCGTGCTCATCCGGGGGTCCACGCTGCGGTGGAAGATGCGCTTGCCCTCCAGCACCTCCGGGTCCAGGGGCTCAGGGACGCCGGCCCCCAATTCTACACGGTGAAGCTCCACCTGGTGGCCATCCAGCGCGGTGATATCAAACGCGATGAGTTGGCGATCGTGGCTGGCCAGCACCCACAGCGTGCCCCCGTCCGGGGTGACCCACAGCCCGTCCAGGCCCGCGCCCACCCCCTGGAAGCCGCCGACCCGCTGGAGGGTCCACGGGTCCAGGGCGTCGACCACCTCGGCCCCCAGATGGGACACAAACAGCCACTCGCCCTTCGGGGAGAAGGCCACCGCGCTCACGAGGTCGCGGTTGTCGAAGCTGGCGGCGTACCGCTCCTCGCCGAGCCCGTCCTCGGTGAGGTCGATGAGCCGCAGGTCGGCCCGCGCGGTGGTCTCGAAGGTGAAGGGCTGGCCCTCCCGATACAGTCCGCGCTCGATGTTGGCCTTGAGGCCTCCGAACACCGCCGCGCGCCCGTCGGGCCGCACCCCGATGCGCTGGAGGTAGGTGGGCAGGCCGCGGGCGCCGTTGTCGCTGTCCGGCCCGGGATCGATGCGCAGGGTGTAGGGGGTGGCGGTGAGGTCGTCGGGGTCCACGCGCCACCACTGCCCGGCGACGTCGGCGCTGCGGTGGCGGGAGACGAGCAGCGTGCCGTCGACCCAGGCGAGCCCGCGCAGATCGGGGCCGATAGGCGCCGAGACCTCGATGGCCTCGCGATCATCGAGGGGGACGCGCGCGACGGCGCCGACGCCCTGGAGGGCCAGCCAGGCCGCCCCGTCGGCGATGACGACCCCGAAGGGGCGGCTGCCCCAGGGCAGCGTGATCGTGTAGCGTTGGCCAGCGGCGAGGTAGCGCAGCTCGACCGTGTCGCTCTTGGGGCAGGCCACCGCCAGCCAGCCGTCCCCCCGGGAGAGGGAGCGGGGGCCCTCACAGGTCGCCAGGTGGTCGGTGAGCTGTCCGGTGGCGGGGTCCACCACCGCGATGAGGTCGTGGTCCGGCATCACGGCGTACAGCGCGGTGGCGTCGCCCACCAGGGTCGCGCTGGACCGGGGAGCCTGGCTCAAGGGCGGATACACCACAGTCACCGCCAGGGTGTCGGTGTCGGCGCGCCCATCCGCGCCCTCGACCTCCAGGAAGGCGGTGTAGTGACCCGGCGCCTCGTAACTGTATTCGATGAACTCCCCGTCGATGGCCGCCCCGCCGTCCCCCGGCGTCCAGGTGTAGCGCGCCGCGTTCTCGGAGCTGCTGCCGTCGAAGGACACCGGCTCCCCCACGTAGGCGAAGACCGGCTCGCCGGCCTCGGCCAGGGGGCTGCCGTCTCCGGTGATGGGGTTGGGACCCTCCTTGCAGGCCAGCAGCAGCAGGAGCGGGATCACGGCTCGATGACCTCCGCGCCGGTGGAGAAGGCGAAGCGCAGGGTGTCCTCGGTGGGGTTGCCGGAGATGTCGGTGACCCCGCCCGCCGGGACCTCCACGATGTAGGTGGTATCTGTACGCAGTGGTTCGTCCGGGGTGAAGTTGACGATGCTCTCCTGCACGTTGAACCGGCCGGGCACCGCCGCGCCGTCGTCGGCCCAGACCCGCACGCTGCCCTCGAAGACGCTGGCCCACTCCACCATCTCATCGAAGCTCAGGCCCACCCGGGCGGTGGTGGCCACCCAGGTGTCGCCGTCGGCGGGGTTGGTCAGCTCGATCCGGGGGCCTCGGGCGTCGGGCTGCGTGTCCCAGGGGGCCACGGCGGTGGCCTGGCCGTCGTTGGCGCCCGCGTCCACGGCCAGCACGGCCACGTTGCCGATGGGGGTGATCGTGTCGAGATCCCCCTGCAGATCCAGGCGGGCCACCTCCACGGGGGCGGTGGGATCGGAGGCGTCGAAGATCGTCGCCCAGTCGGATTCCCCCTGGAAGAGGTACTGTTCGTGTCGGAAGATGTAGCCGCCCGCGCCGTCGTCGTTGAGGGCTGAGCCCAGCCAGGTGGGCTCGGAGGGATCGGTGATGTCGTAGAGGATGGGCCCGCCGCCGTCGTCCTTGCGGGCGAACAGCCCCCAGGCGCCACCCACGTTGGAGAAGTAGTAGTTCGCCATCTCCCCCTCGGGGTCGGAGACGTTGAACTCGCCGCCCGCGATGGGCTCCAGCACGGTGGGGTCGGAGACGTCGTAGAAGATCGTGCGGGCCAGCCCCGCGCTGCTGGCCATGCCCACGTTGCCGATGACGTGAAAGCTCCCGACCATGTGCCCGATGACCGAGTACTGTTCGAGGATCGCGGGGTTCAGGGGGTCCGAGGCATCCACTACGAACACGCCGCTGAGGCCCGAGGACACATACAGGATGTCGCCCTGCCAGAAGGTGGACAGGGCCACGCGGAAGTAGGCGTCGGGGTAGTGGTAGTCGGGCAGGGCCAGCTCGCTGACCCACACGGGCGCGGTGCGGTCGGTGATGTCCCAGAAGCCGATGCCGCCGTTGTCCCCGTCCAGGTGGTAGTCCACCGCGAGGTACTCCCGGTCCCCCACCCGACCGATGGCCATGCTGTGGCTCTCCCGCATCACGTCCGACCAGCCCTCGCCCACCTTGGTGGGGTTGCAGGGGTCGTCGAATTCGAAGAACGTGATGCCGCCGCCGCCGTCCTCGGGGGCCCAGGGGTTCAGCAGGTAGCCGTCGTGCATGACCACGAGGTTGTGGTGCTGGGCGTCCCCCTCGCCGCCCAGCAGGTAGGCGCAGTGTTCGAAGAGGGCGGCCGCATCGTAGGACTGCGCCGGCCCCCCCGGCCCGGCGGGGGGCGTGAAGGCGTCGGGCGCGGGGTAGTCGTGGAAGACGACCGGCGGGTCTTCCCCGGGGCCGCAGGCGAGCAGGGTGAGGAGGAGGATCGGCATGGCGGGGACTATAGCCACTTTCTGACGAGGGGGCGCGCTGCCAGCAGGTAATGTGTCCACCCCGACCAGCGCTCCTCGGACCGGCGCGAGGATGGAGATCTCATGAGCGACTCAGCCCATGTCCTGTGCAGCCTGGATGGCGCAGGCCCCGCCCTGTCGGTGGCCTGGTCTCCCGATGGGCGGCGCCTGGCGACAGGACACACGAAGGAGGGCGGGTTCGTCGTGTGCCTCCGGGCGTGGCCGCAGCGCCGGCTCCTGTGCCGCCTGGAGGGCCATACGGACCAGGTCACCGGCCTCTCCTGGAGCCCGGACGGGCGGCGCCTGGCCTCCAGCAGCGTCGACCACAGCGTCCGGGTCTGGGACGTGTCGACCGATGGGGCCGCGCTCGCCGTCCTGGAGCACCCCGATGGCCTCTGGGATGTCGCCTGGAGCCCGGACGGGCAACGCCTTGCCACCGCTGGCGTCGACCGCACCATCCGGCTCTGGGATGCGTCCACCTTCGCGCCGCTTCGCGTTCTCCACGGCCACGATCGCCAGGTCTCCTCGCTCGCCTGGAGCCCGGACGGGCGACGCCTGGCTTCCGGGAGTGACGACGACACGGTGTCGGTGTGGGATGTGACTTCAGGCGCATTGATCTACAGCCGGAGCGAGGGCTGCGGCCCGGTCAGCGGCGTCTCATGGAGTCCGGACGGTCGGGGGCTGGCCTCGGCGACTGCGAACGGAAACGTCTGGCTGTGGGACGCGGAGACCGGGGCCTTCGAATGCGCTGGAAAGAGCCCCAGGGGTGGGTGCAACAGCATTCAATGGAGCCCGAACGGGCGGCTCGCTGCCGCGGGCACTTCGAAGCGACACCTCCATGTGTTCGAAATGGAGACCGGATGCTGTCTGTTCTCCGGCCATACAGACCGGGGGCAGGTCGAAGGCGTCTCCTGGAGCCCGGATGGGCGACACCTGGCCTCCACGATCATGGAGGCTGCCCCTCTGGTCTGGGACGTCTCTGCTCTGCGTGACATCCCGACGGATCACCCCTCTGCGCTGCGGCGCTGGCGGCACCTCCACGCAGCCGCACCGGACCGCACGAGCCCGCTGCAGCTCCGTTGGCCGCGGGGAGCGGGTGGATTGTGGACGATGCTCGAGGCAGACTACGGAGAGCCCGGTGTCCGCGACGCAGCCTGGAGCCCGGATGGTCTGTGTTTCGCTCTCGCGCTCAGCTCCGGGCAACCAGAGCTTCGGGACGCGCGCACCGGAGCACTGCGCGTCCGCTTCGAGGCCCCTCCCGACGTCACCTCCGGCATCGCCTGGGCTCCGGGAGGCCGAGCGCTGGCCTCCTGGGGACGGCAGCCCTTCGTCCGGATCTGGGAGCCGTCCACTGGAGCGCAGCGGCTCACCCTCGAGGTCCCTGCGCGGCAGGTGAGGAACATCTCATGGAGCCCGGATGGGCGACGACTGGTCTCGATGTGTGAGCGCGGCGTCATCCAGGTGTGGGATCTGGCATCACGCGAAGCGCTGTCCTCGATCGGTGAGGAGGCCACCTCGCGCCCTCCCCCCGCTTGGAGTCCCGATGGCGCGTGCCTGGCCACAGCGGAGCGTGACAAGACCCTCCGAATATGGGATACCACCACAGGCAGCCTGCTCCATTCATTAAACACATATCTCCGTGGCGCCACCGGCGTGTTGTGGAGCCCCTGTGGTCAATCCCTGGTCTCGTGGGACGCCCACGGTGAGCTCCGATGCTGGGACACCTCAACCGGCGCCCCTCGTCTTCGGCTCCACGGACACAGCGACCGGGTCCTGGGGGTCACCTGGAGTCCGGATGGTCGGAGGCTGGCCTCAATCGCCTGGGACAACACCCTGCGGATGTGGTGCATGTCGACCGGCGTGCTCCTCCTCACCCTGCACCTGTGGCTGGACGGCGTGTCCCTCAATGTCGTGGACTGGCATCCTCATGAAGCGCTGCTGCTCGTTGGTGCCAGGCCAGCCGTGGGCGCCAGAGACGCCCCCCGACTGTTCCTGATCGATCTCCGGCCACAGCCTGAGGGCGGGACGAGCCATCCCGCCCCGGTGGGCTGAGCCGCGCGCCCGCGGTTTCGAGCGCGTCGGCTTGTCGCACGATCTCACACCGGCGGGCGCGCCTCCCGCGCCAGCGACTCGATCGCCTCCTCCAGCGGGATCTGCCGCGCCCGACGCCCCCGTCGCACGTTGACCGCCCGCGACGCGCGCTCCCGCGCCCCGACCACGAGCTGCACCGGCACCCCGGCGGCGTGGGCCTCGGCGACCCGGCGCCCCAGGCGCTCCTCCCGGTCATCCAGCCGGGCGCGCACCCCGGCCGCCCGCAGCGCGTCGAACACATGGGCCGCGTAGGGCGCGCCCTCGCCCACCGGAAGCACCACGACCTGCTCGGGGCAGATCCACACCGGGAGTTGGCCGGCGTAGCGCTCCAGCAGCAGGCCCAGGAAGCGCTCCAGGCTGCCGAACAGCGCCCGGTGCAGCATCGCGGGCGCCTGGTGCTGCCCCTCCGCGTCGACGTAGCGCAGGCCGAAGCGCTCCGGCATCACGAGGTCGAGCTGGATCGTGCCGCACTGCCAGCGCTTACCGGCGTGATCGGGCAGGAGGAACTCGATCTTCGGGCCGTAGAACGCGCCCTCGCCGGGCTGCTCGACGACGTCCAGCGCCGCCTGCTGCGCGCCCTCCCGCAGCGCTCCCTCCGCCGCGTCCCACACCGCGTCGTCCCCCAGCCGCCCCTCCGGGCGCAGCGAGAGGGCGACGTGGACATCGTCGAAGCCGAAGCCCTCATAGAACGCCAGGAGCGAGCGGCAGAACCGCGCCACCTCTCCCACGATCTGGTCGGGGGCGCAGAAGATGTGCCCGTCGTCCTGCGTGAACTGGCGCAGGCGCAGCAGGCCCAGGATCGAGCCGCTGCGCTCGTCGCGGTGGACGAGGCCGAACTCGGCCAGGCGCAGGGGCAGGGCGCGGTAGCTGAGCACGTCCTGCTGCACGATGCGGATGTGCCCGGGGCAGCTCACCGGCTTGAGCGCGGCGGGCGGCCCGTGGTCGTCGAAGCGGAACATGCCGCCGTCAAACTGCTGCCAGTGCCCGCTGGACTGCCACACCCCCTCCCGGAGGAGCTGCGGCGTGCGGACCTCCTGGTAGCCGTCCCGGAGGATGCGTCGTCGGGCGTGCTCTTCCAGGGCCTGGTACAGCGCGAAGCCCCGGGGGTGCCAGAACACCATGCCCGGGGCGGCGTCGTCGAAGTGGAGCAGCCCCATGCGCTGGGCGATGTGGCGATGGTCGTGGCTCTCGATGAGGTCGTTGTGCATTGCAGATGTCTCCCGCCGCCCGAAGGGGGGACGAGGTCAGCACACACAACGCGGCCCCGTCCCTTCTCGGGCGGGGCCTGGGGTTGGGGTCAGTCGGCCTGACGCAGCACCCGGCTCCCGCCGCAGCGGGTAGTGGTGGTCCGGGTGGTGGTGGTGATGGGCCGGTTCATGGAATCGCTCAGAGGTCTCCTGCAGACCTGGATCCACCGTACCCGACTTCTCGGGGGTTGCCAAATGTTCGCCCCCTCCGCCTGGCTTCCAACCCCTCCCCAAACAAGGCCGGGTCCGCTCTGCCCTCTCCTCCGGTGACGCCACAGGTGAATACGCCCCGAACCCGCGAAGAGCCCCGTAGCCCGTAGGCTCCAAGGCCCCCCAGCGCGGGACGTCTGAGCGAGGCCGCGAAGGCCGGATGCCTGGAGGCCGATGCGAAGCCGAGTGAGGAGGGCTCCGTGACGGAGCCCGACGAACGGTCCCGCGCTGGGGGGCCTTGGAGCCGCACGCGGCCCGGCCGGAGGGCGCAGGGGCGTCGCCCCGGGAGACGAAGACGCCCCACCAACGGAGCGCCCCTACCAGCGAAGACCTACCCCACCGACCGAGCACCCCCATCAGCAACGACAACGCCCCTCGAACCAAACGTTCCCCTCAGAATTCCACCGATGTAGACTGACCCATCCCCAAGAAGGAGACCCCCCATGCGCATGACGCTCCTCGCCCTCCTCACCCTCCTCGCCTGCCGCAACAAGGACGTCGACCCCCAGGAGACCGGGATCGGCACCGACGACACCGGCACCCTCATCGACGAGGACGGCGACGGCAGCCCCGCCGCCGAGGACTGCGACGACAACGACCCCGCCGCGTACCCCGGCAACACCGAGACCCCCTACGACGGCGTCGACAACGACTGCGACCCCGGGACGCCCGACGACGACCTCGACGGCGACGGCTTCGGCCAGGCCGAGGACTGTGATGACGCCGATGACGACGTCTTCCCCGGGGCCATCGAGGTCTGCAACGGCGCCGACGACGACTGCGACGGCACGATCGACGACGCCGTGGGCGGCCAGTGGTACACCGACGCCGACGGTGACGGCTTCGGCGACCCCGCGACCGGCACGCAGTCCTGCGAGGGCGGCGAGGGCACGGTCGCCGACGACAGCGACTGCGACGACGCCAACGCCGCCATCAACATCGCCGCCGACGAGTACTGCGACGGCATCGACAACGACTGCGACGGCGCCACCGACGAGCCCGAGTCCGTCGACGCGCAGACCTGGTACGTGGACACCGACGCCGACGGCTACGGGGACGCGGACTACCCCATCGAGTCCTGCGACCAGCCCGAGGGCTACGTGCTGGATGACGAGGACTGCGATGACAGCGCCGCCGCCATCTCCCCCGCCGCCACCGAGCTGTGCAACAGTCTGGACGACGACTGCGACGGCGAGACCGACGAGGACGACGCGGCGGACGCCGCCACCTGGTACGCCGACGCGGACGCGGACGGCTACGGCGTCACCCGCTACACGACGACCGCCTGCACCCAGCCGAGCGGCTACGCCGCCCAGAGCGGCGACTGTGACGACGACGAGGCCGCCGCGTACCCCGGCGGCACCGAGACCTGCGACGACGTCGACAACGACTGCGACAACAGCACAGACGAGGGCGTCACCGCCACCTGGTACCTCGACGCCGACGCCGACAGCTACGGCAACGACAACGTCTCCACCCAGGCCTGCACCCAGCCGAGCGGCTACGTGAGCCAGGGCGGCGACTGCGACGACGGCGACAGCGGGTCCTCCCCCGCCGGCACCGAGACTTGCGACGGCGACGACAACGACTGCGACAACAGCACGGACGAGGGCGTCACCTCCACCTGGTACCTCGACGTCGACGCCGACGGCTACGGCGTCGACAGCAGCGCCGTGGAGTCGTGCAGCGCCCCGACGTCCAGCTACGTGGGCACCGGCGGCGACTGTGACGACAACGACACCGCCTACAACCCGGCCGCCTCCCCCGGCTGCGACGGCGAGGACTACGACTGCGACGGCCTCGTCGACAACGACGGCGACGGCGACGGCTACGCGGACCTGAGCTGCGGCGGCGACGACTGCGACGACACCGACGCCTCCATCGTGCCGGAGCCCAACGGCGGCTGCGCCCTGGGCGTCGACTGCGCCGAGGTCCTGGCCAACGGCTACACCACCGACGGCACCTACACGATCGACCCCGACGGCTACGGCACCGGCGACGACCCCATCGACGTGTCCTGCGACATGACCACCGACGGCGGCGGCTGGACCCTGGTGTTCCATGTGTTCGACATGGGCGGCTCCTCGGGCCTGAGCGAGAACGAGTTCATCGCTCTGTACAGCCACAGCCGGTTCACCGACGAGACCTGGCACTACAACGCCTCCACCGCCACCGTGGGCGACGGCCTGGACGGGGACACCCTGGAGGAGCTGGGCACCCAGGGCGCCATCGCGGCCAGCGCCATGTCCGGCCTGTGGGATGACATCCGGATGGGATGCAGCCGCTCGGACAGCGACACGACCGAATCGTCCTACGTGCAGGTGGACGGCTACGCGAGCACCAACGGCAACTGGAGCCTCATCGGCGGGGCGGCCAACGGCACGTCCTACGCGGTCGACGCCACAAAGAACTCGGTCAGCCAGTCCACCATCTGGCACGACAACGAGACCAACACGGTCAACAGCGGCCACTACCTCTGCGACTACACCAACAGCGGCAGCAACGGCACCGCCCAGTTCGGGTTCTGCTACACAGACTTCCTGAACAACCCCAACACCCTGGACTACGGCGACTCCATCGTCTCCATCGCCTTCGGGACCACCTCGGGCAACGACGGCTGGTCGCGGGGCTTCACGATGGAGTGCGGCAACATGGGCACCACCGCGCTGCAGAACACGGGCACCCTGTCGATCTGGCTGCGGTAGCCGCCTACTCCTCTGGCTCGATGTAGCCCAGCGCCTCCAGGTCGGCACGGCGCTGCAGGTCGAAGATCGGCAGCGCCTCCGGGGCCGCCACCGGCACCCGATCCAGGGAGATCCGGAGCAGGCTCATGCCCCGGCCGGCGGTGAGCAGGAAGCGGGGCACCGGGTCCAGGGCGGCGCGCGGGGCGCCCAGGGGGATGGACGCCTCCGCCGCACCCGGGGCTCCCTCCACGATCACCTCCAGCCCCCCCATCTCAGCGGGATCCCCCGCCGGGAACAGGAAGACCTCGCGGGGGAGCCAGGTCCCCTCCCCCGCGGCGAGGGTTACCACGCCGTCCTCCAGGACCGGGGGCTCGAACTGGCCGAGCGGATCGTACGCCGTACGCACCGCCTCGATTCCTTGAGGGTGGCGAATCGTGACGGTGAGGTCCCGCACCCCGAGGGTCTTGCGGGTACCCGGGGCGGAGAGCCGCCAGGCCCACCGCACCGGGCGCTCCAGGGCGGCGCTGAGCGCCTCGGCGTAGCGGTCCAGGTCCCCCGAGGTCTCCGCGAAGTCGCGCTGCTCGTCGGGATCTTGGGTGAGGTCATACAGTCGCTGCCGGGCATCCCGGGTGATCCACTTGTGCCCGTCGACCAGCACCCCCCAGGCGTCGGAGCGGTACAGTGTGTGCCCGAAGGCCTGGGGGCGGGCCGCGAACCGCTCGGCCTCACCCGCCACCCCACGGGCCAGGGCCACCAGGGAGCGGCCGTCCGGCGGGGCCGCGGGCTCGACCCCCAGCAGCTCCAGCACGGTGGGCGCGAGGTCCAGCAGGGACACGGGCGCGGCCACCCGCCCGGCGGGCAGCCCCGGGGCCTGGACCACCAGCGGCACCCGCAGCAGCTCATCGTACAGCTCGTGACCGTGCTCGGCCCGGCCGTGCTCCCAGAACTCCTCGCCGTGATCGGAGAACAGGACGACGACGTCGTCTTCATCGAGCCTGGAGAGCAGCCGCCCCAGGTGGTGGTCGAGGTAGCTCAGGCACTGATCGTAGCGCCCCATCACGTACTCCCGGGCCCACGCGGCGTGGGGGCCGCGCGCCGGCACCCGCCATAGCTCGTTGCGGCCGAAGGGACGCTCCAGGGACGGCGGTGGCGCGCCCGCGAACCGCCCCTGCCACGCGTCCGGCTCCCGGTAGGGCAGGTGCACGTCCATGAAGTGGACCATCAGCAGCAGGTCGCGGTCGGGGTTTCGGTCCAGGGTGGCGATGGCGTCGTCGACCTGGGCGTCCCCGGAGGCCAGCAGGCTGTAGCTGTATTGAGACCAGCCGTCCCCCATGCCGTAGTGTCGGGCCAGGAAGGTGTTGCTGACCAGGGCCTCACCCCGGAACCCCGCCCGCGCCAGCGCCGCCGGCAGGGACTGTGCGGGATCCCAACGCTCCGGGCGCCGGCCGGACAGCGCCGCGCGGGCCGAGGGCAGGGTCCAGGGGGCGGGGCTGCGGGCCTGCTCGAACACGGTCGCGCCCTCGGCCCACACGTCCAGGTTCGGGCTGGTGGGGCGGCCGTAGCCATACACCCCGAGGTGGTCCGGGCGCAGGGTGTCCACGAAGAGGAGCACCACCCGCCGGGGGGTCGCCCGGGGCACGTAGACGGTGGGCTCCTCCAGCACGACGTAGTCCAGCAGGGGGTCCGCCCCGGGCTCGGAGCGCAGACGGAGCTGCCCCTCCCCGGCGGGCAGCGGGCAGCGCAGCGGCTGGGGCTCCCCCCCCGGCTCCAGGTGCATCTCACACAGTTCGGTGACCGCGTCGCCCGCCACCCACTCCGCGATGAGGTCCGCGCCGTCGGAGCGGGCCCGCTCCAGGACCGGGGGGAGCTGCAGCTCGGCCTTGAGGTCCAGCACGGCCCCCTCGGGGGCGTCGACGGCCCAGGTCACCTGGGCGGGCGCGGGCAGCACCACGCCGAAGGCGCTGCGACTGTCGTCCCCGGTGGCCTGGAACAGGAAGTCGGTGCCGCTCAAGCCGGCGTGAGCCGGGTTCATGGCGTTCTCCCGGTCGGCGGCCTCGGGGGCCCGCAGGTGCAGCGCCCCGGGGGTCGGCTCGGGGTCATCCGGGGCCCGGCGCACCACCAGGCGCTCGCCCTCGATGCCCCAGGTCCCCGCAGCCCCCTGCCCCGGCGGGGCCAGCGCGTAGGGGATCGCAGCGCCGTGCTCGTCGATGAGGTCGATGCCTGGGGGCTTTCGACTGCTGGTGTGTCCGCGGAACACCTGGGACAGGGGCAACGGATGGACGTACTCCACCGTCTCGCCGTGATCGGCGCGCCCGAACACCCCGGCGAGCGGGATGTCCGAGGGGGCGGGGCGCCCCTCCGGCCGGCTGCTCTCCGGCAGCGTCACCTCGACGACCCGCTCGGGGTGGCGGGCCAGCAGCAGCGGGGGCGGAGGCGCCGGGCTGCCGCAGGCCGCCAGCACGGTCAGCGCGCTGATCATCCGTCCTCGTGGTCGCTCAGCAGGCCCAGCTCGTTGCGCAGCGTGGCCTCCAGGGACCTGAAGCGGTAGCGGTAGCCCAGCTCGCGCAGCCGCCGGTTGTCCACCCGCTGGCCCTGAAGCAACACGGTCTCCCCCATCTCCCCGAACAGCGTACGCACCGCCACGCCGGGCAGCGGCAGCACGGCCGGGCGGTTGAGCACCGCGCCCATCTCGTGGGCGAACCCGGCGCTGGTGACCGGCTCCGGGGCCACCACGTTGAAGGGGCCGGAGAGCGCGTCGTCCTGGAGCAGCAGGTGGAGCGCGTCGACGGTGTCGTCCAGGGACACCCAGCTCATGTACTGCCGGCCGGTGCCGATGGGCCCCCCCACCCCCATCGAGAAGGGCGGCAGCATCTTCTCCAGCGCCCCGCCCTGAGCGGAGAGCACCACGCCGATGCGGGCGTGGGCGGTGCGGATGCCGGCCGCGCGGGCCGGCTCAGCGGCGGCCTCCCAGGCCTCGCAGACCTGCGCCAGGAAGTCGTCGCCGTGGGGCCCGTCCTCGTCGACGAGGGTGTCGCCGGTGTCGCCGTAGATGCCCACCGCCGAGGCGCACACCAGCACCCGAGGCGGGGACTGGAGCTGCGCCGCCGCCCGGGCGATGAGCCCGGTGCCCTTCTCACGGCTCTCCAGGATGCTGCGCCGGCGGGCCTCGGTCCATCGGCCGCCGCCGACGTTCTCCCCGGCCAGGTGCACGACGGCGTCCACCCCCTCCAGCGCGGCCAGGTCGACGTCGCCGGCCTTCACATCCCAGCGCACCTCGTGGGGCCCGGCGGGCGGCCGGCGCACCAGCCGGCGCACCGAATGACCGCCTGTGGTCAGGAAGGCGCACAGCGCCGTGCCCACCAGCCCCGAGGCCCCGGTCACCGCGACGACGCGGCGCGGCTGATCGGCGAAGCGGGCGTGCCGCTCCAGATCCCAGCGGGTGCGCCGATGGCGGAACGCGAACATCATCTCCAGCCGGCGGCGGACCCGCCCCCCGGCGACCAGATCGCCGGCCGCGCCCAGGGGCAGCTCGTACTCGATGTGGTCGTGCAGCACCGAGGTGTTCGGCCCCGACTCGTGGGGCAGGAAGCGGTGGGTGTGCACCCAGCTCGAGAACGGGCCCTCGGTCTGGACATCCTGGAACTGCTCCCCCTCGACGTGCTCGCGGTGGTCGGCCACCCAGCGCATCTTGAACGGCCCCACCCGGTTGCGCATGATCAGGCGGCTGCCGTCGGTGATGGAGCCGCGCCGGTCCTCGACGTCCACGCTCTC
This sequence comes from Alphaproteobacteria bacterium, assembly GCA_020632795.1. Lineage (GTDB taxonomy): Bacteria > Myxococcota_A > UBA796 > UBA796 > CAJQPC01 > JACKEV01. The sequence continues at coordinate 446,377 of JACKEV010000010.1, forward strand.
CCAGGGCGGGATCAGACGCTCGAACGCCCCCTCCCGGGCGTGCCAGTTGTACAGCTCCTGGGGCGGGACGGGCATCACCGTGCGCTTCTCGAAGACGGGCATCGAACCTCCTGCTGGGGGGCGGGACCCACGATCCCATTATCCCCTACCCCCGAGGATCGTTGCGGCCAGCCGCCGACCCGGGGTGCAGACTTCGCCCGCGTGTCCTATCCTGGAGGCCCCCGGAGGATGAACGTGCTGCTCACGCTCCTGCTCGCCCCCCCGGCCCTCGCCGCCACCCTGACGGTCGGGCCTTCCGGCGATCACGCCACCGTCCAGGAGGCGGTGGACGCGGCGTCGGACGGGGACGAGCTGCGCATCGAGGCGGGCACCTTCGAGGAGCGTGTGGACATCGGCAAGGACCTGACCCTGATCGGGGCGGGGGCCGGCACGGTGCTGACCTCCACCGACGTGGTGGTCGTCATCGCCGAGGCCACCGTGGTGCTCCAGGACCTCACCGTCACCGCGGCCGGCGAGCGCGGCGTCAGCGCCAGCGACGCGGACCTCACCCTGACCCGCGTGGCGGTGGGCGGCGCCTCGGGGGACCGCTCCGGCGGCGGCATCTACCTGTACGAGGGCGCGCTGACCATCGCGGACAGCAGCTTCGCGGACGCGGACGTCGGGACCGGAGACGGCGGGCACGTCGCCGCCTTCCTGGCCGACGTCACCGTCACCGACACCAGCTTCTCCTCGGGGGTCGCCCAGAAGGGCGGCGCGGTCTACCTCTACGACTGCGAGGCCACCTTCACCCGGGCCAGCTTCTCCCAGAACACCGCCCACCCCGTCGACGCCCAGGCCCGCGGAGGTGCCATCCGCGCCGAGCTGGGCACGCTCACCCTGGACACGACCATCTTCGACGAGAACGCCGCCGACTTCGGCGGGGCCGTCTCCGTCAACGCCGGCGCGCTCTTCGACGAGGACAGCGCCTACACCGAAAACACCACCAACGGGCTGTACGGCGGCGCGCTGGCCATCTGGGACAGCGACGCGGCCATCTCCCGGAGCTGGTTCGAGGCGAACGCCGCGCTGGACAGCTCGGGCGGCGGGCAGGCCTACGGCGGCGCCGTCCTCGTCGCGGGCGACACCGGCGGCCAGGTCACCATCTCCGGCAGCACGTTCCTGGAGAACCAGGCCACCGACTACGGCGGCGCCATCCACGCCTCCTCCGGGACGCTGGAGTTGGACGACCTCACCCTGGAGGGCAACGCGGCGGGCTCGGGCGGCGCGATCTACGCCAGCACCGCCGGGCGCATCCTGATCCAGCGCTCCGAGTTCGTCGGCAACGTCTCGGGGAACGGCTCCGGCATCCGCTGGCGCCCCAGCGAGGCGGGTGCCCACCTGCACGTCGAGGACAGCGCCTTCGACGGCAACGTGTCCACCCAGCGGGGTGGGGGCATCTACGCCTACGGCGGGGAGCACCTGGAGATCAACAGCACCCGCTTCACCAGCAACGAGGCCGCCCTGGGCGGCGGCATGATGACCTTCGGCGTCGACATCGTCGCCGTGCACAACAACATCTTCTGCGACAATTCTGCTACAGGCGACAGCCAGTCCTACGGGGGCGGCGCCCTGGCCTACGAGTCCGGTGATACATCTTCGCTGTGGGCCAACAACGTGTTCGCCGAGAACCACGCCGAGGTGCGCGGTGGCGGCCTGCTGCTGTGGAACAGCGCCGACGCCGAGGTCGTGAACAACGACTTCCTGTCCAACAGCGCCGACACCGGCGGGCAGGCGATGTTCTTCCGCGACACCGCGGGGCGCTTCGTCAACAACCTGGTGATGGAGCACCCCCAGGGCACGGCGGTCGAGTCCTCCAGCAGCCCCACCGTGGCCCTGGACTACAACGACCTCTACAACAACCTCGACAACCTGGACAGCAACCTCGCCGGGCAGGCCGGGTCGAACAACCTGGCGGTGGATCCGGGCTTCGAGGTCCGCTGGAGCGGCGGCTGCGACCGCGATACATGGTTTCTTGCGACAGAGAGCCCCCTCGTGGACGCCGGGGACCCCTCCATCAGCGACTGGGACGGCTCCCGCTCCGACATCGGCGCCTACGGCGGCCCCTACGTCGACGTCCGGCTGTTCACCGATGAGGACGAGGACGGCTGGCTGGCCACCGAGGACTGCGACGACACCGACCCGGACGTCCACCCCGAGGCCCCCGAGCAGCCCTACGACGGCATTGACCAGGACTGCGACGGCGTGGACCTGGTCGACGTGGACGAGGACGGCTGGGACGCGGTCGAGGCCGGCGGGGAGGACTGCGACGACGACGCGGCGGCGGTGAACCCGGGCGCGACCGAGGTCTGGTACAACGGCCTGGACGAGGACTGCGACGGCAACGACGACGACCAGGACGTCGACGGGCACGGCGCCACGGAGGCCGGCGGCGACGACTGCGACGACCTGGATCCCCTGATACACCCAGGTGCGACAGACACCCCCGACGACGGCGTCGACAGCGACTGCGACGGCAGCGACGGCCCCGGCACGGGGACCGACGACACCGGCATCGGCGCCGACGACACCGGCGTCGGCCCGGGGAGCGGCGACGGCGGCAAGCCGGCCTGCGGCGGCTGCGCTCACCCCGGGGCCTCGCCCTGGTTCGCCCTCGGCCTCGTCCTGGCCCTCAGCCGGAGGCGACGCCGATGAAGGACGGGCAGCTCTCCCTGTTCAACGCCCGCAGCGGCGGCCCGCGGCACTCCTCCACGCCCCCGGTTCCCGGGCTGGAGCTGCGCTTCCGCGGCGCAGTGCCCGTCTCCCCCGAGCGGCTCCCCCAGGCGCGGCTCCTGGGCCGCCTGCTGCTTGCGGCCAACCGGGACGCCGACCGCTGCCTGCTGACCATCAACGCGAACCGGCGGCGGGTGCTGTCCTGGCGACGGCGCGGCCAGAAGCTGGATGTATCGGTGCATCACCGGGTGCTCGCGTCCCCTGAAGACATCGTCGCCGTCGTGATGCATCGCGATGCTTCAGCCTGGACCCGCCTCCGGGCCCGCTTCGAGGCCCAGGGCCCCCTGCCCCCGCCGGCCCCCAGGCGCCTGGTCAGCTCGGGCCACGTCCACGACCTGATGCCCCTCTACGATCACGTCAACGACACCTTCTTCGAGGGCGCCCACGGCCGGCACCAGGGCATCGTGGTGGGCTGGGGGCGCTGGCCGACCGTCCCGCCCCGCCGCAGCCTGCGGCTGGGCTCCTGCTCCGGCGCCCCACCCGTCATCCGGGTCCACCCCAGCCTGGACGACCCCCGCGTCCCGGTCTGGTTCGTGGGCTTCGTGCTGTTCCACGAGCTGCTCCATGTGGAGGTCCCCCCCCGCGCGGGCCCCTCGGGGCGCCGCCTCGTCCACCCCCCGGAGTTCTGTGAGCGGGAGCAGCGCCACCCCCGCTACGAGGACGCCTGCGCCTGGGAGCGCGCCAACATCGACTGGCTGGTGCGCCGCACCCGGGCGGTGGTGCGGGACCGCCGCAGCGACTGAGCCCACGCCTACCCCAGCTCGCTGCGGATGTAGGCGTCAACCTTCTCCCGCCGCGCCACCCGCTCCAGCACACGCGCCAGGCCGAACAGCAGCGCCAGGACCACCGCGAAGGTGCCGGCCGTGGCGATGGCCACCGCCTGGCTGCGGGCCCCCGCCGGGCGCAGCTCGCCCCGGAGCGCGCCCGCGGTGCGCACCCGAGCGTCGGCCATCAGATACAGAGGCTGGTCCTCCAGCCCCGACCGTGAGCCGTTCATCATGCGGTCGATGGCGCGGCGCTGGGCGCCCTCGATGTCGGGGTGGGCCTGGTAGGCCAGGTGCTTCTGGAGACCCAGGACCGGGTCGGCCTGGAACCAGGCCCCGGACAGGGTCACCCGCTGCACCGCGTCGGTGTCCAGCAGCGGCGGCGCGATGGTGTGCGCGTCGCTGCGCTCGTGCACCTTCAGGCTGAACCGTTTGTGCGGGATGAGCAGGTCCACCGCCACCACCTGCCCCTGGAGGTCGAGGACCGGGGAGATGCCCTCGACCGGGACCCAGGTGACCCGCTCGGGCAACGGGAGGGCCAGCTCCAGGCGACCGTCGGAGGGCTCGGCGAGCACCACAGTGGTGGTCCACTCCAGGTCCTCTCCGACCCGCTCGCCGTGGTGGGCGGCCCCCAGGACGCGGGGGGCGGGCGCGGCGAGGGCCGCGCCGATGAGCGTGATCAGCACGAGGGGGGACATGGGGCCTCCTCACTGCGCCACGATGGCGTCCATGCCGCCATCGAACACGGTCAGCTCGGGCAGGATGGGGGACGCGATGTAGATGAACTGCACCATCGCGGCGAGCTGCACGGCGATCAGGACCGCCGTCGGCAGGCCGATCTCGTATCGGGAGAGGCCCTCGGGGGCGCGCCGCAGGACCGCGCGCACCAGGATGAGCAGGCCCACGCCCAGGCCCAGGTAGCAGGTGCCCAGCGCCAGGGTGCCGCCCAGGTAGCCGCTGGTGTGGTAGTACAGCGCCACGATGGGCGAGAGCGCCGCCATCACCAGGGTCCCGGTGAAGTTGCCGGCGGCCTGCCCCATCAGGATGTCGGTGGCCCGCTGCTTCGCGCCCAGGAGCTTCCAGGTCAGCAGCCCCGCCGGCACCGCGCACAGTGAGGAGAGCAGGATGACCATCGGCAGCTTGTAGATGTTCGAGAAGGCCAGGGTCAGGTCGGTGCTGCCCGCCGCGATGCCGTAGATCGCCGCGAACACGGTGGTGGCCAGCCCCGCGAGCAGGATGAGCCGGACGCGGGTGGCGGGCCCGTCGTCCTCCTCGGGGAGGATGTGGCCGCCGATCAGGTTGAACAGGGACTGGATCGCTTTCATGAATGCCTCCTTGCTTGGGATCGTCCGTTGGGGACGAGAGCAAGGTACCGAGGCGGGTTGAACGCCTCGGGGCGGCAGCCTGAAACGTCTGCGGCGATCGTTTGAAAATGAGGTGAACGCCGCTCAGCGGCCGAACCACCGCTCCAGCGCGGTCCTGTGCCAGCGCGTCTCCCAGGGCACGAGCCGCTCCGGCAGCGCCACCCCGAACGTGCGCGCGACCCCCCGAACCTCTGAGACAGCCCGGTCCCTCAGCGCGTAGCCCCCCTCGATCGACACCGAGAGGTTGCGCGGGTGGATCCGCCGAAACACCGTCGGCACCTGCACCACCGGTACCGTCCATCGATCGAGCACCGACAGGTAGAACTCGTAGTCGCAGGCCACCTTGAGCTGCGGCTTGAACCACGGCTGCCTGAACCGGAACCGTCGCCGATCGACGAGCATGAGCCAGTAGGCGGTGGGGAAGAACCCGCCGGAGCGGTAGAAGTCCAGGGACAGCTCGAGCGGACACGACGCGAGCACGTCCGGCTCGACGGGACCGGTGTGCTGCTCGTACAGCAGGCCGGCCGGCACGCCGACGACCGCCGGAGATGCCGCCGCCGAGACCGCGCGCCTGCGCGCCGCCAGGCTGCCCTCCGCCAGGACGTCGTCGGCGTCCAGGAAGGTCACGAACCGCCGCGTGGACTCGCGCACGCCCGCGTTCAGCGCTGAGGCGACCCCTCCGTTCTCCTGTCGGATCAGCCTCGCGCCCACCCGGGCCGCCTGTCGGGCCGTATCATCCACAGAGCCGTCGTCGACGACGATGACCTCGACCCCGCCCCCCTGGGCCACGGCGGACTGCACCGCCGCCTCGATGGTGTCCGCCGCGTTGTGGGCAGGGACCACCACGCTCACATCCTGGAGATCGGGGTGCATGCCCTACAGGTCGGCGGGCGCTCGGTCGTGGTACCAGGCGTCGCGGGGCTCGACCGAGGGGTCGCGGGCGTGCTCCTGAGGCCGGTCCTCGGTGAGGTAATGGGAGACCGCGTCGGCCAGGGTGCGGGCGATGTTGCGGATGCGCTTGGGGCGGGCGCGGATGGGGCGGCCCTGGGCGTCGAACTCCCAGACCAGATCCTTGCGGACCTCGATGCCCAGGGTGCTGGGGCGGTCCAAGGAGCGGCGGTACAGCTCGACGATGCGCCCACCGTCCAGGTTCAGGAAGCGCCGCACCTGCTCGTAGGCCTGGAGCGCCTCGCGGAACTCCCGCTCCCGGCCCGCCGGGGCGCGCCGGTACATGTGCAGGTAGCTGCGCAGGACCTCGCTCTCCGAGTTCCGGAGGTTCGTGTCCATCAGCATGTTCCAGACCATCTCGAAGGCCGGGGCGCCGCGGGTCTCGGGGTTCGCCCGCTCGAAGTTCTGCCGCAGGAAGTCGAAGAAGAACCAGACCTGCGCCCGGACCTCGATGCTGCCTTCGGGCAGCAGGTAGGGGTAGTTGTGGGCCACCGGCAGGCCGGCCTTCTCCAAGGTGAGGGAGATGCGGTCGCGCAGCACGCGGTTGCAGGTGAACTCGCCGAGCACGTCGGGGTACAGCTCGTCGAAGACGCCGAAGGGCATGCGCGAGTCGGTCTGGTAGCTGTTCGCCCGGGTGACGAGGCTGATCTGGGGGCGCACCGTGCCGCTGGCGTTCAGGCGGTCGTAGGTGTGGATGGAGATCTTGATGAGCTGGCCGCGCACCGACGCGTCGAAGGCCGCCGAGATGCGGTCGTAGTAGCCCTCCAGGACGTGGCGCTTCTGGTCGTAGGAGAGCAGCTCGGAGAAGGGGTAGTTGATGGCGAAGCGCTTGAGGTGGTCCACCGGCGGACGGGTCATGCCGGGGAAGCGCCCGAAGTCCATCAGGACCCGCGCGATGTTGACCCGGAAGTAGCCCTCCAGCCCCAGCGCGAGCGAGAACTCCCGCGCGAGCAGGTCGGCGCCCCAGTCCCGCTCGGCCTCGTAGCACTGCATCCAGGCGCCCTCGGGGATGGGGCGGCCCCGGGCGTCGAGCAGGAACTCCTCGGGGATGACGTCGCCGTCATGGATGTTGTCGATCATCAGCCGCCCCCGGAAGTCGGGGGGGCAGAGGCGGGGGGAGGGTTCCTGGTGGAGCCTGACGAACTCGAAGGGTTCTTCGCACCGGGTGCGATAGCTGGCCATACGGAGCCCTCGGGGAGTTCTTCAGATCTAACCGGATCGGGCGCGCCCGGTCGTCCGGAGATCGTCCGAGCTCAACAGGGTTGCCGGGACAGCCACGCGACCACCGCGTCGAGCACCCCCTCGGAGACGGCGCGGTCGGGGTCGGCGTAGATCCCCATCCCCGGCCACTTCTCCACGGGCATGAGCAGGTGGTCGACGCCGGGCACGACCCGCACCTCGGCCTGGGGGTTGTCGGCGAGCAGGGCGCGGGCGACGTCCGCCTGCTCTGGAGGAACCTGGAGATCCTCCGCAGCGTAGAGGGCGAGCACGGGCACGTCGAGCTGCCGCAGGGTCTCGGCGGGGTCGTGGTTCATGTGGCTTCGCAGCCAGTCGGTGGACCGCTTGCCCCCCAGCGGCATCGCCCCCAGGTCCCGCTCCCGGCCGGCCGCGACGCTGCGCAGCATGGCCTGCTGGGACCGGGCGGCCTCCTCGATGAAGGACGCCGGGAGGCCGTGGGCCGCCAGGATGAGCCGGAGCTGGTCGAGCAGGATGCGGTCCAGGGCCGCGGCGGGGCCGCCCAGCATGACCACCCCCTTGACCCGGGGATCCTGGGAGGCCCGCAGCGGCGCGATCATGCCGCCCTCGCTGTGCCCCACCAGGAAGTGGCAGCCGCCCCCGACCGCGTCCTGGACCGCGGCGACGTCGCCGGTGAGGTCCTGGAGCGTCACGGGCAGGTCGTCGACGGTGGGGGTGCTCTCCCCCACCCCGCGCTTGTCGTAGCGGGCCACCGCGAAGCCGGCCTGGGCCAGGCGGAGACCCAGCTCCCGGAACAGCCAGGTGTGGAGGGCGCCGAAGTTGCCGTCCCGGTCCCCGGGCCCGGAGCCGTGGATAAGCACCACCCGCGGCGGCGGCCCGTCGACCTCCCGGGGGGTGTCGACGACGCCCGCCAGCGTGACGCCGTCGCGCTCGACGCGCAGCGGGCGCTCCACCACCCCGGGGGGCTGCGGGCGCGCGACAGTGACCGGCAGGGTGATGTCGTCGCGGATCGCCTGCCGGCCGGCGACATGATCGACCGCGAGCAGGGCGTCGTCCGCCTCGGCGACCCACAGGGTGTGGCCCTCTGCGGCGGTGCGCACGAACAGCCGCCGGGCCGAGACGAGGCCCTCGGTCGACACGAGGCCCCGGCGCTCCCGGACCTCGACCGAGAGCGGCACAGTGGCGCTGAGGTAGGGGTCGAAAGCCTCGATCTCACCGACCTGACGGGAGGACGCCAGCCAGGCCCACAGCGCGAGCCCCCCGCCGAAGCCGGGCCCCTCCCCGATGTCGCCGCCCTCGACCACCGCGCCGCGCGGGCCCTCGGCGGCGACGTGGCGCAGGGCGAGGCCCCTGCGGTGGGTCACCGCGAAGCCGGCGGCGCTCCAGGCGAGCCCCGTCTGCGTCCAGGCCCGCCCCCGGCGATGCACCGCGTCCAGCGCGCGCACCCCGCCCTCGTCCACCCGCAGCGTGGCCTCCCGGGAGGCGCCCGGCGCGCCGTCGACGTCCAGCTCGATCCACTCCGACCAGCCGTCGTCGGTCCTGAGCAGGCGCGCCTGCCCGGCGACCTCGTCGCGGAGCGTCTCGTAGAGGGTGTAGCGGACCCCGGCGTCGCCCGGGCCCAGACGCTCGGGGGCCCCGCAGGCGGCGAGCAGCAGCAGGAGCATCAGATCTCCTGGCGGCGGAGGACGGCCACGCCCGCGGCGAGCAGCCCGACGATCCAGAGCGCGGAGAGCGCCGCGCAGAGCCCCAGGCCCACCGGCTCCCGCCCGAAGGCGAGGTCCGCCGCGCCCACCCCCAAACCCGCGGGGGTGAACCGGGCCAGGGTCGGGGAGGCCCCCACCGCGCTCACCGCGATCCAGCCCGCCATGCCCAGCCCGGCGGCCACGCCAGCGCTGCGGGTGGTGGCGCTGGCCGCGACGATGAGCGCCTGGAAGAAGAGGAGCTGCATCAGCAGCAGCCCGTTCACCGCAGCGAAGCCGGCCATGTCCAGCGGCCCGAACAGCACGCTCCCGTAGAGGGCGAAGCCCCCGAAGGCCAGCGCGGTGCCCGCCGTCAGCACCGCCGCCGGGGCGAGGAACCTGGCCACGACCACCGCCGCCCGGGACACCGGCTTGGACAGGATCATCGGCGCGACCCCCGAGGCCCGCTCCCCGGCGATGGTGCCCATGCCCCCGAGCACGACCAGCAGGGGCACCATGTTGAAGTTCTTGAGGAACTGCCCCAGTGCGTCGATCATGTCGGGCTCGCGCAGCATCAGCAGCTCGAAGCCCTGGAGCTGGTCCTGGGGGAGCGCCGCCAGCAGCATGGGCGTGAGCTTCGCGACCATGGGCGAGCCCAGCCCCACGAAGACGAACACCGCGAGGGTGACCAGCGCACGCCAGGTGCGGAGCTGACCGAGGGCCTCCATCTGAAGCATGGGGAGGAGGCCCTTCATGCGTCACCCGCGCCGATGATGGCCAGGAAGACGGCCTCCAGGTCCGGGGCCCGGGCGTGGAGTGATACAAGACCGACGTCATTATCTGCGACAATTCCTGCGACAGCCCGCTGGGCCACCCCCAGCTCCGTCACCGCGATGCGCAGGGCCCCGCCGGCCTCCTGCTCGACCTCCTGGACCCAGGGCCGGGCGCGCAGCGCGGCCACCAGGGGCTCGGTGGGGCCGTCCACCTTCATCTCCAGCACCGGGTAGACGTAGCGGGCCAGGATGTCGCTGGTGGGCTCGTTCACCAGCACCCGCCCCTGGTGCAGGATGGCCACCCGGTCGCAGACCCGCTCGACGTCCGCGAGGATGTGCGTGGACATGAACACGGTCACCCGCCGCCCCAGGTCCTGGATCAGCTCCAGCAGCTCCTTCCGACCGACCGGATCGAGGGCGGAGACCGGCTCGTCCAGCAGCAGCAGGGCGGGGTCGGGCAGGAGCGCCTGGGCCAGCCCCAGCCGCTGCTTCATGCCCCCGGAGAAGCCCCCGATGCGGCGCTCGGCGGCGTCGGCCAGGCCCAGCCGCTCCAGCAGCGCGTCGCCCCGGGCGCGGGTCTCGGCCTTGGACAGCCCGCACACCGCGCCCGTGAAGGCCATCCACTCCCGGGCCTTCATCCAGGGGTGGAAGGCGGGGGCCTGGGGCAGGTAGCCCACCCGGGCGCGGTCCACCCGGGGTCCGGCGGGCTGGCCCAGCACCTCGATGGTCCCGGCCTGGAGCTTCAGGAAGCCGTTGACCAGGCGCATCGTGGTGGACTTGCCCGAGCCGTTGACCCCCAGGAAGCCGAACACGCCGGGGCCCTCGATGACGAGGTCCAGGGACCGCAGCACCTCGACGTCCCCGAAGCGGTGGGAGACCCCCCGCAGGGCCAGGACGCTCACGCGGGGTCCGAGGGCCGACCGACGATGAACCAGGCCAGCCAGCCGAAGGTGCTCACCAGCAGGATGAGGGCGGCCCACAGCGGCTTGCTGTCCCACCGCACCCGCTCGGCCCGGTAGAGCTGCACCAGGGCGACGACCCGCAGGAGCACATCCAGCGCGACGAGGGGCAGGGCGAGCAGGAGGAGTTGGCTGTCGGTGAGGGGGTCGCCGCTCACGGGGGCGCCCCGGCCAGGCGGGCCTCCTCCTGGGCGATCAGCTCTTCCAGGCGGGCGTCCGGCTCGGGGACCTGGAACACGAGGGGCAGCCAGTCGGACTTCTGGGCGTCAGGCGCGGCGGCGTAGCCGGCGAGCAGCCAGTCGGTCACCGCCGCCTTGCCGGCCTCGGTGTCCACGAGCGCGGCGACCAGCGGGCGGTGGCAGGGCGGGGGCGCGTAGGCCAGCGCCCCCACCAGCACGGACTCCCCGCCGGGGAAGGGCGAGGTGTCGAAGGCCTGGACGCGGGGGCCGCAGCGCTTGGGGTCGGCGAGCAGCGGATCCTGCTGGGGCGGCGTCGGCGCAGCCCCGCCCAGGTGAGCGCCGGCGTCCTTGGCCAGCGCGTCGGTGAGGCGCGGCCAGCCGGCCTCGTCGCGGGGGGTGGGGCCGACGACGTACTCGATCTCCAGCGCCGTGCGCCCGCCCTCCAGCCGCTGGACGCGCAGATCGCCGTTGACGACGATCTCCTTGAAGCCCAGGGCGGTGCGACCGGAGAACTGGAGGCTGGTGTCCAGGGGCAGCGCGGGGTGGTCCTCGGCCAGCAGCGTGCCCAGGCTGGGCCGGGTGGACAGGCCCCGCGCGTCCATCGCGGACTGCCACGCGACCAGCACCACGGCCGGATCCGCGTCGATCTCGGCGGTGTAGAAGGGCGCCGCGGTCGCGGTCGGGAGGCTGAGGAGGACCGGGATGAGCATGCCGTCGCCTGGATGTTCTGCGTCGAGCAGTGTACCCGCTGCGGGGCTGCGCCGCGAAGCCGACGCGGACGGATCCTGGACGACGGCCGTCACCCGATGGCGTTAGGATCGCCACGCGCCAATGGGAGAGTTCGCGCAATGCCGGATCTCGACGGATACATGCTCGGCAGCTCCGAGGCGGAGTGGCGTCGGCTGCGCGAGCAGCACCGCCTGTGGCGACCGCACCTGCTGGACACCTTGAGCCGCCTCCACCTCCGCCCCGGAGACCACGTCCTGGACGCTGGCTGCGGGGTCGGCACCATGCTCCCCGACCTCGCCCGGGTGGTCGGCGAGAGCGGGCGGGTGGTCGGCGTCGAGCTGGACGCCCCCAGCGCGGTCGCCGCGCGCTCCGCGGCCACCGAGCACCCCAACGTCATGGTGCTGGAGGGGGACCTGCGGGAGGTGCCCCTGGGCGGCCCCTACGACCTCATCATCTCCCGTTGGGTGTTCTCCTTCCTGGGCGAGCCCGAGGCCACCCTGGCCCACCTCACCGAGGCCCTGCGCCCCGGCGGGCTGCTGCTGGTCATCGACTACATCCACGACCCCTGCCGCGCCTACCCCGAGCACCCCGCGATCCAGCGGGTCATCCTGGCCTACCGCCAGCTCTACGCCGACCGGGGGGGCGACCTCTTCATCGCCGGCCGGCTCCCCCAGCACTTCGTGGAGGCCGGGCTGGAGCTGGCCGAGGTCGACCCCTGCTCCCTGGCGGGCCCCCCGGGCAGCCCCGCCTGGCGCTGGATCGAGCGCTTCCTGTTCCAGCACCTCGACACCCTCACCGAGTCCGGGCTGCTGAGCGCCCAGGAGCGCGCTGACTTCGTGGCGGCCTGGGCTTCACTGGTCGCGACCCCCGGGGCGGTCATCTTCACCCCCACGGTGGTGAGCGTGGTCGGCCGCCGCCCCACGCCCGGCCCGGAGCGGCCGCACCCGCCGGAGATGGGATAGCCTTGCGGGTATGGCCCGCATCCTGCTCATCGACGACGACATCGACCTGCTGGACGTGCTCGCCCTGGCCTTCGAGGACCACGGCCACAGCACCGACTGCGCAGAGGACGGCGCCGCCGGCCTGGAGCGCATCCGCCGCCAGCGCCCCGATCTGGTGGTCAGCGACGTCAACATGCCCCGGATCGACGGCTTCACCCTGTGCCGACGGCTGCGCGAGGCCGGGGACACCCTGCCCCTCATCCTGCTGACCTCCCGGGACAACGAGATCGACGAGGCGCTGGGCCTGGAGCTGGGGGCCGACGACTATGTGCCCAAGCCCTTCAACACGCGCATCCTGCTGGCCCGGGTCCACGCCCTGCTGCGCCGCCAGGCCCTGCTCGCCGCCCAACCCGAGCCCAGCGCCCACCGCAGCGTGGACGGGCTGACCCTGGACGCCGACCGGCTGGAGGTGCGCCTCCACGACGCCCCGGTCCAGGTCACCGTCACCGAGTTCCGCCTGCTGGAGGCCCTGACCAGCCGCCCGGGGGTGGTGTTCTCGCGGGACCGGCTGATGGAGATGGCCCGGGGGGACGACTCGGTGGTGGCCGAGCGCATCATCGACACCTACGTGCGCCGCCTGCGCCGCAAGTTCGAGGCCATCGACGCCGGCTTCGAGGGCATCGAGACGGTGATCGGCGCCGGGTACCGCTGGCGGGATCGCGGACGTTGATCGGGCGCTTCCGGTGGCGCTCCCTCGCCTGGCGGGCCCTGGGCATCACCGCGCTGGTGGGGCTCGCCCCCCAGCTCTTCGTCTGGATCTCCAGCGTCTCGGACGCCCGGGTCGGCCAGGGCATGCTCCGGGAGACCGAGGACGCCGCCCGGCGCGCGGCGGTCCTGCTCCACAAGGGAGAGGGCTCGCCCCGCGCGCTGGATGACATCGCCCGACGGGGCGCGGTGCGCCTGCGGGTGCTCGACGCCGAGGACCGGGTCACCCTCGACCTGGACCACGAGCGCGGGGCCTCGGTGCTCTACCTCGTCGGCCGCTTCTTTTTCGGGACCGACGGCGCGCCGACCCTCGCCGAGTTCGACGCGAGCCTGCCGCCCCTCCCGGACCGGATGGAGGTCGCCGCCGCCCGGAGCTTCGGCCAGGACGGCGGCTGCCAGTCCTCCCCCGCGGGCAAGCTGCTGGTGTGCCACCACGCCGCGGTGGTCGACACGCCCCAGGGCCGCCAGCTCGTCTACGCCCAGGAGTCCAGCCGTCGGGCCATCCGCGCGCTGTACGACGTGCGCTACCAGCTCGCCAGGCTCACCCTGTTCTGCGGCGCCCTGGCCCTGGTGGTCGGCGGCTGGCTGGCCTGGCGCATCGTCCACCCCATCGAGACCCTGCGCCGGCAGGTCCAGGCCCGGACCCGCCCCGTGGTCTCCACCGCCCCGGTGATGCTGAACCGGAACGACGAGGTCGGCGACCTGGCCCTCGCCTTCAACGAGCTGCTCGGGGCGCTGCGGGACCGGAACGCCGCCTACGAGGGCTTCGTGGAGGACCTCGCCCACGAGATCAAGAACCCGGTCGCCGCGATCCGGGCCGCCGCCGAGTCGATGGAGGCCGCGGAGACCGTCGAGCCCGACCGCGCGCGGCGCCTCGCCCGGGTGCTGCGCCGCAGCAGCCAGCGCCTGGACGACGTGGTCACCGAGCTGCTGGAGCTGACCCGCGCCGAGGCCGGGCTCGCCGAGCACAGCGTGGCCCGGGTGGACCTGGGGGCGCTGACCGCCGGGCTGATCGACGCGATGGCCCCGCCGGAGGGCGGCCCCACCGTCACCCTCCACCGGGGGAACGGGCCGCTGGAGGTCGACGGCGCCCCCAGCCAGCTCGAGACGGCGCTGCGCAACCTGCTGGCCAACGCCCTGTCCTTCGCCCGGAGCGCGGTGGAGGTCCGCGCTTCAAGGCGCGATGATGCCGTGTTCATCGAAGTCACGGACGACGGGCCCGGCATCGAGCCCGAGGCTCTGGCCCGGGTGTTCGAGCGCTTCTTCACCACCCGGAAGCGGGAGGGCGGCACCGGCCTGGGGCTGGCGATGACCCGGGCGGTGGTCGAGGCCCACGGGGGCGTGGTCGACGCCCACTCCACCCCGGGGGAAGGAGCGCGATTCACGGTTCGCCTGCCCGCAGCATCGGTATCCCACACCGGCTGAGGCCCCCCCGGGGGAATGGGGGAAAGCGAGGACTTTCCCCCGGGGGAATGCAGTGCTATGAAACGTACAGCTGCGGAGGTCCCGTGTCGCCCGAGCCGTGCACCCACCCGAGCGTCATCGTTGAACTCCACGATAGCCCGTGGGGATCGGGGGTGCTCGCCCCCCTCGCCGCCATCCTCCCCCACCTCGATCCCAACGTCCCCGTCAAGGTGCGCGTGCCGAGCTGCGAGGAGTGCGGGGCTCCCCTGGGCGCGGCCGAGCTGGAGCCGCGCATCTCCCCGGGCGGACCCCTGTTCCACCCCGCGCTGCGCTGGCCGTTCCGCACCCGCTACAGCGACACCACCGAGGCGCTGGAGGCCTGCCTGCTCTCCGGGAACGCGGTCGCCCTGCGCAACCTGCTGCTGGCCGCCGGGGAGACCCTGTTCGGGATCGAGGACGCCCGCATCCTCCACCACATCGCCGCGCTGCGGGACCCCAAGCTGCTCCAGGCCGCGCTGGAGTGCGGGGTCTCCCACGCCTCCCGGGACATGCGCGGGGACACCGTCCTGGTGGGGCTGGCCCGGCAGGGCGACCTCGACAGCGCGATCTGGATGCTCCAGGCCATGGGCCCGACCCGCTTCCGTGCGGCCGAGCTGGCCGAGGCCATCGCCGTCGCGGGCGCCGACGGGCACGCCCCCCTCGTCAGCGCCCTGGTCGGGTACGCCCGCTCCGTGGGCATGGTGCTGAACGATCTGCGGCTCCACATCCCCGCCGATCGCGGGCACCTGGAGGTGGTCGAGGCCCTGATCGACCTCGGCGTGCCGATCGACGCCTGCGACCTGCGGGGGCGCACCGCCCTGCACCACGCCGCGCGGCGCGGCCACGTCCGGGTGGTCGCCGCGCTGCTGGACGCCGGGGCCCAGCTCGACCCCCCCGACACCAACGGCCTCACCCCCCTGGAGCTGGCCGAGCGCGCCCGCTGCGACGACGTGGTGGACCTGCTGCTCGCCCGAGGCTCCGCGGTGTCGCCGCGCCCCCGCCCCCAGGTCACCGCGCGCGGCGCCGGGCGCTTCACCTGGTCCCTCCTGGACCCTGCCCCCACGGGCCCGAGCGCCTGACCCCCGCCCGGGGTCGTTACATTGAGCGTGCCCCCCTTCGCGAGGCGCGCCGTGAAGCTGGTCCTCTTCGGAATCCCCGTCTCCATCGAGCGCTCGGCGTGGATGACCGTGCTGCTGCTGGTCCTGGGCAGCGCGGGCTCCGGGGTCCTCGCGGGGCTGGAGGCCGCCGTGTTGGGGGGCGTGGTGCTGTTCTCCGCGCTGGTCCACGAGCTGGGGCACGCCTGGGTCGCCCGGGGCATGGGCCTGCCCGGGGTGGCCATCACCCTCAACGCGCTGGGCGGCATCACCCAGCACGCCAACCCGGCCTCCCCGGCCCGGCACATCGCCATCGCCAGCGCGGGCCCGGCCTTCGGCATCGCCCTGGGGCTGGCGGCCTTCATCGTCGGCGCGCTGGGGCGGGACGCGGTGGGCGCGGTGCCCCTGGGGCGGCAGACGCTGTGGTACCTCGTGCAGGTCAACCTGCTCTGGTCGCTCCTGAACCTGCTGCCCCTCGGTCCGCTGGACGGCCGGGTCATCCTGGACAACGCGCGCCTGCTGCGCCGCAGCTCCGGCAGCGCGGCGGCCACCCGCGCGGTCGCGGCCATCGCGGTGTGCGCGGCGGCGGCCCTGGCGGTGCTGCTGACGAGCTGGTGGGGGTGACTACTCCTCGCCCGCCGGCTCCCCCAGCGCCTCCCGCAGCGCGGCGTAGTCCTCGCTGAGGTAGAAGCTCAGGAGCGCGGCCACCCGCACCGCGACGTCCTGGTGCAGCATCGCGCCGTCGGGGCCCCGGCGGGACAGCGCCGCCGCCAGGCCGTGGCGCTCGGCGATGGGCAGCTCGGCGCGGAGCTGGCGATCCGTCAGGAAGATGGCCCGGAGCGCGGCGTTCAGGTCGCCGCACAGCACCAGCCCGGCGCGGTCGGCGGTGAGCTGCATCACCCGGTGGGCCGCGATCAGCTCCGCCTGGCGAACCCCCACGCTGCCCTCGCCCGTGGGGCGGCTGAGCACGCCGCGGGCCTTGTCCAGCGCCCCCGCGGTGGTGTCGGTGACGCTCTTCGCCTTGTCCGCGACGCCCGCCCCGGCGGAGAACAGCCGCCCGACGTCCCCGCCGACGTGGGTGACCAGCTTGGTGCCGTCCTCGACCTGGTAGATGCGCTGGAGGGTGTCCGCCGAGAACACCGAGCTGACGATGCGGTAGGCCCTATCGGAGCCCAGCACCCTGCCCACCGGGGCGTAGCTGCCCAGGGTCAGGGCGGTGGCGGTGACGTCGAACAGGCGGCGCAGCTTGTCCACCGCGCCGTCCCAGACCTCGCCGCCGGTGACCCGGGTGTGCTTGAACCGGAGGTGCCCCAGCTCGGCGCCCACCGCGAAGCGCAGCTCGGCGGGGCCCAGGTAGACCTCGGTGTCGTCGTAGAGGTGCTGGCCGCCGATGAGCAGGTAGCTGGGGTCGTCCTCGTAGGCGCGCAGGCCCGTGCCCAGGGTGCCGTGGGAGACATACGCCTCCAGGCCGGCCATGCCCAGGGCCATCGCGCCGTCCGACAGCGCGGCGACCGCGGCGGGGTGCCGGCGCGGGGAGACCGGCTCGCAGTAGCTCTTCAGCGCGTCCCGGTCGGGCACCCCCTGCTTGGCGAGCCAGCCCTGGAGCCAGCCCAGCACGCCCTCCTCGCGGGCGGCGGGGTGCTGGAGGCGCTCGGTGACCAGGGTCTCCGGGATGCAGCGCGGGGCGAAGGGGCGCTCGGCCTCGGCCGGCGGCTGGAGGCCCTTGTGGACCGCGAGCACCCGGGCGGCGCGGTCGCGCAGGGTGAGGTCCTCGGAGCGCAGCAGGTCCTCGATGCGCGCGGGCACCAGGGGCTGGAGCCGGGCCAGGGCCACGACCGTGTCGGGGTCGGGGTGGTCCGGGTCGCCGCGGGCGCACACCAGCAGCTCCAGGATGCGGATGCGCTGGACCTGCCCGGCCTCGCCGGCGGTGAGGTCGGCGTCGTCGGGGGGGAGCAGGTCGGAGAGCTGCTCGTCGGGCAGGATGGCGAGGGCGGCCTCCAGCAGGCGGGCGGCCTCCTCGTGCTCCCCGGCCAGGATGAGGTGCTCGGCCAGGGCGATGTCCGCGCGCACCCGGCTGGCGGGGCCCTCGTGGTGCTGGAGGGCGAGGCGGTGGGCGAGGCGGTGCACCGGCAGCAGCCAGCGGGCGTGGGCCGGGTCGGCGTCCACCCCGCCGATGACGAGCTGCATCACCGGGTGGTGCTCGAAGGACCAGCGCTCCAGGGAGCGGGCGAGGCTGCGCCCGGTGGCCTCGTCGTGGGGCAGGGCCCCCAGCAGCCCGCCCGCCGGCTCGCCCCGGACCATCGCGGCGAGCAGGGCGTCCTGGGGGTCGCCCTCGGCCTCCAGCAGGGTGACCAGCGCCAGGGCGACCGCGCGGTAGTCGTGGAGGTTGCGGCGGGCGACGTCCCGCAGGCGCTCGGCCCGGCCGGCGGCGGGGAGCCGGGCCAGCTCAGCGTAGCGGGGGGCGTTGGTGAGGGTGGCCAGCCACTGCACCTCGCCGCAGCCCACCCGGGCGCGGCCGATGAGCTTCTCGATGACCAGGGTCTCGGTGGGCAGGAGCTGGACCGCGGCGTCCCCCAGCGGCCCGACGGCGACGAGGGCGGCGCGCTCGGTGGTCAACAGGAAGCGGGCGGGGGCGCTGTGGGGCGGGACCACGGTGCTGTCCACCGGCAGCTCGCTCCCGGCCTCCAGCCAGGCCAGGGCCCGCTCCCCCTCGCCCAGGAAGCCATCCAGGAAGGCGACCTCCAGAGGGCTGAGGCTGTCGACGTAGCGGCCGGCGGGCGGCGCGACCGCGGCCCGCGCGCGGGCCTTGAGGCGCCCCAGGCCCACGGCGACGCGGGCGTCGGCGCCCTTGCCCATCGGCACGCCGAGGGTGCGCCCGTCCACCTGCACCCGGTCGCCGAACACCCGCGACTCGTAGCGCAGGCTGGGGTTCCGGGACAGCTCGAAGTGGACGCCCTGCTCACCCTGGACCGCGACCAGCCACAGGCCGCGGTCGGTCTGGGCGAGGTGCGGGCGGGCGAACCCGCCGTCGGGCAGGCTCAGCTCGCCGTCGAGGGGGATCAGGCGCTCGACCGCGCCCAGCTCGGCGCTCTCCGCGTAGCTCTCGATCTCGCTCATCGGGACCCCTTCGCGCTGGGAGTGAGGAAGATCTAACGCGAACGCTCACCCCTTGAGCACCCCCAGCAGCTCCCGCCGCGTGCGCGGCCCGTAGACCGGCGGGCCCAGGTGCCCCCAGTCGCGGGCGCGGTCGCGCCGGGCGGCGAGCAGGTCCTCCGCGAGGGTGCAGCGGGCCGCGTCGGGGTCGACGCCGTAGACCCGCGCGGCGTTCAGCCCCAGGATCTTCGCCTTCACCGCGTCGGTGAGGGCCGGGTAGCCGTGGGTCTCCTGCATCTCCTCGGAGATGGTGAACGCCCTGAAGGCGTCGATCTGCGGCTGGGGCGTGCCGAACCACACGCAGTCGGTGCCCCAGAGCACGTTGTCCTCGCCCAGGTGCTTGAGGAGCTTGCCCAGCAGGTGGGCCGCCTCGTCGGGGGAGGCCATCACGTTGTGCCAGGTGGCGCCCAGCTCGGCGTAGACGTTCTGGCCGGGGCCGATCCCGGCGTCCTGCAGGCTGCGGATCAAGCGGTCGGCGCCCTGGCCTTCGGGGTCGTAGGGCCCCTCGGTGTAGGCGGTGTCGTAGCCGGAGTGGTAGACGAGGAAGTCGATGTCCGGGAACGCCGCCGCCGCCGGGCCCACGTCCCGCGGCGAGGCGTGCTCCCGGGACTGGCCGGTCAGCGGCAGCCCCTTGTGGCAGCACACCCGGCGCGGCCCGGCCTGCATCACCCGCTCCAGGAAGGCCCCGCCGACGTCATCGTCCAGCCACCAGCCGGCCCCGCCGTCGGGAGACCAGGGGGTGTAGACCTTCCAGGCGACCGGGTCGAGCTGCTCCAGGGTGGCGCCCATCGTGTCCAGCTCGGCCTCGCCCAGGTTGGGGCGCAGGATGGCGTGGGTGAGCAGGCGCTCGCTGGCCGCCAGGGCGTTGATGAGCTGGCGGGTCTCGTCGATCATCGCGTCGGGCAGCGGGTTGAGGCCGTCCCCCGCCGGCAGGGCGCTCAGGACGGCGATGGTGGTGTCGCTGTTGACGAAGACCTCGTGGACCAGGGCCTCCTGGCCGATGCAGGAGTAGTCCCCGGCCACGCAGCCCTGGGTGAAGGTCATGTAGTCGAAGAAGGTCTTCCACGGGCCGGCCACCCAGCCGGCGCCCTCGGAGGCGTCGACGTGGTGGACCTGCACGTCGAAGACGAAGTCGGGGCCGCTGAGCAGCGCCCGGGCGCCGTCGGCGTCGCAGCCCAGGACGCTGTCCACGGCGTAGCCGCTGTCGTGCTTGCCGCCCCGACAGCCGCTGAGGAGGTTGACGACGTGCAGGGCCAGCGCCGTGCCGATGGGCCCGGCGAGCACCTGACGGCGGGACATGCCCAGCGCCCGCGCCCGCTCCCCAGCCAGCCGCAGCACCAACGCCTCGGCCTCCTGGTGACGGGGGTGGGCGGGGCGTGGGGCGTACTCGCCGTTGGACACCGGGCCGAAGTGGACCGGGCTGCGCGGCGGGGGGAGGATCGCGGACTTCTTGAGGGGCATTCGGCCTCCTGGCAGCCCTCGGGAGAAAGCGGACCGAGCGGGCGCAGGCAGGCTCCGGCCAGGTTGCGTTCTCGACGAATGAGCATGTTGTAACCTGTGATTGAGGAGAGGACGCGACCTGGCCGGAGACCGGCAAGCCAGCGACGGGAGCTCTCTCCCGAGGGCTGCAAGGGGTTCGTGGACAGGGTGCCTGGAGGCCGGGGAGAAGTGAAGGGCCCGCCGAAAGTTCTACGTCGTCCTTCGTGGATCCTCCTCCGCCCGCAGCACCCCCAAAAACCCGCCCGTGCCCTGGCGCAGCAGGCTGGTCACCCCCAGGGCGAGCAGGAAGCCCGCGCTGAACCGCTCGACCGGGCCGTGGGCGTGCGCGGCCGCCGCGTGCAGCCCCGGCGCCTGGAGCGCAGGCAGCAGCCCATCGACGAGCAGCCCCGCCCCCATCGACAGCCCCACGATCCAGGCGCCGGACCGCACGTCCCCCAGGTGCCGCGGCGCCACGAGCAGCAGCGCCACCGCCGCGCCCGCCGAGAGCCCCTTGTGCATCAGCACCGCGACCAGGGGGACCAGCGCGGCGGCGCCCACCGTCAGCGGCGCCCCCAGCAAGGACGCCGTCACCACCGCCGCTTCAGCAGGGAAGCCTGCCAGCGCGTCGGCCGGCAGCAGAGGCTCCAGGAGCGCCCCGGCCCCCAGACCCGCCAGGATCCAGGGGGCCGCGCGGTCGACGGTCTCGACGAAGCCGAAGCGCAGCGCCGCCCGGAGCCGCCCCGCGAGCACGGGCGCGCCCTCCCGCTGCGGCGGCAGGCCCAGGGCCATCACGCCCATCGCCGCAGCCCACAGCGCCGCGACCGGCGGCCCGAGCAGCGGCACCCCCAACGCCAGGCCCGCGGCCTCGCGCCCGGGTCGCCCGAAGGACCGCAGGAGCCCGGCGACGCCGAACCCCACCAGCAGCGCCGGGCCCGCCTCGACGGCGAGGGCCAGGAAGGCCTCCTCGGCGGCCAGCTCAGGCCCCGCGAGGGGCACGCCGTGCTCGTGGTGCACCAGCCAGCCGACCACCGCCGCGCCGGCGAGCGCCCCGAACCCCTCCGCGCGGCGGACCCCGGGGCCGTGCAGGTGCCCCACGACGTGGAGCAGCGCCCCCGCGAGCCCGCAGAGCACCAGCGCCGCGGCGGGCGCCTGGGCCACCGCGATGACCTGCCCGGCCGCGCCGTAGCCCGCCGCCGTGGTCAGCCCGGTCAGCAGCAGGAGCGCCGCCGCGGGCGCGGGCCCGGCCGCCCGTCGCGCCGCCCGCCACACCGCCAGCCCCACCGGCAGGGCGTGCAGCACCACCGCCGCCGACAGCGGGTGCGCGTGCCCCATGGGCGCGGCCAGGGCGGCGCCGTCGATCAGGGCGTGGAGCAGCACCCCCGCCACGGCCAGCCCGGCGCTGGCGGCCCCCAGGCGCGGCAGGCGACGCGCCGCCCCGGCCAGCAGCGCGCCCCCCAGCATCGCCGGCAGCGCCCCCCACCCCGCCACGGACAGGCCGAAGGGCAGCACCATCAGCAGCACCACCCCCAGCACGACCACGACCACGAGGCCGTCCAGCGTGGACTCCACCTCCGGGCGCCGCCGGGAGACCGCGTCGAGCAGGGGAGCGACGGCCATCGCCGCGAGGGTCAGCGCGAGGGGCAGCACGTCGGGTGCAATAGCATCTTGGATGCGATAAGGCACTTCAGGTGAAACACACCCCCGCCGTGCGCGACGAGCTGCGCGCCCGCCTCCACGAGGTCAAGCTCCGGGCGACCGCCGCCCGGCTCGCCGCCCTCATGCCTCTGCACGACCTCGCCCGGCCCATGTCCCACGCCGAGCTGATGGCCCTGCTGGAGCCCGCCGGCTGGGACCGCGCCACCATCTACCGGGTGCTCTCCGACCTCACCGAGGCCGGGCTGCTGCGCCGCATGGACCTGGGGGACCACGTCTGGCGCTTCGAGCTGCTGGACCACTGCCGTACCATCGACGACGACCACGCCCACTTCATGTGCACCGACTGCGGCCAGGTCACCTGCCTGCCCGAGCTGGAGCTGCGCGCGGCCCACGGCGGCCCGCTGCCCCCTCAGCTCCAGGGGGCCGAGCTGCACCTCAAGGTGAGCGGGCGCTGCGCGGGGTGTGTGGGGTAGCCGCGGGTCCGGCGTTACATTGGCCCGATGGGTTCCCTGGAGTCCCTGCTGATCACCGTGGGGCTGCTGCTGCTCGCCGGCGTGGTGGCGTGGTGGCTGAGCGGGGTGCTGCGGCTGCCCCGGGTCACGGTCCTGCTGCTGGTGGGGCTGGCGGTGGGGCCGGCGGGCCTCGACCTGCTGCCCGCGGAGCGCACGCAGTGGTTCCCCGCGCTCGCGGACGTCGCGCTTACGATGGTCGGCTTCCTGCTGGGGGGGGAGTTCACCGCCTCCGCGCTTCGCCAGCACGGCCGCTCGGTGGTCATCCTGTCGCTGGCGGTCTCGGTGGGCACCGCCGTGGTGGTGACCGGGGGCCTGCTCCTGGTCGGGGTGCCGCTGCCGCTGGCCCTGCTGCTGGGGGCGATCGCGCCGGCCACCGACCCCGCCGCGGTGTCCGCGGTCTGCGCGGAGCACCACGAGGCGATCGGCCGCGCGTCGCCGAACACCCGATTGGTCCTCGGGATCGTCGCGATCGACGACGTCTGGGGGCTGCTGCTCTTCAGCGCGATCGCCGCCGTGGCCACCTCGCTCACCGGAAACGGCGCCCCCGAGGCGGCGCTGGTGCACGGGCTGTGGGAGCTGGGCGGCGCGCTGGCCCTGGGCGGCGCGCTGGGCGTGCCCATGGCCTACCTCTCCGGGCGCATCTCCCCGGGAGAGCCCACCCTGGAGGAGGCCATGGGCATGGTCTTCCTGTGCGTGGGCCTGGCGCTGTGGCTGAAGGTCTCCTACCTGCTGTCGGCGGTGGTGATGGGCGCGGTGGTCGCCAACCTCGCGACCCACCACGAGCGCCCGTTCCGCGCCATCGACGGCGCCGAGCGGCCGTTCCTGGTGCTGTTCTTCATCCTGTCGGGCGCCTCGCTGAGCCACGGCGCGGTGACCTCCCTGGGGGTGCTCGGCGCGGCCTACATCGGCCTGCGCGTCCTCGGCCGGCTGGTCAGCGCCTGGCTCGGCGCCTCCTGGGCGCGGCAGGACCCGCAGGTCCGCCGGTGGATGGGGGTGGGGCTGCTGCCCCAGGCCGGCGTGGCGCTGGGCCTGGCGCTGGTGGCCAGCGAGACCTTCCCCGACCTGGGCGAGGACCTCCTGGCGGTGGCCGTGGTCTCGACCGTCGTCTTCGAGCTGGCCGGGCCCCTGGCCACCCGCCTGGCGCTGAGCCGGATGGACGCGCCCCGGCAGGCCGGGTGACCCGCTACTCCTCGTCGTGATCGTGGGCGTGCTCGTCCTCGCAGACCATGTCGCCGTCCTCGTGCTCGTGGCAGATGAGATCGCCGGCGCAGTCTTCGTCGGTGGTGCAGGGCTCGCCGAGGTCGGCGCCGCAGGCGGTGAGGGCGGTGAGGGCGAGCAAGAGGGTCAGGAAGAGGCGCATGGGGGTCTCCGTGGTTTGGATTGCGTCGGAGCAATAATAGCAACTGAGTTGCTATTACGCCACCTCGTGGAGAGGTCCCGCCCTGGTGCTCCGAACATGCGAAGGTGCTATCCAGCGAGATGTCCTTCCGGGGATGACTCCGAGATTCCCTCTCCTTCGCCTTGAATCCGAGCGGGAACGGCATGCCGCCTCTGCACATCCACCTCGAGCTGGTTCGCCTGGAGAAGGTCTCGGACCCCTACGCCTTCCGGTCGGGGGTCCAGCGCTACCTGCTCCGGTGGAGCAGGGGGGTCGAGCGCGAGGTGCAGATCCACTGGGACGAGGATCTCATGGCCGACCTCCATGCCCTCGGCCGCCCCGACCCCAGACCGGAGGTGTTGCTTCGGCTCGGGGATCGCCTCCGAGACACGCTGGATCGCGCGGGCTGGGCGCAGCAGGAGGAGCGCATCGCCCAGGCGTTGAGCCAGGGAGAGCCCGTCCACATGAGCGTGCTGTCCTCGGCCGCCGAGCTGTACGCGCTGCCCTGGGAGCTGCTGCGCCTGCGCTCCACCGGCGAGCACCTCTTCGAGGTGAGCGACCTCCACCTGCGCTACGAGTGGCCCAGCGGCTTCCTGAACGCGGCGGGCGGCCTTCGCCCGACCCTGGACACCGGCGCGCAGCCCCCCCATGTGTTGCTGGCCTGGAGCGACGCCGGGGGCGCGGTGCCCGCGGAGGCCCTGGCCGAGGCGCTGCGCGAGGCCTGGCCCGAGGACAGGCTCAGCCTGCTCCCGGACGCCACCCCCAGCGCCCTTCGCGCGACCTTGCGGGAGGCCCGGCAGGCGCAGCGCCCGGTGACCGTGCTGCACCTGCTCGCCCACAGCGCCACACAGGACGACCAGCCCGGCCTGCACCTGGGCAAGGGCCCCCTGGCCTCGCCCAAGGCCCTGGTGAACGCGCTCGGGCCCTTCGCGGACACCCTGCCGCTGGTGATCCTGGCGGTCTGCCGCGGGGCCGATCCGGGCAGCCCGGGGAGCCGAATGGGCAGCTTCGCCCTGGCGCTGCATCGGGGCACCCTCAAGCACGGGGGCTTCGCCACGGTCATCGCCTCCCGCGCGCCCCTGTCCGTTCGCGGCGCGACCCACTTCGGCCACAGCCTGCATGGCGCTCTGTCCCGCGGCAAGAGCGTCCCGGGCGCGTTCGCCGAGGCGCGGGAGGCCCTCCAGCTCGACGGGCACACCGCCGACGCGGCCAGCCTCCAGCTCTACGCTACGGCACCTGGAGAGGCCGCCCGGCCCCAGGACCCCGAGCGCGCCGCGCTGGCCCGCCGCCTCCAGCGCGCCTACGAGGAGCGCGAGCAGGCCCTGATCGAGGGGAGCCCGGTGAGCTTCCACGAGGTCCGCATCCTGGAGCTGCAGCGCCAGCTCGCCAGCGGCCCGGAGCTCCAGCCGGGGGAGTTCCTGGACGACGGGCGCTACCGCCTGGTGGAGATCCTGGGCGAGGGCGGCCAGTCCACGGTCTGGAAGGCCTACGATCGGCGCCTGCAGCAGCCCGTTGCGCTCAAGGTGCTCAAGCCCTCGGTCGCCCGGAACCCCAAGCAGCTGTCCCGCTTCCAGCGCGGCGCCCGGGAGATGCTGGGGCTGCGGGCGAAGCACATCGTGCGGGTCCTGAGCCCGCCTGGCGCCGACCGGGGCTACCACTTCTTCGCGATGGAGTGGGTGCGAGGCGGCGATCTGGCGGCCTTCGTCCAGGCGAACCCCGAGCGGGACGCCCGAACCCTGCTGCGCATGCTGCTGGGCCCGGGGCGGGCGCTGGCCGCCGCCCACAAGAAGGGCGTCATCCACCGGGACGTGAAGCCCGGGAACCTGCTGGTCACCGAGGACGAGGAGCTGCTGCTCACCGACTTCGACCTGGCCCGGGTCGCGTCCAGCCCCCGACAGACCAGCCAGGGCGGCATGGGCACCCTGCTGTTCTCCCCGCCCGAGCAGCTGATGGACGCCCGCGAGGTGGACGCCCGCGCGGACATCTACAGCCTGGGCATGACCGCGATCTTCTGCCTGCGCCGGGCTGTGCCGACCCTGCACGCCATGCAGGACCCGGCGAGCCTGGCGCGGACCCTGGCGCTGCCCCACGACGTGCGGGAGGTGCTGGCCTTCGCGGTGGCCTGGGATCGGGAGCAGCGCTGGGACACGATGGAGGTCTTCGTGGCCTCTCTGGAGCGGGCGCTGGACGCCTGGGGTGGGGTGGAGGCGCCACCGCCTGCGGTGAGGCCCGTACCAGCGATCGATCCGCCGACACCGGAGCGGCCTGCGTCTGACGCGACGCCCCCCGAGGTGGAGTCCGCGCCGCCGCCGGAGAGACCGCCACCAGGCTCCTCCCCGCTGGCGAAGCGGGCGCCGGCCCCGAAGGCCAGGCCCCCCGCCTCCCGCCCCGCCAAGGTGCCCGCGAACACCCAGGACGAAGCGCCCGACACGCCAGAGGACGCTCCTTGGAGAGACTCGTGGCCCGCGAAGTTCCTGGCGGGCTTCATGGGGCTGGTCGGCTTCGGGGTGGGGGTTGTCTTCAGCATGATGTTGGCAGGGGGCGGACCGATGAGTGATGCTCCTGCGAGGATCGCTCTGGGGGGAGCGGCGCTGGTCCTTGGACAGAGCTTCTTCCCGATAGCCGGTCAGACGCCCCGCTCGACGTTCGGCGGGGCGCTGGCGGGGCTGGCCTTTGGTTTCATCATGGAACTCGGCGACAACCGGGGCGATGAGGAGGTCTTTGCGACCGCCGTGTACTGCTTCCTCGTCTGGGTGACCTGGCTGTTCTGGTCCTCGAAGGAAGCCCCGAGGGGACCCGTCTCACCATTACTACGCGAACGCCTCGCCGCAGCGGTCGTATACATCCTGGTGACCGGCGTCGCGACCTTCGCCGTCGCTATGTCCGTCAAGAACTAATTCCCCACGTCCAGCGCAAAATCAAACACCGTGTCCTCGCTCCCGTCCGAGTTCACCGTCGGGCTCATCATCAGGCTGGTGGGGCAGGTGCCGTCGTCGTAGGGGTCGTTCAGGAAGCGGAGCTGGGTGACCAGCTCGGTGTGGCCGGCGGCGTTGAGGCGGAAGTGGAAGTGCGCCGGCATCATGCGGTTGTTCTCCACCGGGTAGGGGATCGGCTTGACGGTGGTGAAGGTGTAGCAGCCCTCGAAGCCGATCTCGACCTTGGCGCGGTAGTGCATGGTCGAGGTGGTCATGTCGTAGGTGCCGTCCTGCTTGACGTGCCAGATCTCCAGGATCGCGCCGGGCAGGAGCGCGCAGTCCAGGGCGCTGCGCACGGTGCCGGAGATGGTGAGCAGCGTGCCGGCCTCGCCCAGGGTGCGCAGGTCCCAGCGGGAGGGCGCGTTCGGGCGGTAGTAGGGGCCCTCGAAGAACGGGGTGGTCGTGGCGCACGAGGGCGCGGTGGCCGCGGTGTCCGACCACACCCCCGTGTCCAGGAAGGGCGCGGGGCGGGGCCCCGAGAGGCCGTCGGGCCGCCACAGCCGGTCGTCCTCGTCGATGAAGGAGGGCGTCGGCGCGCAGCCCCCAGCCACCACCGCCCCCAGGCTGGCCGCGCCGTAGCGCAGGAAGTCCCGTCTCGACTTGCTCATGGCACACACCCCGACGCGTCGCAGGCGAAGGTCTCGTCGTCACCATAGGCGGCCCGGACCGACGAGACATCCTCCGGGTCGTTCTCCGAGCTGCCGCTCCCCCAGTCGCAGTCCGTGGAGGTCACCGCGCCGCCGGGGCTCAGGTACACCCCGCCGCCGCTGTCCGCCGTGTTGGCCAGGAAGCCGGCGATCTCGGCGGGATCCGCCGCGCAGTCCAGCGTGCCGGACTCCACGACCGCGCCCCCGCCCAGGCGGTTGGCGGTGTTGTCCTGCACCAGGCTGTCGACCAGGGAGAGGCGCGCGTCGCCGTCGTAGCCGACCACCGCCAGGCCCCCGCCGTGGTCGGAGACGTTGTCCTGCACGGTGACCCGCTCCAGGGTGGCCTCGCCGCCCAGCAGGGCCAGCCCGCCGCCGTAGTAGTCGGCGACGTTGTCCCGCAGGGTGACGTCGCTCAGGGTGGCGGTGCAGCCGCGCAGGTAGATCCCCGCGCCCACGCCGGCCCGGCTGTCCTGCACGATCACGTCGGACATCGTCAGGTCGACCAGCCCGTCGCACTCCACCCCGCCCCCGGCGGTCTGCTCCTCCAGGACCACGCCCACCCCCAGGCCGCGCTCCAGGGTCAGGCTCGACAGCGAGAGGGTCACCCCGTCGGTCCGCGCGATCACCACCCCGTGCTGCAGCTCGGCGGAGAGCACGATCTCATCGGCATCTCCGTAACCCTCGATGCCGAGATCCGCGCGCACGCGCAGGCTCGTGAAGTAGGTCCCCGGGCAGAAGCGCAGGGTCCCGGCCCGGGAGACCACCCGGGTGACCGGGGCGAAGGCCGCGCCCTCGGCGAAGCGCTCGGTCCAGGACTCCGGCGCGGCGCCGTCCGCGGGGAGGAAGGTGACGATCGACCGCTCGTTGTCGGGGTCGCAGTCGCTGTCCACCCCGTCGCACTGCTCCAGGGCCCCGGGGTGGACGGCGGCGTCGCCGTCGTCGCAGTCGCCGTCCTGGAGCACATGGGTCTCGTCGGGGGCCGCGCAGGAGACCTCGGGCTCCCCCGCGCCGAAGCCGTCGCCGTCGCCGTCCGCGTACCAGTCCGCGCTGCCCTCGGCGCCCTGGTCGGTGGTGCCGTCGCAGTCGTTGTCCACCCCGTCGCAGACCTCGGCGGCCCCGGGGTGGACCTCGGGGTCCCGGTCGTCGCAGTCCTCGCCCGCGTTGACGTAGCCGGCCTCCGGGCCGCAGGCGTCGCGGGCGCGGTCGGGGTCGCCGAAGCCGTCGCCGTCGGCGTCCCAGTAGTAGGTGACGGTCAGGCCCTCGTCGACGAGGCCGTCGCCGTCGTCGTCCACCCCGTCGCAGTCCTCGACCCCGACCTCCGCCGGCCCGGAGTCGATCGGACCGGTGTCATCGACCGGCTCGGCGTCCTTGCAGGCGAGCAGCGCGCCCAGCAGGAGCAGCGGGAGGGGCTGGCGCATCGGGCATGAGCGTACCACCGCGAAGGGCGGGTCAACGGGGCTTCCGCGGACGACTCGGTGACCGCTCAGGCATGCCTCGCCGATCAGGCATGCCCGTTCGGGCAGGGGCCGATCCGGGGCGTGCGCGCCCCAGCCCGCGAACGCCACTGGCACGGTCCGTGCATCGCAGAGGTTCCCCGAAGACCCCCTCCAGGAGCCGAGAAGCAAGGCATGCTCAGCATCACCCCCTGTCGGAGCCTGATCTCCGACCGCTTCCCCGTCGCCTCCTTCGTCGTGCGCGTCCCCGCGGACCGCTGCTTCGAGGTCGCCGCGACCACCGATCCCCGCCTGCTCCGCCCGGACCACAAGGGGCAGCGCACCGCTGAGAACTTCTTCACCACCCGGCTGGGCGGCCTGCTGCGGGCCCCGGCCGGCGAGACCACGGTGCTGCTTCCGCCCGACCAGCTCCAGCGCTTCGCGGGGGCCACCCGCATCTACTACACCCTGGGCAGCTACACCTCCACCCGGGGCGACGCGCCGGTGTTCACCACCGGGCCCGACACGATCGAGCAGACCCCCTACATCAACCTCTCCCGGGACTTCACCGGCCGCACCCTGACCCGCACCCGCATGGGCCGACGCCCGGCCCCGGCCTACGGCAAGCG
The DNA here is from genome assembly GCA_020632795.1 of Alphaproteobacteria bacterium. GTDB lineage: Bacteria > Myxococcota_A > UBA796 > UBA796 > CAJQPC01 > JACKEV01. The sequence continues at coordinate 475,843 of JACKEV010000010.1, forward strand.
CGGCGGCGAGCTGGTGTGGGGCGGCGATCTGGTCGCCGCCCGCCGCGCCCAGGCGCCCTCCCCCGCCGCTGAGTACGACGACGGCTTCGACCCCGGGCTGTGGAGCGGTCCGGCCCCGGCCGCCTACGAGGAGCCCCCGCCGCCGCCCGCCCCGGCCCCGGCGTATGGCCGCCGCAGCGCGCCGCCCCAGCCGATGACCGAGCCCGTCGGCGCCGAGGACGCCCGGGGCCTCGCCCCCGTCACGCCCCCCGCGCCCGCCTGGGGCCGCGGCGCCCCCGCCGGCGAGCCCCCCGGGGTCGAGGACGGCCGCGCTCTGCACCCGCCGGCCTTCGGTCGCCCCGCCCCGGCGCCCCCCGCCGCCAGCGACATCGCCGGCTTCGAGGACCCCACCGCGCTGAGGAGGAGCCAGGGGAGCGACCGCCCTTTTGCCTACGGTGAGGGGCCGGGGACCAAGGCCCCGACCACCACGGCGCCGCCCCCGCCCCCGCGCGACAAGGCCCCCGCCAACGACGACGACACCCCGGGCGACGACGTCGGCGACGACAGCGACACCCCGACCAACGACAGCGACGACGGCGGCGTCGTCTCCTCGGCCGCCAGCGCCCCCAGCGGCGTGGCCCTGACCCCGGCGGAGATGGGCCGGATCGTACGGCCGATCTTCCTGCTCAACGGCGGGGTGGACGGCTACGGCAGGGTCCGGGCGGACCCCCAGAAGGGCCTGCTCTGGGGCATCGTCGGCTTCGCCCAGGGCGACGGGGCCCTGCGCGCGGTGCTCGCCGCCGCCCTGCGCCGGGACGCCGCCTGGAGCGAGGACGGCTCGATCTTCGACGGCGTGTTCGGCGACCGCGCGCAGGACCTGCGGGGTTGGGTGGAGAGCGGCCCGGACGCCGCGACGGTCACCGGGGAGCCCCTCAGCTCCACCGCCTGGCAGGCCCTGTTCACCAAGGCCGGCAACCTCCACAAGCCCGCGCCGGACGGCCAGGACCTCCAGACCTCCCGCGACCCCTTCAAGGTCGCCCAGAACGAGATCGCCATCACCCGCTACCTGGCCCCCAACGTGCCGGTCGCCGCCCGCCTGGGGCTCAACACCGACCGGGGGCTGGCCCTGTTCTACGACCGGGTCCTGGCACTGGGGGTCGGCGGCGCCGAGGCCTGGATGCAGCAGGGCCTCGCCGCAGCGACCGGCACGACCCTGCGCGAGAAGCTCACCAGCCTCGTCACCAACGCCGAGCAGCAGGGGCACGCCGACGCGGCCCGCATGCGCCGCATCCTGGATGACGCCCACCTCCACGACACCCTCTACCGCCTGGACGCCTGATGTCGGACCCCACCGCCCTGGCGCTGGAGGCGACCCACCGGATCCGGTCGAGCCCGGCCGTCCGGCACCTGCCCCGCCAAGAGCAGCTCGCGCTCGCCCAGAACCTCGATCGCATCGAATCCGCGCTGGGGCGGGACCCCTACGCCTCCGTGCTGGAGACCCCGCTGGACTTCCGTCGCGGCCTGCAGGGCGGTCAGCAGGCCCCCCAGGCCCAACCCGCCCAGCCCCAGCAGCCCGCCCCGCGCCAGCAGGCCCAGCCGGCCACCGCCACCCTCGGGGAGCGCGCCGCGGAGACCCTGGAGGCGGTGGACTTCCCCGGCTTCGTGGCCGGGCTCATCACCGGCACCTTCGAGGCCATCGTCCGGTCCACCAGCGAGCAGATGCGGGAGTACGCCGAGCTGGTGGCCAGCCTGGCCGGCTCGGTGGATGACTTCTCCCGCGAGAACGTCACCCCCAACCAGGTCCGGGACTGGTTCGCCGAGCGCTACCCCACCGACCTGCGCGTCGAGATGCCCCGCCCCGGCACCAACGAGCCCGCGAAGCTGGTCCCCCAGAAGTCCGCCGAGGGCACCAGCCCCGCGTGGCTGTCCCGCTACGGGCTGGAGGGCGAGACCCTCAGCGCCGAGCTGACCGAGGGCACGCTGCTGCGCGCCGGCCGCCGCGGCCTGGCCCAGGAGCGCATGCAGAGCCTCGCGACCCTGGTGCTGATGGGCGTGAACCGCATCGTGGTCGACGAAGGTCAGATCAAGGCCCGCCTCCAGTTCCACGCCCGCGCCCAGGACCGCACCCAGGCCGAGTACCAGGCCCTCTCCGCCGGCAAGAAGGCCGGCATCGCCGCCCAGCAGACCCGCCTCCAGCAGGGCAGCGCCGCGATGGTCTCCACGGTCAAGGCCAACGTGCAGGCCGACACCCAGGTGAAGGCCGAGCTGATGGGCGAGGTCAACATCAAGTTCCGCACCGAGACCTTCCCCCTGGAGCGCTTCGCTGACAGCGCCGCGATCCAGCTCATCAACCGCCACGCGAGCTGGCAGCAGGCCGCGGCCCCCGCCCCGGCGAACGCCCCGTCGAACGCCCCCGCGAGCAACGCCCCCGCAGCCCCGCCGCCCCAGGGAGAGCCCACCCCATGAGCTCCCTCGCGGCGCTGGTGCTGGAGACGGAGGCGGGGCTGCCCACCGGAGCGGGCGGCCCTGACGACGCGCTCGAGCTGACCGTGTCCTCGGTCGACGTGACGTTGCCGATCGAGACGCGGTTCGTCCAGGGCGGCGCCCTGGACCTGCACCTGCCCCGCGGCCGGATGGCCACCGGCTTCGACGTCCCCCTCTCCCGCCTCCGCCTCACCTTCACGCGGAGGGACCCATGAACGGGAAGAGCAGCTCGCCCCGGGCCTTCCCGGTCGAGGACTTCATCCAGGCGCTGATCCACCAGCTCGACAACGTGCAGGACGCCCTGGCCCTGAAGGTCAAGACCGGCCGGCCCCTGACCTGGGCGCTCAAGGACCTCTCCCTGGACCTCAAGGTCTTCGTGGAGGTCGACCCCCGAGGCACGGTCACCCTGCGCAGCGCCGGCCCGAATGAGGAGGGCGCGAGCACCGTCCACATCACCCTCTCCACGATCACCCGCCCGATGATCGAGGAGAACACCTACGCCTTCGAGGCCGACACCGACCCGCGCTCCCTGGACGAGCTCGGGGCCAGCGCGGGCCTGAGCGACGAGCAGCTCCGCAAGCTGCGCGTGCTGGGCGTGCGCACCGCCGGGCAGTTCCGCAAGCTCGCCGAGAGCGAGAACCAGCGCGCCGTGCAGGCCCAGTCGGGCATCCCGGTGAACGACCTGATGCGGGCGCTGCAGGCCTCGTCCCGGCCCACGGTCACCGGGCACAGCGTGGAGCGGGACCGGGACGGGCGGCCGGTGGTGCGCATCCAGGGCGCGAACCTCTTCGACGGGGTCACCCCTGAGGTGCGCCTGGCCGGCGAGCCGGTGGAGGTCCTCAACGCCCGCCCCAGCGAGCTGATCGTGCGGCCGATGGGCCACCAGCGCGAGGGGCAGGTGGAGGTCCTGGTGGGCGGGCGCCGCTGCACCGGCTGGTTCAACGTCGCCGACACCCCGCGGGGCTACTCCGCCGCGATGGACAGCGACCCCTGGGCGGACATCGGTCCGAGTGGGGGTGAGCGATGACCCCCCAGGTGGCGCCCACCATGCCCTGGGAGCCCGATCTGGTGCGCCTCGCCGTGCGCGGCCGGGTGACCGTGCGCGTGCGCCCCGGGACCACCTACGACGACATCGCCACCAACCGGGACGTCAACCTGGGCGCCCAGGTGGCCTCCGCGCGCCTCGACGGCGGCGGGCTCGACCAGCTCCTCCGGCGCTACTCCCCCGCGGTCCGGGCCACCCGGGTGTACACCTCGGCGCGGGGCGGGCTGCGCCCCGGCTACGGGCACCTCGGCTGGGACGACGACGAGCAGCGCCTGGGGATGTCCCACACCTTCCGGCTGGACCTCGACCCCGCGTCCCCCCTGCTGGCCGTCTCCGACGCGCTCCAGCAGCTCGACGTCGTGGAGTCGGTGAGCCCATGCTACCTCTGCCAGGCCCCGTTCGGCTTCGCGGCCCGCAGGCAGGACGTCGTGCCCGGGGACCACAGCGTCTTCGACCGGGTCGGGGCGGGCCGCGCGCTCGCGATGGAGCCCGGCGATACCACCGTGGTCATCGGCATCGTGGACAGCGGCGTGGCGCTGATGCACCCCGAGCTGATGGCCGCCGTGCGCCCCGGCGCGGACACGGTGGACCTGGACGACGACCTCGTCTCCCGGGGCCTCAAGCTGGTCGGGGACACCAGGGGACGGGACCGCCACCCCGAGGACGAGATGGGCCACGGCACCGGCTGCGCCAGCATCGTGGGGGCGCGCGGCGCGCGGGTCCACCCCGGGCTGGGGGGCGCGGCGCGGGTGCTGCCCCTGCGGGCGCTGGCGCGGGCCCAGAAGATCGACCAGCAGGAGCCCACCGCGATCGGCTCGATCCAGGACATCGACGCGGCGGTCAAGCTGGGCGTGGACCTGGGGGCGCGGGTGCTCAACCTGTCCTTCGGCACGCCCAAGAGCGCGCTGCGCCCCGGCGACCCGCTGCCCCACGCCGACGTCGTCAAGTACGCCCTCTCCCGGGGCTGCGTGCTGGTCGCCGCGTCCGGCAACAGCGGCGACGCCGCGCTCTACTACCCCGCCGCCCTGCCCGGCGTCATCGCCGTCGGCTCGGTCAACGCCCAGGGCCACCCCTCCGGCTTCTCCTGCAGGGGCCCGCACGTCGCGCTGAGCGCCCCCGGCGAGCGCGTCCCCTGCGCCGGCCTGCAGGGGTACCAGGAGAACACGGGGACCTCCTTCGCCGCGCCCTTCGTGGCCGCCGCCGCAGCGCTGCTGATCGCGCGGGGCAACCGGAACAGCACCCCGCTCACCGCGAGCGAGATCAAGGAGATCCTGATGAAGAGCGCCTCCCCCTTCCCTCGGCACGCCGAGGTTGAGGGCTTCGGCTCCGGAGTCCTCGATGTCCCCACCGCGCTGCGCCTGGTCGACCAGGCGACGCGTGATCCGCCCGGCCTGGAGGGCCCGAGCTCGGGCTTCTCGGAATCCCGGGGCTCACCGGGGGCCCTGCGTCCCCTCTGACGTCCCGCCGCCTCCCACCTCAGTTCACCCTTCAACCGTTCACTTCGAGGAACCCAGCACATGGCCACCGAGACCACCTCCGACGCCGTGGAGACCACCCTCCCCACCGAGGTCTACCCCGACCTCTACGACCGCTACGACAACACCACCGCCGAGGGGTCCGCCCGGAATGACGCGCGGAAGCGCCTCTACGCGGCGGTGCTCTACCTGCTCAAGAAGCGCTTCTACTTCGACCCGGACAACCGGTTCATGTCGATCAACGAGCGCCCGGGCGGGTCGTTCCTCTACCCGACGCTGACCATCAACCTGGAGCCCGCCAGCTTCCCGGGTCGGCCCAGCGACGTCACCGCCACCCAGAAGATCTACTTCCTGGCGATCTACGGCCGCCTGCTGGCCGAGAACAAGGGCGACCCCGCGCTGGGCCGCTCCCCGCTCGACCCCGACGGCGCCGACGACATCATCCTGCGCGACCCGACCTCCGCCGAGCCGGCGAAGCTGCGGCTGGTGCCGAGCTTCGTGCGCTCCTTCGTGGAGGCCGTCGAGCGCTACCACGCCCACCGCGAGCTGTACGAGAAGGTCTTCTCGGTGCTCAAGCGGGTCGGCATCGCCCCGCTGGACGTCGACGGGGACAGCCGCCCCCACTCGAACATCTTCTCCCGCCAGCTCACCGAGGTCACCGACCGCCTGGTCGAGGACCGGATCAGCCACAACGCCCCGCAGCTCGGGGTCCGCATCGAGCAGGCCATCGGTCAGGCCGTGGGGGGCTCCATCTCGGGGCGCGCCTCGGCGGTGAAGGTCGACCTGCCGGACCTCGATGAGAACCTCTCCGTCGAGATCCTGGCGGACAACGTGCGCGCGCTCTCGGTGCTCTACTTCGCGTCCGAGCTGGAGGACATGCGCTTCTTCCAGGTCGCCGACAAGGTGTCCGAGCAGTTCCAGATGGGCATGCTGCCGCTGAGCCGGGGCCCCGGCGGCGACAACATCTTCGAGTACATCAAGACCGCCACCAACCGGTTCACCGAGATCGAGCGGCTGTCGATGTACGCCCGCGCGTTCGGCAAGGCCCAGGGCGGGGTGGACGACGCGCTGCCCAACCGCGAGTTCCACAACCTCTGGATCCGCGCGCTCTCGGCCACCAGCGCCTACGCCCGGATGTGGACCACCGCGCCGGTGGGCACCACCCTCGGCAGCGAGGGCCAGCTCATCAACCTGAACGTCAACACCCAGCAGAACCGCGTGCACCACATGCAGGTGTACAAGGCGCTGCGGGACCTGGCGGTCAACCTGTCCCTCCACGGCTACGGCATGGCGCACTTCGCGGCGGTCGAGCTGCAGCAGACCATCCGCGTGGTCAAGAACATGCTGTCCAACCCCGAGGTCCTCGCGGCCTACGGCGTGCGGGACTACTTCCAGCTCATCGAGCGGGTCTCGGGCCAGTTCCTCAACTCGAACGTCAACAGCATCCGCCAGCGCGTGCAGGCGCAGGCCGGCTCCCGGGTCATCCAGTGGATCGCCGACCGCGCCCCGGTGCTGGCCAGCCCGACCCCGCCGGCGGCGGGCGTGTTCCTGGAGGACGTGCTGACCAGCAACGTCGAGAAGTGGCTGGCGGTCACGGGCACCCAGGACAGCACCATCGCCCAGTACTCCGAGCCGGTGGCGGTCCCCGCCCAGCCGACCATCCCGACCATGACGCTGGCCAGCGTCCCCGACGCGCTCAAGGGCGTGCTGGATGGCGTCGGCGTCGACGGCGTCCTCCCCCAAGCCTAGACCCCAGGAGACCCTCATGGCACACCGCGCATCTGACGTCGTCAAGCAGCGCCTGAGCGTGGCGGCCCGTCGGTTGGGGGTCGCCGATCCGGTACCCCACCTGGGCTCCATGCTCGACCGCAGCTTTCCGTTGCCCCTGGGCGACGGTCGCTACGGCAACAACAGCCTGTCCCCCGGCGCGATGGCGCTGGAGCACAGCTTCTCGGAGCTGAGCCCCAACGCCCTGCGCCTGGACATGGAGCTGGCGGGCCCCGACGCGACCCCCCAGACCCGTCGGGAGGAGACCAGCCGCGAGGTGCGGCGCCTCACCCACCGGAACTTCGGCCAGGAGGCCCTGCGCTGGTTCGACCACCGCTCGGAGCCCTGGCGGACCGCCCCGGTGGACGGCGACGCCCGGTTCGGCGCCTTCTTCGGCGCGTCCTTCGACAACTGGGGCCTCAACGAGGCCAAGGCCTACTACGAGCTGCGCTCGGACCAGCTCGACACGCTGCCGCCCAACCTCCAGCACGCCGTGCGGGTGGCCCGGGGCAGCTTCCCCCAGCTCCAGCCGATCTTCACCTCGCTCGCCTGCGGGCGGCGGCGGGGGGCGCAGCGCGTCTACCTGTTCCACCCCGGTGAGCTGCGGCTCCTGGACATGGAGCCGATGATGCACCGGCTCGGTGTCGGGCATCAGCTCCCCAGCATCCTGGCGGCGCTCGGGGTCATCACCGGCGGGCGGTTCACCCTGCCGGCGGGCTCGGCGGTCATGGGCCTGCGAGACACCCCCAAGGGCATCGAGCTGAAGCTGGACGTGCTGCTGCCGGCCTTCCCGGATCCGCCACGGCAGATGCACGGGCTCATCCAGCTCCACCTCGCCCAGCGGCCCGAGTCCCAGCGCTCCCTGCGCAACTGGATGCAGGCGATGTCCCCGGACCACGGCAACGTGGGGGACATGAGCGTCGTGGGCGTGAAGGTCAACCCGAAGATGCCCTCTCGGCTGACCATCTACTTCCGCCCCACCGAGGCCCGTCCCCGCCCGGCGCACCCGCGGCATCACCGGATGCCGAGCCCCCTCGAGGATCCCTACCGTTCCATCCGCGTCTGAACGCGGCCCCCTTGAAGGAGGTCCTGTGACCTCGGAGCTCACCCCCCGTCAGACCGCAGAGGTCGTGCGGCAGATCGCGCATTCGCTGGACAAAAGCCCGGCGTTCCGTGGCCTGTCGCCGGCCGAGCGGCGTGAGATCCGGCAGAACACGGACACCATCGTCCGCGTGCTGGAGCGCGCGCCCGACACGCGGCCGTCCGATCCGTATGCCATCCCGCTGGAGACCACCGGGACGACGGTGAACCTCCCGACCCCCGGCGCACCCTCGCGGCGCCAGGGGCGGGCCACCGCGCCCTACCGCTACCCCGGCTCCAGCGGCGCCCCCGACGCCCACCGCGAGAACCAGATGAACTTCGACGCCGCGAGCACGATGGCCGGGGCGCGGGCGACGGGCGCGTTCCTGCGCGAGGTGGACTTCCCCGCCTTCGTGGCCCAGCTCGTCACCGGCACCTTCGACGCCATCGTGCAGGCCAGCATCGAGCAGATGAAGGCCTACGGCGAGCTGGTGCAGTCGGTGGTGATGTCCGCCAACGAGTTCCGCGACCAGAACGTCAGCGAGGCCCAGGCCAAGGACCACCTGGTCTCCCGGTACCCGAACGTCTTCCAGCTCAACCTGGGGGACAGCGGGCCGCAGGTCAGCCCGCGAGGCGGCGGCTTCTTCGACGAGATGCCGGACTTCGCCTCCGAGCTGGGGCTCTCCGAGCCCGTCTCCGAGCTGGACGAGGAGACCATCAACGAGAAGATCCTGCCAGCGGTGCGCGACAACCTGGCCCGAGACCGCCAGCGCATGCTGGCCACGATGGTGCTCATGGGCATCAACCGCATCATCGTCACCGACGGGCGCATCAACGCCAAGGTGAAGTTCTCCTTCACCGCGAGCGACCGCAGCACCCGCCAGGCGATGGCCATCGACTACGCCCACATGGGCACCACGGTCGTGGAGCACGAGGGCGAGTCCTACGAGGAGCCCGCCTACAACGCCGACGCCGAGGGCTCCAGCGGCGACAGCACCGCCCGGCGCATCGTCACCGGCGCGTACAACTACGTCGAGAAGCCCGAGATCAAGATCGCCTCGCTCTCCAAGTCCGAGAGCCAGGGCGGGCTGGACGCGGCGGGCAGCATCTTCGGAGAGGTCGCCATCAACTTCCGCTCCGAGACCTTCCCCCTGGAGCAGCTCGTCAACACCGACCAGATGCTTCGGCTCAACGCCGTGCAGTCCGGTGCGCACGGCGCTCCGGCGACAGCCCCGGCCGCCGCCCCCGCGCCAGGCACCACCCCCGCGCCGGCCCCGGCGCCCACCACCCCCCAGCCCCAGCCCCAGGGCTGAGATGACGAGGACCGCCCCGCGTGTCTGAACCGACGCCGCAGAAGCTGGAGACCGTCCGCAGTGAGGTGCGCAGCCTGCTGCAGCGCTCCGAGGCGTTCGCGCAGCTGCCGGTGGAGCGGCGCCGGCAGCTCGCCCACGACCTCGTCAAGGTGGGCCACTATCTCGCCGACCCCACCTGGCTCTCCCAGGCCCCGGCCCCTGAGGTCAGCGCCCAGGCCGCCGAGCCCCTGGCGAAGCTGCGGGAGACCATCGCCGAGGGGCAGTCCGCCGCCGACGTGCAGAAGCGCCTCGCCAAGGACCCGGGCCAGGTCGGCCAGGACTTCAAGGCCGGCGCCGTGCGCGAGGGCGTCGACCAGTTCGCCGAGATGGTCCAGGCCGTCGACTTCCCCCAGTTCGTCAGCGGCCTCATCCAGGGGGTGTTCCAGGCGGTCGTCGACGCCAGCATCCAGCAGATGGAGGCCTACGGCGAGCTGCTCTCGGCGGTCTCCAAGAGCGTCGACCAGTTCGCCAACGACCACATCTCCGACGCCCAGGCCCGGGACTTCATCGCCAACCGCAACCCCCAGTCCGTGCAGGTGGTCCAGGGCCAGGACGGCCTCTCCCGGCTGCAGACCCGCCCCGACCAGGACACCGACGGCCTGGCCCGCCAGTACAACATCCAGAACCTCGACCTGGACGACGACGAGGGCGAGAAGCGCCTGGTGCTGGCCGCCAAGATGGAGATGGCCCGCAGCCGCCAGCAGATGATGGCCACGATGGTGCTTTTGGGCATCAACCGCATCGTCGTCACCAACGGGCGCATCAACGCCAAGGTCGTCTTCGACATGCGCGCCTCCGACGAGGCCACCCGCGTCGCCAAGGCCTCGATGATCGACAAGCAGGAGACCCAGTCGCAGGCCGCCGTCGCGGCGTGGTCCCCCTGGGCGGCCGGCGGGGCGAGCCGCAGCCGCAAGCACATGACCACGGTGACCAGCTCGGTGGACGACACCAGCGAGTCCAAGGCCGAGGTCAAGGCCAAGCTCAGCGGGGACGTCCAGCTCCGCTTCAAGAGCGAGACCTTCCCCCTGGAGCGCCTGGCGGACGCCGGCGGCCTGGCCCTGCTCAACCAGCGCGCCCAGCCGCTGCCCATGCCCAACGCGCCGCAGACGACGCCGCAGACGACGCCGCAGACTTCAACGCAAACCCCCTCCACGCAGCAGCCGAGCCGCTGAGGCCCCCCGAGGTGCCCATGAGCCTGCCGCTCCTCAACAGCCCCTACGACCCCACCCGCCCGGTGGAGGCTCTGCACTCCATCCGGCAGGCCCTGGGAGAGGCCCCGGCCTTCCGGCAGCTCCCCGAGGACCGGCGGCGCGCGATGTCGGAGAACCTCGACTCGGTCCTGGCCTACCTGGGCGACCCCAACGCCGGGGATCCGTCGCTCCGGGCCGCCCCCGCGCAGGCGATGGCCACCCCGCGCGGCGGTCGCACCGTCGCGGCCAACCCGAACAACGCGCCCACCGGAAGGCGCCGCGACGGCGTGTCCGGCCGGGCCATCGACAAGGGCGTCGAGTCCTTCTCGCGCCTGGTCAAGACCGTCGACTTCCCCCAGTTCGTCTCCGGCCTCATCGAGGGGGTGTTCACCTCCATCGTCGACAGCTCCATCCGCCAGATGGAGGCCTACGGCGACCTGCTGGAGTCGGTGGTCAAGAGCGTCAGCCAGTTCGCCGACGAGAACTTCTCCGACGAGGACGCCCGGGACTACATGGCGTCGAGCTTCCCCAACGAGCTGGAGATCTCCCAGGACGACGACGGCCCCCTGCTGGCCATGAAGGAGGGCCTGGACAGCGGCGGCATGCCCGACTTCTCCGCCTTCCTGGGCGGCGACGCCCCCGAGGCCCCCGACACCCGGGAGTCCGAGGCCGAGCTGCTGCGCCAGGCCAAGCTCAAGCTGGCCCGCTCCCGCCAGCAGCAGCTCGCCACGATGGTGCTGCTGGGCATCAACCGCATCATCGTCACCAACGGCCAGATCAACGCCAAGGTGGTCTTCGACGTCGAGGCCAGCGAGCACGTCGACCTCTCCGAGAGCCAGGCCCGCAAGGACACCGCCGTCCAGCAGGACAAGTCCGGCTCCAACTTCAACGCCAGCTACAACAGCGAGCACTCCGGCTCCCGCGAGGGCACCTTCGACGGCAACGTCAGCGGCACCACCAGCGGCGGCACGGCCTACGACGGCAAGTACAAGTCCACCGGCAAGAGCAACTTCAGCAGCAAGCTCGGCCTGGGCTACTCCAGCAACAAGAGCCAGGTGCGCACCCGGGTGTCCACCCTGGACACCAAGACCAGCCGCGAGGGCACCGAGGACATCAAGGCCAAGGCCCAGCTCACCGGCGAGGTCCGCCTGAACTTCAAGTCCGAGACCTTCCCCCTGGAGCGCCTCGCCGACGGCGGCGGCCTGGACCTGATCAACGCCAAGGCCAACCCGCCGCCCGTCGCCCAGATCCCCGGCGCCGGCGCCGGCCGGGGGACCCCTCCGCTGACGCCCGCCCCGCAGGCCTCCTGACCCCCTGAGAGGACCCCATGTCGAACCCCGACAGCCTCAACGCCAACCAGCAGGAAGCGGTCCGCCGCCAGGTGCGCGACGCCCTGGAGCGCAACCAGGCCTTCCAGGCCATGCCCGCCGAGCACCGCCGCAAGATCGCCCACGACACCGTCCGGGTGCTCTCCTACATCACCGACCCCACCGCCGGGGACGCCACCCTGGCGGAGGCCGCGCAGAGGGCCGGGGTCACCGCCCGGGCGATGGCCGAGGGCGACCCGCCCATCCCCCAGCAGCCCAAGAAGGAGGGCGTCACCGGCGCGGCCATCGACAAGGCGGGGGAGGCCTTCGAGCAGCTCGCCAACTCGGTGAACTTCCCCGAGTTCGTCGGCGGCCTCATCGACGCGGTGTTCACCTCCATCGTGGACAGCTCCATCAAGCAGATGGAGGCCTACGGCGAGCTGCTCGCCTCGGTGGTCAAGAGCGTGGACGAGTTCGCCAACGACAACTTCACCGACAACCAGGCCCGGGACTACCTGCAGAGCTCCTTCCCCGGCGCGCTGCGGATCGACGCGGTGGGCGACCAGCCCCGCGTCCGCATGAACCCCCAGATCGACGACGACCAGGCCCCCGACTTCGGGAAGTTCCTGGGGGTCCAGGACTCCAGCTACGACCTGGACGACGAGGCCTCCGAGGCCGAGCTGGTGCGCCAGGCCAAGCTCAAGATGGCCCGCTCCCGCCAGCAGCAGCTCGCCACCATGGTGGTGCTCGGCATCAACCGCATCGTGGTCACCAACGGAAAGATCAACGCCAAGGTCGTCTTTGACGTGAAGGCATCCGAGAACTCCTCCTTCAAGGCCAGCGCGGAGTACCACGACAAGAAGACCCACACCGACTACAGCCACACCCGCAAGCGCAGCTTCTGGGGCACCACGCGCACCAACTCGGGCAACGTGAACACCCGGGTCACCACCCTGGACAGCAACACCACCCAGGAGTCCAACGAGTCGATCTCGGCCAAGGCCCAGCTCACCGGCGAGGTCTCGGTGAACTTCAAGTCCGAGACCTTCCCGCTGGAGAAGCTGGCCAGCGCCGACCAGCTCCTGACCGTCAACTCGCTCTCCAACCCCAACACGCCGCAGCAGTGACCCCGGTCGCGCCCGCCGCCGAGCCCGCCGAAAGCGCAACCGCGCTGGGCCTGCGCGCGTGCGAGCGCGACCTGGACCTCTACCTCTCCGACGCGATGGCGGTCTTCGGGACCTCCGCGCTGGGGATCGTCCACCTGCCCCGCCTGGACGCCAGCGGGCTGGCCCGGGGCGAGCTGCGGGCGGTCGCCTCCCTCTACCAGTGCGCGCAGCTCGAGAAGGCCGGGCTGCCGGGCTTCGTGGAGGCGCTGGCCGAGAAGCTCGCCACCGGGCGGCTGGTGGTCATGATGGACGAGGGCGCGACCCGGCTGATGCGCTACCACCGGGGCCGCCACGAGCGCCACACCGCCGCCGAGCGCCGGGCCATCTACAGCCGGCTGTTCGGCGGCCCCGGGTTCGACGACCCCAACGGCGCCTTTGACGGCCAGCTCCTGGCCCTCATCCAGGCCCTGCGCCCCCTCTCCGGGCTGGCCCCCGGGCCCGCGCCTGCCCACCTGACCACCCGGGTCGCCGCCGCCGGCCTGAGCCTCACCGGCGGCCTGGGCGGCCGGGCGGCCGGGGCGACCCGGTTCGACGCCGAGCGCATCCTCGCCCACATCCAGCTCACCATCCGCCTGCTGACCGACGCGGACATCGCCGGGGCCCTGGGCGGGGGCAACCCGCTGCGGCTCATCACCCTGCACGCCCCCCACATCCTCGGCGAGCCCCTCGACCCCACCCCCCACGTGCGCCGGGGCGTCGAGGGCGCGCAGGTGCTGCGCTGGCTGGCCGACCACCTCGCCGAGGTGCGCAGCGGCGCGGTCCCCATGCGCACCGACGACCCGGTCGTGAACCACGCCTGGGCCTGGGAGGCGGCGTGAGCGCCCTCCCATCCCGCGACGAGACCCTGGGCATCGTGCGCCGCGCGGTGCGCTCGGTGCTGGAGAAGACCGAGGCCTGGCGGGAGGCCTCCCCGGACTTCCGGCGCGCGCTGGCCCAGCGCATGGTCACCGTCTCGATGCTCGCCGCCGAGCAGATCTCGGAGGACGTGCGGCTCACGGAGTCGATGCAGCCGGCGTCATCGCAGACCGAGCCGCTGCAGGCGCAGGCCCAGGCGGTCTCGGAAGCCCAGGCCGCGCCCCCCGCGCCGAAGCCGCCCGCCCCCATGGCCGAGGCCGCCGCCTTCGAGGCCGCCGACCGGGCCGGCGACACCATCCGCGCGGTCCGCGAGGGCCTGGACTTCCCCAACTACGTCACCAGCCTCATCACCGGCGTGTTCCAGGCGATCATGACCTCCTCGATCCAGCAGCTCGAGGCGGTCGCCGACCTGCTCGGGGCGGTCAGCGCCAGCTCCTCCGAGTTCGCGTCCTCCAACATCACCGACGCGATGGCGATGCAGTGGGCCCTCCAGAAGTTCAGCTTCCTGGGCACCAGCGCCGACACCCCGCCCCGCCTCATCGTGCGGGAGGGCCAGGACCTCTTCGACCACACCCAGGCGATGCAGACCGCCCTCGACGCCACCGAGTCCGAGATCTCCAACCTGGACGAGGACGACCTCAGCGCCTCCCTGCTGCCCATCATCAAGCGCAAGGTGGGCCGCAGCCGGCAGGAGAACCTGGCCACCCTGGTGATGATGGGCCTCAACCGCATCGTCGTGGACAAGGGCCAGATCCACGCCTCGATGGACATGCGCGTCGACACCCGCAGCATGGCCGAGCGGGCCACCCGCGAGCGCACCGACACCCGGGTGGACGTCGCCGCATCGGCCAACTTCGCCGCCGGCATGTGGGGCGCGAGCGCCTCGATGGCCGCCACCGTGGGCTACGTCCGCGACGACCAGCAGTACAGCCAGGAGCAGATCTCCACCCAGGCGGGCCTGCGGTCCAGCGTCGACCTGGTCTTCCACTCCGAGCCCATCGGGCTGGACAAGATGGCCAGCGCCCAGATCCGCCAGCAGATCCTGGCGAACTCCCGGGTGCCGAACGCCCAGTGGACCTCCGGGTCCATCACCAGCGCGGACCGCCGCACCACCAACGTGACCCTGCCCGACGTGCCGGGCGCGCCCACCGCGCCCACCGCGCCGGCCCCCCCGAGCATCGCTGACCAGCAGCACCGCCACCAGATGGCCGACCGCGAGCAGCAGCACCGGCACCAGCAAGAGAACCGACAACAGCAACAGCAACAGCAGCAGCAGCAGCAGCAGCAACCCCAGCAACAGCAACAGCAACAGCAGCAACAACAGCAGCCCGCCGCCACCTGAGGAATCCCCGTGAGCACCGAGTCCCCCCAGGTCCTGCGCCCCGAACGCTACGCCTCCGTGACGTGGCGGCTCGATCGGCTGGTTGAGGCGCGGCCGACCCTGGCCGACGCGCGCGCGGCGGTGCTGCGGCCCCTCGAGGCCCTGGACGAGCTGGCCGACGCCGCGGTCGGCGCCCTGAGCGACGAGCCCTGGGAGGTCGAGCGCTTCCGCCTGCTGCTGGGCGCGGTCAGCGAGTTCGGCCTCACCCCCGACTCCGTCTCCGCGATCCTGCCCGCCGCCCCCAACTGGGCGGTCAGCTACGAGGGCGGGCTCATCGACCACGGCGGCCTGGCCATCCTCGGGCTGGCCGCCCTGCGGGTGGGGGCGCTGGTCAACCGCACCGGGGACTTCCTCGACATCCTGTTCGGCCTCGCCATCGCCGCCGGGCCGGCCGAGGCCATCGCGCGCATGGGGGGCCACGAGGCCGAGACCGGTGCGCTGGCGCTGATGCTGCGGAACCTGGGGCCGGGGCTGCCCGACCTCTCGGCCATGCGGCAGACCACCATCCAGCAGATGCTGACCGACCCCACCGAGCGGGTCCGGTGGTCCACCTTGATCGCGCTGTTCGGCGAGGTGTCCGCCGAGCTGGTCACCGGCTCGAACATCGGCGGGCTGCCCGCCTGGATGGGCGTGGACCCGCGCTTCGCCGTCCGCACCCTCTCCCCCATCGACGGGCGCCCCGGGGTCCGGCTGAGCCTGTTCGGCCAGTTCCCGAGGGAGTACCAGACCAACGCGCGCCTGGTCTGGGCGGTGCCCGAGGGCCCGGCGACCGGGTCCGCGAGCACCACCTGGTCCGCCGCGGCCACCTTCGATCAGCCCACCGAGATCCCCGACCCCGACGCCCCCGTGGTCGACGCCGGGGTGGACGAAGGCGAGGGCGAGGGTCCCTCCGACGAGGCCGAGCCCGCGACCATCACCGTCGACCGGCGGGTCTACGCCGAGATCCCCACCAACGCCGAGCCCGGCTGGGTCGGCCTGCACCTGCCCAACGTCATCGCCGCCGCCAACGTGGCCCGCAGCTCGTTGCGCGACCGGCTCCAGGCCAGCACCCTGGCGGGCCTCAGCAGCGCGGACCTGCTGGACTGGCTCCCCAACCTCGACGCCACCTACAGCCTGCCCCCCTGGCCGGTCAGCCGCCGCTTCCACGGCGGTCGCCCGCGCCTGGACCAGGTCCACGTCACCCTGCCCACCCGCAGCGAGGACCCCATCACGGTCTCCTGGACCGCCCAGGGCGCCACCGGCGTGGAGATCGAGGGCATCGAGGAGGTCGGCCCCAGCGGCGTCCGTCGCATCACCGTGCCCGCGGTCGAGGACACCTGGCTCCTGCGGATGACCCCCTTCGACGACAACCGCTGGTCGGGTCACCGCCTCGAAGGCCGGGCCTGGGAGCAGGAGATCCCCACCGACTTCTCCCGCTCCATCCTGGAGGTCACCGTCCAGCCGGGCACGGCGGAGGACCCCGCCGTCGAGGGCGAGCCGATCACCCTCACCGTGCGCACCAGCGTGGGCACCGAGGGCCTGCTGCTGCGCGCGGTCGCGGGCGACGAGACGCTCATCGAGATCTCCATCCTCGACGCCCAGCAGCCCATCGCGCTGGAGATCCCCGGCGTCCACGTCGACCCGGACCTGTCCATCGACGTGGTGCTGTTGCAGCCCGCCCCCGAGCCCTCCGACGAGGACGAGGAGCCCCCGGAGGAGGTCGAGCTGGACCGGGTCACCGCGCCGCAGCTCTTCTTCCCCGACCGGATCCAGCCGGTCATCGTGGTGCTGCGCCCGGTGGTGATGGGCGTGGACGGCTCGGATCGGCCCACCGCCGTCGCCGAGGTGGACCTGCCCACCAGCACCGACAGCCCCGACGACCAGCCCACCAACGACGGGCCCACCGCCCCGGTCTTCAGCGGGGGCGGCAGCGTGCTGTCGACGACCAGCGGCGGCACGTCGAGCTTCTCCAGCCTGTTCTCGTCCAACATCTTCGACCGCATCTCGGCGATGCGCTCCGCCAGCTCCGCCTTGACCGCCCTGGCCGGCAACGCCCGGCTCGACGCCACGATGGCCCAGGGCCTGGTGGACTACTTCGGCGAGCGCCAGAACCTGCGCCCGGTCTACGTGGAGCTGCCCTGGCTCGACGACGAGGTCGCGGTCATCGAGCGCCCGTTCGAGGGCTCTGACGACCCCAGCGTCGCCCTGTACATGGAGGCCCTGCAGGCCCAGGCCATGCGCACCCCCGGCCTGGAGCACGCCTACTGGGTCGCGGTGGTGCCCGGCACCCGGCCCGTCTACGCCTGGGCCCCCGGCGAGGCCGCCCTGGGGGTCGCGGTGGTCACCCAGGACCAGGTGGAGACCCTGGTCGGGGCCCTGTTGGAGGCCCACCGCACCCTGCACCGCTCCAGCGAGACCTTCCGGATGAGCCTGGAGGGCACCATCTGGCGCAACGGGCACATGGAGCTGAGCGCGCCGCGGGTGGACCGCCGCGCCGCCGGCCCCGGGGCCGGGGTCGACACCGGCGTGGTCGCCGTGGCCGTCGACGCGATGGGCCGGGAGCTGTCCCGCCGCCCCCTCACCGCGATGCGCGACGCCTTCCCTGCCCGGTTCAGCGCCCTGCTGCCCTGGACCCGAGGGGTGGCGGCGGTGGAGCTTCGCCAGGGGACCGTGGTCCTGCGCCGCCTGATGAGCACCGCAGACGGGCCCTCCGCCGGCCAGCTCAGCGCCGCGATCACCGGGCTGTCCTGGGCCGAGGGCCTGCTGACCTGGACCCTGGACGAAGCCGGCCCCGCCCCCGAACAGCTCCGGGTGAGCCTGCGCTCCACCGCCACCGACGCCGACGGCAACACCCGCACCGCCTGGGTCCCCCTGGCCTGCCCCCCCGTCGACACCGACGCCCTGACCCTCACCCCGGACCGCCTCGCCCGCGCCGAGGTGCTGCGCCTGGAGGCCATCACCCAGTGGTCGGTGGGCACCCGGGAGCTGGTCCTCACCACCGACAACGACGACCCCCGCCTGGTCATCCGGCGGGTCGACGAGGGCCGCTGGATCGCGGTCCTGGAGGGCGAAGGCGTCGAGGACCCCCTGCCCCAGGAGATCCACTGGACCTGGACCCCCTACGAGGGCGAGCCCGTCGAGTCCACCGGCCCCGAGCTGGAGACCCCCGACCACCAGCTCGGCTTCATCGAGGCCAGCGTCGGCGAGGGGGACGAGGCGATCACCGCCACCCGGGGCAGCCACGAGCACCTGGGCTGCACCCCCCAGGGGGAGCGCCTCCCGGTGGTGCTGCTGACCCCCGCCGCCCTGCCCGCCGAGGAGGGCGACGCCCCCGCCCAGGTCGGCCCCGGCGAGGCCGGCTTCGCCCTGGGCATGGCCGAGGCCGCCCACGGCCTGCGCCTCACTCCCGCGATGCGCCTGCCCTGGTGTGACGCCGCGCTGGCCGTGATGGCCGCCGCGCCCAACAACAGCGCCGATCCGGCGGTCGACGCCCTGCTGGAGGCCCTCGCGGTCCAGGCCGCCCGCGCCCCCGGGCTGGAGGACGCCCTCTGGCTCGCCCTGGTCCCCGGCGAGGACGCCTGGTGGCAGTACGCCCCGGGCCCCGGCGCCCACGCCCTCGCGGTGGCCACCCCAGCGGGGGTCCCCACCCTCATCGAGGCCCTCATCCAGGCCGAGTCCGCCCTGCTCCGCCCCCCGGCCACACGGGTCGTCCGCCTCATCGGCGCGATCTGGGAGACCGGCCGGGTGCGCATCGACGAGCTGCGGGTCGAGGAGCGCCCCCCCAGCCCCCTGGCCAAGCACGACCTGGGGGTGGAGCTGGTCGCGCTGGGCGCCGACGAGCTGGAGCTGACCCGCACCGCGCTGCGGGCCCTCGGCACCACCCAGCCCGCGCGCTTCGCTGCTTTGATCCCGTTGCCATCGGACACACAGGCGATCGAGCTGCGACGGGACCGCGACGTCCTGCGCCGCCTCGACGCCATCGCCGAGCCCCCGACGCTCACCGGCGCCGCCCTCAACGAGGGGGCTGTCACCTTCCCCACCCCGAACAACGACCTGCACGTCAACGTGCGCCTGGAGGTCCAGCGCGCCCGCCCGCCCGAGCTGGGCAGCAGCCGCCCCGCCTGGGTCCCGGTGGCCTGCCTGCCCACCGAGGCCGAGGGCGACGAGGTCAGCGCCGAGGCCAACCTGCACCGCCTGGGCGGCTTCAACCGGCTGCGCCTGGTGGCGACCGACGGCTGGAACACCGTCGTCCAGGAGCTGGGCTTCACCGCCGGCAGCGACGACGACGCCTTCGCCATCCGCGCGGTCGACGCCGGGCGCTTCGTGGCCACCCGGGGCGTGCCCCCCGAGATCGTGGGCGCGGCCACCTGGGTCGAGGGCGGCGCGGGCGCGGAGTCCGGCCCGGCCGCGACGGTGGCCACCCCCGACCCCAGCGCCACCCTGCTCACCGCCACCCTGGCGCGCCCCGCCCCCGAGGACGCCCTGGTCGACACGGTCGCCCCCTTCGCGGCCTCCTTCTGCCAGCCCCTGGCCCAGGCCATCCCCCTGGTGCTGCTGCGCCCGGTGGTGATGGACGGCGACACCCCCACGCAGGTCCCCGAGGAGGACATCGACCGCCTGCTGCTCTCCGCCGAGCGCCAGGTGGGCCTGCGCCTGTCCCCGCGCATCACCCTGCCCTGGGTCGAGGATCCCCTCGCGGTCATCCCCGAGCCCCTCTCCGGGCGCCACGACACCCGTCTCCCCCTGCTGCTGGAGCGCATGGCGGTCCGCGCCCTGCGCAGCGCGGGCGCCGAGGACGCCCTCTGGCTGATGGTGGTGCCCCACGCCGAGCGCTGGCTGGTCCGCAGGCCCGCGGCGGCGGCCACCGCGGTGGCGGTCTGCTCCAAGAGCGCCATCCCCGACCTCGTGGCCGAGCTGGACGCCGAGCTGGACGGCGCCGGAAGCCGCCCCATCGAGGAGGACGCGCTGCGCCTGCTGGGCCGCATCCCTCTGGTCGGCCTGCCCGTGCTCACCGAGCTGCGCGCCGAGCGCCGCCCCATGCCCCGCGCCGAGGGCAACCTCGTCGAGCTGACCGCCGCCCTGCTCACCCGGGACGGCTTCCTGGTCCACACCGCGCCGGTGTTCTCGACCCACACCCACCGGCCTCTGTGGTTCACCGGCCTGCTGCCGCTGAGCCGGGAGATCGGCTGGGTGGAGATCCGCTACGACCGGCAGATCGTGGCCCGCGCCCGCCGGGTGGAGGGCAGCCCCGGCTTCGCCGACACCCCGCGCCTCCGGGACGACGGCGTGCTGGTGTGGTCCGTCGACCAGACCTACGGCAACCGCCCCCAGCTCGCCGTGGAGCTGGAGCAGTCCGGCGTGCGCACCCCCGCCGCGCAGCCCGATCGGCACGCCGACCGCCTCCCCCTGCCCGTGGAGCGGTTCGCGCCCTGGCAGCGGATGGTCCTCGCGGCCAGCGACGCCTGGGACAGCGCGATCAGCACCCCTGTAGAGGCCCCCACCGGCAGGTGGCGCCGCCTGGCCCTGCGCGAGATCGTGCCCGGCTGGTACCAGGCCGACGGCGACGAGACCCTGACCCGCACCTGGCACCTCGACGGCCGGGTGCTGCGGTCCCCGCTGCCGCGCGGGGTGAAGCGCTCCGCAGACGGGGGCTACGTGCGCCTGCCCGACGGGGTCGTCGGTCGGCTGGAGGTCTTCGGCCACGCCGACGGCGAGCCGGGCGCCGAGACCCGCGACCTCGCCGGCCTGCCGGCGGACGCCCCCATCGAGACCCTGGCCGACGCCGGCTGGCTGTGCGCCCTGGCCGGCGCCCCCGGCGGCCCGCTGCTCTCCGCGGACGTGGACGGGGTGTGGCGCTGGCACGAGCCCGACGGCGCGACCGCCGAGATCCCCCTGGGCGACCCCGAGGTGCCCGCCTTCGCGGCCCGAGCGGCGGCCGTGCGCGCGGACGGCGCCCTGGGCGTGGTCGGCGACACCGCGGGGTCGGTGGTGCTGCTCCCCCACGGCGGCACGCCCGAGCCCCTGTGGGCCCTGCATGACGCGCCGGTCCACCACCTCGTGTTCTCCCCCGACGGGACACAGCTCGCCACGGGTGCTGTGGACGGCCGCTCGCTCGTGATCTCGATGAACACGGCCTCACGGATCGTGCCGGCGCTGTGCGTGCTGCACGGCGTGGCGGTCACCGCGGTGGCCTGGCGGGGGGACGGCGCGGCGCTGGCCAGCGGCGACGCCGACGGGCAGCTCCGCATCCGGGACGCCCAGGGGCAGCGGGTCACCGAGCCCCTGCACGCCGGGGCGGTCACCGGGATCGGGTGGCTGCCCGGCCTCGGCGCCTGGGTCACGGTGGGGGCCGACGGCGTCGCCCGGCTCCTCGACGCGGACGGCTACCCCCTCATCGAGCGGGTCGACCGCTACGTGTGGGACGGCGGCGCCCACGACTGGGTCCTGGGGGAGGGCCCCGGGGCGCGCACCGAGGCGGTGCCCTTCGGGCTGGAGCTGGGGGCCGCCGCCACCGCGATGGCCCTGCTCGGCGACCGCGTCGCGGTCGGCACCGCTGCGGGTGCGGTGGCGCTGTGGACCCCCGCGCTGGCCGACGGGCTGGCCGAGGCCCTCGACCTCTCCCAGGCCACCGCCCACGAGGGCGCGGTGGTCTCCCTGGCGGTGGTGGACGATCGCTGGCTGCTCAGCGCGGGGCGCGACGGGCGCGTCGTGGCCTGGGACACCAGCGTCACCCCGCCCCAGCCCCACGGGCTGACCCGCCGCACACGCCCGCTGGTCTCCCTCGCCTGCTATGGCGCGGGTCGGCTCGCCTGGGCCCTCGCCCCCCGGACCGACCGCCGCCACCTCCTGGCCCGGGAACCGGATGCTCTGGACTGAGCCCCACCGGCCCGCCGTCGTGCTCGACCCCGGGCACGGCGGCCACCACCCCGCCGGAGGCTCCACCCCCTGGGGGGTACGCGGCCCGGGTGGCGCCTGGGAGAAGGACCTCGTGCTGGATCTGGCCGGGCGGCTGCGGGACCGCCTGCAGGCCCGGGGGGTGCCTACGGCCCTCACCCGGGACCGGGACGAGAACCTCTCCTTCGGGCAGCGGGTGGGGGTGGCCGCGAGGGCCGGGGCGGCGGCGTTCATCTCGCTCCACCTGGGCGCGGACCACCCGGGGGCGCCCCCGGGGCCCCGCACCTTCGCCCACACCCGCGGCGGCCCTGACAGCCTGGCGCTGGCCGGGGTGGTGCACGCCGCCTGCCGGGGGGCGCTGGGGGGCGGCTTCGACCCCGTGGATACCGGTCCGCTGGCCGTGCTGCACCCCGACCACCACCACCCCGGGACCGCCGCCTGCCTCGTTGAGCTGACGCTGCTCAGCGACCCCGCCGAGGAGCGCCGCCTCGGCGACCCGGGGCTCCGGGACGACCTCGCCGAGCGCCTGGGGGACGCCCTGAGCAGCTGGGTCAGCGCCCGGCCGGACGCCGCCCCGCGCCCGCCGCGGCTGCGGGCGCTGATCGTGGCCATCGACGACTACGGCGACCGGGCGCCCCGCCTGCGCTTCGCCCGGCAGGACGCCCTGCGGCTGGCCGCGACCCTGGTCCAGTGCCTGGGCGCGGACCCCGCCCACACCCCGATGCTCTTCGACGCCGACGCCACCGAGGCAAACCTCACCGCGCGGCTGCGGGCCCTCGCGGCCGACGCCCCGCCGGGCCAGCACCTCGCGCTCGTGTTCGCGGGGCGGGGCTGCGCGAGCCCGGAGGCGCCGGGGGCGCTGGTGACCGCCGACGGCCGCGGCCTCACCCCGGGGGCGCTGCGGGCGGCCCTGGCCGACACGCCGGTCCGGCACCTCACCGTGCTCGCGGACGCCGGCTTCGGGACCGACGCCGCGGGCCGGGGCCACGCCGGGGCCCCCCTGGTGGAGGGGGACGCCCAGGGGCCCCAGCTCACCTGGATCGCCGCCGCCGGGCCTGGGGGCTCGGCCTATGAGCACCCCTCGGCGGGCGGCGGGCTGTTCACCCGGGCCCTGTGCCAGCGCCTGGACGCCTCGGACGTCGAGATCAGCCACGAGGGCCTCGTCGCCCTGCTGAGCGAGGACCTCTCCGATCAGGCCGGCGCGCTGCCCACCCCCGCCGGGCAGCAGCCCTGGCTGCGCACCCCCGACCCCGCCGCCCTGCTGCTGGCGCCGCCCGAGCGCGGCCGGGGCGCGGCGCCCTTCGCCCTGCGCCACTACGTGCCCCTCGTCGCCCAGCTCGCCGAGATGAGCTGCTGGGCGGCGGCCGCCGCGATGCTGGTGGGCTGGCGGGACTGCCAGGACATGGGCGGGATCCGCATCGCCCAGGGCAGCGGGCGGTGGCGCTCGTGGAAGCTCGGGCTCCAGCCCAAGGACATCGCCGCCCTGGCCGAGGCCTGGGGCCTCACCCAGGAGCGCCCGCGCTTCTACCACGTCGCCGAGCTGCGCGGCCTGCTGGAGCGCTTCGGGCCGCTGTGGCTGGGGGAGGCCGACCCGGACCTCCACGTCGTCGTGCTCACCGGGATCCGCGGGGACGGCACCCTGGACGGCACCGAGGTCGAGATCAACGATCCCTGGCCCGTCGGCCGGGGCGAGCGGTATACCCTGACCTTCCGCCAGCTCGCCGCCAACTTCCACGCCGCCAGCCGCCTGGTGGGCCTGCACGCCCAGGTGCTGCACACCGGCGGCCGCCCCCAACCCTCCGAGGACGCGCCATGATCTGCTACCTCATCTCCTACGATCTCCACAACCAGCGCCAATACGGCGACCTGATCGCCGAGATCCGCGCCTTCCCGCACACGAAGGTCCACGCCTCGACCTGGATGGTCGTCACCGACCTGGACGCCCACCAGCTCTACACCCGCCTCGCCCAGCACATCGACGAGGACGACAGCCTCTTCGTGCTGCGCTCCGGTCGGGACGCGGCGTGGAGCCTCGTCGAGGGCGACGTGGAGTGGCTGCACCGCTGGCTGTAGGGCGCCGCGCCACGCGCCACGCTCACCCCACCCCCGCCACCCGGTCCAGCAGCGCCGTCCCCCGGCGGGTGAAGCACAGCGCCCCCACCAGCGCGCCGCCCAGCCCGGCCATGACGACCCCGTTGACCAACCGACCCACCACCAGCAGGTCGAGCTGGAAGAGGATCGGGCAGTCCGCCTGCTGGGCCTGGAGATCGATGAGGGGGTCGAGGATACCCCAGACAGCACGACGTCCGTGACGCCGTCTACATCGACATCGTAGAAGGCCTCACAGCGGGTAGCCGGCCTCGCGGAGCTTGTGCCAGGCGTCGCGGATGCGGGCGATGTCTTCGGGGTTGTCGTGGCGCATGGGGCGTTGGCCGAGGGTGATGAGGGCGCCGCCTTCAAAGGGCTCGACGGTGGCGTCATCCCCGAGGCCGTCGACCGGGAGGACGGGACTTCGGAGCCAGGTCATCCAGCCGGGGTAGCCCTTCTGCTTGAGGCGGAGGTCGTGGTTGGGGGTGTAGAGGTGGAGGTTGGTGACAGCACCTATCTCGGGTTGATATGCACCGATGATCGCAGAAAAGACGGGTTTGATGCACTCTGGAATCGAGACAGGACCAAGTGTATTCTCGTTTGGAAGATCTACCTCCACGTTGTTCCACATGTGGCCGGTACCGCCTGCTCCGACGGAGGTTGAGACCCCGACAGTGTCCTCGTCGGTGGATGAGCCGTTCCATACGCCAAGCCCAAATCCAAAAGGATCAACGGCATCTATCGCCTGCCCCCTATTCCTCGCCAGAAGCGGCAGAAGCCGCTCAGCGGTCACCATATCGATCGGATGCTCAATCGCTTCTTGGCGACTTCTGCCCTGTTCATACCAACGTGAATATGCAGGATGAACAGATTGGAGGCGTCGAAGGAGATCAGCAGCGCGGGCCGCACAAGCGCCTAACGTCTCCTCACGGGGGCCCCACCAAGCCTCCACAGTCAGCTCTGACATCAGGATCTCCTCATGGAGTTGGTGGGGTCCAGATGACGGACACGTTGTTCAGGTTGTTCTTCGCCGCTTGGCCACGAAGGAAGTCTGCGAACTCCCGCTCTGCAACATGCCAATGTACGGGCATGCTGCCTGCTGCTCGTGATTGGCGCTTCATCTGCTCGACAGTGTCGCTCCCTTTGGTGAACCATCGCTGCCATCGCCTGCCTTCGTTGGTGATGAAGGTTGAGTACCCCTCCCCCTTCGCCTCGATGAGCACGCCGTCCTCAAATCCGTCGAACTTCACGCCATCGACCTCGTAGACATACCCCTCCGGGGCTCCGGTGACCTGACTCTGGTACTTGCGCGCCCTGGGCGGCATGCCTCCCGTCTCGGGCACCCACTTCCCTGGCCCATCAGCCGGCGGCGGCGTGCTTCCCGGCCCCTCGCTGAGCACCTGCCACCCGATGGGCCGGGCCGGGTCGAGGTTGTGGATGACGACGCTGCCGCCATGCGCCAGCAATCCGCCACCCAGCCCTGTCGCTGCGGTCCCGGCCCCAGCCCCGGCTGGCCCGGTCACAGGTACGGTGAGCAGGGCCTGGCCGCCGGTCCACATCAGATTAGCGCCCTGCTGCATCTCCCACATGGCGTAGCCGGTGGACACCACGCGGCCCCAGACCCGGCCGCCGTCGTACCAGAAGGGGTCGGTTGAGGTCTGGCGATGGTGCTCGATCAGGGGGTCGAGTGCGCCGAGGGCGAGGTCGCTGGAGAGCTGGTGGCCGTAGCCGAGGTGGGCTTCGCGGGGGGAGCGGAGCGGGCCGTCGGCTGCGGCGGGGTCGTCTGGTCAGGACGCAGCCTGACCCGAGCGGGTCTTCCTGGCTTTACGCTCGGCGGCCTTGCGGGCCTTCTCGGCGGCCTTGGCTTCGGCCTTGTCGAGACGCTCCAGGGACTTCTCCACCAGCTTACGGAGGCGCTTGTCTTCGGTCTGGAGGAAGGGCTTGACCTTGTCGCGGAGTTCGTAGAAGCCCTTCTTCCCGATGTTGTCGATGGCTGCCCAGCACATGTGTTCGTCGTCGAGCAGGGCCTCAAGCACCTCTGCTCGGCGCGGATGCTTCATCTTGGCGAGGGCGTCGACAAGAGGTTCGCGTAGCTCACCGTAACTTGGAGCCAGTGCCAGCTCTGCGATCTGGTCGAAGAAGGACTCATCTGCGACAACCTCCAGTGCTATGGCTGCCGCCTCCCTGGAGAGTCCACTGCTCTTGACCGTCGGGTCGACCTCGCGCTTGAACTCTGCGATGAGCACCGGGGCGGCCACCGGCTTGAGGGACTTATGGGAGAGGGTTCGTGCGATGTCCGACCGAAGGGGTGGCCAGGACATCTTCGGCAACCACTTCATCAGGATGGGGAACGCGGGCCTCGGGTCAACACCCCAATACCGGGCCTGTTCTCGAAGCTGGCCGATGAAGTCCAACTCGAAGCCTGCTTCCCGAAGCTCAGCCATGAGGGGGGCTGCGTCCGCGTGGTAGGCGGCCGAAGCGCGTCGGGACCGCTCCGTCTGCAGACCGCTCTCCTCAATCGAGCGTCTCCACCGTTGGCTGGGTAGCTCAGGTCTATCCGTCATCAGAGATCCCGCTTGAGGGTGATGCGTCCATCGTCGACGGCCTGTTGTAGCGAACTGCTGAGCTTGGTATCCGCCCGAACCTTGAGGGTGAACTCGTACCCCCAGTGTTCAGCATAGGCAAGGTAGTCCTTGAGCTGCGTACTCATGTGCTGGTACTTCACGTTCTTCACCTCGCCGATCTTGAAGTTGTCGCCATCCAGATGGTCTGGCACACGCCACTGCTTGGGCTTTCCCGGGATCTTGATCCGCTCCGTGTTCTTCTCCCACCCTGACGCCACCTCCCCCTGACGCCCCCGCTCCATCGCGTCATCGATCGTGAACTCCCCGTTCGGCCCGCTCCCCCACTCTCGCAGCATGGGCCCGCCGACGTCCCGGTCCGGCCGCAGGTTGTTCAGGATGACCCCGCCGCCGTGGACGGTCGCCCCCGCTCCGGCCGCCGCCGTCGCAGTGCCGGGCGCGGTGGTCGCACCTCCGGTCACAGGGGTGAGCGCCATCGCCCCGCCCCCAGCCATCATCAGCGTCTCGCCGTTGCGGATCTCCCACAGCGCGAGGCAGTACGAGGCCCCGCGCCCACCGGCCCGGCCGACCTCGAACAGCAGCGGGTAGTCCGCCTGCTGAGCCTGCATCTCAAGGAGCGGGTCGAGGGTGCCCCAGGCCAGGTCGCTGGAGAGCTGGCCGTTGTAGCCCTGAGCCACGGAGGTCCCGGCGTCCCAGAGGTCTCCAGCCAGGATCCCGGCGGTCTCGCCGGTGTCGCTGAGCCAGCCGCCGGCTGCAGCCAGCGCTCGCCGAACCGGGCCAGGTCCGTTGTCCCCGTTGAGATCCGGCATCCAGCCCAACTCGCGGTCCCAGGTCGCGCCGGTGTGGTGGTTGATCCGGGAGGTGATCGAGGCGCGGAGCCGAGACCCTGCGGTCTTCCGGCGTGCCCACCCGGGCGTCTCGGCGTAGGGGTTCGTCGCCTCCTCGACGGGTCCCCGTCGGCCAGGGCGGCCGGCGCGGCTCGGGTCGACCTCGCTGCTCCCTCGCCACACCGCGAAGACGCTCTGGCTTCGCCGCTCCGAGCGCTTCGCCTGCCGCTCCCTGCGTCGCTGCCTCCGGCGCTCCTTGCGCTCGGCGGTGAAGCCCAGCGGGTCGACGTAGCGCAGCGGGTCGCCCTCGGCGTAACGGAAGCGGTGCAGCCCCCCGGCGAGGCCCTTGGGGTCGGTGCTGAGGAAATGGCCGGCGTCGGCGTCGTAGGCACGGTGCCGGGCCAGAAGCAACCCCGGCGCGTCCGGCAACAACTCCAGCCCCGCGAAGAGGAAGCGCTCGTCGTCCGCGACCGGGCCGAGGCCCCCGCCGAAGGCGTCGGGGGTGACCACGCTGGCGCCACTGCGCAGCACACTCCCGCGTGGGTCGGCGACGAGGGTTCGCCACTGCCCATCGAAAGCGCCCAGCAGCAGGCCCTCAGCGACCACATAGCTGCGGTCGGTCCCATCACTCTGGGCGACCTCCAGCGGCCAACGCCCGCCGAGACGCCACGCCGTCCGGCGAGGTTGTGCGCCGCCCTCGTCCATCGAGACGACTCGGCCTGAAGCGTCCCTCACGAAGCTGTAGAGCAGGCCCTGCCCATCCCCGATCCCGGAGAGCGATCCGTCGGGGAAGCGCTCGTAGAACAGCGACCGGTGGTCTTCCGTGATGCCGTCCAGATCGTCATCGTAGAGGATCGCGCTGTCGACAGCCGAGGGCAGCGACCCCTGCCAGGAGACCTCTTGCTCAAGCGCGCCGTCGCGGAGGACCTCGGTGCGCCGACCGGCGGCGTCCAACTCGTAGTGCAAGGCCTCGCCAGTGAGGCCCCGGACCTCGTCGACAAGCCAGCCGGGCTCGGCGTAGGCGTAGGTGTTCGTCCAGCCGCCCACCGCGCTGTCGAAGCGGGTCTCTTCGGTGAGCCGCCCTCGGTCGTCGAAGACGCCGGACCAGGTCGAACGGCCCCAGGCGCCCTGGGCGTCGATGTCCTCGATGCGGCCCATCCGGTCGTAGGTGATGGCGATGGACGTGTCGGGGGTCAGGACGTCGGTGGCGCGCGCCATCGCGTCGCGGCTGGTGAAGCGGGCGACGACAGCACCGTCCAGCTCGACCTGACCCAAGGTGAAGGCGCCTCCAGAAAGCCGCCGGTCGTAGTCGATGCTTCGACCGGCTGGGGTGACCACGCGGCGCAACGCTCCGTTGCGGAACCACTCCCAGTCGGTGGTGGAGGCGTGGCCGGCGACAACGCTGGTCCGGGCTTGAGGTCGGCCGGCGGCGTCGTAGGTCCAGGTCTCGCTCGCCAGGATGAGGCCGTTGAGCGCGCTGCGCGTGGTCGCCGGGTTGCCCCAGGCGTCGAGGTTCATGACTTCGGAGACGAGGACGTCGCCGTCATCGACCTCCTGGGCGATGAGGCGACCCGCAGCGTCGCGGTGGAGGGTGGTCTGCCGCCAACCCCCGCCGCTGCCGATGCGCTCCTCTCGGGTGACCCAGGGGGCGAGGTCTTCGCGGTGCAGTCGACGGGTCTGGGCGCCGGCTCCCCAGGACTCCTCGTAGAGCAGACCGTGGTCGTAGTCGAACTGCGTCGTCTCGTCGGGGGTGGCGAGGGTGTCGAGGCGGCCGGCGGTGGTCCAGGTGAGGTCGACGACGTAGTCGCTCAGGCCGGGGAGGTCCGTGGGCTGCCAGCTCGGGTCGTCGAACCAGCCCCAGACGGTGGTGGGGCGGCCGGCGGTGTCGAAGTCGGTGACCTCTCGGGCGAGGACCGCGCCGGTGGCGTCGAGGTGCTGGCGCTGCCAGAGGTCGGCGCCGTCGTAGAGGAAGCGCTGGGTGGTGCCGTCGGGCTGGGCCTCGGCGACGAGGCGGCCGAGACCGTCGTGCCAGGTGGTCGTGGTGGCGCCGACGGCGTCGGTGACCACGGTCTCGGCGTAGCCGTTGGTGCTGGCGTAGCGGGTGGACCAGCTCGCGCCCTGCGTGTCCTGGTGGAAGCGCTCGCGGCCTCGGGGGTCGTAGCGCCACAGCGACTCGGCACCCTCGGCGTCGGTAAGTCGGCGAAGGCGACCCAGGACGTCGACGTCGCGGCGCTCCAGGCCGCCGTCGGGTGCCAGGATCTCGCGCAGTTCGCCCCAGGCGTCGTGGGTGAAGCGCGTCGTGCCGGTTCCGCTGTGGACGGGCCATGCGGTGACGCTGGCGAGGCGGTCGCTGGAGGTCCAGGCGTAGACCTCGCCCCAGACCCCGGCGACCTCGCGCTCGGCGACGCGGTCCCAAGGGTCCCAGGTCAGGCTCTCGGTGACGCCCTCGGTGGTCTGCTCCACGACGCGGCCAGCGTCGTCATAAGCCCAGGCGTTCAGCGTCCACGGACCCTGGCTGACCTCCGCAGGCAGGCCGGTGAGCGTATGGTGGATGGCAAGGACGACCCCGTCACCGTCGACGATCTCGAAGGGCTGGCCCTGGGCGGCGTAGGCGACCTGCTCCACCCAGGCGCCTCCTCGTGCGATCCCGGTGCGGCGACCGTGGACGTCGTGTTCGAAGGCCACCGCGCGGCCGTTGACGTCGATGAGGCCGATGGGCTCGATATCGTCGCCGAAGGCCCAGGTGGTGACGCCGGAGAGGTCTTCGAGGCGCTGGGGGCGGCCGAGGGCGTCGGCGGTCTCGACGCTCACGTTGCCGTGCTCGTCGGTGATCGCGACGCGAGGCAGGCTGGAGGTGGTGGCGTCGGTCCACACCCTCGATTCGAGGGTCGTGAGGGTGCCGTCGTCGAGGGTCACGCTGGTGAGCCGACCGACGCCGTCCCAGGTGTAGACCTCGGCGACGCCGTCGGGCTGCTCGGCACGGGTGACGCGACCCATCGGATCGTGGTCCCAGGACCAGGCGCGGGTGCAGGTC
Organism: Alphaproteobacteria bacterium; assembly: GCA_020632795.1. Taxonomy (GTDB): domain Bacteria; phylum Myxococcota_A; class UBA796; order UBA796; family CAJQPC01; genus JACKEV01. Next base: position 506,328 of record JACKEV010000010.1, read on the forward strand.
GTCAGCGCGGTGCCGTTGGCGGGCAGGCAACTCGTGGTGGCGCGGAGCTGCGCGGCGTTGAGACGGTGGAGATCGTCGTAGCCGTAGTCGGTGACGCCCTCGGGGTCCTCAGCCCAGAGGGTGCGGCCGAAGGGGTCGACCTCCCAAGCCGAACGCAGGCGGCCTTCCAGCCAGCGCTCCCCGCCGAGGGTGTCGGTGATGACCTCGTGCTCCCGGCCCAAAGGGTCGAGGACGAGGCGGCGGCCGGGGTGATGTACGACTCGCGTGGTGAGCCAGCGCAAGGTCGTCTCGTGGGCCGCATGTTGCACTGCAATAGTTCGGCCCAGGCCATCGCGGGTCAGGGTCTCGGCGATGGCGGGGCCGCCGTCAGTGCCGTAGGGGGCGCTGATAACCATCGGCAGGCCGTCGCTGCCGTAGCCGGTCCACTGGCGGATCTCGTCGAGGCAGGCGTCGCCCGCGTCCTCGCAGACGGAGGTTAGCGTGGGGCGGCCGAAGCCGTCGAGCCAGAGGCGCTCCAGCCGACTATCGTTGGAGAGGGTGGTCTCGCGGGGGCCGGTGGGGGCCGGGTCGTCGTCGTAGGTGGTCGAGATCTCCAGCGTCGTGACGGTGCCGTCGTCGTTGGGGACGGTCGTGGTGACGTGCTCGGGGCGGTGGAAAGGGTCGTAGTCGGTGACGGTTTCAACACCCTCCCAGGTCTCGACCTCGGGGCGGCAGAGGGCGTCAGGGGTCGTGGTGCGGACTCGGCCGACGGGGTCGGTGTAGTGGGTGGGGAGACCACACCACTCCAGCGACCAGGCTTCCGAAGTGCCGTCGGGGTGGGCAACAGCGACGATCTGACCGTGGGTGTCGTAGCGCGTCGTCGTGGTCAGGCAGCGGGTGCCGGTGCCGCAGACTTCTTCTTCCTCGGGGAGATCGAAGGCGACGAAGCGGGAGCGGGTGACCGCCTCGTAGGTGGTCCGGGCGTTGGAGACGCTCCAGCCCAGCGCGCGGGCGCCCCAGGCCGTGGCGTCGAAGGGGCCCCAGGAGAGGTCGGTGAACAGGTCGTCGTCGGGGGTGTCGGGGTCGCGCCAGTCAGAACGGCGGGTGAGCTGGTGGGCGGCGTCGTAGGTCCAGGTGGTGATGCTGAGGTCGACCTCGGTGGGGTCGGTGGCCTCGGGCCAGGGGATGGCGGGGTGGGTGCCGACGAAGTCGGGGGCGACGTCGGGGAGCGGCGTCTCCAGCGTGACCGGCGTCGAGGAGGGCTCGCCCGCGACGGGCACCACGGGCGGCCCAGGCACCTGATCGGAGAGGCTGGAGAGGGCGATGAAGGCGGGGCGCTCGTCGGGCGGGAAGAGGACGTCGGCGCTGGGCTCGTCCTCGGGAGGGTCGAGATACCAACCCAAGGACGCGATCCACTCCTCAGCGCCCGGCGGGGTCGTGCTCCAGCCCAGGCAGTCGGCGATGACGTCGTCTGCGGTGACCGACTGCCGCCGGTTGCCCATCGCGTCGGTCCAGCCGTGGCCCACTTCGGCCTCGCAGGCCCGCTGGAGGGGGTTGAAGTAGGGCGGGCTCGCGTCGAAGAACCAGCCTGAAGCCGTCTCTTCGTAGTAGGAGGCGACGGAGATCCGGGCGAGGGTGCCGTCGGTGCGCCACGCTGCGCTGTAGATGGGAAGGCCAGCGACATGCGGCATGGTGCCGAAGGCGAAGGCTTCAAGAGCACCTCGGGCGTTCGTGCGCTCGACCAGGCCGAAGCCCTGGAACTCCCGGTCCCACAGGGTGCCACGCTGGTAGTGGTAGGTCACGAGGCCGTCCGCGCCGTCCTCCGACTCCAGGACGACGAGGTTGTCGGGCAGGTCGGGGTTGTCGAGGGCTGAAGCGCCCCAGCTCAGCGACGTCGTGCCACCCCAGGGGCCCTGGACCTCGACGGGCCAGCCTTCGGGTTGGGTGCGCGTGCTCAGGCGCAGCTCCACCTGCCAGTCGAAGACGAGGTCTTCGGGCGGGTGCCCGGCCGAAGGCTGAGGGTCGAAGATGAGGAGGTCGGAGAAGCCGTCGCCGTCGAAGTCCGCGAGCACGGTGGAGCCCGGCCACGGCATCTGCCCGCCGATGGCGCTGAGGCCGGGATCGAAGTCGACGGGCACGTCCTCCCCGCCGCTGGCTACCAGACCGAAGCCGTCGATGAGGCCGCGATCGTAGGCGCCCATGACCACGCCCCCCGCACCCCCGCCGCCCATCTCCAACTGGAGCAGCTCGACGGTCCCGCTGCGGTTGAGGTCGAGGGCGGCGAAGTGTTCGCGGAAGGTGTGGAACCAGCCGCCGTTCAGCAGGAAGCCGTAGTGGGAGAGGTCGACCTCGGCCATGAAGGGGCGACCTGCGGAGAGGCCCGAGTCGACGAAGCCACCGCGCCCATCACCGTAGAAGATGCGGCTGAAGAGGGAGGTCTCCACGGGCACGTCGCGGATGTGGCCCTGGGCGTCGGTCTGCTCTTCCCAGCAGGCGTAGAGGGCGACGGCGAGGTCGGTGAGGCCGTCGTTGTTGAGGTCGGTGAAGCGGCTCTGGCTGGCGGCGTAGGCGCGGTCGGTGAGCGGGCCGAGGGTGTGCGTGGGGACCGTGTTCGCGCCGCTCGGGCAGGTGGCCAGGGCGGCGAGGAAGTCGGCGGGGCGGTCGTCGTAGCCGAACATCCCCGTTCGCTCCAAGGGGGCGTCCATCGGGCGGGCGTCGGCGGGATCGAACCAGGGCTCCACCCCGGTGTTCGGGATCCACCAGGTCTCGGCGTGGGTCCAGTGGACGCCGTCTCCGGCCGCCGGAAGGACGAGGTCGACGAGGCCGTCGCCGTCGACATCCGCGAAGGTGCCGTCGCGAAGGACGTCGTGCTGGGCGTGAGCGAAGGTGGAGAGGCCGAGGGGGCGGCGCTGCTGGTCTTGGAGCACCTCTGCGCCGGAGCTGGGGTTGACGAGCAGCTCGTCCTGGCCATCTCCGTCGAGGTCAACCAGCGCGAAGCCGCGCTGCGTCTCGACGAGGGTGGCGTCGATCTCCTGCTCCAGGAGGGACTCCCAGACCGGGTCTGCGACGAAGGAGCCACCTGTGTTGACGTAGGCCTGGTGGTCAACCGCGCAGCCGAATGGAGGCGTCGGCTGGTTCCAGGGGCTCTCAGCGGTCAACGGGGGTGCGTTGCAGCGGAAGCCCAGGACGACGAGGTCGGGCAGGGCGTCGCCGTTGAGCGAAACGGCCATCGGGAGCGTCCACTGGCCGTCGATGGTTGCCGTCTGCGCGCCGAAGGGCCTCGGGATCGAGGTCGTGAGGTCGAGGCCGGGGGACCAGTCGTCGGTCTCGGTGTGTGGGGTGACGCAGCGAAGTGGCTTGGCGGCTCCAGCGTCGCCGTGCTGCCAGACGCGGCGGACGCGAGAGACGGTGGCGTCGCCCGCCAGATGACCCGAGCAGTCCGTGCCCGGCTCGTCCTGGTACTCGACGGTGTGGCGGCTCCAGAGGTGGCCGTCGACCTCGACGGTGATCTCGTCCAGACGGTCACTGTGGAGCTGGAGCAGGCCCGCCGAGAGATCGGCGCGCGGGTCGGGGCGGGCCTCGTAGGCGAAGCGGACCTCGACGTGGCCGTCGCCATACGTGATACGGTCGAGCAGGGGCCAGCCGGTGAAGCTGACGTAGTCGTAGATGACGGTGTTGCCCGACGGGTCGACGACGAGCGCGAGCTTCCATTGGGCCGTGTTCATCAGGGTTTCGGAGCCCGCCTCGTCGATGAGCACGGTGGCATCGACACCAGCGGTGTTCGTCTCTCCGTAGACCCATCGCCATCCGTCTTGTCGGCGGGTCCAGGTGTTGGACTCCAGGTCGTAGTCGAAGCGGGAGCCATCCCAGGTCTCTGGCTCGTACCCGCCGCCGACGTGGATGAGGTCCTGGCCGTCGAGCTGGAGGCGGACGTCGCCGGACTCGGGGACGCCGCCGGTGGCCGAGCGGCGGGTGATGGTGGGGACATCGAGGCGGGCGCCAGCGCCGAGCGGGCCGTCGCGGACGGTGGGGTCGAGGATGAGCGCGAGGTCTGGGGCGTTGGGAGCCGGGGGCAGCGCGATGGGAATGACGTCGACCCAGGCGCCTCGGGAGAGGCCGGGGGTCGCGGTGAGTTGGGGTGGGGGCACGGGGGCACCGAGAGGGCCTTCGGCGTCTGCGGCGTGGGCGAGGCCGATCCAACAGGCAGCGATCAGCGCGGCGGCGCCGTGGAGCATGAGCGTCCTCCCGAACTCGGCGCCCGGACGACCTCCTGGGTCCCCGGGGGTCTTCGGCGACGCTACCACCCGGAGGCCCGGCGCTCTCCGAGAATGTCCCGCCGAGCGTCAGAGTTGACAGAACTTGGGGCGAAATGTCTTCGACGACCTCATCGACGCCAACCGTCCCCGCCCCCTGACCCCGTCAGTGACCTCCCTCCCCCACGCCCCAGGGGTCCACCGCCGGCAGCGCCTCGTGGCCGTCCCCGTCGAGGTCCACCCCCGACCCGAAAGCGACCCCCACAAGGGTCCGGACCTGAACGTGGCTCAGCCAGAGCGGGCGCAGGTATCGGCGCCGCAGGTGCTCCTCGGTCATCCTCCACCTCCATCCGGCGGCGGGACCCGCACCATCGACGGCACCTCGACCACCCGCTCCGGCGGGATCCCGAGCGCCTCGCTCACCCGCGCGGCCCGTCGGGCCAGCGCGCCGAACAGGCCCCGCAGCCACCGGTGCAGGCCGTGGTCGCGGTCGGTGTGGAAGGTCTCCCGGATGAGCACGTAGGTCGCGCGCGCCTCGTCCACCTCCAGGGCGCCCGACGCGCGGAGCGAGCGCAGCAGCGCGGGGACGTCGGGCGACTCCATGAAGCCGAAGCAGGCGTCGACCAGGGGCCGGCCGCCCACCCTCCGCACCTGGCCGTGGGGCATGTCGGTCATGTAGGGGCTGTGGCACCGGTTGACGTGCAGCAGGATGACCTCGCGGCCCGGCGCGAAGTCCGCAGGGACCTGGGCCGGGTCGCGGACCAGGACCACCAGCGGGGCCTCGTCGAGGCCCTCCGCGCGCAGGTCCGGGGGGTGCCGGTCGGCGAGCTGCTGCCCCCGCCGCCACACCCCCATGACCAGCGCCAGGACGACCGCGATGGTCAACGGGATCCAGCCCCCGCTGGCGATCTTCCGGGCGACCGAGCCGAAGAAGGCCAGCTCGACCGCCAGCAGCGCGGCGGTGACGGCGACGCAGAGCGCCACCGGCCACCGCCAGACGTCCCGCATCACGAAGAGCATCAGCAGGGTGGTGATCGCCATCGACAGGCTCACCGCGATGCCGTAGGCGTCCGCGAGGTCCCCGGACGAGCGGAACCCGATCACCAGGGCCAGGGTCCCGACCAGCAGGAGCCGGTTCGCGGCGGGCACGAAGCGCTGCCCCCAGTGGGCGGCCGAGGTGTGGCGGATCTCGGCGCGCGGCAGATACCGCAGCCGCACCGCCTGCGCCGTCAGCGAGAACACCCCGGAGATCACGGCCTGGGAGGCGATGATGGTCGCGGCGGTCGCGAGGCCGATCAGCGGCAGCAGCGCCGGACGGGGAGCGAGGTGGTAGAAGACGTCCCCCACCTGCTCAGGATGCTCCAGCAGGAGCGCCCCCTGGCCGAAGTAGTTGAGCAGCAGGCACGGGAAGACGAGGCCGAACCACGAGCGCTGGATGGGCCGCCGCCCGAAGTGCCCCAGGTCCGCGTAGAGCGCCTCCGCCCCGGTCACCGCCAGGAACACTGCCCCCAACACCAGCGTGCCGTGCAGGCCGTGGGCCCGGAAGAACGCGACGGCGTGCCGCGGGTCCAGGGCGACCAGCACCTCCGGGTGCCGCGCGAGCTGCGCCACCCCGAGCGCCCCCAGCGTGGCGAACCAGGCCAGCATCACCGGCCCGAACAGCCGCCCCACCCGCGCGGTGCCCAGCCGCTGCAGCGCGAACAGCGCGAACAGGATGCCCACCGTGAGCGGGACCACAAGCGGCGCCATCGTGGGGGCGGCCACCCGCAGCCCCTCCATCGCGCTCAGCACCGAGAGCGCCGGGGTGATGACCCCGTCCCCGAACAGGAGCGCCGCCCCGAACAGCCCCAACGCGACCACCGCCCCGTGGGTGCGGGTCCAGCGCTCGATGTCGTCGGGCACGATGAGGTGGGCCAGGGCCAGGAGCCCTCCCTCCCCCTGGTTGTCCGCGCGCAGCACAAGCAGCACGAACTGCAGGGACACCACCACCACCAGCGACCAGGTGATCAGCGAGAGGATCCCCAGCACGTTGGCCTCGCTCACCGGGAAGCCCGAGACGCCCACGAAGCACTCCCGCATGGCGTACAGCGGGCTGGTGCCGATGTCGCCGTAGACCACGCCCAGCGCCCCCAGGCTGAGGGCCAGCCGCCCTCGGGTCTTGGGCGCTGTACCGCTCATGACGCGGCCCCCCACCCCGCCACGTCGCCGGGTGCTACCGTGTCCTCCAACCCCAGAGCGTCCCCATGCCCGACCACGCCGACGTCCCCTTCCTCCCTCCGGTCATCCCGCTCATCGGGCTCGCGCTGGGCGGTCTGCTGCACGCCGCGCTCGCGCTCCCCATCGGGCCAGCGGCGCTCGTCCAGCCGATCGGGGGCGCCCTGCTGGTGGCCTCGGTCGCGCTGGTGGGGGCCGCCCGCCTGTCGCTCCACCGCGCGCAGACCACCTTCGACGTGCGCGGCGCGACCACCCACCTGGTCCGCACCGGCGTGTACGCCTGGTCGCGGAACCCGGTCTACCTGTCCATGATCCTGCTGTTCTGGGCGCTCGCCCTGCTGCTGAACACGGCCAGCCTCGCGCTGGTCGCCGTCCCCACGGCGAGCGCCCTCTGCCTGCTCGTGATCCGCAAGGAGGAGCGCTACCTGGAGGACCGGTTCGGCCCCGCCTACCTCGCCTATGCGGGCAGCGTGCGCCGCTGGCTCTGAGCGGACCCGCCTCATGAGGCCCGGCCGCTGCGCCGCAGCAGGAGGCCCTTCCACAGCAGGTAGATCGCCGGGATCACCACGAGGGTGAGCGCCGTCGAGGACACCAGCCCCCCCACCATGGGCGCGGCGATGCGCTTCATCACCCGCGTGCCCGTCTCCGAGCCGAGCATCACCGGCAGGAGCCCGATCATCGTGGTGGCCACGGTCATCAGCTTGGGGCGCACCCGATCCACCGCGCCCTCGGTGATCGCCGCCTTGAGGTCGTCCAGGGAGCGCAGCCGCCCCTCCTGGGCGTACCGCGCGCAGGCCTCGTCCAGGTAGACGATCATCACCACCCCGGTCTCGGCGGCCAGCCCGGCCAGGGCGATGAAGCCGACCCCGGCGGCCACCGAGAGGTTGAAGCCCGCCAGGTACAGCAGCCACACCCCGCCGATGGGCGCGAACGCGAGCGTCCCCACCATGACCATCACCGTCTCCCCGAGCTGCCGGAAGTGGGCGTACAGCAGGATGAAGATGAGCCCGATGGTGACGGGGATGACCAGGGACAGCCGCTCGTTGGCCCGCTGCATGTAGGCGTACTGGCCCGACCACACCAGGGACACCCCCTCGGGGAGCTGCACCTGCTGGTCGACGACCTGCCGCGCCCGCGCCACGTAGCCCCCCACGTCGCTGGTGGTGAGGTCCACGAAGATCCAGGCGGTGCGGCGCGCGTTCTCGCTCTTGATGGCGGGCGGCCCCCGGGTCACCGCGATGTCCGCGACCTGCCCCAGCGGCACCGTGTGCCCCAGCGGCGTGTGGACCGCGACCTGCCGCAGCGCCTCCAGGTCCCCGCGCAGCTCCCGGGGGTAGCGCACGTTGACGGGGTAGCGCTCCAGGCCCTCGACGGTCTCGGTGACGTTCATCCCGCCGATGGCCGAGGTGATGACGTCCTGCACATGGCGGACGTTGAGCCCGTACCGCGCCGCGTCCGCCCGCCGCACCCGGATGTCCACGTAGTTCCCGCCGACCACCCGCTCCGAGTACACCGACGCGGTGCCCTCGACCCCCTGGAGCACGCCCTCTATCTCCGCGCCCACCTGGGAGAGGGTGTCGAGGTCATCCCCCAGCAGCTTGATCCCCACCGGGGTCTTGATGCCCGTGGCCAGCATGTCGATGCGGGTCTTGATGGGCATCGTCCAGGCGTTGGTGACCCCGGGGATCTGCACCATCGCGTCCAGCTCGTGGATGATGTCCTCGATGGCCTTGCCCTCGGGCCAGGCCTCGGCCGGCGTGAGCAGGATGGTCGTCTCGATCATGGTCAGCGGCGCGGGGTCGGTGGCGGTGTCCGCCCGCCCGACCTTGCCCAGGACGTGGGCGACCTGGGGGTGCGTGGTGATGATCCGGTCGGTCTCCTGGAGCAGATCCCGCGCCTCGGTGATGGAGATGCCCGGCGGCGTGGTCGGCATGTAGAGCAGGTCCCCCTCGTTGAGGGGCGGCATGAACTCATTGCCGAGCTGGCTCCAGGGCCACGCCGTCGCCGCCACGACCGCGAGGCCCGCCAGCAGCACGGCGACCGGGTGCCGCAGCACCCCCCGGATGATGGGGCGGTAGGCCCGGATGAACAGCCGCGAGAGCGGGTTCTCCGACTCTGGCCGCACCCGGCCCCGGACCAGGTAGAACATCAGGACCGGGATCACTGTCACCGCCAGCACCGCCGACGAGCCCATGGCGAAGGTCTTGGTCCAGGCCAGCGGCCCGAACAGCCGGCCCTCCTGCTGCTCCAGCGTGAACACCGGCAGGAACGACACCGTGACGATGAGCAGCGAGAAGAACAGCGCCGGCCCGACCTCCCGGCTGGCCTCGATGACCACCGCGGCCTGGCTCCGGGCGGGGTCGCGCTCCCGGTGCTTGTGCATGTTCTCGACCATCACGACGCTGGCGTCGACCATCACGCCGACGGCGATGGCGATGCCCCCCAGGCTCATGATGTTGGCGTTCAGGCCCAGCAGCTTCATCGCCACGAAGGAGAGCAGCACCCCCAGCGGCAGCGTGAAGATCGCGACGAAGGCGCTGCGCAGGTGCAGCAGGAACACGACGCACACCAGCGCGACGACGATCATCTCCTCCAACAGCTTGTGCTGGAGGGTGTCCACGGCGCGGTCGATCAGCGCCGAGCGGTCATACGAGACGTGGACCTCCACGCCCTCGGGCAGGCCCCGCTTCAGCTCGTCCAGCCGCGCCTCCACCCGCTGGATGACCGCGCGGGCGTTCTCGCCGAAGCGCATCACCACCACGCCGGTGACCACCTCGCCCTCGCCGTTCATGTCGACCAGGCCCCGCCGCGCCTCCGGCCCGAGCTGCACCCGCGCGACCTGGGACAGCAGGATCGGCGCGTGGTGGGTCGGGTCGAGGGCCACCGGGATCGTCTCCAGGTCCTCCACCGACGTGATGTAGCCCTGGCCGCGCACCATGAACTCGGTCTCGGCCATCTCGATGAGCCGCCCGCCCACGTCCAGGTTGGCGTCCTGGATGGCCTGCTTCACCGTGGCCAGGGAGACGCCGAAAGCGCGCAGCTTCTCCGGGTCGACCTCGACCTGGTACTGGCGCACGAAGCCGCCGATGCCGGCCACCTCGGCCACGCCGTCCACGCCCATGAGGTCGTAGCGCAGGTACCAGTCCTGCAGGGCCCGCAGCCGCTCCAGGCTGACCCCCCTGAAGTTCGCCGCCCGCCGCAGCTCCTCCCGGGAGATCCGCGCGTCGCCGTCGCGGTCGAAGCCCTCCACGAGGTAGCGCAACGACTCCGCGGACCAGGCCGCCGCCGAGGGCGCCTTGGTGGGCGGCGCGTCCACGGCGAGCAGGTCCAGCAGCGCCGCCTCGGTGAACAGGTGCGGATCGGCGGAGTCGTCCGGCCAGGGCAGCTCCGCGTCGTCCACGACGTGGTCCCCGTCGACGTCCAGCCGGCCCCGCAGCACCTCGGCGCGCGGCGTGAAGTCCGAGAGGGTGTATTCGTAGATCCAGCCCACCCCCGTGGCGTCGGGCCCGAGCTGGGGGGTCACCCCCCGGGGCAGCCGCCCCTGGACCACGTTGAGGTACTCCAGCACCCGCGAGCGCGCCCAGTACAGGTCCGTGCCGTCCTCGAAGATCACGTAGACCATCGAGAACCCGAAGAACGAGTAGCCCCGCACGTCCTGGGCGTAGGGGACCGACAGCATGGCCGTGGACAGCGGGTAGGTCACCTGGTCCTCGACCACCTGGGGCGCCTGCCCCGGGAACTCGGTGTAGACGATGACCTGGACGTCCGAGAGGTCCGGGATGGCGTCCACCGGGGTCTCCCGGAGGGCCCAGGTGCCCAGCAGCGCGGCCATCGCCGCGAGCAGCAGCACGAACACCCGGTTCTGCACGCTGGACTCGATGACGCGCTCAATCATCCTGTCCCCCGTGGTCGTGGCCCTCGGGGACCTGCTCGAGGAACATCCCGCACACGGGGCAGCGCCCCGGCTCGTCGGACACCACCTCGGGGTGCATCGGGCAGGTGTACTGCCCCGGCGCGGCCTTCGGCCCGTGGACCTTCGCCAGCTCCTCGGGGGTACCCTCCCGCTCCTCCAGGAACATCCCGCACTCCGGGCACCGGCCGGGCTCGGCCGAGAGCACCGCGGGGTGCATCGGGCAGGACCACAGCGTCTCCGGCGCGGCCTCCGCGGGCAGCGAGGACGCCAGGATCTTGCGCAGGGCCTCCTGGAGCTGGCTCTCTGAGTCGATGAGGAACTGGCCGCTGGTGACGACCACCTCGCCCGCGTCCACCCCGCCGAGGATCTCCGTCATCCGGTGGTCGCCCTGGAGCCCGGTGGTGACCTCCCGAGGCTCGAACCGCCCATCCCCCCGGGCCACGAACACCAGCCGCCGCCGGCCGGAGTACAGGATGGCCTCGGTGGGCACGGCGATGACGTCGTCCCGGCGGCGGTGCTCGATGTAGACCGTGGCGAACATGCCCGGCTTGAGGCGCACCCCCGGGTTCTCGAACTCCAGGCGCACGGTGAGGGTGCGGCTGCGCGCGTTGAGCGTGGGGTAGATGTAGGCCACCCGCCCCTCGAGTGTCTGCCCGGCGAGGTGGGTCAGCTCGAGCTGCGCGGCCTGACCGACCTCCACCCAGGGGGCGTCGTGCTCGTACACCTCGGCGGTGACCCAGATGCGCTGGAGATCGCCGATGCGGAAGAGGTCCTGGCCGGCGTTGACCCGCGCGCCAGCGACCACGTCCTTGTGCAGCACGAAGCCGCTGCGGGGGGCCCGGATGGTGACCGTGCGCGAGGCCTGCCCGCTGTCCTCGATGCCCTGGATCTCCCGCGGGCTGAGCGCCCACAGCTCCAGCTTGCGCCGCGCGGAGCGGGTGAGCGCCGCGTCCGGGCCCTGGCTGCGCCGTGCGAGCAGGTACTCCTCCTGCGCGGCCAGCAGCTCGGGGGAGTAGATGTCGAAGAGCGCCTGGCCGGCCCGGACCTCATCGCCGGTCCGGTCCACGTACAGCCGCTCGACCCAGCCCGAGAAGCGCAGGTTGACCACCGACAGCTCGTCCTCGCCGACCTCGACCTCGCCCAGGGTGCGGATGTGGCGGAACACGGTGGTGCGCTCCACCGGCGCGGTCTCCACGCCGATCTGCTGGATCACCCCCGGGGTGATCTCCACCAGCTTGCCCTCGGCGCGCAGCTCGTCCTCGTAGACCGGGATCAGGTCCATGCCCATCGGGGACTTGCCCGGAGCGTCGCGGATGTAGCTGGGGTCCATCGGCGCCCGCCAGTAGGCGATCCGGCGCTCCCCGTCCGGCGGGGTCGAGGGCGGCGCCTCCTCGTGGATCGGCGTGAGGTCCATGCCGCAGATGGGGCAGGTCCCCGGGCCGTCCTGGACGACCTGGGGGTGCATGCCGCAGGTGTAGCGCTGGGGCGCGGCGGCGTGCTCTTCAGGCGGAGGGGGCGCGTCGTCGCAGCCGGCGGGCAGCCCGCCGAGCAGCAGCGCGGCCCAGAGCAGGGTGCGTGCGTTCATTCCGGGTCTCCGGGGGGCTCGACGCCGAGGAGGGCGGTGACCTCGGCCTGTTGAAGGTGGGTCTCGACCGCCGCGACGATCCGCGCGCGCTCCAGGTCGAGCAGGGTGACCTCGGCCTCGAACAGCGAGGCGAAGTCCGCGCGGCCCACCGCGAAGTCGGCCAGCGTCGTGTCCAGGGTCTGCTGGGCGCCGGGGATCAGGACGCCGTCGCAGGTCTGCGTCTTCTCGGCCGCCCGACCCCAGCGCGCGAGGGCGGCGTCCACGGAGGCGACGATCTCGTTGATGACCGCCTCCAGGGCCTGCGCGGCGGCGCGCGCCTCCTCCTGGGCGGCGGCCTCGGCGCCCCGGGCCCGGCGCAGGCTCCCCGCAGGGATCGGCGCCCCCAGCCCCACCGCGACCAGATCCGTGCCGGGGTCGGTCGCGGTCTCGACGGTGCGGATCCGGTAGCCCGCCCACACCGTGAGGTCCGGCCGCGCGTCCACCCGGGCCAGCGCCGCCGCGCTCCGTGCCGCGTCCCCCTCCACCCCGAGCCGCAGGACGAGAGGGCGGTGCGCCCGCGCCAGGGCCTCCCAGTCGGCCGACCCCGGGGGAGGCGCGGGCTCGACCGCCGCCGGGGTGGGCACCGCCTGCCCGGGCGGGCGGGCCAGGGCCTCGTTGAGCGCTGCGGTCAAGGCGCGCTCGTCCCGCGCGAAGTCGCCCAACTCGTCGCCCAGCCGGTCCCGCAGCACGGTCAGCCGCAGGACGGCGTGCTGCCCCACCCCGCCGGTCTCGTAGCGGACGCGGGCGGCCCGCAGCAGCTCCTCGGTGCGGGCGAGGTGGGCCTCGGTCACCTCCCGGAGCAGGCGGGTTCGGGTCAGCAGCCACCAGGTGCGCGTGACCGCCGCGCGGAGCTGCAGGGCGGCCTCGTCCACGGAGAGGCCCGCCGCGTCCGCCCGGAGCGCGCCGACCTCGCGCTGGAGGGGGCTCCACCCGGGCGGCTTGAGGGTCTGCTGGGCGCGGAGCTGTACCCCGGCCATCGGGTGGCCGGACAGGTCGAAGGAGTCGACCGGCAGGTTGGACAGCTCCACGGCGAGCATGGGGTCGGGCCAGGCCCCCGCGACCTCGGCGCGGGCCTCCAGGGCGCGGGCGCGAGCGCGCATCGCCTCCAGATCCGAGTTCGCGGCCACCGCCTCATCGGCCAGGGCCTCGGGTTGCGCGGCGGCGGGCGATGAGAGGGCGAGCAGGGCCGCGAGCAGCAGAGCGGGTCGTGTCACAGGTGGACCTCCGGACCAGCGCTACAGCAGCTTCCGTGCCAGCCCAGCGGTCGCCCTGCGTGGGCTGATGGGAGGCCCGGTTTCGCAGATCCGCGAACCCCGTTCGCAGGGCTGCGACGCGGACTTCCCTGATTGGAGGAACAGGATCAGCAGGCAGAGGCGCCCATCAGCGCCTCAGCACGCCAGCGAGCCCCCTGCGCCCCCTACTCGACGACCAGCTCCGTCATCATCCCGCGCTCGGCGTGCTCCAGGATGTGGCAGTGGCTCATCCAGCGGCCGGGGTTCTCCAGCTCGGAGTACAGCTCGACGCGCTGCCCGCCGTTGACCTGCCAGGTGTCCAGCAGGCCGGGGAAGTCCACGGGCTCGCCGTCCACCGAGACCACCTGGAAGAAGTTGCCGTGCAGGTGGAAGGGGTGGTTCGCCAGGGACTCGTCCTGGACGACGATGCGGGTGGGGGTGTCGCCCGAGACCACGATGGGCTCGTGCTCGTCCCAGGTGGCGCCGTTGATGAGCCAGTAGATGCTGGTGCCGCCGCCGGTGACGCTGAAGGTCATCTCCACGTCCTGGGTGGTCTCCTGCATCGCGGGCAGGGGCTCCGCGCCCCAGTCCAGGGGGAGGCCGTCGCCGGGCTCGCCCTCCAGCTCGGCCTGGAAGACCGGGAAGGTGTCGAAGCCCAGACCGGACTGGACCAGGACGTTGAGCACCGGGCCCTCACCCTCGGGGTCGGGGATGACCTCCAGGTCCACCCGGCGGCCCACCGGGAGCTGCACGCGGCGGTCCGTCCAGGGCTCGGGGATGAGGCCACCGTCGGTGCCGATGACCCGCCAGCTCGCGCCGTCGACCGAGGCGAACAGGGTGCGGGCGTTCGCGGTGTTGACCAGGCGCCACCGCTCGACCCCGCCGGGCCGGGAGGTGCCGGTGAGCAGGCCGGACTGCCCGTTGGCCAGCAGGGTGCCCCCGGTGCGACCGTGGACCTGCTGGGGGTGGCTGTTGTCCAGGTCGAACGAGTACATCTGGCCGTCAGAGGTCAGGGCGATGTCGTCGAGTACGAAGGCGCGCTCGGCGTCCACGATCAGCGGCTCGGCCTCGTGGACCACCAGCATGCCCTGGAGCCCGCGCTCGACCTGCTCGTTGGACCGGACGTGGGGGTGGTACCACCAGGTGCCCGCGTCGGGCAGGGTGAACTCGTAGACGAAGGTCTCGCCGGGCTCGACCGGGTCCTGGATGGCGGGCACGCCGTCCATCTCGTCGGGGATGCGCAGGCCGTGCCAGTGGATGGTCGTGGCCTCGTCGAGGTTGTTGGTGAAGACCACCCGCAGGGTGTCCCCCACCCGCGCCTGGATGAGCGGGCCGGGGACCTGGTCGTTGTAGGCCCAGACGCCGGGGGTGGAGATGCCCTCGATGAACTCGGCGTCGGTGACGCCCGCGACCAGCTCGACCTCGACCACGTCGTCGGCCGGGTCCAGGTCCGGGGCCACCGCCGGGCCGAGCAGCTCGGGCAGGGCGGGGGCGACGGGGGCGCTGTCGTCGGTGGCGGGGGTCTTGTCCGCGCAGGCGAGCAGGGTCAGGAGGGCGATCATGGGGTCCTCGACATGGATCAGGGGCTCAGGGAAGATAGCCCGCCCTTGGCCGAAGGGCGGGTGACGCGCATCACTGCATGTGGTGTTCGCCGCCGTGGTGTTCGCCGCTGTGCTTCTTCATCAGCTCGGTGTGGTGCGCCTGGGTCATGCCCTCCAGCTTCATGCCGCACTTGTTGCACTCGTCGCCCTCCTGGCCGGTGACCTCGGGGTCCATCGGGCAGGCCCAGACCTCGGCCGCGGCGTCGGGGGCCTCGGCGGCGGGTGCGGCGGGCACCGCGGGCGTGCTCGGCGTGGCGGGGGGCTGGGGATCGGCGCCGCAGGCGGCGAGCAGCAGAGCGAGGGGGATCAAGGTTCTCATGATGGCCTCAGAGCAATCTCGTTTTGGTGTAGCACCTTCCGTGCCATGACGCGCCATCCCTGCACACCCCCTCAGCGCGCCCTCGATTCGCAGCTCTGCGAAAGCGCTTCGCGCCGCTGCGAACCCCATCGACGCCGCGCTGCGTACGGCCGGCGTGCCGCCCGGCACGGGGATTGCTTACATGGGACCGGATGACTCCCCCCTCCCCGGCCCCCTGGTGGCGCTCCCGCAGCTTCAACCGCCGGGTGCTCGCCGCGCTGCTGGTCACCTCGGTGCTGCCGATGCTGCTGGCGGTGGGGGTGCTCCACAACCGGGGTCGCCAGCTCGTGGAGGAGCTGCTCGGCGAGAACGTCCGCAAGACCGCGCGCGCCCACGCCGTGGACCTCGACGCCTTCCTGGACCACACCCGGGACGACCTGCGCGGGGTGGACCTCACCGACCCGGCGGCCCTGACCGCGGCGGTGGACGCCGACCCCAGCCTGATCGCCCTGATGCAGCTCGACGGCCAGGGGGCGGTGCGGGCGGCCAGCCAACGCCCCGATACCCTGGCCCCCTGGGCGGTGGGGTCCTGCCAGGCCCTGCTCGGCCGCCCCATGCAGCCGATGACCCACGCGGGAGAGGGCCACGCCCACGAGGTCGTGGTCGCGGTGGGCGCGCCCGCGGCCGACGGCGTCACCTGCGCCCAGGTCTCCTTCACCCTGCACCAGGACCTGCTCAGCGAGCGCACCCGCAGCCTGGTCGGGGGCACCGCCTACATCGTCGACCGCGACGGCCGGGTGGTCTGCCACGCCTTCGAGGAGGACGAGCCCCACGTCGACCGGGGGGCGCTGCTGCACGAGGCCGCCCGCGCGGTCGCCGCCGAGGGGGCCCCCTGGACCGGCGTGGTGGAGGGGGCGCAGGGCCGCGCCTTCGCCGCCTTCGCGCCCGCCCGCACCCTGCCCTGGGGCGTGTGGGTGGAGGTCCCCGCGTCCCGGGCCGCCGAGCCCCTGAGCGCCTGGCTGCGGCAGGTCCTGGCCCTCGCCGGCCTGCTGCTGGTGGGCGCGGGGGGCCTGGCGGTGGTGCTGGTGCGCCGGCTGGTCGCCCCGCTGGGGGAGATCGCCGCCGCCGCCCGCCACATCGCCCAGGGCCGCTACGGGGAGACCCTGCCGGTCAGCGGCGACGACGAGGTGGCCGACCTCGCCCGCGAGTTCAACCACATGAGCGAGGCCCTGGCCGAGTCCTACGCCCGCCTGGACGAGCGGGTCGCCGCCCGCACCCGGGCCCTGCAGGCCGCCCGCGAGTTCTCCGACCTGCTCCTGGACACCATGCAGGAGCGCATCCTGGTCATCGACGCGGACCAGCGGGTGGTCCGGGCCAACCGCGCCGCCCTGGAGACCTACGGCCCGGACATCGTCGGCTGCGGCTGCACCGAGGTCCACGGCGACCACAGCGGGGCCCCCTGCCTGACCCGCCGCGTGCTGACCACCGGGACCCCCCAGCGCGCCGAGCGGGTGTTCGACGACCCCGACGGCCCCCGCATCCACGAGGTCGAGAGCTACCCGATCCGCGGCGAGGCGGGCCGGATCGACGGCGTGGTCGAGCTGGCCCGGGACGTCACCGACCTCAAGGCCGTGCAGGCCCGGCTCCTGCACCAGGAGAAGATGGCTGCCCTGGGCACCCTGGCCGCCGGGCTGGCCCACGAGATCGGCAACCCCCTGGCCAGCCTGTCCAGCGAGCTGGAGATGCTGGAGCACGACCCCG
Organism: Alphaproteobacteria bacterium; assembly: GCA_020632795.1. GTDB lineage: Bacteria > Myxococcota_A > UBA796 > UBA796 > CAJQPC01 > JACKEV01. Next base: position 523,203 of record JACKEV010000010.1, read on the forward strand.
ACCCCGCCGAGCTGCAGGCGTCCCTGCCGGTGCTGCGGGACCAGATCCGGCGCATGTCCGGGCTCTTGCGGGAGCTGGTGGAGCTGGGCCGCCCCTCCACCGACGAGCTGCGGGAGCACGACCCCGTCGAGCTGCTCCACGATGCCGCCCGGCTGCTGCGCCATGACCCCCGGGCGCGGGGCGTCACCGTGGAGGTGACGGTCGACCCGGGCCTCACCCGGCTGTGCACCTCCCGGGACCGGCTGCTGCAGGTGCTGCTCAACCTGGGCCTGAACGCCCTCGACGCCCTGGGCGGCCAGGGGCGGCTGCGCTTCTCGGCCACCCCGGAGGGCGCGGGCGCGCGCCTGCGGGTCGAGGACGACGGTCCCGGCGTGCCCCCCGAGCAGGCCGGGCGCGTCTTCGAGCCCTTCTTCACCACCAAGCCCCCCGGCCAGGGCACCGGTCTGGGCCTGTTCGTCAGCGAGCGCATCGTCACCACGCTGGGCGGCCGGATCGAGCTGCGCGACGGCGAGGGCGGCGGGGCCCGCTTCGACGTGGTCCTGCCCCGCTGCGGCTGCCCCCCCACGGAGATCGCCGATGCCTGAGCGCATCCTGGTGGTGGACGACGAGGTCGTCCTCCGCAACAACGTCCGCCGCTTCCTGTGCAAGGCCGGGCACACCGTCGAGGTGGCCGGCAGCGCCGAGGAGGCGCTGGAGAAGCTCGCGGCGCAGGACGCGGCGCTGGTCATCACCGACCTGCGCATGCCGGGGCTGGGGGGCCTGGGGCTGCTGCGCCGTCTGGCGGCCTCCCACCCCGAGACCCTCACCCTGGTCATCACCGCGTACGCCTCGCTGGACTCGGCGATCGAGGCGCTGCGGCTGGGGGCCCAGGACTACCTGCTCAAGCCGCTGTCCCTGGAGGAGCTGGGCCGCAAGGTGTCGCGCCTGCTGGAGCACCGCGCCCTGGCCCAGCGGGTGCGGCGGCTGCGCCAGGAGCTGCACCAGCGCTTCGACACCGGGGGCATGATCGCGGGCGCCCCCGCGATGCGCGCGGTCATGGGCCTCATCGGCAAGGCCGCCGGCTCCCGCAGCACGGTGCTGATCGAGGGCGAGAGCGGCACGGGCAAGGAGCTGGTCGCCCGCGCCCTGCACGACAGCGCCCCGTGGGCCGACCGGGACTTCATCGCCGTCAACCTGGCCGCCCAGCCCGCCGACCTGGTCGACGCCACCCTGTTCGGCCACCGCCGCGGGGCCTTCACCGGCGCCCAGGAGGCCCGAGAGGGGGTGTTCCGGGCCGCGCGGGGCGGCACGGTGTTCCTGGACGAGGTCGCCGAGCTGCCCGCGGCGGTGCAGGTCAAGCTGCTGCGGGTCCTGGAGAGCCGCGAGGTGCTGCCCCTGGGCAGCGACCGGCCCGAGCCGGTGGACTTCCGGCTGGTGGCCGCCACCAACCGCCCCCTCCAGCCCCTGGTCGAGCAGGGGCGCTTCCGCCAGGACCTCTACTTCCGGCTCAACGTGGTGCGCCTCCAGCTCCCCCCCTTGCGGGAGCGGATCGAGGACATCCCCGCGCTGGCCGACGCCTTCCTGGCCCGGCACGCCCGCGTCACGGGGGTGCCCGCGCCCCGGCTGACCAACGCCGCGCTGCGCGCCCTGGAGGCCCACCCCTGGCCGGGCAACGTGCGCGAGCTGTCGAACGTGATGGAGCGGGCCGTGCTGCTGTCCGAGGGCGGCTGGGTGCAGGTGGACGACCTGCCCGCCGAGCTGGCGGCGGGCGCCTCGGAGGCCCTGGACCTCAAGGAGGCGGTGGCCGCGTTCGAGCGCCGGCACATCCAGCGGGTCCTGCGCCTGTGCGAGGGCGACAAGCCCGCCGCCGCCGAGCGCCTGGGCGTCCACCTCGCCACCCTCTACCGGCACATCGAGCGGCTGGGCCTGGACTGACCGGCTTTCGCGGTCCCGCGAGCGGCTTTCGCAGCTCTGCGAAACGCGCCCCCGCGACGCCAGCATCCAGCGCGCCTGCGCCCTGGCACGGCTCGTGCTTCTCTCCAGCTCCGACCTGGAGACTCCATGGACCACGGGCACCATCACCACCACCACGCGCACGCCCCCTCGGAGCCCCCGCCGCCGCCCGAGGAGGTGGACCACTGGACCTGCCCCATGCACCCGGAGGTCATCCAGGACGGCCCGGGGAGCTGCCCCAAGTGCGGCATGGCGCTGGAGCCGGTCCGGGCCACGGCGGGCGACACCGAGAACCCCGAGCTGCGGGACATGACCCGCCGGCTGGTGTTCGCGGCGGTGTTCACCGTGCCCCTGCTGGTCGTGTCCATGGGCGACATGCTGCCGGGGCAGCCCCTCTCCAGCCTGCTCTCCCCTCGGGGGCGGGTGTTCGCGGAGCTGGCCCTGGCCACGCCGGTGTGCCTGTGGGCGGCCTGGCCGTTCTACGAGCGGGCGGTGGCGTCCCTCAAGCACCGCAGCCTCAACATGTTCACCCTCATCGGCCTGGGGGTGAGCGTCGCGTATGTCTACAGCCTGGGGGCCGCGCTGGCCCCGGGGCTGTTCCCCCCGTCGTTCCGCGAGCACGGCGAGGTCGCGGTGTACTTCGAGGCCTCCGGGGTCATCGTCACCCTGATCCTGCTGGGGCAGGTGCTGGAGCTGCGGGCCCGGAGCCGGACCAGCCAGGCCATCCGCGCCCTGCTCGACATGCAGGCCACCACCGCCCGACGGGTCGACGACGACGGCGAGGAGCGCGACGTGCCCCTGGAGGAGGTCCGGGTCGGTGACCGGCTGCGGGTGCGCCCCGGCGAGAAGATCCCCGTCGACGGCGTGGTCCTGGAGGGCGCCAGCGCGGTGGACGAGTCCATGGTCACCGGCGAGCCCATCCCGGCGGCGAAGGGCGAAGGCGACGCGGTCATCGGCTCCACCCTCAACGGCTCGGGCGGGCTCCTGATGCGGGCAGAGCGGGTCGGCGCGGACACCCTGCTGTCCCGCATCGTGGACATGGTCTCCCAGGCCCAGCGCAGCCGCGCCCCCATCCAGCGCCTCGCGGACGTGGTGTCCGGCTACTTCGTGCCCACCGTCATCGGCGTGGCCCTGCTCACCTTCGCGCTGTGGGCCGCCTTCGGGCCCGAGCCGCGCATGGCCCACGCCCTCATCAACGCGGTGGCGGTGCTCATCATCGCCTGCCCCTGCGCCCTGGGGCTGGCCACGCCCATCTCCATCATGGTGGCCACCGGCAAGGGAGCCTCCCTCGGGGTGCTGTTCAAGGACGCCGAGGCCATCGAGGTCATGCGCCAGGTGGACACCCTGGTGGTCGACAAGACCGGCACCCTGACCGAGGGCCGCCCCAAGCTGATGTCCGTGGAGGCCGAGGACGAGGCCGGGCTGCTGCGCCTCGCGGCCAGCCTGGAGCGGGGCAGCGAGCACCCCCTGGCTGAGGCCATCGTGGCGGGCGCCCGGGACCGCGGGGTGGCGCCGGCCGAGGTCTCCGGCTTCGAATCGGTCACCGGCAAGGGCGTTCGCGGTGCGGTGGACGGCCGCGCGGTGGCGCTGGGCAACGCCGCGATGATGGCGGCCGAGGGCGTGGACGTCGGCCCCCTGGCCCAGCGGGCCGAGGCCCTGCGCGCGGAGGGGCAGACCGTGATGTTCGTGGCGGTGGACGGCGCGGCCGCCGGGCTCGTGGGCGTCGCCGACCCCATCAAGGAGAGCACCCCCGAGGCCATCCGCGCGCTGCACGAGGAGGGGCTGCGGGTGGTGATGCTCACCGGCGACAGCGAGACCACCGCCCGCGCGGTGGCCCGCGCCCTGGACATCGACGAGGTCATCGCCGGGGTGCTGCCCGACCAGAAGGCCGACGTCGTCGGGCGCCTCCAGGAGGGCGGCGCGATCGTGGCGATGGCCGGCGACGGGGTCAACGACGCGCCGGCCCTGGCCCGCGCCCAGGTGGGCATCGCCATGGGCACCGGCACCGACGTGGCGATGGAGAGCGCGGGCGTCACCCTGGTCCAGGGGGACCTGCGGGCCATCGTGCGGGCGCGGCGCTTGAGCCGGGCGACCCTGGCCAACATCAAGCAGAACCTCTTCTTCGCCTTCGCCTACAACGCCGCCGGGGTGCCGGTGGCGGCCGGCGCGCTCTACCCCTTCTTCGGCCTGCTGCTGAGCCCCATGTTCGCCGCGGCGGCCATGAGCTTCAGCTCGGTGTCGGTCATCACCAACGCCCTGTGGCTGCGCCGGGTGGAGGTGTGAGCGAGACATGGCCCAGGTCATGTCCGCCCGCTTGCCACCCCGCGCTTCGCCGGGCACCCTGTAACTCCCCTGCTTTTTCCATCCCCTACGTCCGAGGAGGCCCTTGATGTCCTGTCGACCCGTCGCGCTGCTCGCCCCGATGCTCCTGCTCGCCTGCGCCGGCAAGGGCGACGACACGAACGTCGACGACCCGACGCCCCCCGGCGTCGCGGTGCTGGGCGGCTACACCCACACCCTGGACGGGGTGGTGGTCGAGACGCTGCTCGCCGCGGATGACCGGCTGGGCATCCCCTCGGATCTGGCCGTCAACCCCCGCACCCCCGACCAGCTCTGGGTCCTGAACTACGACGCCAACGCCGTGGTGCTGGCCACGGGGCTGGAGGGCGGCGCCATCGACAGCACCTTCTACCGGTCCTTCGGCAGCGACCACTTCCTGGCGAACCCCATGGGCATCGCGTTCTCCGACCAGGGCGAGTTCGCCACCGTCCAGGACACCGACGAGCTGACCCAGGGCGCCAGCGGCACCCCCCGCGACTTCATGGGCCCGACCCTGTGGGATGACAACCTCGACCGCTTCGACGCCGGGCACGGCAGCCACCTGGACATGCTGCACAACAGCCCCCTGGCCGGCGGCGTGGCCTGGGAGGCGGACCGCATCTTCTGGGTGTTCGACGGCTACCACGAGGCCATCTCCCGCTACAACTTCAACACCGACCACGGCTACGGCGGCGCGGACCACAGCGACGGCGAGGTCGCCCGCTACGTCCAGGGACAGGTCGCCCGCTACGAGGGCACCCCCTCCGGCCTGGAGATGGACCGCGCCACCGGGCTGCTCTACATCGCGGACTCGGCCAACAGCCGCGTGATGGCCCTGGACACCGCCTCGGGCGAGCGCGCGGGGGCGATCGGCCCCAACTATGACGGCGGCCAGCAGTACCGCGTCGCCGACGCCGAGCTGCTCGCCGTCTTCGAGGACGGCGACGGGGAGGTCGGCCTGATCACGCCGTCGGGGCTCGCCATCCACGACGAGGTGGTCTACGTGGCGGACAACGAGGCCGGGCGCATCCTCGCCCTCAGCATGGAGGGCGAGCTGCTGGACTGGCTGGACCTGGGGCGGGAGCCCGGGGCCCTGGGCGGCCTGGAGGTGGACGCCTCCGGGAACCTGCTGTTCACCGACATGGTGGCGGTCGAGGTGGTGCGGATCTCCCCGCTGCCCTGAGGTTCAACGAGCCTGCCCCGGGACCGGCAGGCCGCTGGGCACCGCCTCCGGGACCTGGTCCGCCAGCCGGGCGGCGCTGGGATCGGTCAGCGCCTCCAGGAACGCCCGGACGTTGGAGAGCCCGATGGTGCCGCTGCCGTCCTCGTGCAGGGGCAGGTCCTCGGCGAGGGTGGCGTGCAGCGCGGCGATGTCCTGCTCGGACTGGCGGACGGTGGCCTGGAGGTCCTCGGGCAGGGCCGCCGGGTCGTAGGACGCGGCGGTCGCCAGGGGCGTGGCGTAGTGGACGACCACCCGCTCCAGGTCCTCGAACGCGCCGTTGTGCATGTAGGGCGCGGTCAGCGCGACGTTCCGCAGCGGGGCGGTGCGGAAGGCGAAGCGCTGGGAGGGGTCTTCCGTGACCTCCTGCCGACCGGCGTCGTAGGGGGCCGAGGTCGCGGTGCCGGGGCCGAGCTGGGGCACGCCCACGTTGTGGTAGGCGCCGTCACTGAGCAGCGCCCCGTGGTGGCAGACGCCGCAGCCGGCGGCGCCGAAGAAGAGCTGCGCCCCCAGGCGTTCGGCGTCGGTGAGCGCCTCGGTCTCGCCGCGGAGCCAGCGGTCCCAGGGCGTGTCCGTGGACGCGAAGCGCTCGGTCTGGAACGCCGCCAGCGCGTTGGCGAGCTGCGCGATGTCGACCTGCTGCGCGGGGTAGGCGGCCTCCAGCAGCGGCCCGTAGCCCGGGGTCTCGCGCACCCGGGCGGCGATGCCCGCCCAGACCGCCTCGGGGTCGGCGGCGAGGGCCAGCGCGTTGGGCTCCCCCAGGACGTCGGTGTCTCCGGGCTGGCCCCGCATCTCGCGGGGATCGGCCAGGGGGTGCAGCGCCTGGGCGGCCAGGGGGCCCGAGAGCCCCTCGGGCAAGGTCTCGACGAGCGTGGACGACAGCCCCCCGTCCACCGCGCGGACCCGCCCATCCCAGAACAGCTCGGTCAGGCGGGGGTCACCCACGTTGAACAGCGACGGGCTGTTGCGGGGCAGCCAGTCGGGCCGCGCCCCCTCCGCGCGCTCCGGGCCGACCCCCGAGGCGCCGGTGCCCAGCGCGAGGGGCAGCCCGTCCCCCAGCGCCCAGGCCGGGTGATGGCAGGAGGCGCAGGCGATGTCCTTGTTGCCCGACAGCAGCGGATCGAAGAACAGCGCCTCGCCCAGCGCCACCAGCGCGGGGTCCTGGGCCGGGGGGGCGTCGAGGGGCAGCGGGGGCCGCTCCAGGGAGGCGATCAGCTCCCGGAGCGGCGCCTCCAGCGTCGAAGCGGTGTCCGCGGTGTCGACGGTATCGACAGTGTCGACGGCACCGCTGTCGTCCGCCGCGCTGTCCGGCGTCGGCGTGGGGTCACGGCAGGCGGCCAGGAGGAGCAGGGCGCACAGGGGAAGGTCCGATCTCATCGTGCCCCAGAGGTTACCCTCTCCCCATGCAAGACGCGCCCGAGCCGCTCGCGCCTGCCGCCCTGGAGATCCTCTCGCCCCCGCCCGGTGAGCGGCGGCGCTTCGAGCTGGAGCGCTGCCTGGGCCGCGGGGGCTTCGGGGAGGTCTACCTGGCCACGATGGTGAGCCCCCAGGGGCTGCGCCGCAAGGTCGCGGTGAAGGTGCTCACCGCCGAGCTGGGCCCCAAGGACGAGGAGGTCCTGCGCTTCCGGGACGAGGCCCGGCTGCTCGCCCGGCTCAACCACCGGGGCATCCCGGCGGTGCTCGACCTGGTGCTGCTGCGGGGGCGGCTGGCCCTGGCCACCGAGTACGTGCCCGGCGAGGACCTGAGCCGCTGCATCCGCAGCAATCCGCCCCTCTCCGTGCGCGCCGCGGTCGAGTGCGCCGCCGAGGTCGCCGCCGCCCTGCACGCCGCCCGCACCCACGATGACGGCGGCGGGCCCCTCGGGCTCATCCACCGGGACATCAAGCCCGCCAACATCCGCCTGACCCCCGACGGCGACGTCAAGCTGCTCGACTTCGGGCTGGCCATCGCCACCGACCAGCCCCGCTCGGTCAAGACCCGCACCGGCATGGTGGCCGGCACCCCCGGCTACCTGGCGCCTGAACGCCTGACCCGCGACGGCCAGCTCCCCGCCTCCGACATCTACGCTCTGGGCTGCGTGCTGTTCGAGTCGCTGGCGCGCTGGCGCCTCTACAAGGACGTCTCCACCGCCCAGTTCACGAAGATGGCCGTCGAGGAGGCCCACCACGACGAGGTCATCCGCAAGCGCATCGCCACGCTGCCGGACACCACGCCCCGACGGCTGCGCGTCCTGCTGGCGGAGATGCTGGCGTTCACGCCCGAGGACCGCCCCGCGGCGGGGGACCTGGAGGCACAGCTCCGCGAGCTGGCCGGCGAGCTGCCCGAGCCCGGCCTGCGCGCCTGGGCCCGCGCCCGGGACTGGCCACCCCCCCGGGACCTGGAGGCCGCCTGGACCGGCCAGGCCATCGAGGAGGGCGAGCCCCGCACGCCGCCCGCGCCTGCGGTGGCCGCCCCCGAGCCCGAGCCCCCTCCCCCGCCGCCGCGGCGCTGGCCCCTCGCGGCGGCCGTGGTCGGCGCGCTCCTCCTGCTGGGCGTCGGGGTGGCGTGGCTCTCCGGCGGCGAGCACGCCAAGGAGATGCAGGACGCCCCGGCCCTGGTCGCGGTGACCGCCCCCGCGGGCGGCGCCGCCGCCCCCGCCTTCGTCTCTGTGGACGGCGACGTCCCCCTGGAGCTGCGGGCCGACGACGCCCGGCTGCCCCCCGGCGAGGTCCCCGCCGGCGGCTACGACCTCTACGCAGACTTCGGCGCGGGCTGGGTGAAGGCCGGCGTAGCCACCCTCAAGCCCGGGATGCGGGCCCGGGTGCGCTGCGCGGTGGGGCGCTGCGAGGTGGTGGAGTGATCGCCGTGCGCGACCTCGCCGGGTTGCCGGCCCCTCGCCTCGCCGCGATGACCGCCGAGCTGGGCGCGCACACCACCCTGGAGAAGGTCGCCCGGTGGGGCTACGCGAAGCAGCCCTTCGTCGAGGTCGCCGACGTCATCGTCCAGGACGAGTTCACCCACGACGTGCTCGTGCCCCTGCCCGACGGCCTTTGGTTGGTCTACGACAGCACCTGACTGGGGGCGCTGGCGGCGGTCGCCGTCTGGGACCACAGGCCCACCGCGGACGAGCTGCTGGCGGACCGCCTCGCCCTGGGGTGGCGCCCCCGCGCGTCGCCGGTCGCGTCCGGTCCGCAGATCCTCGGCCACGCACAGTGCCTGTTCGAGGGCACCTGCGGCGCGCCGGTGACCCTCAGCTTCCGAGCAGGCTCATCGTGACGACGATGATGACGAGGGCGAAGACGATGCCGATGCCTCGCTCCCCGTCTCGCTCACATCGTGGTGTGGCCGGCTCTTCCATGGTGCTCTCCTCGGGCAGTGCTCACGCGGTCTGGCAATGCTCAGACTATCCCCTCATTGAAAAGGCCGCATGACCGCGCCGCTGTCATCGGCGGCCGGCAGCGGGGGCAGCTCGCCAGGATCCTTGCCCAACGCCGAGAGCTGCGCGGCGAGCCAGGCGTGGACGGCCTCGACGCCGAGCGGCGATTCGCTGATCTGGGGCAGGGGGTCGACCGCCGCGGGCAGGAGCTGGACGGCGTCCTCGGGGATCCCGACCTTGGAGAGCTTGGTCCGCGCGTCCGCCACGTAGCGGTCCACGTCGCCGGGGCGCAGCACGTCGATCTTGTTGAGCAGGACCAGGGTGGGCTTGTTTGAGGCCACGCAGCGGCCGTAGTCGGCCAGCTCGCGGGCCTGCACCCCGCCCTCGGCGTTGAGCACGTACACGTAGATGTCGATGTGGTTCAGGACCTGGCGGGCCTCCTCGGTGACCGCCTCGACGACGTCGCCCATGCCCGGGGTGTTCACCACGAACAGCGCGAGGCTGTCGGGCACCTGGGTGACGCTCACCTCGCGGGTGGAGCCGGCCACCGGGTGGATGTTGCCGGAGTCGATGCCGAAGATCGCGCGGATGGCGGCGTCCTTGCCCGAGGACGGCGAGCCCACGAAGCCGACGGTGACCCGGTGGCGCACCTGTTGGCGCAGCATCGCGATCTGGACCACCGCCGGCAGGGTGACCGACAGGCGGGGCCCCATGGCCTTGAGCAGCCCCCCGGCCACCAGGAAGGGGATGAACGGGCGCGCCAGCAGAGCGAGCAGCCCCGCGCCGGTGACGGTGAACGCGGCCAGGGCGGTGGAGCGGAAGGTCCACTGCTCCCCCAGGGCCAGGCGGGCGCGGGCGGTGGCGGCGTGGCCGTCGGGGGTGTCCTCGCCGCTGGTGAACATGACCCACAGGCCCTCGCGCTGGTCGGGGGGCAGGCTGTCCCAGGCCCGACGCAGCCACTCGCCGACCACCCGGCCCTCGAGCTGCGCGTCGCCCTCGGCCTCCAGCGGCTCCAGCTCCAGGTGCCGGGCGACGTCCTCCAACACCTCGCGGTAGCCGGGGCCGCCGCCGCGCACGAGGTTGGCGACGGCCTGGCCGCCCTCGCGGCGCAGCCGCCCGTCGATGCCCCGGGCCAGATCCGCCAGGCCCACGCCGTCGGTGCGCAGGCTCAGCAGCCGGGCGAGGGGGACCAGCTCGTCGCGGTGGCAGCGATCCAGCAGGGCGACCAGCTCGCTCACAGCTCCGTGGCCTCGTCGACCTCGGGCGGGGGCTCGGGCCAGGCGATGGGGTCGCTGTCGTCGGGCAGCTCGCGGGCGGCGCGCAGGGCGACCCGGTCGAAGATCTTCCGCAGCTCGTCGATGGAGAGGCGCTGGTCGGACTGCACGAAGCGGATGGCGGCCTCGCCCACCCCGTAGGTGGTGCCGGCGGCCACGGCGCTGGCCAGGGCGGCGGTGGCGGCCTGGGCGACCTGGGCCCCGGGCAGCCAGCCCGCCGCCTTGAGGGCCTGGACCGACCAGCGGATGAAGCCCTTGCTGCCGCCGGCCAGCAGCTCACCCACCATCCACAGGACCACGTCCTGGTCCAGGCGCTGGCCGTGGATGGCGGCGATCTGCTGGACCATGCGGACCTGGATCCAGGTGACCGCGGTGATGTCCGCGCCGGGAACGGGCACCGCCCCGGCCACCGCCGCCTTGCGGGCCGCCCCCCGGATGACCGGCTGGCAGGCGGCGCGCTTGTTGCGGAGCTGCTTGGCGAAGGCCAGGGCCTTGCCCCGCTCGGCCAGGCGGGCGTAGATCCAGTCCACCACGTCCTGGAGGCGCATGGGCGCGTCGGCGATGGCGGGGTGGGGGTCGAAGGCGCAGGCCACCGCGTCGGCGCGGGGCACGCCGAGCTGTTCGAGGGTCTGGTGGATGAAGGCGGCGCGGTGCTGGGGGCGGATGAGGTCGATCTTGTTGAGGCAGACCAGGGTGGGCCAGCTCCCGTCGCCCCGGCGGCGGATGGCGTCGAGGTCGCGGCGCTCGTCGATGGTGGCGCCGCCCTCGGCGTTGACGACATAGACCACGAGGTCCATGTGCTCCAGGGCCTTGCGGCCCACCGCGTCGACCTCGGCCCGGATGTCCCCGAAGCCCGGGGCGTTGACCACCACGAAGCGGCCCTCGCCGTCCAGGGCGGCCACCCGCATTCGCTCGGTGGAGCCGGGGATGGGGTCGATCTCCCCGAAGTCCACCCCGAACAGGGCGCGGATGGCGGCGTCCTTGCCGGCGGAGGCGCTGCCCAGGAAGGCCAGGGTCAGGCGCTGGTTGAGGGCGTCGTCGAGATCGTCGGTGATCTCGGTCCAGCGGGGATCGGGGGTCTCTGACATATCCGTGGCTTATCGCGCCCCGGCGGCTCGGGCAGGGTCCAGCTCGAACCAGACCTCGACGGCGTCGCCGTGGCCCTTGCCGCCGCGCACCCGCTTGGGGACCGGCAGGAGCGCGCCGTGGGTCTTGTCGCGCCAGATGGTGGTCGGCCAGCGCCGGCCGTCGACGCTGGCCTGGACGGGGGTCATGCCGAAGGCACCGGCGTGCTCCGGGATGTGTTCGTCGGGGATCGGGGCGAAGGTCCAGCCGCCCTTGCCGGGGACCTTGAACAGGGTCGCGGTGAACGTCGGCATGGGGTGGATCCTAACCCCACCGGGTTAGAGGAGCCTCGCCTCATGTCCCTCCTGCTGCTGCTCGCCTGCGTCGGCGCGGACGACCTCCCCGCCGAGCCCAAGCGCCCCACCGAGCGGGGGGTCGCGGTGGTCTCCCGTGAGGGCCGCTGGGCGCTGGCCCCGGAGGCCCTGCCGATGGAGGAGCAGATCGCGCAGCTCCAGGCCATCGGCTACGTCGAGGGCTCCCAGCCCGCCCCCGCGACCTCCGGCGTGGTGGTCCACGACCCCGCGCGGGCCTGGGCCGGCTACAACCTCTACACCTCCGGCCACGGCCCCGAGGCGGTGCTCATGGACATGGCGGGGCGGGTGCTGCACACCTGGCGGCTGCCCTTCGACGAGGCCTTCCCCGGCCAGGCGCCCCACAACGAGAAGACCCCCACCTTCTGGCGCCGGGCGCGGGCGCTGCCGGACGGCGGGCTGCTCGCGATCTTCGAAGGGCACGGGATCGTGAGGCTGGATCGGGACTCGAAGCCCGTCTGGGCGCGGTTCAACGGCGCCCACCATGACCTGAAGGTCGATGAACACGGCGACATCTGGCTGCTCACCCGCGAGGCCCGCCCCATCCCGTCGATCAGCGCCGACCGGGCCACCCTGGAGGACTTCGTCACCGTGCTGGGCCCCGACGGCACCGAGAAGCGGCGGATCTCGGTGCTCGACGCCGCGCTGGCCTCGGACTTCGCCGCCCTGCTGACGCCCCGGCGCGAGGGCGGCGACGTCTACCACACCAACACCCTGACCCTGCTGGACGGGCGCGCCGAGCACCCCGCCTTCACCGCCGGGCGGGTGCTCCTGTCCATGCGGACCCTGAGCACGCTGGCGGTGCTCGACCTGGACGCCCAGCGGGTGGTGTGGGCCACGAAAGGCAGCTACCACGGCCAGCACGACCCCCGGATGCTGGACGACGGGCGGGTGCTCCTGTTCGACAACGGGCGCAAGGCCAGCCGGGTCCTGGCCCTGGACCCCACCACCCTGGCCGAGGAGGTGGTCTACGGCCCCGCGGATCGCTCCTTCTTCTCGAAGTTCTGCGGGGCCGCGCAGCGCACCCCGGCGGGCACCACCCTCATCACCGAGTCCGACGCCGGGCGCGCCTTGGAGGTCACCCCCGAGGGCGAGGTGGTGTGGGCCTTCTACAACCCCCACCGGGCGGGCGCGGACGGCGGGCTCATCGCCACCCTGTTCGAGGTGCAGCGCCTGCCCCCGGACTTCCCGGTGGGCTGGGCGCAGCACCCGCCGGAAAGGTAGGCCATGTCTCCGCTCCCCCCCACCGCGCCGGCCACCTGGCCCCCCGACCGCTACCGGGCGGACGTCGCGGCCTTCGACCGGCTGATGCGATGGTTCGGGCCCCACATCCCCGCGCTGTCGCTCCGCTCCGAGGACATCCTGGTCAACGCCGAGCGGGCCGAGGGCTGCTGCCACTGGGGCGAGGGGGGCGCGCTCGACGCCATGCGCCTGCTCTCCGACGACCTCCAGGCCGAGCCCCCCAGCGGGATCGGGCGGCTGATGGCCAGCCAGGTGCTGCTGACCGCCGCCCGGCTCCGCCTGCGCATGAACCGCCTGCTGGAGGAGGGGCGGCTGCCCGACCGCCAGCCGAACCGCCCCTGGATCGTGTGCGGTCTGCACCGCAGCGGGACCACCTGGATGCAGCGCCTGCTCTGCGCGGTGCCCGGCCGCCGGGGGGTGCCCAACCACCACCTCATCACCCCGCTGCCCGCCCCCGGCCGGGTGTGGCGGGCGCGCGCGGTGCTGGGCTTCTCCCGGTGGGTCTCCCCGGAGATGTGGTCCCTGCACCCGGTGTGGCCCACCGTGCCCGATGAGTGCTGGACCCTGTGCACGCCCAGCTTCCGCATCTACGACATCGCCCTGCACTGGCACCTGCCCCGGTACATCGCCTGGCTGGACCAGACCGACATGCGGCCGGCGTACCGGACCTACCGCATCCTGCTGGCGAACATCGAGGCCGAGCTGGGCGGCGGGCCGCTGACCCTCAAGGGGCCCTGCCACATCGCGGGGCTGGGGGCCCTCCTCGAGGAGATGCCCGACGCCCGGGTGATCTGGACCCACCGGGACCCGGCGGAGACGGTGGCCAGCTTCGGGCGGCTGACCGCGCTGCAGCGGCGCACGATCTACGGGTCCTACGACCCGGTGCGGGCCGGGGCGGCGACGGTACACCGGGCGGCCAACGCGGTGCGGCGGGGGCTGGAGGGCCTGGGCGTGGACCCCAGCCGGGTGGTGCATGTGCGCTACACGGACCTCGTCGCCGACCCGCTGGGGGTGGTGGAGGCGATCTGCGAGCGCCTGGAGGAGCCCCTGAGCGCGGCGGGGCGGGCGGACCTCAGCCGGCTCATCGCCGCGAAGGGCGGCCAGCGCATGGGCGACGACCGCTACGCCCCCGCGGCCTGGGGGCTGACCGCCGAGGCGATCCGCGCGGCGATGCCGGCGTATGTCGCCCGGTTCACCGCCCCGGGGGCGCCGATGCGTTGAGGGCCTGCACCGGATCTGCACCAGAGTCCTGATCGCATTGCACCGCGCCGCGCCGACCGTGACAGACCGGCGTGTGAGCTTCAGGGTGACCTTCCACAAGGAGCCCTCATGCAGCGCAAGGACCTCACCCTCGGACTGCTCGGCCTGGTCGGCCTGGCCGCCCTGCTCACCCCCAGCCTGGCCTCGGTCAAGCACGACGCCGCGCCGCAGCCCGGCCCGGCCCCCCAGGCGGCCCCGGCGCCGATCGCGCCGAAGGTCATCGAACACGGTCCGCTGAAGATGCATGCGGCGCTGGACCACCAGGTCCTGCTGGAGGGCTCCGACGGGGAGCGCTGGATGATGTTCGAGGTGTCCTCGGACGAGATCGTGTCGGGTCCGCAGAGCCCGCTGCACCTGAACCTGGTGGTGGACACTTCGGGCTCGATGTCCGGGGAGCGGCTGGCGCGGGCGAAGGACGCGGCGGTGCGGCTGGCGGGGCTGCTGGGGCCCGAGGACACCCTCTCCATCGTGCGCTTCTCCGGGGGCGCCGTGTCGGCGCTGCGGCCCACGCCGGCTACGGACACCGGGGCCATCTTCTCCGCGATCTACAGCCTGCAGGCGGGCGGGGGCACGGCCATGTACGACGGGCTGCGGCTGGGCGGGGCGCTGGTGGCCAGCGGAGAGGTCGACGCGGTCGGCCGGGTGATCGTGTTGAGTGACGGGGCGGCCAACGTGGGCCCGAGCACGCCGGCCGCGATGGCCCAGGAGGCCGCGCGCATCGCGGCGAGCGGGGTGACGGTCTCCGCGCTGGGCCTGGGGCTGGGCTTCGACCCGGAGAGCCTGATCGCCATCAGCGACGGGGGCGGCGGCCGGTACGCGTATGTGGAGGATCCGGCCCAGGTGACCGAGCTGTTCGAGGAGGAGCTGCGCCGCTCCCGCGCGACGGCGGCCCGCGGCATGCGGGTGTCCATCGACGCCGCCGACGGGGTCGAGATCCTGGACGTGTACGGCTACGAGCAGTTCGACGGCCGGGCGACGGCCGACGGGTACGAGGTCTTCCTGGGCGACGTGGTCGGCGGCGAGACCCGCAAGATCGTGGCGCGTGTGCGGGTGCCCGCGGGCCGGGAGGGGCCCCAGGATGTCGCACAGATGCGGGTCCACTGGCTGGAGCCCGAGTCCGGCAGGGCGACCTCCGCGGAGGTGCCGCTCCAGGTGACGATCAGCGATGACGCACAGATGGTCGAGGCGTCCGCGAACGCGGCGGTCTACGCGCGGGCCGCGACGGTCCAGACCGGGCGGGCGCTGGCCGAGGCGGCGACCCTGCACCAGGCCGGGCAGGCGAAGCAGGCGGAGGCGCGGGTCGCGGAGACGATCGCGGCGCTCCAGCAGATCGGCTACGTGCAGGCGGACGAGCAGATCGGGGCGCTGGACGCGGCGGCCGCGCGGTACCGCAGCGTGGAGTCGGGGACGACGGAGGCGATGCAGGGGTTCCAGGCGGAGCGGCTGCGGGCGTTGGGGTATGTGGAATAGCCCTCAACGCGCTCAACGTGCCCGAGGACACCGCGAGTCCCGCAGTTGTCCTCGCGCACGGGGCCTCCCTCCGCAGGAGAGGCGGCGTGGGCCTGGTGACCTGGAGCCCCCCGCGCTTGCCGATCCCCCCCACTCTGGATAGCCGCCCCTGCGGCACCCTCAGATCTCCGAAGTGGTGGTTTGATGGTGCCGAGAAGCGGAGCGCAGCATGGCCGAGATCCCCGACGACGTGATGGACCGGATCCGTATCCTGACCGACCAGGGAAACGCTTGGATGGAAGACGAGGACTACGATGGGGCCCTCGAGCAGTTCGAAGAGGCCCTGACGCTGGTCCCTGACCCGTGGACGGACTGGGAAGCGGCCACCTGGATCCTCACCGCCATCGGCGATGCCTACTTCCTCTCAGGCGGCTACCAGGAAGCCTGGGAGGCCTTCAACGACGCCGTCGACTGTCCAGGTGGAAAGGAGAATCCCTTCGTCCAGCTTCGGCTCGGGCAGAGCGAATTCGAACTCGGCAACATGGACCTCGCCGCCAAGCACCTGGGCCTGGCCCACGGGTTGGACGGGGAGCGGGTGTTCGAAGACGAAGATCCGAAGTACCTCGAGCTGGCGAAGCGTGGGCTCGCCAAGCCCGCCCAGGATGCCCCGCCGTCCAAGCCCTGGTGGAAGCTCTGGTAGGCCGACATGTCCACGCCCCCATCCCGATCACAGCTCCGAGACAGGGTGCCCACCCTCATCCGCGGCGTCCACGCCAAGCGACCGTTCCGAGCCTTCCTGGCCTTGATCCTCCTCCCCGTCGGCCCGACCTTCTTGTGGGTGGCGCTCGGCACGAGCTCTCCCGTCCCGGAGGGCACCAGCATGCTGGTTCCGCTGCTGATCGGGGCGGGCTGTAGCGCCTGGGGCGCATTCGAGGCCTGGGCCGCGTTCCGGCCCACGCTTCGCCAGCCGGGGCTGAGGGCCCTCCTTGAACGGCCGGAGTCCATCGTGTGGTTCTACGCCCTTCGAGCCAAATCGGGGAACTTCATCCGTGTGCATCTGGACAACCACAAGGTCCACGATATGCCCCTTTGGCGACGAAGAGACTCGGAGGCCGCGCTGACCGAGCTACGCGCGCTGCTCCCGCACGCCACGGAAGGCTACAGCCTCGAACGGCTCACGGGATACCAACGCTCGCCTGGCGACCTGCGACGCTCCCCGCACCCCCACGTTCCGCCCACCTGAAACCTCGACGCGATTCCGCGCACGTGAGGCCACCCCGAGGAGCAGAGGCGACCATGACCCCCCTTGCCGCCCTCCTCGACCTCCTCGCACCCCAGGTCCCCCAGGCCCCGGGCAGCGCCGCATCCACCCGCCGCGCCCTCGCCGCCGTCGGTCCCCTCCCCCCGCGCCCACGGCTCGCTGACCTCGGCTGCGGTCAGGGGGCGAGCGCCCTCGTCCTCGCGGGGGACACCGGCGGCGAGGTGCTGGCCCTCGACGCCCTCCCCGAGATGGTCCACGCCACGCAATCCCGGGCCGAGGCCGCCGGGCTCAAGACCCTCCGCGCCGTGGTCGGCGACATGGCCGCCCCGCCCATCCCGCCGGGATCCCTCGACCTGCTGTGGAGCGAGGGCGCGGCCTACGCCATCGGCTTCGAACACGCCCTCGAGGTGTGGCGCCCCCTGCTCAAGCCCGGGGGCGCCATCGCCCTCACCGAGCTGTGCTGGCGGGTGTCCGAGCCGCCCCCCCAGGCCGCCGCGTTCTGGAGCGCCGCCTACCCGGCCATGCAGCACGCCGACGCCTGCCAGCGCGCCTTCGAGGCCGCGGGCTTCCGCCTGCTGGACCGCTTCTTCCTGCCGGAGGAGGACTGGGCCGCCTACTACACCCCTATCGCCACCCGGCTGCCCGCCTTCCGCGACACCCACGCCGATGATCCCGTCGCCATCGGCGTCGCGGACGAGATGGCTGCGGAGATCGAGGCCTGGCGCTGCGACGGAGAAGCCTGGGGCTACCTCTTCCTCATCGGCCGCCGGGCGGACCGCCCGTGACGCAGCTCGACCTCGTCGCCCTCGTCGTTGACGACTACGACCCCGCCGTCGCCTTCTTCACCGAGGTGCTCGGCTTCGAACTGGCCGAGGACAGCCCCGCGCTGACCAACGACGGGCGGCCCAAGCGCTGGGTGGTGGTCCGACCGCCCGGCGGCGGCACGGGGCTGCTGCTCGCCCGCGCCGACGGGCCCCGCCAGCGGCGCGCCGTCGGCGACCAGTGCGCCGGGCGGGTCGGCTTCTTCCTGCGGGTCGAGGACTTCGACGCCGCGCTGGCCCGCCTGCAGGCCGCCGGGGTCGAGCTGCTCACCGAGCCTCGGGACGAGCCCTACGGCCGCGTCGTCGTGTTCCGGGACATCGCCGGCAACAAGTGGGACCTGCTGGGCCCGCTGCGCTGAGCGGCGGACCGTCAGCCCACCGATCAGCGACCGACCGACGTCGATCGCGACGGAGACCCGATCGGCGCCACGCCCCCCTGAGCGGGGGCTGGCCCGCGCCACGCCCATTGGCATGACTCGTGCTTTGGCACCAGACGACTCTGCGACGCCCTGCACAGACCAGAGCGCCGCAGAGCGTCACCCCACCCACAGGAGAAGATCATGTCCGGAACCCACCTCCGCGCCGCCGTCACCCTCGATGGCGTCGACGACTTCGTCGGCAGCATCTCCACCGCCGCGCTGCCCACCGGCGACCAGCCCCACAGCATGTTCTGCTGGATGAAGACCCCCTCCAGCGCACGCGAGACCATCTTCAGCTACGGTCTGATCGGCGCCCGCCGGGCGGCCTCCCTCAACGTCAACCAGACCGTCCCCAGCCACTTCCAGCCCGACTTCTACAGCGAGTTCCCCGACTCCGGGTGCGCGGTGAACGACGGCCGGTGGCGACACGTCGGCTACAGCTACCACGGCGGTGGATCCATCACGATCTACGTGGACGGCGAGGCCATCGACCGTCGCCTCAGCGCCCCCGTCGCGATCGGCGCCGGGGGGGCCGGCGAGATCGGCCGCTTTGTGTTTGATGCAGCGCACTACTTCGCCGGCTCCATCGCCGAGCTGTCCGTGTGGAGTCGCGCCCTGCAGACGGACGAGGTGGCCGGGGTCAAGGACCACATGCTGTCCGGGAGCGAGGAGGACCTCGCCGGCTACTGGCCCCTGAACGGCGACGCCGACGACTGGTCCGGCAACGGCGGAGACGGGACCGTCTACGGCGGAACCTTCCAGCAGGAGGACATGAGCTTCCTGGCTCCCCCCGAGCCCGAGGACCTCACCCGGATCGAGGGCGTCGGCCCCAAGATCGCCGCCCTGCTGAAGGACGCGGGCCTCACCACGTACCGTCTCCTGTCTATCGCCACCGTGGCCCGACTCAACGAGATCCTCGACCAGGCCGGGCGCCGCTACGCCACCGCCGATCCCACCACCTGGGCCGAGCAGGCCAGCCTGGCCGCCGCCGGCCGCTGGGATGAGCTGGACACCCTCCAGGAGGACCTCAAGGGCGGCCGCCGGGTGAGCTGAGCGCTCCCCCGAATTCAACACAGATCATCTACGGAGAGATCATGGACCGTGATCGCAACCAAATCTCCCGCGAAGCGCACGAGCTGAACTACGTGCTCCGCAAGTGGGGGAAGCGACAGACCGAGGCCAACCGAGCCCGGCTCGTCCAGGCGCTGGACGCGCTGCGCGCGGACGCAGACACCCCACACAATCGACAGGGCTTCTACGACTTCGCCGAGCGCACCGGGCTCAAAGCCGAGCTGGAGGACATGGGGAGCGGGGACGCGCGGCCCGCCCGGACCATCGCCGACGTGCTCGCCGAACACGGCGTACCCGACCTCCCGGTGCCCATCACACCAGAGGAGATCGGCGCGATGAGCGGCGACGAGGTGCGTGTCCCGTTCCTGGAGGCCCTCGACGGCGCGCTGACCGAACTCATCCACAGCCGGGCGTTGACCGAGTCGCCGCTGTGGATTCTGTACGAGATGCCCGGCGACTACGGTCTGGGCACGCCCGTCGACGCGCAGCAGGCCAAAGCCCGGCTGCGGGAGCTGCTCAACACCTCGGGCTGCGCTCTGACCCTGTTCACCGATCCGCAGAGCGGAGCCGACGCCTGGGCGGGGGTGGTTCCGCTTGAGGAGACCGGGGAGCGGCTGGGCACCTCCGACTACTGGATCTTCAAGCTGAAGCGCTCCCCCTTCACCGATGCCAACCTCGCGGCGGTCCACAAGCGGACCGGCGAGCGGCGCTGCTGGGGCTTCTCCTGAGCAGATCCGGGGCGTCCTGCGTTCACCGCAGGTCGCCCCGGTGCTATCTTCTCCCCGTGCTCCGCACCACCGCCGCCCTGCTGTTCGTCCTCGCCTGCTCCTGCGGGCAGGTCCGCCACCTGCGCACCGACGACGGGCTGCGGCGGGACTACCGGGTCCACACCCCGGCGGGCTGGGACGGTGAAAGCGCCCTGCCCGTGGTGCTCGTCTTCCACGGGGGCGGCGGCAACGCCGAGGGCACCCAGGTGAACGTGGGCATGGACGCGGCCGCCGACGCCCACGGCTTCCTGGCGGTCTATCCCGACGGCGTCGGCCAGAAGGTGCTGGGCACCGAGCTGAACACCTGGAACGGGGAGTACTGCTGCGGCGTGGCCCAGGAGCAGGGCGTCGATGACGTGGCCTACGTGGACCAGCTCCTGGACGCCCTCGCCGCGCGCTATCCCATCGACCCGGCGCGGGTCTTCGCCACCGGCATCTCCAACGGGGGCATCATGTCCCACATGCTGGCCTGCAACCTGCCGGAGCGCATCGCCGCCATCGCCCCCATCGCCTCCCCCGGGCCCCCGCCCTCCTGCGCCGCCGACACCCCGGTGGCTGTGCAGATCATCCACGGCACCGACGACCCGTGCGCCCTCTACGACGGCGGCGATGAATGCGGCGGCTGCTGGAGCCGCGTGATCGAGCAGGTCACCGGCCGGGAGGTCGAGGACACCGACCTCTTCCCCTGCGCCTCGGTCCCGGATCAGGTCGCCCTGTGGCGCGTGGCCAACGGCTGCACCGAGGAGAGCGCGGTCACCTATCAACAAGGCGCGGCCACCTGCGTCCAGTACAGCGACTGCGCCAGCGGCCGGCCGGTCAGCCTGTGCAGCATCGAGGGCGGCGGCCACAGCTGGCCGGGCACCGACCTGGCCTGCGACCCGGAGACCGAATGGTGCACCGCCTACGCCGACGTCACCGGATCGATCTCCCAGGATCTCGACGCCAACGAGATCATGTGGGCCTTCTTCTCCGAGAACCCGATGCCGGAGTGATCGTGGAGCGCGTCCGGTCCACCTGGCGCCGCCGCGTGGCGGCCGAGTACCGCTCAGCGGCCATCACCGCCGAGCTGCTGCACTGGCTCATCGCCCTGGCGGTCAGCCCCGACACCCTGGACCGCTGCCACCGCGTCGTCGCCGACGAGTTGGCCCATGCCGAGCTGAGCCGGGCGGTCTACCTGGCCGCCGACGGCGACCCGGCGGCCATCCCCATCCAGCGCGGCGCCCTGCGCCTGCCCCACGCCCCCGGCCAACCGCTGGAGCTGCGCGCCCTGGCCGTGGCCGCGGACGTGTTCTGCTGCGGGGAGACCGTGGCGGTGCCCCTGTTCCTGGCCTTGCGCGGCGAGGACGGCGAGGTCACCCAGGCCGACGCCCGCGCCGCGCTGGACCGGATCGTACGGGATGAGGCCACCCACCGGGCCTTCGGCTGGACGCTGCTCGACGAGCTGCTGGAGCGCCTGGGGGAGGGCGGCCGGGTGTGGCTCGCCCCCCAGATCCCAGGTTTCGTCCAGCGTATCTGTGAGGCCTACCGCGCGACCGAGGACCTCTGCACCGCCGAGCAGCGCGCCTGGGGGCTGATGGCGCCCGCGCGCTACAGCGCGATCACGGAGGTCTGCGTCGCGGAGGTCATCCGGCCGAGGTTCGCGGCGCGGGGGCTCTGAGGGCGAGCAGCCCCCGAAGGGCGAACCAGACCACCAGGCCGGACGGCCCGAGCATCCAGGTGAGCACCAGACAAGGCGCGGCCCACAGCCGGGAGACCCCGCGCGCGGCGGCGTCACGGGCGATCCAGCCGCCCACGAACAGGTCGAAGGCCAGGTAGTGGACCCAGCCCAGCACCATGATCTCCGGGTGCTGGAACATCGCGATGACGTTGGCCAGCCCCGGCTCCCCGAAGGGCGACACCGCGCCGACCGCCAGCATCCCGATGTAGAGCACCCCCAGCGCCCCCGGCGCGAGCCCGGAGTGGATGAGCCGGTGCGTGACGGCGTGGGTGGGGGCCACGAGCAGCAGCCCCCACAGGGGCATCGTGGCGAAGGTGACGAGGTCGAAGAGGAATGAATACGACACAATGGCTCCAAGGAATACAAGACACACAGTCTCTCCCAGAATCGGGAGGACAGCGAACAGAGGGCTGCGTGATGCAGAGACCTACAGGAGCATCGTCTTCAATCGCTCGAACAGAGGGTGGATGACAGGCCGACACGCGCCTCGTGTGGCTCGCTTGAGGTCGGCGGTTTCAGGAACGCTCAGAGAGGGTCAACCCGAACAAGAAACCGAGCCCGGTTGACGAGACGCGAGTCCAGTGCTGTCGCTGCCCCGCAGGCATGGCCCGAGTCATTCCA
Source organism: Alphaproteobacteria bacterium (assembly GCA_020632795.1). Classification (GTDB taxonomy): domain Bacteria; phylum Myxococcota_A; class UBA796; order UBA796; family CAJQPC01; genus JACKEV01. The sequence continues at coordinate 545,367 of JACKEV010000010.1, forward strand.
AGGGGCTGTGACGGCGCTGGGCGAAGCGGATCGTCGACCGGGCGAAGCGTTTCTTGTTCGGGTTGACCCTCAAAGGGCGTTGGTCATCGAAGCACCCGTGCGGCGCGCCGCGGGAGGCGACGCGTTGATAACATAGAGGAATCTGTATCGTGTGTCAAGCGCCAGCGACCCTACCGCTTCACCTGCAGCTTCATCACCGACTTGCCCACCCCCACGGTGTCCCCGGAGCGCAGCCGCCCGATGCCCACCTTGCGCCCGTTGTGGAAGGTGCCGTTGGTGGAGCCCAGGTCGCGCAGGAAGATCATCTCCCGGCCGAAGACCTCGATGACCGCGTGGCGGCGGGAGACCTCGGGGTCGGAGAGGGGGACCTCGCCCATGCGGCGGCCGATGGTGACGTTGCCGCGGGTGAAGCGGAACACCTTGCCGGCGTCCTGGCCGGCGAGGACCTCGACCACCGCGTTGACCCCCGGGGGCAGCCGCAGGTCCTGGCCGATGACGTCGGCCGGGGTGCCGGTGCGCTCGCCCGAGCCGCGGATCTCCACCAGCTCCTCGTCCAGCAGCCAGGCGATCTCGAGCTGGTTGGCCATGCCCCCGGGCTTGGTGCCGCTGTCGGAGGTCTCCTCGTCGGCGGCCTGGAAGAGCACCATGCGGGTGTTGCCGATGGCGACCTCGGCCCCGGGGCGCAGCGCCTGCTCCCGGACCAGCCGCCCGTCGACCAGCGTGCCGTTGGTGGAGCCCAGGTCGCGGATGGACCACTCGCCGTTGCGGCAGGTGATCCGGGCGTGCTTGCCGGAGACCATGGGGTCGTCCAGGACGAGGTCGCCCTGGTTGCGCCCGACGATGAGCACGCCGTCGTCGGGCAGCGGGACGTTCAGGCCCTGCTTGGCGCCCTCGACGATCTTGAAGAAAGCCCGGGTCATGCGGTGCGGGCACCCCGGCGATCGAGGGAGCCGCGGTAGTACTGGTGGTAGCGGCCCGGCAGCTTGCGGCCCAGGGCGTCCTCGATGAACAGGCCGGCCTCGCAGACCGCGTCCAGGTCCAGCCCGGTCTCGTAGCCCATGCCGTGGAGCATGTAGACGAGGTCCTCGGTGGCCGCGTTGCCCGCTGCGCCCGGCGCATAGGGGCAGCCCCCCAGCCCGGAGACCGAGGCGTCGAAGGTGCGGATGCCCGCCTGGAGCCCGGCCAGGATGTTGGCCAGCGCCGTGCCCCGGGTGTCGTGCATGTGCAGGGTCAGCCGATCCAGCGGGATGCCCGCGCCCTGCAGGCGCTCCAGAACGTCGAACACCTGCTGGGGGTGGGCCATGCCGGTGGTGTCGCCCAGGGAGATGTGGTCCGCCCCGGCCGCGAGCAGCTCGCCCGCGAGGTGCACCGTGCGCTCGACGTCGACGTGGCCCTCGTAGGGGCAGCCGAACACCGTGGAGATGTAGCTGCGCACCCGCATGCCCTCGGCCACGGCCGTGGCGATGACCTCGCGCAGGCCGGCCAGGGACTCGCGGGTGGTGCGGTTGACGTTCTTGAGGTTGTGGGTCTCGGAGGCCGACATGAAGGTGGCCACCGCGTGCATGCCCGCGTCGAGGGCGCGCTCCAGGCCCCGGCGGTTGGGGACCAGGGCCCAGAAGGTGACGCCGGTGTCCCGGGGCAGCCGGGCCACGACGTCCGAGGCGTCGGCGAGCTGGGGGATCCAGCGAGGCCGGACGAAGGAGCTGACCTCGATGTCCGTGTAGCCCGCCGCGATCAGCCGCTCGATGAAGGCCACCTTCATCTCGGTGGGCACCACCTCGTGCTCGTTCTGCAGCCCGTCCCGGGGGGCCACCTCGTAGACGTTGACTCGGTCCAAGGGGTCTCCTGGCGTCGCTTCTTCTCTATTCTACAATATGCACGAGCGGCGCGGACGTCACATCAGCGGCCCATCAGGCGCACCATGATGGCCTTCTGGGCGTGCAGGCGGTTCTCGGCCTGGTCGAAGACCACCGAGGCGGGGCTGTCGATGACCTCGGCGGCCACCTCCTCGCCCCGGTGGGCGGGCAGGCAGTGCATGAAGATGGCGTCGGGGCGGGCGTGGCCCATCAGGGCGGCGTCGACGCTGTAGCCCTCGAAGCGCTTGAGGCGCTCGGCGCGCTCGTCCTCCTGGCCCATGCTGGCCCAGACGTCGGTGTAGACCACGTCCGCGTCGCTGGCGCCCTCGCCCGGATCCTCGGTGATGTGGATCGCGCCGCCGGTGCCGGCCGCGATGGCGCGGGCCCGGGCGACGACCTCGGGGTCGGGGGCGTAGCCCCGGGGGTGGGCGATCGCGACGGTCATGCCGAAGTGGGCCCCGCCGTACATCAGCGAGTGGGCCATGTTGTTGCCGTCGCCCACGTAGGTCAGCTTGCGCCCGGCGAGGGTCTCCTTCTTCTCGCGGATGGTCTGGAGATCCGCCAGCACCTGGCAGGGGTGCAGCAGGTCGCTGAGGCCGTTGATGATCGGGATGGAGCCGTGCTCGGCCATCTGCACGAGGTCGTCGTGGGCGAAGACCCGCGCCATCACCCCGTCGACGTACCGGGAGAGCACCTGGATGGTGTCGGCGATGGTCTCGCCCCGGTGGAGCTGGATGTCCTTGGGCCCCAGGTAGAGGCCCTGGCCGCCGAGCTGGTAGATGCCGGTCTGGAAGCTGACCCGGGTGCGCAGAGAGGGCTTCTGGAAGATCATCGCCAGGGTCTGCCCCGCGCAGGCGTCGCGGAAGCCCGCCGGGTGGAGCTTGATCTGGCGGGCCAGGTCCAGCAGGTTGCGCAGCTCTTCGGTGCTCTGCTCGGCCAGGGAGAGGAAGTGCTTCGTCATGGGGTCCTCCTCGCGCGCGCGCGCGTCGCGAGAAGGCTAACGCGCGAGCGGGCCCGGGGCTGGTCTATGCCCCTTCGAAGTGGGCGAGGCAGGCGTCGATCCGCGCCAGGGTCTCCGCCTTGCCGACGAGCGCCAGGGTGCCGCCGATCGGGGGGCTGACCGGGCCGCCGGTGGCGGCGATGCGCAGCGGCTGGGCGACCTTGCCCATCTTGCCGCCGAAGTCCGCCTCGGCCAGGGCCTCGACGGCGTACTCGATGGCCGCGTCGCTCCACCGGTCCAGGGCAGCCAGCGCGGGGCGCGCCCGGCGCAGGGCCTCCAGACCGGGCACCTGCCCCTTGAGCAGGTGCTTCTGGATCGTCTTCTCCGGGCCCCAGGCGGTGGGGCGCTCCAGGTAGACCCGCGCCGCCTCGGACAGCTCCCGCAGGGTCTGGACCCGGGGCTGGTGCAGCGCCACCAGGGCGCGCAGGAAGGCGTCGTCCACCCCGGCCAGCGGCCCGCCGAACTCGGCCGCCCAGCCGCGGGCGAGCGTCACCAGGCGGCCGACGCTGGCGTCGCGGATGTACTGGCCGTTCATCCACTTGAGCTTCTCGTGGTCGAAGCGCGCGGCGGTCGTGCCGACCCGGTCCAGGGAGAACGCGGCGATCAGCTCGTCGAGGGTGTAGATCTCCCGGTCGTCCCCCGCGCTCCAGCCCAGCAGGGCGAGGAAGTTGAGCAGCGCCTCGGGCAGGTACCCGGCGCGCCGGAAGTCCACGACGTCGATCTCGGGCAGCTCCACCCCCAGGGCGTCGGCGATGGCCTCGGCGATCTCGACCTCGTCGTTGTCCCGGTTGAGGAAGGCCTCGATCCGGGCCAGGGGAAGGCCGGTGCTGGAGGCCAGGGCCTCGGGGTCCGCGCCCCGCTCCAGGGCGTCCTGGCGGGCGGCCTTCGCCTTGTCGCGCTTGGACATCTTGCCGCCGCCCATCGAGAAGATCAGCGGCATGTGGCCGTGCTCGGGGACGTCCCAGCCCAGCAGCCCGTAGAGCACGAGGTGCTTGGTGGTGTTGAGCAGGTGCTCCTGGGCCCGCAGGACGTGGGTGACCTTCATGTGGTGGTCGTCGACCACCACGGCGAAGTGGTAGGTCGGGAAGCCGTCGGCCTTGACGATGACGAAGTCCTCCAGGTCCTCGTAGCGGACGGTGACCTCGCCCAGGATGCGGTCGACGAAGGAGACGTCCCCGGGCGGGATCGCCAGGCGCACCGTCGGGATGCGCCCCTCGGCCTCGAAGCGGGCCAGGTCCGCGTCGGAGTATGCGACCTTTCGATAGCGGAAGTTCTCCTTGGCGGCCTTGGCCTCCTCGCGCAGGGCGTCCAGCTCCTCGGGGGTCTCCCAGGCGTGGTAGGCGTGCCCGCGCTCCAGCAGGGTGTGGAGCGCCTCGTCGTAGAGGGGGCGGCGCTCGGACTGGCGGTAGGGCGCGCCGGGGCCGCCCACGTCGGGGCCCTCGTCCCAGCCCACGCCCACCCAGCGCAGGTCGTCAAGGATCGCGTCCTCGGCGCGGCGGCTGGAGCGGACCTGGTCGGTGTCCTCGATGCGGAGGATCATGCGCCCGCCGACGTTGCGCGCAAAGAGCAGGTTGAACAAGGCAGAACGCGCCCCACCGACGTGCAGCCGGCCGGTGGGCGACGGGGCGAAGCGACAGCGGGGGATCATGCTCGACTCCTTCTCGGCGCCGCGCGTCGGCGCCCGGCCGCGCAGCCTAACGCGCCTCGCTCCGGCGTGCTCAGGCGGCGGGAATTCCTGGGGGACCACGGGCTGGGGAGGAAAAACCCACCCCGCAGAGAGACCGGGCCGCCCGAATCTGATATCTTCGCTAGCCACGGTCGGAGGGTTCGGCTTGGCCACGGCTACGAGGACGGTCCTCTTCACCGACCTGGCAGACTTCACCAAGAAGGTCGGCCAGGCGGATCGAGAGGGTATCCACAAGCTGCTCGAGGATCACGAGCAGCTCGTCCGCCCCATCCTGACCGGTCGCGGCGGCCGCATCATCAAGATGCTGGGCGACGCCTACGTCGTGCTCTTCGACTCCGCCACCGACGCGGTGCACGCCGGCAAGGCCGTCATCGAGAAGGTCGCCCAGGGCGGCACCCTCGTCATCCGGGTGAGCTGCGCGACCGGCGACGTCGAGGAGATCCACAACGACGCCTTCGGCGACGCGGTCAACCTCGCCGCCCGCATCAACTCCAAGACCCCCGCCGGCGAGTTCTGGTTCTCCGAGTCCACCCGCATCTGCATGAAGCAGTCGGAGATCCCCTGGGAGTCGGTCGGCCAGTTCGACCTCAAGGGCATCCCCGGCGAGACCATGTGCTACCGGGTCGTCGGGCAGACCAAGTGCTGGCTGCCGCCCCCGGTGCGCGACGCGGTCAAGAACAACAACCTGCACCGCATCTCCCGGGGCGACCCGATCCCGGGGCTCTCCCCCGATCCCATCGTGCTCTTCGAGGGCTTCCAGCCCGGCTCCGCCGACCTGCGCCGGGCGGTGGACCAGCTCCCCGTGCTCGACCCCGCGCGGCTGTGGCTGTCCACCTGGCTCATCAGCCCCTCGGATCGCTTCGAGTGGACCCAGGCGGGCCACGGCCTGGTGGTGGGCACGCCCAAGGCCCTCGAGCACGCCGTCGAGGACGTGAAGGCCGCCGACAGCCGGCCCAGCGGCTCCAACACCATCATCATCGACATCACCTCCTCCGAGCTGGACCTGGTGATGGCGGGGCTGGCGCTGCCCTCGGTGCCGATGGCCGACGTGGTCGCCGGCTACACCTACGACCTCATGCACGACGGCCGCTGGGTGAACCGCTCCGACCAGGCGGTCCTGCGCATCGACGTCTCCTACAGCGCGGTCCGCATGATCCCGCTGACCATGGGCATCGCGGTGGACGGGCGTACGGTGTCGCCGAACCACGCCACCACCCTCACCCACGGCATGTCCCTGTCCACGCCCAGCGGCGCCATCCGCTTCCACAAGCTGGGCGACGGGCCCTACACCGGCCTGCTGGTCTCCGAGGACCGCCCGATGCGCATGGGCGTGGCCCTGGGCCAGGTCACCGAATTGGGCCGCGAGCCGAACCACCCCGGCATGGCCCTCCCCGACCGCCGGGGCCAGGACAACATCCGCTGGTGCGCCGGCCCCCGCGCCGCCCGCGCCCGCGAGGGCGGCTTCACCCTCGACCGCGCCCTGGCCGGCCGCCGTCAGGCCGCCATCGAGGTCGAGCGCAGCGGCAAGTGCTCCCTGCGGGCGCTCCACCCCCGGTGCCCCACCTACATCTACAACGAGCACCGCCCCCTGGAGCGGGTCGAGCCGGTCGCCCAGATCAACCTGAACGACCTCATCGTCACCGGCACCACCGTGGTGGGGCTGCGGGCTCCGCAGAACTAGCCCCTACCCCAGGCTGAGGGCCGCCAGCCGGTCGCTCACCCGGACGGGCCAGGCCTCGGTGGGGTTCAGCGCGCGCACGCCCTCGGGCAGCGCCGCGACGGCCGCCGCCCGCCGGGCCTGGGAGGTCTCCAGCGTGGGCGCGGGACGCACCCGCTCCCCTTCGAGGACCACCGGCTCCAGCAGCGGCCGCCCGCCCGCCGTGGCGTCCTCCAGCTCCTCGACCAGGCAGACGAGGTCGTGGTCGTGGAAGCGCACGACCTGCTTCATCCCCGGCCACCGGGAGGCCCCGGTGTGGGTCGCCGGCTCGGGGTCCGGGCCCCGCCAGATCTCGGCCAAGCGGTAGACCATGCCCGACTTGGGCGGCTCCTGGCTCAGGTTGCGGCCCACCGCGAGCAGGTCGACCGGCGCGCCCTCGGCCTCCAACGCGGCGATCCGGGGCTCGTCCAGCCCGCCGCTGCCCAGGATCTTCACCCGCTCCATGCCCGCCGCGTCCAGGGCCCCGCGCAGGCGGCGGGAGACCCGCCCCAGGTCGCGCCGATCCAGGCGCACGATGCGGATCGAGGCGCGGTGGGGCACCAGCTCGAGCACCGCCTCGACCACGTCCTTCTGGGGCAACGAGACGTAGCCCACGTCCGGGAAGTGGACCCGGAAGGCCTCCAGGGCGCGGGCGTCGTCGCCGTAGGCCGCCGAGAAGCCCGCCGAGAGGGTGCCCATGACCGGCACGCCGAGCACCGCCGCCGCCAGGCTGTTGGTGGTGCCCGCGAAGCCCCCCACCATCGCCGCCCGGGCCGCCAGCAGCGCGGCGTCCCCCGAGGGCATGCGCCGGCTGCCGAAGTCGAAGACCTTGCGATCCCCGGCCGCCTCGATGATCCGGGAGGCCCGGGTGGCCACCGCCGTGCCGTAGCCCACCGTCTGCACCAGGCGGCTCTCCAGCAGGGTGGCCTGGACCAGGGGCGCGGTGACCCGCAGGACGGGCTCGCCGGGGAACACCACCGTGCCCTCAGCGACGGCGTGGATCTCCCCGTCGAAGCGCATGTGCTCCAGCGCGGACCACCAGGCCTCCGGGGCCTTGGCGAAGGTGTCGAGCCCGCGCATCCACGCGATCTCGGGCGCGGTGAACCCGAGCTGGAGGGCCTGCTCCACCGCCTCGACCACCCCGCCCGCGACCAGATAGCCGCACCCCTCGGGCAGCTCCCGGGCGTAGAGGTCGAAGGTGGCCTCCCCCCAGAGGCCGTCGGCGTGATAGACCGCCGCGAGCACCAGCAGATAGAAGTCGGTCTGGAGCCCGACCCGATCGGGCGCGAAGTAGGGACGTTCCATGAGCCGCTCCTCGGCAAAGCGCAGACGCGGCGGGCGCCCGGCCGCCGGACCGACCGCTGACGCGGTGGTGGTCAACGGCTACTCCGAGCGATGGCTGCGTCAAGGGTTCCCCTGGGTCTACCCCGCTGAAGTCATCTCTGCACCCCCCCGGATCCGGCCCGGCGACGACCCCCTCATCCGGGCCGAGTCGGGCGCGGTGCTGGGGCGGGGCCTCTGGGACGACGGCTGGATCGCGGTGCGCCGCCTGCGGGAGGACGACGGCCCCATCGACGAGGCCCTGCTCGCCGAGCGCGTCGACGCGGCGCTGGCCCTTCGCCAGGCGGTCATCGACCCCGAGACCACCGCCTGGCGCCTGCTCCACGGCGAGAACGACCGCCTCCCCGGCGTCCGGGTCGACGTCTACGGGCACTTCCTGGTGCTGACCCTCGACAGCCCCTCGCTCTACCGGCTGGTGGGGCCCCTCTGCGCGCTGCTGCAGGCGCGGCTCCAGCCCCGGGGCGTCTTCCTGGCCTGGCGCCTCGACCCCCGGGACGACGCCGACCGCAAGCTGCCCCAGCCCGAGGGCCTGATCGCCGGCCACCCCCCCGCCGGGGACGTGCGGGTGACCGAGCGCGGGGTGGCCGCCCTGGTGAGGCCCGGCGGGGGCAAGGACATCGGGCTCTACACCGACATGCGCAGCAACCGGGCCTGGCTGGAGCCCCACTGGGCCGGGCGCCGGGTGCTCAACCTGTTCGCCCACACCGGCTTCTTCTCGGTGGTCGCCGCGCTCAACGGGGCCACCGAGGTGGTCTCGGTGGACCTCTCCGAGCAGGTCCTGGAGCGGGCCGAGGCCAACCTCGTCGCCAACGGCCTGGACCCGGCGCTGCACACCTTCCTGGCCGAGGACGTGCGTCGTGCCCTCGACCGGATGCGGCGCACCGGGGAGCTGTTCGACCTGGTCCTGCTGGACCCGCCGGGCTTCTCCCACGGCCCCGACGGCCCGATGGCCGCCGCGAAGGACTACCCCCGCCTGGTCGCCGCCAGCCTGCGGGTCCTGGCGCCGGACGGCTGGCTGGTCGGGGCGCTGAACGTGGGCGCGGTCAGCCCCCGGGACTTCCACAACGCCGTGCGCGACGGCGCTCGGCGGGCCGGTCGCACCCTCCAGCTCCTGCACGAAGGGACCCAGGCCCCCGATCACCCCGCCGCCATCGACTTCCCGGAGGGTCGCTACCTCAAGTTCGGGGTCTGGCGGGACGTCCCGCTGGGATAGGGTGCAGAGCCATGCCGCAGATCCTCCACCGCCTCGTCCTGCCCAGCTTCCGCAGCGCGCTCTCCCAGCACCTGCCCGTGCTGGCCATCCGGAGCGGCAACCCGGGGCCCTGCGTGGCGGTGACCGCGAACATCCACGGCGACGAGGCGACCGGCGTCGGCGTCATCCACCAGCTCATGGGCGTGCTGGAGCAGGACCTGCTGCGCGGCGAGGTCTTCCTCTACCCCAGCCTCAACCTGCCGGGGCTGGTGCAGGCCACCCGCACCCTGCCCGCCGACGGCCAGGACCTCAACCGCCTGTTCCCCGGAGACGCCCGGGGGACCGCCTCCGAGCGGCACGCCCACGCGATCTGGAGCGACCTGGCCTCCCGGGGCATCCAGCTCCTGATCGACCTGCACGCCGACGCCCCCGCCGCGATCCCCTACGCCCTGGCCGACCGGGTGTGCCGGGGCAAGCCCGGGGACGCCGCGCTGGAGCGGCGGGTCCACGCCCTCGCCGCCGCCACCGGCCTCACGGTGCTGCGGGAGTACCCCCGCGAGCAGTACCTGCGCTACCACCTCGACCGCTCCCTGAGCGGGGCCGCGGTCAACGTCATGGGCGTGCCGGCGGTCACCATCGAGGCCGGGCCGCGCCGCTACCTGGACCCCACCGCCGTGGACATCGCCCTCAACGCGGTGCTGGGCGTGCTCGCCGCCGAGGAGATGGTCGCCGAGCCCCATGCGGCGCACCCCTCCCGCCTGGAGGGCGGCCCCTGGCGCCGGCAGCCCGGCCCCCGCGCCTCGGTCTCCGGCATCTTCCACGCCCTGATCCGCCCCGGCGAGCCCTTCACGGTGGGGGACCTGCTCGCCGAGGTGCGCTCCCTGGAGGGCCGGCCCCTGGAGCAGCTCCGCGCCGAGTCCGAGGGCTACGTCATCAGCCTGCCCGAGCGCGCCTGGATGATCGCGGGCGTCTCGGCGGGCACCTACGCCACCCGGGACGGATGACCCGATGAAGATCCTCGTGACCGGCGGCACCGGACAGCTCGGCGGCGCGGTCGCCCGCGCCCTGGTCGAGCGGGGCGACGCCGTGCGCGCGCTGGTGCGCGATCGCGGCCGGCTCGGCCAACTGGAGGGGCTCGACCTGGAGCTGGTCGAGGGCGACGTCACCCGCCCCGACACCCTGCCCGCCGCCGTCGCCGGGGTCGAGGCCGTCGCCCACCTCGCCGGCGTGGTCTCCCACGGCACCGACGACGGCCCGCACGTCTTCGCGGTCAACGAGGGCGGCACCGCCCACGTGCTCGACGCCGCCGCCGCCGCCGGGGTGCGCCGGGTCCTGCTCACCAGCTCGATCGCCGCGCTGGGCTACGTCACCGACCCCGACGGCGTCGGCGACGAGGACACCCCCTACAACTGGGCCGGGCGCGGGCTGCACTACCACGACAGCAAGCGCGCCGCCGAGGCGCGGGTCCTGGGCGAGACCCGGCTGGAGGGGGTGGCGGTCAACCCGGGCATCACCTTCGGCGCGGGGGACCTGCACCAGCACGGGGGGCGCGTCCTGCTCCAGGTCAAGGCGGGCATGCCGGGGGTGCCCTCGGGCGCCTCGACCTTCACCACCCTGAGCGACGTGGTCGCCGGGCACCTGGGGGCGCTCGATCGCGGGCGCCCCGGCCAGCGCTACGTGCTCGGCGGGCACCCGCTGACCTTCCTGGATCTCTACGCGCGCGCCGCGGCGATCGTCGGGGTCGCCCCGCCCGTCCGGACTCTGTCCTACCCGATGCTGCGCGCCGTGGCGCTCCTCGATCGGCTCACCGCCCCGCTCACCGGGCGCCCCCCTCGCGTGACCCCGGCGTTGGCCTTCATCAGTACGCGAAACCGCAGATACCGCAGCGACAAGGCGATCCGGGAGCTGGGGTACGCCCCGCGCCCGGTGGAGGAGGGCCTGCGCGCGTGCTGGGACTGGTATGTTGGGCAGGGCCTGGGTTAGGTTCACCCGTCCAGGGACGGACCCGACAAGGGAGGATAAGGAATGGATCCGCGTGGAAGGAAGCCCCTGCGGCTCCTGGTGGCCGAGGACGACACCGACGATCAGCTCCTGCTCGTCGAGGCGCTGCGCGAGGCCGACGTCCCGCACGAGGTCAACTTCGTCCCCGACGGGGCCGAGATGCTCGCCTACCTCAACCGCGAGGGCTCCTGGTCGGACCCCCGCAGCTCACCCCGGCCCTCGCTGGTCCTGCTGGATCTGAACATGCCCCGGGTCAGCGGCTTCGAGGTGCTGGAGCGTCGCCAGGAGCACCCCACCCTGCGGGTCATCCCCGTGATCGTCATGACGTCGTCCTGGTCCGAGCGGGACATCGCGCGCTGCTATTCGCTCGGGGCCAACGCCTTCATCACGAAGCCGGTCACCTTCGACCAGCTCGTCAACGTCATGGGCGCGCTCGGATCATTCTGGCTGGAGACCTGCGAGCTCCCCAGCCCTGAGCTGGCCTGAGCAGGGGCGGGGGCCAGTGCAGTTCACCGACTACGCGACCCTGATCGTCAGCGCCGACAGCCACCGGCGGCAGGTGATGACCCAGGTGCTCAAGCAGGCGGGGCTCCCGGTGAGCGCCTACGCGCTGCCGTCCGACGCCCTCGACGCCCTGGCCCAGCAGCCCGCCGACCTCATCCTTATCGACGGGCGCTTCCCGGAGCCCCACGGGCAGCTCTTCCCCCGCATCCGCCTGATGTCGGGCGGGCGCACCCCCCGCATCCTCCTGCTCGACCCCCCCCGCAGCCTGGAGATGGCCCGCTGGATGGGCAGCCTCGGCGAGCACGGGCTGGAGCCGACCGTCATCCGGCTCGGCAGCCCCTGGCAGATCATCGAGAAGCTCCTGCCGGTGCTGGAGTCCCAGGACACCCCCTCCACCTCCTCGGACGGCGGGGGCGGCACCAGCCCGCTGCACCCCCTGGAGAGCCCCCCGGACGTCGAGGCGGTCCAGTTCATCATCGGGCTGTGGGCGCGGCGGCGCTCCGGCCGGGTGCGGCTGCCGCTCCTGGGGCGCAGCGCGGAGATCTGGGGCGGCCAGCCGGTCAGCGAGGCGGATCGGCAGGTGCTGGTCCAGGCGCTCTACGTCGGCGGCGCCACCTTCACCAGCGCCGAGGTCTCCCAGCCCCGCCGCCCCTACCGCATCGAGGGGGACCTCTGGGAGGCCGGCCGTCGGCTGTCCTCGCCCGTCATGGTCATGTCCGCCCTGAGCGACCTGCTGGTGGAGCGCTCCGCCGGTCGGCGCGCCCTGGACCTGCCCCTGCCCGAGCCCGTGGCCCGGCTCCTGCGCGCCCGGCGGCCCCGGGCCTCCCTGCTGGCCCTGTGCCGCGAGGCCAACCTCGCCCCCTCCCAGATCGCCGACCCCCTCTCTGCGCTCGTGCGCATGGGCATGTTCTCCCTCCGCGCCCTGCCCGACGCCCAGAACGTCACCCCGACCTGGGACTCCGACGAGCCGCTGGCCTCCGAGCTGCCCCGCCGCGCCCCCTCGCGCCCCCCGCCGCGGCGGCCGACCCCTCCCCCGGAGCGCCCCCGCACCACCAGCCTCTCGGGACAGAGCGGGCAGAGCGGCCAGAGCGGCCAGAGCGGGCAGGTCTCCCGCCCCCCCCGCAGCCAGGCCCCCCGCAGCCGCGCCCCCCAGGGCGACGACGACCAGCGGCGCGGCGCCCTCCTGCGGCGGCTGCGCAAGGAGTGGGAGCTGATCGAGTTCGCGGACGACTGGACCGTGCTCGGCATCCCCAAGGACTCGCCGGAGGACCTCATCCAGCGCGCCGGGGAGCGCATGCACCGCCGGTACAGCAGCCTGCTGGAGGGCCCCGACTACGGTCACGAGGTGCGCCAGCTCGCCCGCCAGATCCGGGAGCGGGTCGACGGCGCCCTCCAGGCGGTCCAGGGCGGCGCCGGTGAGGCCACCCCGCCGCGCCCGGTCGCCGCGTTCCGCCAGGGCAAGCGCGAATTGGAGCGGGGCCACTTCAACCAGGCCGCCCAGTGGTTCCGTGCCGCCCGCCAGGCCGAGCCCCGCTCCGCCGAGTACACCGGCTACCTGGGCTGGGCGCTGTTCAACGACCCGAACCTGCCCAAGGATCAGCGTCAGAAGAAGGGCCTGGAGCTGCTCCAGCTCGCGGACGTTTCTGCCGAGCCCCGCCCCGACCTGCAGTACTTCCTCGCCTTCGCCGAGGCGGTGATGGGTCAGGAGCGGTCCGCGCTGGCCCGGGTGCGGCGCCTGCTGGCCAGCCACCCCGACCAACCCGAGGCCCGGGACCTGTTCAACCGCCTGCGCGCCCAGAGCCACTGACCCCGAGGATTGGCCGAGGCGGGCCGGAGGGTGCGACAATGGCCCGGTGCGCCTGAAGAAGCCCATCCTGGGTGGAGCCCTGCTCACCGTTCTCGCGGCGGCCGAGGCCCACGCCGCCCCCCGCACCCGCGAGCCCGCGCCCGAGCTGGCCCAGCAGCTCGCCGAGCACCCCTGGGCGGACGCCGAGCGCGCCGTCCGCGCGGCCGTCGCCGCCGAGATGTCCCTGATCGAGGCGCCCTCCCCCGCTCGGGACTGGGCGGGCGCGGCCCAGGCGCTGGAGCGCTCCCGCACCCAGGGCCTGTGGCAGGTGCGCTGGCAGCTCCGCATCTTCGACGCCGCCATCGACATCGGCGACGTCAACGAGGCCCGCCAGGCCCTGATGCTCGCCGAGCAGGCCGACGGCCCCTTCCACGGGCGGCGCTGGCAGCTCCGGGCCCTGCAGACGGTCACCCTGATGCGGCTGATCCTGCCCTGGTGCGTGGCCGCGATCACCGCCGTGGGGGTCGGCACCCTGCTCGACCGCGCGGCCAGCCGCCGCCGCCGCGGGGACGGCCGCGCCCGCGTCGTGCTCAACCCCTACGTCACCGGCCGGCCCCTGCGGGACGGCAAGCTGGTCTACGGCCGCGACCACATCCTGAACACCCTGGTGCGGGGCCTGCGGGAGGGGCGCAGCTACTACCTCACCGGCGAGCGCCGCATCGGGAAGACCACCCTGCTGCTCCAGGTGGGCGAGCTGAACCGCATCGCGGGCGGGGTGAGCGTCTTCGTAGACGTCGCCGGCACCTTCGGCGACCAGGCCCTCGGCGTGCTGGAGCGCTCCCTGCGCACCGCCGCCCGCGCCGCCGGGGTCTCGCCCGACGGCAGCCCCCTCCGGATCGCCGCCCGGCTGGCCGAGAAGGGCCCGCTGCTGCTGCTCGTGGACGAGGTCGACGGCCTGAACAACGCCAGCCCCGAGGCCCGCGCCGCCCTGCGCGAGCTGGGCCTGGGCCCCGACGCCCCCGGCTGCATCGTCGCCGCCGGGGTCGGCTTCGACCTCCACCGGGACGAGGAGGCCCGGCGCTGGGCCCAGCACCTCAAGGTGCTCGACGTCGAGCCGCTCACCGACGAGGCCGGCCGCGCCCTGCTCACCGAGCCCGTCGCCGGCTACCTGGGCTGGACGCCGCCCGCGGTGGAGGCCGTGCTGACCGCCGCCGACGGCCGCCCGATGATCATCCAGCTCTACGGCCTCAACGTGGTGGACCGGGTGGGCCCGCTGCGCCGGACCCGGGTGCTCCTCCAGGACGTCATCGAGGCCCGCCCCGCCGTGGACAAGGCCTGGCGCGCCATCCAGGACCACGGCCTGGAGGACGAGCTGGTGCCCGTCGACGTCGACATGGCCCAGCTCGAGCTGGGGCGCCTCTGCCAGGAGATCGAGGAGCTGGAGCGGCTGCTGGCGGTGCGGCGATGATGGCACTGGCCCTGGTCACCGCCGCGCTCGCCCGGGACGCCGGGCTGTCGATCTCCCCCGACCACATCGCGGCCTGGCACCACGACGAGGGCATGGTCCTCTACGAGACCGCCGATCCGTTCACCCCGGTCCACGCCTTCACCTGGACCGGGCGGGTCTGCGAGGTCGCCGAGTGGCAGGGGGTCTTCCTGGCCATCGTCGAGGAGCTGGGCCAGCGCCAGCTCTTCCGCATCGACCCGGTGCAGCGCACCGCCGAGCGGGTCGGGGACGTAGGCTGGGTGCAGGCCCTCGCGGTGGACCCGGACACCGGCGACCTCGTGCTCATCGACGCCGCTGGCGCCATCTTCCAGGTCGATCGCCTGGAGCCCAAGGGGCGGTGGTGGGCCTCGGGCGTGCGGGAGCTGGGCTCCTCTCCCCCCCCGGTGCTGGGGGTGCGCACCAACCGGGTGCTCGCCGACCCGCGCCTGGGCCTGATCGCGTCCAGCCCGGTGGGGCTGTTCATCGCCGACCAGCCCACCTCCGGCGACGCCCGGGTCATCCAGGGGGTGGGCCCCAACCCGATCGAGAACGTGGCGGTGGTGAATGAGAGCCGCCTGGTCACCGTCGAGCAGGACGACGACGACCGCTGGGTGGTCACCCGGTGGAGCCTGCTGCACCCCTGGTCACCGTGGCCCTTCCCGGTGGGCACCTTCCCTCTGCCCGGCGACTACGTCGACCTGATCTCGATCCCCGGCGGTGCCTGGGTGCTGGGCCCCGGGCCCCTCCAGTCCCTGCCCGACCTGCCCGGGGTGCTCTACGGGCAGGCGGACCCGACCGCCCCGACCCCGGTGGCCGCCGGGCTTTGGTCCCCGCCCGGGGCCGCCCCGGTGGTCGTGCTGGTGGACGCCGACCTGAGCCTGCGCCTGATCGCACCGCCCCAGCCGCCCCCCATCGGTCCGGCCCACACCGGCGACGGCACCCGGCTGGCGGTGGGCGACTGGGAGGGCTGGGCGCAGACCCTCGGGCCCCCCGACCCTGAGGTCTACGGGCTGCGGGACCGCCTGCGCCTGGACGATCTGCCCATGGGCCTGGAGGCCAGCCCCGGCGGCACCCTGCCGGCCTGGGGTCGGGAGAGCATCCAGCAGCTCGTGGCCATCGCCACCCCGCTGAACCGGGTGCCCCTGGTGGTCGCCCGCAGCTACCTGACCCGCTTCCCCGACCCCGACGGCGAGATGCGTGTGCTGCTGGAGTCCCGGGAGACCGAGCTGCGCGCCCGCGCGGTGACCTTCTGGGGCGGCCTGATGGTGCTGGGCAGCCTCGCGATCTGGTTGTGGCGCTGGGCCAGCCGGCGCATCCTGCTGCGGGATCAGGTGCTGGCCACCGCCTACAACCCCTTCCGCCAGGACAGCCCCAACAACCCCGCCCGCACCCCCTTCGCGGCCAACTCCCTGGCCGACGACCTGCTGCGCACCCTGGACCTCAACTGCGTGGTGGTCGAGGGCCCCCAGTTCTCCGGCAAGTCCGCGCTGCTGCGCCACGTCGCCTGGCGGCTGGAGAGCGAGGGCCTGCGGGACAAGCCCGTGCGCGTGGTGCGCATGAGCCTGTTCGCCGTGCCCGAGGAGCGCTTCTGGACCGAGCTGGGCCGCCAGATCGCCGAGGTCTACCCCCACGAAGAAGCCTCCGAGGAGATCCGGGAGCTGAGCGAGCTGGACCGGGGCGCGGTGGAGTACCTGCTGGACGAGGTGCTGGTGGACGGCGCCCCCCGCCTGGTGCTGGTGCTCGACGACCTCGACACGATGGGCACCTACCAGTCCGAGGCCCAGCGCTTCAGGGGGCTGTTGCAGGTCGTGCCCAGCCACCGCATGGCGGTCCTGGGGGCGGGCATGTCCATCCGGCGGGGCTTCGCGGGCAGCGACGACGAGAGCCCCTGGTTCAACCTCTTCCAGGTGCGGCTGCTGCGCCCGATGAGCCATGAGGAGCTGATCCGCTACCTCGACAGCCGCCTGGAGCCCCCGTTCTCCTACACCCCCGAGGCCGCCACCCGCCTGCACGAGCTGACCGAGGGCCGCCCCCTCCAGGTCTGGCACCTCTGCTTCGCCGGGGTGGAGCAGCTCCTGGTCGGCCGGCGCTTCGACCTGCAGGTGCGCGACGTCGAGGCCGCCTCCGAGGAGCTGCGCACCCTCGCCGGGGTCTTCACCCGCCGCACCGGGGAGCCCGCCGCCCTGGCCGCCGGCCCGGAGGCGGCCTGGGAGCAGGTCGTGCAGCGGGTCGCGGAGGCGCGCCGACGGCGCAGTGAGCTGTTACAGGTGCTCGCGGAGCGCCAGCAGCGGGAGCAGGCCGAGGCCATCGAGAGCTTCTTCAACGAGCAGGACCCGTAGATGTATTGCGTGGGGAACACCCTGGACGATGACCGCGACGTCTACGGGCGTCGGGCGCTCTTCGACGAGCTGTACGAGGGTCGGGACCGCCGCGTGTTCCTGGTCGGCATGCGGCGCACGGGCAAGACCGCCACCCTGCTGTTCCTGGAGCGCCGGGCGCTGGCCGACGGGCGCATGATCCCGCTCTACATCGCGCCCGAGGGCTCCGAGACCATCGACGCCCTGCGGGACCGCTTCGCCAACGCCCTGTCCCGGCGCCGCAAGCTGCTCCCCGGGCTGCCGGGGGGCTTCCTCAAGCTGCGCAAGCTGCCCCTGGACGTGCTCCTGCTCGTGGCCGCCGAGTCCGCCGAGGCCGCCGGCCACCCCCTGCTCGTCCTCATCGACGAGGCCGACGCCCTGGCCACCATCGCCGAGTCCCAGCCCGGCGTCATCCGCACCCTGCGGGCGGGCCTGCTCGCCGACCCCAGCTCCCGGATCATCCTCACCGGCAGCCGCCAGGCCGTGCGCCTGCGGGACGACAGCTTCGGCCTGCCCGAGCCCCTGCTGGCGGGCTTCGCCCAGCGCACCCTCGCCCCGGTGCTCGACGCCGCCGCCGCCCGGGACCTCGTGAGCCTGCGCCAGCGCGATGGTGAGGGCCGGGTCGCGTTCACCGACCCCCAGGTCGCGCTGCTGCTGGAGCGCACCGGGGGCCACCCCTACCTCACCCAGGCCGCCTGCGATCAGGCCAAGCGCCTGGGCTCCGACCCGCGCCGGGCCCTCGACGCGGTCGTGGCCAGCCACCCCGCCGCCCACGCCTTCCAGCAGGACCTCGAGCGCACCTCGCCGTCCGAACGCCTGGTGCTCCAGGCGGTGATGGAGGGCGCCCCGATCCCGGACTGGCAGGAGCCCTTCGTGCGCTCCCTGGTGGACATCGGGCTGCTGAACGGCCAGCGGCGGCTGTTGGTGCCGGTGCTCCAGGACTTCCTGGCGCGGATGGGCTGGGACGCGCTGCCTTCGCGGCTCAGCGACCAGACCGTGGCCCCGGGGGCCAGCAGCACCCCCACCGGCACCAGCCCCGACGCCCCCGAGCGCATCCGCTACCGCCCCATCCGGGTGCTCGGGTCCGGCACCTTCGGCGAGGTCCTCCTGATGGAGGCCGTCTCTCCCCGCGGGGTGCGGCGGCTGGTGGCGATCAAGCTGCTGCGCCGGGGCTGGGCAAACCGGGCGGCGGTGGCGGAGCGCCTGCGCGACGAGGCCCGCATCATGGCGCTCCTGCGTCACCGCGCCATCGTCCGCGCCGAGGACATCGTGCTCCTGGACGAGCGGCTCGGCGTCCTGATGGAGTACGTGCCGGGCATCGACCTGCGGGACGTCGTGGTCCAGCAGGCCCACCCCGACGTCGGCCTGGTGCCGCCCCGGGTGGTCGCCGAGATCACCGCCGAGGTCGCCGACGCCCTGGACGTGGCCTACAACCGCGTCCCCGAGGGCGAGCCCGCGCCCTTCCGGGTGCTCCACCGCGACATCAAGCCCCACAACATCCGCCTGACCGAGGACGGCGAGGTCAAGATCCTCGACTTCGGGGTGGCCGGGGCCGAGTTCGAGGGCCGCGAGCACCGCTCCCGGGCGGGCGGCGGGGGTACGCTGTTCTACATGGCCCCCGAGCGGCACCTGGGCCGCCACAACCACCCGGCCTCGGACATCTTCTCCCTGGCGGTGGTCATCACCGAGCTGGCCTCGGGGGTGGTGCCCGACAGCCCCTGGCCCACCAGCCCGCTGGCCCTGGAGGCCTGCAGGGTGCCCATGCTGGACTTCATGGATGAGATGGGGGCCGGGGAGCTGATCCCGCTGGTCGCCCCGATGCTGGAGTACGAGCCCCGCGACCGGCCCACCGCCGCCGAGGTCGCCGCCCACGCCCGCCGCCTCGTTCGCCTGCTCGACGGCCCCGACCTGCGCACCTGGGCGCGCCGGGTCGTGCCGCTGCTGCGCAAGGACATCGAGGGCAACAGCCAGGACCCCTCGCTGGACAGCCTGTTCGCCACCGCCCACGATCCGCAGGCCGGCCCCACCACCGACAACCTGCTGGATCTGCCCTCGGTGCTCGCGGTCGAAGCCTCGACCGAAAAGGACCCTTGAGGTGGCGCGCCCCCACGGCCGGGATGGCCGTCGGCCTGGGGCTCTCGGTCGCCGAATGCAGCCTCGTCCTCCGCAACCTGCTCCGGGGCTTCGGCTCCGGGGGGGTGGTGCCCATCGCGCTGCCGGTGGTGGCGGTCTACCTGCTCTTCGGGGCCGCCGCTGACCTGCTCGTGCAGGCCGTCGCGCCCGCGCGCCACCGCCACCGCCGCCTGCTCCGGGGCGGGGCGGCGGCGCTGACCGCGTACGTCCTGGGCGTCACCTCGGGCCAGCTCCTCTTCTCCCTGACCCTGGTGATGGCCGCCGCCTGCGCGTGGGCGGCGCTGCTGCTCCACCGCCGGGGGCGCTTCGTGGCCCTCCCCCTCGCCCTCGCGGGCATGTGGCGCATGGGGCCCGCCTCCCCGGAGCCCCGCGGCGCGGCCACCGGGCCCGCCGCTGAGGGCCCGGACATCGCCCTGGTCGTGCTCGACACCCTGCGCCGGGACCGCTGCTCCACCTTCGGCTACCCCCACGAGACCACCCCGAACCTCACCGCCCTGGCCGAGCGGGGCGTGCGCTTCGACGCCGCCTGGAGCACCGCGCCCTGGTCCCTGCCCGCCCACGGCTCGATGTTCACCGGGCTGATGCCCGAGGCCCACGGCGCCCACAACCTGCACCCCAGCATGCCCGCCGACCGGCCCCTCCTGGTCGAGCGCCTCGCGGCGGCGGGCTACCAGGCGGCGGGCTTCTCGGCGAACCCCTTCGCCGGCACCGGCACCGGCATGGCGCGGGGCTACCACTGGTTCGAGGACCACTGGCGGCGCTTCACGCTGCACGAGGTGCTGCTGGGGTTCCGGGTGCGCAACGGGCTCTTCGGGGTGGACCGGGACAAGGGCGGCGCGGCGATCCTGGAGGGGGTGGCGCGCTGGTGGGCGCAGCGCGACCCCGACCGCCCCGCCTGGCTGTTCGTGAACTTCATGGAGCCCCACGGCCCCTACCAGGAGGTCCCCCTGCCCTGGCGCAGCGCCTTCACCGAGGCGCCCCTCACCGCGCTGGAGCGGGCCGGCGAGGCCGTGCATATGGCGCAGATCTTCAACATCCCCGTCGACGACGTCCACCAGGATCTCAACGACGAGGTGCTCGACGGCTGCGTGCTGGCCGCGGACCACTACCTGGGCCGGGTGATGGAGATCGTGGGCCCGGACACCGTCGTCATCGCGCTCTCGGACCACGGCGACATGCTCGGGGAGAAGGGCTACTTCGGCCACAACACCGGGCTCTGGGAGCCGATCCTGCGGGTGCCGGTGGTCATCGCCGGGCCCGGGATCCCCGAAGGCCAGGTGGTCTCCGACCCGATCTCGCTGGTGGACATCTTCCCCACGGTGCTGGGGCTGGCCGGGGTCTCGGCCCCGCAGAGCGACGGGGTGGACCTGCGCCCGGTGATGGCCGGCGAGCGCTCCCTGGCCGGCCGCGTCGTACACGCCCAGCACATGCGCACCGTCTACACCACCTCCGGCTGGCGCTCCCGGCACCCCTTCGACGACCTGGAGCCCCACCTCGCCGCCCGCACCGCGTCCATCACCCCGTTGGCCAAGCGCATCCTGGTGGAGGGCGGCCCGGACCTCGGCTTCGATCTGGTGGACGACCCCGACGAGGAGGCGCCCTTCGACGGGGCGCTGACCGGGCTGCGGTAACCGGCGCTC
Source organism: Alphaproteobacteria bacterium (assembly GCA_020632795.1). Classification (GTDB taxonomy): domain Bacteria; phylum Myxococcota_A; class UBA796; order UBA796; family CAJQPC01; genus JACKEV01. The sequence continues at coordinate 566,046 of JACKEV010000010.1, forward strand.
AACGGCTCAGTGCGAGGGGTCCGGTGGGCCCCATTCCAGCCCCGGGTCCGCCTCGGCCTCCCCCAGACAGAGGTCGTCGAACGCGGAGAAGAAGCCGTTCTCCGACAGGCGGGTGTGCTGGTAGAGACGCAGCTTGACCCGCTGGCCTTCAAACGCTCGCATGTCGATGACCTGCTGCACCATGCGGCCGGGGGTGGGGTCGCCGTAGTCGATCTCGGGGAAGTCGGGCAGCCGGCGGTGCTCGTCCTCCAGGGCGGGGATGAAGCCCCCGGTCTCCACCGGCAGGTCGACGCTGGCGAGCTGGGCGCCGTCCTCGGCGAGCAGGTCGGCGTAGAGCACGAGGCCCCGGGCGTCCACCTCGGAGAGCTGCCACCACCACAGCTCCGGGGCGGCGACCTCGAACACCGGGGTGGTCGCGATGGACACGCTGGAGACCTCCCCGCTGTGGGAGGAGCGCAGGGCCAGCGCCCGCACACCGCGCCAGTCCAGGGACTCCTCCCCCCGCAGGGCGCTGAACGACTGCCCCTCGAACACGTTGAGGACCAGCGCGCCGTCGTACAGCTCGACGAAGTCGCCCTCGTAGCCGGCGTCGGCCAGGGTGGCGTCCTCGAAGTCCAGGCACCACAAGGGGGCGTCGTCGGGCTCCACCCAGGGCTCGCCGGTGTCGGCGGTCTCGCCGGTCTCGCCGGTCTCGCCGATGGGGCCGGTGTCCACGCCGCCGCTGTCCGTGCCGTCGGCCTTCACGTCATCGGTCAGGACCAGCGAGCCGTCCATCCGACAGGCGACCAGAGCGAGCAGGGGCAGGAGGCGGGGCATCGAGCCCCAGGATGACGCCGCCTGCTCAGCGCCGCAACCACGCGACCGCCGCCCCCGCCAGCACGAGGCCCGGGAGGGCGTGGCCCAGCAGCATGTGCAGCGGATCCGCGATCGGGCAGTGCAGCAGGATGGCCAGCGCCCCCAGCACCCCGCCCGCGCCCGCCGCGCTGAGCCCGCGCCACAGCGGCGGCCGCTCGGAGCGATCCAGCAGCGCGGCGGCGATGGCCACGCCCAGCGCCACGCCGGCGGCGAGCCCGAAGCAGAACAGGTGGATCCAGGCCTTGCCCTCGGGCATGGGGATCCCGGGCATCAGCCCCGGGGCGACCCCGGCGGCGACCGGCAGCCCCAGACAGAGCGCGGCGATGCCCCACGCCCGACGCCCCATCGGCGGCTGGTGCATGCCCCGCGCGGCGACCGCCAGGCCGGCCACACCCGCGACCGCGAAGGCGGCCAGGATCAGGGCCAGCCGGGCCTCCTCGCCCCCCTGCAGGTCCGGGCGCAGGCCGGTGGCCAGGACCAGGAGGAGGGTGAGCGCCGCGCCGACCCCGGCCAGCCCGGCCACCCGCGCCCAACCCGGCTGCTCCCGCAGGCGCTCCCGCACACCCGCCTCCGCGCGCTCCGCGTCGAGGGCGGCGAGCATGGCGTCGACCTGGGCCGAGGACAGCCCGTCCTGACCGTACCGGGCACGGTCGGGGTCGAGCAGGGGGGCGTCGCTGGGGACGTCAGGGGTCATCGTCGGGGATATGCCTTGTGGCGTGAGAGGGTTACCGGTCCGCGTCGAGCAGCTCGCGCAGGGCCTGATAGGCCCGGTGGGCCCGGACCTTGACCGCCGAGTGGGACGCGCCCACGATCTCGGCGATCTCCTTGAAGCCCAGGCCCTCGTACCAGTGGAGGAGCACGACCTCCCGCTGGCCGTCGGGGAGCTGGGCGAGGGCCCGGCGCACCAGGCGCTGCTCGGCGGTGGAGGCGTCGGGGCCCACGGCGGGCTCGCGGTGGCGATCGGGGTCCCAGGCGGCCTCGGGCTTGCGGGCCTTGCGGCGGAAGTGCTGCCGTCGCACGTTCGCCGCGATGGTGTAGACCCAGGGGCGGAACGGGCTGCCCGCCCGGAAGTCCTTGCGCGCCCGGTGGACGTGCAGGAAGGTGAGCTGCACCATGTCCTGGGCCCGGTTCGGGTCGCCGACGTGGCGCAGGAAGTAGCTGTTCAGCCGTGGGGCCCAGGCCCGGAACAGCGCCTCGTAGCAGGCGCGCTCGCCGGTCTGGCTGTAGCGCGCCATCAGGGCGTCGTCGCTGTCCGGGAGCGGGGGCATCGCCGGGGGGTAACCCCTTATTCGCGGGGCGTCATGGGACCCTCGCCGTAGGCGGGCAGGTCCTCGGGGGGGCGCTCCAGCAGATAACCCAGCACGTTGTGCTCCATGAAGGCGCGGACCTCCGCGACGCCGATGAAGACCTGATGCAGCTCGCCGGCCGTGGCGAGGTCGATGGCCGCGTTGGAGAGCAGGCTGCGGCAGGTGTACTGGATGGCGAAGGGGTGGCCCTCGCTGTGGGTGAGGATGGCGTCGATCGCCTCGTCGGTGAAGCTGATGGGCAGGTGCGCGATGGGCTCGGCGATCAGCCGCCGCGCGTCCTCCAGGTCCAGGGTGCCCAGCTTGTAGCGCGGCCCCACCAGCAGCAGGTCGCTGTCCATGTCGTGGGGCTTGGGGTTGAGCATGGAGGCCACCCCGGCGGCGACCCAGGAGAGGTGGTCCCGGCAGTCCTCGGCGGTGACCGAGCGCAGGCGCTGCGCGGCGTCCCGGGCCTCGGGGATGGCGTGGTCGCCCGCCAGGATCTGGAACTCGTCGAGCAGCAGCACGACCACGCAGGGCACGTCGTCGTCGTTCATGATCGTGAGGAGGTCGAGCAGATCGGTGAACGCCTCGCCCTCATCCCGGGGCTCGGGGTAGCTGATCGCGTCGGCCAGGTTGTACTCCTGGGCGATGGGCGTCAGCAGCCGCCACAGCTCGCTGAAGAAGGTGCGCCCCTGGCGGCAGCGCTCCAGCGAGAGGTAGACCGGCCAGCACCGCGTCTCGCCGCTGCGATCCCGCAGGAGCTGGTGCAGGCGCAGCAGCAGGCTCGTCTTGCCGATGCGCTTGTCGTCGGCGACCAGGGCGTAGTTGCCGCCCTCCACCACCGTGGCCAGGAGCTGCCGCACCAGCCGATCGCGCCCGAAGAACATGTCCCCGGTGACCGGCGGCCCGGCGACGTAGGGGATCTTGACGTCGTGGGCGAACGCCTGGACCGCCAACTGGTGACGGCGCCGACGGCCCTGGATCCTGAGCACGAGGCCGAGGACGACCATCAGGCCGACGCCCCACAGCGCGATGCCGTTGCGGGAGGGGACCACGACGGTCTGCTCCAGCCCGCCCACCCCGTAGGCGTTGGAGACGAGGACGGGGTGGCGCTCCCGAGGCCAGATGCTCCAGCCCACGTCGAACACGGCGCCCGCGCCCAGCGGGCGGACCGGCTGGGTCGATCCCCCGGCGCGCACGAAGATCCGGGGGTCCGGCTGCCCATCGACCGGCTCGGCGAGCAGCCGGGTGGGCGTGAGCACGCGGCCGGCGTTGCGCACGCTCGGCAGGGTGGGGACCACAGGCCCCAGGAGGTGGATGGGGTCGCTGCCGTCAGCCGGCGCCAGGGTGGCCCAGCCGGTGCTGGCCCCATCGACCTGCCAGCCCATCACGACCGCTGAGGCGGTCCGCCCCTGCTCGCGGCACCGCGCGCTCATCTCCCGCTGCACGCGGGTCTCCGGGCGCAGGGCGAGCAGGTTGGCGGCGCCGTCGGGGTCGACGCGCTCGATCCCGGCCACGGTCGAGAGGTGCAGCCAGAGCCCCCCCGAGGGGGCGCGGTGCAGCAGCAGCGGCGCCTGCACGCGGCCGGCGGTGCTGCCGGTGGGGAAGTGGACCGTCTCCCCGAGGCCCAAGGGGCCGACCCGCCAGCCCTCCTCCCCGGCGTGCAGCTCCACCCAGCGCCCCTCCGGGCCGGGCAGGAGGGCGGGGCCGTCGCGGTCGAGGGTCCAGGAGGGCCCCTCGCCATCAAGGATCTCGCACACCGGGGCGCCGTCGACCGCGCTCGGCAGGCGCTGGGGCGCCCGGCACGCGGCGGGGCGCTGGGGCAGCGCCGCGGCCTGCCCGTCGTCTCCCAGGCGGTACGGGGCGTCGACCAGCCCCGCGTCGGTCTCCACCTGCAGCACCACCGCGTCCTCGGCCACGCGCAGCCCCACCACCCCGTCCGGCACCCCCTCGAAGCGGGCGAGGGTGACCGCGCGGTCCCGCCCGGCGGTCCACTGCATCAGCGCGCCGGAGCCGTCCTCCGCGACGGCGAGCGCCACCAGGGTCTCGCCCCCCGAGGCCGCCGCGACCACGTCGCCCTCCGCCCCGCCCAGGTAGAAGATGGCCAGAGGGCGGGTGATGACCCGGAGCAGCACCCCGGGCTGGCCGGGGGCGCGAACCAGCACCGCCTGGCCCTGCCCGAAGGGGCCCACCTGGACCGCGTCGCCGCCGACCAGCGCGTCCACGGGCCAGAACGGGAGATCGAGGCGCTGCACCACGAGCTGGCCGCCCTCCGAGCGCCCCACGGTCGACCAGATCCGGCCGCTCTCGTCCTCGTAGAGCGACGACAGGCGGGGCCCTCGGCCTCCCCCCATGGTGGAGGTGGCCTCGCGCACCGGGAGGGGCCGCACCCGATCCCGCTGGCCCGGCTCCCACGGCGGCGCCAGCAGGTAGGTGAGCAGCCGCGCGTCCACGGGATCCCCACCCCGCCCCCGGTCATGGGAGACCAGCACCCGCCCGTCGCGCAGCGTCAGCAGCTCGCGGACGCGGGCGCGCTCGATGGGCCAGCCCCCGTCGGCCGCCGTCGGAGACCCCGGGCACCAGCGCTCGTCCTCCTGGAAGCCCAGCCGCCCCTCCTTCGTGGAGAGCACCACCCGCCGCACGCAGCCCCCGTGGTGGCCGCTCAGGATGGCTGCAGCGGGCCGCCCGCCGGCATCCCGGGTCGCTCGGGCCAGGGCGGAGACGTCCTCGATCCGGTCCCCGTAGCTGTCCAGGGTGGCCCCGGCGATCAGCGGCATGCCGGAGAGGTAGGTGCTGTTGTCCACCATCACCATCATCGGGGGCCCGTCGTCCGGCGGCGGGATCACCAGGAAGCGGTCGAAGATGCCCTCCACCAGCCAGGCGTCCTGGACGATCCCGCCCCGGGCGTCGGGATCCAGGGCGAAGATCCCGGTGAGCAGGGTCGGCGAGCGGGTGAACTCCACGATGAGGTAGAGGAGCTGGGGGTCGTCGGGGGCGGACTCCAGGGCGACGGGGGACATCCAGCGGTAGCCCTCGGTGACCACGTCCCAGCCTCGCGCGCGCACCGCCTCCCGGATGGGCACGGCGAGCGGGCTGGGGCTCGGCCGCTCCGCCACCAACGGCACCCGCAGCAGCTCGACGTCGCCGGCCTCCGGCGCCCCGCCGGGCTGGACGCTGAACATCGCGCCGTCGGCGAACCCGAACAGGCCCTGGCCGGCGTCGCTCTCCCAGGTGGTGGTGAAGTTGTCCTCGGCGAAGTCGTAGAGGGACAGCCGGTCGACGTCCCCCAGCCAGATCATGCCGTCGTGCTCGAAGAACCGGGGGGAGGTCACCTGCACGCCGCCATAGCGGCGGGCCCCCTCGGGGCGGCCGATCGCCCCCACCGCCAGCCCCAGGCCGGGCACCTCGGCGGGCTCCCAGCAGACCGGGTCAGCGAGGGTCGTGCCGGGCTCTGCGGCGAAGGAGGGCGAGGCGCCGAGCAGCAGCCCGAGCAGGATCATTGCGCCGGCTCCGCCGTCCGGGAGCCCGTCACGAAGCGCTCGTGGAGGACATGGACGAAGTCCAGCAGGAACTGCTCGTGGGCCCGGGTCACCACCCGCTCGGGCCAAAGCGAGAGGTCGATCGTGTAGCCCCCGCGCACCCGCATCGTGCCGAGGGACGGGTCGACGTCCAGGAGGTAGTAGCCCACGAAGTAGCGGCTCGGCCCGGCGATCTTCTCGTACTCGATCGCCCAGGAGTTCGCGCCCTGCGGCGGGGGCGCGTAGTCGTACTCGAGGACGAACCAGGACCCCTCGGACCCCAGGCCCACCCCGTAGCTGAGGTAGAGGTAGTCCCGCTCGGTCTCCGGCGTGCAGCCCTGGGGCTCGATCTGCTGCATGCGCTCCCGGATCGCCCCGCCCGGGGTGGCAAGGATCGCCTCCCGCAGAGAAGCATTTGTACGGTCAGCCACCGTACGTCCGGTCAGCTGCTCGAGGTAGTCATGGACGACGTCCTGGCAGCGCAGGAGGGTGCCTCTCTGCATCGCGTGGTTGTCGATGAGGTCAAGCGCGATCTCCTGGACGCGCCGATCGATCAGCAGCGGGCGCCCCTGCGGCGTGGTCTGACGCGTGAGCCGGCGGATGAACTCCAGCGGGGAGATCTGGGGCTTCCCGCCGTCCCCGGAGCGATAGCCCCAGGCCTCCCGAACCAGCGGGGAGATGTGATTGAAGTACTCGTAATCACGAGCGACCTTCTCGAACTGGCTCATGCCCTCCCGGGCCAGCCCGCCCGGAGCGTCCGGGGAGAAGCCGTAGGACTTGAGGTCGAAGGTGACCTCCACCTCCTCGCGGTAGACCTCGGCCTCGTCGTGGAGCCCCTCGATCCCGGTTTCCACAGGACCTCTGCCCAGATAGCGGCTCTTCTCGCTGAGGCGGACGTCGATCGGGGGGGGCGCGGCGACGCTGGCGGACCAGGCGAGCAGAAGGGCCAGCGCCGCAACCCACCGCCATAGCTGGTGGCTGACGTTTGTCTTCATCGCAAAATTACACCGAAAGAGCAGTATACCATACACGGACAAGATCTGGTCGCTGACCGTACGTACGGTCGCTGTCGCCGCAAAGATTCGGTGCGCGACGGACACAATTTGGTTATCCTCACGGTCAGATTCTGGTACTCGGTCAGTTTCTGGCTGCTCGCGGACACTGATGACCCTGATCGCCGTGGTCCCGGATCTAACCCGGCCGGGTTCACGTGGGAGACCACAAGCCCTTGCAGGCCCCCCCGCAAACAGCTCAGAGAACAGTGGCCTTGGCGGCGACGCAGCGATCCGCGTCGCCCCTGGCTGCCTCCTGGGCTGCCCGCAGGAAGGCCTCCGCGCGCCGGCTCGTCCGGGTCGATGTGCCCCACCGCAAGGGCGCTGACTTCTGGCTGGCCGTGCTGCACCTGCTGGTCTTCGCGCTGCTGCTCCAGTCCTTCGTCGAGGGCGAGCAGGAGGGGCACTACCTGCGCTACCTGGTCCTCCAGTCCTGGGTGCTCTTCGTCCTGATCGAGATGGGCCACGAGGCGGTCCACGGCGCCGTGCACAGCAGCCGCCGCCTGAACGACGCGGTCGGCCATGTGTCCTGCCTGCTCGTCGGCAGCACCTTCAAGGTCCACCGCCGCCAGCACCTGTCCCACCACACCCACCCCATGCAGGACCGGGACATCGAGCACACGGTCACCCCCGAGCTGGGCGACGGGCTGGCCTCCTTCGTGGTCACCAGCCTGACCAACGTGTTCGCGTTCTCCTGGATGCTGCGGGCCCGCAGCCTGCGCCACCGCCCCGAGGAGCGGCGCGGCCTGCTGGTGGTGCTCGCCGGGGTGTTCTCGCTGCTCATCGCCTTCCCGGTCCAGACCCTGCTGGGCTGGCTCGCCCCGCTGCACATCGCCCTGGCGATGTTCTGGTTCATCGCGGCCTGGCTGCCCCACGGCGTGCTCGCCATCTGCCGCAGCCCCCGCTTCCCCACCCTGCCCCACGGCCTCATCCAGCTCCTCACCTACTACCACGAGGAGCACCACCTGCGGCCCGCCTACCCCTTCTACCAGTGGCCGGAGCTGTACTTCGCCCGGCGCCGGGTCATGGAGGCCCTGCCCCTGGAGCAGCGCGCCTTCGTCACCCGCGAGCTGCGCCTGATGCCCATCGACCAGGCGTCAGCCCCGCCCCTCAGCGCCGCCCCCCAGCCCGCTTAGCACCCGGCAGCACGCCGGCAGCAGCAGCAGGTCGCCGACCAGGGCCATCAGGATGGTGGCGCTGGTGAGCACGCCCAGGATGCGCGAGTTCACGAAGTCCGACCAGGTCAGCACCGCGAACCCCAGGCACAGCGACGCGCTGGTCAGGGTGATGCCGCCGCCGACCTCCTCCAGGACCCGGCGCACCGCCTGCTCCCCCGCCGCACCCGCCCGGCGCTCCCGCTGCCAGGCCAGCAGCCAGAACACGGTGTCGTCGACGATGATCCCCACCGAGACGGTCAGGTACATCATCACCGTCGAGTTGACGTGGTAGCCGGTCCAGGAGAACACCCAGCCCGCGGCCCCGGCCACCACCACCAGGGGGAAGAGGTTCGCCGGCAGCGCCAGCAGCAGCGCCCGCCCGCTGCGCAGGAACAGCGCCAGCAGCAGCACCACCACCGCCGCCCCCACCGCGAAGCTGTCCATGAGGTCGGAGACCACCGAGTCCTCCAGCTCGTTCCACAACGGGCCGAGGCCGGTGACCCGGGCGCGCACGCCGGGGTCGGCGCCCTCGGCGAGCTGCTCGATGCGCTCGGCCACCTCGATGCCCTCGTGGGCGTAGGGCAGGTCCAGCAGCACCGTCACCCGCGCGCCCCAGGCGTCGCCGTCGTGGGCGATGTAGCGGGGCGGCCCGCGCGCCGCGATCTCCTCGGCGAGGGGCTTGAGGGCGGGGGCCAGCGGCCAGCCGTCGGCGCAGACCGGGGCGTGGTCCGGGTCCACGCAGAGGGAGCGGGCCGCGTCCGCCGCCGAGAACACCGCCCCCTGGCGCAGCGGCTCCCCCCGATACCGCAGCCCGCTGCGCACGGCGTCCTCCACCGCGCGGCTGCGCTCCACGGCGTCGACCGCGTCGGCGGGCTGCGCGTCCGCGTCCCAGCTCAGGGCGACCTCGAAGGCGGCGATGCCCGGCACCCGCTCGCTCACGAACTCGATGGCCCGGGAGACCTCACCCCGGGCCACGAAGGACTCCCGGATGTTCGAGCCCAGCTCCAGTCGGGTCGCGCCGACCGCACACAAGGCCATCACCGCCGCCGCCACCGCCAGGACACTGCCCGCGTGCCGCCACGCAAACACCCCGACCTGCGCGGGGGTGGGCAGGCCGGGCAGCGGGTGGCCGGGCGCGGTCTCTCCGGGGTCGACCAGCGACACCAGAGCCGGCGCGAGGCTGAACGTGCACAGCAGCACGAGCACCATGCCCGCCGCCGAGAACAGCCCGAAGTCGACGATGGCGACCTGCTCGGCGGTGGTCAGGGCCAGCAGCGCCGCGCAGGTCGTGGCCAGGGAGACCCCGCAGGGGCGGGCCACGGTGTCGACCGCGACGTCCAGGGCCTCGCGCACGGGCCGCACGCGGCGCTCCTCCCGCAGGCGCACGAAGAGATGGATGCAGGCCGCGAAGCCGAGCACGACGATGGAGATCGCCATGAAGCAGCTCACGTAGTTGAACGCCCGCCCCGTCCCCAGGAACAGCGCGAGGGACAGCGCCTCCCCCTGGAGCACCGTGCCCAGCACCATCCCGACCACCCGGGGGCGCCGGAACACGAGCAGGCAGAGCCCCAGCACGACGAGGTTCACCAGCGGCAGGTTGGTCCGCATGCCCCGCACGATGGCCGCGCGCACCTCGCCGAGCAGCACGGGCACGCCCATGCCGTGGGCCTCCACGTCCGGGGGCGGGTCGAGCGCCGCGAAGCGCGCCCGCAGCAGGGGCACCAGCGCCTCGAGGTTGGCGTCGTTCAGGGTCGCGGGGTCCACCGCCACGAGCAGCGCGGCCGACCAGCCGGCGTCCTCCGTCGCGAGCAGACGGCCGGCGGCGGGGTCGGAGGCGACGCGCGCGGCGAAGGCCTCCACCGCCTCTGCGGACAGCGGCGCCTCGCCGAGGGGGGGCGCGTAGGGCAGCGAGCCGGCCCACAGCACCTCGGCCCGGTGGGGCCCCGGCGCGGTGAAGCCCTCCGCGGCGCGCTGCAGGAGCTGCAGGTCGGCGGGCTCCAGCGGCCCCTGCCCGGCCACCACCCAGGCGACGAGGTGATCGGAGCCGAAGCGCTCCCTGAAGCGCTCGTAGTGGGCGACCGGCTCGGGGGAGGTGCCCCAGACCCGCTCCAGGGAGTTGTCGTAGAGGGCCAGCGCGATGGCCTCGGCGGGGTCGTCGCTGCCCTCCGCGAGGGAGGAGAAGCGCTGCGCGAGCACCAGCGCCGCCGACACCAGCAGCGCGAGGTGGGCGCCGATCGTGAGCCAGGGGTGATCCGCGCAGAGGCCCGCCAAGCGGCTCAAAGGGCCGCGGGGCGGCGCTGAGGGGGTCTTGGGGGCGTGCGTCACAGCTTCGGCCGACGTATCGTGACCTGTGGCCGCCGGCACACTTCAGGAAACCCCCTCGACGTTCAGACCCAAGTTCTGCAAAGTCTGGACCCATCCCAGGCCGGACCATCGCAGACCGGACAGAATCTGGTTAGGCTCGATGTCATCGGAGAATCAGGAACTTCCCGTGATGCCGCTCCCCCCTGACGACGAGCTCCCCCCTCCCTACCGCTTCAACGCCGGGCGTTGGGTGAAGGGCAACAACTTCCTGGGTCGGGTGGCCCTCCTGCGGGACATCGTCCAGTGCCTGCGCAACCCCGAGCAGTTCCACTGCCGCCGCTACGTGGGCCGGCGCCGCCAGGGCAAGACCTCCTTCCTCCACGCCGTCGAGTTCCTCGCCCGCTGCATGAACAAGCCCGAGGAGGCCACGCTGCCCGAGGTGCGCGGCCCGGTGCACGAGGACCACGACCTGCTCCAGTTCGCCTCGGTCTACCGCCGCGAGGGCTGGCTGACCCCCCACGCCGACCAGCGCCACATCCGGCTCATCCCGGCCTACGTCGACCTGCGCGTCCACCGCAAGGAGCATGAGGTCATCGGCCGCCTCGCCGTCGCCGCCCAGCGCGTCCTCGACGCCGGGAGCCTGGTCGCCGACGTCCGGGGCTCCGACAGCCCCACCGAGACCTTCTTCGAGACCCTCGCGACCCTCAACGACGAGCAGCCGCTCTGCCTCATCGTGCTCGCCGACGAGGGGCGCGGCCTCGCCCCCACCGAGGAGGAGCTGGCCGCCGCCCCCGAGCTGGCCGGCGACGTCCTGGGGGTCATCCGGCTGCTCGACCGCCTCATGACCCAGGGCGAGCTCAACGTGCAGCTCTACATGAGCTCCACCCGGGGCCTCGACCTGGGCGCCGCCGGCCAGCTCAAGCGCCTGCTCGACTCCATCCCGGTCTTCCCCCTGGGCAACCTGGAGGACAAGGCGGTCCAGGTCATGATGACCCGCAGCGGCCTGGGCGACGACATCACCAGCCGCCTGCAGGAGCGCTGCGGTGGCAACCCCTTCTTCCTGCACGTCCTGGGCTTCGCTGAGCAGAACGAGGCCGCGCGCCCCGAGCCCCAGATCGAGGCCGGCATCGAGAACGACCTCGACCACGTCACCGCCGAGGAGCGCGCCTGGCTGGAGTCCCTGGCCGTCGGCGGCGCCGGGCAGGTCCCGGGCACCATCGAGATGCTGGAGCGCTGCGGCTACGTGCGTCAGACCGGCCGCGCCGAGCGCCCCTACGCCCTGCGCGAGCCCTTGCTGAAGGACTGGCTCGCCGGCCTCAACGCCCCACCCTCCGAGCCCGAGCCGACCCCGGCCCCCTCCCCGGCCCGGTCCCGGCGCACCCGGAGCGCCAGCCAGATCGAGATGTCCCTCGATCGCTACCCCTGGCCCAGCCGCCAGCGCTTCGGGCAGCTCAACGTGGGGCCCATCGGCCCGATCAACCTGGGCGCCCAGTGCTACGCGCTGCTGCACCTGCTGTGCCTCACGCGGCGGATGCCCAAGCGCCTGCTGGTCCACCAGGACGACTCCAAGTTCCCGCTCTATCTGGTGCTCTCGGTGTGCGGGGTCGACCACGGCTACCTCAACCCCCGCGGGCTGCTGTCGGGGGTGCGCAACTCCTTCCGCGAGACCGCCGAGGCCCAGGGCGTGCCCGAGGCCACCACCGAGCGCCTGCAGATCTGGCTGCCCCGCGGCCGGGGCGGCTACCGCCTGGGCGACGAGGTCGACGTGGTGCTCGCCGGCCACCCCCTCGGCCACCTGGAGAACCTCGAGATCGACCTCATCGCGGTCTACAAGAACTGGTACAAGCAGCGCCGCGCCTTCCTGCGCTTCCTGAAGGACTCGGCGGTCAACCAGACCCCCGGGCGCAGCGTCCGCATCGAGCTGCGCCGCGCCCATGAGGACCTCTTCCCCCGCCACGACTACGTCGCCCGCATCCTGGTGCTGGAGAACACCTCCGACCGCCCCATCATCGAGATGGGCCCGATCCCGTTCACCGACAACCAGGCCGTCGCGTTCAGGTACTGGCGCCGCGTCCACATGGACGAGGGCGTCGTCCACCTGGGCGAGTTGGAGCGGGAGATGCGCGCGGACGGCCACCCCATCGCCCGCGCCACCGACTTCTGCATGCCCTTCGAACTGCTGGCCCTGCGGGGAGCCCCCTTCTCCAAGGGCTCCAAGCGCTGGTCCAGCGAGTGGATCCCCGGCCCCGGCACCGCCCGGGACTTCCCCACCGCCCCCCGGTGGCTGGACCTCCACTTGATCGAAGACACCCACGCCCTCCCCTACGACGCCCCGGACCTCCGCAAGGACTGCAGGTTCTGACCGCAGCGACCCCTGGAGATCCTCCAACGGACCGCGCCGTCTGAGCCGGTTTGTACGGTCGTCGTACGGTCACGCGCTGAACCCGCTGGCCAGTTCCTGACCGAGCCCCACCCCTCTTTTTCAAAGGAGAGACACAACCTGTTGATATCTCTATCCTCAGCAATGCTGCAATGCAGCATTGCCGCCTTCAGGATTTGTACGGTCGTGACCGTACGTTCCACCGGACATTCCACCGTAGGTCGGGTCAGCCCCAGGAGCCTTCCCAGCGAAGTATCGTTCGTGGGCATCTCAGGGCGCTGACCGCTGACCGCCACGCTCCTGCACTTTGTCTACAAGAGGTGATGATCCCCATGCTCGAGTCCATTGACACCAACGCGCAGACCGAAGCCGTCTCCGACGTCGCCGACCACGCCATCACCCTGCTGGACTGCGCCGATGACATCGGCACCGCGATCGAGGAGAACTACCGCGCCGCCGAGATGCTGCGGCGTCGCTACGCGGCCGGCGAGTCCGCCGACCCCCGCGAGGTGCTGATCGCCTTTGGTGGGCTCAAGGCCCTGCTCAAGCAGGCCCTGCACAAGGTCGAGGCCCAGGAGGAGTCCCTCGAGCGCCTGGGCTTCGCCATCGTGCGCCGCCCCCAGACCCCCCGGAGCGGCGTCGACCTGTATCGGATGAACGTGCTCGAAGAAGAGTAGCCCCACGCAGCGGGTTACCAGGGCGGTCATGCAACCGCTACCCGTCAAGATCTGCTGCATCCAGGACATCGCCGAGGCCCGGCTGGCCATCGCCCACGGGGCGAGCGCGCTGGGCCTCGTCTCCCGCATGCCGAGCGGCTGGGGTCCCATCCCCGACGCGCGCATCGCCGACGTCGCCCGCGCCGTGCCGCCCTGGGTGGCCACGGTCCTGCTCACCGCCGAGACCGAGCCTGACCGGGTCATCGCCCAGCAGCGCCGCTGCCGCTGCAACAGCCTCCAGCTCGTGGACGCCTTCCCGGACGACGCCTACGCGCACCTCCGCGAGGCCCTGCCCGGGGTCGATCTCATCAAGGTCGTCCACGTCACCGGGCCCGCCGCCATCGACGAGGCGGTGCGCCTGGCCCCGTTGGTCGACGCGCTGCTCCTGGACTCCAGCGTGGTCTCCGCCGAGGGCGTGCGCCAGCTCGGCGGCACCGGCCGGGTCCACGACTGGTCGATCAGCGCCGAGATCGTGCGCGCGGCCCGCTGCCCGGTCATCCTGGCCGGCGGGCTGAAGACCCACAACCTCGTCGAGGCGGTGCGCCAGGTGCGGCCCTACGGCCTCGACCTGTGCACCGGGGTCCGCACCGACGATGTCCTGGACCCCGCGAGGCTCGCGGCCTTCTTCGCGGCGGTGCAGGAGGCCCGCGCCTTCACTCCGGCGCGTTGAGCAGCTCCGCCGGCCGCCCGCCCCCGAACCGCGCGCCGATGGTGAGCCCGATCCACCAGGGCACCTCGGCGTCTCCGGCGCCCATCGAGAACTTCGGCAGGCGGGTGGGGTATTCGGTCGGGCCGTCGAACTGCACCGCGAGCATGTTCAGGCTTGGGCCCGCGTAGATCGCGATGGGGTCGATGACGCGGAGCCCCACAAGCCCCCGGACCCGAACGGCGAGGGCCTGGGTGTCCGCGACGAAGGGGATGCTCTGGGCCTGCCCCGCGGAGGCGTCCACGTCCACGTAGAGCCGCTGCATGGGGGTGTGTACGCCGAAGCCCAGCCAGGTGTTGAAGCGGGCGTCGTCGTCGTTGGGGTAGTACCCGAACTGGAGGAGGGTGTAGAGGCGCTTGCCGCCGTAGGTGAAGCCCACGTTGGCCAGGTCAGCCTCGCTGGCCGAGAGCTGGAAGCTGTTGTAGCCGTTGGCGTGGAACGACAGGATGCCGATCACCGGCCCGTCCACGTCCCGGGCGACGTTGATGACCCCGATCTGGGCGCCGTCGACCTCCCCCCCGATGTTGACCACGCCGAGCTGCACGCCGTCCATCTGCTTCGCGATGTTGATGGGGGCGCCCTGCACCCCCTTCATGTCCCCGGCGACCGTGATGCCGCCCGCGGACTGGAGCCCCCGCATCGAGCCGGCGATCGAGAGCCCGCCGGCGAGCTGCACGCCCCGCAGCGACTGCGACAGGGCCATCCCGGCCCCGGCCTGGAGGCCCTCGGCGGGGCCGTACACCAGGGCCAGCGCGGGCGCGGCCTGCAGCCCCCGCATGCCCGCCGCGGTCGCGAAGGCCGCCGCGAGCTGCACGCCGCGCACGTCGCCCGTGGTGATGCTCCCGACCACGCTGACCTGGGCGCCGTTGACCTGCTCGGCCAGCGCCACCCCCAACGCCAGGTCGATGGCCCGCCCCGGCACGCCCTGCCCCGCCGCGAAGGTGACCGGCGGCACGATGGTCAGCCCGAACCAGGGCTCGTCGACGGGGGCGCCGCCGCGCATCGCGGTCACCTCCACCGGCACGCTCACGAAGTCCGCGCGGGTGAGGTTCAGGGTGTCGCCCTTGGACAGGATGACCTCGGCCTCCCGCAGCCGGCCGTCGTCCAGCATGATCCGGTACCGCCCCGCGGCCAGCCCCAGCTCCAGGGGGCGCCCCGCGGGCTTGACCAGCTCGGCGACCAGGTGCCCCTCGTCGTCCCGGATGGTGAGCCGCCCCTCCAGGTCCGCGCCGAAGGCCAGGACCGCGCCGGTGGAGGACAGGTCGGTCATCACCAGGTCCCCGGTCCCCGCCAGTCGGATGTCGTAGTTGGCGTGCTGGGCGCCGCCCAGAGTGCGCTCGGTGGCGGAGAGGGTCTCGGTGTAGGCGAACTGGTAGGCCTCGTTCAGGGTCACCCGGCGGTCCCCCGAGGCGTCCGCCCCACCCCGCAGGCCCGAGATCAGGGCCTGGGTGAAGTACGAGCCCTGGATGCGGTCCGCCTCCTGGGCGGCCTCGTCGGCCGAGGCCGAGGTCAGGTAGGCGTAGCCGGTGACCTCCACCGACTCGTCCACCAGGAAGGGCGGGCGGTGCACGCCCCCCTTGCCCCGCACCAGCGCCCCGGAGGCGCAGGCGTCCACCACCACCACCCGCACGTCGGCGGGGATGGTGTCCAGGGTGCCCCGCAGCTCGTCGTAGGGGTAGCGGGTGCCCCCCAGCAGCAGCCCGTGCTCGTCGGAGTGCCCGGAGTAGTAGATCACCACCTCGGCGCGATCCCCGCTGGCGCGGGCGTCCTCGACCATCGCGGCGAGCTGGCTGAGCCCCGCGTCCAGCTCCTGGCGGTCGGGCTCGACCAGCAGCAGGGTGTCGGTCGGGCGCACCCCGCCCATCTCCTGGAGCACCTCGGCGACCGCCTCGGCGTCGGAGACCGCATAGCGCAGGGTGACCCGATCGGGGCCGCCGTCGTTGGCCCCGGCGAGCAGGGCGAAGCGTTGGGTGGCGGCGGATGCGTCCGTGAGCGCGACGCCGAGCGCGAGGGAGAGGATCATCGTGTCTCCTTGTGCAGCGTAACGCTGGTCACCGCGAGGGTGTTGGGGACGGGCAGCGGGTCCGAGTCGGGGTGCTCCAGGCCCTCGGCGGCGCGCAGCAGCGGCGCCACCGGGAAGGGCTCAACCCCGGTCACCAGGAAGAAGCGCTCGAACGACGGGGCGTCGTCCAGCTCGTAGGAGTGGGGCAGCTCCTGGGCGCCGCCGCTGGGGAGCGCCACCGCGTCGCCGAGCTGCTCGGGCAGGTGGAGGGTCACCACGCCCCACCCGTCGATGGAGAACACCGCCCCATAGGGCGCACCCGCCGCCGCGACGGTGAGCTGGAGCCGCTCGCCAGCGCGCGCGGGGGCGCCGTCGTCCAGCCGCAGGGTCTCCCCGTCCCCGCGGCGGTGGATGTGGAGCTGGGGGTCGAGGCCCTTGATCCGGGTCGCGCCGTCCTGCGGATCCAGGTAGACGCCGGGCAGATGCACCCCGGGCTCGAGGATCGGGGGCATGAAGATCGCCCCCAGCAGCGCGATCACGGCCAGCTCCAGGCCGAAGGTGAAGAGCCGCCGGTTGCGCCGCTGCGTCATCCGCTGGCGGATCGCCGCCGCCGCGACCCGCGGGGGGATCGCCTCCCGGATCGCCGCGTCCGACTGCGCCAGCGCCTCCAGCCGCGCCAGGCCCCCCGGCTCGGCCTCCAGCCGCGCCCGCACCGCCGCGGCGCGCGCCTCGTCCAGCTCACCGAGGGCGAGCTGCTCGACCAGGAGGTCGGGTACGCGTTCACTCATGCCAGTCCCTCCAGCTCTCGGACCTGCCCGCGCAGGGTGCGCAGACGCTTGCGCACGCCGGAGACGGACAGCCCGACGGTGTCGGCGACCTCCTGCAGGGTGAGGCCGTCGCGCAGGTGCAGCACCGCGATCGTCTGGGTCGAGGCCCGCTGATCAGCGAACAACCGCCCCAGGGTCAGCCGGGCCAGCAGCCCGTCCTCGGGGCTGGTGCTGTTGGCGATCCGCGCCACCAGATCGTCGTTGGCGTCCTCGGGACGCCGCCGCTTGCGCCGGATGCGGTTCAGGCAGACGTTCGTCGCGGTCGTGTAGAGCAGCGAGCTGGGGGCGCTGACGTCCAGCGAATCGGCTCTCCTGAGGATCTGTACGAAGGTGTCCTGCATCGCCTCCACCGCTGCCTGCTCGTCCCGCAACAAGGCCCGACACCGACGGAGCACCATCGGGCCGTAGTCGCGGTAGAGTTGCTCGACGTCTGTGGCCACCCGGCCTCCGTGCGTCTGCCCCCTGCGACACCGCGTGGGGCCGGAAGTGTCACCCGGAATCTTCAGCTGTTGACAGGCCAACAGATCTTGCGAAGGATGGATCGATGTGCCAGGGAACAGGTGGCGTTCCAGGCGGGTCTTGATCGCGGGAGTTGAATGATGCTGCTGCCCTTGTTGATGAGCCTGCCCGCGCTCGGTGCACCGAGATACACCGACCAGCCCACAGCGTCCACCGACCAGGGCCGTGAGATCGCAGAGATCGCCGACGATTTCCTCGACGGGCGCCGCCGCCGGACCTACAGCGACTGCTCCGGCCTGGTCTACGCCAGCTTCGAGGCCGCCGGGGTCGAGCCCAACGTCCGCGCCAGCTCCGCCGACCTGTGGGACCAGGCCCAGGCCGACGGCCGGATCCACTTCGACCAGCCCGCCCCGGGCGACATCGCCTTCTTTGACGACACCTACGACAAGGACCGCGACGGCCGGGTGAACGACCCCAGGACCCACGTCGCCATCGTCGTCGACGTCCACGACGACGGCACCATCGAGATGATCAACGCGGGCGTCAGCCAGGGCACCGCCCGGCTCTACATGAACCTGCACAGCCCCGACGTGCGCAGCGAGGACGGCCGCGACCTCAACTCCTACCTGGGGGTGAGCGGCTACGGCCCCGACGATCGCGATCGCCTGGCCGGGCAGCTCTGGGCCGGCTTCGCCCACCCGCCGGGGGCCGAGCCCGAGCCGCTGCTGGCCGCCGCGCCGCCCCGACCCCCGCCCCGCAAGACCCCCAGCGTCGCGAGCTCCTCGGAGGACGGCGGCTGGTCCCCCGGCGAGTCCACGGTGCAGGCGTCCCTCAGCGTGGCGCCGACCCCGGAGCCCCCGCCGAGCCGCCGGGCCTCCCGGCGCCAGGCCCGCAAGGATGTCGAGCACGCCGGCCCCACGGGGGCGCCGTCCTTGACCCCCCTGGAGCAGACCCTGGCCGGCTACCCCTTGAGCGTCTGGGACCTCACCAGCGCCGGCTGCGACGAGCTGTGGGCCCTGCGCAACACCGTGTTCGCGCGCCACGGCTACACCTTCTCCACCGACCGGGCCGTCGACCACTTCACCGCCCAGCCCTGGTACCACGCCGATCGGCGGCTGCAGGGGGTGAACCCGAACACCTACCTCACCGACGCCGATCAGCAGAACGTGACCCTGCTGGTGGCCCTGGAGAAGGACCGGGGCTGCAGGTAGGCGCCGTGGGGACCTTCCGCTGCCCGGACTGCGGGACCCCCAGCCTGGAGATCTGCCGCGCCCTGCGGATCCCGCCCGACGGCTGGAGCGACGACCTCTCGCTCCAGGCCATCGCCTGCGCGGCCTGCGGCATGAAGGGGGTGGCCGCCTACGAAGAGACCCGCCACGGGCGCGGGGAGAGCTTCCACCACCGGGGCCTGAGGCTCTCCGAGGCCGACCACGCCGCGCTGCTCGACCGCCTCGGCCGCTGCACCTGCCGCTCCTGGCGCGCGCCCGGCCCCTGCGAGGCCCACGACGCCTACAACCGGGTCCAGGGCCACGCCTGGCTGGGCCTGCAGATGTTCCAGGGCATCGGGGCGTCCTTCCGCATGGAGTTGATCTCCTCCTTGAAGCGCTGAGGTGCCGCCTCCGTTGACCGACGCCCATCTGGGGTGCTATTCATAAACCAACGGTCGGTTTATGAATGGAGAGCGGCGTGGCCCGAAGCGTGGACCCCGAAGCGTACGCGGCGAAGCGCGCCGAGATCCTCCAGGCGGCCATGGCCCTCATCTTCGCCAAGGGCTACGAGCGGATGACCATCCGGGACATCCACCGGGGGCTGGGCATCTCCAAGGGCGCGTTCTACCACTACTTCGACTCCAAGGCGGCCCTGCTGGATGCGTTCATCGACCAGCTCGGCGCGACCACCGAGGGCGCGCTGCTGCCGCTGCTCCGCGACCCCGAGCGCTCGGCGATCGACAAGCTCCAGGGCTTCTTCTCGACCTTCGACCGGCTGCGGGCGGACAACCAGGGCGGCGTCGTGGCGCTGGGCCGCGTGTGGTACGGCGACGCCAACGCCCTGGTCCGCCAGAAGGTCGACGACGCCGTCCGCGCCCACCGCGCGCCGCTGCTCACCGAGATCGTCCACCAGGGTGTGCGGGAGGGGGTCTTCTCCACCCCCTACCCCGACCAGTCCGGTGGCCTGCTCCTCTCCCTCATCCAGGGCATGGCGGGGGAGCACGCCCGGCTGCTGTGGCTGCGCACCCCGGATCTGGCGCCGAAGGCCTGCGCCGCGCGCGTCGCCGAGACCCACGCCGCCTGCATGGACGCCATCGAGCGGCTCCTCGGCGCGCCCGGCGGCAGCCTCTACCGGGTCGACGCCCAGGCCGTCATGCCCTGGGTCCTCGCCTCCCGCGCCGACCCCTGACCCCGGAGATGGCCCGATGATCGAGATCGCGAACCTCAGCAGGTCCTACACCACCGGCGACGTGACCACGGCGGTCCTGCGGGGCATCGACCTGCGGATCGACCCCGGCGAGGTCAGCGTCATCCTGGGGCCGTCGGGCTCGGGCAAGACCACGCTGATGAACATCATCGGCGGGGTGGACCGGGCGGACGGGGGGCGGGCCGTGGTCGACGGCCTCGACCTCTCCGGGCTGAGCGACGACGGGCTGACCGACTACCGCCGCGCCCGGGTGGGCTTCGTCTTCCAGTTCTACAACCTCGTCCCGAACCTCACCGTGGGCGAGAACGTGGAGCTGGTCGCCGAGATCAGCCCCTCGCCCCTGGACATCGACGAGGTCCTGGGCGCGGTGGGGGTCCTGGACAAGAAGGACCGCTTCCCCCGCGCGCTCAGCGGCGGGGAGCAGCAGCGGGTCGCTCTGGCTCGCGCGATCGTGAAGAATCCCAAAATCCTGTTGTGTGATGAGCCCACCGGCGCGCTGGACTACGAGACCGCCCGCAGCATCCTGGCGCTCATCCAGCGGCTGAACCAGGGCTACGGCACCACCACCGTCATGGTCACCCACAACACCGCCATCGCGGCGATGGCCACCAGCGTGTTCAAGCTGCGCGACGGCGTGATCGAGGAGGCTTCGACCGGACGCGCGCCGGCCCCGGCCGAGGGGATCCGCTGGTGAAGACGCTCAACCGACGCGTCGGGCGCGTGCTGCGCGCCGAGCGCGGCCAGCACCTGGGCTCGCTGCTCATCCTCCTGCTCAGCAGCGTCGCCTTCACGATGATGTCCCAGTTCGCGCTCAACTTCGAGCGCCTGGTGCGCGACTTCGAGGCGGACTTCGTCCAGGAGGACGCCGCCTTCCGCGCCCGCGGGCCGATCCCGGACCTGGCGGCCCTCGAAGCCGAGGCCGGCGCGGTCATCGAGGCCACGCCCGCGGTCGACTGCGCGCTGCCCGACGGGCAGACCCTCCACCTCACCGCGCCCACCCGGCGAGTCAACCGGCACGCCGTGGTCGCGGGCGCCGACCTGTCGGGCCCCGACGAGCTGCTGCTCAACCCCACCTTCGCCGCCGCCAACCGGATCGCCGTCGGCGACACCCTGACCGTCTGCGGCAAGCCGCTGGATGTGGTGGGGCTGGTGGCCCTGCCCCAGTTCATCTACCCGGTGCAGTCGCCCAACGACATGATGCCCTCCCCGGGCTGGGGTGTCGGGGTGGCGCAGGCCGATGCCCTCGCCGCGCTCGGCCCGACGGTCGGGACCACCTGGGCGGTGAAGTTCGACCCCTCCGACGTGCCCGTCCGGCCGCGCGCCGTCCAGCTCAAGCGCCTGCTGGAGCGGCGCGGCGTCGAGGTCACCGCCTGGACGAACATCGAGGACAACCGCCGGGTCAACATCGTCGACGCCGAGGTGCGGATCCTCAAGATCGTCAGCGTGGGCGTGCCCACCGGCATGCTGCTGCTGGCCTGCGTGATGGTCGCCAGCGTGCTGCGGCGGATGATCGCCCGCGAGACCCCCATCCTCGGCGCCCTGGTGGCCCTGGGGGTGCGGCGGCGGGAGATCATCGCCCACTACCTGCGGATCCCGCTCCTGCTCGCCGGGGTGGGCAGCGTGGCCGGCGCGGGGCTGGGCCTGCTGGGGGTCAAGCCCTACCTGGCCTTCTTCGCGACCGTCTTCACGGTCCCGCTCACCGGGGTGGCGCTGGATGGGGGGCGCATGGCGGTCAACCTCCTGCTCCCGGTGGTGTTCCTGGCGGCCAGCGCGGCTCTGGTCCTGCACCAGACCCTGCGCCGCCCGCCCGCCGAGCTGATGAAGGGGCAGCGCGAGGGCGCCGCGATCAACCCCCTGGAGCGGTCCCTGCGGCTGGAGCGGCTGGGCTTCCGGGCCCGCTTCATGGTCCGGCAGCAGCTCCGCAGCCCCTCCCGCTTCGCCCTGCTGGTGCTCGGCGTGGCGATCGCCACGGTGCTGGTGCAGTGGGGGTTCTCCCTCAAGACCTCGATGGACTACCTCATCACCGGCACCACCGAGGTCTACCCCTTCGAGTACGAGTACAACTTCGCCGCGCCCCGCACCGCCCCCCTGCCTGGGGACGCGACCCCGTTCAACGCCGCCCTGTTCCTGCCCCCGGGCGAGGAGACCCGCGACTTCTACGTCACCGGGATCCCGCCGGACACCGAGCGCGTCGTGCTCCGCGACGCCGACGGGCGGCGGCTGCGCGTCGATCGGGTCATCGCCACCCGCGCCCTGGCCCGGATGCTGGACATCGAGCCCGGCGACGCCGTGGAGATGGTGGGCAAGCTGGACGGGCGCCGGTACACGCTGACCGTCGACGCGGTGGCCGACACCTTCGCCGGCACCTTCATCTTCCTGCCGCTGGACCGGTTCAACGCGCTGATGGGCATGCCCGAGGGCAGCTACGTCGGCGCGTTCTCGGACGCGCCCATCCCGCTGCCCGAGGGGGTGGACCACACGGTCACGAGCCTCCAGGCCAAGGCCGAGGGGGCCCGCGCGCTGCTCGGCATGGTCTACGCGATGGGCACGGTGGTGGCGCTGACGGCCTTCGGCGTGGGCCTCATCGTCATCTACGTGGTGACCGCGCTGCTGGTCGAGGAGAGCCGCCCCACCATCTCGCTGATGAAGGTGCTGGGCTACCGGCCCGAGGAGATCGACCGGCTGGTCCTGCGCAGCTCCACGATCCCCGTGGTGCTGGGGTATGTCATCGGGCTCCCGCTGACGGTGGCGGCGATGGGGGTGCTCATCGCCACGCTGGAGCAGCGCGTCGGGCTGGTGGTGCCCCAGCTCCGCATCGGGCCCGGCTACGCGGTCGGGGGCTTCGTCGTGGTGATGCTGGCCTATGGGGCCTCGCTGCGGCTCAGCAGGCGACGGGTCGCCGCGATCCCCATGCACGAGGCCCTCAAGGCGGAGTGATCCTCCGAGAAGCCGACGCCATCGGCCTCTCGGAAGAGCCGCGCGCTCAGCCCTCGCGCTCGAAGACCGCCGCCGCGCCCATGCCGCCGCCGATGCACATCGACACGACGCCGTAGCGGTCGCCCCGGCGCTTCATCTCGTGCAGCAGGGTGGCGGTGAGCTTGGCGCCCGTGCAGCCCAGGGGGTGGCCCAGGGCGATGGCGCCGCCGTTGACGTTGACCTTGTCGGGGTCGATGCCCAGCTCGCGCACGCAGTACACCGCCTGGCTGGCGAAGGCCTCGTTGATCTCGAACAGGTCGATGTCGTCCAGGCCCAGGCCGGCCTTGGCCACCGCCTGCGGGATGGCCTTGGCCGGGCCGATGCCCATGATCTCGGGGGGCACGCCCACCACCTGGTAGGACCGCAGCACGCCCAGGGGGGTCAGGCCCAGGGACTCGGCCTTCTCGCGGGACATGATCACCGTGGCGGCGGCGCCGTCGGACACCTGGGAGGAGTTGCCGGCGTGGCTGGTGCCGGTGACCGCGAACGCGGGGCGCAGCCGGCCCAGGGCCTCCAGGGTGGTGTCGGCGCGGGGGCCCTCGTCCACCGAGACGGTGACCTCCTGCCAGCCGCCATCCTTGAACACCTGGGTGGTGACCGGGATGATCTCGTCGTCGAAGCGGCCGGCCTGCTGGGCGGCCACGGCCTTCTGGTTGGAGGCCAGGGCGAAGGCGTCCTGGTCCTCGCGGGTCACGTGGTACTTCGTCGCGACGTTCTCGGAGGTGATGCCCATCGGCGAGTAGATCTCCGGGCGCTCCTCCATGATCCGGGGGTTGGGGGAGGGCCGGTCGCCGCCCATCGGGATCTGGGTCATCGACTCCACGCCGCCGGTGAGCGCGACGTCGTACCAGCCGGCGGTGATGCCGGCCGCCGCCTGCGCCATGGACTGGAGCCCGGAGGAGCAGAAGCGGTTGATGGTCATCGCCGGCACGCTGTCGGGCAGGCCCGCGCCCAGGGACACGATGCGGCCGACGTTCATGCCCTGCTCGCCCTCGGGCATCGCCGTGCCGATGACGACGTCGTCGATGTCGGCGGGGTCGAGCGCGGGCACCCGCTCCAGGGCGCCCTGGATGGCGGCGATCATGAGGTCGTCGGGGCGGGTGTCCTTGAACGCGCCCTTCTTCGCCTTGGTGACCGCGGTGCGGACCGCAGAGACCACGACCACGTCACGGGGGTTCTTCGCCATGATGTTCTCCAAGAATGGTGTGGGAATCCAGGTCTCTAGTTCCGCAGGGGCTTGCCCTTGGTCAGCATGTGCTGGATGCGGTCGAGGGTCTTCTGCTCGCCGCACAGGGACAGGAAGGCCTCGCGCTCCAGGTCCAGGACGTGCTGCTCATCGACCCAGGTGTTCGCGGGGATGTCGCCGCCGGTCATGACCCAGGCGAGCTTCTTGCCCACGGTGACGTCGTGGTCGGTGGCGTAGCCGCCCTCGTGCATCTGGTAGAGGAACAGCTCGATCGCCGCGCGGCCGCTGGGGCCGGGCAGCTTGAACGTCCGCTTGCGCGGGGGCTTGAAGCCGGCCTGGACCATGCCCAGCGCCAGGCGCTTGGCGTCCTGGATCAGGGCGTCAGGGTCGGTGGTGACGCGGTCGGTCGGCCGCAGGTAGGCCATCGCGCGGGCCTCCTCGCAGGAGGTGGCCACGGTGGCCAGGCCCACGCCCCGGAACGCCTGCTGGACGAAGGGGTTGGGGTCGTAGTTGGTGCCCTCGGGGATGGTGCCCAGGTAGCGGCCCAGCAGCTCCTTGCAGCCGCCGCCCGCCGGGATGAGCCCGACGCCGACCTCGACCAGGCCGCAGTACAGCTCGCCCGCCGCCTGGCAGGCCGAGGACTGCATGGCGACCTCCAGGCCGCCGCCCAGGGTCAGGCCCCAGGGGGCGGTGACCACGGGCTTGTTGCTGTACTGGGCGCGCTGCAGGAGGTCCTGCATGCTCTTGATCATCGCGTCGATCTGATCCCACTGCTGCTGCATCGACAGCATCGCGATCATGAAGATGTTCGCGCCCGCGGAGAACGCGGTGCCGCCCTGGTTGCCGACGACCAGCGCCTCCCACTTGCCCTCGTCCAGCTCGTTGAGCGCCTGCTCGTAGAGCTTGAAGATGTCCTCGTCCAGCGCGTTCATCTTGGAGTGGAAGGACAGGCAGGCCACCCCGTCGCCGATGTCGATGAGGTCGGCGGAGAGGTTGCTGGCGACCAGCGCGCCCCGGGCCTTCTTCTCGGCCAGGATGAGCCAGCCCTCGGAGAAGGGCACCGCCTTGGCCTCGCCCGCGGTGGGGTCCCAGTAGGTCAGGGCGCCGTCGTCGTCGCGGGCGTAGAAGCTGTCGCGGCCGGCGGCGAGCATGTCCTTGACCCAGGCGGTGACGGCGCGGCCCTCAGCCTCCATGCGGGCGACGGTGTCGGCCACGCCCAGGGCGTCCCAGGTCTCGAAGGGGCCCTGGTCCCAGGCGAAGCCCCAGCGCATGGCGCGGTCGATGTTGACCACGTCGTCGGCGATCTCGGGCAGCCGGTTGGCCGCGTAGATGAGGGTGTCGGCGGTGACGTCCCAGGCGAACTGCGCGGCGACGTCGTCCCCGCCCAGGACCGCCTTGACCTTGGCGCCCGTGGTCTCCTTCTTGCGGGCCGCGCCCACGCTGTCGAAGCGGGGCCTGTCGGCGGGGGCGTACTCGCCGGTCTCCAGGTCGCGGGCCAGGATGACGCTCTTCCCGCTCTGCTTGACCTTCTGGTAGAAGCCCTTGCCGGACTTCCCGCCCAACGCGCCCTCGGCGATCATCTGCTTGAGGAAGTCGGGGGAGACGAAGCGCTCGCGGGCCTCGTCGTCGGGGGCGTTGTCGCGGACGTTGCCGAAGACGTGATCCATCGTGTCGAGGCCCACGAGGTCGAGGGTGCGGAACACCGCCGACTTGGGCCGCCCCATCGCGGGGCCGAAGATGGCGTCGACCTGGGTGACCGACAGGCCGTGCTGCGCCATGCGCTCGAACACCGAGACGATGCCGAAGGTGCCGATGCGGTTGGCGACGAAGTTGGGGGTGTCCTTGCCGTAGACGACGCCCTTGCCCAGGGCGCGCTCGCCGAAGCGGGCGATCGCGGCGGTGACGGCCGGCAGGGTGTCGGGGCCCTCCACCAGCTCCAGCAGCCGCATGTAGCGGACCGGGTTGAAGAAGTGGGTGACCAGGAAGTGCTGGCGCATGCCCTCGTCCATCGTGGCGGCCATGTCGGCCAGCTTGATGCCCGAGGTGTTCGAGGAGACGATCGCGTCGGGGCGGCGGTTGTCCGCGACCCACTGGAAGACCCTCTCCTTGATGTCCAGGCGCTCGACGACGACCTCGACGATCCAGTCGCACTCGGCGAGCAGCGCGTCGTCGGTGCCGTAGGCCGCCGGGGTGATCAGCGCGGCGTCGGCGGCCTTGTAGAAGCTCGCCGGCTTGAGCTTCGCGGCGTTCTTGATGCCGTCGCGCGCGAGCTGCCGGGGATCCTCGGCGCCCTTGGGGGTGATGTCGAAGAGCACCGAGGGGATGCCCGCGTTGGCGAGGTGTGCGGCGATGCCCTGCCCCATCACGCCCGCGCCCAGGACGGCGACCTTACGGATCTCGTAGCCCATTGTTCCTCCTGGCGTCCGCTCCGCGGGCCGCCTGCAGTTCACGCGCCGGGGCACATGAATGAACGTTCACTCAGTGGGTGATCACCCTATTCCACTCCGGCGCCGATGCAAGCGACAGCCCCCGGATGCTCACTCGGAAGTTGAAGACGGGTTACGCTTGGGGAGAGCTTGTCGGGAGGTCCACGCCCTTGTTCTGCGTCGCGTGCGAGCGAGTCACCCGCTCGACCCCCTGCGAGCACTGCGGCTCCGATCCCCTCCTGGACGGCCGCTATTGCCTCCAGGCGCTCCTGGGCGGCAGTCGGTACAGCCGCACCTGGCGCGCGCTGCAGGGTCAGCACCCTGTGGTGGTCCAGGAGCTGCCGCTGGGCTTCGCGGATCCCAACGAGATCCGCGATCTGGTGCAGCACGAGGTGCGCCAGCTCCGGCGCCTCGATCACCCCGGCGTGCCCCGGTACTACGACGGCCTCGTCAGCCGCCTGGGCAACCGCTACGCCCTGTTCCTGGTCCAGGAGCACATCCCCGGCGCCACCCTCGCCCAGCTCATCGAGAAGGAGCCCTTCGACCTGGACGACGTGCTCGCCATGGTCGAGGACGTCTCCCGCACCCTGGACTACCTGCACGGGCTCTCCCCGCCCGTGCTGCACCGCAACATCAAGCCCGCCAACATCCTGCGCCGCGACGACGGTGAGGGCTACGTGCTCATCGACTTCGGCGGCGTGCGGGACGTGCTGCGCGACCTCGACGGGCGGCCGGGCGCAGGGGCCGACGGCTACAGCGCCCCCGAGCAGCTCCGCGGTCGGGTCGCCCCCTCCTCGGACATCTACGCCCTGGGCGTCACCGCGCTGCGCCTGCTGACCGGCCGCGAGCCCGCCGACCTCAAGGGCCCCGACGGCCAGCTCCAGTGGGCCCAGCACGTCAACGTCGGCGCCAGCGTGCAGTGGCTGCTCCAGGGCATGGTCGACCCGGATCCCTCCCGTCGGGTGCGCTCGATCCGCGAGCTGAGCCTGCGCCTCAAGACCGTCCGGGGTCCCAAGAAGAAGAAGCGCCGCGACCGCACGGGCTCCAGCGGCTCCTCCACCCCCGCCGGGCTGCCTGAGCCCCTGGGCGGCGGGCAGGCCCTGGACGCGTCCCGCCTCCAGCGGGTCCCGGGCCACCCGGGCCGCAACATGTCCCTGGAGGACGCCGAGACCGAGCTCTACCAGGGCGACGAGCGCAGCCTGGGCGAGCTGGGCGACATGGACGAGCCCGAGGACACCTTCCTGGGCCTGCCCGCCGGCATGGAGGACGAGCTGGAGGGGCCGGTCGAGGTCAACGCCGGCGAGGTGCTCAACCGCCACCGCCGCCGCACCCCGCCCCCTCGGGATCCGCCGGCCGGCCGCGACGACGCCGACCTCTGGGCCCTGCGCAACCAGACCCTGGTCGCCGAGGACAGCGACTTCTCCGAGCCGCCCCCGGACCCGGGGGACGCCCCGGTCATCACCCAGCGGCCCTCCCGCAAGAAGGTCCAGCGGCTCTCCGACCTCGGGCGACCCCGGCGGGCCCACACCCCCGAGCCCACCGAGCCGCCGGAGCCCCCGGCGCCGCCGCTTCGGGAGCCGCCGCCCCCCCGCGAGCCGCTCCGCGAGCCCCCTCCGCCCCGCGAGCCGCTCCGCGAGCCGCCCCCGCCCCGCGAGCCGCTTCGGGAGCAGCCCCCTCCCCGCGAGCCGCTCCGAGAGCCCCCCACGCTCCGGGAGCCCCCCGCGCTCCGGGAACCCCCGTGCCGCGGGATCCCCCCCCCCCGCGCCGCCCCGCCCCCCGCGAGCCGCTGCCGCTGCGCGACCCGCCGCCGCCTCGGGCGCCGCTGACCGATCCGCCCAACACCGCGACCCCGCCGCCCACGTCGGGCCGGCGCGAGGCCGCGAATCCGCCTCCCTGGGAGCGCTCGGACGCCCGTCCCCGCGCGGCCCGCGACGTCGCGCGCAAGGCCGCCGCGCCGCCCCCCTGGGAGGGCCCCACCCGCAGCCTGCCCGCCGAGCTGCCGGTCAGCCCGGGCCCCACCCTGGAGCCCCCCACCACCGAGTTCGAGGCGATCAGCCCCTCCGGCGGCTTCGCCCCGGCCTCGGCCTCGCTGCGCAAGCCCCGGATCCCCAAGGATTCGATGCTCATCAAGCGCACCACCTTCAAGCTGCTGGTGTTCGGCCTGGTGGTCACCTCGGTGGGCTTCCTGGTGACCCTGGGGATGCTGCTGGGCGCGCAGCCGTAGCCGCCTGCCAGGCCGGTCGGGACCGCTTCGACAGCAGCCGGGTCGCGGTGGCGGCCACCAGCGGATCGGGGTGCGCCTGGGCCTCGACGAGCACCGCGCGGCTGCCCTTGAGCCGGGTGTGGCGCGCGGCCGCCTCCAGCAGGCAGATGAGTGCGTCCAGCGTCGGGTCCGGATGGAGCGCGCGCCAGGGGCGGTCCAGGTACGGGACCCGGGGCTGGGGCGGATCGTCGATCCACAGGTCCTCGAAGGCAGGGGGGGCGGGGAGTCGCTCGTCGGGCAGCGCCCAGTCCGGCGACCGACGCGCGGCCAGCGCCTCCGCGAACCGCGCCGCCCAGGCCTCGAAGCTGCGGGCCTGTCGACCCTCCAACTGCCAGAGGCGCCACGCCGCCGCGGCGCGGACGTGGGGGTGGGCGCGGGGCGGCAGCGCGTCCAGCGGATCCCCGGCGACCTCGGTCGCGTCGCGGTAGCTGAGCACCAGGGCGCGGGCATGGATCCGGTCGACCACCCGCTCGGCCAGGTCGGGGCTCTCCGGCGCAAGCGCCGCCTCCGCCGCCTCCGCCATCTGGCGCACCGCAGCCCAGGCGTCCGGGTCCCCGGGGGCGCCGGGCGGGGTCCACCGGTCCACGTTGGCCACCGCGTGCAGGGCGCAGCGCCCCTGGAACGCGCCGGTCCGCCGACACAGCCGCAGCGCGTCCCCCACCGCCTCGGGGGGCCGATCCGAGGCCCAGGCCTCCGAGGCGGCGAAGAAGCACTCGTCGCGCCACGGGCCGGGCTCGATGGCGAGACAGGCGGCCGCCACCTCGTCCAGCGCCCCGGCGACCGTGGCGGCCAGGGCGGCCTCGGTCTGACAGGTGGCCTGCAGCGCGGCGTGGGCGCAGTCGACCGGTCGAGGCTCCA
The DNA here is from genome assembly GCA_020632795.1 of Alphaproteobacteria bacterium. Classification (GTDB taxonomy): domain Bacteria; phylum Myxococcota_A; class UBA796; order UBA796; family CAJQPC01; genus JACKEV01. The sequence goes on from JACKEV010000010.1 coordinate 595,432, forward strand.
GCCCGGCCCAGGGCTCGGCCGCCCCGGGCTCCGCGTCGAGGCGCAGGAAGCCGCCGTCCTGCGCCGGGGCGCTCAGGTGGGGGCGCTGGTTGATGCGGGCGCAGCGCTTCGCCACCAGCCCGGCCGGGAGGGTGTCGCACAGCGGGCCCGCCTGCCCGGGGAACGCCTCGGCGACCGCCTGGACCAGCAGGCTGCGCTCCAGGGGGTCCGACCGGGCGGCGATGGCCCGGGTCACCGCTTCAGGGTCCTCCGGCCAGCGCGCCTCGACCCAGGCACGCCGGCAGTCCAGGCCCGGGCACGCCGCGAGCGTACCGGGGGGCGGCTGACCTACGCCGCACGCCAGCAGGAGGAAGAACATGGGTCCAGGGACAGGGTATCAGGTGCCCGCCCCGATACCATCCCCACCAGGGCACGACGGCGAATTGGAGGTGCCTCTCAGGGCGCGAAGGTCGTCCCGCGCAGCAGCCGGTCGGCCTCGACCAGCTCGACCTGGCGGGTGGTCGCGCCGGTGGACTGGACCCGGAAGACACCCCGGCTGGCCGAGAAGAGGATGACCTCGTCGCTGCCGGCGTCGTAGCCGCAGTCGACGATGTCGGTCAGGCTGCCGGTGGCCAGGCGCTCGGGCGCGGTGTCCTCGTTGGCGACGTCGGCGACGCGGTAGGCCCCGCCCGCCGCGGAGCACACGAAGGGCTCATCGTCGACCCCCTGGAAGCCGTCGATGGAGCGGTTGCGGGTGATGTCGTAGGAGCCGTACTCCAGGGTCAGCGACTCGTCCCGGGTGTCGTAGCGGTACAGCGAGGGGCTGTTGGTGCTGCCGCCGCGGTCGAGGATGAACAGCTCCCCGGAGGCGGCCGGGAACACCGCGGTCAGCTCCTGGAAGCTGGTGTCCCGGAGCTGCTCGGAGGCCCCGGCGCTGTTGACCCGGTAGAGGCCGTCGGAGGTGATCGCCCAGAAGTAGCTCTGGCCCGCGTAGATGTCCCGGACCTCGCCGGGCAGCGTGCCCACGGCGATGATGCCGGTGTTGTTGACCAGCAGCAGGCGGTCCTCGTGGGCCATCAGCAGCACGTCGTCGGAGGAGCGGTAGGCCACCGGCCCGGACACCGAGCCGAAGTCGCCCTCCTCGATCACCAGCGCGTTGGCCTCGTCGTAGCCCTCGACCACCCAGATCTGGGAGCCGGAGCTGCTGTCGGTGCCCTCGCCGATGTAGACCACGCCCTGGATGGGGTCGGCGTCGGCGTCCGTGTCGCTGTCGGCGTCCGCGTCGGCGTCCGTGTCGGTGTCCGCGTCCGCGTCGGCGTCCGCGTCACCCTCGACGCCCAGGCAGTCGGGCAGCTCGTCCCGCGTGCACTCGATCTCCCCGCTGGAGAACAGGTGGCACGCGGGCCCCGAGAGCGCGAGGGCCATCATGGCGAGAGCGTTCAGGGGTTTCAGCGGAGACCTCCGGGCTTGCGACGTCGCGTGCAGAGAAAGGGTATGACGATCCAGGCCCCGCGCCAAGGGCCCCCGCCGCAGCCGCCGGGCGCCTCCGGGTCCGGCAGCACGAGGTGCCCGGCGCCCAGCCCGTCGTCCGGGGGCTGCCAGACCGAGCGCTCGTGCCAGGCCCAGGCCTTGAGCCGCTCGGCGGCCTCGAAGGCGTCCAGATCGGGGTATCGGCTCATCACCAGGGCCACCGCCGCGGTCGCCGACGGCGACGCCGCCGAGGTCCCGTAGAAGCCCCAGTTGCCGTAGGTGTCCCCGCTCAGGCCGTCGGGCGCGCCGATGTCGGGCATCGGATCCCCCGCCAGGTTCGGCCCCTGGGAGGAGAAGGCCTCCGGCCCGTTCTGCAGGTAGCCGTTGGCGCGGATGGCCCCCACGGTGAACGCCAGCGGGTGGGTCCCCGGGTCGGTGACCGAGGCCTCGGGCATCGACTGCCACACGGCCCCGGACGCGGTGATGAGGTTCCACCGCACGCTGGGATCGCCGGACTTGCGGCGGACCTCCAGGTAGGTCCACTGGTCCTCGGTCAGGGTGGGCGCGAGGCGCTCCACCGGGCTGCACCGGTCGGCCTCCGGGTCCTGGACGTCGGTGGCGCGGTCGATGAGCAGGCCGTCGCGGTCGTAGAGGTACAGGTCGAGGTCGGTGTCGCCGCAGCGGTCGAAGTTGTCCCAGCTCACCGCCAGCCCCCGCTTCCGCCCCGCCCGCAGGTACACCGGCAGGGTGTGGCCGCCGTCGGGGAAGACGTGGACGCCGTCGCCGTCGGGGTCGTTGAACCACTCCAGCCAGTGCCCGTCGGCGTAGTTGCCCGCGGAGGTGACCAGCAGCACCCCGCCCGCGCTCATCTCCTCGACGATGCGGGCCACCGGGCCGGTGCCGTCGTTGAAGGAGTTGTTGAAGAAGGACATCGAGAGGCTGACGACGTCGACGTGCTCGCGCACCGCCCAGCGGGCGGCGTTCTCGAAGGCGGTCACCCCGTTGACCCGCACGAGGTGCAGCTCGACGTCGGGGGCCAGGTCGCGGATGACCTCGGCGCAGCCGACCCCGTGGCTCCCGGACTCGTAGGTGAACCGGGGGCGCAGGGTGTCCATCTCGAGGGTGCAGCCCTGGTGGGCCCAGCAGTCGTGGGTCTGGAACGCGCCCAGCTCCAGCTCGTTCAGCTCGGCGCCGTACCACTGCACGTCGAAGACCGCGACCTTGACGCCCTGGCCGCGCCAGCCCGCGGCGTGCCAGGCGCTGACGCCCATCGCGTCGGAGATCTCGTCGAGGTTGTAGCGGCCCGTGCCGTCGCCCTCCTGCTCGACGACGGGCAGCTCCTCGACCCGCCACGGCGTGCCCGGCGGCGGCGGCTCGGCCAGCACCGAGCCCCGGTGGCTGGTGCTGAGGGCGCCGGGGTAGTCCGGGATGTCCACCCGGACGAGATCCCAGGGCCCGATGTCCTCCGGGACGTCGGCGCGGGCGGGCAGGGCGAGCAGGAGCCAGAGGGTCATCGCGGGATCATATCGCGCGCCTCCAGGGGCCCCGTCCATCCATTACGTTCCTCTGCATGGACAGCGACCTCATCCTCGGCACCGCGCGCCTGGGCTTCCCCTGGCAGACCCTCGACCCCTTCCTGTTCTGCGTCCACCACGACGACGCCTACCCCGCGGGCAACACGGCGATGGGCCCCGCCGCGTCCCTGGCCGGGCGGAGCCTGGGCAACGACTTCGTGGTGAAGGACGGCTGGCGCATGTACCACGGCGAGGTGGTGCCCGGCTTCCCGCGCCACCCCCACCGGGGCTTCGAGACGGTCACCCTGGCGCGCCGGGGCTTCATCGACCACAGCGACTCCCTGGGGGCCACCGCGCGCTTCGGCCACGGCGACGTGCAGTGGATGACCGCCGGCCGGGGCGTGGTGCACGCCGAGATGTTCCCCCTGGTCCGGCGCGACGCAGGCAACCCCACGGAGCTGTTCCAGATCTGGCTGAACCTGCCCAAGGCCGACAAGATGGTCGACCCCTACTTCACGATGCTGTGGGGCCACACCATCCCCCGGCAGACCTTCCGGGACCGCGCCGGCCGGGCCACCGAGGTGGTCACCGTGGCCAACGCCCAGGGCGGCCCCGAGCAGCCCGCCCCGCCGCCGAACTCCTGGGCCTCGCGCCCCGAGAGCGCCGTCGAGATCCGCACCATCAAGATGGAGCCCGGGGCGCAGTGGACCCTGCCGGCGGGGCCCGAGGGGGTCCACCGGGTGCTGTACTTCTTCCAGGGCAGCGCCCTCGCCGTGGGGGATCACAAGGTGCCGGCGAAGGTGGCCATCCAGCTCCACGCCGACCAGGCCGCGCCGCTGGAGGCCGGCCCCGACCCCTGCGAGCTGCTCCTGCTCCAGGGTCGCCCCATCGGCGAGCCCGTCGCCCACCACGGGCCCTTCGTGATGAACACGCGGGACGAGCTGCGCCAGGCCTTCGCCGACTACCAGCGCACCGGCTTCGGCGGCTGGCCCTGGGACCGCCCCGACCCGGTCCACCCCCGCGACCGGGGGCGCTTCGCCGTCCACGCCGACGGCCGGGAGGAGGTCCCGCCGGACGCCCTGCGCGCGGGCTGACGGTCCGGGGACCGCCGGGGGATTCCTTTGATGGCCTCCACTTACGCGAGGAAGGGCCATGAATGAAGAGCACCCCGGAGACGCCGTGACCCGCGACGCTGCGCTGATCCAGCAGTTCTTCCGGGAGCACACCGCGCCGGACGGCCGCCGCAACGCCCTTCGCTTTGTGGAGCCGGCCGGCCGGGGCTACGTGGTCGTGCTGGGCTACGACCTGACCGACCTCCCCCCCTTCGAGGAGGAGGACGACGGCGACCCGGTGACCTACATCGAGCCCGGCGAGGACACCATCGAGCTGGCCGAGCAGACCCTGGTGGCGCTGCGGAGGGCCCACCCCCACCTGGCCCGGGTGCGGATCTCCCTGGTCTACGACGACTCCGGCGCGCCCCAGGTCTGGCCCGGCGACTTCGTCGGGTAGCCCAGCCGCGCCTCCAGCCGCCCCACGCAGCGCTCGAAGCAGCGCCCGATCCGCGTCTGGTCCCGGATCATGGCCAGGCGGGGCCAGACCGCGCGCTCCCCGTGGCGGATGAACCGGGCCAGCTCATGCGGGGTGGGGTTCTTGACGATGCGCACCAGCAGGTCCGGCGGGAAGGCCGGCGTGATGTTGATGTCACCGCGGTAGGTCTGGGTGGCGAGGCTGTGGGCGTGGTCCAGCCAGGCCCGCGCGGCCCGCTCGCCGACGAGGTGTCGGGCCACGTCCAGCCCCCACGCCACCCCCGCGGACAGGGTCAGCGCGACGATCGCGCGCAGCAGCGGGGGCTGGTTGGGGCGGCGCTCCAGGAAGGGCAGGACGTGGGGGTTGGTCTGGCTGACGATGAAGTGGTTGGCGTTGAACAGCCGCCCCAGGCGCGCCTTGGGCAGGTCCCCCGCCATCGAGCCGTCCACCCAGCGCTCAGAGGGGATGTAGGGCACGGCCGCGCCGTCGGGACCCCGGGCGTACAGGCGGCTGGGGGGGTACAGGCCGGGCAGCGCGCTGGAGGCGACCACGGCGCTGACGACCAGCACGTCGGGGGCGGTGAGGTGGTTGAGGATGCGCGGCCGCTGCCGCACCCGGGTGGGCGAGACGCTGACGTTCAGCACCCGCCCGGAGCGGGCGTGGGCCTCCCCGAAGCTGTAGGGGCCGATGTTGTGCTCCAGGACCTCGGCGAGCTGCTCGGGCCGGAGCGCCGCGCGATCCTGGAGGATCCGCCGTGGCCCCGCCAGGGCGAGCCCGTCGAGGCGCATGGCCTCCGGATTAGCGAACAGCGTTCGGTTTTCATCCTCGGTGCGGGCGCAGATCCCCCCGGCGACCATCGCCCCGGTGGAGGCCCCCGAGATCACGGTGGGCAGCAGGCCCTGGCTCCACAGGGCCTTGACCACGCCCAGGTGGTAGAAGCCCAGGGTCGCGCCGCCGGACAGCATCAGCGCCGAGCGCCCGTAGACCCGGGCGGCGGCCTGGAACAGCGCCAGCTTGACCGCGTCGGGGTAGCCGGGCAGCGCCGCGTCACAGAGGTGCTCCAGGGTGCGCTCGGTCTCGGCGAGGTAGCGCTCGATGAGGCGCTTGGTGCCGGTGAGGGCGGGGCGGTACAGGGCGGGGCTGCGCAGGTCGCCCAGGTTGCGGTTCAGGCCCCGGTGCAGCAGGGCGATCAGGGCCTCGGTGTCGCCGTCCTCGCGCAGGCGCGTCATGCGGTCGAGCTGCTCCCGGATCAGCTCGTGGTGGTAGTGGGGGGAGGCGTCCTCGTCGCGCCAGGCGGCGGCGCCGGTGGCGCGGTCGACCTCGCGGGCCGCCTCCAGCCAGTCCGGGTACGTCTCGGCCTGCTGGAGGGCGTCGCGCAGGGCGGCGGGGGCACGGTCTCGTAGCATCGCGTCCTCCAGGTTAGCGGATGGCCCGTGCCCGCGCTCTCCCGGACCACGCGCGGCCGCTCCCGCCCGGGGCGGCTGCGCCTCGTCGATCGCTACCTGCTGGCGGCGGAGGCTGCGCTGCTGGGCGCGCCGGGGGACGCCCCGGTCGTCGACCTGGGGCTGGGGGCCGAGCCCTGGACCACCGTGGCGCTGTTCGAGGCCCTGGCCGCGCTGCCAGCGCCCCCGCCGGTGCTCGGGGTGGACGTGGACCCGGCGCGGGTGGCCGGGGCGCAGGCGGCGGCCCGCCCGGGGCTCTCCTTCGTGGTCTCGGGGTTCGACGTGCCCGGCCCCGCGCGGCTCGTGCGGGCGATGAACGTGCTGCGCCAGTACCCCCCCGCGCAGGTGGCCGAGGCGCGGGCGCGCATGGGGGCGGCGCTCGTCGAGGGCGGGCTGCTGGTGGAGGGCACCTCCAACAAGGAGGGGCACATCGTCACCGCCGCGCTGCTGCGTCGGCGGGGGGCGGCGCTGGTCGCCGAGGGGCTCCTGCTGGCGACGGACTTCTCGGCGGGCTTCGCCCCGGCCATGTTCGCCCGGTGGCTGCCCCGGGACCTGCGGCCGGCGGGGCGGCCCTCCCCGGCGGCGCAGAGGCTGCTGGACGGGTGGACCGCGGCGTTCGCGGGGACGACCGGGGCGCTGGCGGGGCGGTTCGCGGACAGCGCGGCGGCGGCGGGGTTGCGAGGGGTGGGGGATGGGATGGCGGTGGCGGGGTGGCCCCCTCAGAGCCCGTCCCCGAACGCCACGAGCGCGTCCTCGATGTCGTAGATGGCGTCCTCCCGGTCCCAGTCGCCGTTCATGAGCAGCACCAGCCCCAGGGAGCCGTCCTGGCGCATGAAGACGTCGGTGGCCGCGCCGTTCTCGCCGCCGCTGTGGCCGATCCAGAGCTGGGACTCGCCCATGTCCTCGCGGTACCAGCCCAGGCCCTGGGCGTCGTCCAGGCGGGGGAAGGCCGGGGTCATGGCCTCCTCCAGGAGCGCGGTGTTGAGGATCTCGGCGTCGCCGAGGCCGCCGCCGGCCGCCATCGCCGCCAGGAAGCAGGCGACGTCCTGGGCGGTGCTGCGCAGGCCGCCGTTGGGGAAGTCCGCGAAGGTGTAGTGCCCCTGGGGCTCATAGCTGCCAGCCCGGAAGCGGTAGGGCATCGCCACCTCGTCCAGGTCGAGGTCGGCCACCCGCCAGGAGGTCCGGTCCATGCCGAGGGGCTCGAAGATGCGCGCCTCGGTGAGCGCCACGAAGTCCTGTCCGGTGGCGGCCTCGGCCAGGTACCCCAGCGCCGCATACCCCATGTTGGCGTAGCTGTAGACCTGCTCCGGGCCGTCGGGCTCGAAGTTGCGGTCGGCGTCGTACCACTGGCCGTCGGGGTCGAAGTAGCCCTCGTTCAGCGCCGCCAGGGAGACCGACGGGTCCTGCCCGGTGGTGTAGAAGGTGTCCATCACCGCGTCGTTGTCCGCGATCCCGCCGACGTGGGCCAGCAGGGCCCGGGGGGTGATGGGGGTGCCCGGGGCGTCGGGGTGCTGGAAGGAGAACGGCACCAGCGCGTCGGCGTCCTGGTCGAGGTCCAGCTCGCCCCGGGCGTGGGCCTGGAGCACGGCGGTGGCGGTGAACAGCTTGGACACCGAGGCCAGCAGGAACGGCGTGTCGGCGGTGGCCGGGACCTCGGTCTCGACGTTCGCCCAGCCGTAGCCCCGGCACCACAGGACGCGATCCCCCGAGGTGAGGCAGGCGCTCAGGCCGGGAACGCGGGCGGCCTGCATGCCGGCGGCGACATCCTCGTCCAGGCTGGCCGGGGTCTCCGGCCAGGCGTCCGGCACCGCCGGGCACACCGTGGGGGTGGGGTCGGTCTCGGTGGGCGGGCCCGCCTCGGGGGCGGCGCAGCCCAGGAGCGGGAGCAGCAGGAGCGCGCTTCGCATGCCTTCCTCATCGGCTGTTCATGGGGAACATAGACGAGAATGGTGAAGCGGGGCTGTAGAGATTCCTCCATGTGGCTCGGGGAGACCCGCCCCCACCCGCCCCCTGACCCCGACCGGCTATGGTGTTTCATCTCCCACCTCTGCTATCCTTCGGACAGAACCTGTCCGTGGCCCCCCGATGACCCGACTCCTCCCGCTGCTCGCGCTGCTCGGCTGCACGCCGGAACCGTCGACGAAGGCGCCGGCGGACAGCACCCCCGCGTCGGCTGATGACTCCGGCCCCGAGGCGGACGCCGACAGCGACGCGGACGCCGACAGCGACACCGACGCGGACAGCGACGCCGATACAGACACCGACACGGACGCCGACACCGACGTCCCGGAGGAGCAGGTCGTGCGCTTCGTGGCCCTGGGCGACGGCGGCGAGGGCAACAACGACCAGTACACCAACGCCAACGCCATCGCCTCGGTCTGCGCGGAGCGGGGCTGCGACTTCGCCCTCTACCTGGGCGACAACTTCTACAACGACGGCGTCTACAGCGTCGACGACGAGCAGTTCGAGACCAAGTTCGAGCAGCCCTACGCGGTGGTCGACCTGCCCTTCTACGTGGTGCTCGGCAACCACGACTACGGCGAGCTGTCGCTGTTCGACTACAAGGTCGAGTTCGAGATCGACTACTCGAACCACTCGGACAAGTGGACGATGCCCGACCGCTACTACACGGTCTCCCACGAGCACGTCCAGCTCTTCGGCCTCGACACCAACCAGATCATGATCTGGGGCGGCGACGACCAGCAGGCCTGGCTCAACGCCCAGCTCGCCGCGTCCACCGCCACCTGGAAGATCGCCTTCGGCCACCACCCCTACATCTCCAACGGCCAGCACGGCAACGCGGGGGCCTACGAGGGCTATGAGTGGCTGCCCATCGCCAACGGGGCCACCATCAAGGCCTTCATGGACGAGAGCCTCTGCGGGCAGGTGGACGTCTACTTCGCCGGGCACGACCACAACCGGCAGTGGCCGGTGGCGGTCTGCGGCACCGAGTTCGTGGTGAGCGGCGCGGCGGCCAAGACAACCGACCTCGAGGGCCGGGGCAACCAGGTCTACTTCGAAGACGACACGCTCGAGGGGTTCTTCTGGGTGGAGATCCGGGACGAGACCTTCACCGGCGCGTTCTACAACCTCTACGGAGAGCTGGAGTACACTCGCAGCTTCTCCAAGTAGGGGCGGACCCTGGAGCCGGACATGGCGACCGATCGATTCGAGACCTTCGCAGAGTTCTGGCCCCACTACCTCGGCGAGCACCGGACGCCCCTGTGCCGGGTGGCCCACTTCGTGGGGACCTCGATCTCCATCGCGCTGTACGCGGCCAGCTTCGCGCTGGATCCGGTGGGCTTCGGGGGGGCCATGCTGTTCGTGGTGGCGCTGGGCGCGGCGGGCTTCTCCGTGGTGGAGTCCCGGGCGCGCGCCACCGTGTTCCTGCTGGCGATGTTCGGGGTGGCCGCCTGGGCCCAGCCCTACCTCGTGCCGGCGGCGGTGGCGGCGGGCTACGCTTTCGCCTGGGTCGGCCACTTCCACATCGAGAACAACCGCCCCGCGTCCTTCGACTACCCGGTCTGGTCCTTCTTCGCCGACCTGCGCATGTGGGCCCTGATGCTGACAGGGCGCCTGTGGAGCGGGGACCCGGTGACCCAGGTGGCCTGACGCCTGAGCCCCCTTGCCCCGACCTCGCGACGCCGCCCTCCTGCTCCTCCGGGTCACGCTCACCGTGGGGGCGCTGGGCTGGGCCCTGCGGCGGGTCGACCTGTCCGTGGCCCGGACCGCGCTGGCAGAGGCCCCGCTCTGGGCCTTCTTCGTCCCGCCCGCGCTGATGCTCGTCAACAGCGCCCTGCACGCCCTGCGGACCGGGCTCCTGCTGGACGCCCTGGGGGTGCGCGCCCCGCCCACCGCCCTGCTGGGGGCCATGCTGAAGGGCAACTTCGCGGGCATCGTGCTCCCGGGGGGCGGCGCCGAGGTGGCCAAGGCAGGCTTCCTGGCGCGGATCACGTCCGCGGACGCCGCGGTGGTGGCCCTGGTCACCGCCCGGGTGCTGGAGTTCGTGCCCTGGGCGCTCCTGCTGCTCTACGGGCTGGCCTGGGGGCTCGCGGCGTGGGACCCGGCGCTGGGGGGGGCGGCGGCGGCCTTCGCCGGGGCCTTCCTGGCCGTGAGCGGGGCGACGGCCCTCGGGGTGCGCTGGGGGCCCACCTCGGCGCGCCGCCTGCCCGGCCGCGTGGGGGTCTTCGGCGAGCGGGCGGCCAGCGCGCTGACCCGCCTGTCCCACCGCCCCGCGCGGCTGGCGCTGGTCATGGCCCTCGCCCTGCCGTTCAAGCTGATCAACGGGCTCTCGGTCTGGGCGGTGCTGCACGCCTACGCCGTTCCGCTGCCCTACGCCGACGTGCTGGCGATCTTCCCCGCCGCGGACGCGCTGATCTCCCTGCCGATCACCATCAACGGCGTCGGCGTACGGGAGGGGGTCTTCGCCCGCGCGCTGGCCCCCCTGGGGACCCCCGCCGAGGTGGCGGTCGCCGCCGCCCTCACCCGGTGGTGCGGCGAGCTGGGGCGCGCCGCGGTGGGCGGGCTGTGGTTCCTCATCGACGGGCTCGGGCGCCGGGAGTTGACGCCCCGCTGACCGCCACGTATGCGAGACTGTGAGAATCCAGGGGAGTCCCTCATCGGCAGAAGATGAACGCAGATCCGCCCGAGGGGTCCCCAGGATGGGACCCGGTGAACGACAAGGACGCGGCCAGGATGGAAGCGACCCCCGCCAGCGCTGCGACGTTCGGGCGCTACGCGCTGCTGGGCACCCTGGGCCGCGGAGGCATGGGCGTGGTCATGCACGCCCGGGACCCCCGCCTGGACCGGGAGGTCGCCCTCAAGCTGCTGCGCGGCTCGGCGCAGGCCTCCGAGCGCCAGCGGCGCCGCTTCCTGCGGGAGGCCCGGGCGGTCGCGAAGCTGGATCACCCCAACATCGTCGACATCTACGACATCGGCGAGCACGCGGGGGTGCTGTACTTCACGATGCAGCTCGTGCGGGGCCGGACCCTGCGGGAGCTGATCCGCGAGGGGCCGCTGCCTCCAGAGCGGGCCCTGCCCATCGCCGCCGCCCTGGGGCGGGCCCTGCACCACGCCCACAGCCACGGCCTCATCCACCGGGACGTGAAGCCGGGCAACGTGCTCATGGACGGGGATACGCCGATCCTCACCGACTTCGGCCTGGTGAAGCGCCTGGAGGGGGAGTCCGTCCACCTCACCCGCGAGGCCGCCGTGATGGGCACCCCCGCCTACATGTCGCCGGAGCAGGCCCTGGGCGAGCTGGACGAGGTCGGCCCGCTCTCCGACCTCTACGCCCTGGGCGTGGTGCTCTACGAGATGCTGACCGGCATCCAGCCCTTCCGCGCGCCCACCCCCCAGCAGTCGATGCGCCGGGTGGTCTCCCACAGCCCGATGCCCCTGCAGGACCCGGTCCTCGACCGCATCTGCCGCCAGGCGATGGCCCGCTACCCCCAGGACCGCTACCCCTCCACGGCGGCTTTCGCCGAAGACCTGGAGCGCTACCTGGCGGGGCGCCATGTCGAGGCGACCGGGCTGTCCCTGCGCCGACGGCTCGCGCTCGCGGCCGAGGACCACCGCAGCGCCCTGATCGGGGCCGGGGTGGCCTCCCTCGCGGTCCTCGTGCTGCTGGTCACGGCGGTGGCGGTGAACGCCGGCCTCCAGCGCCGCGCCCTTCAGCAGCGCGAGGCCGTCGCGATGGAGCGGCTGACGGTCATGGAGGACCGCGTGGCCCGGCTCACCGACGAGGGCCGGCTGGAGGAAGCCCAGGCCACCTTCGCGGCGTTCGTCAACTTTGACGAGCACCGGGACACCCGCGCCCGCGCCCGCGCCTGGCTCCACCGGGGATCCCGGCTCGACGACCCGGTGGCCGCGAACGCCGCCCTCGCCACGGCCTACGCCCTGGCCGCCCACCCCGATGACCAGGCCGCCGCCCTGCTGGCCCTGGCGGAGCGCTTCCGGGAGGCCCAGAGCTGGGACCGGCTGCGGGCCGTCGTCCACACCCTGGGCGCGACCCCCGAGGAGCAGGACACCGGCCAGATGCGGACCTGGCAGCGGGACCTTGCCCTCGTGCAGCGGGACACCCAGGTGGCGCTGGGGTTCGGACAGGGCACCGAGGAGGCCGCGCTCCTGGACGCGCTGAACCACGCGACCCGCACCGGCCACACCGCAGACGGCCTGCTGCGCCTCGACTGGGACCGGGACGGGACCGACGACCTGACGCTGTGGGACACCGTGTCGGGCATCCTGACCCCGCTGCGCCCCGCCCCCGGGCCGGCGCTCGCCCCGCGCTCGGCCCCGATCCGGCTGACCGAGGACCGCCTGCGCGCCCCCCGCCCGCTGCACACCACCGGCCCCTGGCCACAGGTCATCCTGAGCCGGGGGAACATCTGCTCGCAGGTCGAGGTGGGCCCGAGCGGCCCCCAGGTGCTCGCGGAGCACCCCTGCACCTACACCGAGACCAGCACCCAGGCGGACCTCGACGGCGACGGCGTGTCCGAGGACTACATCTCCTCCTACCGCACGCTGTTCCGGGTCGACCCCCGCGCCGACGCCCCCGCGCTGCTGGTGGACGCCTGGCCCGATGCGGAGGGCCTGCGCTCCACGGTGCGGGACGTGCAGGCGATCGACGTGGACGGCGACGGCCGCGACGAGCTGCTCATGGCCCTCGCGGAGTGGGGCGCCTACGACGTCCGCCTCCTCAAGGCCGACGCGGACGGCCGGCTGCGCCTCCAGTCCCGCGTCCGGCTCGGCGAGGTGTTCCGGGTCCGCACCTACCGCGACGACGACGTGCTCCGGGTGGTGGCCCTGCAGATCCACGACCCCGATGACCCCCTCAACCGGCGGGTCTTCCGAGATGACGCCCCCCAGGGCGCCCCCGCAGGGCTCCACCTGCTGCGGGTGGAGGACGGCGCGCTGGTCCATGAGGGCTACATCCCCATGCCCTACGCCCCGCTGCAGCTCCGCGGGCGCCCGTCCTCCTGGATCCACCTCCCCGCCCCCGCGCTCCACATCGGCGACCTGGACGGGGACGGCCGGGTGGAGCTGATCCTCGGGCGCGGCCTGACCTGGACCTTCATCTACCGCCAGCGCGACGACGGCGGGTGGACCCTGCTTCCGCTGGACGGCCTGATCCCGCTCGGGGTCGAGGATCTCGACGGGGACGGCGATGATGAGCTGCTGGTCAGCACCGCGGACGACGAGCACGCGGTGTGGGTGCTCGGCGCCGGGGATCGGGGGCTGCCCCGGCTGGAGGCCGTCGCCGCGCAGCCCCAGGCGCCGCCCTCCGGCCTCGACCCGGCCATCGAGGCGAGCTGGCGTCGCGCGGAGGCCCTGGTCGCCATGGGCATGCCCGAGGTCGCCGCCGAGCAGCTCGCCCGCCTGGCCGAGCTGACCGAGACGCCCGCCCTCGCCCTCCTGCGGGCGGCCCACATCCTGGAGGACAGCGGCGCGACCTCCGAGGCACGGCGCCGCTACCGGGCGGCCACCAGCGAGCCGACCCTCGCGGCCGAAGCGTGGGAGGGCGTGGGCCGCACCGCGATGGCCGAGCGCCGCCTGGAGGAGGCCCTGGCCGCCACCCAGGAGCGCCTGGCCCTGCCCCGGCCGCCCCCTGAGCTGGCCGAGCAGGCCGCTCGCCTCTCCCTCTGGCTCCAGGCGCCCACCCTGACCCTGGACTTCGCCGAGGGTCCGGACCCGGCCCTGCGGATCTCCACCCCCCTCGACGCGAGCTGGAGCGCCCAGGCCGGGGGGCTGCGCGTCCGAAAGTCCGACGCCGACGTCCTGGGCCGGGTCCCGCTGCGCTGGGCCGGCGACTACGCGCGGATCTCCATGACCCTCACCCCGGAGCAGGTGTCCTGGGGCACAGGCTGGACGCTCCGCATCCAGAACCTGGACGGGGAGCGCTACGAGCAGCGGGTGGGCCTGGACTACATCGGCGGGAGCGGGCTGTACAACTTCATGCTGTCCTGCGGCGGGCACCCCGGGTTCATCCTCCAGCAGGACCTGCGCGGCACCCCGATCACCGTCACGTTCGAGATGTCCGTCGATCCCCCCGAGGCGAGCTGCTCGATCCTCCAAGGGGACGTTCAGCTCGGGCGCAAGGTCTACGCCCTGCCCGGGCTGGCGCCGGGGGAGCGCGAGGTGGACCTCACGCTGGGGGGGCACCCCGTGCCCGGCCCGCTCGACGGCACCCTGCACCGCATCGAATTGGCGGGCTTCGAGCTGCGAGACGAGCCACCCAGCGTGATCGAGCAGGCCAACGCCGCCCTGATGCGCGGCGCGTCGGAGGAGGCCCTGTCCCTGGTGCAGGCCACGCCGAGCGATCCGGCGGAGGACGCGCTCATTCGCGCGCTGGCCAGCGCCGCGCTGGGACGACCGGGGGACGCCGAGGCGGCGCTGCGCGAGGGCCTGCAGGCCTCGCCGGACCTGGGCGGGGGGCTCACCGCCCTGATGCTGCTCCGCCTCGACCAGCTCGAAGGGCCCCTGCGCGGCGCGCTGGGGGACCGCTACCCGCTGGCGTTCGCCGAGGCCTGGGGCTCCGCGCTGTACGCCCACCCCGACGAGCCCTGGACGCTCGCGCCGCTCACCCAGCACCTCGAGGGCCTGGCGGAGGAGGCCGCGTCGACCCGCTGGACCGAGGCTGAGCAGGCCACCCTCATCGACCTGCTGTCCCGCCGGGGGGGCGCGTGGCGGCGCCTGGGCCGGGTCGCGCGCGCGGAGCGGGACCTGGAGCGCGCCCGCGCCCTCGCAGAGCAGCAGCTTGCCCGAACCCGCGACGCCGACGTCCGCGCAGAGCTGGACGCGACCCTGACCTTCATCTCGCGGGAGCTGGCGATCGCCCGATTGGAGCGTGGAGACGCCGAGGGCGCGCTGGCGCTGCTCCTGGAGGGCCTCACCTACGCGCCTGCGCCGGAGATCTACGCGGACATCCTCGCCGCCACGGTCGACCTGGACAGGCTCCACGAGACCCCGGGGTGGCAGGCGATCGAGGACGCGCGCAATCCTTGAAGGACATGACCGCGCCTCCCCCCGACCCGCCCTCCTCGGATCCGTCCCCGGAGGACACCGACCTCTCGCCCCTGGAGGCGTCGGTGCTGCTGACCGACATCAGCGGCGCCGCCGCCATCCCGCCCCAGGCGCCCGCGCCCGCGGTGTTCGGGCGCTACGAGCTGCTGGGGGTGCTGGGGCGCGGGGGCATGGGCGTGGTGATGCACGCGCGGGACCCTCGCCTGGACCGCGAGGTGGCCCTCAAGCTGCTGCACCACGCCGGCGAGGCCTCGGACCGCCAGCGGCGGCGCTTCCTGCGGGAGGCCCGCGCGGTCGCGAAGCTGGAGCACCCCAACATCGTCGACATCTACGACATCGGCGATCAGGACGGGGTCCTCTACTTCACCATGCAGCTCGTGCTGGGCCCCACGCTGCGGGACCGGATCGAGGAGGGGCCCATGCCCCCGGAGCGGGCCCTGCCGATCGCCATCTCGGTGGCCCGGGCCCTCCAGCACGCCCACGACCAGGGCCTCATCCACCGGGACGTCAAGCCCGGGAACGTGCTGCTCGACGGCGACACCCCCATGCTCACCGACTTCGGGCTGGTGAAGGATCTGGAGGGCGCCTCCGTCAACCTCACCCGAGAGGCCGCGGTCATGGGTACGCCGGCCTACATGTCCCCGGAGCAGGCCTACGGGGATCAGGACAACGTCGGCCCGCTCTCCGACGTCTACGCGCTGGGGGTCGTGCTCTACGAGATGCTGGCCGGCGAGCAGCCGTTCCGCGCCCCCACCCCCGAGCGCACCATGCAGCGGGTCGTCTCCCACACCCCGGGGCCCCTCACCGACCCCGCGCTCGACCGCATCTGCCGCAAGGCCATGGCCCGGCACCCCCAGGACCGCTACGCCTCCGCGGCCGAGCTGGCCGAGGACCTCCAGCGCTACCTCGACGGCCAGCAGGTCCAGGCCACCGACCTGCCCCTCTCCCGCAGGCTGGCCCTCGTCGCCGAGGACAACCGCAGCGCGCTGAGGGGCGCGGGCGCCGCCTCCCTGCTCGCCGCGCTGCTCGTGCTGCTCGCCGTCGGGGTCCGCGGCGCCCTCCAGCGCAGCGCCCTCCACCAGCGCGAGGTCGCCGCGATGGAGCGCCTCGCGGTCATGGAGGCCCGCGTCGCCGAGCTGGACGCCCTGGACCGCGACGCCCAGGCCGAGGAGACCTTCGACGCCTTCGTCCACTTCGACGAGCACACCGGCACCCGCGCCCTCGCCCTCGCCTGGCTGCACCGGGGCCTCGCCACAGAGGACCCCGAGGAGGCCGAGGTCGCCCTCGCCACCGCCTACGCCCTCGCCGAGCAGCCCCGCGACCAGATCGAGGCCCTGCGCGGCCTCGCGGAGCGCTTCCGCGCCGCCCTCCTGTGGGACCGCCTGGACGCCGTCGTCCGCACCCTGGAGGCCCGGGGTGCGCAGGACCTCCGGCCCTGGCAGGTCCCCCTCGCCGCCCGCACCGGCGACCTCGCCGCCGCCGCCCGCCTCGGTCGGGGCACCGACGACGCCGCGATGCTCGCCCAGCTCGCCCGCGCCACCCCCACCCCCCACGCCGCCGACTGGGCGCTGCGCTGGGACCTCGACCTCGACGGGCAGGCCGAGCTGGTGCTCTGGGAGGGCTCCCGGGGCACCTTGACGCCCTTGCGGACCGACCCCGGGCCGTCGCTCGCCACGGCCGGACCGGCGCTCACCCTGCCGCTGGAGGACGACCGCGCCGCCCTCCCGGACTGGGGCACCCTCTTCCCCCCGGTCCCCCTGAGCGCCCGCGGGGGCGCCGCGCGGGCCATCGACGAGTACGACAACCACTGCCGGGCGCTGGCGCTGGAGGGCGGCGCGCTCCAGGTGGGGCGGCTGCGGCCCTGCGAGGTGGTCAACGCCAGCGCGCAGGCCGACACCGACGGCGACGGACAGGTCGAGGACTACGTCGCCGTGTACCGGGAGCTGCTCCGGGTGGAGCCCGACGGCGGGCTGACCGAGGTCTACCCGCCGACCCGGCTCGCGGTCACCGAGATCGCGGACCTGGCCGTGGTGGACGTGGACGGGGACGGCCGGGACGAGCTGCTCGCCTCCCAGCGCGGCTGGCGCATGTACGATCTGCGCCTGCTGGCCGCCGACGAGGACGGCCACCTGCGCCTGCGGGCCCGCCGTCGGCTGGGCGAGCTGGACAGCACGGCGATCGTGGACCTCGGCGAGGGCCTGAGCGTGGCGACCTTCCAGACCCACGACACCCGAACGCCCATCAACCGGATCACCTGGCGGGCCGACGAGCCCCAGGGCGCGCTGGAGGGTGTGCACGTCCTCGGGCTGGGCCCGGAGGGCTTCACCCCCCAGGCTGTCATCCCCTTGCCCGGCGTGGAGCGGATCGAGCGGGGGCGGCCGGGCTGGAAGAACCGCGAGGCCCAGGCCGCCATGTTCGCCGCAGACCTCGACGGCGACGGCGTCGACGAGATCATCGCGGGCCGCAGCTACACCTGGACCTTCATCCTCCGGCTGCAGCCGGACGGGACCTGGACCGCGCTGCCGCTGGACGGCTGGAGCCCCATCGCGGTCCAGGATCTGGACCACGACGGCGACGACGAGCTGGTCCTGCACGCCGCCGACCCCACCGACGCGGTCTGGGTGATCGGCGTGGGCGAGGAGACCCTGCCTCGCCGCGCGGCGCCACAGACCGCGCCCGACGCTCCGCCCGAGGGCTTGAGCCCGGCGCTGCGCGCAGCCTGGATCCGCGCCGAGGAGCTGGTCGGGATGGGCCTGCCCGAGGTCGCCGCGGAGCGCCTGACCGTGCTCGCGGACCTGTCCACCGATACGCTGCCCGCGCGGCTGCGGGCGGCGCAGATCCTGGAGGGCGCGGGGCTCTACGACGCCGCCCACGCCCGCTACCTGGAGGCCTCCAGCCAACCCCCCATCGCGACGCAGGCCTGGGAGGGCGCCGAGCGCACCGCCCAGGCGGCCCAGCGCCTGCCCGCCGCCCTGGTCGCGGGGCGCCAGCGTTTGAGCCTGCCCGATCCACCGCCCGGGCTCCGGCGGCGCGTCACCCTGCTGGAGCGGTGGGCAGCCGCGCCGGAGGTGCGGGTGAGCCTCGCCCAGGGCTTCGATCCCCGCCTCCAGGTGCTGAGCCCCCTCGACCTGGGCTGGAGCGCGCGGGCGGGCGGGCTGCGGATCCGCCTCTCCGGGCCGACCCCGGTCCTGAGGCTCCCCCTGACCTGGAGCGGCGACTACACCCGCGTCTCCGTCACCCTGACCCCCCACCAGGTGAGCTGGGGGGCGAGCTGGAACCTCAACCTGACGCCTCCCGGCGCGCCGCACCCCCAGGACGCGGTCACCCTCGGCGTGCAGGGGGGCGGCGGGGTCTACAACGTCGTGGCCAGCTG
The DNA here is from genome assembly GCA_020632795.1 of Alphaproteobacteria bacterium. Lineage (GTDB taxonomy): Bacteria > Myxococcota_A > UBA796 > UBA796 > CAJQPC01 > JACKEV01. The sequence continues at coordinate 613,758 of JACKEV010000010.1, forward strand.
CCCCTGGCGGGGGGAGTCGCTGCTCGTCCCGCTGGAGCAGATCGCCCTGGACGAGCCGGTCACGGTGACCGTGGACCTGCGCCCGGACACCTGGACCCTGAGCTGCGCCCTCGAGCAGCGGGGAGAGGAGCTGGTCCGCCGCACCTTCGTCACCGAGCCGCCGGCCTGGGGCGACGGCGCCGTGGACCTGCTGCTGACGGGCAGCTCCCTGAACATCCCCATCGACGGGGTCCTCCACGACATCGAGCTGATCGGCTTCACCCTCCGGGACGAGCCCCCCTCCCCTCTGGCCCGGGCCAACGCGGCGCTGGCCCGAGGGGACGTGGACGGCGCGCTCGCGCTGCTCGAGGGCCCGGTGTCCGGCGACCCCGTCTCCTGGGCGGTCAGCCACGCCCTCGCGCTGGAGGCGGCGGGCCGGCTCGACGAGGCCGAGCGGGTCCTCGGCGACGCCCTGGCCCGCGCCCCGGACCTCAACGGCCTGCTCCCTGCGCTGCTCACGCTCCGCCTGGACGGCCTGGAGTCCCCCCTCCGCCACCTGCTCGGCCCCCGCTTCCTGTGGGAGGTCGGCAGCGCCTGGTCCCTGGCTGCGGGCGTCAACGAGGACAGCCCGTGGGCGACCGAGCCCCTCACCGAGCACCTCAACGGGCTGGAGGCGCTGCCCTGGGCGCGGCTGGCGCCCGCCGATCGGCTCGTCGCGCTGGAGACCCTGGCCCGGCGCGGGGCGGCCTGGCGGCGGCGCGGGCGGCTCGCCGCAGCGGAGCGGGACCTCGCCCAGGCCTGGTCCCTGGCCGAGGCCTGGCGCGAGACCGCCGACCCCCCGATGGACACCGCGCTGCGTCAGCTCCTGACCTACACCGCGCGGGAGCGGGCCCTGACGCACATCGAGCGGCGCGATCCGGACGCCGCGATGGAGGCCCTGCTCGAGGGGCTGGCCGTGTCCCCGGCGCCGACCTTCTACGCCGACGCGCTTGCCGCTCGGGGCGACCTGGACGCGCTGCACGGGCACGCGCTGTGGCGGCAGGTGGAGGCCGCCCGGCAGTTGGGTCCGTGAGGCGCATCCGCGAGGTGGATTGGCCGGCGGCGTGGAGAACACCGGGGGAGTAGGACTGTGACGTCTCCACGCCGCCGACACCTGGGATGGCTCACAGCCCGCAAGACCTCGTTGCTATGTGCGGGCCGCTCCCAGGTGAAGCAAGGGCCGTGCCAGGTCCGGACCGCCCCGAACACGCCGCCTGGGGTGACGCGATCGACGGAGACCAATCAACGACCGATCAGCTGATCGGTCACCCTGACCGACAGCCGGCCGGGCCACCGCTTGCCTTCGGACGGGCTACGTTGGTAATTCGGTGTCTGCAACCCCATCCGTCGGACGTCATGGCTGACTCCTTCGACATCACCACCATCGACTACAGCGACGGCGAGTCGATCCCCTCCGGCGATCCGGAAGCCCAGCGCTCCCCTCGCCTCACGGTGCTCCACCACCCGGACCCGACGCTCGTGGGGGCCTCCGCGCCGCTGCCGGATCTCGCCGCTGGCCTGCCGGTGGCCATCAGCCGGAACCACCCCGAGTTCTACCACCCCGGCCCCGCGCCGGAGGGGCCGCTCACCCTCGGGCTCGCCCGGGTCAGCCGCAAGCCCCTGTGGCTCTCCCGAGTGGCCGATCGCCTGCTGATCACCTCCAGCGGTCGGCGGCAGCGGGCCCGGGTCGAAGCGGAGCCGCTCCTGGGCGAGCGCGCCCTGGACTGGGCGCAGCTCCAGGCGGAGGGCGTGTTCATCGAGCTGGGCGGCAGCGTCCTGATGTGGCTGCACGACGGCCTGCCCCCCGCCCGGGACCCCTGGGGGGTGATCGGGGTGAGCCAGGGCATCGGCCGGGTCCGCGAGGCGATCGGCCGAATCGGCCCCCTCGAGGTGCCCGTGCTCATCCGGGGGGAGTCCGGCGTGGGCAAGGAGCTGGTCGCCCGCGCCCTGCATGGGGCCAGCCCCCGCGCCAACGGCCCCTGGGTCCCGGTGAACATGGCGGCGGTGCCGGTGTCGATGGGCGCCTCGGCGCTGTTCGGGCATGCCCGGGGGGCCTTCACCGGCGCGGTGGACGCCCAGCCGGGCTGGTTCGGTCAGGCCGACGGCGGCACCCTCTTCCTGGACGAGATCGGCGAGACCCCCGAGGCCCTCCAGCCCCAGCTCCTGCGGGCGCTGGACAGCGGGGAGATCCAGCCCGTCGGACGCCCCGCGCGCACCGTGGACGTGCGTCTGATCGCGGCGACCGACGCGAACCTGGAGGAGATGGTCCGCCAGAGCACCTTCCGCCGGGCGCTGCTGCATCGCCTCCAGGGCGCGATGATCGACGTGCCGCCGCTGCGGGAGCGCCGCGCGGACCTGCCGCTGCTGCTGCACCACTTCCTGGGCGAGGCCCTGGCGTCCATGGGGGCGCGGGATCGGCTCAGCGCCTCCCGGGACGCGCCCTGGCTGGGCATGCGGCTCCTGCGGCGCCTGATGCGCCACGACTTCCCCGGCAATGTGCGCGAGCTGCGCAACATCGCCACCGGGGTCGCGGTGTACAGCCACGACCGCCCCGAGGCCGCGCTGCCCCCGGAGCTGGAGGCCCGGCTGGAGCAGAGCGCCGGGGGCTCCTCCCCCAGCCTGCCGCCGCCGCCCTCTGTGGACCACGACCCCACCCCCGACGAGCTGGTCGACCCCCTGGCGCTGACCGAGGACCGGGTCCGCGCCTCGCTCCGGCGCAACCAGTACAACGTCACCCGCACCGCCACCGAGCTGGGCGTCGCCAAGAACACCCTCTCGGACTTCATCCGCGCCCAGCCCGGCCTGAACCTCGCCGGAGACCTCGACGTCGAGACCATCCTGAGCGCGGTCAACGCCACCGACGGCGACCTCGACACCGCCGCCCAGGCGCTGGAGGTCTCGCCCCACGGGCTGCGGCTGCGCATGCGGGCGCTGGGGATGCGATGAGCGGTCTTCCGTGAGGTCGATGGGGTCGGGATCGTAGCGGGTCACCCGCGCGGGGGCGGGCGTCGGCGACCGAGGGCGTCAGCATCGGCTTTACCGACCGATTACGTTCCCTCATGAGCGGTGGACCATGACCGACCTCCTGGCCGCGCGCGCGCAGATGGCGATGTCCCTGGCCTTCCACATCCTCTTCGCGGTGGTGGGCATGGCGATGCCGCTGTTGATGGTGGCGGCCGAGGCCATGTGGCTGCGCACCCGGGAGGCGGGCTGGCTGGACCTCGCGAAGCGCTGGTCCAAGGGCACCGCCGTGCTCTTCGCGGTGGGCGCGGTCAGCGGCACGGTGCTGTCGTTCGAGCTGGGGCTGTTGTGGCCCTCGTTCATGGCCGAGGCCGGGCCGCTCATCGGCCTGCCCTTCTCGCTGGAGGGCTTCGCCTTCTTCTTCGAGGCCATCTTCCTGGGCATCTACCTCTACGGCTGGGAGCGCGTGGGCGAGCGCCTGCACCTGGCCGCCGGGGTGGGCGTGCTGTGCAGCGGGGTGGCCTCGGCGGTGTTCGTGGTCTCGGCGAACGCCTGGATGAACACCCCCGCCGGCTTCGAGGGCGACCTGGAGACCGGCCTGCACAGCATCGACCCCTACGCCGCCTTCCTGGCCTCCTCCTTCCCCACCCAGGCGGTGCACATGGTGCTGGCGGCCTTCGTGACCGTGGGCTTCGCGGTCGCCGCCATCCACGCCTGGCGCCTGCTGAAGACGCCGCAGAGCGCCTTCGACCGCCGGGCGTTCGCCGTCGCGCTGGCCGTGGGCGGGGCCGCCGCCCTGGTCCAGCCCCTCTCCGGCCACGCCTCCGCCGAGCACGTCGCCCACGAGCAGCCCCTCAAGCTCGCCGCGATGGAGGGCCACTGGGAGACCCTGTCCGGCGCGCCCCTGCACGTCGGCGGCTGGCCCGACGAGGCCGCCGAGGAGACCCGCTGGGCCATCAAGCTGCCCTACATGCTCAGCATCCTGGGCTTCATGGACCCCCAGGCCGAGGTCCGGGGCCTCACGGAGTGGCCCCCCGAGGAGCGGCCCCCGGTCGCGGTCACCCACGTCGCCTTCCAGCTCATGGTGGGGGCGGGCACGGTCCTGATGGCGGTCTCGGCCCTGGGCGCCGGGCTGGCCTGGCGACGCCGGGGGCCGCCGCTGGACCCCTGGTACCTCAAGCTGGTGGTGCTCAGCGGGCCGCTGGGGCTGGTCGCCCTGGAGGCCGGCTGGGTGGTCACCGAGGTCGGGCGCCAGCCCTGGATCGTGCGTGGGCTGCTGCGCACCGCCGACGCGGTCACGCCGATGCCGCACCTCATCCTGCCGTTCACCGCGTTCTCAGCGCTGTATGGGGTGCTGGGCGTCACGGTCATCGGGCTGCTGCGCCGCATCGTGTTCACCGCGCCGGTGGAGGCCGACGATGCCGCCGCTTGAGCTGCTCGTCGCATTGGTGATGTGGGCCGCGCTGGTGATCTACACCCTCACCGGCGGCGCGGACTTCGGCGGCGGGGTCTGGGACCTGCTGGCGACCGGCCCCCGCAAGCTGGAGCAGCGCCGGCTGGTGGCCAGCGCCATCGCGCCCATCTGGGAGGCGAACCACGTCTGGCTCATCCTGGTGGTGGTGCTGCTGTTCGTGTGCTTCCCGTCGGCCTTCGCGGCCATCAGCACCGCGCTGCATGTGCCGCTGACCCTCATGCTCATCGGCATCGTGCTGCGGGGCGCCGCCTTCGTGTTCCGGGCCTACGACCCCGCCCACAAGGACACCGCGACCGGCGGCTGGCGGCTGGTGTTCGCGATCAGCAGCGCGGTGACCCCGGTGATGTTGGGGGTGGTGCTGGGCGCGGTGGCCAGCGGGCGCATGACCCTGGTGGACGGGGTGGCGCAGACCGACTTCGTCTCGGAGTGGTGGGCCCCCTTCCCCTTCGCCCTGGGCGCCTTCGTGCTGGCGATGTGCGCGATGCTCGCCGCGACCTGGCTCACCGTGGAGACCGGCGATGTTGCATTGCAGCATGACCTGCGGCGGAGGGCCCTGGGCAGCGCGGCGGCGGTGGCCGGGCTGGCCTGGCTCACCCTGCTGCTGGCCGAGGACGGCGCCCCCCACCTCCACGCCGCGCTGACCGGCGCGCCCTGGGCCCTGCCCTTCCAGGTCGCCACCGCGAGCGTCGGCGTCGCGGGGGTGTGGGCCCTGTGGACCGCGCGCTACCGCCAGGCCCGCTGGCTGGTGGGCGCGCAGGTGGTGGCGGTCATCGGCGGCTTCGGGCTGGCCCAGTGGCCCTTCCTCATCGCCCCGGACCTCACCTTCGCCCAGGCCGCCGCCCCCGAGGTGGTGCTGCGCCCGGTGCTGGCGGCGCTGGGGCTGGGGGCGGTGGTGCTGCTGCCGGCGTTCGGGTGGCTGTACCGGGTGTTCAAGGGCTAACGACCCCGACCCCGCCGCTCCCACCGGATCGCCTCCCGCTCGGCCTCGGAGACCGGGACCACGTAGTCCCCGTCGAAGCAGGCCGCGCAGATGCCCTCCCCGGCCACCGCGCGCAGGCTCTCGTCGGAGAGGTAGGTGACCGAGTCGGCCCCCAGGCGCCGGGCCATGGCCTCCTCGACCTTCTCCAGGGGGTAGGCCGCCGCCGCCAGCTCCTCCTGGGAGGGCATGTCGATGCCGTAGAAGCAGGGGTGCCGCACCGCCGGGGAGATGATCGCGACGTGCAGGGCGAGGGGGTTCAGCTCCCGCACCATCGAGACGATGCGGCGCATGGTGGTGCCGCGCACGATGCTGTCGTCCACCAGGATGACCCGCTGCCCCTCGAAGAACTCCCGGATGGGGTTGAGCTTGAGGCGCAGGGTGGCCTGGCGGGCCTTCTGGTCGGGCATGATGAAGGTGCGGCCGGTGTAGCGGTTCTTGATGAAGCCCTCGCGGTGCTTGATCTTCAGCGCCTCGGCCATCGCCCAGGCCGCCGGCCGGGAGGTGTCGGGGATGGGCACGATGATGTCGGCGCTGAGGCCCTTCCGGGCCCACTCCACCGCGAGCTGCCGCCCCAGGCGCCACCGGGTGCGGTTGACCCGGCCGTCCTCCATGACGCTGTCGGGGCGGGCGAAGTAGATGCGCTCGAACACACAGGGGCGGGGCGTGGGCCGCTGGACCGCCAGCCGCACCGGCTCCTCGCCCCGGCGCAGCAGCAGCACCTCGCCGGGCGGCAGGTCCCCCATGCGGGTGAACCCGGCCACGTCCAGGGCCACCGACTCGCTGGCCGCCATCCAGGCGCCCTGGCCGTCATGCCCGTACACCCCCGGCCGCACCCCGTGGGGGTCGCGGAAGGCCACCAGGGTCTCCTGACCGTCGATCTCCAGGATCGCGACCACCGAGTAGGCCCCCCGCACCCGGCGGAACACCGCCGCCACCGCCTCGACCAGATCCTTGGTGGTGTGCCGGGAAGGGCGCCGCCGGATCAGCTCCTGGGCGAGCACCAGCAAGAGCGGCTCGGCGTCGCAGCGCGACAGGACGTGGTGGCCCTCGCTGCGCAGGTCCTCGATCAGCTCGGGCACGTTGGTCACGTTGCCGTTGTGGGCCAGGATGATGCCCGGAAAGCGGGTCATGAAGGGCTGGGCGTCCTCGCGGGTCGAGATCTCGCCGGCGGTCGGGTAGCGGACGTGGGCGATCCCGGAGCGCCCACCCAGGTGCCGCAGCGCGCCCGTGGGCACCGCCTGGGCGATCAGGCCAAGATCCTTGACCATGTTGAAGCGCCCGCCCTCGCGCGTGGCCACGCCGGCGGCGTCCTGTCCGCGGTGCTGGATGGCCTGGAGCGCGAGCAGCAGCTGCCCGGCCACCGGCTCATGGGCGATCATCCCGACGAAGCCGCACATCCGGTCCTCCTGATGGGAGGGCCTGCTATCCCGCTGACAGGTGTCCTCCCAGCGCTCGAACGCCCCTGTTCTGTTTCATTCTTCAATATCCCGGGAGAACGCCCTGTATTTCATGTGCAAAGGTCCGGTGACGGCCACCCGCCCCGTCGACCCCGGCCTGCCCACGATAGGGTGTGCCCCCTGGAGGTCGGAATGCGCCTGCTCATCGTCTCTGTCGCGCTCCTGGGCGCCTGCACGTCCAAGGGCGACGACACCGGTCCCGCGCCGGAGCCCGAGGCCCTCTGCGACGGCGCCGATGACGACGGCGACGGCCGGATCGACGAGGGCCTGACCGAGGATCGCGCCCCCGACGGCGACGGCGACGGCTGGGGCGACGGCCCCTTCGAGCCGGTCTGCCCCGACGCCGAGGGCTGGGCGCTGGTGGACGGCGACTGCGACGACGCCGACCCCGAGATCCACCCCGACGCCGCCGAGGTCTGTGACCGGCTCGACCAGGACTGCGACGACGTCGCCGACGAGGGCGTGGACGTCGAGCGCTGGGTCGACGCCGACGGGGACACCTGGGGCGGCCCCTCCCTGCGCGCCTGCCCTGACGACGACGGCCTCGTGGACCAGGGCGGCGACTGTGACGACGGCGACCCCACCATCCACCCCGACGCCGAGGAGGTGTGCGACGGCCTGGACCGGGACTGCGACGGCCGCGTGGACGAGGGTCTGCTCGTCGACCTGTTCGAGGACGCCGACGGCGACGGCTGGGGCGACGACCCCGCCCAGGTCTGCCCGGACACCTCCGGCTACGTGATGGAGGACGGCGACTGCGACGACGGCGACCCGCTGGTCTACCCGGACGCCCCCGAGACCTGCGACGACTTCATCGACGGGGACTGCGACGGGGACATCGACTGCGACGACGCCGACTGCGTCACCCGGTGCCCGGAGACCGAGTGCAGCGACGGCATCGACCAGGACCAGGACGGCCTCACCGACTGCGAGGACGGCGACTGCCGCTTCCAGTGCCCCGAGTCCCGCTGCGATGACGGCCGCGACGACGACGGCGACGGCCTCACCGACTGCGACGACCCCGACTGCGCCGCCTCCTGCGTCGAGCAGGACTGCACCGACGGCGTCGACAACGACGGCAACGGCCTCACCGACTGCGAGGACGCCGGCTGCGCCACCAACCCTCGCTGCGTCGAGCAGGACTGCACCGACGGCCTGGACAGCGACAACGACGGCCTCACCGACTGCGACGACGACGACTGCTGGGGCACCGGCGCCTGCATGCGGGTCACCAACACCGCCGGCACGGGCCGCTACCGGGTCCACACCCACGTCAGCTACATCGGCCAGGCGCCGGTGAGCTGGCGCAGCGGCGCGCTGTACTCCTTCACCGGCACCGCGCAGGTCAGCACCATCAGCGGCAGCACCGCCACCTGCGCCTGGGCGTTCCCCGCCGCCCCCTGGCGGTCCCGGAGCAGCGGCATCGCCACCCCCAACTGGTCCGCCGTCTCCATCAGCTCGGGCTGCCCCATCCAGACCACCTCCGCCCTCATGCCGTCCGGCCTGAGCTTCTCCTTCGCCGACGTGTGGCAGGTCTCCCCCTACGGCTGGTGGCTGGGGGGCAGCACGACCACCAGCTCCTTCCGCACCAGCACGACGCGCCGGGGCTCGTTCGTCTACGGCTACCGGGATCTGTTCTTCGGCGGGCCGATGCATGGGGTCGATCCGGTCCTCATCGAGTAGGTGTTGCGGACAGTTTCTGACCGGGTATAGCGTGGGGCATGCGCTACTACGCCGATCTCCACGTCCACTCCAAGCACTCCCGCGCCACCTCCAAGCAGCTCGACCTCGAACACATGGCCCTGTGGGGGCGCCGCAAGGGCCTGACCGTCATCGGCACCGGGGACTTCACCCACCCCGCCTGGCGCGCCGAGCTGGAGGAGAAGCTCGTCGCCGCCGAGCCCGGCCTCTGGCGCCTGCGGCCCGACCTGGAGCGGGACCTGGCGCGACGGCTGCCCCCGTCCTGCCACGGGGACGTGCGCTTCCTGCTCCAGGTGGAGATCTCCACCATCTACAAGAAGGGCGAGAAGACCCGCAAGGTCCACCACTGCGTCTACGCCCCCGACTTCGAGCGCGCCGACCGGATCATCGCGGCGCTGTCCCGCATCGGGAACCTCGCCAGCGACGGGCGGCCCATCCTCGGCCTCGACTCCCGGGACCTGCTGGAGATCACCCTGGAGGCCGGCGAGGGCTGCGCCCTCATCCCCGCCCACGTCTGGACCCCCTGGTTCGCCGCCCTGGGCTCGAAGTCCGGCTTCGACTCCATCGACGACTGCTACGGCGACCTGGCCGACCACATCTTCGCCATCGAGACCGGGCTGTCCAGCGACCCGGCGATGAACTGGCGCATCAGCCACCTGGACCGCTTCCGCCTGGTCAGCCACTCCGACGCCCACTCCCCGTCCAAGCTGGCCCGCGAGGCCACCCTCTACGACACCGAGCTGTCCTGGCCCGCCATCCTGGAGGCCCTGCGGACCGGCCGGGGCTACGTCGGCACTGTCGAGTTCTTCCCCGAGGAGGGCAAGTACCACCTCGACGGCCACCGCAAGTGCGACGTGCGCCTGCGGCCCGGCCAGACCCGCGACGCCGACGGCCTCTGCCCCGCCTGCCTGCGCCCCCTGACCGTCGGCACCATGCACCGCATCGAGGACCTCGCCGACCGCCCCGTCGGCGCCCCGCCCCCGTCCACCGCCGGGGAGGTGCACAGCCTCGTCCCACTGCCCGAGATGATCGCCGAGATCCACAAGGTCGGCCCCAACAGCAAGCGGGTCGCCGAGGACCACCTGCGCCTGCTGGAGCAGCTCGGCCCCGAGCTGGACATCCTGGAGCGCGTCCCCTTGGAGGACGTTTGCCGCGCCGGGGCCCCGGTGCTCGCCCTCGCCCTGGAGCGCCTGCGCGCGGGGGAGGTCATCCGGGACCCGGGCTTCGACGGGGAGTACGGCCGCATCCACCTCTTCGAGGAGGGGGAGCTGGACCGCATCGGCGCCCAGGCGGCCCTCTTCGCCGCCCTGCCCGCCGCCCCCGAGCCCGCTCCGCTGCCCCAGGCCCCCGTCCCGACCCCCAGCGCGCCGCAGCCCCTCGTGCTCGGCCCCGCGCCCGCCCCCTTCCCCGCCGGAGAGGGCCTGCTCGCCGGCCTCGACCCCGACCAGCGCGCCGCCGCGGGCCACCGGGGCGGCCCCGCCCTGGTCGTCGCCGGCCCCGGCTCCGGCAAGACCCGCACCCTGACCCACCGCCTGGCCTGGCTCGTCCGGGAGCAGGGGGTCCCCGCCTCGGCCTGCCTGGCCATCACCTTCACCCGCCGGGCCGCCGAGGAGATGGCCGAGCGCCTCGACGCCTTGATGGCCGACGCCTCCGAGAAGCCGATGGTGACGACCTTCCACGGCCTCGGCCTGCAGCTCCTCGCCGAGCATCGGGAGGCTGCGGGGCTGCCCGAGGACGTGCGGGTGGCCGACGAGGCCGAGCGCGCCGCCCTGCTGGCCGAGGCTCTGGACGCGCCGCTCCCCCGCGCCCGCCGCCTGCTGCGCCGCCTGTCGATGGCCCGCCTCACCGGCGACTTCGGCAAGCTGGCCGAGCCCTGGGCGGTCTACCGCGCGGTGCTCGACGCCCACCACCTGCTGGACTTCGACGACCTCGTCGCCCGGCTGGTGGACCTGCTCGCCCGCGACGACGCGCTGCGCGCCGCCCTCCAGGCCCGCTGGCCCCACGTCGCGGTGGACGAGCTGCAGGACATCAACGCCCCCCAGGCCCGCCTGCTCACCCTGCTCTGCCCCCCGGACGCCGAGCTGTTCGCCATCGGCGACCCCGACCAGGCCATCTACGGCTTCCGGGGCAGCGACCGGCGCTTCTTCGACGCCTTCACCCGCGACCGCCCCGCCGCCGTCCGCTTCCACCTGGGGCGCAACTACCGCTGCGGCCAGAAGATCGTCACCGCAGCCAAACAGCTCATCGAGGCCGGCGACCCCCACCCCCGGGACCTCACCGCGATGGCCCCCCACGGCCTGCGCCTCGTGGTCCACGAGGCCCCCACCGAGCGCGCCGAGGCCGAGTTCATCGTCCACCAGATCGAGAAGCTGATGGGCGGCTACGACTACTTCTCGGTGGACAGCGGCCGGGTGGCCTCCGGCGACGCCCACGGCCTGTCCTTCGACGACGTCGCGGTGCTCATCCGCAGCGAGGCCCAGGCCGAGCCCCTGCGCGAGGCCCTCTCCCGCAGCGGCGTGCCCTTCCAGCAGCGCAGCCACGACACCCTCGGCGATCACCCCGGCGTGGCCGCGATCCTGAGCGCCCTCTCCCCCACGGGCCCGATGTCCTGGGCCTCCTTGCAGAGCGCCGCGCGCGACCTCGACGTCGACGGCTTCGTCCTCCAGCAGGGCCTGGAGCTGCTGCGCCCCCTGGCCGAGGCCTCCCAGGACCTGCCCGAGCTGCGCAGCCGGGTGGCCCTGAGCACCGCCGTCGACCTGTGGGACCCCCGCGCCCACCGGGTCTCCCTCCTGACCCTGCACGCCTCCAAGGGCCTGGAGTTCAAGGCGGTCTTCATCGCCGGCTGCGAGGCGGGGCTCTTGCCCCTGTCCTTCGGCGGCGCCGTCGACCCCGACCAGCTCGAGGAGGAGCGCCGCCTGTTCTACGTCGGGCTCACCCGGGCGAAGGAGCGCCTGTTCCTGAGCCACGCGAAGCGCCGGCTGTGGCGCGGCGAGGTCCGGGAGCGCGCCCCCTCCCCCTTCCTGGCCGACCTGAGCCCTGCGGTCTGGGAGGCCGCCCGCGCCGAGGCCCCCCGCCGCAGGCGCCCCGTGGAGGGCGCCCAGCTCGCGATGTTCTGACCCTCAGACCGGCACCCCCACCGCCCCCGGCACCACGATGGTGTAGGCCACCGCCTCGCCCTTGCCGACGTTGGTGTAGGCGTGGGGCTGGTCGCCCCGGTAGACGATGACGTCCCCCGGCTCCAGCACCCAGCGGTCCGCCGCCGTGCGCAGGGCGAGCTGCCCGGTCTCGCAGATGAGGTACTCCCGCGTCCCCGGGCTGTGGGGCGCGCCGGTCAGCCGCGCGCCGGGCGCGAAGGCCATGCGCTCCACCGTGAGGCCGGGCACGGCGTCCGGCACGACCGCCCGCAGCGCCACCCCGGGCCTGTGGCGAATCGGCAGCTCATCGACCCGGTAGTGGCGTCCGAAGGTCTTGGGCGGGCTGACCAGCTCCTCCAGGGTGACCCCCAGCGCGCCCGCCACCCGGGCCATCACCGACAGGGTGGGGTTGGGGGAGCCGCACTCCAGCCGGGCGAGGGTGGGCCGGGGCACCCCCGAGGCCTGGGCAAGCTCCTGCTGGGTGAGCCCCCGCGCCTCTCGCAGCAGGCGCAGGTTGCGGCTCAGGTGCGCGGAGAGGCGGTCAGGGTCCACGAAGCACCAGCATCTCGTCGGTGCCCTTCTGGGCCTGGAAGGGCACCTTGCGCACCTGCCAATGCACCCCCTCGGCCTCCAGCGCCGCCTGGAGCTGCCCGAACCGGGGGTCGCGCACATACGCCGGCAGGTGGAAGGGCTGGATGGGATACACCCGCACCTCGCCCGCGCTGACCCGCACCAGCTCCCGCAGGCTGTCCAGGAGGAACGTATCGGAGAAGCGCGCGCTGTAGCTGAACAGCAGGTGCCCGTTCAGGACGAGGTCGAAGTGGCCGTCGGGGAACGGCAGGTGGGGCAGCGCGGCGGTGACGTAGCGACCGGTGGGCAGCCCCGCCGCGAGGTCCGCCAGGAAGCGCTCCAGCGCCGCCGCCCGCTTGCGGCGCAGGGCCTCCAGGTCGCCGTAGTGGGCCCAGTCCCACTTCTCCCGGTGGGCCTCGACCCGGGCGACCACCACCTCGATGTCCGCCAGGCCCCGCGCCCGCAGCGCGTCGACGCCCTCGGCGTAGATGGGGTCGCAGCCGACCATGTCCACCCCCCGGGCGTGGGCCTCGGCCACCAGGGACGAGGGGCCGGTGGGGCAGTCCAGCACCCGCTTGCCCGCGAGCGCGGCCCAGTCCAGGTCGAACATGGCCAGGGCCTCGTCCGCGACGCGGCCGTAGAAGGCGATGTGGGGCAGGTCGAACGACGCGGTCATGGGCTCGCGAACCAGTTGTTCACAAACGAACTATCTGGTGATTTCCCGAACGTCCAGCAGCAAGCTGAGAGGGAACCCCAACCCGAGGAGCCCCTCATGGCTGATCCCGCCGCCCGCTGGCACGACAACGTCCCCGGACCCGTCTACATCGACGACTCCTGCATCATCTGCTCGATGTGCGCGGACCTCGCCCCGGAGCACTTCCGCATGTCCGACGACGAGGACCACGACATCTGCTACCGCCAGCCCACCACCCCCGAGGGCTGGGCGGCCGTGCGCGAGGCCGCCGACGCCTGTCCCACCGAGTCGATCGGGCTGGACGGTCAGGGCACCCGCCCGACCCGGTAGTAGATGACCTGCGCGTCCCCGGTCTCGACCCGCTGGAGCGCCACCCGCCCCGCGTCCGCCGCCAGGGTGACCGGCTCGGCGGGGGGCTCGGGCGGGGAGAGCTCCGGCGCGGGCGGCGTGCGCAGGGTCACCAGCAGCGCCGCCGCCACCGCCACCGCGAAGCCCAGGGCGAGGCGCGGCGCCCGGGGCGCGTCCAGGCGCTCCCGCAGCCGCGCGAGGCCCCCCGGAGGCGGCTCGTGCTCGATGAAGACATCGCGAAGCGGGTCAGACACGGCCGTCCTCCAAGGCGGCCCGGAGGCGCGCGAGGGCGTGGTGGCGCCGGGAGGCCACCGTGCCCTCGGGCACCCCCAGGATGTCGCCGATCTCCTTGTAGCTCAAGCCCGAGAACGCGCTGAGCATCACCACCTGGCGCTGTCGCTCCGGCAGCGCCTCCACCGCCGCGCGCACCCGACGCGCCCGGCCCGCGTCGTCCAGGCGCTCCCCCGGCGACGGCTCCCCCGCGGACAGCCCGGCCAGGGTGAAGAAGCTGCGCACCGCGCGCCACCGCCTGCGCTTGGACGCCAGGTTCAGGGCCACCCGCCAGAGCAGGGCCTCCACGGTGTCCGGGCGGACCCGCACGCGCATGCGCCACACGCGCAGGAAGGCCTCCTGAACGATCTCCTGGGCCTCCTCGGGCTCCCAGGTCCAGCGCAGCACGACGTTGACCATCGGCCGCTCCAGCCGGACGTAGAGCGCCTCGAGGGCGGCCCGGTCGAGCCCGGGCGCCCCAGCGGTCATCGCTCGGTGAGGGCCTCGATCTCGCCGCGGACGAGGTAGTACAGGGTGCGGCCCGGGGCCTCGTCCCCCGCGTCCAGGGGGTCATAGCCGACGGCGCCCAGCACCAGGGTCTGACCGGGGCGCAGGCGCACCCGGGTGTCCAGGTTGGTGCTGCGGGCGTCCCGGGTGCCGTCCAGCTCCAGGCCCAGCTCGGCGGTCAGCTCCTCCCCCCCGGGGAGCACCACGGCGCGCTGGCTGACGCGCAGCAGGCCCGAGCGGGCCTCGCTGTGGACCCCGTCCCCGGAGCGCATCGACAGCCGCTCGACCAGGGTGAACGCCTGGGCCCCGTCGATCGCGATGATGGCCTCCAGCGCGGGCGCAACCGTGTGCAGGCGGGTGGGCCAGGCGGGCTCCTCGGCGGGCTCCCCCACCACCAGCCAGTAGCTCAAGGCCACGCCCCGGCCCGCGTCGGCCGGCGCGCTCTGGTTGACCCGCTGGACCAGCGCCTCGACGCCCTCGTGCAGGCGCTCCGGGGCCACGACCGCCAGCTCCCCCCCCGCGCCAGCGGACACCGAGCCCAGCGCGGGGTCCCGGCTCCCCAGGAGCTGATGGAGCATGTGCGCGGTCTCGTCGGCGCGGTCGACCGGCACGGTGTAGGTGCGGATCTCCAGGGGCTCGGGCGGCGGCTCGGGCGCGCCAGCGGGCTGGCAGGCGGGCAGGACGAGGGACAGGAAGAGCGAGGATCGAAGGACGACGGACACGGCGTTGCTCCGGTGGTTCGTCTCCTGCTACCCCCCCGCGCGCGCGTCCTTCAGAAAAAAATGCGCCTACTGTCGATCGTCGAGCCAGTGGCCCCGCGAGAGGATGTCGTCGGCGGTGACGAGGTCGTCGTCCGGGGGCAGGGTGTCCGCCGAGCGCATCGCCGGGTGGACCGCGCGCAGGAACACCGAGGCCACCTGGGGGTGGAAGCGCTGCCCGGCGTCGGCCTCGAGCTGGACGCGGGCCTCGTCGATGCTGAGCGCCGGCAGCCAGGCGCTGGCGCGGGTCACCCGATCCCACCACCCCGCGATGGCCAGCAGGCACGACGGCAGCGGGATCTCCCGCCCGGAGAGCCCCTTGGGCGCGCCCATGCCGCCGTAGCGCTCGGGGATGGCCAGCAGCACCTGGGCGGCGTGCTCGGCCTGCTCGGGCTCCAGGCGCGGGGCGATGGCCAGGGGCTCGCGCATGATCCGGCGCAGCGAGACCCCGCTGGACCAGGCGAAGAGCGCGTAGTCGATGGCCACCCGGTCCTGCCGGGAGAAGGACATCGTCTGCATCGCCGGGCCGATCAGCTCCATGACCCGCTGGCGGTGCTCGCTGGGGGAGGAGCCCACGCCGAAGGCCAGGTCCGAGCTGGTGTCGCCCGCGAGCAGCCGGGCGGAGAGGAGCTGGCAGCTCAGGGCGTCGCCGAGCGCCGCGGCGTAGACCCGCAGGCCCGCCGCCACGCCGGGCCCCGCCGCCTCGGTGCCGGCGAGGGCGAGCACTCCGGCGATCTCCGGCGGCGACTCGGCCTGCCGTCGCACCCGGATCGGCGCGGCGATGAGGGCTGCGCCCGGCGGCCCGAACCACCACCCCGCCGGATCAGGGGGGCCGCCAGCCTGCACCGAGGCCCCCAGGCCGTCGAGGTCCAGCCGCGCGAACGGCTCGACGCCCTCACACACGACCTCCACCCAGCGCTTGATCGCGGGCTCGTGGAACGCGAGCAGCACCCCGGCGCCGTTGTACTCACGCTGGGCCTCGTTGCAGACCTGCTGGTAGAGCGTCGGGAGGGTGTCGGCGCTGATCTCGGCGGCGGCGTCATAGACGCGCAGCACGCCGCGGAGCTGGATGGTCTCCCGCTCCTTGCGCACCTGCTCGACGGCCCGCAGCAGCGCCCCGTGGACCTTGCGCAGGCGGAAGGGCTTGAGGATGTAGTCCTGGGCCCCTTGCTTGAGGGCAGCCACCGCGGAGTCGATCGAGCCGTACCCGGTCATCAACAGGACGGCGATGGGCTCACCCCGCTCGCGCAGGTGGCGCAGCAGCTCAAGGCCGTCGATGCCCGGCATGCGCAGATCGGTGATCACGGCGTCCACCCGGCGCTGCTCAAGGAGGCTCAGCGCGGCCTCGCCGTCGGCCGCGACGTGGACCTCGAGCCCCCGCGCGCGGAGGTATTCACCCAGCAGCTCGACGATCTCAAGCTCGTCGTCGACCACCAGGACGCGGACACCGGATTCCTTCACCGCATCAAGCATAGCGCGTCCTTGGAGCGACGGGCACGCCATGATGGTAAGCTGGAGTTGGTGGAGAGCCGATGGCGCGCAAGGAGAAAGTCGATCGCGTCCTGGAGCAGCGCCTCGATGACTTCGAGCGCGAGATGTTCCTCTTGAAGATAGCCTATGAGAAGTACTTCTCGGGCATCGACAAGGTGGAGCCCCTCCGGGACCGTGAGGCCCTGCGGCGCACCGTGCGCGACCTCATCCAGGTCCCGATCATGGCCACCTCCCAGAAGTTCCGGATGCGCACCCTGCGCGCCCGCTACAACACCCTCGATCTGTACCTCAACCGGAACATGAACCTCATCGAGCGGGGCGAGCACCCCAAGTTCAAGTTCCGCGCAGACCTCACCGAACAGAAGCGCGCCAGGGATGACCTGGCGGGCGCCGAGCGGGCGCTCCAGCTGGACGACGCCCGCAAGAAGCGCGAGCGCGAAGACGCCGCGTTCCGTCAGATCTACGAGCACTACATTGAAGCTCGTCGCAAATGCGGCCAGAGCACGGACCTCGAGTTCGACTCCGTCAAGAAGGCGCTCCGAACCCAGGTCAGGACCATCAAAAGCACCTATAAGTGCAACTCCGTGAAGTTCCGGGTTACGGTCGAGGATGGCAAGGCCCGGTTGAAGGCCGTCCCTCAACGCTGATCCCGAGCGCCCACGACCCAGGGGGCTCCCCCCGGATCGAGCGCTCCGACCCAAGGAAGACCCGTTGTTCCTGACACTGGCGCTGATGCTGTCGTCGCCCGCCGTCGCGCAGGAGCAGCCTGGGTGGACCTTGATCCTGCCGCTTGGGGCGCCGCAGTTCATCCAGCACCGGGTGCCCCGCGGCGTGGTGTCCGGGGGCATCCAGGTCGCGGGGCTCGGTGTCGCCATCGGGTCCGGCGTGGCGGCCAATCGGGCCGCCGAGGCCGAGGACTTCGAGCGCGAGGGCACCATGCAGATCATCTCGATCGCCGGAGCGTCTGCGGCGTGCGGAGCGCTGTTCTACTCGGTTATGGACGCGGCCCACTACAACCAGCTCCAGCGTGAGCAGATGGCGGCGCAGGCCCGAGCCTGGGCCGTCGCAGCGCTGCCCCACCCCGCAGGAGGATGAGCGGATGTTCGATCCTGCCGATATCCACCGCCTCCCCATCTTCCGCCACCTCTCCCGGGTCAAGCTCGACGAGGCCCTCACCGTCCTGATGCCCTGCGAGGTGGGGCCGGGTCAGGTGCTGATGCAGGAGGGGGAGTCCGACCGCTCGATGTTCATCGTGCTGGAGGGCGAGCTGCTGGTGGGAGTGGGGCAGAGCCGCACCGAGGTCGCGCGCCTGGGGCGCGGCGAGATCGTGGGGGAGATGGCGCTGTTCGGGGTGCTCGACCGGCGGGCGGCCACGGTCACCACCCTCAGCAACTGCAAGATCCTCATCCTCGAGCAGTCGGGCATGCAGCACCTGCGCCGCAAGCGCAGCCAGATCATCGACCTGTTCGAGGAGTACGCCCTGCGCACGATGGCGCGGCGCCTGCGCATGACCAACGCCCAGATCGGGCACATGGCGGCGGGGCAGCCGCTGCCGGGCTCCAGCGGCCAGGGGCTGTGGAGCCGCATGTCCTCGGTGTTCGGGGGCTCCCGCAAGCCCACCACGCCGCCGCCCAACGCCCTGACCATGCTGCGCCAGGCGCCAGCCTTCCGCGAGCTGGACCCCCGCGCGGTGGAGGGCATCTCCCGGCGCCTGAGCCCCCGCTTCTGCGGCGCCGGGGAGCGCATCATCGCTGAGGGCGAGCAGGGCGGCGACGGCTTCATGGTCGCCTCCGGCGAGGTCGACGTCTACCGGGCGGCCAGCGAGCGCACCCACGAGCGGGTGGCCCGGCTGCGCGAGGGCGGTGTCTTCGGGGTCGTGTCGATGGTCGACGGCGCCCCCCGCTCGGCCACCTGCATCGCCGCCGAGCCCACCTGGCTGTTCACGCTGCCGGGCTACATGCTCCTGGTCAGCGACGACATCGAGCTGTACGAGGTCCGCGCCTTCCGCCGCGGCATCATCGAGGCCCTCGCCGCGCACCTGCGGCTGGCCAACGCCCACGTCGACTACCTCACCCAGCAGCTCCGTCAGGGCCTGCTGCCCGACCCCACGCCGCGCCCCACCCCCCAGCCCTTCGCGGGCGGCTTTACCACCGAGCCCACCCGCAGCCTGGGCGTGGTCGAGCCCGAGGGCCCCGAGGTGGGGTCGGGCCCGGGGCTGCGGTACTACGACCTGGGCAAGAAGCGTTAGCCGACGCCCGAAGCGTCACCCCAGCAGCTGAACCTCGATGTCCCGCAGCAGCTGCCCCGCCGGCCCGGTCCGGCTCTGCTGGATGCAGCGCTTGTACGCCTTCCACAGCTCCCCCAGGAAGGGGTCGTCCGCGAGCCGGTGCTCGTCGGGGTCGGGATCGGTGGTGGGCAGCTCGGCCTGCTTGAGGCCCCGGCGCCGGTGCAGCGAGCGCAGGGACTGGATGAAGTTGGCCGCGGCCTCCGGATCGCCGCGGCGCTCCAGCTCAAGGTAGATGCGCCACAGGGTGGACTCGGGCATGGCGGGCTCCCCGTCCACCGTCGCGGCGGGAGGCCGGCGGAGTCGCCGGTAGAGGACGCGGCTGTGAACCTGGCTGAGCTCCGCGTGCAGGACTCCGATGTCAGCGATAGGCTCTTCGCGCCTCGTCGTCGCTCCGGTCCGCTCCTGAAGCTGCATGCTGCCTCCTTGACTTGGGAATCGACCCGGCCGATGCTACCACGTTTTCGACCCGAACAGGAGCTTGCTGTTGGCCTTTCGTGACCATCTGGCGCCCGTCATCGGCGCCCTCGTCCTCAGCGCCTTCGCCCACAGCCCCCCCGTGTCGGCGGGCACCCTGCCCACCGAGGTCCAGGTCCACACCCTCGACAACGGGCTGCAGGTCTACCTGGCCCCGATGGACAGCCCGGGGGTCGTCTCCTGGCAGCTCCGCATGGCCGTGGGAAGCGGCGACGAGACCGAGCCTGGAACCACTGGTTTCGCGCACTTCTTCGAACATCTGATGTTCCACGACACCACCACGATGACCCGGGAGCAGCGCCAGGCCGCCCTCAACCTGCTCGGGGTCAGCGACAACGCCTGGACCTGGACCGACGAGACCGTCTACCACGCGGTGATCCCCCCCTCGGCCCTGCCGGACCTGATCGCCCTGGAGGCCGACCGCTTCCGCAACCTCGCGCTGACCCCCGACGGCGTGCGCCGCGAGGCCGGCGCCGTCTACGGCGAGTTCCGCAAGGGCCGCACCGACCCCCTGAACGTCGCCCTGGAGGCCCACTTCAACGCCGCCTTCGACGTCCACCCCTACCACCACGACACCATCGGCGTAGAGGACGACATCGCCGCGATGCCGGAGCAGCACGCGCTCGCGATGTCCTTCTTCGACACCTGGTACCGCCCGGGGCAGGCGCGGCTCGTCGTCGCCGGGGACATCGACCCGGCGGCCACCCTGAGCCTGATCGAGCAGCACTTCGGCCCCTGGGAGGCCGGCCCCGAGCCCCCCCCGCGCCCCCCGGAGCCCCCCCAGGAGGCCCCGCGCCGCGCGTACACCGCCTGGGACGGCGGACCCACCAACGCCCTGCTGCTCATGGGCTGGCGGGTGCCCGGCTTCGACCCCCGCAGCCCCGACGCCGCCGCCCTGTCCCTGATCGAGGACCTGCTGCTCTCCGACGTCGCCCCGCTCTACCGCGACCTCGTGGTGGACGACCCCCTGACCTACGAGCTGTGGGGCGGCTCCTGGCGCTGGGTCGACCCCCACCTCTTCCTGGTCACCGCCGAGCTGCGCGACCCCGCCGACCTGGCCGAGGTCGAGGCCCGGGTGCTCGCCGCCCTCGAGCCTCTGGCCCAGGGCATCGACCCCGCCGTGCTCGACCGCGCCAAGGGCCACGCCCTGCGGGCCGCCCGCCTGGGCCTGGACAACCCCACCTCGGTGGCTGGCGCCCTGGGTGCCTTCACCCGCGTCGACCCCGCCCCCGACGCCATCGACGCCTTCTACGCCAACTTCGAGGCCCTCACCGTCGAGGACGTCCAGCGCGTCATCACCACGTACTTCGTGCCGGAGCGCCTCACGGTCACCGTGCTCGACCCCACCCAGCAACCCCCGCCCGCGCCGGCTGAGCCGGAAGAGGAGGCCCCGTGATGCTCACCCTCCTGCTGGTCGCCTGCACGGTGCGCCCCACCCCGCCCGGCCCCTCCCCGATCGAGCAGCGCGCGGCGGTGCCCGAGCCGCTGGTCATGTCCGTCGAGGGCAGCGAGATCGTCTACCTCCAGGCCACGGTGCGGGCCGGGTCCGCCGCCGATCCCGTCGGACAGGAGGGCGTGGCCTGGCTCACCGCCCGCATGCTGCGCGAGGGCGGCACCGCCTCCTACGGCGCCGAGGACCTCGACGCCGCGCTCTACGCCCTGGGCACCGACGTCTCCATCCTGGTCGACAAGGAGCTGGTCACCTTCCGCGCCAAGGTGCTCGCCGACGACTTCGACGCCTTCCTGCCCCTGTTCACCGAGATCGTCACCGCCCCCGCCTTCGACCCCGCGGCCTTCGAGCGCCTGCGGACCAGCGCCCTCGACGAGCTGACCCAGGGCATCCTGGACTCCGACGAGGTCCTCGGCTGGACGGTGCTCGACACCTGGCTGCACGAGGGTCACCCCTACGGCCACCCGGTCCAGGGCCGCGCTGGCGTGCTGCCTACGCTGACCCTGGACGACGTGCGCGCCTTCTACGACACCCGCTACACCCGGGACGCCACCACCCTGGGCATCGCCGGGGCCACCACCCCCGAGCGCGCCGCCGCCCTGGCCGAGCCCTTCAGCGCCCTCTCCGAGGACCCCTGGCCCGCGCCCACGCCCAAGCCCCGTCCGGTCCTCGACGACCGCCAGCTCCTGGTGGTCGAGAAGCCCTCCCCGGCCACCGGCATCCACTTCGGCCACCCCCTCGACGTCACCCGCGACCACCCCGACTACGCCGCCCTGCTCGTCGGCGTCACCGCGCTGGGGCAGCACCGCGAGTCCATCGGCCGCCTCTACCGCGCCCTGCGGGGCGAGCGGGGCCTCAACTACGGCGACTACGCCTACATCGAGCACTTCCCCGGCGCCCCCGGGTACAAGGCTCCCCGACCGGGCGTGCTGCGCGTCCAGCCCCACTTCACGGTGTGGCTGCGCCCCGTCGCCCCGGAGAACGGCCCCTTCGCCCTCAAGCTCGCCACCCGCATGACCGAGCAGTGGGTCGCCGAGGGCCTGGAGCCCGAGGAGTTCGAGCAGATCAAGGCCTACCTCGCCGCCCGCATCGGCCTGTGGGGCCAGAGCCCGGGCGATCGCCTGGCCTGGGCGGTCGAGGCGCAGGCCCTGGGCACGCCCGACCCCCTCGTGGACCTCGCCCCGGCGGTCCGCGCGGTCACCCTGGAGGAGGTCAACGCCGCGATCGCCGCCCACATCCACCCCGAGACCCTGCGCATCGTCGCGGTCACCCAGGACGTCGACGCCTTCGTGCGCCCGGTCATTGAAGAAACCCCCACCGCCGTCGTCTACACCGACAGTGAGCGCGACACGCAGACCGCAGCGGTGGACGCCGAGGCGGCCGGCTACACTATGAACATCGCGGGCTGGACGACGGTGCCAGCCGAAGGGATCTTCCGATGATCAAGACCTTGCGGATGATGACGGCGCTGGGCGGGCTGCTCGTCGTGGGCACGGGCTGCGAGGAGCTGGACGGCCTCGACCCCTACCTGCCCCAGGTCACCTTCCAGGAGTTGGCGGTCGACGACGTGGACTGGACCGGGGTGGAGAGCCGCTTCGTCTTCAACGTCCACAACCCCAACCCCGTCGGCATCAACCTGGCCCGCTTCGACTACGCGCTGGCCTTCGAGCAGGTCGAGTGGCTCGCCGGCGACAGCCCCGAGGGCCTCTCCCTGGAGGCCGAGGGCGACAGCGAGCTGGCCCTGCCCGTCGCCTTCGAGTTCACCGACCTCTACGACCTGGTCCAGGCCCTGCGCGGGGTGGACGACGTCGACTTCGCCCTCAACGGCAGCTTCGGCTTCGACACCGACTGGGGCCCGATCGACATCCCCTACGCCGAGGAGGGCGGCTTCCCGGCCCCCCGCAAGCCGGACATCCAGTACAACGCCCTGCGCCTCCAGGAGCTGAGCTTCTCCGGCGCCGAGCTGGCCCTCAAGCTCGACGTCGACAACGAGCACGGCTCCAACCTGCTGTTCCGCAACATGGACTACCGCATGAGCCTGGCCGGGGTGGACGTCGGCGGCGGCTTCCTGGACGAGCTCGGCGAGGTCGACGGCGCCAGCACCCGCACCCTCTCGGTGCCCATCCAGGTCAACTTCGCGGACGTCGGCCTGGCCCTCTACGACGTGCTGACCGGCGACCGCCTCACCGTCGACCTCGACGCCAGCATGGACGTCGACACCCCCTTCGGCGTGATCCCGCTCGAGCTGAACCGGTCCGGGCAGGTGGACCTCCAGCGGTGAGCGGC
Organism: Alphaproteobacteria bacterium; assembly: GCA_020632795.1. Lineage (GTDB taxonomy): Bacteria > Myxococcota_A > UBA796 > UBA796 > CAJQPC01 > JACKEV01. The sequence continues at coordinate 636,617 of JACKEV010000010.1, forward strand.
ACCTGAGTCAGGACATCCTCGACGTCTCGCCCGGCCGACGCCGGGCGATCACTGCGGCTTTGTTGCTGGGGACCTTCCTGTCCAGCATCGAGGTGACCATCGTCTCGGCGGCGATGCCCTCCATCGTGGAGGCCCTCGGCGGCCTGGCCCTCTACCCCTGGGTGTTCACGACCTACATCCTGGCCCAGACCGTCACGATCCCGATCTACGGCCGGCTGGCCGACCTGTGGGGCCGACGGCGCACCTACGCGGTCGGCGTGTCGCTGTTCCTCATGGGCTCCCTGCTGAGCGGCGCGGCCCCCTCGATGGAGGCGCTGGTCGCCGCGCGGCTCCTGCAGGGCCTGGGGGCGGGCAGCCTCCTGCCCCTGACGATGACCATCTTCGGCGACCTCTACGCCGTCGCTGAGCGCACCCGCATCCAGGGGGTGTTCTCGCTGGTGTGGGGGCTCTCGGCCATCCTGGGGCCGACCACCGGCGGGGCGCTGGTGATGGCGGGGTCCTGGCGCGCGATCTTCCTGTTGAACCTGCCCTTCGGCATCCTCGCCACCGCGACGATCCTGTGGCTGCTGCCCGAGCCCGCCGACCGGCGGCGCCAGAGGCTGGACCTCGGGGGCATGGCCACCCTGAGCCTGGGGCTGATCGCGTTGATGGTCGCCCTGATGCGCCCGGACGAGCGCCCGGGCCCCGCCTGGCCCTGGGCCCTGGCCGCTGTCGCCATGCTCGGCGCCTTCCTCGCCATCGAGCGCCGGCACCCCCAGCCCACGGTGCCGCTGGAGCTGTTCCGCGACCGGGTCCAGGCCACCGTCAACGTGGCCGGGGTGGTGATGGGGGTGGTGCTGTTCGGGGTCGTGGGCTTCCTGCCGCTGTTCATCCAAGGGGTGCTGGGGGCCAGCCCGATGTGGGCGGGGGCGGCGCTGATCCCGATGGCGCTGTCCTGGACCGTGGGCTCGGTGCTGGCCGGGCGGCTGCTGTACCGGTTCGGCTTCCGGGGCCTGGTGCGGACCGGCGCGATCTCGATGACGCTGGGGACCGTGGGCCTGAGCGTGGCGATGCGGCACCCGGACCCCGTGCTGCTGGCCGGGGCGCTGGTCCTGACCGGCCTGGGCTTCGGGTTCTGCGTGTCCAGCTTCACCGTGTCGGTCCAGGAGCGCGCGCGGCCCGAGCACAAGGGCATCGCGACGGCGCTCTCCCAGTTCGCCCGCTCCATCGGCGCGACCGTGGGGGTGGCGGTGCTCGGCGCCATCATGACGCGGGGCCTGGGCGAGGGCGTCGACCTGGACCAGCTCGTCGCGGACGGGCTGGGCTCGCCGGAGCTGGCCGCGCTGCTGGAGCCGGCGATGGTCCAGGTCTTCGCGGTGGTGACCGGAGCGGGGGTGACCGCCGGGGCCGTCATCCTGCTCGCCTTCCCGACTGTACGACTCCGCGCGGCTCAGCGGGAGGGTCGGATGATGACCGCCGCGTCCGAGGACACCCGCCAGACCTCCCCGGAGCGGGTGGGGGTCTGAGGCGCGCCGTCGCGGGCGCGCTCGACGGTGGCCTCGGGGCCCTGCCAGGACCACCGACCGTCGGGGGCCAGCCAGGCGTCCCCCAAGCGGACGGAGGTGCCGTTGACCTCGACCGGGCCCTTGGCGCCGTCGAGCAGGGCGACCATGCGCTTGAACGCCACCGCCGCAGGCTTCTCCTCAAGCTGGCCGGACTCGGTGGTGCGCAGCAGGGACGTGGCGGTCATGCCGGGGCCCTTGCGCCGGGCGGCGGCGGAGAGCGGCGGGTCCACGAGGCTGTGCCAGAAGACGGCCTTGACGTCCAGGCGCAGGGCGCGGGCGATGAGCTGGACCATGAACTCGGCCTGGGCAACCTCGGCGGCGGCGTCCCCCGGCTCGATGGAGAGGCTGGTCTCGGTGATCCAGACCGGCTTGCCGGGAGCGTAGCGGCGCCCGGCCTCGACCGCGGCGTCGAAGCGGTCGATGTCCTTGGGGTCGTGGAAGTAGATGTGCAGGTTGAGGGCGTCGATGGCGTCCACGGTGCCGGGCTGCCGGAAGACGGCCTCCATGTAGGTCTTGCCGGGGCCGGTCATCGGCCGGAAGAACCCGCCGTTGAGCACCACCGCGTCGGGGTCGGCGGCCCGGATCCAGGCGGCGGTCTTCACCAGCATGTCGGCGTACTGGGTGGGGGTGCAGAAGTTGACGGGGTCGAAGCCCGCCTGTCCCTTGGGGGGCAGGGTGTTCTTGAGGTCCGGTTCGTTGTCGACCTCCCAGGCGACCACCCCGGCGCGCAGGCCCTCCATGTCGTCGACGCCGTCGCCGTCGTAGCGCTCCACGGCCGCCTTGACGAAGGCGCTGTAGCCGTCGGGGTCGCTCAGGGAGTACGCCTTGGTGTGCTCGGCGGTCTGGTTGCCGGGCCAGGGGGAGATCATCATGACGACGTCGATGCCCTGCTCCTGGACGATGCGCAGCCAGCGGTCGGTGACGTCGAAGGAGCGGCCCCGGGCGAGCCACTGGTCGTAGGCCAGCCCGGGGTGGCCGGCGGAGTGCATGCGCACCACCCGGGCGCCCAGCCGGGCGGTCTCGATGGCGTCGGCCTTGTGGTGGGCGTCGACGGTGGCGTCGGACATGCGGTCCTTGATCATCAGGCGCAAGGGGACCGACACGGCCTCGTTGATGCCGACCATCAGCGGGGCGTTGGACGTGGACTGGGGGGCCGTGCCGTCGACCACCATCGGCAGCCCGCCCGCGACGGCCGCCGCCGCGAGCCCCGCGCCCACCAGCCGGAGGCGCCAGCCCACCTACTTGACCAGGCGGAGGGTCGGGCGACCCTTGGCAGAGGGCTCGGGCTCGTCGTCCCGGGGGCCGAGGGGCGGGGGCGGCTCGATGAAGTAGATGACCCGGTTCAGGCTGGACCAGGGGAACACGCAGACGTGCTTGGTGCCGCCGAAGGACAGGGTGCAGGTGAGGCCGTACTCGTCGTAGTGGGGCTCGTTGAAGCGGTGATAGGCGGCGTCGAGCTGGATGGGCATGTTGTCGCCGAAGCGCTCCCGCACGCTCCCGGGGACGCCGCTGTCGTCGTCGAGCTGGGTGGCGTCACAGACGAAGGTGAAGTTCACGCCCAGGGCGAAGCCCAGGCGGATCGCCTGCTCGGCTTGGAGGCCGTAGGGATCGATGTTGAAGGGGTCGTCGGCGTCGTCTTCGTCGTCGACGCGCCGGGCGGCGGCGGCGGAGCGCACGGCCCGCAGGCCGGGGCCGCGGACGGGGGGCTCGGACTCGGGCTCGGGCTCGGGCACCTGCCCCAGATCGGCGCCGACGAGGTCGTTCATGTCGACCCCCAGGGCCCGGGTCCAGCCCACGAGCTGGTCGACGGTGAGGGGCTCGCGGCCACCCAGCACCCGCCGGATGTCGCTGCGCTTCTCCCCCGTGGACTCGGCCAGCGCGGCGATGTTCATCCCCTTGGACTTCATCGTCTCGCGGAGCCATGCGAGGATGGGCTCAGAGGGTCGTGTCGGCACGTTGGACTCCCGGCGTGGCGGACAGGAATCCTAACCGACCCTTCGCGTATCGGGAACCCACGGGCTACAGCGTGGTCCGTAGCCGAACGGACAAGGAGCGACGATGCTGATCCTCTCGACCCTCATCGTGGTGACGGCGGCCGTGGCGGTCGGCGGGCTCTTGCTGCTCTATCGGCGGTTCAACCGCCAGCAGGCCGCGCGGCTCCCCGACGGCGAGGTCGCGCTGCGGCAGGCGCGCTCGGTCCCCGCCCGGGTGTTCGTGGAGAAGACCTTGATGGCCGGCCCCCGCGCCAACGGGATCAACCACGCCCGCGCGGACCTCTCGCTCAGCCCGGCCCGGCTGGTCGTGGCCACCCACCACGGGCGCATCCTGGAGCTGACCCCGGCGCGCGCCGGCTCCGCCCGGGTCACCGGCCCCCGGCGCCTGGTGGTCGAGGGCGAGCGGCTGCGCAAGGACGGCCCCATGCAGATCCGGGTGGAGCTGATCCTGGACGACGCCCAGGCCTGGGCCGACGCCTGCGCCGCCACCCTGGGCAGCGAGCAGGCGCTCTCGGTCACAGGCTGAGGCTCAGTCTCCGTCGACGAGGTCCCGGAGGTCGCCCAGGTCGAGCCCGCCGCGGGAGCCGTCGGCGCTCTCCTTGCTGACGTCGACGTCGCCGGTGTTGGTGTTGCCCTCGGCGCGGTAGGTGTCCTCGCCGTCGCTGCCGTAGGCGGACCAGTCGCCCTCGCTGTTCGCGGAGCCGCCCGCGCTGTTGCCGTCGCCCAGGTCGGCGTGGCCCTCGGCCCGCCAGGAGCCGTCCTTGGTGTTGCCCGACCCCTCCGCGGAGCTGCTGCCGTCGGTGGCGCTGCCCGACCAGTCACCGTCGCTGTTCGCGGCGCCCGACACGTTCGTGTCGCCGTCGGAGTAGGTGCCCTCGGCCTGCCAGGTGCCTTCCTGCGTGTTGCCGGAGGCCGCAGCGGAGCTCTCGCCGTCGGTGGCGCTGCCCGACCAGTTGCCCCCGCTGTCCGCGGAGCCCGACACGTTCGTGTCGCCGTCGGAGTAGGTGCCTTCGCCCTGCCAGGTCCCTTCCTGCGTGTTGCCGGAGGCCGACGCCGAGCTGCTGCCGTCGGTGGCGCTACCGGACCAGTCGCCCTCGCTGTTCGCGGAGCCCGACACGTTCGTGTCGCCGTCGGAGTAGGTGCCTTCACCCTGCCAGGTCCCTTCCTGCGTGTTCCCCGACGCCGACGCCGAGCTGCTGCCGTCGGTGGCGCTGCCCGACCAGTCGCCCTCGCTGTTCGCCGCACCCGACACGTTCGTGTCGCCGTCGGTGTAGTTGCCCTCGGCCTGCCAGGTCCCCTCCTGCGTGTTCCCCGACGCCGACGCAGAGCTGCTCCCGTCGGTGGCGCTGCCCGACCAGTCGCCCTCGCTGTTCGCCGCACCCGACACGTTCGTGTCGCCGTCGGTGTAGTTGCCCTCGGCCTGCCAGGTCCCTTCCTGCGTGTTCCCCGACGCCGACGCAGAGCTGCTCCCGTCGGTGGCGCTGCCCGACCAGTCGCCCTCGCTGTTCGCAGCGCCCGACACGTTCGTGTCGCCGTCGGTGTAGTTGCCCTCGGCCTGCCAGGTGCCTTCCTGCGTGTTCCCTGACGCTGACGCCGAGCTGCTGCCGTCGGTCGCGCTGCCCGACCAGTTGCCCCCGCTGTCCGCGGAGCCCGACACGTTCGTGTCGCCGTCGGTGTAGTTGCCCTCGGCCTGCCACGAGCCGTCCTGGGTGTTGCCGGACGCCGAGCCCGAGAGCCCGTCGCCATCAGTGCCGCTGGCCGCCCAGTCCCCCTCGCTGTTTGCGGAGCCGGAGACGTTCGCGCCGTCGCCCAGGTCGGCGTTGCCGGACGCCTGCCAGGTGCCGTCCTGGGTGTTGCCCGAGGCGTTCACCGAGCTGGAGCCGTCGGTGGCGCTGCCCGACCAGTCGCCCTCGCTGTTCGCCGAGCCGGAGACGTTCGTGTCGCCGCTGGCGTAGCCGCCTTCGGCCTGCCAGGTGCCGTCCTGGGTGTTGCCCGAGGCCGAGCCCGAGAGGCCGTCGCCGTCGGTGCCGCTGGCCGCCCAGTTGCCCTCGCTGTCCGCGGAGCCGGAGAGGTTCGCGCCGTCGCCCAGGTCGGCGTTGCCCTCGGCGCTCCAGGTGCCGTCCTGATAGTTGCCCTGGGCGGAGGCCGAGCTGTCGCCGCTGTTGGCGTTGGCCGACCAGTTGCCCTCGCTGTCCGCGGCGCCGGAGAGGTTGGTGTCGCCGCCGAGGTCGGCGTTGCCGTCGACGTTCCAACTCCCGTCGTTGAAGTTGCCGCCCGCGTTGAGGCCGGTGGCCTGATCGCCGAGGTTGGCGTTCCAGGTGCCGTCGGAGTTGGCGTCGAGGTGGAGATCGTCGGCGTCGAGGCTGGCGTCGCCGGTGACGTTGCCCTCCTTGTCGACCGCCACGTTGCCTTCGAAGCCGCCACCCTCCGCGGAGCCCTGGAGGCCGTCCTCGTTGACCCGGGCCTCGACCTCGAGGCCCTCGACGTTGGCGCCCAGGCGCAGGCCGTCGGGGCCGATCTCGAACTCCGGGGGACCACCGCCGCCGCCGGAGAGGGAGGACGCCGAGGGCGGTCCGGCAGCGCCACCGCCGCCTCCACCGCCTCCGCCACCGCCAGCACCACCACCGCCGCCGCCTCCGCCGCCGCCTCCGCCGCCGCCTCCGCCGCCTCCACCGCCGGCACCGCCGCCGCCGCCGCCGCCGTCACCGCCGCCGTCAGGCTTGGTGGGCGGGTGCTTGTGCTCGGGCAGCTCCTTCGGGGTCTCGGGGGAGCCGGGCGAGCCGCCGTTGAGGTCGATCTTGCCGGCCTTGAGGGTCATGGAGCCGCCGCCGTCCCAGGTGGCCGACTGGCCGGCCTTGTAGACGGCGGTCGTGCCCGCCTCGATCTCGACGCTGTTGGAGGCCTCGATCTTGAAGTCCTTGCACTTGATGGAGATGGTCTCCACGGACTCCCAGATGATGTCCTTGTCGGAGTACTCGGTGATGGTCTTCTCAGCCGAGTCGAGGATGTCGTAGCAGGGCCCGGAGGTGACATCGAGGCGCGTGCTGGCCTTGGCGCCGAAGCTGACCTTCTCGGCGCCCTCGGTGTCGTCGAAGATCACCATGTGGTCGTTGCGCGACCAGAAGACGCGGAGGTTGTTCTCCTCGTCGTCGTTCTTGTAGGACTCGGGCTTGTCGTCGCCGCCGTTGTAGACCGCGCCCACGATGTACGGGCTCATGGTGCGGTAGGTGAACATCACGACGACCTCGGTGCCCTTCTCGGGCAGGATCACGAGGCCTCGCGACTTCCCGGCCATCGGGCTGACCACGCGGCACCAGGACGAGCTGGGGGCCTCCTGCCCATCCACGGGCAGCTCGACGAGCACGCGGCTCATCTTGTCAGGGTCGACGTTGTCCAGAACGATGCCTACGACGCAGCCGTTGATCATGGCCTCGGCCTCCGGGGCAGGTGACCTCCCCTCAGTTGATGTTGATGGTCCCTGCCTTGAGCGTCATCTGGCTCCCGCCGTCACCGGTCATCGACTGGCCAGCCTTGAGATCCATCGTCTGCCCCGCCTCGACGGAGACGGACTTGTCCGCACCCAGGATGAAGTCCTTGCACTTCATCGAGATGGTCTCCTTGGCCTCGATGATGATGTCCTTGCCGCTGTAGACCGAGATGGTCTTCTCCTTGGCGTCCCAGATGACCTTGATCTCCTCGTTGTGGGAGATCAGCTCGACCCGCTCTTCGCCCGCGGTGTCGTCGAAGGTGACGCGGTGGCCGGAGCGGGACTGGAACACGCGGAGGTTGTTCTCCTCGTCCTCGTTGGCGTACGGCGGCGTGTCGACGCCGTTGTAGACCGCCCCCATGACGATCGCGTTCTGGATGTCGCCGTGCATGAACGAGACGATGACCTCGTCCCCGATCTCGGGGATGGTCATCCAGCCGCGCTCCTGCCCGGCCATCGGCATGACCAGGCGAGCCCAGTAGCTCTCCATGGGTTCGTCGCCGCCGTTGGTGCCGGGCAGGGTGACGAACTTGACCTTGACCCGGCCAAGCTTGGCGGGATCGACGTTGTCGGTGACGACGGCCTCGACCAGACCGGGCATCTGCCCGGCGACGGGCCGACCATGACGGTCGGTGACCTTCGGCAAGGGACCCTCCTGAACAGCGCGGGGAGCACGACGATACCGCGCTCCGAAACAACCAGTCAACGGATGGAAATGGTTACGGTCGCCCCCCGGTCAGCGGGAGGCGCCGCCTGGATGGTGCGGTCAGGGTGCGGGTGGCGAGTGGATGCTGGGCACGGTTCGCTCCAAGGTTGGATATCGCGGCCCACCGGACTGTGGACCGCCGGAGTCCGAGCCCGCCGTCGCGGTAGATCTCTGCGGTCAGGCCCGGTTCCATGATGCCGCACCCGAGCCCGATGGGCAAGGAACTTGTGGCGCAGGCGGACGCGCGGATCGCTACACTGGTCGTGCATGGACCCACACCGCGCCCGCCGCATCGCCCGCGCCCTGTTCACGCCCGCGCGCGCGCTCGCTCGCGCCCTGCCCGAGCCCGCGCGGCGCGCCATCGACGATCGCCTGTTCTACGCGATCTTCAACCTGACGCGGGTGACCAACGACGCCTACCCCCCCAAGGACGCTAGTCCGGGAGCGGCAACCGCCAGCGAACCGACAGGATGAGCTGACGGGTGCCCTGGGTGGCCTCGCCGTAGAGGGTGGCGTCCACGGCGTCCAGGGTGTCGGCGGTGGTGAAGCCCACCGTGCCCACGTAGAAGTCCGACGCGACGAAGGTGACGTCGCCCGCCGTCATCAGGAGCTGGGTGACCGCCGCGTCCTGGAGGTCGAAGATCCCCTCCTCGGACAGCGTCACGTAGAGGACGCCGCTGGTGCCGCCAGCGGTGTAGCCCAGCTCGACGGCCAGCCGGTCGCTGGTCGCGCAGATCCAGTCGGCGGTGGGCTGGACGGTGAGGCCGTCCAGGGTGAACTCATCGAAGACGACCGAGTCGACCGCGACCGAGGAGTAGCCGGCCTTGCAGTCGTAGGATGCGGTGTCATCCGACGCCCCGCCGGTGTCGTCTGAGAGTTTCAACCCATCGGGATCACACGCTAAAAGAGTGAGCAACGGGACGAACCAGCGCAGCATGAGGCCACCTCGGGTCTGCGGAGTCCTCATCATCACCGACCGCCGCGCGCCCCGCAACCCGACACCCCGGAACGCGCATCCGGCAGGTTTCCGGGTGCCTTTTCAAAAGAATGAGATATGATGCCGACCGCACCGGACAATTGCTGGGCGCAACTCTCCACCGAGGAGCCACGAACATGAAAGCTGCCGCACTCCCTGCTGTCGTCGCTGCCCTGGGTCTTCTCACGGCCTGCACCAAGGGGAGCTTTGAGGGGAAGCTCGTCAACGGACTCACCGGGGAGCCCATCCCTGAGATGCGGGTCCTGCTCAAGGGCGAGACCACCGACTTCACCTGCCAGGTGTTCGAGGCCACCACCGACGCCTCGGGCTCCTTCAAGGTGGAGGGCACCTGCGCCGACATCTCCTACGCCCTGGAGCCGGGCGATGAGGCCTACTTCCTGGACAAGAGCACCGGCGCGGTCACCGGCGGCGAGCCCTCCACCGGCGCGGTCGAGGTCAAGGCCTGGCAGGCCCCCAAGGGCGCGGGCGTCTACACCCTCAAGGACGGCGAGCTGAAGTCCCTGCGGACCTTCGCCGACGTGAAGGCCGCGACCATCCTCGACACCGAGCAGAAGGTCCGGTACCCCGAGACCCAGCCCAAGGACGACAAGTCCTGGCCCCCGGTCCCCGAGGGCGGCTACCTGGTCCTGGTCGGCAAGACCACCATCGATCGGCTCCAGCTCCTCCCGGCCATCCAGAGCCCCGAGATCAAGTTCGCGCCCGACCGTGAGGGCATCACCCACTGGTCGCTGGGCGGGCCCTGGTACTACATCGGCATCGAGATGACGTCCGAGACCGAGTTCGCCGAGAAGACGGTGCAGATCGACGCCGCCAAGGTCGTGAACGCCGACGGCGCCGACGAATCCCGCGTGGCGCAGTACATCCAGGCGGACGCGGTGCCGGACGGCAAGTACGCGCTCGTCGGCCCCGAGGACCGCCGCACCTACCTCATCCGCTTCGGGGACGCGGCCGCCGCGCCCGCCGAGGGCGCCGAGGCGGGCGAGGGCGAGGGCGGGTAGCGCCCCTCCGTCCCGGCGCTTCAGTCTGCTGAAGCGCCGGCCTCCTCGGCCTCGTAGCCGGCGACGATCTGCTTGACCTGCTCCCACGCGGCCACCGCGTAGCTGTGCGCGTCGGGGTAGTCCTTCGGCTGGAGCGGCGGGCGGAAGGTCGCGGTGACCGTCTGCCCCAGGTAGATGGCCGCCTTGTCGACCGGGATGACCTTGTCGGTCCCCCACAACCCGCAGGGCACGAGCGGGATGCCGCGCTCCCAGCATGCCTCCAGCATGCCCAGGTAGACCTTCTCCCGCAGCTTGCCGGTGCGGGTGCGGGTGCCCTCGGGGTAGACGTGCAGCGGGACGCCCCGCTCCATCAACCAGAGGGCCTCCTCCTTGGCGCGCCGACGGGCGTCCGGCCGGGCCCGGTGGAAGAACACCGCCCCGCCGAGATAGCCGAGCGGCCCCATGATCGGGGTGAAGAAGACCAGCAGCTTGGAGATGCCCTCGGCCCGCGCCGCCCAGATCAGGGTCAGCACGTCCACCCAGGAGCGGTGGTTGGCGACGACGAGGTAGGGCTTGCCGAAGGGGATGTTCTCCATGCCGCGCAGGTCGAAGCGCACCCACAGCGCCAGCTTGAGGATCAGCCAGGACGCCCCGCTGTTCGTCCAGAAGACGTAGCGCTCCCGCGTGCCGCGAGGGACGAAGATGAACGGGGCCGCCGGGATGAAGAAGAGCAGGCTGATGGTGCCCGCGACGACCATCCCCAGGAGGGCCACGATGAAGCTGACCGCGCGCATCGGGGCGTCTTTACCACAACCACCCCGCGCGTTCACCCCTGCGCGCTGGCCTGCGCTGCGGGCCCGGTTAAAAGGACCCCGAGGTATGCAGACATGATGGACCCCGACGACATCCGCGCGATCCTCGAAGAGGCCCTCCCCGACTGCACCGCGATGATCAACGATGACGCGGGCGACGGCGAGCACTTCTCTGCAGAGGTCGTGAGCCCCGCCTTCGAGGGTCTCCCGCTGGTACGACAGCACAAGCTCGTGTATGAGGCCCTCGGCCCCCGCGTGGGCACCGATATCCACGCCCTGGCCCTCCGGACCTTCACCCCCGCTCGCTGGAAGGCGAGAACCCCCTGACCTCCCCGCTTCGGAGCAGACCTGATGGCAGACGTCCAGGACTTCATCCGCGACCTCGTCACCCGCGAGCGCGTCGTGCTCTTCATGAAGGGCAACAAGTTCTTCCCGCAGTGCGGCTTCTCGGCCCGCGCCGTGCAGCTCCTGAAGATGCACGGCGCCGAGTTCACCACCTTCGACGTGCTCTCTGACCCGGCGGTGCGCCAGGGCATCAAGGAGTACGCGAGCTGGCCGACCATCCCCCAGCTCTACATCAACGGCGAGTTCGTGGGCGGCTCCGACATCATGATGGAGATGCACCAGAACGGCGAGCTGGCCGAGCTGCTCACCGGAGCCCCGGCGACGGCCGGGTAGCGGCGTGGCGGAGCGCGCCCCGGCGCTGGTGGTCTCGGGCTTCCTGGGCTCGGGCAAGACCACCCTCGTGCGTCACCTGCTGGCCGACGCGCAGGCCCGCGGTCTGCGGGTGGCGGTGGTGTCCAACGAGTTCGGAGAGCTGGGCATCGACGAGGCCCTGCTGGGCGACGGCGACGAGGCCTGGGTCGAGCTGGCGGGGGGCTGCGTCTGCTGCAAGCTCTCCGAGGAGCTGTCCGAGACCCTCCAGATGCTCTGGGAGCGGATCCACCCCGACCGCGTGGTCATCGAGACCTCCGGGGTGGCGATGCCCTTCGAGACCCAGCTCACCCTGTGGCGGGAGCCCGTCTCGGCCTGGGTCGACGACGACGCCGCGGTGGTGGTGTGCAGCGCCGAGCAGCTCGCCGAGGGCCGCGATCTGGACGGCACCTTCGAGTACCAGGTCTCCTCGGCGGACCTGCTGCTGCTCAACAAGTGCGACCTGGTGAGCGAGGGCGCGCTGGCGGCCGCCGAGGCCGCGCTGGCCGAGCTGTCACCGGGCACGCCGATCCTGCGCAGCGTGCACGGGCAGGTCCCGCCCGAGCTGCTGTTTCCACTGGACCCCGCCCAGCTCCGGGCCCGGCGCCGGGCGGATCCACCAGCGGTCGCCCCCCACGTCCACGAGCGCTTCTCCGCTACGGAGCTGGCGTTTGAGCCCGGCCTGAGCGAAGACGAGATCACCGCGCGCCTGCAGGCCACCGGCGCGGTGCGCATCAAGGGCTTCGTGCTGACCGACGCGGGGCCGCGGCTGGTGCAGGGGGTCGGGCGGCGCCTGGAGCTGGGCCCGCCGCCCGCCTCGGTCCCCCCGGCGCTGATGGGGCGGGTGGTGGTCATCCGGCGCGAACCCGGGCACGACCCCCATCCTCACTGACGGCAGGCGCGGGCCTCGGCCCGGACGTCCTCGATGAACTGCCGGGTGGCGTCGTCCACCCAGCCCGGCGCGTCGGGCAGCCACTCCGCAGACTGCCGGGCGTCGACGCAGCGCCCCAGGTCGAGCAGCGTCTCGACGCGGGCGGCGGCGGTCCACCAGTCCTCCGGGTCCAGCTCCAGCGCGGCGTCGAAGTAGAGCAGGGCGCGCTCGGGGTCGGGCTCGTTGTCGCCCTGGACGGCCAGCATCCAGGCCTCGCTGCCGTAGAGCAGGTGGGCCTGGGGCCAGGTCGTGCCGTAGACCAGGGCGTGCCAGAGCACCCCCGGCACCAGCATCCCCCCGAGGAGACCCAGGACCCCCGCCAGCCGGCTGCGCCACTTGGGGCGGGTCTCCGGGCGCGGCCAGTCGGGGGTGACTCCGGAGGCGTGCAGGCGATCCCACAGGTCGGGGTGGGTGGCGCGTCGGTCCGGCATGGTCGCGGGCATGCCGTTGTAGCGGTAGATGACCTCCAGCGCGCGGCCGTAGGCGGCGCCGTCGTGCACGTCGGCCCCGTGGGCGGCGTGGTCGGCGCGCTCCTCCATGCGGCGCCAGGTCCGCCGCGCCAGGATGAGCACGGCGTTGATGACCAGGAGCACCACCAGGAAGCCGATCGGCCCGACCTGGGCGATGAGCCACCGCGCGGCGACCAGGGGCAGCAGCGCCATGCTGACGAACATGCGGCCGTAGCGCACGCTGGCGGGCTCGGCGAGGTGGCCCAGCTCGTGGGCCGTGACTGCTGTCAGCTCGTCCTCATCGAGCAGATCGAGGATCGGGTCGGTGAAGGCCAGCTCCTTGGCCATCGGCAGGGCGAAGGCGTTGGCGACCACCGAGGACATGCGCCAGATCCCCCGCACCGCCACGCCCGCGCGCTCGGCTTCCCGATGGACCAGGGCCTGGACCGCCGGGGGCGCGGGGCCGAGGAGCCCGAGCAGCCGCCCCAGCCGCGCCCCCATGCCGAAGTTCCAGGCCACCGCGGTGAGCGCCCCCGCAGCGACGAACCCGAGCAGCGGCGCTCCCGCCTCGGCCGGTGCGAAGGCCGCCAGGACCAGCATGGCGACGATGTGCCCCATCAGGGCGATCCAGCGGGACGCCGCGCTCCGCCAGCGCTCGCGGCGCCCCGGGTCGCGGCCCAGCGCCCGCACGCTCACCCGACGCAGCGGCCCCGAGGCCCCGACCACCGACGCCGCCAGGGTGAGCCCCAGGGTCTGACCGAAGCCCAGGCCGGAGAGGGGCCCGGAGAAGTATGCCGCGGTGACCACCGACACCGCCGCTGAGACGGTCACCGTCACCCACAGCCCCCCGGCGCGGGCCTCGTAGCCATAGGCGGCCCGCTCCGGCCAGGGGGTGGTCTCCATGCGCGCGTCGGCCAGCCACCACAGCGCGGCCCCGACCAGCGTCCGGCCGCACACCCAGCCCATCGCGGCGCTCAGGGCCGGCGCCACGAAGGGCACCCAGGCCGGGTAGAGCGCGCGGACCGCGTCGACGGCGCTCACAGCGGGAAGGCTCTGGTCATGGCGGACCTCGGTGACAAAGCCGCATATCCCGGACCTCAGAGGAGGAACACCCAGCTGACCTTGCCGAACACCTGCCAGGACACGGCCTCCTCCTGGAGCCCCGCGCTGCCCCCCAGCCACACCGCCTTGCCTGGGGCGCGCTGCCAGGCCAGCAGGAGCTGGGCGCTGTCCTGGGCCCGGAACGCGCTGTGGTCCACCAGCAGCCGCGCCCACAGCGCCCGGGTGGCGTAGACCTCCAGCCGCCCCCGCGCGATCCAGCCGGCGTGGTGGGGATCCTCGGCGGGTCCGAGGCGATCCCGGGTGGCCGAGCCGCCCACCAGCACCCGCCGCCCCGGCCGCAGGGTCAGCTCCCCGGCGGTGCGCGTCCACGGCGCCACGGTCTGCTCCGCGTAGAACGCCGCGGTGCCGCCGGAGAGGGAGATCGAGCCGGACAGCCAGCGCGTCGGGTCTCCCCACGCGCTGAAGTGGGCCTGCTGCACCGACAGCGGCACGCCCTCCACCCGCTCGGTCCGGGTCTCCAGCCACAGGCTGGTGGCGGTGCTGTTGGCGAACAGGGCCTCTCCCCCGATCCAGGCGCCCTGATCCAGCAGCTCGCCGCGCGGGGTCACCACGAGCTGGAGGTCCACCGGGGTGAGGGTGGCCTGGGACAGCCAGCGCGCCCGGGGGTAGGCGGTGAGGCGCTCGGACACGCTGGCCGTGACCACGTCCGAGCGGGTGACGAAGCCGTTCTCGGCGCGGAAGCCCGCAGGCCGCGCCGCCGCGGACAGGTCGCCGGAGACGTTGCGGCTGGCGTGGCTGAGGTTGACGGCCGCCGCCGGGGCGCTCAGGCGCTCGCCGTCGGCGAGGGTGGTGGTCGACCCGAGCACCGCGCCGCTGGCCACCAGGGTGTCGCTCAGCCGCACCCGCCCGTCCACCCCGCCCACCCGGTTGGAGAGCGCCGCCCCGGGCAGGGTCTTGTCGCTGTAGACGAGCCCGGCGTAGCCGTCCTTCGTCAGGTCCCGCCGGGCCCGCACCAGGGTGTCGAAGGCCAGCGCGCCCTCCACGTCCTCGGCGGTCCAGGACGGGCCGTCGGAGACGCTGGCCTGGGGGCGCGCGTCCATCACATGCAGCGCGGCGAAGGTCCACGGCCCCACCTCGGCGGTCGCGCGGGCCCCGTAGCGGGGGTCCACCATCGAGCGGGTGTAGACCAGATCGCCGTAGGCCCCCTCGAACCACTCCTGGCCCTCGGTGAAGAAGGGCCGCCGCTCGCCGTAGGACAGGGGGAAGCGCTGGTTGACGTCGAGCTGGGCCGCGTCGCCCTCCACCTGGGAGAAGTCCGGGTTCACGGTCACCAGGGTGGCCAGCCGGGGCCCGGGGTCGTAGCGCGCGGTGAGCCCGGGGGAGAAGCCCGCCGCCCCGAAGCGGTCGGGGGAGCCCTGGTCGGAGCGCGCCCAGGACAGCTCCGGGATGAGCATGACCCCGGCGCTGCGCGGCAGCGCGCCGGGCCCGCCCACGAGGTACTCCTGCACGAGGATGCCGGAGACATCGGGATCACGGCGGGGCCACCCGCTGCGTTGGGCCTCGCGGGCGACCATGCGCAGCAGGCTCAGGCCCATCGGGTCGACCTCGGCCGGGTGCCGCACCGAGCGCCACGGGATGGCCATCTCGACCTCGTAGCCGGTCTCGGTGAGCCGCCCGGCGGAGGACCACTGGCCGTCCCAGGCGTCCCGGTCGGGGCCGCCGGCCATGCGGGTGGCGTCGGCCTGGACGCCGAGGGGGTTGCACAGGAGCAGGTACGCCTTCTGCCCCTGGCCCGCCGGGTCCAGGTAGATGCCCACCCAGTCGTCGCCCCAGATGTTGTCCCGGCGCACCATGCGTGCCCGCACCCGCTCGGGCTCGGGGTCGACGACGGTCCAGTGGACGTAGAGGGCCTTCTCGTCGCTCAAGACGCGGACCAGGGCCTGCCCGGTGGGGGCCTGGTCGGGCGCGGGGTAGTAGGTGACGAAGGCGTCGATCACCGGCGCAGACGCCCACGCGGCCTCGTCCGCGTGGCTGTCCACCACGATCGCCGCAGCCTCCAGGTGCGGGACGTCCAGGTCGATCGGCACGGGCATGGGCTCCCCTAACCGCGCCTCCGGCGACCGCGGACCCTCGCGACGGGATCGTCACGGCGGGGTAGACTCCCGGTATGTCCCTCCTGATCCTGTTTCTGTCCGTCGCCTGGGCGGACCCGCCGCCGCCCGTGCCGCCGAAGCCCGGCTCCACGGTGGTCTCCACCTCGACCTGCCCCGACGCGGAGGGCCTGCGGCTGGGGATCCGCGCCGCAGCCTCGGCCCCGCACCTGACCGCCGTGAACACCGGGCCCCGGCCCCTCCTCATCGACTGGTCCCGCAGCGGCTGGCTGGACGCCGAGGGCCACCCGGGGGCCCTGACCCCGACCCGCTACGCCACCGACCCCGAGGCGCCGACCTTCTCGATCATGGGGCCGGGCTTCAGCTTCGAGGACACCCTGGTGGTGAAGCCCGCAGAGGGCGCGGGGCCCGCCGCCGAGCTGGTCATCGCCACCCGGGCCGAGGGACAGGAGGACTGGTGCCTGCACCGCTTCGGGGTGGCCGCCAGCAGCGGCCCGACCCCGGCGAGCTGGACTGCGCGGTCGGACTGCGTGTGCAAGTGCGGGCTGGTGGCCAGCGGCGCCGTGGCGGGCCTGGACGCCCTGCCCGATCCCGGCCACCCCAACGCGCCGCGAGACGGCCGCACCGGCACCGGGCTCACCCCCACCGACCGGAACGCCACCAGCGCCGCCCGACACCTCGACCTCACCCGCTGCCCGTGTCACCCCGGCCGCTTCGTCCCCAGCGCGCCTTGAACGCCACGCAGACGGAGGCCGAGACCTGCACCACCCGGCACCGGGCCCTGCTGGGGGACGCCCGGGACGCCGCCCTGCCCGACGGCTCCGTCGACCTCGTGGTGACCTCGCCGCCGTACCCCATGGTGGAGATGTGGGACGGGCCCTTCCGCGGCATGAGCCCGGCGGTCGCTCGCGCCCTGGACGCCGAGGACGGCCCGGCCGCCTTCGAGGCCATGCATCAGGAGCTGGACCGGGTGTGGCAGCGCTGTGCGGCGGCCCTGCGGCCGGGGGGCTTCCTGTGCGTGAACATCGGCGACGCCGTGCGCACCATCGGCGGCCAGTTCGCCCTGTACCCCAACCACGCCCGGATCCACAGCGGCGCCCGCGCTGCGGGCCTGACCGCCCTGCCCGACGTGCTCTGGCGCAAGCCCACCAACGCCCCGAACAAGTTCATGGGCTCGGGCATGCTGCCCGCCGGGGCGTATGTCACCTACGAGCACGAGTACATCCTCATCTTCCGAAAGGGCGACAAGCGCGCCTTCAGCGGCAAGGCGCGCGCGCTCCGTCAGCGCAGCGCCTACTTCTGGGAGGAGCGCAACCGCTGGTTCTCGGACCTGTGGGAGGGCCTGCCGGGCACCCCACAGCGGCTGCCCCACGCCGCGGCGCGGGCCCGCAGCGCGGCCTTCCCCTTCGCGCTGCCGTATCGGCTGATCTGCATGTACTCGGCGCAGGGGGACACGGTCTGGGACCCCTTCCTGGGCACGGGGACCACCACCCTCGCCGCCGCCGCCGCGGGGCGACACAGCGTCGGCACCGAGCACAGCGCGGCGATGCTGGAGGTGGTGGGCGCGACCCTGAGCAGGCTCCCCCAGGTGGGCCTCTACTCCGTGCGGCGTCGGCTGGCCGAGCACCGGCGCTTCGTGGCGGAGCGGCTGGCCCTGGGCAAGCCGGTGAAGCACCACAACCCGCTCTACCGATTTCCCGTGGTCACCCGCCAGGAGACCCGCCTGCTGCTGCCCTGGCCGGTGGAGCTGACCGAGGCGGACGGCGGCTGGGCGGTCACCCACCTGCTGGACCCGCGGGATCCGGGGGGTGGGGACCCCGACGAGCGGCAGCTCAGCCTGCTCGACCCGTGAGGGTCAGACCCGCAGGGCCACCTCCGCGAGCCCGCTCCGCATCCGGGCCCGGCGCCGGTTCATCCGGGTGATGTCCAGCCCGGGGATCTTCAACAGCAGCGGGACCAGCTTGATCAGGAAGGGGCTGGGGTTCAGCAGGCGCTGCCCCTCTCGGGTCTGGAGCGCCTGGATCTCCCGGATCTCGGTCAGCCGCTCGGCGGCGATGGCCGCGCAGGCCGCGTCGAGGTCCCCCTCGCCGGCCAGGGCCGGGCAGAGGTGGTTGGCGGCGACGATCGCGTCCCGCAGCGCCATGTTGATGCCCTGGCCTCCCACCGGCGACATGGGGTGGGCGGCGTCGCCGAGGAGCAGCAGGCCCGGCGCGCTCCAGGTCTCCAGCCGCTCGCAGATGACCTTGAGCATGGCGGGCCCGACGACGCTGTCCCGCGCGGCCCGCAGCGCCTCGCCGAGGGGGCTGTCGAGCCGATCGAGGATCCAGTCCAGGCGCTGGGCGGCGGGCAGGCTCCGCACCTCGCCCTTGGCGAGCACCACGCCGATCTGCTCCAGGCCGTCGGGGGAGGGGTAGCAGAGCACGGCGTGCGCGCCGGCCATCTGCCACCACACGCTGCGCGCGTCGGGCAGGAAGCCCTTGAGGTCCGCCTTGAGCCAGAGGACATCGAAGACCTGGGACAGGGAGACCCCCGCGAGCCCGGACTCGCGGCGCGTCCGCGACCCCCGGCCGTCCGCGCCCACCACCAGGCGGGCCCGAAGCACCCGCGCGCCGTCGGCGTCCCGGACCCGGGCGCCGACCACCCGCCCGCCCTCGCGCTCCAGCCCCATGAAGGTGCAGCCGCGCAGCAGCGTGAAGCCGTCGTAGCGTGCAGACTCGGTGGCGAACATCTCCAGCATGCCGGGCTGGGAGACCATGCGCGTGGTGGCGCCGCCCCCGGGGATGGGGATCTCGACGACCCGCCGGCCGTCGAAGAAGCACATGCGGGCCACCGTCCGCTGGGGCACCGCCGCGAAGGGCTCGGCCAGCCCCATCTGCTCGATGCAGGTCAGGCCGCTGGGCTGGAGCCCCTCACCCCGGAACTCCCGGGCGAAGTCCAGGTGTCGCTCCACGACGGTGACCGTGAAGCCTCGCGAGGCCAGCAGGTAGCCCAGGGCGCCGCCCGCGGGCCCCGCGCCGATGATCAGGACGTCAGAACGATCCGCCATGGGTCCTCCTCACGGATGAGCCGATGAAGTCTTGGGGGTGATTTTGAAATTAAAACTATTTATAAAATTTTCAATATCCACACGGACCGATGTAGGTCAGTTGTCATTGGAGGGAGGCGCCGCGCCAGCGCCCCAGGGCGCAGAGCGCCAGGCCCGCGAGCCCCGCCAGGCCCAGCCAGCGGCCGACCCGCCAGCCCCAGGGCTGGTAGCGCAGGCGCAGCGCCCGCTGTCCGGGCCCCACGACCACCCCCTGGAAGGCCCCCGCCACCCGCAGCACCGGGACCGGCGCGCCGTCGACGGTGGCGGTCCAGCCCGGCGCCCAGCGGTCGGTGCTGACGAAGAGGCGGGGCCCGTCCACCGCGGGCAGCTCCACCGCGCGGGTGGTGGGGGTCTCGACGACCGTGACCCGGGTGACGCGACCGCTGCCCTGCATCGACGCGGCCAGCCCCTCCACCGGGGGGACGGCCCGGTTGCAGCGCCCCACGCGCACGCAGTCCAGGGCCTCCTGCGGGCCGGGGGCGAGCCACGCGCCCTCGCAGAGCCAGGCCCGGGGGGCGTCGATGTCCAGGGCGCCCGCGAAGAGGGGGGCCTCGCCGAGGTCGATGGGGTCGAGGTCAGCGACGGGGGCGTCGCTGAGCACGGCGCGCACGCCCGCGAAGCGGAGCAGGCGGCGGTTCTCGCGGGTCAGCGCCTGGATCGGAAACCAGGGGCGCACCAGCCGTCGGTCGAGGGCGCCCATCAGGCGCTCGGTGTCCACGGAGACCGGCAGGTCGTAGCCCCGCAGGTCCCGCAGGCCGGCCAGGGCGCCGGTGTTGGGCTGGAGCGCCCAGCCCAGGCCCACCACGCGGCCCTCCCCCACCTGCTCGGCGAGGACGCCCGTCCACGCGGCGGGGGCGGGGTCGTGGGCCTCTGCGGGCAGGGTGGCCTGCTCGTCCCACCGGGCCCAGGCCCCCGTCAGCAGGACCGCCGCGCACAGCACCGGGCCGAAGCGCCCGACCCGCTCGGACCCGAAGCCCGCCGCCAACGCCAGCAGCCAGGCCGCCTCGGCGCCCAGCCGGGCGTTGTTCACCGGGGTGGGGAGCCCGGAGACCGCCACCGCCAGCGCCGCGCCCCAGGCCAGCCACAGCCAGCGCCCACGCCGGGCGCCGACCCCGGCCAGCGCGAGCGCCGCAAGCCCCGGGTGCAGCACGCCGTCCGCCCACACGCCGGGGCCTGTGTAGCCCTCAGCCGCAGGGTGCCCCCACCAGACGGGCCAGAGCAGATCGGCGAGCTGGGCCGGGGCGATCCGGTTGCCCCCGTGGGCCCCCAGGGTCGCGGAGCCCTGGATCTGCTCCAGCAGGGGCAGCACCACGGGCATGGCCATCAGCGCGCCCAGGCCCAGACCCAGGCCGACGGCCGGTCGGCGCGCCCGCGCCGCCGCCCACAGCGCCGCCAGCCCCAGCCCGTGGGCGGCGGTCTCCGGGTGGCCCCCCGCCAGCAGCCCGGCGGTGGCCACCGCCAGCAGCACCGCTCCCTGGCCGACCCGCGCCCGCTCCACCCCCAGCAGCACCCAGGGCAGCCAGGCGAAGGTCGCCGCGTGGGGGTGCAGCAGCCAGACGTGGAGGTAGGGGGTGCCCAGCGCCGCGCAGCCCGCGACCGCAGCCCCCCAGCGCCCCAGCCCCAGCGCCCGCCCCAGCAGGGCCGTGCCCAGCCCGACCGCCACCAGGATGCCCAGCACGCCGAGGTTCTGGGCGAGGTCCTCCGGCAGGAGGGCGTGCAGCCAGGTGACCGGGCTGCCCACCATCGACTGGCCGTCCCCCAGCAGCGGGCTGCCGCCGTAGAGGTCGGGGTTCCACAGCGGGACCTCCCCCTGCTGCAGCGCCTCGACCACCCGCAGGCGCAGGGCGGTGAGCTGCACCGCCGGGTCGGACAGCGCCGGGTGGCGGACCGCCCCGCCCGCCGCGTCCTGGAAGGCGTGGTGGACGCTCAAGTGATCGTCCGCCGAGATCACCCGCCCCGCGAGCACCCCGGGGAAGAAGACCAGGGGTCCGAGGAGGACCATCAGCAGGGGGAGGGCGCGCCGCATGTCCTCCCCTACCCCGGCGCGGTGGGTTGGACCGTCATGACCGGGGGCCATCCACGCATCTCGGGCGGCTCAGCTCTCGTCCTTGCGCCTCCCCAGCCGGATCTCGTGGGTGAGCAGCGAGCCGATGGACTTGAGCGAGACGTCCTGCTGGAGCTTCTCCATCAGGCTCATCCGCGCGAGCTGCTCCCGGGTCACCATCGTTCGCTCGGCCTGGCTCGCGCCGCTGCGCACCCAGGGGATGCGGATCGGGCCGGTCATCGCGGCCTTCACCGCGTCCCAGTTGCCGGAGTAGTCGTCCTGGCGGAGCATCTCGGGGAAGAGCGGGTGCACCGACAGCGGCCGCAGCGCGCCGTAGAGCACCCGACGCTGGGCGGGATCGAGCACGCGCAGGTAGGTGTGGATGTTGCGGAAGATCCGCCTCTGTGAGCCGCTCAGCTCGGGCCCGCTGTGGCTCTCCAGCACCGCCTGCACCAGCAGCGCGACCTGATCGGCGGCGACGCGCAGCGCGTCGCTGTCCGGGGGGGCCTCCATCAGCTCGGGCTGGAGCACGCCCCACAGCGCCAGGCACATCGCCTCGCCCCGCAGGCCCTCCAGATCAGGCAGCGCGTTCAGCAGCACCCCCGCCGTGGAGTCGGGCCGCAGGGCCTGGAGCTGGCGCAGCACCCGGGTCATGCGGATGGTGTGCAGGTCGCCGCTGGCGGTCGGTCCGGTGTGGACGTCGGGCAGGTCGGTCGAGACCAGCGGCACATAGACCGCCCCGTCCACGCCCCGGGCCTGCAGCTCCATGACGGCGTCATCGAGCTGCGCCTTGACCTCCAGGGCGTCCTGGGGCCGGGCGTGGATGGACTTCTCCAGCATGCGGCGGACCAGCCCCTCCAGCGCCGAGTCCTTCAAGGCGGGCACCGCCTGACCGAGCAGGGGCGCGGCCTCGTTGACCTGGCGGGTGAGCACCTCGACCTCGTCCGCCCCGGTGAACGGCGGGCGCCCCACCAGCATGGTGTAGAACACCAGCCCCACCGCGTAGAGGTCGGTGTGCGGCCCGATCAGCTCGGGCTGGTTGATGATCTGCTCGGGGGCCATGTAGGCGGGGGTGCCCAGGACCACGTCCTGCCCCTCGCTGACCTCGGCGGCCTGGCTGCGCATGAAGGCGATCCCGAAGTCCAGCACCTTGGTGAAGTCCCGGCGCGTGGGGTCATCGAGGATCATGATGTTCTCGGGCTTGAGGTCCCGATGGAAGATGCCCATGCGGTGCGCGGCGGCGATCGCCTCGCAGATCTGCGCCCCGATGCGCCCGAGCTGCCCCACCGTGATCGGCCCCCGCCGCCGCAGCATCTGCTTGAGGGTGGTGCCCTCCAGGTACTCCATCGCGATGTAGATGCCCACGCCGGGGTCGAAGCCGAAGTCGGTCACGAAGACGACGTGCTCGTTGCGCAGCCGCGAGCAGGCCACCGCCTCGCGGCGGAAGCGCTCGATGGTGGCGGGATCCTCCGAGAAGCGCGGGTGGAGGATCTTCACCGCGAAGGGGGTCTTCAGGGCGGTGTGCTGCGCCCGGTAGACGTCGCCCATGCCCCCAACGCCGATGCGCTCCAGCAGGCGCAGGTTGCCCATCTGGTGGCCGATGCGCGGGTCGACCTCGGGGGGCTCGGTGGGCGGCTCGCTGTCCTCGTCCTCCTCGTCCTCGTCGTAGACGGGAGAGAGCATCGTCACCTTCAGCGACCCGCCCGACGCCGCGGTCACCAGCATGCGGTCGGTGGGCAGGTCATCGAGATCGTGGTGGGGTTCGGAGGCCATCCTGTGCTCCGGGTGGTTCAGGAAAGGACACCTTACCGCGACCGCGAGCCTTTCGTGGGCGCCCCCCCTCCGACAGGGTGTCACTCTATAATCAACAACCCACCGGACAGGAGGTTCCCGATGCGCAAGATGACCCTCGCGGCGTTGCTGGTGTTGGGGTGCGGGGACAAGGACGACACCGCGACCGCCGACGACACCTCGGTCGAGGGCGACGCCGACACCGACACCGACTCGGACACCGACGCCGACGCTGATCCATTGGACGGCATCTACCAGGGCGCCTGGAGCCTGAGCGTCGAGGAGACGAACACGGGCGACACCGACAGCTGCGTGGGCACGGTGGACCTCGAGGTCACGATGGCCAACACCAACGAGCAGTTCGTCGGCCTGTTCGCCTGCGACTTCTCGGGCTTCCTGGCCCAGTTCAACCCGATGGAGGGCAGCGTCTACGGCCTGGTCACCCAGTTCGGGGAGCTGGCGGCCTCCTACGAGACCGGCGGCGGGCCCATCGAGGGCGACTGGAGCGGGACCATCGACGAGGCCACCGGGATATACGGCAGCTTCGAGGGCAGCGCCAGCGGTGAGGGCATGGACCTGAGCTGGGCGGGCAGCCTGACCGCGACGAAGCAACCCTGAGTCTCTCCAGCAGAGCCCCACCTTGAGCCGATTCCCGACCAGCGAGCAGGTCTACAGCCGCCTCCGCTGGGACGCCGCCCTGTCCACCCGGGGCGTCCGGATCGGCTACACCGACCGCCACCAGGGCCTGGTGGAGCTGCCCTTCGAGGACTTCGTGCCGGGCGGGGTGATCCCCTGGTCCCGGGTGCAGCGCTTCCGGATCGAGGCGCTGGTGCTCTGGGACCGGGCCGCCCGCGAGGAGCGCCTGTTCGGCGACGATCGCAGCGGCCTGGACGCCCTTCGGATGCGGCCTCTCGCGGTCCATGTCATCTCCGATGTCATTCGCGCGACCCCCTGGCGGTGGCGCGACGGCGCGTGGGCGCCCTGGGACGCCCCCACCCAGGCGGCCCCCGGGCGGCTCCTGACCCTGCTGAGCTGGAACATCCTGTTCGACCGCTTCGACCCCGAGCAGGTCCGCACCGAGGACCGCCTGCCCGCGATCCTGGACACCCTCGTGCAGGCGGACGCCGACCTCGTCGCCCTGCAGGAGGTCACCCCCACCCTCCTGCAGCGCCTGCTGGCGCACCCGCCCATCCAGCGCCGCTACTGGAGCAGCGAGGGCCCCGAGGGCGCCAGCGTCGCCCCCTACGGCAACCTCCTGCTCTCCCGCATCCCCCCCGCCGCGGTGCTCCTGCGGCAGCTCTCCCCCACCAAGCGCGCTGTGCTGATGGCCTTCGACGCCCCGGAGGCGCCCCTCTGGGTGGCCTCGCTGCACCTGAGCAGCGACCGCGCGCGGGACCGCCACGCCCTGCGCGAGGAGGAGGCCGCGCGGCTGCTGGAGGCCCTGCCGAACGGCGCCGACGTGGTGCTGGCCGGGGACTTCAACTACGGGGACGACCGCAGCCTGCCCGCCCTGGAGGCCGCCGGCTTCGTCGACCTGCACGGCGCGGCGGGGTGCGGCCCCGGGATCACCTACGATCCCCACCACAACCGCCTCGCGGCGCTGACCTCCCGCAAGGATGTGCCGCGCCGGCTCGACCGCGTGTGGCTCCGCGCCGACCCCGCGCGCCTGCGCCCGGCCTGGCTGCGCCGGGCCGCCACCACCCCCATCCCCGGGGTCGCGCCGCCCCTGCCGCCCTCCGACCACTACGCCCTGCAGGCCGGCTTCGCCCGGGGTGCGGACCTCCCCGGCGACACCACGCCCCTGGCCGCCCTCTGCGTGCTGCTCCCCGAGGCCCTCCAGGCGCCCATCCAGCGCGTCCGCGAGGCCCGCGACAAGGCCTTCGGCCGCTGGCCGCCGCACCTCAACCTGCGCTTCCCCTTCCTGCCGGCCGCCCGCTTCGACGACGTCGCCCGCGCTCTGGCCCCGGCCCTGCGCGCCCTGCCCCCCTTCGAGGTCACCCTGGACCGGGTGCGCTGGTTCACCCACCGCCGCAGCACCACCCTCTGGCTGGGGCCCCGCGATCCGGCGCCGCTCCAGCGCCTGCACGCCATGCTCGACGCCCTGCTCCCCGGCCTCCACCCCCGGGAGGCCTTCGCGCCGCACCTCACCCTGGGTCAGCTCCGGGGCCGGGACCAGGAGGATGTCGCGGCGATCGCCCAGGCCCTGGAGGCGCAGCTCGGCGCGGTCCGGTTCACCGTGGACCGGCTGGCGCTGCTCGCCCGAGGGCCCGATACCCCGTTCGCTGTCGACCGCGCCCTGCCGCTGGAGGGCCGCCCCACGCAGCTCGGCGACCTGGGGCTGTGGGCGCCCCACCCCGTGCCGCCGCTGCCCGAGCTGCCCGACGCCGCGATCCCCGGCCTCGTCCGGGTGGAGGTCGTCGGGTCCCGGCGCCTGGGGTTGGGGGGCGGGGACGTGGACCTGCTGCTCCTGCTGCGGCCGGACGCCGACCCCGACGCCGCGCTGGCGGCGCTGGTGCGGGCGCAGCCGGGCCGCTGGAGGCTGGCCACCGGCCGGACCACCGTCGCCCGGAGCCTCGATGAGGCCCACCCCATCGACGTCACAGCAGCGCGGCTCCCCGAGGGGGCCGGCTGGCCGCTGTCTCGGGAGGACCTCCTGCAGGCGCCGGACGCGCGGGCTCTGGCCGCCCTCACCGACGCTGACGCCGTCCTGGGGCGCGCCGCGATCCGCGGCGGGGTGGGGCTCCTCCGCTGCACGCTGCGGGGCCTGCGCCGCTGGGCCCGCGCCCGCCAGCTCCACGGCGACGCCTGGGGCTTCCTGGGCGGGCTGTCCTGGGCGCTGCTCGTCGTGGACGCCATGGGGGCCGAGCCCCGCCCTGGCCACCCCGAGGCGGTGGCGCGGCAGGTCTTCACCCGGCTGGCCGAGGGCGGGCTCCACATCCCCGCGCCCACCCCGCCCCACGCCGACACCGCCCGCAACACCGGCCCCAGCACCGCCCGCGCCCTCGCCGAGGAGGCCCGCCGCGCCCTGGCGCTGGCGGACGAGGACCGCTGGGAGGCCCTGCGCCACCCCTTCAGCCTCCAGGGGGCCGCCATCGAGGTGCGCGGCGAGGCCCTGCCCGGGCGGGCGATCGGCCTCGTGCGGGCCCTGGATGGCGTCCCCGGGCTGACCGTGCGCCCCTGCCCGCGCCCGGCCGCCGGGCGGTGGCGCCTGGGCCTGCGCGGGTCGGAGGAGGCGCAGGCCCAGGGCTTCTCGGCGGCGGAGGCCTGGTGCGCCGAGGCCGGGGTCAGCGCCCGGCGCGTGCCCTGACCGCCGCGCGCAGCGCCGCCTCGGTCATCGGCTGGAACGGCCGCGCCGCGAAGCGCTCCCGCGCGATGGCGGTGATCGCGGACAGCATCGGCGCCTCGACCCCGTGCGCCTCGGCCAGGCCCAGCAGCGCCCCGTTGATGGTCTCCAGCTCGGTGGCCTCCGCCCCAGCCGCGAGGTCCTGGCCCATGCTGCTGATGAACACCTTGCGGATGTTCCGCTCGAAGATGCGGCGCGCGATCCAGGTCGGCGCCACCTCCCCCAAGCGAAGCAGCCACCACGGCGGGATGCCCTGGAAGCGCACCTCCCGCACCCCGGCCGCGCGCAGCACGGCGAGGCCCTCGTTGATGCCGCCGACCACGAGCTGGCGCAGCGCCTCACGGTCCTCGATCTCCCTCTGCCCCAGCCCGACCAGCGCGGTGGTGGCGTTGATGAGGTTGATCACGACCTTGGACCAGGCCGCGTCGGTGAACCGCTCGACCGCGCGGACGGGCAGCGCCGGGGCCATGCGCGCGGCGACGGACACCGCCAGGGGGTAGAGGGCCGGGTCGGCGGCCCCCAGCACCAGCTCCCCCCGCCGCTCGGCCTCGACCTCCCCCGGCGCGGTCCGCCGGGCGTTCCAGCCGGCGATGCCGAACAGGGGGCGGCTGAACCGCGCCGACAGGATCGCCTGATTCTCCAGGCCGTTCTGCACCCCGAGCACGATGACGTCGGGCCCCCAGGCCTCCCGCACCATGTCCGCGATCCCGGCCAGGTGGAACGTCTTGACGCAGATCAGCACGAGGTCGAAGGGCGTCGCCGGGTCCGGCTGCCGCACGACCCGCACAGGCGCGGCCTCCTCGGGCCCATCCCCGGTTCGGGACCGCACGCCGCGCTCGGCGAGCACGTCGGCGCTGGCGCCCCGGGCGAGCACGGTCAGGCCGCGCCAGCGGGGGGCGAGCCAGGCCGCGAGGCTCAGGCCCACCGAGCCGGCGCCGACGATCAGCGCGCGGGGGGACTCCGGCAGGGTCAGGGGTTGATCGGACATGGAGGGCGCGAAGCCCATGGTACACTCCCCTTCCCACCAGCACGACGCAGACGGGGTCCGGAACGTCGATGAGCACCTGCTTCTCTGGCCTGATGTGCCACGCGCCGATCGTGCTGCCCGAGGTCGCGGGGTCGCGCGGCGCCGAGTGCGCGCGCACCACCCGGGCCATGCGGGAGGTCGCCGCCCGGGCTGTGGCGTCCCGGCCGGACCGCGTCGTGATCATCTCCCCGCACTCTCCCCGGCACCGCACCCTGTGGAGCGCCTGGCGGGGCCGGCACCGGGGGGACCTGGGGCGATTCCGGGCCCCGCAGCTCCAGGTGGACCTGCCCGACGCCGCCGAGGTGGCGGACGCCCTGGGGCTCGTCCCGGTCCCCCACGACGCCGGAGCGGAGCTGGACCACGGCGCGATGGTGCCGCTGGCCTTCCTGTGGCAGGCGGGCTGGCGAGGGCCGACCGCCATCCTGGCCCGCCCCTGGAACGCCCCCGAGGCCCGCGCCGTCGGCGTCGAATTGGCCGCGCTGGAGGGTCGCACGGCGGTGGTGGCCTCCGGGGACATGAGCCACCGCCTCAAGCCCGGGGCCCCCGCCGGCTACGATCCCCGGGCCCAGGACTTCGACGACGCCTTCGTCGCCGGCCTGCGCGCCGAGGACTGGGACGCCGCCCTGAACGCCCAGCCCCGCGAGCGCGCCGCCGAGGACGTCATCGAGTCCACCCGGGTCGCGATGCAGGCCGCCGGGGCGCCCCTGAACGCCGAGGTGCTGAGCTACGAGGGGCCGTTCGGGGTGGGCTACGCCGAGGCCGTGCTCGCCGACCCCGCCCCGCCGCTCTACGCGGTCGCCCGGAAGGCCATCGCCGCCGCCGTGCTCGGCCGGGACGCGCCGGTGCCCGAGGGTGGGGAGCCCACCAAGGGTGTTTTTGTGACTTTACACAAAAATGGACGCCTGCGCGGCTGCATCGGGCGCATCACCCCCACCCACGAGCGCTCCCTCTACGACATGATCGCCCAGGTGGCTCCGCTCTCTGCCCAGCACGACCCCCGCTTCCCGGCGGTCAGCCCCTCGGAGCTGGACGAGCTGGACATCGAGGTCAGCGTGCTGGAGCCCCCCGAGCCGGTCACCGACCTCGCCACCCTCGACCCCCGCCGCTACGGCGTGGTGGTCACCTCCGGGTGGCGTCGGGGGGTCCTGCTGCCGGACCTCGAGGGCGTCGACACCGTGGAGCAGCAGCTCCGGATCACCCGCCGCAAGGCCGGCATCCGGGGCCACGAGCCCGTCGAGGTCGAGCGCTTCGAGGTGCGCAAGGTCTCCCCGCCGTGAGCGCCCCCCACCCCGGCCGCTGGTCCTCCAAGGCCCCCGACGGCCGCGCGGTCTGCGAGCTGTGTCCCCGGCGCTGCCACCTCAAGCCCGGCCAGCGCGGCTTCTGCTTCGTGCGCATCGGCACCGAGGACGGCGTGGGGCTGACCACCTGGGGCCGCTCCAGCGGCTTCTGCATCGACCCCATCGAGAAGAAGCCCCTGAACCACTTCCTGCCGGGCACGCCGGTGCTCTCCTTCGGGACCGCGGGCTGCAACCTGGGCTGCCGGTTCTGCCAGAACTGGGACATCTCCAAGGCCCGCGAGATGGACCGCCTGATGGACCTCGCCACGCCCGAGGCCATCGCCGACGCCGCGTTGCGCACGGGCTGCCGCTCGGTGGCCTTCACCTACAACGACCCCATCATCTTCGCCGAGTACGCCCTCGACGCCGCCGCGGCCTGCCGCGCCCGGGGCCTGCGCACCGTGGCGGTGACCGCCGGCTACATCACCGACGCGGCGCGGGCGGACTTCTTCGCCGGCATCGACGCGGTGAACGTCGACCTCAAGGCCTTCACCGACGACTTCTACAAGCGGCTGTGTTTCGGCCGCCTGGGCCCGGTGCTCGACACCCTGCGCTGGCTGGTCCACGAGAGCACCGTGTGGACCGAGATCACCACCCTGCTCATCCCGAACGAGAACGACAGCGACGACGAGCTGCGCGCCTTGTCCGCCTGGGTCCGGGAGGCGCTGGGCCCCCACGTCCCCCTGCACTTCTCGGCCTACCACCCCGACTTCAAGCTCCAGCAGCCCGCCACGCCCAAGGCCACGCTCCAGCGGGCCCGCCGCATCGCGATGGAGCAGGGCCTGTGGTTCGTCTACACCGGCAACGTGCACGACCGCGACGGCGACACCACCTGGTGCCCCGGCTGCGGCGCGGCGCTCATCCAGCGCGACTGGTACGAGCTGGAGGGCTGGGCGCTGGACGCCAAGGGGGCCTGCGCGGCCTGCGGCTTCGAGGTGCCGGGGGTGTTCGAGGCGCGGCCGGGGAGCTGGGGGCGGCGGAGGGCTCGGGTGCGGGTTTGAGCGCTCGGTTGCTGCGGCGTTGTCTTCTCCCGACACCACGCCCCTGCACCCTGCCGGCTGATGTCGAACAGGAGCGGGTCATCCGCCTGCCGGGCCCGCAGCTCCAGAGGCTGGACTGAGCGACGTCCGTGACGCCGTCTACATCGACATCGTAGGAGACCTCACAGCGGGTAGCCGGCCTCGCGGAGCTTGAGCCAGGCGTCGCGGATGCGGGCGATGTCCTCGGGGTTGTCGTGGTGCATGGGGCGCTGGCCAAGGGTGATGAGGGCGCCGCCTTCGAAGGGCTCGACGGTGGCGTCGTCGCCCAGACCGTCGACCGGTCCGCCAGCGGGTGAGGCGGGGCCTCGGAGCCAGGTCATCCAGCTGAGGAACGGGGACTGTGGCAGTCGGAGATCTCGGTTGGGATACAACAATTTCTGATTGCTCAAAACGCCCCACTGAGGCTCATAGGCGGCAATGACCGCCGCGAGAATGGGCTTGCCCCCCTCCGGGGTCGTGACAGGTTCGGGGACGCCCTCGTCGGGTAGCCCCACCTCGGCGCTATTCCACATGAATCGTTTGCCCCGCATCCCTGCGGTGCTCCTGACGCCAACGCTGGCCTCGTCCGTCTCGGCCCCATTCCACAGCCCAAAAGAGAAACCAAAACGACTCGTCGCATCGGAAGGCTGCCCTTTCTTCTCGGCAAGAAGCGGCAGCAAGCGTAATGCCGTCAGGTCGTCGACGGGACATTCCATCGCTTGCTTGCGGCTGTTGCCCTTCTCGTACCATCGGGCATAGGCGGGATGCAGGGGTTGCAGACGCCGAAGCAGATCGGCCCCACGTTCCGCGCACGCCCCCAAGGTCTCCTGTCGGGGTCCCCACCAACAGTGAACGGTCAGATTGGACACAAGAACTCCTCAAGGAACAGGCGGGGTCCAGATGACGGTCACGTTGTCCCAGCCCTTCAGCACTGCCCTCTCGCTGAGGAACTCAGCAAACTCTTTTTCCGCGACATGCCCGTGGACTTGAGTCCTCCCAGCTACTGCTGACTGTCGCTCCATCTGCTGAAGCAGATCGTCTCCCTTCGTAAACCAGCCCTGCCACTCGTTGCCTCCTTTCTCGATGAACCCCTTGTACCCCTCCCCCTTCACCTCGATGAGCACGCCGTCCTCGAATCCGTCGAACTTCACGCCGTCGACCTCGTAGACGTATCCCTCCGGCGCTCCGGTGACCTGACTCTGGTACCTGCGCGCCCTGGGCGGCATGCCTCCCGTCTCGGGCACCCACTTCCCTGGCCCCTCCGCTGACGGCGTCCCCGCCGGCCCCTCGCTGAGCACCTGCCACCCGATGGTCCGGTCCGGGTCGAGGTTGTTGATGACGACGCTGCCGCCATGCGCCAGCAAGCCGCCACCCAGCCCCATCGCCGCCGTCCCAGCCCCAGCCCCGGCCGGCCCGGTCACGGGCACGGTGAGCAGGGCCTCACCGCCGGTCCACATCAGGTTGGCACCCTGCTGCATCTCCCACATCGCGTAGCCGGTGGACACGACGCGGCCCCAGACCCGGCCGCCGTCGTACCAGAACGGGTCGGATGAGGTCTGCCGGTGGTGCTCGATCAGGGGGTCGAGGGCGCCAAGGGCGAGGTCGCTGGAGAGCTGGTGGCCGTAGCCGAGATGGGCCTCGCGGGAGGAGCGGAGCACGCCGCCGGCTGCGGCGAGGTTGCCCGATCAGGACGCGGCCTGACCCGAGCGGCGCGAGTTGGTCGAGCGGGGCTTGCTGGCTTTGCGCTCGGCGGCCTTGTGGGTGTTCTCGGAGGCTTTGGCCTCGGCCTTGTCGAGGCGCTCCAGGGTCTTGGCGACCAGCTTGCGGATGTCCTTGTCGTCGCTCTGCGCGAAGGGAACGACCCTGTCGCGGAGGTGGTAGAGACCCTTCTTGCCGATGTTGTCGATGGCCAGGCTGTACATCCAGTCGTCGTCGAGCAGGGCGACGAGGACCTCGTCCCGGCGGGGGTGCTTCAGGCGGGCGAGGGCGTAGGCGAGACGCGAGCGGGGCTCTCCGTATCGTGGGTCCAAGGCCAGCTCAGCGATGGCGTCGAAGTGGGACTCGTCCGCGACGGTTTCCAATGCTCTGGCAACGGAAAACCGAGGAAGATCACTTCCCTTGACCGTCGGATCGATCTCACGCTTGAACTCCGCAATGAGCACCGGAGCGGCTACGGGTCTGAGGGACTTGTGGGAGAGTGTACGCGCGATATCGTCGCGCAGCCCATGCCATGTGAGCTTCGGCAACCACCTCATCAGGATCGGGTACGCGGGCCTTGGGTCAACGCCCCAATACCTGGCCTGCTCCCGAAGCTGGCCGACGGACTCCAACTCGAAGCCGGCCTCCCGCAACTCGGCCATGAGAGGGGCGGCGTCTGCGTGGTATGCGGCCGCTGCGTCATAGGAAGCCTGGGGACGGATACCCTTCTCTTCAATCCACCGGTTCCATCGTTGGCTGGGGAGTTCGGGTCGAGCTGGCTTCGTCATTACAGGTCTCGTTCCAGGATGATGCGGCCATCATCAACATGTTTCTGGAGGGTGGAACTCAGCTTGGTGTCCGATCGTACCTTGAGGTAGAAGCGGTAGCCTCGGGACTCCGCATAGGCAAGGTATTCCTTGAGCTGTGTGCTCATGTGCTGGTACTTCACGTTCTTGACCTCACCGATCTCTTTTTCGATCGTGTCCAGATAGTCTGGAACCCTGTATTTCCCTGGTTTCCCTGGAATATCGATCCGCTCTGTGTTCCTCTCCCACCCCGCCGCCACCTCCCCCTGGCGCCCCCGCTCCACGGCGTCATCGATCGTCCACTCCCCGTTCGGCCCGCTGCCCCGCTCTCGGAGCATGGGCCCGCCGACATCTCGGTCCGGCCGCAGGTTGTTCAGGACGACCCCGCCGCCGTGGAGGGTCACCCCGGCCCCGGCCGTTGCCGCAGCAGTGCCAGGCGCAGCCGTTGTGCCTCCGAGCGCTGGTGAGAGCGCCATCGCCCCGCCGCCACCCATCATGAGCGTCTCACCGTTGCGGATCTCCCACAGCGCGACGCAGTAGGAGGCTCCCCGCCCGCCGGCTCGGCCGACCTCAAACAGCAGCGGGTAGTCCGCCTGCTGGGCCTGCATCTCAAGGAGCGGGTCGAGGGTGCCCCAGGCCAGGTCGCTGGAGAGCTGCCCGTTGTAGCCCTGGGCGACGGAGGATCCGGCGTCCCCGAGGTCTCCGGCCAGGATCCCGGCGGTCTCACCGGTGTCGCTGAGCCAACTGCCTGCCGCAGCCAGCGCTCGCCGAACCGGTCCAGGTCCGTTGTCCGCGTTGAGATCCGGCATCCAGCCCAACTCGCCGTCCCAGGTCGTGCCGGTGTGGTGGTTGATCCTGGAGGTGATCGAAGCGCGGAGCCGAGACCCTGCGGTCTTCCGGCGCGCCCACCCGGGCGTCTCGGCGTAGGGGTTCGTCGCCTCCTCCACCGGGCCTCGTCGTCCAGGTCGCCCCGCGCGGCTCGGATCGACCTCGCTGCTCCCTCGCCACACCGCGCCCATGCCCTGGCTTCGCCGCTCCGAGCGCCTCGCCTGACGCTCTTTGCGCCGCTCCCGCCTCTGCTCGTTGCGCTCGGCGGTGAAGCCCAGCGGGTCGACGTACCGCAGCGGGTCACCCTCGGCGTAGCGGAAGCGATGAAGCCCACCGGCGAGCCCCTTGGGGTCGGTGCTCAGGAAGTGTCCGGCGTCGGCGTCATACGCTCGGTGCCGCGCCAGGAGCACCCCCGGCGCGTCGGGCAACACCTCCAGCCCGGCGAAGAGGAAGCGCTCGTCGTCCGCGACCGGTCCGAGGCCCCCGCCGAAGGCGTCGGGGGTGACCACGCTGCTGCCGCTGCGCAGCACGCTCCCGCGCGGATCCGTGACCAGGGTGCGCCACTGCCCATCGAAAGCGCCCAGCAGCAGGCCCTCGGCGACGACATAGCTGCGGTCGGTCCCGTCACTCTGGGCGACCTCCAACGGCCAGCGCCCACCGAGGCGCCACGCTGTCCGCCGGGGCTGCGCGCCGCCCTCATCCATCGAGACGACCCGGCCCGCCGCGTCCCGAACGAAGCTGTACAGCAGGCCCTGCCCATCGCCGATCCCGGAGAGCGATCCGTCGGGGAAGCGCTCGTAGAACAGCGCGCGGTGGTCTTCCGTGATGCCGTCCAGATCGTCATCGTAGAGGATCGCGCTGCCGACAGCCGAGGGCAGCGAGCCCTGCCAGGAGACCTCCTGGTCCAGCACACCGTCCCGCAGGACCTCGGTGCGCCGGCCGGCGGCGTCCAGCTCGTAGTGCAGGGCCTCGCCGGTGAAGCCCCGGACCTCGTCGACGAGCCAGCCGGGCTCGGCGTAGCCGTAGGTGTTCGTCCAGCCACCCACAGCGCTGTCGAAGCGGGTCTCGTCGGTGAGCCGGCCTCGGTCGTCGAAGACCCCGGACCAGGTGCTGCGGCCCCAGGCGCCCTGGGCGTCAATGTCCTCGATGCGGCCCATCCGGTCGTAGGTGATGCCGATGGACGTGTCGGGGGTCAGGACGTCGGTGGCCCGCGCCATCGCGTCGCGGCTGGTGAAGCGGGCGACGACAGCACCGTCCAGCTCGACCTGGCTCAGCGTGAACGCGCCTCCAAAGAGCCGCCGGTCGTAGTCGATGCTTCGACCGGCCGGGGTGACCACGCGGCGCAACGCTCCGTTGCGGAACCACTCCCAGTCGGTGGTAGAGGCATTGCCGGCGACGACGCTGGTTCGGGCTTGAGGCCGCCCGGCGGCGTCATAGGTCCAGGTCTCGCTCGCCAGGATGAGGCCGTTCAGCGCGCTTCGGGTGGTCGCAGGGTTGCCCCAGGCGTCGAGGTTCGCCAGCTCCGAGACGAGGACGTCGCCGTCGTCGACCTCCTGGGCGATGAGCCGGCCGGCGGCGTCTCGGTGGAGCGTGGTCTGCCGCCAGCCGCCGCCGCTGCCGATGCGCTCCTCTCGGGTGACCCAGGGTGCGACATCCTCGCGATGCAGTTGACGGGTCTGGGCGCCGGCTCCCCAAGACTCCTCGTAGAGCAGGCCGTGGTCGTAGTCGAACTCCGTCGTCTCGTCGGGGGTGGCGAGGGTGTCGAGTCGGCCGGCGGCGGTCCAGGTCAGGTCGACGACGTAGTCGCTCAAGCCGGGGAGGTCTGCGGGCTGCCAGGTCGGGTCATCGAACCAGCCCCAGAGGGTGGCGGGGCGGCCGGCGCTGTCGAAGTCGGTGACCTCGCGGGCGAGCACGGAGCCGGTGGCGTCCAGGTGCTGGCGCTGCCAGAGGTCGGTGCCATCGTAGAGGAAGCGGTGGGTGGTGCCGTCCGGCTGGGCCTCGGCGATGAGGCGGCCGAGGCCGTCGTGCCAGGTGGTCGTCGTGGCCCCGACGGCGTCGGTGACGGTGGTCTCGGCGAAGCCGTTGGCGCTGGCGTAGCGGGTCGACCAGCTCGCGCCCTGGGCGTCTTGATGGAAGCGCTCGCGGCCTCGGGGGTCGTAGCGCCACAGCGACTCGGCGCCCTCGGCGTCGGTGTGTCGGCGCAGGCGGCCGAGGACGTCGACGTCTCGGCGCTCCAGGCCGCCGTCGGGGTTGATGACCTCACGCAGCTCGCCCCAGGCGTCGTGGGTGAACCGCGTCGTGCCGGTGCCGCTGTGGACAGGCCAGGCGGTGACGCTGGCGAGGCGGTCGGTGCTTGTCCAGGCGTAGACCTCGCCCCAGACTCCGGCGATCTCGCGCTCAGCGATCCGGTCCCAGGGGTCCCAGGTCAGGCTCTCGGTGACGCCCTCGGTGGTCTGTTGGATTACTCGGCCGGCGTCGTCGTAGGCCCAGGCGTTCAAGGTCCACGGGCCCTGGCTGACCTCAGCAGGGCGGCCGGTGAGGGTGTGGTCGATGAAGCGGACCACTCCGTCGCCGTCGACGATCTCGAAGGGCTGGCCCTGGGCGGTGTAGGCGACCTGCTCCACCCAGACGCCACCCCGGGCGACGCCGGTCCGGCGACCGTGAACGTCGTGTTCGAAGGCCACCGCACGGCCGTTGACGTCGATGAGGCCGATGGGTTCGACATCGTCGCCGAAGGCCCAGGTCGTGACGCCGGAGAGGTCTTCGAGGCGCTGGGGGCGGCCGAGGGCGTCGGAGGTCTCGACGCTCACGTTGCCGTGCTCGTCGGTGATGGAGACGCGGGGGAGCGATGAGGTGGTGGCGTCGGTCCAGACCCTCGATTCGAGGGTGGTCAGGGTGCCGTCGTCGAGGGTCAAGCTGGTGAGGCGGCCGACGCCGTCCCAGGTGTAGACCTCGGCGACGCCGTCGGACTGCTCAGCGCGGACCACACGGCCCATCGGATCGTGGTCCCAGGACCAGGCGCGGGTGCAGGTCGTCAGCGCGATGCTGTTGGCCGGCAGGCAGCTCGTGGTGGCGCGGAGCTGGGCGGCGTTGAGGCGGTGGAGGTCGTCGTAGCCGTAGTCGGTGACGCCCTCGGGGTCTTCGATCCAGAGGGTGCGGCCGAAGGCGTCGACCTCCCAAGCCGAGCGCAGGCGTCCTTCAAGCCAGCGCTCACCGCCGAGGGTGTCGGTGATGACCTCCTGCTCGCGGCCGAGGGGGTCGAGGACGAGGCGGCGGCCGGGGTGATGCTCGACTCGGGTGGTGAGCCAGCGCAAGGTCGTCTCATGGGCCGCATGTTGCACCGCAACAATTCGACCCAGACCGTCTCGGGTCAGGGTCTCGGCGATGGCCGGACCACCGTCGGTGCCGTAGGGGGCGCTGATCACCATCGGGAGGCCGTCGCTGCCATAGCCGGTCCACTGGCGGATCTCGTCCAGGCAGGCGCCACCAGCATCCTCGCAGACGGAGGTCAGCGTGGGGCGACCGAAGCCGTCGAGCCAGAGGCGCTCCAAGCGGCCGTCGTTGGAGAGGGTGGTCTCGCGGGGGCCAGTGGTGTCCGGGTCGTCGTCGTAGCTGGTCGAGGTCTCCAGGGTCGTGACGGTGCCGTCGTCGTTGGGGACGGTTGTGGTGACGACGTGGGCGCGGTTGAAGGCGTCGTAGGCGGTGACGGTCTCGACCCCCTCCCAGGTCTCGACCTCGGGGCGGCAGAGGGCGTCAGGAATGGTGGTACGGATCCGGCCGACGGGGTCGGTGTAGCGGGTGGCGAGGCCGCACCACTCCCGCGACCAGGCTTCCGAGGTGCCGTCAGGGTGGGCAACAGCGACG
Source organism: Alphaproteobacteria bacterium (assembly GCA_020632795.1). GTDB lineage: Bacteria > Myxococcota_A > UBA796 > UBA796 > CAJQPC01 > JACKEV01. Next base: position 673,222 of record JACKEV010000010.1, read on the forward strand.
ATCTGACCGTGGGCGTCGTAGCGCGTCGTCGTGGTCAGGCAGCGGGTGCCGGTGCCACAGACCTCCTCCTCCTCGGGCAGATCGAAGGCGACGAAGCGGGAGCGGGTCATTGTCTCGTAGGTGGTCCGGGCGTCGGAGACGCTCCAACCCAGCGCATGGGTGCCCCAGGCCGTGACGTCGAAGGGGCCCCAGGAGAGGTCGGTGAACAGGTCGTCGTCGGGGGTGTCGGGATCTCTCCAGTCGCTGCGGCGGGTGAGTTGGTGGGCGACGTCGTAGGACCACGTTGTGATGCGGAGGTCGACCTCGGTGGGGTCGGTGGCCTCGGGCCAGGGGATGGAGGGGTGGGTGCCGACGAAGTCGGGAGCGACGTCCGGGAGCGGTGTGTCCAACACGACCGGCGTCGAGGAGGGCTCGCCTGCGACGGGCACCACGGGCGGCCCTGGTACTCGGTCGGCCAGGCCAGAGAGGGCGATGAAGGCGGGGCGCTCGTCAGCCGGGAAGAGGACGTCTGCGCTGGGTTCGTCCTCGGGAGGCTCCAGATACCAGCCCAGCGACGCGATCCACTCCTCGGCACCCGGCGGCGTCGTGTCCCAGCCCAGGCAGTCGGCGATGACGTCGTCGGCTGTCACCGACTGTCGCCGATTTCCCATCGCGTCGGTCCAACCGTGGCCGACCTCGGCTTCGCAGGCCCGCTGGAGGGGGTTGAAGTAGGGTGGGCTCGCGTCGAAGAACCAGCCGGAGGCCGTCTCCTCGTAGTAGGAGGCGACGCTGACCCGCGCGAGGGTGCCATCGGTGCGCCACGCCGCGCTGTAGATGGGAAGGCCGGCGACATGCGGCATGGTGCCGAAGGCGAAGGCTTCGAGAGCGCCGCGCGCGTTGGTCCGCTCGACCAGGCCGAAGCCCTGGAACTCCCGGTCCCACATCACCCCGCGTTGGTAGCGGTACGTGACGAGGCCGTCGGCGCCGTCCTCGGACTCCAGGACGATGAGGTTGTCGGGCAGGTCGGGGTTGTCGAGGGCGGAAGCGCCCCAGCTCAGGGAGGTTGTGCCGCCCCAGGGGCCTTCGACCTCGACGGGCCAGCCCTCGGGCTGGGTGCGGGTGCTCAGGCGAAGCTCCACCTGCCAGTCGAAGATGAGATCCTCGGGCGGATGCCCTGCTGCAGGCTGAGGGTCGAAGACGAGCTGGTCGGTGAAGCCGTCGCCATCGAAGTCCGCGAGCACCGTCGAGCCCGGCCACGGCATCTGCCCGCCGATGGCGCTGAGGCCGGGGTCGAAGTCGACGGGCACGTCCTCCCCGCCGCTCGCTACGAGGCCGAAACCGCCGATGAGACCGCGATCGTAGGCGCCCATGACCACGCCACCGGCTCCCCCGCCGCCGATCTCCAACTGGAGCAGCTCGACCGTGCCACCGCGGTTCAGGTCGAGGGCTGCGAAGTGCTCCCGGAAGGTGTGGAACCAGCCGCCGTTCAGCAGGAAGCCGTAGTGGGAGAGATCGACCTCGGCCATGAAGGGGCGACCGGCCGAGAGCCCGGAGTCGACGAAGCCCCCGCGCCCGTCACCGTAGAAGATGCGGCTGAAGAGCGAGGTCTCCACGGGCACGTCGCGGGTGTGGCCCTGGGCGTCGGTCTGCTCCTCCCAGCAGGCGTAGAGGGCGACGGCGAGGTCGGTGAGGCCGTCGTTGTTGAGGTCGGTGAAGCGGCTCTGCGAGGCGGCGTATGCGCGATCGGTGAGCGTGCCGAGGGTGTGGGTCGGGACCGTATTCGCCGTGCTCGGGCAGGTGGCCAGAGCGGCGAGGAAGTCGGCGGGGCGGTCGTCGTAGCCGAACATGCCCGTGCGCTCCAAAGGCACGTCCATCGGGCGGGCGTCGGCGGGGTCGAACCAGGGCTCCACACCCATGTTCGGGATCCACCAGGTCTCGGCGTGGGTCCAGTGGACGCCGTCTCCAGCGGCGGGCAGGACGAGGTCGACGAGGCCGTCGCCGTCGACGTCCGCGAAGGTGCCGTCGCGGAGGACGTCGTGTTGGGCGTGGGCGAAGGTGGAGAGGCCCAAAGGCCGGCGTTGGTGGCCCTGGAGTACCTCCGCGCCCGAGCTGGAGTTGACGAGCAGTTCGTCCTGGCCGTCGCCGTCGAGGTCGACCAGCGCGAAGCCCCGCTGGGTTTCGACCAGGGTGGCGTCGATCTCCTGCTCCAGGAGGGATTCCCAGACCGGATCCGCGACGAAGGAGGCGCCCGTGTTGACGTAGGCCTGGTGGTCGACGGCGCAGCCGAAGGGCGGGGTGGGCTGGTTCCAGGGGCTCTCGGCGGTGAGCGGAGGTGCGTTGCAGCGGAAGCCGAGGACGACGAGGTCGGGCAGGGCGTCACCGTTGAGCGACGCGGCCATCGGGAGCGTCCACTGGCCGTCGATGGTGGCGGTGGCGCTGCCGAAGGGTCGGGGCAGCTCGGCGGTGAGGTCGAGGCCGGGGGACCAGTCGTCGGTCTCAGAGTGGGGGGTCACGCAGCGAAGTGGCTTGGCCTCTCCCGCGTCGCCATGCTGCCAGACGCGACGGAGCCGGGAGACGGTGGCGTCTCCAGCAAGCCGGCCCGAGCAGTCTGTGCCGGGCTCGTCCTGGTACTCGACGCTGTGGCGACTCCAGAGGTGGCCGTCGACCTCGACGGTGACCTCGTCCAGGCGGTCAGCGTGGAGTTGGAGCAGGCCCACCGAGAGGTCCGCGCGCGGGTCGGGGCGGGCCTCGTAGGCGAAGCGGACCTCGACGTGACCGTCGCCGAAGCTGATGCGGTCGAGCAGGGGCCAGCCGGTGAAGCTGACGTAGTCGTAGACGATGGTGTTGCCCGACGGGTCGACCACCAGCGCGAGCTTCCATTGGGCTGTGTTCATCAGGGTTTCAGCATCGGACTCATCGATGAGCACGGTGGCGTCGACACCAGCGGTGGACGACTCTCCGTAGACCCATCGCCATCCGTCTTGCCGGCGGGTCCAGGTGTTGGACTCCAGGTCGTAGTCGAAGCGGGAGCCGTCCCACACCTCCGGCTCGTACCAGCCGCCGACCTGGATGAGGTCCTGGCCGTCGAGTTGGAAGCGGACGTCGCCGGGCTCCGGTACGCCACCGGTCGGGGAGCGGCGGGTGATGGTGGGGACGTCGAGGCGGGCGCCTGCGCCCAGGGGGCCGTCGCGGACGGTGGGGTCGAGGATGAGCGCGAGGTCAGGGGTGTTGGGGGCCGGAGGCAGCTCGATGGGGATGACGTCGACCCAGGCGCCTCGGGAGAGGCCGGGGGACGCCGTGAGCGCTGGCGTGGCCTCGGGAGCGCCGAGGGGACCTTCGGCGTCGGCGGCGTGGGTGGAGCCGATCCAACAGGCAGCGATCAGCGCGGCGGCGCAGTGGAGCATGACGTCCTCTCGAAGTCGGCGTCAGGACGACGTCCTCGGTCCCCGGACGTCTTGGGCGACGCTACCACCTGGAGGCGCGGCGCTCTCCGAGAATGTCCCGGCGAGCGTCAGAGTTGACAGAAGTTGGCGCCGATGGTCAGGGCGGCAGCCGGCACACCTGCCCCTGGGGGGCGACCCGGCCCCGAACCACCAGAGCCTCCGCCAGCTTCACCCCGCCGCGCGCCTGCGCGCCGTCCGCGCCAGACGAGGCGTCTGATCGACCGGATAAGGCCCCTCCCGCCATGAAGCGCTTCGCATCAGCATGATGCGTTTCGTACCTCCCTAACGGTGCGTACCGCACCACACACCGCCGGATCCCCCAAGACACCGCCCTGGCACGCCTCCTGCATTCCCGCCGCGCAGGAGAAACGCCATGCTGTACGGAGACGAGAAGCGCCGCGAGATGGCGCGCAGCATCCTGCCCTCGAAGCGCCGCAAGCGCGCCCGCTGGGACCAGACCCGGGTGAAGCGGCGGGCGCGGTCGAAGATGCGGCAGATCGTGCGGGAGGCGCGCCACGACCCCGAGGGCGTGCACGAGCGCCACGACCTGCGCTGGGAGCCCAAGGGCGACATCCGCCAGTGCGTCCAGTCCCGGCGGTACGCCGACAAGGTCGAGCCCCTCATCCGCTGGGCCACCGCCGTCACCGCCGACATGCCGGAGCCCGACCGCCGCAGCTACCTCAAGTCCGTCCTGCCCGACGGGGTCATCGGCGAGCACGCCCTGTTCCACCTGGAGGGCTTCGCCTTCGACAGCGACCGCCAGGCCTGGCGCGTGGCCTGGGAGGCGCGGCGGCGCCGCCAGCAGGCGCTGGAGCGTCACCGCCGCGACCGCCGGGAGGGCCTGCTGGGCGGCGCGCTGGGGGACCCCGCCCTGCTCGCCCTGTTCAACCACCACCTCGCGACCCGCCACGCCATCTGCACCTGGGTGACCGGCGAGCGGCTGGAGCGCTGGTTCGACGAGGAGGGCGCCGTCCAGCGCACCGAGATGCGCCGCCGCACCCAGCGGGTCGGCCCCCACGGCGCCCCCCAGCTCGGCGACCCCGACGACCTGGGGCCCTTCCTCAAGCGCGTCGAGGCCGCCCGCTGCGCGCCCAAGACCGTCACCGCCGCGCTGCGCGTCGGCCGGGTCCGCGTCGACCGCCGCCCCGAGGGCATCACCGAGGACCGCCGGGCCCGGGTGGAGCGCGCCGAGCGCCCCAACCCCGAGCACCACCCGGAGTGGTCCGCCGCCGTCCAGGCTTTCATCGACGCCCTGGAGGCCACCGGCGGCGACCCCGGGGCGGTCCGGCGGCACCTGATGCGTCAGGGCTGAAGCACTGCGCCGGCCTCGACCTCGGTCCATTCGGCGGTCTCGCCGCCCGCGTGGACCCGCAGCGCGTCCACGACCTCGGCGTCCCCCAGCCCGATGACCACCTCCATCGCGGAGGACGACCAGGTGCTCGCCGGGGTCAGCCAGCGGTGCAGGGTGCGCCCCCCGACCTCGGCTTCGATCCAGGCCCCCGGCGCGTCCACCTGCACGGTCACCGAGCGCCCGCAGCCCCCCTCGGTGCGCCAGGCGCGGGCGTACCACAGGCCGGCGGTGACCAGGTCCGGCCGGCCGTCCCGATCCAGGTCCCCCACCGCCAGGGCGCGGCCCTTCGCGTCGTGGTGGAAGCCGGTCGCCTGGGACACGTCCTCGAAGCGCTGGCCGCCGACGGCGCGCAAGAGCACGTCAGCCTGGGCCTCGCCGTCGATCCAGTCGTCGTAGTCGCTGCCCAGGTCGGCCAGCCCGTCGGGGTCGCCGTGGGGGAACAGCGGGCCGAAGACCATCGGCAGGTCCTCCCAGCCGTCCAGGTCCAGGTCCACGAACGCCGTGCCCCAGCTCGCCAGGTGCTCCGGGGCGTTGGGCACCCCCGCCTCCAGCGCGGCGGTCGCCTCGACGAAGCCCCCGTCCGGCGCCCCCAGCAGCAGATCCGGCCCGGCGAGGTCGGTGAGGTAGAGGTCCGCGATGCCGTCCCCATCGGCATCTCCGACGCCGACCCCCATCGCGAACATCGCCCGATCGCAGCGGCAGTCGTCGTCCACGGTGAAGCGACCGGCGCCGTCGTTGCGCAGCAGGCGGTTGCGCCCCAGGAAGGGCCCGAAGTCGTTGGCCAGGTACAGGTCGAGGTCCCCGTCGGCGTCCGCGTCGATCCACTGCCCGAGGAAGGTGACGTCGTCGACGACCTCGGCGGGCAGGGCCTCGGGGTCGGGGGCGAGCGCGCCGCCCGCGTTGCGGTACAGGGCGTTGCCGTCGCCCGTCAGCGTGCCGTCCACGATGCGCGCGGGGTCGACCTCCGGGGCGTAGCGGGCCACGAAGAGGTCAAGGTCCCCGTCCCCGTCGACGTCCGCGAAGCTGCCGGAGTAGGACTCCCCGGTGGACGCGGGCAGGGCCTCGGCCGCGAAGCCGCCCTGTCCGTCGTTGCGCAGGAGCAGGTCGTCCAGCCCGCTGCGCCGCCCCAACCAGGCGTCGAGGTCCCCGTCCCCGTCCACATCCCCGAGGGCCACCCCCGAGGCGGCCGGCGGGCGCGACCCGGCCTCGTCCAGCGCGCCCGCGCCGTCGTTGAGCAGCAGCAGCGAGCCCTCCGGGGTCACGATCAGCGCGTCCAGCCAGCCGTCCCCGTCCAGGTCCCCCAGGGCGACCCCGGCGTCGCCGTCCGGGGGCGGGGGGCCCTCCAGCAGCGCGCCCTCGTCCCAGTCCTGGGCCGGCGTGAGGGTGAGCGGGGCGCAGGTCTCCGCCGAGTCGTCCGCCGCTCGATCGGCACAGCCGAGCAGGGCCAGCGCCATCCATGGCCGGAACGGGAGGGACCGCATGGGTCCAGCATCGCAGCCCCTGGGCCGGTGTCAAGCGGCCGGCCCTTGAAAGCGACCGCGCCGCCGGGCGATACCTGTGCGATGAGCCCCGCGCGCCGCCTGCTGCCCTGGACCCCGGCCCTGCTGGCCCTGGGCCTTATCCTGGCCGGCGCGCCGGCGATCTCCCCGGACGGGGTCGAGATGGCCGCCGCCGGGCGCTGCCTGTGGCGCCTGCTCGGGAACCCTGACGCCTGCGTCGGCCTGGAGCCGACCTACTGGCCCCCGGCGTTCCCGCTGGTGTCCGGCCTGCTCTCCCTGGGGATGGACCCGGCGCGGGCGGCGCTGGTGGTGTCGCTGGGGTGCGCCTCGGCCCTGGCCTGGCCCCTGGGGCGGCTGGCCGAGCGGCTGGGGGGGGCGGCCGCCGCGCTGGCCGTGGCGCCGCTGCTGCTCGCGGTGCCGGCGCTGCGGGTCCACGCCTTGATGGGGGAGGCCCGCCCGATGGCGCTCGTGGCCCTCGCCGGGGCCTGGGCGGTCGCGCTGGAGGGCGAGGGCCGGCGGGCCGGGCTCATCGCTGGCGCGCTGCTGGGGCTGGCGGCCCTCACCCGCCCCGAGGCCCTCGCGTTCGCCGGGCTGGCGCTGCTCTGGATCGCCTGGGCCCGGCGCGGGCAGCTCCTCGGCGCGGTGCTGGCGTTCGCCGGGCTGTTCCTGCCGATGGTCGCGGCGCTGTCCCTGCTGGCGGGGCGGCTGGTGGTCTCCAGCCGGGGCTGGCAGTCGGCGGCCTACGGCTGGCTGCCCTGGATGCCCCTGGAGTGGGCCCAGATGGAGCTGGCCAACGGGAGCTGGGGGACGCCGCTGCGGGCTGCCCTGTCCACCGCTGCGCCGGGCGGGGCCCCGCCGCCCACCGGCGAGGCCCTGGTGGACTGGCTGGCCTTCGCGCTGCCGGCGAGCGCGCCGTGGTGGCTTCTGGGCCTGGCGCTGCTCGGCGCCCCTCGGGCCCGCGGGGCGTGGCTGCCCCTGGCGGCGCTGGGGGGCCCCGCCCTGGCGCTGGCCTGGATGCCCCAGGCCCGGGACGCCGTGCTGCCCGCCAACAACCTGCTTCCGCTGCTGGCGGCGCTGGTGGTGCTCGCGGCGGTCGGGCTCGGGCGGCTGGCGCGGTGGCGCTTCGGGCTGCCGGTGGGGCTCGCTGCGGCGCTGGGGCTGGGCTTCGTCACCGCCTTCCCCGAGCCGCCCCGGGAACCAGCCCTGTTCGAGACCGCCCTGGAGGCCCTGGCGCGAGACGTGCCCGAAGACGCCACCGTCGCCGCCGGCCTCTCCACCGCACCGCTGGTGCTGCGGGCCGACCGAGGGCGACGCCGCCTGCCGCCCCCGTGGCTGGCGCCGGGGTGGGTGGACAGCCCCGAGCGCGCGGACTTCCTGCTGCTGAGCCACCTCGACCAGCCCGGGGCCGGGCGCAGCCTCGCCGCTCTGGACGGGGCGCTGCGCCTGCGGTGGCAGCTCGTGGACGAGGCCGGCTGGGTGGCTCTGTACGCCGTTCAGAGCCCCGTCGGGACGTCCCGATAGACGCTGCCCTCGGCGACCTGCACGGCGTAGCGGGCGAGCAGGGCGTCGGCGGGCGCGAGGCGATCGGGCAGGCTCAGGAGCTGGGGTGGGGCGGCCCCCAGGCGGGCCAGCTCCAGCGCGGCCGGCAGCGCCTGCGCAGGAGGCCCCGCCAGAGCGTCCGTCAGCTCGGCGACGGCGGCCTCGCGGGGCAGGGACCACGCGAGGATCCGCAGGCGGCGGGCCTCGACGGGGGGCGTCCCTGCTGAAGGGTCCACCTGGCGGGCGATCCCGACCCCGCGCGCCCCCAGCCGACAGGCCAGCTCGGTAGCCCACATCGCGACCACCGGGTCCTCATCCCCCAGCAGGGTCGCCAGCCGCTCGTCCAGCGCCTGCTCGGCCGTCACGCGCGCGCCCTCGTCACAGAGGACCTCCAGCTCGGGGGGCAGCCGGGGGCAGTCCCCCGCGACCTGGTCGGCCCGCGGGGGGTCCAGCAGCAGCTCCACCAGCTCGGGCGCCAGCGCGGGCGCGAGCGCGGGCTCCGACGCGAGGCGATCGACCACCGCCGGATCGGGCAGGCCGACCACCGGATCCAAGGGCGGCGGCGGGGCCGGCGGCGCCGCAGGCGGACCGGCCCAAAGCGCCGCGATCCCGAGCGACGTGAACCACGCGAGCGCTGGCGGTGTCCTCTTCAGTGACGCTCCTCCCGCCCGCCTACCGGACCCGGGGCGCGAGCGGCTACGGTGATCCTATGCGAAGCCTGCCCCTCGCCGCCCTCGCCGCGCTCCTGACCACCCCCGCGCTGGCCCAGGAGCTGCCGGTCGGCGTGGAGTCGCTCAAGCCGGTGCTGTTCGACCTGGGCATGATCATCAACAAGGTCGAGAGCGAGGGCTACCAGATCACCGACATCTCGGTAGGCATCGTCTACGAGGAGACCGAGGGCGAGTCGGTCCCCGTCGACCTGCTGGAGCACGCCCCGGTGCTGCTGGTGGGCATGGGCGACGGCGAGCGGCTCAACGACCTCGACCTCAAGGTCTTCGACGACCAGGGGGCGCTGGTCGCCGAGGACGAGATGCCCGACAACATGCCCGTCGTCGCCTTCGAGGCGCCCCGCACGGGCACCTACGACGCCCGCATGGTGGTGGCCGAGGCCAGCGAGCGCTACCGGGGCGGCTTCTTCGCGCTGGTCAGCGGCTACGCCAGCAGCCGCAACATCATCACGGTCACCGAGACCTACGCCGCCATGTGGAAGGCGGTCGACCTGCTCGAGGCCGACGGCTACCAGGTGCTGCACGCCGAGTGGGAGACCCTGGGCGCCAACGCCCCGTACACCCTGACGATGGACCTGCCCGGCGGGGTGGAGAACTGCCGCGCGGTGGCCACCGCCAGCGGGGAGCGCGCCCGCGCCCTCGACCTCGAGGTCCACGACCAGCTCGGCAACCTGGTGGACGCGGACCGCCGCCACGGCGCGCTGGCGGTCACCCAGTTCGGGGTGCTGGTGCCGGGGGCGCACCACTTCACCCTGGAGGCGCGCAAGCTCAAGCGCCGGGTGAACGACACCCACGCGATGGTCGTCGTGGCCTGTCAGGGCATCTGAAGCCAGGCCACGGTGTCGCGCATCACGCAGGCCCGCACCGCCGCCGGGGGGTGGGAGGCCATCAGGGCCACGAGCGTGCCCGTGGTGCCCTCGGGCAGCAGCTCCTCGACCGGGACCCCGAGGCCCAGGGCCATGTCCCGGACGGTCCGCTGCCCGTCGGGGGTGTCGAGCAGTGCGATGGCGGGCATGGCGCGGGCCACCAGGGGTGAGGGCTCGCCGGGCGCGGGCCAGTCCTTCTCCCACAGGGCGACCGCGCGGGCGGGGTCGTAGCCGGCGAGCCAGGCCAGGGTGACGCCCAGCCGGTCCGCCTCCAGCTCCTGGGTGGCGGAGAAGCCGTGGCGGGCCAGCACCAGCAGCTCACCGGGGGCGTCCTCGCGCAGCTCGGGCATGGCCGCGAGGTACTGGTACACCGCGCCCGCGTGCCGCAGCTCGACGTGAGCGACCTCGTGCCCGATGACCGCCGCGAGCTGGTCGTCGTCATCGACCATCGTGTCGATCAGGCCCTTTCGAAGGAGGATCTCCCCGCCCGGCAGCGCCACCGCGCCCAGCCCCGGGTCGTCCAGCACCCGCACCCGGTGGGGGAAGCGCCGCTCGGGGAAGGCGGCGTCGAGGCGCTCGAGCACCGCCGCGGCGCGCGCGGTCGCCGCCGGATGGACCGACGCCCCGATCCGCTGGAGGGTCTGCTCCGCGAGGGCCTGGCCCAGGGCGCGCTCCTCGGCGATCGAGAGGGGCCCCAAGGCGTCGAGGGTGGCCTGGTCCACCGCCATCGCGGCCTGCTGGGCGAGCAGCCCGAGGGGGTGGGTGCAGTGGCTGGGGAGGGGGCGCTTCGCGGGGGAGGGCTCGGCCGCCGCGGGCGCGGGCTCGGCCGCCGCGGCGGGTGCTGGCGGCGGGGGCTCCGGCTCCGTGCAGGCCAGCAGGAGGAGCAGCGCGGTCATGGCGTCACGGCAGCAGCTTCACGGTGAGCGCGTAGCCGCAGACCCCCAGCAGGTCGCCGTCGGACAGGGGCACCGGCTCGGCGCCGACGGGCTGGCCGTTGAGGGTGGTGCCGTGGTTGGAGCCGGTGTCGTGGACGTGCACGCCAGCCTCGTCGCCGACGATGAGGCAGTGCTGCCGGGAGACCCGGGGGTCGCCGGCCAGGAACACGTCGCAGGCCCGGGGGTCGCGGCCGACGACGTTGCGGCCGTGGCGCAGCACGAAGCTCTCGCCGTTGAGGTCGAAGTCGAAGCTGGCCATCCAGCCCCGGATGCGCCGGGTCGCCGCCGGGAGGGTGGGGGCCACCGTGGGGGCCGCGGTGGGGGCCGCCGGGCCGCCGTGGCGCTGGGATCCCCGAGCCCGCCCCAGCCGGGCCCCGCACGACGCGCAGAAGATGGCGCGCGCGCGGTTCTCGGCGCGGCAGTCGGGGCAGCGGACGGTCTCGGCCCGGGTCATCCCCCCTCCCCTAACGTGCAGGCCACCTCAGAGCCCCCAATCCACGCCAGGGGGGAACACCGGCACGCGCTGGTCCTCGTGGAAGGGCTGCTGCAGGTCGGCGTAGTGGGGCGAGCGGGGGTGCCCGGACTGGCCCACCGGCTGGACCCAGGTGGCCTCGGCGCCGTCCTTCATGTCCCAGACCATGCGCACCGAGGAGCCGTGCCGGGGCGTCTCGGTGCAGACCAGGCCCCCGTGGCCGTCCTGGGGCCACGCGGTGACCCCGAACACCCGGTCCGCGTAGGGCACCCGCCCCACGAAGGGGTGCTGGGCGCCCCAGGCGTTGTCGTCGGTGTACAGAGGCGGGGGGTCGGCGGCCACCGCCGCGAGCAGCCCGCCGGCCAGCGGGCCCGGCTCGAAGCCGAACACCGCCAGCGCGCCCGGCTCGTCCAGGGCCCGCAGGATCCAGGCGCTGTCCATGCGCCCCGACCAGGGCTTCGCGTCCTCGCCCGGGGGGTAGGCCCGGGCCACCGCGCCGATGAGCTGCTCCTTGAGCAGGCGCTCGACCCGCAGCGCGTCGCTGTAGGTCTGCGGGTCGGTGCGGGCGTCGCCGTCCCACCCGCCCCAGCGGGCGAGCAGGACCTGCTCGGCGGGGTCCGCCCCCGAGGCGTTCGCCAGGACCCAGCGCAGGACGGTCTGCAGGTAGAGGTTGGTCGTGTTCATCTGGAGCCGCGCGTGGTCCTCCTGGCTGACCACCCGGCCCGAGGCCAGGGCGTCGTCGATCACCCGGGCGCGCTGGTCGTCGGCCCAGTGGTCGCCCCAGGCCCCCACCCACATGCGCTGGTTGGCGCTGACGATCCGGTCGGGCCCCTCCCCAGGCTCCAGGTAGAGGCGGGGGCGCTCGCTGCTGGGGGCCACCCCGCCCCAGACCCCCTCGGGCGCGGGGTGGGGCCAGAGCCCGGTGACCTGGCGGAGCGGGGCGCGGCCGGTGTGCCGGTAGCCGATGCCGCCGTCGGCGTTGGCCATCACGATGCTCAGGATCGGGATGACCATGCGATCCAGGACCGCGTCCACCTCGGCCCAGGAGCGGGCGTCGGCCAGCGCCACGTGGGACAGGCCGATGTCGTCGACGGCCCAGGGCAGCCACTGGCGGCTGGTCCACACCCCGGTGTCGGGGTCCCGGGAGAGGGGCCCTCGCGCGGTGAAGGTCGCGGTGATCTCGACGGGATCGGCATCACGGACGAGGACCTGCGCGCGGCGGACCTCCACCGGGACCCAGCGCTCCCCCTCCAGGACCTCCAGGCCGTCGGGGCCGTCGCGGACCTGCTCGATGACGAGGTCGTCCCCGTCCTCGCGGGCGTTGGTGATGCCCCAGCCCAGCCAGGGGGAGCGCCCCAGGATCACCCCGCCGATGCCGGGCAGGGTCGCCCCGACGGCCCAGCGGTCCGGGCCGATGTAGAGCCGGGAGAGGTACCAGGTGGAGGGCACGGCGTTGCCGACGTGGGGGTCGCTGGCCACGACCGCGCGGTCGCCGCCCCGCCAGGCCCAGGCGTTGGAGCCGGCCTCGGGGGTGTCCGGGGCCACGTCCGCGGGCGGGCCGCCCCCCAGCGGGGTCGGCAGGGGCGGCGGCGGGGCCGGCTCGCCGAGGAGGGGCTTGTTCCAGGGGTGCTCCTGCGGGATCAGGAAGGCCTCCCAGTCGTCGGGCAGCGCCGCGCGCCAGGGAATCTCCCGCGCCTCGATGTCGATGGACGTGCTCAGGGTGTCGGTCATCGCCAGGAGCACCAGCGCGCTGTCCGCGCAACGCCACGGCTCCGGTTCGACCTGGAGCAGGAGGTACTCCAGCCCCCAGCCCCAGGGTCGGTCGGCGATGAAGCGGTTCACGCCCCGGGCGTGGGCCTCGCAGACCGCGCGGTCCGCCTCGCTCCACCCCGCCGCGATCCGCTCGGCCAGGGCCTCGCGGTCCTCCAGCCGCCGCGCCCGGTCCAGGGGCACCGCGGCCTCGCCGAACCACTCGGCCAGCCGCCCGGCCGCGGCGCGCCGGCTCAGGTCCATCTGGAACATGCGCTCGCTGGCGATGACGTAGCCCTGGGCCTCGACCGCGGTGACCCAGTCGGGGGCGGTGATGGTGGGCACGCCCCAGGGGTCCATCACCACCGTCGCCCCGGGCGCGGCCTCGATGTCCGCCCAGTCGTCGTCGTCGAAGCCCTGACGCTGCCACAGCGCGAGCGCCGTGAGCAGCAGGAGCAGGATCACGGTCAGCAGACCGAGCAGCGATACCCTCAGGATGCGGCGCAAGGCTCCCTCCGTGGCTGGGGCCGCAGGCTATCTCAAGCGTTTACAGCCGACAGCCCCCGAGACACTTTCTTGCCCACGAAGGATATCGTAGTTAGACTACGACCTGCTTCGTAGCAAACCCTGCCCTCGCCCTCTGCAAGGAGTCCGGAATGACAAGGTTTCTTCTCGTCGCCGCGCTGTCGCTCTGCACGCTCCCGACCGCCTCGGCCACCACGCTGGACCTCGCCATGTCGATCCGCCCGGACGGCGCGCCGCAGACCTGGACGGTCGACGTCACCGGCGGGGCGCCCATCTCCACGCGCGCGCCGGGCAACGACGACTGGGAGATCCGCCTGGACGTCGACGAGGGCGCGGGGGCGGTCACGGTCGACGTGGGCATCTACGAGGTCGTGACGAACAAGGCCGGCCGGGAGCGGCTGGTGCTGACCACCGAGCAGACGCTGACCGCCGCCCACGGCGAGCCCGCCGCGCTGCTCTACCGCTTCTCGGACTCGATGCACTGGGTCCGTCAGCAGCGCAAGCTCGGTCAGCGCCCCACCGGCCTGCTGCTGGAGGTCACCCCCCAGGCTTGAGTTGAGCGGCGGGCCTGGGCGCGACGGAAAGCAGGGACCCGCGTCCCGAGTGGGGCTGACCAACGCTGCCCAGGCCCGCGCTTCCTCTATTCCGGTTATGCAGGCGCCTCACCCCCTGTCCGGGCGCCGACGATGACCTTGCTGCTGACTCTGGTGGCCTGCGCGACCCACGCGCCCGCCGAGCCGCCTCCCCAGGCGCCGGCCGAGCACCACGCCCCCGGGGATCACGCCCCCGAGCACCACGGCGACCACGCCACGGTCACCCACGGCTTCGAGGACGTCGAGCGGTGGTCGGCGGTCTTCGACGACCCCGCCCGCGACGCGTGGCAGAAGCCCGCCGAGCTGGTGGCCGCCCTCGACCTGCCCGCGGGCGCCGTGGTCGCGGACATCGGCGCGGGCACCGGCTACTTCAACGCCCACCTCGCGCGGGCCGTCGGCCCCGAGGGCAAGGTGATCGCCGTCGACATCGAGCCCGGCCTCGTCGCCCACATGGCGGCCCGCGCCGAGGCCGAGGAGACCCCCCAGGTCGAGGCCCGCCTGGGACAGCCCGACGACCCCGCCCTCCAGCCCGGCGAGGTCGATCTGGTGCTGCTGGTCGACACCTACCACCACATCGACGGGCGGGTGGACTACTTCACCCGGCTGCGCGACGACGTGCGGGACGGCGGGCGCCTGGTCGTCGTCGACTTCAAGCCCGGCGAGCTGCCCGTGGGCCCGCCGCCCGAGCACCGCCTCGCCCCCGAAACCGTCCAGGCCGAGCTGGAGCAGGCTGGCTGGCAGCTCTCCTCGGCCCCGGAGCTGCTGCCCTACCAGTTCGTCCACATCTACGGGGTGGGCCGGTGAGCGTCCGTCGCGACCTCCACGAGGCCAACCGCCAGAGCTGGAACGCCGCCACGCGCGCCCACAACAGCCACAAGGGCGACCAGGCCGCGTTCTTCCGGGCGGGCGGGGACACCCTGTTCCCCGAGGAGGTGGCGCTGTTGGGGCCGCTCGATGGGCGCCGGCTGGTCCACCTCCAGTGCAACGCGGGCCAGGACAGCCTCTCCCTGGCCCGGCGCGGGGCCGAGGTGGTGGGCGTCGACATCTCGGACGAGGCCATCGACTTCGCCCGCCGGCTGTCCGCGGGCTCGGGCATCCCGGCCACCTTCGAGCGCGCGGACGTGTTCGACTGGCTGGAGACCACCGACCAGCGCTTCGATCTGGCGTTCAGCTCGTACGGGGCGCTGGGCTGGCTCTCGGACCTGCAGACCTGGGCCCGGGGGGTGGCGCGGGTGCTGCGCCCCGGGGGCCGGCTCGTGGTGGTGGAGTTCCACCCGGTCGCCTGGACCCTGGACCGGGACGGGATGCTCACCTACGACTACTTCGATGAGCAGCCGATCGTTGAGGCCGAGGGGGTCCACGACTACGTGGCGGACTCCGGCACGGGCCTGCTGCCGATGGAGGGCAGCGAGGGCGTGCAGGGCTTCCGCAACCCCCACCCCACCTGGGAGTTCCAGTGGAGCATCGCGGAGATCCTCTCCGCGGCGCTGGGCGCGGGGCTGCAGCTCACGGCCTTCCGGGAGTACCCCTACAGCAACGGCTGCCGCATGTACGCCGATCAGGTGATGGACGAGGCCCGGCGCTACCACCCCCCGCCGGGCCGCCCCCGGCTGCCGCTGATGTTCGGCCTGGTCGCGGCGCGCTGAGGGGTCGCGCTACTCCATCGGGTAGAACGCGGTCACCTTGCGGCGGGCGGGCACGTCCTCGGCCTCGGTGACCGTGCCGTCGGGCCAGTAGATGGTCAGGCGGTCCACCTGCTCGGCGTCCCCCAGGCCGAAGTGCGCCGAGGAAGGGGACTGGCCCACGGTGCGCAGCCCCAGCACCTCGCGGTGACGCAGCCGCCCGTCGACCTCGACGACCACCTGGGCGCCGAAGCCCTCCCGGTTGCCGGGCGGGCCGACGAGGTCGACCTCCAGCATGCTGGCCCGGGTGCAGGGGTTGTGCCAGATCTGCGGGCGGCCCTCCCACACCCCGACCACCAGCTCCCGGGCGCCGTCGCCCTCCAGGTCCGCGCTCACCAGACCGTAGTGGCCCTCGGGGGCGTTGAACCCCGCGACGTGGCTGTGGTCCTCGAAGACACCGTCCGCGCCGCCCCGGTAGAGCCCGTCGGGCTGGAAGGAGGGGCGGGCCGCGAGGGCCACGTTGCCCTGGAAGGGGGGCTCCCCGGCGGTCACCGCGAGGTCGTCCCAGCCGTCGTTGTCCAGGTCCACCAGCTCCACCGACCAGGTGGTCCAGCGGCGCAGGGCGCTCTCCAGCTCGGACCAGCCCCACCCCTCGGGCGGCGACGGGTGGCTGTGGTGCCCCCCGACGAGGCCCAGCGCGGCGCCAGCGTCATACCAGCCGCCGAAGCCGTCGCTGAGGAGGGCGACCAGATCGCCGCCCTCGTCGGAGAGGGTGTAGTCGGGCCAGGCGTCGCCGTTGAGGTCCGCCACGTCCAACCCCATCGCCGAGGTGCGCAGGGCGAAGCCCACCGCCGAGGTGTCGTCCTCGAAGGACGGCGCCCCGCCGACGCCGGGGCCGTCGTTGCGCAGGAAGCGCATGGGCGGCATGCCGAAGCGGGGGCGGTCGGTGCCCAGCAGCAGGTCGGCGTCCCCGTCCATGTCCCGGTCCGAGAGCACGGCCAGCAGGGAGATCCCGGGGTCGCCGACGGGGGCCGGGACGGTCGGCGCGCCGAAGCGCCCGCCCTCGTTCAGCAGCAGCCGGTCGGGCTCGCCGGACAGGGTCCACGGGTCGTCGCTGAGCACCGCGCCCTCATACGGCGACGTGTCCGCGCCGGGCAGGACCAGATCGAGGTCGCCGTCGCCGTCCGCGTCGCCGAACCCCAGGCTGACGATGCAGGTGCGGGGGTACTCGGGCTGCTCGAAGAGCACCTCGAAGTCGTCGAAGGCCAGCCCGCCCCGGTTCCGGGACACCGCCGCGAAGCCCTCTCCGACGATGAAGACCTCCGGGAGCCCGTCCCCATCGACGTCAGCGGCGGCCTGGGCCTCCACGCGCCGGCCGGTCGGGGAGGACAGCGGGACGTCGTGCGGGGTGAAGGACCCCGCGCCGTCGTTGACGTAGAGATAGGGGAAGCCCTCGGGCCGGTGGAAGAGCAGGTCTATGTCCCCGTCGTCGTCGAGGTCCTGGGCGACCACACCGCCGGGGATGCTCGGGCAGGGGCGGGGCTCGTCGGTGGGCTGGTAGATGAGGTCGATGCCCCGGGCCTCGGCCTGCTCGTCGAGCCGCTCGAAGCCGGCGTCTGCGGCGCTGCAGGTGTCCAGGAGCTGGAGCTGGAAGTTCGGATCGGTCCACACGACGGGCGCGGGGGCGCACCCGACCGCCAGGACCAGTCCAAAGAGCTGGTACATCTTGGGGCTCACAGGTCCATTTTCACGGATCTCAGGACCCGGGTCAAGATCTCGTCAACTAATTGCTGGCCGGATGCAAAGCCGTCAGGACCCCGGGGACGGGCACATCCTGCCCCACGGTGACCTCCCCGTCCGGCCACCGGACCTCGATCTCGTCGATCTGCTCGGCGTCTCCGAGCCCGAAGTGCAGGGCCGCATCGGACTGCCCGGCGGTGCGCAGGGCGTGCAGCTCGCGGACCTGAAGTCGACCATCTGTGACCACGGTCACCTGTGCGCCGAACGCGTCGCGGTCGCCGGGCGGGCCCTCCAGGCGCACCTCGAGCCAGGCCTCTGCGTTGCAGGGGTTGGACCAGAACAGGGGACGCCCCCGCCAGGCGCCGACCACCAGATCGCGGGCGCCGTCCTGGTCGAAGTCCGCGCTGACCAGCCCGTAGTGATCCTCCGGTCGGGAGAAGCCCTGCATGTGGGAGAGGTCGAAGAACGGGCCCATGTCCGCGCGGCGGTAGAGGGCGTCGGGCTGGAAGCGTGGGCTGGTGGTCAAGGCCACGTTGCCCTGGTTGGGCACGCCGCCGGCCACCGTGGCCAGCTCGTCCCAGCCGTCGTTGTCCAGGTCCACCAGCTCCAGACCCCAGGTGACCCAGTGGCGCCGGGCGTCCTCCAGCTCGAACCAGCCCCAGCCCTCGGGGGGGTCGGGGTGCTCGTGGTGGCCGGCGACCAGCCCGAGGGACGCCCCGGACTCGGCGTAGCCGCCCCGCCCGTCGCTGAGCAGGCACACGAGGTCCGGGTCGTCGTCGCTCATGCAGTAGTCGGGGCGGCCGTCGTCGTTGAGGTCCGCGCTGTCCACGCCCATCGCGCAGGCCCGCACCGCCGCGCCGATCTCCTCGGCGTCGTCGATGAAGTCGGGCACGCCGTCGTTGCGGAGGAAGGCCGTGGGGGAGAGCCCCGCCGAGACGCGGTCCGCGCCCAGCAGGATGTCCAGGTCTCCGTCGGCGTCCCGGTCGGTGACCGCGGCCAGCAGGGAGATGCCCTCCGGGTCACCCAGCGGCAGGGTCAGCGCGGTGAAGCGGCCGTCGGCGTTGAGCAGCAGCCGGTCCACGTCGCCGCGCAGCGACTCGGGGTCCTCGGAGACCACGTCGTCGGGGCCGTCCACGGGGTCGGCGCCGGGCAGCACCAGGTCGGGGTCTCCGTCGCCGTCGACGTCCCCCACCGCGAGGCTCATCACGCAGGTGCGCGGCCAGCCCTCCTGCACCCACAGCGCCTCGAACGGGTCGAAGTCGAGGCCGCCCCGGTTGGTCGCCGCGGCCACGAAGCCCGCCCCGGTGATGAGCAGCTCGGGCAGGCCGTCCCCGTCGAGGTCTGCGGCGGAGAGGGACTCCACCCGACGGCCATCGGGGGCGCTCAGGTGCAGGGCGACCTCCTCGAAGACCCCGGCGCCGTCGTTGGCGTAGAGGATGGGGGCGCCCTCGGGGTCGTTCAGCAGCAGGTCGACGTCCCCGTCGCGGTCCAGGTCCCGGGCGACCAGCCCGCCTGGGATGCTGGGGCAGGCGCGCGGCGCGTCGTCGTCCTGGACGACGGCGTCGAGGCCGCGCCAGCGCCCCACCTCCCACAGCCGGGGCCACCCCTCCACCGGGTCCTCGCAGACCGGGGTGCGGACCTGGAGCTGGAAGTTCGGGTTGGACCACGACACGACCGCCGGGTCGCACCCGGCGAGCAGCAGCGCGAGGGGGGGCCAGGACACTCTGCTGATCACACCGGCATCTTCGACGATTGGCTTCCCCAGGGTCAAGGAGATGTCAAGATCCCGGGACATCCCCTGTGTCATGCTGGAGTGGCATGACGCGCCCTCTGCCCCTCCTGATCGCGCTGGTGGCCTGCAAGGACGGCCCCGGCCCGGCGGACACCGCTGAGGTGCTGCCCGCCGGCTGGTCCCTGGGCCCCGAGGTGACCTGCGCCTCCCCCGGCGCGGTGCGCTTCACCGAGCAGGGCGCGGACCGGGGCCTGGGCGAGCCGGTGGAGGATCCCTTCGAGATCCTCGGCTTCCCGATGGAGGGGCGCGGGGGCAGCCTGCTGGCGGAGGACCTCGACGGCGACGGGGACATCGACCTGGCGGTGGGCCGGGTGGCCGAGGCGCCCTTGATCTACGCGAACGACGGGGCGGGGCGGTTCACCGCGACCCCGGTGGCGGCGGGCCTGGGGGTGGCCGAGCCGGCGGTGATGGCGATGGCGGCGGCGGACCTCGACGGCGACGGTCTGCCGGAGCTGGTGCTGGCGGGCCTGGGCTTCGGGGCGGTGCTGCCCAACCAGGGGGGCCTGCGGTTCGGGAACGCGCTGCCCCTGGACGCCCAGGCCACCGCGGGGCGGCTGTGTACGACGATGGCCTTCGGGGACGCGGACGGCGACGGCTGGCTGGACCTGGCCCTGGGCTGCGTCTCGGAGATCCGGGAGGGGCCGCACGGCCCGGACGTCTTCCCGGCCCCCGACGCCCTGTTCCTGGGGGGCCCGGGGGGCCTCACCCTGTCCGCCACCCTGGGGGACGAGGCCGACGACACCGCCTCCCGCACCCTGGCGCTCTTGTGGTCGGACCTGGACGCCGACGGGGACCGGGACCTCTGGATCCTGGCGGACGACGGGCCGCGCAGCTTCCTCTACCTCAACGACGGCGCGGGGGGCCTGACGGAGGGCGCCGCAGCGGCGGGGCTGGACCTGCGCATGTACGCGATGGGGGTGGACAGCGCGGACCTCAACGGCGACGGGCGCCCGGACCTCTGCGTCAGCGACATCGGGCCGCCGCGCTGCCTGCTCTCCGAAGGTACGGGCTGGGTGGAGGCCGGGGCCAGCCTGGGGGTGGTGCCCACGGACTGGATCGGCGAGGACGGCACGGTGGGCTGGAGCGTGGACTTCGCGGACGTGGACAACGACGGCTGGCTGGACCTGGTCCACGCCAGCGGCCCCAACCTCGACCCGGAGCGCACCGAGGACTACCCGGACCTGCTGTGGCGGGGTCAGGCGGACGGGGGCTTTGAAGACGCCTCAGCGGCGCTGGGCTTCGACAGCCCGCAGGCCAGCTACGGCATGGTCAGCGCGGACCTGGACGGGGACGGGCAGCTCGAGCTGGTCACCGCCGGGCGAGGGGCGCCGCCGAGGCTGCACGCCAGCGGCTGCGGGGCCGGGGGCTGGCTGGCGGTGGAGCTGGTCGGGCCGGACGGCAACCGCGACGGCTTCGGCGCCACCCTGGTGGCCACGGTCGACGGGGTGACCACCCGCCGCGAGCTGCACGGCCTGCGGGGGCAGGGCCAGGGCCCCTCCCGCTTCCACCTGGGCCTGGGGGACGCCGCGCGGGTCGAGGCCCTGACGCTGATCTGGCCGGACGGGGTGACCCAGGAGGGCGCCTGGCTGCCGGGGCGGCGGACGCTGACGGCCACCCACCCGGACGTTCCCTGACCGTCCGAGACGTGGTAGACATGGGCGCTCCGACACCCGAGGTCCCCACGATGCCCATGCGTTCGAGCACGCCCGCGATCGCTCTGCTGTTGTTGGCCGCCTGCGGCGGTCGCCCGCTGACCGAGGACTTCCCCGCCCAGCTCTTCCACCGAGGCAACTGCGGCTGGGTGTTCGAGTCCTGGAGCGAGGACGCCGACATGCTGCTGCGCTACCGGCTGGACGCCGGGCTGTTCGCCCGGGGTGAGGTGGGCGAGACGGTGCAGGCCACCTTCGAGTACCCCCGCACCGGCTGGAACGACCTGGAGGGCGACCTCGCTCTGATGACCGGCAAGGACCTCACCGGGGTCTGCGACGGCTCGGTGGCGCCGCGCTACACCTACGAGCCCTTCGCCGGCCGGTCCACGCTGCGGGTGCAGACCGCCTACTACGAGGAGGACGTCGAGCCCGGCTGCACGGTCGCCCGCGGCAGCGTGAACATCGAGTTCTCCGAGGAGCTGATCCTCCAGGAGGTCGACGACGCGGCGGACGGGGTGGTGGTGCCGCCGTTCGCGGTGTCAGGGTCGGTTGAGGTGTTGGAGGGGTGCTCGTTCGGGTAGGGCGGCCCCCGCGATCGCAGCGCCCCGGGTCAACCTCCGCGACCGGCGTCCCGGAAGGTTTACAGGCGGAAAACCACCCCTCGGGTCCGGCGTGTGCCCTGACGGGCGCTGAGGGCTGGTCCTCGGCCACGCCGCGTCCGTCCATCCCACCTTGAGATGGACGGCATGGACGGCCCTCCGCTTAGGACAACCTCGCTGCCGCGTCCGCGACGCAGCCGGGGCCCCGCGACACCGTCCTGCGCGCCCCTGACCTCAAACCAGAGAGGCACGCCCGCCTTGGGGGGTGTGGTGTGCCTGGGAGGACCCGCATGTCTTCAGCCATCGCCCGCAACGAGGTGTTCCGCTTCACCCACATCCGCCCCATCGAGCGTGGAGACGGCGCGGGCGGCTCGCGCGCGCTCATCCGCTACGGCGGTGACGACGCCCTGCCTCCCTTCGCGATCCGCGCGCTGGAGCAGTCCGGGGGCCGCCGCGGCCTCGACCGCATGCAGCGCGAGGCGGACAGCGCCCTGGGCTCGGATCGCTCGGCCCTCAACGACCCGGCCTTCAAGACCCTGTGCGCCGTCTTCGACCGGCTGCTCCGGCGCCCGGACCCCACCCGCCCCCTGGACACCCGGCTGGCCGAGGTGCTGGGGGACAACCCCCCCGAGCCTCTGGTGCAGGGCCCCAAGGCCACCGCGCTGCGGGATCGGGTGTGGGACGCTCTGTACGCCATCGAGGTGGCCCCCCGCGGCCGGGGCGCGGCGCGGGAGCAGGTCATCGGCGTGCTGCGGGCGCTGGCGCTGCTCCGCGCCGTGGTCGCCGGGGAGGCCGTCGACACCGACGCGCTGGCTGCCGCGCTGCCGCTGCTGTCCCGTGACTTCGTGCATGCCCTGCGAGGGGCCCGGGACCGCGCCCGCCAGGAGCGCCGCCCCACCGCCCCCAAGGTCGTGGAGCCCGAAGGGCAGCCGGACCCCGTCGAGGCCCTGCGCGACGCCCGCGCGGCCTTCGACGCGCTGGCCGAGCGGCTGGGCGACCACACCCGCGACGGGCTGGACCCGGACCGCACGCCCTGGACGGCCACGGCCGCCGACTTCGACGCCCTGGACGACAAGCAGCGCGCTGTCCTGAAGGCGGCCGGCGTGCGCGTCGGGCACTCGATCACCACGGTGCAGGCGCGCCGCCGCAGCGTGCTCAACCGCCTCTCCGCGCAGCAGCGCAAGGGCTCCAGCAAGCCCACCCCGTCGGCCTCTGAAGAGGGCACGGTCGAGTGGGAGCGCCCCCAGCCGATCGGCTTCGGCGACCTCATCCGGGTCGAGCAGGAGCTGATCGCCTACGAGGCCGGCGAGGTCGCCCACATCGAGAACGTGCTCCAGGGCGAGCGAAAGGAGCGGGTGCACCGCACCAGCTCCGAGACCGAGGAGACGCTGACCTGGAGCAGCGCGGAGAGCGAGGAGCAGGAGAACGAGCTGGAGACCGCCGACCGCTACGAGCTGCAGCGGGAGTCCCAGGAGACGATCCGCGCGGACCAGGCGCAGAGCACCGGCGTGACGGTCACCGCGAAGTACGGCGCCGTCGAGCTGAAGGGGACCGCGAGCTTCGCGCTCAACCGCGACACCGAGGCCTCGAACCAGTCCGCGACCACCTACGCCCAGGACGTGACGCGCCGCTCCTTGGAGCGCATCCAGCAGACCGTGTCCGAAGAGCGCGCCCAGCGCACCCTGACCCAGGTGGAGGAGACCAACACCCACACCCTCGACAACAGCGACGGCGAGGGCCACGTCCGGGGCGTCTACCGCTGGGTCGACAAGCGCTGCAGCGTCCAGCTCGTGAACTACGGCCAGCGCCTGTTCTACGACCTGACCATCCCCGAGCCGGCGGCCTTCTTCGTCTTCGCCCGGAGCGCGTCCCTGGCGGCGGCGCTCACGGTGGAGGCGCCGGAGGCTCTGGCGGAGGGCCTGCTCGGTGCGATCACCGAGGACACCTACCTCACCTTCGTCGAGGACTACCAGCTCCGCGAGGTGCCGGCGCCCCCGCCCCCGAGCTGCATCGCGCACGCCGCGTTCTCCTGGAGCGTCGAGGTCGACGATCCGAGCGACGCCGCGGAGCAGATCGCCATCGGGACCGGCTGGAGCGACCACGTCGTCGAGATCCCGGAGGGCTACACCGCGAAGACCCTGTACGGCCAGCGGTCCATGCAGCAGCAGGAAGGCGATTTCTCCCTCACCGCGCGGGTGGGCGACGGCATGGTGAAGTGGGAGGAGAACGGGGACACGCAGACCCACGACAACATGGGCGGCGAGACCGGCTCGGTCCCGGCGACCCTCTACAGCCGCGGGGTCAAGGCCTTCACCCTGAACCTCCGGATCCTCTGCGAGCGCACCGACGCGGCCCTCGACGCCTGGAAGCAGCAGGTCTTCACCGCGATCCTGGAGGCCCGGGAGGCCCGCCAGGCCGAGTACGACGAGGCGGTCCGCCAGGCCGCCGCCGCGGTGGGCGTGACCATCGAGGGGCGCCCCAGCGCGCTGTGCCGCGAGATCGAGGCCGAGGAGCTGAAGAAGCACAGCATCCGGATGCTGTCCAACGAGGACTTCACCGGCTTCGGCGCGGTGGTCGCCGATTTTGACGGTTACCCCGAGCCGGACCCGGCCCGAGCCGCCCAGCAGCAGACCGCGATCCGCTTCTTCGAGCACGCCTTCGAGTGGGACCAGATGGCCTGGGTCTTCTACCCCTATTTCTGGGGGCAGAAGTCGGGCTGGCTGGATCGCTTCGACCTGCGCGACGCGGACGAAGGCTTCACGCAGTTCCTGCGGGCGGGCGCGGCGCGGGTGCTGCTGCCGGTGCGCCCCGGCTTCGAGGAGGCGATGCTCCACTTCTCCGACACCGGCGAGCTGTGGGCCGGCGGCGAGCTGCCGGGCATCGACGACGACCTCTACCTCTCCATCATCGAGGAGCTGGCTGAGGCCGCCGAGGCCCCCGAGGAGGGGGAGCCGGTCGGAGACCCCTGGGAGCTGATCGTGCCGACCGCCCTGGTCTGGCTCCAGGACGACGCCACCCTGCCCGGCGCCGACGAGGACGGCTCGGCTTGAGGTCTGTGCGCCGTCGGACCGGGTTCGGCTCGGCGGCGCCACCACCGGAGGAATCATGTCCTACATCGTCGACGACAACGGTCAGGTCCACCCCTCGAACATCCGGTATCTGTGCCTGGAGGGCGGCGGCGCCAAGTGCATCGCCCAGATCGGCGCCATCCGGGTGCTGGAGAGCCAGAACGTGCTCCCCACCCTCAACGGGCCGACGCTGAACCCGACACAGATCGATGGCGTCAGCGCCTCCTCCGGGGGCGCGCTGTTCGCGCTGATGCTGATGTTCGGCTACGACGCGGCCGCGATGGAGATCGTGGTCAAGGCGCTGGCCCGGACCCAGCGCGCCGCCCTCTCCCTGATCGACGCGCCCCAGCCCGGGACCCGCTTCTGCGTCACGCCGAGCTACCCGCTGCAACATCAGGTCACACCCACCAACGCGACCGGCTGGAACACGCAGCCGATGAAGGGCACGGTGAAGGCCCTCGCGGCCAGCCTCGGCCCTGTCCTGCGTGGGCTCGCGAAGCACCCCGTCCTGGATCGGCTGGGGAAGGACCTCAACGGGTACTACGCCAGCCTGCTGAGCGACTGGGGGTTCTGCACGGGGCTCGACCTGCGGCGGGTGCTGGCCTGGATCGTCGCGAGCAGCCCGGCGGTCCAGGGGGCGGGCGCGCTGCCGGGAGGGCGCAGCCTGCAGACCCTGCCGCATGTGACCTTTGAGGAGCTGTATCGCTGGACCGGGCTCGATCTGGTGCTGTCCGGTACGAACGTGGACCAGGGGCGGGCCATGCTGTTCCGCAAGGACACCACGCCCGAGTTCCCGGTGCTGGAGGCGGTGGCCATCTCGATGGCCTTCCCGATCATGTTCAAGCCCGTCCTGGTCTCCCGGATGGCGAGCAGCGCCTACGACGGCCTGTGGCTGGACGGCGGCATCCTCAACAACCTGCCCCTGCACGCCTGGGATCCCCAGCAGGCGCCCCCCTCGACCGTCCCCGGCGAGACCATGCACCCCGGCGTGCTGGCGCTGCGGATCATGGAGGGCATGCCCAACGCGCCCGCCCCGCCCGCGCTGTCACACACCTGGAGCGCGCTGCCCGGCACCCAGAAGACCCGCTGGCAGGGGCTGACGGACTTCCTGGGGGCGCTGGGCGGCGCCGTCCTGAGCCCGGCCGAGGAGGGCCAGATCCGCACCCCGCGGGAGCGGCGACAGACCCTCAAGCTGTACGCCGGGCCGCTCAGCACGATGCGCTTCAACGCCCCGGATCGGGAGATCGACGCGGTCATCGCGATGGCGGAGCGCAGCACGAAGGACTTCTTCGGGATTCCGTGACGGGGTCGGACAGGATACTGGACGATTCTTGTCCGGTCGGATTCATGAAATCCATGATGTATGCCTGCGGCTGCATGTGGAGGGAGTAGTTCATGTTCAGGAAGATTCCTGCCTTGGTGATGCTCATGGTGTTGGGGGTGTCCTGCTCCCCGCGCCCGTCGGTCGGCGAGACCTTTGAGCTCCCCAGGACGACGACCCTCAGCACCAGCGTCGACGGTGATCAGCCCTACCTGGCCTCGTCCCGCGCGACACAGTGCATCCAGCAGGACTGCGGGCGCGGCGCTCCGTCTGAATGTCTCCAGAAGCGCCTCGGCTCGCTGATGGTCGCCAACCAGGTATTGAGCTTTGAGGGGACCCCCTCAGCGACTTCGGACACCCCTGCGAAGGGTTCGGATGACGGAGGCGAGGTCAAGGGCCCGGACGACGACCCGGCTCGCGCCCATGCGCGGTTTGCGTCGACCATCTGCGCGGAGGTCGCAGGGACGGCCTCATCCATGACCTCATCCACGACCTCTGGCTGGGGGGAGCCTCGCCAGCGCATGGGCACCTGCCCGGATGGCTTCTCCTCGGTGTTCTATGAGGCGGTCGGGACCTCGTTGACCTCGCGGATGGGCGAGATCGCCACCGCTCACATCGACGACTCCAGCTTCCGGACCTGCTGGCTGAAGCTGACGCCGCTTCGCGACGGCGCGCTCGGGGTCGGCGACCTGTGGCTGGCGGTCATCTGGGCCATGCACACCTACGGGACCGCCGCCTACCTCCACTTCGCAGGGGACAGCGACGGCGACGGGTTCGACGACCAGTTCGCCGACCTGGCCGTCTATGGCGTGGACTATCAGGTGGTCTGCGACACCTCCTGGAGCCAGGACACCTGCGAGCGGTACGCTGACGGACTCCTGGATCGGTCCAAGGACATCCCGCCGAACCCGGAGCACATCCGGTTCAACATCACCGGGCTGCGCTACTCGCAGGGGGACGGCGTCCACGCCGCGCCGGGGGAGGAGCTGGTGCTCTCCACGACCGGCTCGGCCACCACCACCGGACGCTGGACGGAGCTGTCCCCCGTGTGGGGGATCATCGACCCGGTGGACGGCATCGGCCTGGGCGGTCTGTCCACCGCAGCGAATCAGCTCGCCGGGCCACGAGATGGCTCCGGAACCTGGACCAGCGCCCCGACCCTTCGGCTCTCCTGGGTCCCCCTCCCTGAGGAAGAAGAGAACGAGGACGAGATTGACGTCGTGCCTCCCGAGGGATGAAGAGACCGCGGTGTGACCCCTCGCCTACGCTGGCCCGTCGCACGCCAGCCGGAACCCGATCACCGACGCCCGGAACCCCCGGGGCGCCGACAGGCGGTTGCCCGCCCGGCCGTAGTTCTGGCCCCCGCTCCAGATGCCGCCACGGGTGAGCTGCCAGGTCTCCTCGTCGCCCGGAGGGGCCTCGGCCGGCCGCAGGAACAGGCCCGCCTCGGAGACCGGCGGGCCGACGTGGTAGGAGCGCTCGTCCAGGCACCAGTCGCGCACGTTGCCGGCGAGGCCCCGCACGCCGTAGACGCTCTCGTCCGCCGGGAAGTCCTGGACCCGCGCGAGCATCGGGGTGGGGCGGGCCGCCCGGTTGCAGAACCAGGTGGGCTCGTCGTGGTCGCCCCAGGGGTAGGCGCGGCCGTCGACGCCGCGCGCGGCCTTCTCCCACTCGAACTCCCAGGGCAGGCGCCAGGGCACGCCGGTGCGCGCGGCCTCCCAGGCGGCGAAGGCGCGGGCGTCGTGCCAGCAGACGCTGGTCACCGGCCAGTCCGGGTCCCAGCGGTCGCCCTGGGGGTCGGCCTCCGGCAAGGCGTAGCGGCCGTCCGGGCCCGGATGCCACAGCGGCACCGGGGCAGCCTCGCGCTCGGTGGGGGCCTGGGCGGGCAGGTGGGCGGCCGCGCGCGCGGGCTGCCCCCGGGCCACGAGGTCGTTGATGAAGCACAGATACTCGGCGTTGGTCACCGGAAACCGCCGCATCCTGAAGGCGTCGACCCAGATCCGCCGCCGGGGCAGGCCGAAGCGGTCGGTGGGCGCGCCCAGCCACGCCCAGCCCCCCGGCACGACGCAGTCCCCCTCGGCCACCGCGCCCTCCAAGGGCAGGACCACCGGGGTGAGTGTGGCGTCGCCCGGCCGGATGGGGGCCCACACCCCGCCCCGCTCCAACTGGACCGGGTAGCGCACCGGGTGGCGGCCCGGCGCGCTCAGCTCCAGCACCCAGGACCCGGCGGGCAGCTCCACCTCCAGCGGGGTCTGCCCCAGGGCGCGCGCCTCCCCCGCCACCAGGCGGCGGTCGAGCGGCTCCAGCCGCCGGGCGCGCACCCCAACGCCGGAGGGGACCGCGTCCAGACGGAGCCCCCCGGTGTCGCGGCGCCACGCGCTGTACCGCCCCCGGTCATGCTCCTTGACCTCCTCCTCCCAGCGGCGCATCTCGCGGGGGTCGCCGCGGGACTGCGCCTCGGAGAACCTGGTGTGCGCGACGTCGGCCAGCACCTGATGGGCCTCGTCCACGTCTCCGCGGAGGAGGGCGGCGCGGGCGAGCTGGCCGGCGCGGGTCTCGGCGTCGTCGGCCTCGACCTCCAGCTCGGCGGCCTCATCCTCCAGGCGCCACACCGGGCGCTTCTGGTCCAGCGGCGCCCAGGTGGGCACCGTCGCGCTCTGCTCCCGGGCGCTGGCGCGGCGCGACCGGGCCTGGGCCCGCAGGCGCTCCGCCCGGTCCTTCGCGGCCTGCGCCTCGTCGGCCAGCGCGCGGGCCTGGGCGCTGCGCTCCAGCTCCGCCAGCCAGCTCGCCAGGGCGTCCGCGACGCTGCGGGCGTCTGAGGTTCGCTGCACCGGATCCCGCGCCATCGCCCCCAGGCAGATCGCCTCCAGCGCGGCAGGCACAGCGCAGCGGGCCCGGGTGGACGGCGCGGGCGGCGGCCCCGACCGCAGCGCCGCGAGGGTCCCGGCCACCGTCGCGGCGTCATAGGGGGCCTGCCCGCACAGGATCGTGTACAGGACGGCCCCCAGCCCGTAGACGTCCACGCCGGGGCTGGGCCGGAAGGCGACGTCGAGCTGCTCGGGGGCCATGTAGGCGGGTGTCCCGACCACCCGGCCGGCGCGGGTGAGGCGGGCGCCCCCGTCGGAGCCCCCGGCGCCGGCCTCGTCCTGCGCCGCGTTCGCCAGCCGGGCGAGCCCCCAGTCCACCACCCGCGCCTGGCCGTCGGCCCCGACCATCAGGTTGCTCGGCTTGAGGTCCCGGTGGAGGACGCCCCGGCCGTGGGCGAAGGCGACCGCGTCGCACGCCTGGTGGAAGAGCCGGAGCAGGCGCGGGAGCCCGGCCCCGACGTCCCCAGAGGCGTGGAGCCGCGCGATCTCCTCCGCGAAGGTCGGCCCCTGGATCCGCTGCATGACGAAGAACGGCCGCCCGTCCGGGAGGAAGCCGAAGTCGTGGACCGGCACGATGGCCGGGTGCTCCAGCCGGGCGGTCAGCTCGGCCTCGGCGCGGAACCGGGCCATCGCCACCGGGTGCGGGCTGGTCTTGAGGGTCTTGCGGACCAGGGTGCGGCCCAGCCGGCGATCCCAGACCAGGCGCAGCTCCCCCATCCCGCCCGCGCCCAGCGGCCCGCGGTCCTCGTACCGCTCGTCCGAGGCCGCCGCGCTCAGCGCGAGGGGGCTCTGCAGGAGCCGGGCCGCCTCGCTCAGCTGCGCGGCGGACGGGGTGTCCCCCAGCACGCTCTCCAGCGTGCGCAGCAGCATCTCCCGGTTCATGCGGTCGCCTCCAGGTCCGACTATAGGGCCCGCCCAGGATAGCCCCGAGGTCGCGATGGCGGACGCGCCGGACATCTTCCCGTACATCAGCTACCGCGCCTGGCTGGGGGCCTGGATCCGGCACCGCTCCAGCCGCACCGGCAAGCAGGTCGCCGAGGAGATCGGCGTCACCCGGAGCATGATCTCCAACGTCCTCAGCCTCCGACGCCACCTCGGCCCGGAGCCCTTCGATCTCCTGGTCGCGCTGGTGGGCCTGGAGCCACTGGAGGAGGAGTACCTGCGCGCGCTCCATCCCTTCGAACGCGCTCGCCGCGGGAGCCCCGCGAAGGAGGCCGCCCGCCGCAGGCTCGAGGCGCTGCGCAGCCTGAGCCGGCCCAAGCGCCTGGCGCCGCAGCACCTCCAGCTCCTCGCAGAGGGCCACCACGCCGCGATCTTCGAGCTGGTCCGCTGCCCGGACTTCAAGCCCGACCCGGGCTGGCTGGTCCAACGCCTGCGGTACCGACTCACTGCGTCGGAGGCCCAGCAGGCGCTGGACCGCCTGGTGGATCGGGGGCTGCTGCGGCAGCGGCTGGACGGGCGCTACGAGCCGATCGAGCCGGTCGTGGTGGACGCGCCCGCGCCGACGCCCGAGCAGCAGCAGCTCCGCCGCGCCAGGCTCCTCACGCTCTACGAGGCGCACGCGGAGATCGCGCAGGCGGCCTGGGGGGTGGACGCGGCCCTGCGGGAGCTGAGCAGCGTGACGGTGGCGGTTCCGACCGCCCGGCTCCCCTGGTTGAAGGCGCGCATCCAGCAGCTCCACGAGGAGGTCCTGGCCTGGAGCGAGGCCGCGGAGGACGAGCCGGACGAGGTCTACCTCCTCAACGTCCAGCTCGTCCCCCTCACCCGGCCGGTGGGGCGTCGCTGAGGTCCGCTCAAGGCCCCCACGCCACCGTCAGGGAGAGGGCCCCGACCTCCACCACCTCCGGCCCCGGACCCGGGCGCGGGAGGGTCCAGGCGCCAGCCCCCACGGGGATCAGCTCCAGGGTGTCGTCCGGCCGGGCTGCCAGCAGGACGCCCGGGTCCAACTGGAGCGCAAGGCCGCGCAGCGCGTCGGGCGGCAGCTTGACCGTGACGCCCTCCACGAGCTGCGCGACCGGGAACGTCGCCGCCTCTCGCCAGGCGTGCCCGTCGTCGACCAGCAGGGTGACCTCATCCCCGGCCAGGGCCAGGACCGGGCCGCCCTGGAGGGCGGTCACGCGCAGGGAGACATCGGGGGGGTTGCCGGTGTACCAGCCTGCCGAAGCCACGCCGCTGGCGGCGCACCACAGCAGGACCATCATCGTGCGGATCGGGAGATCCATCTTCGACTCCGTGTGTGGGGGGTGGGCTGGCGGTGCGCAGGCGCCAGCCCGGTTCGCTCGTCGACGCGGTGGGGAAATGCAACGGGCGTGCCATCGCCGAGCGCCGCCGATCCCCCCGCCAGGCGGCCTCAGGGGGCCGCTGCGGGCATCCCTGTGCAGAGTGTGCGAGGCTTGGATCCCCTCACAGACTTCACACCTCACGGGCGCGCATGCTGTCCCCCGATGAACGCCCCGCGCTCTCTGCGCTCCCACCCCCCCGCGAGCCTGCCCTGGAGGGAGAGCCCGCGTTCGCCGAAGCCCTGCTGGCCTGGCAGCGGTCGGACGGCCGCATCCCCTTCCCCCACCTGGAGGGTGTGGGGGTCGAGGTCACCGCGCGGTGGCTGTTCCGATGGTGGGCCCGCCAGCCGGCCGTCGAGCCCGTCGGGGCGCAGCTCGTGGTCGCGGCCCCCGAACACCTGACGGACCTCAAGCCGCTCCCGGGGCTGCTGGACGCCCTCGGCGAGGGCTGGCTGGCCGTCGGCGCGGGCTGGTCCGAGCCGCTCCTCGAGGCTCTGCAGGCGGCGACGCGGGGGCGCCCCGTCCGGCTGCTGTTCGCCGCGCCCGAGGCGACCCGGCGGCACGGCGAGGGGCTCCGGCAGGCGCTGCTGGCCTGGGACGAGGTCCACGTGGTCGCCCTCGATCCCGCGCTCCGACGGGTGCGTTCGGCGCTTCTCCAGCACGCGCGCTCCGGCAGCGTGGTGCTGGTGTCCGGCCCCTCGGGCAGCGGGAAGCGGAGCCTGGTCGAGTGGGCGCGCCTGCGCTGCGGCGCCCCGCCCGCGCTGCGCATCCACCACGGCTCCGTGGACGCGCCCCGCGGCGGCGACCCCTGGTGGATCTTCGAGGAGCTGTCCGCGCTGAGCGCCGCCCAGGTCGATCGGGTCCGCGAGCGCCTCCACCCCTCGGGGTCCCGCCCGGCCCTGGGCCCGGCCCGCCCGGCCCCCCCACGCCCGGACGAGGGGTTCACGCGGAGCCTCGGGGAGAGCGCCGCGCTCCGCCACACCCTGTCCCGGGCCGCGCGGCTGGCGCGGAACCCCACCCTGGGCGTCCTGCTCCTCGGAGAGCGCGGCGTGGGCAAGGAGAACCTGGCCCGAGATCTCCACGACGCGAGCCCGAGGCGGCGCGGCCCCTTCGTCGCCCTCGACCTGGGCACCCTCGCGCCCTCGCTGCTGGAGGGGGAGCTGTTCGGCTGGGTGAAGGGGGCCTTCTCCGGCGCGTCCGGCCCGCACCGCGGCGTGTTCGAGCGGGCCGATGGGGGCACCCTCCTCCTCGACGAGATCGGGAGCCTCCCCGTGTCCGGCCAGCAGAAGCTGCTCCGGGTCCTGCAGGAGCGGCGGGTGAAGCCGCTGGGGGCGACCGCGGAGCGCGCCGTGGACGTCCGCGTGCTGGCGGCCACCAACCGCGACCTCGACGCGATGGTCCGACACGGCGACTTCATCCCGGACCTGCTCGATCGGCTGCGCGGGGCAGCCCTGATCCTCCCCCCCCTCCGGGAGCGGGCGGCGGACATCCTCCCGTTGGCCGGACACTTCGCGGAGGAGGCGCGGGCCCGGATGGGGCTCGACGCCGTCACGCTGACCGAGGAGGCCGCCGAGGCGCTCGTGGCCTGGCCCTGGCCCGGCAACGTGCGCGAGCTGCGGCAGGTCATCGAGGCCGCGGTGACCGAGTCGGACGACGGCGTCGTCACCGCCGGCCTGCTGAGCGTCGCCGCTCCGACCGACGCGCCGGTCCCCTGCTTCCTCACCTGCAGCCTGAGCCCGGAGCAGCGCGACGCCGCCTGGCCGACGGACCCCGCCCTGACCCAGGCGCTCTCCGAGCTGACCGTCAGCGTCCCCCCGCTCCGCCACCGGGGGCGGCGCGCGGTCCAGGCCGCCGTCCTCCACGCCTGCGGCGCGCGGCCGATCCATCCCGGCGCGCTGCGGGTCCTCTGCGCGGCGCGCTGGGGGGGAAACCACCGCCAGCTCACCCGGGCGCTGGCCGCGCTCCGGGGCGGGACGGGCTGGATACGGCCGGAGGCGCTGCGCGCGCTGCCGGGCCTCTCCCTGGAACCCTCCGGCGCGCCCATCCGCCTGATGCTGTACCCGACGCCGCAGCCCGACGGCAGCATTCGAGGGCTCAGCTCCACCCACGACGCGCACGCGGTGCTGGTGGGGCGCGGGCTGTTCGACGACCCGACGCTGGAGACCCTTCAAGCGCTGGCCGACGATGATCCGCGCCTGCGGGTCCGGCTGGAGGCCATCCGCGCCCTCACCGAGGCGGGCGACCTGGCGATGGTGTCCCTCGATCAGATCCTCGAGCTGAGCCGACCGCACTTCCTGATCCGCAGAGCGGAGGGAGAGCTGGAGGTGTGCCGGCTGCCGCAGACCGGACAGCGCCGCCTCCTGGTGCGCGGCCTCCACGAGGAGACGCCGCACGCGCTGGAGGCGGGCCACCGCGCCTGCGTCGGGGACGCTGCGGAGCTCCGCCTGGAGAGCCGGCGAGGCCGCACGCTGCTCCACCTGTACGCCTTCCTCGGAGAGGTCGCGCTCAGCCGGGCCATGCTGGCGGGCCACCGCCCGGCGGAGGCCGCCCCGCCGACGGTGGAGCACACCGGGGCCGTGGACGTGGCCCCCACGCCGTCGCTCTCCCGGCGCTATCGGGCTCTGACGCCGTCGGAGCGCGACTTCCTGAACGACCTCGTCCGCGGCCACCTGGACGCCGGCACGCTGGCCTTCGGCACCGCGCTGCGCCTGGCGCTGGCCCAGGCCGCCCCCGACCTCCCCTCCCCCTGGCTTCAGCACTACCTCAGCGAGCGTCCCACCCAGAACTGCGGACGGCTGTACGCCTACGACCGGCTGCTGCGGGAGGAGCTCCTCCACGACACGCCCGACCCGGGGGCCCTGCTGGAGCGCCTGCGCGCGCTCCCCCTCGCGCTGCGGGAGCCGATCGCCGAGGCCATCGCGCAGCGGCGCCAGGCGCCGACGTAGCCCTCAGATGACCATCGCCTCGCCGCCCCCCAGCGCCCGACCGATCCGGAACGGCGCCAGGCTGGCCTGCTCGCCCAGCACCTCGACGTGGTCCAGGGAGCGCCCGGCCTCGGCCAGCGCCGCCGCCACCCGCGCGGTGAACGGCCCGAACATCGCGCCGTGGCCCGAGAAGCCCACCAGGCGGAGGAGGTTGGGCACCTGGGGGTCGAAGTCCAGGAAGGGGTTGTGGTCGGGGGTGGTGCCGTAGAAGCCGGCGGTGGTGGCGGAGATGCCGGCGAACTCGGCCAGGGGGGGCAGCACCTCGGCCAGGGCCATCCAGGCCTCGAAGGGCCGGGCCTCGGTGCCGGAGCGGTGGAAGAACTCAGGCTCCACGGTGTCCTGGTCGTCGTAGGTGAAGGACGCGGAGACGTCGCCGGCCTCATGCTTCCAGCCGGCCAGCAGCGAGCCGGCGTTCTCGGGTCGGCAGTAGGCCCCGGAGGGGCTGATGGTCAGGGGCATGGCCAGCAGCGCCTCGGCGCTCATGGCGTCCCCCCGCTCGATGAACCAGAGGTAGCGCTTGAGCGCGGCGACGGGCAGCGCGGTCCCGCCCAGCACCGCCCCCACCCGGCGGGTCCAGGCGTTGGTGCAGTCCACGAACAGGTCGCCCTCGACGCGGCCCTTGGGGGTGTCGACCGCGACCAGCCGGCCCCCGGCGTGGGCGGACCCGGTGACCGGGGCGCCCTGGAGGACGCGCCCACCGCCCGCCCGGACCGCCGCCGCCGCGTCGTTGTAGACGATCTCCGGGGCCAGGAAGCCGTCGGTGGGGCACCAGGTGCCGCCGACGATGGCCTCGGGGTCCACGAAGGGGAAGCGCTCGACCAGGGGGCCGGGGGCGAGGGCCTCGACCTCGGTGAGGCCCCAGCGGCGCTGGTCCTGCACCCGGGCCTGGGCGCGGGCCCAGCCGTCCTCGGAGTCGAACAGGAAGAGGTAGCCGTTCTGGCGGATGGGCGAGACCTCGCCGCCGACCGTGTCCGCCCAGCTTCGGTAGACGTCCACCGCGTAGCGCATGCCCAGCACCGTCTCCCGGGTGGAGAACTGCTGCCGGATGCCCGCGGCCGTGCGCGACGAGGAGCCCGCCCCCAGGTGCTGCGCCTCCAGCAGGGTCACGCCCCAGCCCGCCTGCTGCAGCGCATGCGCGGTCAGGGTGCCGGTGATGCCGCCGCCCACCAGGACGGCCTCGCGCGAGGGCTTGGTCATGCACGCCTCCGGGGGTGGACTCTAACCCGGCGCTCCGGCTGGAGGCCGGGATATGATGCCCGCCCGGCCACCTGGAGGTCTCCGTGCTCCGCTTCGCGCTGCTGGCCGCCCTCGCGCTGCCCGCCCTCGCCACACCCAAGGGCTTCGAGCACCTCAAGGATGCCGACGGCTGCGCCTTCTTCATCGGCCCCAAGAAGGCCAGCGGCTACGAGGTGATGCGGGCCGAGTGCACCTGGCCCGACGTCACCGTGGAGGCCCTCGACCGCCACCTCTCGGCCCACGACACCCACGACCTCATCTTCGAGACCATCGCCGCCTCGGACATCATCGGCCAGGAGGGCGAGGCGGTCCGGGTCTTCCAGGTCCACCAGGCCGCCGGCATCTCCGACCGGGAGGCCACCCTGCTCTACACCCGCCAGGTGGCCGCCGACGGCACCATCACCCACGCCTGGCAGATGACCGCCCAGCAGCCCCCGCCCCAGGACGGCCGGGTCACCGCCGTGGTCGACACCGGCAAGTGGGAGCTGCGCCCGGCCCCCAGCGGAGGCGCCACCGTGGTCCACGAGCTGCTCTACGAGCCGGGGGGCTCGGTGCCCGCCTTCGTGGTGCGTTGGTTCCAGAGCGGGGGCTTCCCGGACATCGCGGCGAGCCTGCGCACCTACACCCTGAAGCACCCTCAGTTGGAGTAGGCGGACGCGGGCGCGACCCCCACCGCCAGCGCGACCCCCACCCCGCCCGCCAGCATCGCCACGGCCGCGACCCGCGTCCACCGGCGTGCGGTGGCGGCCTCCACAGGGACCGGCGTCAGGGTCACCTGGAGGGCGGTGTCGCGGTCGGGGAAGACCAGCGCCGTGGTGACCGCTGGCAGGTGGCCTGGGGCGGTGATCCGGAGCTGGTGCTTGCCGGCCGGGAGGGGCTCCAGGGCGACCACCGCCTCCCCGTCCAGCTCCAGCTCCGCGGCCTCCGGGGGGCCCTCCACCGTGAGCGTGCCGGGGTCGAGGAACATGTGCTCCACGATGGTCAGGGGCGCCCCACCCCCGCGCGGGACCAGCCCGGCGAAGCGCAGGGGGTCGATGTCTGCGGTCGCCAGCCGGAGGTGGGCCCGGACGTCCTCGCCGGCCGCGGTGAGGTGCATCGACACCAGCACGTCCGCGCCGGATCGGCGCGCATGATCCTGCCAGCAGGCCACGTCGTCTCCGCAGGCCCGGCGCGGGTCCTCGCCGCGCAGCCGCTCGTCCACGAGGCTGGGGGCGAGGAAGCGGTAGCGCCCCGATCCCTCCAGGATCTCGATGAGATCGCCCTCACAGCGGGACACCACCCCGGCGGGCACCGCGGGCTCGGCGTCCACCACCAGGGCCACCCGTGCGACGGGCTGGGCGCCGAGGGCGTCGAGGGGCGCGAGCGCGGCGAGGAGGGGCAGCAGGCGTCGACGCATTCCGGATCGGGATAGAGGAGAAAGCAACCTCTCATATGGCGTCGGGACGGCGCCCGGCAACAGGAGCGCGGGGTGGAAGTACCTGGCATCGTCATGACCCTGGCCCGTCGGGTCGCGGACGCCGGGGGGCGGGCCTACGTGGTCGGCGGCTGGGTCCGGGACCACCACCTCGGGCTGGAGAGCAAGGACGCCGACGTCGAGGTCCACGGCCTGCCGGAGGAGGACCTGGAGCGCCTGCTGCGCCGCCTGGGCCGGGTCAACGCGGTCGGGCGCAGCTTCGGGGTCTACAAGCTGCGCCACAAGGGCCTGGAGCTGGACGTGTCCCTCCCGCGGCGGGACTCCAAGGTGGGCCCCGGCCACAAGGGCATCGCCGTGGAGGGCGACCCCTTCATGGGCATCGAGGAGGCCAGCCGGCGGCGGGACCTCACCCTCAACGCCATGCTGCACGACCCCCTCACTGGCGAGACCCTCGACCCCCACGGCGGCCTGCGGGACCTCACCGCCGGGGTGCTGCGGGAGGTCGATCCCCAGACCTTCCAGGAGGATCCGCTGCGGGCCCTGCGCGCCGTGCAGTTCGCGGCCCGGTTCGGATTCCGGCTGGCCCCCAGCCTGGAGGCCCTCTGCCGCGACGCCCAGCTCGACGAGCTGCCCGCCGAGCGAATCCGGGGCGAGCTGGAGAAGCTGCTGCTCAAGGCCGCGCAGCCCGGATCAGGGGTGCTGCTGCTGCGCAGCCTGGGGCTGGCGGACAAGGTGGTGCCCGAGCTGGCCCCCACCCTGGACGCGGACATGGCCGCCGCCGTCGATCGTGGCGCCGTCCAGCGGGACACCTTCGCGGACGCCCCGCCCCGCCTGGCCCTGATGCTGGGGGTCCTGCTGCACCGCCTCCCGCCCGGCGACGCCGAGCTCACCCTCGACCGGCTCGACGTGCACACCTGGCAGCGCTGGCCGGTGCGCAAGCACACCCTGCTCGCCCTGGAGACGCTGCGGGCCACCGAGCGCTGGGACGACACCACCCTGCGGGCCCTCGCCGACACGGTGACCCTGCGGTTCGTCCTGCGGTTGCGGCACGCCCTGACGCCCGCGGCTGGCGCGCTGCAGGACCTCGCCCGCGCCGAGGCGCTGGGGGTCGCGGACGCGCCGCTGCCCCGGGTGCTGACCGGCGGCGATCTGTTCGGGATGGGGGTCGAGCCGGGCCCACAGATGGGCGCTCTGCTCGCCGAGGTCAGGAAGGCGCAGCACGCCGGCGGTGTCACGGATCAGGCGGCGGCGATGGCGCTGGTTCGTCGTCACCTCCGCAGCGACGCGGAATCCTCATAGGTATATTGACGTCTTCCCGACAAGCATCTCGCCCCCGCGCCACCCTCCGAGGCTGTATGCGCCGCATCCGACTCCTCGCGCCGGCTGTGCTGGCCCTACTCGCCCTCCCTGTCGCCGCGCCCCACGCCCAGGACGCACCCCCCGCCCCCGCAGCCCCCGCCCCCGAGGCCCCC
Organism: Alphaproteobacteria bacterium; assembly: GCA_020632795.1. Classification (GTDB taxonomy): domain Bacteria; phylum Myxococcota_A; class UBA796; order UBA796; family CAJQPC01; genus JACKEV01. Next base: position 710,944 of record JACKEV010000010.1, read on the forward strand.
ACCAGCGCCGGGGTCGAGCTCCTCACCGACCTGCGGGCGGAGTACATCCTGGGTGAGGCCATGCTGGTGCGGTTCACCATCGACAACACCACCAGCGAGCCCCGCAGCTTCGCGGACCTCTCCAGCCGCCCCTGGCTGGTCCGGTTCGAGCTGACCTACCCCAACGGCAAGACCCAGGCCTGGTACACCTCCCCGCCCGAGGTGGACCCGAACACCCGCTGGTCGCTCGTGCCCCGCGGGCAGCGCCGGGTCCTGCTGGAGATCCCCTCCAGCGAGCGCCTGGCGGCGGGGGACTACAGCCTCGTCATCAAGATCCAGGACGACACCCGGGAGATCGTCCTGCCCGCCCACAGCCTGCGGATCGCGCCGGCCAACCCGGTAGGCGGCGAGATCGTCTCGGAGATCGGCGGTGTGGAGCGCAGCGGCCACCAGGTGGTGTGGCTGCACAAGGCCAAGGAGGGCTACGACCTCTACCTCCACCACGCCGACGGCAAGGACCCCCGCCGCCAGCTCGGGGATTACCAGCTGCTGCACCTCGACACCCGGGTGGATCCGGTGCTCGCGCAGGCCCGGCCCCAGGATCGCTGGGACCGGCACATCTATTGGGCCACCGACAGCCAGTCCGTGGCCTACGTGCGGCTCCAGGGCCAGGGGCAGGGGCTCGCCCAGGACAAGCCGCGGGTGTTCCGCGCCCCCTACCCCACCGTCGAGCTGATCGGGCGGGGCAGCACCGACGCCAACGGCGGCCTGCATGTCCCGATGTGGGTGCCCGCCCCCAAGGGCGCGGCCGGGGAGCTGCGGGTGGCCTCGGTGCGGGAGCGGGTGGGCCCCCGGTTCCGGCAGGTCGTGCGCATGGACCATCGGCCGGACTGGGTCGAGACCGTGGTGGACGGCAGCGGGAACCTCCGCATGCTGGTGGCCCACGACGGCAACGTCGACCTGTACAGCCTGGACTCGGTCACCGAGCTGCCAGCGGTCGGCAAGCGCCTGCTCAAGGCCGAGGAGGGGGCGACCCCCTGGATCGGCACCTTCGGCTACCTGCCCGCCAAGGGCGAGAGCTCCGGCGGCCTGGCCGCGCTGATCCTGTCCCGGACCGGGGACACGGTCGAGGGGCGCTGGCTGAGCCTGGAGGGCATGGAGCTGCACCGCTTCCCCGGGCAGCTCGTCAGCCCGGGCATGCGGCCGATCGACCTGCTGCCCCGGGGCTATGACGGCTTCGGGCTGCTGGTGGGCGGCGAAGGCGGGGTCCTCTACCTGGAGCCCGGGGAGCAGCCGATGGGCCTGGGTCAGCAGGCGGACGCCGCCCTGGTGGCCAGCAAGGACGGCACCCGCATGTTGCGGCGCCTCGTGAGCGGCGGCCCCGTGGAGCACAAGGTCCTGAGGCCCTGAAGCAGGACGGGGCCCCGAGAGGGCCCCGCTCGCGTCCGCCGACGCCTTCAGCCGCAGAGGCCGGGGTTGTCGGCGCAGAACTCATGCTGGGTGCCGGCGCAGTAGGCCGCCTCCAGCGCCTGGAAGCCGTCCAGCGGCTGGCCGTCTTCGTCCCGGGCCTCGCCGGGGAACACGCACTCGGGGTTGCTCACGCCGCCCGGGTTGAGCACGCCGCTGGTGTTGCAGGGGCCGTCGACCACACCCACCGCGTAGGACAGCAGGTAGTCGTCCTTGGGCATCGACCACGTGCGCAGCACGATGGTGTACTCGCGGTCGGGGTGCAGGCTGGTGTCGATGGTGCAGTACTCGGCGGTGGCCCGGCCAGCGTGGGCGCCGGTCTGACTCTGCCGCCCCACCATCGTGCACTCGTTGAACTCGATGGTGATGATGTTGCCGAGGGAGTCCTCGTAGGGCTGCTCGAAGGTGCCGATCTCGATGCCCGGCGAGCCGGTGTAGTAGGCCGAGAGGCCCACCTCGAGGTCGAGGTCGCCGTCGTCCAGGTAGTTGTCGGCGTAGGAGTACTCCGCCGTCGGCTCCTGGGCGGAGACAGACTGGTTCCAGAAGACCGCCTCGGGGTCCACGAAGACGCAGACCTCGCCGCCGGTGCCCTGGAAGGTGGCCGTGGCGCCACCCCACAGGCCGGGCTCAGCCGGGCCGAGGGTGTGGTAGATGGCCTGGTCGAGGCGCTGGGTCTCTTCGGTCCAGTCCTCGAAGGTGATGATGCCGAGGTCGTCGCCTTCGTTCAGCACCACGATGCCCGGGAAGTCATCGCGCGGCGTAGGCACGAAGTCCCGACCCTCGTAGTCACATCCCAGGGCGCTGACGGCGATGGCGGAGATGAGGAGCGTGCGCATGTTCTACTCCACGACGGCGTGGCTGAAGACGAGGCGAGGTTCGACGCCCTCGGCGCGGAAGGCGTCCGCGTCCTCGGCGGTGGCCTCATAGGGCTCTTCGACGACGAAGTCGCCTTCATGAATGTACAGGCTGGGGTAGTTGAGCAGGTTGGTGTAGCTCGCCCCGTACTCGAAGTCGTTCGTGTACTCCTGGTTGCGCTGCCCGCGCTCTTCGTCGCAGGTCGAGAAGATGAACTTCTCGTTGGGCGCGTCCATCCAGCCCCAGATCTTCATGTTCGGGTAGTAGGTGACCTGCCACATGTCGAAGCCGGCCTCGAAGTCCCCGTCGCTGTTCTCTTCGAAGTCGAGATCCTCGCCGGCGAGCCAGATCATCTCGTAGTCGGCGGTGTACTCGAAGAGGTTGTAGCAGTAGGCCCGGTAGTAGTCCTCGGACTCCACCTCGGCCCCGAACTCGTCGACGATCGGGGTGCCCACGGAGTCACGGTGGAACTCAAGCAGGCTGTTGTAGTCCGAGTACCGGCCGGTCACGACCTTGCAGCGGGTGCTCTCGAAGCAGGCGAAGTCGAAGTGCCCGACCGAGCCGCCGCCGTAGGGGTAGGTGTTCCCCGGCAGATCGGTGTCGATGATCGGGCCCATCTCGGGGTGGGGGTAGGAGAACAGGTCGTCCTTGATGTCCGGGTACGCGCCCAGGTAGACGGGGCCGATGAACCGAGCGTCGGTGACCTCCTCCAGGGCGCCGGTGGCGGGGTTCTCGATGGTGCGAGTCGCGGCCGCGCGGGGGATGACCACCGTGCCCGAGATGTCGACCTGGGGCAGGTGCTCGTTCAGCCCGCAGCCGCTGGCCAGCACGAGCGCGAGGACACAAGGGGTGGTGGAGCGGAGGCTCAACATGGTCGCGATGCTCCTAGAAGTCGTAGGCGACGCCGAGGGTCGCCTGTACGGGGCGCTGGCGCCGCGTGATGACCCACCGGTTCTGGCTGTAGATGTAGCCGCCGTTGACCGTGGTGCCCTGCTGGGCGTTGATGGCGTTCTCCAGGATGGCGACCACCCGGAACTGTCCCTTCGGCACCTTGATGGCCTGGGAGACCTGCACGTCGAAGTAGTACTGAGGCTGGGTACGGGCGTAGGAGCCCAGCTCCTGGCGGAGCAGCTCGCTGGCGCCGTAGCCGGCGCTGTAGTAGTAGCGGCTGATCGGGTAGCCCGAGTAGAAGTTGAACGCCGCGCCGAGGCGGGTCGTCCACGGGTCGTTCGGCACATCCCACCACGCCCAGGCGACAACGGAGTGGCGCACGTCCGAGCCGATGTTGCCGTAGGCGAACTTGGCCTGCGGCGGCACGGCCAGCCCTGCGTTGGAGGCGGTCAGGATGGTGCCGCGGGACCGGGTGTACCGGTAGTTGGCCGAGGCCGCCCAGCGGTTGGCCTCGATCTTGCGGAGGTAGACGTCGGTGGCGTAGTAGTCGCGCCGGGAGACCGTCGGGGTCCGCAGACGGAACAGGGACTCGACCTGGCCGTTGCTGGTGCCGATGAACTGGTAGCCGCTCTCGTCCCAGATGACGTTGGTCTCGTCGAAGACGTAGACGTTCCGGGTGAACTTGCCGGTGAAGGAGGACCCGAACACCACGTCCTGGATGATCTGACGCTCGGCGTTGATGCTGAACTCGTCGGAGTGGGGCGCGGTGGTGTAGTCGTGGACGGTGTTGGTGTTCTCGGGCGGGTTGATGGAGTAGTTGTCCGCCGAGGTGTTGGTGTAGTCCCCGAAGTACTCGCCCAGGTACAGCTTGGCGCCGAAGCCGGGGCTGCTGTTGAGGTCGGAGGCCACGCCCAGGTTGCTGATGCCGTTGAAGCGGCCATAGCCACCAGCGATCTTGGTCTTCTCGTCACCGAAGGGGTCCCAGATGACGAAGAAGCGCGGGCCGATGACGTTGATGTCGACCACCGCCTCGGCCAGGTTGGAGCGCATGATGGAGCGGTCCCAGCGCAGGCCGTAGCGGAAGGTCAGGTTGTCGATGGGCTTGTAGACGTCCTGGGCGAAGGCACCGTAGTGCTCACCGGACATCAGGATGTCGTAGGCGCCGCTGTACTCGACCCAGTACCAGTTCTCGTAGGTCTCGGGGTCGTAGGTGATGGTGTTCAGGTCGACGTAGTACAGGTCGCCGGTGATGCCCTGGATCTGGTCCATTCGCAGGATGTCTGCCTCGGCGCCGACCTTGAAGTCGTGGCTGCCGCGCAGGACGGGGATCTCCCGCTGGAGGAACGACGCCTTGGACTCGACGCGGTAGCGTTGCCGGTCGTCGAAGTAGTAGCGGACGTAGTTCTGGGAGTTGAAGGCGTTGTAGGCGCCCGTACGACCCGGGGTGTCGAAGTCGATGTCGTTCTCGGGCTCCTCGGCCTCGCAGGGGTGGTAGCCCAGGCGCTGGTTGTGGGTGCAGGGCACCCCGTAGTTCTCGATGAAGCTCTGCTGGTAGGTGGCCTTGGACTCGACGATGATGTCGGGGGTCGGGAACCAGTCCCACTGGAGGGAGCCCAGCCAGCCGCCCTGGGCCTGACGATCCTGGGCCTCGGGGCGGGTGAAGCGATCGCCCTGCTCCTGGTTGTCGATCGTCGTGGGATCGGTCTGGAACAGGGTGGTGATGCGGTTGGCCGCGTTGGGCTGGGTCGTGATCTTGGCCAGCAGGTAGTGGCCCTCATAGTCGCGGGGGAGGTCGATGCCGACGTTCGCGATGAGGGAGCGCTCCATCGAGTAGGAGACGACGAACCAGGCCTTGTCGCGGACGATGGGGCCGCTGATCTTGGCGTTGATCTGGAGGGTCTGGAACTGGGAGTCGAAGCCGGTGGGGGCCAACTCGGCGCCGTCCGCCGCGTAGCGGGCGTCGATCTTAGGGGCCCAGTTGGCGTTCTCGTAGTAGACGCTGGTGTCGAACTCGAGGGTGTTGCCGCCGGTGTCGGTGACGATGTTGATGAGGCCGCCCAGGTTGCTGGGGTACTCCGCGTCGAAGGCGCCGGTGATGACCTCGATCTGCTCGATGGCGTCGAAGTTGAAGTTCATCGAGAACGTGCCGGTGACGGAGTCGGTGATGTTGACGCCGTCCAGCATGTAGGTGTTCTCGTTGTAGGCCGCGCCGCCGATGCTGGGGTTGGAGCCCGGCAGGGCGCCCGGGGTCGAGGAGATCGCCGACTGGTAGCTGCGCCCGGTGGGCACGCGCTCCAGGAACTCCTTCGTCATGACCGTGGACTGCGAGGCCTTCTCGGTGTCGATGGCCGGCCGCTCCTCCTCCACGACGATCTCGCCCTGCGCGACCTGGACCTCCATCTCGATGGTCAGGATGACGTTGCGCCCGATCAGCACCTGGAGGTTGGGGTAGGACTTCCTGGCGAAGCCGCCCTTCTCGGCCGAGAGGCCGTAGAGGCCCGGGGGCAGGGTGTTGAACTGGAAGCGCCCGCGCTCATCGGTGGTCTGCTGCTGCGCGCCGCCGATCAGGGCGGCCGACTCGATGGTGATGAGCACGCCGGGCACGGCGAGGCCGCCGTCGTCGATGGCGGTGCCCTTGATGGCGCCGGTGGTCTGCGCGTGGGCCGGCGCTGACTGCAGGAGCATCGCGACGGGAAGGAGGATGAAGAGGAGGATCCTCAGCTTCTTGACGATGGACGGCATCGTGTCTTCCTTGCGGTGGAAGAAGCGGCTCTGAGTGAGGACAGAGCCGCCTGAGGGCTGGGCAGAATCGGGACAGGAATACGCGACAAGCGACGCCGCGTCAACCTTTGCCCCACGGGAATTGTGGGGTGGGGGCCGGAACACGGCGAGCCGCTGGTCAGGGAACCAGCAGCTTAGCAATCCATCAGTGCGGTGCGCACCCCGAGGCGTTCACATTTCTGATCAATCGGATCACTGGATAGATTGCTTGACGTCCCCGCTTGAGTCTGAATATCTCTCCCTGTCGACCAGCCCTTGTCGACCTCCCCTTCAGCGAGGCCCCACGAGAATGATCCGAAAGCTCCTGTGCAGCGCCGCGCTCCTGGCTTGCCTCAGCGGGCTCGCCTCTGCGCCCGCCCTGGCCACCACCCTCACCCCGCTCTCGATCGAGCAGATGACCGACGCCTCCGACCTCGTCGTGCGCGGCGTCGTCACCGAGGTCTGGACCGAAGAGGACGCCAAGGGGCGCATCTGGACCCGCGCCCAGGTCGAGGTCCATGACGTCCTCAAGGGCGCCGCGGAGACCCGGGCGGTCATCATCGACCAGCTCGGCGGCACCCTCAACGACGACACCATGTATGTCGCGGAGGCCACGCGCTTCTCGGTCGGCGAAGAGGCCTACTTCTTCCTGGAGCACCTGGGCAGCGGCCGCACGGTGACCGCCGGCATGTTCCAGGGCAAGTTCACGGTCCGCGTCGACCCCGACAACGGCGATGAGATGGTGGTGCGCTACCGCCTGCCCCAGGATCGCCCCTACGATCACCGCTTCATCCCCCACCCCGACCCCGCCGAGCGTGCCTACGCCGCCGACCTGGAGCGTCGGGTGACCGAGCGGGTCGACCTGGGCTGGGACGGGCAGCCGATCCCCGGCGCCGACACCGACAAGCTCCGCCGCATCAACAAGCTCCAGCCCGAGGTGCGGTGATGTCCCTCCTCCTGCTCACGCTCGCCTCCACCCCCGCCCACGCCTGGGAGCACACCGGCTGGGTGTGGCCGCCGGAGCAGCTCCCCATCGTCTTCTACATGACCGACTACCTGGAGGACTCGCTCCCCCAGACCCCCAACGAGGAGACCGGCCGGTACTACCAGGAAGACGTCCTCATCAAGGCCTTCTGCAACTGGCACTGGATCGAGTACTGCGACGAGAACCTCCCCTCGGACTGGGAGCGCTACCCCGACGCCCCCTGCGCGGACTTCACCTTCGAGTACGGCGGCGTACTGCCGGGCAACGAAGGCAACACCCCTGACGGCATCGTCAAGATCTACTGGGACGACCCGGATGACATCCAGGGCTCCGGCGTCAACGGCGTCACCTACACCCGCACCGGCGGCGATCTGGTGATGGAGCAGGGCGGGGAGTTCTACTACAACGTCTACGATTCCGACATCGTCTTCAACAACGACATCGACTGGGGCACCACCCAGGAGATCGAAGAGAGCTGCACCGGCGACCACCGGGCCATCGAGTCCACCGCCACCCACGAGGTCGGCCACCTGCTGGGCATGGCCCACTCCTGCGAGCAGGGCGAGTCCTGCCTCGACGACGCCTACCTCACCGCCACCATGTACTGGACCGGCGGCAGCTGCGACACCTCGCGCAACAGCATCAACAACGATGATCGCGAGGGCATCACCGCCCTGTACGGCCCCTACGCCACCCTCTTCACCGAGGACGAGCGCTTCGGCGCCGCGCCCCTCAACGTCTGCTTCCAGGTCGAGGCCGACGAGGAGACCAACCAGCAGATCGCCAGCACGGCGTGGCGCTTCGGCGACGGCGAGTCCAGCACCGAGTTCGAGCCCTGCCACGAGTACAACAGCCAGGGCCAGTTCACCGTGCACGCCACCTTCACGGGCGAGTCCCCGCTCTGCGGCGAGTGGGAGTACGAGAACCGCAAGCTGGCCTACGTCCTGGTCTGCGACACGCCGATCGCCGGCTTCGACATCGAGCACTACGACGGGCTGGTCTACCAGCTCATCAACCAGACCGACGTGACGGTCTACGGGTGCATCGACGGCGTCAACTTCGACGTGTACAAGGGCTCCAGCGCTTCGGGCGACCCCATCCAGAGCCTCGGCGCCTGGTCTCCCCGGGTCGAGTTCCCCGAGGAGGGCGAGTACACCATCGTGCTCACCGCCCAGGGCCCGGCCGGCGAGGAGCAGGCCCAGCTCACGGTGACCGCTGAGGATCGCCGCGGTGACGTCCGGGGCTGCGCCACGGGTGGCGCGGGGAGCGCGGGCTTCGCCGGCCTCCTGCTCGCCCTCGGGGCCGCGCTGGGTCGTCGCCGCCGCTGAGGCCTCGCCCGGGTTATCCCTCTTCCCATGAAGCATCGCTCTCCCCGCGGTGGGCTCCGTGCCCTGTGCCTGCTGGTCGGGGGGGTTTTTGCGTGCTCCGGCTCCGGGGGTGCGCCCAAGGGCGCGGCCCCCCTGCTACGGGAACAGGTCGGGCAGCCCATCGCCCTGGCCCGGCAGCTCGACGACGTCATCGAGCTGGCGCTGCCCGCCTCCAGCCGGCCCGGCGGCGTGACGACCCCGGAGGAGGCCCTGATCCAGGGCCCGTTCAAGCTGGTGCGGGTGATCGAGGGCGTGCGGGTCTACGAGGCCCCCATCCCCATCCGGCCCCGCAGCCTCTTCTTCTTCAAGCCGCTGCCGGGCATGGAGATCGCCGGCCCGGGGGGCAAGCGCCTTCGCTTCCAGCGCAGCGCGGACAAGGTCCCGGCGAACACCTGGTCCTTCACCGCAGACACCGTCCTGCTGCGCCTGCCCGCTGACGCCGAGGGCCCTGAAGACGGGCAGTACACCCTGCGCTACCCCCGGGCGACCGAGCGGGAGCGCAGCCTGAACCTCCAGGAGAGCGGCCTGAGTGACAAGGCCTTTGCCGGCCGCTCGCTCCAGCTCGGCGCGGACACCCGCACCGGCCTGCTCCTGCCAGCACCCGCGATCGCCACCTGGACGGTGACCCTCCCCCCCGCCGCCACCCTGCAGCTCGACGGCGTGATCCTGCCCCCTGAGCTGGACGTCGGCGAGCGCTCCGACGGCGCCACCCTGGTGGTCGAGGTCGCTGAGGGTGAGCGCGTCCACGAGGCCCACCGCCAGGACCTCACCGTCGGCGACTGGACCCCGATGCGCGTCGACCTTTCGGCCTGGGCGGGCCGTGAGGTCAAGCTCACGCTGCGCACCGATCCCGGCGACAGCGCGACGATGGACTACGTCTTCCTGGCCGAACCCACGGTCTACACCCCGACCACCCGGCCCCGGAAGCTCCTGCTCGTCTTCCTGGACACCCTGCGCTACGACCACCTGAGCCTGTACGGCTACGCGCGCGAGACCACGCCGAAGCTGGACGCCTGGGCCGAGGGCGCGGCGGTCTTCGAAGCCGCCCGCTCGGTCGCGCCCTGGACCCTGCCCTCCACCCGCGCGGCGCTCTCGGGCGACCAACCCGAGCGCTGGGGTCAGGTCCCCCACCTGGCCGAGCGGCTGGCCGAGGCCGGCTGGGCCACCGGCGCCTTCGTGGGCAACGTCTACCTGTCCTCGAACTTCGACATGGCCCAGGGCTGGTCCCAGCACGGCTGCGTCAACTGGCCGCTGGCCGAGGCCCAGGTCGAGCGGGTCCGGGACTTCGTCGGGCGCCACGAGGGCCGGGACGTCGCGGTCATGCTCCACACGATGGACACCCACCTGCCCTACACCGAGCCGCTGCGCTACCGCAGCCTGTGGGCGGGCGACGCCCCCGCCGGCCTCGACGACCGGACCACCCGCTCCCCCATCCTCAAGGCCGCCCACGGCAAGGACCGCGACGCCGTCCGCGACTGGCTGATCGCCCGCTACGACCAGAACCTGCGCTACCTGGACGATCAGGTCGCCGCCCTCATCGAGGAGATGGGGCCGGACACCACCGTCGTCCTGTTCGCCGACCACGGCGAGGAGTTCTGGGACCACGGCGACTTCGAGCACGGCCACACCCTCTACGACGAGCTGCTGCGGGTGCCCTTCATCGTGGCCGGGCCCGGGGTGACCCCCGGCCGACACAGCGCGCCGGTCTCCCTGCTCGACCTCACCCCCACCGTGCTGGACCTCCTCGGGGTGGAGGCCGACGGCTTCGACGGCGTGTCCCTCGCCCCGCTGCTCGCCGGTCAGCCGACCCCGGACGCCCTCACCCGCCGCGCCCAGGCCTTCGGCCGCCCCCTGTACGGCGACGAGCGCTGGGGTGCTCTGGTGGGCGACACCAAGTGGATCACCCACAACGGCCGCCAGCAGGTCTTCGACCTGGGCAGCGACCCCGGCGAGCGCGACGACCTCGTCCGGTCCACCACCCCGGAGCAGCTCGACGCCCTGAGGGCCGCGATGGGCCAGGCGCTCCAGCAGGAGGCGCCCTTGTCCTGGCGCCTGGACTTCGCCAACCCGGCCCGCACGCCGGGCCAGCCCGTGGTCGTGGAACTCCACCACCCCGACGGCCTCCGCGCAGCCTGGATGGGCGCGGATCCCCTGATGAGCGCGGACATGGACATCGAGGGCCCCGACGAGGCCGGCGTGGTCCGGGTCACCTTCAACCCCGGCAGCCGAGGCACCCGCGAGGTCTATGTCGTGCCCGAGGGCGACCCCGCCGCCATCGAGGGCCTGACCCTGACCGAGGGCACCGCCAGCCGCACCGTGGAGGCCCCCAGCGACCCGAACCTCCTGTTCCGGGGCTCGGTCGGCAGCCGCCACGTCACGATCACCTGGGGCTTCGCCCCCCTGCCCGGCGGCGGGCGGGAGCTGGAGGCGATGGACCCGGAGCTGGAAGAGGCCCTCCGGCAGCTCGGCTACCACGAATGAAGCCCACGCGGCGCGCCTTCCTGGGCGCCTCCGCCGCGCTCGCGGCCTGCACCCCCGCCGCGCCGGTCGCCGAGCCGCCCATCGCCGACGCGCCGGACATCCCCGCCGCCGTGGCTGCTGGGGCCCGCTGGCTGTGGGCGCAGCAGGACCCGGGCGGCGCCTTCCCCAGCCGCACCTTCGGCGTGCTCTCGGCCGGCCAGTCCCTCACCCCCTTCGTGCTGCTGGCCCTGTCCGAGGTCCCGCCCGCGCTGCACCCCTTCCCCGCCGAGGCCGCCGGCCGCGCCCTGGCCGCCGCCCTGGGCATGGTCGACGACGCCGGCGCGCTGGGCTTCGCGGCGGCGGCCCCGGACTACCCGGTCTACGCCACGGCGATGCTCGTCTCGGCGATCGCCCGGATCAGCCCCTCGGCGCTCCCGAAGCACACCCCACCCCTGCTGCGCTGGCTCGGCACCCAGCAGTACGGCGAGGGCTGGGCCGATCACCCCGCCCTGGGCGGCTTCGGCATGGGGGCCCGCGTCCTGCCCACGCCCCCCGACGCCGGGCACGTCGACCTCTCCATGACCCGGCGGGCCCTGGAGGCCTTCGCCGCCGCCGGCCAGCCCGGTCCGGGCCAGGCCCTGGCCTTCCTCGCCCGCGCCCAGGTCGACGAGGGGGGCTTCCTCTACAGCCCCGTGGACATGGCCCTCAACAAGGGCGGCCACGCCGACGGGCGCTACCGCGGCTACGGCTCGGCGACCTGCGACGGCGTGCTCGCCCTGCTGGCCTGCGGGGTGACCGCAGACGACCCCCGGGTCCAGCGCGCCCTGGCCTTCCTGCATCGGGTCCACCGCGTGGACCGCAACCCTGGGGTGGACCCGCAGATGTCCGCCTTCGCCCAGGCCATGCGCGGCTACTACCGGGCCGGGGCGGCCGCGGTCTTCGCGCGCCTGGGCGGCCCGGAGGGCTGGCGGCCCGCCATGGCCGCCGCGATCGTGGCCGAGCAGCGCCCCGACGGCGCCTGGGAGAACCCCTCGGCCCTCCAGAAGGAGTCCGACCCCCTGATCGCCACCGCCCTCGCGCTCAAGGCGCTCACGAAGTGCTTGTCGTGAACCGGGCTCACCGGTAGGCTGTCTGAAGTCGAACACCCCAGGATCAGGGAGGATCCATGTTCGTCAGCCTCGCCCTTGCCCTGTCGGGCGCCCCGCCGGCCCTGGCCGAGACCGGCCCCGAGTACGCCTACAACCCCATCGGCAAGCGGGATCCGTTCCGGACGCCGTTCGTCCAGGTCCCCCCGCCCGTTGACGGCCTCTCCCCCTGGGACGTCGATCAGTACGTGCTCACGGGCGTGGTCTGGGAGGGCGACGCGCCCAGGGCGCTGCTCATGGACCCGGAGCACGGCAGCCACGTCGTCGAGCCGGGCACCTACGTCGGCCGCAACTGGGGCAAGGTCACCGCGATCACCAGCGAGGGCGTGATCGTGACCGAGGAGTACATGGACATCCAGGGAAATCTGGTCACCCACAAGATCGAGATCCCGCTGCGGCCCGAGGACGACTGAGGGCGTTATCCCAAGGGGCGTGCTCAAGCGCCTGCGAGGCCTGCTGCGGAGATCGAGGGCGCCCGAGCCGCCCCCCGCTGCCCCTGCCCCTCGGCCCCCGATGAACGACCTCGACCGCGCCCTCGCCTACCACAGCCGCACCCGGCACCACCCCAACCGCTACGCCCGCGCGCTGGGCTACATGGACTGGGACACCCAGCCCGACCCGTTCCGGCGCTACGACGGCGCGCCCACCCTCCCCCTCGCCCTCTGCCCGCCCGGCGCCGAGCCCGACGAGCCGCGGTATGAGCCGAGCTTCGTGGAGGGCCTGCTGCCCGCGGCGCCGCTGGACGCCCGCTTCGTGGCCCGCCTGTTCCGGGACAGCCTGGGGCTTTCGGCCTGGAAGGTGTTCGGCGACGCCCGCTGGTCGCTGCGGGTCAACCCCTCCAGCGGCAACCTCCACCCCACGGAGGGCTACCTGATCTGTGGGCCGGTGCCGGGCCTCAGCGAGCGCGGCGGCGTCTTCCATTACGCCCCCCGCGACCACCTGCTGGAGGAGCGCCTGGCGATGAGGCCGAGCTGGTGGGCCTCCTTGACGACGGGCCTGCCAGAGGGCGCGGTCCTGGTGGGCTTCAGCGCCATCCACTGGCGGGAGTCCTGGAAGTACGGCGAGCGGGCGTTCCGCTACTGCCAGCACGACCTGGGGCACGCGCTCGCCGCGGTCACGATCGCCGCCGCCGGGATGGGCTGGAGCCCCCGCCTGCTGGAGGGCCTGACCGACGACGACCTCGCCGCGCTGCTGGGCATCGCCGACGCCGACGGCCCCGAGGCCGAGCGGCCCGACGCCCTGCTGGCCCTCGCCCCCCGCCCCTTCGACGCCGACGGCTGGACCTTCCCCGCCGGGCTGGCCGAGGCGCTGCGCGCGGCGCCCTTCGCGGGGGTCCCCGCTCGCCTGAGCGCAGACCACCACCCCTGGCCGATCATCGACGAGGTCGACGCCGCCACCCGCCGCCGCGCCCCCGCCCGCTTCCCGGCCCACGCGCGCCCCGACAACCCCGCCCTGGAGATCGGCGACAGCCCGCTGCCCCTGCGGCGGATCCTGCACCAGCGCCGCAGCGCGGTCGACATGGACGGGCACAGCGCTCTGACCCTGGACGCCTTCATCCAGCTCCTGCTCAAGGTGGTGCCCGGACAGGGGCAGGTGCCCTTCGAGACCCTGCCCTGGGCGCCGGCCGTCGACCTGCTGCTCTTCGTCCACCGGGTCGCCGATCTGGATCCCGGCCTCTACGCCCTGGTCCGCTCCGACGAGGCCGCGCTGCGCGGGGCCCTGGATCCGGCGTTCACCTGGGTCACCCCGTCGGGCTGTCCGGAGGGCCTGCCCCTGCGCCGCCTGCAGACCGCGGACGTGCGCGCCGCCGCCGCCGGGGTGAGCTGCGGGCAGGCCATCGCCTCGGACGGGGCGTTCGCGGTGGCCATGGTCGCCGACCTGCGCGGCACGATGGAGGCCCTGGGCGCCTGGATGTACAAGCGCCTTCACTGGGAGGCCGGGCTCATCGGCCAGGTGCTCTACCTGGAGGCTGAGGCCAGCGGCGCACGCGCCACGGGCATCGGCTGCTTCTTCGACGCGCCGTCCCAGCGGGTGTTCGGCCTGGCCGGCGACGACCGCCAGGTGCTCTACCACTTCACCGTCGGCGGCCCGGTGGAGGACCCGCGCCTGCAGACCGAGCCTCCCTACGGGCACCTCTCAGACGCGGGGCGGCGCTGAAGGCAGCGCCTCGTCGACGACCTCAAAGCCCGTCGCCCGCATGACCCACCCGACGGCCTTCCAGAGCGCGACGGTGAGCGCGATGCTGACGTAGCCGTCCGCCGCGTAGTGCCACCCCAGGTGGACGCTGCCCACCAGGATGCTGGCCGCGAAGAGGATCGAGGCGACCCGGAGCACGCGGTAGCTGTCCCAGCACACCAGCACCAGCATCGTCGACACGGCCAGGTGCATGCTCGGCATCGCCGAGATGCCCGAGACGGTCTGGATGACGCCGGTGTTGTAGGCCGCCCAGAGGGTCTCCTGGGTGTCGATGGCCCACAGGGGCTCAGCCGAGGTCAGCCCCGGGAAGTCCGTCAGCCGCACCTCGTGCAGGTACGCCATCAAGGGCGCGTAGGGGTCGGGGCCAGGCACCACCCGCCCGTAGAAGCACGGCCCCGCCGAGGAGAACGCCGTCGCCATCCCGGTCCCCATCACGGCGAACACCACCAGGAAGACCAGGAAGAACTTGAACCGTCGGAGCCGGCGGGCGCTGATCGACTGCCACACGATGAGGCTCAGCAGCACGATGAACCAGCCGTTGTAGACCATGTTGACGAAGACGGTCACCGGGGGGTGCCCCAGCACAGGCTGGAGCAGCCGCCAGGGGTCGTGGCCGAGGTGCAGCAGCCGGTCGAGCTCGTAGAACCGCGTGTCCCAGGAGAAGGCCTTGTAGCTGGGGATCTGGAGCTTGAAGATCCCGAACACGCTGCTGTAGGCCGGAATCGTGAGGTGCACGATCACGAAGCCCCCGATGCGCCGCAGGGTCAGGAAGCGGGTCCGCAGGTCCTGCCAGATCGCGGCGAAGGCGCTCTGCCCCTCGGGCACCCGGGGCAGCATCCAGAGCGCGTGCCCCGCGAAGAAGAGCATCAGGAAGAGGCTGGCGATGGTGTTGAGCGCCTGGTGCCCGGCCGCGAGGGCGAGCAGGTCGGCGGAGGGCAGCAGGATGAGCCCGAGGGCCACGTATCCCCACGCCACGACGAGCAGCGGGACGTGCTCACGGATCAAGGCCCGGACCTGGGCGCGGGTGTGGTCGGTCATGCTTGGCCTTCGGAACCACGAAGCCTACCGGAGCCTCGCCTCCCGAGCCACACCACCGCCCGGTTGGATACCACGATAACCCTGTCAGACATTCCGCTTCCAGGCCACCGGATCGGCGAGCGCGCGCCACCGCCGCGCCCCCCCTTCCTGACGCGCGTCCCCCCGATCCACCGCGTCTACCTGCGGGCCGAACCGGGTCAGGCCCTCCTCCACCGAGGCCCGGACCACCTGCAGCGTCAGCCCGGAGAGCCGGGCGTGCCCCGCCTCGCTCAGCCAGGGCTTCGCCGCGCCCGGGTCAGCCCAGGTCCCCTTACGCAGCCACTCCCGAGGCGGGCCCTCCGGGGGGACGAAGCCCAGCCACGCCAGGGTCATCGCCCGCTCGCGACGGCCGCCGGGGCGGGCGCGGGCCGCCCCAAGCGCCCCACGCAGGGCGGCCATGCGCTGCTCGAGCTGGCCCGCGCCGAGCACGCCCTCCCGGATGAGGGCCTCTCGCGCATCCCACCAGGCCCGGGACTCGACGCTGAGGGCGGACCGGATCTGGTGGTACAACCAGACCCGCCGCCCCGGCGCCAGCAGCCCGAGGAGCTGGAGCGCCTCGGGCCAGGCCAGCAGGCCGCCGGCGCGCTTCAGCTCCAGCAGCGCGGCGGTCTCGGGTCCAGGGGCGAGCACGGTGACCTCCACGCCCGCGAGCGCCAGGGCCAGGGCCCGGTCGCCGGTCCCGCCGACGCTGAGCACCCGCCGCGCGGACCCGAGGCGCTCGACGAGCCGGGCCTCGTCGCCCCAGTACTGGCTCGCCGGGGGGCGGAGGCTCACCGGGGCAGCGGCACGAGCCTCGCGGGCTCGCCGGAGATCAGCGCGGCCAGCCCCAGCGGGGTGTGGACGACGACGGCGTTGTCGGCCTCGGTGATGTCGCCCAGCACGTCGTCCCGCCAGCCCAGCGCGTCGCGGCGCAGGTAGTGGACGTGCTGCGTGCCGGTGACCAGCAGGGCGCCGTCGATCGGCTCGATGCTGCGCGCGGTGTAGTCGTCCCCGAAGTGGGCGATGACCCGCTGCTCGCTCCAGTCGGGGCCGTCCAGCAGCGCGACCCGACCGTCCGCCTGCTGCCCGTAGGCGTAGTGCCAGCCGTCCCCGACCAGCAGCTCGAGGTCGCCGTCGCCGTCGAGGTCGGCGGCCGCCAGGGAGCGCACGCCCCGGAGCGAGGGCAGGGTGGTGGTCTGTCCGCCTCGGATGAGCTTGAGGTCGCCGGGGCTCTTGGGGGCGTCGCCGTAGATCCGCCCCACCGCGACCGCGTCCGGCGGGAGGGGCAGGTGCGCGGGGGCCAGCCGGGCCTGGGAATGGAGCCCCCCGGTGTCGAGCGCGCCGTCGACGATGAAGCCGGCCCTCACCTCGCGCGCGTCCACGTAGGCGGCGACCCACACCCGCCCATCGACCACCCGCAGATCCGTGATCTGCGTGCGCTCCCCCTGCTGCTCCCACAGCGCGGTCGCGCCGTCCTCGTCCACGCGCCACACCCGGGCGGGGGCGTCGCGGTGGTCGCGGGACATGCCCGAAGCGATCACGGCCTCCTCCACGCCGTCGCCGTCCACGTCCCCTCGGGCCACCGCCTGGAGCGCGCCGCCGAGATCGACGCGGTGCTCCCCCCAGCGCGCCTCGGTGTCGGTGATGAAGATCAAAGTGTCTACGCCATCGCCGTCCAGATCTGCCGCCGCGACGCCGTCCGCGTCGTCAAAGGAGGCCGCGGACGGCGTCGGTGGTGGACCAGGACAGGCGATCAGGGCCAACAACAGCGTGTTCATCGGACCCATCTATCGGGTCGCGTTACGATGGGCTCCCCTCAAGGAGCCTGCGTTTGGAGATCCCCCACGAGTTGATCACGTCGACGGCGCGCCTCGAGGAGGCTCTGGGCGATCTGGACGGCCCCATCGCTGTCGACACCGAGTTCCACAGCGAGCGCCACTACTACCCACGCCTCAAGCTGGTCCAGCTCTGCGCGACCGGCGGCGTGCCGCTGCTGGTGGACCCCAAGTCGATCCGGGACCTCAAGCCGATCGGCGCCGCGCTGTCCGGCCGAACGCTCATCGTGCACGCCCTCTCCCAGGATCTGCCGCTGCTGGTCCGGCACACCGGGCTGGAGCCGGGGCTGGTGATCGACCCCCAGGTGCTGGCCGGCTTCTCCGGCTACGGCTACCCGCGGGGGCTCACCGAGCTGGTGTCCCGGGTGCTGGGCGAGACGCTGCCGTCCGGGGTGTCCCTGTCCAACTGGGGCCAACGGCCGCTGAGCGACGAGCAGCTCAGCTACGCGGCCGCGGACGTCATCCGCCTGCACGCCCTCGCCGAGGCGCTGCAGGAGGCGCTGCCGGAGCACCGGCAGAGCTGGGCCGCCGACGCCACCGCCGAGCTGGCGGCGCAGTCCCTGCGCGGGCCGGACGGGGTGAGGATGTGGCGCTATGTCCCGGGCGCTGCGGTGCTGGACGGGCGCGGGCGGGCGCTCTTCCAGCGCCTCGTTGAGTGGCGGGAGGCGCTGGCGCGCAGCTACGACCAGCCCCGCTGGCAGGTCGCCTCCGACGCCGCCCTGCTCGACATCGCCCGCCGCCGCCCGAACAACCTCAGCGCGCTCACCGAGAACCGTCGCCTGCCCAAGCGGCTGTCCCGGGAGCTGGCCCCGCGGGTCCTGTCGATGGTCGCGGAGGTCGAGGCGCTGCCCGAGGAGCGGCTGCCGCCCAGCGTGGCGGTGCGCCGCGAGTCGGCGATGGCCGAGGCCCTGCTGACCGCCTGGGCGCATGGGGTGGAGGTGGAGCGTGACATCTCCGCGGCGCTCGCGCTCCCGCAGCGCCTGCGTCGCGACCTGGTGCTGCACTGGCGGGAGCCACGCTGGCCCGAGGCCCTCCAGGGATGGCGCGAGCGCGCGTTCGGAGACGAGCTGCGCGCCCTGCTCGCAGGGGAGATCAGCCTGACGATCATCAGGAATTCGAAGAACGATCACGAGTCGTGACATTTCGTGACAACTACGTGAATCATGGTATTACCTTATGTATTCACATCGCGTAAGAGTTCGGATCAGTATTTTCGTCATGAAATGTCGCCAAAGTTGTTGCGATGTCCGGAGACATGCTCTAAGTTGACAATGGGCAGCGAGGAAAGCCGCCCCGGGAAAGGGGAGAGCCCAAAGCTCCTCAACCGCTCCACCTTCCGAATAGATAGAACGAGGTGAAATCATGCTGAAGGCCTTCTGGAACGACGAGTCCGGCGCCACCGCCATCGAGTACGGTCTCATCGCTGGCCTCGTCGCCGTCGCCATCATCGCCGCGCTCACCGCGCTCGGCTCCTCCCTCGACAGCCTGTTCTCGCAGGTCTCCTCCACCGTCTCGAACGCCGCCGCCTCCTGATCGGCCGTCTCTGAGACCATTCGGGGCTCTCCCTCCTTCGCGGAGGGGGAGCCCCGATTTTCTTTGGGGGTGTCCCGTCCGACCCGACGAGGCCGTCCCCCATCCAGGATCGCCTCTGTCCTCCGCCTCGCTCATCCTGGGGGTCCTGCTCCTGGTCGCGGCCATCTGGGACGTCTGGAAGCGCACGATCCCCAACCCCCTCATCCTGGTCGGGCTCGCCCTGGGGGCCGGCAGCGCCACCGTCGTGGCCGGCCTCTCCGGCCTGGGGGCATCCGCGCTCGGCGTCGGTTGCGCCTTTGCGTTATTCTTCCCCCAATGGATGCTCAAATGGATTGGCGGCGGCGACGCGAAGCTGTTCATGGTCGTGGGCTCGTTCCTGGGCCCGGTCTGGATGCTCGACGTCGTGCTGCTCGCCACCGCGTGCAATGGCCTCGTGTCGCTCGCCTTCGCGGCGGCACGTCAGGTTGAAAAGGTGGCTGGAAAGAAGCTCCTCACAGACTTCCGTGTTCCGATGGCGCTGGCCATCCTCGCCGGGTTCGCGCTCTCTACCCGTTTCGGCTTGCTCCATGCGGGATAGGGTCGAAAATTTTTCCCGGCGGACGTGGGAATTTGAGAATTGAACCGATCGCTACCGCCCGCTCGTCGGGCGGCATATACTCGCTGGCAGAGGTCCGGAGAAAGAGCCCATGCAGCAACGTCAACAGACGGGCGGTAGGGGGAAGGCCTACCTGTTCCTGGGTGTGTCCCTCATCGCCGCGGTGATCGCCGCCGTCCTGGTCGTCCAGCTCCTGAAGCGGACGAGCCGGCAGCTCGAAGAAGCCCGCAAACCCCCGGAGACGGTCGATGTCGTGGTTGCCACCCGCAACCTCTACATGGGCCTGCCCATCCAGGAAGGCGACGTCGCGATCCGCGCCCTCGCCCCCGAGATGGTGCCCGCCGATGTCGTCTTCACGGACGTGGACATGGCCGTCGGCCGCACGCCCAAGGAGCGCATCCTCGCCAACGAGATCGTCCGCAGCGAGCGCCTCGCGCGCCGCGAGGCGGGCATCGGCCTGAACGCCATCATCACCCCCGGCAAGCGCGCGGTCTCCATCGCCGTCAAGGCCGAGGAGGCGGTGGCCGGCTTCATCCAGCCCCTCAACTACGTCGACGTCATCGTGGTCATCCGCCCCGATGACAAGTCGGTCAACGCCAAGGCCGTGTCCAAGACCCTGCTGCAGGGCGTGAAGGTCCTGGCGGTCGGCGCGAGCCTGGGCGGCCCGCAGCCCGAGGATGACCCCGACGCCAAGCCCAAGAAGCGCGCGTCCTCCGGCCAGGTCAAGGGCCGCCGCACCGTCACCCTCGAGGTCACCCTCGAGGAGGCCGAGTCCATTGCCCTCGCCGCCGCAAAGGGGGACATCTCCCTGGCGCTGCGCGCCGACATCGACATCACGCAGGTCGAGACCCACGGCGCGACCGCCGATGCCCTCATCGGGCTCGACACGAAGACCGAGGCTCCCAAGCGCATCACGACGATGGCTCGGAAGAACGCCAGCACCGAGCCCCCCAAGGTCGGCGCTCAGGTCATCACGGGCTCCGAGACCACCGAACTCGTCATCGGCGAGGACGGCAAGGTCGAGGAAGCCGACAAGCGACGCCACCGTTAGCAGGAAGCACACGCCCGCCCCAGGACGGGCTCGCCCTCGCGCCCTGTTCAATGGTTTCCCGGAGCACCAGAAGATGCTGTTGAGCCGACTCTCCCAGGCCCTGAAGCTGCTGCTGTTCGGCGTCGGTGTGGGCCTCGCCACCCCCGCCTTCGCCCAGGACATGCCCACCACCCAGTGGCTCGACGTCGAGGTCGGGCAGTCCTCGATCCAGAAGAGCGCGCGGCCCTTCCACCGCGTGCTCATCTCTGATCCTGCGGTCGCCGACATCAAGCTGCTGGAGGAGGGCCAGTTCCAGGTCCTCGGGAAGTCCATCGGCACCACGGACCTCTGGGTCTGGTACCGGGACGACCCGCAGCGGCCCGAGGTCATCGAGCTGACCGTCCACCGCGACATCTCGGACCTCATCCGGCGTGTGGGCGAGCTGGTCACCGACGGCCCCCCGCCCAAGGTCTACCCCCTGGAGGGGCGCCTGGTGGTGGACGGCCCGGTGCCCGACCTCCAGACCCTCGAGCGCATCTCGGCGGTGGCCACGATCTTCGACCCCGAGTTCGTCAACCTGATGTCGGTCAAGGGTGATCACCAGGTGCAGCTCCAGGTCACCTTCGCCGAGGTCAACCGCACCGCGACCCGCGAGATGGGCTTCAACGCCCTCTGGGGCAACGAGGACGTCGCCGCCGGCATCTACAGCTCGGCGACCACCGGTGACCGGGGCGGCATCATCCACCCCACCGGCGCGAACGACAACAACCTGCTCGCCCCCGAGCTGATCAACAGCGGCATCACCCTGACGGCTGGCTCCGGCGCCTTCGGTCTGCTGGGGGTCATCAGCCAGATCGACCTCGCCGCGATCATGTCGGTGCTCGAGGAGCACAAGATCACCAAGGTGCTCGCCGAGCCCACCCTGGTCGTGCTCTCCGGCCAGCAGGCCGAGTTCCTGGCCGGCGGTGAGATCCCGGTGCCGGTCGCCCAGACCAACAACCGGATCACCCTCGAGTTCAAGGAATACGGCATCATCCTGGTGTTCGTGCCGACCGTGCTCGCCGACGGCGTCATCGACCTGCGCGTCACCGTGGAGTACTCCGAGATCGACAACACCACGGGCACGAGCATCTCCGGCATCGAGATCCCCGGCTATCTGGTCCGCAAGAGCGAGAGCCACCTGCGCATCAACGACGGCATGACCTTCGCGATGGCCGGCCTGATGAGCGACCAGCTCCGCTACTCCCGGGCGCAGATCCCGCTGCTGGGGGACATCCCCGTCGTTGGCGCCCTGTTCTCGTATACTTCTCACGTCCGTGAGGAGACCGAGCTGATGATCTTCGTCACGCCTCGGCTGGTCCGGCCCCTCTCTCCCGAGGAGGTCCCGGCTCCTCCGGGCACGACCGAAGACAACAACCCCAACGACTTCGAGCTGTTCTGGCTGGGCATGGATCACCGCGCCCGGTCCCGCTCCGCCGATTCGTCCGACCCCTCCGGCCCGGTCGGGGCCTCCCGCTGAGCGCGCCACCCGGACCCTCGCGAGTTTTCTCAGGACTGTCCAACCCATGCGAACGATTGGAAGCCCCCGACGAGCCGCCAGCGTCGTCATCGTAGGCGTCGACCGGCAGGGGATGGGGTTGCTCCGGGAGTGCCTGCGCACAGAGGCCACCCTCCCCAACGCGGCGATCGAGTTCGAAGAAGCGCTCGACCAGATCCGTCGGCAGCGCCCGACGGTGCTGATCGCCAGCTTCAACGGGGATTTCAACCGCGCCGTCTCGCTGGGCACCGAGGTCAGCGGGCAGTTCCCGAACATCACGCTGGTCGCCTACTCCCAGACCAGCGACCCGGAGCGGATCCGGGCCGCGATGCGGGCCGGCTTTCGTGAGTACGTCGTGCTCCCCGACGACAGCGACCTGCTGCGGCAGGCCGTGCACGACGCCGCGTACACCCCGGACTCCGAGGAGGCGACCGGCGAGCTGTTCGCGATCTGCGGGAGCAAGGGCGGCGCGGGGGTCACCAGCCTGGCCATCAACCTCGCCGCCGAGCTCTGCCCGGTCCACAGCGTCTGCGTCGTGGACATGGACTTCTCGATGGGCGACGTCGCCTCCTTCCTCGACCTTCGTCCGAAGCGCAGCATCATGGACCTCCTTCGGGACCTGGAGCGCCTCGACGAGCGGGTGCTCAAGGGCTCGATGGCGGTCCACCCCAGCAAGATCCATGTGCTGGCCCAGCCCCACGAGATCGACGAACAGGAGGAGATCCGGGGCGAGGAGGTGCTGCGGCTGCTGCAGGTCTGCGCGGACGCCTACCAGTACTGCCTGCTGGACTGCGGCTCCCACATCGACGAGGCCACGCTGACCAGCATGTCGGTCTCCGACCTGGTCTTCCTGGTCTGCAACCCCGACGTGCCCTCGGTCAAGAACGCCTGGCGCCGGATGCAGCTCTTCGAGCGGCTGGGCGTCGAGAACGAGCGCGTGCGGCTGATCGTCAACAAGTTCGACAAGAAGGCCCAGCTGTCCAACAAGGACATCGAGAAGCACCTCAACATCCGCGTCGCCGCGACCGTCGAGGCCGACGAGAAGACCCTCAACGAGGCCGTCAACGTCGGTCGCCTGGTGCGGGACGTCAACCGGCGCAGCCCGGCGGCGCGGGACTACAGCAACATGGTCAGCCTCATCACCGAGGGCGACGAGTTCGTCGAGGTGAAGGAGAAGAAAGAGGGCCCCATCTCCTGGTTGTTCAACTGACTCGTTAGGGAAGAGATCTCGTGGGTTCGTCCAGACTTATCGACCGCGTCCGGGGAGCGCAGCAGCGCTTCAAGACCAGCTCGCCGGGCCACGGCGGGATGTCCGACTCCGAAGAGTTCGATCGGATCAAGCGGCAACTCCACTCTGAGCTGATCGACTCGCTGGACTTCGACCAGGTCGGCCAGACCCCCCGCGAAGAGCTGGCGGCCCGCCTCCGCGCCACCCTCACCGAGCAGGTCGAGACCCGCAACCTGCCGCTGAACCGCCTGGAGCGCGAGCGGCTGGTCGAGGAGATCCTCGACGACATCCTGGGCCTCGGCCCCCTCGAGCCCCTGCTCCGGGACCCGGAGATCTCCGAGATCCTGATCAACGGCTACGAGAACGTCTACGTCGAGAAGAAGGGTCTGCTCCAGCGCTACCCGATGCGGTTCAACGACAACCGCCACCTGATGCAGATCATCGACCGTATCGTCTCCAACGTCGGCCGCCGCGTCGACGAGACCACCCCGATGGTCGACGCCCGCCTCGCCGATGGCTCCCGCTTCAACGCCATCATCCCGCCGCTGGCCCTCGACGGCCCCAGCGTCTCCATCCGGCGGTTCGGCGCGGTGCCGATCATGGCCGAGGACCTCGTGGCCCTGGGCTCCTGCCCCCGCCCCATCCTGGAGGTCCTCCGCGGCGCGGTCGCCAGCAAGCTGAACATGGTCATCTCCGGCGGTACCGGCTCCGGTAAGACGACCCTGCTCAACGTGCTCTCGTCCTTCATCCCCGACGGCGAGCGCATCATCACCATCGAGGACTCCGCCGAGCTCCAGCTCCAGCAGTCCCACGTCGTCCGGCTGGAGACCCGCCCGCCCAACCTGGAGGGCCGCGGCGAGGTCACCCAGCGCGACCTGCTCAAGAACGCCCTGCGTATGCGCCCCGACCGCATCATCCTCGGTGAGATCCGCGGCTCTGAGGCCATCGACATGCTCCAGGCGATGAACACCGGTCACGACGGCTCGCTGGGCACGGTCCACTCCAACACCACCCGCGACGCGCTGGCGCGCTTCGAGACGATGATCTCGATGGGCATGCCGAACCTCACGGACAAGACCATCCGGGAGATGATCGCGCGCTCCCTCGACGTCATCCTCCAGCTCGACCGCCTGCCCGACGGCACGCGCCGCATCACGGCGGTCACCGAGATCATCGGCATGGAGGGCAGCGTCGTCACCACCCAGGACATCTTCGTCTTCAAGCAGAGGACCATCGACGAGGAGGGCCGCGTCCGAGGCGAGTTCGTCGCCACCGGCGTGCGGCCCAAGTTCGCCGAGCGGCTGTCCCGCAACGGCATCGACCTCCCCCCCGAGCTGTTCCGCTTCCGCATGGAAGTCTGATCGGCTCTCCCTTCGCACCCAGGGCAGACACTTCGCATGAACCGCTTCCTCACCATCTTCGTGGTCGTGGTCGTCTTCGCGGCGGTCATGCTCGCGATGCAGGGCTTCTACTGGTACCGCGTGACGCAGCGGGAGAAGGAGTCCAAGGAGCTGGCCCGCCGTCTGGGCACCTTCCAGGAGGCCGAGGGCGAGTCCCTGTTCCGCATCGAGAACAAGCGCAAGCAGCGGGAGACGGAGACCGGGGACGTCGGCGGGCAGATCGTCAGCTACCTCGACGACCTGCTCATGCTGGCGGGCTACCCCTACACCTTCCAGACCCTCGTGGGCCTGATGGTCGGCTCCGCCCTCGCCGGGATGGTCCTGCTCACCATCATCAGCCGCAGCCCCATCGGCCTCCTGGGCATGGCGGCCGGCTACATCCCGATCATCATCACGAAGTCCCGGGCTGAGGCCCGCAACGAGCGGCTCACCGAGCAGCTCCCCGACGCGCTGGACCTGATGGCGCGCTCCCTCCAGGCCGGCCACGGCATCGCGGAGTCGATGCGGGTCTGCGCCGAGGAGATGCAGCAGCCCGTCGCCGCCGAGTTCGGCCGCGTCTACGAGGAGAACAACCTCGGCCGCGACTTCCGCGAGTGCATGCGGGCCATGGGCACCCGGAACCGCAACAACTTCGACATGAAGATCTTCGTCTCCTCGGTGCTCCTCCAGCGGGAGACCGGCGGCAACCTCGTCGAGATCCTGGAGAGCATCTCCGAGACCATCCGGCAGCGCTTCGTGTTCCGGGGCAAGGTGGCCGCGCTCACCGCCGAGGCCAAGTTCTCTGCCATCATCCTGGCGGGCCTGCCCTTCTTCGTCGCCGGCGCCATCGCGTCGATGCGGCCGGAGTACCTCTCTCCGCTGGTCACCGACCCGCTGGGCAAAGGTATGCTTGTCTTCATCATCGTCTGGTTCACCGTCGGCGTGTTCGTCATGCGCGAGCTGACCAAGGTCGAACTCTAGGACCGCCCCCCGATGTCCGGTCTCCCTGTTGAGTACGTCGCGATCGCTGGCCTCGCCTTCTTCGCCTTCCTGTTGCTGGGGGTGGGCCTCTTCGTCTTCGTCAACCCGTTCCGCTCTGCCCAGGACCGCCTCGAGGACCTCACGTCGGCCAGCTACGGAAACGAGACCAACCCGGTCCCCTCGCTCAGCGGTCCGGTGACCGGCGGCCAGGTCGACGTCATCTCCAAGGCGGTGTCCAAGGTCGCCGCGCCGACCGACGAGGAGGAGGCCAACGCCCTGCGGCGCCGGCTCATCCAGGCGGGCTTCCGCAGCCGTAACAACGTCGAGATCTTCTCCACGGTGCGCTTCACGCTCGCCGTCCTCTTCCCCACCACCTTCGCGCTGCTGCCCTCCGACGGCACCACCACGTTCAACACCATCGCCGTCGCGATGCTGCTCGCCGCCTTCGGCTACTACATGCCGGCGCTCTGGGTCACCAACGTCCTCCAGAAGCGCCAGGACGACCTGCTGCGGACCTTCCCGGACGCCCTGGACATGCTGGTCGCCTCGGTGGAGGCCGGGCTCGGCCTCGACGCCGCCTTCCGGCGCATGGCCGACGAGATGGAGGAGGCCGCCCCCATCCTCGCTGGCGAGATCCGCCTCGTGAACAGCGAGGTCTCCGCCGGCATCCCGCGCACCACCGCGCTCCAGCACTTCGCCGATCGCACCGGGCTCGACGAGATCTCCGCCCTGGTGAACGTGCTCGTCCAGGCGGAGCGCTTCGGTACCCCGGTGGCGCGCTCCCTGCGCATCCACGCCGGCCTGGTGCGCACCAAGCGCATGCAGCGCGCCGAGGAGGCCGCCGCCAAGATCTCGCCCAAGCTCACCGTGGCGATGATCCTGTTCATGCTGCCCTGCCTCATCCTCATCCTCATCGGCCCGGCCATCGTGCGGGTCATCCGGCAGCTCCTCCCCGCGATGGGAGGCGGTTGATGCGCAGGGCGCGCCTCGCCTGGCTCGGCCTCCTGCTGCTCACCGGCTGCGCAGGGCGCGCCCTCAACCCGGCGCCGCCCGAGGGCATGGAGCCGGCCTGGGACCCCAGCGAGGCGGGCTCCGTCCGTCTGGACGTGGTCGACGCGCTGGTGGACACCGGCGACTACGACAACGCGCTGCGGATGATCGGCGCCATGCGGGCCGAGGGCATGACCGGCGAGCGCCTCGACCTGATCCAGGGCCGCGCGCTGCTGGGCCAGGGCCTGTACGGCGAGGCCCTCGACCTGCTGGAGGATGGCTTCAGCACCAACCCGGAGCGCGACCGCCTGATCGGCCTGATCCATCTGGAGATGGGCAACGTCGAGGAGGCCATCGACGCCAACCGGCGGGCGCTCCGCCACAGCCCCCGGCGCGGCGAGCCCAACGCCCGCGCCGAGCTGCTGAACAACCTCGGCTTCTCCCTCGCAGCCGCCGGCCGGCACGACGAGGCCCTCGACGCGTACACCGAGGCCCTGCGCCTGAACCCGGGCCTGGCCCGCGCCCGGAACAACATGGGCTTCTCCCTCGCCGCGCTGGAGCGCGACGTCGAGGCGCTCAACACCTTCCTCGCGGTCCAGCGCACCCTCACCCCGGACGAGACGACCGCCCAGGCCAACGCCCACTACAACCTCGGGCTGGCCCGCGAGGCCCGCGGCGATCACGCCGGCGCCCGCGCCAGCTACGCCCGCGCCCTCGAGATCGCGCCCTCCCATGACCGCGCCGGCGCGGCCCTGACCGCGCTCGCCACCGCCTCTTCCCCCCCGGAGGTCCCCTGATGCGGATCCTGACCCTGGCCCTCTCGCTCGCGGCCCTGCTCACCGCCTGCGGACACCCGCAGACCCTGCAGTACGACTACGGCCGCGCCTACAACGACGCCTTCGATACCCAGACCGATCTCACCCGCCCCTCCGTGGAGGACGCCGTCTACGAGCTGAACGGCGTCGAGGGCATGGCCATCCGGGCCAACGTCTCCAGCGAGACCTCGGATGAAAAGAGCGGCGACGCCGAGACCGTGGACACGATGGATTGAACCTCCCGGTTCGCGCGCGGCTGGCCCTCTCGGCCGCCCTGCTCTCCGTCCTCGCGGTCTTCGGCGCAGCGGTCCCGTTCGTGGTCGAGTCCGATCTGCATGAGCGGGACCTGGAGCGACGCCAGGTCGAGGCCGCCGTGGCCGCCGCAGCCGGCGCGCTGGGTCAGGACGGCGACCTGGAGCGCCTGGTCTCCGCCACCCGCCTGGACGGTGTCGTCTGGGTGGACAGCCTGGGGATCGCCGCCCGCGCCGCCGGGGACGCCGTGCCCATGCAACTCATCCGGCGCTGCCCGATGGTGGTCTCCTCCGAGAAGCACTTCCTGCTGGAGGCGGAGGTCGACGGGCTGACCCTGCTGGGCGCCTGCGCGAGGCTTCGCGCGGCCCCGGAGCTGCGCCTCATCGGCTTCTCCCGCGTCGATGACCACCGCCAGCGCAGCCGCCACCGCCAGCTCCTGGTGTTGACCCTCGCCTTCGCCAGCCTGGCCGCCGGGGTCGCGGTGCGCTCCGTCCGGGCCGGGTTGGAGCCCCTGGATCGCATGGCCGAGGGGGCCCGGGCCCTCGCCCTGGGCCAGCACGACGTCGCCCTCCCCCACCTCGATGACCCCGACCTGCGCCCCCTCGCCGACGCCCTCGCCCAGCTCGCCGAGGCCATGCAGATCCGCGAGGACGACATCCAGCAGCGCCTGGAGCTGACCCGCCAGCTCGCCGCGATCGTGGCCCACGAGGTCCGCAACCCCCTCCAGAGCCTCACGATGCTCGCCGACGTCGTGGCCCACGAGCCCGACGCCGAGCAGCGCACCACCCTGCTGCGCCGCATCCAGCAAGAGCTGCAGCTCATCGAGGTCGTCGTCCAGCGCCTCGTCGACTCCGGCGAGGCGCTCCGGCTGGTGCGCCGCCCCGCGCCCATGGCCCAGCTCATCCAACGCGCCACGCGCCTCGTCGCCCCCCAGGCCCGGGAGGCCGGCGTGACCATCACCGTGGAGGCCCCGCCCCTGCCCGACCTCGACGTCGACGCCGCCCTGCTGCGCCGCGCCGTGGAGAACCTTCTGCGGAACGCGGTGTCCATCCTGGACGAGCGCGGCGGGGGCCGCGTCCACGTCACCCTGGAGGGCAGCACGACCGAGGTACGCCTGCACGTCGACGACGACGGCCCCGGCGTCCCGGAGGCCGATCAGGAGCGCATCTTCGAGGCCGGCTTCTCGGGCCGCGTCGGGGGTACGGGCCTGGGGCTGCCCTTGTCCCGCAAGGTGGCCGAGGCGCACGGTGGTACGCTGAGCGTTGACGCGAGCCCCCTGGGGGGCGCGCGGTTCACCCTGACCCTGCCCCTCACGCGTGAAGTGGAGCCCTCGTGAGCGCGAAGACCACGATCCTGGTCGTCGACGACAACCGATCCGCCGCAGACGGCCTCGGCATGGTGCTGGAGCGCCACGGCTACGCCGTCGAGGTGCGCTACAGCGGCGAGGCCGCCATCGCGCGCCTCCAGGAGGGCGGGATCGACGTGGTCGTCACCGACCTGCGCATGGAGCCGGTGGATGGCCTTGCGGTGCTCGACTGCGCCCGCGCCCTGCCCATCCCCGCGGAGGTCCTGGTCCTCACCGGCTACGGCACCGTCGACGACGCCGTCCGGGCGATGCGCCGGGGCGCCCGCGACTTCCTCACCAAGCCGGTCACCGCCGATCAGGTGGTCGAGCAGCTCCGCCAGCTCCAGGGTGCGGGCCTGCACATCCGGGTCCAGGACGGCGTCTCGGCCGCCGCCCGGGAGCTCGCCCGCCAGATCGAGGTGGTCGCCGCCGCGGACGCCACGGTCCTGCTCTCCGGAGAGCCCGGCAGCGGCCGGAACCAGGTCGCCCGCCAGGTCCACGAGCAGAGCCCGGCCGGCGGGCGCCCCCTCGCGGTCATCCCCCACCCCAGCCACCTCGCCCGCGTGGACCTCGCGGCGGTCGGCGGGCTGTACTTCCCCAACGTCGATCTGCTCGATCCCCGCGATCAGGTGCAGCTCGTCCAGGCCCTCGACAGCATGGACCCGGACACCGCGCCCCGGGTCATCGCCTCCGCCCACGCCGAGTGGGGTGAGCAGGCTGCCCTCGACCCCTCGGTCCAGGAGCTGTACTACCGCCTGGCGGTGCTGGAGGTCGTCGTCCCCCCCCTGCGGGAGCGCCCCGACGACATCGAGCCCCTGCTCACCGGCTGGCTGGCGGCCCGCGCCCAGGACCGCGGCGTCGACCCCCCCGCCCCCAACGGCGAGCAGCTCAAGGCCCTGCGCCTGCACGCCTGGCCCGGCAACCTGCGCGAGCTGGCCGCCGTCGTCGAGCGCGCCCTCGTCTTCGGCAACGCAGCCTTCGACATCCAGGTCCACATGAAGAGCATGCCCGGCGAGCGCCTGCCCGAGCTGATCGAGGGCTTCTCCCTCCAGCAGTACCTGGAGGAGGTCGAGCGCACCCTGCTGGTCCGGGCGATCGACCAGACCGGCATGGACCGCACCCACATGTCCCGGATCCTGGGGGTCGAGCGCAACACCCTGCGCTACAAGCTCAACAAGTACGGCCTGCTGGACCGCAGCTGACCCCCCTTGACCGCGCCGTCGCCGGAGAACGAGGCCCAGGACCGGGCGATCCGACGGGCCCTGCTCGTGGCGTTGATGGTGCTGGGGGCGCTGGTCCTGACCGCCGTGGCCCTGTCCCGCAGCGGGCTGGACGCGGGGCGCGTCGAGGCGCTCCTGACCCGCACCCGCCCCGGTCCCCTGCTCGGCGCGATGGCCATCATGACCGGCGGCATGACCTTCATGGCCCTGCGCTGGCGGGCCCTGATCCCTGACGGGCGCGGCCTGCCTGCGGCCGGGCTCACCGCGATCGTCTGCGCGGGGCTGCTGCTGAACTACGCCCTGCCCGGCCCGGTGGGGGAGCTGGCGGTCGCCCTGCTGGTGAACCGCCGCTACGGGACCGCCGTGGCCCCGGCGCTCGCCGCCGGCATCCACTCCCGCTTCATCGGGCTGGCCGTCGCGGGGGTGATCGCGGGGGCGGTCTGGACCTTCGGGCGCATGCCGGTCCCGGAGCAGTACGCCGGGCTCATCGGCTTCACCGCCATCGCCATCGGCGTCGGGGCCACGGCGCTGGGCGTGCTCTCCGCCCGCCCCCGGCTGCTGCGGGCTGCCTCCAGCCGCACCGCCGGAGCCCTGGGCACCGCCCTGCCCGGCTGGCCCGGCCAGCTCATGCGCCGGGCGGACCGGGCGGTGGGCATGGTCGCCGACGCCCTGGGCGAGGTGGGCCGCCTGGGCCCCCGCGCCTACGCCGAGGCCATCGTCTGGGCCATCTGCGGGCACCTCTCGGTGGCCACGGGCATCTGGGTGGGGTCGCTGGCGATGGGCATGGACCCCTACCCCCCCGGCGTGATGTTCACCTACTGCGCGGCGACCGCCGGGGTGGTCGCGCTGTTCGCGGTGCCCGGCGGCCAGCTCGGCTGGGACGCGATGTTCTGGAGCTTCTTCACCGTCACCACCGGGGTCGACGTGGCCGACGCCCTGGCGGTCACCGCGCTGGTGCGCATCCAGCAGGTGATGCTGCTGCTCATCGGCGGGGGGGCGCTGACGCTGCTGGGCGCCCAGCGCCGCCGCTGATCAATGCCCGGCCTTGTCCCCCCACAGCGCCTCCAGCCGGGCGTCCCGGCCGCAGCCGGTGCGGTAGCGGGTGTAGTGGGCCGGGTTCTTCTGATAGAAGTCCTGGTGGTAGTCCTCGGCCTCCCAGAACGGCGCGGCGGGCAGGATCTCGGTGACGACAGGCTGCCCCAGCTCCTTCGCCACGGCCGCCTTGGAGGCCTCGGCGCTCTTCTTCTCCTCGGGATCCGAGGTGAAGATGGCGGTGCGGTACTGCAGCCCCCGGTCGCAGAACTGGCCGTCGGCCTGGGTGGGGTCGACGTTGTGCCAGAACACCTCCAGCAGGTGGCCGTAGTCGACCTTCGACGGGTCGTAGACGACGCGGATGGCCTCGTAGTGGCCGGTCTGGTGGTAGGAGACCTGCTGGTAGGTGGGCGCGACCTCCGGGCCGCCGGTGTAGCCCGAGGTGGTGGAGAGCACGCCGGGCACCTTGTCGAAGGGCTTCTCCATGCACCAGAAGCAGCCCCCGGCGAACACGGCGACGGCCTGCCCCTTGTCGGGCGGCGGGGCCTCCCGGGTGCCGGCCTCCGCGGGGCCGGTGGCCGCGCAGGCAGACAGGCTGGTGAGCAGGAGCGCGTGGGGGAGCAGTCGGGCGAAGGTCATGCGGGTCCTCCGATGAAGGGGTGACTGACCTCCTCTATGTCGGGGTAACCGGCGTGGTTACGTCCGGATACACCCAAGCGCCCCCCCCCGATCTGGGGACACGGGGTCGCTTGCCTTTACAGCCCCCGCTTCATGGACCCCGCCCTCCAGGAGCCAGCCCTACGCCATGACGGCCCCCACCGGTGACATCGCGCTCGTCTTCACCGACATCCAGGGATCCACGCGGCTTTGGGAGGCCGCCCCGGACGCCACTGCGCGGGCCCTCGACCTGCACAACGCCGCGCTGCGCCAGGTCCTGGGGGAGGCCGGCGGCTACGAGGTCAAGAACGAGGGCGACGCCTTCCTGCTGGCCTTCCAGGACGCCGACGACGCCCTGGGCTGGTGCGCCGAGGGCCAGCGCTGCCTGATGGCCCTGCCCTGGCCCGCCGAGCTGCTCCAGCTCCCGGACGCCCGGACCGCCGCCGGCATTCGGGGCCTCCGGGTGCGCATGGGCCTGCACGTCGGCCATCCTCTGCGCCGCGCCGATCCGGTCACCGGCCGGATCGACTACCTCGGCCCGCCGGTCAACCGCACCGCGCGGGTCGCCGCAGCAGGGCACGGCGGCCAGGTGCTGCTGAGCGGGCGCGCGGTGGACCGCATCACCCGCCCGCCGCCCGGCGTGCGCCTGGAGCCCCTGGGGGACTACCTGCTGCGCGGCGTCCCGGAGCCCATCTCGCTCTATGAGGCCCGGCTGGAGCGGCTCCGTCGGGGCCCCTTCCCGGCCGTACGCGCGTCGCGGATCCGACGGGGCAACCTCCCGGACAGCCTGCCGCCCATCCTGGGGCGCGACGCCGCGCTGGTCGAGCTGGAGGCCCTGGTCCGCCCCGGCCACCTGGTGACCCTGCTCGGGCCCGGTGGCACCGGCAAGACCCGCCTCTCCCTGGGGCTGGGCGAGCGGCTCCTGCCCCGGGCGCCGGGCGGGGTCTGGTTCTTCGACCTCAGCGACGCCCACAGCGTCCAGGCCATGTGCACCGCCGTCGCCGCTGCCATGGGCGTGCGCCTCGCCGGGGGCGACCCGGTCGAGGACCTGGCCGGGGTGTTCGCGCGGCGCGGCGAGGCCCTGTTCATCCTGGACAACCTGGAGCAGCTCGCCGAGGTCGCCGCCATGCCGGTGGCCCGCTGGGTGGCCGCGAGCCCCCAGGCCCGCTGGCTGGCCAGCAGCCGGATCCCCCTCGGGGTCGCGGTGGAGCGGCGCTTCCACGTCATGCCCCTCGCCCTGCCCCCCGCTGGCGAGGACGACCCCGCCCGGGTCGCGCAGAGCCCGGCGGTGGCCCTCTTCGTCCAGCACGCCCGGCGGCGGCGCCCCGACTTCGCGGTGACCGGCGCCAACGCCGAGGCGATCGCGGAGATCGTGCGCCGCCTCGACGGCCTGCCCCTCGCGCTGGAGCTGGCCGCCGCCCGGGCCGGGGTGCTGCCGCCCGCCGCGCTGCTGGCCCGGCTGGACCAGCAGTTCAAGCTGCTCACCGACCGCAGCGGCGGCCGCCCCGCCCGCCACGCCACCCTCCGAGCCACCATCGACTGGTCCTGGCAGCTCCTCCGGCCCTGGGAGCAGGCCGCGCTGGCCCGCTGCGCGGTGTTCGAGGGCGGCTTCCTGCCCGACGCCGCCGAGGCCATCGTCGACCTCGACCCCTGGCCCGAGGCCCCCTTCGTGCTGGACGTGCTCCAGGATCTGGTGGAGCGCAGCGTGCTGCGGGTCGTGGACCCGGAGACCGGCCGGCTGGGCATGATGGTGTCGGTGCAGGCGTTCGCCCGCGAGCAGCTCGCGGCGCGCGGGGACCAGGCCGAGGCCGAGGCCCGCCACCTCGCCTGGTTCGCCGCGCTGGCCGAGCCGGACGCCCTCTCGCTGCACCCGGAGCTGGACAACCTCGTGGCTGCCGCCCGCCGGGGCCTGCGGGACGGGGACCCGGCCCTCACCCTGGAGGCCGGCCTGGGCGCGCTCTCCGTGCTGCGCCGCCGCGGCCCGCTCTCCGCCGCGCTGGAGCTGGCCGAGGACCTCCGCGACCTCGACGGGCCCCCGGGGCGCATGGCCTGGCTGGAGGTGGTCTACGCCACCCTCGTGCGCAACTCCGGCGACTATGCCCGCGTGGACGGCATCCTGGACGACGCCCTCGCCATGGCCGAGGCCTGCGGGGACCTGAAGGCCCAGGCTTTCGCGCTGCTGCAGGCCGGCGTGCTCCACCACGACCGCGCCGCGATGGACGACGCCCGCACCCACTACGAGCGCGCCATCGCCCTGGCCCGGCGCTGCGGCGCCCACGGCCTGCGGGCCCGCGCCCTGACCTGCCTGGCCCACGTCTACCGCGAGCTGGGGGACGCAGGCACGGCGCGAGAGCACTTCGAGGCCGGCCGCCGCGCCGCGCGCCGCACCGGCGACGACGCGGTCATCGGCATGAACGTCGGCAACTACGCCCTGCTCCACATCGACCAGGGCCGCCCCGAGCAGGCCATCCCCCTGCTGGAGGAGGCCCTGGGCTTGAGCCAGCGGACCGGCGATCGCCTGTCCGAGGCCGTCCACCTGCTCAACCTCTCGTCCTGCCACCTGGAGCTGGGGCAGCTCACCGAAGCCCGCGAGCTGGTCGAGCTGTCCACGGCGCTCTTCCAGGAGGCCGGCAACTCCCGCCTCTACGCGGGCAGCCGCAGCGTGCTGGGGGCAGTCCTCCTGGAGCAGGGGGCGCTGACCGAGGCGCGGGGCAACCTCGCCGAGGCCCTGGACATCCAGCACGACATCGGGGCCCGGGACGCCGAGGGCGCGACCCTGGCGGCGCTCGGCGAGCTGACCGTGCTGGAGGGGGACCCGGCGGGCGGCTTCGCGCTGCTGGAGCGCTCGGCGGACCTGCTGGCGTCGGTGGACAACCGCTTCGAGCTGGCCCGCTCCCTGGCCCGCCAGGCCCGCGCGCGCATGGAGCTGGGGCAGCTCGACGAGGCCCGCGTGGTGGTCGAGCGGCTGGGTCCGCTGGCGGAGGCGCTGGACATCGCGCCGGGCTCTTGGCTGGGGCGGCTGGTGGAGATGCTGCGAAGCCTGGCGATCGCCTAGGCGATCCTGCGGCTTCCCCGCTATGTTGCCGACACCGCGGAGGCCTCCATGACGCTCCTTCTCCTGCTCGCCGGGCCCGCGCTGGCCGGCGAGGTCGACCCCAAGCTCTCCGCGCTCGCCGCGCCGCGCTTCGCGGAGGAGCCCCTGCCCCCCTTCGCCGGGCTCGACGCGCGGCCGGACCTCGCCCCGGTGCACCTGGTGGCCGAGGCGCCGCTCTCCCGGGCCGACCTGGATCGCCTCGCCAAGCACGGGGTGCGCTTCGAGGTCCGCGCCGACGGGTCGCCGCGCGCCCTGGGCGCGGTGTACGCGGTGGACCTGCCCTGGGATCGCCTGGAGGCGGTCGCCGCCGACCCCGCGGTGCGCCGGCTGGAGAGCGCCCTGCCCGCCCCGGTGGAGCCGCCCACCTACGTCACCGCCGACGACATCGGCGTCACCGCCCTGCGCGACCGGGGGCCCTCCGCCGCCGACGGGCTGACCGGCGCGGGGGTCACGATCCTGGACATCGACGCGGGGGTCGACCTGTTCCACCCCGCGCTGTTCAACGCGGACGGCGGGGCCTACGACTGGCTGGACGTCGACGGCGACGGGCGCTTCGACCCCTCGGTGGACGGGGTGGACCTGGACGACGACGGGCGCCTCAGCGACGGCGAGTCGCTGGTGTGGTTCGACGCCTGGGCCTACCACTTCGACGTGGACGCCTGGGACTACGCGTTCGACTTCTACGACGGCGACTTCGACGTCGAGGTGGACTGGCTGTTCGCCGACCTCGACGGCGACGGGGAGCGCGCCTATGGCCCTGACGCGGGCTTCGGGGAGACCGACCCCTCCTACGGCGAGCCCTTCTTCATCCCCGACGATGCCGATGGGGACGGCATCCTGGAAGAGGGCGAGCGGCTGTTGATGCTCGGCACCTCCAAGGTCGCGCGGGTCCGGGAGGGCCGGCAGGAGTTCGTGCGTGGCGAGAACCTGCTCGACTTCACCAACGTGGGGGAGGACGCCAGCCACGGTACCGGCGTGGCGGGCATCCTGGTGGGCGGGCAGCGCCCCGGGCAGCGCTGGCTGGTGGGCATGGCCCCGGACGCCGAGCTGCTGGTGTACTCCTACGCCACCCGCGACTACGACTTCGTCGAGGCCATCGACTGGGGGCTGGAGCGCGGCGCGCGGGTCGCGGTGCACGAGTGGGCGCCGTGGAGCGGGCAGTTCCTCGACGGCTCCTCTGCGCTGGAGCAGGCGATGGACGCGGCGACCGAGGCGGGCATGGTGCAGGTGAGCCCTGCGGGCAACCTCGCGGCAGCCGGCAAGCGCACCAGCGCCACGATCGGCGCAGGCGAGACCGTCGACCTCACCTTGACCGTGCCCGACCCCGACTACAGCTACCTCATCGTCGACCTCAAGTGGCGGCAGCCCCAGGTGGACCTGGAGGCCGAGCTGATCTCGCCCCAGCAGCACACGCTCACGCTGGACGGGGGGCCTGCCTCCGATTTTCTCGGCTTCACCGTCTGGACCGACGGGTGGACCAGCGACCGGGGCACCCGGATGGAGTCGGCGACCCTCTACAGCAGCAGCAGCGCGACGCTGGAGACCGGCGCCTGGACGCTGCGGGTGACCAACCCCTCCAGCCAGAGCGTCGACGTCACCGCCCTGCTCAACGACTACGTGTCGGGCTGGGGCCGAGGCATCACCTGGGACGACGAGGACCCCAGCGGCACGATCTGCCTCAACGCGACCGCCGACAGCGCCATCGCGGTGGCGGCCTACGCAGGGCGCTGGGACGACACCTACGGCGTCCATCAGGGAGAGCTTCGGCTCTGGTCGAGCCAGGGGCCGCGCATCGACGACGGCAAGACCATCGCGATCACCGCGCCGGACGACCCCTACGCGCCCATCCCGGGCCAGCGGAACTACCATCCCTCCGAACAAGGGTATTACGGTGCTTTTGGCGGTACGTCCGGCGCCGGACCCCACGTCGCGGGCGCGGCGGCGCTCCTGCTGCAGGCCGAGCCCGAGCTGGACGCGGCCGACGTCGCGCAGCGCCTCATCGACGCCGCCGACCCCGAGGGCGAGGCGGACCTGTGGGGCGCAGGCCGCCTGGACGCCTGGGAGGCCGTCACCGGCAACGAGGACCGCCCCACGCCGGTCACCGCCGAGGTCACGCTGACCCCGCGCTTCGAGGGGCTGCCCGGCGGGGAGTGCCTCGTCCTGTTCAGCCTGGAGGGCGCCGAGGACGTCACCGAGGCCCGCTGGGACCTCGACCACGACGGCGCGTGGGACCTGGACTGGGGCGGCCTGAGCGCGCTGCGCGTGGTGCCTTCCGGCCAGCCCTTCGCGGTGCGGGTGGACGTGGCCGTCGACGGCGTGCGGGCCGGCGGCGCGGCCTGGGGGGGGACGGCCCCCGAGCGCTGCCTCGCCTCGGGTCCGCGGACCTGCGGCGCGACGCCGACCGGCGTCGGGGGCTGGCTGCTGCTCGCCGCGCTGGGGGTCCTGGCGCGGCGGCGCCGGGGCTGAGCGGCCCGGTCAGGTCACCGACGCGATCATCAGCGTGATGTTGTCCTTGCCGCCGCCGTGGTGGGCGGCGCGGATCAGCTCGCGGGCGCAGATGCGGGGGTCGTCGTACTGGTTGAGGATGTTCTCGATGTCGGCGTCCTCGACCTCGCCCCAGAGCCCGTCGGAGTTGAGCAGGAACTGATCGCCGTTCTCCAGCTCCAGCCGGAAGATGTCGATCTCCACGTCCCGCTCGGTGCCCACGGTGCGCAGCAGGATGTTGCTGTGCGGGTGGGTGCGGGCCTCCTCGGCGGTGATGCGGCCCTGCTCGACCATCTTGGAGACCAGGGAGTGATCCCGCGAGACCTGGTGCAGGCGCCCGTTGCGCAGCAGGTAGCCCCGGGAGTCCCCGACGTTGGCCAGCAGGCCCAGGTTGCCGTGGACCAGCAGCGCGACCAGGGTGGTGCCCATGTCGTTGCCGCGCTCCTCGGCGGTGGCCTTGACCGTGTTGTTGGCGGTCTGGAAGGCCTCGTCGAGGATGTTCTCCATCATCTCCGGGGTGAGGCTGCCCCGGGTCTGCTCGAAGCGGGTGCGCGCGATCTTGCAGATGGTGGCGCTGGCGACCGCCGAGGCGACCTCGCCGCTGTCGTGCCCGCCCATGCCGTCGGCGACGACGAAGAGGTGGGTGTCCCGGTTCAGCTCGATCCAGGACCAGTTGTCCTCGTTCAGGATGCGCATCAGGCCGACGTCGGTCATCGCGGCGTGGCCGGGCTGGGCCTTCATGCGCTCGGCGCGGTCGAACATCGACTCCACCGCGCGGCCGAACTCCAGGGGGTTGCGGAACTCGCCCTGCTCGGCGCGCTCGAAGAAGTCCCGCAGGGTGTTGAGGTTGACCCCGGTGAAGCGCTTGAGGATGTCGCCGAGGAAGGTCAGCTCGCGGTCCCGCAGGTCCTCGGGCACGGGGCCGTCGAAGACCTGGGCGACGTCGGGGTCGAACAGCATCAGGCGGTTCTCGTCCCGGCGCAGCAGGATGTTGGCCCGGCTCAAGTTGGACAGGGACACGCCGTTGTAGTGGAGGTAGGCCAGAAGCCCCGCGAAGCGCTGGGCCATGTGGATGACCTGCCGCGGGGTGAGCGGCGAGGCCTCGTCCAGCATCAGCGACTCGTTCCGGTAGCGCACCACCGAGCAGAGCACGCCCTTGTGTTCGAAGACGTCGTCGGGGTGGAGGATCCCGGGGTGCCGGAACCGCTTGTCGAAGAACTGCTTGTAGGGCTCGAAGCCCTCCGGGTCCCAGCGCGCAGACATCAGGAACTGGGTGCGGGGGTCGAACTCAGCGCCGCAGGACATGCAGGTGGTGGCGGCGCGGGGGTTCTTGGTCTCGCCGCACTCCCAGCACTTGCGGGTGCGCTGATCGGGGCGGTCGTCGGTGACGAGGTAGAACATCCGCCCCTCGGAGAGCCGCACCAGGGCCTCGACGCGGAAGTGTTTGCCGAGCTCCATTCCGGTGGGGAAGGGGGGCGGGCGGGACGGCATCATGGGTGGTGCGCTCCGACGGGTTCCAGAAACAGCCAGCGGGCTCCCTGCAGACCGGACCCGCAGAGACCGCTCTTTTCATACCACGAGCGGGCCGTCTTCTCCCCCCCGGGTGCTTCGGGTTAACCGGGGTGCCATGACCTGTCCGATCCCATTCTCTGTCGAAGCCCGCCATGGAGCGGCGCGCGCGGGGGTCCTGCGCGCAGCGCGCGGCGAGATCCGCACCCCCGTCTTCATGCCCGTGGGCACCCAGGGGGCGATCCGCACCCTGTCCCCGCTGCACCTGGCGAGCACCGGCTCGCAGGTCATCCTGGCGAACACCTACCACCTGCACCAGCGGCCGGGCGAGGATCTCGTCGAGAAGCACGGCGGGCTCCACAAGATGATGGGCGTGGACCTGCCGATCCTCACCGACTCGGGCGGCTTCCAGGTCTTCTCCCTCAAGAAGAAGCGGGTCGAGGAGCAGGGGGTGACCTTCTCCTACGAGGTCGACGGGCGGCGCACCTTCCTCTCCCCGGAGATCTCGATGGCCATCCAGCAGAAGCTGGGGGCAGACATCGCGATGGTCTTCGACGAGTGCCTGCCCCACGGGGTGGATCGGGCCTACGCCGAGGACTCGGTGGGGCGCACGACCCGTTGGGAGCTGCGCAGCAAGCAGGCCCACACCCGCCCCGATCAGTCCCTCTTCGGCATCGTGCAGGGGGGCTTCTGGCCGGACCTGCGGCGGCGCTCCATCGAGGAGATCTGCGGCATCGGCTTCGACGGCTACGCGATCGGCGGGCTGTCGGTGGGCGAGGGCCACCGCAAGATGTGCGAGGTGCTCGACTACACCGTCGGCTACATGCCCGACGACCACCCCCGCTACCTCATGGGCGTGGGGCGCCCGCTGGACCTCGTCGAGGGGGTGGCGCGGGGCGTCGATATGTTCGACTGCGTCATCCAGACCCGCCACGCCCGCAGCGGCATGTTCTACACCACCCCCGGGCGGCTGCGGGTCACCGACCGGCGCTACCGGCGCGACATGTACCCGGTGGACACCTCCTGCGACTGCTACACCTGCACGACCTTCACCCGGGCCTACCTGCACCACCTCTTCCGGGTGGGCGAGGTGCTGGGCGCGACCCTGGCGACCATCCACAACCTCCACTGGTTCGCCGGCTTCATGGCGCGCATGCGGCAGAGCATCGTCGACGGCACCTTCGAGGCCTTCCGGGCCGAGGTGCACGAGGCGTACCCGGAGAAGGGCAGCAAGCGCAGCCAGAGCAAGGGCTGAGCGGGCTCATACCGAACCGCGCTGAATCCCGGACCGTGGCATTGGCTGCGGGTGGGGCGGCCCTCTGCACGTCAATTCGCCCCAAGCCGTCGAGGTCGCGGAAGCGCACCCCCGGCCAAGCGTTGACGCCAAGACGCCAACATGGCGGCTGCTGGTGCGCGCGGCGCTTATCGCGACGAAATCATGGGGTGGTAAACGAAGCCTCACCCATCCTTGAAGGAAGGGACCCCTCCAGGTCCCGTCGGGTAGCCGGGGGCGGTTGCCTACCCCCGGCTCCCACAGAACCGGACTTACGCTGTTCGTATCCGGCTCCTCGGGACACCGGGTTGTGACTCCCCGATGCCGGCCGGTTCTCGACCTCGAATCATCCCAGCATCAGCGAGAGCTGAGCCGGGGCGGCGAGGGCCTGGAGCTTGGCGTCCAACAGTCCTTCGAGGCTGACGAGCCCCCGTTCGGCGAAGTACGCGTTGCGGAGTGCTCGGTCCACGGCGGGGTCGTGGCTGAGGGGCCAGAGGGACTTGCGCCCCTCGTAGACCCGTCGCCACGCTGTCTTTCGCTTCACGCCCCGGGCGATGAGGTTCATCGCGATCGTTCGTTTGCGCTTCCAGTGTTTGAGCTGAATCGCGCGCAGCCGTCGCCGGATGTGCGCGTCAAAGCTTTGCAGTGTGCTCCTCTCCCTCGCGGAGACGACCCCGAAGAAGCCGAACCACCCTCGCAGATACACATTGAGCCGGGCAATGCAGCCCTTCATGGAGCCACCCCAGTTTCGCGGTGTCAGCTCGCGGTGCCGCGCCTTGGCGCGCCGGATGGTGCGCTCGGAGAAGCGGACCTCCACGGTCCCCTCTGTGGGGCCGTGGGTGAGCCGGAATCCAAGAAAGTGTCGGTCTTCGGGTCGAGCGACGGCGGACTTCTTCGCGTTCACCTTGAGGCGCAAGCGCCGCTCGATGAACCGCGTCAGGCTCGCCATCACCCGTTGTCCCGCGCGTTCGCTGCGCACGAAGACGTTCATGTCATCGGCGTAGCGGACGAACCGGTGGCCACGCCGGACGAGCTCGCGGTCAAGCTCGTCCAGCACGACGTTCGACAGCAGCGGAGAGAGCGGGCCGCCCTGCGGCACCCCTTCATCCGTCGCCACCACCACGCCATCCGGCAGCACCACGCCGGCCTTCAGCATCTGGCCGATCAGCACGAGCAACCTCCGGTCCGCGACCCGCTCCGCGAGCCGCGCCATCAGCCGCTGGTGGTTCACCCTGTCGAAGAACTTCTCCAGGTCGATGTCCACCACCCATGCGTGTCCGGCCTTCACATGCCGCTTGGCCTCGGTGAGCGCCGTGTGGCAGCTCCGGCCAGGTCGGAAGCCGTGGCTGCTCCGGTGGAACGTCGGCTCGTACAGCGGTTCGAGCACCTGCCGCACGGCCTCCTGCACCACCCGGTCCACCACGTTCGGGATCCCCAGCCCTCGCTCGCCGCCGCCCGGCTTCGGGATCTGCACCCGCCGGATCTCTCCTGGCTGATACCGACCCTCCAGCAGCGCGGACTGCAAGCACGGCTCCAACCTCGCCCAGCGCTTGCGCACCTGCGCGATCGTCTCGCCGTCCGGCCCTGGGGCCCCGCTGTTCGCTGCCACCTTCTGCAGCGCGTCGCTCAATCGCTCTGTCACCTCCTCCATCGTCGCCGGTGCGCCCTTCTCTCTCTTGACCCTCGCCTTCGGCACCCCCGGTCGCGAGCACGCGGACCGGTCCGCGCCTCCCTCATGGGTGGCCCCTCTCGGGTTTTCTGCTGTCGCAAATGTCAGATTGAGCTGCATCACCTGTTCTTCGACCGGGACCGCCTTCCCTCCCCCACAGGGCTCGACCTGCGGGTTGGGGCGGCCGTTACGCCGCCTTCCGGTACTACGCGATCCTCCGACTTCTGCTGGGCCTTCGACCTCTTGTCCTTTCGTTCGCGGGTCTACCGGCCAAAGCCGGAGCCCAGCAGACCTCCCAGGGTAAGACGCCGAGATTTCATGCCGATCGTGTCGCCACTACGCCCACGGCACCGACAGGTACCGGGCTTCGGCGCTGGAAGCCGCCTCACCCGCCGTGGACGCCTTACGGCGCTTCACTCTCGTTCACGACCGTCATCCACCTATGGCTTCCTTCAGACATGCCCTCGCGGGCTCCGCTCGGCCGCTTCGCGCACCGCGCAGGCGGATGGTCTCTTCCACCCCATGCCCTTGCCTCTTCGGTGTTGGGTTCCCCCTGTCAGGGCCCCAGGTCAGGACTTGCGATTCACATCACTCACCTCCGATCTCTGGCGTCATGCCTGGCACACTTCCTTCGCTCGCCTTTGGCTCGCTGACCATCCCCCGGGGTCACGCCCTACGGGCGCTAGGCGACCAGTCCACGGTTCATGGAGGGTCCGTATCACCTGTAGGAGGCGTTGCAGGCGTCGAAGTCGAAGCCGGTCTCCTCGTCGCCCGGGTCCCGCCCGCCCGCCAGGCAGTCCGCGGGCTCACCCGCCTCGTCGTACACCAGGATCGCGTAGGTGACCATGTCCCCCGGTCCGCAGGAGGCCGCGGTGCTCTCCCCCAGGACCACGTCGCGGTCCGCCACGGCCGCCAGCTCCAGCCGCGGGTTCGCCCACGCGCCGTCGGCGGCGTGATAGCCGTTGGTCTCCGCCACCCAGGAGAGGTCGTCGGTGGGGCCGCTCCACGGCTCGGTCGGCGGGAAGGGGTGGGCGTACTCCATCCGCGCGCCGGCCTGGGTCGGCTCGTAGAGGTACAGCTCCGCGAGGCTGATCAGGCCGTCGGTGAGGATCACCACGGTCCGGCCGTCGCCGCAGCCCTCGACCGCGCGGATCAGCCGGACGTCGTGGGACAGGTCTGGGGACGGGGTCGAGGCCGCCGTGTCCTCCTCCTCAGGGGCGCTGCTGTGGACGAAGGGGTCGAAGAGACCTGCCTCGGGCAGCCCGGCCGTCGGCTCGGGCGCGCAGGCCAGCAGGGTCCAGAAGAGGCTCACGGGCACCTCCCATCCTCACCAACCATAGTGCCGCGCCGAGCGGGGTTGTCAACCCAGCCACCACCCCAGCAGCAGCGCCGCCCCCGCCGCCAGCAGCGCCCAGGGCAGCCATGCGCGCGGCGACGCCGCCATCGCGGAGGGTTCGTCTTCCGAAGCGCCGTCGTCATCGATGTCCGCCCAGGGCAGGGTGTCCGGGTCGTCGGGCAGATCGACCGCGTCGGGGGCGGGCAGCGGGACGCCTGAGGGGGTGGGGACCGGATCCAGGGGCTCGTCGGCGATGAGGCCCTTGAGGGCGCGGGCGGCGTCGGCCTCCCGGCCCGCGAAGCGCTCGGGGTCGAGGTCGCGGTCGGGCGGGGACATCAGGCGACCGACCAGGGCGACCTTCTGCGGCGGGGCGTCGCCCTCGGAGCCGGTGATCTCCTTGGTGCCTGTGGCGGTGTTGCCGGTGCCGGTGGTCCAGGGGTCGAGCAGGCCGCGCTCGCCGTCGGGCCCCAGGTTGACGCCCACCTCGTCCAGGCCCTCGTCCTCCCGGTCGATGACCAGCGCGTCGAGCATCGGGGCGTCGTCGGGCAGGGGCGGGGCGGCGTGCAGGGAGCGGCTGCCCAGGCTGAACGAGGAGTGGTCGGGGAATTCGCAGTCCAGCCAGCCGGAGAGGGACTCGACGTGGACCTCGGCGGGCTCGGAGCCCGGGTCCGGGGGCGGGGCGGTGGCGGTCTCGGGCCACAGCGCGGCCATCATCATGCGCAGGCCGTGGATGTCGTCGTCCGCCGTGCCCGGCTGCTCGCCCACGCCGATGAGCACCGCGCGCCCGCCCGGGGCGATGACGACGTGGTCCGCGTCCACCGCCCCGTGGACCAGGCCCCCCCCGTGCAGGGCGGTGAGGGCCTCGGCCACGTTCAGCAGCATCAGGCCGACCTCGGGCAGGGACAGGCCGCTCAGCTCGCTGACCAGGGCGCCGGGGGGGCGCAGCTCCATCCAGTAGGGGCCCTGCTCAAGCTGGAGCAGGCCGCCGTCGATGGGCCGGGCGAGGCTGCGGTGCTTGGGCGGGCGCGGGGGCGGCGCGCCGGGCCAGGCGGTGACGCGGGGGCCCTGCCCGTCGTCGGAGATGGCCTCGAAAGCGTCGCCGTGGGGGCGCACGATGCGCAGGCGGCTG
This sequence comes from Alphaproteobacteria bacterium, assembly GCA_020632795.1. Lineage (GTDB taxonomy): Bacteria > Myxococcota_A > UBA796 > UBA796 > CAJQPC01 > JACKEV01. The sequence goes on from JACKEV010000010.1 coordinate 755,028, forward strand.
AGCCTCATCGACCGCCCTCCGGCCCGCCGGCCCGGACGGCGTCCAGGGCAGCCTCCATCGCGGCGTCCTCGGCGAAGGGCGGGGTGTCCGGCGGGGGGTCACGGGGCAGGGCGAAGCTGGAGAGCACGAGGTCCCAGGCCGGCACGGGGGGCGCGGCGGCGGTGCTGTGCAGGGTGAGGACCACGAGGTGGTGGTCCGCCCGCAGGGTGACAGCGGTGGCCAGGGCGCTGGCCGGGCCCTGGTGGCGACGCAGGGTGGTGGCCCAGGCCTCGCGCCCGGCGAGCAGGAGCTGGTGCTGCCCCAGCGGCTCGGCGGCGATGCCCAGGCTTCGACCGGCCTCGGCCATCGCCACGTCCGCGACCACCGACAGCGGCAGGTCGCGGCTCCGCCAGTCCTCGCGCACCATCTCGACGGTGATGGCGGCGTCGTTCTGGGGCGCCCGCAGCACCAGGCGCCGGTTGCCGGCGAAGCGCCAGTTGCGGGTGACCTCCCAGCCGTCCGGTACGGCGACCTCGAAGCGCCCCGCGTAGCGGAGGGGCTGGCTGTCCGGCACCGGCCGCGCGGCGCGCAGGCACCCGACCAGGGAGAGGAGGGTCAGCGCGGATGTCGTAGGTATCGTCATTCCAACCGGGAGAGTGTATCCCGGCGGGGGGACGGCGGGTAGGCGGGGTGGAGGTCAGAGGCCGAGGCCGGGGAGGAGGTCTTCGTCAGCGCGCCAGTGGATCCGCTCAGTCTGCCCTCTCGAACGTCACCTCCAGGTCGAAGATGACCCTTGTTCCATCAGAGTCCGTGAAGTCCTCACTGTGCTGTGCGGTCCCGTCTCCCCAATCGATCGTGGCCCGGAGGTCGAACATCGGCCACTTGTTGCGGGTGCTGTCCGGTTGGTAGTCGCCCTCGTCCCGATGGACCGTCCACATGGACATGTAGGTGAGCCCCGCGTCGAAGGTGAAGGTGTGGTAGGCCTCCTCGGTGCCTGAAACCCAGACGATGTCGTTGAAGACAGCGTTCCCTTCCGTGCAGGTGGTCTCCGTGATTCGCCAGCTTCCCTGCATCTCAACGCGCGTATCGGTGGCCCGAAGCTGTGTGCCGGAGCCAGCATAGCTGGTCTCACAGTCGGAGATCCCCAGCGTCCCGTTGATCACATCAAACGTCACATGCAACGTCACGTCCGCCGACGTGACGACCCCCGCGCCGTTGCCTCCGTTCCCCGTGTCATCCCCCCCACTCCCCGTGTCGTCCCCACCGCTCCCCGTGTCATCCCCACCGCTTCCTGTGTCATCCCCGTCCACGCCCGTGTCGTCCCCCGGGTTCACCTGGTCGCAGTCCGGGCTGCCCCAGCAGCCCTGGTCGTCGCAGTCGAAGTACCCGTCCTGGTCGTTGTCGGCGCCGTCGCTGCACTCGCCGCCGTCGTCGCCCTCGATCTCGGGGCCGTCGCCGCCGCTGCAGCCGAAGAGGGTGAAGACCAGGACACAGGGGATCGTCATCGCGCGCATGGGCCAGTACCTCCTGCCCGCAGGATACCCGTCCCGGACAGCTCCTGCCCTCTCCTGGCGCCTAACGCCCCGCCAGGATGCGGACGCAGCCCACCCCGTACACCACCGCGCGGCCGAAGGAGATGGACTGCACCGCGTCGTCGTAGCGGACCCGCACCGGCCGCTCGGCGAAGCGCGCCCCCGCCCGCGCCAGGCCCACGAGCACCTGCTGGTCGAAGACGTAGTCGTCCGAAAACCCCGCCAGATCGAGCTGACGGAGGGCCGAGGCGCGGAAGGCGCGGGCCCCGGTGTGCAGCTCGGTGAAGGCCGTGCCCAGCCGCAGGTTGGCCAGCCCGGTGAGCGAGCGGTTCGCCCAGCGCCGCCACCACGGGATCACCGCGCCGCGGTCCGCGGCCAGGAACCGCGAGCCCAGCGCCACGTCTGCGTCGTCCAGGGCGTCGAGCAGGCCCAGCACGTCTTCGACGTCGTACTGGCCGTCCCCGTGGACCAGGGCGATGCGCTCGGCCCCGGCGGCCATCGCGGCGGCGTAGCCGGTCTTCTGGGCCGCGCCGTAGCCCCGGTTCCGGGGATGGCGAAGCCAGGCCACGCCCTCGGGCACCGCCGGATCGTCGCCGCTGCCGTCGTCCACGAAGAAGGTGGGCAGGCCCGGGGGCAGGGCGTCGAGCACCGCGCCCAGGGTGGGCGCGACGTTGTAGCCGACCACGACCGCCGCCCTCATCGCAGCACGTCCCGCAGCCGGACCCGGTGCTGCAGCAGGTGCGCCCACATGTCCGCCTCGCCGAGCTGCCAGCCGGGGGCGTCCCGGCGGCGCTTCTCCAGGGCGTCGGGCAGGTGCGCGAGCCCCGCCGCGATGCCCCGCAGGGCTGCCCGGCGGCACCCCGGCTCCACCCGCCCGCTCCAGCCCCGGTTTGCGCCGGCCGCCACCCCCAGCCCCGCCAGCCGCAGGCCCGTCCACGCCGGCATCGTCAGCACCGCGCTCATCGGCAGGGAGCGCACCGCGGCCCGCACCCGGTTGCGCTCCACCAGGTAGACCTTGGCCGCCCCGTAGCGCCCGTAGGTGGCCCCCAGGTCGTGCTCGATGCGGGCCTGGGGCACATAGCACAGCGGGAAGCCCCGCCTTCGCGCACGGAGGGAGAGGTCGACGTCCTCGCCGAAGGCCCCCAGGTCCTCGTCGAAGGTCCCCACGGCGTCCAGCACCTCCCGGGTGAGCAGCATCGCCGCGCCGGAGATGGCGCCCACCGAGCCGGGGGCGTCGTAGGGGGCCCCGTCGTCGTCCTCGCGCCCCCGGGCCCAGTTGAAGCCGTCCGGGAAGAGCCCGTGGCCCGCGTTGTCCAGGCGCCCGCTGCCGTCGGAGAGCAGGATGCGCGGCTGGTAGAGCCCCGGCGCGCCCGCCGCCGCCCGCAGGGCGCCCACGAAGCCGGGCAGCGCGCGGGTGTCGTCGTTCAGCAGCAGCACGGCGCGGCCCCGGGAGCAGGCGAGGCCGTGGTTCGCGGCGCGGGCGTAGCCCACGTTGTCGCGGAGCTGCAGGGCCTGGGCCCCCCAGCGGGCGCAGGGCTCCAGCGCCGCCTCCCCCGGGCGGGCCGAGACCGCCACGAGCAGCTCGTCCGAGGCCCCGAGCTGCGGGCGCAGCGCCGCCAGGCAACGCTCCAGCAGCGCGCCGCCCCGGTGGGTGACCACCAGCGCCGTCAGGGATGGAGGGGCCATCAGGAATCCAGCAGGAGCCCGGCGCTCAGGAGGTCGTCCGGGTCGAGGGCGCGCGCCTTGCGGGCGTGCTCCCGCGCTCCCTCCGTATCCCCTCGCGCGACCAGCGCCAGGGCGTGGCGCCGATGGAAGCCGGCAGCCTCCGGCGCGAGGCTGTGGGCTTCGGCGAAGTGGGCCTCGGCCTGCTCGTTGCGGCCCAGCTCGAACTCGCTCTCCGCCAGCAGCACGTAGAGCACCGGCGGGCGCGCCCGGGCCTCGGCCAGCGCGGAGAAGCGCTCGACCGCCTCGTCGTGGCGCCCCTCGACCTGGGCGACCCGGCCCAGCAGCACCTCGACCTCGGCGCGGGTGCTGTCCAACTCCTGGGCGGTCTTCAGGCGCTCCCGGGCCTCGCCGCAGGTGGGCTGGCCGCGCACGCACTCCAGCGTGAGCAGCGCCCCGTACGCCCGCAGGACCGCCGCGTCAGGGCGCACGGCCTCCACGATCCGCGTGCGCAGGGACTCCTTGAGGTCCGTGAGGCTCAGCTCCACCGGCGGCGCGAGCAGGATGGGGTCGCGGCCGTCCTCGGCGCGCAGGTCGACCCAGGCGAGCTGCTCCAGGCGGCCCAGCGCGGCGGCCAGATCCCCGGTCTGCAGCTCGACCTCCGCCAGGGCCACCGCCGCGGGGAACCAGGTCGGGTCGGCGGCCAGGGCGTCCTCCAGGGAGCGCCGGGCGAAGCGCTCCCGCCCCTGGGCCAGGTAGAGCCGCGCGGCGTGGAAGTGGAAGCGCGCCGCGTCCCGGTTGTCCAGCCCGTCGAGCTTCGCGCTGAGGATCGCGGCGCTGGCGCCCTCGGCGTCCCCCGAGGCGTTCAGGGCCAGGGCCAGGGCGAGCTGGGCGGGGCCGTAGCCGTCCTCGGGCGCGGCGGCCTCCTGGGCCAGCTCCAGGGCGGTGGAGGTCCGGGCGGCCTCCAGCAGCGCGAAGCTGGCCTGGATGAGCGCCCGTCGCCGCAGCGGAGAGCCCTCCAGGGCCGGGTCCTCGGCGAGGTCCTTCATGGCGATGGCCGCCTCGCGGGGGCGGGCCAGGGCGTGCAGCAGCAGCTCACCGCGGAGCAGGCGGGCCTCGATGTGGCCGGTGTCGGCCTCCACGGCGCGATCGGAGTGCTCCAGCGCCTGCTTGAAGTCCCCGGTGCGGTAGTACAGCCGCCCCAGCGCGGCCTGGAGGGCAGCGTCCCGGGGGAAGCGCTCCACGCCGTCCCGCAGCACGCCGAGCGCGCGGTTGAAGTCCCCCTGCCCCGCGGCGGCGGCCCCCAGGGCGAGGTTGAGGCCGGGGCTGGGCGGGAGGTGCGTGGCGGCGGCCTCCAGGAGGGGCAGCGCCTCCTCCTGGCGCTCCGACGAGACCAGGGCCTCGCCCCGATACCACGAGCAGACCCCGTCCCCGGGGTGCGCCTGGAGGCAGCGATCGGTCGCCTCCAGGGTGCCGGGGTAGTTGGCGGCGGCCAGGGCGACGCCGGACTCGGCGCGCAGGGTGTAGACCGCGCTGGCGTCCAGGGCCTGGGTACGGGAGAGCAGGGCGACGGAGTCCAGGGCGCGGGCGGGGTCGTCCTCGCCGTCGATGGCGTAGACCACGGCCAGCCCGGCGACCGCCGGCAGGTTGACCGGGTCGGCCGCGCAGCCCTGCTCCAGGGCGACCCGCGCGGCGTCCAGGCCGGCGGTGGTGCCCTCCAGGAGCCCCTGCCAGCCCCGCTCGGCGGCGCCGCCGTCGGCGTCCCGGGCCCCCGGGTGGGCCTTCTGCAGGCGCGCGATGACCTCCTCTCCGACGGCGACCTGCACGGCCTCGGGCTCGACGTGCCGGTTGTCCCCGAGGCCGAGGGTGGTGATGCCCACGATGGACAGGGTCATGACCGCCGCGGTGCCGGCGACCCACTTCCAGGGCCGGCCAGCCGGCGGGGGGC
>JACKEV010000011.1 GCA_020632795.1 Alphaproteobacteria bacterium
CGACCCCGAGACCGGCATCGGGGGCTTCCGCTACCCCAAGGACACGCTGCTCACCTGCTCCATCATCGGCGTCCACATGGACCCCGAGCTGTACCCCGAGCCCGAGGCGTTCCGCCCCGAGCGCTTCTTCGAGGGCATCCCCGACGACCTGCCCATGGCCGAGCGCGGCCGGCGGGTCTGGGCCAAGGCCCGGGAGATGGAGATGAACTACCAGATGCTGCCCTTCGGGGTGGGCCCCGGCCGCTGCATCGGGCGGCACCTGTTCATGGGCATCGCCTACTCGGTGCTCGACGGCCTCCTGTCCCGGTTCGACGTCGAGCTGGTCAACCCCAGGCCCCTGGAGCCCGAGGGTGGCCTCTCGGTGGGACCGCCGCCGGGCGGGGTCGTCGTGCGGTTCCGGCCGCGCGCGCGGTAGCAGGGTCGGCTTCCGTGATGCCGATGGCTTCGGCGTCGCGGAGGATCACTCCTCCTGGATGAAGTCCTGCGGGGTGCGGCCCGCAGGACTGTGCTGTAATGTGACATTCTCGCCATCATTTGAGACGGTTGAAACACCACACAATTCCATATGCGTCTCACCTATGGACAGACCTCTTCGTTCCAGGTCAGCTCGTTGTTGTCTTCGTTGCACTCGGCCTGGGTGCCGACTCCGGTGCCATCGTCATCCACGACGGCGACCAGCCCACCGTCTGTCAGCTCCGACAGCGGGACGGTGAAGATCAGAGGCGCGAGCCGAACTCCAGTGTCGAGCCGGGTGCCGAGCGGCAGGACGTCGAGCAGCGTGCGGTCGCTCCCTTCGGCCGCGTAGAGCGCCACGTCCACGGTCGGCCCCACACGGACACCGCCGAGGTTCTCGACGACAACAGAGACCTCCAACATCTCGGCGTCGCAGTCCACGCAGACGTCGACCAGGGCGACGGTCAGATCAGGCGCCGCCGTGGACACCAGGCCGCCCGTACCCTGAGCCCGGAAGGTGTTGGGCGTGCCCCAGCAGTCGTCATCGACGTCCGGGAGCCCGAGATTCTCGCCGATGCCCGAAGTGCAGTAGGCGTGTTGGTTCCAGGTCGTTTGTGCCGTCGCCCACTGATCGTTGACCTCCCCCAGGACATAGAGCCCCACCCAGCCGCCATCATACTCGCTGCTCCTGGAGTTGGTGGCCAGCACGATCTCGGCGTTGCCGTCGCTGTCCACGTCCGCGACGATCGGGTACTCGTTCCGAGTCCCGGATTCGTGGCGAGGCTCCTGGAGGACGGCGCTCCCGCCGCCGTCGAGGACGTACAGGGTGTGTACGTCGGCGACGAGAAACTCGTAGGAGCCGTCTCCATCCAGATCGAAGGCTGAGCAGCCGAGATTCCCATCGGATTCGTCAATAGGAAAGGTCCACTCCACGCTCCCCAGGTGGTCAACCAGGGCGAAGACGTTCGCCCCGACGACGCCAATCTCGGGGGAACCATCTCCGTCAGCATCAGCCACACAGGGTGAGCCGTCGCCCGTGTCGTCGAAAGACACTTGCCAAAGCGTTTCACCACTGCTGTTGAAGGCGTACAGTTCGCCGACGTAGGACATCACCAACTCAGGGAGACCATCCCGGGTCAAGTCTACCACCGCCGCACGACCGTCGATGTCAGCCTCCACACGCCACAACAGGTTTCCTTGGAGATCGTATGCGTTGCCGCCCACGATGACCTCCATGACATCATCGCCGTCCAAATCAGCCATGAAGGAGGTCCTTCTTGAGGCCCCGTCGAATTCCCAGTCCGTCTCGCCAGTGGTCCCGTCGAGCAGGAGGCTACCGAACAGAACCTCGGGGAAACCGTCGCCGTCGGCATCTGCGATCGCGGGCTGGTTGGAATTGAGGGAAGCGGCATCCTCGCTCACCCACAACAGGCCCCCAGCGGGCGTCAACGCGACCAGTCGCCCCTCATCGGTGGTGCTCAGGATGTCCGGGGAGCCGTCGGCATTCACGTCCCCGACGGCGACACCACCGGCCCCGGTGAGGTTGTAGATGTCGCTCCCATCCGTCACCGACTCCAGGGACAGAACCTCCAGCGGAACGCCCAGTGAGTCCAGCGTAAGCACCCGAAGGACCCCCTCGTGCTGGTATTCGCTGCCCTCGAAGGTCTGGTAGACGACGTAGGGGCTGTCCAGATGGTCGATGTGCCCGTCGCCGTTGTCGTCCACCAGAGGGCCGACGGCCGGTGTCGCCATGATGTTGACGCTGTTGGCCGCCGTTGAGTAGGTCAGGCCGTTCGAGGACCACTCGACGTCCCAGAGCCAAAGGCTGGGTTCGGAGAGGCTCGCGGTGCAGGCCGCATCGGCCGTCGCTTCGCCCGCCTCGGGTGGATCGAGGCAGATGTCCGGGTCGGGGTCGCCGTCGCAGTCGGAGTCGACGCCGTCCCACCAGACCTCCTGGGCAGCGGGGTTGGTGGCGTCGCTTTCGTCGTCACAGTCGAATCCCACGTCAACGGCGCCTGACGGGATCGTGCATCCCGTCTCCACGGTCTCGGCGTCGCCATACCCATCCCCGTCAGCGTCCGTGTACCACGTCAACGTGACACCTTCATCGACGAGACCGTCGCAGTCGTCGTCGATACCCTGGCAGGTCTCGGCGGTGTAGGGATGAACCGAGCCATCGCTGTCGTCGCAGTCCTCGGCGTTGCGTGCGGCGTGGGGCGGCAGCTCGCAGGCCACGATGGGCATGTCGGGGTCACCGAAGCCGTCCCCGTCGGCGTCCGCGTAGAAGGTGTCCTGGACATCCTCGTCCACCTGGCCGTCACAGTCCTGATCGACGCCGTCGCAGCGCTCCGGGGCCTCCGGGTACACCGTGGCGTCCGCGTCATCGCAGTCCTCGGTCTCGTAGTAGCCATCGCCATCAACGTCGATGGTGTCCTTGAAGGTGTAGTTGCAGCCAAGGGCAAGCAGGAGAATAGGAAAGAGTCGCATGTCGGGTCCTCATCGTCAGGCAGAGTCCGCCCCCGAGGGCCTTGACCCCCATCGGCCCTGGTCCCCCAGGAGCGGCGCGTTCGGTTCAGGAAGAAGTCAGAAGGTGAAGAGAATCGAGGGTCGCAGCTCCAACCCCCAACGGAGCGCGTCGTCAATCCGCGGTGCGACACCCCACACACCGCCCTGCATCACGAGCGACACACGGTCCAGCGGCAGCTCAAGGTGAAGCCCGGCGGAGCACAGGGAGTTGAGCTTGGGATCCGTGTCCTCGGGGATCATCAGCGTGAACCCCGCGCCCAGCGTCGGCCCGACCTGGACCCGATGCCCCCACACATAGGACACAGAACCACGAAACGTCGTGGCCCACAGCGGACCCATCGCCGGCAGGTCTGCGCCGGAGCCCGTCGCCGTCGCCCCCAGCACCCACCGTCCCCGCTTGGGGTCCGCTGGCCACCAGGCCGCGCTCAGGCTCGGGGACCAGGGGTGGAGGACCGTGCCCATCTCCACCGGGAAGGTGTCTCCGGTCCACATCACCCCGCCCCCAAGCTGCCGCCGCGCCGCCCGCCCCTCCACGTACGGATCCACCACCACCCGATCCCCGGACCGCACCCGCACCCGCCCCTGGAAGACCAGCTCCTCGCCGCGGGCGACCTCGATCACCGGCCAGCCGGGCTCGACCGTGCCGTCCGGCGCGACCGCACCCCGCAGCGTCATCGGGGCCACACCCTCCAGCCGGCTGAGCGAGAGCACCACGGCGCGCTCCTTGGCCTCGGCCGAGGCCGGGTCGCCAGAGAGCACGACCTCGACCGGCCCGACCAGCGTGGAACTCATCCAAGGCACCTGGAGCCCCCCGGAGGACGTGATGGTGTGCTCCTGAGCGTAGGCGAAGGCCTCCAGGACGTCGACCAGACCGTCGCCGTCGAGGTCTGCCCGAAGCGCCCCGTCCACCCGGCGCAGCGCGTCCAGCAGGTGGTAGGTGAACACGCCGTGCCCCAGGGCCTCATCCTCGCGGGCCGGCTGGCTGACGTCGGCAGCGAAAAGTCGTGCTTCAAAGCGCCGGACCTCCAGCACATGGGTCGGCGGGGTGCCCGCGCCCTTGGTGCCCTCCATCGCCTTGCGGGTCTCCTCGCTGAGCCGGGAGCGGCCCGTGCCGGAGTAGCAGGTGTCCAGCACCACGACCCGTCGGTGCGTGCTCAGCAGATCCAGCTCGGTGAGCAGCTCGGGCACCGAGATCGCGGTGTTCTCCACGTCCGCCAGCCGGGCGTCGCTGGGCATCAGGTACAGATCGGCGCGGCCGTCCCGGTCCACCTTGGTCCCGTGACCGGAGAAGTAGATCAGGAAGACGTCGTCGCGCTGCAGCTCGCGCGTAACCTGGTCATAGGCCGCCCAGATGGCCTCCCGGCTGACCCGACCCGTGAGGGGGACGATCTGGTCGAAATGCCCCTCGTCCCAGGTGCCCAGTACCTCGTTCATGGCCTGGGCGTCGTCGTCCGCGAAGCGCAGGTCGGGCAGGGTCTCGTCGTCGTAGCGGTTGATGCCGATGACCAGGGCAACCCGACGCGGGGCGACCGCGTCGGCGTGCTGGGACAGGCCCTCGCTGGGCTGGGTGAAGCCGCCGGCCTCGCCCGCCAGGGCAATCATGCTGCACAGAATCATGGCGAGGAAGAGCATCATCGCACCTCGATCCCACGCACCACGCAGCCCGCTCCGGGGCAGGACACCGCTCCCTCGGCGCGTGCCGTGATTGTGTAGTGGCCAGGGGTTGCGAACACGTAGGCCACGTCCTCTCCTGCGGCCGTGCCGAGGGGCGCCAGCTCAGCCGCGACGGGGACGGGGCCGAGCTGCTGCTCACCCATGGGGCCGCTCACGGTCAGGGTGAGCGCGTCAGCACCGGTGACGCTGACCCAGAAGACGACCTCCGCACCAACGTCCAGGGTGGACGCCTCGGGCACGCGGGTGGTCTGGCCGTCGACCCGGGCGGTCAGCCGGAGGTCCACCTCGGGAGCGTCGGGGGCGTCTCCTGGGCCCTTGAGGGTCACCGGGTCGACGTCGCCCTGGTTGAGGGTCCAGAGACCGACCACGGACAGCAGGAGCGCTGCAGCCAGGGCGAGCGTTGCAGGGACGGCCCACCGGCGCGGGGTCACCGTGCGCAGCGCGGGCGGCGCGGGCGCCGGGCCCTGGGGGCGGAGCGCGTGGAGGTCTCGGAGGAGCAGGTCCTCTTCGTCCCGGGTCATGGGGCGGCTCCATCGGTGAGTGTGGAAGCGATGACGGTCCAGGTGCGCCGGACCTCGTCGGCCGTGCAGCCGAGCGCCTCGGCGATGTCCGGGTCGGACCAGCGCTCGGTCTTGAGCGCGACGAGGTGTCGGTGCGCGGGCGACAGGCGCTGGAGCAGCTCCACGAGCTGCTGCTGCCGGGCCTCCAACCTCGTACGGTCGGCGGGGCCCTGGCCCTCGAGCGCGGCGGACAGCCGGGCCTTGAGGCGATGCCAGCGGACCCGAACCGCGCCGGGCTTGCAGCCGAGCCGCTGCGCGATCTCTGCGGCGTTGGCTCCCTCGGCCTTCATGCAGATCAGGGTCTGGTCCTGGGGCTGGAAGGCGGCGAGGAGGGGGTCCAAGGCCTGGCGTCGATGAAGCGTCCAGGCCAGCAGGAGCAGCTCGGCGTCCTCGGGGTCGGAGGCTGGGGGCTCCAGGGTGAAGACATCGACGTGCGGGGCGCGGCGCAGGAACCGCAGCATCCCCCACTTGCGCTGACGACGGGCCTCGTTGCAGGCGATCCGCGCTGCCCAGGCGCCGAAGCGACCCTCGCCGCCTCGGTAGGTCGACGCGCTCTGGCCGACGCGGCGCCAGGTGTCGTTGAGGGCCTCGGCGCCGTCCTGCTCGTTCAGGGTGATCTTGAGGATCATGGCGTAGAGCTGGTCGTTCCATCGGCGCGTGAGCACCAGCCAGGCGGCCTCGTCGCCGTCGGCGACACGGGGAAGCAGGACCTCGTCGGGGAGGTGTTCGGGCAGCACACGGTTCATCTACCCCCCATGACCCACCCCCGGTTGGAGGCGTTACAGGTGTCGTCGTTCGGACGCGCCGAGGGGTCGGCGGGTCGGGCCCCGGGGCCGTCTTGGGGACGGGTGGTGGAAGGGTAGCACGGATCGCGTCGCCCCCACGAGAGAGGCCCCGGCCGTGCCGGGTGGACAGCTTCTGGCCGAGCGCGGTAGCCTGCGCCGCGCGGGGGGACACGCCCTGCCTGGTGACCCCGTCCGTCCCTCGCGCAGGAGCCTGAGCATGCCTCCCAAGAGCTGCACCCAGAACAAGCACAGCGGCTGCAAGCCCGATGCGGACGGCGGATCTGCATCCGCGACGGCCCCCTCGGACGCGGAACTGACGGACGTCGAGAAGATCGAGCTGTGGAACGACGTCGCGACGCAGAGCGCGAAGAAGGACTCCTTCCTCGACACGATCGGCGTGGAGGACGCCCCCGGCAAGGAGTTCTGTGACGACTGGAAGAAGTCCCAGCCGCCCACCATCAAGCCGCAGAATCCGTGGAACGGCGACGGACCGTGCAGCGACCCTTTCTTCAAGAAGCGGATCCCCATCGGCAAGTCGCCGTTCGGCGTCACGGGGGGCGGAGGGGTCGGCAAGCCGAACGTCGGGATCGACTTCAAGATCAAGTTCTGAGGGCGCACAGTCGAGGCCCGGGGGCGTCTGGCTGCACGGCTCATCCAGGGAGCCCCGCTGCGAGCCTGGCCGTCCTCACGGCGGCCGGCGATGGGGTGGGCTCGGTGAGGATGGCGTCGTCACTCAGAGGGCAGAGGGCGAGGACCTAGCGACCCGAAACCCCAGGATGACGAGGCGCCCGGACGGCTGCCCCCAGTAGCGGCGGGTGACCCGCGCGGCGGCCGGGATGCTCCCCCATGAGCCACCCCGAATTACCTGAAGAGAGCCCGTGGAAGGTCCCTCCGGATCGAGCTGAAGGTCGCGGATGTCCGATGTGTATCGGTCCCACGTCCACTCCCATGCGTTGCCGGTGAGATCGTGCAGCGTCCAGGGGTTGGCCGCATAGGAGCCGACGGCCGCCAGCCGCACGGCACCGTCGCCGCAGGGAGCGACGGTCCAGTCTTCGTAGACCTCCTGAGCGTCCAGGTCGGCGATGTTCCCGATCGCACAGAGGTCGGCCTCATCGTCCATGCCGGCCCACCGGTCCATGCCGCCGGCCCGGGCGGCGTACTCCCACTCCGCCTCGGTGGGCAGGCGGTAGCCGTCGGCCTCGCGCGTCCAGCGCACCGCGTCACCCTCCACCACATAGGCCGGCGTCAGGCCCTCCAGCTCGGAGAGACGGTTGCAGTAGGCCACGGCGTCGAACCAGGACACACAGACCACCGGCAGATCGTCTCCCAGACCCGCCCGCTCGCAGTCTTCATCGCCCCGCATCGGATCCACCCCCATCACCGCCCGATACTGCACCTGGGTCACCTCGGTCCGGGCGATCAGGTAGGGGCGGGTCAGCAGAACGGGGTGCTGAGCCTCATCGTCCTGAGAATAGGGATCGGTCTCCGGCGTGCTGCCCATCAGGAAGGGCTCGGTGGGCAGGGGGATCTGGACCATGACCGGCCGGAGCGGCTGGGGGGCTTCAGGCTGCACGACAGGGATCGGCTCAGGGACGTCCCGGGTCACGCGGCTCCACCACACCGGGAGGGCCACGGCCGCCGTGAGCAGAGCCAGGCCCAGGGCGCGGGAGGTCCAGGGCCTCACGGCCCCTTCTTCCCCAAGGGCCCGGGGACCACGGCCACGCCGCCGCCCCCGGGCCGAGGTTCTTCGGTCCCTCGACCGAGGCCGACGGGACGCAGGACGGACAACGGGTCAGCGCTGTGACACAGGAGCCCGGTCCGTGAACCGGGCCCATCGGGCCTGCAGGCGTCGGAGCGAAGCCCCATCTGCCTGCCCACGCTGAGCTGGAGACCCGAAACCCCAGGTTGTCGTTGCGCCTGGACGGGTGCCTCCTGTTGCGGTTGGCGACCCGCGCGTTGGCCGGGGTGTTCCTCCAGGAGCCGCCCCGGATGACGCGGTTGGAGCCGTTCAAGCCGCCCGCCCCTTGCGGCCGAACGCCGCTGTAACCAGCTCCGACGGAGCTGGCCGGTGTCGTAGTGCTCAAGATGGGCGAAGACGCTGGACAGCCGTTGAGCCAAAGCCGCCTCGTCGATTCGACCGGCCCGAGCGTCGGCCTCCAGCTCAGCAACCCGAGCGGTGAAGCGGCGCCAGCGGGCAGGGCGGACGCGCACCGTGCCCGGGTACACGCGCATCCCGAGGAAGGGCACGCCATCCCGAGTGGGCATCACGCGGGTGCCCGCCGCGTTGAGACCCAGCCCCAGCTCGTCCCGACCAAAGCAGCGGATCCGTTCCCTCAGCTCGCGCAGCTCGTCTCGCTCACCGAAGGCCAGAAGATCGTCCATATAGCGGATGTATCGCTTCACACCCAGGGTGTCCTTCACGTAGTGATCCAGCGAGCCCAGGTAGAAGTTGGCGAGGTGCTGGGAGAGCAGCGTCCCGATGGCGAGCCCCCGGCGCTCAGGGCCAGGACGGACCACCAGCACACAGCGCCGGACCCAGCGAAACACCTCGGGATCCGGACCTCGCCGCTCCAGCCGGCCGAACAGGTTCTCCAAGGGCACCGTGGCGAAGAACGCCGCGATATCGGCCTTCAAGGCCCAGGGGACGCCCCGTGCGAAGCGCTGGGCGCGCCTGATGGCTCGCTGCTGCCCACCCCCCACGCGACAGGCATAGGAGTCGTGGATGGAGAAGCGCTCCAGATCCGGCAACAAAGCCGCGCAGAGGACATGGTGCACGACGCGGTCCTCGAAGGGCACGACGGTGATACGACGCGGCTTGGGGTCGCGGATGACGAACCGCGTCCCTCTGGAGGGCTGCCAGGCTCGGGGATGGTCCGCTCCGAAGCGTAGACCACGTTGGATCCGCAGGGCGTGGCGCTCGGCGTCCATCAGGAAGGCCGCCACCTCGGCACAAGCGCGCTTTCCCCGAGCGGCCCGGTGAGCCGCCGCCAGCACGCGCTCCAGTCGCGTGGCTTCGAACAAGCTCCACGAGGCGTCAGGCACGGGCCTTCTTCAGCCAGCCGCCGGTCATCCGACCGGCCTGCTCGAGCTGCTCACAGGCGTGGGCGAAGGCGCGATGATCGAGGTGGTTCTCGTCATGGGCGATCCGCAGGAAGAGGCGCAGCTTCTCCAGATCAAGGTTGACCCGCTGCAGCGCGGTGATGCGCTCGTGGCCATATCGAGCCTCGATGATACGCTCCAGCACGTCCAGAGCCAGCCCGTCGATGCGGTTGCTGAGCGTGAAGCGCAGGCGCCTGGGGAAGCGCGCGGTGCGCTGAAGGAGCCAGCGGGTGAAACCCTCCCAGTGAAGGTAGAGCACCGGGACGTCAGGAGGCATCGGCGGGCGCCTCGGGGGCCTTGGCGCCGAGGACCTCCAGGATGTTCGGTCCATACCGCGTCAGCTTCGCCTTGCCGATACCCTCGACGCGGCGAAGCTCGGCCAGGGTCTGCGGGGTGCTGCGCGCGACGGCCGCCAGCTCGCGGTTGCTCAGGATGATGTAGGGAGGGATGCCGTCGGTCTCGGCCCGGCCGTTGCGCCAGGCGCGGAGACGGTCGAAGCGCTCCAGCTCGTCCGGGCTCAGCCCGGCTCGGGGGTCGCCGCCCTTCTTGTCGGGCCTCGTCGTCTGGGCGCGAGGGCCTGATCCTTGACGATGGTGGACGATCAACAGAAGTCGGGGCAGCCCCTGGTGGTGGAAGAAGTGCTCGACAACGCTGACCACCTCACCCTCGATCTGCTCCAGGGGAGATGATGGGAACGCGCCCGTCGCCGGGTCCAGGCTGAGGGTGAGGAGGCTGAGCTGCACGGAAGGCAGTCTACACCACCGGACAGAAACAGTCCGCCCCAGCGCTGCGGACGACGCGCCTCCGCGCCCGCGCTGGCCCTGCGGCTGACGCACGCCGGGCCTGGCGGGCGCCGTGGCGCTTTGAGGGCAGAGGGACAAAGGGTCAAAGGGCAGAGGGCAAGGACCTGGAGACCCGAAACCCCAGGTAGCCGAGGCGCCTGGACGGGGGCCCCCAGCTGCGGGTGGCGACCCGCGCGCGGGCCGGGGAGTTCCTCCAGGAGCCGCCCCGGATGACGCGGTTGGAGCCGTCTGAAGGTCCGACTGGATCAAGCTGAAGATCGCTGATGTCTGTCGTGTACCAATCCCAGACCCACTCCCAGGCGTTGCCGCTCATGTGGTGCAGCCCCCAGCCGTTGGCCTCCAGTGAGCCCTCACGGACCGGCGCCAAGCGGCTGTAGCCATCCTCGTCCCCGCCCAGGTTTGCGAAACGGGCGAGCTCTGAGGCTTCGTCGGTGCCGGCCCAGCGGTCCGCCGTCCCGGCGCGGGCCGCGAACTCCCACTCCGCCTCGGTGGGCAGCCGGTAGCCGTCGGCCTCAGGCACCTGGCGCACCCCCTCGCCCTCCACGACGTAGGCCGGCGTCAGCCCCTCCAGCTCAGACAGCCGGTTGCAGAAGGCGACCGCGTCGAGCCAGGAGACACAGACCACCGGCAGATCGTGTCCCAGGCCAGCCTGCTCACAGAACTCCTCTCCCTGCATCGGATCCACCCCCATCACCGCCCGGTACTGCCCCTGGGTCACCTCCGTCTCCGCCATCAGGAAGCTGCGGGTGAGCAGGACCTCATGCAGCACCTCATCGTCATCGTGCCCGTCCTCCCCGTCCGGGCTGCCCATCATGAACCGCCCCGCCGGGATGTCCACCATCGCCGGTCGCAGCGGCGTCCCCTCGATGCGCCTCTGCACGAACACGTCCTGCGGGATGGTCCACAGCGGCCGGGGCGGGGCGGCCTCCGCAGGCTCCGGGGGCCAGGCCACCACCACCAGCGTCAGCGCCGCCACGACCGCCGCCGCGCCCAGCTCCAGCGCGAGGGGCAGAGGCGAGCGCAGCGTGAGCACCTCGCGCCAGGGCACGTCCTCGCCCTCCCGCTCCCTGGCGTCCAGGGTGTCCTGGATGGAGGCCGGGAGCGCGTCCCGCCCGGTCCGCGCCGCCTGGTCCTGCTTCCGGGCGACCCACTCCCCGACCTCGCGGTGGGTGGCGCCGCGCTGAAGCAGGCGCTGCATCAGGCGCTCGCCCTCGGCCTCGCCCAGCTCCAGCAGGTGCCTGGCACGCCGGAAGGTCCACAGCTCAAGCTCCAGTTCGTCCTCGGGCGGGACATCCCCGAGCTGGCGCAGCAGCAGCGCGTCGGCGCGGGCCAGCAGCGCGGGATCGTCGCAGCGCCGCTCCAGCTCCGCGATGAGGTCGGGGTGGATGTCCAGGGCCCGACCGCCAGAGGTTTCGGGCTTCTTGACCCGCTCCGAGGACGCCCCGGCCGCCCGGGCGTTCTCCAGCGCGATTCGGTCCCACAGGAGCTGCAGCGCGCGCGCATCCCCCAGCGCCTCGGACAGCTCCGGGAACCCACCGCCCTCCCGGAAGTGCTGGAGCTGGTCCCAGGTGGCGTCGGGCACCCGAGCGCCCAGGGCGGCCCAGGTCCACAGCGCCCGGTCAAGCGCGGGGTCGGTCCCGGGGTTCGGCAAGTCCTCCCAGGCGTCCGGCGCCGCCCCCTCCGCCCCCAGGGAGAACCAGTCACACAAGGCCAGCAGGCCCTTCGCGGTGAAGGGGAAGCGGGGGAGGCCGGCGGTGTGGACGAAGCGGCGCACGGCCTCGGCGTCCACGGGGTCCCGCTGGTCGAGCGGGGTGGGGTTGGCGTCGATCCAGGCCCGCATGGGCCAGGCACGCAGCAGGCCCAGCCAAGGGGCCTCCAGGCCGTCCCGGTCGGCCGGCACCAGCGCTCGGGAGAACACCCACATCGGCACCTGGGCGCGGTGCCGCGCGAGCTGCTCCAGGGGCCAGGTCACCCCGCTCTCCAGGCTGGTCAGCAGGGTGGGGTTGCCGGGGCCGAAGGTCCAGCGCTCGATGCGCACCCCCTGGCGGCGCCAGTCCAGCAGCAGGCGCTGGAAGGGCTGGAGGAAGGGGTGGTCCCCCTGCTCGACGTCGATGAGGACCAGCAGGGTGGTGGGCACCTCCGTGGCGGCGAGCTGCGGGGAGAAGCGCCCGGCGGCGGCCAGGGTGGCGCGCACGCTCCGGGGGACGTCCAGCTCGCGGCGCTCCCCCAGGTGGCGCAGGCGGCCCAGGTGGCGGGCGCAGTCCTGGCGCACCGCCGCGGTGAAGGGCGGCTTGACGGGCACCGTGTAGCGGAGCTGGAGCACGGTGCCGGTCTGCGCGCGGCGCTTCTCCAGGGTGACGCGGAGGCTGTGTTGGTCGGATGTGCGGCGGTCGCGGGCGGCTTGGAGGCGGGCCTGGCGGGGAGCGTCTGTCACGTCCAAGAGCCAGTGAAACGGCCTTTCAACTGTGTACCAAAAGAGGAGGGTTATGCCGATTCCGATCAACCACACCGGCAGGGCGACGATTGCGACCGTACAGCCTCGTAGGTCAATATCATCAGGATCTACCTGGCGCTCAGATTGGGCGACATTGGGATCTGGCAGATACGGCTCCACATAAGATCCAACTGTTTCTTCTACATCCCCAATTAGATGACCCAGATCCGCAACCAATCTCACGGCCTTCTTCCATGATTCGGTTTGCGAAAGTCCAGGCAATAGAAGGAGTCTGCTCGAAATAGAACACAATACAAATGTCAAACCCAGACACGCTGCAAGAGGTGCATCCATACCTCGGAATGCGGAGATCTCATAGCTGAGATGTCGTCGCCACCTCCTCCAGAACCCCTCGACGGGAGCCGGGCTGGCCTCCACCTCCACCCGCACCGTCGCCTCCGCCCGCGACGCCAACGGCCGCTCGGCGTAGGTCACCGCGACGTCCCGGACGGGCACTCGCTCTACCTCAGGCCCCTGAACCGCCACCGGCTCCGTCACCAACGGCCCCGACGGCCCCGGGAACCGCCACACAAACACCCCCACCATCACCCACAGAGCCACCAGCGCCGCCCACATCCCCCAGGGCTGTCCACGCCGCGACCGCACGGCGGGCGCCGCCTCGACCCCGCGACCGCAGCGCTCAAACAGCGCGCCGATCGCCTCGGTCTGCGCCTCGCTGCGCGCGAGCACCGCCACCAGCGCGTGCTTCAGCTCCTGCGGGTGCTCCATCCACCACGCCTCGGGCTGCGCGCGCAGCAGCCCCTCCACCCGGTCGTGGTCCCGCAGGTCCAGCGGCCGGATCTGCCCGTGCACAAGCTTCAGGAAGTCCTCGACCGTGTCCGGCGTCCAGCCCGGCGACATCAGCGGGCCTCGGCGCTCTGGGGCTGGAGCCGGGTCAGGTCGTCGACCATCTTCACCAGACAGCCCAGCTCGGGCAGGCTGCGCCAGGCCGGGGCCTGCTTCGCGTCCACCTGCCCCTCGATCTCGGTCAGGGCCTCCACCACCGCGCCCCGATCCGGGCGGGCCCGCACCGCCCCGGCCCAGGCGATCAACTCCGAGGTCCCCGGCTTCTTCACCCAGCCCGGGTGCCTCCTGAAGTGCCGGAACACCCGCAGGGTCTGCAGCAGCAGGCCCTTGGTGTCGCCGTCCGCGTCGTCGTCCAGGTGGTGGGCCTCCAGGATACGCTTGAGGTGGCGCGGGTCGTCGGGGAACTCGATGTGGTGGAACACGCAGCGGCGGAGGAAGGCGTCGGGGAGCTGACGCTCGACGTTGGAGGTCAGCACCACCAGCGGCGCGGCCGCACCAGGAGACCGGGTCATGCGGCGGCGCCAGGTGCTCGCGTCGTCGGGGTCGATGGGCCGCTCCGGGTCGAGGTCCGGCGGGATCTCCTCGACGTCGAAGCCGTCCAGGTGCTCCAGCTCCATGAGCAGGTCGTTGGGCATGTCACGAGGCGCTTTGTCGATCTCGTCGATGAGCACCACCCGGGGCCGCGGGCTCGCGCGCACGATGGCCCGCCCAAGGGCCTCCAGGCGGATGAAGCGCCGCACGTCGCGCACCTGGGCGAGGTGCCGGTCCAGCGCTGCCCGGCGCGCGGCGGGGTCGTCCGGGTACAGCGCAGCCTCGGCCTGGCCCAGCGCCCCGGCGAGCTGGATCTCCCCGAAGCGGCGCACCGCGTCATAGCGGTACAGCAGGTCCCGCGCGCGGGTGTCGCTGCGCACCTGGAAGCGCTCCGGCGGCCCCTGCCCGAGGTAGCTGGCGGCGGCGTAGGCGAAGTCGGTCTTGCCGCAGCCGGCCTCGCCGGTGAGCAGCAGGGGGGCGCCCAACACCAGGGCGGCGTTGGCCGCGCCCAGCAGGGCGGGGCTGGGGTAGTAGCGGTGGCCCCCCTTGCCGGTGTAGGCGAAGTCCTGGGGCAGACGGTCGGGCACGGGGGCTCCTCAGAGGCTGCTCAGCTCCCGCTGGAGCAGGCGAGCGAGGTTGTAGAAGTCGGCGTCGCGGGACAGGTGCTTCTCGACGAAGCCCAGGATCTCCTCGCGGACCTGCGCGGGGGGCGGCGGGCTGTGGTCGTCGAGGAAGTCCTCCACGTCCTCCAGCGTGGGCGTCCTGAGGGGGCGCAGGCGCACGAAGGAGAAGCTGCCGAGCGGCGCCTCGACCAACGGATCGATGAGCCAGGCCGGCTTGGGCGAGGCCGGATCCTCGGTCTCCACGCAGACCAGCGCGACGATCGGGTGCCGGGCGGCGGCCGGCCCGGCGAGCTCGGGGATGGAGGCCAGGAACGCCGCGAGCGCCTCGCGGTCGATGTCCGTGAGCTGGACCTCGGCCAGGGGGTGGCCGTGGACCTCGATGAGCAGCGGCGCGACCTGGGCGGCGGCCTGCAGGGCCTCGGCCGCGTCCCCCTGGCCCAGGGCGGTGGCCAGCAGGCTCTGCCAGCCGTACTCGCTCTCTGGCCGCTCGTGCCCCCGGGTCCAGGGCACGACGATCGGGCGGACCTTGCGCGTGCTGCGGGCCCAGCGGACCGCCCACTGGGCGAAGAGGTCGACGTGCTGCCGCCCGTCCCCGCAGGCCAGGAGGATGGCGTCGGTGCTGCGCTCGAAGGTCTTGCGCAAGCGCTCTCGCTGGTGGGAGCGGTCCAGGCCCAGGGCCTCGAAGAAGACCTCGCGATAGCCGGCGGACGCCGCGGCTGGCGCGCGGGGCAGGGGCTCCACGGGGGCCGGCACGAGCTGCGGCGCGTCGTCCAGCAGGGCCACGAGCCTCGGGGAGAGCGGCACGCCGTTGTCTCGGAGCGCCTTGGCCATGCGCGTCGCGGCTGACCGGGGAGAGCAAAAGGCCTGCACATGCTCCATGTAGGTCATGACCCGAAGTCTGGGGCCCGCAGTCCCACCAGGGAGGTCCTCGGGCCGGACGTCCGGCGTCGCCGCGCAGACCCGGTGGAACACGCCCAGGTCCAGGACCAGCAGCGTCGCCTCGATGTCCTTCAACGCCTCCCGCATCCGACGGTCTCCCATTGCGTCTCCGAGGAGGGCATTATGCTTCATGTCCCCAAGCCACCCTCGGGACCCCGCGTGAACGCCCAGGAGTTGATCGACCGCCTCAGCCGCCTGCCGTGGTCAGCGCAGGACCGCCTGGCGGCGAGGGCGGGGCTCGCTGGCGCCCTGCCCGAGGGCGCCACGTCCCGACTAGCCCGCGCCCAGGCCCTGGTGGCCCCCTTCCGCAGCGACCTCCAGCCCCTCATCGCCCTCATCCGGGAGCTGTGGCCCACCCTGGCCGAGGGGCTGGACGCGGTCCGCAGCCCCTGGTGGGATGTCCGGCTCCGGCCCGGCCCGCGTTGGGCGCGGCTGGCGTTCCTGCACTTCGATCGGGGCGCGGACCGCCACCCGCACCAGGCGCAGCTCCACCCTCGGCCCAACCAGGCCACGCCCCAGGTCTTCACCGCGCCCGGCCCCAACGACGCCCTGCTCGCGTTCATGGCCCGCCTCCCGCACCTGTCCGCAGACCTGCGCCCGGCGCAGAGCCGCCTGGAGATGGGCCGGCGCATGGGCGGTGGGGTCGACCCGGTGCTCCGGGGGCGCATGGCCGAGGCCCAGGTGGACACCCTGCTGATCCGCTCCCACCCCAACGCCGACGCGGTGCAGGAGCTGCCCTGGGAGTTGACCGTGCTCCCCCCCGAGCCGGGCGTCCACACCCGCCCGTGGCGCCTGACGCCCCAGGGCGCGGTGCTTCGAGAGGTCGCCGAGGCGGTCCACCGCCCCCCCGCGCAGGGCCCGGCCCCCTGCGTGCTCCTGGCCTGGGCCGAGCCTCGTGGCGACGTGGACGCGCAGCTCCACGAGCGCGCCATCCGCGCGGCCCTGCCCGACGGCGCGGTGGAGCTGCTCCCTGACGCGACGCCGGAGCGGCTCACCCACAAGCTCACCGCGCTGCACCAGGCCGGCCGCCCCGCGCGGGTGCTCCACCTCGTCGCCCACGGCTGCCAGGTGGAGCGGGGACTCGGGGGCGTGCTCCTGGGGGCCGCGGGCCGAGAGCAAGCCACCCACGCCGACGCCCTGGGCGCCGCGCTGGCCGACGCGCCGGCCCCGGCCCTGGTGTCCCTGTTCGCCTGCCAGTCCCCCCACCGGGACGACGGGGCATTTGGCCCGCTGACGGCCACCCTGGCCCGGCGCGCGGGGGTGCCGGTCATCGGGAGCCAGATGCTGATCCGGCGGACCGCGGCGGTCGCGGCGACCAAGGCGCTCTATGGGCGGCTCTTCGAGGACGGCGGGCTCGTGGAGGGCCTGCGGGATGCGGCGCGGGCGGCCGAGGCGGCCAGCGTCGGCGGAGCGGACGGGGCGGCGTTAGTGGGCGTGCTGGTGGGGTGAGTTGCAGGCGCGTCGTCGATGAGGGCGATAGGGACGGTGTTATCGCAGGGATGGGGGCTCAAGCCGAGGTGATGAGGCCCCTCCACGCGACGACCCGGAAGCTCCGAGACGCAGGCACCATCACGTCGGCGGTCGGCCGTTCAGCTATGCCCATCGACGCCGCTACGTCCCCGAGGACGAGGACCCCTGATCCGCCAACCGCCGCACCCACGCATCCAACGCCTCCAGCCGCGCCAGCGTCCCCGGGAGGTCCACCAGCCCGTCCTCCCCGACGACCCACCAGTCCGGCCACACCGCGACGGCCATGTACAGCCCGGAGCCGAAGTGCTTCGGGCGACGCAGGCCCCACCCCGCATCGGCGGCCGCCGAGAGCACCCTCTGACTCCAGCCGTTCCGAAGCGCCCGGCGGCGGCCCTTGTCCGGCACCACGACCCGCACGGCCAGGGTCCGCTGCTGGAGTTGGAGGTAGAGCTCGCCTCCCTCCACCGGGTAGAAGCCCCACCACATCGCCTGGAAGCCCCCGGCCGGGTTGGCGACGTAGCCCCATCCCACATGGCGCGCCCAGGACGCGCCACCTTCCAGCGCCGAGTAGAAGCCCTGCCAGGTGCGACCGGAGATGGGGCCGTTCAGTGGTGCTCGCCTCCAGGCCGTCGCGGTCTGCTCCCGCTGCCAGAGCCAGTCCCGGTACTCCCGGAGGATGTCATTGGTCGGAGCCACCCCCAGAACCCGCATCACCCCGGACGACTTCCCCGGCCGCCCGTGGATGATCGCGCTGCTCACCGAGCTGACCCGGCGCTACCCCCCCACCCCCTACATCTACAAGACCGCGCTCCAGGCCGGCGAGATCCCGCCGGACCCCGAGACCGGCATCGGGGGCTTCCGCTACCCCAAGGACACCCTGCTCACCTGCTCCATCATCGGCGTCCACATGGACCCCGAGCTGTACCCCGACCCCGAGGCGTTCCGCCCCGAGCGCTTCTTCGAGGGCATCCCTGACGACCTGCCCATGGCCGAGCGCGGCCGGCGGGTCTGGGCAAAGGCCCGGGAGATGGAGATGAACTACCAGATGCTGCCCTTCGGGGTGGGCCCTGGCCGCTGCATCGGTCGGCACCTGTTCATGGGCATCGCCTACTCGGTGCTCGACGGCCTCCTGTCCCGGTTCGACGTCGAGCTGGTCAACCCCAGGCCCCTGGAGCCCGAGGGTGGCCTCTCGGTGGGACCGCCGCCGGGCGGGGTCGTCGTGCGGTTCCGGCCGCGCGCGCGGTAGCAGGGTCGTCTTCCGTGATGCCGATGGCTTCGGCGTCGCGGAGGATCACTCCTCTTGGATGAAGTCCTGCGGGGTGCGGCCCGCGGGCACCGGGAAGATGGCCTGCATGGGCAGCGCGGCGGCCTCGAAGGGCGGCAGGTAGGCGGTCTCCAGCAGGGTCGCGACCGCGTGGAGCACGTAGCCCGCGGGCTCCCAGCGCAGCGCGGTGAGCGTGGCGTTCGCCGGGTCGGCCAGCCAGTACCAGGGCACCGCGGCGCGGTGATAGCCCCGGCGCTTGGCGACGAGGTCGTGCTTCACGGAGGTCGGGGAGAGGATCTCGCAGACCCAATCCGGCCGCAGGTCGAGCTGGGGGCGGTCCTGGAAGACCGGCATGCGCTCGCGGAGCACCCCGCAGAGATCCGGGCGGTAGGCCTGGTCCGAGGCCAGGATGATGTCCGTCTCGGTGAAGATCCACCAGCCGCCGGGGCCATTGAGGCCGAGGTGGTAGGGGCCAGCAAGGCCATACGCGAGCGCCGCCTGCACTGCACCGAGGACAACAGGTCGGGACTCCTCGAAGACGAGCACACCGTCGATGAGCTGGGCCCGCGCGTCCTCATCGAAGCGCGCCAGGTCGGTGGCGGTGTAGCTGCGGCGAAGCATGCGGACAGGTTTACTCGTCGATAGGCAATCCGTCAACTCCCGAACGCCCCCGGAACCGATACGCCCCCGTGAAGCTCCCGAACACGAACACCGCCTCGGGGTCCTGGAACAGCCCCCACGGGTCCCAGCTCGCCCCCAGCTCCATCGAGAACAGCAGGCGCTCGTTCGGCTGCCAGGACACCCCTACCGGCAATCGCAGCAGCCCGATGTAGCGCACGCCCACGCTGGGGCTGGCGTAGAGCCACCAGCCCGGCCGCACCTGCTTCGCCACCGGCACCCCCGCCGAGGCCCAGAACAGCCCGGCGTGCAGCTCACCCCCCAGCCGGAAGTCCGGCTCGTCCAGGTACCACAGGCGCAGGAAGCCCCCCGCCCCGAAGCCGCTGGTGTTGCCCCCGAACGCGGTCAGCCCCACGTCCAGCCGGTGGTCGAAGAACGCCCGGTAGCCATACGCCTGGGCGCTCAGGCCCGCGCAGGCCTGGAGGAAGTACTGGCAGCGCAGGTCCTCGGAGTAGGGCACCATCGAGCCGCCGGTGAGGATGCCGCCGGCCTCGAAGCGCTGATCGGCGGCCAGGGGCACCGGGGGCGGGCCCACCCCGGGGGGGGCGCAGCCGCTCAGCGCCAGCAGGAGGGCGATCACTCGTCTTCGTCGTCGTCTTTGGAGCCCCCCACCCCGAGCTGCACGAGCAGCCCCACCACCGCGACCCCGCCGATGAGCCAGAGGTTCTGCCCCTGGTCCAGCGCGTTGGCCACGATGAAGGCCCCCGCCAGCGCGGTCACCGGCTTGAGGGCCACCTTGAACAGCGCCGGGAAGAGCAGCAGCCCTGCCGCCGCCCCCACCGCGGCCCCCCACCAGGGCGCGGGCTGCCCCATGACCACCGGCCAGGCCGCGACCGTGGCCCCCCCGGTGATGATGGCGCCCAGCCCCCAGATCGCCATGCGCTCGACCGTGCGGCAGATGAGCGCCCCGATGCCCCCCAGCACCACGGCCAACACCGCGCGGGCCTCCGGGGGCATCTCCACGGGCAGCAGCACCGCCGCCCCGATGCCTGCGGCGAAGCCCGGCGCCATGATCGCCACGGGGTAGAGCCGCGCGCCGGCCACCGCCAGCAGCCCACCGAGGGCCACCGCGACCCCGCGCGGCACGGCGTGGGTGAGCTGGGTGAGCTGTTCCAGGTCGGGCAGATCCACAGGCGGGCCTCCGCAATGCCCTCTATCCCGGGACGCCCGCCGTGGACCCGGTGATCTCCGCCTGCAGGCCCCGGGGCTCCAGCGCGGAGAAGCGCAATGTGAACCCCGCCTGGGCGCAGACCTCAGCGGTGATGGCCAGGCCCAGCCCCTGCCCGGTCGCGTCCCGCTGCCGCGCGTCCCCGCCGCGCCAGGCCCGATCGGTGAGCCGGGGCAGGGCCTCGGGCGGCACGCCGGGCCCGTCGTCCAGCACCCGCAGCGAGAACCCCGCCCCGACGCGCTCCAGCACCACCGCGACGTGGCCCCCGGGCGCGCCGTAGCGCACCGCGTTGTGGACGAGGTTGCCCAGGGCCCGCTCCACCATCACCGGGTCGGCGTCCACCGCGACCGGGCCGTCCGGGCGGGAGACCTCCAAGGCGACGCCCTTCGCCGCCGCCAAGAGCCGCAGCCGCCCCCCGACCCGCTCCACCAGCGCGCCCAGCTCAGCCTGCCCCCGCCCGGCCCGCTCCAGCCCCTCCCGCAGGGTCACCGCCAGGGAGAGGTTGTCGGTGAGGGTCTCCAGGTACACCGCGTCGGCCAGGGCCTGGGCCAGCGCCTCGGGGACCTCCGGCTGCTGGCCGCGGAGCTGCTCCAGGGCGAGCTGCAGCGAGGCGATGGGCGTCCGCAGATCATGGGACACGTCCGCGATGTGCCGCCGCAGCGCCTCGTTCCGGGAGGCCAGGGCCTCGGTGTCCGCCCGGATGCGGCCGTGGGCCTGCTCCAGGGCCTGCGCGACCACGCCCAGCTCGTCCCGGGGCGCCTCGGGCCAGGGCAGCGGCCCCTCCGTGCCCACCTCCCGGGCCAGCCCCGCCAGGGTGTCGATGCGCTGGAGCAGCGGGCGCACCACCCAGATGAAGCCCAGCACGACCGCCCCCAGCATCGCGCCCAGGACCATCGCCCCCATGCCCCCCAGCCGCCCCAGGCGGTCGGCCTTGGAGGGCCACCAGCTCAGCCGGAGCAGGCTGCACGGCCCCTCCGGCGCCACCACCATCAAGAGCCGCCCCTCCCCTCGGACGACCGGGTAGCGGGAGAGGTAGTAGCGCGCGTCTCCCTGGAGGGCCTCGATCTCCACGTCCGTGAGCGGCTCCGCAGCAGGGTTCTCCGAGCGCAGGGTGTGGACGTCGTAGGCGTCCATGCGGGCCCCGTCGGCCATCTCCAGCGCCCAGCGGGAGGGGTCCGCGGGGCAGCCCAGGCCGTCCTGGTGGATGTAGAGCTGCTCCACGAAGCGGTGCACGATGCCGGCCAGCAGGCCCCGGGTGCTCTCGACCACCATGCCCAGGAACAGGGTCACCCCCAGCCCCAGGCACGCCGCGCCCACCGCGAGCATGCGCACCCGCAGGGAGCTGCGCAGCCGGGTCACAGCGCCTCCTCGAAGCGGTAGCCCACCCCCCACACCGTGAAGATGTGGGCGCCGGCGACCTCCCCCAGCTTGCTGCGGATCCGGGTGATGTGGCCGTCCACGGTGCGGTGGTTCAACCCCGGGTCGCCCAGGGCCCCCTCGGCGAGCTGGCCTCGGCTGACGGCGCGTCCGGGGCGCTCCGCCAGCCAGGCGAGCACGTCCAGCTCCTTGCGGGTGAGCCCCAGGTCCTCCTCGCCGCGCAGCACCCGCCGGGCGTCGAGGTCCAGCGCCACGTCCGCCCAGGTGAGCACCCGCCGGGGCGCGTCCTCCCGCTGCCGCAGGCGGGCGCGCACCCGGGCCAGCAGCTCCTCCATCCAGAAGGGCTTGGGCATGAAGTCCTCGGCGCCGAGCTGGAAGCAGCGCAGCCGGTCGTCCAACTCCCGCCGGGCGGTGAGCACGATGACGGGGACGCTGGAGGTGCCGCGCCAGGCCTCCAGCAGCGACACCCCGCTGCGGCCGGGCAGCATCAGGTCCAGGACCACCAGGTCGGGCGGGTCGCGCTCGAAGGCCTCGGCGGCGGTGTCGCCCCGGTTGGCCAGGGTCACCCGGAAGCCCGCGGCCTTGAGGCCCTTCACCAGGCTCGCGGCCAGGCCCACGTCGTCCTCGACGACCAGGATGTGGGGCTTCGGGTCGGACATGGGCGCGACGGTAGTCCGGAGGCGGCCGGAAGACCACTGTGCGCAGGCGGGGCAGCGGGCTAAAAAGGGGCTCCCCGACCAACCTCCAAGGAGCCGAACATGCCCCTCAAGATCACCGGCGCCGAGGGCCTGCGCGCCCACGCGAACCAGCCCCTGGGCGCCACCGACTGGGAGCCCATGACCTTCGAGCGCATCCTGGCCTTCGCCGACGCCACCGACGACCACCAGTGGATCCACGTCGATCGGGAGCGCATCGCGAAGGAGTCCCCCTTCGGCGCGCCGCTGGCCCACGGCTACCTCACGATGTCGCTGATCGGGGGCAAGTTCTTCCAGCTCCTGGAGCTGGACGGCTTCAAGATGATCATCAACTACGGCGCCGAGAAGCTGCGTTTCCCCAGCCCGCTCACCGCCGGGAAGAGCTTCCGCCTGGCCGTGGACATGGGCGAGGTCACCGAGAAGGGCAAGGGCTGGCTCCAGGTGTCCTTCCACACCCGCATCGAGATCGAGGGCGAGGACAAGCCCGCCTGCGCCGCCGAGGTGCTCTACCGGTTCCTGCCGGCCTGATCGCGCTTGGACGCCGGCCTCCGCGCCCTGCTGGCCTGGCCGCCCGGGGCAGACCTCAACGCCGCCTTCGACACCCTCGATCGCTACGGCCGGGAGCAGCCCCCGTCCGGGCTCGTGGACCTCGTCGCCGCGCTCGCGGACGCCGAGACCCCGGCCTGGGCGCGAGGGGCGCTGCTCGGCCACAGCCTCCGCATCCTCTGCGCCCACCGCGCCCCCGCCGCGCTCGACGCCCTGGGGGCGATCCTGGCGCTGGACAGCCCGCTGCGCCCGGGGCGCTGGCGGGCCGAGGTCGCCGCGCGCCTGGCCGACGCCCACCCGGTGAACGCCCTGCTCCAGGCCGAGGCCGCTGGCCTGGACGCCGACCTGCTCGCCCGCTGGCTCCAGGAGTGCGTGCTGCGGGGGCAGCGCCTGGGGCGGCTCCGCGCCCTGGTCGCGCTGCGGGAGCGCCTCGCCGCCCAGGACCGCGTGCTCGCCGAGCTGCCCCTGGGGCTCCTGACCGAGGAGGACCGCCTCGCCAGCCGACTGCCCCGTCTCTCCGCCCGGGGCCGCTCCCTGCCGGCCCCCAAGGGCCCCGAGGCCCCCTCCACCCTGCCCGCGCCCCCCGACGGCCTCCACCCCGAGGAGCTGGACGAACCCCTGGGCGACGCCGCCGCCGCGGTCGCCCGCTGGCACAGCGCCTCGAATGGCCGGGTGGACGTCAGCGTCCATGAGATCTACGGGGCGGACCCTCTCCGGGCCCTGCCCGCCCTGCGCCTGCCCTGCGCGAGCGGCGGCCCGCCCCTCGCCGGGCAGCGGGTCACCGTGGACGTGGTGCTCGCCGAGCTGTTCAGCGCCGCCAGCTCGGGCGGCGCCTACGGTCGGGGGGTGGAGGGGGCCGAGGGTCGGCTGCTGGCCTGGCGCTCCGCCGCCGCCCTGGCCGACGCTCCCGGGGGGCTTCCCCAGGAGGCGGCGCCAGCCATCCGGGCCTGCCAGTGGGTCCAGCTCGACCCCGACACCCCCTGGTTCGACCAGGTGGGCTGGGATCTGTGGCTGGCCTGCGCCCGGCCGGACGGCACGCTGGCCGTGCTGGCGGCGACGGACAGCGACTAACGGAACAACCCTTCCAGCACCCGCTCGATGGGCCAGGTCTCCAGCCCGGGGCAGCGGGTCGCGATGTACCCGTCCGGCCGCACCAGCACCATGCCCGGCCCGTCCATGCCGTAGCGGGCGTGCACGTCGCCCCGCTCGTCGAACAGGGCTTCGACGCGGTGATCCGTGCGCAGCCGCCCCAGGATGACGTGGGACCGCACCAGCCCGCCGAAGCGCTGGACCACCGAGGCGAGCTGGCGGTCGGCCTTCTCGACAGCCGACGCGGCGGTGTCGCGCCCGGTGAACAGGAGCCACTCGTGGGCGAGCCCGTCGAAGCGCCCGTGCAGCGTGGCGTCGCGGCCGGTGTCCGGGTCCTTCAGCGCGCCGTCCGGCGCCCGGTCCCCCGCCCTGGGGCCGGCGCGGAACGCGGCGCTGGCGTCGCCCTCGTAGGGCGTGACGATGGGGCTCTTGCGGTACCGGATCCCGAGCTGGGACACGAAGCGGAACGCCGTGGCCCGCCGCGCCCGGTCGTCCAGCATCACCGGCGCCAGCCGGGGCACCAGGAAGCTGCGCAGCGCCGCGATCAGGCTGTTGGAGCTTGACCCCAGCCGGAACAGCCGGTCGGTGAAGTTCAGCAGCCGCTGCCCGACCGGGAAGCGCTCGGCGTGGTAGCTGTCCAGCAGCCCCTCGTCGCAGCGCCCCCGCGAGACCATCGCCAGCTTCCAGGCCAGGTTCACCGCGTCCTGGATGCCGGTGTTCATGCCCTGGCCGCCAGCGGGGCTGTGGATGTGGGCCGCGTCGCCCGCCACGAACATGCGCCCCACCCGGTAGCGGTCCACCCCCCGGTGGTGCAGGCGGAACCGCGCCAGCCACACCGGGTCGCTCAGCCGCATGGGCACCGGGCTCACCTCGTCGGCGATGGCCTGGAACTCCTCGAGGGTGGGCGGCGCCGGGTCGGCCTCGACGTCCCCTGAGCGCGACGCGATCAGCCGCAGCGTGTGCGCCTCGAAGGCCGGGAACACCGCGAAGATGCCGTCCCGCCGCAGGAACAGGTTCAGCACGTCCTCGGGGATGTCCCAGTCCACCCGGAGGTCCGCCAGGATGAAGTCCTGGGGGTAGGCGTCGCCGTCAAAGCGCAGGCCCGCCTCCTTCCGCACCACGCTGTGGGCCCCATCGCAGCCCACCAGCCAGCGGCAGCGCAGCTCGAACGTGCCGTCCGGGCCGGCGATCGTCGCGGTGACGCCGTCGGCGTCCTGGGTCGCGCCGAGCAGGGCGAGCGGCCGCTCCACCGTAAGCCCGAGGCCCTCCAGGTGCGCGTCCAGCACCCGCTCGGTGACCGCCTGGCTGACGAACAGGGGCCGCGCCCAGGCGGTGTCGTCCACGCCGATGTCCCCGATGCCCAGGCGCACGGCCTCCTCGCGGTGGACGAAGATGCGGACCTCCCGCACCCCCCGCCCCTCGGCGGTCAGCGCCTCGCACACGCCCATCGGGGCGAGCTGCTCCAGGCTGCGGGGCTGGACCACCAGCGCCCGGGAGTACGGCGAGCGCTCGGGCTCCATGTCGATGATCCGGCATCGGACGCCGAACGCCGCGAGGCGCGCGGCCAGCACCAGGCCGGTCGGGCCGGCCCCCACGACCAGCACCTCGGTGTCGAAGTCCACGGATGCTCCTGTGGCTGGCGTACCCCGCAAGGGTATCGCAGGGCGCGGCGTGTTAGCACAACCCCCCGCGCGCCCGGAGGCCCTCATGTCGACCCTGCTGATCCTGGACTTCGACGGCACGATGACCGACGCCGAGCAGGAGGGGCTGCCCTTCACCGAGGGCTACCTCGACGACATCGCCACCCTCACCGGGCTCGACCCCGCCGAGGTGCGCGCGCTGGCCGCCCGGTTCAGCGCCGAGGTGGCCGCCGATCCCGACGCCTACGGCTGGCTCTACAACGGGCACATCGTTGCGCCCGCGGTCGTCGACCCCTACCTGCGCATCATGCCCATCGCCCGGCGCATCTTCGACCACGTCGGCGCCTTCCCCCGCGAGGTCGACCGCACCCGCCTGCTCGACGGCATCCTCTACAAGTACAACTACACCAAGACCACCACCGCGTTCCGGGACGGCGCGGCCGAGGCCCTCGCGGCCCTCCAGGGCCCCGACACCTGGGTGGTCACCAACAGCCACACCGAGGCGGTGCAGGCCAAGGTCCGCGCCCTGGGGCAGGACTGGCTCGTACCCCAGGTGCGGGGCCGGGCGAAGAAGTACGTGATCGACGACGGCTTCGACGCCCTGCCCGCCGCCATGACCCTCCCCGGGCTGTCCCGCCCGGTGCTGCTGCGGCGTCGGCTGTACTTCGAGGTGCTCGACGCCCTGCGGCAGGCCGCCGGGGTGGATTGGGGCGACGTGCTCGTGGTGGGCGACATCTTCGAGCTGGACCTGTGCCTGCCCGCGGCGTTGGGGGCCCGCGTGGCCCTGATGGTCAACGCCTTCACCCCTGAATACGAGCAGGCCTATCTCCGTCAGCTCCCGCGGGGGACCCTGCTGACGTCGCTCTCCGAGCTGCCGGCCCTGGCCGCCGCCGGCTGACAACGCGGCTTACATCGGTGTTCCGAGGCCCTGAGTGAGCGCTCTGCGCGGGTAGAGTGTGGGTGCGTACGCACCGCGCGGGTCCGCCAGGATGGGCAAGACCCGCCAGCCGCTCCCGGTCGTCGAGCGCAGGAGCGCGCTCCGTCCCGGGCCAGGATGGATGACCTCCGTGCTGATCTTCATCGCCACCCTCGCGGCCTGCGGCTCCGGCGCCCCGGAGCTGGACCCCCAGACCCCCACCCTGTTCTGCGAGCAGGCCGACCCCATCGCGCTGACCGTCCAGGGCGACGGCCTGGGCGCGGTCGTCACCGACGGGCTCGGCGAGGAGCCCGGCCTGGTGCTGCCGACCTTCCGCCTGGAGCCCGCCGGGGGCCTGGCCGAGGGCAGCGCGGCGACCACCGACCGCGCCGTGCAGGTCGCCGAGGAGCGGGTCTCCTGGGTCGACGGCCGCACCCTCACCCTGAACATCGACGAGGGCCTGGGCCTGAGCAACGGGAGCTGGGACCTCGTCGCCGTCGATCCGTTCGGCCGCGAGGGCCGTCAGGAGGACGCCCTGCTCGTCGCCGGCCGCCCCATCCTCGGCGACGCCGAGCCGTCGGACCTCTGCCACGACGCCGCCACCGACCCGGTCCTGCTCCACGGCGAGGACTTCCTCGTCCTCGACGGGGTGTACCCCTCAGTCACCGTGGCCGCGCTGTCGGTCGACGTGCTGGCCGCATCCGACTGCAGCCCCCTCGCGGGCGGCCTCGCCGGCGAGGTCTGCACCACCCTGGAGCTGGACCTCGACCCCACGTCCCTGCCCCTCGGCGCGGTGGACGTCGTCGTCACCAACCCCCCGCCGATGGACTGCGTCGAGGCCCTGCCCGGCCAGCTCCGCGTCCGACCGCCCCCCAGCATCACCGAGATGTTCCCGGAGGCCGTCTGCCGCTACGGCGGCACGGTGCAGATCCGCGGCGACGACTTCGACCCCGACGCTGAGGTGCTCGTCGACGGCGCGCCGCCGGTCTCCTGGACCTGGCTGGACGCCTCGACCATCGAGATCGAGGTCGGCAACATGAACCCGGGGCTCTACGACGTCACCGTCACCGACCCCGACGGCTGCACCGACACCCTCACCGAGGCCCTGAGCGTCAGCGAGGCCCCGCTCATCTTCTACGTGGACCCCCCGGTCGTCTACGGTGGGGTGCCCGTCGAGGTCACCGCCTACATCGCCGACATCACCGGCGAGATCTCCGACGCCTGGGTCGTCAACACCAACACCGGTGAGGAGCTGGAGGTCGCGTGGAGCTGGGACGCGGCGTCCCCCTCCACCCTGCGCGCGGTCATCCCCAGCGACGCGCCGGTGGCGTACTACGAGCTGCGCTTCATCCAGGACGGCGAGTGCCAGGGCGACGTCGGCGGCACCTTCCGCGTCCGCGAGACCGCCCCCGTCGCCATCGACGAGGTGGACCCGCCCTACGCCTGGACCTTCGACCACACCCCGGTCACCATCCGGGCCACCGACCCCCTGCCCAGCGGCAGCGACGCCTTCCAGGAGACCCCCCGCATCTACCTGGTCGGGCCGGGGAACGAGGCCACCACCACCCAGGTGCTCGGGGTCAGCTACCAGGACGCCTACACCCTGACCGCGGTCATCCCGCCGGGGCTCGACCCGGGGCGCTACCACGTCGTCGCGGTCAACCCCGATGACAACCTGGGCTTCCTGCGCCGCGGCCTGGAGGTCACCCTGGAGGGCCCGCCGCGCATCGACGCCCTGAGCCCGGCCGCCCTGCCCAACTCCGGCTGGCAGACCGTCACCATCCGGGGCCGGGACTTCCGCGACCCCAGCGTCGAGATCGAGTGCATGGACAACGGCACCCTGCAGGTCGAGGCCGGCACGGTGGACAGCTGGGGCTACGCCCGGGTCCAGGCCAGCCTGCCCGCCAGCCGGTTCAACCGCGCGGTCTGCATCCTGCGCCTGACCAACAGCGACGGCACCCAGGCGGTGTACTCGGCGCTCTCCATCACCAACCCCGCCCAGAACCTGTTCCCCTGGCAGGCCGGCACCGACATGGTCGAGGCCCGTCGCGGCCTGGCCGCGGTCGCCGGCCGGGTGTCCTCGGTGGACCGCTACGTCTACGCCCTGGGCGGCGACGAGGGCGACGTCTCCTCGGCCAAGACCTCCATCGAGGTCGCCCGCATCGGCGTCTACGGCGACATGGAGGCGTGGACGCTCCTGCCCACCGAGCTGCACCGCCCCCGCACCCTCATCGACGCGGTGGTGGTCGGGCGCTTCATCTACGTGGTCGGCGGCAACAACGGCAGCCGCGCGGTGGACGGCGTGGTCCGCGCCCAGATCCTCGACCCCCTGGACGTGCCCTACTTCGAGGACCTCACCATCTCGCGGGGCGGCCAGGAGGGCCTGGACGCGGGGCGGTGGCAGTACCGGGTCAGCGCCTTGTTCGCCGAGGACGACGACATCAACCCCGACGGCGAGTCCCTGCCCAGCGAGATCGTGGAGCTTCAGCTCCCCGACCTGGGCGTGCGCATGCGCCCGACGCTCACCTGGCGGCCGGTGGACCGGGCCGTGGGCTACCGGATCTACCGCACCGCCGAGGGCGGCGCGGACCTGGCCTGGCTCACCGACGTGAGCGACACCCGGTTCACCGATCGCGGCGGGTCCACCGACGCCACGGTGGTCCCCATCCCCGAGGGCGGCCTGGGCAACTGGTCGTCGATGGCCCCGCTGACGACCCCCCGCGAGGGCGCCTGCATCGCGGTGGGCTACGACCCCCAGCCCGACCCCGAGCGCGCCTGGCTCTACGCCGCCGGGGGCCGCGACGACGACGGCAACCTGCTCGACTCCATCGAGTTCCTGGACATCACCATCTACAGCCCCGACGAGCAGGAGGCCGGCTACTGGCGCGCCGCCTCCCAGACCCTGGGCGAGCCCCGCTGGCAGTGCGCCGGCTACACCGTGGACACCGCCTTCCACACCGTCGTGGACGACGACGAGTCCTGGGTCTACTTCGTCGGCGGGCTCACCGACAACGCCGCCAGCGGCGACGCCCAGGCGGGCCTCATCCTCGGCGGCGGCGGGCTGACCGACTGGCAGGACATCAACGGGCTCTCCCCGCGGCGGGGCGGCTTCGCCTTCGCCTCGGCGAGCAACTTCCTCTACGCCTTCGGCGGCCACAACGGCGAGCCCAGCGTCACCGGGGTCTCCGGGGAGCTGACCTCCAGCACGACCCCCGACGTGCGCAACTGGAACAGCCTCAGCACGGCCATGAACGAGGCCCGCTACCTGGCCGGCTCCACCCAGGAGTCCGCCGTCATCTTCGTGCTCGGGGGCGAGACCGACGACGACGCCGCCACCCACAGCACCGACTTCACCAACTTCTAGGGAGGCCCCATGCGACGCCTGCTGTGGCTGCTGCTCCTGGCTCCCCTGCCCGCCCTGGCCCAGGACGACCCGTCCGGGGACGAGGAGGTCCCCGACGACGAGCGCGAGCTGGGCGACTTCGAGGCCCCGGTCGAGCCGGAGCCCGAGCCGGAGTACGAGCCCGCCCTGCGCCCCGCCGTCGCCGCGCACCTCGGCGGCGCCATCCACCCCCTCACCCCGCTGGGGGTCGGCGCGCTGATCCGCCTGGAGGCCTCCACCGAGCTGCCCTTCTGGGGCGGGCGGCTGCGCCCGGTGGCCACCGTCGGCTGGACCGCCCCCCGCTACGAGGGCACCGGCACCGACGAGCGACTCCCCGAGCCCTTCGGCTACACCCTGGTCCAACGCCAGCTCCTGGTGAACGTCGGCCTGAGCGTGCGCGCCTTCGACGGCGGCGCCTTCCTCAGCCCGGAGCTGTGGGTCGCGCCCCAGCTCTACTGGCTCCAGACCGTGGTCGACAGCAGCGTGTCCGGCACCGACCTGGGCCGCACCGAGGAGCGCGCGATCCGGGTGGGCTGGCTCGCCGCGCCGGGCGTCTCGGTCCGCGCCCCCCGCGGGCAGGTCCTCGTCCACCTCGGCGGGTCCGGCGCCCGCTTCGACGGCGTGCTCAACGGCGAGGCCAGCGGCCTCAGCCTCAACGTCACCGTCGGCTACCGCATGCACCTGGGAGGCCCCCGATGATCGCGCTGCTCGCCCTCACGCTGACCGGCTGCTCCGACTACGGGCTGCACCTGCGTGCGGACAACTGGGGAGACGCCGAGCCCGCCATCGACGTCGATCCGCGCCTGCTGGACTTCCGCAGCGCCGACAGCGGCGAGGAGCGCCGGCTCTCGTTCACCATCCGCAACGTCGGCACCGGGCTGTTGCAGGTCGACGACCTGGTGCTGGAGGGCAGCGAGGCGTTCCGCCTGGTGACCGAGGAGCGGGCGTTCAACCTCGACCCCGAGGCCGCCGTGGAGATCGAGGTCGCCTTCACCCCACGGGAGGTGGGCGAGCAGCAGGGCGCCGTCACCGTGGTCTCCAACGACGACACCGAGCCCGAGGCCCGGGTCGACCTGCTCGGCGTCGGCAACACCCCCTGGCTCGTCATCACCCCCGAGGTCCACGACTTCGGCCAGCGCGAGATCCCCTGCGGCGACACCGTGGACCTCACCCTCCAGAACGTGGGCGTCTCCGACCTGGTCATCGACGGCTGGAGCCACCAGGGCGGCGACGGGCAGTTCAGCGTGGTGGAGGCGCCGTCGCTGCCGGTGACGCTGGTGACCGGGGCCTACACGACGATCACCGTGGAGTACCTGCCCGGGGTGGCCGGGGCGAGCACCGGCGAGCTGGTGGTCACCTCCAACGACCCGCGCACCGCGGTCACCGCCAGCCAGTCCGGCGAGGGCCTGCCCACCGACACCCGCACCGAGGACTTCACCTCCGAGGAGAACCCCCCGGTCGACATCCTCTTCGCGGTGGACCAGTCCGGCTCGATGGACGACGACGCCGAGCGCCTGGCCGAGAACTTCTCCACCTTCATCGACACCCTGCGGGAGACCACCACCGGCTGGCGCGTCGGCGTGGTGACCTACGACCACGGCTGCTTCAACAACGGCGTCATCCGCAACAGCACCGCCGACGGCGCCACCCTGTTCGCCGAGGCGGTCACCATGGGCGAGGACCGCGAGATCTCCGACGACGAGGCCCTGTTCTCCATCGTCGATCGCGCCCTGCTGCAGATCGACTGGGGCTACTGCAACGAGGGCTGGCGCCGGGAGGGCGCCCGGATGCACGTCATCGTGGTGTCCGACGAGCCCGAGCGCAGCGAGGAGCACGCCTCGGCGTGGACGTGGGACTTCTTCGTGGACCGCTTCGGCGCGTCGGTGGAGGACCCGTCCCTCCTGAAGATCTCGGGCGTGCTGGACACCGAGGACTGCAACGAGGGCGCCGACAACTACCGCGAGGCCGTCGAGGCCACCGGCGGCGAGCTGCTGTCGATCTGCGCGGGGAACTGGGCCGACTACGCCCTGGCCCTGGCCGAGGCCACCGTGGATCTGGCCTGGACCTTCGCGCTCTCCGAGACCCCGGTGCCCTCCTCCATCGCCGTGTCCGTGGACGGCGCCCCCTTGAGCGGCGGCTTCCACTACGAGGCGGGCCTGAACGCCGTGGTCGTCGACGAGATGGTCGCGGGGCAGTCGGTGGAGATCACCTACAGCGTGGCGGCGGAGTGCCCCTGAGCGCCTGGCGCTGCCCGGTCAACCAGGCCCGCACGGCGGGATCCGTACACAGGCCGATCGCGCGGGCGTAGGCGGCGTCGGCCTCCGCCAGCCGCCCGGCCTGACCCAGCAGCCAGGACCGCACCGCCCAGTACGGCTGGTGCCGCGCGCAGGTGTCGGGGTCGAGGCCGTCGAGCACCGCGAGGCCCGCCTCCGGGTCCCCCAGGCGCCCGAAGCTGGCCGCGTAGCCGATCTGCGCGCCCTGGGTGGGGAAGCGGCCCACCAGCGCGCGGTACGCGCCGTGGATGGCCCGCCAGTCGGTGGTCCCGGTGCGCGCCCGGTGGGCGTGGTGGGAGTGGATCGCCGCCTCGTTCTGGTAGCGGCCCATCTGGCGCTGCTGCGCGGCCAGCCACAGCGCGCGCTCCCCCTCCATCCGCAGCGCCGGGTCCCAGAGCGCGGTGTCCTGCGCCTCGAGGGGGACGAAGGCGCCCTCCGGCGTCCGACGCGCCGGCCGCCGCGCCTCGCAGTGGCACAGCAGGGCGTAGAGCCCCTTGGCCTCGGCCAGCTCCGGCAGGAGCCGCACCAGCAGCCCCGCCAGCCAGATCGCCTCGCCAGCGAGCCCGTGCTCCCCCCCGCCCAGCTCCGGCGCGCTGTCCCAGCCCGCGCCGTAGGCCGCGTAGATGGCGTCCAGGACGTACCCGGCCCGCTCGGGCAGCGCCTCCGACCCGGGCACCTCGAAGGGGATGCCCTGCTCCACGATGCGGCGCTTCACCCGCACCAGCCGCTGCCCCATCGTGGAGGGCGCCACGAGCATGGCGGAGCCGATCTGCTGCGCGTTCAGCCCCAGCACGGTCTGGAGCATCAGGGGCGTGCGCATCGCCGAAGGGATGTCCGGGTGGGCGCACAGGAACATCAGCTCCAGGCGCCGCTCGGGCAGGCCGTCGCGCAGGGGCACCTCGCTGGCCTCGGCGGCCTCGACGTGCAGGCGGAGCTGCGCCTCGTGCTTGAGGCGGTCCTCTTGATCCTCGTGGCGGACGCGGCGGCGGGTCTCGTCCACGAGGCGACGCCGCGCCACGGTGAGCAGCCAGGCCTCGGGGTTCCGGGGCACCCCGGCCTCGGGCCAGCGCGTGAGCGCCTCGGCCAGGGCGTTGCCCAGGGCGTCCTCGGCCAGCTCGATGCTGCCGCAGCGCGAGGTCAGCCAGGCGAGCAGCCGCCCGTACGAGGCACGGGCGGCCAGCTCCACGCTCTCGCGCGCGTCGGTCATCCCGGGCCGGGCATGGCGATGACCGGGCGCAGCTCCACCGCGCCCTCCGCCACCGCCGGGCAGGCCGCGGCCAGCTCCAGGGCCTCGTCCATGCTCTCGACCTCGAACACCATGTAGCCGCCGAGCGCCTCCTTGCTGTCGGCGTAGGGCCCGTCCTGGATCTGGCGCTGGCCGTCGCGGACGCGCAGGGTCACCCCCTGGTCGGGGCCGGCGAGCACGTTGCCGCCCACCAGCTTGCCGGCCACCACGCCGCCGTAGGCCTTCCACGCGTCGAAGTAGGCCTGCCCGGCGGGGCCTCCGCGGCTGGCGATCAACTCGGGCGCTTCCAGGATCATCATCACGACCTTCATCGTTGCTCCTTGAATGACCCCGCTCGGGGTCGGTTCACCCTATCGTCGTGGCCGGGGCCGGCGTTTCGACACCCGTCGGGGATTTTCTGTCCGGGGCGTCGCCGGGCGGGCCGAAGGCCGGGCTCCCTCCTGGATGATCGCCGTCACCGGATCACGCCTCGGGGGCTTGACCGAAGAAATTCTTTCCACTATCCGTCAGTACAGGTGTCCATAAGGACGAACGGCGCCCGACGCGCCCCCCAGAGGAGACGACGTGAACACCACCACCCGCTTGGCCCTCATCCCCATCCTGATCTTCCCCGCCCTGGTCGGCTGCGAGTCCATCGAGTCGCAGGACATCCTGACCAGCGGCATCTACGCGGACCTCACGGTCATCACCGACGGCGACGGCGCCCGGGCCCAGGCCATCCTGCGCAGCGGCGGCGCGACCTCCAACACCTTCGTCCAGCTCACCGGCGACGACGACCTGAGCGTCAGCGCCGACGGCGGCGAGGCCGTGGCCATGTCCGAGCAGAACCTGGGCGACATCTACTCCTACACCGCCGATCTCGACGAGGACGCCGCGGGCACCGAGTTCACCTTCGCGTTCACCCGCACCATCGACGACGGCGCCCCCGCCAGCACCGCGGTCCTGCCCGAGCCCTTCAACGCCACCGGCCCCGCCGAGGACAGCACCGCCTCCCGCACCGCCGACGACATCACCATCACCTGGGAGCCCTCCGGCTCCGCGGACGACATGGAGCTGAAGGTCCACGGCGACTGCTTCATCGACCTGTCCGTGCCGATCGAGGGCGACCCCGGCACCTACGTGGTCGAGGCCGGCACCATCGAGTCCCCCGACGGCACCG
The DNA here is from genome assembly GCA_020632795.1 of Alphaproteobacteria bacterium. Lineage (GTDB taxonomy): Bacteria > Myxococcota_A > UBA796 > UBA796 > CAJQPC01 > JACKEV01. Next base: position 34,198 of record JACKEV010000011.1, read on the forward strand.
CCGACCAGGCCTGCGACGCCACCATCACCATCATGCGCAAGCGCAGCGGCAGCCTGGACGCCGGCTTCGGCGAGGGCGGGGTCATCTACGCGGCCCAGTCCCGCGAGATCAAGATCCGCATGGATCCCTGATTCTCTGTGCCTGATGCGCGCCCCCGGGGTCACCCTCCGGGGGCGTGTTGCTTTCGAAGCGTTTGACATCCCGGTCTCATGCGTTACAATTGTAATGACGGCGGTTCCACCCGCCACGTCGGCCGGGCGATGGGGCCCGGGCCGAGCCTTCCTCAATTCCCGGAGGCATTTATCAACAAGGTCAACGAGACGCTCATCCACATCGACAAGGACCAGCGCGCCCGAATCATCACGATGTTGAACACCGGGCTCGCCACCGCCATCGACCTCCGGAGTCCGATCCAGCAGGCCCACCGGAACGTTCGTGGCCCCTGGTTCTTCGCCCGCCATCAGCTCTTCGACGAGGTCGCCGCCCACCTCAACCGGCACGCCGACCTGCTGGCCGAGCGCGTGGGTGCCCTGGGGGGCGCCGCGAACGGCACCATCCGGCTGGCCGCCGCGGGCTTCGGGACGCCATCCCCTCTGTGTCGGTGGTCGACCCGGCCACCGAGGACCTCCTGATCGAGATCCTGCGTCAGACCGAGCAGGATCTGTGGTTCCGCGAGAACCACCTGCGGTCCTGACCGCAGCGCGTCCATCCAGCACAGAACCGATCTCAGGAGGATCCATGAACACCGAACAGAACACCGACTCCACCGACACCCTGGCCGAGCGCGCCCTGGACGGCGCCCGACGCCTCATCGAGCCCCTCGCCGCCGTGGGGGAGCGGGCTCGGCGCATCGAGCTGATGGCGCGCGGGCTGGCTTTCGCCCAGCAGGCCGGCGTCGAGCTTGGCGACCCGGTCGCACGCTTCCACGTCACCCCCTGCGCCGAGGGCTGGGAGGTCGACAACGAGGTCGGCGCCCCCGCCCCGCAGCACTTCACCAGCAAGCGCAAGGCCGTGGATGAGGCCCGGCGCCTGGCCCACCGCGCCCGCGGGGTGCTGATCACCCACCGCGAGGACGGCGCGGTCCAGGCGGTCTACGCCTACAACGACGGGAGCCACTGATGGACGGCCTCACCCTCGGCGCCATCACCAGCGGCAGCGTCGACACCGAGGCGCTGCTGGGCGCGCTCATCGATGACGGCCTGACCCTGGGCCTGCGCATCCTCGGCGCGCTGCTCATCATCGTGGCCACCTGGCTGGTGGCCCGGGGCGCGCGTCGCCTCACCCGCCGGGCCCTCTCCCGCGCCGGGCTGGACGCCGCCATCGCCGGCTTCCTCGCCGCCATCGCCCGGGGCGCGGTCCTGGTCGTCGGCGGGCTCATCTGCCTGGGCGTGTTCGGCATCGAGACCACCAGCGTCGCCGCCATCCTGGGTGGCGCGGGCGTCGGCGTCGGCCTCGCCCTCAAGGGCGAGCTGTCGAACCTCTCTTCGGGCCTGCTGCTGCTCATGGTGCGGCCCTTCCAGGAGGGCGACCATGTCCGGGTCGGGGACGTGGAGGGTCGGGTGCGGGAGATCAAGCTGATGACGACGGTGCTCGACACCCTCGACAACTGCCGGGTCTTCGTGCCCAACGAGCAGCTCTTCGACGAGGCGATCGAGAACCGGACCTGGCACGCCCAGCGCCGCGTCGACCTCCCCGTGGGCGTGTCCTACGACACCGACCTGGACGAGGCCCAGCAGGTGCTGCGCGACGCGCTGCGCGAGCTGGCCGCCCGGTACTCCGAGCGGCCGCCGCTGGTGCGCCTGGAGGGCTTCGGGGCCTCCTCCATCGACCTCAAGCTGGGGGTCTGGGCGCCCTCCGAGGTGTGGTTCGACGTGCGCCACGAGATGATCCTTCGGGTGAAGGCGGCGCTGGACGAGGCGGAGATCGCCATCCCCTTCCCGCAGCTCGACGTCCACATGGGCGGGCGGCTCCGGGCGGCGATCCCACAGCTCTCGATGTTGGAGCGGGACGCGGGCTGAGCCGACCGCGCGGCGGGGCGTGTGAAATCACACACCCCACCGTGCCGAAGCGCTCAGACCACGACCTCGGCGCACCGGATGCACTGCGTGGCGGTGGGCAGGGCGATCAAGCGCCGCTCGCTGATCGCGCCGCCGCAGCGTACGCAGACGCCCCAGGTGCCTGCGTCCATTCGTCGCAGGGCCGCGCGGAGGTCGGCGATGCGGGCGCGCTCGACGTCGTCGAGGGCCTCCAGCACCTCGTCGTGCTCCATGAGCTGGGCGCGATCGGCGCTGTCCTGCGGCACCTCGCGGTCGGCGTTGTGGAGGTGGGCGTCGATCCGGGCGTGGCGTCCGGTGACCTCCCGCAACTCCTGCTCCAGCTTCGCGCGGACGGAATCGGCGTCAGGCATCGTCTGTACTCCAGGTTGGGTGGAGCAGGGTTCCAGCATGAAGCGTGCCAGCCGCTGGCTGCCCAATCGGCATCACTCGATGCATACTCGTGGGCATGCGACGCCTCCTCGCCCCTCTGCTCCTCCTCGCCCTGGTGGACTGCACCCGCCAGGCCCCCCCCGCGCGGGTCGCCATCGTGGGCATCGACGGCGCGGCCTGGGCCAACCTCGACCCCCTCATCGAGCGGGGGGCGCTGCCCAACCTGGCCCGCCTGCGCCGAGAGGGCGCGACCGCCGAGCTGGTGGTCGACAGCGCCCAGTCCCCGGAGAGCTGGACCAGCCTGGCCACCGGCCACCACCCCCCGGAGCACGGCATCCAGCAGCAGCCCGGCGTGGAGGGCAGCACCTTCGCCGCCACCGCCCAGCAGCTCAAGGTCAAGCGGCTCTGGGACATGGCCGGCGAGCGGGGCCGCCGGGTGCTGGTCGCCAACTACTGGGTCACCGGCAAGGTCTACCCGGTCAACGGCGTCATGATCGGCCGGGAGAGCGACGAGACCTTCCCCCCCGAGATCCAGCGCCTCAACCGCCCCGACTGGCAGCCGGGGCAGCACGGCGAGCGCATCCGGCAGCTCGCGCTGGGGGCCGCCAAGACCGGGCTGATGGAGGCCGCCCTGGACCACGACCCGGACCTGGACCTCGTGATCCTGCCGATCTACGCCTACGATCAGGCGCTCCACATGCTCTGGGACGAGTGGGAGGCCGGGGAGCTGCTGGAGGGCGACCACCCGCCGCCGGGCCTGACCGCGCTGCCCGCCGATCAGCAGGCCCGCATCCGGGAGGGCCACGGGGTGGTGCTGGAGACCGCGAAGCTTGCCGACCGCCTGGTGGGCCTGGCCATGCGCTACGCGGGCGAGGACGGCTACGTGATGCTGGTCAGCGACCACGGCCACCGCGCCGCCGACCCCTCGATGCGCCGGGTCGCGATCTCCCGCAGCCTGCTGGACGGCCGCCCCGGCACCGCCGAGCAGGGCCGCTTCACCGTGGACGGGGTCACCGTCACCCTGGAGCCCGTGGAGCACCGCAGCCGCCCGCCCATCCCCCAGCTCGGCTATGTGCTGCGCTACCCCCGCCTCACCTTCGAAGGGGAGGGCGCTGAGGCGGTCCGCGAGCGCTTCCTGGCGCTGACCGACGAGGCCGGCGCCCCGCTGTTCCGCCCCGAGGGTGCCGCGCTGGCCCCCGCCGACGCGCTGCTGGCCCACGCCCACAGCGCGCTGGGTCGCTATGACACCGATGCGTTCTCGATCTTCGTCAACAGCGGCGCCCATGGCATCGAGGACCACGGCGTCTTCGGGCTGTTGGGCCCCGACGTGCAGGCGGGGCCGATCCAATCGGAGGTCGACTCCGTGGACGTCACCCCCACTGCGCTGTGGCTGCTGGACCTGCCGGTGGGGCGCGACCTGGCCGGGGCGCCGGTCACCGCCGCCCTGAGCCCCGCCGGCCAGGAGGCCCGCCGCGTCGAGCAGGTGGACACCTACGAGGACGGCACCCGCCCCTGGGTCACCCCGCAGATGCCCGGCATCACGCCCGAGGAGCGGGAGCGGCTCAAGGCCCTGGGCTACATCCAGGGGGAGTGATCAGTCGCCGGGCGCCAGCTCGATGACCTCCACGGGGCCGGAGGTGCCCTTCACCTCCACCACCCGCTGGTCCACGACGCGCATGTCGGGGGAGACCGTCGCCCGGAGCTGCGCCGCCGGCAGCAGCAGGTGGCCGGGGCGGGCGAGGCCCTCCAGCCGCGAGGCGAGGTTCACGATCTCGCCGATGACCGTGTACTCCATGCGCTTGGGGGAGCCCATGTTGCCCCGCACCAGCGGGCCCGTCGCCACGCCCACCCGGATCGCCATGGGCGAGCTTTCGTGGGCGGCCAGCGCCCGGTTGATCGCCGGCACCGCCCCCAGCATGGCCAGCCCGCAGCGCACCGCCCGCAGGCCGGCCGCCTCGGCGGTCTCGCCCTCCCGGGGCAGGAACACCACCATCACCCCGTCGCCCATGCGCCGGTCGATCACGCCGCCGTGGGCGAAGATGACGTCGTCGACGTGGGTGAAGTAGAGGTTGAGGTCGGCCAGCACCTGCTCGGGGGCCTGGCGCTCGCAGCGCGGGGTGAAGCCCACGATGTCCGCGAAGAGCACCGTCGCCTGGGCGCGGGTCCCGCCCAGGTGCAGCTCCATCTCCGGGTCCCGCAGGATCTCCTCGACCAGGGGCTCCGGCAGGTAGCCGGAGAGCTTGCGGGTGGCCAGCCAGGCGCGGCGCAGGGCCTCGCCGTCCCGCCAGAGCTGGCGGTAGCGCTGCTCGGCGTCCACGATGAGCACGTCCAGCTCCCGCGCCTCGGCCGCGCGGCGGGAGCGCTCCCGAACCCGCCGGACCAGGTCCGCCGCCAGCGCCGCCCCGCCCACCGCCAGGGCCGACGGGGCGAGGACATGCAGGGTCCACCCCAGCCCCAGCGCCGCCGCCCCCAGCGCGGTCGGGATGGCCACCCGCAGGGCCTCCCCCGGCGGGTCGGCGTAGCGCACCTGATAGAGGCAGCTCGCCGCCGGGGTGCGCTTGTCGAAGCGGCAGGCGGTGTGCTCCACCTGGGCGTGGGGCAGCCCCCACAGGGTGGGGATGCCCTCCAGGATGCCGATGCGCGCCCAGCAGTTGCCGGCGAGCTGGGCGTGCTCGGGGCGCTCGTCCGCCGGGGAGATGTCCACCAGGGCGTAGCCGCTGCGGTGCTTGATCAGCTTCAGGCGCAGGGTGCTGTTGAACCGCCGCACCAGCACCGGCGCCCGGCGCAGCAGGGAGGACGGCGAGCCCAGGGTGCGCAGGATGGGCAAGAAAGGCCCCAGCCGGGCCCGGTTCATGCCCTCACGCCCGGCCTCCCGCCAGGGCTCCCAGAAGGGGTCGTCCCGGTCGGGGGGCTGGGGCAGCCCCAGCACGTCGTGGGAGAGGATCTCCACGAAGGTGCGGTGGAAGCGGTTGGACACCCAGCCGTTGGGATCGTCGAGGTAGTCCCTGGAGAGCCCGGCGAGCGCGCAGGCCGAGCCGACCGCGGCGGGCCCGTAGCGCTCCTCCAGCTTGAGCACGATCGCGCCCACGAGGCGATTGCTCATCTCGGGGGCGGTGAGCAGACGGTCGGGGGGCGAGGTGGGCATGGGGAGCGGTCGGCCCCACGGTAGCACCTTTGCCGGGTCAGCCGCCGAAAGCGCGCCAGGCGAAGTACCCGCAGCCGGCCACCAGCACGACGATGAGCATGCCCGAGACGAAGTCCACCCACCGCTGGAGGTTGTTGGGGGGTGAGGCGGTGATCGTGCCCGGCTCGCCGTTGGGGGCCGTGCCCGCGAGGTTGGGGGTGCGGCGGCTGTCGTGCAGGGCCTCGGGCATGATGTCGGAGACCATGTCGTCGAGGTCGACGCCCTCGACCATGTCGAAAGCCCCGGCGGCGCCCTCCAGCGGCTCGATGCGCTCGGGGGGGAACGCCTCCTCCAGGGGCTCCAGCGCGTCGAGCATCTCATCGGCGGACTGGAAGCGATCCTTGACGTTGTAGCAGGTGCCGCACTTGATGAACTCGGCGACGGGCTCGGGGAAGGCCGCGAAGCTCTTGGCGTGGACCTCGGTGGCGTAGAGGTCGACCGGCTCCACGCCGGAGATCAAGGCGTAGAGCGTCGCGGCCACCGAATAGAGGTCCGCGCGGGCGTCGACCTGCTTGGAGTTGGCCCGCTGCTCGGGGGCCATGTAGCCGAAGGTGCCCAGGATCGAGCCGGTGTTGGTCAGGTCGAAGTTGTCGTTCTTGACCCGGGCGATGCCGAAGTCCACCAGCTTGGGCACCGACTCGTCGCTGACCAGGATGTTCGCCGGCTTGATGTCGCGGTGGATGATGTCCTTGCTGTGGGCGACGCGCAGCCCCTCCAGGGTCGCGCGGGTGATCGACAGGGCCTGACCGACGGAGAGCGGGCCGCGCTCCTTGAGGATCTCCAGCAGGTTGCCCCCGGTCATCAGCTCCATGACCATGTAGACCCGGTCGACGTCCGCGCCGACGTCGTGCACCGAGACGATGTGCCGATGCTCCAGGCGCGCCATCGTCCGGGCCTCGGAGAGGAACCGCTTACGTAGCGACTTGCTTCGGGTCAGCTGGGGCGACAGGACCTTGATCGCCCTGGGCACCCCCAGGTGGACGTCCCAGGCGCGATAGACCACGGCCATGCCACCGGACCCCAGGATCTGGAGAAGTCGGTACCGTCCATCATGCAGCGGGGGGGCAGCGTCTGAGGTCAACCGGGCTCCGCGACTGGCCGGATCATGATATCAGGGATGGAGCGCCTCCATGCGATGGAGGCCTGCTCGACGACAAGGACACCGCCGTGCAGCATGCGCTCGCTCTTGAGGGACAGCACCTCGCCCTTGACCTCTACGCGCTCCTCCGGGACATCGATCCCGCCGCATGGAAGGACGACCTCGTCGACGCCTTCCGCGCGCGCCTCGACGGGATCTCCAAGCGCCTCGACGCGCTCCTGGACTTCTCGGGCTACGACGACCACCTGAATCAGCTCCGCGAGCTGCTGGCCGAGCTGGCCCGGATCATCGACGAGGGCATGCCCAGCGCCGACCTCCCCACCGAGGCCCTGCGGGCGGAGTGGGACGCGCTCCGGCGCGAGATGCTGCCGGCCTACGAGGCCCTGGTCCGCTCCCTCAAGCCGCTGGACGTGCACGTCCCCAGCCTGCGGCCCACCAACTACGCCCGCAACGTCTTCCACGTCGCGGGCGGGATCATCGCGCTCCTGATGATCGAGCTGGTGCTCACCCCCACCTCCATGCTCGTGGTGGCGTGCCTGTTCGCCACCTCCGCCTGGACGATGGAGATCAGCCGCCGCGTCAGCCCCGCGGTCAACGCACGGCTGATGGCGCTGTTCGGGCGGGTGGCCCACCCCCACGAGGCCCACCGGGTGAACTCCTCGACCTGGTACGCCACCGCGCTGGTGATCCTGGCCCTGACCTCCTCCCCGACGGCCTGCGCCCTGGCCGTGCTGGTGCTGGGGGTCGGCGATCCGGCCGCCGCGCTGATCGGGCGCCGGTTCGGGCGCACCAAGCTCATCAACGGCCGCTCCCTGGAGGGCACCCTGGCCTTTGTGGTGGCTGCCGGGCTGGCCTCGGCGGCCATGCTCAGCGTCTTCCACCCCGCGCTCATCGGCACCGGCTCCATCGCGGCGCTGGCCGCCGGGGCGGCCGTGCCCGCCGCGCTCACCGAGCTGTTCAGCCGCCGGGTGGACGACAACCTCAGCATCCCCCTGGCCGCCGCCGCTGGCGCGGGGCTCGTGGGGCTGCTGCTCGGCGTGCTGTGACCGCGCTCCTGCTCGCCTGGCTCGCCCTGGCGCCAGCGCTCGCCGCGCCAGCCGACATCGCCGGCTCCTGGGCCCTCGACGCCGACGCCTCCGACGACATCGACGACATCCTCGCCGCGCGGGGCGCGACCTGGATGGAGCGGCAGGCGATCAAGCACGTCCCCGTGACCCACGTCATCACCCACACCGAGGACGCGGTGGTCATCGCCATCGAGTCCCCCATCTACAGCCGCTCGGACACCCTCAAGACCGACAACCGGGCCCGCACCCGGGAGTCCAAGCGCCTGGGCACCCTGACCCTGCGCAACTACTGGGACAACGAGGTCCTGGTCACCGTCACCGACATGGTGCTGCCCGATGGCGTGCCCGCCACCCTCACGGTCACCCGCACCCTGGTGGACCCGGACACGATGCACATGCGCCTGGAGCTGGTGGCCACCGACGGGCGGCAAATGGAGGGCACGCGGGTGCTGCGCCGGACCGAGGATGCGTCCGCCCGATGAGAGGTTGATGCAAGACCACCACATCGTAAAAACACGATAGCTTGGGTCACCCCAACCGGAGACCCTGCCCATGCTCGCGCTGCTCGCCCTCACCCCCGCCGCCCTCGCCCAGGACGTCCTGCTCATCTGGGACGACCAGGGCATCGGCACCCCCGACCTCGTCGCCGCGCTGCAGGGCGCGGGCATGACCGTGACCCTGAGCGACACCGTCGAGTACGAGTACGACGGCACCAACCCCGCCCCGGACGGCTTCAACGCGGTCATCCACATGAACGGGACGACCTACGGGACGCCGATGACCGCGGCCGGCGCGGCCGCGCTGGTGGACTACGTGGCCGACGGCGGCGGCTACATCCACTTCGAGTGGGACGCCTACGAGATCGACGACAACGGCGTGCAGCTCGAGCTGGAGCCGATCACCCTCCTCCACCGGGACAGCGGCTTCACCGGCGACATCACCCTGTCCCCGGTGCGCGGCCAGGAGTCCCACCCGGTGCTGGCCGGCATCCCCAGCAGCGTGGCCTTCTATGCGGGCGGCAACATCGGCTATGTCCGCAGCTTCAGCGATCAGCCCGCGGTGGCGATCATGACCGACCAGAGCGGCAGCGACGCGGTGGCGGTGCGGGAGTGGGAGCAGGGTCGGATCGTCGGCTTCCACCACGCCGGCAACTACAGCGACCTCAGCACCTTCTCCAACGCCGACGTCTCTCGACTCGTCGTCAACGCGGTGAACTGGGTGGCGGTCTGCGACGCCGACGGCGACGGCTACGAGCGCGCGGGCGGCACCTGCGCGGCGACGGACTGCGACGACCAGGACCCGGACATCTTCCCCGGCGCCGACGAGGTCTGCGACACCCTCGACAACAACTGCGACGGGGACATCGACGGCCCCGACAGCGTCGACGCGGTCGTGTACTACTACGACGACGACGGCGACGGCTTCGGGGATAGAGAGCACAGCCTGGCCTCCTGCGACCCCCTGTCCGGCGCGGTGCTGGACGACAGCGACTGCGACGACGGCGACGCCGACGTCCATCCCGGCGCGGCCGAGGTGCCCTGGGACGGGATCGACCAGGACTGCGACGGCGCCGACCTCTGCGACGTGGACGGCGACGGCGAGGACGCCAGCGACTGCGGCGGCCCCGACTGCGACGACGAGGACGCGGCGGTGAACACCAGCGCCGAGGAGGTCTGGTACGACGGCGTCGACCAGAACTGCGACGGCCAGGCGGACGACGACGCCGACGGCGACGGCTACGCCTCCGAGGACTACAACGGCGAGGACTGCGACGACACCGACCCGGACATCAACCCCGACGCCATCGACGACGACGGCGACGGGGTGGACGACGACTGCAACGGCTTCGTGGACGAGGACGTGCCGGAGGACAAGGTCTGCGGGACCGTGGAGCCGGCGGGTGGGGTTGGTGGCGGGGTGCTGGCGTTGTTGGTGTTGGGGGTGCTGCGGCGGCGACGGGGGTAGCGGAGGGGTCTTCCGTCAGGGCGTGTTCATCGGGGTTTCGTCAATCCAGCCAGCTACGCTGCGCCTCGCTCATGGCGGCCTCCAGGGCGGGGCGCTCGTCGGGGGCGACGGTGATGAGGGCGCGGGCGACCATGACGGATTGCTCGCCGTCGACGCGGGCGAGCATCTGGGTGGCGGCGTGGCGCCAGAGGGGCAGCTCGTTGACGACGGGCTGGGGGTCGCCGGTGGCGAGGGCGAGGACGGCGAGGGCTTCGTTGTAGAGGGCGCTCCAGTCGTCGTCGTCGGGCTCGGGGAGCGGCCCGGGGTCCTCCACCGCGTCGAGGAGCGCGGTCAGGTCGTCAATGAGCTGGCGCCGGATGCCATCGATAGCGCGCATCTGCTCCGCCCACGGCCCCGCAGCCTCTTCAGGCACGCCGTCCGGCAGTCGCAGGCGCGTCGGGTCCTCGACCTCCAGGCCAGGCTCCCCCATCGCCATCGCAGCCGCCTGGAGCAGGGGGAGCAGTTGCCCGGCCTGGGCGTGCAGGAAGATGCGGAACGCCAGGCGGTGGAGGCGGGGGCGAGCGGGGGTCACGTCGCCACAGACCGCGAGGGCATGGAGCACGAAGGGTGCGGCCTGTGCGCCGGGGACCGAGGGGCGAGGGCTGGCGCCCGTCAGGGCCAGGAGGAGCTGCTCAGCCTGTTGTGTCAAGGAGTGGCCAGGTGGGAGTTGGTGTCGGAAGACCTCGACGGCGTGCTGCGTCAGGGAGATGGCTCGCGTTCGCTCGCCGCGAACGGCGAGGAGCTGGGCCAAGGCGGTCTCGGTCTGTGCAGACGAGTAGTGGTCAGGGGTCCCATAGACGCGATGCTCGATGCGGAGGACGTTCTCCAGCAGCTCTTGGGCCCCCGCGAGGTCGCCCTGGGCGCGAAGCACGCCGGCCAGCGAGTGCATGGAAGCGGCCACGGAGGGGTGCTCTTCGGTTCCCAGCACCTTCTTCAAGATCGCCAGGGAGCGCTCCAGGTGGGTCCGAGCGCCGGCCAGGTCGCCCTGGGCGCTCAGCACGCCGGCCAGCTCGTGCATGGAAGCGGCCACGTCGGGGTGCTCTTCGGTTCCCAGCACCTTCTTCAAGATCGCCAGGGAGCGCTCCAGGTGGGTCCGAGCGCCGGCCAGGTCGCCCTGGGCGCTCAGCACGCCGGCCAGCTCGTGCATGGAAGCGGCCACGTCGGGGTGCTCTTCGGTTCCCAGCACCTTCTTATCGATCGCCAGGGAGCGCTCCAGGTGGGTCCGAGCGCCGGCCAGGTCGCCCTGGGCGCGAAGCACGCCGGCCAGCGAGTGCATGGAAGCGGCCACGTCGGGGTGCTCTTCGGTTCCCAGCACCTTCTTATCGATCGCCAGGGAGCGCTCCAGGTGGGTCCGAGCGCCGGCCAGGTCGCCCTGGGCGCGAAGCACGCCGGCCAGCGAGTGCATGGAAGCGGCCACGGAGGGGTGCTCTTCGGTTCCCAGCACCTTCGCTTTGATCGCCAGGGAGCGCTCCAGGTGGGTCCGAGCGCCGGCGAGGTCGCCCAGGCGTGACGCGACCCTTGCAGCTTCGCTTAAGACAAAGCCCTTCTCTCGGTCGGACACCAGCTCAAGGGCCTGCTCCAACGACGCCACCATCGGCCTCGCGGGTCGCGCGACGTACAGCCCGAGCTGCGCTTGAAAGGTCAGCGCGAGCCCCAAGGGCTCTCCGCTCGGGGCCCCCGCCAGGACCCGCTCCACCATCGCCAGGGCCTCGTGGTAGCGGCCCTGGTCCCGCAGCCAGAGGACGACGGGCTGTGCGGTGGCCCACGCTGCGTTCGCGTCCTCACCAGCGAGCAGGTGATGCAGCGCAGGCTCCACCCACAGCACGCGCCGCGACGTCTTGACCTGCTCCGCGAACCACCCGCCCAGCGCCTGATGCACCGGCTCGGGCGGCTCCGTCCACCGGGAGCCCATCGCCTCGCGCACCAGGGCGTGAGGCGCCCACCAGTCCCCCTCGTCGAGCGGGGCGACGTAGGGGCTCAGCAGGCCCAGGGCCGCGAGTCGGCGCCCGGTGCCCGGCTGGGGCTCGATCTGGCAGACCGCCGCCCAGGGGGCCGGGGCCACCAGCAACCCGCAGCGGCCCAGGTGGTCCCGGGCCTCGGGGGTGAGCCGGTCGATGAGCCAATCCAGCAGGAGGTCGGCTCGGATCTTGTGCTCGGCCTTGCCCAACAGGGGCTCCAGCAGGGTGGTCCGCCAGTCAGCGACGCGGACGCGGCCTCCGGGCGGGGCCAGCTCGACCAGGCGGTCGCCCACCAGGGCGTCGAGGAACTCCACGGTGCGGGGGTGGCCGTCGATGCGCTCGGCGAGCCAGGCCAGGGCATCGGCGGGAGCCTCGCGCAGCGCAGGGAACCAGCGGGCCAGGCGGATGAGGTCCATCGGGCGCATGGAGGGCAGGGGCAGCTCGGCGCCAGCGGGCGTGCCCTGGGGGGCGTAGCGGGTGGAGGCCATGACGGTGAGCGGACTGCGGGCCCGGGAGACCAGGCCAGCCCACAGCACGGCCAGCTCAGGGCTTCGCCAGGCGCTGGGGTCCTCATCCCCGTCGATGGGCATCTGGAGGCTCTCGGCGTTGTCGATGTAGAGCAGCAGCGGCCCCTGGGCGGAGATGGCGTCGACCAGACGCAGGAGTGCGTCGACCCCCAGGCCGTCCTCCTGGGCCTGGGCCACGAGCGCCGACCAGGCGTCCCCGGTGCCGGCGGCCTGGAGCTGGTGCCAGAGGTGCTCGATGGGGTCGGCGGCCTGGCCCGCGGCGCGGCCGTCGAGGGCGAGCACGAAGCCCCCGGTCTCCTCGCGCAGCCGCAGCAGGAACTCGGTACACAGCGCGGTCTTGCCCAGGCCCCCCAGGCCGGTGACCACATGGAGCCGCTGGCCTCCGAACCAGCGCCTCAGCAGCTCGGCGCGGGGGCCGCGCCGGCCGATGAAGCCGAACTGGGGCTGCTCGACCCCGCGCACGCCCTCGACCTGGGGGGCGGTCTCGGCCAGGGGGTCGATGCGCTGGATGCGGCGCTCCCGGGCGGCGTGGACGCTGCGCTCATCGCCCTTCCTGCCCGGGAGGGCGGTGGGGTGGCCTTTGCCGCGCAGGTAGACCGCGAGCTGGGCCCAGCCCAGGGGGTAGCGGGCGTAGGGGCGGCCGTTGGCGCCGTCCAGGGGGGTGTCGCAGGCGGCGCGGGCGAGGCGCACCGCCTCGATGAGCGTCCCACCCCCGGCGAGGTGGCGGTAGACGATGGCCTCGGCGCGGGTGCATTGGGCGTCGCCCACCGGGCCGAACCAGCCCAGCACCTGGGGGATGCCCGCGCGGTGCAGGGCGGCGGCGGTGGAGATGGCGGGGTCCTGGCCCAAGGCGGGGTCGGCGGGCAGGCGCACGCCGTCTCCCGGGTCCTGGTGGGGCTCGGTGCTGCCGCCGTAGCAGCTCGCCAGGAAGACCATGCGCAGCCCGGCCGGGCAGGTCGAGAGGCGCTGGAGCAGGTCCTCGACGGGGACCTTGTGGCTTCGGGCGGTCTCGGTCTCGAAGACCAGGGCCCCAGGCAGGCCGTGGCCGGTGAAGTGCAGGGCGACGGGCTCCAGGCGCTGGATGGCGCGGACGGTCTCGTCCAGGGTGCCCAGGTGGGTGAAGTGCAGGCGCTCCTCGTCCTCACCCATCGCCCGCCACAGCCGATAGCTCTCCTCTTCGTAGTCCAGGGCCCCCTGCTCCAAGGGCGCGGAGACGGTGGCCACGACCCGCAGGGGGCGCTCGGGCTCGTCCAGGCCGTTCATGTCGGGGACGACGACCTCCCGGGCCAGGTCCAGGCGGCCCGCCCTCACCGGGAAGGTCCCGCCCAAGCGCAGCAGCTCCCAGGGCAGGGCCAGGGCGCGGTCGACGGCGGTCCGGGGGCCTTGGGCCCGCAGGACCAGGAGCAGGGGGTCGCCCTGCTTGCGGCTGTCGATCTGGCGGACCAGGGCGACGCGGGCCTCCGGGGTGAGCAGGGCGTTGGCGAGGGCGTCGCCGACGGCGGCGGCCAGGCCCTCAACCTGGGCGACGGCGGCCTGGGCGGCGGGGGTGTAGCGGCCATGCTCGTCCACCTGGAGGGCGAGGTGGTCCAGGCCACGGAGCTGGCGGATGCGCTCCATCAGCGCGGTGTCCTGGCTGGGGTCGGAGATGGGCCAGTCGCCCAGGCCCGGGGCCTCGGCGCGCCAGCCGTCCTCGGAGACGCTCAGGGTGAGGTCCACGCGGTTGGGGGCGGGCTCCTGGCCCCAGATCCGCGCGGTCACCCGAATCGTCGGCTCCTGCTGGGGAAAGGCGGCGATCAGGCGCTTGAAGAACCTCGGGTTGATCAGGCCCCTCCGCTTCAGCTCGACCACGGCGTCGAAGACCACCTCAGCCGACGAGGCGTTCTTGCCGGCGAGGAAGTTCAGGGACGGCACGGTGTCCGGCCAGCGGGCCAGCCACTGGCGCAAGGCGTCGGTGTCGCGGGAGAGGCCGAAGAGCAGGGAGAGGAGGTCTTCGAGGTGGGCTTCGGGGGTCAGATGCATGCCGGCTCCTTCCCTGCGAGATGGCCTCAGCGGAGGTGGCTGTGATCTGGAGGGATGGGGGCGGCGGTGGGCCCCGTCTTGCCCTTGGGGGGGTATCGCGGGGAAGGGGTCAGGCCATCCAGGCGCGTTGGGCGGTGATCCAGGCAGCCTCCAGGGCGGGGCGCTCGCCGGGGGCGAGCATCAGGGAGTACGCGAGACACCACATAGAATACTATTGTTGAGATCAATGCTGCAGGAGTACGGTACGTATCAATGTCACAAGATATCTCCAGATAATATGCAATTCGAATATTTCATTGTCACCAAAGTCCGACGGACGAATAGCCACAAGAGTTGGTTGTTCTGTTGAAAATCCGTCCTGTCGGCTGCCATTCTCTCTGCACACATCCTCCCCCACATCTGTTCCGCCCTCCCATACTGAAGGACGCTCGTCCCAAGGCGATGGCCAATCTTCAGGAATGTTGTCAGTTGGTGTTCCCGCATGAATACACCAGCAACGGCCGACGATACTGCTCCCCTGTTTGACATCCATCGTTCCAGGATCCACCTGCGCGGAGGCTGATTCAGAATGGAAGAGAAGAACAATGAGCACAATATAGCATGTATACTTTCGCACTACACACCTCCATCGAGAGTTCTGGTCCTATGCTTCGCCAGAATGGCCAGTACCCAGCGAAAAAATGGACACTGCACAGCCCTCCCGCGCAGAATTCTCTTCAAACTGATGAGGAGGAAGGACATTGTATCAATACTGAACTCAGCCGATAGAAACCCAACACCGGGCACGGCCATACCCTTGTCCTGTTTGTGTAAATTTCGTGATAATCGCCTCATGTCCGCCTTCCCATACTGACGGACAACAGAAGCCCGTTTCTGCACCTGATAAGCCACCGTCTCCAAAGGAACTCCCCTGGCCGAGGGAAATGGACAATGTCGAACGTTCTCCACATTTGTGCTTGGATGATGATTACAATTGAGCACACCAACAATCTCCCACGAGGTTCGCGCCCTGCTTGATGTTCGTCGTACCCGGATCAACCTGGGCGAAGGCAGCAGGCGAAAACAAGGAGGTTGTTACCACCAACATCGCCGAAACCCGCAGAAACATGCTCTTTCCTTACTAGTTGATGGACGGGGCCGTTCCGAGAATGACCGTGACAATTTGTGTTCTATCTCCCGTTGCTTCTGCTTCCACCTCGTCAATCACGCCTGCCACGGCATTCTTCAACGCCAGGACGAACTGCCGGTGGACATTCAAGTCGTCGCGTACATTCACCGTCACCCGCCAGAGCCCCGCCGTGTGGTTCCCGCCATTCCTCACCACCACATCCCCAATCCGTCCCGCCGTGTTCAGGATCGACATCACCGTCTCCCGCGAAACTCCCCCCTCTCGCGCATACGACACCTCCGAGCCGGTCGCGAACAGCCTCCCCCCCTGCTCGATGACATCCCCAACCTCGATCAGGCACTCCAAGGTCCCATCGAAGTCCACGTCGGCGTCCGGCCCGGTCTGCTCGCTATAGAACCTCGCGGCGAGCTGTTCCAGGGTCAGTCCGTCGGGGTGCTGCTGGAGCAGGATGAGCAGCCGGCGGATCGTGCTGGAGGAGAAGTCCAGCTCGGGTTTGCCGGCGTAGTACCGCCTTCCAGCGCAAATGATGTCACCGGTGTCGAGCAAGCACATCAGCGCTTCGTCGAGTGAAATACGGTGCTGAGGGACTTGCGACTCCTCGTAGAAGCGAGCGGCGAGTTCACCGATTGACAGGCCTTGTTCACCACCGTCCTGGACAATCAGCAGCACCCGGCGGATCTCGTTGTCACCCAGTCGCGGGGACTTGATGTCACCGAGTTTGCGCAACCCCTGCTGCGTGGTCGCGGTCCGCTGCTGAAGCTCCTCCCAGGTGTAGGACTCCCGAAGCTCCTGGATCAAGCGATAGTACTGACTCTTGACGATGCTCTTGAGTTCCTTGTAGCTGAAGAGTGGGAAAGAAGCCTGAAAGGCACGATATAGCTGCTCTTCCAGATTTTTTCGAAGCCAGAGGATGTCCTTGGCTGGCACGGTGTGCTCGGACACAGCGGGCTCCCTTGTGTTCTGCTTGGGGGCCCAAGGGTAATTCTTCGGCTCCAACGAGGATAGAAACAAAAGTTGCGGGTCCCTCTGGAGCGCTCCCACGATTCACCGGACCCGCGTGCAGAACCAGCCGGTGCTGGCCACCAAGGGGACGAATCGGCCAGGGTGAGGCATGCCAGGAGCTGACATGTTGACCAACTTGATTCGCTTCGTCGCCGTTGAGCTGCGGGCCGCCTGCGCGTGGCGCCCGCCCGCATGCTCGCCCGGGGTACAGATGCGAGACGACTGCGCAACGGCAGCCCTGGCCGACCTGCTGGAAGCCCTGTTCACCCCCGATGAGCTGCTCACCTGGCTGAAGCGGTGGGCCCGGCCGGTCTCCAACGCCCTGCCAGGGGTCACGACCCCTCCAGCCGTCCTGTTCCCGAAGGCCGCCCACGCGCTGGAGCGGTTCGGGTACGTGGGCCCGGAGCTTATGGAGCGCCTGATCGAGGCCCGGCCGAGGCGCGCGCCGGAGATCCGGGCGTGGGCGACATCCAGCCCTATTCCCCCACCCCCAACCGCCCCAACGCCCGCCCGACCGGCGTCGCCACCATCCGCGCATGCTCCACGAACGCCTCCTGGGGGTCCGTGTCGCTGACGAGGGTGAAGTTCACCGCGATCCACCGCCCCTGACCGTCGAACACCGGCCCTCCGGAGTACCCGTTGATGTTGTCATAGGTCGCGAGGATGGGGCTGTTCGAGATGGGTCCGGCGTAGGCCGGCGCGTCCTCGGTGCCGAGGGTCGCCTGGGGGCAGGGGGTGGCGAGGGCCCAGTGGTCCTGCAGGCCGTCGACGCTGCACAGAGGCGCGTCCGCCTCGTTGGCGTCGGCCAGGCGCCCGAAGCTGACCGACGGGGTGCCGGCGACCAGCCCGTAGCCGACGGAGGCCCGGGCCTCCGCCGAGCGACCCTCGACTCTGGGGTAGCCGAGGATGAACACCGGCGCGCCGACGGCGGGGAGCGGGGCGCGCGGCGCGGGCGCCAGCCCCCCGTCCTCCACCGCGATGGCCGCCACGTCGACCGGGTCCGCGTCGGTCATCGACACCCACTGGTGCGCCCAGTCGTCCTTGCCCGACCGGATCTCGCCGAGCGCCAGACGTCTATCCGGGCGCCCGTCGGGCCCGGGCGTCAGCACCGCGGAGGCCGCCGCCAGCTCCGGATCGGCGACCAGCCCGGCGGTGCAGTGCGCGGCCGTCACGAACCAGCCGCCCCCCGCGAGCACCCCGGAGCAGTTGCCGAAGTGCACAAAGGTGCACTCGCCGTCGACGCAACGCCGCTCCTCCAGGCCCCGGCACCGATCCTCGTTCCAGGCCCGCACCGCGGGGTCCTGGCAGGTCTGCGCATACCGCTCGGCGAGCAGCGCCTCGGGCGCCTGCTGCGATCCCGCCGCGATCACCAGCTTGGCCACCCGGGGCGCGGCGGCCGCGATCGGCGGCGCCTCGAAGGGCAGCCCGCGGCCCGCCAGCCACGCCTCGGTCACCTCCGGGAGCGGGAAGAAGCCCTCCCAGCCAGAGCGCGACGGGGCCGGGGCCCCGGCAGAGGCGTCCGGGGGAGCGCTGGCGGGAGCCACGCTCCGTGATCCCGCGCACGCCGTGAGCGCGAGCCAGGCGGCCATCGGAATCGACATGGAGCCTCCTTGCGAGGGACAGGGGGACGGCTGGGTAACCGAAACCCCCGAGCCGTGAGCGCGCCCTCCTCCAATTCCAGCGTTCATTCGTTGGACAATTCTGAAACGATATGATAGATAGTTTTATCACTCGGTGATTCCACAATGCCACGACCCAAGCAGACCGACGCTCGAACCCGCCTCCTCGACGCCGCCGAGGCCCTGCTCGCGTCCGGGGACACCCCCACCCTCGACGCCGTGTGCCAGCGCGCCGGGGTGTCCCGAGCCACCCTCTACCGGCGCTTCGGGGACAAGGACGGCCTCTTGTCCGCCCTGGAGGCCGAGCGCGGCGCCGACGTGTCCCTCCCCGGCGACGTCCGCCAGCGCGCGCTCGACGCCGCGCGCCGGGTCTTCACCACCGAGGGCCTGGGCGCCACGATGGAGCGGGTGGCCGAGGAGGCCGGGCTGGGCCCCGCCACCCTCTACCGCCACTTCGGGGACAAGGCCGGGCTCGTCCAGGCCTTCGCCGACACCATCGGCCCGGGCCGCGAGCTGGAGGGCGTGGAGCTGCACGGGGGCAAGGACCTCCGCGAGGACCTGCTCCAGCTCACCGCCATCCTGCTCCGCTTCGCCACCCGCAACCGCGACCTCCTGCGCCTGGGCATCTCTCTGGAGAGCGACGTCCTGCGCTCCCCCGCCCGGCTGCGCAGCGGCTCCACCCGGGCCCGGGTCGGCCGCTTCATCGCCAGCCAGGTCGACGCCGGGCGGCTGCACGGCGACCCCTTCCTGCTGACCCGCAGCCTGGTGGGCCTGATCATGTCCCACGCCACCTTCCTGCCCCTGCTGGACGGCATCGAGCCCGACCCCGACGCCGCGCGGCACATCACCGATCTCTTCCTCACCGGCGCCCAGGCGCCCTGACCCGGAGCCCCCATGCAGGCACCCTCTGCTCCGCTCGTCCTCCCGTTCACCGCCATCGGGGCCGCTGACCTCCCCCGGGTCGGCGGCAAGGGGGCCAACCTGGGGGAGCTGGCCGCCGCCGGCTTCCCCGTGCCGACCGGCTTCTGCGTCACGACCACCGCCTTCGACCAGCACATGGCCGGGGTGGAGGGCGCCGACGCTCTGCTCGACGCCCTGGAGACCCTCTCCCACGAGGACCTGGAGCGGGCCCGCGCGCTGGGCGCGCAGCTCCGTGCGGCGGTCACCGCCACCCCGCTGCCCGAGGCCATCCGCGCGTCCACCGTGGCGGCCTGGCAGCAGGCCGGCGCCGATCACGCCTACGCCGTGCGCTCCAGCGCCACCGCCGAGGACCTGCCCGGGGCCTCCTTCGCCGGCCAGCAGGACACCTACCTCAACGTGCGCGGCGAGGACGCCCTGCTCGACGCGATCCGGGCCTGCATGGCGTCCCTTTTCACCGACCGCGCCATCCTGTACCGGGCGCGGCAGGGCTTCTCCCACCGGCAGGTGTCCCTGTCCGTGGTGGTGCAGCGCATGGTGGAGTCGCGCATCTCCGGCATCCTGTTCACCGCCGACCCCCTGAGCGGGCACCGGGGCGTGGCCTCGATCGACGCGAGCTGGGGGCTGGGGGAGGCGCTGGTCAGCGGGGTCATCTCCGCCGACAACTACCGGGTGGACAAGGCCAGCCTCGCGGTGCTCGACGCCCGCATCGGCGACAAGGAGTTCCTGCTGCAGTCCACGCCTGAGGGCGGCACCGAGCGGGTGGACCTCCCCCCGGCGCGTCGCAAGGAGCGGGTCTGCGACGACGCGATGCTGGGGGAGCTGGTGGCCCTGGGCGCCCGCATCGAGGCCCACTACAAGAGCCCCCAGGACATCGAGTGGTGCCTGGATGACGAGGGCCTCAAGGTCGTCCAGAGCCGGCCGATCACCTCGCTCTTCCCCGTGCCCACCCCGGCCCCGACCGACGGGCTGCTCCACGCCTACATGAGCTTCGGGCACCTCCAGGTCATGACCGACCCGATCAGCCCGATGGGGCGGTCGATCTGGCGGCGCATGGCCCCCTTTGGTCGGACCCGGGACCAGGCCATCGAGAGCCCCTGGGTGGCCGAGGCCGGGGGGCGCGTCTACATGGACGCCTCGCCGATGCTGCTGCGGGGCCCCACCCGGGCCATCCTGCGGCGCATCCTCAGCAACGCGGAGGCCCTGATGGGGCGTGCGGTGGAGGAGCTGCTGCGCCGCCCGGACTTCCTGCGGGGCGCGTCGCAGCTCGCGCTGAGCCCTGGCGGGGCGGCGCCGCTGCTGCTCCCGGTCCTGCGCCGGGTGGTGACCAACCTGGTCTGGGCCGACCCCGTGGCCCTCGCGGGGCGCTTCCCCGCCGAGCTGGACGCCGAGGTGGCGGCCGCGCACGCCCGGCTGCGGACCGGCGCCCCCCTGGTCGACCGGCTCGCCCTCGTCAGGGTCCTCCTCGCGGACCTGCCCTGGAAGGTGTTCACGAAGCTGCCGGTCGCGATGGCCGGGATCCTCTCCGAGGGCCTGCTCACCGGCCTGCTGCGCGGGCGGGCCGCCCCGGAGGACGTCGCCGCCCTGGGCCGGGGCATGGAGGGCAACATCACCACGGCCATGGACCTGGAGGTCGGGGACCTGGCGGACGTCGCGCGGGCGGCCCCGGCGGTGGCGGAGGCCCTGGCCGCCGGGGAGCGGGACCTCGACGCGCTGGCCGCGCTGGACGGCGGCGCGGCCTTCACCGAGGCCCTGGCCGCCTTCCTGGAGCGCTTCGGGGCGCGGGGCACCGGCGAGATCGACGTCGGCCGCGTGCGCATGAAGGACGATCCCAGCCTGGTGCTCCAGGTGGTCGCCGGCAACCTCTCCCGACCGGCCGGCGCCCACCGCACCCACCACGCCGAGCAGGTCCGCCAGGCCCGGGAGGCTCTGCCTCGCCTCGTCCAGGCCGCCGGCTGGCTGCGTCGCCCGCTCGTGAAGCGGCTGCTCCGGGTGTGTCGCAACGTGATGCCCCTGCGGGAGCACCCCAAGTTCATGTTCATCCGCATCCTGGAGGAGATCCGGCAGCTGCTGCTGGAGGCCGGGGCCGAGCTGGTCGCCCGCGACGCGCTGGACCACCCCCGGGACGTCTTCCTGCTCACGCTCACGGAGGTCGAGGACGCGCTGAGGTCCACCCCATCGACGCTTCGGGAGACCGTCGAGCAGCGACGGGCGGAGCAGGCCCGCTTCGCGGAGATGTCGCCGCCCCGGGTGCTGACCAGCGAGGGCGAGTCCATCGTCGGCCGGCACAGCACCGAGGGCCTGCCCCCGGGCGCGCTGGCCGGCAGCGGGGCCTCCGCCGGGGTGGTCGAGGGCGTCGCCCGCGTGGTGCGCGACCCCACCCGGGAGGTTCTGCACGCGGGCGAGATCCTGGTGGCCCCGTTCACCGACCCGGGCTGGACGCCCCTGTTCATCAACGCCGCCGGGCTGGTGATGGAGGTGGGCGGCATGATGACCCACGGCTCGGTGGTGGCACGGGAATACGGCATCCCGGCGGTGGTCTGCGTGCCGGGGGCGATGACGAAGATCAAGACCGGCGACCGGCTCCGGGTGGACGGGGACCGCGGCTTCGTCGAGATCCTGGGGGAGGCGTCATGAGAGCGGTCCTCATCCTGCTGGGCGTGGTCCTGGGGGCGCTGGTGGTCATCGCCGCGCTCAAGGGCGGCGACACCCTCAACCTGGCCATGCGCAGCACCGGCCGGCAGCTCCTGGGCTTCGCGCCGATCATCGTCGTGGCCATCGCCATCGCCGGCTTCGCCGAGGTGCTGATGCCCCAGGAGCTGGTGGAGCGCTGGCTCTCCGACGCGGCGGGCTGGCGGGGCATCGCCATCGCCTGGGCCGCCGGCTGCCTGACCCCGGCGGGCAGCATCGTGGGCCTGCCCCTGGTCGCCGCGCTGTACCGGGCCGGGGTCGGGGTGGGCGTGCTGGTGACCTACGTGACCTCGTTCACCCTGCTGGCGATGATCCGCGTGCCGATGGAGGTGGGCTTCATCGGGTGGCGCCTGGCCTCGCTGCGGGTGGTGTGCTCGCTGTTCCTGCCGCCGATCGCGGGGCTGCTGGCGCGGTGGCTGTGGCCGCTGTGGTCGGGCGGGGGCTGAGGTCGCGCACTCCCATTCGCGGCGTCGCAGGCGGGAGACGTGATACGGTCCCCCTCGTTCAGCGGAGGACCACTCGATGCCACCACGCCCCCTGCTCCCCCAGCACGACCCGGACCGCCAGGGCCGACGCCGCGCCCTGGAGGACGCCCGTGACCGCTGGGTCCCCGATCCCAGCAAGCTCGTCGGCCTGTCCATGGCGGCGCGGGTGCCCACCATCGACCAGCCCTCGGCGCGCTGGCTCCTGACCGTGGGGCGGATCATCGGCCGCATCGGCATGAACTTCGCGGAGAACGTGGACGCCTGGCGCCATCGCGGCGGGCCCGACACCTTCAGCGGCGACGACGAGGTCGAGGCCATCGTCGCCCGCCACCGCGCGCTGCTCGACGCCGTCGACGCCTTCGAGGAGGACCTCGCCGACGGCCCGGACTCCTTGGGCCTGTTCGACGACCAGCTCGCCGTGCTCACCGACAAGGTGCTGGCCCGGGGCCGCGCCCTGTTCAGCACGGAGCGCAAGCTCGACCCCTGGGAGCTGCCCGGCGTGCCCAACGGGCGCCCCGCCAGCCTGGACGACTACCCCGCGCTCTACCGGACCCTGCCCGTGCCCGGGAGCGTCCGCCTCGCGGCGGAGGACGCCGCTTTCGCCCGCGCGCGCCTGGCCGGCCCCAACCCCCGGCAGCTCCGCCGGATCACCGCGCTGCCCGAGGGCTTCCCGGTCACCGAGGCCCACTTCGGCGGCCCCCCGGGCGACAGACTGGCCCGCGCCCTGGACGAGGGGCGGGTGTTCCTCTGCGACTATCGGCCCCTGAAGGAGATCCGGGACAACGTCGACTGCGTCACCGGGGCGCAGAAGCTCACCTACGCCCCGCTCGCCCTGTTCGCGGTCCCGCCGGGGGGCGGCGCCCTGCGGCCGGTCGCCATCCAGCTCACCCCCACCCCCGACCCGGCCTTCCCCATCGCCACGCCGGATCAGGGCTGGCGATGGCGCATGGCCCGCACCGCGGTCCAGGTCGCCGACATGAACGCGCACGAGGCGGTGTGGCACCTGGGCCTCACCCACCTCCGGCTGGAGCCGGTCGCGCTGGCGACCCACCGCCAGCTCGCCCCCACCCACCCGCTGTCCGCGCTCCTGCTGCCCCACTTCGAGGGCACCTTCTTCATCAACAGCGAGGCGGTCAACTACATGCTCGCCCCCAACGGGCCGGTGGACCGCAACTTCGGCGGGACCCTGGCCACCACCGTCGCGGTGGCGGTCGAGGCGCTCAAGCGCCGGGGCTGGGTCGAGGACATGCTGCCCAACGACCTCGCGGCCCGGGGTGTGGACGACCGGGAGATCCTGCCCGACTACCCCTATCGGGACGACGGGATGGCGGTCTGGGCCGCGATCCACGACTGGATGCGCAGCGTCGTGAACCTCTACTATGCCCGTGACGTCGACGTCACGGAAGACGCCGAGCTGCGCGCGTGGGGCGAGGCGCTGCGCGCGTCGGTGCCGCAGGGCGGCGTCCACGGCTTCGAGCCGCCCGACAGCCGGGAGGCCCTCGTCGACCACCTCACGATGACCGCCTTCACCGCCAGCGCCCAGCACGCCGCCGTCAACTTCCCGCAGTGGACCGACATGTCCTTCCCGATGGCCTTCAGCGGCGCGGGCTGGGCCGGCCCGCCGGGGGGCGGCGTCCAGAGCGAGGCGGCGTGGACGGACATGCTGCCGCCGCTGGAGATCGCGCAGCTCCAGGTCGAGTTCCTGTACCTGCTGGGCTCGGTCTACCATACGAAGCTGGGGGACTACACCGACAACCGGTGGCCCTACGCGCCGATCCTGACCGACCCGGCGGTGTCCGGGCCGCTGGCGGCCTTCCGCGCCCGCCTGGCCTCGGTGGAGCGCGACATCCAAGCGGTGAACGCCGACTCCAGGCGCCGCGCGGTCCCCTACCCCCACCTGCTCCCGTCCCGGATCCCCATGAGCATCAACATCTGAGCGGTGGACGCCGCGCGCTCGGCTGGGTAGCAGACCCTCTCTCCCGGAGGTGCGTGGTGAACAAGCGGATCCTGATCGCGGGCAGCGGCGGCATCGGCCGCGCGGTGGCCCTCCTGCTGCGTGAGCTGGGACAGCTCGACGTGGACATCATCCTGGCGGACGCCTACGAGGAGCAGCTCCGCAGCGCCGCCGAGTTCGTCGGGAGCGGCCGCAAGGGCAACGTGGACACGCTGCTGCTCCCCCTGGAGGGCACCTCCCCCGCGCTGGAGCACGCCCTGGACTGGGCGGATCTGGTGCTGGACTGCCTGCCGGGCAGCCTGGCCCCGCGGGTGGCGGGCTGGTGCCTGGAGCACCGCTGCCACTACGCCAACCTCACCGAGTACGTGGCCGAGACCGAGCGCATCCTGGAGATGGCCCGCGACGCCGAGACCGGCTTCGCCCTGCAGTGCGGCCTCGCGCCGGGCTTCGTGAACGTGCTGGGCATGCAGCGCTACCGGCGCTTCTGCGAGCGCTTCGGGGTCACCAAGGTCGACAGCCTCAAGATGCGGGTGGGCGCGCTGACCCGGAACGCCGAGGGCCCCCACTTCTACGGCTTCACCTGGAGCCCCATCGGCGTGGCCACCGAGTACGTCAAGGACGCGGTGGTGGTCCGGGACTTCAAGCAGACGAAGGTGCCCTCGCTGACCGAGATCCGCACCCTGCTCATCGACGGGCTGGCCTACGAGGAGGCCACCACCTCCGGCGGCGCGGCCGACATGCCCGAGGCCCTGGCCGGGCGGGTGCGGCAGCTCGACTACAAGACCCTGCGCTACCCCGGCCACTGGGAGTGGGTGCGCCGCCAGCTCGACGCCATCGGGGACGTGCCCGACCGCATCCGCCAGCTCCAGGAGCGCATGCAGTCCGCCGTGCCCCAGGTCAGCGATGACCTCGTCGTCATCTACGCCGCGGTCGAGGGCCGGGACAAGAAGGGCCAGCGCCAGCGCTTCGACGAGGCCTACAAGGTCTGGCCCCAGCGCTTCGGGGCTCAGGTGCTGCGCGCCATCCAGTCCACCACCGCCGCCGGGCTGGCCGAGTGCGCCCGGGTGCTCTTGACCGGCGACCACCGGGGCCCGCTGCTGCAGAGCCAGCTCGACCCCGAGGACTACCTCTCCGGGCCCTACGTCTCCGCGGTCTACCACCTGCCCCTCAGCAAGCAGACGCTGTAGGTGCTCGGGCACCTCTCCCTCGGCGTGTCCGACCTGGAGCGGGCCGGGGCCTTCTACGACGCCGTGATGGCGGCCATCGGCGCGGCGCGGGTGTGGAGCCACCCCCGCGCCCTGGGCTACGGCCCCCCGGGCGGCAACGACAAGCTGGCCCTGTTCCTCCGCCCCGAGGGCGGGCTGGCCGCCGGTCCGGGCTTCCACCTGGCCTTCGACGCCCCCAGCCGGGCCGCGGTCGACGCCTTCCACGCCGCGGCCCTGGCCCTCGGGGGCCACTGCGAGGGCCCGCCGGGCCTGCGCCCCCACTACGGGACCCACTACTACGCCGCGTTCGTGCGGGATCCGGACGGGCACAAGCTGGAGGCGGTGTTCCAGCAGGCGGTGTAGCGGGCCACCTCGTGGCCGACGTGGGCTACTTCTTCTTCCGGCGGCCGCCCTGCTTGATGAGGTTCTCCACCAGCGGCCGGCTCATCCCTGTGATGTTGCACATGAGCTGGACCCGCTCCTCGCCATAGGCGAGGTTGATGACGATCAGGTCGAGATCAAGGATCTTGAAGAGGCTGGCCACCTTGGCGCTGGCCTCGTCGTGGTCGGCGATCTCGGCCCGAATGGCCCGCTCCCCGGCGGTCCGGATGAAGCTCATCACGCCCTCGACGAACTGGGGCGACAGCCCGATGCGCACATGGACCTCGCCGATGCGGCGGCGCCCCTCGAAGTAGTCCTCGCCGTAGCTCCCCTCGAAGAGCTGGCCCATCCACCGGGCGTGGGTGGCCTTGAGCGCGTCGACGCGACCCTCGATCTGCTTGGCCGTGGCCGGGGTGCGCCCCAGCACGTCGTAGAAGTCGTCGGTGATCCCCGGCCCGACCTTCGCGAAGATCGGCGCCAGCGACTTGAGCCTGGCGACGTCGTCCTCGCCGAAGCCCAGGAAGACCTTCATCTCTTCATAGGCCTTGTACATCTTGGACATGTCTCTCTCCACAGTTGGGGGCGTTGATCCGACTCAGAGCATCCGCCCGATGTCCCGGGCCGCGCGCGAGGTGTCCAGGAAGATGAGGCCCAGCTTGGCCCGCGACGAGGTCAGCACGGCCAGCACCGCGTCGGGCCCGCAGCGGGTCAGGATCGCGTAGCCGTCCTCGCCCTTGATCATGCACATGCTCAGCTCGCCGCGGCCCAGCTCGTCGGCCATGCGCTCGGAGATGCCCAGCAGCGCGGCGCTCATGGCAGCGACGGAGTCGTCGTCCATGTCGGCGGGCAACGACGAGGCCATCATCAGGCCGTCGTTGTCGACGACCGCAGCGGCCTCGATGTCGGGGGTGGTGGTGGAAAGGTTACGGATCAGCTTGTTCAGGCTCTCGATGCGGCTCATCGCCTCTCTCCTTGGTGGACGGCGGCCGCTGAAGCGGACGACCGTCGGGAAACTGTGTGGTATCCGTCGGACGGGCGGCGGACGCCAGGCCGGGCTCAGCCCTGTACGGATCAAGCCCGCCGCGGCGCGCCTCCCTCCGGCACATGGACCGATTCGTCCAATCCAATCATTGTCTTTCGTGAATCAGCCAGTCCTTGATCTGTGCGCGTTCGACGCAGGGCAGGCCGTTGAGGTGCGCCGCCGCGCTCACCTCGCCGTGCTGCTTGTTGTTGCCATCTTCATCGACCCCACCCTTCGATGCAACTACCAAAAGACTTACATGTCCAAAAAGATCGCGTGCAGCCTGTTCACCCGAAAGACGTGCTTTACAGGAGATTTCATCCGCCACGCACCATATGAACATACCATGAGTTCTGGTGTTTCATATATACTCAGGTGTGCATATGTGTTGTCATGAACATCCATGTCTGCACACAGTTCGTGACCTCACGGTCCCCTGACCCGCGCGAGAATCCACATGGATCCCCCCCGGCAGCCCGTATGGCACACGGAGCCCCCGACGCTCGCGTCGTGCCCTTCGAGCGCGGGACCGGCGGGTCCGGCGAGTCAACCGCTCCTGAGGTCGGTTAAGGTGAGCCCCTCGAACCTCTGGAGGGCCGCTGTCCGCTCCCCTGCCCCGCGCTGCGCTCGGCCTCGTGCTGCTCTGCTCGGGCTGCGGGGACGGAGACCGGGCCGGCGAGCGGCGCCCCGTGCCGGTCGCCCTGGCCGCCATCGAGCGCGGCGAGCTGTCCGCGCGGCGCACGCTGCCGGGCTCCTTGGAGGCCTCCTCGCGGATCGAGGTCACCACCACCGTCAGCGGGCGGCTGGCCGAGCTGGCCGTGGACCTGGGCGACCCGGTGCAGCGCGGTCAGGTGGTCGCCCGGCTGGACCGGGACGAGCTGGCCCAGGCCGTGCGCCAGGCCGAGGCCGAGGTCGCCGTGGCCGAGGCCAGCGTCACCGAGGCCCGGCTGCGCCAGGCCCAGGGCGCCAGGGACCTGGAGCGGGGCGCCGCCCTCCAGCAGCAGGCCGCCATCGCTGAGGCCGAGCTGGACGCCCTGCGCACCACCGCCCAGGGGCGGGACGCCGCGCTGGCGGTCGCCGAGGCGCAGGCCACCGCCGCCCGGGCCGCGCTGCGGGCCGCCCGCGCCCGGCTGGAGGACGCCGTCCTCACCGCCACCTGGACCGGCGACGACCCCCAGCGCGTGGTCGCCGAGCGCCTCGTGGACGAGGGCAGCGTGGTCGCCGCGAACACCCGGCTGCTCACCCTCGTCGACCTCGACCCCCTGCGCGCCGTCGTCCACGTCACCGAGCGCGACCTCGGCGCCCTGGCCGCCGGCCAGCCGGTCACCCTGCGCACCGACGCCTGGCCGGGCGAGACCTTCCCCGCCCGCGTCGACCGCATCGCCCCTGTCTTCGACCCGGCCTCCCGCCAGGCCCGGGTGGAGCTGGCCGTGCCCAACCCCGACGGGCGCCTGCGCCCCGGGCTCTTCGTGACGGCCGAGGTGGTCACCGACACCGCCAAGGACGCCTGGATCGTGCCCGCCGACGCCCTGGTCCGCCGGGACGGGCAGCCGGTGATCTTCGTGGTGGACCCCGGCGCCGACGCCGCGCGTCTCGTGCCCGTGCAGCCCGGCCTGCAGGACGCCGGTCGCGTCCAGCTCACCCCGGTCGAGGGCGCGTTGTCCACGGAGGGCCGGGTGGTGGTGCTGGGGCAGCAGCTCCTGGGCGACGGGGCGGCGGTCGTGGTGCCGCCGGAGGCGCCGTGAACCTGCCCCGCTTCGGGGTGCGCCGGCCCGTGCTCACCACGATGCTGACCCTCATCGTGGTGGTCCTGGGCCTGGTCGCGGTCCAGCGCCTGCGGGTGGACCTGATGCCCGACGTCGAGCGGCCCACCGCCACCGTGCGCACCGACTACCCCGGGGCCAGCCCCGAGGTGGTCGAGAAGCGGGTCACCCAGATCGTCGAGGAGATCGTCTCCACCGTGCCCGGCGTGATCGCGCTGGAGTCGACCTCCACCCAGGGGCAGAGCCGGGTGACCGTGGCCTTCGCCTGGGGCACCGACCTGGACGTGGCGGTCCAGGACCTGCGCTCCCGGCTGGAGGACGAGCTGAACGAGCTGCCCGACGAGGTCACCCGGCCGAACATCCGCAAGTTCGACATCAACAGCTACCCGGTGGTGCTGCTGGGGGTGTCGGGCGACCTCGACCCGGTCGAGCTGACCACGATGGTGGAGACCGAGCTGCGCGACCGGTTCGCCCGGGTGCCCGGGGTGGCCCAGGTCGACCCGTGGGGCGGCTACCGGCGGGAGATCCGCGTCGCCCTGGACCCGGTCAAGCTGCGGGCCCTGGAGGTGCCCCTGGACCAGCTCCTGGGGGCCATCGCGGACAACAACGTCGACCTGCCCGCCGGCCGCCTGGAGCAGGGCCGCTACGAGGTGGCCCTGCGCGCCCCCGCCGAGTACGCCGACCTCGACACCCTGGGGGCCACGGCGGTGGCCCTGCGGAGCGGCGTGCCCGTGGCCCTGCGGGACGTCGCCCGGATCGTGGACACCTGGGAGGAGGAGACCCGCATCATCCGGGTGGGTCGGACGCCCGGCGTGCGCCTGGCCATCCGCAAGCAGGCCGACGCCAACACCGTCGAGGTCGCCGACGCCATCCTGGCCGAGGTCGACCGCATCAACCGGGACCTGCCCCAGCTCCGCGTCGTCGCGGTGAGCAACCAGGGCAACTTCATCGAGCAGTCCATCGCGAACGTGGCCCGCTCGGTGTCCTACGGCGGCCTGCTGGCGGTGCTGGTGCTGCTGTTCTTCCTGCGGGACCTGCGCAGCACGCTGGTGGTGTCGGTGGCCATCCCGGTGTCGGTGCTGGGGGCGTTCGTGCTGATGCACCAGGGCGGGTTCACCCTGAACCTCATGACCCTGGGGGGCCTGGCCCTGGGCGTGGGCATGATGGTGGACAGCGCCATCGTGGTGCTCGACAACATCTTCTACCGCCGCAGCCAGGGCGACCCCGCCGACGAGGCCGCGGTGCGGGGCGCGGTGGAGGTGGGCCCGGCCATCGTGGCCAGCACGCTCACCACCCTGACCATCTTCCTGCCGGTCCTCTACATCCAGGGGGTCGCCGGGCTCCTGTTCCGGGAGCTGGCCCTGGTCATCGCCTTCGCGCTGCTGGCGTCGCTGGTGGTCTCGCTGAGCGTGGTGCCCATGCTCTCGGCGCGCCTGCTCGGGGTGCAGCGGGCGCCGCCGGCCTGGGCGCAGCCCCTCGCCGCCCGCGCCGCCGCCGCCCAGGCCCGGGTGGAGGCGCACTACGGCGCGCTGCTGGAGCGGGCCCTGCGCCGCCGGGGCCGGACCCTCGGCGTCGCCCTGGGCGCTCTGGGCTTGAGCCTCGCCCTGCTGCCCGGCCTGGGGACCGAGCTGCTGCCCCCCTCGGACGAGGGCGAGGTCCGGGTGACCGGCGAGATGGAGACGGGCACCCGCATGGGCCTGGTGGACCAGCAGACCCGCCGCATCGAGGCCGTGGTCTTCGACGAGGTCCCCGAGGCCATCGCCTCGGTCACCACGGTGCGCGGGGGCGCCACCAACGACGCCGAGGGCGAGGTGCTGCTGTCCCTGGGCCCCGCCCACACCCGGGACCGCTCCAACGCCGAGGTCGCCGACGCCCTGCGCCGTCGCCTGGAGGGTCAGGTGCCGGGCATGCGCATCCGGGCCCGGGCGCCCCAGGGCTCCTTCGCCCTCAACCGCCTGCTGGGGGACAGCGAGGAGGGCGTCACCATCGAGCTGCGGGGCGAGGATCTGGACACCCTCGCCGCCCTGTCCCGGGTGGTCGAGGAGGCCGTCGCGGCGGTGCCCGGGGTCACCGACGTGCTGGACTCCCGGCCGGAGGGCATCCCCCAGCAGACCCTCACCATCGACCGGGCGAAGGTGGCCGCGCTGGGCCTGAGCGTGCGCGCGGTGGCCGAGGTGCTGGCCGTGGCGGTGGCCGGGCGGGAGGCCGGGGAGTACCGCACCGGGGGCGACGCCTGGCGCATCTTCGTCCAGCTCGACGACCGGGCGTCCCTGGACATCGCCGATATCCTGGCGCTGACCCTGCGCACGCCGGCGGGGGCGCAGGTGGCGCTGGGCAGCCTGATGACCGCCACCCCGGACCGGGGCCCCATCGAGATCGCGCGCCGGGAGCAGCGCCGGGTGGTCACGGTGACCGCGAACGTGGCGGGCCGCCCCGTGGGGGACGTGGCCGACGACATCCGGGCGGTCCTGGCGGACATTCCCCGGCCCGCCGGGGTGGCTTTCGCGCTGTCGGGGGCGGTCGAGGCCCAGCAGGAGGCCTTCTCGGAGCTGCGCCTGAGCCTGCTGCTGGCCCTGGCCCTGGTCTACATGGTGCTGGCCGGCCAGTACGAGTCGCTGCGGGACCCGCTGGTCGTGATGGTCTCGGTGCCGTTCGCGGCGGTGGGGGTGCTGCTCACCCTGGCGCTGACCGGCACGACCCTGAACCTCCAGTCCGGCATCGGCGCCATCATGCTCGGGGGCATCGTGGTGAACAACGCCATCCTGATGGTGGACCTGGCCAGCGCCCTGCGCCGCGAGCAGGGCCTCAGCCCCCTGGAGGCCGCCGCCCAGGCCGGCCGGCGCCGCCTGCGGCCGATCCTGATGACGACGCTGACCACGGTGCTGGGGCTCCTGCCGCTGGCGCTGGGGATCGGCGAGGGCGCGGACGCCCAGGCGCCGCTGGCGCGGGCGGTGGTGGGCGGGCTGGTGTCGTCGACGCTGCTGTCGCTGGTGCTGGTGCCGGTGGTGTACGGGATGGTGTACCGAGAGGAACTTACGCCGTAAGTCTCACCGGGGCCCGAGCCCTCATCCCATCGACGCTGTGGGCCGTCGAGCCGTGGTAACCTCCTGAAGTCAGGCCCCTCCCCCTGGCTGTCGAGGAACCCATGTGCGGCTGTATCGGCGCAGACGTCTCCCAGGCGACGACCCAGGCGATGTGGGAGACGCTGCTGGGGACCTATCCCTTCCGGTTCGCCGTCGTGGAGGCGTACTGGCCCAGCGGGCCCAACCCGAACGCGCGGACGTCCATCGACGGCGCCCGCGCCGCCGGGATCACGCACGTCGACGTGTATCACTTCCCCGGCCCCTTCAGCGGGGTCTCCCCGAACCAGCAGATCGAGGCGTCGACCCAGCAGCTCAAGAGCCTGTCCTTCCACCACTACTGGATTGACGTCGAGCCCTATGCGCAGACCTGGGGGACCGACACGGCCCACAACGTCAAGATGCTCGCCGAGCTGATCCTCGCCGCGCAGGCGCGCCGCCTGAGCGTCGGGGTCTACACCAGCGCGAGCGCGTGGGCCCAGATCACCGGGAGCACGACGCGCTTCGCCGACCTCCCCCTGTGGTACTACCACTGGGACGCGCAGGACAACTTCGACGACTTCCAGGCGTTCGGCGGGTGGACCGCGCCGACGATGAAGCAGTACTTCGGCAACGGCAACCTCGACGGCGTCGGATACGACGCCAACTGGATCCCGTCGCTCCCCCGGAAGGTCGAGCGCAGGAGCCCGCCTCCGAGCTGTCCGCAGTCCTGAGCCGACGCGTCAGGACCTCGAAGGCCAGCTCTCGCCCGTCCTGAGTGAACCCGCCGGCCGACACGTTCGCGCCGTCGGCCTCCAGGCGGAAGGCGTCGAGGTCCATGTCGATGGCGATGCGCGCGGGCTGCCCGACCTGCAGGACCCCGTCGGCCGGCTCCAGGACGGTGACCTGCGGCATGCGGAAGACCGGGCCCAGCGCCAGGGTCTCCCGCTCGTCGAGCACCAGCTCCGGGTCATCCGCGGAGGCGCCGTCCGCGACGACGTCCTCG
The DNA here is from genome assembly GCA_020632795.1 of Alphaproteobacteria bacterium. GTDB lineage: Bacteria > Myxococcota_A > UBA796 > UBA796 > CAJQPC01 > JACKEV01. The sequence goes on from JACKEV010000011.1 coordinate 66,715, forward strand.
GCGAACCAGTGGTAGGGATCCGGGAAGCAGTAGCCGTTGGTGTCGACGAAGCTGTCCCTCGCCGGGACAGGCACGTCGTCCACCGTCGGCAGGTCCTCTTCAAGCGCCCGGCACTCCCGCTCGCTGAAGCCCAGGTAGGATTGGGGCTGGTGGCCGTAGACCAGGATGCCGACGTCGCCTTCGGGCGCGAAGGTCTCGATGACGACGCTGTCGGCCATCAACCGGGGGATCGGGGATTGGGGGGAGCGTGAGCCCCCGCCTGTGGACGCGACCGAGGCGGACTCCCCCATCCGGTTCTTCGCCGCGCGGCACACAGCCTTTGCGGTCCCAGCGATGCACACCCTGTTCTTCGTCCTGGCGGTGCGGTGCTGGTCCGGATCGCGCGGGCGTTGGCGCAGCTCACCGGAAACACGGCGGGCTTCGGTGACCTCCCCCAATAGACCGACCACTGGAGCCCGCAGGCCGACTTCGACGACCTCCAGGCGTTCGGGGGGGGTGCCCTTCATACTCCTTCCGGGGCGCTCCGAACCAAGCGCACGCCTACCTCGGGCGAGCGGGTCTGGTTCGGCTCAAGGCCACGTCGCCACCCCTGCTCTGCCCGACGGGTCCCTGACGCCCACCCACCCCCACGGACCACCCGCAGGGTGCCGTCCGCAGGTCCCGTTGGCTGGGAATCCAGACCACGGGGATCATACCAGTCCCAGACCCACTCCCACACGTTCCCGGAGAGATCGTGCAAGCCGTCATTGGTGGGGAAGGTCCCGACGGGAGCCGGTCCCGGATGACCGTCGTCGCACGGAAAAAGGTCCACCAACGGTCTTACGCGCCCGAAGCTCTCATCGCCCAGGTTGGACAGGCCGCAGACCTGTGCAGCAGGAGGCTCTGCTCCCCCATGCCAGGACACGATGAACTCCCACTCCGCCTCCGTCGGCAGGCGAAACCCGCTGCACTCCGGTCCCTCCGGCCAGAACACCTCCCCGTCGCGTACTTCGTAGCACGCGCCGTACCCCAGCCGCTCGGAGTACTGGTTGGCGAACTGCACTGCGTCCATCCAGGAGATGCCTTGGACCGGCAGCGTGTCTCCCAGCAGGTCAACCTCGGACCCCTCTGCGCTTCTCGGGTTCCGGTACACAACCTGTGAAGGATTTTCGCCCATCACCTCGCGATACAGGGCCTGGCTCACCTCGACGGCGCCTACCTCCAAGGCCGCACGGTCCTGGCCCCGTTGTCCATCTGCGACTGTATCGGAATTGGACAAGGGGATCATGACAGTGGGGTAGTCGGGCGGCCTCGGCCGCACCTCCAGGGTCTGGTGTGCAACGTGAGTCAACGCAACCTTCGCGTCCCAGTCTCCATAAGCGAGCGGGTGCTGTTGGCCGCTGGTCATACGAGCAACCTCGAAGGTGACGCTTGGTACAGCCTCCCCCAACGTCACCCAGCCGTCTCCGTCCTGGTCACCCTCCGCCCCCATGTACCGGGACAACGCACAGGTGAACGCGCCGTGGCCACCGCAAAAGCGCTGATCCTCTCGGCTCTTCTGTGATGGACCTGAGGAGCTGAAGTAGAGCACCGAGTGCTTGGCGGCACTGAGCTGCTTCATCATCCCATCCATGTCCCCGGCCTCCTCCTTCTGTGAGGCGAACGGTGAGCGCAGACTTTCCTGCGCCACCTGACCGGAATGACAAGCGTCCATGAAGATGAGGATATGCCGTGCGTCGCTCTCCTCGACCGCGAAGATCAGTTCGCTGAAGGGCACAGAGGTGGCAGGCAGCAGGTCGCTATCCAACTCCGTGTCCCATGCGAAAAGGAAGCCTCTCTGGCCTGGCCGATCTCCATGGGTGGCCACATACAGCACCACCACCTCGTCAGGCTTCGCGCTACTGATGATCCGCTTGAACTCTCGCATGATGGCCACCCTGGTGGCCTGCTCCCCCAGCAGCACGGTCACGTCGGGGCAGGTGAGGATGTCAGCCGGATCCGTGCAGGAGATGGCTCCCCCGGAGCCCCCCACCAAGGTGCTCACAAACAGGCGCACGTCATCCTCGGCAAACCGCAGGCTCTCGACCCCCTCCGCCCCGAAGTCATCGATCCCGATGGCCAGGATCCTGTACCGCAGCTTCTCCGGAGATGACAGCTCCGTGCTTGAAGTCCGCTGCTCTGAAAGTTCGAAGTCGCGGTTTCCACTGTCGCTCGCGAGGAGAACCGGGAGCGTCAGCGCGAACATGATCCGTCGAAGGCTCAAGGACATGGAAGACTCCTGTCAAAGCGGGCTGCAGCCGCTGCGATGCTCCAGGGTGAAGGCGACCGCTTGGGCCCCCTCGCCGACGATGAAGGTCTCGAGGGAACCGTCGCCAGGCACGATCCACAGGATCTCCTCAGGGCCTCGCTCACCACCCTCACACGCTCGGGGATCTATTTCGCAGTCGTCTTCGGGAGGGGCTGGCTCAGGGGACGGGTCGGGCCTGGGGCCCGGGCCAGGCTTGGGGCTCGGTCGAGGGGGGGTGGATGTGGGGCCCCGTAGACCGGCCGGCACCGGGACATCCTCGCCAAGGAGCACCATCACCCGGCGGATCTCCTTCGAACTCAGAGGTTCCTTGGAGACCACGAGCACCAGGCTCTCTTCACCTTTCTGATCGTCGACCTTCCACACGCCCTCGGCGGGAAGGCGGGCCGGCGTGTCCGGCGAGAAGGGCGCCACCACACAATCCGACAGGTCCGTGGCCTGGGGCACGCAGGGCGCCGGGTGCAGCTGGGCCAGTTGGCCGGAGCTGCCGCGGCCAAGGATGGTGATGTAGCCGGTTTCACTCGGTATCGCCGTAAGCAGGAGCTGGTCCCCTTCGCAGATCGGGGTATTGAGGGGCACAGGCTTGAGCGCCTCCCCGCCGCGACTGAGGGACAGCTGCAGCCTGAGGCCGAAGCGTTCGCCCTCCTCGGCCCGGGCGAAGGCTTCCTGATCGGACAGCGCCGCCGACTCAGGAGGGGCCGCGCCCAAGCCATGACGAAGACAGGCTGCAACAAACAGCGGCGCGAGCGAGAGGGGTGAGGTTCGAGACATGAGGTCTCCATTGGATACAGATGGTGAACCCGAAGCGGTCGCTCAGGGCAGGTCGGTCGAAGCGTTGGATGGGGTGGCCGGAGCGTTTCGAGCCAGCCGCACCCCGCTCAAGAGGATTCGCTGCCCGGGCATGCCGCGGAAGCGATGGGCCACACGAGCGATGTCCAGGCCATCATCAAAGCCGCCGCCCCGGAGGACACGACAGCAGTCGTCCTCGGCCTTGCACGGACCAAAGGGCTCGCACTGCTCAGGCCCATGCGGGTCGGTCCGCCCCCGCGGCGTTGGCGAGAACCAGTCCCAGGTCCACTCACTCACGTTGCCGGTAGCGTGATGCAGGCCCCACAGGTTGGGCTCCAGGGCGTCGACCGGCGCCAGTCCGTCGAAACGATCCGAACAGGCCGCGGACTCAACCTGGAACGCGGCCGGCGTGGAGACCGCGAAGGTCTCGTCATTCACGTTTGCATAGGCGCAGACCTCCTCCCAGGCCTCCCCGGAGGAAAGCCCCGCAAATGCTGCTGGCGAGCCTGCGCGCGCGGCCACCTCCCACTCGACCTCCGTGGGCAGTCGCCAACCGTCGGCGTCGGGGTTCCAGGCCACGTCCATGCCCAGGCGACAGTTCTTGGCTCCGACGTAGGCGGGCTCAAGCCTCTCGATGGCCGACAGCGCGTTCGCGAACTCCACAGCATCACACCAGTCCACGCAGAGCATCGGCAAGTCCGGGCCCGCGAGGTGCAGTCTCAGGTAGCTGTCGCAGGGCTTCTGGTCTCCCTTCAGGTTCAGCCACCGCCGCTCCTCCAGCGGCCCATCGTTCATGACCGCTCGCCAGAGCGCCTGGCTGACCTCGAACGCACCGACCTCATAGGGTCTGGACAGTTGAACGTCTCGAAGCGCCTCGTCGTCGTCTCGGAAGGGCTCGTCTGGAGGCGATCCCACACGGTACTGCCCAGCCGGCACGCGGACGAGTCGGTAGTCCTGCTCGACGGTCGGGCAACGTGGGGCCATGCCCACCCGCGTGTGCGTCCGGTGGACGGTGAAGCCGAAGGGAACGGTCAGGGGTTGCGTCACCTTCCAGGTACATCGGTCCCAACCCTCTGCACCGCGGATCCCGCCTCGCAGCTCCAGGTCCCCGGCGCCCAACGCGACGCCGGCGAGCACGTAGGCGCCGTCCACCTCCTCCATCCGGCGCGCTTCCTGGCCCTCCAGTTGAATCCAGACCTCCATCTCCCCCCAAGTAGGTGCCCCCTCGACGCTCACCACGACCTCCCGCTCCAGCGGCAGCAACGCCTGGCTGAGGAGCACGAGGCCAGCCCCGAGCGCCACCGCGACCACAAACGCGGCCGGGCCAGCGTGCCGGCGGCCGCCATGGGTCAGCAGGACCTCTTCTCCCGCCTGGACCCGCTCCAACATGGCCGCGCAGCGCTCGCATGCGCTGCGGAGGCCGCGCGCGTCGGCGTCCCGATGCCCTGGATCCGGGTGCAACGCCGTGCGCAGCGCCTCCCCCAGCTCCTGCCCCATCCAACGCGCCAGCTCAGCGGCATGGGGCACGGTCCCTTCCAGTTGCCGGCGAAGCGCGGTCTCCAGCGAGGTCAACTCAACGGCAGACAACGGTGCGAGGGCGTCCCGATCCACGAGGGCGACGAAGGGCAGACCGGAGAGCGTGCTCAGGCGCTCCCAGGTGTCCAGCCGGGGCTGCTCGTCGTATGCCTTCGCCAGGCGGCGCAGCTCCCGACCCTCCAGGGTGAGTTGACCGTAGTTCGAGGTGATGCTGCTCGGGGGAGCGCCCTCCAGGACGGCAAAGACCGTCGCCGCCAGCGCGAACACATCCCAGGAAGGATCTGCTGATACGTTCGCCCGAGGCAATGCTTGATCCACCGGCGCGAATCCCTCTGTGAAGCGGCCGGTGTTGAAGGTGGGGTCGGGGCCTCCGCGCGAGGCCTTGCTGGCGCCAAAGTCCCCGAGCACGGCGCGCTGCTCCCCGCCCTCTTCGATCACGAAGACGTTGCTTGGCTTGATGTCCCGGTGCACCAGATCGCTGGAGACCCCCTCCCGCGTCCGCTGCATACGACATACGCCGTCACAGAGGGAGATCAACATGTTCAGCCGTTCGCTGAGCGTGCGCCCACGCGACCAGCTCGCCAGGGTGTGCTCGTACCAGGGAAAGACGAGGAACAACCCATCCTCGCACTCGCCAAAGTCCACGAGGGGCGCGACATGAGGCGTCAGATCCGGGCGCTCCTCCCGGAGGCGTTCATGGGCCGCCAGCTCTCTCTCCAAGGCGTCTTCTCGACCCGGCCGACTCAGCTTGATCGCCACGAACCCACCGTCGCGTGTCTCGACCTTGAAGACCCGACCGTCGCCGCCCTGGGAGAGTGGAGCGAGGGGGCGAGGGTACCAGACCCCTCGATGTGATATCAGTGACATGAGAACACCAGCTGTGGGAGGGGGTCACACGCCCCCACAAGGATGAATGCTCAGTAGCCGGTCCCAGGGATGAAGTGGACGGCGCCTCCACGGTTCACATTGCGCTCCAGGAAGGGATCTCCCAGCAGGAAGTCCATGTAGCCGTCGCCGTCCAGATCGCCCGCAGGCGCCACCGCGTGTCCGATGGAGCCGCTCTGGACATCATTGTACAGGATCAGGTCCGGCTCCCGGCTCTCGCCCGTCAGGTCCCCGGGCCCGATGGGCCCGAGGAAGAGCCTCGCGAACCTCGCCGCTCCCCACTCCTCTGCCCAGCCCATCCCCACGAGGAGGTCTGGGGAGCCGTCCCCGTTCACGTCTCCAGGCGCGGCCACCGAGAACCCGACCCGTTCGTTGGCCGTGCTGCCCTCCTGCGTGCCCGCGACGAGCAGGTGGGTCGAGAACACCCCATCGCCCTCGTTGAACGCTACATAGGCCGCGCCCAGGTGGCCATCCGCCTCATACGCCCCGATCAACAGGTCATCTCCCCCGAAGCCGTCCAGGTCGCCGACGACCGAAACGCTCAACCCGAACGAGGAGTCCAACTCAAGTCCGTCGACTCGATGCACGCCATCACCGACGCGATCCTCCAGGTCTACGTACCCCAACTCGATATCCACCCTGTCGCCGATGGGGCCATCCACGACGTAGACGGACTCCAGTCGGGTACCGTCTGCGCCGCCCCCGATAGCGCCAATCACGAGATCCATGATCCCGTCGCCGTTGAGGTCTCCCTTCGCCAGGGAGGCACCAGCATATCCTTCAGTCGGCCCTCTGAGCTCCAGGTGGTCCATGAACGAGTAGGGGTCACTTTGTTCGAATTCGTACTCGGCCAGGCCATCCAGGATGCTGGCTGCGTCTCCATCCTCGATCACCATCCAGCGGTCGGATTCCCTCGCGATGGCGTCCTCAATATCGACAAGCGTGATGAGGAATACTGCTCCATGGTAATCCGTGCTCCAGTCGGGGCCGGCCCGGTACGCACCGATGGCCAGCGCCTCGCCTTGCTCCATGGGGAGGGTGAGCAATCGATACCCGAAGCTGTCCACGAAATCTTTCCCGGCAATCTTCAGAACGGCCTGATCCAGGTCCTGAACGGCCCCTCGTCCTAGGTCGAAGAAGTACACCGCGCCGAATGTGTATGGATTGTCAACGCTGGGGTTCGTCTCCCAAAACGGAGCACCTACCACTAGCAGGGATCCGATGGAGGTGATCGCGTATCCTGCGCCGTCTCCCAAGACGCCGACAACCTCAAGGATGGGCGTCGCCTCCTCCTGGGCAAGCACGTCCTCGCCTGAATACACACGGACGCTGCCTGCGTAGCGGTCATCACCATTTGCATCTGCACCCGCCGCGACCTCCGGCACCCCATCCCCATCCAAGTCTCCCAGCGCCGCCAGCCCCACCCGTCCAAGATGCCCCTGCTCCATCGTGCCATGTCCGGTCCACGCCCCCTCGATCTCGTCCACCCCCAACGCCCGGTCACTCGTCGTCTCCCCACTCCAGCACCACGCGAGCACCGACGGCGCAGAGCCCCACATGTCGCAGTCGTTGATCCATCCGTCGCGGCACACTTCGTCAGCTCCGGGGTACACGCTCGCCGCGATCGCTGCCGTGCAGTTGGCCTGCTCCTCCATGCAGGAGTCCAAGCAGTCGCTCTCCCAGGGCACGCCGTCTCCGTCGGCGTCGTAGTCGTCTCCTCCTGCACAGTCTTCATCGACGCCATTGTACCAGGTCTCCTCCGCGCCCGGGTGGACCTCGGCGTCTGAGTCGTCACAGTCCGTTCCGTCGCGGACGTGGGACGCGGTGGGTGGAGCGCAGGCCGACTGCGACGCGCCCGCGCCGAAACCATCGCCGTCGCCGTCGAGGTAGTACAGAGCCTCCTCGAGCCCCTCGTCCACCTCGCCGTCACAGTCCTGGTCCCGACCATCACAGAGTTCGGGGGCGCCGTTGTAGACCTCCGGGTCCAGACCGTCACAGTCTTCGTCCAGAAGGTGTCCATCGGCGTCCTGGTCAGCCTTGCCCGCCAGCCACCCCTCCGGGGGCAGGCAGGCGCCGAGGAGCGTGAGCAGGAATACGGAACTATGCATGATGACTCCAGAAGATTCCATGTGTGGTGTGATGTCAGAAGGTGAAGGTGAGGGTCAGGGCTGTGACGCCGAACCCCGCGGCGACCGCGCCGCTCGCGTAGGCCCCCGCGCCCGCGAGAATCCACCGGCGCTTCATGCCTTGGAGTGTGTCCAGCTCCGCTTCACCGCCAGTCGAGTCAGGCTCGTAGTTGGTGTACGTGCTCCGGAAGTGAAAGGAGAGCACCCACAAGCCACCTGTGACGGCCGCAAAGGCCCCTGCGCCGATGGCGAGGCTCCGCGGGCGGAGTCTCGGCGTTGGCTGTGGAATCGGCGGCACCGAATCGGGGGGGCGGACCAGCGCCGCGGTGAGCAGCGGGTCAGCAGGGATCATCGGGACCGTCGCGTCCGCAGGCAGCCACTCCGTCCAGACCACCTGCCCCTGGGTGGTGACGGGTTGCAGCACGGCTGGACGTGCCGCCGGACGGGCGGAGTTGGGGGCACCATCGACCCGCAGAGTTACGCCGTCCGGGAGCGCCACGGGCTGCGGCGTCTCGTCGGGGTTGCCCGTGAGGGTTTCCGCCAACCAGCGCGCGAGGTCACTCCCGGGAGGTGCGAAGGCCGGCGACACCTCGTGGTTCGGGTCGGCTTCGGTCATGGACTGCAAGGCGCGCCGCGCGGCTCCCTCGTCCCCGGCCTCAACCGCGACGCTCGCCTCCAGCTGGTGGACCAACGCGGCGGTCCGGGGATGGATGGGTACGGCGACACAGCGCAAGGCGGCACGGCTGTGGGCCACCCCTTCCTCCCAGGCCACGATGTCGTCGCGCTCGAAGGCCAGCAGGGCCTCCTGCACAACCTCGGAGAGCCCCTCCTCGACAACGGGCTGCTCGCAGGGCCCTGCCGCCGAAGCGGAACCCTCGATAGTACACACCAGGCCCAGGACGCCAAATAACCGCAACAGCATATCAACCTCGTCATGCAAGGCCCTCATTCGAGGGGATTCATGGAACCGGACCTGCATCCCCCGTGGTCGAACCATTCATCGCAATCCAACGGCGATAGAGGCTCGACCCAGGTGATGATCTACATTCTCACTGTGTGGATATGGATACCCTGAGGTCAGAGACCGGTCTACCCCACTCTTTCCCCACATGTGTCCATCCGATCGAGGGTCCGCGTCATTGCCCTCCCGCCGTGGAGCAACAAACCGACCCCCAGGAACAGAAAACGGAACACTGCTCCATATAGTGCCAGGACGGATGGTGTTCACCCTGAAACATGGAGAATCACCCCACCCCCATCACCCCCTCCAGCCCCTTCACCCGCCTCCGGCTCACCTTCACCCGCATCCCCCCCTCCAGCTCGACCTCGTACGAGCTCCCCACCGGCCGCAGCCGCAGCGCCCGCTCCGCGTTCACCACCGCCGAGCGACTCACCCGCACGAAGGTCGCCCCCGGCAGCGCGGCCTCCAGCTCGGTGAGCCCTCCGGCCAGCCGCGTGCGCCCGCCGTCGACCGTGTACGCCCAGGCCGTGCCGTCCTCCACCTGCACGCAGAGCAGCGCCCCGACCGGGATCGACGCCACGGCCCGCCCCTTGTGCCCGGTGATGAAGCCCTCCTCCGCAGAGGATGACCCCGTGGACGACGCTGAAGGCACCGCCGCCCATCGCGCCTGCCGCACCCGCCGCAGCGCCTCGGCCAGCCGGTCCCGCTCCACCGGCTTGAGCAGGTAGTCCGTGCCCTCCAGCGCGAACGCCTCGACCGCGTGCTCCGCATACGCCGTCGTGAACACCACCGCCGGGCGCACGGTCTGGGGCAGGTAGTCCCGCAGCCGGGCCAGCGCGTCGGTGCCTTTCAATTCGGGCATCTGCACGTCCAGGAACACGAGATCCGGCCGCAGCGCGAGCACCTGGCGCACCGCCTCCTCGCCGTTGGCCGCCTGCCCCACCACCACGATGTCTGTGTGGGGTTCGAGCAGGCGCATCAGCCGTGCGCGGGCCCGGGGCTCGTCGTCCACCACCAGCGCGCGGATGCTCATGTCGGCTCTCCTCGGGGCAGGTCCAGGATGAGGCAGGTGCCGGGCACGGCGGGGTCGTGGCGCAGGCGCGCCGCGCCGCCCCAGGTGAGGCGAAGGCGCTCCACACAGCTTCGCAGGCCGCCTCCGTGACCCTCGGTCCCCCGCATCGACAGCGAACCGGCCGCCAGCTCCGCCGCGACCTCGGGCGGGAGCCCCGGGCCGTCGTCCGTGATCCGCACCAGCACGCGATCGTCGACGATCGAGACGCTCACGCGCACCGCACCGCCCTCGGGCCGGGGGGCCACCGCGTGCTTCACCGCGTTCTCCACCAGCGGCTGGATGAGCAGGCCCGGCACCTGCACCGGGGCGTCCTCCCCCTCGATGGCCCAGTCCAGGCGGTCCCCGAAGCGCGCGGCCTCGATGCGCAGCAGGCGGCGCACCAGGTCCAGCTCCTCGCGCAGGGGGACCAGGGCGGTGGAGCTGCGCAGGGCGGTCCGCATCATCGCGGCGAGGTCGGTGACCATGTCCTCGGCGGCGTCCTCGTCCTCGTGGACCAACTCGGCCAGGGTGTTGAGGGTGTTGAACAGGAAGTGGGGGTTGATCTGCGCGGAGAGGACCGAGAGCCGGCTGCGCAGGGCGGCCCGCTCCAGCTCGGCCAGGCGGCGCGCCTGGGCCTCGACCTCGGCGGCCAGGCGCAGGTGGGTGTAGGCGAGGCCCGTCGTGGCCACCGCGACCCCCAGCGCGGCGCCGGTCAACAGCCCCAGCTCCGGCCCCCGCAGCACCACGAAGGCCAGCCCGAAGGTGAGGCCGTGGCCCGCCGACGCCAGCAGCGCCGCCGCCACGACCACCCCCAGGTCCAGCCACGCGCCGATCCAGGGGGGCAGGTGCGCCCAGGGCGCGCGCACCACCGCGAGGCTGCCCGCCGCCAGCGCGCCCACCACCAGAGCCTGCGCGGGCAGGAGCTGGTGGTGGAGCACGCCGAGGGCGGCCAGGGCCAGCCCGGCCCCGACCGCCCCGGCGGCGGCGAGCAGCGCCAGGCGCCTCACGCCCGGGCCAGCTCGCGCAGCCGCAGCCAGATGGCGCCGCCGCCCAGCACCGTGGCCACGAACCAGACCAGGGACCCCACCCACGGCAGGCTGGTCAGCAGGACCAGGGGCAACAGGCCGACGGCCAGGGACACCAGCGGCGAGCCCCACACGCCGGGCTTCACGCGGCGCAGCAGCTCATCGCCCAGGGCCTGGGCCGCGATGATCTGGCTGACGTAGAGCAGCGCGGCGAACGCCGTCATGCCCAGCAGGCCCAGGGGGAACGGGATGATCAGCACGCAGGCCATCACCGAGAGCAGCGGCAGCAGCACGAAGCCCGCCAGGCCGAAGCCGAGGCTGCGGGAGGGCTGCTCCACGAGCACGCGGCTGGCCCGGGACGCCGCCTGGCCGCCCAGCAGCACCAGCGCCACGCCCACGATGAGCTTGGCGAGGTAGCTCCACCCGGTGTGGAGGGCCCAGCCGGCCACCGAGAGGACCGGGCTCGCGGGCTCCTCGTGCTCCGCAAAGTCCTCGAGGTCCTTGTTCTCCGAGCGGGTCCAGCGCACGACGCCGTCGACGCGCTCGTCGACCCCGGCGGTGGGCTCGGGGGTGGCGTAGTCCAGGTCGCCGCCCACGCGGCCGGCGTCCCCGAACACCAGCGCGCCGGCCTCCATCTGCACGTCGCCGCCGATGGGGGCGTCCACGGTGACCTCCCCGGCCCCGACGCGCAGGGTGCCGCGCAGGGGGCCCTCCAGCCGGAGCGCGCCGGTGCCCACCAGCATGTGCCCGTCGACGCGCCCCTCCGGGCCCACGGTGACCTCACCGCCGCCCACGTAGACGTCGCCGTGGACGGGCGCGTCGATGTGCACCTCCCCCCCGGCGGCGAACAGGTCGCCGTCGATGGCGCTCTGGATGTAGACCTTGTCGCCGGCCAGGAAGGCGTTGTCGCCGACGGGCGCCTCCACCCACACCCGCTCGCCCGCGGCGAAGAGGTCCTCGGCGGGCTCCTGGATGCGGACCTCCTCGTCCGAGGCGAAGCGCGGCGCCGGCGTCACGAGGTCGGCGGGGGCCGCGACGACCGGGACCGCCTCGACCACGGGGGCGTCGTCCGCGGCGGGCGGCTCCTCCGGAGGGGGCTCCTGGGCGAGGGCGAGGGGGATGAGCAGCGAGAGCGCGACCATGATGGACTCCTGGGTTTCCGCTTGTCGCTCGGTCCTCATAGCCGAGGTGGCGACGCGGCGGGTTCATCCGGAACGTCACCGCCCCGGCCTCGGGCCGCCCCGCCCCGACCGCTCACCGGTGGGCCTGACCGCTCAGCGGTCTCCAAGGGGTGGAGAGGCGACCGCCGGGGCACTCAGGAGGCGTGGTCAACCACAGGAGGACCCCATGCGAGCCATCATCCAGACCGCCTACGGCGCCCCCGAGCAGGTGCTCACCCTGGCCGAGGTCGAGCCCCCCACCCCCGCCCGGGGCGAGGTGCTGATCCGCACCCGGGCCACCACCGTCAACACCCCGGACTGGGTCACGGTCACCGGCACCCCCTGGGCCCTTCGGCTGCGCTTCGGCCTCACCCGGCCGCCGTCGCCCATTCGAGGCGCCGACATCGCCGGGGTGGTGGAGGCGGTCGGCGCGGGCGTCACCGACCTCCAGCCCTTCGACGCGGTGTTCGGCTCGGCCTGGACGAACACCCTGGCCACGCCGGGCACATACTGCGAGCTGGCCGTGGCCCGGGACATCCAGCTCATCCGGAAACCCGACGCGCTGAGCTTCGAGGAGGCCGCCAGCGCGGTGACCTCGGGGCTGACCGCGATGATCGGTCTGTATCAGGTCGCGAAGGTCCAGCCGGGGCAGCGGGTGCTCATCAACGGCGCCTCGGGCGGGGTGGGCACCTTCGCCGTGCAGATGGCCAAGGCGATGGGCGGGCACGTCACCGCCGTGTGCAGCGCCCGGAATGAGGTGCTGGTCCGCTCCCTCGGGGCCGACGCCGTCATCGACTACAATCGGGAGGACTTCACCCAGGGCGACGCCCGCTACGACGTGATCCTGGACAACGTGATGAACCACCCCCCGGGCCGCACCGCGCGGGCCCTGGCCCCCGGCGGGCTGTTCATGCCCAACAGCGTGGGCAACAGCGGCGGCTGGTTCGCGGGCCTGCCGCGCATGGCCCGGGCGTGGGCGATGGGTCTGACCGGCACCCGGGTGGGCTTCATCACCTGCGTGCTGAGCCGAGAGAACCTGACCGCGCTGGCCGAGCTGCTGGTCTCCGGCGGGATCCGGGTGGTCATCGACCGGACGGTTCCGCTGGAGCAGGCCGCGGAGGCGGTGGCGTACATGCTGACGCACCGGGCGCGGGGGCAGATCGCGATCTCGGTGGGGTGACGGACGACCCCACCCTCGCGAAGAATATCTTCTCGTTTCGAGCGATCAACATTCTCACCCTCAATACGCCCACCCCACCTTCACCGCCGCGAACGCCGCGGGCGGCAGCCGCTGGTCGCCGCCGGTGATGGGCGCGTCGTCGGCGTTGAGCATCTCGAAGCGGCGGTAGACACTGACGCCGCCGCGCAGCTCGATCCAGAGGTCCCCGGCCGGGCGGGCGCCCAGCAGCAGGCCCAGGTTGCCGTCGGTGTAGGCGATGTGGTCCAGGCACTCGGCGGCGTCGGCGTCCGGGCCCGCGCAGGGGGCCACCTCGGCGATGTCCGGGTGCCGGGCGGCGTACTCGTTGCCCACCAGCTCGGTGAACACCCCGCCCCGGACCCGCTCCCACCGGGTGTACGTCAGGGTGATGTAGGACGGCACCAGCGCGTCGAGCAGCAGCGCGTCGCCCGGCTGCCAGCGCACCCGAAGCAACGGGACCGGCAGGAGCTGCCCGAAGGCCCAGGTCGCCGCCACACCCCCACCCAGGGTCAGCCGGTCTGAAGGCGAGCGGGCCAGCAACGCCAGCCCACCCAGGCGCACCACGCCGCGATCGATCCCGTAGAGGTCCCCGGCCAGCCCGCCATTGAGCCGCGTGGTGACCGCCCAACCTGCCCCGAACTGCTGGTGGAGCGCCAGCGACACGTCCAGCTCATGCAGGAAGGGCACCGGCAGCGCGTCTGGAGGCGGGTTGATGAAGCGCGGGGCCTCCAGCCGGTAGGAGAAGCCAGGCGTGAGGTAGGTGCCCTCCCGCAGCTTCACCGGCACCGTCAGCTCCACCGCGCCAGCGTTCACCTGGGTGGTGATGGGCTCAGGCGTCTCGTAGACCACCGGCGCGATGGACTGCAGCTCGACCGAGAACAGCTCGCCTGCAGCAGCGGCGTGGGGCCAGGCCAGGGCAGCGATCAGCGCGGCGAAGACGGTTCGGGGAGCGGTCACTCTGCACCTCCGAGGCCAAGGCTGTCCTTAATTGACTATTTTGTCAATATTGACATTTTCGTTAGTATTGGATACCATCCGATCATGCCCAAGACCGAACCCCTGACCCGCGGCCACAAGAAGAAGGCCCGCACCCACCGCCGCCTGATCGACGCGGGCGTGCACGCCTTCGCCGCCCGTGGCGCCCGCATCACCGTCCGCGACGTGGCCGACGGCGCGGGCGTGTCCACGGGCACCTTCTACAACTACTTCGACGACATCGAGTCATTCGTCGACGCCTTGGCCCTGGAGCTGCTGGGGACGGTCGTCCAGGAGGTGGCCGGCTCCAACCAGCCCGACCCCGCGCGCCGCTTCGCCACGGCCACCACCCGGTTCCTGCGCTTCGTGCAGAGCGGGCCCGACTGGGGGTGGGTGGTGCTGCGGCTGGTGGCCCGCCCGGACACCGATCCCACCCTGCTGGATGAGCTGCGCCGGGATCTGGAGCAGGCCCACGCCACCGGCCGCTTCACCCTCGCGCCCGACGAGATGGCCGTCGATCTCATCGTGGGCCTGCTGTTGACCTCGATCCGCCGGATCGCGGCCGGCGAGGCCCCGCCGGATCTGCCACGCGCTGTGGTCGAGCGGCTCCTGATCCTGCTCGGCCTGTGTCCCACCGAAGCCCAGGCCCTCGCGGCCGAGGCCGCCTCCCCACCTGCATGAGGTCCCTGATGTCCAAGCGCTCCCCTCGCCCCTTCCTGACCCTCGCCGCCTGCGGCGGGCTGCTGTTCACCCTCGCCTGCGACGCCGGCGCGGCCCGCGGGCGCGAAGAGGGCGCCCACGACGAAGGCCACGCCCACGGCGGCGCCATCGCTGAGCCCAAGGCCGAGATCCCGCCCCGGCTGGACTACCCGCTGGACCCGCTGGCCGGCGCCGAGATCGGCCTGGTCTACGAGTCCTGGCTCAGCCCCCAGCAGGAGGGCGACGAGGAGTCCGACGTGCCGGACCTGGCCCCCGACGTGTTCCGCTCCACCAAGCCCTCCACCGAGCGGGAGCAGCGGCCCGCGCGAGGGCACGGCATCGTGGCCTTCAACCGGGAGTTCAGCCGGGCCTACGTCCAGCTCGCCGTGGCGAACGTCGAGCCCGAGGAGATCGTGATGGCCCACCTCCACTGCGGCAAGCCGGGGCAGCTCGGGCCCATCCTGGTGGACTTCGGCAGGACGGGCGACATCTCCGAGTACTTCGCCGACGGGCTGCTCAGCGTCGAGGTCACCAACCGCGACCTGGAGCGGGTCGCCGAGGAGGGCGAGGGGCTGGTGGGGGCCTTCACCGCCGGCTGTCCGATCGTGAAGGCGATCCCCAACGACCGCGTGAAGACCATCGGCGGCATGGCCGTCCTCGCCGCCGAGGGTGAGCTGTACTTCAACGTGCACACCAAGGCGCAGACCTTCTACGGCGACATCCGCGGGCGCCTGCTGCCGGCGACGGGGCCGGTGGCGGCGACCGCCGCAGAGGCGGGCGGCGCCTCGGAGTAGCAGGGCGTGACATCGGCGCAGGGCGTCTGCTACGCTCGCGCTCGAATCCGCTCACCGGGTGTGGCCGGACCTGGCGGCGCATGCCGGATCGCCTTGGAGGCTCGACGGTGAGAACGGACGCTCCACCCAACGGCGATCCGCGATCCGCCGCGCACGCCTGGCACTGCGAGGTCTTCCTCGGCGACGATCCGCGGTCCGGCAACCCGGCGCTGGTCGTGCCCTGGCTGCCGGTGGAGGGGCGCGCGGACTACCCCGTCGTGGTGGGCTTCGACCCCGCCCGCCCCACCGCGGTCTGCTTCGCCGCCCCCGGCGGCCCCCTGCCCTTCTGCGGCCACGGCTCCATCGCGGTGGCCTGGGTGCTCGGGCAGCGCCTCGGGACCGACCGGCTCGAGCTGCAGACCCCCGCCCAGACCGTGCGGGCCGAGGTGAGCGCGAACGAGGCGCGCATCCACACCCCGCCCGCCCGGCGGGCAGAGCCGGTCGAGCCACCCCCAGGGCTCGTCGCCTCCCTCGGGCTCGACGGGATCCGGGGCTGCCACCTGGCCGACGCGGGCAGCCCCAAGTGGATCGTGGAGGTCGCGCTGCCCGACATCGACCGCCTGGACATCGACCGCCCGGCGCTGGCCGAGCTGTCGCGGCGCCACGGCGTCAACGGCGTCTATGTCGTCGCCAACACCGGCCCCGGGCGCTACCGGGCCCGGGCCTTCAACCCCCGCACCAGCGCGGGCGAGGACCGGGCCACCGGGGTGGCGGTCGCCGGGCTGGCCGCCTGCCTCGGCGGGCCGGTGGTCGTGGACCAGGGGCCCCCCGGTCAGCCATTGGCGCGCCTGCAGGCCAGCCTCACCGCCGACGGCATCGTGCTCAGCGGTGCTGTGGTCGGCCATCGCCGCGAGGCGCCATGATCCCCACCGCCAACATCTCCGACGCCCTCGACCTGCTCGGGATCAACGGGCAGGTCCAGGCGGTGCGCGCGCTGGTCCCGGGGGCGCGCTGCGCGGGGCCCGCGTACACGGTGCGCTTCGCCCCGGTCGACGTGCCCGCGGACGCCCCCGCCGCGAACTACCTGGAGGCCGTGCCCGAGGGCGCGGTGGTGGTGATCGACAACGCCGGCCGGCTCGACTGCACGGTGTGGGGCGGGCTGATGGCCGCCTTCGCCACCCAGCGCCGGGTCGCGGGCACGGTGATCTGGGGCGTCTGTCGGGACCTCGTGGAGATCCGGGCGCTCGGCTACCCCATGTTCGCGCGGCGCCCCTACATGCGCACCGGCAAGGGCCGGGTGCGCTGCGTGGGCGTGGGCGAGGTGGCGCAGCTCGGGGACGTCGCGGTGGCCCCGGGCGACTGGATCGTGGCGGACGACGACGGCGTGGTGTGCGTGCCGGCTGCGCACCAGGGCGCCGTCCTTTCGCGGGCGCAGGCGGTCGCGGAGGTCGAGGAGCGCATCCTCGCCGACGTGCGCGCCGGCGTCGACCTGGCGACCGCAAGACAGCGGCATCGGTATGACCAGCTCCGTCTCGGAGGACGCAGTGGTGAAGGACGCAGGAAGCAGGATCCTTGATGTGACGCTGCGGGAGGCTGCCGAGGCTGGCGGCTACCGCATCCCCCTCGAAGACGCCGAGGCCATCGCCCGCGCCCTGACGGCGGCGGGCATCGACGGTCTGGAGGTGGGCTACTGGCGGCCGCAGCGCTGGAACGGCGCGCGCACCGCAGAGACCTGCCCCCCGGCGTATGTCCGGGCGATGCGCGAGGCGGCCGGCGACGCCCTGCTCTCGGTGTTCGCCCACCTCCGCGACGTGCCCGAGGGCGGGTTCGACGCCCTCGCGGACCTGGGCGTCGATCTGGTGCGCCTGGGGGTCGCCGCGACCAACCCCCGCGAGCTGATCCGCCGGGCCACCGAGCTGCAGGCCTCCGGCGTGGCCTTCGCGGTCAACGCGACCCGGGTGACCGAGCAGGACCCCGACCGTGTCCTCGAGCTGGGCCGGATCGCCGAGGACGTCGGCGCCAGCGTGTTCTACATCGCCGACTCCAACGGCGGCCTCTACCCGCAGCGCCTCGTCGGGCTGGCCCAGGCGCTCCAGGACCACCTCTCCCTCCCCCTGGGCGCGCACCTGCACGACAACCTCAGCCTGGCCTTCGCCAACGCGGTCATCGCGATGGCCCACGGCTTCCTGTGGATCGACGGCACGGTCGCGGGGGTCGGCAAGGGCGGCGGCAACCTGTCGACCGAGCGCATCGCCCTGCACCTGCAGGTGACCGGCGGGCGCCCCTTCGACCTCGCGCGCCTCGCCGCGCTGACCGAGCGCTGGGGCCCCAGCTCCCCCGCCGACCGGTTCTGGGCGGCGGTGCACGGCGAGCTGAACCTCAACCAGGACCGGGTGGCTGCCCTCCAGCAGCGGCCCGACCCCGAGCGCCGGCGCTTCCTCGCCCAGGAGTTCGGGCTGTCCTTCCCCCCCGACGCGGAGCAGGCATGACCTCCACCTACCAGCAGCCGGCGTTCCTGGCTGAACTTGACCGGCTCATCGTCGACCGGCGCAAGATGACGAGCCCCCTCTACCAGCGCGTCCTGGCGGGTGAGGCCTCCCTGCCGCTGCTGCAGGCCTTCGTCATCCACCGCTACCCCATCAAGGCGTTCTGGACGCGGAACATCCTGGGCATCGCCTCCCGGATCGACGACTACGCCCTGCGCTGCGAGCTGATCGAGAACATCTACGAGGAGGAGACCGGCGCGCTGACGAAGAGCAAGCGGCACCTGGAGACCTTCGTGGACTTCGGTCGCGCCCTGGGCCTCGCCCGCGAGGACATCGTCGACGCCCCGGAGATGCTCCCGGAGACCGAGGCGGTCATCCGGCACAACGTCGGGGTCTGCAACCGGAGCGACGTTCACTTCACCCAGGGCGTGGCCTCGGTCCTGCTGCTGATGGAGGGGCAGCCGCCCATCGTCAGCGCCGACGGCCGCAGCATGTCCCAGGTGATGCGCGAGACCTACCGCCTGCCGCCCGCGGGCTGGCTGTTCTTCCACCACCACGCCTCCAGCACCGACGCGGACCACGTCAGCGAGCTGGAGGATGACCACGCGTCCACCGCGCGCACGCTGCTGTACCGCTTCTGCACCACCGACGCGCTGCGCCAGGGCGCCATCGACGCCCTCCAGCGCGCCATCGCGCTGCGCCACGCCCACTTCGACGCCATCCTCGCCTGCGACCCGGCTGGGGTACCCTTCCGCCATGACCACGCCGCTGCCTGAGCGCTCCTACCTCCTGGCCCTGCGAGACGGGGCCCTGGTGCCCGTCGACGACCTCACCGTGCCCATCGGGGCCCACGCCCTGCGCTACGGGCTGTCGGTGTTCGAAGGCATCCGCGCCTACGTGCCGGCCTCCGGCGGCCTGGCCCGGCCCTTCGCCCTCGACGCCCACCTGGCGCGCATGCGCCGCTCCCTGGAGCTGTGCGAGCTGCCGGCGGTGGACCTCGACGGGCTGCCCGCCGCCATCGACCGGCTGCTCGCGGCGAACGAGGCCACGGTGGACAGCTACGTGCGGGTCTCGGCCACGGCCACCAGCCAGGGCACGATGGCCGCCCCGGTGTCCATGACCACGTTCGCCACGCTGGTCCCGATGGGCCGCAAGCGCTGGCTCAAGGAGGGCGTCCGCCTGCGCGTGGCCCTGGGGCCCCAGAAGCCCGACGGCGCGCTGCTCCCCCACGCCGCCAAGATCATCGCCCACTACGCCGGCACCTTCCGCGCCAAGGTGCAGGCCCGGCGCGAGGGCTACGACGACGTGCTGCTGCTCGACCACCTCGGCCGGCTGGCCGAGGCCCCCACCGCCAACCTGATGCTGGTCACCCGGGGCCGCCTGCGCACCCCGCGCGTGGACTGCGCCATCCTGCCCGGGGTCACCCGGGGCGTGCTCCTGGAGCTGGCCGAATCACTGGGTATCGAGGTCGAGGAGGCCGAGCTGTGGCCCGAGGACCTGCCCGGCGCCTCGGAGGCCTTCCTCTGCGGGACCGGCATCGAGATCGGCCCCATCCGCAGCATCGACGGCACGACCTTCCCCGACGAGAACCCTGTGACCGCGGCCCTCATCGAGGCCTTCTTCGCGCGGGTGCGGGCATGATCCTCGACGCGCAGATGCGGGCCCTGGCCGCCGAACGGGCCGCGCTCGGCCCCACCGACCCGGCGGTCCTCGCCAGCGCGAGCCGCTTCCAGAACACCCCGTTCACCCTGGCGCGGGTGCCCCTGCTGGTGGACCGCGCCGCCGTCGACGCCGCGCGCCCCCGGGTGGAGACCTACGTCACCGTGCTGGACAAGCTCCTGGAGGCCTGGCTCGACGACGCCGAGACCCGGGCGTGGTTCGACCTGGGGCCCGACGCCGAGGCCCTCATCCGCGCCGAGGACCGCGGGCGCGCCCGGGTGCGGGTGTGCCGGCTGGACGGCTACGTCGACGCCGCCACCGGGACCTTGCGGATCCTGGAGAACAACGCCGACGCCCCGGCGGGCACCCTGCACACCCCGCGCCTCAACGCCTTCTGCGCGGACACCTGGGGCGCGGTCGGCGAGCCCCGCCTGCCGATGGAGCGCCGGGGCGACCCCTTCGTCGACTACCTCATGACCGCGGCCCCCGAGCCCTTCATCGTGGTGGTCCAGCTCGGGGACAAGGCCCACAACGAGAGCAACCAGCTCGTGGCCACCCTCTCCGCCCGCGGCGCGGCGGTCGCCCTCGCGGATCCCCGCCAGCTCACCGCAGGAGCGCAGGGCTTCGAGCTGGACGGCCGTCCCATCGACGTCATCTGGAACAAGATCAACGCGGTGCCCTGGGCTGCGCTGCTTCAGCGGACGCCCGCGCTGGTCCCCACCTTCTGCCGGGCGCTGTCGCGCGGCGGCACCCTGCACGTCAACGGCTTCTCCGCCCGCTACATCGCCGAGGCCAAGACCGCCCTGGCCGCCGTGCAGCGCCCCGCCTTCCTCGACCGCCTCACCCCCGCCCAGCGCGACGCGGTGCGCACGCTGCTCCCCCGCACCCGGCGACTGGACCCGGGCCCGGTGCTGACCGACGCCCTGGCAAACCGCGAGGCCCTGGTGCTCAAGGAGCGCTACGACATCCGAGGCGACGGCGTCTCGGTCGGTCGGGCCCTCACCGACGAGGTGTGGCGCGCGCGCGTGGCGGCGGCGGTGGGCTCGGGCGCGGTGGTCCAGGACTACGTCGAGCCCCACCGGGCGCCCATCCTGTACGACGGCGCGCCCCACGCGGTGGACCAGCGCCACAGCCTGGACTGGTTCCTGTTCGACGGGGCGCTGGTCGGCCTGGGCAGCAAGGCGAGCGAGGGCTACCGGGTCAACCTGTTCCAGGGGGGGACCAAGCTGGCGGTCGCGCAGGTCTGAGTCACAGCCGGGCCAACCCCTCGCCCAGCCGGTCCAGGGCGCGGCCGAGGGTGTCCAGGTCCACGGAGAAGGACAGCCGGACGCAGTGCTTCGCCCCGAACGGCGCGCCCGGCGCGACCATCACCTCGTGCGCCCGGAGCAGGAAGTCGGCGAGGTCCGAGGCGTCCTGGACCCCCCCGCCCCCCGGCAGCGCCCGGCCGGCGAACGCGGAGAGGTCCGGGAACAGGTAGAAGGCGCCCGCGGGCGCGGGGCAGCGCAGCCCCGGGATCTCCGCGAGCCGGGCCAGCGCGAACGTGCGCCGGGCCGCGAAGGTCTGCGCCATGTGCGCCTCCCAGGCGGCGGCCCCGCGCAGCGCGGCAGCGGCGCCGTGCTGGGCCGCCGCGCTGGCGTGGGAGGTCGACTGCCCCTGCAGCTTCGCCATCGCCGCGATGAGCGCGGGGGGGCCCGCCGCCCAGCCGACCCGCAGCCCGGTCATCGCGAAGCGCTTGGAGGCCCCGTTCACCACCAGGATGCGGTCCTGCAGCGCCGGGCAGGCCGCCGCCGCGCACACCGGCCGCGCCCCGTCGTACCGGAACCGGCTGTAGATCTCGTCGGAGACGACGACCACGTCGGGCCAGGGCTCCACGACCGCCAGCAGCGCCCGCAGCGCGTCGGCCTCGATCACCGCGCCCGTGGGGTTGCAGGGGCTGTTGAGGAGGACCGCCCGGGTGCGCGGGGTGAGCGCCGCCGCCAGCGCCTCGGGCCGGGGCACCCAGGCGTCCGCGGCGGTGGCCTCGACGAACACCGGCTCACCCCCCGCCACCCGCACCATCTCCGGGTAGGACAGCCAGTAGGGGGCGACGATCACCACCTCGTCGCCGGGCTCGACCAGGGCCTGGAGCGCGTTGAACAGGGCCTGCTTGGCGCCCGAGGTGACGATGACCGCGTCCGATGCGCAGGGCGCCCCCCGCGCGGCCTGGTCGTCGCAGACGGCGCGGACCAGCGGCGGGATGCCCCGGACCGCGGTGTAGCGGGTCTCCCCGCTATCGAGGGCCGCCTTCATGGCCTCGATCGCCACCGGCGGGGGCGCGAAGTCCGGCTCCCCGGCGGCGAGGCTCACCACGTCACGCCCGGCGGCCTTCAGCTCAGCGGCGCGCGCGGCCAGGGCGAGGGTGGCGGAGGGGGCGATGCGGCGGACGCGCGCGGCCAGCTTCATGGGGGCTCCAGCGGCAGGCTCAGGGCCTCAGAGCGTAGCCGGAGCGGCCCCGAAGCGCCGCCGGTAGTCCCCCGGCGCCACCCCCATCACCCGCTGGAAGGTGCGCCTGAAGGTCTCCTCGGTGCCGAAGCCGCAGTCGTCGGCGACCTGGGCGATGGGCGCGTCGCCGCTGAGCAGGGCGCGCTGGGCGGCCTCCACCCGGACGCGACCGACGAAGGCGGCCGGGGTCTCGCCGGTCTGCTTGCGGAAGACCCGGGCGAAGTTGCGGGGGCTCATGCCCACCCGGGCGGCCAGGTCGTCGACCCGGTGGTCGCCGGCCGGGTCGGCCATCACCTCGGTGATGAGGCGGCGAAAGCGCTCCTCCACCCCAGGCTTGAGGCGCAGGGCGGTGCTGAACTGGGACTGGCCCCCGGGGCGATGCACGAACACCACCATCGCCTGGGCCACCGCCAGGGACAGCCGCGCCCCGCAGTCCGACCGCACGATGTGCAGGGCCAGGTCGATGCCGGCGGTGACCCCGGCCGAGGTGAGCACCTTGCCGTCCTCGGTGTAGATCGCGTCGGGCTCCACCCGGGCCGCGGGGAAGCGCCGCCGCAGGAGGTCGGTGGAGAGCCAGTGGGTGGTGCAGCGCCGCCCGTCCAGCAGCCCCAGCTCCCCCAGCACGAAGGCGCCCTGACAGATGGACACCACCCGCTCGGCCCGCGCCGCCAGCCGGGCCATCACCCCCAGCGCGCCAGCGTCGGGGACCTCGCGGGCCAGGTCCCAGGTGCCGCCCACCAGCAGGGTGTGCAGGGCGTCGATCTCCGCCAGCGGCACGGTGGTGGCGGCGAGCCCGGTCACCGAGGCCGTCTGCGGCCCCAGCCCGGCCACCACCAGCTCATAGGCCGGCGGGCGCCCCCGGTGGGCCAGGATGCGGTTCGCCGCGTCGAACACCTCCAGCGGCCCGATGACCCCCAGGAGCTGCACCCCGGGGAGCAGCACGAGCACGACGCGCTTTGGCGGAATTCGTCTGGTCATTGTCCTTTCTGCCATTCTACCCGGACGGTAGGTTGGGGTCAAAGGAGGTCGAGATGTCCGAGATGACCCTGTTCGCTATCCCCTTCGCCTGCTCGATGGCGGTCCACCTGGCCCTGAACGCGCTGGCCCTGCCCCACGAGGTGCGCTGGGTCCACCGCTTCTCCGCCATCCTGGAGGACGGCGGGGACTACCGCGCGATCAACCCCAAGGCCAAGGTCCCCGCGCTGCGCCTGCCCGACGGCGAGCTGCTGACCGAGGTGGCCTCGGTGCTCCTCCACCTCGACGGCCTCGTCCACGACCGGACGGCGCAGGAGCGGCGCCGGCTGCTGGAGTGGCTGCTGTTCACCTCCACCGAGCTGCACAAGCCCATCCTCTCCCTGAACTTCGACCCCCGGGCGCCCGAGGCCACCCGCGAGGACCTGCGCGACCGCCTGCTCGCACCGGTGCTGGAGGTCTACGAGCGCGCGCTGTCGGCGCAGCCCACCCTGCTGGGCGGGGCGCCCTCCGTGGCCGACGCCTTCGCGTTCTGGGGCCTGCTGCTGGTGCGGTACCAGTGGCCGGAGCGCGTTCAGACCCCTGGGATCGCGGCGTTCCTCCGCAGCACCCTGGACCGGCCGGCGACGCGGACCGTGCTGGGGCTGGAGCAGGCGGCGCGGCAGCGGGTCGCGGCCTGACTCACCACACCCAGACCAGGGTGACCGTCGACGCCAGCGCCACCCCGCCCGCGGCGATGCCCAGGGCCCCCAGGGTGTTGGCCTGGGACTGGAGGTCCCGGTAGTCCTGGGGGGAGTGGCCGGCGCTGTCGTCGTAGAAGTCGTCCTCGACCAGCAGGGCCTGGCGGTACAGGAGCCCCGCCCCCGCCCCGGCGGCCACCCCCACGCCGATGAGGGGCGCCCGGCGCAGCCAGGGGGAGCGCTCGGGCTGGCCGTTGCGCCCGACGTCCTCGGGCATGGGCTGGCCCGGCAGCAGGTAGGCGCTCCACCACACCTCCCCGCTGGGGCCGACGTGCTGGGCGATGGTGGCCCGCTGGGCGGGGCGGCCGGTGCCCTCCCGGCCGTCGAACAGGAGCGTCCCCCGGGTCGGAGGCGGCAGCGCCTCGATGACCCCCTCCATCGTGCTCTGGCTGGCGTAGAGCTGGGCGGGCTTGCTGCCCGGGTCGATGAGCTTCTCCGGGAAGCGGTAGTGGGGCTCCAGGACCCGGGCGGCGGCGAAGGAGGGCTCGGCGGTGGCCAGGGTGCCCGAGGCGAAGCTGTGGATGGCGGTGACGCGGTGGACCTGGGCGGCGAGCGCGGGGGTCACGGGCTCGGCGAGGCAGCGGAGCAGGGCGTCCCCCTCGTCGACCGCCGCCTCGAAACCCTCGGCGTCGAGGTTCATGTAGCTCTGCTCCGCCTCGGTCATGGCCTGGGCCAGGGCCTCGGCGGAGGCCGGCGCCTCGCAGTCCGCGGGCCCCGCGAAGGCCGCGGGCGCGTAGAGCGCGGCCAGCAGCATCACTCGCATGCGGTCTCTCCGTCGTCGACGATCACGCCGGTGAACCCGGCGCCCAGGGTGCGGGGGACGCCGCCCTCGGTGAGGTCCTCGAAGAGGTCCTGGGGGGTGTTGCTGGCGAAGTCGCAGCGGACCAGCGCGAGGTGCGCGGCGCCGGTCTCGGGCCGGGACTTGAACACGGCGCCGCCCTCGCCGTCCAGCTCGCCCAGGCTCGCGACGTTGTCGGTGAAGCTGGAGTCCACCAGGCACACCCGGGCGTTGCGCACGTGGACCGCCCCGCCGTAGGCCGCCCCGTTGTTCGTGAAGGTCGAGCCCGTGATGGTGATCAGCGGGGTGGCGGACTCCCCGAAGGTGCGGGCCGCGAGGGCGCCGCCCTCCGCGTCGTCCGCGAGGGCCTGGTTGGCGTCGAGGGTGCAGTCCGCCATCGTGAGGACGGACGCGTTGACCACCCGGAGGCCCGCGCCGTCGTCCTGGGCGGTGTTGTCGGAGACCACACAGTCGCGCACGGTCGCCACCGTGTCGTCGATGTAGAGCCCGCCCGCCAGGGTGTCGGAGACGTTCCCGGCGATCTCCACCCGGTCCAGGGTGAGCGCGGCGTTGACCGCGTAGAGCCCGCCCCCCTTGACGGCGTGGCCGCCGGTCAGCACGAGGTCGCGGGCGATCAGCGTGGACTCCACGATGAAGAGCCCCGCGCCCTTGCCGTCGTCGTCCAGCGCCGTGTTGTCCACGGCCGCCACCCGGGTGAGGTGGATGGTGGACGCCCCCTGGGCGTCGAGCGCGCCGCCCTTCTCCCCGGCGCCGCCGGTCAGCACGAGGTCGGTGACCTCCAGCGTGGCGTTGTCCACGTCGAGGACCGAGCCCTCGCCCCCGCCGTCCAGGGTGGCCACCTGATCGTCGATGGTCACCCCGACCAGCCGGGCCAGCAGGATGTTCTCGACGTCGACGCGCGCGTAGAAGGGCTGGGCGTCGGCGCAGAGGTACAGGGCCCCCGACGCGGGCCAGAGCCAGTCGGGGATGGACTCGGCCGTGCCCGCCGCGATCTCCGGGACCGCCGACCAGACGCCCTGGGCGCTGCGGAAGCTGGCGAGGCCCGCCTCGGAGCGACGGGCGCAGTCGTGCAGCACGCCGTCGCCGCACAGCTCCGGCGCGCCGGGGTAGCGGGCGGCGTCGGTGTCGTCGCAGTCCTCGGCGTTGTCGGCGTAGCCGGAGGGCGTCGTGCAGGCGGTCACCCCGTCGGCCGGGTCGCCATAGCCGTCGCCGTCCGCGTCCGCCCAGGCGGTCACCGCGTCGGCGGCGTCCTCGTCGACCTCGCTGTCGCAGTCCTGGTCCACGCCGTCGCAGCGCTCCTCGGCGTCGGGGTGGATGGCGGGGTCGGTGTCGTCGCAGTCCTCGGCGCTCCACACGTAGCCGGAGGGCACGTCGCAGGAGACCACCGCGTCGGCCGGGTCGCCGTCGCCGTCGCCGTCGCCGTCCGCGTACCAGGTGGCCGGGACCTCGCAGGGCTCGGCCTCGGCCAGGCGAGCCTCCAGCTCGGCGTCGGAGATGACGCAGCCCGACGTCAGCAGCGCCAGCGGCGTCAGAAGGCGCATGTGGTCACCCCGTCGTCGTGGAGGACGCCGGTGAAGGGCGAGGTCAGGGCCTGCTCGACCGGGTCGAACAGGCTGTAGAAGTCCAGGGGCGTGTTGCCGGTGAAGGTGACCCCGCTCAGCGCCAGGTGGGGCGTCAGGTCCAGCTCGCTCTTGAGGAGGATGGCGCCGCCCCGCCCGTCGGCCACGCCGAGCGCGTAGGCGTGGTTGTCGACGAACGCCGAGTCGGCGATGCAGAGCACGGCCTCCTTCTGATAGATGGCGCCGCCCTGTCCAGGGGGGTTGGCGTTCCGCTGGACCACGTTGTCGGAGAAGGTGCAGCCGGTCACCGACACGATGGCGCCCTCCTCGAAGAACATCGCGCCGCCCTCCTCGGCGTCGTTCCCGTCGAAGCGGCACGCGCCCTCGACGCTGCCGGTGATGGTGATCTCGGCGCGGGCCTGCTCGTCGGCGTCCCGGGCCCAGAGCGCGCCGCCCTCCTCGGTCGCGGTGTTGTCCTCGAAGACGCAGTCCTCGATGAGGGCGCTGCCCCCGCGCACGGAGAGGGCGCCGCCCTGCTCGGCGCGGCCATCCCGGAGCACGGAGTCCCGGAGGATCAGCGTGGTCCGTTCGGTCCTGATCGCGGCCCCCTCGGTGGCCGACCCGTGGCCCTCGAACACGCAGCCCGACACCGTCAGGGTGCCCTGCGCGTGGTCGATCCCGCCGCCCTCGTGGTCGCCGCCGCGCAGGATGAGGTCGCGGACCGCCAGGTCGCTCTGCTGGGCCTGGATCGCCAGCGCACCGTCCGCGCTCTCCAGCACGGCGGGCTGCGCGTCGACCGTCACCCCGACCACCGCGGCGTCGCTGACCCCGCCGACCTGGATGGGCGTGGTGAAGGGCGCCTCGGCGCCGCAGAGGTAGAGGGTCCCGCTGGCCGACAGGGTCCAGGGGCCGGCGCTGCGGTCCTGCAGCGCCGTCGCCACGGTCCAGGCCCCGTCGGCGGTGACGAAGCTGGCCAGGCCGGCCTCGGAGGTCCGCTCGCAGTCGCTCAGCACCCCGTCGCCGCAGTACTCCGCCGCCCCGGGGTAGCGCCCGGGGTCGAGATCGTCGCAGTCGTCGGCGTCCTCGACGTAGCCGGCGGGCAGGGTGCAGGCGGCCCGAGGGTAGTCGGGGTTGCCGAAGCCGTCGCCGTCCGCGTCCGCGTAGCCGATCAGGGCGTCGGCGGCGTCGTCCTCGTCGATCCGGCCGTCGCAGTCGTCGTCCACGCCGTCGCACAGCTCGGCGGCGTCGGGGGACACCGCCGCGTCCGCGTCGTCGCAGTCCCCGGCGACGGCGACGTGCCCGGACGGCGGCGCGCAGGCACCCACCGCGGCCTCGGGATCGCCGAAGCCGTCGCCGTCGACGTCCGCGTACCACGTCCCCGGGCTCGCGCAGAGCCCGTCGTCCCGCAGGCGGGCCTCCAGCTCGGCGTCGGAGATCACACAGCCAGCGCCCGCCGACGCCGCGAGCGCCAGACAGAGGCCGCTCCACCGCGAACCCGTGCCCGCAAAAGCACGACGCACCGACTCTCCTGTAGACTGTGGCCTCTATTCTAACGGAACCGGTGTCGCCTGTGCTGGAGCCAGGAGCCAGGGTCGATCGCTACCGCGTCGAGCAGGTGCTCGCCGTAGGCCCGGTCACGGCCGTCTACGCGGTCCGGCACGCCACCCTCGACACCCCGCACCTGCTCAAGGTGCTGCGGGTGGACGACCCCGCGCTGGATCGCGAGCTGCGGGAGGAGGCCCGCTCCCTGGCCCGCCTGCACCACCCCAACGTGGTCCCGGTGGCCGATCTGCTGGAGGTCGACGGGGCCCCGGCCCTGCTCATGCAGCGGGTGGACGGCCCCTCCCTGGCCGAGCGCCTTGAAGGCGGTCCGCTGGAGCCGGCCGAGGCCGAGTCCCTGCTGCGCGGCATCCTGGATGGGGTGGAGCACGCCCATGCCCAGGGCCTCGTGCACGGGGACCTGCGGCCGAGCAGCGTGCTCCTGGCCACCCGGTCCGGCGGAATCGTGCCGCGAATCACCGAGTTCGGGGCCGCGCTGAACCGTCACCAGCGCTCCCTGCCCCCGGGGGAGCCCGACGCCGCCCCGCGCGCCACCCCCGCCTTCATGGCCCCGGAGCAGATCGCCGACGGGCACGTCGACGCTCAGGCCGACGTCTTCTCCCTGGGGGCGCTGCTCTACGCGATGCTCACCGGCCGCTCGCCCTTCCAGCGCGAGACCCCCCACGCGACCCTCCAGGCCGTGCTCGCGGTGGACCGGGCCCCGCTGGACGCCCGGCTGCCCGGCCACCTGCGGGCGGCGGTCCACGCCTGCCTGGTCCGCGACCCGTCCGCCCGTCCCCAGGGCTGCGCGGGCGTCCGGGCGCTGCTCGACCACCCCGCCGAGACGCCCCGCAACCAGCCCGTCACCCTCCAGCCCGGGGACATCGTCGATCGCTACACCGTGGAGCGCCGACTGGGCTCCGGCGGCATGGCCGTGGTCTACCGGGTGCGTCACACCGAGCTGGGGCGGCCCTGTGCCCTCAAGATCCTGCACACCCCGGACCCCGAGATCCGCGCCCGGCTCAGGCGGGAGGGGCGCATCCAGTCCCTGCTGGAGCACCCCAACGTGGTCCAGGTCACCGACCTCGTCGACGTCTACGGGGATCCCGGGCTGGTCATGGAGTTCGTGGACGGCCCGTCCATGGACGAGGTGCTGGAGGGCGGCCGGCTCACCCTGGATCAGGCCGACCTGCTGGCCCGGGGCATCCTGGCCGGCGTCTCGGCCGCCCACGCCCAGGGGCTCGTACACCGGGACCTCAAGCCGGCGAACATCCTGCTGAAGCCCACGCCCCAGGGGCCCCGGCCGATGGTCGCGGACTTCGGGCTCGCCAAGCTCCTGGACAGCGAGAGCGTGGCGCTGACCCGCTCCGGCATGATCATGGGCACGCCCTCGTACATGGCCCCCGAGGTGTTCCGGGGCATCAAGGATGTCGACGAGCGGGTGGACATCTTCGCCCTCGGGGTCATCCTCTACGAGATGGTCTGCGGGCGGGCGCCCTTCAAGGGCCGCGACGTCTATGAGCTGATGCACGCCATCACCAAGGGGCGCTACACCCCGCCGCAGGAGCTGGAGCCGACCCTGCCGGTGTCCATCGCCGAGACCATCGCCGGGGCGCTGCAGAACGACCCGGACCGCCGCATCCCCACCTGCAACGCGCTGCTCGCGAGCTGGACGGCCGGGCGCCCGCAGCCGGACGCGATGGCGGTGTGGTTCCCGAACCAGGGAGACGCAGCGCCCGCCCCGCCGCGGGCCGAGCCGACCCCCGCGCCCACCCCGGCGGCCTCCACGATCCCGCAGGAGACCTTTGCTTTCGGGGATCTGGGGGACGGCGCGGCGCTGGACGAGGCCCCTGTCGCGCCGCCGGCCGCGCCGACGCCGCCTGCCCATGCGGTGGCCCCCCCGGTCGAGACCCCCGCCCCGCCCCGCGCCGGCCGCTGGGTGGCGGCCCTGGCGGTGCTCGGCGCGGTGGCCGGGGGCGGCTGGTGGGCCACCCGCAGCGGCCCCGCGCCGACCGTCGAGGTCGAGCCCGCCCAGCCGGCGGTGACCGCGCCCACCGAGCCCGAGCCGCCCGCGCCCGCACAGCCCGACGATGCCGATGAACCCGAGATCACGGACGAGCCCACGGCGGCTCCGCTCCCCAGCGAGCCCGCGCGCGAGCCGCCCCGGGAGCGCTCGCCTGCGGTGGTCGCGGTCAAGGCCCCGCCCCCCGACGACCCGCCCGTCGAGCCAGTCGCGGCGCCCGAGCCCGGCGAGGTCCGCGTCGACGGCGACGTCGCTGAGGCCTGGCTCATGCGGGACGGCACCCGCTACAACCTGGGCGAGGTGCCCCCCGGCGACTATCGGCTCTTCGTGTCCTTCGCCGGAGAGGAGGGCGCGCCAGCCACGGACCTGAGCGTCCGCCCCGGGCAGAGCCGGACGGTGCTGTGCAACGCGGCGCTCAAGAAGTGTCGGTAGCTCAGGCTTCGTCTCAAGGTGCCTCCGCAGGGGGGAGCGCGCGCCGGGCCGCGTCGATGCGCGGGGCGCTCTCCGGGTGGTCGTTCAGCAAGGCGTCCAATTCGGCGCGGGCCTGGGCGACCGACCCGAGCGCCGCCCAGGCCGCAGCCCGCTGAAGGCGCAGCTCCAGCGCCACCGCCGGCTCGGGGGAGAGGGCCAGCCCCGCAGCGGCGCCCGCGACGACCGCCTCGGGCTCCGGCTGGAGGGCGGTGACCCGACGCAGCCAGCCCACCGCGGTCACCGGGAGGCAGAGCGCGTCGTCCCCCGCCCCCAGGGCCACGGGCGGGGCCTGTCCGCAGGTGACCGCCACCGAGCCTCGGGTGACCGCGACGGCGGTGCCCAAGGCGTCCCGCCGCACCTCGAAGGCGGTGCCGGTCACCCGCACGACCCCCTCCTCGGTACGGACCTGGAGTTGGACCCCCTGATCGGGCGTAACTTCCAAGGTTACAGCGCCCGCGATCCAGTCCACGACCATGTCCTGGGCGTCCCCCCGCACCTCGCCCCGGCCGTCGATCCGGGCGCGGACCCAGGGCCCGAGGGTCGCGGCGCTCTGCGCGCCAGCCCAGCGCGCGTCGACCGGCGCAGGTGCGGGCGCAGGCTCGGGAGGGGGCGGCGGGGTCCTGAGCAGGAACACCGCCGCCAGGGCCGCCGCCGCAGGCACGGCGACCCACCCCAGGCGCCGACGGGGGGGCCGCCCCGCCCGCAGCCGGGCCAGGCGCCCGGGGTCGGGCTCGGTCGCCCGCTTGAAGTCCGCGAGGTGCGGGTCGGGATCGCTCATCCGTCCTCCTCCTCGGCGAGCGCGCGCAGCCGGGCCATCGCCAGGCGCAGGCGGCTCTTCACGGTACCCTGGGGTACGCCCAACAAGTCCGCAGCCTCGGCGCTGCTGCGCTCCTCCAGGGCGCAGAGCACGACGACCTCCCGCTGGGCGGCCGGGAGCTGCTCCAGCCAGCCCTGGAGCCGGCGCGCCCGATGCAGCGCCTGGGCGGTCTGCTCGGGCCCGGGGCGCAGATCCGCCCGCTCCGGGGGCTCGGAGGACACCCAGCGCCGCCACCACGCCCGGCGGCGGTGGGCCGCGAGCACCCGCCGTGTGATGCCGAACAGCCAGGGCTCCAGGAGCGCCGGGTCCCGCAGGCTGGGGAGACGCCGGGTCGCCGTGGCGAGCACGTCCTGGGCGGCGTCCTCGGGGTCGACCCAGGGGCCGCCCAGGCGCGCGCACCACCGCGCCACGGTGGGCACGGCGGCGTCGAGCGGGGACTCCGGGGGGATGGACAGGCTCACACCCTGAAGCTGTGCGCCGAGCCCCCGCCGCGGATCACCACGTCTGCCCGCGAGGGGTCTGCCCGCGAAGGGTCTGCCCGCGCAGGGCCTGCCAGCGCAGGGCCAGGGCGACCTCCGGGCGCAGGCCCGCGGCGCTCCAGGACACCCCGACCTGCGGCGCGAGCGCCAGCCGGGCGCCCAGGGCTGCGGTCAGCTCCAGCTCCCCGCGCGCGACCGGACCCCAGCCCGGCGCCCCACTGGGCACCGCCATCGGGCCTCGGACGACCAGCACGTCGCGCGTCGGGGTCTCGCTCTCCTCGATCTGGCAGAGGAAGCACTCGGCCGCCTGCAGGGCCAGCCCGGTCCACGCCCCGACCCGCACCCCCAGGCGACCGGGCGCCAGCGCGACCCCGCCGCCCAGATCGGGGGTGAAGGTGCGGCCCTCTGCGCGCCCCCCCAGCCCCCACCACAGGGGGCCTCGGGCCTGCCCGCCGTGGACCTGGAGCTGCACCACCTCCCCAAACCCCACCGCGCTGGCGACCCAGACGGACGGCGGGCGGCGGTGGACCTCCGGGGCCGGCCCGTGCGCGGACGACGCCTCCTCGGCCACGGCCGCGGCGTCCGGCGTGGGCCGGACCGTCCAAAC
Organism: Alphaproteobacteria bacterium; assembly: GCA_020632795.1. Classification (GTDB taxonomy): domain Bacteria; phylum Myxococcota_A; class UBA796; order UBA796; family CAJQPC01; genus JACKEV01. The sequence continues at coordinate 98,809 of JACKEV010000011.1, forward strand.
CGCCGGGGGGGCCGGCGCCGGGATGCGCAGAGGAGGCCGCGCAGGCACAGACCGGGGCGGCGCCGGCGCAGGCAGGCTCAGCCGGCTGCGGGCGACGGCCAGGGCGGTCTCGGGATCCTGTTCCCCCACCGGCTGGCGCTCGACATGGGTCGGCGAGACCTGCAGCTCCAGGGCCCCGTCGACCAGCCGGGCGCAGGGCGGATCCGCGCAGATCTCCAGCTCAAAGCCGGTGATCGCCGCGGCCTCCGCCCAGCCGGGATCGGCGTCCGGGGGCAGATCCAGGGGGACGCAGAGCCCGACCCTGGGGAGCGCCACAAGGGCGATGAGCGCGGCCGGGCCGCCGCTCCACCGCCTGCGCTGTCCGAGGTCACCCATTCCAGCCTCGGTCGGGGCTCGATTCGCTGACACCGGTCATCATACCGCCGGCCACCGCCGGGTTACATCCTCAGAGCGAGGGCCCACGATGAGCGCGCTGTCGCAGACGCTGGACTCCCTCCTCCTGCTGGCCCGGATGGGGAGGCGCAACCTCGGGCGCAACCGTCGACGCACGGTGGTCACCGTGGTCGGCCTCGGGCTGGGGCTGGCGCTGGCCATGGCGAGCTGGGTGCTCGTCGACGGCTACCTGCGGGGCACCATCGACGCGATGGTGGGCGGCACCACCGGCCACTTCCGGGTGGTCCACCCCGGGCAGCTCGGCGACCCGAACCTCTTCGACGTGATCCCGGAGCCGGCGCAGGTCGCCCGGGAGGTCGAGCAGGTGGCGGGGGTGCGGGCGGTCGCCCCCCGGGTGACCTCGGCCGTGCTGCTGGCCGTGGGCGACCGCTCCGCTGGCGCCATGCTCGAGGGCCTCGACCCCCAGGCCGAGCCCGGGGTCAGCCGCCGCGTCGACCAGGTGGTGGAGGGGCGCTTCGTGGCGGCCCCCGCGGAGGTGGTGCTGGGGCTCGACCTCGCCGAGGCCCTGCAGGCCCGCCCCGGCTCCGAGGTGCTGGCGATCTCCCAGGCCGCCGACGGCTCGATGGCCAACGCCCTGTGGACCGTCGTGGGGCTGGCCGACGCCCGCAGCGACACCGCCAACCAGGTGCTGGTCTGGGTGACCCTGGACGAGGCGCAGAGCTTCCTCGCCTTGGACGGCGCGCATGTGCTCGTGGGGGTGGTGGAGGACGCCGACGCGGTGGGGCCGGTGGTCCGGGCCATCGCGGCGCTCCCCGGGTTCGCCGGGGTCGCCGCCGACCTCACGCCAGGGGCTGCGGCCGAGGGCGGGCTGCCCGCCAACCTCCGGGTGAGCGGGGACGCGCCGCGCGTGGTGCGCTCGTGGCGCGCGATCAACCCGTTCATGGCGCAGATGTATGAGCTGGGGCGCTCGTGGACCCTCATCGGCGTCGCCCTGGTGCTGATCACCGCGGGGCTCGGCGCCGCCAACACGATGGCCATGAGCGTGCGGGAGCGCACCCGCGAGCTGGGCATCCTCATCGCCGTGGGCATGCGCCCCCGGCAGATGATCGGGCTGGTGCTGTTCGAGTCCCTGGCCCTGTATGTGTGGTCCGCCGTCGTGGGCAGCGTCCTCGGTGGGGCGCTGTGCGGCTGGCTGGTGCGGGAGGGCCTGGACTACTCCGACACCAGCACCGACTGGGTCATGGCCGGCGTGGCCGTGGAGCCCGTCATCCACGGGGTGTGGAGCGCGGCGGCCTGGTGGGTCCCCGTGCTCATGCTCGGCGGCGTCACGGTGGTGTCCAGCCTGCTGCCCGCCCTGCACGCCGCACGCCTGGACCCCGTCCAGGCCATGCAGCGGAGGTGACGTGGGCGAGCTGCTGCTGATCCTGCGCCTGGCGATCCGCAACGTGCGGCGGTACGCCAGCCGCTCCACCCTGACCGCCATCACCATCGCCGCGGGCATGGTGATGCTCATCTTCACGGTGGGCCTGTCCGAGGGCTCCTACCGCCGGGCCATCGACACCGCCGCGCGCTCGGGCAGCGGGCACGTCCTCATCCGGGCGAGCACCTTCGACCCGTTCCGGCCGGTCGGCCTCGCCGATGCCGAGCAGGCGGTCGCGCTGGCGCGGGCCATCCCCGAGGCGCGGGTGACCGCGCGGCTCCGCATGCCCTCGCTGGCGCAGTCCACCTCCGGCAGCGCGAACGTGCTGCTGGTCAGCGTGGACCCCACCGCCGAGGCCCGCACGTCCATCCTGCCCGAGGCGCTGGTGGACGGCGCCTGGCTGCCCGACCCCCCGGGCCGGACCCCCGAGGCGGTGGTGGGGGCCAGCCTGGCCCGGCGCCTGGACCTGGAGGTGGGCGAGCGCCTCGTCCTGACCACCGGCGCGGGAGGCGGAGTCGAGTCCGCGTTGGTCCGGGTCGGCGGGGTGTTCGCCACCGGCTCCGAGGAGATCGACGGCGGGCTCGTGCTGGCGCCCATGTCGGTGGGGCGGCAGCTCCTGGGCCGCCCGGACGAGATCCACGAGGTGGCCATCGTGCTGGACGACCTCCAGCGATCGGGCGCGGTGGCCCGCTCCCTCCAGGCGCAGCTCCCCGACGACGAGGTGCTCACCTGGGCCGAGGCCGTGCCCGAGCTGGGCGACTTCATCAAGATGGACCGGGCCGGCGGCGACATCACCTTCTTCATCCTGTTCGCCCTGGTGAGCCTGGCGGTGCTCAACGCGGTGCTGATGAGCGTGTTCGAGCGGGTCCGGGAGTTCGGCATCCTGCTCGCCCTGGGCACCCGGCCGTCGACCCTGTTCGGGGTGGTGGTGACCGAGGCGCTCATCCTGAGCGCGGTCTCCGCCGGGGTGGGCTGCGTCATCGGGGCGCTGATCGTGCTCCACTTCAACCACACCGGCCTGGACCTGGGCCTGCTGATGGGCACCGACGAGGCCTTCGACGTGGGGGGCTACGACATCTCGGGCACGATGTACCCCTACCTGCCGATCCGCCGGACCCTCGTGGACATCCTCGCCGTCATCGGCATCACGGTGGGGGTGTCGCTGTACCCGGCCTGGAAGGCCACCCGCGTCGAGCCCGTGGAGGCGATCTCCCATGACTGACGACAAACGGCCGGTGCTGCGCGCCGAGCAGGTGTGGCGGACCTACCGCCAGGGGGCGCTGGAGGTGCACGCGCTGCGGGACCTCTCGGTGTCCATCCACGCCGGCGACTTCGCGGTGCTGGCGGGGCCCTCCGGCTCGGGCAAGACCACCCTGTTGAACCTGTTCGGGGCCCTGGACGTCCCGACGCAGGGGCAGGTGTGGGTCGACGGCGAGGACCTGAGCCGCCTGACCCGGCGCGACCGCGCCGACCTGCGCCGGGACCGCCTCGGCTTCGTGTTCCAGTCCTACAACCTCGTGCCGGTCCTGACGGCTTTCGAGAACGCCGAGCTGATCCTGCTCCTGCAGGGCGTCCCCCAGGGCGAGCGCGCCCGTCGGGTGGACGCGCTGCTGGAGCGGGTGGGCCTGGGCGGCCTGGGCGGCCGCTACCCGTCTGAGCTGTCCGGCGGCCAGCAGCAGCGCGTCGCGGTGGCCCGGGCGCTGGCGGCGAAGCCGGCCCTGGTCCTGGCGGACGAGCCCACCGCGAACCTGGACTCCGCCACCGGCACCGCGCTCATCGACATGATGCGCAGCCTGAACGCGGACCTGGGCACCACCTTCGTGTTCTCCAGCCATGACCAGAAGGTGATCGAGCGGGCCCGGCGGCTCATCCTGCTCAAGGATGGCGCGGTGGCGCAGGACACGACGTCGGGCTGAGCCTCACAGGCGCCCCAGCGCGTCGGCCAGCAGCTCGAACACCACCCGCACCCGCCGGCTGGTGCGCAGCTCGCGGTGGCTGGTGAGCCACATCGGCACCGGCAGGCCCGGCCACTCGGGCAGCACGCGGCGCACGGCGGGCTCGGCGTCGCCGACCTCCTCCATCATCACGCACATGCCCACGCCCTGCTTGACCAGGGCCCACTGGACGAGCTGGCTGCCGCTCACCACGGTGAAGTTGCGCGGCGTGAGCCCCAGCCCCAGGCTGTTGAGGGCGTGCATCAGCGCGTCGGTGTGGTCGAAGCCGATGATCTCGGCCTCGGCGAGGTCCGCGGGCTCGGAGACGCCCCCCAGGCCCTTGAGGTAGCCCGGCGCGGCGTAGAGCCGGGCGAAGCCGTCCCGGATCTTGCGGGCGACCAGCTCGGGGTCGGTGGGGCGGAAGCTGCGCACCGCGATGTCCGCCTCGCGGCGGCGCAGGTCGCTGGCGTCGTTGGAGGACAGGATCTCCACCTGGATGCCCGGGTACTCGGCCCGGATGCGCTGCACGGCCGGCGGCAGCAGGTGCGCCGAGACGACCTCGCTGGCGGTGATGCAGATCGGGCCGTCCAGGTTGGTGGACTGGCCCGCCGCGACCAGGGAGAGCTGCGTGGCGGCCTGGCCCATGGTCCGGGCGTGCTCGACCAGATCGAGCCCGGTGGGGGTGAGCTGAAGGCCCCGCCCCACCCGCTCGAACAGGGCGACCCCCAGCTCCTCCTCCAGGGCGGTGACCTGGCGGCCGATGGTGGGCTGGGCCACCCCCAGCGCGCGGGCGGCGGCGGAGAACGAGCCCTCCTCGGCCGTGACGAGGAAGGCCCGGGCCCGGTTCCAGTCAAAGTCCACCGTTCGCCAGTCCATGCATTTCCGCATATCTCATCGGCTGATTTCGGCAATTTTTTCAACAAGTGGGCATGGGTACATTGAAGGTGTCGGCGGGAGCGACCGCCGGCCCCCACCCCAGACGGAGCCCCAGACCATGCAAGCCGCCCAGAACACCTCCTATGGTTCCCCCGACGTCCTCACCGTCCAGGAGATCGAGGCCCCCGCCCTCGGCGACCACGACGTGCTCATCCGGGTCCACGCCAGCCCCGTGACCCAGGGCGACCGCCGGCTGCGGGCCGCCGACTTCCCCGGCATCGGCTGGCTGCCCGGCCGCCTGATGACCGGTCTGCTGCGCCCCCGCCACCGCACCCCCGGCACCGCCTTCGCCGGCCGGGTCGAGGCCGTCGGCGCCGCCGTCACCCGGTTCACCCCGGGCCAGGACGTCTTCGGCGCCCCGCCCCACGGCGCCCAGGCCGAGCTGCTGGTCATGCCCGAGGACGGCGCCCTGGCCGCGATGCCCCGGGGGTTCAGCGACGACGAGGCCGCCGCCCTGCCCTACGGCGGGGTCACCGCGATGGTCTTCCTGCGCGAGCTGGGCGAGGTCCGGCCCGGTCAGCGGGTGCTCATCGTCGGCGCCGCGGGCGGCGTGGGTCGCCTGGCGGTGCAGCTCGCCGCCCACCTGGGCGCCGAGGTCACCGGGGTCGCCTCCGCCCGGGACCACGACCTGCTGCGCGCCCTGGGCGCCCACCACGTCATCGACCGGCGCACCCGGGACTTCGCCGCCGAGGGCCAGCGCTACGACGTCATCTTCGACGCCTCCACCACCGTGTCGTTCGGGCGGGCCCGCGCCGCGCTCGCGCCGGAGGGCCGCTTCCTGACCCTTCACATGGGGGTGGGCGTGCTGGCCTGGATGGCGGTCACCGCGCTCGTGGGGGGTCAGCGGGCCATCTTCGGCGTGGCCCTCGGGGACGCCGCGCGCCTGGAGCAGGTCCGGGTGCTCGCCGAGGCGGGCGCCTTCCGGCCGGTGATCGCGCGCCGCTTCCCCCTGGCGGAGGTCGCCGCGGCCCACGCCTACCTGGAGGGCGAGCGCCCCCACGGCAGCGTCGTGGTGACGCTGCCCGCCGCCGGGCGCGGCGCGGTCGCTGCCAGCTGATCCCTTCTTTCCTCCTGGAGATCCTCATGTCGTTCCCCACCCCTCCGCGCGCCTTTGCGCGCACCGCCGGGCTGCTCTACGTCGCCATCATCGGGCTCGGCATCCGGAGCGAGGGGGCGCCTGCGGCGCTGCGGTGCCTGACGGGGGACGCGGTGCTGGGGAAGATCGTGCTGGTGGTGGCGGCCTCTCCCGAGGTCGTCTGTCCACCACGGTGATCCCGATCAGCACAACCCCGCTCCCACGCCCGCCGCCCCGCAGCCGCCCCAGCCGTCCGATACGGAGCACGACGACCCCCTCTGAGGTGCCCCGTGCGCAACGCCGTCCGCTTCGCCGTCCGCGCGGTCCTCGTCTTCGGCGCGATCCCGGCCTTGCCCCTGCTGTTCACCGGCCGGTGGGGCTGGGTCCAGGCCTGGGTGTTCTTCGCCATCAGCGTGGTGGGCGGCGTGGGCAGCCGGCTCGTGGTCTGGCGCCGGCACCCCGGGCTGATCACCGAGCGCGCCGAGTCGCTGTCCAAGGAGAACGTCGCCTCCTGGGACAAGGCCCTCGCCCCGCTGACGGGCCTGGGCGCGCTGTTCATCCCGCTGGTGGCGGGGCTGGAGGGCCGCAACCCGGTCGTCGATCACCCCGTGTCCATCGAGATCACGGCAGCGGTCGCGATGATCCTGGGCTACGCCTTCGGCGCGTGGGCGATGGCCGCCAACCCCTTCTTCTCGGGCACGGTGCGCCTCCAGGAGGAGCGCGGCCACACCGTCACCAGCGGCGGGCCCTACCGCTTCGTGCGGCACCCCGGGTACGCGGGCGCGCTGGTGGTCTTCCTGGCCAGCCCCTTCCTGCTCGACAGCGTGTGGTCCCTGGTGCCGACCACACTGCTGACCGTGGTGCTGGTCGTGCGCACCGCCCTGGAGGACCGCTGGCTGCACAAGCACCTCCCCAGCTACCCCGACTTCGCCCAGCGCACCCGCTACCGGCTGCTGCCCGGGGTGTGGTAGCCGCGCTACACTGGGCCGATGGCCTACCACCGCGATCGGGACATCACCTCGGAGATCCCGCCCTATCGGCGGATGCTCGCCTACGTCACCCCCAGCCGGCTGCACGCCACGGTCACCTTCACCCAGCGGCTGGACCTCAACGCGGCGCAGGCCTGGCTGGCGCAGCAGTCCGAGGCCCGGGGCCGGCGCCTCAGCTTCCTGCACCTGCACCTGGCCGCCGTCGGCCGCACCCTGCACCGCCACCCCCGGCTGAACCGCTACTGCACCGGCACCCGGTTCTTCCAGCGGGAGGAGGTCCTGCTCGCGGTCTCTGCGAAGAAGCAGCTCGTCGACGGCGCCCGGGTGGTGCTGCTCAAGCTGGCGATGGCCGAGGACGACAGCCCCTGGGCGGTGGCCGAGCGCCTCGACGCCCAGCTCCAGCCCGCCCGCGACGGCGAGACCCTGACCCAGGAGACCGAGAACGCCCTGTTGCTGCGCCTGGGGCCGCTGCTGCCGCCGCTGCTGCGCCTCGCGATGTGGCTGGACCGCCGCCACTGGCTGCCCGGCTGGCTGGTGGACCCCGACCCGATGTTCGCGTCGATGGTGGTCGCCAACCTGGGCAGCGTGGGGCTGGAGGTCGCCAACCACCACCTCTACGAGTGGGGAAACTGCCCCTTCTTCGCGGTCATCGGGCGCATCTCCGAGGACGGTTTCGTCGAGGTCTCCTACAGCTTCGACGAGCGGGTGGAGGACGGGCTGGCCTGCGCGCTGGCGCTGGAGGAGCTGCGAGGGGTGATCGAGCGGCCGGGGGTGGTTTGGGGCGAGGCGCCCTGAGGGCTCACCGCCGCCCCACCCGCAGCAGCAGATCCCCGGTCCCGCACGTCCCCCGCCCGTCGCAGTTGCTGGTGGTGACGTAGAGCCCGCCGTCGGGGCCCATGAGCACGTCCCGCAGCCGCCCGTACTCGCCGCGCAGGTAGGTCTCCGAGAGGGTGACGTTGCCGTCGTCGCTCAGCGTGATCCGGTGCAGGTGCGGCTGGTTGGGGGAGTTGAAGCCCATCACCCCGATGATCACGTCGCCCTGCCACTCCGGGATCTCCGTCCCCCGGTAGATGGCGTGGCCGCCGGGGGGCATGGCGTTCTGCCAGGTCATCGACGGGGGGTGCAGGCCCTCGCCCTCGTCGCAGCGGTAGACCTCGGGCCAGCCCAGGTTGAAGCCCGGCTCTGCGACGTTGATCTCGTCGTGGCCCGTGCGGCCCAGCTCCCCGGAGGGCCCGTGGTCGGTGATGACCATGCGGCCGTCGTCCCGCCAGTCGATGCCCTGGCTGTTGCGCACGCCGGAGACGTACACCGGGCTGGAGGGGTCGGGGTTGTCGGCAGGGACGCTGCCGTCGGGCTCCACCCGCAGGATCTTGCCGGCCAGGGTGCCCATGTCCTGGGAATTCCCCGGGGTGCGGGCGTCGCCGGTGGTGACGTAGAGCGCGCCCTCGGGCCCGAAGCGCAGCCGACCGCCGTTGTGGTAGAGCCCGGCGGGGATGTCGTCGAGGATCACCCGGTCCGCGCTGGCGGCGAGGCCGCTCTCCGCGAGGGTCCAGCGCTCGACCTGGTTGTGGCTCCCGCCGTCGTCGCTGGTGTAGTACAGGTAGAAGGCGCGGTTTGACTCAAACTCCGGGTCGAGGGCGATGCCCAGCAGGCCGCCCTCCCCGCTGGCGCTGACCGCCACGGTGGCCACGGGGGTCCCGGCCAGGGTGCCGTCGGCCTCCACCCGGCGCAGCAGGCCGTCCCGCTCGGTGATGAGCATGGCGCCGTCGGGCAGGAAGGCCACCCCCCAGGGGATGGTGAGGCCGGAGGTGACGACCTCGACGTCGACCTCGACCGCACCGGCGGGGCCGTAGCCGTCCTCCACGAGCTGGCAGGCGACGTCGAGGGGCACCGCAACGGGCTGCGTGTCGACCACGGGGGCGGTGTCGTCGGTGGGGGTGGCGTCGTCGCCCTTGCAGGCGAGGAGGGTGAGGAGGAGCATGGGGGGTCTCCGGGTCTGATGGAAACGTACCGGTTGAGCCGGCTCCCCGCACGCCCCTGTTCCTGCCCTGGCCCAACGGGTATGTGCTCCTCAAAGGAGCCCCGCCCATGGCCGGCATCGACGCCATCCTCCGCATCATGGTCGACCAGAACGCCACCGCGCTGCGGCTGGCCCCCTGGGGCGACCCGGCGCTGTCCCGCAACGGCGAGCCGCTGCGGTTCTTCATGCCCGCCCCCGACGAGGCCCGCTTCCGCGCCCTGGCCGGCGAGCTGCTGAGCGAGGCCCGCCTCGAGCGCGCTCGGGAGGACGGGGCGTGCCTGTTCGGCTACCGCAGCCCCTACCTCGGGGCGTTCTCGGTCACCCTGCGCGTGCCGGACGAGGGCCCGGAGCTGTGGTTCCACCGGGGCGATGAGCTGCGCGAGCTGCCCGAGGACGAGGGCTTCGTGCGCCCGCAGGCCGCGCCGGCCGCCGCCGCACCCCCGCCCCCAGCAGAGGAGGCCCCCGTCGTCGCCGCGACCCCCGCGCCCACCTCCCTCGCCGCCCTGCTCCCGCCCCCGCCGGTCAAGCCCGGCCCGGCCCTCGCCGCGCTGCTGCGCCGGGCCGGCGCGATGGAGGCCAGCGACCTGCACCTCACCCAGGGCGGCCCGGCGATGGTGCGCGTGGACGGGAGCCTGCGCGCCCTCTCCGGCCCGCCCCCGGACCTCGCCGCCGCTCTGGAGGGCCTGCTGGGCGAGGCGCAGCTCGCCGCGCTGAAGGACGACGGCGCGGTGGACCTGGCCGTCGAGGGCGCCGAGGGCGGGCGCTGCCGGCTGAACGTGTACCGGCACAGCGGCGGGCTGGCCTGCGCGGTCCGCCTCCTGCGCCGCGCGGCCCCCCGTCTGGACAGCCTGGGCCTGCCGATGCACCTCCTGGAGCCCCTCGTCGCCCTCCCCAGCGGCCTGCTGCTGGTCTGCGGCCCCACCGGCTCCGGCAAGTCCACCACCCTCGCCGCCCTGTGCCAGGAGGTCCTGAGCCGGCGCGGCGGGGTGCTGGTCACCCTGGAGGACCCCATCGAGTACCGCGTCCCCGCCCCCGGCCCCACCGCGCTGGTGCGCCAGCGGGAGGTCGGCCGCGACGTCCGCGACTTCGCCACCGGCCTGCGGGCCGCGCTGCGCGAGGACCCCGACGTGCTGCTGATCGGCGAGATGCGCGACCCCGAGTCCATCGCCCTGGTCCTGACCGCCGCCGAGACCGGGCACCTCGTGCTGGCCACCCTCCACAGCCCCTCCGCCACCGGCGCCATCGAGCGCATCGCCGACGCCTTCGCGCCCGAGCGCCAGCAGCAGATCCGGGTCCAGCTCGCCGACTGCCTGCAGGCGGTCGTCGTCCAGCGGCTGATCCCGACCGTGCGCGGCGGGCGCCTCCCCGTCGTAGAGGTCCTGCGGGGCACCCACCGGGTCCGCAACATGATCCGGGAGGGCCACACCGAGCGCATCCCCACCGCCATCCAGGCCGGCGGCGACGAGGGCATGCTGGCCCTGGAGCGCGCCCTGGCCGATCGGGTCCTGGCCGGGACCATCACCGAGGCCGCCGCCCGCGCGGTGGCCAACGAGCCCGGCAGCCTGGACACCTACCTCCACCCGGACCGGGCGAAGAAAATACGGACAAGATGAGCCGGGTCCCCTGTCTGTAGAGTGAACCTGGAAGAGACCTGTCCATGTCCCTCCGCGACGCCCTGCACCGCCGCCGCCAGCGCATGCGCTTCGAGCGCCTGCTGGCGCCGTGCCTCGACGGGCTCTACCGCTTCGCCTGCCAGCTCGAGCGCGACCCGGTCAGCGCAGAGGATCTGCTCCAGCAGGCCCTGGTCACCGCCCTGGACCGCTTCGACCAGCTCCGCGAGGACGCCGCGTTCCGCGCCTGGGTCAGCCGCATCGTCTACCGGAGCTGGCAGAACCGCCGCAGCCGGCGCGCCGAGGTGCTGGTGCTGCCCCACGAGCTGGAGCGCCGCCGCGCGCTGGCCATCGGCCCCGACGCCGCCTGCGCCGACCGCCGCCTGGGAGCGCGCATCAGCCAGGCCCTCGACCTGCTGCCCGCCAACCAGGCCGAGGCGGTGTGGCTGGTCGACGGCATGGGGCTCCAGTTCTCCGAGGCCGCCGAGGTCCTGGGCGTGCGCCCGGGCACGGTGGCCTCCCGCGTGGCGCGGGCGCGGGCCGCCCTGCGCGCGGACCTCATCGATCTGGCCCATGAGCGGGGGGTTCTGCGATGACCCGCTGCCGTGATGTCGACGCCGCCCTGGCCTATGCGCTCCCCCTCGCGGACGCCGCCCTGCCCGACGCCCTCGCCCTGCACATCGAGGCGTGCCCCCGGTGCGCGGCGGCCTTCGACCGGGCGTTCCGTCCCCTCCCCCTCGCGTCACCCCCAGCCCCGCCGGCCCTGCGCCAGCGCTGGCTCCGCCCGTCCCCATCGCCCCTCGCGGGGGCGCTGATGGCGGCGGTGGTGCTGCTGGGCGTTTCGCTCCATGAGGCCCCCACCCCCAGCCGCGTGACCGCAGCCGCCGAGCTGCCTGAGTCGCTGCTGCTCACCCCGGAAGACAACGCGCCGAGGCTCGCGTGGTGCGAGCCCGAGCCCTCCGCCCCCCAGGAGTGCCCCGTCGAAGAGGGCGCCTGAAAACCCCCGATTGGGATGAATCCATGACTCGCGTGCTCAGCGTCCTGCTGTGCGCGGGGCTGCTGGCGTGCGACCAGCCAGTCTCCCGCGCTGACTTCGATCAACTCTCCAACCGCGTCGCCGCCCTGGAGGCCGCCGCCGACGCCGCCCCGATGACCGAGGCCGAGGCCGCCGAGCTGTACGAGACGCTCAGCGCGGCGGTGGCCGAGGGCCGCTACGACGAGGCCCGCGCGATGGCCGAGGCGGACGCCGCCCGCGCCAGCCAGACCCAGGCCGGCCGCTCCATCGCCCGCCTCCTCAGCGAGCTGGACGTGGTCGGCCGCGACGCCCCCGCCCTGGAGGTCGAGAAGTGGTACAGCGGACAGACCGACTTCACCCAGGGCGAGGCCACCCTCGTCGTGTTCTGGGAGGTCTGGTGCCCCCACTGCCGTCGCGAGGTGCCCGCCCTCCAGAAGACCTGGGAGGCCTGGGGCGACAAGGGCCTGAACATGGTCGCCCTCACCCGGGTCACCCGCTCGGCCACCGAGGACCAGGTGAGCGACTTCATCGAGGAGCAGGGCCTCACCTACCCGGTCGCGAAGATGGGCGACGACCGCCTGAGCCAGCAGTTCGGCGTGGAGGGCATCCCGGCCGCGGCGGTGGTGTCCGGCGGCAAGGTGGTCTGGCGCGGGCACCCGGGCCGCATCACCGACGCGATGATCGAGCGCTGGGTCAACCCCTCAACCTGAGAAGACCAGCCAGGCCAGCATGAGGATCAGGCCCGCCACGACGCTGGTCCCGAAGAGCGCCAACCCCAGGAGCCTCGAGCGCGAGGGCGCGGGCTCCGGCTCAGGCTCCGGCTCGGGCTCCCCGGTCAGGCGGCGGATCAGCTCCGGGTCCGCCAGCTCGGTGGGCTCGTCCTCGGGCAGGGCGACCCCGGGCAGCTCCCCGGCCAGCTCGGTGGGCGGCGGGGCCTCCTCCAGCTCGGCGAGGGGGTGACGATCCTCGATCAGCTCGGTGGCGTCGGTGTGATCGGGCAGCTCGGACAGCTCGGACAGCGGGCGCAGGCTCCCGCCTTCGCCCCAGTCGGAGAGGCTGTCGTCCGGGGTCGGCTCCGGCGTGTCCGCGTCGCCGCGGGCGCTGAGGGCCGCCTCGAAGCCCGCCAGGGCGTCCTCGGCGGGCGCGTCCGGGTCCACGGAGCGGGCCGGCTCCAGCAGGGCCGGGTCCGGAGAGGGCGCCCCCCGCCGCGCGGTCAGGGCCGCCTCGAAGTCGGCCAGGGTGTCCGCGATGCTGTCGGAGACGGAGTCGTTGAGGGTGTCGTCGTCCGGGACCGCCGGCTGGAGGGGCTCCTCGGCAGGCGGCTGCGCCGGCGTGTGCACCGGCTGCTCCAGGGACACCAGCGTCTCGGGGTCGCTGTCGTCCGGCTGCGGCTCGCTGCGGACGCCGAGGGCGGCCTCGAAGTCCGCGAGGGCGCCGGGGTCGACCTCGACGGTGTCCTCCTCGAACTCGGCCAGGGTGTTCGGCGCCTCGGAGAGGGACAGGGAGGGGCGGGCGCGGCGCTCGCTGAGCCTGCGCTGCAGCTCGTCGAGCACGCCGCCGATGTCCCCGTCGCCGTCGTCGTCCTCGTCCAGGGGCTCGGGGGGCTCGTCGTCGAGGTCCTCCAGGTCGAAGTCGGGCACGATGGTGGGCGACGAACCCAGCGGCTGCGGCGCGGACGGCTCCAGATCCGGCACGATGGTGGGCGACGAACCCAGCGGCTGCGGCGCGGGCGGCTCCACGTCCGGCACGATGGTGGGCGACGAACCCAGGCGCTCCGGCTCGGGCGGGTCGACGTCGGGGACCATCGTGGGGGAGGAGCGGAACGGCGACGGGGGGGCCTCCGGGGCGTCCAGGGCCGTCTCCACGTCGGGGACCAGGGTGCGCCCGCCCCCCGCGTTGAGGTTCAGCATCGGCTCGGGCGGCGGCAGCGTGATCTCCGGCTCGGTCTGCACCAGGGCGTCCGCCAGCCGCACGGCGACCTCCTGCGCGCTGGCCGGGCGGGCCGCCGGGTCCTTCTCCAGGAGCTGGAGGATCAGCGCCTCCAGCGAGGGGGGGATGCGGCCGGGGGCGCGCTTGGAGAGGGGCTCGGGCCGGGTGAACAGGTGGGCGTTCAGGGCCTCGCGCGGCGTCTCGCAGATGTAGGGGGGCTGGCCGCAGACCATCTCGTAGAGCACGACGCCGAGGGCGTAGAGGTCGGCCGCCGGGGTGAGGCGCTCGGCGGTGACCTGCTCGGGGGACATGTAGTGCAGGGTGCCGACCATCGCGCCCTGGCGGGTGAGGGTCTGCCAGCGGCTCTCCTCGTCGTCGGGGTCGGCGTCGGGGCCGTTGTCCACCAGCCGGGCCACCCCGAAGTCGAGGATCTTGACCCGGTCGTGCTCGGTGGGTCGGCCGGGCCTCGCCACACGGTCCCACACGAAGACGTTCTCGGGCTTGAGGTCGCGGTGGACCACGCCCAGCGCGTGGGCGGCGGCGAGGGCCTGAGCCACCTGGCTGCCGATGCGCACCACCCGCCCCGCGTTGAAGCTCTGGCCGGCCATGAGGAGATCCCGCAGCGGCCGGCCGTCCAACAGCTCCATGACCAGGAAGTGCTCGCCGTCGTCGGTCTCGCCGTGCTCCAGCACGTCGACGGTGAAGGGGCTGTCCAGGCGCGCCGAGATGCGGACCTCGCGGCGGAAGCGCTCGACGATCGTGGCGTTGGTGGTCAGGCTCTTGAGGATGAGCTTGATGGCGACGGGGTGGTCGTCCTCCAGGCGGGTGGCCCGGTAGACCACGCCCATGCCGCCTTCGCCGAGCAGCGCGTCCAGGCGGTAGCGACCCGCGAAGTGCTCGCCGATGCGAGCCGGCGCGTCCTGGTCCTGCGTCATGAAACCTCGGCGTGCGGGGTGGTGCGGCCCGCGCGGCGCAGGCCAGCCGTTGTCCGGGCTTGGACCTCCTCTAACCACAGGTTGTCGGGTTGGCGAGGCTTTCCCCCGGGGCCAGGGAGGCCCTCGACAGGGTAGGTTGAGCCCATGTCGCTGGTCCTGCTGCTCGCCTGCCACGCCACCCTGCCCGGCCCCCCGGTGGACGTGACCGTCCAGGGTGAGGCTGCACAACTGCCCGACGGGGCCTGGGTCGCGGTCGAGGCCATCGTCCTGCACCCCTGCCGCGTGGCGGAGGGCCCCTGGTGGCTCGGCGAGGCCCACGCCCACCTCGGCCATGTCATCGACCCCGACAGTCGGCTGGTGTTCGACGTGCCCCAGGTGGCCTCGCTCACCGGGGCGCCGGTGCGCCTGGCCACGCTGGACCCCCCGCCGGAGACCTACTGCGCCGTGGGCGTGCACCTCGCGCCGGCCCTGGGCTCCTCCCTGGCGCTGCCGGACGACGACATGGTCGGCCTCAGCGCCCGCCTGCTGCACGGCCCCGAGCGCCTGGTGACCGCCGGGGCCGCCGACGCCCTGCTGCCCCCCACCGCCGATGGCGTGCTGACCCTGTCCGAGGGGGACGACCGGGTGACCCTCAAGCTGGTGGTGGACCTGGACCGGTGGGCGGGAGCGCCAGACGAGCTGGCGGAGAAGGTGGCGGGGAGCTTTCGGGTGGAGTGAAGGACGACCCCCGCGTCCTGCACCCCGTGATACCCTCCCCACGCCCCCAGGGACGTCATGGAGTGGAGGCCATCGTGGGTGAACCGTCGCAGTTGTTCGTCGCTGTCCTTGTCCTGTCCTGGGTGGGGCTTCTGGCCTTCGGGGCGTTGTGGTGGCGCGCGCGCTCCGAGGAGCGTCGCCTCCGGGTCAGCTACGGCCCGCTGGATGACGTCCACGCTGAGAAGGCGCGGGTGGAGCAGGAGCTTGCGCAGGAGCAGGCCCGGCTCGATGCCTTCAGAGCGGACGCGGCCCGCCGAAGGGACGACATCGAAGGCCGACTCGCGGCGGCGTTGGCGGCGCTCAGCCGGCTCAACGACGAGGTCCGCCTGTTCGAGGAGCAGTCCGACCTGCAGTCGTTCGGCCTCTATGAGCCGGTGTATGACTTCGACACCGCAGAGGCGTACAAACAGCGCCTGGGCGAGATCCGGGACGAGCAGAAGGCGATGCTCAAGGCGAAGACGGCCGCAGAATGCCCGATCGAGTGGACGGTCGACGGGAGCAAGGCCAAGGGCCGGACCATGACGAACCGACAGCTGAAGCTCATGCTCCGGGCCTTCAACGGAGAATGCGATGCCGCGATCGCCAAGGTCAAGTTCAACAACGCGGTGGCGCTCACCGAGCGGGTCCGCCGCTCGTTCGAGGCCATCAACAAGCTGGGCGAGAGCAACAAGTGCAGCCTGTCTGGCCCCTATCTGGAGCTGAAGCTCGCGGAGCTTCGGCTGACCCATGAGTACGCCGAGAAGCGGCACGCCGAGCGCGAAGAGCAGCGGGAGATCCAGGCGCAGCTCCGCGAAGAGGAGCGCGCCCAGCGGGAGCTCGAGAAGGCGCAGCAAGACGCCGAGAAGGAGGAGCGCCGCTACCAGAAGGCGCTGGAGAAGGCGCGCAGGGAGCTGGGTCTGGTGGACGAAGCCAAGCGTCAGGGCCTCGCCGAGAAGGTCGCCGCGCTGGAGGCCCAGCTCGCCGAAGCCCACGCCCGCACGGAGAGAGCCGTTTCGCAGGCGCAGCTCACCCGCTCCGGACATGTCTACGTGATCTCCAACCTCGGCTCGTTCGGCGAGGACGTCTACAAGATCGGTATGACCCGGCGGCTGGAGCCCATGGACCGCGTGCGGGAGTTGGGGGATGCGTCTGTGCCGTTCGCCTTCGATGTCCACGCGATGATCTACGCTGAGGACGCACCCCGCCTGGAGAACGAGCTGCACAAGCTCCTCGATGAACGGCGTTTGAACCTCATCAACAGGAGAAAGGAGTTCTTCCGCGTGTCTCTGGAGCAGATCGAAGCGATCGTCACCGAACACCACCGTGGAGACGTCGAGTTCCGACGCACGGCCGTCGCCGAGGAGTTCCGCCAAAGCCAGGCTGAACGCAAGGCCGCCGCCGAACGCGCCGCGAAGGCCAGGCATCAGAGAGAGCCCGAGGTTCCAGTGCTCTTGGCGGCCGAGAAGGCCAAGGTGGAGCAGGTAAAGGCGCTTCTGGCGGACTTGTAGCAGGACTCCCCAATCCGCTCCAGGGCGTCGGCGGTCGAGCTGACCGGGAACAGGATCGTGGCCTGCCCTCGGTCAGTCTGCCAGAATCCGCTCCCGACTGTCCTCAAGCTCATCGCGCAACAAGGAGCAGTTGTAGGTGTCGGCGTCCACGTCACAGTGCTCGTGGAGCCGCCACGCCGTGGCGACCTGGAACCCATAGGCGCCAGTCCAGTCCGCGTCACAGTTGGGTGTGCCCCAGTCCGGACAGAGGACGTGCCCGGGGACCACCGCGTGGGAGGCTTCGTGAACCACGAAGGTCGCCCACCCGGAGCCGTTGGGGAGCGCGGCGTCCTGCTCCACCTCGAAGGTCTTGTTCACCAACATCGCCTGCTCTTCGTCGACGTAGCGGAAGCCCTCGTTGATGGAGGTGTCGTCGATGATCAGCGCGATGTGGAAGGCTGAGAAGTTGTAGAGCAGCTGGCCCAGGTCATCGGTCTCCAGCGCCTCGGCCTGCTCGGTCATCGCGTCGATGAAGGGCTGGCGGACGTACTCGCCGACCTCCAGATCGTGGACGGTGCCCTGGTCACGGCCCAGCAGGTTGAACAGCGCCTCGAACACGTACTCCCGGACCTTCATCGAGTCGAACACCTCGGCCACGCCGAAGTCCTGGGCCAGCCGCTCACGGCAGGCGTCGGTCAGCGGGTCGTAGCTGTCGGGGTCGATGTAGTCCCGGACGAAGGGCTCCGGCGGCTGACACACCGCTCGGGTGGCCGTCCAGCGGTCCTCGATGTCGCGGTAGGGCGAGCAGGCGGTGAGGGCGAGCAGCAGGATCATCGTTTCACCCCGAGCGGGGGCTCCCAGGGCATCATAGCCCCGGGAGCCCGTGGTCTCAGTTGCTGTAGCGGGAGAGCACGACCTGGCGGTCGGAGAGGTCCCCGACGCCACCGAAGCTGCCCTGCTCGACGGTGATGGTCAGCGCGGAAGCGGTGAGGTCGACCTGGCCGATCATGCTCAGGGTCTCGCTGTCGATCTCGAAGGCCCAGGTGTCAGCGCCGACGGACTGCAGGGGGATGCCCTGGGCGAAGCCGGTGCCCTCGACCTCGAACATGAGGTGATGGGACGCCGCCGAACCCCCCTCACCGCCGTTGGAGACAATCCGGGCCACCACGCGGGCGTCCGCGTCGAGCCAGGGCAGCAGCTCCTTGGCGCTGGTGACGTACCCGGGGACGACCGGGCGGGTGGCGGTGACGGGGGCGCAGGTCCCGGTCACCTCCACGAGCGGCAGCGCGCCGTCCAGCTCCTCTGCGGTCCACCGCGCGCTCCACAGCCACAGGCCGTCGACGTCCACCGGCTCGTCGCCGGACACGACGGTCACCGAGCCCTCGCCGTCGTCGAGGGTGAGCGCCTCGGCGTCGCCCCAGTCGACGACGCGCACCGCGTGCATGGACAGGCCAAGGATGCCGGCGTCACCGCTGACGTACAGGGGGACGAAGGAGGTCTGCCCCGGGAGGTCGACGAGTTGGAAGCGGGACACCACCGGGGCGTCGGGCTCGCAGGCCAGGGCGCTCTCGGTGGTGCCGTCCGAGTCGGTGGAGGTCATCGGCGGGCCGCTGGGGCCGACGTCCAACGACACCCGCGTGCTCGGGTACTCGGTGCAGTCGGTGGGGTTCTGGTCAAAGTCGATCGTGGCCTGCCAGATGGCGTAGTCGCCGACCAGCGAGACCGCGCCGCTGGGCGCGTTGTTGAAGGAGGCCTCCCACTCACCGTTGGCGGGCGGGTTGGGCGTCCGGATGGCCACCGAGGTGAACGGCGTCTCCATCGCCACCTTCGCGGGACGGGGGCCGTCGCCGCGCAGGTTGATGTCGGTGATGTAGTAGGACGGCGGCGTCCCGTTGGAGGTCAGGGTGGTGGTGCAGGCGCACTCCGTACCGGAGCTGGCGGTGTCGGCATAGCCGCCGTAGCCCAGATGGCTGCCGGAGGTCTCCGAGAAGTCGGTGCATGCGGGGATGTTCAGCGTGTCCGATGCCTCCTCGTCTTCAGGGCTCCCGGTGTCGTCGGCGAACAGCGGCTCCTTGTCAGAGGTGAAGGTGACCGTGCAGGCGCTGAGGCCGACCGCAGCGGCGACCACGAAGAGGCTGAAACGAAGGAAGGCAAGGCGGGTGGAGGGACGCATCACGGGCTCCTTGAAGGGATGATGGTTGTTCGATGCACCCCCACCACAAGCAAGAGCCGTGCCACAAGTCTGAACAGCCGTTTCATGGCGGATAATCGTGAAAACTACGGAATCAGGTGTATGAAACCTGACACCCCCCTCCTCGCCACCCGATCTGACGATCATCCAATTCAAACCAATCTTATACAAAAGCACCCGGAAATACGGAGCGCCGACGACCTGTCACCCGTCGTCACCCCCCGCCCCACCAACACACACCGCCGAGCCCAGCGCCCCGAACAGCGAGGGCGTACCCGCCGAGGCCATCGTCCAGCCCTCGGGCGCGAGCGCGTCACATCGGGACCGGATCCTGGATGGACGACCCGACGCACACCCGCCACCGCCCATTCCAGCCCCCGGCCTCCCTTCACCCCCCCATCCCCGGCCACGACACCTTCTTCGGCGGCGGCTTCTCCGGCTGCTCCTCCTCCTGAGCAGGCGCGGCGCCCGGCCAGGGCACCACCGCCTCGGGGGCGTCGTCTTCCGAAGCCTCGTCCTCATCGGGATCATCAGCGGGCTCGGGCACGTCCTCCCCGTCCGACGGGGCCTCGGCGGGGGCAGCCTGCTCTCCGGCCGGCGGCGCCGGGGTCTCGGAGACCTCGCCGTCTCCGATCTCGCGGAGGGCCTGGCAGGCGTTCCAGGCCACGTAGGGGTCGGGGTCCTCGCGCAGCTCGGCCAGGAGGCCCAGGGCGGCGGGGTCGCCGATGGCGCCGAGGGCCCACAGGGCGTCGAGGGGGACCGCGCCGCCGCGCTGGTCGCGCACGTAGGTCACCAGAGGCTCGACGGCGCGGGGGTCGGCGATGCGGCCCAGGGCCTCGACCGCCGCGCGCCGGACCCGCTCGTCGGGATCCTGGAGCAGGGGCAGCAGCGGCTCGACCGAGTCGGGCTGGGCCAGCTCGGAGAGGCTCTCCACCGCCCGGCGGCGGATGGTGGGGGAGGCGTCGGCCAGCGCGCCGTGCAGCGCCGCCAGCACCTCGGGGTCGTCGACCTGCCGGGCCACGGTGACCATGTCCTGGCGCACCGCCGGGTTGTCCGAGCCGATGCCGGTGACGATGGCCTCGGGCGAGAGCCCGCAGGCCGCCAGCAGGAGCCAGAGCGTCACGCCCCACCCCCCTTCGCGTAGCTGCGGTAGGCCTTCTCATAGACCCCGTAGCCGGCGGCGGCGTAGTCCATCTTGTTGAGCACGAGGCCGAGCAGCTCGACCCCCCGGTCGTCCAGGGTGCGCCGGGCGTCCGTCAGCACCCGCCGGCTGGTGCCGCCGCTCTCGACCACCAGGGCCACACCGTCGGCGACCCGAGCCAGGGCCAGGGCGTCGTCGACCACCATCACCGGCGGCGCGTCGATGAGCACGCGGTCGTAGCGCTCGGCGAGCCCGGCGATGAGCGCGCTCATGCTGTGGGAGGCCACCATGCGCCCGGGGTCGGGCGGCGCCGCGCCCGCGCTCAGCAGGGAGAGGCCCTCGATCCCGGTGGCCTGCACCGCGTCCTCGGCGGAGACCTGCCCGAGCAGGACCTGGGTGAGGCCCTGGGCGTTGTTCGTGGCGGCGTGGAAGCGGTGCTGGGTGGGGCGGCGCAGGTCGGCGTCCACCACCAGCACCCGCTGCCCCTCCCGGGCCAGCGCCACCGCGAGGTTGGCCACCACCGTGCTCTTGCCCTCGCCCGGCAGAGCGCTGGTGAGCACCAGGCGCCGCAGCGCGCGGTCGGGGCTGGCGAACAGCACGCCGCGCTGCAGGCCCCGGAACGCCTCGGAGACGGGATCGTTGGGGGCGACCTGGGCGATGGTGCGGCCCACCCCGGCCTCGTGGCGCGGGATGGTGCCCAGCAGGGCGAGGTCCCAGACCTCGCGCAGCTCGTCGGGGCCGCGGACGGTGTCGTCGACGTACTCGAACACCGCGACCAGCCCCAGCCCCACCAGCACGCCCAGCACCGCGCCCAGCAGGAGGTTCACCAGCAGCTTGGGGCGGAGGTGGCGCTCGGGGGTGATCGCCGGCTCCACCAGCTTCAGGGGCGCGGCGGACAGCGCCTCGGCGATGGCGATCTGGTAGACCTGGGACTGGAGGCTGCCGTAGACGTCCTGGGCGGCGTTCGCGGCCAGCTCGAGCTGGGCCATGCGGCGCATCTTGTCGGGGTAGACCGAGAAGCGCTGGGTGGTGCGCTCGATGGCGGCGTTCAGCTCGGCGCCCCGCTCCAGCGCCCCCGCCAGCTCGGTCTGGAGCCGGAGCAGGTCAGGGTCCAGCTGGTGCTGCTCCTCCAGGGCGAGCCCCAGCGCGGTCTCGGCGGCGCGGATCTGGGCGTCGATGCGCTGCACGTCGGGGTGGCGCTCGGTCTTCTCCAGCAGCGCGGCGTCGCGCTGGATCCGGAGGGTGATGAGGCTCTCCCGGATGGTCCGGATGTCGGCGTTCTCGGCGACGGTGGACGGGGCGAGGAAGTCGACCCCCTCGTCCCCCTGCAGGCCACGGATCTCGGCCATCTGGGCCTGGATCTCGCGGACGCGGGTGGTGGTCTCCTCCATCGCGAGCATCAGCTCGGAGATGCGGCTGATGGCGCTGCGCAGCTCGGCGTCGAGGTCGAGGATCTGCTCGGCCTCCTGGGCGTCCGCGATGTCGGCCAGGGCGGCGTCGAACTCGTCGCGCACCACCTCCAGCCGGGACTCCACGAACTCGCGGGCGTCCTGGGTCTCCTGGCGGCTGCGCTCCTGGGTCTCGACGATGTAGACCTGGGCCACGGTGTCGGCCATGAGCCGGGACAGCTCGGCGTCGTCGGTGGTGGCCGTGATGACGACGAGGTCGGTGCCCTGCTGCTGCTTGACCTCGATGAGGGGCTCGGCCAGCAGGGCCCCCGTGAGCCCGGGGATGAGCAGCTTGTCGGGCAGCAGCAGCGCGCCGTCGTCGTCGCGGAGCTGGAGGCTCCAGATGACCTGCTCCAGCACGGGGCGGCTGGTGGCCAGGGCGATGTGGTTGGCGATCTCGTCGCTGGCCCCGGAGAGGCCCAGGGCGACCTCCTGCAGGCCCAGCTCGGAGAGCACCGCGCTGGTGGCGTCGGAGCTGGACACCATCACCCGGGCGCTGGCGGAGTACGCCTTGGGCAGCAGCACCGCGGAGATCGCGCCCACCAGGGTGAAGAAGACGACAGCCTGGACCATCAGCCATCTTCGGCGGCGCAGCGCGGTCATCAGCTTCAGCAGTTCCATGCCGCCTCAACACGGGGGCCCGATCGGGTGGGCGTCGGCCACCGTATCACGCCGCCCCCCTCCCGCGCAGCACGGCGGGCACGGTCAGCAGCAGGATCTTGAGGTCCAGCCACAAAGACCAGTTCTGGATGTAGTAGATGTCGTGCTGGACCATCTCGCGGAAGCCCAGCTCGGAGCGCCCCCTCACCTGCCAGAGCCCGGTGATGCCGGGGCGCACCTGGTGGCGCAGCTCCAGCCAGTAGGCCACCTCGGGGTCGTCGTCGACGTTGACCAGGTCCTCCACCGGCAGGGGGCGGGGGCCGACCAGGTTCATGTCGCCGCGCAGCACGTTGAGGAGCTGGGGCAGCTCGTCCAGGGACCAGCGGCGCAGCACGCGGCCGAGGGGGGTGACCCGGGGATCGTCACGCAGCTTGAACAGGAGCCCGTCGGACTCGTTCTCGCCGCGCAGGGCGTCCTTCATGGCGTTGGCGCCGTCGACCATGGACCGGAACTTGAAGAAGGGGAACACCCGGCCGCCCTTGCCCATGCGCGGCGCGGTGAACAGGGCGGGCCCCGGGGAGGTCAGCCGCACCGCCGCGGCGATGCCGAGCATCAGGGGCATCAGGGCCAGGCCCCCCAGCGTGACCGCCAGCAGGTCGACGGCCCGCTTGATCGCGCGGGCCGGATCCGGGTAGCGGATCTCCGAGAGGTCGATGAGCTGGAGGTTTCCGAGGGCGGCGAAGTCCAGCCGGGGGGACACGATGCCCCAGGTGAACGGCACCTGGAGCACATGCAGGCCCATGGCGTGGCCCCGCTTGGCCAGCTCCATCGCGTCGGCCCGGTCCAGGCGGCGGCTGGCCAGCACCACGGTGTCCACCCGGTGGGTGTTGACGATCTCCCGCAGCCGATCGACCTCACCGAGCACCTGCTCGGGGGGCACGGCCATGTCATCGGCGCTGCCCGGGGCCAGGAAGCCGACGAGGGTGATGCCGCCGGACTCCCGCAGCAGCCGCCGGGCCATCAGCGCCGCGTCCTCCCCCACCCCGTAGACCGCGACCACCGGCCCGCGCACCGGGACCGGCCAGCGCCGGGAGAGGCGCAGCAGCACCCAGCGCCACATCCCCAGCAGGGCCGTGCCCACCGTCAGGAAGCCGAACAGGGCCAGCCGGTCGCCGGGCCGGGCCAGGTGGAAGAACTCCAGGGCCATGACCAGGACCAGCACCGCCCCCGCCGCCCGGGTCAGGACCTGGGCGCTGCGCACGGCGGTCAGGGTGCGCCGAGGGTCGTAGTAGCCCGCCCGCCCCAGCAGCCCGAGCCACGCGAGGACCAGCGCGGCCGGCAGGGAGCCGGGCCAGGCCGCTGGCGGGACGTCCTCCAGCAGGGGGGCCCACTCCGCCAGCGGCGCAGCCACCGCAGCGCACAGCGCGAGCCAGCAGCCGTCCGTCACGACAGCCAGCGCGCCGAACCAGCCCAGCCGCTGCACCAGCGGCTACTGGATCAGCACGGAGGTCCCCTGGGCCCCCCCGGAGATCGCGTTGCGGTAGATCGCCGAGCCGGCCACGAAGGGCGCGAGCATGCCCGAGATGCGGCGGAAGAAGCGCTCGACGTTCACGATGGTCTTGGCCGGGACCACCACGATGTCGCCGCGCTGGAGGTAGACCATCTGGGAGAAGTCGCCGCGGCCGTAGATCGCCTCGACGTCGACCAGGAACAGCTCGGGGGTGTCCAGGCCGCCACGCACCAGCAGCACGTTGTCGGTGCGGGCGTCCACGTTGATGCCGCCGGTGCGGGTGAGGGCCTCCAGGATGCTGAGGTCGCCGTCGACCTGGAGCACGGCGGGGTTCTCGACCTCGCCCAGCACGAAGACCTTCTGGCTGGAGACCTCGACGATGTTCACCGCGACGGCGGGATCGACGAGGTACTCGGAGAGGCCGTCCTCGATGGTGGCCAGCAGATCGGGGTAGTTGAGCCCCGCCGCGCGGATGCGCCCGACCAGCGGCAGCGACAGCGTGCCGTCCGGCGCGATGGTGACCTCGAGATCGAAGTCGTCCTGGCGCCACACCTTCACGTTGAGGGTGTCCCCGGGGCCGAACACGAAGTCCTGGGGCGCGGGGACCCGCAGCTCGACGGGGGCCTCGGAGATGTCCTTGGGGGCCTGGCGCGCGGCGCAGGCGCCGACGAGCGCGACCATCAGGGCCAGACGGGAGAACATGCGGGGCATCCTGGGCAACAGGCGTAGCGCTCAACCAGCCCTGCGTCAAGCGCCCTGGACATCCGTGGGCGAGACGATGGGCTCACAGGCGTCTATATTCTGTCCATGCGCACCACCCTCCTCATCTCCGCGACCGTCGCCCTGGCTGGTCTGACCGGCTGTTTCGGGCTCGACTTCTTCGCCCCGGACGCCGCTGTCCTCGACGACTCCGGCTTCATCGACAGCGGTGACGCCGACACCGACGCCGACAGCGACGTCGACTCCGACAGCGACGCCGACTCCGACAGCGACACCGACGGCCCCCAGATCGATTACCTCGACCCCTACTACGGCTCCGCCTCAGGGGGGACCGACGTGCTCATCATCGGGGGGCCCTTCGACAGCAGCACGACGGTGTCCTTCG
Organism: Alphaproteobacteria bacterium; assembly: GCA_020632795.1. Taxonomy (GTDB): domain Bacteria; phylum Myxococcota_A; class UBA796; order UBA796; family CAJQPC01; genus JACKEV01. The sequence goes on from JACKEV010000011.1 coordinate 123,282, forward strand.
GGGGCGTGCCCTCCACGATCACCAACATGACGGGCACCACCCTGAACGCCCGCACCCCCTCGGGCGCCGAGGGGCTGGTCGACCTCACGGTCACCAACGAGTCCGGCTCCACCACCGAGCCCGAAGCGTTCTACTACTTCGAGGACGGCACCGGCCTGTCCGGCACCCTCGGGGCGGTGTCCTGGTTCGAGTACGTGGGCGGCTACTGGAACGGCACCCCCACGCCCTTCGGCTCGGCCTCGTGGAGCCTGCTGGTGCCGGCGAACTTCCACTACTGGGACTACTTCGCGCCCTCGGACGACGCCTGCGCCAGCGAGTACAGCACCTCGGCCCAGCTCAGCGCCTACGATCTGGACCTGCCCACCACCCAGATCCGCACGGGCAGCCGCACCATCACCATGACCTGGGAGGCCCAGTACCTTCGCTGGTACGCCGAGATCGCCCAGGTCGACTTCCAGGCCAACAGCACCTACGAGCTGGTGGAGCTGACCGACGGCGCCATCCCCGGCTTCTCCCTGAACCCGATGGCCACGACCCCGCGCTCCTTCACCTGGATCGGGCCGTCCGGGGTCACCGACAACTCGGCCACCGGCGCGACCCGGCTCAGCCGCACCCAGCTCGCGCTGACCTGGAACAGCAGCGACGCGGACAAGATGCTGATCCAGGTGGGCATCGTGAACGCGGCGGGCACCGACATCGACGAGTGGGTGACCTGCGTGGCGCGCAACGACGGCAGCTTCACCGTGCCCAGCACCGTGTTCACCCGCTGGGTCGCCGGGCGGCAGCTCTTCATCTACCTGGGCGCGGTGGTGGAGTCGGGCGCCCGCCTGCCCACCAACAACGCCAACAGCGCGGTGGCCGGGATCAGCTGGAAGATCGGGGCGGCGTTCGCGAACTGATGTCCGCCCCTCCACGCATCCGCGTGCTCGACCTCCCCGTGGACGTCGTGACCCGGCAGGGCCTGCTCGACCGGGTGGCCGAGCTGGTCGACGCCGGGGGCCGCGCCACGGTGGCCTACCTCAACGTGCACGTCGCCAACGTCGCCTTCCGTGATGCCGATCTGGCGGGCTTCCTGGAGGGGGTGGACCTCTGCTATTGCGACGGCAGCGGGGTGCGGCTGGGGGCCCGGCTGCTGGGGGAGCGCCTGCCGGAGCGCATGACCGGCGCCGACTGGATCTGGGACTTCGCGGCCCGCGCCGAGGGCTGCTGGCGGGTGGCCTGGGTGGGCGGGGAGCCCGGGGTGGCCCGCACGGCCGCCGCCGAGCTGGAGGCCCGCTGCCCCGCGCTGGAGATCCGGGCATGGCACGGCTTCCACAGCCCCGCCGAGACCCCGGCCGTGCTCGCGGAGATCAACGCCTGGGCCCCCCAGGTGGTGCTCGTCGGCATGGGCACCCCCGTCCAGGAGCGCTGGGTCGCCCGGTGGCGCCCGGACCTGGACGCCCCGGTGGTGTGGTGCCTGGGGGCCACCGCGGACTTCGTCTCCGGCAAGACCTCCCGGGGCCCGCAGGTGCTCTACGACAACCACATGGAGTGGCTGGCCCGGCTGCTCACCGAGCCCCGGCGCCTATGGCGGCGCTACCTCGTCGGGAACCCCTGGTTCTTCGCCCGGGTGCTCGCCCGGGTCCCAGCGCAGCAGCGCCGCCGCCACCGATAGCCCCGCCCCGGTGCCCATCAGCAGCAGCAGGTCCCCGGGCCGGATCCAGCCCCGGCGCTGCGCGGTGGCCAGGGTCATCGGGATGGAGGCCGACACGCAGTTGCCGTGCTCGGCGACCAGATCGACCACCCGGTCCTCCGGGAAGCCGTAGCGCCGGATGGCCTTGACCGCGAGCCCGGAGGCCTGGTGGGGGATGACCCGGTCCACCGCCTCCCGGGGCACCCCGGCCCGCTCGAACAGCCGGTCCAGCACGTCCTCGACCTTGCGGCGGGCCAGCTTGTAGATGCCCGGCCCGTCCATCGCGAACAGGTTGTCCTGGGGCGTGGTGCGGGGGTCCTGGGGGTGGCGGAAGACGCCCCCGCCGCGGATCTCGGTCAGCGCCGCGCCCTCGGGCCAGGTGCCCATCTCGAACGCCAGCAGCCGGGAGGGTCGGGCCGGCACCAGCACCGCCGCCGCCGCGCCGTCGCCGAACAGGGCGGCGCTCTTGGGGTCGTCGAAGTCCCGCCCCACCGTGCCCCGGTCCGAGGAGACCACCAGCACCCGCCGCCACGGCCCGGCCGCGATCAGCGCGGCGGCGGTGTTCAGGGCGACCAGGAAGGACAGGCAGGTCGCCCGCACCGAGAAGGCCGGGACGCCCGAGAGGCCCAGCTCGCGCAGCACGAACACCGAGGTGTCCGGCACGAGCTGGCGGGGCACGGTGGAGGCGTTGATCAGCAGGTCCGGCGGCGGGCCGTCCCCCAGCGCGTCCCGGGCCGCGGCGGCGGCCATCTCCTCGACCTGCAGATCGGAGACCCGGCGCGCCGCCACCCCGGTGCGGCTGCGGATCCAGGCCGCGCTGCGGCCCAGGCGCGGCGCGAGGTCTTCAGCGGTCTCGATCCGAGGCGGGAGGTAGAGTCCGGTGGAGGTGATCCGCACGGGACGGGATCAGTAGACCTCGTAGGGCTCGGCGGTCATGGGGAGCAGCTCGGTGTTCGGGTGGCGCCGAACGCTCCACCGGAACACCCGGCCAGGGATGTGGCCGCGGGGCTCGTAGGGCTCCAGCTCGTAGCTGTGGCGACGGCCGGAGGTGTCGTAGAGGATGGCCCGCTGGATGAGGTGGCTCTCCTTGTCCACCCACAGCTCGGCCTTGAAGAGATCGCCGCCGTCGAGGGCGACGGTGACCCGCCAGGCCCCGGAGTCGACGGTCAGATCCGTGGGGCGGGTGTCTGTCCAGTCGTACAGGAACAGGCGATCGATGTCCCAGTACTTGTGCTTGTCGACGTCGTGGACGAAGACCCGCTCGACCGCCGGGTGGTAGACGTAGACGTAGGTCCCGTCGGCGTAGTACTCGACGGTGTCGTACACGATGCGGTAGCGGTTCCACGAGAACCAGGCCTGGCCGGCCTGGGTGTGGGGGGTCTCGCCGCCGAAGACGGTGTAGTCGTAGCTGACCGCGAAGGTCCGCATCTGGCGGTGGGCCGCAGCGGACTCCTCCAGCACCTGCGCGGCGCTGGGCAGCACCTGGGCCTGCGCGGGCAGCGCGAGCATCAGCGCGACGACTGCGGTGGGGAAGACCATCTTCAAGGCACTCTCCGCAAGGCGCATAACCTGTCTGGTGTCCTGACACCTGCCCCCGGGGCTTCCGTCCCCGAGCGCCCCATTCAACCGCAGCGGCGGGGGGGGCGTCAACGCGGCCCCCCCGCGCGCCCGGGGAGTCCGAGGTTGGACCTTGTGTAGACTTCTCCCATGCGAACGACCTCGCTCGTCCTCGTCGCCGCGCTGCTCGGCTTCCTCGCCGGCCGCTGGACCGCCGCCCCTGCGCCCGAGGCGCCCGCCGTCGAGGCGCCGACGCCCGGCGGATCCGGGGGGGAGCGCACCCGCGTGGTCCGCGTCCCGGCGGACTGCGCCCCCATCGAGGCCGAGCGGGCCGATCTCCAACAGCAGCTCGCCTTCCAGAAGCTGCTCGCCAGGGATCTGGAGCTGCGGGCCTACGGCGAGCGCCCCGCCTGGCCCGACGTCCCGCCCCCCGGCCACGCCCCCGCGGACTTCGAGCGTATCGTGGACGAGGCGGTCGAGGCCTGCGGCATCCCCTCCGAGATCCTGGGCATCGACTGCGAGGAGCCGCCCTGCATGGTGATCTCCAAGGATGACGGCCTGCGGGCCGCGCTGATGGACTGCCCCACCTGGACCGACGCCTACGGCAAGAGCACCACCAACACCTCCACCGACGTGCGCTGCCCGGACGGCAGCACCGAGCGCCTCATCCTGCTGGGCCCCGGCGGGGTCGACTACAGCGAGGCGGCCAGCGAGCTGGACCCGTGGACCCCCATCAAGCGGCTGTGGTACCGGGAGGATCAGGCGCGGGCGAACCTGTCCTGCGTAGATTAGCGCTCCAGCACCGTGAAGCCCGTCTCCCCCAGCAGCCACACCCGTCCGTGGTCGTCGACGGTGAGCCCGGTGACCTCCCCGGCCTGGCCTGGGGCCAGCCCGCTCACCGGCAGCCCGGAGTACGCCCGCACCACCGCCCCGGTGTCCAGGGCGGCGTAGGGCTCCTCCCCGGGGCGGGTGCCCAGCCCCAGCACGCCCCAGCCCAGCTCCCCCAGGTCGTCGACCTCTCCGCTCAGGGGGTCGAGCCGCTGGAGGCCGTTGGGGCTGCCCACCCAGACCGCCTCGGGGGTGGCCGCGAGTGAGGTGGGGGTGCGGGCGCGCAGGTAGTTGCGGGTGGCACCGGCCCGGTCGACCGCCACGATGTGGCTGCGGGTGCCCACCCACAGGAGCTGCCCGCCGTCGCCGCACATCGCGGTGACCGCCGTGCGCACCGGGCCGGGCACGAAGCGCTCGGCGCCCGCGTCGTAGCGGTGCAGGCCCGAGGGCCCGCCCACCCAGAGGTTGCCGTCCACGAAGGCGGCGTGCTCGACCTCTGCGGGCAGCGGGATGCGCTGGAGCCGACCCCGCCGCACCCGCCAGGCGTCGGTCGCGCCGATGACCCACAGGGTGTCCTCGCTGCGGGCCAGGGCGACCACGGGGCCGGGCAGGCCCAGGGCGTCCCGCCAGCCCCGGGGCAGCCGCCCCAGCGCCGCGAGGCCCTCGTCGCTGGCCAGCAGGACCCAGCGCTTGTCCCCCAGCACCGCCCGCGCTGGCACCCCGGCCGCCGCCGGGGAGCGCGGCCAGGGCACCGCCGTGTCCCCGCCGGGCCACACCAGGGCCACGCCCGCGTCGGTGCCCACCCAGAGCTTGCCGGGGGGCCCCTCCACCACCTCGTAGACCGTGTCCGAGGGCAGGCCGTCCGCCCGGCCCCAGGCGCGGCGGGGGCCCTGGACCTCGGACAGCTCCACCAGCCCGGCGGTGTCGGCGGCCACGTACAGGGCCCCGCCGACCCGCTCCAGGGCGAAGGCGCTGCCGGTGGGCGGGGACCAGAACGGCCGCAGGATGCCCTCCTCCAGCAGCAGGACCCCCTCGGTGTCCGTGGCCAGGTAGATGCGCGGCTGGAAGACGTCGACGTCCCAGATGTTCAGGGCGGGGTCGACGCCCTCGATGGGCTCGCCGTCGGGCAGGCCGCGCAGGCCCTCGTAGCCCACCCAGGCCCGCGCATCGACGCCCCGGGTGATGGAGAACACCGACCAGGGGGTGAGCACGGGCGCGGTGGTGCTCAGGGTCACCCGGGCGAGGCCCCGGTAGGTGCCCGCCCAGACCCCGTCGCCGTCGGGGGCGACCGCCTGCACCCAGTCGTCGGGCAGGCCGTCGCGACGGTCCCAGACCCGGACGACCGCCCCGTCCTCCACCAGGGCCAGGCCGGCGGCGGTCCCCACCCAGGCCCGCGCGCCGTCGGCGGCCACGCTCAGCACCAGCTCGGCGGGCAGGCCCTCCGCAAGGCCGTAGGGCTCGACCCGCAGGTGGCCCTTGTCCAGGCGCACCAGCCCGCCGTCCAGCAGCGCACCCCAGGCCCCGGCCTCTGTCGGGGAGAGGTCGGAGACCTCGCGACCGGGCAGGGCCTCGGGCGCGGCCAGCCGGGCGACCCCGGCGGGCCCCAGGGCCCAGGTCACCCCCACCGGCGCGCTGCCCTGGCCCAGCGGGTCCACCAGGCGGAGCTGAACCTCGGGGGGCAGCGAACGCAGGGTCACCCCCGGGCGCGCGTCCCGGGCGACGACCTCCCAGCGGCCCCGCCAGCTCGCCTCCACGGTCCGGACCGCGCCGTCGTCGTCCCACCACACCCGCACGGGGCGGTCTCCCGAGAGCCCGGCCAGCTCGGCCGGCGGCGCGGCGACCGCGCGGAGGTGCCCCGGTTCGGCAGCTTCAGCGGTGGGGCCTGTGAGGATGCCGATGAGCAGGACCACACGGACGAGGGACCTCAAAGGTGCTCCACCGCTTCCTTGTACCGGCGGACCTGCCGCTCCAGGTGGTTCAGCTCGCCCTCCAGCTTGAGCGCGTCGTTCGGGCAGACCCACCAGCAGTAGAGGCACTGCACGCAGTCGGGCAGCTCGGTCGCGCGGCCGATCTGCTCCAGGGGCAGGCCGGTGGGGCAGAAGTCCTCGCAGCGGCGGCAGTCGCCGCAGGCGTCGGCGTCGCGACCCACCAGGCGGGCCGTGTCGTCGGTGCGGTCGTAGACGTCCTGGATGACCCGCAGGCGGTAGGCCGCCTGGGCCACGGCCGGGCGCTCCACCAGGGGGCGGACCGCGAGCTTGAGCCAGCGCAGCGAGCGGGCCTCGGACAGCTCGGCCAGGCGGGAGCGGCGCGGGGCGGCCTCGTAGCGCTGGACCAGGGGGACCGCCCGCTCCACCGCGTCGGCCATCGCCGGGGTCAGCACCCCCGCCTCCATCGCGTGGACGAGGTAGGGCACCCGGGTCCAGGGCAGGCCCACCATGCGGGCCACGACGAGGTCGTTGAGGAAGGCGTCGGTGCCGGACAGGATGCGGCCCACCCGGATCGGCTGGCCGTCGCCGGGGCCGTTGCCCTCCATGCCCACCAGCCCGTCCACCAGGATGAGGTCGGGTTTCACCGCCTCGTTCAGGGCGAAGATGTTCGCGCCCAGGTCGCGGTGCATCTCCCGCTTGTCCTGGCCGGTGCAGATGCCCACCCAGTTCTTCATCGCGCAGGACAGCCCCGCCTCGGCGTGGGTCTTGATCTTGGGCACCGAGATGAGGAAGTCGGCGTCCATGACCGCGTGGGCCACGTGGGGCCGGGCGCCCGCGTGCAGGGAGATCGGCACGCCGTCGCTGCGGTTGAGGTCGAGCAGGCCCGCCCCGTGGCGCTGGGCCAGCCGGTCGACCCGCAGGCGCCGGAAAGCGTCGATGTCCCGGCGGTCCACGCCCACGTTGGAGCCGTCGGCGACGGTGAGGTCGGTGTAGCCCCGCGCCCGCAGGCCGCTCAAGAGGGCGTCGAGCAGGCGCAGGTCAGCGCTGTTGCCCACCAGGGCGACCAGATCGTTGTTGAGGTTGGGCTTGATGAGGACGCGGGCGGCGCGGTCCTGCGGGAGGATCGCGGCGTGGCGCTCCAGGGCGGCCTCGACCGCCTCGCGGACATCTGCCACCGTCCAGGCCGCCCAGGCGTGGACCTCGCCCCGCTCAAAGCGCCAGGTCTGGGAGGAGACCGCCATATCCACGGTTTAGCGCATCATGCAGCGCCCAACCACCGACGCACCAGCTTGCCCAGCTCCAGCAGCGTGACCGGGATGAGGCCCATCCCCAGCACGAGGCCGGCCCACCCCAGGGTGAGCGGCTCCAGGTGGAACAGGCCGCGCGCCGCGGGGTGCAGGTGCAGAGCGAGCTGCAGGGCCCCGGAGAGGGCGATGACCCCGAGCAGCTTGAGGTTGGTGAACGCCCCGACCTCCCAGAAGATCCGGCGCCCGCTGCGGGCGGCGAAGGCCCGCAGCAGCTCGCTGGCGACCAGGGTGTTGAACGCCAGGGTGCGGGCGAGGGGCAGCTCGTGGTGTGCGGACGCCCAGAGGTACACCCCCAGTACCACCGCCGCCTCCACCGCCCCGGTCGCGGCCACGAGCTGCCACTGCCGGCGGCCCAGGATGGGCTCCTCCGGGGGGCGCGGGGGGCGCTTCATCACGTCGGGGTCGGGGGGGTCGATGACCAGGGCCAGGGCGGGGAGGCCGTCGGTGACCAGGTTCACCCACAGGAGCTGGGTGGGCAGCAGGGGTGCGGCGGCCCCGACCACCGCCGCGCCCAGCATCACCCCCAGCTCGGCGGCGTTGCCCGAGAGCAGGTACACCACCGTCTTGCGGATGTTGTCGTAGATGGCCCGGCCCTCGCGGATGCCCTCCACGATGCTGGCGAAGTTGTCGTCCGTGAGCACGATGGCGGCGGCCTCACGGGTGACCGGCGTGCCGGTCCGGCCCATCGCCACGCCCACGTGGGCCTCCCGCACCGCCGGGGCGTCGTTCACGCCGTCGCCGGTCATCGCGACGATGGCGCCCCGGGCCTTCCAGCCCCGCACGATGGTCAGCTTGTCCTCCGGGGTGACCCGGGCGTGCACCACCTCGTCGGGGTCGTCGTCGGGGCCAAGCACGCCCAGCTCCTGGGCGATGGCCCGCGCGGTGATGGCGTGGTCGCCGGTGATCATCACCGGGCGGATGCCGGCCCGACGGGCGGCGGCGACCGCGGCGAGGGCCTCGGGCCGCGGGGGGTCGGCGATGCCGACGAGGCCCAGCAGGGTCAGCCCGGCTTCTTCTGGCCCCTCCCCCACCGCCACGGCCAGCACGCGCAGGCCCCGGGCCGCCATGTCGTCCTCGATCGCGTCGGCGCCCTCCAGGCCGGTGACGCAGAGCGGGGCCAGGGACGACCACGCCCCCTTCACGTAGAGCCGGCCATCCGCCCGCAGAATGGACATGCGCTTGCGCTCGGCGTCGAAGGGGTGGACCTCGACCCGGGGGCGCGCGGCCTCGACGGCGCGGCGCTCGACGCCCCGCTCGCGCCCCGCCAGCAGCAGCGCGACCTCGGTGGGGTCCCCCACCCCGCCGCCGGCCTCATCCAATTCGGCGTCGCAGCAGGCCACCGCCGCGTCCAGCAGGGCCCTGCGGTCCCGGCCCCACAGGTCGCGGACCTGCATCTCCCCGGTGGTCAGGGTGCCGGTCTTGTCGGTGCAGATGACGGTGGTGCAGCCCAGGGTCTCGACCGCTGGCAAGCGCCGCACCAGGACGTGCCGCGCCGCCATGCGCTGCACCCCCACCGCCAGCGCGATGGTGACCACCGCGGGCAGCCCCTCAGGTACCGCCGCCACCGCCAGGGAGACCGCGCCGACCAGCACCTCCAGCCAGCTCGCCCCCCGCAGCAGGGACAGCGCTGCCACGAGCACCACCACGCCCAGGCAGAGCCAGAGGAGCTGCTGGCTCACCCGGGCCAGGCGAAGCTGGAGGGGCGTCGGGCCGCTCTCGGCGTCGGCGAGCAGCCGGGCGATGCGGCCGATCTCCGTGTCCATGCCGATCGCGATGACCTCGGCCTCGGCGGTGCCGGTGGCGACGGTGGTGCCGGAGAACACCCGGTCGGTGCGCTCGGCGAGGGGCGCGTCGTCGGCCACCGGCGCGGTGGACTTCTCCACCGGCAGGCTCTCCCCGGTGAGGGTCGACTCGATGGCGCTGAAGGCGTGGCACGCGGCCAGGCGGGCGTCGGCGGGGACGACGTCGCCCGCCTCCAGCAGCAGCGCGTCCCCGACGACCACCTCGTGGCCGGGGACCATGACGCTTCGGCCCCCCCGACGCACCCGGGCCTGGGGGGCGGCCAGGGAGCGCAGCGCGGCCAGGGCGCGCTCGGCGCGGAACTCCTGGGTGGCGCCCACCGCCGCGTTCAGGGCGACGATGACCCCGATGGCGACGGCGTCGGCCAGCTCGCCCAGCGCCCCGGCGACCACCGCCGCCAGCAGCAGCAGCGCCACCATCGGGTTGGCGAGCTGGGCGGCCAGCATCGCCCAGGGAGACGGCGGCGCCTCGCGCTCGACCTCATTGGGTCCGTGTTCAGCGAGGCGCCGGGCGGCCTCCTCTTCAGAGAGCCCGGCCAGGGGCATCAGCGGCGCCGGCGGACGCCCAGCGCGACGAGCCCGAGCACGGCGAGCCAGCCTGCGGGCCCGCCCTGCACCGGCGCGGAGGCGCAGCCCAGCAGGCGGGCCTTCTCGTCGCCGTCCGCCGGGTCGTCTCCCTCGTCCTCCGGCTCCGGCTCAGCCTCGGGGGGCCGGATGATGCCGGGCACGTCGCACCAGGCGCGGGTGCCGTCCTCGCAGCGGGCGCGCAGCTCGGCGTCGATCCACTCCAGGTAGGCGTCGACCCGGGTGTCCACGCCGCCCTTCTGGTTGCAGTCGGTGCGGTCGTAGGCGTGGGAGGTGACGCCGACGATGCGCATGTCCTCGGCGTACAGCTCGTTCTCGAACCACGCGAAGGAGGGGCCGCCCGAGTCGCCGTGGCACTTGCGCACGTCCTCCTGGACGCCGCCAACCTGGAACTCGGCGTCACCCAGCTCGTTGATGTAGGACATGCCCATCTGCTTGAGAGCGTAGGTGCCCGCCGGGGGCTGCTGCTGGCCGCTGGTGGCGACCTGCTGACCCCATCCGACCACCGCGACCTCCTGGCCGTCCTCGATGAGCAGGGCCTCGTCGGGCGTGGGCAGGTAGGCGTGGGGGACGTCGAGCACCGGGGTCTCCAGGAACAGCAGCGCGAGGTCCATGTTCTGGCCGATGCCCGTGCCCAGCTCGAAGAGGTCCCATTCGGGGTGGGTGACCCAGTCCCAGGCCGGCACCGCGTCGTCGGGCCAGTCCGCGATGCGGCTGCCGTCGTGATCGGTGAGGTCGGCCTGGCGGGTCCAGCGGATGTCCATGTCCCGCAGCTCGCCGAAGCCGTAGGTGTAGGAGTCCTCGTCGACGCAGTGCGCCGCCAGCAGCACCACGTCCGGGGCGATCAGCGTGGTGGAGCAGGTGAACAGGCGCACATTGCCGCTGCCGAAGCTGCCCATGTCCAGGAAGGCGTCCAGGATCATCGCGCCGGCCATGGGGTAGTCGTCGGAGGTCGCGGGCTCGCCGTTGATGATGGCCAGCGCCGCGTCGTCGTCGACGAGCGCCTCGTCGTCGTCGCCCTCGGCGACCGCGCTGGAGGGCGGCTCCGAGGCGGCGGCGGTGTGCAGAGCGCTGAGCGTCATCAGGATGGAGAGGGTCATTGTCTTCCTCCGAGGTGTGGGGTGACCTACCCTGTCCTGAGATGGGCGGCCCCGCAACCGTCCTGACAGCAACTTGAACCTTCGGGCAGCCCCGGCGTCGATCGGGTAGAAGAGCGAAGCCCCCCGGTGTAAGCGTGAACGTCCTCGTCCTCGTCAGCCTGTTCTGCGCGTCGGCCTCGCTGGTCCTGCTGGTCCTGGTGAACCGCCGCCGCCGCAACGCGGAGCTGTGGCGCTCGGCGCTGGAGAAGGCCTACCAGGAGGTCGACCGCGCCCGCCAGGAGGCCGAGGCCGCCAACCGCATGAAGTCCCGGTTCCTGGCCAACATGAGCCACGAGATCCGCACCCCGATGAACGCGGTCATCGGCATGACCACGCTGATGCTGGACTCGCCGCTGCCCCTCCAGCAGCGCCAGCAGATCGAGACCATCCGGGCCAGCGGCGAGGCCCTGCTGGGGATCATCAACGACATCCTGGACTTCTCCAAGATCGAGGCCGGGCACATCGAGATCGAGACCTCGGACTTCGACCTGCGCGCCCTGGTCGAGCAGTGCGTCGAGATGCTCTCGCCCCGCGCCCAGCGTAAGGGCATCGCCCTGGCCAGCATGATCGACCCCACGGTGCCCTCCTGGGTGCACGGCGACCCCGCGCGGCTGCGCCAGATCCTCACCAACCTCCTGTCCAACGCCACCAAGTTCACCTCGGACGGTCAGGTGGTGGTGCGGGTCAAGCCGGTGGACCTGGGGGTCTCCGACCACCCCGCGCGGCTGCGCTTCGAGGTCCACGACTCCGGCATCGGCATCCCCCCCGACGCCCAGGCCCGGCTGTTCCAGCCCTTCTCCCAGCTCGACGCCTCGACCACCCGCAAGTACGGCGGCACCGGCCTGGGGCTGGCCATCTGCAAGCAGCTCGTGGAGCACATGGGCGGGCAGATCGGCGTGGAGTCCGCCGAGGGCATGGGCTCCACGTTCTGGTTCGAGCTGCCGCTGGGTCCGGCCACCACCTCCGAGCCGCCTCAGCCCCTGGCCGTGGAGGGTCGCCGCCTGCTGTGCGTGCAGCCCAGCGCCCCGGTGATGGAGGCGCTCATCCAGCGCCTGGAGGCCTGGGGCGCGGTGGTGGACGCGGTCACCGAGGGCGTCAGCGCGCGCCGCAAGCTCGCCGACGCCTCCTCCAGCGGCCAGGGCTACGACCTCGTGCTGGTGGACATCTCCCTGCCCGACGCCGACGCTCTGGCCCTCACCCGGGAGATCCGGGAGATCCCCCCCGAGGCCCCGGCGGTGGTGCTGCTGGCCCCTCTGGCCGACCAGGCCATCGAGGACGAAGCCCGCGAGGCCGGCGCCGCCTCGGTGCTCACCCGCCCGGTGCGGGAGTCCGCCCTGCTCGACTGCGTGATGAACGCCCTGGCCAGCGGCGCGCCCCCCACGCCGGTGCCGGTCACCCGCCCGGTGGCCTCCAGCCGCGCTGAAAACGCTCCCCCCCGGGGCCGGCTCCTGGTGGCCGAGGACAACCCGGTCAACCAGCAGGTCGCCGACGCCATGTGCCGCCGGCTGGGCTTCGACGTCACCCTGGTCGACAACGGCGCCCAGGCCGTCGCGGCGCTGCAGCGGGGCCGCTTCGACGCGGTGCTGATGGACTGCGAGATGCCCGAGATGGACGGCTTCGAGGCCACCGCCGCGGTCCGCGACGCCGAGACCCCCGAGGGCGGGCACCAGGTCATCATCGCCATGACCGCCCACGCCATGCACGGCGACCGGGAGCGCTGCCTCGCCGCCGGCATGGACGACTACATCACCAAGCCCGTGCGGCTGGAGGAGCTCGACGCGCTCCTGTCCCGCTGGGTCACCGGCGCCCGCTCCCTCCCCCCCGGCGGGCTCCAGCCCCCCGCGCCCAAGGTCGAGATCGACGTCTCCATCCTGCGCGAGCTGGACGCGCTCCGGGCCCCCGGCGAGCCCAGCCCGCTCCCCCAGATCGTCGACACCTGGGTGAACGAGGCCGAGGCCGACCTCGCCATGCTGGCCGACCGCTCGGTCCAGTCCGACCGGGTGGTGCTGGCCCAGGTCGCCCACCGCCTCAAGGGCGCCTGCGCGAACCTGGGGGTCAACACCGTCAGCGCGCTGTGCGCCGCCCTGGAGCAGGACGCCAAGGCCGGCCCGGTGCCCGACCTCGACGCCCGCGTCCTGCAGATCGCCGAGGCCCTGGAGGCCTCCAAGGAGGTCCTGATCGCGGAGCGGGAGCGCGCGGCCTCGGGGTGAGGGCCTACAGGCGAAACGTCCCCCGGTTGTTGGTCTCGTCCAGCTCCCGGATGGCGTCGTAGGGGTCGACGACCCCCTCGACGACGACCTCCTGGGCGCAGTCCAGCCCCACGTCCGCGCAGGGGACGGGGTCGCTCTCCGCGCAGGCGTCGGGCTCGGGGAAGGCGTGGCCGCCGCGCTCCCAGGCCTGGGTGGTGTCGACGTTCATGAGGCGCAAGGGCACCGTGGTCTCCCCGCCCTCGGTGCCCACGTTGCAGTAGCGCAGGGTCAGGGTGTCGCCGTCCTTGGTGATGTCGGTCAGCGCGAGGTCCGGGCCGTCGGCCGCGGCGCTGTCGTCCGTCGCGTCGCTGTCCTGGGCGACGCTGTCGTCGGCCTTGTCGTCCTCATCCCCGCAGGCGCACAGCAGCAGGGTCGCGAAGAGGGTCCACTTCATCGGGATCACAGCAGGGTCTCCTTCCTGGAGGTCGAGGAGAGCTGTCCCACGGATGAGCGCTCAGCGCAAGCCCCGGCGCCGCCGCAGCCACCACGACAGGCTCAGGAGCACCCCGAGCAGCAGGGGGATGAGCGGCGCGGACCAGAGGGGCGTCTCCACCCGCTCGTCCACCCGGCGGCCGGCGCTGTCGTCCCACAGGGGGTCGCCGTAGCCGTCGATGGTGTAGTGGGTGCCCCCGATGGTCTCCGCGAGGCGGGCCAGGAAGGCCTCGTCGGGGCTGACCTCGTCCAGCTCGGGGTCCCGGGCGGTGACCGCGAAGACGGTCTCCCCCACCCCCAGCCGGGCGTCGTCGGCGCGGGCCTCGGCCTCGACCTTCCAGGGGCCCCGGGCGTCGGCGGCCACCTCGACGACGGCCTCGCCGTAGACGTCGGTGCGGCCCTCGAAGGTCTGCGCGCCCTCGGGCCCGGTGATGGTGCCGATGACCTCGGCGCCCTCGACCGCGTCGAAGCCCACGTCCCGGACCTGGATGACCACCCGCACCGTGTCGCCGACGAGGTAGTTCTCCCGCCCGGTGCTGACCTGGACCCGCTCGCCCTCAGGGTCGCGGACCAGCCAGCGGAAGGCGTTCTTCCAGAACCGCAGGTAGGCCTGGTTGCCGTGCCCGGAGGCGGCCTCGGCCATGACCCAGCGCCAGCTGGAGTCCCCCATCAGCGCCATCGTGCGGCCCCGGCCGACCTCGCGCACCGCCACGACGGGCATGGGGTCACCCCCGGCGGTCTTGAGGGTGGGGTGGGCCAGCAGGACCGCCGAGTTCGGGGCCGCGCCCGCCGAGAGGTTGAGGCCGTCCAGCGGGGAGAGGCGGTCCCACAGCGCACGGTTCTCGACGGCGTCGCCCAGCAGGCGGGTCACCGGGTGGGCCCGCCCCTGGGCGGTCAGCGCGGGTCGGAAGCCGGCCTCGTCCACCTTCGTCCCGGTCAGGCCCAGCCGGACCGGCAGCACCCGGGCCAGGGGTGTGTTCGCGTACTCCCCCAGGTCGAAGGACCGGTCCCCGCCGATCATGACGAAGGCCTTCCCCGACCGGACGTGCTGCGCGATGTTCTCGAGCAGGGGCTCGCCGTTGAAGCCGAAGTAGGGCTTGTAGTCGAAGTTCTGGAAGATGACGAGGTCGAAGGTGTCCAGCTCGTCGGAGAAGAGCTGCTCGTAGGGGAACTTGATGAGCGACAGCTCGCGGTTGGTGTACTGGGTGTTCGTGTCCTCGTTGGTGCGGAGGATGAAGAACGACACCAGGTCCACCGCCGGGTCCTGCTTGAGGAACAGGCGCAGGAACTTCTGGTCGAAGCTGGGGGATCCGCAGACCTGGAGCACGCGCAGCCGGTCGCGCACCACCCGCACCGCCACCGGCATGCTGTTGTTGCCGGGCACCGCGTCGCCCTCGAAGGCGGGGACCGAGACCTCGTAGATGAACCGCCCCGCCCGCCGGGCGGTGACGTTGAAGGTCACCTCTGCCCCGCCCGCCTCGTCCAGGGTGACCGAGCGCTCCTGGACGAGCTGGCCGTCGCGGGTCAGGGTGACCGGCACCTTGCGGCCGGCGAAGCCGCTGCTCGCCAGCGTGGCGGTGAGGGTGAACGGGGTGTGGATGAACGCGAAGCCGCCGGCCTTGAGCGCGTCGATGGAGAGGTCGGTGACCTGGCCGGCGCGGCCCACCTGGTAGATGGTCAGCGGGCCGGGCAGCGCGGGCGGAACGGGCTCGGCCTCGTCCTGGTAGCGGCGCCGCAGGCCGCCCCGGTCCAGACCGTCGGTGATGAGGGCGACGCCAGCCAGCTTCTCGCCGGCGTAGCGCTCGGAGATGGCCTGGAAGGCCCGGCCGATGTCGGTGCTGCTCTCGGTGAAGGTGGGCTCGCCGCCCACGGTCAGCTCGGCCCCGAAGCGGAAGACCTCCACCCGCTCACCGTCGATGCGGTCCAGGGCCCGCTGGACCTGCTCGGAGCGGGGCGCGCCCCCCTCCAGCACGCTCATGGAGCGGGAGTCGTCGATGAGCACGGCGTAGCGGGGAGGCTCGATGTGGCCGTCCTCCTCGATCCAGACCGGGCCGGCCAGGGCGGCGACGAGCACCGCCAGCGCGGCGGCGAACAGGCCGACCTCCAGGCCAACGGGCGGGCTGCGCCGGGCGGTGATCACCGTGACCGCCAGCGCCACCAACGCGACGGCCGCCGCCAGGGCGATGAGGGGCTCCGGGGTGAGGAAGGCCAGCCGCCCGTCCGCCCCCATCGGCCCGCCCAGCAGCCAGTCGATCACGGCCGCCCCCCCTGATCCAGCCGCCCCTCCTCAATGAGCTGCTTCACGTGGGCCTGATCCTTCTTGTAGTTCGAGGTCAGCGCGTAGAGCATCAGGTTCACGGAGAGCTTGATGGCCTCGCCGCGCTGGCGGTCGCCGCCGGGCACGACCGCGAACAGGGGGCGGCCGTCGGGGCCACGGGCCAGCGCCCCCGACAGGTCGTTGCGGAAGTACATCACCGGGGTGATCTCCCCCAGGCTGATGCCCTCGATGTGGTCGAAGGTGTCCAGGCGCCCCACCGGCCGCTGCAGCAGGAAGAAGGAGCGATACAGGGAGTGGTCCGCCGGCAGCGGGTAGAGCGGCTTGGTGGGGAAGAGGCGCGTGCAGAGGCGCCGGACCGAGTCGTCGAAGGCCGAGCGCCGCCCGCCGGTGGTGTCGTCGATGAACAGGAAGCCGCCGTAGGTGATGTAGCGGCGGAGCTGCTCCACCGCGGGCTCGGGCAGCGGCGGGAAGGCGCCGTCGCCCACCAGCGCGGCGAAGGGGTGGTCGAAGAGCTTGGGGTCCTCGGGGCCGACCTGCACCACCCGGTTGACGGTCTCGATGGAGGTGATCTGGTCCAGCTCGTAGAGCATGCGGATCCAGGCCTCGGGCCGGGACGTCGTGCCCGCGGGGAGCGTGATCTCGACGACGTCGACCTTGGAGGCGTCGCCCAGGGCGCGGCCGAGGCGGGGCAGCAGCAGGCCGGCGCCCACGCCCAGCAGCAGGTCGCGGCGCCTCATGACGCCCTCCCGCGGGCGGCGAGCAGGGCCTGGGCCAGCACGGCGAACAGCGCCAGGGCCAGGGCCCCCCGCCCCAGCTCGGCGCGGCGGACGAAGCGCGAGGGGTCGATCTCGGCCTGGACCTCGGTCAGGGCCTCGCCGGTGCGCACGTCGGACTCCTCCAGCGGGGTGTTCACCGCGACGCGGGCCAGGGGCGGCTCGCCCTCGACGCCCACGGTGTAGGCGCCGGGCAGGCGGGGCACGAAGCGCACCTCCAGCTCCTCCTGGCGGATCAGCTCGGCGAAGACGGCGACCCCGTCGGGGCCGGTGACCTGGGGCTCCAGGCCGACGACCGGCAGGCGCACCTGGGTGGGCTCGCCCACGGTGACCGAGAGCTGCTCGGCGCCCCCGCCGGCCTCGCCCCCCAGCACGCCCACGAGGCGCTGCACGAAGGGCATGAAGGCGGCCTGGAGCGGCGCGTTGCACCAGCCCAGGTCCACCGTGGAGGTCCACAGCAGCACCCGCCCGCGGCCCACGCGGCGCTCCACCAGCGCGGGGGTGCCGCCCTCGTAGCGCAGCAGGGTGCGCACGCCGTCGCCGTCGCCGTCCCAGCCGGTCTCCTCGTAGGGGACCAGCCCGAACACCCGCCGGGCGGCGATGCGGGTGAAGCCGGCCCGCCCGGACTCGGCGAAGGGGGCGAACAGGTCCATCTCCAGGTCGGGCAGCTCCAGGGGGACCCCGTCCCGGGCGCCGAGGTCCACGAGATCCCGGGGTTTGTCCAGCTTCGCGGGCAGCAGGTCCCGGAGCGCGCCGTTGTAGCGGTCGGCGGTGACGTTGTCCCCCAACGAGATGACCAGCCCGCCGCCGCCGCGCACGAAGTCGGTCAGGGTGGCGGCGTGGGCGCTCAGGTCGGCGACGTTGGCCAGGAAGACCACCCGGTGGACCTCCGGGTCCAGCTCGGCGAGGCCGGGGGGGCTGCGCACCTCGGGCAGCACGCCCCCGCGCCGACCGCCCCAGGGGGCCAGGGCGCGCTCCAGGAAGTAGACCTCGGAGCGGGTGGGGGTGGGCCCGGGGTCGCCGTCGATGACCATCACCCGGGAGGCCCCGACCCGGGGCAGGTGGAAGTAGCGGGCGTTGTCGCCGGGCAGGGCCTCGTCGCCTACCCGCACCCACGCCACGCCGCCGGGCACGGTCTGGGGCACGGTGAACGCCTCGTCGACCGAGGCGTCGGGCGCCAGCTCCAGGAAGGCCGTGATCTCGGAGCCGTCGGGCAGCCCCACCGTGGCGGGCAGCTCGATGTCCGCCTCCCCGAAGTTGTGGACCCGCACGTCGACGCTGCCGCCCTCGGGGCCGTCGCCGTACTCGGCGGAGACCACCGCCACGTTGGCCACCTGGGACGGCAGGACGACCTCGGGGATGACCGAGGCGCCCAGCTCGATGAGCCGCCGCAGCTCCCCCGCCGCGCCGGACACGACGTTGGGGCCAGCCTCGTCGGTGAACACGACGACCTCGCCGGGGGTGCCCTCCAGCAGGGCGCGGGCCTGCAACAGCCCCCCCCGCAGGTCGGTCCGCCCGTAGCCGGCCTCCATCGACTCCAGGTCCGCCAGGATGGCCGCGTGATCGGTGGTCAGCGCGGCGGTGACCCGCCGGGCCTCGCCGCCGATGCGCACCAGACCCACCTGGGCGCCGTCGGGCAGGCTGCGCACGAGGGCGATGGCCCGCTCCCGCGCCCGGGACATCAGCGTGCGCCCACCGGAGACCATGCCCATGGACATGGAGTCGTCCATGACCAGCACGACCGCGCCGCTGCCGCCGAAGCTGGGGCTGGTCTCGGGCCAGCTCAGCTCGGGGCGCGCGGCGGCCAGCACCATCGCCAGCACGGCGAGGATGCGCAGAGCCAGCAGCCATCGGTCCTTCAGACGACGGCGCTTCTCCAGGCGGCGCACCAGCCGGCGGATGAGCATCATCGCGCCGTAGGCCATGCGCTGGGAGGGTCTCTGCTGGGCCATGTGCGCCAGGATGGGCCCGGCCACGAGCGCGCCCAGGGCCAGGGCCAGGGGCGTGAGCAGGGAGAAGCTCATGCCGGGACGTCCAGCGCGCCCGGCGCCCGCACGCCTCCGATGAGCTGGCGCAGCACCAGCTCCAGGGGCAGGTGGGTCCAGCAGGGGTAGTAGCGGCCCCGGTGGGCGCTCAGGGCCCCCTGGACCTCACGCAGCCAGTCCCGCCGCACCGCGTCAAACTCCTCGGCCACCCCCACCGGGTCCACCGGCACCGGCTCCCCGCCCTCCGGGGAGAAGAAGATCATCGGCTGCTCGAAGTCCAGGGCCAGCTCGGCGCGGTCCATGACGTGCAGCGCGACCAGATCCGTGCGCCGCCGGGCCAGGGCGGTGAGCGCCGGGGTCCAGGTGTCGGTCTCCTCCATGAAGTCGGAGATCACCGCGACCAGGCTGCGGCGGCGCATGCGCGGCCCCAGGGCGGACAGCGCCTTGCCCAGGTCGGCCTGCCCGCCGGGGCGCAGGCTGGCCAGGGCCCCGAAGATTCGGCCCATGTGGTTGGCCCCGGAGCGCGGCGGGATGTAGCCCGTGGGCGCCCCCTGCCCGCCGAAGATGGCCAGCCCCACCGGCTCCTGGTGCTTGTGGAGGAACCACGCCAGGGTGGCGGTGAGGGTCACCGCGAAGCCGAACTTGGTGCCCTCCAGCTCGGGCAGGGCGTAGGGCGAGCCCCGGCCGGTGGACAGGTCCCCCGAGGCGTCCAGCAGGAGCGTGCAGGCCAGCTCGGTCTCCACCTCGTAGCGGCGGGTCACCAGCCGGTCGCTGCGGGCGAGCACCCGCCAGTCCAGGTCCCGCAGGTTGTCCCCCGGGGTGTACTCCTTGTAGTCGGCGAACTCGATGTTCGCGCCCACCCGGCGGCTGCGGTGGACCCCGTGCAGCAGCCCGTCCACGGTCTGCACCGCCACGAGGTGCAGGTGCCGGATCCGGGAGAGGACATCGGGGTCCCAGGCGATCACCGTTCGCTCACCTGGTCGAGCAGCTCGGCGACCACGTCGCGGGCGCGGATGCCCTGGGCCTCGGCCTGGAAGTTGAGCAGCACGCGGTGGCCCAGCACGGCGGGGGCGATGGCGCGCACGTCCTTGGGGTGGGGCAGCTCGTTGCCGTGCAGCGCGGCCCACACCCGGGCGCCGAGGGCGAGGTACTGGGAGGCGCGCGGGCCGGCGCCCCACTGCACCCAGCGCCGGGTGGTCTCGGGGGCGTCGGGGCCGGGGCGGGTGGCCCGGGCCAGGCGCACCGCGAAGCGGTTGACGTCGTCGCTGGCCGGCAGCCGCCGCACCAGGTCCTGGAGCTGGAGCAGCAGGCTCCGGTCCACCACGGCCTCGACCTCGGGGGACTGCCCCACGGTGGTGCGCTGGACGATCTCCAGCTCCTCCAGCTCGCTGGGGTAGCCCACCTCGATGGACAGCATGAAGCGGTCGAGCTGGGCCTCGGGCAGGGGGTAGGTGCCCTCCTGCTCGATGGGGTTCTGGGTGGCGAAGACCTGGAAGGGCGGCTCGAGGGCGTGGGTGTGCCCGGCGACGGTGACCTGCCGCTCCTGCATGGACTGGAGCAGCGCGGACTGGGTCTTGGGCGGGGTCCGGTTGATCTCGTCGGCCAGGATGAGGTTCGAGAAGATCGGCCCCCGGATGAACCGCAGGCTGCGCTGGCCGGTGCTGCGGTCCTCCTCCAGGACCTCGGTGCCCGTGATGTCCGAGGGCATCAGGTCCGGGGTGAACTGGATGCGGGAGAAGCCCAGGCCCAGGGCCTGGGCGGTGGTCGAGACCAGCAGGGTCTTGGCCAGGCCGGGCACGCCGATGAACAGGCAGTGCCCCTGGGCGAACAGGGCGGTGAGCATCAGCTCCACCACGTCCCGCTGGCCCACGATGACCCGGCCGATCTGGTCGAGCAGGCGCTCGCGGGTCCGGGCCAGCTCCTCGAGGAGGGCGACGTCATCCATCTGCGGTTCGTTCATCAGGTCAGCCTCAGCCAGCGTCTCGGTAGTAGAGCAGGTCCACGTAACCCTGGTGTCGACGGGCGCGCCCCCGTTCACCCGCCGCCGTGTAGAGCGTCACCAGGGTTTGCTGCACTGCAACATCGAACGGATTCAGGTCCGCGGCGCGGGCGAACTGGGGCAGCGCCGCGGCGTCGTCGCCCTCGGCCAGCAGCAGCTCGCCGAGCAGCCGGCGGGTGGCCGAGACCTCCGGGTAGAAGCGCAGGTTCTCCTGGAGCGCCGCGACGGCGTCCTGCGGGCGACCCAGCGCCGCGAGGGACTCGGCCTGCCGCAGCACGAGGTAGGGCCCGGGGGGCTCGTCCTCGGGGACGGCCTGCTCGTAGTAGACGAGCGCGGCCTCGTGGTGGTCGCGCTGGGCCATCAGCTCGCCCAGGCGGGCCTTGTTGGCCAGATCCTTGCGCGCCCCCAGCACCGGGTCGTCCTCGATGGCCTCGACGCTGCCGTCCAGGTTGGTGGGCATCGCCGCGATGCGCTCGCCCACGAGGTCCTGCCGGGCGAGCCAGGCCCGCCAGTCGTCCTCGAAGGCCTTGAAGTCGCCGCCGTTGGCGACCTCGGCCACCGCGTCCCGGGCGTCCATGCCGTCCCGCACCAGCTTGAGCACCTTGGGGAGGGCCTGGTCGCCCTTGCGGCGCCGCAGGTGGTCCATCATCGTGGAGACCTGGGCGTAGGCCAGCGCGGCCATGTCCGCGGAGGGCAGGAAGGCCATCGAGGGGTGCATCTGCTCGAAGGTCACCCAGTTGCCGGACTTGAGCGCCCCGGCCAGCAGGGACTGGCCGTGCACGGGGATGGCGTAGCTGTCCTCGCGCCACAGGGAGTCCAGGGACCGCGCGATGCCCTCCTGGAGCCAGATGGGCGCCTTGTCACCCGAGTGGTAGCTCACGAGCTGGTGGATCCACTCGTGGACCACGGTGTCCTTCCAGCCGTAGCCCCCCCCGCGCACCCGGGGGCTGGTGACGAGCAGTCGGTTCCACTTGGAGATGGCCACCACGCCGGTGGTCTGGATGCTCTCCAGCGGCAGGGTGGAGGCGGTCGCGAAGCTGGCGCCGTCGGCGTAGAACTCGACCCGCACGTCGACCGGGATGTCCCCGCCCACCAGCGGCGCGACCCGGGCCTTCGCGGCCCGCAGGATCTCGACGGTCTCGTCGACCAGGATGCGCTCGATGCCCGGCGCGTAGGACACCACGATGTCCCCCACCCGCGTCTCGACCATCTCGGCGTGGATCTCGGTGGTGGCGATGTAGAAGTTGTACTCCTCCTTGAGGGCCAGGGCGAACAGGTCGGCGGTGGTCTTCTCGGCGTCCTCGGCGGTCAGCTCGGTGGGCCGGGGCACCTGCCCGGCGAGGTCGTCGAGGTCGATGTCCCCGGCGCGGGGCAGCACGTCGCCCAGGCGCTCGGTGGCCTCGGCGAAGCGGCCCTCCTGGAAGAGCACCCGGGCCTCCAGCAGGTCCACCGCCGGGCCCCGCTCGCCGTCGTCGCGCAGCGCGTCGACCAGCTCCCGGGCGCAGGGCAGGTCGGTGGCCTTGAGGCACACGAAGCCGGGGCGGGCCGGGCCGGCGTGGGCCGCGCCCGAGAACGCCCCGAGAAACAGGGCGATCGCGATGGCGAGCCTACTGGCGGACCAGCTCTTCATAGTACCTCCGCTTGAGCGCCTCGTATTGCTCGGGGACCTCGGCCTGCATGCCCCGGAGCAGGGCCTCCCGGTACTCCTCCGGGGTGGCGAACTCCTCGGGGTCGGGCAGGGCGACCTCGCCGGTGGGCGGGTGGCGCTGGTCGTCCTCGCCGTCGCCTCCCCCCGCGCCATCCTGGTCGGGCTGTCCGCCGTCCATCTGCTCCTGCATCTCCTCCATCGCGGCGGCGGCCTGGGCCAGGGCCTCCAGCGCCTGGCGCACCCGGTCGGCGGCGGCCTCCTCGGCGCCCTCGGCCTCGACCGCGCGGGCCTGATCCAGAGCGCGCTCGGCGCGGGTCATCTCGCGCTCGGCGCCCTCCAGGCTCTCTACCAGGCCGGGCGCGCCCATGGGGAGCTGCCCGGCGAGCTGGTTGGCGAAGGGCAGGGTCTTCGTGGTGTCCTCCAGCAGGGTGCCCTGGCTCTCGGCGAAGGCGTCGGCCTCGCGGGCCAGGGTCGGGCTGGCGTCGTTCACCGCCTGGTCGAGGTCGCGCAGGATGTCGTCCAGGGTCATGGTGGTGCGCTGGGCCTCGCGCATGCGCTGGTAGGCGGTGGTGTTGTCGGGGGCGTCGGGCTCGCCGATGTAGCGGCGCTCGCGGCGGCGCAGCATGTCCTCGGTGTGCCGCCCCAGGAACAGGGTGCGGGAGGCCTCCAGCCGCGCGTTGTCCAGGTCGCGGGCCTCGATCACCCGCAGCATGCGCTCGGCCTGGATCCGCAGGCGCTCGGCGTCCTCGGCGTCGGTGGGGACGCGGCGCTTGCCGTCGGCCTCGAAGGCGGCGGTGACCTCCTGGGTGCTGCGGGCCACCTGGCGGGCGAGCTCGGCGGCCTGCTCCCAGCGGCGGACGAGCTGGTCGGCGTCGACGCCGTCGTGCTCGCGGGCCTGGCGGGTGCGCTCCAGCAGGGCGCGCTCCTCGGCCTCGATGCGCTCCAGCTCCTTGATGAACTCGCGGATGGCCTCCATGTCCTCTTCGGTGGCCTCCTCCATCTGGGACTGCATGGCCTCCAGGGAGCGGCGCAGCCGGTCGAGCTGGTTGGCCAGGGTGACCGAGAGCTGGCGGGCCCGCTCCAGGTCGCCCTCTGCGATCAGCTCGCGGATGCGGTCGCTGAGCCGATCGGCGTCGGCGAGCCAGTCCTTGACCATCGCGCTGAGGCGGCCGTCGTCATACTCGTCGGCGGCCTTGGCCAGCCGGCGGCTCAGGGTCTCGACCCGGTCGAGGCGGCTGAACAGCGCCCCGGCGTCGCCCCCGGCCTCGGCCTCGCCTCGGAGCAGCTCGCCCGCGTCGTCCAGGCGCCGGGCCTGGTTGTACAGCTCGCCGATGGCCTGATATCGCACCATGAGGTCGAGCATGAGGACGTTGGTCTCAAGGGTCTCGACCAGCTCGGCGCGGAGCTGGCCCACGGTCTCCATGTCCCGCTCGTCGACGGGCTCGTCGAGCTTGGGGGCGGCCACCGCGTGCACGAAGCGCAGCAGGCCGTTGCCCTGGCGGCGGATCTCCTCGACCACCCGGCCCTCCAGGGAGCGCTCGTCGAAGCGATCCCAGTACTCGTCGACCAGGTCGTCGATGGGCTCGAACCGGCCCGCGGCCCCCGCCGCCCAGCGGGACAGCGCGGCCTGGCGCTCGGGCAGCGGGTCGGGGTCGGTCACGAAATCGGCGAGCACGTCGATGAGGGCGTCGCGCAGCTCGCGGCGCAGGCGCAGGAAGCGCTCGGCCTGGGCGCGGGGGCCCAGCACGAAGATCCGCACCGAGCGGGACTCCCCGGACTTGGCCCCGGAGATGGCGTCGTTGTCCCAGCCGACGATGCGCAGCTCGACCTCGTCCCCCGGGCGCAGGCCAAGCTGGTCGGGGGTGCGCTCCAGGTCGCCGGGCAGCAGGGTGGGCGTGTCGAGGGGGCGGCGCAGATCCTGGGGCTTACCCTGGCCCACGATGCGCACCTGGACGGCGGTGACGCCGAAGTCGTCCCGGACCCGCCAGCGCAGCGGGATGGTCTGATCCCAGGCGACCTCCATGCGGTCGGCGGCGGCGTCCAGCTCGACCACCGGGGGCAGGTCGGGCTCCACGACGATGTCGTAGTCGGGGGAGCGGTGCTGCTCGGCGCCCCGGCGCAGCAGCAGGCGCCAGGCCCCCTCGCCGTCGATGGTGAAGGCCCCGGCCACGTCGCGGCCCTCCACCAGGCCGGCCTGGAGGGGCGGCAGGTCGTAGGCCTGGATGGCGGCGGAGTCGTAGACCTCGGCGGTGCGGGCGCGCACGCTGACCCGGGTGCCGGGGGGCCCGTGCACGTCGCCGTTGGAGTTGGGGACCTCGGTCGGGGGCAGGCCGGTGTACTCGGGGTACTCGTAGCGGATGAGCAGGTCGCCCACGAGCGCGCGGGCCTCGATGGGGCCGTCGGGGTCGGCGGGGGTCGAGACCACCGCGCGGGCGTCACCCCCCAGCCAGCGCAGGGTCTCCACCGGGCCCATCGGGCCCAGGACGCCCACCAGCCCCCACGCCATCAGCAGCGCGAACGCTGCCAGCACGGGCCGCACCAGCGCGCGCCCGGGGTGCACCACCTGGGGCGGGATGGGCTCGACCAGCGCCCGCGCCCGGCGGGCCACCAGGGCGAGGATGCCCACCGACTCCTGGCCACGGGGGCCGTCGACCCGCTCCAGCAGGGTGATGAGCCGGCCGCGGATGTCGGGCTGGAGGGCCTCCAGCAGCCGGGCCTGGTGCCAGGCCGAGCCCGCCTGCTGCCAGCGCATGCCCAGCCAGATCCCCAGCGTGACGAGCGCCGCCAACCCCACCGCGCCCAGCACCTCCAGGGAGGTCTTCCGGTCCCAGCCCATCGCCGCGAAGCCCATCGCCGCCGCCCAGGCCACCAGCCCCAGGCCGAAGCCCACCAGCGCCCCGCGCGCCGCCAGCAGGCCGCGCTCCCGGCGCCCGAGCAGGCGCAGCTTGTCGAGGATGGGGGAGAGGTCCGGGCTCATTCCGTCTCAGTGGGCAGCAGCGGGTGGATCCGCCGACGCGCTCCGATGTCCAGCACAAGACCAACGTAGCCGCGCTCCCCACCTTTCACCACGGCGCGCGGGGTGACGGAATACAGCCGCTCCAGCCGCAGAGCGCGATCCCGGACCGCTCGGGACGACCAGCGGTGGTCCTGCACCCCGACCAGCCAGCGGATGCAGCCCGACTCCGCCCGCATGCGCTCGGCCTCCGCCGGGTCCAGCAGGTTGAAGTGGGAGCGCTGCCGGTCCTCCGGGACCACCCGGAAGTCCTCGCAGATGAGCGCGCAGTCCCCCACCGCGTCGACGGAGAGGACCGGCAGGTCGGGGTCGAGGGCCTCCGCAAAGCGCTCCTCGGAGGCGTAGAAGCGGTCCGCCACGTCCGCGGTGTGCAGGGTGAGCGCCACAAGGCTGATCCCCAGGAAGGGCCAGCCCACCCGACTCACCGTGAGGGCGCCCAGGCCCACCGCCAGCGCCGCCTCGGCGTTGAGCAGGTGGCGGAAGCCGTAGTCCTCGAAGGTGGCGAAGGCGAGGTGGCTGCCCACCGCCAGCGCCAGCATCGGCGCGACCAGCTTCGGCCACCGCCAGAGCCCCAGGCCAAGGCCCAGGGCCAGCCCCGGCCAGGTCCACGGCTGGTCGAAGGGCGCGAAGTACACCACCAGCCCCTGGTTGATCGACCAGGCCAGCGCCCGCTGCTCCGCCCCTGGCGGGGGCCCGCTGTAGAGCACGTAGTACGCCGCGAAGGCCCCCAGCACCGCCCCCGCCGCCAGGCCCGGCGCCCACCGGAGGACCCCCCGGGGCCGGTACAGCGCCAGCAGGGCCAGCCCGATCGGCGCCAGCAGGGCGCTCTCCACCCGGGTGGCCACCGCCAGCGCCGCCGCCCCGCCCGCGAGCAGCCCCGCGTACCCGGGGGGGCCACCTCGGAACAGGACGGCGAGGCCCCAGAGGGCCACCCAGCTCATGGCGTGGGGCAGGATCACGTTGTAGGCGGACACCGACCAGAAGGCGTGGTTTCCCCACAGCGCCAGCGCGAGGCCCGCCGCGAGCGCCGCGCGCCGATCGGCCAGCCGCCCCGCGACCCCCATGACCGCGCCGATCGCGACCAGCCCGGCCACCACCGAGAACGCCAGCAGCAGCCGCGGCTCGGGCCAGATCACCCCCAGGCCCCGGTAGAGCCACTGCATCGCCGGGTAGAGCATCGTGCCCCCCTGGCTCAGCGGGCGCACCCCGGTGAGGATGTCGCGGTACTCGGCCTCGTGGCCGTCGAACTCGTGAAGCTCCAGCGGCAGCCAGGCCACCCGGACCACCAGGGCGACGGCGAGCACCGCCGCCTCGCCCCAACCCGGCCGGACGTGCCGCCGCAAGCCCCACAGGCCGATCAGCGCCAGGATCGCCGCCGGCAGCGCCGGCCACGCGGTCATCCAGGGGTCGAGGGGGGCCACCGGGGTCACCGCAGGCCCTCCACCACGCAGAGCAGGTCCACCCCCAGCCCCACGTCCGCCCCGACCTCGACGCAGCGGTGGTCATAGGGGTCGAGCGCCCGCCGCACCTTGCCCGGGTAGTCGAAGGCGGGCCCGTGGTCGTAGAGCACCACGCCGACGGGGCGCCCGGCGGCCAGGTGCCAGCCCAGCGCGGCGTCGAAGGCGTCGGTGGACAGGTCGGTGGAGGTGTGGACGACGCGGCCGGCCAGCCAGCGGGGCTGCCCGAAGCGGTAGTCGGTGAACTCGAAGGCCGGCGCGCCGTCGCCGCGCCACGGGGGGGCTGGCCGGAAGGGCTCCAGCCGCCACAGCACGTCGCTGGTGTCGCGCTTGTCGTCGTCGGGCATGAGCGCGGGGGCCAGGAGCCACAGCGCGCCCCCCGGCGGGATGGCGGCGATCGCGGCGTCGATGGCGCGCGGCCGGCCGAGATCGCGCTGCAGGGCCTCCAGGCGGTCCAACTCCGGCCCGAAGCCCCACAGCCCCAGGCCCACCGCGACCAGGCCGAGGGGTCGCCAGGCCCCCACCAGCGCCGCGACGAGCGGACCCAGGGCCAGCCAGTAGGGCTGCTGGTGGCTGGCCGCGACCCCCAGCCCCATCATGCCCAGGATGGCGGCGGCGAGCGCAAAGGCCACCGCCAGCAGCCCGGGGCGGCGGACACCCCCCACCAGCGCAAGGCCCCAGACCAGCCCCCAGAGCCCCAGCTTCTCGTGCAGCCCCCCCGCCAGCGCGGCCGGGTCCAGGCCGCCCTGCCCATAGGTCCCCTCCCCACCCGCCAGAGCGAGGCCCCGGGCGACCACGGGCGCGGTGCCTGCGGCCATCACCCCCAGCACCGCCAGCCCGGCGCGCAGGTCCCGCCGGGCCAGCTTCAGGGCGAACAGGCCCCCCGCGAGCCCCCCGAGCAGGTGGGTCCAGCCCCCCGCGACCCCGGCCAGGGCCAGCGGCCCCCAGCCCCGTCCGTCCGATGCCCGGCGCTCCGCGGCGAGGCAGAGCGCGATGATCAAGACCAGCAGGGGATAGTTGTTGACCTCGGCGCAATAGGCGAGCTGCAGCGGGTCCACAGCGAGGGTCGCTGCAGCCGCGAGGCCCGCCGCGCGGCCCACCACCCACACCGCCAGCGTCGACGCGGCCACCGACATCAGCAGCCAGCCGGCCGGAGCGCCCCAGGCCAGGTCCACCGCCGAGAACAGCGCCGGATACAGCGGCGGGTGCAGGCCCACGAAGGTGCTGAGCATGCCGCCGAGGTCCCCCGCCCGCAGGTGGTCCTGCCAGGGCTGGAGGTAGGCGGCGTAGGCCAGCGTGATCTCGTCCCACCGCAGGGCGGCGCGCACGAGCCTCAAGCCGAACGCCGCCGCGACGACCGCGAGCAGCTGCCCCCTCACGCCTGCTCCGCCGGCAGGCCCAGGGTCAGCACCGCGCCCCCCTCGGGGTGGTTGGACGCCCGGATCCAGCCCCCCATGCCCTCGATGATGCGCTGGCAGGTGGCCAGCCCCAGGCCGGTGCCCTGCCCCGGCTCCTTGGTGGTGAAGAAGGGCTCGAAGACCTTGGGGAGGTCCGCGTCGTTGAAGCCGGGCCCGGAGTCCCGGCACCGCACGACGACCTCGTCGTCCTCGGCCCGGGCGTCCAGGGTGATCCGACCGGGGCCGGCCACGGCGTCGGCGGCGTTCAGCAGCAGGTTGACGAAGACCTGATGGAGCTTGTCGGCCTCGGCGCGCACGCGGGGGAGCCCGACCTCGGCCTCGACCACCACCTCGACCTCCCGGAAGCCGGGCTGGGGGCGCACCGTGTGCACGGCCTCCTCCAGCAGGGCGGGCAGCGCGACGGGCTCCGCGGCGCCGGTGCCCGGCCGGGCGTAGTCCAGCAGCTCCCGGATGATGCGGTGGATGCGCTCGACCTCCCGCCGGGTGCGGAGCAGCAGGTCGCGTTCCAGGGCGCCGTCCCCCACCCCCTCGGCCAGCAGCTCGGTGTAGCCCAGGACGGCCGCCAGGGGGTTGCCGACCTCGTGGGCGATGCCCGCCGCCAGGCGGCCGACCGAGGCCAGCTTCTCGGAGCGGATCAGCTCCTCCTGGACCTGGCGAAGCTCCTGGTTGGCGCGCTCCAGGGACTCGACCTGCTCGGCGGTCTGCTGGCGATACTCGGCCAGGGAGCCGGAGAGTACGTTGAGGGCGCGGGTCAGCTCCTCCAGCTCCCGGGCGGCGTCCAGCTCGACGGTGTAGCCGAACTCGCCCGCCGCGATGCGCGCGGTGCCTGCCCGGATGCGCTGGATGGGCGCGACGAGCCGGCGGCGCAGCAGCGCGTAGCCGAACACCGAGATGACCGTGCCCGAGAACAGCGTGTAGAGCAGGACATACCCCAGCCCGGAGCGCGCCGGCCCCACGCCCTCCCAGGGCATGGCCACCCGCACCGCGCCGCTGACCGCGCCGCCGATCATCAGCGGCTCGGTCACCTCGACGATGCGGCCGCTCAGGCGGCTGCCGGCCATGCGGACGTGCTCCTCGCGCCCGTAGAGGGCCGCCCGCAGGCCGATGTCGGGCTCCGCAGGGGCCTCGCCCACAACCTCCAGCACGGGGCGGCCGTCCCGGTCGGTCACCCAGAGGGCGCTGATGGCGATGCGACCGCGTCGGAAGCCCAGCAGGGCGCGGCGCCAGGCCTTCTCGCGGTCGGTGACCGGGGCCTCGAGCTGGGCGCGGATGGCGCGGGCGGTGGCCAGGGTCAGCTCGGTGTGCCGCTCCAGCTCGCCCCGGGCCGAGAGCAGCCAGAACACCCCCGCGTTGAGCAGGATGGTGGCCAGGGTGATGAGCGCGAGGGTGAGCACCACCTCGACCCACAGGGTGGGTCGGGTCCGGGCGGCCGGGGGGCTCGGAGCGGTCCTGCTCACCGGCGCAGGCTAGCACACCTGCGCGTCAGTGGAACGTGGTCCGCCACAGCCCCACGACGCGGCCGACCACCGCGGCGTCGTCGCGGGCGTCCACGTAGATGGGCTCCATGGTGGAGTTCTCGGGCTGGAGGCGGACCCGGGCGCCCTCCTTGAAGAAGCGCTTGACCGTGGCCTCGTCGCCCACGCGCACGACCACGACCTCGCCGTTGCGGGCGGTCTGCTGCTGCTTGACGATGACGATGTCGCCGTCGAGGATGCCGGCCTCGATCATGGACTCGCCGCTGACCTTCAGGGCGAA
Organism: Alphaproteobacteria bacterium; assembly: GCA_020632795.1. Lineage (GTDB taxonomy): Bacteria > Myxococcota_A > UBA796 > UBA796 > CAJQPC01 > JACKEV01. Next base: position 153,104 of record JACKEV010000011.1, read on the forward strand.
GCAGGGCACGTTGGCCGGCACCAGCGAGGCGTCGACGCGGATGCTGCTGTCGTAGTTCTCGTCGGCGAGCAGGGGCAGGCCCGCGGCGACCCGGCCGAGCAGGGGCACGGAGACGGTGGCCTGGTCGTTGAAGCCGCCGACGGCGTGGTCGGTGAGGCGCAGGCTGCGCGCGGAGCCCCGCCCCGCGGGGCGGGTGAGGTAGCCCTTGCGGATGAGCGCCTTGACGTGGTCGCTCACGCCGTTGGTGGAGCGGATGCCCAGGGCGTCGCCGATCTCGCGGTAGGTGGGGGCGATGCCCTTCTGGTCGATGACCGAGGCGATGTATTCGAGGATCTCACGCTGACGTGGGGCGAGGTCTTCCAAGGGGGTGCTCCGGGAGGCAGGTGTGCCCCCCGAATGTACTGAACATGCGTTGTCCTGTCAACGTCTTCAGTCTTCAGGGCACTCGATGTACACGTCGTCGACGTAGTGGTAGTTCGTCGAGCCGCCGGTGGCCCCGCCGAAGCCCATGATGGCCTCGGTCAGGGCGTAGCCGCTGATGGCGACGCCGGAGATGTAGTTCGTACCGTCCAGATCGACGTCCACCACGCCGCCGGAGACCCAGGCCTCCAGCAGGAACCAGCCGCCGTTCTCCAGGGTGGGGATGCCGGTGGCGTCGCCGTAGTTGGTGAAGCCGTTGAGGCCCATCACGGCGAGGTGGTTGCCGTTGTTGTCGTAGCCGCTGTTGTAGTAGGTGTCCGCCTCGATCGAGTAGCCCTGCAGGTTGAGCAGGCCCATGCCGCCGCCGCCGCTGCCGATGGAGGCGGTGGACGCAGCGCTGGGGTCGAGCCAGCCGAAGCCCAGGCCGTCCGCGCCGGTGCCGCCGCCGGTGGAGAACATGAAGCTGACGTAGAAGTCGTCGGCCGGCAGGGGGTCCGCGTACCAGGCCGTGCCGGTGCCGCCGGAGACCTCGGTGAGGGAGAGGTAGCCGCCTGTCGTGTCCTGGACCGCCGTGCCGTTGAGCACCCAGTCCGCGCCCAGGGTGCTGTTGAAGTCCTCGTCCACCAGCACGACGCCGTCGACGGTGCCGTCGCAGTCGTTGTCGACGTCGTCGCACTCCTCGGTGGCCCCGGGGTGGATGGCGCTGTCGTCGTCGTCGCAGTCGCTGCTGTCGCTCACCGCGCCCGAGGGCTGGTCGCAGGCCACCTCGCTGTCGTCGGGGTCGCCGTAGCTGTCGCCGTCGTCGTCGGCGTACCAGGTGGAGGCGGTGGCGGCGTCGAGCCCGCCGTCGTCGTCGTCGGTCAGGCCGTCGCAGTCGTCGTCCACGCTGTTGCAGACCTCGGTGGCCCCGGGGTGGACGGCGCCGTCGTCGTCGTCGCAGTCGCTGCTGTCGGACACCGTGCCGGAGGGCTGGGCGCAGGCGGCGGTGACGTCGCTGGCGTCGCCATAGCCGTCGCCGTCGTCGTCGGCGTACCAGTCGGGGGCGTCGGCGGCGCTGTCGGGGTCGGTGGTGCCGTCGCAGTCGTCGTCCACGCCGTTGCACCGCTCGGTGGCGCCGGGGTGGACGGCGCCGCTGGCGTCGTCGCAGTCGCTGCTGTCCGCGATGTAGCCGGAGGGCTGGTCGCACGCCTGCGTGGCGTTGTCCGCGTCGCCGTAGCCGTCGCCGTCGCTGTCGGCGTACCAGTCGCTGCCGGTGCTGGCGTCCAGACTGTCGTCCTCGTCGTCGACCAGACCGTCGCAGTCGTCGTCCAGGTCGTCGCAGACCTCGGCGGCGCCCGGGTTGATGGTGCTGACCGCGTCGTCGCAGTCGGTGCTGTCCGTCACGTAGCTGGCGGGCTGGTCGCACGCCTGGATCGCAGCGCTGGCGTCGCCGTAGCCGTCGGCGTCGATGTCCGCGTAGAAGGTGCCGCCGGTGCTGGCGTCCAGGCTGTCGTCCTCGTCGTCGACCAGACCGTCGCAGTCGTTGTCGACGTCGTCGCAGACCTCGGTGGCGTCGGGCCGGATGTCGGGGTTGGTGTCGTCGCACTCCTCGCAGGCCGGCCAGCCGTCATCGTCGTTGTCCGCGTAGCCCACGCTGCCGTCGCAGTTGTAGTCGTTGGGGTCGGCGCAGTCGTCCTCGGGGGCGCCGGGATGGTACGCGGCGTCGTCGTCGTCGCAGTCCCCGCCCACGCCGACGTGGCCCTCCGGGGCCTCGCAGGCCTCGGTCGCGCCCGCGTCCACCCCGTAGCCGTCGCCGTCGCCGTCGGGGTACCAGGTGGTGGTCACGCCCTCGTCCACGGCGCCGTCGCAGTTGTTGTCGACGTTGTCGCAGACCTCTGCCGCGCCGGGGTAGACGGCGGCGTCGTTGTCGTCGCAGTCCTGATCGGACGGCACCCCGTCGCCGTCCTCGTCGACGGCCACGCTGGTGTCGTCGATGTCGCCGGTCTCTGCGCCGTCCTTGTTGGTGCAGGCCACGGCGAGGAGGAGGAGGGGGTAGAAACGCAGGAGCTTCATGGGGTTGGTCTCCATCCTGGGAGTCGATGTGCGGCCCAACGTAGCCGGATGGCGTCCGCGCGGAGGGACGGAAGCTGACCGAAGGACGAGGGGCATGATCCGTGTAACCACGCGCCATCTCCGGTATCGTAGAGAGCGAGCCCTCTCCCGGAGACCGACGTGCGTCGCCTGCCCGGCCTCGCGCTCCTGGCGTTGTTCGCCTGCACGGAGCCCAAGACCCAGGATCCCCCTGACGACACCGCGACCGAGGCGGACGCGGACGCCGACGCGGACGCCGACAGCGACACCGACGCGGACGCCGACAGTGACGCGGATGCCGATGCTGACACCGACGCCGACGCCGACGCCGACGCCGACACCGACGCCGACGCCGACACGGACGACAGCGGGCAGACCGCCGATGATGCCGATGGCGACGGTCTCACGGACGACGAAGAGGCGGCGTTGGGCACCGACCCGCTCCTCGCGGACACCGACGGCGACGGGCTGGACGACGGCGACGAGGTGGCCGCCTCCACCGACCCGCTCCTCGCCGACACCGACGGCGACGGCCTCAGCGACGGGGACGAGGTCCACACCTGGGGCAGCGACCCGCTGAGCGCCGACACCGACGGCGACGGCCACGCCGACGGCGATGAGGTCGACAGCTACACCGACCCCACCGACGCCACCGACCACCCCTACGCGGGCGGCTGGACCATCGACGCCTGCCGCAACAGCATCACCTCCACCGGCACCCGACCGGGGGACGTCGCCCCGAACTTCGCCCTGACCGACCAGTTCGGCGACACGGTGCGGCTCCACGACTTCTGCGATCGGGCCGTGCTGCTGGTGTCCGGTGCGTTCTGGTGAAGCTACTGCCAGTCCGAGGCTCGGACGCTCGAAGCCACCTACCAGCGCTACCAGTCCTACGGGTTCATGATCGTCTCGCTGTACGGTGAGAACACCGGCCGGCGCACCCCCACGGTCACCGAGCTGGGCCAGTGGGCCAGCTACTACGGCCACACCTTCCCGGTCACCGCCGACCCCGCTTGGGGCGTCGGCGGGCTGTACAACCGCGACGGCGCGCACCCCACCCTGGTGCTGCTGGAGCCGGGCATGCGCATCGTCAGCGTCGACCAGCCGGTCAGCGAGGCCGACATCCAGGCCGTCCTGCCGAACACCTACCCCTGAAGGAAGGCGGCGAGCAGGCGCTCAGCGGCGGCGGTCGGCGGCAGGGTGCCGGCCGCGACAGCGCTCTCCAGCTCGGGCAGGCGCTCGGCGACCGCCCGGTGGCGGCGCAGGGCGTCGCGCAGCCGGTCGTCGACGAGATCCCACATCCAGCGCAGGGCCTGGGCCTGCCGCCGGGTCTCGAAGGCGCCGCTGGCCTGCCTGGCCGCCCGGTGCTCGCCCACCTTCGCCCAGATCTCGGGCAGCCCCTCCTCGGAGAGGGCGCTGCAGGTGAGCACCGGGGGGTCCCAGTCCGGGTCCGGCGGGCGGGTGAAGCGCAGCGCCTGGCGGTACTCGTGGGCCGCGCGGCGGGCCCGCTCCAGGTTGTCGCCGTCCGCCTTGTTCACCGCGATGAGGTCCGCCAGCTCCAGCAGGCCGCGCTTGATGCCCTGGAGCTGGTCGCCAGCCCCGGCCAGCATCAGCACCAGGAAGAAGTCGGTCATCTCGGCGACCAGGGTCTCCGACTGCCCCACCCCCACGGTCTCGACCAGCACGACGTCGAAGCCGGCCGCCTCGCAGATCAGCAGGGTCTCCCGGGTGCGGGCGGCGACCCCACCCAGGGTGCCGGCGGTCGGCGAGGGGCGGACGAAGGCGCGTGGATCGACCGACAGCCGCGCCATGCGGGTCTTGTCCCCCAGGATGCTGCCGCCGGTGCGGGAGCTGGAGGGGTCGATGGCCAGCACCGCCACCTGGCGCCCGGCGGCGGTGAGCCGGGTGCCCAGGGCGTCGATGAAGGTGCTCTTGCCCACCCCGGGCACCCCGGTGATGCCCACCCGCCAGGCCTGGCCGGTGTAGGGCATCAGCGCGGTGAGCAGCTCGGCGGCCTGGGCGCGGTGGCGCGGGGCCCGGGACTCCACCAGGGTGATGGCCCGCCCCAGCACCGCGCGGTCGCAGGCCCGCACCCCGGCGATGAGCTGCTCGGTGGTGAGGGCGACGCGCGGCGGCGGGTGGTGCGGCATCGTCAGGGGTGGTGCCCCAGGCTCTTCTCCAGCTGGTCGAGCAGCGCCCCGGCGGCGTCGGCGATGCGGGTGCCGGGCCCGAAGATGGCGCTGGCGCCAGCCGCGTAGAGGGCCTCGTGGTCCTGGGGCGGGATGACGCCGCCCACGACCACCAGGATGTCCGGGCGGCCCAGCGCGTCCAGGCGCTGCCGGAGCTGGGGCACGAGGGTGAGGTGCCCGGCGGCCAGGGAGCTGACCCCGACGACGTGGACGTCGTTCTCAACCGCCTGGAGCGCGGTCTCCTCGGGGGTGTGGAAGAGCGGGCCGATGTCCACGTCGAAGCCGAGGTCCGCGAACGCGGTGGCGATGACCTTCTGCCCGCGGTCGTGGCCGTCCTGGCCCATCTTGGCGACCAGCACGCGGGGACGCCGCCCCTCGGCCTCCTCGAAGGCGCGCACCCGCTGGAGCACGGCGTCGACCTGGGGCTGCGCGTCGCCCATGGCCCCACGATACACCCCCCGGATGGCGTTGGGGACGGCCTCGTGGCGGCCCCAGGCCTTCTCCAGGGCGGCGCTGATCTCGCCGACCGTGGCCCGCGCCCGCGCCGCGTGGACCGCGAGGTCGAGCAGGTTGCCCTCGCCGGTGTCGGCGCAGCGGGTCAGCGCGTCGAGGGTCTCGCGCAGGCGGGCCTCGTCCCGGTCGGCCCGGAGCTGGGCCAGGCGGGCGATCTGGGCCTCGCGCACGGCGGTGTTGTCCACCCGGAGCACCTCGGGCGGGGTGTCGTGCGCCGGGCGCCAGGCGTTCACGCCGACCACCACGCGCTGCCCGGTGTCGATGCGGGCCTGGGCGCGGGCGGCGGCCTCCTCGATGCGCATCTTGGGCAGGCCCTGCTCGATGGCCCGGGTCATGCCGCCCAGAGCCTCGGCCTCCTGGATGTGGGCCCAGGCCCGCTCGGCGAGCTGCGCGGTGAGCCGCTCCACGAAGAAGCTGCCGCCCCAGGGGTCGATGACGCGGCAGGTGTCGGTCTCCATCTGGAGGTAGAGCTGGGTGTTGCGGGCGATGCGGGCGGAGGCGTCGGTGGGCAGGGCCAGGGCCTCGTCCAGGGCGTTGGTGTGCAGGCTCTGGGTGTGGCCCTGTGTGGCGGCCATGGCCTCGACGCAGGTGCGGACCACGTTGTTGTAGACGTCCTGGGCGGTGAGGCTCCAGCCGCTGGTCTGACAGTGGGTGCGCAGGGAGAGGCTCTTGGGGTCCTTGGGGTCGAACGTCGCGAGGAGCCTGGCCCACAGGAGCCGGGCGGCGCGCAGCTTGGCGACCTCCATGAAGAAGTCCATGCCCACGGCCCAGAAGAAGCTGATGCGGGGGGCGAAGGCGTCGACGTCCAGCCCGGCGGCCACCCCCGCGCGCACGTACTCCAGGCCGTCGGCGAGGGTGTAGCCCAGCTCCAGATCGGCGGTCGCGCCGGCCTCCTGCATGTGGTAGCCGGACACGCTGATGCTGTTGAAGCGGGGCATGCGCTGGCTGGTGTACGCGAAGATGTCGCCGACGATCCGCATGCTGGGCGCGGGCGGGTAGATGTAGGTGTTCCGGACCATGAACTCCTTGAGCACGTCGTTCTGGATCGTGCCCTTGAGCCGGGCGGGGTCCACGCCCTGCTCCTCGGCGGCCACGATGTAGAGCGCCATGATCGGCAGCACCGCGCCGTTCATGGTCATCGACACGCTCATCTGGTCCAGGGGGATGCCGTCGAAGAGCACCCGCATGTCCAGGATGCTGTCGATGGCGACGCCGGCCATGCCCACGTCGCCGCGCACCCGGGGGTGGTCGGAGTCGTAGCCCCGGTGGGTCGCCAGGTCGAAGGCCACGCTGAGGCCCTTCTGCCCGGCGGCGAGGTTGCGGCGGTAGAAGGCGTTGGACGCCTCGGCGGTGGAGAAGCCGGCGTACTGGCGCACGGTCCAGGGGCGGCCGGCGTACATGCTCGGGTAGGGACCGCGCACGAAGGGGGCGAAGCCGGGCATCCCGGCGAGGTGCTCCAGGCCATCGAGGTCGGCCGCGGTGTAGAGGGGCTGGATGTCGATGCCCTCCGGGGTCGGGGAGACCCGCCCCGCGGCCGATCGCGCCTCGCCGCCGTGGGGCCGCACCCAGTCCACCCGGGTGAAGTCGGGGAGCCGGATCATCGAGACACCTCCTCGTGCAGCGCGCCCAGGGCGTCGAGCACATCCATGCCCAGGTAGAGCGCGCCGGAGACGCCAGCGGCCCACAGCGCCTCCTGCAGTGAGCCCGGCCGGCCGGCCAGCATCACCTTGGCGGCGCCTGAAGCGCCCAGGGCGCGGGCCAGAGCGGCGGCGTGCTCCGCATAGAGGGCGTCCGGACCGCATATTACGGCCACGGAGCGCTGCTCCAGGCCGGCAGCGATGGCGCTGACGTCCTCGCCGCCGGGGCCCTCGACGACCTCGAAGCCCCCCGCCTCCAGCAGGTTGCGGGTCCAGGTGGCGCGGGCGTTGTGCTGGGCGAGGGTGCCGAGGGTGGCCAGGTAGACCTGGGGGCGGGCCGGGGCGGCGTCGCTGCGGTCGCGCAGCGCCTCCCAGGGGGCGGCCAGGCGGCGCAGGGGCAGCGGCTCGACGGTGAGGACGGCGGGGCCGAGCAGCTCCTCGACCGGCGGGTCCCGGTGCAGCCAGCCCTCCAGGGCGGGGAGGGTGGCGGGGGGGCCGTCGCCCAGGGGCTCCAGGGTCCGGGCCGGCTGCGGCGCGCGCTCCAGCGTGGGCTCGTCGAGCAGGGGGAACTCGCTGACGCCGACGATGGGGGCCTTGCGGCGGGCCACGTCCCGGGCGCGCTGCGCGGCGGTCTCGGCGATCCGCGCCTGGATCCAGCCCTCCTGGAGGGCCGCGACGAGGCCGCCGCGCCCCTCGATCTGCTGCATGACCGCCCAGGCCCGCGCGGCGATGGCGTCGGTGAGGGACTCGATGGCCCAGCTCCCCCCGGCCGGGTCGACGACCCGGGCCAGGTGGGACTCCTCCCGCAGCAGGAGCTGGGTGTTGCGGGCCAGGTGCAGGCCCAGCGCGTCGGGCACGCCCAGGGGCTGGTCGAAGGGCACCGAGACCACCCGGTCGGCGCCGCCCACCGCCCCCGCGAAGCAGGCCACGGTGTTGCGCAGCAGGTTGAGCCAGGGATCCCGGCGGGTGAGCACGCGGTCCCCCACCCGGACCTCGACGTGCGCGCGCTGGGCGGAGGCCGGGCCGCCAGCGGCCTCGACCGCATGGGCCCACAGCCCCCGGAACGCGCGGAGCCGGGCGATGGACAGCAGGAAGTCCCCGTCGACCGGGATGGAGAAGCGGAGCGCGTCCGCCACCAGCGCCCAGCCCAGCCCGCCCTCGGCGAGGGCACGAAGCGCGGCGATGCCCGAGGCCAGCGCGCAGGCGAGGTCGAAGACGGCGTCGGCGCCGGCGTCGTGGAAGGGGGCCGCGCTGATCCGCAGCGCGCCAGCGGCCGCGCCCCGCTCGGCGAGCCGCTCAACGGTGGCGGCCAAGCCGGCAAGAGGGTCCTCAGCGGCGCACCCGCCGCTGCGGGCGAGGGCGCCGATGGGGTCCAGGCCGGCCTCGACCGCCGCCCCCTTGCCCAGGAGGTCCAGGGCCATCGCGGCCACAGGCAGGCCCAGGCGTCCGGCGTCCAGGATCAAGGGGGCGCTCGGGTCCACCCCGGCCAGGGCGCGCGCGAGGTCGGCGCGGCTGCGCAGGTGGAAGCCCGGCCGCACGCCGTCGTCCACCCGGAGGAGCACCGCGTCCACGCCGTCCCGTTGGCGGAGCAGCGCGTTCAGCGCCACCGCGTCGGGCTCGACCAGCTCCTGGACCACCTGCCAGGGGTGCGCGTCCGGCGCGCCGCCCCGGATGAACGGGGGCGCGCCGGGGAAGCCCGACGGGTCCCCCTCCGCAGGCCAGTCCTCGGCGTGGTAGAGCGGCTGGACCGGCACGCCGACGTCGCGCACGTAGCGCTTGTCGAAGGACGCGCCCTTGAGGTCAGCCTCGACCCGGGCGCGCCACTCGGCGAAGGTGACCGGGGCGAAGATCCCCGCGATTCTCAGGTCGGCGTCGATCATGGGGGTCCCCTGCGGCGGGGGCCCGCCGCGTGGTGGCGGTCAGCCGAGGAAGCTCTTGGCGATGACGAGGCGCTGGATCTCCGAGGTGCCCTCGTAGAGGGTGGTGATCCGAGCGTCGCGGAACAGGCGCTCGACCTCGTACTCCTTGGAGAAGCCGTACCCGCCGTGGATCTGGAGGGCCCGGTCGGCGCAGAAGTTCGCGGTCTCCGAGGCGAAGAGCTTGGCCATCGAGCAGGCCTGGCTCGCGCGCTCGCCGCGATCCTTGAGCACGGCGGCCTTCCAGGTGAGCAGGCGGGCGGCCTCGATGCGGGTGCCCATGTCGGCGATCATCCACTGGATGGCCTGCTTCGAGGCGATGGGCTTGCCGAAGGCGTAGCGCTCCTGGGCGTAGGCCACGGCCAGATCGAAGGCGCGCTGGGCGATGCCGAGGGCCTGGGCGGCGATGCCGATGCGCCCACCGTCGAGGGTGCCCATGGCCACCTTGAAGCCCTGGTTCTCCTCGCCCAGCAGGTTCTCGGCGGGGACCTTGAGGCCCTCGAAGATCAGCTCGCTGGTGTGGGAGCTCTGGATGCCGAGCTTCTCCTCGACCTTGCCGACGCGGAAGCCGTCCCAGTCCGTCTCGATGATGAAGGCGCAGACGGCCTTGTGGCGCATCGCCGGGTCCATGGACGCGTAGGCCACGCAGGTGTTCGCCTGGGGGCCGTTCGTGATCCACATCTTGGTGCCGTCGAGCTGGTAGCTGCCGTCGGCGAGCTTGGTCACCTTGGTCTTCTGGGCGGCGGCGTCGGAGCCGGCGGAGGGCTCGGTCAGCGCGTAGCAGCCCAGCTTCTCGCCCGAGGCCAGGGCGGGCAGGTAGCGCTGCTTCTGGTCCTCGTTGCCGAAGCTGAGGATGGGGTAGATGGTCAGCGAGTTGTTCACCGACATGACCACGCCCACGCTGGCGTCGGCGTAGGAGACCTCCTCGAGCGCGACGACGTAGTCGAGCACGCCCAGGCCGGCCCCGCCGTACTCCTCGGGGACGAACATGCCCAGGAAGCCCATCTCGCCGAGCTGAGCGGCGAGCTCAGCGGGGAACTCGTGGGTGCGGTCGCGCTCGGCGGCGCCGGGGATGACCTCGGAGCGGGCGAAGTCCCGGGCGAGGTCCCGGATCTGCTGGGTGTCTTCTGAGAGCTCGAACATGACGGTCCTGAGGTGGGGGTCAGTTTGCCCTGGAACGAGGGCTTGCGCTTCTCGAGGAAGGCCCCATGCCCTCGGTCTGGTCCTGGGTGGAGAAGCAGAGGCCGAACAGCACCTGCTCGTGGGCCAGCCCGGTGGACAGCTCCGCGTCGGCGGTGTCGTTGATGGCCTTCTTGCACAGGCTCACCGCGACCGGGCCGTTGCGGGCGATGGAGCGGGCCATGGACCGCGCGGCGTCGAGCACGTCGACCTCGTCGGGGGCCACCTCGGCGATGAGGCCGATGCGCAGGGCCTCATCAGCCTTGATGGTGCTGCCGGTGAAGCAGAGCTGGCGGGCCTTCTGGCGCCCGACCAGGCGGGCGAGGCGCTGGCTGCCGCCGAAGCCGGGGATGACGCCCAGCTTGACCTCGGGCTGCCCGAACACGGCGCTGGAGCTGGCCACGATGATGTCGCAGGCCATCGCCAGCTCGCAGCCGCCCCCCAGCGCGAAGCCGTTGACCGCCGCGATGACAGGCATCGGGAAGGACTCCAGCTTCGAGAACACCGCCTGACCGCGCGCGGAGAAGCGCGAGGCCTTCTGGGCGTCGAAGTCCTTCATCTCGGCGATGTCGGCCCCGGCCGCGAAGGCGCGGTTTCCGGCCCCCGTGAGGATCAGGACCCGGACGCCGTCGCGCGCACGGATCTCATCCAGGGCTTCGTCGATCTCCTCCACCAGGGTGGAGTTCAGGGCGTTGAGCTGCTTGGGCCGGTTCAGGGTGAGGACCGCGAGGCCGTCCCTATCGTCAAAGTCCAGCTTGATGCTGGCATAGAGGTGTACCGTCTTGGATGACATGTCTCATCTCTCCCCGTAGTCGTAGAAGCCGCGGCCGGCCTTGCGACCGAGCCAACCGGCTTCCACATACTTGCGCAGGAGCGGGCAGGGTCGGTACTTCGAGTCGCCGCCGAGGCCGGAGTGCAGGACCTCCATGATGGCCAGGCAGGTGTCGAGGCCGATGAAGTCCGCCAGGGTGAGGGGGCCCATGGGGACGTTCGTGCCCAGCTTCATGGCTGTGTCGATGTCGTTGACGCTGCCGATGCCCTCGTACAGAGCATAGACCGCCTCGTTGATGTAGGGCATGAGCACGCGGTTCACGATGAAGCCGGGCATGTCCCGCCCCTCGACGGTGGTCTTGCCCATGGCTTGAGCCACCGCCTGGATGGTCGCGAAGGTCTCGTCGGAGGTGGCCAGCCCTCGGATCAGCTCCACCAGCTTCATGATCGGGACCGGATTCATGAAGTGCATGCCCGCCACCTTGTCGGGGCGATCGGTGTGGGCGGCGATGGCGGTGATGGAGATCGACGAGGTGTTGGTGGCCAGGAGGGTCTCGGCCGGGGTGGCCTTGGCGAGGCCCTCGAAGATGCGGAACTTGAGGTCGACGTTCTCGGTGGCGGCCTCGATCACCAGCTCGGCGCCAGCGAGGGCTTCGGTGGCGGTGAAGCTGGCGACGCGGGCGCGGGCGGCGTCGGCGTCGGCCTGGGAGATCGTCTCCTTGCGGACCATGCGGGCGAGGTTCTTCTCGATGGCCGCGAGGCCCTTGTCCAGCGCCGCCTGGGAGATGTCCGTCAGGAGGACATCGTATCCGGCGACCGCCGCGACGTGGGCGATCCCGTTGCCCATCTGCCCGGCGCCGACGACGCCGATGGTCCGGATGCTGGTTGACATGGCTTCTGCTCCGCTGCAGGCTGAGGGGGTAGCGATTGACCGCGTCCGCCAGCGCTCTGCGGAGCGCGGGGTGGGACCAGGCAGGGGCGGCACGGCCAGCCCGGGGTTCCGGGCAGCACAGGGGCGTCCCGTAACCTGCGCCTGCCAAGGGGCCAAGGTGCGACGCCGTGATAGAGGGCCGACCATGATCCCTGACTGGCTGTCCCCCCCCCCGCAGGCCCCGCTCCCCGACGCGTGGCTGGAGCGAGCGTGGGCGCGGCTCCAGGGGGGCAGCGGCATGCTCACCGTGGTCGGCCCCCCCGACACAAACGTCAACGCGCTGGCCGCCGCGCTCGCCGCCCGGCACGAGGGCCCGGTGTTCGTGGCCCGCCTGGCCGGGTGCCAGGACGACGCGGACGTCATCCGGGCCATCGGCGCGGCGCTGGACCTGCCGGTGCGCGGCGACGTCGGCGCGGTCGCCGCCCGCCTGTCCGCGGAGCGCACCCTCGTGGTGCTCGCAGACGCCGACGGCCAGGGCACTTCGGCCGCGCTGGAGTCCATCCGCGCGCTGACCCCGGGGGCCCGCTTCCTGCTCACCGGTCAGGTCGCGTTGATCCCCGGCGAGGCCATCGAGGTCCCCCGCGCCACCCCACGGCCGCTCTCCATCCCCGAGCCGGCCCCGCCCCTCGCCCTCGCCCTCGCCCACCTCCCCGGCGGGGTCCCCCAGCCCACCGAGGACCCCGGGCTGCCCCCGGACTGGCTGCTGCCCGTGCCCGGCCGGCTGATCCTGCGTCGTGCGGTGGCCCAGCGCCTCCTGCGCGATCGGGAGCCCGAGCCGGACGAGGCCGCGACGCTCCTGGAGCCCTTCGCCCGGGAGCTGCTGGCCTCCGGGGTCACCCGCGCGCGGCTGCGGCGCCCCGCCGAGGAGGACCTGCGGCTGCTGCGCTTCCTCGCCTGGCACCACCCCGCGTCCGAGACCGCCGTCCACGCCGCCTGCGCAGCCGCGCGCCTGCTGGCCGAAGCCCGCCAGCCCTCCGTCGCGCGGGAGACCATCGCGCGGGCCCGCCAGCGGCGGCTGACCACCCGCGATCAGGCCATGCTCGACTGGGCGGACGGCGACATCCTGCTGTCGTTCGGGCTGGTCCCCGACGCCACCCGCCTGCACCGCACCGCCGCGCAGCGCCTGCGCTCGCCCTCGGAGCGGGGCCTGCTGGCGACGCTCCTGTCCCGCACCGCCGCCGCCCTGGCCGCGCTGGGCTACCTGGACGAGGCGGAGCGCCGCCTGCAGGAGGCCCACGAGCTTCACGCCGATCAGGGGCGCCGCCTGCCCGCCGCCGAGGCCCTGCGCAGCCTGGGCGACCTGGCCCTGGCGCGGGGCGACGCCCTGGCCGCGGAGGCCCTCTACAACCAGGCCGCCGAGCAGCTCGGCGACGGCCCCGCCCTCGCCCAGGCCTCCCTGGCGCTCGGGCGGGCTTCTCTGGCGGTCGTGCGGGGGGAGCCCGGGCGCGCGGAGGCCCTGCTCGCCGAGGCTGAGCTGCTGGCCGACGGCGCCCCCCTGTCCCGGGCCTGCGTGACCCGGCGGCGCGCCGACCTGCGGCTCCGCCAGGGGCGCCACGCCGAAGCCGAGGACCTGCTCGCCGACGCGGTGGACGCCTTCCGCCACCAGGGCTGCGGCCCCTCGGCCGCCGCGGCCCTGCGCCTGCGCGGGGACATCGCCGCCGCCGCCGGGCGCCCCCACGAGGCGACCGCCGCCTACGGCGAGGCCCTGCACGAGGCCGCGCGGGCTGGCGATCTGGTCGGCGCCCGCCGCACCCTCACCCACCTGCTCGCTCTGGAGCGCATCGGTCGCGACGCCTCCCGGGTCGAGGAGCTGCTGGCCCTCATCGCCGAGCTGGACACCGAGCTGGGCCATCCCGACCGGGTCGACGGCGCCCGCCTCCGGGGCGCGGCCAAGGGCCTGTAGAGCGGCCCTTCAGTCCCAGACCACCTCGGTCTTGCCGGCCTGCATGTTGACCCGCAGCACCGTGTCCGCGTTGGTCATCGGCCAGATCACGCCGACCTTTCGGTTGACCTCGTCCCAGCCGCCGCCGGTGGGCCCGGCGAGGTAGGAGTACGGCGCCGGGCGGGCCGGGGTCTCCAGCAGCAGCTCGGACGAGGGGTCGATGCCGCCGTCGTTGTTCAGGTCGCCGTCGATGGCCAGCACGCCCGAGTTGACGCTGAAGGTGATGCGGTCGCCGTCGGTCGCCGGGACCGTGCCGGCCAGCAGCAGGAAGGAGATCTCGCCGCCGTCGGAGGTGTAGCGCTGGTCCTCAAACGCGCGGTTGACCTGCTCCCCGGAGATGCTGCCCTCGACCCGCCAGCTCCCCTCGACCTCATCGTAGCTGACCGTCCAGACCTCGCTGCGGGCCAGGCCGCCGCAGCGGTTGACCTGCACCGCCCGCGCGGTGTCGTTGTCCGCGTAGAGGATGATGTCGGAGTCCGTGCCGACGTCGGTGATGGTGAGCGTCTCGGACGGCGAGTAGGGCCCGGTGTCGTCGTGGGCCAGGCAGCCGGTGGAGCCGTGGGCGATGAAGAGCTTGCCTTCGAAGGAGGAGATCGCCACGACCCGATCCTCGACGCGGCCGTCCCAGGGGGAGGTCTCCTGGAGCAGGATGGGGTCGAGGCCCGCGGCCATGCCGGTGATGGGCGCGCTCAGGGTCATGCCGTCGACCTCGGGCGTCGCCGGGTTGAGGTCCACCTGGTCGCCGGTCTGCACGTCGTAGACCTCGTACCCGTTGGCCCCCACCGGCGCGACGAAGAGGTGCTCGTAGGTGTCGTCCCCCTGCCAGGCGACGTCGATGGCCGGCCCGCTGATCGGCAGCGAGGACACCAGGGAGGCCGCGGGGTCAGCGGCGTCGACGAACACCTCGTACACCACCGCGCTGGCCAGATCCGTGATGTAGACCAGGTCGCCGGTGGGGTCGGTGGCCATGCGGCCGGGGTGGGCGTCCGCCGGCAGCGGAAGCGTGGCGGTGACCGCGCCGCTGGCCACGTCGAACCACGCGACCTGACCGGTCTCGCTGTCCGGGGCGTACACCGAGGCCAGGATGGCGCCGTGGTCGTGCAGGAGGGCGAGGGCCTCGACGTAGCCGCCCAGGTCGTGCTCCACCAGACCGTTGTCGGTGGAGAAGCTGACGGTGTCGCCCGCGGTGGCTGCGCCGGACAGCACGAACTCCACCGCCCCGTGGTCGCTGACGTAGGGCTGGGAGGCGAAGGCCTTGCGGGCCTGCCGGCCGGAGCGGCTGCCGTCCACGACCCAGGCCTCGCCGTTGAAGGTCAGCAGCCAGTCCTCGGTCGCGGTGGCCGATGAATGCAGACGCAGGTCGATCAGCTCGACGCTGTCGCCGCTGCCATCGGCGTCGTTGAAGACCGGCTCTCCGAGGAGCTCGGGCTCGCGCTCCTTCGGAGAGCCGTCCGTCTCCTGCCCGATGATCCAGGGGACCTCGATCAGGGTCTCGGTGCGGGCGTCGGCGGCGAACAGGGTGACGGTCTGCGTGTCCGGCGCCCAGATGACGAGATCCCCCAGGATGCGGGCGGCACCCGTTGGGATGGGGGAGCCCCGCAGGAACGGCGCGGCCGGGTCGTCGGCCACCAGCAGGCCGTGCTTGACGTCCAGAGGGATCAGCGTGCCGGAGCGGCTGTTGGCGACGACCGCGACAGGCTCGTAGAACGGCCCGCCCTGGTCCGGGTGCAGGACGGCCGCGCCGGTGGGGCCGTCGAAGGTGCCCTCGGACACGCTGGTGTCCTCGCAGGCGAAGAGCAGCAGGGGCAGGAGGGCGATCACTGGTTCACGATGCGCGCCACGACCTCAAGCCAGGTCGGGCTCTCCGGGTCGATGTCCACGATGCTCAACGACGAGGACACCCGCAGCCCGTCCAACTCGCCCACGTAGTCGGCGACCGCGAGCAGGGTGCCGTCCGGCGAGATGGCCATGCTGTAGGGGTTCTCCCCCAGCGGCCCGATCTCATGGATCAGGGCGCCGTAGGCCCCCAAGCGCAGATCGTAGACGCCGATGGTGTTGTCGTTGAAGTTGGTGACGAAGAGCAGGTTGTCCCGGAGCACGACCTGGGCAGGGCCCAGCGCGACCGAGTTGGTGGCGCCCGCGTCCCGCCCGGCGTTCAGGGCGCCCGCGCGAGAGGTGGGCAGCCAGCCGACGACCGCCGCCGGCAGGACGTCGGTGCGATCGTCGTCTTCCAGCAGGGTGAGGTCGAAGGCCATGATCGACTCAGGGGAGTCGTTCAGGGCGTAGAGGCGATCCGAGCCGGCGGGGGCGATCATGCCCCGGAAGCCGATGGCGCCGACGTCGGTGTTGGCCACCAGGACGGCCTCGATGTTGAGGTAGTTGGCGTCCCGCCAGGAGTCGGTGCTGTCGTCGCGGATGTCGAGGACGTAGATGAAGTTCGCGGTCTTGGACGCGACGTAGACGACCCCCCGCGCCTCGTCCAGGTGCATGAGGCTGATCGCCTCGCCGTTGGTCTCGTAGCCCTCGAGCTGGCGCTTGAGGGAGATGGCCGTCTCCTGGTCGTAGTCGCCCAACCAGGTGGTGAACTCAACCACGTCGCCCGCCGTGGGGACGAGCGGGGCGCGGTAGAGGCGATCCGGGGAGAGGCCGCTGGCCCGTCCAACGCGAGGCACCGCGCCGTCCTGGCCGGTGTAGAGGGCCTGGAAGACGCCGTCGTCGTCCTTCCAGACGACGGGGCGGTAGGCCTGGTCGGCGTCGAAGTTGCCGTCGTAGCCCGTGAGCACCGCGCGCACCTCGCCGGACCAGGGGGCGGTGGCGCGTGTCCACTCCGACTCCCCCACCGGGCGGCTGGCGTAGCCGATGTTCCAGGACTCCCCGTCGAAGCCGGCGTACCAGAGGTGCTCGGTGCCGTCGACGGACAGCACCCAGGGGTGCCGCACGGCGCTGTCGTCGAAGGTGCCAGGAGCGCCGGGTGCGAAGTCCCAGGGGTCGTCCGCGCCGGGCACCCGGGTCCAGCTCACCCCGTCGGCGGAGGTGGCCCGACCGACGCGGGAGCGGGTGTTGCTGTCCGAGCCGGTGTACCACAGGGTGTAGCTGCCGTCGTCCTCGACCACGACGCTGCCCGGCAGCATGCGGATGGAGTCCCAGCTGTCGCCCCGAGCGAAGGCGACGGTGTGGTCGGTCGTCCACACCACCCCGTCGGAGGACTCGGCCGCCCCGATGGAGGTGGTGTCGCCGTCGGTGCCCGCGTAGAGCATGCGGTAGCCGCCGTCGACGGGGAACACGACGGCGTGGGAGACCCCGTTGGCGTCGAAGCTGCCGCTCTGGCCCTCCAGCAGCGCGTCCTCCCGCAGGACCGGGGCGCCGTCGTTCCAGTCGGCCAGCCCGACGCGGGGCACGCCGTCGGCGTCGATGACCGTGGCGTAGACCAACCCCGCCTCGGAGAGGAAGCTGTCGACCTGGACGCCGTTGGCGGCCAGCGCCGGGGCGGTGTCCGGGGTCAGGAGCGCGCCAGCGGACAGCTCGAAGAAGACGCCGCGGTCGGCGATGATCTCGACGTTGCCGGCGAGGGTCTCGTCCCCGGTGGGGCCGAGGGTGTCGCCGCGCACGCCCCAGGTGCGGGAGACCTGGGCGAACAGGCCGACGCCGGGGGGCTCGACGTCGGTGACGTCGAGGTCCAGCTCATCGCCCTCGTCGACCCAGCGGGTGCCGTCGACGGAGGTGGCCAGCCCGACGGTCCAGCCCGTGCCGTCACCGCGGGCGGTCCACATGCGGAACCCGCCGTTGCCGTAGACCACCACCGGCGCGGCGACGTCCTGGGCGTCCACGGAGAAGACGGGCTCGGGGTCGGCGGTCCACTCCACCAGGTCCGGGGACTCGGCGTGGCCGATGGTCCAGGTGTCGCCGTCGTAGGCGGAGTAGTACATCCGCCAGACGTCGGCCTGGGTGTCGAAGAGCACGTAGGGGTCGGCGGCCCGGACCGAGTCGTGGGCCCCGTTCGCCTGGGTGAGCACCGGGAGATCGGACACCCGCCGGTAGCTGTCGGCCTCGCCCACGGCCAGGCCGATGCCGCCCCGGCCCTGCGCGTTCACGCCGTCGTAGAACAGCCAGGTCAGCCCGCCGTCCCGGACCGGCATCGGGCCGCCGATCGCGGCGTCCCAGGCCCCGCTGCGGGGGGCGACGATCTGGGCGAGGTGGACCCAGTTGCCAGCGAAGGCGCCCTCCTCGGACAGGAAGATGCCGTCGCCCGAGGCGTCCGCCCAGGTCATGTACTGGGTGCCCTCGGCGAAGAAGGGCTGGGGATCGGCGATGCCGGTGATGGCGGCGTCGATGTCCGCCGCGGTGAAGTCGTAGCCCAGGCCGGAGTCCCGCCACAGGGACGCCCCCTGGGACTGGACGCGGATCACGCCCCCCGGCTCGGGCAGCCACAGGCGGTAGCTGCCCTCGGCGAAGGCGACGGTCCAGTCCTGGTCGATGACCGCGGTGGAGTCGTAGACCTCCAGCGAGGCGATCTCCACCCGGGAGCCCGAGCCGTCGGCGTCGAAGAACCGGCCCGCCGACACGAAGCTGCCCGGCACCGCGTCCACCACGTCGATCGGGTCGGCCAGGGCGTCCACCACCGACACGGTGTGGGAGGTCAGGTTGGTGACGAAGGCGTAGCCGGAGGTGGGGTCGTACACGAGCGGGGCGGGGTCGCTCATGAGCTGCAGGGTGGTCGCCCCGCCGGGCCCGACCGGGGCCGCGGACAGGGCCCAGGGGTCGGAGACGTCGACAAACTGGAGATCGTCGAAGCCCACCCGGGTGCGGGCGTCCTCGGTGTAGCGCCCGGTGACCAGCAGCAGGTCCCGGGCGGGCACCAGGTCCATGTACCCCACGAAGCGCGGCAGGGAGATCGCCGAGGCCGCCACGTCGCTCACCACGACCTCGCCGCCGTCCAGCGGGACCTGGGAGAGGTCGATGGCCAGCACCGAGCCGTCGGTGAAGTCCAGGTAGGGGTTGGCGTTGGTGACCAGCAGGGTGACCTGGCTGGGATCCGCCGGATCCGCCCGCCACTTGAGGTCCACGGGCCCCGAGAGGCAGGTCCCGATGCCGATGTCGCCGTAGTCGTAGATGCCCGCCGGGTAGTCCGCGCAGGCCCCGACGTCGGGCAGGGGCGAGGACTCCCGGCAGCCGCCGAGGGTGAGCAGCGCGACCAGCGTCACGGCAGGGAGGGAGGGTGTGTCGGTCATGGAGCGGGGAAGCCTATCGCGGAGTCGGGGACGCCGCACCCTGAGTGCAGCCCTGGCGGCATCCGTTCACAACGCGCGGGGCTTCGAAATCCGGAGATTGAAGGGCTACAAGAGACCCAGCGCGGCGTGGGCGGCGGCCAGGCGGGCGACCGGCACGCGGTAGGGCGAGCAGGACACGTAGTCCAGCCCGATGGCGTGGAAGAAGGCGATCCCGGTGGGATCTCCGCCGTGCTCCCCGCAGATGCCGATCTTGAGGTCGGCGCGCGCCGACCGGCCCCGCTCGACGCCCATGGTCACGAGCTGGCCCACCCCCTCGGTGTCGAAGGTGGCCAGCGGGGAGAAGCGGATCAGCCCCTCGTGCACATAGGCGGTGTGGAACTTGCCCATGTCGTCGCGGGAGAAGCCGTAGGTCATCTGGGTGAGGTCGTTGGTGCCGAAGCTGAAGAAGTCGGCGTGCCGGGCGATCGCGTCGGCCGTCAGGCAGGCCCGGGGAAGCTCGATCATCGTGCCGATCTTGTACTCGATGCGGGCGTGCTGCTCGGAGAGCACCTCCTCGGCGGTGTCCCCCACCAGCGCGCGCAGCCGCTCCAGCTCGGAGGCCATGCCCACCAGCGGGATCATGACCTCGGGGAGCACCTCGACGCCCTCGTTCGCGACCTCAACGGCCGCCTCGAAGATGGCCCGGACCTGGGTCTGGTAGATCTCCGGCGAGGTCACCCCCAGCCGGCAGCCCCGGTGGCCCATCATGGGGTTGGCCTCGTGGAGCTGGGAGAGGCGCTCCTGCAGCAGCTCGGGCCGCACCCCCAGATCCTCGGCGACCGTGGAGACGTCCTCGGGGCTGCTGGGGAGGAACTCGTGCAGCGGGGGGTCCAGCAGGCGGATGGTGACCGGCAGGCCGTCCATCTCGCGGAACAGCTCGGCGAAGTCCTCCCGCTGGATGGGCAGGACCTGGGACAGCGCGCGCAGGCGGGTGCGGCGGTCCTCGGCCAGGATGAGCTGACGCATGGCCCGCAGCGCCGTGGGCTGGAAGAACATGTGCTCGGTGCGGCAGAGGCCGATGCCCACCGCCCCCAGCTCGCGGGCGCGCCGGGCGTCCTTGCCGGTGTCGGCGTTGGCGCGCACCGCCAGCCGGGCGCGGGTGTCCGCCCAGCCCAGGAGCTTCGCCATCGCGCCGGAGTCGCTGGCCGCCGGCAGGGTGGGGACCTGCCCCTCCATGATCTCGCCGGTGGCGCCGTCGATGGTGATCCAGTGGCCCCGCCGGATGACGGTGTCCCCGGCGTAGAAGAGCTGGCGCTCGTAGTCCACGACGATGTCGGTGGCGCCGACCACGCAGGGCTTGCCCATGCCCCGGGCGACCACCGCCGCGTGGCTGGTCTGGCCACCCCGGGAGGTCAGGATGCCCTCGGCGACAGTCATGCCCTGGATGTCCTCGGGGCTGGTCTCGACCCGCACCAGGACCACCTGCTCGCCGCGGTCGTGCAGCTCCTGGGCCTCCTCGGCGTGGAAGACCACCTTGCCGGAGGCCGCCCCGGGGGAGGCCGGCAGGCCCTCGCCGATGACCTTGCGCTTGGCGTCAGGGTCGAGCACCGGGCGCAGCACCATCTCCATGAGCTTGGGGTCCACCCGGGAGAGGGCCTCGTCCTGGGAGATCACCCCCTCCTCGACCAGGTCGACCGCGATGCGCACCGCCGCCGCCGGGCTGCGCTTGCCGGTGCGGGTCTGGAGCAGCCACAGCCGGCCCTGCTGGATGGTGAACTCGATGTCCTGCATGTCGCGGTAGTGGACCTCGAGCTGCCGCTGGAGGGCGTCCAGCTCGGCGTACACCTCGGGCATCTCGTCCTGGAGCGTGGCCTTGGCGGCCGGGTCGCGCAGGTTGTTGAGGGCGTGGGGGGTCACCAGGCCGGCGACCACGTCCTCGCCCTGGGCGTTGGGCAGCCACTCCCCGAAGAAGATGCGGGCGCCGGTGCTGGGCTCGCGGGTGAACGCGACGCCGGTGGCCGAGGTGGCGCCCATGTTGCCGAACACCATCGCCTGCACGTTGACGCCGGTGCCGCAGTCCTCGGCGATGCCGTGGGTCTTGCGGTAGTAGCGGGCCCGCTGGGTGTTGAAGGAACGGAACACCGCGTCGATCGCCGCCCAGAGCTGCTCCCAGGGGTCCTGGGGGAAGGCGCCGACCGCCCGCTCGATGACCTCCTTGTAGAGGCGACAGAGGGTCTTCAGCTCGTCGACGTTGAATTCGGCGATGTCGCGGTCGTCGAAGATGGCGCGCTGGGCCCGGTGGAAGCGGCTGGCGTGGATGCGCAGCACCACGTCCCCGAACATGTGCAGGAAGCGGCGGTAGGAGTCCCAGGCGAAGCGCGGGTTGCCGGTCAGCCGCGCCATGGCCTCGACCGTCTGGTCGTTCAGGCCCAGGTTCAGCACCGTGTCCATCATGCCGGGCATCGACACCGGCGCGCCGGAGCGCACCGAGAACAGCAGCGGGTCCTCGGCGTCCCCGAAGCGCTTGCCGACGAGCTGCTCCACCCGGGCCACGCCGGCGCGGACCTCGTCGTCCATCCCCTCAGGGTGGGTCTCCTCATTGGCGAAGTAGAAGTTGCAGGCCTCGGTGGTGACCGTGAAGCCCGGGGGCACGGGCAGGCCCAGGCGCGTCATCTCGGCCAGGTTGGCGCCCTTGCCGCCGAGGAGCTGCTTGTCGGCGGCCGAGCCGTCGGCCTGGCCATCACCGAAGAAATAGACGAACCGGGTCTCGGACATGGGGCCTCTCTACTCGGTCGAGATGCAGGAGAAGTCGGCGACGGTGGCGAACAGCCCGGACACCGCGCACAGCAGGCCCAGGCGGGTCGCGCGCTGGGCGGGGTCCTCGGCCATCACCAGGACGTCGTCGAAGAAGCGGTCGACCGCGCCCTTGAGGCCGGCGAGGCGCTCCAGGGCGCTGGCGGCGTCCAGGGCGTCGACCTGCGCGCCCACGGTGTCAGCCAGGGCCTCGACCTGGCTGGCCAGGTCCCGCTCGGCGTCGTGCTCGAAGACCGCCGGATCGTACGCCGCGCTGTCGTGGCCGCGCGTGATGTTCATCACCCGCTTGAAGGTGATCATCAGGGGCTTGAAGTGGCCGTCCCGGGAGCGCTCGGTGAGGGCCTCGACGCGGGCGCGGAGCTGCACCACGTCGTCGCCGCCCGCGGAGAGCACCGCCTCGACGATGTCGGTGGCGTGCCCCGCCGCGTGCAGGGTGGCCCGCAGCCGCTCCACCACGAAGGTGAGGAGCTGCATGCGCACGTCCGCGCGCTCCCGGCGCAGCTCCACCTTGGAGCCGTCGCTGGACTCGAAGCCGGTCAGCGCGGCGTCGATGAGCTGGAGCAGCGGCAGGCGGTGGCCGTGGCCCAGCAGGATGGCGATGACGCCGTTGGCCGCGCGGCGCAGCCCCTGGGGGTCGGCAGAGCCCTTGGGCACCAGCCCGATGCCGAAGCAGCCTGCCAGGGTGTCCAGCCGGTCCGCGAGGGCGACGGCCTGCCCCGCCGGGCTCTCGGGGAGGTCGTCCCCCGCGTAGCGCGGCAGGTAGTGCTCCTCGATGGCCAGGGCGACGGCGGGGTCGCGGCCCTCGTGCAGGGCGTAGAGGTGGCCCATGTGGCCCTGGAGCTTGGGGAACTCCCCGACCATCTGCGAGAGCAGGTCCGCCTTGCACAGCGCGCCGGCCTCGTAGGCGGCCACCAGCCCGGCCCCGAGCGGCGCGGCGAGCTGCTGGGCCAGGCCCGCGACCCGCTCCTGCTTGTCGGCCATCGTGCCCAGGCCGCGCACCCAGCGCATCTTGGCCAGGCCGGCGCCGTGCTGCTCCAGGGTGAGCTTGCGGTCCTCGGCGTAGAAGAACTTCGCGTCGTGGAACCGCGCCGCGATGACCCGGGCGTTGCCGTCGGCGATGAGCGCAGCGTCGCCGTCCGGGTTGTTGGAGACGGGGAAGAACAGGTTGTGGAGCCGGCCGTCCTTGCGGCTGGGGAAGTAGCGCTGGTGGACCCGCATGGACTCCTCCAGCAGCCGCGCGGGCAGCTCCAGCAGGTCGGGCTCGAAGCGGCCCACCAGGGGCACGGGCCACTCGACCAGGTCGGTGACCTCGTCGAGCAGGGCGTCGTCGATGGAGGCGGCGACCCCGCGCTCGGCGGCCAGGGCGTGCACCCCGTCGCGGATGAGGGCGCGGCGCGCGTCGCGGTCGGCGATGACCTTGCGCTCCCGGAGGGCGGCCACATAGTCGTCCGCGCCGCGCACCCGGGCGGGCCCCAGGGTGGCGCGGCGGTGGCCGACGACCGCGTCGGTGGTGGGCACCCCGGCGACCTCGGTCTCGATGAGCCGGCCGTCGTAGACGGCCACGATCTGGTGGAGCGGGCGGCCCCAGCGGGCCTTGCCCGAGCCCCAGCGCATCGACTTGCGGAAGGGCAGCCCCAGCACCACGGCCTCCAGGCCCTGGGCCACCAGATCGGCGGTCTTCTCGCCGCCCTCCTGGATGCGGGCCCCGACGACCTGGCCCTTGGGGCCGTCGACGATCTCCAGCGCGTCCACCGGGATGCCCCGGCCCCGGGCGAAGCCCTCGGCCGCGCGGGTCCACGCGCCGTCCCGGCGGGCCGCCTGCAGCGGCGGTCCGGTGACCATGCGCTCGACCACCGGGCGGCCCTCGGCGAGGCCCTCGATGACCACGCAGAGGCGGCGGGGGGTGGAGAAGCGGCGGTCGGCCCCGGCCTCCACCCCCTCCAGCAGGCCGCGCAGGCCCGACGCCAGGGCGTCCAGGGCCGGCGCGATCATGGAGACGGGCAGCTCCTCGGAGCGCAGCTCGATCAGCAGGTCGGCCATCAGGCACCTCCCTCGGTGTTCCCCAGCCAGGCGTCCGCGCAGGCGCAGGCCAGGTCCCGGATGCGCTTGATGTACTGGGCCCGCTCGGCGACCGAGATGGCCCCCCGGGCGTCCAGCAGGTTGAAGAGGTGGCTGGCCTTGCAGCACTGGTCGTAGGCCGGCAGGGCCAGGCCGTGGCCCACCAGGGCGCGGCACTCGTCGAAAGCATGGTTGAAGGCCGAGAAGAGCTTATCGATGTCGGCGTGCACGAAGTTGTAGGCCGACTGCTCCTTCTCGTTCCGCAGGAACACGTCGCCGTAGCGGATGCCCTTGACCCACTCGAGGTCGTAGACGTTGTTCACGCCCTGGAGGTACATCGCGACGCGCTCCAGGCCGTAGGTCAGCTCGACGGAGATGGGGTCGAGGTCGTGGCCGCCGCACTGCTGGAAGTAGGTGAACTGGGTGACCTCCTGGCCGTCCAGCCACACCTCCCACCCCAGCCCCCATGCGCCCAGGGTGGGGCTCTCCCAGTCGTCCTCCACGAAGCGCACGTCGTGGCGGGACAGGTCGATGCCCATCGCGCCGAGGCTGCCCAGGTAGAGATCCTGGATCTCCAGCGGGCTGGGCTTGATGAGCACCTGGAGCTGGTAGTAGTGACCCAGGCGGTTGGGGTTCTCGCCGTAGCGGGCGTCGCCGGGGCGGCGGCAGGGCTGCACGTAGACGCAGCGCCAGGGCTCGGGGCCCAGCGCCCGCAGGAAGGTGGCTGGGTGGAAGGTCCCGGCGCCGACCTCGAGGTCCAGCGGCTGGAGCACCGCGCAGCCCAGATCCCCCCAGTATCTCTGGAGGGAGAGGATGAGATCCTGGAAGTACATTCACGCTCCGAGTGCTTCATCGCGCGCGCGCCGCAGGGCCGGGCGCAGCGCGCGACAGCCCGCGCCACGCCGCGCGGGGGCGGGTTGGTTAAGCCGCGCCCCCGAGGCTGTCAACGGGCCCGAACGAGGGTCCCAGAGACACGCGACCCCGGCGGGGTCACCGCCGGGGTCACGCTGAAAAAGCAGCGCGGGGTGCGCTTACTTGAACACGGCGTTCAGGAACTCGAGGCCGTTCTCCATCTCGCCGATGGACTGACCGCTCTGCAGCTTCTGGCCCAGGAGATAGGCGTCATAGGCCGTGATGATCGGGACGATGAAGCCGACGCCGACGCACGACAGAAGGAGGGTCGCCACGATGGAGATGATCCCCTTCTTCTGCTGACCCATCATGAGGTAGCCGACGCCACCGATCAGGAAGAAGTTGAGCAGCGCGGGGACGATCGGGTTGGTGTCGGGCTTGCTGATCTCACCCATTTGGGAAGTCCTCCGGAGAGTATGGTTGGCCTTGAGCCGAGGCTGGTCGCGCTCGCGCCAGCGGGTTCTCTTTGACTCCGGGAGAAGCTACCGAGTCACAGGGATCCGCGCAAGCACACGCCAACGTTCGACCGCACGATTCCTGGACCCCGGTTTCAGCAGGTATCCGAAATTCAAAGGTAATACGCCATCAGATCAAAATCTGACGACCCCGCCAGTCTCAGAACCCGGGCAGCGGAACGTAGGCCGGGTAGATCGGGGCAACCCCACCGTCGGGCACATAGACCGAGAACCAGGTCTCGTAGTAGGGCGCCCCGTCGAGCAGGGTGCCGACCGCCAGGGTGACCGGCCCGGTGGGCCCGCCGAAGACCGCGAAGCGCCCGGTGTCGCCGGTCAGGGTGGCCTCGGGATCGTAGAGGCCGGTCTCGGCGTCGAGGTAGCAGGCGTCGGTCTCCACCCCGTCGCTGTCGTAGGCCACCGCCCAGGCGGTGGCGGCGAAGGGCCACTCCTCGCCGTCGCCCAGCTCGGCGCCGGGCACGTGCGCGCGCACCTCGCCCTCGATGAGGCCACCGCCCTCCCCCACCCCCGGGCAGCCAGCGAACGTGCCCTCCAGCTCGCCCAGGTCGTCGAGGGTGGCCATCCAGAGCACCCGGTCGGGCACCACCGCGTCCTCGATGCCCATCGTGCCACCGAAGGCGGTGGGCACGAAGCCCTCGGCGGACAGCTCGAAGAACACGGCCTGGCCGGCGCGGGCCTGGGCAGAGAAGGTGCCGTCGTCGCCGGTCTCGACGACGTCGGTCTCCTCGAGCGAGGCGTCCATCACCCGGACCGTGGCCCCGGCGACCACGGTGGAGGCGCTGTGCCGGTCATCGAACACCGCGCCGGAGACCTGCACGAACTCGGGGATCTGCTGGCAGCCCATCAGGAGCAGCGCGATCATTCGGGCCCCTCGAAGAACCACGGGGAGACGATCTCACCACCGTCGGTGAAATAGAGCGTGGTCGCGTCGTTGTTGTCGCCCTCGAAGCGCACCAGGACGGCCCCGGGGACGAGGTTGAAGGCGAAGAAGTGGTGGACCGGCGCGTCGTTGGTGCGCACCAGGGCGCCGGATTCGGGGTCCACGGCGTAGGCGTAGACGGTGGCCGGGCGGCCGGCGCCGTCCTCGACGTAGATCCGGTCGCCCCGGATGTCCTCGGGGACGGCGGGGCCGCCCCACAGGTGGACCACCGCGCCGTCCGCGAGGTCGAAGAGGTCGACCCGCTCCTGCTCGGCGATGGCCGCGAAGGTGTCGTCGGTCACGTCGCGGGGCCAGCCGAACACCCCCGCCCGCACCCCATCCCCCAGCGCAGCGGTGCCGGGGAAGAGGCCGTCGCCCGGCGGGCTCTCCCCCGCCCAGAGCGCCGGCCAGGCGTCCGCGCCGCCGTCGATGCGCATCAGGTAGGGGGTCTCCGGCGGCAGGGTGAGCTGCCAGTAGCCGGGGTAGGTGTCGGGGTAGATCTCCTCGCCCGCGGCGAGGACGGTCTCGCCATCGTCGGCGTCGTAGGCGGTGATCGAGGCGTCCTTGCCCGTGATGGTCGGCGCGTCCTCGCTGGGGAACGGCCCGTTGTAGATGTAGCCGGAGAGCGTGACCTCATCGGTGGGCGCGCGCACCTCGTAGAGGAACGGCCCGATGACCTCACAGCCTGCCAGGAGCCACAGCCACATGCCCTCACCCTAACCCCGGGCCGCTCGGGGCTGCTACTCGACCGCCTCGGTCCACCGCTGGACGGCCCCGCCCGCGAACAACCCGCCCGACGCCACGAAGCGCGTGGTCAGCCACACCTCCGTCAGGGGCAGCCCCAGCGCGGCGGCGGTGGCCTCAGCGACCGCCTCCATGGCCCGAGCCACCCGCTCCGGCCCGCGATCCCGCAGGAGCAGCTCCACGAAGGCCACCCCCTCGGCCGGATCGTGGACCCCCCGCGGCCCGATGGCCTGGGCATCGAGGGCGGTGAAGGACACCCAGGTCCGGGCCCGAGGAACCCCTGCGGCCTGCTCCAACGCAGCCGGGACCGACGCCAGCAGCGCGTCGACGCGGTCGGGGTCCGAGGGGCGCAGCGCGCGCACGAAGACCACGGGCATGGCTCACTCCACGGAGGCCAGCAGCGCCCGGGACTTGAGGGTGCGCCCGGTGTGCCAGCAGAGGTGTTCGAAGAGGACCCAGCGGGAGCAGCCCGGGGGGTCCCGGTCCACCAGGTCGGCCAGGGGGGTGCGCAGGGCCTCCTCCAGCAGCCGGGCGTCCGCGGGGGTCAGCGGCTCTCCCCCGCCTCCGCAGGACTCGTGCATCACCCCGCCCGCGCTGACCCGATAGACGATGGGGCCCTCCTCCAGAGGGCGGACGCAGCGCACGCAGCGGTCGAGGGAGGGGCGCAGGCCGGCGAAGGCCAGGGCCTTGGCCTCCAGCCCCATGCGCATCAGCGGGCTGGTGGGCCCCGTGGCGGCGTCAAGCACCAGCAGCGCGACGTCCAACAGACCGAACAGGCGGGGCTCGGGGTGCTCCGCCCGAGCGACCGCGCCCACCAGCTCGCAGGCGTAGGCGGCGGTGGCCATCTTGACCAGGTCGTCCCGCACATGGGGCCGACCGTGGACCAGCTCCGCGGCGTCCAGGTGGTCGAGGTCCCCGCGACCGCGCCGCACCATCACCTGCAGCCGGTTGCCCAGGTCCAGCGAGCCGCCGAAGCGCTTGAGGGACTGACGGGCCCGGCGGGCCAGCGCGCTGACCCGCCCGCGGTTCGGGGTCAGCAGGTGGACGATGCGGTCGGCCTCGCCATAGTCGACGTGCCCGATGACGATGGCGTCGAGCTGGGCGGCGGGGCCGGGCATGCCTAGAAGCCGAACGCCACGGTGCAGATCGTGAAGTAGATGACGATCGAGGTCATGTCGATGGAGGTGGTCACGAAGGGGCCGGTCGCCACCGCCGGGTCGACGCCGAAGCGATCCAGGGTCAGGGGGATGAGCGTGCCCAGCACCGCCGAGCCCATGACCGCGATGAGGATGGAGATGCCGACGGCCACGCCGAGCTGCCACATCGGGTACCGCACCAGGCAGAAGGCGGTCAGCAGGAACGAGATCACCAGCCCGATGAGCAGACCGACCCGCCCCTCGCGGAGGAGCAGCCCCAGCGAGGCGCGCCCCGCCATGACGTGCCCGGTGGCCAGGTTGCGCACCGTGATGGTGGCCGCCTGGATGCCCACGTTGCCGCTGAGGCCCATGACCACGGGGATGAAGCCCGCGAGCACCGCCTGGCGCGAAAGGGTGGTCTCGAAGACGCCGATGACCTCGGACAGCCCGATCCCACCCATGAGCGTGACCATCAACCAGGTCAGCCGCTGCCGGGCCGCGCGCACCGTGTCGCCGCTGTGGGGATCGAAGGCCTCGGCCACACCGGCCATCTTCAGCATGTCCTCGGCGGCCTCCTCGCGGATGACGTCGAGCACGTCGTCGATGGTGACGATGCCGAGGAGCCGGTGGGTGTCGTCGACCACGGGCACGGCGAGGAAGTCGTAGCGGGAGGCGAGGCGGGCGACCTCCTCCTGGTCGGTCTCGGGAGCGACCGAGATGACCTCCGTCGCCATGATCTCGCCGAGGGCCGAAGATGGGGCGTTCAGCAGCAGGTTTCTTAGCGAGGCCACCCCCACGAGCTGCCCGGCGTCGTTCTCGACGTAGAGGTAGAACACCATCTCGACGTCGCCCTGCTCCTGGAGGGCCGAGATGGCCTCCCGGCAGGTGGTGGACTCGTTGAGCCGGAACGCCACCGGCGACATGATGCCGCCCGCCGAGTCGGGGGGCCAGGCCAGCAGCTCCTCGACCTGCTCCCGATCCTGGTCGACGATGCGCTCCAGCACCCGCGCGCGCAGGTCGTCCGGGAGCCGCTCGATGAGGTCGGCCTCGTCGTCGTGCTCCATCGCGTCGAGCCACCGGACCAGGCGCTCGAGGGGAATCCGGCTGACGACCGCGTCCAGATCCTCGTCGGTGAGCGTGAGCAGCGCCTCGCCCGCGATGTCGGTGTCAACGTGACCGAACAGGAACAACGTGTCCTGGTTGGTGAGGTGGGTCGCGGCCTGCGCGATGTCCTCAGGCGAGGATTTGGCCAGCGCACGCTCCAGCCGGGTCGCGGCCCTGCGCCGGGTCAAACGTCGAATGGCGTCCACGCGAGCCTGGACGAGGTTTCGTTCGGTCATGCCGTCCTCCCACCGGGAGGTTTCAGTGGCCCACGTCGTCGATGAAGACAAGCCGCCGAGGGGCGCTGAGGTTCCCCAGTGGCTCGACGCGGGTGCCGTTGTATATCACTCGCGCGCGGGTGAGGTCGGCCAACTCAACGGCGATCTCGCTGGCTGGGGCGAAGCGGAGGGTCGGCTCGGGGCAATCCGGCGGGGCGCCGGTGCAGAGCACACCCTCGAAGGCCACCGCCCCGTCCCGCTCCACCTTGATCCGCACGGGCTCGATGGCGGAGATGGCCAGCGCCACCGCGTCCGGGTTGTCCGCCTCGGCTTGCGCCGGGGAGGGCTCCGGGTCGTCCGGGCGATCGATCAGGCGGTGGGCCACCTGCATGAGCAGGAGCGTGAGCACGACCATCACGGCCGCCGCACCCACGGCGCGAACGGCGAGTCGGCCCCGCCCCTCCGACCGCTCAGGGGGAAGCAGCGGCGAGCGGCTCACGGCGCCTCGACGAGAGCGAGCTGGTCCTTCGCCCGAGCGGACAGCGGGGTGCCCGGCCAGTTGGCCACGACCTTGCGCAGATAGACCGCGCCCTCGTCGGGCTTGCCCATCCCCACCAGGAACTCGCCGGCCTTGAGCGAGGCCTCCGGGAACTCATCCGGGCAGATCATGACGACCTGATCCATCGCCTCCAGCCCCCGCGCGATCTCCTGGGCGGACTCGTAGGCCAGGCCCAGGTTGTACCAGGCGGCGCAGAAGTTGGGCTGACGGGCGACGGCCTCCTGAAGGGCGGCGACCGCCGCGTCCGAGTGGCCCTCCATCAGGTAGGCATACCCCAGGTTGTTCAGCACCATCGCCGGCTTTCGGTAGGTGAGGTCCTTGCGGGCCACCTCCAGCCGCTCGATGGCCTCGGGGTTCCGTTGAAGCTTCTGCAGCAGGTAGGCGTAGTTGAGGTTGACCGCCGCGTCCTCGGGGGTCAGGCGCAGCGCCCGCTTGAAGGCGTCCTCGGCCTCGTCGTTGGCGCCCCGGGCGACCAGGGCCAGCGCGAGCTGGTGCCACGCGTCGACGTTTCGCCGATCGAGCTTCGTGGCCTCCTGCAGGGTGGCGATGGCCAGCTCGGTGTCCCCTTCGACGAGGTAGGCGTGGCCCAGATCCACACGCGCGATGGCGCGCGACTGGCGCTGCGCCGAGACGCAGCCCCCGAGCGCGAGGCCCAGGACGAGCAGGCTACAGGTAACGACCGATGATGATGTCCAGCGCATCCCGGGTCTCCTTGGGAATCAGCTCCGGCGACGTCATGATAGCGCCTGCCATGCAGCCGTCCATCGGCGCAGGCCCGTCGTGGGCCGCGATCTTCGGCGCGACGGCCCGGATGACGGCCTTGGCGGTGGCGACGTTGGACTTGATGACCGCGATGACCTGCTCGACGGTGACGTCCTCGTGGCCCTCGTGCCAGCAGTCGTAGTCGGTGGACATCGCCAGCGTGGCGTAGGAGATCTCCGCCTCGCGGGCGAGCTTGGCCTCGGTGAGGTTGGTCATGCCGATGACCTGGGCGCCCCAGGACCGGTACAGGTGGGACTCGGCGCGGGTGGAGAACTGGGGGCCCTCCATGCAGACGTAGGTGCCGCCGTCATGCACCACCGCGCCGGCCTCCCGCGCGGCCTCCAGCAGGTAGCCCCGCAGCGTCGCGCACACCGGGTCGGCGAAGCCCACGTGGCCCACCACGCCGTTCTCGTAGAAGGTCACGGCGCGCACGCCCTTGGTGCGATCGATGAACTGGTCGATGACGATCATGTGCCCCGGTACGATGTGCTCCCGGAGCGAGCCGACCGCCGAGATGGACACGATCCAGCCCACGCCCAGCTTCTTCATGCCCCAGATGTTGGCGCGATAGGGCACCTCGCTGGGGTTGAGCCGGTGGCCTCGGCCGTGGCGCGGCAGGAACACCATCTCCACGCCGTCGAGGGTGCCTAGAACGTAGGCGTCGCTGGGGTCTCCGAAGGGGGTCGTGAGCCGCTCCTCGCGGATGTCCGTCATGCCCTCGATCTCGTAGAGGCCGCTGCCTCCGATTACGCCGATGCGCGCGCTCATCGCTGCTCCGTGCTGGAAGGGTTCAATCAGACCGAGGCGGCCTCGGGGATGCGAAGGCCCTGCGCGGCCTTGCCGAGCTGCCCGCACGCCGCCGAGATGTCCGTGCCCCGGGTGGTCCGGATGGAGGTCGAGATCCCGTTGGAGACCAGGTGGTGCTGGAAGGCCTTCACCCGCGCGTCCGAGGGCCGCAGGATGTCCCGGTTCGGGTTCTCATTGTAGGGGATGAGGTTGACCTTGGACCTGACCCCGCGCATGAGCTGCACCAGCCGCTCGGCGTCGTCCATCGAGCAGTTGAAGCCGTCCATCATCACGTATTCGAAGGTGATGCGCTTGGCGTGGGGCAGCGGGAAGGCCCGGCAGCCCTCCATCAGCGCGTCCAGGGAGTAGCGCCGGGTGATGGGCATGATCTGGCGACGCTGGGCGTCGGTGGTGGCGTTCAGGCTGACCGCGAGGTTGACCGGGCTGGCCGCGGCGAGCTTCTGCATCTGCGGGACCAGACCCACCGTGGAGACGGTGACCTTGCGGTGGGAGTAGTTCAGCGCGTGCTCGTCCAGCAGGATGTCCAGGGCCCGGATGAGGTGGGTCAGGTTGTGCAGGGGCTCGCCCATGCCCATGAACACGAGGTTGGTGATGCGCTCTTCGGGGCCCAGCGTGCGGCTGACCTGGAGGGCCTGATCGGCGATCTCCGAGGGGGTGAGGTTGCGGGTCAGGCCCAGGTCGCCGGTGAGGCAGAAGGTGCAGGCCATCGCGCAGCCGACCTGACTGGACATGCACAGGGTCAGACGGGGGCGGCTGACCTCGTTGCCGGGGTCGGGGATGAGCACCGACTCGATGTGGTGGCCGTCGTGCAACCGCCACACGAACTTGCGGGTGCCGTCGCGGCTGTGCAGGACGGTGGCCGGCTCCAGGGTGGGGATGCCGAAGCGCTCGTCCATCCAGCGGCGGGACGCCTTGTCGATGCCCCCCATGTCGGCGAAGCGGGTGGCCCCGCGCTGCCAGATGTGCTTGTAGGCCCGCAGGGCCCGGCCCGAGCCCTTCTCCAACTCCGCCATCGCGGCCTGCAGCTCGGCCAGGGTCAACGACTTCGCGTCGACGCGACCATCAGGGAGCTTGGGGAGGAGAGGCATGGGGTCGGGGACCGGGCAGACACGTCACCTTATTCGCCCTGGATCCGGCTGGCCAACCCCGTCCAGCGCTCCCCGCCCCCGGCCGCCGCCACCGCGCGCGACACGGCCCAGGGGTTGCCCACGACGCAGCAGAACTCCTTCGCCCGGGTGACCGCCGTGTACAGCAGGCTGCGCCGCAGCATCACGTAGTGGGTGTTGTGGAGCAGCACGACCACCGCGCGGTACTCGCTGCCCTGGCTCTTGTGGATGGAGATGGCGTAGGCCAGCTCCAGCCGGTCGAGCTGCTCACCCATCAGCGCCACCCGCCGCCCGTCGAAGTCCACCTCCAGGCTGGAGACCCCCGCGCCGGTCACCCGCCCGACGTCCCCGTTGAAGATGTCGTTGTCGTAGTCGTTGCGCACCTGGATGACCCGATCGCCCACCCGGAAGGGCCGGTTGCCGGCCTTCATCTTCTCGCCCTCGGGGTTGAGCACCCCCTGCAGCAGCTCGTTGAGGGCCCGGGTACCCAGCGGCCCGCGCCGCATCGGCGTGAGCACCTGCACGTCGTTCAGGGGGGCGAAGCCCAGCTCGGGCAGCCGCTCGTCGAGCACCCGGATCAGGGCGTCGGTCACGCCGTCGGGCTCCCGGCGCGGCACGATGAAGAAGTCCCGGCGGGCGTCCGGCTCCCGCTCGCCGCTGATGGGCACCTCGCCCCGCAGGATCCGGTGGGCGTTGCGGATGATGCCCGAGCCCTCGGCCTGACGGTACACCTGGTGCAGCGACACCACCGGCACCGCCCCGCAGTCGATGAGGTCCCGCAGCACCTGCCCCGCCCCCACCGAGGGGAGCTGGTCGGCGTCGCCCACCAGCACCAGCCGCGCCTTGGCCGGCAGCGCCTCGGTCAGGGCGTCCATCAGGGCCAGATCCAGCATCGAGGCCTCGTCCACCAGCACGCCGTCCAGCTCCAGGGGCCGGGTCCGGTTGCGGGTGAACGAGCGCGACTGCATCGAGTACTCCAGCAGCCGGTGGAGGGTGTGGCCGTCCTTGCCGCAGGACTCCGCCATGCGCCGCGCCGCCCGCCCGGTGGGCGCGGCCAGGGACCACTGCTCCTTGGCCAGGCCGGCCGCCTCCATGATGACCTTCACGATGGTGGTCTTGCCCGTGCCCGGCCCCCCGGTGATGACGCAGATCCGGTGGGAGAGGGCCGCCTCCACGGCCCGGCGCTGGTCGGGGTTCAGCTCCAGCCCCGCCCGCTGCTCGGCGGCCAACCCCACCCCGTCCACGGCGAAGTGGTCCGCGCAGCGCTCCAGCACCCGCTTCGCCACCCGGTCCTCCCGGCGGTCGACCTGGGAGCGGTACACCGGCTGCATCTCGGGGGTGGCCGCCGGGCGCAGCACCAGGGTCCGCTGGAGGATGGGGCGGTGCACGGCCCCGGCCACCGCCTCGGGGGGCAGCTCCAGCTCCGCCGCGCGCCGCACCAGCTCGCCGTAGGGCAGGAAGCAGTGCCCCTGCCCCTCGGCCTCGCGGAGCAGCCAGTCCACGGCGGCCTCGGCGCGGCGGGGATCATCGACGGGGATGCCTGACGCGCGCGCGATGGCGTCGGCGGTCTTGAAGGCCACGCCCGGGATCTCGCCGGCCATGCGGTAGGGCTCCCGGGTGACCACGTTCATGGCCTCCGCGCCGTACCTCTCCAGGATGCGCCGGGCCACCGCCGCGCCCAGCCCATGCCCCCGCAGCATCACCGCCAGCTCGCGGCCCGCCTTGTCCCGCTCCCAGTGGCCGACGATCTCCTCGAAGCGCTTGGGGCCGATGCCCTGGACCTCCTTGAGCCGCTCGGGCTCCTTCTCCATGATGCGCAGGGTCTCCAGGCCGAAGCGCTGGACGGTCCGGCGGGCCAGCTCCTCGCCCATGCCCTTGACCTCATCCCCCGCGAGGTAGCGGACCAGCCCCTCCAGGGTCTGGGGGTTCTCCACGAGGTAGCTGTCGGCCTTGAACCGCCGCCCGTAGCGCTTGTGGCGGCTCCAGTAGCCGTCCAGCACCAGGTGCACCCCCTCGGAGATGTGCCCGAGCGAGCCCACCGCCGTCACCAGCGTGCCGTCGGACTGCTTGAGCCGCACCACCGACCAGCCGCCGTCGTCCGCGCGGTAGACGAACTCCTCCAGCTCGCCCTCCAGCCGCTCCTTCGCGCCCATCAACCGGCCTCGGCGGTGTCGACCCTCGGCGCCTCCAGCGTCACCGCGCTCACGGCGCGGGGGGTGTCGGGCTGCACGATGCCCGCCGACATGATCAGCTTGAAGGCCTCCTCGACCGTCACGTCCAACCCCCGCAGGTCCGCCGCCGGGACCACCAGGTAGAACCCCGAGGTGGGGTTGGGCGTTGTGGGCAGGAACACGCTGACCAGGGCGTCCGGCGCCACGCTCCCGGAGGTCAGGAAGCCCACGTCGCCGGTCACGAAGGCGATCGCCCAGGCCCCCCGCCGGGGGTACTCCACCAGCACCACCTGCCGGAAGTGCATGCCCTGTTGGCTGAACAGGGTGTTGAAGAGCTGCTTGAACCCCTGGTAGATGCCCGACGCCACCGGCACCTTGGCCAGCAGGCGCTCGTAGGCCTCCACCACGGAGCTGATGGCGTAGTAGCGCATGCCCGCGCCCACGCTGAGCACCAGCACCAGGGTGAGCAGGATGCCGAGCCCGGGGAGCCGCACCCCCAGCAGCATCTCGGGGTGGGCCCAGGCCGGCAGCACGTCCAGCATGCCGTCCATGAAGGAGGCCACGCGGATGAGGACCCAGAGGGTGATGCCGAGGGGCAGCACCACCAGCAGCCCGGTGATGAACGCCCGTTTGAGCCCGGCAAAGCCCTGCTTCATCAACGGGAGTACACCTCGAAGCGTTCAAGGTGGAAGTGCCCCATCGCCCGCACCACCATCCGCCGGCTCAGGTCCCGCTCCACGGACTCCAGCGTCTCGAACTCCTCGCCGTAGAGCATGTCCGCGACGCGGGGGTGGACGTTGATGTAGATGGTGTCCTTCTTGGATCGGGCCGCCTCACGCTGGGCCTCGCGGAAGACGTCGAAGCAGATCGTCTCGCGGCTGCGCAGCATGCCGTTGCCGTTGCAGTAGTAGCAGTCCTCCGTGAGGAACCGGGTGAGGTCCTCCTGGACGCGCTTGCGGGTCATCTCGACCAGGCCCAGCTCCGAGATCTTGAGCACGTTGGTGCGGGCCTTGTCGCGCTTCGCCTCCTCCTCCAGGGCGCGGTAGACCTTCTCGCGGTTGGCCTCCTTGTCCATGTCGATGAAGTCGATGATGATGATGCCGCCGATGTTCCGCAGCCGGAGCTGGTAGACGATCTCCCGCGCCGCCTCCAGGTTGATCTTCGTGGTGGTCTCCTCCAACGACGAGCTGCCCACGTACTTGCCGGAGTTGATGTCGATGGCGGTCAGGGCCTCGGTCTGGTCGATGACCAGGTAGCCCCCGCTCTTGAGCCAGACCTTGCGCCCCAGGGAGCGGTTGATCTCGGTCTCCACGCCGTAGACGTCGAACACGGGCTCCTTGCCCCGGTACAGGTGCACCCGCTCCTTGAACTCGGGCATGAAGTCCGACATGAAGCTCTGCACGTCGTCGAACAGCGCGCGGTCGTCCACCACCACCCGGTCGATCTCATCGGTGAGGTTGTCCCGCAGGAAGCGCACCACCAGCCCGTGGTCGGCGTGCAGCAGGCTGGGCGCCTTGCGGCCCTTGGCGGCGGTCTGGATCTTGTCCCAGGTGCGCAGCAGGTAGTCCATGTCCTGCTTGAGCACGGCCTCGGGCTGGCTGGCACAGACGGTGCGCACGATGAAGCCCGCGCCCTTGGGGCGGTGCTTCTCGACGAAGTCCCGCAGCCGCCGCCGCTCCCGGTCCCGGTCGATGCGGCGGGAGATGCCCACATGCTCGACGGTGGGCATGAACACGATGTAGCGGCCCGGCAGGGTGACGTGGGTGGTCAGCCGTGCGCCCTTGGTGCCGATGGGGTCCTTGGCGATCTGGACGACGATCTCCTGGCCCTCCTTGAGGAGGTCCTGGATCGCAGGCTGACCGGCGCGCGGCTGGGCCCGGGGGGCCTCCTCGACGACGGTGGCCTCGGGCGTCTCGGGGACGTCCCGGTTGGGAAGATCGAGGAACTCCGGGTAGATGTCGCCGACATACAGGAACGCCGCGCGCTCCAACCCGCAGTCCACAAAGGCCGCCTGCATGCCGGGGAGCACCCGGACGACCTTTCCCTTGTAGACGTTCCCGACGAAGCCGCGGTCACGCCCCCGGTCGATGTGAAGCTCAGCGAGCTGGCTGTTCTCGATCAGGGCGACCCGGGTCTCCCTCCCCGTAGCGTTGACGATGATCTCCGAGGACACTCGAAACTCCGGACGGACGCCGCGACGCCGTTCCGGGGGCCCTCTCGTTCGCCGATGTATGGTCGAACATGGTCAGTGCTCCTGGGAGCCGGTGGGGCCGGCGCCCGGACGGGTGCGGTGCAACAGGTTGGCCTGGGCCGCGCTCGACGATCTTGCGAGCAGAGGCCAGGAAAGCAGGAAATCCGTCAGCGAGCGGGTTCTGCTCCCGACGGGGCGAAGTCATGGATGATGTGATGACAAATCCCCGGAGCAACGCTCCGGGTAAGGGTTCGACTTCCTTGTATTGACACAACACCGCCCCCGCGTCAACGGCGGCGTTCGTCAGACAGGCGCCGCAGCAGGGCGAACTTCAGGTATCGTCCCTCGGGGTGGCCGATGGCCACGGGGTGATCGGCGGGCGCCTCGCTCCGCTCCAGGAGCGACCACCGCCCGCTGCGCCGCAGCCCCGTCCACACCGCCTCCTCCCAGCGCTCCATGGACAGGCGCGCGGTGCATGAGGCGCTGGCCAGGAGCCCGTCCACCGTCACCCAGGGGCCCACCCGCCCGGCCAGGTCCCGATAGGCGCTGCGGGCCGCCCCGTCCGAGCGCTTCCCGTGGGTCAGGCTGGGGGGATCGCAGACCACGAGGTCGAACCGCCCGGGGGCGGGCCACCGGAACACGTCGGCCACCTCAAAGCCATGCCGGTCCGGGTCCAGGCCGTTGAGCCGGAAGGCCTCCCGGGCGTCCTCCAGGGCCGGCGCGGCGAGGTCCACGGAGACGACCCGCGCTGCCCCGCCCGCGGCGGCGTACACCGAGAAGCCCCCGTTGTAGGCGAACAGGTTGAGCACCCGCCGGCCGGCGGCCAGCGCCCCCACCCGGCGGCGGTGCTCCCGCTGGTCCAGGAACAGCCCGGTCTTCTGCCCCGCCCAGGGGCGCGCCAGGAAGCGCAGCCCGTGCTCCTGGACCACCACGACCTGGGGGGCCTCGGGGCCGCGCAGGGTCACGCCGCCGTCCTGGCCGTCCACCCGGGCCACCCCGAGCCGACGGAACACCGTCTCCACCCAGCCCAGGCCGGAGATCGCGTCGACCAGGGCGTCCATCCAGGGCACCCAGGCCGCGCTGTACAGCCGCAGCACCGCCAGCGCGCCGTATCGGTCCACCACCACGCCAGGCAGGCCGTCCCCCGCGCCGTTGACCACCCGGTACGCGTCGGTGTCCGCGCCGAGGAGCCGCACCCGCAGGGCGTCCGCCCGCTGCACCCGCTCCGCGACCACCGCCGGCACCGGCTGCGGCTCGCGGCCGAGCACGCGCACGGCGATGTCCCCTTCGTCGAACAGCCCGAAGCCCACCGCACCGCCCCGGGGGTCGGCCAGGGCGACCACCGCGCCCACGGGGGCGCGCCCGCGCACCCCGTCCCGGTAGACCCAGGGGTGGCCGCGGGCCACCGGGCCGACGGCGTCTTGAGTGAGCTGGAGGGTCTGGAGGGTCCGGTCGGGTCGCATGACCCCCGGATACAACCCGACGTCACCAGGCGGGCAAGTTTTTTTGAATGACCCGCGCCCCCCCCGCGTCCACCCCAGCGACCCCCTTCGGAGGAGCTGACATGGCCCGCGCCCCCGCCCTGATGAGCCTCATCCCCCTCGCCACCCTGCTCTCCGGCTGCGTCGTCGTCGCCGACAACGACTACGAAGAGCCCGCCCCGGTCTACAACTACCTGCCCGCCATCGGCCCCGCCGCCTCCGGCTGCTACTGGGACGACGGCTACCGCGACTTCATCTGGTGGTTCGAGGCCGAGGTCTACGACGACGACGGCCCCGGGGACGTCGCCGAGGTCTGGGCCGACGTCTACGACGTCTACGGCAACCACATCGAGACCTTCCGCCTGTACCGCGAGACCCCCGACCCCTACTACTGGTTCTCCGACTGGCTGCAGTACTCCACGAACCTCGACTGCTACTACGGCGGCTACGAGATCGACATCGTCGCCTACGACCGCATGGACGACTACGACGCGGTCACCATCTACCCGGCGACCTGGTACTGAGCCCCCTCTCGGCCCCCTCCGCCGCCGCGCCCCCACCCCGGGCGCGGCGGCGCTGCTTTGGGCCTGAACCCATCAACCGATGTGGGCATCTGTTCAGCGCAGGGATACGGAGTGCGCCATGAACAAGGTCGTCATCTACACCGCGGTCCCCTGCGGCTACTGCAGCGCCGCCAAGCGCTTCTTCGCCGCCCGGAACATCCCCTTCCAGGAGATCGACCTCACGGGCGACCACGAGGCCCGCGCCCGGCTCAGCGAGCGCACCCGCCAGCGCACCGTGCCGCAGATCTTCATCGGGGACGCCCACGTCGGCGGCTACTCCGACCTGATGGACCTGCACCGGACTGTCGGCGTTGATTCCCTGTTGAACGAGATCCCGGGGACTTGACCTGCGGTGAAGCCTCAACAATTCTGTTGACGTGTAAAGATTTTTATTGCGCCGCGTGGATCCAGCGTGGTAGACACCGGTAAGGGTCGGAGCAAGCTCCACATCCCTACCCCCTTCCTCCCTCCTCGAGCGGCGACCGCTCGGCCACCTCCCCCGGCCGTGCCGCCGCTCCCGCTGCCCGCCTACCGCCGAGCTGTCCCATGTCCATCGCCGCTGCTGTCGAGGTCCCCGAGCTGGGCGGGGTCCTGGACCTGTCCGCCGTTGACGGCGTCCTGGTCGTCACCCTGGACGCGAAGGCCTCGTTCGAGGCGCTTCGGGTCGCCGTGCGTGAGACCTTCTCCGCCACGCCCGACCGCTTCCGTGGCCGCGACGCGCGGCTCGACCTGGGCGACCGGGGCATCGACCTGTTCGACCTCCGTCGCCTGGTCCACGTCCTCAAGGAGGAGTTCGGCGTCTCGGTCACCGGCGTGTACTGCACCGAGGAGTCCCTGCTGCGGTTCGCCGAGCGCGAGCTGAAGCTGCGCATCTACGCCCGCCGCCCCGAGGCCGACGCCCCCGCCATCGCGCCGGAGGACGCCCCCGCCCTGCCGGTGGTCGAGTCCGAGCCGCCGCCCGCGGCCCCCTCGGTCGAGCCCGACGCGCCGGTCACCGAGGCCGCCCAGAAGGTCATCACCATCGACCGGGGCCTGCGCTCCGGCCAGCAGGTCCGCTTCTCGGGCGACGTGCTGGTGTTCGGCGACGTCAACCCCGGCGCCGAGGTGGTGGCCGGCGGCAACATCGTCGTCTTCGGCGCGCTGAAGGGCATGGTCCACGCCGGCAGCGTCGGCGACGACAACGCCGTCATCATGGCCTTCGAGATGCGCCCCACCCAGCTCCGGATCGGGCGGCACATCGCCTTCCCCACCGGCAGCCCGGACCGCGCCACCTCCCGCAACGGTTACTCCCCCGAGATCGCCTGGGTCGACAGGGGGGAGATCGTCATTGAGGCCTACCAGGGCCGCTTGCCGCGCTGAGCAGACCAGGCAGTCCCCGCAGAAGCAGAGCTGACAGGAGTACGCACATGAGCGAGTGCATCGTCATCACCTCGGGGAAGGGAGGGGTCGGCAAGACCACGACCTCAGCCAACCTCGGCGTCGCCCTGGCCTCCATGGGTCACCGGGTCGCGGTCGTGGACGCAGACATCGGGCTGCGCAACCTCGACGTCATCCTGGGCCTGGAGAACCGCATCGTCTACGACCTCGTCCACGTCATCGAGGGCGAGTGCCGGCTCAAGCAGGCGCTGATCCGCGACAAGCGGCTCGACACCCTGTTCTTGCTGCCCGCCGCGCAGACCCGGGACAAGAACTCGGTCTCCCCCGAGCAGATGAAGGACCTGGTCGAGCAGCTCAAGCAGGACTTCGACTACGTGCTGGTCGACTGCCCCGCGGGCATCGAGCAGGGCTTCCGCAACTCCATCGCGGGCGCGGACCGGGCGCTGATCGTGACCACCCCGGAGGTCTCCGCCATCCGGGACGCCGACCGCATCATCGGCCTGGTCGAGGCCGCCGAGCTGCCCGAGCCCAAGCTGATCATCAACCGTTTCCGCCAGAAGATGGTCGACCGGGGCGACATGCTCAACAAGGACGACATCCTGGAGATCCTCGCCATCCCGCTGATCGGCATCATCCCCGATCACGAGGACATCATCGTGTCCGCCAACAAGGGCGCGCCGGTGTCGTTTGACGAGGACTCGGTGGTCGGCGAGGCGTTCCGCCGCATCGCGCGCCGCATCTCCGGCGAGGCCGAGGTCCCCTACATCGCGCTGGAGCCGTCCAGCTTCTGGGCCAACGTGAAGCGCTGGATGGGCCTCTCGGTGAAGGGGGCGGTCTGATGTCCGACATCAAGCACATGATCAACCGCATCTTCGGCCGGTCCGGCAGCAAGGAGGACGCCAAGTCGCGCCTCAAGCTGCTGCTCGTCCACGATCAGGTCGACCTGACCCCGGCGCAGCTCGAGTCGATGAAGGCCGAGATCGTCGAGGTCATCGCCCGCTACGTCGAGGTGGACCGCGACGCGGTCGACTTCAAGCTGGAGAAGACCAGCGGCGAGATCGCGCTGGTGTCCAACGTGCCGGTCCGCAGGGTCACCGCCCGGGCGGTCTGAACTTGACCGGGTCACCGAAACCGGTGACCTTCAGGCCGCATGCCCGGCTCTCCCCGAACGCTGCTGTATGTCTCGGCCATCCTCGGGATCATCGTCGTGTTGATCTCCGGGTACGTCGTGCGCAAGCGGCGGCTGGCGGCGAAGACCGAGGTGGAGCTGGTGCAGCAGCTCCGCGCCACCACCGAAGCCCCCTCCCCCGACGTCTCCGCGCCGGGCGCTCTGGAGGGACCCGACGCGCCGCCTGAGCTGGCGGCGCGGCTGCTCTCCGTGGGGCGCACGTTCCAGGGCCCCCTGTCGGACTGCCACGCCCGCTGGCCCGGGGGCCCCGGCGAGGCCCGGCTCTTCCTGCAGACCGATGCCGCCGGGCGCATCGAGGATCTGCAGATCCAGGGCGCCCCCGAGGCCGCCGCCGGCTGCATCCTGGCGGTGCTGGAGCGAGGGCAGTGGCCCCGAAACGCGGCCGGCGTGGCGACCCTACCCCTGGTCCGCTGAGAGGACGCGCGCGAGCCAGGGGAGCGAGTGGTCGAAGCGGCTGTTGAGGCGGAAGTGCCCGCCCCGGTGCTCGGCGTA
This sequence comes from Alphaproteobacteria bacterium, assembly GCA_020632795.1. Taxonomy (GTDB): domain Bacteria; phylum Myxococcota_A; class UBA796; order UBA796; family CAJQPC01; genus JACKEV01. The sequence goes on from JACKEV010000011.1 coordinate 194,952, forward strand.
GTCGTGGGGCACGCTGGCGGCGTTCAGGGCCCGGTGGACCAGGCGGGCGCCCACCTGCAGGCGGAACTCGTCCCGGGTGCCCACGTCCAGCCAGATGCCGTCGAGGGCGCGCAGGGCGTCGGCGCAGGCGGGCAGGCGATGGACCGGATCCCAGGCCAGCCAGCGCGCGAAGACCTCGGGCACGAGCGCGCCGGTGTCCAGGTCTACCGGGAGGGCCGCGGGCAGGGGCGCGCGGTCGGGCTCGGGGGAGTACGCGCAGGCCATGGCCAGCAGGTTGAGCACGGCGTGGTCGGGGCCGCGCAGGTCGAGGCGGCTGTGGAAGTCGGTGAGCCAGGCCTCCAGCCCCCCGGCCTCGCGGATCGTCTCGACCGCGCCGGGGAAGTCGGGGGGGTAGGCCACGTCGAAGGCCGCGTCCGGGGAGTGGGCCGCGACGGCGTGGAAGGCGCCGGGGAAGAGCGTGGGCAGGGTCAGGGCGGCCCAGGCCCCCGAGGACTTTCCGGTGATGCCCCAGCGGCCGGTCAGCGCGAAGCGCTCGGCCACGAAGGCGCGGACCTCGTCCACGATGTAGCGGGCGTAGGGGCCGTTGACCGGGGAGTCCAGGTACTGGGCGCCGCCCAGCGCGGTCAGCGCGTCAGGCATCACCACCACCACGGGCGGCATGCCCGCCGCGATGAGCCGGTCGAGGCGCTCGGGCAGGCTCTCCTGGCGCCACTTGCGGCTGACGAAGCCCGCGCCCGAGCCGGTGAACCCGGCCAGGGCGAGCACCGCCGGAAGAGGGCCCCGGGCGCCTGGCGGGGTGTACACGTAGAGATCGCGGGTCGCGGGGTCGCCCCAGGGGTTGCCCTGGAGGAGCGCGGAGTCGATCTGCAGGGTGTGGACGACCCCGCGGGTCATGGCTCCCCTCCCAGGCGCTCCTGGGCGAGGTCGGAGTAGGGGGCGCGCTTGGGGGCCTTCTTGAGGTAGGCGGACCAGGCCTCGCGGGCGCCCGCGGCGTCCCCGGCCGCCGCGCGGGCCTCGCCCAGCCAGAAGTAGATGTCGACCGCCGGCTTCTTGCTGGAGGCGATCTCCTCCAGGCGGGCGACCGCCTGCTCGGCGAGCCCCGCGATCAGCTCGATCCGGGCCGCGAGGCGGCCGGACTCGGCTTTGTCGGGCAGACCGGCCAGGATGGGGTCGACCAGGGCGGGCACCGCCGCCTCGGGCAGCGCGCCGAAGCCCTGGTCCGCGACGCCTTCGGCCAACTCCAGGATGTCGACCGCCGTCGCCCGGTACCAGGTGCGGCCGTTGTGCTGGAAGGCCTGGTCCCGCTCCTCGCCTCGGCCGGGGGGGGCAAGGATCATGCGGCGCAGGGACCAGCGCTCGGTGCCCAGCTTGAGGGCGTCCGCCGCGGGGGCCTCCCACGCGCCCTTCGCGCGGAACGCGCCGGGCTCGCCGCTGATCGCCACGCCTTCGCCCAGGAGCAGCCAGGTGCGCGGGGGCGGCGCGGATCGAATCTCCCCGGCGTCCGCGCCGTCAGACCACCACAGGCCGCCGAGGGTGTTGGCGGTGGTGATGGCGTCGAGCCAGGCCAGCGCCTGCTCGGCGGCGTCGCGGACCTGATCCTCGCGGAGGAGGAAGCGCTCCATCACCGGGCGGGCCTCGGTCCAGCCGCAGTAGGCGCAGATGCGCACCAGGTGCGCCCGGACGTCGGGGCGCACCTTGGGATCGCTGAGCAGGGCGACGCCCCGGGCGCGCACCTCCTGGTCGCCGTGGGCGGCCCAGGAGATGCAGTAGCGGAACATGCCGACGGCCGCCCCGGTGCGCACGTCGAGGCGGGGGTCCTGAAGGCCCACCAGGATGGGCTTCACGGTGCGGGGCAGCCCCAGGGTGGCCAGGACCGAGAACATCCCCGCGTTGACCGAGGGGTCGATCCTGCGGACCTGGGTGTGGATTTCCTGACGGAGATCGTCGGGCAGGCCCTCCCGGGACGCGCCGACGCGGTAGCGGGACAGGATGTCGGCCGCCGCGCCGATGGCGTACAGGCGCACGCCGGGGCTCTTGTCTTCGCAGGCGGCGTCGAGCAGCCTGGGGATCTGGTCGGGCACGCCGATGCGCGAGAGCTGGCGCCCGACGTCCGCGCGCTCGTGGATGTCTCCCTTGTCCAGCGTGCTCAGGCTCACCTCGGCCACGGTCACCTCCAGCGCGGTCACAGGCGGCGCCGGTCGCACCGCCGTTGTGGACGTAGCCCTCCAGGAGTCACCGGGCAACGGACCCGCCGAGGAGCGAAAACCATGTATGGTCATCTCTGCCACCAGTGAGGATCACGATGCGGCCCATGCTCTGCGCGCTGCTCGCGCTCAGCGCCTGCACCGAGGACGTCACCGCGCTGTACAACACCCACCGGGACTACGCCCTGGAGGGCGCGGGGGCGGTGCCCCGGAGTTGGAAACCCGAGGTCTCCCTGAGCCTGTCCCCGGCCCTGGTCTCGGCCATGCTGGAGACGGGGCTGAACCAGGCGGCCCACGAGGTCGAGCCCGTCGAGGTCGGGCGGGTGGCCACGGTGACCCCGACGGCGACCGTCCAGCGCATCGAGCTGGTCGAGGACGCCGACTGCGACGACTGCATCACCTTCCGCGCGCGCCTCAAGGGGGACGCGCGGATCAAGGCCGGCAGCCTCAAGCAGACCCTGCCGTTCACCGCGAAGATCCGGGCCAGCCTGCGCTTCGAGACCCGCGCCGACGGCAGCTCCCGCTGGATCGAGGCCCGCGCCACCGCCGTGGACCGGGTGGAGTTGGAGATCGGCGAGGGCAACACCCTGCGGGTGGACCTCGATCAGGCCCTGGAGAAGTGGGGGGAGCAGCTCATCGCCGAGGTCCCCCCCTACGCCGTGGCCGAATTGGGCGGCGACGATCTGGTGGTCCGCGACCTGCGCCTGCTGCCCCAGGGGCAGGGCCTGCGGATCGAGGTGCTGACCAACGCCGCGCACGGGGGCGCCCTCAAGAAGACCTCTGATCTGCCGGACAGCGGCTGGCAGGCCCTCATCGCCGAGCCCACCCTGCTGGACTTCGCCCGGCGCGAGGCCTTCAACCGGGGGGAGATCGCCATGGGCGTGCACGCCGAGCCCACGGCCCTGGACGTCGACGGCGACCGCTTCACCCTCGATCTCCGGCTGTGGCGCCTCGAGGGCAACGGCTGGTGGCGCGACTACCGCATCGAGGGGGCGCTGGCGGTGCAGGGCAAGCTCGTCACCTTCAAGCCCGAGGCCGTCGGCGAGATCGACAAGTCCGACGGCGCCGAGCTGGCCGACCCCCTGGCCGCCCTGGGGCAGAGCCTGATCCTGGACGCCATCCAGGACGCCGCCGCCCAGGCCGTGCCCGCCGCCGAGCGCTCCCGGGTCGACGGGCTGGAGCTGGCGGTGGTGGTGCGCGAGGCGAAAGGTCAGGGGGACGCGCTCCTCCTGGCCGGAGACGCTACGCTGCAGACGGCGCGCCGCGGCGCCACCCCGTCCAGGAAGGGCGCGGCCACGAGCAGCGCCACACAGGGCTCCCGCAAGAAGTAGAGTGCCAGCAGAACCGTGAGCGCCCCCCCACCCACCAGCCGCCTGCGCAAGCTCGCCTTCGCCGGGATCACCCTGGTGATGTGCTTCGCCATCGCCGAGCTGTCCGCGCGCCTGTTCTTCGCCGATGACCTCGCCGCCGCGGAGGCGCCCCCGCCGCCGCCGGAGGACGGCGCCCCCACCCACAAGGGCAACCCCTACCTCCTGTGGGAGCAGGCCCCCGGGGTCCGGGTCGAACACGGCATCCCCGCCCACATCAACAGCCTGGGCCTGCGCGGCCCCGAGCCGACCATCCCCAAGCCCCCCGGCGTGCGCCGCCTGCTGGCCACCGGGGACTCCTCGGTCTATGGCTTCCGGGTGGCCGACGACGCCTTCTTCGTGCACGTCGCCGCCGAGCTGCTGGGGGGCGAGGAGGCGAAGATCGAGGGGTGGAACGCCGCGATCCCGGGCTACTCCACCTGGCAGACCCTCAACCTGCTCGACATGCGCGCCTGGGCCCTGGAGCCCGACGTGCTGATCGTCGGCAACCTCTGGTCGGACAACAACTTCGACTCCTTCGTGGACCGGGAGCTGCTCAGCGCCTACTCCACCTGGGAGGACGGCCCCCGGGCCCGGCTGCACCACCTGCTGCTGCCCTCGGCGTTCTATCGTGTGTTGAAATATCGTGTGCGGGTGGCCTCGGGCAGCAACGCGGAGGCCCGCAAGGTCGGCTGGATGGTGGGCGACGGCACCCAGATCGGCCGCCGCCGGGTGGAGGTCAACGACTACGCCGCCAACCTGGAGCGCATGGTCCAGGAGGCCCTTCGCCGGGACGCCGCGGTGCTGTTCGTCATGCTCGCCAACGAGGACGACATGCGCGGCCCCCGCCGCGAGCCCGCCGCCTGGTCCCTCTACCGGCAGGTCATGAAGGACACCGCCGCCCGCCACGGCGCGCCCATCGTGGAGGTCCCCCAGCTCTTCCGCGCCACGCAGAAGGGCAAGGATGACCTGTTCATCGACGAGATGCACCCCACCGCCCTGGGCCACCGGATCATCGCCGAGGCCATCGCCGAGGCGCTGCGCCCCTGGGCCGAGACCGGCGCGCCCGTCATGGGCGAAGGCAACGGCGAGGCCATGCCCACCTACACCGACACGTTCACCTTCGGCGACGGCGGGCGGGGCGGCGAGGGCCCCCGGAGCGACGGCCCAGCCGCGCCCAAGCGGGACATCCAGGAGGAGGAGATGGCCCTGCGCGGCGAGCTGGTGATGCCCTCCTTCAAGGGGCAGCGCATCCAGCTCGACGTGGTGCGCATCGGCCAGAGCGGCCAGCCCGAGATGCTGGGCGCCTCGCTGTTGGAGCGCCCTGGCCCGTTCGAGCTGATGATGCCCCGCGCCAAGGGCGAGGTGGGCTTCCTGGTGTACGACGACGTCACCGGCGACGGCCCCAGCGCCGACGACGGTCGGGTGGACCTGAGCCACAAGACCGTACCCCTGCCCGCCGAGGGACCTCTGGAGGGGGTGATCGTGGACGTGTCCGCCGGCACGGTGACCCTCGCTCAGGGCGCGCCGTAGAGGTCGTCGATGACCTCCAGCCGGGCGAAGAATCCGCCGGCCTGCACCTTCAGGTCCCAGACGGCGTCCCCCTCCAGGGTGTAGAGCCCGGCGACGCCGTCGCTGCCCCAGCTGATGAGGAGGTGGTCGTCCCCCACGGGCACGGCGCTGCCCAGCGCGTTGACCGGCAGGCCCTCCCGGATGAGGTGCTCGACGTTGGCCACGCCGCTGTCCCGGTCGATGTCGAAGATGGTCACCTGCGCGGGGCGCCCGCCCTCCTCGCCGGAGTCGAAGACCACCAGGCGCCGCTCGTCGAGCCAGAGGGGCGCGTGGGGGAAGTCAATGGCGCTCTCGGGGGGCTCGAAGACGTAGTCCCCCTCGGCGCCGATGACGAAGTCCACCGCGCCGTCCGCCCGGCTCATCTCGGCGATGGTGTCGATGTTGCCGAAGCACGCCAGCCAGGCGTCCCGCTCGGGCACGTACTCCAGGGCGTTGCCGTGGGTCCAGTCGTAGCCCTGCGGGAAGAACAGGGGCTGCGGCCGGTAGCGCACCGGCCACTGGTCCCAGGTGGAGAACACCGTGGTGGTCTGCCCGTCGGCGTCGACCTCGACGAGGGCGTCGCCCACCACGCCCGCCCCCTGGTCGTCGGTGCGCACGTCCACCGCCAGGTAGCCGACCTCGCCCGGCGCCTGCTCGGCGAAGGTGTGGTGGGCGCCGGGCGTCTCCAGCGCGCGCTGGACCTCCCCGTCGAAGCCCACCCAGTTCAGCGCGCCGACGTCGTCCATTCGACCGACGTCGACGACGTTGTGGACGACCGCGCCGCCCCCGAGGGCGAGGCGGGCCTGGGGCGAGGCGTAGCCTTCCGGGATCACCCGCGCCCACACCAGCTCGCCCTCGGCGTTGAGGATGACCACCGCGGCGTGCTCCCCGGCGAGGGAGCCCAGCAGGAAGCGGCCGTCCAGCGGACCGGGATCGCCGGAGACCACCATCGTGGGCAGCCCCGCCGGGAACAGGCCCGTGGTGACCCCCTGCGCCTGCCCCTCTCGGACGCGGTCCCCCGCGCGGGTGGCGGCGGTGAGGGTGACGTCGGCGTTCTGGGTCAGGCCCAGGAGCATGGCGCGCCACCAGCCCTCGTCGTCGAGGGCCGCCGGGGCCCGGCCGCCGTCGAAGTCCACCCAGGCCTCGTCCTCCCCGTCCGCCGGCCACCGGACCTCGACCACCGTCGGCGCGGCGTCCAGCACACGGATCTCGGGCGCTCGGAGGGAGGGCCCTCCGCACCCGAGCAGGGTGAAGGGGAGGAGCAGCATCTGCCCCCCAGCATACCCGGTCAACCGCGCTGGCTGACCAGCGCCCAGTTGGCGAGCTTGTAAAGAACCCGCGCGCCCACCAGGGCGTCGACGTCCCCAGGGGCGACCTCGCACAGGTCGAAGCCGACGATCCGACGCCCCGACTCCACCAGCGCGCGCAGCAGCACGGCGAGCTGGTGCCAGCTCAGGCCCCCCGGGACCGGCGTGCCGGTGTTCGGACAGAGGGCCGGGTCGAGCCCGTCGATGTCGACGCTGACGTACACCTCCGGGGGCAGCGGCTCGAGGATGCGCTCGACCAGCCGCCGCCAGGGCGCGCCCCCGGCGAGCTGCCAGGCGAGGTCCGCGTCGAAGAAGGTGTGGACGTCGGCGCGGGCGCGGATCAGGTCCAGCTCGACCTGCCCGAAGTCCCGCACCGCGACCTGCACCAGGGGGCCGAGGCCCTCCAGTCGGGTGACCGCGTTGTAGAAGATGGAGGCGTGGGACCAGCGGAAGCCTTCGTAGGCGGGGCGCAGGTCGGCGTGGGCGTCGACGTGCAGCACCCCCACCCCCTTGTGGGCCTCGGCCACCGCTTGAAGGTTGCCGAAGGGGGCGCTGTGGTCGCCGCCCAGCACCGCGGGGACGGCGCCCCGGGCCAGCGCGGCGACGGCGTACCGGTAGACCCAGGCGTTGACCTGCTCGCCGAAGGCGTCGACCCGGAGCACCTCGGCGGCCAGGGCCGGGGTGGCGCCGCCGGCAGCGATGACCGCCAGGGCGTCGGCCTCGACGGCGCGATCCCACGCCGCGACCGGGCAGTCCGCCAGCGGGACCATCGCGATGCCCCCGCGCCAGGCGTCCCCGCACTCGCGATCGGTCAGGTCGACCTGCAGGGAGGCGGCGAGCACGGCCTCCGGGCCGTCGCGGGTGCCCCGCCGGTAGGAGGTGGTGGCCTGGACAGGCACAGGGATGACCACGACGCCAGCGGTCTCGGGGTCATCGCCCAGCCCGTACAGCCCGTCGTCGAGGGAGGCGGGGGCGTCGGGGTCGAAGGCGCTCATGCGCCGAATGTAACGCTACGCAGCCCCCTCGCGCGTCTCCTCTCGCGCGGCCTCGCGGGCCGCCCGGCGGGCGTTGTCCCGCGCCTCGCGCTCGGTGCCGATGTAGGGCTCCCGCGTGCCCATCACGCGATCGACCCAGTCGGAGCGCACGCCCCAGTTGGCGTGCTGGTTCGCGCCCATGTGGTGGTCGTAGTGCCACGGCACGTGCTCGCGAGCCCAATCCGGGTCCAGGTGGGAGCGCTTGTGGACCAGGTAGTACTGCACGCCCGAGGCGACGACCGTGGCCGTGAAGAAGGGGGCCACCGTCGCGAGCGGCAGGTGCGCCGCCAGGGTGAGGCCCAGGTACACGGCCTCCTTGCCCGCCGCGTTCCATTGGAGGACGGAGTCCTCGTACATGCGGTCATGGAAGCCGTCGCGGCGCGAGGCCGCGTGGTGATCGTGGAAGTGGAAGGAGAACCTCTGCTCCCGCTTCTTCCCGAAGCGATGAAGCCCCTTGTGGAGCGCCCACTCCATGACGTGCCCGTAGGCCCAACCGATGGGGATGCCGATCATGGTGTCCTCCGGCGAAGCCCCAGCGGAAGGCTCCGCTGATCACATCATGTCCCCGGATCTGTCCGTCGGCAAGAAAAAGGCTGACAGGGTCGTCAGATTTCCTTCACCGTTCTGTCACAAAGCGCGACACGAGCGCTGGCGCGAACACCGCTGCCACGCAGCCTGTTACCACAAAGGGCCCCAGGACCGGGGGCTCCGGCAGCCACCAGGTCACCGCGACCCACAGGCCGTTGTTCACCATGTGGGCCACGACGCAGGGGATCAGCGAGCCGGTGCGCAGCCGGAGCCAGCCCAGCCAGAGGCCCAGCACCCCGGCCCCGATCGCGTGCACCGGGTCGACGTGGTAGAGGCCGAAAATCGCCGCGCTGCCGACCACAGCGGCGAGATCGCCCACCGCGTGGCGGAGGCCCGCGAGGATCAGCCCGCGGAACAGCAGCTCCTCGCCCAGCGGCGCGAACACCACCGCGCCCACTGCGGCGAGCGGCCCCACCAGCCCGCCTGCGTTGATCGCCTCGGCGAGGTCCCCCATCGCGCCCAGCTCGGCCCAGGGGGCGAGCCAGCGCGTGGCCTCCACCGCGGCGTCCGCGAGGGCCCCCGCCGGCAGCACGAGCAGCACGAGGGGCCAGCGCGCGGCCCGGCGCAGGCCCAGGTGCTCCGACCACGGCGCCCCCGCGAGGGCTGCGGCCAGGGCCACCAGGAAGAGCGCCTGCAGCGGCAGGGCGGCCGCCAGCGCCCAGGCCTGCTCGGGGCCCCCCAGGACCGCGGCCAGCAGGCTGGCGAACGGAGCCACCATGAGCCCCACCAGCAGCATGGAGAGGCAGCCCATCCCGGTCCCCAGCGCGGCGGCCCGCGCGTCGGGGCCCGGGTCCACGGTCAGGGTTATGGCGCTGGGGTCCTCGCGGCGCATCAACCCTCCCCTATCCCATCGGCGGCCCCCCATGCCCCCGCTCACCGTCCGAGAGCTGCTGCGGCTGGCGGTGCCCAGCATGGTCTTCGCCGTGCTGACCTTCGCGTTCCGCTCGGTGGACCAGCTCTGGATCCAGTGGGTATCGACCGAGGCCCAGGCCGCCATCGGGTCCTCGGTCTTCGTGGTCATCGCGATGTTAGCGGCCTTCGAGCTGCCCGCGCTGGGGGCCGCGCCGCTGATCGCGCGGGCGACCGGGGCCGGAGACGCAGCCGGGCGCCGCGCGGTGCTGGGCAGCGCCCTCGCCGCCACCCTGCTCATCACCGCCGGGCTGATGGCGGCGGGCCTCGCGGGCGCCGGGGCCATCGGCGCGACGCTCGGGCTCTCCGGGGAGACCGCCGCCGACTTCCACCGCTACCTCGGCTCGCTCTGCCTCACCCTGCCGCCCCTGGCCCTGACCCCGCTGGTGGACTCCAGCTTCATCGCGATGGGGAACACCCGGACCCCGATGCTGCTCCAGGGCCTCTGCCTGGCCGCGAACGTGGTCCTGACGCCGCTGTTCATCTACCCGGAGATCGCCGGGGTGCCGGGCCTGGACCTGGGCATCGCCGGCGCGGCCCTGGCGTCGAACCTCTCCCGCGCCCTGTCCACGGGGCTGGGGGGCTGGCTGCTGATCGGGGAGACGGGCCTGGGCTGGGCCGACGCGCGCCCGGGCCCGAGCCTTCGACGGATCTTCCGCATCGGCGCCCCGCTCTCGGCGGGCACGCTCATCTTCGCGGTGGTGTACCAGGCCATGCTGCGCACCTCGGTCTCCCCGCTGGGCCCTGAGGTCAACGCGGCCCTGGGCATCGGCTTCTCCGCCCTGGAGGGGGTCACCTGGCCGGCGTTCCATGGCCTCTCGCTGGCGGTCAGCTCCATCGTCGGGCGCGCGCTGGGGGCCGGGCAGCCCGAGCGTGCCTGGGCCGCGGTGCGCCTGGCCTTCCCGCTGTTGACGGCCGCCGGGATCGTCGCCTGGGCGGCGTTCCTGTTCGGCGGCCCCTGGCTCACCGGCCTGTTCACCGAGGACCCCCTGGTCCACGAGCGGGCCACCGAGTACGCGGCGGTCCTGGCCTGGTCGCAGCTCTTCGTGGCCTACGAGTCGCTCACCGAGGGCGTGCTGGGGGGGGCGGGGGACAGCCGGACGCTGTTCCTGATCAGCGTGCCGCTCAACCTCGCCCGGGTGCCGCTGGCCTGGGCGCTGGCCTTCCCCGTCGGGCTGGGCGCGGCGGGCATCTGGTGGGCGGTCAACCTCAGCACGTATGCGAAGGTCGCGCTGAAGGTGGCGGCGGTGTGGCAGGGCCGCTGGGTGACGCTGGAGGTATAGATCCGCATGCCCTCCGACGCGATCATCCTCCGAGGCGCGGCCGAGAACAACCTGCGGCGGGTGGACCTCGACCTGCCGCGCGGCGCGCTCATCGTCTTCGTGGGGGTCAGCGGCTCGGGCAAGAGCTCGCTGGCCTTCGACACCCTGCACCAGGAGGCCCGCCGCCGGCTGGCCGAGACCCTGGGCAGCCGCACCCGCGGCCTGCTGGACCCCCGCGCCCGCCCGCGCTTCGACACCCTCACCGGCCTGCCGCCCACCGTGGCGGTGGGCCAGGACGTGGGCCGCTCCCCCGGGCCCCGCGCGACGGTGGGCACCCTCACCGACCTCCAGGCGCTGGTCTCGCTGCTGATGCTGCGGGACGGCGTGCAGCGCTGCCCGGTGTGCGACGCGGCGCTGCGGTCGATGAGCGCCGACGAGATCCTGGCGGGCCTGCTCGCCCTGCCCGAGGGACGCCGGCTCATCGTGCTGGCGCCGCTGGTGGACCAGCAGAAGGGCGGCCACGGGGCGCTGCTGGAGGGCCTCCAGGGGGAGGGCTTCGCCCGGGTGCGCATCGACGGGCAGCTCCACCGGCTGGACGAGGCCCCGGTGCTCGACGCGCGCCGCCCCCACGACATCGAGCTGGTCATCGACCGAATCCGCACCGCACCGGACCGGGAGCCCCGGCTGGCCGAGGCCATCCGCAGCGCGCTGCGCTATGGCCGGGGGCGCCTGCTGACCCTGGTGGACGACGCGGTGGAGACCTGGGCCGAGGTCCCCTGGTGCGGCACCTGCCGGGCCTCCCGCCCCCGCCCCGAGCCCGCGCTGCTGTCGTTCAACGCGCCGAAGGGCGCCTGCCGCCGCTGCGGCGGGCTGGGGACCCTCCCGGACGCCGACGCCCTGGTGGTCGATCCGCAGGCGTCCCTCCGTGAGGGCGCGGTCATCGGCATCCTGGACGGGTCGGACCGCTTGGGCGCCGGGCTGTTCGAGGCCCTCGCCGATGCTCTGGAAGTCGACCTCGACACCCCCTGGGCCGAGCTGAACGCCGCCCAGCAGCGCGCCATCCTGGAGGGCCTGCCCGAGCCGGTGCGCCTGCGCCCGGCGGCCGAGGACCCGGAGGGGCGCTACGCCGTTCGCTTCGATGGGGCCCTGGCCGCGGTGAAGGGCAAGGAGCGCCGGGGTGGCCACGCCGCCTGCCCCGACTGCGACGGCAGCCGCCTGGGGCCCGACGCCCGCGCGTTCCGGCTGGACGGGGTGGGCCTGGCCGAGCTGGCGTCCTGGCCGCTCACCCGCCTGGCCCCCTGGCTCCGCGATTCCCCCCGCAGCCCCACCCTGGCCCCGGCGGTCGAGGAGTTGGACCGCCGCCTGGACATGCTGCTCCGCTGCGGCCTGGGCCACCTGACGATGGACCGCAGCGGGGCCACCCTCTCCCCCGGGGAGCTGCGGCGCCTGCGCCTGGCCGAGCTGGCCGGGGCGGCGCTCTCCGGGGTGCTCTACGTGCTGGACGAGCCCACCGCCGGGCTCTCCGAGGCCGAGGTGCCCCCGTTCGCCGCGCTGCTGGGCGAGCTGCGGGACGCCGGCAACACCGTGCTGGTGGTGGAGCACGAGCCCCAGCTCATCGCGGCGGCGGACCTGTGCGTCGAGTTCGGCCCGGGGGCCGGCGCCGAGGGCGGGCGCGTCATCTTCCAGGGCCCGCCCGCGGCCCTTCGGGAGGCCGACACCCCCACCGGGCGCTGGCTGTCCGGCCAGGAGGCGCCGGAGCCCTCGCCCCCGCGACAGCCGACCCGCTGGCTCCGCCTCCTCGGCGCGCGGGGCCACAACCTGCAGGGCGTCGACGCGGCCTTCCCGATGGGCGCGCTCACCGCGGTCACCGGGCCGGGCGGCGCGGGCAAGTCCAGCCTGGTGTTGGACACGCTGCACCGCGCCCTCACCGGCCAGCGGCTCCCCCCGCCCCTGCCCTTCGACCGGCTGGAGGGCGCGGAGGCGGTGGCGCGGGTGGTGCTGGTGGAGCCCCGCGGCGTGGGCGGCGGGGGGCGCTCCCTGGTGGCCAGCTACGCAGGGGCCTGGCCGCTCATCCGCGAGCTGTACGCCCGGACGAAGGAGGCGAAGCTGGCCGGCTTCACCGCCGGGCACTTCTCCCTGACCTCCCGCGGCGGACGCTGCGAGGCCTGCCGGGGCAGCGGGACCCAGGCGGTGGAGCTGGGCTTCCTGCCGGACGTCGTGGTGCCCTGCCCGGTGTGCGAGGGCCGGCGCTTCGACCGGGCCACCCTGCGGGTGCGCTACCGGGGGCTCGATCTCGCCGAGCTGCTCGCGCTGCCCATCACCCAGGCCCGCCGCCAGCTCTCCGGGCACCGGCGCCTGGACGGCGTGCTGCGCCTGCTGGAGGACGTCGGGCTGGGCTACGTGCCGCTGGGGCAGCCCACCGGCACCCTGAGCGGCGGCGAGTCCCAGCGCCTCCGCCTCGCGCGGGACCTGGCCGGCGGCGCGACGGACCTCGCCGGCAGCGTCTACATCCTGGATGAGCCCTGCGTGGGCCTGCACCCCAGGGACGTCGCCGGGCTGCTGCGCCTGCTCCACCGCCTCGCGGACGAGGGCGCGACCATCATCGCGATCGCCCATAACCCCGTGTTCATCGAGCACACGGACGTTCGAATCGCGCTGGGGCCGGGGGCCGGCGAGGCCGGGGGGCGGATCGTCTGACTACCCCTCGCCCAGGCCGTCCAGCAGCTCCTTCAGCTCGCCGTTGTTGTGCATCTCGGTGAGGATGTCCGAGCCGCCCACGAACTCGCCGCCGATGTAGACCTGCGGGATGGTGGGCCAGTCGGAGAACTCCTTGATGCCCTGACGGATGTCGGGGTCGGCGAGCACGTTGACGTGGTGGAAGGGCTTGCCGTAGCTGGACAGGATGCCCGCCGCGTTCGCCGAGAAGCCGCACTGGGGGGCGCTGGGGCTGCCCTTCATGAACAGCACGACGCCGTGGGCGGCGACCACCTCGGGCAGCCACTCCTGGACCGGGCGGTCGCCCCGGGGGCTCTGCTCCTCCTCCTCTTCTTCGGGCTCGGTCCACCGGTTGGCGGGGGCGGGGCGGGGGCTCACGTCCCGGATGGGCTCGGAGCGGCTCCCGCTGCCGATGATGGGGAGGATGACCTTCTTGATGCGGCTGCGGATGCCCATGGATGACTCCGTGGAGATGGGACTCTCTTGATGGCCTCAGTGTATCCTCAGGCCCGGTGACGTCGCACCCCTTCCCGGACGGCGGATGGCCCTGGTCCTCACCACGCTGTCGATGTTCTTCGCGGTCGTGCCCATCCTGGGCTTCCTCGTGCTCATGTGGTGGCTGGATCGCTACGATCGGGAGCCGTTCTGGCTGGTCGGGCTGACCTTCGCCTGGGGCGCGGTCGGGGGCATCACCACGGCGCTGATCGGCTCGGCCATCGCGATGCTGCCCCTGAACTGGCTGCTGGAGCCCGACGTCGCGGACGCAGTGGGCACGATGGTGGTCGCCCCGCTCATCGAGGAGCCCGGCAAGGCCGTCGTCCTGTTCGCCCTGTGGTTCTCGCGGCACTTCGACAACACGACCGACGGCTTCGTGTACGGCGCGGCCACCGGCCTCGGCTTCGGGATGACCGAGAACTTCATGTACTTCGTGGGCGTGTCCATGACCGGGGACGTGGCGGTGTGGGGGATCACCGTGGTCGTCCGCACCCTGTACTCGGCGTTGATGCACGCGGCTGCCAGCTCGGTGGTGGGGGCGGCGCTGGGCTTCGCGAAGTTCCGGCCCTGGTCGGTGCGCCTGGTGGCCATCCCGGCGGCGTTCGGCGCGGCGATGGCCATCCACGGGCTGTGGAACGGGCTGCTGACCATCGACGGGCTGGCCGGGACCGGCGGCGCGCTCACCGCGGTGAACTTCCTGGTCTTCCCGGTGGAGTTCTTCCTGCTGTTCGTGATCCTGCAGCTCTGCCTGCTGGACGAGCGCAGCACCATCCGCCGGGAGCTGGACGACGAGGCCGCCGCCGGCCGACTTCCGGCGGAGCATGTGCCGATCCTGGCGTCCTACCTGCGGCGGAGCGGGCGGGCCTGGCTGCCCCGGGGCGTGGACCACCACGCCTATGTGCGGGCGGCGACGACCCTGGCGTTCCGCAAGCACCAGGCCCGCCGGGCCCGGCGGGCGGTGTTCTACGAGCAGGACGTCGCGCGGCTGCGGGCGCAGATCGCCGCGCTGCTGCGGGTCACCGAGCTGTGAGCCGGGCGGCCCCGTAGACGGCCTCGATCCGGGCGAGCAGCGGCGCCTTGGAGAAGCGCTCGGCGACGAGCCGGCGGCCCGCCTCGCCCAGGGCCAGCGCCCGCGCGGGGTCGTCGGCGAGGGCGCGGATGGCCTCGGCGAGGGCAGCCTCGTCGCCCGGGGGGACCTCGATCACGCCCGCGTCCGCCCAGTCCCCCACCCCGCCGACACGGGCGGCGATGACCGGGGTGCCCTCGGCCAGGGCCTCGACCCCCAGGATGCCGAAGGGCTCCTGCCAGCGGGGGCAGAACAGCAGCGCGCGGGCGCCGCGCAGGGCCTCGCGGAGCCGGGGGCGCTGCAGCCAGCCCCGGCGATCGGCGCCCTCCAGCGCGGGCTCCAGCGGGCCGGCCCCGGCCACGACGAGGGGGTGGTCCACCCCGGCGCGGCGCCAGGCCCGCCAGGACAGCAGCGGATCCTTGTGGGCCACCAGCCGCCCGCCCAGCACGAAGCCCCGGCCGGGCGCGGCGCGGGGCGCGGCGACCTCCACCCAGGGGGGGATGACCGCCGCGCCGGGCAGGCCGGCCTGGTCCAGGGCGTCGGCCATGTAGCGGGACAGCGCGATGAGCCGCGCCCCCTGCAGGGCGTCCCGCCGGGCCCGGGTCACGGCGAGGGTGCGGCGGCGGTAGTCGTCGTCGGGCAGGCAGGCGGCGCAGGCGGCCTCGGACATGGGCCGGTCGCAGGCGGCGCCGCTGGGCAGGGTGCGGCCCGGCCCGGGGCAGAACACCCGGTGATCCTGGATGGTCGCGACCGCGCGGCCGGTGGCCACCGCCATCGCGATGGCGGAGGGGTTCATGATATTGTGCAAATGCACAATATCAAACCCTGGCAGGAGCTGCTCCAGGACGTAGAGGCCGCGACCGCCGTCCACCGGGTGGGCGAGGCCCTTGACCCGGTGCCCGTGAACCCCGGCGGGCAGCCGCCCCCCGGGCTCCACCCGGCCGAAGGCGACGTGGAGGCGGTGGCGCCTCCGCTGCTCCAGCAGCAGATCCCGGAGGTGGTGGTCCGCGCCGCCGCGCGGGGACAGCCGGTCGACCAGGTGGAGGACCCTCATGACGCGCGCGGGCGCTCGGCGAAGCGCTGCTGGAACCGCAGACCGTCGAGCACCTGGGTGACCCGCGCCGGGGACAGGCAGCCGATCCGGGGCCCCAGATCGGCCTTCTCGACCACGCACACCTGGGACACCACCACGACGCTGCGCCTGGGGAGCCCCCCCTCCTCGGGCTCCAGCAGCACGTTGCCCGGCTCGCCGGCCCGGCGGAGCTGGGAGCTGAGCCCGCAGACCACCAGCGTGGGGATGCGGCTGCGGTTGAGCACGTCCTCCTGGAGGACGAGGTAGGGGTGAGGCTCCCCGGGCACGCTGGGGCGCAGGGCCTCCGCGGGGATCCAGTAGAGGTCCCCCTGGGCGATGGGCGGGGCCGACACTCAGCGACCCTTGCCCTTGCCGCCCTGCTTGCCGCCCTTCTTGCCACCCCCCTTCTTCGGCGGCGTGAAGTCCCCGAAGAACACCGTCACCTCGGCGCCCACCGAGCCGTACCGGGAGCCCCGGCCCTTGATGACCTCGGGCTCGGTCTCGGCGGCGGGGGTGTAGCGGTGCTCGGCGCCGAGCTGGTACTGGGCGAAGATGTCCAGCTCGTAGGCCCGGGTCTTGTCCCGGTAGATGCCGCCGACCTGCACCCGCCCCAGGAAGAAGGTGATCTCCAGGCGGTCGGCCTGGTCGTCGGTGAAGGTGTTGCCCCCCATGCCCAGCCCCAGGCCCCCCAGCATGTGGAAGCCCGAGTCCGACAGGAAGATGCGCTCGTAGTTGAGGTCGAACCAGCGGGTGGTCCACCCCGAGCCGAAGCCGAAGCCCCCGTGGGCGCCCAGCCGGGAGTCCTGGTCGATGTAGAGCACCCCGTGCCCGGCGAGCTGCACGTCCGCTCGCACGCCGCTGTGGTCGAACGCGGTGTCGGCGAGCGCGGTGGGGAACTGGCCGGGGTAGCGGATGGGGAACAGCAGCGTGGAGACGGAGGGGCCGATGCCCCACATGTAGGGGGCGGCCTGGGCCTCGCCGCCGAGGGCCAGCAGCAGGAGTGCGGACGTCACAGGGAGCCTCCGGAGAGCCGTGTGTCCGCGAGTGTAGCTCAGCGATCTCGCGGCTTGCGACCCTTCGTCGGGGCCACGGTCAGCTCGACGGGGACCTGCCCCGGGGCGACCGTGAAGGCCTGCTCCCCGAACACGTACTCGCCGGCGGGCAGCAGGCCCACGTAGGCGCCGGTCTCGGCGACCCGGCCCCGGGCCGTCTCCACGCAGGAGCGCTGGTCAGGCGCGAAGGGCATGGCCGACACGTCGAGGGAGTTGCCCCGCGCCGGCTCGGTGCGCAGCGCCACCTGCCCGTAGGACTGGTCGATGGACCACAGCCAGTCGACGACCTCGCGATCCGGCTGGAGCCGGGCCGCTTGGGTCAGCCGGTCGTAGACCTGGTTCATCTCCCCGAGCTGGCGGGCAGCGTGTGCGCCGGCGAGGTAGTCCTCGAAGTCCAGCGGCACGCCCAGGGCCTCCAGCTCGCCGAAGGTCCGCTGGGCTCCGGCCCAGGTCTGCCGCTGGAAGTAGCGGGCCAGCTCGTCGGAGAGGCGGATGTACTCGGCTTGACGGATCGCGGTCGGATCCGGGCCTGCTGGCGCGTCGGGCTCCAGCGGGGGTTCCGCGAGCGCGACGGTGATCAGGGCGACCAGCAGGGGGCGCGTCAACATGAAGTCCACCCTAACCCACGCTCCGTGATTCCGGCGACTTCCCCCTGTCCTGACCCGGAAGAGCGCCCTCGGACGTGCGGGATCGGCCAGAACATGGCAGATTGTGCCGGCCATGCGTGAACCACCGTCCCTGACGCTGCAGGTCCCCATCACCCAGGACGAGGTGATCCAGCGGCTCAAGATGGCCACCACCTTCAACCCGCCCCCTCGGGTGACGGGGCTGGCCTGCTGGGTGCGGGCCGACGGGCGGGACTTTGAGGTCCGCGAGCGCGGGGAGGCCTCGATCCACGGCCGGGTCGAGCCCGCCCCCGAGGGCGCCCGGGTCATGCTCTCGGCGACCTCCCCCCAGGCGACCACCGACAGCACGGCCCTGTCCGCCATCGCCGGCTTCGGCGCCGGGTTGCTGGTGGTCATGGCGCTGTGCACGGCGCTGCTGCCGCCGACGGTGTCCTCGGCGACGTGGTGGCTGCTGCTCGCGGGGGCCCTCTGGCTGCCCGTCATGGGGGTGCTCGTGCCCCGGATGCGCCGCACCCGCGCCCTCCAGCGCCGCCTGCGGACCCTCCGGCTCCTCGTCCGGACGCTGGAGCTGCCCCAGCCGCCCACGCTGGCCGCGCCCTGACCGGATGCGGTACCCTGGCATGCGATCTGCCGAGGGTGTTCGATGGCTCACGACGCCGAGGGGGCGGTCCCCCTGGTGCTCGCCGCTGATGTAGGCGGGACCAACTGCCGGATGGCCCTGTTCCAGGGCGCCACCATCGTCGAGCAACGGCAGGTGCCCTCCCGGGGCCCCGGCCTCGCGCACGCCCTGCTGCCCTTCCTGCAGGGTCAGAAGCCGATGGCCGCCTGCATCGCCGTGGCTGGCCCGGTGCGCGAGGGGCACGCCGCCCTCACCAACCACCACTGGGTGGTCCGGCAGGACACCCTGGCTGAGGCGATCGGCTGCCCGGTGGTGCTGGTCAACGACTTCGAGGCCGCCGCCCGGGGGGTCCCGGAGCTGGCCGAGGACGGCTGGCGAGCCCTCCAGGACGGCGTGGTCTCGGACGGGCCGATCGCGGTGCTGGGGCCGGGGACCGGGCTGGGCCAGGCGCTGCTCGTCCCCTCCCCCGGCGGCTGGCTGGTGCTCCCCTCCCAGGGCGGGCACGTGGACTTCGGCCCCACCGACGACGAGGAGATCGCGCTGCTGCGCTTCCTGGGCCGGCAGCACCGCCGGGTCTCCTACGAGCACATCCTCTCGGGGGCCGGGCTGGTCTCCCTCCACGCCTTCTACCTGGAGCAGGGCCGCGCCGGCTCCGCCAAGGCCGACCCGGCCCACGTCGTGGCGTCCGCCGACCCGGCCGCCCGCGCGGCGGTGCGGCGCTTCGCGGCGGTCCTGGGGGCCCAGGCCGGCAACGTGGCGCTGGCCACCCTGGCGCGGGGCGGCGTCTACCTGTGCGGGGGCATCCCCCCCCGCCTCGACCTGGAGGGCAGCCGGCTGCTGGAGCAGTTCCACGCCAAGGGGCGCATGGCCGAGCTGATGCCCGACTTCCCCCTGCGGCTGGTCACCGACCCCCACCTGGGCCTCCGCGGCGCGGCGGCGCTGGCGCGGGAGCGGGCTGTGTAGGCCATTCCCGGTTAGCAGTCCGTGATGAAGCCATTCTCTGTTGCCTATACCAGCGCATGCCACTTCGGGGTCATCGCTGCGGTGCACCTGCCGGACGACCCGGCCCCGGTGCCCGATGGCGTGCTGGGCCAGCTCCCGGAGGTGGAGCGCGATCACGCCCGCACCCTGGGCGGGTACCGCCAGGTCTCCTTCGTGGGCGGCCGCCTGGCCCTCCACCGCGCCATCCGGGGCCTCGGGCGTCGGGCCGGCCCTGTGCTCCCCGGCGAGGGCGGCCAGCCCCAGCTCCCCGAGGGCGTCGCGGCCTCGATCTCCCACAAGCGCACGCTGGCGGTGGCCCTCGCGGCCCGCGACACCCACGGCTCCGTCGGGGTCGATCTGGAGGACCTGGGGCCGGCCCGCATGGGCATCGCCGACCGGGTCCTGGTCGCGTCCGAGCGCGCCCTCGTCGACCAGCTCCCCGCGCAGCGCCAGTGGACGGCGGTGCTGCTGCGCTTCTCCCTGAAGGAGGCCATCTACAAGGCCCTCTACCCCTACGTGAACCGCTACGTGGGCTTCGAGGAGGCCGAGGTCACGCCGTTGCGGGACTGCCAGGCCGACGTCGCCCTCCACCTCAAGGAGGGGGAGGGGCCGTTCCTGGTCGAGGCCCGGTACCAGTGGATGGACGGGCACGTGATGTCCACGGTGCGGATCCGCTCAGGGACCCCAGCGCCAGAGTGAGCCCCAGGGCCATCAGCACCCACGACGCCCCCAGCCGGGGCGGCCGGTAGGCGAAGGTGTGGCGCCCGGCGGCGAGGGGTGCTGCGATCAGGCCCGCGTGGCTGGAGGCCGGCGCGCCGTCCACAGTCCAGCCGGGGAAGGCGTTCTGGTTCACCACCACGGTGGCAGGGGCGTCCAGGGTCACCGAGATCCGGTCGGGGGTAATGTCGGCGGGCAGCGTCGCGCCGTCCGCCAGGCGCCAGACCTCGCCCCGGTAGCCCGGCTCCCCCACCGCCTGCACCGCCTGGGGCGGCGCGTCCCCCCACACCGCGCTGGAGCAGTCCGGCCGGCCCCGGTTCTCCAGCACCGCGTGGTAGTTGCTGTGCTCGCCGCGGACCTGGGCGAAGGGGCGCGCCACCCCCGAGACCTCGGGCCCGACGCCGAGGCGCTGGAGGGTCGCGGCCTGGGGCGCAGCGGTGATCACCCAACCGGCCAGCGCGACCGCCAGGACCGCTGCCGCCGGTCGCCACCACGCCCACGCTCGATCCACGAGGTGGCCCGCGCCCCAGCCCAGAAACAGCGTCCACACCAGGCTGTAGCGCTCCACCACCCGCAGGAGCGAGGCCCCCGGCAGCCGGTGGACCGCCTCCAGCAGGTTCACCGGGGTCGCCCCGCCCCACCCAAGGCACCACACGCACAGGCCGAGCGCCGCCCAGCGCGGCCGCCGCCAGGCCGCCGCCAGCAGGCCGATCCCCCCCAGGGCCACCGGGATGGGCGAGAAGAAGACGTTGGGCCCCTCGTGCCCGGAGGGCCGCTCCGCGAGGCCGGAGAGCACGGCCAGCGCCGAGGGCAGGGTGTAGGGGTCCGCCACGGAGAGGGAGGGGCGGGCCGCCAGGCGCCCGGCGCGCTCAAACAGCTCCAGGGCGGTGAGCCAGCGCGGCGCGGTGACGAGCCCCGCGACCGCGAGCCCCAGAGCGGCCAGGGGCAGGGTGCGCCGCAGGCCCTCGGGCCGCTGGGCCAGCGCCGCCGCGACCAGGGCCAGCCCCACCGGCCAGCGGGCCGCCTCCACCCCCAGCAGGAGCCCGTTCAGGGCCAGCGCCAGCGCCAGCCAGCGCAGCCGGTCCTCCCGCAGCCCGGAGAGCACCCCGTCGGCGGCCAGCCACATCCCCCCGTAGACGAACAGGTAGGGCCCGCCCGCGAGCAGGGTCATCGCCAGGCAGAGCCCGGCCAGCCCCCACCGCCCCCGGCGCTGGGCGACCCAGGCCAGCGGCAGCCAGCCCAGGGCGGTGAACATGACGTGCCCCACCCCGATGAACCCCGGCAGGAACGCGGAGCAGAGCACGAACAGCGCCCCGAGGTGGGCGGCCGGCCGGCTCAGGCCCAGCTCGCGCCCGGCGAGGTAGCCCCCCAACACCAGCAGCGCCTGGTGGGCCACGAGCAGCGCCTTGATCCCCGCCGTCGTGCCGAGCGCCAGCACCAGGGCGAACAGCGGGTAGAGGTAGGGGGCCTCGGGGTGGGCGAGCGCGGGCCCGCCCCCCGCGGTGTAGGGGGACCAGCCGGGCAGCTCGCCGTAGACCGCGATCGTGCGGCGCCCGACCTCGTAGATCGTGAGCTGCCAGTCCCAGTCCTCGTCCCGGCCGTGGGGGATCGGGGCGTCCCAGGGGCCCCCCAGCCCGTCGAGCTGCCAGGCCGCCAGCCCCACGAGGAGCAGCCCCAGGGCCACCGCCCCGGCGATCTCCAGCGTCCGGCGGCGCACCTCAGCCACCGTCGAGGTCGTCGAGGAAGCGGCGCAGGGTCGCGCAGACGAAGTCCGACACCCCGCGGTGCAGGGCCTCCCGGTCGAGCCGCCCGAGGGGACCCCGAACCCGCGCCTCCTCCCGACGGACGATCTCCCGGAACACCGACACCATCCCGATCATCATCGGGTCGTCCGGCTCGACGTCCAGCGCTCCGGGCCACCGGGCGTAGGCCCCGCCGACCAGCCGGACCGTGCCCGCGGCCTGCGCGTCGAGGAAGGGCAGCACCGCCTCGACCCCGTCCTCGGGGAAGCGCCGCACCGGCGCCTCCACCCGCTCGACCAGCTCGGCGTCCAGCAGGATGTTCCAGGCCCGGGTCGCGTCCGCCCCCCACCCCGGGCGCTCCTCGGGGCGCAGGGTGGCCCGCAGGGTCGCGTACCAGGCCTCGTCCACGGCGAGGTGGGAGAGGTAGCCGGCCAGGAAGCTGCGGGCAGGGCGCGCGCGCGCCCGGCTCAGGCCCGCCCGGTCCAGGAAGGCCTCGGGGGGGAAGCCCAGGCCCTCCTCCCCCAGGTGGCTGACGGCGCGGGCGACCGGGGTGAACTTGTCCACGTCGCAGCAAAGGGCCCCCCACCCGGCGTGGCCCTCGTCCAGGCCGCCGAGCCTCCGGCAGGCCTCCTGGGCGTGGAACAGGTGGGTGTACCAGAGCGCCATCACCCCTCCAGCGGACGCCACCCCACCACCTGGACGACGTGCGGCGCGATGATGAAGCCGATGACCATCACCGACTGGCCGGCGTAGGGCTTCAGGGGGGCGGCGCTGCGCTCCTCCAGGACGAAGGTGGAGCCGGAGTTGCGGTCCTCCAGGACGAGGTTGGAGCCCCGCAGGGTCAGCCGGCCGACGTAGGGGGCCGAGCCGTCCGCCGCCGCGAGCACGGTCCAGTCGCGCACGTAGACCCGTCGCCCCAGGCGGGGGCCGGTGACCTCGACCGTGCACGCATCCAGGTGGGAGACGGGCTGGCTGAGGGTGTCGAGGAACAGCCGCCAGCGCTTGCCGTCCGGATCGGTGACCTCGACCTCCCGCCCCGAAGCCTCCACCACCCCCTGGAGGGTGTACCGCGGCGCGCACCCCGCCAGCAGCAGCGCCAGCAGGGCGCCCGTTCGCCCTACCCCCACTTGAAGCCCGGCAGCCGGAAGAGGCCCCGAGGCTCGGTGGGGAAGCGCGACAGCTCACGCTCCAGCGCGGGGGGCCCCATGCGCACCAGGGTGCGGCGCTGGGCGACGGTGCGCTCCAGGCGGGCGAGGTGCAGGCCCAGCTCGGCCTCGTCCTCGGCGTCGGCGCGGGCGGCCAGCAGCTCGGGGAGGTAGGGCCGCACCAGCCAGGCGAGGCGTCGGGCGTCCACCTCGTCCCAGCCGTACTGCGCGCCGTCCATCGCCTGGCGGACGCGGCGGTCGCCGATGACCCCGGACCACCAGATGGCGGCCTGCCAGATCTCCTCCTTGGGCGCGACGGTCTGGACCAGCTCGCGGAAGCTGTCGCCCAGGGCGCGGGCCCGCTCCAGCAGCTCCGCTTCGACCCGCGCGAGCTTGTGGAGCACCTCGTCGTCCACCTCGCCCAGCTCGGGGAAGTGATCGCGCCGCAGCGCCTCGACGATGCGATCGTCGGAGAGATGGAGGCTGTTCGGGAAGCGCGCGACGGGGGCCGGCTCGGGGGCAGGGCGATCCGCCTCCGGCGCGGAGACCTGCTCCCCGGCCTCGCTGGCGGGGGCTTCGGGCTCGCCCACCGGGGCCACCTCGTCCCCGAACTCCGACGGATCGTCCGGCATGAGCGTGGGCGCGACCTCGTCGAGGCGCCGCGCCGTGGGGCGCGCGAAGTCCAGGAACGCGGACGCGGACAACACCGGGGCGGGGTGCGACAGGGGGGCAGGCACAGGGACAGGCTCTCGATCGGGCCGCTTGGGGGGGAACGCCCCCGCCGGAGCAGACGTCAGCGCGGGCACGCCGAGCGGCTTCTCCTCGAGCGGGAACAGGTCTTCGTCGATGGTGGCCGCCTCGTCGTCGCGCTCCATGCGCGTGATCTCGTCCATGAGGTCGTCGGTGTAGGCGCGCACCGGCTCGGCCGGCTCGGAGGTCCCGCCCAGGCCGTAGGGCGTGACGTCCTCGATGGACTCGTCAAAGGGCACGATGTCATCTTCGGCCGGCTCGGAGATGCGCGGCACGAAGCGGGGGCTCCGGGTGGGGCCCGGCTCCCAGTTCTTCTCGACGATCACCGGCATGGCCGTGAGGATGTTGAGATCGGGCGCGGGGCGCTTTCGGCGACGCACACCCAGGGAGATGCCGACGGACACCGGGGCGTCGTCCTCCTCCTCCTCGTCGTCCTCCTCCTCTTCGTCGTCCTCCTCTTCTTCGGGCTCGTCCTCGGTGTGCTCGATCTCCTCAAGCTCCGAGATCTCGTCGATCTCCTCCAGCTCCTCAAGCTCTGGGAGATCCTCGGCCTCGGCCTCGGCGTTCGCCGCGGCCTGGGCGGGGTCGTCGATGAACTCGGAGAGGGTGACGCGGTCGTCCTCGGGCCCGGGCGGCTGGAGGGGATCGGCGAGCCCGGCCTCGTGGGCGGCGATGTCGTCCACCCCGAAGTCCGCGAAGTCCTCCTCGGCCTCGCTGTCGATGACCGTGGGGCGCATGTCCTCGTCGTCATCGTCGTAGGCGGCCCCCGCCGAGAAGCCCTGGTGGACCACGCGCGGGCTCGCCGACGCGGGCTTTGCCGGGCGGCCCTGGCCCGGATCCGTATCCCGCGCCTCGGGGCCGGGGGGCGGCGGACGGACCGGCGGAGACCAGCGCGGCGGCGTGGGGCGGGTCGAGCGGTGCTCGGCGGGCGAGATCGCGGCGATGGGATCCGGCGGAGGCGGCGTATGGGGCGCCTCCTCCGTGGGCGGATCCAGCTCGATCTCCTCCAGCTCCTCGGTGGGGAGCTCATTCCCGAGGGTCACCGGGCCGCCCACGCGGGTGAGGTGGGGCGGCAGCGGCGGCGGGCCGGACGCCTTGGGCTTCGGGCGTGGCTTCGACGCGGATCCGCGCGGCTCGGCTCCGGTCAGGAGGCGCTGTGCTGCCTGGACGAATCGTTGCCAGAGGCCCATGATCACCGCCACCATATCCACGGGGGGGTGGGCTCCGTCAAGGCCCCCCCCGGCGCTGAGCGTCGCCCCCAGGGTCTCCCGCAGATTCCTTGACGGTGTGTGGCCGCAGGACTACCATGCTTTGCTTATGCCGGACGTGGCTGTAATCAGGGTCCACAGTCCGGCTCGAACGAGGCATCTGGCGCGATGTTGCTGCTCCCCAAGGCGATAGGTCCCCTGACCCTCGTCCGGAAGCTAGGCACCGGCGGCGTCTCCGAGACCTACGCCGGGCGCCTCGACTCCGCGGAGGGCCGCCACGTCGTGGTCCGTCGCATCCTCCCCTACATCCTGCAGGATCCCTCCCAGCGGGCGGCGATCGAGCTGCGCGTCCAGGATCTGATGGCGGTCCGGCACCCCCACCTGCGCCAGGTGCTGGAGTGGGTGGAAGACACCGACACCCGCTACCTCGTGGAGGAGTGGGTGGAGGGGGTCGACCTGGAGCGGCTGATGGTGTGGTGCCGACACCACGACATCGAGCTGCCGCCCAACGTGCTGCTCCACCTCGCCACCCAGGTGTGCAACGCCCTGGAGGCGCTGCACGGGCGCCCGGGCAAGGCCACCGGGGCCACCAACGTGCTCCATCTGGGCCTGGCCCCGGCGCACCTGTTCGTCACCCCGGAGGGCCGGGTGGTCATGGGCGGCTACGCGCTGACCCGATCCCCGACCACCGTCCCCCAGGGCGGGCTGACCGCCCCCGCGCGCTACGAGTACCTGGCCCCCGAGCAGACCCACCCCGATCAGAAGCTCACGCCGGCCTCGGACATCTTCTCCCTGGCGTCCACGCTGTTCGACCTGCTGGGGCACGGCCCGCTGTTCCGCGGCCAGACGGCCATGGACACGATCAGCCGGGTCCGCCGCGCCGAGATCAGCGAGCCGATGCTCCACGCCCGCGATCGGCTCCCCGGCCTGGAGAAGGTCCTCGCGCGCGCCCTCTCCCTCAACCCCCGGCACCGCTACCAGCGCGCGTTCGTCCTCCGCGAGGACCTGCGCGGCCTGATGGCGGGCTTCACCTTCGCCAACATCGGCGAGGAGACCCAGGACTTCCTCGCCCCGGTGTTCGAGGGCTCGCTGTCGGTCTTCGAGGGCCCGCCGCCGCAGACCCCGCCCCCGCCGGAGATCCACACCGACTTCGACGAGGACAGCGCCCCCACCCGGATCGAGCGGGACGCCCCCTCCGAGGCCCCCACCGAGCGCGGCCCGGCCTGGGAGCCCGACGCGGTGGTCGTGGACAGCGTCGACGAGGAGCTGCCCACCGATCACGAGATCAACTTCGCGCCGCCCAAGCCGGCCGACCGCAACACCACCGCCGCGTGGCTGCGCCAGGAGCTGCCGGTCCTGCCCTCGCCCCCCCGCGCGCAGCGCGCCCCGGTGCCCACCACCAACGCGGTCACCCCGCTGGACGACGAGCCGGATCCCCCCCGCGAAGCGGTGATGACCCCGCCGGACATGCCCAAGGAGGAGCGCGAGATCACGCGCCCCCCCGAGGTGGAGCCCGAGTACTCCGAGGAGGCCTTCCCCTACGCCCCCACCCCGTCCGGGCCGCTCTACCCCGAGGATGACGGGCTGGACGATGGCCTGGAGGACGGCCTGGAGGACATCGTCGAGGACTTCGCCAGCGGCCTGGCCCCGGCGCGCCGGCTCGACGCCCCGCTGCCGCCGCCCCCGCCGGAGCCGGTGCTCCCGCCGGCCTTCGAGCGTGTCCCCCAGCCCACGCTGGAGCCGGACAGCGAGGAGCTGATCACCCCGCCCACGGTGGTGCCCCCTACCCCGCCGCCACCGCCGCCGCCGGTCTCCGCTGCGCCTCCGCCGCCTCCCTTCCCACCCCCCACCGCGCGCCGCGAACCGCCGCCGGTCGCCCCGCCGCCGGTCGCCCCGCCGCCGCCCGCGCCGGTCGCCGCCGCCTTCGACGAAGACGATGAGCCGCTGCCCGCGCGCCCCAGCAAGCTGCCGATGCTGCTCGGCGCCCTGATCGGCGCAGCGGTCGTGCTGCTGCTCTGCGGGGGCGGCGGGTACATGGTGTGGCAGCGCCTGAACACCGAGACTCCGGTGGTGGAGGTCGACGACCCGGAGCCCGCCCCGACGGTCGCCGAGCTGCCCGACGAGCCCGCCCCCGAAGGGCTCCCGGAGGCGGCCCCCGGGCCCCCTGACGCACCCCCGCCCGCCCGCGTCACCACGCCGTCGCCCCCGCGCGGCGCGTCCACCGCCCCCCGGACCACCTCGACCTCGGGCGGCACCCCCAGCCGCTCCACCACGCCGGCCCGCACAAGCAGCCCGCCGCGCGGCGGGGCGACGACCAGCGGCCCGTCCGGCTCCGCCTTCGTGGCCGACGAGCCCGATCCGCTGCTCGACGGCGAGCCCGAGGGGTCGGCCTCCGACGTCAACCTCGACGCCCTCGCCGCCCGGGCCCTCGCCGGGCGCCTGGGCAGCGACGGCGTGGCCGAGCTGGAGTCCATCGCCCCCAGCGACCCCGACTACACCCGCTCCCGCTCCCTGCTGCTCACCGACGCCGAGCAGCGCGGCGACACCTCCGCGGTGCGCGGCTACCTCAACCAGCTCATGGTGCTCCCGGAGAACCGCTACAACGCGGTGTACCTCTCCAAGGAGGCCGTGCTGATGGTCAACGAGAAGCGCTACGCCGACGCCCTGGAGCGGGCGAACACCGCCGAGCGCTACTGGGCGCGCATCCCCTCCGATCTGGTGTGGTCGACCAAGGCGGACATCTACGAGGTCCAGGCCTCCTCGTACCAGGGCCTGTTCTACGCCTCGGGCGATGACATCGAGCTGCTGGAGCAGGCGATCCGAGGCTGGGAGCGCTACAAGACCCACGCCCAGGGCCGGGACGCCTCCCGGGTCGCGCGCGCTGACAGCCAGATCGCCAAGCTCGAAGACATCCGACGCCGCCTGGAGTAACGCCGCAGATGCGCTCCTCTCCCCTCTCCCTCCTGCTGCTCGCCCTCTCGGGGTGCGCCCACCACGCCATCTCGGGCCTGGTCATCGACCGCAACGGGCAGCCGGTCCCCAACGTGGTGGTCAGCCTGGACCCGGGCGGGGTGCAGATCATCACCGACAGCAGCGGCGGCTTCACCATCGACTACCTCCGCGACGACGCTGGCGAGCGGATCAACCTGGAGAAGCGCACGGAGTACGAGGTCGAGGCGTTCCGGGCCGGCTACCACGTCGAGGCGGTGTCCTTCGCCTACAAGCGCGGCGAGCTTGAGCTGGACCCCATCACCCTCAAGGAGGACACCATCCGCGTCGACGGCAGCGACATCACCTTCGACCCCGCCGAGCACCCCGACCGGAGCCACTCGGCCGGCGGCAGCTACGAGGGCGAATAGGACGTGCATCGCATCGCCCTGCTGGTGTTGCTCGCGGGCTGCCGCGGCGGTGACGGCGGCGACGTCGCCACGCCTGCCGCCGACCCCCTCGACGGGAGCTGGGTGGGCACCCTCGCGACCGCCCCCGACGCATTCACCCAGGTCGTCGACGCCGATCGGGACGCCTGGATCGCTCTGCACAGCAACAACCTCGCCGCCGCCGCGCGCTCCCACGGCCAGGCCGGCGACCGGGCGCGGCTGGCCCTGGGCACCCTCTACAGCGATCTGGCGCGGCTGAACCACCGCGCCTGGGCCGACACGATGGAGGCCTGGCAGCAGAAAGGCACCCTGCCCGAGGACTCCGCGCTGTACTGGTTCGCGGCGGTGGCCGCGCTGGAGGGCGGCGACGTGCCCCAGGCCCGCGCCTGGCTGGAGAAGGCTGAGGCCAGCGCCGACCCCCTGGTCGCCCAGGCCGCCCAGGCGCTCAGCCAGGCCGAAGACCCGGCCGCCGCCCTGCCCGAGGAGGGCGACAACCTCCTCATCGCCCGCTTAAACGCCCACCGCAGCGCCCGCCAGTCCGGGGCGCTGGGGGTGTGGGCCGATCAGACCGCCGCTCCGCTGCACCGCGAGCGGGCGGGCGATCACGAGCGCGCCTTCTATGATCCCCAGCTCTTCGGCACCCTGGCGGTCACCTCCGCCAAGGACGTGGAGCGGCCGGGCGCGCTGGCGGGCGTGCTGTTCTCCGACTGCCCCACCCCCGAGGCCCTCGCCGCCGCTGCGGCGCCCACCGACTGCGCCCAGGCCACCCTGGCGCTGATGGGCGTGACGCTCTCCCTGGGCGAGACCGACGACCCCGAGGCCGCCCGGGCGCTCGTCCGGGCGCTGGACGCCCGGCTGGATCCCTGGGTGAAGACCCGCATCGCCACGGCCTCCCCCGACGGCGCCGAGCTGCTCCGGGGCCTCTCCCTGGGGCCCCGCCTGCGCGGCGAGCTGCTGGTCTCGCTGGCCCGTGAGCAGCTCGCCGTGAACGACCACCCCCACCAGGCCCTCGCCCTGCTCCAGCTCGCGATGGACCTGGAGACCCCCCGCGCGGTGGGTCCGGTCAACAGCCCGTCCCTCTTCGCCTTGACCGCCGAAGCCAACCTCCGCACAGGCCACACCCGCGAGGCCCTCGACGCGCTCCAGGTGCTGCGTGAGCGCCACCCCGAGGTCGCCGGAGTCGACGAGATCGTCGGTGATCTCGCCATCCTGCGTGGGTTGGACCGACGGGGCGACTCCAAGGAGAACTGAATGCCCCGCACCCCCTGGCTGGTCGGCGCGCTGGTCGCCCTCGCGCTGCCCGCCCTCGCCGCCCCCTCCCTGCGCTACGCCGAGGATCAGGCCCCCGGCATCGTCAACCCGCTGTTCTCGACCACCATGGCCGAGGCGCGGGTCAACGAGCTGCTGTTCGACAGTCTCTGGGTGGACAACACCGAGCTGGCGGCGGTCCCCGCGCTGGCCGCGTCGGGGCACCTGTCCGAGGACATGATGCGGTTCACGGTGTTGCTGCGCAGCAACATCGCCTGGCACGACGGCACCCCGTTCACCGCGAAGGACGTCGAGTTCACCGTCAGGGCCATGAAGGACCCGGGCACGCTGTCCACCGAGTCCGGCCGGGTGGACTTCATCGACTCGGTCCAGGCCACCGGCGACCACGAGGTGGTCTTCACCTTCGTCCAGCCCGAGCCCGCGCCGCAGGACAAGATGTTCTTCAAGGTCCTGCCGGCCCACGCCTTCCGCTCCACCAACGTCAGCCGCGCCGACGCCTTCCGCACCCGCCCCGTCGGCACCGGCCCCTACACGCTGGTCCGCTACAACGACGACAGCAGCGTGACCTTCCAGTCCAACGGCGACTACCGCGACGACGTCGGCGTGCCCGAGATCGTCATGCGCGAGGTCTCGGACAAGAACTACCAGGCCAAGCTGCTGGTCTACGAGAGCCTGGAGGCCCTGGTCCGGGTCCTGCCCCGCGACCTCGCCATGCTCCAGAACAACCGCAAGGTCGAGCTCTACCCCTACCAGACCAACTCCTGGTGGTATGTGGGCTTCAACCTCCGGCGCGCCCCCTTCGACGACGTGCGGGTGCGCCAGGCCCTCGCCCAGCTCGTCGATGTCCAGGGCCTGCTCGACCCCATCGGCACCGGGGACGTGCTCTCCGGGCCCTTCGTGAAGTCCTCGCCCTTCTACAACCACGACGTGAAGCCCTGGGCCCTCAACACCGCCGTGGCCAAGGGCCTGCTGCAGGACGCCGGCTACACCTACGACGGCAGCTTCTGGACGAAGAACGGCGCCCCCCTCACCCTCACCCTCACCGCCCACCAGACCCTGGAGTCCTCCCAGGAGGTCGTCATCAACCTCCAGTCCCAGTGGCGCAACGCCGGGGTCAAGGTGGAGGTCGAGTTCCTCGATGAGGCCGCCTGGAAGGCGCGCATCTGGCGCCAGCAGGACTACGACCTCGTGCTCTCCCAGTGGTCCTTCGACCGCAACGAGGACGTGCGCGACCAGCTCCACTCCACCGGCGGGCGCAACTTCTCCGGCTACCAGAGCGAGGAGGTCGACGCCCTGCTCGACACCGCCCGCTCCGCCCGCGACCCCCACGAGAAGAAGGCCGCGCTGCGGGCTGTACACGCCCAGGTCCACGACGACGTGCCCATGATGTTCCTGTGGACCCTGGACTCGTACTCCGCGCTCAGCACCAAGGTGCGCAGCGTGGTGGTCCACCCGTTCTACTTCTTCACCTTCGTGTCGGACTGGCGGATGCAGTGAGCCGGGGCGCGTCCCGTCCCGCCCTGGGGCTGGTGCTCGCCCTCCTGCGCAGCGTGGCGCTCTTCGTGGCCACGCTGGGGGGGGCCGCGCTGTTCCTGGGGGTGCTCCTGTCCGCCGCGCCGGGCGACGCGGCCGATCTCGTGGCCGACGACCCCGCGCTGCGGGAGGCCCTGGTGGAGCGCTGGGGGCTGGACAACCCGCCCTGGGTCCACGCCGGGCGGCTGCTCACGGGCGCGGTCCAGGGCGACATGGGCGAGTCGCTGACCTACCGCCCCGGCCAGCCCGTCGCCGAGCTGGTGCGCCGCGGGGCCGCCGAGTCCGCGCCGCTGGTCCTGGTGGCCCTCTTCACCACCCTGCTCGTGGGGGTGGGGCTGGCCTACGTGGGCGCCGGGCGGGTAGCGTCCCGTCGGGTCGTGCAGGCCGCCTCGGCCGCGCCGGTCTTCCTCATCGCCTGGCTGCTGATGGTGGTGCTGAACGAGAGCGTCTTCGCGCTGCTGGAGGCCGGGGCCATCCAGCGCCCGAGCTGGTTCGCCCTGCCCGACGAGGACTCCGCCTTCAAGACCGCCCTGGCCATCGGGGTCCTCGCGGTGGGCAGCTCGGCCCTGGCCGAGGTCCACGCCGCCTGTGAGGCCGAGCTGGCCCGCATCCGCAGCGCGCCCTACGTGGACGCCGCCCGCGCCCGAGGCGCGCCGCTCTGGCCCCACGTCCTGCTCAACCTCGTGCCGCCGCTCACCGGGGTCGCGGCCTCCCGGGCGGCCTTCTTCGTGGCCGGGCTGGTCATCATCGAGACCGTGCTGCACCTCAACGGCGCCGGGGCGATGCTCTGGCAGGCCTGCCGGCTCCGGGACTATCCCCTGGCGCTGGGCCTCACGCTGGCGGCGGCGGCCGCGGTGGCCGGCGCGCAGCTCCTCGGCGACGCGGTGCGCGCGGCGGTCGACCCGCGCCTGCGGGGGATCCGGTGAAGCGGGCTTCCCTCCTGGGGGCGCTGGTGCTCGGGCTCACCCTGGGCGCGTGGGTGTTCAGCCTGGCCTCGGGCTACGACGTGGTGGCGGACGTGGACGTGGCTCGGGCCTCCCAGACCCCCTCTGTCGCACATCTGCTGGGCACCGACCACCTCGGGCGGGACGTGGCCCGGCGCCTGATCGCGGCGTCGGAGGCCTTCGTCGGCCCGGGGCTGCTCGCCGCGGCGGTCGCCACCCTCACCGGCGGCCTGGGGGGCACCGCGGCGGGCTGGTGGGGCGGCCCGGTCGCGCTGGCCCTGCGCTACGGCTTCACGGTCGTCGCGTCCATCCCCCGGTTCGTCCTGGTCCTGCTGGCCTGCGCCATCTACGGCAACGAGGTCGGCGTCATCGCCCTCTTCGCGGGGCTGGCCTACGCGCCGGCCCTGGCCGAGGCCGTGTTCATCCGGCTGGAGTCCTTCCGCCAGGCCGAGTTCGTGCTGGCCGCCCGGGCCCACGGGGTCCCCGCCTGGCGGGTGCTGCTCTACCACCTCCTGTGGGTGAACTGCCGGGGCCTGTTCGCCCGCCACGCCCTGCAGGTCTTCGCCTTCCTGCTGCTGGTGGAGAGCACCCTGTCCTACATCGGCGGCTTCGGGGTGTCCGAGCCCCAGCCGAGCTGGGGCAACATGATCGCCTTCGAATGGGGCGTCCGGGACGGCAACCTGTGGGCGGCAGCGGCCCCCGCGCTGGCGTTGTGGTCGGTGCTGCTCGGGGCGAGCCTGCTGGCCGAGGCGGTCGGGGAGGGCCCCGGTGGCTGAGCAGGACCTCCTCCGCCTGCGCGGCCTGCGCGTCGCGGCCGATCGAAAGGTGCTGGTCGACGGCATGAGCCTGGACCTGCGCCCCGGCCACATCACCGCCCTGGTGGGCCGCTCCGGCAGCGGCAAGACCCTCACCGCGCGGGCGCTGCTGGGCCTGGTGGGCTGCACCCCCGGGGTGGTCGCCGGCTCCCTGGAGATCACCGTCGACGGCAAGCTCCACCGCCCCTACGCCTCGACCGACCCCCGCGCCCGGGAGCGCGCCTTCCGCCCGCTGCGGGGCGCGGTGGTGGGCTACCTGCCCCAGGACACCCAGGCGAGCCTCGATCCGCTGCGCCGGGTGGGCGCCCAGGTCACCCTGGCCCTGCGCCTGGCGGGGCGCCCCCTCGATCCCGTGCCCTGGCTCCAGAAGGCCGGGCTGCCGAACGCCGCCGCGGTCGCCCGGCTCCACCCCCACGAGCTGTCCGGCGGCATGGCCCAGCGCGTCGTCATCGCCCAGGCCCTGGCCCGGGGCAGCCGCTACCTGCTGGCCGACGAGCCCACCACCGGCCTGGACCCCACCCACCAGGACGCCCTGCTCGACGAGCTGTGCGCCCTGCGCGACCAGGGCGTCGGCGTGCTGTTCATCACCCACGACCTGCGGCTGGTGCCCCGGGTGGCCGACCGCCTCCTGGTGATGCACGGCGGGCGCCTGCTGGAGGACCTGCCCGCCCGCGCGATGGACCAGCTCACCTCGCCCCAGGCCCTCGCCCTGGTGGACGCGACCACGCGCATCGCCGGGGGGGTGCTGTGAACGCCCTCTCCATCCAGGGCCTGGTCAAACGCTACCGAGGCCGCGAGGCCCTCACGCCGGCGGTCAACGGCGTCTCCCTGACCGTCGGCCTGGGCGAGACCGTCGGCCTCATCGGCGAGTCCGGCTGCGGCAAGACCACCCTGGCCCGCTGCGCGCTGGGCCTGCTGCCGTTCCAGGAGGGCGAGGTCGAGGTGCTGGACCAGCCCGTCTCCGCCCTGGCCCGCCGCCCTGAGCTGCGGCGCCAGGCCCAGCTCCTCTTCCAGAGCCCCCGGGCCATGCTCAACCCGGGCCTCACCGTGCGCGCCCATCTGCTGGAGTCCGCCCGGCTGCACCGGTCGAATGAAGCGCCCGCCGATGTCGTCCAGGAGATCGCGGCCCGGGTGGGCCTGGAGCACCGCCTGGATGCCCTGCCTGCGAACCTCTCCGGCGGTGAACGCCGCCGGGCCGGCCTGGCGCGCCTGCTGGTGGCCCAGCCCAGGCTGCTGGTGGCCGACGAGCCCACCGCCGGGCTGGACGCCGCCCTCAAGGCCGATCTCATCGACCAGATCACCGGCGGCCGCCGCGCGGACCGCGCCACGCTGATCATCTCCCACGACCTCCAGCTCGTGGCCTACGCCTGCGCGCGGGTGGTGGTGATGCTCGCCGGGCGGGTGATCGAGCGCTGCCCCACCGTCCGGCTGGGCGAGGGGCCCCACCACCCCTACACCGCCGAGCTGCTCGCCGCCGCGGGCCTCACCCGCGTCCGCACCACCCACACCCAGGCCGAGGCGGTGGGCCGGCGGGGCCCGGGCTGCCCCTACGCCGGCCGCTGCGCGCTGACCGCTCCCCCCTGCCACACCCAGGCGCCGCCGCTGACCGAGCGGGCCCCCGGCCACTGGATCGCCTGCCACCACGCCCCCGAGACCGACCCGTGAACGCCCTCTGCTGCCTGCTGCTCCTGCTCTTCTCGGGCGTCGCGGCCGCTGACCCCGAGGTGGACCACCACGTCGCCCAGGCGAAGCTCTTCGTCAAGAAGGGCTGGTACACCGACGCCCGCACCGAGCTGGAGGCCGCCGTCGCCACCCCCGCCGGGCAGACCTCCTACGACGCCCACTGGCTGCTGGCCCAGGTCTGCTACGAGCTGCGCGAGGCCGAGGCCGCCGCCAACTTCGCCCGCACCGCCGCCAGCCTGGCCGAGTCCCCCGACGACGCCGCCCGCGCCGCCGGCCTCGCCGACACCATCGACACCACCTTCGGCGTGGTCGTCATCCAGGCCCCCTACGAGGGCGTGCAGTCCCGGCTGCTGCTGGAGTCCGAGTCGGTCATCATCGACCCCGAGCTGAAGCGCTTCGTCGACGACATCGCCCTGGCCTGGACGAAGCCCCAGGCGCTGCCGGTGCGGGTGGCGCTGCCCGTCGGCGACTACCGCATCCAGGGCGCGCCGGTCTCGGTCCAGCCGGGCAGCGCGCAGACCCTGCCGCTGGACATGAGCGAGCTGGGCAGCGCGGGCTTCGCCGCCCTCCAGGTCACCCGGGTGGAGCTGGCCACCGGCGTCGGGGCCCTCATGGGCAGCCGCGTGGCCAACCTGCGCCCCTCCCTGGAGCTTCAGGTGGCCCTCACCCAGCCGGTGAAGGGCTGGCTGGTGGGGGTGACCTGGGATTACAGCGTGCGCTCCTACTCCGTCGCCGGCCACGGCACCCGTACCCACCCGGCCAGCTTCGCCGCGGGGGTGCGCCTGGGCCGGGAGCTGATGATCTCCGGCCCCCTCGCCCTGCGGCCGGCGGTGGGCTACCGCTACGGGCTCGTCCCCGGGCTGGCGATGGGCTGCGTCGACGGCGACACCTGGTCCTGCACCCCGCTCACCAACGACAGCGACGAGGCCCTCACCGTCTACGCGATCAGCCGGGCGCACGTGCCCTTCGCCGAGCTGTCCGTCGACTGGCGCAAGGCCGGGCGGACGACGGCGACCGGGTTCGGGGTTCGGATCGCGTATGACCAGGTCATCGGCCGCATCCCCAGCCCCGCCGAGGCCGTCGTCGTGGACAGCGACGAGGTCGTCACCTTCTCCACGGACGCGCGCGTCTGGACCTCTCCCGGGATCCGCATGCTCGCCAACCTCTCCCTCGCCTTCTGATCGCTGGAGGCCCGATGTCGATCTGGCTCATGGCCGCCCTGCCCGCCCTCGCCGCCGGCGCCGCGCCGGTGTCCCCCGAGGTCACCGGCAACGCCCAGCATCCCCTGTGGTCCCCCGACGGCGCGCGGCTGTCCTACGAGATCAACGACCACGAGGCCAAGACCGTCACGCTGTTCCTCTACGACCCCGGCCGGGGGCCCACCAAGGTCAGCCCCTCGGCGCGCGGCGCCAGCAGCATCACCGCCGGGTTCAGCACCTCCCCGGCCTCCCAGGTGGTCCACGAGCTGTCCTGGTCCCCGCCGAGCCAGGGCACCTTCGTATACTCGGCCTCCGGCGCCGACCAGGACTACGACCTCTACCTGGGGACCGGCTCGGCGATCGCGGCGTTCCCCGGCGCCGACGGCGGCCCGGCGTGGAGCCCCGACGGCAAGCACATCGCCTTCACCTCGGCCCGCACCGGCCAGGGCGACGTCTACCTGCTGCGGGTCGACGACCTGGCCGCGCCCCCGCGCCAGCTCAGCGACGACCCGACCTCCTCCGAGGTCTACGTGACCTGGTCGCCGGACAGCGCGCGCCTGG
Source organism: Alphaproteobacteria bacterium (assembly GCA_020632795.1). Taxonomy (GTDB): domain Bacteria; phylum Myxococcota_A; class UBA796; order UBA796; family CAJQPC01; genus JACKEV01. Next base: position 230,722 of record JACKEV010000011.1, read on the forward strand.
CCTGGGTGGGCCACAACAAGACGGGCGACGCGGTCTACATGCTGGACAGCCTCGACGGCAAGCCGCGCGCCCTCGCCAGCTTCGGGCACACCCAGACCCGGCCCTCGTTCTCCCCGGACGGCAGAAGCCTCGCGTTCTACTCCGACCACCTGGAGCCGGGGCGCTTCGACCTCTGGATCACGCCCCTGGACGGCCCGCCGCGCAAGCTGGTGGAGAAGGTGGTGCTCAACGATGCCGGTCCCCAGTGGACCTCGGACGGGCGGGTGGTCTACGTGCTCGATGACGACGACCGCTTCGACCCCGTCTACGTCATCGACCCGAAGGGAGGCCCCGGGAAGCCGGTCCCGACGCGCACCGTGGGCAACGGCGACCACCACGTCGTGCGCGCCGCCGACGGCACCGACTGGCTGGCCGTGGCCGCCCAGGGTGAGCTGTACGGGCAGGACCGGGACTACAAGCGTATCTATGTGATGCAGTTGCCTTGACGGACGGGCCCGCGGTGCGGATGTTCCTCCAATGGACCGCCCCGTCACCCTGCGCCGCCTGCTCGAGCTGGCCCGCCCCGAGCAGACCCGCCTCATCATCGCCACCGCCGCGCTGGTCGTCTCCTCGGGGATGACCCTGGCCTACCCGGTCATCGTCCAGCAGCTCATCGACGGCATCGGCGAGGGCGGCGGCATCCCGCTCGTCAACCGCTCCGCCGGCCTGCTGCTGGTGCTGTTCACGATCGGCTCGATCTTCGGAGCGGCGCGCGCCTACCTGTTCACGGTGGCCGGCGAGCGGGTGGTCACCCAGCTCCGCAAGGACCTCTACGGCTCGCTCATCCAGCAGGAGATCGCCTTCTTCGACGAGCGCCGCACGGGGGAGCTGACCAGCCGCCTCGCCTCGGACACCGCGGTCCTCCAGAACACCGTCACCGTCAACATCTCGATGTTGCTGCGGTTCCTCATCATGTCGGTCGGGGCGGTGGGCTTCCTGTTCTACACGTCCTGGCGGCTGACCCTGCTGACCCTCACCATCGTGCCGGTGGTGGCCATCGGGGCGGGGCTGTTCGGCAAGCTGCTGCGCAACATCTCCCGCGACGTCCAGGACGCCCTGGCCCGCTCCACCGAGGTCGCCGAGGAGACCATCGCCGGCATCCGCACCGTGCGCGCCTTCGCCCGCGAGGCGCAGGAGCAGGCCCGCTACGACGAGGCGGTCGAGGACTCCTTCCGCACCGCCCGACGCCGCGCCCAGCTCGGCGCGATGTTCCGGGGGCTCATCGGCTTCGGCGGCTACGCGGCCATCGCGGCGGTGCTGTGGTACGGCGGCAAGCTGCTGGTCGAGGGCACGATGTCCCTCGGCGAGCTGACCTCCTACCTGCTCTACACCCTCACCGCGGCGGTGTCCCTGAGCGCCCTGTCCAGCCTCTACGAGGACTTCCAGAAGGCGATGGGCTCCAGCGAGCGGGTCTTCGCCCTGATGGACCGCCCCTCCAAGGTGGCCAGCGGCGAGCACACCCTGGACGCGGTGCGTGGGGAGATCCGCTTCGAGGCCGTCCACTTCGCCTACCCCTCCCGCCCCGAGCACCCCGTGCTCCAGGGCATCGACCTCACCCTCTCACCGGGGCAGGTCGTCGCGCTCGTGGGGCCCTCGGGCAGCGGCAAGTCCACGGTCGCCGGGCTGCTGTCCCGCTTCTACGATCCCCAGGGCGGCGTCATCCTGCTGGACGGCACCCCCTACACCGATCTGGCCCCGGGCTGGCTGCGGGAGCAGGTGGGCGTGGTCTCCCAGGAGCCCATCCTGTTCGCCACGACCATCCGCGACAACATCCTCTACGGCCGCCCCGGCGCCTCCGAAGACGAGGTCATCGCCGCCGCCAAGGCCGCCAACGCCCACGACTTCATCCTCACCTTCCCCGAGGGCTACAACACCCCGGTGGGCGAGCGCGGCGTCAAGCTCTCCGGCGGCCAGAAGCAGCGCGTCGCCATCGCCCGGGCGCTGCTGAAGGACCCCAAGGTCCTCATCCTGGACGAGGCCACCTCCGCCCTGGACGCCGAGTCCGAGCACCTGGTCCAGGAGGCCCTCGACCGCCTCATGAAGGGCCGCACCACCCTGGTCATCGCCCACCGCCTGTCCACGGTGCGCGAGGCCAACAAGGTGCTGGTCCTCGACGGCGGCCGGGTGGTCGAGGAGGGCACCCACGACGAGCTGCTGGCCATGGACGGCCTCTACCGCCGGCTGGTGGAGCGTCAGTTCGCCGACTGACGGCGCCGCAGCGTCAGCAGCGCCAGCAGCGCCGCCCAGCCGCCTCCACCCCCGACCCCGCAGCCGGTCCGGACCACCCACGCATCCCCCGCGGAGGGCGTCGGGGTCTCCCCGGGCTCGACGCAGACCACATCCAGGGGCTCCATGTCCAGCACCCGGCGCCGTTCGGACTGGAGCACCTTGCGGTCCGGGTCGAAGCGCACCGCCGCAGGGGCTTCGTCCAGGCAGAAGGTCAGCCGCTGCTCCGGCGCCTCGATCCACACGTCCTCGACCTGCTCGCCGCCGTCCGCCCAGGCCAGGGCCAGCTCCACCGGCACCCGCCAGGTCTCGGCGGTGCGCTGGGTCACCACCACGTCGAGCTGGGTGACGCCCTCGGCCACGACCTGGCTGCTCTGCCGGACCTCGAAGGAGGGCTCCCCTGGCCGGTGGACCCACTGGTCGAAGAACCAGCCCAGGTCCTGCCCCGAGGCCCCCTCCACCGCGCCCCGGAAGTCGTCGATGGTGGCGTTGGCCCCGCCGTAGCGCTCGGTGTAGTCGACCAGCCCTGCGAAGAAGGCCTCGTCCCCCACCTGGGTCCGCAGCATGTCCAGCACCACGGCGCCCTTGTCGTAGACCGTGCCGCCCCAGTAGTAGTCCGGGTCGCTGAGCGCGAAGACGCCCTCGTACTCCCGCCAGCCCAGGTAGCTGGCCTCCTGGCTGGCCACATAGTCCCGCCGCCCGGCCTCGCCCCCCAGGTGCTCGGCCCAGAGCACCTCCGCGTAGGACGCGAAGCCCTCGTTCAGCCAGATCTGCGGCCACGTCGTCAGGGTCACCCAGTCCCCGAACCAGTGGTGGGCGGCCTCGTGTACGTTGACCCACTCCGCGGCGCCTGAGCCGATGAGGCCCTGGCCGAAGCTGGTCATCGTGGTGTGCTCCATCGCACCGCCGATGCCGCACACGGCGTTGCCGTAGCTCGGCCAGGGGTAGGGCCCGAAGCGGGAGGCCAGCAGGTCGAGGATCTCCGGGGTGGAGGCCAGATCCTCCTCGGCGTCCCGGCGCAGGAAGGGCGGCACGTAGTGGGTGATGGGCCGCCCGTCGCTCATCTGCTGGTCGACGCGGGCGTAGGCCGAGGCGTGCAGGGCGATGAGGTAGGTCGGGATGGGCTGGTCGAAGGCCCAGCGCCAGGTCGCGGTGCCGTCGCCGTTGTCCGAGACCCCCTCCAGGACCCCGTTGGCCGCGACGGTCAGCCCGTCGGGCACGGTGATGGCCCAGGTGAAGGTGACCTTGTCGGCGGGGTCGTCGTAGACCACCAGCCAGCGCCGCGCGCCCTCGGGCTCGTGGAAGCTGCTGAGGATGCGTCCGTCCCAGCTCACCCCGGTGTCCCACTCCTCCTGGAGATCGGCGGTGTAGGCGATTCGGACCTCGATGACCGCGCCCTCGCGCAGGCCGCCCGGGGTGGCCACCGAGAGGGTGTCGCCGCTCTGCCCCACGTCGGCGGGCTGGCCGTCGACGGTGACCGAGGCGAGGCGCGGCCCGTCGGCGTGCAGCGTCAGCGGCCCCGGGGACGCCCGCCGCGCCTGGGCGGCGGCGGTGATGACCCCGGAGACCTCCATCTCATCGAGATCAAAGCGATGCTCCATGTCATAGGCCAGCAGATCCCAGCCCTCCTGCATCAGCCCCTGCGGGGCCGCGGGGGACGGCCCGCCAAGAGGATGCTTGAAGACATCCCGGGCGTCGCCGGGGTGCGCCAGGGCCACAGCGCACAGCGTCAGGAACATCCAGCCTCCCTCTGGGGTCGCGGTAGGGACACCCTGCCATGACATCGACCGGATCGATACTATTGACATGACAAGACCATCTCTCGAAGTGTTATCATCTCTCTCCCGTCCTCCTGGTCGTTCGACCCTTCCAGCTCCCTCCCTGCTCCCGCCGAAGCCATGCCCTCGCTGCTCCTCTGCCTGCTCTCCGCCCTCCTCTGCTCGCCCGCGAGCGCGCTGGAGCCCCCCAAGGGCCCCGACGACGGCCCGGTCCAGCAGCTCGCCCCCACCTTCACCCGCCTCCACCTGCCCCTGGACGACGACACCCTCGCCGCCCTCAAGGCCCGGGACCACGCCACCGCCGCCCAGAAGCTCGCCGCGATGGACCGCTCGAAGCTCTCCGGGGAGGCGGTGGGCGACCACGCCTTCGTGCTGGCGTGGTCGCTGATCCGCGCCGGCCAGGCCGACAAGACCGAGGGCCTCTACGAGCTGGTCGAGCGCGCCGAGCACGTCCCGGCCGCGTACAAGGCGCTGACGATGGCGGAGCTGCTGGTCGTCGACGGGCGCCACGCAGAGGCCGCCACCCTGCTGGGCGACATCCCTGAGGACGCCCTGCTCTACCCCCGCGTACAGCTCGTCCGGGCCCAGGCCCTGCGCGAGGCCGGAGCCACCAAGGACGCCCGCGCCATCTACGAGACCCTCGTCGCCCGCCCCGACCCCGCCGAGGGCAGCGATCTGGCCCTGCTCGCCCTGGCCAGCCTGGAGGGCAAGGGCTCCCCCGAGGCCTACGCCCACCTGCGGCGCCTCTGGTCGATCTACCCCTACTCCGAGGCCGGCCAGGAGGCCGCCGCCCAGCTCCAGGGCTACAAGCAGGCCGCCACCTGGCGCGACCTGTCCTGGCGTGGGGATCGGCTGATGTCCGCCGGCAACTACCAGGGCGCCATCACCCTGCTCGCCAGCAAGCTCGGCGAGATCAAGGAGCCCGACGCCGACGCCTGCCGCTACTGGTACGCCTACGGCCGCTCCCTCTTCCGGGTGAACCGCCTGACCGAGGCCGCCGCCGTGCTGACCCCCGCTGGCGAGCGGTGCAAGGGGCACGACGACGACCGGGGCCCCAAGTCCCTCTACCTGGCGGGCAAGGCCCAGGAGCGAAAGAAGGCCTGGGCGGACGCCGCGAAGGTCTACAAGCGCATCTCCGAGCTCTACCCCGAGCACAGCTACGCCGACGACGGCCTGGCCCTGGCCGGCATCGCCACCCAGGAGGCCGGCGACCTCGACGGCGCCATCGCGCTCTGGGCCGAGCAGGCCACCCGCTACCCCACCGGCGACCTGGCCGGCGAGGGCTTCTTCCGGCTGGCCTGGGGCGCCTACCTGGCGGGCGACACCCCCGAGGCCATCAAGTGGGCCGAGAAGGCCATCTGGGACGTCCCCCTGAACGTCGACGCCGAGCACGTCCGCGCGGCGATGTACTGGTCCGCGCGGTGGCGGGCCTACCCCGACGTCAGCGCGCCCACCCAGCTCACGAAGGACACGAAGGCCAAGGACGAGGCCGTGCGCCTGTGGCTGCGGCTGTGCACCGAGCACCCGTGGTCCTACTACGCCCTGCTCGCCGCCGGCCGGCTCCAGGAGCTGGCCCCCGACCAGCTCGCCAAGGTCCCCCGCCCCGAGCGCCCCGAGCACAAGCCCTGGATGGTCCGGGAGGCCTTCCTGCAGGACCCCGCGATCTCCGCCGGCATCGCCCTGGCCCGCCTGGGCCTCTACCGCGAGGCCCTCACCGAGCTGAACCACCCCGGCGCCGACGCCCTCACCCCCGCCGAGTACGCCTTCATCATCAGCATCATGTGGCAGTTCGACGACTGGCTCATCGCCCACGACCGGCTGCGCAACTACCTCGAGGAGCACCCCACCGAGCAGCTCGGCGCCCAGCGCGGCAGCATCCTGCTGCTGGCCTACCCCGAGAAGTACTGGGAGGAGGTCAAGGCCTCGGCGGAGGGCTACCGCTACGACCCCCGGGTCTTCCACGCCCTGGTGCGCGAGGAGTCCAACTTCAACAAGGACATCGTCTCCCACGCCGGCGCCCGGGGGCTCTCCCAGCTCATGCCGGCCACCGCCCGCGGCGTCGCTGGCTGGCTGGGCATGAAGGTCACCAACGATCAGCTCTTCATCCCGACCACCAACCTCAAGATCGGCGCCCGCTACCTGGAGTCGCTGTTCAAGCGCTACAACGGCAACCCCTGCCTGTCCCTGGCCGGGTACAACGCGGGCGAGGGCAACGTCGGCAAGTGGCTGGAGCGGGACGGCAACCGCCCCACCGACGAGTACGTCGAGGCCATCTCCTACCGCGAGACCCGGCACTACGTGAAGCGCGTCCTGCGCACCTACCAGACCTACCGCCTGCTCTACGACGACGGCCCGGCGTTCCCGGACATGGCCGCGTTCAACCACGCCTCGGTGCCCTGAGCCCGCCCGCCCGTGCTATAGGGACGCATGGCCTCGCAGAGCATTGATCCTGCTGTCGTCGATGCGTTCGACGACGCGCAGCGCCGAGGATGGCGCCTCCTGTCCGACGTCGCGCGGCAGGTGGTGGTGGGCATGACCGAGGTGGACATCGCCGCGCTGGCCCGGGAGCGCCTCTCGGACCACGGCTTCGACCGGTGGTACCACGCCCCCGAGGTCGCGGTGGGCGAGCGCACCCGGCGCCCGCCCCACCGGCACTCCGCCCGCGCCCGGGTCCAGGCGGGCGACTTCGTCACCATCGACCTGGGGCCGGCCACCGCCGACACCTACGCCGACGTCGGCGTGACCCTGCACGTCGCCCCCGAAGGCGAGCCCGAGCCCGAGCTGCTGGAGGTCACCCGGGACTGCGTGCGCGGCTGCGTGGGCTACGCCTCCCAGTGGAAGACCGTGGGCGAGATCTTCGTCTTCGCGCGGGCCTGGGCGGTGAACCACCGGGTCGAGCTGGCCTCCACCCGAGCCATCGGTCACGCCGTCCTGCCCAAGGCGGGCCCCCTCGCGGTGGGCTTCCCACGCAGCGCCCACGCCGCCAACCTGCTGCGGCGCAACCAGATGCACTTCCTCCACCCGGTGCGCCTGCAGGGCATGTGGGCCATCCGCCCGCTCATCAGCGACGGCCAGCGCGCCGCCTCCTTCGAGGAGATCATCTTCGTGGACGGCGAGGACAAGCGCATCCTGGGGCGGGACAGCCTGGACGAGGTCGGGACCCTACCCGATTGAGGCCCGCAGAGGGTCAGAACAGACAGGGAACCGAGGCTCGTTGTCGGGGACCAAGTCCGGTGCCGTTGCAGAACCGCCGGCATGGCCCGAGTCATTCCAAGGGTCTGCGACGGCGCTGGGCGCCGGTCCCCGGCGGCGAGGCGAAGCGTTCCCTGTCTATTCTGACCCTCTCAGAGCCTCGACCGCCTCCATGTGCGCCCGGGGGTCGCCCACGTCCTCGAAGCGCACGCCGTAGAGGTAGTGCCCCTCGCCGCGCAGCAGCCGCTGGACCCGCCCGGATGCCACGTAGGGCGCCTGCCCGGGTCGGGAGAACCGCAGGCGAACCTGGCCGCCCTGGACGAACTTGAGCGCGACGTCGTGGGGCACGGTGAAGGCCAGCTCGTCGACCCGCAGGTCCACCAGGCGGGCGGGGCCGCCCACCAGCTCCACGCCCCGGCCGTTGTGGGGCAGCACGGTGAGGCCGAGGCCCTGGGTGCCGTCGGCCGGCGGGGCCGCGTCGGCCACCCACCCGCCGATGAAGCCCAGCATCACCCCGTGGGACGAGCGATCCGGCACGGGCACCCCCGCGCGCAGCACCGAGGCCTCGAAGGTGAAGGGCACCTCGTCCAGGGAGAACCAGACCCGCAGGTCCTCGCCGCCGCGCAGGCTCAGCTCAGGCACGGTCAGGACCACCCCCGACTTGTCCACCCGCACGAACCAGCCCCGGGTCCACCCGCTGCCGCGCAGCATGACCTGGCAGCTCAGCCGCCCGCGCGCCGCCTCGTCCAGCACCGATCGTGGGTCGTCTCGGTTCACTCGCCCTTCCGTTCGCCGCACCACCCTAACCCGCTGCGCGCTGGCTGGGGGGGCGCCACGGTGCTAACCGATCGACATGGGTGAAGAACTGCGCGTCGCGCACGTCACAGACATCCACGTCCAGCGCGCGCCCCGAGCAGCCCAGCTCGGCGGCAAGCGCCTGCTCGGCGCGGCCAACCTCTACGTGGGGGGCCGGCGCAGCCACTTCACCGTCGCAACGCAGCAGGCCCTCGCCCGCGATCTTCCGGGGACACACCCCGATCTCGTGCTCTGCACCGGCGACCTCACCGCGCTGTCCACCCGCCAGGAGTTCGACGAGGCCCACGACCTGCTGGCGCCGGTGTTCTCGGCCCAGCCCACGGTCGTCATCCCCGGCAACCACGACGTCTACACCCGCCGGGCCTGGCTGGAGCGGCGCCTGGAGGACCGCTTCGGGGCGTGGACGGGGACGGGGGACTGGCCCCGGCTGCACCTGCCGGTGGAGGGCGTCGCCGTGGTCGCCGTGGACGTCTGCGTCCCGGGCCTGGCCTCGGCGGGGGCCATCGACGAGGCCCAGCTCGACGGGCTGGACAGCCTGCTCGCCGACAAGCGCCTGGAGGGCCGCTTCGTCTTTGTGATGCTGCACTACCCGCTGCGCAGCCGCCGCGGGGAGCGCTACGGGCCCGCCCGCCGGGCGCTGCGCCACGCCGAGCGGCTGGAGGCGGTGCTCGCCCACCACGCGGACACCGTCGACGCCATCCTCCACGGCCACGAGCACCACGGCTTCCGCACCGCCCTCCCGTCGCCCCACGGCGACATCCCCATCCTCAACCCCGGGGCCGCCGGCTACGCGTTCATGCCCCAGCGGAAGCGCACCGCGCACTTCTGCGTCTATGTTCTGCGGGACGGCCGGCTCGCCGAGGTCGAGCGCTACGCCTTCGACGGCATGCGCTTCCTGCCCGAGGAGGGCGGCGCCTGGGCCACGGGCGGCTGAGCGCCCATCAGCGGGCGCGCAGGCGCAGCTCGGGGTCCAGCGGAACGACCCGCCGCACCCAGGCGCCGTCCGCGAAGTCCGGCGGGGGCCGATCCACCTCTCGCCAGGCCGTCGCCACCGGCAGCCAGGCCTCCAGGAAGGGCACGCTCGCGGACACCCGCAGGCCGCCATCCCCGCCCATGCGGAGGTCCGGATCCTGCACCAGCTCCCACCGGGTGGTGTGGCCCCAGGGCATGTGCAGCCCGAAGGGGTGTCGCTGGTTCGGCTGGAAGAAGGCGCTCAGGGGCAGGTCGTCGGGGTAGCCGTTGAGGACGCAGTCCGGTCCCCAGGCGAAGAGCTGGCCGGTGCCACCGCCGCAGGCATACTCCCACTCGTCCGCGCTGAGGAGCCGCTGCCCCGCAGCGGCGAGGGTCTCGACCACCTGCGCATGGGAGACACTCACCCGGCGCTCCACCGTCGCATACCCGGGCCGCTCCACCCCCCGCACCCGCAGCTCGCCGTCGTCCGTCACCGAGTGCAGGAGGACGGCGGGCGCCCAGCGGGGGACGCTGCCCAGGAGCTGCATATACCGAGGATCCTCGCTGGGCAGGGGCTCCCACCCGACCTCAGCGGAGGCCCGCTGGACCAGCAGCGCCGGCAGCGCCACGTCTCGGGGCGAAGAGGTCCGCGCGCCAACGAAGGCGCGCAGGTCGACGTCATGGAACGAGCCCGGCAGGTGGGCGCGCACCAGATCCCAGTGCTTCTGGACGTAGCTTGGGATCTCCCAGGCCTCGGCGTCGAAGCCCAGCCGCGCGGCGCCTCCAGGGACCAGGACGAAGGTCCGGGCCTCCACCCTGGTGTCCCGAACGACGACGAAGCCCTCTTCGTTGCAGAACGGCAGCGCCCCGGCGCCGTCCTCCTGAACAGCCAGGCCCTCGGGGAGCCACTCCTTGAGATGCCCGACGAACGCACGGATGTCGTCGTCGGATGCACTTCGCCATTCCTTGAGCGTGACCATCCTTCAATCCTCAGCTCGTGAAGTCCATCACCCGGCGCCAGAGCACGTCCGCCTGGCCCCGGGCCTCCGCCGCGCCCGCCGCGAACCACTTCCACCGCCCCAGCCGGTCGGGGGGCGGCAGCGACGAGGGGAGTTGGATGGGGTGGGCCGCGCTGTCGGTGAACCGCCCGCCCAGGAAGCGGAAGATCTCCACCAGCGATGCGGTCGCGTTCTGGGTTCCGCCGGCCGCGCCCAGCGCGCGCACCAGGCCGGTGGCCACGGCGTCCGCCGCCGCGTCGGGCGGGGGCAGCATCGAGTGCGGCGGCAGCACCGCCAGATGCGAGAGCACCTCAGCCACCGCCGCGAGCAGGTCCAGGTCCCGCCCCCCGTCCTCGTCCGCCAGCGCGCCGATGCCCCGCAGCCAGTCCTCGGCGGCGTCCCGATGGTCGGGGCGCAGGCGTCCGAGGATCCCGTCCAGGCGGCCATCACGGAAGCGCGCCAGCGTCTCCTCGCCCGGCAGATCCGGCTGGAGCGGGTCGGGCAGCTCGCCGTAGACCGGGCTGAGGAAGCTGGTCACCGCGCCCCCGCCCTCGCCGGTCATCTCGCGGCCGGCGCGCAGGGTCAGCGCGATGCGGGTCAGCGGCGGGGTGGGCGCGCCGAACAGAAGGTCGAGCAGCGCGGGCTCGGCGGGCACCCCCAGCCGGGCGAGCAGCCGTCGAAAATCCTTGCCCAGCTCGCGCGCGGCGGGGCGGGGGTCCCGAGACATGCGCATGAGCGCGCGGGTCCCCGGGTGCAGCCCCTGACCGCCTGAGTCCACCGCGAACCAGCTCCCCAGGCCCTCCTGCGCCAGGCTCACCAGCAGCGGGGCGTCGGGCGGCCCGGTGATGACCACCAGCGCGCCCTTGCCCACCTCGCGCCCCACCCCGCAGCTCGCCAGCACATGGGAGTGCAGGATGGCGGGCCCCAGGACCGGCGTGATGTCGGTGGGATCCCCCAGGATCGACACCTGGGGCTGGGGGATCCCGAAGCTGCGCGCCCGGGAGAGCAGCAGGATGCCGGCGGTGAGGGCGACCGGGGAGTTTCCTTTCAGGGCGACGTCCACGACGACTCCGACGCTCAGGGGGTTTCGGCGGCCTCGCCGCGGAAGATCTGCGTGAGCCGCAGGGGCCCGATGAACCAGATGAAGCTGCCCAGGAGGGTGGCGGCGAGCAGCCCGCCGCCCCAGAAGACCAGCACGATCGATAAGACCAAAGCCGCCGCCGCGCACGCGACGCAGGCCTGGAACACGGGCACCGGCGCCAGCAGCCCGTCCGCCAGCCACGGGGCCCCGGCCGTGCGCCCGTCGGTCCCCCGCGCCTTCAGGAAGCTCGCCTGGCGATACCAGAAGTTGATCGAGGCGATCAGCGCCCCGATGCACAGCGACGCCAGCACCACGGCCAGGCCCCGCAGCGGGAACTCGGGCCCCGCCGCGATCAGCCAGGCCCACACCCCCAGCAGCCCCACCATGGCGAAGCCCTCGGTGCCCGAGAACGCCGCGAAGAACCAGGTCGTCCGGCCGCTCGCGCGCCGCTTCCCCGCCTCGGTCGGTCCCGCGAAGCGGGCGGCGTCGCTGCCGGAGCCGCGCTGGTACTCGATCTCCTCGGCCCAGAACGGCACCGCCACCCAGGCCCGGGGGGCCGCGCCCTCGGGCATCCAGTGCAGCAGCTCCATCCGGCGCGGGTGCCCCATCACCCGAGGCCCGGCGACCGCCCGACCCCGCAGCCGGATGACGTAGCCCTTCTCCGCGTCGTTGGCCTGGACCACCGCGCGGGTGTCCTGCAGGAGCTTGCGGTCCGTCGGCGAGTCCGGCCGCACGAAGAGGAACAGCTCCTCCTCGAAGGGCGCGCACAGGCAGCGGGTGGCCACGGCGTCGTCCAGCCGGCCCACGGTGAGCAGCACCTCGCCGTGGGTGGAGAGGTGGCGCACGATCTCGGAGGGCAGCAGCTCAGCGGGCACGGCCCGCCGACCTTACAACGGGCGCACCGTGAGCGCGAGGGCCAGCCCGTCGACCTCCCCCTCGTGGAGGGTGCCGTCGGCCCCAGACTCCAGCCATATGCGCACCAGGGTCTCCGCGGCGATGTGGTCCTTGAACCGGGCGGCGGCGGCGACCACCGCCGGGTCGCCCGCCACGCGGAGCGCGATGCGCTGGGTGTAGCCCAGGTCCAGCTCCTTGCGGACGCCCTGCACCCGGTTGATGATCTCGCGGGAGAGGCCCTCTTCGCGCAGGTCATCGTCCAGGTCGGCGTGCAGCGCGACCACGGCGGTGGGCGAGCTGGTGGCCTGGAAGCCCTCCCGGGCGGAGACCTCGACCACCACGTCGTCCTCGGTCAGGGTGACCACGCCGCCGGGCAGCTCCAGGGTGAGCCCGCCCGCCAGCACCTGGGCCCGCACGCTCGCCCCGGGCATGGACCCCAGCGCCTTGGCGCAGTGCTTCATGTCCTTGCCCAGGCGGCGGCCCAGCGCCTTGTAGTTGGGCTTGACCCGGAAGTCCACGAAGCGGTCGGCCTCGGTCTGGAAGTGGACCGCCCGCACGTTCAGCTCGTCGGTGAGCAGGCCCAGCAGCGGCGCCAGGCGCTCCGCGGCCGCAGCGTCCGCCAGCACCACCTCCACCGCGCGCAGCGGCTGCCGCACCCGCACGCCCACCTGCGCCCGCGCCGCCAGCCCGAGGCTGGCCAGCTCGCGGATGAGGGCCATGTCCTGGGCCAGGGCGTCGTCGAGCAGCGCCTCGTCGGGCTGGGGGTACGCGCAGTGGTGCACCGAGCGGGCCGCCCCCCGGACGTGGTCGGCCTCGAGGGCCTGGTACATCGCCTCGGCCATGAAGGGCACGAAGGGCGCGATGAGCCGGGTGAGCGTGGTGAGCGCCTCGTAGAGGGTCCACAGCGCGTCGTCCAGGTCCGGCCCCTCGCCCCAGAAGCGGCTGCGGGAGCGGCGCACGTACCAGTTGGACAAGGCGTCCACGAAAGCCGTGATGTCCCGCGCGGCCTCGTAGAGGTGGTAGCGATCCAGGTTCTCGACCACCGAGCGGTTGAGCGCGGTCAGCTCGTGCAGGATCCAGCGGTCGAGCAGGCTGCGCTCGGCGGGCGGGCGCGGGGCCTCGCCGTTGGGGTCGAAGCCGGCGATGTTCGCGTAGATCGCGAAGAACGAGTGCACGTTCTTGAGCCGGATGAGGAACTCGCGCTGCCCCTCCCGGATGGCCCGCAGCGACAGCCGGGTGTTCGACCACGGCGGGTTGGAGGCGTAGAACAGCCAGCGGAAGGCGTCGGCCCCGGGGGGGTCGAAGGGCGCGCGCAGGAGCACCTTGCCCTCGCAGCCCAGCGCGGCGATGTCGTCGGGGTGCATGTGCACGGTGTCCTTGCCGCGCACCTCAACGCTGACGACCTCCAGCGCCAGCTCCGTGCCCCCGCCCACGGCCGTCATGGGCTCCTTGGGGCCGAGGTTCAGGGAGCGGACCTGGGCCTGCTTGAGGCCGAGCTGCCCCGGCTGGAGCGTGTCGTCCGCGACGACCCCCTGGAGCACCTCGCCCTTCATCACCAGATCGGGGGAGGTGTAGTTGCCCTTGGACTTGGACTCCTTCTTGCCGTCCATGTCCGTGACGAGCCCCAGCACGATGCAGGTGCGGTAGGGCCGGGGGAAGCCCACCGGCGCCAGGCCGTACTCAGCGCAGGTCTCGTCGTCGAACAACAGCGTCGAGATCATCAAGAGGGAGTAGAACCAGCCCCGGGTCTGGTCGACCGCCTCGGAGATGAAGTCCGCCGGGAACTGCGCCTTGAAGTCCTCGACGCCCTGGTGGGGGAAGCCCCACTGGGCGAAGGGCATGCAGCCGGAGTCGAACCAGCAGTCGATGACCTCGGGCACCCGGTTCATGGTGCCGCCGCAGGCCGCGCAGGGCAGCGTCACCCGGTCGATCCAGGGGCGGTGGATCTGGAGGTGGGTGTCCACGTCGGGGTCGAAGGCGTCGGGGTTCAGCGCCAGGATCTCCGCAGAGGAGGCCGGGGCGTGCATCTGGCCGCAGCCCTCGCACACCCAGATGTTCAGGGGCGTGCCCCAGAACCGCTCCCGAGACAGCGCCCAGTCCACGTTGTTCCGAAGGAAGTCCCCGAACCGCCCGTCCTTGATGTGCGGGGGCAGCCAATGCACCGCCTGGTTGTTCTCCAGCGCCTCGGCGTTCAGCGCGGTGGTCCGAATGAACCACGCCGGCCGCGCGTACTGGATCAGCGGGTCCTCGTCGGCCCGCCAGCAGAAGGGGTAGTCATGGCGGATGGTCTCGCGCTTGAAGAGCAGGCCGCGCTCCTTGAGATCCGCGATGATGTCCCGGTCGGCGTCCTTGCAGAACCGCCCGGCCAGGAACCCCGTGCCCTCGACGAAGTTGCCGTTGGGGGCCACGAGCTGCAAAAGCCCCACCCCGTGGGCCACCGCGTTGACGAAGTCGACCTCACCGAAGGCCGGCGCGGTGTGCACCATGCCGCTGCCTGCGTCGGTGGTGACGTGGTCGCCGGGGATGACCACCCAGGCGTCGCCGCCCTGGGGCTCGGCGAAGCGGTACAGCGGGGCGTAGCGCCAGCCCACCAGCTCGCTGCCCTTGAGGGTCTGCTCCACCGTCGGCTCAGCGCCGCCGAAGTCCACGCCGTTGAACAGGGTCTCCCGGATGGCGGAGGCCACCACCACCCGCTTGTCCCCGACGCGGACGACGTCGTAGTCCAGCCTGGGGTTCACCGCGATGGCGGTGTTGGAGGGCAGGGTCCAGGGGGTGGTGGTCCAGGCCAGCAGGTAGAGGTCGTCGTGGCCGTCCACCTTGAACATGGCGGTGACCGAGGGGTCGTCGACCTCCTTGTAGCCCTGGCCCACCTCGCCGGCCGACAGCGCGGTGCCGCCCTGGGGCCACCACCACACCACCTTGTGGCCCTGGTAGAGCAGCCCCTTCTTGAACAGGCGCGACAGGGCCCACCACACCGACTCCACGTAGCTGCGGTGGAAGGTGACGTAGGCGTCGTCCAGGTTGACCCAGAAGCCGACGCGCTCGGTCATCTCCTCCCACTCGCGGGTGTAGGTGAAGACCGAGTCGATGCACTTGCGGGCGAAGGGCTCCTGGCCGTACTCCTCGATGGCCTCGCGGCCGTGGATGCCGAGGGTCTTCTCGACCTCGACCTCGACCGGCAGGCCGTGGGTGTCCCAGCCGGCCTTGCGGCGGACGTGGTAGCCCCGCATGGCCTTGTAGCGGGGGAAGAGATCCTTGATGACCCGGGTGAGCACGTGCCCGTTGTGGGGGGTCCCGTTGGCGGTCGGGGGGCCCTCGTAGAAGACGAACTCGGGCCGCCCCTCCGACAGCCGCATGCCCTCCTCGAAGGTGCGGTTGGCCTTCCAGAAGGCGAGCACCTCGGCCTCGAGGTCGACGGGGTTCTTCAGGTCTCGAAACATGCACCGCTCCAGCGGGGGTGGTCCGGCCGCGTTCCCGTGTGCGGCCGCGCAGCCCTCGATACATAAGCTCCACCACCCTCGCCTTCAAGCCAGCCGGAGCCCCCGTGCCCGTCCTCAAGACCCTCATCGCGCTGACCATGCTCAACAGCCCGCCGGCCTACGTGGCCGACGCCCGGTTCTCGGTGGCGGTCTGGTGTACGCCGACCTGCTCACCGGAGTCGGTGGACGCGCTGCGGGCCACGCTGGACGAGGACTTCGTGGTCCGCCGCCGCCTGCCCTGGCGCGAGGCCAGCGACGCCCGGGTCGCCGTGGAGGTCCTGCCCGCCGACCTCTACGGCCGCTACCCCCCCGAGGGCCTGGCTGTGTTCGGCGACACCCTGACGCCCGACGACATCGAGCAGCTCAACGCCAGCCAGGAGGTCGTCGTCATCGGCGCGGCCGTGCCCCGCCGGGTCGACCCCGTCCTGCGCCAGCAGCAGGTCTACCGCGCCGCGCTGGCCCTGGCCGAGTCCCAGGGGGGCCTGCTGGAGGACATCGACACCCGCGAGCTGTACAACCGCGACGCCTGGCGGGGCCTGCGGGTGGACGCCCTGGACAAGCCCATCGCCCTGTGGGAGCAGTTCACGCTGCTGTGGAACGAGGACGGCGACCGGGTGGTGACCCTGGGTCTGCGCAAGTTCGGCCTCCACGAGTACGTGCTGCACGACGTCCCCGCCTCGGTCACCGACGACGTGCTCGTCACCCTGGTGCTCATCGCGGCCACCGAGCTGGAGGGGGGCACGCCGCCGACCTGGATGTCCATCTCCCCGCAGTCCGTCGAGAACCAGCGGGTGCGGCTGTGGCTGGAGGAGTGGCAGGTCTTCGCGGGCGAGCCCGGGGCGGTGCAGCCCGGCGAGGGCTGGGCCAGCGTCCGCCTCACCAACATCCCCGCCCAGGAGGGCGACCCCGAGGGGCCGCTGCTGCTGGTCACCGCGGGCGAGGACTACAAGAACGGCGCGGCGCTCGCGCAGCTCATGGACCGGCTGTGGGGCTGGGCCGAGGAGGTCCCCCAGGCCGCCCCCCAGCCGCCCACGCCGCCCGAGCTGCTCGCGGAGCCTCCGGTGGAGGGGCCGCTGGCCGTGCCCATCGACTCAGGGTGGAGCGGGGGCTCGAAGGACCCGGAGTAGTCAGGGCTCCTCCTGGGCCGGTCCGGCCGCCGCCGCGTGGATGGCCTCGCGCAGCCGCTCCGCGCGCGCCTCGGCATGGATCGGGGCGTGGAACGCGCCGTCGACATAGAGGAACATCGCCGGCAGGTGGAAGACCTCCAGCGCGGCGGCGACCCCCGGGCTCTGCCCCGCGTCCACCTCGAACAGGGCGATCGGCTCGCGCATCGCCACCAGGGCCCGCTTGACCGCCCTGCAGGCCCCGCAGCCCCTGCTGGTGATCACCACCAGCGCCGGGCCGGGGGTCTGCTCCAGCGTCTCGTGGTAGTTGAAGCGCGTAAGCGGCGTGAAGGACATCGGTCGTTGACTTGTCCTGTAATTGAAGGAAAGTCACCACGGCCCGTCTGTGGTCACATTCGCCGGGCCCCCCGGTGTCGGTACCTGCAAAGCGCAACGAGGTGAACGTGCTGAACCTGCTGCTGGCCCTCCCCCTCCTGAGCCCCGCCGCGCACGCGGCCTCCCCCTTCGGCGGCGCCGAGCTGGCCTTCACCGGCGAGTTCGACGGCAGCGACACCGCCCCCGCCGAGATGATCGTCGACCTCGACGTGCGGCCCCTCCAGGTCAAGCGCACGCGCCTGACCCTCACCTGGGTGCCGGCCGAGCTGGGCTGGGGCATCGTGCCCGCGGAGAACCGCCTGGACCACGTCGCGGTGGCCGTCATGCAGGGCCGCAACGTCTTCGCCTCCGAGAAGACCGCCGCCTACTGGAAGCTGGGCGAGCTGCGCTACGACAACGACGCCGACTACGTCGACCTCATGTTCGGCGGCGGCGGGGTCGAGCTGATGTTCCTGGAGGACCTCCTGAAGGTGCGCCTGGGCGGTGACGTGCGGCTGCGCACCCTGGACACCACCATCTCCCAGCTCTTCGACGACGAGCCCAACACCTGGTCGCTGCTGCTGGGCGTGCCCGTCGGCGTGCACGTCCAGAAGGACGAGCTGGCGGGCCCGCTCTACGCCTCCGGCGACCTCGCGCTGCGGCCCGGGGTGGGTCTGGTCGGCCCCCAGGCCTTCGCCTTCGACACGACCCTGCGCGGCGAGGGCGGGCTCCTGCTGGTCGACGAGGAGGAGGTCAACCTGCGCATCTTCCTGGGCTACCAGATGCACTTCGACACGTTCACCAACCTGCCCTACGCGGGCATGGTCCACAGCATCGGGCTGGGGGGTCGGGCGCGGTTCTGAGGGGGGTCAGAGTCCCGGGGCCCAGGTTCCGTACTGTGCCCGCGTGGTGAAGACGTCCGGGTTGTTCCTGAACTGGTTGAACTTGGCCGGGGTCAGCTCGTTTCGCGCGTTCAGCAAGGGCGCGCCCCTGTTCCGGAAGTCCTCGATGTAGTACTGCTCGGCCACGGCGACGTCGAAGCGCGTGAGCCCCCCGAACGACCACAGGTTGCGCTCGAAGTAGGGCCAGCAGTTGTCGTAGGGGGCCTGATAGGCGCCGACCTGCCAGTTGCCGGCCCACCACGGCGCGTCGACGTCTCCGTGGACGTGCTGATAGAAGCGGTCGCCGTTTCCCTGGATGGTCTTGCCGACGTAGACGACGTCGTGGACCGTGTCCCCGCCCTGCATGCAGCGGCCCACGCAGCGCGCCCCGTGGTTCCCGGGCTGCCAGCACGGGTTCTGGACGATGACGTAGATCTCGCCGCTCTGATCCTGGGCGGTGTTCTCGAAGCCGCTGGCGGGTCCGATCCCCAGCCGGACTCGCTGGGCCACCCCCGCGCGCGACCGCCCGGGTCGCAGGCTCGCGCGGGCGGTCATTCGGGGCATCTGCATGGGTCCATCCTGGGAACGGGGACCTCGACTATACCGCAGTCATCGCCCCGGTCAGCGCGGCATCGACCAGCCCCAGCCGGTCCTGCCCCCAGATGAGCTGCGCGCCGTTGACCAGCGTGGTGGGGACCCCGCAGACCCCCAGCGCGCGGGCCTCCTCGGTGTTGGCCCGGAGCGCAGCCTTGATGGCCGGATCCTGGGCGCCTTCGATCAGGCCCCGGGCGTCCAGACCGGCCTCCTGGAGCACCTCGGCGACCACCGCGGGGTCCCCGATGTCCCGGTCCTCGGCCCACAGGGCGCGGTAGAGCGGCGCCACCGCGCGCTGATCCTGCAAGGCCACCCGCAGGGGCAGCACGGTGCGGACGGGGAAGGTGCTCGGGAAGCCGAACGGCACCCCCCACCACGCCGCCCAGTCGGCGAGGTCCCGGGCGTAGTACTGCGCCTTGGGCGCGCTCATCTCGAAGAGCGGCACGTCGGGGGTGCCGATGTCGCGGAACAAGGCGCCCAGCAGGATGGGGCTCCAGGTCAGCGCGGCCCCACGCGCGTCGGCCAGGGCCTGGATCTGCGTGGAGGCGAGGTAGGAGAACGGGCTCGCGAAGTCGTGGAAGAAGCGAAGCGCGCCGCCGGTCCTGGGCCCGGTGAACCCGGGGTGGTGGGCCGGCCCGCCCAGCGCGGCCTCGACGAAGTGCAGGCGGTCCTGGCCCCACCACCAGCCCTTGCCCTCCACGAACACGGCCGGGACCCCGAACACCCCGCGGGAGACCGCCTCGGCGGTGCGCGCATGAAGCTCGGCCTTGATCGCCGGGTCCTTCACCCCGGCGGCGTCCAGGCCGTATTCGGCGCCGATCCGGCCGAGCACGGCGGGATCATCGATGTCGGCGGACTCCTCGAAGTATGCGCGGTAGAGGCGCCGCGACAGCGCGGGGCGGTCGGCCGGGTCGGCCACCAGGATCAGGCGCATCGCGTCGACGCTGCGCACCGGGTGGCGGGGGTGCATGCGCAGCGGCACGCCCCAGTACGCCGCCTGGCGCAGCAGGTCCCGGGCGATCTGCACCTGGCGCTCGCTGCTCCAGGTGTCGGCGGGGCGCTGGGGCGCGGCGATGCTCTTGAACACCCCCCCCAGCAGGATGGGCTTCCACTCGACCTCAGCACCGTAGCGCGCCGCGAGGGCCTCGATGCGGGTCGAGGCCATGTATGCATAGGGGCAGACGACGTCGTAATAGAAGTGTATGACCATGAGCCCTCCTGACCCCAGCGCCCTCCATAGCACCCGCGTCGACAAGTGGCTGTGGGCCGCGCGCTGCTTCAAGACCCGCTCCCTGGCCAGCAAGGCCTGCACAGAGGGGCACGTCCAGGTCAACGGCGAGTCGGTCAAGTCCAGCAAGCCGGTGAAGATCGGCGACATGGTGGACTGCCGCACCCCTGGCGGCCGTCGGGTGCTGGAGGTCGTGGCCATCGCCGAGAAGCGCGGCCCGGCCAGCGTCGCGGCCACCCTCTACACCGACCACACCCCGCCCGAGCCCCCGAAGACGCCCTTCCAGGCCGCCACGGAGTCCCGGGAGCGCGGCACCGGCCGCCCCACCAAGCGCGACCGCCGCCGCCTGCAGGAGCTGAAGGACACATGGTGATCCCACCGCTGCTCGTGCTGTTCGACGGAGAGTGCGGGCTCTGCGACAAGGGCGTGCAGTGGATTCTCAACCACGACCCCGAGGGGCGGTTCCACTTCGCGCCCCTCCAGGGCGAGACCGCCGAGGCCCTGCGGGCGCGCCACCCCGAGATCCCGCAGGCCATCGAGACGATGGTCCTGGTGGAGGACGACCGTCGGGTCTGGCTGCGCTCGCGCGCGATCCTGCGCATCTGCGGGGCGCTGCCCCAGCCCTGGCGCGCCCTGTCCGTCTTCCGCTTCCTGCCGCGCTTCCTGACCGACCTCGCCTACCGGGCGGTCGCGGCGGTGCGGTACCGGATCTGGGGCAAGGTGGATCTCTGCAGACTGCCGCTGCCCGACGAGCGGGCGCGCTTCATGGCGTAGACGCGCCCACCAGCAGCGGCGGAGAGACGGGGTTGACGGTGTCCAGCTCCAGCCGATCCGCGCTGGGGAACCCGCCCAGGCCGTCCCCGCGGAGCACGGTGGAGACCGAGGTCTCCTCGCCGCCGGGGCCGTAGCCCTCGGCGAAGCAGAGGTCGAGGTGGCCGTCCGCGTCGACGTCGCCGATGGTCACCCCCGTCGCGCCGTGGATCCCGGTCAGGGCCTCCCCATCGCTGTAGCTGCCCGGCGCGGCGGGGTCGCCCCAGAACACCCAGGATTGCGAGGAGATCGCGGAGCGGTCGCGCTCGGAGGGGAAGACGATGTCCGGCGCGCCGTCCCCGTCGAGGTCGGCGACCGCCGGGCGGTGCCCCCCGTCCACGAGCAGCTCGGTGGCGGTGAAGCTGCGCGCGCCGGTCTGCACGAAGAGCTGCGAGCTGCCCATCGGGCCCTGGTTGTCCTCGAACTGCGCGATGAGGATCTCCAGATCGCCGTCGCCGTCGAGGTCGGCGAGGGTGAGCGCCGAGGCGCCCTCGGTGGCCAGCTCCGTCGGCGTGCCGCTGGTGAAGCTGCGGGTGCCGTCGCCCCAGAAGATCTCGGAGTCGGTCCGGTAGTTGCCGTTCGAGCGCTGGCGGTTGGCGAGCACGAGGTCCTGGCGGCCGTCCCCGTCGACGTCCGCGATGGCCACGTCGGTCGCGGCCTTGCAGTCCACCTCGGTGCGCACAGACGCGTCGAAGTGGTTGACGCCCTGCCCACCCCAGTAGATCACCGAGGTCGACCCCAGGCCCCCGGAGGCCTGCCGCTCCGAGGCGAACGCCAGGTCCAACTGCCCGTCTCCGTCCAGGTCGCCAGCGGCCAGCGCCGAGGCGCCTTCGGTGGGCAGCTCCACCCGGTAGCCGGCGACGCGCGCGCTGAGCCCGCTGCCCCAGTACACCCGGCTGTCGGTCCCGTAGTCGCCCGACGACGCCCGACGGTGCGCGAACGCGACGTCCAGGAGGCCGTCCCCATCGAGATCACGGACGAGCAGCGCGCTGGCGCCCTGGGTGGGCAGCGCAAGCCGATCCGACGCGCCGTCGGCGCCGCCATAGCCGCTCGGCCCGCCCCAGTAGACGTAGGCGTCCACCGCGAAGTCGCTGCCCCTGCGGTCGGTGGCCAGCACCAGATCCGGGTAGCCGTCCTGATCGAGGTCGGCGGACGCGGCGGCGGAGGTGGCGCCGGCGTCCAACCGGACCGCAGCGTCCAACACCCGAGCGTCCGCGGTGCTGAGGAAGACCCGCACGTCGACCCCGTAGTCGGCGCCGTCGTAGGACCCGACCAGGACGAGGTCCGGCAGCCCGTCGCAGTTCAGATCGCCGCAGGGGTCGGCGTCCGCGTCGCTGTCGGCGTCCGCATCGGCGTCCGCGTCCGCGTCACCGTCGGCGTCCGCGTCCGCGTCCGCGTCGCTGTCCGTGTCCGTGTCGGCGTCAGCGTCCGTGTCGGCGTCGCTGTCCACCACGGCGTCGGTGTCATCCCCGACGTCCGGCCCGGCGGAGTCCCAGTCGAACGTGCAGGACGACATCACCAGGACCAGCAGCATCGCGACGAAGCGGGGCCAAGGCATCAGACCTCCAGGGGGTTGAAGAGCTCTCCCAAGGAGAGCCTACCCGGCCCGATTGTCATTTTGCACGTAAGTTTGACCGCGCTCGATCGCGATCCCCTCCGTGAGTCCCAAACCCACACTTCTCTCCCCCAAGGTCAAAATCAGGCCCCAACCCGCATTCCGCGTACATTTTCGTTGATGGTTCCGAACGGGCGCGGTATGCTGAGCGATTTCGGTTGTTGATATTGAAAGACTTGGCGTAATAAAATCCAGGTATCCCCTATCCCGGGAGCCCCCAGTGAGCACCCTCTGGAAGCTGCCCGAGCGCATTCGCTTCGTTCGAGTGATCGGCGAAGGTGGCTTCGGGCGCGTCTACCTGGCGAACGTCCACTGGGCGGGCTTCACGCAGACCCTTGCGGTGAAGTACCTGCACGGCGCCTCCGAGGAGCAGGCCGAGGCCCTGGCCCGCCACCGCGACGAGGCCCGGATGCTCGGGCAGCTCAACCACGACCACATCGTCAAGGTGTTCAACCAGTTCGAGTACCAGGGCCGCCCGGCCGTGCTGATGGAGTCGGTCGACGGGGTCGACGCGCGGATGATCCTGGCCCGGGAGCCGTTCCCGGTGCGCGCAGCCCTGCAGACCGTCGCGGCCGTGGCCGACGCCCTGGACCACGCCTGGAATGCCCCCAAGCCCGGCACCGACGAGCCGATGCGCGTGGTGCACCGGGACATCAAGCCGGGCAACATCCTCATCTCCCGCTCCGGCGTGCCCAAGGTCGTCGACTTCGGCGCGGCCCAGGCCGACATGGACCGCTCGGCGGTCACGCGGGTGGTCGACATCAAGGGGCGCACCCTCTACGACCAGGTCGGCACCACCCGCTTCATGGCCCCCGAGCGCTTCCGCGGCGAGCGCCCCGAGCCCGCCGTGGACATCTTCGCGCTGGGCATGGTGCTCGTGCTGATGCTGACCCGGGCGCAGCTCCAGCGCGCCCCCCAGCAGAAGGAGGAGCACCACCGCTACGTGCGCGACCTCCTGTATGTCGTGGAGCAGACCTGCCCCGAGGGCCGCTACCTCGCGCCCCTGCTCTCCCTGCTCAGCCGAATGCTGGCCTTCCACCCGGACCTGCGGCCCACGGCCGACGAGGTGCGGAACACCGCGCGCACCCTCGCGGACCACGCCCCGGGCGAGAGCCTGATGCGCTTCGCCGGGCGCGTCGTGCCTGACCTGCTGGAGGAGAAGAAGACGCAGTTCGCCACCGCGAAGCTGCCCCACGACGTGGTCTTCCCGGAGAGCGACCTGTCGGAGCCCACGCTGCGGGTCCACGGCGCGCCCGTCGGCTCCTCTGCGCGGCACCGCGCCATTCCCATGTCGGCGCTGCTGGGCATCCTGGGGCTGGCCGTGGCGGCGCTGCTGACGAGCAGCGAGGTCTCGGGGCGGCTGATCGGGCCCATGCCGCGGGTGACGAAGTCTGCGCCGGCCCGCCCGCCAGCGCCGGTCGCCCAGCCGGCCGCGATCCAGGAGCCGGCGGAGGAGCCCGCCCCCGAGGCGACCCCGCCCGCGCCGGATCCAGCCCGGCCCACGCCGCAGGCCCCGCTCCGGACTGCCGCTATCGTGGACCCCGCGCCCCGCCCCGCGGCCTCGGTCTGCCCGCGCGAAGGCGCCGGCCCCGGCGAAGGCCCCCACCCGCTGCTGATCACGACGACGGCCGGGTCGGCCGAGATCGTGCTCGCCGGCCAGACCGTCGGGCAGACCCCCAAGCTGCTGAGCCTGCCGGCCGGCCGCTACCCCCTGTGCCTGGAGCTGGACGGCGCCCCGCACCGCTTCACCCTGACGGTGGCGAGCAACCAGCCCGACCGCCTCACCCTGGACCCGGGGACCGGCGCCTGGGCCCTGAGCACCCGGGAGTAGCGGTCCATGTTCGCGTGGCTGGCCCTGATCCACCTCGCGCAGGCAGCTCCCTGCCCGGACCCCATCGCCCAGGTGGACGCCGCAGAGCGCGCCGCGCTGGCCTACCTCAACGCCCCGTTCGATGAAGCCAGCGCCGAGGCGGTGCGGGCGCTCGGCTGCGCCGAGCTGGACGACCAGACCTTCCGGGTGACCCTGGCCCGGCTGATGAACGCCTGGGGCATGCGCGCGGTCAGCGGCGGCGAGGAGTTCCTGGCACCGGCGTGGTACGCGGCGGCGCAGCGCATGGCGCCGGGGGTCTGGCACCCCGACTACCCCGACAAGCTGCGCGCGATGTACGACGACGCCGCCGCCGCGCCCCTGGGCGCCGGCACCCTGGTCCTGGAGCCCTCCCCGCCCGAGGGCGAGGCGCGGGTGGACGGCATCCCGGTCGCCCTGCCGGCCCGCCTCGCCGCCGGGCCGCACCTCATCGAGGTCCGGGCGCCCGACAAGCCCGCCCGCTACGTCGACATCGTCTTCGTGCCCGACGGGGCGCAGCTCGTAGTGAAGGTCCCCAAGGCCGCGTCGACGGCTCCGTCGCCGACGGTACCGCCCCCGGTGGCTGCCTCGCCGAGCCCGCCCGACGTCGCGCCGCAGGCCGGTCGGCGCCTGGGGTTCGTCGCGTCGGCCTCGGCGGCTGCTGGCATCGGCGCCCTCGTCCGGGACGGCGCCCCGACGCCGCCGGGGGGCCTGGGGGTGGACCTCGCTCTGGGCCCCGCCCTCTGGCTGCGTGACGCGCTCGCGGTGGAGTGGGTCGTCGGCTACCGGGGCTTGTGGTCCGGGGGCGCCCCGCAGACCCTCCAGCTCGCCTGGACGGGGCTGGGGGCTACGGCCACCCGGGGGCGCCTGGGCGTCGGGATCGCCGGGGAGTACGGCTTCGCCGCCGCGCAGGTCACCGGCGAGGACGGCGCGCCCCGGGAGGGGCGAGGGACCGTCGGCGGCGTGTCCGCCCGAGGGCGACTCCGGTTGGCCGAGCTGGGGCGCGCGGCGGTGTCCGTGGAGCTGCGCGCGGGCGTGCACGCGGGGCCCGGCGGGGGCTGGCTCTGGGGCACCCCCGGGGTCACGATCAGCCGGCGCTGATCCGTCGCGGTGGGCAGGCCAGGGCACGCTCGATGCGCCCGATCATGCGGAGCCGGTCCGCGGCGACCTCGATCCCGATCTGCTGCTCCGGGGTGGGCTCGACGGTCTCCGCCAGAGCCTCGAGGTGGGCCCACATCATCGGCAGCGTCGCGAAGGTGCCCTGCTCCGAGTAGGTGTTGTCCAGGCGATGGGGGTTCTTGTCCTCCACGATGCGGACGCGCCTGGGGCAGGTGTCGTCGAAGTCCGACACCTGCGCGGTGAGGACCCAGTGCCGGAGGGGCCCGCCCCGGTGCCGCTTGCACGCGGCCCGGGTCTCGAAGAGCCGGATCCCGAGGACCGTCGGCCGCGCGGCGTCGAGGTCGAAGCCATGCTCCTCGCGGGTCTCCCGGATCGCGGTCTCCTCCAGGGACTCCACGCGGACCGCGGCGCCGTGGTCGAGGAGGGCCTCGACGACCCGCAGGTTGAGCGCGCACATGCGCGGGTTCCAGACCTCGGGGGGCTGACCGGGCTCCGGGCGGGCGTGCTCGGGGGCGGGTGCACCCAGCTCCTCCAGCAGGTCCAGGAGCGAGGCTCGTTGCCCCAGGTCGATGTGCGCCGGCACGGACCGGCCTGGCAGGGTCGCGATCAGATCCTGGGTCCCCCGCGGCAACGTGAGGACGGGGACGCCGACGGGATCGGTCTCGATGACGGCGTACCAGGGGGCCGGGGCTGCGCGGGCGGTCGGGTCGAAGACCGGCACGTCGACGGCGTAGCGCCCCTCGTCGTCGGCGAACCACCGGCGCTCGGTGCCGTGGGCCAGGGTCCAGGCCAGCACCCCGGCCGGCTCACCGCTCGGCTCGGTGGGAAAGCCCGCGAGCGCGGAGAGCACCCGCTCCGCGCGTTCTCTGGACGACACCATGTGCTCGGCTCCGCGAAGCACTCCACCCGGTCCGAGCAGGGTAACACGCCGGCAATCAGTCGGCGGACAGGTTGAACCGCCGCGTCTCCGCCAGCTCTCCGCCGTGGGCCAGCACCCAGGGGCTCCGGTGCTCCACCTCGACCACCAGCTCGCCCTCGCTGAGCGCGCCGGCCCGCAGGGTGAGCGGCTCTCCGGCCCCCGCCTGCCCCAGCGGCGCCCCGTTCAGGGTCCAGGTGGCGGTCAGCGGGGCCTCCCCGGTGACGGTGAGGGTGAGGTCGCCGCCGTCGGAGGACCACGCGATGTCCTCGATGACATCGACGTGACGGAAGATGCGCCGCACGAGTTGCTCGGCGCAGACGTCGCAGAACCCGTAGACCGAGGAGCGCATCCGGCAGGTCCGCGCCGGCCGGTAGAGGTCGTCGCAGTTGAAGGCGCTGGCGAAGGCGCCGATGACGTCGTCGTAGGCGTCCTCGCCGGGGGTGGGCAGGGGGGTGTCGGGGTCGACGTGGTGGGCCCAGGGCAGGTGGTCGAGGTCGTCGGCGATGTTGGGGGGCAGCCCGAGCGCGGGGCTCACGAAGCAGAGGTCCTTGTTGTACTCATCCCCCAGCCAGCCCAGCAGGTGCCCGAACTCGTGCACACCGGTCTCCACCCACTCGTCGTCGGCGTTGGGGGCGGTGGCGTAGTGCATCGCGAAGCCGCCGTCGTGGGAGGTGTTCGCGATGATCACCGCCAGGTCCCAGGGCACGACGCTGGCCGCGCGGGCGACCTCCCACTGCTCGATCTGGAAGACCGCCGAGGTGCGGTAGTCGGCGCCCAGCAGGCGGTTGACCAGCTCCACCGCGAACAGGCTGCCGAAGGCGGTGTCCCGGAAGCCGCAGTCCCCGTCGGCGCAGTCGTAGGAGACCCCGCTCTCGGCGCTGACCGCGTCGACCCGGTGCACGTTGAGGCGGTGGGCGTAGGTGGCCAGGGGCTCGGCGGTGACCAGCCGGTCGGCGAGGGCCCGAGCGTCGTTGCGGAAGCGGGCCAGCTCGGACTGCCTGTAGCCGTCGCCCAGGATGACGATGTCGAGGCTGGACTCTGGCGGCCCGCCCTGCCAGAGGGTGTCGTGGCCGACCACCGCCTCGGTGCCGGCGGGCGTGGGGTCGTTCGCCACGCTGAGGGGCACCCGGGTCAGCTCGGTCCACGCGCCGTCGTCGCCGCGCATGTCCAGCGCGACGAGGGCGCCCCCCTCCAGCCGGGGGACGTGCAGGGGGAAGTCCCCGAGCTGCGGGAACATCTCCAGCAGGTCCAGGCCCGCGAGGTCGGAGTAGAAGCCGAGGTACGCCTGGACCTGGGCGGGGCCGGGGACGGACCGGCGGGTCAGCTCCTCGCCCTCGGCGGTGAGGACGCGGTAGCGGAAGGCGGCCTCCAGGTCGTCCGGCGGGTCGACGTCGACGTGGAAGTCGCCGTCCACCGCGCCCGTGACCCGCACCGAGTCGCCGACGAGGTTGACCAGCAGGACCGAGGCCGGGGCCGAGGCCGGCAGCGGGTCGGTCGACGACAGGGTCCAGGTGACGGGCGTCTCTTCCACAGGGGGGTCGCCGCTGCAGGCCAGCAGGAGGAACAGAGGGAGCGTCACTGCACCGCCTCCACGATGGCGCGGGCGACGCAGCGCGCTGCGGCGTGGCCCACGAGGCTGAGCATGATGGGGTCGAGGGGCTCGCCCCGGCCGGTGGAGGCCACGAAGACCGTGTCTCCGTCGAACGGGGCGTAGGCCGGGTAGAGGGTGCGCGCGAAGCCCGCGGCCGCCATGCGGGCGACGACGTTGGCCTGGGCGCGGTCCAGGGGGGCGTCGGTGGCGACCATGGCCAGGGTGGTGTTGCCGTGGAAGGCGGGTAGCACGGCGGCCTCCCAGGTGTCGTCGCCCGCGACCCAGGCCCCGGTGTCTGGGTCCCGCACCGCGCCGAAGGCGTTGACCGCCACGGCCGCGCCCACGGTCCACGCCCCGACGGGGGCCGAGACGCTGCCCAGGCCGCCGGGCCTGGGCACGCCGGTGACGCTGGCCACCGTGGCCCCCGCGCCCGCGCCCACCCGCCCGGTGGGCAGGGGGGCGTCTGAGGCCCCGGCCGCCGCCGTGTAGCCGGCGTCCCGATCGGGCCGGGGGCGCCCCTCCTTGAGGTCGAACAGGATGGCCGCAGGCACCAGGGGCACCGGCGCCACGCTGGTGGGGAAGCCCACGCCCTGCTCGGCGAGCCAGGCCATCACCCCGTCCGCCGCGGCCAGCCCGAAGGCCGAGCCGCCAGCGAAGCAGAAGCCGTGCACCCGCCCCGCCAGGTGGGTGGGATCGAGCAGGCCCAGCTCCCGGCTGCCCGGGGCGTGGCCGGGGACGAAGCCCCCGGCGATCGCGCCCTCCAGGAAGAGCGCGACGGTCACGCCGGTCTCGCCGCCAGGGTGGGTCCAATGCCCGGCGCGGACACCCGGGACTGCGGTGAGGGTCGGGTTCTTCATCCCCGGGAGCGTATCCGGTTTCTGCGGCGTGGACAGTAAATTGCTTGACGACTTTAATTAGAGTCACTATGACTTTATTAGAAGTCAGGAGACATTCATGAACGAGCAGTTCCTGGTCAGCGGCGGCAGCGTCCCCGGGCGAGAGCACGCCCGCCTCCACCGCAACAACCAGGACGGCCTGGCCCTCCGCGTCACCGCCGAGCGTGTGGTGGCGGTGGTCACCGATGGCTGCTCCTCGGGTCGCTTCAGCGAGGTCGGGGCGCGGCTGGGGGCCTTCCAGCTCGCCGAGCTGGCCCTCTCCATCCCCATGGGGGACCCCCAGGACTTCGCGGACGCGCTGCAGGCGGGGCTCGTCGACTGGCTGGGCGGGCTCGCGGGGGGGCTGTCCGGGGCCTCGTCCCTGGCGCAGCGGGTCGCCGACTTCGGGCTGTTCACCTGGCTCGCGGCGGTCGTGACCGCCGATCAGGCCGTGGTCATCGGGCTCGGCGACGGGGCGTTCGCCCACGACGGCCGGCTGGTCTGCCTCGACCCGGGGCCGGACAACGCGCCGGCCTACGCCGGCTACGCCCTGGTGGACGCCGCAGACCTCACCGCCGAGATCGGCGTGCGCCCGGCGGTCCACCTGGTCGCCCCGACCGCCGAGGTCGACGCCCTGCTCGTGGCCACCGATGGCCTGACCGACGCCCCCGAGCTGGCCGCCGAGCTGTGCGCGGACCCTCGGTACGCGAAGAACCCCTTCTGCCTGCACCGCCGCCTTGTGGTCCTGGGCCCCAACGCGCGCCGCCTGCCCGACGACACCACCGTCGCGCTGCTCCGGCGCAGGGACGGTGCGCGGTGAAGCTCTCCCTGAACGGACAGACCTTCACGCCCCGCCCCCAGGAGCTGCTGGGCCAGGGCGGCGAGGCCTGCGTCTACCGCTTCAACGGCGAGGCGGTGAAGCTCTACCACACCAAGGACGACGCCGAGCTGTCGACCCGGGGGACCAAGCTGGACGCGCTCGCCGGTCGGACCTGGCCCGCCGAGGTGCTCGCGCCCCGCGCCCTGCTCCGCGACGCGAAGGGCCGCACCCGGGGCTTCTCGATGGAGTTGCTGTCGGGGGCGACCGACTTCCGGCGCCTGGGGCAGCGCAAGTGGCGGGACGGGCGGCTGACCAGCGCGCAGGTGATGGCGCTGTTCCGGCAGGCTGCGCGGCTGCTGGACGCCCTGCACGGCCAGGGCGTGGTGGTGGGCGACCTCAACGACGCGAACCTCGTGTTCTGCGGGGACCGGGTGCGGCTCATCGACGCCGACTCGCTGCACCTGCGCAGCCACCCCTGCACCGTGGCCCACGAGCGCTTCCTGGCGCCGGAGCTGTACGGGGTGGACCTCTCCCGAAGCGCGGCGTTCTCGGCGCGCACCGACTGGTACGCCTTCGCGGTGCAGCTCTTCGCCAGCCTGCTCTACGTGCACCCCTACGGCGGCGTGCACCCCTCCTCCCCCACCCTGCTGCACCGGGCCCAGGCCGGGCACAGCGTGCTGCGAGGCGACGTGAAGACGCCCAGGACCGCCCTTGATCCTCGGGTCCTGCCCGATGTCCTGCACGCCTGGTTCGACCGCACCTTCGAGGCCGGCGAGCGCAGCCGCCCTGACCCGAACTGGCTCAAGGCCCCCTGGCGGCGCTGCACCTGCGGGGTGGAGTACGGCGGGCGCGCCTGCCCGGCCTGCACCACCACGGTGTCCACCGCGCCCCGGGGCGTCTCCCAGCAGATCGTGCACGGAGACTGCCGCGCGGTGCGCCTGTTCCGGGGCGGCCCCATCCTGGCGGCCTGCATGCAGGGGCGGCTGCGCTACGTCTACCTGGACGGCGACACCCTGCGCCGCGAGGACGGCCGGGCGGTGGGCGTCGCGGGCTTGAGCCCGGACGCGGTCATCGCCATCGCCGGGGCGGTCACCTGGATCGGCGAGGGTCGCACCCTCACCGGCTACGTCGACGGGCAGGCCCGCTTCCGACACTTCTGCGACGTCCACCAGGGCCAGAGCGCCTTCGCGGCCTCCCCCCGCGGGGTGGTCACCCTGGAGGGGGACTGGCTGGTGGACCGCACCACCGGGCGCCGTCTGGGCACCGCGCTGGGGCGGCAGACCCGGCTCTTCGCGGGCGAGCGCATCGGCTACCTGTTCTACCGCCCCGGGCGGCTGACCGTGCACGCCCTGTTCCGGCCGGACCGACCCGGGCTGATCAACGCCGCGCTGCCTCCCTTCGAGGGCCGCCTCATCGACGTCGACGCGCAGTTCTCCGACTCGCATGTGCTGGTGTGGGCGCTGACGGAGGCCGGCGGCGCGCGGCGGGCGGGCTTGTGGCTGCTGGACCACCGGGGGCAGCTCGTGGCCGACCGGACCGGACCGGCCGACGCCGACCCGCTGCTGTGCGCGCCCCGCGCCCTGGCTGGCGGCACCGTGGCCCTGGCCGGCCCCGACGGGCTGGTCGCGATGGCCGCCGACGGCGGGCGCCTCGTGCCCGGCCGTCTGTTCCCGGACACCCGCTCCTTCGTGGGCGCCGACATGACCCTCTTCCCAGGGCCCTCGGGCTCCCTCTACACCCTCAACCACCGCGAGATCCATCAGATCTCGCTGTCCTGACAGGAGAAAGCCATGCAGCTCTCCCCCCCGTCCTTCTACGACCCCAACGCGGTCGGATCCCTGTACATGGAGCGCGCGGACCGCGTCGCCGAGGAGGCCTCCCGCTGGCGCGAGCAGGTGGGCATCGCCCCCGCCGGCCAGGACCGGCTGCGCATCGCGGCCTTCGGCATCGACTGCCAGGTCGGCTTCTGCGTGCCGGGCGCGAGCCTGTTCGTGCCGGGTGCGGTGGATGACACACGGCGCACGGTCGAGTGGATCTACCGGAACCTCGACAAGCTCACCGGCCTGCACTTCTCGATGGACACCCACCGCATCTTCCAGATCTTCCACCCCGCCTGGTGGACCGACGCGCAGGGCAAGCACCCCGACCCGCTGACCCCCATCACCCACGAGGACGTGCGCAAGGGCCGCTGGATCCCCATCGCCCACCCCAAGGCCTGCCTGGAGTACACCGCCAAGCTCGAGGCCAGCGGCAAGTACGTGCTGACCATCTGGCCCTACCACACCCTGCTCGGCGGCCTCTCCCACGCCCTGGAGCCCACGCTCATGGAGGCCGCGCTCTTCCACGCGGTCGCCCGGCGCCGGCAGACCCACTTCGAGACCAAGGGCACCCACGCGATGACCGAGAACTACTCGGTGCTCGCGCCCGAGGTCACCGAGCTCTCCGGCCAGGCGGTGGGCGGCTTCAACGCGCCCTTCTTCCGGATGCTCATGGAGTACGACCGCATCTACATCTTCGGCCAGGCCAAGAGCCACTGCGTGCTCTCCACCCTGCAGGACATCCGGGACCACGTGCAGGCCACCGACCCCGGCCTCGCCGACCGGGTCTACATCCTGGAGGACGCGATGAGCCCCGTGCCCGCGCCGCCCCTGAACCCGCTGCCGCCCTCGCTGGACTTCCCGCGCATCGCGGACGAGGCGATCGAGCAGTTCCGCGCCGCGGGCATGCACATCGTCAAGACCACCGACCCCATCGTGTGTTGAGGAGGACATCATGCCCAGTCAGACTTCCATCACTCCGACCTCCCTCCCCGGGCTGTTCGACGGCGCGGCCAGCGCGGGGCTGCTCGGCCCCGGCAGCCGCAGCCTGCTCTCCGGGGACCTGGGCGCGGTCGTCGTCGCCGGGGCCGCGGGCGCGGACCTCGAGGACATCATGGCCTGCGACGTCACGCTGGTGACCGTGCTGATCGACTCCAGCTCGTCCATCGGCTGCGGCGGGCTGGAGCAGGCGGTGCGGGACGGCCAGAACGCCCTGCTGGACGCCTTCGCGGCCAGCTCTGCGGCCGACGACATCCTGGTGGCGCTGTGGACCTTCAACGACAACCGCAGGGTGGTGCACAGCTACGTGCCCGTGGGCGACGCCAAGCGGCTGGACCAGCACAGCTACCGGGCCTCCGGGGGCACCGCGCTGTACGACGCCTGGTGTGACGCCCTGGCCGCGAACGTGGCCTACGCACAGACGCTGCGGGACGGCGGGACCCCCTGCCGCAGCGTGGTGGTGGTGGTGACCGACGGCGAGGACGTGTGCTCCAAGCGCAAGGTGGGCGACTGTCGCAAGTTGAGCGCGGATCTGCTCAAGAGCGAGCAGTTCGTGCTGGCCTTCGTGGGCGTGGGCAGCGAGGCCGACTTCCGCCGGGTGGCGAAGCGCATGGGCGTGCCGGACGACTGTGTGCTGGTGTCCGCCCAGGCCACCCCCAAGGCGATCCGCCAGGCCTTCCACATGGTCAGCCAGTCGACCATCCGGGCGTCCCAGGGGCTGGTGCGCCCCGGGCTGCAGGCGGGCTTCTTCGGGCCGTGAAGCCGCGCAGGATGCCGCCCGAGTAGATCGCGCTGGGGACCACCTCGCACTCCGCCCAGCAGCCGGCGCAGCGGTTCACCCAGGACCGCTGCGCCTTCGCGGCGTCCGAGGCCCACAGCTCCGCGAAGCGCTGGCGCCGCAGGTTGCCGGCGATCTGTGTGTTGAACTGGCAGGTGGGCACGTCCCCGTTGGGGAAGAGGCGCAAGTGGGTGCTCAAAGCGGCGCAGGGCGGGTTCAGGGGCTCGCGCTCGCTCCCCAGCAGCCGCTCGCGCAGGCCGCGCAGGTAGTAGCGCTTGGCGATGCGCTCGGGCAGCGGCAGGTTGGCGGTGTCCCGCTCCACCTCGTCGAGCAGGGTCGCGAGCTGGGCGGGGGTGAAGTCACCGTACGGCTTGAACCGGCCGATCTGGGAGCCGACGACCTGCTCGGATTGTGTGCTGTAGGTGGCGCTGGCGTTGTAGGCCAGCACCACCTGGTTGCGCACCCCCATCGGGGCCAGCCAGTCCCGCAGCCGTCTGTAGTGCTCCAGCCCCTGGGGGTCGACGACGGTCTGGTTCACCGCGACGCGCAGGCGCAGCGCCTCCCGGCGGGGGACCAGGGCGGCGAGGGTCTCGGTGGTGCGCCGCCAGGCGGTGTCCTGCCCCCGGATCTCATTGTGTCGCTCGCCGAAGCCGTCCACCGAGATCAGGAGTTGGAGCGGCGTGGTCTTGTCCCGCTGCTCGCAGAACTGCACGATGCGCCGGGTCAGGAAGCCGTTGGTGGTCACATGCAGCACGAACGGCCGCAGCCGCTCCTGGACGAGCCGCGCGATCCGGGGCAGGTCCCGCCGCACGAAGGGCTCGCCGCCCGTCAGGCGCACCGCGTCCATCGGCGGGAGCTGCGCGAAGATGTCCGCGTACTCGTCGACATCGAGATCATCGGCGGACTCCTTGCGCCAGGAGTCGCACATCACGCAGCGCGCGTTGCAGGTGAACGTGACGATGCAGGTGAGCAGCCGAGGCAGGCTGCGCCTACGCCGCCGGCTCCTGTACACCAGCGGGAACAGCGACAGGGCGCGCCGCATGGGGAACTCCTCGGGCAGACAGGGGCAGGTTGGCTTCGATGCGGTCAACGGCGTCCTGGTTCCCGGCGACCCCGAGCGGATCCATCGTGACCCGCAGCGCCTCCAGATCCCGCACGAACCGGCGCAGGGCCAGGGAGTCGACGCGGTCGATGGGGGCGGTCATGCCCCAAGGGCTGCGCGCGATGAACCAGGCGTTGATCATCTGCTCGTGGTTGCCGCCCTCGGGCATGGCGAACACGGGCTTGCGCAGGTGGAGCGCCTCGCCGATGAGCTGGTTGCCCGCGGTACAGACGAGGCCCCGGCAGGTGGCCAGGTCCTCCAGGAAGCCGTCGATGGAGACCGGGCAGAACTGCACCCGCCCCTCGTCTCGCCGCTCCCCCAGGCCATAGATGCGGATGGGCAGGCCGGTCCCCCGCAGGGCGTCCAGCAGGGACTGTGGCGCGTGGCGACGCACGTAGACGAGCAGGTGGTCGTGGACCTCGGGCCGGGTGTCGAGCACCTCGGGGCGCAGCAGCACGCCGATGGGGACCACGCGCTCCTGGCCTCGGCGGGGGCCCGGCCAGAAGAACGAGGACACCACCTGCTCCACCTCGCCACCGTGCCACATGCCCACGAAGGGCCGCAGGAAGGCCACCCAGGCCCGGAGCTGCACCGGCAGGGCGCTCAGGTCGGCCGCCGTCAGGACGTGCTGGTGGTCGACGCTCATGAAGGGCAGGCCGATGCGGCAGGCGGCGCGGGGCATCGCGGGCTCGAAGTCGGTGACCAGCAGGTCGGGGGCCAGGTGCTCAAGGGTGCGGCCCAGAGACGCGCTCAGCTTGTCCAGGCGGGCCATGAAGGGGACCGCGCCGGAGAAGGTCCGTGCGTAATCCACGCTGCGGTCGGCGCGGTAGGCCCACGCCACGCCGGGGATGGCGTGGACCTCGACCTCTGTGTCGGTGTAGGAGGCGCGCAGCAACTCCAGGGCCTGCCCGGAGGTGAACAGCGTGACGCGGTGTCCCCGGTCACGCAGGAGCTCGACGATGGCGCGGCCGCGGGTGGCGTGGCCGCGCCCCTCTCCCTGGATGGCGTAGCAGATGTGGGCCATGAGGATCCTCTACAGACGTGCGGCGAGCGGGGGCCGCGTTGGGCGGGGGGTCCGGGCGCCGAGCCAACGCACGAAGCGGCGCAGCCCCACGTCCAGCGGGGTGGTCGGGCGGTAGTCGAGCAGGGCCTCCGCGCGGGAGACGTCCGCGCAGGTCCGAGGCACATCCCCGGGCTGATCGCCGGAGCGCGTCACCAACGGCGCGCAGCCGGTGGCCTGACCGATCTTCCGGATCAGCGTGTCCAGGCGGACGGGCTCGGCGTTGCCGAGGTTGAGCACGCAGTGGCCCAGCGGGCGGTCAACGGCGGACACCACACCCGCGACGATGTCGTCCACGAACGTGTAGTCCCGCTCCGAGCTGCCGTCCCCGAACATGGTGATGGGCTCGCCAGCCCGGACGCGCTCGCAGAAGATGCGGATGGCCATGTCGGGGCGCTGCCGGGGTCCGTACACCGTGAAGAAGCGCAGGCAGGTGGCCTGGATGCCATACAGATGATGCCAGGTGGCCGTCAGCAGCTCCCCGGCGCGCTTGGTCGCGGCGTAGGGGCTCGCTGGAACGTCAACGACATCGGACTCCTTGAAGGTCCCACTCCCGCGCGCCCCGTAGACCGAGGAGGATGACGCGAAGACCAGCCGGTCCAGGCCGTGGTCCCGCATGGCCTCCAGGAGGGTGGTCGTGCCGCGCAGGTTGACGTCGATGTAGCTGTGCGGGTCGACCAGGGAGGGCCGCACCCCTGCCCGCGCGGCCAGGTGCACCACCACGTCCGGCCGATCGGTGGTGAACAGGTGGGCGAGCAGGGCCGCGTCCCGGATGTCCCCCCGCACCAGCCGGTAGCCGGGGTGCGCCAGGGCCTCACGCACGTTCTCGGCCTTGAGCGCCGGGTCGTAGCCGAAGTCAAAGGCGTCGAGGACCGTGACCCGGTCGCCTCGGGCCAGCAGGGCCTCCGCGGTGTGGGAGCCGATGAAGCCTGCGCCGCCGGTGATCAGGACGTGGAGCATCCGTGTACCTCCGCCCGCCGACTCGGCGGAGGCCACCATAAGCGCCAGAGCCCTGGAATCCGGGCGTCTGCGCGGGGATTGTCACCGCTGGCCGCAACTCGCGACCCGAGCGACGCTCCGCGGCCGGATGTGACGGAGCCCGGTCGCTCAGAGGCAGCCGACCTCGACCTCGGTCACCGCGTGGCGGTCGTGGGAGCGCCCGGTGCCCGCGGTGAAGCCCACCATCAGCGCGTCGAGGGCGTAGTCCTCCACGGTGGCGCTCAGCACGGTCGCGCCGTCCAGCGCCACGGTGACCACCCCCGCCTCGAAGCGCAGCTCCACCGCGATGGGCCCGGCGTCCTTCAGGGGCGGGGTCTCGGCGGCGACCTCGATGTTGTGCAGGTCGAGGGTCTCCACGAGGGCGACGTGGTTGTCGTCGGGGTCCCGGATGTCGTTGTCCCAGGTGTCGAACTCCACCGCCCAGCCGGTGAGGCCCTGGACGCCCAGGCCCACCCCGTCGTCGCCGAGCTGGGTGGGCTCGGGGTCGGCGAGCATCGCGAAGGTCATGCCGTCGGCGCCGGTGCCCCCGCCGATCTCGACGGTGAAGCGGGCGTAGAAGGCCCCGGCCGGGACGGGGGTGGGGTGGAAGGCGGAGCCGGCCTGGTTGGCGGTGGCCTGGGTGAGCACGAGCGCGCCGTCCACGACCTCGGCGCTGCCGTTGAGGGTGAAGGGGCCCGGGCCCGATTCGAAGGACGCGCTCCAGTAGGGGGCGTGGTCGACGGTGCCGTCGCAGTCGTTGTCGACGCTGTCGCAGACCTCCTCGGCGTCGGGGTGCACCGCCGCGTTCAGGTCGTCGCAGTCCCCGCCCCGGGCGACGGCGCCGTCGGGGGGCTCGCAGGCGGTGCCGGCGCTGGCGGCGCCGAAGCCGTCGCCGTCCTCGTCGGTGAACCACGCCACCGCGTCGGCGGCGTCGACGTCGACGGTGCCGTCGCAGTCGTTGTCCACGCCGTCGCAGACCTCCTGGGCGTCGGGGTGCACGGCGGCGTCGTGGTCGTCGCAGTCCTGGGCGGCGGTGACGCCGTCCCCGTCGGCGTCCTCGGCGGCGGAGTCGTCCGAGGCGGAGTCGTCGTCCTTGTTCCCCGCGTCACAGCCCCACAGCGTCGCCAGCAGCACCCAGATCATCGACTCCTCCATGAAACACGAGATCGAGATCGTCGCGGCTCAGGCTCCCCACGTCCAGCCGGTCGTCCTCCAGCGCCGCCGAGAACAGCGCGCGCTTGCGCTCCTGCAGGGCCAGGATGCGCTCCTCGACCGTGCCCCGGGCGACCAGGCGGTAGACGGTGACGGGGCGGGTCTGGCCGATGCGGTGGGCGCGATCGGTGGCCTGGTCCTCGGCGGCGGGGTTCCACCACGGGTCGAGGTGGAAGACGTGGTCGGCGCCGGTCAGGTTGAGGCCCGTGCCCCCGGCCTTGAGGCTGATCAGGAAGACCGGCGGGCCGTCGGGGTCGTTCCAGCGGTCGACCAGGGCGCCCCGGTTGCGGGTGTCGCCGCGCAGCAGGAGGTAGGGCCAGCCCCGGGCCTCCAGACGACCGGAGACCCGCTCCAGCAGGCTGGGCCACTGGGAGAAGACGAGGCTGCGGTGCCCGTCGGCGACCGCGCTCTCCAGGGTCTCCATCAGCAGATCGAGCTTCGCGGAGCCGCGGACGTCGCGGGCCTCCTCGAAGGGCAGCAGCCCGGGGTGGCAGCAGGCCTGGCGCAGCCGGGTGAGGGCCTCGAGGATGTGGAGCTTGGAGAGGGCCTCGCCGCGCTCGGCGATCGAGGCCTCGACGCTGGCCTGGTAGGTGGCGCGGACCCGCTCGTACAGGTCGCGCTGGGCGGGGGGCAGCTCGCAGCGCAGCACCTGCTCCTGGCGGGGGGGCAGCTCGGCGGCGACCTCGCGCTTGAGGCGCCGCAGCACGAAGGGCCGGATGCGACGGCGCAGCTCGGCGAGGGCCTCGGGGTCGGCCTGGCGCTGGATGGGGGCGACGAAGCGCCGCTGGAAGGCCGCCCGGGAGCCGAAGAAGCCGGGCATGAGGAACTGGAAGATGCTGCGCAGCTCCAGCAGGTCGTTCTCCAGGGGCGTGCCGGTGAGGGCGACGCGGTGGTCGGCGTCGAGGGCGCAGGCCGCGCGGGTGACCTTGCTGGCGGGGTTCTTGATGGCCTGGGCCTCGTCGAGGATGACGTGGCGCCAGCGGGTCTCGGCGAGCGCCGCGCCGTCGAGGCGCAGCAGGCCGTAGGTGGTGATGATCACGTCGGCGTCGGCGAAGTCGGCGCGACGGTCGGGGCCGTGGAACAGGCGCACCCGCAGGCCGGGGGCGAAGCGGGCGCACTCCCGCGCCCAGTTGTCGACCACCGAGGTGGGCGCGACCACCAGCGAGGGGGCCTCGCCCGCGCCGTCCAGCAGCAGGGCGATGGCCTGGAGGGTCTTGCCGAGGCCCATGTCGTCGGCCAGGCAGGCCCCCAGCCCGTGCTCGCGCATGAACGCGAGCCAGCGGAAGCCGAGGCGCTGGTAGGGCCGCAGGGTGGCGTTCAGGCCGGCGGGGACCGGGCGCTCGGGGACCCCGCCGTGCTCCTCCAGAGCGTCGGCCAGGGCGCGCCAGGGCCCGATGTCCCCCTCGGCCTCGTCCAGCAGGGGGGCGGCCAGAGGCAGGGCCTGGGCGCCGAGGCCCTCGCGGCGGACCCGGCGGATGTCCTCGATCTGGGCCAGGCGCCAGGCGTGGCGGGCCAGCCAGGCCTCGGGCAGCTTCGCCAGGCTGCCGTCGGGCAGGCGCAGGTAGGGCCGCCCGGCGAGCCAGCTCTCCAGCACCTCACGGGCGCCCAGCTCCTGGTCCCCCAGGCCGAAGCCGACCCGCAGGTCGAACCAGTCCAGGCCCGAGGGCACCCGGACCCGGGGCTCGAGGGTGCCGCGCAGGCGGTTGGCGATGAGCGAGTCCTGGCCGAACACCGCGAAGCGCCGGGCCAGCTCGGGCAGCCGCTCGGCCAGGAAGTCCAGGGCGGCGTCGCCGGAGAAGCGGGCCGGCAGGCCCTCGGGGAGCAGCTCCCGCAGCGCGCGCTGCTCGGCGCGCTCCCAG
This sequence comes from Alphaproteobacteria bacterium, assembly GCA_020632795.1. Taxonomy (GTDB): domain Bacteria; phylum Myxococcota_A; class UBA796; order UBA796; family CAJQPC01; genus JACKEV01. The sequence continues at coordinate 269,757 of JACKEV010000011.1, forward strand.
GCGAGGTCGCGGCGGATCCAGGTGGGCTCGTCGCCCTCGACCGCGACCAGGGAGGCGGGGTCCTGCGGCGCGGCGAGCTGGGGTTGGTTGTCCCACCAGTAGGCGTAGCGGAGGTCCACGACCAGCTCGCGGCGGACCTCGTCCAGCACCACCCGGGCCTCGCGGTCGTCGGCGTCGAAGACCGGCAGGTCTTCGGCGGCCTCGATCTCCACGGGCAGACCGCCCTCCAGGACGAAGCGCTGGAAGAACTCCGCCTGCCCGTCGGCCGGGATGACCGGGAGGGGCCGCCCCAGGGACGCCCGCAGCGTGTCCGGGAAGTCCGGGTCGAGGGGGCGCAGGGTGCCGTCGAGCATCAACAGGAAGCCGGAGCCCATGTCGACCACCCGCTGGACCGGCGGCGACCAGCGCAGGGCGAGGCCGCGATCCCCGCCTTCGCCGCAGATCTTCGGCCACACCGGGGCGCGCTGGACCCGCACGGGCTGCCCGCCCAGCCGCACGTCGTCCATGTCCGCCAGGCCCAGGACCACACGGTCAGCCAGCCGCTGCAGGATCTCGCGGCCCCGCCCGCTGATCGCCTGCCAGCGCCCTTTGTGCAAAGTCACTAATTCTTCACGCTCAGCGAGCAGCAGGTGAAGCTCCCGGTCGGCGTCCCGAAGGCCCCGCACCTGGCCCTGCAGGGCCTCCCAGCTCGCCGGGCAGCGCTGGGGCTTCAGGGGCAGGCGGTCCCGCTTGCCCAGGCGCATGACCTCGCGCTCCACCGTCCACGCGAACAGCGGATCGGCGGCGCCAGGGTCGTGCACCAGCTCGTAGCGCAGCCAGCCCTCCCAGCGCTCGTCCCGGCCGGCCGTGGCGCCCCGCACCGCGCCGGGGGCGCCCAGCAGCGGGCGCAGGCGCAGCGCCCACACCGGCTGATGGAACCAGGAGCGCCCCTCGTCCAGCCGCCAGGCCACCGCCAGCAGCACCGCATGGACGTGCAGGCAGCCCAGCCGATCCCAGGCCGGGCAGGAGCAGCCGAACTGGCTGCGGCCGAGGGGCTCGTCGCGGTAGCCGTAGTAGCGCACGGTCTGACCGTCGACGGCCCAGCGGGCCCGCCAGCCGCTGGCGAGGGTCTCGATCTGCGGGACGAGCCCGGCGATCTGCGCCGCCGCGCCGCCGTCGACGGTCACGTCGAACAACAGCTCCAGCAACGCGGAGACCCGCGCGGGCTCAAGCAGCTCGGCGGGGGGGAGTCCGGGGGTCGGCGGGAGGGGCGCGGTCATACCCGCAAACCCCGTAACCCACCGGATCCGCCTGACACAGAGAAGTTTCCGTCACCGCCGCGCGGCGCGATCGATGAGCGTCAGCAGCTCCGCCTCCCGGGCGACCCCGGGGCGGACCGCGTCCTCGGCCAGGTCGCGCACCTGCGCCCAGCTCAACTCCAAGACATGGGGCGAACCCCGCAGCTTCTCGGCGAAGGCCGCGACCGCCGCCGCCAGGCGGTAGCTGCGGGAGGCCTCCTGCCACTCGGACCGCATGTTGCTGCGCTGGAACACCGTGCTCCACTCCTTCGCGGGGGCGTCGGGGCCCGGCGGCTTCGCCCGGAGGCGCACAGTCGCCAGCTCGGCCGCCGGGCGGTCCTTGAGCACCAGCTCGTAGACCGCGGTGACGCTGTGCCCGGAGCCGATCTCCCCCGCGTCGACCGCGTCCACGCGGAAGTCCCGGTCGGCGATGTCCCGGTTCTCGTACCCCACCAGGCGGTACGCGATGACCGCCTGCGGGTTGAACTCCACCTGGATCTTCACGTCCCGGGCGATGGTCAGCGCGGTGCGGGTGAGGCCCTCCACGAACACCGCGCGGGCCTCCTGGAGGCTGTCGATGTAGCTGTAGTTGCCGTCGCCCTTGTTGGCGAGCTGCTCCATCATGACGTCCTGGTAGTTGCCCATGCCGAAGCCCACGGTGGACAGGGTGATGCCCCGCTGACTGTAGGCGGTGATGGTCCGGAGGATGCCCTCGTGGCTGGTGTGCCCGATGTTGGCGTCCCCGTCGCTCAGCACGATGACCCGGTTCTCGGCGCCGGGCACGTAGCCCTGCATGGCCAGGTCGTAGGCCAGCTCCACGCCGGAGCCCATCGCGGTGCCGCCGCCGGTCTGCAGGCGGCGGATGGCGTCCTGGATGGTGTACTTGTTCAGCGCGGAGGTCGGCTCCAGCACCACCTCGGTGCGCCCGGCGTAGGTCACCACCGCGACGCTGTCCTCGGGGCCGAGCTGATCCACGAGCAGGCTGAGGCTCTCCCGCACCAGGCCGATCTTGTCGAAGCTGGACATCGAGCCGCTCACGTCCACCAGGAAGGTCAGGCGCAGCGGCGGGCGCTCGGCGGCCGGGACCTCGCGGCCCTGCACCCCGACCCGCAGCAGGTGGCGGTCTGTGCGCCATGGGCTGGGTGCGGCCTCCAGGTGAACCGCGAAGGGGGCGCCGCTGTCCGCCGGAGGGCGGGCGTAGCCGTAGTCGAAGGCGTTGACGAACTCCTCCACGCGGACGGCGGAGGGCGGCACGGGCATGCCGTCCTGGAGCTTGCGGCGCACGATGGCGTAGCTGGCGGTGTCCACGTCCACGGCGAAGGTGGACAGACGGTCTTGCTCCACCAGGACCATCTCGTTGACCCCGTAGTCGACGTAGCGCTCGGCGCTGGCACTCTCCCGCAGCGCCGGGGGGCTGGCCCCCACCCGCGTGGACGGCGCCCCCGTTCGCAGGGGCGACCCGCTGGAGGAGGCGATGGCCTCCACCCGGAGGTCGCCGATGCTGGCGTCTCCGTGGGACCGCCGGCCCTGCCCCTCGCGGACCGTCATGTTCGCCGAGCCGACCTCCGCCCCCTGCACGCGGGATAGCGCTTCGTCCAGGGACCGGGCTGAGGCGTCCTGGTCCGAGAAGATGTCCTCCGCTGTGCTCCCCTCCCCTCGGGTGCCGATGAGCGCCAGCAGCAGCTTGGACTCCTGCTGGACCTGCTCGGGGCTGGGCGGCGCGGCGGGCTCGGTCTCAGGCCCGGCCCCGGTGGCCTCGGGGACCTCCTCGTGCGTCAAGGCCTCGGCGGGCTTCTCCACGGGCTTCGAGGGTGGCGGCCAGACCACGCCCTTCGCGCTCGGGGGCGTCGGGTCCTCCGAGCGCTCGAGCAGGACCTCCACGAAGCGAGCCGGGATCTCCATGACCTCGATGGGCTCGGGCTCAGGGAACACACCCACGGCGACGCCGACCCCCGCCAGGGCCACCCCGGCGAGGGTCAGCAACGCGGCCCCGCCCACGAGGGTCACGGCGAGGCGGGGGTCCGGGCGAGGGCCACTCGAATCGGGCAGAGGTCTCTCTTCGCGCGAGGGCATGCGCGTTCTCCGAAGGTCAGGTGCGGGGGGACTTCCCCGCGAGCTGCCCTTCGGGACAACGCGCCCCGGCTGCGGTTCCGGACCTATCGGCGCGCGACGGTCACCGGGGACCCGGACCGCGTGGCCGCGGTCTCGATGAGGTCGAGCAGCTCGCGCTGATCCGCGGAGGTCGGGTCGTGGGCGCCGTTGGCCAGGGACCACACCTGCCCGTAACTGATCTCCTGGGCGTAGGGGGAGCCGCGCAGCAGCTCGGCGAACGTGGCGCTGGCCACGGCCAGGCGGAAGCTGTCGCTGGCGTCCGCCAGCTCGCCGTGCAGGTTGCCGGCGCTGAACAGGGTCGCCCACTCCTGCGCCGGGGCGTCGGGGCCCGGGGGCTTCGCGCGAAGTCGCACGGTCGCCAGCTCGCCGGGCGCGTCGTCCCACAGGATGACGTCGTAGAGCGCGGTGACGCTGTGGCCCGCGCCGATCTCGCCCGCGTCCACCTGGTCGTTGCGGAAGTCCTTGTCGGCGATGTCCCGGTTCTCGTAGCCCACCAGACGGTAGGCCATCACGGCCTCGGGGTTGAACTCCACCTGGATCTTCACGTCGCGGGCGATCGTGATCATGTTCTGTTGCAGATCACGCCCGAACACCCGCTCCGCCTCGGTCTTGGAGTCCACGTAGAAGTAGTTTCCGTCGCCCTTGTTGGCGAGCTGCTCCATCATCGTGTCCTTGTAGTTGCCCATGCCGAAGCCGATGGTCGACATCGTGATGCCTTCCTTGGCGTAGCGATCGATGGTGGAGAGGATCTCGGTGTGGGAGGTCTGACCGATGTTGGCGTCGCCGTCACTCAGCACAATGACCCGGTTCTCGGCACCCGACACATACGCCTCGCTGGCCATCTGGTAGGCGAGCAGCATGCCCGTCCCCATCGAGGTACCGCCGCCGGTGTTCAGCCCGTCGATGGCGGTGTGGATGACCTGACTGTGTCGGGCAGAGGTGGGCTCCAGCACGATCTGGTGGCGCCCGGCGTAGGTCGCGATGGCGACGGAGTCCTCGGGGCCGAGGTTCTCGACCAGCTCGTGCAGGGACTGCTTGACCAGGCCGATCTTGTCGGGGCTGGACATGGACCCGCTGACGTCCACCAGGAAGGTGAGCCGGGCCGGCTTGCGCTCGCTGTCATCGATCTCCTTGCCCTTCACGCCGACCCGCAGCAGGTGGTGGGAGTCGTCGAAGGGGCTGGGCGCGGCCTCCATGTAGACCGCGAAGGGGGCGTCGCTGTAGCTGGGGGGGGGCTCGTAGGCGTAGTCGAAGTAGTTGACGAACTCCTCAACCCGCACAGACGCCGCCGGGGGCAGCCCGCCGGACTGGAGCTTGCGCCGGGCGATGCTGTAGCTCGCCTTGTCCACGTCGATGGAGAAGGTGGACAGGCGGTCCTTCTCGGTCAGGGTCATCTCGTTGACGCCGTAGTCTGTGTAGTGTTCCGAGCCCTGGGCCCGGGGCGGCGGGAACCGGGTGACCTCGCCCCCGTAGGCCGCGCTCCCGTAGGCTGATCCCCCGTAGCCTGCGCTGCCGCCGCTCACGCTGCCGCCCCGGCCGTGGGTGCCCAGGCCGCCGATGCCCGCCGCGGTGCCCCCGCCGCCCAGCCCGGTGCCCCGGCTGCCCAGGCCGCCGCTGCCGATCTGCGTGCCCTTGGCCCCGATGAGGCCGCCGATGCCGCCGCTCACGTCGCTGCTGAGGCCGCTGGAGCCGAGCACCCCGTCCATCTCCCCGCCCTCCCGGAGCGCCCCCAGAACACCCGCGTTCTCGGCGATCTCCCGGTCGAGCTGCCGCTTGTCGACCTCCACCGCGTTCCCCTTGGCCTTCTCCATCTTCGCGTCCTTGCGGCCGACCTTGCCCTCCTCCTTCTTCGCGCGGTGGCCCTCGCCGGCGTCGGGGTTGATGCGGGGGGCCGCCTCGGGGGCGCGCGCCTCGCTCGGGGGGGCCCGCAGCAGGATCTCGGCGAAGCGGTCGGGGATGCCCTCGATCTGCGGGGCGGGGGCGGGCTCCGCGCCGAGGCTCAGGACGGCGCTGGCGATCACCGCGCCGAGGACCCCCATCGCCGCCAGGCCGCCGAGGGTGGTGGGGCGGATGATCCCGAACAGTCGGGAACGGGACACAGACTTCTGCTCTGCCTCAAACACGGCATCCTCCGGGTGCTTGGGATGCCCCTACAGACCAGGGCCCCCCGGAGGGAGTTCGTCAACGAACCGTCACGGCGTGGTCAGCAAAGCGTCAAGGGCCGCCGAGATCGTGTCGGGCGCGTCGGTGATGAGGACGTCCACCCCCGCCTCCAGCAGCGGCGGCAGGGCCTCGGGCTCGTCCACGGTCCAGACGAACACCGGGTAGCCGGCGTCGTGGGCCGCCCGGATCAGCCCGGCGTCCACGTAGTGCTGGCTCATGCCGATGGCGGAGGCGTCAATGGCGCGGGCCTCCTCCAGCATGACCGGGACGAGGCCCTTGACCGGGGCGCCCGCCTCGTCCAGCGCGCCGGTCTCGCGCGGGCGCAGCAGGTAGACCGCCGGCACGTCGGGCATGGCCAGGCGGGACAGCGCGACCTTGTCGGCGTCGAAGGAGAAGATGACCGCCTGCGCCCGGCGGCCCTTCGCGTCCAGGGCCGCGCGGATCTCCTGCTCGATGGCGACGCCATCCTTGATCTCCAGGCAGAGCACCAGGGCGTCGCCCGCCGTGTCCAGGAGGCCGTCGAGGTCGGGGATGGGCTCGCCCGCGAAGGCCTCGCCGAACCAGCTCCCGGCGTCGACGCCCTCCAGCGCGGCCCAGGTGTGGGCCTCCAGGGCGCCCGCGCCGGTGGTCGTGCGGTCGAGGGTGTCGTCGTGGAGGATGACGACGTGACGATCCCGGGTCAGGCGCAGATCGGTCTCGGCGGCGGTGGCGCCCAGCTCGATCGCCTTGCGGTAGGCCGCGAGGGTGTTCTCCGGGGCGACCAGGCTGGCCCCCCGGTGCGCCACGATGGCGGGGCGATCCGGGTGGCGGGTCGCCAGCTTCCAAGCTGGGGTGTCGAGGTTCACAGGGTCTCCCCCGGCGGCGGGAGGGCTTGAGGTGGCGCACGCGAGCGCGAGGGTCGTGAGGAGCGTCATGCCCCCATGCTATTCGACCGCCGCCGGGCGACAAGGACAAGGCCGAACGCCAGCGCCGCCAGCGCCCCCCGCCCCGAGCCGCCCGAGGCGCAGCCCGCGCAGCCGACCTGGGGGCAGTCCCCGTGGGGGATGAACTGGGCGTCGAGCTGCTCGACGTCCGCCTCGACCTCGCTGTGGAACGCCTCCAGCAGGTCGCCGTCCCAGCTCATCTTCATATCGGCCGTCTGCCCGTCGAGGGCGGCCCGAACGACGACGCTCCGGGAGCCGTAGCGCTTGCTGGGTGGACGGCAGGCGTCGCGCACCCAACGGTAGTCCTCGCCGGGCAGGCCGCCCCCCGCCTCCAGCGCGACGTCGCCCCACCGGGCGCTCCACGTCACCGGCGCCCCGAAGATCGGCGCCCCGTCCGCGTCCGCGACGACCGCCCGGACCCCGAGCGGGCCCGGCTCCATGAAGTGGTCAGGGTCGACCGTGTAGGCCGCCGCGAGCGAGAGCGACGCGACCTCGGACGGCGGGACTGCGACGACGCGGAGCAGCTCCCAGCTCGCGGAGGCGTGGGTCATTCGAAGCACCGCGTCGGCGCCCGCCGACACCTCGACGCGGATCCAGCCCTCCTCCTCCGCCGGAATGATGGTGATCCCTTGCCCGTCGGGGACGACCTCCACCTGGCGGAAGTTCCACCCCACCAGGGTCTCGCCGTCCGCGCCCAGGACCCGCAAGGGCAGCTCGACGGACCCGCCCGCGTAGACGCGCAGCGGCTCTCCGTCGGCCCGGGACCAGCGGTCGTGGACGCCGTCGGGGTCCTGGAGGCGTATCCAGCCCTCGGCGACGCCCTCGTCGACGGTGACCTCGGGCCAGGGGTACAGCATCGCGGTGGTCTCGGCGGGGTCGACGGCGGTGAACGACACCCGGTCGGTGTCGGGCCCGTAGCCCTGGCTCGTGGCGTGGCACTCCTGGGGCAGGAAGGTCCAGGTGACCTCCCCAGGCTCGTCGAACACCACGCAGCCGTCGGCGTCGAACGTCGCGGGGCCGCTGAGGTGGTCCTCGAAGCAGGGATCGACGGGCAGCTCCTCGAAGTACCAGCAGTCCTCCTCGCACTCCTGGATCACGCACATCCGGGTCCCGGCGAGGATGGGGCCCTCGTTGGCGAAGCCCACCGACCACTCGTCGTCCACGATTTCGGGGGCGAAGAGCCGGAGCTGCCCCTCCTCCGTCTTGAAGCTGTCCTCGCAGCCGACCAGCGCAAGACACAGCAGAAGCGTCCGTCTCATGTCTCCTCCAAGGCGATCTCTCGTCTCTACCCCGACGGTATCGTGCCTTCCGGCGGGGCGTCTGCTGATCGGCCGCAGCTATCGTACTCAGCGCGGGTACTGTCGCGTCGCGATCAGCGGGCCTTGCAGGTCTGGAACAGCTCGTTGCACTCGATGGTGACGCTCTGTCCGCTGGCCAGGGTGACGCTGCCCGCGGGCTGGACGGGGGTGCCGGGGAACATCGCCTCGATGCGGTAGCTCCCGGCGGGCACGGAGCCGGCCTTGTGCCGGGCGCCGTCGGGGCCGACCAGCTCCACCCGCTCGGCGCCGCCGGAGACCACCTTGACGGAGGCGGGCTTGGGCGCGGCCGGGGGCGGAGGTTCGGCGGGCGGGGCTTCGACGGGGGGCTCGGGCGGCTCCTCGGTGGCCGTGCCCTCGGCGTCGTCCGGCGGCGGGGGGTCCGGGGAGGTCGTGGGGGTCTCCGTCGGGGGGCGGGCGGTCGAGCCCTGGGCGACCGGGCGGGTGGGGCGTTCGCTCGGCGCGGCGGGCGGGTCCTCGTCGGGCGGCGCTTCGGCGACCGCGTCCTCGCCGGTCGCATCCTGGCCGGCCGCGTCCTCGGCGGGCCCATCCTCACCGACGGGTTCCTCACCGACGGGTTCCTCACCGACCGCGTCCTCCCCGGCCGCGTCCTCCCCCACCGGGTCCACCACGGCGACCGCGTCCGGCCCGGTCGGCGTCCCCTCTTCGGCGGGCCTCCGGGTGGCGGACCAGCTCCCGACGGCCATCAGCGTGAGGGCGATGGCCACCACCGGCATCACCAGCCGCCCGCGCCGCGCGACGGGCTCGTCGTCGGCGAGGGTCAGGCCCGTGCCCGAGGGGTCGGACGGATCCCCGGTGAAGTCGTCCAGCGGCGGCGCGAGGGTCTCCGAGGCGGACTCCGGCAGGCGGTCGATGGCCTCCAGCCCGAAGGTCTGACCACCGGCGCCGCCCAGCACGTCCTCGACGTTGAGGGTGGGGTTGGAGGAGGGCGGCGCGGTGGGCAGCGGCGCGGCCTCGAAGCCCAGCGCGGGGGCGTCCTCGGGGTCGGGGGGCAGCTCGGTGAGGGCCTCGCGCAGCGCGTCGGACATCGCCACGGTGTCGGCGTAGCGGTCGGCGACGTGGTAGCGGGTGGCCTTGCGCACCACCGGCTCCAGCGGCGCGGGCAGGCCCTCCACCCGGCGCTCGTCCAGCTCGGCGGTGAACAGGTCCACCGGGGTCTGGTTGGTGATCAGGGCGTAGAGGGTCGCGCCAACGGCGTAGATGTCGGCGCGGGCGTCAGCCTGGTTCGCGGCGGTGCGCTGCTCGGGGGCCATGAAGCCCCAGGTGCCCAGGGTGGAGCCCGTGCGGGTGAGCGCGGGGCCGGAGTCGTCGCCGGTGAGCCGGGCGATGCCGAAGTCGGTGACCTTGGGCTGGCCCTTGACGGTGACCAGGATGTTCTGGGGCTTGATGTCCCGGTGGATGACCCCGGCGTCGTGGGCGACCTCCAGCGCGCTGAGCACGTCGAGCATGGCGTTGACGGCCATCCGCGGCGGCATCGCGCCGTGGGCCTCCAGATAGTCGGAGAGCGAGCCGCCCCGGATCAGCTCCATCACGATGTAGGGGGAGCGCTCGTCCTCGACCACGTCGTGCACGCCGACGATGTGGGGGTGGTGGAGCCGGGCCATCGTGCGCGCCTCGTTGAGGAAGCGGCGCCGGATGTTGGGCCGGTTGGAGAAGGCCGGCGCGAGGACCTTGATGGCGCGGTGGACCTGGAGGCGATCGTCGTAGGCCGACCAGACCTTGGCCATCCCGCCCTCCCCGAGCACCGACACCAGGAGGTATCGGCCGTCGGCGAGAATCTCAGGGCCAGTCGCTTCCAAGGGCCTTCCTCATGCTTGGCGCGGCCAGCGCGCTGGATCGAGGCTAGCCCGAACCGCCGCAGATTGCCAACGACAGCCCCGCGACAACCGGCCTGCGCCGCTCCAGCGGAATAGGAGGCGCCCATGTCTGCGGTCGTCGTCTCGGCGCTGAACCTCTACCCGGTGAAGTCCCTCGCCGGGGTCGCGGTGCCCCGCGTCGCGCTGGACGCCACCGGGCCGGCGGGGGATCGGCGCTGGATGATCGTGGACGAAGGCGGGCGCTTCCTCACCCAGCGCGAGCTGCCCGGGATGGCGCGGTTCACCCCCGGCCTCACCCCCGGAGGGCTGCGCATCCAGGCGCCCGACGGGGACACGCTGGCGGTGCCCGTACCCCCACCAGACGCCCCGCGGGCCGAGGTCACCGTCTGGAAGAGCGCCCTGAGCGCGGCCTGCGCGCCCGAGGCGGCCCACGCCTGGCTCAGCGAGCGCCTGGGCCGGGCGGCGCGGCTGGTCTACATGGACGCCGCCTGCGTCCGGCCGGTCAACCCCAAGCGCGGCCAGCCCGGCGACGTGGTCAGCTTCGCGGACGGCTATCCCCTGCTCCTGACCGCCGAGGCCTCGCTCGCCTGGCTCAACGTCCGGCTGGACGCGCCGGTGCCCATGACCCGGTTCCGGCCGAACGTGACGATCACGGGGGCTGCGCCCTTCGCGGAGGAGGGCTGGCGGGCCTTCCGCATCGGCGAAATCCTGTTCGAGATCACGCACCCTTGCGAGCGCTGCTCGATCGTCAACGTCGACCCGGACCTGGGCGTGCGCGCCGGACCGCAGCCGTTGAAGGCCCTGGCGAAGCACCACCGGGTGGACGGCAAGGTGTGCTTCGGCGTGAACGTCATCCACCGGGGGCGCGGGGCGATCGCGGTGGGGGATCCGGTCGGGATCGTCTACTGATCCACAGCCTCGAAGGTCAGCTCCACCTCACCATCTCCCACCAGCCAGGCCGCCGCGCGCGGGTCGCCCTGGACGTGGGCCAGGAAGGCGGTGGCCAGGCGGTTGACGTGGGCGTGGACCACCGCGGGGTCGACGTAGCCCGGCTCAGAGCAGTCCGGGTAGGTCGGGAGCAGCTCGCAGGCGTCGGAGAAGGCGTAGTGCCCCGTCTCGATGACGCCCACGAGGTAGCGGGGCGTGGTGGAGAGGCCCTCGTAGATGGGGCGCACGCCGGTCTCCCAGGGGGTGAGATCGTCGAGGTGCCCGGAGAGGATCATGGTGGGCAGGCCGAGATCGCCCAGGCCCCCCACCAGCACCTCGTAGCCCGCCGGGGACATGGGCAGGGCCGCCCAGGCCCGGTCGTCGGCCAGGGCGGGGGCACGCTCGTCGGGGTGCTCGGCCGCCCAGGCGGCGAGGTTCTCGCACAGCCAGCCGCCGTCTGTGGCGCAGTACGCTGCGGACGCCGCCGCGTCGGCCACCGCCCCGGCCACCGCCAGCGTGGTGTAGCCCCCGAAGGAGTGGCCCGCCATGGCGTAGCCGGCGGCGGGATCCACACACCCGTACAGAGGATCCGCCGGATCCGCCGAGCGGGCCACCAGGGCGTCGAAGGTGGCGGCGATGTCCGCCGGGCGCCGCAGGATCAGCTCGTCGTGGGACGCGCTGGCGTCAAAGAAGGTGTTGCCGACGTGGTCGGGCGCGGCGACGAGGTAGCCGTGGGTGGCCAGGTGCTCGGTGAAGAACCAGGACTGGTAGCGCACGCCGCCGTTGCCGTGGGAGAACAGCACCACCGGGCGGGGCTCCGCACAGTCCGGCACCCCGTCGTCCCCCACCCCGGCGTCGACCAGGTCGTCGTAGCGGTAGGGGCGGTCATCGACCTCGGAGGCCGGGAACCAGAGCTGTACGGTCAGCTCGATGCCGTCGGGGCCGGGGGCGGTGAAGGCCTCTGTGCCGCCCGCCCAGGGCCCCGGGGCGTCCGGGGCGAACGGAGGGGCGGCGGAGTCGTCGACCGGGGGGTCGGCGCAGGCGAAGGCGAGGGCGAGGAGGATCGTCATGATCCTCCCCTATCCTCACCGGATCCAGATCGCGACGTCCTGGATGCGCACGTCTTCGGGGCTGCCCTGATCCATCACCTCCCACCGGATGACCGAGGTGGGCGCGACCTTGCGGATATCCCACACAAACCTGCGCTGGTGCGCGTCCCGCGCCGACCAGTGCTGGCCCCACTCGCCGCCGACCTTCAGATCGTCCTGATCGGTGCCGAACTTCAGGTGGCCGGTGCAGTCGTCCGTGACCTCGCCCCAGGCCAGGCGGCTCTGCACGTCATCGTGCTGGGACGCCTCGGTGCCGCCGGCGCCGACCCAGTGGCCCCACCACTCCTGGAAGATGAACGGAAGCCACACGGTCGCCCGGAGGGCCATCGTGTCACATCCGCGCGCGCCCTCGGGGGCGAGCAGGAACGCACCCTCGCCGTCCCAGCCCATCCAGGGATCGCCCTCACCCGCGACGTGCTCGAACTCGAGCCAGCCCCGACGCTCGAACAGCGGGCCCGTGAGGCCGGTCCAGCCGCCGCCCTCGGTGGTCATGTCACAGTAGACGACGAAGGGGTCGTCGCCCTCTCCGAGCCCGTCCGGGTCGATCCGGTACAGACCATCCTCACCGGAGCGGTCCAGGATGTCGAGGCAGTCTGCGCCGTGGACGCACACGCCCGACGGGTCCTCCTGGCCGATCCCGGCGCAGTCGATCAGCTCGACGGCCAGGGTCGGATCCTCTTCAACAGGCTCGATCTCCGCCCCACAGCCCATCACCCAGAGCAGCAGCACACCGGTCATTCCACACGCTCCCATGTCCATCGCACTCAAGAATTAAACACAGAAACCGCCCGTCGAGCCGCCCCGAGGGCGCCCGCGCGGGGGGTCGCTCATCCGCCTTACATCATCAATGTATGCCGGGCCCCGGCCAGTTCCTGTCCGGCCCCCTACTCGTCCCCGACGACCACGATGGGGGCGGCCATGCCGATGGAGGGCACCGCGATCGAGGCGCCGAAGCTCCAGCCGCTGTCCCCCAGGTAGACGGGCGAGCTGAGCGAGTAGGTGGCGCCGTCGTTGGCCTCCGCGAACAGGACGTCGCAGTAGCCGTCCTCGTCCAGATCGCGCAGGGTCACGGCCTGCGCGCCGGCCGTGGCCAGCGCGGAGGCGTTGGCGTCGGTGTAGGCCGCGCCGTCGCCCCAGTACACGATGGAGTCGAGGGCGTTGGTGCCCGCGGCGTCGCGGTAGTGGGGCACGACGATCTCGAGGTAGCCGTCACCGTCGAGGTCCGTCGCCGCCGCACGCTGCGCGCCGTAGCTGGTCAGGCTGTCGCGGTTGGCGTTGCTGTAGCCGCTGGAGCTGCCCCAGTACACATAGGTGAGGGTGTCGTAGTCGGGCGAGCCGGTCGCGCCGTCGCGGTAGCCCGGCAGCACGATGTCGCCGTAGCCGTCTCCGTTCAGGTCGTCCGCGATCACCGAGACAGGGCCGTTGCCGGAGACGCCGAAGCGGTTGCTGCTGCTGTAGCCCGAGGCGTTGCCCCAGTAGATGTAGCTGTTGGTCACATACGTGGCGCCGCCGGTGTACTGGCTGTTGGCGAACACGATGTCGTCGTAGCCGTTGCCGTCCAGGTCGTAGATGGCGTGGGCGACGCTTCCCCGGGTGGGCAGCGCGGTGACGTCGCTGGCGTCGAAGACCCCGCTGCGGGAGGTGTCGCCCCAGTAGACCACCGAGTTGACGTCGGTGGTCGAGCCGTCGGTCTGACAGGAGAACACCAGATCCAGGTCGCCGTCCTGGTTCAGATCGTGCGCGGTGACCTGCCGCCCCCCCTCCACGGGCAGCTCGGTGACCGAGCTGCTGGAGAAGCCCGCGCCGCTGTTCCAGTAGACCAGGGCGTTGACGCTGTAGCTGCTGTCGTCCCGCAGGCTGGAGAACACGAGGTCCGTGAGGCCGTCCCCATCGAGATCCTCAGCGATCACCCAGCTCGCCCCGGTGGTGGGCAGCACGTCGCGGTTCGAGGTCGAGTAGCCCGAGGACCCGCCCCAGTAGATGAAGCTGTTGATCTCCCAGGTCTGGGAGCCGCCCATCGTCTGGTGGTTGGCGAAGACGATGTCCACGTAGCCGTCGCCGTCGAGGTCCTCGGCCAGGGCGTGGTAGGGCAGCGTCGTGGGCACCGAGACGCGATCGCTGGTGCCCCAGGTGTCCGAGGCGAAGTAGAGGTAGGAGCTGCTGGCCGTGGAGAGGGAGCCGCTCTGTCCGTTGGGCACCACCATGTCGGCGCGGCCGTCACAGTCCAGGTCGGTGCACCGGTCGCCGCCCTCGCAGTCCTGGTCCACGCCGTCGCCGGGGACCTCGGTCGCGGTGGAGCCGGGGTAGGCGGTGGCGACCGCGTCGTCACAGTCCCCGCCGATGGTCACGCCCTGGCTGGGCGCGGTGCAGGTCACCGTGCGGGTGTTGTCGTCGCCGTAGCCGTCCCCGTCCCCGTCGGTGAACCAGGTCTGGGCGTCGACGGCGGCCTCATCCACGGTATTGTCACAGTCCTCGTCCACGCCGTCGCAGGTCTCGGTGACGTTGGGGTGGACGCTGCTGTCGCTGTCGTCACAGTCCTGGTTGTTGGCGACGTAGCCGACGGGCGGGGTGCAGGCCCGGTCGGTGTCGCCGGGGTCCCCGTAGCCGTCGCCGTCTGCGTCCCGATAGTAGGTGATGCCGGCGTTGTCGTCCACGAACCCGTCACAGTCGTTGTCGACGCTGTCGCAGGCCTCGTTGGCGCCCGGGTAGGTGGTGCTGTCCGCGTCGTCGCAGTCCCCGCCGACGGTCACCGGGTAGTCGGGGTCGTCGGCGCAGGCGCAGGAGCTGGCGTCGCCGAAGTTGTCGCCGTCCTCATCGGCGTAGCGGGTCGAGCAGTTCACGGCGTCGGGCTCGTTGGCCACACCATCACAATCGTCGTCCCACGCGGTGGCGCAGCGCTCGTCGGCGCCAGGGCTCACCGCGTCGTCGTCGTCGTCGCAGTCGTCCCCCACCCCGCCGCCCCGCTGGGGGTGCGCGTCGCTGTCGTAGCCGTCGCCGTCCGCGTCGAAGTCGGAGTCCCCGGCACAGTCGGCGTCCACCGCGTCGTAGGGGGTGTCCGTCGCGGCCGGGTGGACCTCCGCGGCGCTCAGGGCGTCGCCGCTCAGCGGCTCGAAGTCGGGCGGCGTGGTGCTCGGGTCGTCCCAGCAGTCGCCGTCGCCCACGTGGCCCTCGAACAGGGTCCAATCGAACGGGTAGTCCGCGGCGACCCAGCCGTCGCCGTCCTGGTCCCCGTCGTTCCCATCACAGTCCTGGTCCACGCCGTCGTACCAGATCTCCACCGCGTCGGTGGGCGTGATCTGCGGGTCCTCGTCGTCGCACTCCTGATCGACCATCCAGCCGTCGCCGTCACAGTCGTAGTCGCTGTAGAAGGGGGAGACGGTGTTGCCGTCGGCGGGGCCTCGGGTGTCACAGTCGGCGTTGGTGCCGTCGTAGCAGGCGTCCTCGGTGACGCCGGGGTGGATGGCGGCGGCCCCCAGGCCCGCGACGTCAGCCTCGTCCTGGGGGTGGCCGTCCACGCAGTCCCCACCCAGCGTGTGGCCGGGCAGCTCGGCCCAGAGGGGGTAGGCCTCGGTGTAGGCGATGGCCACGTAGCCGTCGCCGTCCTGGTCGCCGTCGTTGCCGTCGCAGTCCTGGTCGATGCCGTCGTACCAGATCTCCGTCGCGCCCGGGTACACCGCCGGGTCGTCGTCGTCACAGTCCCCATCGGTCATCGAGGCGCCGTCTCCGTCTCCATCGGGTGGCGCCCAGCTCGTGCTGCATCCGGACAACAGGCCGATCAACAGCAGGCACAAGGAGTGGGGAGTTCCTGGCACGTCCTGGCCCTCCAGGGGTCCGTCAGTCGAAGCTCCCGACGACGAGGGGCGCCCGGAGGGGGTGGGTGGTGGAGAGGTCGGTGACCTGCGTGCTGTCGAAGGGCGCGGCGTCGGAGGTCCGCCGCAGGTAGATCGTGGAGCTGGTCAGCACCGAGCCGTTGGTGGCGTACGCCTCGGAGAAGCAGACGTCCAGGCGGTCGTCCTCGTTGATGTCGAGGATGGCCGCGCCGGTGGAGCCCGCGACGTTGGAGAACTCGTACTTGTTGGCGCTGGTGTACCCGCTGGAGGCGTCGCCCCAGTAGACGATGGCCTTGTTCTTGATGCCCGTGTTGTTGCGCTCCTGGGGGAAGACGATGTCGGCCTGCCCGTCCCGGTCGATGTCCGCGACGGCGGCCTCGCCCGCGCCCTGGGTGCCGAGGTTGTCGCGGTTCGCGGCGCTGAAGCCCCCGTCGTTCCAGTAGACGTAGGAGTCCTGGGTGTAGTCCTCGTTGCCGGCCGACTCGTCGCCGTAGTTTGCGAAGACGAGGTCGTTGTCCCCGTCGGCGTCGAGATCGTACACGGTCACCCAGCGGGCGCCGATGGTCGGCAGGGCCTTGCTGGTGCCGCCGAAAGGCGTCGCGCCCCCGCCGTTCCAGTAGATGACCGAGTCGACGAAGTAGTCGTCGTCGTCGCGCTGACAGGCGAAGACGAGGTCGAGATCGCCGTCACCGTCGAGGTCGGCGATGTCCACGTCGTTGGCGCCGTCGGTGACGAGGCCGGTGCGGCCGCTGGCGGTGCCGTCGTAGAAGGCCGTGCCCGTGCCCTGGCCACCCCAGTAGACGTAGGAGAAGGCGGTGTAGATGCCGGAGCCGGAGACGTCGTCCTGGTGGTTGGCGAAGACGAGGTCGGTGAAGCCGTCGTTGTCGAGGTCGGCGGCCTCGACGTCCATCGCGCCGAAGGTGCGCAGCGTCGTGTTCGTGCCGTCGGGTCCGCTGGCGGTGCCCCAGTACACCCGACTGTCCGTGATGGTGTAGTTGCCTGAGCTGTCGTCGCGGCCGTGGGCGAAGACCACGTCGAGGTGCCCGTCGGCGTCGAGGTCCTCGATGAGGACCTTCGTCGCGCCCTCGGTCTGGAGGTTGCTGCGGTCGCTGTTGCTGTAGCCCGAGGCGCTGCCCCAGTAGATGAAGCTGTTGATCACATAGTCGGTGCCGTTGGTCTCGTTGGCGAAGACCAGATCCATGTAGCCGTCGCCGTCCAGGTCCCCGGCGGCCGCGTCCAGGGTACCCTTGCCCTCCAGCAGGGTGCCGGAGCCCGAGATGGCGCCGGAGGTGCCGTCGTTGAAGTACAGCACGTTGTCGGTGAGGTAGCTCGGCCCGTTGGTGTAGCTGGTGAACACGACGTCGGGCCGCCCGTCACAGTTCAGATCGTCGCAGAAGTCATCCCCATCACAGTCGGTGTCGACGCCGTCCAGCGGGGTCTCCAGCTCATGGGAGCCGGGGTAGGCGTCCGCGTTGCTGTCGGCGCAGTCGGTGTCATCCGACACATAGCCCGTGGGCTCCGTGCAGGAGAGCGTGGTGCTGGTGGCGTCACCGAAGCTGTCGCCGTCGCTGTCCGCGTACCAGGTGTAGGCGTCGACCGCGTCGGACTCATTGACCAGACCGTCGCAGTCGTCGTCGTAGGCGGTGGCGCAGCGCTCGTCGGCGTCGGGGTTGACCGCGCTGTTGCTGTCGTTGCAGTCGTCGCTCACACTGTAGGGGAATCCGCCGGTGCTCTCGCAGCGGCACTGGGAGCGCGTGCCGGCGAAGCCATCGCCGTCGTCGTCGGCGTAGAAGTCATCACAGTTGAGGGCGTTGGCCGCGTCCAGGCTCCCGTTGCAGTCGTCGTCGACGCCAGCGGTGTCGCAGTCCTCGTTGGCGCCGGGGTTCACGGCCGCCTCGGCGTCGTCGCAGTCGTCGCCGAAGGTGCCGTCCCGCTGGACATACTCCTCGGCGTCGTACCCGTCGCCGTCGCCGTCGAACTCGCCGGCATCCCCCCCGCAGTCGGCGTCCACGCCATCGTACGGGGTGTCGACCGCGCCCGGGTACACCGCCTCCGGGCCGGGCTGGGGCAGGCTGTTCAGGGCCTGGAAGTCGCTGGGGATGGTGGTGCCGTCACCGTCCCAGCAGTCCCCCGCCGCGACGTGCGCGCTGAACTGCGTCCAGTCGCAGGAGGATGCGTAGTCATCGGGCACGTAGCCGTCGCCGTCGGCGTCCCCGTCGTTGCCGTCGCAGTTCTCGTCGACACAGTCGTAGAGGGCGTCCGGCAGGTCGTTGGGGTAGATGGAGAGGTCGGTGTCGTCGCACTCCTCCTCAAGCATCCAGCCGTCGCCGTCGCAGTCGAAGTCGCTGTCGAAGTCCGGGGAGTTGTTCTCGGCCGCCGGCCCCCGCGTGTCACAGTCGGCGTTGGTGCCGTCGTAGCAGGCGTCCTCGGGGGCGTCGGGGTTGACGCTGGCGGGGTCGAGCCCGGCGGGGTTGGGGGCGTCGTCGGGGTGGCCGTCCACGCAGTCCCCGGCCTGGAGGCCGACGTGCCCGGGCAGCTCGGCCCAGGACGGGAACGCCTCGGCGTAGGCCTGGGGGATCCAGCCGTCGCCGTCCTGGTCGGCGTCGTTGCCGTCGCAGTCCTGGTCGATGCCGTCGTACCAGATCTCCTCGGCGTCCGGGGAGATGGTGGCGTCGCCGTCGTCGCAGTCGCCCTGCGCGGCGGTGACGCCGTCCCCGTCGGCGTCCGGGACGGTCCACTTCGTGCCGCAGCCAGCGGCGAGCAGCAGCCCGAGGGCGAGCAGGAAACGGGGCGGAGGCGTCTTCATGCGACCTTGAGCCTACCCGGCCCTGACGCGCCCTTCAAGAGGAGCCCTGCGTAGCCCCCAGCAGACGTAGGGCCGTGAGCGCCGGGTCGGGGGTCCAGGTGTCCGGTGAGGCCGGCTCCTGGGCCCCGGTGGAGAGGACCTTGACCTCATGGGCCTTGTCCCCCTTCGCCGGGAACCACGCGTAGGGGATCCCCAAGCGATCCGCCCACTTGATCTGCTTGCCGTAGCCGGCCGCCCGGGTGGACACGAGGGCGGGGATGCCCCGGGTCCGCAGCGCGGTGGCCACCGCCTCGGCCTCGGCGCGTTCGTCGTCCCGGTGCACGATGACCCACACCTGGGCGGGGCTCCGGCGAGTGGTGGCCAGCCGACCGGCCTCGAACAGGAGCCCCAGCATGCGGGAGACGCCGATGGACACCCCGACCCCCGGCAGCTTCTGCTTGCTGCCCATCGAGGCGAGGTTGTCGTAGCGCCCGCCCGAGCACACCGAGCCGGCGCCGGGCATGTCCGTGAACACCCCCTCCACCACCGTGCCGGTGTAGTAGTCCAGGCCCCGGGCGATGTGCAGCGCGGCGACCACCGCGCCCTCCCGCGCGCCTGCGCAGGCCGCCATCACCTCGGCCAGCTCGTCCAGCCCCTCATCCAGCAGCGGGTGGGAGACCCCCAGGGCCCGCACCGCCTCGGTGACCGGGCCGATGGCGCCCTCGATGCCGGCGATGGCCAGGCAGCCCTCGATCTGGGCCGCCGTGTACCCCCGGCTGGAGAGCTGGTCAGTGACCCCATCGGGGCCGATCTTGGCGAGCTTGTCCAGGGCGCGCAGGGTGGTGACGATGTCGGTGATGCCCAGGCCCCGGTAGAAGCCCTCCAGCACCTTGCGGTTGTTGACCTGCAGGCGCACCGGCGGGATGGGCAGCGCCTCGGTGACCTCGTGCAGGACCCGCACCACCTCGCCGTCGTAGCGCACCTCCAGCTCGCCCTCCCCGATGACGTCGATGTCCGCCTGGATGAACTCGCGGTAGCGGCCGAGCTGGGGCCGCTCCCCCCGCCACACCGGCTGGATCTGGTAGCGGCGGAACGGGAAGGACAGCAGCCCCCGATTCTGGGCCACGAAGCGGGCGAAGGGCACGGTGAGGTCGAAGTGCAGGCCCAGCTCGGCCTCCCCCTCATCGGCCGCTTCGGCCTGCAGGCGGCGCAGGACGTAGATCTCCTTGTCGGTCTCGCCCTTGGCCAGCAGCACGTCCAGGGGCTCCACGGCCCGGGTGTGCAGCGGGGTGTAGCCGTACAGCTCGAACAGGCGGCGGATGGTGCTCAGGAACTGCTGCTGGACCAGCTCCTGCTCGGGCAGCCACTCGGGGAAGCCGCTCAGCGGCTGGATCTTGGACATCGGGGGCCTCGTCGCGGGGGCGGGTCTCCTAACCCGTCACTCCCCGACGACCAGCGGCGTGATGTAGGCGCCCGTCGTGCCCAGCTCGTCGCGGTCGTTGTCCGACCAGCCCTGGGCGCTGCCCCAGAACAGGCCGGAGCGGTTGGCGTAGCTGCCGTCGTAATACTCCGCGAAGATGACCTCCGCGTAGTCGTCGTGGTCGAGATCCCAGACGGCCACGCCGTGGGCCCCGGAGGTCCCCAGGTCGGTGCGGTTGCTGTCGGAGAAGCCCGAGGCCCCGCCCCAGAAGATGGCGCTGTCCACCGCGTAGTTCCTGTTGTCGTCGTGCGCCTGAGGCCAGACGATGTCCTGGTAGCCGTCGCCGTCCAGGTCGGCCGTGGCTGGCTCGAAGGCCCCCTTGGTGGACAACAGGTCGCGGTTCTGGACCGAGAATCCTGTGGCACTCCCCCAATACACGGCGGACTGAACCGAAAAACTTGTGCCCGAGTAGTAGTTGGCGAAGAGCAGCTCGGGGTAGCTGTCGGCGTCCAGGTCGGCGGCCCGCACGAAGTAGGCGCCGGTGGTGGGCAGGTCGGTCCGCGCGCTCACCGAGAACGAGCCGCCCTGGTTCCAGTACACGTAGGAGTCCAGCGCGAAGTCGGCGGCGTCGTCGGTGTAGTTGGCGAACACCACCTCCGGGAGGCCGTCGCCATCGAGGTCCTCGACGGCGTGGGCGAAGCTGCCCTCGGTGGGCAGCTCGGTGCGGTCCGAGGTGGAGTAGCCCGAGGCCGAGCCCCAGTAGATGTAGGAGTTGACCTCGTAGCTGTAGTCGTCGCCGGTGTTGGAGTAGATCAGCTCCAGGTAGCCGTCGCCGTCCAGATCGTGGGCGGAGACCTCCCAGGGGCCGATCGCCGGCAGGTCCGTGCGGTTCGACGCGCTGTAGCCCGAGGACGAGCCCCAGTACACCACCGAGTCCACCTCGTAGGTCCAGTCGTCGTGGTGGTTGGCGAAGGCCAGGTCGACGTAGCCGTCGGCGTCCAGATCCTCGGCCACCACCCAGCTCGCCCCCACCGTGGGCAGGGAGGTGCGGTTGGAGGTGCTGAAGCCCGCGCTGGAGCCCCAGTACACATACGAGCTGGTCTCGAAGGAGCTGTCGTCGTAGTGGTTCGCGAACACGAGGTCGATGTAGCCGTCCGCGTCCAGGTCCCGGGCGACCACGTGGATGGCGCCCAGGGTGGGCAGGTCCACCCGCCCGCTGTCCGCGTAGGACGAGGCCCCGAAGAACAGCGAGGAATTCACCGAAAAGGCGCTGGCATCCCGATGACCAACAAACACCAGGTCCGCGAGCCCGTCACAGTCCAGGTCGGTGCACAGATCGGCGCCGTCGCAGTCCTGGTCGACGCCGTCGTTGGGGATCTCGGTGGCGTTGGAGCCCGGGTAGACCGTGGGGTCGGTGTCGTCGCAGTCGGTGTCGTCGTCGGTGGTGCCCGAGGGCTGGCCGGTGCAGGAGCGGACCGGGGCGTTCGGGTCCCCGTAGCCGTCGCCGTCCGCGTCGGTGTACCAGGTCAGGGCGTCGACCGGGTCCTCGTCGATCTGGCCGTCGCAGTCCTCGTCGATCCCGTCGCAGTGCTCATCGGCGTCGGGGTGGATCGTGGCGTCGGCGTCGTCGCAGTCGCCGCCCTCCTCCGAGGGGTAGTTGCTGCTGGGGTAGCACTGGCAGGCGCTGTCCCCGCCCCAGCCGTCGCCGTCGACGTCGGCGTAGAAGTCGGAGCAGCCGATCGCGCCTTCGTCGTTGGCGTTGCCGTCGCAGTCGTCATCCCAGGCCGTGCCGCAGTCCTCGGTCGCGCCCGGGTTCACCGCCGCGTTCGTGTCGTCGCAGTCCTCGTCCGCGGGGTAGCCGTCGCCGTCCTGGTCCGTGGGGCCGGTGTCGTCGGCGCCCCCGGTGTCGTCCGCGGCGCCGGTGTCGTCCGCAGCGCCGGTGTCATCGGCGCCTCCGGTGTCGTCGTCGAGCCCCGAGTCCGGGAACGCGGTGTCCGGCAGCTCGGGGACAGGGGGCTCGGCGCGGTCGGACTTGGTGCAGCCGACCAGCGCGCCGAGGGCGAGCAGGGCGAAGGAGATGGGGCGCATGGTGACGCGGAGCTTAGCCGAAGCGCGCACCGACGGTCAACAATTGTCCGAAGCGTCCTGCTATTCGGAGGAATCGTCGTCCACGAAGCGGTAGATCGTGGCCCCTGGCTGGGCCATCAGCAGCTCCTCGGCGGCCATGCGCTCCAGGCCCACCGGGTTCTCGTCCATCAGGCGGAGCTGGCGGCGCAGCTCGCTGTTGCGCCGATGGACATCAGCGATGCGCGCCTCGACCTCGACCTGGGACTGGCGCAGCTCGTGCCGCCGGACAAGCCCGTGATCCCCGAAGATCGCCATGAGCACCACCGCCCCCATCAGCGTGAAGGGGACGACCGTCAGCACCAGGCGGCGGACCAGCAGAGTGTTCACAGCGACAGCTACAGCAGAGGGTTCAGCGAGGGAGATCAGCCGGGATCAGTATAAGTGAACGATCACGATCGTCAAGTGAAAGCGAACACCTGGAGGTGATCTACCGAGGCGATCTCAAGGATCACTGTTTTCGAGTCAAGATCCCTCGCGATCGCCCTTGATCCGCTCCAGCACCCCTCGCAGCGCATCCACCGGGACGTCGAACCGGGCCCCCAGAGCCGCCGCGTGGGCGTCCAGCGCGGCCCGCGCGTCGTCGAGGGTGTAGGGCGGCGTGAGCCACTCCAGCGGCGGCAGCGCACGGCGGATGTCGCGCACCAGCGGCAGCTCGACCCGGAAGACCCCGCCGAGCGGGCGCTCCGCGAACACCTCGGGCCTGGAGAGCGCGCGCAGCGCGACCACCGTGCCCACCCTGGAGCGCCCCCCCACGAACACGGCCAGGCGGCTCGGGCACCAGGGATGAACCGCCAGCGACACCAGCCCGTGTCGCACCGCCTTGGAGAGCCGACGACCCCGCACGAAGTCGCCGGTGTAGTCCGCGCCACGGATCGGATCCACGAGGCCGGGCCGGGAGAAGTGGTCGTGCATCTCCGAGATCCGTCGGAGGTTCTCCGGATCCTCGGCCCAGCGACGCATGCGCAGAGGCGCCGAGCGCAGCGGCTCCAGCTCCAGCTCGATCTGGCGTCGCAGGAGACTTGCCTCTTTCGTCAACGCAAAGGAGAAGAAGGCTGCTCGATTCACCTTCTCTGCAAGGAGGTTGACCGAGGGGGAGCCCACCACCAGCATGTCGTGATCGAGGGCCCGGGCGAAGCTGCTGCTCCGCGCAGGATCGTCCGGATCCAGCGGATCCACCGGCATGACCAGCTCGGTGTCGCAGCGCACGGCAACGCCGCGCGGCAGCCCCAGGGCCGGCAGGAAGCAGAGGTCGCCGGGCGACGCGGCGCGGGCCAGGAGGTCGGCCGGCGAGCGCGGCGAGCTGATCTGCGCCTGGCCGTCTGCGGTGTTCCCCCAGTCGAAGCGGCGGTCTCCCACCACCACGCTGCCGACGTCGAACCCGCCTGCGCCGAAGCGGTCCAGGGTGCGGGGCGCGTCGGGATCGCGCCCGAGGCCGTCGAGCAGCGCCGCGTAGCGGTCGGCGACCTGCTCGATCGCCTCGACCGCGCTCCACCACGCCCTGGCCTCGGGCGAGGCCGCCGCCCCGCCGAGCTTCTGGTGGAGGCGCCCGACCGCGCGCAGCAGCAGCAGCTCTCCGGGATCCAGCCCCAGGCGATGGGCGAGTCGGATCAGGGTGTGATCCAGCGGGGCGCTGGCCCCGGTGACCAGACGGCTCAAGGAGGGCTCGGAGAGGCCGCAGTCGATCGCGACGGCCTTGTGGGGATCCGGCTGCTGCTCCAGCGCCTCCCGCACGCACCCACCCAGCCGCTCGAAGGGGACCTCGGAGGAGCGGATGCTCTGTTTCAGCAACTCAAGCCCATCATGGAGCTGTTCTTTGATGTTCTTGCTCATTTTCCAGAATGTTTGAGGAATCCGTTTGATTATTTCATGATTTCAAAAACCCGGCCACTCTGAGCCCGACACCCCCGACGCCCTCCCCGTGCTCAGGAGTCCGCCATGTTCCTCATCTTCACGCTGCTCGCCCCCCCCGCCCAGGCAAGCTGGGACCTCATCGGAGAGAAGGAGTACCCCTACGCCGACAAGTGGCGCTGCGACGGGCTGGGCACCTACCGCGACCTCATCGCCCTGGACGAGCCGGTCGAGCTGGGCGCCCGCTACCGCTTCAAGGTCTGGACCTTCGTGGACGACGGGCCCGACCCCCAGGAGACCGAGGCCCTCCAGCTCACCCTGGTCTGTGACAACGGTCGGGAGGTGCTCTTCACCACCACCGACCACAACGGCGCCGGCCCCGGGGAGGCCTGGGGGCTGTCCACCCACACCTGGACCTCCACCCGCGACGCCGCCGAGGGCTGCGACACCCTGCGCGTGAAGCACGCCGCCTACAACTCCAGCCTGTGCACCACCCCCAACAGCCTGCGGCCCATCCGGGTGGAGGTGCGCAAGCGGACGCGCTGCCCGGTGGCCGAGGTCTGCGGCGACGGCGTGGTCAACGGCGCCGAGCAGTGCGACGACGGCGACGGCGGCAACGACGGCTGCGCGGCGACCTGCCTGCTGCCGATCTGCGGGGACAACCTCCGCGACGAAGGCGAGGACTGCGACGACGGCAACGCCCTGGACGGCGACGGGTGCTCCTCTCTGTGCGAGTACGAGGCGCCGACCTGCGTGATCGACGGCGAGGTGCTGCCCGAGGCGATCTTCGAGAGCGTCCAGGGCGCCACCTGGAGCGGCGATCCCATCCTGGAGAGCCGCTCGGAGCCGAGCGTCATGCTGACGGACAGCGCCCCGGTCGAGGGCGGCTTCTGGTCCCCGGGCCTGGGGGTCTATGGCGCGGACGATGAGCCCGTGGAGGGCTACGCGATCTTCGACTTCAGCGCCTGCCCCCTGCTCAACGGGGACGGGGACGACGTCTCCGTGGCCGAGGTGACCTTCGCGGGCTCAGGCTACCCCCTGGAGGAGGCGCGGGTCTGGGCCTGGGACGACCTGCTCTTCGAGTGGGTGGAGTTGGGCGTGGCCGACAACGGCAGCGACGGGGGCAGCCGCCCCGACACCCGGACCACCCTCGACCTGGGCAGCCTGGCGTACACCCCCTTCATCCGCGTGGCCGATGACACGGTGATCTCGGACCCCTCGGTCGACTACGACGGGTTCGACATCAACGTGGTGCAGGGCCTCAACGGCTGCGACTGCGCCGCCCCGGCCTGGACGCACCTGGAGGCCGAGGACGCCAGCCACGACGGCGTGGAGGTCCCCCGCAGCCACGCCAGCGGGGAGGTCTCCGTCCTGCTGGAGCCCGGCCAGAGCCTCACCTTCGCGGGCGCCATGCCCCCGATGTGCGACGCGGTCGAGGTCAACGCCCGCTACGCCATCGACGGCGACGCCAGCCACGCCGCCACCCTCACCTTCAGCACCGGCGCCGGCGACGCCTGGAGCGTCGACGCGACGCCGCAGCTCACCAACGGCGGGCACGCCTGGAACCTGCACTTCCGCACCGAGGACGCCCTGCTCTACGGGCTGGACCCCGCGGGCGACGACCTCACGCTGACCCTGGACAGCGGCTGGCTGGTGGAGATCGACCAGATCGCCCTGCGCTGCCTCTGAGGCCGCCTCAAGCGGGCAGGGGCGGCCGCTCCCTCACCACACCCGCGTCCGGTACCGCACCGCCCGCTCGAACAGCCACCCCAGCCAGCGCTCGGTGAACGCCCAGCGGTAGGGCCACACCGGGGAGTGGCAGTCGGCGAGGTCCAGCTCGCCGCGCCACAGCTCGCCCAGCGCGTCGGCGCAGTGCCCGCCCAGGATGTCCAGGAACTCCTTGCCCAGCCGGGGGTCGGCCACCTCGGGGCGGCCCGAGTACGTCTCGTCCTCGTAGTACTTGAGCTTCTCCTTGAATCCGCGGAACAGCTCCCGGACCGTCGGGCGCCCCTCGGTGGCCAGGGGCGCCTTGCCGGCCTCGGCCAGCTTCAGGTCCACCGTGCGCTGGACCAGCGCGGCCCACACCGGGTCGACGTGCTGCCCCATCAGGTGGAGCATGATGGAGGTCTCGACCACGCCGGCGTGGGCGTCCCCGATGAGGTCGGCGGGGGACACGCCGTCGACGTGCCCGAGCACCTGATCCAGGTCGGTGCTGCCGCCGGTCAGGCGGTTCAGCAGCAGCGAGAAGATGGAGACCATGCGCCCGCCGTGGCGCTGGTTGACCCGATGGGCGGCCACCTCGATGGGCACGAAGTGCCGGGGCCCCCCGTGGAAGCTGCCGACCCAGAGGTTGCGGAAGCCCTGGCGGCACAGGGAGCGCCCCAGATCCTCCAGGGTGCGCGTGATGGTGGAGCTGCGGAACATCACCGAGCCCACGTGCGGCAGCACGTCGGCCGCCACGTAGATGGGGGGCAGGCGCAGGAAGAGGATCTCGGGGTGGCGCTCCTTCAACAGCTCCATCGCGCGGACGTTGATGGCGCGGGCCTCGGCGACGTCGGTGATGGTGGGCAGGTGCGGCCCGTGGACCTCCAGCGGCGAGCAGGTCACCGTGACCACCGCCCGCTCCCGGGGGATGGCGTCGATCTGACGCCCGGTCATGTGCTGCCACTCCAGGAAGACCGGCTCGCTCATCGCTGCTCCAAAAGTGGCACTCTGTGCCAGTTGTCACTCCGTGCCAACATAGCCCCGCGCCCTCAACGCCGCCGCGATCTGCTCGGCGTACCAGCGATAGACGGCCGCCCCCGGGTGGATCTCGCGGGCGTCGGGCAGGGGCGGGGGGGCCAGGGCGCTGAGGTCGATGGTGTCCATCGGGACCGGCAGCTCAGCGCCCCTGGGCGGGACGACGGCGAGCACAGGCACAGGGCTGTCGGCCAGGAAGGCCGCCACGGCCGCGCGGTCGAGGGCGGTGGCGCGAGCGATGAGCTGCGGCGTGGGGTCGGTCGCCGGGTCCTGGTGCCACCGGCGGTTCAGGCCCACCACCGCGACGCGGGCCAGGGCCGAGCCGAAGAAGAGCGCCCCCCAGGCCCCCTCCCCTGGCTCCGGGGCCCCGGCGAGCACCTCGGCGTACAGCCCCGGGGCGGTGCGCAGGCGCCAGTCGACCGGGGTGCCGTACAGGGTGAAGCGCCGGCCCTCGTTGTAGACCTGGAGCAGCACCACATCGGCGCCGTCCAGCCATTCGCGGCCGAAAGCCACCTTCTGCCGTCCCATGTACCCGCTCACCCCCAGGTTGAGGACCTCGACCCGGGGCCCCAGCAGCGCGCCGAGCTGCGCGGGCCAGGTCTCGTCGTCGCTGACCGCGGCGCCGAAGGTGTTGCTGCCCCCCAGGCACAGGATCCGGGTGACGCCGGGGGCCCTCTCCCCTGCGGGCGGGCCGCGGAAGCCCTGGGGGTTGAGGGTGACCTGCCGGGGCTCGGGGTGCCAGTCCCAGCCCGAGGGCAGCGCCACCGAGGTGTCCGGCTTGAGCCCGTAGAGGCGCACCGGGTCCTCCAGGGGGACGTGGATCTCGAGGTCGGAGACCTGGACCGGCAGCAGCGGGGTGATGAGGCGGGCCTCGACGCCGGAGACGCGGACGCCGACCTCAGCGGCGAGCAGGCCGAGCAGCAGACCGGCGAAGAGGGCGAGGGGGCGGCGCATGGGGGCACTCAATCCGCCGGCACCGCACCGCACCGCCCGTCCTCGGCCACCGCCAGCTCCAGCCCGTTCGGGAGCGAGCGCGGCTCGACCTCCTCGAAGCGCACGGTCCAGGCGTCGTCGCGAACCGTGAAGCTGCGGCTGCCGAAGGCCAGCGGGCTGCGGCCATGACCCAGGCCCGCGTGGGGCGGACGCAGCGCGCAGGCCCGGCCGACCTCCTCCAGGCGGTACGCGGAGACCGGATCCGCGTCGGAGCCCGCTCCGTCCACCGGCTTGCCGCCGCAGGTGCCCTCGGCGAGGTTCACGTTGAGGGTCAGGCCGTAGGGCTCGGACGTGGGGGCCGCTTCGGCGAGCAGCACGACGCCGGTGTGCGCCGAGGTGGGCCGCACGCTCGCCCAGCCGTCGACGATGGGGCTGCCGCTCTGGCCGGCGTTGGCATGATGTTGCATCGCACAATCTCGCGCCAAGACCACCGCGGCGGTCAGGTCGAGGCTGTCGGGGGTGGGCTGTCCCCAGGACGCGCGGGCGGCGGCGGCGTCCCTGGGGGCCTCGCGCGGCGCGTCGCGTTGGGAGAGGGCGACCCCGTCGCTGTCGAGCACCCGGGCCTGATGCAGCGGCCCCTCCACCGACAGGAACTGCCCCATCACCACCAGCTCCAGGTCGCCGTCGGCGTCGACGTCCACGACGGCCACGTCGCTGAGCTGATGGAGCGGCAGGGCAGGCTCCAGCTTCAGCGTGCTCTTCTGCCCGGCCCGCAGCCAGGTGGCGTAGAGCAGCCCCTCCGGGTCGGTGGAGAGCATCACCGTGGCCGAGCCCACCGGGCCGATGGGCCCCTGCGCGGGCCGCCACCGCACGGTGTGGTCCTCGGGCAGGTGGGTGGTCGCGGCGCCGATCCCCGTCCACTCCACCTCGAGGGCGTCGGCGGGCAGCAGCTCCGGGGCCTCGGACACCGTCAGCCGCACGGTGGGGGCCTCCGGCAATGGGTCGGCGATGGGCGCCGGGCTGCCCGCGGTGCGGACCCGCCGGCCGTCAGCAAGGCGCCAGCGCGCGTCGTCCTGGACCACGACGTGGTAGACGACGCCGTCGTCCCCGTGGACCACCGGCTCGGACCAGCCCACGCCGGGGACGTCGGCGAAGACGAGCAGGCCCTCGACGTGGGTTTGCGGAGGAGGAGGCTCTGGAGGTGGGGGGGGATCGGCGCAGGCCAGGAGGGTGGTCAGGGCGAGGAGACCGATGGGAGGCCGAGCGCGTCCTGCTGGAAGGACCTCGGTGGCGGGTCGATCCGGGTCGTCCATCACGGACTCCAAGACCGACCCGCCACCCAGGCCTCCCCCGCCAGCCGACCTGCCACCACCGCCCCCCATCACTTCCCCTCCCGCTTGCCGCCCGGTCCGTACGGCCCGTCGTTGCCGCCCTGCGGCGGCGGCCCCTGCTTGCCCTCCTCGCGGGGGAGCTGGAACAGGCCGTCGCCGGGGCGGCCCATGTTCTGGCGGTCCATGCTGTTCTGCAGCGCGGACAGCTCGTTGTACATCTCGTCGAGGGCGGCCTGGACGCTCTTGGCGGTGAGGCGGGTGCGGCGCGGGTCGAAGCGCACCGAGGCGGCGTCCTGGGCGCCGGTCTCCTGCATCTCGGCGAGCAGCAGCTCGATGCGGCCCAGGCGCTCGTCCAACGACGCCACCCGGCGCTGGAGGGTCTCGATGTCGGCGCGGGCCTGGGCGTCGCCGTCGGACCCGGAGTCCACGGCGGCGACCGGCTCGGGGGCGGGGGGCGGCGGGGGCGCGCCGCCGCAGGCCAGCAGGAGGAGAAGCGTCGTCATGGAGGAAGGATACCGCTTCTCGCCCCCAGCCCGCCGGCCCAGGCCGCCTCCAGGTGGTCCAGGAAGGCGCGCACCCGCCCCGGCACGTGCCGCGACGGCGGCAGCAGGGCGCGGATGGGCGCCTCGGGGGCGGCCCAGTCCTCCAGCAACGGGACCAGCCGCCCGGCGGCGATGTCCTCGTCCACCAGCCACGCCGCCAGCAGCGCGACCCCCTGCCCGGCCACCGCGAGCTGGCGCAGCGCCTCGCTGTTGTCCGCCCGCACCCGGCCGCCGACGTCCACCCGGACGGTCTCCTCGCCCCGATGCAGGGTCCACACCGCCCGGGAGACCCCGGTGTGCAGCAGCGCCTCGACCCCGGCGAGGTCCCGGGGGTGGCCCGGCGCGCCCAGGCGCTTGAGGGCGCGGGGGGCGGCGACCAGGCGGCGCGGCGTGCCCCCCAGCCGCCGGGCCCGCAGGGTGCTGGGCACCGCGACCCCCACCCGGAGGGCGACGTGGACCTCCTGCTCCAGCAGGTCGACGTACCGATCCGAGAAGCGCAGGGTCAGGTCGAGCCGGGGGTGCTGCGCCAGGAAGGGGCCCAGGTGGGGCACGACGTGCCGGGTGCCGAAGACCACCGGCAGCGACACCCGCAGCGGCCCGGCGACGCGGTGGGCCTGGGCCTGGACCTCGGCCAGGGCGTCGTCCCAGCCCTCCACCAGGGTGCGGGCGTGCCCGAGCAGGGTCTGCCCCGCCTCGGTGACCCGCAGCCGCCGGGTGGTGCGGTCGACCAGGGGCACACCGGCCTCCTCCTCCAGCGCGGCGAGCCACTTGCTGACGGTGCTCTGGCCGACCTTCAGGTCCCGGGCGGCGGCGGTGAGGCTGCCCCGGTCAGCGACCCGGGCGAACGCGCGCAGGAGGGTGAGGCGATCCATGATTCAGTCCATTCTGGAATGAATCATACCCACGAGCCCCTGAACAGGCTACCTCGGGCCGATGAGCACCCCCGATCCCCTGCGCATCCATGGCACCCTCGAGCCCGTCGGCAGCCTCAAGGGCCACGGGCTGATGAACCCCTGCCGCTCCCCGGACGGCCGCTACGTCGGCCTGCGGCGGGGCCTCTCGGTGGTCGTCGTCGACACGCTGCCGGATACGCCCACCCTCGGCGTCGTCCACAAGTCGGTGGTCAGCCAGGAAACCTCAGAGGTGCTCCACCCCGACGGGCAGCGCCTGGTGGTCCGGGAGCGCCGCCGCCACCTCCTGCGGGTGTACGGGCCCGAGGGCCTGCGGGCCGAGGTCCACACCGACACCGTCCGGCTGAGCTGGGACGGCCAGCGCCTGCCCCCCGACGCGCCCCGCCCCACCTGGGGCTGGGCCGACGAGCACCTGATGGTCAGCGCCGACGGCCGGCACGTCGTCCTGGCCACCCACGACGCCGACGGCCAGGCCTGCGTGCTGCTCTTCGAGATCGAGGGGCTGGCCCTGGTGGACACCCTCACCGATCTGCGGCTGTACTCCTTCTACGCGGTGTACGACGCCCCGGGCAAGCCCGACTTCGTGCCCATGCACACCTGGAGCGAGAGCTGGCTGGAGCCCGACCTGCTGGACCCGGCGGTGATGCTGGGCGTGCGCAACGCCGGGGACTGCTGCCTGGGGGTGTTCCGGCTGGAGGTCCGCGACGGGAGGCTGGTCAACGTCGACCCCGAGGCCTTCTCCCAGGCGGTGCTCTCGGTGGACAACTACTTCCTGCGGGGCCTGCGGCGGCTGCCCGGCGACGGCCTGCTGGTGCTCGACCGGGACCACGGGCTCACCCGACTGTCCTGGCCCCCCACCCGGGAGAAGGTGGCCAGCGTCTGGTCCACCCGGCACCTGCGCCAGGACGGCTACGACCTCAAGCTCCCCTTCCCCACCCCCGGGCCCGACGACCTCTGGGAGGCCGACGACCTCACCATCACCGACCGCCACGTCCTGCTGAACCTCCAGACCGGCGGCGGGCTGACCGTGGCGATGGTGGCCTTCGACCTGCTCACGCTCCAGCCGATCGGCCTTGTCAAACGCCCGGCTTCCCGCACCCGGTTCGGGGAGCTGGAGCACCTGGGCCGCGACCTGTTCGCGGGGGTGGGCCGCACGAGCACGAAGCTGTGGCGCCTGCGGGTCAGCCCGTCCGACGGCGGGTGAAGGCGAGGCCGAGCACCGCCAGCCAGGCCCAGGACCCGGAGGGATTCGCCGCGCCGCAGTGGCAGCTCTGGCGCTTGCCGGCGTCGACCTTGTCCCGCAGCGTGGCCACCGCGCCCGCGCCGGACGCGGTCAGCTCGACAGTGAGCCCGTCGTCGCCCTCGGCCGCCACGAACAGGAACGCGCTCTTCGCGGCGTCCTCGGGATCACAGCGCTGGTCCCCCCCTTCGGCCGCGCCGGCTTCGAGGGCCGCGAGCAGCCGCTCCTCCAGGAGCGCGCCCTCATCGGCGAAGAAGGCGTCCCGGGCGGCGTCCACCACGGCCTCGCCAACCAGGGTGTTGCCGACGATGGCGACGTGCTCCTCGACCCGCTCGCCGTTCCAGTCGGCGCAGTCGTCGCCGGTGAAGGCCGCCGCCGGGCCCGCGAGGCCCGCCACCGCGTACTGCCGCACGGCGAGGTCGTCGTCGTAGCCGGGCGCGGTGATGCCAGCGAGGGCCTCCTCGGGGGTGGCTCCGTCCTCCAGGGCGACGGCGGCGTCCTTGCGGGCGGAGATGCTGGTGTCGTACTGGGCGACGACCGCGCCATGTCCGGGGACGACCTGGGCGATCTTCCAGACGAACGGGCCGCAGGTGGCGCCCGCCGCGCCCACGTCCCCGGTCTCGGGGTCGACGGCGACGATGGACCAGGTGGCGTAGGCGGGGGCGCTGAGCAGGGTGGCGAGCAGGAGCATGCCGGTAGGACACCACCGCGGGCCGCAGGTGTCACCCCCGCCCTCCCGGGAACCGCGCGCCGCGGCGCGGGTCCGGTTACGCCGGAGAACCACCGCGGAGCGTCGCATGCCCCTCCTCCTCGCCCTGTGGCTCCCCCTCGCGCTCGCCGAGGATCCCCCGCCCCACTGCAGCCCGGAGATCGCCCCGGTCGACGGCCAGGTGAGCGTGTCAGTGCTCGCGGTCGAGGGCGCGCTGGAGGCCCCCCAGGTCAAGGCCGCGCTGGAGCAGGACACGCTCCACTACCAGTACTGCTACGCCCGGGTGCTGGCTGAGGACCCGACGCTCGCCGGCGCGCTGGAGCTGCGCCTCACCGTGGCGCCGGACGGCACGGTGCCCGCCGCCGCGCTGACCGAGGACGGCCTGACGCGCCCCGAGGTCGGCCGCTGCGCCGTCGCGCGCCTGCGCAAGGCCCGCTTCCCGGTCGCCGAAGCCGGGGTCACCACCGCGACCGTGCGGCTGGAGATGACCCCCCTCGCAGACCCTACAGAGCCTGCAGTGCGTCCACGTTGAGCTGCCCGCCGATGGTGATGCCGATGAACGGCTCGTAGGGGATGCGCTGGGGGGTGCGCTCCCGGTAGATCCCCGCGCAGGCTGAGATCGGCAGGGCGAACGCCCCCCGATCGATGGCCAGGAAGCGGAAGCCCGCGCTGACCCAGGGCGTCCAGTACAGGGTGTAGACCCGCGAGCCGGTGGGGCCGATGACGTCGATGTCCATGCGGGAGACGCCCAGGCTCAGGTTCGGGCCCTTGCTCTCCCGCTTGAGGTAGCCCGTGCCCGAGAGGCCCACCGCGACCATGTCGGCGTCCAGGCGGTAGCCCATGCCGAGCTGCACGGAGCTGTGGGGCAGGAGCACGCGCGCGACCAGCCCCCACGCCCGCCCCTGGTCCGGGCCGAAGCCGACCTCGGCAGCGAAGCCGTGGATGGGCGTCTCCTGGAGGGCGGCGACGGCGGCGTTGGGCTCCTCCGGCTCGGGGGCCGGCGCGGGCGCGGGCGCAGGCGCGGGCTCCTCGGCGGGCGGCGCCTCGGGGTCGTCCTGGGCCCACGCGGGGCCTCCGAGGAGCAGCAGGGCGAGCAGCGTGCGCATGGGCGTGTCGGGACCCGCGAAGAGGTGCGCCGCCCATTCTGCGGCCGAAGCGCGCGGTCAGCAAGTCGCCCTGCTGAAGAGTCCATCCGCTCGGGATAGAGGGAGGCACGCCCGCCGAATGCCCGGCGGCGTCGGCAGCGGAGCGGCATGGATCGACGGCGCCTCGGCGTGGCGGGCCTCGGGCTCGCGGGCAGCGCGGCGCTCGGGCTGGGGGCCGCGCACCACTGGGGGCGCTGGATCGACGACGCGTACATCACCTTCCGATACAGCCTGAACCTGCTGCAAGGCCGGGGCATGGTCTTCAACCCCGGGGAGCGCCTGGAGGGCATCACCAACCTGGGCTGGGCGCTGATGATGACCCCGTGGGCGGACGACGACCCGCTGGGGGTGGCCCGGGTGTTCGGGCTGGCCGCGACCTTCGCCACCCTGGTCGTGCTGCTGCGCTGGGGGGCGTCGCGCTCCCTGCCGGCCCTGGGCGCGGCGGTGGCGGTGCTGGTGCTGCCGGCCTGGGTCCCGTTCGCGGCGGTGCAGGGGCTGGAGACCCCGGCGGTGATGCTGCTGGTGACCCTGGGGTGGGCGCGGTACGCCCGGGAGCTTGCGGGCGGCGGGGCGCCGCTGGCCGGGCCGGCGATGGGGCTGGCCCCGGCGATGCGCCCGGACGCCGCGCTGTTGCCGGCGCTGGTGGGGCTGTGGCACCTCGTCCGCGGCCCGACCTGGAGCCGGCGGGTGGCGGTGTCCGTCGGGGCGGTGCTGCTGGGAGCGGCGGGGCTGGTGGGCCTCAAGATGTGGTGGTTCGGGGCGATCCTGCCCAACACCTTCCACGTCAAGACCGGGCCGTGGCCCTTCCTGGGGGGGGCGCAGTACGTGGCGACCTTCCTGCAGGACCCCTCCCCGGCCTTCGGGGTCGTGGTGGTCCTGGCCGTGCTCGTCGCGCTGGGCTTCGCCGCGCGGCGGGACGACCGGGCGCTGCCGGGGCTGGTCTTCGCGGCCTGGCTGACGATGAGCTGGGCGGTGAACGGGGACTTCTTCTCCAACTTCCGGCTCTTGGTGCCCGCATGGCCGGCTCTGGCTGCGGCGGTGGCGGTGGCGGTGGACGCCCTGGGGCGGCGTATGGGGCCGCTCGGCCCAGGCATGCTGACGCTGGGGGTGGTCCTCGCGCTGATGCCGCACCTCCAGGTGGCCGAGCTGAGCCACGCGGTGGACCGCAGCGCGTTCCCCCGCAGCAGCGCGCGCACGGTCCCCTACCCCGCCCCGCTGCTGACCCCGTGGACCTCCCCGATGTGGAACCAGGGCCTGCGGGACCAGTGGACCTTCAACAGCGCCTGGGTCCTGACGCACACCGACCCGCGCGACGCGGTGGCCATCACGGACATCGGGCTGGTCTCCTACCTCAACGACAACCCGGTGGTGGACCTGCTGGGGTTGACCGACGCGGTGATGGCCGGGCGAAGCGGCGAGGACGAGGGCGCGCAGTGGGCCTACCTGCGCGAGCGGGCCGACCACATCATCCTGGACACCCAGCTCCCCATCTTCCGGCGGTACCACGACGCCCTGCGGGCCGAGGGCTGGGGGCTGGAGGCCTCCTGCGGGCCGCTGTGGGTGTTCCGCAACCCCACCCGGGAGGCCCTGCCGGCGCCGCCCCTGGAGGACGTCCTGCCCCGGGCCCACCGGGCGCTGCGCCGGGCGCCGGGCATGGTGGGCCTGCACGTCGCCCTGGCCTGGAACCTTCGGGCCCGGGGGCTCGACGATGCCCGTCTGATGGCCTTCATCGACGAGGCCGAGGCGGTCGCGGCGCCGCGCACGCGGGTCAACGTCGACATCCTGCGCTGCGAGCTGGGGCTCACCGACACCTGCGAGGCCCGCCCGCCGATGTGCAGCCGGGGAAGCCCCCGGGAGCCGGTGGCCGAGGTCGCGGCGCGGGGAGACTGGCCGCATGTGTTCGGGCAGACGATCCAGGCGGCCGGCCCCGGCGGGTGTGACGCGCGGATGGCCCAGGCGCGGCACCTCTGGGCAGCCCTGGAGCAGAGGTGGCAGACCGGCGGGGAGCGCGCGCTGGCGGCCCAGGCGCGGGAGCTGCTGGCGGCGCCGGCCGATCGGCCTCGGGCGATGGTGAACCGGGCGCGGGCGCTGGCGGAGGCCGCCGGTGAGGCGCCGGGGGTGGCCGAAGCTCTGGCGGCGTCGGAGGAGGCGTGGGGGTGGTGCCGGGGCGGGTGAGCCGCCGGGGGGCGGATATACTCCGTCCATGCCCGCCGTGTTGTCGTCGAATGACGCCCAGACCACCCTCCAGCCGTCCATGGGGCGCGGCGCCAGCGGACCGTCCTCGATCCTCGCGTTGACCCTGCTGCACCACCCCGACCTCGGCCGGGTGGGCGCGCGGGTCCTGCTCCCGATGTTCGCCCTGGGTCAGGAGGAGGCCCTGAGCCGCACGCAGCCCGCGCTGCTCGGCCTGGATGGGAGCGCCCACCCCCTCGCGAACCCCTACGTGAGCCGGCGTCCGCTTCGCCTGGTGCCCGGGTCGAAGGGCGGCGTGACGCTCCTGGCCGAGAGCCTGAACTACCGCGTTGACGGGGCGCCCGGCACGGGCTGCGAGCGCCTGAGCCCGGAGGACATCGAGCGCGGCGTGCTGCTGGAGCTGGGCGGGCGCGTGCTGCTGCTCCTCCACCGGGTGCACCCAGGGGGGCCGTCCAAGGCAGATGACCTCGGGCTCATCGGGATCAGCGACGCGATGAAGGAGCTGCGGGGCGCGGTCCGCCGGGTCGGCCCGCTGGGCGGAGCGGTCCTCGTGCACGGCGCGTCCGGCTCGGGCAAGGAGCTGGTCTCCCGGGCCATCCATCAACTCAGCGCGCGGGCGAAGGGGCCCTTCGTGGCGGTGAACCTGGCGGCCATACCTGCCAGCACCGCCGCGACCGAGCTGTTCGGCCACGCCCGGGGGGCCTTCACCGGGGCCGCCGAGCGCCGCCGGGGCTACTTCGAGCAGGCCGAGGGGGGGACCCTCCTGCTCGACGAGCTGGGGGAGGCCCCGCTGGAGATCCAGCCCATGCTGCTGCGCGCCCTGGAGTCCGGCGAGATCCAGCCGGTGGGCGCCTCCCCTCGCAAGGTGGACGTGCGGGTGATCTGCGCGACGGACGCCAACCTGGGTGCGCTGGTGCTGGCCGGGCGGTTCCGGCGCCCGCTGCTGCACCGGGTCGAGGCCAGCCGGGTGGACGTGCCGCCGCTGCGCGACCGCCGGGAGGACATCGCGCTGTTGTTCGCCCGCCTCCTGGAGGCTGAGATGGCGGCGGTGGGGGCGTCCGAGCGCCTCACCCAGGCGGATCCGCGCGAGGAGCCCTGGCTCCCGACCGAGGTCACCGCCGCGCTCTGCCAGCACGCCTGGCCGGGCAACGTGCGGGAGCTGCAGAACGTGGTCCGGGAGCTGGCCGTGCGCTGCGCCGGCCATGACCGGGCCAGCCTGCCGGAGCGCTGGACCTCACCCTCCACGCCGCCCCCGCGGAGCCGCCCGCCCGCCCTGCCGCCGTCCCGGATCGAGCCGGAGCAGCTCCGGGCAGCCCTCCGACGCAACCGCTGGCGCATCGGCGCGACGGCCCGAGACCTGGGCATCGCCAAGAACTCCCTCTACGCGCTGATGGAGTCCACGCCGGGCGTGCGCCGGGCCAAGGATGTCGAGGAGGACGAGGTGCGGGCGGCCCTGGCGGCCTGCGGGGACGACCTCCGGGCGGCGGCGGAGCGGCTGGAGGTGTCCCTGCCGGGGCTCAAGGCGCGACTCCGGGCGCTTCAGGACGGCTGAGCGGCGGTCTGGGCCGCGGTGTCGTCCACCAGGGCCTCCGGCGCGGCCGGCACGGCGTCGTTGTCGGCGCGCTGGTGGACCTCCTCCTGGCTGGCCGCGCCGGGGGCTTCGGACGCGGCGCTGGCGCAGCCGAGGAGCAGTCCGAGGAGGGTCATGCGGGCGTAGGTCATGGGGTGCCTCTGGGGATGGGGTAGCGCTCGGGACAGATGCAAGGGGCGTGCCGGGCGGCGCGGCGGCGCGGGAGCACCCCGGATCGGCCTGGGCGGGGCGCTCTCCGCGATCCCGGCGGGGTGGTCCGCGCGGTCCGCGGTGGATTGACCCGGTCAGTCGATCGGGTTGAACGGGTCAGCGGGGCGGCGACCCGCCCCACCCCTCCCCCGCCCCGCGCTATCCTGTCTCCCTCGACGCCCGGTGGCTCCATGAAGGTCGTCCTCATCAACCCCACGATGGGGGACTACTACAAGCGCTCCAAGGTGCGCGCGGCGATCACCCTTTCGCCGCCGCTGAACCTCGCGCTGCTGGCCGGGGCGCTGCGCCGCGCCGGGCACCGGGTGGAGGTCTGGGACCAGGAGGCCCGACCCACCCCGGACATCGAGCGCGCTCTGGCCGAGGCCCGGCCCGACCTGGTCGGCGTCACCTTCCGCACGCCCCTGTTCCCCCAGGCCCGGCGCATCGCCGAGGCCGCCGCGCGGGCCTGCCCGGGGGCGCTGCGGGTGGCCGGCGGCGTCCACCCCTCCACCCGACCGCAGGAGACCCTCGCCCGCGCCCCCTTCGACGTCGCCGTCCGCGGCGAGGGCGACCGCTCCATCGTCGAATTGGCCGAGGGCCACGCCTTCGACACCATCGGCGGCCTGACCTGGCCCGGCGGCGAGACCCCCGCCCGCCCCCTCATCCAGGACATGGACGGCCTCGCCTTCGGGGCCTGGGACCTGTTCGATCTGCGCCGCTATCGGCAGACCAGCCTGGTCGCCCACACCACCCCCGTCGCCGACCTGGAGTCCTCCCGCGGCTGCCGGGCCCGCTGCGTCTACTGCACCAAGGGCGTGTTCGGCAACCTGTGGCGGGTCAAGTCCCCCGGCCGCATGGTCGACGAGCTGGAGCACGCCCGCGCCGCCGGCTTCCGGGCGTTCAACTTCGTGGACGACAGCTTCACCACCCTCACCACCCGGGCCATCGAGACCTGCGAGGAGATGCTGCGCCGCGACCTGTGCATGCCCTGGACCCTCACCAACGGCATCCGGGTCGCCAACGTGAACGAGGAGTTCTTCCGGGTCGCGCGGCGGGCGGGCTGCTACCTGCTGGCCTTCGGCTTCGAATCCGGCTCGGATCGGGTGCTGCACCGCATCAAGAAGGGCGCGACCGTGCGCCAGGCCCGCCGCGCGGTGGCCTGGGCGCGCAAGTACGGCTTCACCATCCTCGGGTACTTCATGGTGGGCCTGCCCGGCGAGACCGCCGAGACCATCCAGGAGACCGCCGACTTCGCCGCCTCCCTGGACGTGGACTTCGCCAAGTTCTCCATCACCATGCCCCTGCCCGGCACGCCGCTGTACGACCAGTGGGCGCCCCACATCCGCGCGTCCACCTACGACTTCTCCATCCACACCCCCGACAACGGCCTCTACGACCACCCGGACTTCACCTGGCCCGAGCTGGAGGCCCACACCCGCGCGGCCTACCGCACCTTCTACGGGCGCCGGGACTACGTGCTCAAGCGGGTGGCGCGCTCGGTGCGCAGCGGGCAGCTCTTCCGAGAGGCCCGCTACACGGCCGCGCTGGGGGCGAGCGGCCTCATGGACGCGTTCGGACGGCGATAGTCGGCGGCTCAGTTGCCGAAGATGTCGTCCAAGCCGGACTTTCGCTGCTTGAGCCGCTTGCGGGGCTCGTCGGAGCCCTGGGAGAGGCCGTTCATGTTGGAGCGCCGCCGCATGCGCTTCGCGACCTCGGCGGGATCCTCGACGACCTCGGGGCCCTCGTAGCGCCCCTTGCCGGCCTGCACGTCCAGGATGTCGTCCAGCCCGACGGGGCCCTTCTCATCGCGATCGTCCATGTCCGCCCGCTCCGCGAGGTCAGTAATATCGTAGTCCGTCGATGAACTGTCCGGCGGTCGGGATCTGGCCTCCTGTACGGGAAACGCCGGGTGAGGCTGGGGATGTGTGGCTGACATTTTTCCTGTCGAGGGTATGAGAGCCTTGATGCCCGTCGTCGCCGTCATCCCCGCCCGCCTGGGCTCCGCCCGGCTGCCCCGCAAGGTGCTCGCCGACATCCACGGCCGCCCGATGATCCAGTGGGTGTGGGAGCGGGCCGGGATGGCGCGCC
Source organism: Alphaproteobacteria bacterium (assembly GCA_020632795.1). GTDB lineage: Bacteria > Myxococcota_A > UBA796 > UBA796 > CAJQPC01 > JACKEV01. Next base: position 309,043 of record JACKEV010000011.1, read on the forward strand.
GCGTCCACCGCGTCATCGTCGCCACCGACGCCCCCGAGGTCGCGGCGGCCTGCCGGCGCTTCGGCGCCGAGGTCGCCCTCACCCGCCCCGACCACCCCAGCGGCAGCGACCGGGTGGCCGAGGTCGCCCGGGGCTTCGCGGCCGGCACGCTCGTCATCAACGTCCAGGGGGACGAGCCCCTGATCGAGCCCGCCGCCCTGGACGCGGTGGTCGCCGCCTTCGACGACCCGGGGGTGGAGATGGCCAGCGCGATGGCCCCCCTCGCGGATCGCGAGCGCGACGATCCCCACGCCGTCAAGGTCATCGTGGACCCTTACGGCGACGCGATCGACTTCCACCGGGTCCACCTGGGCCCGACCAGCCAGCGGCACCTCGGGCTGTATGCGTGGCGCCGGGAGCGCCTGCTGGCCCTCACCGCGCTGCCGCCCCACCCCGTCGAGCTGGAGCGCCGGCTGGAGCAGCTCCGGGCCCTGCGCGCCGGGGTGCGGATCCGGATGGTGTCCGTGCCCCGCGCGGCGCCCGGCGTGGACACCCTCGCGGACCTCGAGCGGGTCCGCGCGATGGTAAGGCAGAGGGCATGAGCACGTCCGTCGTCGAGATCACCCCCGACGTCCGCGTCGGCGACCACCTCCCCATGGCCCTGTTCGGGGGGCTCAACGTGCTGGAGAGCCGGGACCTGGCCCTGCGCGTTGCCGAGACCCTCGCCGCCCACGCCGCGCGCCTGGGCATGCCCTACGTCTTCAAGGCGTCCTGGGACAAGGCCAACCGCAGCAGCCACACCAGCTTCCGCGGCCCCGGCCTGGACGAGGGGCTGCGCTGGCTCGACGACGTGCGCGCGCAGGTGGGCGTGCCGGTGCTCACCGATCTGCATGCCCCCGCCCAGGCCGCCGCGGTGGCCCAGGTCGCCGCGCTGGTCCAGATCCCGGCCTTCCTCGTCCGTCAGACCGATCTCATCGCCGCTGCAGCGGCCACCGGTCGCCCGCTGCACCTCAAGAAGATGCAGCTCATGGCCCCCGCCGAGATGGCCAATGTGCGCGACAAGTGCCGCGCCCTGGGGGCTGAGCAGCTCATCCTCTGCGAGCGCGGCACGATGTTCGGCTACCACAACCTGGTCGTGGACCCCCTGTCCTTCGTGCAGCTCCGCGCGCTGGGTTGCCCGGTCAGCTTCGACGTCACCCACAGCCTCCAGCAGCCGGGCGGCCTGGGCGCCTCCACCGCCGGGCGGGGCCAGTACGTCGAGCCGCTGGCGATGGCCGGGGTCTCCCAGGGCCTCGCGGCGCTGTTCCTGGAGGTCCACCCCGATCCCGCCCGCGCCCTCTGCGACGGCCCCTGCGCGACGCCCCTGGACCGCGTCGGGAGCCTCCTGGAGCGCCTGGCTGCGCTCGATCAGCACGTGAAGTCACGGGCGCTGTAACCCCTCGGCGTCTGCGGCATAGGGAAGAGCAACCCAGGAGACCACCTATGCTGCTGATCGCGCTCCTCGCAGGCTGCGGGGGACCCACCGAGTATGACATCGACACCTGGAAGAGCCCGCTCGCCTCGGAGTACCGGGGCGACGGCGACGCCACGCTCGGCGAGGAGATCTACTTCAACGAGCACTGGGAGGACACCAGCCCCTACGCGCTGACCTGCTCCTCCTGCCACTCGGCGGACACCGGCGACACCCTCACCACCGACGCCGACGACCTCACCCGCCCCGGCCACACCGTCTACAACGCCCCCTACCGGGAGACCTGGAAGGGCGACCACACCTGGGACGCCGAGGACGACAACGTCATCGGGGCCTACGGCGGTCAGGTCTGCGTGCGGGCCTACTTCCCCGAGGGCTCGGACATGACCGGCGAGCAGGCCACCCACCTCGAGGCGTACATGCGCACCCGGATGGACGCCAGCCCCGCGGCGGACGACCCCCGGGCCGAGCCCCTGGACTTCGGCTTCACCCGCTGGGAGACCGAGGACGACTTCGTGGCCTCCGTCGGCGACGGCGCGGGCGGCTGGCTCTACGGTGAGGACCTGGGCGACGTCGCCAACGGCGAGGCCCTCACCGCCGAGTACTGCGGCGCCTGCCACATCCCCGAGGGCGAGAGCGCGCCGGTCTTCTACGGCGCCGCCAACTCGGAGCTGCCCGTGCTCATGGCCCGCATCCGCCGCACCGAGGTGGCCGGCTTCGAGCAGAGCAACATCCGCATGCCCCGGGTCCCCGCCGACCGGCTCTCCGATGAGGACCTGGCCGACATCCTGGCCTTCCTGACGAGCACGCGGGACGGCTGATCAGCCCAGCGCCCCGCGCAGCCCCCGGGTGAACGCCTGGAGCGCGGGGCCAGCCTCCGCCCCCTGGTCGGCCACCAGCCGCACCAGCGCGGAGCCCACCACCACGCCGTCGGCCGCCGCGCCCACCAGCGCGGCGTCCTCGGGGCTGGCGATGCCGAAGCCCACCGCCACCGGCAGGTCGGCCAGCTCGCGCACCCGGCGCACCCGCTGGAGCAGGGCGTCGCCGCCAGCGAAGGCCGCGCCGGTGACCCCCGTCATGGAGACGTAGTACACGAAGCCCCCGGCGGCGTGGGCGATGCCCGCGATGCGGTCGTCGGGCGTCGTGGGCGCGACCAGCAGGATGGGGTGGACCCCTCGCGCCCGCAGCGCGTCCCGCAGCTCGGGCTCCTCCTCCGGGGGGCAGTCCACGCAGAGCAGGCCGTCGATGCCCGCGTCCGCGCAGCGGTCGGCCAGCCGCTCGTAGCCGTAGGCCAGGAAGGGGTTGAGGTAGCCGAACAGCACCTTGCCCACGTCGCCCTGGATGGACCGGGCGATGTCGAGGGCGTGGTCCAGGGTGGTCCCGGCGGCCAGGGCGCGCTCGGAGGCCATCTGGATGGCCGGCCCGTCGGCCCCCGGGTCCGAGAAGGGCACGCCGATCTCGATGACGTCGGCGCCGCCGTCGACCAGGGCCTGGAACAGGGGCGCCGAGGCGGCGGGGGACGGGTCCCCGGCGCAGAGGTAGGCGACGAGGGCGGGCCGCTCGGCGGCGAAGATGCGGTCCAGGCGGTTCATCGGCGCAGCTCCCGGATGATGGTCTCCATGTCCTTGTCGCCCCGGCCGGAGAGGTTCACCAGCAGGTCGGCGTTCTGCCCGGTGAACTGGAGCACCCGGGGCAGCGCCGCGATGGCGTGGGCCGACTCCAGGGCCGGGATGATGCCCTCGGTCATGCTGAGCAGGCGGGTGGCCTCCAGGGCCTCGTCGTCGGTGACCGCGAGGTAGCGGGCCCGCCCGCTGTCCGCGAGCCAGGCATGCTCGGGGCCGACGCCCGGGTAGTCCAGGCCCGCCGAGATGGAGTGGGCCGGCTGGACCTGCCCGTGGTCGTCCTGGAGCAGGTAGGACTTCTGGCCGTGCAGCACGCCCACCTGGGCGCCGGTGATGGACGCGGCGTGCTGGCCCGAGCCCAGGCCATGGCCGGCGGCCTCGACCCCGAAGAGCTGGACGGAGAGGTCGTCCCGGAAGGCGTGGAAGATGCCCATGGCGTTGGAGCCCCCGCCCACGCAGGCCACGACCGCGTCGGGCAGCGCCACGCCGGCCTCGCGGAGCTGGGCGCGGGCCTCGTGCCCGATGACCGCCTGCAGCTCGCGCACCATCACCGGGTAGGGGTGCGGCCCGGCCACCGAGCCGATGCAGTAGAAGGTGTCGCGGACGTTGGTGACCCAGTCCCGCAGGGCCTCGTTCATCGCGTCCTTGAGGGTGCGGGTGCCCGAACGCACCGGCCGCACCTCGGCGCCCAGCAGCTCCATGCGGGCGACGTTGAGGCGCTGGCGGGCGGTGTCCTCCTCGCCCATGTACACCACGCAGGGCAGGCCGAAGAGGGCGCAGGCCGTGGCCGTGGCCACCCCGTGCTGCCCCGCGCCGGTCTCGGCGATGACCCGGCCCTTGCCCATGCGCACCGCCAGCAGCACCTGCCCCAGGCAGTTGTTGATCTTGTGGGCGCCGGTGTGGTTGAGGTCCTCGCGCTTGAGCCAGATGCGCGCGCCCACCGCCTCGGAGAGGCGCTTCGCCGGATACAGCAGCGAGGGGCGGCCCACGTAGTCGCGCAGCAGGGCGCGGAAGTCTTTGTGGAACGCGGGGTCGGCCCACGCCGCCTCCCAGGCGGCGGTCAGCTCCTCCAGAGGGGGCACGAGGGTCTCGGCCACATAGCGACCCCCATAGGGGCCGAAGTGACCCCGCGCGTCAGGTACAGCGGTCATCGCGGTCTCCGGGCTCCCCCCAGCCCTAACCCCCTGGTCCCCGCGCCGCCGCTGATTCGGCGGCTGGGTTCCGGAGCGCTGGGCTATAGTGCGCCGGTTCGAACGGAGCGGAGCGCATTTCGTGCGGTCTCGGGTGTTCGCCCTGGCGATCGGCCTTGTCATCGCGGCGCTGGTCCCCCTCGGTGGCGAGTGGCGGGCGCGGCGCCTCGATGCGACCTGGAGCATCGTGATGGCGCCGGACGAGCCCGGCCGGAAGTACCGGCTGCGGCCCGGCCAGTTCTTCATCAACGCCGACGGCTTCCGGGAGCGGGAGCTGCCCTTCGAGCCCCCCGAGGGCGCGCTGCGGGTCGTCCTGCTGGGTGACTCGGTCAGCTTCGGCGCGGGCATGGAGCTGGAGCAGGTCGCCGGGCGGGTGGCCGAGGCCCGGCTGCAGGCCGGGGGCCTCGACGCCCAGGTCGTCAACCTGAGCGTCCACGGCTACGACGTGGAGCAGATCGCGGCGACCCTGCGGCACCGGGGCTGGCGCTACCAGCCGGACCTGGTGGTCTACGCCGCCTACACCAACGACGGCGCCCGGACCCGGGTGACCCGCAACGCGGCGAACAACGTCCCCGCCTATGTGGGCAACGAGCCGTTCGAGGGGCTGCCCGAAGCGCTGGGCCGGTGGCTCCAGGCGCACTCCTCGCTGTTCCGCCGGTGGCGGGCGGCCCGGTGGCTGCGGGCGGTGGACGAGGGCCGCGTGGTCCGCCGGACCTGGGATCCGGCGTTCTTCACCGCCCACCTGGCCGCCATGTCCGCCGACGCCCGCGACCACGGCGTGCCCCTCGTCGTCTGGGGCCTGGGGGCCCACGTGCTCGCGGAGACCGACCCGGGCGCCTGCTTCTCAGAGGGGCAGGGCCCCGACTTCTGCGCCGCGCAGCTCGAGCAGATGCGGAACATCCGGGACGCAGCCGTCGCCCTCGGGCTGCCCTGCGTCAACGCGCTGGGCGCGCTGCGGGCCTCGGGCGCGCACGCCTTCTTCCCCGAGGGTGCCCAGGATCCCCACCACCCCGGGGTCGCGGGGCACGCGGTCTTCGGCGCCGATCTGGCCGATGTCGTCCAGCGCTGGCAGGCGGGGCAGCTCGACGCGCGGGTGGACGTGCTGGGTGCGCCCCCGCCTCGCGCGGCGCACCCCTCCAAGCATGTGCGGGATCGGGCGCCCGAGGCCGCCGCAGCCCCTGCCCCCTCGCGCCCGCCTCGGGGTCGGGTGGTCGCGCCGTCGGCCCCGGAGTAGACAGCGCTGTGCCCCTCCGCCGCCGCGCCCTGTTCCGCCTCGCCCTGCTGGGCCTGGTGCTCGCCGTCATCGGGGGGCTCGTCGGCGCGGTGGAGTGGCGGCTGCGCCACGTTGAGCGCTCCAACGGCATGTGGCTGCCCTGGGGCGAGCCCGGCCGCCGCTACGCCCTGCTCCCCGCCCCCGGCCGCATCAACAGCCAGGGCTTCAACGAGCGGGAGATCCCCCTGGAGAAGGCCCCCGGGGTCTGGCGGGTGGTGCTGGTGGGCGACTCGGTCAGCTTCGGCGGCGGGCTGCCCCGCGAGGCGGTCTACACCCGCGTCGCGGAGCGCGTCCTGCAGGAGCGGGGGCTGGAGGTCGAGATCATCAACCTGGCGATCTACGGCTACGACGCCCAGCAGGTGGCCGCGACCCTGCACCACCGGGGCTGGGCGTACGCGCCGGACCTGGTGGTCTACGCCGCCTACACCAACGACGGCTCCCCCACCGCCCTCATTCAGGTGGGCGAGCAGCGCGCCCCGGTGTACGTCGGCGACCACCCCGCCGGGCTGTGGCCGGGCCCGGGGCTGGGCGACACGCTGATCCGGTCCTCCGCCATCTACCGCCGCTACCTGGGCGCTCGGGAGGCCCGCCGGCTGGAGGGCGGCGCCCCCACCGACCGGGAGGCCGAGTGGGCCTTCATCGACCGCTGGATGGGCGAGATGGCCGCCGACGCCGAGGCCCACGACACCCCGCTCCTGGTCTGGGCCCTCGCCCCGCACGTCATGGCCGAGCCCGACCCCGAGCGCTGCGGCGGGGACAACACAGGGCCGGCCTTCTGCGCCGAGCAGCTCCGCACCCTCGCCCACGTCCAGCAGAGCGCCCGGGCCCTGGGCCTGCCCTTCGCCACCTCCCTGCCCTGGCTGCGGGCCTCCGGCGCGTCGGGCTTCTTCCTGGAGGGCAAGCCCGAGGACGTCCACCACCCCAACGCCGAGGGCAGCGCGGTGGTCGGGCGGGGCCTGGCCGAGGTGCTGCTGGCCTGGCGCGGCGGGACCCTGGACGCTCTGGAGGGCCAGGATCTCGGCGCCTACCGGTACCGGGAGATGCGGCGGCCGGGCCGGGAGGAGGGCGTCAGGAAGGGCGGGAAGGCCCGGCGGAGCCCCGCGCCCGCTGAATGAAGGCCCGCACCTTGTCGGGATCCTTGCGGCCCGGGGCCGCCTCGACCCCCGAGGCCACGTCCACGCCGAAGGGCCGCGCCGCCGCGACGACGGCGGCCACGTTGTCCGGGGTCAACCCCCCCGCCAGCACGAGCTGCCCCAGCGCCGCCGCCCGCCGGGCGAGGTCGAGGTCCACGCGCCGGCCGGTGCCGCCGAAGGCGCCGGGGACGTAGGCGTCCAGCAGGAAGCGCGGCGCCGCGTCGGCCCGGATGGCGTCGAGCACCCCCTGGCGAGCCCGCCAGGCCCGCAGCAGGGGCACGCCCAGCGAGGCCCCGAAGCCGGGGGGCTGGTCGCCGTGGAGCTGCACGAACGTCGGACGGACCTCGGCCACGATCGCGGCCAGCTCGGCCTCCGGGAGGTCCACGGCCACCAGCGCGGTGGCGCAGTCCAGCGCGGCGGCCAGCGCGGCGGCCCGGGCGGGGGAGACGCAGCGGGGCGAGCCGGGGTGCAGGTTCAGCCCCACCGCGTCGGCGCCGCAGGCCTGGGCGTGCAGCGCGTCATCGAGGGTGGTGACGCCGCAGATCTTGACCCACATCTCAGCTTTCCAGGAGCCCGCGCAGCGCCACCCCCGGGTCCGCCGCGCCCATCAGCGCCGTGCCCACCAGGATCGCGTCGGCGCCCGCCGCCTCCATGCGCCGCCGGTCGGCCGGCCCGCGGATGCCCGACTCGGCGACCCGGGCGACCTGGGGCGGCAAGCCGGGCAGCACCGCCTCGCCGTGGGCCAGGTCCACCTCCAGGGACACCAGGTCGCGGTTGTTCACCCCGATGATGCGGGCCCCGCAGGCCAGCGCGCGGGCCACCTCGGCGGCGGTGTGGGTCTCGACCAGGGCCTCCATGCCCAGGACGCGGGTCGCGTCCAGCAGCTCCTGGAGCACCTCGTCGGCGAGCATGGCCACGATGAGCAGCACCGCGTCCGCCCCCGCCGCCCGGGCCTCGGCCACCTGGAGCGGGTCGATGAGGAAGTCCTTGCGCAGCACTGGGATGTCCACCGCCGCGCGGACCGCCTGCAGGTCGTCCAGGCTGCCCCCGAAGTGGGGCCCGTCGGTGAGCACCGAGATGGCCGCCGCCCCGGCCGCCGCGTAGCTCCGGGCGATGTCCGCGGCGTCGGCGCCCTCCCGGATCAGGCCCCGGGACGGGGAGCGGCGCTTGACCTCCGCGATGGCCTGGAGCCCCGGCGCCTTGAGCGCGGCGTGCAGCGAGCGCGCCGGGGGCGCCGCGGAGGGGTCGGGGGGCGCGGCGCGCAGGTCGGCGACCTCGGCCTCCTTGGCCGGCCGGATGCGCTCGAGGAAGCTCACCGGTTCGTCTCGGCGACCAGCGCGTCGAGGGTGCGGGCCGCCTGCTGTCGGGCCAGCAGCTCCTGCGCTTCAGCGACGCCCTCGGTGATGGAGCCCGCCACGCCGGCCACGTAGAGGGCCGCCCCCGCCGAGAGGGCGACGGCGTCGGCCCGCGGGGAGCGCTCGCCCGCGAAGATGGCGCGCAGGATGGCGGCGTTGCGCTCGGGGTCGCCGCCCTGGAGGTGGTCCAGCGGGGCCCGCTCCAGACCGACGTCCTCGGGGGTGAGCTGCCACACCTCCATCTCGCCGCCCTTCACCTCGGCCACCCAGGACGGCCCGGAGATGGACAGCTCGTCCAGCCCGCCCGCGCCGTGGACCACCAGGGCGTGCTCGGCCCCCAGCTCCACGAGCACCTGGCCGATGGGCTCGACCAGCTCCTCGGCGTAGACCCCCAGGACCTGGCGCCGGGCGCCCGCCGGGTTCGTCAGCGGACCCAGCACGTTGAAGATCGTGCGCACCCCCAGCGCCCGCCGGGGCCCGACCGCGTGCCGGGTGGCCCCGTGGTGGGCCGGGGCGAACAGGAAGGCGATGCCCACGGTCTCCAGGACCTGCCCGAGGCGCGCCGGGGGCAGGTCCAGCTTCACGCCGAGGGCCTCCAGCACGTCCGCGGAGCCCGCCTTGGAGGAGACCGAGCGGTTGCCGTGCTTGGCCACGGTCGCGCCCCCCGCCGCGGCGACGAGGGCGGCGGCGGTGGACAGGTTGAAGGTGCCCGAGGCGTCGCCCCCGGTGCCGCAGGTGTCCACCAGGGCGCGCCCGGCGGGGACCGGGATGCCCACGGCGTGGCGGCGCATGACCCGGGCCGCGGCGGCGATCTCGGTGACCGTCTCGCCCTTGGCCCGCAGCGCGATCAGGAAGCCGGCGATGGCGGCCGGGTCCAGCCGGCCCGCCAGCATCTGCTCCATGACGGCCTCGACGGTGGCCGCGTCCAGGTCCTCGCCCGCCAGCAGGCGCTCCAGCACCTCGCGGATCATCTCGCCTCCAGGAAGTTCTTCAGCAGGTCCATGCCGCCCTCGGTGAGGATGCTCTCGGGGTGGAACTGCACCCCCTGGACCCACGCCTCGCGGTGGCGCAGGCCCATGATGGTGCCGTCCTCGGTCCAGGCGGTGACCTCCAGGGTGTCGGGCAGGCTGTCGCGCGCCACCACCAGGGAGTGGTAGCGGGTGGCGGTGAAGGGGCTTGGCAGCCCCGCGAACACGCCCTGTCCGGTGTGGTGGATGGGCGAGGTCTTGCCGTGCATGAGCACCGGCGCGCGCACCACCTGCCCGCCGTAGACCTGGCCCAGGGACTGGTGGCCCAGGCAGACCCCCAGGATGGGCAGCGCGCCGGCCCAGCGGCGGATCGCGTCCATCGAGATGCCCGCCCGCTCGGGGTCACAGGGGCCCGGGGAGATGAGCAGGCGGTCGGGGTGGCGATCCCCGATGCCCTCGACGGTGATGGCGTCGTTGCGGAACACCTCGACCTCGGCCCCCAGCATCTGGAGGTACTGGACGAGGTTCCAGGTGAACGAGTCGTAGTTGTCGATGACGAGGACCTTCACAGCCCGCTCCCCACCAGCTCCAGGGCCCGGCGCAGGCCGCCGGCCTTGTTGAGGGTCTCCTGGTACTCCGCGGCCGGGTCGGAGTCGGCCACGACGCCGGCCCCGACCTGCATCGACCAGCGGCCCTCGCGACCCACCGCCGTGCGGATGGCGATGCACAGGTCGAGGGTGCCCCCGAAGCCGACGTAGCCCACCGCGCCGCCGTACAGCCCCCGCCCGGCGGGCTCCAGCTCGTCGATGATCTGCATGGCCCGGACCTTGGGGGCACCGGACAGGGTGCCCGCCGGGAAGGTGGCCCGCACCGCGTCGAAGCCGTCGCGGCCCTCGCGCAGCCGGGCCTGCACCGTGGAGACGATGTGCATGACGTGGGAGTAGCGCTCGACGTGCATCAGGTCGTCGACCCGCACCGAGCCCGGCGCGGCCACCCGGCCCAGGTCGTTGCGGCCGAGGTCCACCAGCATGACGTGCTCGGCGCGCTCCTTGGGGTCGGCCAGCAGCTCCCGCTCCAGGGCCAGATCCTCGCCCTCGGTGGCGCCCCGGCGCCGGGTGCCCGCGATGGGCGCGACCAGGGCCTCGTCCCCCTGCACCCGCACCATGACCTCCGGCGAGGCCCCCACCACGAGCTGATCGGGGTAGCGCAGGAAGAACATGTACGGCGAGGGGTTGATCGCCCGCAGCGCCCGGTACACCGCGAAGGGGTCGCCGTCGAAGTCGAAGTCGAAGCGCTGGGAGAGCACCACCTGGATGCAGTCCCCGGCGCGGATGTACTCCTTGATCCGGCGGACGGCGGCCTCGAAGTCCGCGCGGGCGACGGTGGAGGCCACCGGCCCCGGCGGCTCGGCGGGCGGGGCCGGCTCGGGCAGGGGGCCGCGCAGGCGGGCGATGGTGTCGTCGATGCGCTGGACCGCGCGGGCGTAGGCCGCGGCGAGGTCCTCCCCCGGGGTCCAGAGCACGACCTCGGTGACCAGGATGCGGTGCCGCAGGTTGTCGAAGATCACCAGCGAACGCGGCACCGCGAAGACCATCGTGGGGGCGTCGCCCGCCGGGTGGGGGTCGGGGAGCCGCTCCCACCAGCGCACCGCGTCCCAGGCCAGCCAGCCCACCGCGCCCCCCGCGAAGGGCGGCAGGCCGGGCACGGGCACGGGGCGGTAGCGCCCCAGCACCTCGGCGAGCAGGGTCAGGGGGTCCGCCCGCTCCTCCACCCGGGGGGCCTCGCCGTCGGCCTCGACCACGCAGCGCGACCCGGTGGCCCGCACGACGAGGGCCGGGTCGGATCCGATGAAGGAGTACCGGGCCCAGCGCTCCCCGCCCTCGACCGACTCCAGCAGAAAGGACCAGGGGCGCTGCCCCACCTTCATGAAGGCGGAGACAGGGGTGTCCAGATCGGCCAGGATCTCCCGGTAGATGGGGATCGCGAGGGGTTCATCCCCCCGGGCCCGGCCGAGGAGGTCTTCGAGGGAGGGCGTCGCCATCCGGGACCCCTAACCGGTTCATCGCGGCGTGGGCTTGGCGCTGCGGGCGGGCGTGACTAACGCTATGTTGAGTTCAAGTGACCCCTGTGACCTTTGAGCCGGAGGACCACGATGTCCGACGCCGCCGACGCGGGCCTCATCCACCTCTCCAAGCCCGCGATCGAGAACATCCGCGACATCCTCAAGGACAACGACATGGACGGCTACGGCCTGCGCTTCGGCATCCGGGGCGGCGGCTGCTCAGGCTACTCCTACCTGCTGGAGTTCGCCGAGGCCCCCGAGGCGGACGACGCGGTCACCGAGATCGAGGGCATCCCCGTCTTCGTCGGCGCGTTCAAGCGCGACTTCCTCCAGGGCACCACCATCGACTACCTGACGAACGAGTGGGAGTCGGGGTTCAAGATCAACAACCCCAACGCCCGGCGGCCGTGCGGGTGTGGGGAGTCGTTCGACATCGACGAGGAGAAGTCCGGTTAGCGGGCTTCCAACGTCCACAGCCGCTCCTCCCCCGCCCGCTCCGGCGGCCCGTACTCCGCCTCCAGCGCCGCGTCGAAGCGTACGTCCCCGTACACCGCCAGGTGCAGCCGCGGGTGGGCCGCGATGGCCTGGTCCAGCTCGGGCCACAGGTGCTCGTTGACGTAGACGGTCAGATCGCCGACCCGGCGGGGCTGGCCGTGGCGGTGGTCGTCGTAGGCGAAGGGGTAGGGACGCGCCATCGGCATGGGGCGCCAGGGCCGCAGCCGCCAGAGCTGCGGGGAGACCCCCCGCTTGTCGTCGTCGTTCACCGGCGCGGGGCGCAGCAGGTAGACCGCCTCGCCGGGCCGTGCGCGGGCCAGGGCGAGGTCCACCGCAGACGGCGCGGGGTCCGCGACCGCGCGCAGCCGCATGCCGTTGAAGCCCGCCACCCACGCGCTCTGGAGCAGGGCCATGCCCACCAGCAGCCCCCGCGAGAGCCGCGAGCGGGCCCCGGCCTCGGCCAGCAGGGCCAGCGGCGCGGTCAGGGCCAGGAGGTAGGGGAACTGGTGGGGCGCGGTGACCCCCAGCCCGTGCAGGGCGGCGATGAAGACCGCCGTGCCTGCCGCGATGAAGGCCAGCGCCGGGGCGCGCCGCACGCCCAGGACCGCCGCGACCAGCCAGGGCAGCCCCAGGAGCCCGAAGCGCGCCACCCAGTCGGTCGCGATGAGGCCCGACGCGATGGGCGGCTGGCCGTAGGTGTGCGGCTCGTGGGCCAGCGCCCACACCCCCGGCGTCAGGGGCGCGCAGCCCAGCGCCATCACCGCCAGGACCCGCCCCGCGACCGCCGGGCCGAGCGTCAGCGCCGCGAGCCCCGCGACCCACCCCCCCAGCCCGTGGGTCCAGGCCGCGAGCACCCCCACCGCCGCCAGCTCCCCCCAGGGCCGCCCCTCGGCCACCCGCTCCCGGGCCCACAGGACCGCGACGACCGCCAGGGCGAGCAGCGGGTAGTTGTTGACCTCCGCGGCGTAGGCGAGCTGGAGGGGCGAGGTCGCCACCATCAGCGCCGCCAGCCGGTGCCGCCGGACCAGCAGCGCCACCGCGCCGAAGGAGGCCGCCGCGCTGAAGAGCAGCCACAGCGCGGGCGCCGGGAGCAGCAGCTCCTGAAGCGCATGCAGGACCGGGAACAGCGGCGGGTGGAGCCCCACGAAGCCGATGAATGCGTCCTCGTAGCGGCCCTCGCGGAGGGCGTCGGCCGTCGGGCCGTTGTAGGCGGCGTAGAGCCAGGCGGTCTCCTCCCACCGGGCGGCGGCCCGCAGCAGGCGCAAGCCCGCGGCGAGGCCCAGGAGCGCGACGGTGACGCGGCGGGCGCCCGGGGCGGGCTCGTCGACGGCGGGCGACCCCGCCTCGCGAGCCCCCGGGGCCTCAGTCATCCGAGATCATGCCCAGGAGCCCCCGCTTGTTCCCGTCGTTCTCTTCGAAGCAGGTGAAGTCGATGAGGAAGGTCGCCGCCAGCAGCAGCTTGCGCAGCTCGGGGCCGCTGTCGCCGAACTCCACGCCGAAGGTGTCCGCGTCGGTGAAGATCTCCTTGAGCGCGCCGCCCCAGCGCTTGGAGATCCGCCCGACCTCGCGCCCCCCGACCAGCACCTTGAAGGTCCAGATGCGGAACAGGCGGCTCTTGATGGTGGCCAGCGTGCGGCCCCCGGGCCCCACCACGTCGAACGTGCGGTTGAGCAGGGAGAAGCGCCGCCGCACCTCGCCGATGGCCTGCCCGCCCTCGGTCACCGTCACCCGGTGGAAGTAGAAGGTGAAGGGCTTCTTCGCCACCGCGACCTCGGCGCGGTCGGCGTCGTAGATGTGGAAGGAGGCCGGCCGGCGGCGCCCCAGGAGGTTGCGCATGAGCACGGCCGTCAGGGCGTTGCCCTCCTCGGCGGCGTGGCCGACCACCCGGCCGTCGTCGTCGCACAGGTCGTACTTGTTGCGGGACTCGAACCCGATGAGGATCTCCGCCCACTCCCGGGCCTGACGGACGAGGAGGCGGCTGCGCGTGGAGACGATCCGATCGAAGGACATGGGCTCAAGCTCCCTTGGTTTTCGCCGCGTCTACGGGCCGGGTGGGGCGATGATTGCACAGCCCGGGCGCCCGCCGCGCAGGAGCGGTATGCTCGCGGCGTGTCCGGCCTCGCCCGACGGCCTTCGCGGCTCGCGTGCGCCCTGGTCGCCCTGTGGCTGAGCGGGGCGGCGGCCCGGGCCGATCCGATCGCGCCCCCGGGCGGGCTGGTCGTCGAGACCTACGGCCCCCGGCAGGGCCTGCCCGCCGCGACGGTCCGCGCCGTGGCGCAGCAGGAGCCCGGGACCCTCTACGTGGGGACCGACGGCGGGGTCGCCCGCTTCGACGGCGGCACCTTCGAGGCGGCGCCGGCCCCGCCGGGCTGGGCGCAGGAGCGGACCCTCGCGCTGCACCTGGGCGACGACGGACTCACTGTGCAGTGCACCGCCGGGGTGTACCGCGCGCAGGGTGAGGCGGTGACGGTGCTGGACGACCGCCGCCTCATCGGGATCTCCGCGGGCTTCGCCGAGGACGCCCAGAGGCTGCTGCTGGCGAACGAGCGCGGCGTCTTCCGGGTGGGGCCGGCCGGCCTGGAGCCGGTGGCGTCGTCCCCCGAGGTCACCCCCGTCACCCTGCACCGCCACGGCGACACCCTGCTGGTGGGGGCCCCCGAGGGCCTGTTCGCGGTGGAGGGCGACCGGCTGGTGGCGCTGGACGACCGCCCGGTGCGCCGGCTGCTGGAGACCCCCGGGGGCCTGCTGGTGGGCACCCACGTCGGCGTCCTCCGCTACCCCGGCTTCGAGCCGGTGGGGCCGCGCGCCTGGGTGACCGACCTGGCCCTGCTCCCGAGCGGCGCGGTGGCGGCCTCCACCGGCAGCGGGGTCCTGCTGCTGCACCCCGACGGGCGCGCGGAGACCTTCACCCGGGCCAGCGGCCTGACCTTCGACGTCGCCACCCGCGCCCACGTGGACCAGGATGGCCAGCTCTGGCTGGGCACCCTGGGCTCGGGGTTGGTGCGGATCGCCGAGCCGGGCCTCCGGCTGTGGCGCCCGAGCAGCGTGCTGGGCGCGGGTCTGGTCACCGACCTGCGGACCGATGGGGACGCGCTGCTGGTCGCCGGGCTCATCGGCGCGGCGTGGGTCTCGCCCGCGCTGGAGGTCGAGGCGATCGAGACCGGCCTGCACGGGATCCTGGAGATGGGGCGCGACGCCGAGGGCGGGTGGTTCGTCAGCTCCAACGGCTCGGGCACCCTGCACCGCCGGCCCGGCGCGTCCGACTTCGAGACGCTCTGGGCAGATCTGCCCGGCCCCCAGCAGATCGAGCCCGATGGCCGCGGCGGGCTCGTGCTCGTGTACGCCGGGGGCGTCCTGGCGCTGGACCACGACGCGCCCCGGGACTGGCCCGCCCCGGAGATCCCGCTCTACGGGGGCCACCCCTCCGCGGACGGCACGCTGCTGCTGCACAGCACCCGAGCCGCGTGGCGCTTCCACCCCGACCGCGGCTTCACCCCGATGGCTCACCCCGTGGACCCCTGCGTGGGCCCCCGGACGGCCGTCGACGGCGAGGGGGGCTGGGTGGCCTGCGGCGGCGCCGTCTACCGCATCGACGCGAGGGGGCACACCCTGCTGGCCCCGGCGCTGCCCGACGCGCCGCCGTTCGAGGCGCTCTACGCCGACGATGACGCGCTGTGGGCGGTGACCCGGGGCGAGCTGCTCCGGCTGCGCCCCGGCCCGCTCTCCCTGCGGCTGCCCGACGACGCCATCGCCCAGGACGAGGTGGTCCGCTTCGGGGACTGGTTGGTCGTGGGCACCACCCAGGGG
The DNA here is from genome assembly GCA_020632795.1 of Alphaproteobacteria bacterium. Classification (GTDB taxonomy): domain Bacteria; phylum Myxococcota_A; class UBA796; order UBA796; family CAJQPC01; genus JACKEV01. Next base: position 324,398 of record JACKEV010000011.1, read on the forward strand.
GTGGCCTGGGTGGACCCGACGCTCTTGCGGGCGACCCGACGCCCCCCTGCGGTGCACGTCGCCGGGGCCTGGGCTGGCGACCGCGCCCTCACCCCCCCGCTCACGCTCCGTCCGGGGGAGGACGACCTGCGCTTCGCCCTGGGGGACGACGTGCTGCTGCCGCCCTCCGAGCTGCGCTACCGGTTCCGGCTGGACGGGGGCCGTTGGTCGAGCCCGCAGGTGGATGCGAGCGTCCAGCTCCTCGGCCTGGAGCGCGGCGACCACACCCTGGAGATCCAGGCCCGCGCCCCGGGCACCGGCTGGAGCGACACCCCCACCGCGGTCGCCTTCACCCTGCCGCCGGCGTGGTACCAGCGCGGAGACGTCCGGGGCGGGGCCCTCGCCGCCCTGCTGGCGGGCCTGTGGGCCTACTGGCGGGAGCGCAACCGCCGCCTGGCCTCCGAGCTGGAGCGGCTGCAGGAGACCGAGCGCTTCCGGCAGGTGTTCGGCCGCTTCGTGGCCCCCGAGGTGGCCGACGACGCCCTGGCCGGGCGCCTGCGCCGCCAGGGAGAGCGCCGCGAGGTCACCGTGCTGATCGCCGACCTGCGTGGCTTCACCAGCCTCAGCCAGGCCCTCGCCCCCGAGCGCCTGGTGGAGCGGCTGAACCAGTGGCTGACCGCGATGGTCCACGAGATCGAGCGGGAGGGTGGCGTGGTCGACAAGTTCATGGGGGACGCCATCGTCGCCATCTTCGGCGCGCCCCGGGCCCAGGCCGACCACGCGGACCGGGCGGTGCGGGCCGCTCAGGCGATGGTCCGCGCCGGGGAGCGCCTGGGGAGCGAGCTGCGCGCCGGGGTGGGGGTGAACTCCGGTGAGGTCATCGCCGGGCCCATCGGCGCCGCCTCCCGCATGGAGTACACGGTGATCGGCGAGGCGGTGAACGTGGCCGCCCGGGTCGAGGCCCTCACCCGCACCCTGGACGCCGACGTGCTCGTCACCGCCGCCACCCGCGCGCGGCTGACCGCCGACTACGGGCTCGTGGAGGTGGGCCCCCGCGACCTCAAGGGGGTCCGCCAGCCGGTCGGCATCTGGCGCTGGGACAGGCGCTGATCCTGCGCACCTGCGGCGGGCCCTCCCGGGCGATAGAATCGCAATTCAACGATGACCTTCCAGGAAGGAGCCCCCCATGCTGCTCGCCCTGACCCTGCCCGCCCTGGCCCAGGAGGCCGACTGGTGTGACAGCTACCTGCCACCCGAGGCGCCCGACGTGGTCGTGGACGATGGCTGCCAGTCGGAGCCGCGCATCGGCACCTTCAACCCCACCGTCGAGTGGCAGTGGCTGGCGTCCTCGGCCACCGGGTACAACCACGTCATGTCCACGCCGACGGTGGGCAACCTCACCGACGACAACAACGACGGCGTCATCGACGACGCGGACGTCCCGGACATCCTCTTCGTGGGACACGGCTACCACGGCTGGTCCAGCTACGGCTACGTCACGCTGCTCTCCGGGGACTCCGGCGCCGAGCACTGGGTGACCGGCGACATCGGGGGCTACTCCGCCATCGGCGGGGCCGGCACGGCCATCGGCGATCTGGAGGGGGACGGCTCCCCGGACTTCTGCGTCACCGGCTACACCGTGGGCGTCATCTGTGCGGAGTACGACGGGACCCTGAAGTGGGCGGCAGGCACCCCGCCCGGGTACGGCGCCGGCTACCCCACCATCGGCGACATGGACGGCGACGGCTGCGCGGAGGTCGCCATCGGGGCGCAGATCTTCGACTGCACCGGGGCGCTCGTGGGGCAAGGCGCCTACGGCGACAGCGACCTGGGCCTCGGCGCGATCTCCGTGATGGCGGACATGGACGTGGACGGGCAGCTCGAGCTGGTGGCGGGCAACGCGGTGTACGAGCGGGACGGCACCCTCGTGTGGAGCGACGGGGGCGCGGAGGGCTACCCGGCCGTGGGCGACTTCGACGCCGACGGGCTGCCCGAGGTGGTCCGCACCGGCAACAGCTACGTCACGCTCACCGACGACGACGGCACGATCCTGTGGACGGTCGCGGTGTACGGCGGGGGGCGCGGCGGCCCGCCCACCGTGGCGGACTTCGACGGGGACGACGCCCCGGAGGTCGGCGTGGCGGGCGCGTACTACTACACCGTCTATGAGGGGGATGGCTCCATCCTGTGGTCGCAGGCGGTGATCGACACCACGTCCAACGCCACCGGCTCATCGGTGTTTGATTTTGAGGGCGACGGCCGCGCCGAGGTGGTGTACGCCGACGAGTACACCCTCTTTGTGTTTGATGGCGCCACGGGCGGCATCCTGCTCTCCGACACGCACCACGACTCGGGGACCTGGTTCGAATACCCGGTGATCGCGGACGTCGACCAGGACGGCTCCAGCGAGATCGTGCTGCCCTCCAACACCTACCGCACCAGCGGCGACTGGGCAGGCATCACGGTCATCGGGGACCTCGACGACTCCTGGATGCCGTCCCGGCCGATCTGGAACCAGCACAGCTACCACATCACGAACGTCAACGACGACGGCTCCATCCCGGCGGTGGAGACCGAGAACTGGCTGAGTTGGAACAACTTCCGCTCCGCCGGGCTGGCCACCGGCCCCAGCGACTGGCAGGTCGACCTGGAGATCCTGGGCGAGGGCCGCTGCGCCGGGGCCTGCGCGGACGAACCGCGGGTGGTCGAGGTGTGGCTGCAGGTCGGCAACGCCGGGCTCGCCGACGCGGTGGACGCGGAGCTGACCTTCTACCGCTACGTCGGCAACGCCGTGACGCTGGTGGGCACCCACACCGTCAGCCTCGCCTCAGGGGAGGGCACCCTCGTCGGTCCGTACGCGTTCACCTGGGACGACTGGGGCGACGGCGATCTGTGGGTCTCCCTGTCCCCTGTGGATGTCAACGACTGTGATTGGGACAACCAGGAGTGGAACCTGGGCTGGTGGCCCTACCCCGAGGTCGACGCGGACGGCGACGGCTACGACCCCGCCGAGTGCGGCGGCGATGACTGCGACGACACGGACCCCTACGTCAACGCCGGCGCCGCCGAGGTGCCCTACGACGGCGCGGACAACGACTGTGACGAGTCCACGCCGGACGACGACCTGGACGCCGACGGCTACCCGCACGTCGAGGACTGTGACGACGAGGACCCGGCGGTGAACCCCGACGCGGACGACGTCCCGGACAACGGCGTGGACGAGGACTGCGACGGCCTGGACGCGGTGAGCGACGGCGGCGACGACACCGGCGTGGTCGGCGACGGCGACGACCCCGACAAGTGCGGCTGCGCCAGCGGCCCCGGCGGCGGGCCGGAGGCTGGCTGGCTGCTGGCCCTGGCGGCGGCCGTCACGCTCCGGCGCCGACGCGGGAACAAGTCCGCTTGATGGCGGGTTGGAGGGCGCGTTGGCGAACCCGGCGGCGACGCGATAGTCGCCGCTCCTCAACTCAACAATCCCGGAGTCTCAAGATGAACCACCGCGCCCTCGCGCTGCTCCTCTGCGCCCTGCCCGCCCTCGCGATCGCCCAGGACGGCGTCGACCCCAAGCACGAGAACCACTTCCGCGACGTCCCGCCCATCGAGACCGATGCGCTCACCCTCTCGATCTCCGACGCGCACGCCCAGCGGCCCTTCGCCAAGTTCAAGGCCCAGATCACCAACAACACCGCCGACTTCCTGCTCTACTACGTCAACGAGACGGTGTTCCACTTCGAGCACGGTGACTTCAAGCCCAACAACGGCGACGCCAAGCGCAAGCCCGTCATCATCGGCCCCAAGGACTCCAAGAACCCCACCGTGGGCGTGGACGGTGAGGACGGCTTCCACCGGGAGAAGTTCTCGGTGGACTTCAGCGGGTTCTACCGCGTGTCGGCCGAGGGCACGGTCCACGAGGCTCCCAACTTCAAGCTGCCGGCGGCCACCAACAGCTTCGAGGCGGGCCCCTACCGGTGCAGCCTGAGCAAGGTCAAGCAGGAGACCAAGGAGACCTACGCGAAGTTCAAGTGCACCTACACCGGCGACAAGGTCGGGCTGGTCACCCCCCGCAACCTGACGGTGAAGACCGAGAGCGGCCAGACCTTCGCCAACGACGACCGCAAGGGCGACACCGAGCTGCTCTTCCCCGGCGACGACCTCAGCTTCTCCGCGATCTTCCACGTCCCCGCCAGCGTCGTGGACATGCAGTTCGCCAACCTGGAGGTCGTCTGGACCGACACCTTCCGCGAGGCGGAGGCCGTCGCGCTGGAGGTCCCCAGCCAGGCGTTCGAGCTGGACCCGGGCAAGACCGCCGGCAAGAACTGAGCCCCCTGGGGGGGGTGACCCCGCGATGACAGGTTACTACGCGGGGGTTGCCCACCCCCGCCCGGACCGTACATGCTGGGCGGAGACGATGGAGGTTCCATGCGCACCCTGCTGATGCTCACTGCCCTGATGGTCGCCTGCGGCGACAAGGACGTCAACATCGACGAAACGGGCTCGATCCCGGCCGACGACACCGGCGGCAACGACACCCAGTCGGTCGACGCTGACGGCGACGGCGTCAACGCCGACGAGGACTGCGACGACGACAACCCCGACGCCTTCCCCGGCAACACCGAGGTCTGCGACGACGTCGACAACGACTGCAACGGCGCCGTCGACGACGACGCCGCCGACGCGGGAACGTACTACCCCGACCTCGACGGCGACGGCTACGGCGACGAGACCAACGGGACCCGCGCCTGCGCGGCCCCCTCCGGCTACATCACCCTGGGCGCGGACTGCGACGACAGCGACGCGGCCATCAACCCCGACGGCACCGAGGTCTGCGACCCCAACGGCGCCGACGAGGACTGCGACGGCCTGGTCAACGACGCCGACGACTCGGTCAGCCCTGACGGCTACAGCACCTGGCACCCCGATGACGACGGGGACGGCTACGGCGACCCGTCGGTCCAGGTCGCCTCCTGCGACGCCCCCGGCGGCTACGTCGACAACGCCGAGGACTGCGACGACACCGACGCGAACGCCAACCCCGACGCCGGCTGCGGCAGCTCCAGCGACGCCTGGAACGGCACCTACAACGGCACGGTGGACCTGGCGGTCGTGGTGACCAACCTCGGCAACCTCTCCGACAACTGCGTCGGCACCGCCACCATCGTGGTCGACGACGCCGCCTCCTACCAGATCGACGGCACGGCCACCTGCAGCTTCCAGGGGCTGATCGCGACCTACATCGGCACCCAGACTGCCGACATCGAGGGCCAGTTCACCGGCGAGAGCAGCGCCAGCGGCGACGTCTCGGTGGGCACCATCATCACCCAGACCTTCACCGGCACCTTCTCCGGCGACGCCGACTTCGACGGCGGCTTCTCGGGCTCGACCACGTATCAGGGCTTCAACCTGAACTACACGGGCCAGTTCGAGACCACCCGGCAGTAGCCCCGGTCACCGCACCCGGACCTCCTGCCCGTTGAAGCTGAACACGGTGGTGCGTCGGTCCTCCGGGGCCGACCACGTCCGCAGCTCCACCTCCCCGGCGTCCAGCGTCACGGGCAGCAGGGTCTGCTCCCAGTGGGTGTAGGGGTCGGCGGGCCCGGTGGGCAGGGTGATGCCCGGCGCCACGTGCAGGGTGAACCACGCGGCCAGCCCCTCGCAGGGCCGATCCAGGGTGAAGCGCGCGGTCAGCTCCGTGGGCATGGGCATCGCCCACCGCCCCACGTCGATCACCGGGCCGATGTCGGCGGGGCGGATCGGGCGATCGTGGCCCCGGCCGCTGGCGTCGGCCCGCAGGCAGCTCAGGTCGACGCCGTCCTCGCGCTTGCGGAACGGCCCCAGCAGATCCTGGGGCGGGTTCAGCAGCGGGGCGACGTGGAGGGAGACGGCCTGCGGGATGACCACGCCGCCCTCGATCAGGTTGCGCTGCGCGCAGGCGCCGACCTCGTGCATCATTCCTTCGCCGATGGCGAGGTGGCCGAAGGTCTCGGTGATCAGGACCCGCGCCTTCTCGGGGAGCTGGACCTCGGAGAAGTCGCCCCGGACGACCTCCACCCGGTCGCCCACCCCGCTGTCGGCGGCCACCTGCGGGATCACGTCGGCCATGTCGCTGCGCTCGATGGCATAGACCCGCCCGGCGCCGGCCAGGGCCGCGAGGGTGGCCAGCACGCCGGACCCGCTGCCCGCGTCGATCACCACGTCCCCCGGGCGCACCACGGCCTGGATGGCCTCCCGGTAGGCGCGGATGCGCCCCTCGTCCGCGAGCATGCGGCGGTGAACCTCCACCCCCGCGTAGTTGTGGAAGACCGTCGGCGTGTCCGCGGCGGTCTGGGGGTCCACCAGGAGCCCCGCGTCGACGAGCTGCGCGTAGACCCGCTCGGCCACCGGGCCCATCGCGCGGGCGACCTCCGACGCTGGGGTCGGCCGGGAGCACAGCGCCAGGACCCCCACGGCGAACGGGGGCGCCTTGACGCCCAGGCCGTGGCTGGTGGACTTGATCAGGACCGTGCCGTCGTCGTTGAAGGTGACGATGAGGTCGCGCAGGCGGACGTTGGGCATCCCGGGCTCCAGCGAAGGCAGGGACGGGGAGCCTACCGAGCCGCGCCGCTCCCTTCAAGCCTCGGGGTATGGTGACGGGCATGCGCGTGCGCTGTCCCGACTGCGGCACCGGCATCCCGCCCGCGATGGTGAGCGTGGGGACAGGGGTGGCCCGGTGCGAGGTATGCAACACGGTCCACCCGCTGCGTGCTCTTCAGGAGCCCCCCTCCGGGTTCTCTTCTCGGCCGCCGCGCGGCAGCCGGATCCAGGGCTGGCTGGACGCGGAGGGCGGGACGCTGACCCTGCCCGCGCCCGGCGCCGGGCCCGACCACCTCCGCAGCGTCGCGGTCGCCGCGGCGTGGCTCGCCCTCACGGCGCTGTGGACGTCCCGGGTCGCCGCCCGTGAGCCCACGCTGGCGCTGCTCTCCCTCCCCTTGTGGGCCGCCGGGGTGATCGGGCTCGGGGTCATCGCCCGGGGCGCGACCGAAGCCTGGCGCCTCCATCTCGGCCCGGGGCGATGGATCCTTGAAAAGCGAACAGCGTTCGGTTTTCAGAAGACGGCCCTGGAGACCGGAGGCATCCTGTCGATCGCCCTGGAACCCGGGGGCCTGCTGCGCGCCCGCCCCACCCTGGTCCTCCGCCACGTCGACGGCGCGCTCCGCCTCACCGCCGCGCTCAACGACGACGAGCAACGCTGGCTCCTGCGCACCCTCCGGGCGCAGCTCCGTGGCTGAAGCATGAAACATGAAGCATGAAGCATCATGCGACACCTGCTTCAGCGCTGCCCCCGCTTCGAGGACAGCAGCAGGCGCGCGATGGTCGGGTCGGCGAGCACCCGCTTGAGGCCGGGATCCGACGCGCGGACCAGCTCCTGGGCCACGGTGAGCCGCAGGTCGTTGGGAAGCAGATCCATCGTCAGGAAGCGCTTGAGGTTCTCGATCTCCGGCTTCGTGAGGCGCTCCTTCCGCCGGGAGAGGTGGTTCACCAGCCGCGTGCAGAGGGTGGCCAGGATGTCCACCCGCAGGGTCTCGCCCTCCACCGCGTCGCGCACCCGCGCATACGCTGGCCCGAAGTCCTTCGCCCCCAGCAGCTCCTCGGGGGAGATGAGCTGGGAGAGCCCCTGCTGCACGAAGGTGATGAACGCGGCCACGGCGGGCTCGTCCAGACAGGAGTCCGCCAGGATGCGCACCAGCCCGAGCTGGGCCTTGAGATCCGTGATGGACTGGATGGACTCGAAGAACTGGACCAGGGTGCGGGGGGTGGTGCGCTCCCCGGAGACGATCTCCGGGTAGGTGAGGACGAAGTTGATGCCCCGGGGGTCTACGCCGTTGGCCTCGGCCCAGCGGGCCCAGGCTGATACATCAAACTCCAGCGTCACATGCATCATGCGGGTGAGCATGGCGTCGTCCATCGGGGTCACCGAGTAGTCGCCGCCGTCGGGGTTGGCGGTGAGCACGATCTGCCACTTCGCCGGCAGCCGCCAGCTCACCAGCTCGTAGTTCTGGAGGAGCTGCATGATGCCCCGCAGGATGCGGTCGTCGGCGCGGTTCACGTCGTCGATGAGCAGCACGCCGGGGCCCTCCTCAGCGGGCACCCACTCCGGCGCCCGCCACACGGTGCGGTCCCCCTCCACCGCGGGCATGCCCACCAGATCACCCATCTCCTCGAACTGGGCGGGGGCGACGTAGGCGAAGCGCCAGCCCTGCGCCCGCGCGGTGTCCTCGACGATGCGGGTCTTGCCGATGCCGTGGCGGCCCCAGATGCAGATGGGGGTCTTGCGACGGCCGGCGGCCTCGGCCTCGAGGTTGGAGCGGACCAGGTGCTCGACGAAGCCGATCAGCTCATCGCTGGCGACGGAGGTGCCGTAGAAGACATAGTTGTGTTGAGACATGTATCAGCAGATCCTTGCTACAGCGTGAGCTTCACCTTGCGATCGGGGAGCTGCGCCCAGCCCGGGCTGCCCGCCGCGAGCCCCTGGGAGGAGATGATCCACAGGATCGGGCAGCGGCTGACCACCGCGGGCGGCTCCGCGTAGCCATCGGTGAAGTAGAGGATGGCGTCGGGGCCGTAGCGCTCGTTGGCGTATCGGATGGGCGGGGTGAAGCTGGTCCCGCCACCGCCGTGGACGCCCGCAGGGGGCACGCCGCGGTAGTCCCATGTCGCATGTATCGCAGTGTCGCACTCCACCACCCGCACCTCCGCCCCCGCGCGCCAGAGGTGATACACCTCCGAGAAGAAGGTGCGCAGCTCGACCTCCGATACGCTGCCGGAGGTGTCAATGGCCACGAGCAGCCGCTGCTCCCGCTGCACCTTGATGCCCGGGGTGGTGCCGTAGCGCTTGGAGGGGCGGCGCAGGGTGTTCTTCACCCGGGTACGGCGGCTGCTGGCGGAGAACAGACGCACGACCCGGCGCCAGTTGACCTGCGGGACCCGCGCCGCCAGCATGCCATCCAGCACGATCCGCAGGCCCGCCGGCAGCGCGCCGTACTGGTTCGTCTTGACCCGCTTGATGGTGCGGTAGAGGGCGTCGAGGATGCCCTGATCGATGACGCGCTGCTCGGCGCGGGGGAGCGCGGCGATGGGCGCCCAGGTGCTGTGCTCATCCAGGGCGGAGGGCGTCGCCCCACCGTCCCGGAGCAGGGCGTCCAGGGCCCGCGCCTCGTCCGAGCCCTCGCCGTCCTCTGACGCGCCTTGCGACAATACATGCGACAGGCGGGCGTAGTACCAGGCGACGTCCTTGTCCGGCTCCATGGAGGGGAAGTCGGCCAGGGTCACCGCCCCGTCGGCGAGCTGGGCGGTGTTGAGGTACTGGTTCACCACCAGATCCGCCGCGATCCAGTACAGCCGGCGGTGGCGGAAGCCCTCCTCGCGCTGAGGGTGATGAAGCATGGCGTGCAGCAGGTTGTGCTTCAGGGCGCCGACCTGCTGATCGTCGCTCCAGGTCTCCCACTCCTTGGGGTTGACCCGGATGCGGAGCTGCCCCCCCGGGGCGAGGGTGATGGAGACCCCGCGGACCTGCTCCGAGACCTCCCGCAGGAGCCCGGTGAACAGGTGCCCGTAGAAGGGCTCTCGCGTCAGCAGCCGGAAGCAGGCCTGCGTGAGCGCGTCGTAGCGGCCGGAGGTGGCCACTCAGGTGTTCCAGTAGTACCGCTCGAGGTCTTCCTGCCGGCCGCTGTAGCCATCGGTGATGGCGGTGTCGGGCAGCGCCGCGCGGACCTCATCGCCCAGGGCGTGGACGTGGGGGCGGTGTCGGGGTCCGTCGGGGTGGCGGTTCCCGGTGAAGTCCAGCTCCTTGAGCCAGGGCATCTTCGCGAGCTGGGGGGGCACGGCCGTGAACGTGTTGTCCCCCAGCAGGAGCTTCTGCAGGCTGGTGAGCGCCGTGATCTCGTCGGGCAGCCTGCGGAGCATGTTGCCCCGCAGATCCAGCACCTGGAGCCCGGTCAGGCGGCCGATCTCGGGGGGCAGGCTCCCCAGCCGACAGCCCCGGGCGTCGATGCTGGTCAGCGGCATCCCGGTGGCCTCGATGGGGAAGTTCTCCTCGTTGTAGTAGGCGTAGGTGTTGTTGTAGTCGGGGTAGTGGCCGCCGAGGGTGCGCAGGTCCAGGTGGCCGCCCTGGGTCAGCAGGTCCAGCGCGACCTGCCGGTCGGGGTGACCCGAGGGGTTGGTCAAGAGCACGAACTGGAGGCCCGTCTTCTCGCGCTCATAGAGGAGCAGGGCCACCCGGTTCCATTGGATCGACGGGGCCATGTGCTTGTAGTGCGCGAGGGCCTCGGTGGTCTTCCGCTCGCCCTTGTGGCCGCTGGACCACAGCTTGGTGCGGTCGCTGGCGGCCTTGCGCACCGCCGGGGTCCCGTGCAGGGTGAGCAGGTCGCGTGCGGCCTTGCGGTTCTTCGCGCTGGCGGAGCACCGCGACACCAGGAACAGCTCGGTGAACAGCTCCTCGGGCACGCCGCCGGTCTTGAGCAGCTCCAGGCCCACCGCGACGTTGTCTTCGTCGGGGCTGGCCAGCAGCTCGGCCACGTTCTGGCGATCCTCAGCGACCTCGGGCTGCTCGTCCAGCAGGAAGCGGTCGGCGATGCGGTCCAGCTCGTCGGAGAGCTGGACCTCGGTCAGGAAGACCCGGGGCTTCGCGTCGATGGTCTCCCAGCCCGTGGGGTTGGGGCCGACGACCACGTGGGTGACCGCGTCGTTGAGCCGGCTGGCGTAGCCGATCCCGTTGGCGGTGAGGGTCTCCTTGACCTCGGTCTTCTTGAGGCGGGTGTTTCCCAGGAAGGCCAGCGTGCTGCCCTCGGCGAGGGGCTGCTCGGCCAGCGGTGCGGCGGTGCGCTTGAGGATGGCCGCGGCGGCGTTCTTCCGGACCTTGTCGTTCGGGATGGTCAGCGCCTCGAAGAGCTGGGGCAGGGTGCAGTCCCCCAGCCGGGGGCCGAGGGTCCAGATCTGGAAGACCCGGGCGCGCGCATCGGGGGTGCGGTTGGCCTTGTGCATGTCGGCGTAGAAGCGCTGGAAGTCGTGCTTGGGATTGCCCCGGGCGTAGCCCTTCACGCCGTCGAAGTCCTTCAGGGTCCCGACGTGCCAGAACAGCTCGGGGACCTCCTTGAACCGGTTGCTCGACAGCAGGAGCTTCTGCAGCGCCGGGGCGCGGTTCAGGCCCTGGGGCAACTCCTGGAGCTTGTTGTGCCGCAGGTCGAGGAGCTGGAGCTTCGGCAGATCCCCCAGCGCGTCCGGCAGCGCGGTGAGCTGGTTGTCGTCGAGGACGAGGGCCTCCAGCGCGGTGAGGGCGCCGATCGCCTCGGGCAGCTCGGTGAGCCGGTTCTTGGAGAGCTTGAGCTTCTTGAGGTCGGTCAGCTCGAACAGCTCCTCGGGCAGGGCCTCCAGCCCCTGATCGGAGAGGTCGAGGAGGTGGCCCTTGCGGACCTGGCTGCGAAGCGACGGCATGGGGACTCCTGGGCAGTCAGCGTTCTACTACCCCGTTGGCGGAGCGTTGACCGGCGGGGTGGGCCATCGAAGTCTGAGGGGTTGGCGAAAAGACCCGTCAAGGCCATCCATACGGCATGATGTCAGCGGCGGCTCGATCAGAGTCGTCCTGGATGGACGACCTGATCCGGGCCCGCCAGCACGTCCCTTCAGAGCAGCCCCGGGATCGCCTCCTCCGCCGCCTCGTGGCCCTCGCGGCCCTCTCCATGCAGCACGATCTCCAGCTCGCGATCCATCAGGATGTACTGCGGCCGGGCGTTGCCGTCGCGCCATTCATCCCACACGATCTCCTCGGTGTCATCCAGCACAGGGAACGTCAACCCGAGCTGGTCGATCCAGTACTGTACGTCGTCGGGGTCGTCTGTGCCGCGCAGGGCGGTGATGGCGGTGAAGCCTGCGTCACGGTGCTGCTGCCAGAGCGCTTCGAGATCCGGAGCCAGATCCCTGCAGGTCCCTCACCAGAACGCGGAAAGATCCAGCAGGATGACGTCGCCCGAGAAGTCGTGCAGGGACACGGGGTTGCCCTGGGCGTCCGGCAGGGTGAAGTCGGGCGCGTCCGAGCCCACCGGCATGGTCGGCTCGGTGCAGGCCAGCAGGAGCAGGAGCGTCATGGCGTGCTCTCCGGGGGTGGGGCGCCGAGGTCCAGCGCTGCAGACAACATAGCCAACAGCGGCACCACCTGGCGGGCCGGCAGCTCATATCGGCTGCGGCGGGGCTGGGTGACCACGCCGGCCCGCAGCAGCTCCTTGAGGTGGTGGTACAGGCGGCCGGTCGACCCCAGGGCGACGCGCTCCTCCAGCTCCGCGGCGTCCAGCGGCCCGGCCAGCAGCGCCACGACGATGGCCAGCCGCGCGGGGTGGGCCAGCGCCGAGAGCACGTCGCTGAGGTCCCCGGCCCGCTCGACCAGCTCGGCGGCCTCGCGCTCGGCCTGCCACACCGCCCGGCGGCCGGCGATGGAGACCGAGCCGGCGAACTGCACGCCCCCCTCGATCTCCCCTCCCCCGCCGACCCGGCGCAGGCGGCTGAGCAGCCCGACGTCCAGCTCCCCCGGGGCAGGCGCGAGCAGGGCCTCCAGGGCGGCGACCCGGGCGGCGAGCTGGTCGTAGCGATCGTCCATCAGAGCCTGTGCGTCATTCCTCGATCAGGGCGGAGACCACGTCGTTGGTGGCCAGCTCAGCGCCAGGGGACCCGGCGTTGGTGGCCGCCAGATAGCCCACATCGGCCTCCGGGCCCAGCCAGATGAGGGCGTACCACATCGTATTGCTGCCGGCGTGGCCGTAGGCGGTGCCGCTGGCCCAGGGGCGATCGGCCACCCCCCAGCCGGCGGCGTAGGTGCCCTCGGGGGTGAGCAGGGTGCTCCAGGTGTCAGCGGACAGGCGATCGTCCTCGCCCCGGGCGCCGCGCAGGACCCAGGCGCCGAAGGCCGACCAGCCCGCCAGCGGGCAGTGGACCGTGCCGGCGGGCCCCAGGCCGGGGGGGTTGTCCGAGCCGGTGCTGGCCGGGTCCACGGGCACGTACTGCCCCTCCACCCGCTGGTGCCCCCAGGGGGCGGGGTCGAGGGGGGCGCCGAAGCCGCAGCCGTCCATGCCCAGGGGGGTGAAGAGGCGCTCCCGCATCATGGCCTCCCAGGCCTCGCCCGTGCGGGCCTCCAGCATGGCCCCGGCCAGGATGTAGCCGGCGTTGGCGTAGTGGAACTCGCCCCGGTCGAAGGTGGGCGCGGTGGCCAGGAACGCCTCGGCGAACCAGACGCGGGCGGCCTGGGGGTCGTCGGGCCGGGCCCACAGCCCCGCCCAGAGGTCGCCGTGGGTGGTGGGCAGGTTGTCGGTGGCCCCGCTGCGGTGCTGGAGCAGCTCCAGCAGGGTGACCCCATGCCAGCCCTCGTGGGCCTCGGGCCAGATCTGCTCAAGCGTGGTGTCGAAGCCGAGCTCCCCCTCTTCGATCAGCAGCGCGGCCAGCGTACCGGTCATCGCCTTGGTGTCCGAGCCCAGGTGGAAGGGGTCGGAGGCCAGGGCGGGGTCGCTGCCGCCGGCCTGCCGCAGACCCACCGCGCCCAGGGCGGTGAGGCCGCCGCTGTCGAAGCGGGCCCCGGCGAGCGCGGGCACGCCCCGGGCGTCCAGGATGGGCTGGAGGACGGGGGCGAGATCCTCCAACTCGGGGTCACCCACCGTGTCGGTGAGCTGGGTGTCGGGGGGGTTCTTGGTGGCAGTACAGGCGAGCAGGAGGAGGAACATTTTTCGATTCTCCAGAATTTCAGAATTCAGGATAGCCGCGGGGGCGGAGGGGTGCCAGTGTTCCCTTTGAAGTTCGAGACCACTGCACGCCCGGTGTTGCCAATTCTTGCCAACGCGCATAGACTTCCTCACATGACGACCATGAACATCTCCCTCCCGAGCGCTCTGCGCGATTTTGTCGAAGCCCAGGTCGAGCAGGGCGGCTACAGCAGCAGCTCCGAGTACGTGCGGGAGCTGATCCGCGAGGACCGGAAGCAAGCCGAGCTGCGGGCAGCGCTCCTGGAAGGCGCGGCCTCTCCCCCGGTCGGCGTGGCGGACAAGGAGTTCTTCGATGGCCTGCGAGAGCGCATTCGCCGTTGAAGCCTGTTGTCCCGCTTGAGCGGGCGGTCGACGACATCAAAGCCGCCACCGATCGCTACCTCGTCGAAGCGGACGTGGACGTGGCGATGCGCTTCGTCGACGCGATCGAGACCGCGTTCGGCCAGATCGGCGAGCATCCCGGGAGCGGGTCGACACGTTGGGCGTTCCGACTGGACCTCCCGGGGCTGCGGAGCTGGGCGCTGCGGGGGTTTCCCTATGTTGTCTTCTACATGGAGCGGGAGGCACAGGTGGACGTCTGGCGCGTGCTGCATGAGCGCCGGAGCGTAGAGACCGCGCTCGGCCAGAGGTAGTCGAGGGCCTCAGCGGCGCCCCTACTCCTCCGTCGGCTCCAACCCCTCCGGGGTCTTCTTGAGCTGCCTGAAGTCCGGCCGCAGGCCCGCGGGGCCCAGCCTCGGCGGCGGCGCCTCTTCCGAAGCGTCGGCCTCATCGGCATCATCGCCCTCATCACCCGCGTCGTCGTCGCCCTCGCGGGGCGGGATCGGCGGCGGCTTGCGGGGCTCGGGCTTGTCCGGCTTGACCGGCGGCGGCAGCGTGACGCCCTCGGGCAGCGGGGTCTTGCCCTTGATGCCCAGACGGAGGTCGCGAGCCTGCTCGGCCTTGCGGCGGGTCCAGGACAGGCGGGGGTCGAGGGCCAGGGCGTCGCGGTAGTTGCCGTAGGCGCACTCCCAGTCGAGGGCGGCCGCGCAGGCGTCGCCCGCCGCGTCCAGCTCGGCGGCCAGGGGGCGGGCCTGGTCGGTGACGAGGTCGAGGTCGTGGTCGTACCACCGGGCCTCGGTCAGGGCGCGGACCTTCTCCTGGACGTCGTCGGTGGCCGCCGCGCGGTTGGCGTAGCAGGCCGCGACCTCGGACATCGCCTGAGGCTCGAACTCCTCGTGGTAGCTCTTGTTCTTGAAGATGTGCCACCGGGCCTCGCGCCAGGCCTGCCAGGCGTCGCCGCAGCGGTCGCTGCGGGCCAGCTCGACCATGCGCTGGCGGTCGGCGTCGGCCTCGGCGGTGGCGCTCTCGCGGGAGACGATCTTGACGACCTCACCCAGGAACAGCTCGCCGTCCATGTAGCGGGCCGGCTGGGGATCCTCGGGCTGGGCCAGCGGGCGTAGGACCTCGCCCGTCTCGACGTCCAGCAGGACGACGCCCAGATGGTACCGGCCCTCGGGCAGGGACCCGGGCAGGGCGAAGGTGTAGCGGTTGTGGATGTGCTCGCTGCGCTTCCACTCGGTGGGGTTGTACCAGTCGTAGCCGGGGGGGAGCGCGGCGGCGTGGACATGGCCCTTGCCGTCGTCCAGCACCACCAGCACCCGGAAGTCCGACTTGCGGAAGCCCGCCCGCAGCCACAGCTCGATGTACAGCTCGCCCTCGACGGGGACCTCGGGCGCGGGCACGTCCCAGCCCTCCAGGGTCACCCCGCCGGTGAAGCGGTGCTCCCGGGTGGGCGGGCCGCTGTAGGCGTCCTTGATGAACAGGTCACGGCGGATGTGGTTGCCGACGTGCAGCGCGCGCCGGCCGGCGGGGTAGCCGGGGATCTCCAGGTAGTCCCGCTTGAACTCGGGGTGGGAGAAGATCTTGACCTTGCTGGCCCAGCCGCCGTGCATGTGGGCGAAGGTGGGGCGGCCCTCGTTGAGCACGTACTCCTTGATGAAGGTCTTCTCGTAGCTGTGCCGGGCCATCGGGACGTCGACCAGGCCGGCGACGTCGATGATGCGCCAGCCGGAGTAGTACATGTGCGCGCCCATGTCGACGTCGAAGAGCACCACCCGGTCCAGGTGCAGGCGGCGCTGCACCCAGGTCATGTAGCGGACCCGCTTGTAGACGTCGGACACCGAGGTCTCGGGCTCCGGCGCTGACCAGGCGCTGTTCCAGATGTTCGGCGCGCCCACCGCGACCAGCACCACCGCAGTGACCACCCCCCGCAGCCGGCCGCGCTCCTCCGAGACCGGCAGGCAGGCGAGCAACTCGGCCACCCCCAGCCCCAGCAGCACGAACCCGGGCACGACGATGTAGGAGAGGAACCGCCACTGGGCCATCCAGTCGTTGCCCGAGTAGAGGATGAAGAACACCCCCGCTGCGGTCATCAGCACGACCTGGAGCCGGGCGATCCCGCCCCGCCGGATGAGGGTGGCCAGCGAGACCGTCGCCACCGCCGAGAGGGTGAACAGGACGCGGGCGTTGTCCCAGCGGCGCTGGAGCCAGTTCAGCCAGTCCGGGTCGAAGTCGGCCGGGATCCCCGCGCGCCCGTCCCAGAGGTAGAGCACCGCCCCCAGCGCCGTGAGCCCCACCACCAGCCAGCGCCGCCAGTCCCGCAGGGTGGTCAGCCCCAGCGCGAACACCGGCAGGATGAACGCGAAGCCGAACGCGCTCATGTAGTTGCGCAGGTAGCGCCAGCCCCGCGTGTTCCACTTCCAGAGCTGGAAGCGGTCCTCCCCCGAGAGCTTGGCGTAGTAGGTGTTGGGCCACTCCCAGGCGAAGTAGTTGTAGCGCCAGGCGTGGTAGACGAGGAACGGGGCCCAGAACACCACCAGCCAGCGCAGGATCGGCCCCACCAGACGCCGGTCGCGGACCGCCAGCAGGAGACGGGTGAAGCCGCCCATCGCCGCGTAGAGGATGCCCTCGGGTCGGGTGAGGGCCAGGCCCAGGAACAGGACGGCGGACCAGGGGAAGCGCTCCGGGCGCTCGGCCTCGCGCAGCACCTGGAGCATGCCCGCGGCCAGCAGCACCGAGAACAGCCCGTTCTCCAGCCCCGAGGCGTGCCAGATCGCGGCGGTGGACGACGCCGCCAGGAAGAAGGGCGGCAGCAGGGCGGCGTGGTCGTCGGCCCCCGGGCGGCAGCGCCGGGCGATGAAGTACGACAGCGGGATGCACAGCGCGCCGAACAGGGCCCCCATGACCTTGGAGCTGGTCCAGGGGGGGATGCCGATGGCGTAGGCGAGCGCGATCAGCCAGGTCCACAGCGGGTTGGAGAAGCCCTCCACCCGCTCGCCGCCGGGGAAGGTGACCCAGCCCTCACCGTCGACGAAGTTGCGGGCGTAGGCGAAGGAGATGCCCGCGTCCTCGATGTAGTAGACGGCGAACACGAGGAAGTGGGCCACGCTGCCCACCATCAGCAGCGCCAGCACCGAGTAGTGCACGCGCTGCCGCTGCGTGAGGTCGAACCACCACGTCCGCAGCCATTCGAAGAAGGCCCAGGCCGGGCGCTTGATCATGTCGGGGAGCACACCCATCCGGTTGTCTCTAACTCAACGACGACGGGGTTGGCTGGGCAGGGGCAGCGCGTTGGAGTCGATGACCCAGTCCTGGGGGCCGAAGCTCTTGGCGTTCTGCCGCGCGCGCCCCGCGCCCCGGGTCTTGAGGAACGTGAAGGCCCAGCGGCGCAGCGACTCGGGGAAGCGGTACTGCCAGCGGTCGTCCGCCCGCTGACGGGCCATCGTCATCCAGTGGAGGTGGACAGGGTGGTGCTCGACCTTGTCGCCAGCGTGGGGGCCGTCGGTGAACACCACGTATCCGGCGGGGCCGACCCGCAGGTAGCGGTTCTCCGGGGGGTGCCCCAGGGCGTCGGCCCACTCGATCATGCCCTCCAGCTCGGTGGGGGCGTGCTCCCGCTTCGCCATCTCGATGAAGCAGCGCCCGCAGGCCTCGGCGTCGTTGGTCGCCCGGTGGGCGCCCTCCAGCCGGACCCCCAGGCGCTTGGACACCTCGCTGAGCTTGTGGCTGCTCGCGGTGGGGAAGACCTTCATCGAGAGGTCGACGGTGTCGATCTCGGCGATCGGATCGGGCCAGCTCAGGCCCGCGCGCTCGAACTCGGCGGCCAGGAAGGCGCGGTCGAAGGGGAAGTTGTGGGCCACACAGATGCTGTCGGTGAGCAGCTTGCGGACCTCGCCCGCGCGCGACTCGAACCGGGGCTTGTCGGCGACCTTGGCGTCGTCGATGCCGGTGAGCTGGACGATCTTGCTGGGGATCGGGATGCCCGGGTTGAACAGCATCTCGTAGGGCTTGACCCGCCGGACGCGCCCCTCCTCGTCGAGGTGCAGCTCCACGGCGGCGAACTCGATGATGCGGTCCCCGTCGTGGGGGTTGAAGCCCGTGGTCTCGGTGTCGAAAGCGACG
Organism: Alphaproteobacteria bacterium; assembly: GCA_020632795.1. Taxonomy (GTDB): domain Bacteria; phylum Myxococcota_A; class UBA796; order UBA796; family CAJQPC01; genus JACKEV01. Next base: position 342,592 of record JACKEV010000011.1, read on the forward strand.
ATGCGGAGGTTGCGCCAGTCCATGCCGGGGGTCTATCACGGGGGGGTGCGTCCCGACACACGACGACCGTGGCTGGAGACACTCGCGGTGCTCGCGGCGCTGCCGCTCGTCGCGCTCTGGCCCCTCCCCCGCGCCCTGAACCAGGGCCTGCTCGCCGCCCCCGGGCAGGAGGCCGCCGACCACCTCTTCGGGCTCCACGCCGCCTTGGAGGCCGCGGATCCGGTGATCGTGGACACCCTGCTGGCCGGCTGGCCGGTGGGCACGCGCTTCGTGCTGGTGGACCCGCTGCACCTCGTGCCCTTCGGGCTGGGCAGCCTGATCGGGCCCATCGCGGGCTACAACCTCGTGCTCTGGTTCGGGGTGCTCGTGGCGGGCCTGGCCGGGGCGCTGCTCTCCCGGGAGCTGGGCGGCCGGATGTGGGTGGGGGCCGCGCTGGCGGTGACCAGCCCGCCCCTGCTCTCCAGCGTCTCCGAGGGGCAGACCGAGAACTTCGCGGTGGGCTGGGTGGCGCTCCAGCTCTTCCTGCTGCTGCGCTACCTGCGCTCGGGGCGGCCCGGCTGGGGCGCGGCGGCGGCGGTGGCGCTGGCGGCGTGCTTCTATGGAGGCCCCTACAACGGCGTGTTCGCGGCGCTCATCGACGGCGCGGTCGGCCTGTGGTGGGTGCGCCGGCGGCCGGGGGTGCTGGGGGTCGGGGCGCTGGCGGCGGCGCTGGTGGCGCCCCTGGCCTACGGGGTGCTCTACCTGCGGGGGGACCACCTGCCCGGGGCGCTGGCGCGGGCGGCGTTGCCCGAGGCCACGGGGCTGCTGCACGGCTTCCGGGGGGGCCTGCGCTACGGCATCGACCTGACCGACGCCTGGGCCCCGGCGCCCCTGACCGGCGGCACGGCGGACATCGCCCACACCGGCTACATCGGCATCATCGCGCTCGTGCTCGCCGGGATCGCGGTGGCGCGGGACCGACGTCTGTGGCCCTGGCTGGCCGGGGGGCTCGCCTTCCTGCTTGTCGCGCTGGGGCCGCACCTGTACTGGAAGGGGGAGGTGCTGCGGTGGGGCGGGCAGCCCCTGCTGGCGCCCGTGGGGGTGCTCATCGAGGCGCTGCCCGAGGTGGGGCGGATGAACCGGTGGTACCGGGCGGCGGCGGTGGCCTCGCTGCTGCTGATCCCGCTGGCGGCGCGGGCCTGCCGGCCGAGCTGGCTGGTGGCGTTCGCGGTGGCGGACGCGCTGTGGCTCTCCCCGGTGCCCTGGCCCCACGGGGTGCAGCAGCCGCGCTTCGCGGCGGACCTGCTCACCCTGGAGGCGCCAGGTCCCCTGCTGGAGGTGCCCCACCACCAGGACCACGCCGTGCGGGACAACCCGGGCGACGAGAACCTCTACGCGGCGGCCCTGCACGGGCGCCCGCTCTCCGGGAGCTTCCTGGGCATCCCGGGCTGGCTGGCGCCGCACCCGCTCTACCGCCAGCTCCAGGAGGTCGGGCAGCGGGGCGGCGACGCCGGGCCGGTGGTCGCGGCCTTCGCCGAGCAGGGCTTCGCGTACCTGGTCTGGTACCCCGAGTACGCCCGGCTCAGCCCCCAGGGGCGCCGCGCCCTGGACGCCGCCCTGGGGCCGCCCGTGGTGCGCAAGCCCGAGCTGGTGGTGTGGCGGCTGGGGACCTCAGATGCCCCAGCCCCCTGAAATGACGAGGTTCGCGCCGTTGACGTAGGCAGCCTCCTCGGAGAGCAGGAAGCGGGCGGCGCCGACCACATCCCTGGGGTCGCCGACGCGCCCGGCGGGGATGCGCGGGCCCATGCGCTCCAGCTCGCCCGGGGGGCTGGAGCCGGTGTCGATGACGCCGGGGGAGATGCAGTTGGCGGTCACGCCGTGGGGGGCGCCTTCGTGGGCCACCGCCCGGGTGAGCGCGAGCAGGGCGACCTTGGCGGCGTAGTAGGCGGGCAGCTCGGGGTTGGCCTGGACCCGGGCGACGTTGGCCACCCCGAAGGTCAGGATGCGCCCCCAGCCCCGGGCGATCATGTGGGGCAGGGCCTCCTGGCAGAGCACGAAGGCCGAGTCGACGTTGTGGGCAAACATGCGCCGCCAGTCCTCGTAGCGCTCCTCCAGCAGCCGGGCGCGGTGGTAGGGCCCGGCGGAGAGGACCAGGGCGTCGAGGGGGGCGGTGGTCTCCACCAGGGTGCGGGCCTGGGCGGGCACCGAGGCGTCGGCGCGGTGCCAGGTGGCGCCCTGGCGCTCCAGGTCGGGGGCGCGGGTGGTGCGGCTGGCGAGGGAGACGCGCCAGCCCCGGTCGAGCAGGTCTGCGGCGATGGCGCGGCCGATGCCGCGGGTCCCGCCGACGATGAGGGCGTGTCGGGGCATGGCGGGAAGATACACCGGATGCACCCGTGTAGGATGGCGCGATGGAATCCTTCGGCGCCCTCTCCCTGCTGCCCGCCGCGCTGGCCATCGGCCTGGCGCTGTTCACCCGCAACGTCTACCTGTCGCTGTTCTGCGCGACCTGGATGGCGGGCACCTTCCTGACGGACTTCAACCCGCTCAGCGGGCTCATCCACGCCATCGATCCCTTCGTGCTCGACGCGCTGGCGGACCGCGATCACATGAAGGTGACGCTGTTCTCGCTGTTCATCGGCGCGACGGTCGGCATCGTGTCCGCCGGGGGCGGGACCCGCGCCCTGGTCGAGGTGCTGGTCAGCTTCGCCCGCAGCCGCCGCAGCGGCATGACCGCGACCTGGCTCGCCGGGCTGGCGGTGTTCTTCGACGACTACGCCAACTGCCTCATCGTGGGCAGCGCCATGCGCTCCCTGGGCGACCGGCTGCACATCTCTCGCGAGAAGCTGGCCTACATCGTGGACTCCACCGCCGCGCCCATCGCCTCCATCGCGCTGGTCAGCACCTGGATCGGCTACGAGGTGGGCCTGATGGAGCAGGGCCTGGAGAAGGCCGGGGTCGACCTGGACGCCTACGCCTTCTTCATCGAGGGCATCGGCTACCGCTTCTACAGCATCTTCACCATCTTCTTCGTGGCGGCGGTGGCCCTGAGCGGGCGGGACTTCGGGCCGATGCACGAGGCCGAGCTGCGCGCCCAGCGCCCCTCCACCGAGCAGGACCACGAGCCGGCGCCCGACGACGAGCCCCACCCGGGCCCCGCCCGCGCCCTTCTGGCGGCGGTGCCCGTGCTCGCGCTCATCGGGGTGACCTTCGCCAACCTGTGGATCGTCGGCAGCGCCGCGGCCCCCGATGGCGCCCGCATCTTCGAGATCATCGGCGGCGCGGACGGCTACGACGCGATGCTGCTGGGCTCGCTGGTGGCGATGGTGCTCGCCGGGGTGATGGCCTGGGCCATGCGGACCCTGCCCGCGGGCGACGTCATCGACGCCGGGCTGGAGGGCATGAAGCAGCTCTTCGAGGCCCTGGTGGTGCTGATGCTGGCGTGGTCGCTGGGCTCGGCCATCGGGGAGCTGGACGCGGCGGGCTACCTGGTGACCGTGCTGGAGTCCTCGCTGGCCGCGCCCTGGCTGCCGACGGTGGTGTTCCTGGTGTCCGCGGTCACCGCCTTCGCCACCGGCACCAGCTTCGGCACGATGGCCATCGTCATGCCGGTGGTGATCCCGCTGTCCTTCGCCATCTCCGCCGACCCGGTCATCCCCCTGGCGGCCAGCGGGGCGGTGCTCTCCGGGGCCTGCTGGGGCGACCACTGCTCGCCGATCTCCGACACCACGGTGCTGTCTGCGGTGGGCACGGGCTGCGATCTGGTGAGCCACGTCCGCACCCAGCTCCCCTATGCGCTGGTCAGCGGGGCGATCTCGGTGGTGCTGGGCACGATCCCGGCGGGCTTCGGCGCGCCGCTGTGGATCGTCCTGCCGCTGGGCATCGCGGCCTGCGTGCTCGCTGTGGTGGGGCTGGGCAAGCCGGTGGAGCAGCCGAGGGCGGCGGCGGCCTGACTACGCCTCCACCCACGCCCCGTGGAAGGTCAGCGGCACGTGGTGGTCGAACCAGCAGCGCGCCAGCGCCCCCTCGGGCAGCCGGTCGGCGGCGTAGACCGCCAGCGCGCTCTGGTGTCGCGCCCCATCGTACTCCAGGCAGAGCACCCACCCCGCGCCCCCGGGCTCAGGCACGAAGATCGGCTCGGAGGCCACGGCGTCCGCCCCGAGCGCGAGCTGGTCGACCGCGCCGTCGTCCGGTGCCAGGCGGGCCAGGGTGTCGCGGCCCTCGGCGTGGCCCAGCACCACCGCGGCGTCGTGGCGCTGCCCCTCCTGGGCCGGGTCGATGCGGGGGAAGTCGCAGGACAGCCCCAGCGGCGTGCTCTCGAAGCCCTGGGACGCCGGCCGCACCCGCGCGCGGTGGTAGACCGGCATCGCGATGTCCGAGGCGTCCAGGGCGTCGATCGCCCCGATGGAGTCGAAGTCGGGGTAGCGGCAGTAGTCCACCACCACGGCGTCGCCGTCCTCGAAGGCGTTGGCGAAGTGCCACTGGAAGAAGGGCTCCACGGTGAACCGGGCCGGGCGCTCGGGGTCGTCCAGGGGCACCACGATGACCTCGGTGCCCAGCTCAGGTCGCCACTGGAGCAGCTTCTCGAAGGGGCCGATCCCCGCGATGGCCCGCCACAGGTTCACCGTGACCGGGTTGACGAAGAGCACGAGGTGCCGCGCGGTGACGATGAAGTCGTGGAGCATGGTGTTCCGGGGCAGGGGCACGAAGCCCAGGCGGCGGCAGGCGCCCCCGCGCGGCCAGGCGTAGAGCACGACGCCGGGCTCGCGCCCGTAGCGCAGCCCGATGTTGAAGACCGTGTCCAGGGACGCCACCCGGTGGGGGTGGGCGCTGAAGGAGCGCTCGATGACCCCGTCGAGGTCGCGCTCGCCCCGGGTGTCCAGGGTGTCCGGGTCGACCGCCACCGGGCGGCAGGCCTCCATCAGGGCGTAGAGCCCGTCGTTCCACCACAGCACGCTGGTGTTGGCGGTGTTCTTCTCCCGGTCGGCCCAGGCCCGACGCATGCGGGTGGGCCAGGGGGCGCCGAAGCCGTAGAGCAGCCGCCCGGCCTCGGTCTCCTCGTTGAAGCCGGCGGTGCGGACCAGGCGGACCGCCCCCTGGGCGGCGCCGTCGCCAAGGCGCACCGCGCTCACCGCGCCGTCGCCCTCGAAGATGTGGGTGTAGCGGCGCCCGAAGCGGCCGGTCAGGGCGGGGCCGTTTCGGTAGAGCGTGCCGCGCAGGCCAGGGGGCAGCGCCCCCTCCACATGCAGGGGCTCGAAGCCGTGCTCACGAGGGAGATCCTCAAGGATGCGCTTCCTGGCGTTCATCATGTCTCCGGGTTTGGGGGGCGTTCCTCAATGTAATAAGTTCTTACATCTGGCCATGCAAGAGGTTCTTACATAGAAGGTGCCCATGACTCGCCGTCGCTACCACCACGGAGACCTCAAGCGCGCCCTGATGGACAGCGCCCTGCGCCTCATCGAGCGGGTGGGCCCCCAGGGCTTCACCATGTCTGATCTGGCCCGCGAGGCCGAGGTCTCCTCGGGCGCGCCCTACCGGCACTTCAAGGACAAGGCCGACCTGCTGGAGGCCCTCGCCCTGGAGGGCGTGGCGCTGGCCGAAGAGGTGGTCGCCCAGGAGCAGGCCCGCGCGGGCGAGGTCTCCGCGATGCACGCCTGGCGCACGCTGGGGGTGGCCACCGTCGTGTTCGCGGCGACATACCCGGCCTACTACCGGGTGATGAACGCCCCGGAGATCCTGGACCGCCAGAAGGTGCCCCGCTTCGCCGAGGCCCAGGCCAGGCTCGACGCCATCGCCGACCAGCTCCTGGCCGCCGCCCACGCGTCCGGCGAGCTGGTGCGTACTGAGCCGGGCTTCACCCTGCTGGCCGCCCAGGCCACGATGTACGGCCTCTCCCGCATGATCGTGGACGGCGTGATGTCCCCGGTCACCCCCGACGAGGCGCGCGCGCTCGCCGAGGGAGTCGCCGGGGTGCTGGGCTACGGGCTGGTGCCGCGCGAGGACAGCCCCGCGCAGACCGGCGGCTGATCAGGCCCCGTCCAGGAAGCGCTGCACGCCCCGGGCGATGGCGTCGCCCAGCAGCTCGGTCGCGCCCGGTCGGGCCAGCGCCGCCGCGCCGTAGGGGTGGGCCATCGAGCCCACCTCAACCAGGCAGGCCGCCGTGCCGGGGTCGTGCCAGTCGGGGTGGAGCACCGCCATCGGGCCGCTGTAGACGGGCACCGAGCCGCCGGTGGCCGCCCCCAGCTCGCGGCTGATGCGGTGGGCCAGGGCCAGGGAGTCCGGGCTGGGGCTGCGGCCGTCCTCTGCGAACACCCGCACCTCGGGGCCGGCGTGGTCGGACCGCCCGCTGTCCGCGTGCAGGGAGACGAAGGCGCGGGCGCGCTGGCCTCGGGCGACGGCGATGCGCTCCCCGAGGGGCAGGTTGTAGTCCCCGTCCCGGGTGAGGGCCGCGCCGCGCCCCAGGGCCTGCTGCACCCGCCAGCCCAGGCGCAGGTTGAGGTCCTTCTCCGCGGGCAGGTCGGGGTGGCGCCCCCCGAAGGCCGTGGAGCGCCCGGCGTCCGACGCCCCGCCGTGCCCCGGGTCCAGCACCACGCCGGCGTAGGCGGTGATCGGCTGGCCTCGGTCTCCCGGCATCCGGTGGCGGTTGGGGATGGGGAAGTCGCCGGGTCCCATGGGGTCGCTGGGCGTGCTGACGATGTTCAGCTCCCGCGCGATCCGGTTGAGGTTCGGCATCACGCCGATCTTGTCGTTGGTGGACTGGGAGGCGGTGTTGAACAGGGCGTTGGTGAGCTGCGTCCGCATGCTCGCGGCGCTCAGGACCTGGTTGTTGTGGGCCCGCTTGTACATCGACTGTACCAGCACCGCCGCGCCGGCCACGATGGGGCTGGCGCTGGAGGTCCCGCTGAAGGTGTCGGTGTACTGGGTGGTGCTGGTGCCGGTCCAGCCGTCGCCCGTGGTCGTGACGTTCTCGCCCCAGCCGAAGCAGTCGATGCGGCTGCCGTAGCAGGAGAAGTTCATCCGCCGGTGGGGCGCGTTCGATGAGGCGGCGCCGACGATGATCGCGCCGGACTCGCGGAAGTCCGCGTGCCCCCGCTTGAGGATGTACTTGTTGCTGGTGTCCCGGAAGTTGTCCAGGTTGTGACCGCCGTTGCCGGCCGCCTCCACGACGATGCGGCCCAGCCAGGTGGCCACCCGGATGGCCGCCCAGGTGTCCAGCTCCACCTCCACGGGGAGGTTCTGCTGGGTGCCCATCGTGGTCTGGGCCTCCAGCAGGATGACGTCACCGGCGTTGGTGTTCAGGACGGCGCTGATGATGGCGTCGCTGGTGTTGTAGTTGGTGTTCGTGCGCCACTGGGAGACCACCTTGCCGGTGGCGAGGTGGGCGATGCCGAGCACGCCGAGGGTGTTGTCCTGGCCCAGGACCTCGCCCAGGACGGCGGTGCCGTGCCCGTGATAATCCTTGTTCAAGCCGGAGATGAGCTGGATGTTGGCGCCGGTGAGGTCCTCGTGGTTGAGGGTCCAGCCGCGCTCCAGGTCGACGAAGGTCACCCCCTGCCCCTTGCCGTTGGGCAGGGTCCAGGCGTGCCGGGCGTCGATGCCCACGGGCGCGGCGTTCAGGTAGCCCTGGTTGCCGGAGCGGGGGTTCCGGGTGGGCGCGACCGGCGGCGCCACCGGGGGCCCCTGCACATACGCGGACTCCAACCCGGTCAGCTCGCTCGCCCAGCCGACGACGTGCTCCGGCTCGGCGTTGGGCGGCACCACCACCGCGAAGAAGTTCTCCAGGTTGGGGGCCCGCTCCCCGGACCCGGCGGCCGCCTGGGCGGCGGAGCGCATCTGGCGGAGCTGCTCCGCGCTCGCTGACTGGAAGAGCCGCTCGATCCGCGCGCCCTGGAACACCCGCGTCCACTCCCCCTGCGGGCCCCGCGCGGTCGGTCCGGCGAAGTACTGGGGCTGCTGCCCGGGGGGCCAGGGGACCTGGACGTCATCCTGGAACTTGACGACGACCCTGCGCTCGTACTCGGGCTGCGGGGCCTCGCGGCGCTGCGCGGCGGTGGGCTGCATGGGGCACTCCTGAAGGCGGATCGCAGGAGCGGCATGCAAATTCCGGGCCGCAGAGGGCCCCGTTCAGGCCCCCCTCGGGGCAAGCTCGGCGCTGATCCGCGGGGCAGGGCATGCCCGATCGGGCACGGTCGGTTGGGCAGGGCTACCGCGGGGCGCCGTCCTCGGGCGGGTTGGCCTGGGGCAGCTTGCCGTCGGGGGCGGGCGCGGGCATGCGGCGCTGGCTGGCCTCCAGCACCTGCCGGAAGGTGCTCAGGCGCACCTCCTCGGGCAGGTTCGGGTCCTCCCGGGCGGCCATCAGGTACTGGTAGAGGGCGCTGAGGGCGTGGTGCACGTAGTCGATGCGCACCTTGGTCTCGTTGAGCGCGTAGCGGGTGCCGCCGCGGACCTCGTCGCCCCGGGTGAAGGGGTAGATCTGGTGGTCGTCGAACTGCATCTGCAGCGCGAGGCGCACCGACTCGCGGGTGGCCCGCTCGAAGAAGGGGGCCTCCTCGGGGCGGGCGCGCAGGGCGAGCTGGTAGGCGGCGGCGGTGCCCTCGGCGTAGCAGAAGGCCTGCATCGCGGGCAGCTCGCGGGGCATCTTGTAGTAACCGCCCACGTAGTCCGGCCAGGGGGTGCGGTCGGACTGCCACTGGTAGGTCTCGATCATCCAGCGGGCGACCCGCAGGCCGAAGTCCACGAAGCGGTCGTCGCCGGTGGCCCGGTGGTAGGCGTTGGCCGCCATCACCGACCAGGGGCCGAACTGGACCAGCTCCAGCCGGGTGCTGTTGGCGTAGGTGTGCGCCGGCCAGGGGCTCTCCGGGTTGCGCTGGGTGACCCGCGCGTCCCACCAGGGCTCGTAGAACTCCAGGAACTTCGGCAGGGGGGCCAGCCACTTCTCGTCGCCGGTGTACTCATAGAGCATCACCAGGGCGAGCGCGGCCTCGCCGGGCACGATGTCGTTCTCCTCCTCGGCGTAGGGGTGGTCGTCGGGCACGTAGTAGGGGTCGAAGCGGCCGTCCTCCTCCTGCATGAACAGGGTGAAGTTGCCGAACCGCACCATCAGGTCGTCCCACTGGTGGTCGTCGGTGGCCCGCGCGAGGTCGATCATGCCCATGAGCCCGACCACGACCGCGCCCAGCTTGCGGTTGTTGTCGAACTCGATGAAGCTCATGTCGCCCTCGTCCTTGCGGAAGCGCAGGGTGAAGTCCAGGGCGCTGCGGGCGCCCTCCAGGAACTCGGGCCGGGGATCGACGTGCCAGGCCTGGACGAGGTTCCAGGTGGCCAGGGTGTGGCGCACGAGGTTGTACTCGTCGGAGTAACGGTTCTCCGCGGGCCACTGCTTGTAGGTGACCTGGCCGGGCTCGTAGCGCAGGGGCTGGTCGTTGGGGTGGAGGTTGCGCAGGTACCACTCGCCGGCCATCACGATGCTGCGCTCGATGGCGGGCAGGTCGACCTGGCGCATCGTGACCGGCGGCACCCCCCGGAACAGCGGCAGGAGCAGGCCGTCGGGCATGTGCAGGTAGTCGCTGGTGCGGATCTTCTCGAGGGTGTTGTCGCCCTCACGCCAGGGACGGCGGGCGCTGAGGTTGAACTGCTTGGCCGCCGCGCGCAGCAGCTTGTCGGGCTCGCGGTAGGACCGGGTGTAGGACACCGCCCCCGGGAAGACGGCCGCCTGGCCCAGCTCCTGGTCGATGATGATGGTGCCGTCGATGCCCATCTCCCACAGATCCCAGAGGTCGTCCTCCTCGAAGGCGAGCACCATCGTGCGCTCGGTGACCATGTGGAGCTCGACGATGAGGTCGTCCACCCGCTCGGACAGCTTCGGGAAGCCGTCCCACTCGACGTAGCGGCGGTGCTCCCGCTCCAGGTCCCGGGCCAGCTCGCGGACGCAGTTGTCCAGCTCGGGGCGGAAGCACATGCCGACGGCGACCTCGCGACCGCCGGTGGCCGCGCGCACGCTGGCGATGAGGTTCCAGCGGTTGCCGAAGGGGGGCTGGATGTTGGGGAGCGCCGGGGGGTCCTCGCCCTTGAGCAGCTCGCGCAGGCGCAGCGCCAACACGTTGGCGAGCTGGGGCGGGAAGATGCGGGACTCGACCATCGGGGCGTAGAGCAGGTACTCGGCGTCCACGGCCAGCAGCACGAAGTGCTCCCGGAAGTCGTCGTGGTAGAGCCGCGAGGCCACCGCGCTGCCCCGATCCACCGAGGGGGCCACGTCCCGGCGCAGCAGCACGTAGCTGATCTCCCGGTCGGCCAGGGCCTTGGCGACGGCCGCCTCGTCGTTGGCCCACCACATCGCGTCCAGCGCGGGGTCGCCGAACAGGGCGGAGACCTCGGTGGCCTCGGGCACCCCCTTGAGCTTCGTGGGCGCGTCGCTCATCAGCTTGCCGGGGCGTTTGTCCAGCAGGACCGCGATCTTCCCGTGGAGCGACGCGGCCCCGACCGCGCCCAGGGCCCGCTCCAGCCGCCCCTCGGGGGTGGGGGCGGTGGCCACGATGCCCTCGTCCACCACCGCGACCCCCGCCGGGTTGCAGGACGCGAGGAGGGCGAGGATCGCGAGCAGGGCGAGGCGCATGGGGGCTCCGAGGGTCGTCACCGCAGAGTGACCTGTCGACACCGGGGGGGCAAGGTGGCGAGCCTGAGCCGGCCGCAGTATCCTCCCGCCGCCGATGTACCCTGAGATCCTGACCCAGCTCCGCCTGCACCGCGACGACACCGAGGTGGTCAAGGTCGCGCTGGCCGCCATCGCGGCGCTGCTGCCCATCGGCTTCTACCTCTGGCACCGCTACGCTGAGCCCCGGGCCGACGCCCTGGCCCGGCGGCTGCACCGGGGCCTCAAGGCCACGCTGGCGCTGCTCGTGGTGGCCTCCGTGGCCAACTACGCCCGACTCGACCCCCGCTACGTGTTCGTGGAGCGGGTCGACACCTACGACCTCTGCCACTATTATCTCAACGCAAAATATTTTGACGAGCTGGGCTACTTCGGGCTCTACCCGGCCATCGTGCTGGCCGACATGGAGGAGGGCCCCCGCTACAAGCGGCAGACGCCCTACTTCCAGGCCCAGAACGAGGACGACTACTACTTCGTCGACTTCGGCGCGTTTGCACAGGACGCCGCGTGGCACGGGCGCATCCGGGCCGCGTTCGGGGAGGCGGGCTGGCTGCAGTTCAAGCACGACTTCATCACCCTCCAGCGGGGGATGACCGGCTTCAGCCAGAGCACCTGGTCCCAGATGCTGGTGGACCACGGCTTCAACGGGGCGCCGAGCTGGGTGCTGCTGGCCCAGCCCCTGGCCGAGGCGGTGCCGGTGGAGTGGGTGAAGGCCCTCGGCTACCTCGACGTGCTGTGGCTGGCTGTGGCGGTGGGGGTGACGGCGTGGGCCTTCGGCGGCGTGACCGCGCAGCTGTTGGTGGTGTTCCTCCTGACGTCGTACTCCACCCGCTGGCCGACCCTGAGCTGGGCGTTCGGGCGCTACGACTACGTCTCGCTGCTCATCATCGCGGTGGGGCTGGTGAAGAAGGGCCGCTACGCCTGGGGCGGGGCGGCGGTGGGCATGTCCACGGCCTTCCGCATCTTCCCGGCGGTGTGGCTGTGGGGGCCGGCGTTCAAGGGGGCCTGGCAGCTCCTGGTGGAGCGGCGCCTCAACCGCCGGCTGGTGACGCTGGCGGCGGGCTTCTTCGGCATGCTGCTGGCGCTCAACGCCGGGGTGGCCGCCCGCTATGGGCCCGAGGCCGTGGAGACCCACTTCGAGAACCTCTTCGCCCACACCACGCCCGAGAACCTCTCCTCCATGCGGCAGGGCTTCGCCATCGCGGTGGCCTATCAGGGCGAGACCGACATCAAGCGCATGGACGACGTGCGCCGGCTGCGGGTGAAGGAGCAGGCCCGCTGGCGCACGCCGCTGGCGGTGTTCCTGGTGCTGCTGCTCGGCCTGGGCCTGCGCCGGGCGAAGGACCACGAGGCCCTGGCGATGGGCTTCGTGCCCTTCTTCCTGCTCGCCACGGCGAGCTACTACTACTACGTGGTGCGGGCCACGCTGGTGGCCATGCACGGGGGGGATCTGCGCAAGCTGCGCAACGCTCTGGGCCTGAGCTTCCTGTTCGCCATCGAGGTCACCCTCAACGCCCTCCAGCAGCACCCGGCGACCGAGCGGTTCCGGGTCATCCACATGGGCTGGCTGGGCTGGCTGTGCGCGGCGTACAGCGTGGGGATGATCGGCTGGTTCCTGTGGGAGAGCCGGAAGCGGCCGGACACGCCGGACGGAGGGTCTGCATGAGCATGGAGCGCCGAAGGGCCATCACCCGTATCCAGGTGGAGGGGTTCCGGTCCCTGCGCAGCGTGACCCTGGAGCCCGGCCAGATCACCGTGCTGATCGGCCCCAACGGCGCCGGAAAGAGCAACTTGTTGTCATTCTTGCGAATGGTTCCTTTGATGCACACGGGGCAGCTCCGGCGCTTCGTCGGTGAGTCCGGGGGAGCCAGCGCGCTGCTGCACTACGGCCCGAAGGTGACGCCGGAGCTCTCCTTCCAGCTCGACTTCGTCCAGGAGCCCCACGAAAACACTTATGAAGTCCTCCTGGGCTACGGGGCGGGCGACCGGCTGGTGTTCCTGGACGAGCAGGTCTCCCACCGCAGGCAGCCCGACCGTGAGATCCGCACCCGGCGCTCCCTCGGCGCGGGGCACGCCGAGTCCGCCCTGCGGGAGGCCGCCCGCGTCGACGGAGCCACAACCGAGCGGGCGGTGTCGTGGTGGCTGTCCGGGATGAGCTTCTTCCACTTCCACGACACGTCCCTGACCTCCGCGCTTCGAACCAACGCCCGCGCAGAGGACAACCGGACCCTGCGCTCGGATGGGAGCAACCTCGCGGCCTTCCTGTACCGGCTCAAGGGCTCACAGGACCCCGCCGATCGGGCCGCGTGGAGGCGCATCTCCACCCTGGTCCGGCGCATCGCCCCCTCGGTCCAGGAGCTGGATCCCCAGCTCTCGGAGCACACCGATCCGAGCCGGCCGAGCTGCCGGCTGGAGTGGCTCGACGACCGCGGCGAGGTGTTCGGCGCCGGCCACCTGAGCGACGGTACGCTGAGGGCCATCGCCCTGGTGACCGCTCTGGCGCAGCCCGCCTCGACCCTGCCGGCCTTCATCACCATCGACGAGCCGGAGCTGGGCCTGCACCCCAAGGCCATCGCGCTGTTCGCCGGGCTCGTGCGGTCCGTCTCCTCCCGCTGTCAGGTCGTGCTGGCCACCCAGTCCCCCGCGCTGCTGGATCACTTCGGGGCCGAGGACGTCGTGGTCGTGGAGCGGGAAGACAGCGCCACCGTGCTCCGCCGCCTGGAGCCTGACGCGCTGGGCGCCTGGCTGAGCGAGTACAGCCTCTCCGAGCTGTTCGACAAGAACCTGCTCGGAGGCCGACCGTGAACCGCCTGTACGTGGTGGTCGAGGGCCAGACCGAGGAGGGCTTCATCCGGCAGATCCTGGCCCCGCACCTCCAGGGCTTCGGCGTCTGGACCACCCCCATCATCGTCTCGACCGGGAGCCGGTCCACCGGACAGAAGTTCAAGGGCGGCGGGCACTGGAAGCACTGGCACGGCGACCTGCTGCGGGTCCTCCGCGAGCAGACGCCGGGTGGCGCCTGGGTGACCACCCTGTTCGACCTCTACGGCCTGCCCGGCGACTTCCCCGACCGCGCCGCGATCGGGGCCGCGCCGACGCCGCTGGAGAAGACCCGGCTGGCCGAGGCGGCCCTCCAGGCCTCGGTGAAGGGCATGGTGGGGGAGCGGATGTTCATCCCCTACGTGCAGCAGCATGAGTTTGAGGCGCTGGTCCTCGCGAGCCTGGAGCAGCTCGCGCTCGTGCTCGACGACCCCGCTGACCTCGCGGGCCTCGACGCCTTGACGGCCGAGCTGGAGGGCCTCTCCCCTGAAGAGGTCAACGACAGCCCGGAGACCGCCCCGTCCAAGCGCCTGATGCGCCACATCCCGGGCTACGACAAGGTGCTCCACGGCGAGCTGGCGCTCACCGACGTCCCCCTCGCCGACCTCTGCGTCCGTTGTCCCCGCTTCGGGGCCTGGGTTCGGCGGCTGGAGCAGCTCGGCCCGCCCTGACCCCTCAAACCGGCGGCGGCGCCCCCGCGTCCGCCCCGTGCTTCGCCCGGTGCGCCCACCAGCTCAGGAAGTGCGCCCACATCAGCGGGCTGTCGCCCCCGGGCTCCACCACGACCTGGGTGTCCGGGGGCAGCAGCCGCAGGCTGTTGCCGATCTCCACCGACACCGCGCGCAGCGGGGCGAGGTCCACCGACCACAGCGCCTCTCCCTCCGGCCCGTGCACCGAGAGGCGCTCCGGGGTGAGCCGCAGCTCCCCCGCCGCCAGCAGGGTCACCGCCCCGCCCCGCGCCACCTCGGAGACCGCGCCCCGCGCCCCGCGCAGCACGACGCCGGTGGCCGCGCGATCCGCCGCATCGGCGACCGGGGGCGCCCCGAAGTGGGCGACGACGCGGTCGTGGTGCGCCGCGACGGTGTCCTCGACGCCCGCGTCGTCGACGAGCCGCGCGTCCACCGTGACCGTCCAGCCCCGCCCGCAGGCCCCGCAGCGCACCCGGTTGCCGTCCCGGGGGTCGAGCTGCAGGCCCCCCCGCGCGAAGCAGGACGGGCAGGCCCACAGATACTCGGGCAGCCCGTGGGCCATTCGGAACCCGAACGCCGTTCCCTGCGCCCGCGCCTCGGGGTCGACCTGGAGCTGCGCCTCGACCACCTCGGCGATGGCGTCGGCGCTCATGCCCTCGAAGGTGAAGGGCGCGCTGTACTCCAGCTCCACCGGCACCCAGCGCGGGTAGCGCGCCCAGCGGGGCTGGAAGAGATAGCCGGTGCGGTTGCGCACGAACACCACCCGGGCCTTGAGCTTCCGGATCAGCCGGCCGACGCCGTCGCGCACCGGCACCTGGCGGCCGTCCCAGGTGCGGGTGCCCTCCGGGAACATCACGACCACCTGCCCGTCCTTGTAGAGGCGCAGCAGGGTCTTCATCGAGGTCGAGTCCCGCACGCCCTTCTGCTTGGGGAAGGCCCCCAGCGCCGAGATGACGGCGCCCAGACCCCGGATCCGGAAGAGCGCGGCGCTGGCCATGAAGTGCGCCGGCCGCCAGATGGGGAAGGCCGCCCACAGCGGATCGAGGGCCGAGGTGTGGTTGCCCAGCAGCAGGTAGGGGCCGTCCTGGGGCAGCGCCCGGTGACCCGTGGAGCGCTGTCGGAAGACCACGAGCGCGCAGAGCGCCGCGCCGACCCAGCAGGCCCGGTGGAGCACGCGGCGGCGGAGCGGCAGCGTCGACATCCGCTACCGCCAGGGCTCCGGCAGGCAGACGTCCTCATTCACCACGCCGACCCCGTGGAAGCCAAGCTCGGTGTTGACCGTCCCCGGGATCAGCGAACACTGTTCGTTGATCGGCGCCGCCACCGCCAGGCAGTCCCCCTCCCCTCGGGAGACCTCCGCGCAGAACAGCGCGGAGCTGCCGTCCCGCTGCACGCAGCCGTCCCAGCAGTCCAGCACGCAGACCCCGGCGTCGCCCGCGCCGGTGGGCTCGCACCAGCTGTTCCACTCGAGCTGCCAGCAGGGGTCCTCGCGGACCGAGCAGGGCTCCCCGGTGCGGGGCAGCGCGGCGGGGGTGTCGCTGTTCAGGCCCGGGAAGGCCTCCGCGTCGCTCAGGGGGACGATCTCGAAGCCCGACGCGAGCACCCGGTCCAGCAGATCCGGCAGGCTGTCGGCGGTGTAGCCGTGGATGTCGTGCATCAGCACCACGCCGCCGTCGTAGGCCTCGAGCTGGGCCATCGTGAAGCCGAGCATGTCGTCGGCGTACTCGTCAGGGAGCCGGCTGTAGTCGGAGGCGGTGCAGCGCCCCACCGTGCCGGTGGCGTAGCACCAGTCGGCGGTGTCGATGTGCCAGCCGGTGGAGATCATGCCCAGCTCGCGCACCAGCGCCACCCGGTCGCAGTCGCTGCTGCCGTAGGGAAACCGGAAGTAGGTCGGGGTGACCCCCAAGGCGGCCAGCACGTCGTTGGTGTCGTCGATCTGCCGGCGCACCGAGGGCTCGCCCATGGCGGCGAGGTCGGGGTGGTCCCAGCTGTGGTTGGCCACGTCGAACAGCGGGTCGTCGCGCATCTCCTCGATGAGCAGGCTGCCCTCGGCGTCGCCGGCCAGGTCCCCCAGCACGAAGAAGGTCGCCGGGACCTGATAGAGGCGCAGGGTGTCGAGGATGCGGGGGGTGTCCACGGGGTCGGGGCCGTCGTCGAAGGTCAGGGCGACCTTGCGGCCCAGGGGCGCGGCGTCGTGGGGGTCCAGGCCCGCGCAGCCCCACTGCGGCTGCGGCGCGGGCTCGCCCGAGTCGGAGGTGTCCGCGGTCTCCATCGGCTCGCCCGAGTCGACGAGCGCGGTGTCCGGCCGCTCCGGCCCGGGGCAGCCCAGCACCAGCAGCAGCCCGATCATCGGCAGGAGAAGCCGACCGGGCAGCTCTCCAGGATCAGCATGCGCTCGCCGCACCGCAGGTAGGACGCCTCACACTCCGCGATGCCGTCGTCGTCGATGCACTCCCCCAGCTCGCCGGCCTGCTGGGCGCAGTACGCCTCAGCCTCCTCTTCGGTGTAGCGGGCGCAGGCCGTCAGCGCGGCCAGGGACAGGATCAGGATGAACGTGCGCATGGCTGGACTTTAGCCGACCGAGGCCCGCCACGCCTCGATGTCTGCGGTGGACACCGCCACCCCGCCGCACACCACGACCACCACCCGCGCGGCGCCGGCCAGCGCCGGGTGGTCGTCGTACGCCACCGCCAGCGAGGCCCCGCAGGACGGCTCGACCAGGGTGCGCAGCTCGTCCGCGAAGCGCACGCAGGCCCGCAGCGCCGCCGCGTCGCTGACCGTGATCACCTCCACGGGATGATCCCGGGTGCAGTCCAGCGCCGCCTGGGCCACCCGGGACGCCCCAAGCGTCTTCGCCACGCTGGTGATGGCCGGCAGGGTGACGAGCTGCCCGGCCTCGACCGCCGCCTTGAGCGACGTCGCCCCCTCGGTCTCGACCGCCACCACGCCGACGTCCCCCCAGCCGTTCCGGCGCAGGCCCTCCACGACCCCGCAGAGCAGGCCGCCCCCGCCCACCGACACCACCACACGGTCCGGGCGCGGCCCCTGCTGGGCCAGCTCGTCGACCAGCGTGGCGTGGCCGTCCCACAGATCGGGGTGGTCGAAGGGGTGCACGTAGGCGGCCGCCGCGGTGACCCGCCCGCGGGCGTCAGCGTCCGCCTCGATCCACACCCGGCCGTGGACGTGGACCTCGGCGCCCTCGGCCCGCAGCTTGTCCCGCACCGCGGGGGCCGTGCTCTCGGGCACCACCACCGTGACCGCCAGCCCCAGCGTGCGCCCGGCCACGGCCACGGCCATGCCCGCGTTGCCCCCGGAGGAGGTCACCAGCCGCCTCGCCCCCGCCGCCGCGACCCGCTGGCAGTGGACGCCCACCCCCCGGCTCTTGAAGGAGCCCGCCGGCTGGAGGGTCTCCATCTTGAGCTGCACGTCGCGGCCCTGCGCGCGGCTGAGGACGGGGTGGGGGATCAGCGGCGTGACCCGGTACAGCGATGAGGTCGATGGGATCGGCATCACGGAAGACTCACAGGCGCTCGGGGAGGTCCCAGGCCACCACCCCGCAGTCGAGCCCGGCGGCGATCAGCACCCGGCCGCCGTGGACGAGCCGCTGGCTGGTGACGCCGGCCGCGTCGAGCTGGAGCGGGGGGCCGAAGGGGAGGTCGCGGGCGAAGAGGTGCGCCCCCTCGCCGAAGGTCTCGTCGCTCTGCCAGGCGACGCGGAAGCCGCCGTCGGCCAGCGCGACCAGGGAGAGGTTCAGGCCGGCCGGGGCGACCCCGAAGCCGATCGGGCGGCGGCTCTGCAGGGTGAGCCCGCCCTCGGTGACCTGGAAGAACCGGAGCTGACCGGCGGTGTCCACCGCCGCGACGCGCGCGCCGTCCGCGCTCACCGCGAGCGCCACCACCGCCTCCCCGGTGGGCGCCGTGGCCGCGCGGACGTTCAGCGCCTCGTCGCGCAGCGCGATCCGCCCGTCGACGCCGCCTACCGCCAGCCAGGACCCCTCGGGGTGCCAGCAGAGCCCGCCGACCCCGCCGGCCGTCGGCGCCGCGCCCACGGGCTGGCCGTCCTTGGCCGAGAGCACGAACAGCCCGCCGCGCGCCCAGGCCCCCGCCGCCAGCACACGCCCGTCCGGGCTCCACGCCAGCGCAACCTGGTTGGGGTCATCGGTGGCCAGCGCGGTCCGGGCGTGGTCGAAGACCTGCGCGGTCCAGCGCTGCGCCCCCGTGCGCCCGTCCACCACCAGGACCCAGGGGTCGTCCATACCCTCCACCGGCCCCAGGGCCAGCAGGGCGCCGTCGGGCGAGAACGCCGAGGTGTAGCACTCGCCGTGGTAGTCCCCGCCGTCGAGGACCAGCTCGATCGCGTCGGGCTCCCCCGGCGCCATGAGCAGCACGTCGCCGCCGTTGTGGTGCCACTCGGCGGCGTCCCCGGCCACCACCCGCGCGCCGTCCGGGGACAGGTCGATCCCGATGACCGCCAGGTAGAACCCGCCGGTGTCCAGCTCAGGGTCCGGCGGCGCGATCAGGGTCCGCGGCATGCTCACCTCCGCCTCGGACATATCCCTGGCGAGCCGCGCGGGCCGCCCGGAATCGCCCGCCGCCGGCCCTGGCGTGCGTGGTAGGATGGCCCGTCCCTTCCGCAGGCAGGAGGACGCTGATGCCCGGTCAGGATGTCCAGCACGCCCCAACCACGGCCCCTCCCCAGGCCGAGCAGGAGGCGCCGTCCCACGAGACCACCGGCGGGCCCGGGAACGCCGCGACGGTCGCGGACCTCCAGGCCAACGGCGGCCTGGGCGACGTGCCCACGGTCAGCCGGGGCGGCGGCACCCACACCATCGCCCCTGGCGACACCCTGTGGGGGATCGCCGAGTCCACCTACGGCAGCGGCCGCTACTGGCGCGACATCATGGTGGCCAACCCCACCACCGTTCACGCCAGCGGCGACCTGATCATCGTCGGGGACACCCTGGCCCTGCCCACCCTCGACGTGCCGGACCCCAGCGCAGCCCAGGCCGGGGCGCCCGCTGAGGCCCCCGAAGAGGCCCCCGCCGCCACCCCGGACGCCGGCATGGACGGCGGCGCCTGCGCGTCCGAGGAGCCCGTCGGCCAGTCCGTGGCCCACGGCAGCTACCTCATCTACCCCGACGCCTACACCTCGCCGCTGCCCGAGGCCGCCGGGGTCATCGTCATCCGCCAGGCCGAGTTCGACGCCATCGACGCCGGCTACACCACCGACGGCCCCACCTTCGTCAGCGTGGCCGGGGAGTCCGGCGAGGACGCCGGTGAGCGTGCCCGGATCGACGCCTTCGTCGCAGACACCCACGCGGTCGAGGGCTTCGCCCTGGCCGGCTCCGGCAACTTCGACCTCACCTACACCCCCACCACCTCCGCCGCGGCGGTGGAGGTCCGCCTGGCCTTCGAGTTCAAGGCCGGCAGCGTCGGCAGCATCATCGGCGCCCTGTTCAACGACGACGAGATCGGCGACTTCCTGTGGTCCGACGAAGAGAAGGACAAGTGGCGCGAGGACTTCCTCCGCGAGGTCCATGACCACTGGTCCGGCCAGCACGCGCTGCGCTGCCAGGAGCCCGACGACGGTCTGGTCAACCTGCCCCGCTGGACCCAGCTCAAGGCCGACGCCGAGGTCAACGCGGTCGAGGACGAGGCCAACCCCCACTTCACCGTCGAGGTCGAGCGCATCCCGGTGGGCGACTTCGAGACCTCCTGGGTTCAGACCCCGGACCGCGACGCGGCGGGCGACGTCACCGGCCCCGGCCACGCCAAGTTCGACTCCAACGACATGACCCCGGTGCACAAGGCCAGCGGCAGCGCGGGCGCCCAGCAGACCCCGGCGGTCCACGAGTTCGGGCACATGCTCGGCCTCCAGGACGAGTACCCCAGCGCCTCGCGCCCGTCGGGCACCAACACCCGGCAGGGCAGCCAGGTGGGCAACGGCAACAACGACGACCGCATCATGTCGGGGGGTGACCTCATCGACCAGGATCACTACGAGTCCATCAAGCAGGCGCTCAACGCGGCCACCAGCCCCGTCGCCTTCGACTTCGCGTAAGGGCCATCCATGGAGGACGACGTCCTGATCGAGTACAGCGCGGGGTCGGTGCGCTACGACGACGCCCAGGCCAACAAGAGCTGGCGCATCTGCGCCGACGGGCGCTGCTACTCCCGCCGCAACCCCCCCGGCATCGCGCGCCCGGTGCGGGCCGATCCGTTCTGGTTCGTGGAGGACTACCCCCGCCGCGCGGCCAAGACCCTCACCGGCGAGCAGCTCGAGGCCCTGACCGAGTACATCGCCGGCCTCTCCGACCTGCCCGCCCGCCTGCGCTACGAGGCCGAGCGCGTCCAGGGCGGCTCCTGGCACAAGCTGGAGATCCGCACCCCGGAGGGCCGCCGGGTCGTGCTGGCCAACGGCCCCTACCGGGACAAGGTCGACGAGCTGCTGCTGCCCGTGCTGCGCATCCTCCGGCCGGACTACGCATGACCCTCACGCTGCTGCTCCTGTCCTGCTCGCTGTTCCGGACCGAGACCGACTCTCCCCTGCCCCGCGACTTCCGCGCCTGCGCCGTCGACAGCGACTGCGTGGTGGCCCCCAGCCTGGCGGGCCTCGACCACATCCCGACCTCCCGGGACGGGTGCCTGGGCGAGTGCTACGTGGGCATCAACAAGGCCCACGCCGAGCTGTGGGCCGAAGAGGTCGAGCGCCTCGCGCCGGACGTCCCCTGCACCAAGGAGTTCGAGGCCTGCCCGCCGGCCGACGACTGGTTCGCCCGGTGCAGGCGGGGCACCTGCGAGGTGGTGTGGTGGCCGCCGCAGTAGCGGCCCCGCTCTGCGACCCCGTTTAGCGGCCCAGGAAGCCCGTCAGCGCCCCGGTGAGGCCGTCGCCGCCGCCCGCGCCCATCAGCGCCGGGGCCGCCGCCAGCACCTTGGAGAGCAGCCCCGGGTCCAGCCGGGACTTCAGGAAGTCGAGGATGACCGGGGCCACCAGCGCGGCCTTGCCGGCGTCGATGTCGAAGCGCCCCAGGATGGTCACGATGGCGGCGGTGTCCTTGGCGGCCTGACCGCCCAGGGCCCCGGCCGCCGCGCCCAGCAGCCCGCCCGCGCCGCCGCCCGCGAGCCCGCCCAACAGGCCACCGAGCCCACCGAGCCCGCCCGCAGCCGGCGCCGCCGCGGGCTTGTCGCCCAGCAGCTTCGCGGCCTGGGCCTTCCAGCCCCCCAGCTCGGGCACGGCCTCGCCGAGCTGCGCGGCGGTGCCTTCGCCCGCCTCCTCCGCGACCGCGCTCTGCACGGAGCCGAGCACGCTGCCCGCGAGGGCCTGGGCCTGGGTCTTGTCGATCCCGACGGTGGACGCGAGGGTGGAGATGAGGTCCATGAGCACGACTCCGTTGCAGTGGCGTCTCCCGTAACCCCCGCCACATCGGCCTGACGGAAGAAGGTAAGACCGGCGCCAGAGCGCTACAGCCGCGCGGTGAACATCACGCCGCCGTAGGGCCCCATCGTGTCCAGGATGGCGCGGGCGTCCGCGCTGCCCTCCGGCGCGCGGCCCAGCCGCCAGCTCGCGTTGAGATCCAGCCGCGCCTTCGGTGTCAGGTGGAGCTGCACGACCCCGGTGACGTCGTCGAACAACCGGCGGTCCGGGCCGCCGCGGGGGCGGCTGTCCAGGTGGGAGCCCGCCGCGCCCACCTCCCAGCGCGGCACGACGTGCCAGGACACCAGCGCCGTCGCGCCCCAGGCCTGGCCCGCCGGGTCGACCTGCAGGGTGCCCCCGGGGAAGGGCGGCGCCATGCCGACGTTGAGCACCCCCGACGCCACCAGCCCCTCGGCACGCAGGCGCAGCCGCGCGGTGTTGAGCTGGGCCCCCACGCCCGCACGGGTGCGGCGCGCCTCGGCGTCCGGGCCCACGGCCCGCATCCCGGTGGAGGCGAACACCCAGGCGCTCAGCTCCTCCCGCTCCGGGCTCCGCGGCGCGCCCCCCAGGATCCGCGCGAGCTGCGCCCGCCCCGTCCAGGTCCAGCCCGGGTCCAGGCTCGGCGCCCCCGTCCACCCCCGGGAGGCCATCGCGGCCCAGGTGAACGCCACGTCCCCGCTCCCGTGGCCGCCGAACACCTCCACCCCCGCCCCGCGGAAGCCGTTCACCCGCCCCTCGAAGGCGCCGGTGGCCGCGCTGCGCTCCATCAGGAGCGTGCTGGTGGCCCGGTTGAACTGGATGAGGTCGTTGGTGACGTGCACCGCCTCCAGCGCCTCCTCCGAGAGGGGCAGCTTGAACTGGCCGACCCGCACATGAACGTCGTGGCGCCCGACCCAGGTCACCGAGGCGTCCATCAGCGCAGGGCGCCAGCCGTCGGCGGCGGTCGTGGTGAGCGCGTTGCGCCCCAGCTCCACCGCGATCTGCCCGTTGAGCCGCCCCTCCGGGCCGGGCAGCGCCCCGCGCCCGCCGACCCGGACGCGCCTCAGGGTCAGCGCCCACGCGTCCCCGCGGGTAGCGAACCGGTTGAAGCTGGCGACCTGGCCCTCGTAGGGCGCCAGGGTCTCGCTGGTCAGCCCCTCCACCGGCTCGGCCAGGATGCCCTCAGCGGCCACCTGCAAAAAGCCGATGGGCCGCAGCGCCGCCGCCTCGGGCTCGGCGGGCTCCAGGCCCTGGATGGAGAGCCAGTCGGCCGCGTGGGCGACCTGGAGCGCGCCGGCCAGCAGCAGGGCCGCGATCATCCCCCCTCCCCCAGCCGGTGGCCGTCGACCGTCTCGCCGTACAGGCAGTCGTGGTCGTGGAACCGGGCGTCGGTCCCGGCCCCCGCCTCCGCCGCGCGCGGGTCCGCCGGGCGGGGCTGGGCGCCGATGAACTGGGCCACGTCCCAGGCCTGCTGCACGGTCAGCGACCCGGGCTGCCCCAGCGGCATGTTCGCCTGGATGAAGCCGGCGGCGGTGTTCACCCGGTGCATGCCCGCGCCCCAGTTGAAGCTGCGGGGCCCCCACAGCGGCGGAAACACGTCCTGGCCCTCGGCCTGGGCCCCCTGGCCGTCCTCACCGTGGCAGACCGCGCAGCGCTCGGCGAACACCTGCTGCCCCCGCCCCACGTCCGGGGGCTGGGGCGGCGCCTCCAGCGCAGGGTAGCCACGGCCCGGCAGCGCCCGCCCGGTCGGCGTGCCCTGGGCCAGCCAGAACAGGTACGCCTGCAGATCGGTGAGCACCTGGGACCCGCGGGGCGGCGGGCCGCCGGTCTCGCTGTCCTGGGCGTTCAGGCTGTAGGTGAAGCACCCGAGCAGCCGGTCCTCCATCGTATTCACCCGGTCGTTCTTCTTGCGGAACGCCGGGTACTGGCCCCACGCCGCCCACATCGGCGCGCTGTCCGGGCGGCGCCCCTCGTCCAGGTGGCAGTTGCTGCAGGACAGCGTGTTGCCCATGTAGGGCCCGGCCTGGGCGGCGGTGTCGGTGAACGCGGCGCGGCCCCGGCGCACGGCGTCCCCGAACGGACCCTCCGGGATCTCGTCGCGGCCGGGCGGGGTGAACGCGGCGGGGCCGTCGGGCGCGGGGGGCAGATCGAGCAGGTGGTCCTGCGGCGCCGCGGGGACGGGGGCCGGAGGCGCGGGCTCAGAGCAGGCCGCCAGGGCCAGGAGCGCGGGGAGCAGGCGCATCACTTCACCTCCCGAGGCTGGGCGGCGAGCCACCGGCTGACCGCCGTGATCTCGTCGTCGGTGAGCTTGCGGGCGACCGTGCCCATCAGGTCGCCGGGGTCGGTGGCGCGCGTCCCGGCCTGCCAGGCCCGGAGCTGGGCCTCCAGGTAGGCGGCGTGCTGCCCGGCCAGCGCGGGGAAGCTCGCGTTCACGCCCCGCGCGCCGGGGCCGTGGCAGGACGCGCAGGGGGGCAGGTCACGGCCGGGCCAGTCCCCCTCGGTGACCAGACGGGTGGCGACCGCCGCCTGGGCATCCGTAGGAGCCTCCGTGGCGGGCGGGCCCGCCTCCAGCCCGGCGAACCACGCGGACACCGCCTCGATCTCCGCGTCGGAGAGGGTCTTCACCACCGGCCCCATCACCGGGGAGGCCCGCTCCCCGTCGCGGGTGAGGCGGACCTGCCGGGCGAGGTAGCCCGCGTCGAGGCCCGCGAGGCTGGGGAAGCCGGCGGCGGCGTTGCCGCGCCCGTCGGCGCCGTGGCAGCTCACGCAGGGGGCGGCGCCCTCGCCGTCGCCCTGGGTGGCCAGGGTCTCCCCGAGGTCAGCGCCCAGCGCGCCCGGCGGGCGGAGGGTGAGGACAGCGACGAAGGCCGCCGTCAGGGCTGAAGTCCGCTTCATTCCTGCGCTCCGAAGAATCACCTCCTGGGAGAGCAAGATGCGGGCCAGCCTCAACCCGGGGGGACAGGGGGACCATCGGGGATGAAACCTCGCCCATCTGTTTCAATATGTTTCAAGATGAAACAACTTGATATCTCAGCGCTTCGCACTCGGTCCGTTGGCAGAGGCGCTAACGCCCCCCCGGCCAGGTGACCGGGACGCTGGCCGGCGCGCTGACGCTCCACGTCTCCGTGACCCCTCGGCGCGCGGCGACCTTGTCGGTGAGCCCCACGGCGCTGCGACAGACCCCCAATTCGTCGGCGAGATCCTTGGCGTAGCGGTAGCCGGCGTCGGCCCGGTGGCACAACAGCACCGCCGGGGCGGCCTGCAGATAGGGCCCCGCCAGGGCGGCCAGGCTGCCGGCGCGGGCGCGCTCCTCGAAGCTGCAGTCCTCGCAGTGCGCGCGCGCGGCCGCCGCCTCGATGGCCACCGCCGAGGTGAGGAAGCTGGTCAGCCCCTCCAAGGCCTCCTCCAGGCCGACCTGCTGGTCCAGGGCGCGGGTGGCGTCCTGGAGCCGCGTCAGCTCCTCCTGGGTGATGGGGGCGCAGCGCCCGGTGCCGACCACCTCGGAGAGCTGCTGGGCCATCTCCGGGTCCAGGCCATACCAGGGCAGCGGGTAGAGCCCGAAGCCGCTGCACCGGCTGCGGGCGTTGACCGCGTCGACCACGGCGTCCAGCTCCTGGCGCAGCGGCGCGGCGCGGCTCAGGATCTCCACGTCGCCCTCGGGCATGTTCGGCGTGAGGTCCGCCCGCAGCGCGGCGGCCCAGGGGTGCTTCGCGTCCGGGGCGAGCAGGGGCCAGAGCGCCTCCACGGCGGCGTCCCGGATGGTCTCGGCGTGCAGCAGGGTGATTGGGGTGTCGGGCTCCAGGCTGTAGAGGCCGTCGACGATGTTGATGGGGTCCATGCGGGTGACCAGGCGCAGCTCGACGGGCTGGTCGCCCATGGCCGCGGTGACCCGGGCCTGCTCCCACCAGGTCATCACCGCCAGGACCTGGCCCTGGGCGGCCACGGACAGCCGCAGAGGCACGCCGCGCGCGTCGTAGAGCGCGTTCCAGCGCTGCACCCGCTCGTGGATGGCGTCGAAGTTGCCCATGCTGTCCCGCCAGGACAGGCGGCTGATGTCGTCGAACAGGGCGGCGAGGGTGGGGTCGCGCTGGAGCCCCTCCCGGATGAGGTCCTCGCCCTCGCCGCTGAGGCCCCAGGCGGGCAGCAGCTCGGCGTGCAGGGTCTCCAGGGCGAGGTTCCAGGGGTTCTCGATCGCCGGCCAGCCGGCCTCGGAGGGAGGCCAGGGCGAGGGCGGCAGCGGCAGGGGCTGCCCCCGCAGGTGGGCCTGGATGGAGGGCGCGGACATGGCCATGCCCACGACCTCGGCGCCGTCGGTGAGCCCGCCGAGGTGCAGGCCGACCACCCGCCCCTCGCGGTCCAGGATCGGCGCGCCGCTGGTGGCCTGGAGCTGGAGGGTGGCGCTGCCGAAGGCATAGCTCAGGGTCACCGGGTCGCAGGCGACGACCGTGGCGGGGTGGACGCGGTCCGCGGCGCCGGCCCCGGCCGCCCGGGCGGCGAGCCACACCGGCGCCCCGACCTCGGGGCAGGCGTCCCCCAGCGGCAGCGGCGCGACGGGCTTGCGGCCCCCGGCGCGGCCCTTCTCGTCCACGGTGAGGTCGAAGGCGACGATGTCACCGCCCACGTCGTCCGCCCAGGGGTAGGCGAGCGGGAGCGGGCGCTGGTCCGCGGTGACGACCACCTTCTTGTTGGTGAAGGCGTCGCGCCCCACCAGGCGGGTGCGGCCGGGCAGCTCGGCGGCACTGAACTGCCGGGTGAGGCCCGCGGCGGGCCCGAACAGGTGCAGCGCGGAGAGCACGAGGGGCTGGCCGTCCAGCTCGGTGACGAAAGCCGTGCCGGCGCTGTACTCCAGGATGCGGTCGACGGTGAACGTGGGGCGGAGCACGGCGCCGTCGGGCACCTGGGGCGGCCCGCTGGCTGCGAACAGGAGGAGGAAGAAGAGCATCGACGGCCTCAACGTCTCAGGGTCCCGTAACCTGGACCGGCGCCCCGACCCCCTCCCGCAAGCCCGCGAGCTGGTCCACCGCCGCCCGCGCGCCGCGCACCGCCTGCTCCACCGCCGCGCTCACCGCATCCCGCCGGGCGACCAGGGCCTCGGGCACCCGCAGGCCCTCCAGCAGGGTGGCGGGCACCCGGGGGTGGTGTCCGCCCTCCTGGGCCGCCGCGAGCACCGCCTGGACCGGGTCCGACAACAGCCAGGGCACCAGGAAGGCCACCGAGCGGTCGTCCACGCTGCGCAGGGTGTAGAACTCGGGGCTGCCGACCACCTGCGCGCCCTCCGGGAACAGGCCCTCGTCCAGCCACGCGACCTGCCGCAGGTAGGGCCGCAGCCGGGAGAGCAGCACGTCCCCGGGGGCGAACACCCGCTTGGGGCTGCCGATCTCGGCGAGGGGCACCGGGGCCCGGGGGTGGAGGACCAGGCCCTCGCCAGCGTGCCCGGTGTCCAGGACCACGTAGCGGGCCTCGGCGTCCCCGTTTCGGCGGCTCACCGCGTCGGTCACCAGCCGAGCCAGCTCGAGCAGCGGCACCCCCCCTCGCCCCGTGCGGCGGCGCGGGTCGTAGCGCCCGGGCGCAAGGACGTCGCCCTCATCGAGATCGTGGAGGCCCACCTCGCTGAAGAGCGCGCCCGCCGGGGGCGTCGGAAGGACGAGCGGCGCGAGGTCGTGGTCGAGGTCGTCCCACAGGGTGCCGCTGCGCGCGTCGGCCCGCCACACCGGGCGCCCCCGCTTGTCCTTGCCCACCCGCTCGGAGATGAGGAAGCGCACCGGCTCGTCGGGCAGCTCCTGCAGCGGCCTCGGGCGCTTGACCCCGAAGATCACGGCGGTCTTCTGGCTGGTGTGGGGCAGGAAGGTGTCCCGGGGCAGCCCGAGCACGGCGGTGACCCGGACCCGCTGGAGCAGCCAGCGCCGGGCGTAGGCCCAGCCCGCTGAGCCGACCTTGTTGTGGGGCAGCACGATGGCGAGGCGCCCGCCGGGCCGGAGGAGCTGCACGCAGCGCTCCAGGAAGAGCACGTCCCGCTCCACCCGCCGGGAGACGTCCGCCAGAGCGAAGCCGTCGAGCACCGCGGCGTCCAGCACCTCCCCGGCGAAGGGCGGGTTGGTGAGGATGAGGTCGACTGCGCCCAGGTCGGGCAGCGGCCCCAGGGCGTCGGCGCAGAGGACGTCGGGGGCCTCCACCCCGGAGACCGTCAGGAGCGCGCGGGCGACCCGGGCGGCCCGGCCGTCGAAGTCCACCCCACTCACCCGCGCCTGCGGCTGGCGGCGCAGGGCCTCGACCAGGAAGCCCCCCGAGCCGCAGGCGGGGTCCAGGACCCGCTCCCCGGGCTGGGGATCCGCGATCCGCACGCAGGCTTCGATGACCTGACGGGGGGTGAAGAACTGGCCCTTGTTGCCCTTGGCGAGCTGGTTGGTGACCGACTCGAACAGGGCATCGAGCACCTCGACGCCCTCCTCCCCCAGGGTGAGCGGGGCGAGCAGGGCGGCGCAGGCCTCGCAGGCGGCGGGGGGCAGGCCGAAGGTCACGCCCCGCTCCAGCAGGGCCGGCCAGCGCGCGGCCGCCCCGGCCAGCGCCGCCCAGGGGTCGCCCAGCCCCGCGACCCCGGCGCGCTCCAGGTGGAGCTTCGCCAGGATCAACCGGAAGATGTCCTCGAAGGGGTCGGCCCCGCTGTGGGCGAGGACCAGCTCCTCCAGCCGACGGACGATGGAGTCCAGGACCTCGGGGTCGGCGGAGAGGCGCCTCGGCATCAGGCGGTCGGCGCCGCGTCCGGGCGCGCCGCGCCCCGCAGGAAGAACACCACCACCGGGTCGAGCACCTGGCGCAGCGGGCCGGCGCGGTGCTGGGCCCAGGCCATGGAGGCGGCGAAGATGTTGATCAGGAAGAAGCTGGCCAGCAGGGCCGGCGGCAGCAGGGTGTCCAATTCGCCGCGCTCGATCCCCGAGGCGAAGCGGGGCAGCAGCGCGGCCAGCCCGGGGTGCTGGTCGGCCTGCACCTGCAGGTCGCCGCGGGCGCGGCCCAGGGCGACCCGGCCCATCTCGATGAGCAGCATGGGATCGGACTCCCAGCGGTCGGCCATGTGGTGGGAGACCGTGAGCAGCACGTCGCGGATGGGGGTGCCCGCGGGGAGCCCGTCCAGCCGGTCGGCGAGGTCGCCCTGGCTGCGGCGCAGCAACTCGAACAGCACGTCCTCGCGCTTGGGGAAGTGGAAGTAGAAGGTGCCCCGGCTGACCCCGGCGGCCTCAGCGATGTCCTCGATGCGGGCGTCGGACAGGCCCTCGCGGCGGAACACCTCCAGGGCAGCGTTGAACACCCGCTCGCGGGTCTCTTCTCTCTGGCGGTCCCGGGTCGTGCGGCGACGTCCGGCGCTGGTGGTGCTCATGGCCACTCCGTCAACTTCGGCGTTCAAATGTAATCCACCTCCCTCTACCTCGCTTTTACGCCCGGCGTGGCGGCCCGGGGGTATAGTGGATCCGCTACCCCCACCACGCGAAAGAGCACATGAGACGCCTCTTCCTTCCCCTGCTTCTCGCCGTCGGCTGCGCGGAGCCCGCCCCTCAGAAGGCCGACGAGACCCCCACCGACACCGGGCCCGCCGAGACCCCCGAGGACACGGGCGAGCCCCCCGAGGACACCACCCCGCCCGAGGACACCTCGCCCCCCGAGGACACCTCGCCCCCCGAGGACACCACCCCGCCCGAGGACACCAGCCCCCCGGAGCCCGACGCCTTCCAGGAGTGCTTCTGGCCCACCTACGGCGACGAGGGCTGGTACGACCCTGACTACGCGCAGTTCGAGCCCACCCTGGGCAGCCACTGCGTAGGCACCAACCACCAGGACGTCCTCGACATCGAGCGGGTGGTCTTCGTGGGGGACTCCATCACCGTGGGCTCCCCGCCGACCCCCGACGATCAGTTCTACCGCAGCGTGCTCGCGGACATGCTGGCGGCCGAGTACGGCCTGGACGCGCCGAGCTGGCTGTGGAAGGGCGTCAACATCATCGACGGCACCAGCCTCATCATGGAGGACGGCGACTTTGCCTCCTGCGCCAAGTGGGGCGCCCGCACCGACGACCTGATGCAGGACCACGACCAGATCGTCGACTGCATCCCCGAGGATCAGCGGGACAAGGCCACCCTGGTGGTGATGACGGCGGGGGGCAACGATCTCTTCAACCTGACCCAGGGCTTCATCGACGGCGAGCCCGTGGAGGACCTCTGGGCCCAGACCTTCGAATTCATGGAGCTGATGCGTGAGGCCGTGGAGTGGCTGACCGAGCCGGGCCGCTTCCCCAACGGCGTGTACGTGGTCTTCGCCAACCTCTACGAGTACACCGACGGCACCGGCGACTTCACCACCTGCCCCGGGGCGGAGTTCGCCGGGTTCGGGGTGATGACCGACCCCGCCTGGTTCGAGATGATCCAGTGGGCCCAGGAGGAGTACATGGCCATCGCCACCGAGTACGGCGTGGACATGCTCTTCCTCAACGAGTCGTTCTGCGGCCACGGCTACGACCGCGACGATCCCAACAACCGGTGTTATCGCGAACCCTCCGCCGAGCTGTGGTTCGACCTCACCTGCATCCACCCCAGCCCCGAGGGTCACGCGGCGATCGCGGAGATGTTCTACGCCATCGTCACGGAGTGACCCGGCATGCTGACGGGCGACCTGCTGCGCGTGCGGATCCAGCGCGCGGACCTCCACCCCTCGTTCATCGACCCCGAGAAGGAGCGCCTGCGGGAGCGGGCCGACGAGCTGGTGGCCCTCTACCGGGAGGGCCTGGACAAGGGCTGGACCCGAGGCCAGCTCCAGGATGAGGTCAAGGAGCTGATCGGCGACGGCACCGACCACAAGCTCACCAACGGGCTGGCCAAGGTGCTGGAGGACAACGCCACCTTCGAGATCGAGGCCCCGCTGCCCCCCGCCGAGCTGCGCCGCCGGCTGTTCGAGGCGGTGGGGGCCGCGCCGTCCCGCCAGGCCGCCGCCGGGGCCTACGCGGCGCTCTCCGAGGAGCTGGGGGTCCCCGCGCCCGCCCTGCGCCGGGTGCTGTTCTCCGACCGCAAGGCCGAGCAGCAGATCACCGCGCTGGACGTGAAGTCCGGCGCGTGGCTGATGCACCGCTACAACGTGGCGCTGGTGCAGGCCTGCCTGCTGCGCTGCGAGGAGATGAAGGTCGTCCTGCGGGAGCCCGAGCCCGAGCGGCTCCAGCAGCTCTTCCGGGCGGTGCGCTTTCACGGGCTGATGTACCGCATCCGGCCGGTGGAGGGCGGCCACGTCCTGACCCTCGACGGCCCGGTGTCCCTGCTGCGCTTCTCCACCCGCTACGGCATGGGGCTGGCCAACTGGTTCCCCACCCTGCTGCTCCAGACCTGCCCCTGGCAGCTCTCCGCGAACCTGCGCTGGGGACGGCGCAACCTGCGCAAGACCATGAACCTGCACTCGGGCATGGGCCTGCGCTCCCACGTGCCCGACCGGGGCGCCTACATGACCCGCGCCGAGGAGTGGTTCGCCGAGCGCTTCGAGGCCCTGGAGAGCGGCTGGGCGATGCAGCGCGAGGGCGTGGCCCTGAACCTGGGCGGACAGGCCGTGGTGTGCCCCGACTTCACCTTCCGAAAGGACGGGCGGGTCGCCCACCTGGAGATCGTGGGCTTCTGGCGCAAGAGCTGGCTCAAGTCGCGGCTGACGCTGCTCAAGGCCCACGGCCCCGGCAACCTCGTGCTGGCGGTGTCCTCGAAGATGGAGGGGGCCAAGGACGGGCTGGAGGGCTTCGCCGGAAAGGTGGTCGGGTTCAAGCAGATCGTGCCGAGCAAGGAGGTCCTCGCCGCCATCGAGGAGGTCGCGACCGAAGCCTGACAACATGCCCGCTTGCCGGTCCCTGGGGGCCCATCTACGCTGGGGAGGACATGACCGCAGGAGGCCCGATGACGAGCCGCTGGCTGTGCGCGCTGGCGTTGATCGCCGCGACAGGCTGCAAGGATGAGACCACCCCCACCGACGACACGGCGGTCCCCGATGACTCCGGGGACCCCACGGTGGACCAGGACGCCGACGGCTACACCGCCGACGTGGACTGCGACGACGCCGACGCGACCATCCACCCCGGCGCCGACGAGGTGTGCGACGGGGTGGACAACGACTGCGACGCCTTCATCGACGATGAGGACGACGACGTCACCGGCGACCTCACGCAGTTCTGGCCCGACGACGACGGCGACGGCTACGGCCAGGACGCCGGCAGCGTCGAGGCCTGCAGCCGGCCCCCCGGCTTCGTGGAGGCGAACGGCGACTGCGACGACAACGCGCCGACGGTGTACCCGAGCGCGCGGGAGATCTGCGACGACGGGCTGGACAACGACTGCCAGGGCGGGGACGAGACCTGCGTCTCCGACCCGGCCCTGGCGGACGCCATCCTGGACGGCCCCGACGCCTACGCGCGCGCCGGCATCTCCCTGGCGGCCCCCGGGGACCTCGACAACGACGGGCTGGACGACCTCGCGGTGGGGGCGACCCAGGAGTCCAGCCACATCCTCAGCCCCGACGGCTTCGTGTACGTGTGGCTGGACCTGCCGCCGGAGGGGCGCTCCTCCCTGGCGGACGCGGACGTCATCTTCCAGGGCATCGGCGGCAACCAGGTGGGCCGGGCCATCGTGGGGGCGGACGTCAACGGCGACACGGTCACGGACCTGGTCGTCTCGGCGCACAAGGACTCCACCGGGGGCGAACGCGCGGGGGCGCTCTACGTGCTGTCGGGGCCGCTGACCCCGGGCAGCCTCACCCCGGCCAACACCTCGGCGATGCTGCTGGGGGCCTCGGCGGGCGACCGGGCCGGCACCTCGCTGGCGTCGCTGGGGGACATCGACGGGGACGGCAGCGAGGATCTGGTGGTGGGGGCCTACTTCAACGACCTGGGCGGCGTGGACGCCGGCGCGGCCTACGTGTACACCGGGCCGATCAGCGGCGAGGGCTCCCTGGCCGCCGCCGCCGCGATCCTCGTGGGCGAGGAGCCCGACGACCAGGTGGGCACGCGGGTCGCCAGCGCCGGGGACCTCGACGGCAGCGGCATCGCCGAGGTCATGGTGGCCACCCGCCAGCAGTCCTCGGCGGGCTCCTCCGCGGGCGCGGTCTACATCGTGCCGGGGCCGCCCAGCGGCACGGTGGACCTGTCCGACGTGGACGCGAAGATCACCGGCTCGGGCGAGGGCGATCAGCTCGGCTCGGCCATCGCAGGCACCGGCGACGTGGACGGCGACGGCCACGGCGACGTGCTCATCGGCGCGGTGACCGCCGGGGACGGCGGCGAGGTCTACCTCATCCGGGGGCCCCTGGACGCCGGTGGGGTCGCCCGGGACATGGCCGACGCGGTCATCCAGGCGGAGGCCGAGGCCGACCAGCTCGGCGCGGTGGTGGACGCCGCCGACCTCGACGGCGACGGCGTCATCAGCGTGGTGGTGACCGCCAACCGCTCCGGGGACGACGACGCGGGGGCGGCCTACCTCTTCCGCGCGACCGCCAGCGGCACGATCAGCGCCGGGGACGCGGACCTCATCTACCGGGGTGAGGGCGCGGGCGACTTCCTGGGGAGCTGGGCGGTGTTCACCGGAGACATCGGCGGCGGAGGCGCCCAGGGCCTGCTCATCGGTGCGAGCAGCCACGACACCGGCGGCGAGGACGCGGGCGCAGCGTACCTCTTCACCGGGATCGGCCTGTGATCGGCCTCACGGAAGACATGCGCGCGGCCCACGACCGGGCCTCGTCCCGAGGCGAGGCCTTCTACCGCTGCCCCCGGACCGGGCTGTGGGTGATGACCGCCCACAAGCTCGCCGCCCGGGGCCACTGCTGTGGCAACGGCTGCCGCCACTGCCCCTACCCCCCCGAGGAGCAGCGGCGCGCCGGGCGGCCGGGGGCCTGACCTACCGCTCCGGCGGCGCCCAGCCCAGGTGTGTGTCGCCGGCCTCGAACACCCAGACCTTCTGGTCGGCGTCGAAGGGCCCGTCGAAGGTCACCGTGCCGCCGCCGGGGTAGTCGACCTCCAGCGCGTCCACCGTGGTGACGTCCCCGAGCCCGAAGTGCACCGTGGCGCTGTCCTGGTTGCCCTGGCCGCTGCCGCCCTGGACGTGGCGCACAACCGTCGTGTCCCCGACCCGGGCCCGCACCGTGGCCCCGTAGCCGCCCCAGTTGCTGTGGACCCCGCCGATGGCGCGCACCTGCAGCCAGTGCCCCCCCTCGGTCTGGTCGTTGCGCAGCACCTCGTCGCGGGTGGCCAGGTCGGGGTCGCCGTCCTGGTCGAAGTCCGCCACCGCCATGCCCCAGCCGTTCCGGGTGGTGATGCCCGACCGCCAGGCGTCCAGGGTGAAGGTGCCGTCGCCCACGCCCCAGTAGAAGTCGGTGGGGCGGCCGTCGTAGACCGCGCTGATGGCCAGGTCCAGGTTGCCGTCGTTGTTGAAGTCCGCCAGCACCGGCACCGAGTAGGTCTCCTGATAGCGCAGCCCGGTGGGGTTGTGCAGCGGGTCGCTCCAGTCCCCGCCGAGGTCGGTGTAGGTGCCGTCGCCGTCGCTCAGCAGCACCTGGGACTTGTTGGAGAAGTCCCAGAACCGGGGGTGGGCCAGGTTCGCCGAGATCAGGTCGAACTGGCCGTCGTTGTTCACGTCCCCCCAGGCCGCGCCGATGGTGTGGCCGTAGTAGCCGCTGCCGAGGTCCTGGTGCCCGCCGATGCCGATCTGGGCCGCCCGCTCGGAGACCGTGCCGTCGCCGTTGTTCTCGTAGAACAGGTTGCGCTGGAGCACGTAGTTGTTGATGAACAGGTCGACGTCGCCGTCCTGATCGTGGTCGATGGGGGCGACCCCGCGGCTGGCCTGCCGGGCGATGGAGAAGCCGTGGGTCCCGGTCCACTCCGTGAAGGAGCCGTCGCCCTCGTTGTGGAAGAACGTGTCCTTGTAATAGGTGTAGTTGTCCCAGCAGATGAAGTTGGCCAGGGCCAGGTCCAGCAGCCCGTCGTTGTCGATGTCCCACCAGGCGGCGGCGGGGGTGGGGGTGCGGTCCCGGGTGGTGTCGCCGTTGCAGAGGTTGTAGTCCTGCACGTCGGCGATGCCCGAGACGTCGGTGACGTCGCTGAACGTGCCGTCGCAGTTGCTCTTGAGCAGGGCGTCGGAGGCGGTGTAGCTCTCGGCGAAGGCGAAGAGATCGAGGCAGCCGTCGTTGTCGTAGTCGCCCCACACCCCGCCGCTGGTCGCCGAGAGCCCGGACAGCCCCGCCGCCGCGGTGACGTCGGTGAAGTTGCCGGCGCCGTCGTTCTCGTAGAGCCGCAGGCCCGCCACGAGCAGGTCGTCGTCGCCGTCGTGGTCGTAGTCCCCCCAGGACATGCGGTTGGAGGGGCTCACGCCGCCGGTGGCGTCGTGGAACAGGGTGTCGCCCGCCTCGTCGGTGTACTCGACGTACAGCTCCATCTTGAAGTCGTACTGGAGCGACGAGCTGAGGCCGTTCCAGAAGTAGTACTGGGTGCCGGAGAGGATGGGGGTGCGCACGTCGGGCAGGTTGAGCGAGGCGTGGCAGTTGTCGAAGGTCCCGCAGTCGCCGTTGTCGTCGGTGGCGATGAGCACGGCGGGGTCGGCCATGCCGTCCCGCTGGTGGGTGACGTAGACGAGGCCCGGGTGGGTGATCTCCACGGGCTCCTCGAAGCCGTAGGTCACCCACTCGCCCTCGGTGATCTCGCCCAGGCAGCGGGTGCCCTGCCACAGCGGCGCCTCGGGCCAGAAGTCGAAGCCGTTGTAGCCGAAGTCGGCGTTGAGGGAGGCGGCGATCTCCCGCTCCTCGGCGTCCTCGGGCAGCAGGGCGAACTGGACGGCGAAGCCGAGCACCCGGGCGGGGCGCTCCAGCGTGAAGCGGGCGGACTGGTTCAGCCGCAGGTCACGGACGTGGTTCTGGCCGTCGGGCTCCCAGGTGAAGTCGCTGACGGTGAGGGATCCCGGCGTGCTGGTGTGGCTGAGCACGACCGCGCCCTCGGGGACCTCGGGCAGGGCGGTGCCGCACCGCTGGGGCTGGGTGTCCACGACGCCGGAGTCGTCGGCGGTCGTGGAGTCGTCGGTGGGCGCGTCGTCCTTGCAGGCGACGAGGGCGAGCAGAGCCAGGCTGCGCATGGCGTACCTCCATTCCGGGAGCGCAGTCTACCCGGTGAAGGGACTACGCCTCCACCTCGATCCCAAGCTCTGCGAAGCGCTTTCGAAGGGCCGGCAGATCCGTCCGGCTGACGATGCACTGGGTCGGGGCGATGCTGCGTTGCAGCATCTGCGCCGCGACGCGATCCCGGCGCAGCGCCCCCGCGGCGCGCTCCGGGAGGTGGATCACCACGGCCTCCTCGACGGTGCAGGCCGGCAGCCCGTGGACCGCGAGCACGGCGGCCTCCATCTCCCCGGGCAGCTCGCCGTCGGGGTGCAGGCGCCGCAGGGTCTCCAGCAGCACCTCCTGGTCGTAGCCGGGCCGGGGGGTCAGGGCGTAGCGCCAGGCGTGGTCGTCGCGGCCCTTGAGGGTCCCGACCCGGGACACCGCCGCGCGCACGGACAGGGCGTCCCGGCCGATGGGGACGCGGATCTCGCCGTCGATCATCTCGAACATGGCGGGGGGCGGGGCGTCGCCGCCGTAGTCGATGATCCGGCCGCCCTCGGGTGGGGTGGTCACCTGCTTGAGCGCGCCGTCCTGCTCCACCACGGTGACCCCGGTGAACAGGGTGAGGCGCTCGGCGGAGCGGGCCCACAGCTCAACCGACTGGCGGACCGAGCCGGGCACCCCGGTGCGGGAGTGCTGGCCCAGGAAGGTCAGCGGGTCGTCGTAGCCGGAGGCGAGGTCCGCCGCGACGCCCTCGCGGGTCAGCTTGTGGCGGTGCACCCGGTCGCCGGTGACGTAGGGCGCCATCCGGCACAGCCGCCCGTAGTCGGCGGTGGGCAGCTCGCCCGCGCCCACCAGGATGTCGAGGTCCGGGGTGAGCATGAAGCCCGGCGGGAGCTGCGGGGTCGAGCCCGGCCGCCGCACCGCCACCAGGCCGTGGGCGTCGCGCACCCCGTCCCACACCCGGGTCCGGTGGAAGACGTCGGCGACCTGCCGGATCAGCGGCTCCTCGATCCGGGTCCAGCTCTCGTCGTCGAAGGGGTGGCCCGGGTGGTCGGCGTAGGCGCGCTGGCGAGGCTCGGGGGAGCAGAGCACGTCCCGGGCGCGGGTCCGCAGCAGCTCGGAGAGGCCGTCCAGGGACACCCAGTCCTCGTCCACCATGCGCAGCAGGGCCCGCCCGGCGGACACCTGCTCGGCGGACAGGACCCCCACCGGGTCGACCAGGGCCCGGGGGCGGGTCTCCGGGAACCCATACAGTCGCCCGGCAGCGGGGCGGGCCAGCCCCACGCTTCGGGCGTAGGACAGCGCCAGGGACCAGCGGTCGGTGTCGGCGCCCAGGCGGTCCAGCAGGCGGCGGAGCTGGTCCTTGCGCAGCGAGCCGTCGCGGTTGAGGCTGGGGGGCGTGGCCTCCAGCGCGGCGGCGATGACCACCGCGTCCCAGGTGGCGTCCGCCGGGGGGAACTGGGGCTGGAGGGCGCGCTCGGGGCGGGGCAGCGCGCTGGAGAAGGGCCGGCGCCGCCGAAGGCCCGGGTTCACCCGGCAGGACGCCGCGTAGTAGCGCGGGTCGACGGTGGCGCCCGCGCTGGGGGCGGTGCGGGGGAGCAGGAAGCCCGCCAGCCAGAGCGACTCGCCGACCGCCTCGATTCGAGGGCGGAAGCGCGGCTCCACCGGCTGGCCGGCGCCGCAGGCGAGCAGCAGCGTGTCGAGCAGATCCTGCGCTGGAGCCTCCAGCGCGCGGGCGCGCTGAAGACAGGACACCCCGTCGGCCACCTCGTCCGGTGTGGCCGTCATGCGTGTCCGGAACTCCGCGTCGTAGGCCGCGACGAGGCGGGCGAGCGCAGCGTTGGCCAATCCTACTCCCGAGCCAGCAGGCTAGTGTAACCTGCTCAGAGGCGCAACCTGAACGGGGAACAGCGCCCCGCTCAGCAGTCGCCTCCTAGGCTCCGGACTTGTAGGCCGTCCACTCCCCGCGCCCCGAGCAGTCGATGGTGCCGTCGCCGTCCACGTCGACGCCGATGAAGGCGAAGCCCTCCATCACGGTCCGGTTGCGGTAGGTGTCGTAGTAGCTCAGGCCCCCGAAAGCACCGTACATCGTGCCGAGCGTGTCCTCGTGGATGCCCGAGAAGCTGACCCCGCCGTTGTTGGAGACCAGGCCGAAGAAGCGCTCGTCCTCCTCGTTGCCGAAGACGACGTAGAGCTGGTTGGGGATGCGGCCGCGCACCTCCATCGCGCCGTCGATGAAGGTCTCGGAGCCGGCGTTGAAGCCCTCCAGCCCGCAGTCGGAGCGGAACAGGTTGGCGCCGAAGTCCGAGGTCCAGTTGCCCAGCAGGTTGGGCACGTCGCCGGTGTCGGTGCCGTCGCCGTCGATGTCGCCGCAGATGTCGGTGTTGTCGTTGGAGTCGACCTGCTCGTCGCGGCCGGAGCAGGAGGTCACGGCCGCGAGCGCGGCCAGCAGCGCGAGCAGGGGGAGGCGCGGGGTCATGGGGTCTCCTCCATGGGGACGAGGTGGAACTCGACGCGTTGGTTGGCCTCGCGGCCCTCCGGGGTGCTGTTGTCGGCCAGGGGGGCGAACTCCCCCTGCCCCATCACGATGAAGCGATCGGGCGCGACGCCGTAGTCGTCGATGAGGGTGCGGGCCACCGCCACCGCGCGGGCGACGGACAGGTCCCAGTTGGTGGGGTAGCGCTTGCGCAGGGTGGACGAGGGCGCGGCGTCGGAGGTGTGGACGAGCACATGCACCTGATGGTCGGTGTGCAGGTTCAGCGCTGTGGACAGCAGGTCCAGCACCATCGCGGACTCGGCGCGCACCCGCACCGAGTTGGTCGCGAACAGCACGCTGCCCGGCACCCGCACCACCGTGGTGTCGCCGTCGCGCTCCACCACGACCTCATCCCCGGGGAAGACCTGGCGAAGCTCGGTGTAGAGCAGGCTGGGGGGGCCCGGCCCGTCGTCGCAGGTGGCGAGCTGCTCGGTGAGGCGCTCGTTCTCCATGCGGACGGCCTTGATCTCGCGGTCCAGGGAGTCGTTGAGCGCGACCTGCTGCTGGAGGGTCGTGCAGGACGCGGACAGAGAGAGGGCGAGCAGCGTGGCAGTGCGGGCGGGTGTCATCCCCTCCAGGATATCGCGGTTCGCGCCGTTGGCGGGTCAAGGCTCGGCAAGAGCGCG
Organism: Alphaproteobacteria bacterium; assembly: GCA_020632795.1. Classification (GTDB taxonomy): domain Bacteria; phylum Myxococcota_A; class UBA796; order UBA796; family CAJQPC01; genus JACKEV01. The sequence continues at coordinate 381,370 of JACKEV010000011.1, forward strand.
CCCGATGCACGGTATCCTCGCGCCCACCAACCCCGAGGTGCCCGTGTCCCTGCGTCTGCTGCTCCCCGCCCTGCTCCTGCCTGCCTGCACCGGGGGCTCCAAGTCCCCGCCCGAGGAGCCCGTCGTCGAGGCCCGCTCCTTCCGCGTGCTGGGCTTCAACGACGTCTACCGCATCGAGGGCTTCCCGGAGGCCGGCGGGCTGGCCCGGGTCCGGGGCCTGCGCACACAGCTCGAGGCCGAGTCCCCCGACCTGCTGGTCACCGGCGCGGGGGACTTCTTCTACCCCTCGCTCCAGTCCCGCATGTACGGCGGCGAGCAGATGGTCGACGTGCTCAACCAGCTCGACGGCGACCCCGAGGCGGTCGACGAGCGCCTGTTCGTCACCTTCGGCAACCACGAGTTCGACAAGGGCGACTGCGAGGACGCCGCCAACGTCGACGCCCGGCTGGAGCAGTCCCAGTTCGCCTGGCTGACCAGCAACGTCACCTTCCAGGACTGCGAGGGCGGCGAGGCCCCTGCAGCGCCGATGCTCCAGGGCACCCGCGTCGTCGAGATCGGCGGGGTGTCGGTCGGCCTGTTCGGCCTCACCCTCCCCCTGGAGGACGAGGTCGCCTACATCGCCGACATCAGCGACGCCACCGAGGCCGCCCGCGCCGCGACCGCCAGCCTGCGGGACCAGGGCGCGGAGGTGGTCATCGCCATCACCCACCAGACCGTGGGCGAGGACGTCGCCATGCTGGAGGCCCTGGCCGACGAGGGGCCTGACTTGGTGATGGGCGGCCACGAGCACGACGCCCAGGCCGCCCAGGGCGCGGGGCGCTGGGTGGTCAAGGCCGACGCCGACGCCCGCAGCGCGGAGGTCGTGACGCTGACCGAGGGCGAGGCCGGCTGGGACGTGAGCCACGAGCTGGTGCAGCTGGACGAGAGCGGCCCCGCCCCCGACCCCGCCGTCACCGCGACGGTGGACGCGTGGCTGGCGAAGCACCAGGCCGCGTTCTGCGCCGAGGCCGGGCTGGAGGACGGCTGCCTGGACGTCGCCCTGGGCCACACCAACACCGTGCTCGTGGGCGAGGAGGTCGAGATCCGCAAGTACGAGACCTCCCTGGGCGACTACGTCGCGGACCTGGCCCGGGAGGCGTACCTCACGCAGGGCGCCCAGGCGGCGCTGATCAACTCGGGCAGCCTGCGGCTGAACGCCGACATCGCCGCCGACAGCGACGTCACCCGCCGGCACATCGAGACGCTGTTCGCCTTCCCCGCCGGGCTGGTCCTGCTGGAGGTCGACGGCGCCACGCTCCAGCAGATGCTCGACCACAGCATCTCCCAGTGGGCCGGCAGCGGCCACTGGCTCCAGGTCTCCGGGATCCGCTTCGTGCACGACCCGGTCGCGGGCACAGCCACCGAGCTGTCCCTCACCACCGAGGCCGGCCGGGTGCCCGTGGAGGCCGAGCAGACCTACAAGATCGTCGTGGGCGTCTACAACGCTGGCGGCGGCGACGGCTACACCATGCTGGAAGACCTCAAGCCGCTCGCCGAGGGCAAGGACCTCAAGGAGCTGATCGTCGAGGACCTCCAGGCCGCCGAGGGCGGCATCTCCCCGGTGACCGAGGGGCGCATCTGCAACACCCGGCGCGCCGAAGACTGCCGGGGAGATGGGGTGAAATAGTCCACCCCCGCCGTTAGTAGTCATATTGGCTCATCACGGTGGAGATCTCTGTGTCGGCCCGGACCCGCTACTTCCTGATCACCTGCGCGCTGGTGGTGCTGCTCGACCAGGCCACCAAGCTCTGGATCAACAACAACATCGAGCTGTGGCGCGGATCGATCACCGTGATCGACGGCTTCTTCCAGATCGTCCACTACCGCAACAAGGGCGCGGTCGGCGGGGTGCTGGGCGGCTCGGACTTCCGGCTGCACATCTTCTTCGTCTTCACCCTCGTCGCCCTGGGCGCCATCGGCTGGATGGTGTGGAAGCTGCCGGCCAGGGAGCGCTTCGTGCCCACCATGCTGGGCCTGATCGCGGGCGGGGCCATCGGCAACGCCATCGACCGGGCCTACCAGGGTGAGGTCATCGACTTCCTGCGCTTCTACACCGAGCACCCCGAGGTCTCCGCCTGGCTCAAGGCGAAGTTCGGCACCGCCGAATATCCCAGCTTCAACGTCGCAGACATGGGGATCGTCGTCGGGGTCATCGCCTTCTTCATCCAGCAGTTCTGGCAGGACCGGGTGTCGAAGGAGGCCGACCTGAGCGCCGACGACCTGCCACCCGAGGACGACGGCGCGGTCACGGCCTGACCGGGGCAACCCGCCTTCCTCATGGGAAGGGTGACAGAGTGCGGCCGGATGTGTGACGGTAGACGGTCAACCCGGTCGCCGCGCGTGGTGGTTCTCCGCGCGGGGCTCCAGGAGCCGCCCGCGTGTCCGCTGCCTCGACGACCTCCGAGCCCGTCCAGCTCACCCCCGGTCGTCGGCGGGCCGTCCTGGGCGCGGCGGTCGTGGCCATGCTGCTCTCGGCGATGGACCAGACCATCGTCGGGACCGCCCTGCCCAGGGTCATCGCGGAGCTGGGCGGGCTGAGCCTGTACGCCTGGGTGTTCACGGCGTACCTCGTGGCGGTGACCGCGACGGTGCTCATCGCCGGGCGGCTGGGCGACCTCTACGGGCGCCGCCCCCTGCTGCTCGCCGGGGTCGTCCTGTTCGCGGCGGGCTCGCTGGTCGCGGGGCTCTCGGCCAGCATGGAGGTGCTGGTCGGGGCGCGCGCGGCGCAGGGGCTGGGGGCGGGCGTGCTCACCGCAAACGCCTACGCGGTGCTCGGGGACCTCTATCCCCCGGCCGAGCTGGGGCGGTACAACGGCATGATGAGCGGGGTGTACGGCCTCGCCAGCGTGCTGGGGCCGGTCGCCGGGGGGGTGATCACCGACACGCTGGGGTGGCGCTGGGCCTTCCTGGTGAACCTGCCGTTCTGCGCCCTCACCTTCGCGCTGCTGTGGCGCCTGCTGCCCCGGATCCCGCGCCAGCAGGGCGTGCGCCTGGACCTGCCGGGGATGGCCTTGCTGTTGCTGGCCCTGCTCCCCGCCCTGGTCGCGATCAGCCGGGTGGGCGGGGGTCACCCCCCAGCGCTGACCGGCGCCCTGGTCGGGGTGGCCGCCGCGGCGACCGCCGCCCTGATGGTGGTGGAGCGGCGGGCCGCCGCGCCGATCCTGGTCCCCTCGCTGTGGCGGAACCGCGTGGTGGTGCTCAGCGCGGCGATCGCGTGCCTCACCAGCGTCGCGCTGTACGCCAGCTCCATCTACACGCCGCTCTACATGCAGGCGGTGCGGGGCATGGAGGCCACCCCGGCGGGGTTGGTGATGACGCCGATGGTCCTGAGCCTGGTCGCGGGCAGCGTGCTCGGTGGGCTGTCGGTCACCCGCACCGGGCGGTACCGCCCCGTGGTGCTCGCGGGGCTCGGCGCGCTGGCGCTGGGCCTTTGGCGGCTCTCGGCGATGCAGCCGACCTCCGCGCTGGCGGGCGTGATCGCGTGGCTCGGCCTGCTCGGCTTCGGCGTGGGGCTGACCCTGCCGACCCTGGTGCTGGCGGCCCAGAACGCGGTCCCCCACCGCGAGCTGGGGGCGGTGACCTCCCTGGGCAAGTTCGCCCGCAGCGTGGGCGGGATCGTCGGCGTCGCGGCGTTCGGCGCGCTCCTGGAGCGGCGCGTGGCGACGACGGACGCGCCGGAGGCCCTGAGCGCGGCCGCGCGGGCGGCCCTGGCTGAGGGCATCACCGAGGCGCTGCTCCTGTCGGCGGGGGTGGCGCTCGTCGCGCTGGTGCTGGGTGCCGTGCTGACCGAGGTGCCGCTGCGCGCGCGCATCCAAGCCGATGACGCCCCACGACGGAGCGCCTCATGAGCCGCCCGACCGTCCGCCTCCTCCCCCTGGCCGACGCCGACCGCCCCGAGGCCGGCGGCAAGGCCCGCGGCCTCGCCCGCCTGACCGCGGCGGGCCTGCGGGTGCCCGAGGGCTTCGTGATCCTCGGTGCCCGGGTCGGGGCGCCGCCCCCCGGGCTGGAGGCCCGCTGCACCGCCCTGGGCGGTGGCCCCCTCGCCGTCCGCTCGTCCGCGCTGGACGAGGACGGCGCGGAGGCCTCCTTCGCCGGCCAGTACGAGACGGTGCTGGGGGTGCGGGGCCCGGAGGCGGTGCGCGCCGCCGTCGACCGCTGCCTGCGCTCCGCGGACGCCGGGCGGGTCCGGGCCTACGCCGCGACCGCTGGCGGCATGGCGGTCGTCGTGCAGCGCCTCGTCGACGCGCAGGTCGCGGGGGTGCTGTTCACCGCAGACCCCACCGACGGCAGCCCGGCCACGCTGATCGAGGCCGTCCCCGGCCTGGGCGAGGGGCTCGTAGCGGGCCTGGAGCGCCCGGACCGCTATCGCTTCGGCCCGGACGGCGCGGCCCGCGGCGTGGAGCTGCGCGGCGACGCCCCCCTGCTCTCCGACGAGGCGCTGCGCCAGCTCATTCAAGGCGCCCGGCGCGCGACGGAGGCCTTCGGCGGACCGCTGGACATGGAGTGGGCCATCGACGCGAGCGGCGCGGTGTCCTGGCTCCAGGCCCGGCCCATCACGACCCTCTCCCACGCGACCATGGACGAGCTGGACACGCCCGCGGCCGATCCCGACACCCTCTACACCCGCTACAACACCGGCGAGATCCTGCCCGGCGCGATGACCCCCTTGACCTGGGACGTGGTCGGGCGCTCCCTGGAGCAGGCCTTCCAGGCCATCTACCAGACGATGGGGGTGTTCCCCGACACCGGCGACGACCACCGCTGCGTGTCCCTCTTCTCCGGGCACCTCTTCTTCAACCTGACGAGCGCCTACCGGATGGCCGCCGGGCTGCCGGGGGGCACGAAGGAGGGGGTGGACATCAGCCTGGCCGGGCGGATCCTCGACACCGCCCCGACCCTGCCGCGGGTGCCCCTGCTACGAAAGCTCCTGAACGGGCTGACCTACGTCCGCCTGATCCTGAGCGCGCAGCGGCGGCTGCGGCGCCGGGAGGCCGAGGGGGCGGTCGTCACGCAGCGGCCCCCCCAGGACGCCGCGGGGTGGACGGCCTGGCTCGCCCGCGCCCGCGGGGTGATGCGGGAGACCTGGGACACCCACCTGCGGACCTCGATGGCCTCGGGCACCCTCAACGACACCATGCTGAACATCCTCACCGGGGGCGCGGAGCCCGAGACCCGGCACCACGCGCTCATGGCCGCGCTGCTGACCCGGGTGGAGGACGTGGACGGCGCCGAGCTGGTGCGGACGATCGAGGCGCTCTGCGAGGCGCTGGGCGCGACCCCGGGCCTCGCAGAGCGCTTCGCCGCCTGGCCGCCCGAGGAGGCCCTGGCCTGGTTCAGGGGGCCGGAGACCGGCGACGCGGGGGCCGCCTTCGCGCAGCTCCTGGAGCGCCACGGCCACCGCTGCGTGCAGGAGATGGAGCTGATGGCGGCGGACTGGGCCGAGGACCCGCTGCCCCTCGTCGACTCGATCCAGGCGCGCCTGCGAGGCCGCCCCCAAGCCCCGCCGCCCGCGACGCCCGCCGCGGAGCGCGTGGCTGAGGCGCCGACCGCGGTGCAGCGGCTCGCGCCCGTCGCCCGCCGCGCCATCTCCCGCCGGGAGCGCAGCAAGTCCCTCGCCATCCGTCAGGTTCGCGCGCTCAAGCGGGGCTTCACCGCGCTCAGCGGGACGCTCGTCGCCCAGGGGCGCCTGCCCGAGGCCGAGCTGGTCTGGTTCCTGACCCTGGCGGAGCTGGAGCGCCTGGTCGAGGCGCCCTCATCGGGGCTGGTCCAGCGCGCCCGGCAGCGCCGGAGCGTCCACCGGCAGCAGCAGCAGCTCCACTTCCCCAAGGTGAGCCACGGGCCCCCGACGCCGCTCCATGAGGACGACGCCGTCCCCGAAGACGGGGCCTCCCTGGCGGGGACCCCGGTGAGCTGCGGCGTGGTGCGGGGCCGCGCGCGGGTGGTGCGCACCCTGGCCGAGGCCCGGGCGCTGCGCCCGGGGGAGATCCTGGTGGTCCCCTTCACGGATGTGGGGTGGACCCCCTACTTCTGCGTCGCCGCCGGGCTGGCCACCGAGATCGGCGGGACCCTGTCCCACGGGGCGGTCGTCGCCCGGGAGTACGGCCTGCCGGCGGTCGTGGACCTGCCGGGCGCGACCCGCGTGTTCCGGACCGGGGACGAGGTGCTGCTGGACGCCGACCGGGGCGTGCTCAGGCACGCTCCAGCGCCGCCTCCAACACCTCCCCCACCTCCTCCACGAACGTGAAGGTGAGGTCCCGGCGCAGCGCGGCCGGGATGTCCTCCAGATCGTGGGCGTTGTGGGCGGGCAGGACCACCTCCAGCACCCCCGCCCGGCGGGCGGCGAGCACCTTCTCCTTGACCCCGCCGACCGGCAGCACCTTTCCGCGCAGGGTCAGCTCGCCGGTCATCGCCACCGAGCCCCGCACCCGGCGCCCGGAGATGAGCGAGGCCAGCGCCGTGAGCATCGTGATGCCCGCCGAGGGGCCGTCCTTGGGGATGGCGCCCGAGGGCACGTGGACGTGGTAGTCCCAGGCGGTGAAGGCCTCGGCGGGCAGGTCCAGGCTGGCCGCCCGGCTGCGCAGCAGCGACAGCGCCGCCTCCACCGACTCCTTCATCACGTCCCCCAGCGAGCCGGTCAGCTTCATCGCGCCCTTGCCCTGGGGGAAGCGGGTGGCCTCGACGAACAGGATCTCCCCGCCCACCGGGGTCCAGGCCAGGCCGATGGCCACCCCGGGGCGGTCGGCCTGCTCAGCGGGCTCGACGTGGAACGGGGGCGGGCCCATCAACTCGGGCAGCCGCGCCGGGGTGACCACGAGCGCCCGGCGGCGCCCCTCGACCACCTTGCGGGCCGCCTTGCGGTGGATGCGGGCCAGGCCACGCTCGAGCTGCCGCACCCCGGCCTCGCGGGTGTAGCGGCGGATCAGCTCGGTGATGGCGCCGGGCCGGATGCGGAGCTGGTCGGGGCGCAGGCCGTGCTCGTCGCGGACCCGGGGCACCAGGTGCCGGCGGGCGATCTCCAGCTTCTCCTCCTCCAGGTAGCCGGGCAGGTGGACCACCTCCAGGCGGTCGTGCAGGGCGTGGGGGATGTCGTCCTCCACGTTGGCCGTCGCGATGAACATGACCTGGGAGAGGTCGATGGGCAGGTCGAGGTAGTGGTCGATGAACGCCGTGTTCTGGGCGGGATCGAGCACCTCCAGCAGCGCGGAGGCCGGGTCGCCGCGCACGTCGTGGCCCATCTTGTCCAGCTCGTCGAGCAGGAGCACCGGGTTGCGGGTCGCCGCCCGCTTGAGGGCCTGGACGATGCGCCCGGGCATCGCCCCGATGTAGGTGCGCCGGTGGCCCCGGATCTCGGACTCGTCCTTGACCCCGCCCAGGGAGACCCCCTGGAAGCTGCGCCCCAGGGCCAGCGCGATGGACTTGACCAGCGAGGTCTTGCCCACCCCCGGCGGCCCCACGAAGCAGAGGATGACCCCCCGCGCGCTGGGGTTGAGCTGGCGCACGGCGAGGTACTCCAGGATGCGGTCCTTGACGCTGTCGAGGCCCCAGTGGTCCTGGTCGAGCACACGGCGGGCGTGGCGCAGATCGTGCTTGTCCTCGGTGGCCGCCGTCCAGGGCATCGAGGCCAGCCACTCCAGCCAGTTCCGGGAGACGGTGTACTCGGCGGCGTCGGAGTGCATCCGCGCCATGCGGTCCAGCTCCTCCAGCGCCTCCTCCAGCACGGGCTCGGGGGGCTCGGCGGCCTCCAGGCGCTGGCGCAGGCGGTCCAGATCGCCGCCGGGGCCGGAGTCGTCGCCCAGCTCGGCGCGGATGGCGGTGAGCTGCTCGCGCAGGAAGTACTCCCGCTGGTTGCGGTCCATCGCGTCCTGAACCGTGGACCGCAGGCGGTTGGCCAGCTCCTGGCGCTCGGCGGCGACCGCCCCCTCGAAGGCCAGCCGCTCCAGCCGTCGGGCCAGGGAGGGCTCCGCCAGCAGGCCCTGCCGGACCTCCAGGGGCAGCTCCATCACCCCCGCCGCGTAGTCCGCGAGGCGCTCGGCGCCCGGGATGGTGTCGCCCGCGCGGGCCAGGTCGTCGGGGCGGTCGAGGTCGTCCCCCAGCAGGGCGTGGAGCTGATCCCGGACCGCCCGCTCCAGCGCGGCGACCTGCACCGGGTCGTCCGCCTGCGCCTCCATGGGCTCGCAGGTCGCGGTGAATCCGGCCAGCGCGTCGCCGTCTACGTGGGTGACCCGGGCGCGGGCGAGGCCCTCGACCAGCACGCGCGCGGTGCCGTCGGGCAGGTTGACGCTGCGCAGCGCCCGCGCCAGGCAGCCGACCTCGTGGAGCAGCTCGGGGGTGGGGTCCTCGGCCTCGGCGTGGCGCTGGGCCAGGACCAGCATGGAGGAGCCGGTCTCGATGTGCCGGGCGAGCGCCGCGACCTCGGCGGGTCGGTACAGGGTCAGCGGCGCGATGGCCCCAGGCATGAGGACGACATCTTGGAGCGGAAGCAGCGGGAGGGGTTCGGGCATCGCGTCGACCTGGGCGCGCTCACGGGCGCCGGGATAGATTCCCCGCGCACATGGAACTCCCCGCAAGGTTCGGCAACTACCAGCTCCTGGAGCGCATCGCGACCGGAGGCATGGCCGAGGTGTTCCTCGCGAGGTCCTTCGGGGTGGAGGGGTTCGAGAAGCGGGTGGTCATCAAGCGGATCCTCCCGGGTCTATCCCGCTCCCCCCACTTCGTCTCCATGTTCATCCGAGAGGCCAAGATCTCGGCGATGCTGGCCCACCCCAACGTGGTCCAGGTCTTCGCCCTCGGGCGCGAGGGGGACGACTACTACATCGCGATGGAGCACATCCACGGGCGGGATCTCACCCGCACCGTGCGCCGCCTGCGCGCGCGGGGCGAGCGCCTGCCTCCGGAGATGGCGGTCTACGTCGCCGCCGGCATCGCCCGGGGCCTGGCCTATGCGCACTCCCGCACCGGCGCGGGGGGCGAGCCCCTCCACATCGTCCACCGCGACGTGTCCCCCCACAACGTGATCCTGTCCTTCCAGGGCGAGGTGAAGCTCGTGGACTTCGGCATCGCCCGCCTGGTCGGCGATGACGACGACGACGACGACGGCCCCGGCGGCGGCAAGTTCGCCTACATGAGCCCGGAGCAGGCCAAGGGCGAGCCCATCGATCGGCGCAGCGACATCTTCTCCTGCGGGATCGTGCTCTACGAGCTGCTCGTCAACCACCGCCTCTTCCAGGATCCCGACCCGGCGGGCGTCCGCGAGGCCGTGGTGCCCGACCCCCGGGCCGAGGTCCCCGACATCCCCGACCGGCTGTGGGAGATCCTCCAGCGCACCCTCGCCCGGGACCCCTGCGGACCGCTACCCCTCCGCCGACCTGCTGGAGGAGGACCTGCGCGCCTTCCTCTACGAGCAGGGCGCCCGCATCGACGACGCCGGGCTGGCCGTGTGGCTGCGCGAGCTGTTCGCCGACGAGCTGGGCCCCGACCCCTCCGCCCTGCCCCTGCGCACCCTCGCCCGGGACCTGGAGCGGCTGGAGGGCGACTCCGACGCCGACGACGGGGCCTCCAGCGACGAGCCCGAGGCCGATCCCCCCACCCCGGTCCCCGACAGCGCCGCCGCCGTGGGCGAGAAGAAGCGCGTCGCGGTGCTGGTGGGCGAGGTCGTCGGCCTCACCGACGTCTCCGCCACCCTGGAGCCCGAGGACCTGCTCCGCCAGGAGGAGGCCATCCTGGAGACCGTGCGCCGCCAGGTGGAGCGGCACGAGGGCTGGATGGACCGCTACGTCCACGACACGGTCACCGCCCTGTTCGGCCTGCCCCTGGCCCACGAGGACGACCTGGAGCGCTGCCTGAGCTGCGCGAAGGGCCTCCTGCGCGCCTTCGAGCGCCTGCGGCTGCGCGGCCACCCCGTCGACCTGGCGCTGGGCGTCCACGTCGGGGAGATCGCGGTCACCGGCGACCCCGAGCGCCCCGACGTGGTCGCCCGGGGCGACACCCTCAAGCTGGCCCGCCGCCTCGCGGGCGCCGCTGAGCCCGGCCACATCGTGCTCTCGGACGACGTCGCCGCGCTGTGCGGGGATCGGTGGCGGGTCTCGGCGGGCCCCCGCCTGCGTCGCCGTGGGGGCGGGAGCGTCAGCCGCACCCACACCCTGCTGGGCCGCCGTCGCCGGGCCCGCGCCGGACCGGGGGAGCGCTGGATCCGCCGCGGCGACGAGCTGGAGCGCCTGGCCGCGGCCCTCGACGCCCTGGCCGAGGGCCGGGGCGGCGTGCTGGCCATCCTGGGTGAGGCCGGCGCCGGCAAGAGCCGCCTGGTGGCCGAGCTGACCGAGCTGTCCGCCCGCGCGCGGGTGCCGATGTACAGCGCCCGCGCCATCCCCTACGGCGGCGACCGCCCCCTCGCCGCGTTCCGGGACCTGGTGGCCAGCGCGGTGGGCATCGAGGACGGCGACGGCGCCGACCGCCTGCGCGAGCGCCTCTCCCGCCTGTCCGAGCTGCGCCTGGAGGACAGCGACATCGCCATCATCGGCGCGCTGTTCGCCGTCGAGCTGGGCGGCGAGACCTCCCACGCCCCCGACGCCCAGCTCACCGCCGGGGCCCGCATGGTCCGCGGCCTCGCCGAGGAGGGCCCGGTGCTGCTGGCCCTGGAGGACGTCCACGACATGGGGCCCCAGGAGCGGGCCCTGCTGGGGCATCTGGTGCAGGCGACCTCGGACAACCGGGTGCTCTGGCTGGTCAGCGCCCGGGACGGCCTGCCCGACGAGCTTCCCGCCCCCGACGGCGTGGTGCGCCTCGGCCCGCTCACCGACGATCAGGTCTACCAGCTCACCGCCGACCTCGTGGGGGTGCGCTCCCTCTCCGCGCGCCTGTTCGACACCGTGGCCCGGCGCGCCGAGGGCAACCCCCTCTACGTCGTGGAGCTGGTCTCCGCCCTCCAGCAGCAGGGGCTGGTGCGCATCGAGGGCCGCCAGGCCGGGCTGGCCCGCAGCTCGGACGACCCGGTGCTGCCCCCCACCCTGGAGGGCCTCATCGCCTCCCGGGTCGACGCCCTCGATCCAGCGGTCAAGGGGGCGCTCCAGCTCGCCGCGACCATCGGCCTCACCTTCTCCCCGGCCCTCGTCGCCGAATCCGCCGGGCTGGAGCAGGTGGAGCCCCTGGTGCGCGACCTCCTGGCCTCCGGCCTCATCGTGCGGGCCCGGCGGCAGGGCGCCTGCGCCTTCGCCTCCCAGCTCATCTGGGAGGTCGTGCGCCGCTCCATCCTGGAGGTCCGCCGCCGGGACCACCACCGCATGGTCGCCGAGGGCATCGAGCGCCTCTACGCCGACCACCTGAGCCCCCACTACGAGGCCCTCGCCGGGCATCAGCACGCCGCCGGCCGGGGCCTGGAGGCCGCCGAGACCGTCGAGCTGGCCGGCGACCAGCACCGCCGGGCGGCCTTCCTGGAGCGGGCGCTGCGCTGCTACCGCCGGGGCGTGCGCTGGCTGGAGAAGCTCGACGCCCGTGGCGCCGACGCCGACGCCCGGGACCGGCTGGAGGCCGCCCTGCGCCTCAAGGCCGGCGAGGTCGCGCTGCTGCTCGGGGAGCACCTGCTGGCCGAGCAGACCCTCCAGGTGGCCCTGGACATCGCCGCCGACATGATGCTCAGCGAGATCGAGATGGGCTGCTTCCTGGCGCTGGGGCGGCTCTACGCTGCCACCGGGCGCCCGGTCATCGCCCAGGCCAACCTGGAGCAGGGCCGCGTCCTCGCACGCGCTCTGGACGTGCCCGAGCTGGAGGTCGCCTTCCTGGAGTCCCTGGGCAGCCTGGCCTGCGACCGGGGGGAGTACGCCTCGGCCGAGGCCAGCCTGACCGAGGCCCTGGAGCTGGCCGGGGACGACGACCACCTCGCCGCCATCGCCAACCTGGGCCTGGGCACGCGCTTCTGGCGCTCCGGGGACGCCGAGCGCGCCTTGGAGCGCCTGGAGTTCGCCCGCGCCCACGCCGAGGCCGCCAACGACCCCATCCTGCTGGGGCGCGTGGTCAACAACCTGGGCATCGTGCACCACGCGGGCGGCCGCTTCGACCGCGCGCTGGCCTACTTCCGCGAGGCCCTGGAGCTGCGTCGGGGCACCGGCTACCGCCCCGGGGTGGTCATCAACCTGCACAACATCGGCGACGCACTGCTGCGCCTGGGTGAGCGCGGGCGGGCTTTCGCCGCCTTCCAGCGGTCCCGGGACGCGGCGATGGAGGTGGGGCTGGCCCGCGGCGTCGCCATGAACGAGGTCTACCTGGGCTACCTCTCCGCGGTGCGGGGCCAGCCCACAGGCATGGCCCTGCTCAGCGGGGCCGCCGACCGCGCCAAGGCCCTCGGCGACGAGGAGACCGCCCTCACCGGCCGCTGGCTGGAGGGCCGCCTGCTGCTCAAGGAGGGCCAGGTGGAGGACGGCCGCGCGCTGCTCCAGGCGGCCCTCGACCGGGCCCACGCGCTGGGCGCGGAGTGGATCGCGCGGGACATTCGGGCTGACCTGGCGGGGGTGTCGTGATCCGGCACGCCGTCATCGCCCCCACCGACACCGTCATCGCGCCCTTCGGCGACCCGGTCGCCGCGTCCCAGGTGCTCGCCCGCAGCCTCCACGCGGTCCAGGTCGAGGCGCTGGAGGCGGTCGGGCTCGAGGTGGTGGACGCCCCCCCCGCGGACGCCCCCTACCTGCTGCTCTCCGACCGGACCTGGGTGACCGAGGGCGCGCTGCGGCGCTTCCTGGACACGGCCACCCCGCCCGCGCGCCTGCAGGTCACCGACCCCACCTGGCTGGAGATGACCCTCCCCCTCCAGGAGCTGAGCGCCCCCGGGGTCTATGAGGTCGCGCTGCTGCCCGCCGGGGCCCCGCCGCGCTTCGACGCCCCCCCCGTGGCGGTGGACATGGCCTTCGAGCAGCAGACCCCCCCGGTGGACCACCCCGCGATGGCCCACGCGGTCCCCGCGGCCATCGCGGTGTCCGACGGCGGCGTCCACCAGATCGACCACTGGCTGCACGTCCTGCGGGTCAACTGGCTGGCGATGTCGGCCACCATCGCCCGGGAGAAGCGGCGCTTCGAGGCCCTGAACGTCTTCGTCAAGGTCTGGCGGGTGCTGGGCCTGCTGCTGCGGGCGCGCTCGCTCAACCCCTACCGGCTGGGGGCGGCGCTGACCCGCACCGGCAAGGGCTGCCGCATCCACCCCACGGCGGTCGTCGAGGCCTCGGTGCTCGGGGATGGCGTGGAGATCGGGCCCTTCGCGGTGGTCCGGGGCAGCGTTCTGGGCGACAACGTGAAGGTCGAGGAGCACAGCATCGTCAACGCCTCGGTGCTCGGCGACGGCGCGGTCATCGGGCGCAAGGGCACCGCCAACCTCTGCGTGCTCTACCCCGGCGCCAAGCTGGCCCTCGGCAACGGCTACCAGGCCTGCGTGCTGGGGCGGGACAGCTTCGTGGCCTGGTCGGTGACCATCTTCGACATCTCCTTCAAGGGCCCCATCAAGGTCTGGCACAAGGGCGAGCGGGTGTCCTCGGGCACCTGGTTCCTGGGCGCGGCCATCGGCCACCGCGCCAAGGTGGGCGCCCAGGTCACCCTGGGCTATGGGACCGAGTTACCCAATGACAGCTTCCTGGTCGGGCCCACCGACCACGTCCTGCGCCGGTGGGAGCCTGGCGAAGGACCGCACCGGGTGGTCGACGGCGTCGCGCGGCCCGTTCGCGCTTGCCAGCCACCCCCCAAGCCAATAGGCGCCGATGACCGGAGGACGGATTCATGAGCGACAAGAACCTCGCCGACCGCGAAGAGATGATCACGGTGTCCCTGGTGGGCGCGGCCCTGGCCGGCATGCTCACCATCCTGGTGTCCTGCGGGGACACCGACGGCGGCGACCCCACGCCCGACCCCCCGGCCGCGGACGACGCGCCGGCCGTCGTCACGCCCCCCCCTGCGGCCACCGGCGCGCCCAAGCCCGTGCAGCAGCCCCTGGAGGGTGACCCCCGCGCCTCCCTGCTCCTGGCCCACGCCTGGTTCTACAAGGACGCCGAAGGCCGCCCCAAGCCCGGCCCCGCCCGCCTCGACATCTGGCGCGAGACCGACGGCGCCTGGGGCTACACCCGGCTGGAGGACGCCGACTCCAACGTCTTCCACAAGGCCATGCCCTACGACGGCGGCATCCTGACCATCGGCGCCGAGGGCGCGAACCTCAAGAAGTGGACCTTCGCCGACGGCAAGTGGACCGGCGAGCTGCTCTGGACCCAGAGCTGGGGCGGCAAGTACAACCGCCTGCGCGACGTCGAGATCGGCGACGTCGACCACGACGGCAAGGATGAGTTCGTCATCGCCACCCACGACGCGGGCGTGGTCGCGGTCATCAACCCCCCCGAGGGCGACGGCGAGGCCGAGGCCATCGAGATGGACCAGAAGGCCGACACCTTCGTCCACGAGATCGAGATCGGCGACGTCGACGGCGACGGCAAGGTCGAGTTCTTCGCCACCCCCACCGACCGCAACACCGCCAAGGGCTCCCAGGGCGGCATGATGGTCATGTACCGGTGGAACGGTCCAGCTACGAGCGCAGCGTGGTCGACCCGATGGGCCATACCCACGCCAAGGAGATCCTGGCCGCCGACCTCGACGGCGACGGCATCTCCGAGCTGTTCTCGGTGCTCGAGGCCGAGACCAACGAGACCAAGGTCGTCAAGCCTGTCGAGATCCGGCAGTACCTCCTCCAGGAGGACGGCTCCTTCCAGCAGAAGGTGATCGCCACCATCGACGACCGGCAGACCCGCTTCCTGGTCGCCGGCGACTTCAACGGCGACGGCAAGAAGGAGCTGGTGGCCGCCGCCATGAAGACCGGCCTCTGGCACATCGCCCCGCCGGCCGAGCCCGACGGCGACTGGGTCAAGACCCGCTTCGAGCAGACCTCCTCGGGCTTCGAGCACGCCATCTACCCCGCCGACCTCGACGGCGACGGCACGCTGGAGCTGTACGTCGCGGGCGACGACCAGCGCGAGCTGCGCCGCTACGTCTACGACCCCGCCACCAAGCAGTGGAAGAAGACCCTGCTGGGCCGCCTGGACGCGGACACCCTGACCTGGAACATCGTCAGCGCGACGATCTGAGGCTCAGCCCCAGTACCGCAGCGCCGCCCCGTCGTTCGTCCACGCCGCGAACCCGCCCAGGGTGCGCCGGGCGATGGGGCCCTCCACCGGCACCACCCGGTGGAAGTAGCGCCCGCCGTCGAACACCAGCAGCGCACCCGGCGGCGGGTCCAGCACCACCTGGTCCGCCAGGCCGATCAGCGCGACGGCGTCCGCCGGGACCCGGCGCACGTCGACCTTCCCGGAGCGGTACCAGGCGGAGACCTGCTCCCAGCGCAGATCGTAGACGAGCAGGCGTCCGCCGCCCGCCGGCCGCCGGAGCGTCGTAAAGAAGGAGAGCTGCGCCCCGACCTGCACCTGGCGGGCGAGGTCCGCCGCCTGGGGGGTGCACAGGAAGGCGTTGCCGATGTGCAGGCCGATCTGCTGGCCGTCGGGCAGCTCCCGGATGGTGGCCGGGGTGTAGGGCGCCCCCCCCGGCCCCGTGGCCAGGCCCGCGGGGACCCCGGCCAGCGCAGCCAGGGTGTCGGCGAGGTGGTCCTCGAAGGGCGCCAGCCCCTCGAACAGCCCCGCGCAGGCCGCCCGGAACCGCCGCGCGGCGGGGAAGTAGTCCGAGAGGTCCGCCGCGCAGTCCACCACGCTGCGCCCGTACAGGAAGGGCGGGCGGGGGTGGTCGTCGAACCCGTACAGCGGCGTGCGGGGGAAGGCGGCGTCCGCGTCCAGGCGCGCGTTGAGCAGGTCGAGGGCGGCCTCGTCCAGCCACCCCTCGACGACCACCCCCAGCAGCGCCCCCGCCTGCACCTGGGGCAGCAGCGCGGGCAGAGCGTCCGGCGTGACGTGGCGCAAGCCCAGGCACTCGCTCACGCGGCGGACTCCAGCAGGCCCGCCCGCACCTCGGCCAGCCGCTCGGGAGACACCGCCGCCGGGTCGATGACGTAGGGCTGCACTGCCTTGCGCTTGCCCTTGAGCTGCATCGGCTCGACCTGCTCCCCCGGGATCGCGGTGCTCAGGGCCGCCCAGGTGGACTCGGAGATGGCGATGTTGCTGTCGAGGGCCTTGTTCGCGGACTCCAGCCGGGCGGCGTAGTTCACCGTGTCGCCGATGCAGGTGTACTCCATGCGCTCGGGGGAGCCGATGTTGCCGGCGACCACCGGCCCGGTGGCGACGCCGATGCCGATGCTGACCGCCGCCGGGAAGCCCTGCTCCCGCAGCCGCTCGTTGAACTGCTCCATCTCGTGGCACATCTCCAGGGCCGCGCACACCGCCCGGGTGGGGGCGTCGTCCAGGGGCAACGGTGCCCCGAAGACCACCATCATGCCGTCCCCCATGAACTTGTCCAGCGTGCCCCCGTAGCGGAACACGATGTCGACCATGCGGGTGAAGTAGTCGTTGAGCATGTTGACCGCCGCCTCGGGCTCGATGGTCTCGGCCAGCGGCGTGAAGTTGCGGATGTCGGAGAACAGCACCGTGGCCTGGCGCCGGGCCCCCCCGAGCTGCAGGGCCTCGCCCTCGTTCACGACCAGCTCGACGATGTCCTTGGAGAGGTACTTGCCCAGGCGCTCCCGCTCGGCCTCCAGCCGGGCCCGGCGCATGGACTCCGCCTCGGAGCGCAGGATGAGCCGCCGCATGATGCGCACCAGCCCCGCCGCGATCAGCCCCGGGACCGCGATGAAGAGGATCTCCACGCCCTGGTCGGAGAGGTTGATGGCGTTGCGGTCGTACACCGCGACCTGGGAGATCTCGATGATGCCCGTGGACACGGTCAAGGAGAGCACCAGCAGGTTCAGGGAGAGGCTCAGGCCCGCCGAGTACAGGCAGGCCACTGAGCTGAGCCGCAGGCCGCTGAGCAGGTTCCAGAACACATAGACCAGCGGGATGTAGCTGCGGAAGTACTCGATGATGCCCGAGTGGTTCATCGAGTTGGCGTAGGCCCCGAGGGTCAGCAACCCCAGGTCCACGGTGATGGAGATGTACTTGAGCGCGGGCACGTAGTGGTCGGGGCCGTGCTGGCGCTCCAGATAGCGGCGCAGCAGCTCCCAGCCGACCGCGAAGGTGAGCCAGCTCCCGACCTGGATGCCGAAGACCACGTTGGCCTCGTGCGTGTTGATCTGCCAGATGCCCAGGAACAGCAGCACCGAGATGACCGAGTAGACCAGCCGGATCCGGTTGACCAGCCACTCACCCTGCATCTCCTGGACCTGCAGGATCTCGCGGAGGGCGGGGGGCAGCTCGCGGCGCGCGCGCTCGCTCATGGGTCGGCTCCTGTCACTCCTCCACCTATCGCGTCCAGCGTAGCGCGCATCGCCCGAATCACCAGGGCCGTGGTGAGCAGCCGACCCCCATGCCAGGTGCGGCCGTGGTGCTTGCGCAGGGTGCGGAAGAAGGGCACCTCGGGCCACAGGCCGTCGTGGCGCTGGAGGTCCACGAGCCAGGCCAGGCCGGCCTCCAGGCGCGCCTCGTCCACGGGGGCGTGCCGGGCGAGCAGCTCCAGGTCGGCGGCGGCGCGCAGCGGGTCCCGCCAGCCCATGTGGAGGTTCCGGGGGTCCCGGGCGCGGGCCAGCAGCGCAGGGTGCGGCCCCACCGCCCGCAGGACGAGCCGCGCGGCGTAGCCGGGGGGGTAGAAGAAGCTGCCGGTCAGCTCGCCGCCCTGGAGCGTGGCCAGGGCTGCCTGGAGCGTGGCCTGCTCCAACCTGGGGAACCGCCCGGGGCACCAGGCCTTGAGGCCCGCGACGAGCTGGAGCCCCACCGCCGCGCAGTCGTCCCCGGCCCACACAGCACCCTCCCAGGTGGGGCCGTCGGGCCCCCGGGTGAGCCAGGTGGGCACCTGCCCGTCGGGCCGGGCGCTGAGACGCATGACCTCCAGCCAGCGCTCCACGCGCGCGGTGGGGGGCGTCTCCAGGGCTGCGGCGAGCTGGAGCGCGAGGCCCAGGTCGTCGGCGTCGGGGGGGATGCCGCGCCAGGGGCCGAAGTAGCGGGGCCCTTCGTCGTCCACCGCGTCGAGCAGCTCGACGAACACCTCGCGCTGGTCCACCCCGGCCTCGTGCAGGGCCTGGGCGATGGTGGCCCGCGCGAACCAGGACCCCACCAGCGCCGCCCCGGGCTCGGGGCCCCCCCACCGCTGGATCTCCCAGGACTCCTGCCACCCGGGGGCGTGCGCCGCGAGCGCCACGAGACCCCCCTCCAGCGCGTCCTGGACGGACGGCGGACGGGGCCTCCGCTCCAGACGCGCGAGGGTCGCGAGGGTCTCATGGAAGGCCAGCCCCGGAGACAACGCCGCGGTCAGCCGGGTGGCGATCTCCGGCAGGGGTGCGGCGGCGCGTCGGCACGCCGCGAGGCTGGCCTCGAACGCCTCCCGGAGCGCGGCACGCGGGGTGGGCGTCCCCAGCGCCAGCCGGGTCAGCGCCCGGCGCTCCGGCAGCCGGTGGTCTCCCCCGAACACGCCGAGGACGTCCGCCAGGACCGCGAGGACCTCGGCCTCCCCGTCCCCCGCCCACAGGAACCCCAGCGCCTCCAGCAGCCGCACCGGGCCGGTCAGGGCCACCCCGAAGGCCAGCCAGGGTCCGGGGTCCTGACCCGAGGCCATCGCCGCCGCCGTCATCGCCGCCGCCGGGCCGTCCGCCTCCAGCGCGTCCAGGATGGACAGGGCCTCGTCCTCATCCCCCCCCAGCGCCCCCGTCACGACCACGCACCAAGCCCGTACCGGAGGTTTATCCGGCGGATCCAATGACAAAGCGCCTGCGCCGAGGCTCGGCCAGGCCCACCTCAAGCCGGCGCTCACCTCACCTTCAGCAGGCGGCTTCGCGGTTCTTGAACTCGTCACCCAGCGCGGCGGCGGCCTGCTCGGCGGCCTGGGGATCCAGGGCCTTGAGCTGGGTGAGGGTCTCGTCGTCGATGACGTAGCCGTCAGCGGCGATGGTGCCCTCGGGGTCGTTGAACAGCCGCTGACGGAAGTCAGGGTCGGTCATCGCCCGACCCAGCAGCTCGGTCTTGCCGAGCGTGGAGGGCGGGGCGGTGTTGGCGGGCGCCGTGACGGGCGCGACTTTCAGCGAATCCATCGGAGACCTCCGGGACGCGAACGCGGAGAATTGAAGATATCACGGTGTATGGGGGCTGGTTTCCCCGGGGTCACCCCTTTTTTGCGATGTGCGCAAAGAAGGCGCCCAGTACGCGGGCGCGGGTGGCCTGCGCGCGGGCCTCCCGGGCGGCGATGAAGTCCAGGGCCCCGGTCAGATCGAGGTCGATCGCCGCGCGCCGGGCGTCGGCCAGCCGGGCGATGGCCTCGTCGAGGATCCGGTCGAAGCCGCCCTCCACGTAGAGCGCCCGCATGAGCGCGGCCCGGTCAGGGGGATCCCCGAGCCGGGCGAGCGCCAGGCTGGCCCGGCCGGCGGCGAGGTCGTCGTCGGCGTCGCCGAGGTCGAGGGCGAGCTGGTGCGCGTCGACGAGGGCGGCGACGAGGGTGGGGAGTGAGGATGGAGGTCGGGCGGTCGAGGTGCTTGAGGCTACGTCGTCTCCCGAAACGACGCCCCTGCGTCCTCCCGGCTCCGTGGGCCCTGAACGCCGGACCGCTCGTCGAGCCGCGTCCTGCGGCCCTCCTCGCTCGGCTTCGCATTGGCCTCCGTCTGTCCATGACTCCCGGCCTCGCTCAGACGTCCGGCGTTCAGGGCCCTCTGCGCCAACGGACTCCGGGGCTTCCGTCAGGTTCGAAGCCTCAGGCCTCCGAGCGTCGGCGTAGCGTGCGGCTCCCTTGTCACCTTGGCTTGGTGCAGGGTAGAACAACCCGGCGGCCGGCAGCAGCATCGGCATCGACCGCCCCCGCAGGACGGCCTCGGCCTCGGCGTCCAGGGGGCGGTGGCCGGCGTGGACCGCGCGCTCGACCAGCATGGCCTCCTGGTAGCCCCGCCAGCGCCGCGCGACCTCCTTCCGAAAGGCCCCGCGCATCGGCGTCACAGCAGACAGCCAGGCCATGTGCTCGACCATCAGGGCCTCGGAGAGCAGCATGACCTCCGCGCCGTCTCCCCTGCCCTCGTCCAGCCAGTCGTCCTGCGCGCGCACATGGGCGTAGCCGAAGGCCGCCGCGCAGACCGCCGCGCGCACCCGCGCCTCGGGGACCGGACGCCCGGCCCGCGCGAGGGCCTCGCCGACCCAGGCCGGGAGCTGGAGCACGGGCAGGGCCAGGGGGTGGAGGAAGTAGCCCGGGGGCGCGGCGTTCGTGATGGGGGCGCGCTCCTGGAAGCGGTCCCAGGCCCCCCGCAGGGCAGGGGGCAGGACCTCAGCGAAGGCCACCAGGGCCGCCACGGCGTGCGCCTGGAGCTGCGCGTCGGGGATCACGGCGACGTCCCCACCACGCAGGTGCCCTCCATGGGGTCGTCGTGGGCGCGGACCTCGGCATCGGCGAAGCCGGCCCCGGTCAGGGCCTCGACGTACTGCGCGGCGGTGAGCGTGCGGAAGCCGGCCTCGGCGAAGCCCATCTCCTCCAGCTCCTTGGGGTCCCCGATGGAGAGCACCAGCCGGCCGCCGGGCCGCAGGAGGCGACGCAGCCCGGCCAGCCCGGCCTCCAGATCCGGCCAGAAGTACACCGTGTTGACGCTCATGACGCCGTCGACGTGGTCGTCGGGCCAGGGCAGGGCCGAGACGCCGGCCTCGACCAGCTCCAGACGCCCTGCGGCCAGCGCCCGACGCTGCCGGCGCCGGGCCCGCCGGATCATCTCCGCGGACGGATCTGCCCCGAACACCACACCACCCTCGCCTACCGCGTCCAGCAGCAGCGGGAGGCTCACACCCCCGCCGAAGCCCAACTCCAGGATCCGCCCCCCGGGCGCCGGGGCGAGGTGGGCGATGGCGCGGCGGACCTGCTTCTGGTTGAAGTGGTCCAGGAGCCGCGCCATCCAGGGCGCCGCCCAGCCCGAGGGGCGCGAGAGCTGGGCGACGAGGCGCCGCTTGAAGGTCATGGGCCGGGCTCCGTGTCGGCGGAGGTTGTCGAGGGGCGGCTGGTCGGGCTATATCGTGATCGGGTACCGGAGGGGTGCCCTGGCCCACCAAAGAGCGCATCACCCTCCTCGACATCGCTGTGAACCGCGCGTTTCTCGCGCTGCCAGATCGTGGGCTGTTGGCAGAACAACTGAGGAACCCGTGAACACCACCGATGATCTCCCCACGCTCCGGCGCAGCGCCGAGCTGCTGCTCAAGGGCCTCCGCACCGACCGGCCCGGTCGCACCCGGCGGGCCGCCGTGCGCCTGCGTCGCCTCCCCGCCCTGGCTGGGCTGACCCTCGCGGAGCTTCGACAGACCGCCCAGCACAAGCATGCCCTCGACGTGGTGGCCCTCGAGCACGGCCACCCCCACTGGCGCGCCCTGAAGGCCGCCGTGGACGCGGGCGGGCCGCTGCTGGGCGACGGCGACCTGACCGCGCTCGACGAGCGCCTCTGGTTCGACGGGCCGGCGGGCGGCTTCCTGAACCACTGGTTCGCCACCCACGCCCAGGCCCGCGCCCACCAGGACCTCTGCGGCGGGCTCGTGCTGCCCCACCAGGGGCGCTTCGTGGTGGTCGAGGCCCCCTACGTCCAGGCGCTGGGGCTCGACGCCGAAGATCCCGACTGGGCCGCGATCGGACACGACTGGGCGCAGCCCGCGGACGTGGACGCGCTGGGTCGCCTGCGCGATCGCCTGCGCCAGGCCCGGATCGAGGCCCGCTGAGGGGCGGTTTTTCCGCGCCATAGTACTGGACAAACCGGTGCTATGGCGCGGACAGAACCAGGTCTGCAGGCGCGCTCGGGTGTGCTACATTGATTGTGTCGGACGGAGAGACGTTCCACACAGATTCCCGTCCGCGAAGACCCGGGGCCGCGTGGCCTCCCGCCACACGTTCGCCCTGCAGACACGGTCCACACCGGACCCGAAGGAGGCCTGATGCCCGAGATCTCCCTCACCGACTTCGTCGACTTCGTGACCCGCTCCGGCAGCCCGAAGCTCACGAAGGTCCGCCAGATCCGGAACCGGGAGGAGTACGACCCGATCCGCGACTTCTGGAAGGAGCTGCGCGAGGGTCTCGTCCGCTTCCACGCCGGCTCCGGCGACGACAAGCAGGACCTCGACGCCCTCATCGACGCCACCCTGGAGGCACGCCAGGACCACTACCGCGAGGCCATCAAGGGCTACAAGCGCTTCCTGGGCCGCAAGAGCGTCCAGTGGTTCGAGCCCCCCCGGATCACCTGGTACGAGGGCGACCTCGGCATCCGCATCAACCCGGAGCTGGGCCTGACCATCAACGGTGTCCCCACCGTCATCAAGGTCCACTTCAAGTCCCGGCAGCTCACCAAGCGCCGCATCGAGTGCATCCTGCTGTTGATGGAGGACGCGCTGCGGCCCCACTGCGGCGAGGACGTGCGCTTCGCCGTCCTCGACTGCTGGAAGGGCAAGCTGTTCTACTCCGAGGACCCGCGCTGGAAGATCCGGCCGTACCTCATCGGGGAGGCGCGGGCGTTCTCCACGATGTGGACCGAGCTGGCCCGCATGGAGCGCACCGCCCTCGAGGCGAAGTGGGGCCGTCCCGAGCTGAACATGAGCAGCCCGCCGGCCTGAGCGCCCTGCCCTTGACGGCGCACAAATCCGCACGAAAATACTTGTTTCAACAGTGTTTTCGTGCGGACAATTCGAGGCCTGCTGCCGCGCCGCGCCGGGCTATAATGATTGTGTCGGACGGCGCGGTGTGGCACAGACTTCCGCGCCCGAAGCGCAGCCCGGACTGTGTGGACTCTACCACACGGCGGCCCGAACTCTGTCCAGGAAGGACCAGGAGGCCCACCATGCCCGAGATCTCCCTCACCGACTTCGTCAACTTCGTGACCCGCTCCGGCAGCCCGAAGCTGACGAAGGTCCGCCAGATCCGGAACCGGGAGGAGTACGACCCGATCCGCGACTTCTGGAAGGAGCTGCGCGAGGGTCTCGTCCGCTACCACGCCGGCTCCGGTGAGGACAAGCAGGACCTCGACGCCCTGGTCGACGCCACCCTGGAGGCGCGCCAGGACCACTACCGCGAGGCCATCAAGGGCTACAAGCGCTTCCTGGGCCGCAAGAGCGTCCAGTGGTTCGAGCCCCCCCGGATCACCTGGTACGAGGGCGACCTCGGCATCCGCATCAACCCGGAGCTGGGCCTCATCATCAACGGCGTCCCCACCGTCATCAAGGTCCACTTCAAGTCCCGGCAGCTCACCAAGCGCCGCATCGAGTGCATCCTGCTGCTGATGGAGGACGCGCTGCGCCCCCACTGCCAGGAGCACGACCGCTTCGCCGTGCTGGACTGCTGGACCGGCAAGCTGTTCCACTCCGACCAGCCCCGCTGGAAGATCCGGCCCTACCTCATCGGCGAGGCGCGGGCGTTCTCCACGATGTGGACCGAGCTGGCCCGCATGGAGCGCGCTGCCCTTGAGGCCAAGTGGGGCCGCCCTGAGCTGACCCTGCACGCCCCGCCGGCCTGACGCCCTCCTCCCCCCGAGGCCGCGGGGCGGCGCCCCCCACCGCGCCGCCCTGCGGCCTCCCCGCGCTCCGGGCCTCTGTAGCCGGGAGGGCGCAGGGGCGTACGCTGGGGTGACGACGACCTCCCGAAAAGCCGAGCGTTCGCAGTCTCCGGAGAAAGCTACACTGAAGCCACGCCCGGAGACCCGATGCCACGCCCCACCGCCCTGGCCCTGCTCGCCCTGCTCGCCTGCAAGGACGACGCCCCCACCGACGACTCGTCCGCCCCCACCGACGACACCACCGTCGAGGTCGACGACACCGACGACTCCACGGTCGACGACACCGCCCCCCAGGACGACACCGAGGCCCCGGTCGACGAGGACGGCGACGGGTTCTCCGCCGCTGAGGACTGCGACGACCAGGACGCCACGGTGTACCCGGGCGCGGCCGAGGTCTGCGGAGACGGCGCGGTCAACGACTGCGACAGCGACGCCCTCACCGCCGCCGCCGGCTGCCGGAGCGTCGACGACGTCGACCTCTCCGCGGGCGGCGTGCGCCTGACCGGCGAGGCCAACGGCGACAGCGCGGGCTGGGCGGTGGCCGGCGCCGGGGACCTCAACGGCGACGGCTACGCCGACGTCGCGGTGGGCGCCCCCAGCGAGTCCGGCACCCAGCGCACCGCGGGCTCGGTCTACGTGGTCTACGGGCCGGTGAGCGCGGGCAGCCTGGCCGCCGCCGACCTCCAGCTCGTCGGGGAGGCCCAGGACGACTACGCCGGCTACGCGGTCGCCGCCGCCGGGGACGTCAACCACGACGGCCTCGCCGACCTCGTGGCCGGGGCGATCTGGAACGACGAGGCCGGGCGCGACGCCGGCGCGGTCTACCTGTGGAGCGGCCCGACGGGCACCGGGGAGACCAACATCGTCACCGGCACCGCCCGCCTGCTGGGCGCCGCCGCCGGGGATCAGGCCGGCTTCTCGGTGTCTGCGGCCGGCGACGTGGACGGCGACGGCAACGACGACCTGCTCGTCGGCGCCAACTACAGCGACGGCGGCGCCCAGGACGGCGGCGCGGCCTACGTGGCGCGCGGCCCGCTCTCCGGGGACAGCAGCCTGGCGGACGCCGCGCTCGTCATCCTGGGGGACGAGGCCACCGGCTGGCTGGGCTACAGCGTCTCCGGGGGGCACGACGTGGACGGCGACGGCACCCCGGACGCCCTGGTGGGCATGCCCTACAGCTACGTCTCCGACGCCCGCGCCGGCGCGGTGATGGTGTTCTCCGGCGCGACGACGGGCACGGTCTCCGCCCCGGACGCGGACGCACGCCTGCTGGGCGAGCTGCGCGCGGACTACGCCGGGTGGTCGGTGGCCTCCCCCGGGGACGTCGACGGCGACGGCTACGGCGACGCCCTGGTCGGCGCCCCCCGCGAGGACAGCGCCGGCAACAGCGCGGGCGCCGCCTACGTCGTGCTCGGCCCTCTGGCCGGAGACATGGCCCTGAGCGCCGCGGTCGCCAAGCTCACCGGGGTCGCCGAGGACGACCGGGCCGGTCAGACCGTGGCGGCGGCCGGGGACGTGGACCGCGACGGCCGCGCGGACGTGCTGGTCGGCGCCCCCCTGGAGGGCAGCGGAGACCGTGGCTCGGCGTACCTGCTCTACGGACCCGTCTCCGGGACGGCCAGCCTCGCGGACGCCGACGTCGTGCTGACCGGCGCGGCCTCCGCGGACCAGGCCGGCTACGCGCTGTCCGGGGCGGGCGACGTGAACGGCGACGGCGCCGGGGACCTGCTCATCGGCGGGTACAAGCACGCCGGGGACGACACCAACAGCGGCGCAGCCTGGGTCGTGTGGATGTCGACCTACTGAGCCGCCCCCAGCGCCGTGCGCCTGTAGCGGACCCGGAGCTGATCCCGCAGGTTCGCCGCGTCGCTGCCCGCGGGGGCGTCGGTCAGCAGGGCCTCCACCTCCCAGAACCGCCGCTGCAGCGTGAGCATGAGCGCCTCGCACAGCACCTGCTCCTCAGCGCTCAGCTCCGAGGGGCACGCCACCGCAGGGCCGTTGTCCTGTGGATCGCAGGGCGAGGCGTCCATGGGGCCGAGGGGGCCGACGACGAAGGAGATCGACTTCCGCTCGCCTTCCGAGGAGCGCACCTGGAGGTCCCAGCGCCCGGGCTCCAGCGCGGGAGGCTTGAGCGTGAACCGCCCCTGGCGCCCCGGAGGGCAGGCCAGGGTGTGGGTCCGATCGGCGCGGCGGTTGCGCAGCGTGACCTCGGCGCAGCCGTCCGACGCGCTGGGGAAGGGTCGCCAGGACAGCTCCGGCGGCGTCCCGACGGCGCAGGCGTCGGGGTAGGGCTGCAGGAACGGATCCCTGCCCTTGACCTTGTTGATCGAGCCCCGGCTCTCGTCGCTGTAGAGCCAGGCCACGAAGGCCCGCGCCTGGTCACCGATCGCCTTCGCGACCCTCTGCAGGGTGCTGGGGGGCGTCGGGGGCTCCGTCGACGCCGCCGGCAAGCTCAGGCAGAGCAGCAGCAGCCACATGGCGTCTCCTGAGGGTGGAGCGTTCGTCCGCGGAGTGTATTCGGCGGAGGGGGCCCCCTGCATCGCCGTCCGGGCGGCAGGATGATCCGCGGCAGGCTCTATGGCCCCCCATAGACCATGCCCTGGCGCCCGTAGCGGGCCTGGAGCTGGTCCATCAGGTTCGCCGCGTCGCTGCCCTCGGGCGCGTCGGCCAGCAGGGCCTCCACCTCCCAGAAGCGGCTCTGCTGGCTCAACAGCAGGGCCTTGCAGAGGGTGGCCTCCTCCTCGGAGAGGTCCTCGGGGCAGGCGGGCGCGGGGCCGTTGTCCCGGGGGTCGCAGGGCGAGGCGTCGTCGGGGCCCACCGGGCCGACCAGGAAGGGCACCCGGGCCTCAGCCCCGCTCTCGGAGCGCACCACGAGGCTCCAGTAGCCGGGCTCCAGCGCTGGCGGGGTCACGGTGTAGCGGCCCTCCACCAGGGTCGGGCAGGCGACCTCCAGCTCCTGGCCCCGCCGACGGTCCCGCAGCACCGCCCCGGCGCAGCCGCTGTCGGGCGCGGGGAAGGCATACCAGGACAACGCCGGGGGCGCGCCGATGGAGCAGGCCAGCGGGTAGGGGTGGTGGAAGGGGTCATTGGGGTCGCTGCGGGTGGCCCCCTCGCTGCCCTCGCCGTACAGCCACGCCATGAAGGTGCGCGCCTGGTCACCCAGGGCCTGGGCGATGCGGTCCATGGCGCCAGGTGGGGTCGCCGGGGGGGGCTCCTGCGCGTGGGCGCTCAGGCACAGGGACAGCAGCAGCATGGCGGGCCTCCGGTCAGCCGGGATCTCCCCACAGGGTAACCCCGGCCCAGTAGAAGGGGTGAGCGGTCTCGGGCGCCGCGCGGACCTGGAGCTGCGCCGCCCGCAGCGCGCGGGCCTTGTCGCCGGTCTCCACGTAGCCCTCGTAGAAGGTGTCCATCAGCGCCCCGGTGGCGCCGTCGTCCACCGTCCACAGGGTGGAGACCACGCTCTGCGCGCCTGCGGCGAGCGCGGCGCGGGCCAGCCCCTGGGTGCCCTCCAGAGGCCAGGTGCGTCCGGTGGTGGTCTGACAGGCCGAGAGCACCACCAGCTCCGCGCGCAGCGGCGTGGCGAGCAGGTGGTCCTCCCAAAGCCGCACGGGCGCGCCGGCCTCGTCCATCAGCCAGAGGTGGGAGAGGCTGCCAGCGGACCACAGGTCCAGCCAGGGGTGGCCCCGCCCGACCCCGTGGGCGACGACGTGGACGACCGCCGCGTCCGGCGCGAGGGTCGCCCAGGTCTGCGGGCTGGGGGCGAGCGCGCAGCCCGCGCAGGCCCGGGTCACCCCCTCCCCCAGGTGCCCGGCCACCGCGTCCAGCTCGGCCTGCCCCAGCGGCAGGGGGCGCTGGCCGGGCACGGCGGTGGCGTCGATCAGCAGCGCGCCCGTCGCAGATCCCGAGGAGACGGGCGTCATCGCGAGCCAGTCCGCCGCGGGCAGCAGCGCGACGGGGTGACGGACGACCAGCGGCTGATCCCCCTCCACCACCAGGGCGCTGAACGGCACCCCTTGGAGCGGCCCGTCCGCCGCGATCAACAGCAGCGTCTCGGGCGGCACCTCGGCGAGGACCGGATCCAACAGCGCCGCCCCCAGCCGCCGCAGGGCGTCGTCCGGGAAGTACGCCTGCGCCATGGCCCGCTGCGCGGCGGGCAGGGCGGCCAGCTCGTCCATGGCCTCGGCCACCGCCCGGGCGTCCTCCAGCAGCGCGGGCGCGGCCCCGGCGACGTGCGTCGCCTGCCACCCGTCCGGGCGCATCACCAGGCGGAGGAGGTCGTGACCATCCAGGTAGAACGCCACCAGCACCGCGCCGCGGGCCTGGAGGTCGGCGATGACGTCGGTCGTGGGGGCGACCCCCGCCGCGTCCCCCGGCAGCGCCCCGGCCGCCTGCAGCAGCGCAGCGCGCCACGCCCGCACCGCCGCCTCCGGGGCCTGCCCGGCGATGAGCAGCGCCTCCCGGGTGGGGACGAGCCCCAGCCGCGCCTCCGTCAGGGCCTCGACCTCGCCCACCTGGGCCCGCAGCCGCCGCTCCGCCCGCAGGCCCGCGCCCTGGGCCGAGGTCAGCAGCCGGAAGGCCGGCTCGAGCTGCTCGTCCAGCAAAAGCGCCATCGCCCCCCGCAGGATGGCGTCGCGGTGCCGCGCGTTGATCAGCTCCAGCCGCGCGTCCGCGCCGACCTGGCTGCGGGCGGCGGCGTCGAGCAGGTCCGGCAGGGTGGCCACCCGGGCGCGGCCCTCCGGGGTGTCCAGGACCCCATCCGGGGCGTCCTCCAGCCAGGCCAGGGTGGTGGTGACCCCGACCAGGGGCAGGTCGGCGGCCTCGGCGGCCTCCAGGGCCCGGCCCCAGGCGCGGGCGTCGTAGCGCTCCACGGAGCGGGCCTGGGCGAGCCCGCGCAGGGCCCGGGCGAGGTTCGGGGTGTCCCCCAGCTCGGCGAAGCCCTCCGCGGCCAGCTCGAAGCCCTCCTCGGCGCGTGCCGGGTCGCCGGCCTCCAGCACGGCCTCGGCCAGCAGCAGGACCACGCCGAGCTGGCTGACCAGGTTGCGCTGCGCCGCAAACACGTCGAGCAGGCCGACCAGCTCATCCAGACCCTGTTGGCGCTCTTCAGGGTGGAGGGCGTGGTCCATGCGGACCTGGGCGAGGACCAGCCGGGCCTGGGCCTCCTGGGCGCGGGCCTCGATCGCCCCGAAGCCATCGGCCGCCTCCTCCAGCAGCGCGACGGCGCGGGCGGGGTCGCCCAGGCGCTCCCAGCACATCGCCTGGTGGAAGCGGGCCGAGAGGGCCTGCTCGAGGTCGCCCGACGCCTGCGCCCGCGCCTCGGCCTCGGTGAAGACCCCGAGCGCCTGGGGGAAGCGGGCGTCGTTGTACAGCACCTGCCCCCGGGCGACCAGCGCCTCGGCCACCAGCCCGGCGTCGTCCATCTGCTCGGCGATGGCCAGAGCGCGCTCGGCGTGGTCGGCCGCGCCGCGGGCGTCGCCGGAGCGCAGGGCGACCATGGACAGCACCAGGCGTGCGCTCACCTCGCCGTAGGGGTCGCCCAGGTGGAGCGCGATGTCCAGGGCCTCGCCGGCCATGCGCCCGGCCTCACCGTCCTGGCCCCGGGTCTGGGCGTCGCGGGCGGCCTGCATCAGCGCCAGGCCCTGGCCGCGAACGTCCCCCGCGGCCAGCATCGCGGCGAAGGCCGCCTCGCAGGACGCCAGCGCCGCGTCGGCCTCCCCCAGGTCGTAGAGCGCCCCGCACCGGCCCAGCAAGGCCTTGCCCCGGAGGGGGTGCCCCTCGTCCATCGCGCGCAGGGCCCGGTCGTAGCCCCGGACCGCCCGGCGGGGCTGCCCGGCGAGGTGGTCGACGCTGGCCCGCTGGAGGTCCAGGTCGACGCGGGCCTCGGGGTCGGTGAGGCCGGCCTCGGCGCGGTCCAGGGCGGCCTCGGCCTCGGCGAAGCGCCCGGCGTCCGCGAGCACCACCCCGCGCAGCAGCCAGGTCTCCGCCACCCGCTCGGCGTCCCCCAGGGCCTCGAAGCGCTGCGCGGCGGCGTCGACGGCCTCCAGCGCGCCAGGGATGTCGCCGAGCTGCTGTCGGGTGGAGGCCAGCGCCGACCAGGCCAGGGCGGCGTCGTCCAGGGAGAGCTGCGGCTCCAGGGCGACCGCGCGCTCCAGGGGGGCGCGGGCGAGGTGGGGCAGGCCGAAGGTGACGTAGCCGTGGCCCACCATCAGGCGCAGGGTGGCCTCCTCGTCCAGGACCTCGTGGCGCTGGTAGAAGTCGGCCATCACCGACGCCGACGCATACACCCCGAGCATGTTCCCCTGGGCCAGCCAGAGCTGCCCCAGGTCGGCGTACTGCTGGGCGCGCTCCGGGGTCAGGCTCACGTCCGGGCACACGGCCAGGTCGTCCAGGGCGACGTGGAGATCGGCGAGCTGCGCGTGGGTGGAGGGGTCGGTCCGGGCCACCACGGCCTGCGCGAAGCGGGCCTTCGCGTCGCCGCAGGGCTCGCCCCGTCCGATGAACCAGGCGCTGTACAGGCCGTAGACCGCGACCAGCTCCTCCCGGGGGAGGCTCCGGGTGGTCAGGTCCGTCAGCGCGCTGTCCAGGGACGCCCAGCCGGTCGCGTCCAGGGGGAATGGCACCGGGGCGGTGGCGAAAGTGTGGTCCTCGGGCGCGACCCGGAGCAGCTCGCGGCCGACCTGGATCCACCAGCCCTGGCGGGCCTCCCAGGCCAGCTCGGCGGCGACGGGGTGAGCGGCGTCCTCCAGGTCGATGGTGGCGAGCAGAGGGCCGACCGCGTCGATCTGACTGTTGCGCACGGCGAGCTGGGCGGCGGCGGCGCGGGCGACGGCGCTGTCGTCCTGGGCGCGGGCCCGCTCCAGGGCGGCGGTGATGTCCTCCACCGGCGCGGCGGCCTCGTCGCGGTTGTGCTGCTGGATGAGGGCGGCGGCTTCGGCGATGGCCCGGCCAGGGCCCGCAGGCGCAGCCTCAAAGGCGGCCTGAGCCTCGGGGATCTCCCGACCGGCCAGGACCCCCAGGATGAACCAGGGGTCGTCCCCCCGCGCCGGGTCGAGCAGCGGCGCCAGGCGGCCCACCGCAGCGGCGCCGCCCTCTTCCTGGTAGAGCGCCCAGGTGGCGGCGAGGGTGGGGGGTGGCTCCTGCGCCAGGGCGCTCCCCAGGATGGCCAGGATCCAGAGCATCATGCGTAAACCCCAGCCTGCCTCACGCCCGCTGCGCCATGCGGGCCTTGAGCCAGGCCCCTTGCAGCCCCTGAAGCGTCCACAGCGCGCCCGTCGCGGCGACCGGCAGCAGGATCTGGACCGTCACCAGCGAGACGATGCCCAGGAGGCCATGCCAGAGGAGCAGGCCCAGGGAGGTGAACAGGGGCCAGCGCCAGGTCCAGCGGCTGAGCAGCATGTGCAGGAGCGCGGCAAGCGTCAGATACAGCCCCAGCCCCACGATGAAGGCCCACCCCGCGACCCGGGGGGCCACGTCGCTGCCGGTGATCTGGCGCGCGAACCAGGCGTCCCAGGGCACCATCACCGGCTCCCCCGCGAGGGTCTGCGCCACCGCCGCGTGCAGCCGGGGTGTG
Organism: Alphaproteobacteria bacterium; assembly: GCA_020632795.1. Taxonomy (GTDB): domain Bacteria; phylum Myxococcota_A; class UBA796; order UBA796; family CAJQPC01; genus JACKEV01. Next base: position 412,566 of record JACKEV010000011.1, read on the forward strand.
GGGACAGCGTGGGTGGTGCCGTCGGTGGTGAAGGTCGTGAGCAGCCGCAGGCGCACCCGCTCCCCCCGCGCCAGCGCCTCGGTGCGCTGCTCGGGCGGGACCAGCGTCCAGGTCGGCGTCGTCAGCAGGACCGCCCCCTCCGGCGCGCAGGCCAGGACCGGGTCATCGCTCTCCAGCCCCTCAGGCAGCACGTCCTGGGTGCCGGCCATCCACCACGGCACGCTGAGGTAGGCCCAGGGGTAGCCGCTCTTGCTGTTCAGAACGGCCTGGAGCGGCTCTCCGGTGCGCCGCGCCCGCGCGAGGGCGATCGAATATCCCAAGGATGGATATCTCCGCTCCCCGCAGCCCCCGCGGCCCTCCAGCCAGCGCTCCAGCCGGGCCACGGCGAGCTGATCGCCGCCGCGGACGTTGTACCAGCTCAACCCCAGGGAGGCGATGCTGGCGCGCTCCGCCTGGAGCAGCGGCAGCATGCGCTCGTTCCCCCAGGTGATGTCCCCGGGGCACCAGGCCTGGGGGTCCTGCAGACGCAGCAGGTCGTCCTCCGGGCAGAACGAAGTGCCTGTGATCACGTCGATCCCCCGGCCCTCGACCTCGGCGACCGCGGCGGTGAGGCTGGCGAAGCCCGGCCCCGGATCGTACCGATCGACGTCCAGGGCGATGACCGCCGGCTCCTGGTCCGCGCACTGCCGGAGGGCCTCGGCGATGGCGCAGAAATCCACCGCGTCGGGCTGCACAGGGACGCGCGCGTCCACGGTCAGGATCGGCACCGCGCCGATGGGCACCTGGAACTCCGCGGGGGCCAGGGCCAGCGCAGGAGCCCCCAGCAGCGCCTCGACGCGCCACCACCCCTCGGTCCTGGACAAGATGGCCATCAGGGCGATGACCACCACCACGATCTGCCGCTGGGCCATCGAGCGGCTGCGCCAGAGGCTGATCAGCCAGTGCAGCGGCTCGGTCAGGCCGGGGCGGCGCAGCGGCCCCCGCGGCACCGCGCCCATGCCGGGCACATACCAGAACGGGATGACGAGCCGCTGGATCTTGTGCCCCTTCCGCATCAGCTTGAGGACCAGATCGGCGCGCTCCGGGGTGTCGCCCAGCTCCTCCGCGAGCGCCAGGGCCAGCGCCGGGTGGGTGAGCACCCCGCGGGCCAGGGCGTCCTCGGAGCGGGACGAGGCCTGGTCCGGGTCGGCGGCCAGCACCAGCCCCAGGCGGATCTCGGCGTTGAGGGGCATCTCCAGGGTGCGGTTCTCGCCGTCGATGTAGAGCCAGGCGCCCTCGCCGTCCAACTCCAGGGTGAGCCAGATCCTCATGGGGCGGGCTCCTCGGGGCGGGCCACGGACACCACCCCGTGGGCGCCCCGGTTCGCCAGCAGCTCCCAGGGCAGCGCCGCCCAGGGCCCGGCGGGCTCGACGTGCAGGCGCAGGGCGCGGCCCGTGCGCGCCGCCCAGGCCACCGCCTCGTCGTGCAGGCCGCGCAGCTCGCCGCCGAACAGGCGGTCGTGGAGGGCCTCGCCCAGCAGCGCGGTCACCAGCGGGTCCTCGCCCTCGGCCCGGGTGGCGTCCTCCAGGATGGGGCCGACCGGCGCGAAGGGCGCCTGGAGCCGCTGCACCCGGCCGCTGGCGGTCCACACCGCCAGGACGTGTCCCTCCGCGACGCGCACGCGCAGCAGGCCGTCGCCGTCCGGGGCGTCGAGGGTCTCGTCCCCGCGGCTGTGCAGCAGCAGGGAGAGGTGGTCCGGCGGCCCACCCGCGCGGGCGGCCTCCATCAACGCGGCCCGCGCCGCCAGCACGCCCCCCTCAACCCCCTGGCCCTGGCGAAGCGCCCGGTGCAGGGCGCGGGTCTTCACCACCGACCCGGACCAGGAGAGCGGGAAGCGGCTGGACACCACCGCCTGGATGCCCCCCTCCGCCGCCGTGCCCCGGTGGAGGAGCTGGGCGTGGCTGCCCATGCGGTTCGTGGCGGTCTCCCCGCCCCCTTCACACGCCGAGAGGACCACCAGCCGCAGCCGGGAGGCCGCCGGGATGAGGAGCTGCCGCAGGGCGTGGGCGTCCACCGGGCCGTCGGCGAAGGCGAGGGACACGCCATCGCCGCTCGGGACGCCGTGGCACAGGAGCTGGAGGATGGTGACCGGCGGGTCGGCCTCCAGAGCCTCCAGCAGCGCGGGGCGGGTGACCTCGGCCAGCTCGATGGTGGGGCCGGCCTCCTGCATGGCGGCGAGCTGCTCGGCGTGGGGCACGGCGCCGGCCCAGGCCAGCAGGGCGCGCCCGGTGCGCCGCCACCGCCAGTCCACCCCCTGGAGCGGCGCGGTCCAGGTCTCCGGCCACTGGTAGCGCACCAGCACGTCGGGCAGCTCGCAGAGGCGCTCTCCGGTGGCGCCCACCGCCAGCAGCTCCCAGGGGGGGGCGTACAGCTCCTCGGCGTCGGAGATGAACGCGACCCGGGCGGGGCGCCCCTGGCGTACAGCCGCGAGGATCGCGGGCTCGTGGCGGTCCCAGCCGGCGGCCTCCAGGAAGCGCCGCAGGCGGTGGCCGACCCGCGCGGTGACCTCCGCCGCCGCGCGCGGGTCCCGCACCACCCGCAGGAGCTGGAGCAGCTCGTCGTCCCAGGTCATCGCGGCGGCGCGGTACCGGCCCTCGCCCAGGCGCAGCACGTACTCGACGCGGGGCCGGTCCTTCGGCTGGAAGGGCTGGGCGTCGCCCCGGCCGAACTCCAGGGTGACGCGCAGGGGGTCGGGGGTGGTCATCCGGACATTCTACGGTCATCACAACTGCGGGGGCTGGGGCCATGGGTCGGTGGAGGATGGACACGGATGTCAGAGCAGGACTGGTTATCCTCCCTCGGGTTGCTCCCGGGGGATGACACGACCTGTCAGCCCACCCCCCCCGCGGGCGAGCCGGCGCAGGAGGTGGATGTGCTGAAGGCCACGCGGAGGATCCGCGAGAACATCAAGGGCAAGGCCACGTTCGAGGCCGCTGCGGAGGCCTGGATGGAGGCCCTGTGCGGTGCGCTGACCCCCGAGATGGTGTCGCTGGGCAAGGACTTCGCCGACGCGCTGGTGCTGCGCGGCGTGCTCCAGCTCCTGGGTCCCCGGCGTCCGGTCGTCGTGCACGAGGTCGAGGGCGGACCCTCTGAGGGCCTGACCACCTCCGCCACCACCCGCGCCTGGATCGAGGCGCTGCGGAGCCCGCTCATCATCGACGCCCTGCTCGGGGAGGTCTTCGCCCCGGGCGGTCCCCCCCTGCCGACCACCGTGCCCGAGGGCCTCACCGACGCCACCCGGGAGATCCTCGGGCAGCGGGAGGCCACCCATGTGCTGGCGGTGCCGGTCTTCACCGCGGACGATGAGCTGGCCGGGGTCCTCTCCATCGAGCTGGCCGCCCTCTCGGGGGTGGGCCTGCCGCTGGCGGCCTGGACCCCGCTGGCCGAGCTGCTCGACGACCTGGTGCAGGGCACCGCCCTCCATGTGCTCGCGCGCCCCCACGCCCCGGACCCAGGCCCGCTCACGGAGCCGGGCATGCCGGTGGTCGGGGCCCTCATGGCCCCCATCCTGCGCGACCTCCGCAACTACGCGGCCTTCTCCCAGCCCATCCTGCTGCTGGGGCCCACCGGGGTCGGCAAGACCCGCCTCGCGCGCTGGTTCCACCAGCAGTCCGGCCGGGAGAACCAGCCCTTTGAGGCCATCCAGCTCCAGTCGGTGCCCACCGAGCTGGTGGAGAGCGAGCTGTTCGGGTACCGCCGAGGGGCCTTCTCGGGCGCCTGGCGCGACCAGGCGGGGGCTGTGCAGCGCGCCGGCGCGGGCACCTTGTTCATCGACGAGGTCGGCTGTTTGTCCCCCCCCCTCCAGGCGAAGCTGCTGGAGCTGCTGGGCGAGGGCCTCTACCGCCAGTTGGGGGACGACGGCCCCAAGCGCCGCATGGAGGCCCGCGTGGTGCTGGCCACGAACGCGGACCTGCCCGAGATGGTGCGCACCGGCCGCTTCCGGAGTGACCTGTACTGGCGGATCTCCGGCCTCACCGTCGAGCTGCCGTCCCTCGCGGAGCGCGCGGACGAGATCGGCGGCTGGGCAGCGTTCATGCTGGCGCGGCTCCAGCGGGAGTGCGGTCGGGAAGGCGCCCCGCTGTCCTCCGAGTCGGAGGCCCTGCTGGCCCGCCAGCCCTGGCCCGGCAACCTCCGCGAGCTGGAGAACGTGCTGAACCGCGCCTGGGTCGACGCCATGCGGCAGTCAGCGGAGGGGCCGGTCGCCGTCCGACCCCACCACCTCCGCGCGGCGCTGCGGCTCCAGACGGACGTCCAGGCCGCCTCGGGGTGGGTGGGCGCGCTGCGGGTCGCGGTCGATGCCTGGGTGGACGAGGCCCTGCGCCGACAGGAGCTGGGCCTCCCAGCGCTCAGCCTGGATGACGCCCGGGTCTTCCAGGCCGCGATCCTGGAAGAGGCGGAGCGCCGTCTCGACGCGGAGGAGGCCTTCAGGGCGCTGGGCGAGGCCCGCATGGTGAAGAACCGGAACTACCCGCGGGTGCGCGAGAAGCTGCGCCAGGTCACCGAGGCCTTCGAGGCCAAGGAGGGCTCAATTCGTCAATCTTGACGAGAACTCGTCAAGATTGACGAACAACCCGCCACCTTCTGGGGCCTTCATAACGGTTGTTCCTGCATTTTCGGCGACCGCATCGTTGGCACATTGCTTGCTCTTCCGGGGCCTGAACCCCCCGGAGGACCCGATGACCCACTCCCCGCTGCTCGTCGAGCTGGCCGACCTGTTCACCGACAACCGCGCGCTGCTGCACGCCCATGTGCGTCACCACTTCCCCAACGCCTGCCGAGGCCAGGTGGAGGACGCGGTGAGCGCGGCCTTCCTGGCCGCGATGACCCACCCTGACCGCTTCGCGCGGGCCCTCGCCGAGGGCGGCGAGGATCGCGTCCTCGGCCTGTTCCGCGTCGTGGCCTGGCGGGCGATGCGGGCCTGGTGGCGACGCGGCGCCCGCCGCCACGAGCGGCTGGACGCGGACGCGTCGGCCATGCTGGGCGCCTGCCCGGCGGGTCAGCAGGCCTCGGCGGTCCTGCACCTCGACGTCGCCACCGCCATCCAGGACGCCGCAGTCCTGTGCTGTCGCAGCGACTCCGCGCGCATCTGCGCGGCGGTGGCCGATCGGCTGGCCAGCGGCGACACCGACACCGACGTCGCCCGCCGCCACGGCGTGCGCCGCGAGTACGTCAACCGGGTTCGCCGCGAGGTCGCCCGCGAGCTGCTCGAGGCGGCCTGAACCCGGCCCTGAAGACGACGCACCCCGGCGCCGCGCGGACGCGGGCCGGGGTGTTGCGCTCTGTTCGGGGTCGGCAGGGGGCGTTCAGTCCTCGATGAGCCCGTGCTGGCGGACATCGGGGAGCGGAGGCGCTTCACGGCGCCGGCGCGGCCCCTTCCTGCCGACCCCCGTCAAGGGTCCGTGGGGATCCCGTCGTAGTCCTGGCGGGTGATCTCGATGTACCGGGCCTGGGCGAGCTGACCGGAGAAGTTGCTGTTGACGTAGTCCCGCTGGTCGTCCCGGAAGTCCTCGGCGTCGGTGTAGGTGACGTCGACCGCCTCGACGATCATGTCGTTGACGGCGGCGTTGGAGACGCTGTCCCACTTGGGCGAGTCGAAGTTGGGGTAGAGGACCCAGTACTCCTCATACTGCTGGTTGGACGGGGACCCGACCAGCTTGCACCAGCAGCGGCCGACGATGTACGCCCCCTGCTTGACGTTCATGGTGCCGGGGTCGATCTCCAGCCACTTGCCGGAGGCGTCTTTCGGTCGATTGAACATATGCCTTGCTCCTGGAAGGTGAGCCAGCGTGGCGCTGACATCCTGCAATGGCCCCGGCTCGTCGAGCTGTGATGAAGTCGGTCAGAAATGTGCGGATCCGCGCTCCAGTAACCCGACCGCCTCCTGGATCGAGAGGACCTCCCGGCGCACTGTCGGGGAAACCCCCTCCAGGGACCCCACGTGGACCTGGAGCAGCGCGCGGGCCTCGGCCCGGTCGGCTGGCCCCACGACGCCCCCCAGCAGCCCCAACACCTGGACGGCGAGCATGGGGTGGTTGCTGTGCTCGGCCCAGTCCATCAGGCGCTCGCGGCAGCCTGGTGGAGGCGCCCCCACGGCGTGGGCGTGCAGGGCCTGGACCAGGACCAGCGCGTTCGGGATGCTCTTCAGCGGCGCCTGCGCCTCCGCGGTGAGCTGCGCGGCGAGGGTGAGGTCCCCCCGTCGCCACGCGATCGCCCCCTCGGTCGCCCGCACGAGCCCCGCCAGCGCGCCCCCCAGGGCGTCCGCCGCCGCCACCAGCTCGCGATCCGGCTTCAGCGTCTCCCCGTCGCGGTAGTCGATGCACCGCAGCAGCCACTCAGCGCGAGCCTCGTAGAGCGCGTGCCTGCAGCGCGCGGCGCGCTCCCGGGCGGCCCGGGCGCGCTGGCGGGCACCCTCCAGACCGCCGGCCTCCATCGCGGCGGAGGCCGCCATCAAAAGGACGGAGATGCGTGCGTCCTCGCGGCCCCGCCCCACCTGGGCCCGGTCGTGGAAGCGCACGGCCTCCTCGAACCGCTCCTGGCGGTAGCGGAGCTGCCCCAGCCAGCCGAGGACCTTCGCCCGCGCCAGGGGCCCCCCCTGCTCCCGAGACCAGCGCTCCAGCTCGCCCAGGAGCCGCTCCTCCTCCTCCAGGCTGCGCTGGCGCGCCGCGTAGACCCGCACGGCCTGACGCCAGCACTCCAACGCGTCGTCGGAGAACGCCGACATGCCCTCGACGACAGCCCGCGCGCCGACCGGGTCCCGCTCCAGCACCATCCGGGCCGCCCGGAGCTGGCGCAGCAGAGCGTCCCGAGCGCCCATCCGCTCCAGGGTCTCCAACGCGCGGGAGAGGGTCGGCAGGTCCTCCGAGGCCAGGGCGCAGAGGGCGACCTCGCGGTGAAGCGGGGCCAAGGGCACGCCAGCGTCGTGGAGCCGGGTGAGGGCGTCGGTGAGGGTGGCGAGGGCCTCGCCCAGCCGCCCCTGCTCGGCGAGGCGGCGGGCGAAGGCCAGGGCCTCAGCGGCCAGGGCGTGGGGCTCGTCCAGTACGATGAGGTGCCGCATGCGACCCGGCGTTCCTGGCGGCAGAGCCCGCGCGAGGGCCCGGTGGGCGTCCACGTCGCGGGGTCGGCGCGCGCCGGAGCGGTCCCGCCAGGCGCCGGTCGTGGTCTGCTCCGCGAGCCCGGCGACCTCCAGCTCCGCCAGGGCCCGAGAGACCCGCGCCGGGGGGAGGCCGCTCACCGCGCTGAGCAGCGGCGCGGCGCTGTTGGGCCAGGCGGGCCCCAGCCAACGGGCGACCGCCTGAGCGTCCTCGCTGACCGCGTCGAGCCCCTCCCGGGCAGGCTCCACCGACAGCGGGCGCCCCTGCGCGGCCCGGAGCTGGTTGACCTGGGCGCGGTTCAGCCTGAACCGATCCCCCTCGCGGACGGCGAGCCGCGCGCGCACCCAGGCGTCCAGCTCGTCGCGCACCCGGTCGGGCTCCCCGCCCGTCCGCAGGAGCAGCTCCTCGGCGGGGTCGGAGACCAGGTGAAGGACGCGCTCCAGGCCGATGAAGAGGGCCTGCAACGCCTTGATGTCCAGCGGCCCGTCGGCGCCATCGAGCGCCGGAAGGGGCTCGGAGGGGCCCCACCCGCCACGCAGCAGGGCGAGGGACTCTGCGGCAGAGGCCGGCCGGTCTTCAGGGTCGCGCTGCAGCATGGCGTCAACGACGGCGACCAGCCGAGGCGGCGCGTCGGGCACGCGCTCCGCCAGCGAGGGGGGGTCGAGGTCCCGCTTGGCGCGGATCGCCTTCGGCACCGCGTCGAGGCCCTCGAAAGGCTCCACCCCGGCGACGGCGGTGAACAGCATCCAGCCCGCCGCGTAGAGGTCGTAGCGCTCGGTCGGCGCCTGGCCCAGGAACGCCTCGGGCGGCAGGTAGCGCACCGAGCCGGCGACCGCGTGCCGGCGGAAGCGCTGCCGCCAGTCCACCTCGGCGAGGCCGAAGTCCAGCAGCACGACCGCGCCGCTCGGGGTCACCCGGACGTTGCCCGGCTTGAGATCCCGGTGGAGGACGCCAGCGCGGTGGACCCGGGCGAGGATCTCCAGCAGGGCGACCGCGAGGGCCTCGGGCTCGCCGGGCGGGTCCCCCGGGAAGTCGGCGCCCTCCACGAACTCCATCGCCAGCCAGCGCCGCCCGTCGTCGACGCCGTGGCCGAACAGGCGCACGACACCAGGGAAGCGGAGCTGCGCGAGCACGTCGCCCTCGCGCAGGTCGCGGGCCGGCCCGTCCTGGGAGAGCTTGACCGCCGCCGCCTCGCCGGTGGAGAGGTCCAGCGCCCGCCAGACCTGGCCCTGCCCCCCCTCCGCGACGCAGTCATCCAGCCGGAAGCGCCCCCCGAGCACCCGGCCGCGCATGGCTCAGGCCCTGGAGACGGCGCTGAGGTGGGACCAGAAGGCCCAGGCGGCGCCCGGCGTATGCTCCAACTCCTGGCGCATGCGGGCGGTGGCGAGCACGGGGTCGGGGGCGATCTGGCAGAAGTAGCGGTGCCAGGTCACCGAGGCCTCGACCGCCTCATGAATGTCCAGCGCCTGGCTGGAGGCCACGACGTGAGGGATGCCGGCCTTGGCGAAGGCATCGGCGGTGGAGCCCCAGCCGTAGCCGGGGACGAGGCGGCGGACGGGCTCGTCCGAAGGCGCCCCGGTGTCCCGAAGGGGAACGCTGGTCTCCTTGACCTCCCCGGTCATCGCCCCCCGGCAGGCGCTCAGGATGCAGGCGGTGGAGACCTCCCGTCGGAGCAGAGTGGCGAGCTGGGTGCCGGAGATCAGCTCACCATCGCTCATCAGGAGTTGCCCCGCCCGGCCGTGGCAGAGGACGTGGGCGACCGAATAGACGCTGCTGGCCCGGTGACGATCGGCAGCGTCGGCCTTCCACCGTACCTCCCCGAGGTGGGCCCGCAGGCTGTGCAGGGTGGCGTCCGCGACGATGTCGACCCGCCCCTCCCACGCCCTTGTGAGCGCGCTGATCTGGACGCCCTCGTTGGTCGCGGGGACCTCGTCCGGGCGTGCTGTGATGAGCAGAAGGCGTCCAGGCTCCGGGGATGTCGGGCGGAAGCCGAGCCGGCCGCTGCCAAGGTAGCGGATGATCGTGACGTGAGGCTCGGTGGCCATGGGGCGGTCCATCCCGCCGGGGAGCAGGATGCTCTCCCACGGGTATGCCGGCCAGGGCTCGTGCAGCTCCAGCTCGATGTGGACGTGGGCACGCCGCCCGCTCTGCCGCATGATCTGCCCGGCGTCCTGCAAGGCCCCGGTCACCACCACCCCGGCGTCCCCGAAGGAGAGCTGCCGGGCGAAGTCAAGGAGATCCTTCATCTTGATGTGGGCACCGGTGAGGCCGCGACGTTGCCCACGCCAGCGCTCGGCGAGATCCGGCGGGATGCGCCACTCGATCGCCTGGTCGATGTCCCGACGTTCGGCGCGGATGGACTCCGCGAGGATGCGCACCCGGACAACGATGTCATCGCCAGCCCCACCCGCCGCCGACGCCACAGCCGTGGGCGACGCCATTGGCGCCTCCGCCGCCGAAGCATCCAACGACGCCCCCGCTGGAGGCGCCCCCTCCACCCCCGCGTCCCGCCACGCCTGCTCGATGAGGTCCCGCCGCCCGGGAAAGTCCTCCAGCAGCGCCTTGAACAAGGCCTCGTCGATGAACCCCCAGCGGTCCAATCGGTCGCCCGCCTCGAAGGCCACCGTATGGATCCCGACGTTGCCGCCGGGGAGGTGACGCACCATGCGATCACCTTCAGGCGCATGGCGCTGGAGCCAGCGACGCAACTCTGCGCTGTTGGAGAACAGCTCCTCAAACAGATCCGCGATCACGATGCCTGGCTGCACGACCCCTCCTCCTGGCAGTCAACGCGTGAAGCACAAGAGTATCTATTATCCCGGGGGTTTCATGCCGGCCACGCATCTCGGCGGTTCGGGGCCGCTACGGCCCCTCGTAGGTCAACCTCGCCTCCATCTCGACCTCACACCCGTCCACCTCCCCCGACTGGGTCAGCTCGGCGGTCCGACGGTCGAGGAAGGACCCGGCGTAGTCGGCCGTCAGCTCACCGAGCGTCGCCGTGCACTCGAATGAGGCGCCGCTCGTGAGCGTGCAGTCCGCCAGCCCCAGCGAGAACGCCGGGTAGACCTCGTAGCTCGCTCGCCAGGCGTCGGTCTCGTCCGCGATGCGCTCGACCTCCTCGATGTCCTCCGGGTCCTGGAACTGCCCGCAGGTGTCGACCGGCACGTCGAGGATGTCCAGATCGTAGACCCCCTCGTCGAAGGGCCAGTCGTCGGGGGTGGTGCCGCCGCAGGCGGGCTCGTCGGGCCACGCGAGGTACGCGTCGCTGTACAGCTCGGCGCAGGTGCCGTCGCACTGCACCGCGAGGGCCTCGTCCGACCAGCAGGAGCCGTCGGGCCCGTAGGTCTCGACGGACGCCGCGAAGTCGTCCGGGGAGGCGGCCGCGTAGCAGGCCATCAGGTCCTGGCAGGCGGTGCCGTCGTAGAGATCGGCCGCGCCGCCGGTGTCCCCACCGTCGTCCTTGGCCCCCGCGCAGGCGAGGATGAGGAGCGCATGAATCAGCAGAAGTGAGCGTCTCACAAGAGTTCTCCAGCAGCCCTGTGGAAGTCGACCCATTCACACGGCGCGCCGCAGCGGTCAAGTCGCGGGCGTCGCCTATCTATGAATCGTGTACGAATCTACAAAAATCGACACGTCAAGACCGCGTTCTGCGTACCGTTCCCTGGCACGGTGCTTGCAAATCCTCCGTCCGACACATCTCCCGGAGGACCCCATGTCCCGCCTTCTCCTCGCCCTCGCCCTCACGCTCGGCCTGAGCGCCCCGGTGGTCGCTCAGGACCTCGACCCGATGGCCCAGGCCCTGCTGCCCGACGACCTTCAGCTCTGGGTGGTCGCCGACAGCGCCATCGTGCTCTCCGGGGACGCCGAGCGGTTCCGCGTCCAGCTCGACCCCGAGCGGGTCACCCACCCCGCCCCCGGCCGGACCCGCTACGTCTACGACGACGCCGTGCTCATCGGCGCGAACCTGCTGGTGCGGCGCGGCGTGGTGGACGGCGACGGGGTCGACCGCCCCACCGCCCGGGTCGTGGAGCTGTACGACCTCGACGGCGCGCCGGTCCCGGTGACCGACCCCGCGCTGCTGGCCCGCCTCGCCTCGGTGGACGAGCAGTTCATCGCCCCGGGCGGCCGGTGGGCGGTCGCCCTGGTCGGAGACGGAGGCCAGCCCGAGGAGGTCGCGGGCGTGATCGTCGCCCGGCCCGACAACACCCTGGTGACCCTGCGCCCCTCGGTCCCGGTGCCCCTGGGCTGGGACGGCGGGCGCTTCGAGGGCGACCGTTTCGTCGTCGAGTCGGGCGAAGGCCGACGCTGGGCGGTCGATTTCAAGGGGGCCGAGGTCCTCCCGCGATAGACGTTCGTGGCAGAATCGGCCCTGCCCTCGGATGAGGGCATTCCGACAACCGGAGGCACCGAATGCGCCGGATCCCCGACGCCCGCGCCGCGCTCACGCCGGCCGCGCTCCTCGCCGCTGGCCTGGGGCTCGGCGGCGTGGTCATCGCCCAGGACCAGGTCGAGCCCGCCCCCGAGGCCCGCCTGGAACCCTCCATCGTGCCCGCGAACGGCGCGCAGGAAGCCCTGGTCGAGGTCACCCGCTACGGCCGCTACGCCCTGATGGTCCACAGCCTCCAGGGCGCGGGCCTCCAGCTCGTGGACCGCATGGCCGGGCCCGGCCCCTCGGACGGGCGCGCGGGCGGTGAGGACGGCCGCGTCGACGTCTTCCTGGACCGCGGCACCTACAAGCTGCGCCTGGACACCGTCGAGGGCGGCAAGGGCGAGGTCCGGGTGGTCGCCGCGCCCTTCCTGGAGAAGAACGGCGCGCCCCTGCCCCGCCTGCCCGAGGTCCGCACCGTCACCACCACCCTGGGCGACCTGGAGCAGCGCTCCTGGTGGGTGGACCTGCGCGAGGGCGACCCCCGCCCCGTGGTCGAGGTCGCCGGCCGCAACCTCACCGACCTGCGCCTGTGGCGCGACGGCGACTGGCTGGTCGACGCGAAGCCGAGCTGCCACGAGGTCACCCCCGCCGAGGGCCAGCCCCTGAACCTCTGCCAGCTCCACCCCAGCGTGGAGCCCGGCCTCTACCTGCTCACCGCCTACGGCGGCCCCCCCCTGCCCTGGTCCGAGGGCGACGAGAGCCCCCTCTACCTGCGCTCGGGCATCCCCGCCCTGCCCGTGGCCGGTCGGCTGTGGAGCACCGTCAGCCCCTTCGGCGTCGACCGCTACCTGGCCCACGAGGACACCCGGCGGTTCCGCCTGGAGCTGCCCGAGCCCGAGCCCGCCGGCCTGCTCGTCCGGGACCACGACGCCGCCCGCCCCTTCCGCAGCGACGGCCGCAGCGACACCATCACCACCGAGGATCGCCTGCCCGTGGCCGAGGTCACCGGCGGCGCGGCGGTCAAGGTGGTCTCCATCTCCGGCAAGGCCGGCCAGCCCTACGTCCTCCAGCACTTCCCCACCGCCTCCGCCACCAACCGCCTCACCGGCTACGGCCCCGCCTGGGTGTCCACCGTCCACGCCGGGCACCCCCAGGACTCCGTCGACGCCACCTCCATCCTGGTCTTCGACCCCGTCGGCGACGAGCCCCCCCGGGTCGAGGCCGCCCAGGCCCTGGTCCTGGACAGCGAGACCGCCTGGAGCCGGCGCTTCAACCTGCTGTCGACCGCCACGGTGTTCCTGGAGATCAAGAAGCGCGGCGAGTACGTGATGACCTCCACGGGCACCGCGGCGCAGTTCCGCATAGAGCCCTTCTACACCCGGCGCCCCCAGGGCTACGTCAGCCCCGAGTACAAGGCCGGGGGCAAGGTGAGCTGGGACCTGGACCCGGGCTTCTACGTGCTCACCATCGATCCGGTGGACCCCGGCATCGCCGAGGTGGACCTGCGCCGGGACGGCCTGATCGACGCCATGCTCGACGCGGTGGGCCTCAGCGACGCCCCCCGCGAGGACGCCGTGCAGGCCGCCACCCAGTACCCCGAGGTGAACCTGTCCGGCCAGGGCATGCACACCCTCTACGTCGGCCGCCAGCCCGACGTGCCCGTGGGCATCATCCAGCGGGAGCTGCCCCTGGACCTCACCGACGCGCTTCCCCTCACCCTCCAGCCCGGCCTCGGGCCCGAGCTGCGCTTCAAGACCGAGGAGCGTGGCCAGCTCTTCGCCTTCACCGAGACCGGCGACGCCCTGCCCGTCGCCCTCGACGGCGCCGACCCCGTCCAGGCCCCCGAGCTGCGCGCGGGCGAGCACACCCTGCGGGTGCAGAACCCGGGCAAGGACACCGTCATCTCCAGCGTGTGGTTCGAGCCGCGCAGCCGCCGCCCCGACGCCCCGCTGCCGCCGATCACCGCCGAGCTGCTCGCCACCCTGCCCGACTTCCCCGAGCTGGACGCCGCGCGGGCCCGCACCTTCGACCTGGGCTACAGCGACCAGAAGACCTGGACGGTGCGGGTGGACGAGCCCGGCCTCTACGCCCTGCAGAGCACGGGGCTCCTGGCCACCGAGGGCAACCTGCGCACCCGCATCGTGCCCTCCTACCGGCGGGCGTCCGAGAACGGCACCGGGCGCAACTTCCTCATCCAGGAGTACCTGCGCGAGGGCGACTACCAGCTCACCGTGTCCACCCGCGGCCGCAGCGCCGGGCACCTGGGCCTGGCCCTGGCGCAGACCCGCCTGGTGGACGGCGGCGAGCTGCGCGACGGCCTGCCCGCGCGGGTCGAGCTGGCCGCGGGCGAGGGCGTGGTCTACACCTTCACCGTGGACGAGGCGGGGCGCTACCGGGTCCGCTCCTTCGGCCAGGGCCGGACCTTCCGCTGCCGGCTGGAGGACGCCGACGGCTGGCCGCTCATCGCCCCCGGGGTCGAGGCGGACGTCACGCAGGCCCTCCAGCCCGGCGACTACCGCATGGTCGTGCTGCCCGAGGACGTGCCCTCCCGCCGCATCACCCTCATCGAGCGGCAGGCCGACGCCCTGAGCTTCGAGGGCCACGGCCCCCACCCCCTGCCCCTGGACGCCGCCATCCAGCACACCTGGCGCGAGCCCGGCGCGGGCCAGGAGCGCGTCCCCGACGTCTGGACCTTCACCCTGCCCGCCGACGCCACCACCCGCGTCGTGCTGAGCGGGGACATGTACGGGGAGCTGTTCAACGACGCGAACGAGCGGGTGGCCCGCAGCACCCCCGGCGAGGGCTGGAGCGGCCCCCTGCCCCGCGGCGCGTACCGGCTCGAGGTGCGCAACAGCCGCCGGGACAACCGGGTGCCCTACACCGTGCGGGTGGCCCCGGTGGAGCTGGTCGTGGGCCTGAGCCGCTCGGTGAGCGCCCCGGGCACCCTGTCCATCTCAGTCGGGGACGAGGGGCTCGTCGAGCTGGCCTCCCTGGGCGGCGACGACGTCCGGGCCCGGCTCTACGCCCCGGACGGCACCCTGGTGGCCTCCTCGGATGATCGGCCGCAGGACTGGAACTTCCGCGCCGTGGCCCGGCTCACCCCGGGCACCTGGCGCCTGCGGGTGGACCCGGTCGGCGCCAGCTCCGCCACCACCACCGTGGCGATGATGGCCCCGCCCGAGACCGTGCAGCCGCCGATGCGCCTGCCGATGGTGCTGAGCCTCCAGCCCGGCGACGGGGTGCAGCTCATCCCCATCGAGCCGGAGACCCGGGGCGAGCTGATCGTCGTGCGGGCCCGCTCCCAGGAGAGCATCGGCGCGGCGGTCGAGGCCCTGGTGGACGGCCGCTGGACCACGGTGAGCAGCGGGGTGGGCGGCGAGGTGCTGCACGCCACCCGCACCGGCGGCCCGGCCACCGCCTGGCGCCTGCGGGTCTGGTCCCTGGACCGGCGGGGCAACCCCGTGGAGCTGCGGGTCGACGCCCTCAAGCCCGCGCGCATGGGCGAGGCCCAGCTCCGCCGCGGCTTCGGGGTGCGCCCGCCGTCCCGCGCGGTGGGCGAGATCGGCGCGGCGGTGGCCACCCTGGACCGCCCGGGGGTCTTCGAGCCCACCACGGGCGCGCAGCCGACCTGGTGGTGCCCGACGCCCGGCGCCACCTGCCGCCCCCTGAGCGACGACGCCATCCCCGTGGGCGAGGGCGAGCTGTGGCTGGTCGGCGAGGCCGAGGGCGGGCGCCGCCCCACCTTCCTGGCCGCCCGCGCCTCGCTGACCGACGCGGGGGTCGCGCTGAAGCTCCCCTCCGATGATCCCGTCGCCATCGACCTCGCGGAAGAGGGCGGCCCGGTGATCGCCCTGGCCCGCGCCCCCTTCGGGCAGCCCGGGGTGCGCATCATCGAGGGCGATGACGTGCTGGCCCCCAGCGCGGGGGCGGGCGGCGTCGCGGTGGGCGAGCGCGCGGCGCTGGCGGTCCACCTCCAGCCCCACCGGCCCGCCCTGGCCCTGTGGTCGGCGGGCGAGCCGGTGAACGGCGGCCTGGAGGTGCAGCTCCAGCAGCGGGCCTTCCCCCTGGTCACCCCCGCCCCGGCCTCGTGGGGCGACGTGGACGTCTCGATCCCGGCGGGGGAGACCCGGGCGTGGACCCTGCCGGCGGTGGCCTCGGCCCGGCTCGTCCTGGACGAGGGCCTGGTCGCGGTGGTCGACGGCCCGAGCGGTCCCGAGGTCGCCTGGGCCGACGGCGGCGTGCTCGACGTGGCGCTGTCCGGCGCCCGGGGCACCCTCGTGATCCTCAACCCCGGCTTCGCGGACGGCAGCCGCGCCCGGTTGGAGCTGACCCCCGACGCGGACGCCCCGCCGACGCTGAGCGCGGACGCCCCCTTCGAGTCCCGGGTGTGGCGGCGAGGCCGCCTGGCCGTGCCCGTGGCCCCGGGCGACCCCAGCGCCACCCTGCGGGTGCGGGGTGCGGTGGACGCGGTCACCCTGCTGACCGCCGACGGTCGGGTGCATCAAGGTCCGGACCTGCCGATGAGCCCCAGCGGCGGCACCCTGTTCGTGGACCACGACGTGGGGCTGGTGCTGGCCTGGGTCGACGGCCCCGACCAGCACGGTGACGGCCTGTGGGGCGCCCGCGCCCTGCCCGACCCCCAGCCGGTGACCCTGCCCTCCTCCACCCCGCTGGCCGGGGACATCCAGCGGCTGCGGGTGCGGACCGAGGCCCCGGGCCTGGTGGCCCTGCGCGCGGCGAGCCCGATGATCGTGGCGGTGCAGCGCCCCGAAGGCCCCCCGGAGATCCACGCCCTGGCCGAGGGCGGGGCCGTGGACGCCTGGGTCCCCGCCGGGGACACCGCGCTGACCCTGCGCGCCGTCGCGGGCGCGCCCTTGTACGGCCGGGCCAGCCTGAGCTTCCAGCAAGCCACCCCGGTGGGCGAGGGCCTGGGCCCCGAGGCGCTCTTGAGCGCGGGGGGCACGCGGCTCTACGCCTTCACCGCCCAGCGGGACGGGCCCATCGGCTTCGGGGTGCGCGCTGAGTCCGATGTGGTCGAGGCCACCGTGCTCGACACCGCCGGGATGCCGGTGGCCTCGGGGCTCATCGGCATGGTGACCGTGAGCGCCGGGGACTACCTGCTGGCCCTGCACCTGCCCCCTGGAGAGACCCCCGTGGTCGCCCGGCCGGCCCTGGCCGGCATCGAGCCCCCGGACACCGGGCCCCCCGACGACGTCGTCCGCAGCTACCTGCGCCGCGCTGGCTACGCCCCTGACGGAGGCGAGGAGTGATGATGACCCCCACGTCCTGGCGCCGCATCCTCCCGATGCTGGCGGCCCTTCTGGCCCTCGTCGGCGGCGCGATCGCGCTGGCTGACCCCCTGCGCGAGCTGCTGGACGGCCGCCCGGCCGGCGCGGTGGGCACCGTGGTGGTGCCCGACCGCTTCGTGCGCCCCTGGGACCCGGTGACCGTGTTCTACCCCTCCGAGGTGGGGCCCGGCGAGGGCGTCCCCGAGGACGAGCCCACCCGCTTCGTGCGCCTCAACCCCGACCACCCCGGCGCCTACACCTGGCTGGACAGCCGCACCCTCCAGTTCAAGCCCGCCGAGCCCTGGCCGCCCCTGAGCCGGTTCAACTGGCGGGTCGCGGGGGATGACGTCGTCCTCACCACCCTGGTGGCCCCGCCGCGCCGCAGCATCCCCGCCGACGGCGCCGAGGATCTCGACCCGGTCGAGTCCATCACCCTGACCTTCGCCTCGCCCATGGACCCCAAGGTGCTCGCCCGCATGGTGTCCATCGAGCTGCGGACCCTGCCCGGCGTGGGCAGCGCGCCCATCCAGGTGCTGACCGCCAGCGACTTCACGGTCAAGGCGATGGAGCGCCAGTCCGCGGGCGGCGAGGCCACCTACGTGCTGCGCCTCGACAACCCCATCCCCCTGGGCGTGCGGGCCACCCTGCGCATGCGCCTGGCCCTGGACGACGACGCCGAGGAGGCCGTCGCCCAGCTCGACTTCTCCACCGCCCAGCCCTTCCGCGCCCGCACCCTGGGCTGCCCCGGGGCCCGCTACCCGGTCACGCCGGAGGGCACCGTCTACACCCGCGACCAGGCCCTGGGCTGCGGGGCCGGCACCCCCGCCGTGGTCATCGAGTTCAGCGCCGAGCCCTCGGGCCTCGGCCCGGTGGAGGGGCGCAACCTGGTGCGCTTCGAGCCCGCCGTCTCCGACCTCTCCTTCGAGCTGTCCGGCCGCCGCCTGGAGGTCCGGGGCCGCTTCGAGCGCGAGACCCTCTACGAGGTCACCCTCTCCCCCACCCCCATCCAGGACCGCGCCGGCCGCGCCCTGGAGATCGAGGGAAAGAGCAGCGCCTGGATGTACTTCCCCCGCCGCGAGCGCTACCTGCGCTGGACCGCCGGGCAGGGCATCGCCGAGCGCCGGGGCCCCAAGCGGGTGCCGCTGGAGGGCCGGGGCCACACCCGGGTGGACGTGCGCGTCTATTCCGTTGACCCGCTGGACCGCAGCTTCTGGCCCTTCCCCAACGACCCCATCAGCGTCGACGAGTCCGAGCGCCCGCCGGGCCCGGGTGAGGAGCCCAAGGCCCACGACGCCCCCGACCGCGCCATCAACCGGGGCGAGCTGACCGCGCACCTGCGTACCCTGGGCGCCCCCCCGGTCTCCGAGCTGATGGACCTCCCCCTGCGCGAGGACGGCGCCGCCGCCCGCTTCGGCCTGGACCTCTCCGAGCAGCTCGAGTACCTCAGCGGCCAGGACGCCCCCGGGCACTACCTCATCGGCCTGCGGCCCCTCGACGGCGGCAGCGTGCGCTCCTGGGTGCGCCTCCAGGTCACCGACCTCGCGCTGAGCGCCGTGGAGGAGCCCGACCGGGTGCGCTTCCTGGTCACCTCCCTGTCCACCGGGCGCCCGGTCGCCGGGGCGCGGGTCACCGTCGAGGGCACCGTCCGCAAGGACGCCACCTACAGCTCCACCTGGAGCACCCTGGTCACCGGGGTCACCGACATCCAGGGGGCGTTCACCTGGCAGGCCCCCGGCTACGACGCCAGCACGCGGGTCACCGTGCAGCGGGTCCACGCCGCCAAGGAGGGCGACGTCCTGGTCATCGACGCCAACCAGGCCCCCGACACCTACCGCAACAACCACTGGGACCGCACCCGGGGGAGCTGGCTGAGCTGGGCGTTCCAGCGGCTGGAGTCCCGCGGCGAGCAGCCCACCCGCATGGCCCACGTCTTCACCGAGCGCCCGGTCTACCGGCCCGAGGAGGAGGTCTACATCACCGGCTTCATCCGGGACCACCACAAGGGGGCGCTGACCTGGCCCTCCGGCGAGGAGGGCTTCCTGGTGGTCGAGGGCCCGGGGGACACCGAGTGGCGCTACCCGGTCACCCTCTCCGAGACCGGCAGCTTCACCCACGTCTTCAAGGAGGAGGACCTCCCCACCGGCCTCTACCGGACCTGGTTCGAAAGCAAGGGCGGCAGCCGGTACGGCCAGATCACCTTCAAGGTCGAGGCCTACCGCATCCCCCGCTTCGAGGTGGAGCTGCACGGCGACGACGACGTGCCGATGGACCGGGAGTTCCAGGTCGCGATGACCGCCGAGTACTACGCGGGCGGCCACGTCGCCGGCCAGCCGGTGCGCTGGCGGGTCACCCAGTACCCCTACACCTGGACCCCGCCAGCCCAGGAGGGCTTCCTGTTCTCCAGCGACGGGCGCTACTCCCGCAGCGGGCGCTTCGACGCCGCCGCCGCCCTGGAGAAGGACGACGTCACCGACGACTCCGGCGCGGCCACCATCGTGCTCGACCCCTCGGTGGAGCCCACCGCCCAGCCCCGCACCTACGTGGTGGAGGCCACGGTCACCGGCGCGGACGACCAGACGGTCACCTCCACCAAGCGGGTCCACGCCCTGCCCGCCTTCGTGGTGGGGCTGAAGGTGCCCCGCTACATCGAGCAGGCCACCGAGATCGCGCCCGAGATCATCGCGGTGGGCCACGACGGCGCCCTGGTGGAGGGGCAGCCCCTGACCCTGCGGCTCAAGAAGCGGCAGTGGCACAGCCACCTCCAGGCCGGCGACTTCTCCGAGGGCAGCGCCCGCTACGTCACCGACGTCGTGGACGAGCTGGTCTCCGAGACCTCGATCAGCAGCGGATCAGCGCCGCTCACCGTGTCGCTGCCCGTCGACGGCGCGGGGGTCTACATCGTGGAGGTCGAGGGCCAGGACCGCCTGGGCCGCGGCCAGCTGGTCAGCGTGGACCTCTACGCGGGCGGCGACGAGGCGGTGTCCTGGGAGAAGCCCACCACCCCCGTCTTCGACCTCTCCACCGACAAGGAGAGCTACGACCCCGGCGACACCGCCACGGTGCTCATCCGCAGCCCCTTCCGCAACGGCCAGGCCCTGGTCATCATCGAGACCCCCACCGGCAACGACTACCGCTGGGAGGCGGTGCGCGGCGGTAAGGCCAGCGTGCGGGTGCCCATCCGCAAGGCCTACATGCCCAAGCTGCCCGTCCACGTCGTGCTGATGCGCGGCCGGGTCCCCGACACCGAGGACGGCCCCGGCACCCAGGACCTGGGCAAGCCGGCGACGATGGCCGCCACCGAGTGGCTGACCGTGAACCCGGTGGAGCACCAGGTCCAGGTCACCCTGGACCACGCCCCCCGCGCCCTGCCCGGCCAGGAGCTGCCGGTCACCGTGCGCCTGATGGACCACAAGGACCGCCCCATCGCGGGGGAGGTCACCCTGTGGCTGGTGGACGCGGCGGTGCTCGCCCTGGGCACCGAGCAGCGCCTGGACCCGCTGCCGGACTTCATCGGCTCCGTGCGCAGCTACCTGGGCGTGCTCGACACCCGGAACCTCACCTTCGGGGGCCTGCCCTTCGCGGAGATGCCCGGCGGCGACGGCGACGGCGACGACGGCGACCCGCTGGACCGGGCCACCATCCGGAAGAACTTCAAGTCGGTGCCCTACTACAAGCACGGCATCCCGGTCGGCCGCGACGGCGTGGCCCGCGTGGTCGTGCCCCTGCCCGACAACCTCACCAACTTCAAGGTGCGGGTGAAGGCCACCGCCGGCCCCGAGCGCTTCGGCTTCGGCAAGAGCGAGGTCGCTGTGCGGCTGCCCCTCATCGTGCAGCCCGCCCTGCCCCGCTTCGTGCGCCCCGGCGACCAGTTCGACGCCGTGGCCATCGGCCGGGTGGTCGAGGGCGACGGGGGCGCGGGCAAGGCGCAGATGAAGGCCGAGGGGGTCAGCCTCCAGGGTGAGGCCCTCCAGCAGGTGGACTGGGCCACCAACCGCCCGGAGCGCCTGGCGTTCCCGGTGAAGGTGGACGACCCCGGCTACACCGACGACGGCACCCTGGCGCGGGACGCGGTGCGCTTCACCGTGGGCGTGAGCCGCGCGGCGGACGGCGCGAGCGATGCGTTCCAGGTGGACCTGCCCCTCAAGCCCGACCGGGCGCCGGTGGTGGAGCGCCTGCTCCAGGAGCTGGCGAAGGGCCAGAGCGTGGAGCTGCCCGCCCTGGGCGGGGACGCGCGCCCCGGCACCTTCAAGCGCAGCGTGCTGGTGTCCGACCAGCCCGCCCTGGTGCGCATGGCGGCGGGCATGGACTTCCTCATCGAGCAACCCTACGGCTGCACCGAGCAGCGGATGTCCAAGGCCCGCGCGATGATCGCGCTGACGGAGTTCCGGCGCCTGCTGGGCGAGGCCGAGCAGCGGGAGCAGCTCGACGCGGCGGTGGCCGACGTGCTCGCCTGGCTGCCCCAGGTGGTCGACGACCGGGGGCTGGTGTCCTACTGGCCGGGCTCGCGGGGCTACGTGTCGCTGACGGCGTGGACGGTGATGTTCCTGGTCGAGGCCGAGGACGCCGGCTACCGGGTCGACCCCTCCCTCACCGCGACGATGAGCCGGGCGCTGCAGCAGTCCCTGCGCTCCGACTACCGCTACTTCATCTCCGGGGAGTCCTACGCCGAGCGGGCCTGGGCGCTCAAGGCCCTGGCCGCGACCGGGGACTACCAGGCCGCCTACTTCGCGGAGCTGTCCCGGCAGGCCCAGTGGACCAACGCCGAGGGCGTCACCCAGATCGTCCAGGCCGGCGTGCTGGGCGGGCAGACCGACGCCTCGGTGATGAACAGGCTGGTGGCCACCCTGGCCGACGGCGTCATCACGCGGCTGTACCAGGGCGCGGAGATCTACGCCGGGCTCACCCCCGGGCGGTCCCGCAGCGGGCTCATCCTGCCGAGCGAGGCGCGCCTGCTGGCCCAGATGACCCGGGCCATCGCCCAGGTCGACCCGAAGAACGCCAAGCTGCCGGTGATGGTCCAGGCCCTCATCAACCTGGGCAAGGAGGACGGCTGGGGCAACACGAACGCCAACGCCGAGGCCCTGCTGGCGCTCTCCGAGCGGCTCAAGGCCGGCGACCTCAACAGCACGCCCCACGCGGTGCGCTACACCGAGGGCGGCCAGGCCGAGACCCTCAAGCTGGGCCCCGAGGGCCCCATCGTGCAGCGGGTGAGCCTGGCGGGCCAGGGCGGCGCGGTCACCCTCAGCGAGGGCGAGGGCCCGCTCATCGTGCGGGTGGAGACGAGCTACGTGCCCAAGGCCGACGGCGGCGCGGTGGCCCCGGACAACCAGGGCTTCGTGGTCACCCGGCGGCTGTTGCGGGTCGTCGACGGCCCGATGGAGAAGATCCCGCTGGATGACGGCGGCAAGACCGTGTCGTTCGCGGTGGGCGAGGTCGTGGAGGACCACGTCCAGGTGGTCAACCCGGCGGACCGCCACCACGTCGCGGTGGTCGTGCCCCTGGCGGCGGGCATGGAGCCCCTGAACCCGGCGCTGGCCACGGCCCCGCCGGAGGCCCGGCCCGAGAACGCGCTGACGCTGGCGCCGTCGTATGCGGCCTACTACGACGACGCGGTGTCGTTCTACTACGACTCCCTGCCCAAGGGCACGTATGACTTCTACTTCCGCACCCGCGCCACCACCCCGGGGCGGTTCTCCCAGCCGGCGGCCCAGGCGCAGATGATGTACGACCTGGCGGTGCGGGGGAACAGCGCGGGGGCGCGGGTGGAGGTGGTGAAGGATTGATACAAGGCCTCTGTCCGCGGCTCAGACCTTCACCCTGGAGCGCTTGTGTACATCCGACGTGTCCGGCTTGAGAACGTCCGCTGCTTCGGCGAGGGCGAGCATGCGCTGGACCTGGACCTGAAGCTGGACGACGGCGGGTATGCGGGGTGGGTGGTCGTGGCGGGGCCGAACGGGTCGGGGAAGACGACGTTGTTGCAGGCGATGGCCCTTGCGGTCGCCGGCCCCCCGACGCAGGCCGCGCTGACGGAGCTGGCACCAGACGACTGGATGGCCTCGGGAGGAGCACAGGCCCGGACGAACCTCTCCATGGAAGTGCACACGGAGGACGCCTTCCTCAGGAGCGCGATGATGGTCGCGGAGCATCCGGACCCCTTCACCTTCCGCACCGTACAGCAGATGGACCTCAGGTGGAGCCTGGGACGTCCGCCCGGCCCACTCCTCCCCGCCGAGTTCTTGATCGCCTCCTTCCACGGCCCTGAACAACTGGGTCCCATCGTGACGCCGGCTCAGAACGGTCCCTGGGTCCAGTCGGGCAGACCCATGGGCTGGCTCGCCCTGGGGTATGGACCGTTTCGCAGGCTCGCCCGCGGGAGCACCGATGCGCAGCGGCTTTCGGAAGCGCGAGGCACCTCCAAGGCCCGACTCGTCGGTCTCTTCAGGCAAGACGCTACCTTCGCGTCGATCGTTCCCTGGCTTCAGGAGCTGAAGCTCTCCTCCTTGGAGTCTGGTCAGGTCCACTACTTCAAGCCGACTCGACCGAGGCTTGACGACGTGATCGCTCTGCTCAATGACGGTCTTCTCCCCGCGGCAGGGCAGATCGCGGAGATCACGGCCGAGGGCCTCTGGGTTGAAACCGCCGCAGGGACCCGCCGCCTGGAGCGCCTGTCCGATGGCTATCAGGTCGCGCTGGGCATGGCGGTGGACATCCTCCGACAGATCGAGGCCTCGTACTTCCCGATGGAGATCCGCCAGGTCGACGGCCGCTGGCAGGTCCTCAACGAGGGCGTCGTGCTCATCGACGAGGCGGAGCTGCACCTCCACCCCGAGTGGCAGAGGCGCCTGGGAGGCTGGTTCACCCGGGTCTTCCCCCGGATGCAGTTCATCGTCACCACCCACAGCCCCCTCATCTGTCAGACGGCCAGCCCGGGGGGCCTCATCCGCCTGCCTGGACCCGGCGACGACCAGCCAGCCCGCAAGGTCACCGGCGACGAGTACGAGCAGGTGGTCAACGGCACCGCTGACGACGCCTACGCGACCCTCTTCGAGGTGCCCCTGCGCTCCGAGCGCGCTGAGGCGTTGCTGAACCGGGTCGCCGAGCTGGAGTCGAAGATCCTCGACGATGAGGCCACCGACGACGAAGTGGCCGAGTACCAGGCCAAGAAGGCGCAGCTCCCTGCCAGCGCCGAGCTGACCCGGCTGCTCAAGCGGCTGGACAACTGAGCCATGCGACACATCGACAGGCCGGCGCTGACCGCCCGAAGCCAGCGCTGGCTTGACCGCTGGACCACGCAGATCCGCGATGCCGCAGATTCGAAGGCCCGCGCCGACCAGATGTGGCCCAAGGGCTCCACGCAGACGCTGCAGGAGATTCGCGACACGCTCAAAGGTATGAACGGCGACCTCGCAGGGCGCTGCATGTACTGCGAGAACAGCGAAGCCGGGCACATCGACCACTTCGAGCCTCGCAGCCGCGCCCCGGAGCGGACCTTCGACTGGTTGAACCTGCTGCTGGCCTGCGAGCGATGCAACAGCAACCACAAGCGGGACCGTTTCCTGGGGCCGGATGGGGAACGCCCGGTCGATCCAACCGACGATCGGCCATCCAAGCACCTCCGCTTCACGCCGAGCGGGGTGGTCAAGCACCGGGATGCGAGAGGCGACTGGAGCATCGAGCTGTTCGGGCTGGACCGTGATCTGCTGGAGCAGGGCCGGGGGGACGCCTGGACGACGCTCCTGAGTCTGGTCCCTCGATATGCCCGCCTCCGCGCGGAGGGCCGGGACGAGGACGCCGAGAAGACCGCCCTCGCCATCCAACGCGGCCCCTTCCCGACGATGCGACAGCTCTTCTTCGCCATCGCAGCCGACCCCAAGCGCGGACCGATCCTCCTGGGCAATGACTACGAACCGGTCGCCGACGCCGTCGCCGCGCACCCCGAGCTGCGCGCCAGCCCATGACCCTCCACCTCCCCACCCTCCTGCGCTGGCTCGCCCGCGTCGCCCTCGGCTGCGCCCTCGGCTTCGCCCTGCTCGTCGTCGCCGTGGCCGCCTCCCGGGCCAGCCTGCGCACACCCGACCCCACGCTGCTGCTCATAGACCGGCACGGCGCCTTCCTGGGGGAGGTCGGGGCCGAGGAGGACGCGCCGCTGGGCTACTGGCCCGTCGACCCGATGCCCTGGCGGGTGGTCTCGGCCACCCTCGCCCTGGAGGACCGCCGGTTCTGGACCCACCCCGGCGTCGACCCCCGGGCGGTGGCCCGCGCGGTCTCCCAGAACATGAAGGAGGGCGGGGTCGTCTCGGGGGCCTCCACCCTGGCCATGCAGGTCGCCCGCATGCAGGACCCCGGGCCGCGCACCTACGGGCGCAAGGCCGTCGAGGCCACCACCGCGCTGATGCTCACCGCCCGCTACGGCCGGGAGGAGGTCCTGCGCCACTACCTGCGCCTGGTGCCCTACGGCAACCGCATCCGGGGCATCGGCTACGCCGCCCGCCGCTACCTCGACAAGCCGGTGCAGGACCTGAGCTGGGCCGAGACCGCCTTCCTCTGCGCCCTGCCCCAGGCCCCCAGCCGCACCAACCCCTTCGACCCCGAGGGCCGCAAGCGCGCGGTCTCCCGCGCCCACCGCATCCTCGACGCGCTGCACGCCGAGGGCCTCCTGGACGACGCCGAGCTGGAGCTGGCCCGGGTCGAGCTGGAGGCCCTCCGAATCCCCGAGCGCGGGGAGCGCCCGGTCACCGCCCTGCACGCCGTGCTGCGCATGGAGGAGTCGCTCGCCGCCGAGCCTCTGGACGGCCCGGTGCTCCAGGGCGACCCACGGGTCACCCTCACCCTCGACCTGGGCATGCAGGAGGACCTCACCGCCATCGTCGGCCGCCGGGTGCGCGGCTGGGCGGCGCGGGGCGTGGGCCAGGCCGCCGTGATGGTCGTCGACCGGGCCACCGGGGAGGTCCTCGCGGCGGTCAGCTCCGTCGACTACTTCGACGAGCAGGCCTCCGGGGCCATCGACTACGCCCGGGTCGAGCGCCTGCCGGGCAGCACCCTCAAGCCCTTCCTCTACGCCCTGGCCCTGGAGCGCGGCGTGCTCACCCCGGGCACGGTGCTCGACGACCTGGGCCGCGGCCCCGAGGGCATCCGCAACGCCGACAACCGCTACCTCGGCCCCATGCTGCCCCGGGTCGCCCTGGGCAACAGCCGCAACGTGCCCGCCGTCCGTCTGCTCGACGCCATCGGGGTCGACGCCGGCTACAGCCTCTTCCGGGAGCTGGGCCTGCACGACGACGCGGAGCCCGCCAGCCACTACGGTCTGGGCCTGGCCATCGGGGGCATGCCCCTGACCCTCGAGCATCTGGTCCAGGGCTACACCGCCCTGGCTGACGACGGGCGCTGGCGGGAGCTGGCCTGGGTCCAGGGCGCCCCGCAGGCCGAGCGGCAGCTCTTCACCCCCGAGACCGCCCGCGTCGTCACCGGCTGGCTGAGCGACCCCCTGGCCCGGCTGCCCAGCTTCTCGCGCATGGGCTTCTCGGAGTACCCCTTCCCCGTCGCCGTGAAGACCGGGACCTCCGCCCAGTACCGGGACGCCTGGGCGGTGGCGTACTCCGAGCGCTACATCGTGGGCGCCTGGGTCGGCCACCCCGACTACCTGCCCATGAAGCAGATGAGTGGCTTCCGCGCCGGCGCCCGGCTGGTCCAGGAGGTGATGACGCACCTGCACGCCGACGAGCTGGACGGCCTCACCGACCTGGGCTTCCCTTCCCCCGAGGCCGCCGCGCCCTACCGCATCTGCGCCCTGAGCGGCCAGCGCGCCACCGACGCCTGCGACCGGGTCTTCACCGAGCACTTCACCCCGGGCACCGAGCCGGTGGAGGACTGCCCGGTCCACCGCCGGGTGTGGGTGGACGCGCGGAACGGCCTGCTGGCCTCGAACGCCACCCCGGAGCGCTTCCGTCGGGAGCGGGTCTTCGCGGCGCTGGACCCCCGCTACGCCGACTGGGCCGAGCGCGCCCACCTCCCCCGGGCCCCCGAGACCCTCAGCATGCTGGGGGACGACGACGCGCCCGTGATGCTCTCCGACCTCACCCCCCTGACCCCCACCGGCCGGGTCGCGCTGCCTGGGGCCGACACCCCGCCCAGCCTGCGGGTGACCGCCCCCAGCGACGGCGTGAAGCTCATCCGGGACCCCGAGATCCCGGCCCCCCAGGCCACCCTCGCCCTGCGCGCGGCCGTGGACCCGCCGGTGGAGCAGGTCGTCTGGTACGTCGATGGTGAGCCCTTCATCGTCGCCGACTACCCCTACACCGCGCGCTGGCCGCTGACCCCCGGCACCCACCGCATCGAGGCGCGGCTGCCGTTCACCACCCTGGCCAGCGAGGCGGTGGTCGTGGAGGTCCGATGAGCCACACCGGCGGATGCCTCTGCGGCGCGGTCCGCTACCGCGCCAGCGCCGACCCCGTCAGCGTCAACCACTGCCACTGCGTGCAGTGCCGCAAGCAGACCGGCGCGGCGGTGGCCACCTGGGCGATGTTCCGGCGGGAGGACGTGACCTTCGAGGGGGCCTTGCGCTTCTTCCGCTCCTCGGCGCGCGCCGAGCGCGGCTTCTGCCCGACCTGCGGCAGCGCCCTGGTGTGGCGCGCCACCACCGACGCGCGCCACATCGACGTCTCCGTCGGCACCCTGGACCACCCGGAGCGCACCCCGCCCACCGAGCACCTCTTCGTGCGGGATCAGCTCCCCTGGCTGGACCTGCGCGACGACCTGCCGCGCCACGAGGCGATGGACCGGTAGCGAAGCGCCGCTGGATGCGCGATGATGGTGGAATGCGCGTTCTCCCCTGCCTCCTCGCCGTGGGCTGCAGCGGCACCGTCGACACCGTCACCCCGGTCACCCTCCACGAGGACACCGGCGTGGAGCCCATCGCGGGCCCCACCTCTGCGGTGTTCGACGACAGCTTCGTCCACACCCTTCACATCACCCTGTCCCCGGACAGCGTGACCACGCTGTCCCGCGAGACCGAGCCCTACGGCACCGACCCGGTCTACGTGCCCGGCGACATCGTCTGGGACGACGTCCCGGTCGCCAACGTCGGCGTGCGCATCAAGGGGCGCTGGGGCACCTGGCGGCCTCTGGACGAGAAGGCCTCGTTCAAGATCGACATGAACCGCTACGTCAGCGGCCAGGACCTGGACGGCTTCAAGGCCCTCACCCTCAACAACCTGATCATCGACTGCTCGTTCATGCGGGAGCCCCTGGCCTACCCCGTCTACGAGGCCGTGGGCATCCCGGGCCCGCGAACGTCATACGTTGAGATATTCGTCAACGACGAGCTCTACGGCCTCTACCTGAACGTCGAGACCCCCGACGACCGCTACCTGGAGCGGCACTTCGACCACCCCGAGGGCCCGCTCTACGACGCCGACTACATCCTGTGGGGCAACGGCAGCTACACCGTGCTCGACTACTACCCCGACCTCGTCCAGTACTTCGAGCTGGAGGAGGGTGAGGACCCCGACCACGCCCGGCTCGCCGCCCTGGTCGCGCTGATCGAGGACGCCGCGGGCGACCCCGACTTCTACGAGCGCACCGCCGCGCTGTGGGACTGGGACCACCACCACCGCATGGTCGCCGGCGAGATGTGGACCGGCCAGAACGACGGCTACAGCCTGAACCAGAACAACTACCTCACCTTCCTGGGCCCCGAGGGCGAGCGCGCCCGCGTCCTGCCCTGGGACCACGACTACGCCTTCCTGCACGCCAGGGACTGGGGCTTCAGCTGGGACAACCCCGACGGCCGCATGACCGCCCTGTGCCTGGACGATCCCGCCTGCCGGGCCGATCAGCTCGCCGCGCTGGAGACCCTGCTCGACCGGGTGCCCGACCTGGATCTGCCGGATCGGGCCGAGGCCATCGCCGACCTCATCGACCCCTACATCGAGGACGACCCCCGCCGGGAGTGCTCCTGGCGGCAGATCGACGCTTACCGGGACTCCCTGGACCGCTGGTTCAACAACCGGGAGGGTGAGCTGCGCCAGCAGTGGGGGCTCTGACCTACCCCCGCCGGTAGTTCGGGCTCTCCTCGGTGATGATGACGTCGTGCACATGGCTCTCCTGGAGGCCCTGGCCGGTCATCCGCACGAAGCGGGTGTTCGTCTTCATCTCCTCGATGTTGTGGGAGCCGGTGTAGCCCATCGCCGCGCGCAGGCCGCCCACGAGCTGGTAGAGCACATCCGACAGCGGCCCCTTGTAGGGGACCCGGCCCACGATGCCCTCGGGCACGAGCTTGCGGGTCTCGGCCTCGGGGTCGCCCTCCTCGGACTGGAAGTAGCGGTCCGCCGAGCCCGCCCGCATCGCCTCGATCGAGCCCATGCCCCGGTAGGTCTTGTAGCGCCGGCCGCTGAGCAGCACGACCTCGCCGGGGCTCTCGTCGGTCCCGGCCAGCAGGGAGCCCACCATCACCGTGTCCGCCCCCGCCGCGATGGCCTTGGCGATGTCCCCGGAGAACTTCACGCCGCCGTCCGCGATCACCGGCACGCCGGCCTTTCGGGCGACCGCGAAGCACTGGGAGACCGCGGTGAGCTGCGGCACGCCGACCCCGGCCACCACCCGCGTCGTGCAGATGGAGCCCGGCCCGATGCCCACCTTGAGGGTGGAGGCGCCCGCCTTGATGCAGGCCTCGGCGGCCTCGGCGGTGGCGATGTTGCCGACGATGAGCCGGATGTCCGGCCAGGTCTGCCGGGCCTCCTCGGTGGCCCGGAGCACCCCAGAGGAGTGCCCGTGGGCCGTGTCGATGACGATGACGTCCGCGCCCGCGTCCAGCAGCGCCTGGATGCGCTCGGGCTGCCCCGGACCCACCGCCGCCGCGCAGCGCAGCCGCCCGTGGTCATCGGTGACCGAGAGCGGGAAGCGGCTGGCGTTCTCGATGTCCTTGATGGTGATCAGCCCCGCGAGCATGCCCCGGGCGTCGACCACCAGGAGCTTCTCGATCTTGTGCTCCTGCATCAGGTCCTTGCACTGCTCCAGGGGCGTGCCGGGGCTGACGGTCACCAGGCCCTCGGCGGTCATCACCTCGCGGATGGGGCGGCCGGGGTCGCGCTCGAAGCGCAGGTCGCGGTTGGTGAGGATGCCCACCGCGCGGCCGTCGACGGTGATCGGCACGCCGGAGATGCTGTGGGCCCGCATGACCTGCCGGGCCTCGCCGATGGTGCGGTCCGCGGACATGGTGACCGGGTCGGGGATCACCCCGGTGACCGCCCGCTTGACCCGGGCGACCTCCGCGGCCTGCCGGGCCACGCTCATGTTCTTGTGGATGACGCCCAGCCCCCCGCTGCGGGCCATCGCGATCGCCGCCGGGGCCTCGGTCACCGTGTCCATCGCGCTGGAGAGGATCGGGATGCTCAGGCGCAGGTCGGGGGTCACCAGAGCGGAGACGTCCACCTGCCGCGGCAGCACGTCGGACGCGCCAGGCTGGAGGAGGACGTCATCAAAGGTCAACGCGAGAGGCGGCTCAACTTCCAGCATGGCGGGCTCCGAGGCGGGGCCGCTCCCCTAGCCCCCCCGCACAGGCGGGGCAAGTGACGATCCAGCGCCGCGCCAGGCCCGTTGACGGAGCGGAGCTGACTCCTTATGTCCTTCACATTGCTCAACGAACGCCCCATCCTCCTGAGCGCTCTGGCGCTGCTCTGCGCGACGTCCGCCTCGGGCGCGTCCGCGGAGCAGACCCCCTACACCCTGGCGGTGGCCACCCTGGCCCGGGAGAGCACCCCGTGGGTGGACCAGCTCATGGCCCTCCAGGCCCGGGTGGAGGCTGAGAGCGACGGCCGGCTGCGGCTGCGGGTCTTCCCCGGCGGCACAAGCGCGGTCATGGAGCCCACCGGCCTCCGGGAGACCGACCTCGTCCGCTCCCTGGAGGTCCCCGAGGGCCGCTTCCAGGGCGCCCTGGTGGCCACCAGCACCCTGGACGCCGTCCACGACGTGCCCGTGCTGCGCATCCCCGAGCTGCCCTTCCTGCTGGACACCGGCGCGGAGGCCGACCTCGTGCTGGACGACTTGCTGCGCGAGCCCGCCGAAGCGGCCCTGGGCGAGCGCGGCCTGACCCTGGGGGCCTGGTCGGAGACCGGCTGGCGCGGCGTCATCACCCGAGGCCGCCCCGCCGACAGCCCGACGGCCTTCAGCGGCCTGAGGCTCCGGGTCGAGCAGCCCGACCTCTACCGGGACACCGTGCGCGCGCTGGGCGCGACCCCGGTCCAGCGCTCCACCCGCGACGCGCTGCCCCACTTCAAGCTCGGCCACCTCGACGGCGTCGTCGCCACCCCCTTCTTCGCCCTGGCCGCCGGCTGGATCGAGCCCGCGACGCACTTCACCCGGACCGACCACAGCTACCTCGCCGCGGCGGTGGTCTTCTCCACCGAGGCGCTGGAGGACCTGCCGTCCGACCTGCGCGCCCTGCTGCTCGACGGCTGGCGCGCCGACAGCGAGGCCGCGCGCGCCCAGGTCCGCGCCATGGAGCCGCTCTTGTTGGAGCGCATCGAGGCGAAGCAGAAAGTGGTCGTGGATCTCACTCCAGCGCACCGGGAGGCGCTCCGCGAGAAGTCGCTCCCCGTGCACCAGGCCTTCCTCCAGGACCACCCCGACCTGGAGCCGCTGTACCATGAAGTCCAGGCGCGCCTCTCGGCCCACCGGGACCCCCAGGGGGCGCACCCACGCAGAGCAGGTGAGTGAATGGAGCACAGCACGCTGAGCAGCGCGGACGGGACGAAGCTGGCCATCCGACGGTGGGAGCCCGCAGACACCCCTCGCGCCCCGATCCTCCTGGTCCACGGGCTGGCCGAGCACCTCGGCCGCTACGTACACGTCGCCGAGGCCTTCACCACCGCCGGCTACGACGTGACCGGCCTGGAGCTGCGCGGGCATGGGCACTCCGGCGGAAAGCGGGGCCACGTCAACCGCTGGTCGGACTACAGCGACGACGTGCGCGCGGCGGCCGCGTCCATCGGCGAGCCCTTCTTCCTGGTGGCCCACTCGATGGGCGGCCTGGTGAGCCTGGCCACGCTGTGCGAGCCGATGAACCCGCTGTGCCGGGGCCTGGTCATCTCCAACCCCCTGCTGGGCGTCGCGGTGCAGGCCCCCAAGATCAAGGAGCTGGGCGGCCGCCTGCTCTCCCGCATCCTGCCCTCGCTCAGCATGACCAACGAGATCCCCACCGAGCACCTCAGCCGCGACCCCGAGGTCGTGCGGCGCTACGAGGAGGACCCGCTGGTCTACAGCACGATCACGCCGCGCTGGTACACCGAGATGCTCAAGGCGCAGGAGGCGGTGTTCGCCCACGCCTCCGCCTACCGCCTGCCCGTGCTGCTGCTCGTGGGCGAGGCCGACAAGCTCTGCTCGCCGGAGGCCTCGCTGCGCTTCTTCGACCAGCTCGGCGCGCCGGACAAGACCCTCAAGCGCTACCCGGGCTACTACCACGAGCTGTTCAACGAGCCTGAGAAGGCCGAGATCCTCGCTGAGGTCGTCGCCTGGCTGGACCAGCACCTCGGTGGCGACGACGGCGAGACGGCCGGATAGAAGGCTGGCGTGCTCCTGCTCCTGCTCGCGCTGGGCTGCCACCCGGTAGCGCCACCCCCGGGCCTGCCCGCGCCGTCGGACTATGCGCGCGAGCACCAGGCGGCCACCCGCGAGATCCGGGTGATCCGCGACCTGGAGACCCGCCTGCTGATGCGGGCCACCCTGCTGAACGAGGACCTGGTCGACGCCCAGGCCCTCACCCTCGCCTACGCCCTCGGCGCCACCCCCCAGGAGCACGAGGCCCTGCGCGCCGACCTGCTGGCCGAGTTGGAGGCGTACCGGGTGGTGGTGTTCGCCGCCGACAGCCCCCGCGAGGACTTCTCGCTGGACGACGACGCGGGCTGGCGGGTCCGGCTGCTCGCGGATGAGGTCCCCCTGGAGGGCGTCGAGCTGACGAAGCAGGACCCCGACGCCCCCGCGATCGCCCTGCTCTACCCCCAGATCAACCGCTGGAGCGTGGTGTACCGGGCGCGCTTCGCCCGGGACGCCGGCGCGGACACCCTGCGGCTGGTGGTGGCCGGCCCGCTGGGCCAGGGGCAGGCCGAGTGGGCCGCCGGGCGATAAAGGACCCCCATCGCTCGGAGGTCGTCATGCTCTCTTCCGCAGTCCACGCCCGTCGTCGCGCCGCGCTCCTCGACGCCGTCGACGGCCAGCCCGTGCTGCTCGTCGGGGTCGGCACGCGGGCCCGCAACCTGCCCATGAACGCCCTGCCCTTCCGGCAGGACTCGACCTTCCTCTACTTCACCGGCTGCGACCGCCCCGACGCCGCCGCGCTCATCACGCCCGAGGGCACCACCCTCTTCCTGCCGCCCCCGGCCGAGGACGACGCCCTGTGGCACGGCCACGTCGAGCACGCCGAGGACCACCGGGCGCGCTACGGGGTGGACGCGGTGCGGCCCCCCGACGCCCTGACCGACGCCTGCAAGGCGCAGGGCCCGCTGCTCACCCTCGCCGTGTCCGACCCCACCCGCAATGAGCTGGCCAGCGCGCTCACCGGGGTGCCCCTGCGCTACGGCAGCCGCAACGGCGACGATCGCCTCATCGACGCGGTCATCACCCTGCGCCGCCGCAAGGCCCCCGAGGAGGTCGACGCCCACCGCCGCGCCGCCGCGGCGACCGCCCGGGCCTTCGACGCCGCGATGCGCGCCACCCGCCCCGGCCAGCACGAGGCCGGCGTGGCGGCGGTGTTCGACGGCACCCTCGCCGCCCAGGGCCTCACCACCGGCTACCACTCCATCGTCACCGTACGGGGGGAGATCCTCCACAACCCCGACTACGTGAACCCCCTGCGCGCGGGGGAGCTGCTGCTGCTCGACGGCGGCGGCGAGCTGCCCAGCGGCTACGGGGTGGACATCACCCGCACCTGGCCGGTGTCGGGGCGCTTCACCGCCCGCCAGCGCGCCGCCTACGACGCCGTGCTCGCCGCCCAGCGGGCCTCCATCGACCGCGTCCGCGCCGGGGTGCGCTACCGCGAGGTCCACATGGCCGCGGTCCGGGTGTTCGCGGAGTGGCTGGCCGACGAGGGCCTGCTGCGGGGCTCGGTGGACGGCCTGATCGAGGCCCACGCCCCGGCGGTGTTCTTCCCCCACGGCATCGGGCACCTGCTGGGGATGGACGTGCACGACCTGGAGAACTTCGGCGACCGGGCCGCCTACCCCCCCGACCGCAGCCGCGACCCCCACTTCGGCACGGCCTACCTGCGCCTGGACCTGGACCTGGAGCCCGGCCACCTCGTCACCATCGAGCCGGGCTTCTATGTGGTCCCCGCCATCCTCGCCGACCCCACCCTACGCGAGCGCTTCAAGGAGCAGGTCGACTGGGCCAGGGCCGAGCAGTGGGTCGGCTTCGGCGGCATCCGCATCGAGGACGACGTGCTCTGCACCGCGGGCGAGCCCGAGGTCATCACGGCCGAGGTGCCCAAGGACGCCGATGACATCGAGGCCATCGTCGGCCAGGGGCCCACGGCGTCCGAGCGCTTCGGCGTCGCGTAAAGCCGCTCAGCTCCCCTTGGCCTTCGCCTTCTGGATCGTGCGGTTCAGCTTGGCTGCGGCGTCCCGCCCGCACTGTCGGGCGAGCTGGTCGTAGACGCCCAGCAGATCCTCGTCAGACATGGCGCGGATCATGCCGATGTTGAGGGCAGTCTGGGTGACCCCGGTGGCGCTGGCCATGTAGGCGGCGAGGTCCTGCTGGCAGTGCAGGCTGCGGCGCCAGATGCGCTTGCCCTTGGGGCCATACGCGCTGGCGTCGAGGCTGATCCAGGCGTGGGCGGGGTCGTCGATGTCGCCCTGCACGCCGAAGCCGGTCACCCCCACCTGGAATTGCCAGCGGCTGCTCTCGTCCACCGGGTAGGGGCCGTTCTTGTCCATCGCGTTGCCGACCGCCGTGGTCGAGGCCTCAGTGAGGTCCGTGGGGCTGACGAGCTGGCTGAGGCGGGTGACCATCTCGACCTCGAAGACCTCGATGACCACGTTGCCCGCGGCGGCCGCGCCCTGGGCGGCGGCGTCCTCGGTCGGGGCGGCCATGCGGCCCAGCGAGACCTGGGGCGGCCCCGCCTGGTTGACGCCGCTGACCGCCATGTTGTCGATGTTGTTGGCGTACTTCCTGATCTTGTTGTTGCAGCCGCCCAGCGCAACCAGCGCAGCGGCGAGCAGCAGGGCCCGGGTCATCAGAACCTCCTCTCCAGCTCGGTGTCCCGAATCCATCGGCGATCCGACTCGGGGAAGTCAAGAGTGTAGTGCAGGCCGCGGCTCTCGCGGCGGCGAAGTGCGCTGTCCACGACCAGCCCGGCGACCGTGGCCAGGTTCCGCAGCTCGATCAGCGGCCCGGTGACCCGGAAATCCCAGTAGTAGTTCCGGATCTCCTCCTGCACGAGGTGGACGCGCCGGCGCGCGCGCTTGAGGCGGCGGGTGGTGCGGACGATGCCCACGTAGTTCCACATGAAGCGGCGGACCTCCGACCAGGTGTGCTGCACGACGACCAGCTCGTCGGGCTCCACCGCGTCCCCGGCGTCCCACTCGGACAGGGTGACCAGCTCCGGGCGCTCGGCGGCGAGGCGCTCGGCGGCGGCCTCGGCGGCGGAGTGGGCGAACACCGCCGCCTCCAGCAGGGAGTTCGAGGCGAGGCGGTTGGCCCCGTGCAGGCCGGTGCACGAGGTCTCGCCGATGGCGAACAGGTTGCGCAGCGAGGACTCCCCGGTGAGGTCCACGGCCACCCCGCCGCAGAAGTAGTGGGCGGCGGGGACCACCGGGATGGGCTGGGTGGCGATGTCGATGCCCACCGCCGCGCACTGCTGGTAGATGGCCGGGAAGCGCCCGGACAGGTACGCCCGCGGCTGGTGGCTGATGTCGAGGTAGACGCAGTCGGCGCCCAGGCGCTTCAGCTCGGCGTCGATGGCCCGCGCCACGATGTCGCGGGGGGCCAGCTCCAGCCGCGTGTCGTAGCGGGACATGAAGCGCTCGCCGGAGGTGTTCAGCAGCCGCGCGCCCTCGCCCCGCAGGGCCTCGGAGATGAGGAAGCTCTTGACGTCGCTGTGGAAGAGGCAGGTGGGGTGGAACTGGACGAACTCCATGTTCGCCATGCGCGCGCCCGCACGCCAGGCCATCGCCATACCGTCGCCGGTCGCGATGTCGGGGTTGGTCGTGTAGGTGTAGACCTTGCCCGCGCCTCCGGTGCACAGGGCGACGATGCGCGCCTGGTAGACGTCGACGCGCTGGGCCTTCAAGTCGAGCACGTATGCCCCCAGCACGCGGCAGGGGTGGGGCGGCAGCTCGCCCTGGCGGCGGGCCAGCCCGCCGGTGGTGATCAGGTCGATGGCCATCGCGTAGGGCGTGACCGTGATGCGGGGGTTCGTGTTGACCGCCTCGACCAGCGCCCGCACGATCTCGGCGCCGGTCTGGTCCTTGGCGTGCAGGATGCGGCGGCGACCGTGGCCGCCCTCCCGGCCCAGCTCGTAGGTGTCGGGCTCGTCCTCGGAGCGGCTGAACGAGACCCCCAGCGCGATCAGCTCCTGGATGCGCCGGGGCCCGTTGCGGACGACGTGCTCGACGGCCTCGCGGCGGCACAGGCCGGCCCCGGCGATCATCGTGTCGCGGATGTGGTCCTCGAAGCTGTCGGCCTCATCCCAGACCGCGGCCACGCCGCCCTGGGCGTAGCGCGAGTTGGACTCGCCCAGCGCGTCCTTGGTCAACAGCGTGACCGTGCCGTGGGCGGCCGCCTTGAGCGCGAAGAGCAGGCCGGCGAGACCGGAGCCGATCACCAGGAAGTCGCAGGAGTGGCGCAAGGGCACCTCAGCAAGAGGGAGGGTTGCGGTGCGGACAGCGAATGGTAACGCGGTGTGGGGTATGCTGGCTTCATGCGGATGCTCCTGCTGGTGCTGGCCCCCTTGGCGCTCGGCCGCGACATCTACATCCGGGAGAACCCGGATGGCACGGTGACCTTCACCGACACGCCCGCCTCGATGGACGGCTTCCAGGTCTTCGTGGACGGCGTGGCCTACCCCCTGGGCGCGGTGCTGCCGCCGCCCACCCGGGTCAACCTGACCACCTTCCCGCTGCTGGACACCTGGGACGACCAGCTCCTGGCGGCCTCGCTGCGGTACGGGGTGCCCGCCGAGCTGCTCAAGGCGGTGTGCGTGGCCGAGTCGGGCATGAACCCCAACGCGATCTCCCACGCCGGGGCGCAGGGGCTCATGCAGCTCATGCCGGGGACCGCCGCCGAGCTGGCCGTCTCCGACCCCTTCGACCCCCACCAGTCCATCGACGGCGGCGCGCGCTACCTCGCGCGCCAGATCAAGCGCTTCGGCAGCATCCGCCTGGGGCTCGCCGCCTACAACGCCGGCCCCGACAACGTCGCGAAGCACAACGGCGTTCCTCCCTTCCAGGAGACCCGGACCTACGTGGTCAAGGTCATGGCCCTGTACGACCACTTCCGTTACCAGAGGCCCATCTCTCCCACCGCCGGCCTGCTCGAGTGAACCGCCAGAGCTTCTGGAACCTCCCCAACACGCTGACCGTCATCCGGATCGGGATGGTCCCGCTGATGGTGGTGCTGCTGTGGACGCCGCCGACGCGCTGGGAGGCCGTGGTGGCCTGCGTGGTGTTCGTGGGCGCCATGCTCACCGACATCGTCGACGGCTACCTGGCGCGCAAGTGGGGCCTGGTCTCGGTCATCGGGGCCTTCCTGGACCCCCTGGCCGACAAGCTCATGGTCGCCACCACGCTCATCATGCTGGTGTCCGTCGGCTGGGTGCCCGCCTGGATCGCGGCGATCATCATCTGCCGCGAGCTGACCATCACCGCCCTGCGCACGGTCGCCATCGCCGAGGGCCTGGTCATGCCCGCCGACAGCCTGGGCAAGTTCAAGACCGCCTTCCAGTCCACCGCCATCGGCATGATGCTGTGGCACTACCCCACCCAGGTCTGGCCGGTCACCCTGACCCCCAGCGACCCGCCGGGCGTGGTCATCCACGCCTGGTCGGCCGGGCTGGTGCTGATGTACATCGCGGTGGGCTTCACCGTGCTCAGCGCGTTGAACTACCTGCGGAACTTCTTCAAGTTTGCGTCGGCGAAGGAGCGGGGGGAGGCGGTTTAGCGAACGGCGTTCGTTATTGTGGGAGGGGGGTGTCGGATTTCGGTCACCTCCTGCGGCGAATGGACGTGGACTCTCCACAATAACGCTCCTTCAATGGAGCTGATCGCCACACCAATGTGTGGCGGCACGCTCCTTGCTTGTTGCCGGGCCGAACCTCGAACCCGGTGACCGTCGATGGCGAAAGCCCGCGCTGCCTCCCCTGGCCAGGAGTCCGTGGAACCGTCGGGCCCCGAGCCACCGCTGCCCGACCTCACGCTGCCGGACACGCTGAGCCCGGAGCACGCCCTGGCGCTGCAGGCCCCGATGGGCAACAGCGCTCTGCTTGCGCGACTCCTGGGCCAGGCTGAGGCTGAGGCGGGACGCATCCAGCAGGCCGGCGGCGCGGAGCTGGCCCGGGTGGACCAGGCCGCCGCGAACGCGCAGGCGCGCGTGGAGGGCGCCTTTGCGCAGATCGATGTCCACCTGCAGGCACGGGATGAGGCGGCGCGAGGGGCGGTGCGCGCGCAGTTGGACGCAGGGCGCGGCCAGCTGGACGCGACCCGCGCCGCTCGCCTGGAGGTCCTCCACGTCCTGCTCCACGCCCACGGCCAGCGCGCCCAGAATGCCCCGGAGGTCAGCGCGCCCGCCGCCATCGCAGAGCAGCACGCCGCCCGCGCCTCGCAGCAGGTCGAGTCTTCGGCCACAGAGGCCGAGGCCGAGGCCAGCGCCGTCGCGCAGCGGTCCGAGGCCCCCGAAGCTGCCCAGCAGGTCGGCGCGCGGGTCGCCGCCGACCTGCGCGAGAAGGTCCCCGGCGTCCGGGCCGCCGCGGGTGAGCGCGCCCAGGCGCTCCAGGCCCGCCACACGCAGTCCGTCTCGCTGACCCTGCGCGCGCTCCACGACGCCGAGCCCGAGGCCGCTGAGGCTCTGGCCGACGCCGAGACACAGGCCGACCTTCACGAGGCCGGAGCCCAGGCCCTCGATGCTCTGGGCGCGTTCGACGACCTCTCGGCGGATCTACACGCGCAGCGCGCGCTCCTCCTCGACGCGCTGGACGCGGCGCATCAGGAGCGCCGGGAGACCTTGCAGCGGACCACCAGCCAGGGGGCCGAGGCGGCCCTGGCCATCGGCCAGCGGTCCGTAGCGGACACCACCGTCCTGGAGGTCGCCACCGGGGCGCTCCGGCACGCCGGAGACGCGACCATCGACTCGCTGCTCCTCCAGGGGGGCGACGCCGAGCGGGTCCTCTCCGTGGACCCTGCGAGCGCCCTCGACGCCCTCACCGCCGAGGTCGATGACGGGGTGGGCGCCCTCGAGGGCAACCTGGGCCAGCACCTCTCGGCCCTGCTGGCGCAGGATGCGGCCCGCGGCAGCGCCGTCCTGGACGCCGCCGATGCCCAGGCGGGCGCCGCGGTCGATGGACTGCTGGAGGGCGTGGGCGCCGCAAATGTGGCCTTCGATGCCGAGCTGGGGCCGGCGGTGGACGAGGCGGTCCAGGTGGCCATCGCGCCTGTGGCCAACGTCGGCGATGTGGCCGAGCAGGCCTCGTCGGGGTGGGGCGCAGTCTGGAGCGGCGTCAAGGCGGGCCTGCGCAACGTGGTCACCGGCCTGCTGGTGCTCGCGACGCTCACCGCCGTGGTCGCGGCCATCGCCGTGCTGGTGCTGGGCGCCGAGCTGACCGTGGCGCTGCTGGTCACCTGCGCGGCCATCGCGGGCATGGGGCTGCTGCTCTTCGGCGTCGCCTCGTCCGCGGCCCAGCGGATGGAGGAGGACTGGGGGCTCCTGGGCGCGCTGTTCGTGGGTGTGCTCGACGCCTGCGGCGTCACGGGCGTCTACGAGGCCCTCACGGGCGACGACACCCACCGCGACGCCGCGCTCACCGCCGAGCAGCGTTGGGCCCGGGTGACCGAGTCGGTGTTCGACGTGGCGCTGCTGGTCCTGCTCCATGGAAGCAAGGGGCGGGGCGCGCGGGGCGCGGCTCCGCGAGGTGCGCAGGAGGCACCTCGCAGCGTGGAGATTCCCCATAGGGTCGATGGGGACGGGCTCAGCGTGGGTCGGAGCGCTGAAGGCGCGATGGTGCGGGGTGGGTTCGAGGTGGAGGCGCGGCGCCTCATGTCGGGCACCGCCGCCCTGGTCAACGACCTCATCCGCCGCATGGACTTCTCCAACCGGCCGATGTTCGTCGCCGAGATCCACGCTTGTTTCGAACGCGCCTACCTGGAGGAGTTCGTTCGCCTGCGCGAAGGTGGCGCCTCTCTGAAATCGGCGCAGCGGCAAGCGAAAGCGCACGCCAGAGCTACCGCACGAAGAATGGCCAAGGTCCGGGCCTCCGAGGCCGCGACCGCCCGGGCTCACGAGGATCTGGCGTCGGGCGAGGCCTTCAAGCAGCCCCCGTCTCCCGACGTGGTCGCTGCGATGGACGCCTACGCCTCTGGCAAGCGTGGAGCGACCGCGCGCACGATGGCCAGGGAGTTGGAGGGCAAACCGCACGACGAGGTCGCCAGCCGGCTGGATGCAGATGCAGCGGCTGGGCGCTGCACCAAGACCGCTGAGACGATCCAGGTCACGGGTGGAGGTCAGAAGCCCCATGAGGTCTACGTCTACCCGGACGGGACGGTCGTTCGGGTCAAGCCGGACGGCGACGGCCGCAGCACCGAGCCCATGTTCAGCGTGGAGGTGCTCCTGGACGGGGTCAAGCTGGCGAAGCGGCAGGGCGACGTCGCCTTCAAGCTGGACGCCGATGGCCGGCCTGTGCCCAAGGGATCAAAGGACAGTATGAACAATCCCTATGACCTGGGAACCAACGAGACCCAGCACACGGCCTGGGAGCAAGTGGTCCTCCAGGCCGGACACCGCCAGATGGCGCCGAGCGAAGGGAGCTGATCGCATGATCTACGAATCCATCACCCTCCGGCCCGCCCACGGCCGCTTCAACGCCGACGAAGTCGTCGCATGGCTGGCCTCTCAGCCGCATGTGCTCCTCGACGAGCCCGGGGCCCAGTGGGTCTTGTGCCTGAACGTCCGCGGCGTCCACGCCACGACTGAGTCCTATGAGCGTGACCCCGCCTGCGCGCGGGGCGACCTCTGTGTCACCGTCCAGGACTGGGGCCTGTGGATCGGCGGCATCACCAGCCGGGAGCAGGACGCCCGGGGCCTGGAGTTTCTCCGCGCCATCCACCCCGAGGGAGGCTGGCGGGTCCATGCGGACGGTCAGGATCTCGGCCTCGTTTCCGACCCGGCCGCGCTCTTCCCGGACGACCTCCCTGACCCCACCACCTTCACGGACGACATGACCCTCCTGCCCGTCCTCTCGGGCGAGCGGGCGTTCTTGACCTTCGGCGCAGACGCGGCGGTGTACTTGGTGGTCCACTCCGAGGGTCAGTGGTGTCTGGTCACCCCTGACCGTGAGCTTCGCGGTGAGCTGACCCCCCCGTGCGCTGAAGCCTGGCGCGAAGCCACTGCGCTGGTCGACGAGGACGACCTTGCCCTTCCTGCAGACCTCACCCCACCAGAGACCCTGCTCCGCGTCGACCTGGAGTTGCCCGATGGGCGTTGGGATGAGGAGCGCTCGCTGCTGTACCAGCAGTCCACCCCGCCGCCGAGCGCGCGGGACGTCACCGCCCTGGGGTTGCGTCTGCGGGACGCGCTCCTCGGCTGGAGCAAAGGAGCAAAGGTCGAGGGGGTGGCGTGGGTGGAGGAGGTCGGCAGGCCTCAGCGCTGAGCGACAGCACGAGAAACCCATGAAATACGAATCCATGGCCTTCAAGCCTGCCCGGGGTGACCTCGACGAGGCTCGCGCGCTCTCCTGGCTGGAGTCCCAGGACCACGTCTACCGGGACCCCGTGCGGGACTGGTATGTGATCTGTTGGAGTCCCCGCTCGGCCTGGCTGGGCAGGCGCCATCTGGAGGAGAACCGCGCCTACGGGTACACCTCCCTCATCGTCAGCTTTCACAAGGGGACCATGTGGCTCGGCGGCGACACCGACCGCGACCAGGACGCCCGCGCCCTGGAGTTCCTCCGCGCCATCCACCCCGAGGGCGGCTGGCTCGTCGACGCCAACGGACAGGACCTCGGTCTCGTCACCGACCCGGCCGTGTTCTCCCCGACAACCTCCCCGACCCTGCCACCCTCAAGGATGATCTGACCTGGTGGCCCGTCTTCCGAGGCGAGCTGGCGACAGCGGGCTTCGGCGCACAAACCGGGGTTCGCCTCG
Organism: Alphaproteobacteria bacterium; assembly: GCA_020632795.1. GTDB lineage: Bacteria > Myxococcota_A > UBA796 > UBA796 > CAJQPC01 > JACKEV01. Next base: position 454,687 of record JACKEV010000011.1, read on the forward strand.
CCATCCACTCCGAGTGCCAGTGGCGCTTCACGACCCCTGACCGCGAGCTGCGCGGCGCGCTGACCCCGGCCCCAACGAGACCCTCATGAACATCAACCTGGAGATGCCCGAGGACCATGAGGACGAGGGGCGGTGGTGTCCAGTTCCAGCAGTCCGCCCCGCCGAGCGCGCGGGACGTCACCGCCCTGGGCTTGCGCCTGCGGGACGCGCTGCTTGGCTGGATCGCGGGGGAGGAGATCGAGGGGGTGGCGTGGGTGGAGCGGAGGGAATAGCGAACGGTGTTCGTTATTGCAGGTTGCGACTCAAAGTCCGGTCCAGGGGACGATGTAGACGTTGCCCGAGCCATCCGTAGCCGCCTCCGGGGCGCCCAGGATGAGGTCGTCCCACCCATCCCCCGTCAGATCCGGGGCGACGAGGATGGACCACCCCAGGTTCTCCCCGTCGACGGTGCCATAGAAGACCGTGTCGGCGTCAGCCACGGTGACGTCGCCCTCCACCGGGCCATGGTAGAGGTAGACTGCGCCCACCGCGTCGCCATAGTCGCCGTAGTCTGTGTACGGGGCACCGACGAGCCACTCGGCCAAGCCGTCGCCATTCAGATCGTGGAGGTCGGTCGTCAAACCCAGAAAGGTCTGCTCCTGCTCCCCATGCAGCTCCGCGACGAGGTGGTCCTCCCACGCGCTGCCCTGCTGAAACGGTCCTTGGAGGAGGTAGGCGGAGCCACCATATGTCACATCCCGACTGGAAACGATGGACCCTGCGCCGAGGTCCGGGTGGCCGTCTCCATCGAGGTCCCCTGTCGCCAGCGAGAAGGCGACGCCATGATCAACGCCGTCATTCGGCGGGGTGAGCTGGACCTCCGCGTCCTCCAGATCCTGCTCTCGCAGGAACGGCGCAAAGGCGACGTACAACGTGCCGCGCGCGTTGGCCGCGAACGGATCGGAGAGGACCACGTCCGGCAGCCCATCACCGTTGAAGTCCGTCGCGCCGAGCACCACCACCCCCGCGAGGGTTCCTCCGGAACCCATGATGGTCACGTCCGCATTCCCCGCCCCCTGGAAGCCCTCGATGGGGCCGTGGTAGAGGTAGGCGACCTCCTGCTCGTCCCCCGAACCAACCCACAGATCCTCGATGCCGTCTCCATTCACATCTCCAGCCGGCTCCGGTGACCACCCCCAGGAGTCGAGCTGCTCATCCTCGTGGAAGAGGCGAGGAGCGTCGCTGATGTCGATGTACTCGTCCGCAAGGATGGACAAGGACCGGAGGTGAACCGTCGACCGGGCCTCGGGTCTGCTCATGAGGCCAACGGCGAGCTGGGGCAGGCCCTCGTCAACCTGGGGGCCGATGAGCGCGATCCCCGTCAGCTCGTAGTCGAACTCGTCCTGGTTGTACTCACCGGACGGATACAGCGCGACGTAGGAATCCGATGGGTAGATCTCGTCTTCGTTGAAGGGTGCGCGGTAGTAGTAGACCCGCTTGTCCACCCGCCCAGCCGCGATGAAGCCATTCTGGGGGCTGCCCAGCTCCGCAGGGTAGGACTCCAGATACCAACCGAGCTGTGAGTCTCTCAGGGAGCCGTGGACCTTGATGGCGATGTCTCGGAGTCGGGGTTCCCGCCCCAATGCGCAGTCTCCGGGCAGATCATCACAGTTGTTGTCCAGCCCGTCATTGCAGATCTCCTCTGCCTCAGGGTTCACAGAAGAGAGGTCGTCGCGGCAGTCCCCCGCCTGCCAGGCGTAGCCCTCAGGGCGCAGGCAGGCTTCAAGAGAGTCGTCCAGGACGCCGTATCCATCACCATCGGCGTCAAGGTAGAAGACGGACATCAGGCCTTCGTCAATCAGCCCGTCGCAGTCCCCGTCGATGGCGTCGCATGTGGAATCATCTGCTCCTGGAAAGATCGCGGCGTCATAGTCATTACAGTCCTGTCCGCCGTAGGGAGGACGCCAATGCCCGTCCTGATCGACGTCCATGGACCGGGCAAGGATCTCCTGATACTCCTCCCGAGAGGTCAGGCAGGACGTGAGCGCAAACAACGAGGCCATCAACGCAGAGAGCAGGACTACCTGAAGACGCCGTGTCACGAAGCATCGATCCTCAGAGAGTAGGTCTGCGAACAGGCCGCGCCGCCCCAGCTGGTCGAATAGACCGCGATGGCCCACTCGTCGAAGGTGTCCCAGATGATCCAGTCATCGTCATAGGAGACGCGGAGGACCGTCGGCCCCACCCCTGAGGCGGAGTCATGGACCAGGTTGCCGTCCAGCTTCCACAAATCAACCGTGTAGCTTACTGGGGCGCTGACCGTCACCGTCACCGTGAAGTCGCCAGAGTCGATGAGTGGGATGTCCTCCGTCTCAAAACGGAACCAATCCTCGTCGGAGGCATTGTGAAGGTTCAGACTGGTGACCTCAAGCGTCGAACCGGTCCAGGGGAAGCTCGTGTCCACACCACCAAAGTTGTGATAGGTGGTGATGGTGTCGTTCGCCTCAAACTGATCCCAGCTGTCCTCATTGATCGACCCGTCACAGTCGTTGTCCACCGCGTCGCACACCTCGGGCGCGCCGGTGTAGACCGAGGCGTCGGTGTCGTCGCAGTCGCCCTGGTTCTCGGTCTGGCCGTCGCCGTCGTCGTCGACGTTGCGGGGGTCGAGGACGTCCACCGACGCGACCGCGCTGGCCTCGTTGCCCTCCCCATCCCAGACGACCAGCTCGATGGTGTGCCGGCCCTCGACGAGCGAGGTGGTGAAGCGGGTCTCGCCGCTGGAGACCGGGCTGCCGGTGTAGAGCACCCCCTGGAGGCTGGAGGACCACTCCAGGACCAGGTCCTCGGTGTCGGTGACATCGTCGGAGGCCGTGCCCACGAAGTCGATGGCGTCGGTCACCGTCCAGGTGCGGCTGCCGTTGGGCTGGATGATGGCCACCGTGGGCCGGCCGTCCTCCAGGACCTCGATGGTGACGCTGGCGTCGCTGTAGTTGCCGTCGTCGTCCTCCACCGTCAGGGTCAGGAGGTGGGTGCCCGGGGAGAGGCCCTCGAGGTCCGCGCCGAGGCCGCAGCTCCCGGTGGGGTTGCCCTCCCACAGGGGATCGACGTGGCGGGAGGAGCTGATGGTGGCCCAGAGGGTGTCGCAGGGCTGCTCGTCGTCGGTGGCCGAGCCGATGACCGTGACCACCTCGCCCTGGTTGAAGACCTCGCCGTCCTCAGGGTTGATCAGCGTGACCGTCGGCGCGCCCACCACCTCACCGCCGTAGCCCACGTCCACCGTGATGGAGACGCTGTCGGACTCGCCGCCGTCGTCCGTGGCCGTCAGGGTGATGCCGTGGGTGCCGCCGGTGAGGGTGGTGACCGGGAAGTACACCAGCCCGTCGACGTCGGGGACGGAGTCGCCCAGGTCGCCGTCCACGCTGCTGCTCCAGCTCACCGTCAGCGTGCTGGGATCCTGCTGGTTGTCCCGCGCGATGCCCTCGAACTCGATCAGCGTGCCCGGCTGGAAGGCCGAGCCGTCCTCCGGGGAGGTGATGCTGACCGTTGGGGGGGTGTTGTAGACCCCGACGTTGTTGTCGGAGCAGGCGGCGGCGAGGCAGAGCGCGGACAGGGCGGCGAAACGCATGAAGGCCTCCAGGGCGGGGTACGCTGAGCCGCCAAGTATACTCGGACGATGCGCCATCCGGACAGAAAACGGTCCGGAATCCGCGCAGCGTCGGGATCGTCGTCAGCGCCGACGGAACCGGGAGTTGGAGCGGGGCCCGCCCACACGGCGCCACGCGCGCGCGTCGGCGCCGACGCCCTCGTCGGGCTGCAGCGGGTCGACCTCGGTGACCTTGCGCCCCCTGGGGCGAGCCAGCCAGTCCGCGACGGCCTGGAGGTGGCGCGCGCCGCCCGGCTCCAGCGGCGGCATGTGGGCCAGGTCGTCGAAGCGCCAGAGGATGGCGTCGTGGTGGTCCGCGAGCAGCCGCGCGCTGCGCAGGGACACCAGCGGATCGAGCAGGCCGTGGGTCACCAGGACCGGGCAGCTCAGGCGCCCCACCTTCAGCGGCCGGGCGAGGTCGCGGACGAGGCGGTTGGGCCAGGGGGTGATGCGGGCGAAGAGGGCCGCCGCGCGCTCGGGCTCGAGCTGGTCGAGGCCCGCCGCCAGGTAGTCCTCCAGGCGGAAGCGCAGCGGGCGGCCGGCCAGGAAGGCGGGCAGCCGCGGCAGCATGGAGCGCGCGCCCTGGGGGGTGGGCCGCATCCCCACCTCGCCGCAGGGGTGGGACGCCACGAGCACCGCCGCGTGGACCGGGGCCCGACCGGCGGCGCACTGGGCCAACAGACCCCCCATGCTGTGGCCGATGATCGCCGGACGCCCCAGCGCGGCGATCGCCTCGTTGACCGCGTCGAGCACCTCGGCCAGCCCCACGTCTGCGCCCGCGTCCGCGCCGTGCCCCGGCAGGGTCACCGCCCAGCTCTCCCACCCCCGCGCGGCGAGCAGCGCCTGGTCCCGCTCCCAGATCCAGGCGCCCAGCCCGATGCCGTGCAGCAGCAGCGCGGTCCCGGACACCGGGCCGTCCGGCACGACATGGTGGGCGGGCATCGCGGCGAGGGTGGTCAGCGGAACCTCCAGGGACCCAGGCCACCTAACACCGCACCCGGTTAGAGGAGCGTCGTGAGCCCAGAGGGTCAACCAGAACAAGGAACCGAGCCTCGTCGTCGCAGGGCAAGTCTGGTGTTGTGGCAGATCTGCCGGCATGGCGAGCGTCATTCCAAGGATCTGCCGCGATGCCGGGCGCCGGCCTGCGGCGGCGAAGCGAAGCGTTCCTTGTTCTGGTTGACCCTCTCAGGGCTGCTGCTGTCGGCCTGCGCGAGAGAGATCCCGCCGCACCTGCGCGTCGAGGCCCCCGCGGCCTCGTCCGAGGCGGCGCCGATCGCCTCCGAGACCGACGCCCTGGCCGCCCTGCTGCGGGGCGATCCCCTGGCCCGTCGCCCGGCGCTCCTCGATGATGCCCAGCTTGTCGGCATCTCGGAAGCCGAGGCGCTCAAGGCGTGGCTCGAACTCGCTCGTGAGGCCCCCGAGACCGCGGCCCCCCTGCAGGCGCTGGCGGCGCAGGCGCCGGGGACGGTCGCGGTGGGGCTCTCCCGGGGCTGGCGGCTGGGCCGGGTGGAGGCCACCACCCCCTCCTTGTTGGCCGAGGACCGCGCCGCCTGGCGCGACGCCCTGCTCTGGCTGAGCGCCCTGGGTCCTGCCCCCGAGCTGAGCGCGGGCCGCTCCCCTTGGGCCTGGCTTCCCCAGGGGGAGCGCCCCGTCGAGGACATGCTGGCCTACGGCGAGGCCTGGGTGCTGCGGGGTTGGCTCGACGGCCCGGACGTGCCCGTCGGGCCGGTGGTCGAGGCGCTTCAGGCCACCGCCTACGACCGGCTGGCGCTCTCCCCGGAGGGCCGGCTGCTGCGCGCCCGCATGACCCCGAACGCGGCCCCCGCCGATCTGACCGCCCTGGACCGCCTGGTGGACCTCTGGCTGGAGCGCGCCGCCGCGGACCGGGACAGCGAGCAGGAGGCCCACCGCGCCCGCTGCGAGGCCCTGGCCGTCGAGCTGGGGCTGGAGGAGGAGGGCCGGCTGCCCGATCCGCTGCCTGCGCTCGCCGAGCAGGTCTTCGAGGGCTACGCCGCCTCGGGCACGCCGGACGCGACGGGCGCGGCGCTCACCGCGTGGTCCCTGCGCCGGTGGGCCGGGGGGTGCGCCGGGTGCGCCGGTCTGGACCGTGGCGCCACCCTGGGCGCGGTCGAGCGCTGGTCCGACGCCCTGGCGCCGCGCGTGGCCGCCGCCCGGCTCGCCATGCTCAAGGACGCGGTGGATCGCTTCGAGGTCGGGCTCAAGCACAACCGGATGGGGGAGAGCGCCGTCCGGCTCGCCGACGCGCTGCTGGGCACCGGCGCGGGCCCCATCGACGTCACCTTCCTGGAGCGGGGGGCGCCCGCGCCGGGCACCTGGCTCACCCTCACCCGCGCCACCGGCGCGCCGGACGGGGCGACGCCCGAGGACGGCCTCGCCGCCTTGCGGGCCTGGTTGGCCGCCCAGGCCGACCGCGTGGCCGAGGACCCGGCCGCCCCCGAGGCCTGGAAGACCTGGGCCGCGCGCATCGCCCGCCGCGCCCGATGAGCCCGGAGGTCCTCGCCCTTCGGGCCGAGCGGCTGCGGTTCCGCCTGCGGTACCACCTGGGTGGAGACCCGCGGCGCCTCGCCACGCTGGTCGAGGGCCTGCGCCGCGAGGTCCCCTACCACCCCCTGGTCCTGAACATCGCGGCCTGGGAGACCCTGCCGGAGACCGCGCTGCCGCCCGCCGAGACCGCGCTCAGCCCTGCAGCGGAGCACTTCCGCGCCGGGCGCTTCGAAGAGGCCCTGGCCGCCGCCCGCGCGCTGGGCTCCCCGGCCGCCCGCCTCGCGCAGGGGGACGTGGCCCTCCACCTGGGGCGCCTGGACGAGGCCGAGGGCTGCTACCAGGACGCCGCCCGCGCCCTCGGCCCCCTCCCCCCGCTCCTCACCCGCCACGGCACCGTCGCCCTGCGCCGGGAGGATCTCGACGGGGCGTGGGCGATGGCCGTGGAGGCCCTGGTCGGCAACCCCCTCTACGGCACCGCCCGGCGCATGCTCGTGGAGCTGGCCGAGCTGCGCGGAGGCTGGCTGGTGCCGCTGCCGTTGCGGGTGACGCCGGGCTTCAGCGAGGCCGAGGTGCGCGCCGTGCGGGACCATTGGCACGCGGAGGGCCTGGAGGAGGCCGCGGTCCACGTCCACACGCTCTCGGTCGAGCGCGCGCCTGACTTCCGGCGGTGGTCACTGGACCACCCGCAGGCCCTGCGCCGGTTCTTCGACCAGGGCCTGCGCGGCGATCAGATGCCGGTGCAGTTGTAGGTCAGGGTGACCGAGTCCGTCGCCGAGGTCACGCCGTAGCAGTCGGTGACCTGGAGCTGCACCACCACCGGGACGGAGTTGGTGGAGCCGTAGGTCGCGCTCAGGCCACCGACCGTGACCGTGGGGGTCGGGCTGGTGGTGCTGTTGATCGAGGCGTAGGAGCTGTTGGAGATGATCGACCAGCTGTAGGTCATGTGGTCCGAGCTGTTGACGTCCGAGGAGTCCGAGGCGTCCAGCGTGAAGTCGCGGTCGGAGCAGTCCGAGCAGGTGTAGTAGGCGCCGTAGCTCCAGGCCTGGCAGGTCTGGGACTCGGAGTAGCTCTGGTCGGCGCCGGCGTCCGCCACCGGGGCGGTGTTGTTGGACTGGGTGCCGATGGTGGCGGAGACCGTGACCGGGAAGGAGTCCGTGCCGCCGTCGTTCACCGTCAGCGTGAAGGTGTAGTTCCCCGCGACGTCCGGGGTGAACGTCGGGTTCATGCTGGAGGAGGTATTGATGTCAGCGCTGGTCAACGCGGAGGCGCCAGGGGCCGAGGTCAGCTCCCACCGGTAGGTCAGCGCCGAGCCGTCGGGGTCCGAGGACGCGGCGCCGTTGAGGTAGAGGATGTCGCAGTGCAGCAGCGAGGACACGGCGTCGACAGAGGCCACCGCCGTGGGCATCTGCTCGGCGTCGCCGTCGCAGTCGTTGTCCACGTTGGGGGTGATCTCCGGGGCGCCTGGGTAGACCTCGTTGTTGTCGTCGTCGCAGTCGCCGTCGTCGCCGCTGTAGCCGTCGCCGTCGTGGTCGAAGGTGGAGCACAGCTCGTTGGGCTCGCCGGGGGAGCCCTGGTCCCGGCGCTCGCCCCAGGACTCGGTGGCCGCGCACCAATAGGCGGCGTCACCGGTGAACTCGGGGCCGTAGAAGCCCGGGTCGAGGCCGATGCTGGCGCCGTCGGGGTCAGGCATGGTGGCGCCGTCGTCCCAGCTCACCTGGTGCAGCACGACGCCGTCGGCCGAGAGGATGAGGTCGTCCGACTCGTTGGAGAGGGAGACGTTGCTGTAGACGTAGTCGACGTCCACGCCACCGTTGGTGGCCCGATCGCCGTTGATGCCGAGCACCGCGACCTCACCGGCGCCGAGGACGAGGGTGTCCCGGGAGGTGATCTGGTGGTAGTCGCCGTCCGAGCCGCTGATCACCAGGCCGTTGAGGGTGAAGTCGGCCTCGGAGTTGTTGTAGACCTCGAACCACTCGCCGCGGGGGTCGGAGACCGCGCCCGGGTTGGCCATGATCTCGACGATGATCAGGGCGCCCTCGGCGAAGGAGCCCTCGTCATAGAGGCCGTCGCAGTCGTTGTCGACGCCGTCCTCGGGGACCTCGGTGTTGCCGGGGTATGCGTCCGCGTCATCGTCGTCGCAGTCGCCGTCGCAGGTGGTCACGCCGTCGCCGTCCTGGTCGTAGCCTTCGTCGACCAGGCCGTCGTTGTCGTTGTCCAGCCCGTCGCACTGCTCGTCCAGCTCGCAGTCCGCGACGCCGTCGCCGTCGACATCCGGGAAGCCCTCGTCCACCACCGCGTCGCCGTCGTTGTCCAGCCCGTCGCACTCCTCGCTGTCGAGGCAGTCGGCGGTGCCGTCGCCGTCGCCGTCGCCGAAGCCTTCGTCCACCAGGCCGTTGCAGTTGTCGTCGATGGCGTTGCAGTCCTCGCTGCGGCCGGGGAAGATCTGCGCGTTGTTGTCGTCGCAGTCGCCGTCGTTGGCGGTCACGCCGTCCCCGTCGTTGTCGACCACTTCTGGGAACGTGTCGGCCCCCGTGGTGTCGATCGAGGATTCGGAGGGGCCATCATCCTTGTCTCCGCAGCTCGCGGCGAGGAGGGCGCAGACGACGAGGAGAGGTGCGGCGTTGACCTTCATGGAGAGTCCTCCGGGTCAGGGGAGAATCGGGCTGGATCGGTGGGGAGACGGAGGGCCTGATGCCTTCAAGGGACATTCGCGCTGAACGATAGCCGATCCCTCGCCTCGACCGCAACGTCCTCTTGACATTCTCTTCATGATCGAGACCCCTGCTCCACGCTGCCCCGTCACGCTCCAAAAAAATATTGACACGGCCCGCAGGTACGATAAGTGCGGTGGCGTTCCCGAAATCGGGACCCCTGAGCGGGAGTAGCTCAGTGGTAGAGCCCCACGTTGCCAACGTGGCTGTCGCGGGTTCAAATCCCGTCTCCCGCTCCATCCCAGCCGCGCCTTCCTGGCGCGGCTGGTCTGCTTCAGGCGCTCGCCTCAGCCCGCCTTGCCGTCCACGAACCGACGGCCCTTCCAGCTCGACTCCACCACCATCAGGGAGCGCAGCAGGATCCAGCAGAAGATGAGGTTGCCGAGCGGGTGGCTCAAGGCGTGCCAGCCGCTGCGGCCGTCGTGCCGCTCCAGGCGCCAGCGGAAGAGGTGGATCATGGCGATGATGACCAGCAGCCAGCCGATCCACAGCGGCCCGGCCAGGTGCCAGCCCAGGGCCAGCCGGGCCACCGCGACGCCGAGCAGGATCAGGTAGGGCAGGAGCGTGCTGGTGAAGACGAAGAGGACAGCGCCCGCCGCCAGCAGCGGCTGGCGGTCCATGCCCTCGTAGAGGTTCTTGGTGTAACCGGCGACGATCTCGCGCAGGGAGGTGTAGAGCCGCACCGAAAAGGCGCCCGGCGCGCGGAAGAGGCCCGTCGGCAGCGCGCGGCGCTTGAAGGCGCGGGCCAGCCGGACGTCCTCCAGGACCTCCCCGGCGACGGCCTCGTGGCCGTCGATCGCGTCGTAGGCCTCCCGGGTCACCAGGATGAACTGGCCGTTGGCGAAGGCCTCGGGGCGCCCGCGGTCGTTGACCGCGTCGAGGTCCACCGCCCCCCGGATGAACCAGCCCACGACCGGCACGACCGCGCGCTCCCAGAAGCCCCGGAGATCCCAGTCCCCGAACAGCGAGACCATCGCGAGCCCGCCCTCGGTGAGGCGGCGCACCGCTGCGGAGGCGGCCCAGGGCGCGATCCGCACGTCCGCGTCGATGAACAGCAGCAGCTCGCCGTTGGATTCGCCTGCGGCGCGCAGGCACGCCCAGGGTTTGCCGGCCCAGCCCGGCGGAGGCTCGGTGCCCTCGACCACCCGCAGGCGAGGGTCCCCGGCGGCTGCGGTTCGGACTTCCTCGGCGGTGCCGTCCTCGGAGCGGTCGTCGACCACGACCACCTCCAGCTCGGGGTAGTCCGAGGCCAGGGCCGCGCGCACGCAGGCCCCGATGTTGCCGGCCTCATTCCGCGCCGGGATGCAGATCGACAGGCGGGGCGCCGGCTCGGGCGGCGACGCCGGCCCCAGCCGCCAGCGCTCTCCCCAGCGCCCGACCCCGGCGGCGAGCCCGGCCCAGACCAGGGTCATCAGCGCCAGGTAGCCGCCCCCCAGCAGCGCGCTGAACGCCGGCTCGCCCCACCGGATCACAGCGGCTCGCCCCGACCGCCGCGCACGACGTAGCGGCCGGCCTCTGCGGGCGGGTGGACGAGCGCGGTCTCGGCCACCAGGGCGACCCCAGGCGGGATCGCCCGCCCCGGCGCGATGGACACGCCGCACCCCACCACCGCGTCGGCCCCCAGGCACACCCCGGCCAGGCCGAGCGGCGCGTCGACCCGACCTTCGCCGACCGCGATCCGGACCGCCCGACCCAGGCCCTGGTCCATGCCGTAGGCGCCGCGCTTCAACGACGCGCCCGTCCCCAGCACGGAGAGCTGGGTGACGCCCCCGATCATGGCGTCGGCTCCGATCACGCTGTACTTCAGCATCGCCTGTCGCTGTACCACGGCCCCCGGCCCCGCGACGACCCCCTCGCATAGCGCCAGGGCCTCGACCCGGACCCCCGCGCCCAGGATGGCGCCCCGCACCACAGCCCCGGGGCCCACCGAGGCGCCCTCCCCCAGCCAGCTCGCCTCCACGATGGCGCTCGGATGGACCTGCACGCCGGGCCCCCGCCACCCCAGCCCGGCGACCACCCGCTGCGGCCGGAGGCTGCCCACCCGCAGCGCCGCGGCGGCAAGACGCCAGAGCATCACCGGCGCCGAGCGCCCCACCAGCGCCCCCCACAGCCCAGGCGGCAGGCCGAACAGGTTGGCCCACAGGAGCTGGAGCCAGTGGCGCACCCGCACCGCGAAGCGGTCGCTGAGGGGGAAGCCGTCCTGCCCGCCGGGCATGGGGATGGGGACGAGCCGCTCCTTGGGATCGAGGGTCACCACGGGGGTGTCCCGGATCAGCACGGGCACCGCCGCGGCGCGCTCGGGCACATAGACGATGTCGTGGGCGCCTTCATCCCCCAGCCCGACCTCGGCGAGCAGCGCCCCGAGCTGCCCCCCCAGCCGCAGGCGACAGGAGGAGCCGCAGGCCCGCCCCGCGGCGAGGGCCGCCGAGAGCGCGTCGGGCCCGAGCACGGTGCCGTCCTCGACAATGAGGTGCTCGGTGCGGGGCAGCGCCTCGATCCGCATCCCGGCGGCCGCGACGGCGTCCCGGGTGGCCTCGCCCAGCCGCCCGAAGGCCGCGGGGGCGTCGGCACCCGGGCCCAGGCCCTCCACCTCGCCGTCCCAGGGGAGCAGCCGCACCGCTACCAAAGCTGGTGCACCCGGATGCCCGGGGCCTCCTGCGCCGCGGGCATCCAGCGCTTCACCGCGACGACCGCCGCGTCGTGCATGTCGGGGCGGGCCATGGGGTCGATGTGCACGACGAGGTAGCGGATGCCCTCGCGCCGGGCGACGCGCTCCACGGCCTGCTGGAAGGCCTCCCCCTCCAGCCCGGCGTCCGCGGCGTCGAGCATCGCCCCCCAGACAGCCCGCGCCGGGCGGTTGTTGGGGAAGTTGAGGCCGGCGGCGAGGGGCTTGTGGTGCACCGTCTGCTCATACAGATACCCCCGCCCCCCCACGACCGGGAAGTTCATCACCGCGCCCTCCGGGGCGTCCGCCAGCCACACGATGGGCTCGGGCACGACGGCCGACTCGGTGTCGGGCAGCCCGCGCGTCGGGGCGGCGAGCCGCAGGTCCAGCAGGATGAGCAGCGCGGCGAGCGGCGCGAGGCGGGGTCGGCCGACGACCGCGCCCCCCGCCAGGACCGCGAGCGCGAGGCTGGGCATCATCGACAGACGATACAGCAGGGACAGCGACGAGAAGGGCGGGAGCTGCTCCACGAGGAAGTACGGCAGCGGGACCGCGAGGCGCCCGCGCAGGATCAAGGGCTGGCCGTCGACCGCCACCACCGGCCCCATCGCGAGCACGAAGCCCGCCGCGCCGGCCAGCAGGAGCGCCCCCCGTCCCTCCCCTCGGCCCCGGCCGAGCGCGGCGCCCAGCGCGCTGAGCGCGAGCAGCGACCACCCCAGGTAGTGGCAGTGGATGAACTCCTCTCCGTAGCGGGAGACCTTGCGGAAGTCCGGGGACCGCCAGTCCCCCACCATCCACCACCCCCGCGGGTCCGCCACGCCGACGGTACGCCGCACGGACATCAGCTCCCGGGTGTGCTTGATCCCGACCAGGTTGTCGGGTTGGGTGGAGCCCGCCTTCATCAGCCCGGCCACCGGTGCGGTCAGGGCCACCCCCAGAGCGGCGGTCAAGGCCAGGCGCCGCCCGCGCGCCCGCCACCCCTCGGCCCCCACGCCGACCACCAGGGTCGCCCCCCAGAACATCCAGGCGCAGAGGCCGCTGTACCAGTTGCCCAGCCCGGCCAGCATCAGGCCCAGCCCGGCGAGGGCCTGGCGCCGGGCCCCGCCCTCCCGGGCGGCCTGCAGGGTCAGGAGGCAGGACAGCGCCAGCCAGCCGCCGCAGAGCGACTCCGACGTGCCGTTGTGGATCGCGGAGACGAGCACCGGCGCGCAGCCGTAGGCGACCCCGGCGATCCAGCCGGCCGGCTCGGAGCGGAAGACCGCGCGGGCGAGGGCGTGGGCCGCCATCGCGGAGAAGACGACGTGCCCCAGCACGAGCAGGGTGTAGGCGACCGCTGGCCCGAGCGTGACGACGACGGGGGCGGCCAGCAGGGCGTTGAGGGGATCGGCGACCACCAGGACCCCCCCGTCCGGCCACCCCAGCAGCCCTGTTCGCCACGGGAGGCGCCCTGCAGTCAGCTCGTGGGGTACGAACCACAGGCCCCAGAGGGAGTTCCAGAGGTCGGTGCGCCCGGCCCCCGGCACGCGCTCACCCAGGTGGGCCGCCGTCGGCCAGGTCAGGCCGATCGCCATCGTCAGGTACACGATCAGGGCGAGCAGGTGGCGACGAATGGGCCCGGCTCCGTGGGGCGTCCGCCGGAGAGTAGCGCACCGGGCCCGATCGTGCCTGGGGCGGCCAGAGTTATCCACAGGCTGTGGACAACTGCCCCGGTGACGCCTTCAGACCATTTTTCGTCCACGCTGGCCGACAATTTTGTCAAACACAAGAAATCATTGTTGATTTTCATTGCTCAATTTTTGAGCAATTCCACTGAAAACGGCCCTGACGGTTGCTCTGAGGCCCTTCGGAGGGCCGCGCACACCGAGTTGTCCACAAGGCGAAGAGGAGACTGCGATGTGCCGGTTCACAGCAGCGCAGAGACGGGATATCAGGGGACTCCACCGGAGGTATCCCATGTCGAACAAGCCCCTCGTTCTCGTCTTCCTGGCCATCGCCTGCGGCCCCAAGGAGCCCACCAGCACCGCCGCCGCTGCCGAAGGCACCGAGGAGGCCGCCCCGGCCGAGGTGTCCAGCGACGCCGTCCCGGGCGACAAGAACTCCCAGGAGTTCGCGCAGAAGCTCCTCGCGCTCAAGATCACGGACTTCCGGCCCATCGACAGCGACGGCGCCGAGTTCATCTACAACACCCTGACCTTCTCCCCCGACGGGACCTGGGCCGCCACCGGCGCGGTCTCGATCATGGACGAGACGATGGAGTGCCGCGAGTCCGGTGACTGGTCGATGGACGCCGCCGAGAGCGCCGACACCGCGGCGGTCGGCTGGACCGTCGCCGAGACCAACTGCGCCGGCCGCGAGTCCGGCGCTGAGCAGCGCATCCTCCTCACGATCAAGAAGGGCGGCGAGTACGAGGTCTCCTTCCGCTGAGATCCCGACCCCCTGCCCACCCCATACACCCCGGAGCACCCATGCCCATCCGCGTCGGGATCAACGGCTTCGGCCGCATCGGCCGGAACGTCTTCCGCCTCGCCTGGAACAACCCTGCGGTTGAGATCGTCCACATCAACGACCTGACCAGCGACGCCATGCTGGCCCACCTCCTGGCCCACGACACCGTGCACGGCGCGTTCGGCGCGGCGGTGCGCGCGGTCGACGGCGGGATCGAGGTCGGCGGGCAGACCATCTCCACCAGCGCCGAGCCGGCACCCGCGAAGCTGGGCTGGGGGGACCACGACGTCGACGTGGTGCTCGAGTGTACCGGTCGCTTCCGCACCCGCGAGCAGGCCGGCGCCCACCTCAAGGCGGGCGCCCGCAAGGTCATCATCTCCGCCCCCGGCACCGACGTCGACGCCACCGTCGTCGTCGGCGTCAACCACCAGAGCGTGGACCTGGGCGCCGCGCAGATCGTGTCCAACGCGTCCTGCACCACCAACTGCCTCGCGCCGGCTGCCAAGGTGCTGGATGATGCCTTCGGCATCCAGCACGGCCACATGACCACCGTGCACTCCTACACGATGGACCAGAACCTGCTGGACGCCCCGCACAAGAAGGACTTCCGGCGCGCACGCGCGGCCGCGCTCAACATGGTCCCCACGACCACCGGCGCGGCGAAGGCGGTGGGCCTGGTCCTCCCCGAGCTGGCCGGCAAGCTGACCGGCATGGCCATCCGGGTGCCCACCCCCAACGTCTCCCTGGTGGACCTGGTCGTCCAGCTCGAGCGCGACGTCACGGCCGAGGCCATCAACCAGGCCTTCGTGGACGCCGCCGCCGGCTCCCTCCAGGGCATCCTGCAGGCCGTCAACGCCCCCCTGGTGTCCAGCGACCTGGTCGGCAACCCCCACTCCTCGATCGTCGACCTCGAGCTGACCCGGGTGATGGGCGGCCGCACCGCCAAGATCATCACCTGGTACGACAACGAGTGGGGCTTCTCCGCTCGCATGCTCGACCTCGCCAAGCTGTTGTTCCCCGGGAAGCGCTGATGAGCCAAGGCCTGCCCACCCTCGACGCGCTGGAGGTCGCCGGGCAACGGGTCCTGCTGCGGCTGGACCTGAACGTCCCCCTCCGCGACGGCGAGATCACCGACACCACCCGCATCGACGCGGCGCTCCCCACCATCCGTCAGCTCCGGGAGGCCGGGGCCCGGGTGGTGATCTGCAGTCACCTGGGGCGGCCCCGGAGCAAGCGCATCCCCGCGCTGTCCCTGGAGCCGGTCGCGGCGAAGCTCGCCGAGCTGCTCGACGACGAGGTCGTGTTCGCCCACGACGTCGTCGGCGATGACGTGGAGTTCCTCAGCCGGGACATCCCGCCCGGCGGCGTGCTCGTGCTGGAGAACCTCCGCTTCGACCCGGGCGAGAAGGCGAACGACGACGACTTCGCCGGGAAGCTGGCCAGGCTCGGCGACGTCTACGTCAACGACGCCTTCGGCACGATGCACCGGGCCCACGCCTCGGTCGTCGGCGTGGTATCCCGCTTCGACCACGTGGCCATCGGCCCCCTGGTGGACCGCGAGATCACGGCGCTGAGCAAGCTCCTGGAGGGCCCCGCGCGACCCTTCATCGGCGTGCTCGGCGGCGCGAAGGTCAGCGACAAGATCGAGGTCATCGAGTCTCTGCTGCACCGGGTCGACGCCCTGGTGGTGGGCGGCGCGATGGCCTACACCTTCCTGGCTGCCCAGGACACGCCGGTCGGCGACTCCCTGGTCGAGCGGGAACGGATCCGGCTGGCCGGCCGCCTGCTGGAGCGCTGCGCGGCGCGCGGGGTCCAGGTCTTCCTGCCCACCGACCACGTCGTCGCCGAGTCCCCCGAGTCCGAGGAGGTGCAGACGGTGCGCGCCATCGAGCCGGGCTGGAAGGGCTTCGACATCGGTCCCGAGACGGTGCGGCGGTTCAGCGAGATCATCAGCCGCTCCTCGACGGTGTTCTGGAACGGCCCGATGGGGATGTTCGAGGACCCCCGGTTCGCCGAGGGTACCCGGGGCGTGGCCCGCGCGGTCGCCGAGGCCGAGGCCTACACCGTCGTCGGGGGCGGGGACTCCGCCGCGGCGCTGCACCAGTGCGGCTACGCGGACCAGGTCTCCCACCTCTCCACAGGCGGCGGCGCCTCCCTGGAGTTCATCCAAGGCAAGGAGCTGCCGGGCATCCGCGCGCTCCGCAGGAGGACCTGATGGCCCGCCGCACCTTCATCGCCGGCAACTGGAAGATGAACCTGGGCCCCCAGGCCGCCGACCGGCTGGCGATGGACCTCAAGGCGGCGCTCGCCGGCCAGACCGCGGTGGACGTCGCCGTCGCGCCCGTGGCGGTGAGCATCCCGGGCGTCGTGGCCCGGCTCAAGCACACCGGGATCCACGTCGCCGGGCAGGACCTCGCGGTCGAGGCCTCGGGCGCCTTCACCGGTGAGGTCGCCGGCGAGATGCTCCGCGAGGCCGGCTGCACCTGGGTCATCGTCGGACACAGCGAGCGCCGCAGCCTGTTCGGCGAAGACGACGCCCTCATCAACCGTAAGGTCCACGCGGCCTTCCGCGCGGGCCTGCTCCCCATCCTCTGCGTGGGCGAGACCCTGGCGCAGCGCGATGCGGGGCAGGTCGAGCAGGTGCTGGAGCGGCAGCTCAGCGCAGGCCTGGCGGGCCTTCAGGCCGACCAGCTCGCCGCCATGACCCTGGCCTACGAGCCGGTGTGGGCCATCGGCACCGGGCGCACGGCCACCCCGGACCAGGCGCAGGAGGCCCACGCCTTCATCCGGGGTTGGCTGCGAAAGACCGCGCCGGCCTTTGTGGCCGACCAGCTCCGCATCCAGTACGGCGGCTCCGTCAAGCCCGCGAACGCCGCCTCCCTGCTGCGGCAGCCGGACGTCGACGGCGCGCTGGTCGGCGGCGCCTCGCTCAAGGCCGCAGACTTCGTCAAGATCATCGAGGCTGCGCCTCACATGGCAGCTTGACGCCGCGCTCCGCGGTGCTCAGGTTCTCAGCCTGAACGGGATCCCCATGATCATCTTCGTGACCTCCCTGCACGTCTTCCTGTGCGTCATCCTCATCCTGGTCATCCTCCTCCAGCCGGGCAAGGGCGGGGACGTCGCGTCCGCGTTCGGCGGCGGCGGAGGCAACTCGGCGGTCTTCGGCCCGCGCGGCCCGGCCAGCCTGCTGAACCGGGCGACCACGATCGTGGCTGTGCTGTTCATGACCACCTCCATCGTGCTCGCGGTGAGCTCCAACCGCCAGGCCCAGGGCACCGGCAGCACCCTCGAAGACGACATCAGCCGCTTCGAGCAGGAGGAGGCCGACAAGGCCCAGGAGCAGACGCCGGACCTCGGGCTGCCCGAGAACCCCTTCGCGCTGCCTCCTTCGCAGCCCGAGGACGACGCTACGCCAGCGCCCGATGAGGCCGAGCCGCCCGCCACGGAGCCGACGGAGACCCCCGCCTCTGAGCTGCCCGAGGACGACGCTGGCGAGTAGTGGAAGAGTGCCCGCGGTCCCTTGACAGCCTCTGCGGGTCAGCATAATTGGGTGGGGCTTTCACCCCGTGCGCGGGTGGCGGAACTGGTAGACGCGCAAGGTTGAGGGCCTTGTGGCCGCAAGGCTGTGAGGGTTCGAGTCCCTCCTCGCGCACCATCTCAGGCCGGAACCCTTGGGTTCCGGCCTCGATGCTTCAGGGTCTCTGCCCGAGCGGACCCGGCCGTCGACCTCAAGCCGAAGCGGACTCCAGCCGCCGGTTGCAGGCGTCCAGATCGACGCACACACCGTAGATCTCGTGGCGGTGGTGGGTGATCCGCACGCCGAGATCGCTGGCAATCTCCCGCTGCCGGCGCTCGATCGTCGGGTCCTCGAACTCCAGGATGTGGCCGCAGCGGGTACAGATGAGGTGGTCGTGGTGCTCGCCGAAGTCGGCCAACTCGTACCGCGTCTGCCCCTCGACGAAGCGGCGCTCGTGCGCCACCTCAGCGTCCGTCAGCAGCTTCATCGTGCGGTAGACGGTCGCAAACCCCACACCCGGCTCCACCTCCTGCACCAGGTCGAGCAGCTCCTGGAGGGACAGGTGGCCGTCCACGCCCCGCTCGAAGAAGATGTCGACGATGACGTCCCGTTGCCGCGTGTTGCGCTTCCCCTCGGCAGCCATGTACGCCTCAAGCCGCCTCCGAGCACGTTCGATCTGTTCTGCGGACAAGGGCATCTCCTGAAGACGCGGGTTGGGTGCCGTCCCATTATCTAACCGATCCGGTCGATCCAAGAGACATCCCCGAAAGCGAACCGGCCCCCGGAGCCGAGGGCTCGGGGGCCGGACACGCAGGCAGTGGAGAGGGCTACTCTTCCCCGCCTTCGTCGACAGCCGCGGCGGCCGCGTCGTCCGAGGACGTCGCAGACTCATCCACCTCATAGGCGGGCATCAGCTCGATGAGGGTCATCGGGGCGTTGTCGCCGGTCCGGAAGCCGAGCTTCACCAGGCGGGTGTAGCCCCCCGGACGGGTCTGATACCGCTCCGAGTACTCATTGAACACGCGGTGCAGGACGTCGCGGTCGACGATGAACTTGCGCGCCTGCCGGATGGCGTGGACGCGCTCCGCCTGGGCCTTCACCAGCTCCTCGCCGTCCAGCGCGGCGAGCTTGGAGGGCGGCACACGCTTGCCGAGGGTGATGACGCGATCCGCGATCCGACGCAGCTCCTTGGCCTTGGCGTCGGTCGTGCGGATACGCCCATGCAGCATGAGCGACGTGACCATGTTCCGGTACATCGCCTTGCGATGCGAGCTGTTCCGGCCGAGCTTGCGACCAGCCTTCATATGACGCATGACAGGACTCCTGGCCCGACGCCCCGGCGCCGAAGCGCCAGGGATCAAGGGGCCGTCAGTTTCGGTTCTTGGGGAAGTTGTGGAGCTTCATGCCGAGCGACAGCCCCATCTCCCCAAGGATCTCCTTGATCTCATTGAGGGACTTGCGGCCGAAGTTCTTGGTCTTGAGCATCTCCGCCTCGGTACGCTCGACCAACTGGTAGATGTACTCGATGCCGGCGTTCTGGAGGCAGTTGGCGGAGCGCACGGACAGCTCCAGCTCATCCACCCGCTTGTACAGGTGCTCGCTGAACTGCTCCTCGGGCTCGGACCGGTCGGCGACCTCCGGCTCGTCGTCCTCGTCGAAGTTGACGAAGATGGAGAGCTGCTCACGGAGGATCTTGGCCGCGTAGGCCACGGCGTCGGCCGGCATGACCGAGCCGTTGGTCCACAGCTCCAGGGTCAGCTTGTCATAGTCGGTGCGACGCCCGACGCGGGCGTTGGTGACCGTGTAGCGGACCTTCTTGATCGGGGAGTGGATCGAGTCGACCGGGATGACCCCGATCTCGTCGCTCTCCGGCTTGTTCGCGACCGCAGGGACGTAGCCCTTGCCCATCCGGACCGAGAGCTCCGCGCGGAACACGCCGTCCTGGGTCAGCGTGCAGATCGGATGATCGGGGTTCAGGACCTCGCCGTCCACGTCACCGTCGAAGACGATGTCGCCCGCAGTGACCAGCACGCTGCCGCCCGGCTCGCCGGAGCGATCGATGCGCGCGGTGACCGGCTCCATCGCGGTGGTCTGCACCAGCACCTGCTTGAGGTTCAGGATGATGTCGGTCACATCCTCAACCACGCCAGGCACCGACGAGAACTCGTGGAGCACGCCCTCGATCCGGACCGAGGTGATCGCCGCGCCCTGCAGCGAGGACAGCAGCACCCGACGGAGCGAGTTGCCGATGGTGATGCCGAAGCCACGCTCCAGCGGACGGGCGACGAACTTGCCGTAGGTGCTCGTGGAGCGGGGGTCCCGCTCGATGCCCTTGGGGCGGATCAGGTTGCGCCAGTTGGCGTAGACATGTTCCTGCATGATGTCTCCGTTCAGGGTTTCTGCGGAGCCTCGACCACAGGTCCGCTCTGCACCCCGATCGTGGAAAAGGTGCTCCGGGAACCAGAGGTGCCCGGAGGGTGGTCAGCCGGAGGGCCCCCGGGAAGGGGCCCGAGTTGAGGAACGCTCGGGCTCAGACCCGACGACGCTTGGGCGGACGGCACCCGTTGTGCGGGATCGGCGTCACATCCTTGATCATCGAGACCTTGAGGCCGGCGTTCTGGAGCGCCCGCAGCGCAGACTCACGCCCAGCCCCGGGGCCCTTGACGAACACACCGACGACCTTCATCCCATGATCCATCGCCTTGCGGGCGGCGTCCTCGGCCACGAGCTGGGCGGCGAAGGGGGTGGACTTCCGGGAGCCCTTGAAGCCCTTCACGCCAGCGCTCGACCAGGCGACGGTGTTTCCGGCGGGATCGGTGATCGTGATGATCGTGTTGTTGAAGGTGGCCTGGATGTGAGCGACCCCGGTGGGGATGTTCTTCTTGACGCGCTTGCCGCCCTTCTTCTTCTTGGGAGCTGCCATGATTGTCCTCCCTCAGCGCCGACGCGCGACGGCGCGGCGCGGGCCCTTGCGGGTGCGGGCGTTGGTGTGGGTGCGCTGGCCACGGGTCGGAAGGCCGCGCTTGTGGCGCAGGCCCCGGTAGGTCCCGAGGTCGATCAGGCGCTTGATGTTCATGGCGATCTCCTTGCGGAGCTCACCTTCAACCTTGTAGCGGCGCTGGATGACGTCGCGGATCCGCGCAACCTCGACCTCGGAGAGGTCCTGGGTGCGGATGTGAGCCTCTACCTCAGCCTCGTTGAGGATCTTGCTGGCCGTGGTGTGGCCGATCCCGAAGATGTAGGTGAGCGCAACGTCGATTCGCTTCTGGCGGGGGAGGTCGACGCCCTCGATTCGAGCCATGATCGTCCTCCTATCCCTGGCGCTGCTTGTGCTTGGGGTTCTCGCAGATCACGCGCACGATGCCACGGCGCCGGATGATCCGGCACTTGTCGCACATGCGCTTGACGGATGCCTTGACCTTCATTTCCTCTCCTCGCCACGCGCTCCTGGGAGCCCGTGGTTCATCGGTGGATGTCTGGTTCGCTACTGGAGCGAGGTCAGGATTTCTGGTTTGCTGTCGGTGATGAGCACGGTGTGCTCGAAGTGTGCTGAGAGGGAGCCGTCGGCGGTCACGACCGTCCAGCGGTCCTTCTTCAGTCTGGTGCGGTGGGTGCCCATGGTGATCATGGGCTCAATGGCCACGCACATCCCTGGCTTGAGCAGAACCCCGGTGCCCGCCTTGCCGAAGTTGGGGACCGGAGGCGCCTCGTGAAGGCGTCTGCCGATGCCGTGTCCGACATATTCGCGAACAACACCAAAGCCCTCGGCTTCGGCGAGCTTCTGAACGCGGTGGCCGATATCGCCCACCCGCGCGCCAGCCAGGGCGCACGCCACCGCCTCATATAAGCTCTCTCGAGTCAAGTCAAGGAGCCGCTGCACGCGGGGCGGCGGGTCGCCCAGGTAGACGGAGAACGCGGAGTCGGCGAAGTACCCACGGTATTCCAGACCAAAGTCCAGGGAGATGAGATCGCCCTCCTTCAAGGGCCGATCGTCTGGGATCCCGTGGATGACCTGCTCGTTCCGACTGGCGCAGAGGCTGTTGGGGAAGACGTCGTCCCCCACCTGATAGCCCTTGAAGGCCGGCCGAGCGCCCCGACGCCGGATCTCCTCCTCGCAGATCGCGTCCAACTCAAGCGGGCTCACCCCGGGCCGAACCTGCTCGCGGATGACCGCGATGACTTCGGAGAGGAGCTTGCCGGAGGCCCTCATGAAGGGGACCTCCCACGGGGCCTTGATCGGAATCATCTCAAGCCAGCGCGTCGCGCAGACGCCGGGTGACGTCCTCGATCGCCCCCGTCCCGTCGATCCGGTGGGCGTAGCCCCGCTCCTCGAAGAAGGCCAGGACCGGGGAGGTGTCCCGATGGTAGGTGGCCA
The DNA here is from genome assembly GCA_020632795.1 of Alphaproteobacteria bacterium. Classification (GTDB taxonomy): domain Bacteria; phylum Myxococcota_A; class UBA796; order UBA796; family CAJQPC01; genus JACKEV01. The sequence continues at coordinate 476,527 of JACKEV010000011.1, forward strand.
GGCGCTTGCGGACCGTGTCTTCCTGGTCGTCCTCTCGCTGGATGACCTCGCCCCCGCAGCGCACGCAGCGCCCATCCTCGCCCGGAGGGTTGTGTGCGACATGGTAGGTCGCCTGGCAGTCCCTGCAGGTCCGGCGGCCGGAGAGGCGAAGGACAAGCTCCTCGTCGGGGACCTCGAGCGCGAGCACTGCGTTGAGCACACGGCCCTGGCCGTCCAGCCAGCCAAGCATCAGCTCCGCCTGCCGGACGGTCCGGGGGAAACCATCGAGCAACATGCCGTTTGCGCAGTCATCCTGCGCGAGCCGGGTCTCCACGATGTCCCAGACGACCTCGTCGGGGACGAGCTGCCCGTTGTTCATGTAGGAGCGCGCGAGCTTGCCCAGCTCCGTCCCCTCCTTCAGGTGCTTCCTGAAGATGTCGCCAGTGGCGATCTGGGGGATGTTCAGCTCCTTGCACAAGAAAGCAGCCTGAGTACCCTTGCCCGCGCCAGGCGGACCGAACAGGACCAGGATCATGGCGTCCTCCGGTGGGCTTGGGGCGGCCTGTCGCTCAGTCGCCCTTGGTCTTCTCAAGGATGCGTCGCTGGCGCCCACGGACGCGGCTGTTGGACGAGCTCATCAGGCCGTCGTAGTGCTGCGTGAGCAGGTGGCCCTCGATCTGCGCGACGGTGTCCAGAGAGACGCTGACGACGATGAGCAGGCCCGTTCCGCCGAAGTAGAACGGGATGCCGTACTCCGTGATGAGCATGGTCGGCAGGATGCACACCGCCGCCAGGTAGATGGAGCCGCCAGCGGTGAGCCGGGAGAGGATCCTATCCAGATACTCCGCCGTCTGGATGCCCGGACGGATGCCCGGGATGTTGCCACCCTGCTTCTTGAGGTTGTCCGCCACGTCCACCGGGTTGAAGGTCACCGCCGTGTAGAAGAACGCGAAGAACACGATCAGGACGACATAGGTGAGGTTGTAGAGCCACGCCCCCGGGGTGAAGGCGCCGATCAGCGTCGACAGGAAGGCGTTGTTCGGAGCGAAGGTCGCAGCCGTCGCCGGGAACATCAGCACCGCGCTGGCGAAGATCGGCGGGATGACGCCTGCCACGTTGACCTTGAGCGGCAGGTGGGTCTGTTGACCGCTGTAGACGCGCCGCCCGATGACCCGCTTGGCGTACTGGATGGGCACCCGGCGCTGGCCACGCTCGACAAAGACGATGCCAGCGAGCACCAGGAACATGAACAGCCCGAGGACGGTGACCTCCAGGAGGTTCATCTCGCCCACGCTGATCTTCTGGAAGAGCGAGAAGATCCCCCTGGGCAGCCCAGCGACGATCCCCGCTGTGATGATCAGCGAGGCGCCATTCCCGACCCCGCGCTCGGTGATCTGCTCACCGAGCCACATCACAAAGCAGCTCCCCGCCGTCATCGTGATCACCGTCATGGCCCGGAAACCAGGCCCGGCGTTGAGCACGACGTCCTCAGTGCCTCCAGCCTTCATCTGCTCCAGCCCGACGGCGATCGAGAAGGACTGGACCACCGCGATGCCGATGGTGAGGTAGCGGGTGTACTGGGTGATCTTGTTGCGCCCCGCCTGACCCTCCTTCGAAAGCCGCTCAAGCTGCGGCACCGTAGAGGAGAGCAGCTGCATGATGATGGAGGCGCTGATGTAGGGCATGATGCCCAGGACAAACACGCTGAACTGCTCCAGCGCGCCGCCCGAGAACATGTCGTAGAGCCCGAACAGGGTCTGCGCGTTCGAATCAAAGAACTTGCTGAGCGCGACCCGATCGACGCCCGGGGCGGGCACGAAGACCCCCAGCCGATAGACGGCCAGCATCGCCAGGGTGAACAGGATCCGATTCCTGAGATCAGGAATCTTGGCGATGTCGGCCAGGGGGTTTCGCACCTCAGATCACCTCAGCTACGCCGCCCGCCGCAGTGATCTTCTCGGCCGCCGTCTTGCTGAACTTGGCTGCCTTGACGGTGATGGCCACCTGGAGATCTCCGCGCCCGAGCACCTTGATGCCGTCTTTGCCGACGCGGGAGATCACGCCCTTCTCCTTGAGGAGCGCGGCGTCAACCACCGCGCCGGCCTCAAAGCGGCCGCTCAGGTCTTCCACGTTCAGCACCGTGTAGTCCTTGGCGAAGATGTTCACGAAGCCACGCTTCGGCAAGCGCCTTTGCAGAGGCATCTGTCCACCCTCGAACCCGGGGCGGACACCGGACCCTGAGCGGGAGTGCTGGCCCTTCTGACCACGACCAGCCGTACGGCCCTTTCCGGAGCCTTCACCGCGTCCCACTCGGGTCCGCTTGCGCGTCGAGCCGGCCGGTGGCTTCAGATTGGAGAGTTCATTTGCCATTGGATCTTTCTCCGTGTGGGCGGAGGAGCCGGGCTCCAAAGCCCTCCCTTCAACCCGGTCGGTGGGAGGCTCAGACCTCGGTCTGCTCGACCTCGATCTCCTCGACATCCACCAGATGCATCACCTTCTTGACCATGCCTCGGACCGCAGGGGTGTTCTCGAGAACACGAGAACTCCGCACCTTGCGCAGTCCGAGCCCCTTGACCGTCGCGATCTGGCCCTGGGTAGAGCCGATGGTCGATCGCGTCAGCGTCACCTTGAGCTTCATCACTTCCAGCCTCTCATCGGTGCTTGGGTTTCAGATGGAGGCCCCTCAGGAGGCCGTACCCCAGACACGCTCACCGACGGTGTAGTTCTCGAGCACCTCGTCGAGATCCTTGCCCAGCCGGTGGGCGTACTGCTCGGGGACTCCATGCGCATCAGCGCGTCCACCGTCGCCTTCACCACGTTGTGGGGTTGCCGGACCGCATGCTCTTGGTCAGGACGTTGCGATACCCGGCCGCGTCCATGATGGCGCGCACAGCGGGCCCGGCGATGACGCCGGTACCCGGCGCGGCCGGACGCAGCAGGACACGCCCCGCGCCGAACTTGCCGATGGCTTCATGGGGCACCGTACCGTCGACGATCGGGACCATGAAGAGGCTGGCTCGGGCCTTGGCCGTCGCCTTGCGGATGGCCTCAGGGACCTCGTTCGCCTTGCCGAACCCGATACCGACCTGGCCTTCGCCATCCCCGACCACGACGATGGAGGAGAAGCTGAAGCGCCGGCCGCCCTTGACGACCTTGGCGACGCGGTTGACGTCGATGACCTTTTCGGTGAGACCATCATCCGGCTTGTTGCGGCGGCCTCGGGACATTCTGCTCACTGGATTCCTCCGATTCCGTTGACCGACTCAGAACTCAAGGCCAGCCTCGCGAGCAGCGTCCGCGAGGGCCTTGATGCGACCGTGATAGAGGTAGCCGTTCCGGTCAAAGACCACGGTCTTGATTTCCTTGGATGCAGCCTTCTCCGCAATGAGTCGGCCGACCGCCTTCGCGGCGTCGATGTTGCCGCGGTGCCCTTCGAGGTCAGCCAGCTCCGGGGACAGCGTGGAGGCAGCGATGAGGGTGCTGCTGCTGTCGTCGTCGATGAGCTGGGCATAGATGTGACGCGCGCTGCGGAACACCGACAGCCGGGGGCGAGCGGCCGTCCTCGGATCCGCTTGCGGATCGCAAGCTTGCGGCGCTGGCGTGCCTTGTGACTGGGGTTTGTCTTGGCCATCTGGATCTCCGAGTCCTAACTCTTCGCTGACTTGCCGGCCTTGAGGCGGACGACCTCACCGTCGTAACGGACACCCTTGCCCTTGTACGAGTCGGGCGGGCGGTAGCCGCGAATCACCGCAGCGACCTGACCGACGGTCTCCTTGTCGATCCCGGCGACGGTCAGCTTGGTGTTTCGCTCGACGCTGATGGAGATGCCCTCGGGGGGCGAGAAGGTGATGGGGTGCGAGTAGCCGAGGTGAAGGACCAGATCCTTGCCGGCCATCTCAGCCTTGTAGCCGACCCCTGGATCTCCAACTTGCGATCGAAGCCCTGGGTGACACCGACGACCATGTTGTTCACCAGCGCGCGCATGAGCCCATGCGCGGCGCGGTGATGCCGGCTGTCAGAGTCGCGACGCACGAGGATCTCGTCGCCTTCGACCACGACCTGGACGCCATCAACGACCGGCCGACCAAGCTGGCCCTTCGGACCCTTGACGGCGATCCGGCCCTCATCGAGGGTGACCGAGACGCCCTTCGGCAACGGAATGGGGAGCTTTCCAATTCGAGACATCTGTCCTCCTCCGCCTACCAGACGTAGTAGAGCACTCACCGCCCACGCCGGCTTCACGAGCCGCCTTGTCGGTGAGGACCCCGCGAGGGGTGGTGAGGATGGCGACCCTGAGTCCGTTCCGGACACGTGGGATATCGTCCTTCTTCACATACGTGCGCCGACCAGGCTTGGAGATCCGCAGGAGTCCGCGGATGATCCCTGGTTCGCCGCATCGTAGCGGAGAAAGACCTTGATGAATCCTGGGGGCCTTCGGGGATGTCGATGTAGCCCTCGACAAACCCCTCGCTCTTGAGAATCTTGACCATCTCAAGCTTCAGCTTGGAGCGTGGAACCAGCACGCTCGGATGCTGCGCGTGAGACGCATTGCGGATCCGGGTCAGCAGATCCGCGATCGGATCGGTCATCGACATCAACAACTCCTGTTCGGCGCTGGTTCCTCTGCATTGCAGCGGACCTGGCTCCATCAGACGCGGCGCCGGGGTGGCCTCGCACGCCTACCAGCTGGACTTGGTCACTCCCGGAAGCTCCCCGCCAGAGCACGCTCACGGAGGCAGATCCGGCAGAGGCTGAACTCCCGATAGTACGCCTTGGGCCGCCCGCAGACCTTGCAGCGGTTGTGCTGCCGCGTCGAGAACTTAGGCTTGCGCTTGGACTTCGCGATCATGGACTTCTTCGCCACGAGCCGCTCCCTACGCCCGGAAGGGGAAGCCGAGGTTCTTGAGCAGCGCCCGTCCCTCAGCGTCCGTCCTCGCGGTAGTGACAAAGGTGATGTTCATCCCGTTGATCTTCGAGACCTTGTCGTAGTCGATCTCCGGGAAAAGAAGCTGCTCGGTCAGGCCCATGGAGTAGTTTCCGCGGCCGTCGAAGCCCTTGGGGCTCAGCCCGCGGAAGTCACGAATCCGGGGATCGCGACCGACAGCAGCCGATCAAAGAAGAACCACATCCGGTCGCCGCGGAGGGTGACCTTGGCGCCGATGGGCATGCCTTCGCGAAGCTTGAAGTTCGCGATGGAGCGGCGAGCGCGGCGGATGACGGCCTTCTGGCCAGTGATCAGACCCAGCTCTGCGGCGGCCGCGTCCAGGACCTTCTGGTTCTGGATGGCCTCCTTGAGGCAGGTGTTGACCACGATCTTCTCCAGGCGCGGCACCAGCATCATGTTGTCGACCCCAGCTCGCTTACAAGCTTGGGGACGACCTCATCGCGGTAGCGCTCCTTGAGTCGGGGAGTCATCGGGAAGCCTCCATCCAAGAAATCAATCGATCTGAGCGCCGGTCTTCCGGTCAACCCGGACCTTGCGCCCATCTTCGAGGAACTGGTAACCAACCTTCACGAGCCGCTGCTCAGCCTCGTTCCAGAGGCTGACGTTGGAGATGTGCAGCGAGGCCTCCTTGCGGATGGTCTGACCAGGCTGGTCACCGACGGGCTTCTGCTGGCGGGTCACCATGTTGACGCCCTCCACGATGACGCGCTCGCGGACCGGCAGCACCTTGAGGACCTTGCCTTTGGCACCCTTGTGGCGCCCGGCGACCACGACGACGCTGTCACCACGTCGGATCTTGAACTTCGCCGCCATTGGCGACCTCCTTAGAGAACCTCGGGGCCAACGAGACGATCTTCATGTACTGCCGGGCGCGCTGCTTGCGCGCCACGGGACCGAAGATGCGCGTTCCGATGGGCTCGCCCTGAGAGTTGATGAGGACCGCGGAGTTGCTGTCGAACCGGATGTAGGTGCCATCCTGCCGACGGATCTCCTTCTTGGTGCGGACGATGACCGCACGCGCGACGTCGCCCTTCTTCACCTTGCCGTTCGGGAGAGCCTCTCGGACGGAAACCACTACGACATCGCCGATAGAGGCATACCGCCGCTTTGAGCCCCCAGAACCTTGATGGTCCGGAGCTTCTTCGCGCCGCTGTTGTCTGCGACGTCCAGTACGGTCTGGTGCTGGATCATGCTCGCTCCCAACCAGCCGTCCGTACAGACGGCCGGTTCCTGGTCAGTTGTTCCGGGGCCGACGCTCGATGACAAGCCAACGCTTGGTGCGAGAGAGGGGCCGAGACTCCTCGATCTGCACCATGTCATCCATCTGGCACTCGTTGTTCTCGTCGTGCGCCTTGTAGACGTTGCGACGGTTGATGTACTTGCGATACCGCGGATGCTTGACCCGCCGGATCACCTCAACCGCGACAGTCTTGTCCATCTTGTTGGAGACAACGCGACCGGTGAGAACCCGTCGCCCGGACGTTCTGGTGTTTTCAGCGGACATTTGCTCAGCTCGCAGTCACCCGAAGGCACCGAATGGGCTCGGAAGTGGCGGCTTGACGGTTATCCACGCAGGTCTCCCGCCAAGGCAGGACTCTGAGCGGTGGGCGTCGTACCGGGCACCGGAGGAACCACCCTGCTCGGTGCCTTTCAGAGGCGGCCCCGACGAATCGCCGGGGCTTGGTTTCAAGTACAGCGGAAGGGCCGCACGTTCATTCAAAACAAGGTGGACCAGGACAGGTCCAGGAAGCCGACGAACCTTATTGGTTATCGTCCGACTTGTCAACAATTCCCTGGAGGAAGCCGTCATCCGCAGCGTCGCCACCGGACGTCACCGCAGGCTCGAAGGACGAGCTGTAGCGGTCGCGGAGCGCGTTCCGGGCCAGGCCCCTGTGCGCTCCCGCTCCCGAGCTGCGGTCTGCAGCCGCGCGATGTCGCGACGCAGCTTGCCAAGCTGGGAGGTGTCCTCAAGCTGATTGGTGTACAGCCGGAACTGCGCGGTGACGAGCTGACGCTCCAGCGAAAGCTCCCGATGGACCAGGTCCTGATCCGACAGCTCCTTGAGCTCGGCGTAACGCATCAGACCAACCCCTCACGCTTGACGACCCGCCACCCGACCGGGAGCTTGTGGCCCGCGCGGGTCAGCGCCGCGCGCGCGATCTCCTCGGGGACACCGTCGAGTTCATAGACAATACGGCCAGGCTTGACGACCGCGACCCAGTACTCCGGGTTGCCCTTACCCTTACCCATACGGGTCTCGGCGGGCTTCTTGGAGATGGGCTTGTCGGGGAAGATGCGGATCCACACCTTACCGCCACGCTTGACGTGACGGGTCAAGGCGATACGGCCGGCCTCGATCTGCCGGGAGGTGATCCGGCCAGCGGTGGTGACCTGGAGCGCATATTCGCCAAAAGAGACATCCGACCCGCGATATGCGAGGCCCGTCATCCGTCCCTTGTGCCGCTTGCGGTATTTGACGCGCTTGGGAGTCAGCATGTCAGACTGTCCTCAGAAAAGATGGGCGCAGCGCAGCGCGCAGCGCCGGTGCAGGTCTCAGAGCGCTCGGTCGTCTTCACCAGGGAGGATCTCCCCTTGAAGACCCAGACCTTGACGCCGATGACCCCATAGGTGGTCTTGGCCTCAGCGAGGCCGTAGTCGATGTCCGCGCGGAGGGTGTGGAGAGGCACGCGCCCCTCGTGGTAGCGCTCGGTCCGAGACATCTCGGCGCCACCGAGGCGGCCGGAGCACATCACCTTGACGCCCTTGGCGCCAGCGCGCATGGCCTGGGTGAGCGCCTTCTTCATGGCACGCCTGAACGAAACGCGCTTCACGAGCTGCGCGGCGATGTTCTCCGCCACCAGCATCGCGTCCGTCTCGACCTTCCGGACCTCGATCACGTTGGGGTAGATCTCGGTGGAGGTGAGCTTCTGGAGCTGGAGCGCAGCGCCTCCAGGCCAGTCGCACGCTTGCCGAGGATGGTGCCCGGCTTCGCGGCGTACATGAAGACCTTGGCCTTGTTCGCCGCGCGCTCGATCAGCACCTGGGACACCCCGCAGGAGCGTAGTGCTTCTTGATGAACTCGCGGATGCGGATGTCCTCGAGGACAAGCCGACCATAATCCTTGTCAGCGTACCAGGTCGACAACCACGGCTTGGTGAAGCCGACCTGAAACCCGACAGGGTGTACCTTCTGACCCATTGCGGCTACTCCTCTCGAAGACCGAGAACGACAGAGATGTGAGAGGTGGGCTTGCGAATGGGGGGTCGCCCGCCCCTGGGCCCGAGGCCGATAGCGCCGCAGCGTGGCCCCTGATCGACGGTAATCGTCTTGACGTAGAGGGCATCGATGTCGACCGCACCGTCCTGCACCCGAGCGCTCTCTTCGGCGTTCGCGACAGCCGACTCAATCAACTTCTTGATCATCGGCGCCGTCTTCTTTCGCGTAAAGCTCAACAGCTCCAACGCCTCGTCGACATCGCGCCCACGGACCAGATCTGCCACCAGCCGCGCCTTTCGCGGGGACACTCTGGCAAACCTGAGCTTGGCCTTGGACTCCATGATTCAATCCCTCTTCTCACCGAGGGCGGATGGGCGGATGTTGACCGATCCGCTCCGGCGCCGAAGGTGGCTGGGTGAAGCGCTACGCAGCCTCAGCGGACTCGGGACTTGCGGTCAGCAGCGTGACCATAGAAGGTCCGCGTCGGAGAGAACTCCCCGAGCTTGTGACCGATCATGTTCTCCGTCACGTAGACGGGAACGAACTTCTTACCGTTGTGCACCGCGAACGTCAACCCGATGAAATCCGGGATGATGGTGGAGCGGCGGCTCCAGGTCTTGATCACGGGGGCGGCCTGACCACTGGCACGAGCCTTGGCGACGCGCTTGAGGAGGTGCTGGTCGACCCAAGGTCCCTTCTTGACTGAGCGAGGCACGGTGTTCTCCTACTTACGACGCTTGCGGCGGGTGACGATGAAGGCGTTGCTGGGCTTCTTGCGCGCGCGGGTCTTGTAGCCCTTGGTGGGCTTGCCCCAGGGGGTGACCGGATGACGACCACCGGTCGTGCGCCCCTCACCACCACCGTGGGGGTGGTCGATGGGGTTCATCGCGGCACCGCGCACCTTGGGGCGACGCCCCATCCAGCGAGAGCGGCCGGCCTTGCCGATGGAGACGTTCTCGTGCTCCAGGTTGCCGACCTGGCCGATCGTGGCGAGGCAGTTCTGATGGACCTTGCGCAGCTTCGGAGGAGGGCAGCCGCAAGAGGACGTGGGCCCCTTCCTTCGCCATGACCTGCGCGTAGCTGCCCGCCGAGCGGCAGAGCTGACCGCCGCGCCCGACATAGAGCTCGACGTTGTGAACCCAGGTGCCGAGCGGCACGCGGGCAAGCCGCAGCGCGTTGCCGGGCTGGATGTCCGCGTCCTCAGAGGTGATGACCGTGTCACCGACCGCGAGGTTCAGCGGGTGCAGGATGTAGCGCTTCTCGCCATCCGCGAAGTGGATGAGGGCGATGCGCGCAGAGCGGTTGAGGGGTCGTACTCGATGGTGGCGACCTTGCCCGGCACGTCGACCTTGTCCCGCTTGAAGTCAATCATGCGATAGCGGCGCTTGTAGGCCACCGCCGCGGCGGCGAGAGGTCAACCGGCCCCGGTTGTTCCGACCACCGGTCTTCTTGAGCGGGGCGAGCAGGGAGCGCTCAGGCTTGTCGGTCGTGATCTCCGAGAAGTCCGAGACGCTCATGAAGCGCCGGCCTTCGCTCGTCGGCTTGAACTTCTTGATACCCATGGTGTTTCCTCTGCTGCCGTCAGGCTGTTCGGCGTCGTCGTCGAAGAAGCTCAGCGTGTTGCCCTCAGCGAGCTTCACGTAAGCCTTCTTCCAATCCGAACGACGGCCGAGGTGGCGACCGAAGCGCTTCTTCTTGCCCCGGACGATCGAGGTGCGAACGTCCGAGACCTGCACGCCGAAGAAGCGCTCGACGGCGTCCTTGATCTGGAGCTTGTTGGCCCGCATCCCCACCTCGAAGACGTAGGTGTCGTCGTCCTGGGCATATGCGGACTTCTCAGTGATGATCGGGCGAAGGAGGATGTCGTGGAGCTGGGCCATGTCTACCTCCCCAACCGAGCGTTGATCTGGTCGAGCGCGCCGAGGGTGGTGGCCACATTCTTGTGGTTGAGCACGTCGTAGACGTTCAACCCGATGACGGGCAGCACCTTGACCCCGGGCAGGTTGCGGGCCGACTTCCAGGATCGTCTCGTCCTTCTCAGGGAGGATGAGGAGGAGATCGTCGAAGTCGAAGTTCTCCAGGATCCTGCGGAACGCCTTGGTCTTGATCTCGGCCAGCTCGACGGCGTTGAAGACCGTGAACGCAGACTCCTCGACCCGGCGGGACAGCGCGGATCGCAGGGCAGCCCGGCGCACCTTCTGGTCACCTTGAAGCTGTGATCGCGCGGGGATCGGGCCGAAGACCACGCCGCCGCCGCGCATCTGGGCGGCGCGGGTGGTGCCCTGACGGGCCCGACCGGTGCCCTTCTGGCGGTAGGGCTTGCGACCACCACCGCTCACTTCGGAGCGGCTCTTGGCCTGTGGGTCCCGGCCCGTCGCTTGGCGAGCTGCTGACGGACCACGGTGTAGAAGAGGTGATCCTTGACCTCGACACCGAAGACGTCGTCCGCGAGCTCAACCTCGCCGACGACCTCTTTGTCCGTGCTGTAGACTTGAACGGTTGGCATGGGGTGCTCCATCGACGGGACGAGGCGTCGCCGCCGGAGGGCTGGTGAGCAGGCCTGTAGTTCCAGGAAAGCTTGATCTCGACGTGCACACCGGCCGACAGGTCGAGCTTCATCAGCGCGTCCACGGTCTGCTGGGTGGGCTCCAGGATGTCCAGCAGCCGGTGGTGCGTCCGACGCTCGAACTGCTCCCGCGACTTCTTGTCGACGTGAGGACCGCGCAGCACCGTCCACTTGGAGATGGTGGTCGGGAGCGGGAAGGGCCCGCGGATCTCGACGCCCGTGCGCTTGGCGGTCTCCACGATCTCGCTGGCGCTGCGATCGAGGAGCTTGTGGTCATAGGCCTTCAGCCGAATGCGGATCTTGTTGGTGCTGGCCATCGGTTTTTCCTGTTCTGGCTGGTGCCTCTCCCGGGCGTGGATCCTGAGCCGGTCCACGATGTCCTGCCGGTCCTACGCTTCGGGCTGGCAGAACGAGGGGTCAGCATGGGCTGACCCCCCTGTTGAGAGACGGAACACCGCCGTTTAGCCGGTTCTCTGAATTCGCGCTACTCGATGATCTTGGAGACGACGCCAGCACCGACGGTGCGGCCGCCCTCACGGATGGCGAAGCGGAGCTGCTCCTCCATCGCGATCGGGGTGATGAGCTGGACGGTGAACTCGACGTCATCGCCGGGCATGACCATCTCGGTGCCCTCGTCGAGGGTGATCTTTCCGGTCACGTCGGTGGTCCGGAAGTAGAACTGGGGCCGGTATCCGTCGAAGAAGGGCTTGTGGCGACCGCCCTCGTCCTTCTTGAGGATGTAGGCCTTGCACTTGAACACGGTGTGCGGGGTGATGCTCCCGGGCTTCGCCAGCACCTGGCCGCGCTCCACCTCGTCCCGCTTCACGCCGCGCAGCAGCGCGCCGATGTTGTCGCCCGCCTGCCCGTAGTCCAGGATCTTCCGGAACATCTCCACACCGGTGATCGTCGTGGTCACCGTGTCCCGGATGCCCAGGATCTCCACCTTCTCGCCCGTGCGGATCTCGCCGCGCTCCACGCGACCCGTCGCCACCGTCCCACGACCCGTGATCGTGAACACGTCCTCGACCGGCATCAAAAACGGCTTCTCCACGTCGCGCTGCGGCGTCGGGATGTACTCGTCCACCGCAGCCATCAGCTCGTGGATCGACTGCTCCCCGATCTCGCTCTTGTCGCCCTCAAGCGCCTTGAGCGCGCTGCCGCGGATCACCGGCGTGTCGTCGCCCGGGAACTCGTACTCGTCCAACAGCTCCCGGACCTCCATCTCCACGAGCTCCAGCAGCTCCTCGTCGTCCAGCAGGTCCACCTTGTTCAGGTACACCACGATGTACGGCACGTTCACCTGGCGCGCCAGCAGCACGTGCTCCCGCGTCTGCGGCATCGGGCCATCCGATGCCGCCACCACCAGGATCGCGCCGTCCATCTGCGCCGCGCCCGTGATCATGTTCTTGATGTAGTCCGCGTGACCAGGGCAGTCCACGTGCGCATAGTGACGGTTCGCCGTCTCATACTCCACATGCGCCGTCGAGATCGTGATCCCGCGCGCCTTCTCTTCCGGCGCCTTGTCGATCTGGTCATACGCCATGAACTTCGCGCCACCTGCCTCCGCAAGCACCCGCGTGATCGCGGCCGTCAGGGTGGTCTTGCCGTGGTCCACGTGACCGATCGTCCCGATGTTCACATGGGGCTTGTTGCGCTCAAACTTTTCCTTGGCCATCTGCGTATCCTGGTGCTCACCGGCTCCCTCACCGCCCCCCGGTGCTCCGGAGGGTTGAGGCGAGGTGGGACGGCATGATGTCGTATTGCGAGAATTGAATCGTCAGGGTGGCGCGGCCTTGAGACATGGAGCGAAGCTCAGAGGCGTAGCCGAACAGGTTCGAGAGCGGAACAGCGCAGGTCAGGACCTGGCGTGTTCCCCGGCTGACCATCCCGGACAGCCGACCTCTGCGAGAGCTGAGGTCCCCGATAACCGCTCCCGTATATTCGCCGGGCGTGGAAATCTCAACCCGCATGATGGGTTCGAGGTCGACGATCGTCGCAGCGTCGAGCGCCCTCCGCACCGCAAGCGCGGCAGCCTGGACGAATGCCATCGGTGAAGAATCAGCTTCGCGGCTGAGTCCTGCTGTCGCGACTACCTCCACATCGGTCAGGGGCAGGCCCCCTCCCCCCCCCCGATCACAGGCCCCTCGGATCCCGGTCTCGATGGCTGGCCAGTACTCGCTGGACACCTGGGCCGGGTCAAGGCGGACCTCGACCCGCAGCCCTGCGCCGCGCAGGAGAGGTCGGACCGCGAGCTCGACCTGCGCGAAGAAGCCGCGCCCGTGGAGCTGGCGGTCGATGAGCCCGACAGCCCGCGCCTCGGTGGTGATGGTCTGTCGATAGGACACCTGGGGCAGCCCTGCGCGCACGGCGTGCCCTGCGTCCTCGACGAGGCGCTCTCGGGCGATCTCCAGGTGGAGCTCCCCCAGCCCTGCCAGCACATGGCGTCCGGTGCCCTCGTCCCGCCAGGTCCGCAGCGAGGGGTCCTCGGAGAGCAGCCGCCGCAGCCCTGCGGTCACCGCCTCGTCGTGCTCCTCAGACTGCAGCTCGAGCGCGACGAAGACCACGGGTTCGGGGGCCTCGATGGCTTCCAGCGCGATGGGGGCCCGCTCGTCGCACAGCGTGTCCCCGGTGGTGCTCGCCCTCAGCCCGGAGACGGCGACGATGTCGCCCGCCGAGGCGCCGGCCAGCTCCTCAACGCCGTCCGCCAGGATGCGGTACACGCGGAGGATCTTCTCCCGCTCAGCGGTCCGAGGATTCAGCAGGGTGTCTCCCACACGCAGGGATCCCGAGTAGAGGCGCAGGTACCACAGGGTCCCCTCCCTGCGGTGGCGGGTGACCTTGAAGACGAGCGCCGCAGTCGGCGCGTCAGCCGACGGGGCGCGTTCGCCGAGCCGCACCGGGTCGCCGAGGATCGCGCCGCGAACCGGGGGCAGGTCCTCCGGCCTCGGCAGGAGGCGCACCACACCATCCAGCAGCGGCTGTACGCCGATGTGCCGGAGGGCCGCGCCGCAGAACACAGGGGTGATTCGCCCGGCCAGCACAGCCTTCCGTAACGCCGGCCACACCAACGCCTCCGGCAGGTCTCCGGTCTCCAGGAACATGCCGATGTGGGCCTCGTCCTCCAGCGCCGCGTCGATCAGCTCCTCCCGGGCGGCCTCCGCAGCCTCCCGCAGCTCGGGGGGGACCTCGGCTTCTACCACGGCCCCCTCCCGGCGCTCGCTGAACCGCAAGGCGCGCCGACCGACGACGTCGATGAGCCCCTCAAACGCCTCGCCCTGGCCGATGGGCAGGGTCACCGGGAGCACGTTGGCGCCGAGCCGGTCCTGGATGTCGAGCAGGACCATGTCGTGGTCGGCGCCAAGGCGGTCCATCTTGTTGATGAAGGCCAGTCGAGGCACATGGAACCGGTCGGCCTCCCGCCACACCGTCTCCGTGCGGACCTGAACCCCGTCGACGCCCGAGAACACGACGATCGCGCCGTCGAGGACGCGGAGGCAGCGCCCCACCTCCACCATGAAGTCGACGTGCCCCGGGGTGTCGATCAGGTTGATCGCGCACCCGGCCCAGTGACAGCGGATCGCCGCCGAGGTGATGGTGATGCCCCGGGCCTGCTCCTGGGCCATCCAGTCCATGATGGTGGTGCCCTCGTCCACCTCGCCGGGGACGTCCGCGAACCCCGTCGCGTACAAGATGCGCTCGGTGAGCGTCGTCTTCCCGGCATCGATGTGCGCCAGGATGCCGATGTTGCGGGTGCCAGAGGGGATCATCTTCAACGCATCGAGCCCGTCGACCGGAAGCAACTCCGCTCGACGGGCTCGACCTTGATGCGGCTGGGGCTACCAGCGGTAGTGGGAGAACGCCTTGTTCGCCTCGGCCATGCGGTGCGTGTCTTCCTTCTTCTTGACGGCGTTCCCGCGGTTGTTGGACGCCTCAATCAGCTCGTTGGCGAGCTTGTCGCGCATCGAACGGCCGCCACGCTTGCGGGCGAAGCTGATCAGCCAGCGCATCGCGAGCGCTTGGCGGCGATCCGGGCGCACCTCGATGGGGACCTGGTAGGTGGAGCCACCGACGCGGCGGGACTTGACCTCGACCGCCGGCTGGACGTTCTCCAGAGCGCGCTTGAAGACCTTGAGGGGATCTTCGCGGGTGCGCTCCAGGATGATGTCGAACGCCCCATAGACGATGGACTCCGCCGTGGACTTCTTGCCATCACGCATGACGTTGTTCATGAACTTGGTGACGGAGGTGTCCCCATAGACCGGATCCGGCAGGACGATACGCTTCTGGACTTCGTGACGACGAGGCATCGATGATCCTTACTTCTTGGGCCGCTTGGCGCCGTACTTGGAGCGACCCTGGCGGCGCGCAGTGACCCCCTGGGAGTCCAGCTTGCCGCGGATGATGTGGTAGCGAACACCCGGGAGGTCCTTCACGCGGCCGCCGCGGATGAGGACCGAGGAGTGCTCCTGGAGGTTGTGGCCTTCGCCGCCGATGTACGCCGTCACCTCCATGCCGTTGGTGAGCCGGACACGGGCGACCTTGCGCAGCGCGGAGTTCGGCTTCTTGGGCGTGGTGGTGTACACGCGGGTACAGACCCCGCGCTTCTGGGGGCACGACATGAGAGCGGGCGACTTGGACTTCGTCCGGATCTGCTTGCGGCCCTTGCGGACAAGCTGGTTGATGGTGGGCATCCGGAATCCTTTGAAGACGGAAACGGGGGTGTCAGGACGACGAGGCAAAGTGACGACCCCCAAGCCGTCGCGATCTAATGAACTCAACGATGGACGTCAAGGGAGAGGTTCCTGAGGGCCCCTCCCCAGACTCAAGTGGCCATCTTCTCCTCGGAGGCCATGTCGGCCTCCGACTGATCGCGGGTCATCATGCCGAGCTTCTGGTAGGCGGCGAAGCCGGTACCAGCCGGGATGAGGCGACCCATGATGACGTTCTCCTTGAGGCCACGCAGCGAGTCGAGCTTGCCGTGGATGGAGGCCTCGGTGAGCACCCGGGTGGTCTCCTGGAAGGAGGCCGCCGAGAGGAAGGAGTCAGTGGACAGCGAGGCCTTGGTGATGCCGAGCAGCAGGGGATCGGCCTGCGCGGGGCGACCACCGGCGACCATGACGCCGCGGTTGGACTCCTCGAAGCGGTGCTTCTCGACCTGCTCATCGACCAGGAAGTCGGTGTCCCCGACCGCCCGGATCTTCACGCGGCGGAGCATCTGCCGCACGATGACCTCGATGTGCTTGTCGTTGATCTTCACGCCCTGCAGGCGGTAGACCTCCTGCACCTCGTCCACCAGGTAGCGCGCCAGAGCCGCCTCACCCTTGACCTTGAGGATGTCGTGGGGGTTGGCGGCGCCGTCCATCAGCGCGTCACCGGCCCGCAGGAAGTCACCCTCGTTGACGGTGATGTTCTTGCCCTTGGGGATCAGGTACTCGCTGGTGGAGCCGTCCTCGGTCGTCACGACCACGCGGCGCTTGCCCTTGGTGTCCTTGCCGAAGGAGACGACGCCGTCCATCTCGGAGATGACCGCGACCTCCTTGGGCTTGCGGGCCTCGAAGAGCTCGGCCACGCGGGGCAGACCGCCCGTGATGTCCTTGGTCTTCGTGGTCTCGCGGGGGATCTTGGCGATGACGTCGCCCGGCAGGATCTCGTCCCCCTCGTTGACCATGATGTTGGCCCCGACGGGGAGGAAGAAGCGCGCCTTGGAGCGGCGGGAGTCGGCCTCACGCAGCACGATGCGCGGCTTGAGGTCGGCGTCCTTGAACTCGAGCACCACCTTGCGGGAGCGACCGGTGAGGTCGTCGATCTTCTCCTCGAGGGAGCGACCGGAGACCAGGTCCTCGTACTTCGCGGTGCCGGAGTCGTTGGCCATGATGGGCGTGGTGAAGGGGTCCCACTCGGCGATCTTGGTCTTCGCGGTGACCTTCTCCCCGTCCTTGACGAGCAGGAAGGCGCCGTAGGGGATCGCGTAGCGCTCGCGCTCGCGGCCCTTGTCGTCCGCCACCGAGATCTCGCCGTTGCGGCTCATGACCACCAGACGACCCTCGCGGTTCGTCACGGTGTCCAGCGCCTCCGAGAAGCGGATGGTGCCGGAGGTCTTGAGCTCGATGGAGGCCTGGGTGACCTTCGCCGAGGCCGCGCCGCCGATGTGGAAGGTCCGCATCGTGAGCTGGGTGCCCGGCTCGCCGATGGACTGGGCCGCGATGACGCCGATGGCCTCGCCCACGTTGACGAGCTCGCCGCGCGCCAGGTCGCGGCCGTAGCACATGGAGCAGACGCCCCAGCGCATCTCGCAGGTGAGCACGGAGCGGATCCGCACCTTCTCCACGCCAGCCTGGACCACCTTCTCGATGGCGGACTCGTCGAGCATGCCGTTGCGGGGCACGATGACCTCGTCCGAGTAGGGATCGAGGATGTCGGACGCCGCCACGCGGCCGAGCACGCGCTCGCCGAGGTGCTCGATGATCTCGCCGCCCTCGATGAGGGAGGTGACCTCCATGCCCTCCTGGGTGCCGCAGTCGCGGGCCGTGATGATCACGTCCTGCACCACGTCGACCAGGCGGCGGGTGAGGTAGCCGGAGTTCGCGGTCTTGAGCGCGGTGTCCGCCAGGCCCTTACGCGCGCCGTGGGTGGAGATGAAGTACTGGAGGACCGAGAGCCCCTCGCGGAAGTTCGCCGTGATGGGCGTCTCGATGATCTCACCGGAGGGCTTGGCCATGAGGCCACGCATGCCGGCGAGCTGGCGAACCTGGGTCGGTGAACCACGGGCGCCGGAGTCGACCATCATGTAGACCGAGTTGAAGGACTGGGACTCGACCTCGTTCCCCTCGTGATCGAGCACGATGTCCACGCCGATCTCGCGCAGCAGCTCCTTCGAGACCTCGTCGGTCACCTTCGACCAGATGTCGACGACCTTGTTGTACTTCTCGCCGACGGTGATCAGGCCCTCGTTGTACTGGGCCTCGATCTCCAGGACGTCGCGGCGGGCGGTGTCGAGGATCTCGGTCTTGCGGGTCGGGATGTGCATGTCGTTGATGCAGATCGACACCCCGCGCGGGTGGACATCGTGAAGCCCATGCCCATCAGTGCGTCCGCGAGCAGGACGGTGGCCTTGGGGCCGCAGATGCGGTAGCAGCGGTCGATCAGCTCACCCAGAGCCTTCTTGTTCATCGTGCGGTTGACGAGGCTGGAAGGGCAGCCGGTCGGGCACGATGTCGAAGAAGAGGACACGGCCGACGGTGGTGTCGACCATCTCGGTGCGAGCCTCGCTGCCCTCGCCGCCCTCCTCCTGGGCATAGACCGGGATCTGCCCGTTGTAGCCGAAGTAGCCACCCGGGGCGATGATCATGACCAGATCGTCGGTGTAGGTCTCGCGTGCCCACGACACCGCCGCGTGGAGCTCGGCGACGCGACGGGACGTGTTGAACCGGGCGTCGAGCAGGAACCCACCCTGGTCGTTGAGGGCGCAGCGGTGGTTGACCTCGATCACCACCCGGCTGTTGTCCCGCAGCTTGGGCAGGCGGTAGGCTCGGACCAGGGAGCTGCCGATCTCGACCTCCGCGATGGCCTCACCCTTGAAGCCCGTTCCGTCGGCCTTGACCGCGAGATGGGCGACGTCGGTCTGCCCCTCCTCGAGGTGCTGTGCGGCGAAGCCGAACAGCCCGTTGGCCTTCGCGGCGGCGATGGCCTCGGAGGAGGAGGTCGGCGTGTGCCGCAGGTCGACCACCGCGACGAGGTTGCCGTGGGCGTCCACGGCGGTGTTGGTGCCGTCCACGGTGACCAGCACGTCGCCGCCCATGCTGGGCAGATCGCAGACCGCGCCGCCGACCGCGCGCCGACGCAGGCCGCCGCGGTGGATGTGCCACACACCTCATGGGCGTCGTCTTCGGTGTCCACGCCCAGCACGAGGTGGGCATCGGCCAGCTCCGGCATGTGCCGGACGAGGCGCTCCTCGAGCGAGGGCGACGGGATGCGCACCCGGACCTTGGCCTGGAGGTGGACCTCGCCGCTCTCGTAGGCCAGGGCGACCTCGGCGGGGCTGGAGAACTCACGACCCTCACCGCGCGCGACGACGCGGTCGCGGGTCATGTAGTAGCAGCCCAGGACGATGTCCTGGGAGGGCTGGATGATCGGGCGGCCGTTGGCGGGGCTGAGGATGTTGTTGGTGGACATCATCAGCACGCGGGCCTCGATCTGGGCCTCGATGCTCAGCGGGAGGTGGACGGCCATCTGGTCGCCGTCGAAGTCCGCGTTGAACGCCGTGCAGACCAGGGGGTGCAGGCGGATGGCCTTGCCCTCGATGAGGACGGGCTCAAAGGCCTGGATGCCGAGGCGGTGCAGCGTGGGCGCCCGGTTGAGCATGACCGGGTGCTCCTGGATGACCTCCTCCAGGATGTCCCAGACCTCCTCCGGCTCCTTGTCCACCATCTTCTTCGCAGCCTTGATGGTGGTGACGTAGCCGCGCTCCTCCAGCTTGTTGTAGATGAAGGGCTTGAAGAGCTCGAGCGCCATCTTCTTGGGCAGGCCGCACTGGTGCAGGCGCAGCTCAGGGCCGACGACGATGACGGAGCGGCCAGAGTAGTCGACGCGCTTGCCGAGCAGGTTCTGCCGGAAGCGGCCCTGCTTGCCCTTGAGCATGTCGGAGAGCGAGCGCAGGGGGCGCTTGTTGGGGCCGGTGAAGACCTTGCCGCGGCGGCCGTTGTCGAACAGGGCGTCGACGGCCTCCTGCAGCATCCGCTTCTCGTTGCGGATGATGATCTCCGGCGCGTTGAGGTCCTGGAGCCGCTTGAGGCGGTTGTTCCGGTTGATGACGCGGCGGTAGAGGTCGTTGAGGTCGGAGGTCGCGAAGCGGCCGCCGTCCAGCGGGACCAGCGGGCGCAGGTCCGGCGGGATGACCGGGATGACCTCGAGCATCATCCACTCGGGCCGGTTGCCGCTGTCGCGGAAGGCCTCGACGATCTTGAGGCGCTTGGCGAACTTGCGGCGCTGAGGCTCGGAGGAGGTCTCCTTCATCTCGGTGCGCAGGCGGTTGGCCATGGCGTTGATGTCGAGGCGCGCGAGCATGTCGCGGATGACCTCGCCGCCCATGCCGACGTCGAAGGAGCCGTAGCCGAAGGTCGCGATGGCCTCCTGGTAGTCATCCTCGGAGAGGATCTCGCCCTCCTTGAGGGTGGTGTCCAGGGGGTTCGTGACGATGTAGCTCTCGCAGTACAGCACCTTCTCGAGCTCCTTGAGGGAGACGTCGAGCAGGTTCGCGATGCGGGAGGGCAGGCTCTTGAGGAACCAGATGTGCGCGACCGGCGTGGCGAGGTCGATGTGCCCGAGGCGCTCACGGCGGACCTTGGACTGGATGACCTCGACGCCGCACTTCTCGCAGGTGATCCCGCGGTACTTCATGCGCTTGTACTTCCCGCAGAGGCACTCGTAGTCCTTCACGGGGCCGAAGATCTTGGCGCAGAAGAGACCATCCTTCTCCGGCTTGAAGGTCCGGTAGTTGATGGTCTCAGGCTTCTTCACCTCTCCGTGGGACCAGCTGCGGATCTTCTCCGGCGACGCCAGGCTGATGCGAACCGCGATGTAGTGGAGCGGGTTCTTCGGCTTCTCGAAGAGGTTGTAGATGTCCTTCACGTCTGACTCCTCAGGAGGGTCATCGAAGCGGCGCTGGGAGGCCGGCCGGGTTCGGGGACATGGGGGAAAAAGGGGGGGGGTTGGAGACGCCTGCATCAGCTCCGGAGGAGCTCCTTGTCCTCGATGAGCTCCATGTCGAGCGCGAGCGCCTGGAGCTCCTTCACGAGGACGTTGAACGACTCGGGCAGGCCAGCCTCGAGGATGTTCTCGCCCTTGACGATGGACTCGTACATCCGCGTACGGCCCGTGACGTCATCCGACTTGACGGTCAGGAACTCCTGGAGGTTGTAGGCAGCGCCGTAGGCCTCCAGCGCCCAGACCTCCATCTCGCCGAGCCGCTGACCGCCGAACTGGGCCTTTCCGCCCAGGGGCTGCTGCGTGACCAGCGAGTAGGGCCCGATGGAGCAGGCGTGGATCTTGTCGTCCACCAGGTGGTGGAGCTTGAGCATGTACATGACGCCGACGGTCACGCGGCGGGCGAAGGCCTCGCCGGTGCGGCCGTCGAAGAGCAGGGTCTGACCGTCGCGGTCATGCCCGGCCAGCTCGAGGGCGTCCTTGATCTCGTCCTCGGAGGCGCCGGCGAAGACCGGCGTGGCTGTGGTCACGCCGCGGTGTACTTGCCGGCGAAGGCCTTCAGCTCATCCTCGGAGGCGTTGGTCAGGAAGGCCTGGACGTCGTCGGAGTCGGTGAACACCCGCGCGAGGTAGTCCCGCAGGTCGTCGATCCGGTAGTGCTCCTCGAGCATCTCCCCGATGCGCACCCCCATGCCCCGGGCGGCCCAGCCGAGGTGGGTCTCCAGGATCTGCCCCACGTTCATACGGGAGGGCACGCCGAGGGGGTTGAGCACGATGTCGACGGGGGTGCCGTCCTCGAGGTAGGGCATGTCCTCGACGGGCAGCACCTTGGAGACGACGCCCTTGTTGCCGTGGCGGCCGGCCATCTTGTCGCCGACGGAGAGCTTGCGCTTGATGGCCACGTAGACCTTGACGAGCTTGATGACACCCGGAGGCAGCTCGTCACCCTTGCGCAGGCGCTCGATCTTGGCGGCGAAGCGCTCGCGGATCTGGTCCTCCTTCTCGCGGACGAGGTCCACCAGGGCCCAGATCTGCTCCTCGACCTCCTCACCATCCTCGACCGTGATCTTCTCGTACTGGTCGAAGGAGACGCGGGAGAGCGCCTGCTCGGTGAAGTCGGCGCCGCGGGCGATGAGCTCCTCGCCGGTGTGGTCGTCGAGGATCTTGTTGCCGGCGCGGCGGCCGGTGAGCAGGCGCACGAGCTGGCGGTGGGCGGACTCGCGGATGGTGCTGATCTTGGCGTCGCGGTCACGCTCGATGCGCAGCATGGCCTGACGCTCGATCTCCAGGGCGCGGGCGTCCTTCTCGACGCCCTCGCGGGCGAAGACCTGCGCGGAGATGACCGTGCCGACCACGCCCGGGGGCACGCGCAGCGAGGTGTCGCGCACGTCGCCAGCCTTCTCACCGAAGATGGCGCGGAGCAGCTTCTCCTCGGGGGAGAGCTGGGTCTCGCCCTTCGGCGTGATCTTGCCGACCAGGATGTCGCCCTGCCGGACCTCGGCGCCGATGCGCACGATGCCGGAGTCGTCGAGGTTCTTGAGGGCGTCCTCACCCACGTTGGGGATGTCGCGGGTGATCTCCTCCTTGCCGAGCTTGGTGTCCCGGGCCGCGACCTCGAACTCCTCGATGTGGATGGTGGTGTAGTAGTCCTCGCGGACCAGCCGCTCGGAGATGAGGATGGAGTCCTCGAAGTTGTAGCCCTGCCAGGGCATGAACGCGACGATGGGGTTCTGGCCGAGGGCCAGCTCACCGCGGTCCGTCGCCGGGCCGTCCGCGATGACCTCGCCGGCGTTGACGTGGTCGCCCAGCCGCACGACCGGCCGCTGGTTGATGCAGGTGTTCTGGTTGGACCGGACGAACTTGGTCAGGTTGTAGATGTCGACGTCGCCGCCGATCTCGTCGTCCTCGGTGCCGTCGTCGTCGCACTTGATGACGATCCGGGAGGCGTCCACGGCGGTGACGACGCCGGAGCGCCGCCCGGTGGTGGTGACGCCGGAGTCCCGCGCGACCACCCGCTCCATACCGGTGCCCACGAAGGGCGCCTCGGTGCGGATGACCGGGACCGCCTGACGCTGCATGTTGGAGCCCATCAGCGCGCGGTTTGCGTCGTCGTTCTCCAGGAAGGGGATGAGCGAGGCCGCGACCGACACCAGCTGGTTCGGCGACACGTCCATCAGCGAGATCTCGTCCTGGGGCTCGAGGCTGTACTCACCCTCGCGGCGGGCCGCGACGAGGTCCGAGGCGAACTGCCCATCATCCGTCAGCGCCACGTTGGCCTGCGCGATGATGTGCCCCTCCTCCTCGAGCGCCGTGTAGTACTTCACGTTGCCGGTGAGCTGACGCTCCTTGATCTCCTGGTACGGGGTCTCGATGAAGCCGAAGGCGTTCACCTTGGCGTAGGTGGAAAGCGAGGCGATGAGGCCGATGTTCGGACCCTCAGGGGTCTCGATGGGGCAGATGCGGCCGTAGTGCGTGGGGTGCACGTCGCGGACGTCGAAGCCGGCGCGCTCGCGGGTCAGACCGCCAGGGCCGAGCGCCGAGAGGCGGCGCTTGTGGGTGACCTCGGAGAGCGGGTTGGTCTGGTCCATGAACTGGGAGAGCTGGGAGGAGCCGAAGAACTCCTTCACCACCGCCGAGACGGGCTTGGCGTTGATGAGGTCGTGGGGCATCAGCGCCTCGATCTCCGGAGAGGCTCATGCGCTCCTTGATGGCCTTCTCCATCCGGACCAGGCCGATGCGGTACTGGTTCTCCAGCAGCTCGCCCACCGCGCGGATGCGGCGGTTGCCGAGGTGGTCGATGTCGTCGATCGCGCCCTTGTTGTTCTTGAGGTCGATCAGGTACTTGACCACCCGCAGGATGTCGTCGCGGGTCAGCGTGGTCTGCTCGAGGGGCAGGTCGAGGCCGAGCTTGTGGTTGAGCTTGAGGCGGCCGACCTTGGAGAGGTCGTAGCGCTCGGCGTTGAAGAACAGGTTCTCGAAGTGCGAGAGCGCGGTGTCGTAGGTGGGCGGGTCACCGGGGCGCAGGCGCCGGTAGATCTCGATGACCGCCTCCTCGGTGCTGGAGATCTTGTCGACCAGCAGCGTGTCCCGGAGGAAGGAGCCCACCATGACGTTGTCGATGAAGAGGACCTCGAACTCCGTGACGCCGGCCTCGAGGGCCATCTGGATGTTCTCCTCGGTCAGCTCCTCGTTGCAGCCGATGATGACCAGGCCGGTGTTCATGTCGACGATGTCGTACGCGGACACGGTGCCGAGCACGGAGGCGTCGGAGACCGGGATGGTCGCGAGCTCGACCTTCTGCTCCTTGCCGTCCACCTCGATGACGTCATCGCGGATGAGGCCAGCCTTGCGCATCTTGCGCATCGCGGGCTTGAGGAACTTCTTGCCCTGGCGGCAGAGGGGCTTGCCCTCCTCGTCCAGGACCTCGACGGAGGCGGTCTGGATGGAGAGCAGCTGAACCGAGGTCTCCTTCTCCCAGCGGCCGCCGCGCCAGATGAGCTTCTCGCGCTCGTAGAAGTAGTTGAGCAGCTCCTCGTCGTCGTAGCCCAGGGCGCGCAGCAGCACCGTGGCGGGCAGCTTGCGGCGCCGGTCGATGCGCACGTAGAGGATGTCCTTGGAGTCGAACTCGAAGTCGATCCAGGAGCCGCGGTTCGGGATGATGCGCGCGGAGAAGATGGCCTTGCCGCCGCCGGTCTTCGTGACCTGCTGGTCGAAGAAGATGCCCGGGCTGCGGTGCAGCTGGGAGACGACGACGCGCTCGGTGCCGTTGACGATGAACGTGCCGTTCTCCGTCATCAGCGGGATCTCACCGAAGTAGACCTCCTGCTCCTTGATGTTGGAGACGGTCTTGGTGTCGGCGTCGGTGTCGACGTCCCAGACGACCAGGCGCACGGTCACCTTCAGGGGCGCGGAGAAGGTCATGCCACGCTCGCGGCACTCCTCGACGTCGTACTTCGGCTCCTCGAGATCGTAGGAGACGAACTGCAGCGAGGCCTTCCCGGTGAAGTCCTGGATGGGGAAGACGCTCTTGAACACCGCCTGGAGGCCACGCGTGTCGCGCTCCTCGGCCGGGGTGGAGTGCTGGAGGAAGTGCTCGTAGGAGCCCTTCTGCAGCTCGATGAGGTTCCGAATCTCAACAATGGGGTTGGTCTTGGCGAAGCTCCGCCGGAACCGGAAGTTGTTGGCGAGAAGATCGTTCATCAGAACCTCATCGGATGCTGGCGCGCGCGGTGACGCGGCGCCCGCTGACCGCAGGAGAGAATGCCAAAGCAGACGGCCCTGGTCGAACGGACCCGGAAGTTGCAGGCGCTGCTGGAATGCAGTCATTCGGAGGCGAGTCCGCCGAGCGTGCTCGGCCGGTCGCCTGAGACCCTGGGCCGAGCGTGACCGAAGCCGGATAGACCATCAACGGGCGGTCTCTCGGGATCGTCGGGGGTGACAGTGCCGATCACTGACGGCCCGACCCCCCGCCCGGCACGGGGATCCATGGAGATTCCACGAATGTGGGAAGGTTTGCGAGGCCAGGGTCCCCTGGCCACCGCTTGCGGGAATGAGGAAGACGCCGCCCAGATACGGCGGACTGCAGAGACGATTTGTCAACCCCCATCTGAAAAAAGTATGACGGGGGGCCCCCTGTCGGAGATCTCAGCCGATCAAGGCTTGATCTCGACCTCAGCGCCAGCCTCCTCGAGGCTGCTTCTTGGCGTCCTCAGCGGCCTCCTTGTCCACCGCCCTCCTTGATGACGGTGGGGACGCCCTCGACAGCGTCCTTGGCCTCCTTGAGGCCCAGGCCGGTGAGCGCGCGGATGGCCTTGATGACCGCGATCTTGTTGGCGCCGAAGCTCTTGAGCACGACGTTGAACTCGGACCTGCTCCTCCTCCTCCTCGGGGCAGCAGCGATGCCAGCGCCAGCCGCGCCGCCCATGACGACGGGGGCGGAGGCCTCGACGCCGAGCTCGGTCTCGAGGATGGCGATGAGGACTTGACCTCGGAGAGCTTGAGGTTCTTGATGTAATCGACGACGTCAGCCTGAGTGGCGGACATGACTGGTTCCTCTCTGGCAAAAAGGCGATGAAAAAGGACCGCAGGTGACTATTCGCCACCCTGCTCCTTGGCAAGCTTGTCTTCGTAGTTCTTGAGCAGGTACAGCAGGTCACGCGCGGGCGCACGGATGACGCCCATGACCTGGCGGGACCCGCAGCAAGAATCGTGCGGAGAAGCAGCGACAAGCAGCTCTTCACGGCTCGGGAGGCTGGCGACAGCCTTGACGCCGTCGGGGTCCAGCACGGTGCCCTCGAAGTACCCACCCTTGACCGTGATCGCGCCCTTGGGATCGATCACGTCCTTGACCACCTTGGCGCAGGCGATCGGATCCTCGCCGGAGAGGACCACGCTGGTCATGCCGTTGAAGAGACTCGTTCAGGACCTCCTTGTCCGTACCGGCGATGGCACGCTTGGCCAGGGTGTTCTTGACGATCTCCATGCGGAGGCCGCTCTTCTCGAGCTTGCGTCGGAGATCCGCGCTCTCGGCCACGCTGGCGCCGCGGTACTCCAAGAGCACGACGAAGGGCGCACCGCCGATCTCCTGGGTGAACCGCTCGACGAAGTCGACCTTCTGACTCCTGTTGCATCGTTCGCCCTCTACCGGCCGGTCGCGCGCAGCAGGTCGTTGGAGTCGACGCGAACGCCGACGCCCATCGTGGAAGGATCGCAGCGCCGCGAACGTAGGTGCCCTTGGCGGTGGACGGCTTGAGCCGCATCAGCTCGTTGACGAGCGCCACGATGTTCTCCTGCAGCTTGTCAGGGGGTCATGGACACGCGCCCGACAGGAGCGTGGATGATGCCGGCCTTCTCGACGCGGAAGTCGATCCGCCGCCCTTGAGGTCCTGGACGGTCTGAGCGACGTGCTCCGGGGCGACGACGGTGCCCACCTTGGGGTTCGGCATCAGGCCACGCGGGGGCCGAGGATACGACCGACGCGGCTGACGAACCCCATCATGTCCCCGCGTCGCGATGGTCTTGTCGAACTCGAGCCAGCCGTCCTGGATCTGCTGGATGGGTTCGTCGACGCCGACGAAGTCGCGCCCCGCCTCTTCAGCGGCCTTGAGCTGCGTCGCCCTGGGCAAAGACGAGCACGCGGACGCTCTTGCCGGTGCCGTTGGGCAGCGAGCACGCGCCACGGACCATCTGGTCCGCGTGCCGGGGTTGACCCCAGGCGAACAGCGACGTCGACGGTTTCGTCGAACTTCGCCGTGGCGTTGCTCGCGATCAGCTCGAGCGCTTCGTCCAGCGCGTACTTGCGCTGTGAGTCTACGCGTTCTCGCGCGACGTTCCAGCGCTTGCTTCGCTTGGCCACAATTCCTCCTCATCCCAGGTTCACCGGGAGTGCCGATGAGACGCGATGGCGCGGTCAACGGGTGGCAGGCGACCACCCTTCCCCATCCATCAGCGCAGCGAGTCATTTCGGGATGTTGATTCCCATGGACCTCGCGGTACCCCTGATCGTCCGCATGGCCGCCTGGAGATCAGTGGTGTTGAGGTCCTGGAGCTTGTTCTCAGCGATCTCCTGCACCTGAGCACGGGTGATCTTGCCGACCTTGGTCTTGTTCGGCTCGCCACTGACCCTTCTCGACGCCAGCCATCTTGCGGAGCAGCGCGGACGCGGGAGGGGCGCTTGGTCTTGAAGATGAAGGTGCGGTCGGAGTACACGGTGATCTCGACCGGAATCGGCAGGCGTCGGCGGCCATCGCCTGGGTCCGCGCGTTGAACTCCTTGCAGAACATCTGGATGTTCACGCCAGCCTGGCCCAGCGCGGGGCCGACCGGGGGCGCGGGTTGGCCCGCCCGGCGACGATCTGCAGCTTGATCTGGTTGACGACTTTCTTCGCCATGAGATGCTCGCTCCTGGGCCCTGCGCGCCCGGGCTCCAGGCCTCACGAGCTCCCACGAAGGGGGCTCAGCTGAGCTTTTCGACCTGGGTGAAGTCCAGCTCGACGCTGGTCGGACGACCGAAGATGGTCACCATGACGCGGAGCTTTCCGCGCGCCTCGTTGACCTCTTCGACCGTCGCCTTCATGGTGGCGAAGGGCCGTCCATCGGTGACGCGACCTCCTCGCCGCGCTCGAAGTTGAGCTTGGGCCGGGGAGCATTGTCATCGCCCTGGTCCATCTGACAGGTGATGCGCGCGACCCTCGCAGGGGGCAGCGGAGGCGGGTTGCGGGCGTTGCCCACGAAGCCGGTGATCGCGGGGGTGTTCGGACGACGTGCCAGGTCTCGTTGTCCAGGTGCATGTTCACGAGGATGTAGCCGGGGAAGAACTTCCGGGTGACGTTGCGCTTCTGGCCGCCGCGCACCTCGACGACCTGCTCAGTGGGGACAAGCACGTCGCCGAAGCGGTCCTCACACCCGAGGGCCATCACCTTGATGCGCTCCTCGAGCGACTGCTTGGCCTTGTTCTCAACCCGGAGTACGTGTGGACGACGTACCACTGCATGGCCATGGGGAAGGACTCCTTGAAGCGTCCGGCGACAGGCTGGCGTGCGGCGTCTCAGCCCGCGTTGAAGAGGAAGATGTTGGTGACGCGGGCCCAGACGAAGTCGAAGAGCGCGAGCGAAGCCGGAGAAGATGAGGGTCGAGACGATGACGATCACCGAGGAGTTGAGGTCTCCTCGCGGTCCGGCCAGGTGACCTTGGCCAGCTCGCCGATGGCCTCATCGGTGTAGCGGACCGCCGGAGCGGTTCCGGAACAGGATGAAGAAGGTCAGGAAGGCACGCGACGATGGCGATGAGCGAGGACAGGGGAACAAGCCGAGCGATCATCGAGGTCGGCTGCCCGGCGATCACCAGGATGGCTGATGGCGGCGCTGCGGAACGTCAACCCGGCGGCGAACGCGATGCCGAGGAAGGTGAGGACGATGAAGCGCTGGTTGGCCAAGAGGCACCTGAGGTGCTGTGAGGTTGACCGGATTCGGCCAAGCTAAGCACCGCCCTGGCTGAAGCCAAGCCGTTGCCGCTTACCCTGTCTCAGGTTGAGCAGCAAACCTGAACCGACGAATCCCCGGGCGAGGCCGCCCGGGGACCTTCGGTGGAGAGCGGCCAACAGGCAGCCGCGCCCTGCTTAGTTACTCGATGATCTTGGAGACGACGCCAGCACCGACGGTGCGGCCGCCCTCACGGATGGCGAAGCGGAGCTGCTCCTCCATCGCGATCGGGGTGATGAGTTGGACGGTGAACTCGACGTCATCGCCGGGCATGACCATCTCGGTGCCCTCGTCGAGGGTGATCTTTCCGGTCACGTCGGTGGTCCGGAAGTAGAACTGGGGCCGGTATCCGTCGAAGAAGGGCTTGTGGCGACCGCCCTCGTCCTTCTTGAGGATGTAGGCCTTGCACTCGAACTTGGTGTGCGGGGTGATGCTCTTGGGCTTGCAGATGAGCCTGGCCGCGCTCGACCTCGTCCGCGCTTGACGCCGCGGAGCAGCAGACCGACGTTGTCGCCCGCCTCGGCGTAGTCGAGGATCTTGCGGAACATCTCCACGCCCGTGATGGTGGTCTCACGGGTGTCCTTGATGCCGACGATCTCGACCTTGTCGCCGGAGTGCGGATCTCGCCGCGCTCCACGCGACCGGTGGCCACCGTGCCACGACCCGGTGATGGTGAACACGTCCTCGACGGGCAGCAGGAAGGGCTTGTCGATGTCGCGCTGCGGGGTGTCGGGATCCAGGTGTCGACGGCAGCCATCAGCTCGAGGATCGACTGCTCGCCCAGATCGCGCCTTGTCGCCCTCGAGGCGCCTTGAGGGCGCTGCCGCGGATGACCGGGGTGTCGTCGGAGAACTCGTACTCGGCCAGGAGCTCCTGGACCTCCATCTCGACGAGCTCGAGGAGGCTCCTCGTCGTCCAGCAGGTCGACCTTGTTCAGGAACACGACCAGCTTGGGCACGTTCACCTGACGGGCCAGCAGCACGTGCTCACGGGTCTGGGGCATGGGGCCATCGGAGGCCGCCACCACCAGGATCGCGCCGTCCATCTGCGCCGCGCCCGTGATCATGTTCTTGATGTAGTCCGCGTGACCAGGGCAGTCCACGTGCGCATAGTGACGGTTCGCCGTCTCATACTCCACATGCGCCGTCGAGATCGTGATCCCGCGCGCCTTCTCTTCCGGCGCCTTGTCGATCTGGTCATACGCCATGAACTTCGCGCCACCTGCCTCCGCAAGCACCCGCGTGATCGCGGCCGTCAGGGTGGTCTTGCCGTGGTCCACGTGACCGATCGTCCCGATGTTCACGTGGGGCTTGTTGCGCTCAAACTTTTCCTTGGCCATCTGCGTGGACCTCCGAACAAGAGGACCCCGACCACGTGGTCGGGATCGACGGATCCTGGGACGTGTAAGGGAATGGAGCCGATGATGGGATTTGAACCCATGACCTCCTCCTTACCAAGGAGGTGCTCTGCCCCTGAGCTACATCGGCTTGAAGAGAGCGGGAAACGGGGCTCGAACCCGCGACCCTCAGCTTGGAAGGCTGATGCTCTACCAACTGAGCTATTCCCGCGTGTACTCTCCTCCAGCGTGCGGACACGCTGGAGATGAAGAGTGGGGAGTGGTGGATTCGAACCACCGTAGGCGTACGCCGACGGGTTTACAGCCCGTTCCCTTTGGCCGCTCGGGCAACTCCCCTGGACACAACTCTGCAAAGAACATGCTGGCGTGGCCCTTGGAGCTGGCGGTGGGACTCGAACCCGCAACCTGCGGTTTACAAAACCGCTGCTCTGCCAGTTGAGCTACGCCAGCCCATCAAGGCCCCTGTCGGACGTCGGGGACGCTCCGACAAGGTGGCGGCCAACTTAGTCCTTCGCCCTGAGGGTGTCAAGGCGCCCGCTGCGGGTGCTCAGCCGGCCTCCTCGGCGGGGGCCGAGGGCTGCGTGAACAGGGCGTCGGGGAGGTGCTGCTCGATGGCCAGCTCTCGCACCCGCAGGGCCTCGATCTGCTCGCCGTCCCGCTCCATGATCGCCTCAAAAGGCACCACCAGCCCGGTGTCCAGCTCGCGCCAGTCCCGGTATCGATACCGCACCACGCCGGCGTCGTTGGTGTAGGAGACCTCGGCCGGCCGCCAGTCCTCGGCGGACACCACGACGCTGAGGGTGCCGCCGGCCTCGGGGCCGGTGTGCTCCAGCGCCCAGCAGCGCTCGCCGTCCACCTCGATCGCCCCCACGGTGCGGAGCAGGCCGTGCGCGGGATCCGCCTCGACGAGGCGCGCGAACCGCAGGGGGTAGGCCAGCATCTGCTCCGGCTGCATCGCGCTGAGGACCTCGACGCTGCGGCCGCGATCGCGAGGGGTCACCACGCCGTCGGCGAGCAGCCAGGCCTCGCTCTCCGTGATCACGGTGAGGCTGGGCTTGCCGACGCCGGTGACGATCTCGACCTGGAGGCGCTGCCGCTCGCCGTCGCGGGCCAGCTCATGGCGGACCACCAGGGGGGCGCCCTCGACCTCCAGCTCCCGCTCATAGACGAAGCGCAGCGCCGGGGACTCGGCCAGCCGGGCCTCACCGCCAGCGAGCCCGCCGACCGCGCGGGCGGCCTTGGCCAGCACCTCGGTCGCTTCGGGCAGCTCGTCCTTGGCGCCCGGGCCATCGGGCCCGCCGTCGGCGGTGAGGCGGACGCCGGTGCGTCCCTCGCGCCGGTAGACCGCCACGCCACGTCCGCCCTGGTCGGCGAGCAGGTCCGCCGCCGCCCGCGCGTCGGACTCGTCTTCGAAGCCCTCGACCACGACCACCCAGGTCCAGCCCTCCCCCAGCTCGTAGCGGCGCACGACGCGGGATTCCCAGCCCTTGGACTCCGCGAGCTGCTGGAGCGCGGTGAGGTCGCCGCGGGCGGAGGCCGGGGGGGTCTCCAGGTAGAAGCCCTCTGAAGAGGCGGCGAGCGCGACCCCTCCGAGCGCGAGCGCGGCCAGGAGGACGAGGGGGCGCAGGCGTGCGGTCATCGAACCTCCGGGTGTTGAAGCGCCCTATCGCGGCGCCGGGTCGGGGTCCAGGGGCGCTGGCTCGACGTCGAGCAGGGCGGTCCGGTCGTCGATCTCCGCCCGGCAGCCCTCGGGGAGGCTTCTCCGCCCCCGGGCGTCCTCCAGGGCGGACAGGGCGTCAGCCCGGCTCTGCAGGCGCAGGACGTCGAGGGCGGCGAGGCAGGCGAGGGTCGCCTCGGAGGCTTCGGGCGTCCGCTCGGCGAGGTCCAGCAGCATCGGGACGCCGCGGAGATCCTCGCTCATGACGAGGGCGCGGATCGCCGAGCGTCGGCCGGGGGCCTCCCCCTCGGTCAGCACCGAGCGCAGGAACGCGAGGTCCTGCGGTTGGAGGTGGTTGAGGTCCATCACCGGCCCCGTGTCCGCCTCGGGGGCGGGCGCCTCCCGAGGGGGCGGCGCCACCTCGCGCCAGGCGAGCGCGCTCACCGCCGCCAGCCCGATGACGCCGACCATCGCCACCACGCCGACGCGCCAGGGGGCGCTCAAGGAGCGGGCTCCGCGGGCGCCGGGCCCGCCCCGGGGGTCGCGGCCTCGGCCGGCGCGGCCGGCATCGAGTCCATCTCCACCGGCGCGGGCATGAAGGTCAGCGCGAAGAGGACCAGGACCACGCCAGCGATGGTCCGGGCGCGGGGGGTCAGGGGGGGGTGCTCGGGGACGTCCAGATTCCTCCAGGCTCCCAGCCGCCACAACAGCACCGCCCAGAATGCCCATCCCAGCCAGAGCATGCTGCCCCCGATCAGCACCACCACCAGCAACACGCGAGAGAGCCTTGAAGCCACCTTGGGGGCCACCGCCGTCAGAACATGGCCCCCGTCAAGTTGCCCGATGGGCACAAGGTTGATGGCCGTGAGCAGGCAGCCCACCCACCCGGCCAACGCCAGAGGGCTCAGAGTGTCGAAGCGTCCCGGCGGCGCCCCCAGGATCAAGGTACCCAAGAGGTCCATGATGGGCGGATTGTTGAAGATCGCCACAGGCACATGGCCCTCGGGGACCGGAGTCGCGAACCACGCCAGCAGGTCACCTATGGGACCCCATGAGAGCACCCGGTCGATCGCATGAAGCACCGTCAGCAACACACCGGGTATTTCGGTATCCATGAGCCCGGCTGCCGGGTCGATGGACTGCGGAGGCAAAGTGTCAGGCAGACCGATGGCCATGACGATGATGGCCACCACGGCACCCGCTATCGGGCCCGCCGCACCCATCTCCAGCAGGCCCGTGCGACTCCGGGGCAGGGAGCGCAGCCGGATGATCGCCCCAAAAGTACCGAAAGCAAAAGGAAACGGGATGAAGTAGGGCAGGCTCAGGGCGAAGCCATGGCGTCGCGCGACCACGTAGTGGCCCAGCTCGTGGGCGAGCAGGATCGACATCAATCCAGCGGCGAAGAGTGCCGATTGCCGGGTGGTCTCCGGGTCACCGAGGGGCCGGCCGTTGGACCAGAACCAGCCGTAGGTGAAGAAGACGCAGACCAGGGTCGCCAGGAACAACCCGACAGAGGTCAGAATCTCAACAGGGGTGGCGGGGGGCGGCGACTCCACCGCTCCCCTTTAGCCGATCGCGCTCAGTTG
This sequence comes from Alphaproteobacteria bacterium, assembly GCA_020632795.1. Taxonomy (GTDB): domain Bacteria; phylum Myxococcota_A; class UBA796; order UBA796; family CAJQPC01; genus JACKEV01. The sequence continues at coordinate 509,512 of JACKEV010000011.1, forward strand.
AGCTGCTTGAACGACAGCTCGTAGGGCCCCTCCTGCTCGCCGCCGGAGACCACCACGATGTAGCGGTTGCCGCCGAGCAGGGTGACCACCAGGAGGGCCTCCTCGCCGGCCTCGCCGCTCTGCCCGCCGACGTTGTAGACCACCGAGAAGCTGGGGAGGTCGTCCTCATCGACGCTGTCGATGTCGATCCAGTCGGTGGTGTAGTAGTCCGAGGGCAGCGTGCCGCCGTTGTCCTGGCACTGCTCGACGAGCACCTGCTGGACGAAGTTGGTGGGCGAGGGCTCGTCGGTGTCCGGGACGCCGTCCCGATCCCAGTCGTCCGCGCAGTCCAGCGGGCCGACGTAGACGCCGCAGGGGTCGAAGCCGCTGTCCAGCTCGTCGCCGGTGGCGGACTCGAACGGCGTGGTCAGCAGGAAGACCTGATCGAACACGTAGTCGATCATCAGGTTGGGGTACTCCCAGTCGTTGGTCGACGTGGAGCAGGTCCTGGAGTTGGTGGAGGCCACGGTGGGCGTGGGCAGGTCGTCCTCTTCCACGATGGCGATCCAGGGGTTCTCCGGGCCGACCTGACCGCTGGTGTTGATGAACTTACGGTCCAGCCAGATCGCGACCTGGATGACCTGGTTGGTCGCGCGGTCGGTGAGGTCGAGCAGCCAGCGGTCGGTGTCAGCCACCGAGGCGCCGGTGGTCTCGGACTCCTCCTCCTCGGCGCCAGCGAGGACGCGGGTGGTGGCGTTCGGCCCGATGTCGCCGAAGGCGTAGATCTCGCTGCCGTCCGAGGGCAGCGAGGGCAGCACCACCGCGTTCACGTCCAGCGGGGAGTAGATGTCGTCCACCGCGTTGTCGATGCGGGTGGGGTCGATCCAGCGCACCACCGCGCCGAAGAAGCCGCCGTCATCGGAGTTGACGTTGCTCTGGATCTCCAGGGCGGCGGCCTCATACTCCAACCGGGTCAGGCGCACGGTGTGGGCGCCGTAGCCGCCCGCGCCGTAGCCGTAGAACTCCAGGCCGGGCACGTAGGTGTGGAAGTCCGGGCCGTTGGCGACGACCCGCTGGGTGGTGTTCTCGGAGGGCGAGGCCGTGGTGCCGCCCTCGATCCACTGGTTGACCCCGCGCACGTTGAAGCCGCGCTGGTGGCCGTTGGCGCCATAGAAGATGCCCGCGGCGGGGGTGGTCGGCGCGGTGGTCGGCGCGGTGATGGTCCCGGCGACGTCGTACTGGGGGAAGTCGTTGGGGTCGACCAGCTCAACGCCGGAGCTGTCGGTCACGCCCGTGGCCAGCAGGGCGACCTGCCACCGGCGGACCAGGTCCTCCATCTCGGAGCCGGTGACGTCCTCGATGTTGTCGACGCCGACGTACTCGGTCTGGGCGAGCTGGGCGAGGAAGTCGGTGCCCATGTTGTCCACCAGCCAGCGCCCGTACAGGTACTGGGCCCCGCGGGAGTCCGCCGAGAAGATGGAGTTCTCGTCGAAGCTGGTGAGGGTGTAGAGGTAGGGCGCGTCGAGGTAGCGCCAGGCGTCGGCGTAGTAGACCGCGCCGAAGCCGCAGTAGTCCGCCGCGATCGAGCCCAACACCTCGGTCAGCCAGGTCTCCTCGGGCTGCCCGGCGCTCTCGACCACCTCCGAGCCGGAGTCCGTGGGGGCCTCGTACTCCAGGACGTGGGTGTTGTAGAGCACCAGCTTGAGGAAGGACCGCGCGATCTCCGCGGCCAGCTCCATCGAGGCGTACTCGGAGACCGTGGTGGTGAAGTACGGGTTGAAGAAGCCGTAGGGATCGGGCGCGAAGACGTAGATGACCTCCTGCTCGTCGGACCCCGGGTTCGACTGGAAGTTGAACTCGTTGAGGTCGCTGACCGGGTCGGCGTAGGACACCACCTGGGGCCAGTCGTCCTCGTCCTCGCTGGTGAGCGGGATGGTGTTGAGCAGCGGGGTGATGACGACCGAGACCTTGCCGTCGCCGTTGATGTCGGACTCCTGGCCGAACAGGTCCCGGATGTTGACGATGATGTTGTTGTCGACGATGTCGGCGACGGTCTGGAGGTCGCAGTTGTTGAAGCCGTAGGCGTTGTAGCGGGCCGGCTCGTCGATGACGCCGTCGCAGTCGTAGTCCCAGTCGATCGGGACCTCGTCGTCCACCCAGATGGCCACGTACTCGCCCACCGCCCAGAGCCGGGAGGTGACCGGGGTGATGCTCTCGTCCTGGGTGAAGTGATCGCGGACGTTGAACTCCTCGCGCGCGATGCCGATGTCGGTCTGGTCATAGGGCGGCGGCGGCGCGAAGCCCTGGGGCCGATGGCGCTGCGCGAGCCGTTGGCGGATGCGCTGGTCGAGGGGGCTCGTGGGGTGCCGGGTGGCCTGCGGCGGGGGCGGCCCGCCGGCCCCGCTGGTGGCCGCCGGGGAGTACAGCAGCCGGAAGCCGCCGTCGGAGTTCGTGCCGTTGATGGCGATGAGGAAGAAGTCCTGGTCCCGGTTGGAGTCGCCGGAGATGTCGACGAGCGAGACCTCCTCCTCGCCCGGGCCGATCGGGTAGACGTCGCCCTCATCGTCCAGGTTCGCCGAGGAGCCGCCGCCGGTCTCGCCGGTGTCGTCGGCCGGGCCGGTGTCGTCCGGCGCCGTGTCGTCCGGCGCCGTGTCGTCGGTGTTGATGGCGGTGTCGTCCGAGGGGCTGCGGTCGGTGACCGGCGCGAAGCCGTCGTCGCCCTTGGAGGTGCATCCGACGACCAGCAGCGCGGCGAGGCCGAGCCCGCGGAGCAGGGAGAGCGAGAGCGAAGGGGCGGGGTGCGTCATGGCGTGCATCCTGCAGTGAGCGTCATGCAATGGGCCCGGGGACCCGCAGAGGGGTGCCCTTGGAGCTTCCCGCCCATCATACAACGGGTTGCGCTGGTCGGGAGCCCTCGCCGCTTGACAAGCGGGGAGCGGTCGCGCACAACACGCCCTCGGAGGCCCCATGCACACCACGCTCCCGCTCCTGCTCGCCGCGCTGACGGCCTGCAAGGATGACGCCCCCCCCGACGACTCCGGTCCCGAAGGCTGGCGACCGGACACGGTCTGCCCCGGCGATCCGAGCTGCCCGGACAACGACGGGCCTCTGCGCGTCGGGGCGGCGGCGGTCCCCATCTCGCCGACGTGCTTCGAGCAGTGGGTGGATCAGGACGGCAACAACCGCTACGGCAGCGCGGCCGACGCCTTCCTGGACTGCGGCTGCGACCAGCTCTGCCCCGACGACGCGGGCTACCCCGGCCCCGACGAGGGCGAGGGGGACGACACCTTCCAGGCCACCTGGATGGCGGGCTTCTCCAACGGCCGCCCCGCCCAGGGGGTCCACGACGAGCTTTGGGCCCGGACCCTCGTGCTGGACCAGGGCGGCAGCCGCATCGCCATCGTGTCCCTGGACCTGGTCGGCTTCTTCTTCGGCGACGTGGAGGCCATCCGCGCGGACCTCGACCCTGCGCTGGAGGTCGACCACGTCCTGATCTCCTCCACCCACACCCACGAGGGCCCCGACACGATGGGCCTGTGGGGCCCCCGGGTGGGCAGCTCGGGCTACCAGGAGTCCTACGTCGCCGAGGTCCGCGAGGACGTCGCGGCGTCCATCGCCCAGGCCGTCGGCGCGCTGACGGAGGTCGACCACGTCGTCGTGGGCGCGGTGGACCCCGCCGGCGCCCACGAGCGCGGCCAGGCCAACGTCCAGCGGGACAGCCGGGACCCCGTCGTCATCGTGGACGCGGTCAACGTCGCCGCCTTCTACGACGGCGGAGGCGACGTCATCGCCTCGCTGGTCAACTGGGGCAGCCACCCCGAGACCCTCTCCAGCGACAACACCCTCATCAGCGCCGACTTCGTCCACTACCTGCGCGAGACCGTCGAGTCCGGTGCGCGCTGGGACAGCTACGAGCGCGAGGGCCTGGGCGGGGTGTGCGTCTACGTCCAGGGCATGGTGGGCGGCATGATGACCCCGCTGGGCATCACCGTGCACGACCCCGACGGCAACGAGTGGAGCGCGGCCAGCTTCGAGAAGGCCGAGGCCCTGGGCCAGATCGTGGGCGAGATGGCCCTGGACGCGGTGGAGGCCGGCGAGACCCTGCAGGACCCCGCCCTCTCCTTCGCGGCGGCGCGCTTCCAGCTCCCCGTGCAGAACATCGCCTTCGAGGCCATGTTCCGCATCGGCGTGCTGCCCCGGGACCTGGAGAACTTCGACCCCGACGGCCCCGTGGACCCCGACGACCCCCCCGAGGTGGTCACCGAGATGGACCACATCGCCCTGGGCGACCTCGCGATGCTGTCCATCCCCGGCGAGCTGCTGCCGGAGATCGGCATCGGCGGCTACGACGGCTCCAAGGTGGGCACCGACCTCTACACCCTCGTAGACCCGAACAACCCGAACCCGCCGGACCTGGACGCCGCGCCCGAGGGCCCCTACCTGCGGGAGCGCATGGACAGCCCCCACGCCTGGATCATCGGTCTGGCGAATGATGAGCTGGGATACATCATCCCTGCTTATGACTTCATCACCGACCCGGACAACCCCTACCTGGTCGAAGCCGAGGGCGATCACTACGAGGAGACCAACTCGCTGGGACCGCAGACCGAGCCCGTGATCACCGCGCAGGCGATCACCTTGTTGGAGTGGCTCCAGGGCCGTTAGACAGGGTCATGCGCAACCTCTACGACGTGCTCGGCGTGCCCAAGGACGCCGACCAGGCCACCATCCGCAAGACCTTCAAGAAGCTCGCCCGCGAGCTGCACCCGGACCGCAACCCCGAGCCCGAGGCCGAGCAGCGCTTCAAGGAGGTCTCGGCGGCCTACAGCGTCCTGGGGGACGACGAGAAGCGCAAGCTCTACGACGAGTTCGGCGAGGTCTCCCTGCGCCCGGGCTTCGACGCCGAGCAGGCCCGCCGCTACGGAGCGGGCGGCTTCCCCGGCGGGGGGTTCTCCGCGGGTGGACCCGGCTTCTCCTTCGAGGACCTGTTCGGCGACCTGTTCGGTCGCGGGGGGCGCGGCGGCCGGGGCAACTGGCGCGTCCAGCCCATGATGCGCGGGCAGGACATCCACGCCACCATCGCCGTCGACCTGATGACCGCGCTCAAGGGCGGCGAGACCTCCATCCGGGTGGACAAGCCCAACGCCTACGGCGGCCTGGAGTCCACGGTGCTCCGCGTCAAGATCCCGGCGGGGGTCGACGACGGCCAGACCATCCGCCTGCGGGACATGGGCGGCCCGGGGGCGGGGGGCGGCCCCGCTGGCGACGTCCTGCTGGAGGTCAACGTGCGGCCACACCCCCGGCTGCGCCGCGACGACCAGGACCTCGAGATCGACGTCCCCATCACGCTGCACGAGGCCATGGCCGGCGCCCGGATCGAGGTCCCCACGCCCTGGGGCCGCTACAAGGTCAACGTGCCCGCCGGCAGCAGCTCCGGCAGCCGCCTGCGGCTGAAGGGCAAGGGCCTGCCCTCCCGAGGGTCCACCCCGGCGGGGGACCTCTACCTGGCCCTGCGGCCCACCCCGCCCCGCACGGAAGCCCCCGAGGCCATCGCCCTCGCCGAGCAGCTCGACGCCTTCTACGACGGCGACGTGCGCGCTGAGCTTGACTTCCTGGAGCCTCAGGAGGGTTGACAGGCGGCGGTGCTTCCCGTAATCCTCCGGCGCCCCTTGGAGGATCGCCATGCGCCGCACCGCTACCCTGCTCCTGATCTCCCTCGCTGTCGCCTGCACCGGCGGCGACAAGGACGCCGACGACTCCGGCTCCAACGATGACTCCGGCGACGGCGTCGACTACTTCGCCGAGATCGTCTACCTGACGACCGACTACACGACGCTCAACGAGGCCGGCGTCTTCGCGTGCTACACCGTCGGCGACGCCTGGCTCTCCCAGTCCCCCGACAGCTCGTGCCAGTTCGAGGCCGCGCTGGCAGGCGAGGTCGAGGACTTCGAGACCGGCGACAACGTCGAGGACCCCGAGCTGCAGCTCTTCTTCAACGACGTCTACAGCAGCGGCGGCGCGGACCAGACCATCACCGGCAACACCGACGGCGACGTCGCCGGCACCGGCATGACCTGCACGCCCACCCTCTACGTCACCGAGACCGACCCCGGGCTGGGCCTCACCCGCACGACCATCCAGTCCCACAACGTCTGGGAGCCCGACTTCATCGGGCGGGTCACCTTCAACTCGGTCTCCAGCGCCACCTACAACGTCATCCCCTCGCTGCTGGGCGTGTCCGTGCAGTCGGGCATGGGCATCGTGGCGGGCACGGCGTATGACTGCAACGGCGACCCCGTCGAGGGCGTGATGGTCATCGGCAAGGACGCCGACGGCAACTACCCCGCCCAGTCGGTGCGCTACTTCCGGGGCGAGTTCCCCAACCGCGATCAGGAGGGCACGTCCGAGGACGGCCTGTGGGTCGCCATCAACCTGCCCCCCGGCGACATGACGATGGAGATGTGGGGCTGGAACGGCACCGAGTACGTGATGCTGGGCAGCTCCACCCTGACCGTGGTGCCCGACTCCATCAACATCGCCAGCATCTACTACGGCTACCCCGACGGCGTCGTCTACCCCGACGACTGCCTCTCGGCCTGCAACTGACATGGGGCCGCTGCTGCTTGGCCTGCTCACGGCCTCCCCCTCCCTCGCCCAGGACGAGCCTGAAGAGAAGATCCCCCTGGACTTCTCCCTGGAGGGCTACTACCGGGTCCGGCTCCACCACTTCAACGGCCTCTACGACCCGGACTTCACCGGCTGGGAGAACGAGCCGGGCACGGGGCGCTACACCCAGCAGCGCCTGCGGCTGGAGCCGACGGTCGCCTACAAGGACCTCGCGAAGTTCACCTTCCAGGCCGATCTCTTCAACGACGTCCTGTTCGGGGACAACGAGGACCTCGCCTCCACCGCGCTGTTCGCCGAGCAGCCCAGCATGACCGGGCTCGACGGCCAGCCCACCGCGCCGTTCACGATGCGGCGGGCCTGGATGGAGTTCAACGCCAAGGTGGGCGTGGTCCGTGTGGGCCGGCAGCCCTCCCACTGGGGCCTGGGCGTGCTGGCCAACGACGGCAACGGCTTCCGCAACACCTGGGGCGAGGCCCACGGCGGGGCCACCTTCGATCGCTTCCTGTTCGCCACCCGCCCCATCGCGGTGGTCCAGGGCATCACCAAGAAGGAAGGCCCGGACATCCCGCTCTTCGTCATCTTCGCGGTGGACCGCCTGGTGGAGGATCCCCTCACCCAGTACTACGGCTACAAGTGCTCGGACGACCCCGAGGACACCGACCACGCCGACTGCGAAGACGACGAGGACCACTCCTACACCGAGGCCCGGAACACCGCCGCCCGCGCCCCCAACTGGTGGACCGAGCACGAGGACGACGTCATCGAGTTCGTCTACGCGGTGCTCTACAAGGGCGAGGGCCTGGACCTGGCCGGCGCCCCCGCCGACCTCACCGCCGGCTTCTACGCGGTGAACCGCCGCCAGCTCGAGACCAGCTCCAATGTCTGGATCCTGGACGCCTACGCGAAGCTGGACCACCGGAACATCTACTTCGAGGGCGAGGGCGTCACCATCCTCGGGCACTCCAGCGCCATCACCCTGCCCGACCCCTCCAACGAGGCCGACCCCCTGGCCAAGACCCCCAAGATCTGGAACGCCGTGGGCCGGCTGGGCTACGAGCTGGACAAGGTCGGGGTCATCTTCGAGTCCGGCTTCGCCTCGGGCGACGACAACGTCTCCGACGAGGTGTTCACCGGCCGCCCCATCAACCCCGACTACAACGTGGGCCTGATCCTCTACGAGGAGGTCATCTCCCGGGTGAGCGCCGCCCGGTGGACCGCGTCCGGCCGGGGCCTGTGGTCCAACGGCGGGGTCTACAACTCGGTCTACACCTTCCCCAGCGTGCGGGTCACCCCGCTGGACAACGTCGACGTCATCGCCGCCTTCCTGGTGGCCTGGCCCCACAAGCCCGACGGCGCGGTCATCCGCCTGGACGAGGACGCCGAGTCGAACATCCTGGGCTGGGAGGCCGATCTGGCGGTCAAGGCCCGGCTCCACGAGCACGTCCTGCTCAGCTTCGAGGGGGGCTATGCCAGGGTCACCGACCGGCTGCCCACCGCCGACGTGGGGCTGGCGATGAACGACAGGGTGTGGACGATACAGGCCCGCGCGGCGTATGAGTTCTAGGTGACCACGCCCAGGAGCCCCTGATGGTGCTCATCGTCGCCTACATCCTCCGCGGGCTCGCGCTCATCTGCATCATCGACGCCCTGCTGAGCTGGGTGATGCCCGATCCCCACCGGTACCCGCGCAAGCTCACCCACGCCCTCACCGAGCCGATGTACGCGCCCATCCACGCGCTCATCAACCCCCAGATGACCGGCGGGCTGGACTTCTCCCCCATCGTCATGATCATGTTGTTCAGCTGGCTGGCCAACATCCTGGAGGGCGCGGCGCTGTGAGACTCCTGCTCCTGCTCGGGCTGCTCGGCCTGGCCCCGGTGGCCCGGGCCGCGCCGGTGAACGACCGGCTCGCCGTGGCCGCCGACAACGACCTCCCCGAAGCCCAGCGCATGGAGGCCTTCAACCGGCTGGTGATGGACTTCCCCACCATCCGGCCCCAGCTCGAGCAGCTCGCCTCGGCCGACGACGCCGACGCCCGCCAGCGCTGGATCGCCATCCGGGTCATGGGGCAGTCCGGCCGCTCCGAGGCCAAGGCCCCCCTGCTGGCCCTCTGCGACGACCCCATGCCCGCCATCCGGGCGGCGGCGGCCTCCGCGCTGGGGGATCTGGGCGACAAGTCCACCAGCACCCGGCTCGCCGAGCTGCTGTGGGACCCGGCGATCATCGTGCGGGCGGCGGCGGCCGAGGCCCTGGGCAAGGTCCGCGACGTGCGCTCGGCCCCCGAGCTGGAGCGGGCCATCGCCGACCGCAGCAACTTCTACCGGGGCTCCAGCCTGTGGGTGCGCGCCCACTACGTCCGGGCCCTGGGCGACATCGGCGCCCGCAGCAGCATCCCGGCGCTGATCTCCTGCCTCGACGACGGCGACCCGGCGGTGGGTCAGGCCGCGCTGGAGGCCCTGCGCGCCATCAACGGCTTCGACTTCGCCGAGGGCCGCACCGACGAGGAGCACCGCGAGGCCTGGCGCCGCTGGGCGGCCTCCGAGGGCCCCTTCTGACCTCACCCGACCGAGGCCCACCATGCTTGAGAAGCCCCCCGTCGACGTCGCCCACGCCGGGCTGCGTGCCCTGAAGACCCTCGCCCAGGCCGACGGCGCGTTCAGCGAGGTCGAGCGCGGCCTGCTCCGAGACGTGCAGCGCCACATCCTGGACACCGACTTCGACCTCGACGCCCTCACGCCCATCACGCCGGAGGCCCTCGCCGCCGCGATCCCCCAGGAGCGCTTCCGCCGCCGGGTGCTCAGCGGTCTGGTGCTGCTGACGGTGATGGACGGGGAGCTGAGCGAGGCCGAGCGCCGGCTCGTGGACGACTTCTCCGCTGCGCTGGGCGTCGAGACCGCCGAGCTGCGCGACATGCGCCGCCTCGCGGACCGCCGGATTCTCGCCCTGCGCGTGGGGCTGCTGCGCCGCTTCACCCCCGCCATCCTGCTCCGCCGGGAGTGGAAGGAGCGGGGCCTGCGGGGCATCACGCGCTTCGTCCAGCAGCTCATCGTGCCCGAGAACCCCTCCCTCGCCGCCCGCTACCAGGCCCTGGAGGACCTGCCCGAGGGCACGCTGGGCCGGGCGTACTTCGACTTCATCCGCGGCAACGGCTTCAGCTTCCCCGGCGAGGCGGGCTCCCCGCCCGAGGTCATCATCTTCCACGACTGCAACCACGTGCTCTCCGGCTACGGCACCACCCCCGAGGAGGAGGCCCAGATCGCCGCCTTCCACGCCGGCTACCACAAGGAGGATCCCTTCGGCCTGCTCATGTTCGCGCTGGTGCAGTTCCACATGGGCGTCAAGGTGGCCCCGGTGGCGGAGGGTGAGCTCGGCCGGGTGCCGCCCGACCTGCTGCTGCGTGCCTTCGCCCGCGGCGCGAAGATGAAGCGCGACCTGTTCGAGGACTGGCGCCCCCAGGACGACTTCGAGACCCCGGTGGCGGACCTGCGGGAGGCTTTCGGCATCGAGCCTCGGGACGAGGCGTAAGGAACCGGCTCCGTCTCGCGTTGTCGCAGCGAGCACGGAGAAACAAGATGCACCGCGACGACCTCCCCATCCCCGAGCCCTGCCACGAAGACTGGTCCGCGATGACGGGCGACGCGCAGCGCCGGTTCTGCGACCACTGCGACAAGCACGTCCACGACCTCTCCGAGATGACCCGCGACGACGCCGTCGCCCTGCTGCGTGACGCCGAGAAGCCCTGCGTGCGCTTCGCCTGCGGCCCCGACGGCAACATCCGATTCAAGCCCAGCCGCAGGGCCTTCCTGGGCCGCGCCGGGGCAGCGGCTGTCGGTCTGAGCGTGGGCCTCCCCGCCGCCGCCGCAGCGGTCGCCACCCCCGAGGGCTGCGCCGAGCCCAGCCTCCTGGAGCGCATGGCCCGCTCCATTGGCGAGTGGCTGAGCGACGTCCCCGCGCCGGTGCTCATGGGCGAGCCCATGCCCCCCGAGGAGGTCCTGATGGGCGACGTCTTCATCGAGATCATGCCCGAGCCCGAGCCTCTGGAGGAGTTCGAGGTGATCAAGGGCAAGCCCGCGCTGCCCGAGCCTGTCGAGCCCTCTCCGCCCCCGGCCACCCTCACGCCGGTCGAGCCCGCGCCGCCCCCGGCCACCCTCACGGCGGTCGAGCCCGCTCCGCCCCCGGAGGTCGTCATCCCCGATCACTTCGTGATGGGTGGGGTCACCCCGCCGCCGCGCGAGCCGTAGCGAGCGCCTGCGCCTCCAGCGCCGAAGCCGCCGCCACCCCGGACTCGGCGGCGGCCTCCACACAGCCCCCGTTGACGCTGGTGCGCAGCCAGTCACCAGCCAGGACGAGGTTGGGGAAGCCCGAGCCCCCCGGCGCCAGCCGCGCCCCCGTCGTGCCCGGCGGGGTGAGGACGTAGCGCTCGGTGGGGCTGTCGTTGACGCGCAGGTAGCGCGACACCACCTGCCCCCGGTCGAAGCCCCCGCCCGGCGCCCGGGTGGCCGGGAACAGGCGCGGCAGCTCCCGATCCATCCAGGGCTCCGCCTCCGCGGCCAGGGCCTCCAGGGCGCGCGGTCGGTCCGGGGCGGCGTCGCAGAAGTAGGCCACCGAGCGCGGCCCATCCGGCCCCCAGTCCTCGGCCGCCAGCACCTCGCTCATGTCCGCGTAGGAGGCGAAGGGGCGCGCGCCGGCGGTCATCACGGTGGAGCCGGTCGTCCAGCCCAGGCCGGCGAGGTCCGGCTTCATCCAGAGCTGCATCGCGGCGGTGGCGACCGAGCGACAGCCCCGCACCGCCGCGTCAAAGGCCGGGCTTCGCGCCATCAGGTCCCCCGCGATGGGGGCGAGGGCCGGACCGGGGATGCCCAGCACCACGGCGTCGAAGTCCCGCCCCCGCGCCAGGCGCAGCGCCGCAGGCCCCTCGGACCGGAGCTGCGCCGCCAGGGGGGCCGCCGGCCAGCAGGGCACCCCGCGCACCGGAATGAGCGGTCGGTACGCGAAGGGACCGCCCCGCACCCGCGCCTCCACCGCGAAGTCGACCGCCTCGACCTGCGCGCGCGCCCGCAGGCCCGTCACCCGATGGAAGAAGGCGAAGCGCACCCCCCGCGCCGAGAGCACCTCGTAGAGCGGCGAGAAGATGGTGTCCCCCATGCCATACCGCATGCGCCACAGGGGCGCCCCGCGCCAGGTGAACGCGATGCGCAGCAGGGTGCGGATGCCCGCCCCCGCCGCCATGCAGCCCCGCCCGGCGCCGGAGCGGCCGTCGGGGTAGGCGAAGCCGAGGTCGTAGAGCGCCTGGATGGGCGGGGCGTTGCGCACCACCTCGTCCTCGGCGCCGTGCCGGGCCAGCCAGGCCCGCAGGTCGTATGCGTCGATGCGATCGAAGCCTGCGAGGCCGTGCGGCACCACGTCGCGCGCGAGCCCCCGCGCCACGCAGGCCGAGAGGCGCGCCAGCACCCGGGCCCGCCGGAGCTGCTCCCGCAGCGGCACCCCCTCCGCGCCCAGGATCCGGCCCCAGGCCCCCGCCCGGCTGAAGTGGACCAGCGCCTGGACCCAGCGCCCCAGCTCCTCGGGCCCGGCGTCGGCCCAGGGCAGGCCCGGGGTCGGCGGCAGGCTGAGGTGCCAGGGGGCCTCCCCCGCCGCGGCCACGCTGATCCGGTGCTGTGGGGAGAAGGCGCCCTCGATGCCGCGCATGGGGCAGCCCGGCGGCGGGCGCCAGGCCTCGAAGACGTCAGCCATCATGCGGAAGGCGGTGCGGTACCAGCCCATCCACATGTGCAGGCCGTGCTCCTCGATGCGCATGCCCTGGTCGGGGTCGCGGCCGGTGGCCCCCTTGCCGCCCAGGCGGTGCCCCAGGGTGAAGACGGTGACGGCGAAGCGCTCCCGCAGCGCGGGCGTGGCGGACAGCGCCCATGCGGCGCTCATCGCGCCCACGCCGCCGCCGAGCACGACGACGCGGACCTTTTCGGGCATCGGGGCGTTCATCGGCGCCTCCTGCGGGGGTTTCGGCGGAGCACGCGGCCGCGCCCCAGGCGGTAGGCGGCCTGCAGCGAGAACGCCGCCGTCGGGCGGCCGAGCGGGGGCAGCCAGGGGTCCAGGTGCTCCACCCGGGGCTCGGCCAGCCGGGTGAGCCTCCCGAGGTCGAGCAGGGAGAAGCGGCTCTCCACCAGCTCGTCCACCCGGTCGCGGCCGGCGACCCCGGCGATGACCTTGCGGGTGAAGACGCGGGGGCGGAGCAGGGCCCGCAGCGCTCGGGGCGCGGCTCCGGCCGCGAGCGGGGTCCCCTCCCCCCAACCCAGGCGCAGCGCCAGGCGGTGGTCGAGGGCCACCTCGGCGCCGTCGCTGTGCAGCCAGATCCGCCCCGGACGCTTGGGGAAGCCGTATATCTCCCGGCCCAGCAGGATGGCCATCGTCGCGGTGACCACGAGGGCGGGCACGAAGACCCCCAGGCGCCCGCGCGGGCCCACGCAGGGAATGAACACGGCCAGCTCCCGATACGCCCCCGCCCGCGTGGGGCCCCCCGGTCCGTCGGTCCGGCTGCCGCCCACCTCAGCGAGGACCAGCAGGCTCGCTCCCCCCAGCCCGGGGATCAGCCGCAGCCCCGGCGGCAACAGCGCCCGCAGCGCCGCGCGCTCGCCCGCCATCACGAAGGCCGTCAGCGCGACCGGCCCGAAGGTGTAGGGCCCCGGAACCAGACGCCCGCCCGGGGCGAAGAAGTCGTCGAGGTCGCCCAGGCTGGCGGCGAAGCCGTCCTCCAGCGCCGCCCGCGCGGCGGCCTGGCGGCGGGCCTCAGCCAGCGCCAGCGCCGGGCTCCGGTCCAGCGCGGCGAGCCAGGACGCCGCCGGCACCCGGAGCCCCGCCACCGGCCCCAGCGCCACCACGTCGACGCGGTGCCGCCCCTCCCCCAGCAGCGCGGCGGCCCCCGCGCGCATCGGGGCGTCGATGATGTCGATGAGACGGCCATCACGGAAGAGGCCCACGCGCCCCTCGCGCAGGTGGAGGACCTCGCGGACCGGCTCGCCGGCGCGGACGAGCGTCGCGCCCGTGTCGGCGGTGAAGCCCTCGCCGGGGACGTCGTCCTCAGCCATGGGGCACCCCCACCCGCGCCCGAGCGAAGGGCCGGGCCATGAAGTCCTCGCCCACGATGGGGAGGTCCTCGCCGCTCAAGGCCCGCGCGGCGGCCAGGCCGGACATCGTGGCGGCCTCCACGCTGGTGGTGTTGATGCCGGTCCGGGTCCAGGTCCCGGCGAACACGAGGTTGTCGAGGCCGCTCTCGTGGGCCTCCAGCCTGAAGCGGGCGGTGTCGGTGCGCGCCCCCACGGCCTGCTCGATGGGGGCGGTGTTGGCCCGGATGTACTGCCCCCGGAGGCGCTCGGGGCCCAGGCGCTGGCCGTCGTCGTGCAGCGCGGCCCAGTCGAAGCCGCCGCCGGGGGCGCGGGCCCCGGGCCACATCGCCGCGCCGTGGGCGTCGAGCTGGGCGGCGATCTCGACGCGGGCCCGCTCGACCGCCGCGTCACCCTCCAAGGTGTGGGGCCAGACCCCGCAGAGGTAGTGCAGCGCCTGGGGGCCGCCCGGGCCGTGGCCCTCGTGGTCCAGGATCGGCGTCTCGTCCGCCCAGATGCTCAGGGGGGTGGCCCAGCCCACCATCGCGGCCCGCTCCGGGGCCCCGCCGAGGGCCTCCGGGCCGCGGGTCCACCAGAGCTGGGCGGCCAGGGTGGGCACCAGGCGGATGCGGTCGGTGAGCTGGCGGAACGCCGGGTTCGCGGCCCGAAGCTGCTCGCAGACCCCGGGGCGGCCGTTCATGGGGGTCAGGGCCCCCAGCGGCAGCGCCAGGACCACGTCGTCGAAGTCCACGCCCCGGGCGAGCACGCGGCAGGACGTCGGACTGGCCGGGGAGCGCAGGGACTCGAAGTCCACCCCCGCAGCCTTCAGCGCCGCGCCCCCCTCAAGCTGGGACCAGTCCGGCTCGACCGGCCAGCACACCAGCCCGTCGCGCACGAAGGTGGGCCGGTACGGGGCGCCGTCCGCGGTCTTCGCCTGGACGGTGAAGCGCAGCCGCTCCGCCCGGCGCTGGTCGGCGGACAGCTCCACGGCCTCGACCCGGTGGAAGAAGCGGAACTGCACCCCCTGCGCCTGGAGCACCTCGTACAGCGGCGCGATCAGCACCTCCCCCATCGCGCCGTTGAGCAGGAAGATGACCGCGTTCTTGTAGGTCAGGGCCACGCGGATGGCGACCCGCGCGGCGGTGCCGGCCTCGAAGTCCGGGCGGTCCGGGTCGCCGCCCTCGTACTGGAAGCAGGTGTCGTAGAGCGCGCGCACCGGCGGCCAGTCCCACAGGGTGCGCCGGGTGGCGCCGTGGTCGGCCAGCCAGGCCCGCAGCTCGTAGCGGTTGAGCCGATCCAGGTCCCAGTCCAGGAACACGCCGTCGCGGGGGTCCATGAGCCCGCGCAGGAACGCGAGCACGTAGTCCGCGAGCAGCAGGCCCTCGACGGTCCGGAGCGGCAGCCGGGCGCAGCGGACCAGCGCCTCCCGCAGCACCCGGTGGGCGGCCCGCAGCGCCCGATCCGCCCGGCGCGCGACCCGGGGGTCGAGGCCCGCGGTGAAGCCGTCGAGCTGCGCCCCGACCACGCCCAGCAGGCGGTCGATGGCTTCGAACGCGCGGGGCGGCCCGGCGTCGGGGCGAGGCCACAGGGCCCGCCGCAGCCAGGCCGGCAGCCGACGCCGCAGCCCGGGGATGGGGAAACCCAGCCGGGCGGCCTGGGTCTTGAGCCCGCAGCGTACGAGGTCCAGGGCGGTGTGCAGCGCAGCCACCGGGCCGGGCAGCAGCCGCCCGTCCCCGGGCCGGGCCGCGTTCCGGGGGAAGAAGAAGTCCATCCGGCGAAACGCCTCGCCGTCGGGCTCCCCGAACGGCGTCAGCTCCTGCGGGCTCACGGCATCCCACAGGCTGCCGAAGGGGCAGCCCTCCGGCGCCGCCCAGCGCGCGTACACCTCGTCGGCGACGCGGAAGAGGTTCTCGTACATCCCGAACAGGACGTGCAGCCCGTGCTCCTCGCTGCGCCAGGCCCGCTCGGGGCGGCGCCCGCTGGCGAGCTTGCCGCCCAGCCGGTGGCCGAGCTGGTAGACGGTGACCGCGTAGCGCGCCCGCAGCGCGGGGGTTCGGGAGAGCGCATACGCGGCGGTCAGGCCCGCCATGCCGCCCCCCAGGATGGCCACCTCTCTCCGCCCGCCCGGCCGCCGGACGACGTCGTCTTCGCTCTGGAGCATGCACCCTCCTTCGTCGGTCCGGGCTGCTCTGAAGCAAGGAGTGTTCCAGCGGACGCCTCTTCCGAGAGCCCCTGTTCATCGGCATCACGGACGACGTGTGTGCGGCGTGGTGTTCCACCGGGCGGGACATGTGCCAGCGCTGGCGGGACACGATACGCAGAGGGTGTTCCCCCTTCATTGGAGCCCGGTGAGCCGCGCTGGTCCGACCCTCGACGCGACGCGCACGGACTCCGGCGCCCCCTCCAGCGACCCGGGCGCGACCCGGGCCAGCCCCTCGCTCGTGCTGGTGCATCACCCTGATCCGCGGCACATCGGCGCGCGGGTCACCCTGGCGCCGGGGCAGTCGCTGACCCTCGGGCGACGGGGCGACGCCCTGGGGCCGGGGGTGCTCGACGACGACCGCCTGTCCCGCCGCCAATGCACCCTGACCGGCCAGGGCGAGCAGCTCCTCCTCCGGGACCTGGGCAGCCGGAACGGCACGACCTGCAACGGCCTGCGGGTGGAGCAGACCCGGCTGGCGTCGGGGGACGTGCTGGGGGCCGGGCGGCTGCTGTGGGTGGTCGAGCAGGCCGACCCGCCGGCCATCCCCCCCGAGGGGCCCCTGATCGGCCTGAGCCTGGCGCGGGCGCGGCTGCTGGAGCGGCTGCAGCGCATCGCGCCGCTGGGGGCGAACGTGCTGATCACCGGGGAGACCGGCGTGGGCAAGGAGCTGGCCGCGCGCGCCCTCCACGACCTCAGCGGGCGCGGTGGGCCCTTCGTCGCGGTGAACTGCGGGGCGGTCGACGACGGGGTGGCCAACAGCGAGCTGCTGGGCCACGCCCGGGGGGCCTTCACCGGGGCCGCGGCCGAGCGGACCGGACTCATCCCCCAGGCCCACGGGGGCACCCTCTTCCTGGATGAGATCGGCGAGGCCTCGCCCGCGCTGATGACGCGCCTCTTGCGGGTGCTGGAGGACGGCGAGGTGCGCCCGGTGGGGGCGAACCGGGCGCGGACCGTGGACGTGCGCTTCGTCGCCGCCACCCACCGCGACCTGGAGGGCGCCATCGCGGACGGCAGCTTCCGCGCGGACCTCTTCGCCCGGCTGGCCCAGTGGCAGGTGCCGATCCCGCCTCTGCGCGCGCGGCGTGCGGACATCCTCCCCATCGCCCGGCACCTCGCGGCCCGCGCCGCCGGTCAGCCCGTGGGCCTGCACCATCGCCTCGCCCGCTGGCTGCTGCTGGGGCGCTGGCCGCTGAACGTGCGCGGGCTCGACGCGGCGATGCGGGAGCTGGTGCTGCTGAGCGACGGCGTCGACGTGGGCCTGCCGGACGCGCCGAGCGCCGCGCTGGAGGCCGCCCGGGGATCCCCCCGGCCCGCCGACCCCGCGCCGGACGCGCGGCCCGACGCCGCGACCCTCCGCGCCGCGCTCACGGCCGCCAACGGGAACGTGAAGGCCTGCGCCGCCCACCTCGGGATCGGCCGCACCACCCTCTACCGCTGGCTGCGGGAGCACGGCATCGACCCCCGGTCGGCGCGGGGCGCAGGCGACAATAGGGCCGATTGAGCACACCGGAGCGGCATGGACCCCCGCACGATCCTGGAGCGTCTGTCGTCTCGGGCTGGCCTCTCGCCGGAGGAGCGCGCGCTGCTGGAGCGGCTCGCGGCGCTCCTGCCTGCGCCGGAGGTCTCCCTCACGGCCGACGCGACGGTCGCCGAGTCCTGCATGACCCCCTGGGCCCCGTCGCCGCCTGAGCCCGCCGCGCCTGAACCCGAGGGACCCCGCTACGCCGACCAGGGGCTGCTGGGGCAGGGGGGCATGGGGCAGGTTCGGCGGGTCCTCGACCGCACCCTGGACCGCACCACCGCGATGAAGGTGCTGCCGGCGGACAGCCCGGCGCGGCGGGTGGACCGCTTCCTGGCTGAGGCCCGGATCACCGCGCGCCTCCAGCACCCGGGCATCGTGCCCGTCCACGAGCTGGGCTGGCTGCCGGACGGGCGGGCCTACTACACGATGCGCGAGGTGCGGGGGCGAACCCTCGGTCAGGTCATCCGAGAGCACCACCGCGAGGGCGGGCGCTCCCGCTGGACGCTGCGGCGGCTGGTGGAGGCGCTGCGGCGCGCCGCCGACGCGGTGGCCTACGCCCACAGCGAGGGGGTGCTGCACCGGGACCTCAAGCCCGCGAACATCATGGTCGGCCGCTACGGCGAGGTGCAGGTGGTGGACTGGGGGCTCGCGCAGCGCATGGACGAGCCCGCGCCCGCCGGCCAGGCCGTGGGCACACCGGCCTACATGGCCCCCGAGCAGGCGATGGGCCACGGCGCGCGCGTGGGCCCCTCCACCGACGTGTACGCGCTGGGGGCCGTGCTCTTCGAGATCCTGACCGGCGCCGCGCCCTTCACCGGGCAGGACGCCCTGGAGATCCGCGATCGGGTGATGCGGGGGCTGCGGGAGCCCTGGCCGGAGGACACCACCACGCCGAGCGAGCTGCAGGAGCTTTGCGCGCGGGCCATGCGCTTCGAGCCTGCCGCGCGCTACCCGGACGCGGCCGCCTTCTCGGAGGCCCTCGACGCCTGGCTGGAGGGGGCCCGCCGCCGGGAGCAGGCCCTCGCGCTGGTCGAGGCTTCGGACCAGGCTCGGGTGAAGGCCGCTGAGGCTCAACGCCGCGCGCGCGCCCTCCTGGACCGCGCCGCCGACATGCTGCGGGCGCTGCCCGCGCACACCCCCGCCGAGCAGAAGGCCGAGGCCTGGGCCCTGGAGGACGCCGGCATGGACGCCGCGCAGGCCGCTGACCTGCTGGAGCAGGACGCGATCCGGGCGCTGCGCGCGGCCCTCAACCTCGACCAGGACCTGGAGGAGGCCCACGACCGGCTCGCCGACCACTACCTGCAACAACACGCCGAGGCCGAGGCCCGCCGGGATCCACGCGCCGCCGCCGCCCACGCCCGCCTGATCCAGGAGCACGACCGCAGGGGCCGCCATCGGGCCTGGCTCCAGGGCGACGGCGCGCTCACGCTGCTGACCGATCCGCCGGGGGCGCGGGTGGACCTCTACCGCTACGCGCTGCAGGACCGCAGGCTGGTGCCCGTCTTCGAGCGGACTCTGGGGACCACCCCGCTCCAGGCCGTCGCGCTGCCCATGGGCAGCTACCTCTGCGTGCTCAAGGCCGAGGGCTTCGACGACGTGCGCTACCCGGTGCGGGTGGACCGCCAGGCCCACTGGCACGGCCGCCCGCCGGGCACCGACCGCCCGCTCCCGATCGCGCTGCCCCCCGCGGGTGCGCTGGACCCCTCGTTCTGCTATGTCCCGGCGGGATGGTTCATCGAGGGCGGGGACCCCGGGACCCGGGAGCCCACGCCGCCGCGCTGGCTGTGGGCGGAGGCGATGCTGGTCCAGCGCTTCCCGGTGACCAACCGCCAGTACATCGCCTTCCTGGACGATCTGGTGGCGCGAGGCGAAGAGGAGGCCGCGCTGCGTTGGGCCCCGCGAGAGCGCGTGGACGCCACCACCAGGCGCGGCGGGCTGATCTACGGCCGCCGCCCCGACGGGGGGTTTCGATGCGTCCACGACATCGACGGCGACCTGTGGGGAGACGACTGGCCGGTGTTGATGGTGGACTGGTACTGCGCCTGGGCGTATGCCCGCTGGTGGTCGGCTCAGGTGGGCGCGGCCTGGCGTCCGCCCCGCGAGCTGGAGTGGGAGAAGGCCACCCGGGGCGTCGACGGGCGCGCCTTCCCCTGGGGCGACTTCCCGGAGCCGACCTGGTGCCGTATGAACGCCAGCGATCCGGTGCGTCGGCTGCCGGCCTCCGTCGACCGCTATCCCTTGGACGAGAGCCCCTACGGGGTGCGGGGCATGGCCGGAAACGCCTCGGACTGGTGCGTCGACCGGTTCATCTCCGAGGGGCCGACGGTGGCCGGGCAGCGCTTCGACCACGTCCCGGTGTCGGACGCGGACGAAGGGCACCGACACCAGGGGGAGCCCGCCTGGCGGAGCGCGCGCGGGGGGAGCTGGTACTACTCGATGGTCCGCTGCCGCGCGGTGGAGCGGGGCTTCCGCTCCCCGCTGGAGCGCTCCTCGGTCTCAGGGATCCGCCTGGTGTCGACCGATCTGCCCTGGCTCAGGTGAGGTCGGCGAACCGCCTGCGGTGGTGGGCAAACACCGAGTACCCGATCACGAACGTGAACACCGCGAAGGTCAACGTCAGCATCATCTGGCGCGGGTGAGGCATGCGCTGGTTGAGGATCAGCTCCTGGTAGACCCCCACGATGTGGGCCAGGGGGTTGAGCTGGAGCAGGAGCTGGAACTCCCGAGGGTAGGCGGCCGGGGGGTAGAAGATGGGCGTCACGAACATCCAGCCCAGCAGCACGGCGTTGACCCAGTGGCTGGTGTCCCGGAAGTAGACGTTCGCCGTGGCCAGGAAGAAGCCCAGCCCCAGCACGAACAGCGCCTGCACCGCCACGAAGAGGGGCACCATGAGGAAGTGCGCGGACAGCCCGTTGCCCAGGAAGATGACCCCGACCGCCAGGATCACCGTGCGCACGAGCTGGTTGAACACCGCCGACACCACCACGTAGGACGGCAGCACCGCCGCCGGGAAGTTCACCTTCTTGATCATGTGGGCGTGGTCGGTGATCGAGGTCGTCGCGCGGGTCAGGCCCTCGGAGACCGAGAACCAGGCCACCATGCCGCAGAACAGGAACAGGGAGTAGTGGACCGTGCCGCCGGTGGGGTGGAAGGTCACCCCCATCAGGACGTGGAAGACGAAGGTGTAGGTCACCAGCTCCACGATGGGGTTGACCACCGTCCAGAAGAAGCCGATGGAGCTGCCCACGTAGCGGTGCTTGAGGTCGTTCGACGCGAAGGCCATCAACAGCGAGCGGTGTCGCCAGAGCAGCAGCAGCTCGGCGCCGAGCGCACGGGGGCGTGGGCCCTCGGGCTCTCCTGTCCGAGGGCTCGGCGGCTCCGGCCTGAGCGCGGGTGCGGTCACGACATCGCAGTGTATCAGGGCGGGGGGGCGTCGTTGTCCGGCAGTGAGAAGGCCACGTCGATCGACGCGCCGAACAGCAGGATGCGCGAGCGGTACTCGCCGTTGCCGACCACCTTGCCGTCCTCGACGTCCCCGCCGTTGATGTCCAGCTTGATCTGCGTCACCTCGGAGTCGGTGATCTCCGGGATGAGCAGGAAGGCCTGCGACCAGCCCGCGTCGATGGTGAAGCGCCGCCCCAGGTGCGCGCTGCCGCCTGCGCCGTAGCCGATCTTGGGGGCGTCGGGCAGCGACACGTTCTGCCGCCGGGTGGGAACCGCCGAGGTCTCGTAGAAGGTCCCGGCGCGCGCGGTCCAGCGATCGTTGATGTCGAAGTCCCCGCCCAGCCGCAGGGACCAGGCATCGTCGTACTCGGCGGGCAGGACCACCGGGTCGGTGATGGTGGTGGGGGCGAAGGTGTTCTGGACGGTCAGCTGGAGGTCGTCGACGACGATGTCGTCCATCGTCGACCACCTCTGGAGCACCCCAGCCAGCTCGATCTCCAGGGGCTCGATGGGCCGCACCGACACACCCGCCCGCAGGACCAGGGGCATGCGCACCGAGAGGGAGATGTCGTCGTCGCGGGTGGTCGCGTCGGTGATGATGCCGTTCCGATAGAGGGCGTGGTTGGTGAAGTCGCCCTCCAGGTAGCCGCGCCCGTTGAACTGGATGGGCGGCTGGATGGACGCGCCCACCACCACCCGCTCGCTGGGCGGACCCACCAGCAGCCCCGCGTTCCAGGAGATCTTGAACGGGTCGGTGGCCCGCATGTCGAAGCCGATGTCCCCCGCCGGGTCGTCGGTGGTCAGCACCAGGGTCTGCCCGGCGATGAGGAGCTGCCAGTTGACCCCCGCCCCCAGGGTGATCCAGGGGTGCGGGCGGAACGCGGCCGAGGGCCCCACCTGGGTCTGCACGACGATGCTCTCGATGAGCGTGTAGCGCTGGGGGCCGTCGGCCGGGTAGGTGATGTCGGGCGCGTAGGGGGGGTAGAGCCCGAAGGCGAAGGTGAAGCGCTCCAGCCCGAAGTCGTGGCTGACCCCGATGCTCGGGATGGGGTACGGCGGCGCGTCGTTGACGATGGGGTCGAAGGTGAGGTCGTTGTCGGGCTCGTCTGCCCGGTTGAAGGTCACCGACTGGTACGCCCCGGCCATGTCGAAGCGCACATGCCCCCCGCGCAGCCGAATCAACCCTGCGGGGTTGTAGTACTGCGCGGAGAGGTCATCGACGCCGGCCACGAAGGCCAGGCCCCGGGAGAACGAGCGCACCCCGGGGTCGGCCAGGTAGTAGCCAGCCGCCTCAGCGCCAGGGAGCAGGGCGAGGAGCAGGACCGGCAACTATGGACCCTGGTATCCGGAGCCCTGGCCCGCGCCCGCGACCACCTCGAAGTCGTCCCACTTCAGGTCGGTCTGGTAGCCGACGAGGTCGTAGCTGGTGGAGCAGTCGCTGCTGAGGGTCAGCGTGCAGGGGTCGCTGGTGCAGTCCGCCCGGTCGAAGGTGTTGTAGGCCGGGACCACCGAGCCCTCGATGTCCCGCAGCAGGTAGTTGTAGGACGGGATCTGCCCCTGGGTGCCGATCTCGGTGTCGGCCAGCTCCTGGGACCAGTTGTCCGACTCCGTCCAGCCCTGGACGGTGGACCATTCGGCGCTGCTGGTGCCGTTGAACACGCCGCTCTTGATGGCGCCGGAGATGATGTAGTCCGCGGCCTGGTCGGTGGTGATCGAGTAGGTGTAGCCGGTCTCGTGGGTGTCGGTGTCCGAGGACTGGGTGTAGCTGTCGGCCCGGAAGACCCAGGCGTCGCCGTTCTTGTTGCCCTCGAACACCGTGCCGTTGAAGACCAGGATGAGGTTCTCGCCGGACTCGGACAGCGAGCCGAAGAACTCGGAGTCGGAGCGGGTGACCTCGGACGTCGTGGTCCAGGGGTTCTCGATCTCCTCCTCTTCGGGGGTGAAGAGGTTGGTGAAGTTGTGGGTCAGCTCGGTGGCGCAAGCGTCGTCGCTGGAGGCCCAGGTGAGGTAGAAATGCCACACGCCCTCGGCCTTGCCCTGGGCGCAGCCCGTGAGCCCGGCGAGGATCGCGGCGGCGGTGGTGATCCGGATGATGCGCATCGGTGTCCTTCCTTGATGCCAGGTCCCGGCTTCCCTGAGGCCGGCCCCTCGTTCTCGCACCGATTATCATGTCCGGCCGACTTTCACCTCTTTCGGGTACGGACCTCTCGGAGCCATGATGCAGCGCTCCCACAACGCAAGCTTCAAGCTCTACGCGGCGATGACCGACGTGATCGTCCTGGTCCTCACCTTCGTGCTGGCGCTGCGCGCGCGCGTGGCCCTGCCCCGCTTCTGGACCTACGACCTCTTCGAGCCCAAGGTCCTGCAGGATGTCTCCGCCGACCTGCACCTCAGCATGCTGCCGGCGGTGCTGATCGCCTGGGTGGGGTCGCTCTGGTACTTCCACACCTACGACGACCTCCACCGGGTGCGGACCAACCAGCTCCTCGTCCGCATGATCAAGGCCACCACCGGCGGGGCCCTGGGCACCCTGGTCATCCTCTTCGCGATGCAGCAGACCGGGCAGCTCTCCCGCTCGCTGTTCTTCGGCTTCCCGCTGCTGGCCTTCGGGGCGCTGCTGTTCGTGCGCGCGCTGTTCATCCGGGCCCTGCAGGAGCGCTACCGCAAGGGCCTCAACACCCGGAACGTCGTGATCGTCGGCAACGCGGGAGAGGCGCTGCCGCTGATCGGCAGCCTGGAGCGCAACCCGCAGTGGGGCATCCGGGTCCTCGGCGTGGTCCACCCCGAGTCGGCCGAGGAGGACGCGGAGGTCTCCGGGCTGACCTGGAAGGTGCTCGGCCGCACCCGGGATCTGCCCCGCCTGCTGGAGGACCTGCCCGTGGACCAGGTCTACATGACCGGCCGGGCCTGGGACGTGGCCACCCTGCGGGACATCGCCGACTCCTGCGAGGAGCTGGGCGTGGAGTTCTCGATGGACGCCAACTTCCTGGGGCTGCGGGTGGCCCAGGCCAACCTCGGCGACTTCGAGGGCAACACGGTGCTGGGCTTCTCCGCGACCCCGGCCAACACCGAGGCCCTGGCCATCAAGCGGCTGATGGACATCGTGCTCTCGTCCTGCGCGCTGCTCGCGCTCACGCCGGTGTTCCTGGTCACCGCGATCCTCATCAAGCTCGACGACCCTGGGCCGATCTTCTTCGGGCAGACCCGCAGCGGGCTCTACGGGCGCACCTTCACGATGTGGAAGTTCCGCTCGATGGTGGCCGACGCCGAGAAGCTGCGCGCCCGGCTGGAGGCCGAGAACGAGATGGACGGGCCGGTCTTCAAGATGACCGACGACCCCCGCATCACCCGGGTGGGGCGGTTCATCCGCAAGACCTCCATCGACGAGCTGCCCCAGTTCTGGAACGTGCTGAAGGGCGAGATGAGCCTGGTCGGCCCGCGCCCGCCCATCCCCGCCGAGGTCGCCGAGTACGAGCGCTGGCAGCGCCGCCGCCTGTCCATGAAGCCCGGCATCACCTGCATCTGGCAGGTCTCCGGCCGCAACAACGTCGACTTCAAGACCTGGATGCGCCAGGACCTGGAGTACATCGACAACTGGAGCCTGCTCCTGGACGTGAAGCTGCTGGCGATGACCGTGCCGGTGGTGCTGCTGGGGACAGGGGCGAAGTAGTCAGCGCGACCGCCGACGCCGCAGCGACATCCCGAGCAGCCACAGGAGCGCCGCCGCAAGAGCTGGCGCGCGGGGCTCGACCGAGCCGCACTCGCGGTTCTCCGCCCGATCGGCGCGGCGGTTCTCCTTGTCCCACTCGGCGAACTCGTCGTCGCAGGACTCGACCTGCCCCTCCAGCAGCTCAGCGGTGTTCGCCGCCTCGTTGCAGATGGGGAAGCGGTCCTCCATGTTCTCGTTGTACTGGATGTAGCGCTGCTGGACCTGGTCGGGGATGCCCGAGAGGTTGAACAGCAGGTCCCCGGTCACCTGCTCCGGCGCGTACCGCATGCGCAGCCGCGTGAACGTGGCCTCCTGGCTGGTGCCCTCGAAGCCCGACTCCTCGACCACCCACTCGGCGAGCGCGGCGTCGTCGGGGCAGGGGTCGCAGTGGTAGGGGCTCCAGCTGTACTCCAGCAGCCAGTGGGCCTCGGTCTCGGGGGCGGTGGGCAGGGCGCTGTCCAGCCGGCCCGCGTAGTACGTCGGGAAGTCGGCGATCTCCGACATGCACTCGTCGGTGAGCGTGGCCTCGGGGTAGTTCGCGATGTGGGCCTGCCCGTCCTCCAGGTCGTTGATGACGTAGACCACCAGCTCCTGGGCGCCCGGCGAGTTCAGCGTGCCCAGCCGGATGGGCAGCGAGAACATCGGGCTGTCGTAGCCGATCTGCAGCGGCGAGAGCACCGAGGTGTCCGGCGGCATCATCTCGTAGTGGACCTGGGCCGCCAGGAAGTAGGAGCCGCTGTCGATGTACTCCTGGAGAAGGTCGGCCGCCTCGGTGGTCACGCCGTAGCCGTTCTGGTCCAGCCACCGCAGCAGGTCCCCGGACTCCTCCGCGGAGAGGATGACGATGCTGTACTCGCCCGCCTCGAACTCGGCCTCCACCTCCACCGAGCCGTCGTCCTCGGCCATGGTCGCGGTGTCGGCCCAGCCCGCGGCGTCGTTCATGGCGTAGTCGGTGCAGCCGAAGCCCCGCCCGCCGCGCGGCGCGTAGTAGTAGAAGTCCTCGCAGGTGTACTCCACCAGCCGAGGCCCGCTGTAGCGCTCGGCCTCCTCGATCATGTCGGGGATCACCGTGCGCACGTCGTCCTCGGAGAGGATCTGGGGCACGGGGATGACCATCGCGAAGTCGCTGGGGTCGCCCGCGAAGTCGTTGGCCATCGTCAGCGTCGTGCGCGTGCCCTGCCGGGCGATCAGGAGCTGGCTGGTGTTGTTGGTGATCGTCGCGCCGGGTTCCCCGACGTAGGTCCCGCAGAAGGCGTGGGCGTCCGGCGTGAGGGCCATCGCGGCGAGCATCGTGAGCATGAGGGTCTCCGTGGACACGGTCGACCAGCGGCCCTCAGCATGAAGGGGCGCGCGCCGGACGCCGGTATGTACCCTGACCGAGGACAGCATAGCGCGAGGGTGGGGTGGACGTCGAGGAGGATTCAACCGCCGGCCTCGCAGATCTCGCGCAGCTCGGTGAGGGTTCCAGCCTGGTCGGAGAGCCACTGGTAGCCGACGAGCACCTCCGTCTCGGAGAGGTCCACGGCCAGCTCGGTTGTGGCCTCACACGCGACGAAGCCAGCGTGCCTCGGGAAGGTCGTCGGGGACTCCTGGACGACGAAGTAGACGCAGTCGGCGGTCGCCTCGCTGGTGCACCAGCAGCGGACCTCGTCTACCTCTCCGTGGTTGCTGAACGGCGGGCTGTGGACGAAGTCCGCCTCCTCTGAGGAAGGCCACTCCGGCTCAGAACAGAGGTCGCCGGGCTGAGCGCAGGCCAGGAGGGCGTTCAGGAGCAGCATACCGACCCCTACGCCGCGGCCCCTCCGGGTGTGACGCTCAGCCCCGCCGCCGCCGCACCATCATCACCAGCAGCCACGCCAGCGCCGCCCCCAGCGCGGGCATGCGCTGCTCGGCCGCCCCGCAGCCGCGGTTCTCCGCCCGCTCGGCGCGGCGGTTCTCCTTGTCCCACGCCGCGAATTCGTCGTCGCAGGAGTCCGCCGGGTCGTCGGCCGGCGCGGCGGTGTTGGCCGCCTCGTCGCAGAGCGGGAAGCGGTCCTCCATGTTGACGTTGTACTGGATGTAGCGCTGCTGGACCTGGTCGGGGATGCCCGAGAGGTTGAACAGCAGGTCCCCGGTCACCTGCTCGGGGGCGTACCGCATGCGCAGCCGCGTGAACGTGGCGTCCTGGCTGGAGCCCTCGAAGCCGGACTCGCGGACCACCCACTCGGCGAGCGCGGCGTCGTCCGGGCAGGGGTCGCAGTGGTAGGGGCTCCAGCTGTACTCCAGCAGCCAGTGGGCCTCGCTGCCGGAGTCGGTGGGCAGGGCGCTGTCCAGCCGGTCCGCGTAGTACGTCGCGAAGTCGTCGATCGCCGACATGCACTCGTCGGTGAGCGTGGCCTCGGGGTAGTTCGCGATGTGGGCCTGCCCGTCCTCCAGGTCGTTGATGACGTAGACCACCAGCTCCTGGGCGCCCGGCGAGTTCAGGGTACCCAGGCGGATGGGCAGCGAGAGCACCGGGCTGTCGTAGCCGATCTGCAGCGGCGAGAGCACCGAGGTGTCCGGCGGGATCATCTCGTAGTGGACCTGGGCCGCCAGGAAGTACGAGCCCACGTCGATGTAGCCCTGGAGCAGGTCCGAGGCCTCGGCGGTCACCCCGTAGCCGTGCTGGTCCAGCCACCGCAGCAGGTCCCCGGACTCCTCCGCGGAGAGGATGACGATGCTGTACTCGCCCGCCTCGAACTCGGCCTCGACCTCCACGCTGGAGCCGGTGTCTGCGGCCATCGGGGGCTCGGCCGCGCGCTGCTCCAGCGAGTAGTCCGCCATCCTGCAGCCGACGCCCCGCCCGCCCGACCAGTAGGTGTAGAAGTCCTCGCAGGTGTACTCGACCAGCCGGGGGCCGCTGTAGCGCTCGGCCTCCTCGATCATCTCCGGGATCACCGTGCGCACGTCGTCCTCGGAGAGCACCTCGGGCACGGGGATGACCATCGCGAAGTCCGACGGGTCCCCGGCGAAGTCGTTCGCCATCGTCAGCGTCGTGCGCGTGCCCTGGCGGGCGATCAGGAGCTGGCTGGTGTTGTTCGTGATCGTCGCGCCCGGCTCGCCGACGTAGGTGCCGCAGAAGGCGTGGGCGTCCGGGGTCAGGGCCAGCGCAGCGAGCATCGTGAGCATGTGTTTCTCCGGCAGGCGTACAGACCCAGCATGGCGCGGCCCGGGGCGGGGCCACAAGGGGTCCGCGTAAGCGGAGCGATCCCGACGCTTACAAACGCTCACACAGCGTTTCACAACGCCAACGGTCCGCGACGGCCGGACGCCGTAGGTTGGAGACGTACCGAGAAGCTCCCCCTCAATCCACAACAGGAGGCCCCCGTGCTGGACGCGCTCAGCCACCTCGCCATCAGCCCCTCCGGGTTCATCTTCGACCCGAGCAGCGGCGCGACCTTCACCACCAACGACACCGGCCGCGCCCTGCTCGAGGGCATCCGCGACGGTCGGTCCCTCGACGAGCTGGTCGCCCAGCTCGAGGAGACCTTCCAGGTCTACGGCAGCGACCTGCGCCGCGACGTGCTGGAGTTCGTGCGCGTGCTCCAGGACGAGGGCCTGCTCGACCGCGACTTCGAGCTGGAGTGAGCCATGGGCCAGCCCTTCACCGGAACCGTGGCCGTCACCGGCCTCAACGCGACCGACAACCCCGGCCCCGGGGTGGCGGTCGCCCGCTCCCTGCGCAACGATCCCGAGTTCCAGGGGAAGATCGTGGGCCTCGCCTACGACGCCATGGACCCGGGCCTCTACATGGACGGCCTGCTGGACGCCGCCTACGTCATCCCCTACCCCTCCGCCGGGCGCCAGGCGATGTTCGACCGCCTCGCCTACATCCAGGAGCGCACGCCCATCGACGTGATGCTCCCCAACCTCGACGCCGAGCTGCCCGCGCTCATGGGCCAGGAGGCGATCCTGGAGGAGCTGGGCATCCGCACGTTCCTGCCCTCCCGCGACGCCTACGACGCCCGCTCCAAGGGGCGGCTGGACAAGCTCAACGAGCACGGCGTGCCCGTGCCCCGCTCCGAGCTGCTCAGCGAGGTCGCGCCTCTGTACACCGTGCACGAGCGCTTCGGCTTCCCCATCGTGGTGAAGGGCGTGTTCTACGGCGCGGAGGTCGCCCGCAGCGTGGACGAGGCCGTCAAGGCCTTCCACAAGGCCGCCGCCACCTGGGGCCTGCCCGTCATCCTCCAGGAGTACGTGGAGGGCGAGGAGGTCAACGTGGCCGCGGTCGGCGACGGCCGGGGCGGCCTGGTGGGCGCGGTCGCCATGAAGAAGCTCATGCTCACCGACAAGGGCAAGGGCTGGGCCGGCGTCACCATCCTTGACAAGGGCCTGATGAAGCTGACCCAGGACATCGTGGGCGCCCTGCAGTGGCGCGGCCCCTGCGAGATCGAGGTCCGCAAGGAGCGCGGCGGCGCCTACCACCTCATGGAGGTCAACCCCCGCATGCCCGCCTGGATCGACCTGACCCAGGGCGCGGGCCAGAACCTCCCCCTCGCCTGCGCCCGCCTGGCCGCCGGTGAGGACGTCGGGACCCTGCCCGCCTACCGCCCCGGCGTCGCCTTCATCCGCATCTCCCTCGACCAGATCGTCGACATCTCCCAGCTCGAGTCCATCGCAACGCGCGGTGAGGTCCTGCCCGCCGCGACCGAGAGGTCCGCATGACTGCCAAGAAGCCCGCCTACGAGCGCCCCTCCATCCAACGCCACCGCGCCGGCGCCATGAACAAGATGGGGGCCATCCCGGCCCTGCGTCCCCAGCGTGACATCGACGGCGTGCCCGTCCAGGAGCTGATCGACGCCTACGGCAGCCCTCTGTTCGTGTACAGTGAGCGCACCATCGTCAACAAGTACCGCGAGCTGCGGGACGCGGTGAAGCGCCACTGGCCGAAGGTGCAGATGGCCTGGTCCTACAAGACCTGCTACCTCGACGCCATCTGCCGCATCTATCACAGAGAGGGGAGCTGGGCCGAGGCCGTCAGCGAGGTCGAGGTCCACAAGGCCATGCGTAACGGCGTCCCCACCAACAAGATCATCTTCAACGGGCCGCACAAGTCCGAGGAGGGCCTGGAGGAGGCCATCCGCGGCGGCATGAAGATCAACATCGATCACTTCGACGAGATGGCCCTGCTGGAGCAGATCGCCGAGCGTCTGGGTGTGGTGCCGGAGGTCGGCATCCGCCTGAACATGGCCGCCGGGGCCATCCCCCGCTGGGACCGCTTCGGGTTCAACCTGGACTCCGGGCAGGCCTGGGACGCGGTGCGCCGCATGCTGGGCGGCGGGCGACTGCGCCTGGTCGGCCTGCACGCCCACCTGGGCACCTTCATCCTCGACCCCGAGGCCTACCGCGAGGGCGCCCGCAAGATCGCCACCTTCGCCAACAAGCTGCGCGCCGAGCTGGGCATCCGACTGGACTACATCGACCTGGGCGGCGGCTTCGCCAGCAAGAGCCGCCTCAAGTCCCAGTACCTGCCCGGCGAGCAGGCCACCCCCGCGCCGACCCAGTACGCCGAGGCGGTCACCGACGGGCTCTCCGCGCTGGAGTACCGCCACGACGAGCTGCCCGTGCTCATCCTGGAGACCGGCCGGGCCCTCATCGACGAGGCCGGCACGCTCATCGCCTCCACCATCGCGAACAAACGTCTGGCGGACGGGCGGCGAGCGGTCATCCTGGACGCGGGCGTGAACGTGCTGTTCACCAGCTTCTGGTACAGACACAACATCGTGCCGGCCCAGCCGGTCCCGGGCACGCCGGAGCCCTCCGTGCTGTTCGGCCCGCTGTGCATGAACATCGACGTGGTGTGCGACCACATCCTGCTGCCCCCGCTGAACGTGGGCGACAAGGTGCTGATCAAGCCCGTGGGTGCCTACAATGTGACACAATCCATGCAGTTCATCCACCTGCGCCCTGCGGTCGCGCTCATCGGCCTGGACGGCCAGCACGCGGAGATCCGCCGGGTCGAGACCCTGGACGATCTGGTCATCGGCGAGTCGGTGCCCGACTGGTTGAAGTGAGAGGACGATGGCTCCGGTAGACGTCAACACCCTGTCCGGCGGACGACCGCTCCGCAAGAAGCTCGATGAGCAGGACATCTCCGAGGCTCCGGCCTCCGAGAGCCCCGCCGCGTCGGCCCGCCGGCTGCCCGAGCCGCTGGCCTTCGCGCTCGACGCGACCGTGCGCAGCTACGCCCGGGTGATGTTCGCCCGCTCCCGGGTCATGGGGGCGCTGCTGCTGGCGGCGACCTTCGTGGCCCCCCAGGTGGGCCTCGCCGGCCTCATCGGCTGCGCGCTGGCCTGGGGCCTGGGGCTGGTGATGGGCATGGATCGCGAGGCCGCCCGCGAGGGTCTGCTCGGCTACAACGGGCTGCTCACCGGGCTCGTGCTGGGCGCGGCCTTCGAGCCGAGCACGGCGCTGCTGCTGCTGGGGCCCGTCGTGGCGCTGGTGGTGGTGCTGCTGCACGTCGCCCTGGCCGGGGCGCTGCACCTGCACATGCGCCTCCCGGTGCTCTCCCTGCCCTTCGTGCTCGCCTCCTGGCTGGCCCTGGCCACCGCGCCCCAACTGGAGGGGGTTACCCGCCGGGTGACCGCGGCGATGTGGGCGCCGGCCTTCCCCGGCCCCGCCGAGCTGGAGCGCTTCCTGTCCGCCTTCGGAGCCATCTTCGTGGTACCCGGCTGGGTGGCCGGCCTGCTGGTGCTGGCCGCGCTGATGAGCTGGAGCCGCATCGCGGCGGTGCACGCGGCGGTGGGCTACACCGTAGCCCGGCTGGCCGAGGCGACCGTGCTCGATCTGCCCTACGGGCTGGATCCCCTCACCCTCGGCTTCAACGTGCTGCTCACCAGCGTGGCGCTGGGCGGCGTGTTCTACGTGCCCGGACGCGGCTCCATGCTGCTGGCCGCAGGGGCGAGCCTGGCCTGCGTGATGCTCTCCGTGGGCATCACGGGCGGCCTGGTGGCCATGGGCTGGCCCGCCATCGCCCTGCCCTTCAACCTCATCGTACTCCTGACCCTCTACGCCCTGGCCCAGCGCACCGGCCAGACCGCCCCCCGCCCCGTGGACCTGCCCGGCGCCTCCCCCGAGGAGAGCCTGCACCGCTACCACACCCGGGTGCGTCGCTTCCAGCAATCCCTGATCGTGCGGCTCCAGCTCCCCTTCCGTGGCGAGTGGGTCTGTACCCAGGGCAACGACGGCGAGCACACCCACAAGGGCGCCTGGCGCCACGGCCTCGACTTCGAGGTGCTGGGCGCCGACGGGCTGCGCCACCGGGGCCAGGGCGCCAGGGTGACCGAGTGGCACTGCTACGGCCTGCCTGTGTGCGCGGCGGCAGCCGGCACCGTGGTCGAGGTCGTCGACGGCATCGCCGACAACCCCGTCGGCGAGGTCAACACCAAGGAGAACTGGGGCAACCTCGTCATCGTGCAGCACGCGATCGGACTGTACTCAATGGTGGCCCACCTCCAGCCCGGCTCCATCAAGGTGCGGCGCGGCGAGCCCGTGGTCCTGGGCCAGGAGCTGGGGCGCTGCGGCTCCTCGGGCCGCTCCCCGGTCCCCCACCTGCACTTCCAGCTCCAGAGCACCCCCGCCGTGGGCGACGGCACCGTCCCGGTGGCCTTCCACGGGGTGACCGTGCGCCACGGTGAGGAGATCCGGGTGGAGGCCGAATGGCTGCCCCAGGAGGACGAGATCCTCTCCAACCCGGAGAAGGACGAGGAGCTGGCCGCGACCCTGGCCTTCCCGCCCGGCTCCAGGTTGACCCTGACCACCCGGGAGGGCGAGGCGTCGCGCACCGAGGTGGTCTGGTCCGAGGTCGATCTGTACGGGAACAAGAGCCTGTTCAACCCGCAGACCGGCGCCCGGCTGTGGTTCGACACCCGCCCCGAGGGCTTCGTGGTCTACGACGTCGAGGGCGCCCGGGACAGCGCGCTGCTGGCGATGTACTGTGCGCTGTCGAAGGTGCCCCTGCAGGGCGGCGCCCTGCGCTGGGAGGACCACCTCAACCGCCGCCGCCTCCAGGCCTCCCCGCTGGCCTGGTTCGCCGACCTGCTCTCCGCAGTCCTGCCCCTGCCCGAGGAGCGCATCACGTTCGAGAGCGAGGTGCAGGGGCAGGACCATCTCATCCGGGGCCTGTCCCCCCAGGCCAACCGGCGCCTCAAGACCGGCGCGGTGCTGCGCCGGGGTGTGGGGCTGGTCTCCGTCCACCTCGAGTTGGATGACCGCTCGATGGAGGTCAAATGCGTCTCCGAATGATCACACTGTGCTGTATGCTGGCCGCGCCCGCGGCCTGGGCCGCCGACCTGCCGCCCCTGCCGGCCGACGCCGACGAGGCCCTGAAGGCCGCCCACGCGGACGTCCAGCGCTTCCCCCAGGACTACGGCGCCTGGGTCGCCCTGGCCCGCGCTGCAGGCGACGCCCACCCCGACCTGGCCATCGCAGCCTGGACCGAGGCCGAGGCCCTCTCCGGGGGCAACATCGAGACCACCGCCAACCAGGTCATGCCCCGCCTCTCTGTGGGGGATGTGGCCGGCGCGCAGGACGCCGCCGCCCGCGCCGCGGCGCTGGACCCCACGCGGGCGGACCTCAAGCTGCTCCGGGCCGAGGCCCTGCGCCACGCCGAGGGCAAGGGCTCTCTGTACCGCGCGGCCATCCGGGCCCACGGCCCCACCCAGGAGGCCTACGCCCTGGACCCGGCCTCCCCGGAGGTCTGGTGCGGGCTGGGCTGGAGCCGCCTGCGCCTGGGCAATACGGTCGGGGCGCGGAAGGCCTTCGACGAGGCCGCCGCGCTGGGTGGTGACTGTGGCGGATCCGCTACCGAGGCGGCCGGGCTCGTACACCGGCTCTACGCCAGCACCTGGGCCAGCGGCCTGCGCTACCCCACCCTCACCGGGCTGGGCGTGGGGGTCAGCGGCGGCGTGCACGCCGGCGCCACCCTCGCCGATCTGGCCTCCCTCGGCGCGACCGTACGCGGCACCCGCATCGCCACCCCGCCCGGGGCCGGCCCCGTCCGCCAGAAGGAGCTGTGGGCCTCCGCCTCCGTGCATCACGCCGGGGCGGGCGCCCAGGCCATGGTCGGGCGGCTCAGCCTGTCGTCCTCGGCCTTCTCGGGGCCCCCCGGGGCCTTCGGACCGGGCGCGCAGATCTCCTCCGAGGTCATCGAGGAGACCGCCACCGTCGTCGGCGGCCGGTTGTGGGGGAGCTGGTGGGCCAGCGTGGGCCTGGAGGGCGCCCGCAGCGTCTACGACGACGGCGCCGGCTGGCAGGCCGCCCTCTCCGCGTCCCTGCCCGTGCTGGAGCCGCTCACCCTGGGCGCGCGCGCCCAGCTCACCGCCTTCACCGACGCCGAGGACATCACCGAAGGCCTGGTCGCCACGGGCGAGAGCGGCCAGCCGCTCCTCAGCGGCGCGGTGTCCGGCGCCTGGCACCAGGCCCGCTGGGGCGTGTCCGCCGAGGCCCGGTTCGGCCCGGAGATCCGTCCGGTCCGTTTCGACGACGCCTACGTCTGGAACCTCTCGCAGAGACTCGTGGGCGGCGGCGGGGTTACCCTGTCCCTCCGCCCCAAGGACGCGCTCAGCCTGAGCGCTGGCTATCAACTCAACCTGATCCGAACCCCGCTCGACGCCCCGACTGTCGACATCGAATCCCAACACACCTTGACCCTCGGCATCGCCGGCCAATGGGAGATCCGCAGATGAACGCGCGCCACCCCATCCTCCGTGTCCTGTCCATGACCCTGCTCGCCGCCGCGCTGAGCGCGCCCGCCGCAGCCACCGAGGTCCCCGACCTCTACCAGCAGTCCTATGCGCTGGAGACCGCCTACAACTACGACCGCGCCCTCAAGCAGCTCGACGGCATCGCCTTGCAGGGCGCCGACGCCTACCTGGTGCCGCTGCGACAAGGCTGGCTGCTCTACCTGCTGGGGCGCTACGACGACTCGGTGGCCGCCTACCGCAAGGCGATGGCCGCCGACAAGTCCGGCGTCGAGGCCCGCCTGGGCGTGACCCTGCCCCTGATGGCGCTGCGCCGGTGGTCCGAGGCCGAAGCCGAGTGCAAGGAGGTCCTCAAGATCGCGCCCGGCAACTACCTGGCGATGAGCCGGATGGCGTATGTGCTCTACAACAGCGGCCGCCACGCCGAGGCCGAGGCCGCATACGCCGCGCTGATCAAGCTCTACCCCAGCGACGTCGAGATGCGCACCGGCCTGGGCTGGGCCCAGATCAAGCAGGGCAAGACCGCCGAGGCGAAGAAGAACCTGGAGTATGTGCTGCATCTGGTGCCCGACCACGCCTCGGCGAAGGAGGGGCTGGAGGCGCTCTGATCCGTTGCACATCGGGTGCCCCGGTCGGAGGCCGGCGTGGAGGCCGCGTAGAATGGCATCGCCTCCTCTCGACCCCCTGGAGTGTCCACCATGCGCCCCCTGTCCTCGGTCTACGGCGAGATCCGCAAGATGCTGCTCACCTACCCCCACGCGCTGCGGGTGCCCTTCGACGTGGTGCTCCAGCGCTACAAGGGCATCTTCGAGGCCCTGGGGCAGGACATGCACTATGTGATCCTGGCCTTCCCCAAGGTCCACGGAAAGCTGCGCCGCACCGCCCAGCGCGCCGGCCTGGATCCCGACCGCAACCTCACCCTGGTGCCCGCGCAGATCGCCCCCTTCGCGTCGATCCGGCAGCTCGTCCGCGAGGAGCCCGACGGGAGCTGGCTGGCCTTCGTCGACAGCCCCACCCACTCCATCTGGGCCCAGGACGCCTACTGCGTGCTGACCGATGGCACACAGTCCACCCTGCTGGAGCCGATGACCTTCACCCGCGGCGGCGACCACTTCATCGCCGAGCAGATCGCCGCGCACACCGACGTCCGGATCGACGCCACCCGCTACCACCTGGAGGGCGGGAACATGCTGACCGGGGACGACTTCACCCTGATCGGCGTCGACTATCTGTATGAGAACATGACCCTCACCGGCCAGTCCGCCGCGGAGGTCACCCGGGGCCTGCAGCGGCAGCTCGGCGTCGAGCACCTGATCTGGCTGGGCTTCGAGGATCCCTTACGGTTCCCCATGCAGGTCTTCCAGGGCGTGCGCCAGCCGATCTTCCACATCGACATGTACATCACCCTGGGAGGGAAGACCGCCAGCGGCCGACAGCGGGTGTTCGTGGGGGATACGCGCCTGGCCAAGCGCCTGCTGGACCAGGACCCCGTGCCCGACGTCATCTCGGATGCGTTCGACCGGGTCGCCGCCTTCCTCGCCAACTACAACGCGTCCGGGCCCCGCTTCGAGGTGGTGCGCCTGCCCCTGGATCTGTGGTTCGACGAGCCCGGCGCGCCGCGGGGCACCTTCCTCACCTACAACAACTGCCTGGTGGAGGTGTTCGGGGACACCCGCCGCGCCTTCGTGCCGGCCTACGCCTCGGTGGCCCCGGCCAGCCTCAACCGCAGGCGCCTCGACAGCGCGGTGGTGGAGATCTTCGAGGGGCAGGGCTTCGACGTCCGCCTGATGCACGGGGCCTACGAGGAGCTGTGCAAGCGCGGCGGCTCGATGCACTGCATCACCAAGGCCCTCGCCCGGGGGCCAGTGGGTTAAGCCCTCCCCATGACGACGCCCCTCGTGCTCACTGACAGCCTCTGTGAAGCTCTGTTCGCCGAAGCGCGCGCCGCGTTTCCCCGCGAGGCCTGCGGCGTGATCGTCGGCCCCCCGGGCGAGCCCGCCGCCCTCCGCTTCGTGCGCTTCGACAACCTCCAGGACCAGCTCCACGCTCAGGATCCCGAGGCCCACCCCCGCGACGCCCGCACCGCCTACGCGATGCACCCCCTCAAGCTGCAGCGCCTGGTGGACGCCGCCGAGGCCCGGGGCCACGCGCTCGTCGCCATCGCCCACTCCCACCCGGACCACCCGGCGTACTTCTCCCGCACCGACCAGACCGCCGCGGCCCCCTGGGGCACGCCCACGTACCCCCAGACGACCCAGCTCGTCGTCTCGGTGTTCGGCGGCGAGGTGCGCGACCTCAAGGGCTTCGCCTGGGACGGCCAGGGCTGGGCGGAGCGCCCCCTGGCGGGCGTGCCCGCGCTCCCGGGGCCGCCCCCCGGGGCCCGCATCTACAGCGAGGACGTATGACCCCCCTCCTGCTCGCCGCCCTCGCCGCCCCCGCCGACGCCGGTGAGGTGCGCCTCGTGTACACCGGCGACTCCGGCGGCGTCGGCGGCACGTACTGGTCGTTCGAGTCCCTGCGCGGCCTCAAGGCCCTGGAGCAGAGCGGCGCGGTGGGCCTGCACAGCCTGCAGGCCTTCCACGGCACGATGGGCCAGGATCGCCTGCTGGTGCGGGCCGCTGACCGCTCCGTGGCCTCCACCATCGCGTTCCTCCAGACCCCGGGGTCCACCTGCGACGCCCCCACCCTGGTGATGGCCTTCGAGACGTCACAGGATCTGCTGCTGATGGAGCCGGGCGCCCCCGAGGCGTGGGCCGAGGTGCTCCAGCCTCGGCTCGGCGCGCCGATCCCGTACAAACAGCGCCGCTGCACGAACCCCGACGGCGCCGAGGCGATCCTGCTCTCCCCGCCGGACGGCGACCGGATGGCCCGGGAGCGGCTCGACGCCTTCGAGTTCCGCCTCGCCCTCTCCGGCACGCTGCAGGTGGGCGATCAGTCCCACGGCTTCACCATCACGGGCAAGCCCGTCCAGGAGGTCAGCCGCACCCACGCCCGGACCGAGGCGCTGCTCGCCGAGTCCGAGGGTGCGCTGTTCGTCGACGCCGGGAACTTCGTGGACGGGGCGTCCTCGGTGCGGGACGGGGGGCTCTCCCTGCACCGCAGCCTGGGCTTCGAGCGGCTTGCGCGCCTCCAGCCCGTGGCCCTCGCGCCCGGCCACGACGAGCTGCTGCCCGGCCCGGCCGCCTTCCTGGAGGAGGCCCGCGCCCACGACCTGCCCTACGTCGCCACCAACTGGGCCGCCCAGGACGAGGCCCTCCAGCTCCCGCGCTCCCGCGTCGTGACCGTGGACACCCCCGACGGCCCCGTCCGCCTGGCGTTCCTCGGGCTGCTCGACGCCCGGGAGGCCGAGGCCCTGCCCACCCTGGCCGAGCAGGGGGTTACCCTGGAGGACCCCATCGCCGCCGCCCAGCGCGAGGTGGACGCCCTGAACGCCTTGCCCGAGCCGCCGCACGTCATCATCGCCCTGACCACCGCCGGGCGCGCGCTCCAGGAGCAGGTGCGCGTCTCGGTGCGTGGCGTCGACGTGCTCATCGGCGACCCGACCTTCGCGACGCTGCGGGTCGTGGAGTCCGACGTGCAGCTCCGCGTGCTGGCCGAGGGCGCCAAGGGCGCGGCGCTCACCCTGCCGATGGACGGCCTGGCCACGGCGGACCTGGTCGTCGAGGACGGCCACCTGACCCGGGTCGTGTCCACCCCCCAGCTCATCGGCAGCCAGCTCCCGGTGGACCCCTGGGTCACCGGCCGGGTCACCCTGGCCCGCGCGGACGTCTACCCCGAGTTGGACACCCTGCTCCTGCAGGCCCGCGCCGCCGCCCCCAACGAGCCCCTCACCGACGAGGAGTGGGCCACGATGGTCTGCGAGGCGCTGCGCTGGTCCACCGGGGCGGACACGGTGATGCTGGGGGAGCTGCCCCCGGCCCCCCGGGTGCCCGGCGCGCTCACCGAGCTGGCGGTGGTCAACCGGCTGGCGACCTCTGACGTGCTCGAGCTGCACCGCGTCCCCGGCGTCCGCTACCAGGCCCTGCTCGACCGGTCCTCTGGCGCGGTGAAGACCACCTGCGGGGGCGGCGCGGGGGTCGCGAAGCCCTGGGGCCGGGCGGTGGACCCCACGCGCGTCTACGTCGTGGTCACCACCCGGAATACCCGCAGCGCCGGTCCGCTGGAGCCCCTGCTGGCGGCCGCCACCAAGGCGCTTCCCCTGGACCCGCCGGAGCACGAGGTCCTGACCAACCCGGCCGGCCAGCCGCTCACGCTGCGCTCCGGCACCCTCTCCGCGATGCGCGCGCTGCGGGACGACCCGCCCGGCGACGCCTCCTCGATGGACTGGCTGCTCAGCGACGCCGCGAGCGCCTACCCGCCCTTGTGGACCGCGCGGGTCAACCAGCTCTCCTTCCGGGTGGAGCGCTTCCGCGGCGTGCCCACCGACGCCTTCGCCGAGGTCCCCGAGACCCTGGCCACCAGCCCCTCCAGCTTCACCCTGGGCGCCGCGTCGGACCTCGCCGTGGAGCTGAGCAGCCGCCCGCTGATCTGGGACGCTCGATTCCGCAGCAGCTACACGACCCTGAGCACCGAGGACAACGGCCGCCAGGAGACCGCCGACGACTGGCGCGCCTCCACCTCGCTGACCGTCCCGATGTGGGCCCTCCCGCCGAAGTCCAGCTTCCAGCTCCGCCCCTGGTCCGAGCTGCTGTTCGACAGCGAGTTCACGCCCATCGAGCTGGAGGACGGCACGGTCAACCCTCGGCAGGCGGACCTCTCGCTGACCCTGGGCCTCTCGGCCACGCCGTGGAAGTTCCTCAAGTCGCTGCGCGTCGGCGGCTTCGCCAACCGGGACCTCGCCCGCATCGACGAGAAGTCCAACGAGTACGGCGGCCGGCTGGAGTTCTCCACGCTCAACACGCTCAACACGGTCAAGCTGACGACCCTCGGGGACGTGCAGGTGTTCGGGAACACCCCGGACGACGACGCCGCAGACCTCCGCTTCCGGGCCTTCGGCGAGGTCCGTTTGTCGGTGCCCGCCGCGCGCTGGCTGAACCTGTCGATCTACGCCCAGGGCTTCGCGCTGCGCGGCCGCGTGCCGGAGACCGACCTGTGGGCGGCCTCCTGGAACACGGGCGCCGCGCTGGACATGACCGGCGCCTTCGCCTCGCGCCCCAAGCCCTGATGGTTCAGGAGGCAGCCCGGAGGCGCAGCGCCCCAGGCTCAACCCGGGCATGGCGCAGGGTGTCCTGCACGTCGCGCCAGGCGCGCCGGACGGCGTCCTCGTCCAGCCCTTGCTGGAGCCAGCGCCAGGTGCCCCGCGGCCAGCCCGCGCT
Organism: Alphaproteobacteria bacterium; assembly: GCA_020632795.1. GTDB lineage: Bacteria > Myxococcota_A > UBA796 > UBA796 > CAJQPC01 > JACKEV01. The sequence goes on from JACKEV010000011.1 coordinate 549,127, forward strand.
GACCCAGAGGGCGCCGCAGAGCACCTGCAGCTCACCGTCGCCGTCCCCGAGCCCGGGGTGGTGCCGGCCTCGGGACCGCGCGACCCGGTGGGCGAGGATCGCCTGGGTGTCGCGCAGGGCGTCGCGGAAGGCGAAGTAGCTGTCGGCGGTGAACTCAGCCGCCAGGGCGCCCCGGGCGACGCGGAGGTGGAAGCCGGAGGGCTCGCCCCGCGGGGGGAGGGTGTAGTCGTGCATGGGTTCTCCAGGCATCTCGCAAGCGGCCGCGCGTCCTGGAGCCGAGCCTGCGTGGGTCTCTCCATGTAGACCGTTTCGGGCCCGAGTGGTTCCTGACCGTACATCCGGTCAATTGTACGGTCGGAATATCCACTCATCGGGCATCGACGTGATACGGTCAGGCGCGTCCGTCCGGAGCCCCGACGATGCACCTGCTGCTGACGATCCTGGCCTGCTCCCACCCCTCCAGCACCCCTCAGCCCGCGTCTCCGGCCATCCACCAGCCCCCGGAGGCCTCTGCGGCCTCCGCGACGGCCCCGGCCGGGTCCGGGCAGGCCCAGGCGCTGCGCTTCGAGGGGATCTGTGACGGCTCGGCGGCGGTCCGGCTGGACGACGGTCGCTGGTGGGTGGCCTACGACGAGGACACCGCGCTGAGCCTCTTCCCCGCCGACGGCGGGCGCTACGAGGCCCGGGTGGAGCTGGTCGAGGCCCTCAGCCTGGGCGACGACGGCGAGCTGGACCTGGAGGGGGCCGCGCGGGTCGGCGACCGGATCTGGTGGATCGGCTCCCACGGCAACGACAGCGCGGGGGAGATCGAGCCCAACCGCCGCGTGCTGTTCGCGACCACCGCAGACGACCGCGGCGTGCTGCTGGCCGGCCCCTTCGACCTCACCCTGCTGCTGCGGGCCGCGATGCCCGAGCGGCTGAGCGACGCGGCGATGAAGCGCCCCCCCAAGGAGGGCGGCCTGAACATCGAGGGCCTGGCCCCCGGGCCGGACGGACGGCTCCTGGTGGGCTTGCGCTCCCCCCTGAGCAGCCCGGACGGCATGACCGGCACGGCCGCCGTCGCCGTGCTCGCGGCCCCGGAGGGGGCGTTCACCATCGAGCGCGTCCTGACCCTGGAGCTGGGGGACAAGGGCGTGCGGGACCTCTTCCGTGATGGCGATGAATACGTGCTCATCGCAGGCCCGGTCGCCAGCGGGGGCGCCCAGGAGCTGCGCCGCTGGGACGGCGCGTCCACGACCACCACGCCCATCGCCGGCCCCGACCTGAGCGACCTCAACCCCGAGGCGGTGGCCCGGGACGGCGACGCCTGGCTCATCCTGAGCGACGACGGCAAGCTCAAGCGCCCGGACCCCGAGGCCGAGGACGGAGAGCGCACCTGCGACAAGATCCGCAAGAAGAGCAGCCAGGGAGACCAGCACCCCGAGGTCTACGCCCGGGGCCTGCGCACGGCCTGGTGAGCGGGCGATGATCCGGCTGGACACCCGAGCCCGGCGCGTCGCCTTCCTGGGGGCGCTGTATCTGGTGCAGGGCCTGCCCTACGGGTTCCAGGCCAAGGCGCTGCCCCTGTACCTGCGCGCCAACGGCGTGTCGCTGGAGGCCATCGGCTTCGCCACCGCGCTGGCGCTGCCCTGGATGCTCAAGGCCCTGTGGGCCCCCCTGGTGGACCGCTTCACCCTGCCCTGGCTCGGCCGGCGGCGGACCTGGATCCTGCCGATGCAGGCCGGCATGGCGGTCACCGCGGGGGTGGCCATGTTCGCCCCCCTGCCCGAGCAGCTCGGCCTGCTCATGGGGCTCATCTTCGCGATGAACCTGTTCGCCGCCACCCAGGACATCGCGGTGGACGGCTGGGCGGTCGATCTGCTGGGAGAGGCCGACCTGGGGCCGGCCAACGCCGCGCAGGTGGTGGGCTACAAGGTCGGCATGCTGCTCAGCGGGGGGCTGCTGGTGTGGGGAGCCGGGCAGCTCGCTCAAGGGGTCTCCGCTGCGTCGCACCCGGCCCTGATCTGGCTGTCGGCCGGAGACGGCTTCCGGGCGCTGTTCGGGGTGATGGCGGCGCTCATCGTCGCGGTCTTCGGGCTGGTGCTGGCCACGCCCGAGGCCCCGCCGCCCCCGGACGCGGCCCCGCCGGAGACCACCCGGGACCTGCTGCGCACCCTCTGGCGGGCCCTGCGGCTGCCCGGCATGGGCCTCGCGCTCCTGTTCATCGCCACCTACAAGATCGGCGAGTCCATCATCGACGTGATGTACAAGCCCTTCCTGGTCGACGCGGGCTTCTCCACCGCGCAGCTCGGGCTGTGGCTGGGGACCTGGGGCATGGTGGCCTCGCTGAGCGGCTCGGCGGTCGGGGGCTGGCTGGCCACGCGCACCACGCTGCTGCGCGCCGTCGGGCTGGCCGCCGTGCTGCGGGTGCTGCCGGAGCTGGGCCAGGTGTGGATGGCGGCGAGCGCCGGGCCGCTGGACGGCGACGGCCCCGCCCTCGCCGAGGGGGCGGTCATCGGGATCACCTGCGCGGAGCACTTCTTCGGCGGGCTGCTGACCACGGCCATGTTCGCGTGGATGATGAAGCAGGTCGACCGCCGCATCGGTGCGACCCACTACACCCTGCTCGCCAGCGTCGAGGTCTTCGGCAAGGCCCCCGCCGCCTGGCTCTCCGGCAAGCTCGCGGCCGCAGTGGGGTACACGGCGACGTTCGCGATCGGCGCCGCGCTGGGGGTGGCCTACCTGGCGCTGTTGTGGCCGCTGGGGCAGCGGGAGGCCGCGCGCCGCCGCTGACTCACTCGTCGAGGGGCCCCCAGGTCCAGGACTCGTCGGAGGGCTCGTCCTCCTCGCCGAGCAGGGCCTCGCGCTGCTTGGCCAGCTCCTCCCGGGAGAGCAGGACGGTCTTGGCGGCGTCCTCCTCAGGGGGCGGGGGCGCCGAGCGGCGGGCCCGCCGAGGGCCCCGACGCGGCGGGGCGCTGGGCGGCTCGGTCACCACGGGCTCCGGCGGGGCCTCCGGAGGCCGCCGACGCCGCTCCCGATCCTGTCGCATCTGCTGTCGCAGTTGTTGTCGCAGCGCCTCCCGGGGATCCAGCGGGATGGGCTCGGTGACGGGCTCCTCCGGCTCCTTCATGGCCTCCCGGAGCGCCTCGATGGCGGCCTCCCGGCGCTTCAGATCCTCGCGCATCTCGTCCCGCCGGGCGCGCATCTGCTTCACCCGCTGCGCGTTGTCGACCAGCTCGCGCTCCTGGGCCTCAAAGCGGGCCCAGCGGGCGTCCAGGCGGCGCTCGGCGTCCTCGATGACGAGGTGGGGCGCGGCGCGCTCCAGCACCGCGCGGCGGCGGGAGATGGAAGCCCGAAGCGCCCCTCGGCGCTGCTCGATACGGCGTAGTCCCTCGACGTCTGCGGCGGCCTGGCGACGGCGGCGGGCCAGATCGTCCCGGGCGGCGACGACGCGCTGGGGGTGGGCCGCGCGGCGGGTCCTGAGGTCGGTGAGCCGGCCGCGGGCGGCGTCGCGCTGGCGGACCGCCTCGGCGCGCCGGGCCCGCAGCGCCGTGGCCCGCTGCCCCGCCCAGCCGGCCACCGCCTTCCGGGCCTGCTTCACCTGTAGCTCGGCCTGTCGCACCTGCTCCCGCCTCTGCGGCAGCAGCTCCTTGGCGGAGTCCCGCAGCTCGCGGGCGAAGGTCAGGGCCTGCTCGGCGTCCCCGACCCCAGATTCCCGCTCAAAGCACGCTGCCTCCGCCTCCACCAGCGCCGCTGCTGAAGCATCTCGGGCCTGCTTCAGATGCGACAGCGCGGTGGTCTGCTTCAACAGGGCCTCCCGCGCGCTGGAGAGGGCGTCGAGCTGGATCAGCTCGGCTTCGGTGGGCCCCTCGACAGGCTCGATCCCCGCCCTGCGGAGGACGAGCGCTTCCCGAGCGCCGGGGCCGATGGACTGGAGGCGCTGGAGGGTGTGCCGACGGCGCCGCAGGGCCTTGGCCAGCCGCCAGCGGCGCGCGCGCAGGAGGTTCAGGGCTTGTCGCACCTTCGCGCGGGCGACGGGCACCGATGCGACAGCCGCCTGCACCGCCTCCTCGCCCTCCAGCACCGCCTCGGCGTGCAGCGCCAGGTGCAGCTCGGCCTCCTCAAGCTGCTCGCGGGCCTGCTGGGGCGACACCTCCGGTGTCAGCATCGGCGGCGGGGGCAAGGTGGCCCGCAAGGCCACGAGGGTGACCTGGGCGGCGGCGTTGGCCGCCCGGGCCTCGCCCAGCCGGTGGGCCCGTCGGCGCAGCGCCTTGGCCAGCCGCCACCGCGCCGCCCGGCGGGCGATGAGGAGCGAGCGGACCTCCGGCATGTTCGACCGGAGCGTCTCCACCTCTGCCCGGGTTGTCGCATGTTCATGCGACAGCGTCTCCAGGTTCGCATCTCCTTGCGACAGCGCGGCCCGCGCCGCGTCGAGGCGGCCCCGGACCTCCGTCGGATCCGGCAGCGGCAGGGCGTCAGCCCCCACGCGCGTGCGGCGCTCCTGGAGCATGGCGAGGCTCTGCCGGGTGGCGTCCCGCTTCGCCCCTTGCTCGGCCAGCGCCGCGCCGGCCACCGCCACCCGCCCCTGAAGCACCATCCGCTCGGCCTCCCGGAGCGCACCCTGGGCCTGGCCCAGGCGCTCGGCGGGCGCCAGGGAGGGCTCGGGGGCCGGGAGGCCCTCAAAGCGCACGCGAGCGGTGTCGCGCGATACCTCTACGCGAGCCAGCTCGGCGGCCGCCTCGTCAGCCTGCTGTCGCAATCCATCGCGCGACGCCGTGCTCTGCGACAGGGCGGCTCGCTGCCCACCGAGGGCCTCGCGCAGGGCATCCCGGCGATCCTCGACCGGCGGCGGCGGGCCGAGCGCCCCCCGGGCCTGCTGCCGCTGCGACAACGTCTCCTGTGTTTGTCGCATCAAATCGTGGCGCTGCTTCAGGTCCTGCTTCAGGGTCGCCGCCGCGCGCCGGGCGTCCGCCTGCTCCTGCTCAAGCGCCGCGCGCCGGGCAGCGACGGCTCCCTGGAGCGCCGTGCGCAGGGTGAGGACCTGCTCCTCCAGAGCCTGCTCAGCGTTGAGCCGGGTGAGGAGCCGGCCACGGACCTCGGTCTGGGCGCGCTCGGCCTGGGCGCGGCGGTCTGCAGCGCCGCGAAGCCGGGCTGTAGCATCCGCCTGGATGGCAGCCGCCCGATCCAGCGCACCCCGGGCCTCCTGGAGCCGCTCCCCCAGGCGCTCCAGGGCGGCGCGGGCAGCGTCGCGGGCGCCGCGGGCCTCCTGCGCTGCGGCCTTTGCCGCAGGGATCGCCGCCTCGTCCACCACCACGGGTGCCGGGCGCGCGGCGACCAGCGCCTCCCGTCGCGCCCGCAGCGCGTCGCGCTCCTCGACCTCGCGGGCGAGCCAGTCCCGGGCCAACGCGGCCACCGACGCGGGCCGCTCCCGCAGGGACCGGAGCTGGGTGGCGGCCGCCGACGCCCGCAGCCGGAGCAAGGGGACCGCCTCCTCCGCGCTTCGAAGGGCCTGGGCCGCGCGGTCGTGGGCCTGCTCCAGCGCGTCGTGCCTGGCGCGGACGCTGTCGCGCGCCGTCTCCGCCTCCGCGAGCCGCGCGCGGGCCCGCTCCAGAGGCTGGCGGGTCGACGCCAGCGCCGCCTCCGCCTCCGCGAGCCGCGCACGGGCCGGGCCCGTCTCCACCCGCGATGGGGTCGGGGCCGCAGAGACCTTGGGCGCGTCCGGCCGCGCGCGCAGCTCGGCCAGGGCGCTGCGGGTGTGCTCGCGGGTCGCCGCGAGGCCCCCAAGGCGGGCTCGGGAGACGCGGGTGAGCTTGTCGCGTGTCGCAAAAATGGCGAGCAGCGTGTCTCTCACCTGCTGGCGGGCGGCGTCCAGGCGCTGCTGCGCAGCGGCGTGGTGCTGCTCGGCATCCGCCGGATCCCCCCCCGCCCCACCGGTCGCCTGCTCGCTGCGGGCCTGCGCCAGCGCCCGCTCGGCCTGGGCGCGGCGCTGCGCCAGGGCGCTCAAGCTCCGCTCCGCCTGACCGAGCCTCGCCTGCGCCTCGGCGAGCGCGGCGATCAGGGCCTCGGCCTCGGGCGGAGTGGCGGCCGGCCGTCGGGCCCGAAGCGCCCCGTGGCGCGCCTCGGCCTGGGCGAGGGGCTCCGCGAGGGCGCCGCGCCTCTGCTGGAGCGCGTCGACGCGCGCGCGCAGGTCGTCCACAGCGGCGGCCTGCTCCCGCCGGGCGGCCTGCAGAGGAGCCCGCGGGTCCTCGGTCCTGGCCGCCGGAGCCTCCGCGACGCCCGTCCCGCCGAGATCCGCGATGAGCCAGGCGCAGAGCGCCCCCAGCACCGGGCTTCGGCGGGCCTCGTCCTGCAGCTCCTCCCGGGAGGGCGCGTCCAGCGGCGGCAGGGTGTCCCGCATGCCCTCCGCGAGGACCTTCGCGATGTCCGCGCACTGGGCGGCGGTGACGTCCAGGGCCTGCGCGAGGGCCTGCAGGACGCCCTGGTGCGCCGCGTCATCTCCCACGAGCGCCGCGAAGGGCCCCGGATCCCCGTGGGCGCTCAGGATCGCGGTGGGGGCCCAGTCCCGGGGCAGCTCGTCCCAGCTCGTGAACGCGAGGGCGACCTCGATCGCCGCGATCCAGGTCAGGGCGGCGCGGCCGGCCGGGTGGTCCCGGAGCTGCTGCACCCGCGCCTGGGGCGCCCCGGTGAACAACGCCTCCGCGCACAGGGCCAGGCCGGCCATGCGCTGCGCGACGTCTCGGGCATGGCCCCGCTCCAGCTCCTCGATGCCCGAGGCCCACTCCTCGTGGGCCTCAAACAGGTCGAGCGCGGCCCGGGGGGCGGACGCGGGCCCGGAGAAGTGGGGGCCGTGGTCCAGCAGCGCGGCGGCGCGCAGGGCCCGCTCGCCGGGCGCCCCCAGCGCGGGCACCTCGGGGAGCGATCCGCCCAGAAGGGTCGCCTCGGCTGGCCCGTCGCCCCGCAGGACCACCGAGAGCAGCCGATGCACCGGCTCGCCCGGTGAGAGGGTGCGCAGCAGCCCGGCGAGCGCCTCGCTCATGGCGACGCTCAGGCCCCGTCGTCGAGGGCCGCCAGCTCGGCGTCGATGCGCTGGAGGGCCGCCTCCTGCTCCGCCAGCTCAGCCTCCAGGGACGCGATCTCGTCGTCCAGCTCGCGCTCCTCGGCCTCGAGCTTCGCGATCTGCTGATCCAGGTCGGCCAGCTCGGCGTTGACGCGCTCCTGCTCGGCCCGGCGCTCCTCCAGCAGCTTCTCCTGGTCGGCCAGCTCGGACTCCAGGCGCTCGACCTCGGCGCGCAGGGCATCGACCCGACCCGCCTCGGTGTCGTGGTCGGCGGAGAGCTGCTCCACCTTCTTGCGGGCCTCGGCGACCCGGGCCTCGGCGGCGTCCAGCTCGGCGCGGGCCTGCTCGTATTCCTTGGCCTGGCGCTTCAGCTCGACCTCGGCGGCGTTGACCTCGGTCTCGGCCGCCGCGACCTCGGCGCGGGCCTTCTCCAGCTCCTGGAGCTGGGCGTCGAGCTTCTCCTGGAGCGCCTCTTTGGACGGTTCGGTCATGGCGGCGATGCTACCGGCGCGCCGGGGGGGTGTCAACGGGCCCCGGACGGACACAGGGAGCGTAAGATGGGCTCCCTCGCGTCAAGCCCTGGAGCGACCATGCGCCTGATTCAGCTCTCTCCCCTGCTGCTGGGGTTCGCCATCGTCGGGCAGGGGGTGCTCAACCGCGCGGTCGGAGAGCGCTGGGGCCTGAGCGCCGCGGTGGTCCTCAACGCCACCGTGCTGCTGGCCTCCGCCACCGCCGTGATGCTGCTGGTCCGCAGCGCTCCCCAGCGATTCCCGGCGTTCTTCTCACCACATCCGTCGCTGGATGCCAGCGCGTGGTGGTTCATCTTCCCGGGGATGCTGGGCTGCGTGATCGTGACCGGCGTGCCCTGGGCGATCAGCCGGTTCGGCGCCGCGCCCGTGTTCGTGCTGGTCGTGGCCGGGCAGATGGTCGCCAGCCTGGCCTGGGACGCCCTGGTGGAGGGGCGGCCGGCGACGTTGCCCCGGGTGGCCGGCGCGGCGCTGGCCGTGGCGGGCGCGGCGCTGGTTTCTCGCGGCTGAGGGGCCCCATCTGTTAGAGTTCGCGGCTCCCACCCCCTCGGAGGGCCGATGAAGCCACCCCCCTTCCGATACACCCGTCCGGGAACGGTCCAGGAGACCCTGGAGCTGCTGGCGCGCTACGGGGCCACCGCCCGCATCCTGGCCGGCGGCCAGAGCCTCGTCCCGGCGATGAACGCCCGCGTCGCCCACCCCGGCGTGCTCATCGACATCAACCGGGTGCCCGGGCTCGACGGCATCGACGCACCCACCGGCGGCGGGCTGGTCATCGGCGCGATGGCGCGCCAGGCGGCGGTCGAACACAGCCGCGACGTGCAGGTCCGCCAGCCCATCGTCGCCGAGGCCGTCTCCTGGATCGGCTGGCCCCAGGTCCGCAACCGGGGCACCTTCGGGGGCAGCCTGGCCCAGGCGGACCGGCACGCCGAGCTGCCGGCGGTCGCGCTCCTGCTGGGCGCGGCCCTGCGGGCCCGCTCGGTGCGGGGGGCGCGCACCATCGCCGCCGACGACTTCTTCACCGGCGCCGGCAACACCCTCGATCCCGATGAGCTGCTGGTGGACGTCACGCTGCCCGCGGCGCCCGTCAACAGCGGAGCCGCCTTCCTGGAGGTCTGCCGACGGGCCAGCGGCGTGCCGGTCGTGGCGGTGGCCGCGCGGGTGATCCTGCGCGACGACGGCGCCATCGACCGCGCCGAGGCCACCATCGCGGGGGCCGCGCCCCGGGCCATCCGGGCCGAGGGGCTGGAGGCCCTCACCGGCCAGGCCCCCTCCGACGCGGCCTTCGCCGAGGCCGGGCGCGCCGCCGCCGCCGGGCGGGAGGTCGACCCCTACGAGAACGTCCACGGCGACGCCCGCTACCGCCGCCACCTCGTCTCCGTGCTCACCCGCCGCGCGCTGGCCCAGGCCGCCGCGCGCGCCGCCTGAGAGGACACCGCATGGACCCCACCTCCGACACCCTCGCGGTCTCCTTCGAGATCAACGGGCGCGCCGTGACCGTGCACGTCGAGCCCCGGCGCCTGCTCTCGGACGTCATCCGACACGATCTCCGGCTCACCGGCACCCACGTCGCCTGCGAGCACGGCGTCTGTGGCTCCTGCACGGTGCTGCTGGACGGCGCCCCCGTGCGGAGCTGCCTGCTGTTCGCGGTACAGGTCGATGGCTGCAAGGTCGACACGGTCGAGTCCCTGGCCACCCCCACCCCGGAGGGCGGCCTCAAGCTGCACCACCTCCAGCAGGCCTTCCACCTGGAGCATGGCCTCCAGTGCGGGTACTGTACGCCGGGCCTGCTGATGACCCTGCTGCCCTGGCTGGAGCAGAACCCCTCCCCCACCGAAGCGGACATCCGGCAGGCCATCTCCGGCAACCTGTGCCGGTGCACGGGCTACCACAACATCGTCAAGGCCGTGCAGCGCGCCATCGCGCTGTCCGCCGAGGAGGGCTGAGCCATGTCCCGACTGATCGGCCAGCGCCTCCCCCGCCGTGAGGACGCCCGTCTGCTGACCGGCCGCGCCCTGTTCACCGACGACGTCGACCTGCCGGGCATGCTGCACGCCGCGTTCCTGCGCAGCCCGGTGGGCCACGCCCGCGTCAAGCGCCTGGACCTGTCCCGCGCCCGCGCCCGCAATGGCGTCGTGGCGGTGTACGGCGCCGACGACCTCGGAGCGCTGTGGGGCCCCGGCCCCCTGCTCGTGCCCCCGCCCCCCATCGAAGACATCTACTTCGTGCAGCGCACCATCGTGCCCCTGGCCAAGGACAAGGTGCGGCACATGGGCGAGCCGGTGGCGATGGTGATCGCCACCAGCCGCTACGTGGCCGAGGACGCCCTGGAGGACATCGTCCTGGAGTTGGAGCCCCTGCCGGCGGTGCTGGATCTGGAGGCCGCCCTGGAGCGGGACGCGGCCCGGGTCCACGAGGACCTGCCCAACAACCTCGCCTCCCATGTGGTACAGACCAAGGGGGACTACGAGGCCGCCCTGGCCGAGGCCCCGGTGGTGCTCAAGCGGCGCTTCCGATACGATCGCGGCGTCGCCGCAGCCCTGGAGAACCGGGGCGTGGTGGCCGAGTGGGACGCCAAGGGCGGCGTGATGCGCATCTGGGACACCACCCAGGCGCCCATCCCCATCCGCAACGGCGTGGCCGGCATGCTGGGCCTCTCGGAGAGCCAGGTGCAGGTGGTCGCGCCCTTCATCGGCGGCGGCTTCGGCCCCAAGATGATGATGTTCTATCCGGAGGAGATCCTGGTCCCCTGGGCGTCCAGGCAGCTCGGCCGGCCGGTCAAGTGGATCGAGGACCGCCGCGAGAACTTCGGCGCCACCACCCAGGAGCGCCTCCAGATCCATGACAGCGAGATCGCGCTGACGAAGGACGGCGTCATCCTGGGCGTGAAGGACGTGTTCCTGCACGACTCGGGCGCCTACAACAGCTACGGGCTGACCATCCCCATCAACTCACAGTGCACGCTGCTGGGGCAGTACAACATCCCCAACTACTACAGTGAGTTCAAGGTGGTGTTCACCAACCGCGTGCTGGTGACCCCCTACCGGGGCGCGGGCCGCCAGCACGGCGTGTTCGTGATCGAGCGCCTGCTCGACTTCGCCGCCCGCGAGCTGGGCATCGACCGCGCGGAGATCCGCCGCCGCAACCTGATCCGCCCCGAGCACTATCCGTACGACAATGAGCTGATCTACCAGGACTTCGCCCCTCTGGTCTACGACTCCGGCGACGTCGAGCCTGTGCTGGACAAGGCCCTGGACATGATCGGCTACGACGACTTCATCCGGAACGAGCAGCCCGCCGCCCGCGCCGAGGGTCGCCACCTGGGGCTGGGCCTGGTCTGCTACACCGAGGGCACCGGCATCGGCCCCTACGAGGGCGCCCGGGTTCGTGTGGAGTCCACCGGGCGGGTCAGCGTGGCCACCGGCGTGGGCACCCAGGGTCAGGGGCACTACACCTCCCTCGCCCAGGTGGTCGCCGAGCCGCTGGGCCTGAGCCTCCAGGACGTCGACATCACGACGGGCGACACCACACGGTTCCACTGGGGCACCGGCACGTTCGCCAGCCGCGGGGCGGTGGTGGCGGGCAACGCCTGCTACGCCGCCGCCCAGCAGGTGCGACAGAAGGTCGTCGCCCTGGCCGCGAAGCTGCTCCGCTGCCTGGAGGAGGACGTCGAGGTGAGCGGCGGTCGGGCCTTCATCCACAACCACCCCGACAAGGGTTACATGCTCTCCGAGCTGGCTGCGCTGGCCAACCCGCTGCGCGGCGCGGTCGAACCAGGCACAGAGCCCGGGCTGGAGGCCACCGCCTACTTCGGCCCGCCCCGGGGCGCGACCGCCAACGGCATCCACGCCGCCATCGTCGAGGTCGACCCCGAGACCCTCCAGGTGCAGACCCGCAAGTACGTCGTGGTCCACGACTGCGGGACCGTGCTGAATCCCCTGCTGCTGGAGGGCCAGGTCCACGGCGGCGTCGCCCAGGGCCTGGGCAACGCCTGGTACGAGGAGCTGGACTTCGACGAGCAGGGCCGCATCCTGAACAACAACCTGCACGACTTCATGCTGCCCACCGCCCAGGACATCCCCCCCATCGACGTGGGCCACGAGGAGACCCGCTCCCCGTTGAACCCCCTGGGGGTCAAGGGCGCGGGCGAGGCCGGGGCCATCCCCGGCGCGGCGGTGTTCGTGCAGGCGGTGGAGGACGCCCTCGGCATCGACGGCCTGGAGCTGCGCGACGTGCCGCTCTCCCCGGCGAAGCTGCTCCACATCCTCTCCGAACACACCGGCGGCTGACCGCCCGACACCCTTGAGGAGCCCATGGCCTACCGGATCGGCATCGACACAGGCGGGACCTTCACCGACATCGTGGCCGTTCACGCGAAGAGCGGCGCGGTGTCCGTCACCAAGGTCCCCTCCACCCCCGACGACCCCTCGCGCGGGCTCGCGAACGGTGTCGCAGAAATCCTGCGACACCTGGATGCGACACCTGAAGACGTCATCGCCCTGTGCCACGGCACCACCGTGGCCACCAACGCCCTGCTGGAGGAGCGCTTCTCCGCCCTGGGGCTGGTGGTGACCCGCGGCTTCCGGCATGTGCTGGAGATCGCGCGCCAGTCGGTCCCCGAGGGCTACGGCAACTCCTACTTCTGGGTGAAACCCGACCGCATCGTGCCCCTGGACCTCGTCACCGAGATCGACGAGCGGCTGAACTACAAGGGCGAGGTGCTGCGCGAGCTGGACGAGGACAGCGCCCGCGCCGCCGCCCGCTTCTTCCAGGAGCGCGGCATCGAGGCGGTGGGGGTGTGCCTCATCCACGCCTACGCCAACGGAGACCACGAGCGGCGGGTCCGTGACATCATGCTTCAGGAGGCCCCGGGCCTCGTCATCTCCCTGTCGCATGAGGTGCTGCCCGAGTATCGGGAGTACGAGCGCACCATGACCACCCTGGTGGACGCCTACGTCAAGCCGGTGATGTCGCGATACATGCGACAGGTGCGACACCGGCTGTCGCAGATCCAGGACGGCGGGCTGGAGGGGCGCCCCTTCCTGGTGATGAAGTCCAACGGCGGCGTCATCTCCGCCGAGCAGGTCGCCGACCGGCCCATCGCCACCGCCCTGAGCGGGCCGGCGGCGGGCGCCTTGGGCGCGGCGGTCATCGCCGAGCTGGCCGGCTTCCGCGACCTCGTCAGCCTGGACGCTGGCGGCACCAGCACGGACGTCTGCCTCATCGAGCGCAGCCAGCCCCACCTGACCACCAACGGCTCGGTGGGCCGCTTCCCGGTCAAGCTCCCGATGATCGACATCGTCACCGTGGGCACCGGCGGCGGCTCCATCGCCTGGCGGGACGCCTCGGGGGCCTTGCGGGTGGGCCCCAAGAGCGCGGGCGCGGTCCCCGGGCCGATGTGCTACCCGAACGGCGGCGACGAGCCCACCATCACCGACGCCAACGTGGTCCTGGGCCGCATCCCCCCCTCCCTCATCGGCGGCGGGCTGGCCCTGGACGTGGACCGCGCCCGTGAGGGGCTGGCCCGGCTGGCCGCGTCCCTGGGCGGGGATCTGACCGTCGAGCGCCTCGCCGCCGGCATCATCGAGATCGCCAACTGGTCCCAGGCCAACGCCATCCGACAGATCACGGTCAAGCGGGGCATCGATCCGCGCTCGTTCGCGCTCTTGTCCTTCGGCGGCTCCGGCCCCGCACAGTCGGCCGCCGTGATGGATCTGCTGGGCATGGCCGCGTGCATCGTGCCCCCGAACCCGGGGAACCTCTCCGCTTTCGGGCTGCTGAGCGTCGACTGGATCACCGATCACATCCGGACGAGGGTGATGCCCGAGGACAGCATCGACCCCGTCGAGGTCGGCGCCATCTTCACGGAGCTGGAGGCCGAGGCCGACGCGGTGCTGGCCCGGGACGGCGTGCCCGCCGACCGGCGGCACCTCGTGCGGCACGCCGACATTCGATACGAAGGGCAGGCCAGCGAGCTGCGGGTGGACGCGCCCCCGGGGCCCGTCGACGCCGAGGTGGTCGCCGAGATCGTGCGCCGCTTCCACGCCGCCTACGAGCGGGCCTACGGCTACCACTACGCCGGGGAGCAGCCCGTCGAGATCGTGAACCTCGCCGTCTCGGGCTTCGGCCGCATCGAGCGCCCCGCGCTGGCCGCCGAGGCCCCCACCGACGGCGGCCTGGACGTCGCGCGGCTGGGCACCCGGGCGGTCTGGTTCGACGGCGGCCCCGTCGACACGCCCATCTACGACCGCGCGCGGCTGCCCGGCGGCCTCACCGTCGACGGCCCCGCCGTCATCCAGGAGTTCGGCTCCACCACCGTGGTGTTCCCCGGCCAGCGCGCCGAGGTCGATCCCCACGGCATCCTGATCATCCGCAAGGGAGGTGCCTGATGGCCGTCGATCCCATCGTCCTGCGCATCGTCGAGGAGGCCCTCAACTCCATCGAGCGGGAGGTCGAGGCCGCCATCGAGCGGACCTCCCGCAGTCCCATGATCCGCGACCAGCACGACTACCGGGTGGGCATCCACGACGCCCGCTGTCGCAAGCTCACCGGCCGCAGCTACTCGGCGATGGTGGACCCGGTCGTGCGCGACTTCCCGCTGTCGCAGATGAAGCAGGGAGACGTCTACTTCTTCAACGACGTGTATCTCTCCGAGGGCAGCATCGGGCACCTGCCCGACCTGTGCACGACCGTCCCCGTGCTGTACGACGGCCAGGTCGTCGCCTTCGTCCAGGCTTTCGGCCACCACGACGACATCGGCGGGGCGGTGCCCGGCTCCATGCCCGGCACGGCGGTCACCTGCTTCCAGGAGGGGCTGATGATCCCTCCGATCAAGCTGGAGGACGCCGGGGTCCGCAACGAGGCCGCCTTCCGCATCATCTGTCGCAACACCCGGCTGCCTGAGAGCGTCGCCGCCGACATCGACAGCGAGATCGCCGCCTGTCGCATGGGCGCGGGCCGCATCGCGGCGCTGTTCGAGCGCTTCGGCGCCGAGACGACGCTCGCCTGCTTCCAGGCCATCCTGGACCGCTGCCGCGACACCTTCCTGCGCGAGATCTTCCCCAAGATCCGCGACGGTGTGGTGGAGTGGGAGGACTACGTCGAGCACGACGGGGTCAGCGAGCCGCGCCTGCACGCCCTGCGGCTCAGGATGACCAAGACGCCGGAGAAGATCACCCTCGACTTCCGGGGCACCGACCCCCAGGCCGCCGGGCCCATCAACTGGCCGGCGGACTACGCCGACGGGCGCTTCCTCATCAAGTGGGTGGCGCCGGTGCTGCGCAGCCTCGCCGACACCCCCGAGCGGGCCGCCGAATTGAACGTCAATGAGGGCATCTGCGAGATCATCGACGTCATCTTCCCCGAGAAGGGCTCGCTGATCAGCCCCGAGTTCCCCGCCGCCACCAACGCGCGCTCCTTTGTGCTGCTTCGCTCGATGGGGCTGCTGGCCGGGGCGGTGGCCCACGCGGTGGAGGGCGCCCGCATGCCCGCCGATCAGGAGACCATCCGGTACTGGGGCCTGCACGGTCACGACCCCGACGGGCGCTTCTTCCTGTGGCGCGAGGT
The DNA here is from genome assembly GCA_020632795.1 of Alphaproteobacteria bacterium. Classification (GTDB taxonomy): domain Bacteria; phylum Myxococcota_A; class UBA796; order UBA796; family CAJQPC01; genus JACKEV01. The sequence continues at coordinate 564,256 of JACKEV010000011.1, forward strand.
GCTGGGCGGCGGCAGCGGCGGGCGCTGGTACGAGGACGGCAGCGACGTCATCCACATCGTGCCCGACAGCCGCAACCAGCCCGCCGAGTTCGCCGAGACCCGCTTCCCGGTCGTCATCGAGAAGCTGGGCCTGCGCCAGGACTCCGGCGGCCCCGGCCAGCGGCGCGGTGGCCTGGGCTACGAGAAGGACGTGCGTCTGCTCGTCCCCGCGCGGCTCATCCTGACCGCCGACCGGGTGCGCCTGGGCTGCTACGGGGTGAACGGCGGCAGCGCGGGCGCCCCCTACCAGACCATCATCAACCCCACCCGAGAGGCGGACACCCTGGACGGTCTGGTCGACGGCCACCCCCTGGAGCAGGGGGCGCTGGTCCGCATCGTGACCACCGGCGGCGGCGGCTGGGGAGACCCCTTGGAGCGGGAGCCCGAGCGGGTGGCGAAGGACGTGCACCAGGGTCTGGTGTCCCGGCAGGCCGCGACCGAGGACTACGGGGTGGTGTTCGTGTCGGATGAGGGCGTCGAGGTGGACGCCGGGGCCACCGCTGCCCTGCGGGCCGAGCGCCGCGCTGCCCGCACCGGATCGCTGCCCCTCATCGACCGGGGCCCCGGCTACGCCGACATGCTGGCGCGCACCGAGGCCTGGCGCCAGCGGCAGGCGTGAACCTCCAGTCTCCCGCCGTCGCGCTCGCCGCCGCGCTGCGCGACGGCCGACTGTGTCCGGTGGAGCTGCTGGAGGCCACCCTCGCCGCCATCGAGGCCCAGAACCCCGCCCTCAACGCGGTGGTCACCCTGGACCCCACCGCGCGGGACCAGGCCCTCGCCGCCCGGGAGGCCCTGCGCCGGGGCGAGGGCGGCCCTCTGTGTGGCCTGCCGGTGGGCATCAAGGACGTCACCCCGGTCGCCGGGGTGAGGACCACCTACGGCTGCCCACTGTTCACAGACCACGTCCCCGACACAGACGGCCCGGTGGTGGCCAGGCTGCGCGCGGCCGGCGCGGTCATCGTGGGCAAGACCAACACCCCGGAGCTGGCCTGCGGCGGCCACACCAACAACCCGGTGTTCGGGCCCACCCGCAACCCATGGAACACAGACCTGAGTCCGGGGGGCTCGACGGGCGGGGGCGCGGCGGCCCTGGCCTCGGGCCTCATCGCGCTCGCTGAGGGCACCGACATGGGGGGCAGCCTGCGCATCCCCGCCGCGTTCTGCGGGGTGGTGGGCCTGCGCCCCTCCCCGGGCCTGGTGCCCACCGGGCCGCTGCTCGGGGATGACCTGCAGGTCAGCGGGCCGATGGGGCGAACGGTCGCCGACGTTGCGCTGATGCTCGACGCCATCGCCGGGGACCCCCTCCCCCGGGGCCGCCCCCTTGGCGGACGCGCCTTCCGTGAGGTCGTGGACATCGGCATCTCGGAAGACCTGCGCGTGGGCTGGTGCCCGGACCTGAGCGGCCGCGGGGTGGACCCCTCCCTGGTGGCGGTCGCCGAGGACGCGCTCGCCCGCCTCGGGGTCGAGGTGATCGAGGTGGACCCCGGCCTGCAGGACGACCACGACACCTTCGCGGTGCTGCGGGGGCTGTGGATGGTGGAGCAGCACCTGCCGCTGCTGGACCGGCTGGAGCTGCTCGGCCCTGACGTGGCGGGGAACATCCGCTACGGTCTGGGCTTGAGGCCCGAGGCCGTCGCCCGCGCCCGGCGTGCGCGGCGACGCATGATGCGGTCGGTCACCCGCCTCTTCGAGCAGGTGGACGTGCTGGCCACCCCGACCGTGGCGGTTCCCCCGTTCCCGGTCGACAGCGGTCCTCCAACCCACATCGGGAACACCCCCATGCGCAGCCACATCGACTGGGTGGCGCCTACGTACCTGGTCAGCCTGCTGGCCCTGCCCGCGCTCTCGGTGCCCTGCGGCCTGGACCGGCGCGGCCTCCCGGTGGGGCTCCAGCTCGTGGGCCCACGGGACGGAGAGGCGCGGGTGCTGCAGGTGGGGGCGGCGGTGGAGGCGGTGGCGAATGTCGGCCTCCCCTGACCGGTCTGCGTTGATCTACCCGCTGCCAAGCAGCATCGCCGCCAACAGGAGCCGAGGTGGTTATCATGCCGTAGGTTGTATGAGGAGTCCCAGATGAATCAAGAACCGACGCTGTACCTTCTCGCGGACGGCGACGACGTTGGCTCCGTCCTCAGGCTTGCGCTGCTAAACAACGATCTGGCCAAAACTCGGGAATTTCATGCCAACGTGTCGGCAGCCCGTCGCTTCGTCTGTTCAGTGATAGAGGACCAGATGAGGGGCTCTGTCATCTTCGCTGGTGGAGATGATGTTTGTGCCGTTGTACATGAGGCTTCGGTGACTCCTGAACTGCTGACTCACATACAAGATGAATACCAAAGACTTGCCGGTCGCACCCTCAGCATAGGCGTTGGCGCGTGCCCTGCGGAGGCTTACATGGCCCTTCATAGGGCTAAACTCTCAGGAAAGAGTTGCTTCATCATCGCGGGGACAACCCCATGAACTCAGCCAAGCTCATCATCTTCGTCACATCGCGTGCGACAGACCCCTATGTCAACACCTTGATACACTGTTTTGAAAATCTTGGCGTAACATCCGTAGAATTTGTAGTGATTTCAGACCACAATTATCCTCAGGATGGTGGCAAGGAGGGCATTGAGGAGAAGTTGGCAACTCGAGTTCAGATCACCGTTCTGGCCCAACTCGAAGCGCTTGCAAATGGGTTCTATATTGCTCATAATGGCGTTCAAGAATCGCTCCAAAGTGTGGAGGCCAGCCAACTCGAGCGCTATGCCCGGGCCTTGGAGAAGGTGAATCGAGGTGGATGCTCTGCGAGGTCCGTTCCACTCGGCAAACTCGCTGAGTATCTGTCCGAACTGAAAAATCGACACAAACCTGTAGATATGGTTCTGGACGTGACCGCGCTGAAGAAGCACCTTCTTGTCGACGTCACGACCACCTGTCTGTCGCTCGAACTTCTCCGCGTATACGCGTTTGACATTATCAAGATATACTCCGAACCTGGTAAGAAGGTACTCATTCATGCACTGCTACACGAACAGGACTATCTGTATCGAAATCTAACAGAGAGCCCGCCTGTAGCAAAAGCCGTGAAGGTCTTTCGACGCTGGACTGTTTCTGGGAGGATCTTCGTCCCAGTGGTCTCCTTGCTTATCACAGGTTCTATTTTACTTATGCTTCAGAACGGCGTTCAGGCTGCACTTGGTTTCGTAGGATTCGTTGGGAGCCTGATGAGTATCCTTTCCTTCATCCTCCAGGG
>JACKEV010000012.1 GCA_020632795.1 Alphaproteobacteria bacterium
CTCGCCGTCGCAGTCGTTGTCCAGCTCGTCGCAGATCTCCTCGTAGCCGGGGTTGACCTGGGCGTTGTCGTCGTCGCAGTCGCCGCCGTCGACGACGGTGCCGGGGGGCTGCTCGCAGGCCTCGACGGGCACCGCGCCGTAGCCGTCGCCGTCGTTGTCCTCGTAGAAGGTCAGCGCCGCGCAGGGCTCCACCAGGATGGCGATGTTGTCCGCGCCCTGCAGGCCGCTCGGGTCCTCGACCCAGAGGGTGATGGTGTGGGTGCCCTCGCTCAGGAAGGTGTCGCCCCGGGTCAGGCCGTTGCCGTCGGGCACGCCGGGCAGGCTCAGGATGCCGTCGAGGTCGCTCTCCCAGGTGATGACGAGGTCGGCCAGGTCGTCGTCATCGTCGGCGACGAGGCCGATGAAGCCGATGGGATCGTCCACGAAGAAGGTGTCGCCGCTCTCCGGGGTGAGGATCTCGGCGGTGGGGGCCTCGCCGCGCTCGACGACCAGGATGACCGTGTCGTCCGCCCAGGCGCCCTCGCCGTCCACGACCTCCAGGGTGACCCGCTCCTCACCCTCCAGGAGCGCGGCCTCACACGCGGTGGCGCCGTCGGGCTCGGCGGTGGTCTCTGCGCAGAGGACGCGGGTGTTGGTGCTCCAGGTGACCCGCAGGGCCTCCTTGGCGGTCTCGCTGTCGTCCACCCAGCCGGAGAAGGTCTGGGGGACCCCGGCCATCACCCCGTCGCCGTCGACGTGGCTGCTGATGTGGGCGGTGGGGTCGCTGTTCTTGTGGACGATCTGGGTGTCGACGCAGCCCCCCGCCAGGAGCACGACCACCAAGCCGACGGTTCGATGGGACATCCTGCCCTCCCATGCGCGGTTGGAGGGCCATGATACCCGACGCGCGCGCGAAGGGGATGGCGAAGTTGTGCAGGTTCTGCACAGGGAGTCGGGTTCAGTGCAGCGGCGAGAGCGCCGCGGCCGAGTACACCGCGCTGGAGGGCACCACCACCGACGGCGGTCCGAAGAAGCCGCCCAGGTTCTCCCAGTAGGCCACCTGCCAGCTCGACCCGGAGACGAGGTCCAGGCCGGTGAGCAGGTCGGGATCGCCGTCGCCGTCGTAGTCGTAGAGGGAGCTCATGCCCGAGCCGTAGCAGCTCCCCGAGGTCGAGGAGCAGGCGTCGAGGACCTTGTAGGGGGTGTCGAAGGTGCCGTCGCAGTTGCCCAGGGCCAGGTACACCGCGCCCGCGTCCCCGTCGTCGTCCGAGCCGCCGACCCAGTCCTCGCAGCCGTCGACGTCCACGTCCGCCATCCACGCGGTGTTCTGCGGCTGGCTGGGGATGGTGAAGGGGCGGGTGTAGGTGCCGAAGGTGCCGTCGCCGTAGCCCAGGTAGAAGTAGGCCTCCAGCGTGGAGGCGCCGCCGCTGGCGTACTCGCCCAGGTAGATGTCCTGGTTGCCGTCCCCGTCCAGATCGGCGGTGTTGACCGCCCGCGGCTCGCCCCAGGCCCCGATGATCTGGGCCGCGCTGTAGGCGTTGCGCACCTCGGTGAACCCGCCGGCGCAGTCGCCCAGCCAGGTCACGCCTTCGCCCGTGCCGGTGGCGTAGCTGCTGGTGTTGATGTCGTAGCCCGCCGCGTCCACGCAGCCGTCGTTGTCCAGGTCGCCCCAGGTCACCGGACCCAGGGAGAAGGTGTAGGTCCAGGTCGACACCCACTCGCCCTGGTCGCAGGAGACGACGTAGTGGTCCTGGTTCGCGTCGGAGACCAGCACGTCCAGCAGGCCGTCGCCGTCGATGTCCACGATGGCGCGGGCGGCGATGCTGACGGAGGACTCCATGAGCGGTTCGAGGGCGGTGGTGAAGCCGCCGTTGCCGTCGCTGACGTGGTCCCGGAGCGCGGTGGCGGAGTCCCGGGTGACGAAGAAGGGCGCGGTGGCGTCGCAGCAGCGGATGACGCCGTCGCCGTCGGTGTCGAAGCCCTCGTCCACCAGGCCGTCCTCGTCGTCGTCGAGGCCGTTGCAGTCCTCGGGGTTGCAGACGTCGTCCTCGTCGATCTCGCCGTCGCAGTCGTTGTCCAGCTCGTCGCAGATCTCCTCGTAGCCGGGGTTGACCTGGGCGTTGTCGTCGTCGCAGTCGCCGCCGTCGACGACGGTGCCGGGGGGCTGCTCGCAGGCCTCGACGGGCACCGCGCCGTAGCCGTCGCCGTCGTTGTCCTCGTAGAAGGTGAGGGCCTCGCAGGGCTCCACCAGGATGGCGATGCTGTCCGCGCCCTGCTGACCGGCGGGGTCCTCGACCCAGAGGGTGATGGTGTGGGCGCCCTCGCTCAGGAAGGTGTCGCCCTGGGTCAGGCCGTTGCCGTCGGCGACACCGGGCAGGCTCAGCGGGCCGTCGAGGTCGCTCTCCCAGTGGACGACCAGGTCGGCGATGACGTCGTCTTCATCGGACACATAGCCGATGAAGGGGATGGGCTCGTCCACCAGGAAGGTGTCCCCGCTCTCGGGGGAGAGGATCTCGGCGTAGGGGGCCTCGCCGCGCTCGACGACGAGGAAGACGGTGTCGCTGGCCCAGCCGCCGTCGGTGTCCACGACCTCCAGGGTGACCCGCTCCTCGCCCTCCAGGAGCGCGGCCTCGCAGGCGGTGGCGCCGTCGGGCTCGGCGGTGGTCTCTTCGCAGAGGACGCGGGTGTTGGTGCTCCAGGTGACCCGCAGGGCCTCCTGGGCGGTCTCGGCGTCGTCCACCCAGCCCGAGAAGGCCTGGGGCACGCCCGCCAGCACCCCGTCGCCGTCAACATGGCTGCTGATGTGGGCGGTGGGGTCGCTGGTCTTGCGGACGATCTGGGTGTCGATGCAGCCGGCGACCACCAGCGGCAACAACCCCAGGGCGATGGTTCGGTGCTGCATCCTGCCCTCCGGCCTCTCTCCAGCGCCATCGTAGCAGCGGGTCGGGCCGGTGGCGTCACGGAAACGCCCCTTGCTGGCGGTCGCGGGACGGCTTACCTCGGCGCCCCTTGGAGGTCCCCATGGCGCAACTGAGCCAACCCGAGCTGAAGGCCCGCGTGGGCGCGTACCTGGCCGGCCAGCTCCCCGACGGGGCGGTGATCGGCGTCGGCAGCGGCAGCAGCGTGCAGGCGGCGTTGAAGGCCGTCGTTCGGCGGGTCCAGGAGGAGGGCCTGCGGGTGCGGGCGGTGGTGTCCTCGCTGGAGGGCGAGGCGGTGTGCGTCGCGGCGGGCATCGACGTGCTGCGCTCCCCGCCGGGGCCCCTGGTCCTGGCCTTCGACGGCGCCGACGAGGTGGATCCCGACCTCAACCTCATCAAGGGGCGGGGCGGCGCGATCCTGCGGGAGCGCATGGTGGCCGGCGCGGCGGAGCGGCTGGTCATCCTGGTGGACGACTCCAAGCTGGTGGAGCGGCTGGGGGCGCGCTTCCCGGTGCCGGTGGAGGTCTTCCCCGAGGCCGTGGCCGCGGTGACCCGGGGCCTCCAGCGCCTGGGGGCCTCCGAGGTGACCCTGCGTCCCTGCACCGGCGGCAAGGACGGCCCGGTGATCACCGAGTACGGGCACGTCATGCTGGACTGCAGGTTCGAGGAGACCTTCGCGTCGCTCGCCCCGCGGATCCGCAACCTGCCGGGGGTCGTGGAGTGCGGCCTGTTCGACGACATGGCCGACGAGGTGCTGGTCGCCGACCAGGAGGGCATCCGCAGCGCGCGCCGGGGCCCCGCCGGGGTGCGCTGGACGCGGGTCGCGACCTGGTAGCCTGCGCCTGAGGCGCTGCGCAGGTCGCCGAGGTGCGCTCCATCCGGCATGATGTCCCCCTGGAGATCGCCGATGCTCACCCTGCTGCTGCTCGCCTGCGCCCCCAAGGAGCCGCCCCCGCCGCCGCCGGTCCCTGCCGGGGAGCCCGGCCAGGCCGAGCTGGTCACCGAGGGGCCGCTGAGCGCGCGGGTGTCCACCGCCGCGGCGGACCTGGTGCTGTTCTACGGCGGCGAGCACCAGGGCAGCATCGAGACCTGCGGCTGCCCCAACCGGCCGCGGGGCTCGCTCACCCGGATGCGCTCCTACCTGGACGCCTCCCGCGCGGCGAACCCCGGCACCCCCGACCTCGTGCTGCACGGGGGCTACTGGCTGGAGGACGCCACGGACTTCGACGGGGGCCTGCGCCCCGACGTGCCCGTCATGAACCGCTGGATGCTCGCCGGGCTGGAGGCCGTGGGGGTCGACGCGGTGAACACGACCTTCCACGACCTGCCCGGCCTCGTCGCCCTGGACGCCGCCCCGCCCTGGGCGGTCTCGGCCAACGTCGTCGCGGCGGGGGAGGGGGCGGTGGCCCCGGCCCGGTGGCGGATCGTCGAGCGCGGGGGCCTCAAGATCGGCGTCACCGGCATCACCGCCCGGGGGGCGACCCTGGGCGAGACCGGCGGCCTGCGGGTGGAGGACCCCTACGCGCCCGGCCTGGCCGCCCTCCAGGAGCTGGCCCCCCAGGTCGACCTGCTGGTGCTGATGGCCTACCAGAGCCCCGAGATCGCCCGCGATCTGGCCGCGGCGGTGCCCGAGCTGGACGTGGTCATCGACACCGCCATGCACCGCAGCTTCTATGAGCCCGTCGTGGTGGGCGACGCGCTGTGGCTGCGCTCCCACTACCAGACCATGCGCCTGGGGGAGCTGCGCCTCGCCCGCGCTGACGACGGCTGGGCCCTGGTGGTGGACCGCCGCATCGACCTCGACCCCGAGGTGCCCGACGCCCCCGAGATGGCCGCGCTGGTCACCGCGAGCCGGGACGAGCTGGAGGCGGTGCAGAAGGCCCTCTACGGGGACAAGGAGTGACCCTGGCGCTGCTGGTGCTGGCCTGCGCCCGCAGCCCGGCGCCGCCCCTGCCCGACTTCGAGCCGACGCCGCTCATCCGGGATCCGGCGCGGGGCGGGCCGCCCATCCACCCCTCCGCCGCACCTCTGCCCGCCTTCCAAGGGGTCAGCCGGGCCACCGCCACCTACGTCGGCGGCGCGGCCTGCGGGGCCTGCCACCCTGCCGAGGCCGAGGTCTGGTCCCGCACCGCCCACAGCCACGCCTACGAGACCCTCCAGGGCCGGCAGAGGGCCTACGACCCCTCCTGCATCCGGTGCCACACCGTGGGCTTCGGGCACCCGGGGGGCTTCCGCAGCGCCGCCCAGGACCCGGGGCTGCGCGGGGTCGGCTGCGAGGCCTGCCACGGCCCCGGCTCCGACCACGTCGACGCCCCCGCCGCCGGCTACGGGGTGCTGCCCGAGGGCCCGGCGGCCTGTGTGGCCTGCCACACCGAGGACAACTCCCCGGACTACGACTGGGGGGCGTACTGGCCGCAGGTCAGGCACGGGTCGTGAGCCTCAGCCCCCAACCCCCGCGTCCGTCTTGAAGGTCGTCTTCACGACCACCTCGTCGAAGTCGCTGCGCACGCGGATGTCGAGGGGCGCGGTGCGCGGCAGGTCGTCGGTGTGGGCGTGGCGGATCACCAGCGGCACCTTCACCGACTGGCCCGTGGCGAGCTGCACGGGCGGCACGATGACCTCGATGTCGTCGAGGCCTTCGACGGAGACCGTGATGGCCGCGGGCGCCTCCACGAACTGCTTGTTGCCCACCTGCAGGATGAAGGTGTTGCGCACCATGCCGTCGGGGTCGACGGTGTAGAGGCTGCCGGGGGCGCGGTTGACGGTGACGTCCAATTCGTGGCGGGCGGCGAGCAGGCCCACGAACACCAGGGCGGTGACGATGAGGCCCACGGCGTAGAGCACCGGCCGGGGCCGCACCAGCGAGGTCTCGCCGCCCTTCTCCTCCACCTCGGTGGAGTAGCGCACCAGGGTCTCCTGGTTGAACTTCGCCATGATGGGCGTGCAGGCGTCGACGCACTTGGCGCAGCCGATGCACTCGAGCTGGTAGCCGTCCCGGATGTCGATGCCGGTGGGGCAGACCGCGACGCACTTGTTGCAGTCGATGCAGGCCCCGAGCTGCTCCTTGGGGATCTTGACGCCCTTCTGGCGGCGGGGCTCGCCCCGGGCCTCGTCGTAGGTGATCACCAGGCTGTTCGGGCCGGCGATGACCCCCTGGAAGCGGGCGTAGGGGCACAGGAAGTTGCAGAACTGCTCCCGGAACCAGGCCAGGTCCAGGAACATCACCCCGGCGAAGAAGGCCACCGCCCCGTAGGCGCCGGTGGAGGCCTGGCCGGTCCACAGCGCGCGGGTGCCGGCGAACCAGCTCACGAAGGTCATGGAGATCACCACGGAGATCGCGGCGAAGATCGTCCACTTCGCGGCCTTCTTGCCCACCTTCTGCGCGGTCCACGGGCCCTTGTCCAGCGCCATGCGCTGGCCGCGGTGCCCCTCGATCCAGCGCTCGACGGTGTGCACCCAGGTCTCCAGGAACACTGTCTGCGGGCAGGCGTAGCCACACCAGATGCGGCCCCACAGGGAGGTCACGAAGAACAGCAGCAGGGCCAGGAAGAACAGCACCAGGAACAGGAAGATGGTGTCCTGGGCGCTGTAGATCGACCCGGCGACGTGGAGCTGCCGCGCGGGCAGGTCAAACTGGATGATCTGGTGCCCGCGCAGGTGGATCCAGGGGGTGACGAACAGGAAGGCCTGGAGGGCCACGAACGACCACTTCCGCAGGTTCTGGAAGTGGCCCTTGACCCAGGCGGGGTACACCCATTCGCGCCGACCGGTGGCTTCGTCCATGATGGACCTCAGGGAGAGCAGGGAGGGAAGAGTCTAGCAAGCCGCGTGCCACCTTGGGGGGAGGGTGGACGATCCGGCGCTGTCCGCCCTCTCATCCGGACCCTCCATGAACCGTGGACTGGTCACCCTGCGCCCGTAGGGCGCGACCCCGGAGGATGGTCAGCGAGCCAAAGGCGAGCGAAGGAAGGGACCAGGAGGGGTCCCTTCCTTCAAGGATGGGTGAGGCTTCGTTCACCACCCAAGGATTTCGTCGCGACAAGCACCGCGCGCACCAGCAGCCGCCATGTTGGCGTCTTGGCGTCAACGCTTGGCCGGGGGTGCGCTTCCGCAACCTCGACGGCTTGGGGCGAATTGACGTGAAGAGGGCCGCCCCCAGCAGCCAATGCCACGGTCCGGGATTCAGCGCGGTTCGGTATCATCCGTCCGTCATTCCAGGATCCTGGGACCTCTGACCCAGCGCGGTGTGCGATATCACACAATTCGGTGAAACATTTCACGCACGATTCTCGCGAAACAGGTTAACCGGACGCCATGACCCCTCGACACGCCCTCCACCGCTGGCTGCACCACGTCTCGGCCCCGGATGCGTTCGCCGCGCTCGCCAACCTGCTGCCCGACGCGGCGGTGTTCGCCGTCGACGCGGACCGCAACGTCATCCTGTGGAGCGAGGGCGCCGAGCGCCTGCTCGGGCTGCCCCCCGACGAGATCCTGGGTCAGCACTGCCTCAAGGCCAACCGCTGCGCCACCTGCATGCAGGGCTGCGGCATCGCCCAGCATGGCCAGGTCCAAGGCGTGCCCCTCACCCTGCACCGCGAGGACGGCGGGCCGCTGCGGGTCCGCAAGACCGCGCGGGCCTTCTTCGACGCCGACGGCAGCTTCGCCGGCGGCATCGAGATCCTCTGGCCCGAGGCCGAGGCCCCCGAGGTCAAGCACGAGGCCGAGCCCCCCCTGCTGCCGGACGACTTCCACGGCATCCTCTCCCAGGATCCGGCGATGCAGCAGGTCTTCAGGATCATCCGCAACGTCGCCGAGACCGACGCCAGCGTGCTGATCCGGGGCGAGTCGGGCACCGGCAAGGAGCTGGTCGCCCGCGCCATCCACGCCGAGAGCCACCGCCGCGACGCCCCCTTCCTGGCGGTGAACTGCGCGGCGCTCTCCCCCCAGCTCCTGGAGTCCGAGCTGTTCGGGCACGAGCGGGGCGCGTTCACCGGGGCCACCAAGGACCGCCCCGGCCTGCTGCGCCGCGCCGACGGGGGCACGCTGCTGCTGGACGAGGTCGCCGAGCTGCCGCTGGACCTCCAGGCCAAGCTGCTGCGCGCCATCCAGGAGCAGAGCTTCCTGCCGGTGGGCAGCGACCGTTCCGTCCAGGTCGACCTCCGCTTCCTGGCGGCCACCCACCGCTCCCTGCGGGCCGAGGTCAAGGCCGGGCGCTTCCGCGAGGACCTGATGTACCGGCTGCGGGTGGTGCCCGTGTTCCTGCCGCCGCTGCGGGACCGCCGGGGCGACATCGACCTGCTGCTGCGCCACTTCATCCGGCTGCAGAACGGCCAGGGGCCCCGCCGCATCGCCCGCGTCCAGCCCGAGGCCATGCGCGCCCTGCTCGACCACCCCTGGCCCGGCAACGTGCGCGAGCTGCGCAACGTCGTCCAGTACGCCTTCGCGGTGGGCCGGGGCCCGGAGCTGCGCCTGCATGACCTGCCCCCCGAGTTCCGGGAGAGCCTCGGCCCCGAGCGGCCCATCCAGGCCCCCGTCGAGCTGGTGCCCTCCACCCTGGACGAGGCCAGCCGCATCCGCCTGGCCCTGGAGCACACCGGCGGGCACGTGGGCGAGGCCGCCGAGCTGCTGGGCATGTCCAGGCCCACCTTCTGGCGCAAGCGGAAGAAGTATGGAATCGACTGAGCTGGTCATCGAGGGCGAGCGGCAGCGCGCGCCGGTCACGCTGCGGGTCGCGGACGCGGGCCTGAACGTGGAGGCCACCGAGGGTCCGGCCTGGAGCGCCGCCTGGGGCGACCTGGAGGGCCTCTCCCTCAAGATCGAGCTGCTGCGCGTCACCCTCACCGTACAGGCGCGGGGCGAGACGCAGACCCTGTCGTTCCCCGCCTACGAGGCCGCCAACCTGCTGCGCACCGCCCGCCACCCCGAGAGCCGCGTCCAGGCGGACGTGAACTACAGCACGGCCAGCTACCTCGCCCAGGAGCTGAGCGTGGCCCTCTCCGAGGAGCGCGCCCGCCGCTACCTGGGGCCCTCGGTGCAGGCGCTGCCCCCCGCGCAGCAGCGCCAGGCCCTGGGCATCAGCCGGGGCACCGCGGCCTGGGCCTGCCTGTGGGGCATCGCCGTGCCCCTGGCCGCCAGCGTCGGGCTGGTCGGCGTGTTCCACAAGGACGACCCGATCACCTGGGGGATCGCCGTCGCGATGGGGGCGGTCGCCTTCATCGTGGCGTCCACCATCGGGCTGTGGGTGGCGGCCCTGCTGCGCCCGGCGCTGCTCCGCGCGATGGGGGTGACGACAGTTTCAAAGTGATACATATTTGTTTCGTATTGAAACATATTCTGTATCACCCCTGGTCGAAAGCAATCCCTGGGCTGGCACATCGCTTGCATCGTATGCTCGTGCCTATCGTCCCTGGAGTCCCCGATGCTATTCCGCCAGCTCTTCGACCGCGAGACCTGCACCTACACCTACCTGCTCGCCGACCCCGAGACGCGGGAGGCGGTGCTCATCGACCCGGTGCGTGAGCACTTCGAGCGGGACCGCCAGCTCCTGGCCGAGCTGGGCCTGAGCCTGGCCTACACCCTGGAGACCCACGTCCACGCTGACCACGTCACCAGCTCCGGGCTGTTCCGGCACCACCTGGGCAGCCGCAGCGTGGTCTCCCGGCGGGGCGGCGCGCCCTGCGCGGACATCCAGGTGGACGACGGCGACGCCATCCGCTTCGGCAAGCACGCCCTGGAGGTGCGCTCGACCCCCGGCCACACCGACGGCTGCGTCACCTATGTGACCGACGACCGCAGCATGGCCTTCACCGGGGACACGCTGCTGGTCCGGGGCTGCGGGCGCACCGACTTCCAGCAGGGCGACGCCCACACGCTGTACGCTTCGGTCCACGACAAGATCTTCAGCCTGCCCGACGCCACCCGGCTCTACCCCGGGCACGACTACCAGGGCCGCACCGTCACCACCGTGGCCGAGGAGCGCGCCCACAACCCCCGCCTGGGCGGGGGCCGCAGCGAAGCCGAGTTCGTCGGCATCATGGCCGACCTCAAGCTGGCCCAGCCCGCCCGCATCGACGTGGCCGTGCCCGCCAACCTGGAGTGCGGGCTCCTCGGGGACGAGGACCTCTCGCCGGCCCCCGAGCCCACCCCCTGGGCCCCCATCGCCCGCACCGCCACCGGCGTGCCCGAGGTCACCACGGCCTGGGTCGCCGAGACCCTCGGCCAGCACCGCCTCATCGACGTGCGCGGCGCCGGTGAGTTCACCGGGCCGCTCTCCCACATCCCCGGGGCCGAGCTGGTCCCCCTCGATATCCTCGATCAGGCCGCCGTCGGCTGGGACCGCGACGTCCCGCTGGTGACGATCTGCCGCTCCGGCGGGCGCTCCGGCCGGGCCGCCAACATCCTCGAGAACCTGGGCTTCACCCGGGTCGTCTCGATGGCCGGCGGCATGGCGCAGTGGAGCGTGGAGTCCCGCCCCACCGCCTGATCGCGCACCCCAAGCTCACCAGGAGGGCACCCTCATGGGACGCCTCGCCACCGCTCTGCCCGCGCTGCGCTGGATGCGCGGCTACGACCGGAAGAACCTGCCCGGCGACGTCACCGCCGGGATCACCACCGCGGTCATGCTCATCCCCCAGGCGATGGCCTACGCCATGCTCGCCGGGCTGCCGCCCATCGTCGGGCTCTACGCCTCCACCGTGCCCCTGGCGATCTACGCGCTGCTGGGCAGCTCCCGCCAGCTCGCCGTCGGCCCCGTGGCCATGGTCTCGCTCATGGTCGCCAGCGGCAGCGCCGCGCTCTCCGAGGCCGGCCACGGGGATCCCGTCACCCTGGCCCTCGTGCTGGCCGGACTGGTCGGGGTGCTCCAGCTCGGCATGGGCATCGCCCGGCTGGGCTTCCTGGTCAACCTGCTCTCCCACCCGGTCATCAGCGGCTTCACCTCGGCCGCCGCGCTCATCATCGGGCTCTCCCAGCTCAAGCACCTGCTGGGGGTGCCCCTGGCGCGCAGCCACCACGTCCACGAGATCGCGCTGGAGGCGGTCTCCCGGGCCGGGGAGATCCACCCCGTGACCCTGCTCATCGGGGTGGCCGGGATGGCCGCGCTGATGGCGCTCAAGCGCTGGAAGCCGGCCTTCCCCGGTGCTCTGGTGGTCGTGGGTGCGGCCAGCCTCGCGGTGTGGGGGCTGGGCCTGGCGGACGCTGGCGTGGCCATCGTGGGCGAGGTCCCCAGCGGCCTGCCGGCCCCCGCCCTGCCGCCGCTCGACGCCGAGACCTGGACCGCGCTGGCCCCGACCGCGCTGGCGATCGCGCTGGTGGGCTTCATGGAGTCCATCTCGGTGGCCAAGGCCTTCGCCACCCGCAACCGCTACCGGGTCGACGCCAACCAGGAGCTGATCGCCCTGGGCGCGGCCAACCTGGGGGCGGCGGCCTTCGGCGGCTACCCGGTCACCGGCGGCTTCTCCCGCACGGCGGTCAACGCCCAGGCGGGCAGCCGCACCCCGCTGGCCTCGCTCATCACCGCTGGCGTGGTCGCGCTCACCCTGCTCTTCCTCACCCCGCTGTTCTACTTCCTGCCCAAGGCCGTGCTGGCCTCGATCGTGATGGTGGCGGTGTTCGGGCTGGTGGACGTGCGCACCTTCCTGCGCCTGCTCAAGGTCAAGCCCGCGGACGCGCTGATGCTCGCGATCACCTTCTTCGCTACGCTGAGCCTCGGCATCGAGCTGGGCGTGGGCCTGGGGGTGGCCGCGTCGCTGCTGGCCTTCCTGCGGCGCACCGCCAGCCCCCACGTCGCCATGCTGGGCCGCGTCCCGGGGAGCGACGAGTACCGCAACCTCGCCCGGCACCCCGAGGCCATCGCCCCGGACGGGATCGCGGTGATGCGGGTCGACGAGGCCCTGTGGTTCGGCAACGTCGCCGCCCTGCGCGCCCACGTGGACGAGGCCCTGAACGCCGAGCCCGCGCCCCGCGCCTTCGTGCTGGACATGAGCGCGGTGAACGACGTGGACGCCTCCGGCGTCGAGGCCCTGGAGGAGCTCGTCGACGAGCTGGAGCGCCAGGACATCGCGCTCATCCTGGTGCGGGTCAAGGGCCCGGTCCTCGACGTCCTGCGCCGCGCCGGCCTGGTCGATCACCTCGGCCCGGCGCGCATCGCCGAGACCGTGCGCGAGGCGGTGGAGCGGGTCCAGGAGGCTGTACCGCTCGCCGGCTGACCGCCGCTCTGTCAACCGGCTGTTCGCGGGTCCGCCTTCCTGTATGATCACTCCAGGCCTTCGCAGCCGGTCAGGACGATGTCCACAGCGGAAATGACTTCCATGTTGATCGCGCGGCTCTCCAAGGAGCATCCGGGCAAGGTGCGCGTGGTCGATGAGGACAAGCTGCCCGAGCTGCGCAAGAGCGCGAACTGGCGCCGGGTGGGTGCCTACCCCCTGGGATCCCCCGACTTCATCCGGCCCTGCAAGAACCACCTGCGCTCGGGCCGGCGCCTCACGATCGTGCAGCTCGGCCAGGGCATCCACGTCTTCGCCCGCGCCCGCAAGCGGTCCTCCGCCGAGCCCGCCCCGGAGATGGCCACCGCTGGGGCCGCGGAGTCACCGCAGGCCCGCGCGCCCGCCCCCCGACGGCGCCGCAACACGTCCCGGCCCATGCTGCGCGCCGGGGGCCTGGAGGCCCGCCCTGCCGTGGGGAGCGCGCCGTTCACCAGCTTCCTCAAGGACGTGCCCGACCAGCCCGTCGAGGATCCGATGCGGCCCCCCCTGGGGGAGGTCGCCCGCGAGCTGCGGGCCCACGAGAACGAGCTGCTGACCATGCCCGTGCACACCCCCTGGGCGCTGCGGGGGTGGTCCTTCCGGGAGGCCCGGCTCCAGGACGGCGAGCTGCGGGCCAGCTACTACCTCTATGACAGCGCGGAGGCGAACCGCCGCGGCCAGGCCGTCGGGCAGCTCCACCTGCGGGCCCAGAAGGGGGAGCCCGAGCTGGCCTCGGCCTGGATCGAGGAGGTCAGCCTCGTCTTCGACCGACGCCCCCGCAAGACCAACAAGGCGGTCGCCGAGATCCTGGAGCTGGGCGCGGCCGACGGCGACGACGAGGAGGAGATCCCCACGATGAACGGGGGCGGCTTCGCCCTCCAGGTGCTCTTCGACGAGGCGGAGACCGCGGTCGACCGCCCCGAGGAGGCCGACACCGTCATCCCCACGAAGGCGCCCCGGCGCGCGGCTGCCCCGACCTCCGACAAGGCGGCGCGCACCCCGCCGCCGCCGCCGAGCGCCGCGAAGCCCCAGCTCAGCCGCCGCACCCTGGTGGGCTTCCTGGCGGTGGTCGCGCTCTTCGTGTTCAAGGTCAGCACCGGCGAGGACGACGAGGATCTCGGCGGGGCCGACCCCACCGCCGCCCGGCCCCCCAAGCTGGCCGACCCCTACGAGGAGGAGCCCCTCGATGACCTGCCCGAGGGGGTCAAGGCCAAGGTCCGGCGCCTGGGCAACCCCACGCTCTTGGGTCCGCTGCCCCTCAAGAAGGTCAACCCGATCGTCGACGCCACCCTGCTGCGCCAGCGGCACTGCTACCACGCCTACCTGCTCGACGGCGGCGGCACGGCCGGGAACGTCCAGGTCAAGCTGGTCATCGACGAGCTGGGCAAGCTGGCCCAGGTGGACGTGGGGCGGAGCGACATCGACGACAGCGGGTTCAAGGGGTGCATCGAGCAGTCCTTCGACGGGCTGCGCTTCATGACGCCCAGCCAGTCGAGCGTCACCGTCGCGTCGTATACATTCGCGTTCGGACTGGGCCTGCAGCCCACAGACGACGCCCCCTGATCGACCCGCTCCTCCCCCTCCTCCAGGCTGCCCTCCTCCCCGCGCTGCTCGCCGGGGCGGTCGCGATCGCGGTGACCGTGCTCATCGAGCGGTTCGGTGGGCTCATCGGCGGGCTGCTGGGGACCCTGCCCAGCACCATCGTGCCCGCCGCCGCCGGCATCGTCGCCGGGTCTCCCTCCGAAGAGGGCTTCGCCCTGGCCATGTGCGCGGTGCCTGCGGGGATGCTGGTGAACGCGGGGTTTTTGTGGCTGTGGCGGGCGCTGCCGCCCCGGCTGCCGGCGGGGTCGGTGGGGGCGCGCCTGGGCGCGATGGTGGCGCTGACCCTGGGGGCCTGGGCGGCGGGCGCGGCTGTGCTGGTGGGCCTGATGGGGGCGGCGGCGGACGCGGGCATCGAGCCGATGGCCACGGGGCTGGGCAGCCTGGCGCTGCTGGTGCTGCTGGGGGTGGCGGCGAGCCTGCGCCCGCTGCCGGCGCCGCGGGGCACCCGGCGGGTCGGCCCGGTCACGCTGGTGGCCCGCGGGGGGCTGGCGGCGGTGGCCATCGGGGTGTCGGTGGCGTTGAGCGCCACGGGGGGCGCGCTGGCGGCGGGCATGGCGGCGGTGTTCCCGGCCATCTTCCTCACCACGATGGTGGCGCTGTGGCTCTCCCAGGGGGAGGCGGTGCCCACGGGGGCGGTGGGGCCGATGATGCTGGGGTCCGCCAGCGTGGCCGCCTACGCCCTGCTGGTGGTGGTGACCTTCCCGGCGCTGGGGGTGCTGGGGGGCTCGGTGGTGGCCTGGGTGCTGGCCGCGTTGGGGGTGACCGCGCCGGCCACCCTCTGGCTGCGGCGGCGCATGGTAGGCTGAGGCGCATGAGCCAGGGCTTCGATCGGCGGACGTTCCTGCGCGGCGTGCCGGCGGTTGGCCTGCTCGGCGCGGGCCCGGCCGTCGCCGCCCCGGATCTCGATGGCATCGAGATCGAAGCGCAGCGCCTGCGCACGATGCCCGTCTCATCGGACGTTCGGGAGGCCGCATGCTCACTGGGCCTGCCCGCGGACGTCACGGCAGACGCCGCCGCGGCCCACCACCTCGCGGCGTCGTGGCTGGCGCTGCCCCCGGCCGTCCGGGCGGAGCGCGGCTTCGTCGACCGGCTGGAGGCCCACGGCGAGGCGCTGGCGCGGCCGATGCTGGCGCTCGGCGCGGCGCTGGACCGCTTGGGGGAGGGGCGGGTCCGGGCGCTGGGCGCGAAGGTCGGAGACGTCGCGCTGCCGGCGGGCCTGGTGCCCCTGGTCGCCGAGGGGCGCCGTCGCCTGCGCGGCGGGCCCGGGGTCGTTCGGGCCAGCCTGGACGACATGGAGCGGGTCACGCTGGGGCAGGGCCTGCCCCGGGCCGGCTGGCAGCCCGTCGCCCGCAAGGGCCGCCCCAGCGGGCGCGTCGCGGTGGGCGCCGTCCTGGCGGGGCTCGGCGGGGTGACCCTGTGGCGGGGCATCGCCCTGGGGGTCATCGCGGGCCCGGCGCCGATGGTCTTCATCCTCGGCGGCATCGGGCTGGTGGTGCTGGCGATCGGGACGGCGGTGGTGATCGCGGCGGTGATTGAGTTGAGGGAGGCGAAGGGGGGGTAGGGGGGCGTTGGCGGCTGGTTTTCAGCCCTCCAGTGCCTCGTCTATGGGGATACGTCCTCGATGAACACTTCTCGGTTTGAGCGGTGGGCTACGCCTGGAAGAACCAGAGGATGAGGCTCGGTCTCCGTAGCAGCCTGTATGGCTCAACATTCCGAACCGTGCAGAGGATATCGCGCTGCTGGCGATATTTCGTGGTCACGACTCCAGTCCTGGACGGGGATTGTGTAGATAGCGCTTGACAGTGATGGCAAATGAGCGCACATATGAGCGCATGAAAAAGCGTATGAGCATCACCCTTCAATTGGCAACCCACACCATCCTGGAGCGTTTCATGAGCGCGAGCGAGTACATCAATCACCACGTCCAGTGGGACACGACCATGGCGCGCAACTCACTCTGGTTCCTCCGCCACAACTTCAGCTGGACCGACGAAGAGGTGTTGAACGTATGTGACATCGTGACGACCCCTCCTCCGGCGGGCATCAACCCCTGCTTGATCAGTCGGGCGATGTTCGACATGCTGGACAAACCACGTCTGAACCGAGGTGTGAACCGTTCCCGTTGGGAGGAGTTGTCCCGCCTCGTCGAGGGGGATCCAGGTGTCGCGAACTGCTTGATCTTCGTCGCCAACGAGGTCTGGGCTGGGAACACAGAGTTGAGAGTGCAACTCGGCCTTGAGTAGGGTGTCGCGCAGTTCTATCCGCTGCCCCAGGTCATGGATTCAGCTCGATCAAGGGACGACAGGATCACACTGAATTCTTTCAGGCTTTCTCAAAGATCCCCTCTACAGCGGCGCTCCCAGGGGCAACGTGTTCCTGGTCATGGTTCGAAGTGGGCCCCCCTCGAACTCCCTGAGCAACACTTGGCCATCAGCGCTCTCTGGAGGCCATCCCCAGGTCGCTCTTCCCGGAGGCCGGTCTACGTAACCGTTGGTCTGACTTCTTCGTATCAAACCGGCTACATATCCTTGAAATCATCGACGAAGCGTTCCCTTGAGTGTTGCGCCCGCCATCCTCCGCTCGCCATGTAGCAACCAGCCAACTCTCCCAGACCCTCGCTGGGTAGATCGACGACGGATCCGTCTGAGGCCATGTACTGCACCTTGAGGACGCCCTGGTCGATAGCGCGCAGGAGATGGAAGAGCGTCTCGTCCACGCAGTCAGGGATCATCGCTGCCGGGGATGCCCCTTGGTCTCTCCAGCGCTTGGCAACCGGAGACTGAACATGCGGTTGTAGCTGCATGTCACAACTCTGAATGGCCTCGTCTCGTACTTCTCGGACCAGGATCTCAGCGAACTCTTCGATCTGTCGGGAGGTCATGCGTCATGGTCCCCATGGAATACGGGTTGGTCCAGGCACACCAGCTTTCTGGAGCGCGATGATGCCTTCCTGGACGGTTGCTGCTGCCATATCCCGGGACATGCCGCCCTTCACCAGTGCATCGACTTCGATTCTCGCGACCACGTCCCAGGTGAGGGTTCCTCCGGTCGTCGAGAAGGCACGATATGCACTGGCTTGGGCGCCAGAAACGGCGCTGTGGGCGACACCAAGTCGCTTCAACTCTGCGTTCGGGATGGCGAGCGCCTTGTTGACGTCGTAGGCGTCCGCTCCACGGAACGCCGACTTGGCCGGGACGTGGTGACCTCCCCCAGGGCCACCATAGGGGCGAAGTTCTGCGGCCTTCGTGCCGACCCACTCCGCCCCCTCCTCGACCAGCTCCCGTCCCGCCGCCGCCACCTCATCCGCGCTGGGCGCCATCTTCCCGACCGCGTTGACCCCATCGACGACGTGGTCCCCCTTGGTCGTCACCCGGACGACCATCCCCCCGCCGGTCAGAAACGGCACCGCCGCCCCGGCCCCGTCCGCGCCCAGCGCCATCCAGTTCGTCGAGGACCCCGGCTCCTGCCAGAGGGTGTAGACGTCGTAGAGGATGAACAGCCCGTCGGCGATGGTGTCGACGATGCGCCCGTCGGGATCGTGGAAGCTGGTCGGAGAGTTGCGGGCGTAGCGGTAGGGGTGGAGGCGCAGCGGGTCTTCGAGGATCGAGCCCCCGGGTCGCTCCAGCAGGAGCGGCTCCGGTTGCAGCCACATCCCCGCCCCCAGCAGCAGATGCCTGGCCCCGGCGGCCAGCAAGGGCAACCCCCCGGGCTCCTCCCGGTGCCCATGCAGCCCCGGCGCGTCCTGGACCCCGCTGGCGGAGCGCACCGCCCCGAACGCACTCCGCTTGCGCTCGGACTGGAGCACGCCGAAGTCATCGACCACAGCCGCGACCGTACCCCCCAGCTCCGGCAGGGCCCACGAGACCTGGCCGTCCTGGAAGAAGCCGACCCGCTGCCCGTCGACCCGGATGTCCTCCAGGACCGAACCGCTGGTCGTGCGCCGCCAGTCGCCCAGGGCGTGCTCCACGGGCGCGTTGGGGTCGGCGGGGTCGCCCTCGATGCGGCGGACGATCTGCCCGTCGGCATCACACTCCAGCACCAGGGCGAGGCGGCCGTTCCGCTCGACCGCGCGCAGGCGGCTGAGGCCGTCGTAGCGGAAGGTCCAGCGGGAGGTGCCGTCGTCCCAGGTCTCCAGTCGCCCGGCGCTGTCCCAGGTGAAGACCTCGTTGACGACGCCGTCGGTCCGCGAGGTGGGCTTGTGGTGCCCGACCGGGGGCGTCCAACTCCAGGTCCGACCGGAGGGGGTGATCTGCGCGAAGACATCGCCACCCGGCCCCCAGCCGAAGGCCTCGGTCCAGGGCCCGGTGACCCCCTGGAGCTGCATGTGGTCGTCGTAGATGAAGGTGCTGGGGCCGCTGCCCTCGTCGACCGACCCGGCGAGGCCGTTGGCCTTCCAGACGATGTCCCGCTCGGCGAGCACCTGGGCCCCCAGGCGCAGGCTCACGGACTCCAACTCGCCCTCCGGCGAGGAGGTTCGACGCAGCTCGACGCCGCTGCGGCTCTGCCAGCCCTCCGCGCGGCCGTAGAGGTCCCAGCCGGCCTGGAGCAGGATGGCCCCGTTGTGCCGCAGGGTCTCGGTGAAGCCCTGGTCGCGGCGGGCTTCGAGCAGCCGGCCCGAAGGCGTGCGGGTCCAGTCGACGCGCCCCTCCAGGTCATGCCCCCAGGCCCAGGTCGCAGCGGTGCCATCGCTCCAGGTGCGCTGGATGAGCGAGGTCCGGCCCTGGGCGTCGTAGGCCCGCTGCTCGGAACCGAAGGGGTCGGTGTGGCCGTCGCGCTCGCCCACCCAGGCCCGATCCCAGGTCCAGGTCGTCGTCAGCACTCCTGAGAGAGGGTCGCTGACGTGGAGCTGCTGGGGGCGGCCCAAGGCATCGCGCGACCACTCAGCCCACCCCCCGGCGCTGTCCTCGACGCGCTGGGGGTGGGCGCCGACGTAGTGGTAGAGGCGCTCCCCGATGTCAGGGCTCCGAGCGGCCCGCACCCGCCCCGCCCCGTCCGCGCTCCAGGTCGTCCGCACGCCAGCGGCGTCGGTCATCGCGATGAGCCGGCCGAGCGGGTCGTACTCGTAGCGGGCCTGGGGCACGAGGCTGTCCCCGCGTCCGGTCTCCACCGCAACAGGCCGCCCGAAGGCGTCGAAGGTGGTCCGGTGGAGGAAGCCCTCCTCGTCGGTGCGGTGGACCTGCCAGGCCGCAGGGTTCTCCATCACCCGCAGGTTCGGGTCGTTGACGTCGCGGTCGATCACGCGGGTCTGCCCCAGGCTGTCCCACCAGCTCTCCGCGAGGGTGGGGCACGACGTGCTCGTGTTCATCGGCATCACGGAAGAGGCGCAGCGCTCGGTGCGGGCTCGCTCCCGGCCCCACAGATCATGGGTGAAGCCCTGGACGGCGTAGCCGCCGCTCGGGTGGGAGAGCCACTGCACGGCCGCGTTGCCGCCCCCGTCGAAGACGACCCCCGTGGTCCGCTCAACGTTGCCGGCGCTGTCGAAGTGGGAGGTCCGCTCGGTGAAGGGCAGGCTGCTGTGGACGATGCTGCGCGAGGAGACGAGGAAGCGGGCGCCGGTCTGGTCCTCGGTCCACGCGTGGATGGGGCGGTCCAGGGCGTCCCACTCCGTCTCCGAGGCGACGCCGTTGGCGAGGTCATCCACCCGGATGAGGCGGCCCCGCTGGTCGTAGCGGTGCTCGGTCAGGTGGACCCCATCATCCTCGACCTCGACCAGTGCATCCCCGAAGGTCCAGGTGAAGGAACGGGTGAGCCCGGTGTCGTGCTCGATGGCCTGGAGGACCTCGCCGCGCGGACCGTGCTGCATCTCCACACGACGCCAGGGCCCGGTGGAGGGGGTCTCGCCGGCCTCGGCCCAGAACGCGGCGAGCCCGAACCCGGTGAGCAGCCCGTCGACCAGGCCGCCGTGGGTGTGGTCGTAGTCCCAGCGGCGGCGCTGGTGCTCGCGCCAGGTGCTGGCGAGCCCGTCCCAGCCGTAGACCCGCTCCTCGGAGACGCGCTGGAGCACGCCGTGGGTGACGTACTCCAGCTCGACCTCCAGGTCCCCATCGAGTGAAGCGCCATCACCGCCATCGTGGACGAGGTGGGTCAGGAAGCCCGCGCTGTCGTAGTCGTAGTCGACCGACCACTGCTGCGCGGTGAGGGCCCCGCCGGTGTCGTCGGCCTCCTGGGTCATCGTCAGGGTGTCGACGAGGGAGTGGCTGCCGAACCAGTCCCAGGTCTGCTGCTCGTGGATGCGCAGCAGGAGCTGGGGGCCTCGACAGCGTTGGAGGGCCGGGGCGAAGGCGCGGCAGGCGTCGGTGTAGATGCGGCGGTCGGTGAGCGCGGGGGGCAGCTCCAGGGAGAGGTCGTAGTCCTCTTCTTCCACCCGGAGCTGGCGGTCGCTGGCGGTCAGGGTGACGTCTCGACCCTCGAAGCCCTGGAAGGCCTGGTCCTCGAAGACGCCCCCGTAGAAGGTGTAGTCGGTCGAGGCCCAGGCCCCGGAGAGCAGATCCTCGGTGAACACCTCGGCCACCAGATCGAGGGCGATGGGCAGGCGCTGGAGCTGCCCGGGGTCTCCAGCAGGCCAGGCCGCCGAGGAGGGCTGCCACGCGACCTCCGTGAGCCGCCCCGCGCCGGTGTCCACCTCGATGAGCAGATGCGGTCCAGGGTAGTCGCCCCACTCGACCAGGGGCCCTCGCGTGAAGGTGGAGGTGTTGAGGTGCGCGCTGTCGGGCTGCTTGTCGTGGTTCAGGTCCCGCACGCTGGCCAGCTCGACGTGCTCCCAGCGCGTGCCCGCACCGGTGGTGGTGGACTGGACCTCGGTGATGCCCAGGGTCGCGAGCCCCCGAAGCCAGGTCGACGGGGTGGGCAGGGGCGTGGTGTCGAAGCCGTCCCCGAGGTTCCGATACCACTGGTGGACCGCGCGGCCGGTGGAGAGGTCGACCATCTCGACCGCGTCGAGCAAGCCGTCCCCGTCGACGTCCATGAGCCCCTGGAGGACGCGCTTGTCGAGGTTGGGGTCGCCGGCCGTTCGCCAGGAGAGGCGGGTGGAGGGTCCGGTCCAGGCCCGCGCGGGCTCCCAGCCCTCGCCGTTGCCCAGGTAGACGGTCCAGGGGGCGCTCGCAGGCGCGCCGACCAGCCAGTCCAGCCAGGGGTCGATGACGTAGTCCACCAGGCCATCGCCGTTCAGGTCCACGAAGCCGCCGCCGGTGTAGATGTCCGAGACGACCGCGCCGCTTTGGTCGACCTCGACCTGGGAGAGCCCGCACCAGACCGCGTCGTTGGGGCCCATGTCGTCGCACCAGGGCGCGTCCACCGGCTGCCCGGAGAGCCAGCCCCCACCCCGCAAGCCGCTGTGGAGGAAGACCTCGGCGGGGCCGCTTCGGGCGAGGCGGACGATGTCCTGCCAGCCATCCCCGTTGACGTCCACGAGGGTCTGGGTGACCTGGGCTGCGAACTGCGCCCAGGGGTCCTCCTGGTGGATGACCTCGACGGGGGCGGCCTCGGGGGTGTAGCTGCGATCGAAGCGGTTGCCGTCGCCGTACCAGACCGCCCAGGTCGTCGAGGGGCCTCCGTTGACCTCGGTGGTGCTGAGGAGGTCGGGGTTGCCGTCGCCGTCGAGATCGGTGAGGCGGGTGGTCTGCTCGTGCAGGCCCCGGGCCCGGGTCCAGCGATGCAGGAAGGACGGAGGGCCAGCGAAGGTCTGCGCGCCGCCGGCCCAGTGGTGCTCGCCGAAGGGGTCGCGCTCCTGGTTGGTGACCACCCACAGACCCTGACCGTCGGACTCGACGTGGTCGGGCAGACCGTCCCCGTTGAAGTCGAACAGCGCCGACTCCTGCCACACCTCCGCGACGAGGCCGCTTCGGTCCTCCTGGACGACGACCCGGGAGAGGTCGCCGGGGAGGTACACTCCGCTGTCCGGCGCGGGCGTCGTGGTGCCCGACCAGGGACTGTAGCGGAAGCGCATCGGGGGCTCGGCCATGCGCCGGGTGCCGTCGAAGCCGACGAGGGTGAGGGACTCCAGCAGGGTCGCGCTCTCGCCGGGGCGGGCCACCCAGCCCAGCGCCCAGGCGCGCTGGCGGGTCCAGGTGCCGTTCTGCTCCATCCAGAGGGTGATGTCGGTCAGCGCGCCGGAGGCCTCTTCGACGAAGCCTGCGCGGGCGGTGGTCCGCATCGCCGCCCCGGTGCCGTAGGTGAAGACGAGAGTGGCGAGGTGGGCGTCGCCGGTGGTCAGGTTGCCGCCGAAGGAGAGGGTGTCGACGCGGTCCTGGGCGTCGTAGCTGACCTCCACGGCGTTGCCCATGCGGTCGGACCAGGAGGTGACGCGCCAGCGGGCGGTCGGAGAGCCGGCGTCGTTGTCTTCGAGGGTGAAGGTGATTCCAGCGCTGGACTCGACGGTCCAGGAGTCGGTCGCGCTGTCGTAGGTGGCCTGCACCTCCAGGTCCGGGGTGGTATGGACCAGGCGGCAGGGTGAGCTGGCGCAGTCGAGGCGACCGCCGAAGCCCGGTCCTGAGAGCAGGAACTCCGTGCTGCGGTACGCGCGCGTGTTCGGGCGCTGGATCTCCACCAGACCGCCCAGGCGCCAGCCGTAGGGCAGCTCGCGGTCAGCACCGCCCCGGGCGTCGTAGTCGAGGCTCAAGCCCGGCTGGAGGCGAGCCGGGGGCAGCGCGAGCGGGATGGAGAGGCGCGCCTCACCGCGCGGGCTGACCTGGATGGGCTGCGGAGGAGGCGGGACCTCCACACCGAAGGCGCCCAGCCAGTCGAGGGTCGAGCCGTCGGGGGCGTAGGCGTAAGCGGCGCCGGGGAGGACGAGAAGCGCGGAGATGAGCAGAAGAAGCAGGCGATCCCACATTGCGTCCCTCTTGGCCCCGGGGTGGAGGCCGGGGTGTGCCGAATCAGGATGCCACGGGAGGGGATGTCGGAAGGACATTTTCTGACCTGCGGGGGCAGGGGAGGGCACTGGGCGAGCCGTGGTGCTTCTGGACATCCTGGTCCCCCGAGGCCCCGGACCTGTTGGTGGGCCCAACCATTTCTTTGATCTGGCAGTCTTCTTCCGCTATGAGACTGAGGACGAAGGGGAGGCCAACATGGACCAGCGCGAAGATTCAACGGGTGTCTGTCGCCTAGGTGGTCTTCCACGGACTCCTCAAGCCCAGCTGGCCGATCTGCTGTGTGACCTGATAGACTCCAAGGGGTTGCGTCGAGAACTCCTCCGCGTTGTCAACGGCGAACATGTGGTGAGAGATCTACCTGATGAAGTGGTGGGCTCAGCTGAGTACATGGCGAGAGCAGTGGAGGTGCTTGGACAACATGGTTGGATTGAGTCCGGCGACATTTTCACCCTGCTGCGGTCGGTGAGACCAAAGAGATTGGATGACATCGCGAGGGTCGCCGCTCTATGGGGCGAGGAACCCACGGAGGCCGTAGCGAAGGAAACGGAACGGGTGGTGTTGAGCCTCGACCTGCCGTATGACACGTTGGAGCCACTTGAGTTGGCTCACCTGTTGTGGATGCTGCAGCACATGGCTGGGACCAGGAGTATGCGGCTATTGGTTGTGGAGCGCGGTAGCGTGCGCCTAATTATAGAAGGTCGGCCCGTCGAAGTACGTCGACTTCTGTATTTTGCCGAGAGGCACAGTGAGCTGTACGGTATCATACCGGAGGTGGGCGCCAAGCGCCAGATGCTCGCCAAAGAACCCAATGTAGCCTCGGTAATCGCTACAAGGCAGAGGTGGCGAGATTTCAGGAAAGGCAACCATGAGCAGGCAGTGTTCTTCGAACTGGACCTCAGTGGCACTACGTTCGCGGGGACCAACCTCACCAACGCAACATTTTCTACGATCCTGCTCCAGGATGTAGATTTCCGCGAAACCAATCTTCGAAAGGCTATCTTTCGTGATGCGGACCTTGCAGGAGCTGATTTTCGGCGAGCCGATCTCCGTGATGTGGAGTTTGTCGCTGTTGACCTTCGGCGTGCCAACCTGATGGGCACAGTTCTTTCTCAAGCGACCTTTTCTCAGGTAGTTCTATCAGAGGTCATCCTTGACATGGCGGACCTGGCAAAGGTCAACCTTGCGGGGGCGGACTTGTCCGCTGCAAGACTCGCAAGGGCTATGTTGATAGAGGCTGATCTAACCGGTGTTGATCTTCGCCACGCCGCCTTGCCACACGCAGATCTTCGCCACGCCATTCTCAAAAAAGCCAACTTGGGAGATGCGAATCTGGAACGCACGGATCTTCGTGGCGCCAATCTCACAGGTGCCAACTTGGGAGATGCGAGTCTGGAGCACGCGGATCTTCGCGGCGCCCTTCTTCGGGATGCGGACTTATCCAATGCCAAACTCGTGGGTACCCTGTGGGATGACAACACAAATTGGCCTATAGCGCATGAGAAACTTGAAGCCGCGTATCGAATCGGACCGAAGGCCGACCTACACGGGGCGTATCTCCAGGATCGTAATCTGTTCGGTGTAGATCTCCGGGATGCCGATCTCGGCCAGGCGAGCGTGTCTCAGGTTAACCTCCAGCGTGCTAATCTTGGGGGGGCCAATCTCTCTGGTGCAAAATTTTCCCACGTCGACCTTCGTGGCGCCGGACTTGTTGGTGCGGACCTTAGGGACGCCAGCATTAGTGACACGGACTTTTGGGGTGCGAATCTCTCATGCGGGAACCTGTCCCGTGTCTCCCTTCGGAGTGCGAATTTTTCAGGGGCAAATCTATCTGGCGCTGATCTCTCGACGGCCAATCTTGAGCACACGAATTTCTCTGGTGCCGACCTCTCTCATGCCTCTCTTCGGGATGCCGATCTCTACGGTGTCGACCTCTCTGGTGCAAACCTGTCTGGTGCAGATCTCTCCGGTGCCGAACTCTCCAGGACTTGCCTTGGGGGTGCCGAGCTCTCCAATGTAGACCTTCGGGGTGCGAATCTCTCCAATGCAGATCTATTCGGCACTCGCCAATGGGACTACTCCCCCTATCCCTCCCTCTTGCGTACGAGGAACACGAGGAACGGCTATTATGCCCACCACACCACGAACTCCACGCTGTTTTCGGGGGTTGTTTGGGACCAGAACACGAGGTGGCCTCGCGGCTTCGTTCCCCCATCATCAGCCCACCCACGAGGAGACGACGGAGATGGGAGATCCTGAATTCTGGACGGCAAGGTTTGTAGATGGAGTGTGGCGTCAGGGTAGTGCCCCAGCGATATCAGGGCACATTATGGCTCGACCCTGCCCGCCTTCCTGGGGGACATCATACCAACCTGCGCTGAACGCAGGATCAGGATAGAAGCCAAGGATCTCTTTGCCACGGAGGTCAGATGGCACGCCGACTCACGGTTGTAGAGTACCTGGACGAGTCCGCCTTGGAGAGGCGGAGTACGCCCTCATCGATACGACAACACCACCGCACGTGCGCGCTCCAGTCCCGGGCGGTGTTGCGCTCGACCCTGCCCGAGGCGACCAGAGGATCCACCTGGCCCGTCTCATCCACGTCAGGCATGTAGAGGTGCACGGTCAGGCCGACCTCGAGACCCACCACGGCGCCGTCGGAGTCCACGACCGTGTCCGTGGCGGAGAGGAGGACGAGATCCCGGTCAACCATCTCGTTGAAGTCCACACAGACCCTCGGAGGCGAAAAGGAGTACTTCACAGCAGCCTCAACCGGTTGATTTCATCCTTGAATCGCCCTTGAGGCGGGAGCCCAGGGCAGCTCCGACCTGCTTCCCTTCGACGACGCCGATGGGCAGCTCAATCCTCCTCCCCCTCCAGATACCGCTTCCTCAGCCGATACACCGACCGCACCCGGATCCCCAGCCGGTCGGCGACCCGGGCGTTGTGCCCCCCCTCGGCCTCCCAGGCGGCCAGGAACTCCGCCTCGGTGACCTTGCCCCGCGCACCCGGCGGGAGCGACGGCGCCGGCGTGTACACCGGCCCCGCCGACACCCCCGGCCGGGGCGGCGGCGGGCGCAGCTCCAGGGACTCGATGACCCCGTCGGTGGCCAGCAGCGCCGCGCGGTCCAGCACGTTCTCCAGCTCCCGCACGTTGCCGGGCCAGGGGTGGGCGTCGAGCTGGGCCAGGGCCCGGGTCGAGAGCCGCAGCTCGGGCAGGCCCCAGCGGCTGCGGGTGCGCTCCAGCACCATCCGGGCGAGCAGGGGGATGTCCTCGCGGCGCTCCCGCAGGGGCGGCACGCGGATGGGGAACACCGCCAGGCGGTAGTAGAGGTCCTCGCGCAGGCCGCCGGTGGCCCCGAGGTCGTTCATCGCGCCGATGACCCGCGCGTCCACCGGGATGGGGCGGCTGCTGCCCAGCCGGGTGATCTGCTTCTCCTGGAGGGCCACCAGCAGCTTGACCTGGCAGGCCTCGGGCATGCTGTTCAGCTCGTCCAGGAACAGCGTGCCGCCCCGGGCGGCCTCGAAGCGCCCCGCCCGGGAGCGCGCCCCGGTGAACGCGCCCTCCTCGGCGCCGAACAGCTCGGCCTCGATCAGCGCCTCGGGCAAGGCCCCGCAGTTGACGTGCACGAAGGCCTGGCCCGACCGCGCGCTGGCCGCGTGGACCCGCCGGGCGAGCATGCTCTTGCCGGTGCCGGTCTCGCCCATCAGCAGGATGGGGGCGTCGAAGCGGGCGACCCGGGCCAGCTCGGTGAGCTTGCGGAGGAAGCTGGGGGAGCGCGCCACGACGTCGGGGAAGGGCTGGTCGGCGTCCTTGCGCTCCGCCAGGGCCCGGCCCAGGCACTCCTCCACCAGCGGCATCCACTGGCGCACGGCGGTGACCGAGTCGGGGTCGAACAGGCCGCGCACCCGGGCGTTGTCCAGGTAGACGAAGCCCCGCGCCCCGGTGCGGTGGGCGAAGGGCAGCACCAGCACGCTCTTGAGGCCCAGGGCGTTGACCGACAAGCGGTCGGCGAAGTCGCCGGCCACCGCGTCCGCGTCGACCACGGCCTCGCCGGTCTTGAGGCAGTGCTCGATCATGCCGGTGGAGACCTGGGCTTCGGGGTCGTCGAGGTCCTGCTCGTCGAGGTCGCGGCCCACCAGCACCGACCAGCCGCCCGGCTGCACCACCCCGATGAGCCCCCGGCGCGCCCCCAGCACCGCGATCATGCCGTCGAGCACGTGCTCGGCGACCGGCTCGGCGCCCCGGGCCGAGGCCACGTCCAGGGTGCGGGCGAGCAGGGTGCGCAGGCGCTCGGCGTCGCGGCGGTGGCGGTCGGCCTGCCGCACGAGCCGCCGCAGGCGACCCAGGTGGGCGCGGACCTCCGCGGAGGGGGCGCCGAGGGTGGCCTGGAGGGCGCTGAGCGCAGGGAGGAGATCATTCTCGGACATACCTGGGGTATACCTCATTCCAGCGGACGCGCGGCGTCGGCGGACCACTCCCACATCGAGCCGTCGTAGTTGGCCACCTGCGGGTAGCCCAGCTCCCGCAGCACCGCGTAGCCGAAGCCGGAGCGCACCCCGCCGGTGCACAGCGGGATGACGGTCTTGTCCGGGGTGATGCCCTGGGCGGTGAGGGCGGCGGTGAGGGCCTCGGTCGGCAGGAGGGTGCCGTCCGGCGCCAGCAGGTCGGCGTACCAGAGGTGCACCGCGCCCGGGATGTGGCCCCCGCGCGGCTCGCCGTAGGGGGTGGCGCCGTCGTACTCCCGGCGCTCCCGGGTGTCCCACAGGACCACGTCGTCGTCGGACACCGCCGCCGCGACCCGGTCGACGCGGGCGCGGCGCGCGGGCACGGGCGCGGGGGTGAACGCCCCGGCGGGGACCGGGTCCTTCGCCTTGGAGACCGCGCCCCCGGCGGCGACCCAGGCCGGGTAGCCGCCGTCGAGGACGTGCACGTCGCCGTGGCCCAGGTACTCCAGGGTCCAGAACAGCCGCCCCTCCTCGCCCCAGCCCGCCGCACCCGCGCCGTAGACCAGCACCGGGGCGTCGTCCCGCACCCCCGCCGCGGAGAAGGTGCGGGCCAGCGCGGCGGCGTCCTCGGTGAGGAGCCCCGTGCGCAGCCAGCCGGCCCGGATGGACGTCCAGGCCACCGGGCGCGACCCGGGCAGGTGGCCCTGGGCCCAGGCCTTGTCGCCCCGGGCGTCGATGACCGCCGCGCCCGCGTCGAGCAGCGCGGCGGCGCGCGCGGCGTCGACGAAGACCTCCCCCGCGTGGAGGGGCGCCAGGTTCAGCAGCATGGCCGCGAGCAGGGAGGGCACGGCGTCAGGCCTCGATGTCCGGCTCCACGAACTGCCACTTGACGTGGGGGTGTTCGTTGCGGACGCTCTCCTCCAGGGCGTTGATGGCCTCGGCGGCCTCACGCGCGGAGAGGGCCGGGTCGATGCGCACCTTGGCGGCGAGCATGACCTGCCCCGGCCCCTGCTGGAGGGTGATGAGGTTGAGGACCTCGTCGACGCCCGGGGTGGCCTCGGCCATCGCGTAGAACAGGGCCTCGATCTCGGGCTCGGCGGCCTCGCCCTGGAGCAGGGACTTGACCTCGCGGGCCAGCCACACGGCCACCCCGCACAGCAGGATCCCGATGCTCAGGGTGCCGTAGGCGTCCCAGACCGGGTCGCCGGTGACGTCGGCCACCCCCAGGAAGCCCAGCGCCAGCAACAGCCCCATCACCGCGGCGGTGTTCTCGGCGAACAGCACCACGAGGTCGATGTCCTTGGTGCGGCCCAGGTACTGCCAGAAGGGCACCGCGCCCCGGTTGCCGTCGATGGCCTTGAAGCACTGCAGGGCGGCGGCGGCCTCGATGGCGATGGCCACGCCCAGCACGACGTAGGCCACCCAGGGGCTGCCCACCTCGGAGGGCTCGTGCAGCTTGTGCCAGCCCTCGTACATGGAGAACACCCCACCGCCGAGGAAGATCATCAGCGCGACGAGGAAGCTCCAGAAGTAGGCGGCCCGGCCCTGGCCCAGGGGGTGCTCGGGGGTGGCGGGCTTCTCGGCCTCCTTGGCGCCGACCAGCAGCAGGATCTGGTTGGTGCAGTCGGCCAGGGAGTGGATGGACTCCGCCATCATCGAGCCCGAGCCGGTGACCGCCGCCGCCACGCCCTTGGCCGCCGCGATGCCCATGTTCGCCGCCAGAGAGCCCAGGATGACCCGAACCGAACCGTGACCTGCCATTGCCGCTCCTGTGAGGCGGTCATCCTATCCCGTTGGCGGGCTACACTCTCCCGGCGTGACCACTTCCGAGCCGATCCTCGCGCTGGACGCGGCCCTGGCCCACGCCCTGGGCGCCGCCGGGCTGCGCGTTCGACACGTCGCTGATGCCGATGGGATCGACCTCACGGAAGTCTCGATCGTCGCGATGGGGCCCGACTGGGCGCGGCTGGAGGCCTGGCGGGTGGCCGGGCACCGCGTGGGCGCGCTGGTGCTGCTGGGGGGCGCCCCCGAGCCCGAGGCCCGCGCCGTGCTGGAGCCTCTGGTCATCGCCCGGGACGCCCGGCCGGAGACCCTGCGGGCGGCGGTGGCGCGGCTGGAGGCGGGGCGCGCCGCGCGGCAGCTCCGGCTGGGGCCGGCGACCGTGGACCTGGGCCGGCGGCTGGCCCGGGTCGAGGGGGTGGAGCGGCGCCTCTCCCAGCTCGAGGCGGACCTGCTGGCCTACCTCGCGGCCCGCCCGAACCGGGACGTCTCCCGGGAGGAGCTGCAGCTCCAGGTCTGGGGGCACCACCGGGCGACCTCGGGCCGGTCGGTGGACATGGCGGTGTCCCGGCTGCGCCGCAAGATCGAGCCCGACCCGGCCGAGCCGCAGCACCTGCTCACCGTCCGGGGCGGGGGCTACCGGCTGGTCCGCGCCGCAGGGCGGACAGGAAACCTGCCGGCCCCGCGGGACGCCTTCGTGGGCCGGGAGGGCCTGATCGCCGAGCTGGAGGGCCTGCTGGAGGGGCCCGAGCGTCTGCTGACCCTCGTCGGCCCCCCCGGGGCGGGCAAGACGCGCCTGGCGCTGGCCCTGGCCCGCCGCGCCGCGCTCCCGGGCGGGGCCTGGCGCTGCGAGCTGGTGGGGGTCGAGGGGCTGGACGAGCTGGCGCTGGCGGTCTCCCGGGCGATGCAGCTCTCCCTGGGGGACACCGGCGAGGTCGACCCGCTCGCCCGGCTGACCCGCGCGCTGGCCCACCGGGGCCCCACGCTGCTGGTGCTGGACAACGCCGAGCACCTCACCGGCCCGCTGGGGGCGGCGGCCGGGGCCTGGCTGGCGGGCTGCCCGGCGCAGCGGCTGGTGGTGACCTCCCGGGTGCGCCTGGGGGTGGGCGGGGAGCGGGTGGTCGCCGTGCCGCCGCTGACCCTGGCGGAGGCGCGGGCCCTCTTCATGACCCGGGCCGCGTCCGCGGGGGCCGAGGTCGAGGCGGGGCCGCTGCTGGACACGGTCGTGGCGCTGCTGGACCGGCTGCCCCTGGCCATCGAGCTGGCGGCGGCCCGGGTGCGCGCGCTGGGCATGGCGGCGCTGCGGGACCACCTCGACGCCCGGTTCCGCCTGCTGCGGGGCGGCCCCGCCGCCGACCCCCGCCACAGGACCCTGCACGCCGCCATCGCCTGGTCCTGGGGCCTGCTCGCCCTGGAGCTGCGCGCCGCGCTGACCGCGCTGTCGGTGTTCGTGGGGGGCTTCCACGCGGAGGCCGCCGCCGCGGTGCTCGGGCTGGACGCGCTGGACACCCTCGACGCCCTGGAGGCTCTGGTGGACCGCTCCCTGGTGCAGCCCGAGGGGGACCGGTACCGGATGCTGGAGTCGATCCGCAGCTTCGCGGGGGCCCACGGCGATCCGGGGGGGCTGGCCGAGGCCCGGCGCAGGCACGCCGGGTGGTTCGCCGCGCTGGCCGCCCGGTGGAGCCCGCAGTGGGGCCGGTCCGGCTCGGCCGAGGCCCTGCGGCGGCTCTCGGCGGAGGCGGGCAACCTCGCGGCGGCCTGGGAGGCCAGCGCGGCGGTCGACGCGCGGGCGGAGATCACCCTCGCCCTCGACGTGCTCCACGAGGCCCGGGGCACCTTTGAGGGGCGGCTGGCCCGGCTCGACCCCACCATCGCGGCGATGGAGGGGGGCGATCCGGCGCTGCTGACCCGCCTGCGCTACGCCCGGGGGGCCGCGCGGTTGGCGCGCCGGGACCTGGCCGCGGAGGCGGATCTCCGGGCCGCCGCCGAGGGCTTCGCCGCCCTGGGGCGGCCCTGGGATGCCGGGCGCGCCACCAACGAATTGGCGTACCTGCACCACCTGACCGGCCGCTCCGAGGAGGCCCTCGCCCTGTGCGACCACGGGCTCGCCGTGCACGGGTTCCCCCTCTGCCACAGCCTGGCCGCCAACATCCGCATCAACCTGGGGCGGGAGGACGACGTCGAGGCGGCGTTCGACCGCATGCACCGCACCATCGACGCGCTGGAGGCGGCCGGCCGGGTGCGGGACGCGGTGAGCGGCTGCACGCTGCTCCTGGACGTGCTCCTCGACAAGGGGCGTCTGACCCAGGGGATCAGCCTGGTGGAGCGGGCGGAGGGGCTGCAGGCGCAGCTCCCGGGGCGGCACCTGGAGGGGGTGCTGCTCTACTACCGCTCCCGGCTGCACATGAGCGCGGGGCGCAACCCGGAGGCGCTGGCCCTGCTCGACGCGGCCTGGCCGCTGGTGCGGGACAGCTCGCCGGTGCCGCTGCAGCTCGTGGTGCTCAAGAGCATCGGCATCGCGGCGGCCCACGGCGGGGCGCCTCGGCGGGCGGTGCGCTCCTTCCAGGAGGCCCGCGCGGTGCTGCAGCGGACCGGGGACACCCGGCGGGAGGCGCTGGTGCTCACCAACCTGGCCACCGCGTGGCTGGACCTGGGGGACCTGCGCGCGGCGGAGCGGGCCTTGGAGGACTGCGACGCGCTGCTGGCCGGGGCCTCGATCCCCAGCATCGAGCGCTCGGCGACGCTGCTGCGGGCCTGCGCGCGGATCCTGGAGGGGCGGCCCGAGGCGGCGGTGGCCCCGCTGGCGAGCCTCGATCTGCCGGCGATGATCCCCTACAAACAGGCTTTCGCGCATGGGCTGCGGGGGGCCATCGCCGCCTGGGCGGGGCTGCCGAGCGACGCCGCCGACGCGCTGGAGGCCGTGCTGCGTCAGCACGAGGTCTCCAGCGCGCCGCACTGGTGGTGGCTGCTGCCGGCGCTCCGGGCCGGCCACCAGGGCCCGGTCGCCGACGTGGTCAGCGGGACGCGGGTCGCCCACGCGCTGGTGCGCCTGGTGGCCCGCGCCCTGCCGCCGCCGCCGTGATCAGAGGGGGCAGCCCTCCCACACGCCGATCAGCCCGCCGCCGGCGTCCATCGTGCCCTCGTAGCAGCTGTTGCCGTACTGCTCGCCCTCGTAGACCAGGGAGGGGTAGTTGTCGAAGGTCATGGTCAAGGTGTGGCTCGGCTGGTCCCAGGTCCACTCCCCGGGCTCGCCCTCGACCTCGAGGGTGCCGTCCTCGTAGAGGGTCAGGTAGGTGATGGGGCACCACGGGTCGACCTCCTGAAGGCCCCAGCAGTAGGCGATCTCCAGGGTGGTCGGGCCGCTGTTGCGGCGCGCGTCGGCCTCTCCGGGCAGGGTGAGGGCGGCGAGGGCCGCCAGGGCGAGGAATCCACGGAGCAGCTTCTGGGTCATCCGAACCTCCTGTCGTCGGGATGCGTGCTTCCTGTACGGCGGGACGCGGGACGGTTGGCGAGGCTGTTACGGTTCGTTACGAGCGCACCGGACATGCCTGATCTCTTCAAAGGGCAGCACCTCGTGGTGCTGGACACCGAGACCACCGGCTTCCCGGCCCAGCGCTGGGCGCGCGTGATCGAGGTGGGCGCGGTGCTGCTGGCCCCCGACGGGGCTGAGGTGGACACCTTCGAAGCCCTCGTGCTGCCCGACATCCTGGACGAGCGGGCCCACGCTGCGGCCGGGATCCACGGCATCACCAACGAGACGCTGCGCGCCGAGGGCGTGCCCCAGGACGAGGTTTGCGCCGCGCTGCGCGAGACCCTGGCCGCGTGGGGCGACCCCTACCTGACCGCCTTCAACGTGGGCTTCGACCGGCCGATGCTCCTGCGCATGGGCATCGGTCGGCGGCGCTGGGCGCGCTGCATCATGCAGCGGGCCTCGGCGGTCATGGGCAAGGCGGGCGCGCTCAAGCCCCGCAGCCAGGGCGGCTGGCGGTGGCCGTCGCTGGCCCGCGCGGTGGACTTCTTCGGGGTCGAGGTCGACGGCCCGGCCCACCGGGCGCTGACCGACGCCCGGATGGCCGCGGGGGTGGCGCGGGCGATCCGGGAGCGCGAGGTGTAGACCGGGGTCAGGTCGCGGTCCAAGCGTGGACGGCGGGCCGTGGCGGGTCGCCCGCCCGGCCCCACGCTACAACCCCTGCACCTCCCGCCAGTCCTGCTCGTACAGCCGCACCAGCACCTGGTTGTCCAGGCGGTTGGCCGGCTGCGCCCGTCGGGACAGGTCCGGCGGGAAGTGGAACAGCCCCTCCAGCCCCGCCGCGTCCAGGAACCGCAGGCCCGGGGGCAGGGGGCGGAAGGGCCCGATGCGCTGCGGGGCGAACAGCACGAAGCCCCACTCCCCGAACGAGGGCACGTAGGCGTGATAGGGCCGGGTCACGAAGCCCTCGCTCTCCACCGTCGCGACCACGCACCAGTAGGCGTCCGGCGAGAACATCGGCGAGGTGGACTGGATGGCGGCCACGGCGTCGGGGGTGAGCTGCCGGGCCAGCAGGCGGAAGAAGTGGGTCGTGTAGAGCTTGCCCAGGCTGTAGTTGTTGGGGTCGGGGAAGTCGACGATCGCGACGTCGAAGGGCGCGCCCTGCCGCTCGCGCAGCCAGGTGAAGGCGTCGTCGTTGATCACGGTGACGCGGGCATCACGTAAGGAGAAGGCGTTGAGCGACGCGAAGTCCTCGCGGTCGCGGAAGAGCCCCGTCATCGCCGGGTCGAGGTCCACCAGCACCACCTCCACGACCTCGGGGTGGCGCAGGATCTCCCGCACCGCCAGGCCGTCGCCCCCGCCCAGCACCAGCACCCGCCGGGGGTGGTTGGCCGCCGCCATCGCGGGGTGGACCAGGGCCTCGTGGTAGCGGTACTCGTCGGCGGTGCTGAACTGCAGCGCGCCGTCGAGGAACAGCCGGGTGTCGCCCTCGTGGTGGGTCACCACGATGCGCTGGTAGGGGGTGACCTGCCGGTGGACGACCGCGTCGGCGAACAGGTG
Organism: Alphaproteobacteria bacterium; assembly: GCA_020632795.1. GTDB lineage: Bacteria > Myxococcota_A > UBA796 > UBA796 > CAJQPC01 > JACKEV01. The sequence goes on from JACKEV010000012.1 coordinate 33,866, forward strand.
GCTCTCCATCGCGCGCTCGGCCTGACCCGCGAGGGCCATGCCCACCGCCAGCACCGCCAGGGCCCCCCCGGAGAGCGCCCGCAGCCGCCAGATCACCGGCCGGGGGGCCTCGAACAGGAAGGTGGTCCACAACGCCACCCCCGCGTTCAAGAGCCCGAAGGCGATGGAGGTGCGCAAGAGGCCCAGGTGCGGCACCAGCAGCAGCGGGAACAGCAGCGAGGCCACCAAAGCGCCGATGTAGTCCAGGAACAGCACCCGGGCGACCAGCTCCTTGAGGCTGGTCTGCTTCTCCAGGATGCGCATGAGCAGCGGCAGCTCCAGCCCCACCAGCACGCCGATCAGCCCGACCAGCGAGAACAGGAGCACCTTGAAGCCCTCGGTCCAGGTGTAGGCTGCGAACAGCGCGGGGGCCTCGAAGCCGCCCAGCAGCGCCACGGCCACCTCGATCTCCACGAAGCGGGCCAGCAGCCCCCGGTCGATGGACTTCGAGAGGTAGCTGCCCAGCCCCATCGCCGAGAGGTACACGCCGATGATGAGGGAGAACTGCGTGATCGAGTTGCCCAGCAGGTAGCTGGCCAGAGCCCCCGCCACCAGCTCGTAGATCAGCCCGCAGGTGGCGATCAGCAGCGCGGAGAGCAGCAGGACCCGGCTGACCCGGGCCCCGGGGGGCGCCGCGCGCATCAGCCGGACACAGACGCCGCGATGATGATGGCCAGGCCGATGATCACCGAGCCCATCACGACCGCCAGGGCGATGTTCTGGTCCTCCTCGATCTCATAGCGGACCGAGAAGGGGCAGATCTTCACCATCAACCAGAACGCAGCGCCGAAGACGATCACCCCGAGCAGGGTGTAGACCAGGGTGGCCAGGATGACCGAGACGTTGAGCAGTTCCATGGGGGCGGGTCTCCTGGGGGATCACTTGCCGAAGCGGTAGCCGCCGGAGCTGGTGACCCGGGGGTGGTAGCCGGTGAACAGGACGTAGGAGGGCTTGTAGCTGGCGGGGTTGTCGCGGACCGAGAGCGGCACCTTCTCGGTGATCGAGTCGTCGGGGGACGCGCCCATCAGGGTGGCGCCCAGCGCCCCCACGCTGAAGAGCAGTCCGACGATGAAGTGCCAGTTGATACCGGACATGGCGGGCTCCTAATAGGCGTGGTCGCTCTCGGACCAGCGGCGGGCTTCGAACTGGGCGCGGCCGACGCGGACCACCAGCAGGCCGGCGAAGGCGTACAGCAGCAGCGGCCAGTACGGCCCGCTCCACAGGGGGTTGCGGACGATCCGGAGCTGGACGTCGATGGGGGGCAGCGCGGTGGTGCTGTTCTTGGCGACCTCGACCCGGGCGACGTAGCGCCCCGGGTTGACGCGCCGCAGCCACGCGCTGTTGCGGTTGGCGCTGCCCGCGCTGCCCGAGACCAGGTAGGCCGTGCTGTCGTCCAGGTTGAGCAGCGCGACGTGGACCTGGCCCAGGCTGCGGGTGAGGTCGCTCTCCACGGAGACCTTGAGGTTTCGCCGGGCGGTGTCGGGCACCTCGAAGGGCTCGCTGACGAAGACCTCGGTGGAGTCCACCGCGCGGGCGGTGTAGCGCTGGGCCAGCAGGGTGTCGTTGTCGGCGATGACGAAGGCGAGCGCCCAGACCGCCAGCGCGATCGCCACCAGCGCGCCGGTGAACAGGTGGCTGCGGCGCGTGACCGCCGGGTCGGCGAAGGGGTTGGGCTGGTTGGGGGCGATGCCGTGGGGCTCGGGCGTGGGCCCGAAGGCCGCGCGGACCTCCGCGACGGGCAGGTACTCGCCCAGGGACCAGGTGGTCTCGTTGTGGGTGCGCTCCCGGGAGAGCATGCGCGGGGGCGCCACCCAGTCGGCGGTGCCCGCGGCGTCCCCGGCGTGGACCTGCCACGTGAACTCGCCCAGCACCCGCCGCACCCGCGCCTGGCCGGACTGGAAGTGCTTGAAGGTGTCGCCCTGGTAGTTGAGGCGATCGGGGGTGTAGTTGCCGCCCCCGCCGGGGGGCACGTCGGCCAGCAGGCGCACGAGGTTGAAGTGGCCGTTGGCCTCGACCAGCCAGCGGAAGCCCCGGTAGGGGTTGTAGAGCAGGTACTCGGTCCAGCCGTAGTCCACCCCGTCGACCCGCACCGCCCGGCGCATCGCCCCGATGATCTCCCAGTCGATGCCCCGCAGCCTGCCCTTGCTGCCCAGCTCCAGCAGGGGCTTCCACAGGCGGTCGACCGCCTGGGCGCGCAGGATGGCCTCGGTGACCTCGCCGTGCTCGGCCAGGGACAGCTCGCTGCCGCAGTATTCGCAGGCGATGGCCTGGCTGGCCCCGGGGGCGCGCAGGGACAGGGTGCCGCCGCAGTTGGGGCAGCGCAGGGTGCGCACCCCGGCGACCTCGGGCCCGGCCATGTCGGTGAGGGTGGGATCGGACCAGCCGGTGATCGGCCGCAGGCCCGTCATCTTGAGGTCCGCCAGCTCCACGACCCGGCCCACCCAGAGGCTGGGGGGGCTGTCGGCGAAGTCCAGCGTGCCGGTGGCCCGGCCGTCGGTGGAGCGCAGGTCGGCGTAGGGCAGGGCGGTGGTGGCCGTGACCGGGAAGGGCAGCTCGCCCTCGGCGGCGGTGACCGCGGCGCGATCGGCCTCGATCACCGTCCAGATCCGACCGCTGGCCTCGAACTCGTAGCCGACCTTGACCTCGCTGGCGGAGACGCCGCGCAGAGGGACGGGCGCGCTGCCGAAGAGCTGGAGCTGGCCGTTGCCCTCGGCGAGCCAGCCGGTGGCGCCGTCGTCGAAGACGATGAACCACTCGCTCCACCGCACGGCCTCGCGCTCCTTGCGCAGGACCCCCGCGATCTCGAAGGGGCGATCGCCGGCCTTGCCCCGCGCGCCCACCTGGAGCGGAGAGAGATCACGGGCGAACGCGGAGACCTTTCCGATCGCCTCCAGGGTCTCGCCGTCGCGCACCACGGTGCTGCCGCAGGCGTCGCAGCGCGCCGCCGCCGACGCGGCGTGCTTGAAGCGCAGGGGCGCTGAGCAGGACGGGCAGGTGGAGGACAGCATGCGCGCGCGCTCAAGGGTAACACCGCAGGACTCTGGCGTGCGGCACCCTGGGGGAAGGGGTTATGCCGTGCGTCCGGGAGGTACCATGCCCGAGCAGACCGGTCCGATCCTGGTGGTCGACGACGAAGCGGACATTCGATCACTCCTGACCCTGAACCTCAAGCGCGAGGGCTTCGCGGTCGTCGCCGCAGAGAACGGCCAGGAGGCGATCCGTCTCGCGCAGCAGGATCCCCCGATCCTGGTCGTGCTGGACCTCATGTTGCCTGACCTGCAGGGCACCGAGGTGTGCCGTCGCCTCCGCACCCTGCCCGAGACCCAGGAGGTCCCGATCGTCATGCTCACCGCCCGCGGCGAGGAGATCGATCGGGTCGTGGGCTTCGAGGTCGGCGCGGACGACTACGTCACCAAGCCCTTCTCGGTGCGCGAGCTGATGCTGCGCATCCGGGCCATCCTGCGCCGGGCCCCCACCCGCCCCGAGGACGAGCCCGACCAGGAGACCCTCACCCACGGGCCCCTGCGCATCGACGCCGCCGCCCACCGGGTCTGGGTCAACGGCGAGGAGATCCAGCTCACCGCCACCGAGTTCAAGCTCCTCATGATCCTCGCCCAGCGCATCGGGCGGGTCCAGAGCCGGGGCCAGCTCCTCCAGGATGTCTGGGAGATGCCGCCCGACCTCAACACCCGCACCGTCGACACCCACGTCAAGCGCCTGCGCGAGAAGCTGGGTGACGCGGCCGCGCTGGTGGAGACGGTGCGAGGCGTGGGCTACCGCTTCGCGCGATGAGCAGCCCTGAGCGGCGCTCCTGGCGAAGCCAAAGCGCTCTGGCGTTGGGGCTCGCGTTCGCCGCCGGGGGCGCCCTGGTGGGTGTCGTCGCCGTGCTGGCGGGGCCGATCCCCGCGGCGCTGTTCTGCGCCCTCGGGGCCCTGGCGGCGGCCGGGATCGGGGCCTGGCTGGTCGAGCCGGTGGACGAGCGCCTCAACCTGCTCACCCAGCGGGTCGTGCGGGAGACCGGACAGACCGAGCAGCCCGTCGGCGTCGACCGGCTGGCCATCCTGGAGCACGCCCTCAACAGCCTGCTCATCGCCCTGGCCCGCGCACGGCGCCACCTGCGCCGCCACCAGGCCCTCGAGGACGCCATCTTCGCCAGCTCCCTGGGCGGGCTGGTGGTCACGGGCAACAAGGGCCTGATCCGCGCGATCAACCCTGCGGTTCGGGAGCTTCTGCCGCTGGTGCCCGAGCCCCTGGGCAAGCGCCCCATCGAGGCCATCCCGTTCACCCCGCTGGCCCGGGCCCTGGAGGACGCCGTCGAGCACGGCGAGGTGGTGGAGCGCGAGGCGGTCAGCGGGCGCTTCGACCTGGTCCTGCGGGCGGTGCCCCTGGGCGAGTCCGGCGGGGCCATCGCGGTCATCGTCGACATCACCTCGGCGAAGCGCGCCGAGCGGGCCCGGTCGGACTTCGTGGCCAACGTCTCCCACGAGCTGCGCACCCCCATCACCTCGATCCTGGGCTACGCCGAGACCCTGCTCGGCGACCCCGACAGCCTGGACCCGGACGTCAAGGACATGCTGGAGGTCGTCCTCCGCAACGCCCAGCGCCTGTCCAACCTGTTCAACGACCTGCTCGAGCTGTCCCGGATCGAGGCCCGGCAGGGCGACCTCCCCCTGGAGACCGTGCCCCTTCTGGAGCCGCTGGAGGAGGTCATCGACCGGCACCTCGACGCCGCGCTCTCCAAGGACGTCACCCTGGAGCTGGACGTGGCGCCCGACCTGGCCGGCACCATCAACCCCGAGGCCTTCGGCCACATCATCGGCAACCTCGTGGACAACGGCATCAAGTACGTCGAGCCGGGCGGCAAGGTGAGGGTGCGCGCCCTGCGGGAGGCCGGCGCGGTGGTGGTCGAGGTCGACGACAACGGCCCCGGCATCGACGCTCGCCACCACAGCCGCATCTTCGAGCGCTTCTACCGGGTCGACGCCGGACGCTCCCGCGCGGTGGGCGGCACGGGCCTGGGCCTGGCCATCGTGAAGCACCTCTGCCGGGCGACCCACGCGCAGATCAGCGTGCGGTCCGTGCTGGGGCGGGGCACGACCTTCCGGGTGGAGCTGCCCCCCGCCGCGTAGACAACGGTTCACCGCGTTGTAACGCTGTCGTTACGGGCCTCAGGCTACACAGGCAGGTCAGGAGTTCCGGCGGTGGATCCCAGCCTTGCCACCCGAGCGGCCTCCCGGATCGGGGTCGCGCTGTGTCTGATGTTGTCGGCCTGTGCGCCGCGCGTGGCGGACCACGTCCTGCACATCCGGGGCTCCGACTCCCAGCTTCACCTGACCTGGGCGTTGGCGCAGGCCTTTCAGCACAGCCGCCCGGAGGTCACCCTGACGCTGGGGGGCGGCGGCAGCGGCGTGGGCCTCACCGCGCTGATCGAGGGCACCGTCGAGCTGGCCACCGCGACCCGGGCGCTGCGCCCTGAGGAGGCGCAGATCGCGGCCCGGAGCGGCGTGGCGCCCGTCCTGAGCCCGCTGGCGATGGACCACGTCGTCGTCATCGTCAGCGCGCAGAACCCGGTGGAGGCCCTCAGCGTCGACGCCCTCGGCGAGCTGTTCCGGGGCGGGCAGACCCGGTGGGAGTCGCTGGGGTGGAGCGGCCCGGTGTCCCTCTGCGGCCGCCAGGAGGGGTCCGGGACCCGCCGCCTGCTGCAGACACGGGCGGTGAGGTCGCGATATTCTGAGCAGATGCAGGAGCTGAACGGACAGGCACAGGTCATCGACGCGGTCAGTCAGGATCCCGGGGCGATCGGGATCATCTCGCTGGGGGCTGCCGACCGCCTGCCGCCGACCGTCCGGGTGATGCCGCTCCGCGAGGCCCCGGAGGCCCCTGCGCGGGCGCCGTCGGCCGCGGACTACCCGCTGCAGCGCTGGCTCTATCAGGTCACCGACGGGCCGCCCCAGGGCCTCGCCCGGGACTTCATCGCCTTCGCCCACTCCGCCGAGGGGCGGCAGATCATCCGCGACGAGGGTTTCCTCCCGCTGCCGGAGGACGCCGATGCGCTCGGACGCTGAGCGCTGGGACCGGGTCGCCCACCTCGTGTTCGCGGGGGCCGCCGCGGTGTGCCTGGCTACGCTCGGGGCCATGTTCGCGCTGCTGGTCGTCGGCGGGCTGGACGCCTTCATCGGCCCGGGCTCGGTCTCGCTGTGGCCGGCGTTCCTCGGGGACACCCACTGGGCCCCCTCCGCCGAGGACGCGCCCCGCTTCGGCGTGCTCGGCATGGTCGTGTCCACCCTGCTCACCGGGCTGGTCGGCGCGTCGGTGGCCGCCGCGCTGGGGCTGGGGGTCGCGGCCTGGCTGGTGTGCGTGGCCTCGCCGGGCGTGCGGGCCTGGGTGCGCCCGGTGCTCGCCCTGCTGGCCGCGCTGCCCACGGTGGTGCTGGGCCTCATCGGCGTGGCGGTGTTCGCCCCGGCGCTGGCCCGGCTGCCGGGCGCGAGCGGCGGGCTCAACGCCCTCAACGGCGCGCTGCTGCTGTCCTTCATGGCGCTGCCGACGGTGGCCACCCTGGCCGAGAGCGCGCTGTCCGCCGTGCCCGCCGAGCAGGTGCGGGCCAGCCTGGCGCTGGGGGCGGACCGGTGGCAGACCCTCACCCGGGTCATCGTCCCCGGGGCGAAGGGCGGCCTGATCGCTGCGGCGCTGCTGGGCGCGGGGCGAGCGATGGGCGAGACGATGGCGGTGCTCATGGCCTGCGGGAACGCCGTGGGCGCGCCCGGGGGCCTGCTGGACCCGGCCCGGACCCTCACGGCCACCCTGGCGATCGAGTTCGGGGAGGTCCCCCGGGGGGCGCTCCACCACGAGCTGCTGCTGAGCGTGGCGCTGCTGCTCTTCCTGGGCACCTTCGCGGTCAACCTCGCCGGAGAGCTGCTCCGAGGGGGCGCGCGATGAGCCGCCGGGAGCGCATCGGCTTCGGCGCGCTGACCGCGCTGGTGGTGCTCGCCGGGGTGGGGGCGGTGGGCCTGATGGGGGTGGTGCTGGTGCGCGGGCTGCCGGCCCTCGGGCCCGCCGACGCCCCGGGGGCGGCCCTGGGGCCGGCGCTGTTGGGCACCTTCGGGGTCACCGCGATCTCGGCGGCCTTCTCGGCCGGGCCCGGGGTCTGCGCGGGCATCTACCTGTCCGAGTACGCCGGGGACACGGCGTTCACCCGGGCGATCCGCATCGGGCTCCGCACCCTGGCGGGGGTGCCGCCGCTGCTCTACGGGCTGTTCGGGGCGCTGGTGTTCGTCTACGGGGCGGGCCTGGGGCCCTCGATGCTGGCGGCGGGCCTCACCCTGGGGCTCTTGTCCCTGCCCTGGATCATCAGCACCTCCGAGGCGGCGCTGCGGGCGGTGCCCCAGGACCGTCGGCGGGCCGCGCTGGCCCTTGGGGCGTCCCGCTGGCAGCTGGTGCGGACCTGCGTGCTGCCCGAGGCCGCGCCCGAGCTGGCCGCCGGGGTGGGCATCGGGGTGGCCCGGGCCTGCGGGGAGACCGCCCCGCTGCTGTTCACCGGGGCCACGCTGGCGGTCATCGGGCCGCCGGGCGGCCTGAGGCAGCCCTTCATGGCGCTGCCCTACCAGGTCTATGCTCTGGCCATCGAGTCCCCGGCCGTGGCGTTCGGGCCCGCGCTGGTGCTGCTGGCGCTCGTGCTGGCCATCGGCGGCGGCTCGGCGGTCCTCAAGGCCCGCGCCCGCGCCCGTCGGCTGGCCTGGACCCTCAGCGCGCGGAGCACCCCGTGACCCTGTCCGCGCCCCACCCCGCCCCCGCCGAGGTGCGCCTGGCCGCGCGCGGCGTGGAGGTGTTCTACGGCCCGATCCACGCGCTGAAGGGGGTCGACGTCGAGATCGCGGCGGGGCAGGTCACCGCCCTCATCGGCCCGTCGGGCTGCGGCAAGTCCACCTTCCTGCGCACCCTGAACCGCATGATCGACACCGTGCCCGACGCGCGGGTCTCCGGGCAGGTGCTGCTGGACGGCGTGGACATCTACGCCCCGGGCACCGACGTCACCGCGCTGCGCCGCCGGGTGGGCATGGTCTTCCAGCGGCCCACGCCGTTCCCGCGCTCCATCTTCGAGAACGTCGCCTACGGCCTCCGCATCGCGGGGGTGCGCTCCCGGGCCCTGCTGGAGGAGCGGGTGGAGCGGGCCCTGCGGGACGCCGCCCTGTGGGACGAGGTCTCCGGGCGCCTGGGCGCGCCGGCGATGGGGCTCTCCCTGGGGCAGCAGCAGCGCCTGTGCATCGCCCGCGCCCTGGCGGTCGAGCCGGAGGTGCTCTTGATGGACGAGCCCACCGGCGCGCTCGACCCCATCGCGACCGCGCGCATCGAGGCCCTGCTCGCCGAGCTTCGGGGGCGCTACACCGTGGTCATCGTCACCCACAACATGCAGCAGGCCAGCCGGGTGTCCGACCGCACGGCCTTCTTCTGGATGGGAGAGCTGATAGAGACGGGGGAGACGGGCACGGTCTTCACCCGGCCGCGCAGCCCGCGCACCGAGGACTACATCACCGGGCGATTTGGCTGATGGCGCAACTTCACGGCCGATACCAGAGCGAGCTGGACGAGCTGACCAGCCAGTACCAGCAGATGGTGGTGCTGGCCGGGGCCATGGTGCGCGACGCGATGCGCTCGATCCTGGAGCGGGACCCGGCGCTGGGCCGCTGGGTGGTCAACAGCGACGAGGAGCTGGACAGCCTGGAGGTCCGGCTCGACCAGGCCTGCCTGCGCATCCTGGCCCTCTACCGCCCGGTCGCCCGGGACCTGCGTCTTGTGGTGACGCTCATGAAGTCGGTGACCGACCTGGAGCGCATCGGCGATCAGGCCGTCAACATCGCCAAGCGCGGCTTTGACCTGACCCGCGGCACCGGCCTGGAGCCCGTGCCGGAGTTCACCGAGATGGCCCGCCTGATCGTGGACATGCTCGAGCTGGTGAAGCGAGGCTTCGTCGAGCGGGACGCGCAGGTGTTCGAGGCGCTGCTGCAGGCCGAGCGCCAGGTCGACCAGCTCAACCGGCAGGTCTTCGCCCAGGTCATCCGGGCGATGGCCGAGCACCCCGATCAGTCTCGCCGCGGCCTGGCGCTCACCAGCATCTCCAAGGCCCTGGAGCGGGTCGCGGACCACGCGGTGAACCTGGGGGAGCAGATCGTGTATCTGGTGGCGGGGGAGGACGTGCGGCACGCGGGGCACTGAGGTTGGGGGTCAGTCCAACACCTCCACCTCATCCCGGCTCACCCGGCGGATCAACGCCCGCAGCGGGTCGGCGGTGTACGGATCCTCCCGGTAGACGTCCAGGATCTGCCCGGCGAGGTCCTTCGCGCGGCGGAAGCCCGAGATGAGCTGGCCGGAGATGTCGGAGGGGCTGGTGTAGAGGAGCTGCAGCTCGGCGAGCGACGAGCCCAGCGACCAGCGCTGGCCGAACAGGATCATCGCCGGGTCCCAGGTGGTCTCCAGGCCGGTGATGGCCTCCGCGCCCAGCACGGGCTGGCTCTGACGGAGCTGATCGACCTGGGCCGCCACCCGACGCACGAGGCCCGAGGGCCGGCTGCGGAGCTGCACGCCCTTGGCCAGGCGGTTGGTCATGCCGCACAGCACCCCGAAGAGCAGGTGCGCGTCCCACTCGGCGATGAGCCCGCTCAGCACCAGCTCGGTCGCGAAGATCTCCTCGATGCGCAGGTGGCGGAGCACCCGGGCCCCGGAGAGCAGCTGGTCCTCGTCGTCGAGGTAGCCGATGGAGACCAGGAAGGCGCGGCGCTCCTCGAAGTCCCGCCAGGCGCGGTCCTCGCCGACCGACAGGGAGCGGCGGGCCTTCCGCAGCTCCTTGGACTTACGGTGTAAGGCGCTGCCCCGCTTGCGGCGCTCGCCGGCCTCCTCCAGCGTGGCGATCTCCTCCTCCAGCACCTCGACCTGGCCGTGCAGGGAGGCGGACCGGTGGCGCATGCGCCAGGCCAGGAAGGAGCGCTCCACGATCTCGCGCACCTTGGCGCGAGGGTGCTGGTCGAGCAGGCAGACCACCGAGTTGAACGACAGGTTGAACGAGGAATCCACCCGCTCGGGCTGGCCGCGCAGGTAGGCCTCCAGGTGCTCGTGGAACCGGAGGTAGTCGGGGAAGTCCAGCCGCACCACCGCGTAGCCCTGGTCGTCCATACCCCGGCGCCCGGCCCGGCCCGCCTTCTGCATGAACTGCCGCACGGTGAGGGGGTTGAGCCCCTGGCCGTCGTACTTGAGCACGCCGTCCAGCACCACGGTGCGGGCGGGCATGTTGATGCCCAGGGCGAAGGTGGAGGTGGTGTAGAGCACCGCGATGAGCTTCTGCTCGTACAGCTCCTCGACCAGGGCCTTGAGCTGGACGTGCAGCCCGGCGTGGTGGAAGGCGATGCCCTTGCGGTAGAGCTGCTCGAGGTCCTCGTCGATGACCTCGGCGCCGTGGGCGGCGACGGCCTCGTCGATGCGGTCCTGGAGGGTCCCCCGGCGGTCGGGGGGCAGCAGGCAGCTGTGCACCCGGCGCCCCAGGCCTCGGGCGAACTGCTCGGCCAGGCGCCGGGAGAACACGAAGTACAGGTACGGCGCCATCTCGGGGCCGAGGGCGTTGAAGAGGTCGGTGTGGCGGGTGATCCGGGGGCCGTCTTCGCGCTGTTGCCGACGCCCTCGGCCTCCGCGCTGGCTCCGGCCGCTGCGCTTGAGGGCGGCGTTGCGGCGCTTCTCGTCGCGCTGCCAGCGCTTGAAGGCGCGGTCGTAGGCGGCGGGGGTGACGATGCCAAGCTGGTGGTTGGCGAACAGGATCTCCAGGGGCACCGCGCGCTGGCGCTCCTCGACGACGTGGACCGGCTCGCCGCGCACGTCGCTGAGCCAGGCGGCGAACTCCTCCAGGTTGGAGAGGGTGGCCGAGAGCCCCAGGATGCGCACCCGGGGGGGCAGGTAGATGAGGACCTCCTCCCACACCGTGCCGCGCTCGCGGTCGTCCAGGAAGTGGATCTCGTCGAGGATCACCGCCTCCAGGTCGGCGGTGGTGGCGTCCGAGTCCTCGTCCAGCAGCATGTTCCGCAGGATCTCGGTGGTCATCACCAGGCAGGGGGCGTCGCGGCGGATGACCAGGTCTCCGGTGACCAGGCCCACCTTGTCCTCGCCATGCAGGCGGGTGTAGTCGCGAAACTTCTGGTTGGAGAGGGCCTTCACCGGGGCGGTGTAGATGACCCGGCGGCCGGCCTCCAGGGCGCGCTGGACGACCTGATCGGCGACGATGGTCTTGCCCGTGCCGGTGGGGGCGGAGACGAGGACGCTGTGCCCGTCGCGGATCAGCTCGATCGCGCGGACCTGGAAGGGGTCAAGCGTGAAACCATGTAAGCGCATCACCGACTGATAGCCGGTACAGAGTTACGTGGCGACGGCACCGGAGCGTCCATGACCCACCTGCTGGTTTCCTTCCTGCTCTCCCCCGGGCTGGCCTCCGCGCAGGAGACCGAGCCCGACGAGCAGGCCGAGACCTCGTCCGCACCGGAGCCTCTGGAGCACCGGCTGGTGGAGGCGGAGCGGCGCCTGGCCGAAGCGGAGCGCCGCGCGGCCGAGGCGGAGCGGGCGCAGTTGGAGGCGGAGAAGCGGCTCCTGGAGGCGGAGAACGCCCAGCTCAAGGCGGCGCTGGAGGCCCGGGCGGTCGCCGCGCCCCTGCCCGAGCCTTCGGCGGCGCCCGCGCCTGCGCCCGCGCCCGCGCCGCCGCCCGCCGCGGGCCTGGCCCCGGTGGTCACCGTCGGCGGTGAGGTCCACGTCAACCTCATCGCGGCCCGCCTCGACAACCTCCACCCCGACGTCCCCGAGGACCCCTCGCTGAGCTTCCGGATCAACCGGGGCTTCCTGTGGTGGGACACCGAGCTGGCCGAGGGCCTCCACGCCTACACCCGGATCGACATCCGCCAGGACTTCAGCACCTGGGAGTACGCCTTCGAGGACGGGCTGGGCGAGGCGCTGACCCTCTCCATCCCCCGCGAGAGCACCACCTGGCAGCTCCGCCTCCAGGAGGCCTGGGTCCGGTGGGACACCGCCCGGCTGGGGACCGTGCGGGTGGGCCTGGGCAACAAGCGCTTCGGCGTCCGGGACTGGTACGACAGCAAGTCCGCCTACTTCATGGGCGGCCCCCCGCCGGGCTTCTTCGAGCCCGAGCGGCGCTACGGGGTGGTCCCGCCCAAGGTGCTCGGCGTGTCCTGGGAGCGCGGCTTCGGCGACCTCGTGGACGTGGTGGTCCAGGTCACCAACACCGCCGGCCACACCGCCGAGGAGCTGCGCGTCGGCAAGGACGTGGTCGGCCGCGTGCAGCTCACCCCCATCGACGGGCTGCTGGCCTCGGGCAGCGTGCTGTACGGGCCGCGGGGGGACGAGGGGTCGCAGCTCGCCTGGGCGGCAGCGGTCCACTACGGCCCGGGGCGCACCCGCGGCGTGGTCGAGGTCATCGGCAACCGGGTGGGGGACACCCGCCAGGCCATCGGCATGCTCACCGCCGCCCACGACCTGCCTCTGGGGGCCGAGCGCCTGGACCACATCACGTTCCTGGGGCGCGCGATGGGCATCGACCCGGACAACGCCGCCGAGCAGGACATGGAGGCCGCGCTGGCCGCCGCCGTGGACCTCTACTGGGCCACCCGGCCCAAGGCCGAGCTGCTGACCGGGCTGTTCTACGAGAGCACCCTGCCCCAGGATCTCACCCAGGCCATCCAGCACAACGCCACGCTGCAGATGGTGGTGCGCTTCTGATGCGCAGCCTCTCGCCGAAGGTGCGGGCGATGGTGGGCGTGATGACCATCACGGTCTACGCCGTGGTCTGCGCGACCGCCCTCGGGAACGACAGCCCGATCCTGGCGGTGATCTTCGGCGCCCTCGCGGCCTTGCGGCTCGTCCTGCTCATCCGGCAGTGGCCGCGCGACGAGGCGCCTGAGTAGAGCACTCCCAAGGGGATTCGAACCCCTGTCTCCGCCGTGAGAGGGCGGTGTCCTGGGCCTCTAGACGATGGGAGCAGGACTCAGCAAGGTATGGCACTCCCAAGGGGATTCGAACCCCTGTCTCCGCCGTGAGAGGGCGGTGTCCTGGGCCTCTAGACGATGGGAGCAGCTCTGCAAAGAGGAGGTGGTTGGGGCGCCAGGACTCGAACCTGGAACCTTCGGGGCCAGAACCCGACGTCTTGCCAATTCGACCACGCCCCAACAGGCCCCTGGCATGTATCGCCAGCCGCTGGGGGTGTCAAGGCTCCTCGGCGGACCAGATGGTGCGGGCGTGCTCCACCGAGGCACGGATCTCCTCGGCCCGGATCAGCTCGGCTTCGATGAAGTCCAGACCGGTGAGCAGCCACTGGGCGAGCTGGGGGTTGGCCAGGTGGTAGTAGACGTGCCGACCGTCGCGACGATCGACCACGAGGTGGTGGGAGCGCAGCAGCGAGAGGTGCTGGGAGACCCGGGAGTGCCGGACACCGAGGGCCTCGGCGAGGGCGTTGACGTCGCGCTCCTCGTGGCGCAGCTCCTCGATGATGCGGACGCGGTGGGGGTGGGAGAGGACGCCCAGCAGGGAGGCGAGCTGCTCGGTGGCGATGATTCGGACGGCCATTGGATCTTGCGGGTCAGGGTTCAGGGAACTGGTCAAGCCGCACTCCGTAGGGCGACAGCAGCGCGTTGGCCTGCTGGAAGTAGCGCTCCTCGGTGAGCTTGGCCTCCACGTTTCTCTGTCGGGCGGTGCGGAAGGCGTCGGCGTCGCCTGCGCGGTAGGCGGCGTGCATCTGTCGGTAGGCTTCGGCGCGCTCGGTCCACGCCTCGACCAGCTCCTGGTGGACGGTCTGCAGCTGGGGCGCGGTGGGCTCGATCGCGCGCGCCTCGGCCTTGAGGGCGTCGGCCATGGGGATGATGCGGCGCTCGTAGCGGTCGAGGACAGCGTCGCCGTCCATCTCCTCCTTGCGGACCTTCGCGGCGATCTCCAGGAACTGCTGGGCCAGCTCCATGTTCTGGGCGAGCGCAGGCGCCATCTGCGAATGATACCAGGGCGCGTCGTCCGAGAGGGGATCGCCGCCGCAGGCGACCAGCGAGGCAGCCAGGGCCAACGCGCTGATTCGGTGGAGGGGGGTCATGGGGTGCGCTCCAGGAGGAGTGGTCGGCGTCGAGGACGTGGGATTATGACCTACCCTGGTCTCACGCGCTGTCCACTCCGGCCAGCGACGCGGCCGCGAGGACCCCATGAAGCGGTTGGAGCAGCTCCTGATCCGCAGCCGCGCGGCGGCCCGGTCGGCCCGCACCCGGCTCCCTGGCGCCGCCGCGGCGATGCGCCCCTCCCGGCTCGTGCTTCGCCTGAACGACCTGCGGCTGGCCCCCGGGCTCGTGCGCGCCACCGGCGAGCCGATGGGCGCCGCGGAGTGGCAGTCGGTGATCGTGCGCTTCATCCAGTGGCTCGGCCCCGTTCGGGTGACGATCGCCGGGGGCGAGCCGGCGCGCAGCCCGCTGTTGGACGAGCTGGTGCGTTTCGCCAACCGCCTGGAGTGCCCGACGCACCTGGTCACCGGCGGCGGCATCGACCCCGCCCGCGCCGAGCTGCTGGTGGACCGGGGCCTCGGGGCGGTCACGATCCTGGTCGGCGGGGTGGACGAGGGCACCCACCGCGCGGCCGTGGGCAGCACCCTGGCCGACGCCACCGGCTCCCTGGACGCCCTGCGCGACGCCCGCGCGCGCCGCGGTCGGCCCCTGGGGCTGTACGTCGGGGTGCCGCTGACCGCCGAGAACGTGGCCTCGGTGGGGGCGGTGGGCGGCTGGGCCCGCCAGGCCGGCGCCGACGGCGTGCTCGCCACGCTGCCGCTGGGGGAGGAGGTGCCCCCGGGCGCGGCCGAGGCCGTCGCGGCGCTGGGGCGGGACAACCTCACCCCGGAGCACCTCAAGGCCTGGCTGGAGGGCCGCCAGGTGCGGGTCCGGGGTGGCCTCCGCGCCGAGATCCTCAGCGACGGCACGCTCCTGGTGTCCTCCCACGTCGCCCCGCTGGGGGACGTGCGCCGTGGCGACATCCCGGCGATCTGGGCCGCGGCGGACGAGCCTCTGCGGGCCGTGCTGGCCCACCCCCGCCCCTGGGATGAGGTCGAGCTGGTGCCCCGCGCGCTGGTCTCGTCCCGCTGAGCTTGCCGAGGGCCGCCGGGTCCGATAGAAGCGGGGCTTTCCGGAGCGCAGCGGCCGTGCAGCTTTCCGTTGACCAGATCCCCGCTGAAGGCGTGGACCTCTCCTTGCACGACGCCCCCCCCTGGGCCGTCGACGCGGCGAGCGAGGGCCTCTCGGGGCAGGTGCAGCACCTCACCGGGCACCTCCACGTCACCCGCGTGGAGGACCTCGTCCGCGTGCGGGGCGAGCTGTCCGCCCGGGCCAGCCGCTCCTGCGATCGCTGCGGCGAGGACGGCGAGCTGACCATCGGCGGGCCGGTGGAGCTGGACTATGTGCCCTCCAGCGGCCTCACCGACGGGGTCCACGACCTCCAGGCCGCCGAGCTGGATCTGGGCTTCTACGACGGCGGCGTGCTCGATCTGGTCGCTGTGGTCCAGGAGCACTTTGCGCTCGCCCTGCCGTTCAGGTTAGCTTGCGATGTCCCCGGCTTCGTGTTGGCGGACGGGCAGCCCTGCACCTGGCAGGATCCCTCGGTGAAAGCTGACAAACCGATCGATCCCCGCTTCGCGGTGCTCCAGGGTCTCAAGCTCGACAACTGAGCGCCCGTCGCCTCGCACACCGCATCCCCCCTTCACTGGAGTCTCCCGTGGCCGTCCCCAAGAAGCGCACCTCGAAGTCCCGCAAGCGGATGCGTCGCTCCCACCACCACATCCAGTACAGCGCTGCGGTGGTGGCCTGCCAGAACTGCGGCGAGCTGCACCTGCGCCATCACATCTGCGAAGGCTGTGGTGTCTATCGCGGTCGCCAGGTGCTTGAGGTCGAGGAAGACTGACCTCTCCGCCTGAAGCCACCGACCCGCCCCCGGTCGCCCTGGACGCGATGGGCGGGGACAACGCGCCGGACGCCATCGTGGCCGGCGCGCTCGCTGTTTCGAAGCGCACCTCCCTGCTCCTTGTGGGGCAGGAGGAGCGCGTCCGCCCGCTGCTGGGGGGGCAGGAGATCCCCCTCCTGCACGCGCCGGAGGTCGTCACGATGGACGACCCGGCGACCGCACCCCTCCGCAGCAAGCGCGCCTCTTCGATGCGGGTGGCGATGGAGCGCCTCGCGGCCGGCGAAGCCTCGGCCATGGTCACCTGCGGGCACTCGGGGGCGGCGCTGGCGACGGCGGTCCATGTGCTGGGCTGCATGCCGGGGGTGGATCGCCCGGCGCTGGTCACCGTGGTCCCCCGGGCGGACGGCGGCGAGGCCGTGCTGCTGGACCTGGGCGCGAACGTGGACTGCAAGGCGACCATGATCGCCCAGTTCGCCCTGATGGGGGAGGCCTACGCCCGCGCGGTGCTCGGCCAGGAGGCGCCCCGGGTGGGCCTGCTCTCCAACGGCGAGGAGCGCAGCAAGGGCAACGCGCTGGTGCGCGAGGCGCTGCCCCTGGTGGACGCCCTCCCGATCCGCTTCCACGGCCCGGTCGAGCCCACCGACGCCCTGCGCGGGGTGGTGGACGTGCTCGTGTGCGACGGCTTCGTGGGCAACGTGATGCTCAAGACCGTCGAGGCCACCGTCGACGTCACCCTCTCGCTGCTGGCCCGCGAGATCGCCCTGCACCCCACCGAGCGGCTGGGGGCCTGGTCGCTCAAGGCGCCCCTGCGTCGCTTCCGAGGGCGCACCAGCGCGAGCGCCTATGGCGGCGCGCTCCTGCTGGGGGTCAACGGGGTGGTGGTGGTCGGCCACGGGCGCTCGGACGCCAGCGCGGTGGCCTCGGCGATTCGGGTGGCCCGGCGCTGCGTGCAGGGCGGCGTGGTCGACGCGGTGGGGCAGGCGATGGCGGCGCTGGGGGGCACTTCCTGACCCTCCAGGTTGCCGATGGGACGGGCGCCAATATATTGAGCGCTCCCAGGAATCCGTCCAGGAGTGTGAACGTGAGCAACAACGACGTGGTCGGAAAGGTCATCGACCTCATCGCCGAGTCGCTCGGCACCGAGGCCGACCAGCTCAAGCCCGAGGCGTCCTTCATCGACGATCTCGGCGCGGACTCCCTCGACATCGTCGAGCTGGTCATGGCGATCGAGAAGGAGTTCGAGCTGGAGATCCCGGACGAAGACGCCGAGAAGATCCTCACCGTCCAGGACGCGATCGACTACATCAACGACCGGGCGGGCGGCTGAGCCCTCGCCCCGCCGGAGGCCGCAGATGACGGCCCGCGTGGTGGTGACAGGGCTGGGCGCGCTCAGCCCCTGTGGAGATGACGCACCGTCGACCTGGGCCAGCATGGTCCAGGGGCGCTCCGGCATCCGCCTGGTCCGCTCCTTCGAAACCGAGGGCTGGCCCGTCCGCATCGCGGGCGAGGTGCTGGACTTCGATCCGGTCGCCCGGCTCGATCGCCGCACCGCCAAGCGCGCCGATCGGGTCGCCCAGTTCGCCCTGGTCACGGCCGCCGAGGCGGTGGCCGAAGCCGGGCTGGACTGGGACAAGGAGGACCCCACCCGCGTCGGCGTCTACGTCGGCTCCGGCGTGGGGGGCGTGCGCGAGCTGCTGGGGGGCCACGAGGACTTCCTGCGGGAGGGCTACCGGGGACTCACCCCCTTCTACCTGCCCAAGTCGCTCACCAACCTGCCCGCCGGGCAGGTCGCGATGGCCCACAACGCCCAGGGGCCCAGCCTCTGCGTGTCGACGGCCTGCGCCACCGGCAACCACAGCATCGGCGAGGCCTGGCGGGCCATCCGCTACGGCGACGCCGACGTGGTCCTGGCCGGGGGCTCCGAGTCGGCGGTCACGCCCACGGCGCTGGCGGGCTTCATGGTCATGAAGGCCCTCTCCAGGCGCAATGACGCGCCCGAGAAGGCCTGCCGCCCGTTCGACGCCGAGCGCGACGGCTTCGTCATGGGCGAGGGCGCCGGCATCCTGGTCCTGGAGAGCCTGGCGCACGCCCGCGCCCGCGGGGCCCGGATCCTGGCCGAGCTGATCGGCTACGCCCTGACCAACGACGCCTACCACCTCACCGCGCCCTCTCCCGGCGGCGCGGGCGCCCAGCGCTGCATGCGCCTGGCCCTCCGCAGCGCCGGCCTGGCCCCGGACGCGGTGGGCTACATCAACGCCCACGGCACCTCCACGCCGCAGAACGACCTCACCGAGACCCAGGCCATCCGCGCGGTGTTCGGCGACCACGCCGACCGGCTGATGGTGTCGTCCACCAAGTCGGTCACCGGGCACCTCCTCGGGGCGGCGGGCGGCATCGAGGCGGTCGCCACCGTGCGCACCCTGGCTGACGGGGTCATCCCCCCGACGGCCACCTGGGAGTTCCGGGATCCGGCCTGTGACCTGGACTATGTGCCCCGCGACGCCCGGCAGGCCCAGGTGGACGTGGCCCTGTCCAACGCCTTCGGCTTCGGCGGCACCAACGCCACGCTGGTCTTCCGCCGCTTCGCGGGGTAGAGCACCCACCGGATCCCGGCGGATCCGGCCCACACCCCCCGTCTCGCGCCCGCGCCGAGCGCAGGTGTCCGAGGAGGTTCCCCGTGTCCCAGCGCACGCACCTGCACCGCTCCGACCCCGAGGTCTCCGCCGCCATCGACCGTGAGGTGCGGCGCCAGCTCGAGGAGATGGAGTTCATCGCCTCCGAGAACTACGTCTCCCACGCGGTGATGGAGGCGATGGGCACCCCCCTCACCAACAAGTACGCCGAGGGCCTGCCCGGCCGCCGCTACTACGGCGGCTGCGACTACGTGGATGAGGTCGAGGAGCTGGCCCGAGCGCGCGCGAAGCAGCTCTTCGGCTCGTTCGGCGCGAACGTGCAGCCCCACTCCGGCGCCCAGGCCAACGCGGCGGTCTACCTCGCCGCGCTCCAGGCCGGGGACACCGTGCTGGGCCTCAACCTCTCCCACGGGGGGCACCTGACCCACGGCTCGCCGGTGAACTTCTCGGGGCTGCTCTACAAGGCCGTGCACTACGGCCTCGACCCGGAGACGGGCCGCATCGACATGGATCAGGTGCGGGATCTGGCCCGCGCGCACCGGCCGCGCATGATCGTGACCGGGGCCAGCGCCTACCCGCGCGCCTGGGACTGGGCCGCCTTCCGGGAGATCGCCGACGAGGTCGGGGCGGTGCTGTTCGCCGACATCGCCCACGTCGCCGGGCTGGTGGTCACCGGCCACCACGACAGCCCCGTCCCGTACTGCGACTACGTGTCCACCACCACCCACAAGACCCTGCGCGGGCCCCGTGGCGGGCTGGTGCTCGGCACCCGCAAGGTGATGAAGGGCCTGAACTCGGCGGTGTTCCCGGGCACCCAGGGTGGGCCGCTCATGCACATCATCGCCGCGAAGGCCGTGGCCTTCGGCGAGGCCCTCCGGCCCTCCTTCAAGGCCTACTCGGCCCAGGTGGTCGCCAACGCCCAGGCCATGGCCGAGGTGCTGCGCGCCCGGGGCGTGGACATGGTCAGCGGCGGCACGGACAACCACCTCATCCTGCTGGACCTCCGGGAGCGTGAGCTCTCGGGCAAGGACGCCGAGGAGGCCCTGGGCCGGGCGAACATCACGGTGAACAAGAACACCGTGCCGGGGGAGACCCGCTCGCCCTTCGTCACCTCCGGCGTGCGCATCGGCACCCCGGCGATGACCACCCGGGGCATGGACGCCGAGGACGCGCGTTGGATCGCGGGGCTCATCGCCGACGTGATCGAGAATTTCCGTGATGCCGACCGCATCGAGCAGATCCGAGCTCAGGTGCACGGCTGGTGCGAGGCCCACCCCATCCCCGACACCCACATCGACTGGAGCGCGCGGGCTTGATCTGTCCCTACTGCGAGCACGACGGCTCCAAGGTCGTCGACTCCCGCACTCTGGGGGAGTCCATCCGGCGCCGCCGGGAGTGTGAGGGCTGCGCGCGGCGCTTCACGACCCACGAGCGCATCGAGCGGCGCCTGCCCGCGGTGGTGAAGAAGTCCGGGGTCCGCGAAGCCTTCGACCGGGACAAGCTGCGCCAGGGCCTCGACGTGGCCTGCCGCAAGCGCGCGGTGAGCAGCGAGCGCCTGGATCAGGCGGCGGCCCTCATCGAGCGCCGGGTGCTGCACGAGGCCGAGAAGGGCGAGATCGCCTCGGTGCGCCTGGGCGCGCTGGTGCTCGAGGAGCTGCTGCTCATCGACCGCGTGGCCTACCTGCGCTTCGCCTCGGTCTACCAGGAGCTGGCCTCCCCGGAGCAGTTCCTGGAGCTGCTCCAGCCGCTCCTCGGAGGCGAGGATGGGTGACGCCGCCTGGATGCAGCGCTGCCTGGCCCTCGCCGCGCCGAGCCGCGCACCGCGCCCAACCCCATGGTGGGCTCGGTGGTCGTGGGAGGAGGGCCTGATGGCCGAGGGCTGGCACGCCGCCGCCGGTCAGGACCACGGCGAGGTCGACGCCCTGCGCAAGCTGGGCTTCTCCGCGCCGGGCTCCACCCTCTACGTCAACCTCGAGCCCTGCTGCCACCACGGCCGCACGCCGCCCTGCACCGACGCCATCCTGCGCGCCGGGGTGCGCCGCGTGGTGGTGGTGGGCATGGTCGACCCCAACCCCGTCGTCGCCGGCAAGGGCATCGCCCTGCTCCGCGAGGCGGGCGTCGAGGTCACGGTGGGGGTCGAGGCGTCCGCCTGCGCCGCCCTCAACGCCGGGTACGTGAAGGCCGTCGAGCGCGGCCTGCCGGTGGTCCTGCTCAAGTCGGCGGCCACCCTGGACGGGCGCATCGCGGACGCCTCAGGGGCGTCCGCTGGATCACCGGACCCGAGGCCGCGCGCGCACGTCCACCGGCTGCGCGACCGCTGCGACGCCATGCTCATCGGGTCGGGGGACCCTGCTGGCCGACGACCCGTCCCTCAACACCCGGGTGGGGGGCCGCGACGCCCTCCCGGTCATCGTGGACACCGACCTGCGGTGCCCGCCCGACGCGCGGGTGCTCACCGCCGGCCGCCGCCTGCCTCCTCCTCTGCGCGGAGGACGCCCCCCGACAGGCTGCTGCCCGCAGACGTGGTGCGCGTCCCCCGCTCGGATGGCGGGCTTGACCTGGAGGCTGCGCTGCGCGGCCCTCGTGGAGCGCGGGGTCCACACGGTGCTGGCGGAGGCCGGCGGGCGCCTGAGCCGGGCGCTGCTGGACGCCGCGCTGGTGGACCGCCTGCTGCTCTTCGTGGCGCCCAAGGTGCTTGCGGGCGGGCCGGGCTTCCTCGGCGGCGACGGCTACGCCCTCGCAGGGGCCCTGCGCTTCCGGGTCGAGGACGTCCGAAAGCTCGGTGACGACCTCAAGCTCGACCTCACGCCCCCACGCGGAGTCCTGATGTTCACGGGTCTGGTGAGCGACCGCGGCGAGATCGCTGGAGGTCCGCCCCACCTCCACGGGGCGGATCCTCAGGATTCGCTGCGGGTATGACCTGTCGCAGGTCTCGGTCGGCGCGTCCATCGCCGTGAACGGCGTCTGCCTGACGGCCGAGAGCTTCGGCGCGGACTGGTTCACCGCCACCGCGGGCCAGGAGACCCTGGCCGTGACCACCCTGGGCGGCCTGCAGGTCGGCGACCGGGTGCACCTGGAGCAGGCCATGCGGGTGGGCGACCGCCTGGGCGGCCACATGGTGCAGGGCCACGTCGACGGGGTGGGGGAGCTGGTCTCCATCCACCAGGACGCCGAGTCCTGGATCCTGCTCATCCGCCCGCCCGAGGCCCTGTCCCGCTACATCGTGAAGAAGGGATCGATCTGCGTGGACGGCGTCTCGCTGACGGTCAACGAGTGGCAGGGCGAGGCCTTCCGGCTCAACATCATCCCCCACACCGCTGAGCACACGAACCTGGCGCGCCTGTCGCCGGGCGCGCCGGTCAACCTTGAGGTCGACATCATCGCGCGCTACGTCGAGCGCCTGCTCGGCGACCGGGCCGGCGGACTCACCCTCGAGCCCTGCGCGCGCACGGATATGAGTAGCGCCCTCCCCACTTCCGGAGCCCCCCATGTCGTTCAATGTCATGGACACCGACCCGATGAAGCGGGTCGAGCAGGCCATCGCGGACATCCGCGCGGGCCGCATGGTCATCCTCGTCGACGACGAGGACCGCGAGAACGAGGGCGACCTCACCCTCGCGGCCGACATGGTCACCCCCGAGGCCATCAACTTCATGGCCACCCACGGCCGCGGCCTGATCTGCCTGACCCTCACCGAGGAGCGGGTGGAGCGGCTGGGCCTGACCATGATGTCGGCGAACAACCAGAGCCCCTACTCCACGGCCTTCACGGTCTCCATCGAGGCCCGCGAGGGCGTGAGCACGGGCATCTCCGCCCACGACCGCGCCCGCACCATCGAGGTCGCGGTGGACCCGAGCAAGGGCCCGAACGACCTGGTCACGCCGGGGCACATCTTCCCCCTGCGCGCCCGCGACGGCGGCGTGCTCGTGCGCACCGGGCAGACCGAGGGCAGCGTGGACCTCGCCCGCATGGCCGGGCTCAAGCCCGCCGGCGTGATCTGCGAGATCATGAACGACGACGGCACGATGGCCCGCATGCCCGACCTGGAGCGCTTCGCGGCCAAGCACCAGCTCCGGATCGTCGCGGTGGCCGACCTCATCAAGTGGCGCCTGCGCAACGAGCGCCTGGTGCAGCGGGTCATGGACGCCCGCCTGCCCGTGCCCGAGCACGGCACCTTCAAGTGCCGGGTGTACCGCTCCATCACCGACAGCGGGCTCCACATGGCCCTCTGGCGGGGCAGCTGGGGAGGCCCCGCTGGTCGGGTGCAGTCCGCCGACCCTGTGGGCGACGTCTTCCGCGCCGGCTCCTCCGACGCCGCCGCCCAGCTCGAGACCGCGGTGGCGCCGCATCGCGCGAGGGCGGGCTGTTCCTCTACATGAACGTGTACGGCGGGCGCAGCGCCGACGACCTCATCCGCATGGTGCGGGCGCACCTGCTGCCCACCGAGAGAGGTCCCTGACACCGCGCCGCCGGCCCGGGGCGCCTCGGGCGGCGGCCTTCGGGAGTTCGGCAGCGGCGCGCAGATCCTCCTGGACATGGGGGTTCGCCAGATGCGGCTGCTCACCAACAACCCCGCAAGATCGTCGGGCTGGAGGGCTTCGGCCTGGAGGTCGTCGAGCGCGTGCCCATCGAGATCGAGCCCAACGACCAGAACCGCCGCTTCCTGACCGCCCAGCGCAACCTGGGCCACCTGCTGAACCTGGAGAACTGAGCCCATGCGCGTCATCGAGGGCCACATGGTCGACGTCGGCGGTCGCTTCGCGATCGTCGTGTCCCGCTTCAACGACCTCATCACCGGGCGCCTGCTGGAGGCGGCGGTGGACACCCTGCGCCGGCACGGCGTGGACGTGGACACCCGCGTCACGGTGGCCTGGGTGCCCGGCGCGGTGGAGATCCCCGTCGTCGTCTCGCGCCTGGCGCGCTCCGGCAAGTACGACGCGGTCATCGCGCTCGGCTGCGTGATCCGGGGCGGCACCCCGCACTTCGACTACGTCGCGGGCGAGGTCTCCAAGGGCACCGCCCAGGTGGCCCTGGCCACGGGCGTGCCGGTCGCCTTCGGCGTGCTCACCACGAACACCATCGAGCAGGCCATCGAGCGCGCGGGCACCAAGATGGGCAACAAGGGCGTCGAGGCGGCCCTGAGCGCCCTCGAGATGGTGCACCTGCTCAAGTCGATGGAGGGCTGAGTCTTGGCGAGTCGTCGGCGAGCGCGAGAGTATGCCCTCCAGGCCCTGTTCCAGTCGGATCTGGGGCAGGTGCCCCCCAACGCCGCCCTGGAGTCCCTCTGGGAAGGGCATCCTGGACGGCACGGACGACAGCCTGGGCGCCCACCAGCCCGAGGCCGACGAGGTCGCGTTCACCGAGCGCACTGGTCAGCGGGGTCGCCGAGCGGCTCGACGACCTCGACGACCGCATCCAGACCTCCTCCACCAACTGGCGGGTGAGCCGCATGTCGGTGGTCGACCGCAACATCCTGCGGCTGGGGACCTTCGAGATCCTTCACGCCGCCGACATCCCCATCAACGTGTCCATCAACGAGGCCATCGAGCTGGCCAAGCGCTTCGGCACCCAGGACAGCCGCGCCTTCGTCAACGGCATCCTGGACCGCATCGCCCGGGACGCGGGGCGGGTGCGGTGACCACTGCGGCGGCCCGCCGTGCGCCCCCTTCGCGGCGGTCGTGGCACGCCACCATCCTCGTCGTCTCGCTGGTGGTGGTCGTCGCCTCGGTGCTGCTGGACACGACCGCCCAGACGGTGAGCTTCTTCGGGGACCCCATCCCGCCGCTGTGCGTCATCCGCCGCCTCACCGGCTACCGCTGCCCGGGCTGCGGGCTGACCCGCGCCTTCGTCTTCATGGGCCACGGCGATCCGCTCTCCGCCCTTCGGATGAACCTGATGGGGCCGCTGATGTGGGTGCTCGTCGCCGCCCAGGTGCCCTACCGCGCGAAGCAGCTCATGCGAGGGAATGCGGCGGCTCCTGACGTGTCACAATGACAGGCATGACCCGCACCCCGCCACCCTCTCGCTCCTGACCTGCGCCGCGCTGACCCTCGGGGTCGCCTGGGCCCAGGACGCGCCCGCCTGCGGCGACCGGGACGCCTGCGCGGCGGCGGGCGAGGCGGCGCTGAAGGAGCGCGGCGACCGCTTCGACCCTGCCCGGGCGGCGCGCCTGTTCGGGGCGGCCTGCGGTCAGGTTCGGATCCATCCTGCGCCCAGGCCGCGCTCATCCGGGAGGGCTGGCCCGAGCTGACGCCGATCAGCGGCGGGGCCCGCGACGTCGACGCCCCCACCCGGACAGCGGCGGTCAGCGCGCTGGACGGCGCCTGCACCCAGGGCGCGATGCCGGCCTGCTTTCTCCAGGGCGTGGCGCTCAGCACCGGCTATGGGGTGACCGCCGACACCGCGGCGGCGGCGAAGGCGTTCAACCGGGCCTGCAGCGGCGACGTGCCCCCAGGCCTGCCTGCGCCTGGCCCACCTCTACGAGTCCGGCCCGCCCGAGTTCCGCGACCCCATGCAGGCCCGCGAGCTGCACCGCCAGGCCTGCCACGCGGGCGAGGGCGTCGCCTGCTATGAGCTGGCCGAGCACATCGTGAAGTCCCGCCCCCAGGACGCCGCCGAGCTGTACGTGCAGGGCTGCGGCGCCGAGCACTGGGCCTCCTGCGCGGGGCTCGCCCAGCTCCACCTCAGCGGGGCGATCGACGGGGCCTCGCCGGTGCGCGCGCGGGCGCTGTTGGATCAGGCCTGTGCGGGGGGGTACAAGGCGGCGTGTACGACGCCCTGACCGCAGAGGGCGCCCGAACCTGATAGCCTTGCGTCATGCGCGCAAGGATTGCCCGACTCCTGTTCTGGCGAAAGCCCGACGAGCGACTCAAGGAGTTCGCCGAGACCGAGGCTTTCGGCGCCCGCGACCTCGCCCGCGCCGCCGAGCGCGCCGAGGACCCCTGGGTGCGCCGCCAGCTCATCCGCCACGCCCAGGACGAGGTCCGCCACGCGAAGCTGCTGGACGAGGACATGGGCCGCCCCGACGCGGTGGGCCTGGGCGCGGCCATGATCGGCGAGACCCCCGCCGCCGACGGTGTCGACATCGAGCAGATGGGCGAGCTGCCCTTCATCGCCTTCGTCCACGTCGCCGAGAAGCGCGCGGTCGAGGAGTTCAAGCTGCACCGGGAGGCCCTGGGCGAGCGCGGCGAGGTGTTCGACAGCATCCTCCAGGACGAGAAGCGCCACGTCGCCTGGACCGGCCACGCCCTCGACCGCTACGAGAAGGCCGGGCGCGGCGACGAGGTCCGCCAGGCGGTCCGGCGCATGCAGCGGCAGCGCTGGTGGGGCATGTGGCTGGCCTTCGCCCGGCGCCTGTCCTGGGTCGTCAGCGCCGTGATGCTCTCGGTCGTCTATTACGTGCTCATGGGCCCCTTCGCCCTGCTCGCCGGCCGCTGGCGGGGCGGCTGGGTCGAGAGCCGACGCACCGGGCTCGAGCGGCAGTTCTGATGAACGTCCTGGGGTTGTCCGCGTACTTCCACGACGCCGCGGCCGCCCTGGTCGTCGACGGGAAGCTCAGCGCCTTCGCCCAGGAGGAGCGCTTCTCCCGCCGCAAGAACGACCCCGCCCTGCCGCTCCGCGCCATCCGGTACGGCCTGTCCAACGCCGGGATCAACGCCCAGGACCTCGACGCGGTGGTCTGGTACGAGAAGCCGCTGCTCAAGTTCGAGCGGGTGCTGCTGACCTCGCTGCGCACCTTCCCGCGCTCGGCCACGACGTTCCGGCGGGCGATGGTGTCGATGGTCGGCGACAAGCTGTGGGTCAAGTCCCACCGTCGACGCGCTGGGCATCGCCCCCGAGCGGGTGCGCTTCGCCGCCCACCATGAGAGCCACGCCGCCAGCACCTTCCTCTGCTCTCCCTTCGATGAGGCGGCCATCCTGACGGTCGACGGGGTGGGGAGTGGGCGTCGACGACCACCTGGAGCGCCGACGCGCAAGGCATGCGCCCCTTCGAGAGATCCACTTCCCGCACTCCCTGGGCCTCCTCTACTCCGTGTTCACGGCGTTCCTCGGCTTCCGGGTCAACGAGGGCGAGTACAAGGTCATGGGCCTCGCCGCGTTCGGCGAGCCCCGCTACCGCGAGCAGGTCGAGCAGGTCATCCGGCGCTTCCCTGACGGGGGTTCGAGCTGGACATGGACCACTTCTGCTTCCACCGGGAGCCCGACCGCTCCTGGACCCCGGCGTTCGAGCAGCGCTTCGGGGCCCCGCGCCCCCGGCGGCCCGCTGGAGCAGCGCCACAAGGATATCGCCGCCAGCGTGCAGGTGGTGCTCGAGGAGTGCCTCCTGGCGCTCTGCGCCAAGCTGCACGCCGACACCGGTCGCCGCTACCTCTGCCTGGCCGGCGGCGTCGCGCTCAACTCCGTGGCCATCGGGCGCATCCTTCGCGAGGGGCCCTTCGAGGACGTCTTCGTGCAGCCCGCGGCCGGGGACGCCGGCGGGGCCGTGGGCGCGGCGCTGCTGGGCGCGGGCTCGCCGCGCTCCCGCATGACCCACGCCGCCTGGGGCGAGGACGTCGACCCCGACCGCGCGCGGCGCTTCTTCGAGGACGGCGGGATCCGCTACAGCGAGCCCGAGGACGTCTGCGAGGCCGTCGCCGAGCGCCTCGTGCAGGGCCAGGTCGTGGGCTGGATGCAGGGGCGCTTCGAGCTCGGGCCCCGCGCCCTCGGCCAGCGCAGCATCCTGGCGGACCCGCGCGAGGCCGAGGCCAAGGACCGCCTCAACAACAAGGTCAAGTTCCGCGAGCCCTTCCGCCCCTTCGCCCCGAGCGTGCTCGCCTCGGCCTCGCCCGAGCTCTTCGACCTGGGGCACAACGGCGTCGAGACCCGGCGCTTCATGACCTCCGTGGTCCGGCGAAGGACGACCGGGTGCCCGCCGCCCTGCACGTCGACCACACCGCCCGCGTCCAGGAGGTCCACCCGAGGTCCAGCCCCTCTACGGGCGCCTGCTGTCCGCCTTCCAGGCGCGCAGCGGGTCGCCTGCGTGGTCAACACGAGCTTCAACCTCGGCCGGGGAGCCCATCGTCGCCAGCACCGCCGACGCCTACGCCACCTTCCTCCGCAGCGACATCGACGCCCTGGCTGTGGGGCCCTTCCTGGTGAACCGATGAGACGCCTGCGCGCCATCGCCGCGACGCTGCGCGAGATCATGGCCTGGCTGCGGGAGCGCAAGCTGGGCTGGCTCGCCCCTGGTCTTCGTGCTGGTGGGCATGGGGGCCTGCTGGCGCTGGCCGCCGCCGTGCCGGCCATCTCGCCCTTCGTCTACCTGCTGTTCTGATGCTGGCCTGCCCGGCCTGCGGCGCGGACCTCACGCTGCCCGACGGCGACGCGCTCGCCTGCGCCTGCGGGGCCCGTTTCCAGCGGCGCGACGGGGTCTGGGACCTGTTCGTGGACGCCTCCGGCGGCGGCGAGGACCCTTCCGTGACGTCGACGGTGCGGGCGTTCTACGAGGAGCGCCCCTTCCCGAACTACCGCGAGGACGACGACCGCGGCAGCCTGCTGCGTCGCGGGCGGGCCAACGGCTTCACGCGAGCCCTGGACGAGGCCATCCCGCCCCGGGCCAGGGTCGTCGAGCTGGGCTGCGGCACCGGCCAGCTCCCGCTCTTCCTGGGCCTCGCCGGCCGCGAGGTCGTGGGCGTGGACCTCACCCAGGCCTCCCTGGCCACGGGCGAGGCCTTCCGCCAGCGCGCCGGCATCGACAGCGTCACCTTCCTGCGCGGCAACCTCTTCCGCCCGCCCATCGCCGAGGGCAGCGCGGACGTGGCCATCTCCACGGGGGTGCTGCACCACACCGCCGACCCCAAGGGCGGCTTCCTGTCCCTGGCCCGCCTGGCCAAGCCGGGGGGCTACGTCATCGTCGGCCTCTACAACAGCGCGGGGCGGGCGCTGCTGCCGCTGCTGCGCCGCCAGCACGCCCAGGAGGCCGCCAGCGGGCGCCGGGGCGAGGCCTGGTACCACGACCAGCACCACCACCCCCACGAGCGCCGGCACAGCGTGGACGAGGTCCTGGGCTGGCTGGCGGAGGAGGGGCTGCGCTTCGTGTCGGCGTCGCCGCCCGTCGTGCCGGGGGTCGCGCCCGCCGCCCCGGGAGCCCTGTTCGAGCCCCAGGACCCCGGCGGCCGCTTCGGCCACTGGATGGCCCAGCTGAGCTGGCTGGGGCGGGCCGCGGACGGCGGGCTGTGGATCACGGTGGCGCAGCGTCCAGCTTGAGCAGGGGCGCAGCTTCGCCGGCCACATACCGCCCGAGCACCTCCTGGCCCCGCAGGAGGGGTGCACCGGGTCGACCATCGCGACCGCGGCGGGCAGCTTCGCCAGCTCGGCGGCCCCGTCCCGGTAGACGACCCGGGGGTGGGCGCGGAGCATGTCGGCGTAGCCCGACAGCAGCGCGGCCTGCTCCATCGAGTGCTCCTGCATCGCCAGGAGCACCCCGCAGCGCTCGGCGATGGCGGTCAGGTTCGCGCGGGCGTCTTCCAAGGGCACCGGGGGCACGAAGTGACCACCCTCGGCCGGCGCCCCGGCCTCCATCGCGGCCAGCGAGCGCCCCGGCGAGGTGTTCATCAGGTCGTTGTGCCCCATGTAGAGCACGCAGGCGTCGGCGTGGGCGTCCAGCCCCTCCAGGATGTGGCGCACGTGCCAGGTGGTGGCGCCGCCCCAGGCCAGGCTCTGGACGTGGACCTCGGGCAGCTCCTCCTGGAGGACCTGGGGCCAGAAGCGCCCGGCGGTGTTCCCCCCGGAGGAGGAGGACCCCAGCGCGAGCACCAGGGGCTTGTCCGCGGGGCGCGCGGCGAGGCGGGGGCCGTAGGCGGCGACGGCGTCGTCCACCTTCACCCGGAAGGTGTCGACGGTGACGGTGCGGGAGAGCGCGGCGGCCACCACCTCGGACCCGCTGCCCTCCAGCCCGGCGGGTCCGGCCGCTCGGACCACCAGCGCCGCAGCAGCCACGAGGCTCACCGCCACCAGCCCCCCGGCGGCCGCGCGTCGCCAGCCCCGGCGCTCCATCGCCGCGCTCAGCGCCCCCGCGCCCACCAGCAGGGCGAGGCCGGCCAGCGGCGGCAGGCCGACGGCCGTGAGCAGCAGCGTCAGCGGCGCGGCCAGCAGGGGGAGCGCCGCTGCAGGCCCCAGAGTGATCGCCATCACCCCCAGCCCGGCCCCCGCCGCCAGGGCGTCCGGGGCGTCCACGGCGCGCTGGCGCACCTGCACCGGCACCCCCGCCACCGCCATCCGGGTCAGGCGCAGCGGGGTGTTCGCCCGGACCGACAGCGGCCCGGACGGGCAGCCCCCCTCGGGGTCGCCCACGTCCAGGGAGCGCCCGTCCACCGAGACCAGCAGGGGCGGGCGGCAGAGCAGGCTCAGGGTGCGCGGGACGCCGGGCGCCCAGGTCTGTGGGGAGCCCCGGCTCAGGGCCCGCCCCTCGGCGTCGAACAGGCCCAGCCCGTCGGCGTCGAAGTGGGCGAAGTGCCACGGCGCCCCGGGCGGACCGTGCACGAGGTCCAGGTCGGCGCCCCCCATGTCGAGGGTGACCTCCATCGCCTCGCCGGTCCCCAGGACGGCCCAGGTGCCGGCCTCCAGCACCAGCGCGTCGCCCTCGACCGCGGCGGGGCCCAGCAGGGTGACCCCCTCGACCCGACCCCCCTGCAGCCAGCCTGCGGTGAGCCCGCCGAGCACCACGCCGATCGCCCCGAGCAGAGCGTTCTTGAGCGAGCCGGTCTTCCGAGGCGTCGACATGGTGGCCATCGTAGCGGAGCGCTCATCTGTCATCCATCCGATGAAGGATGAGCATGGCGCACGCCTGGGCACGGGCGGCCCGATAAGGGTTCAGGCAGCGAAAGGAGCCGAAGCCATGCCCACGCCCGAATGGCAGACCGCCTTCCCCCTGAGCGCCCTGGACGTCGGCGCCGCGAAGCTCGCCACCATCGGCGGGCGCAAGGTCGCGGTGTTCCGCACCGCCCCCGACGCCCTCTACGCGATCGACAACGCCTGCCCCCACGAGGGCTACCCGCTCATCCAGGGCGACCGCAAGGACTGCACGCTGACCTGCATCTGGCACAACTTCAAGTTCGACCTGCGGAGCGGCGCCTGCCTCAAGGGCGACGAGGACGTGCGGACCTACGCGGTGCGGGTGGCGGACGGGCAGGTGCAGATCGACGCCACCGAGCCGGACCTGAGCGCGCAGATTCCCCGCATCTTTGAGAGCCTGGAGGCCGCCCTGCTGGACGCCCGGGTGGGCCAGGCCTGCCGGGACGCCACCCGGCTGCTGCAGGCGGGCCTCAAGCCCGAGGCCATCCTGGCCTGGGTCGCCGCCTTCGACGCGCGGTATGCCGAGTACGGGGTGACCCACGCTCTGCCGGTCGCGGTGGACGCGGCGGTGCTCGCCCGCCGGCTGGAGGGCCCCGAGGCCACCTACGCCATCGCCCAGGCCCTGGAGCTGGCGGCCGAGACCAACGTGCGCCGCCCGGTGCGGCCGGTCCCAGCACCCGAGGCCCCGCCGTCCGACCCCGACGCCGCCTTCGCCCTGCTGCGCCAGCGGGTCGAGGACGAGGACGCCGAGGGCGCCGAGGCCCTGGTTCGGGGCGCGGTGGCCGCGGGGGTGCCCCTGGAGCAGGTGCTGGGGTGGACGGTGCGCCTGTGCAGCGACCACTTCCTCGACTTCGGCCACGCCCTCATCTACACGGCGAAGAGCTACACGCTGATGCCGATGGGCGGGGCGTCCTACGCCGAGGATCTGCTGGGGGCCCTGGTCTTCCGGGTCGTGAACGGCACCCGCGAGGACCTGCTGCCCAAGTGGGCCCGGTGGCGCAAGCGCTTCGCCGCCCTGGAGCCCGAGCTGCCCGCGCTCCATGCCCGGCAGCTCGCCGGGGGGCCGCCGTACTGGGACCGCACCGCCACCCGCCGGGCCATCCTCGACGGCGGCCCCGCCGAAGCCCTGGACGCGGTGGTCGCCCGGCTCCAGGAGGGGGTGCCCGTGGTGGACCTGGTGGGCTTGTTGTCCGCCTGCGCGTCGGCGCGCATGCTCGGCTTCGACCCGGCCATCGACGCGGATCCCGGCGTCCAGGAGGGCTGGCTCGACGTGACCCACCTGCTCACGTTCTGCAACGCGGTGCGCCGGGTGGCGGAGCGGGTCCAGCACCCCGAGGTGCTGCGGCTGCTGTTCCAGGCGGTCCGCTTCGTGAACCACGCCCGGCCGCTGGACCGGGCCGTCGGTGGCGGCGCGCGCTCGGGCGTGTCGGGCACCCCCGCCGAGCTGGTGGCCGCCATCCGCGCCGGGGACCCGGAGCGCGCCGAGGACCTCTGCGTCGGCCTGCTGCGCGACGAGACCCCCGGTCTGCGCGCCGCCCTGCTCGACCTGCCGCTGCAGGATCTCACCACCCGCCCCATCGTCACCGCCCACGTCATCAAGACGACGATCGCCGCCTTCGAGGAGGCCGATGAGCTGGCCGGGGAGCCCGACGCCGCGCTGCCCGTGCGCGCGGTCGCCCGGTGGCTGGCCTCCCCGGTGGACCAGCGCTTCCTGCGAAGCCGGGTCCACGACGCCATCGGGTTCGTGGTAGAGGGGCGCATCCCCAGGACCCTCACCTGAGCGCCCATGGAAGACGACGCCCCCCGCAGCCGCGTGACGCTGGTGGTCCTGGGCCTCCTGGCTCTGGT
Source organism: Alphaproteobacteria bacterium (assembly GCA_020632795.1). GTDB lineage: Bacteria > Myxococcota_A > UBA796 > UBA796 > CAJQPC01 > JACKEV01. The sequence goes on from JACKEV010000012.1 coordinate 66,175, forward strand.
CGCGCTGGTGGCGCTGATCGACGGGCTGCGGGCGCGCCGGGACCTGGACGTGGCCATCGTGACCCTGCAGGTCAACGCCATCCGGCAGACCATCCTGGCCGGGGAGCAGACCCGGGGGGCGCGCCCGGAGCCCTGCGGGAAGCCCGCGGTCGCCCAGGGGGCCCTCGGCCGCGTCGACCCCGAGGAGATGGGGGAGTGCGGCCAGCTCTACTTCGCCCGGGAGGCCGCGGCGGGGGGGGTCTACTGGGTCGAGGTCAGCCGGGGCGCGGCCGACTTCGAGGTCCACGGCCTCGCGAAGCGCGCGGGGGAGACCGTGCATGTTCGCGCCACCCGCACCGAGCCCGCCCACCCGCTCCCCTCGGAGGACCCGTGACCGACACCACCGACTCCTACGCGGCCATGCTCGCCGCGGTGCAGGCCTTCCACGACAAGCACGACTTCAAGTCCCGCGGCGGCGAGGAGCTGACCTACCGGGTGGCCCTGATGGCCGAGGAGCTGGGCGAGGTCTCCGCCTGCGTCACCAAGGGCAAGGGCCGGGAGGCGCTGGCAGAGGAGTGCGCCGACCTCTTCATCCTGCTGCTCGGGACGGCCATCTCCGCCGACTTCGACCTGCGCGAGGCGTTCTGGGACAAGATGGACGAGCTGATGGACCGCCAGGCCCGGACCATCGACGGGCGGGTGCGGGTGTCGCGGTTCCGGGAGGGCTGACTACCCCGCCCGCTTCGCGCCCCGCCGCCCCCAGTACCACTGCCGGAACCGCAGCGTCGGCCGGTCGGTGGCGACGCTGCGCTCCTGGGCGGGGGGTGGCACCTCAGCGGGGTGGTGGCTCTCCACGATGTGCTGGTCCTCCAGCAGGATGCGGTCCTCGAAGATCCCGGAGAGCCGGCCGAGGGCGTTGAGCAGCCAGCCCATCTGGCGCACCGTGACCAGCATCATGCGGGTCTCGCCAGGGCGGCCGGGCACGCACCACATGTGCTGGCGGTAGACGCGCGGCCCGTCCATCAGGTTCAGCATCATGCCGTTGGGTGGGGTCCAGGCCACCCACGCGCCGTCCGAGGCCGCCTCGCCCAGTCGCCACCGCAGCTTGAAGCCCTCGCCCTGGGGCTCCATGTCCAGGCGGAGGGGGCCGGCGGGGAGCTGCTTCGCCATGTCCCGGCCGATGGAGCGCCCGTGGACGAAGGGCAGGTGGGGGACGTCCAGCATGTTCTCCATCGCGCGGGTCCAGTGGCAGGACCAGACCCGCTCCAGGGTGCGGCGGGGGAGGTCGTCGCGGGCCAGCAGTTCGGGCACCGGGGGGTCGTCGTCGGGGGCCGCCGCCCCGGTCCACAGCCAGATCAGGCCGCCGGCCTCCTCGACGTGGACAGCCTGGGCGCCCAGCAGGTCCCGCCGCGCGTCGGGGTTCATGGGCACGTCGGTGCAGCGGCCCGCGCCGTCGAAGGCCCAGCCGTGGAACGGGCAGCGCAGGCAGCCCTCCGGGGTGACCTCGCCCAGGGAGAGGGCCACGCCCCGGTGGGGGCAGCGGTCGACCAGGCCGCTGACCGCGCCGTCCGCGTCGCGGAACAGCACCAGGGCCTCGCCGGCCACGGTGACGGGCAGCGGCGTGCGCCCCAGGTCCGTGGAGAAGGCCGCCGGGGTCCACAGATCTTCGAAGTCCTTGAACATCCCGCACTCCTTAATATGGTACATACGTACCATTTAAAAAGACCGGACGCTTGCTTTTTCTGGATCGGTCGTGCAAATGAAAGCCATGGCACGCACCCCGGGCGCCCTGAACGCCGACCACGACGAGAAGCGGCAGGAGATGGCCGAGGCCATCGCGCGCACCCTGATCTCAACGGGTTGGGAGGAGTCCAGCCTGCGGGGGCTGTCCCGGGCGACCGGCCTCAGCGTCAACAACCTGCGCCACTACTTCGGGGATCGGGACGGCGCGATCGTCGCTGCGATGGCGGTGATCGAGTCGTGGGGCGCGCCCCACATGGCCGCCGCCCTGTCCCTGGTCGAGCGCCCTCCCGGCGAGGGCCTGCGCCTGTTCTTCCGGCAGCTCGCCGGGGCCTGGACCCCCCACAGCCTCCAGGCCAGCCACGGCGGGGGGCTGGCCGCCGGCCTCGGCTCCGAGACCCTGGGGCCGGCCTACGTCGACCACGTCCTGGAGCCCACCCTCCAGCTCATCGAGGCCCTCCTCACCCGATGGATCGCCCGGGGCGCGCTGCAGGCGGGGGACGCGCGGGTCATGGCGCTGTCCCTGTCTGCCCCGGTGATCCTGGCGCTGCTCCACCAGCGCGACCTCCACGGGCGGCGGTGCCGGCCCCTCGACGTCGACGCCTTCATCGACGCCCACGTCGACGGCTGGCTGACCGGCTACGGGCCTACATCGCCTCGAAAAGGCTGAGCGGCACCCACACGCGCGCCGCCCACGCCGCCTCGTTGTGGGGCTCGCCCTCCTCCCACCAGTGCCAGAGGTCCTGCTCCCACACCCAGCCGGCGGCGGCCATCGCGTCGGCCATCTGGCGGGTCTCGCAGAAGTTGTCGCTGCTGTCGGGGCTGTCGTCCTCGATGCCGTCGCCGTCGGTGTCCACGCAGCCGCTGCCCGGGCCGCCGCCGGAGTCGAGGTAGATGGGCACCCCGAAGGGCCCGGCGTCGACGTAGCGCTCGATCATCGTCTCGTTGTCCGCCCCGATGCTGCCCCAGCCCACCGTCCCGGAGAGCGAGGCGGCGAAGTCGTAGCCCTCGGGGTCGCGCAGGGCGAGGTGCAGGGAGATGAGGCCCCCCAGGGAGGAGCCCATGACGCCCACGGTGTCGGGCTCGCCGTAGCGCTCCGCCACCAGGGGCCGCACCGTGTCCCGGACGAAGTCGGCGTAGGCGTCGCCCTGGCCGCCCATCCACGCGTCGAAGACGTAGTCCTGGACGTGGGTGTACTCGTCCATGCGGGCGGCGGTGTTGTCGATGGCGACGACCATCGTGGCGGGCCCCAGGCTCTCGTCCAGGCGCCAGCCGCCCCAGATCGCGTCGGGGGCGAACAGGTTCTGGCCGTCGTGGGCGTAGAGCAGGTGGGTGGCCGCGCGCCGGGGGACCCAGACCCGCACCGTGCGCGGGCCCACGTTGGCGTCGCCCTGCTCCGGCCAGCGCTCCAGGTGGGCGCCGCCCCCCCGCACCAGGCTGTGTTCGCCGTTCTCGTCGTACCCATAGGCCCGGGACCAGGGGTCGGCGTCCCAGGCCGCGCCGCGCACCAGCTTGTAGAGGCTGCCCTCCGGCGCCTCGATGGCGACCCGGATCCACCACAACCCCGCCTCGCGGGTCATGGCCGCGGGCTGCCAGTCGCTGTGGTCGCCCGCCAGCGCCACGCTGTCCTCGCCCCGATCGGGGGCCACGAAGATCCAGGTGCCGTCCCCCCCGTCGATGGGCCAGCCGTCCGAGAGCGCCACCGTCAGCAGCAGATCGGCGACCGATCGCTGCCCGTCGAGGGTCTCCTGGAAGAGCGCCAGGTCGCCCTGCGCGGCGCCGGTGTCGTCGGTCGCGCCCGAGTCGTCCGTGAGGTCGGTGTCATCGGGATCCTGAGCGGTGTCGTCGGTCTTTGGACCGCGCGAGCAGGACAGCAGCAGGGCGAGGGCCCACATGGTTGCTCCAATCGGACATACGGACAGCCAGCGGGCGTGTCCGGGGATAGAATCCTCCATATCCCCGCGCGGGTCTGGAGGAAGAGGATGTCCACCGCCGCTGAGCGCCTCGTCGAGACCATCCGCGAGAGCATCATCGGAGAAGATCGAGTGATCGAGGGCCCGTATGGCCCCCGACGGGTGACCTACGCCGACTACACCGCCTCGGGACGCTCCCTCTCCTTCATCGAGGACTTCATCCGCGACGAGGTGATGCCCCTCTACGCGAACACCCACACCGAGACCAGCGGCACGGGCCTCCAGACCACCCGCTTCCGGGAGGACGCCCGCCAGATCATCCAGCGCGCGGTGGGGGGCGACGAGCGGGACGTGGTCATCTTCTGCGGCTCCGGGGCCACCGGCGCGATCAACAAGCTCATCGACGTGATGAACCTGCGCATCCCGGCCGACCTCGACGCCCGCTACCACCTCAAGGGCCACATCCCGCGCGGGGAGCGGCCGGTGGTGTTCATCGGGCCCTACGAGCACCACTCCAACGAGCTGCCCTGGCGGGAGTCCATCTGCGAGGTGGTGGTCATCCCCGAGGACGCCGACGGCCGCATCGACAAGGCCGCCCTGGAGCAGGCCCTGCTGCGCTACGCTGACCGGCCCCTGAAGATCGGCAGCTTCTCCGCGGCCAGCAACGTCACCGGCATCGGCAGCGACACCCGCAACATCGCCTCGCTGCTGCACCGCTACGGCGCGCTGAGCTTCTGGGACTTCGCCGCCGCCGGGCCCTACGTGCAGATCGAGATGAACATGGCCGACGCGCAGCCCGACGGTCACCTCATCTACAAGGACGCCATCTTCGTCTCGCCCCACAAGTTCATCGGCGGGCCGGGCACGCCGGGCCTGCTGGTGGCCAAGAAGCACCTCTTCCGCAACCGGGTCCCGGCGGTGCCGGGCGGCGGCACGGTGGCCTACGTCAACCCCTACGAGCACCGCTACCTGGACGACACGGTGCACCGCGAGGAGGGCGGCACCCCCGACATCATCGGCTCGATCCGGGCGGGCTTGGTCTTCCAGCTCAAGGAGGCGGTGGGCTGGCGCACCATCCAGGCCCACGAGGAGCACTTCGTCCGCCGCGCGGTGGCGAGCTGGCAGCGGAACCCCCAGGTCCGCATCCTGGGCAACCCCGACGCCTGGCGGCTGTCCATCGTGTCCTTCGTGGTGCGCCACGGGGAGCGCTACCTGCACCACAACTTCGTGGTGGCGCTCCTCAACGACCTGTTCGGGGTGCAGGCCCGGGGCGGCTGCTCCTGCGCGGGGCCCTACGGCCACCGCCTGCTGGGCATCGACCTGGACACCTCCAAGGAGTTCGAGCGGGAGATCCTCAAGGGCTGCGAGGGCATCAAGCCCGGCTGGGTGCGGGTGAACTTCAACTACTTCATCCCCGAGGACGTCTTCCAGTACATCCTCGACGCGGTGCACTTCGTGGCCGAGCACGGCTGGAAGCTCCTGCCCCACTACGCGTTCGAGCCCCACACCGGCCTGTGGCGCCACCGCGACGGCCTGCCCGACCCGCCGCTGCGCCTGGACGCCCTGCGGTACACCGACGGGCGGCTCCAGTACCGCAGCCGCCACGTCACCGAGCCGGTCTGGGCCCTCAAGGGCTACCTGGACGAGGCCCAGGCGGTGGTGGAGCGGGCGGTCGCCCAGGCCGGCGCAGGCTGCGCGGCCGACCCGGAGCGCTCCGAGGACTTCGAGGCCCTGCGCTGGTTCCCGATGCCTCGGGAGATCGCGACGGAGCTGGCCAGCGGGGTGTGCCCTGCAGGCGGCTGCGCGCTCAGGGTGTAGCCCACCACCGCGCCTTCATGCGCTCGACGAAGGCCACGAGGTTGTCGTGGGCCTGGATCCGGTCCTTGAGCGGGCTGTCGTGGGGCTCCAGGGCGAGGTTGGCGAGGAAGCCGTAGGCGGTCGCGTCGATGGTGCTGAGGCGGCCCAGGAAGTGCTCCTGGTCGCCCAGGGTGACGGAGAGGGCGCGGAGATCCTGCTCCACGCGGGCCCAGATCTGCTCCAGCGGCATGCGGCCGAAGCCCTGGCCGTGCTGGGCCTGCATCACCTGGCGTCGGATGAACCAGGGCGCCACGTCGCGCACGACCGGCGGCAGGCCCCCGAAGTAGCCGACCCGGCTGTGGGCCCAGCCCTCGTCCACCCGCCAGCGCCAGGTGACCATCGCCCAGTACAGGTGGTCCTCGAACAGCCGCTGGAGCAGGGTGGCGCGGGCCTGGTCGGCCTCGCTCAGGCCCTCGTCCAGGGTCACCCCGAAGCGCTCGGTGAGGTGCGCCATGATGACCGGGGTGTCGCAGATCAGCGTGCCGTCGGCCTCCTCGATGTAGGGGACCTTGCCGGTGGGGGAGCGCGGCGGGCCGCTCAGCACGCAGGTCTCGTGCGGGATGTCGACCACACGCAGCCAGGTCTGCAGCTTGAGCACGAAGGGGCTGGCGGAGGGCAGGCCCCAGCAGGGGGGCATGATGTGGAGCTTGATGGGGTCGGGCATGGGCGGGACTCTAACGCGCCATCCCCAGGCCCGGAGCGCCTGCCGAGCCTGTCAGCGCCGCGCTGCGTCCGTCCGCTCGATGCACGCCGCGAACTGCGCCTCGGCGACCGCCTCCGTCTCCACGAGGTGCTCCACGCGTTGGGGCGGGGGGATGCAGAACGGGGTGTGGGCCCACAGGCGGCGCATCAGCTCGTCCTCGGAGAGCAGGGGCATGGCGAAGAGGCGCATCTGCTCGCTCAGGGGGCGGCGGATCGCGAGGAGCAGGGCCTCCCCGCCCGCGGACAGCTCCGCCTCCAGGATCAGCCCGATGCCCTCCAGGTCGACCTCGGGGACGCGCTGTGCCTGGTCGCGCACGTTCACCAGGGCCACGCTGGAGGCCCCGCGCAGGAGCACGAGGTCCGGGTCGCCGGTCGCGACGCAGGCGACCACGGGGAAGGTCCCTCGGACCGGATCGCCCAGCTTCTCCCCGGCGCGCAGATCCCAGAGCTGGCAGCGCCCGTCCAGGGTCAGCTCGGCCAGGCGCGGCTTGTCCCCCCGATACCCGGACTCCTGGGCCGGGTCCAGGCTGACCTTCACCATGGGGTACAGGGGGGCGCCGTCGGGGTCCACCCGCTGGAAGCCGTCGGTCCCGATCGTCAGGAAGGAGTCCTCGAGCCGGAGGACGGTCTCGACCTCGCCCGCCTCCCAGGTCCGCAGAACAACGGGGGCCTCTGCGCTGGGGTCGTCCAGGGAGACCAGGGTCCAGGGCACCCCCTCCGCCCCGCAGACCACCCGACCGGCGTCGGCGAGCCAGGGGTTGCCCGGCATGCAGGTGTCCGGCACCCGCCCCAGGTCCGCCCCGGTGGCGGGGTCCAGCAGGCGGGCCCCCTGGTCGGTGTTCTTCATGAGCAGCGGGCCGCCGTCGCCCGGGATGCGCAGGGCCGAGCTGGGCTGCGTCGCCCAGGGCGCCGCCGGGGCCTCGGGGAAGAGCAGGGGGAGCCACACCGGCGGGAGCGACACATGATTCGCCCCCCGGGTCACCCAGGTCGGCTCCTCGGGCGCGCGGGTGTGCAGGACCCGGCCGGAGGGGAGGTCCACGATCGAGACCCGGAGCGCCTCCTTGGGGACGAGGCCCCGCTCGCCAGGGCGGGTGGGCTCGCCGACCGAGACCGCCACCACCGCCACCTGCGCCGGGAGGCCCACCGGAAGGATGAGCTGGTCGCCCGGGGGGATGATGGCCTCCCCGGTGTCCACGCGCCAGGCCCCGGGCCGCCCCTGCTCGTCGACGCCGAACACGACGTCGCAGCCCGGCCCGCAGCGCGGCTCCCGCAGGGGCACCTCGGGCGCCCCGAAGGCGTCCCCGACCAGCGGCGCGGTGCGCGCCTTGCTGGTCAGGAGGTCCCAGACCCGGAGCTGGCTGCCGACGGCCTGGGTCAGGACGTGGTGGTCGGTGGTCTCCCAGGTCCGCACCGGCAGCTCCGAGAGGTGCTCGGGCAGGGCGCGGTGGATGCGCAGCCCGCCCGGGCTGCGGATCAGGATCCGCTCTCCGTCCGCGCTCAGGCCAGGGATGCCCTCCTGTTCGCCGATGATGATCCGCACCCCGGTGAGGGCCTGACCGGTCGCGAGGTCCCAGACGACGTAGGTCTGCGGGGACCCGCCGTAGGTCACCAGCCTCGCGTTGTTCGAGAGCCGGGCAGCCCGACGGTGTCCCGGCGGCACCCGGGCGACGTGCGCCGCGCGCTGCCCGGTCTTCAGGTCGGTCACGGAGAACCCGCTGCCGTCCTCGAACCAGTCGATGAGCACAGTCAGCTGGGGATCGAAGCCGTCCAGCGCGGGGCGGGGCAGCACAGGGCCGGCGGGCGCCCAGGGGTCGGTGTCCCACAGGCGCACCTCGGCGTCGTCGAAGACCACGGCGCGGGCGCCGTCCTCGGAGAGGCGGACGAAGGCGCCGAGCGGAATCGGCAGCGGGTCGAGGGTCTCCAGGCGGAGGTGCTCCCAGCTCAGGCCGCGTCGGATCGCCAGCAGGCCACCGGTGGGCGTGAAGTCGCAGTCTGTCGCCCGCCCCAGCTGCTCAGGACCGGCGAGCAGCGCCTCCGTCTCCACGTCCAGCAGCCAGACCCCCTGGGACGAGCACGCGACTGCCCGGGCGCCGTCCGCCGAGAACGCGGCCCCCTGCGCGCTCGCCGAGGCCGGCGGGAGCGTCGCGACGATGGCGTGCGCCCCGTCGGCGTCGACCGTCACCAGCGCGACCCCGCCGTCCTGCTGCACGAGGAGCTTCGCCCCGTCCGGCGACGCGGCCCGGATCACCCCAGGGATCCCGCTCAGGTCGACGATACGCCCGTCTCGATGCAGCAGCAGGCCCGAGGCCCCGGCGGCGCGCCGCACCCACAGGGGTCCCGTGGGCCCGACCCAGTGGGCGTCCTCGCCCAGGACCGGCTCGCTGAGCGGCGCGCCGTCGGGCACGCTCCAGATGCGCACGCTGCGCACCCCCTGGCGGGCGGTCTCCGCGACGGTGGAGAGCGCGGCGTCGTCGTCGCTGAAGGCGGCCTCCTGCAGCCTGGAGCCGACGGACAGGATGGCTCCTGACGAACGCCCGAGCGTCGCGTCCACGAGCACGGCGGTGCCGTCGCTGCGCCCGACCACCGCCAGGGTGCCCGCGTCGTTGAGCCAGGTCCCGGTCCCCTCCCAGTGGGCGATGTCCGGCATGGTCAGGGCGATCTGCGCCGCCGACCACCAGCCCTCCAGGTTCTCCGGCTGCTCGATCTCCCGCAGCGTGTTGATCATGAACGGCGGGTCCATCGCGTGCTCCCGCCCCGCCGCCATGCGCGCCAGGTCCCGGGCCTTGAGCGCCTCGGTCTGGGCCTCCTCGCGGGCCTGGAGCGCGGTCTCTCGAGAGTACAGGGAGATCACCGTCAGGATCGCCAGGACCACGGAGGCGAACAGCCCCCCCACCCGGACCCACCGCTCCCGCCGCCGCTGGGTGCGCTCGGCGTCCGCGCTCTCCTGGAGCATGCGGTGGGTGGCCTCGTCGAGTTCGGCCTCCAGGGGGCGGGCGATGCGGGTGGCGTAGGCCAGCACCTCCCCCTGGAGCAGGCTGCCGTGGGCCTTGTAGTCGGCGGCCCAGCGCTCCAGCTCGGCGAGCCGGGCGAGGTCCTCGCGGTCCTCCTGGGCCCAGGCCCGCAGCTCCGGCCAGGACCGGATCAGGGCCTCGTGGGCGACCTCCACCGTAGGGTGACCCCCCTCCTCGTCCTGGACGAGCAGGCGCGCCTCGACGAAGCGGGCCAGGGCCTCGTCGAAGGCGGCGCGGGCCTCGGGGTCGGAGGGCACCAGGCGGTCCAGCGGGGCCCGGCGCCGAAGGTCCAGGGCCCCGTCCGATCGGTGGGACACCAGGCGCACCAGCAGGCGGCGGGCCTGGCGCTGGGGGGCGGGGTCGAGGCCGTCGAAGAGGGCCTGGGCGCGGCGGCGCAGGGCCCCGGAGACGCCCCCCAGCGCCTCGTAGGCGGCGTGGGTGAGGCGTGCGCTCTCGCGGCGTTGCCAGAGCTGGTCCAGGGCGTCGCTGAGGATGGGCAGGGCGCCGGGCTCCCCCTCGACCTCCTGGATCATGGCCTCGGCCAGGCCGGCCTCCAGGGTCAGGCCCACGGCGCGGGCGGGGCCCTCGATGGCCTCGCGGAGCTGGGCGGCGCTCATCTGGGCCACGAACACGCGGTGGTCGTCGTTGTAGGCCACCCGATCCAGGCGCAGGCCCGCGTCGTCCAGCACCAGGGCGCCGCAGTGCCCCAGGAAGTCCACCCGGATGGTGGCGAGCACGGCGAGGCGGCGCTCCATGCTCTGGCTGAGCGCCCAGAGCCGCTGGACGAAGCGCTGCCGGCCGGTGTCCTCGCTGTGGGTGAACAGCTCCTCCAGCTGGTCGACGACGAGGATCAAGGGGCCGGCCGGGTGGACCGCCAGCGCCTGCTCGAGGTGGCCGACGGGGTCCACCCCCGGGCGCATCGTCACGATGGACCAATCCCCGCGCCCGGCGCCGAGCCGGGAGACGGCGGCCTCCAGCGTGGCCAGGGGCGCGTCGACCTCCTCCAGGGCCCCCAGGCCCTCCCGCAGAGCCCGCAGGGAGGCCCGCAGCGGCTCGGGGTCCTTGCCCGCCTCGGTCGCGCCGCGCAGCAGAGGCAGGGCCCCGGCGAAGACCATGGAGGACTTGCCGCTGCCCGACGCCCCGGCCACCACGACGAAGCGGGGCGCGCCAGCGGCCTCCAGGGCGCGCAGGCGCTCGATGATCTGCCGGGCCTCCTCGGCGCGGCCGAAGAAGAAGCGCCGGTGCTGCTCCGCGAAGGGCAGCAGGCCGCGGTACGGGCGGAAGATGACGGGGCGGTGGTCGTCGCCGTCTGCTGGCCGGGCGTAGAGCTGGAGGGCGACCCGGTCGAGGTCGCTGAGGTGACCCTGGGCCTCCAGCAGCGCGCGCTCCAGGCTCGCCGGGGTGACCAGCAGACTCCGGTACAGCGCGGCGGACAGCGCGGTGGAGCCCGCGACGGTGAGCGGGAAGCGGGAGGCCACCACCGCCTCGATCCCGGCGCGGTGCAGGGCCTGGGCCACCCCGCCCAGAGCGTTGCCCAGCGCGCCGGGGTCGCTGCCCTGGCAGGCGGCCAGCACCACCAGCCGCAGGGTGCCGGCGTGGGGGGCCAGGGCCTCGCGCAGCCGGTCGGGGGAGGCGGCGTCGGGGCTGGCGGGGCCGCCCAGCATCAGCGAGACGTGCCCCCCGGTGCGCGCGCCGTGGCAGAGCAGGTGCAGCACGGTGGCCCCGGGCAGGGCCTCGCGCAGGGTCCGCAGGTCCCCGTCGCGGTGCACGTCCCGGGCCGGGTCCAGGGGCAGCCCCCCCGCGGCGCAGGCTTCCGTGATGCCGTGCAGATGGGCATCGTGGGGGACGGTCCCCCCGCTGGACGCGCTGAGCATGAGGATCCGACCGCCCTCGGGCTGCGGGCTCGACGCGGGCGCGATCGTCTCGGTCTCGGGCCAGGCCAGCCGAAGCAGCAGCCGCTCGTGCTCCGCGAGGGTCCGACCGCTGACCCGGAAGCGCAGCAGCCCCCAGGGCAGGGCGTACAGCTCCGCGGCCGTGGCACGCACGGTCACGATGACGTCGAGGCCGGTGCGCAGCGCCCGCTCCAGCTCGGGCTCCAGGGCGGACCAGCCGGCGGCGTCGGCGAGCTGGCGCAGGCGCTCGCCGATGAGGGCCATGCCCTCGGGGTCGCGCTGGCCCCGGCCCATGCGCCCCAGGGCGTCGAGCAGGGGTCGGTCCCAGTCCAGCGCGGCGTCGCCCACCCCGCCGGCCGCGCGGCGCCCGATGTAGCGCTGCACCCCGCCCCTGAAGTCGTTCGGATCGCTGGTGCCATCGGCGCGATCAAAGTGCAGGGTGCAGGTGAGGGGAGGGGGCATCGTCGGTGTACGATCCTCTGGAGCGGGACCGGCGTCAAGGTGGCCTGGACTCAGGATGAGCCCGGGTCCCTCCAGGCCCGCCAGGGATCGGCGGGGGGCACCGGCGCGGGAGCGTCCGAGAGCGCTGGTGTACGGACGAGCCCTCCCAGACCGGCGCGGTCGGCGCGAACATCAGCGTGGCCGTCAGCAGCGCCCCGTACAGCAGACCCAGGCCCGAGAACACCGCTGCGCCGATCCGGTAGCTGCGGCGACGCTGTCGCTGGACGTCCTGCTCGGCCACCCACGCGCGCACCGTGGGGTCCTCCAGATCCACCAGCGGTTCGGCGTCGCAGCGCGGGCAGTCGCCGGGGTCCGCGAAGCGGTCGCCGCAGCGCTCGCAGAGCCAGGGGCGCGACGGGGGCGAGGCCGAGGTCATCGAATGAGATTATCAGGAAGATGTGCGCGTGAGACCCTGGAGAACCGGCACGAATCGTCGCGTCAGGCCGGGCGATGTCGTCGAGGTGGAGGTGGTCACGGTCGATCGGGCGACCGGTCGCGTCACCCTGAAGTCCACGCCGCGCTCCTTCACCCCGTACCGCCATCGCCCTCCGCTGCTCGTGGAGGACGGCGCGCTGGCCCTGCCGCGGCCGCCCGCCCAGGGCAGCCCCTGGACACCCCCGCAGGCCGCCGGTCCGGCCCCGCTCGTCGACGCGACGCGGACCCTGCTCGCCCAGGGGCTGGCGGACCCCAGGGGGTGTGAATACCGGGAGATCGTCGTCGGGTATGGGACGGTGTGGGACGAGGGCGAGCGGCGGCTCATCACCCGCGGCTGGGTGCTGCCCTGCGAGCGCGCGGCGGTCACCTGGAGCGGGCTGGTCCATCCGCTGCTCGCCGTCGGAGAGGCGGCGGACCTCGCCACGGACGTCGAGGGGCTCCACCGCCAACTCGAGCGCCAACGGGCGGCGTTCGAGGAGAAGACAGGCGGCGCGTTCTCCCTCCGCCGCTTCGAGCGCAGCGGCGAGCATGAGCGCCTGTGGTCATCCTCCTGCCACCCCCTGAAGGCCGCGCTGCTGCTGGCGGCGGGGGAGGCCGACCTGGCCCGCGCGGTCTGGGCGAGCTGGGTCGCGGCGCTGGACCTCGAGGTGAACGGCAACGCCGAAGCGGTGGCGCGCCCGTACCGGACCCTCGCCGAGGATTGGGGCTGGGCGCTGTTCGACCGGGCCGTGTGCGCCCACGCGCGGGGGGACGACCCGCTCGCGCTGACCAGCGCCCGCGCGGCGGCGGAGGTGTGTGCGCGCGTCGAGGATGAGCTTCGTCGGCGGGGGTTCCGCGACCCGGCCCTGCGCTTCGCCCCCTCGCTGCCCCCGCTGCTCGCGGACCAGGAGCGCCGGGCCAGCCTCACGCGGGACGCCAGCGTTCCGCCGCTGATCGCCGAGCTGGAGGAGGCCAGCGTCCTGCAGGGCGGCCAGCCGGGGTGGCCCGCGCTGGAGGGCGCGCCGCAGGTCCAGGCGCTCATCCAGGCCGGGACGGAGGCGCTGGAGGATCTCGTCCGCTGCCTGCGGAGCGACCGGCGGCTGACCCGAAGCGTCCGGTTCTGGCGCGCGCATCAGCCCGAGCGGAGCGCATTGAGCGTGGCCGAGGCGGCGTATGTGGCCATCCGGGAGATCCTCCAGGTGGACTTCCTGCAGGGGGACGAGACGCTCCGGAGCCTCGACGAGCCGGGGTTCCGCGAGGCGCTCGCGGACCGGGTCACCGCGTTCCGGGAGCGCTACGGGGACCTCCAGGGGGCTGCGCTCCAGGCACAGATCCTCGCGGATGACGCCGCGGACCCGTCGCTCTGGTGCGCCGCCGTCCGCCACCTGTCCCGGCCCGACGGGGACGCGCTCCGGGACAGGACGGGAATCGCCCGCCACATGGCCCGGCGCGCCAGAGAGATGGCGGATGCCGGGGGCTTCCCTGATCACCTCCGGCCCGCCGTCGGGATCGGCCTGGCGCTCGCGTCCTGGGATCGCGCTGCGGCGGCGCCGGTGCTGCGCGACCTCTGGGCCCGCGCCCGCGCGATCGAGGTGTCGGAGGACGAGCAGCGGCCCCGGGCGGAGGCGCTGGCGGAGCTCACGGTCGCGCGCGCGCTGCGGCGACGGGGCGGCCCTCGCGGACTACGGCGCATGGTTCCGGGCGCAGCGCAGCCCGGCTCTCCTCAGCAGCCTGCCGCGGTGCCTGAGCCCGCTGTGGAGCTTCCCGGACGCGCCCGCGCTGCAGCCCCTGGCCGCCTGGGTCTTCGATACGCCCGACTCCCCGTGGCGGCCCTCCTTCCTGAAGCCGGCGCGTCCCTCTCCGCTGGCCCTCCTCCAGCCGCCGGCCTTCCGGGTCGCGGCGGCTCGGCGGTTCGTGCGGGCCGAGCTGGACGACACCACGCCGGCCGGCGTCGTCCGGATCGAGGGGACCAGCCAGAGCATCCGGCTGCTGCGCCGGCCCGGCCTGCATTCCACGGCGCTGGACAGGACCGGGGACGTCCCGCCATCCGGAAGTGAGATCCCGATTCGAACCTGCGATCTCTACGCATGGCTGGTCCGTGACGTGCCTGGCGCGCCCGACTTCGCGTTGTACTGGCCGCTGGAGCGCCGGGTGGAGGCCCTGACCGAGGTGAAGAACTTCCTGCGCTGAGCCCTCGACGGGCGCCTCGCCCGTGACGCGGGGGTTCCTCACGCCCGCTTACACCCCCCCTGGCGGTCAGAGACTGTCCGCGCTGACGCCCCCGTCAATGTTAATCTTCTGAAAGCTCCTGAAAAACTTTCAGATCATCGGCCATGAAGCGCCACCCCGGGGCGGGCGACCGCCTCCGCAGGACGTGCTGCAGGTTGAGCAGGGGCCGGATGGCTTCACCCCGCCTGGGCCGGACAACACGGGCCCGGCGGTGCTTTCTGCGGCACGGTGGCCGCACAGGAGACCCTGCAGATGACCTCACGAGTTCCACGGGCGTGGGCGTGCGCCCTCGCTCTGTCCGGCTGCGCGACGGGCGTCGTCGACCCCCAACCGGCGGCCCCGGACAGCGGGCCTGAGCCCACCCCGATGCTCGTGTCCATCGACACCCTCTTCTGGGTGGACCAGGTGGGCACGGCGGCGGACGACGTCGCCTACGGCGTCGCCACCGACGCCGACGGCAACACCTACGCGGTGGGCTCCACCGAGGGCGCGCTGGACGGCAGCACCACCCTCGGCGGCCGGGACCTGTTCGTCACCCGCTACGACGCGGACGGGGTCGCCCTCTGGACGCTCCAGGACGGGACCTCCGGCGACGACGTCGCGGTCGCAGCGGCCACCGACAGCGCGGGCGCGGTCTATGTGGTGGGCTACACCGAGGGCGACCTGAGCGGACAGGGCGCGGCGGGCTGGTTCGACGCCTTCCTGATGAAGGTCGACCCCTCCGGGGCGGTGGTCTGGGTCGAGCAGCTCGGCACGGCGAACAACGACTACGCCTACGGCGTGGCGGTGGACGCGGCCGGGGACGTGTACGTGGCGGGCTCCACCCGCGGCGGGCTGGCCCAGGGGCAGCGCGACAAGTACGACGTCTTCGTGGCCAGCTACGACAGCGCCGGCAACCCGCGCTGGATCCAGCAGCGCGGCACCACCGCCAACGACTACGGGTGGCGGGTGGCGGTGGACGACCTGGGGGCGGTGTTCGTCTGCGGCTACACCAGCGGCAACCTGGACGGCAACACCAACGCAGGCAGCAACGACCTCTTCGTCATGCGCTTCGAGGACGACGGCACCTGGGCCTGGACGGCGCTGCACGGCACCTCGGGGGTCGACCGGGCCTATGAGCTGGCGGTGGACGACGCGGGCGGGGTCTACGTCGCGGGCTTCACCCGGGGCGGGCTGCACGGCGCGACCAGCGGCGGCGGCCGGGACCTCATCCTGGTCAAGCTCGACCGGGACGGCGCTTGGCAGTGGACGGCCCAGGAGGGCGGCGCGAACGGCGAGCTGGCCTGGGGGCTGGCGGTGGACGCCGACGGGGACGTGCACGTCGCCGGCTACACCGGGGGCGACCTGGGCGGCGACGGCAACCAGGGCGGCTTCGACGCCTACATCCTCAGCTATGACGCGGCGGGGGCGGCGCTTGGGGCGATGCAGCTCGGCGGCACGGGCGAGGACCGGGGCCTCGCGCTGGCGGCCTACGCCGACGGCGGGCTGGCCCTGGCCGGCTCCACCGACGGCGCGCTGGACGGCTTCACCAACCAGGGCGGCAAGGACGTGTTCGTCGCCGGCTTCGGCACCACCCCGCCGGTGGAGGCCTGGACGTCCACCCGCCAGATGGGCACGGCGGACGCGGACGCCGCCTACGCCCTGGCGGTCGGCCCGGACGACGCGGTGTACCTGGTCGGCTACAGCGAGGGCGGGCTGGACGGCAACACCTCCGCCGGGGACAAGGACCTCGTCCTGATGAAGCTCGACAGCGCGGGCACCCTTGTGTGGACGCGGCAGCTCGGCAGCGCGGGCGCGGAGCAGGCGCGGGGCGTGGCGGTCACGCCGTCCGGGGACGTGGTGGTGGTCGGCTACACCTCCGACGCGATCGGCGGTCACAGCAACGCAGGCTTCTACGACGCCTTCGTGGTGGCCTTTGACAGCGACGGCAACGCGCTCTGGTCCGATCAGCGGGGCACCAGCGGCCAGGATTACGCCTATGACGTCGCGGTGAGCAGCCAGGGCGACATCTTCGTGGCGGGCACCACCTCGGGCGGGCTGGATGGCAACGCCAACGCCGGCCGCTCCGACATGTTCGTGATGATGTACGACAGCACCGGCGCCTGGCAGTGGACCGACCAGCGCGGCGACGTCGGCAGCGACTACGGCTACGGCGTGGCCACCGACAGCGCGGGCGACGTCTACCTGGCGGGCGGCGTGGTCGGCGGCATCGACGGCAACACCGGCGCGGGCAGCACCGAGGTCACCGTGGTCAAGCTCGACGCGGCCGGCGCCTGGCAATGGACGGTCCAGCGCGGCGGCGGCCTGGCGGACGTCGCGGCCGACATCGCCGTGGACGCCCTGGATCGCGTGCTGGTGGCCGGCTACACCCGCAGCGGCCTGGACGGGGCCACCAACGCGGGCGGCTACGACGCCTTCCTCATGGAGCTGGACAGCGCCGGGAGCTGGCAGTGGACCGACCAGCGCGGGACCCCCAGCGGGGACTACGCCTACGGGGTCGCGGTGAACGACGCGGGCGACGCCTTCATGGTCGGGTCCACCCAGGGCGATCTCGACGGCCACGCGAGCGCGGGCAGCGCCGATCTGTTCATCGCCTCGGTGGACCTCACCGGGGCCTGGCGGTGGACCGACCAGCGCGGCGGTACGGGCAGCGACGGCGTGAACGGGGTCGCGGTGGACAGCGGCGGCGGCGTGCTGCTCGCCGGGGCCTCCGACGGCGCGCTGGACGGCACCACCAACCAGGGCCTGACCGACCTGATCCTGCTGCGCTACGAGTAGCGCCGGGAGTGGACATGCCCGCCCCGCCGGGGCAGAGGGGTGGGCATGTCGACGAGCGGCGAGCGGCGCGCCCTGTGGCTGACCGGGGCGCTGGTGTTGGGGATCTACGCGCTCGGGGTGTGGCGCTGGGCGCTGATCTGTGACGACGCCTACATCACCTTCCGCTATGCGCGGAACCTCGCCGAGGGGCACGGCGCGGTGTGGAACCCGGGGGAGTGGGTCGAGGGATACACCAACTTCAGCCTGATGTTCCTGCTGGCGGGGGGCATGGCGCTGGGCGTGCCCCCCGAGGTCGTGTCCACGGTCATCGGGGTCGCCTCCGGTGTGGCGGTGCTGGCCCTGCTGGCGCGCTTCGGGGCGGCCCGGCGGGGCTGGGGCGACCCGCTGACCTGGGCGCCGCTCCTGCTCCTGGTGACGAACCGCAGCTTCCTGGGGTGGACCACCGGCGGGCTGGCCACGATGCTCAACACCGCCCTCGTGTTCGGGGCGATGGTGGCCTGGCTGGCCGAGCACGAGGCCGAGGACCCCCGCCCCTGGCGCTCCTCCCTCTGGGGGACCGCGGCGATGCTGACCCGGCCCGACGCCGGGCTGTTCGCGGCGCTGCTGGGCCTGGGCCTCGCGGTAGACGTCGCCCGGCGCCGGCGACCGCCCTCCGCCCTGCTGGTGTGGCTCGCCACGCCGGTGGTCGCGCTCGGTGTCCAGCTCGCCTGGCGGTGGACCACCTACGGCGACTGGCTGCCCAACACCTTCCGGGCCAAGGTGGACGGCTCCCTGGACATGGCGGGGCTGAACTACCTGGGGGCCTTCCTGTGGGTCCACTTGCTCTACGGGGTGGTCGCGCTCGCCGCGCTGGGCCTCACCCGGTGGCGGGCGCCCCACCGGCTGTTCGCGGCGGCCGTGCTGCTGCACGCGGCGTACCTGGTCCAGGTCGGCGGCGACCACATCGGCTACCGGTTCATGGTGGTGGTCCTGCCGATGCTGGCCTGGCTGGCCGCGGAGGGGCTGGGCCGGATCCGGGAGCGCTGGCCCGCCCGCAGGCTGACCGCCGCGCTGATCATCGCCCTGGTGGGCCTGGGCGTGTGGGGGAGCTGGCGGGAAGCCGCCCAGCGCCCCATCTTCTACATCTCCACGCTGCCCTGGCTGGAGCGCTACGCCGCGCGGCGGCTCGCCGACGGTCAGCTCCTCCGGGAGCTGGTGGACGCGGGGCGGCTGCCCCCCGACCTGCGCGTCGCGGCGGGGGGCATCGGGGCCCTGGGGTGGGCCTCGCGGCTCTACCTGTTCGACCTGCGCGGCCTGACCGACCGGGAGGTCGCCCTGCAGGTGCGCGACCGGTCGAACTGGATCGGCCACCAGCGCCTGGCCACCGCCGAGCAGGTCCTGGAACGCGAGATCGCCATCATCGACGTGCTCAACGGGCTGATCCACACCGAGGCGCCGCTCATGGAGCGGGGGCAGGCCCGGTACAAGGTCGAGCAGTGGTGGGGCAGGGGCACCGGGATCCAGGCGATGTGCCTCCAGGTGGACGAGCGGGCCCTGGTCTTCGCCACCGCGCTGCCCCAGGCCCGGGCGGACGAGGTGTTCGCCGACTTCGCGCGGTGCACCCGGAAGCCTTCGTCCGTGACGCCGTCGCCATCGGACGGATAGCGGTCGACTACTCCGAGAGGGCCGCCACCCGCAGCTCGAAGGGCAGGTCCACGTCCATCCCCAGCACGTAGGGGACGATCTCGCCCTTGAGGCCGTACACCCGCCCCTCGGCGACCGTGACCGCCGCGAAGGCCACCTCCTGCTCGGTGGCGGTGCAGGTGGCCGAGGCCCAGCCGTCGTCGGAGCGCAGCTCCAGCACCCGGCTGTTGCCGGCGATGACCATCGTGTCGCCGAACCAGGTGATGCCGTCGAGGCCGTCGGGCAGGCTGCCCAGATCGTCGCCGGTGACCGCGACCTCCTGGATGTCGGTGGGGTCGGCCAGGGCCACGCGCAGCACGGTGGCCGGCGCGTAGATCCCCACCAGCAGGTGGGTGTCGGTGAGCACCGCGCCGTTGAGGCCGATGAGGGTGGAGCCCAGGGCCTCGTCGGTGGCCCACAGCTCGGCGGCGCCGCCGGCTGGGACCCGGTAGAGGTTGGGGCTCTCGCGGTCGGTGACCCAGGTGGTCCCGGCGGCGTCGATCGCGACGTCGTTGCAGTTGCTGCCCGCGCCCAGGTCGACCTCGCTGGTGCGCGCGCCGGTGGTGACGTCGAAGCGCCACAGCGCGGCGTGGACGTCCTCGGTGCCGTAGCCCTGGATGGCGCAGACCACCAGGGTGTCGGTGCCCGGGGCGATCTTCATGCCCAGGGACATCCACCCCGGGTCCGGCTCGAAGATCACCGTCTCGGCGCCGTCGGCGTCCAGCCGGGTGATCGCGCCGCCCTCCAGGCTGCCCATGAAGAACGCCCGCTCGCCCTCGTGGAAGGCCACGCCCTCGGGGAAGAGCCCCTCGTCGGAGAGGGTGTAGGCGTCGGCGAGGGCGGCGGGGCCGCCGCTGTCGTCGGGGGTCTTGGCGGTGCAGGCGAGCGCGAGCAGCAGGGTCATGGCGTCCTCCGGCCCGGTCAGCGCGCCAGCGCGTCCTTGAGGCCCTTGCCCGGCTTGAACCGCACCACGCGCTGCGCCGGGATTTCGATGGACTCGCCCGTCTTGGGGTGCAGGCCGGGCCGGGCCGCCCGCTGGACGACGGTGAACGCGCCGAAGTTCAGCAGCGTCACCTTCTCGCCCTCGCCGAGGGCGCCGATGAGGCGGGCGGTGAGGGCGTCCAGCGCCCGGGTGGCCTGGTGGCGCGAGATGTTCGCGCCCTCTGCCATCGCGTCGATGAGGTCGGAGCGGGTCATGCACGCCCCCCTAACGACACGCCGGCCATTCAGCTACGCTGGGGGACGTGGACCCCTCCCGACGACGCATCCTTCAGGTCGGCCTCGCTGGCGGCGCGCTGCTCGCGGTCGGCGGCGTGGGCCTGGCGGTGATGCCCGGCGCGCTCACCCCGCCCCGGCGCCCGCTGCGCGCGCTCACGCCGCGCCAGTACGCCGTGCTGGCCGCCTTCGCCGAGCGGACCTGTCCCCGGGGCGACGGCTGGCCCTCCGCCGATCAGCTCGACGTCGCCGGCTTCGTCGACGACCAGCTCGCCGAGTGCCCGCCCACGCTGGCCGAGGAGGTGGGCGCGGGGCTTCTCCTGCTGGAGAACGCCCTGGTGGGCCTGCTGCTCGACGGCCGGCCCCGCACCTTCACCGGCAGCTCCCCCGAGCAGCAGGACCGCATCCTGGCCGCCTGGCGGGACAGCCGGTTCGCGGTGCGCCGCTCGGTGATCAAGGGCGTGGGCTCCCTCTGCGCGGTGGCGTACTGGTCCTCCCCGGAGATCTGGCCCCGAGCGGGCTACCCAGGCCCGCCGGAGGTGCCGGGATGAGCGGCGCCATCTACACCGCGGCGGACCTGACCCGCGACCAGACCCTCGACTGCGAGGTCTGCGTGGTGGGCACCGGGGCCGGCGGGGCGGTGCTCGCGGCCGGGCTCGCCGAGGGCGGGCTGGATGTGGTCATGCTGGAGGAGGGCAGCCACCACACCGCCGCCACCTTCTCCCAGCTCGAGCGCGTCGCCTACGCCACGCTCTACCAGGAGCGCGCCGCCCGCACCACCGACGACACCGCCATCACCATCCTCCAGGGGCGCTCGGTCGGCGGGGGCACGACGGTCAACTGGACCACCTGCTACCGCACCCCGGACCGGGTGCTGCACCACTGGGCGCGGCAGTACGGCCTGGAGGGCCTCTCGCCCGAGGCGCTGGCGCCCCACTTCGAGGCCGTCGAGGAGCGGCTGCGCATCGGCCAGTGGCCCGAGGCGCTGGTCAACGCCAACAACCGCGTGCTGATGGACGGCTGTCGGGCCCTGGGCTGGCACGCTGAGATCCTGCGGCGCAACGTGTTCGGCTGCCGCAACAGCGGGCTGTGCGGCCTGGGCTGCCCCTACGACGCCAAGCAGGGCATGCTGTTGACCTACGTGCCCGACGCGGTGGCCGCCGGGGCGCGGCTCTACGCCAACACCCGGGCCTGGACGCTGACGCTGGACCAGGGCCGGGTGACCGGGGTGCGCGCCGAGGTCATGGCGCCGGACAGCCACCGCCCCACCGGGGTGTCGCTGACGGTGCGGGCCCGGGTGGTCGCGGTCTGCGGGGGCGCGATCAACAGCCCGGCGCTGCTGCTGCGCTCGGGGCTGGACCTGGGCGGCCGGGTGGGCGCCCGCACGACGCTCCACCCGGTGGTCGGCCTGGCCGCGCTGCACGATCGGGAGATCGCCGGGTACGCCGGGGCGCCTCAGTCCGCCGCCTCCCACCAGTTCACCGATCGCGGGGATGAGGTGGGCTTCTTCATCGAGGTCTCCCCGGTCCAGCCCATGCTGGCGGGGGCGGCCTTCCCCCCGCTCTCCCCCGTCACCGCCGAGCACATCGGGCAGCTTCCTCGGATGAGCACGCTGCTGGCCATCCACCACGACGGCATGCACCCCGGCTGCCCGGGGGGCACGGTGTGGATCAACGACGCCGGGCACCCGCGCCTGCGCTACCCGGTGCCGCCGCCGCTGGCCTCGGCGTTTCGGGACGCGACCCGGGCGATGGCGCAGATCGCGTTCGCGGGCGGCGCGCGCCAGGCGACCACCTACCACCGCCAGCCGATCACCCTGCGCAGCGCCGACGCGCTGGGGGCCCTCGACGACGCGGCGTACGGGGCGTTGGCGCACAGCATCTTCTCGGCCCACCTCATGGGCGGCTGCGTGATGGGCTCGGTGGTGGACGCCGAGCACCGCGTGGAGGGCGTGCCGAACCTCTTCGTGGTGGACGGCTCGGTGTTCCCTACGGCGCTGGGGGTGAACCCCAGCCTCTCGATCTACGGGATCGCGCACCGGGCGCGGCGCTTCGTGGGCGAGGCGGTGTGACGCTGCTCTGACACCTGCCGGCCGTTCTGGTTCCGAAACATTTTCGGATCCGGGCGCATCGGGTAGGATGGGACAGCAAGGAATGGCGGGACTCTACAGCGAGCGGAGCCACCCATGGGCGACGACGGATCAGCAAAGCCCCTGGACACGCCCATCCCCGGACCGACCGACGTCCCGCTGCGCCCTGTCGCGCTCTACGCGGACGGGGACCCTGCCGAGGTCAGCGTCAGCGTCTACTATCGGGGGATGGTGCGGGAGGGGCCCGCCCGGCCGGCGCTGGCCATCGAGCCGGCCGGCGCCCCGCGCGAGCTGGTGCTGGTCTCTGCGCGGGACGACGACTGACGCGGTGAGCGCTACTCGGGGGCGGCGGGGGCCTCGGGGGCAGCCGGAGCAGCGGGGGCCTCGGGCGCGGTCAGCGTGACGGGGGCGAGGGCGTCCAGCTCGGCCTTGGCGGCCTCGACGGCCTTGGCGGCCTCGGCGGCCTTGGCCTCGGCCTCGGTCGCGGCCTTGGCGGCCTCCTCGGCGGCGGTGGCGGCGGCGTCGGCGGCCTCGCCCAGGGTCTTCTTGTCGGCGCGGCGCTTCGCGTTGTCGGCGGCGGCGCGGGCCTCGTCGGCTGCGGTCTTCGCGGCGGTGGCGCCGGCGCGGGCGGTCTCGGCGGCGGTGGCTGCAGCGGTGGAGGCGGCGGTGGCCTCGTCCAGCTTCGCCTGGGCGGCGGCGACCAGCGCGGCCATGTGGTCGGCCTCGGCCTTGGCGGCCATGCGATTGAGCCCCACCTCGAAGTCGGCGCCGATCATCGCCTCGACCTTCTTCTTGAAGAAGGCGCGCCCCAGAGCGCCCATGTGGCCGGCGTTCTCCCAGGACACCGTGGTGACGCCGTCGGCCTCGGCGAGGGTGAAGACGCCGGGGTTGGGCTTCTTCTTGTTGCCGTCGAAGAAGAGGTCGTACTCCACGCCCTGGTTCTCGGACACCGCGGTGAGGACCATCTCGCCGTTGCCCAGTTCCGGGCCGTCCCAGACCATGCTGTGGCCGGCGGCGCCAGGCTCGCCGGAGAAGGTCCAGGTGGCCTCGGGGTCCTTGTCGCTGCCCCAGTTGGTCCAGGTGGGCCAGGTGTTGAAGTCCGCGACGTAGCCGTACACCAGCTCAGCGGGGGCGTTGACGGTGACGGTGCGGCTGACGTGCCAGCCCTTGACGTCGTCCATGTTGCCGGCGAAGGCCGGGGTGCTGGCGACGAGGGTCAGCGAGAAGATGACAGGTGCGATGCTCATGTTCAGTCCTCCGGGAGGGGCGGGGCGTTATACACCACCTCCGTCCTCCCAGCGAACCTCCATGCCTTCGGAGCAAGACGATGGGCGTCCCCGAGCGACTCCTCAGCCGCGTGCTTTGGGCCTGTGATTCCACCCGCTGGCCCGATCGGGCGGCTTTCGACGCGGCGGTCCGCCAGTATCACCTCGACATCGTGAAGAGCGACGAGCGCTGGACCCCCGACGCCGTCGCGGTGCGCGCGCCCGTGGTGCGGGTCGGCTTCATGTGCTGGACCGACGATGATCAGCAGATCGAGCCGGTGCTCACCCTGAAGGCGGACGACGGGCAGGCGTTCACCAACCTCGAGCTGCTGCACAAGGTCTGCGACGGCATCGCCGCGTACCTGGTGGAGCACAAGTGCGCCCTGTACGACCACCACTTCTTCGAGGGGCTCGGCCTGCACCAGGGGGCGGGCGAGCCGCCGCTCTACCACGTCTGGTTCGGCTCGTAGGCGCGGATCGCCTCGCGCAGGTGCGCGGGGGGCGCGCCCAGGGGGTGGCGCTCCTCGGGGTCGGCCACGAGGTCGAAGACCTCCCAGCGGCCCCCACCCCGCTCCACCGAGGGGTAGCGGCCCGGGTCGTCGTAGAAGCGGGCGAAGGCCTCGGCGTCGACCGGGGCGTGCCAGGTGGCCTTGAGCGCGCCCTCCCGGGCGGAGATCCGGCGGACGCCGTACATCCGGACGTCTGCGATCCGAACGGACTCCTGTGGGAGGCCCGGCGCGAGCAGGTCCACGCCCGGCAGGTCGTCGTGGGGCAGCCCGCCGAGCG
This sequence comes from Alphaproteobacteria bacterium, assembly GCA_020632795.1. Taxonomy (GTDB): domain Bacteria; phylum Myxococcota_A; class UBA796; order UBA796; family CAJQPC01; genus JACKEV01. The sequence continues at coordinate 90,208 of JACKEV010000012.1, forward strand.
CGAGCAGGGTCGGGGCGAGGTCGAGGTGCTGGGTGGGGCTGTCGGACACCCCGGCGGGGGGGCCGTTGGTGACGATCAGGGGCACCCGCAGGACCTCGTCCCACATGTGGAAGGCGTGGCCGTAGACCTTGTGCTCCCCGAAGGCCTCGCCATGGTCGCTGGTGAGGACCACGACGCTGCGCTCCAGCAGGCCGGCCGCCTCCAGCCGGACCCACAGCGTGCGCAGCGCGTCGTCCACCGCCGCGACCTCCCCGGCGTACAGCCCCCGGAGCTGCCGGCGCTCGGCGGGGGAGGGGCCCGGCCCGGCGTACTCCCGCTGCGGGTCGTCCAGCGCGTCGAGGGGGCAGTCGCCGCAGGTCCTCGCCCGCCAGCGGGGCGGCGGCGCGTAGGGGGCGTGGGGGTCGAAGAGCGCGATGACCAGGAAGAAGGGCTCGCCCTGCAGATCCTCGAGCGCGGGCAGGGCCTGGGCGACCAGCGCGTCGGCGTAAGGGGGGTCGCCGTCGGGCTCCCAGAGGGTCTCGAAGCCCTGGGCGAGGCCGTGGGCGCGGCCCAAGAGGGGGTTGGCGACCACCGCTGCGGTGCGGAAGCCCGCCGCCCGGAAGCGCTCCGCCACCGTGAGGGCGCCGTCGGGCAGCCGCGCGTCGACCTCCATCACGCCGTGCACGGCGGGGAGTTGCCCGGTGTAGAGCGAGGCCATGGACGGCTTGGTCCAGGAGCTGTTGGCGACGTGGTCGGTGAACACGCGGCCCTCCCGGGCCAGGCCGTCGATGAACGGCGTGGCCTCGGGGCCCAGGGCGTCGGCACGCAGGGTGTCCACCACGATGAGGATGACGCCGCGCGGGGGGACCTCGGCCCGGGGGGCCACGCAGCCAAGGGCCAGCGCAGCCAGGAGCGCGATCACGCCAGGGTTCGGGTGACCGGCAGCCGGCTGGGGCGGTTCGTGCGCACCACCTCGGCGCTGGCGTCCCGGGCGTTCCGGGCGCGGTCGATGAGGGCGCGGACGTCGGCGTCGGTGGGCAGCTCGTCGGCGGTGCTCAGCCGCGCCAGGGCGATGTCGAGGGCGTCGAGGTCGTGCCCGATGCGCTCCAGCCCGGCGACGAGGTCCTTGCGGTAGGCCTCCAGGGCGGCGAGATCATGGGCGGCGACCTCGTGGGCGGAGCCGGGGGCGGGGGGCTCGTCGCGCAGCCGGGCCCGCAGGCGCTGGGCGCTCTCGGAGCGCAGGGCGGCCTCGGCACGCTGGCGCTCGCCCCCCAGGGTGGCCAGGCTGTCCAGCACCCCCTCCAGCCCCCCGAGCAGGTCGTCCCGGGCGGTCTGGGAGAGCTCCATGCCCAGGGCGACCCGGCGGACGTGCAGCGCCCGGACCCGCAGCTCGGCGGCGGTGGCGTCGGCGGGGGTCTCGGGCTGGGCGGCGGTCAGCGCGCGCGAGCGCTCGTACACCTGCGCCCGCGCCAGGGCCTGGGACTTGCGCCACGGCCGCCCCAGGGTGGTGGCGATGTAGGCCAGCACGAAGAGCCAGGACACGAGCTGGGTGCCCAGGCTCAGGGGCTCGGCCAGGGACCACAGGCCCGCGATGGCGGGGGGGACCAGCAGCGGCGCGGCCACCACGGCGGTGAACAGGAACGACAGCAGGGGGGAGCCGAAAGCGCCCCGGAGCTGGGCGTGGGTGGTGGCGGGCACCCCGTGGTGCTCCAGCCAGTCCTCGAGCGCCTGGGCCTCCTTCCGGTCGACCGACCAGCCCAGCAGCACGGGCAGCGCCTCGGCCTGGGCCTTGCCGATCGCGGCGGTGTCGACCCCCAGCCAGGCGGCGACGCGGGTGCGCTGCTCGGCGCTGAGGCTGCCCTCAGCGACCACGGGGTACGCCCCCGAGGGCACCTGGGACTGGACGGTGCGGACCAGTGCGGTCGGCGACGGGTTCGACGCGGCGCTCACCCATGGAAGCTATCCGGTTTGACCGACCCGGCCCAAGGGCTATGGAGACCCGATGAGACCTGCGATGAGTTGGCTCCCGGTGCTGCTCGCGGGCTGCGTGCGCGCGCCGCCTGCGCCGCCCCCCACGCCTCTGTCCCCCTGCGACGCCCTGGTCGCCGAGATCGGGCCGGACGCCCTGACCACGCCCTCGCTGCGCCTGACCCCCCGGCTGCCCCCGACCCCGGACATCCCCGCCGACCAGGTCGAGCGGGTGGCCTACTCGGAGGAGGCCGGCGCGCTGCTGTTCATGGAGGAGCGGGCCAGCCGCAAGGCCCGCGAGCAGCTCGCCCCTGCGCTCGCGACCGACGCGCGCCTCAGCCTGGCCTGGGCCACCGACGCGGACGCCTCGGGGGTGCGGGTCTACTTCGTAGGGGAGCTGGGCGAGGGCTGGGGCAGCCTCTACCAGGCCCTCTACGATCCCGCCGAGGACCGCATCGTGGAGGTCACGCCCCCGCCGGGCGAGCGTCCGGACCAGCCGACGCCGCTGCCCCCCGACGTCGAGGCCCGCTACCGCGCCCTGCTCACCGCGAGCCTGGCCGACTTCGAGCTGCACCCCGAGGGCGTCGTCCCCGTGGTCCTGCCTCTGTCCACGGCCCGGGGCGAGAGCTGGATGGTCTACTTCCTGTCCTCGGAGGCCGCCGAGGACACGGTGCAGGTCGGGGGGCACGTCGCGGTGTGGGTGGACGCCGAGGGCCGGCAGGTGCTGGAGGTGCTGGAGCACTCCGCCGGCTCGGACCGCCGGCCCTGGCCCACCGACGCCTGGCTCACCCTCTACCACGACCTCACCCCCTGGCCGCTGGAGACCCACGTCTACACCAGCCTGCGCACCGGGCTGCCCCTGTGCGTGGAGACCACGGCGGGGAGCTGGGCGGTGGTGGGGCAGGAGGTGCGGTTCCTGGGCTCAAGAGCCCCCGTGGAGTGAGGCGATCCGGTCGACGACCGACCACACCCGGGGGCGACCGACCAGGCGGTCGGCCTGGGCGCTCTGGCGGAGCTGGGCGGGGCGCTTGGCCCCCACCACGGCGGCGGTGACGCCCTCCCGGTCGATGACCCAGCCCAGGGCGAGCGCGGCGGTGGGCACCCCCAGCCGGGCAGCGGCGCGGGCGAGGTCGGCGGTGAGCCCCTGGCCGTGGCGCAGGCGGGCGCCCTGGAAGCGCTCGTCCCAGGAGCGCTGGTCGGTGTCGGGGAAGGACACCGCGCCCTGGTACCGGCCGGTCAACAGCCCCCGGCACAGGGGCTCGTAGGCCAGCGCACCCACCCCCAGGTCCACGCAGGCGCGCTGGAGGGGGCCCTCGAACGCCCGGCGCAGCAGGCTCAGCGGGGTCTGCAGGCTGACGACGGGGGCCAGGGCGCGGGCCTCGCGCAGGGCCTCGGCGCTGTAGTTGCACAGGCCGATGTGCCGCACGAGGCCGTCCTCCTGGAGCCGGACCAGCGCGCCGAGGCTGTCCGCCAGAGGGGTGCCGCGCTCGCAGGGCCAGTGGATCTGGAGCAGGGGGATGCAGTCCAGGCCCAGCCGCCGCAGGCTGGCCTCGGCGTCGGCCCGGATGTGGGCAGGGGAGAGGTCGCTCTCGGCGTGACCGTGGCGCCCCCGGGCGCGCACGCCCACCTTGGTGGCGATGACCACCTCGTGTCGGCGGTCGCCCAGGGCGCGGGCCAGGACCGCGTCGGCGTGGCCCTCGCCGTAGAGCGGGGCGGTGTCGAACCAGTTGACGCCGAGGTCCAGCGCGGCGCGCACCGTGGCGATGGAGTCCTCGTCCCGGACGTCGTCGCCCCAGTACAGACCACCCATCGCCCAGCAGCCCAGGCCCAGGACGGAGAGGGACAGGTCGGTGCCGGGGAGGGGGCGGGTGTGCACCGCCCCTCAGTAACAGCCGCTGACCTCCGCCGTCGTCACCCCGTCGGTCTCGTTGCTCAGGGTGCCGCCGGGCATGCGGATCTCGGCGGCCTCCCAGACCTCGCCGGCCACCAGCTCCTGGTCGAAGATGGCGATCTGGGCGCCGTCGATATAGACGCGCAGCGACGCGCTGGTGGGGCGCTCGCCGGAGACGTGGTGGACCCGCGCGGAGTAGCGGCGGGGCTCGGGGTCGGCGACGGCCACCATCTCGGGCCCGCCGCCCTCGCTGGTGAGCAGCACGCGGCCGTTGTCGTCGGGGTTGTCGGGCGCGCCCCACTCGGCCTCGGGGTTGCAGGCCGTGGCGTCCCGGGTGGTGTCGAACAGCGGCGCGTTCGCCCCGTTCAGCAGGTGGAGGTCCAGGTCGGCGTCGGGGTCGTCCCAGGTCAGCTCGACGTGCAGGGCGTCGGTGGTGCGGGCCTTGACCTCGATGGCCTCGGGCGCGGAGACGATGCCGTCGACGTCGACCACCTCGAGCTGCACGATGTAGCGGCCGGAGCGGTCGGTGTGCAGCTCGGCCTCGGAGCCCATCGGGACCAGCTCCGCGGCCGAGCCCTCGGGCCGCCCCAGGACCGGGTCGAGCGTCCAGATGTATTCCGTGATGCCGCCGTCATCGGTATCGTAGGAGTCTCCGCCGTCCAGCTTCACCGTCTCGGTGGGCAGGGGCTCGTCCTCGCTGACCGTGATGACCGCCACCGGCCCGATGGCGCCCCGGCCGCCGTTCCCCAGCAGCCACAGCGGGTGGTCCCCGTCGTCGGCGACCAGGGTGACGACGGCCTCGTCGCCGATGATGCCGGACTGCTCGACCGGCCCGGGGGCGTAGGTCACCGCCAGGGTGTAGGCGCTGCCTGGAGCCAGGGTGAGGCCGCCGGGGTCCAGCGCCATGCTGAAGTCGTCGGAGCCCTCGGCCTTCGCCTCGGAGAGGGTGAGCGGCGCGTCGCCGATGTTGCGCAGCTCAGCGGCCATCACCGCGACGTCCCCCGGCGCGACGGCGCCGAAGTCCAGCACGCCCGGCTCGACCTGCAGCGCCGGTCCGGGGATCTCCCCGTCCACCAGCCCGTCGTCCGGGCCGCCGTGCTGCATGCAGGCGAGGGTGAGCGCAAGGAATGCAGTCATTGGCATCTCCTTGACAAGGAGCGTACCTCGGACAGCGGTGGGCCTGCCACAGGGGCCTCGATCAAACCTGCGGACGCGCGCTGGCCTTCGGGTCCAGCGTCACGCCGTCGTAGACCGCGTCCAGCGCCACCGCAGCGTCTGCGCCAGTCAAGCGCAGCGTGTCGCCGGGGCCGAGCACGCGGAGGGTCCAGGTGCCGTCGGCGTTGCGGGCGAAGTGCTCGATCCGGGCGGCGTCCTGGGAGAGCAGCACGTAGTCCCGCAGGGTGGGGATGGTGCGGTAGTGGGCGAACTTGTCGCCGCGGTCGAAGCCCTCGGTGGAGGGGGAGAGCACCTCGAAGAGGGCGACGGGGTTGGTGGCCGCGTCGGGGTCGTCGGGGTGGGGCTTGAGGTCACCGCAGATGACGGTGAGGTCGGGGTACGCGGCCATCGCCCCGTCGGGGGTTCGGACGCGCAGGTCGCTGCTGTACGTGCGACATGGTCGACCACGAAGGGCCGCGAAGACCTCCCCGAGCGCGTTGGCCCCGATCAGCGCGTGCGTCGGCGTTCCGCCGGACATCGCGAACGCCTCGCCGTGCAGCCAGAGGTGCTTGAGGTCGCTGTCCTGCTCCAGGGCGAGGTAGTCCTCGTAGGTGAAGCCGGGGTCGATCGCGGGCGTCGCCATGAATCTGCCTCCACCCACAATCTACCCTGGCCCGCGCGGGCCGTGTCACGCCCCCCGGACTCTTGACGTAAGTTGGCTCCAATCCCCCGCTTGGAGGAGCCGTGCGCCTCGCCCTCTTCGCCCCCCTGGCCCTGGCCGGCTGCATCGAGAACGTGTTCAACAAGGGGGATGACGGTGTCCCCGAGATCCGGGACACCTGGACCGGCCAGAGCGAGGAGACAGGGGACCCGGACGACACCGCCGTCTCCACCACCGATGACACCGCGGGGAGCTGCGACACCACGGCGCGCCCCGACGAGGCCATCGCCACGCTGGAGGACTGCGCCACCGGCGCGGCGGTCGACTGGAACCTCTCCGTGGTCCGGTCCGGCGTCATCACCCCATTCAGCGGCCCGTCCACCCTGGGCGTCGGGCGCCTCACCGACGTCACCGGCGACGGGGTCATCGACGCCCGGGACCCCGGGCAGCTCGTGTACACCGACGGCGAGGGGGTGACGGTGGTGGCCGCCGACCTCGCCAGCGTCGAGACCCGGCTGACCGGACAGTACAACTCGGCGTCATGCCTGGCGGAGCTGGACTCGAGCACGCCGGGGCTGGAGATCGTCACCAGCTCCTATGTCCGCAGGTCCAGCATGGACGACCTCCGCGTCCTCGGCGCCAACGGCGTCGCCCAGGCCTGGGCGGTGGCCGACGGCCGCACGGCGGCCCCCTGGTTGATGGACTTCGACGGCGACGGCGCGGCGGACGTGCTGCTGCGGGGGGCGGTGCACTCCCTCCAGGACGGGCATCTGATCGCCACCGTGGGGGCGTCCAACCCCGCGCAGGTGTACGTCAACCGCGCGGCGGACCTCGACCTGGATGGCCTGCCCGAGATCATGACGATCGAGGATGTGGGCGCCACCGTCGCCCTCTACGACGCCACGGGGGCGCTGGTGAACACCTGCTGGCAGGGCGCCACCCTCGGGGACGGGCCCGGCAACATGGCCATCGGCGACCTCGACGGCGACCCCGAGGGCGAGTTCGTGGCCACCCTGGACGGCCGGGTGGTGCTCTGTGACAGCGACGGCTCCTGGATGGCCGAGGCGGAGGTCAACATCCGCCAGCCCGGGGTCGTGGGGCTCGCGCAGCTCGACGACGACGACGGCCGCGAGATCGTGATGGGCGACCAGCACGCCCTCTTCGTGCTGGACGACGACCTGAGCCTGCTGTGGCAGTACCCCGACCCCTTCGGCCCGGAGACCTGGCACCCCTTCAGCCTGGCGGATCTGGACGCGGACGGCCGGCACGAGATCCTGGCGCTGACCGCGGACGGGCTCTTCGTGTTCGGGCAGGACGGCTCGGTCCTGGCCCACGTGACCGGCCTGCAGCCGGCGAGCTGGAAGTCCCAGCCCATTCTCAACGATCTCGATGGCGACGGCCTCGCGGAGATCCTCATCACCGGGTTGACCGCCAACTGGGCGTTCGAGGTCCACGTCCTGGAGAACGCCGACGGCGGCTGGGCGCTGCCCGACGCGAGCGCTCCCTGGCCGGGCCCGGACCACTTCCCCGGCGACCGCGAGATCGACGGCACGGTGCCCGCGCCCTTCCCCTGGTGGCAGGTCCCCGAGAACAACGTCTTCCAGGGGCTGCCCGTGGGCCCGACCAGCAGCGCCGCGCTGGACATCTCGGTGGAGGAGGTCTGCGTGGAGGACTGCTCGAGCTGGGCCCTGGTGCGCCTGCGCCTGAGCAACGAGGGGGCGGCGAGCGCCTATGGGGTCCCGCTGCGGGTCGAGAACACCCTCGGCGCGCTGCTGGAGGAGCGCACCGTCGACCTCGCCCCCGGCGTGGCCACCTTCGTCGACCTCATCCTGCCCGTGGAGGACATGCGGCTCGGCTTCGTGGCCACGCTGGACGGGGACGACCGGGTCGTGGAGTGCGACAGCGAGCGCAACGAGGCCCGCTGGGAGGACGGCGTGTGTGGGTAGATCTCAGCTGACGTAGCGCCGGCCGCGCACGTACTCCCGCAGGCTCTGGAAGAACGCCCGCGTCACCGTGCGCCCGGGGGTGTGCTGCAGGCGGTCGAGGGCGCGGCGCTGCCAGGCCTCCTCCTGGTCCTCGGCGGTGTCGGCGTCGACGTAGATCATGCCCACCAGGTCGATCATGGACTCGCTGATGAGCTGGACCAGGGCCGCGCGCTCGGCCTCCCCCAGGATCAGCTCGATGAGCTGCTCGATCGCGGAGCCGTAGAGGGCGACCTGGGCCCCGGTGTCCGTCCGGACCTCGGCGGCGTCCAGGAAGCGGCGCTGGAGGCCGAGCAGGCGCGGGGTGTCCACGGGCTCGCCGGTGGCGACGTCCCAGGCCTCGTCCAGGATCTCGGCGATGACCGACTCGCCGGGCAGGCCGTCCTCGGGCAGCGGGTCGATCTCCCGGCGCAGGCGCTCGGCGCAGTGCGCGGCGAAGGCCACCTGTTTGGGGAAGGACAGCGCCTGGATGCGGGACAGCAGGGGGTCCATGGGGGCTCGGGCTGGGCCGAACGCATGTACCACGTTCGGGCGGTCAAGGGAGGGGACGGTTAGAGCAAAAGCCAATGAGTTCACACGCTGGCCTGTACTGCGCAAGCTACGCGCCTCCGGGGCGCGCGCGAGCGCCAACCCTGGTGGTCCTCCCGGGCCTGATGGGGGACGGTCGACAGCTCCGTCGGCTGCTGCGCACCCTCAGCGAGGATCGCCACGTCGTCTGCGTGGATCCCCTGGGCAGCGGGCGCAGCGCCCAGCCGCCGCCCGGGGACCCCGCCTACGGGTGGGCCGCCCAGGTCGAGCGGCTGCTGCGGGTGCTCGACGCGCTGGTGGACGGCCCGGTGGACCTGCTGGGCGCCTCGATGGGGGGCGTGCTGGCCCAGCACCTGCTGCTGCGGCACCCCGAGCGGGTCCGCAGCGCCGTGCTCGCCGCCACCGGCCCGGCCCCGGGCCCGCGGGGCGTGCTGCTGCACGAGCTGCTGGCTGCCCAGCTCCGCTCGGATCTGCCGGACCGACAGCTCCTGCGAAACGTCATCCTCATGCTGTTCTCGCCGCAGTTCCTGGCCCGCCCCGGCGCGGTGGCGATGACCGAGGCCATGCTCAGCGAGCAGCCCTTCTCCCGGGACGCGATGCTCGCCCAGCTCGGGGCCCTGGCCACCCACACCCTGGACGCCGAGCTGAGCGCCATCGACCGGGTGCGCGCGGTGTTCGTGGGGGAGCTGGACTGGCTGATGCCCGCCGGCCGCGCCCAGGCCCTCGCCCATCGGGTGGGCGCGCCCTGCACGGTGATGGAGGACTGCGGGCACCTGCTGTGGGTGGAGCGCCATCGGCTGTTCCCTCGGCTGGTGCGTCAGGCCCTCGACGCCCCGCTCGCGATGGAGCGGGCCGCCCGATGATGCCCCCCGCGATGCGCTGGGGATTCATCTTCCTGGCCTGCCCCCTGCCGCTGACCGAGGACCAGAAGGAAGGGCTCGTGCTGTGCGCGGCGCGGGCGTACTTCGAGGAGCTGGACGCGCTCCCGTTCAACTGGGGGGCCTGCCGGGGCGAGGTCCGCCCGGCCTCGGACACGGTGCTGCTGGGGACCTTCTACGGCCAGAGGTTCACCGCAGAGGTCCACCTGCCCGACCGCTCGGGCACCGTGGACTTCCTGGTGACCGAGGCCCAGCTGCGGGCGGCGCACGCCGAGATCGCCGAAGCCTGAGTTTGCACCGTCAGGACAATCCCGGTGTCGCGGGTGCTGTTTCGTTGGTCTACGATGCACGCGAGCACCGTTCTGGCGCCGGAGGTGTCGCCCCCTGCCGAAGAATGGTATAAGCGCTTGAGATACCCCCACCCGGAGGATGACCCCATGACGATTACCAGGACTCTGTCCCTGGCCTTTGTGCTCGGCATCGGCCTCACATTGGGCTGCGGCGACAAGGAAGACGACACGGCCACGGACGACACCAGCGTGACCGACGACACCAGCTCGACGGACGACAGCAGCGCTGACGACACCGGCTCCACCGAGCTGTCGTTCAGCGGCACCGTCACCCTGACCACCACCGAGGACGGCGCGGTCGTCTGCGACCTCGACGTGGACCTGGTCGGCACCGACTTCACCGGCAACTGCGCGGACTGCGACTGGGCCTTCGACATGGAGGGCAGCGCCATCTCCGAGGACCGCAGCAGCTCTGACTGCGTGCCCTACTGGCAGCTCTCCTACCTGCCCTACAGCTACTACACCGACATCTTCATGGGGCACTTCCCGGCGTACTACGGGTACTACGGGACCTACTACAACGCCTTCATGACCGGCTACGGCATCGACTACTCCTACTACTACTACCCGGGGCCCTACTGGAGCTTCAACGTCTACTACGACGGCTCCACCAGCGGCACGTTCTCGCAGAGCGGCGGCGACATCTCGTGGACCTGGGACTACGCCGGCTACGACTACGAAGACGCCTACTACTACTACTGCGACTACTTCCCCAGCAGCTACGCCTACAGCGTCTATGACGAGGGCACCAGCGGCACCTCCGACCTGGACTGCGACGGCCTGATCCTCGACGTGTGGACCTTCACGGGCGACGGCAACACGGTCAACCTGGCCATCGACACCGTCGGCGACTCCACCGCCTTCGACCCCCACTTCTGGGTCAACGACGGCGACGAGTGCACCGTGGCCTACGCCGACGACAGCTTCGACTGCACCTTCGAGCCCGCCGCCTACCAGTGCCCCGCGATCACGTTCACCTCGAACGACGGCGAGGAGTACCAGGTGGTCGTGGCCTCCTACGGGAGCTGCAACGGCACCGAGGCCGAGTACCAGCTGAACCTGGAGATCGAGTCCGGCGACACCCCCACGCTGGCCTACGACAACGTGGACGCGGACATCGCGTTCCCCTACACCATCCACGCCGAGGGCTCCGGGACCATCACCGGTCTCTGATCCCCGGATCGATGCAGACAGGCCCCGCCCTTCTGGGCGGGGCTTCGTCGTTCTGGAGGACCCTCTCAGGGGCCCCAGGTGGGCTCGGGCTGGGCGGGCGCCTCGGGTGCCCCGGGCTCGGCGGGTGGCTCCGCAGGGGGCGCCGGCTGGCCGGAGGGGTCGTTGTTGAGCTGCGCCCCCCGCGCCTTCGCCAGCTCCAGAGCGCGCTGGTAGGCGACCAGCGCGGCCTCCTCGTGGCCCAGCTTCTTGAGGGTGTTCGCCTCCAGCATGGCGCAGGCAGGGTACTCCGGGGCCAGCTCCCGGCAGCGCTTGACCGCCTGCTCGGCCTCCTCGTACCGCTTGAGGTTGAACAGCGCCTGGGCCTGGGAGTGCTGGTTCAGCACATCGCCGGGCTCGGCCTGGAGCACGACCTCGAGCTCGGCGAGCTGCTCCTCATAGCGCTGCTGCCGGGCGTAGAGCGTGACCAGGGCCTTGCGGGAGGGGACGGCGGGCGGGAACAGCCGGATGTCCTCCTGGAAGGCGGACTCGGCGCCGTCCACGTCGCCCTGGGCCTGCAGGGCCAGCCCCAGCCCGTGCTGGAGGAAGGGCTGGGTGGGGCTCTCGGCGATGGCCGCCACCAGCAAGGGGCGGGCCTGGAGGGACTGCCCCTTGAGCGCCAGCAGCAGGCCCTCCACGCCGCCGATCGCGACGTCCTCGGGCAACAGCTCGCGGGCGCGGGCCACCTCGGCCTCCAGCCGGACGACGTCATGGGCCATGAACAGGGCGTTGAGGTAGGCCAGCCAGGCCTGGGGCAGGTAGGGGTCGATGGCCACCGCCTCGGCCAGCGCGTCGATGGCGCCGGGCAGGTCGCGGGCCTGCATGCGCAGGGTGCCCAGCATGGCGTTGGCCTGGGAGGCGTTGGGGCGCAGGGCCAGGACCTCCTCGACCACCGCGAGGGCCTCGTCCACCTTGCCCTGGCGGGCCAGGGCGCTGGCCAGCATCATGCGCGGCTCCATCAGCCCGGGCTCCTGGGCGATGACCGCGCGGGCGGCGGACACAGCGGCCTCGAAGTCGTTGGACTGGAGGGCCTTGCGCACCTGCTCGACCTCGCGCAGCACCGGCAGGCGCTCCACCGGGTCGGGCAGGCCCTCGGTGGGCAGCTCGGCGCCGTCGTTGACCGAGGTGACGTAGCCGAGGGCCTCGAGCTGGGCGAGGCGCTCGGCGCTCAAGGCGGCGCGATCGGCGGTCTCACCGGCGGGCTCCAGGCCGGCCACCAGGGCGTCGAGCCGCCCCTGGATCGTCTGGAGGTCGGCGCCGTGGGTGGGCGCGAGGTTGTCCTGCTGCTCGGCGTCACCGGCGGCGTACAGCTCGGGGGTGGTCGAGCTGATCAGGTTGTGCTCGGTGTCGACGAGGGCCTTCTGGGGGGCCCAGCCGTAGTGGTGCCAGGCGTAGAGGCTCTCGACGTAGACGTCCCGGGTGGCCGGCGGCTCCGGGGAGCTGGCGGCGAGGAAGGCGCTGAGGTCCTCCCCATCGACATCCTGGGGGACCTCCAGCCCGAGGGCGCCCATCGCGGTGGGCAGGACGTCGACGAGGCTCACGGGGAAGCGGTAGCTGCGGGCGATCGGAAGCCCGCCCGGCGGCCGCACGATCATCGGGATGTGGGTGGTCGCGTTGTACAGCAGCACGCCGTGGAGGGACTCGCCGTGGCTGCCCAGGCCCTCGCCGTGATCGGCCATCACGAAGACCCAGGTGTCCTTGAGCTGGTCGGTCTGCTCCAGGAAGGCCCGCAGGCGCTCGACCTGGGCGTCGGCCCAGGCCAGCTCGCCCAGGTAGCGGCGTTGCCCGAACTGCGTGGCGTAGGGCTCGGGCGGCTCGTAGGGGTGGTGGACGTCGAACAGGTGCACCCAGGCGAACCAGGGCTCCGGGGTGGTCGCGTGGCCCTCCAGCCAGCGCAGGGCGTCGTTGACGACGAGGTCCCCGCGCCGCTCGACCTTCCAGCGGTTGGCGTCGTCCCGCTCGCCCATGTCGTCGTAGAAGGTGTCGAAGCCCTGCGCGAAGCCCCAGTGGTGGCTGGTGACCTCGGCGCCCACCGACGCCATCGTGGCGTAGCCCGCGCCCTTGAGCCGCTCGGCCATCGTGACCGCGCCGTCGCTCAGGAAGAAGTCGCCGTTGTCCCGCACCCCGTGCCGCGGCGGGTAGAGCCCGGTGAACAGCGAGGAGTGGCTGGGGATGGTCAGCGGGGTGACCGTGTAGGCCCGGTCGAAGCGCACGCCCTCGGTGGCCAGGCGGTCCAGGGTGGGGGTGGCCCCCGCGCTGTTGCCGTAGGCGCCGATCATGTCGGCCCGGGTGGTGTCCAGGGTGATGACCAGGAGGTTGGGCTGGACGGGCTCGGCGCCGCAGCCGCCCAGGTCACAGCCGGGCAGCAGCAGGCCGAGCAGCAGCGCTGCGCGTCTTGCGGTAGGGATCATGCCGGACCACTTAGCGCATCCGGCAGCGGGGTGTCAGCCGCGGAGCTGGGCCTCGATGTCGCCGGCCAGGGTGGCGGGCTCCTGGCGGGGGCCGAAGCGGGCGACGATGGTGCCGTCGCGGGCCACCAGGAACTTGGTGAAGTTCCACTTGATGCCCTCGGTGCCCAGCACGCCGGGCTTCGCGGCCTTGAGCTGCACGTAGAGGGGGTGGGTGTCCGCGCCGTTGACCTCGATCTTCGCGTGCATGGGGAAGCTCACGCCGTAGTTGATCTGGCAGAACTCGGCGATGTCGCTCGCGGTGCCCGGCTCCTGCCGGCCGAACTGGTTGCACGGGAAGCCGAGGATCTCCAGGCCCTGGTCCTTGTAGCTCTGGTAGAGGGCCTCCAGGCCCTCGTACTGGGGCGTGAGCCCGCACCTGGAGGCGGTGTTGACGATGAGCAGGACCTTGCCCTTGTAGGAGGAGAGGTCGCCGTCTTCGCCGGCCAGCGTGGTCACGGCGGTGGAGTAGTCGAGCTGTGCCATGGGGACTCCGGGGTGGGAAGGAGACTGTAACGCGCTGCCCGCGCAGGTTGACGGACGCGCTGGCGCCGCTGGGATAGGGGCTGTGCATGAGACGTCGGACCACCCTGCTGCTGACGGTGCTGGTCGTCGGACTGGCGGTCGGCGTCGGCTGGCTGGTCCGGCGCGCGCTCGGGCCCACCGCCCCCCCGCGCTACGCCCTGGGGGCCATGCCCGAGGCGCCCCTCTCCGCGATCCACCTGGAGGTCACCGTCCCGATGGACGCCCTGGAGCGGCGGCTGGAGGGCCGCGTCCCCGAGGTGCTCGCCCTGGTGGAGCGCCACCCCCTGGAGCGCGGCGGCGCGGTGGACGTCGAGGCCCGGCGGGTCGGCCCGGTGCGGGTGGCCGAGGACGCTGGCGCGCTGCGGGTGGACTTCCCGGTGGCCTCGACCGTCGTGCTCCACCCCGACCGGGAGCGCGGCAAGGAGCGCGAGATCGAGAGCGAGCTTCGCGTCTTCGCCCACCTGGCTCTGGCGCTGACCGAGGACTGGCGGCTCGCCGGCCGCACCCGGCTCTCCCATGCCTGGATCCGCCCCCCCACCATCACCATCGGGCCGCTCACCCCGGACCTCACCCGGCTGCTCGACCCCCAGGTCGAGGAGCGCCTGGTCGCGGCGGCCGAGCGGGTGGACGCGCGGATCGAGGAGCGTGACGAGCTGCGGGAGCGGGTGGAGGCGGTGTGGGCGAAGCTGACCCGCCCCATCCCCCTGGTGGAGGACCCGCCGACCTGGCTGTTGATGGCCCCGGAGGCGGTCTCTGCCGGGGACCTCCGCGTCGAGCCTGACGGGGTGCATGTGCCGGTGGGGCTGGTGGCGCGGCTCTCCGTGGTCACCGAGCAGCCAGACGCGGGGGCGCCGCCGCCGCTGCCGCCGCGCACCGAGCCGACAGGCGCGGAGGGCTTCGTCCTCCAGCTCCCGGTGGCGCTGGACTGGGACACCCTGGGCGCGCTCCTGAGCGAGCGGGTCGCCGGGCGCGAGCCGGAGCCGGGGGTCACGATCCGGGGGCTCACGCTGTACCCGTCCGGGCGCGCGGTGGTCCTGGGCGTGGACTACGCGCTGGCCGACGTCCCCTGGCCCCTGTCTGCAGAGGGGCGGGCGTGGCTCTCCGGCGCCCCCATCCTGGACGCCGAGCAGCAGGTGCTGACGGTCCAGGGGCTCTCGGTGGTGTCGGGCAGCAGCAGCCTGGCCCTGGACGCCGCCACCTCCGTCGGCGCCGCGGCCTGGCTGACCTGGCTGGAGGGGCGGCTTGAGGTCCCGCTCGCCGAGCACCTGGAGGCCGCGCGGACCCGGGCCAGCGACGCGCTGGGCAGCGCAGAGCGCGACGGCGTGGCGCTTTCGGGAGAGGTGTCCGCGCTTCACCTCCAGGACATCGTGCTCACGGAAGAGGCGCTCGTGGTGGTGGGCCGGGTGGAGGGCACCCTCGCGATGGAGGCGAAGCAGCTCAGGCCTCTGGACGACGCCGAGGCGCCCGGGTCGCCGCCGTGAGCTGACCCAGGCGGGCCTCGATGCGATCCAGGATCCAGGTCACCGGCCGCCGGGAGGGTGGGAGCGCGCGCAGCGCCGCCAGGCCACGGGCCGCCTCGGCGAGCGCCTCCGCGCCTCGCCCCATCGCGATCCAGCAGTCGGCGATCCGGAGGGGGCTGTCGTCCCACAGCAACCGGGCCGGTGTCTGCCGGATGGACTCCAGAAGCCCCGCGGCCTCCTCGACGTGGCCCAGCTCCGCCTCGATCGCCGCGATGTGGGCGGCGGCGGAGGCTGCGAAGTAGACCTCGTGCAGGCTCAGGAAGCGCGCCCGGGCCTCCTGGGCGAGGGGGAGCGCCTCCTCGGGCCCGCGGGTGGCCAGGAACAGGGTGGAGCGCGCCAGCAGGACCAGGCTGTCACCGCGCAGATCCCCAGTGTGACGGTAGGCCTCCCCCGCGGCGTCGAGCAGCGCCTCGCCCTGGCTGAGCTGCCCCTGCTTGAGCGCCAGGAGCGCCAGCAGGTGCCGGGTGCCCGCGATGCGACGGGGATCCCCGATCCGCTCGAAGAAGGCGAGGGCGCGCCGTGCGTGGGGCTCCGCGTCCACGTAGCGCGCGACGTCGATGAAGTAGGAGGCCAGGTTTCCCCGGGTGGCCATCTCGAAGTACTCCAGCCCGTGGCGCTGGTTGTGGGTCAGCGACACCTGGTGCCAGCGGAGGACGTCGTCGAAGCGACCCTGGTAGTACGCCAGCAGGGCGCGTCGGTCGGAGATCCGGTTGAGCATGGTGGGGGCCGCGCGGGTGAGCAGGGGCTCGGCCTGGTTGAGGTGGCGTTCGGCGGCCTCAAAGTCGCCCTGCCGGGTGAGCAGGGTGGCCCGGTGGACCAGCACGCGGCCGGTCGTGGCGTCGTCCCCCAGGTCTCGCGCGAGGTCGAGCGCCTCGCCCAGGAGCGCCGCCGCGCTCTCCATGCGACCCATCTGGAAGTGGGCTTCGCCGCGGAACATCAGCAGGAGCGCTCGGAGGTGCGCGGGGGTGTCCGGCGGCTCGGGGCGCTCCAGCCAGGCTGCGGTCTCGGCGCGCCGCCAGGCGGGGTCCTCCAGGAGGCTCAGCAGGAGCCGCGTGGCGTCCTGGGGGCTGTGGACCAGGCCGCTGCGCATGGCGGCGCGGAGGTTGTGGGCCTCCTGCAGCGCGAAGTCGTCGGTCGCGGTGAGCTGACCCGCGCTGCGCCGCGCGTTGTTGATGGCCACCCGGCGCAGGCACCACGCCAGCAGCGCCCGCGCGCACCGATGCTCCTCGCCCGCCTGCGCCAGGGCGTCCCGCGCGAACGAGCGGAGGTTCTCCCAGAGGCGCAGCCTGCGGCCGCCATCTCCCTCGATGACCTGGAGCAGCCCGGCGCGCTCCAGGGCGCGGAGCCGGTCGAGCGGCTCGGGGACGTCGACCGCGCCCAGCAGATCTGCGGCGGCGGGGGTGTCGAACGTCCCCCCGAAGACCGAGAGGGCGGCGAGCGCCCGCTGGTCCATGCCCTCCAGCAGGTCCCAGGACCAGCGGATGGCCTCGACCAGGGTCCGGGCCCGGGCGCTGGAGGGGTCGGTGGGGAAGCGCAGCAGCTGGAAGCGGTGGTTCAGGTGGTCCAGCATCTGTCGCGGGGTCAACAGCGGCGCGCGCGCGGCGGCCATCTCGATGGCCAGGGGCAGCCCGTCCAGGCGCTGGACGAGCTGGAGCACCGACGCCGGGTCGGGATCCGAGAGGGCGTCGCCGGCCCGCTGGCGGAACAGCAGCGCGGCGTCGTCGGGGGGCAGGGGCCCGAGGTCGAAGCACCGGGCCGTCGGGAGCGCGGCGCGCGAGGTGATGAGCACGCGCAACGTCCGCGCGGTGGCGAGCCACGACGCCGAGCGCGCGTCGACCTCGGCGGGGATGGCGTCGGCGTTGTCCAGCACGAGCAGCGTGAGCGCGCGGCTGGCCAGCGCGTCCCCGATGCGCGCGGACCGCCGGGACGAGGGCCCCTCCGGAAGGCCCAGGGCGTCCTCCATGAGCTGGAGGAGCTGCGCGTCGGTGCGGGCCGAGGCGAGATCACAGACCAGGTGCCGCCCATCGGGCGCCTGCTGGAAGGCCCAGCGGAGCGCGAGCCGGGTCTTCCCCAGGCCGGCTTGCCCGACGATGGCCAGGCGACCGCCGGGCTCGCGCAGCGCGTCGTTGAGGCGCGCCAGCTCCGCCTCCCGCCCGACGAAGGAGGTCCGCACCGGGCCGATGGGGGCGTGGGCCGCGGGCGCCGCGCTGTGGAAGCGGTACCCCTCGCCAGGCAGGGTCACGATGTGGGTGGGCGCGGACAGGCGGGGTTCGATCTTGCTTCGCAGCCGCGCGATGGTGGCGTCCAGGGTCCGGGTGTGGACCTGCGGGCCATACCCCCAGACCTCGCGGAGCAGCTCCTCCCGGCTGACCACCTGCGCCTCTCGCGCCGAGAGGTAGAGCAGAAGCTCCAGCTCCTTCCGGGTCAGTCGGACGGCGCGATCGGCGCGGTGCAGCAGGCAGCGGTGCAGGTCGAGGCGGCCGGTGGCGAGCTTGGGCGGGGTGAGCGCAGGCATGGGCAGGATTTTTCTTACAGGGAGGGTGTCACCGTATACGCCGCATGCGGGGCTCTGTGACGTTCGAGGCCGAGCGGCTCAGCTCCTTGGTGGGGGGCGGAGTCGGCCCGCCAGGCGGTCGATGATCCAGTCCAGCGGGCGGCTGGAGGCCGGACGCTCGCGGAGGGCCTGGAGCTGGGTGGTGGCGCTGCGCCGCAGCGCGCGGCTCCGGGCGCGGGTCGGGGCCTGCTCAGCGCGCGCGACCTCCAGCCAGCACGCCGCGAACGCGCGGTAGCCGTCATCCCAGACCACCTCGTCCGGGGCCTCCGCGATGGCCCGGAGCAGCGCCTCCGCCTCCGTGAGGTGCCCGCGCTCGGCCTCGATGGCCGCGAGGTGGGCCGCGGCCAGCGAAGCCAGCCTCAGCTCACCGATGCTGTGGAGCTTCGTCCAGGCCTCCCGGGCGAGCCGCGCGGCGGGCTCGGGGCCCTGGCGCGCGAGGAGTGTGTCGGTCTGACTGATCTGGATCAGGGCGATCCCCCGGAAGTCTCCGGCCTTGCGATAGGCCTCCATCGCCGCCAGGAGCAGCCCGTCGCCTCGCTCGATCTGCCCCTGTCGAAGGGCGTTCGCGGCCAGCAGGTGGCGCATGGTGGCGGTCCCTCGCCGGTCCTGGATGCGCTCGAAGTAGGCCAGGGCGGCCAGGGCGTGGGGGTCCGACTCGGCCCACCGCCCCACGTCGCTCAGGCCGCAGGCGAAGTTGCTGCGGGCGACCATCTCCTGGTACACCGCGCCGTACCGCTGGCTGTGCGCCGCGCCCCGCTGATCCCAGCGCCGGGCCTCCGCAAACCGACCTCGGTACTGGTTCAGCGTGCCTCGGCGGACGTACACCCGGTTCAACAGCGTCGGCGCGGCCTCGGTGAGCAGCGCCTCGGCTCGGGACAGGTACGCGTCCGCCTGGTCGAGCGCGCCCTGGCGGATCGCCAGCTCGCCGAAGGTGGCCAGCAGGCGGCCCTGCACCCCCTGGTCCTGGAGCCGCTCGGCGAGCGCCAGCCCCTCCTGGAGCAGCTCCTCGGCGCTGCTGACGCGGCCGGCCTGGAGGTGCAGGTAGGCGCGGTGCAGGAGCAGGCGCGCGCGGAGGGGAGGGCGCAGGTCCGCGGCGGCGAGGTCGTCCAGCCAGGCCAGGGCCTCGGCGCGCCGCCAGGTGGGCGCCTCCAGCATCTCCAGCAGCAGCCGCGCGGCCTTGTCGGGGTCGTGGCGCAGGCCGTGGGCCATCGCGACGCGGATGTCGGGGCCCTCGCGGACCGCGAAGTCCTCGTGGGCGGGGAGCGTGCCGTTGGTGCGGCCGGTGCTGTCCCGCTCGACCTGCTCCAGGCACCACGCGAGCAGGCGATCCCCGCAGGCCCGGGCGCCACCGGAGCGCTCCAGCGCCGCCCAGGCGAACGCGCGGATGTTCTGGAGCAGGCGGAGGCGCCGCCCCTGGGGTGTGTGGATGACCTGCAGCAGCCCGGCGCGCTCCAGCGCGTCGAGGGCGTCCGCAGGGGAGGGGACGTCGGCCGGCTCCAGGAGGCGCGCGGCGGTCTCGGCGGTGAAGGGCCCGGGGAGGATGGAGATCCATGAGAGCGTGCGCTGCTCCTCCGGGCTCAGCAGCCCCCAGGACCAGGCGATGGCCTCGTGCAGGGTCCGGACCCGGGCGCCGGTGGGGTTTGAGGGGAAGCGCAGCAGGTGGAAGCGGTCGCCGAGGTGGTCGAGCAGCTGGGTCGGGGACAGGACGCGCGCCCGCCCGGCGGCCATCTCGATGGCCAGGGGCAGGCAGTCCAGCCCCTCCACCAGAGCGCGCAAGGCCGACTGGTCCGCCTCGGCGGTCGGCCGCTCCAGGCGCTCCTGGAACAGGAGGAGCGCGTCGTCGACCGGCAGCGGCGCCACCTCGACGCAGGGCACCCCGGGCAGCCGAGCGCGGGCGGTGATGAGGACGCGCAGGGTGGGGGCGGCGTCGAGCCAGTCCCGGGAGAGGGCGGCCACCGCCTCGGGGAGGTCGTCGGCGTTGTCCAGCAGCAGCAGCGTGGGCTCGGGGCTGGCGAGGGCCGTGCCGATGCGCTCGGCGCGGCCGTCGAGGGCGTGGGGGAGGCCCAGCGCGTCCTCGACCACCTGGAGCAGCGCTGCCTCGGAGCAGGCCGAGGCCAGGTCGCACACGACGCGCTGGTCGGCGGGGACGTTCTGCCAGGTCCAGCGGGTGGCGAGGCGGGTCTTGCCCACCCCGGCGGGCCCGACCAGCGCGACCCGCCGCGCCGGGGCCTGCATCGCCTGATGGAGCCGGGCCTGCTCCGGGGCGCGGCCCACGAAGGTGGTGCGCACCGGGCCCGCCGGGGACAGCGCCGCGGGGGGCGGCACCTGGAAGCGGTATCCCTCCCCGGACACGGTGTGGACGTGGACGGGGTTGCCTGGATCCGGCTCGATCTTCTGGCGCAGGCGGGCGATCGTGGTGTCCAGGGTGCGGGTGAGGACGTCCGGTCCGTAGCCCCAGATCGCCTGGAGCAGCTCCTCTCGGGGGACCACGCGGGGGGTCTGCTCCACCAGGTGCAGCAGCAGCGCCAGCTCCTTCTGGCGAAGGCGGATCGGGCCGATGTTCCGGTGAAGCAGCCCGCTGGCCGGATCGAGCAGGCCGCTGACGAGGGTGAGGGGGGCGGTCGGAACCATGAGCGAGCGGTCTCCTTCGGAGCGGAGGGTGGGGCAGGGCCCGGCGGCGTGGCCTGGGCGAGACGGGGGCGCGGGTCAGAGGGCGTGCGCGGGCATGGCGGCGTGACGTGGAGGCCGCACCAGGCGGTCCCGGAGGCGCGCGAGGACGAAGTCCACGGGGCGCTGGGCCACCGGGGACGCCTCCAGCGTGCTCAACCAGGCCCCCGCGCGCTGGCGGAGCCGAGGGGCGTCGGCGGAGCGCTCGGCGCGGACCACATCGATCCAGGCCTCGGCGAACAGGACGTGCCCGGCGGCCCAGCCGACGCCCGCCAGCGCCGGGCGCGCGAGGCGGAGCAGGTCCTCGGCCTCGTCGAGCGCCCCGCGCTCCGCCTCGATGGCCGCGAGGTGGGCCGCGGTGATCGCCCCCAGCCGGTGCTCCCGGATGCTGTCGAGCCGGGCCCGCGCCTCCCGCAGGAGCGGCGCGGCGCGGTCCGGCCCGGCCAGCGCCAGCACGACGTCGGACTGGCAGACCAGGATCAGCGCCTCGCCGCGCGGATCGGCGGCGCGCCCGTAGGCGTCCCCCGCCGCGTCCAGGAGGGTGGCCCCCTTGCTCAGCAGCCCCTGCTTGAGGGCGATGACCGCGAGCAGGTGGAGCATGTTGGCGATGCGCCGGTGGTCGCTGATCCGCTCGAAGTAGGCCAGCGCCCGACGCGCGTGCGGCTCGGCCTCGTGGGGGCGCCCCAGCTCGCTGAGCCCGCTGGCCAGCCCGCTGCGGCTGGTCATCTCGTAGTACTCCAGGCCGTGACGCTGGGCGTGGGTGAGCGCCTCGGTCCGCCACCGCTGGGCCTCCTCGTGCTGGCCCTGGCAGTGGGCGAGCATGGCCTGGGCGTCGAAGACCCGGATCAGAGCGATGGGGGCACCCTCCTCGAAGCGCTGCCGCGCCACATCGAGGCAGGACCGGGCCTCCGCGAACCCACCCTGGCGCATCTGAAGCTCGGACATCTGGACGAGGACCCGGCCGGCGGTGTCCGCGTCGCCGAGCCGCTCGGCGACGGGCAGCGCCTCCTCCAGAAGCGCCGCCGCGCTGTCGACGCGCCCGGCCTGGAAGTGCGCGTCCGCGCGGTACATGAGGAGCCTGGCCAGCAGCGGGTCCGGCAGGGTCTCGAACACCGGGCTGTCCAGCCACGCGGAGGTCTCGGCGCGCCGCCAGCTCGGGTGGCCCAGGATCGACAGCAGCAGCCGCGCGGCGTCCTCCGGGGCGTCTCGGAGGCCGTGCTCCATCGCGACCCGGAGGTTGTGGGCCTCGCGGAGCGCGATGTCGTCGCGGGGTGAGCACCGCCCGGCCACGCGATCCGGGGCGTCCGGCTCGACCGCGCCCACGCACAAGGTCAGGAAGGCGCGCGCGCAGGCGTCGCGCTCGCCGGAGCGGGCCAGGTTCTCCGCCGCGAAGGCGCGGAGGTTCTCCCACAGGCGAAGCCGGTGACCAGCGTCCTCGGTCTGGATGACCTGCAGCAGGCCGGCGCCCTCCAGGTTGCACAGTCGATCCAGGGGGTCGGGCAGACCGCTGGCGTCGAGGAGCTGCTCGGCGGCCACCGGGGAGAAGGTCCCAGCGAAGATGGAGAGCCAGGCCAGCGCCCGCTGCTCCGCAGGGTCCAGCAGCTCCCAGGACCATCGGATCGCCTCCAACAAGGTCCGGGCGCGCGCGCCGGGGGTGTCCGTGGGGAAGCGGAGGAGGCGGAAGCGGTCGTCCAGGTGGCTGAGGATCTGGGCCGGCGACAACAGCCGGGCCCGCGCGGCGGCCATCTCGATGGCCAGCGGGAGGCCGTCCAGCCGCTCGACGAGCCGGCGCAGCACGTCCGCATCGGCGTCACCCGGGCCCGACGTGGCCCGCTCGACGAAGAGGAGGACGCCGTCCGCGGTCGGCAGCGGCGGCGGCTCCATGGACGGCATGGTGGGGAGCTGGCTGCGTGAGGTGACGAGGACGCGCAGCGCTGGAGCGCGCGCCACCCACGCGGCCGCGGCCGCGTCCACCTCGGCGGGGATGGCGTCCGCGTTGTCCAGCAGCAGGAGGGTGACGCCGCTGCGGGCCAGCGCGTCGCCGACCCGGGCCGCGCGATCGCCGCCAGCGTCGGGCAGCCCCAGCGCGTCCTCCAGGACCTGGAAGAGCTGGGGCCCGGTCGACACGGAGGCGAGATCACACATCAGGCGCTCGGGGTCCGGGACGTTCCGGAAGGCCCAGCGCGTCGCCAGCCGGGTCTTGCCCAGCCCCGGAGGGCCCACGATCGCCATCTGCCGGGAGGGCTCGGCGAGGGCATCGCCGATCCGGGCCAGCTCAGGCTGGCGACCCACGAACGACGTTCGGATGGGCCCCAGAGGGGGCTCCGCCGCCTGGTTGGCGTGACAGAACAGATAGCCTCGCCCGGGCGACGTCAGGATGTGGACCGGCTCGGCGGGGTTGGGCTCGATCTTCCGCCGCAGCCGCGCGATGGTGGTGTCCAGCGTGCGGGTGCGGACCTGCGGGCCGTACCCCCACACAGCGCCCAGCAGCTCCTCGCGGGGGACCACCCGGCTCTCGCGGGCGGTGAGGTAGAGCAGGAGGTCCAGCTCCTTCTGGGTCAGTCGGATGTCGTCCCCATCCCGGTGCAGCACCCGGCGAACCGGATCGAGGCGACCGCTGCAGAGCAGCAGGGGGTCGGTGGCGTGCATCGAAGCAGCTTTCTTTCAAGTTCGATGACACCATATACGTCGCATTCCGGGCTCTGTGACGAAAGCCGGTCAGGGAGGCGGATCCTGTCCGCCTCCCCGAACACGGGTGGCTACAGGCAGTCCAGATCGACGGGGTATCCGAGGATCTCTGCGGCGTCCTGCTCGTAGCGTGCGCAGAGCACCGCGGGGTCGCACTCCGACTCGAGGCAGGCGATGGGGTCGGGCGGGGAGGCCGGCAGGACCTCGGGGCTGGCGAAGCCACCCATCATGAACTGCGGCGACTTGAGCAGCACCCCACAGAACGCGCGCACCTCGGGCTCATCGGCGGCGTCGAAGGTCGTCGCGGCGAGGTCGGCGCCCCCGAAGAGGTCCGACACGAGCGCGCGCTCGTCTGTCGTCAGGCTCGGGTCTGTGTGCAGCCGATCCTTCACCGCCAGGACCACCTCCTCCAGCGTACGGGTCTGGTCGGAGGCCTCGACCAGCAGGTCGATCCAGTCGATCCAGTCGTCGCCGCTCTCCGTGTAGTCGCCGGTCACCGTCGTCGCGAGCCGGACCTCGTCGGGGACGACGTGGTCGGGCTTCTCGCAGGACGCGATCTCGGCCTCCCAGGTCAGCAGGTGGTTGAGCTGGACCTCCTTGCTGCCGGGGATGCTGTCGGTGTGGTAGCGGCCGATGTCGCGCATGACGTGACGGTTGGGGTAGACCCGCAGGAGATCCTGGCCCTCGTCGGGGTTGCCCATGCCGAGGATACGGGGCTCCGGCCAGCCCAGCGCGTGGTGCACGGCGTGGAGGAGGTGCTCGATGGAGTAGCGGTGGACATAGTCGCCCACCGAGTTGGCGTCGGAGCCCGGGATCGGTGTCTCGCCGGGCGCCGTCGCGGCCCAGGGGAACGCGAAGATGGGCATGTCGTAGGCGGGCTGGCTGGAGCGGCTGGGGGCGGGGCGACCGAAGGCATCACTCAGCACAATGGACCGGAGCAGCTCCTGGAGGGACCAGCCGCTCTCCATGAAGGTGCCCATGTGCCCCCACAGCACGAACCACTGATCATAGTTCCGGGGGTGGCCGTGGTCCAGGGTGACCCGCTCGCCCAGCACCTCCTCGATCACGTTGTTCGTGATGTTCATCGCGAGCAGCGTGAGCATCGCGTGGTTCCGGTCCGCGCTCTGGCGGGGCCCCCGGTTGGCGAACCCGGAGAGGTCGTCGTCTCGGAAGTACGCGATGAGGTTCAGCGCCCGTTGGTCGTTCAGGTACAGGTTGGGCATCGCCCCGGAGCCGTGCTTGAGGATGTCCCACAGTCGCGCGTCGGTGAGGGTGGGGACCACCTCCTCCAGCGGCGGGGCCTGCCCGGCGCCGTTGTGGCAGCCCAGGCAGGTCGGCAGGTCGGCCTGGCCCTGCTGCGCGTCACCCAGGTCGCGCAGCCAGGACCAGTCCGGCTCCTCGAAGGTCATCTGGTCCAGGGTGTCCATCCCGAGCTTGAACTCGCGGATGAGGTCCAGGACCGAGGCGTCGTCGGCGGGGCCGACCTCCCCGACCGCGGCCCAGCGGTTGGCGTCGGCCGGGACGCCCACGTGGAAGCCATCCCAGCGCGCGCGATCGTTGGAGACGCACTCCTTGATGAAGCCCCAGGGGGCCATCCCGGCGGGGTCGGCCTCCGGGTTCTGCTTGGGGTTTCCGCTCATCATGATGTCGGGTCGGAAGACGCCCCGGACATGGCCCCACACCGGCGTGCCCCCGTCTCCACCGTAGCGCCACGGGGGCGGATCCTGCGCGCAGTCTTCCCACAGGCCGTAGCAGCACGACGGGTCACCCGGGGCGCAGTCATAGCTGAACGCGGACCCCTCCAGATCGATGGTGCCCGAGACGGGGTCCCCGTTCGAGTCCGTGGCGCTCCAGAACAGCACCGGATAGAAGCGGTCCCAGTTGCCGTTTCGCGGCCGGGCGTCTGTGCGGGAGTAGGTGCTGGTGTGGCACCCCATGCAGGTCGGGTTGCGGTCGACGTAGGCGCCCAGGAAGGTGTTGCCCAGGTTCTCGGCCACGTCCATGCCGTCGTCGGGCCAGGCCTGCATCGGCGCCAGGTATCCCCTGTAGATGGGATCCATGCGGTCCATCAGGATGGAGGACCGGATGACGTCGGTCATGTTGAAGTGCATGCAGTTGCCCAGGTTGTAGGAGACCTCCCCGGACACCGTGCCCAGGCCGAACCCCCAGGCGGGGTAGGAGCCGTACCATTGCTCGTCGGCGCCATGCTCCGCGCCCATGTTGTCCCAGAACAGACCCTCCTGGCTGGTCTCCTGGGTAGGGGCGCCGAGCTGGTAGGTCGGGTGTGTGGGGGAGTAGGGGTAGCCCGAGTTGTCGTGGGTCGGGATCCCGGCCGCATAGGCGGTGTCCGTGGTGTAGCCCGATTGCACCGCGGCGTCGGCGAGGACGTCGACCTCGGACTGATCGAGGATTCGAAGCTGGGTGCCCCCGCCGGACGGGATCGAGGGGAAGCAGAGCGGCGTGAGCGGATCATCGTTGGCGATGTGGTCGACCAGCTCGTCCGCGAGGCTGTCGCTCAGCAGGGGGTCGCCGTAGCAGGGCTGCTGCCAGTCGGTCGCGTGGAAGCGATCCACGAGCAGGTCGGTCGCCAGGACCTGGGTCCAGTAGGTCACGAACTCCGGCTGGGCCATGAGCACGTCGGCGACAGCCTCCCGCCCCTCGGTCACCGCCAGCGTGGTGAGGATCTCGACCTCGGCCGCGCCGATGGGCTGGCGCCCCAGCAGGGTGGGGATGGCTTGCAGCACGAACGCCTCGTCTCCAGCGTCGTCCGGCTCCAGGCCGATCAAACAGGAGGGTGTCAGCGCGAGCAGGGAGACGCCACAGACGGCGAGCAGCGCGTGATGGCCCCTGGGGGGCCGCATCTGGATGGTCATCACACAGTCCTCCGGAGGGTGCGTCAGCTCACGCCGAGCACGTCGGTGCAGATACGGTCGGACACCTCGTCGGCGGTGAGCAGGACACCGTCCCGACGCGCGATGAGGTAGAAGGTGGTCTCTTCGTGGTTCAGGACCCCGCTGGCGAAGGGGTCGACGCCGGCCGCGAGCGAGACCGCGGCCCGCACGTCGGTGGGGTGGTAGCCGGCGTCTCCCGTGCACCCGTCACGGTAGGCGGCGCCAGCGATGTAGTCGGGGTATCGGGTGGCGTTGAAGCAGATCGTCCCGGCGGTCCCCGGCTGCGTGATCGGGCCGCCGATCAGGGCGTTGGCGTAGCCGTGGTACCAGTGATCCGAGCCACCGTCATCGCTGCGGCGCCACTGCCGCCCGAACTCGGTGTTGATGAGGATCAGCGTGTCCTCCAGGCTGAACCACCCCCCGGTCAGCGCGATGTCCAGGGTGTTGAGGATGTTCCAGAGGTTTCCGCAGTGGAGCGTCGCGTGGTGGCCCGGCCTGGTGGCGCCGACGGGCGGGGACACCCCGTGGGTGTCGTAGGTCTTGTGGACGCCGTTGTCGATGACCGCGGCGTAGCGGATCGTCCCCTGTCCGAGCAGCCAGGCCGACGCGGCGACCGACGCGGCGGTCCAGTTGACCCGGTTGTAGCGGAGCTGGTCCTTGGAGGTCCCCCGTGGGGGGAAGTCGGGCCAGATCCCCTCGGCCTGTGTCATCCAGCTCCGGATCGTGTTGGCGTGCTCGATGCATGTCGACCGTGCGGCGTCGAACGCGTCGAAGTCCTTGGACCGCGCCCGCGTCGTCGGGGCGGCGGCGAAGGTCAGCCGGTCCGCGTAGGCGCTCGCGTAGTGGGACCAAAGCAGGTCGGACCTGGTGCTCGTCCCCGCTCGGGGGAGGTTCCGCATGAAGTCGTGGTACCCCACGCCCATCGGGATGAGGATGGGGCGAGGGGACCCATCCAGGCGCCCGACCGAGATGGCCGCGTCGGCTCTGGGCGGGGATCCCGTGTCGAACACCACCGCGCTGGGGGGCTGCCCGGGGTTGGCGTGCTGCATGGCCGCCCCCAGCCCCGCGCGGTCCGGGCGCCCGACAGTCTTGCCGTTGAGCGCCAGCACGCTCGCCGGATCATGGGGATCGAGGTCGTGCTTCAGCGCCACGAGGCGAAGCCTGTCCAGCACCTCCGGCCGATTCGTCGACGCGTCGAGCGCGTTGAAAGACGGCCCGACGTTGGCGTCCCCGGCGATGTTGAAGACCGTGTCGGTGGGCGGCGTCGGATCGCCGGTGATGGTGTCCCAGTTGATCTCATCGAAGGCGAACCACGACTCGCTGGCGAGCCGGTTGCTGTCGACCCAGAGCGTCTGCTCATGGGACGCCCCCCCGGCGAGGAAGATCTCCAGGATCTTGTAGTTCATGTTCGGGCAGGCGGCCCGAGCCCGGCGCGCGGTCACGCCGCCTGCAGCGCTGAGCGCTGCGACGGAGCCGACGAACTGCAGAAATGCACGACGCGAGTGTGACACCTCGGTCCTCCTTGGAGCGGCGCGGACCCACCGGACGCCACAGGCGTCGGAGGGCGCGGTTCATACCTTTCCAGGAGGGTTCTGCGTCAACGCGCCCCACGCCTGGGAAGGATGAGGTGAGCATACAAGCGGCAGGAGGCGGTGCGGTGTTACAGCGTGCAACAATGACAGTCGCGACCTACCGCGGGGCGACACCTTGCTGCGCCAGCCAACCCGCGATCCGCGCCCGCCGTTCGGGGTCCGGGTTGCGCCCGAAGTACACCCCGTCCAGCGTCTCCAGCGTGCGCTGGACCTCGGCCGGATCCCGGCTGTCCAGGGTGCGGACCCAGCCGTCGATCCAGGACGGCAGGTCCACGATGTCCGCACCCCGCGCCCGCAGGGTGGCCGCCAGCGCCGGGTCCCAGGTGTACAGCCGCGCGGTGACCCCCTCCCCGAAGTCCACGCGCTCGAACACGGCCTTGGGCTGCTGCACCCGGAAGTCCGGGCAGAGGTCCACGCCCCGGCTGCGCAGGTAGGGCACGGTGGTCTTGCGGCCGTGGCCGGTGCGCGCGCCCTCCGGCGGGGGCATGCGGGCGATCTCGTGGTCGGTGAGCCCGACGTGGCCCTCGATCGCGCGGGGCGCGTCCGCGTAGTACATCAGCATCGCCTGGGCGCCGTAGTACACCAGGGTGGCGTCGGTGTCGGCGAGCATCCACCGCAGCCGCGCGCCCTGGCGCATCGCCTCGCGGTGGGCCTCGGGCGGATACCAGTCCCGCTCCTCCACGACGCCGTCGACGCCGGAGGGGTGCTCCGGGGTGGAGCGCACGCTGGCGGGGGTTGCGCGGGAGAGCAGCGCCGCGAACAGCGCCAGCCCCAGCGCGGCCTGCGGACCCTGGGCGGTGAGGCGCAGGCCCAGCGCCACCAGCAGCAGCGCGGCGGGGGTCAGGGGCACCAGGAAGCGGGCGAACATGAAGTCGCCGCCCACCTTCGCGATGTAGACGAGGGTGGGCGCCAGCGCGGCCGTGAGCACGAGCGGGGCCCGGAGGCTCCACCAGCCCGGCGTCAGGTCACGCTCGGCCCCCCGCGCGGCGCGCAGCCCCAGCGGGATCGCGGCCAGCAGCGGCCAGTACGCCCCCGCGAACCCCCCCAGGTAGGCGAGCCCGGCCCCCCAGCGCGCCCCGACCGCCCCCTTGGCGTACCAGGTGTTGGGCAGCAGGTCCCCATAGAAGACCAGCTTCCAGGACACCCAGGGCACCCCCAGCGCGAGGCCCGGCAGGGCCACCGCCAGCAGGCGTCGCGTCCGTGAGCCCGATGCCATCGACGTCATGGAGGACAGGCCCGCGACCGCGTAGATGAGCGCGCCGTCGGGGCGGGTCATCGTCGCCAGGGTGCCGAGCAGCCCGACCCCCGCCCAGGCCCGCTCGCTGCGCGC
This sequence comes from Alphaproteobacteria bacterium, assembly GCA_020632795.1. GTDB lineage: Bacteria > Myxococcota_A > UBA796 > UBA796 > CAJQPC01 > JACKEV01. Next base: position 119,023 of record JACKEV010000012.1, read on the forward strand.
CGTGATCGCGCCCGCCAGCGTGGTGGTCACCAGCAGGGTGTAGAGCGCGGTCTCCAGCCCCGAGGTCGCGAAGACGCGCCCATGCAGGAAGGCCGCCCAGCCCAGCGCGGCCACCGGCAGCATCCCCCCGATGCCCCGCGAGGCCCACAGGAGCACCCCGGCGGTGCCCGTCCAGGCCACGAGCCCCGCCGCGAGGGTGAAGCGCACCGGCTCGACGCCCGCCGCCAGGCCCCCGGCGGTGAGGAGGGTCCACAGGAAGTTGGTGTAGCCCTCTACCGCCTCGCCCGGGTTGAACACCAGGCCCTCGCCCCGCACGAGGTTGCGCGCGTAGCGGAAGCTGATGAAGGCGTCGTCGCACACCCAGGCGCGGGCGGCGGCGTCATACAGCGCCCAGGCCAGCGCGCCGCCGACGAGCAGGATCCGGGCCGGGGGAGGGAGGGGGCGCATCGAAGCCCCACGATACAGCAGGTGGGCGCCCGGCTACTCCCCGCAGGGGGCCCGACCGATGGAGACGAGGTTGTTGGCCGGCTCGCAGTCCTCGGCGGTGGTCTCGACGCGCACCTGGAGGTCGCGCAGCCCCAGGGCGTCGACCCCCTGGGCCTCCAGGCGCACGCCCTCGGTCAGCATCGTGGGGGGAAAGGGACCGGTCAGGGTGGCGGTGTCAAGCTGGACGCTCCCCGCGTCATTGACACCCTCCAGCACCACCGTGACCGGCCCCGTGAAGGGCTCCGTGCCGCCGTTGCCCACCCGCGCGTAGACCACCAGCTCGCCCTGCTCACAGCGCAGCTCGCAGAGGTCGTCCAGGGTGACGAGGGGGTCGGGCAGCGGGCGCTCGCCGCCCGCCGTGGTGAGCGGCGGCACGCGGAAGTTGTTGCGCGACGGCCAGTTGGGGGTCGGGGCGGGCAGCACCGCGCCGTCCTCGGCCACCGCGGTGAAGGTCTCGCCGTGCTGGGACCAGTACCGGGGCGCGTCCATCCAGGAGTCGTTGGCGTCCTCCAGCACGGTGAGGCCGGTCACGCTCCCGTTCGAGCCGAACACGATCTCGGCGTGGTGGTCGCCGTCCACGTCCGCGACGATGGCGTACTCGATGATGGTGCCGGAGCCGTGGGCGGTGGACGACCACAGCTCCACGCCGGTGGCGCCCTCGTAGATGTGCACCGTGAACTGGTCGGCCAGCACCACCTCGACCGCGCCGTCGCCCTCGAAGTCGAACACGGTGGTGGACACGCTCCCCGAGCTGGTGTCGATCGCCGGCGTGTCCCAGAAGAGCTGCCCGGCTGCGGTCCAGGCCTGCAGGGACTCCCGGCGCATCAGCAGGATCTCGGGGACGCCGTCGCCGTCGAGATCAGCGATGGTCGGGACGCTGGCCACGGAGTCGTTGAACGATGTGCCCAGGGTCTGCTCCCAGAGCACCGTGCCGTCGGTGTCCTGGAGGCGCAGCCGGGTGAACCCGGCGACCACGATCTCGCCCAGGCCGTCCAGGTCCATGTCGGCGACCGCGACCGCGCCGTCCAGCTCGTCGTTCTGCCAGAGGATGTTGCCGTCGGGGTCGTAGAGGGTGTTGCCCGTCGCCAGCTCGAGCACGCCGTTGCCGTCCAGGTCCGCCGGCACGGAGACCGCCCCGCCGAAGAAGGTGCGCCCGCACCCCCCCGCGCCGACGCCGCGCGTGGTGCCGTCCGCGTTGAGGATGAGCGCGCCGACGATCACCTCGGGGGAGCCGTCGCCGTCCATGTCGGCGATGGACACGACGTCGCCGTTCAACGCCATGGCGTCCGGGTACGCCCCCGAGGTCCACTTCACGGTGCCATCCCGCTCGAAGGCCCGCACCGCGCCGTCCTCGGTGACCCCGACCAGATCGACGGAGCCGTCGCCGTCCAGGTCCGCGGCCGCGAGGGAGCTCCCCAACTGGAAGTCACCGAGGGTGAGGTTGAGCAGCTCGGCGCCGGTGTCCCCGGAGACCACGCGCAGGAACGGGATCCCGACGCCGGTGGAGATCACCGCGATGTCCGGCGTGTCCAGGGCGTCGATGACGCCGTCGCCGTTGTCGTCGGAGAGCTGCGCGACGACCGGGGCCATGAACACCCCGGAGGACGTGGGGCTCCAGGACCAGGAGGACTTCTGCCACTTCACCACGGGGTTGAGGGCGCCGACGGGGATCGGCTCGGCGCAGCTCGTGGTCTCCGGCGCGGGCTCGGCCGGGAAGTAGAGGTCCTCGCAGCGCGGCTCGGGACCGGTGTCCACCGGCCGATCGGAGTCCTCGGGCGGGTCGAAGCGCGTCGGCGGATCGCTGTCCGGCGTGGTCTCGGGCGGCCCCCCCGAGTCGGCGTTCGGCAGCGGCGGATCCTTCTCGTCGACCAGGCTGTAATCGGAGCAGGCCACCGCTCCCAGGGTCATGACGAAGAGGAGACGCATACCCGGCCGCTACGTCGGGGCGGACCGAGGTGTGACAGCGCCGCTCAGGTGCTCTCCAGGGCGCGGCGCAGATCGTCCATGCGGAAGGGCTTGGGCAGGTATCCCGCCGCCCCGGCCGCTAGGCAGGCCCGCACCTGGGCGTCGTCGGTGTTGCCGCTCATCATCATCACCGGCATCCGGGGCCACCGCGCCCGGATGGCCTCCAGGGTCTCCAGCCCGCCAGCGCCGGGCAGCACCATGTCCAGCAGGACCAGCTCAATGGCGCTGTTGTCGGTGAGCACGGAGAGGGCCTCTTCGCCGTTGGCGGCGGTGAACACGGCCACGTCGCGGGCCCGCAGCATCCAGGTCAGGGCGCGGCGCAGCTCGGCGTCGTCCTCAACCACCAGGATGCGCTCGGGCAGGGCATGCTCCGGGGTGGGGCGGGCCACCGCGTGCGTGCGCTGCACCCGGGGCAGGGTGAGGGTGATCCGGGTGCCCTTGTCGGGCCGGCTTCGGACCTGCAGGTCGCCGCCCCAGGCGCGCAGGTGGCCCCGCAGCAGCGCGAAGTCCGGCTCGGCGCTGCCTTTCTCCCAGCCCACGGGCGGGCGCCACAGCCGCTCCAGCTCGGCCTCGGACATGCCCAGCCCGTCATCCGCCACCTCCAGGCGGATGCTGTCGTCGCCGGGGGTGACCGTGAGGGTGAGGTGGTGGGCCTGACAGCGGCGCGCGCGCAGGCCCAGGGCGCGCAGGGCCCGCAGCAGCACCGCGCCGTCGCCCTGCACGCTGACCAGCGGGCGGGTGGTCAGGCGCACCTCCATCAGGGCGCCTGCGTTGTGGGTCAGCTCGTCGACGACCTGCTCCAGCAGCGGCCCGAGGTCCACGCGGTGGACCGGCTCTCCAGGGGTGACCCGGCCGATGCGCCCGAGGTCCTGGACCAGGCGACGGCAGCGGCCCAGGGCCTGGGTGGCCAGATCGCGGACCACCGGGGGCGCGGACTGCCCCAGCACGTCCAGGCTGTTGGCCAGCACCGTGAGGGCGTTGTTGAGGTCGTGGGTGAGGGAGCGGGTCATCAGGCCGAGCTGGGCGGCGCGGACCTGGGCCTCGGTGTGGCCGGCGCGCTGGCTCAGGCTGCTGGCGCTGGGGCGGGCGAACACCGCCAGGGCCGCGTCGCTGCGGCCACGCTCGTCCGCCGGGACGGGCTCGACGATGACCTCGTGCACGGTCAGCCCGGTGGGGCCCCGCACCCGCAGCTCACCGCTGACCCCCTGGCCGTGCAGGGCGTTGGTGAGCGCCCCCCTCAGCCAGCGGCGATCGTCTCCGGAGAGCATGTCGAGCAGGCGGGAGGGGGACTTGCGCAGCTCGGCCTGGGTGGAGCCCAGCAGGCGCTCGGCGGCGGGGTTGGCGTCCAGCACCCGGCCCTCGGCGCTCACCGTCACGATCGCCCATGGCGCGACCGTGAACAGCGCGCGGAGGCGGCGGCGCTCGCGCTCCAGGGCGGCGCGGTCCGGGGGGACCGCGTCGTCGGGCATACGGGTTCCAGGCAGGCGCAGCATGAGGCTCCCAACAGAGACGACGGGCCGTCGTCCTGCGGCGGTCATGCCGAGCCCGTTTCCAGCGGTGAGTGTAGCCGAAAACTGTCCGCGCTGGAACGCAATCGCCCCCCACAGCGAGGCTGTGGGGGGCGGATGGTACGCCCAGGAGGAGTCGAACCCCCAACCTTCGGATCCGTAGTCCGACGCTCTATCCAATTGAGCTATGGGCGCTTATCGAGAGATCAAACCTGCGAGGTGGCGGAGACGGAGGGATTCGAACCCTCGGTGCAGCTTTTTGACCGCACACTCGATTAGCAATCGAGCACCTTCAGCCACTCGGTCACGTCTCCAAACCTTGAAAGAGCACTCACCTTCGAACGGTGCGGCGGAGAAGCGGAGGCGGTGGGATTCGAACCCACGAACCCTCTCGGGTTGCCGGTTTTCAAGACCGGTGCCTTCAACCACTCGGCCACACCTCCGGGGTGTGACCACCGCGTCTTAATGGATCGGTTCGATCCGGTCAAGGCCCCCCATGTAGGGTCGGAGGGCTTCCGGAATGATCACGCTGCCATCTGCCTGCTGGAAGTTCTCCAGGATGGCCACCAGGGTGCGACCCACCGCCAGGCCCGAGCCGTTGATGGTGTGGCAGAGCCGGGGCTTGGGGCGCTTCTTGCTGCCCGGATCGCCCTCAGGGCGGTAGCGCAGGGACATCCGGCGCGCCTGGAAGTCGCCGTAGTTGGAGCACGAGGAGATCTCGCGGAAGCGGCTCTGGCCGGGCAGCCAGACCTCCAGGTCGTAGCAGTGGCGGGCGCCGAAGCCGATGTCGCCGCCACACAGGCGGACCACCCGGTAGTGCAGGCCCAGGGCCTGGAGGCAGGCCTCGGCGTGCTGGGTGAGCTGCTCGTGCTGCTGATCGGAGGTCTCGGCGGTGGTGATCCGCACCAGCTCGACCTTGTGGAACTGGTGCTGGCGGATGAGGCCCCGGGTGTCCTTGCCGTGGGAGCCGGCCTCGGCCCGGAAGCACGGCGTGAACGCGGCGTAGGCCAGGGGGAGCTGATCGGCCTCCAGGATCTCCTCGCGGTGGAGGTTGGTGACCGGGACCTCGGCGGTGGGGATCAGGAAGGCGTCCTGGCCGTTCAAGGGGTCGGCGAGGCGGAACATGTCAGCCTCGAACTTGGGGAGCTGGGCGGTGCCCTCCATCGCGGTGCGCCAGACGACGTAGGGCACCATGGTCTCGGTGTAGCCGTGATCCCGGGTGTGGGTGTCCAGGAAGAAGCTGACCAGGGCGCGCTCCAGTCGGGCCCCGGCGCCCTTGAGCACCGAGAAGCGCGAGCCGCTCATGCGGGCGGCGGCCTCGAAGTCCAGGATGCCCAGGGCCACGCCCAGCTCGTCGTGGGGCTTCGGCTCGAAGTCCATCGCCGGGGGGGCGCCCCAGCGGCGCAGCTCGGGGTTGTCCTCCTCGCCCTTGCCGGGGGGGACGCGATCGTCGAGGAGGTTGGGCAGGGCGTTGATGAGGGCGTCGCGCTCGGCTTCGACCTCGGCCTGCTCGGCCTCCAGGGCCTTGGCGCGCTCGCTGGCCTCGCGGACCTGCTCCTTCAGCGCGTCGGCCTCGTCGCGCTGGCCGGCCTTCATCAGGCGGCCGATCTGCGGGGACAGCTCGTTGCGGGTGGCCCGGCAGGCCGAGGCCTCGGTGATGAGGTCGCGGCGGCGCTGGTTCAGCGCGGCGATGGTGTCGAGGGAGGCGAGGGCGTCGTCGCCGGCGTGTCGGCGCTCCAGCGAGGCCCGCACGAGGTCAGGCTGCTCTTCGACAATGCGGGGGTCGAGCATGGTGGCTCCATGAGCGAGGCAGGTCGTCGAGCCGTCCGTTAACCCGTCCGGTCGTCCGGCGGCGGTCCATGCGGCAACAGGTCGCGCAGGTGCCCCACCAGGGCCCGCTTGACCGCCTCGAAGTCCGGGGCGTGGCCCAGCTCCGTGGCCATCGAGGTCATCACCCCGACCTCCATGCCGCAGGGGTTGATTCGGGTGAAGAAGTCCATGTCGGGGGCGACGTTGAGGGCCAGGCCGTGCCAGGTCACCCAGCGTCGGCAGGCGATGCCCACGCTGCACACCTTGCGGCCGGCGACCCAGGCGCCGGTGTTGCGGTCGTCGCGGCCGGCGGACAGGCCGAAGTCGGCGCAGGTGCGGATGGCGGCCTCCTCCAGGTCGTGCAGGTGGCGGTGCAGATCCTGGCGGCCCTCCGGCAGCGCGACGATGGGGTAGGCGGTGATCTGGCCGGGGCCGTGCCAGGTGACGTCCCCGCCGCGCTCGACCTGGAGCACGGGCACCCCCTGGGGGGCGAGCACGTTGGCGGCGGCCCCCCTGCGGCGGCCGAGGGTGTAGACCGGCTCGTGCTCCACGAGCAGCAGGGTGTCGGGCACCTCGCGGGCGATGCGCGCCGCGAGGAGCGCCTTCTGGCGGGCCCAGGAGATCGCGTAGTCAGCCCGGCCGAGGTCCTCTACGACAAGCACGCGGCGACCTGCTCCATGACCCGGGCGTGGACCTGGGCGGGGGTGCCGCTGGCGTCGACGTGGGCGATGCGGTCGCCCCGGTCGGCCAGCAGGGCCAGCGCGGCGCCGTAGGCGGCGGAGATCTCTCGGAGCGTGCCCTCGGTCTCGAAGCGGTCCCGGGGGGCGCCGCGCTTGAGGATGCGCTCGACGCAGGCTTCCACCGGCAGGTCCAGGAACACCGTGAGGTCCGGGGCCCGGAAGCGGGCGTTGAGCCCGGCGACGAATCCCAGCGGGGCAGCGAGGGACTGGTAGGCCAGGGAGGAGGCGTAGTATCGGTCGGTCAGCACCGCATGGCCGGCGGCCAGGGCGGGCTCGACCTCGCGCTCCAGATGATCCTGGCGGTCCGCGGCGAAGAGGTAGGGCAGCACGCCGTCCCCCAGGTCGAGCCGGCCGCCCAGGGCCTCGCGGATCATACGGCCGATGGGCCCGGTGGAGGGCTCGGCGGTGGTGTGCACGGTCCACGGGCCGCCGGGGGCGCCGGGTTGGCGCAGGGCCTCGGCCAGCAGGGCGATCTGGGTGGTCCCGCCGCTGCCGTCCAGGCCCTCGATGGCGATGAAGCGTCCACGCATGAAGGGCTCCCCGGGCCCGCTCGGCCCGCGCTAGAATGGGGGAGTAACGCGGCGTGGATCCGATGACCCTCCTGCTCACCCTGTCGATGATGGCAGCCCCGGCGCGCGCGCAGCCGGTGTGCCTGGGGGTGGGGGTGGAGGGCTGGGCGCCCCAGGGTGCAGGGCTGATCGCGCCGCCCTCGCCGACGCCCACCGACACCTGCTGGGGCCAGCAGACCCCGGGGCGGGTGACCTCCGCCCACTTCGCGGTGGACCACGACGCCGGGGTGTCGTCCAGCACGGCCCGCCGCTTCGCCGACGCCCTGGAGGACGCCTACGAGACGCTGGTCGACCAGGGCTGGCCGGCGGTGCGCCAGGACGACCGCTACCTCATCCAGGCATACATCTCCGAGGAGGCCGGGGGCGGGGCGTTCACCTCGTCGGGCACCTGCGGCAACGGCGACGGCTGGATGCCGTACATCGTCACCTTCCAGGACGTCTTCGACGGCACGAGCTGGGCCGAGGAGATGGCCGCCCACGAGCTGAACCACGCCCAGCAGTTCACGATGGGCGGGGGGCACGAGGATTGGTGGTGGGAGGCCACCGCCACCTGGGTCCAGGAGCAGGTCCACCCCCGCACCGACGGCTGGATCGACTACGTCGACGACGGCTACAGCGCGCAGCCCTGGCTGGCCATGCAGTCCGCGGGGTCCAGCGACCCGGACCGCTTCCTCCACATGTACGGCATGGCGATCTTCGCCTTCCACCTGGAGGAGCACGTCGGCGGCGCCGACCTGGTGCGGGGGACCTGGACGTACACCCAGGAGGTCCAGCCCTCCCGCGACCTCGCCATCTTCGAGGTCCTGGGGGGCATGGGCTACGACTTCGACGCGGTGTACCGGGACTTCGTCGCCGCGAACGCGACCTGGGACTACGACCACAGCGCGCTGCTGGCCCCGGTGGTCCTGGCCGGGGAGGCCGCCGCGGTGCCCGCGCAGGGGGACGTCTCTGGCGAGCGCGCCCCCGAGCCCCTGGGGCAGGCCTACGTCTCAGTAGAGCCCGCGGCGCTGCCCGCCGCCACACCGGACCTGGGCCTCACGTTTGAGGGTGAGGCCGGCGTGGACTGGGGCGTGTGGCTGGTCGGCACCACCGGGGGCCGGGTGCGCCGGGTCGTGACGGTGTCGGTGGGCAGCGACGGGGTGGGGGAGGGTCGGCTGCCCGGCGCGGCCGACGACGACGCGGTGTTCATCGTGGCCTCACCCTGGTCGGGGACCGCCCGGGGCTACGCCTGGTCCTGGTCCATCGAGGCCCTGGAGGCCCTGGAGGAGGACACCGACAGCAGCACCACCGGCGGTGACCCCGACCACCGCGTCACCGGCGGGCGGCCGCTGGATGACGTGGGGGGGCGGTGCGGGCACGCCGGGGGTGCGGGGTGGTTGTGGCTGGGCGGGCTGGTGATGCTTCGGAGTCGGCGGCTTTCGGGGTAGCCTTGAGAGCCTCCCGTTTACCGGACCGGCCTCACCGCGCTCCTCTAGTCCTGAACCCGAGGTCTCGATGCCCCGCCTTCTGTTGCGCGCGCTCGCCGTCGCATCGCTCATCGCCTGGGCAGGCAGCGCGGTCGCGCAGGACTTCGACAACCTCATCTTGAGATACGGCTGGCGCGAAGGGGACACCCTCAGCTATCGGCTGCAGGCCTACCTGGGGACGCCCCGCGGGCACAGCTTCATCATCGACAACGCCCACATCCGGCTGACGGAGCTGACGATCGGGGTGGTGGTGCGCTGCACGGTCGCGGCGCCCCGTTGGGACGCGCAGCCGATGGACTGCGCCATCGACAGCGCCGAGCTGGCCGGCGTGGCGCCCACCGACCCGCCCGACGAGGTCCATCGGGTGCTGATGCACTACGATGCCCTGCTGGAGGGCGGCATGGTTCAGCTCGAGTGGACCTCCAGCGGCCGGATCCGCATGCTCGATCTGGAGGGCGTGTCCAAGGACACACCTCGGCGCGCCCGCGTGCACGAGCACCTGCGCCAGCTCCTGCTGCGGCTGTTCTCGCTGCTCGAGATCGAGATGCCCCCGGATGGGCTCGTGGGCCCGGAGGGCTGGCGACAGCGCGGGGACCCGATCGCGCTCAGGGTGCCCAGCCGCAACGGCAGCATGAGCGGCGCGAAGCTGGATCACCGCGTCGTCGGCGTCTCGGGAGACGTGGTCGAGATCGCGTCCAGCGGCGACGGGGCGCTGCGGCAGGGCAGCGTCGGCCCGCTGATGGACACCCGGCTGGAGGGGCAGGCGCGCTTCGACATGGACCAGGGGTTGTTGCTCTACAACACCCAGGAGTTCCACGCCGAGCTGATCAACACCACGGCCACCCAGCGCCTGTACCTGTGGCAGGTCGGGGAGGCGGCGCTGATCGAGGAGCCGTGATCAATCCTCGTCGTTGCGCCAGAACTGCCACCACTTCTTCTTGCCGCCGGTCAGCCACTCGATCGGGTCCTGCTCGGCGTTGGAGGACCCATCCGCTGCGTCGCCGCCGCTGCGGGTGACCTTGACGCCGTCGACGGAGCGGAAGCGGTCGGACTCGGTGGAGCTGTGAGAGGCGTCGCCCGCGGGCGGCCTCGGTGGGGGCGCTGCTGACCCCTTCGGCGGGGGCGCTGCTGATTCCTTCGGCGGCGGCGCCGTCCCTTCGGCGGCCGGCGGGGGCTCGGCGGGGCGGGGCTGGTGCCACTTCTTCGCGGGCTCAGACCGCGGGGGCCGCTCGGGCCGCCGATAGCCATGCCGGCTCTGGAGCTGCCAGGCGCGCTGCAGGAGCGGCATGCCCTTGTCGCCGTCGACCATCGCGGCGAAGGCCGCGAAGCCCTCGATCGAGGCGAGCACGTCGCGCCCCGCCCCCCAGCGCTTGCCCTGGGGGCCGTCCCGCTCGATCTGGAAGAGCAGCGCCCGGAAGCGGCGCAGGAGCGGACGCGGCACTCCGACCCGGTCGTTGACCACCAGCCCGGTGACCTCCATTCGGCGGCTGCGGCGCATCACCCGGGTCTTGTCGGGGTGGAGGGTGAAGCCCTCGTCCTGGACGATCTCGGGGAGCAGGCGCAGCACGGCGCCGACGTCGGCGTCGGGGCTCGGGCTGGAGAAGGTGAGGTCGTCGGCGTAGCGGGTGTAGGTGAAGCCGAGCTTGTCCGCCAGTGCGCCGAAGCGCAGGTCGAGGTGGCGGCAGAGGAGGTTGGTCAGCGCGGGGCTGGCCGGGCTGCCCTGGGGCAGGCGGCGCTCGCCGACGGCCGCGAACCAGACCTGACCGTCCAGCTCGACCTCGTCCACCGGGATCTCGGTGCAGATCAGGGCCAGCAGGGTCGCCGCCTCGGGGCTGTAGCCCAGGGACTGGAACAGCCCCCGCACCCGCCGCCATGTGACGGTGGGGAAGAAGTCCTTGAGGTCCGCGTTGATGACCACCGCCGCGCCGACGTGAGCCTGGGCGTTGGTGACGATGTTGCGGCCGGTGACGAAGCCGTGGGCCGCGTCGGACACCGGAACCCGGGCCAGCAGGTCGGTGAGGACGCGCCGCTGGGCGTACTTGAGCCGGGGCATGGGCGCGGAGATGAGGCGCTCGCCGCCGGTCTTCTTGGGGATGAGGAAGCGGCGGTAGTGGCTGGTGCGGGACACCGGGCGGTGCCAGGCCAGCCAGCGCAGCTCGCCCACCGAGATGTCCAACCACTCGGCCACCGAGGCGCCGTCGGTGAGCACCGGCAGGCTACGCTCCAGCAGCTTGGGGACGTCGGCGGTGCGCTGGCCCAGCCGGGAGGAGACCTCGGGGCCCAGGAAGAGGATCTCCCCGGACTTGCGCTGCCGCCAGGCGGCCGCACGGGCCTGACGGGTGGCCTCGCGGCGGGCCTTGGTCTCTTCGCGGCGCTGACGGGCAGCGAGGAGGCGGCGCTTGTGGGCCTCGCGCTTGAGGGCCTCGACGTCGTGCAGGCGGGCCAGCTCGGTCTGCATCGCCCGCAGCTCGGCCTCCAGCTCGACCTTGCGCTTCAGCTCGAACTCGGGGGTGCCGGGCTTGGGGTCGTCGATGGACCAGAAGCCCAGGCGGATCATCTCCTCGAGGATGACCTGGTCCTTGGAGCTGAGGCGGATGCGCTCGTACAGCTCGGCCTTGGTGACGCCGGCGGTCTTGCTCATGGGTTCCCCCTGCGGGCGAGGGGGAGGCGGGATGGGGGTCGGCCGGCGCGGCAGGTCTTCGGCTTCTGCGCGAGACCGGAGCGGTCAACTCGACGCGGGACCGCCCTGGTGTCGTTTGATTCCTCCGACAGGAGGCGAACTGCAATCAACGACACCAGGGCAGGTCCCGCACAGTGGAGACCGAGCCGGTGAGGCGGGCGGGAGCTGTGTGCATGGACGGCGATCGCGCCGCCCGGGTTGCAAGGCGGGCCGCGCCGGCCGACACCCCAAGGGTTGGAAACGAAGGTGGAAAGGAGCTGGATCACGAGGCTACCCCAAAGCGCCGCCCGTGCGCCAGGCGCAGGGCGAGGATGTGGGCGCAGGGGCCGCGCCGGAGCTTGTTCCGGAAGAAATACGAGCAGGTGCAGGTGGCGTCGGCGACCCGCTGGTCGCGATCCAGGCGCAGGGTGGGGCGCTCGGTGTGGGAGCCCTGGCGCACCTGACCCTGGAGGCGGAGGTGCTCGCCCTGCTGGTTGGCGTGGAGGTGGGTCACCGCGCCCTGGTTGACCAGGCCCCAGGCCTCGGCCTCGCGATCGCTGGTGAAGCGCAGCCGGTCCATGGGCAGGGGCTCGCGGGTCAGCTCGCGGGCGCGGTACACGCCCCGCCCCAGGTCCACCATGACCCGGCCCGCCTGGGCCCACATGGCCAGCGCACCCAGAACCACCTTGCGCTCCAACCCGAGCTTGCGGGCGAGGGCCCCGGGCTCGGCCACCCAGTCGGCGCGCAGCGCGTCGAAGACCTTCTGGGCGGTGTGGGTGTCCACCCGGGCGCGGGGGGCCAGGAGGTCGAAGTTGCCGCAGGCCGACCAGTCGTTGGAGGTCCAGCCCGACAGCCCCAGGGTGAACCGCAGGTCCCCCAGGTCGGCCTCCCAGAACGAGGGCATGCCGGTGCCCAGCAGGGTGACGGTGAAGCCCCGCGCGACGGGGATGAGCCGCTCCAGCGCGAACAGGCGGCGGCGCCCCCAGGTGCGGATCTCCTGCTCGGTCGAGCCGGTGTACACCGAGCGGGCGCAGGTGAGGGTGAGGTCGAAGGGCTCGAAGCGCACCCGCACCGGCTGGCCCGGCTTGAGCAGCCAGCGCATGGAGCGGGGGCCGTGGCGCTCCTTCTGGCGGCGCAGGACGTGGCAGAAGTTGTAGATGTCCATGGGGTGGAGCTGGAGCTGCACCCCGGGGAGGGTCATGGCCGAGGACACCTGCAGGAAGCCGCGCACCCAACTGTCCGGGAGGTCGATCTTGACCTCGCGGTAGCGGTCCGCGCCCTGGGTCTCCACCTCGAAGCCGGTCGGGTCGACGGAGAGCTCGGTGACCTTGTAGTCGCGGATGCGGGAGAACTCGTCGTACAGCGCGTCGGAGTAGTCGATGTTGGTCGTGCCGCAGGCCCGCTCGCCCAGCTCGTCGAAGACGTTGTAGTTGCAGCCGACCCGCCCGTAGGAGGACTCGTCCCGGGAGAAGCACTCGAAGAACAGCTCGTCGGGGTGGACGGTGATGACCGGGTCGAGCACCCACCAAGCGGCGTAGTTGGCCTTGTAGAGGTAGTCGAAGTACTTCTTTCGGGCCTTGTAGAAGTCGCCGGTGCGCCGGGTGTGGTTGACCTGGATCTTGTCCAACTCGGCGCGGATCGCCTCGATGCGCTGCCGTGTGCCCGCCCGCTGGGCGCCCAGCTCGGTCCAGTCCAGCTCGTCCTGCTGGGCGCGCCAGGCGAAGTACTCGGTGCGGTCCTTGGGCTGGAAGCGCTGGTCGGAGACGACCACGTCGTGGAGGGCCGAGAGCGCCTCGCGGAAGGGCAGCTTCTGGTTCAGCCGCCCCCGGAAGAAGGTCGCCGGGCGCAGGGTGTCCGGCGCGAAGGACATCGAGGTGCCCGAGGCGGTGTCACGCACCCCGCTGGCGCCGAAGTAGCGGTACTCAAAGCGCACGGGCCCCCCTGAACTCCGGGTCCCGGGCCCGCAGGGGCAGGTCCAGACCGGGGTGCTGGTGGCGCAGCCGGGCCATGAGCCCCACCGCCCAGGCGCGCTCGCCGATGGCCGTCGACATCGACACGTCGGACAGCAGCTCGGCGATGAGGGCCGCGGCGTCGGCGTCCTGGAGGGCCTCGGCCTCAAGGAAGCGCTGGACGCGGGCTCGCGGAAGGCGGGCCTTGTTGACCTGACCGAACACGACCCGGAAGAAGGGCATGAGCTGGCGGAGCTGGTCGAGGTCGCCCGAGGCGTTGTCCAGGTAGTGGGTGGCGAAGAGCTGCACGTTCACCGCCGGGTGCTGGCTCAGGCGCCGCAGGTAGAGGCGGCCGTGCTCGGTGTCGGCGGCGCGCAGGATCATCTCCCGACCGAAGGTCTGCACGGCGGGCTTCACGCTGTCGCAGATGGCGATGAGGTGCTCGGGGGCGAGCTGGAGGTCGTCGAAGCGGTCGCGGAACAGCCCGAAGGCGTGGGCCTGGGCGTCGGGCCAGCCGGCCTCCAGGGCGCGCAGGGCGTCCTCGGGCTCGGCGCGCAGCCGATCGACGGAGCGGTCCAGGAAGCCCTGGCCGGCCCGGCGCACCGCCAGCACGTCGTGGTCGGCCAGGGTGACGAGCTGGCGGACGCTGAGGTCGGCGGGGTTGAGCTGCACCGCCATGCGCTGGCCGGCCAGCTCGTGGGCCACCGTGGAGGGGGAGTCCAGCAGCCGGAAGAGGGCCTGGCTGTCGAGCCGAGGCAGCGCATCGGCCAGCGGGCCCCGCAGCAGGTCGACGAGGTCGGCGTGCAGGCCCTCGGCGGGCTCGGCCTGGCCGAGGATCCCGATGAGCGCGGAGACCATCGAGTCCGCGAAGGCCGGCCGGCCCAGGGCGAGCCGCTGGATGAGCGGGCGGGCCTGGGCGCGCAGGTCGGGGTGGGGGTTGGCGGCCAGGTGGACCAGCACCGCGTAGCGATCGAGCAGGACATGGTCGGGCAGCCGCCCGAAGCAGGCCATCCCGATGGCCCGCACCGGGGCGTGGGGCGAGGTCATCCAGGCGGCGAGCAGGGTGTCCGGCAGGTCGGCGCGGTCGGAGAGGGCGCGGGCGGCCAGCTCCTGGGTGAGGGGGTGGTCCCCCTCGGCCAGCCGGAACAGCAGCGCGTCGTCGAGCCGGGAGAGCGCGCGGGCGAGGGCGCCCTCCAGCAGGCTGCAGGCGCTGCGCCCCCGGGTGAGGGCGTCGGCGTCGTCGGCGGGCAGGGCGGCGATGGCGTCAACGATGGCCAGGGCGACGGCCTTGGCGCGGTCGTCCGGGAGGAAGGCGTCGGCGAACAGCCCCGGCCCCAGGGCGCGGGTGTCGGCCTGTACGGACAGGGCGACGGCGACGGCGACGGCGGGCTCGGCGAGCAGCCGCCGGGGGTCGGCCCGCAGCCAGCCCTGGGCGGCGCGGCGGGCGCGGTCATGGGCGCAGCCCAGCAGGGTGACCACCAGCTCGATGTCCGGGTTGGACGGGTCGAAGCGCTCGACCGCGATGTCGGCGGCCAGCGCGGCGGTGTCCGGGTAGGGGCTGTCCAGCAGGCGCTTGAGGGAGGCGTTGGTGAGGTGGACCCAGCCGCCGGGGTTCGCCCGGAGCGCGCGGGCGGCGAAGCCGTGGACCGGGGCGCAGCGGCTCTGCTCCAGGAGCTGCACCAGCGCGGCGGGGGCGGCGTCCCACAGCGCGGGGAAGGCCTCCTCGCGCGCGGTGGGGGTGGGGTCCGTGGGGGCGTGGCCCGGCTTCATCGCCCAGACGAAGCTGCGCTCCGAGACCTCGAAGCGGGCGCTGTTGACGAAGAGGATGTGGTTGAACGCCCAGAACGAGGTGAAGCGGTCGTAGGTGAGGGCCTCGTTCTGGCGGGTGGCCCAGTTCCACCGGTAGCGCGTCCGCGGATCCCGCCCGTCGTCGTCGGAGAACGCCAGGAGCATGGCCGCCGCCATCGGGGCGTAGCTCTCCAGGCCCAGCTCTCCCCGCCACCGCAGGGAGCGCCAGCTCCGCCGCCGCAGGTAGCGCTTCGTGCCGGCCGAGAAGGCGATGCGGGCGTCGGGGCGGGACAGCTCCTTCTGGGGCTCGATGCGGCCGATGCCCTGGACATGGGCGTAGCGCCACCATCGGCTGCCGGAGAACATGGGCCGGCTGGTCTCGAAGCGCCGGGTGAGCGCGGCGAAGACCGGGCCGTCGTCGCGCAGCTCGGCCAGTTTGAAGATGTGGCGCAGCGGCTTGAAGAATGGGGGCGCCAGCGGGAGCTCGGCCAGCAGCGTCACCAGGACCGGGCGCACCGCCGGGGTGTCCAGGCTGTAGAGCAGCTCCAGCGCGGCGGCGTCGGTGGGGTCCGGATCTGCCAGGAAGACCCGCAGCACCCGGTTGAAGGCGGCGGGGTCGTCGCGGCTGGCGGTGGGGGCCAGGGCGGCGGGCAGGCGCCCGAGCAGGCGGGCGATCCAGCGCTCGGGCTCCAGGGTGCGCAGGCCCTCCTCGGCGTAGCGGCGGGCCGGGCCCGAGGCCTTGGCGTCGTCCCGGATCCGGGTGAGCGCGGCGCGCAGCGCGTCGCGGTGGGGGCCCGGATCCGGCGCGCACCGGGCGAGCGCCCAGGCGATCGAGGTGAGCAGGGTGGGATCGGCCCCGGCGATGAGCCCGTCGAGGGGGGGGATGGCGTCGACCAGGCGCAGCTCGCCGGCGCGCCAGGCGATCCGGGAGAGGGGCCAGCGCCGGGACACCCGGGAGGGGTCGCGCAGGTAGGCGAGGATGGCCCGGGCCTGGGGCGAGAGCCGACCGGCGGACGCGGGCGCAGGAGGGGGCGGCGGCGGGCTGGCCCCGACCCGGCCGACCTCCACGTAGCCCTTGACCGTCTTGGACTGCACCAGCTTGTCGAAGATGCCCTGGGCCTCGGCCTGGGCCACCGGGAGGACCGTCTTGGAGCCGTCCCGCAGCGCAGCGCCCCGCCGCCCGTAGCGGAAGTTCACGACGCAGCGGTCCGGGGACAGCTCCACGAGGTCGACCTCGTAGACCTTGTCGGAGCGCCCGTCGGTGAGCTGGAGCCGGATCTGGCGGAGGAGCTTCATGAAGAACGGAGGATTCCCAAAGGGTCTCCAGGCTGTACCCCGTGGGGTGCTGCCCGGTCAAGGGCCGTCCGGCCGGGCCCGGTCAGGAAATGTCCGGGGGGCGCGACGGCAGCTCGACGGTGGCGCGGCAGCCCCCCTCCGGGCGCGTGGAGAGGGTGAGCCGGCCGCCCATCCGCGCGGTGATCTCGTGCGCTACATAGAGGCCCAGCCCCAGGGAGGGCTCGCCGCCGGTGGGGCGCGGGCTCAGCCGCTCGAACCTTCGGAACGCGCGGGCGCGCTCCGCGTCGGGGATCCCGGGCCCCCCGTCCTCCACGAGGAGCAGGATCCGGTCCCCGTCGGGCCGGAGGGTGAGGGAGATGGCGGCCCGCCGGGGGGAGAACTTGATGGCGTTGGAGAGCAGGTTCTCCAGCACCCGCTTGAGGGCGCCGGGGTCCGCGAACGCCGGGCAAGGGGTCTCGTCCAGGGGGGTGAGGCGGAGGCCCTTTCCCTCGGCCAGCGGGCGGACGTTGTCCAGGGCCCGCCACGCGACGGTGGTGGCGTCCAGAGGCTCGGCGTTCAGCTCCAGCTCGGCGCCCTCCAGTCGGCAGGCGTCGAGCAGGTTGTCGAGCTGGAGGGTCATGTGGACCGCGCTGCGCATGAGGATGCCGCTGTGGCGGGCGAGGGCCTCGGGCCCCGGTCCCAGCTCGAGGGCCTGGGCGACCAGGTGGACGGTGGCCAGCCGGGAGCGCAGGTCGTGGGACGCCAGGGACACCAGCGCGCGCTGGGCCTGGCGCAGCGCCTCCAGCGCGTCGTTGGCCTCCTGGAGCCGGGTCCGCTCGGCGGTGAGGCGGCGGTTCCGCTCCTCGAGCTGGGTGACCTCGTGCATCACCCGCAGGCCCGCGAGCCGGGCGTCGCGGCGCCGCGTCTCCCAGGCCCGCTCCAGCGCGTCGCACAGGCGCAGGTGCTGGAGCGCCTCGCGGTGCTGTCCGGTGGCCTCCAGCAGCTCGGAGAGCAGGCGGTGCCCGGCGCGGGTCCACTCGTCGCTGGCGAAGCGCACGGCCTGCCGCAGGCCGTCCCGAGCGGACTGCAGCGCGCCGTTCAGATCCCCACGATCCCGCTGGATGCGGGCCCGCAGCAGCCGGGCCTCGGCCATCAGCGCCGCGTGGGGGCCCTCCTCCGTGCGCGAGACCGCTGTCGCGGCGTGCTGGAGGGCCTCGTCGCTGGCCGGGTCGCTCAAGCGCGCGCGCTCCAGGTGGACGTAGATCATCGTGACGTGCTCGCCGGCCAGGGCGGCGATGGCCTCACAGCGGTCGAGCTGCGCGAGGGCCTCGTCGCTTCGACCCAGCGCGCGCAGGCTGATGGCCGCGTTGTGGTGGTGGCGGCTCTGGGCGTCCTCCAGCCCGGCCCGGGACAGGACCCCGATGGCCTCGCGGTAGCACTCCAGGGCCCGCTCCTCGTCCCCCAGCCGAGACCAGGCGACCCCGGCGTTGCCCCAGCTCCGGGCGATCGCGCGGGCGTCGCCCAGCTCCTCAGCCAGGGCGCGGCTGCGGGTGAGCCAGCGGAGGGACTGCTCCTGGAGCCCCAGCTCGTCGGTGAGCCCGCCGAGCACGTTGGTCAGGCGGCTCTCCAGGACGGGGTCGCCGAAGTGGGTGACGTCGGGCAGCAGGGTCAGGCCGGAGCTGAGGGCCTGGGTGGTGTTGCCCTGCGCGGCGTCGGCGATGACGGCCAGCAGCTTCGCCCGCAGCCGCAGCGCCCGCCGGGCCTCGTCGTCGTCCAGGTCCGCCTCGACGGCGAGAGCGAGGTCCCGGACGCGGCTCGGGTCGGTGTAGATCCACGCCTCGGCCTCGTCCAGGGTTCGTTCCGGGGCGTGGTCGTGCTTCATCGGACCAGCTCCTCCCGAGGCGGGGGACGACCGTGGCGCGGCGTCTGGAGCGGACCCGCGACATCGCCTCATCATAATTATCCCGGCAGAACGAACGCAAGATCGGAGTCGGCGCGGGCGGACGCCGGGGACCGGGCACAGGGCGCCCCGGCTGCTCGGGCCATGCCTCACGTCATACGCGCGCCTCGCGGCGAAGGCTCCAGCCGGGTAAGATCCTCCTGAGGCGTAGCAGGGAGAACGGGTGCCAGGGGCTCCATCACCGACATTGTGTGACGGTCGCTACAAGCTCCGGCAGGCGCTGGGCGAAGGCGGGATGGCGACGGTGTACCGCGCCTACGACACGCGTCTGGACGTGTGGCGCGCGGTCAAGGTGCTCTCCCCGGCCATGTCGATGTCCACCCCCATGCGGCACCGCTTCGAGGCGGAGGCCCGCATGATGGCCCAGCTCCGTCACCCGGCGGTGGTCACCGTCTTCGACGTCGAGCGCGACCAGGGCCAGGCGTTCATCGTCATGGAGCTGATGGACGGCGGCACCCTGGAGGAGATCCTCGCGGATCGGGGCGGGCTCCCGGTGGGGCAGGCTCTGTGGGTGATCGACCGGGTGCTCGACGGGCTGGCTGCGGCGCACGCGCAGGGCGTGGTCCACCGGGACATCAAGCCTGAGAACATCCTGCTCAACGCGGCGGGGCAGCCCAAGCTCTCCGACTTCGGCATCGCCCGGATCCAGGACGACAACCACCGCCTCACCCGCACCGGCTCGGTGCTGGGGACCTGGGCGTACATGGCCCCCGAGCAGCGCACCAACGCCAAGGGGGTCGACGCCCGGTCCGACCTGTACAGCGTCGCGGCCACGCTGTTCGCGATCGTCAGCGGCAAGGAGCCCTTCGACCTCTACACCACCGAGCTGCACGAGGAGATGTTCGCGGGCGTGCCGGACATGGTGCGGGACTTCATCAGCCAGGGCGCCCGCTACAAGCCCGAGGATCGCTTCGCCGACGCCGCCGCCATGAAGACCGCGCTGCGCGCCGTCGCCGAGCACTTCCCGATGGAGCCGCTGCCGCCGATGCAGCCGCGCCTTCCGCCGGAGGACGCCCCCGACGAGCCGACCGTCGAGATCAGCATGGCCCGGGGCAGCTCCACGCAGGATCTGCCGCCCTCCGGCGAACGCTCCCGCAGCCACCCCACCCTCAACATCGACGACTCCAGCCCGACCGGGTTCACCGCGGCGATCGAGCCGCCGGTGGGCGAGGAGAAGAAGGGCGGGCTGCTGGTCTTCCTCATGGCCGGCATGGTGGGCGCGGTCGCGGGCGCCGGCTGGTGGGCGATGAGCCGCCCCGACCCCGCCCCGGTGTCCCAGGTCACCCAGGTGGTGCGGCTCATCGCCCCGCCCCGGGCCGGGGAGGATCCCGCGGTGGAGCCCGCCAGCGAGGACACCGGGCAGGAGACGGCCCCTGTGGCGGACCCCGGTCAGCCGACCCCCGCCGACCCCACGCGGACCCCGGACGAGGCGCCGACCGAGACGCCGGAGGCGCCGAGCAAGTCGCCCTGGGGCACGCTGGGCGAGGGCGCGGCCCCCCCCGCGGGCTCGTCGGTGCGGGGGACCAGCACACCGACGGACGCCCGGGTCCTCGACCTGGAGAGCTGGCCGCCCGCCGACGTCTACATCAACAAGGTCAAGGTGGGCCGCACGCCCCTGCGCACCCAGGTCGACACCATGCTGGTCCGCCTGAGCCTGCGCACCGACGACGGCAAGGAGCGCTCGACCACCGGCACGGTGGCCAAGGGCGAGGTGTGGCGGTACTGCTGGAACTTCGACCGCAGCGCCGAGTGCGGCGCTACCAGACCCCCAGACTGAGCGCCACGCGCTGGTAGCCCCGGGCCCCGTCGAGCGCCCCGCTCAACCGGAAGCCGCGCAGGCCCGGGAATCCCCACTCCGCCCCCAGGGTGCCGTGCAGCCGTCCTGGCTGGAAGCGCGCGGGCTCCCAGTAGGCGCCGCCCCGCAGGCGCAGGCGGTCTTCGAGCACCTCGCCCTCCACGCCGCCGCGGGCGCCGAGGGTCAGGCCGGCCTCGGCGGCGGCGAAGTCCGGGTCGGTCCAGGCCTCGTCGAGCAGATCCTCCACCGGGATGGCGTCCAGGGAGCGCCCGGTGAGCACCAGATCCGCGGCGAACAGCACGACGCGGCCGCTCGGGGTGTGGGCCGGCTCGCGCTCGCCGTAGGTGGGCTTGCGGTTGTACGGGCGCGCGCCCAGGCGCAGGCTCCCCCCTGCGGCCAGCTCGAGCGGCAGGCGCGCGCCGTCCAGCGGGACCCCGGCCAGCGGGGTGTGGGCCTCGGCGCGCATCGGCGGCCGCATCGAGGCGCCCACCCGGAACGGGGTGTTCGGGGGTGACCACAGGGCCCCCACCTCCACCCCCAGCCCGCTGGCCGAGAGGGCGAGGTCCTCCCGCCCCAGCCAGGTGGGGTCCCCGACGGTGATCCGGGCGGTCTGCACGAGCAGCGCCGCCCCCACGGTGAGGCCGGCGTCGGCCGTGGTCCAGGCCGCCCCCGCACCCACGAGGGCCTGGGTCAATGAGGCGTCCACCTGCGCCCCGTCGTCTCCCGACCAGGACGCGGCGTAGCCGTGGCCGTAGGCGTAGGCGCCGGCCCCGAACCCCCGGTAGCGCAGCGTCCCGGACGGGTGCAGCAGCAGGATGGGGTCGGTGTCCTCGCGCTGGCGGTCCAGCACCCGGTCCACCAGCGGGAGCGCGAGGATGGCGAACATGCCGTCCGCGTCCCAGGGGCGATCCAGGGCGTTCTCCCGGCGACGCGCGGCGGCGGCGGGGTTGGCCATCATCGCGGCGGCGCCGTTGGCGACCCCGGTCACAGCGCCGCCCATGCCCAGGGTCCGGGCGTTGGCGAGCGACGCGCCGTTGAAGAACTCGACCGTGTACCGATCGCCGTCGGCGGCGAGGGCGAGGGTCGACAGCAGACCGAGCCACATGCCCCGATCCTATCCCGCCGCCCGGTCAGAGACCGGTTACATGCCCGCCCCGGACCTCCAGGAGCACCCCCGATGACCTTGACCCTCTACGGCATCCCGACCTGCGGCACCGTGCGCAAAGCCCGAAGCTGGCTGGACGAGCGCGGCGTCACCTACGACTGGGTGGACTTCCGCCAGACCCCGCCCGAGCCGGCGCGCGTGGCCCGCTGGGTCGAGGCGCTGGGCGCGAAGGCGCTGCGCAACACCAGCGGCGGGTCCTACCGCGCCCTGGGCCCCGAGAAGCAGGGCTGGTCCGAGAGCCAGTGGACATCGGCCTTTCAGCAGGACGCGATGCTGATCAAGCGCCCCGTGCTGGAGATCGACGGCGCCCCCGCCTCGGTGGGCTTCAAGCCCGAGGCGTTCGCCGACCTCGTCGGCTGAGCGCGACCAGCCCGAGGAGCCCCCAGAACATCCCGCCGCGCGGACCCGAGGTGCAGCCGCCGCAGCGCCCGCCGCCGCCGCCGTCGTCCTTGCCCGCGCCGGTGTCGTCGGTGACGACGAGCCCGCTGTCGTCGCCCTCGGCCAGCCCGAACGCCACCAGGTCGAGGGTGATCTCGTGCATGCGCGGCCGGACCTGCTTGTCGTAGGACATCAGCAGGATCTCCCCCTTGCGCGCCAGGAACGGCCGCATGCCCCCCTCGGGCAGGGTGTTGTGGGTGACCTGGTGGCTCTCCAGCACGTTGAAGTCCGCGTCGAGAATCTGGAGCCAGACGTCCCCGGTGTCCCCCGCCCAGCCCGCGCTGTCGTCCCGGCAGACGTGGGCGACCGCGTAGAAGTCACCGATGCGCAGGAAGCCCTGGGACCAGTAGCAGCGCTGCCCCGCCGGGGTGACGTCCAGCAAGAGCTGGTCCACGAAGCCCACGTCGCCGTCATAGCGGGTGATCTTGAAGTCGGTGTCCTCGCTGCCCAGCTCGAAGCCGGCGTGGATGAGGCCGCCGTTGGTGTTGTCCCGCAGGAAGGCCGTGCCCGAGACGGTGGGGGCCTGGTCCAGCGCGGTCGTGCCCAGGAGGTTGAGGTCCCGGTCGTAGCGGAACAGCTCGCCGCCGCGCAGGTCGCGGCTGGTGAAGCCGACGGCGGTGAACTCCTGGGTGCAGGCGACCACGAGGTCGTTGTGCTTGCGCTCCTCGACCTGCTCCTCGATGGTGGCGCTGGCGAGGACGTTGAAGTCGGCGTCGTAGCGCCAGACGTAGGCGCTGTCGTCGACCACGTCGATGGTGGCGCTGGCGGCGTGGAGCCAGGAGCCGTCGGGGCACTTCGTGATGGCGTGGTCCTGGAGGTTCGTGAACCCGGTCAGCAGGCGGCGCTGCTGGTCGTCCCAGGAGAAGTCATCGCCCATCGGCGCGTGGTTGTAGTCCCCGCCGGCCGAGAACAGGAAGTGCCAGCCGTCCTCGGCGGGGTGGGTGCGGTTCCACCCGCCGCCGACGTCGATCGTGATCTCCTCGCCGATGTCGACGACGTAGTCCTGGGCCGAGGCGGGCGCGGCCAGCGCGAGCAGCGTGAGCACGGTGATTCCTTCACCTGAGGGTCCCGATCAAGATGACCGCCCCGAGGGGGGGTCGCAAGGCGGGCGATGACCGGGCACGCTTTCGAAGGAGGTCCAGGTCCGGTGTGGTAGAGAAGGGTGTCAGGGCCGCCTCCGTGCCCTCGCTCCCGCCACCCCGAACCAAGAGCCGCCGGATGTCGACGGACCTCTACAAGCAGATCTTCGAGAACAACCGCAAGTGGGTCGAGTCCAAGCTCTCCCAGGACGAGGCCTTCTTCGAGCGGCTCGCCAAGGAGCAGACGCCGGAGTTCCTCTACATCGGCTGCTCGGACAGCCGGGTGCCGGCCAACGTCATCATGGGCGTGGAGCCCGGCGACGTCTTCGTGCACCGCAACGTGGCCAACCTGGTCGTGAACACCGACATCAACGCCCAGTCGGTCATCCAGTACGCCGTCGAGCACCTGCACGTGAAGCACGTCGTGGTCTGCGGTCACTACGGGTGTGGCGGGATCATGGCGGCGATGCAGCCGGCCGATCTGGGCCTGATGAACGGATGGCTGCGCGAGGTCCGCGACGTCTACCGCCAGCACCACGAGGCCCTCGACGTGCTCAACGACGAGGCCCGCTACCGCCGCCTGGTTGAGCTGAACGTCCAGGAGCAGTGCATCAACATCATCAAGACCGCCTGCGTCCAGCGCCACTGGCTCAAGCACAGCTACCCGACGGTCCACGGCTGGGTCTACGACCTGCGGAACGGGCTCCTCAAGGACCTGGAGCTGAACTTCGCCGGGATCATGAAGCGCATCCAGGAGATCTACCGGCTGGAGGCCTGAGCGAGCGCACGGCGGACCTCCACCCGGACCATCTTCTTGCGCCAGGTGGAGGGCCAGGCGTGGGTGGAGAGCGGGGCGGCCTGAGCGTAGGCGGCGTCGGCCACGGCCTCGACGTCCCGGGCGGTCATGGCGGCGGCCACGCCCTCGATCTCGACGGGGCGGGGGCCCAGCGCCGAGAGCACCACCCGCCCGCCGTCGGGATCCAGCCGCACGGCGGTGAGCAGCAGGGGGTAGTCGATGGCGCCCCGGGCACGCAGCTTGCGGTGGACGACGCGCGCGCCCTCGGGCAGCCAGGGCACGAACAGCCGGGTGAGCAGCTCGTCGGGGGCCTTGTTGAGCCAGGTGCGACCGTCGTCTCCATACAGCTCGGCCAGCGGCAGGCGGCGGCGCCCCCGCACCGAGACCAGCTCGACCTCGGCGTCCAGGAGCATCAGCACCGGCACCGTGTCTGCGGAGTGGGCGGCGTAGCAGCCCTTGCCCCGGGGCGCGACGTGGCAGAGGGGCGGGCCGCCGGTCTCGCACTTGAGGCAGCCGCCGAGGGCGCCGCGCCAGAAGGTGGACTGGTTGTAGTACAGGCAGCGGGTGTCCAGCATGACGTTGCCGCCCAGCGTGCCCATGGCCTGGAGGGTGGGGGTGGCCACCGTGCGGCAGGCGGCGGCCAGGGCGGGCAGGCGCGCCCGCAGGACCGGGTGAGCGGCCACCGCCCGCAATGTGGCACCCGCGCCGATGGCGGCGCCGTCCTCCGTGATCTCGATGGCATCGAGATCACGGACCCGGGAGAGGCGGATGAGGGCCGGCGGTTCGAACAGCCCGTACTTCATGGAGGGCAGCAGGTCGGTCCCCCCGGCGATGAGCCGCGCGCCGGGCAGCTCGGTCAGCAGCCGCGCGGCCTCGGAGACCGTGCGGGGGGTGTGGAGGTCGAAGTCGGGCAGCGGCAGCATGTCAGCGCTCCCCGCGCTCAGCCTGGCGGCGGGCGCGCTCGATGGCCTTGAGCACCTTGTCCGGGGTGAACGGCGCGGCGTCGAGCCACACCCCGCAGGCGTCGTGGATGGCGTTGGCGATGGCGGGCACGGTGGGGAGCTGGGGGCCCTCGCCGGCCTCCTTGGCGCCGAAGGGGCCCTCCGGGTCCTCGGACTCCACGATGATGGCGATGATCTCGGGGGTGTCGTGCACCGTGGGGATGCGGTACTCCAGGATGGAGGGGGTGCGCATCATCGCGCCCTTGTAGGACTGCTCCTCCAGCAGGGCCTCGCCCACGCCCATGTAGACCGAGCCCTCGATCTGGCCCTCCACCACGGCGGGGTTCAGGGCCTTGCCGCAGTCGTGGGCGCACCAGATGCGGTGCACGGTCACGAAGCCGGTGTCCGGGTCGACCTCCACCTCGGCCACCTGGGCGGTGAAGCTGTAGGCGGGGGAGGGGCCCACCGACTGGCGGCGGAAGCGGCTGCCGATCTTCGGTGGGGTGTAGTGGCCTGTGAACCCCAGCGTGCCGCGCTCGGCCTCGGCGAGGGCGAAGGCGTCGGCCAGGGTGAGCCCGCGCTCCGGGGCGGCGCGGGGAAACACCCGGCCTTCCGAGAAGTCGAGGTCGTCGGGATCGACGGGGTCTCCCTTCGCGGAGAGCCCGGCCGCGACGGCGTTGGCGACGGCCTCCCGCAGGCGGTCGGCGGCCATGCGCGCCGCGTTGCCGGCGAAGAAGGTCACCCGGCTGGAGTACGAGCCCAGGTCCACCGGGGTGAGCGCGGTGTCGCCCTCCAGGACCACCACGTCGCTCAGGGCCGCGCCCAGCCGCTCGGAGACCACGGTGGCGAGCATGTGGTTGGAGCCCTGGCCGATGTCGGCGGTGCCGGCGAAGACCCGCACGCTACCGGAGCGGTCCGCGCAGAGCTGCACGGCGGACTGGGGCATCTCGTTGGCGTAGATGGGGTGGAGCGCACCGCACATATAGGCCGAGGCGGCCAGCCCCAGGCCCCGGTTGGGGCCCAGCCGGCCCCGCCGCTCGCGCCAGCCCGAGGCCTCGATGACCCGCTCGATGCAGGTGTTCAGCGCCACCGAGGTGATGCGCAGACCGTTGGAGGTCTCGGTGTTCGGCTGGACGCTGTTGCGGGCGCGCAGCTCGGCGGGGTCCATGCCGATGGCCTGCGCAAGGCGGTCCAGGTGGATCTCCAAAGCGAAGCGGGGCTGGATGGCGCCGTGGCCGCGCTTGGGGCCGCAGGGCGGGCGGTTGGTGTACAGGCGCTGCGCCTCGAAGCTCCAGTCGTCGAGCACGTAGGGCAGGGGCAGGAACACCCCCAGGTAGTAGGCGGTGACCACGCCGTAGGAGGCGTAGGCCCCGCCGTCGGCCCAGGCCTTGAAGTCGGCCGCGGTGATCCGCCCGTCCCGGGTGACGCCCATCTTGAGGGTCATGCGGACCTCGTGGCGGCCCCGGTGGGCGTAGAAGACCTCCTCGCGGTCGAGGATGAACTTCACCGGGCGCCCGGTGCGCATGGAGAGGGCCGCCGCGCACAGCTCGTGGGCGAAGGGGTCGGACTTGCCGCCGTAGCCCGCGCCCACCTCGGGCTTGATGACCCGGATGTCCTGGGGTCGGAGCTGGAGCACGCGGGCCAGGGCGCGGTGGAGGTAGTGGGGGATCTGGGTGGAGGACCAGAGGGTCAGCTTGCCTTCGGCGGTGGCCTGGGCCAGGGCGACGTGGGTCTCCAGGGGGACGTGGGTGGAGCCCGGGTAGGTGTAGGTGTGCTCCAGGATGACGTCGGCGCGGGCGAAGCCGGCGTCGGGGTCGCCGTAGCGCTGGTGGACGCGGCGCAGCACGTTGGAGGCCTTGCGACGGCCGTCGTGGAGGATGGGCTTCTGGGGGTCGAGGGCGTCCTCGATGCTCAGGACCGGCTCGAGGGGCTCGTACTCCACCTGGATGGCCCGCGCGGCCCGCAGGGCGGTGGCCCGATCGACGGCGGCGACGGCGGCGACCTCGTCTCCGATGAAGCGGACCTTGTCCACCGCGAGGGCGTGCTCGTCCATCGCGACGGGGATCACCCCGTAGTTGACCGGCAGGTCCGCGCCGGTGAGCACGGCGTGCACGCCCTCCAACGCCAGGGCGGGACTCACGTCGATGGACTTGATGCGGGCGTGGGCGTGGGGGCTGCGCAGAAAGGCGCCGTGCAGCATGCCCGGCAGGCGCAGGTCGTCGGTGAACCGGGCGGCGCCGGTGACCTTGGCCAGCCCGTCGACCTTGGGGGCGCGGCGACCGACGCTCATGGCTTCATCGCCCCGCGGGCGGCGCGGGCGGCGTCCAGGATCTTCGTGTAGCCGGTGCAGCGGCAGATGTTGGCGCCCAGGGTCTCGCGGAGCCGGTCGTCGCTGGCGTCGGGGTGCTCCGCGAAGAGGGCCGCGAGGGCGACCACGAAGCCGGGGGTGCAGTAGCCGCACTGGGCGGCGAGGTGGTCGTGGAAGGCCTGCTGGACGGGGTGGAGGCCGTCGGCGGTGGCCAGGCCCTCGATCGTGGTCACCGCGCAGCCGTCGGCGTCGGCGGCCAGGGTGATGCAAGCGAGCCGCGGCACGCCGTCGACCAGGACGGTGCAGGCGCCGCAGTCCCCGACGTCGCAGCCGTGCTTGGAGCCGGTGAGCCCGAGGTCCTCGCGGAGGAGGTCCAGCAGGGTGCGGCTGGCGGGGGCCAGGAGCCGGCGCCGATCGCCGTTGACCGTGAGGGTCAGGATGTGCTCGGAGGGCATGGGGCAGCGTAACCCGTGGCGGCGATCAGCCCGGCGGTCGGGTGAGGCGGCTGACCTGGGCCATGAGCTCCTGGACCTGGGCGGTCAGCACGCGGATGCGTTCGTCCTGCTCACGGAGTTGGGACTCCTGCACGCGGAGCTGTGTCTCCTGCTCGCGGAGCTGTGTCTCCTGCACGCGGAGCTGTGTCTCCTGCACACGGAGCTGTGTTTCCTGCACGCGGAGCTGTGTCTCCTGCACACGGAGCTGTGTTTCCTGCTCACGGAGCTGTGTCTCCTGCTCGCGGAGTTGGGACTCCTGCACGCGGAGCTGTGTCTCCTGCTCGCGGAGCTGTGTCTCCTGCTCGCGGAGCTGTGTCTCCTGCTCACGGAGTTGGGACTCCTGCTCGCGGAGGGCCTCGTCCTGTTCACGTCGGTAGCGCTCGCGCGAGAGGATGAGGCGCTCGTTCTCGATCCTGTCGAAGTAGGCCCAGTATTCCCGCTCCTCGTCGGAGATCTGCCCCAGGGTGTCCATCGCCTGCTTCATCTCCGGGTCCTCCAGCTCGTTCGGGAGGGTGGTCCATCCGCCCGCTTCATTCAGAAAGTACATCCAGCGGTCCGGGCCGGCAAGGGGGCCGCCGGCGCGGCGCCACTTGGGCAGCTCGAGGACGTGGATCGCCATCTGGTCGCTCAGGAGAAGGCCGGTGTGTCGGTCAGCGGCCTGGAAGACGTGGTGCCAGCCCTGCGCGTGAGGGAACAGCGCCGCGTCCACCAGCCAGATGGCGATGACGGGGTTGAGGTCAGCGTAGGCGTCGCCCTTGCGCAGCTGTCGGCTGTAGATCACCGACCAGCCGTAGAGCATGCGCTCAGCCAGGGCGGGCTCCAGCACGAGCTGGATCTCCACCTGGAAGATCCGCCCGCGCTGATCCCGGGCCTTCACGTCCACGATGACCGCCTTGTCGTCGCGGGCGCGGCCCGGCGTCTCGGGCTTGAGGAGCTGGACCGAGGTGACGGGGACCTCCAGCGCGAGGATGTCGTTGAGGAAGGCGATGAGCAGGTTGCGGTTGGCCTCGGACCCGAAGAGGGCCTTGAAGACCATGTCGACCTTGGGATCGATGGGGTGTCGCATGGGCGCTCCGGCGTGGGGAGCGGGCAGATGCAGGGGGCGTGCCAGCGGGAACCGCCTGGAATCCTGTGCGCGGGGGTGGCCGGATCTCGACACCCCCCTGACAGGGTTCCCGGGGGCGACGATACACTCGGGGCGATGACCCGCGCGGACCTCCCCTGGCTCGGCTTGCTCGCCGCCCTCGCCCTCGCCCACGGGCTCTTCGTGGCGCTGGACACCCGCGTCCCCGGGGACCAGATCTTCCTCTTCCAGGCGCTCCCGGCCATCCGGGACGCGCTGGGCCCGGGGGGAGGGGGGTGGGCGTCGCTGCTCCCGATGCTGCGCGACAGCAGCGGGTGGTACGCGATGGCGGTGGTGGGGCTCCTGGAGGCCGTGGGGCCCTCGAGCCCGCTGCTGCGGGTGATCTGCGTTGTGCCGTCCTGGCTCCTGGTGCTCTCCGTAGTGTTGACGGCCCGACGGCTCGGCGGGCCTTCGGCCGCCACCGCGACGGCGGGGCTGCTGGGGTCGATCCCGCTGGTGGTGACCTGGGGGCGGCAGGTGTGGTTCCACGTCCCGGAAGCCGCGCTGATCACCGCGGCGATGGCGCTGTGGGTCCATGACCCCCGGCTCGCCCGGTGGCGGACCGTGGTAGCGCTCGCCGCCCTGGGGGCGCTGGCGATGACCCTGCGGCAGACCGGTCTGGTCTGGGTGGCGACCCTGGCGCCTCTGGCCCTGGGCGCGGCCCGTGCGCGGGTGGCGGCCCTCTTTGTGGCCTGGGGGCTCGCCGCGCTGCTGCCGCTGTCCCACTACGGGGACTACCTGGGCGGCAAGCTGCTGGCCCGCAGCCGCTACGCCGAGGCCGTACCCGCTCTGGTCGACCAGATCCCGTTCATGGTCGGGTGGGGTGCGCTGGCGCTCGGCGCTGCGGGCCTCGTCGCGCTGCTCCGTCGCCGCGAGAGCGTGTCCATCGGGATCCTCGGGGTGCTGGTGCTCTGGGGCACCCTCCCGCTGGCGCTGGTCGGGGTGTTCCAGGCGGGGCTCGACAACCACACCCTGTTCGCCGTGGGGCTGGGGCTGGGCGGAGGCCTGGGGCTCGCGAGGCTGCATCGCCTGGGACCCTGGGCGGCGGTGGGGCTCTTCCTGGCCTTCCACGGGCTGGCGTACACCGATGGAGGGCTGCGTCGCGTCACCGCCGGGCGCCTGGCGCCCCAGCGGGCCGAGCCCATCGTGGACCTCAACCGGCCCTATCGGGGCTTCGGAGAGCCTGATCTGCGGGCGCTGTTCGCAGCGACCTGCCCAGAAGGCGAGGGGTGCTTCATCCTGGTCCACCGGGGCCTCTTCAGGCCCTTCCAGGACACGACCGGCGCGCTGGAGCTCTACCTCATGGGGGAGGAGCGGGTCCGGCTGGTGCCGCTGCACCTGCGACGGCCCCAGGGCCTGGTCCGAGGACCGGCCCACGCGATGGCCAGCATGCGCTGCAGCCCCAGCGAGCGGCTGCGGGCCTGGCAGGCTTTGAGACCCGACAGCGACGCCCGGGCGCAGACGGTCATCGAGGAGCGCGGCTTCGTGAAGGTGTGGGAGCGCCCCGTCACCAGCGACTGTGCGCTGGAGTGGTGGGCGCCCCCCGAGGGGCTGCCAAACCCGGGCGCCCTGCCGTGATGCGCTCGTGGGCGAGCAGCCAGCGCTTCGCGTCGAGCCCGCCCGCGTAGCCCCCCAGCGCCCCGCTGGAGGTGACCACCCGGTGGCAGGGCAGGAACAGCGAGAGCGGGTTGCGGCTGTTGGCGGCGCCCACCGCGCGCGAGGCCCCGGGGGCGTCGATGGCCTGGGCCAGCGCCTGATAGGACCGGGTCTCTCCGTAGGGGATGCGGGCGAGCTGCGCCCACACCCGGCGCTGGAACGGCGTCCCCCGCGGGTCCAGTGGCACGGTGAAGTCCCGCCGCTGCCCGGCGAGCCACGCGTCCAGCTCGCCGGCGGCGCGCTCCAGCAGCGGTGTCCTGCCCTCGACGGCGCCCGGGAAGCGCGGCGTCGGCTTGTGCTCGGGAAAGTAGAGGCCGACGACGGCGTCGGCCGAGGCGACCAGCCGCAGGCGGCCGAGCGGGGAGGGGACGAAGGTGTAGACGAGGTCGGTCATGGGGTATCTCCAGGGTCGTGCCAGAGGTGCATGGCGGCGTAGGCGCGGAAGGGGCGGCAGGGCTCCACGGCGCGCTCGGCCTCCGCCGCGCTGTCCACCCCCAGCCGCCGCCGCAGGATGAGGTCGCCAGCGGGGAAGGCGTCCGGCCAGCCGGTGCGCATGGCGATGGCCTGGACGGTCCACGGGCCGATCCCGGGCAGCGCGAGGAGCTGGCGGGCGGTGGCCTCGGGTTGAACGCCGTCGAAGCGGTGGGTCTGCGCCCAGCCTGCCAGAGCCACGATGGCGCGGGCCCGGGCGAGCGGGAGGCCGATCGCGGCGACCTCCTCTGCGGACGCGCGGGCGAGCCGGGCGGCGTCGGGGAAGGTGTGGGTGAGGCCCTCCGCGTCGATGGGCACGCCGAAGCGGGCCACGAGCCGCCCGGAGAGGGTCGTCGCGGCCTTGACCGAGACCATCTGCCCCAGCACGACGCGGACGGACAGCTCGAAGGGGTCGAAGGCACCCGGAACCCGCAGCCCGGGGCTTCGGGCCACCCGTGGCGCGAGGGTCGGGCACCGCCCCAGGGCCTCCGCGATGCGGCCCGGCCGGGCGTCGAGGTCGAACAGCCGGCGGATCCGCTGGACGACCTCCATCAGCCGAGGCGCCAGGCCCGGATCGAGCTGGACGAGCAGCGCGTCGCCGGCTGCGGGGCGCACGGTGACCTGCCCCCGGAGGCCCCCCACCTGCGCGGCGCGGGCGTAGACGTCGCCGCTGACCCGCTCCACACCCGGGATAGCCCGCGCTCCAAGGAAGGCGAGCAGGGCAGGCCAGTCGAAGGGCGGGCGGTAGGACAGCCGCAGGCGCAGGGC
Organism: Alphaproteobacteria bacterium; assembly: GCA_020632795.1. Lineage (GTDB taxonomy): Bacteria > Myxococcota_A > UBA796 > UBA796 > CAJQPC01 > JACKEV01. Next base: position 150,231 of record JACKEV010000012.1, read on the forward strand.
CGGCTCGGCGTCGGCCGCGCGGCGCATCGCGGAGGGCGGGCGGCCGAAGCGCTCCAGGAACCCGGTGTTGAAGGTACGAATGCTGCGGAACCCCGCCGCGAAGGCCACGTCGGTGACCGGCAGCGCGGTCTCGGTGAGGAGCTGCCGGGCCACGCCCAGGCGCCGGGAGCGGGCCAGCTCGTTGGGCGTGACCCCCAACTCCTGCTTGAAGGTCCGCCGCAGGTGCCGGGCGGTGACCTCCAGCCCGTCAGCCAGCTCCTCCAGGGAGTGATCGTTGAGGAAGCCGGCCTCGATGCGCCGGGTGGCCGCCGCCACGAGCTGGGCGCTGGCCTCGGTGGGGGCGAGCCCGGGGGCGGACTCCGGCCGACAGCGGAAGCAGGCCCGGAAGCCCTCCCGCTCGGCCGCCGCCGCCGAGCGGAAGAAGCGGCAGCGGTCCCGCCCCGGGGTCCGGGCGGGGCAGATCGGGCGGCAGTACACCCCCGTGGTGGTCACGCCGACGAAGAACACCCCATCGAAGCGGTGGTCTCGGGCGCGGAGGGCGTCGTAGCAGGCGTCGGGTTCCATGGGGACAGACTATGACCCCGGCGGCCATCGGGCTGGCCGGAATCGGACATCGCGGCGGATCAGGTACGGCGTCGCCGCCTGGCGAGCGCGAGCAGGGCCAGGGCCGCCGCCCAACCACCGCCGCCGCCGACCCCGCAGCCCTTGTCGGTGACCCGGTCGCCGTCCAGGCCCGTCTCGCCCAGCAGGTGCCGGTCCCCGGTGTCCCCGCCGACCTCGTCGATGGCGAGCGGGTCGGTGCCGTCGGCGACCTCCTGCCCGTCGGGGACGCCGTCGCCGTCGGTGTCGGGGTTGTTGGGGTCGGTGCCGAGGGTGTCCTCGTCGCCGTCGCTGAGGCCGTCGTCATCGGAGTCGGGGTCGTTGGGGTCGGTCCCCGTGGTGAAGATCTCGGTGGGGTCGCTGAGGCCGTCGCCGTCGCCGTCGGCGGCGGTGGGGTCGGTGCCCCGCTCCACCTCGTCGCCGTCGTCGAGGCCGTCGCCGTCGGTGTCCTCCACCAGGGGGTCGGTGCCGAGGGCGACCTCTTCGCCGTCGCGGAGCCCGTCGCCGTCGCTGTCGGCGTCGAGGGGGTCGGTGCCGAGGGCGACCTCTTCGCCATCGCGGAGGCCGTCTCCGTCGGAGTCCGGGTCGCCGGGGTCGGTGCCGCCGCTCAGCTCGATGTCGTCCGTGAGGCCGTCCCCATCGGTGTCATCGGAGAGCGGGTCCGTGCCGTGCTGCCGCAGCTCGTCCGCGTCGCTGAGGCCGTCGCCGTCGGTGTCGGCCGCCTCGGGGTCGGTGCCGTGGACCTCCTCCTGGCGGTCGGTCAGGCCGTCGCCGTCGGTGTCCGCGGTGTCGGGCACGTCGTCGCTGGCGTCGTTGGGGTCGGTGCCGTCGACCAGCACCTCCACCCCGTCCTCGGTCCCGCCGCCGTCGGTGTCTGCGGAGGTGGGGTCGGTGCCCCAGATGGTGATCTCGTCGGGGTCGCTGAGGCCGTCGCCGTCGGTGTCGGCGGAGGTGGGGTCGGTGCCCAGCAACACCTCCTCGCCGTCCGTGAGGCCGTCGCCATCGGTGTCCGCGGGGTTCGGGTCGTCGTCGCTGGCGTCGTTGGGGTCGGTGCCGTCGAGCAGCACCTCGACCCCGTCGGAGATCCCGCCGCCGTCTGTGTCGGCGCTCAGCGGGTCGGTGCCGTGGGTGTTCAGCTCCTCGCCGTCGTCGAGGCCGTCGCTGTCGGAGTCGGGCTTGAGGGGGTCGGTGTCGTGGGTGTCGACCTCGTCCCCGTCGAGCAGCCCGTCGCCGTCGGTGTCCGGGTCGAGGGGGTCGGTGCCGAGGGTGTTCAGCTCCTCGCCGTCGTCGAGGCCGTCGCTGTCGGAGTCGGCGAGGGTGGGGTCGGTGCCGAGGGTGTTGACCTCGTCGCCGTCGTCGAGGCCGTCGCCGTCGGTGTCGGCGGCCACGGGATCGGTGCCCAGCGTCGCCTCCTCGCCGTCCGAGAGGCCGTCGTCATCGGTGTCATCGTCGAGGGGGTCGCTGCCGGCGGCCAGCTCGTCGCAGTCCCCCACGCCGTCGCCGTCGCTGTCGGCGACCAGGGGGTCGGTGTTGTGGGTGTTGACCTCGTCGCCGTCGGAGCAGCCATCCCCGTCGGTGTCGGTGTCGAGGGGGTCGGTGCCCGCGAGGTCGACCTCCTCGCCGTCGTCGAGGCCGTCGGCGTCGGTGTCCGGGTCGAGGGGGTCGGTGCCCCGGGTGGACTCCTCGCCGTCGTCGAGGCCGTCGGCGTCGGTGTCCGCGCTCAGGGGGTCGGTGCCGTCGCCCAGCTCCGCGCAGTCGTCCACGCCGTCGCCGTCGGTGTCGGCGTCGGTGGGGTCGGTGCCGTAGGTGTTGACCTCGTCGCCGTCGGAGCAGCCGTCACCGTCGGTGTCGGCGTCCAGGGGGTCGGTGCCGTAGGTGTCGACCTCGTCGCCGTCGTCGAGGCCGTCCGCGTCGGTGTCGGGGTCGAGGGGGTCGGTGCCGTAGGTGTTGACCTCGTCGCCGTCGTCGAGGCCGTCGGCGTCGGTGTCCGGGTCGTTGGGGTCGGTGCCGTAGGTGTTGGTCTCGTCGTCGTCGCTGAGCCCGTCGCCGTCGGTGTCCACCGGCCCCGCGCTGGTCGTGGTGCAGGTGGTGCTGGGGTTGGAGGTGCTCTCCGCGCCGTAGTCGTCCACCGCGATGACCCGGTAGTGGTAGGTCGTGCCGTCGCTCAGGCCGGTGTCGGTGTGGTAGGTGTAGCCCCAGGAGTACTTGGTGGACGCCGTGGTCCAGGGCCCGCTGCTGCTGGTGGCCCGCTCCAGCCGGGTGTGGGACCAGTCATGGGCGTTGGAGAGGCTCAGCCCGCTCCAGTAGACGTAGCACTGGCTCTCGTCGTAGGGGTAGTTCGCGTAGGCGCTGATCGAGGTGTACCCGGCCGGGTTGTCGTTCACGATCGAGATGTAGTTGCTGAGCGAGGGCTGGCTGCGGGAGGCGCCGCTGGCCCCGATGTACCAGGTCCCCGAGGAGAGCCGGATGCCGCTGGGGCTGGAGTACGTCACCGTGCCGGTGGTGTCGGTGAAGCTGGCCTCGAAGGTGTACTGGTACTGGTAGCCGTTCCACTCGTAGAGCCCGGTCATGCTCGTGCACACGCCCTGGCCGGGGGCGATGGACTGGTTGTACGCGGGCGCGGAGCCGGTCCGGTCGCCGGCGTTCCAGTCGGAGTCCGCGAACAGGCTGATGTCGCTGTAGGAGAACGTGCCGTCGCCGTCGTTGCGCAGGCACACGTAGCCGGTGGCGGCCGCAGCCTCAGGGGCGAGGGCGGCCAGGACGAGGAGCGACATCATGACTCCCGAGGGCGGGGGGTCTGCTCAGTCTACCCCGTCAGCGGGCGCTGCCTACGGCCAGCTTCCGTCGTCGCAGTCCTCGCCCTCCCAGGTGTAGGTGGCGGGGGGGGCCAGCGCTTCGGTCGTGGGGTTGAACACGCCCCGGGCGTAGTCCAGGTCGCTTCGCCAGCCGTTGCGGCCCTCGATCCAGCGGAACACGAGCATGGCGTTCTCGTAGTTCAGGTTGCCGGAGGGGGTCAGCGTGTCGAAGACGAACATGATCTCGGTGTCGTCGCCGTAGTACTCGCTGCAGTTCTGCTGCGCGACGGTGCGGACGGTGTAGTAGCCCTCCTCGGCCTCGCCGGCGTCGAGGTCGTTGATGTCCGCGTTGGACAGCGGGGTGCCGGTGTAGCTGAGGGTGTCCACGCAGTCGTCGGACCAGTCCCCGCCGTAGAAGTGGTACCACAGCTCGGTGCCGGTGAAGTTGCCCTCGGCGTCGGTCTCCGCGGTGGCGAGCTTGTAGATGGCCTCGCCCGCGCCCCCGTCGCCGCAGCCGTCGACGTCCCAGCGGTAGCGGTACTCCTCGGGGACCAGGGGGTGGAACTGGAAGCCGGAGTCGCCTCCGCTGTCGTCGGAGCTGGCCTCCTTGTTGGTGCAGGCGACCAGCGACCCGAGGGCCCCGACCAGCGCGAAGAGGTGCAGCGTCCTGGACATCCCATCCTCCATGGGGAGTACCCCTTGAGGGTACCGTGATCTCGTGCAAACCGGATGTCAACGGTTGGAAAGGTCAACCGGCCATGCGGATCATCGTCGCCAGGATCACCGCCGCGCCCGCCACCAGGAACCCCCCCAGGGCCACCGCGACGCGGGTGACGCTGGCCGCCGCCCAGCGCCCGTCCGCTTGGACGCGCATCAGGCGGGGGTGCTCGTCCACCACCGCGGCCTCGCCCCCGCGCCGCGGGTCGTACAGCACCGGATAGAGGGCCCCCCGGGTGAACACGTGGACCTCGGTGGTCCGGCAGGACGCGCGGCGAAGCTCGCCGTTGTCGTCCTCGAACTGGAAGATCAGCTTGTAGACGGGCTGGTCGTTGATGCGGGTGCTGGTCCCCTCGGCGGCCACATACTCAGCCTCGGCCAGCCGCCCGACGCGCATCACCCGGGCGCGGCGCAGGCCCGACGGCAGCTGCGCCCCGATCAGGCCCAGCCCGACCGCCGGGAAGAGCATGGATATCAGCGCAGACCACCAGGGCAGCACGCTGGCGCTGAGCCCCTGGGCCCGGGCGAACCGGGGCTGCTCCGGCCAGTACTCCACCAGCACCGGATCGCCAGGATCGTAGGGGATGTCGGTGCCGTAGCAGGAGGCCGTGATCTGCTCCGGGCCGACCGTGAACGTGATGGTGGCCTCCAGCACGGTCTCCTCGTTGACGGAGGTGTTCGTCTCCCGGATGTCGGTGAGGGTGCCCTCCGTGACGAGGGCGCTGGTGGACAGCATGAGCTGCCCGAAGAGCTGGGCGGGGCTGATGAGGACCGCAGCCACGACCACGCCGATGGCGAAGAAATAGGAGCCGAACAGGTGCAGGGGGCCGCTGAACACCGCGCAGATCCAGGTGCTCGGGGGGACCTCACGGGGCGGATCCCGCAGGCCGTCCAGATCGTTCATGGGTCCTGGGGGTCGTCGCCGCGCTGCTTGATCGCGTCGTCCGGGCGGTACGTGATGTGGGTGGGCGGCTCGTTCTCGGCGATGAGCGTGCCCAGCTCGTAGCCCAGCACCTTGCGGCAGCGCAGGTTGAAGGTGCTCAGATCGGGGTGGCCGAAGTAGAAGCCCTGGCCGCCGGTGGTGACCACGGTGGCCTCGTCCATGCCCAGCGCCAGCATCAGGCGCCCGACGTTGCGCAGGTTCGTGGTGGAGTGTCGGGCGTAGGGCTCCAGGATCACGCGATCCTCGGGCACCCCCAGCTTGCCGATGAGGGCCTGCTTCATCTCCCAGGCCTCGTTGTAGGGGGTGCCGTCAGGGTGGACGTTGCCCCCGGACACCGCGATGAAGGCGTCGACGAGGCGCTCCCGCATGGCGACGGCCATCTGGAGGCGCTGAAACTCCGTGGGGTGCATGCGGACGGGCTTCTTCGCCTTCACCGGCGTGTAGCCGGGCACGATGATCAGCTTCGTGCGGATGCTGCCCCACTCCTTGAGGCGGGTGGTCAGGGACTGGATGGGGACGCGGTTCTGGGTGCCCACCGGGAGGGGACGCCCGTCCGCCGTCGCCGCCGTGAGGGGCGCGTAGTTCCAGTGTCGAAGCTCGGAGTAGTTGACCGCCATGATTCCTGGAGTACCTTGGAGGCCATGCTACCTCTGCTGCTGCTCGCGTGCACCAAGGGCGCGCCCCTGCCCACGGACGACAGCGCAGCGTCCGACGACACCGGCGTGGTCGACAGCGGCGACGACACCGCTGAGGCCGATGACACCGGCGTCACGGACGACACCAGCGACACCGGGCCCGTCGACGCCGACCACGACGGCTTCCCCCGGGGAGAGGACTGCGACGACGACAACGACCGCGTCTACCCGGGGGCGACCGAGGTCTTCGACGGCTGGGACAACGACTGCGACGGTCAGGTGGACGCCAACGGCGACTTCGCCGGCACGTTCACCGGGCAGGCGGCGGCGGTGTACCGGGGGCAGACCTACCGGTTCAGCTTGAGCTGCCCGGTCACGCTCACCCGCCAGCTCTCCGACGTCGACTTCCTGGTGACCTGCGACACCGACCCCAACGACGCAGACGCCCAGCGCATGCTCGGGGCGCAGCTCACCATGTCGCCGGTCGACGGCTACCACTGGTCCCACGAGTCCTGGGCCGACCGGGTGGAGATCGTCTCCAGCGATGGCTGGGACACCTACGGCGAGGGCACCCTGGACTGGCCGAACGTCGACCGCGCCGAGCTGGAGATCGAGCTCTCCACGACGTACCTGGCGATCAGCGGCGGGGCGGTGCTACTCGAAGCCCCCTAGCGGCGGCGTCCACCCGTCTCCGTCCACGTCCAGCAGGATGGCGCTGGAGGCCGCCCACGGCGTGCGCGACCAGATGGGGCTCATCGGGCTGTCGCCCTCGGCGACCACGACGTAGGTGGCGTCGGTGGCCGACGTCAGGCGGAACGAAGCGGTGTCGCCCTCGACGACCTCGACGGGCTCGCCGTCCTTGAAGAGGGTGATGCGATCGGTGCGGATCCAGCTCGGCGACAGCGCACGGACCTCCAGGGAGGTGCCGGCGGTCACCAGCGTGCCCGGGGGCACGGACATCTCCAGGAAGGCCCCCATCGACGCGATGGTCCCCCGCGCCCGCATGGCCGCGACCAGCCCGGCGGGGGAGGTGTCCGTCGTGCGCAGGAAGGTGAGGCTGTGGCCGACGTGCCCGGACATCGGGCCGTGGGCGTCGCTGACCCCCACCGGCGTCACCAGCACGCCCCGGTTGATGAGGTCGAGGTAGAAGGCGAAGTAGTCCTCCCAGTCCCCGCTGTTGAGGGCCTCGACCGCCTCGAAGTCGTCGACCCACTTGTCCGGGTCGGCGAAGGTGCCCGGGGACCAGCCCGCCATGTCCGCGACCCCGTTGTCGGTGGGGTGGTTCATCTGGAGCACGATGTCCCCGTGCCGGTCGCGCAGGATGCGGTTCTGATCGGCCAGGGTGTCCACCAGCTCGTTCCACCACAGCCAGGCGCCGCCGTTGGGCTCCTCGTCGACGCTCTCCAGGGGCCAGGCGTTGACGTGGCCGCGGGGCACGGGGCTGACCTCATCGGCGACCACGCTCCCCAGCACCCCGTCCAGGCCCAGCGGACCGAGGAGGGGCCGGTAGTCGGCGACGTGGTCGTGGTCGGTGCCGAAGTGGAGGTCCAGGCCCACGGCGGCGGCGACCAGCAGGCGGTCGGTCATGGTGCAGTTGCCGTCGTTGGACGGCGCGGCGTGGCTGTGGGGGTCGGCGACCACCCAGCCCTCGGGGTCGTAGGCGGCGGGCAGGGTGAAATCGACCGAGACGGTCTCCCCGGCGGCGACGGAGACCTCGGCGCTGTCCAGCTCATAGCGGAGGCCGCGCCAGGCGAGCACGTCGTAGTCGCCGGGCTCGACCGGCACACGCACCGTGCCGTCCACCGCCCAGCCCACCGCCGCGAGGCCGTTGGGGGCGCTGGGGTGCAGGCGGCGGTCCCGACTCGGCGCCCCGGCGGCCCAGGACACCCGGGCCTCGAAGGGCAGGCCGTCGTCGACGCTCAGGGCCAGCCAGCCGGGCTCGGCCAGGGCCTCGGGGTCGTCCTCGGCGGCCACGCCGCGCCCCTCGGCCAGGGGGATGGGGGTGGCGCCCTCGGCGATGGCGGTGAGGGCGCGCGCCCGGATCTCGGGGGCGGCGTAGGGGCCGTAGTCCGGGGCGCCCTCGGCGATGTTGCGGTGCATCCCGGGGCCCAGGCCCGAGGCCACGATCCGGTGGTCGCTGCCTGTGGGCACGTCGGCGGACCAGCGGCCCTCGTCGTCGGTGATGGCCAGGGTGTACGGCGCCTCGTCGACGAGCACGTTCACCCAGGCGCCGGCCACCGGGCCGTCCGGGGCGGTGACGGTGCCCTCCAGGGTCTCGGTGGCGACCTCGTTCAGCGCGAGCCAGGCGTCGGTGAGGGCGGCGAGGTCGGGGGCGACGCCGTAGAAGCGCACGTAGCTGGTGCTCTCGCCGGGCTGGAGGGTGACGGTGGGGCCGAAGCCGATGGCCGCCTCGGCCAGCGACGCCAGCAGGCTGGCGCCGGCACCCAGCTCGAACGCGGTCCCGGGGGCGGGGAAGAGGCCCAGCGCCGCCTCGTTGCGCTGACCGATGAAGCCGCTCCAGGGCAGGGTGGTGGCGTCGGGCTCGTCCAGGCCGACGCCCGGGGTCCACTTCCAGCTCGCGTCCAACGACGCGATGAGGAGGTCCCCCGGGGCGAAGGTGGCCTCGTCGTCGGTGGCGGTGATGGTGGTGACCACGGCCAGCAGGGGGCTGTCGGCGTCCAGCACGTAGTCGGTGCGCATGTAGAGGCCGAGGTCGGGCACCAGGTCGGGGTACTCCAGCGCCCCGGTGGCCAGGGCCATGGGAGACTCCGGCCCGGAGACCCGCACCGAGGCGCGCCCCGTGGCGGTGCCGTCAGCAAGGATCTCGATGCGCTCGACCTCATGGAGGCGCGCGATGCCAACCATGCCCGCCCACTCATCCACCAGATCGCGGCCGGGCTGGCCCTCGGGGCGGACCACGTCGGCGTCGATGAGCGCGCCGGGCTGCTGGAGGTAGTAGCTGCTGGGGCGCAGGCCCTGGATGATGAACCGCGCGCGGTCGTTGTAGAGCTTGAGGTCGCCCACCCGACCCTCCGCGGAGATCCCGCCGAACAGGGCGTCGGGGTCGGTGACGACGCCGGCCCGGACCTCGCCGGGCCCGAGGGGCGTGGTGAGGTCGATGGGGTCCGCGGGCTCGGGGGTCGCGCAGGCGAGCCAAAGCAACAACATGGTGACGGTCTCCGGTCAGTCCGGTGGGGGCAGCCTGAACCTACTCCGTGTTTCCCGTTCGGGATAGTCTCCATATATGGCGACCGTCGCGATCCGCTGCCCCGGCTGCGGGGCCAACGACCCCAGCACCCCGGATGACCACGGCATCCACACCTGCGCGTTCTGCAGCACCCGCTACAAGATGAGCGGCCAGGTGGCCACCCGCATGCCCGCCCCGGAGCCGGAGCCCCCGGTGCTGCCCGGGGGCACGACGCTGTGGGTGATCGGCGGCGTCGTCATCACGGTGATGACCGCCATCGGGGTGGCCTCCGCGGTCGTCGCCGTGCAGCCCAAGGAGCCCGAGTACACGCTGCCCGACGCGCCGGCCATCACCTGGGTGGAGCCCTCCACCACCAGCAGCGACGTCGCCCCGCCCGAGGAGCCCGCCGCCACCTTCACCATGCACAGCACGCGCATGAGCCTGGGCACCACCTTCTACGTCTACGGCGAGATCGAGAACACCACCCGGACGGTGACCCTCGACAAGGTCGAGGTGGTCGTGGTGCTCAAGGACGAGGCGGGCGACGAGGTGGGCACCGACCACGGCTACGCGGTCCGCGACGTGGTGCCCCCCGGCGGGCGCACGCCCATCTCCATCCTGGTCAGCGACCCCCCGCCCTTCGCCTCGATGGAGTTCGAGGTGGTCCCCAAGAAGGCCACCTGGACGCCCACCCAGGTCGAGGGCCTGCGGGTGGAGGCCGGCCCGCTGGTCCAGGACCGCTCGTTCTGGAAGGCGACGGGCAAGGTCTTCAACGAGGGCAGCGTCGACGCCCGCTTCGTGGAGATCGAGATCGTCGGCCGCGACGCCGAGGGCCTCATCGTGGGCGTGGACACCACCTACGCCAAGGGCGACGTGCTCAAGGCCGGGTCCTCGGCGCGCTTCGACACCAGCATGGTGAGCTTCGCGCGCACGCCGACGAAGGTGGAGTACGCGGTGTCGGGGCGGCCGGCGGAGTAGGGTAGCGCCCCTACTTCCTGTCGTTCGGCACCGCCCGGACCTCGAGGATGTCGATGTTGGCCTCATTGAAGCCCGTCGACTCCATCTCGACCTCGACGCCGTCGGACCAGCGCAGGTTCAGCTCCTCGTCGTCCTTGACCAATTCGTCGAACATCGCGGTGGTCATCAGGCGCTTCTCACCGTCGCGCTGCTCGGGGGCCAGGGTGCCCACCATCACGGCTTCGTAGCGCGGGATGTGGCCCTCGATGGGGATCTCGACCTTCTCCAGCTCCTTGCCGCTGGCGTCCTTGACCGTGGCCAGCAGCACGACGTCTGTCATGATGAACTTGGAGTCGTTCTTGAGCAGGAACTGGAAGATGGTGAGCGCCTCGTTGCGCTGGTCGAGCTGGAGCCAGCTCGCGTTCTTCACCGAGATGTAGCGGTCGGGGTTGTAGAGCGGGTCGTAGTCGTCCCGGGTCTCCTTGCCGGCGAAGAAGTACGCCGGCACGACGTGGTCGGCCTTGACGTAGCCCTCGGCGCCCACGTCGTTGGAGACGTGGTACCAGTCCCCGCGCTTGCCCAGGATGGCCACCTCGGAGTCCTTGTCGAGCGTGGACTTGATGGAGCCGTCGGGCTTGTCGTACAGCGGCGCGTCGGGCTGGGTGATGAGCATCTCGGTCATCGCCAGCCCGCCCTCGCCGAGCAGATCCAGCTCACCCTCCTGGGGGAGCTGGTTGTAGTAGTGCCAGGCGCCGTAGCCCCCGCCGAGGATGACCAGCAGGAGCGCGATCAGGATGGGGGTGGTGTTGGTGGACTTCGGCAGGTCGTCGTAGTCGTCGTGGCCGCCGCCAGCTGACTTGAGGCGGCCCTTCAGCTCCGGGATCTCGGAGGCGTAGAGCCAGTCGGCTGCACCGGGGGGCTGGATCATGTCGGTCGAGGACAGCTCGCCCTTGTCCGCGAGCTGCTTGAGCTCCTCGAGATCCTGGACCGTGAACTGCCGGTCCCCTTGGGAGACGAGCCATCGGCTCATGAGAGGTTCCTCCGTTGCCTGGAGTCCGGGGTCCCTTGGTCTTTACTGGTCATCCCGCTCCGGTCAAGCGACTGTTCCCCCGGGGGGTGGCCCGTTGACCCAATGTTCACCAACCCGTTATGCCCTTGAACCCGGCTGAACATGCCCTTCAAACCACTCCGGCTCCTGATCGCCTACGACGACACGCGCGGCCTGTGCGGTCGCGTCGTGCCGGACCTCAAGCAGCGTCTGGAGGATCGCGCGTTCGAGGTCACCCTGCTCGAGATCGGCGACACGCCCCCGGAGGTCGACCTGGCCTCGTTCGACGGCCTCGTCCTGGGCACCCCCGCTTTCGGCCTCGGCTGGCGGGGGGTGGGCCCCACCGAGCGGGTCCGGCGCTTCATCGAAGCCCAGGAGGACCTCGACGAGGTCCGCGTGGCGGTCTTCTGCGTCTACGAGCTGGCGCCGGGCTGGACCCTGCGCAACACCCGCCAGCTCGTGCTCGATCATGGCGGTGAGGTGGTCTGCGCCCACGCCTACGCCGCTCTGAGACCGCAGGCCGACGCCCACGTCCTCCCGGCCGAGTGCATGGTCCGGATCCGCTGATTCGTCCGGGCGCCTTCGACGCGGTATACTTCCGCCGATGACAACGAGACCCGCACGACTTTCGCTGGCCTTCACCGCGCTCGGGCTCCTGCTCGGCTGCGAGCCGCCGCCCTACAACTCGGACAGCGGGGGCAGCAAGACGCCGTCCATCGACTTCATCTTCCCGATCTCCAGCGCGGACGTGGTGCTGTGCAACAGCTTCATGGTCTCGGTGGACATCGACAACCTCACCCTCAACCCGGGCTTCTACGAGAGCGAGCTGGAGCCGACCGAGGGCGAGGGCCACTGGCACCTCAACCTGCCGGCGGGCCTCGGCGGGGGCGTGGTCGCGCTCGGTGAGCCCTATGGCTTCGTCGACGTCTCCGACCAGAACCCCGACCCGAACACCACCTACGCGTTCGAGGCCGAGCTGGTGGACAACACCCATGTCCCGCTGCCGGGCATCGCAGTGGACGTGGTCGAGGTCCGCATCGACGAGTCCGACACCGACGGCGACGGCAACCTGGACTGCCAGGGCGGCGGCGCAGGCTACGGCTCCGACGACGACACCGGCGGCTGACCATGGGCGCAGGACGCCGGTTCAACCTCATCCGCGAGCTGGGCAGCGGCGCCTTCGGCACGGTCTATCTGGCCGAGATGGAGTCGCTGGGCGGCTTCAAGAAGGAGGTCGCCCTCAAGCTCCTGCGGCCTGAGGTGGGGGACCGCTCCGACGCCGGGCGCCGCCTGCGCGACGAGGCCCGATTGCTCGGCCGCCTGCGCCACCGACACATCGTCCAGGTCGACGATCTGGTGCGGGTCGACGGCCGGTGGGCCGTGGTCATGGAGCACGTCCCCGGCGCGGACCTGGAGGCCATCCTCCAGGCCACCCACAAGGCCGAGGAGGACGTCCCCCCCCTCGCGGCGGTGGAGATCGTGCGCGCGATGGCGCTGGCCCTGGACAGCGCCTACACCGGGGTCACCGCCCAGGGCGAGCCCCTGCGGGTGGTCCACCGGGACATCAAGCCCTCCAACGTGCGCCTGAGCGAGCAGGGGGAGATCAAGGTCCTCGACTTCGGCATCGCCCGCGCCGAGTTCGAGGAGCGCGAGGCCAAGACCGGCCGCGTCCGCTACGGCTCGGTGGGCTACATGTCGCCCGAGCGCCTGCTGGGCGAGCCCGAGACCGCCGCGGGGGACGTCTACGCCCTGGGCGTGGTGCTCTACGAGCTGCTGCTCGGCGAGACCTTCGGCCGGGTCAAGCTGGCCCCGGACCAGCAGCAGAACCAGCTCCGGCTCGCCCAGGCCCGCCTGCGGGTCAAGCTGGGGGAGGGCTCCGCAGCCGAGGCCGCCGAGCCCGTGGTGCAGCTCATCTCCGAGACCCTCGCCTACGACGTGGGCGACCGCCCCACCGCCGCCGACGTCGCCGAGCGCCTCCGCGAGCTGACCCGCCGCATCCCCGGCGAGGACGTCCACGGCTTCGCCGCCCGCTTCGTGCCCCGGGTCGCCCAGCTCCTGGGGGACGAGAGCCACCCCGTCGACGGCACCCTCTCCGAGGAGGCGTTCACCACCAGCCAGGCCGACGCGATGGCGACCTTCATCGCCCAGCGTGGCAGCTCCGACGAGTTCGCGGCCACCGATGTGCGGGCCCCCTCGCTGGCCGCCCTGGTCGACGACGGCGCCACCACCGCCATCTCCGACGGGCTCATCGCCTCCGGGGCGCTGGAGCCCGAGCGCCCGGAGTGGGACGAGCCAGCCCCCTCCGGCGGGCGCGGCGTGGTGGCCGCCATCGCCGTGGCGGTGGCCCTGCTGGTCGCCCTGGTGGGCTACGCGCTGATCAAGCCCGCGCCCTCCGACACCCAGCCGCCCGGCGAGCTGGTCCCGCCCGGCCCGGCGATGATCACCGCTCCCCCGGAGCCGACCCCGCCGCCGGTGGAGGCGCCGTCCGACGCGCCCGCCGTGGCGGACGCGCCGCCCGAGGACCTCCCCGCCGATCCGCCCGTCGCGTCGCCCCCCGCGGAGGCGCCCCCGTCGGAGACCCCCACGCCATCGGCCACATCCAAGGTCGATCCGCCGAAGGCCCCGCCGCCGGAGGACGACGGAAGCGCCGCCCCCGACACGCCCCCCGTCAACCCGGACGCGCCCCGGCTGCGGGCGGTCAAGGTCACGGTCAACGGGGCCTCCAAGGTGCGCGCCCGCTGCGGCGACCGCGACGCCAGCGGCGCCAGCTCCGCGCTCGTGCGCGACCTGCCCGCCGGGACCTGCGTGGTCACCGCCACGATCGACGGGGCGGACTACACCGCCAGCCTCATGGTCGACCAGCCCAAGGGGGTCACCTGCGCCGTTGAAGGAGACACCCTCGCATGTCGCTGACGCTCCTGATGCTGCTCGCCCCGGCCTGGGCCGGCGGCTCCCTGCTCCGGCTCGACGTCGAGGCCGACCCCACGCTGCGCCCTGATCTCCGGGACACCCCCTTGGAGCGGGCCTTCCCGACCCGCGACTTCTCGATGGCGGACACCCAGGCCCTCGCCCGGCTGGACGCCGAGCTGGAGGCGGTGCGCCCCCTCGCCGACGAGTTCGACGGCGAGCTGCAGATCATGAGCCGCCTCGACGCGGTGATCTCCGACATCTCCGTGGTCCGCGACGAGGCCGACCGGGACCTGCTGCGTCGGGCGCTCCTGTTCCAGGGCTTCGCCGTGCAGCGCTACTTCCAGGACCAGCTCGCCGACGACCCTGCCGCCGCGCCCTACCGGGTGGAGATGAACGGCCAGGTGCTCGTCAAGCCCTGGGTGGACGCCGTCGCCCTCGACCCGGACCACACGCTCGACGCGGACGAGATCCCCGGGCAGGACGAGCTGCGCGCCTTCGACGAGGCCCGCGCCCAGGTTCGCCTGGCCCCCAAGGCCACGATCCATGCCGCCGACCTGCCCCCGGGGGCGGCTCTGGTGGTGGACGGTCGGGCCCCCGACCCCGGGCCCCGGGTCTATGTGCCCCCCGGCCAGCACCGGATCGCGGTGGTGCAGGACGGCGTGATCCTCGCCCGGCAGGCCGCGCGTCTGTCGTCCGGCGCCGAGCTGGAGGTCGAGGTGCCCGCGATGGCGGCCGACCTGATGGGCATGACCGCCCTCCTGGCCACCCAGCCCCCCAACGCGGTCCTGCCCGAGGGCGTGCCCGACCGGCTGGCCGCGCTGGAGCAGCCGGTGGTGCTGGCGGTCCAGGGCAAGAAGGACGTGCTGCTGTACGAGGTCTCCGGCTCGGACGTGATGCTCCTGGGCGCGCCCGCTGGCGACGGTCCGGACGAGCCCTGGCTGAACCTGCACGCCCGCGTCGGCGGGGGCTGGGTGTACGACGGCAACTGGTTCCTGGCCCAGCCGGGTGCGGCCCCCTACGAGCGCAGCACCGTGAACGCCGGCGCGCCTGTGCTTGGCGTGGCGCTCTCGGCCCGCCGGGGCATGCTGGCGGGCGCGGCGGGGGTCGACCTGCTGCTGCCGCTGGGCGCCTGGCACGCGGTCCCCAGCGGAGACGGCGAGGTTCGCCTGCGCACCCACCCCTATGTGGCGGTGGGCGTGCCCTGGGTGCAGGCCACCGGCGGGTTCCTGTTCCCCTGGCACCCGACCGTCGGCCTGCGGGCCACGGTGCCGGTGGGACGCATCATCGAGATCAGCGGCGCGGCCCTCTACGGCGTGCCCGTCGCCCTGGATCGGGGCGAGGAACCAGCGTTCGAGGCGGATCG
The DNA here is from genome assembly GCA_020632795.1 of Alphaproteobacteria bacterium. Classification (GTDB taxonomy): domain Bacteria; phylum Myxococcota_A; class UBA796; order UBA796; family CAJQPC01; genus JACKEV01. The sequence goes on from JACKEV010000012.1 coordinate 165,386, forward strand.
AACCCTCGCGGCGTGGCTCTCGGTGGGCACCCGCTTCGGGCTGCGCTGAAGCAGGGAAGCCCCGCGTCCGGTGGCGGGTCCCGGATCCCGGAGGAATCCTGAAGATGGAGGAGACCATGAGACGGACTCTGCTGCTGCTCCCCCTGGCGGTCGCCTGCGGGGACAAGGACGCGAGCGACGACAGCACGCCGCCCGAGGCTTTCGCCCCCGCGGAGGGCCACTGGTCGGTGATCGCGCAGACCGTGCCCCTCGACGAGTGCGGCTTCTTCACCCCCGACGCCGAGGACACCGCCCAGGAGGTGTACGGCTTCACCCTGACCCTCTTCAACGAGGCCACGTTCTACGTGCTGGGGGACGAAGAGGGCGCCGAGCGGCTGCTGTGTACCCTGGACGACCACGACTTCTCCTGCGAGTCCAGCGCCCGGTCCGACCTCATCGGCGGCGGTCAGGCCACCCTCACCGTCACCGAGAGCCCCGCCGGCACCTTCGTGGACGAGCGCCACGTCAACGTCCAGGTCGGGCTGGAGGCCACCTGCGAGGGCTCCGGCTGCGCGGCGGCGGAGGCCCAGCTCGGCATCACCTTCCCCTGCTCGGCGCGCATCGAGAACAGCTCCGAGGTGGACGGCTGATGGACCCCCGCGTCGTCGAGGCCCGCGCCTGGGCCATGGAGGCCCACGGCGACCAGCGCTATGGCGAGCACCCCTACGTCGTCCACCTCGATCAGGTCGCCGCGACCCTGACCCCCTTCGGCGTCGAGGCCCGGGTCATGGGCTACCTGCACGACATCGTCGAGGACACCCCGGTCACCGAGGGCCAGGTCGCCGAGCGCTTCGGGGTCCACGTCGCGGCCTGCGTCGCTCTGGTCACCGACTGCGCGGGCCCCAACCGCAAGGCCCGCAAGGCCGCCACCCACGCCAAGCTCGCGGCGGTCCCGGCAGACGACCCCCGCGCCATCGCCCTGGTGGTCAAGGCCGCCGATCGCCTCAGCAACCTCCGCTCCTGCGTGCGGGACCGGAACCGCGGGCTGTTGAAGATGTACCGGCGCGAGCACCCTGCGTTCCGGGAGGCGGCGTTCCGGCCCGGCCTGTGCGACGCGCTGTGGGCGGAGATGGACCGGATCTGCGGTCCCTGACCCTCACACCGCGAACAGCTCCGCCGCCCCCAGCGCCACCGCCGGGTCGGCGTGGAAGCCCGCCAACCTCGGGTCCAGCCGGCTGAGCGCGGAGACCACCGCCTGGTTGGCGATGTACAGCTCGACGGTGCGCAGCGCCCGCCGCACGTCGTCCTCGGTGATGTCCCGGCCCGTCGCCAGCGCCCGGGCGAAGTAGAGCACCGCGTCGATCTGCAGCAGCAGGCGGGTGATGCCGGAGACCGCCGAGGGCACGTCCTTGAACACCCGCCGGCTGCGCAGCCGGGAGCGCATCACCTCGATGAGCAGCGCCTCGCCTGCGGCGGGCAGCGCGCCGGGGTGGGCGGCCACCGCGCGCATCGACACCGGGGCGTCCAGCAGGCGGCTGCGGTAGACGTGCCCGAAGCCCAGCACCCGCGGCAGCACCCAGATCCCGCGCAGGCGGTCCCAGAACCGGCTCTGGTCCACCAGATCGGCGTAGAGGGTCAGGGCGAAGGCGTAGCGCACCGGGCCGGGGGCGCGCTGCGGCGGCGTCTGCTGAAGGGCCGACGGGGTGGGGATCTCGGGGGCCTGCGCCGCGAAGAGGGCGAGCTGGCGCATGGCGTGGGAGAGGCGGTCCCCCATGGCCGCGAACAGCCGGTCGAGCAGCGCGTCGAGGGACGCCGTGTCCAGGTCCACGGCGGGGGTGAGGGGATAGACCGTGTCGGCGTCCGGGTCGGCCTCGCCGATGTCCTTGGGGAAGAGCGCGGCGATGGCCTCGGCCTGGGCGGTGATCGGCGCCCCCCGGCCCTCGGAGACCGCCTTGCAGCCGTAGTTGGCGGTGACCCAGACGTGCTCGTCCGAGGCGACGTGCAGGAACGGAAAGCGCCGGCAGGGGGTGGGCTTCGCGGCCTCGCCCCAGGCCTTGTGGATGGCGCAGAGCCGGTCGTCGTCCAGGAACACGCAGGCGGTGGAGCCGGGGGCCTTGGCGAGCTGCCAGAGGCCCGCCGGGCCGGGGATCACCGAGGCGTCGGGGGCGCGGCCCAGGGCGGCGAGGTCTCGGGCGCGCAGGGCCTCGGCCTCGTGCGCGGGCATCAGCACCGCCCAGGGGCTGCGGCAGCAGTCGCCGCAGGTCGTGCAGGTGTAGCGGGGGGCGGGGTCGATGCGGAGGACGGACATGAAATGTCCGTATCCCGTCTACGGTTGCGCTGGTCCCCCGCCCGTCGCGGCGTGGCAGGCCGCGCAGGTGGCCATCAGCTCGCCGTAGGCTTCGGCCCGGGCCGCTCGGGGGGTGCCGTGGGCGGCCACCCGGCCGGCGAGCTGATGGACCCGGGCCTCCAGGGCGACGACCTCAGGAGAGCTGGCGGCCTCGCCCAGCTCGGCGGGCAGCATGGGGGTCTCGACCAGCGCCTCCCAGCCCGCGCGCAGGGCGTCCTCGGAGGGGGCGACGAGGCCCTCCCACAGCCGCTCCGCCGCCCACTGGTGCCGCAGCATGGCGGTGGCCGGGGGTGGGGCGGGGTCCTGGAGCATCTGCACCCCGGCGGCCTGGTGGCAGTCCCCGCAGGCGGCGCTGGCGTCGGCGACCACCGCCGCGGTGGCCGTGAGGTCGGCGCCGGACCGGGCCGGAGCGAGGGCCTTGCCCAGGGACTTCTCGGCGCGGGCGAGGTCCTCGGGGAGCTGCGGCACCGGCAGGCGGGCCCGCAGGGTCTCCAGGTTGTCCACGGCGGTGGCGGCGTCGCCCGCGATGATCGCGTCCCGGGCGGCGCTGACCTGGGCGTAGTGGTCCTCCATGTCCATGCGGACCTCCTGCTCGCGCAGCTCGTCAGGGGACTTCCACATCCAGCAGGCGGTCAGCAGGAGAAGGGGGAGCACGGGTGCCTCCGGGCGTTCAACCGAAGAGATGTAGCCCGTTTCGGCGGGAGAGGGGGGTGCGCTGGATCAGAACCCCAGCGTCGCCTGCGCCCGCCCGCTCTCGTGCTCCAAGAGCCAGCGCTTGCGCCACACCCCGCCCGCGTAGCCGGTCAGGCTGCCGTCGGCGCCCACGACCCGGTGGCAGGGGATGATGAGGGCGACGCGGTTGGCCCCGTTGGCCGCCCCCACCGCCCGGGACGCGCCGGGGGAGCCCAGCGCCGCCGCCAGCGCGCCGTAGCTGGTCGTGCGCCCGGGGCGGACCCCACGCAGCGCGGCCCACACCCGCTGCTGGAAGTCGGTGCCTTGCGGGTCCACCGGCAGGTCCTCCAGCGCGTCGAGCGCGCCCCCGAAGTACGCATCCAGCGCCGCGATGACGCCGTGGGGATCGCCCTCATGGAAGGTCGCGTCGCTGAAGGTGGGGGTGTGGCCCTCGAAGTCGAGGGCGACGACCCCTGCGGCGCTGGAGATGGCCGTCATGGCGCCCAGGGGTGTGGAGGTCTGCGCGAGGAAGAGCTGCATCGACAGGCTGTATCGTGGCCCCCGGCGCGACGCCGCTGCGCGATGGGCGATGGTGTCGCGATCGGCTACGTCTTGAAGAGACCATGTCCAAGACGACCTTCGCCAAGATCGCCCTGCTGTTGCTCCTCGGCGCGGGGGCCGTGGGGCTGTGGGTCTCCGGGGCCTACGAGAACCTGGATCCCGAGTCCGCCCGCCAGCTCCTGATCGCCGCCGGGCCCTGGGGGGCGCTGGCGTATGTGGTCGCGGCCTCCCTGATGCAGCCGCTGGGCATCTCCATCCACCTCTTCCTGCTCACCGCCGCGATGGTGTGGCCTCCGGCGGTGGCGGTGACGCTCGGCTGGCTGGCCTCCATCGGCAGCGGCCTCACCGCCTATGGGTTCGCCCGCTTCATGGCCCGGAGCTGGGTCCGCAAGCGCCTGCCCGAGCGCCTGACCCGCTACGACCAGCGCCTCGCCGAGAACGGCTTCCGCACGGTGGTCCTGCTGCGGCTCCTCTTCTTCACCAGCCCGCCGCTGCAGCTCATGTTGGGGGTGTCCCGGGTGCGCTTCGCGGCCTTCCTGGCGGGCACGGCGGTGGGCAACTTCCCCCAGGTGGTCGTCTCGGTGTTCGCAGGCGCCTGGCTCAAGGAGTACACCGAGACCCACCCGCCGGAGACCTGGCCGTGGGGGGAGATCCTGCCGACGGTGTTCGCCGTGGCCGCGATGCTGTTCGGCGCGAAGCTGGCCTGGGACCGCCTGCGGCCCGTCACCGGCGAGGCTTGAACACCACCGGCATCTTGAGCTTGTCGCCGTAGAGCTTCGAGAGCAGCGGCAGCATGGGCTCGCCGGTGTCCCGCTCCACCCAGGCCGAGCCGTCCCAGCGGAAGTGCCACGCGGTGAGGTTCGCCGAGAGCCACAGCTCCTGCACCGGGACCTGCTGGGAGAGCACGTAGGTGCCGCCGGACTCGAAGGCGCAGCTCACCACCCCGTCGGAGAGCACCGGATCGATGTCGTCGGTGTCCAGCCGATCGATCTGATCGAAGAGGTGTTCGAGGGTCTCACCGACGAATGCGCGGAACGCCTGCTCGGTCATCGACATGGGGGCCTCCGAGGGGGGATGTTCAGCCCTATCGTGTCCCGGGCGCGCCCGCAGCCGGATGGGGCCGCCGGGGGGGGAACGTGCTAGGATCCTCCCCCTTGGGACCCTACGCCCGTTTGAGGACATCGTGGACATCAACAGCCTGCTGAATGGTGAGAACGCCGCCTTCCTGGACGCCCAGTACGCCGCCTGGCGCACCGAACCGGCCTCGGTCGACGCCTGGCTGCGCGAGCTGTTCGAGGAGCTGGACGACGGCCACCCGGTGAACGGCGGCCCCGTGCCCGGCAGCACCCCGCGCTTCACCCACCGTTCCATCTTCAACCCCGGCGGGGCCACCGCCCCCAGCGCCGGGGTGGGCGCGGACATCCGGCTGGCCTCCAAGGTCCCGCAGATCATCAACGCCTACCGGGTGCGCGGGCACATGCTCGCCGACATCGACCCCCTCCAGCGCCGCGAGCAGGTCGAGCACCCCGAGGTGACCCTGTCCTACTACGGCCTCAGCGACAGCGACCTGGACACCCCGGTCGACAGCGCGCCCATCTTCGGCGAGCCCCGCGTCTCCACCCTGCGGAAGATCCTGGCCCGCCTGCATGGCGCCTACTGCGACTCCCTGGGCGTGGAGTTCATGAACATCCAGGACCTGGACCAGAAGCTCTGGCTCCAGCGGCGCATGGAGACCATCCACGACAAGCCGGTGCTCACCCACGACGAGGAGGTGCGCGTGCTGCGCAAGCTCTCCGACGCCGAGGGCTTCGAGCGCATGCTGCACACCCGGTTTCCCGGCACCAAGCGCTTCTCCCTGGAGGGCGCCGAGCCCCTCATCCCGCTGCTGGACCTGCTGATCGAGCACGCCGCGGCCAGCGGGGTGAAGGAGATCATCATCGGCATGGCCCACCGCGGCCGGCTGAACGTGCTCACCAACATCATGGACAAGCCCGCCCAGATGATCGTGCGGGAGTTCGAGGACACCCCCTTGAGCTCGTTCCAGGGCTCGGGCGACGTGAAGTACCACCTGGGCTACTCCAGCGATCCCGTCACCATCCGGGGCGACAAGGTCCACCTCTCCCTGGCCTTCAACCCCTCCCACCTGGAGGCGGTCAACCCGGTGGTCGAGGGCCGCGTCCGGGCCAAGCAGGACCGCTACCTCTACACCGAGGGCGCCGGCGAGGACAAGGACCACATCCGCAAGGGCCTCGCCCTGCTGCTGCACGGCGACGCGGCCTTCGCCGGCCAGGGCCTGGTGGCCGAGACCCTCAACCTCTCGGATCTGGCCGGATACCGCAGCGGCGGCACCATCCACGTCATCGTCAACAACCAGATCGGCTTCACCACCCCCCCCCACGAGGCCCGCTCCACCCCCTACGCCACCGACGTGGCCCGCATGCTCGCGGTGCCCATCTTCCACGTCAACGGCGAGGACGCCAAGGCGGTCGCGGCCGCGGTGCAGGTGGCCGTGGAGTGGCGGCAGCGCTTCCACCGCGACGTCGTCATCGACATGTACTGCTACCGCAAGCACGGCCACAACGAGGGCGACGAGCCCAGCTTCACCCAGCCGCTGATGTACGACGAGATCCGCTCGCGGCCCACCCCGCGCCAGGTCTGCGCCCGGAAGCTGGTGGCCTCCGGCGACCTCACCCAGGAGGAGGTCGACGCCATCTTCGGGGAGTCCCGCGAGCGCATGGAGCGCAGCTCCGACGGGGACGTCCACTACGACTCCTACATCGGCAACACCACCTCCGACATGGGGCGGCTGTGGCGCCAGCACGTCGGCGGCACCCTGCGCGACCCCTGCGACACCACCTTCCCGCTCGACGCGCTGCGCCAGCTCCTCATCGACGCCAACACCCTGCCCCCCGGCTTCCACGCCCACGCCAAGATCAAGCGCCTGCTCAAGCAGCGCCGCGAGGTCGCCCGGGGCGAGCGGCCGGTGAGCTGGGCCGAGGCCGAGCAGGCCGCCTACGCCACGCTGGTGGTCGGCGGCTCCCGCGTGCGCCTCTCCGGCCAGGACTCCGGCCGCGGCACCTTCTCCCACCGCCACGCCGTGCTCACCGACATCACCGACGGGCGCGAGATCTTCCCCCTGGACCACCTGCGCGAGGGCCAGGCCCGCTTCCAGGTCATGGACTCCATGCTGTCCGAGGCCGCGGTGCTGGGCTTCGAGTACGGCTACACCCTGGACTACCCCGACGCCCTGGTCCTCTGGGAGGCCCAGTTCGGCGACTTCGCCAACGGCGCCCAGGTCATCATCGACCAGTTCATCGTCGCGGGGGAGCAGAAGTGGAACCGCTGCTCCGGCCTCGTGATGCTCCTGCCCCACGGCTACGAGGGCCAGGGCCCCGAGCACTCCTCCGCCCGCATCGAGCGCTACCTGATGCTCTGCGCCGAGGACAACATCCAGCTCGCCAACTGCACCACCCCAGCCAACTTCTACCACCTCCTGCGGCGTCAGGCGCTGCGCCGGGTGCGCAAGCCGCTGATCGTCTTCACCCCCAAGTCGCTGCTGCGGCACCCCGACTGCATCTCCAACCTGGAGGACCTCGCCGAGGGCGCCTTCCAGCCGGTCATCCCGGAGCACGAGGACCTCGACCCGGCGGAGGTGCGGCGGGTCGCGCTCTGCCAGGGCAAGGTCTACTACGACCTGCTGGCCGAGCGCCGCCAGCGCGAGGACAAGGGCGTGGCGCTGGTCCGGGTCGAGGAGCTCTACCCCTACCCCCGCGACCTCATCGACGCCCAGGTGAACCGCTTCCCCCGGGCCGAGGTCGTCTGGTGTCAGGAGGAGCCCCGCAACATGGGCGCCTGGCCGGTCTACTGCGACTGGCTGCGCGAGCAGCTCCCCCGGGATCGCCAGCCCCGCTACATCGGCCGCAAGCCCGCCGCGTCCCCCGCCGCCGGCTCCCACAGCGCGCACCAGCGCGAGCTGACGGCGATCCTGGACGCCACGTTCGCCTCTTAGACCCCCCTCCCGGATCGCCTTGTAAACCAACCCCGGATCGGTAAAGTGGTGCCCTGCTCGGGCCCCAGGTCCGCCAAGATGGAGATGTCATGTCTGTGGACGTCGTGATCCCCCAGGTCGGTGAGTCGATCACCACGGTCTTCGTCGCCCGCTGGATCGTGCCGGTGGGCCAGTTCGTCGCCGCGGGTGAGCCCGTCCTGGAGATCGACTCCGACAAGGCCTCGATGGAGGTCCCCGCCCCCGAGGGCGGCGTGGTCACCGAGCACCTCGCAGAGGAGGGCGACGAGATCGAGATCGGCGCCGCCGTCGCCCGGCTGGACCCCGCTGAGGGCCCCGCCGAGCCCGCCGAGGCGTCCGCCCAGACCCCCGCCGAGGCTCCCGCCGCCAGCGGCAAGAAGCAGAGCGGCCCCGCCGCCCGCCAGGCCGCCTCCCAGTCCGGCGTGGACATCAACGCCGTCGAGGGCACCGGCACCCGAGGGCGCGTCCTGAGCAAGGACGTGCGCGCCGCCGCCACCCAGAGCGCCCCGGCCCCGGTCGCCCCGGCCACCCCCGCCGCGCCCACGGACGACGACGCCCTGGTCGAGGTCGTGCGCATGTCGCCGCTGCGCCGCACCATCGCCCGCCGCCTCGTCGAGGCCCAGCAGACCGCCGCGATGCTGACCACCTTCAACGAGATCGACATGAGCCGCGTCATGGCCCTGCGCAAGCAGTACCAGGACCGCTTCGTCGCCCGCTACGGCATCAAGCTCGGCTTCATGTCCTTCTTCGTGAAGGCCGCCATCGAGGCGCTCAAGGAGTACCCGGCGGTCAACGCCGAGCTGCGCGACGACTCGATCGTCTACAAGCGCTACTACAACATCGGCGTCGCCGTCTCCGGCCCCAAGGGCCTGGTCGTCCCGGTGGTCAAGGGCGCCGACCGCCTCAGCTTCGCCCAGACCGAGCAGGCCATCGCGGCGCTGGCCGTCCGGGCCCGCGACAACAAGCTCACCCCCGATGACTTCGCCGACGGCACCTTCACCCTGTCCAACGGCGGCGTGTTCGGGTCCCTGATGTCGACCCCCATCCTCAACCCCCCCCAGGTCGGCATCCTGGGCATGCACGCCATCCAGAGCCGCCCGGTGGGGGTCGACGGCCAGATCGTGCTGCGCCCGATGATGTACGTGGCGATGTCCTACGACCACCGCATCATCGACGGACGCGAGGCGGTCAGCTTCCTCGTGCGCATCAAGGAGCTGGTCGAGGCCCCCGAGCGCATCCTGTTCGAGGTCTGAGTCATGGGCTGGCTGGCCGCCCTGCTGCTGATCGGGGGGGCCGCTGCTCAGGAAGGGCCGGACGCGGAGCCGGAGGCCCGCACGGTGCCCGGCCCCGCCTGGGTGCAGGTGGGGGTCCACCTGGACCTGCGCGCCTCCACCCAGATCGCGGAGAGCGTGCTGCTGCGCGGTGGGATCACCCGGCCCAGCGGGCTGCAGCTCGGGGGCGGCGTCACCTACAGCTCCCCCCGGGAGATGCGCGAGGTCGGCGACGCCCGCACCTTCAGGAGCTGGAGCCTGGACGTCGGCGCCTGGTGGTGGTCGCGCGGGGCCTGGGCGCCGGGCCTGGGGGTCACCGGCGGGCTGGCCATGCGCCGATTCCACGGCCCGTGGGGCCCGGTGGACGCGGTCTACATCCCCACCCTGGGGGTGGAGGCCGGCTTCGCTGTCCCGCTGGGCAAGCTGCTCTCGGTGGTGCCTGGCGTGCGCGCCCAGGCCGACCTGCGCCGCATCGAGGTGCGGGTCGCCGACGAGCCCGTGGCGCTCCTGTCCCCGTTCGAGCTGACCGCGGGGCTCTCGCTGGTCTATCCCCCGCTGAGCGAACGTCCGTGATGCCGATGCGGTGGGCCTTGTGGAGCCTCGCCCTGCTGGGCGGCTGCGAGCTGAAGGCCGTGGTGAACTACCCCGGCGACACTCAGGACAGCGCCGACACCGCCGCTCAGGAGGCCGCCTGGGGGGCCGCGGGCGCGAGCCCCGTCGCCCAGCCCGCCAGCGCCACGCCCCGGGCGAAGGCCAGCGAGGCGAAGCCGTGGGCGACCACCGCCACTGGCGGGGGCACCTGAGCGGTGTAGTAGGTCCAGCACGCCCGGCTGGTGCCCCAGTACTCCAGGAAGACGCCCAGCCCCGCGCCCGCGAAGAACAGCACCACGTCCCGGCGCAGCGCCCCGGGCGTCAGCGTCACCCCCACCATCAGCGCCAGCACCACCTTGGACGAGGTCTCGTGCACGCTGGGCCACAGGAAGGCCCCCATGCCCACCACGAAGGCGGGGACCATCGTCCAGTAGGCCGCCGCCAGGACCCCCTTGGGCAGGGACGGCAGCCGCGCGTCCAGCATCAGGGCGAGGCGGTCCACCGCCACCGCCGCCACCGGCCAGGCCGGGATGATCCAGGGGGGCGGGCGCTCCCGGGTGAAGTACTCCCACAGCCGCGTGTTCGTGCCCCACCACTCGATGACCAGCCCCCCGCACGCGGCCACCAGCACCAGGGGCAGGTCCCGCTTGGGGTCGACGTTCCAGACGAGCAGCCCGGTCATGGTGATCCAGATGACCGCGAGCAGCCAGTCCATGCCCAGCGCCCAGTCGATCAGGTGGTTCCACCGGATGAAGACGAAGACGTAGACGCCCATGAGCGCCGCGAGCGCCCCCAGGCTGGCCGGGGTGAAGCCGTCGGAGCCGCGCTTGGGCATGTCAGTCGCCGAGGTGGAGCAGGCGGGTGCGGACGGTGTGCGGCCCCGTGCAGCCCTCCACCCGCAGCCCGTCCAGGCCGGGCATGGCGCTCAGCGCGGCGATGGCCGCCTCGCCCACGGGGTTGCGGCTCAGATCGAGGAAGGTGAGGTTCTGCATGGTGGCGATGGCCAGGGCGCCCGCCGGGCCGATGCAGTTGTCCTCCAGCCGCAGATCCTGGAGGCCCAGGTGGGTGGACAGCGCGATCGCGCCCTCGTCGCCCAGGGCGTTGCCCCGCAGGTCCAGGCGCCGCAGGCTCGCCAACGTGGACAAGCTGCGCGCGCCGGCGGGGCCGATGCGGTTGTCGCACAGCCGCAGGTCCCGCAGCGCCGGCAGCGCGGCGACGGCCCGGATGACCGGATCATCGCCCGTGATGCGCAGGTGGACGACGTTGTCGTGGTCCTCGAAGATGACGGGCTGGCGGCTGCGCAGGCCCTGGCCCTCCATCCGCAGCGACATCAGGCTGTCCAGGGGCAGGCGGGTGAGCACCTCGGCCAGCCCGTCCTGCCCCACCCCGGCCACCACAACCAGGCGCACCAACCCCGGCCCGAGCTGGGGGCCCAGGTGCAGGAGGGTGCGCAGGCCCTCGCGGCTGCGCAGGGTGAGGGTGGTGCCCGGCGCGCCGAAGCAGGGGCGCAGCAGCAGGTCCGACTCGTCCACCCGCAGGAGCGCCCGCCGCGCCTTGGCGGTGGCGTTGGGGAGGCACAGGGCCAGAGCGCGCGCCGGGGCCTCGCGGGCGAGCCGGTCGCCCAGCGCGGTGAAGTCGTCGCGGGCGTCGTCGCGGCGGTAGCGGTCCAGCAGACGCCGGACAGCGCTGGTGTCGGTAGGGAGAGCCATCTTGAGGAGTGTATCCGGGGCCCGCGCGCCCGCGCCAGCCGAGGGGAACCCCGCGGGGGCCGCCGTTGTCAGGGGCTTGACGTGACCGTGACGCCGAAGCGGTACCCTTCCAGGGTGCAGAAGCTCCCTCAGCTGAGAGTCGACGGCGAAGTCCACCCGGTGGACCTCGCGGATCTGGACGAGGACATCCGCCAGGGGCGGGTGCTCGCCGACGCGGAGCTGTCCTACGCGCCATGGACCGGCGAGGACTTCGTGCCCCTCGGCGCCCTGCCGCAGCTCGCCGAGGCCTTCGAGTCCCCCAACGCCGGGTTTGTGCGCCACCTGCTCCGGGGGCCGCTGCCCTGGGCGTCCACGGCGGTCACCGCGGTGGTGCTGGCGGCGGGCCTGCTCCAGATCGGGCTCATGATCGTCGGCGGCGCGTTCCGGGCGCAGGCCCTGTGGGTGCTGAACCTGTACGGGCGCTCGGCGGTGGGCTTCGAGCCGCTCCTGTTCGACGGGGCCTGGTGGTCGCCCTGGGGCTCCCAGCTCGTCCACTCCGGGCCCACCCACCTCTTCCCGAACCTCGCGGTGCTGGGCTACGCCGGGTACCGGGTGGAGCGGGCGCTGGGGCCGACGGGCTACGCGGTGGTCGCGGCGGCCGCGCTGCTGGGCGGGGTGGCGGCGGTCACCATCCTCCAGCCCATCCCGGTGGTGGGCTCGTCCATCCTGGGCTTCGGGCTGTGGGGGGCGCAGCTCGCGATCGGCTTCCGCATGGGCGACACCATGCCCAGCCGGCACCGGGCGTTCTACGGCTACGGCAACCTGGCCATCTTCGTGGTGCTGTTCGCGGGCACCCTGGCCGGCGAGAACGTCTCCCACTACGCCCACGTCGGCGGCTTCGCGGGCGGGGCGCTGGCGGCGGTGCTCGTCAAGCCGCCCTTCATGTTCCCCGCCACCGCGCGGGCCCGGGTCCGGACGCGGCTGTGGGGCCTCGCGGCGGCGCTGGCCATCGCGCCGTCGTTCCTGGGGCCTGTGCTGCGCCACGTCCCCTGGGTGGCCTACTGGCCGCCCCAGGAGGTGGACCTCGTCGACGTCGGCGCCACCGTGACCGTGCCCGGGCGCCTGCTGCCCGAGGACGGCGAGCGGGCCTACACCATGACCGCGCGCGGCATGCCCGCCTGGAACATCTCCCGCCGGGACCTCACCTTCGTCTTCTGCGGGCTGGACCGGCTGCGCTGGGACCAGGTCGAGGGCGGCGACCCCCTGACCGGCGAGGCCCTGGCGCGGTACTGGAGCAGCGTGGAGGGGGACGCCCACGCCATCGAGGCGCCGCCGCCCCGAGCGCCGGGCTGGACCGCCCACGCCCTGGAGTTCGTGGACGAGGACGGCACCCCGAAGTTCCGCCTGGTCGAGCACCACCTGCTGCGCGGGCGCTACCTGAACCGGGTGGGCTACGTCGTCAACGTGGACGAGGGCGGCGCGTCCGGGCCCCGCGAGCCCCTGTACCGCAGCATCGCGGCGTCGGTGCGGGTGGGGGAGCCCCCGGACCTCGCGAAGGCCCGCGAGCAGCACGCCCGCAGCCCCACCTCCCCGCGCATCCGCCTGGAGCTGGCCCGCGCGCTGTGGGACCTGGGGGACCTCGTGCAGGCGGACGCCATCTACGCCCTGGTGGTCGACACCCCCAGCCCCCAGCAGAGCAAGGCGGTCTCCGAGCGGCTCTCGATGTGGGCCAGCCACCCGGACGCCTTCGCGGACGCCCCGGATCCTCCCTGGTTCGAGCAGTGGATGGTGGACCTCAACCACGACCGCCAGCTCCAGGTCGACGGCATCCACTGGCTGTCCGCCGAGGGCCGCTGCGCGGTGGCGCGGGTGCACCACCAGCGCTTCGCTGAGGAGCGCCCTGACGCCGCCGAGCTGGTGACCACCGCCGAGGCGGTGCTGCGCTGCGAGGGGGCGCTGTAGCGCCTCAGTGGCAGCCGATCGCGGCGGGGGAGAGGTCCGCGGGGCGCACGACCACGTCGTCCTGGGCAGGGGCGTCCAGGCGCAGCAGCTCGTAGCTCAGCAGGTCCTCCAGCACGGGGCAGCCGGGCAGGGCGGCGTGGGGGCGTGCCTCGCGGTCGTAGCCACCGATGGCCACGGCCCGCCAGGGGTGCCCGCCGATGCGCACGTCGGCCACGTCGCCCGGCAGGAGGGTGACCAGGCCGTCGTCGGTGTGGAGGTCGAGCGCCACATACGTCCAGCTCCAGGTGTCGTCGCTGTCCTCGGCCAGGACCTCGCCCACCGCGACGACGTCGCTGCCCAGGGCCGTGTTCACCGCGTCCATGGAGAACCCGGCGTCCAGGATGTAGGCGGGACCGACGTCATCGGAGAGGATCAGGCTGCGCTCCTCGGAGAAGCCGAAGGGCAGCAGGCTGGCGGTGATCTCCCGGCCGTCGAGCAGGGCCAGGTCCGAGGACCCCGGACTGTGGACATCGAAGGTGACCAGGCCGTCGTCGGGCTCCACGATCGCCAGGGTGTGGTCCTGGCCCTCGCCGCTGACCGAGAGCGTGCCCAGCACGTCGAGGGCCTCGAAGTCGTCCTCCAGGGTGCTGAGGATGGCCCCGCCGGCCTCGAGCTGGTCGGGGGCGGGGGCGTTGGTGGTGCAGGCGGCGAGCAGGGGAAGCAGGGCCAGGCGCATCGTTGTCTCCGGGGCTCCAAAGGGGTGGCCCGTCGGAAAGCAAGAGCTGTTCCAGAGCTGTAGACGACTTGAATCATTGAGTTCAAGGCGTCCGGGGCTCCGCGGGGCGCGACAACGATGTCACGGCAAGGAGCAGGACGAGGCGGTCAGTGCCGCCTCGCCTTGAAGTCTGTGATGTGTTCCGGCCGTGCACGCGATACAGATGTTGCCGAGCAGCCGTTGCTCAGGATTGTCTGTGTGGTATGAGGGGTGCGCAGATCGTAGGAACGATGGTGGTCGGCCAGGCGCTGCGTCGATGAAGCAGCAGGCTCAACCCTGGTTGTGAAGTGCTACCCCAAACCGGCCGCGTGAAGGGCCGGCACCGAAAAGCCGGGCGGGCTGAGGTCCTCCATACGACTCCGTAACAAGGGGTTCGATGGAATCGTACCACGCTCTCTGCACAAGCCAAGAGAAAAATGCACACCCCACACGATTTCTGTCCGGAGCGAATGCTGACGCCCGCGTCACTTCAAACCGTCGAGGCGATGCCCAGCTGCTCCTCGATCTCCTGGAGGAGGGCGATGGCCTCGGCGTGATCGGGATCGATGTGCAGGGTCTGCTTGAGCCAGCGGCGGGAGACGCTGAGCTGCCCCCGGGCCTGCTCGGCGCGGGCCAGCAGCCAGGTGGTGCGGGGATCGCGGTGGGCGTATGGGGCGGCCCGGTCGATCGCCTCGATGGCCTCAGAGACCCGGTGGTCCTCGATGAACAGCTCGGCCAGCCGGGCGACCAGGGCCAGGGCGCGTTGGGCGATCTCGTCGTCCGGGCCCAGGCAGCGGCTGGCGTCGGTCACGACGATGCTGGCCGCGCCGGACTCCAGGGCGATGGTGGCGCGATGGACCAGCAGCGCGCGGTTGTTGGGATCGCGGCGCAGCGCGTCGGTGAGGCTCTGGAGGGCCCGATCGAGCCAGCCCATCGACCGCTGCATCTCGGCCACGTCGATCGCGACGGTGGGCGAGGTCTGGGGGATCTCCAGCCAGGCGGCGAGGTCGGCGCGGGCGTTCTCCGGGCAGCCCACGAGGTCCAACTCGCGGATGCGCTGCAGCCGGGAGCTGGGGATGTCCTCGCCGTAGTGGACCCCAGCGGTGGCGAGCTTGAGCGCAAGCACGTGCCGGCCGGTGCGGGCGGCGCGGTCGGCGCCCTCTACGAAGCCGGTGCAGCGCAGCTTCTGGAGGATCTTCTCGTGGAGCTTGTAGTCCTCCTGGGCGGTGAGGCCGCAGTCGTCGCAGACGGGGATCGGCAGCCGTACGCCCCCCCCTTCCCGGGTGAGATCGGTGTCGGGGAGCCGCCTGGCGCCGCCACAATCGGCGCAGTGGTCCGGTCGGGCGGGGGTGAGCGGGGCCGTCCACCGGGCCACGGCCAGCGGCCTGCCGGTCTCGGTTTCGATCTTCAGATCGCGGGGGACACCCTTGATGATGCGGGTGACCCAGCGGGACGCGGAGGATGGGGTGTCGGAGGTCATCGTGTGGTCTGGCTGACGGGTGGGCCGCTGCAGATTACCTCAAGGTGCGGTCACGGAGGTTGAATGGCCCGCGCGCAGGACACGCTGGACGCCCGATCGATCGCGCTCGCGGCGCTGATCGGGGCGGTGGCCTTCGGGATCACCGCGCTGCTGCTGCGCCCGGATCCGCCCGCGGAGGCGCCCCACACCGTCACGCTGCGCCTGGTCGACGCCGAGGGGCAGGGGGTGCCCTGCCGCGCCACCCTGTGGCGGGTGCTGGACGGCGGTCGCCGGACCATCGACGTGGACAGCTCCCAGCTCTGCGGCCCCAACGGACGCCTGCGCTGGCGGGACCGGGACCCTGGCGCGTGGCGCGTCATGGCGGCCACCCCCGGCTTCGTCATGTTCGACGAGGTGGTGACCCTGCCCGCGGGCGGGGTGGTGGATCTGGGCATGGTGACCCTGGCCCCCGGCGGCGTGGTGCACGGGGTCATCACCGAGGACGGCGAGCCGCTGCCCGGGGTGCAGGTGCGGACCTCCAGCGGGCAGCGCACGGTCAGCGCGGGGGGCGGGGCCTACGACTTCAAGGGGGTGCCGGTCGGACCGCTGAAGGTGCGAGCGGCCCGGGGCCACAGCGGCGGCGGCGGCACGGTCGACGTCGTCGCCGGCGAGGTCGCCACCCTGGACATCGCGCTCACCCCCGTGGCCCCCCGTGGCCTGCTGGGGATCGAGCTCGTCGGGGGCCCGCAGGGGGTGGTGATCGGGCGCGTGGTGCCGGGCTCTCCGGCCTCGGGGGCGCTGGAGCCGGGGGACCTCCTGGTGGCCGTGGACGGCCAGCCGGTGTCCGATGACGCCGCCGCCCGACGCCTGCTCAGCGGAGCGCCCGGCGCGCCCGTGCGCCTGACGGTGCGGCGCGGCGGGGACACCCTGGAGCTTGAGCTGGTCCGGGTGAGCGACCGCGCGCTGTAAGGGAAACGAGAGAGGGTCCTGGCAGCATGGGCCCGCCGGACGTGATACCGGAGAACGCCGGAGACCATCGGATGCGCGCCATCTTCGTCACCTTGCCTGCCTCGGACGCTGAGGCGATGCTCCTGCTGATGCTTCGAGAGCGGCTCGTCGCAGGGGGGAGCATCCTGCCCACCGTACACACCCGCTACTGGTGGAACGGCGAGATCGTGGCCGAGCAGGAGGCCGCCATCCTCATGGAGACCGCCGCCGACCGGGTCGACGAGGCCGTCGAGCGCATTCGCCAGCTTCACCCGTTCGACGCGCCGCGCATCATCATCCTCCAACCCAGCCGGCGCGGGGTGGACGACTTCTACCGGTGGGTCTTCGCGGAGACGCGCGGTTAAGGGGTCCCCCCAGCCAGGACAGGATGCCATGTCTGCAAGCGCCCAGGGCCTCATCGACTTCATCGCCGCAAGCCCCACCCCCTACCACTGCGTTCAGGAGGCGGTCCGCCGCCTGACCCGGGCCGGCTGGGTGGAGCAGGATGAGGCCCTGCCCTTCGAGGCCGCGCCCCCGGGCGACCGGCGCTTCGTGCGGCGCGGCGGCACCCTGGTCGCCTGGCTCGCCGGCACCGGGGCCCCCGCCGAGGCCGGCTTCCGCGTCCTGGGCGCCCACACCGACTCGCCCAACTTCCGCATCAAGCCCACGCCCGAGTACGTGAGCGAGGGCTACGTGCAGTGGGGCATCGAGGTCTACGGCGGCGTGCTGCTGCACACCTGGCTCGACCGGGACCTGGGTATCTCCGGGCGGGTCAGCCTGCGCCAGGGCGACGGCGTACAGACCCGGCTGGTGCGGGTCGAGCGCCCCATCGCCCGCATCCCCAACCTCGCCATCCACCTTCTGCAGGAGCTGCTGGACAACGGCTTCAACCCCAACAAGCAGAAGCACCTGCCCCCGATGGTCGGCCTGGAGGGCGGGCTCTCCGACGGCCCTACGGCGCTGTACCGGCTGCTGTCCGCGGAGCTGGACGTGGACCCCAAGGACATCCTGGGGCACGACCTGATGCTGCACGACCTCCAGCCCCCCACCCTGGGCGGGCTCAACCAGGAGTTCGTCTTCGCACCCCGGCTGGACAACCAGGGCTGCAGCTACGTCGCGCTGGAGGCCCTCATCGCCCAGCAGGAGCCTGCGGCCAGCACCTCGGTCATCGCGCTCTACGACCACGAGGAGTGCGGCTCGCTGTCGTCGGTGGGCGCGGACTCCAGCTTCCTGGAGATGCTGCTGGAGCGCATGGAGGCCGCCCACCCCGCCAAGGCGTCGGGGGGCATCTCCCGCTCGGCGTGCTCCAGCCTGATGGTCTCGGCGGACATGGCCCACGCGGTCCACCCCAACTACGCCGACCGGCACGACGACAACCACAAGCCCCGCATGAACGCCGGCCCGGTCATCAAGTACAACGCCAACAACCGCTATGCGACCACCGGCGTCACCGCGGCCTGGTTCGCGGCGGCCTGCGAGGCCGAGGGCGTGGCCTACCAGACCTTCATCACCCGCACCGACCTGCGCTGCGGCACCACCATCGGCCCGATGGCCTCGGCGCGGCTGGGCTTCCCCACCGTGGACATCGGCTACCCCATGCTGTCGATGCACTCGGTGCGCGAGCAGTGCGGGGCCCACGATGTGGCACCCACGGCGCGGGCGTTGGGGCGGATCCTGGGCGGTCCCAAGCGCTGATGGGGTGACGACCCCCGATGGACGATCCGGTGAGCACATCCGGGTAGCGGGCACTGTGCAGGGGGTCGGCTTTCGGCCCTTCGTGGCGCGGCTGGCCGCGGACCTGGGGCTCTCCGGGAGCGTGCGGAACGACGGCGCGGGGGTGCGCATCGCCCTGGCCGGGCCGCAGGCGGCACGGGACGCCTTCGTGACGGCGCTTCGGGAGCGCCCGCCCCCGCTCGCCCGGATCGAGGGGGTGTCCCGAGCGCCGGGCCCGGTCGCGGCGGCGGGCTTCACCATCGAGGCCAGCGCCCCCGGGGCGGCCTGCACCGAGGTCCCCCCCGACGCCGCGGTCTGCGCCGACTGCGCCCGGGAGGTGCTCGACCCCGCCGACCGCCGCTTCGGCTACCCGTTCGCCTCCTGCACGGCCTGCGGGCCTCGATACACCGTGCTGGCGGCGCTGCCCTTCGACCGGGCGCGCACCGCGATGGCGGCGTTCCCGCTCTGCGGGGCCTGCGCGGCCGAGTACGCCGACCCCGCCGACCGCCGCTGCCACGCCCAGACCCTCGCCTGCGCGGCCTGCGGGCCCCGGCTCACGGCATTGGAGATGGACGAGGCCCGCGCGCTGCTGCGGGCGGGCGGGGTGCTGGCGGTGAAGGGCCTGGGCGGCTTCCAGCTCTGCGCCGACGCCACGAACGAGCCCGCCGTGGCCCGGCTGCGGGCCTGGAAGCGGCGCCCTCGCAGACCGTTCGCCTTGATGGCCCATGACATCGGGATCATCACACGGCACGCTGCTGTCGGTCCGGCCGCGCGGGGTGCTCTGCAGAGCGTCGAGCGGCCCATCGTACTGCTCCCGGCCGTGGGCGAGCCTTTGGCGCCCTCCGTGGCCCCGGGCCAGCGCCGCCTGGGCTTCATGCTGCCCACCACGCCGCTCCACCTGCTGCTGACCGAGGGGCTTGACCGGCCCATCGTGGCCACCAGCGCCAACCGCAGCGGCGCGCCCATCGCCCTGACCCCCGACGGGCTGGAGGCGGACGGGGTGTTGGACCACGACCGCCCCATCCTGCGGCGGGCCGACGACGCGGTGGTGCAGCTCGTCGGTGGGGCGGTGCAGGTGCTGCGCCGGGCGCGCGGCTACGCCCCCGGGCCCCTCCCGCTGCCGCCGGGCCTGCCCAGGCGCGCGGTGCTGGCGCTCGGAGGGCACCTCAAGGCCACGGTGGCCTGGAGCCGATGCGGCCAGGTGGTGCTCTCGCCCCACATCGGGGACCTGGACCACCCCGACACCGTGGCGGCGTGGACGGAGACGGTGGAGGGCCTGGGCGCGCTGCTGGGCCAGGACCCCGAGGCGGCGGCGGTGGACCTGCACCCCGCGTACCGGTCGAGCGCGTGGGGACGCCGATGGGCTGCGGATCACGGAAGACCGGTCGTCGAGGTGCAGCACCACCACGCCCACATCGCGGCCTGCATGGCAGAAGCCGGGGTGCCGGCGGGGCAGCGGGTGCTCGGCCTGGCGCTGGACGGGCTGGGCTACGGGGCGGACGGGACCCTGTGGGGCGGGGAGCTGCTGCTCTGCACCTACGGGCGCGCCGAGCGGGTCGGCGGCCTCCCGGCGGTGCCTCTGCTGGGGGGCGATCGGGCCGCGCTGGAGCCGTGGCGCAACCTCTACGCCCACCTCCGGGCCGCGTTCTCCTGGGACGAGCTGGGGCGGTGGGCGGTCGCCGAGGGGCTCCAGGCGCGGCCGGTCGCGCTGCTCGACCCGATGATGGCGGGCGGCCCCCACGCGCCCCCGGCCAGCAGCGCCGGGCGGCTGTTCGACGCGGTCGCGGCGGCGGTGGGGCTCTTCCCCGAGCGGGTCTCCTACGAGGGGGAGGCGGCCATCGCGCTGGAGGGGCTGGCGGAGGAGGGGGACCTGCGGGCGGCCCCGGTGTGGCCGGTGTCCCTGGAGGTCCGCGACGGGCGGCTCGTGTTCGGGTGGCGGGGGCTGTGGGCCGCGCTGCTGGACGCCCTGGAGGACGGCGCGACCCCGGCTGAGGTCGCTGCGGCCTTCCATCGCACCCTGGCCGACGCGCTGGTCCGCGCGGCGACGCGCCTGTGTCGGGCGAACGACCTGCGCGCCGTGGCCCTGAGCGGGGGCTGCTGGCAGAACCGCACCCTGCACACGCTGGTGGCGGACGCGCTTCAGGAGCGCGGGTTGATCGTGCATCATCACCGCGCTGTCCCCCCGAACGACGGCGGGCTCGCCCTGGGCCAGGCCGTCGTCGCTGCCGCCCGGCTGGGAGCCCCATGAAGTTCGTCGACGAGTTCCGCGATCCCGCCCTGGGCCGACGGGTCCTGGCGCGCATCGCGGCGCAGGTCGAGGCCCTGGGGGCCACGGCGCAGGCGCCGGTGCGGATCATGGAGGTCTGCGGCGGCCACACCCACGCCATCTTCCGGTATGGCCTGAACGGGGTGCTGCCCGAGGCGCTGATGCTGGTCCACGGCCCCGGCTGCCCGGTCTGCGTGCTGCCCATGGGCCGGGTGGACGACGCGGTGGCCCTGGCGCGCCAGCCCGGCGTGATCCTGGCCAGCTTCGGCGACGCCCTGCGGGTCCCGGGCAGCGGGCCGAGCCTGATGCAGGCCAGGGCGGCCGGGGCGGACGTGCGGACGGTCTACGCCCCCGCCGACGCCCTGGCGCTGGCCCGCGAGCACCCCGAGCGGCCCGTTGTCTTCTTCGCCCTGGGCTTCGAGACCACCGCGCCGGCCACCGCGCTCACCCTGCTCCAGGCCGAGGCCGAGGGGGTGGAGAACCTGTTCGTCTTCTCCAACCACATCACCATCGTGCCGACGCTGCGGGCCCTGCTGGAGAACCCCGAGCTGCGCCTGCACGGCTTCGTGGGGCCAGGGCACGTCTCGGCGGTCATCGGGACCCGGCCCTACGCCTTCGTGGCCGAGCGGTACGGCGTGCCGCTGGTGGTCTCGGGGTTCGAGCCGCTGGACCTGCTCCAGTCCATCGCGATGGTGCTCCAGCAGCGCATCGACGGGGTCGCCCGGGTGGAGAACCAGTACATCCGGGTGGTGGGGGAGGGCGGCAACCCCCAGGCCCTGGCGGCGATGGCGGCGGTGTTCGAGGCCCGGCCGAGCTTCGAGTGGCGCGGCCTGGGGCTCATCCCGAGCTCGGGCCTGCAGCTCACCGCGCGCTTCGCCCGCTTCGACGCCGAGCGGCGCTTCGCCGTGCCCGGCCAGCGCGCCGCCGACCCCCGGGCCTGCCAGTGCGGGCGGGTGCTCATCGGCGCGATCCAGCCCAGGGACTGCAAGGTCTTCGGCACCGCCTGCACCCCGGAGACCCCCATCGGGGCCTGCATGGTCTCCGCCGAGGGCGCCTGCGCGGCGGAGTACCGGTACGGGGGGCCCCGGTGAGGGCGAAGGTCATCGACGCGGCCCATGGTGGGGGCGGGCGGGCGTCCCGGGTGTTGCTGGAGTCGGTCATCGCCCCGGCGCTGGGGACCGAGATCATCGAGGATCAAGCGCGTCTGTCGCTGGACCTCGCCGGGGGCCGGCTGGCCTTCACCACCGACAGCTACGTGGTCACGCCGCTGTTCTTCCCCGGCGGGGACATCGGCGCGCTGGCGGTGAACGGCACGGTGAACGACCTCGCGGTGGGCGGGGCCCGGCCAGTGGCGCTGAGCCTGGGGCTGGTGCTGGAGGAGGGGCTGGAGGTTGACCTGCTGCGCCGGGTCCTGGAGAGCGCCGGGCGGGCGGCGCGGGCGGCGGGGGTGGCCATCGTCACCGGGGACACCAAGGTGGTGCCGCGCGGCGCGGCGGACCGCATGTTCGTGAACACCTCGGGCGTGGGGGTCATCCCGGCCGGGGTGGACGTGAGCGCGCGGAACCTCCGACCCGGGGACGCCCTGCTGGTCAACGGGCCGCTGGGGGACCACGGCGCGGCCATCCTGGTCGCCCGGGGCGAGCTGGCCCTGGACGCCCCCATCCCCAGCGACACCTGCGCGCTGAACGGGCTCACCGAGGCCCTGCTCGCGGAGGTCGAGGTCCACGCGATGCGGGACCTCACCCGTGGCGGGCTGGCCGCCGCGCTGGACGAGCTGGCCAGAGCCAGCGGCGTGGGGGTGGTGCTGGAGGAGGCCGCCATCCCCGCCCGGCCGGCGGTGCGGGGCTTCTGCGAGGTGCTGGGGCTCGACCCGGTGCACCTGGCGAACGAGGGGCGGCTGGTGGTGGCGGTGCCCTCCGCTCAGGCTGACCGCGCGCTGGCCATCCTGCACGGTCACCCGGCGGGTCAGGGGGCCGCCATCATCGGGCATGTGCGCCATGAGCACCCCGGCGTGGTGGCGGTGACCACGGGCTTCGGGGGCGAGCGCATCCTGGACGTGCTCGTGGGCGCGCCCCTGCCGAGGATCTGCTGATGCACGAGCTGGCCCTGACCCGGGAGATCGTCTCGATCGTACGGGATCACGCCCGGGGCCGGGGCGTGGCAGGGGTCACGTTGCGGGTCGGGCGGCTGTCCTGCGTGCAGGTCGACGCGCTGCGCTTCGCCCTGCTGGCCTGCGTGGACGGCACCGAGCTGGCCGACTGTGTGTGGACCATCGAGCGGGTGCCCGGCCGCGCGCGCTGCGAGGGCTGCGCGGTCGAGCTGGATCTGGATCAGCTCGCGGTCACCTGTCCTTGCGAGCGGCAGGCGCCGCTGACCATCCTGTCGGGCGAGGAGCTGCTGGTCTCCTCGATGGAGGTGCGCTGATGTGCGGGACCTGCGGCTGCGGTGGTGTGGTGCGGATCGTGGACGCGACGTCGGTGGTGGACCTGTCCCACGAGCCCCTGGAGGCGCGGGTGCTCGGCCGCAACGACGCCCTGGCGGCGAGGAACCGGGCGCGCTTCCAGGAGCTGGGGCTCACCGTGCTCAACCTGATGAGCGGCCCGGGGGCGGGAAAGACCACCTTGCTGGTGGCGACCCTGCGGGCGATGGGGGGGCCGGTCGCGGTCATCGAGGGGGACCAGGAGACCGACCTGGACGCGGCGGCCATTCGGGCGACCGGGGCGCCGGTGGTGCAGGTGAACACCGGCACGGGCTGCCACCTGGACGCCGACATGGTGCGCCGGGGCCTGGAGGCCCTGGACCCGCCGGCGGGGGCTACCCTGTTCATCGAGAACGTGGGCAACCTCGTCTGCCCCGCCCTGTTCGACCTGGGGGAGGCGCGGCGGGTCGTGCTCTTCTCGGTGACCGAGGGGGAGGACAAGCCCACGAAGTACCCGCACATGTTCCGGGACGGGGACCTGGTGCTCATGACCAAGGTGGACCTGCTGCCGTACCTCGACTTCGACATGGAGAGGGCGGAGGCGGCGGTGCGGGCGACGGCACGGCGGGCCGAGGTGCTGCGGGTGTCCGCGAAGACGGGGGAGGGGATGGACGGGTGGATGGCGTGGATCGCGGGTGTTGGCGGCCGGGTTTGAGCGAGGGATGTGGTGGGCCGCGGTCACGCAGCCCCGTGGCTCAATACAACACAAAGTCCGGGTGCTGCATCAGCACCGACACGCAGCTCTCCCACGCCTCCGCCGCGCTCCCGGTCGCGTCGAACACCCCCTGCCAATGAGACACCAAGGCGTCCAACTCCGCCTCGCTCGGACGGCGGCTGAGCACCTTGCGGTGCAGCAGCGTGAGCTGCTCCTCCAGCACGGTCGGATCGGTGATGTCGAGGGGCGCCTCGAACAGGGACTGGCCGGCGAGGTCGCTGAGCGCCTGCTGCGCGGCATGGTCGGCGGCCGACTGGGCCAGGCGTTCCACGGAGAGCAGCATCGTGGGCGTGGTCTCCCGCGCCACGCTCGCGCTGGTGAGCCCGTCCACGCCCCCGGCCAGGGTGCGCAGGCCGCGGCCGTCGGTGTTCATCAGATCGTAGCCATCCACAGTGAACCGGAAGCCGGTCAGACCCTCGATCTGGCTGGCGATGAGCTGGGGGCTGGCCAGCTTCTGCACGCCCTCGCCGGGCCCGTCGCCGGGCTGCGCCCGGTACAGCGGCTCCTCCAGCACGGACGCCATGACCGCCCGCACGGTGAGCCCGCCGTCCAGGAAGGCCTCCCGGTGGGCGGTGAGCGCGGCGGTGTCGTCCACCGTGATGGGACGCTGGAGCATCAGCTCGAAGGTCTGCTGGGTGAAGCAGCTGACCAGGCGGGGGTCCTCGGCCATCTGGCGGCCCAGGTCGTCCAGGGTCTCGCCCGGCTGGCCGTGGTAGCCGGGGGCCACGCCGGTCAGCCAGCGCCACATGCCCTCCCGGTCGGGGTGGTAGCTGACCATCTCCTCGGGCCCGGCCTTGCCGTTGAACCAGAAGCCGGAGAGGTAGGAAGCGAAGGGGTCCAGGCTGGCGTGGCAGCTCGTGCAGCCGGGGTCGGTCTGCAGAGCCTCGCGCACGCGGTCGGCGTCGGAGAGGTCCACCGCGCGGTCGAAGCGCACGGGCTGCTCCAGGAAGTCCCGGCACATCAGGATGCGGCTCAGCTCGTTGGCCCGCGCCCGGCTGGCGTTGCTCCACGAGGTCAGGTAGCGCCACCACAGGCCGTTGGTGGACATCACGCCCGCCGCCGGGCGGCCGTCGGTGTAGTGGGCGATCTGCCAGCCGGCGCCGCTGTAGTCGACCGGGTACGCCGCGGCCAGGTTCTCATCCACCACGGTCCAGTCGGCGCGCACGATCTCGGTGTAGGGCAGGTCCTGCTCGGCGAGGGTGGAGAGCAGGCGCAGGGGCTCCTGGCCCACCGCCGCGCCGAACGCGGCCTCGTCCGACAGCCCGAAGGTGGCGGCCTCGTGGGGCCAGTACTCCAGCTCCGTCATGTAGATCGTGCCCCACATCGCGCGCACCCGGGCGCCGAAGCGGGGATCGGAGAGGTAGTTGCGGATCCGGCTGTCCACCGAGTCGGGGTCGGCCTCCACCGCGTCCAGCTCGGAGAGGCTGGGGCGCACCCCGCGCAGATCCAGGCTGGCCCGGGTCAGCAGCGCGGTGGGCGCCAGCGCAGGCAGCGTGGCGGCGGTCGCCCCGCTGTCGTCGGACGGCGGGGTCTTGCAGGCCAGGAGCAGCAGCAGCGTCACCACGGGCGGCCCTCCCAGTCGAGCAGGGGGGAGGCGTCGAGGCATGCTGTACCCAGGGCCTCGTCGTTGAAGGTCACGGTCCCGCAGCCGTCGCAGTCGGCGGCGGGCTGGGTGGGCTCCGCGGCGCCGTCGAAGGCCACCCGGTAGACCTCTCCGTCGGTGAAGCGCAGGCGCAGAGCCCCGGCCGGCTCGGTGGGGCAGTCCGCGCCGGTGGCGGCGCTGTTCAGGCGCAGTCCCTCCGCAGCCACCGCGAGCCCCGCGTCCGCCGTGGACACCCCGCCGTCCAGCCACAGCCAGCGGGCGCCCGCGCCGTCGTCCCCGGACTTGATCCAGAGGGTCGCGCTGGTGCCCCCGGCCAGCCAGGTGCCCGCGCCGCTGGCCCCGCTCCAGGCGAAGGTGCCCACCACGTAGCCGTCGAAGCCCCGCTCGCCGTCGGCGGTGGCCTCGGTCCACACGGAGCTGCCGTTGCTGACCATCACCGCGCCGTCGGGGCCGGTGATCGTGGCGAAGATGTCCATGTCGCCGTGGCCGTGGACCTCCTCGGTCTCGACGAGGTGCAGGGACTCGGCGCGGCCGTCGTAGGACCAGCCCGTGCGCGCGGTGCACGCCCCGCCCCAGCCGAAGCGGTGCGCGGCGGGGTGGACGTCGGGGCAGCGCTCGTCCCCGGCGTCGACGAGCTGGTCGTAGACGTCGAACAAGAGCCCCGGATCGACCGCGCGCAGGGTAACCAGCGCCTCAGGCAGCAGAGCCTCGATCTCTGCGGCGGTGCGGCTGGGGGTGCCGGGCTCCTCGCTGTAGTCCCAGGGGGTGGGGGAGATCGCGGAGTCGTCGACGTCCGGCGCGGAGTCCGGCCCGCAGCCGCCCGCCAGGGCGAGCCCCACCATCCAGGCGCGGGCGAGACAGCAGCGCACGCCCCTAGGATGGCACAGGGGCGGGCAGGGTGGGGGACCGCTCGTCCGTGATGCCGATGCGCGCGGCGTCACGGAAGATCCCGACGACGCGCCTGCGGGTCAGTCGGGCCGCTTCTTCGGCGCCTTCTTCTTGCCCTTCCGCTCGGCCTTCTGCTTGGGGGGCGGCGTGGGCCTGTCGTCCAGCCGGTTGAGGCGGTCCACCAGCGCGGGGATGTCGTCGCTCTCGGCCTCCTGGGCGGCCAGGATGGCCAGCCGCATCGCGGGGCCGGGGTGGATGATGAGGCGGCCAAGGTTGCGCACGCCGCGATCGAGCAGCTCGACCACGGGCTGCTGGGTCTGCGGCTGGAGGGGCGCCAGCACGCAGGCGGTGCGCCAGGCGCTCAGGCGGGCCTTCTCGATGCTGAACACCGCGAGGCGCTCGTCGGCGCGGTGGCCGGCGCGGTCCAGCAGCGCGATGCTCGGGGAGAACTCCGCGAGCGCCTGCTGGGAGGCGTCGATCATCGACGACAGCAGCACGTTGATGCGGTCGAAGTCCCGCTGCATCGACACGATGGAGTTGCCCGGGGCGGTGCGCGCGGCGGCCGTGCCCAGGTCCAGGTTGATGTGGGCGTTCATGCCCAGCAGCAGGTGCTGCAGCGCGAGGCCCTGGGGCTCGCTGGCGAAGCGGAACGACACCTCCCAGCTCCGGGCCGGGCGCTCCCCCCGGCGCCAGGCGTCCATGGCGTCCAGGTAGAAGTTGGCGAAGGTGGTGTCGAGGCGGTTCATGCGCTCGCCGTCCTCGAACCGACCCTCCTGGATGCCCTCCCGGACCCGCAGGGTCACCTGGCGGTACAAGGCGGGGAACAGCCCGAGGCGGGTCTGCCCGATGGCGGGGTCAGCGAGCAGGGCGTCGAGGTGCGCGACGACCTCGTCGATGTCACGGGCGAGCGGCACGGCGCCTCCAGCAGATGCCGGGGCGAGTATAGCGCTCAGGCCGCCTTCGCGGCGCCCTGCAGCGCCTCGGCCCAGTAGCCGCGCAGGGTCGTGGAGAGCACCTCAGCGTCGAACACCTGCTCGACCCGCGCGCGCCCGGCCGCGCCCATGCGGTCCCGCAGCCCGGGGTCGGACAGCAGCTCGCCCAGCCGGCCGGCCAGGGCCTCGCGGTCGCCGGGCTCGACCATGAAGCCGGTCTCGCCCTCGACGATGGCGTCGGGGATGCCGTCGACGGTGGTGGAGACCACCGCGAGCCCGGAGGCCATGGCCTCCAGCACGCTGACGGGCTGACCCTCGGCGTAGCTGGGCAGGCAGTACAGGTCGGCCTCGGCGAAGGCCTGCATGCGGCGCTCCCCGGAGATCCAGCCGAGCACCTCGACCGAGCGCTCCAGGCCCAGGCGGGAGATGTCCGCCCGGAGGCGGTCCAGTTCGCCGTTGCCGCCGATCACCAGGCGCGCCCGGGGCAGGCGCTTGAGCACCGCGGGCCAGGCGGCGACGAGGTCGAACACGCCCTTGCGGTCGCCCACGTAGCCCATGAAGAGCACGGTGGGGCTGGCCTTGGGGCCGCGCCCGCCCGCAGGGGCGTGGAACTCGTCCACCGAGACCGGGTTGAACAGCACCCGGATGGTGGCCCGGCCGTCGGTCCACGCCGCGATCTGGCGGGCCATGTCATGGGAGACGACGTGCACCTGGGTGGCCGTGGAGTAGGCGTGCCGCACCAGCCCCGCGTGCAGGGGAGAGCGCTCCACCAGGGTCTCCAGGTGGGCGAAGTTGTTGTGCAGGATGACGGGTACGCCCAGGGCGCGGGCCTGCTCCAGATAGAACACCTTGCGATAGAAGGACATCCCGTCGGCGACGTGGATGTGGAAGAGGTCCGGGCGCCAGCCGCGCGCGAGGGTGGCGGCGAGGCGGGCCTCGCTGCGGGCCACCTGGGCGAGGCGGCGGGCGGCGCTGCCGTCGCCGACCGTGCCGAAGTAGCGCACCTCGACGTCGGCGAGGGCCTCCGACTCGATGAAGGTGCGGGCGAGGCTGGCGATTCCGCCCTTGGCGCTGAGCTTGGGGCCGATCATGGCGACGCGCATGGTTTGGGCTCTCCGAGGTCCTGGCAGCGTATCGGTGGGCGCCAGGCTTGTCCATTGGCCATCCACCGGGCAGAGGGGGGGACCCGCTCGATGGATCACCGCCCGTGCCCCGGTACGCGGGACGGGCTAGGCACAGGGCCCATGCAACGCTTCATCACGCCGACCCTGTTCTTCGCCGCCGCAGGCTACGTCCACTGGTCCAACGGCCAGGACGCCGGGCAGGTGCTGCTGTTTCCGTTCATCGACCTGCTGGTCCCCTCCACGAAGGGCGACCCCCAGGCCATGGGGGAGGCCTCGGTCGGGCTGCTGGTGGCGGTCGGTGGGGTGATGCTGGCGCTGGCCCTGCTCCGGTTCATCCGGGACCGCAGCGCCCCCGAGTCCGAGTAGCGGCCCCCGGGGTGGACTCGGGGGGGGCCACCGGATACACCCCCGAGACGCGATCCCCACCCGCCGTTGGAGGACCCCCAGAGATGGCGTTGAAGAACTACCTGTTTACGTCGGAGTCCGTCTCGGAAGGACACCCGGACAAGATGTGCGACCAGATCTCCGACGCGGTGCTGGACGCCTTCCTCGCTCAGGATCCCCACAGCCGCGTGGCGTGCGAGACGCTGACCAAGACCGGCATGGTGGTGGTGGCGGGAGAGATCACCTCCAGCGGTCACGTCGACGTCGCCCCGCTGGTGCGCGACGTGGTCCTGGACATCGGCTACGACGACTCCGCCAAGGGCTTCGACGGCAAGACCTGCGCGGTGGTCGTCGCGGTCGAGGAGCAGAGCCCGGACATCTCCCAGGGCGTGACCGCCGGCCAGGGCCTCCACGACGAGCAGGGCGCGGGCGACCAGGGGATGATGTTCGGCTACGCCTGCGACGAGACCGACGAGCTGATGCCGATGTCCATCCACTACAGCCACCGCCTGCTGCAGCACCTCGCCAAGGTGCGCAAGCGGGGCGACGTGGGCTGGCTTCGCCCTGACGCCAAGTCCCAGGTCACCGTGGAGTACGTCGACGGCGTGCCCCGCCGCATCGACGCGGTGGTCATCTCCACCCAGCACGCCGCGGACGTCTCCCACAAGGAGATCAGCGCCTTCGTCCGCGACGAGGTGATCCGCAGGGTCATCCCCGCCGAGCTGCTCGACGACCGGACCCGCTACTTCGTCAACCCCACCGGCCGCTTCGTGGTAGGCGGGCCGATGGGCGACTGCGGGCTGACCGGCCGCAAGATCATCGTCGACACCTATGGCGGCCACGGCGCCCACGGCGGCGGCGCGTTCTCCGGCAAGGACCCCTCCAAGGTGGACCGCTCGGCGGCCTACCTCGGGCGGTACGCGGCCAAGAACCTCGTCGCGGCGGGCTTCGCGAAGCGCGCGCTGGTCCAGCTCGCCTACGCCATCGGCGTGGCCGAGCCGGTCTCCATCATGGTCGACAGCTACGGCACCGGCGAGGTCTCCGACGAGCGCCTGGCCGAGTGCGTGCGGCACGTCTTCCCGACCCGGCCCGCCGAGCTGATCGCCCACCTCGACCTGCTCCGCCCGATCTACCGGTCCACGGCGGCGTATGGCCACTTCGGTCGCCCCGGGCTCACCTGGGAGGCGACCGATATGGTGGACAAGGTGAAGGACTTCCTGTCCTGAGCGCCCGGGCGGGGAGAGCCTACTCCCCCGCCATCACCTGGAGCAGCCCGCGCATGAGCCGGGCTGCGACCCGGGGGCGGCGCCGCTCCAGCGCCTCGTAGGAGTCCGAGGAAAGCACGAGCGCCTCGGTGTCCTCGGCGGCGGTCAGCGCGCACTCGCCCTCGCCGCGGGCGAAGATGTCGGCGCAGCACACGCTGCCGGGCCCAAGGAGCGTGTCGTCGCCGTCGGCCTTGAGCGCGCCCGAGAGCACCATGTGGATGCCTCGCGCGGCGTCCACAGAGGCCCCGGCGGTCAGGTTGACCCGGTCGAGGTAGTGCCGGAGCAGGCGGCGGTCCACGTCGGAGAGGTGCTGGAGCACCGTGGACTCGGTGAGCGTGCGGCGCTCGCTCTCGAGCCGGTGGGCGTCCACGCCCTCGGGGACCCGGGCCAGCACGACGGTGATGTTGTCCGGCCCGCCGTTGGTGTTCGCCGCGTCGATGAGGGCGCGGGCGACGCGGTCGAGGTCGGGATCGCTGCCGAGCAGCTCGCCGAGCTGCGGCTCGTCCACCGGCCCGGTCAGGCCGTCGCTGCACAGCAGCACGATGTCCCCGGCGGCGACCGGCTCGTCGAACAGGTCCGGGTCGACCTCGCCCTGGGTGCCCAGGGCCTGGTAGAGCATGTGCTGGTAGGGGCTGGCGTCGTGCTCTTCCTTGGTGATGAGCCCGGCCCGCAGCCGCGCGGCGGCGACGGTGTGATCGTCGGTGAGGCAGCGCAGAGCGCCGTCGCGGTAGATATAGGCGCGGGAGTCGCCGGTGTTGGCGACCAGCAGGTGCCCACCGGAGATGCAGGCCACCACCAGCGTCGTGCCCGAGGGCGCGCCGCGGGTGACCTGCTGGATGCGCTGGGAGGCCAGGTTCGACAGCAACTCCATGGCCTGGCCGAGCTGGGAGCGCGGGCCGCGCTCGGGGGAGTTGTCGACCGCGCTGACCACGGTGCGGAGGGCGTTCTCGGCGGCCTTCAGGGTGCTGATGGCGGTGGCGGAGGCGATCTCGCCGTGCTCGAGGCCGCCCATGCCGTCGGCCACGGCCAGCACGCCGATGTCGGGGAGGATCGCCCAGGCGTCCTCGTTGTGGTCTCTCTGCCGGCCGACGTCGGACAGAGCTGCGACTTCTGGGAGCTGCATCGGTGGAGGACCTCATCCTGCTTCTGGGGGGGGCTGACCCGTCCCCTGTCCCTAACCCGTAGGACCCCTGAAGGGGAAATCCTGCGACGATTCGTGGCCAGCTTCAGGCACGCTTGACATGGCAATCCGCCCACCTTAGGAACCCCTTGCGGCCAGTGACCCCCGACGTCTTCCGGGGGTTTCGAGGACGGGAGGATGCGGATGTCGGACACCAACGAAGTGCTCTTCACGATCACCAGAGACAAGCTCAACACCGGGCTCCGGTCCTTCCCGGTCGGCACGGTGCGGACCTCCTTCGTCGATCCGATCGAGGGGCTCCACTATGTCGGGTACCCCATCAGCCAGATCTGGCATCTGGACCCCGAGGCGGCGGTCTACCTCCTCCTCCACAAGGAGCTGCCCACCGACGCGCAGCTCGCGGACTTCAAGGCCGATCTCGTCGCGCGCTCCGCGGTCGACCCCGCCGTGCTGGACATGCTCAGCCACCTGCCCCGGCAGGGCCACCCGATGGAGTGGCTCATCGCCGGCCTCAACCTCATGGGCATGACCGGCAAGACCGACGACTACATCGAGGACGGCCTCAACGCCATCGCCCGGCTGCCCACCATCGTCGCCGCGATCTACCGCATCCGCAGCGGCTGGGGCGCGCCCATCCCCTCCGAGCCGGAGCGCGGCCTCATCGAGAACTTCGTCCACATGCTGGGCGTCCCGGGTGGCAACGCCGACAACCTCACCCGCCTTCTGCGGGTGTTCTATGTCCTCCACCTCGACCACGGCGGCGGCAACCTGTCCACCTTCGCCGCCAAGGCGGTGGCCAGCACCCTGAGTGACACCTACGCCTCCCTCGGCGCGGGCATGGCCGGGCTCTACGGCCCCCGCCACGGCCGCGCCAACCAGGACTGCCTCAACTTCCTCAAGCGGGTCGGCACCACCGACCCCGACGAGGTCGAGGCCTGGATCCGCCAGGCGCTGGCCAACAAGGAGCTGATCTTCGGCTTCGGGCACGCGGTGCTGCGCGCCGAGGACCCTCGCGCCACGATCCAGTACGGGCTCGGCCAGGACATCTGCCCGGACGATCCGCTGTTCAAGACGGCGCTGGCCATGCGCGAGCGGGCGGTCAAGGTCCTCAAGGAGAACCCCAAGATCTCCAACCCCTACCCGAACGTGGACGCCATCAGCGGCACCCTGCTCCAGGCGGTCGGGCTGGACGACTCGGACTACTACACCGTGCTGTTCGGCCTCTCCCGCTGCTCGGGCATCACCGCCCAGATCATCGACGAGCGGGTCAACTTCCGCAACGGCAAGGGCGTGGCGATCTACCGCTGCAAGTACATCACCGAGGACCAGCCCCGCAGGGACTACAAGGGCTGATTCCCGTCGCGGCGTGACGCTGGCGTGACGGCGTCACGCTGGCCGGGTCACGCTGACCGGGTCACGCTGGCCGGGTCACGCTGACCGGTTCGCGTGCGCGCCATTTCGCGCCGGGCCGGTTATGCCCCCTACCCCGAATCACCAGGCGCCGCCTTCGGGCGGCGCTGGTCTGCCTGGAGTGCATGTGCCTGAGTTCACGCACCTGAGCCCCCCCAAGAGCGGCTCCCTCATCACCGTCGCCGCGGACGGGACCCTCCACGTCCCCGACGACCCCATCATCCCCTACATCGAGGGCGACGGCATCGGCCCGGACATCTGGGCGGCCTCGGTGCGGGTCATTGACGCCGCGGTGGAGAAGGCCTACGGCGGCAAGCGCAAGATCCACTGGTTCGAGGTCTTCGCGGGCGACAAGAGCCACTCGCAGTTCGGCGAGTGGCTGCCCGAGGACACCCTGAACGCCGTGCGCAAGTACCTGGTGGCCATCAAGGGTCCCCTGACCACCCCGGTGGGCGGCGGTATCCGCAGCCTCAACGTGGCGCTGCGCCAGCAGCTCGACCTCTACGTCTGCCTGCGCCCGGTGAAGTGGTACCCCGGCGTGCCGAGCCCGGTGAAGCGCCCGCAGGACGTCAACATGGTGATCTTCCGTGAGAACAGCGAGGACATCTACGCCGGCGTCGAGTGGGAGGCGGGCACCCCCGAGGCGAAGAAGCTGATGGAGTTCCTGCAGAAGGAGCTGGGCGTCACGAAGGTGCGCTTCCCGGACAGCAGCGGCCTGGGCATCAAGCCCGTGAGCCGTGAGGGCACCGAGCGCCTGGTGGAGGCGGCGATCCGCTACGCCCTCGAGCACGGCCGCAAGAGCCTGACGCTCGTGCACAAGGGCAACATCATGAAGTTCACCGAGGGCGCCTTCAAGAACTGGGGCTACCAGGTCGCTCAGGACGAGTTCGGCGGCGAAAGCTCGATCGACGGCGGCCCCTGGACCCGCGTGACCACCGACGACGGGCACGAGATCGTGGTGAAGGACGTTATCGCCGACGCGATGCTCCAGCAGATCCTCACCCGCGCCGCCGAGTACGACGTGATCGCCACCATGAACCTCAACGGCGACTACATCAGCGACGCGCTGGCCGCCGAGGTGGGGGGCATCGGCATCGCTCCCGGCGCCAACATCAACTACGACACCGGCGTCTCGCTGTTCGAGGCCACCCACGGCACCGCGCCCAAGTACGCGGGCCAGGACAAGGTGAACCCCTCCTCGGTCATCCTGTCCGCCGAGATGATGCTGCGCCGGCTGGGCTGGAACGAGGCCGCCGACCTCATCGTCTCCTCGGTCAAGAAGACCATCGCGGCGAAGACGGTCACCTACGACTTCCACCGCCTGATGGACGGCGCCACGCTGCTCAAGTGCAGCGAGTACGGCGACGCCCTCATCCAGAACATGTAGGGAGCGGGCATGAAGATCCACGAATACCAGGCCAAGCAGATCCTGGCCCGGAGCGGCGTCGCCGTGCTGGGCGGGCAGATGGCCGAGACCGTCGATCAAGCCGTCGCGGCCGCCGGGTCGCTGGGCACTCCGGTCGTCGTCGTGAAGGCGCAGATCCACGCGGGCGGCCGCGGCAAAGGCCGCTTCAAGGAGCTGGCCTCGGCCGAGGACCTCAAGGCCGTTCTCGCGGGCGCCGAGGATGTCCCTGGTCCCGGCGGCGTCTCGGTCTGCAAGGGCACCGACGCGGTCCGCGCGGCGGCCGAGCGCATGCTGGGCAACACCCTGGTGACCAAGCAGACCGGGCTCGAGGGTTCGGTGGTGCGGCGCCTCTACGTCGAGGCGGGCTGCGACATCGACAAGGAGTTCTACCTCAGCGTGCTGCTGGACCGCTCGGTCGGCCGCGTGCTGATCATGGCCTCCACCGAGGGCGGCACCGAGATCGAGGAGGTCGCCGAGAAGCACCCGGAGCGCATCCTCAAGGTCTGGGCCGACCCGGCGGTGGGCCTGGGGGCCTGGCAGGCCCGGCAGATCGCCTTCGGCCTGGGGCTGTCCGGCCGCGCCCTCAAGAGCTGCATCAAGTTCGTGATGGCCCTCTACGACGCCTACGTCACCAACGACTGCTCCCTGGCGGAGATCAACCCGCTGGTGGTCACGAAGCAGGGCGACGTCATCGCGCTCGACTGCAAGATGTCCTTCGACGACAACGCCCTCTACCGGCACCCCGACGTCGTCGAGATGCGGGACATCGCCGAGGAGGACCCCATCGAGGTCGAGGCCAGCCGCTACGGCCTGTCCTACGTCAAGCTCGACGGGAACATCGGCTGCATGGTCAACGGCGCCGGGCTGGCGATGGCCACGATGGACATCATCAAGTTCTACGGCTCCGAGCCGGCGAACTTCCTGGACGTCGGCGGCGGCGCGAACCAGGAGAAGGTCGCTGCGGCCTTCCGCATCATCACCGCCGATCCCGCCGTCAAGGGCATCCTGGTCAACATCTTCGGCGGCATCATGAAGTGCGACACCATCGCCAACGGCGTCATCGCGGCGGTGAAGGAGACCGGGCTGGACCTGCCGCTGGTGGTCCGCCTCGACGGCACCAACGTCGACCTCGGCAAGCGCATCCTGGCGGAGAGCGGGCTCGCCCTCATCGCCGCCGATGACATGGCCGACGCAGCCCAGAAGATCGTGGACGCCGTCAACGCGCGGGAGGCGAACTGATGTCCATCCTCGTAGACCACAACACCCGCCTGCTCTGTCAGGGCATCACCGGCTCCGCCGGCAGCTTCCACAGCCGCCAGATGATGGCCTACGGCACCCGGCTCGTCGCCGGCGTGACGCCGGGCAAGGGCGGGCAGACCTTTGACGACACCGTGCCCATCTTCAACACCGTCGCTGAGGCGGTCGCGGAGACCGGCGCCGACGCCTCGGTCATCTTCGTCCCCCCGCCCTTCGCGGCGGACGCCATCATGGAGGCGGTCGACGCGGGCGTGAAGCTCGTCGTGCCCATCACCGAGGGCATCCCCATCGCGGACATGGTGCGCGTCGCCCGCTACATGGAGGGCCGCGATGTCCGCATGATCGGGCCCAACTGCCCCGGCATCATCACCCCCGGCACGCCCGAGAGCCCGGGCTGCAAGATCGGGATCATGCCCGGCCACATCCACATCCCCGGGCGGGTCGGTGTCATCTCCCGGTCCGGCACGCTCACCTACGAGGCGGTCGGCCAGCTCACCGCGCTGGGGCTGGGGCAGTCGTCCTGCATCGGCATCGGCGGCGACCCCATCATCGGCACCCGCCACATCGACGCCCTCCAGCTCTTCGCGGAGGACGATGACACCGACGTCATCGTCATGATCGGTGAGATCGGCGGCACCGCCGAGGAGGACGCCTGCGCCTGGGCCAAGGACAACCTCGCCAAGCCCGTCGTCGGCTTCATCGCCGGTGCCACGGCCCCTCCTGGCCGCCGCATGGGCCACGCCGGGGCCATCATCTCCGGCGGGAAGGGCACCGCTGAGGACAAGTATCGCGCCATGGAGAGCGCCGGCTTCCACATCTGTCGCTCCCCGGCGGAGATGGGCAAGACGGTCAAGGGACTCCTGAAGGGGGCCTGACCCTGGGTACTTGCGGGCCGCCCGGTGCCTCGCCGAGCGGCCTCGGGTACACTGCTGCGGCACCAACCCCATCGGACCGATGTTCCGGAACTTCTTCAGGCGGAGCAAGGAGCCCCCCGAGGCCCGACCCTTCTGGGCGGATGCGTTCAACGCGCCCGACGGGCCTCCGACTCCCATCATCCGGGTCGCCATCCCGACCGGCTTCCGCCACGCTCTGGGCATCGCGCTCACCCAGCGTGGCTTCGAGGTGCTGCAGGGCGACCTGCTCCGGTGGCGGTCCCCGCTGCGGATCGCCTTCCTCCTCCCCATCCCTGGCGACAGCCGGGACCTGGTGGTCTTCGCCGGCCACCGCATGACGGAGCTGGTCGAGGCGCTGGTCCACGAGTCCCGCCTGCCCCTGGTGTCCGGGGATGAGTTGGCGGACGCGGTGGTCCCCCGGGAGTTCAAGTCCCGGGAGCGGGCGTGGCACATCGGCTTGCCGTCCAACTGGACGGACCTCTGCGAGGGCGAGGATCGCCAGCGCGTCGAGGCCATCACCGCGTTCGAGAGCCGCTACTCCGAGCGCCGGGCGGCCGGCGCCGCCACCCTCGCCCGGCTGGAGATCTTCGACCGCGGCCCCTGGGTGGAGCGCGCGGTGGTCGCGTGGGAGGAGTCGTCCGGCGGCGGAGACATCTCCATCGCCGCCCTGCTCCTCCACGAGCTGACCTGGCTGGCCCAGTCCGGCGACCCCCTGGCCGACCCGGTGCGCGCGCTGCTCCACCTCATGGTCACCGAGCGCGAGGGCCTGGTCGCCGTGGTGCGGGGCGTGCCGCGCCCCACCAGCGCGGCCGGCCTGTCCCGCCAGTACCTCATGGAGCAGGTCCCCACGATGGTCGCCGCGGCCGCCGCCGGGGTCCCCCCGGACCGCCGCGAGGGCTACGCCGGCCCCGGCCGCTATGAGTCGGCGCTGCGCACGGTCCAGGACAGCAACACCCGCGCCGCGCTGCGGGTCGAGGCCGCCCAGGTCATGCTGGCCCGCTACGACAGCGGCTGGAACCCCCGGGCGCTGGAGGAGGTCATCGTCCTGCTCGACGACGCGCTCTACAACTACCCGGCCGGCGGGCACCCCATCGCGCGCGCCCAGGCGCTGATCCTGCTGTCCCGCGCCAGGCGGGGCCTCGGCGACGGTGACGCCGCCCGCGCGCTGCTGGAGGAGGCCGGCCAGCTCATCGTGGACGAGCGCGGCCTGCCGAGGGACGAGAAGCTGGCCCGGGAGATCCTGAGCCGCTTGGAGTGACGCGCGCCGCCGCGTGCGGCGCCCCTGGTTGCGGACCCTCGATTTCGGGATAGGGTGCGCGACCACCCCTCGTCGCCAGGAGACACCGTGGCCATCGAACGTACTCTGTCCATCATCAAGCCGGACGCCGTCGCCAAGGGCGTGATCGGCCAGATCATCGCCCGCTTCGAGTCCGAGGGCCTGCGCATCGCCGCCGCCCGCCTCACCCACCTCTCCAGGCGCGAGGCCGAGGGCTTCTACGCCGTCCACGCCGAGCGCCCCTTCTTCGGGGAGCTGACCGAGTTCATGTCTTCGGGGCCCTGCGTCGTGATGGTCCTCGAGGGCGAGAACGCCATCGCCCGCAACCGCGAGATCATGGGCGCCACCAACCCCGCCAACGCCGCCGAGGGCACCCTGCGCAAGCTCTACGCCGACAGCGTCGGCGAGAACGCCGTGCACGGCTCCGACGCCCCTGAGACCGCCGCCGTCGAGATCGCGTACTTCTTCCGCACGATCGAGCTGCACTGATCGACGCCGCCGTCGCGCCCCGCTCCGTCTGGTCGGGGCGGGGCGCGCTGCGTTCGAAGGGCGCGCTGTGTCCGGCCCGTGTACACTCTGCCAGCGGAGGCCCCATGCAGCAGAAGCAGATCGCTGAGAGCTACCACTTCTCCATCTCGCTCGGCCGGGCGCTCTTCAGTGACCTGCTGGGGGCCGCGCTGCCCTTCCGGCTGGCCGGGGGGCGGTTCAACGTGGTGGACAACCTGCGCCAGGTCGCCCATCAGCTCCAGGTCAAGGAGCGCGTCGCGGGTCTGCTGGAGGGCCCCCGGAACGACACGCTGCTGCGCATCAAGGACAAGGGCCGCGACCTGTGGGGCGAGCGCCGGGAGCAGTTCTACGAGGCGCTCAACGAGCTGGTCCGCATCGAGGGCGACTGGGAGGTCTCCCTGGACAAGGATGGCAGCGAGTTCAAGTACGCCCACCAGGAGATCGGCGCGGAGGCCTACTTCAAGGTCGTCGCCACCGGCAAGGCCGTCCTGCTCAAGGACAACCTGGAGCTGCCGTTCACCCTGGAGAAGCGCGTCGGCGCCGAGATCCATCTGGGCGACATCCGCTTCGATCAGGACCGCAAGCAGGTGGTCGGCACGCTGACGAACCTGGGCATCGACCTGGGCGACAACCTGGCCCTGCGACTGGCCAACGACGCCCTCATCAAGCTCCTGGAGCAGCAGTCCGAGCGCTTCAACCCGGTGCCGATCCTCAAGAAGGAGCAGCTCGACGGCCTCGTCGGCAGCGCGGCCACCGCCCTCAAGCTCAAGATGGAGGTCACCGACGTCGCCCTGGAGATCAGCGAAGAGCAGGCTACGTTGAAGGTGCGCTTCGGCTTCACCCAGCTCCAGCTCGAGGACTAGTGCGTTGCCCCTCTTCCGTCGTGGGTTGAAGACCCGCAAGGCCCGCTCCACCGACCGCCTGCCCCCTGGTCAGCGCCTCGTGCGCGGCTGGCCCGTGCTGCACGAGGGCTCGGTCCCCCGGTTCGACCCGAGCACCTGGCGCCTGCGGGTGTGGGGCGCCTGCGAGGCCCCGCTGGCCCTGGATTGGGATGCGTTCAGCGCGCTGCCCACGTTCGAGACGACCCAGGACTTCCACTGCGTCACCACCTGGTCCCGCTACGACAACCGCTGGGGCGGGGTCTCGGTGCAGGAGCTGCTCCTGCGGGCGAAGCCCCGGGCGGACGCCCGCTTTGTGCTCCTCCACAGCTACGACGGCGTCGGCTACACCACCAACCTGGCGCTGTCGGACTTCGACCGCCGCGAGAACCTCATCGCCACCCACCACGACGGCGCCCCGATCACCCCCGAGCACGGCGGGCCTGTGCGCGCGGTCGTCCACCACCTCTACGCCTGGAAGTCCGCCAAGTGGCTCTCCGGGATCGAGCTGCTGACCGAGGACCAGCGCGGCTTCTGGGAGGTGCGGGGCTACCACAACCACGCGGATCCCTGGTTGGAAGAGCGCTATTCGTACATGGAGTGAGCGGTGGGGAGGACGGGGCGCTACTCGCCGCCGATCCAGGACTCCGCCAGCGCCACCCGCTCGTCGGCCCCGCCCATCGCGGCGGTGAGCACGACCCGGGTGGCCTCGACGTCGCGGCCCACGCCCTGGGTGACCACCGCGAAGTGCGCCTCCTGCAGGCCCGCGAGGGCCTGACCCAGCGCCGCGCGGGCCTCGGCGTGGACCTGGGCGTCGAGGCGCTGACGCAGGGCGTCTTCCGAGATGGCGTAGCCATGCGGATCACCGGCGAGGCCCACCCGAGGGGCCGCCGCCCAGGACTCGTCCTGCACCCGGGCGGTGACGTCCAGCCGCCGCTCGCCGCCGGGCTGCCCGGGGCCCTGGAGCTGCACGAACACGGGCCGGCGGCAGGTGAAGGTCCACTCCTTCACCACGTAGGGGTGGTCGGCGTACACGGGCACGTCCATGAGCGGTGGGGTCTCGGCGAGCTGGGCGGCCAGGCGGTCGTGCTCGACACGCAGCGCCTCCAGGCGCTCCCGGGACTGGTCGCGCTCGGCCGCACGGGCCTGCCAGGCGGCCTGGACGTCAGCCAGGCGGGCCTCCAGCGGCGCCTGCCGGGCCTGCTCGACGTCCAGGGCACGGCGGGCTTCGCTGAGGGTGAGGGTGGCGTCCTCCAGCACCCGGGTGGCGGTGTTCAGCTCACGGCGGGCCTGCCGCAGCGCGTCCTCGGTGGGCGGCACCGGGCCCTGCGCGCGCGCAGCCAGAGCGGCGTCGAGGTCAGCGACGGCCTGGGCCTTGGCGGCCTCGGCCTCCTGGCGCTGCGCGTCGAGGGCCTGACAGCTCTGCTGGATGGCGGCGCCGTCCTCGACCGCAGCGGCCGCCTCGGCGAGCCGGGCCTCGGCCTCGGTGAGGGTGCTTTGGGCCTGGGCGCGGGCCTGGGTGGCGGCCTCCACCTCGGCGCGGGCGGCGGCCATCTGCGCTCGCTGCTCCGGGGTGGCGGGCTCGCCGCCCAGGGCGTCACGAAGGGCGGCGAGCGCAGCCTGGGCGCCCTGGACCGCCTCCTGGGCCTCGGCGAGCGTCGCCTTGTTTGCCCCCACGGCCGCGCGGTGGTCCTGGAGCGCCTGCTCCAGCGCGGGCTGGCCGCGGGCGGCGTCCTCGCAGGCTGCGCGGGTCTCCTCCTGGCGACCCCGGACCTCGACGAGCACGGCATCGGCCCGCTGGACGGCCTCCCGCGCGGCCTGGACCGTGGCCTCGGCGCCCTCCCGGTGGTGGAGGGCGTCCTCGGCCTGCTGCTCCAGCGCCTGCAGGGCCTCCGCAGCGCGGGCGTGGCGGGCCTTGGCCTCGGCGTGGGCGGCGCGGGCCTGCTCGACCGCGGCGCTGGCCTGGGCGGTGCGGGGGAGCTGGGCCTCCAACTGGACCCGCGCGATGTCCGCCTCGCGGCCCAGGCGCTCCACCTCGTCCTGGAGCCCGTGGAGGGCGCGGCGCTGCTCGTCGCGGCGGGCCTCGGCGCCCAGGCGGCGGGCCTCCAGGTCCTGCCACGCGGGGTTGGGGTCCTGCCGGATGTGGTGGACGTAGGTGTGCACCGCGCCGCGCTGCTGCACCTCCTCGCTGCAGGAGGCCGGCTCGACCCGCACGGTGGCCAGGAAGCCGTCGGCGCCGGTCCAGGGGAGCAGGGGGTAGCGGAGTTCGGCGCGCAGGGCGTCGGCCAGGGGTTCGGCGGCGCGGGAGCCGGGCACGAGGCGCCCGCCGAGCTGGTGGATGGCCAGCACGCGAGCCTGGAGGGCGTCCGCGTCGGCGGCCTGCCCCCGGGCCTCGGCGCCGGCCGCGAGCACGGCCGCGACCGCCACGTCCCCCCGGTCCAGGGCCTGGGTGGAGGCGCTGGTGAAGGCGTCTACCCAGCTCTGCGCGACGTAGTTCTCCAGCGCGCGGGTGTTGTCCCCGATGGGCCAGAGGGTGCGGGCGTCAGCGGCGATGCGGTCGGCCGCGCGCAGGGCCCCGGAGGCCACCGCCGCCTCGGCCTGCTCCCGCAGCGCGTCCACCGCCTGCGGGCAGGCGTAGGCCCAGGCGGCCTGGACGTCCTCGTTGCGCGGGTAGCGCTGGCGGGCCTCGCCGTAGACCCGGCAGGCCTCGATGGTCTGGCCGCCCTGCAGCAGGTCGTAGCCCAGCCGGAGGCTGTCCTTGGGGCCGCAGGCGGCGAGCATGGCCAGGAGCAGGGTGGCGGAGATCAGGCGGGGCGTCACGGTCGGGCCTCCCGACAAGGTTCTATCCAGGGACGGGCGCGGGCGCGGGATCTTCGAGGCCGATGCGGACGCTGACCGAACGTGATGCTTCGTGACGCGCCTACGCCAGCGCCTCCACCAGCAGGCCATAGAAGACCGAGCCCCCCTCGAAGCGCCACCCGACGTGCCCCAGGCAGCCCGCGCAGCACATGATCTCCCAGGTGTGGCCGGGGAACCAGGAGAACGCCGCGACCCGCCGCCCGTCCCCCGTGAGGTTGCGGGCGCGGGAGACCACCACGATCTCGCGTACGTAGCCGTGGGGGTTCATGTACGCGCGGCGGCTGGCGGGCACCACGTCGGCGGCGTCGGCCAGGGCGGTGTCGCAGCGGGCGCAGCGCAGCACCCGCGCGGGCCCGGTGGTCGCGTCGCGCTCGACCTCGCCCTGCAGCTCCTCGAACATGGCCACGAGCCTACCGCGCTATGCTGCGTTGGTGGACCTCTCCTCGCTGGTGGACCGGGCGGGCTTCCTGACGCCGAGCGCGCGGCGGGGCCTGCTGCAGGGCTGGGCCGCCGCGCTGGAGGGGGGGCCGCCGCCGGAGCCGCCCGCGCTGCCGGAGCCCTGGCCTGCGGTCGCCGCCGGGGTGGCCGAGGCCCTGGGCCGGTGGCGCGGGCTGGCGGTCACGCCGGAGGCCCGCGCCCGGCTGCTGGAGGACCTCGTCACCCAGCTCCACCGCGCGGACACCCACCGTCAGCGGCACCCGGACCGCCCCGAGCCGCCTCTGGACCACCTGGGCGTCGAGGCTCTGCTGGACGCCCTGAGCAGCGGGCCCGGCGGCGAGGCCCGCTACGGCGCCCTGCGAGGCCAGCTCGGGCGCGCGGACCCCGAGACCCTGCGCCAGCGCGCCCTCCAGCTCGCCCGCGCGGACCACGCCGCCCGCCTGGCCGCCTGGGAGCGCGACTTCTGGGCCGAGGCGCTGGCCGGGCTGGTGCCGACCCTGGAGCGCAAGCGCCGCGCGCTGGGGCGCATCGGCGAGGCCCTGGGGTGGGGGCGGGCCTGGCTGGGCCTGGGCGCCGACTGGTCGGCGGGCTTCTTCACCGAGGCCCGCTGGCGCGCGCTGGAGGAGACCGCCGCGCGGCTGGCCGAGGAGCCCGCCCTCCAGCAGCTCGCCGAGACCCTGGGCCGGTGGGAGCGGCAAGCCGCAAAGGCCCACTCCCTGCAGACCACCGCGCGGGTGGCCCGGGCCGGTCATGGGGGGCGCTCCGAGGTCCGGGGCCTCACCCGGGGGGCCGAGCTGGAGCGGCTCACGCCGGGTGCTTTGGCCTGGCTGGCCGCCCCGGAGACCGAGCCGCTGTTCTACCTGCGTCTCGCCGAGCGCAGCCTGCTCACCTACGAGCTGGACAGCCCCGCCACCCTCGACGAGCCCCGCCGCCGCGTCGCCCCAGGGGGCGCCGCCCGGGGCCCCATCGTGCTCGCTCTGGACACCAGCGCCTCCATGCAGGGCGCGCCGGAGCAGGTGGCGAAGGCGATGACGCTGGCCGTCCTGCGGGTCGCGCTGCGGGAGGGCCGACCCTGCCGGCTGATCGGCTTCTCGTCCGCCCATGATCTCGATGAGATCGAGCTGACAGCGCTGCCG
This sequence comes from Alphaproteobacteria bacterium, assembly GCA_020632795.1. Lineage (GTDB taxonomy): Bacteria > Myxococcota_A > UBA796 > UBA796 > CAJQPC01 > JACKEV01. The sequence continues at coordinate 208,232 of JACKEV010000012.1, forward strand.
GCCGCGCTGCCGGCGTTGCTGGACTTCCTGGCCCGGCGCTTCGGCGGAGGCACCGAGCCGGGCCCGGCGGTGGCGCGGGCGGTGGCCACCGCGGCCCCCGGGGCGGACCTGCTGCTGGTCAGCGACGGCGTGTTCGCGGCGGACGACCGCCTGCGCGAGGCCCTGGCCGCCCGGCCGCGGGGCCTGCGGGTCCACGCGCTGGTGGTGGGGGAGGCCACCGCTACGGTGGACTTCGCGGACGCGGTGTGGGCCTGGCGCCCGGGGGCGCGGTTTGACGAGGGCGGGCTGGCCCTGCTCAGGGGGCTGTCGCAGCCACCGCCGCCAGGACCTCGTTCCGGCGGGCCTCGACCCGGCTGACCTCGCCTACGACCTCGATGATGAGGAGCTTCCGGCCCGCCGGGGCCACCGCGATGAGGTAGCTGTAGTCCTCGACCCCGTAGGGCGCGGTCAGCTCCAGCACGAAGCCGGGCTGGCCGCCGAGGGTGGTCTCGGTCTCGCGGATCAGGGTGTAGCCGGCGGCCAGCATGCGCTCGCGGGCGGCCTCCATCCAGAAGGCGGGCTCGGCCTCGGGCTCGTGGCGGGCGTAGCGGACGCGGTAGAGCACGCCGTCGGCGCTGACCGCCCGGTGCTCGCGCTTCTGCTTGTAGGGGGAGAAGCCGTCGGGCGTGGGGGCCTGGCCCCGCAGGGCGGGCCCGCGCCAGGTGACGCGGTCCTTGCGGAAGTCGTCGATGACGTCGGACTGGTTGAGGGTGTTGAGCCAGGCGAAGCCCGAGGTGCCGTCGCGGATGGGGGCGCGCCGGTCGCGGAAGCGGAAGGACACGTCCAACTCGGCCCAGGTGGCGCGGTGCTCCAGCACGCGGAGCTGGCCCTTGAGGGCCTCGATGTCCGAGACCACCCGCACGACCTCGCGCTCCACGGTGACCACCGACTGCGGGCTGGCCTCGGGGAGCAGGGCGAAGTACTGCTCGAGCATCGCCTCGCGGGACTCGAGCCGGGCCCGCAGCGTGACGAGGTCGGCGGTCAGGTCGACGCTGCTGTAGCCCCGGTCGGCGACGAGGCCCTGGGCCTCGGCGAAGTCGATCAGCGCGGGCAGGGCGTCGGGGGGCACCCGCAGGGAGACGTGGTCGGGGCCCAGGCCGGCGAACCAGCCGCCCGCGCCCTCGGCCTGGGCGATCAGCGCGTCCCGGGTGGCCTCCGGCTGGGCGACCTTGAGGACCAGGGAGGCCTGGATGTGGGCCTCGCCGGCCAGGGCGGTGGTGACGAAGAGCAGGAGCAGGGCGAGCATCTCAGGTCTCCCCCGCGCTCAGGATGGACCGAAGGGCGTCGCCGTAGCGGGCGGCGTGGGCCGGGGAGGGGAGGTAGACCTCGACGACGTGCAGCCACTTGCCGTCGACGCGGAAGCCCACCCAGTACTCGTAGGGCTCGTCGGCCCCGGCCTCGACCAGCCGCAGCACCTGCCAGGCGCCGAAGGTGGCGATCTCGGCGGAGGCGAAGTCGGAGGCGTGGGCGTCGGACATCGCGGCGACCCAGAACGCGGCGTCGCCCTGGGGCTGGTTCTCCCGCTTGTGGGCCCAGACCGCCGCGCCGTCGGCGCTCTCGGCGACGAAGCGGCGCTTGAGGTCCAGGGCCACGAAGCCCTCGGGGACCTCCAGGGGGAGGTGCTTGTTGTTGGCGGCGACGTCGCGCTTGAAGGGGGAGAGGCGGCGCAGGAAGGCCAGAGCGCCCGGCGGCGGGGGGCGGTCGCTGCCGGCGGTGAGCTGGCGCGGCTGGGCCTCGACGGTGAGGCGGGAGTAGGCCGCGAGCTGGGAGAGGGTGCGCAGCTCGGCCTCAATCTGGTCGATCTGCTCGGTCAGACGCTGGATCTCGCGGAGCAGGGCGATCTTCTCCTGCTCCTCGGTGGCCTGGGCGAGCAGCTCCTGGAGCCGGGCGCGGGTGTCCTCGGCCACCCGCAGGCGCAGCTCGGTCTCGGTGAAGGCGTCGGTGACGTCCTGGGCCGTGAGGCTCTCGTCCAGCACGTCGCCCAGGGCCTGGACCGCCTCGTAGGTGTCCAGGAAGGTGTCGACCGGGACGCGCACCGTGACCGAGCGCAGGGAGCGCCGCTCGACGTAGCCGCCCCGGGCCTCGACCATCTCCACGACCTGCGCGACGGTGTCCTCGGCGTCGGTGACCCGAAGGCGGACGAAGCCGTTGTAGAAGACCTTGCGGCGGACCGGGGCGGGCTCGGCGGGCGGGCGGTCGTCCTGGTCGGGGACGCCGTCGGCGTCCATCGGCTCGGCGTAGCGCGACGGCTGCGCGGCGCCGCCCTTGCCGCCGGAGGAGCGGGTGCGGCTGGAGGACCGGGGCTCCTTGTACGCGTAGTCGGCCCGCGAGGCGGTGGACTCGGTCTCCTCGTAGTCGTAGCCGGGGTAGTCCTCGTCGTAGTACTCGCCGGCGGCCTCCAGATCGGCCCGCTTCGCGCAGCCGCTGAGCACGATGAAGGCGAACAGGAGCAGCGCCGCGAGCAGCGCGCGCAGGGTCGCGGAGTTCATGTCGAGGTCAATCCTTGAGCACGAGGTAGCCCGCGATCAGGAACAGCGGCAGCGGCAACCAGTAGAGCTGGAGCGCGGGGTTGGTGGTCGGCCACCAGCGCACGTAGAGGGCGCGGATGGAGAGGGGTTGGGGGTGCTGCTCGCCGTCGACGATGGTGAGGCCGCGCATGGCCTGGTCGAAGGTGGTGAGCATGGCCTCCTCTTCGGGCTCGACGACGGCGACGCACACCAGCCCCACGTCGGCGTAGGTCGTGTAGAACATCGAGGCCTTGGCCGGCTCCTGGTAGACGGTCCCGCCGACCCGCCAGAGGTAGGCGTCCCGATCCCGGAGGTGGACGAACTGGACGTCGGACTCGGCCTCGGGCTGCACCGGCACATCCGTGAGGATGTCGATGAAGGTCTCCTCGGTGCCGTTCACCAGGCGGTAGCGCCCGCCGCGGAGGTGGACCCGGGCGAAGGTGCGGAAGTTCTCCACGGACTCCGGGGACTTGGCCGGGTCGATGACCTCCAGGGTGCCCACGGCCTCGGCCTTGCAGTTGAACACCGAGCGGCCGAGGGAGCGGGTGTCCACGACGTAGAAGTTGGCGAGGGAGCCCGAGTAGGGCCCCTCACCGCCGACCCGGGTGCTGGAGACCCGGCGGGTCTCGTCCTGGGTCAGGGCGCGCCAGCCGGGGGGGACGTCGACGGTGTAGCCGGCGTCCGCGGTGACCTTGCCGTAGGGCAGCTCGGCGGGGGGGACCGGCGGGTTGGTGACCTGGACCATGCCCAGGGCCGTGGTGAGGACCTCCTCGGCGCGCTCGGCGGACTCCGAGCTGGTGGCGGTGACCACCACGCCGTTGCCCTCGATCGCGAACACCGCCACCCGCGACCAGCGGTCCATCTCCATCCAGCTGTCGTGGACGTCGGCGGTCAGGACGAGCATGTCGCCCAGGGTCTCGTGCTGGGTGGTGAAGGGCTCGCCGGGGGTGATCTGCAGATCCTCATCGTCCAGGGGCAGGACCTGGGGCGCGAGATCCTCGATGGCGGAGAGGTCGGGCTGCCACGGGGCGGCCTGGAAGGTGACGTCGGTATAAAGCTCCATGTTGCGCATGGCGAGGCGGACGTCGGTGCTGACGTCGCCGACGGTCCAGCCCCAGGGGGACATCTCGCCATCGGGGGGATCGGGCACGGTCACCAGCACGTCGAGGCCGGGGACCTTGATCTCCTTGGCCGTCGCGGGGGAGCTGAGCATTGCGGCGACGAGTGCCAACCACATCATGGACCTCCAAGCGCCGAAGTCTAACCCGTCCGGGCGCTCCTGGTCAGCACCCCCCGGCTCGGACGGGATAAGGTTGGTCTGCGAGCTCTGCGTCGATGGCTGCGCGGGGCAGAATCTGAAAGAGGTGATCCGATGGAGCCGGATGTTGGCCGAGCTTCGCCCCTGGGCGTAGCGGTGCTCGCGGCGCTGGCGGGGTGCACCGGCAAGGGCGACGCGCCCGAGCTGACCCTGCACATCGCCCAGGGCGCCGTGACCGCAGCGTCCCCTGACCTGGGCGCCGCCCCGGGGCTGGTGGGCGTCCCGAACCTGGATGACGACGATGGCGACGGGGTCGCGGACTGGGAGACCCCCGGCCTCAGCGGGGACAACGACCTCTCCGTGCTCGAGGTGGACCTGGGCCCGTGGCCGGCGCGGCTGACCCTCTCGGGCGACACCGAGCACCTCATGGTGCTCCAGGACGGCAAGGTCATCCTGGGCGGGGTCGAGGGCCCCACCGAGGCCCGCCTGAACCGCGGCGAGGTCGACGACGACGCGGTCGTCACCCACACGCTCCAGGTGATGTACGGCGACTTCCTGGCCCGGGGCACCCTCACGGTCACCGAGATCGCGGACGAGGGCGAGGACGCCGACACCGTGTCCCTGGCGCTCACCGGGGCGCCGCTCATCCTCAACCATCACCTCCAGCCCGCTGAGCACGTCTGGGCGATCTCCACCCCCCAGTACAACCGCGACTTCATCAACGTCTACCAGGACACCCTGGGCGACGCCTTCACGCCCATCTCCGGGGTCCAGTACGATTACGACCCCTGGCTCCAGGACGAGTTCGAGTTCGCGACGCTGTCCGCGCCCGACGCCTTCATGGGCTTCATCATCGACTCCATCCGCAACGGCCAGGGTCGGCCCGGCGACGGCCTGGACGACGTGGCCGAGGACCTGTGGGTCGAGCCGGACATGGCCATCGGGAGCTGGGGCCAGGGCCGCGCCAACTCCTTCGACTACTTCGGCAACCTGGAGGTCTCTCCGCCGGTGACCGTGGACGGCGTGGTCTACCCCTTCGGGCGCGTCTACTACGGGGCCGAGGGGCGCTACGCCCCCAAGCAGGAGATGCGGGACATGCTGGACGCCCAGGTGGTCCAGGCGCCGTTCTTCTACACCACCGCCTGGCTGACGGTGGGGCACGTCGACGAGTTCCAGTCCACCGTGCCCTTCCCCTCCAGCGAGCGCGGGTGGAAGTGGGTCGTCAACGACACGAACGCCGCGTGGGACCTCCTGGAGCAGATGGACCCGGACACGCCGCTGACCCGCTACGCGCTCCCCTCGTCCAACTACCAGGGCCACGACATCGACACCGTGGGGGAGATGCTGGAGGATCAGGCCCTGCGGGCCCTCAACGACGACCTCCAGCGGGACTACCTGGACCCGGCCATCGAGACCTTCAAGGCCGAGCTGGGCCTGACCGACGACGACATCATCCGCATGCCCGGCCTGTTCGAGGAGACCGGCTTCGGCGGGGTCGCCGCGCTCATCCCGGGCATGGCCAACCTCATCGTGGCCGACGTCGGGGACGGCAACACCTACCTGTTCATGGCCGACCCCTTCCTGCGGACGAACGCCTCCGACCAGTCGGCCGACCCGATGATCACCTACGTCCGCGCCCTGTTCCCGGACACCGAGGTGGTGTTCCTGGACGACTGGGCCCTCTACCACATGAACCTGGGCGAGGTGCACTGCGGCTCCAACGTCCGCCGCACCCAGACCGAAGACTGGTGGACCGCCGCCGCGCACCTGCTGGAGGACTCGGAATGAGCGCCCGAAACTGGCTGATCGCCTTGATGTTCGCCGCGGGGGCGCCGGCCTTCGCCGGCCCCGCCGAGGACCTCCAGGCCCTCTCCGCGATGGAGGCCGGCTACGCCGAGGCCCTGGAGCGCGCCGTCGCCGACGCGGCCCTCAACACCGACACCCTCTCCACGCTGGCCGAGTCCGACGACTGGCGGGTCCGCCACGAGGCCGTCTACATCCTCGCGGCGCGCACCAACCCGGAGGCCGTGGCGCTGGTCGAGGGGCTACGCCCGGTCACCAGCCGCGCCGGGCTGCCCCACTTCCAGCACCCCGAGCTGGCCGGGCTGGCGGCGCGGGCTGCGCTGACCGAGCGCCTGCTGCGGGGCGGGGAGTCGGACGACGTGCGCGCGGCGCTGGCCACCGCGGTGGCCCGGGATCTCGACGTGGACCCGGTCGTCCTCACCGGCCTGTACCGGGCCGAGGGCTCCCCGGCGGTGCGCGAGGCCCTGGTCTGGGGCTGGCGCAAGCACCCCGACGGCGCCGCGGCGGCCAAGGGCCTCGCCCTGGCGCTCTCGGATGAGGACGCCGCTGTGCGCGCCCAGGCCGCTGCGGCGGCGGGCTACCGGGACAACCTCGCCGAGCTGGTGCCCGCGCTGACCCGGGCGTTGTCCGACGCCGACGGGCAGGTCCGGGCGATGGCGGCCCGCTCCCTGGGATGGAGCCGGGACCCGGCGACCTTCGACGCGCTGGCGCCGCTGCTCTCCGACAGCGACGCGGAGGCGCGCCTCCAGGCCCTGCACGCCCTGGAGCGGGTGGACGCGAAGCGCGCCGCCGGGCTGGACCTTGGCGCCCTGGCCGCCGACCCGGACCCGCGGGTGGCGCGGGCGGCCCAGCAGCTCAACCGCTGAGCGCGTCACTCCGGATAGACCACCTCGATCCGCGTGACCCTGGAGCTGAGGTCCAGGGTTTCGCGGGGGTACTTCCGGCGAAGGTAGCGCAGCAGGCTGCGGTGGTCCGCGGGCGAGAGGCCCGCGCCGCGGAGCGCGGACAGGGGCCAGGCGTGGATGGGCCGGCAGTCCCGGGCGATCACCATGGCGGCCCGACGCAGGGAGAGGGTCGGGGGCGTGCGGCTCCGGTGGCTGCCGTGGTGGGCGATGACCCCGACAAAGCAGCGGTCGGGGATGTGGTTCGGGTGGCCGGGCTGCGTGCGGTCCCCCGGCCGGAAGAACACACGCAGGTCACCGCCGCGGATGGCCTCGCGGCGGTCGGCGGACTCACCCAGCGTCCTGCGGTCCGCGTCGTCCAGGTATCGGGTGTCGACTGGCTTCATGGGCTGACCCGTGCGATGGTGCCACACCACCTTGACCTGGATGGAGGTGCCCACGTGACGGAGGGTCCGTCCGCGTCCGACTTCATGCGGTACTTCGGCCAGCATATCGCCGCTCTGGAGCGCTTCATGAGCGCCCCGGCGACGGTCGACGCGGTCGGCGCGGCGCTCTCGCTGCTCGCGGAGGTCCGCGCTCCGCTGCTGATGATCGGGCTGGGCAAGTCCGGGGCGGTCGCGCGCAAGCTCGCCAGCACCTTCACCACCGCGGGCATCCCGGCCCTCTTCCTGCACGCCAGCGACGCGCTGCACGGGGAGCTGGGGTGGGCGCAGGTCGGTCAGGGGGCGCTGCTCATCTCGCGCGGCGGGCGGACCCGTGAGGTGGTGCAGGTCGCCACCATCCTGGGGCAGCGTGGCTGCGCGCGCGTCGTGATCACGGGCGATCCCGAGTCGCCGCTGGCCCGGCAGGCCGACGCCCTGATCCACGCGGGCGTGGCCGATGAGGCCGTGCCCTTCGGGCGGCTGCCGACGGCGAGCACCACGCTCCATCAGGCCATCGGAGACGCCCTGCTCGCGGCGCTGCTCAGCGCGCGCCCCGAGCTGAGCCGCGGGTTGGCGGACAACCACCCCGCCGGGACCCCGGACGTCGGCGCTACGCGCTGAGCGCCCCCAGCCCGATGAGGGCCTCCACCAGGGCGTCCCGGGCGGCGCCCCCCACCGGCGGGAGGCCCGCGGTGGGCAGCCCGGCCAGCTCGCGCAGCACGGTGACGGCCTGGGGTTGCGCCGGCACCGGCGGGTGCGGCCCCTCCCAAAGCAGGAAGCACACGGGGCTGAGCTGCCCTTCGGCGACCTGGGCCGGGGTCCCGGGCAGCAGGGCCCAGTCGCACAGCGGCTTGAGGTCGCCCGGCTGGCCCGCGGGCGCGGGGCGCAGGGCCTCGGTCCAGGGCCGGCGCCCCGCGTCGGTCAGGCCGGCGAGGCCGTAGCGGTCGTAGCGGTCCTGGTGGGCGGCCTCCATGCGCAGCTCTCCCCAGGCGAGCTGGTGGGGCGCCCAGTCGGGCAGAGGGCCCTCCAGGTGGACCGCGCGCAGGGTGCCCCGGGCCAGGGCGCGGGCCAGCGCTGCGCGGCGGGCCGGGAGGTCGTCCGGCGAGAGCCGCGCCACGCCGGCCCCGCTTGCGGGCGGCGGCGCGGTGATGGCCTGCTCATCGAGATCGAAGGCATGGGCCACCGCCATGGCGCCGTCGTCGTGGGCGTGACGGAAGACCTTCGTGGGCGGGTCGGAGAGCTGGCGGCGCAGCCACTCGGCGTCGGGGCAGGGCCAGGGCCCGGCGCCCAGGGGCTGCCAGCCGAAGGCGAGGCCCAGCAGGGTGGCGGCGCGGGCGAGGGTGTCCAGGTCGGCGCCGGCGGGGCGGTCCTGGGCCCAGCGCGTCCGGGCGGGGTCGATGACCGCCGAGAGGGGCCAGGTGTCCACCAGGGCGGCCAGAACCACGGCGGCCTGAGGCCAGCGCCGGCCGCGGATGAGGTCCTGGAGCTGCGCGCCCAGGGCACGCCGCACCGGGCCGGACAGGGTGGCGGCGGTGTAGCAGGCGTCCCGCAGGGAGGCGCCCAGGTCCACGACGCCCTCGGACGGGGTCGTGCGCGGCGGGAAGGGCCCGGGGGGGAGCACGGTCACGGCGCGCCTCCGTCCGAGGGCGGGGCCAGCTCCCGCTCCAGCGGGGGGCCGTCCAGGGAGGGCACCCACAGGTTGCTGTAGACGGGCACGGTCTGCTCGGCCAACTCGGAGAGGGCCACGACGCGCCCCAGGGAGCGGTAGTCCGGCCGCCCCGAGGAGTAGAGGATGAGGACGGGGTGCGCGGGGGGGAGCGCCTGGAGCAGGGCGTCGCGCAGCTCGGCGAGCATGGTGGTGCTGCCGTCGGTGTCCAGGGCGTCGCCCCCGGCGGTGAACTCCCCGAGCTGGCAGAGCAGGGCGGGGGCGTCCGTGCGCAGGGTCACCCCGTCGCGGGCCACGTTCCAGGCCGAGTAGAGCTGGAGCCCGCTGTGCCCGGTCCAGTAGACCCGGTCCAGCACCAGGTCGACGAAGGACATGCCGTGCACGACGCGCAGGGGCCAGCCCGCCTCGGCGCAGCGCCGCCGGATGAACAGCACGGCGTCGTTGATGAACAGGGGGCTGCCGGCGACGACGTAGACGACCTCGAAGCCGTCCTCGAAGGCCCGGCGGGTCAGCAGCTCGGCGAGGTCGCGGTAGGCGAGGGGGCGGGGGACGGCGGGCAGGGTGTAGAGGTAGTCGAGGCTGCGCACCTGGAGGCCGGGGGCGATCTCGGCGACCACGTCGCGCACGTGGGCCAGCCCGTAGGCGCGGACCTCGGGGCGCGCGGCGGCGTCGCGGAGCAGGGCGGCGGCCTCCAGGGTGGCGTGGTGGGGCAGGGCGGGGCCCAGGCCCACGATGGTGAGGGCGCCGGTCATGGGAGGCGCTGCCGTGCGGCCTCGGGGTCCTTCGCGACCGCCGCGACGCGCCGGGCCACCTCGCCGTCGGGGAACGCCCGGCCCTCCTCCCAGGCGCGCACCGTGTCGAGGTCGGTGTCGAGCAGCAGGGCGAACTGGCTGCGGGTCGCGCCGAGGGCGATACGCAGCATCACCAGCTCGTCCGCGTCCCGCGGGGCGGGGCTGGCGTCCGCGGGGGCTGCGGGCTGGTCCGGGGCCGGACGCAGCACCATGACGCCGTGGGTCTCCTCGATCAGGAAGGTTGTTCCTGGAGACCAACCGTTCCGTCGCAGAGTCTCCGCGGGCAGGACCACGCTGCCGTCCTCCTGGAGCACCACCTTGGGCATGTTCGCACCTCCGCGTTGGCGCCAGGAGTTTAACGCCTGCGAGGTTCGCGGCGGGCGGGGTCGGGGGGAATCGGGATATCCTGGGGGAGCTGCTGCCCTGCCCCCTGGAGAACTGATGTCGCTGGTCCGCCTCTCGCTGCTCGTCGTCGCCCTCGGGTTGAACGTCAGCTGCCTGACGAGCCAGGCCGAGTTCCAGGAGATCCTTGAGGCCTCAATGGACGCGGATGGCGATGGCCATAAGGCGATCGAGCATGGTGGAGACGACTGCAACGACCAGTCTGCGGAGAGCTACCCCGGGGCAGACCCCATCTGCGGAGACGAGCTGGACAACGACTGCGACGATGACGCTGACGAGGGCGCGGACACGGTCTGGTACCTCGACGGAGATGGAGATGGCTACGGTGTGGCCACCACGACGCTCCAGGGGTGCAATCAGCCGGGCAGCTACGCGGACAACGCCGATGACTGCGATGATGACGATGCCGCGCTGAACCCGGAGACCGTCTGGCACCCGGACCAGGATGACGACGGATATGGGAACGCCAGCAGCACGCCCAGCACCCAGCTTGTCCAGTGCGTTCAGCCCGAGGGCTACGCGCTCACGGCCACCGACTGCAACGACCTCTCCTCGGATGTGTTCCCTGGGGCCGAGGTGATCTGCGAGGACACGGTCGTCAATGACTGCGAGATGGATGTTGAGGCCGAGGCCGAGGCCTGCGCCGCAGGCGATCGATACGGGCTGACAGACATCGCAGTGACCCTCTACGGAGCTGACGTGGATGACCGGGTGGGTTCTACGGTGGCCTTCCTCGGGGACATGGATCGGGACGGCGTCGAGGAGTGGGCTGTCGGCGCGCCGGGGTGGGACCATCAGGATCTGTGGATCGTCGAGGGGGTGCCCGAGGACGGGAGCTATGTGGGGGATGTGGCGACGCGAGCCTTCTCGGCAGAGGAGGACGGGGAATTCACAGGTCCCGTGGTGCCATTGGGTGACCTGGATGGGGACAGGCGACCCGACATCGCGGTCGGATTTCAGACGGAGCATCATGATCTGGTTGCGATCATCATGAGTCGTGGATTCAGCTCGTTTCCGAGTCGTCTGTCAAGCGCTGATGCTGTACTTGAACTGGTCTACGTGGGGTCGTATGGATACTCCATTGCATCAGCAGGTGACTTGAACAACAACGGCAATGGGGACTTGATTGTGGGTCTCCCAGAGATCTACTTTGGCTCCACAAGAGGGGGAAGCGCTCTTGCTATCTATTCCACACCGTCAGGGCGGACGGGCGTAGACGATATATCCGGTGCGGAGCTGGGGGGAGAGTATGATGGTGACCTTGCCGGCTTTGCAGTGGACGGAGTCGGTGATTTCAATGGAGATGGGCGCGACGATGTGGTGATCGGCGCGCCAGGCTATTCGGCCAACCGCGAGGACGCCGGGGCAGCCTATGTGGTGTTGGGAAAACCATCATCAAGCACGGACCTGGCCGATGCAGACCTGCGTATCGATGGTGAAAACACAGGTGATCAGGCTGGGTATTCTGTATCGGGTATTGGGGATATCAACAACGACGGTCGAACAGACATCATCGTGGGCGCCCCATTTGCCAACGGCGGCGGAACTGACTCCGGGGCTGCGTATCTGGTCCTTGGACCCTATACAGGTGTCCTTGATCTCGGGAACGCGGATGCCGTGATGTTGGGGTACCGAGATGACGCACGCGCGGGGAGCACCACAGCCAGCGCGGGCGACGTTGATGACGACGGTCGGGGTGACTTCATGATCGCCGCTCCCGGTCATTCGGAGGGGGATGTTCTCGCGTGTGGTGCGGTCTTCCTGTTCGAGGAGCAGCCCCAGGGAACCATTTCCTTACGAGATGCTTCCCTTCGAATGCTGGGAGCGGACGCCTACGGGCTCGCCGGGGCGGCCGTCGATGGGGCCAGGGACCTTGATGCAGACGGGCATTCAGACATCCTCGTCGGTGCATGGGGGGATTCGACGCACGGCGAGGCCGCTGGAGCCGCGCACTTGATCTTTGGAGGAGACCTCTGATGAGCAAGTTGTTCAGAGAGACAGGTTTCATGGCGCTTGGTCTGATGGGCGTGGGAGTTGCCTTCAGTGGCTGTGCGCCACCCCCGGGTCTGAACGGCCCACAGCTCGCCGAGCCGACGGCCGGGACCGGGCCGTGCTTCGAGGTCAACATCACAGACGGGATCGCGGACGCCGCTGAGCTGTCGCTTTTGTTCGACTGCTTCAACCAGCACGGTGCGTTCGAACCGTTGGCTCCTACGGTCTCGTACCTTGGCACGAGTGAAGTCCTCTCCGATTTCCTGGAGGCGGCGAACTTCGGCTTGGAAGGATTCGATCTGGCCGCAGGTCTGGAGACGGCGTCGAACCTGCTGAGCGCACCCGAACAACCGCTCTCTGAGGCGTTGTCGATCTATTCCGAGGCATATGATCGGAACCTCATCAGGGCCATTCTCGGCCTGAGCGGGCACTCCAGTGCTGTGTTGTTGGGCTGTGAGGAGTCTCCCGACCCGGCCCGATGCAGTCTGCCCCGCCTGGGAGCCAGGGTCCTGGACTCGGACGTATTCCAGCGCATCGAGGTCGTCATGGACGCCTTGCCCGACTCCACAGAGAGCTTCCGGGACAGCGCGGAGCAGCTCCTCGGGGCCATGGAGCAGCTGTCCACAGGAGGTAACCAGCGGGACAACGTCATCGCCGAGGTCGCGGTGTTTCTCTTTGAAGGCGATGAGCAGGAGCCGTCGCCGCTGATGACCCTGCAGCCTTGGCTGGCCTACCTCTTGACCCTGGATCAAGACGCAGACGGGACGCCGGATCTGCTCCCTGCATTGACGCCATATCTCGCAGACACCTGGGCGGACGGAAATCTGGCTACGGTCCCCGAGCGACTGCTGAGGCTGTATACCTACAACAGCGACAATCAGTACGTCGGCTTTGATGGAACAAGTATGTTGGATGAGCTTCTGGTTCAGGCCAACGCGATGTCCAGCGACGCTCAGATGCTGTTTCAGCCTATTGAGGTCAACGGTACAGAGTATGTTCCCTTTGATCTTGTGTTGAGCATCTTCGAAAGCTTCTACGAAGAAGGGCGTGGGACCAACCCGGCTTCCTATCACACCGATCGAGAGAACATGAAGCTTCGTGTGGACGACGCGGTGAATGATGTATGCCGCGTCGTGGGCTGGAGCGATCCGTTGTGCATACAACTCCAACCGATGGTTGACATCGCGGGCGCCATCATCGACACCGGGATCGTCTTCACCATCACCCCCATCGCCTATGGCTTCCTCCAGACCGTCGATCTGGACGATATGGTCAACACGGTCCACGGCAAGCACCTCGACGAGCTGACCACCGACGAGATCCTCGCTGCGTCGGAGTTCGGGCAGGAGCTGTCCACGGCGACCGAGCCCTTCACCCAGGTGAGCCTGGAACAGGGTCTGCTGGAGGACAGCCTGGAGCTGGTCCCGACCTTCATCTACGTCGATGAATCCGACATCGGGACCTTTGGTTCGTTGACGGAGGCCGGAGAGCAGCTCCCCCACCTCCTCGCGTGGGCGGTGACTCCTTGGGCTGAGGGGGGACCGGCCGTGGTCCCGCTGCTCGTCCCCGGTGACGTCACCGTCGCGATGCTGTCCGATCGCGATCTGGTCAACCACCTCGATTGGATCATGGTCAACCTCCCCGCGTGGGCGCAGGATCCGAACAGCGCATTCTATCTGGACAACCTTGAGGCCCTCCAACTCAGCTTCGAGGAGAACGTCGTCCAGCAGCAGGAGCTGGATCTGCTCGCCGAGGCTCAAGAGGTGCTGAACAATGAGGCGCTCTGGATGTCTGGTTTGAGGCTTGGCGCGGACCAGGGGTTGATGGATCTGCTCACCCCAGGCCCTGATCGCCGCGGCGCTCCCTGGTATCTGTATGACCTCATCGAACGAGGCGTCCTGGATCGAATCTTCTCCTTCGCGGCCAACGTGATGGACATGATCGACGACTTCCAGGGTAACGACGACAACGAAGAGAGCTGAACTACGCTGCCCTTCTGATTGCGGATTGTATTGAATGACTACGCTGCTGCTGACGCTGCTCACCCTCCCGGCGCACGCCACGGTGCCGGACACATTCGGCATCGGGCCGGCCAACATCGGACTGGCTGGCGCGGTCACCGCCCGCGCGGATGACCCCTTTGCAGCCTTCTACAACCCCGCTGGGCTGGGGCAGATCGCCCACCCTACGGTGTCCGCTGGCGTCATCCGGGGGCAGGCGGCCTTGATGGACTTCCAGGGCATCGTCTATGACACCGACGCTGACGGGCGTCTGGTCGACGACGATGGCGCTCCGGACTACGGACCGGTGGGTACAGATTATCGGGTGTGGGATCCGGACAACCCCAACCGCTGGTATCTGGACGGCAACCAGTTCGGTATGGCCTTTCCCTTGCTGGACAAGTGGCTGCGCAGCCAGGATCTCACGGTCTTGAGCAACCTTCGGTTCACCTTCGGGTTGGCGACCTATCTCCCCACGCAGACCACGCTGCGGATGCAGATGCAGGACCCGTACATGCCGTACTACGTCATGTACCGGAATCGAAACGATCGATTCACTCTGCATCCCGCGCTGGGTATCCACGCCTTCCGAGGGTTGTACATCGGGGCTGGCGCGCAGATGATGTTTGCGACCAGCCTGCAGCTCCAGCTCTCCAGCTTCACCACGGCCGAGAGCTTTCCCAGCGACAGTGAAGAGGGCGGCGATGAGGTCACCGTGCTGGTCACCTCCAACATCGACGACTTCCAGCTGAACCTCGGGCCGGCGTTCTCCCCTACCGCTGGCTTCCTGTTCAAGCCAGGCGAGCTGGTGGAGTTGGACGGGGCGGCCGGTGACATCCTTGACCACACCGCCCTCGGCGTCTCGTATCGGCATGAATGGAAGACCACCACGAACGCCGACGTTCTGGTCTACGCCAACGGCGAGGTCACTTTCGATGACGAGACCCTGCTGCTGTCCAGCTTGCTCTCGGAGCCCATTTCGATTGAGTTGGCGGACCTGGTCTCGCTCTACAACCCTCCCACCCTGAACATCGGCCTGAAGACCGGGGCGACGCTTGGTGCCGCGAAGCGGGACTCGGTCGACCTGTCTGTGGACATCGACCAGACGAAGTGGTCGAAGTTCGTAGAGACGACCCCGCCCTACCAGGAGATGGCGGTCGAGGCGTTGACCGGGGCCTCGGTGACCATCCGGGTGGGCGATGATTACGGCCCCCCCGAGTTCAAGGATACCTGGGCCTTCCGGGTGGGTGCGTCATGGGATCGGTGCTGGACCCACTGCGCCGACCAGCATGCCGTCGCGGGCCAGCCCAAGGTCGGCCTGGCGAGCACCGTTCGGCTCGGGTACGCCTACATCCCCAGCCCGGTGCCCGATCAGACCGGGCGCACCAACTACATGGACAGCGATCGCAACGTGCTGGCCGGCGGCGCGGGGCTCGAGATCCACAACCGGGGTGTGGGGCCTGTTCGGCTGGATGTGGGTGCTCAACGACATGCGTTGGCCACCCGAACCGTCAACAAGGATCCCGACACAGTATCCGATACAGACGGCGATGGCATCTTGGACTATCCGCGCGGATATCCTTTGGAGGGCCGAATCACCAGCGGTGGGTCCATCTGGATGGTGAGCGTCGGGGCTGAGTTGAGGTTCGGCGCACAACCCGGCCAGGAGCGACGTCTGTCCGATCATGCAACACCCGCGACCTTGGGTGTGACCGCGCCGGCGGAGCCCGTCGAGCCTGTTGCTGAACCATTGGTGCCAGCCGACGAGGCCACCGGACCCGAGACGGATGCTCCAGAGCCAGACAAGATCGAGGAGGAGACCCCATGAACAGTCAGAGCACGACGCTCACGATATTCTTGTTTCTGTCAGGTGGGCTTGTGGCCTGCACCAACGGTGACAAGGACACCGATGGCGATGACAGCGGATTTGAGCTGCCTTGTAGTGACGCCCAGGCCACTCTGGAGATACCTGCAGGGACGCAGTCCGGAGATGTTCCTCTGACAGTCACCTTGGCGCACCCGGACAGTGATACGGCGCGGATAGAGGTGAAGGTCGCCCTCGCGGGCAGCGATCAGTTCGATGAAGCGACGGTGACCGGCGAGCTGTCAGAGTTGGCCACCTCACCCGAGGGGACCACCTACACCCTCACCTGGGACTCCGTCGCGGATCTCGGCTACACCGACGACGACGCGGTCACGCTGAAGCTCCTGACCTTCTCTACCTGTGGGGCCTGGGAGAAGGTGGAGCTGCCAGGCGTCTCCATCCACAATGAGGAGGAGATCGCGCCCACCTGCGCCATCGACATCACGACGCCTGCTGAGGTGCAGGAGGGGGAGGTCGTCGTCGAGTTCGTGCTGTCTCACGAGGAGAGCCCGGAGGTCTCCCTGCAGGCGCGCTACTCGACGGATGGGAGCAACTTCTCGACAGCGACCATCCTGACGACGGACTGCGACGGGGATGGAGATGCTGACGGCCTGCAGGATCTGGCCACTTCCCCGGAAGGGACGACCCACTGTCTGACCTGGGACAGCGAGGCCAACGTCGGCGACGACGAGTCCGTCATCGTCCAACTCGGCTGCTTCTACGGCGGCAACGAAGAGGCTACCGCACAGACCGACGCCTTCGACCTCCACAATGACCCGACCCCGGATCCGGGGGAGGTGATCATCACGGAGATCATGGCCGGACCATCGACGCCGAGCGGTCAGTACATCGAACTGTACAGCCTGGCCGGGCACACCCTCGATTTCAACGATCTGGAGATCCGCCGCTGGGACTGGGGCGATGATCCGGACAGCGACCCGTCCGCTTCGTCCTATCCCATCCAGGACTCGTCCGGGACGCTGCTCGTCGCTCCCGGTTCGTATGCGATCTTCGCCGAGTCGTCCGACGAGCGTCTCAATGGCTGCGTGGATGTGGACGAGGACTGGGGCAACCAATTCGTGTTGAATGACGACTCAGTGTTCAGGATCATGCTCTCTGGAGGAGATGATCAGAGCGAGAGCGACGACACGGTCCTCGGGACGATCTCGATGCTGTTGGATGACGGTTGGATTCTGCGAAACCGCCGATCCCTGAGCCTCGATCCCTCCGCGTTGAACGCCGTCGATTGGACCGACCAGTCCAACTGGTGCAACGCCTCCAGCACCATCCCCTCCTGCCCCGACTACCCCGACCAGACCGACCTCGGCACGCCGGGTGCGGAGAACGACACCTGCAACTAGGGAGACCCCACCGTGCTGCTGCTCCTCCTCGCCTGCTCCGGCTCCGAGCCTCCGGCCCCGACGGCCGACGCCGACTTCCAGAAGCAGCTCCAGGAGCAGCTCATCCTCGCCCAGCCGGGGGCGGTCATCGAGGTCCCGGCGGGCACCTGGCACCTCGACCAGGGGCTCTCGCTGACCGTCGAGGGGGTCACGATCCGCGGCGCGGGCCCGGACAAGACCATCCTCAACTTCAAGGGCCAGTCCGCCGGCGCCGAGGGCCTGCTGGTCACCGCCGACGACTTCACCATCGAGGACATCGCCCTGGAGGACACCAGGGGAGACGCCCTCAAGGTCAAGGGCGCCGATGGCGTGACCATCCGGCGCGTCCGCACCGAGTGGACCCGGGGTCCTCACGAGGAGAACGGCGCCTACGGCATCTATCCCGTACAGTGCAAGCGCGTGCTCATCGAGCACTCCGTGGCCATCGGCGCCAGCGACGCGGGCGTCTACGTCGGTCAGTCCGAGCAGATCATCGTGCGCCACAACCGGGCCGAGAACAACGTGGCCGGCATCGAGATCGAGAACTCCCGCTTCGCCGACGTGCACGACAACGTCGCCACCCACAACACCGGCGGGATCCTGGTGTTCGACCTACCGGATCTGCCGGTCCAGGGCGGGCGCAACACCCGCGTCTTCGACAACGAGGTCGTCTCCAACAACACCGACAACTTCGCCCCCGAAGGCAACATCGTGGGCATCGTGCCCCCCGGCACGGGCATCCTGGTGTTCGCGAACGATCAGGTCGAGGTGTTCAACAACACCATCCGCGACCACGACACCCTGTCCGTGGCGGTGGCCAGCTACCTCGCCTCGGGCAAGCCCATCAACGACCCGAGCTACGACCCCTACCCCGAGGCCATCTACGTCCACGACAACACCATCACCGCGTCCGGGGACGACCCCCGGGGCATGCTGGTCAAGGCGATGGCCCTGGCCATCGGCAGCCCCTTCCCGGCGATTGTATACGATGGCATCGTGGACGACAAGAAGCTGGGCCCCGACGGCAAGCTGCCCCCGGAGCTTCGCATCTGCGCCCGCAACAACGGCGGCGCCACCATCGCCAACATCGACGCCGCCCACGACTTCGACAACGTGGACCGCGACCCCGCAAGCTTCGACTGCGACCACCCCCCGCTCCAGGAGATCCGGCTGGACGCGGTGGCCGATGCAACGGCCCAGCCGGCGGAGGAGACCGCCGGTGAGACCGATGACGACGGCAACACCGAGGGCGAGGTCGCCGAGGGCGCGCCGTGATCGGCCTCGCTCTGCTTGCTGAGGTTGCTCTGCTCGCTCTGCTCGCGGCCTGCTCGACGCCGCCCGTCCAGGTCCACGCCCAGCGCCCGTTCCCGGACAAGCTCTCGGCGTGGAACCTGTTCGTGGGTGACATGAGCGTCCTCAAGCCCAATGAGGGCGTGGTCCCGTATGGCCTCAACAGCCCTCTGTTCACGGACTACGCCGACAAACTGCGCACGGTCTACGTGCCGCCGGGCCAGCCCGCCGCATACGATCCCGCCGCGCCGTTTGACTTCCCGGTGGGCAGCGTGCTCACCAAGACCTTCGCCTACGGCGCGCTGGCGCCGGGCGCGGTGGGCGAGGGGACCCGGCTCGTGGAGACCCGCCTGCTGGTCCACACCGCCGAGGGCTGGGTCGGCCTCCCGTATGTGTGGGATGCGGACCGCAAGGACGCCACCCTGACCCTGGCGGGGGCCACGATCCCGATGACGATCCCCACCCCCGCGGGCCCTCGCCAGATCGCCTACGGCGTCCCCAACGCCAACCAGTGCAAGGGCTGCCACGAGTCCCACGGGCGGACGATGTCCCCCATCGGCCCCACCGCGCGGAACCTGAACCGGGACGACCCCTACGCCGAGGGCAGCCAGCTCGCCCGCTGGGTGGCGCTGGGCCTGCTGACCGGGGCCCCGGAGGCCGCCGCGGCCCCCCGCGCGGCGGCCTGGGACGACCCCGCCTCCGGCTCGGTGGACGCCCGCGCCCGCGCCTACCTGGACGTCCACTGCGCCCACTGCCACAACCCCGACGGCCCCGGCAACACCTCCGGGCTGCTGCTCGGGGCCGACGTGGCCGAGCCCCGGCTGCTGGGCCGCTGCAAGGCCCCCGTGGCGGCGGGCAAGGCGTCCGGGGGCCTGCGCTACGACGTCGTGCCCGGCGACCCCGACGCCTCCATCCTGGTCCACCGCATGGCCAGCGCCGAGCCGGACGTGATGATGCCCGAGCTGGGCCGAAGCCTGGTGCACGAGGAGGGCGTGGCGCTGATCCGGGCGTGGGTCGCGGAGATGGAGGGGGGCTGCGCGGCTCAGCCCTGACGCAGCATCTCCAGCAGCCGCGCGGCCCGCTCCGCCCTCGGCCCCTGCCCCTGCGCGATGAAGGTCAGGCCCGGCTCCGCGAAGCGCCCCTCCGCCCGCACGGCCTCCACGGCCTGCGCGTCGCCCTGGGCGCTGTCCAGGATCTCGTTCAGCCGACCGAGGCGCCCCTCGTCCATCAACTCCAGCCGGCCCACCAGGGTGCGGACGACCGCGTCGGGCTCGGGCTTGATCCGCAGCGGCAGGTGGGTGTCCGTCTCGTCGGGGGGCAGCACCCAGATCAGCCGCAGGCCCTCGGTGAACCAGTCGTCCCGCCAGGTCTTCACCATCGCGTGGGCCTCGTCCTGATACAGCCCGGTGTCGACGAGCAGCGCCTCAACCTCCGAGAGCACCTCCGGCAGGGTGGCGTCCAGCTCGGGGCGCTGTAGCATCAATTCGTCATCCATGATGTCGACGTGCGACAATCCGAGCCGGTCCCCCTGGCGCTCGAAGACCAGCAGGCGCTCCGGGCGCGGCCCCGGGGCGAGCCAGGCGCGCACCGCGTCGCCCTCCACCACGGCGTCCACCTGGAGGTCGAAGTCTGCGACACCCCGGTAGAACAGGAACCGCTCCAGCTCGATCGACGCCGGGCTGATCTTCAGCACGGGGGCGGCGGCGGTCTCCCGGGCCGGGTAGTAGTGGCTCTCCCGGCCGTCATGCCGGAAGGTCGGGCGCTTGTCCGGGCGGATCTGGAACGCGCCCCAGTCGATGCCTCGGTTGACGTGGTTCGCGTGGGGGTACCACTCGGTCACCTGGCCCTGCGGGAAGTCGACCTTCACCGAGACCCCCATCGGCCGGTCGCTGTAGAAGTACAGCACCGGGGTCTCCATGCGGATGGGGACCGGGTTGCCCTTGGTCGGCACGGGCCCGCGGCCCGCGGGGCGGCCGGGTCCGTAGACAAAGAGCGGCAGATCGCTCGGCCCGGAGAGGGGGCGCCAGTCCAGCGCCGCGCCGTCCTGCCCCGCGACGGCCGTGAACGTGCCCCACTCGTGGACCACGAAGCCCTGGTCCGCGGCCCAGGCGGTGGGCGGCGGAGAGGCCACGTCCTCCGCGGGGGCGGCGAGGGGCATCGCCTGGGGGGTTGAGCAGGCCGCGAGGAGGGTGAGGAGGGGGAGGGCGTGTCGCATCTTCGGCTCCTTGGCTTGTGACAGAGGTCTCCGAGGGCACCCCGGCGGGGTGCCGTGTCGCATAAAATCAAGGGCGGGCTGCTACCAGTCCAGGGTGAGCTGGTCCTGAAGCAGGCGCATGGCGTCGGCGTCGCCCGCCAGCACCGCGCTGCGCTCGGGCAGCGGCTCCCCCACCAGCTCGATGATCCGATCCAGGATCTGCGCCCGGGCATCGCCCTGCTGAAGCTGAAGCAGGTGCCAGAGCGACAGCGTGTCACGGGGGCGGGCGTGCTTCAGCAGGGGCGCCAGGGGGACCGCGCGGCCAGCCTCCATCGCGTCCAGGCCGCGCACCAGCGCGGGGGGCGCGTCGGTGAACCGGGGGATGCCGGGTCCATGCCCTGACGTCATCCGGGCGGTCGCGCCCCGGGGCACCAGCACGTCCCCGGCGGGAGCCTCCAGGGCCACCCAGCCGGAGGTCACCGTCAGCACGCCGTCCCCGTCGTCGTCCACCTCCAGCGTGTAGGCGCAGCCCAGGTCCACGGCGGTGGCGGCGGGGGTCTCGACGATGAGCAGGCGCGGGGGCGCGATGACGAACGCCTCGACCCGCCCCCGCGCCAGCTCCAGGCGGTGCTCCTGGGGCCCGGTGGCCTTGAGGCGCAGCCGGGTGTGGGGCCCCAGCTCCATCTCGCCGATGTCGGCGACCTCCAGCCGGGCGCGCCCGTCCGCGCCGGTCTCCAGCCACTCCCCGACCCCCAGGCTGCAGGTGTCGCTGTCGCAGAGGGCTGCCCCGGCGAGGGACTCCACGACCCAGCCTTCCGTGATGCCCGGCTCATCGGGGTTCTGGAAGAGCAGGCTGCTGAAGGCCAGCAGGATGCCGGCGGCCAGGGCCAGGCCCATCCATCCGGGGGCCTGCTTGGGGGGCGCGGGAGGCGCGCCGGCGTAGCGCAGCGGCGCCAGCAGGGCCTCCAGCTCGGCCACGCCCGGGTCGACCGGCCCGGAGCCGTCCCAAAGGTAGTCATCCTGGGGGGTCACGGGGTCCCTCCTTCGTCGAGCCGCGCCCGGAGCAGCTTCATGCCCCGGTGAAGGTTCACGCGCACCGAGCCCGGCGAGAGCCCGGTCGCGGCGGCGATCTCCGGCCCGGTCATGCCCTCGACCAGGCGCATGAGCAGGGTCTCACGGTAGGCCTCCGGCAGGGTGCGGAGGATGGCCAGGGCCTGGGCAGCCTCGGCGCGGGGGCGGGGGGCCACGCCGAGGGTGTCGGGCAGCGGCACCACGACGCGGCGGGCGCGGTGGTGGTCCGAGGCCTTGTTCCGCGCGATGCGCGACACCCAGGGGCCGAAGCGGGCGCCGTCCTGGAGCTGATGGAGGCGCCGCATCGCGGTGATGAAGACCTCCTGGACGAGGTCGTCGGCGTGGTCCGGCGCCACGCGGCCCAGCAGCACCGCGTGCACCATCGGCGCGTAGCGCTCGTGCAGCGCCCCCAGCGCCCGGCGATCCCCCGCGCGCGCGGCGTCGACCAGCGCGGCGGTGTCGGCGGGCCGGGGGCTGTCCGTCACGGGGCTCCGGGGGAAGGGGAGGGCGCTCTCCATGCCCCGTTGACGGAGTAGGATGCAAGACTGTTAGCAGACCATGTGATTTTTTCGGAGCCTCCATGGACAAGGCGCTCGCTCGGATCAAGGAGCAGGACCAGGCGCTGGCGGCGGTCGCCAAGAAGGTCAAGGTGCTCACAGCGCTTTCGTGGCCGGCGGAGGTGGAGGACCGCTTCCTGGAGGGCGTGGAGCGGGGGCAGCCCGCCCTGCCCGAGGTCGCGCTGGCGCCGCCGGACCTCTCCGGGGTCCGCGACGGCCTCACCCGGATCGCGGGGGACCTCGACCAGGGGCACCCCCTGGGCGCCTTCCTGTGGCGCACCGCCCGCAGCCACCTGCGGGCCGCCGAGATGCTGGCGTCGGTGGGGAAGCCCCGGTTCACCGAGCTCTCCAAGGAGATCTACGGGCGGCCCTCCGACCTCATCCACGAGGGCGCGCCCAGCCACATGGAGGCCGCCGAGTCCCTGCTGGCCCTGACCGACGGCTTCGACAGCCCCGAGCCCGCCGAGCTGCTCGACGCCGAGACCGTGGCGCAGCGGCTCCAGGAGCAGATCGGCCAGCACTTCCCCGCGGACGACCCCCTGCCCGTCGAGCTGCACGACAACCTCTCGGGCAAGGCCACAGCCGGCTCCACCCGGGTGCGGATCCGCCGGGGCGCGTGCTTCTCCGAGGCGGGCGTCGGGCAGCTCCTCCACCACGAGGCCCTGGTGCACAGCGCGACCAAGCGCAACGGGAGGTCCCAGCCTCTGCTGTCCAGCATGGGCCTGTCCTCGCCCCGCACCACCTGCGCCCAGGAGGGTCTGGCCACCCTGGCCGAGCTGGTCACCCACACCATCGACCTGGCCCGGCTCCGGCGCATCGCGCTGCGGGTCCGCGCGGTGCAGGCTGCGCTGGACGGCGCCGACTTCATACAGGTCTACGGGATCTTCCGTGAGGCCGGCCAGGGCGGCTCCGAGAGCTTCCACTCCGCGCGGCGGGTGTTCCGGGGCGGGGACGTGCGCGGGGCGGTCGCGTTCACCAAGGACGTCATCTACCTCAAGGGCCTGGCCACCGTGCACACCTTCCTGCGCAAGGCCATCGCGCAGGGGCGCCACAGCCTGCCCCGCATCCTGTTCGCCGGGCGCATGACCCTGGGGGACGCGCTGGCCCTGGAGCCCCTGTTTGAGGCTGGCGTCCTGGAGATGCCCCGCGTGCTGCCCGCCTGGGTACGGGAGGAGGAGTGCCTCGCGGCGGTGCTGGCCTGGGGCGTCTACAGCAACAGCATCCGGCTCGAGCGGGTGGAGCTGGAGGACATCGACGACGAGGCCTGAAGCATGTCTTCATGCGACAGATGCTTCAGCGCTCCTCAGCCAGGATCCGCGCGGACACGATGCGGTCCGGGACGCGCCCGGCGGCCTCGAGCTGGGGCTCGATGACCGCGCGGTCGCCGGTGATGACCCAGACCCGCCCCTCGGGGGCGAGCAGCCCGGCGGCCAGGGCGTCGACGTCGGCGGGGGTCGCGGTGGACAGCGCGTCGAGGCGCTGCTGTTCGATCGCGAGGGTGCTCCGGCGCACCATCACGTCGCCCAGCCAGCCGGTCGTGCTGGCGGTGGTCGCGAACCGCCGGCCCTCGGTGACGATGAGCGCGTTCCGCGCCGCGCGCAGCTCCGCGGCGGTGACACCCCCCGCCGCCAGCCGGTCGAGGTGGCCCTCCATCGCGAGGAGGGCCTCGGCGGTGCGCGCGGCGGGCACCTCGGCGCCGAACTGGATGCGCCCCGAGCCCCGCCAGCTCTCCAGCCACCCCGCGACGCTGTAGGTGAGGCCCTGCTGCTCACGCAGATCGGCGACCATGCGGGAGGTGATGCCGCCCGCGGTCAGCTCGACCAGCAGCCGGGCCAGGGGCCAGGCCGGGTCGTCCCGCGCCGGGGCGGGGGTGAGCACGCTGAACGTCGCCGCCTCGAAGCCGGGGCGGTCGACCAGCCAGAGGCGGGCTGTGGCGGGCACCGGGGCGATGGGCGCGGGCTCCAGGCTCCCGCCCAGCCCGGCGAGCCGGGGCTCCAGCAGGGCGAGGGCCGCGTCCGGGGTGATGTCTCCGACGACAGCGACCTGCAGGCGGCCCTCGGCGAGCAGGCGCTCCACGAGGTGTCGCACGTCTGAAGCATCGGTGTGTCGCAGCTCCGCCGGGGTGGCGGTGTGTCGGCTGGAGTGGCCCTCGGGGAACCAGGCGTGGTTCAGGCCCCGGCGGTGGATGCGCCGCAGATCCAGGTAGATGTCTTCGCGCCAGGAGGCCCACCGGCGCGCGGCCAGGCGGGTGGGGCGGCGCCGCCAGGCGCACTCGGTGAGGGCCTCGACCAGCAGGTCCAGGGCGGGGGCCTCGTCGCCGGTGGGCACCTCGACCTCGGCCCAGAGGCGCGCGGTGGACACCCCCAGGCCCCAGCGGGCGCCCAGGTGGTCCATCTCGGCGGACAGCTCGGCCCCGCTGCGCCGCTTCGTGCCGGCCTGAAGCACGGTGGAGGCCAGGGCGGCGGCCAGCTCGTCGTGGGTGCCGGCCTCGGTGCCGGGCCAGGTGAGGCTGATCTCGAAGCGCACCAGCGGCACGGCGCGTCGTGAGAGCACCCACACCGGCGCCCCCCCGGAGAGCTGGACCTCCGCGACCGCCGGCAGCCGGGGCGGCGCGGGGTCCGGGACCTCCGGGATCCCGATGGGGACGGGCTCCTCGATGGGCTCCCCCGCGGGGACCTCGGCGGGCTCCAGTGCGGGCTCCTGCGCGGCCTCCTCCAGGCCGAGGGTGAGCAGGAGCGCGGCGGCGGCGAGGCGGCCGGTCACGGGGCGTAGACCTCGGCGGAGCCGGGGATCTCCAGCCGCCGCTCGCCCGCGGAGACCACCGAAAGCACCACGCGCTGCTCCACCAGCCAGGTGTTCGCCACCCGCTGCACGTCCTCGGGGGTGACCGCGAGGTAGCGGCCCAGGTCGTCGGCCAGGCAGTCCGGCTCATCGAAGGTGACGATGCACTCCCCGATGGCGTCCGCGAGGGCCTCGTGGTCCTCCAGCGCGCGCACGGTGTCGGCCCACCAGATGCTGATGGCCCGGTCGATCTCCTCCTGCGAAGGAGGGGTCTCGCGGATTCGATCCAGCTCGCGGTCCAGGACGCGGAGCAGGGGCTTGAGCCGCCGGTCGTCGCGTGTCGCATGAAACACGAAGGTGCCGCCCAGGCGGCCGTTGCCGGTCCACACCGACAGGCCGGTGGCACGGGAGCGGCGGTAGTAGAGCGGGTCGTCCAGGCGGGTGCCCTGCGCGCCGGAGAGCACCATCGAGAGCACGTCGAGGGCCGGCTCGTCGGGGTGGCCCCGGGGCACGGTGTTCCAGGCGACGTAGAGGGCCTGGTCGTCGATGTCCTCCAGCATCACCCAGCGCTCCTCGGTGAAGCGGCCGTAGACCCAGCCCGGATCGCCCCGCGGCCAGTCCTCCGGCCCGACCCGCGCGGGGGCCGGGGCGAGGGGCAGCGCGCCGAGGTGGCGCTCGGCCAGGGCGATGGCCTCCTGGGCGTCGACGTCTCCGACGATGGTGAGCACGGCGTTGGAGGCCACGTAGTGCGCCTCGAAGAAGGCCACGAGGGTGTCGCGCTCGGCCCCCTGGACGTCGACCCGGGTGCCCAGCACCGGCAGGCTGTAGGGGTGCTCGTAGGGCCAGACGAGCCAGTGGAGGGCGTAGATGGGGTAGATGTCGTCGGTGATCTCGTCGCCCAGGCGCTCGTTGAGCACGACGTCCCGCTGGTTGGCGATGTCTTCAGCCTTCAGCCCCGTGGACAGCCCGGCGAGGCGGTCGGCCTCCAGGAACAGCGCCAGGTCCAGCACCTCGGGCGGCCCCTGCACCTGGTAGGTGGTCCAGTCGTGGTCGGTCCAGGCGTTGTTGGTGGCCCCTGCGGCGGCCAGCAGGGCGTCATACTGGCCGCTGGGGACCCGCTCGGTGCCCTCGAACATCAGGTGTTCGAAGAGGTGGGCCGTGCCGCTGGCGCCGGGGGGATCCTCCGCCGCGCCGACGCGATAGCGCAAGGAGATCGCGACGATCGGGGCGCGGTGGTCCTCGTGCACCGCCACGGTGAGCCCGTTGTCCAGGGTGGCCGTGGTGGGGCTCAGGCGCAGGGCGGAGAGGTCGGGCTCCATCGCCAGCGCGGCGCAAGCCCACAGCGGGAACAGGGGGGTCACCATCGTTTCCAGCCTAACCCGCTCGGGCGGCGTTACGTTGGCGCTGGAGGTTGCCCCCATGCCCGAAGGCCCGCGCCGACACGCCAACCCCGCCGCTGGCGGGGGCGCACGGGACGCCGTCCGCCTGCTCCAGTCCCGGCCGGACAGCGTCTTCCTCGACGCGCTCGACGAGCGCGTGCTGATCTTCGATGGGGCCATGGGCACGATGCTCCACGCGGCGGATCTGCCGCTGTCGGACTACCGGGGCCTGGAGAACTGCTCCGAGGTGCTCATCGACACCCGGCCCGACGTGGTCGTGGACATCCACCGCGCCTACCTCAGCGTCGGCTGCGACGTGGTGGAGACGAACACCTTCGGCGGCAGCGCGGTGGTGCTGGCGGAGTTCGGGCTGGCCGAGCACGCCCGGCGCCTCAACCGGCGCGCCGCCGAGCTGGCCCGCGAGGCCTGCGCGGCCTTCTCCACCGAGGCCCAGCCCCGCTTTGTGGCCGGCTCCATCGGCCCGGGGACCCGGCTCCCCAGCCTGGGGCACATCACCTGGGACGAGCTGGAGGCCGCCTACGTCGAGCAGGTCGAGGGCCTGGTGGACGGCGCGGTGGACGTGCTGCTGGTGGAGACCTGCCAGGACATCCTCCAGACCAAATGCGCGCTCTCGGCCATTCGGACCGTGCTGGTGCGGCGCGGGGTGCGGCTGCCCGTGATGGCCCAGGTCACGATGGAGGCCACCGGCACCATGCTGGTGGGCACCGAGATCGGCGCGGCCAACGTGGTGCTCGACGGCTTCGAGTTCGTGGACGTGGTGGGGCTGAACTGCGCCACCGGCCCCCAGGAGATGGCCGGGCACGTCGCCTACCTCGGGCGCCACGCCCGCAAGCGCATCTCGGTGCTGCCCAACGCCGGGCTGCCCCAGATGGTCGACGGTCACACCCACTACCCCCTGACCCCCGCCCAGCTCGCCGACTGGCACACCCGCTTCGTGCGGGAGGACGGCGTCAACGTCGTCGGCGGCTGCTGCGGCACCGGCCCGGACCACATCCGCGCGGTGGTCGAGGCCGTCCGGCCCCTCAAGCCCCGCCCGCGCGCCCCCAGCTTCACCCCGGCGCTGGCGTCCCTGTACGCCCCGGTGCCCCTGCGCCAGGACGCCGACATCCTGGCCATCGGCGAGCGCACCAACGCCAACGGCTCCCGCCGCTTCAAGCGCATGCTCGACGCCGAGGACTGGGACGGCATCGTCACGATGGGCCGCCGGCAGGTCAAGGGGGGCTCCCACGCCATCGACGTGTGCACCGCGTTCGTGGGCCGGGACGAGGTCTCGGACATGCAGCAGGTGGTCTCGCGGCTGCGGGGGTCGGTGCAGGCGCCCCTGGTCATCGACTCCACCGAGCTGCCGGTGATCGAGGACGCCCTGAAGCTCATCGGCGGGCGGGCGGTCATCAACTCGATCAACCTGGAGGACGGCGAGGAGAAGTGCGACCGTCTGTGCCCGCTCGCCCGGCGTCACAACGCCGCGGTCATCGCGCTCACCATCGACGAGGAGGGGATGGCCAAGACCCCGGAGCGCAAGCTCGCCGTCGCGGAGCGTCTGTATGACATCGCGGTCAACCGACACGGGATGTCCCCGCACGACATCCTGTTCGACCCGCTGACCTTCACGATCTGCACCGGCAATGAGGACGACCGCAAGCTGGGCCTGTGGACCCTGGAGGGCATCGAGCGCATCGCCGAGCGCTTCCCCCACTGCGGGATCGTGCTGGGTCTCTCCAACATCAGCTTCGGGGTGAACGCCCACGCCCGGCACGTCCTGAACTCGGTGTTCCTCTACCACGCCCGGCAGCGCGGCGTGACCGCCGCGATCGTGCACGCCACGAAGATCACGCCGCTGCATCGCATCCCCGAGGCGCAGCGCCAGGTGGCCGAGGACCTCATCTTCGACCGCCGCGCCCCGGGCTACGACCCCCTGGCCCGGCTGCTGGAGCTGTTCGCCGACGCCAGCGCCGCCCAGGTGGAGCGCCCGCCCCCGGCCAACGTCGAGGAGCGGCTCAAGCAGCGCATCATCGACGGGGAGCGCCCCGGCCTGGAGGCCGACCTCGACGAGGCGATGACCCGACACGAACCCCTCGCCATCATCAACGAGATCCTGCTGGATGGCATGCGGGTGGTGGGCGACCTGTTCGGCTCCGGGCAGATGCAGCTCCCCTTCGTGCTCCAGTCCGCGGAGACCATGAAGGCGGCGGTGGCGCACCTCGAACCCCACATGGAGAAGGCCGACGCCGCCAGCCGGGGGCGCATGATCCTGGCGACCGTGCGGGGTGACGTTCACGACATCGGCAAGAACCTCGTGGACATCATCCTCAGCAACAACGGCTACGAGGTGGTCAACCTGGGCATCAAGCAGCCCCTGGAGAGCATCCTGGCCGCGTACCGGGAGCAGGGCGCCGACTGCATCGGGATGAGCGGCCTGCTGGTCAAGAGCACCGTGATCATGCGGGAGAACCTGGAGGACATGCGCCGCCAGGGGGTGGACGTGCCGGTGATCCTGGGCGGCGCGGCGCTGACCCGCTCGTTCGTGGAGCAGGACTGCTCCCGGTCCTACGGCCGCCCGGTGGCCTACGGCAAGGACGCCTTCGCCGGGCTGGGCTTCATGGACTCCCTGGCCGAGGCCCGCGCCGAGGGCGTGCCCTCGAAGTGGCAGCAGCCCCTGGACCCCGCGCTGGACGAGGGGCGGGCGCAGGCTGAGTCTGTGTTTCATGCGGAGCGGCCCCGCCGCCCCCTGCCCGAGCACGAGCTGGAGGCCGGCCCGGTGCCGCGCGTCACGCCGCCCACCCCGCCCTTCTGGGGCAGCCGGGTCCTGGAGCGGGTGCCGCTGCGCGCGGTGGTGCCGCTGCTGAACGAGGACGTGCTGTTCAAGTTCCAGTGGGGCTTCCTGCGCAAGGGCCTCAGCCGCGAGGAGCACGCCGAGCAACTCCGCACGGTGGTCCACCCCATCCTGGTCGACCTGCTGCGGCGGGTGGAGGACGAGGAGATCTTCAACCTCCAGGCCGCGTATGGCTGGTTCCGGTGCCGCCCCGACGGCGACGTCATCGAGCTGGAGGACGGCACCCGCCTCCACTTCCCCCGGCAGGCCGGCGGGGGGCGATGCATCACAGACTATCTGAACCCTGACGGCGACGTGCTGGGGCTGATGGCGGTGACCATCGGACAGCGCGCCTCCGACGTGGCCCGCGCCTGGTTCGAGCGCGACGCCTACCGGGACTATCTGTACCTGCACGGCCTGGGGGTGGAGACGGCCGAGGCCCTCGCCGAGTTCGTGCACCGCCAGATGCGCGCCGAGCTGGGCATCGCGGGCGACGACCCCCGGGACATCCGGGACCTCTTCAGGGCGAAGTACCGCGGCGTCCGATACGCCTACGGCTACCCGGCCTGCCCGGAGATGGCCGACCAGCGCCACCTGCTGCGCCTGGTGGGCGCCGAGCGAATCGGCATCACGATGGACGAGGACGAGCAGCTCCACCCCGAGCAGTCCACCGCCGCGATCGTGCTGCATCACCCCTCGGCCCGGTACTTCCGGGTCTGAACCCCCTTCGACGAGGAGCCAGGATGGGCCAGAAGGATCAGATACAGAAGCACCTGCGGAAGCTGGGCTACAACAGCGTCAACATCCCGCGCGCCGACCTCGTGCCCCTCAAGGTCCTGGGGCAGCGGCGCCGCTCGGTGAGCCTGCTGGGGGACCTGCGCTCCCTGCTGACCGAGCCCCCCCAGGACGGCCCCCCGGTCACCGAGGATCTGCTGTTCCAGGATCTCGCGGGCGCCAGCTCGGACAGCATGTCGGGCAAGGCCGGCGCCTCTCTGGCCAAGGGCATGCTCCAGGCGGTGGGCTTCCCCGTCTCGGCGGACGTGCTGCTGCGTCACGAGAAGTCCCTCACCTTCACGTTCAAGGACGTGCGGGGGGACGCCAGCCAGCCCCTGGACGTCGCCGAGTACCTGGGCCGGTCCACCCCGGCGCTGTCCAACAGCATCATCCGCAGCTTCGCCGACCCCCAGGCGAGCGACGTCCTCAAGTACGGACGGCCCTCTCTGTATGTGGTCACCGAGGTCCTGCGCTGCGTCGAGCTGGAGGTCGAGGCGAGCGGCGTGAACGAGGGCGACGTGTCGGGTGAGCTGCTCGGCGAGAACGGCGCGTCCGCCAGCGTCGTCGCCTCCGGCAGCAACTCGGTCAAGCTGGGCTGGGTCGCCGAGCACCCGCTGGCCTTCGCCTTCCGCTGCCACCGCCTGACCCTCCGGGACGGCCAGTGGGTGGTGTCCATCGAGCGCGACGACAGCCCGGTGAGCCTGGGCGAGGAGGACGACGAGCCCCTGGGCGAGCTGCTCTTCGACGAGGAGGACGACGAGGGCGTGGCGCTGTCCCCCGTGGAGCAGCTACCAGTCCCAGGATGAGATCGAGGAGAAGCCCTCCGCGATCTGCTCCGCGTCGGCACCGTCGCGGTCGACGCGGAAGAACTTCGTGCCGACGCGGAACAGCACGGTGTCGGTGCGGGCGTCGAAGCGCAGCTCGTTGAGGTGCAGGCCCGGCGTGTCGGCCCAGGCGCCGATGGGGGTCAGGTTGCCGGTGGCCAGCTCGAGGGCGCGGACCAGGCGCTGCCCGTCGGCCTCGTAGGCCACCACCACGAACCCGGGGTCGATCCAGGGGCCCAGCTCCTGGAAGTCGCGGCCGGTGGCGATCGCCGCGGCCTCGCGCAGCTCGGGATCGGAGCGCCACAGGTCGCCGTTCTCGTCCAGCCAGGTGAGCTGGAGGTCGACGGTCCACACCGGCGCGGCGGGCGAGGTCAGCTCCCGGGAGCGGCTGTCGAGGGGGTGCTCCACGACGTGGATGAAGTGGCGCAGGTCCCACTGCTCGACGAAGGCCAGCAGGCCCCCGCCGGTGGACTGGTCGTCCCAGACCAGGTGGCGGCGGTCGTCGTGGAAGACGATGTCCTCCTTCACGTCGTCCAGCCAGTAGACGGTGACCGGGCCCAGGCTCAGATCCTCGGCGAAGACCTCGGCGATGGCCACCCGCTCGGTGCCCACCCAGCCCATCGCCGCGCCGTCGAAGCGCTCGACCAGGGTGCCGTCCAGGGTGGCGACCTCGCTCGCGAGGCCCTCGCCGCTGGTGGAGGACAGCACCCGGGAGGCGCGGTCGTCCAGGTAGACCCGCGCGCCGACGCTGCCGTTGATGCGGCTATCGGTGCCCTCGACGAGGTCGACGACGTGGACGCCGTAGTAGTCCGCGAAGGTGAGGATCTCGCCGGTGCGGTTGGCCGGGCCGGCGTTGGGGTCGGGGAAGCCGGTGTCGACGCCCGGGTCGTCCGGCCCGGGGGGCTCGCCTGGATCCGGGATCTGCGGGCAGGCGGTCAGCAGACCGGTGAGCAGGAGCGCGGCGGGCATCGTGCGCCAGGGAAGGCCGGACGTCATGGGGTCCTCCACGGGCCCATGGTATCAACTGCGCGACGTCATCGCCGCATCAGCTGCGCGATCGGGCCCGGCAGGCTAAGGGCGGCGACCGGAGGAGTGTACCCATGGGCGAGCTTCTGTCTCCCGAGCGCGCGGCGGCGCGCGGCGTGCCGGTGGTCCACCTGCCCGACTACCTGCACGGCGACCCGGAGACCCGGGTGGCCTTCATCGAGACCCTGGGCGGCGGACTGGAGGCCCTGGGCTTCGTCGCGGTCACCGGCCACGGCATCGACGAGGCCCTGCTCGCGCGCGCCTACGCGGTGACCCGCCAGCTCTTCGCGCTCCCCCTGGGCGTCAAGGCCCTCCACGAGACCCCCGAGGACGGCCGCCAGCGCGGCTACACCTCCTTCGGGGTGGAGCACGCCAAGGACCAGCACATGCCCGACCTCAAGGAGTTCTGGCACGTCGGCCGCGAGCTGCCCCCCGAGCACCGCCTGACCCGCTCCGGCGCGATCCCCCGCAACCACTTCCCGGAGGAGCTGCCCGCCTTCCGCGAGGTCGCGCTCCAGCTCTTCGACGCGATGGAGCGCTTCGCGATGGCTCTGCTCGACGCGGTGGGCGAGTACCTGGGCCTGCGGGACGGCTTCTTCCGCAACCTCACCCGCGACGGCAACAGCGTGCTGCGCCTCATCCACTACCCGGACATGGGCGAGGGCTCGCTCCAGGGCGCGGTGCGGGCCGCCGCGCACGAGGACATCAACCTGCTGACGGTGCTGCCGGCCTCCACCCGCCCCGGGCTGGAGCTGCTCACCCGCGACGGCTCCTGGATGCCGGTGCAGACGCCCCCCAACGTGATGGTCTGCGACACCGGCGACATGATGGCCCTGCTCACCGGCGGGCAGCTCCCGGCCACCACCCACCGCGTCGTCAACCCCGACGACAGCGACGGCGGGCGCTACTCCATGCCCTTCTTCCTGCACCCCCACCCCAACCGGCCGCTGGCCCCGTTCACCGGGGAGGACCAGAAGCCGGTGCTGGCCCGTGACTTCCTGCGCCGCCGCCTGCAGGAGATCGGCGTCGCGTAGCTACCCGCGCTGCTTGAGCGCCGCGCTCCGGGCGCGCTTGAGCCGCGCCTCGTCCAGCTCGGCGCGGGTCCGCTCCAGGTGCTCGGTCTGGGACTCCAGCTCGGTGAGCAGGCGCGCTGCGGAGTGGGCGGGCTCGGGGTCCTCGGTGATGGCCCGGCGGGCCTCGACCGCGGCGGCGGCGATCTCCAGCAGCCGGGCGGTGGCGGCGGTGCGCCAGGTGGTGTGGGCCTGCTCGGTGGCGTCGAGCTGCTCGGCCTGGGCGAGGGTCTCCTCCAGCCGGGCCCGCTCGTCGAGGTCCACAGGCTCGCCGGAGCGCTCCAGGGTCTCCAGGCGGGTGAGGCGGGCCTGGATCCAGCCGATCTCGGCGGTCGGGCCCCGCTGAGGGTGGGCCTGCTCGGCGAGCTGGGCGCCCAGGGCCTCTGCCCGCTGCCGCAGGGCGCGCGCGGTGCGACGCAGGTCCGCCCGCACCGCCTCGGGCAGGTCGTCGTGGGTGAGGGCTGCGTCCAGGCCATCGAGGGCGGCCAGGGCCCTCTGCAGCAGGGGGGTCTCCCGGGGGGCGGTCGGCGCGAGCGCTGGCGCGGCGGTGGGCTCCCCGACCGAGAAGCCCTCGGAGAGCTGCCGGGACAGATCGCGCCGGTAGGCCACCGGCAGCGGCTCCCGCTCCCGGTACGCCCCCAGCCGCGGCCCCAGCACCGCCAGCGCGATGGTGGCCAGCACGTTGAACGGGATCAGGAACATGTCCGAGCCCCGGATGGCGTCCGCCAGGAAGGGGAAGACGACCCAGATGGCCGCGATCAGGAAGGGCCAGAACGCCAGGATGTGGCGCAGGAAGCCCTCCCGCTGGTTGGCGTGCACGCAGCGGGCGGTGAGGCCGTGCGCGCGGGCCACCTGGGCGAGCTGGCCGGCGGTGTGGTCGTCGACCCCGTCCACGATCTTGTAGCGGCCGAGCCCCAGGACCTCGGCGGGGGCGACCGCTTCAGCAGGCAGCCCTGCAGCGTCGGCCACCGCGCGGGCGATCGCGGCGGGCGCCTCGTCGGAATCCCGATGACGACGGTGCTTCCGGCGGTGGCGCTGCTCCACGTAGACCGTCCACGGGCCCTCGGGAAGCGCGGCCTGGGGCACGAGCGCGGTGGTCGTGGCGCCAGCTACGGGGGGCGCGGGCAGCGTGCGGGGGGCGCGCCCCTCGCTCAGGGCCTGGGCGACCTGCTGGGCGCTGGCGGGGCGCTTGCCCGGCTCCGGGTCGAGCAGGGACTCGATGGCGCGCACCAGGTGGGCGGGCAGGTCGGGCCGCAGGTGGGCCAGGTCGGGCCGCTCATCGGCGAGCTGGCGCTTGAGGGCGGCGGCGGGGCTGTCGGCCTCGAAGGGCGCCTGGCCGGTGGCGGCGTACCACAGCGTGGCCCCCAGGCTGTAGAGGTCGGAGCGGGGGTCGGCGCGCACGCCGTCGTAGACCTCGGGGGCGGCGTAGCCGGCCGTGCCCAGGGCGCCGGTGCTGCGGCTGGCGGGGAGCTGGTCAAGCCGGGCGAGCCCGAAGTCGGTCAGCACCGCGCGCGCCCCGTGGCCCTCGACCATCACGTTCGCGGGCGTCACGTCCCGGTGCAGGATGCCCTGGCGGTGGGCCTCGGACAGCGCGCCGGCCAGGCGAACCGCGGTCTCGGTGAGGGCCTCGGCGCTCAGGGGGCCCTCGGAGGCGACCGCCTCGGCCAGGGAGCGCCCGGGGTGGAAGGGCATGGTCAGCGCCATCACCCCGTCGATGCGGTGGATGGCCCAGGCGCCGAGGGTGGCCTCGTGGCGCAGCATCGAGGCGGCTTGGACCTCCCGTTGGAGCTGCCGCTGGACGGCGGGGTCGTGGGCCAGGTGCCCGTGGAGCATCTTGAGGGCGACCCGCTGGCCCCGCTCCCGGTCATCGACCAGATAGACGGTCGCCAGCCCCCCGCGCCCCAGCACGCCCAGCACCTCGAAGCGCTCCCCGAGCACATCTCCCGCGCGATAGTCAGCCATCCAACCTCCGCATGCCCCCTAACGCGGATCCTGCGGGCGGGGTCGCTTCGGGGGGCGCTCGGCGAGGCCCGGCCGGCTGCGCCCAACGACCAGCGGGGAGGGGTCCTGGGCCGCCTTGGCCAGCGCGGGGTGCTCCGGCGCGCGCTGGGCCAGGATCCGGGCGGCGGTCCACCGGATCACGACCTCGTCGCTGGACAGGGCCTGCACCACCGCGTCGTCCAGGAAGGGCTCCCGATGGCCGAGCGCGCTGAGCAGGGCCAGCCGCGCGTCGGTGGTCGGGTTCGGGCTCACCGGCCGGCGGTCGGCCCCGTTGTGCAGGAAGGGGATGGAGGGGATCGCCTCCTCGCCGGGCCGATCCTGGTGCCACAGCAGGCGCTCGGTGCGGCCGTCCGGCGGGAGGACGAGGGGGGGCGGGGCGCCGTGGGACTCCAGGGCGATGGTGTAGGTGAGGACGGGGTCGTCGGCGCCCATCGAGGCCAGGGCCAGGGCGCTGCGGCGGTGGGGCTCGCCCTCGTCGGGCCAGAGGTGGAGCAGCGCGGCGGGGTCCTCGGCGGCGGTCGCGTGGGCGTATTGGCACCACATCAGCGCGACGACCCGGTCTGCGTCCGCCTCGGGCAGCGCGGCGCGGATCCTCTGCGCTCGGGTTACCGGGTCGCCGTCCAGGGCGAGCAGCAGGTGTCCCACACACTGGGGGGCGTAGCGGCCCGCGCCGCGGCACAGGTCCACGCCGTCCTGGACCTGGCGCGGCCCCGGGGCAAGGCCCTCGGCGGTGCGGAAGAAGCACTCCTGCTGCCAGCGGGGGTCCTCGGCGGCCAGGCAGCGCGCGGCGGCGGTCTCGAGGTCGCCCGCGGCGGCGGCCTCGGCAGCGGCGGCCGTCAGGCAGGGCCGGGGCTCGGGCCCGGTGCAGGCGCCGGGGTCGGCGGGGTGCTCCGCCCAGAGGTCCAGGAGCCCCTCGGAGAGCAGCCGCTGGTCGGCGTCGGGGTCCCGGCGGCGCGGGCTGTTGGTCGCGGCGGTCCACAGGTGGGGCCGTTCATGGACCCGGGCGCAGCGCTCCCGCACCGGACCCGGGTCGAGCCCGGCGCAGAGGGCCTCGGTCTGCCCGGGGAAGGCTTCGATCAGACGCAGCGCGGCAGCGTCCCGGGCCGCGGGCTCCGCCAGGGCGAGCACCTGGGCGATGGCGCCGTCGGGGTCGTCCCGGAAGCGGGCGACGGGGTCGGGCGGGGGCGGGGTGCTGCATGACAGCAGCAGCATGACGCTGAGCACGGGCACTCAGGGCTCGTTCTTGAGCACCGCGTCGGCCCGCTCCGGGCAGTAGATCTCCGTCCCGTTGGTCTCGCTGGCGTCGGCGATGCGGCGGGCGCCGTCGTTCTCCCGGGCCTCGGGGGGCACGCGCCGGGGGTCGAAGAACTCCTTGAAGCAGCGGCCGTCGGGGGTGACCGCGAGCACCGGGATCGGGGGGTTGGTGGCGCCCTCGGGGTGCCCGGACTCGACCTCGTCCCAGGTCGGGGTCGTGGGGGGAGGGGGGTCCAGGGTCACCGGGCGCGGCGGG
Organism: Alphaproteobacteria bacterium; assembly: GCA_020632795.1. Classification (GTDB taxonomy): domain Bacteria; phylum Myxococcota_A; class UBA796; order UBA796; family CAJQPC01; genus JACKEV01. Next base: position 244,567 of record JACKEV010000012.1, read on the forward strand.
TTGTAGTTGTCGGGCTTCTCCAAGGAGGGGCCCGTGGGAACCTCCTCGGGGGGCGGGAGCTGGACCTCCGGCCCCGGAGGGTTCTCCGTCGGCGGCTCGACCTCGGGCGCTGGCGGGTTTCGGACGGGCTCCTCCTTGTGGCACGCGGCCTGGGTCAGAGCGGTCCCGAGGGCGGCGGTCGCCGCGAGGGTGACGATGAAGGGCTTGCGTCGCATGCGCGGAGTATAGCGCTTCAGAGCGCCGGGACCGGCTGGCGCGCGAGCGGCCCCCGGTAGATCCGCACCCGGTCGCGCGGGTCGTCGCCCCGGGTGGCCTCCCGGTGGAACGAGAGCCCCAGGCGCTCCCACAGGCGGCCGGTGGAGTGATCGCCCGGGTGGGTCACCGCGCGCAGCTCGCGCGCGCCCTGGGCGGCCAGCCAGGCCCCCAGCCCGTCGACGGCCTCGCGGGCGAGCCCCTGGCCCCGCGCGTCGGGGTGCATGAGCAGCAGCCCCAGGAACCACGTGCCCGCCTCGGGGTGGTGGGCGCAGAGGTTGGCCGCGCCCACCAGCGTGTCGCCCTGGTACAGGCCCAGGGCGTAGAGATCCTGGGGGGCGGACCCGGGCGGGCGGTCCAGGAGCAGGTTCTCCGCCTCGCGCTCCGGATCGGGCTCGTGGGGCAGGCTCGCGAAGAACGCGGCGCAGTCGCACATCAACAGACGCAGCGCCGGGAGCTGGGCAGGGCCGAGGCGTCGGACAGTGAGGCGCGGTGTCGTGTAGAGCACGGTCATGGGGCCCTCGGGTGTGGTCGCCCCCACGATAATCCGTTCTTCCTCCGGGAGAAAGCCTATTCGCCCTGTCCAAGCTCGCAGACCACCGGGGTGTGCAGCTCGATGTCATCGATGAGCGCGACCAGAGCGTCCCAACGCGGGCCGGTCACCCGGGCGCGCACGGTGGCGTGGTCGTAGACCGCTTCGGCCAGCTCGTCCACGAAGCCCCGACGGAACCCGAAGTACCGCACCCGCTCGGGGGCGCGCAGGTGCCCTCGGGTGCTGCGGGCGTAGCTGCGCATCTCGGTCTCGGTGGCCTTGATGACGTCGATGAAGGTCAGCTTGTTCCTGGCTGAGATGCGGTCCAGCTTGCGGCGCTTGATCAGGCCGCACTCCACCCACTGCACCGGCTCGCCCCGGGCGTCGAAGCGCACCAGGTCCGGCTTGTGGTGCTGGCCCGCGCTGACCTCCACCTGCAGCTCGGGGTGGTAGAACAGCACGAACCCCAGCAGCTTGAGCAGCACGTGCTGGTAGGACTCGCCGCTGCGCTTGCTCAGGCTCAAGGGGGCCTGGGCGTCGCGCACGCCCATGGTCTCATTGTCGATGAGGAGATCGAGGTGGAGCCGGCCCCGAAGCTGCAGCATCGGCTCAGCCCGCCGCCCGGACGGTGGCGGCGACCGCCTCGACGTCCCAGCTGTTGTCGTTGCCCCGCCAGATCAGACGGCCCTCGGCGTCCAGCACCAGGATGTGGAGGCTGTGCAGGATGTCCCCCGCGGTCTCCACCCGGGTCACCCCAGCGCGCTGGAGCAGGGGCTTGAGCTGGCTCAGCTCCAGCCGGCCGAAGGTCCACACCGCGGGGTCGGCGCCCTGGTCGACGGCGTAGGCGCGCAGGACGTCGAGGCTGTCGCGGCTCGGGTCCAGGGTGACGCTGACGATGCGCCCGTGGTCCCGGATGGGGTCCTGGAGCTGGCGCAGCTTGCGGGCCAGCAGAGGGCAGAACTCGGGCATCGGGCAGGTGGTGAACAGGAAGGTCAGCACGATGACGCCGCCCTGGCCCTCGCCCAGCGCGATGGGCCCGTCGACGCCGGGGATCTGCATCGCCGGGAGCTGCTCGCCCACCTGGAGGGCGGCGGGCCCCGCGGGGGCGATGGGCGCGGCCTCCCGCCCGGTGACCTCGACCCCGATGATGCGCAGGGCGTCGGCGTCCTTGGGGACCAGCAGGCGGGCGGTGACGATGTCCCCGGTGGACACGGTGCGGCTCAGGTTGGGGTCGGCCGCGAACCGGGTGGTGGTCGCCTCGACCACGCCGGGCACCTCGCTGTGCTCCAGGGTCAGGCCGCCACCGCCCGCGTCCCGCACCACGCCGTAGAGGATGTGGGTGTCGCCCGCGGGGACCGTGCAGCCGCTCAGCGCCGCGCCCAGAAGCATCGCCAGGAGAGGGGAGCCCATGAGGCCCTCTAACCGCTCCGCCGACGGGCTACGATGGGGACGTGCACGAGCGTCCCCCGACCCTGCCCGAGCGCGCCGCCCGGCGCGCCGCCAGGCTGGCCCTCAAGGCCGTGGGCGGCGCGGTGTACTACGCCATCCATCGGCGGCTGCCCGATCCGGACGACCCCGATCCCTACTGGCGGGAGATGCACCCGGACAGCGACAAGGGCACCGGACCGCGCGGGGGCGACGCCGACGTGCCGCCGTCGATCTGAGATCGCTGGCCCGTTATTCTGTGACCCGCGGTCAGTTGCATGGTTCCAGGAGGTGACGATGGCCGGCACCCGGCGGGCGCGCAGCGAAGCGGCGAAGGAGGCGCGCCGGGCGTCGATCTGCGCGGCCGCCCTCGCGCTGTTCCAGGAGCGGGGCTACGCCGAGGTCACCATGGCCCGGGTCGCCCGCCACGCCGGCCTGGCCAAGGGCACCCTCTACCTCTACTTCCCGACGAAGGAGGCGCTGTTCCTGGCGCTGCTCGTCGAGCGGGTGGAGGACCTCTTCGGCTGCATCCAGCGCGACCTCTCCGCCCTGCCCCCCGGCTCCTCCCCTGAGCACGTCGCCGCTCTGCTGAGCCGAAGCCTGCTGGACCGACCGGTGGTGGTGGACCTGCTCACACTCCTGCACCTCGTGCTGGAGCAGAACCTCGACGTCGACACCGCGCGGGCGTTCAAGCTCACCCTCTACGGGCTGGTGGCCGTGGCCGGGGCCGCCCTGGAGCGCGCCCTGCCCGGCCTGGCGGCGGGGGAGGGCGCCCTGGCCTTCCTCCGCGTCCACGCCCTGGTGGTGGGCCTGGGCCAGATGTCCCGGATCACCCCGGTCCTGGAGGAGGTGATGTCGACGCCCCCGCTGTCCGACGTCCGCTTCAACCTGGAGCTGGAGCTGGAGCCGACCCTCGCCGCGCTCCTGCGGGGGATGCTTCGAAATGAAGCGGGCCGGCGCTGAGGCCGGCCCGAGCGGAGATCCGGAGGGATCAGCCCCAGGTGGCGTTCAGGTACGCGAGCACGTCGGCGATCTCCTGATCGCTCAGGGACTGGCCGAAGGCCGGCATGGTGTCTTCGCCGTAGATGATGTACTCCAGCAGCTCGGCGTCGCCGTGCTCAGGGACCTCATCCGACAGGGCCGGGCCGACGCCGCCCTCGCCGCTGGCGCCGTGGCAGCTCGCGCACTGGGCGGAGTAGATGGACTCGCCGCTGGTGGAGTCGCCGGAGAGGGCCAGCACGGCGTTGATCTCGGCGTCGCCGGAGTCATCGGCGGTGTCCTTGTCGCCGCAGGCCAGGACCGCAAGGAAGCTGAGAGGGATCAGGTAGCGCATCGATATCCTCCATCGAGTGGAGCGCAACCCTATCCTCCTCGTCAAGAGGATGTCTACCCGGATCCGTCCGCCGTTGAGGTGGGGAAGCCATCCACTCGGTAGGCCCTCGCCAATACGGTCATCGGGTGCATGGGCTTGACCCCGGCGTGCTGTTCGAACTGCACCGCGGCCAGGGGGCAGTCGGTCACCCACACCCGCGCCTCCGGGCTCTTCATCGCGCTGAACGCCTTCTCGCCGATGCGGGCGGAGGGCTCGAAGCCCTCGGTCGTCATGGCGTAGGTGCCGTCGTGGCCGCAGCACTCCTGCACCACCGTGGTCTGCACCCCGGGCAGCTTCTTGAGCAGGTTGTTCGCCCGGAAGCCCACCGCCTGGGTCCGCAGGTGGCAGGGGACGTGGTAGGCCACCGGCCCGCCGGGGCTTGACTTGAAGTCGGTGTTGAAGCGCTCCTCCTTGCGGATCGACCACAGGAATTCGCTGGGGTCGCGCACCGCCTCGGCCAGCTTGCGGGCGGCCTCGCGGTCCTCTTCGGCGACCAGCTCGGGGTACTCCCGGCGCAGCATCATCGAGCAGGTCGGGTTGATGGCGACGACCTTGGCGCCGGCCTCGACGTGGGGCAGCAGGCGCTCCAGGTTGCGCTTCGCCTGGGCCCGGAGGCCCTCCAGGTCCCCGTGCTCCCACCTGGGCATGCCGCAGCAGGCCAGCCCGGCGACGCAGGCCACCGCGACGCCGTTCTTCTCCAGCACCTCCACGGTGTCCCGGCCGATCTGGGGCTCGTTGTTCTGCACGTAGCAGGTCTGGAAGAGCACCACCTCGGCCCCGCCGGGGGCGTCCGCGAGCTTGCCCATGGTCTTCGCCCACTTCTCGAACGTGGTGCTGGCGAAGTCCGGCAGGAGCTTGTCGCGGTGGATGCCCAGGACCTGCTCCATGAACCAGCGGTGCAGGGAGACCCGGTTCATCGTGTTGGCCAGGCCGAAGCTCGCGCGGGCGAAGGCGCCGGCCGCGTCGGGGTCTCCCAGCACGCGGTCCCGTAGGGAGAAGCCCTGCTCCCGACCCCGCACCGCCTTGTGGCGGTGGACCAGCTTGGGGAAGTCGAGCTGGAACGCGTGGTCGTCGCGGGGGGTGTAGGGGCACTGCACCTCGCAGAGCTTGCACTGGAAGCAGTCGTCCATCACCCGGTCGGTCTCGGCCTCGGTCAGCCCGCGCACGTCGCCGCCGTGGGTGTTGTCGATGAGGTCGAAGAGGGTGGGGAAGCTGTCGCAGTACTTGAAGCACATCCGGCAGCCGTGGCAGATCTCGAAGGCCCGCTCGACCTCCTTGTGGAGGGCGGCCTTGTCCCAGTAGAGGGCCTCCGAGGGGTCGTAGCACAGCCCGTCGGTCGGCTGGTAGGAGATGTTCTCGTCGCTCATCGGGCACCCGGAGGGCAGAGGAGCGATACATCTAACCGTCCTGGAGGACCGATGATCCGCACAGCGACCCTGGACGACCTCGACGCCCTGGTCGAAGGCAACGCCGCGATGGCTCTGGAGACCGAGGGGCTGACCCTGGACCCGGACGTGCTGCGCGCCGGGGTGCGCGCCGCGCTGGAGGGGCAGGCCCGCTACCTGGTCCTCCAGCGCGACGGCCGCGTGGTGGCCCAGCTCCTGCAGACCACGGAGTGGAGCGACTGGCGGTGCCGCCCGGTGTGGTGGATCCATTCGGTCTATGTGTGGCCCGCCTACCGGCGCCAGGGGCTCTTCCGGGCGCTGTACGCAGCGGTGCTGGCCGAAGCCGAGGCCGCGGGGGTCGCGGGGGTGCGGCTGTACGTCGACGAGCGCAACACGCCCGCGCAGGCGGTGTACCGGTCGTTGGGGATGGTGGGGGATCACTACCGGGTGTTCGAGGCGATGTTCGACTGAGGTCGCGGAGGGGTCCCTGCTCGGCGGGGCGTGGTGCTCTCCGGACGCGCATCAAGGCGGCGCCAGCTGGCTCTCCTGCGAGAGAACGCAGCCCGCCCAGGCGACATTGGCGAATCCATGATGGATGAGCAGACCCCGGGGGGAGGTCAGGTCTGCACAGCAGACCGAAGGATGGGGCTGGAGGGGTCCCCTCCTTCAAAGATGGGTGGGGCTTCGTACCCCACCCGATACGTCGCCCCAACGTCCAATTTCCCCCGGGAGAAACTACTCAGACTTTCGCCCCTCACCCTTGACAGGATCCCCTTGACGGGTCAAATTGCCCAAGCTGTGCGTGGCGTCTACGTGCTGCGCGAAGCACCTCGGGTCGGGACTCAGGCCCCCGGCTCCCATTCTGGCCAGTTGCTCACGCTGCTGCGTGGTCCTGTGTTGTCCGGTACAGCAGGATCCCCAGGATGACAGGTGCTCCGTGCAAGCGGCGCGGCCCGCTGGCCTCTCCTGGAGGACCCCCATGCACCTGTTCCTGATGTTTGCTTTTGCGATCGCCGCATCTACCGCCGCGCCCCCTGCGGACGCCCTGCCCGTCTGCGCGCTCCAGCCCTGCCCCGTCGTCGCCGCCGGCATCGACGAGGTCGATGGGCTCGACGCCGTCGACCCCGACGCCCCCTACGCCTGGCTCACCCACGACCTCGCCCTGGCCCGCCTCGCCGTGGTCGAGGGCGACGTGGACACCGCCGCCGAGCTGGCCCGCGCCGCGCGCCTGACCCTCCGCGCCCAGGGCGACTACATCGCCGACGCGCGCGGTCAGGACTTCGTCGACGCCATGGACGACGCCTTCGTGGCCGTCCTCGCCGACACGAAGTAAGCCCCGGGGGTGACCGCCCCCTCCCGCCTGCGCGTCTCCAGGCTCGCCAACCTCGCGGGGGCGCTGACCCTCGCCCGGGTGCCGCTGGCGGTGCTCTCCTCGCTGGTCAAGCATGACCGGGAGGCGCTGCTGGCGGTGCTCGTGGTCGCGGCGCTCACCGACGTGCTGGACGGGCCGGTGGCCCGGTGGCGGGGCACCGAGTCCCGGGTGGGCGCCATCGCGGACGCCTGGGGCGACAAGATCTTCTTCATCAACTTCGCCTGGTGCCTGGAGCTGGCAGGCTACATCCCCGGGTATTACCTGTGGGCCTGGTTCATCCGAGAGCTGATCCAGGGGCTGTCCATCCCGCTGCTGGCCCTGCGCTACGCCCTGTCGCAGGGGCCCTTCCCGCAGCCGCTGCCCTCGGGCCGGGTCACCACCATCGCGGTGGCGGTCGCGATGGTCGCGGTGCTGGTGGAGGCGCCTCTGGTGCGGGACGGCGCCACGGTGGTCGCGGCGGTGAGCGGGAGCTGGGCGGCGGCGCGCTACATGCTCCGGGACCGCCCGTGGCGCTACTTCATCGATCCCCACCCGGCGGAAGCGTCCAGATCAGCAGCCCCGGACCCTGCCGCGTCGGCGGCCCCACCGCCCGACCCAGCCGCTTGACCGTCAGGTCCACCATCTCCGGGGTGCGGTCGGCGGACAGGGTGGCCGTGTCGACGATGAGGTAGCCGAAGCCGTCGTCCAGCAGAGGCTGCCAGTCCGCGTCGGTGAAGCGCCGGCTGGGCTTGCGGCCCATCAGGATCTCGTCGAGCAGGGCGAGGGCGGGCTGCCCCGCGGCCCATTCGGCGTGGCCATCCACCGCCAGCAGGGGGTTGGAGCCGCCCAGGCTGGCCTGCACCGGCTTGCCGTGCCACACCTGATGCACCCGCCACAGGCTGTCGGCGCCCACCGGCAGGGCCACCACAGCGGCGTCGGGCTGCGCGGCCAGCCAGTCCAGCGCGGGGGGATGGGGCGGCCGCCAGGTCGGCAGCGGCAGCAGCGCCCCTGGCACGAGGCTCAGCCCCCACCCGACCGAGAGCGCCGCCGCGAGGGGCAGGGCCCCGCGCCCCAGCCACCGGGCTGCCGCCGCGCTGATCGCCGCCGCCGCCACCAGATCCACCACGACCAGCGCCCGGGTGGGGAACCACATGCGGTCCGCCAGCGGCCCCAGCGCCAGGAACGCGGTGTACAGCGGCGAGTCGAGCAGGCCGAGCGGCCGGGGCCCCAGCGCGAGGCCCACGCACAGCGTCGCGGCGACCGCCATCGCTACCCAGGCGCGGTCCCGGCGGACCAGCACGCCCAGCGCCAGCGCGCCCAGCGGCAGTGAGCCCCAAACCACCCGCCCCATGCCCGCCGGCACCGTGGTCAGCCCCCCGTCCGGGCTGATGAGGGCGGTCCAGCCGGTCGCGTCCAGCACGAACAGAGGGTGGTAGTCGGGGTGGGCCAGGGCGGGCAGGCCGGGGCCGTGCGCCATGTGCGTGGCCACCAGGGCCAGCAGCGGGGAGACCAGCGCCAGCGCCAGCGCCCCCATCGCGACCGCCCGCCGCGGCGACCGGGTCAGCCCGACCCCCAGCAGGACCAGGCCCCCCCAGGCCGCGGCGTACCAGTACGTCAGCCCGGTCAGCGCCAGCCACAGCCCACCCCAGGCCCAGGCGAAGCGCTCGGTGTCCAGCCGCCACGCCGCCCGCAGACCCAGGCACAGGAAGGGCAGGAAGGCCTGGGTGGGCCGCCCTGCGCCCAGCTCCTCCAGGGGGACCACGGCCAGGGCGAACAGCGCCGCGCCCAGCAGCCCGGCGGCCACCCCGGCGCGGTCGTCCCCCCGCCACACCTCGCTCAGGCGGAAGAAGGCGAGGCCGTTCGCCAGGATGACCCCCCCCGCCCAGGCGTCGTGGGCGCCCAGCGGCCCCAGCCAGGCCACCAGCGGCAGGGCGAGCGCGGCGTCCAGCAGGTTGCAGCCGTCCCGCACCAGCATGTCGGTGCCCAGCGGCCAGGCCACCAGCGGGGTCACCGCCGCCGACCAGCCCCGCTCCAGGGACTCCGCGAGGTACCAGCGGTACCAGAGCGCCCCGTACAGGTCGTTGTTGCGAACCCCCAGGATCCGGTCGGCGGGCCAGGCCGCTGCGGTGACCGCCAGCGCGCAGCCGGCGGACCAGAGCAGGGCGAGCAGCCAGGCGACGGGTTTGGACATGGCAGGGCTCACGAGGTGGCGCGCTTGGCGCGACAGGATAGCTGTACCCTTTGCCCGGGATGGAGGGTGAGGTGAGCGTGGCGGAGCATCCCATCGTCCGCGAGGAGGAGACCCACCTCGCGCGCGTGCGCACCCACCTGCTGGAGAACCCGGTCACCATCGGCGCGAGCGAGCGCGAGCTGGTGGGGGAGATCCAGCGCCTCCAGGTGGAGCTGGGCCAGGCCAAGGCCGAGGACATGGGCGCGATCCTCCAGCAGTTCGACCAGCTCAACGCGCTGCTCGGCCAGCTCCGCCGCGGCCGCAGCAACGAGGACCCCGACCCCGACTGCCCCTACTTCGCGCACATGGAGCTGGACGAGGAGGGCCGCCGCCGCGATCTGTTCCTGGGCAAGGTCTCCCGCATCGAGCGCGGCCTGCGCATCATCGACTGGCGCAACGCGCCGATCGCGCGGCTGTTCTACCGCTACCACGAGGGCGAGGAGTACGCCGAGGAGCTGGGGGATCGCATCCACGAGGGCGTGCTGCTGTCCCGGCGCACCCTGTCGATCGCGCGGGGCCGGCTGGAGCGGGTGGACTGCCCCCAGGGGGTCTTCCACCGGGCCGACGACGGCGCGTGGAGGCGTCAGGCCCCGACCAGCGTCCAGCTCGCCGGGGGCGCGGGCACCGCCCTGCTCACCCACCGCCACGGCAGCCGCCGGACCATGGGCGGGCGCCCCGACCAGCTCCGGGCCGACAAGCACCTCCCCGACATCGCCGCGCTGATCGACCCCGAGCAGTTCGAGCTGATCAGCCGCCCCCAGTCGGGGCTGGTGGTCATCCGGGGCATCGCCGGCTCGGGCAAGACCACCGTGGCCCTGCACCGGGTGGCCTGGCTGGCCTTCCAGGACCCCCGCCGCTTCGCGCCCGAGCGCATGATCGTGGTGGTGTGGGGCCGGGCGATGCGGGACTACATCTCCAAGGTGCTGCCGTCGCTGGGGGTCGAGGGCGTGATGGTGCGCACCTGGGCGGACTGGTCCCGGGAGCTGGTCAAGCGGCACTACCCCTTCCTGCCGCGGCGCCAGGCCGAGGACACCCCCGAGATCGTCACCCGCATGAAGCTCCACCCGGCCATGCTGGAGGTCATGGAGCGCCAGCTCCAGACCATGAGCAACCCGCCCAACGCCCAGGGCGCGCTCGACGACTTCCTGGGCATGTTCATGGACCTGCCCCGGCTCAAGCGGTTGCTGATCGGCCGCGACCCGGGCAGCTTCACCGAGGCGGACCTCGACCGGGCCTGGACCTGGCTGTCCCGCCAGCGCGACGGCCTGCGGGCCTGGGTCGAGGGCGACCGCGAGGAGCAGGTCGAGCTGGACGCCGAGGACGACGCCCTCCTGCTGCGGCTGTGGCAGCGCCGGGTCGGGCCGCTGCGGGGCAAGGGGCGGCGGCCCCTGCGCTACGGGCACATGGTCGTCGACGAGGTCCAGGACCTCTCCCCCACCGAGGTCCGGGTGCTCATGGAGACCCTCGACAAGGGTCGCAGCATGACCCTCGCCGGGGACACCCAGCAGCACATCATCGCCTCGTCCGGGTTCAGCTCCTGGGGGTCGTTCTTCGGCGACACCGGGCTCGCCGGCACCGAGGTCAGCACGCTGCGGGTCAGCTACCGCTCCACCCACGAGATCACCACCTTGGCCCGCCGGGTGCTGGGGGACCTGGCCGAGGACGACGTCCCGCCGGTGACCACGCGCCCCGGCGCCCCCGTCGAGCTGTTCCAGTTCACCGACCACGGCGGCTGCGTGGCTTTCCTGGGCGACGCCCTGCGGCAGCTCCTCCAGCGGGAGCCCCTGGCCTCGGTCGCGGTCATCACCCCGGACCCCACCCTCTCGGCGCTCTACGCCCAGGGGCTGGCGGACGCCGAGGTCCCGCGCCTGCGCCGCGTGGTCGAGCAGACCTTCGCGTTCGCGCCCGGGGTCGAGGTGGTCGAGGTCGAGGAGGTCAAGGGCCTGGAGTTCGACTACGTCGTGCTCATCGAGGTCTCGGCGCGGTACTACCCCGACGACGCCCACGCCCGGCGGCTCCTGCACGTGGGCGCCACCCGCGCGGCCCACCAGCTCTGGCTCACCGCGGTGGGCTCCCCCTCACCGATCCTCCGCGGGCTCGGGGGCTGAGGGCACGCGCTGCTCCTCCTGCAGGAGCTGCTCGAGGGTCGAGCCGTCGTCGTAGGGGTCGTAGGTGACCTCCACGACGGGGTCGCGGTTGGTGAAGCCGAGCTGGGAGAGGAACCACAGGCAGGCCCAGGCCAGCGCTCCGGTCCCCACCACCATGGCCAGGGTGGCGGCGGCCAGGGCCAGCGGGTTGAGGGGCGCGCGCGCCCGCGGCTCGTGGCGGATCTGTTCGAACATGGGGGAGGAAGACGATACGAATAACCGGACCCGCTCCCGGGAGACGGACGGATGCCCGACGCTGACACCCTGCTCCGCCGGCTGCGCGAGGACGAGCGCCACCTCCAGGCCCTGGTCACGCTGGCGGTCGACGACCTCATGTCCCGGCCGGTCGAGGAGCTGGTCGACCCGGCGTGGCTCTCCGAGCGCCTGGTCGAGGCCATGCGCAGCTCGGCCAGCGACAAGCGCACCCGGGAGTGGATCCGGGGCCGGCTGGACGAGGTGCGCCAGCGCGCGGGCAAGGAGCAGGGCACCCTGGCCCAGCGGGTCTCGCCCCAGCTCGTGCGGGCGGTCAAGGATCTGCTGCGTCGGCCCTACACCCCGGATCCGGCGCTGGTGCGGGCGATCATCGACCACCGCGCCATGCGCAACCTCATCCAGGATCTCCTCCAGACCACGCTGACCGAGTACGCCCGCAAGGTACAGGAGCCCACCCGGGGGGCGGTCCAGGCCCTCAAGTCCAGCCCGCTGGGGCGTAGCCGGCTGGCCCAGCTCGCCGGGGCGGCGGGGGTGGCCGCGCGGGTGGTCGGCAGCGAGGTCGAGCGCCAGCTCGAGGGCCGCATCCGCGAGTTCGTGGACGGCGCGATCAGCCGCAGCATCGACCTCTCCGTCACCCACTTCTGCGCCCCCGAGCACGCCCGGGACGTCGCCGACTGGCGGGCCGACAGCGTGGACGTGGTGCTCTGGTTCCCCGTGGAGACCTGGCGCCGCGAGTTCGACAAGCTCGACCCCGAGCAGCTCATCGACGATCTGGCCGAGCTGCTCGTGGCGCTGGCCAACGCCGAGGGCTTCACCGAGCAGCTCCGGGGGCTCCTGGAGCAGGCCGTGCGCGAGGCCGGCGGGGCCACCGCCCGGGACTTCCTGTCCGGCTCGGGGCTGGAGGAGGAGTGGCGCCCCCACCTGGAGGCGCTGGCGCTGGAGCGGATGCGCGCGTTCGTCGCCACCGAGGGCTTCGAGGCCTGGCTGCGCGCGCTGGCCGCGGACTGACGCGCCGCGCCGGTTCAGGCGCGGCGACAGGAAGGGTCAAGGAGCGTCCAGGTCGGCCGCAGGCGGTGAGGGGAGCGGGGTGATCTGTCGCGCGAAGCGACACTACGGGCGGCCGGCCCCCAGCGGCATCGCGCCCCGCCGGGCCCCAGGGCGCACCCCAGGGCTGACGGACCTCTTCGCTTCCGCTAAGGTTGGCTGTCGATGGGTATCCTGGACCGCTTCAAGTCTGCTCTGCCCGAGGTCCCGGTGGGCCCGGAGCACGGCGATCTGGTCAACACACGGGTCCGCGAGATGGTCGCTCTTCCCTCGGATTCCTTGACGGATGGGGTGGCGGGCATCGTGCGCGAGCTGGTGCGGGGCGAGCTGTTCGACGCCTCCCGGGACTTCCGCGCCGCGCTGGGGATCGACGACGAGGCGCTGGCCACAGAGCTCTACCTGCACACCTGGGTGGGCTTCCTGCTGGCGGTCGCCGCCCACGCGGATCGGGCGCGCGGCCTCACGATGCTGGAGCCCTACCAGCAGGCTCTGCGGCCCTTCGTCGGGGTCGGTCACCGGGAGCGCTACGACGCCGGGCCGGGCCCGCTGTTGCGGACCGCCGAGAAGATCGCGATCGGCGGGCGGGACCCTCGGCATGTCGTGCTGGGGCTGTTGCCCATGCGGTTCGGGGTGGCCTGGCGGCGGGGCGCGAGCGAGGGCCTGATCCGGCTCGCGGTGCTCGCGCAGATGGCAGGATATGGTGCCGGAGAGCTGGCCTGGACCCGAGCCGAGGGGACCGTCGATGCGTGAAGCACTCGCCGCTGCGTTCTGCGTGGCGCTCGTGGCCGGCCTGGCCCACGCCGAGGACGGTGACTGGTCCACCCAGGGGGGCGTGGACCGCAGCTCCATGTCCGAGCCCACCCCCACCGGTCCGTCCCTCAACCCGGTGGTGATCCCCTACGACACGCCCCTGCCGGTCCCCGACAACACCGCGCTGACCTTCCTGGCCGAGCACCCCGGCGAGCTGGTCCACTGCAACGTGGTGGCCCGGATCACCGAGTTCGGCGAGCTGACCGACGCCTTCGGCATCGGCTGCCCCAACGCCCTGCGGCCCACGGCGCTCTCGGCGGTGGAGACCTGGAAGTTCTACCCGCCCACCCTGGCCGACCGCGCGGTGCCCGCCCAGTACCCCATCCAGTTCGTCTTCGTGGGCAACTCCGTCGAGGTCGACACCCCCATCCCCGACGACGCCGTCCTCGTGCGCAGCCGGCCGCTGGCGGTGCCCCAGTGGCCCACGCCGCCCAAGACCTCCCGCAAGGTCCGCCGCTGGCTGGAGGAGCAGGGGCTGGACGGCTACCGCTGCGTCATCGACGTCGAGATCGACCAGGGCGGCCTGGCCGACAACGTGCTGATCGTGGACTGCCCCGGTCCCCTCCACGAGCCCGTGCTCAAGCGGCTGCGGCGGTTCGGGCTCACGGTGGACGGCGCCCGCCCCGGCGACGGCACGGTCTACCGCCTCGATCTCTGGATCCCGGCCGAGAACGCCCCGCCGCCGAATCCGTGACCGAATTGGAATTGTGGCATTCTCTTGAGCGTTTCAACCGCGGAGGTTCCCCATGCTGAACGTGCTCTCCCTGCTGCTGGCCCTCGGCGGCAGCCCTGACTCGCCGATCGGCGCCGCCTACGCCCAGGACGCCGCCCACACCTACGCCCTCAAGGGCCTGCTCTACGTCCAGGTCTACAAGGACCCCGACACCATCGCGGCGGCCCTGGCCCACGACCACGTCGTCCGGGCCTCCGGCTGGACCGGCACGGTGACCTGGGACCCGTCCAACCCGGGCGCCTGCGACGTGAAGATCACCGTCCCGGTCAACCGCCTCGCGGTCGACGAGGAGGACCTGCGTCGGGCGCTGGGCTACGACACCTTCCCCAAGGCCGGCGAGCGGGAGGACATCAAGAAGGAGATGCTCTCCGAAGACCAGCTCAGCGGCACGAAGTTCCCGCAGATCACCTACAAGTCCACCTCCTGCGAGGCCGCGGGCGACAACGTCAAGGTCACCGGCGACCTCACCATCCGCGGCAAGACGAAGCCCGTGACGATGACCATGACGGTGAAGGCCGACGCGGTGAACTTCCAGGCCAAGGGCAGCCTGGCGATCAACGCCACCGACTTCGGGTTCGACCCGTTCAGCGCCGGCTTTGGCGCGCTCAAGAACCAGAACCGCATGATCCTCGTGGTGGACGCGAAGGGCGACCCCCAATAGACGCCCCGCTTGGGACGTCGCAAGCGCCACACCCCGCCCTTTGAGGTCCGCATCGAGCGCCTGGAGTCAGGCGCTCTGGGGGCCGGCGTGTATGAGGGGCGGCCCGTCCTGGTGCGGGGCGCGCCCCCGGGGGCGGTGGTCCGCGTCGCCCCGTTCCGCCGCAAGAAGGGCGCGCTGCACGCCCGGCGCCTGGCCCTGGTCGAGCCGCCCCCGGACGCGGCGACCCCCCGCTGCGGGCAGTTCGGCCTGTGTGGAGGCTGCGCCTTCCAGGAGCTGCGCCTGGATGCCCAGCGTCGGGAGAAGCGCGCCCTGGTCCGCCGCACCCTCGCCCCCCTCGATGGGGTGGAGGACCTCGGCGTGCGCGGCGCGGCCGACGCCTACGGCTACCGCAACAAGGTCGAGCTGAGCTTCGGCGTCCAGCGCTACCTCAGCGACGCCGACCACGCCGCCGGCCGGCCCATCGACGGCCTCTGGCTGGGCTTCCACGCCCCTGGCCGGTTCGACCGGGTGGTGGACGCCCCTCGCTGCGAGCTGATCTCCGAGCCCCTCAACGCGGTCCTGGCCGCCGTCCGCGCCCACCTGGAGCGCTCGGCGCTGCCCATCTGGGATCCCCGCAGCCACCAGGGCTTCTGGCGCCACCTGGTCCTGCGCGAGGCCACCACCGGCCAGCGCCTGGTGGCGATCTACACCGCGCCGCCCCTGGACGAGCCCGCCGCCCGCGCCGAGCTGGACGCCCTCGCGGCGGCGCTGCCCGAGGTCACCGGGGTCTGCTGGTTCGTCAACGATCGGGTCGCCGACGCCGCGATCGGCGAGCTGCGGGCCGTGCTCCGGGGCCAGCCCTGGATCGAGGAGGCCCTCGGCCCGCGGCGCTACCGCCTCTCGCCCACCAGCTTCTTCCAGACCAACACGCCGGCCGCGCGGGTGCTCTACGACGCGATCGGCGAGCTGGCGGGCCAGGGCGCCCGGCTCCTGGACCTCTACTGCGGGACCGGGGCCATCGGCGTCTACCTCTCCGACCGCTTCGACGCGGTGCTGGGCATCGAGCTGAACCCCCACGCGGTGGAGGACGCCCGGGCCAACGCGGCGCTCAACGGCCTGGACAACGTGGTCTACGTCGCCGGGCCGGTGGAGGACCACCTGCCGGAGATCCGCCCGGGGGACGTCGCGGTGGTCGATCCGCCCCGGGTGGGCCTGCACCCCCGCGCCGCCCGCTGGCTGGCCGAGCAGCCGCTGGAGCGCCTGGTCTATGTGGCCTGCAAGCCGGCCTCGCTGGCCCGGGATCGGGAGATCCTGGAGACCGGCGGCTGGCGCATGACCCGGCTCTGCACCGTCGACCTGTTCCCCCACACCGGGCACGTCGAGGCGGTGGCGCTGTTCACCCGGTGAACCAGGCCCCCAGCGCGCCCATGTGGGTGAGGTCGTGGTCCCACAGCGCCGCCTGGCAGCCCGCCGCCCGCGCCGCCGCGACGTCCGCCTGGGCGCTGTCCCCGACGTGCAGGGCGTCGGCCGGCGCCACCCCCAGCGCCGCGCAGGCCACCAGGAAGATGGCGGGATCCGGCTTCTCCAGCCCCAGCTCCCCGGAGCAGACCAACGCGTCGATCCAGGCGGCCACCCCCATCCCCTCCAGCAGCGGTCGCAGCCGGGTGTCCCAGTTGGAGACCACCGCTACGCCCACCCCCCGCGCCCTCAGCGCGCCGACGGCCTCTCGCGCCCCCGGGGCGAGCCTCCAGGCGTCGGGGCGCACGTACCAGGCATAGAGGCGCTCGAAGTAGTCCGGGTCGTCGCAGCCGGTGGCGGTGGCGACCACCGTCCGCCAGAAGGGGCGGCCGTCGCCGATCTGCCGCCAGGCGGCGCCCGCCGCGAAGGCCGCCCGGAGCCGCGGCGCGATCGCAGCGGCGCCCGGCACCGCGAAGCCCTTCCCCAGCCGGGCGTAGGTCTGCGCCACAGGCTCGGCCGGGGAGAGCAGCGTGCCCCCGGCGTCCAGCAGGAGCGCCCGGGTCAATCGCCGGTCCACCCCAGCGCGGCGAGCCGGTCGTCCAGGAGCCCCGGGAAGCGCGGGAACCAGGTCGCGTTGAGGGGCGAGGGGTGGGGCAGGGGGTGCAGCCGGAAGCGCTTGCCCCGCAGCGTCACCTCCAGCGAGGCGCTGTAGCGGTCGTCCCGGCTCCAGAAGTCTGCCAGCGCCGGCTTGAGCACCGGGTCCGCCAGGCCGAACCAGTCGAAGGCCACGTTGCCCAGGGTGATGAGGTCACATCCGACCCAGTGGTCGACCAGCAGCTCGGCGATCATCGGCAGGAAACGCCGCTTGATCGGCACCGACCACGCCTTGTTGCCGACCGGCTTGTAGGGCACGGTGTTGACCCAGAACACCCGGGTGCCCACCTTGATGGCGGCCTCGATGTCCGGCGCGTCGCAGCCGTGGGCCGCCCGGTACAGCCCATCCCGGATGAGCTGGCCGCCCTTGCCGATGAACGGCTCGCCGTGCAGCACCTCGTTGCGCCCCGGATCCCGCCCGAAGAAACCGAGCCGCGCCCCCAGGCTCCCCGACCCCAGCAGCACGGGCGCGTGCGGCGGCCGCCCGGCCTGGGTGTAGACCGGGAGGTCGATGTTCATGTCTCCCCTTGCGGCTTCCTGCGCCAGGCGATCGGTGAGCGAGGCCGGCAGGTGGGGCATGAGCGGTCAGTCTCCGTCGGTGAGGACCTCACGAATCGTGGCCTCGTCCAGCCCCATGGACTGGCCCAGGGCCACGACGTGCTCCCGGAACAGCTTGACCCCAGCGAGCTGGCTGATGAGCACCACCGCCACCTCGCCCACCGCCTTGGAGACGTCGACCTCCGTGAGGTCGAGCTGCTGGGCAAAGTTGCGGATCGTCCCGCCCTCGGCCTCGGAGACCTTGCCGTCGGCGAAGGCCACCAGGATGAGGGACTTGAGGAAGGCTTCCTTCAGCTCGGGGGTGTCGATGGCGTAGAGGTCGAACTCGCCGCTGGCCTCGCCGGACAGGCCCGCCTCGAACTCCTCGATCAGCGCCAGCTCGCGGGGGTGCTCGCCGTCGGCCCTGGCGACCATGCGCATGGCGGTCGCGATGGTCTGGGCGGCCCGCTCGTTCATGTCGGGGACACTCTCGATGATGTCGCGCATGGGATCCTCCTGGGCGCATGTCATGTAACCGGATCCGGCCGGGCGCGAGCGCGTCGGCTCAGCTCGGCTCGGCGGGGGCGAGGGCCTCCAGCAGCGCGCGCAGCGCGTCGGGGTCGACGGGGTCGCGCAGGGCGCGGCGCAGGCGGGGCAGGTAGATGCGGGCGGGCCCCAGGCAGAGGATCGCCGTCTCCTCGGCGAGGGGCGTCCAAGGCTCCCCCAGGTGCTCCCGGGCCGCCCCCAGCCACTGGTCGAGCAGCGCGGGGTCGGGCGGATCCAGCAGGGCGGAGGGAGGCCGGGGGCTGCGGGTCCACCAGGCCGCCGCGATGATCGCCGCCATGCCGACCAGCCAGGGCCCGAGGCCCAGCGCCCAGCCCACCATCAGCCAGACCACCATGCCCCCCCACAGCAGGCAGCCCACCCGCGCGCCGCGCCGCGCCGCCCGTCGCCAGTCCTCGTAGGCCGTGCCCTGCTGCCGGATACTGTCCGGGCCCAGGTCGATCGCTCGGGCGGCGGAGAGCCAGTGCCCGCTGGGGGCCAGCCAGGCCCCCGCAGCCCCGTGCCAGGACAGCCCTGCGGCCGCGACGGCCTCGGCCAGATCGGCGGGCAGATCCGGCGGGGGAGGGGCGTCTTCGTTCAGCCAGCGGTCAGGCTCATGGAGCGCCGCCAGGGCCTCGACGTCCACCCCGACCAGCGCCCCCGGCTGCACGCACACGAAGCCGAGGACGGGATGGACGGGCGCGTCGTCGTCGGAGCGCGTATAGCCCAGCATCCCCAGCAGCTCGCTCAGCGGATCCAGCGGACCCCCCCTGGTTGGTCCGGGGGCGTGGACCCGGTAAGGTGCAAGTCCATGGGCATTCGTGAACGGAAGAAGGAAGCGCGCCGCGCCGCCATCCAGGAGGCGGGGCTGGACATGTTCCTGAAGGAGGGCTTCGACCGAGCCTCGGTCGAGCGCATCGCGTCGGCGGTCGGGATCGCGCGGGGCACCTTCTATTTGTACTACGAAGACAAGCTGGGGTTGTTCGAGGCGCTGTGCGAGCGCCTGTACTCCCCCATCGTCCAGGTGCTCCAGGGCACCGCCGAGGCGCTGCGCAGCGCGGCGTCCACCGCCGAGCACCAGTTCATCTACCTGCAGATGGCGGGGCTGTTGGCCACCCAGGGCCCGGAGCTGCGCCCGCTGATGATGCTGCACTTCCGAGAGTCCCGCAGCGCGGGCCCGGCGGGCGAGGTCGTGCGCCGATGGATGGGGCGCATCGAGCACCTCTCCGAGCGCATCCTGTCCGAGGCCCGGGATCAGAACGCCGTGGCCATCAACGACGTCTACACCGTGTCGCTGGCCATCGTCGGCGCGGCGGAGCGCCTGACCTGGGCCTGGCTCATCGGCGACGAGCGCCTGGATCGGGACGCCGCGGCGCTGGAGCTGTCAGCGGTCTTCTTCAAGGGCATCCAGGCCTGAGAATCGCTCGGCCAGCGCCCGGATGTGGGCGGGGCCGGTGCCACAGCAGGAGCCGATGAGGGTCGCCCCGGCGGCGACCCAGCGCTCGGCGTGGGCGAGGTAGCGCGCGGGGGCCTGGGGCGCGGGCGCCCAGCCCATGCCCTCGTCGACCGAGCCGGCGTTGGCGTAGGCGCCGAAGGGCACCCCCAGCGGACCCACCGCGTCGGCGATCGGCGCGACGAAGTCCAGGGTGCGTGCGGCGGGCACGCAGTTGACCAGCACCGCTGCCGCGCCCCGGCGCGCGGCCTCCGCGCAGGCGTCGGCCAGGGCTTCTGGGCTGAGCAGGTCGGCGTGCGGCCCGGCGGTGAACGAGGCCCAGGTCTCCACCCCCGTGGCCACGCAGGCGTCCACGGCGGCGAGCCCTTCGCCCACGTGGGGGAAGGTCTCGCACAGGAGCAGGTCCACCCCGGCGTCCGCCAGGCATCGGGCCAGCTCGGCGTGCTCCGGGCCGGGGGCCGGCGGGCTGGCCTCGGGGTGGTAGCAGTCCTCCAGGGGCGCGACGCTGCCGGCGATCCGGTGGCCGGCGGGCACGGCTGCGCGGGCCAGGGTCACGGCGCGCGCGGCCAGCGCAGCCCAGCCGTCGCCGAGCTGACGCCGCTTCGTGCGGAAGGTGTTCGCGGTGTGCACGGTCGCGCCGGCCGCCGCGTAGTCCCGGTGGATGGCCGAGACCACCTCCGGCTGGTGGAGGAGGGCCCAGGCGGACCATAGGGGGATGGGGGTGGGCACCCCCCGGGCCAGGAGCTCCGTCCCGAGGGGGCCGTCGAGGATCGTCACGGGCATGAGCGGCCTCCGGGGGCCATCATGCCCTGGGCGACTCGACTGTGCTCAGTAGCCCGCCTGCCACTCGTCCGAGGCCACGGTGCAGATGAACTTCCCTGCGGAGAGCAGGGTGGCGCCAGCGGTGCCCTGCTTCCACTCGACCGTCACGGTGTGGGGCGAACCGCAGGCGACCTCGACGCCGACGATGTTCAGCGACGTGGCGTCGTTGACGGTGCCGGAGCCGACGGGCTCGCCGTCGACGAACACCTCAACGTCCGCGCTGCCGGACAGATCCTCGCTGGAGATGGTGACGTCGAAGGCGTTGCATCCGGTCTCGACCGTGACCGAGACGCTGGGCACTGACGCTGCGCTGGTGGGCAGCGTGGTGTTGGAGCCGGGTGAGAAGGAGCTCTGCACCGGGGTGGTGGACTGGTACTCGAGCGTCGCTGCGGCCATGGCGGGCCTCCTTGCCATCGGGTTGTGGAGCGACCACAAGGGCACGCCCCGGGGGGGGCCGTTGCAGGGGCAGCCTGCTCTCTCTTTCCCCCGGAGTAATAGTATTACGTCAAACCTGACACGGCAAGTAAATACATGATATTTCTGAAGTTTTTGTGTTTATCGCGAAGCCGGCTGAAGCCTTTCCGCGCAGCACGATGCCCGCCCGTGGCGAGCGAATCGGGGGCTCAGCCGCTGGAGGGCGCTCAGCGCTCGGGCAGGCTCCGGGCCAGCCTGAGGCCCAGGCCCGGGAAAACCTGGTTCTTGTTCACCGCGTCCCGGCGAAACAGGCGCGCCCCGCGGCTGAAGGTGCTGAACCCGCTGCCTCGGATCCAGGCGATCGCCTCGTCACCGGGGCCGTCCGCGCACCAGTCCACGCTGTTGCCGGCCAGGCCGCGGACCCCGTAGGGGCTCTCGTCCACCGGGAAGCTGTCCACCACCTGGGGCAGCGGCCGGGTCGGGGCAAAGTCCCGATTGCAGGCGAAGGTCGGATCGTAGCGGTTCCCCCAGGGGAACGTACGCGCGTCCGCGCCGCGGCTGGCCTTCTCCCACTCGTCGCTGCGGGGCAGGCGCCAGGGCAGACCGGTCTGCTCCGCGATCCAGGCACAGTACGCCCTGGCCTGGCGCCAGTTCACCATGAACACCGGCCAGTCCCACTGCCAGGTGTCGCCGTCGGCGTCGGTGGTGGGGACGAAGCCGGTGTCAGTGACCCCCAGCACCAGGGTGCCGAGTTCCTCCGGGCTCTTGCCCCGCGTCCGCGGGGCCAGCCGGAGCGCCGCGTCGAGGCCCTCCCGGGCGCGGATATCGTCGAGGAAGGCGATGTACTCCCGCACCGTCAGGGGGAAGCGGCGCACGACGAAGCCGTCGATCCATGCTGTCCGTAAAGGGGACTGCTCATCGTTCCCCGGGTTCCCCAGCTCCGTCCAGCCCGCGGGGACGTACACGTCGTCGGGCCCGAGGGTGCCCACGGGGGGCAGGGGGATGGCGGCGGGCTGATCGGAGCCGGGGGCCTGACCATGCCAGATCTGCTCTCGGCGGATGCACACCGGGTATCGGATGGTGTGATGACCAGGGGCGCTCAGCTCGACCAGATAGCTCCCCATCTCCAGGGGCGCGTCCACCATCGGGGTGCGGCCCAGGCTGCTCTCGTAGATGGGGACCAGGCGGCGGGACTGCTCGACATAGCGGTAGAGGTCGGCGCGGGCCTCCGCGGGGGCCGTGTGCAGGGTCAGGCGGCCGGTGCCCTTCAGGTAGCTGTCGTAGCGCCCCGTGTTGTGGAGCCGCAGGAGCTGCTCGTAGCGGGCCGCGGCGTCCTCATCCATGCGGCGCTCGGCGTCCTGGTGACGGGCGTGGAAGGTCGCGGCCAGCCGGTCGTGGGCGTCGGGCAGGTCGGGCACGAAGGTCAACGCGCCCTGGATCCGCTGGAGCCGCCGCGCCTCCTGCGTGGCCGCCTCGCGGGCCAGGGCGATCGCGCGGTCCTCCATCGACCACGCGGACTGCTTCTGCGCGACGGGCGCGGTGGCGGGGATGCCGGCCAGGCGGCTGGCGGCCTCGTCCCGAAGGCGCGCGGCCTCCTCGCGGGAGGCGGTGATCTGGGGGAGCAGCTCGTCGGTCTCCGCGAGGATCGCCATCGCCTGGTCGTGGCGCCAGGCGCCGTCCAGCCACCGGGCGACCAGCGAGGCCACCTCCTGGGCGTCCTTGAAGCGCCCGGCGGGCTCGGCGGCCATCGCCTTGTCGCAGATGTCGATCAGCTCCGTGGGCAGCGGCCCGCGCGCCTCGGTCGCCGCGGCGGTCAGGGATGGGGCCGAGCCGCGCAGCAGCTTCCGCCGGATGGACTTGTTGGAGCGGCCCGGGAACGGGGGAGCGCCTGACAGGATGTGGTAGAGGGTCGCGCCCAGGCCGTAGACGTCGGTCTGAGGGCCGATCGCGTCGGTCATGCCGCGGGCCTGCTCGGGGGCCATGTACGAGGGGGTCCCGATGATGGTGCCGTGCAGGGTGCCCCGGGTGGAGTCCACCGTGCGGGTGGTCTCGATGATCTCCTCGGTCTCCAGGTCCTCCTCGGCGGACTCCTGGACGGTGCGGACGACCTTGGCGATGCCCCAGTCGAGCACCATGACCTCGCCGAAGCCGCCGACCATGATGTTGGCGGGCTTGAGGTCGCGGTGCAGCACCCCCCGGCTGTGGGCGAAGGCGACGGTCTCGCAGACCCGGCGGAAGACCTCGATGAGCCGCCGGAAGGTCCAGCCGCCCTCCACCGGGATCCACCGCCCGCCCGCGGCCCGGCTGTGGACGAGCCGGATCGCCTCCAGCAGGGTGATCCCGGAGATCTCCTTCATGGTGAACCAGACCCGGCCGTCGGGGAGCACGCCGAGGTCGTGCACCGGGACCACGCCGGGGTGCTGGAGCTGGGCGGTGACCTGGGCCTCGGCGACGAACAGCGCGGCCTTGTCGGGGGTCAGCTCCTTGTCGGGGCGCAGGATCTTGACCACCATGCGGCGGTTCAGCAGCCGATCCCGCACCCGGCGCAGCTCCCCCATGCCGCCGTGCGCGATGGGCTCGATGTCGTCGTAGCGCTCCTTGAAGACGCTCAGGCGGGCCTGCTCGCTCAGGGTGGCCAGAGGGGGCAGCGCGGGCGGGGTCCCGACGGTGGGGGGGGACTCCAGCGTGGTCTCGGCGACCTCATACAGGTGCAGGGCGGTCCGCCGGACGAGCTGATACATCGGCCCGAAGAGGGCGTCGTCGAGGTCGTGGTGCTTCAGGAAGGTCTGGAGCTCTTCTTCGAGCGGTCCGGGAGCCTTCGGGTTGGAGGAGTCGGGCATGCAGTCAGCGGACGTGTGGGCTCCCTGATTCTACAGATCGATCCGGTGGGCGCGCGCGAAGAGCCGCGCTACGGTGGCGATGAGGTCCGCTATGTCCTTGTTGCTCACCGCGTTCACCGGGCTCGCGCTGGCCGCCGCGCCGCCCCCCTATCCCGCGACCCTCGTCGGGGCGTTGTCCGTGACCGGGGGGCCCGACTCCCTGGGCAGCATCGGTACGGGGCGCGCCTTGATCCACTTCGCGCCGGTCTCCCTCGACCTGGCCGGCGGGGAGGGCTACCTCGGCCTCTCGCCCCGGCACGTCGGCTCTGTGTTCGTGGGCGCCCGTCGCTACCTGCCGGTGGGGCTCTACGCCCGGGGCGGCTTCTACCACCAGCACGAGACCGACTGGCAGCGCTTCCTGTCCGACCCGGGGCCCATCCTGGCGGGGGTGGGGGACGGCATCAACCACCGCTCCGGGCTGCAGATCGCCTTCGGCTACGAGTATGCCTGGGCGCGCATCATCCCCGACGGCTTCTACGGGCGGCTGCGCAGCGGGGTCGAGCTGTCGGTGGCGATCATGCCCGACCAGCGGGGGCCGTGGATCTACGCCTCGCTGGACTTCACCAACGGGATCGACGTCGGGCGGCGGCGAGACACGGCCAGCAGCAGCAGCCCCAGCAGCCCGGCGCCCTGAGGACCGGTGGACGCGCAGCCCCCGCAGCTGCCCCCGGCGTCCACGGCGCAGGCACCGCTGCCATCCCCCAGCGCCAGGCAGGCGTAGCCCTCCGGGCAGGAGGCGTCGTCCTCGCAGCTCTCCGTGCAGTAGCGGTCCGCCCCGTCCACCAGGCAGAACAGGTCTCCCTCGCAGTCCGGGGTCTCCACGCAGGGATCCCCCAGGGCGCCGTCACCGGCCGCGCCGACCGGGTACAGGGTGCAGAGGCCGTCGATGTCATCGTCCTCCAGGCTGCGGGCTTCGGGCTGGCCGGCGAGGGCGGGGTTGAGGCTCGCTCCGGTGACGTTGGAGTGCCACAGACCCAGCATGTGCCCGACGCTGTGGGTGATGCCGGCCTGGACATCCATGCGCACGGTGCCGTCGCCGTCGGTGGACCAGGCGTAGTGCTGGGCGTTCAGGGCCACGTCCGCCTCGACGACGCGAGCGCCAGCGGTGTACAGCACCGGCGCGGTGACCAACGCCGGATCGTCGGGCCACCCGGCGTCCACGATGAAGATGACGTTGCGGCCGTCCTGAGGGTCCCCGAACTGCGAACCCTGAGCGCGCCCGGCGTATTCGAAGGACACGTCCGCGCAGGACACCTCGTCCCAGGCTTCGACCCCGGCGGTGATGGCCGCGACCGCGGCCTCCTCCTCCAGGCCGCCGCCCAGCTCGGCCGCGATGAACCAGGGGATGGGCATGTCCGCGTCGTCCCAGGTGGCGCCCGTGGCGTCCCAGGCCAGCGCGGCGGTCGAGGTCAGCAAGAGCAGGGAGATCATCGGTTGTCTTTCACCAGTGGAGCTGGAGGCCGAGCGCGGCGGTGCCGTTTCGGCGCTCGATGGAGGGGTCGAGCACGACGACGTCCCCGTCGGCGGGCGCCGTGCCCTGCTCCCGGCTCATCGTCAGCTCGGTGTAGACGCGAACGCGACCCTCGGCGGCGCGCCAGCAGAGCCGACCTGCCCCCAGCCAGCGGGCGTCCTCGCCGTCCTCCAGCCCGGTGGCCCGCTCGACGCGGCCATAGGCGTAGAGGTCGGCGCGACGCACCCCGAACAGGCGCCCGCCCAGCTCGGCCAGCAGCTCCTGGCTGAGCTGGGGGCCGTCGAAGCGGATCCATCCGGCCGACAGCATCCACCACCGCCAGCGCAGCTCAGCGTCGGCGTCGGTCCACAGCGAGGTGCCCAGGCTGGGGGAGGGGTGCCACAGAGCGGCCCCGCCGAGCTGGAAACGGACGCCCTCCGCGTATCCGTCCTGGGCCTCGGGCATGGTGCCGAGGGGGTGGAGCCGGACGCGGGCGCGGACGTAGGGGGCGTCGGCCGTCAGGGAGGGGTAGGCCACGCCGGCCTCCAGGCTCGCCCGCTCGGGCCAGGCGGCAGAGACCGCCGCCGCGCCGGCGTGGATGGGCAGGGTGACGCGGGAGAGCACAGGGCGCACGCTGTGGATGAGCTGCTCGGGCTCGTAGTCGCGGTCGCGGCTGACCTCGAGGTCGTTCCGCCCGACCCAGGCGCCGAAGACCCTGTTGCTTGACTGAATGCCCACCAGGGCCTCGGCGGACTCCAGGCCCCCGGCGTGCACCAGGCCCTCCTCCACCCGCAGGGCAGCGTAGCTGTTCAAAGGGCCGGTGATCTCGATGCCCAGGGCGCTTTGGACGATGCGCACGCTCTCGGTGGGGATCGGGTCCAGCCGGGCGATGGCGCTCTCGTCACCGACCCAGGCGACCCACTGGGCGCCCAGCGCGGCCTCCCAGGAGAGGGTGAAGGGGCGGTCTGAGGGGTCCTGTGGAGGCTCGGCGCGGCTGGTGCTCACCAGGAGGAGCAGGCCGGTCAGGATCATCGCTGCTCGGGGGCGGGGACGACGCTCAGCTCGGCGTAGTTGAAGGTGTTGACGTGCCCGCCGAAGACCGGGCGGATGTCACTGCCGACGAAGAGGAAGGCCAGGTGGTCGTCGCTGGCGAGCAGCCTCAGAGCCGTCGGGGAGCCGATCGAGAGGGCCAGGTCGGGGTGTCGCCAGGCGCCGCGCAGCTCGCCGTCCACGTCCAGATCCAGCAGGGCGCCGGAGGTGTCGGCCACCCACCAGCCCTGCTCCGAGGCGAGGACCTGGGGGAAGCGGGCCCCCTCGCCCAGGGAGCGGCGGTCCAGCTCGGCGCCGCCGAGATCGAAGAAGGCGAGGTAGCCCTCGGTCAGCTCATCCCAGGCCACGGCGAGGACGTCGCCCCGGGCGGCCAGGGCGGGGCGGGTCTCATAGCTGCAGTCTGCGCCGACGACCACCTTGGACCACTGGACGGCACCGTCCGCGCCCAGCCCGAACAAGTTGAGCGTGCCGGTGCCCCCATCGCAGGTCGCCACCACGGCCCCTGCAGAGGTCTGCGCCGCGCCGAAGGACTGCGCGTCGTCGATGATCGCGGCGGGGGCGCCGCTGAACTGGCCGTCAGCGTCCAGCGGGATCGCCGACAAGGCGCGGTCGATGGCCCGGACCAGCAGCAGGCGGTCCGCCTCGCCCACGACCTGGAGGCCCCAGGGCTCCACCTCCAGCGGTGGGGCCGTGGGCGCCTCAAGCAGCGCGCCGTCGGGATCGAGCAGCGCGCGCACCAGGCCAGAGGCGTCGTCTCCCCCCACGTTCCCGTTGAGGTCGGTCCAGAAGGCCAGCAGGCCCTCCCCCTGGGGGCTCAGCGAGGCGGTGGAGGGGTCCGCCCAGCAGGTGCGCTCGGCGAGGTTGCGGCTGCGGATCGTGGCGTCCTGGGTGTCGTACCGGGTCAGGAACAGACCGGCGTCGGGGTCGGCGTCGCAGAACAGCGCGACCGGATCGGCGGCGCTCCCCACCAGGTCGAACGCGCCGAGCAGGTTCTCGAACCCGCACGGCGGCGGGGCCGGGGTCCCCGTGTCCTCGGAACCGTCCTCGAAGGGCTCCGGGCTGAGGCGCACGCACCACGACGGGGCCAGGACATCCCCGCCCTCCAGCGGCTCGGAGAGGGTGGAGCCGCAGGCGTCCCCGAGCTGGTCGACCCAGGGCGCGCCGGTGTCTCCCGCAGAGTCGCCGGGCTGCCAGCGGGTGACCGGGGCGGTGTCGGTGGCCTCGGGGGCCGCGCTCAGGTCGCGGTCGTCCGGGGCGGTGCAGCCGGCCAGCGCCAGCGCGAGGGGGAGGTGTCCCATACGGCATCAGGATATGCACCCCCGGCCGAACCGCAACCGGATCCTTTGTCAGGAGCCTGTATGACCCACCAGCGCGTCCACCTGCTCATCTCCGGCCGGGTCCAGGGGGTTTGGTACCGGGCCAGCACCCAGCGGGAGGCGGCGCGCCTCGGCCTGGTGGGCTGGGTCCGCAACCTGCCCGACGGCCGGGTGGAGGCGGTGGCCGAGGGGCCGCCGGACCAGCTCGACGCGCTGGTGGACTGGTGTCACGAGGGCCCCCGCGACGCCCGGGTCACCGGGGTGACCGTCGAGCGCCTGCCTCCGCAGGGGGACCTCGCCGGCTTCGAGGTCCTGCGCTGAGGTCCCCCGCTGGCGCTACACTGGGCGCCTGAGTCAGGAGGTCGCCGTGGAGCTGGAAGCCGGAACGCGCATCGACACCTGGGTGGTCGAGAAGAAGCTGGGCGGCGGCGCCATGGGCGCGGTGTTCTTGTGCCACGACGCCGCCGCGCCCGGCATCCGCGCGGCGGTCAAGGTCATCTCCGGGCAGGGGATGGACGACCTGGAGCTGCGCTTCGTGAAGGAGGCGGAGATCCTCTCCCAGCTCGACCACCCCGCGATCGTGCGCTTCCAGGGCTGCCGGCTGACCGGCGCGCACCGCTACCTGGTCATGGAGTTCGTGGAGGGGGAGTCCCTGGAGCGCGCCCTGGAGCGCGGGCCGCTGCCCGAGGCGGATGTGCTGCGCATGGCCCGCACCCTGGCCGACGCCCTGGACCACGCCCACGCCAAGGGGGTCTCCCATCGGGACATCAAGCCGGCCAACGTCGTGCTGCACGGGCCGGAGCGGGAGCCGACCCTGGTGGACTTCGGCATCGCGGTGCGCGACAAGGGCACGCGGATGACCCAGCAGGGCTTCCTGCTGGGCACGCTGCCCTACATCCCGCCCGAAGCCCTGGGGGGCGACGACCCGGACCTCAACCGCTGGGACCTCTACTCCCTGGGGGTGGTGCTCTACGACTGCCTCAGCAGCACCCCGGCCTTCGCCTCCGGCGGGGGCCCCAGCGCCGCCCAGCAGGCACGGGTGATCCGGGCCAAGCTGGAGATCCCGCACCTGGACCCGGGGGAGGGGGTGTCTGAGGGGGTCCGGGCGCTCATCCAGGACCTGACGGCGGCGGACCCCGAGGGGCGCATCGGCTCGGCGGCCGAGCTGCGCGACCGGGTGGACGCCCTGCTGGACCCCAGCCGGGAGGCCCCCGCGCGCCCGGTGACCGCGGCGGCGCCGACGGTGCAGCGGCGGCCCTGGGCCATGCTGGCGGCGGCGGCGGCGGCGTTGATGCTGGTGGGGCTGTGGGCGGTGACCCGGGGCCCGGCGCTGCGCGACCTGGAGCTGCAGGTGCACGGCCTGGGCCCGGACACCCCGGTGGAGGCCCGGGTGGGCGAGCGCAGCGGCGCTGGCGGGGCCGCGCTCGCCTTCGCGGGGCTGCCCCTGGGTCCGACCGAGGTCATCGTCGCTGCAGGAGAGGGCTGCTCGGTGGAGGACTGCCCGGGGGAGGGCTGCTCCGCCTGCTGCTCCTGGACCCGGCTGTCCACCGAGGTCGCCGACGGCGACGGCCCCCAGACCCTGGAGGTCCAGCTCGACCCGCCCCCCGGCGAGCGGGACCGCTCCATCCTGTTCGCCATCCCCCAGGCCCGGGACCTGGAGGTCGTCTCCCTGACCTTCCGCGCGCCGGATGGATCCACGGCGGCCCGCACCCTGGCGGGTCACGTCAAGCTCAAGCCCGATGAGTACGTGCTCATCGCAGAGAGCGGCGAGTGCCCCGCTGAAGCGCAGGGCTGTCTGGCCTCGGGGGCCTGCCCGGCGGGCTGCGTCTCCCAGGTCCAGGACTTCGGCGTGCCCTGCGGGCAGGGGCTGGTGACCCACACCCTCTACCTGCCCCTGGACCGTCTGGTGGCCGAGGGGCCTCGGGGCGTGGCCGCGGGCGGCGCCCCCACCCCGCCCCGCAGCCCGGCGGAGGCCGAGCTGAAGGAGATCCTGGCCGAGCTGGAGCAGGTCAAGGAGGTCGACGCGGAGGCCGCATCCGGCGACCCGGCGGCGGTCCTGGCCGCCAAGCAGCAGCAGGTCGATGCGCTGGTGGCCCGGGTGGACGCCCTGGCGGCCTCGGCGCCCAAGGAGGAGCGGGAGCACGTGGCGGGCGCGAAGTTCGCCGCCGGGGTCGCGCTGGTGACCTACGCCAACCTCGCCGACGGGCTCTCCGAGGGCGAGGTCGCGGACGAGCCCCGCCGCCGTCAGGGGCTGGACCGGCTCAAGGAGAACCTCCAGCGTGCCCAGACGGGCAAGTGGTGGTGCGCCTGGCACGGGCGGTCCTACAAGGTGCTGGCCCAGGAGCTGCCCGACGACTTCGACCTGGAGAAGCTGCCGGAGGTCAAGGCGGCGGCCGAGGAGGAGTGACCCCGCTCAGGGCTGGTCCACCGCCGTGGGCGCCGCGCCCCGCGCGTCGTAGCGCCACCACCGGCCCTCCACCAGCCGCTCGTGGGGGAAGTAGGTGGCCTTGTAGGAGAGCTGGGCGCAGTCGGCGACGTAGAGGCCGAGGTAGTAGTGGCGGTAGCCGTTGCGCTTGAGCCAGGCGATCTCGGCGAGCACCGAGAACACGCCCAGCCGGCGCTCGGAGACGTCGGGGTCGAAGTAGAAGTAGACCGAGGAGGCGTCGCGGCGCCCCAGGTCCAGGATGCCCACCGCCAGGAGCTTGTCGCCCAGCATGTAGCGGGTCTCGATCGTGTCCGCGCAGCTCACCGCCAGCCAGTCGCGGTAGCGGCTCTGGGAGATGGCCCGCTCGCCCAGGCTCCGGGAGAGCTTGTGCTTGTTGAACAGCCGCACCCGGTGCTTGTCCACCAGCGGCGGCCCGGCCACCACCCGCAGGTCCATGTTGCGCTTCCAGGTGCGACGCTGGGAGCGGCTGAAGGCGAAGTCCTCGATCGGCACCCGGATGCCCTGGCACGCGCTGCAGGAGGGGCAGGCGGGGTGGTAGAGGGTGCGGCCCACCCGGCGGTCCGCCTGGGCCAGCAGCTCGTCGAAGTCATCGGGGCCGATGCGCTCGGGGTACCAGCGCAGCGGCAGCACCGCCGTGCGGCCCTCCAGGTAGGGGCAGGCGTGCGGGGTCTGGTCGACGAGCACGCCCTGGGGCGCGTTCTGCGGGTTCGGGGGGTGTTTCACCGGAGGACGGTCAGGACCTCGTCCAGGGGCTTGCGGGTCAGGTCGGGCACCGTCACCCCAGGGGCGGGGTGGCCGACAGCCAGGAGCAGGTAGGCGCGCTCCCCCTTGGGGCGATCCAGGAGGGTCTTGAGGAAGTTCATGGGGGAGGGGGTGTGGGTGACCGAGACCAGGCCCGCGTTGTGGATGGCGGTGATCAGCACCCCCACGGCGATGCCCACGCTCTCGGACACGTAGTAGTTCTTGCCGGCGGGCCCCCGGAGCTGGGCGAACACCACGATGAGCCAGGGGGCGTCTTCGAGGTAGGGCTTGTGGGCGTTGGTGGCGAAGGGCTCCAGCGCCTTGAGCCACTCGTCGGGGAAGCGGGAGTCGTAGTTGCGGCGCTCCTCGGCCTCGGCGGCCTCCCGGATGCGGGCCTTGAGGTCGGGGTCGCTGACCGCGACGAAGTGCCAGGGCTGGCGATGCGCGCCGTTGGGGGCGGTGGACGCCGCGCGGATGACGTCCCGGATGACTTCCTCGGGCACAGGCTCCGTGGAGAAGCTGCGCACGGTGCGTCGGCCGTCGACGAACTCCGCGAAGCAGCGCGCCCGCTGGATCATCTCGTCGTCGTCGTAGCGTGGTGGGGTGTAGGGGACATGGTCCGGCATGGTGACACCAGGGTATCGCATCCACGCGCGGGTGGGCACCGGGCTATCCTGCCCCTCGGCGCGTCTCCTCCTCGATCCCCGGAGTCCACCTGTGTCCACCCCGACCCTGCGCGTGGCGGTCGACGGTCCGCTCACCGTGCTGCTGCTGGATCGCCCCCGCAAGGCGCACGCCTACGACCGGGCCACCCTCGACGCCCTGGGGGACGCCATCGCGAGGCTGGCCACGCCGGTGGTGGTGGTCGGCAGCACCGGGGGCGGGGCCTTCTGCGGCGGCGCCGACCTCGACGAGATGGCCCACGCCGACCCGCTCTCCGCCCTCGACCTGCGCTCCCAGGCGGTCTTCGACGCCCTCGCCCGCACCCCTCGGGTCACGATCGCGGCGGTCCAGGGGGCCGCGGTGGCCGGGGGCTGTGAGCTGGCCCTGGCCTGCGACCTGCGGGTGGCGGGCCCGAAGGCGCGCTTCTCCCTGCCTGAGACCGGGCTCGGCATCGTGCCCTCCGCGGGGGGCTGCACCCGCCTGCCCCGCCTGATCGGCGCCCCGCGCGCCAAGGAGGTCATCCTCGGTGGTCGGGTGGTCGACGCGGACACCGCGCTGGCCTGGGGGCTGGTCAACCGCCTGGCCGACGACCCCCTGGCCGAGGCGCGCGCGTGGGCCCTCGACATCGCGCGCCGCGACCCCCTGGCCTCCCGGCTGGCCAAGGCGGCCATCGACGGGGTCGATGGGCTCGGGGTCGAGCGCCTGTCCGAGGCCCTGCTCTATGGCCGCCGAGTTGATAAGATGAGCGCTCGCTCCACGACGGAGGACGCGGATGGATGATCCCGTCGACGCACTTCGCGAAGTCCAGCTCTTCAGACTCGTCCCCATCGAGCATGTCCGGCGCCTGATCGCCGCCGGCACGCAGGTCTCCTTCAAGCCCGGCGAGGTCGTGTTCGAGCGCGGCGAGCTGGGGGAGCACGCCCTGCTGGTCATCGAGGGCCGGCTGTCCGCCACCGTCGAGGGCAAGCAGAAGCTGCGGCGGGTCGGGGACATCTGGCCCGGCGAGATCGTGGGCGAGCTGGCCCTGCTGCAGCCCGATGTTCCCCGCAGCGCCACGGTCCGCGCCGCCGCGCCCTGCCAGTGCCTCGTGGTCACCCGCGAGCTGCTCCAGGGCACCGAGGGCAACCTGGCGGCGGTGGCCCTGGAGCAGCACATGCTCACCACGATGGCGCGCCGCATCCGCTCGACGAACCACGCCATCCGCATGCTCTGGCAGGAGCAGCGCGCCGAGGAGGGGCGGATGGCCAAGGCCCAGGAGCGGGCCGCCGGCCAGGCCAGCGGCGACAGCGACGAGAAGCCCACCACCCTGCGTGACCGCATCGCGGCGTTCTTCGGCGGAGGTCGCTCATGAACCCCAAGCAGCTCATCGCCCAGAGCCGCCGCCTGATGGAGCGGCACGACCTGATGTTCGACGACCCCAAGCCGCTGGCCCGCATCCTGCACAAGTGCCTGCTTCAGCGGCTCGCCGACGGCGAGGTGCTCTGCAAGGAGCGCGAGCCCGGGGACGAGCTCTACTTCTTGCTGCACGGCAACATCGAGGTGCGGAAGCGTGACCTGACAGGTAACGTGCGCCGCCTGGTCACCCTCAAGGCGCCGACCATGTTCGGCCACATGGCCCTGGTCGACAAGTCGCCCCGCAGCGCCACCTGCGTCTCTGACGGTGACTCTGTCGTGGCCGTCCTGGATCGCCGCGCCTACCAGGCCCTGCTCAAGAAGTCCGATCAGATGGGCACCATCTTCAGGCACCTCCTGCTGTCGGCCATGGCCTCGCAGCTCGCCCGCGCGAACGACGAGATCCACGGGCTCATCGACCCGACGAAGCCCATCGGGGAGGACGACGACGTCACCAGCGAGGAGGGCCTCTTCCGCGCGTCCTCCACCCTGGAGGGCTGGTCTGCAGGTTAGAGTGTGTAGACCTGAAACTCCTCTGAGAAGGTTGCCCCCCTGTGAGTCTGCGTCCGGGCGATCGCATTGATCGCTACGTCATCGAAGCCGTCCTCGGCGAGGGCGGCATGGCGGTGGTCTACCGCGCCCGGCACGTCGAGCTGGAGAGCATGCACGCCCTCAAGGTGCTGCACCTCAGCTCCGCGCACTTGAGGGAGCGCGCCATCCAGGAGGGCCGCATCCAGGCCCAGGTGCGCCACCCCAACATCGTCGCGGTCACCGACGTGGTGCGCACCGCGGACGGCGCGCCCGTGCTGGTGCTGGAGTACGTCGACGGGCCCTCCCTGGAGGGGTGGCTGGCCCACAACCGCCCCACCCTGGAGCAGATCGATGCGCTGGTGGACGGCATCCTGGCCGGGGTGTCCGCCGCGCACGCCCACGGCCTGGTGCACCGGGACCTCAAGCCCGACAACGTGCTGCTCATGGCGACCGTCGGCGGGCGCATCGTGCCCAAGGTCGCCGACTTCGGCCTGGCCAAGGTCGCCAGCGAGGTCATCCCCTCCAAGGGCTACGCCACCCGCTCCGGCGTGATGATGGGCACGCCCGACTACATGGCCCCCGAGCAGATCCGCAGCGCCAAGCACGTCGATCAGCGGGCGGACGTCTTCGCCCTGGGGGCGATCCTCTACCGCATGACCACCGGGCGCATGCCGTTCCGCGGCGGGGACGTGCTCGAGGTGATGCAGGCGGTCAGCACCTGCACCTACACCCACCCCCGCTCGCTGATCCCCGACCTGCCCGACCGCATGGTGCGGGCCATCGAGGGGGCGCTGGTGGTCGACCCGGACCTGCGCATCGCGGACTGCGCCCGGCTGCGCTCCATCTGGTTCGGGGACTCCGGCGCGGAGGGCCCCCGCACGGTGGACGCGGGCGCCATCCCCTCGGAGTCGCTGCTGAACGCGCCGTCGTGGCCCTCGCAGCTCGCCCCGCTCCCGCCGGGCTACGACCCCGTCGCGGCGAGCCAGCCCACCCGGATGCCCTCCGAGGCCGTCGAGCAGGACCCGCTGGAGGACACCCGGGAGACCTTCCCGCTGGAGGCCCTCAACGCCCCCCAGGGGGCGCAGACGATCTTCCGGCCGGAGGGCGCCTCAGCGCCGTCTCCGACGCTCTCGCCGACGGACGCCCAGGCTCAGCCGGCCCGATCGCGGGGCCTGTGGCTGGCCGTGGGCGCGGGGGTGGTGCTCGCGGCGATGGTGCTCTGCATGGCGGGTCCCCCCTCCATCGGGCCGGAGGCGCCCCCGTCGGACCCCGTCGCGACGGGACCGTCCCGCGAGGCGCCGGCCGCAGACCAGCCCGTGGCGCGGGTCTCGGACCACGGCGCCACTGCGGCGGGCACCGAAGAGGGCGCTCCGACCGACCCGGAGCCCTCCCACGACGACGGCCTCGCCGCGCTCGACCCGGTCGACTCCACCCCGACGGTCCAGGAGGCGCCGCCGCCGCCCACACCGGCGCGCGACCCGGTCCCCGCCCCGCGGCGCTCGGGCGGCGCCCGCGTCTCCCTGGCCGGCGACCTGCGCGCCTACCTCATCAACCGGGACAGCGGCGATCACTACCCGGCCACCGCCGCAGTGCCCCCCGGCGACTATGCCCTCCATGTCTTCTTTGACGAGAGCAAGGCCACCCCTGTCATGGACCTGTCGTTGACCGAGGGGGAGACCCGATCTATCCAATGTCAGGAGATGATGCGGGTGTGCCGATGACCTGGGTGCTCATGATGATCGGGGTGGCCAGCGCAGGGGCGGAGAGCTGCGCCGGGGACCGCAGCGCCGAGGACATCTCGGCCCTGGTGGACCAGGCGGAGCAGAGCTTCGGCGACTTCGACGTGGAGGGCTTCGGTGAGGCCCTCGACGAGGCCTCCCTGGTGCTGCCCTGCCTCGCCGAGCCCCTCCCGCCCGCGCTCGCGGCCCGCTACCACCGGGCCCAGGGCCTGCGCCAGTTCGTCGCCGAGAGCGAGGACCGCGCCGCCCGCTCCTTCGCCGCGGCCCGCACCATCGAGCCGGAGTACAGCTTCCCCGAGACCCTGCTGCCCAAGGGCCACGCCGTCCGGCAGCTCTACGTGGCGGTCCCCCTGGAGAACGGCGAAACCGAGACCCTGCCCCACCCGAAGGAGGGCGAGCTGCTGCTGGACGGCACCGCCGGCGACGCCCGCCCGATGAGCTGGCCGGTCATCCTCCAGCACGTGGATGACGCGGGCGCGGTCCAGGTCACCGCCTACCTCTACCCCGAGGACGCCCTCCCCCCCTACGAGATGAAGAGGCCCCCCATCGCGGCGCTGCCGTTCATCAAGACCCGCGCCCAGCTCGGCTTCTCGGCCGGGGCCATCGGGGGCGCGGTCGCCGCCGGGGCGCTGTACGGGGCCGCCGCCGCCGCCCGCGGCGACTTCGACGCGCCCCACCGGGACTGGTCCCTGGGTCAGTTCCAGGGCCAGCAGGGCAAGACCAACGGCCTGGTCGTCGCCTCGGGGGCGGTGGGGGTGCTGGCGGTGGGCAGCGGGGCGATGGCGGTCGTCTCGGGGCGGTGGTGACCATGCGCGCCCTCCCCCTGATCGCGCTCCTGCTCGCCGGCTGCGTGTGGATCGACAAGGACACCTTCGACGACCGGCTGGACGTGGACGGCGACGGCTACGCCTGGGTGGAGTGGGGCGGCGAGGACTGCGACGACGACGACGCCAGCGTGTACCCCGGCGCCGACGACACCTGGTACGACGGGATCGACGCGGACTGCGCGGGGGACTCGGACTACGACGCCGACGGCGACGGCTTCAACAGTGCCTCCTACCCCGGCGGGGACGACTGCGACGACGCCGACCCCGACCGCTACCCGGGCGCGGCGGAGACCTGGTACGACGACGTCGACATGAACTGCGACGACACCGACGAGTACGACGCAGACGAGGACGGCTACGACAGCGACGCCTACGGGGGCGACGACTGCGACGACCACAACAGCGACATCCACCCCGACGCGGTCGACGTCTGGTACGACGGGGTGGACGCGGACTGCGACGGCGCGAGCGACTACGACGCCGACGGGGACGACCACGACAGCGACGCCTACGGGGGCGACGACTGCGACGACGACGACAGCGACATCAGCCCCAGCGCTGTCGACATCCCCTTCGACGAGATCGACCAGAACTGCGACGGCCAGGACGCCGTGGACGCCGACGGTGACGGCCACGGGGCCCTCGCCTCGGGCGGGGACGACTGCGACGACGACGACGACACGATCTTCCCCGGGGCCGACGACGACTGGTACGACGGGGTGGACGCGGACTGCGACGGCGCGAGCGACTACGATGCGGACCGGGACGGCTACGACAGCGATGCCTACGGGGGCGATGACTGCAACGACTTCCGCGCCGACCGGAACCCGGGGGCTGCTGAGGTCTGGTACGACAACGTCGACCAGGACTGCAGCGGGGGCAGCGACTACGACGCGGACGGCGACGGCTACGACAGCGCCACCTACAGCGGCGACGACTGCGACGACGCCGACAGCACGATCAACCCCGGCGCCGCCGAGGTCTGGTACGACGGCGAGGACCGGGACTGCGACGGCGCGAGCGACTACGACCGGGACGGCGACGGCTACGACAGCGACACCTACGGGGGCACCGACTGCGACGACACCCGCGCGGCCTTGAACCCGGGGGCCGCCGAGGTCTGGTACGACAACGTCGACCAGGACTGCGACGGCGCGAGCGACTACGACGCCGACCGCGACGGCTACGACAGCGCCTCCTATGGCGGCGACGACTGCAACGACTTCCGCGCTGATCGGAACCCGGGGGCCGTCGAGGTCTGGTACGACGGTGTGGACCAGGACTGCAGCGGGGGCAGCGACTACGACGCCGACAGCGATGGCTACGACAGCGACGCCTACGGGGGCACCGACTGCGACGACGCCGACCCCGCGTACAGCCCCGGGGTGGCCGAGGTCTGGTACGACGGCGTGGACCAGGACTGCGACGGGGCGAGCGACTACGACGCCGACGGCGACAGCTACGACAGCGACGCCTACGGAGGCACCGACTGCGACGACGCCGCCGCCTCCGTCAACCCTGGCGCGTCCGATATATGGTATGATGGGATAGATGCGGACTGCGACGGGGCGAGCGACTACGACCGGGACGGGGACGGCTACGACAGCGAGGCGTACGGGGGCACCGACTGCGACGACTCCGACGACGCCATCCACCCCGGCGCCACCGAGCGCATCGACGGCATCGACAACAACTGCGACGGCCTCACGCTGTAGGCCGCCTGGCCCTCAGATCAGCTCGGCGGTCTCCACCCGCGCGCGCAGGTGGCCGCGCCGCTTCTCCAGGAACCAGGGGTCCAGCCCGGCGGCCTCGATCTCCTTGCGCACCCGCAGCACCAGGACGTTGAGGCTGTTGGCGGGGTTGGCGGGCTCCAGGCGGCCCCAGATGCCCGTGATCAGGGCGTCGTCGCTGCACCACCCCCGCAGCGGCGGCGGCTGGGTGGCGTCGTCGAGGTGCTGGCGGGCCAGCAGGAAGAGCAGGGTGGCGCGGTTGTCGGCGGTGACCCGGTGGCTGCGCCCGGCCCGCAGGTCGGTGACCGCGGCCTCCGGGCCACGGACGCCGTCGAGGGTGGCCTCCAGCCGGTAGGGGTAGCAGGTGGGGTCCAATTCCTGGGTGGCGGTGCGCGCGTCGTCGGGCAGGTGCAGGCGGAACCGTCGCCCCCCGACCGCGAACACCTCCCCGGCGCGCAGCTCGTTGTCCTGGCCGTCGCTGCCCAGGCGCACCTCGCCGGTGGGGTGCAGCAGCAGCACGGCGCGGGGCGCGTCGGGCAGGACGATGTCGGCGTCGGGGCTGCCCCCGAGCACGAAACGATCCGCCTGGAGCGCGTAGCGCAGCCCGGCCTCCAGATCCTCCACCAGCGGGCGCGGCGCGGCGATGGCGCTGGTGGCGCTGCCGATGACCCGCAGCCGCACGGAGCTGCCCAGGGTCAGCTCGTCACCCACCGACAGGGAGACGACGCCCTCCAGGCTCGTCCCGCGGAGCGACGTGCCGTTCCGGCTGCGCAGATCCTCGGCGAACAGGCGACCCTGGGCGACCCAGACGCTCAGGTGCCGGTTGGAGATGGTCGGATCGTCGAGCACCACGTCGCACACCTGCGCGCGGCCCAGGTAGATCGGGCGCGATCCAACACGCAGCCGCCGCGGCTCGATGTCCGGCAGCAGGAGCTGCAGCTCAAAGTCCCATCGTTCAGGCTCGGTCACGCCGAGAGTCTATCTCGCGTTCGCCTGATTGCGAGCGCCTTGGGCGGTGACGCCCACCTCCAGCAGGATCCGGGCCTTGACGTCGGTGTCGACGTCGGGGCGATGGCCGGACACGTCGGTGGTGATGGTCATCGACTCGCTGACCGCGTACTCGGTCAGGTCGACCTCCTCGATCGTCATGACCACCAGAGCCTCGCCCTCCGGGAAACCCGGCGCGGTGGCCACCCGGACCTCGTCCAGGCCGGGGGCCTCGACATAGATGTCCAGGGCGTCCAGGAAGGAGAGGTCCGCGCCCTGCGGCGCGACCGCCTCCAGTTCGAACTCGGTCAGGCGCACGTCCTGGATGTCGCCGGGGGACACGCCCTGGTTCCGCAGCTCCTGGCTGTCGGTGATGTCCATGTTCAGGAAGTCCCCGAAGCCCAGCCCGCCCGCGAGGTTCTCGATGATCGAGCCCTGCTCGACGGTGGTGGTCGACTCGAACGGCACGTCGATGGTGAGCAGGCTGCCGTTGCAGCCGGCGAGCATCAGGGCGAGGGGCAGCAGGCGAGGGGACATCCAACCTCCGGGAGCGGTGATGTCCCCAACTTAACTGATGGACAGGTGATCTGTGGCCCCTGCGTCTGCGGCCTGTACGAGGCGTGTAAGCAGGGCGCGGGCGTCCTCGA
The DNA here is from genome assembly GCA_020632795.1 of Alphaproteobacteria bacterium. Taxonomy (GTDB): domain Bacteria; phylum Myxococcota_A; class UBA796; order UBA796; family CAJQPC01; genus JACKEV01. The sequence continues at coordinate 282,980 of JACKEV010000012.1, forward strand.
CCCGGTGCAGCCACGGGCCGGTCGGTGCGAGGGGAGCCATCGTCCGAAAGCGCGATGACCAGCGCATCATCACATGGTCCATCTCCGCGATCAGCGCGGGCACGCGCGCATAGTGGGCGGCGGCGCTCAAGAGCCCCTCGATGCGCTGGGCCCGGCGGCCGAAGCCCTGGGCCAGCTCGGCCTGCCGACCCACCGCGGTCAGGGCGGAGAGGGTCCACATCCCCCCGGCGAAGGCAGGAACCGCCAGGTGGGCGCCGACACGGCGCAGGCCGGCCTTGGGATCGTCGAGCACGGCGGGGGCCTGGGGCAGGGACCAGTCGGGCAGGGGGCCCTCCCGCATCCCGGCGATCAGCTCCAGGGCGAGCCCGGCAGCGGTGGCGTACAGGGGGGCGCGGGCGTCCTCCAGGGCGATGATGAGCGCGGGCAGCCAGGGCAGGAGCTGGCCGTCGATGAGGGCGGCGGCGTGGGCGCGCACGCGCTTCGCGATGTCGGGGCGGCCGTCGCGCCAGGCGTCGGCCTCGGCCCCGCACAGGAAGGCCAGGGCCGCCAGCAGGGCGCCGAGGTGGTCGGGCTCCACCCCCAGGGGGGCCGGGTCGAAGCCCGCCTGCGCCATCGCCTCCCGGGCGGCGTCGGCGTGGGCGCCGCCCAGGGTGGCCCGCGCCCCCAGGAACACCGAGGCGAAGGGGAAGACCTCCATCGACAGGGCGCGGTGGTGCTCGGCGGCGGCCACCTCGGGGTCACCGGGCACGAACGGGGCCAGCGCCTCGACCGCGCGCAGGGCGTCGACCCGCGTGGGCCCCTCCCGGAAGAGCGCGCCGATGAGGTCGAGGGCGCGACCCCGGGCCAGGGCCAGGGCGCGGGGGTCCTGCAGCGGGTCAGCGTCCAAAGGGCTCATCCGGCAGCTTGTAGGCCGCGCGCACCGGCTTCAGCGGGCGCTTGAGCCAGTAGGGGCGGCGGGTGCCGTCGGGGCTGTGGTCCACCGCCGAGCGGGTCAGGGCGTGCCACTCCCGGTAGACCGCCATCGAGCGGGTCGTGTCCACGAAGACGTCGCCGTGCTGCTCGCCGGGGCCGGCCTTGCGCACGCTGACCGCCTTCTGGAGCCAGCAGTGGGCCCCGCTGACCGGGTCGGGCTGCACGCAGTGGGTGAGGTTCTGGTGCACGCCCACGTCGCTCCACCATACCCGGGCGGTGTCGGGGTCGGCGGTCTGGTGGCGGGTCGCGCCCTTGACGATGCGCAGGGTGTGGCCGCCCGCGCCGTCGTCGTGCAGGTCGGCCAGGGCGGTGGTGCCCCGGTTGCCGCCCGCGTCGTCCCGGAGCCGCCAGCGGCCCAGGTGGTGGCTCATCGCGATGATGCCGGGCTTGATGCCCTCGGTCACCCAGACCTTGTCCACGAACCAGCCGATGCGGGTCTCCACCCGCAGCAGGTCCCCGGTCTCCACCCCGACGCGCCGGGCGTCCACGGGGTTCATCCACACCGGGTTGGCGTGGGAGATCTCGTAGAGCCACTTGCAGTTGGCCGAGCGGGTGTGGATGAGGGTGGGCAGCCGGAAGTTGGGGAGCAGGATCATCTCCCCGGCCGCCCGGTCGATCTGGTCGGGGGCGACGTGGCTGGGCAGGGTCCAGGGGATGGTGTACGCCAGCTCGGCCCAGCCCCAATCGCGCAGGGTGGGCGAGAAGAACTCCAGCTTGCCGCTGGGGGTGCCGAAGCCGGCGCGGACGGTGCCCTCGATGTCCACGCCGACCACGCCGCCGCCGGGGGCGACCAGGCGACCCTCGGCCTCGCGCTGCGCATCGGCGGGCGGGGTGCGCTCGGCCTCGTAGGGCACGTAGTTGGACGCCTTGACCTCGAAGGCGCCGTACTTTCGCATGTACGCCAGGGGAGAGAGCCCCTCGGCCTCGGCGGCCTCGGGAAGGCCGGGCACGCTGTGCTCGAAGAGCCAGGCCCAGTACTCGTCCTGGGTGATCAGCTCGCCGGGGCGCTGGGGGCTCTCGACGTACTGGCGGACGCCCAGGGCGCCGTCGGGGTCCATGTGGCCGGTCAGCTCCACCCAGAACTCGCTCTCCTCCCAGACCTCGCCGGGGTTGGCTTCATAGGTGAAGCGCACCGGCTTGCCGGCCCGCTCCATGGCCACTCGGCGCACCGGCTGGCGGAAGCCCAGCCACATGCCGGCGTGGGTCTCCTGGCTCATCAGGTCGTGGCGCTCACCGCTGTGGCCCATCGGCAGGATGTAGTCGGCGAACCAGGCGGACTCGTTCCAGGTGGGGGTCAGGGCGACGTGGCACTTGACCTTGTCGGTGTCGCGCAGGGCGTCGAGCCAGGTGAAGCCGTCGGGGTTGATCCAGAGCGGGTTGTAGACCCGGGTGAAGTAGACGTCGACGTCGCCGCGACCCTCGGCCAGGAAGTGCGGGAGCAGGAAGCTCATCTCGTACATCGCGAAGGGCCACTCGTGGGGCAGGTGCAGGTCCTGCCAGGCGTTGAACGGCGGCGGGGTGCGGTAGGGCTGCGGGACGAACTTGTTCCAGGCGTTGAGGCTGGTGCCGCCCTTCGTGCCCACGCTGCCGGTGAGCACGTTGAGGAAGAACAGGCAGCGGGCCACCTGCCAGCCGCCCCGGTTGCCCATCGACGCGCTGCGCCAGACGTGGGCGGCGACCCGGTCTCCGGCCTCGGCGACCGCGCGGGCGGTGGCCTCGATGCGGTCGATGGGGACCTGGCTCTCGGCGGCGGCGCGCTCGAAGGTGTAGCCGGCGTAGAGCGCCTTCAAGGCCGCGTCGAACTGCTCGAAGCGGGGCGCCTCGCCCTCGGCGGGCAGGGCGGCCAGGGCCGCTGCCTTCTGGTCGGGGGGCAGGTCGCTGGCCTCGATCTGCGGCCGGGCCTCGGTCAGGAAGGTGCGCCAGTTCACCCAGCGGCGCACGAAGTCGGCGTTGTAGAGGTCGTTCTGCAGCAGGTGGTTGGCCACGGCCAGCAGCACCGTCGCCTCGCTGCCCGGCCAGGTGGGCAGCCAGACGTCGCTCTTGGCGGCGGTGTTGGAGAGGCGCGGGTCGAAGGTGATGATCTTCGCCCCGTTCATCTTGGCCTCGATGATGCGCTGGGCGTGGGGGTTGAAGTAGTGGCCGGTCTCCAGGTGGCTGGAGACGAGCAGGATGACCCGGGCGTTGGCGTGGTCGGGGCTGGGGCGGTCGCCCGCGGACCACAGGAAGTACCCGGCGCGGGCGGCGGCGGAGCAGATGTTGGTGTGGCTGTTGTGGCCGTCCACGCCCCAGGACTGGATGATCCGGTTGGTGTAGTGGTCCTCTCCGGGGCGGCCGACGTGGTACATGATGCCGTCGCGGCGGCGCTGGCGGCTCTCCCGCATCTTCTCGGCGATCTCGGTGAGGGCCTCCTCCCAGGAGATGCGCTTCCACTGGCCCGCGCCCCGCTCGCCCACCCGCTTGAGGGGGTAGAGGATGCGCTCGGGGTCGTAGATCTGGTTGTGGGTGGCCGGGCCCTTGGCGCAGTTGCGGCCCCGGCTGCCGGGGTGGTGGGGGTTGCCCTCAAACTTGCGGATCTGGAAGGTGGAGGTGTCCACGTAGGCCAGCAGGCCGCAGGCGCTCTCGCAGTTGAAGCAGATGGTGGGGACCAGGGTGTAGCGCCGGGCGACCCGGCGGGGCCAGGCCCTGCCGTCGTACTCCACCCAGTCGTCCCAGCGATCAGCGGGGGGGTAGCTGGACATCCGGCCGTCGGGGTGGCGGACGTGGGTGAGGTCCTCGGGCTTCTGGTTGACCTCGCCGAAGTCCGGCGGGGCCATACGGTCCTCGGCGGGGGGGCTGGCCTGGGGAAGCTCGCGCTGGAGCCCGAGCATGGCGCGGAGGAGCTGGGTGAGCGGCGCGCTGGCGGTGGTCATGGGCTCGTCCTAGCTGTTGGGGATGTCCTGGGGGGCCATGACGAAGGCGTACTCGTAGAAGTACATGCCCGCGATGGCAGCGGCGGCGGCGATGGCGGCGGGCACAGGCCCCCCGACGGCGAGCAGGGCGAGGGGCAGCACGTGCCCCAGCGCGACCGCCCCGCCCCAGAAGTGCTGCCGGTAGCGGCCGTGGGTGATGTCGTGGGCGGCGCGGGCAGCCAGCTCGCTGGCGTGGGGGACCCCCAGCTCGCCGAGCAGCACCATGAACAGATCCGCGACCAGGCCCGCCGTGAAGGCGATCCGCCCGGCGGCCACCAGCTCGGGGCTCAGGGGGGCGATGAGGTCGAGGAAGACCAGCTCCGCGCCCCCCAGGGTGATGGCCTGGACCAGCAGGTGCGGGGGCAGCAGGGGGCTCTGCCACAGGTCCCGGCCCTCGGCCTGGGCGAACAGGAAGGCGGTGTAGATGGCCCCGCCGACGGCCAGGGGCAGGGTGAGGCCGGCCAGCCAGGGGCGGGCGCCCGCCACGCTGCTCTCCATGATCAGGCCCAGGTTGGCGCCCAGCTCAGCCGCCCACCACAGGCCCGCCAGGGTGGAGAAGCCCACCAGGATGAAGGCGCCTCGGGTCAGCCAGCTCGCCCACTGGGGGCGGAAGAGGATGCGCAGGAAGCGCTCGGGGCGCTCCAGATCATAGACCAGCAGCCCGGTGGTGACGCCGAGCATCAGGAGCGCGGGCAGGCCTGCCCAGGCCACGTCCGCGCCAGAGACCGGGAACCAGCCCAACATCGCCCCGGCGGCCAGCAGCAGGAACACCCCCGCACCGATGCCCTTGGTGACGAGGTAGGCGGGCACCGGCCAGTGCCAGGGCACCTGATGCTGGGCGTTGTAGGCGAGCTGCACCATCTGCCCGGCCTGGCGGCCCGCGCTGACCCGGATGGGGCTGGGCGGCGTGCCCTGGGCCCGGGGCGTGCGGATGGGGCTGCCCGAGGGGGAGACCTTCAGGGGGGCGGGGTCGTCAGGGTCGACGGAGACCTCGAAGGCGGCCTCACCCACGACCTCGGTGAACATCATGGCGTCGGGCCTGGGCGCGGCGGTGGGGTGCAGGTTGGCGTCGTGGCCGTCGATGTAGAAGGTCTTGGGGGCGGTGCCCTGCTCGGGCTTGCGCACGCTGACCGGGTGCTTCGCCAGGGCGCGGGCGATCTCGGAGGTCGGGTCGTCGAGGTCTCCGGCGAGGATGGCGTGCTCCGGGCAGACGACCACGCAGGCGGGCTCCAGCCCGGTCTCGACCCGGTGGGCGCAGAAGTGGCACTTCGCGGCGGTGGACGTGTCCGGGTCGATGTAGATGGCGTCGTAGGGGCAGGCCTGCATGCACGCCTTGCAGCCGATGCAGGCGTCGCCGTCGAACTCCACGATGCCGTTGTCCCGCTGGGACATCGCGGTGACCGGGCAGATGCGCACGCAGGGCGGGTTCTCGCAGTGGTTGCAGCGGGTGACCTGGAAGTTGCGGGTGACGTCGGGGTAGACGCCCACCTCCGTGGTCTTCACCCAGGTCCGGTAGACCCCGAGGGGGACCTGGTTCTCGCTCTTGCAGGCGGTCGAGCAGGCGTGGCAGCCGATGCACTTCCGGTTGTCGATGAGGAAGCCGTAGTTCATGAATCACCTGCAGGGGGTGTCTGCGGCGAGTATGCAACGGTCGGGCCAGGGTGGCGAAGGGGTGGTGGTGGGCCGATTTCGGGTCGTCCGTGATGGACGACATGATCTCGCAGGGCCGCGACAGACCATGTAGTTTGAGCGTTCAGCCCGTCTGAATCATCCGATACACCGTGAAACATGAACCATGATTGAAACATCACGGTTTCAATCGACGGCTACTCTTCAGGCTCGAACACCTCGATCAACGCATAGTCCGACATGAAGCTGTACCCCGCCTCCCGCAGCGCCTGCTCCACCTGGGCGTTCACCGCCGCGCGGGGGGGCAGCGCCCAGCCCTCGACCGTCACGTCCTCGAAGGCGACCAACTCCTCGGGCTCGTACGGCGACGCGACCATCACCCGGATCTCGGTGCTCATCGTGTCGCCGGGGGGGAACAGCGGGAACAGGTACCAGGTGCGCTCGGGGCGCATGAAGCGGGCGGGGCGGACCTGGGAGATGCGCCGGGCGTAGTGGGCCGTGCCCTTGACCCGCACCGCGTCGTGCTCGATGCGCACGTCGTCGACGCTGAGGTCCACGGGCTCGGGGTGGCCGTCGAAGGGGGGCAGGCGCGCGGTCCACAGCCAGAACAGGACGAGGGCCGCCGCCAGGAGGAGGAAGATCGGGACCAGCTTCTTCATGGGGTGTCCTTATCGGCGTCGGCGCAGGGCGCCAGGGTGTCGGACCTGTCCGGCAGGCCCCGGTTCCGTTGCCGGGCCGCACGGGAGCCGCTACGCGAGCGGGTATGGCCGACGGACCCCGCACCTGTGTCGACCGCGGCGGCACCTTCACCGACGTGGTGACCCTCTGGCCGGACGGCCGGGCTGAGGTGCGCAAGGTGCCCTCGGACCGCGCGGTGGTGGGCGAGCTGGCCCAGGGACCCCTGTGTTTCGGCACTACGGTGGCCACCAACGCCCTGCTGGAGCGGCGCGGGGTGCGCACCCTGCTGGTGGTCAGCGAGGGCTTCGCCGACCTGCCCCACATCGGGGACATGGCCCGCCCCGCCCTGTTCGACCCCGACGCGCGCTGGCCGGCGCCCTTGTGCGACGCGGTGATCGAGGTGGGCGGGCGCCTGGACGCCCAGGGCCGCGAGCTGGAGCCGCTGACGCTCCCGGCGATCGACACCTCCGGCTACGACGCCGTGGCCATCGCCCTCATCAACAGCCACCGCGACCCCCGCCACGAGCGCGCGGTGGCGCAGGCCCTGGCCCGGGACGGCCTCTACCTCGCCCTGGGGCACCAGGTCTCCCCGGAGCTGGGCTACCTCGCCCGGGTGGAGACGACCCTGGTGGACGCCGCGATCACGCCGGTGCTGGGGGCGGCGATGCGCCGGGACCGCATCCCGGCGGGGGCTCTGGCGGTGCGCTCCGACGGCAGCCTGTGCCCGGCGGAGCAGCTCGTCGCCCCGGACGCGGTGCTCTCCGGGCCGGCGGGGGGCGTGGTCGCGGTCGCGGCGGTGGCCGCCCAGGCCGGCTTCGCGCGGGCGGTGGGGCTGGACATGGGGGGCACCTCCACCGACGTCTGCAGGGTGGAGGTCGGCCGCCTGCCCCGCCGGGAGGGGGAGGTGCGGGTCGCCGGGGTGCGCCTGCGGCGGCCAACGCTGGAGGTCGAGACCATCGCCGCAGGGGGCGGCTCCATCTTGAGCTTCGACGGGCTGCGCTACGCGGTGGGCCCCGCGTCGGCCGGGGCGGACCCCGGGCCGGCCTGCTACGGCCGGGGCGGCCCGCCCACCCTCACCGACGCCGCGCTGCTGTGTGGGCTGGTGGACCCCGACGCCTTCGACCCGCCGCTGGATCCCGCGCGCGTCGAGCTGCCCGGCCCCGCCGAGCGCTTCCTGGACATCGCCCGGGAGGCCATGGCCCAGGCGGTGCGCCGCATCGCCACCGCCCGGGGGGTGGACCTCACCGATCACGCCCTGGTCGCCTACGGCGGGGCCGCCGGGCAGCACGCCGCCGAGGTCGCCGCCCGCTTGGGCATCCGCGCCGTGCTCGTCCACCCCGCCGCCAGCGTGCTCAGCGCCTGGGGCCAGGCCCTCGCCCGCCGGGAGGAGCGGGGGGTGCGGGCCATCTGGGCGCCCCTCTCCGAGGCCTGGCCCGCCGTCGACGCCGCCTGGACGGCCCTATCGGCGGAGCTGCCCGACCTCGGCGAGGCGCTGCGCACCGTGGAGCTGCGCTTCCGAGGCACCGATCACGCCCTGGAGATCGAGGCCGCCGACGCTCAAGAGGCCCATGAACACTTCCTCCTCGAGCACCGCCGCCGCTATGGCTTCGATCGGGACGGGATCATCGAGGTGGTCAACGCCCGCCTGCGGGTCCGGGGGCCGGCCCCGGCGCCCCCCCGGATGGAGACCGACCCCTGGGGGCTCGGCGCGGACGTCGTGGAGGGTCCCCGGGTGCTGCGCAGCCCCACCACCTCGGTGCTCGTGCCCGCCGGCTGGACCGCGCGCCTGGACCGGGGGCTGCTGCGCCTGGACCAACAGGGCGAGGCCGTGGATCGGGTCCGCAGCGCCGCGCGCAGCCCCTACGGCCTGGAGATCTGGGGGCGCCGCTTCATGGCGGTCGCCGAGCAGGCCGGCGAGGTGCTGCGGCGCCTGGCCCGCTCGGTGAACATCCGGGAGCGGCTCGACTTCTCCTGCGCGGTGTTCGACACCCGGGGCGGGCTGGTGGCCAACGCCCCCCACATCCCCGTGCACCTGGGCGCGATGGGGGAGACGGTGCGCGACCTGCTGGCCCGGGTGCCCGACCCCGCCGTGCTCGCGCCGCCCCAGGGCCAGGCCTGGCTGTGCAACGACCCCGCCGCCGGGGGCAGCCACCTGCCGGATCTCACCGTGATCACGCCGGTCCGGCTGGGGGACGCGCTGGTCTTCGTGGGCTCCCGGGGCCACCACGTCGACGTCGGGGGGCTCACCCCGGGCTCGATGCCGCCCCACTCCCGGAGCCTGGCCGACGAGGGCCTGGTGTTCCGGCACCTGCCCCTGCTGGAGGGCGGTCGGCTGCGGGACCTGGGGCCGGCGCTGGCAGGCAGCCGGGACCCCGAGACCGTGCAGGCGGACCTGGAGGCCCAGGTCGCCGCGAACCACCACGCCGCCCGCCGGCTCGCCGAGCTGGGGCCGCCGGCGCTGCTGCTCGCCTGGATGGCCCACCTGGAGGACCACGCCGAGGAGGCCCTCGCCGCCGCGCTGGAGACCTGGACCCCAGGGGAGGCCCGGGACGTCATCGACGGCGTGCCCCTGCGCATGGCGCTCGCGGTGCGCGACGGGCGCCTGCAGGTCGACCTCACCGGCACGGGCGGGCCCCACCCCGGCAACCTGAACGCCCCGCCGGCCGTGCTGCGCGCGGCGGTGCTCTACGGGCTGCGCTGCCTGACCGGCCGGGGGCTGCCGCTGAACGACGGGGCGCTGCGGCGCGTGGACCTGCGGGTGCCCGCGCCCTCCATCCTGGCGCCGCCCCCAGGCGCCGCGGTGGTGGGCGGCAACGTGGAGACCTCCCAGCGGCTGGTGGACCTCTTCTTCAGGGCCGCTCGGGCGCGCGCTGCGGGGCAGGGCACGATGAACAACCTCACCCTGGGCGGGGCGGGCTGGTCGTTCTACGAGACCATCGGGGGTGGGGACGGGGCCTCGGCCCGGGGGCGCGGGGCCAGCGGGCGCCAGGTCCACATGACGAACACCCGGGCCACCGACGTGGAGGTGGTCGAGGCCCGGCTGCCGCTGCGGGTGCGGCGCTTCGCGATCCGCGCGGGCTCAGGGGGCGCGGGATTTCATCGGGGCGGCGACGGGCTGGTCCGGGAGATCGAGCTGCTGGCCCCCGCGACGGTGGCGCTGCTCGCCGGTCGGCGGGGGCAGGGTGCGCCGGGCCTGGCGGGCGGGGCAGCGGGCGCTCCAGGCCGGGATCAGCTCCGGGTCGACGGCCGGTGGGTGCCCTGGGACGGCGCCGCGCGAGACCTGGTCGCCGGAGACCGGGTGCGGGTGGAGACGCCGGGTGGCGGGGGGTGGGGGACTACCCCACCTCGACCGGGAAGCCCTTGAACAGCGTGGTGGCGCAGTCGACCGCGTCCTCGCGCTCCTGATCCGAGGCGACCTCGACCACCGCGGCCAGCAGGTCGGTGATGGCGCCGCGCAGGCGCACCGTGGGCACCACCCCCTGGCGCTGCCCGCGCTCCAGGATGAACGCCGGCCCGGACAGGTCGAAGCGGCCGGTCTTGATGTCCACCTTGCCGCTCAGGTGGTCGAAGCAGAGGGCGAGGGGGACCTCCCCCAGCATCTGGGTGCGGGAGCGGTTGCCCGCCCGGAGCACGAGGTTGGAGGGGGCCAGCGCGCCGTTGAGGGTGTGCCCGGTGGGGCGGACCCCCGCCCGACGGGCCTCCTCGGGGTCGTAGAGCAGGCCGCCGAGGTGGCCCTCCTTGATGAAGGGCACGGGCATCGAGGGCACGCCCCGGTCGTCGAAGGCGTGGGTGTTCACGCCGCCGGGCATGCACGCGTCGTCGATGAGGTGGACCCGGGGGTGGCCGATGGGGCGGCCCTTGAGGTCGGCCAGGAAGCTCTCCCCGGCGCGCACCCGGGTGGAGGTGAAGGCGGGCGCCAGCAGGGCGAGCACCGTGGCCATCACGCGGGTCTCGAAGACCAGGGCGGGCTGGCCGGGGGGCATCGCCGCCTCGTCGCGCAGGTCCGCCAGGCGCCGGGCGAGGTCGACGCCGTAGGGCAGCGAGCCGACGTGGGCGAAGTTCCGGGCCCGCGCGGACTGGACGAGGGTGCGCCCGTTGGTGCGGTCGCGGGCCTCCAGGGCAACCTCGTAGAGGGTCTCGGCGGAGCAGGCCTGGACACCTCGGCTGGAGGCGAAGCTGCGGACCACGGTGGCGTCCTGGTAGCGGACGCTGACGCAGTCGACCCCGTTGACGTCCGTGCAGGCGGCCTCGTTGCCGCGCACCACGTCGAGCCGGGCGGTGTCGTCGATGGTCTCGTAGCGGGGGTCGTCGATGCCCAGGCCGCGGGTGTTGATGTCGTAGCGGTCGGCGGGGGCGCAGGCGTCGTCCGCGCGGGCGTCCCGGGCCCGGCGCAGGGCGTCCTCCACCGCGCGCTTGAGCTGGCTGCGGTCCTCGGTGTCCGCCTTGAACCAGCCGGCCTTGCCGCCGTCGAGGTAGACCGCGCCGGTGATGGCCAGAGCGCGGGCGCGTCGGGGACGGGCGCGGCGATCGCCCTTCCACGAGAGCGCCGTGGTCTGCGTGTCGACCCGCAGGACCTCAGCGGCGACCGCGCCCGCCCCGCGCGCGTCGTCGAGCAGGCGCATCAGGAAGGGGATGAGCGTTTCGGAGTCCAGGCTGCGATCCATGCGCCTCTCGGGTAAGGTCTGGGACTCGTTGTCCGGAGGTTGACGTTGGGGAGGAACATAACGCTGCTGCTGCTCGCTGGCCTCGTCGGCTGCGGCGCGCCCGCGACCGAGGGCGCTGTGGATCCGACACCCCAGGTGGCCCCGACCGCCACCGCCGCGCCGGCCTCGCCGCCGCCTGCCGCGGAGGCCCCCAAGCCCCCGACCGTCCGGCTGCCGCGGGTGGTCGCGGTGGGCGATCTGCACGCCGACCTGGCCACCACCCTCGCCGTGCTGAAGCTCGCGGGCCTGGTCGACGACAGCGGGGCCTGGGTCGGCGGCGACGCGGTGCTCGTCCAGACCGGGGATCAGACCGATCGCGGCCCGGACTCCAAGGAGGTGCTCGAGCTGCTCATGGCCCTGACCGGGCAGGCCGCCGCCGCGGGGGGCCGGGTCGAGGTGCTGCTCGGCAACCACGAGGTCATGAACATGATGGGGGACCTCCGCTACGTGAACCCCAAGGACGTCGAGGACTTCGGCAGCCCGGCGGCCCGCGCGGCGGCCCTCTCCGCCTCCGGCGAGCTGGGCGCGTGGCTGCGCGAGCGCCCCATGACCGCCGTGGTGGATCGGGTGGCCTATGTCCACGGGGGCATCACCCCGCGCTATGCGCAGATGGGGGTCGCGGGCATCAACGGCCTGGTGGGCGGGGTGCTGGCCGGGACCCTGCCCGCCGACGTGCTCGGCGACGACTCGCCCATCTGGTACCGCGGCTACCTCCAGGGCGACGAGCTGGCCGCCTGCCCCGAGCTGGAGCGGGCGCTGACCGCCCTGGGCGCCGAGCGCATGGTGGTGGGCCACACCACCCGCCGCGACGGCCGGATCGCATCCCGCTGCGGCGGGCGGCTGCTGGGCATCGACACCGGGATCTCGACCCACTACGGCGGCCACCTCGCCGCCCTGGAGCTGCGGGCGGGGGACGCCTGGGCGCTCTACCCCGAGGGCCCCGAAGATCTTCCCGATCCTTGACCGCCGGGGGGCCCGGGCGCGTTGTCCGGGGACCAGCGCCGCAGTAGAGTGCTCTCCTGGCTCAGTTCCTCACCGGGGAGTGCGAGAGATGACGTCTACGGATGTGTCCGTCCGCGTGGCCAAGATCATGCGCGCGGTGGAGTCGGTCACCGACGAGCTGCCCGAAGGGGAGCGCGAGCAATTCGAGGCCTTCTGCGGGCTGGTGGCGCGCCAGCTCCGGGCCCCCTACGTAGCCCGGCATACCGCCGCGGGCGTGCCCCGCGCGCTGCTGCCGCTGTTCCGCATGTTCCGGCACCGCTCCGGCCGGGACATCCAGGTCGAGGTGGACGAGCGCGGCGAAGGCGGGGTGGCCCTGCGCACCTGCATGCCCGACCAGCCCTTCATCGTCGACACGGTGCGGCTGATGCTGTCCTCCCGGGGCGCGGCCTACGACGGCGGCTTCAACGCCGTGCTGCCCGTCGAGCGCGACGCGGACGGGCATCTGGTCTCGGTGGGCGGCGCGGCCGGCGCCCTGGAGTCCGTCATCCAGATCGAGGCCAGCAAGTTCGACCACGACGACGACGTCCGCGCGGTCGCCGCGACCCTGCGCACCAACCTCGAGCTGGCCGCCGCGATGGTCGCGGACTTCTCGGAGATGACCCGGGTGGTCGACCGGGTCGCCTCGTTGTTCTCCCGCACCGCCAGCCGCTTCCCGGCCCAGGCCGAGTCCTACCGCGAGGCCGCCGAGTTCCTGACCTGGCTGCTGGCCGACAACTTCGTGTTCATGGGCGCGATCACCAACGACCAGCGCCTGGGCTTCGAGCGCGTCCAGCTCCCCGCCGACATGATGCTCTCCGACCCGGCCACCTGGGACGACTCCCCCTGGCCCGAGCTGGCCATCCAGGTCCGAAAGGGCACCATCGAGTCCCCGGTCCACCGCTCCGGGCGGGTGGATGAGATCGTGGTGCGGGTGCCCGACGAGACCGGCCAGCACCGCTGGGACCTGCGTCTGCGGGGCATGTTCACCTACCGGGCGGTCACCCAGACCTCCCGCAGCGTGCCCATCCTGCGGCGTGTCCTCGCCCGCATCCTCCTGGAGGAGGGCTCCCGCCCCGGCTCGTGGCGCTACAAGGGCGTGGCCAACGTCTTCGACTCCCTGCCCACCGAGTACCTGTTCACCGCGACGGTCGAGGAGATCGGCCAGATGGTCGAGCGGGTGCTCGACGCCGAGGCCGAGCAGCAGGTCCGCGTCCACATCGTCCACAAGCCCAAGTCGGACATCACCTTCGCGCTCGCCGCCATGCCTCGGGCCCAGTACTCCGACCAGCTCCGTCGCCGGATGGAGACGCTGCTGCGCGAGGGCACCGGCGCGACCTATGCGGACCACGGGGTGTTCGTCGGCCGCTTCGAGACGGTGCTGGTCTACTTCTACCTGACCGGCGGCGAGTCCCTGGACAGCGCCGCCATCGGCTCGGTCCGCGACGCGCTCACCGATCTGGCCACCCCCTGGGAGGACCGGGTCTACGAGGCGCTCACTGCCCGGTACGGCGACGACCGCGCGGACCGCCTCATCGCCCGCTACGGCGGCGCGTTCAACGAGGAGTACGTCACCCGCAACCCCACGGACCGCACCCTGTTGGACCTCGAGTTCCTGGAGCAGGTCTGTGAGGAGCGGCCGGTCATCGCCGACCTGTTCACCGACTACAAGGACCGCATCTGCCTGCGCATCTATCAGCTCGGCAACGTGATCCTCTCCGACATCCTGCCGGTCCTCGACAACTTCGGCCTGATCGTCAACGACCAGTACAGCGACCCGGTCCAGCCCCGCCGCGCCGCCTTCCGCGACATGGACACGTTCCGCCTCCGGGGCGTGTGGGGCATGGAGAACGAGGAGCTCCAGGAGCGGTCCCAGCTCCTGCTCGAAGCCATCGAGGCCGTCTTCGCGGGCGACGCGATCGACGACACCCTCAACCGGGTGCTGCTGCGCGCCGGGCTGGGGTGGCGGGACGTCGACCTCCTGCGGGCGTACCGGGGCTACGCGCGCCAGCTCGGCCTTCGCCTTCCGCTGGAGCGGGTCCAGGAGGTGCTGCTCAACCAGGCCGAGACCACCCGCGCCCTGGTGCGGTTCTTCCACGCCCGCTTCGACCCGGACGTGGACCCCGTCGAGCGCGCGCGCATGGTCGCTGAGGCCGACGAGGCGGTCCAGGCGGGGCTCCGAGGCATCCACAACCACGACGAGGACAAGGTCCTCCGCCAGATCCACAACCTGATGGGCGCCACGGTCCGCACCAACTTCTTCCGGGAGGACGGCCAGGGCCACTACATCAGCTTCAAGGTGGACCACGACCAGGTCGCCTCCATGCCCGAGCCTCGTATGAAGTACGAGATCTACGTGCATCACAGCGAGATGGAGGGCGTGCACCTGCGGGGCGGGCCCATCGCCCGCGGCGGCATCCGCTGGTCGGATCGCACCGACTACCGCACCGAGATCCTGGGTCTGGTCGCCACCCAGATGGTCAAGAACGTGCTCATCGTGCCCGAGGGCGCCAAGGGCGGCTTCCTGCTGCGGCACGTCATCCGGGACTGGAGACAGCGGCGGACCAAGGCCGACGAGATGTACCGCTTCCTCATCCGGGGGCTGCTGGACATCACCGACAACTACGTCGACGGCGAGCTGGTGCACCCGCCCCGGGTGGTCATCCACGACGGCCCGGACCCCTACCTGGTCGTCGCGGCAGACAAGGGCACCGCCCACTTGTCCGACACCGCCAACAAGGTCTCCGCCGAGTACAACTTCTGGCTGCGGGACGCCTTCGCCTCGGGGGGCTCCAACGGCTACGACCACAAGGAGGTCGGCATCACCGCGCGGGGCGCGTGGGAGTGCGTCGACCGCCACTTCTCGGAGATGGGGATCAACCCCCACGAGCAGACCTTCACCTGCGTCGGCATCGGCGACTGTGGGGGCGACGTGTTCGGCAACGGGGTCATCCAGTACCCCACCACGCGGCTGCTCGCGGCCTTCAACCACCTCCACGTCTTCCTGGACCCCGACCCCGACCCCGAGCTGAGCTACGCCGAGCGCGTGCGGCTGTTCAAGGAGGTCAAGGGCTGGGAGCACTACGACACCGCCAGGCTCTCCGAGGGCGGCGGCATCTACGATCGCAGCGCCAAGAGCATCCACCTCTCGCCCCAGGCCCGCAAGATGCTGGGCGCGCTCCGGGACGAGATCTCCCCGGACGAGGTCATCCGCCACATCCTGCGCATGCCGGTGGACCTGCTGTGGAACGGCGGCATCGGCACCTACGTCAAGGCCTCCCACGAGAGCCACATCGACGCGGGCGACCCGGCCAACGACCACCTGCGGGTGAACGCCAGCGAGCTGCGCTGCAAGTCGGTGGGCGAGGGCGGCAACCTGGGCTTCACCCAGGCGGGGCGCATCGAGTTCGCCCTGGCCGGCGGCCGCCTCAACACCGACGCGGTGGACAACTCCGGCGGCGTCGACATGTCCGACCACGAGGTCAACCTCAAGATCCTCCTGGCCGGCGAGGTCGACCGGGGTTCGATGAGCCTGGAGGCCCGAAACATCCTGATCGAGGCCCTGACCGACGCCTTCGCCGACAAGGTGCTGGCCAACAACGACGCCCAGGCGCGCCAGCTCTCCATCGATCAGGTCCGCGCCGCCCGCGACCCGCTGTTCTACAGCCGGGCCATCCAGTGGGTCTGCGCGAAGTCCGGGGTCAGCCGGCGGACCTTGAACCTGCCCAGCGACGAGGTGCTCCGCCAGCGGGTGAACACCCGCAAGGGCCTCACCCGCCCCGAGCTGGCGACCCTGGCCGCCCACGTCAAGATGCACATCTACAAGGATCTGCTGGAGGCCAACCCGGACTGGATCCCGGGCTTCTCCCAGCGGCTCCTGTCCTACTTCCCCGAGCGCATCCAGGAGGACCTCCCCAACGCGGTCGCCAACCACATGCTCGCCAAGCCCATCGGCATGACCGTGGTGCTCACCGACGTGGTGGCCGACACCGGCGCGGCCTTCTTCCCGCTGCTCATGGACCTCACCCACCGCCACCCCGGCGAGATCGCGGGCTCCTTCCTGCGCGCGGCCCAGGCCTTCGGCCTCGACGAGATGCGCAGCGAGCTGAAGCGGGGCACCGAGGGCCTGGACGGGCGCTACCACGCGTGGGTGCGGGTGACCGAGGGGGTCCTGGGGCTGCTGGCGTCCTGGCTGGCCCCCGGCGAGCTGCCGCCCACGCCCCGCGAGCTGGAGCGCACCGCCGTGCTCCTCGACCGCATCCCCCGCCACCGGGGCCGGGTGGAGACCGAGCGGGTGAACTCGCAGGTCACCAACCTGTCCAACAAGGGCGTGCCCCGGGACCTGGCCCAGCGGGCGGTGCAGCTCACCGACCTCACCATCGCCCGTGAGATCGCGCTGCTCCAGGAGCGCACCCACGACAGCGACCGCGACGGGATTGTCCGCTACCTCGCCATCGGCGAGGCCAGCGGGCTGCTGCCCGGGGTCCGCGCCATCGAGTCCCGAGACACCCGCAGCACCTGGGATCCCGTCGCCCTGGGCATCCTGCGCACCCGCTTCTTCCACATGCTGCGCAAGCTCATGGAGGTCACCCCCCTCGGCAGCGAGCTGCGCCTCGGCACGGACCGCCTGGCGCAGAAGCTGCGCGAGGGCAAGCTCGCGGAGGTCGCGGAGGGCGTGGGCGCCATCCTGGGCGACGCCCCCGACGTGGGCGCCTTCCTTGTGGCCGAGGAGCGCCTGCGCGCGGTCGTCATGCGCTGATGGCCAGGACACGCTGGGTCTTCGTCCGTCACGGCGAGTCCGTGGCCAACGTGGAGGGCTGGCTGGCTGGCCACGTCGACACGCCGCTGACCGAGAAGGGCGTCCGCCAGGCGCGGGGGGCCGCTCGCACCCTCGCCGACCAGCCGTTCTCGCGCGCCTTCTGCTCGGACCTCCAGCGCGCCCACCGCACCGCGGAGCTGATCCTGGAGGGGCGCCCCGACCCGCAGGAGGTCCCCCTCACGGTCACCCCGCAGCTCCGGGAGCGCGCCCTCGGGGCGTGGTCCGAGCGCCCCAAGGCGGAGATCCGGCGCAGCGGGGAGATGGACCTCCTGCTGACCTGGGCCGAGCGCCCCCCCGGCGGAGAGAGCCAGGCCGACCTCGCGGCGCGCCTGCTGGACTTCCTGGCCGACCTGGAGCCGGTGGACGGCCACACCCTGGTGGTCGCCCACGGCGGCGTGATCCGGGTGATGCTGGGCCTGCTGGACGGCACCCCGGTGGAGGGCATCGGCACGACGCGGATCGAGAACGCCCGACCCATCGCCCGTGACATCGAGGCGGGCCGTTGGGAGGCGCTGGCGCGCGCGTTACCTTCCCCTCCCTGAGGTGTCGATGGACCCGCGAACCTGCGCGCCCCCCCAGACCCGCGTCGAGGCCACCCACATGGTGCTGCCCGGCCACACCAACAACCACGGCACGGTGTTCGGCGGCCAGGTCGCAGCCTGGATCGACATCTGCGCGGCGGTCTCCGCGCAGCGCTTCGCCCGAAAGCCCGTCGTCACGGCCTCCATCGACGAGCTGCACTTCCTGCTCCCCGTGCGCCGGGGCATGACCGTGGTGCTCCAGTCCATGGTCAACCAGGCCTGGCGCACCTCGATGGAGGTGGGGGTCCGGGTCGAGGCGGAGGACCCCCGCAGCGGCGAGCGCATCCACTGCTGCTCGGCCTACCTCACCTTCGTCGCCCTGGACGCTTCGGGGCGGCCCAGCCCGCTGCCGACCCTGGTCGTCGACGGCGACCCGGACTGCGCCCGCCGCGCGGCCGAGGCCCAGCGGCGTCGGGACCACCGCCTGGCGATGCGCGAGGAGCGGCGGAGGCAGCAGTGACCCTCACCCTGGCCTCAGGCTCGCCACGCCGCCGTCTGCTCCTGGGGCAGCTCGGCTACGCCCTGCGCGTCGCCCCGGCGGACATCGACGAGACCCCGCGGCCCGGCGAGGGGCCGGTGGACTTCGCCCTGCGCATGGCCCGGGAGAAGGCCGCCGCTGGCGCCCACCCGGGGTTGGTCCTGGCCGCCGACACGGTGGTCCACCTCGACGGGCACATCCTCGGCAAGCCGGCGGACGCCGCGGAGGCCCGCGCGATGCTGCGGATGCTCTCCGGCCGCGCCCACGAGGTCACCACCGGGGTCTGTGTCCAGGACGGCGACCGGCGCTGGGTCGACGCGGTGACCACCGAGGTCACCTTCCGCCCCCTGAGCGAGGCGGAGGTGTCCGGCTACGTCGCCACCGGGGAGCCGTTCGACAAGGCCGGAGGCTATGGCATCCAGGGCATCGGCGGGTTCCTGGTCTCCCACATCCGGGGCAGCTACACCAACGTGGTGGGGCTGCCCCTGGCCGAGGTGCTCGACGCGCTCGCGGACTTCGGCCTGCCCGGCCCCTTCGCCAGCCCGGAGCCCCCATGAGTCGCCTCCCCATCCCCGAGGGCCTGCAGCGGGTGCGCGCCCGCCTCGACGCCGCCTGTGCCGCCAGCGGCCGGGACCCGGCCAGCGTGGGCCTCATCGCCGTGTCCAAGACCCGCCCGCTCGACGACGTCCTCGCCGCCGCGCGCGCCGGCCAGCGCCTGTTCGGCGAGAACTACGCCCAGGAGCTGCGGGACAAGGCCGCGGCCCTCGCCGAGCAGTCCAACCCCCCGCCGGTGGCGTGGCACTTCATCGGCCACCTCCAGCGCAACAAGGTCCGCTACGTGGTGAACACCGCCGCCCTCATCCACACCGTGGACTCGCTGCGCCTGGCCGGGGAGATCGCGAAGCGGGCGGAGCACCCCCAGGCCATCCTGGCCCAGGTCAACGTGGGCGACGAGGCCTCCAAGTCCGGCGTGGCGGTGGACGAGGCGCTGGCCCTCTGCGAGCAGCTCGACGGGCTGGAGGGCGTGGCGCTGCGCGGCCTGATGACCATCCCCCCGGCGGTCGCGGACCCGGCGGACGCCGCGGTCCACTTCAGGACCCTCGCGGAGCTGGCCGCCGAGGGTCGTCGCCGCGGCCTGCCGCTCACCGAGCTGTCGATGGGCATGAGCAGCGACTTCGAGGTCGCCATCGCCCACGGCGCGACGCTGGTGCGGGTCGGCACCGCGATCTTCGGCCCCCGCGGCTGATCCTCAGTTGAACGTGAACTGGAGGGCCTTGGAGCCGCCCGGGTCGATGCGGATGGTCTGCTCCTTGCTGCCGTAGCCGCGGACCGTAGCCCGCACCACGTAGACGCCCGGCTTCAGCTCCAGGCGCTCGATGGGCGTGAGGCTGTCGAGGGGGCGGCCGTTGATGGAGATCGTGGCGTTGGGGCGGGACATGATGCGCAGGTAGCCCACCTCGTAGATGGGCTGGGTCTCGAACGTCTCCGGCTGGGCCGGCGGGTCCACGGGCACGTCCTGGACGACGGGCGGCGTCTCGCGGGGGGGCGGATCCTCCGGCGGCGGCTTGGTCGGCGCCTTCGTGCTCTTGGAGGACTTGGCCTGCTTCACCACCGGCGGCGCCGGGGGGGTGTCGTCGCCGGGCTCGGTGCCCTCTCCTGTGCCCTCCGGCGGCTCGGGCGTGGTCTCCGGTGCAGGCTCCGGCGCCTCGATCGTCTCCGATGGCGGCAGGAACCGGGCCCGCAGCTCGGGGTTGGACAGCCCGATGCCGACCACGCCCAGCAGCAGCGCGATGGCCATCAGCGCGATCCGGCGTCGGCGCTTCTGGGCCTCCACCTCGCGCTGGACATCCGGGACCGCCGTCGGCGAGAAGGGTGGGTGTTCATGGGTGCCCCCCCCAAGCTCGGGGGGGGTGACGCCGCCCAGGCCGGGCAGCGGCCCCGGCGCGGCCGGCGGCGGGTAGCTCGGGGTCGGGGTCGGGCTGTAGCCACCAGGCCCCAGGCCACCGGAGCCCATCCCCTGTGGGGGCGGGGCGCCCATGCCACCGGCGCCCCAGGCGCTGGCTTGATCGGGGGCGCGCCCGGAGCCGCGGCGCGCGCGCTCCAGCAGGTTGCTGGGCGGTGACGGGGTCACCGGCGGCGCCATGGATGGCGGCGGCGGCTCCATGGTGGAGGAGACCCGACTGAGCAGCGGCCCCGGCGAGGGCGCCGGCGGCGGGTGGACCGGCGGGAAGTCCGGCGGAGAGGGCGCGACGAGGGAGATCCCCCGGCGCGGCGCTGGCCGTGGCGGCTCAGGCTCGAAGTCCGGCTCGGCGATGGCCAGCTCGCGGGGCGCGCTGGCGGCGGCCAGCCCGACACCGACCCCCATCACACCACCGGCCCGCGCGCCGCCGAGCATGTGCTGGATCCGCGAGCCCGGCATGGTGAAGGTGGGCGGCGGGGACAGCTCCTCGGTGGGCTCGGCCTCGATGTCCTCCTCGATGAAAGCGAAGCCCGCCCCCGGGAGAGGGGCGAGGGGCTCGTCCTCGTCCAGGGAGATCAGCGGGGCCTGCTCGATCGCGGCCTGCAGGCGCTCGTCGTCGCTGAGGCCCGGGCCGTCGTCGACGTCGGGCAGCAGCTTGAAGCTGAACGCCGCGGTGTCGACCTCGGACCGCGGGGCGTGGGCGCCGGCCGAGGCGGGCTTGTCCGGGATCCGGATCCGCAGGGGCGGTACGCTGGGTGGAGGCTGCGGCAGCGGCCCCAGGCGAGGGGGCTCGCCGTCCGTCGTGACCGGCTCGGGGACAGGCGTGGACTCCCCGACCTCAGCCCACGGCGGACGGCGAGGCGCGCGACCCGGTCGGGCCGGCGGCAGGAACGGGGGCGGCACAGGGCGCAGGGACGGACGCCCCCGACCGTCCTGAATGGGCGGAGAGACGCCGGGATCCGTTCCTTCAGCGGGCTTCGGGACCGACGGCAGACCGCCAAACAGCCCATCACCCGGGCGGTCGAACAAGCGCCGGGGCTTCTTGTTGCGTCCACCCTTGTCGTTGGCGCCGCGGTCGGCCATCCATTCTCCCGCCGTCGGCGGCCGGGCTCACCGACGGGCGCTCGTTGAGCTGCTCACCCTTCCCAAAGGGCCTTCATCTCACGTGGATAATCACCTCCTGCGATCCTGCGGAGGTCCTCCGCCCGGTTGGAGACCACAGAGATGTTGAGGCCCGAGGGCGTATTGAAAGTTTGAAGATAGCCTTCCTGCAACATCTTGGAAAGCACATTCCGTGCGTACACCTGGGACTCGGGCTCCAGTCCCCGGATCAGGTTGTCGAGGCGCGTCGTGGCGCGGCCCAGCACCTTGTGGGCGATGAGCTGCATGGCCATCGCGCGGGCCATGCCTCGGACCGGCACGGGGTCGTCGTGGCGGACCTGCTCGGCGGGAGCGTCGTCGATCCACCAGGTCTCCAGGCCGCCGCGCTCGCGGATGCGATCGACGTCCTCCTCGGAGAAGGTGAGGTCGTCAGGCATCTCGTCCAGCGCGACCAGCACGCGGATCAGGTCGAAGGGGTGGATGCCCAGGCGTAGCGAGACCTCACTCAGGGTCAGCCGCTGGAACTGGCTCGGCAGGGACATTCAGGCCTCCGGCTCGATGTAGAAGTCAGGGATGTCATCCTCGACGACCGCCGAGGGGATCTCCTCGTCCTCGGTGATCTCGTCGCCGACGGCCTCCTCCTGGTCGGGCATGGTCGGGGTGGCGCTGAGACCGGTGTCGCTGGTGTCGTCCTCGCTCACCTCGTCGGGGACCTGCAGCACCTCGGGGGGCAGCCACATGGTGTGGACGTCGAGGGAGGCGATCTGCAGCTCCCTGGCCCGGGTGCGCATGCCGTCGATCACCTCGCGGGTGACCTCGCGCAGGTCGCCCTGGACGTGGCTGTCGCCCAGCCACACCCAGATGGTGACGTGGCCCTCGAAGGCCTGGTGCCGGATGAGCGCCTCGGCCGCGCCGACCCGGGTGGCGATCTCCACCGCTGCGGTCATCATGCGGTAGGCCATGCACGCGGAGATGTCCTGTTCGCGGCGGTCCCAGGTGTCATAGAAGGCCGCCTCGACGGGCATGACCATGACCAGCGCGTCGGGGGTGCCCTCGGCCGGGGAGACCGAGGCGACCAGGCTCAGGGTCGCCGGCGGCAGGTCCAGCTCGACCGTGCGGCCCTCCAGCTCGGCGAACAGCGGGCCCAGGCGGGCCTTCACCTTCTCGTGGTGGGCCTGGATGGCCTCGCGGTAGCTGGACGGCAGGGCGGCCAGGGAGGCCTCGGAGTCGGCGAAGGCCTCGTACTCGGTCAGGGAGCGCTGCAGCTCCTCGTCCGCGAGCATCTCCTCGGCGCGGGCCATGCTCGCCGCCACCGCCTCGCTGTAGGCCGCGGCGCGCTCGGTGAGCAGCGTGCGGTCCTCGTTGAGGCTCTCGACCACCGCCTTGTGGGAGCGCCGCAGCTCCTCGGGGTCGAGATCCGCCAGGGTGTGGTTGACCTCGTCGCGCTGGGCGCGGGCCGCATCGAGCTGCGCCTGCAGCTCGGCGATGGCCTCGGTGATGCGCTGCTCTTCGGCGTTGATCTCGCGGAGCCTGCCAGCGGCGTCGGCCTCTGCAGCGTCCCGCCAGGACGCGATCTCTCGGAGCGCGCGGATCAGTCGCGGCTCGGCTGCCTTGTTCAGTTCTGCCATGCGGACCATCCTCATCTGCTTCAGCGTGGGGTGGTGCCAGCCCCACCGGCACCGCTACAATACCACTGCGCTGCCGCGCGAGCGCGGCGGCGCCGAGGCCCGGCCCCGCTGCGGGGCCATGGGATCGTAGCGCGTGACTCGGCCGGACACCCCATCGCAGACGCAGGAAGCGGCCGCACCGGACGCCGTCGACGCCGTGATCGAGGCTGCGCGGGTCAGCAAGCGCTTCCGCATCTACCTCAATGACCGCAGTCGCTTCTTCGAGTTCTTCGGGCGGCGAAGGCACCACCAGGAGCACTGGGCGCTGCGCGAGGTCTCCTTCCGCATCCAGCGCGGGCGCTCGTTCGGCGTCATCGGGGCGAACGGCGCGGGCAAGTCGACGCTGCTCAAGCTGATCGCGGGCATCTCCGAGCCCACCACGGGCGCGCTGACGGTGCGCGCGCCGATCTCGACGCTGCTGGACCTGGGGTTGGGGTTCCACGCCAACTTCTCAGGACGCGAGAACATCTTCCTCAACTGCTCCCTGCTGGGCATGACCCGGGCGGAGATCGAGGAGCGCATCCCCGACATCATCGCCTTCGCGGAGCTGGGCGAGTTCATCGACTACCCGGTCCGGACCTACTCGTCGGGCATGGCGCTGCGCCTGGGCTTCGCCATCGCCGCGCACATGGACAGCGAGGTCTTCCTGGTCGACGAGGTGCTCGCGGTGGGCGATCAGTATTTCCAGCGTAAGTGTGTTGGCAAGATCGAGGAGTTCCTCGGGATGGGGCGTACGATCGTCCTGGTGTCCCACGACCTCCACGCCATCCGCTCGCTGTGCGACGAGGTGCTCTGGCTGGACCGGGGCGAGGTCCGCGCGGTGGGCCCGGCCCGCGAGGTGGTGGAGCGCTACCTGGACCTGGACCGCGCCCTCAGCGCGGGGGGGCGCCGACCCGGCCTCGCGCCCCTGCCCGGCGGCCGTCCGCCCCACGCCGCGCCCGCGCCCCTCCCGGAGGCCCCGGCTCCGCAGTCGGTGCGCTACCAGGCCACGGTGGACGACCCCGAGATCCGCCGGGTGGTCACGCGGGCCTGCGCGATGCCCGACGCGGAGCAGATCTGGGCGCGGGCCGTTGCGCCCCAGCCCTACGAGACCTACGACGGCGACCAGGCCATCATGATCGGCTCGGGGGAGGTCCGGGTCCTGGCGGTGCGGCTGCTCGACGGTCACGGGCAGCCCCGGCAGCGCTTCCGGAGCGGTGAGCCCATGACCGTGGCGGTGACCTTCCGGACCACCACCCCCGTGGAGCGCCCGGTCATGGGCGTGGCGATCCACCGCAACGACGGGGTGTACGTCTACGGCCCGAACACCCGCTTCGACGGCGTCCTCGACGGCGTCTACCACGGCATCTACACCTACTTCATCCACTACCCGGCCCTGAGTCTGCTGGCGGGGCAGTACCAGGTCTCCATCGCGGTGTTCGACAAGCACCACCTCAAGCCGCACGTCTGGCAGAACCGGCTCTACGACTTCGAGGTCGCCCAGGACGTCGAGGATCATGGGCTGGTGCAGATGGCGCACGCCTGGGGGCTGCTGATCCACGCTGGCGACGACCCCGCGCCGATGGGGGAGGACGGGATCCGGTCGACGGCCGCCGAGCCGTCGGGTTAGGCCGAGGTCATGGCCCACGTTCTCGTCATCGGCTCCGGGCCGCTCCCTGTGGACAGCCCGGATGTGCTCGGCTTCCCGCAGCTTCGGACGGAGCAGACCCTGCGTGCGCTGCTCGACGGGGGGCATCGGGTCACCGCAGCGCTGCTGGGGGACGCCACGGTGCCCCTGCAGCAGCGCGAGCTGGGGGACGCGGCCCTGCAGGTCGCGGTCGTCCAGCCCGAGTCGGCGGACTGGGTGGACCAGCTCCGGGCCCTGCGCGCGTCGGCCGCCCCGGACGTGGTGATGTCGGCGGGCCCCTACAACCCCGCGCGGGCCGCCGCGATGGTGGTCGAAGACGAGCCGCTGTGGGTGGACGTGCCGGGGGACCCCTTCGCCGAGGCCCAGGCCCGCAGCGCGCACTTCGGCGAGCCCGACGCCACGCCCCACATGAGGGCTGCCTACGCCGCGGCGCTGGCGCGAGGCGACGCCTTCGGGGCGATCTCGGGCAGCCAGCGGGCGGCGCTGCTGGGTCAGCTCGGCCTGGTGGGGCGCCTGACCGGCGCGCTGCTGGAGCACCCCTGGGTCCACGAGGTGCCCGCCGCGCTTTCGTTCGGCGGGCTCACCCGCGCTGCGCCCCGCACCCGCGACGAGGACGATGAGCTGGTGGTCGCCCTCTGCGGTGGCTACAACACCTGGCTCGACACCGACACGCTGCTCACCGGGCTGCACCGGGCGATGGCCCAGGTCCCGGGCCTGCGGGTGATCTCCACCGGCGGCGGCATCGCCGGGCACCACACCTCATCCTACGAGGCGTTCCGCGCCCAGGCGACCACCGGGCCCTTCCCCGACCGGTTCACCTTCCACGGCTGGGTTCCCCACGACGTGCTCCCCGGCCTGCTGTCGCGGGCCCACGTCGGGATCTGCCTGGATCGCCCCGGGGTGGAGGCCGAGCTGGGCACCCGGACCCGCGTGCTGTTCTACGCGCACATGGGCCTCACGGTGCTGGCCACGCCGCGCAGCGACCTGACCCGGGAGATGGCGGCGGTGCGGCTGCTGGTGCCGATCACCCCTGGCGACCCCGACCACCTCTGCTCCGCCCTGGTGGAGCTGGCGGGCGGGGCCATCGACAGCCGGCAGACCACGCGGGCGTGGCGATACCTCAACAGTCGATATGGCGTGCGTCAGGTCTATGCGCCGCTGGTCCAGTGGGCCGCGGAGCCCACCCGCACCCGCCCCGCCGAGGACCCCTCCGCCGAGCTGGCCCGGGAGCTGGCTCTGGCCCGTCAGGAGCTGGCGGCGGTGCACCGCTCCCCCACCTGGCGCGCGGCCGGCGCGGTGGAGGGCATGCTCCGGCGGATCCCACCGCGGCTGGAGAAGCTGCTGGGCTGGGAGTAGGGGCGGGACGCCACCTCTCGCCGCTAATACACCCGACTCCGCCGCTCCAGCTGCTCCGCCTGCGTCTTGCAGTCGATGCACTGGGTCGCGATGGGCCGGGCGAGCAGGCGCTTGAAGGTGATGGGCTCGCCGCAGCTCTCGCACACGCCGTACTCGCCCTCCTGCATGCGCTGCAGGGCGACGCGGATCTTGCCGGCGAGCTTGCGCTCCCGATCCGCGAAGCGGAGGCGCTGCTCCCGGTCGGTCTCGGTGCTGGCGAAGTCGATGGCGTCGGCCTCGACCTCGCGGACCTGGCCGAGGTCGTTCAGGTCGGCGCGGGCCGCAGCCATGAAGGCGTCGAGCTGGCCCCGCAGGATCCCGTGGAGTTGATGCAGCTCCTTGTGGGAGAGGTACTCGTCTTCAGGGAGATCGGGCGCGGTCTGCTGGGGGACCATCAAGGACTCCTTCCTGATTCGGGCCCCCAAGTTGCACACCGCGCCTCAGGGCGGCAAGCCCCAGCGCGATCAATCCTCGCGGCAGAGCACGAAGTAGTGGTCCAGCGCGTTCTCCTTCTTGTAGGCCGCCCCGATGGAGACGTGCGCGGAGACCCGCCGCATGAAGTCCCGGGTCTGGTGATACACGAAGAACTGCACGCCCTTGTGGTTGGGGATGACCTCGGGCCAGCCCGCGCAGACCGCGCTGTCGGGCACCCGGAAGTAGTCGATCACCACCGAGCCCCGCGCCTCCCAGTCGGCGTTCCCCGCGGTCAGCACCGCGACGAAGAAGCCCGGCCCCACCAGCCAGCGGCTGGGGGAGTCGTTGAAGCCGTAGAGCTGGCCCTCGCGGTCGGCGGGGCGGCAGAAGGGCTTGCGGAAGAGCTTGTGCTTCGCCGGCAGCGGGAGGGTGTTGCGGCCGTGGTGGGTCACCTGGGTCAGCGGCGCCCGATCGGGGGGGACGAAGTGCTCCAGGGCGAGCGGCGGGCCGGCGGCGGCGCGCTCGAACAGGCGGCGCTGCGTGGCGCGGCTCAGGGTGGAGAGCTGGGCCCAGCGGGCGTCGTGCTCCAGGTCGTCGAGGAAGGCGGAGATCTCCTGGATCGCCGCCCCGCCGTCCACCATCTCGGTCAGGCTCATGGGGGTCCTCAGGTCAGGTCCGTGCCAGGGTAAACCGGTGGCCTGCCAGGAGCCAGTTCGTCTCGCTCGTGGGCTGGTTGTTCCCCCGGGGGAACAATCCGATGCTCCTCGGCCGTTTGCGCGCCGCTGCTGGAAAAATGAGAAAGAACAGCCATTTCTGAAGCACGACGCCGTCTCGGAGGGGATCGCGGCGGCGGGTTGCCGGATGCACCGCGGTCCAATTGACCCCGATCCGGAACATCAGATTTTTCTAGCGCAGGGTTCTCGGCCCCTTGGCCCGATCCAGCCCTCGGAGCACTACATATAGTGTTGACGCGTCCAGCGATGACCCATATCTTGGGTCTCGCGTCTCCCGACCGGACACCCATCGGATCTCCACCGGATCTCCACCGTACGTACGGTCAACTTGGCACCGCCGGGTTGATCCCATAGGGGTGGTGATGGGCTGCTTCGGTCGCGGTCCCACGCCCGGCCCACCCCGCCTCGTCCTCCGACCAGACCCTCCGCTCCCTCCGAACCCGCCGCCCTCCGCAAAGGCCACCGCCGCCGGCTGGCCATGGGCTTCTATTGCGCTGTCCACGCGCGCAAAGAGTCATTTCATGCCCTTGATCACGGAAAACCAGACTCCGGTGAACACCACCCCCCTCTCCACCGACTCGCTGGCTGACGGCCCCCGCCTCCGAGTCCGAAAGCCCGGCGGCAGGAAGGAACCCCTCGACCTCTCCACCCTCACACGGCTGGTGGAGCAGCACGCCGAGGGGCTCGACGGGGTGGACGCCGCGCTGCTGGCCTCGCGGGTGTTCGATGGGCTCTACGACGGGGTGACCGAGGGCGAGCTGGACCACCTGCTCGTCCAGATCCCCGCCGCCATGACCGCCGAGGAGCCGGACTACTCCTTCCTGGGCGCGCGGCTGCTGCACCGCCTGCTGGTCAAGGAGGTCCGCGCCCAGGGCATCGAGACCTTCGCCGACAGCGTCCGGGTCGGCCACGCGCAGGGCATCATCTCCGATGAGACCTTCGCCTTCGTGCGCGCCCACGCCGACGCCCTCAACCAGACCATCGACGATCGGCGCAGCCAGCTCTTCCAGTACTTCGGCCTGCGCACCGTCTTTGACCGCTACCTGCTGCGGCACCCCATCAACCGCAAGGTCATCGAGACCCCCCAGCACTTCTTCCTGCGGGTGAGCTGCGGGCTGGCCCGCACCCTGGACGAGGCGGTCGAGTTCTACCGGCTCATCTCCTCGCTGGAGTACCTGCCCAGCTCGCCCACGCTGTTCAATTCGGGCACCCGCCACAGCCAGATGTCCTCGTGCTACCTGCTGGACAGCCCGGCGGACAACCTGGAGGCCATCTACGGCCGCTACACCGACATCGCCCGGCTGTCCAAGTTCGCCGGGGGCATCGGGGTGGCCTGGCACCGCATCCGCGCGCGGGGCTCCCTGATCCGGGGCACCAACGGCCAGTCCAACGGCATCGTGCCCTGGCTCAAGACCCTCGACTCCTCGGTCGCGGCGGTCAACCAGGGCGGGCGGCGCAAGGGCGCCTGCTGCGTCTACCTGGAGACCTGGCACGCCGACATCGAGGAGTTCCTCGAGCTGCGGGACAACACCGGCGACGAGGCCCGGCGCACCCACAACCTCAACCTCGCCAACTGGATCCCCGACCTGTTCATGAAGCGGGTCCAGGCCGACAAGATGTGGTCGCTGTTCGACCCCAAGGAGCTGCCCGAGCTGGTCGACCTCTACGGCGACGACTTCGAGCGCGCCTACGAGCAGGCCGAGCGCGACGGCCTCGCGGTGCGCGTCGTGCGGGCCCGCGACCTCTACGGCCGCATGATGCGCTCCCTGGCCCAGACCGGCAACGGCTGGATGACCTTCAAGGACGCCTGCAACCGCAAGTCCAACCAGACCGGGGCCCCGGGCCTGGTGGTCCACTCCTCCAACCTGTGCACCGAGATCGTCGAGGTCACCAACCAGGGCGAGACCGCCGTCTGCAACCTCGGCTCGATCAACCTCAGCCGCTTCCTCAGCGACGACAACACCGTCGACTTCGACAAGCTGCGCGCCCGGGTCCGCATCGCGGTCAAGTACCTGGACCGGGTCATCGACATCAACTACTACCCGACCGCCGAGGCCGAGGCCTCCAACCGGCGGTGGCGGCCGGTGGGCCTGGGGCTGATGGGCCTGCAGGACGTCTTCTTCCAGCTCCGGCTGCCCTTCGACGCCCCCGAGGCCAAGGCGCTGTCCTCCGCCATCCAGGAGGAGATCTACTTCGCCGCGCTGGACGCCTCCTGCACCCTGGCCGAGCAGCACGGCGCCCACGAGACCTTCCGCCTGACCCGCGCCGCCCGGGGCAACCTGCAGTTCGACCTGTGGGGCGTGGCCCCCGGCGCGGACCACCAGGGGCAGCTCGGCCTGTTCGGCGCGCCCACGGCCAGCCGCTGGGACACCCTCAAGGCCCGCATCAAAGAGCACGGGCTGCGCAACTCCCTGCTGATCGCCATCGCGCCCACCGCGACCATCGCGTCGATCTGCGGCTGCTTCGAGTGCATCGAGCCCCAGGTCTCCAACCTCTTCAAGCGCGAGACGCTCTCGGGCGAGTTCCTCCAGATCAACCGCTACCTCGTCGATGACCTCAAGGAGCTGGGCCTGTGGACCGCCGAGGTGCGCGAGGCCATCAAGGCCGGCGAGGGCTCCGTGCTGCACCTCGACCAGCTCCCCGCCGAGCTGCGCCGCCTGTACCGCACCGCCTGGGAGCTGCCCCAGCGCGCGCTGATCGACATGGCGGCGGCCCGCTCTCCCTTCATCGATCAGAGCGCCTCGCTCAACCTCTTCATGGCCGAGCCCACCATCGGCAAGCTCTCGTCGATGTACGCCTACGCCTGGAAGAAGGGCCTGAAGACCACCTACTACCTGCGCTCGCGCCCGCGCACCTCCATCGCCCGGGCCACCAGCGGCAAGGCCGCCCCCACCGACGCGGCGGCGGTCGCCTGCTCGCTGGAGAACCCCGAGTACTGCGAAGCCTGCCAGTAGCGCGCCGCTCGCCGCGCTGCTGACGTTTGACCGCGCGCCGCGCCCGAGGGGCCGTCGGCGTGCCGTGTCGCTGCCTTCCCCCTGCCTGCCACCCTCTGACCGACCGAGGACCGTGATGCTGCTCGACCCCGGCCTGAACCTGACCCTGCGCCCCATGAAGTACCCGGTGTTCTACGACATGTACCGGGACGCCATCTCCAACACCTGGACGGTCGAGGAGGTTGACTTCTCGCAGGACACCGGGGACCTGAGCTACCGCCTCTCCGACGCCGAGCGGCACCTGGTCAACCGCCTGGTGGCCTTCTTCGCCACCGGCGACTCCATCGTGTCCAACAACCTCGTGCTCAACCTCTACAAGCACATCAACGCCCCCGAGGCGCGGATGTACCTGTCGCGCCAGCTCTACGAGGAGGCGCTGCACGTCCAGTTCTACCTGACCCTGCTCGACACCTACATCCCCGACCTCAAGGAGCGGGAGCGGGCCTTCTCGGCCATCCACAACATCCCGTCCATCAAGCACAAGGCCGACTTCTGCTTCAAGTGGATGGACTCGATCCAGGATCTGGACGAGCTGCACACCGAGGCGGACCGCCGGCGCTTCCTGTTGAACCTCGTCTGCTTCTCGACCTGCATCGAGGGGCTGTTCTTCTTCGCGGCCTTCGCCTACGTCTACTTCCTGCGGTCCAAGGGGCTGCTGAACGGCCTGGCCACCGGCACGAACTGGGTGTTCCGGGACGAGAGCGGCCACATGCGCTTCGCCCTGGAGGTGGTCGAGACCGTGCGCCGCGAGCAGCCTGAGCTGTGGGACGACGGCATGAAGGACGACGTGCGCCGCATGATCCGCGAGGCGGTGGACTGCGAGACCATCTTCGCCCAGGACCTGCTGGGGCAGGGGGTCGCGGGCATGTCCACCAAGGACATGCGGCAGTACCTGGAGTACGTCGGCGACCAGCGCCTGATGAACCTCGGCCTGGATCCCATCTTCGGCGCCTCCAACCCGTTCCCGTTCATGGACCTCCAGGACGTGCAGGAGCTGTCCAACTTCTTCGAGCGCCGGGTGAGCGCCTACCAGATCGGCGTCACCGGCGAGGTCGCGTTCGACGAAGACTTCTGAGCGCGCCGGCTCAGGCGGGCTCCAGGAAGCCCGTCTGCGCGAGGTGCCGGCAGAGGGCCAGCCGCTCGGCGTCGCCGAGCTGGCCGGGGACGTCCCGCACGCAGAACGCCGCGCCATCGGCGACGAAGCGCGCGGTCTCCAGGGCGTGCCAGGGCAGGCGGACGAAGCGCCCGTGGAACCGCAGGGTCACGAAGTCCCCCTCCACCTCGATCCGATGGATCAGCCCGGTGCGGCGGCGGAGTCGGCTGTCCCGGGTGACCGACACCGGGGCGTCGAGCGCCTCGACCATTCCCCCCAGCAGGGGGAGCCGGGTGTCCACGAAGCGCCGCGCCAGCGCGTCCAGGGTGTCGTCGAGGTCGGCCAGCTCGGCCATCGCGTCGAGGCGGGCCTCGAAGGCGTCGGCCAGGGGCCCCTCAGCGTCGTTGGGCCCGCTGATGTCGATGTCCACGGCCTCACGGAAGCGCGGATCGCTGGCGCAGCGGGCCACCAGCTCCTGCATCACGTCCATCCAGGTGACCGGGAGGGCGCTCAGGGAGAGGTGGAGGGAGAGCTGATCCTGGGTGTCGGCGACGTGCACGAAGCCCCGGGGCAGGGACAGCAGATCCCCCGGCTGCAGCGTGGCCTCGAACAGCAGGGCGCCGGGCTCGCAGCCGCCAGGCGCGCAGGGCTGTGAGGGCAGGGGGCGCTCCACCCGGGCCTCATGGACCCGCCACCGCTTGGCCCCGTGGAGCTGGAGGACCACGACGTTCTGGACGTCGTAGTGGGGGGTGAGCCCGCGCGAGCCGGGCGGGGTGAGGTAGGCGTTGGCCTGGGTGGTGCAGCGGAGGGCCTCCTCGAAGGCGCGGCACAGCCGGGCGACGGTGGGGACCACGCGCTGCACCTGCTCCAGCACCGCGGTGCAGCCGGACTGGAGGTGCTGCACCACCGCGTCGGGCTTGCCGAAGCCGGTCACCGCGCCGGTGCCCCAGGGCAGCTCGGGCACGGTCCAGCTCTCCGGTGGCACGACCCGGCCATCCTTGAGCAGACGGAAGGTGGGGAAACACAGCCCGCGCCCGGTCAGCAGCCGGTCGACCTCGTCGAGGTCGAGCAGCCCGTCATAGAGCTGCGGATCCCGACCCTGGAGCAGCAGGGGCTCCCGGTCCCACCACCGGGCTCGGAACGCATCGACGGTGACGGGCGCGAGCCACGCCGAGAACCCTGAGCGCCACTGGGCCATGCACCAAGCCTCCGCTGCGCGGGATCTTCCCCGCGGTGGCACCCCCCGTCAACCCGAGCCTACGGCTGCAGCCGCAGCACGCGGAAGTCCACCGCGTCGACGAACCACAGATCGTCGAGAGCGCGGGCGCGGAGGCCCATCAGCGCGCCCTCCGGCAGCCCCGTGTCCACGAAGTCGATCAGGTTCCCGTCCAGGTCGAAGGCGTAGATCCGGCTGGTGGCGTTGTCGGTGATGAAGAGCGTGCCGTCGACGAGGTCCAGGCCGGAGGGCGCGACCATCGGCGGGTCGACCGCCGCGCCGTCGATGAGGGTCCACAGCTCGGCGCCGTCGACGGCGTAGTGGGTGGTCCCCGGCTCGGTGGCGGGCAGCGTCCGCCCGCGCTGGCCGGTGGTGGTGTCCAGCACGACCACCCGGTTGTTGCCGGTGTCGTTGACGTAGAGCAGCCCGGTGTCGGCGTCCAGCTCCAGGTGGGAGGGCACGTCCTCGACGTAGGCCACCTCGCCCTGGACGTACTTCGCGATGATCCCGTCACTGTGGTCGTCGTAGCCCATGCCGTGGTCGTCGACGAAGTCGTAGCGGGCGATGGCCTGGTTGTAGCCGTCGAACACCCAGTAGACGTTGTCGGCCTCCCAGGTGATGCCCATGCACAGCGGGCTCTCGTGCAGCATGTCCAGGTGGCTGCCCAGGTCGACGGGCTGGTTGTACAGCTCGGAGAGGTACTCCACCGCCTCCGGGTTGGACTCCCCGAAGATGTCCGGCTCGGCCGACCACAGGGTCGGGCCCATGAAGTAGTCCGGCAGGAAGCGCCCGTTGTAGGTGTTCCGGGACTCCTGACAGGTGCCGAAGGTCTGCCCGAAGCGCTGGTTGATGGCCCCGAAGTCGAGAGAGGAGGGGCTGTCCATGAAGTGGAGGGCGAAGGGATCGATCACCTTGCGGCTGGTCTGTGCGTCGGCGCCCGCGTCGCTGAAGATGACCACGGAGTCGTCGCGCTTGCTGACCACCCACAGCTCCCCCTCCACGGAGGGGTTGAAGTCGAGGTCCCGCGGCAACCGCAGGCCGTCGTCCTCGGTGCCGATGACGTCGAGCAGCAGCCCGTCGATCCCATGGCTGCCTGCCCCCAGCACGGCCAGGCCCGCCGACGCCGCCGAGTCGTCGACGTCGTCCCCCTTCGTGCAGGCTGAGGTGAGCAACACGAGGGCGACGAACAGCCGACAGGACATGGAATCCTCACTCCTTGCAGGGGGTGTCGTTAACTTGGGGAATGAAGCCCCCGCCGTCAACCGACGCAGCGCATGTCTGCGTGAATGGAGTCCAGGCTTGACCCCTTCTCCACCTCTGCTGCTCCTCGCCAGCGCCGCGTGGGCGCACGTGGGGGCGCTGGTCAACAGCGTCGACGTAATCGCGCCGTCGGAGGGGCAGGGCGTGGGGGTCGAGGCCACCGTGGGCCTGCTGTGGTCGGAGGACGACGGGCAGCGCTTCGTCTGGGTCTGTCACGAGCTGCTCACCACCCCGGACGCCATCCTGCTGCCCCGCTTCCAGCGCAGCACCGCCGGGGTCTGGTTGGCCACCCTGCCGGATCCGGCTCAGGCCCGCGACCTGCAGACCACCCTCCACCGCTCGGAGGATCTCTGCACCTGGACCGCGCCGAGCGGCCTGGAGGGGCAGGTGGTGGCGGTGTCGGCCTTCGCCCCCAGCGATCCGGCGCGGGCCTGGGCGGGCACGGCGACCCCGGCGGTGGACAACGGCGTATGGCGCAGCGACGACGCAGGGCAGACCTTCACCTCGATGACCACCCTGGGGCGTCAGGACGTGATCGCGGTGGTCCCCTCGCCGGACGACGCGGCGGTGATCTGGGCCAGCGCGGAGGAGCGCTCCACCGGCCGCTCCCTGCTGCACCACAGCGAGGATGGGGGTGAGACCTGGCAGGCCACGGCCTACGCGCCCCCGCAAGGGGAGGCGTGGACGATCCGGGTGCTCGCGGCGGTCCCCGGCCAGGCCGGCGCGGCGTGGCTGGTGCGGGACCCGGTCGGCGTGGACACGCTGCTGTTCACGGAGGACCGCGGCGTCACCGTGCGCGAGGTCGCCGCGCTGGACGGCGAGGTCTTCGACGTCGCCCTCGACGGCGCCGACGCGATCTGGCTGAGCCTGGACGGCCGGTCCCTGGAGCGGGTCACGCGCGATGGGGAGCGCGGCGTGCTCGACGCGCCCGCCGCTTCGGGGCTTGACGCGGCGCGGGGCCGCCTCTGGCTGGCCACCAACCTCCAGCTCGAGGGCCACGGCCTCTCCTGGACCGAGGACGGCCTCTCCTACACCGACGCCCTGTTCGTCCACACCGACGTCATCGGCCCCCTCGACTGCGCCGAAGGCACCGACCTCGCGGAGGTCTGCGAGCCGCTTTGGCCCGCGCTGTCGGACTCCTTGCAGGCCCTCTCGCCGCCGGAGGACAGCGGCCTGGACTCCAGCAGCGCCCGCGACTCGACGCCGACCGCGAAGGAGGGGCCCGCGCCCTGCGGCTGCGGCGCGAGCCCGGCGGGCGCGGCCTGGGTATTGACCGCCCTCCTCGCCTGGGGGCGCCGCCGGTCAGCGGCTGCCCCCGGCGCGGCCCGCAGCGGATAGACTCTCCCCCGGAGGGCCTCGCTCATGCCGTGGGACCATCTCACCATCATCGCCATCGGCGGCAACTCCCTGCTGGATCCGGCCCTGCCGATCGACATGGAGAACCAGGTCACCGTCACCGCGCGGGCCATGAAGCCCATCGCGGACTTCATCGAGCGCAGCACCTGGCCCGACCGGGTGATCCTGACCCACGGGAACGGCCCGCAGGTCGGCTTCCAGGCGCTGCGCTCAGAGATGAGCCGCAACGAGCTGTTCGAGGTGCCCCTGGACTCGATGGTTGCGGACACCCAGGGAAGCCTCGGCTACCTCATCCAGCGCTCCCTGCGCGAGGAGCTGCGCCGCCGGGGGTTGCCGTTCGACGTCGTGTCCCTGGTCACCGAGGTCGAGGTGGATCCCCACGACCACGCCTTCCAGGAGCCCACCAAGCCGATCGGGCGCTTCTACGATGAGGCGCAGGCCCCGGTGCTCCAGCGGGAGCGGGGGTGGCGCATGGTCGAGGACGCCCACCGGGGCTGGCGCCGGGTCGTGCCCTCGCCCGCGCCCAAGCGCATCGTCCAGCTCGACGCCATCGGAAAGCTGACCTCCAAAGGCACGGTGGTCATCTGCTGCGGCGGCGGGGGCATCCCGGTCGTGCGCGACCCCGACGGCCACATCCGGGGGCTCGAGGCGGTGGTGGACAAGGATCGGGTCTCGGCCCTGCTCGGCGCGCGCCTGGGGGCCGAGTCCCTCATCATCACCACGGGCGTCGACGGGGTCTATCGGGACTACATGACCCCCAAGGCCACCCTGCTCCGCGAGGTGGACATCGTCGAGCTGAACGCGCTGGAAGCTGAAGGCCAGTTCCCGCCGGGCAGCATGGGCCCCAAGGTGAAGGCCGCCGACCGCTTCCTGCGGCACGGCGGCGAGTTCGTCATCATCTGCCGCCCCGAGCAGCTCGTCGAGGCGTGGCGGGGCCGGGCGGGCACCCGGATCACCAAGAAGCCTGGGTGGCCCGGCGATCTGGCGTAGACCTCAGAGCCCGGGCAGCCCGTACACCAGGTAGGCGATGTCGGCGTCGTAGGCGGGGGCCAGGATGTCGGTGTAGGTGTCGGCGTTGAGGTCGCCGGTGATGAGGAACTGGCCCAGGTCGCTGCTGCTGGACTCGCCCTCCAACGCCCAGTCCGCGTCCAGCACGCTGAAACTGCCGCTGACCGGCCCGTGGAACAGGTACACGATGCCCGCACCGCTGGTGCCGTTGGCGGTGTCGTACCCGTCCGCGCCCATCAGGAGGTCGCTGATGCCGTCGTTGTCCATGTCGGCGCCAGCCACGCCCTCACCCAGGTAGTCGCTGGCCTTCTCGCCGGTGATCTCCGCCTCGGCGGAGCTGCCGGCGTCGTTCGCCCCCGACCACCGCGCCGATCCACCCAGGAAGAGGTAGACCACGCCCACGCTGGAGCCGGCGCTGATGTCGAAGCCGTCAGCGCCAGCGAGGATGTCGTCGTACCCGTCGCCGTTGGCGTCGCCCGCCGAGGCGATGCCGTCGCCGAGGTAGTCCGAGCTGTGGCTCCCGTAGATCTGGGCGTCGAGGTCGGCGGTCGTGATGAGGAAGCCGCTGGGCAGCGCCATGCCGTAGCCGATCCACACCGAGCCGGAGGAGAGCCCGCCGCCGTCGTTGGAGGTGGCGCCGACCAGGAAGTCGTCGAAGCCGTCGCCGTCGATGTCGCCGGCCCCGGCGAGCCCACGGTAGTCGCCCAGGTACTCGCTGACGGCTTCGCCCGCGATGATCAGGTGGGCGTGGGTGTCGGCGTCCATGGCCAGGCCGCTGTAGCGGGTGCTGCTGCCCGCGAACAGGTAGACCGCGCCGCCGCTGCTGTTGATGGCGTCCACGCTATCTCCACCGAAGCCGAAGTCATCGATGCCGTCGCCGTCCAGATCCCCCAGGATCCGGGCGCTCAGGCCAACGTAGTCCGAGCTGGTGTAGCCAGCCCAGGACGCCGCCCCCGCGTCGGACAGGAGGCTGCGCCCGGAGAAGCGCGCGCTGTCCCCGTAGATGAGGAAGACCTCGCCGCCGTTGGAGGCGCCGACGTCGGACTGGTAGGCGCTGATCAGCATGTCGTCGATGCCGTCGCCGTCGACGTCGCCGCCGCTGCCCATGATCTTGCCCGAGTAGTCCGAGCCGTTGTCACCCTCGAAGCCGGCGGCCTCCAGGTTGTTGATGTCGCCGCTGACGGTGAGCGGCCCGTAGAGGAGGTGGGTGACCCCGGCGTAGGTGTCCCCGTTGGCGTTCTCCTGGTAGTAGGAGGAGATCAGCAGATCGTCGCTGCCGTCGCCGTCGACGTCGCCGATCGCGGCCTCGAAGCCGACCTGGTCGTCGGCGGTGCCGGAGAGGAGGACGTCGGCGTCCGAGCCGCTGATGTGGCCGTTCAGGCCGCACTCATTGGCGGTGCCGTCGCAGTCGTTGTCGATCCCGTCGGCGCAGACCTCGATCTCCCCGGGGTTGGCGCTGACCTCGGCGTCGTTGCAGTCCTCGTTGTTGTCGACGGTGCCGGAGGGGGCCGCGCAGGCCAGGGTGGAGGTGCCGTCGGCGTCGCCGTAGCCGTCGCCGTCGAGGTCGATGTACCACTCGGTGCCGGTGGAGAGGTCGACCCCGTCGTCGTCGTCGTCGAACAAGCCGTCGCAGTCGTTGTCAGCGCCGTCGCAGACCTCGTAGCCGTCGGGGTTCGTGGTGGCGTCGAGGTCGTCGCAGTCGCTGCTGTCGGCCACGTAGCCGTCGGGCTGCTCGCAGGACTGGGTGAAGTACTCGGGCGCGCCGTAGGTGTCGCGGTCGAAGTCCTGATACCAGATGGTCTCGGGGTTGAGGTCGGGGTCGTCGTCGTCGCAGTCGCCGCCCTCGGCGACGTAGCCGGCGGGGGCGCTGCACGCCTCGGCCGTGGCGTCGTCGGCGCCGTAGCCGTCGCTGTCGCTGTCGGCGTAGAAGGTGCTGAACGATGAGGGGTCGACGCTGTCGTCGTCCTCGTCCAGGAGGCCGTCGCAGTCGTTGTCAGCGCCGTCGCAGACCTCGTTCCCGTCGGGGTTGATGGTGTCGTCGAGGTCGTCGCAGTCGGTGGCCTCGTCGTAGAAGCCGGAGGGGGCGGTGCAGGCGTCGACGACGAGGTTGTCGCCAGCGTACCCGTCACCGTCGGCGTCCCCGTACCAGGCGGTGGCTGCGCCGACCGCGGGGTCGTCGTCGTCGCAGTCGTCGGTCACCAGGACGCCGTCGCCGTCGGCGTCCTCGGAGGCCGAGTCGTCGGCGTCCTTGTCGCCGCAGGCGATGAGCGCAAAGAGGGAGATCAAGGTGAGCTGGCGCATGGGGTCCTCCTGTCAAGAAAGTGTTCATACCTGAACCTGTCCGCGTTACACAACCCCTTTCCCGGACCGTCTCCGTGACGGCTTCGTCATGTGAGACCCATGCCCCCCAGTGACCGCGACCCCTACGCCATCCTGGGCGTCCGGAGAGGCGCCAGCCTGGAGGACATCAAGCGGGCGTACCGCAAGCTGGCGCGCGCGCACCACCCCGACCTCAACCCCGGAGATCCCCAGGCCGC
The DNA here is from genome assembly GCA_020632795.1 of Alphaproteobacteria bacterium. Taxonomy (GTDB): domain Bacteria; phylum Myxococcota_A; class UBA796; order UBA796; family CAJQPC01; genus JACKEV01. The sequence goes on from JACKEV010000012.1 coordinate 321,127, forward strand.
CGAGCGCTTCAAGGCCGTCCAGGAGGCCTGGGAGGCCCTCCGGGAGGGGGGAGCCCCGCCGCCTCGCCAGGCCCGCGGCCCCGATGACGACTGGCTCGACGCCTGCCTCTGGATGGCCGAGGCCCACCTGCGCGAGCTGCGGGTGCGGGCGCTGCCCCGCTACGTCCAGGCCTTCGGGGTCGGCCCTCGCCTGGCCCAGGCCCTCCAGACCGGCGCCGAGGTGGGCCTGGCAGAGGCCGCCCCCGACGTCTCGGCGGGGCGCTGGGCGCGTTGGCGCGCGCGGCGCCTCTTCTCGCGACTCTCCATTGAGGAGGACCTGCTGGCCTGGCCGGGGTCGTCCCCGGTGGGGCTGCGCTGGGAGAAGGGTCAGGCCACCCTGCTCCTGCGCTCCCGCATGCTCTGGCGGGCGGGCGCGCGCGCGGACGACACTCTGCGGCCGATCGTCCGAAAGGTCGTGGAGCTGGGCATCTCAGGGGCCGTGCCGGTGATGCTGGGCCTGCCGGTGGTGCCCGCGGACCCGGCGTCCGCCGCCGCCGCCGAGTGGCCCTGGCGCCTCCGCCGCTGGGCGTGGCCGGTCATCTGGGCGGGGGTCGCCACGCTGGTGGTGGTGATGATGGCCTGGGCGCTCCGCCCCTGAGTCATCAGCGCAGGTTGAGGGTGAACTCGCCCGAATAGTCCACCACGATCCCGGACAGGTCGGTGGAGCCCGAGAAGCTGCCCGTCAGGCGGCTGGCGGTCACCGTGCCCGTCCAGGTGTCCGCCGCGAGCAGGCCCACCTCGACGTCCCCGGACACCGCGCCGTTGTTGCCCAGCGTCCCCCCGATGACGATGTCCTGGGCCCCGAGGAAGCTGAAGAAGTCGATGTAGGTGCAGGTCCCGTCGCCCGAGACCTGGGGGGTGGCTCGGTCGGACACGTCGACGAACAGGTTGCCCTCGCAGGAGTCGCCGAACCCGAAGGCGTTGACCGTGACGGTGATGGGGCCGGAGTAGGTGCCACCCACGCAGCCATCCTCGGGGTTGACCGAGGCGTCCTCATCGTCGCAGTCCTCGGCGGCCGGGAAGCCGTCGCCGTCGAGGTCGTCGTCGGGGGTGCCGCTGTCGCAGTCGTTGTCGACGCCGTCGTAGGGGACCTCGTCAGCGGCGGGGTTGATGGTCTCGTCCTCGTCGTCGCAGTCCTGGGGCGGGTAGAAGCCGTCGCCGTCGCCGTCGACGGTGGGGTCGCCGACCACGCCGGTGTCATCGGTGACGGCGGCGTCGTCCTTGAACTGGAGGCAGCCGACCAGCAGAGAGAGGGCGGCGGCGGCGGTGAACAGGGGGGTGCGCATGGGGATCTCCAACATCGGCGCAAAGGTAACCCGCCGATCGGCGGGGCAGGGGATAGAAGAGGCCCGATGGAGCTGGCCTACGCCGCAGCCGTGGTCTTCTGCGCCCAGGTCGTGCTGGGGGTCACCGGGTTCGGTCAGAATCTGGTCGCGATCCCGCTGCTGCTGGCCATCTGGTCCCCGCCGGAGGCGATGTTCGCCGCAGTCTGCCTGAGCACGCTCGCCGCCTGGACGCTGCTGCTCCGGGTCTGGCCGCTGGTCATGGTGCCGCTGATGGTGGCCATCCTGGTGCCGATGTTCCTGGGCCAGCACCTGGGGAGCGAGCTGCTGCTCGCGCTGCCCGACGGGGTGATCCGGCGGGTGTTCGGGGGGCTGGTGTTCCTGTTCGCCCTCGACGCGCTGCTCTGGCCGGTCAAGCGCGGGCGGGGAGAGTGGACCGCGCTGCCCGAGGCGCCGGGCCTCACCCTGCTGGTCGGGGGCGCCGTGGGCGCGGTCTCCGGGCTGATGTCCGGGCTCTCCGGGATGGGCGGGCCGCCGCTTGTGGTCTTCCTGCGGCGCGGGTTCACCGACGCGGTCGTGCGCGCCCAGCTCGTCACCATCACCGCGGTGGCCGGGACCTCGCTCGCGTTGATGCTCCTGGCCAAGGGGGCCGCCGACCCGGCCACGGCCTGGCGCGTGGTCATCCTGCTCCCCCCCATGTTCCTGGGTGTGAAGCTCGGGGAGCGCCTGTCCGGGCGGCTGTCCCGGGAGCGCTTCGGCCGCGCGGTGGGCGCGCTGCTGCTGCTCGCCGGCCTGAAGCTGATGGTGTAGTACCGGAGGATGGAGATCGCCGTCGCCGCCGTCGCTGTGTTCCTCGGGCAGTTCGTGCGCGGCGTGACCGGCTTCGGCCACAACATGGTGGCCATCCCGATCATGCTGCTGGTGTGGCCTGCCCGCGAGGCCCTGTTCGTGGCGAGCTGCGTGGCGGTCATCGCCGGCTTCGTGCTGCTGCCCGAGGTGGGGCGGTCGCTCCGCGTGGCCCTGATGATCGGCATCCTGGCGCCTCTGGTCGCGGGGCAGCTCGTGGGCTCCGAGCTGCTGTTCATGCTGCCCGAGGACCGGGTGCGGCAGGTCCTGGGTGTGGTCATCGGCGCGCTCTCGGTGGACATGATCCTGCGCCCGGTGAAGCGGGGCCAGGGGGAGCTGGAGGATCTGCCGCCGAACCCGGGCCGCCTGCTGGCGCTGGGGGGCGTGGCCGGCCTCGTCGGCGGGGTGATGGGCGGGCTCACCGGGATGGACGGCCCGCCCATCGTCCTCTTCCTGCGGCGGTTCTTCCGGGACCACTTCATGCGGGCCCAGCTCGTGGCGATCTTCGAGATCAGCGCCATCACCCTGGCGGTGATGCTGTGGGCCCGGGGCGGGGCGCCGCCGGACGCGGCGATGACGGTGCTCTGGCTGCTGCCCCCGCTGGCCCTGGGCGCGAAGGTGGGGGAGGCGGTGGCCGGCCGGCTGTCCCGGGAGCGCTTCGGCCGGGTGGTGGGGGCGATGCTCCTGTTCGCCGCGATGACCCTGATCCGGAGGTGACGATGCGACTGGCCCACACCCGCGCCTTCGAGGTCCTGCGGGACCCCAGCCCCGAGGATCCCTGGCGCGTCCTGTTCAGCGGCTGCCTGGCCGGCTGGCGCTGCGGGGTGGACGGCACCACCAACGGGGTCTACCCGAACATCGTGGCGCTGCTGGCTCTGCCCACCGTGCAGGTCATCGCCTTCTGCCCCGAACAACACACCATGGGCACCCCGCGCACCACCCCGGACCTGCACGGCGGCGACGGCTTCGACGTGCTGGACGGCGAGGCCCGGGTGCGCGACGAGCGCGGCGTGGACCTGACCGAGGCGATGATCGAGGGTGCCCGCGCCATGGTCGCCCACGCCCTGGCCGAGCGCGCCGAGCTCGCGATCCTCATGGACATGAGCGGGGCTTGCGGCAGCCAGGTCATCTCCGATGGATGCCGCTTCGACGCGGAGCGCCGCTATCAGCGCGGCGTGGGGGTGGCGACCGCGGCGCTGCTGCGCGCCGGGGTGCCGGTGGTCAGCCAGCGGGACCACTTCACCCTGGGGGCGCTCCGGGCCCGGCTGGAGCCCGGGTATGAGCCCCCGAACGGCGCGCTGGACCACCACGAGACCGACTGGGTGCGGGGGTACTTCGCGGACAGGTCATGACTCCGTCACATGACACCGGGACTCTGGCCGGGCATGGTGTTCCTGAGGAGGCCCGGTGGCGATCGAGGTGCGGTTCGGTGTGTTCAAGGATCCGTGGAGCGCGACGACGCACTTCGTGGGGTTCCTGGGGGCGTTGGTCGGGTGCGGCGCCATCCTGATGGCCGGGTGGGCGGATCCGGTCCGCCTGGTGGCTGGGGCCATCTACGGCGTCGCCCTGGTGGTCCTGTTCCTGGCGTCGAGCCTCTACCACTTCTTCGACTTCGGGCCCCGGGCCAACCACTGGCTGCGCCGGGTCGACCACGCCGCGATCTTCGTCTTCATCGCGGCCTGCTACGTGCCCATCTCCGCGCTGCTGCTCGATGGCGCCTGGCAGCTCGTGCTGTTGACCGGCATCTCGGCGCTGGGCGTGGGGGGTGCCCTCTACAAGCTCATCTGGTTCCACGCCCCGATGTGGGTGGAGATGACCGGCTACCTGGGCCTGGGCTGGCTGGGGGTGCTGCTCACCCCGGCGATCCTGGCCGGAGCGGGCGGGGCCAGCGTGGTGCTCATGGCCGGCGGCGGCCTGGCCTACACCCTCGGCGCGGTCGTCTTCATCCTGGAGCGCCCCGACCCCTGGCCGAAGATCTTCGGCCACCACGAGATCTGGCACCTCTTCGTGCTGGCCGGGGCCACGGCGCACTACTTCATGCTGTACGGGGTGGTGTCGACGGCCTGATCAGGGGCCCAGCAGCCGGCAGCTCGCGCTGCTCTCGCTGCACCACAGCGTGACCACCTGGTTCGCCGCGACGTCGAAGGAGAGCGCGTCCTTGACCTCGGGGTTGTCGCCGAAGCGCCAGGTCACCCGGTAGTGTCCGACCGGCACGACCCCCGCCTTGCGGGACGCGCCGTCGGCGCCCACCAGCCGCAGGCTGTCGACCTGGCCGGTGATGACGACGTTGCCGGTGGCGGCCGGCGGGGGCGTGGCGACGTCGCGACCCCAGGGGTCCACCGGCGCGGAGGACAGCGCGTCGTCTGTCGATGAGGCCGATCCTGTCGAGGTTTCGGAAGGGGGCGGTGCGGAGACGGGGGGTTCGGTCGGGGGCGGCTCGGGGGCCACGACCGGGGCGCTGGCGGCTTCGGGGGGGGGCGCGGTGACCGGCTCGGGGGGTGGGGCGCGGACCGGGTCGTCGATCGGCGCGCGGGTCGGCTCCTCGGTTGGCGCCGGGGCGGCGGGCTCGGGCGGCGCCACGTCCGCCACCGCCGGCTCCGCAGGCTCGGGCGCTGTCGGCTCCGCGTCCGTCGACGCCGCCCCCACAGGCTCCGGCTCCACCGGGGGCTCCGCAGGTTCGGCAGCCTCCGGCTCGGCCGGCGCGGTCACCAGCGGGTCGTCCAGCCGCTCCTCGGGCGGGCCGAATGCGCTCCACCCCCAGGCCGCGGCCAGCCCCAGGACCACCACCGCCGCGCCGATCGCCAGCCAGGGCCGGGAGCGCCGGGGGGGCCAGTCGACCTCGGCGGCCGGCTCATCGAAGATGGGGGCGTTCCGGATGCCGGACAGGCTGAACTCGGGCTCGGCCCGCAGCGCGTCGCCGTGCAGCGGCAGCGGGGACGGCTCGGGGGGGGCCAGCTCCGCGGCGGGCGGTCGGGGCGCGACCTCGGCGGGCGGGGGCGGCGCAGCGACCTCGGCGGGGGGCGGAGGCTCCTCCTCGGCGAGCGCCGCCGGCTCCTCCGCAGCGAGCGCCGCCGGCTGGAGGTCCGAGAGGTCCGCGTCGAGCACGGTCTCGTCCAGCTCGGAGTTGCCGAAAGCGCCGTCCATCACCGTCTCGTCCAGCGAGGGGTCGGGGCGCGCCGGGCGCTGCGGCACCAGCTCCTTGAACGTGACGTCCTGGACGGTCTCGTCGAGGTCGGGCTCGGCGCGCGCGAGGCGGGGCGGCTCCGGCGCCTCCAGCGCCAGCGGGTCGACGATGGGGGGCGGGGGGAACAAGGGAGGCGCGGGCGCCTCCACGTCGTCGACCTCGGCCACCAGGATGGGCGTGTCCAGGAAGTCCTGTGACCCCCAGCCCGCCGAGATGATCTCCTCGCCCATCAGGCGGTCGAGGTCGATGGTCTCGGAGCTGTTGGGCTCGGTGGGGAGCGCCCCCCGGGCCACCTGCACCGCCTGGGGGGCCCACTCGTTGAGCCACTCGCCCGGCGCGGTGACCAGCACCTCGCGCAGCCGGCTGGCCAGCACCGCGGCGGTGGGGCGCTCCTCAGGCTCATAGGCCAGCGCGTCGCGCAGCAGCGCCCGCAGCGGCTCGTCCAGGGTGTCCGGCAGAGCGGCGAAGGCGTCGTGGAGCTGCATGCCGTAGGGGCCCTCCCCCAGCAGCACCCGCCCGAGCCGGCGCCCGGACAGCGCCTCATAGAGCATCACCCCCAGGCCCCAGACGTCGGAGGCCGCGCGGTCGTCGCCGTCGTAGCGCTCCGGGGAGACGTAGCCCGGGGAGCCGAAGTGGAAGGCCCGCGTGTCGGCCTCCCGGGCGGCGAAGCGGGCGCGGGCCACCCCGAAGTCGAGCACCTTCACCTCGCCGCCGGGCCCCACCATGATGTTCGCCGGCTTGATGTCCCGGTGGATGATGCGCAGCAGCTCGCCGGTGTCGGGGTGGCGGGCGTTGTGGGCGGCGGCCAGCGCCAGGGCGACCTCGCGGGCCAGCTCGACCGCGGCCCGAATGGGCATCGGCCCGTCAACCAGGAGCTTGGAGAGGTCCTGGCCCTCGACGTACTCCATCACGACCGCCCAGCGGCCGTCGATCCGCACCAGATCGTCCACCCCGACGATCGCGCGGTGGCGCAGCAGCGCCAGGATCCGGGCCTCGTCGCGCAGGCGACCGGCGAGCTGGGGATCCTGCTGGGCGACCTCGCTCAGGATCTTGATGGCCACGGACTTCCGGAAGCCGGCCTCGCCGATGAGATCGGCGCGCCACACCTCTCCGAAGCCGCCGCTGCCGACGCGCTCCACCATGAGGTAACGCCCCTGGCGCGCCGCGCCGCTGCGGCTTGACTCCGGACCCGGCCCTGTTGTGCTCATTGTTCAAATTGTACCCCGGTCAGATCCCGTCCTCCACGTCATCGGATCTTCCATCGAATGTCTTGTCGTGACCGTACATGTGCTTAAACCGGATCCGTGCGGCTGTCAGACGATGATGTCTCCCTCCGGACGCTGGTCATCGGAGCGGACCCCCTGGCTCGCGGCGGACTCGTCGCGGCGCTGGGGGCGCACGGGGCGCTGGACATCCTCTCCCAGCTCCACCCGCTGGAGGCGCGCGGCCCGCTGCTCTCCAGCGCAGACGCCCTGCTGTGGGACCTGGGGCCTGGGGAGGGTGCGCCCGCTACGCTGCCGGAGGGGGTGCTGGCCCTCGCCTCGGCCCCCGCGCAGGCCCGTCGCGCCCTGGCGGCCGGCGCCCACGGCGTGCTCCCTCGCGCGGTCGACCCCGAGCGCATCGCGCTGGCGCTCCGGGCCATCGCCAGCGGCATGCGCCTCGTCGACGCCGCCTTCGCCAACGCCCTGCTGCCCGCGCCCGCGCCGCCGCGCGCCCTGCCCGAGCCCCTGACCCCGCGCGAGCAGGAGGTCCTGGAGGCGCTGAGCCGTGGCCTGTCCAACCGGGGCATCGCCCGCGCCCTCGGCATCAGCGAGCACACCGCGAAGTTCCACGTCAACGCGATCCTCGGTAAGCTCGACGCACGGACCCGCACCGAAGCTGTGGTCAGCGGTATCCGAGCAGGACTGCTGAGGATCTGAATGACCGTCGCGCCGCCCCCGCCCCCCCCGGAGCCCGGCTTCCCCATCCACGCCCTGCGCGCCATGATCGGCGGGGCCTCGGCCCTGGACGTGCCGCGCCTCACCCTGACCAGCGAGGCCGACGCCGAGGGCTTCCTGGAGGGCTACGGGTTCGCCTGGTCCCAGCCGCGCCAGCGCGAGGAGCTGGAGTCCCTGCGCCGGGACGCTCTGGCCTTCATCGAGGAGGAGCTGCTGGATCCCGGTGAGGCCATGCCGCCCGAGGTGCGGGAGGAGCAGGACGTGCGGCGCCTCCTGCTGTCTGCGTCCGGGGACACCGGGTGGACCCGGCAGCGGTGGTCCTGCGCGCTGCTGCGGGTGATGCACGTGCTCGCCCACACCCACTCCCCCCTCGACCAGCTCTACGGCCCGCTCATCCGGGCGCAGATCCGAGAGCGCTTCGAGGCCCACATCCACCGCCGGGGTGGCGCGCTGATCCTGGGCCTGGGCCCCGACGCCATCCCGCTGGTGTCCTTCGAGGTGCGGCCGTCCAAGACCGTGCGCTCGATGACCTTCAAGCTGCTCCACAAGCCCCAGAACGTGGCGACCGACATCTTCGACCGGGTGGGGGTGCGCTTCGTCACCCCCACGGTGTTCGACGCGCTGCTGGTGGTCCGCTTCCTGCGCCGCCGCAGCGTCGTGATGTTCCCGAACATCAAGCCGGCGCGCTCCCGCAACACCCTGGTGGACCTCTCCGAGGTCGAGGAGGCCCTGGACGCGCTGCGACCGCGGGTCCGCGCCGGGGAGCTGAGCGAGGCGGCCTGCCTGGACCTGCTGCGGGAGCAGGCCGCCCTCTGGCGGCGCCCCGGGGGCGAGCGGGACGACAACCCGTTCACCGACGCCGACTGGAACAGCATCCAGTTCACCTGCCGCCAGATGATCCGGGTCGGGGACGCCCTGCGCTTCTTCTTCCCCTTCGAGGTGCAGATCCTGGACGAGGCCTCCTACGCGCGGGCGGTGTCCGGGCGCGCCTCCCACGACGAGTACAAGCGGCGCCAGCGGGACGCGGTGCGGCGGCGGGTGCTGGGCCCCCTGGTGGGCTGACCTGCCCGAACGGGGGGGCCCGGGCCTGCCCTCAAGGGCGGGATCGAACCGTCCGTCAGGTCGATGTCATCGGGATCTCCGGTGGGCACATTGATCTCGTTCATCCAGCACGGAGTCCTTCGATGAGCGAGATCCTCAAGCAACTCAACCTGTCCTTCGCCGACGCCGTCGCCGCCGCCGGGCCCTCCATCGTGGGCGTGCGCTCCGGGCGCCGCATCGCCACCGGGGTGGCCTGGGGCCCCGGCCGGGTCGTCACCAGCACCCGCGCCCTCAGCCGACGGGGCGTCCGCGTCCTCACCGCCGACGGGGAGGCCCACCCCGCGACCATCCTGGGCTACGACGCCGGCACCGAGCTGGCCCTGCTTCAGGTGGAGGGCCTCGATCTGCCCCCGCTGCCCCACGCGGAGGCCCCGCGGGTGGGCGAGCTGGTCCTGGTGCTCGGCCGGCCGGGTGAGGGGGTGGAGGCCACCCTGGGCATGGTCAGCGCCGTGGGTGGCCCCTGGCGCACCGGCGGCGGCGGGGTCGTCGACGCCTTCCTGGAGGTGGACGGCCGGCTGCCGGGCGGCTTCTCCGGTGGGCCCCTGCTCAGCACAGGCGGCGGGCTGATCGGCGTGAACACCCGCGGCCTGCGGCCGGGCGGCGCGACCCTTCCCGCCGAGACGGTCGCCCGGGTGGTGGAGCGCCTGGCGACCCGCGGCAGCCCCCAGCGCGGCTACCTGGGCGTGGGCGTGCAGCCGGTGTCCCTGCCGGAGGGCCCCCAGCCCACCGGCCTCATCGTCACCTCGGTAGACCCCGAGGGCCCCGCCCAGGCCGGCGGGGTGCTGCTCGGCGATGTGCTCCTGCGCCTGGACGGCCAGGGCGTCGGCCAGCTCGAGGACCTGTGGGCCTGGCTGGGCGAGGCGATCGGCCGGGAGGTCGACCTGGAGGTGCTGCGGGCCGGGGAGACGGTCACCCTCAAGGTCACCCCGGTGGCCCGCAAGCGCCGCTGCGCCTGACCCTCAGACCGCCGCCTCGGGGGGCAGGCTGAGCTTCACCGCGAGGCCGCCCCCCGGGCGATTCCATGCGGTCGCCGTGCCGCCGTGCAGCTCCAGGACCTGCCGCACGATCATCAGGCCCAGGCCCAGCCCCCCGGTGGCCTTCGCCCGGCTGCCTTCGGCCCGGAAGAAGGGCTCGAACAGGCGGGGCAGGGCCTCCTCGGGCACGCCGGGGCCCTGATCGGCCACGGTGAGGGTGGGGCCGTCCAGGATGAGGGTCACGGTGGTGCCGGCCGGGGTGTAGCGCCCGGCGTTGCGCAGCAGGTTCCCCACCGCGCGCTGGAGCAGGGCCGGGTCGACCTCGACCTCGACGCCCTCGCCCTCGATCTCGACGGTGTGCTTGGGCAGGGGCACGGCCTCGACGACCTCGTCCACCAGGGCGCGCAGGTTCTTCCGCCGGGTGTGCAGGGTCTGCTGGCCCAGCTCCAGCCGGGAGATCTGCAGCAGCTCCCCCACCAGCCGATCGATCTCGGCGACGTCGCCCTCCATCGCGGCCACCCGCTTCTCGGAGACCCCGGCGTCCCGCAGCAGCTCCATCTCCAGCCGCAGGCGGGTGAGGGGGGTGCGCAGCTCGTGGGAGATGCCCGCCATCAGCTCCTTCTCGCGGCGCAGCATGCCCTCGACCCGGTCGACCATGGTGTTGAAGCTGCGGGCGGCGGCGGCCAGCTCAGGGGGGCTCGCGACCTCCAGCCGGTGGGAGAGGTCGCCCTCGGCGATGCGCTCCATCGCGGCCTGGGCGGTGCGCAGGGGGCGGGTGGCCCGGCCGGCGACCCACACCGCCACGCCGGTGACCCCCAGCGCGATGATCAGGAGCGCGAGCGCGCCCCGGCGCCCCGGGCGGTCCAGGTCCAGGTCCCGCTCCACGATGACCCAGCCCGAGCGTGCCCGCACCGCGATCCAGTTGCGGGGGCCGCGGTGGTAGACCACCTCCCGGCCACGGATGGTGCGACGGTCCACCGCGTCGGGGTGCCCCGGCGGGGGTGGGGGCGGGGCCTCCTCGACCCGGATGCGCAGGTCCAGCTCGCCCTCCAGGACGTCCGGGTCGACGCCCTCGTCGATCTTGTGGGCCACGTACATGGACTGGCGCATGTAGTCCTGGAAGACCTCCCGGGTGAGGGGGCGCAGCACCGCACGCCCGGTGATGGCCCAGGCCAGCCCCAGGGTGACCGTGACCAGCAGGACGATGGCCAGGGTCAGGCGCAGCCGCAGGCTCACGCCGGATCCCGGGGGACCGAGTAGCCCACCCCCCGCACGGTCTTGATGAAGGTCGGGCTCTTGGGGTCGTCGCCGAGCTTGCGGCGGATGTGGCTGACGTGCACGTCCACCGAGCGGTCGAAGGCCGCGAACTCCTCGCCCCGGGCCAGCTCCATCAGGCGCTCCCGGGGGATGACCCGGCCGGCGTTGGCCACCAGGGCGCGCAGGATCTCGAACTCGGTGGTGGTGAGGTCCACCAGCTCGCCGTCGAGGTGCACGGCGCGGCGGTCCGGGTCCACGGTGATGGGCCCGGCGCGCAGGACTTGATCCTCGAGGGTGGCGGGGCTGGTCCGGCGCAGCACCGCCTGGATGCGGGCCAGCAGCTCGCGGGGGTTGAAGGGCTTGGGCAGGTAGTCGTCGGCCCCCAGCTCCAACCCCACGATGCGGTCGAAGTCGTCGCCCCGGGCGGTCAGCATGATGACCGGCAGGGTGGAGCCCGCCCGCAGCTCCCTGCAGACCTGGAAGCCGTCCTTGCCCGGCATCATCACGTCCAGCACGACCAGGTCCACGCCGCCCGCGCGCAGGCGCTCCAGCCCGGCCTCGCCGTCGGGGGCGGTCTCCACGTCGAAGCCCCGCCCGCCGAGGTACTCGGCCAGCAGCTCGCGGATGCGGGCGTCGTCGTCGATGACCAGGATGCGCTGCACGAGGGCCTCCGCCAGCCGGGACACCCTGAGCCTATCGCGTCCGGCCCGAGCGGGGCGTGAAGCGCGGCCGAAGGACGGTGAGGGTGTGTGAAGGAGTGTGAACGCGCCGCCGGCCGCCTACTCGCAGGTGTCCGGCAGGGGCGCGTAGCTCACGATGACGCTGTCGCCGACCACCGGCGCGATGTTGTCCTCGAAGCGCAGCACCTGCTCCTCGGCGATGTAGGTCCACCCGGTGTCCCGCTCGACCCCCCGGAGCTGCACCACGATGGACGAGGGGACCGGCGCCTGGCTCAGCGGGAAGATGGTGCGCGCCCGCAGGGTGGTGGCGTCGGCGATGTTCCGCAGCGTGCCGCCGTAGTCTCCCGCGCAGATCGAGCCGACCTCGCCGCCGTTGCGCTCGATGGCCTGGGTGTAGCGCACCGCGCCGGTCGCGGACTCGCAGCCGTTCGGGGCGTCCCCCACCAGCCCGTGCAGGAGGAGCTGGCTGGGGCGGTCGAGCTGGGCCTCCAGAGCCGCCAGCGCGTCGGAGGTGGTGTCGCTGGACTGGTCGTCTCGGGCGCTGAGCAGCACCACGCCGAGCGCGGCGGGATCCCGCAGCAGGCCCTCGTTGCAGCCGCCCGTCCCGGTCTCGGACAGGGCCAGCTCACCCAGGCTGAACAGCTCGTCGGAGAGGCTGTGGCTGCTGCCGGTGGTCTGGGCCGCGAAGATGGAGAGCTGGGTGTTGCTGGGCGTGGTCTCGTCGAAGAACAGCGGGTCGCCGAGCACGCAGCCGTCCTCGGCGACGACCGCCGCCACGCGGTAGGCGGCGTTCTCCCGCCGGAGCTGGTCGGTGAGGTAGGCCAGGTCGCCCCGGAGCTGGGTCAGGTAGCCGGAGGTCCCGCTGCCCGCGTCGACCAGGAACAGGAAGTCGACGTCCGCGGCGGTGCGGAAGGTGTCCTCGACCAGCCCGGAGGTCGTGCCCGTGCCCGAGAAGGCGCGCTCCACCGCCTCGTGCACCGGGTCGTCACTGTTGACCCGCAGCTCCGCGGTGACGGAGTCCTCGGTGGTGGGGGTGTAGGCCACCTGCACGCTCACCGAGCCCGACGGTGCGAGGGTCCAGGGCAGGGTGCCGTTCTCGGTGGGCATGAGGTCCAGGGCGAACGCCGCGTCGCCGGTGAGCTGCACCGCCCCGATCTCCAGCGGGCCGGTGCCGGTGTTGGTCATGGTGACCGCGGCGCTGGCGTCGCAGCCCAGGGGAATGTCCCCGAAGGCGACGTCGGACGCGGGGGCGAGGGTGAGCTGCGGTCCCTCGGCCTGGCCGGTGAGCGCGATGCTGATCTCGGGCTGGTCGGGGTCGTTGGTGCGCAGCAGCACGGTGTCGCTGTGCACGCCCGGGGTGAGCGGCCCGTAGCCCAGGCCCACCGGGATGGCCTCGCCCGAGGCGATGGACGAGGACGGCAGAGAGACGACGGCGAAGGGGCTGCTCTCCCCGAGCACGGCCAGCTCCTGGATGAGCAGCACGCCTCGGCCGACGTTGCGGATGGTGAACGAGCCCTCGGCGTCGGCGGAGCTGTCCAGCGGGAGGGTCCCGAAGTCGATGGAGAGGGGCTCGACGAGGGCCTGGGGGTCTCCGGCGCCCGAGTCGGAGGGCACGCCGTCGTTGGCGTCCCCCCCGCCCGTGCACGCCAGGAGGACAAGCGCGGTGGTGATGGTCATGGGGTGCGTGGTTCCTGGGTCGGTAGGGGAATCTACACGATCCGGCCAGCGCTCGCGCCCCTGAAGCAGCGCGGGCGGCCCACTGGGAGCCGCCCGCGGTCACGCAGCGCGCGAGGCTACTGCTCGCAGTCGCCCATCATGGCGTAGTCGATCTCGATGACGGAGCCGCCCTCGGGGACGTAGTCGGTCTCGAAGACGACGGCGTTGTCGACCTCGTTGTACTCCCATCCGGTGTTGACCTGGATGCCGTCGACGACGACGACGATGGTCTGGGGGACGGGGATGTCGGAGAGCTCGAAGCTGGTGAGGTCGGCGGCGGAGCCCTCTGCGAGGGCCTCGAGGTGAGCGCCGAAGTCGGTGGCGCAGATGGACAGGAACAGGCCGCCGGTGGCGACGGTGGCCTCGTAGAGGCCGGTTCCGGCGGAGGCGGAGCCGCAGCCGGTGGGGTAGTCGCCAGCGATGGCGTGGATGATGACGTCGTCGGGGTTGGACTTCATGCTCTGGAAGAGCGAGACGTAGTAGCTGTAGGGGTTGACGGACTGCTCGGGCTCGTCGGTGACGCCCGTGAGGGCGAGGGTGGCGTCCTCGCGGTAGAAGCCCTCGTTGCAGCCGCCGGAGCCGATGTTGGAGGAGGAGAGGGCGGCTTCGAGGAGCATGAAGGCGCGCTCGGTGTTTGCGCCGTAGGAGCCGTGGAGCATGGTGGAGAAGTGGGACTGCTGGTCGGCCTCGGACATGGAGCTGTCGATGTAGTTCTCCTGTCCGTTGAAGCAGCCGTTGTCGGCGGTGACGACGGCGACGTGGTAGTCGGCGTCCATGCCGGCCAGCGTGGTGACGAAGGAGGTGAAGTTGTTCTCGACGTTCACCAGGTCGTCGGACATGGAGCAGGACCAGTCGACGGCGAAGAGGATGTCGGTGGCGCCGTTGATGGGCTGCTCGAAGACGTCGGTGTTCTCACCGAAGAGGACGCCGTTTCCGGTCTGGATGGCCATGGCGGTGGGTGTGGCCGGGTCGTTGGAGAAGACCGAGGTGTAGGCGATGTCCTGGTACTCGTCGAGGGGCTCGTAGTCTACCCAGACCTCGGTGTACTCGCCGGGCTCGAGGGTCCAGGGCAGCTCACCGTTGACGTCGAACATGTCGTCGAACAGGAAGTCGGTGGAGCCGGTGTTGAAGTCGAAGCCATCGACGATGAGGGTGTCGTTGCCGATGTTGGAGATGGTGAGGACCTGCTGGTTGTCGCAGCCGATGTAGAGGGTGCCGAAGTCGAACTCAGCGGGGGAGACGTTGATGATGGGGGCGATGCCGTCACCCAGGAGCAGCACCTCGACCACGGACTCGTCGGGGTCGTCGGACTGGACGAGGACCGTGCCGCTGTTGGAGGCGGCGGTCTCGGGGGAGAAGGTCACCACGAAGGTGGTCGCCTGGCCGGGGGGCACGAGCACGGAGCCGATGGCGCCGACCTCGAAGGGGGTCTCCGGGTCTTCCAGGGTGATGGCCTGGATGTGCAGGTCGCCCTCGCCCTCGTTGGTGATGGTCACCACCTCGGAGAGGCTCGCGCCGTCGCCCACCGCGAGGGGGCCGAAGTCGATCTCGAGAGGATTGACCGCGATGTCGGGGACATCGTCGTCGGTGATCTCATCGTTGTCGTTCTTCGTCTCTTCAATCACGTACTCGCTGCAACCGACGGCAGCGAAGACGGTCAGCAACAGAGCAGTGACGCGCATGGTGGGTCTCCTGGACGAAAATAGAATGGGGCGGCCTCGCAAACTGCGAGTTGGGACGATGGCGCCAGTGTATACGCGAGGTCCCAGGGTCGTGTGACAAAAAAGATCAGGAAACCCGTATTGTGGAGCTTGCCCGAGCCCAGGAGGCGGATCAGCCGGGCCCGGAGCGATCTCCCGCGGGCCCGGCGCGTTGGCGGGCCTAACGCTCGCAGTCGCCCATCATGGCGTAGTCGATCTCGATGACGGAGCCGCCCTCGGGGACGTAGTCGGTCTCGAAGACGACGGCGTTGTCGACCTCGTTGTACTCCCATCCGGTGTTGACCTGGATGCCGTCGACGACGACGACGATGGTCTGGGGGACGGGGATGTCGGAGAGCTCGAAGCTGGTGAGGTCGGCGGCGGAGCCCTCTGCGAGGGCCTCGAGGTGAGCGCCGAAGTCGGTGGCGCAGATGGACAGGAACAGGCCGCCGGTGGCGACGGTGGCCTCGTAGAGGCCGGTTCCGGCGGAGGCGGAGCCGCAGCCGGTGGGGTAGTCGCCAGCGATGGCGTGGATGATGACGTCGTCGGGGTTGGACTTCATGCTCTGGAAGAGCGAGACGTAGTAGCTGTAGGGGTTGACGGACTGCTCGGGCTCGTCGGTGACGCCCGTGAGGGCGAGGGTGGCGTCCTCGCGGTAGAAGCCCTCGTTGCAGCCGCCGGAGCCGATGTTGGAGGAGGAGAGGGCGGCTTCGAGGAGCATGAAGGCGCGCTCGGTGTTTGCGCCGTAGGAGCCGTGGAGCATGGTGGAGAAGTGGGACTGCTGGTCGGCCTCGGACATGGAGCTGTCGATGTAGTTCTCCTGTCCGTTGAAGCAGCCGTTGTCGGCGGTGACGACGGCGACGTGGTAGTCGGCGTCCATGCCGGCCAGCGTGGTGACGAAGGAGGTGAAGTTGTTCTCGACGTTCACCAGGTCGTCGGACATGGAGCAGGACCAGTCGACGGCGAAGAGGATGTCGGTGGCGCCGTTGATGGGCTGCTCGAAGACGTCGGTGTTCTCACCGAAGAGGACGCCGTTTCCGGTCTGGATGGCCATGGCGGTGGGTGTGGCCGGGTCGTTGGAGAAGACCGAGGTGTAGGCGATGTCCTGGTACTCGTCGAGGGGCTCGTAGTCTACCCAGACCTCGGTGTACTCGCCGGGCTCGAGGGTCCAGGGCAGCTCACCGTTGACGTCGAACATGTCGTCGAACAGGAAGTCGGTGGAGCCGGTGTTGAAGTCGAAGCCATCGACGATGAGGGTGTCGTTGCCGATGTTGGAGATGGTGAGGACCTGCTGGTTGTCGCAGCCGATGTAGAGGGTGCCGAAGTCGAACTCAGCGGGGGAGACGTTGATGATGGGGGCGATGCCGTCACCCAGGAGCAGCACCTCGACCACGGACTCGTCGGGGTCGTCGGACTGGACGAGGACCGTGCCGCTGTTGGAGGCGGCGGTCTCGGGGGAGAAGGTCACCACGAAGGTGGTCGCCTGGCCGGGGGGCACGAGCACGGAGCCGATGGCGCCGACCTCGAAGGGGGTCTCCGGGTCTTCCAGGGTGATGGCCTGGATGTGCAGGTCGCCCTCGCCCTCGTTGGTGATGGTCACCACCTCGGAGAGGCTCGCGCCGTCGCCCACCGCGAGGGGGCCGAAGTCGATCTCGAGAGGATTGACCGCGATGTCGGGCTCCTCATCTCCGCCGATGTCGGGGCCGTCCGGCTTGACGCCGTCCAGGACGTAGTCGGGGTTGCAGGCGGTCGCGGCGAGCAGGGTGACGAGCAGGGTGGTGGCGCGCACAGAGTCCTCCAAAGCAGAGCGTAAGCTCCGCAAAAATTGAGTATCGACGAGGGAAACGCGCGATTTGTCGTTCGCCTCTTCAGCCCCCACTACGCACGGAGGGCGGGAGGTGTGACACTCACTCCTGCTCGCAGTCCCCCAGCAGCGCGTAGCTGATCTCGACGACGGAGCCGCCCTCGGGGATGTGGTCTTCCTCGAAGGTGAGGGCGTTGTCGAACGCCGCGTAGGACCAGCCGGTGTTGACCTGGATGTTGTCGACGACGACCACGATGGTCTCGGGGATGGGGATGTCGGAGAGCTCGAAGCTGTCGAGGTCACCTGACCCGGTCCCGACGAGGCCGGCGAGGGGGGCGCCGAAGCTGGTCGAGCAGAGGGAGAGGTACTGCCCGCCGGTGGCGATGGTGGCCTCGTAGAGGCCCGTTGCGGGGTCGTTCCGGTTGCAGCCTTGGGGGTAGTCCCCGCCGACGGCGTGGATGGTCACGTCGTTGGGGTCGCTCTTCATGCTCTGGAAGAGCGAGACGTAATAGCTGTAGGTGTTGACCGACTGCTCGCGCTCGTCGGTGATCGCCACCAGGGCGAGGGCGGCGTCCTGGCGGTAGAAGCCCTCGTTGCAGCCGCCGGAGCCGACGTTGTTGGCGGTGAGCGTGGCCTCCCACATCATGAAGGCGCGCTCCCCCTGGGTGCCCGACGTGTAGATCATGTCGTAGAGCTGCGCCCACTGGTCGGCGGCAGGGAGGGTGTTGTCGACGTTGTTCAGCTCGCCGCTGATGCAGCCGTCGTAGTTGTTGATCGCGGCGAGGTGGTAGTCCACGCCCGTGGCGGCGATGGCGCTGATGAAGGTCTGGAGGTTGGCCTCGACGTTGGCCAGGTCGTCGCCCATGGAGGCCGAGAGGTCGACCGCGAACAGGATGTCGACGGCCGGGGAGAAGGGCTGCTCGAAGACGTCGGTGTTCTCGCCGAAGATGAGGCCCGCGCCGGTCTGGATGGCGGTGGCGGTGGGGGAGAAGGGGTCGTTCGAGGTGACCGCGACGGTGTGGAGGTCGCTGTACTCGGTGAGCGGGGCGAAGCCCACGCTGACCTCCAGCTCGTCGCCGGGGGCGAGGTTCCAGGGCAGCGGACCGTTGTCGTCGGCGCGGTCGTCGAAGGTGAAGCCCTCGGCCTCGGTGGTCTCCAGGGACTCGATG
Organism: Alphaproteobacteria bacterium; assembly: GCA_020632795.1. Classification (GTDB taxonomy): domain Bacteria; phylum Myxococcota_A; class UBA796; order UBA796; family CAJQPC01; genus JACKEV01. The sequence goes on from JACKEV010000012.1 coordinate 338,817, forward strand.
ACGAGGAGGTCGTTGCCGGTGTTGGCGAGGGTGAGGGGCTGGTCGAGGGTGCAGCCGAGGTAGGGGGCGCCGAAGTCGTGCTCCGGCGGGGTGACCGCCAGGGCGGGGGCGCGGGCCAGGCCGAAGAGGGGCAGCTCCACCACCGCCTCGAAGGGGTCGTCGGACGCGATGAGGATGTTGCCGCTGTGGCGCCACGCGGCGTCCGGCGCGAAGGTGACGGTGAAGGTGGTGGACGCCCCCGGCGGCACGAGCACCGAGCCGACGGCGCCGACCTCGAAGGGGACCGCAGGGTCCTCCAGGTAGATGCCCTGGAGGTGGAGCGGCGCGGTGCCGTCGTTGTAGACCGTGACGACGCGGGTGTCCTCGGGGGTGTCGAGGACGCGCAGGGGGCCGAAGTCGACCTCCGTCGGCTCGACACGGATGTCAGGCCAGGTCGGCGCGGGGGCGCCGGTGTCGTCGAGGCCGGTGTCGTCGGCGTCACCACCCTTGCAGGCCGTGACCCCGAGCATGAGGACGAGGAGCAGGCGCATGAGCCCTCCCAACGGTACGGAAGAAGCTACGCGTGCGGGGCGTGGGGTGTGACAGGTCAGTCCTCGGGCTCGACGGCCGCGCCTTGGAGCAGCACCTCGCGCATCAGCTCGTCCGGATCGTCCGACCAGATCCTGATGGCGGTGAAGAACGCGCCGGCCTCGACCGGCTTGAAGGTCACGACGAAGGTGGTGGCCTGGCCGCCGGGGATACGCACGGTGCCGATGGAGCCGAGTTCGAAGGGCTCCTCGGGGGCGGCCAGGGTGAGGTCCAGGATGTGCAGGTCGCGCTCGCCCTCGTTGGTGATGGTAACCACCTCGGACAGCGTCCAGCCCTCACCCGCGTCCAGCCCACCGAAGTCGATCTCTCTGGGGGAGATGGAGATGTCCTGGGCCTCCGGCCCGCTGTCGACGCCGGTGTCGTCGTCACCCTTGCAGGCCACGAGCAGCGCGAGGAGGAGCAGAGGCACGGGTCCCTCCCGATGGAGGGTTCACCGTACCCGCCCCGGCGGGGGGCGCGCTCAGCGAACGATGGCGCCGGGCTCGACCTCGGCGAGGGTGGTGACCATCGCGAGCCCGTCGCCGTCACCGGCCGCCAGGATCATGCCCTCGGAGGGCACGCCGCGCAGCTTCGCCGGCTTGAGGTTGGCGACGACCACGACCGTCAGGCCCACCAGCTCGTCGGGCTGGTAGCGGCCTGCGACCCCGGCGCAGATGGTGCGGGGCCGGTCCTCGCCCAGGTCCACGGTGAGCACGAGCAGGCGGTCGGCGTTGGGGTGGGCCTCGGCGGCGAGCACGCGGCCGGCGCGGAGCTGGACCTGTTCGAACTGATCCTTGGAGATGGCTCCGGGCGGGGGGGGCGGCTCGGGCTTGCGGGCCTTGGGGGCCTTCTTCTTGGACTTCTTGGGCGGCGTGGGGCCGGCCTCGGCGTCCAGGGACTTGAGGGGGGCGGCGCCCCTGGCGGCCTCCAGCGCGGCGGTGATGGCGTCGGGCAGCTCCAGCAGGCGGGGGAACAAGGGGTCGCCGAGGGTGAGCGTGGCGCCCTCGGTCAGGCCGCTGAGGCGCGCGAGGTCGGCGTCGAGGCGCGCGTCGGAGAGCCCCAGGCGGCCCAGCAGCTCGCCGGCCTTGTTGGGGCAGAAGGGCTGGAGCAGCACTGCGACCACCCGGCAGACCTCCAGGGTGCGGCGCATGACCCCGGCGAGGCGGGCGGTGTCACCGGCCTTGTTCAGGGCCCAGGGCTGCTGGGTCTGGATGTAGTTGTTGCCGGCCTGGGCGATGCCCACGATCTCACGGGTGGCCTCCTGGTAGGCGAGGCGGTCCATGCAGCCGCAGCAGGACTGCACCCGGGCCGCCAGCTCGCGGGCCAGCGCGCCGTCGGCCTCGGTGGCGTCCCCCAGCGCGGGCACCACGCCACCCAGCCACTTCTCGGTCATGGACAGCGCCCGGTGGGCGAGGTTGCCGATGTCGTTGGCCAGCTCGGCGTTGTAGCGGAGCTGGAAGCCCTTGTGGCTGAAGTCGCCGTCGGGACCCAGGGCCTTCTCGGCCATGAGCACGTAGCGCACGGAGTCGGCGCCGTAGGCGTCCACCAGGAGGTGGGGATCGACCACGTTGCCGAGGGACTTGCTCATCTTCTGGCCCTCGACCGTCCACCAGCCGTGGGCCAGCAGGTGGCGGGCCGGCTCCAGGCCCAGGGCGAAGAGCATCGTGCCCCAGTAGACGGTGTGGGTGGTCAGGATGTCCTTGCCCAGGAGCTGGACGTCGGCGGGCCACCACTTGGAGAAGGCGTCGTCATCGGCCTTGTAGCCCACCGCCGTGATGTAGTTGAGCAGGGCGTCGAACCAGACGTAGGTGACGAAGCGGTCGTCCCAGGGGATGGGGATGCCCCAGGGCATGCGCTCGACGGGCCGGGTGATGCAGAGGTCGCCGATGTCCTTGCGCAGCGCCCCCTGCAGCTCGTTGTAGCGGGACTCCGGGGTGACCCACTCGGGCCGCGCGTCGGCCCACTCGCGGAGCTGGTCGGCGTACTTCGACATGCGGAAGAAGAGGTTGGACTCCTCCAGCCACTCGACGGGCTGGCCGGACTCCGGGCACTTGCCGTCGACGAGGTCCTTCTCGGTCCAGAAGCGCTCGGCGGCGGTCGAGTACCAGCCGGCGTAGCTGTCCTCGTAGATCTCGCCGCGATCGTAGAGATCCTGGAGGACCTGCTGGACGACGCGGGTGTGCCGGGGCTCGGTGGTGCGGATGAAGTCGTCGTAGGTGATGTCCAGGCGCACCCACAGATCCTTGAACCGCTGGTGCAGCTCGTCGGCGTGGGCCTGGGGGCTCAAGCCGCGCTCGGTGGCCTTCTGGAGGACCTTCTGTCCGTGCTCATCCGTGCCGGTGAGGAAGTGGACGTCGGCCCCCTGGGCGCGCCGATACCGCGCGATCACGTCCGCCGCGACAGTGGTATAGCTGTGGCCGATGTGCGGCTTGTCGTTGACGTAGTACAGGGGGGTGGTGACATAGAAGCGCTCAGACATCGCGCCCTCCGTCCGGAAAATGCGACAAGGGGGGCCCATAGCTGGCTCACAGGATGACGTCCATGATTCACGCCCTCGGTTTCTCCTCCACCCCGTTCAAGCCCACGAACCCCGGTCGCCTCTGTCGGGGGCGGGAGCGCTGGGTGCAGGGCTGGGAAGAGGACCAGGATCCCCTTTGGCGGCTGGTCATCAGCGGCGCCAGCTTCACCGACGACTCAGCCCGGGACGCCACGCGGGGCCTGGTCTGCATCGGCGCGGACATCGGCGCCATCCTCTCGGAGCTGTTCCCCGGCAAGACCTTGGTGGCCTTCCGGGAGGAGGCCCTGCTCGGCGAGCTGCCCGACTACGTCGACCCCGAGGCGGACGAGGACGCCTGGCAGGCCCCCCGCCAGGGCGGCCGGTGGTACGACGCCTGCCAGCGCTGGCGCGCCGTGGTCAGCGACCCCGCCGAGCTGAGCCGCCTGATGACCGACGACCTCGTCGACGGCTTCCTGGTCATGGACGAGGTCGAGCTGCCCCTGCCCGAGCCCCTGGATGACGCGGTCTTCCTGCTCACCAGCCGCTCGGACGGGACCCGCTTCCCGGTGCGGCGCTTCCAACCCCTGGCCCTGCGGACGGTGCTGGAGCACTGCGATGCGGTGATCTGCGCCCACCTGGACAAGCACGGCCCGGCCATCGGGGTCTACACCCTGGACCGGCTGGACCGCAGCGCGCTCCTCACCCGGATCGCCGAGAAGGACGGCATCCTGCCGGTGCCGTTCGCGATCCCGCCGATGCTCGCGCGCTGGGACCGCGCGCTCCAGGAGCTGCGGCTCAAGTGGATGGCCGAGAAGGACACCGAGTTCCCGGTGCCGCCGGCCGAGGAGCCCACCCGGTGGAGCCGAGGCCGCCGCCGGGCGCGCCGGGGCGGGCGCTCCAGCAGCGAGGAGTAGCGCGTGGGCGCCGACCTCCTGCTCGTGCTGCTGGGGCTCGCGCTCCTGGCCGGCGGGGGGGAGCTGCTGGTGCGGGGGGCGTCCGGGCTGGCGCTCTTCGCCGGGGTGTCTCCGGCGGTGGTGGGGCTCACGGTGGTGGCGGCGGGCACCTCGATGCCGGAGCTGCTGGTGTCGCTGGCCTCGGCGCTGGCGGACGCGCCGGACTTCGCCGTCGGCAACGTGGTCGGCTCCAACATCTTCAACATCGGGCTGGTGCTGGGCCTCGCGGCGCTCCTGCGGCCGATGACGGTGGAGCTGACCGTCATCCGGCTCCAGTGGCCGGTCATGGCGCTGGCCAGCTTCGAGCTGTTCCTGCTCGCCCGCGACGGCGCCATCGACCGGCTGGAGGGTGGGGTGTTCGTCGCAGCCCTGCTCGCCTACCTGGGGTGGAACGTCTACCTGGCGAGGGCCCGCCCTCGGGAGGTCGAGGCCGAGGCCATGGTCGAGGCCCTCCACGTGGAGACCGCGCCGGAGGCCCGCCTGGGGTGGAGGGTCGCCGCGGCGTTTGCGCTGGCCGGGGCGCTCCTGCTGATGGCCGGGGCCGAGTCCCTGGTCGCGGGGGCGTCGCACCTCGCCCGCCTGGTGGGGCTCTCCGAGCGGGTCATCGGGCTGACGGTGATCGCGGTGGGCACCAGCCTCCCCGAGCTGGTCGCGAGCGCGGCGGCCACCCTGCGGGGGAAGGACGACCTGGCCGTGGCCAGCGCGATCGGCTCCAACGTCTTCAACGTGCTGGGGATCCTGGGGCTGACCGCCCTGGCCCGGCCGCTGCCGGTCAACCCGGACATCGTGCGGATCGACTGCCTGTGGATGCTCGGCTTCTCGTTGCTGCTGTTCCCGCTGCTGCGCACGGGCATGAAGATCGGCCGGGGCGAGGGCGTCCTTCTGCTGGCGCTGTTCATCGTCTACCAGCAGCTCCTGTTCATGGGGTAGACCCCGGAGCCCCCCTCGTGTCACGCTGCTCTCGGAGCTTCTGCCCAGGAGGAGGCGATGCGGATCCCGATGATGGCGGCAGCGCTGCTGGCCCTGAGCTGCAAGGGCGCCGATGACGTCAAGGAGACCGGTGAGGTCCCCACGGACGACACGGTGAGCGAGTCCACGCCGCCCGACGACACGGAAGACACCGAGGACACCCAGGACACGGAGGACACCGAGGACACCGGGCCCTTCGACCGGGACGGCGACGGCGTGGTGGACGCCGAGGACTGCGCCCCGGACGACGCGACCGTCTTCCCGGGCAACACCGAGGACTGCGACGGCGTCGACGACGACTGCGACGGCGCGGTGGATGAGGGGGCGACCTCGACCTTCTACACCGACGGGGACGGCGACGGCTACGGGGACCCCTCAAGCCCGGTGGAGGCCTGCGAGGCCGGGGAGGACACCGTGGCCGACGGCACCGACTGCAACGACGCCGATGAGACCCTGTTCCCGGAGGCCGACGGCGCCTGCGCCCCCGGCGGCACCTGCGCCGAGATCTTCGACGCCGGGCTCTCCACCGGAGACGGGGTCTACACCGTGGACACCGACGGCTCCGGCGGCGGCCTGGACCCGGTCAGCGTGTACTGCGACATGACCGGCGGCGGCTGGATGCTGGTGGGCCGGCAGATCCCCGCCGAGCAGCTCACCCGCACGGTCGACGACATCCACCTGGACGAGACCTGGGACCCCGACGGCACCCACCGCTGGGGCAACGCGCGGGTGCAGTCCCTGAGCCCGACCGCCGCCTGGCGCATCACCTCGAACGAGGCCAGCGACGGCAGCCTGCGGGACGACGCCTGGTTCCAGCCCACCTGTGTCATCGACTGGGACGTCTTCGTGGGCACCTTCCAGGACCCCCGCGTCCACGACGACGACTGCGGCGTCGCCTACACCGACGCGACCCTGACCACGCCCCTGAGCGGCCACACCGAGAACAACTGCTCCCTGGGCATCGGCCAGAACAACAGCGGCAACTACTGCTCCATCCGCATGGGGAGCTGCAACTGCTTCAACGCCACCTGCAACAACGGCACCTGGGCCGACGAAGAGGGCGTGGCCGCCCCCTGCGCGTTCCAGGAGTGGCAGGACGTCGTCATGAGCCTCTGGGTCTTGTAGAGGGCTACGTTAACGGTCGTAGCCTCCGAGGGGACATCAAGTACGAAACCCTTCGGAGATCTCCCCATGACCCCTCTGCTCGCGCTGTTGACCCTCGCTTGTTCCGATGACATCGACCCCACGGAAGACGACACCGCCACGGTGGAGGACCCGATCGTCGACGTGCAGTGGGCCCCGTGCTCGCTGGTGGAGGGCGAGGACGACGGGCTCGCCGAGTGCGCGACCACCGCGCTGCCCCTGTTCCGCGACGACCCCGACGACGACCGCACCATCGACATCGCGGCCAAGCGGCTGAGGGCCGGGGACGACCCGGTCGCCCAGCTCTGGCTGCTGGACGGGGGGCCGGGCAGCTCCGGGGTCATCCGCCTGCCGGGCCTGATGGCCCGCTTCGCCGAGTGGTTCCCGGGGGTCGAGGTCCTGACGATCGATCACCGGGGCACGGGCTACTCCGAGCGCATGGGCTGCCCCGCGGAGCTGCGCAACTCCCCTGGGGGCACCTCGATCCTCAACGAGGAGATGGACGCCTGCATCGCCGACTTCCAGGACACCCTGGGCGACCGCCCCGACGCCTACGGCACCACCGCGTCCGCCCAGGACGTCATCGACCTCATCCGGGGCTCCCGGATCGACGGGGTCCCGGTGTACGTGTGGGGCGGCAGCTACGGGACCTACTGGGCCCAGCGCGTGCTGCTGCTGGCGCCCGAGCTGCTCGACGGGGTGGTGATCGAGGGCATCTTCCCGGCGGACGGCACCATGATCTATGCCGAGGCCAACACCGACGCGGCGGCGCACGCCTTGTTCGACCTCTGCGCCGAGGACACCCTGTGCCGCGAGCGCCTGGGCGAGGACCCCTGGGGGCGCCTGCGCGAGGTCTATGCGATGGTGGACGCCGGCCACTGCACCTCGCAGGGGCTCAGCAGCGACGTCGTCAGCATCATCTTCGCCTACCTGATGTACAGCCGCGCTGGCATGTCGGTCATCCCGGCGGCGACCGCGCGGCTGGAGCGCTGCGCGCCGGCCGATGAGACCGCGCTGGTCCACCTCTACACCGCGCTGTTCGGCAGCGGCGGCGCCTTCGACATCGACAGCTACTCGATGCTGCTCCAGCACCACGTCGTGTCCTCGGAGATGTGGACCCACCCGGACTTCGACGGGGTCGACCTCTACGGCTACTACGACGACCTCTACGCCGAGGCCCTGGTCGCCAAGCAGTACGGCTACACCCGCGCCGACCTGGCCGCGCGGTGGCCGGCCTACAGCGACCCCGCCCACGACGACGTCTTCCCCGAGACCGACACGCCGGTGCTCATGCTCCAGGGCGCCCTGGACCCGGTGACCGCCGAGGTCTGGGCGCGCGACCTCGCCGACCACCTCGACGGGCCGAACCAGCACTACGTGGTGTTCCCGTCCTCGGCGCACAACGTCTCCGGGGACTCGCCGACGGCGGACGGGACCCTGTGCGGGGGGCAGATCATGGCGGCGTTCCTGGAGGACCCGACCGCGACCCCCGACACCTCCTGTGTGGCGGAGACCCTGCCCGTGGACTTCGACCCGCCGAGCGCCTACGCCGACTACTGGTTCGGCACCACCGACGCCTGGGACTAGGCCGCCCCGACGCCCAGCTCGGTGCGGACCTGGGGCACGGGCTTGAGCCAGTGGGGGTTCGGGTCCCAGCGGCGCAGGTCCACGAGCATGCGGCGGCCGCGCTCAAAGGCGGCCTGCCAGCGCTCGGGGTCGAAGAAGCCGCGCTCGGGGCGGGCGTCGGTGCCCAGCTCCTGGCCCAGGTGGAAGAGCAGCAGGGCGAAGACGGTGACCGAGAAGCCGTCCTCGCCCATGTAGCCGGCCTCGAACGCCGCCATCTGCATCTCTCCGGCGGGGTCGGTGGTGTACCCGGTCAGGGCGTGCCCCAGGTCGTGGAAGATCATCGCCTCCGGGGCGCCGCCACGCTCGCCGGGCAGGGGGTAGCCGTGGGCCCGGCAGTGCTCGAAGTAGGCGCGCCCCAGGGTGCCCCCGGGCATGGCGCCGAGGGCCTGGTAGCGGGCGGCGGTCTCGGCGTCGGCCAGGCCGGCGAAGGCCTTGCCGATGCGCCAGTACGCGCCCAGCCCCTCGTGGGCCCGCACCTCCTGGAAGTGCTTGGCGATGAAGGACTTGCGCATCATGTCGAAGGCCATGCGGCGCTTGTGCCCGTCGACCAGCAGGCGCAGGGTCTCCAGCAGCGGCTCCTCGACCTCCAGGGCGGCGGCGAAGCCCTGCAGGGTCGCCAGCTCGTTGGGGTGGACCTCCTCGTCGGTCATCGCCATCACCACGAGCTGCTGGAGCAGCCTGCGGCGCTGCTCGACGTCGTCGAGCTGGGCGGCGAGGGCCGTCGGGTCGATGGGCTCAAGCTCCTCGACGACGACGTCGGCGCGGTAGAGCCGGGCGCAGAAGTCGAGCAGCGCGCGCTCGCGGTCGTCGAGCACGCCGTCTGCCATCGCGACGGACATCATGGCCCGGAGGAGGGGGAGGGCCTCACCAGCGAAGGGCATCGCGAGGTTCATGGGGGCAGTCCGGGGGAGCGTGTGCGCCCCGATGATACCGGATCCCGCTCAGCCTCCCTGGTACCGCCCCTCCCAGGCGAACTCGACGGTGCAGGGGTTCGCCGGGATGTACCAGTTCTCGCAGCTCCCCTCCCAGGTCACCCGCATGTTGTCGAACAGCCCGAAGGTCTCCCGGTTGAAGGGCTCGCCGACCAGGAAGGACTCGCCGGTGAACACGCAGGTGTCGTCGAGGGCCGACTCCTGGTAGCCGAGGGCCTCAAAGGTCTCGCCGTTCCAGAGGTAGGTGCCCTCGCCGACCTCGTTGGAGAAGATGACCAGCTCGTTGTCCCAGCGCAGCTCCACCGCGTCGAGGGCGCCGATGCCCACGCTCTCCTCGGCGAACTCGCACTCGTTGATCGTCATGGCCATCAGCTCGACGACGTAGGGGCCCTCCTTGAGGGGCGGCCAGATCAGGCTGGAGGGGTCGCAGGCCATCAGCGACAAGGACAGGAGGGGCAGGAGCGCGCGCATGAAGCAGACCTCGTTTCCAAAGAACCGATAGCACGGGCGTCGTCGGGGTGGCATGCGCTGCAGGGGCCGCGCGCCCGGCGCGCTCCGGTATGCTGCACGCTGCACCCTGGCCGGAGCCCCCCATGAGCGACGACACCTTCCACGACTACGACCCCGACGCCGCACGCCAGCCTCAAACCACCCGCTACCCCGGCCGCGAGGTCTCGGTCCTCTACGATCGCGCCCGCTGCATGCACGCGGCAGAGTGCGGTCGAGCCGGGCGCAGCCTGTTCGACGGCAAGCGCCACAAGTGGATCGAGCCCGACAACGCCAGCCCCGAGGAGGTCGCCGCCGTGGTCGCGCGCTGCCCCTCCGGCGCGCTGCGCCTGGAGCGGGGCGGCCAGGTGGTCGAGGAGCCTGGTCCCGCCGCGAACACCGTCTTGGTCTCCCCCGACGGGCCGCTCTTCCTGCGCGGCACGTTCGAGATCGACGGCGCGGTGCACAACCGGGCGGCCTTGTGTCGCTGCGGCGCCTCCGCGAACAAGCCCTACTGCGACAACACCCATGTCCGCCTGCGCTTCAAGGACGCCGGGCCGGTGAACAGCGACGCCGGGGAGCCGCCCCGCGGGGGCAAGGTCACGGTCACGGCGTTCGAAGGCGGCCCCTACGAGATCGCCGGGCCCTGCACCCTGGTCGCGGCGAGCGGACGCGCGGCGGACACCAGCGAGACCCTGTGGCTGTGCCGGTGCGGCAACTCGGGCAACAAGCCCTACTGCGATGGGAGCCACAACACGAAGGGCTTCCGCTCGGTGGAGTGACCCTATCGTACCCCCACCCCGTAGTGCCTGCCGAGTCTGCGCTGCCCCTGGCACGCCCTCCGCGCCGCCCGGCTCGCCTGACGTGTCCTGACACGCGGCGGTTCGCCGGACGACACGGAGGACCCACCAGGTTCTACCGGTACTCGGCAGGAACTGCGGGGTGGGGGTACTAACGGCCCCAGGCGTAGAGCGCGAAGAGCACGATGAAGGCGCCGAAGACGTAGGGCGCGAGGTCGGTTCCGTTGGGCATCCTGCACCTCCGGGGTGGGGCCACGATACCATGCCGGGGTGCTGGAGGCCGCCGTGAGTGTCTACCTCATATCGGAGCTTGGCGCGTTGCCGGACGACGTCGAGGAGGTGGCGTACCGCTCGTACGGCTCCCCGAGCACCTTCGGGGACGCCAGCATCAAGCAGCTCAAGCGGCTGCGCCACCTCCGCACCCTGCGCCTGGGCTCTGCGAAGCGGCTGACCGACGCGGGGCTGCGCGCCCTGGTGGCCGTCGCCCCGGCGCTTGAGACGCTGGAGCTCGGCGACGCCTACGCGCTGACCGAGGCGGGGCTGGCCGCGCTGGCCGACCTCCCCCTGCGCAGCCTGACCCTGTGGCGCGTCCCGGCGCTGACCTCGGTGGCGCCGCTGCGCGGGCTGCGCCTGCGTCACCTCCGCGTCGGCGCCTGCTACGATCTCGACGCGCCGGCCCTCACAGCGCTGGAGCACTTCGAGGACCTGGAGTCTGTCGAGCTGTTCCGGCAGCGCGTCACCACGACCGCGCTCCAGGCGCTCTCGCGGATGCCTCGCCTGCGGGCGCTTCAGCTGAACCACCATGACGATACGATGGTGCGCCGTGGGGTCTACGCGGGCCTGGCAGGGGCGTCCGCCCTGGAGCGGCTGGCGGTCAGCCGTCCCCTGAGCCGGGCGGAGGCTGAGGCCCTGGCTGGGCTCCCCCGGCTCCAGGCGCTGTCCCTCAAGGTGCGCCACCCCCGGGACGTCGCCGAGCAGGCCCCGCTGGGGGCGCTGGGGGGAGAGCTGCACGTCGAGATCGACGACGCCCTGGCCACCGACGACCGCGCCGTGCGCGCCCTGCCCGATGGCCTGCCCGGCGTCACCGCCCTGGAGCCCCCACCTGCGTTTGACGACGGGTTCAGCCTGACCCGCGCGTCGGTGAGCGCCATCGCGCGGCTGCGTCACCTGCGCTGGCTGGACCTGGGCGGGCACGAGGCGCTGGCCGACCGGTCGCTGTGGCCGCTCACCGAGCTGGACCACCTGACCGCGCTGGGGCTCAGCAGCCTCCCGGGCCTCACCCCCAAGGTCACGGGCATCCTCGCGAACATGCCGTCGCTCAAGGAGCTGGACCTGTCGTGGTGTGCGCTGGAGCCGGACGCGCTGGGCCCCCTGCTCGCCTCGTCGGTGGAGCGGCTCTCGGTCGGCGGCTGCGAGGGGCTGGGCTCGGCCGGGGTCGGCGCGCTGGCCGGGCTGCGCTCCCTGAAGGGGCTCGGCGTCCGTGGCATCCCCCTGGAGGACGACGCCCTGGAGCGCCTCGGCGGACTGCCTGCGCTGGAGCACCTGCTCCTCGACCTCGGCGCGGTCAGCGCGGCGGGCTTCACCGCCATGGGGCGGGCGCCCGCGCTGCAGCAGCTTGACGTGATGGGGATGAGCGCGCCCTTGACCGACGCGATGCTCGCCGGGCTCGCGGCCAGCCCGACCCTGAAGACGCTCGCCTTCGCCCAGGAGGTGGACGCCTCGGCGATCAGCGACGACGCGCTGCGCGCGCTGAGGGTCCGGGCGCTGGAGGTCTCCTGCAAGCCCACCCGCGCGACGCGGGCCGCGCTGCGGCGCGCGGGGACCTTCTTCACGAACAGCGGGGAGCACGTCGGAGGTTACCGAGCCCTTTCAAGGCCTTGGGAGCAGGACGCGCCCCTCTGACGGTCCCCCGCAGCGCCCCCTTCGCGCCCAACCAGCTTGCCAACCTCAGCATCGCTCAGATATTGTCACGTCAAGAGTACTGCTGAGGTTGTAATGAAAGTTGATGCTGTAAGTGCTCGTAGAATGGCGAAGTGCGACCGGAGTCGGCGAGCCGTTCCTCGTCCCTTCCTGAAGTGGGTCGGCGGCAAGCGCCAGCTCCTGCCCGAGCTGGAGGCGCTGCTGCCGCGCCGCTTCGACCACTACTTCGAGCCCTTCGTGGGCGGCGCCGCGCTGTTCTTCCACCTCCAACCGGACAACGCGACGCTCAGCGACGCCAACGCTGAGCTGGTGGACTGCTACACGGCCGTGCGGGACGGCGTCGACGCGCTGGTGCGCGAGCTGCGCCGGCACGTCTACGACCAGGACTACTACTACGCCATGCGGGCCTGGGACAGCGCGGGCGCGCCGCTGCACCAGCGGGCGGGGCGCACCATCTACCTCAACCGCACCGGCTTCAACGGCCTGTACCGGGTGAACCGCTCCGGGAAGTTCAACGTGCCCTTCGGCCGCTACACCAACCCGGTGATCTGCGACGAGGAGAACCTCCAGGGCTGCTCCCGGGTGCTCCAGGGCGTGGCGCTGGTCCACGAGGACTTCGAGGCGGCGGCCGACCGCGCCCGCGCCGGGGACTTCGTGTACTTCGACCCGCCCTACGTGCCCCTGACGCCGACCGCGTCCTTCACCAGCTACGTCGCCGACGGCTTCGGGCTCGCGGACCAGGAGCGCCTCGCCGCGCTGTTCCGTCGGCTCTCGGAGCGCGGCGTCCAGGTCATGCTGTCGAACTCGGACACCCCCCTGGTGCGCGAGCTGTACGCGGGCTTCCACCTGGAGGAGGTGCAGGCCCGGCGCAACGTGAACGCCAAGGCCAGCAAGCGGGGCGCGGTGGGCGAGCTGGTGGTGTGCTCGGACTACCCCAGGCGCGGGGCCGCTGCGCGCGGCGTCGTCCGGGCGATGCGCCCGATCAGCAGGGTTCAGGCTCGACCCTGACATACGCTTGACGAACGCCCGGCGCGCGATTGGTCACATAGATCGGGTACACCCACCTCCCATGTTCCCCGGAGCCCTACCATGCTGCTCGCGCTGCTGACCCCCGCCATCGCCGGGACCATCCCCGCCTGGGACGCTGATTTTTCGTTGGACGAGGGCGACCTCGTGGGCCGGGACGACTGGGAGGGCGGCTACGACGACGACCCCTGGTACGTGGCGGAGGGCGTGGTCTACGTCGCGACCGACGACAACGTCGGCGACTTCGACCGGTACGGTGACGGCTCCCCCGCTGACAACTGGATCGTCCGGGGCGACGCGATCCAGGACGTGGCGTTCACGGTGGACTGGGTCAACGAGGACGACGACACCATCGGCGTGGTCTTCAACCACGACGGCCGCGACAACTTCTACATGCTCATCGTCACCGCCAACAGCGCGCCCCCGCCCATGAGCGACCCGGACGAGCCCTGGGGCGCCCTGATCAAGGTCGTCGACGGCGACCCTGAGATCCTCACCGATGGCCCGGTGGACTGGGAGGTGGAGCAGGAGCTGGCGTTCGAGGTGACGATGGACGACGGCAACGTCACCTTCGCCCTCGACGGCCGTGAGGTCATGTCCCACACCGACGATGACCCCCTCCCGGCGGGCATGGTGGGCCTCTACTCCTACAACTCCGGCTACGACGGCGGCTGGGGGAACACCAACGCCTGGGCCGACAACCTCGAGGTCTTCTGGCTCGACGCCGACGACGACGAGGTCGCCGACGACGTCGACAACTGCGAGCTGGAGCCCAACACCGACCAGGCCGACGAGGACGACGACGGCATCGGCGACGCCTGCGATGAGGACTTCGGCGCTGGCGACGACACCGGCCTCGACCCGGGCGGCAACAACAGCGGCACCGTGGACCTCAAGGGCAACTGCGGCTGCGCGAGCACCCCCGCGCCCGGCCCCCTCGCGGCCTTCGGCCTGCTCCTGCTCGGCCTGGTGGCCACCCGCCGTCAGAACTCCGACGACAGGTAGATGTAGACCTTGCCGGAGTTGTAGCTGGAGCTGTTCGCGCTGTCCCAGCCGCCGGCCACGATGACGACGTCAGCGATGCCGTCGCCGTCGATGTCCCGGCCTCCGGCCAGGTCGAAGCCGTTGAACTCGTCGCTGGAGCTGCCCCGCCAGGTGAGCAGGGTGGTGTCGTCCAGGTCGTCGAGCTCGCCGGAGAGCAGCGCGCCGCTGACCAGGTAGATCACGCCGACGTTCGAGATGGCCCCGCCGGGCTCGGCGACCAGCAGGTCGTCGCACCCGTCGCCGTCCATGTCCCCGACGGTCTTCAGGCGGTAGCCCAGGTAGCTGTACTCCGTGTCGCCGTACACCACGGCGTCCGCGGTGGCGGCAGGGTCGAGGTCGTCACCGGTCAGGTCGGCGGCGCCCGCTGAGAAGAAGAAGAGCCCGCCCGCGTTCGCGCGCCCGGCGTCGTCCTCCCCCAGGGTGGAGACCACGATGTCCTGCACGCCGTCGCCGTCGAAGTCGCCCTCCGCGATGCGCAGCCCGTACAGCATCCTGTTGTGCGTCCCGACCTGGCTGGCGTAGCGCAGGTCTGACGCGTCCGCCGTGCCCGCCCCGTCCACGGCGGTGAGGAACTGGGCGCGCCCCTCGTACTCGAAGGGGCCGGTGTCCGCAGAGTCCCCGGTGTAGTCGCTGGTGTAGCTGGAGGACAGCAGGGCGAGGTCGGCGCGGCCGTCGCCGTTGAGGTCGGCGAGCACCTGGGCCTCGGTCAGCTCATAGGGCTGGTCGGAGGCCAGGATCGCGGTCAGGGCGTCGACCATGTCCACCTGGCCGCTGTAGGCGTCGCCGGGCAGCACCAGCACCCGCTCCTCGCCGTCGAAGGTGCTCGCCGCGGACGTGCCGTAGGACAGCACGAGGTCGGTCGCGCCGTCGCCGTCGACGTCTCCGGTGGCGATGGGGCTGGAGTAGACCGTGCCCGCGTCGGGCACCACGAAGGGCAGGCTCAGCTCGGCGTCCGCGTCGCCCTCGCCCAGGGAGGCGTCGAGCTGCTGGCCGTCCCCGTAGTAGAAGAGCACCCCGAAGCTCGTGTCGATGGCCAGGGCGGCGTAGAGGATCTCCCCCCGCTCCAGCGCGATGTCGTCGTGCCCGTCGCCGTCGAAGTCCGCGCACACGGCGTTGAAGCCGATGAAGCCGTAGGTGTCGCCCTCGATGAGCGTGTCGGCGTCGGACATCGTCATGCCGGCGGTCCAGGTCGACCAGCTCGACCCGTACCAGACCCCGACGTAGCCGGGGTAGCTGCTGGAGCCGAAGGGCGCGGCCACGACCAGGTCGGCCAGCCCGTCCTCGTCGAGATCGCACAGGGACAGACCGCGCCCCACGAGGTCGGAGAAGCTGCCCGACCCGGTGATGGTCATCGTCGCGTCCCGCAGGGCGTGCAGGGTGTCGTCGTCGCCGTCGCAGTTGGTGTCCAGGCCGTCATTGGACCAGTCGAGGGCGCCGGGGTTGATGGCCGGGTCGGCGTCGTCGCAGTCGTCGCCGCCGTAGGCCTCGTCCCCGTAGCCGTCGCCGTCGCCGTCGATGTTGTCCTCGCCGTCGCAGTCCTGGTCGATGCCGTCGAGGGCGACGTCCTCGGCGCCGGGGTAGACGGTGGCGTCGGTGTCGTCGCAGTCGTTGCCGCCGGCCTCGGCGCCCCGGAAGCCGTCGCCGTCCGCGTCCAGCAGGTCCGCCCCGTCGCAGTCCTGGTCGATGTCGTCGTAGGGGATCTCCTCGGCGCCGGGGTGGATGTCCGGGTCGTTGTCGTCGCAGTCGTCGCCGTCGGGGCAGGTCAGGGCGTGAAGATAGCCGTCCCCGTCAGCGTCGAAGTCCTCGTCCACCGCGCCGTCGCAGTCGTTGTCGATCCCGTTGCAGCGCTCCGGCGCGCCGGGGAACACGCTGTAGTCGTTGTCGTTGCAGTCCTCGTCGTCGTAGTGCCCGTCCCGGTCCTGGTCCTGCGGGGGCTGGGTCTCCCCGGTGTCGTCGCCCTCGCTGCTGGTGTCGTCGGCGGGCGTGGTGCTGTCATCGGTGGACGTGGCGTCCTTGTCCCCGCAGGCGGGGGCCAGGGCACCGAGCAGGCCGAGCAGGGCGATGGACTTGCGCATGTCTCACTCCGGGAATGGGGCGGTTGGAATCTACCATCGGATGTCCGGGCTCGGATCCTTGACATTCCCTGGCAACAGGACACTTGACGAGGACAAGACGGAGGTCCCTGTGCGACTCGCGCTGCTCATCCCCGCCCTCGCCCTGCTCACCGCGTGCGCCGGCCCCTCGATGGCCGGGGACTGGGCGGGCGACGTCACCTGCGACGGCTTCCCGCTGCCCCTCGAGTTCACCCTGACCGAGACCGAGGATGAGTACGAGTACGAGGGCAGCGGCAGCGTCGTCTACAGCGACGATCAGGGCAACGACCTCGACGTGCAGTTCAACCTGGACGTCGAGCACGACAAGGCCAAGGGCGACGCCATCGATCCGGACTTCGAGGCCTCCGACTGCACGGTGAACGGCCAGATGGCCCAGTGCTTCAGCCTCTCGCTCACCTGGTATCTGGACGACGATGAGCTGGGCGGCGACGCCACCGGCTTCTACGTCAACAGCGGGAGCTGCGAGGTCGACGCCGAGCGGTGATAGGATCGGGGGGTGCGCTGCCCGCTTCTTGTCACATTCCTGGTCCTGGGCTGTCACGGTGACGCGCCCACGGACTCTGCCCCCCTGGACGTCCAGCACCGCCTGGACGACGTGCTCACCGTCGCGGATCTCCAGGCCGTCGGCACCCACAACAGCTTCCACGTCCAGACCCTGGGCCACCCGGAGTGGCAGTACACCCACCGCCCGCTGGACGAGCAGCTCGGCGAGGTCGGCGTGCGCCAGTTCGAACTGGACGTGTGGTGGAGCGAGGACCGCGACGACTACGACGTCTTCCACATCGCCCTCATCGACCAGGGCACCACCTGCGAGACCCTCGCGGACTGCGCCTGCACCATGTGGTCCTGGTCCGAGCAGCACCCGGGCCACCACCCCATCCTGACCCTCCTCGAGGTGGGGGACGTCGTCCCGGACACCCCGGAGGAGGCCCTCACCCGCCTGGACACCATGGAGCAGGACCTGCTGACCTGCTGGCCCCGGGACCGGCTGCTCACCCCGGACGACGTGCAGCGCGGCCACGCCTCCCTCGCCGACGCCGTCGCTGCAGAGGGCTGGCCCACCCTGGGCGAGACCCGGGGGACCGCCATGTGGGTGCTGCACACCGGCGCGGAGTGGCGCCACCTCTACACCCAGGGCGACACGACCACCGCCGGGCGGCTGATCTTCCCCGACGGCGGCGGCGACACGGCGAACCCGGTGGCCGTCTTCCACGCGATGAACGACCCGTGGGACCCGCGCATCCCCGACGTCGTCGGCCTGGGGCACCTGGTCCGCACCCGGACCGACTCCGGCGGCGAGCAGGCCCGCGCCAACGACACCACCCAGGCCGAGCAGGCCCTGGCCAGCGGCGCGCACTTCGTCTCCACCGACTTCCCCGAGCCGCACCCCGAGACCGGCTACGTGGTGCGGATCCCGGACGGGCAGCCCTCCCGCTGCAACCCGCTGCGGGCGGTGGAGGGCTGCCAGCCCACGGACATCGAGGACCCGGCGCTGCTGACCGGGCGCTGAGCGCTACTCCGGCGCGCCCTCGTCGATCCAGGTCTCGATGAGCGCGATCTGCTGGGTGGTGAGCGCCGAGCCGGTGCGGGGCATGCGCGCGCCGCTGCCGCCGACCGTGGCCTGGGTGCCCGAGATCTTGTGGAACAGGTAGCTGTTGGCCGAGTCCCCGGGCTCGATCAGGTCCATCGAGGGCAGCTCGAGGCTGGGCTGGTCGACGATGTTGCTGTAGGCGTCGTTGGACACCAGATCCAGGCTGGCCGAGGGGTTCGAGCCGGCGTGACAGGAGCTGCAGCGCTGCTGGAAGATGGCCTGCACGTCGCTGAAATCATAGGTCTGGACGCTGACGTACTTGGTGTCGGCGTCGGTCTCCCGCCCGTCGTCGACCGTGAGCGTGAACGTGTAGTCCCCGGTCACGTCCGGGGTGAACGTCGCGTAGGCGGTGTTCGCGTTCACGATGTCGGCGCTGGTCAGCGCGGAGTCGGACGGCGCGCTGTCCAGCGTCCAGGCGTAGGTCAGGGTGTCGCCGTCGGGGTCCGAGCTGCCCGAGGCGTCCAGGACCACGGTCGCGCCCGGGGGCATGGTCACGTCGACGCCCGCGTCGGCCACCGGCGGGTCGTTGGGCGCCAGGACCTCGATGTCCACGTAGCACTGGGCCCAGTCGACCCCGTCGTCCACGTAGAAGCGCAGGTTGTAGATGCCCGCCACGTCCGGCGTGAAGTGCCCGTCGGTGCGGTAGCGCCCGCTGATGTCGCCGTTGGTCAGGGCGGAGCCCGCGGGCAGGGTGCGGAAGTTCCAGATCGTGACCAGGCTGTCGCCGTCGGGATCGTAGGTGCCGCTGCCGTCCAGGTCCACGTCGTCCCCCAGGTCGACGGTCTGGTCGGGCCCGGCGTCGCAGACCGGCGCGTGGTTCAGCACCGCGGCGGTCACCCAGACGAAGTCCTTGTCGAGCTCCTGCCCGTCGTCGACCACCAGCTTGAGCTCGTAGTCCCCGACCATGTCGGGCACGAAGGCGCCGGTGACGTCGAAGCGATCGATGATGTCGCCGTTGGACAGCGACGAGCCGGCGGGCAGGGTGCGGAACGCCCAGCGGTAGCTCAGGGCGTCGCCGTCGGGGTCGGAGGAGCCGCTCCCGTCCAGGGTCGCCGTCTCGCCGACGCCCACGGTCTGGTCGGCGCCTGCGTCCGCGGTGGGTGCGGCGTTGCTGGCCGGGCCCACGGTGACGACGGTGTCGTCCAGGCTGATGCTGGTGCCGTCCCCCACGTAGAGGCGCAGCTCATAGGTGCCCTCCAGGTCCGGGATGAACCAGGCGTCCACCCGGTAGCGCCGACGCAGGTCGCTGTCGGTGATGCTGGAGCCGGCCGGCACGCTGCGGAAGCGCCAGTTGTAGGTGATGGCGTCGCCCTCCGGGTCGAAGGAGCCCGACCCGTCGAGCTGGGCGGTGTCGCTGAGCGCGACGGACAGGTCGGCGCCGGCGTCCGCGACAGGCGGGGCGCCCGAGACCGTCGACATCATCGCCACCAGGGCGAAGGCGACGTCGTCGTCGCAGCGGTCGGCGGCGTCGCAGACCTCGAGGGTCAGGCCGTACTGGCCGGGGGTCTCCGGGAGCAGCGTGGGCCGGGCGGTGTCGGCGCCCTCCAGGGTGAAGACCGCGTCCTCAGGGGCGAAGGTGACCGCCCAGCGGAAGGACAGCGCGTCCCCCTCGGAGTCGAGCCCCGAGAACCGGTAGGCGTCGCCCAGGGTGCCGGCGACGTCGTAGCCGGCGTCCGCAGCGGGCGGGGCGGACAGCTCGGAGGGGGCGCAGGCAGCGAGGGTGAGCGCAGGCAGCAGGAGTCGTAGACGCATGAGAACCTCGGGCTGGAGTGAACGTCCAGCCCGAAGATACGCAGCGAAGGAGGGGTCTGTGACAGAGATGTGACCGCTCAGTTCTCCCGAGCGCCCTCGCTGATCCAGGTCTCGATGAGCGTCAGCTCCGCGGAGGTCAGCGGCGTCTGGTTGCGCGGCATCTGCAGCCCGCTGCCCCCGACGATGGACTGGGTGCCCAGGATCTTGTGGTAGAGGTAGCTGTTGAACGAGTCCCCCGGCTCGATGAAGTCCATCGAGGGGAGCTGGCCCGAGGCCACGTTCACGATGTTGTTGTAGGCCCCCACGTCCAGCGCCAGGCCCCGGATCGGGTTGGAGCCGCCGTGGCAGCTGATGCAGTTGCTGTCCAGGATGGGCTGCACGTCGTCGTCGAAGGTGTAGGTGTAGGCGGTGACGTCCACGTAGTCCCGGTCCAGGTCCGAGGCGTCCTCGACCACCAGCTTCATCGTGTAGGTCCCCGCCACGTCCGGGGTGAAGCTCGCGGAGGCCGACAGCCGGTCGGTGATGTCGCTGTTGGTGAGCGCCGAGCCCCCGGGCAGGGTGTCGAAGGCCCAGCGGTAGCTCAGGGCGTCGCCGTCGGGGTCGGAGGAGCCGCTGCCGTCCAGGCTGGCCGTGCCGCCCAGGCGCAGCTCCTGGTCGGCCCCGGCGTCGGCCACCGGCGGGGTGTTGGCCCCGCTGCTCACCGTGACCGTCGTGGTGCACTGGTCGAAGTCGACGCCGTCATCCACGTAGAGCTTGACGGTGTAGTCACCGGCTGCATCCGGCGTGAACCAGGCGTCCACCAGGTAGCGGCGCATGATGTCCGCGTTGGTGAGCGCGGAGCCGGAGGGCACGGTCTTGAGGCTCCAGATGTAGGTCAGGGCGTCGCCGTCGGGGTCGGAGGAGCCGCTGCCGTCCATCTGGGCGTCGTCTCCCAGGATCAGCGACTGGACGGGCCCGGCGTCGCAGGCGGGGGCGTTGTTGCCGTCGGTGACGGTGATCCAGGCAAAGTCCTTGTCGTCGGCCGCGCCGTCATCGACCACCAGCTTCACCTCGTAGTCCCCCGCGACGTCCGGGGTCCAGGTGGTGGTGGCCGAGAAGCGGTCGGAGAAGCTGCCGTTGGACAGCGACGAGCCGGCGGGCAGGGTGCGGAACGCCCAGCGGTAGCTCAGGGCGTCGCCGTCGGGGTCGGAGGAGCCGCTGCCGTCCATCGAGACCGCGCCGTCGGCCAGCGCCACCGTGCGGTCCCCGCCCGCGTCGGCGACGGGGGCGTTGTTCCCGGCGCTGGTGACGGTCACCGCGACGATGTCGAGGTCGAAGCCGGTGTCCTCGCCCACGTAGAGCCGCAGCTCGTAGGTGCCGGCCACGTCCGGGGTGAAGTCCGGGGTCGCGGTGTAGCGCCGCCGGATGTCGCCGTTGACCAGCGAGGAGCCGGCGGGCAGCGTCCGGAAGATCCAGATGTAGGTCAGCGGATCGCCCTCGGGATCCGAGGAGTTGGAGCCGTCGAGCGCGACGTCGCTGCCCAGGGTGGCCGAGAGGTCGGGGCCGGCGTCGGCGGTGGGGGCGCTGCCCGAGATCGGCGAGGGGTCGGCGACCAGGGCCTCCGCGATGTCGGTGTCGCACCGCGCCTCCTCGTCGCAGACCTCCAGCGCCAGGCGGTACAGGCCGGGCTCCTCGGGGATCAGCGTCGGCCGGGGCGTGTCCGCGTTCGCCAGGGTGGCCGTGCCGGGCTGCGCCACGAGGGTCCAGCGCCAGCTCAGCGCCTCTCCGGTGGAGTCCAGGCCGGAGAACCGGAAGTCCTGTCCGACCAGGCCGGCGACGTCGTGGCCGGCGTCAGCGACAGGATCCGGGGTGGGGTGGGCGCAGGCGGCGAGGAGGAGCAGAGTCGGGATCGCGCGACGGGTCATCGTTCTCTCCGGGGTGGGGGACCTCAGGTTACCCCGGGGATGGCCGTTGACGGGCACACTTTGAGGACATACCTGTCCTGAGAGGCACACCCGCAGGGCTGCGGGGCGGGAGGCCCCGCATGGACCGCGAGCCGCTGACCCGCTGGCTGGTACAGGACGCCAAGGCGATCCCCCACGCCACCGAGCTTGTGGAGCAGCTCTGCGCGCGCATGGTCCAGGCGGGGGTGCCGCTGCAGCGGGTGGCCCTGGGCGCCCGCATCCTGCACCCGCTGGTCCGGGACATCGCGTTCTTCTGGCGCGCCGATCGGTCCGGGGTCGAATACCACGAGTTCGGCCACGTCATCGAAGAGCAGCCCCGCTTCACCCGCAGCCCCGTCGCGGCCATCGAGCGGGGCGCCCCCAGCATCCGCCGCCGCCTCACCGGCCCGGGGGTGCTCCTGGACTACCCCATCCTGGAGGAGCTGCGCGCGGAGGGCATGACCGACTACCTGGCGCTGCCCATGCACTTCTCCAGCGGGCAGACCAGCGCCAGCACCTGGGCCACCGACCAGCCCGGCGGCTTCACCGACGCCCAGGTGGCCCTGCTCCAGGAGGCCCTCGACATCCTCAGCCTGCTCCTGGAGATCCGCGTCCACCGTCGCGTCGCCGGGGTCCTGCTGGGCACCTACCTGGGCTGGGGGGCCGGCGCGCGGGTGCTCAAGGGCCACGTGCGCCGCGGCGACATCGAGACCATCCACGCCGTGATCTGGGCCAGCGACATGCGGGGCTTCACCGCGCTCTCCGACCAGGTCCCCAAGGACCAGCTCGTCGCCCAGCTCAACGCCTGCTTCGAGTGCCAGGTCGGGCCCATCCAGGAGCGCGGCGGCGAGGTGCTCAAGTTCATCGGCGACGGGCTGCTGGCCATCTTCCGGGTCCACGGCCTGCGCTCCCAGGCCCAGGCCTGCAACGCCGCGATGGAGGCGGCGATGGAGGCCCTCGCCGCCCTGCAGCGGGTCAACGCCGCGCAGGACCCGGCGCTGCCGCCGCTGCGCATCGGCCTGGCCCTGCACCTGGGGGACGTCGAGTTCGGCAACATCGGCGCGCCGGACCGGCTGGACTTCACGGTCATCGGCGAGGCGGTGAACGTCACCAGCCGACTGGAGGGGCGCTGCAAGCCCTTGAAGCGCCACCTGCTCCTGTCTCGGGCGGTCGCCGAGCGGCTGGACGAACGCCACACCCTGGTCGACCTGGGGCCTCAGCCGCTGGAGGGCCTGCGGCGCCCGCTCGACGTGTTCGGGGTCGACCCGGATCCGGGGGCCGACCCCCGATAGCGCTACGGCGTGTCGTTGAAGCTGATCGTGAAGTGCAGGACGCCGAGGTCCTGGGTGTCGCTGCTGCACTCGTCGATGCGGTCGCGCAGGGTCTCGTCGTACTGCCAGGTCCACCGGCCCTCGTTGTCCTGGGACATGCTGACCGCCTCGGACCAGACCCCGGACTCGTCGCGGGCGTAGAGCACCCGCTCCTGGGGGGACACGAAGCGGAAGCCGAACCACGCGGTGGTGGGCGGGGGCTCCTCGCTGCCGGTCAGCTCGGAGCACTCGTCGCGGTCGACGATGAAGGGGCCGGAGAAGGTCTTGTCGCAGGCGTCGCAGTCGCCCTCGCCCTCGAACTCGGTGAGGGAAGCGGACAGGATGGTCTGACAGTCCGGCACGTCGTAGCCGCCGAACCAGCAGCTGATGCGGCTGCCCTCGAAGTCGGCCTGGGTGCGGTGGGTCAGCGAGGTGGGCCAGGTGCAGCGGAACTCCGCGGCGCAGTCGTCGTCCTCGCAGTCGGTGACGCCGTCCTCGTCCTCGTCCACCCCGTCGTTGCAGTCGGTCTCGTTGGTGGGGATCGGGGGCTCGGTGTCCTCGGTGTCCGACGTGTCGTCGGTCGTGGAGGTGTTGGTGTCGTCGGTGGTGGTGCCATCCTTGTCACCGCTGTCGCCGTCGCAGGCGGTCCCGGCCAGGAGGAGCCCGAGGGTCGCCATCAGGAAGGGGGTGCGCGTCATGGTGGGGTCTCCGGGGTGGTGAGGGCATGGACAATACCTGACCGCCGCCCGAGGTGGAAGCCCGATGTCACTCCGGGGCCGCCCAGACCTGCCAGCCGGCCACCCCATCCACGTGGGTGAGCCCGCCGGTGTCCTGGACCGCGGCGCCCATCAACAGCGGCGCGAGGGCGGGCCAGGTCGCCCGGACGCGGCCCGGATCCAGCACGACGTGCCGGACGCCGTGCTCCCGGGCGAAGCGCGCGAGGGTGGGCGGGTCGAGCCGGTGGGGCGGCCCCGGCACCCGGCGCAGCA
This sequence comes from Alphaproteobacteria bacterium, assembly GCA_020632795.1. Classification (GTDB taxonomy): domain Bacteria; phylum Myxococcota_A; class UBA796; order UBA796; family CAJQPC01; genus JACKEV01. The sequence continues at coordinate 362,458 of JACKEV010000012.1, forward strand.
GCCCCCCGGGCTCCAGCCAGCCGTCCCGACGATGGAAGAACCAGGGGGAGCTGGTGAGGAAGGGGCCCTCCAGGGTGGCGCAGCGGTCGACCACGGCGGAAAGCTGCGCCTCGTCAGGGCGCAGGGGCCAGTCGGCGCGCAGGCTGTGGGCACCCACGGCGAGGCCCGCCGCCGCCAGCAGCCACGGGCGCGGCGCGAGCCAGGTCGCCCCCAGCGCCCAGCACAGCGCGCTCGGAAGCATCAGCCGCGGGTTGGCGAAGGCCAGCCCGATGAGCGCGGCGTGGGCCAGCCCGAAGGCCACGAGCCCCACTGCCCGGCGGTCCCGCCGAACCAGCCCCACCACCAGCCCCGCCGCCGCGATCCGGGTCGGCCAGTCCTCCAGGGAGACCGCCAGCGCCCGGCCGAAGCCCCCCGGCCACCGGCCCAGGGTCTCCCAGGACCACAGCGCGGTGGGTTCCCCGGCGGCGATGGCCAGGTTGCCGGTCTGGTCGGGCAGCAGCGGCGCGCCCGTGGCCAGGGCCAGGGCCCAGTGGGGCGCGGTGCACAGGGCGAAGACCCCGAAAAAGCGCCACGGCCGTCCGGCCAGCAGCGCCGCCACCGGCACGGCCGCCAGCGCGGTGTAGCGCATCATGCAGGCGGCCCCCACCAGGGCCCCCGACAGCCCAGGGCGCCGTGAGGACGCCGACGCCATCGACATCAGCGCGAGGCTGGCCGCCGCCATGTCGGTGCCCTCGGTGCTGCCCCAGCGCAGCAGCGCGAGCTGCCCCAGCAGCCACACCCCCGCCGCCGGACCCAGCCACCGCGCGGCCGCGCCCACCGCGCCCACCGCCGCCGCCACCGAGATCACCTTGCCCGCCACCAGGGCGTCGCCGACCAGCGCCTTCACGGCGACCAGCGCCGCCGGGTAGCCCACCGGGTAGAGCGGGTGGACGAGATCCGCGCCCTCGGTCAGCCGCCGCGCCCGCGCGGAGAAGGAGATGAAGTCCACCAGCCGCAGGCCGGGGTGGGCCCAGGCCAGCGCGGTCAGCGCGATCGCGGCCAACGCGAGGGTCGCGGCCAGGGCGGCGCCTTTGGGGAGGGGCTTCATCAGCCCGCAGTATCGCGCGCTCGAATGAGGGGCGCGGCCTTCGCGTCGAACCCCTCAGATCGCGATAGGGCTATCCTGCCGCCCAGGAGTCAATCATGCTGACCCTCGCCCTCCTCACCAGCGCCCTCGCCGCCGCGCCGGTCTCCCCCGAGCTGCTGCCCCCCCTGGAGCGCCCCGTCCTGGCGCAGTCCTTCCTGGGACAGCCCCACACGACCCTCCAGAAGAGCGGCGGCAAGCAGGGCGGCAAGAAGGGCGCCAAGAACAAGAAGCCCCACTGGGAGTCGGAGCCCTACATCCAGCCCGGCGGCGGCCTGCGGATCTACAAGTCCTCGGGCTCCACCCAGACCGTGGCCACGCTGGGCGGGCAGCTCGGCTACCAGTACAAGTACGTCAACGCCGGCCTGCCCCAGTGGCGCGGTCGCACCCGGGCCCAGGGCGAGGTGCTCGCCAGCGGCGACACCGACGCCGGGCTGGAGCTGCGGGTCGGCTCCTTCATGGGCCCCCACTGGAAGTACATCGGCGCCGAGTCGGGCCTGGACCTGCTGTGGAACCGCTGGACCTACGGCGACCAGGTCCTCGCCCCCAGCCTGGGCGCGGAGGTGCCCGTCCGCGCGGTGTTCGGCACCAAGGACGTCTCCGGGTACGCCGGGGTGGCCTCGTCGTTCTTCCTGGACGAGTCCCGCCGGGTGGACTGGAGCACGGTGGACGTGCCCGGCTTCGGCCACGAGTTCGCCTACCAGGGCGGCGTGAGCGGGCGTGTCCTGGGCGTGGTGGTCGGTGGCACCGCCGAGTACCGCATCACCGCCGCCGGACCGGTGTCCACCTTCATGCTCACCGCCCAGGTCGACGGCACCACCATCCAGGACATCATCGACCGCATGGGCGGCGTCGAGGTCGGCAACGGCGACACCGGGAGCGGCAGCGGCGGCGACGGGAGCAACCAGGGTGGGGGCAAGAAGTAGGGCGTCAGCCCTGAGGCGGCCTGGCGGTCACCAGCCGGCCGTGGTGGAGGTCGCCGTCGGGGCGGATCAGCCACCGGGACGCCAGGGGGCGGCCGGGGGCGACGCCCGCGCGGTGCAGCCAGGGGGTCTCGTGGCCGCGCATCCAGGCGGCCACCGCCTCGCCCACCGCCACGCTGCAGGTGACCCCGAAGCCGCCGAGGCCCGCCGCCCACCACAGCCCCGGTCGCTCGGGGTCCGCGCCCAGCACGGGGCGGCGGTCCGGGGCGAAGGTGCGCAGGCCGGTCCAGCCGCCGGTGAAGCGCATGTCGGCCAGCGCGGGCAGCCAGCGGCGCAGCTTGTCGGCGGCCAGGGCGCGGTGAAGCTCCTGGACCGGCCCCTGGGAGCCCGGTCCGGGCGCGGGGGGGTCGACCGCCTCGTCGCAGCCGGAGATGAGCCAGCCGCCGGCCTCGGGGCGGGCGTAGACCCCGGCGTCGTCCACCCAGGTCCAGGGGTGGTCCGGGGCCGAGGCCGGGTGGGGGGCGGTGTGCAGGAGCGTGCGCCGCACCGGCACCAGGGGGCGATCGAGCCCGGCGGCGCGGGCGAGCTGCGCGCTCCAGGCCCCCGCGGCGAGCACCACCGCGCCCGCCTCCACCGGCCCGTCGTCGGTGTCGACCCCGGTGACCTGTGCCCCGGACGTGCGCAGCCCGGTGACCCGCACCCCGCAGCGCAGCGACGCGCCCAGCCGCCGGGCTCCGCGCAGCGCCCCCATCACCAGGGCGTGGGCGTCGGCCACCCGGGCGTCGGGCAGGTGCCAGGCGAAGGGGAGGGGGCTGCCCGCCAGCGCGGGGGCGAGGTCCGCGGGCCGGTCGCAGGGCTCCACCTGCAGGCCCCGGGCGCGCAGGTGGGCGGCGGCGTCGGTGAGGTGGTCGGGGTCCCGGGCCAGGGCGAGCACCGCCCCGATGACCCGCGAGGGGGGCCCGTCGGGGAAGTCGGGGCCGGGGACGGCGTCCCAGGCGGCCAGCGCCTCGACGGTGCGGATGGCGAGCGCACGCTCGTAGGGGTCCTCGCCCATGCGGCGCACCATGCCGGCGTTCTGGGCGGCGGCCTCGGCGCCGGGCTGGGGGCCCTGCTCCAGCAGCAGGACCCGGTGGTCGGCGGCGAGGTGGCGGGCGACGCTGCACCCGGCCAGCCCCGCCCCCACGATGACGACGTCGGCGGTGCGCACCGGGCGCAGCTAACCCGCCGCGTGGCGCTCGGCTGCCTCCAGGCCGCGCCGCAGGTCGGCCCAGAGATCCTCGACGTCCTCGATCCCGACGGACAGACGGATGAGGCTGTCGCTGAGCCCGCTGGCGGCGCGGTCTTCGGGCGGCACCACCCGATGGGTCAGGGCGGCGGGGATCTGGGCCAGGGTGTCGACCGCGCCCAGGCTCACCGCCGGGCTCACCAGCCGGAGGGCACGCAGCCAGGCGTCGGGGCCGGGGTGGCGGTCGTCCAGCTCGAAGGAGAGCACCGCGCCGCCGCCGCGGAGCTGCCGGCCCAGCAGGCCGAGGGGGTCGCCGCCGGGCAGCTCGGGGTAGCGCACCCGCGCCACGGCGGGGTGGGCGGCGAGGCGTCGGGCGAGGACGCGGGCGTTGTCCTGGGCGGCGTGGACCCGCAGGGGCAGGGTGGCCAGGCCCCGGTGCAGCATGTAGCCGGCCAGGGGGTGCAGGCAGCCGCCGGTCGCCACCCGCACCCGCCGCAGGGCCGCCGCCCAGGCGGCGTCGCAGGCCACCACGCCCCCCAGCGCGTCGCCGTGGCCGCCGATGAACTTGGTCGCGCTGTGCAGCGCCATCGTCGCCCCGTGCCGCAGGGGGTTCTGGAGCACGGGGGTGGCGAAGGTGGAGTCCACCACCAGCGGGACCCCCCGGGCGGCGGCGACGGCGGCCTCGATGTCGGCCAGCGCGAGGGTGGGGTTGGCGGGGGTCTCCAGGAGCACGAGCGCGGTGTCCCCGTCCACGGCCTCGGCCAGGGTGTCCGCGGTGGCGACCCGCAGGCCGAGGCCGCACAGCCCCGAGCCCAGGAGGTGGTCGCTCCCGCCATAGAGCGGGCGCAGGGCCACGACGTGGTCGCCCCGCTCCCGGGCCGCGAGCAGGCACGCGGTGAGTGCCGCCATGCCCGAGGCGAAGGCGACCGCCTCGGGCGCGCCCTCCAGGGCGGCCAGGGCGCGCTCGAAGCCGGCGACGGTGGGGTTGTGGAGGCGGCCATACACCGGGGTGCCCACCGGAGGCCCGCCGTGGGCCTGGGCGTCGACGCTGGCGGCGGCCAGCGCGGGGTCATCGAAGCGCCAGGTGGTGGACAGCTCGATGGGGGGCGCGTGGCCCGGTCTGTCGGGACCCGCGTGGACGGCGAGGGTGGTGGGCTGCATCCGAACCTCCTTCGGTTTCAGGGCTCATCCACAGTGTTTCATTCGATGATTCGGGAATCCATCGAACAGACTGCGGATTTCGGGCCGTTTCGGCGGCGGATACCGAACTTCCTTCGGTCGGGGGCGGGCGCCGTCACGAAAGCGTGCGTTGACGGAAGGCCTCGCGCGGGAGAGAGTCCTGGCGTGAGGTAGCGGTTTTGCCCCCTCGTGCGGGGCATCGTGGAGGCAGCATCATGGGGATCCCAGCAGCTTCACGTCGGCGGCCCTCGGAGGGCGCGGGGGTGGTCCCCAAGGTTCGCGTGGTCCTGCGCCTGGGTGAGCTGGGGCTGGTCGCGACCGAGGCCGTCGACGCCGGGCAAGCCATCCTGCTCCTCGACGGCGTGCTCTCCCCCACGCCGACCCGCGAGTCCGTGCAGATCGGTCCGGCCCTGCACGTCGGGATCCCGCCGGAGCTGCCCGCCGCCGATCGGCAGCGGCGCTACCTGTGGCGCTTCCTGAACCACTCCTGCCAGCCCTCGGCGCGGGTGGTCGGGGACCTGGTGGTGGCCATCGACCGCGTGGAGGCGGGCGGGGACGTGACCTTCGACTACCAGACCACCGAGATCGAGCTGTCCAACCCGTTCCAGTGCCAGTGCGGGCACTGCGGCGGGGCGTGGATCCGGGGGTTCCGACACCTGAGCGCCGAGGAGCAGCTCCGCCGGGCGCCGTGGCTCGCCGACCACCTGAGGCGCGCGATGCCCGTGGGGGAGGGGTGACCGCAGCCGAGCCGCGGCGGCTGGTGCGGGAGACGCTCGCGCCGTTCCGGCGCTCCAGCGACGCCCGCGCGTTCTCCGTGCTGGGGCGCACCTGGGGCATCGTCGCCGCTGCGATCGCGTTGGCTGTGGCCCTCGACCACCCGCTCGCGACGCTCGCCGCGATCGTGGTGATCGCCACGCGGCAGCGCGCCCTCATCGCCATCCTGCACACGGCCTCCCACGGCGTGTTCTTCCGCACGCGCCGATGGAACACGACCCTCCAGCCGCTGTTCGCCTGGCCCAACCTCCAGGCCCTCGAGCTGTACGGGCCGGACCACGTGATCCACCACCGCGACGTCGGCGCGGCCACCCCCGATGCCCTGGACTACCTCAACGTGGAGATGGGGCTGGCCCCCGGCGGGTTCGGGCGCCGCACCTGGCGGGTGTTCGTGCGCCCCTTGATCGGCGTGGACGGGCTGGTGGCCACCTGGGAGACGCTGCAGGAGCTGGCGCAGAACCCGCGGGTGGGCGGGAAGCTGGCGTTGTTCTGGCTGCCTGTGGTGGGCGTGTGCGCGTGGCTGGGCGCGCTGGAGCCGCTCGCGCTGTATTGGTTCGTGCCGATGGTGTGGCTCCGGCCCGTGCTGGGCCTGTGGAGCGAGCTGGCCGATCACTTCGGGACGCGCACCGGGACCCGCGACCATGTGGGGCTCTTCCAGTCCCACTTCGTGAGCATCTACGGGCTGCACCACGCCCTGCACCACCGCGATCCCCGGGTGCCCTGCTACCGGGAGGCCGAGGCCTGCGCCGCCCTGGCCCGCGTCGGCGTGCACCTGGAGACCACGCGCACGTTCCGGGAGTTCCTGGAGACCGTCTACGGCGAGGTGACCTGGGAGGTCCCGCCCCGGCGGCAACAAGCGCGGTGACGTCGCCCGGCTTCGCCGTTGACCTCCGTCAGCCCTCGGGAGTATGGTCCCACCCCGGTCGGCCCGCTCGGAGGGCAACGGCCGGCGGCCCCCCTGTGCTCGGCGTCAACGCCCCCCGCTCGGATGGAGCTTCTGTACTGTGATGCGGTTCGGAACGTCCCCTGGACCCAACCTGCTGGCGATCGTGCCGCCCTATGACATCTGGGGTCCCCCGGCGGGTGCGGCGGCCCTGCTGGCCTACATGAAGGCGGCCGGGTGCGATGAGCTGGGCTTCCTCGACCTGCGGCTGCTCGCGCCCGACGTCACTTCGCCCACCTACAGGGTGATGGGGGCGTTCGGGGAGTCGTTCGTGCTGGACGTGCCCGATCTGCCCCTGGTGCTCGCGATGCTGGAGCAGTTCCGGCGCGGGGGCGACCTGCTCGATCTGCCCGACGCGGTGGTGGAGCGCTACGGGCTGGAGCGTGGGCTGAACACCCTGCACCTGCGGGCCTGGTTGCACCGGGTTGACGGGCTGCTGGCGTCGGTGTTCGCCCAGCTCCCGGACCTGCGCTTCATCGGGTTCTCGGTGTGGACCTCGAACCTGCTGACCACGATGCTGGCCGCCGCGCACCTCAAGCGCCGCAGCCGCCCGCCGTTCATCGTGGCGGGCGGCCCGCAGGTGTCCCAGAGCGTGGCCTCGGCGAAGCTCGGCCTGAAGGCCGGGCTGTTCGACGCGGTCGCGGTGGGGGAGGGGGAGCAGACCCTGCACGATCTGTACAGCGGCTTCTCGTGGACGCGGGGGGGCGTGGCCGAGCCGGTGGGCGGCACGCTCACCTGGGACGCGGACCAGGGCGCCTTCCACAGCGCCGAGCGCCCTCTGCTCAAGATCAAGGAGCTGCCGCTGCCCGACTTCGACGAGATGCACCTGCCGGCGTACTCGATCGGCGGCAAGCGGGTGGTGACCTACCAGCTCTCCCGGGGGTGCACGGACAAGTGCTCGTTCTGCAGCGAGTGGGTGTTCTGGCGGCGGTTCCGATTGAGCACAGTGGACAAGGCGCTGGATGAGGTCGAGGCGCTGCAGCGCCGGTGGGGCGCCGAGCGCATCCTGTTCACCGACTCCCTGTTGAACGGGGGCATGAACCGGCTGCAGGCGTTCGCCGAGGGGCTCCTGAGCCGGGGGATCCGGATCGACTGGAGCGGATACATGCGCGCGCAGATCGACCCGGAGACCGCGCGGCTGCTGCGCCGCTCGGGGTGTGTGTGGGTGTTCATCGGCGTGGAGTCCCTGGACGACGACACCCTGATCCTGATGAACAAGCGGATGAGCGAGCGGCAGAACCTGGCGGCGGTGCAGGCATTCCTGGACGCCGGGGTGCGGGTGAAGGTCGGGTTGATCCCCGGTTTTCCAGGAGACACCCGAGAGCGCTTCACCCACACGGTCTCCCGGCTGCGCCGCATGCAGGCCACCTCCTCCGGGCTCGCGGTGAGCCACGAGGCGTTCGTGGTGCTGCCGGGCCAGCCCATCTACACAGACCTGGAGCGCTACGGCCTGCGCCCGGTGCCGTGGGCCGACGACGTCATTGCTCTGGCGCCGGAGCTGGCGGACATCTCCAGCCAGGTGTGGTGTCGGGTGGAGGGGGCGAACCAGGGCATGGATCGGGTGGGGGAGTACCGGCTCTCGCTGTCCCTCACCGGCCCGGAGCGGCCCGCCGACGACGCGACCGCTGACCACCGCGAGCGGGTCACCCCGTACGATCTGGAGATCACGCCGCTGGGCGGGGGCGTGTGGCTGGGGCGCACCGTCTCGACGCACGGGCACTTCGTGGGGGCCATCCTCACCGACGAGGAGCGGGCCTGGTTCGCGGCCCAGGCGGCGCCTCTGGACGGGCGTCCGCTGCCGCTGGACCAGGACCCGGCGCTGCGGACCTGGCTGGAGGGGGTCCTCGCCCAGCACGATCTGTTCGTCGGGCTGGGCGGGCCGGTGGTGGGCGCGATGCGGTTTCGCCGGGTGGCGCCCCTGGAGGCCTCCGCCTCGGTGAGCGTGGGCCCGCTCACTGTCGCGCGGCGGCTCGGGGAGACCCTCTGGCTGGCGAACCTCTGCACCGGGGCGTCCGCGTCGGTGGGCGTCGAAGGCGAGCTGGCGCTGGCCATCCTCCAGGGGCGGGCGCTGCCGGTCGACGCCGCCGCCGTCGCGCTGGCCGAGCAGGGCCTCCTCGTGTACACCGCGCTGCCTGAGGCCTGCTGACGTGCGCATCGCGGTGCTGGAGAACCTCAAACAGAACGCCCCCCGGCGCCCGGGGGAGCCCGTGGACGCCTGGGTGGAGCTGGGCGACCCCGAGGACCTCCAGGAGATCCTCGACGCCCTGGCGCGCGGCGGGCATGAGGTTGCGCTCTTCGAGGGCGACCTGAGCCTGCTGGAGCGGCTGCCGGCGTTCGCGCCGGATCTGTGCTTCAACCTGTGCGAGGGGCACGTCGGGGAGGGCCGGGAGTGCCACGTGCCCGCGCTGCTGGAGATGCTGCGCATCCCCCGCACCGGCGCGGGCATCCCCGCGCTCGCCCTGACCCTCGACAAGCCGCTGACCCAGACCCTGCTCGCCGCCCGGGGGCTGCCCGTGCCCCCCTGGCAGGTCTTCGAGACCCCCGACCAGCCGCTCGATCCGGCGCTGCGCTTTCCTCTGTTCGTCAAGCCGGTGCGGGAGGGCTCCAGCAAGGGCGTGACGAACGAGAGCGTCGTCCGCAGCGCGCCGGAGCTGCGCGCGCGGGTGGCCTGGGTGCTGTCCACCTACGGTCAGCCGGCCATGGTGGAGCGCTTCATCCGGGGCCGGGAGGTCACCGTGGGGCTGCTCGGCAACCGCATCGGGCCCGGGGATGAGGGGGGCGGCGTCACAGCCCTTCCGCCCTTCGAGATCCTGTTCGGAGGCAGCGACGACGGCGTGTACACCCACGAGATCAAGTCCAGCATCCCGTGGGGGTGGGCGTCCGGGCAGAACTGGTCCTGCCCCGCGCCCCTCCCGCCGGCCCTGGATCAGGAGCTGGCCCGCCTGGCCCGCGCCGCCTTCGTGGCCACGGGCTGTCGGGACTACGCGCGGGTGGACTTCCGCCTGGACGTGGAGGACGGGCTCCGCCCCTACGTCCTGGAGGTCAACGCGCTCCCGGGCATCTTCCGCAACTGGAGCGACATCGCCTTCGAGGCCACCGCTGCCGGCATGACGTACGATGACCTCATCCTGGCCATCGTGGAGCACGCCGCTCGCCGCTGGGGCCTCACCGCGCCTGGAGGGAACCGATGACAGACACCCCCGCACACGAGGACGCCGTGAGCCGCCCCGCCGCCCAGGACTGGGGGGACTGGCGCAAGCAGATGGCCCGCCGCATCACCACCCTGGAGCAGCTCCGGGCGTGGATCGACGTCACGCCCGAGGAGGAGGAGGCCATCCTGCGGTGCAAGGGACGGTATCGGTGGAGCATCACCCAGCACTATGCCTCGCTCATGGACCCGCACGATCCGCGCTGCCCGATCCGGCTCCAGGCCGTGCCGGGGCTCGCCGAGCTGACCCCCGGGCCCACCGCCACGGTCGATCCGGTGGGCGACCGGGTCTACCGGAAGACCAACCGGGTCATCCACAAGTACCCGGATCGTGTGGTGTTCCTCGTCACGGCCGTCTGTCCGGTGTACTGCCGGCATTGCACACGGAAGTTCCACACCACCGATCAGCAGGGCACCTACTTCGAGGAGAAGGAGGCCCGCTCGTTCGAGCCGGACTTCGCCTACATCGCCGCGCACCCCGAGATCCGGGATGTGCTGCTGACCGGCGGGGACCCGCTGGTGTACCCCGACGAGAAGATCGCGTTCATCCTGGAGAACCTCCGCGCCATCCCCCACGTCGAGGTCATCCGGATCGGCAGCCGCTTCCCGGTGCTGATGCCGGACCGCATCACGCCCGAGCTGTGTCGGATCCTGGAGGCGCACCACCCGGTGTGGCTGAACACCCACTTCAACCACCCCAAGGAGATCACGCCCGCCTCCGCCGCGGCCTGCGACCGGCTGCTGCGTCACGGCGTGCCGGTGCAGAACCAGTCCGTGCTGCTCAAGGGGGTCAACGACGACATCGACACGATGCGCGCGCTGGTGCACGGCCTGCTGAAGATCCGCGTCCGACCGTACTACCTCTACCACTGTGACGACGTGGTGGGCGTCTCCCACTTCATGACCAGCCTGGAGGAGGGCCGCGCCATCATGGAGCAGCTCACCGGGTTCACCACCGGCTTCGCCGTGCCCCAGTACGTGTACACCACTGACCTGGGCAAGATCCCGGCCAGCAGGGAGGTGCTCCATCGGGACGCCCTGGGGGACGTCTGGGTGGAGAACTATCAAGGACAGAAGCGGAACCTGGGCCCCGTCCTGCGGTAGGGGCTACCCGCCGGCTGCGCGCAGCGCGTTCCGAAGGATGTGGCGCAGGAAGCCCCCGGGCCCCAGCGGGTCGCTCAGCAGGATGGCGTCGCCGATGGAGGGGTGGTCCGGGGTGCCGGGGATGCAGAAGATCGCACAGTTGGCGTTCATCTCCAGGGCGAACAGACGGCCGTCGCGGCCCAGGCGCAGGTCGCAGCGGCCATAGCTGCGGCCGTGGACCCCCCGGAAGAGGGGCCGCACGACGGCCTCGATGCGGGCGATGAGCCCGGCGTCCTGCACGGGGAGCCAGTCGAGGGCGGCGCGCTCCTCGTCCTTGAGAGCGTAGTGGATGAAGGACTCGCCGGGGGGCAACCCCACACGGATGGGGCGCAGCACCCGCAGGCCGTCGGGGGCGTCGGGGTCCTCCAGGACCATGGCCGAGACCTCGTCGCCGTCGATGAACTCCTCGATGAGCACGCGGCCGAAGCGGTCGAGCAGGCGGGCGGCCTCGGCGCGCAGGGCGCCGGGGTCCTCAACCCGGGACGAGGGCCGCAGGCCGATGCTCGCGTAGCTGTCGTGGTGCTTCACGAACAGCGGGAAGCGCAGGCGTCGCCCGATGGCCTCGGCCTCGGCGAGGTTCTGGGCGAAGCCGTACGCCGGGGTGGGCACGTCCAGGGCGGCGCAGGTCTGCTTCATGCCCTCGCGGGTGACCGCGTAGAAGGCCGAATTTGCGCCGGTGAACGGCAGGCCGAGCTGCTCCAGGGCCTCCACCACGTCGATCCCGGCGATGGCCTGGTCGGGCGCGCCGTCGCACATGTTGAGGAAGACGTCGACGTCGCCGCGGGCCAGGGTGCCTAGCTCCTCCTGCGCCTTGCCCGGGTGGATGAACCGGATGTCGAAGGTGTGCTCCGGCGCGAAGGCCCCGATGTCAGGGTCGCAGATGGGCACATAGGGGGTGGGGCCTCCTTCGGTCGTCGAGCACAGCACACAGACGCGCATGGGCTCAGCCCTGCCCGAAGGCCAGCTCGAAGGCGTGGGTGCTGCGGGTGGCGTGCTCCCGCAGGATGAAGTCCCCCACGATGGCGAGGCGGTTGAACTGGGCATAGTTGGGCAGCCCGGAGTGCCACAGGTACCCCGGCATCAGCACCATCAGCCCCGGGCGGGGGAAGATCTTCACCGCGTCCTGCTTGGCGAGGTCCATCAGGAGCGCGTTGAACCGGGGGTCGTGCAGCAGCAGCACGCCGCCGTCCGAGCGGAAGTACGCCGCGGTGTCCCCGCGCTCGACGACCTCGCGGTCCGAGAAGTCGTCTGTGCGCACATAGTAGACGGCCGAGACGTGGGCGAGGTGGTTGTGCGCGGGCACGAACTGCTGGGGCAGCGAGTACACCGGGAACATCAGCAGCTCGGCGGTGTACTGGCCGTCGATGCCTTCGGCCTCCATCCAGGAGCGAAGGCCCTGGATGAACAGATCCCGCAGGCGAGCGACCGCCGGGTGCGTGTCGCACAGATCCAGCATGTTGGCGTTGTCGGCGGTCTCGAGGTGCTCGGGCTGGTGGTAGGCCGGGTCTTCGTCGAAGATGCGGAGCAGGTCGGCGTTGAGGGCCTCGGTGTCGGGCCACGCGATGGTGGTGACCCGGGTGGGGAACACCAGGTGGTGGCTCACCGCAGGCTGCGGGTTGGGGGACGGTTGCTCCATGGCGTACTCCCGAGCGGCGGCTCATCGGCGCCGCGACCCTTAGCGCGGCCCGCACGAGGCCCGAACGCGGCGTAGTATCAGCCGGCTCCCCGACCCTGTCAACCGGGTCACCGAGCAGGCGGACATCCTGCGGCGGGCGATGAATAGAAGGGGGATCTGCACAGGAAATGCACACCTGGATCGAATAGGATTCGGGTGACCACCCTTCAAACCGAACGAGTTTCCATGCCCCGCTCCCTCGACGCCATCGACCTCAAGATCCTCACCGCCCTTCAGGCCGACGCCGACCTGTCCAACAAGGAGCTGGCCGCCAGGGTGGGGCTGGCCCCGTCCAGCGCGCTGGCCCGGGTGCGCCGGCTGCGGGCCGACGGCGCGCTCGGCGCGGCCCACGCCGAGGTGGACCCCCGCGCCCTGGGCGTCGGCCTCCAGGCGCTCATCGCGGTGCAGCTCGACGTCCACCACGCGAAGTCGGTCGCCGCCCTGCGGGACCACCTGCTGGGGCTGCCCGAGGTCGTCGCGCTGTTCCACACCGGGGGGGAGGCGGACTTCCTGGTCCACGTCGCGGTGCGCGACGCCGAGCACCTGCGCCAGCTCGCCTTCGACGCCTTCGCGGGCCGCGCCGAGCTGCGCCGCATGGAGACGAACCTCATCTTCGAGGTCCAGCGCAAGGCGGGCTGGCCCTGCTACGCCGATGGCCGTTAGGGCGCTCTACGCGGGCGCGGTGGTGCTTGCCGCGCACGCCGCGGTCTTCGTGTGGGGCATGGCGGCACTGCTGCTGGCGGTCGCCGAGACCCCGGGCGGCCGGCTCGCGGCGCTCTGCTTCCTGTGCCTGCCGCCGGGGGTGATGCTCGTGCTGCTTCGGCCGCTGCTGCCTTCGGCGCGGACGCGGCGGTGGACCGTGGCCTCGGCGGTGTTGGTGGCCGGCGCGGCGGGCGCATACGGGCTGGCCTGGGCGCAGGCGCCGCGCGGGGAGGCTCCGGCGGGGGCGCCGCTGCAGTCGGTGTGGCTGGACGGGGACCGCTTCCGCCCCTGGGCCCTGGCGAACGTGGTGCCCGAGATCGATCAGTTCACCCTGGGCTCCTACCTCGTGCCGTTCCTGGATCCCTACATCGACGGGGCCCAGGCCGCGCGCATCCGGGAGACCTTCCAGCACATCTACCGGCCGATGCGTCAGGACCCCGCGTTCGTGGCCCTGGGCTCGGGCATGCCCATGGCCTACAGCGACCTGCCGGGGCTGCCGCGGGACCGGGGGCACCTCTATGTCTACACCCCGGCGTCCCGCCCCGAGGGGGCGCTGCCGGTGGTGCTCTTCCTGCACGGCTCAGCAGGGCCGTTCAAGGGCTACCAGTGGGTGTGGGCGGAGCTGGCCGAGGCCGAGGGGTGGGCGGTGGTCTCTCCCAGCTTCGGCTTCGGGCACTGGGGGGACCCGGCCGGGGTGGACACGGTGCGGCGGGCGCTGGACTACATCGCGGCGAACCCCCGCCTGGACGCCGACCGGGTGGTGCTCGCCGGGCTCTCCAACGGCGGGCTGGGGGTCACCCGGGCGGCGGCGGGGATCCCCGGGGCCTTCCAGGGGCTCGTCTACCTCTCACCGGTCATCGAGGCCGGGTGGATGCCGGATGTGGCGCGGGCGCATCGGGGGCCGGTGACGGTGATCACCGGCGCGGACGACCGGCGGGTGCCGCTCTCCTGGGTGCGGGGGGCGGTGGAGGTCCTGGAGGCGCAGGGGGCGGACGTCCGGCTGGAGGTCGCGCCGGGGGAGGACCACTTCCTGTTCTTCTCGGACCCGGGGTGGTGCCGGGAGCGGGTGGGGGAGGCCATCCTGGGCCCGAGGTGACCGGGGTCATCTTCCCCCTCAAAGGTCCGGCTTCAGGGAGGCGGGGTGACTAGCCTGGGGGTGTGCAATCCCAGGAGACCTGCCATGCGCCGCCACCTTGTCCTGCTCCCTCTGCTCCCCCTGCTGGCCTGTGACCCGCTGGAGACTCCCCGTGACGTGACCGGCAACTTCGCGGTCACCTATGAGGACAACCTGCGCGTCTACCTCAACGACGAGCTGGTCGCCGAGGTGGCCTCCGGGGAGGACGAGGACATCGAGTGGGACGGTCAGACCTTCCAGGTGTCCACCCTGTGCAGCGAGGAGGGCACCGAGTGCCCCGGCGAGACCTACTGGCATGAGGTCGCCGTCGACCAGCCCTGGGGGCCGGAGTACCGGCTGCTCAACTTCGTGAACCTCGACCAGGAGCGCGGCGAGCCCGGCCAGCGGCTGGGCGGCGTGCTGGAGGACGACGGCACCTGGGCGATGCTCGCGGGCCTCGCGCTGAGCGGCAACGAGCACTGCGTGGCGCTGGGTGTGGGCGTGGTCACCGGGGCGTTCTCCGCGGACAACACCGCCATCGACGATGGCGTGCTGACCTACGGCTGGTCGGGTGGCTGCCAGATCGGCGACCTCCAGGTGGGCGCGTCCATCCGCCTGGAGTCCGACTTCACCGCCACCCGCACGGGCGACTACGACGTCTCCTCGGTCACCCCGGCCGACCCCATCGACGAGGACGGCGCCGTGGTCGACCCGGACGAGCCGGACGACAGCTACGCGGTGGACGCGGGGCTCTGAGCGCCCCCGGAGGTTTTTCCTTCACCCCCCAACCCCGCGCAATAAGGGAGGGCTTTCAGGAGCCCCCATGCCCTCCCCCGACCGCGTGCAGGACCCGACCCGCTTCACCCGCCGGCGCGTCAGGACCGAGATCCCCGAGTCCGTCGACGTCGCCATCATCGGCGCCGGGCTGGGCGGCCTGAGCGCGGCGGCGCACCTGGCCCGCAGCGGGCTGAAGGTGGCGCTGTTCGACGGCCACTACGTCGCGGGGGGCTGCGCCACGATGTTCTCCCGCGGCCGGGACGAGCACCGCTACCACTTCGACGTCGGCGTCCACTACATCGGCGACTGCGGCCCCGAGGGCTTCGTGCCCCGGCTGCTGCGCGGCGTGGGGGTGGACGTGGACTTCGTGCCCCTGGACCCCGACGGCTTCGACACCGTGGTCCTGCCCGGCCTGGAGTTCCGCATCCCCTCGGACCGCGCGCTGTACCACCAGCGCCTGCACGAGGCCTTCCCCGGCGAGAAGCGCGGCATCGACCGCTACGTGCGCATGCTGGAGGAGGTCGACTTCATGCAGACCCAGACCGGCGTGAAGCAGCGCAAGGGCCTCCAGCTCGCCTGGGACGTCGTCACCGGGGCGCGGCTGATGGCCCGCTACATGCAGCAGCCCCTGTCGAGCTTCCTGGACTCCTGCACCCAGGACCCGCTGCTGCGCGGGGTGATGCTGGGCCAGTCCGGGGACTACGGGGTGCCGCCGTCCCGGGCCAGCGTGCTGATGCACGCCGGGCTCGCGAACCACTACTTCCGAGGCGCCTGGTACCCCAAGGGCGGGGGGCAGGTCATCGCCGACCAGCTCTCCGAGGTGGTCGAGGCCCACGAGGGCGTCATCGTCCTGCGCCAGCCCATCGAGCGCATCCTGGTCGAGGGCGGGCGCGCGGTGGGCGTGCGCACCCAGGGCGGCCGGCGGGAGTCGCAGGACGTCAAGGCCCGGGTGGTGCTCTCCAACGCCGACCTCAAGCGCACCCTGCTGGAGCTGCTGCCGCCCGAGCACCTGCCCGACAAGCTGCGGTCCAAGGCCGAGGGCTGGGAGATGGCCGGGGCCATCTTCCTGACCTGCCTGGGGGTGAAGCGGGACATGGCCGCCGCCGGCATGCGCAACGCCAACTACTGGTGCTTCGACCTCACCGACGCCGAGCGGGTCTACGCCGAGGCCGCCGAGGGCTTCACCCCCGAGGTCGCCTACATCACCAGCGCCACCTTGAAGGACGCCACCCCCGGCCACGCCCCCGAGGGCATCGAGGTGGTCGAGTGCATGACCCTGGCGGCGGGCGACCCCCGCAAGTGGGGGGTGAAGCCCGGCAACGTCGACGGCGGCGGCTACCGCCAGGAGCGGGGCTACGCCGAGATGAAGCAGCGGGTGGAGGAGGCCATGGTCAACCGCCTGGAGCGGCTGTTCCCGGGCACCGCCGACGCGGTGGTGTTCAAGGAGTCCGCCTCGCCGGTCACCCACATGCGCTACACCCGGGCCAGCGAGGGCACCGGCTACGGCCTCGCGGCCACCCCGGGGCAGTTCCTGTTCAACCGCCCCGGCTACCGGGGCCCCGTGCCGGGGCTGTACTTCTGCGGGGCCAGCACCCGGGCCGGCCACGGCATCATGGGGGCCCTGGCCTCGGGGCGGGACGCCGCGCACTGCATCGCCAAGGACCTCGACCTCAACCTGGAGGTCGCGTGATCCCACAGCGGCGGTGGAGCCCGGACAACCACGCCGCCGTCACCTCCTTCCTGGACAGCCTCCAGGGGCGCGCGGGCCCGCTGACCGCGGCCTTCGACTGGGACGAGACCTGCATCTTCCGCTGCCTGGGCACCGCCAGCTTCCGCCTCGCCATCGACCGGCTGGAGCTGCGCTTCTCCCCGGACGCCCTGGCCGAGCTGCTGCGCGGCTGGAGCGGCGACGTCGCGGTCTCGGCGCAGGGGGTGTCCTTCGAGGCCCTCTACGACGACATCGTGGAGGACTGGTCTGCCGTGTGGCCGATGGTGCGGGACGGTCGTCACGACGACGCGCGGGCCGCGCACCCGGTCACCTGGCGCGACCTGCGCGCCCGGCTGGGCTTCCTCTACGACGCCTACGAGTTCACCGAGGGCCTGGGCCCGCCGGTGGCCTACCCCTACCTGGTCGAGCTGCTCGCCGGCCGCACCGAGGCCGAGCTGGAGGACCTCGCCCGGCGGGCCTGGGCGATGGCCTGCGCCGAGGTCCCGGAGGACCGCGCCTGGACGTCCCAGGCCGGCCGCAGCCCGGCGGTGACCTGGGCGTGGACCTCGGGCATGAAGCTGAACGTCGAGATGCTGGACCTCGCCCGCGCCCTGGACGCCGCCGGGGTCCAGGTCTGGGTGATCACCGCCAGCGGCGAGGCGTTCATCCGGGCGGGGGTGCAGATCACCGGCTTCCCCGCGCCGATGGAGCGGGTGGTCGGCATCCGGCTGCAGCGGGACGCGAGCGGCGTCACCCTGCCGAAGTGCCCGCCCTTCGACACGCACCCCCTGACCTGGCGGGCGGGCAAGGCCGAGACCATCCGCCGCCTGCTGCCCGCCCCGCCGGTGTTCACGGCGGGGGACACGAACACCGACGTCGAGATGCTGACGGCCTTCCCGGAGACCGAGCTGCGGCTGGTGGTCTACCGGGGCAGCCGCGGGGCCATCGAGCGGGTCTACGCCCACGCCCGGGGGGAGGGGACGCTGTCGGGGCGGACGCTCCTGCAGGGGCGGGATGAGGTGCAGGGGGGGTTCGCGCCGAGGGTGGTCTGAGTCAGCGGGCCTGGGTTGCTTCGAGACCCGGCCACGCTGACTCAGACCAGCGCGTGGATGAAGGAATGGGCCAGGACGTGACCCAGCGACGGGGCACGGAGCCCCCGCGCACGGCGCCTCCGCTGGAGCCATCGAAGCCACCCTTCACCCAGAGGGGACAAGTGGGCCTGCACACACCGCGTAGAGAGTGACCGCATCGAACCTCCCAGGTTGGTGTTTAAAATAGATATACAGGTCCGTTTATCCATGATCAATCCAGGCCCGCCGCTCTGCCAGGGAAACCTGTCCCAGCGCAGCGAACCGTCGTCTTCCGGACCTCGCCGAGCAGACCGGCCCGTTGTCCGCCTCAGCTTTGCCCCATCTGAATCGGCGGGATGTGGGGGACCTCGCCGTCGGGCTGCAGGGCCGACAGGGTGGTCGCGCTGGCCCAGTCGATCACGCAACGGGTCAGCTCGGTCCAGGCCGGGTGGAGCGGGCAGGGGTGGTCGGGGTCGCAGCGCTGCAGGCCGAAGGCGCAGTGGCGATCGTCGGCGTTGAAGTCGGTGGCCTCCAGGATGTCGATGAAGCGGATCGTCGACCGGGGGCGGGCGAGCTGGAACCCTCCGCCTCGCCCGCGCTGGGAGTCGACGAGCCCGGCGACCACCAGGCGACGGAGGACCTTGGACACGTAGTGCCGGGGGACCCGCGCCCGGGTGGAGATCTCCTCCGAGCGGACCTGTCGGTCGTCCTCGATCGTCGCGAGATAGGCCATGACCCGGAGGGCATACTCGGCGGTCTGGTTGAGGACGTTCATGGAGCACCGCTTGAGGAGATCGAATCGCGTTGTCGGCCTTCTCCATTCACTATAATGAGAGATTAACGGATAATCTTATCTACAATTTGGCTGACCTCCGACGCCCTGCACCCCGCTGAGGACGACGCGTGGCTCTTCGGTCCCACGACATCGGGGTCCTCGCGCTCGCGCTGCTGTGTGCCTGCGGGCGCGACGTGGAGGAGCCCGAGGCTTCGGGCGGGGCCAGGCCCGTGCCCGTCGACGTCGCGTCGCCCCCCCGCCCCGTTCGCCCCGAGGTCTTCGCCGCCGGCCCCGGCGCCCCGCCCTACGACGAGGCCCTGCGCGCGGCGCTTGAGGAGGCCTGGGCCGCCCTGCCCGCAAGCTACGCGCCTCGAACTCGCCACCGCACGGACGCGGGCGCCCCCCGGTTCACCAACCGCCTGCTGCTGTCCACCTCGCCCTACCTGCGCCAGCACGCCCACAACCCCGTCGACTGGCACCCGTGGAGCGACGCCGCGTTCGAGATCGCCCGGCGCCTGGGCCGTCCGGTGCTGCTGAGCGTCGGCTACAGCACCTGCCATTGGTGCCACGTCATGGAGGCGGAGTCCTTCGAGGACCTCGAGATCGCCGCGTACATCAACGCCCACACCGTGCCGATCAAGGTCGACCGCGAGGAGCGCCCCGACGTCGACGCCGTCTACATGGCCGCCGTGCGGCGCTTCCAGGGCGACAGCGGGTGGCCCATGACCCTCTGGCTCGACGCTGACGGGCGCCCCTGGTACGGCGCCACCTACCTCCCGCCGCGGGACGGAGAGCGGGGCCGCAGCGCCGGCCTGCTCACCGTGCTGCGTCGCCTGGACGAGGCCTGGCGCACCCAGCCGGGCAAGGTCGACGCGGTCGGGGCCGCGGTGGTCACCGACCTCCAGGCGGAGCTGGAGCGCGCCCCGGACGGTGAGCCAGACGTACAGGCGGCCATCGACGCTGCCCTGGCTGCGGCGATCGCTGGGGCCGACGAGACCTGGGGTGGCCTGCGGGGCGCGCCCAAGTTCCCCAGCCATCTCCCGCTGCGGTTGATGCTGCAGGAGGCGCACCGCGTGGGCCACGGCGACGCCGAGCGCCTGGCGCGCCTGACCCTGGACCGCATGGAGCGGGGCGGCCTGCACGATCAGGTCGGCGGCGGCTTCCACCGCTACAGCACCGACCCTCGGTGGCAGGTGCCCCACTTCGAGAAGATGCTCCAAGACAACGCCCTGCTGGCCGAGACCTGCCTCGACGCCTGGCTCGTATGGCGCGACGACGCCCACGCCCGCGTGGTCCGGGACACCCTGGGCTTCCTGCTCCGGGACATGGCGCAGCCCGGCGGCGGCTTCGCCTCGGCCCTGGACGCGGACAGCGTGGGGCCGGATGGCGCCCTGCAGGAGGGGCGGTGGCTGACCTGGACCCCGGCGGAGCTGTCCGACGTGCTCAGCCCGGCGGATCTCCGCCTGGCGATGGTGGTCTATGGCATCGATGAGGCGGGCGACGTCGACGGCCGCAGCGTGCTCTGGCGGGAGCGCCCCGACGCCGAGGTGGCCGCAGCGCTGGGGCTCGACGGCCCCTCTGCGCTGCACGAGGCGCTGGGCCCGCTGAACCGGACGCTGCTCGCCGCGCGACAGGCGCGCCCCCAGCCTCTGCTGGACGACAAGCGCGTCGCCGCGTGGAACGGGCTCGCCATCGCCGCGCTGGCCCGCGCCGGCCTCGCGCTCGACGAGCCCGCGTGGATCGCCGCAGCCGAGGACGCCGCCGCCTTCGTGCTCGACGAGATGGTCGTCGATGGGCGCCTGCGCCGCATCTGGCACGCCGGCCAGGCCCGGCACGCGGCCATGCTGGAGGATCAGGCCGACGTCGCCTCGGGCCTGCTGGCGCTCTACAGCGCGACCGGCGACGTGCGCTGGCTGGACGGCGCGCTCGCCCGCTGCGCGGAGATCGAGGACCACCACCGCGACCCCGCGACCGGCGGCCTCTTCCGCACCCCCGACGACGCCGAAGCCCTGCTGGCGCGGGAGCGCGACACCCGCGACGGGGCCGAGCCCTCCGGCACCAGCGTGCACCTGGAGAACCTGCTGCGCCTGGCCGCCCTGACCGGTGACGCGCGCTGGGGTCAGCGGGCCGACGCGGTCACCCGCTCCCTCGGCGACGACCTCGGGGCGTTCGACCATGCGCTGCTGGCGCTCGACTGGCAGCGCGAGGGGCCGCGGGAGGTGGTGCTCGTGCGGCCGGACGGCTCGAGCGACGACGCGCTGGTGCGGGCGGTGGTCGACGCCGGCCTCGCTGCCCATGTGCTCGTGCGGGTCGAGGAATCCAAGCTGGAGGCGGTGGCGCAGAGGCTCCCTCCGGTGGCCGACAAGCGGGCTCTGAATGGACGACCGACGGCCTACGTCTGCACCAGGGGGCTGTGCCGGGCGCCGACCGACGACCCGGCCGAGCTCACCCGCCTGCTCAGAAGATGATCTCGATGGCCTTGTCCCAGACCGGGCAGTCGGCGCGGCACAGGCCGCAGCCGTTGCAGACCTTCGGATCGATGGAGGGGCGGCCCAGGTGGGTCTGCAGCGCGCCGATCGGGCACGAGCTGCGGCAGGCGCCGCACTCCGGGCCCTGGAAGGGCAGGCAGCGTGCCGGGTCCACCATGGCGACGCCCAGCAGGATGCCCGCAGCCCCAACCGGCGCGAGGGCGCCGTCCTCGCAGGCCGCGATGCAGGGGGTGTCCGCGCACAGGTGGCACGGCGCCACGTTGGGGTTCATGGCGGGGGTCCCGGCGGTGGGGCCGCCGGGCAGCGTGCCGATGGCGCCGTGAGGGCAGGCCTCGATGCAGGCGCCGCAGCGGGTGCAGGCGCGGAGGAACTCGGCTTCGCTGAGGGCCCCGGGCGGGCGCGGCCAGCCGGGCCCGTCGGGCTCGGCCTCCCCGAGCCTCAGCAGGCTGGTGAACAGCGCCCGCCGCCCGCTCACATCCGCCCCATGCGCATGTTCATGTCGAGGTGCATCAGCCAGAGCCCGGCGACGCTCAGCAGCACCATCATCACCAGCGGGGGCACCAGGCTGCGGGTCGCGGCCCCCGCGTCGGCGAAGAGACGGCGCGAGATGCGGTGGGCCACGACCACGCCGAAGACGTGCCCCACGAGGATGAGCAGCACCTGGATGACCCAGACCGGTCCCTCGCTGAGCAGGGGCTCCAGGTGCCACGACGCCGTCCCGAACCAGTCGCTGCCCCGGCCCAGGGGGTCACTGAGCAGCGGCACGATGTCCTGGCCCTCCATGAACAGGTGCATGGCGTTGTGGGCGAGGTGGTAGAAGAGCGCGACCGGGAGCACGGACCAGGCGTAGGCGTCGAAGAGGGCCCAGAAGCCCACGCCGGTGTCCCGCACCCAGGCCCGGGCTGCGCCGATGCTCGCGACGTAGGCCAGCACGGGCAGCACCATGACCGCGGCCATGCCGACGGTGAAGGCCGCCAGCTCGCTGACGCCCAGGGTGGTCTGGAGGGTGGCGACGATGTCGGTGGTGCCGGGCGCGAAGTTCTGCCAGAGCGGGGTCATCGACAGACCGTGGAAGCCGGTCAGCGCCAGCAGGACCAGGGCGAACCAGGCCTCATCCCGCCGGGGGTTCTTCCTCCGGGAGAGATCGGCGCCGGGCGCCCGCAGGCGCACATGGGGGACGAAGGTCGGGCAGGACTTGAAGCACTCGGTGCACAGGGTGCAGTGGGTGTTCACGTCGAGCGTACCGAGGTCCAGGCCGGTCGGACAGGCGTAGCCGCGCTCGTTGCCGTGCAGGCAGTCGCGGGTGGTGCAGACCCCGCAGACCCGGGTGTCCCGGGGGCGGATCTCCACCGGGGAGAAGTTGCTGTACATCCCGCTCACCCGCCCGACCAGGCAGACGTGGGCGCAGAACGCCTTCTTCTCGAAGAGCAGGGCCATGACCACGGCCGCGGCCGCCATGGCCAGGCCGAAGATGGCGGTCTGCCGCGGGTTGTTGGTGATGCCCCAGCCCAGCTCCAGCCAGGTCACGCCGACGAACAGGGCCAGGGCCGGGTAGAGGTTGGCCAGGGCCGGCGGCACGCGCCAGCCCAGCGACAGGCCCGGGGTCCGCTTCCAGAAGCTGAGCCGGCTCGCCAGGTTGGCCAGGGCGTCCCAGGGGCACATGAAGCACCACAGGTTGCCGAACATCGCCACGGCGAAGATGAGCCCGGCCCACCAGATCGTCCAGACGATGACGGGCGTGATGTTCCGCGCGTAGTTGCCGAACAGGCCCGCGTAGCAGACGAACAGGAAGATCAGGAGCACCGGCGCCTGGAAGGCGAACTGGAACCAGCGCTTGCGCACGAGGCGGTGGATGGCCGGCGTGGGGGTGAGGCTCCAGCTGTGCCCGGAGAGCGCCCGGACGCCGCGGCGCTCGGTCACCACGAAGCTCAGGACGATGACCAGCCCGACGGCCAGCCCGAACATCCAGCCGGGGATGCCGCTCATGACCATGACGACGCCGTCCTCGGTCATGTAGTGGGCCATCTTGCTGTGATCCATGAGGCCTCCTCACCCGGTGGCGGCCGGGGCGCGGGGGGCGTGGCGGCGGCGTCGCCCGGCGAGGGCCAGCCCGAACACCGCGGCCACGCTGGCGCCCATGCCGCCGAGCAGCGGCCAGTTGACGGCGTCGGCGGCGAGATCGACGTGGAAGGGGAGGGTCAGGGTGACGTCCTCCCCGTGATCCTCGAAGGCGTACTGCAGCACGTAGTCGCCCGAGGCCGGCAGGGTCTCCCGGGTGATGTAGACGCCCTCCTGGTCGGGCTCCAGGCGCTGGAACCGCGTGACGACCGCGCTGTCCTTCAGGATGGTGAAGTCGATGGGCGCCCGCACGGTGGCCCTGGCGTCCAGATCGTAGGCGTAGACGTAGAACTTGATGTCGTTGGGGGTGTCGCTGGTCTCGCGGGACTCCAGGCCCTGGAAGTTGAACAGGACCCCCCCGACCTCCCACTTGCCGTCGACGCGGATGTAGTCGTCGGTCGGCACCTGGGGGTAGTTCTCGAAGTAGCCGTAGTGGGGCAGGCCCTTGTTGTGGTGGGCGGCGGCGGGGCCCGACAGAAGGGAGAGGCCGAGGGCGAGCGTTCCGATCATCGGCGAAGCTCCAGGGATCGACGGAGGCGGGTGTCCGGGCACACGGCGGTGCAGCGCCCGCAGCCGTCGCAGCCGGGGAAGTGGGCGTCGCGGCCCGGGAACAGGCCGTAGGGGCAGGCCCGCTGGCAGAGGTTGCAGGTCGCGGGGCAGGCGCGGCCGACCTCGGCGTCCGGGGCCTTGCGCAGGCGCCACGGGGCCCAGGTGCCCACCAGCCCCAGCAGGGCGCCGGTGGGGCAGAGCGAGCGGCAGATCTGCCCCGGGGCGACCAGGACGTCCACGGCCACCATCGCCGCGAAGGCGAGGCCCGCCGCGCCGAGCGTGCCGCTCAACACCAGGCTGAAGATCGCGGCGCCCAGGCCCAGGTAGGGCAGCACGAAGTGGAAGCTGGCCGCGCCCGCGGATGCGGCGAACAGCGCGGTGCCCAGCCCCACCCACAGGCCCACGGGCGGGATGGCGACGTCTCCCAGGGGGAGACCCAGGCGGAGCAGGCCCTGGCGGACGAGGCCGCCCAGCTCAAAGACCAGCCGCGCCGGGCAGAGCCAGGCGCAGAAGAGGCGACCCGCGACGAGGGCGATGCCCAGCGGCACCAGCACGCCCAGCCACATGCCCGCAGGCGGCAATTGGCCGCCGCTGATCACGGCGACGAGCGACCAGGGATCGGTGAAGCCCAGCCCGCCGATGCGCATGCCCCAGGGCAGCCCGAGGAAGCCCTCGGAGACGGGGAGGGGATCGCCGAACAGCGCCAGGAGGTCCTGGTTGCGGCCATAGAGCCAAGCGGTCGCGTCGCTCTCCAGCAGCGCGACGATGCGCTCGGAGTTGTGCGCCACCTTGTAGTTCCGCCAGGTGGTCCCCAGGGCGGTCCACGCGATGAGGCTGAGCACGCTGATCTGGACGAGCTTCCTCAAGAGCTGGCCGCGCAGCGCCGGCCAGCGCGCCCTGCGGCTCCGAGCCGCGCGCGCCTGACCCCCCTTCATCCGGCTCCCGCTGGGGATCATGAGGTCTCCCGGTCGAAGGGGAGGACGCGGATGGCCTGGGGCAGGTGGATGCAGCTCTGCTCGCAGAGCCCGCAGCCGATGCACTTGTCCCGGTGCACCGTGGGGCGCTCCCAGAGGCCGATGGTCATGGCCTCGCCGGGGTAGGGGCATGCGCGGTAGCAGACGCCGCAGGTCCGCGCGGGCTCGGCGAAGCTGTAGCACATGTCCTCGTTGAGCCGCGCCACCCCCATCTTGGCCGCGGGGTCGTGGATGACCACCTCCGGATCCGGATCGACGGGCCGGATGGCCCCCGAGGGGCAGACCTCCGTGCACTTCATGCAGCCGATGCAGCCCTGCTCGCGGGGGTTGATGTAGGGCGTGAAGGCCTGCCCCAGGCCCGCGTCCAGGCCGTGGAACCGGATGGCGCCGTTGGGGCAGATGTTGCCGCACTGGAAGCAGCGGATGCAGCGCTTGACGAACTCGGACTCGGCGACCGAGCCCGGTGGCCGGAGGTAGGGGCGGGCGGCGACGCGGCTGACGAAGCCGACGGCGCGGCCGGCCACCGCCGCGGCCGTGGTCAAGGCGAGCCCCAGCAGGGTCCGGCGGGAGACGCTCACGGATGCCTTCCAGCGCGTGACCCGGGCCACAGGCGACCCACGAACAGGAGCGCCCAGGCGGCCACCACCCCCAGCGGAGCGACCAGCAGCGCTTCGGCCCTCGGAGGGCGCGCCGTGGTCCAGGCGCTGCCGGCCAGGGGGCCCGACTCGAAGCGCACGGTGATGGGCAGGCTCGCCGCCAGGCGCCCCTCGTAGAGGGTCGGCTCGGGCACGCTGCGCGGGTGCCTGGGGCGCTCGAAGTCCACCCGGGCGGCGCCATCGGCGTTCTCGATGGTGACCGTCAGGGGGCCGGTGTAGGGGTCCCCCGGCACCTCCTCCAGGTAGAGGCGCAGGGCCACCTCGTCGCCGTCCATGCGGGCCGTGCCGATGGACACGGCGCACCGCTCCGTGGCGCGGTCCGGGCAGGGGGCGTCGACCTCCAAAAAGGCGATCTCAGCGGCCAGCTCGGGGTCGGAGGGCGGCATGAAGGGGGACGCCTCGATGCGCGAGCCCTCGATCACCTCGGGGGCGCGGGCCTGGGCGACGCCCGAGCCGGCCATCAGGGCACCCAGGAGCACCACCGCGCCTCGCCAGGGGGCGCGGACCATGGTCTGCAGGCGGTTGTTGGGGCAGGCGCGCACGCAGCGGCCGCAGCCGTCGCAGTCCGGGTCCGGGGCGCCGCCGCGGGGGTCCAGGCCGATCCAACAGGCGGAGGCGCAGCTGTGGCAGCCCTTGTCGCAGCGCCGATCGCTGCGGGCCTGCAGGCGGTAGAGCCGGAAGCGGCCGAGCAGCCCCTGCAGCGCGCCGCTCGGACAGAGCGAGCGGCACACGCCCGTGTCCCAGAGCAGCACGTCGCTGAGCAGCATCGTCGCCACGACCGCCGCGCTGGCCCCCAGCCCTCCCCAGAACAGCGCGTGGAAGAGCCTCGTCACGGCGAGGTAGGGCAGCACCCACGACACGATCGAGCCGCCGAGGAGCGGCGCCGCCAGCACCGCGGCCAGCACCACCCAGCGGACCTGCGGGGGGAGGTGGAGGTCATGCACCAGGCCCCAGCGCTTGAGCGGACGCCGAAGCCGCAGGGCCTGACGCGCGAGGACGCCGTAGGGGCAGAGCACCGCGCAGAACAGACGTCCGAACAGCACATGGAAGGCGAGCACGAGCGCGGCGCCGCCCAGCAGGGAGGCGGCCGGCAGCGCGCCGCCAAAGGCCACCGTCAGCAGCGCGATGGGATCGGCCAGCTCGACGGGCCCGAGGCGGATGGACCAGGCGCCGCCGACGATCCAGCCGGGCAGCCACTCGGGAGGGGCGCCCAGCGCGTCGCGTAGCAGGCCGTTCAACGCGGCGGCGGCAGGCCCGTAACGGCTCTCCAGCTCAGCCTCGCTCCAGACCCGCGCGGTGGCCACGCCCCAGAGCTGAACTGCGGGCGTGGCCACGATGATGGCGAAGGCCACGGCCTGGAGCGCCCGCCGCAGGGCAGGCGTCAGGGGGGCGGTGCGCCACCACGCCCCCTTCACCCGAACGGCCGCGGCGCTACCCATCGTGCTCACCGGGCCCGACCCAGCGCGGGCCGGGGTCGTCGCGGAACACGCGGATGGCCGCCGGGACCTGCGGACAGCGCTCCTCACAGCGCCCGCACCCGACGCAGGCGTCGAGCACCTCGGGGAGCGCGCGGGAGACCAGGCGGATGGCGTCCCCAGGGTAGGGGCAGGCGTCGTGGCACACGCCGCAGACCCGTCCCTGGTAGGACAGGCACAGGCCGTGGTCCACATACGCCGTGCCCATGTCGATCTGCGCGAGCACCGCCTCCTTCTCCGCAGGGACCGGCGTCAGCGCGCCCGAGGGGCACACGCTGGTGCAGCGCATGCAGGTGTTGCAGCCGGCCCGCCGAGGCTCGATGTAGGGGGTGCCGGCGCGGTCGGGCCGCGCCCAGGGCGGGTGGAACGCGATGCAGCCGGCCGTGCAGACCTCGCCGCAGCGATAGCACCGGATGCACCGCGCCCAGAAGGCCTCCGGGCTCCCGGCGGTGGGCGGCAGGACGGTGCCCCCGGCCTCAGCGACCGGGGCGCAGCCGCCCGCCGTCAGGCCCACGGCGCTGGCGACACCCTGCAGCAGATCGCGACGCGACACGCCCATCCGGGCCTCCCTGGGCGTCGGCGGACCGACGCCCGCGCCATCAGGCCTTCGGCAGCTTGTTGACCCGACCCGCCAGCTTCTTGAAGTCCACCTGCCCGCTGACCGGGTCGAAGGCGCGGTGGCTGACGCCGTTGGCCAGCCAGCGGTTCTTCGCGGGGTCGGCTGAGTCCGCGACCGAGAGGTTCCACGGGCTGAAGAGGTAGCCCTTGGGCACCAGGTTCCGGGCGGGCTTGACCACGCTGTCCAGCCCCACGCTGACCCGCGCCTGGTAGGCGCCGCGGCGGGTCTCGATCTCGACCCACTCGCCGTCCTCCACGCCCAACTCCTCGGCGTCGTCCGGGTGCATCTCGACGTACTGCTCGGGCACCAGCTTGCGGGTGGTCCCGGAGCGGATGGTCTTGGCGGTGTGGAAGTGCTCGTACACCACGCCCAGGCCGACCCAGAACGGGTACTTGCCCGCCGGGACGTCCCCGGCCTTCATGCCCAGGTGCTCGGCGTCCGGCAGCTCCGGGGTCAGGGCCATGTCCCGGGCCTTCTCCAGGAGCGGGATGTTGTCGATAGCGTAGAAGGTCTCTTCGCCTTTGGCCCCCATGCGCATCAGCTCGGCGGTGATCTCCTTGCGCTGGGAGTAGTCCTGCTCGCACAGGTGGATGTGCAGCTTGCCGTCGGCGTGACGGAAGGAGCCGTAGGGCTTCTCCGTCCAGTGGGCGTCCTCCTGGTTCATGTACCGGCGCTTGGTGCCCCCGGCCTTGGCGATGTCGTAGGTGGGCGCGGGCCACTGGATGCCGCGGTGCTCCCGGATCTGGTCGTAGAGGCCGACGCCGTCCTTCTCCTCCACCTCCAGCATGCCGGTGAGGTCCGCGTCGCTGCCCTTCGACGCCTTCACGAAGTCCCGGAACACCTCCTCGGGGTCGTAGAAGCCGTTCTCCTTGCGCTCGTAGGGGAAGATCGCCTTGCCGTCGAGGCCGAGCTTGTTCGCGATGAGGATGCCCTTGTCGATGACCATGTCGAGGTCGGGCCGGGTGTTGGGGATGGGGTTGGCCGTGCCGTCGGTGACGTAGAAGCGGCGCTCGGACTGGATGTAGGTGCCGCCCACCCACTCGCCCCAGGTCGCCGCGGGCAGGATGACGTCGGCGTAGAGGTTGTTCGGGGCGTGGCGGTAGATCTCCTGGACCACGTTGAACGTCCGGGAGAGGGCCGGCCGCACCAGGTTGTACTGGTCGGGCAGATCGATGTGCGTGGCGTAGATGAGGAACATGGCCTGCACGTCCCCCTTGAGCGCCCGCTCCATCATGCCGACGGCGTAGCCGGGGTTGCTGGCCTGGGCGACGTTGGCCAGGCGGTCCCGCGGGATGCGCCAGGCGTCGGCGATGTGGTCGCGCCACGCCTCGTTGTCGAGGCCCTGGTTGAAGGGCAGCCGGCCGGTCAGGCCGCCGGTCAGCCGCTCGCCCATGGCGTTGGGCTGGCCGGTCATGGAGAAGGGCCCGCAGCCCGGCCGGCCGATGTTGCCGGTGAGCGCCATCAGGTTGATGAGGCTCACGGTGTTGTGCTGGCCGTGGATGTGCTGGTTGTAGCCGATGCCCCAGAAGCTCAGCACGCCGCCCTGGCCGCGCTCCCGCCCCTTGACCGACGCCGCCGCCCAGACCTCCGCCACCTTCCACAGGTACGCCGGGTCGACCATCGTCATGTCGGCGACCTTCTCGGGGGCGTAGCGCTTGACCCCCTCGACGTAGGCCTCCCAGCCGGTGGTGTGGTTCTTCAACAGATCCCAGTCCACCGCGTCCTTGAACTTCGTCAGCATGCAGTACGCCAGCGCGTTGTGGATGCTGATGTCGCCGTTGATGGTGCGGAAGTGGTAGCTGTTGTCGGGGTTGATCTCCTCGTAGCCCTGGACCGTGCCCGTGCGGCGGGGGTCGACGACCAGGGTGGGGATGCCCTTCTGCTTCTTGTGGTCGGCGTTGCGCCAGAACACGATGGGGTGTGCGCCCCGCGCGTTGTGCCCCCAGTGGGCGATCATGTCGGCGAGCTCGATGTCCTCGTAGGACGTCGGCGGGGTGTCGCTGCCCAGGCTCTTGAAGTAGCCGGTGACCGCCGAGGTCATGCACATGCGCGCGTTGGCCTCGATGGTGTTCGAGCCGAGCACGCCCTTCATGAAGAGGTTCTCAAGCCACTGGCCCTCGACGGGGAGCTGGCCGGAGCCGTACAGCGCCACGGCGTTGCCGCCCCTGGCCTTGACGATGGCCGCGATCTTCTCGGCGACCAGCTCCTCGGCCTCGTCCCAGCTCATCTCCTCGAAGACGTCGTCGTCGAAGCGCCCCTTCGTCGCGGAGACGTGGCCGGTCAGCGGGTCGGACATGTCCTTGCGGACGAGCACCTTGTTGAGCCGATCGACGTAGATGGCCTCGTTGCTGCTGAGCCCCTTGATGCACTGCAGCCCCTTGTTGGTGGGGTGCCTGCTGTCGGGGATCATGCCGACGATCTTGCCCTTCTCGGTCTGGATCATCGTGCCGCAGCCCACGCCGCAGTAGGGGCAGGCCGCCAGGATGTTGTTCGGGACCTCCTTGGCGGGCGGCGCGTCGGCGGTGAGCACGGCGGGCTTCTTGACGTCGGGGCCGGCGGTCTGCTCGGGGCCGTCGGGCGCGTCACCGTTGCACGCCACGGTGGCGACGGCGGCGCCGATCGCCATGCCCTGGAGGACGCCGCGCCGGGTGTGGCCGGTGGGGACCGGCGCGTCGGGCATGCGGTCCATGATCTCGTGGTCGCGGGCTTCGAAGATACCTGGCTTGTCGTTGCTCATGAGGGGACTCCTGCCCTACCAGGCGTTCGCGCGGAGGTAGGCGATGATGGCGTCGATCTCTTCATCGGTCAGGTTGGCGACGGCGGTGGGCGCGTCCTTGTCGAAGGGCCGCATGGGGGTGTTGTCCTTGCCCTTGTGAATGAGCAGGCGGAGCTCGCCGTCCGAGATCGCGCCCAGGAAGGCTCCGCCGCCGATGCCCGTCCCGGAGCCCAGCTCGGCGTAGCCCCGGGCGTTGCGGCCGTGGCAGCGGCTGCAGATGCTCTGGTACAGCTCCGCCCCCTGCTCGGCGCTGCCCTTGAGCGGGGAGGTGTCGAGCGCGTAGCCGTCGGTGGTCTGCCAGCTCCGCAGGTAGGCGACGAGGTCGGTGACGGTGTCCTCGCCCAGGGAGGCGCCCCAGGGGATCATGTTGGTCTGCGCCCGGCCCTCACGGATGGTGGTGGCCAGGAGGTCGTTGCTCACGGAGGCGAGGTAGCTGGGGCTGTTGAGGCGGGGCCCCATGCCGACGCGGCCCTCGCCGTCGACGCCGTGGCAGCCGCTGCAGGTGACGAAGGCGGACTTGCCGCGCGCGATCTGCTCGGGGGTTCCAGGCTCCTGATCGGCGCGGTAGCCGACGTCCGAGGCGATGGCGACGCCGGCCATGGCCAGCCCGGCCGTGACAACAAGGCGGATCCGGTAGGGGGGACTCATCGTGTCTCCTGGCATCAGGTTCGATTGGCGCAGGGGCCGGGCGGACCCCAGAGCGCGGCCTGGCGGACGCGGCCTGGAGCGTGCGAGATGACGCCGCCGAGGATCAGCGCGGCCCACAGACAAGGCAGCAGCAGCGAGGGGACAGCGGCCCCCAGGGTGGCCAGCCCGAGCTTGAGCAGCACCACCTGGCCCTGCAGGAAGCGGAGCCAGTCGCCGCCGTAGCGGTAGAGATCGTCCGCCACGATGCCGGCGCCGGTCAGCACCAGCGCCGCCGGCCACAGCCCCGCCTCAGCGCCGTGGAGCGCCGCGCCCAGCGTGCAGGCGGCGCAGCCGATGTGCGCCGTACGCAGGGTGATGCGCAGGGCGCGCTGGCCGGGATAGCGGCGGGCGCGCGCGGGCACGCCAGCAGGTCGTGGAGGGGCTGTACGGGGGACCATGAGGCTAATATGGATATCTTTGTCTGTTTATCCTGTTATAATCCGATCCCTCCAATCTGCACACCCCGGAGAGGAGCCACCATGACGACGTTCGGGTTCTCGCGGGACACCCGCGTCGCCGACGCCCTGGCCCGCCGGCCGGCGCTGCGTCGCCTGCTCCCGGCCTTCCACCCGGCCTTCGAGCGCTTGAACCACCCCGTGCTGGGGCGGGTGCTGCCCCGCCTCGTCACCCTGGGGGACGCCGCGCGCGTCGCCGGCGTGGACCCGGACGCGCTCGTCGAGATCTGCAACCTGCCAGGCCCGCCCTCAGGGCCGCCGCCCCCGACGGCGCGCCGCATGGACCCGGAGCCCGCCTGGCTCAAGGGCGCCCCGCTCCAGGAGCTGGACCTCCGGCCGATCCTGGACGCCGGGGAGGAGCCCTTCCCCCACGTCTTCTCGGCGCTCCGGGCGCTCCCCGTCGGCGCGGTCCTGCGGCTGCGGGTGGGGTTCGAACCCGCGCCCCTGCTGCGGCTGCTGGGGAAGCGGGGCTGGCGTGACCATGTCACCTGGTCGGGCGAAGACTGCTTGGTGTCCCTCTGGCGACCCCCGGAGGCGAGCCTGCCCGAGCCGCTCGACCCGGGCGGGCGCCTGGTCGACGGCGTGCTGGACCTGCGCGGCCTGGAGCCCCCGATGCCGCTGCGGCTGAGCCTCTCCGCGCTGGAGACCACCCTGCCGCTGACGCTGCTCCACGATCGGGAGCCCGCGCTGCTCTATCCCCGGCTGGAGGAGCGGGGCCTGACCTGGAGCGTGGAGCGGGAAGGGGAGCACCTGCGGATCCGGATCCATGCACCCTGACCGGAGCGCGCTCGTCGACCTCCGGCTGGTCACCTGGCCTCTGGGCTTCGCGGCGCTGGCCGAGGGCGCGGCCTGGGTCCTGCTGGCGCGCGCGGATGGCCTGCTCAGCGGGGCATGGTTCGGGCACCTGGACCTCCTGATGGCGACCCACCTGATCACGCTCGGGGTGCTGGGGGCGGCCATCCAGGCGGCGGGGTGGCAGCTCGTCCCCGTGGTCACGGCCCGGCCGCCCTCGTCGGCGTGGTCCAGGGTCGCCTGGGTGTGCAACGCGCTGCTGCTGCTCGGGCTCCTGGCGCTGCTGCCCGGCCTACGGAGGGGCGGTGCGCTGCTGTTCATCGGCGCAGCCGCGGCGATCGGCGGGCTCTCGCTGCGCATGGTCGTGGTGGTCATGGCCCTCCTCCGCGCGCAGGGGCGTGGCCTGACCCGGGCGTGGCTCCTGGCGGCAGAGGGCGCGCTGGCTTCGGGGCTCGGGTTCGCGGGGGCGCTGGTCGCGGCGCGGGCCGGACACGGCGTCCTCTCCGACCACCTGCTCGGCGTCGGGCGGCACGCGAGCCTGCTCCTGGGGGGATGGGTGGGCGGCTGGATCGTCGGCCTCGGCGGGGTGCTGCTGCCGATGTTCGCCGTGGCGCCGGAGCCTCGTCGCGCGCTCCACGGGCTGGCCTGGCTGCTCTGGTTCAGCGGGCTCGCGCTGGGCCGGCCCACCCTCTGGGCACTCGGCGCTGCGGTCGCGGCCGCGGGCCTCCTGGACAGCCTGCGTCGGCGTGTGCGGCGGGGCCCGGAGGTCGGCGTGGTCGGCGCCGCGATGGGGCTGGTGGGGCTGCTGGCCGTCGCGGTCCTGGTGGGCGCGCGCGGCATGGGCCCTGCGGCGGTGGCCCTGGGGCTCACCGGCTGGGCGCTGCCCTTCCTCCGTGGCGTCGCGCTGCGCGTCGTGCCCTTCCTGAGCTGGGTGCACCGCTTCGGCGAGCACCCCCGGCGCGCGCCCCCGGTGGCCAGCCTGCTGTCGCCCGCGCTGCCCGGGCTGGCGGTCCTCGGCAGCGCGGGGGCCGGCGTCGGGGTCGCCGCGGCACTTGGGAGCGGCGACCCCGTCCTGCTGCGGGCGGCCGGCGCGCTGGGTGTCCTGGGCGCCCTCTGCTTCGCGATCACCCTGCTCATCGTCCGGCTTCGCTGTCGCCTCGCTGCCCTTCGGGAGGGCGGGGTGGCGGGCATGGAGGCTTCATGACGCTCCGCGATCGGATCAGCGCCCTCTTCACCTCCGCGGCGCCCGTCTCCCCCCTCTACGAGGCGGAGGGCCTGGCTGGCGAGGTCCTGCGGGCGCTCGGCCGGGTGATCGACCCCGAGCTTGAGCTGGACATCGTCTCGCTCGGCCTCGTTCGCGGTCTGGCCGTGCAGGACGGCGTGGTGGAGCTGCGCATGACCCTGACCACGCCGGGGTGCCCGGTGGCGGACCAGCTCATCGGGGAGGCCACCGAGGTCCTCGAAGCGCTGGGCTACGAGGCCCGCCTCACCCTGGAGCTGGACCCGCCCTGGACGCCTGGCCACATCTCGGAGGAGGGTCGTCGGCGCTTGGGGGCGCCAAGAGGGTGATCGGGATCACTGTCGCGAGGCGTGCCTGATTAATAGATTAACAGACCTTTAAATCCATTTTAGGAGACGCCATGTCCAGCCTGCTCCTCGCGCTCCTCCCGTTGGTTCATGCTGAGCCCCCCGAGGCCGAGCCCCCGCCACCCCCTCCGGTCGACCTCAGCGGCCTCTATGCCATCTGGGGTCTGAACCAGCACGGCTTCCTGCTGGGCGCGGACCACCCCCTGGACGACTCGGACTACGTCGTCCAGATGCTGCGCGTCAACGCCAAGGCGAACCGGGACCACTTCGGCGTGGTCGCGCGCCTGGACGCCGCCCAGGGCTGGTGGGGCGTCGACAACGAGCCCGACGTGCAGGAGCTGGTCTCTGTGGACGACGACGGCGCGGTCTCCAGCGCGACGACCTACAACCCCTACGCCCTGTTCCGCGACAAGGACACCAACTACACCGTGCACGTCGACCTCGCGTACGCCTGGGTCGAGGTCCCCCGGGTGCCGTTCCCGGTGAAGGTCCAGGCGGGGCGCCAGTACTACAGCGTGGGTCACAAGCTCGTGCTCGATCAGGACGCCGACGGCGTGCAACTCCTCGCCCAGCCCACCGAGGCGCTGGGGGTCGACCTGTTGTGGGCCAAGGTCTCCGAGGGCCAGGGCTCGTACAAGTCTCCCAAGGGGCTCCTGATGTCGGACGACGGCGTCTGGGCGGACGCGGATCTGTTCGGCGGACGGGCCCGCCTCGGGCTCGGGGATGCGTTCGCCGGGGAGCTGTACGGCCTGCACTACCGGGACCGGTCCGGCGCGGACGCAGCGACCTGGAACCCCGAGGGGCTGGGGCACTTCAACGCCCGGTTCTCGCCGAACCTCTCCGTGGTCACCGCGCTGGGGGCGTCCGCCGACGGCCGGGTGGAGCTGGCGGAGGGGCTGCGCTACGCCGCCGAGGGGGCCTGGCTGTTCGGCCGCGACGAGGTGGACAACGACGACCACCTGGGCGGCCTGCTCGACATCAACGACGGCCGGCTCTTCGGGTGGACCGCCTATGTCGCCCTCGACCAGCACGTCGCGTTGGGGATCCCGATGCGCGTGGGCGCCACCTTCGGCGCGGGCTCCGGCGACGACGACGTGACCAGCGGCCCGGGGAACATCAACAAGATCATGACGATGGGCTTCTTCCCGTTCACCAACGTCTGGGAGGACTCGGTGATGCCCGACCTCGAGGGCATCTCGCCCCAGGGGCTCGGCTCGCCGGTCAGCCGGGGCTACCGGGAGTTCAGCAACACCATCGCCGTTCAGGGGCGCGCGGGCGTGACGCCGCACGAGAAGCTGGACCTGGAGGTCAGCTACACCTGGCTTCGGGCCACCGCGCCCATCCGAGGCTTCGACGCCACGGGCACGCCCACCGGCCCGGGCTCGACCGACCTGGGGCAGGAGGTCGACGCCAACCTCAAGATCAAGGTGTGGAAGGGCTTCTCCTACGCCGCGCTGTTCGGCGTGTTCCTGCCCGGTGAGGCCGCCGGCAAGCTGATCAACGGCGACACGGACACCCTCGAGCCGGCCTGGGAGGTCAAGCAGGTGGTCAGCGCGGCGTTCTGAGCGGAGGACGGGTCAGGGTCGCGCCGTACCCCCGCGCGCCACCCCCTTGCTCCTGAGATACAACCCCTCCATGCCCCGAAAGACCGACCCCACCCGCCAGCAGCTCGCCGCGCTCGCCGCGATCGACGACCCCTCCACGCCTGAGGCCCGCGCCCTGGTGCGCAAGGCCCTGCGGGGCCGCAGCGGACATGTGGCCGCCAGCGCCGCCGAGCTGCTGGCCCAGGAGGGGCTGGCCGACGCCGTGCCCGAGCTGCTCGCCGCGCTGGAGCGCTTCTACACCGACCCGGTGAAGCGGGACCCCGGCTGCGTCGCCAAGCTCGCCATCCTCACCGCCCTGGACCGGCTGGACCTCCCCGACCCCGCGCCCTTCCTGGCGGCGTCGACCTACCAGCAGCTCGAGCCGGCCTGGGGGCCGCCCGAGGACACCGCGGTGTCGCTGCGGGCGCGGGCGGCGCTGGCCCTGGGGCGGGTGTTCACCGACGAGGCGCTGGTGGCCCTGGGCGCGGCGCTCGGGGATCCCGCTCCGCACGTCCGCAGCGCGGCGGCCGAGGCCCTGCAGGAGCGCGGCGGGGGTGCGGCGGCGGCGCTGCTGGCCCTGCGGGTGCGCCTGGGGGACGAAGACCCGGTGGCCCGAGGCGACTGCATGGGGGCGCTGGTGCGCCTCAGCCCGGAGCGCGGGGTGGCCATGCTGGCCCCGCTCTTGCGGGACCCGGACATCGGCGAGCGGGAGCTGGCCGCCCTGTCCCTGGGGGAGTCCCGCCAGCCCGAGGCCCTGGCCGCGCTGGTCGCGTGGCTGGACCGGGTGGTGCTGGAGACCGAGCGCGCCCTGGCCATCGCCGCCATCGGCGCCCACCGCAGCGAGGCCGCCCAGCGGGTGCTGCTGGAGCTGGTCGAGGACGGCAGCCTGCGCGACGTGGAGCGGGCCGCCCGCGCCCTGGCCCGGCAGGGGGCCACCCTGGATCAGGTGCGCGGGGTCGTCGTCCGTGATGCCGATCGCGTCGGGATCGTGGAGGAGGCGTTCGCGGATCAGAGGTAGCCGAGCTGCCGCAGCCGGGTCTGGATCTGGGCCGGCGTGAACCCCCGACGCTGGAGCTGCCGGATGAGCAGCACAGCGGTCCCGCGTGGCCGCTCGACCACGGGCCGCCCCCGGGACAGGTCCATGACGGACGACGCCCGGCGGACGTGGCCCCAGGCCGCGGGCGGGACGATGGTGGCCGCAGGCGCGGCGGCGGCGGCCGTTGGGGCTGCGGCGACGGTGTCCGGCACCTCGGCGGCCCCGAGCGCCGCCGAGACGTCCTCGCTCGCGCGCAGGTCTCCGACGTCGGCGTCCGCAGCGCGCTCGGCGTCACGATCGTCTGTGAGGCCGAGGAAGGTCTCCTCCTCCTCGCGCTCGGCGTCGCCAGGGGCGCTGGTGTCGTCCTCAAACCCGAAGGCCGCTGGCCCGGCCATCAGCGCGTCGACGGTGCTTTCGGAGCCGCTGCCCGTGGCCGGCTCGACGCCGCTGGCGCCCAACGAAAGCGCTGCGGTAGCCGAGGGGTCGGCGTACGCCCCAAGCGTGAAGCTGTCCGGGCCCTTCTTCATCTTCGGGTGGACCTCGCCACCACGGTGGCCCCATTCGACCCTGTACGGGCCGGTGTATTCGTCGGGGTAGATGGGGCGGGGGCCTGGTCTGGCCTCGCCCTTGGCGCGCGTGGTCTCCCCGAACCACGCCGGCGTCTCCGCTGCGCGGCGCAGCTTCGTGTAGGGTGCCTCGCGCTCCAGGCTGGCCGGCGTGTCTGCCATCAGCTTGTCCTGGAGCTGGTTGATCGGGTTCTTCAGCCGCCGGATCTCCATGACGATCTTGGGCTCTCGCAGGATGAGCCCGCCGCGGGTGTGGTAGGTGTAGGTCGTGGGGATGGCCTTGCCGGTGATCGAACCGGGGCTGCTCTTTTTACTGCTCCAGGCGACGCGCTCGGTCCGACCGAGCTCGTCCTTGTGTCCCTTGTGCGACAGCTGATACCGGCGCCCCCACCGGGCCGTGTCTCCCTCGGGGAAGAAGTATTTGATCTTGTTGAAGGTCTCCTCGGTGGGCTCGTAGGTCCCTCCGATCTCCTCCTGGACGGCGGCCGCGCTGCTATGGATGAAGCGGACGAAGTCCGGCATGTGGTCGGGCGTGGTGAGGTGGAAGAGGAGGGTCTTCTCAAACGCGTTCAGCGCCTCGCGCACCAGGTCGCCGTGGCCGGTCTTGTGCAGCAGCGGGTAGGCGCCCTTGGTGTCCTCCTCGGTCTTGGCGATGTCGTAGATGGCCAGGGTGAGCACCGAGGTCAGGTTGGCCAGGGGGCGACCCCCGGACCAGCCCACGCCGCCGCGCAGGGTCAAGGCGAGGGGGGTGACCTGGTCTCGCACGTAGACGTTCGCCAGCTCGCGGGCCTTCCTGAAGCGCTTGTACTCGTTGATCTCGTCGCCCTTGGTCTCGCTCTCTCGCTGCCAGAGGTCCAGCAGGGCCTCGTCGTCCATGTCGCCCAGGCGGCCCAGGGAGACCTCCAGGTTGGTCTGGGGGGAGCGGAAGGCGTCGATCTCCTCGGTCGCGGCGGGCGGGGCCGTCATGGCCGGGGTGTCCGCGTCGTTCCCGAGCGAGAGGGTCGACTGCGACCGGGTGTACGCCTCCGGGATCTTCCCGCGGCTGCGGGCTTTGTGGAGGGCCATCAGGGACGCCAGGCCGCCGCCGCTGGCGTCGGTGAATCGGATGGTCTTCGGCTCCTTCTTCTTCCTCTTTTTCTTCCCCTTCTTCTTCTTGGTCGTCGCAGCGGGGACGGGGACCGGGACGCCCATCGCCGACGCGGACCCGCTCGCGGTCACCGGCAGGGTCGCGGCGTGGACCAGCGCCCGAGGGGGGGGCATGGGGGGGCCCGCCGCGCCGGTTCCGGCGGTTTCGGGGGACGGCCCGGTCGTGGGGGGCGTGACCGAAACCCCCGAGGCGGACCGGTCGACCCCTGTGGGCATGGAGACAGCGGAGGCCATGGGCGTGGGCGCCAGGCGGGTGGTGGAGGCGGCGCTGGCCACGGAGGCCATGCTGGACATGGGGATTGGCGCGGGGACGCGCAGCGCGTCACCCTCCGTGGCGGAGCGCGTCATCGCCCCGCGCGCCGACGGCGCGCCGGACGACATCGCCGATACCCCCGAGTCGTCCAGGAGCGAGCCCATCGTGGCGATCCGCTCCAGCTCTTCGGCCTCATCGGCGAAGCTGCGGTAGGCGCACTGCACCGCGTCCATCTTCGACTCAAGCTTGTACTCCGCCAGCCCGGCGTCGCCCTTGACGGCGTCGGCCAGCAGCTGGTTGTAGTGGTGGACCAGCTCCGCGACGGTCACGATTCGGTCGTCCAGATCCTTGAAGGACTGCTCCACGAGTCGGCTGACGACGCCCCGCCGCTCGTGCACCCGGGCGTCGCGGGCGGGTGCGGGCCCGAAGATCAGCTCTACGCAGCCGATCATCCCGTCGGTGACCACCTTGCTGTGGAACTTGGCCTGATCCGTCGACAGCTTGAGCAGGGGCCAGTCGGTCTCCCTCGTCTTGGCGGTGCCCCTGTGCGTCACGCCGGGTCGCCGAGACATGACCGGCGTCACCGCGACGTCCCAGCCGTACTTGAGCCCCTCCGCGCGCAGGCGGGCGTCCCGCAGCTCGTTCTCGACGCCCAGGGTGAACTCCCCAGCGAGGGGCTCCACCCGGTCGTCGGCCTTGCCGGCGAAGGCCTCCTCGACCGAGAACATGCCGTCGTAGCCGCGGGTGACCCACTCGGTGATGTTGCCCTCGAAGACCCGCCAGTTGACGGTCCGCTTCTCGGCGGCGACCAGCAGGCCCTCGACCTGGCGGTGCGCCTCCTCGGCCACCTCCCCGGCGTCGGCGGTCCTGGGGTCGTACTCGACGTCCACCCACTCGCTGCCCTTGTACAGGCGCAGGTACTTCATGCCCGGCTTGCGCTCCCGCTGGAGGACCGGAGCGGAGGGCGGCGCGGCGGTCTGCTGGGCGGCGTGGACGGCCTCGTGGACCAGGGTGGCGTGGCTGTCCGGAGACGACGCCCGCAGGCCCTCCCCCAGGAAGATGTCCGGGCCCGCGGTGACCGCGCGGGCATGCACGCTGTCGGCGAACATGCGGGCGATCGGGGACTCGTGGACCCGGACGTGCCCCATCGCGACGCCGAGCTTCTCGCTCAGGGCGTCGGCCAGGCTGGGGGCGAGGGGCTCGCCGCCGCCGCGCGCCTGACGCAGAAAGGACCGGGCCCGGGGGGAGATGTCGTCCAGGCCCAGCCCGGTGGGGCGGGCCAGCAGCCCGACCGGCGCGCCGGCCGCGACGGCCCGGGCCTGGGCCTCGCTGGCGTCCTCGGCGAGCAGGCTGCGCAGCCCGGGGTGAGGTTGAGGGTGGGCGACGGCGCGCGCCGGGGTGGCCTCAGGGGCCTCCCGAGCCTCGGCGCGCTCGGCGGGGGCGTGCTCCACGGGCATCGGCGAACCTCCTGTCCGGGCCGCATGATGGCACACCCGCCGTGGATCGCGGCGGCCCCGGTGCTCAGAAGTTCGCGCGCATCCAGTCGACGATGGCCTGGGCCTGCTCGGCGGTGACGTCGACGGGCTCCATGTCTCCGTGGCCGTTCAGGATGACGTCCACGATGAAGGCGTCGTCGTGGCGCCCCAGCTCGGGCCGGATGTTCGGCCCGGAGGCCGTCCCGCCCCCGCTGGGACCGTGGCAGGTCTCGCAGTGGTCGGCGTAGAGCACGGCGCCGTCCATCTCCAGCGTGCCGGTGTCATCGGCAGCGCTGTCATCGGTGGTGGCGGACGAGTCGTCGGTGGCGGCGCTGTCGTCGGCGTCCTTGTCGCCGCAGCCGACGGCCAGCAGGGCGAGCACGAGCAGGGATCGGTTCATCAGGGGTCTCCTCCAGCCGGGGAGACTATCCGCGCTGCGGGGAGGGTGGCCACCCCGCGTAAGCTCAGCCCCGCGTAAGCTCAGCAGAGCGGCCCGGCGCCTTCGGTGACC
Source organism: Alphaproteobacteria bacterium (assembly GCA_020632795.1). Classification (GTDB taxonomy): domain Bacteria; phylum Myxococcota_A; class UBA796; order UBA796; family CAJQPC01; genus JACKEV01. Next base: position 402,544 of record JACKEV010000012.1, read on the forward strand.
GGCGGCGCCACCCCGTCCCGCCAGCGGCCCTCCTCCACCCAGCGCGTCACGCCGTTGAGCATCGCGTCCAGGCTGGGGGCGACGTAGAGCCAGGGCTGATAGTCGGTGGGGTCGTAGGGGGTCGCGCCCATCGCGTCGGGGTCGAAGTCGCGCAGCTCGGGGCCGTCGTGGATGCGGGCGAGCTCCCCGCAGGAGGACAGCAGGCCCGCCCCCACCGCCCGGAGCTGCCCGGCTTCGAGGGCCAGCCCGAACTCCACCGTGTACCAGTAGACCCGGGAGAGCCGGGCCACCTCGGCCTCGGTCGCGACCCCCGCCGCCCGGCCCATCGCCTGGTTCACCGCGGCCACGCCCGGGTGCATCAGGCTGGCCGCGTGGCCGATCAGCTCGTGCAGGACGTCGGGCTCGGGGGTGTAGAAGGGCCGGGAGTGGTGGCGCACGTACTGGGTGGAGAGGAACACGCCCTGCCCCAGGCGCACCAGGAAGGTGCGCGCGGCGACCAGCCCCGCCACCGGCTCCATGCGGAAGCCGGAGGCCGCGAACAGCCGGGGGTTCAGCGCGGAGAGCTGGGGGATGCGGTCGCGCTGCAGGCCCAGGCGGTCCTGGAGATCCACGAGGTCGGAGACGACGTGGGCGCGGTGCAGCGGCCCGAGCGTCTGCCACACCGTGGACCACACCGCGTGCTCCGCCTCGGTGTAGGGGGCGTCGGGCACGGGCTGGCCGCTGCGGTGCTCGAGGGCGATGCGGGCGATGTGGTTCCGGCGGGCCCGGTAGACCGGGTCGCGGAAGCCGGGGTGGTCACGATCGAGCTGGACGAGGTCGACCTCGCCGGGGGGTCCTTCCTGGTGCATGACTCCAGGGGTAGCATCCTTCAGGCCCGCTTGCCGCTCTGCCCGGTCTTCACCGCCGCCCCGATGAGGTGGGCGAGGCGCAGGGGCTCGGGCACCCGGCCCTGGTCGGTGAGCGCGGCCAGGGCGCGGGCCACCACCGGCGGGGCCTCGCCGACGACCTGGAAGACGAAGCCGCCCTCCTGGTGGATGGGGCCGGCCCGCTCCAGCAGGGCGAGGCGGCGGGGGGCGTCGTCGAAGCGCGCCAGCACCCGGCGCACCGCCAGCAGGTCGGGCGGACGGCGCATGACCGCCACACAGGGGCGCTCCAGGGCCTCGGCGAGCCTGGGCAGATCGATCAGGTTGAAGCCCCCGATCGCGACGCCGTCCAGCAGCACCGCGTGGACCTGGGCGTGGAATTTGCTGCATTGCAGCAATTCCAGGAGGACCTCGGTGGCGTCGGCGCCGTCCTTGGTGGCGGTGCCCCAGAGCATGCCTTCAAAGCGGGTCTCGCGGCACACGACGCCGGCCACGCTCACCGGGCTGCCCGGCGCGTGGTCGAAGGGGGCGTCATCGAAGCCCACCGCCCGCAGCGCCCGGCCGCGCCGCAGGACCTCGCTCAGGGACTTCACCGACACCTCCTCGTTCCTTTCATGGCAGACTCAGGGAGCTCAAGAAGACACAGGAGACGCACGATGCGCACGAATCATGGCTTCACCGCCCTCCTCACGGCCGCCGGGCTGCTGACCAGCCCCAGCGTATTCGCTCAGGACCTCTGGTTCCAGGACACCATCCAGGGGGGCATCGCGGTGGACGCCTCCGGCGTGTCGACCGCCTACAACGGCAGCAGCACCCTGGAGTCCGGGGACGACTTCCTGGTGCAGATCCCGGCCACCGCCACGGTCACCGACGTCTGGGCCGTGCTCATCGGCAAGAACAGCGGCATCCAGAGCGACCCCACCGCGGACGTGGTCATCAACGGGGTGGACCTCACCGGCGCGACCCTGCTGGACAGCGACACCCGCCATCAGGTCTACGAATTGGACCCCGCGACCTGGGGCATCACCGGGGCGGGCAGCTACAGCTACCAGGAGAGCGGCGCGGCGGACTCCGGGATCCGCAGCGGCGTGGGGGTGGTCGGCACCGTGCTGGTGGTCATCTACGAGGACACCAGCCTGTTCGGCCAGCGCCAGGTGACCTTCGGCACCAACTACACCATCGACGGCACCTGGACCTTCAACGGGCTGCTCACCTCGGGCGTCACCAACGACGCGGTGGTCTCCGCCGGCATCGGCTGGGAGTGCCACAGCGAGCAGGACGGCAGCTTCTACGTGGACAGCGTGCTGCTGAGCGCCTACGCCGGGGGCCGGGACGACGGGCAGAACACGACGAGCTGCACCGACTACAACTCCCTCATCACGGTGGGCTCTTTCGGGGTCGACGACACCGACACCCTGGTCGGGATCGTGGGGGACGACCCCGACGCCGAGCCCGGCGGCACCTCCAGCGACTCCCGGCTCTCCGATGAGCTGTGGCGGGTCTCCTACGCGGCCTCCGGCTCCATGGCCTTCGAGTACGACAAGCGGGACTCCGACGGCTGGGTGGTGCCCGTCTTCGTGGTCCTCGACGTGGACAGCGACGGCGACGGCATCGCCGACGCCCAGGACACCGACGCCGACGACGACGGGCTCGCCAACGCCGACGAGGCCACCTACGGGACGGATCCCTTCAACCCGGACACCGACGGAGACGGGCTGGACGACGGGGACGAGGTCAACACCTGGGGCAGCGACCCGACCGACCCGGACACCGACGGGGACGGGCTGGACGACGGGGACGAGGTCAACACCCACGGCACCGACCCCACCGTGTCCGACACCGACAGCGACGGCCTGAGCGACGGGGAGGAGGTGAACACCCACGGCACCGACCCGCTGACCGCAGACACGGACGGGGACGGGCTGGGCGACGGGGACGAGGTCAACATCTACGGCACCGACCCCCTGAGCGACGATGACGCCGACAGCGACGGCCTGAGCGACGCCGAGGAGGTGCTCACCCACGGCACCGACCCCCACAACGACGACACCGACAGCGACGGGCTCACGGACGGGGACGAGGTGGACATCCACGGCACCGACCCGCTGAGCAGCGACACCGACGGCGACGGCTGCAGCGACGGCCAGGAGGTCAGCGACGGCACCGACCCGCTGGACGATGACATGGACGACGACGGCGTCTCCGACTGCCAGGAGGTCGCCGACGGCACCGATCCGACCGACGCGGACACCGACGGCGACGGCGTGGACGACCTCCAGGAGTCGATCGACGGCACCGACCCGCTCGACGATGACACCGATGATGACGGCCTCACGGACGGCGAGGAGGCCAGCCGGGGCACCGACCCGCTCGACGAGGACACCGACGGCGACGGGCTCACGGATGGGGACGAGGTGGACATCCACGGCACCGACCCCACTGACCCCGACACCGACAGCGACAACCTGAGCGACGGGGATGAGGTCAACACCTACAGCACCGACCCCCTGGACGCCGACACCGACGACGACAACCTGCCCGACGGCGCCGAGATCAACGCCGGCACCGACCCCCACGACCCCGACAGCGACGACGGCGGGCGCAGCGACGGCGAGGAGGTGCTCATCGACGGCACCGACCCGCTGGACGCGAGCGACGATCTCTCCGACCGGGACGGCGACGGCCTGACCGACTACGCCGAGGAGAACATCCACGGCACCGACCCCGACAACCCGGACACCGACAACGACGGGCTCAGCGACGGGGAGGAGGTCAACACCACCGGCACCGATCCGAACGACGACGACACCGACGACGACGGGCTGGGCGACGGCGATGAGGGCACCTACGGCGCGGACCCGCTGGACCCGGACAGCGACGACGACGGGCTCACCGACGGGGAGGAGGTCAGCCGCAGCACCGACCCGCTCAACCCCGACACCGACGGCGGCACGGTCTTCGACGGCGACGAGGTCGCCAACGGCACCGATCCGCTGGACCCGAGCGACGACCTCGATGACGGCGGCGACGACACCGGGATCGCGGGCGAGGACAAGGGCGGCGAGGGCTGCGGCTGCGCGTCCACGTCGCGAAGCGGCGCCTGGCCGGGCTGGCTGGCCCTGATGGCGCTCGTCACCCTGCGCCGTCGGCGCGGGGACCAGGAGGAGACCCCATGCGATCGGTGACCCTGCTCGCCCTCTTCGCAGCCGGCTGCATCGGCAAGGAAACCCCCACCGACGACTCCGCCGCCTGCGATGACCCCCTGACCGTCTTCGCGGACAGCGACGGCGACGGCTTCGGGGACCCCGGCGCGCCCTCCTCGGACTGCTTCCCACCCGCGGGCGCCGTGGAGAACGCAGACGACTGCGACGACGGCGACGCGGCGGTGAACCCCGACGCCGCCGAGGTCTGCGACGACATCGACAACGACTGCGACGGCCTCATCGACGACGCGGACGACAGTCTGGACGCCTCCACCGGTCAGGCCTGGTACCCGGATGACGACGGCGACGGCTACGGGGTGGCCGAGGGCGCCGTGCAGGTCTGCGTGGCCGGGGACGGCTACGCGCAGAACGCCGAGGACTGCGACGACGGGGACCCGGACGTCCACCCCGGCGCACAGGAGGTCTGCAGCGGCGTGGACGACGACTGCGACGGCCTCATCGACGACGCGGACGACAGCGTGGACGCCTCCAACGGCACCCTCTGGTTCCCGGACGTGGACCGCGACACCTTCGGGGACGCCGACGACGTCGGCGCCTGGGCCTGCGCCGACCCCTCCGTCGACGACGACCGGTGGACCACCGACGACAGCGACTGCGACGACGACGACGAGGGCGTCCACCCCGGGGCGACCGAGGTGTGCAACGGCGTGGACGACGACTGCGACCCCGGCAGCACCGAGGAGGGTCTGGTCGGCTGGGTCGACGCCGACGGCAACCGCACCGACCTCAGCGCGGACCTCGCCGCCGCCACCAGCGCGACCCCCTATGACGTCAACCCCAGCACGGCGGGCACCCTGTGGGTCTGCGAAGGCAGCTACTACGCCACGATCACCGCCGCGCACGACCTGGACGTGGTGGCGCCGGGCGGCGCGGACCTCACCATCTTCGACGGCGGCGGCGGCCGCTCGGTGCTGGACGTGCGCGCCGACGGGGTGACGGTGAACGTCCAGGGCCTCACCCTGACCGACGGGCTGGGCTCCGGGCTTGTGTTGGGCAGCTACCCCACCGGCGGCGGGGTGCTGTGCGACGCGGAGGGGGCCACCCTCACGCTCACCGACGTCGTCGTGTCGGACAACGAGGCCGGCGTGGGCGCTGGCGTCTACAGCGACGGCTGCGCCCTGACCCTCACCGGTGGCCGGGTCAGCGACAACGTCGCCAGCTACTACGGCGGCGGCGTGGCGGTGCTCTCGGGGGACGGCGTGCTCGACGGCGTGGAGGTGCTGGAGAACGAGGCGGTGCGCGGCGGCGGGCTGTTCGTCATCTCCTACAGCGGGGCCGGGGCGATGGAGATCATCGACACCGTGGTGGAGGGCAACAGCGTCACGGCCTTCGGCGGCGGCGCCATCGTGGAGAACGCCACGCTGACGTGCACCGGCAGCGCCAGCGTGCGCGGGGGCTTCTTCGGCAACGTCGCGGGCACCAGCGGCGGCGGGGTGAACCTGGCCAGCAGCACCGCGTACCTGGAGGCGGTGTCGTGCGACTTCGGGACCGACGCGGACGGGGACAACAACAGCCCCCAGGACATCAACACCTTCGAGGACGACTACGAGGACGACGTGACGCTGTCGTGCAGCACGAGCGGGTGTCAGTGAGGGTTCACCGGGAGGACTCGCCGCTCCAGCGCGCGACGTCTTCGAGTGCTTGCCGCAAATCTGGAAGGGTTCCAGCCTGTTGTGCCCAACGCAGGACCTTTGCTATGGAGATCGCGCGGGGCTCGGAGCTGTCACGGAACATGGGGGGCACGTCCAGGCGGTAGAGCAGAAAGTAGAACTGGGCGGGTGTCAGCGCACGGAGCGCGTCCGACAACGTTCCTATGGCGGCTCGTTGGGCGTCAATTTCAGATGTCCGGTCCACTTGGGTACGGCCAGCGAGCTTCAAGAGCGCGTCTACGACGCCCTTCAACCCCAAGGTGGCTGCGTTGAGGAACGTGCGAGCACGTAGACCGGGAGGAAGAGCGCCTCCCTTCGCCCCGTCTCGGTCCAGCACGACCGGCACGAGCAGATGGCCTCCAGGGTGCTGCTCCTCCAACTGGAGGGCAGAGAGAATCGCCCCCATCAGTTGACCATCCAAGCTCGTCTTGAGGGAGAACAGCGCCACGGTGACCCCCGACTCACGCTGGGCACGGTCTCGCTCTCGACGCAGATCGTCCCCGGGCTTCAAGCTCAGCGTGTCGAGGAAGACCTCAGCGAGGGGAGACAGGTGCTCGGCCAGCTCCTCGGCATAGCGTGTGTCTTCCGGCCCATGCGCGATGAAGAACGCATATCGGGGGGGCGCTGGCTCGATGGAGCGCCCCGCCTCCTCGATGACCTCGACCGTCAGATCCACGAATGACCAGATGTCCGGCGCCAGCCTGCGGACCAGCGCGAGTCCCTCGATATCGGGGACCTCCAGCACCAGCAGGCGTGCCAGGGAGACCTGGAGGTCCCGCGCCGCGTTCAGCTCCCGCAGGGCCTCGCGGCCGTCGGCGTCGTCCTGCACGCGGAGGACGACGCTGGAGCCCTCGAATTCGTCCCACGACAGGGGAGACGGCGAGACGACGACGCAGACCAGCGCGCGTCCCTGGATCATCTCCAGGTGCTCTCGCACCACACCCATCACGTCATGGGCGCTGAGGCTTTGATAGGCCAGCTATGCCTCCGGTGGCGCGTTTCTCCGGGCGACGTCCCTCAGCCAGGAGACCAGCACCTCGTGCGGCCGATACCAGAGGTCGCCGTTGGGGTAGGCGGCGACGTAGTTCTGATACAGCAGCTCCTGCGCAACCGGTCCGTAGGGGATGTCTCCGGTGTCGAGGATCATCAGGAGGGTGCGGACGTGCTCCTCGGTGAGCGCCAGCTGCAGCTCCAGCCGGCGGTCCCGGGTGGCCTGCTCCAGGTGGTCGTCCCCGATGGAGCGGTCCCCCGCCTTCCAGGCGCGCAGCCCCGCCGCGTGCAGCAGGTCCAGGAACTCGCGGACCAGGCCGGAGCTCAACAGCGCAGCCCGCTCTGCGACGCCCTCCCCGATGAAGCGGTCGGTGAACCCGGCGGACTCCTGGCGCCTGCGGAGGATGCTGAGCAGGGCGTCGATTCCCGTCGGGCAGGGGGCCTCGTCACCGCGCCGCAAGACGGGGAGGTTGTAGAGTACGTCCGTGGTCAGGTGATGGCGAAGGCCGTTGAACTCGGGCGCGAACATCAGGCTGGGCGGTCCGGTCAGCACGATCGGTGCGGCGAGCCCCTTGAGGACACCCCAGTCGGCCAGCGCCTCCAGGATCGCTTCCTTGGACTTGCGGTCCAGCCCGTCCGCGAGGAGCACGGGCTTGCGCCCGCTCGCCTCCGTGAGCTGGGCGATCAGCTCGTTCACCGCCGCCACCAGGGCGAGGACGTCGTCGTTGGACTCGATGTCCCGGAGCGCGCCGAGCGGGCCGGCGCCGATGGCGCGGAGCTGTTGGACGTCCTGGAGGATCTGCGTCGCGGCGACGGAAGCCGCCCGGCCGGTCGCTCCGGCTGCGCCGACAGCGCCGCTGGCGACCTGGGCCTCGGGGGCCGGAATGAGCTGCAGCGCGGAGCCGATGGCCTCGACCCATTCGCTGACCTTGGCCACCGCGCCGCTGACTGTCATCAGGCGCTCCAGCACCTGTCCGAAGCTGGACTGCGAGCGTCGGGCTTGCTCGGCTTCCACGCCATCGTGAGGTGAGGACCACGCCTCAAGCGCCCGCGCCAGGGCCAGGCCGAACAGAACCACGATGGGGAGACTGCCCGAGCCTTCGGGCAGGACCGGGGCCAGATCGAGCTGCAGGGGGACGAAGTCCTCACGCAGGATCCGCGCGATGCGGGTCAGCTCGGTCGTCTTCCCCGAACCTCGCGCACCGCACAGGACCACCTTGGAGTAGTCCACTGCGCCGACAAATGACAGGTTGGACGGACTCTCCGACAGCAGGCGATAGGCGATGTCGTCCGCCGGGGAGTCCGGGCGATCGACATAGAGCGACTCCAACTCATGGTCCAGCAGCACCCGTTTGGAGTCCAGGAGTGCCAGTCTCGGACGCCAGTGGTCGAGCAACTCTCGCTTCATCATCGGAGAATAACCGACGGCAGGCGTCGGGAGCACGAGCCGCGCTCACGGGTCCGTCTCGTCGGTCAGCAGCGCCCGCAGCAGCGCGTCGTGCTCCCCTGGCGTGACCCCCGCCGCCTCCAGGCGGGCCAGCCACGCGGCGACGTCTGCGGTCGGCGCGCCCACCTGACCCTCCGCGTCGGCGGCCGCCCGGCGCGCGTCCCGGGCGCGGGTGGCTTCTCCGATGGCCTCGTCCAGGGCGTCCTTCAGCGCGTCGAGCTGCTGAAGCCTCGATGTCACCGCGCTCAGCGCGGCCTCGTCCACCGCGACGTCGGCCTGGCCGAGGGTCCGGGGCAGGCGCAGCGTGTGGGCCTCCCGCTCGGCCTGGGCGCGGACCCGGGCCAGCTCGCGGCGGCGGGCCTCCAGCACGGTGAGGACCGGGGTGTTCTCCAGCACCACCCCGCCGATCCGCAGAGCGAAGGGCTCGCGCAGCAGGGCGCGGATGCGCCGGGCCAGCCGCCGCTTGCCCAGCTCCACCGCGCGGCGCAGGATGGCGCGGCGCTCCTCCCGCAGCCGCTGGCGCTTGCGCACCCAGAGCAGGCCGGCCAGGGCCACGCCGGCCACCGCGAAGCTCGCCGTCCAGCTCGAGAAGGCCACCAGCGTCAGCGCCAGGATCGCGGCGACGGCGATCGCGAAGGGGACCCTGCGCACCGAGAGGAAGTCGCGGTTCAGGGTGAGGGCGCGGACCTCGTCGGCCTGGGCCTGCAGCTCGACCAGCGCGGCCTGGATGCCGGCCAGCTCGGCGGCGACCCCCTGCTCGCCGCGGACCTCGTCCACCAGCAGCCCGCCGCGGAGGGCACGGTCCTGCCACTCCGCTGCAGAGTGGTCCTCGTTCGTACCCAACAGGCTCAGCCAGTCCATGGCGCGGACGCGCTCGGTCATCGTCGACCTCTGCCGAGAGGGTATCCTCTCAGGGCCCTCGGCTGGAAGCCGGGGCGGCGGGAGGTCCATTGAGCGAGCGCAGCATCCCCATCGACCAGCTCCTGAGATCCATGACGAGCCTCTCCGCGTCCGACCTGTTCATCTGCGCGGGCCGGCGGCCGGCGGTGCGGCGCCATGGCGGGCTCCAGGCCCTCAAGGTCACCCCGACGGACGCCGAGGAGCTGGACGGCTTCCTCAACGGGCTGCTGGCCCCCGCCCAGCGGGAGCGCTTCGACCGGACCGGCGACCTGGACGTGGGCTACAGCCTGGACGACGGGCAGCGCTTCCGCCTGAACCTGCTGCGGCAGAAGGGGGCGCTGTCGATCGTGGCCCGCGCCCTGCCCAGCGGCGAGCTGCAGTTCGACGACCTGCGCCTGCCCCCCGCGGTGGCCGAGCTGACCACCCACCCCCGGGGCCTGGTGCTGGTCACCGGGGCCACCGGCTCGGGCAAGTCCACCACCCTCGCGGCGATGCTGCACCACATCAACGCCAGCCGGGGCGTGCACATCGTCACCATCGAGGACCCCATCGAGTTCGTCCACCACGACCGCAAGGCCCGCATCACCCAGCGCGAGGTGGGCGCGGACACCCCCAGCTTCCAGGAGGGGCTGCGGCACGTGGTCCGCCAGAGCCCCGACGTCATCCTCATCGGGGAGATGCGGGACCGCGAGACGATGCAGGTGGCGCTGTCCGCCGCGCTGACCGGTCACCTCGTGTTCTCGACCCTGCACACCATCGACGCCACCCAGACCCTCCAGCGCATCCTGAGCTACTACCCCGAGCACCTGCGGCACCAGGCGGCGATGGACCTCTCCCTGTCGCTGCGGGGCATCGTCTCCCAGCGCCTGCTGCCCCGGAAGGAGGGCGGGGGCCGGGTGGTCGCCTGCGAGGTGCTGCTGAACACCCCGGCGGTGGCGCGGCTCCTGCGCGAGCAGCGGGTGGACGAGGTCGACGACCTGATGCGCGGCGCCCACCAGATGGGCATGCAGACCTTCAACGACGCCCTGCTCGGCCTCTACCTGGACGGGCAGATCGACTACGAGATCGGCCGGGCCTACGCCACCAACCCCGACGAGTTCGCCCTGGCCGCCCAGGGCATGGCCACCGGGGCGCAGACCTTCCGGGCGGCGGCCCACGACGCCGCCCGCACCCTGAACATCGACCTCAAGACGCTGCTCAAGGCCGCCACCGAGCAGGGCGCCAGCGACCTCCACCTGACCGTGGGGCGCGCCCCCATCCTGCGCATCACCGGGGCGCTCAACGAGCTGCCCATGCGCCCCCTGACCAGCGGGGACATGCGCACGCTCCTGTACTCCATCCTGAGCGTGCGGCAGCGCAGCACGTATGAGCTGGAGAAGGAGCTGGACTTCGCCCTGTCGGTGGACGGCGGAGCGCGCTTCCGGGTCAACGCCTACTACCAGAAGGGCCACATGGCCGCGGCGCTGCGGGCCATCCCCTCGTCGGTGCCCGACGCCGACGCGCTGGGGCTGCCGGAGATCCTGCTCCAGCTCGGGGACCGCCCCCACGGGCTGCTGCTGGTGGTGGGGCCCACCGGCTCGGGCAAGTCCACGACCCTGGCCTGCCTGGTGGACCGCATCAACCGCTCCCGGGCCTGCCGCATCATCACCATCGAGGACCCGGTGGAGTACGTGCACGAGGGCCAGCTCGCCACCATCGACCAGCGCGAGGTGCACGCCGACACCCACAGCTTCGCGGCGGCGCTCAAGTTCATCCTGCGACAGGATCCCGATGTCATCCTGATCGGCGAGATGCGCGACGCCGAGACCATCCACGCCGCGCTCACCGCCGCCGAGACCGGCCACCTCGTGCTGGCGACCCTGCACAGCAACGACGCGCCCCAGACCATCGACCGCATCATCGACACCTTCCCGCCCCACCAGCAGTCCCAGGTGCGCACCCAGCTCTCCACGGCGCTGCTGGGGGTGGTGTCCCAGCGCCTGCTGCCCCGCGTCGACGGCGAGGGGCGCATCGCCGCGTTCGAGATCCTTGTGGCCAACAACGCGATCCGGAACATCATCCGGGACAACCGGATGCACCAGGCCATCACCACGATGGAGAGCGGGCGCGCCGACGGCATGATCACCATGGACAAGTGGCTGCTGGGCCTGTTCGAGAAGAAGCTCATCGCCTACGAGGACGCCGTGCGCTTCGCCCGCAACCCCAACGTCTTCCGCAAGCCCGGGAGCTGAGCGGGGTTCTGCTACGCTCTCGCTCATGCCTGAGACTCCCGAGACCACCGGGGCCCCGGAGCCCGCCGGCGCCCCCGATCCCTCGAAGCTGCGCCCCAGCATCACCGACCTCGCTGTGCAGCGGGTGGAGCAGTTCGCCCGGCCCGACCTGTGGCCCACGCCGAACTGGCTGACCGACGAGCAGCGCCCCGCCCGCCGCTTCGAGAGCTACTGGCTCTCCCACCTGCGCGGCCGCTACCTGGAGCTGGAGACCCGCTTCCTCTCCCTGCTCGGCAACTTCGCCGGGGACGAGGACTTCGACCGCACAACCTCCGGGCGCATCGAGGAGGTGCTGCGGGTGGCCCGGGTGGAGCTGGAGGACGACGACGACGAGCTGCAGGACGTGCACGCCCGGCTCGACCTGGTGGAGCGCTCCATCCCCCAGCTTCTCCCCCCCGACGAGGCCCGCGCCGAGGCCCTGGCGGTGGTGTCCCAGCTCTCTGAGGCCGGGCTGGACACCGACCTGGCCGCGCAGATCAGCGGGCTGGCCCAGCAGGACCTCTCCGAGCGGGAGGCGCTGGTGTCGCTGCGCGCGGGGCTGTGTGAGGGGCGGCGGCGGCTGACCGGCCTGCGCTACGCCGACTGGCTGGGGGGCAAGCTCCAGATCGCGCGGCTCATCGCGTGGCGGCGCTGGGCGGCCCTGCTGGTCCTCACCCTGGTGGTGCTGGCCCCGATCCTGGTCCAGAAGGAGGGCCTCAAGAGCTGGACGCTCCTGCTGCCCTCGAAGATCCTGGCGGTGCTGCCTGCGTTCGTGCCCACCGACACCACCGCCTGGGTGAACGCCGGGGCGGTGGCGGTCATCGGGGCCTCCGGGGGGGCGCTCAGCGCGCTGCTGGCGGTGCGCCGCAGCCGGGTCAGCCTGCTGGAGTACGAGTCCAACCGGATCTCCATGCAGCTCAAGGTGCTCATCGGGGCGCTGGTGGCCACGCTCAGCTTCGTGCTGCTGTCGTGGAACCTGCTGCCGGGGGTCGAGATCACCCACGCCGGCAGCTACCTGCTGGTGGCCTTCCTGTCGGGCTTCTCGGAGCGCTACTTCCTCCAGCTCCTCAAGGTCGACGATCCCCGCGGCAGCGACGTGGAGCCCGGCGCGTAGCGGCGTTACACTCCCGGCTCTCGACCTCCCAGCATGGAGCACCTGTGTCTGACGACTTCACCCCGTATGACCCGCCGAAGGCGGACCTGGAGCACCCCCCCACCGGCGAGGTCGTCGGTCGGGACAGCGTGGACATCGGCGAGGCCATCGGCTTCGTCTTCAAGGATCCCGACTGGACCAGCAAGGTGCTGATGGTGGGGTTGTTCTCGCTGATCCCCATCGCCGGGGCCCTGGCGGCGCTGGGCTGGCAGCGGCGCATCTTCGAGGCCGTACGGCGCGGCGACCCCCAGCCGCTGCCGGCCATCGACTTCGGCGACGACCTGGGGCGGGGCGTGACGCCGTTCGTGGCCGTGTTCACGATGGCGCTGGTGTTCATGTTCGTCATCATCGGGGCGCAGATCCTGGTGATCATCCCGGCGGTGATGGGCGACGCCATCGGGGGCGCGGCGCGGGACATCCTGGGCGTGGTCACCATGCTGTTCGGCCTGTTCGCGCTCCTGCTCCAGCTCGTCGGGAGCATCGGCATCAACGTGGTGATGCCGGAGATCGTCCGCCGCGGTCACCGGGGCGAGTCCGTGCCCCTGCTCAGCCCCGGCCAGAGCATCCGCGCCGTCCGGGCCGACCCCATGAGCCTGCTGATGGTGGTCGTCGGCTGGTTCGTCGCCGGCATGATCGGCGGCCTGGGCATCTGGCTGTGCTTCGTGGGCATGTTCCTGACGATGCCGGTGGCGTTCGCCGTGCAGGCCCACCTGGCCGCGCAGTGGGATCAGGTGTTGGTGAAGAAGGGTGCTGTGGAGGGTTGAAACGTTTCGTTGACGTTTCAACTCGTTTCAAATTGAAGTGGTAGCTGTCTCACGTATCCGCGACATGGCACTCCACAAGCCCAGGCGGGCGGCCTCGCGCCCGGATGACGCGCCTCATGACCCGTCACGCCTGCTGGCACGCCCGTTGCTTGGAAGGGCTCCGAACCCTCTTCGGAGCGCCGAATGGACCACTTCACCCCCGTCGCCTCCACCCTCGGTGGCGTGCTCATCGGCCTGAGCGCGGTGACGCTCCTGCTGTTTCAGGGGCGCATCGCGGGCATCTCGGGCATCTTCGGGACCCTGCTGCGGCTGCCCCAGGGCGACACCGCCTGGCGGGTCTTCTTCGTCCTCGGCCTGCTGGCCGGGGGGCTCGTGTTCCTGGCCGCCGATCCGACGGCCTTCGCCAACGAGGCCGACCGCTCCCTGGGCGCGGTGGCGGTGGCGGGGCTGCTGGTCGGCTTCGGGACCCGCATGGGCAGCGGCTGCACCAGCGGCCACGGCGTCTGCGGGCTCAGCCGCTTCGCGCCGCGCTCGATGGCGGCCACCGGCATGTTCATCTTCTTCGGCATGGTCTCGGCCTTCGTCGTCAACCACCTGCTCGGAGGTGCGGTGTGAGCACGACCCTCAAGATCGGCGCGTCCAGCTTCCTCGCGGGCCTGCTGTTCTCCCTGGGCCTGGGGCTGGGGGGCATGACCCAGCCGGCCAAGGTGATCCACTTCCTGGACATCTTCGGGGACTGGGACCCCAGCCTGGCCTTCGTGATGCTGGGCTCGATCGCAGTCTACGCCGTCGGCTTCCGAAAGGTCACGATGCGGGCTGCGCCCCTGCTGCTTGGGGCGTGGTCCCTGCCCACGCGGCGGGACCTCACCCCGGAGCTGTTCATCGGCTCGGCGCTGTTCGGGCTGGGCTGGGGGCTGGCCGGGTTCTGCCCGGGGCCGGCGCTGGTCAGCACGGTGACCCTCTCGCCCTCGGCGCTGGTGTTCGTCGCGGCGATGGCCGCCGGGATGGTCGGCGAGGCGCTGTTCGAGCGCTGGCGCCAACGCCGCGTGGTCGACGACGAGGAGGTGCCCCAGGCGGCGTGACGCGCTAAGCCGGGGGGCATGAGCCTCTCCGACAAGCTGCGCGCCGAGGTGGGCACGGCCTCCTGGCGGCTGCTCGCCCCGCACCACCAGCGGGGCGGGCTCGTCTGCGTCGACGGGGCCCTGGATCTGGTGGAGGTCGGCGTGGCCGTGGCCCAGGACGACGCCGGCAAGGTCCGGTCCTGGATGGACGCCGGCCAGATCGTCCGGGTCACCGACGACCAGGCTGGCGCCTGGGCCGCGCAGGGGCAGGCCTTCGCGTTCCTGATCGTGCAGCCCTTCGTGCTGGTGACGCCGATCGAGGCGGAGGCTTGAGGGGGGCTACCCCACCACCCCCCACAGCCGCACCTTGCCCGACCCCGGCGACGTCACCCGGAACCCCAGCCCCTGCCCTTGAGGTCCGCTTGAAAAGAGAACACTGTTCGGTAATGTGACCGGCCGCCGGAAGGTGCATTCAACCGACACTTCCTCGCGAGGCAGCTCGTCGTGCAGCTCGGCCAGGGCGCGGGCGAGGGTCCACATGCCGTGGATGATGTGCCGCTGGAAGCCGAACAGCTTCGCGGTCACGGGGTAGAGGTGGATGGGGTTGTAGTCCCCCGAGACGCTGGCGTAGCGACGCCCCAGGTCCCCGCCCAGGCGCCAGCCCACCGAGCGGGACAGGGCCTCCGGCGGCGCGCCGTCCCCCCGGCCGGGCAGCTCCGGATCCTTGGGCGCGGCCCGGGAGAGCACCGTGGTCACGCTGCGCCAGGCCACCGCCCCGTCGACGGTGGCCTCGGTGACGAGGTCCAGCTCCACCCCCTGCTTCGCCGGCCGCTGCTCGGCCCAGGCGCAGCGCAGGTCCAGCGGCTGGCGCCGGGGCAGGGGCGCCCGCTGCTCGATCCGGGAGAAGACGTGGACCATGCCCAGCGCCGGGATGGGCGTGGAGCGGTGGGTGAACATGGCCAGATGCAGCGGCCCGGCGAGCACCTGGGGCCAGGTCAGCGGCAGGGGGTCGAAGGTCGGGAAGCCGCACAGCCGGGCGTAGGGCTCGACCCCGCTGGCGTCGACCCCGCGCACCTCCGCGCTCAGAGGCGGGACCTGCTGGCCTGCCTTGAGGCCCGGCTTGCGCCCCAGCACCGCCCGGTGCAGGCCCATCGGGGGCATGCGGTCGAAGTGAAGCTCGCTCATGGGGTCTCCCAGGGGTCCGCGGCGGCCCAGGCCTCGGGCCATGCGGAGCCCCGGTTGCCCGGGATCTCGGCGCCCTCGGCGTCGGTGACGAAGTTGCCCACCTCCCCGAAGGCCCGCTCCCCGTTGACCCGGCCGTCCCGGCGCCGCATGGGCAGGAAGGCACCCCCGACGCGCAGCCGCACGACCTCGTGGGGCCCGGCCCGCAGGTCCACCAGCGCCCCCTTGCGCCTGGGGTTGAGGAGCTGCTCCTCGTTGCCGATGGGGTCGGCGACGGTCTTGGCCTTGAGGGTCCACACCAGCAGCGAGGTGGGGTCGCGCTGTGGCCAGGCCCCGGCCAGCAGATCCTTGTAGCCGTAGAACTCCTTGCCGATGTCGTTCTGGTTCACCGGCCCGGCCATCAGGCAGATGCCGGCCAGCAGGTCGCAGCCCTCGGGCAGGTCCACCACCCCCATCAGCTCGCAGACCAGCGCGCTGCGGGCCGCCGCCGCCCCCGCCGCTCGCACCGAGCGCTGCCAGTCCATGCCCTCGACCTGGATCTGCTGCCGGTCCAGGCCGCCGATGTAGATGCGCTGACCCGCCAGGGCGAAGGCCTTGCGCCCCCGCGCCGCGTTCTTGGACAGGAGCTTCATCAGCGGGAGGTCCGCCCACAGCGGCAGGTTCGCGACGGTGCGCTCCGTGATCTCCTCCAATTCGGCGCGGATCTCGCGCAGGCGCTGCTTGCCGTTGGGGGTGAGCACGTCGACCCGCTCCAGCAGGAGCAGCTCCTTGGCGCGCTCCCGGTCGCAGCCGGTCCAGTGGGCGAAGGCGTTGTACGCCGCCCGCCCGGCCATCTCGGTCAGCGCCCCGGGGATGTGCATGTCCTGGCGGGACTGGTACTGTGGCGGGGCCTTGTCCTCATGGTTGACCCCGGGCTGGATGCGCTCGCTGCGGAAGGCCAGCAGGTTCGCGCCCACCTTGCGGCAGGTCTCGGGGCGGATGGGGGAGGGGTCGTCCACCGCGCCCACCTGGGCGACGAGGGCCACCCGCCAGCCCCGGCCGCGCTCGCCGCCGGTCAGGCCGCACAGGTCCTCGATCTCCCGGATGACCGCCTGGTTGGTCGCGCGGACCTCGGGCGAGCAGAAGGGCGCGGCGAAGACCTGGGCCCGGCGTCGGCCCCCGCTGGCCAGCACCGCCGCCCGCTCCATCGCGTCGGCCAGGATGCCCAGGTGCAGATCCTGGAGATACCCGATGGTGGGGATGTCATCGACGTGCTGGAGCCGCTTGCGCAGCGCCCGGAGCGGCACGCCGAGCAGGCTCAGCACCGGCTTGTGCCCGACGAAGGTGAGCAGCAGGGTGAACGGCGTGCGGTAGGGCTGGGCGAAGACGACGTGGGCGTGGCTGGCCCCGTCGAGCACCGGGGCGTCGAGGCCCTCCAGACGGCGCAGCAGGTCGGCCAGGGTCGCGGCGTCCGACGGCCCCAGCAGCGTGGCCTTGTGCCCGCGGAAGTTGGTGGACTGCCGGCTGGAGAGCACCCCGAGGGCGCACTCCTCGAACAGGGCCTGCTCGGTGGGGGCGGGGCCGGGCCCGAAGGCGTCGGGCCGCGTGAGGGCGAGCAGGTCGAGCGCCTCCTGGCCCTCGGCGTGGGTGAGCGGGACCCGGGTGCGGTAGCCGACCGGGGAGGCGGAGTCCAGGGAGACCGGCAGGCTGTAGCGGCTGCGGCGCTCGCCCTCGGCGGCGAAGCGGGCGCCGCGCTGCACGCGCTGGGCGTCGGGCGGTGGATCGATGGGGACGACGTGAAGGCGCTTCACGGCGGACCTCGGGGCGGGGGGGCCCTCGTTTCTAACCCGATCCTCGGCCAGGAGATGTCAGGCCGTGCTCAACATCGAGGCCCCGGGATGCCGGCGGGACGCGAGTCTGTCCAGCAGCCTCAGGTCGGAGGTCCCCGCGTAGGTCGGGCCGTGGCGGAGGGCCGCCAGCGCGTCCTCGTCGCGCTCGGCGTGGGCACGCAGCAGCGCCGCGTACTCCGGGAGCGGGTCGTCCTCCTGGGAGGGCACCCCACCCGGCGCGCAGCCGGCGCATTCGAACAGGCGGGTGAGCCGCACCTCGCGCGCCGCGCCCATCTCCTCGAAGCCCTCTCGGGCCAGCTCCAGGCGCCGCCGCCCCTCGCCCGTCCGCTGCCGCGCCAGGGAGATCCAACCCAGGTAGAGCAGCGCGAAGGCGCGCTCCCGCTGCTGGCCCACCCGGGCCGCGCGATCCGAGGCCCGGAGCAGGAGCTGCTCGGCCTCCGCCAGGCGCCCCTGCTCGCAGCGCACGCGCCCGAGGTTGAGCTGGACGAGCGCGATCTCGGGGCTGATGCCGCTGCGGAGGTGGGCCTCCAGGGTGGAGACCAGCAGCGCCTCGGCGTCCTGGAGCTGCCCGGCGGCCAGGTGGATGGTGGCCATGTTGGCGCGGGCCACGTTCACCGCGCAGGGGTGGCGCAGCGCGCGGCCCCACCGCTCCGCCTCCCGGAAGCAGCTCAGCGCCTCCTCCAGCCGGCCGGTCCGATAGTAGAGGATCCCCAGGTTGCCCCGGACGTTCGCCGCGTGCCACGCCGCGCCCGCTCGACGGAGCCGGGCCAGGGCGCGCTGGGCCAGGCGCTCGGCGGCCGCGTAGTCCCCCCGGCGCCGAGCCAGCGTGCTCTGAACCGAGATGGACAGCCCCTCGCCCCAGCCGACGCCGGCCGCGCCGAAGCGCCGCTCGGCGTCCACGGCGAGGTCCTCCACCCCGTCCAGGCGACCGTAGCGCAGGGCCATCAGGGCACGGCCGAGGTTCGTCTCCGCCACCAGGGCGTCGAGCCCCGCGGCGGTCGCGAGCCGGTGGGCGGCGTCCAGGTCGGCGTCCGCGTGGGCCCAACGGCCCCGGAGCCGGCCCAGCTCGGCCCGCTGGATGAGCAGGTGCGCCTCCAGCGCCGGGGGCAGGCCGGGCTCGGGGTCGAGGGGGAGGACCTCATCCTCAGGGCTCACCCGCAGCATCAGGAACACGCTCATCGCCAGCGCGGCGCGGGCGCGGTCCTCGGCGCGGGGGGCGGTGCGCTGGATCTCGATGAGCTGGGGGAGCAGGACCTCCAGGCGGTCGAGGCTGTCCACGATGTCCGGGCCCCGGGTGCCCTCGACCAGGCGCTCGGCGGCGTCCAGGGTCAAGCGGACGTAGCGATCGACGGCCCCGGGTGCGACGGTCGGGCGCTGCTCGGCGGCGAAGGCCCGGATGCTCTGGTGCAACAGGAAGCCGGCGGTGTCGGGGGCGTGCTGGTCGACCAGCATCGAGGCGTCGTGCAGCCGCTCCAGGACGTCGAAGAGCCAGGGGGCGTCCGGGTCGTCGCCCCAGCCGAGGAGCTGCTCGGCCTCGTCTACGGTGAAGCGGCCGACGAACACGCTCACCGTGGCCAGGGCGCGCTGGGACCAGGGATCGAGCAGGGACCAGGAGCTGTGGATGGCCGCGCGCAGGGTCTGCTGGCGAGGCGGGGCCTGCCCTGAAGGGTCGCGCAGCAGGCGGAAGCGCGCGTGGAGCTGCTGTCGCATCGCCCCGGGCGGCATCATCGCGGCCCGCCCTGCTGCGAGGCCGATGGACAGGGGCATGCGGTCGAGGGCGTCCACCAGCGTGGCGATGTCGTCCTCGTGCTCGGGGCCCAGGGGCAGGGGGGCGGTCCGCCGGAACAGGGCCACCGCGTCCTCCAGCGCGAGCGGCCCCACGCCCAGCTCCACGGACTGGGGGTGGCGCAGCCGGATACGGGAGGTGAGCAGGAGCCGCAGCGTGGGGGCGGCGTCGAGCAGGGTCGTGACGGCTTCAGGCAGCGTCTCCCCCAGGGCCTCGGCGGCGTCCAGGATGAGGAGCGTGGAGGGCTCGGCGGCCAGGGCGTGCGCCGCGCGGACCAGCCCGGTGGGCCCGTCGATGGAGGCTTGGGGGCCCAGCGCCAGGGCCAGAGCGAGGGCGCGCCCCAGCTCGGCGGGGGACCGCACGCCCTCCAGAGGGAGGGTCCGGGCCCGAACGCCGCGTGGCAGGAGACGGATGAGGGCCTCGGCCAGCGCGGTCTTGCCGGCCCCCGGGGGTCCCACCAGGGTGACCGCTGGCGGCCCGGTGGTCACCGCGTCGAGGAGTCGGTCCAGCAGGTCGTCCCGGCCGATGAGCGTCCCGGTCCGCTGGCGGGGCGCGGCCGGGGCAGGTTGGAACCGGTAGCCCTGACCGTGCGCAGTGAGCAGGTGCACCGGCTCAGCCGGCGTCCCCTCGATCTTGCGGCGCAGCCGGGACACGGTGTTGGCCACTGCCCGGGTGTTGAGGGCGCAGCGGTGCCCCCAGACCGCGCGCAGCAGGGCCTCCTGGGAGATCGGCACCCCGGGGCGGGCGCTGAGGTGCTCCAGCAGGCCGGCCTCCAGCTCGGTGAGGGTCTGCTCCAGCCCGCCCCGCAGGACCACGCCCCGCTGGAGGTCCACCACACCGTCGACCAGGGCCACGGTGCGGCTGACGCCGTGGCGCCGCAGCCCGGTCTCGATGCGCTCGACGCAGCGGCGCGGATCCAGGGGGGGCAGCAGGTAGTCCTGGGCGCCCGCGTCGAGGGCCTGCGCCCGCGCCTCGGGGTCCCCGTTGTCCACGAACAGGACGACCGCCGGGCGCCGTGAAGGCTCCAGCCGCTGCAGGACCCGGTGCCAGCCCTCCCCCGCCGCCCGCGCGTCGACGATGAGGGCGTCGGCGCGGAGGCGGTCGGAGGGAGGGACCTGAGGCTTCGTCCGGACTTCGAAGCCGGCCTGCACGAGGGCCGGGGTCAGCAGCGTGACGTCGGCATCCGACAGGCCGGCCAGGAGGACGCGGGCAAACAAGGGATCCATGCCTCTGGAGGAGGTTTGAAACCTTACATCGGATCTATCAGGGCACGCAGGTGAAGTCGAAGGGGTCGGGCATGGTCGTACACACGGTGGGTACAGGCTCCACACCCGAGCCTGGGCAGCCGAGCACAGTCGACAGCCTGGAGCGGCCAGGGTCGGCGCTGTCGCCGCCGCGCGCTCAGCGGGGGGCGCAGAGCAGGGTCAGCGCGTTGCAGCGCACCACCGCGGTCTCCCCCGCGCCCACCGTGAGCAGCGCGGGTTTCTCGATCGGCTCGCCGTCGTCGAAGCGCCAGCGGGCGCCGTAGGTGCCCGGCGCGACCTCCCCCGGGGGCACCGCGCGGCCGTCGGCGGTCAGCAGGGTGAAGGCAGAGACCGTGCCTTCGACCCGCACCGTGGCGGGGGGAGGGGGCGCGGGGGCGGCCGGGACGGGCTCCGGCTCCGGCGGCGGCGCGGTCGCGGGCGCGTCGACCGGGTCTCCGTCGGGCTCAGCGGGCGGGGGCTCCGGCGCCGGGTCCGGTGAGGAGACCGACGTCGTGGGGATCTCCGAGGGCACCACCGCTGCAGGGGCGTCGGGCTCGGGCTCGACGGCGGGGTCGTCGATGAGCGCCCAGGCCCCCAGGGCGACCCCCAGCACCAGCGCCGCGCCCACCGCGATGGACGCGACCGGCGGGCGGGGGGGCGGCGGGGGCGCCGCCTGCGGGAGCGCGTCCGAGGGGTCGCCGTGGAGCCAGGACCGCGAGGTCCAGGTCGAGCCGCCGCCGGTGTCCTCCGGCACGCTCAGCGTGGGGTTGGCGCCGACGGCGGCCTCGGGGCCCGGGACGTGCGCCCGCGCCCAGTCCACCAGCCAGGGCCCCTCCAGGGTGCCGCCCAGCTCCTGGAGCACCCGGGCGACCTCGGCGGCGGCGGGGCGGTCCTCGGGCTCGTAGGCCAGCATGCGGCGGGCCAGCTCGCGCAGGGGCTCCGGCGTGCTGGCGGGCAGGCTGTCCACGGCGTCGTCCCGCTCCTCCAGGAAGGCCGAGGGGCGCACCGGGAGCTGGCCGATGCGGTGGCCGAGCAGCGCCTCGACCAGGACCACCCCCAGGGAGAAGATGTCGGAGGCCGGCCGATCGTCGCCGTCGAAGCGCTCCGGCGCGACGTAGCCCGGCGAGCCGAACCGCATCGACGCGGTCTTCGCCTCGCGCATGCCGAAGCGGGCGTGGGCGATGCCGAAGTCGAGCACCTTGACCTCGCCCGCCCGGGTGAGCCGGATGTTGGCGGGCTTGATGTCCCGGTGGATGATGGACAGCGGCTCGCCGGTCTCGGGGTGGCGGGCGCCGTGGGCGCAGTCCAGGGCCAGGGCGGCCTCCCGGATGACCTCGGCGCAGGCCCGGGGCGGGAGGGGGGCCTCGTCCAGCAGCTCCTGGAGGTCCGCGCCGGGCACGAACTCCATCACCACCGCCCAGCGCTGCTCGAAGCGCACCAGGTCGTCCACGCCCACGACCGCCCGGTGGCGGAGCAGCGCGAGCAGGCGGGCCTCGTCGCGCAGGCGGCGGCCCAGCTCGGGGTCATCCTGCCCGGCGTCGTTCAAAAGCTTGATGGCCACGACCTTGCGGAAGCCGGAGGGGCCGGTCAGCTCGCCGCGCCACACCGTGCCGAAGCCGCCCCCGCCGATCGGCTCGATGAGGCGGTAGCCGCCCTCGCGGAGGGCGTCCGGGTTCACAGGCGGCGTGCTCATCCGGGCATTCTATCCCGCGAAGGGGCTACCAGGTCCCGGTGAGCAGCGCGCCGGTGCCCAGGGCGAGCGCCGCGCCCCCCAGGCCGATGGCCGACCAGCCCATCGCGTGGTTGAGGTTGACGCGCCGATCCCAGGCGGGGTCGGCGGCGGCGGGCACGTCTGCGCTCCAGGCGGCGAAGGTGCCGGCCTGGACGGCGAAGGCGGCGACGGCGAGGCCCCCGGCGGCGGCGGCCCCGACGGCGAGGGGGCGGCGGGGGGAGGGCGCGGCGACCTGGGGTGGGGGGACCAGGGGCTCGGGCGCGTCAGGCTCCACCGGATCGGGGGCGGGGGGCTGCGGCGGCGGGACCAGCGCGTCGGGCAGTCCTTCGCCCCACAGGTACCAGCCGGCGACCACCGCGTCGTCCTCCAGCTCCTGGAGCAGGGCGGCGCGGCCGACGGGGATGGAGCGGACGCCGACCCGCCCGTCGACCGCCCAGGTGCGGTCCGGCAGCGGCAGGGTCTCGGCGTAGCCGGCGGTGCGGCGGGCCTCGTCGTAGAGCGCGAGGATGGGGTGGCCGGTGGGCGCCAGGGTGTCGGGCAGGGTGTAGCCCGGGCTGGCCGCCGAGAGCCCCCGCAGGGCGGCGAGCACGGGCTCGGTGCCGGCGTCGCTGCGGCGGGTGAACGCCCCCAGGGACTGCACGAGGTGCAGGGTGGGGGTCAGCTCCGGGTCGATGGGGGTTTCCATGCAGACCAGGGTGGCGTCGACCTGGGCGACGGCGGTCTCGAAGCCGGCGAGGTCGCCCTGTTCGTAGGCGCCGAGCGCGGCGGAGAGCTGCCCGTCCAGGGCGCTCGCCGGGCAGCCGGCGGCGGCGACCGCCACCAGGGCGAGGGCGATCACGGCGTCACCTCGCAGTTGCAGATGGGCTCCTCGCAGAAGCAGGCGTCGGGGTAGCCGTGGCGGCAGGCGAGCTGGGAGGGCAGGTAGTCGGGGGGCTCGGCGGGCTGGATCACCTGCACGAGGACGTCGAGGGGCACGTCGATGCCCGTGCCGTTCAGGACGAACAGGGTGTAGGGGGTGTCGGCGTCGAGCACGAGCCAGGCGTCGTTGACGCCGTTGACCATGGCCCCGTAGCCGGGGGTGTCCAGCTCGCAGCCCCCCGCCCGGTCCAGGCGCAGGTGGCCGTAGGGCTGCTGGTTCTCGGTCTCGAAGTGGATGTTCGTCCAGGCCTGCGCGCTGCCCGTGCGGAAGGCGATCTCGACGTACTCGCCGCCGCCGGGGTGCCGCACGGTGTCGTCGTAGAGCACGAGATCCCGGGGGGTGGACGAGTCGTCGGTGACCGAGGAGTCGTCAACAACCGAGGAGTCGTCGGCGATCGAGGAGTCGTCGGCGGGCTCGGTGACCCGGGGCAGCCACGGCCATGTGCCACCTTGTACGCAGCTCAGCAGCATCCAGACGAGCATCGGCGCGGTGACCTCCGAGCGGACAAGGTAGCACGGCCCCTCCGGTCACGCCGTCACTCGGGCGGGACCAGCGACACCCGTGGCGCGATGGATACCGCGACCGCCCGCCGCCTGTACTCTGGCGAGGTCAGCCCCGCCTGCTGGAGCCGCGAGGCCGATACGGAGATGCCGGTGGCGTCAGCGTATTCCGGGCTGGACCGTCGCTCCGGGACGGCGACGTCGTATCGGGCACGCGCCAGCACCGCGGCGCTCGGGTCGAGCGGGGCGAGGACGTCCAGCACCGCCCCGAGGTCACGCAGATCGGCGGCTCGGGAGGTGGGCGTGATCGCGTACAGTCGATCAGCCAGCGCCCGCCGCGCCGGCTCATCGAGCGCGTCGGCGGCGGACAGCAGCGCAGTGAGCGCCTCGTCCAGCGGGGCGACCTCAGAGGGATCCACCACGGACGTGGTGTGAGCGCCCCCTCGGACCTCCGTACTTCGCACAAACCACCCGGCCACCTCCAGGTCCGACGCGTCAGGTCTCCTCTGCAGCTCGACGAGCAGATCGTGGAGCGGCCACCCCAGCGGGTGTCGCGCGGACTGCGAGCCGACCAGCAGCGACACCGAGGGAGGCATCGCGCGCGCCGTGGCGAGGGTCTGCATCGCGCAGACGTCCAGCGCGACGACGTCGACGGGGAAGAGCGCTCCAGAGAGCTGCGACAGGGAGAGCGCTCCGGCCGGGGATTCGTCGGGCAGCAGCGCGTCATCCGAGACGCCGTGGCCCCACAGCACCAGCACCGTATCCTCCCCGGGGAGGACGTCGGCTCCCCACTGCAGAAAGCCGCGGAGCGTCTCCGGTGAGGCGCTGTCCGGCTCGTCGAGCGGCTGGGACTGCCACCCGCGACCGTCGGGCTTCAGCCACAGTCGTTGTGCGTCGCCAGCGAGCTCCCGACCGAGGAAGCGATGGGGGCGCTGGTCGACCTGCACGCCGACGGACACGCCGTCCGGCGCGATGGTGGTCAGCTCCTCCAGGTTTCGGGTCGCCGCCGGGGCGAGGTCGTTGTCGGCGGCGATGTAGATCAGGACCCGCCACCGGGGGGGCTTTGGGGTGGAGCCGCAGGAGGCGACCAGCAGCGTCGCCGCGGTGAGGGATGCGAGGCGTGACATGGGACCTCCTGCGGGGAGAGGGGTTCAACGACAGACGATCTGCTGAACCACGATGCAGACGGCACCGCCCGCGGCGACAGGGACGTTTCCGTAGTAGATGCCGCCGCCCAGCGCGAGGCCACAGATGCGCGTCGTCACCGGGTTGCAGATCACCTGACGCAGCCAGCGGAGGAAGCGGCCGCGGCGGCGGAGGGTGGACGCTCCGAGGTCGTCCTCCGCTGCGGACGCGGCGGTGGCCAGCGCGTCGAGCTGGTCCTGATCGATGGGGGCGACGTCGAGGATGGCGAGGGCCGCGTAGGCGTCCAGCTCCGCCTCCTCGTCCGAATCCTCGACCACATCGGCGTAGTCGAGGACCAGGTCGCTTCCGTCCGCCAGGCCGACGCTCAACTCATCCTCGCCCTCGGTGATCTCCGCGACGCTGCCGTCCGCCGCGATCTGGCGGGCGCCGTCCTCGTCGAAGACCCAGGAGGCCGTCTCACGGGTGTCGACGTCCTCGACCGTGATGGTCTCGGTGGCGCCGTCGCGCTTGAGACGCTGGGTGACCGTAGCGCGGAAGGTGCGGCCGCCCGTCGTGTGGATCATGTACTCGGCGCTGCGCACCTCGGCGGCGTCGTTGAGCGCCAGGGTGGACACGAGCGCGCCGGTCTCGTCCTCGACCAGGTCGGGGGGCAGCGCCTCGCCGGTGGAGGACGCCGCGGGGAGGAGGGCGTCGTCCTCGGGGGCGCATCCGGGGACGGCGGTGATCGCGATCAGAGGGAGCATCAGCCCGAAGAGGGCCTTGGAGCGAAGGGACACGGCGGACTCCTTGTCTGTACGTTGTTTGGGGGCTCCCCGAGAGGGCCTCGCGTGGCGCCTCGGGGACATCGACAACGTACAGTTCGAATCGACCCTCCTCCAAGCCGGGGAGCGTCGGGTGTGCTACACCTTGTGACAGGGTTGAAGCAGGTCTTTCGGCCGGGGTGCCCCAGCGGGCGTCCCGGCGCGGTCACAGCCTGTGTCCCTGGCGGGGTGGTTCGGCTGAGGGCTCACGTTCTGTGTCACAGGAGACTGCGAGCCAGACGGAACCCCACGAGCTGACTGCGGTGTCCGGGCTTGAAGGGGAAGCGGGTCGCCGAGCGGCACAGCCAGGGCATGCTCGACCAGCCGCCGCCGCGCATGACCCGCATGGCGTCTTCGGCCTCGGGCATCGGCTCGCCGCTCAGGGAGTAGGCGTCGGCGCACCACTCCACCACGTTCCCGGCCAGCCCCTCAACGCCATAGGGGCTGCGATCGAGCGGGGTCTCCCGGACCCGCGCGAAGGACGGGGCGCCGGCGTTGCTGAGCCCCATCTGGCACCAGGTTGCGTCGAAGGAATCGCCCCAGGGGAACAAGCGTCGGTCTGCGCCGCGCGCGGCCTTCTCCCACTCCAGCTCGGCGGGCAGGCGCCACGGGAGGCCGGCGCGCGCGGCGGTCCAGCGGGCGAAGGCCCGCGCGCCGTACCAGGTGACGTTCACCACAGGCCACTGGGGATCCCAGTCGTCCCCCTCGGCGTCGGGTGCCATCACGAAGCGGCCGTCGGCGTCGCGACCGTAGAAGCAGGCGTCCAGGTCGGCGCCGAAGTCACGGGGGGCATGACGGACGGCCTCCTCGTCCATGCCTTGCGCCAGCAGGTCATTGAGGAATTCCAGGTATTCTGTGTGGGTTACGGCGTAGCGCCGCATCACGAAGCCGTCGAGCCAGCGGCGGGCCATCGGTAGGGAGCGGGGGGCGTCGCGGTCGCCGCCGCACCAGAACCAGCCAGGGGGGATGTAGCAGTCGTCCAGCCCCAGGTCGTCTGTACGAAGCAGGGGGACGGCCTGCGGCGCGGCCTCTCCCGGAGGAGCCCCATCCCACATGAGCTTTCGGGTGATGTATACCGGGTACGAGACCGTCGCGTGGCCGGGGGCCGCCAGCTCTGCGATGTAGCGCCCCATGGACAGAGGAACGGCGTGCAGCGGGGTCTTCCCCCGCGCCTTGGCCTGGCCGAGCACCAGTCGGCGGTCCTGCTCCTCCAGCGCGTAGAGCGTGACCGTGGCACCAGCGGGATCGGTGTGCAGCGTGAACGAGCCGGTGCCCTCCAGATAGTCCCGGTGGCGGGTCAGGTCGCAGCCCTCCAGCAGCGCTTCGAATCGTCGGGCTTCGTGGGTGTCCCCTGCGGCCTCGGCGGTGGCGTGGCGGTCACGGTAGTAGTCCGCGAGTCGTTCGATCGCCTCGGGCAGGCCCGGGAAGTGGTTCAGAGCGGCGCGCAGGGTTTCGAGGTAGCGAAGCTCCATCAGGTCGGCCTGCTCCAGGTGGGACCGCGTGTCGTCCTCCAGCGCCCAGGCGCCGCGCCGGAGATCGACCGGCGCGTAGGCCGGCAGCTCCTTGAGGATGGCCTGGGCTTTCTCGCTCAGGGACGCGGCCTGGTCCCGGTGTCGTCGGATGATCGGCAGCAACGCGTCGGCCTCGTCCACCTGCCGCAGCGCCCGCTGGCGCTCCAGCGCGCCCTCCAGCCAGGCGGTCAGGCAGCGGGCGAACGCGGCGGCGGTGGGCCGCTCCGCCGGGCGCATGGCCAGGGATTCCATACAGAGATCGATGAGGTCGTCGGGGGCGGCCAGCCCCGCCTCGCTCCCCAGCGTGCGGGCGTCGCGCGGCGGACCGTCGTAGACCTGCGTCCACCCTTGGGCGTAGGGTTTGTGTCCCGTGAGGATGGTGTAGAGGATGGCGCCGAGGGCCCACACGTCGGTGGGTTTGCCCACCTGATCCTGCGCGCCGCGCGCCTGCTCCGGAGACATCCAGTGGGGCGTGCCGAGGAGGTCGCCGTCCCTCGTGTGGGGTGAGCGGGGGCGTCTGGTTGGCGTGAGCACGTCAGGCTGGTCGAGGATCCGGGCCAACCCCCAGTCCATCACATAGACCCGGTCGTCCTCGTCCAGCATCACATTGGCTGGCTTTAGATCGCGATGGATGATGTCCATGCTGTGCGCGAAGGCGACGGCGGCGCTGGCGCGCGCGAGCACGTCCACCAGACCCCGCAGGCTGGCCAGAGCGTCGGGATCGTCGGGCCGACGGCGGTCTGTGATGACTCGCTCCAGGGTCACGCCGCTGACCTCGGTCATCGTGTAGAAGGGCCGACCGTCCGGCAGCCGCCCCCGGTCGTGAACCGGCACCACCGCGGGGTGTTGAAGGCGGGCGGTGATGGCCGCCTCAGCCTCGAACCGCGCCGGGTCCCGCCCAGGCAGCATTTCCTTCCGCACCACCGTCCGCCCGAACCAGCGATCGATCACCCGCACGATCCGACCCATGCCCCCGCGCCCGATCTCGGCGTCGCCGTGGTAGCGGGCGCTGAGGTCGCTCAGGTCGATGTCAGCGTCGGGCGGGTCGACCGGACCGTACGGGTCGTCGGGGAGCAGGGTGTCATCGTTCAAGGGCATCATCTCCTCCAGGGCAGCGCTGCCTCAGGGACAGGGCGATCTTCTCGGGCAGGCGACGCCGAGCAACCCGGGGGGTGGGGTGCGCTTGGATGGCCTCACCCAAAGCCGAGAGCAGGCGCTCACGGTGGGTCAGGTTCGAGGTGAACAGGCGCTGGGCCTTCAGGCCTGCCAGCGCCTGGTCCTCAAGGTAGTCGGCCAGCGTGTGGAGTCCCTGTCGCCGGAGCGCCGGGATGGAGCCCCAGACGTGGTCCTTGAAGTCCTGGCCCTCGTAGCCCATCACGATGTCGACGAGCGCGTCGACATCCTGCTCAGACAGCGCCTTGAGCTGTGGCCCGAGCTTCTGCCCTTCCGCGCGGGTCTCCCTGGGGCCGGTCTGCAGGCGGGCCAGGACCTCCTCGTCGTGGTCCTCCATCGCGAGGGGGCCCTCGGAGAGGAAGAGCTGCACCCAGGTGCGACCGCTCGCGCCCACCAGGCGCAGCTCACCTGCGACGCCGAGGGGGACCGCCACGCCGGGCGGCCCCTGGCGGAGGGCCCGTTGGGACAGAGGCCCCGCCCAAAGAGCGAGCTGGGAGTGCGGCAGGCGGATGGCTTCGAGGCCGCGCCCTGCGCGGCGCACCACCACGCTCAGCTTGCTCACGTGGTCGCACCAGTCGAGGCTCAACACCGCCGCGGGGCGGTCCTTCAGCAGTCCGGCGAGCGCCTCCTGGCGGTCTGTGCGTTGCCCAGCGGGGGGGAGTGCATCGTGGAGGCTGCGCAGCCCACGCCCGATCACCAGCGCGTCGACGTCCTCGGACTGGTGAAGGCCCCGCAGTCCGCCCCTGGGGCCGATGGATGGAAACAGGTGCACCAGAATGGGGGCGGCGCGGGTCGCGGCCGCCGGCGTGGCGAGCTGGGGGGCGATCTCGGCGAGCCGGAGGAGGGTCACGGGGCCCGGCGCGGTCATGTGCAGCGGCTCGAGGGCTCGATCCAGCTCGGTGAGGTTGCCCCGCCAGGGCTGGGACTCCAGCGCCGTGAGGGCGTCGGGCGTGATGGGGCGTCCGGCCAGCCGATCCAGGATCGCGGCTCGGAGCGACGCGGGGCGATCAGTGAGGGGCGGGATGCGTAGCACGCAGGCCCGGAGACGACCCTCCACCTCCCGGTCGGCGCAGCGTGGGCCGTCGTCCTCATGGCTGGTCACCAGCACCGGGGCACGCTGCCCGGGGCGGGGCACGTCCGAGATGTGTTGGAGGTGCACCACACCCCCGTGCTCCAGAGCATCGACCGCCGCGCGGCGAACGACGTTGCGCAGCTCGCGGCCGTTCATGGGCCAGCTCCAGCCCATGAGCCGCTCGACGGCGTCGGGGCTCATCGTGGGCACAGGCTGTCCGAACTCGGCTGCCCACTGTGTCAGGAAGAGGCGGGCCATCGCGGAGATGTCATGTCGGTGCTGTCGCAGCGGCGGCATCCGGAAGGTCCGCTCCTCCACGCGAGCGATGAGGTCGGGCAGGAAGCGACCCTCCCGTTGCATGCGGTGGATGTCGCAGCTGGTGGCCGCGATCACGGTCGCTTCGAAGGGCCTGAGTTTGTCAGAGCCCAACGGCTGCACCATGCGGGACTCCAGCACCCGGAGCAGCTTGCGCTGGATCTTCAAGTCCAGGTGACCGAACTCGTCCAACAGCAGGATCCCGTGCCCTGCGCTCAACAACGCGCCGGCCCGCCCTGTGTGGAAGTTGCTGGCCGCTCCCTTGACGTGCCCGAACAGATCGTCCTCCACGAGCCCTTCGTTGCTGGCGCTCAGGGCGATCGCCTGGAACGGCGCGTCGGGACAGAGGAGCTGATGCAGCGCTCGGGCCAGCAACTCCTTTCCGGTCCCGGTCTCGCCCAGGATGAGGATGGCTCTCGGCGGCGCTCGCCGTAGGCGGAGTGCGTCCGCCTTCAGCCGACTCCACACCGGTCCTGTGCCGCAAAGCTCAGCCAGCGCAGGGTGGGAGGGCGGAGGTTCCCACGCGGGCTGCGGGGACGGCGGCGTCCACCGGGGCTCCTCACCCAGGATCCGGGCGCGCAGCGCGCGCAGCTCGGCGCCCTCCAGGCTCTCCACGCCGCGGACCAGGGCCCAGCGGCCCGCGCGTAGCTCACCGTTTGCGCTCAGCCGCTCCTGCTTCGGCCCGTGCACGCACAATTCGAAGTGGGCCCACTCGGCGGCCTGGGCCTTGCCGACGCCAGCGGGGCCAGCCAGCGTGATGGCGCCGCCGAGTGGGCACTGTGTGCGCAGGGCTCGGCGCAGCCAGCCGAGTGCGGGGTCGCTCGCGATCGACCACACCTCGTCGAAGCGCCTCAGCACGGGGTGGGTGCACAGAGGCAGTGGAGCGGGCTCGGTGCTCTCCTCCAGGAGCAGCTTCACCCCGTAGCTCGCGCACAGCTCGTACAGCGCATCGGCCGTGCCCAGATGTTGCCAGCCTGCAGAGAGATAGAGCACCGAGCCGGCGGCCAGGGACAACATCCAGGCCAGCATTCCGGTTGCTGAAGCGCCCTGTTCATCGAAATGATCGGGATCCAACCAGAGCAGCAGCGGGGCCCCCGAGCGGGCCGGGCGCCGTCCGGACTCCGTCGCCAGCGCGGCGATGGCCCGCGCCCATCGCAGCCGCAGGCGAGGGGGGGCGTCGAGCAGTGGAAGCTGGGCGAAGCCCACGTCCGTCAGCGAGCGCACCGTCTGTTCGAAGATGGTGTTCGACACATGCTCGCGTAGGGCGCTGGTTGTCGTCGTGTCCATCCTGGGACCTCCATTCCTTGTCACCCTACCAATGGTGATCGAGCGACAGTCGCCGGGTGAAGGTGACGATCTGCGTCACCCGGGGCTGGTTGGGCACCTCTCCTGGGTTCTCCGGGCTCCATGGGGTTGGCACGGGCCTTGCTTTCCCAGGGGGCGCGGCCGGACAAGGATGCCCGGCCAAGGAGAAGAAGCAAATGAATGCAAAGACCTTCTTGCTGGTGTGTGCGGCCTTCGGCGCCGCTACACCCGCCGCCGGGTCCGTCTGGACAGGCAACCCGGGCGAGGGGCACCTCGTCCTTCAACTGGAAGCCGACGTGGCCCTTGCCCCGGTGGCCATGATCCACCTCGCCGGCTGCGACGGGGCGGTGTCCCTTGTCGACGTCGACCAGCTTGTACCGCTGGCGGATCCCTGGACCGTCGAGGCGCCGTCGGGGCCGCTGTGCGGCGCGACCCTCGTGCTCTTCGGTCCTGTGTTGATCGGGGCTGGTGACGACCTGACCCTGGTCATGATCGGGTCTGTGGCGCTGAGCCCGGACGCTTCGGGTGAGGCCCTGGTCGGCTGGCTGCCCGACGGGACCCGCCTCACCGCGCAGCGGCCATGAGCGGCCAGCCCCCCGCCGGCTCACGGGTCGGTCGTCCAGCCGGTCAGCGGGAAGAGCTGCAGGTCGACCTGTACGACGCGCTCACCGGGCTCCTCGGCGTCGTCACACCAGGCCATGAACTCACCCATGAGCCGCTTGAGGCGCGCCTTGGCTTCGGGCATGCGGCGCCGGGAGACGCGCACGGTGCAGGCCCCGAAGAAGCGATCCTCGGGGCCGAGCTCGGTGAGGGCACGCTCTGCGCGCTGGAGCAGCCAGCGGTGGCGCTCGGTGACCGCGAGGTCCCGGACGCGGCAGTCGGAGGCCGGAGGATCGACCACGGCATCGCTGACGCAGGACAGCCGGCCATCGGCCTCGTAGCGCAGCAGCCCCAGATCCAGCAGCACAGTGCGAGCCTTCTGGGCCTCGGAGGGCTTGATGCGGGGGAGCATGTGACGTGCGATCCACGTGGGGTCATCCTGGAAGCCCGCACAGCGGACCAACTCAAACAGCGCCGGGTAGTACCACTCGGCGAAGAAGCGGTACTGGTCCTCGGCCAGGAGGAAGGCGTCCCGGAAGCGCCGCACGCCCAGGATGCGCGCCCACGCGCGCTGCCGGTCCGCGTCGCTGGTGGCGTCCTCGAAGTCGACGAGGAGGCGGAAGAAGTCGGCCTCCTCGGCGTCCAGGCGCAGGGCCCCGCTGCAAGGAGCGACCCTCTCGCGGGCGAGGCGGCGGGAGCGGACGCGGTCGGTGGTGTCCGGGTGGACGATCCCCGCCATCATGGAGCGGGCCACGCCGGTTTCCCGGGCCAGGCGGCTGCAGCTGCGGGCAGGCTTGAACGCGATCCAGTCGCGCAGGTATTGACGATAGCTGGTGTATTGGAAGATGTTGGGGGAGGCCATGGGGGGACACCTCACGTTGCGATGGTCTCAGCGTACCGGCCCTCGAGGCCAGCGGGCCAGCGCAGTGACGATGGGATCGTCACAACTTGTGACAGCCCCCGGGGGGCCGTAGCTGGAAGGTCGAGGAGGATGAGGCCCGTAGAGGCCGCGTGGACCGTCACTACGTGTGACGATGAACGCGGCGGTCCGGCTGACGGGTCGGCCTCTGGAGGGGTACGGTGCGGAAGCGCAGACGGAGGTGTCGGCATGAAGCGGGCCGGGTTTGGGGTGCGGCGGCGACAGGGCCAGACCATGATCGAGCTGGCCATTGTCATGGCGACCATCCTGCTTCTGGCGGGCCTCGGGTTCTCCTTCTTCAACAACATCCGCAATCGGGTGAGGGTGGTGGAGGCGGTGGTCAACGCGGAGGGCATCCAGACCGCCCAGGTGGCCCACTTCGTGGGCAGCAAGGACAACGAGTTCGTGGAGATCGTTGCTTGGGCGCCGGACAACCAGCCTGGCCCCACTCTGCGAGCCTGGGCCAAGAACACCGGCTTCGACGAGTTGGGCTGGTCGCCGGACGGGGACGTTCGCTGCAGCTACCGTAGCCCCGGCTTCGGGACCGATCAGGTTCAGGTCCAGGTGCTGTGTGATCTGGATGGCGACCGGTCCCGCATCCTGGTGCCGCGGGACGTCACGCTCGCGATGGCCAACGGCGGCCGCTGGGGGCAACGAGCGGCAAGCCCGGACATCTGCGTGTTCGGCCCGACGGCGGGCATCCCCTCGGAGCGGTTGAGCCTGCGGACCCACTCATCATGCTACGCGACGCGCAGTGAGGCGGGGGAGTACTGATGGGTGGGCGACCGTATCGTGGGAGGAAGAAGGGGTTCACGCTGGTGGAGTTGATGATTGTGGTTGCGATCATCGGGCTGCTGGCAGCCATCGCGATTCCGAACTTCAGACAGATGCAGCTGAGGTCCAAGCGAACCGAGGCGTTGTCCAATGTAGATGGCATCCGCACAGCGCAGTTCGCCTATATGGTGAACAGTCCAGATGGTGAACCACTCCATATCGGGACCCTGGCTCCGGATCCCAATCCAGGCGTCCACAAGCGGGCCTTCGGCCATAATGCGGGTTTTGAAGCACTGGGGTTTCGCCCGGAGGGCGGCGTCCGGTGCAGCTACCAGAGCCTGACTTTCTCCTCGAAGAGCGCACATCAGGTGCAGGCGCTGTGCGATCTCGATGGAGATGGCGAGCGCATCGTCATCGTCCGGGACCTCATCCTGGGAACCAACTATCAGGGATCAGCGGCGTCGAGCCCAGACATCTGCGTCATCGCGGCCGGAGGACCCTTCGGGATACGGTTCTTCGTAGTCACAGACGCGGAGTGTTTCTCCGCCATCAAGGATGCGAATGATGTGTACTGATGCCCACCGCGCCAAGGTGCGCGACGCCGCGCATCGTGGCATCCTCTCGGAGCGCTGATCCCTGGAGGCCACATGTCCATCGTCCGACTCACCGCCCTCACCCTGCTGCTCGGGACGCCCGCCGCCCTCGCCGAGGACCCCCCTGCCGGGGAGGAGCCCGCCCAGCCCGCCGTGCCCGCCGCGCCAGAGCCCGTCGCGCCCCCTGCCCCCCGCACCTGGACCCTGACCGCCGACAACACCACCCTCTACGTCCAGGTGTACAAGGACACCGAGGCGCTGGGGGCCGGCCTGGCCCACGACCACGTCGTGCTGGCCACCCGCCTGGACGGCGCGGTCACCTGGAGCCCCGCCGACCAGAGCTGCAACGTGGAGGTCAAGGTGCCTGTCGCCAAGCTGGAGCCGGACCTGGCGCGCATGCGCGCCAAGGTCGGCCTGGAAGGGGAGATGTCCGACAGCACCCGCGAGGACATCCGCAAGAACATGCTCGCCGCCGATCAGCTCGACGCCTCCAAGCACCCCTTCATCACCTTCGCCGCATCGCAGTGCGCTCTGGCCGGGGACACCCTGAGTGTCACCGGCAAGCTCACCGTGCACGGCACCGCGAAGACGGTCACCATCCCGTTCAAGGGCTTCCAGGCCGACAGCCCGACGCTCCACGGGCACGCCCGCTTCGAGGCCACCCACGCCGACTTCGGCATGGAGCCCTACTCCGCGATGTTCGGGCAGATCCGCAACGCCCAGCCCCTGCGCTTCGGGCTGGAGGTCAACGCGACCGGGGGCTGAGGTCAGCCCAGCAGCAGCCGGCGGGCCGTCTCCTTGAACTCTTCGTTCTTGCTGGAGTTTCCTCGCGGGAAGTCCGCCGCCGGGGTGGGCATGTCCAGGAACGCGCACAGCGGCTCCCAGCCGGCGCCCAGCTCGTACACCAGCAGCCGGTCCGCAGGCACGTTGGCCTTCACCGCTTCGTTGTGGGCGCGGTAGCCCCGGGTCCACAGGGCCCGGTCCATCGGGCCGCCCATCCTGCGCTCCAGGACGCCGACCATGCCGTCCAGCGCACGGATCTTCTTGTTGAAGGGGATTTTTCGTATCGTGTTCAGCACCGCGTGCGCCCGGCTGACGCTGTCGAACCAGGCGTCGGCGTCCCGCACGTTCAGCACGCACTTCGCGTCAGGGAAGGCGGCGAGCTGCTCCGCATACAGCCAGCACAGCGGCCAGCCCACCGTGGCCTCGGCGTCGCCCAGGATGTCCGGGGTGAAGGGCCGCTCGCCGCGCACCATCTCCATGACCTCATGCAGGCGATCCGGATCGCGGATGAGGTCCTTCTGGTCGAGGGTGCGCAGCCCCAGGAGCTGGAACGCGGCGAGCATCGACTGGGTCCCGGTGCGCCCCAGTCCGGCGAGGACGACCTTCATGACGGCTCCGTGGTGAGGGTGTACCGCGGCGCCGTGGGGTTGCCCTTGAAGCGGCGCCGGATGCGATCGTAGCCCACCTGGGTGAACGGACAGACATCCGCGCAGACCGCGCAGCCGAAGTTCTGGGCGAAGTAGTCCAGGCACACCCCGGCGTCGATGCACTGCACGCGCCCGCTGTCCTGGGCGACGGGCCGGGGGTGGATCGCGTCGACGGGGCAGGACCGCACGCACTTGCCGCACATCGCACAGAAGTCGCGGATCCAGCCGACCTCTTCCGCTTCGACGGTCGGGAGGTTCTCGATGGACGTGTAGATCGTGTTCAATCGCAGCATCACCCCGTCCTCCGGTGTGATGAGCAGGCCGTGGTACCCGATGGCCCCCAGCCCGGCCAGCTCCGCGAGCCGGGTGTAGTCGGTCAACCCCCCCAGCGCCGTGCCCGGGTAGGCCGCGTGCCCGCGCGCCCGGAGCAGCTCGGTGAGCCGGTTCCCCAGGAGCAACAGGCGCAGGTAGGCGCGCGCGACCTCCTGGAAGGCCTCGAAGCTGGGGGCCGTGTCCAGGGCCTCCTTGCGCATGGCCACCGCGTACACGATCACGTTTCGGTGGGGGACCCCCTTGCCCCGGAAGATGCTGTCGTCGGGGAGCGAGACGTAGCGGACGGCGGCGGCGCCCCCCCGGCGCGCGGCCTCCTCCAGCTCGACGAACAGCTCGGGCCGGGCCTCGCGCCCGTCGGGCTTGAAGCGGGCGTCGTAGTAGCGCGTGCTCTTCTGCAGGGCCCCCATCATCCGGATCATGGTGGGGGCGACCCGGAGCCGGCGTGCGGCGGACACCGTTGCCATCGAGAGCAGCTCGGGGGGCGCGGTGGAGGTGAAGGTGTGCCGGGGCGCGGCGCCCTCCGGCGCCTGGAGCAGGCCCTCCAGGCCCTGGGTCCTGGCGTCACACTCGTCCAGGAGGCGGTCGAGCGTGGCGTTCTGGTCCCCTCCGATCATGCCCTTGAGCATCGTGGCGAGCAGCATGCGGCCTCCATCGGGAAGAGGGTAGTCTCTCGGACGCTCAGCCCGGATCGTAGGTGAACCGATACAGAGTCCCCCAGGTGCTGAGCCACGCCTCTGGCTGCCCCGGCACCAGCGCGATCTCCCGCATCAGGGGCATGAAGGTGCCCAGGTGGTCGACCACCCGGCCGGTGTCGAGATCCTGGACCAGCACCGTTCCGGTGAGCACCGAGCCGGCCAGCAGCACCCCCCGCTCGGCGTCCACCGCCAGCGCCCGCACCCCAGGCTGGGTCGGCAGCCGGCGCACCACCGCCCCGGCCACCGGGTCGATGACCTGGACGTGCAGCCGGTCGGGCAGGGCCATGTACAGCTCGCCGCGCTCGGCGGACCACACCAGCTTGCCGTTGAGGGTGGGCACCGCCAGCCAGGGGGTGGCCTCGCCGGTCCAGGGGTCCACGAGGTAGAGGTGCTCCCCGAAGTCGGGGGCCACCACGAAGCGCTCCAGGGGCGGGATCCACGCGATCTCGCGGACGTTGGGCACCGGCGCGCCGCTGGGGTCGTGCAGCGGTCGGGAGCGGGCCTGGCCGGTGCCGGGGTTGAACAGGGTGACCCGGGGGGGCTCCGGGGCCGCGCGGGTGTTGATGCTGAACAGCACCAGCTCCCCGCGCTCCGGCAGCCATTGCGCGTAGGTGTGGTGCAGGCTCTCAGGCAGGCGGGGGCTGCGGCCGGCGCGCTGCCACTGGCGACCCTGCACGCGCAGGGTGGAGATGTGGTCGGGGCCGTCCAGGAACCAGGTGCGCCCGGTGGCCGGGTCGGTCTCGGAGTCCATCACGAGGCCCCCCAGCGGGGGCCAGTCCCGGGGCACCTCGACGGTCTGGGGCGGCCCGCCCGCCAGCGGCCAGCGCTGGATGTGTCCGGTGCCTTCGGCCACCACGATGGCGTGGTCCCCGATGATGTCGATGTCATGGTACTGGCACCAGGTGCGCTCCGGGGTGCGCTCGACGATCTGCGCGCGAGGGTCGGTGTAGGCCGCGGGCCAGTGGCTCACCTTCTGGGCGAGGCGCTCCAGGCTGAGCGCGCTGTCCAGCACCAGCCAGCCCAGGGTGAGCGCGCAGACGATGAGGGGGCTCACGATCCGCATGAGCACGGTGTTCTGGAAGAGGCCCGCCCGACGGAGCGCCCAGCCCGGCAGCAACAGCGACGCCCCCGGCAGCCACACCGCGGCGCCGGCCTTTCGGGAGAGCGCGTCGTGGACGTCGGGGTGGGCCAGGTTCAGGGCGACCAGCGCGGCGAAGGCCACCGCGAGCACCGCGCTGCCGTGGGGCAGCAGGAGCGGCGCGGCCACCACCAGCGCGACCGACGCCGCCGCCCGGGGCCGCCGAGGCAGGAGCGGCCAGAGGACGCCCACCGCGAGCGCGCCCAGGCCCAGCCCCAGCCACTCGTCCTGGCGCACCCCGAAGGTCAGCACAACGCCGAGCACGTTCTTGGTGAACCCGTGCCCGTAGGGCAGCCAGGTGAGGAGCTTCCCCAGCAGCCCCGTGGCCATGCCCAGCACCACCAGCGCCGCCCCGAGGGGAGGACCGAGCAGGACCCGCGCCCGGAGGGCCGAAGGCGGCCGAAGCACTACTCCTCCTGCGCGCGGTCCGGCGGCACCTCGTCAAACCCCGGCACGGTGGGGGCCTCGGCCGTCGTCGGCGCGTCCTGGGTGTGGTCCAGCTCCAGGGTCTCCAGGTCGGTGGTGGGGTCGGGGCCGCCCATCGCGCGCAGCTTGTCGGCCTCGGACTCCATCAGGCGGGGGTTCTCCAGCAGGCGCTTGATCTGGGCCGACATCTTCGCGGCGTGGAAGCCGTCGATGACCCGGTGGTCGCAGGTGGCGTTGAGCTTGAACACCTTGCCCACGGCGAGCTGGCCGTCCTCGACCACGGGGGTGTCGTTGACCGCGCCCACCAGCACGATGAGCGCGCAGTTGCCCAGCGGGAAGAACGGCGCGTAGGCCTGATCGATGCCCATCATGCCCAGGCTGGTGACCATCGCCGAGCCGAAGGGGTCGCGGGGCGCGCCCAGGAAGGTGGTGTCGAGGTTGAGCACCTTCTGGAGGAAGCCCAGGAAGCGCAGCACCCGCCGCAGGATGAAGCCGGGCAGGATCATGGCCTGGCCCTTGGTGCGCTCGAAGTCCTTGTCCTCGTCGTTGCGGATGCGGGTGCTGCCGGCGCGCAGCTCGTCGCAGATCGCGATGATGTCCTTGGTGTCGGCCTTCCGGACGCAGACCCCGGAGAGGTCGGCGCTGCCGCCGCCCTCGCGGGGGATGGCGACCTGGGCGAAGACGTCGACGTCGTGCCGCAGGTGGGGGGCGCCCCAGCGTACGACCGCGTTGCAGTCGGGGTGGGCGGCGAGGGTCAGGGCGACCGCGCGCACCACGGCGTGGGTGACGGTGATGCGGACGCCGGTCTCCCGCCGCTTGAGGTCGATCCACTCCAGCAGGGCCTCGGCCCGCACGTCGACGGTGCCGTAGATGGTGGGGTCGCGGGGCTCGTCCCAGGCGACCGCCGCGATGCGGCGAAAGGAGCTGGCGTGGCGGTAGGGCTTCAGCGAGGTGTTCGCCAAGCGAACCTCCAGGAATCAGGGACCTCCTTGGGGTATCACACCCGGGCCGTCCGGGTCACCCCCGCCGCCGGGGGTGGTCCTCCGGGGTCGCGGTGGTGGGGTCCTCGGGCCAGGCGTGCTTGGGGTAACGGCCGCGCAGGTCCTTGCGGACCTCGGCGTAGGTGCTGGCCCAGAAGCTGGCGAGATCCTGGGTGACCTGCACCGGGCGCTGGTTGGGGGCCAGCAGGTGGACCCGCACCGGCACCCGCCCGTCGGCCACCGCAGGCGTGGCGGTGAGGCCGAAGAGCTGCTGGATGCGCGCGGCGAGCACCGGGGGCGCGCCAGGGGTGTAGACCAGCGGGACCACGCGGCCGGTGGGCAGGGTGAAGCGCGCCGGGGCCAGCCGCTCCACCGCCTGGCGCTGGGGCCAGCTCAGGCGGGCCTCCAGCGCAGCGCGCAGGTCCAGCGCCCGCAGCTCGGCGAAGCTGCGCCGGCCGACGCACAGCTCGGGGATGAAGGGCCCCAGGTCGCGGAGGTCGGGCAGGCCCAGCTCGGGCATCCAGTCGGCGAGGCAGGTGAGGCGGTCCCGCCAGGCCTCGAAGGCCGGGGTCCGGGTGAAGGCGTCCTGGGGGCGGGCTGCGGCGGCCTCGGCCAGCAGGGCGGCGACCCGCTCGGGGGCGGGGGGGTCGTGGCAGGGCCGCTCCCGGAGCACCAGCGCGCCGTAGCAGGTCTCGACGGTGTGCTGGATCGAGCCCCCCTGGGGGTCGAAGCGCAGGCTGCGGCGCTCCTCCAGCGTCAGGTCCGCCTCGTCCACCGGGCAGGCCAGGCGCACCCGGCGCTCGGCCCCCCGCCCGGCGGAGACGCTGACGGCGAGCACCAGCGCGGCGCCCTCGACCTGCTCGGGGTGATCCAGGACCGCGCCCGTCCCGCTGGCGAGCTTGAGGCGAGGGCTGTGGGGGGCGCGCCGCTGCCCGACGCGCTCCGGGAAGCCCGCCAGCAGGGCCCGCGTGAGCGCCCGTTCGCCCGTAGTACCCGGGTTCTGGCCTTCACGGAAGATTGACGTCGCGACCCGGGTGAGCTGATCGGCCACCTGGCGCACGCGGCGCAGCGGGCCACGGGGGCCCCGGGCGCGCCGCACCCGATCGACCCGCTCGAGCAGATCCCCGTCGTCGAAGGGGTCCCGCTCGGTGGCCAGCGCGGCGGCGGTGGCGGCGGCCTCCAGGCAGCCCTCCCGCTGCCCCGCCACGACCACCGCGGCGTGGCGCGGAGGCAGAGGGAACCGGGCGAGGGTGCGCCCCAGCGGCGTCAGGGCGCGATGCGCGTCCAGGGCGCCGAGGGCGACGAGCAGGCCCTCGGCCTGGGCCAGCGCGGCGGGGGACGGAGGCTCGAACCAGTTGAATTCACGGGGATCCACACCCCATGCGTGGAGCTGCAGGGCCGGGCCGGAGAGGTCGGTGCGGTGCAGCTCGGGCATCTCGAAGGGGCGCAGGCACCGCTGCTCGGCCTCGGACCACAGGCGCACGCACAGCCCGGGGCCCGTGCGGCCGGCGCGGCCCGCCCGTTGATCGGCGTTGGCCGTGCTGATGCGCACCGTCTCCAGGCGCTCCAGCCCCAGGGCGAGGTCGAACTGCGGCACCCGGGCCAGCCCGGCGTCCACCACCAGACGGGCGCCGTCCAGGGTGACCGAGGTCTCGGCGATGTTGGTGGCCAGGACGACCTTTCGCCGCCGCGAAGGCGCCAGCGCGCGGGCCTGGGCGTCCGAGGACAGCCGGCCGTGCAGGGGAAGGATGTCGACGTCGGGCAGCCCGCCCAGAGCCTCAGCGGTCGCCTCGATCTCGGCGACACCGGGCAGGAAGACGAGGGTGTGGCCGTCCTCGGGGAGGTGCCGGCGGACGGCCGCCGCGCAGGCCGCCGGGATGGGACGGTCCGAGGGGTCGTAGCGGACATCGACAGGGAACACCCGGCCTTCTGCCTGTACGATCGGGCAATCGCCGAGGAACCGGGACACCGGCTCGGGGTCCAGGGTCGCGGACATCACGACCAGATGCAGGTCCGGCCGGGCGTCCCGCCGGACCTCGGCCAGCAGGGCCAGGGCGAGGTCCACGTGCAGGCTGCGCTCATGGAACTCATCCAGGACGACGCAGTTGACACCCTCCAGGAAAGGATCGTCCTGAAGCCGGCGGAGCAACAGGCCTTCGGTGAGCAGCTCGAGCCGGGTGGCGGCGCTGATCCGGCGCTCGAAGCGCACCTGGTAGCCGACCTCGCCGCCCAGCGGCACGCCGCGCTCCTCGGCGATGCGGGCGGCGGCGAGCCGCGCGGCCACCCGGCGGGGCTGAAGCACGACGACCTTGCCGTCCCCGGCCAGCCCGGCGTCGAGGATCGCCCCTGGGATGCGCGTCGTCTTGCCCGATCCGGGCGGCGCGATGACGACGACGGCGCCGGAGATCCCCACAGCGTCGAGCACATCGGGGATCGCCGCGTCGATCGGCAGGGGCGAGGTCATGCTCGGGCTGACGACCCCCTGAAACCCGCGCTACGGTGGGGCCATCCTGGGCAAGGGCTCCGGCGTTCGCCAACTACCTTGGTCTCCAGCCCAAATGGCGAACGCCGGGCCCTCACCAGGGACATTCTCTCACGAAGCGGGTGTGGGGCGGCTGAGTTTCTCGGCCACCTCCAGCGCGTCCTGGCCCTGCAGGGCGAGCTGCAGGTCGCGCTCGATGCGCCGCTGGGCGAAGGGGGCGGTGACCTCGTCCAGCTTGCGGGACAGCTCTGCGATGCGGTGGCGGTCCGCGCCGGCCATCGCGGCCTCCAGGGCGTCGGCCACGGCCTGGAGGCGCTCGCCCTCGCCCTCGGCGAGCAGCGCGGCGTCGCCGGCCAGGGCCTTGCGGACCGCGCGCAGGATCTGCTCGGCCTCGACCCGGGCCTCGATGAGCATGCGCTCGTCGACGTCGGCCTCGGCGTTGTCGATGGACTCCTCGAGCATGCGCTCGATCTCGTCCTCCTCCAGGCCGTAGCTGGGCAGCACGCCGACCTGGGCCTGGGTGCCGGTGTACTCCTCGGTGGCGGTGACGGTCATGATGCCGTCGGCGTCCACCAGGAACTCGACCTTGATGCGGGGCAGCCCGGCGGGCATCGGGGGGATGCCGGTGAGCTTGAAGCGGGCCAGGGAGCGGTTGTGGGCGGCCATCTCGCGCTCGCCCTGGACGACGTGGAGGTCCACGGCGGTCTGGCCGTCCACATGTGTGGTGAAGGTCTCCGACGCCGCGGCCGGGATGGGGGAGCAGCGCCAGATGAGCTTCTCGGTGACCCCGCCCATCGTCTCCAGCCCCAGGGAGAGGGGCACGATGTCCATGAGCAGGACGTCCTCGGCCAGCTCGGAGCTGCCGGTGAGGATGTCGGCCTGCATGGCCGCGCCCAGGGCCACGACCTGGTCGGGGTCGATGTCGCCGAAGGGCTCGCGGCCGAAGGCCTGCTCCACGACCTGCCGGACCAGGGGCACCCGGGTGGAGCCGCCCACGAGCACGACGCCGTCGATGTCGGCGACGTCCAGCTCGGCGTCGGCGATGGCCCGCTTGCAGGCCACGAGTGTGCGCTCCACGGTGGGCCGGATGAGGGCCTCGAAGTCCGCGCGGGTGACGGTGGTGGACAGCGCGGCGTCGCCGAAGGTGGCGTTGACCGCGGCGGTGTCGGCGTCCGTGAGGGCCTTCTTGGCGGCCTCGGCGGCCTCGATCGCGGCGCGCAGCACCCCGCCCCGGGCCTCGGTGACCCCGGAGCGGGACAACAGCTCGGCGGCCAGCAGGCGGTCGAAGTCGTCGCCCCCCAGGTGGGTGTCCCCGGCGGTGGAGAGCACCTGGAAGACGCCATCCTCAAGCTGGAGGATGCTGATGTCGAAGGTGCCGCCGCCCAGGTCGTAGACCGCGTAGACGCCCTGGCTGTTCTCCTGGAGGCCGTAGGCGATGGCCGCGGCGGTGGGCTCGTTGAGCAGGCGCAGCACGTTGAGGCCGGCCAGCTTGCCGGCGTCGCGGGTGGCCTGGCGTTGGGCGTCGTCGAAGTAGGCCGGCACGGTGATGACCGCGCCGCCGGGCTCGGCGAGCAGGCACTCGTTGGCGCGCTCCCGCAGGGCCCGCAGGATCTCGGCGGAGACCTCGATGGGGGTGACGCTGCGGTCGCCGACCTGGACGCGGACGACGCGGTCGTCGTCGGTCTCGGCGAGGTTGTAGTGGAGCTGGTCGGCTTCGGCGCGGGCCTCGTCCATGGAGCGGCCCATGAAGCGCTTCACCGAGGTGAGGGTGGTCGCGGCGTGGGCGGCGGCGTCGTGCAGCGCCGCGTGGCCCACCAGCACGCCCTCGTCGAGGTAGCGCACCGCTGAAGGCAGGATGGCGCGGCCCTCGTCGTCCAGCAGGCAGCGGGCCTTGCCGCCCATCACCACCGCGACGAGGGAGTTGGTGGTGCCGAGGTCGATTCCGATGTTGGACATCTGTGGGCTCTCAAAGCTCTTGGAGGAGGTTGTCGACGTACTTGAGCCTG
This sequence comes from Alphaproteobacteria bacterium, assembly GCA_020632795.1. Classification (GTDB taxonomy): domain Bacteria; phylum Myxococcota_A; class UBA796; order UBA796; family CAJQPC01; genus JACKEV01. The sequence continues at coordinate 445,734 of JACKEV010000012.1, forward strand.
GAGAGCAGTGCGGGCACCTCGTCGAGGCTGGCCTCGGCCTGCTCCCAGGCGGTGAACCGGGCGTCGAGCTGACCGTCGAGGTCGGCCTTGAGCTGGCGCACGCGGTCGGCGACGGCGTCAGGGTCCTCGACCAGCATCATGCGCAGGTCGAAGATGTCCTCCAGGAAGTCAGGGGGGAGGGTGGGGCCGCCGCGCTCGGGGGGGCGCGGCGTGCCGGTGGCGAGGTACCAGGCGCGGGACACCGGGTCCCGCAGGGCGCGGCGGGCCTGGTTCAAGGTGGCGGTCCACTGCAGGGCCATGCGGCGCTCGACCGCGGGGGCCCCGGCGAAGCGGTCGGGGTGGGTCTGCCGGGAGGCGGCCCGCCAGGCGCTGTCGATGGCCTTGCGGTCCAGGTGGTAGCGGCGCTCCAGGCCGAGCACGGCGAAGAGGTCCGCCTGGGGCGGCGGGGGCTGGAGCGCCCCGCAGCCGGGGCAGACGACCCCCTGGCAGGGCTCACGGCACTTCCAACAGATCACAGCGGGGGCGACCTCCGAGGGGGACCCCATATCTTCGACGGCGGACATGAGCCCTCAGATCGAGAACGAGTCCCCGCAGCTGCAGCTGCCGGAGGCCAGCGGGTTCTTGAACTCGAAGCCCGTCTTCATCAACCCCTTGACGAAGTCGATCTCGGTTCCGTTGACGAAGAGGTAGCTCTTGCGGTCGACGGCGACCTTCACGTCGCCGAAGGTGAAGACCTTGTCCTTGGGGCCGGGCTCCTCGACGAAGTCGAGCACGTAGGACAGCCCCGAGCAGCCACCACCCCGGACGCCCACCCGGAGGTAGTGGTCCGGCGTCTGGCGCTTCTTCTTGAGCTCGACCACGCGGTCGACGGCGGCGGGGGTGAGGGTGAGGGCCATGACACGAACTCCTGCGTGGACCAGCTTAACCGCCGGGGGGCGGCTCAGCCGTCCTGGGTCTCGCGCTTCTTGCGGTAGTCGGCGATGGCCGCCTTGATGGCGTCCTCCGCCAGCACGGAGCAGTGGATCTTGACCGGCGGGAGCGCCAGCTCCTCGGCGATCTGGGTGTTGCGGATGGACTCGGCGAAGTCGATGGACCGGCCCTTGACCATCTCGGTGACCAGCGAGCTGGACGCGATGGCCGAGCCGCAGCCGAAGGTCTTGAACTTGGCGTCCTCGATGACGCCCTCGTCGTTGATCTTGAGCTGGAGCTTCATGACGTCGCCGCAGGCCGGCGCGCCCACCAGCCCGGTGCCCACGTCGGGGTCCTGCTTGTCGAGGGAGCCCATGTTGCGGGGGTTCTCGTAGTGGTCGATGAGCTTGTCGGAGTAAGCCATTGGAACCTCTGGAGCTTCATGACGGGAGGGGGAGGGGAACAGGATACTCAGTGCGCGGCCCACTGGATGGACTTCAGGTCGATGCCCTCCTGGACCATCTCGTAGAGCGGGCTCATCTCGCGCAGCCAGGCGACCTTCTCGGCGACGAGGTCGATCACGAAGTCGATCTCCTCCTCGGTGTTGAAGCGCCCGACGCCGAAGCGGATGGAGGTGTGGGCCAGCTCCTCCTCGACGCCCAGGGCGCGCAGCACGTAGGAGGGCTCCAGGCTGGCCGAGGTGCAGGCCGAGCCCGAGGAGACCGCGACGTCCTTGATGGCCATCATCATGGCCTCGCCCTCGACGAAAGCGAAGGAGACGTTGAGGTTGTTGGGCAGGCGGTGCTCCCAGGAGCCGTTGAGGTAGACGTGGTCGATGCGCGCCTGGATGCCGGCCCACAGTCGGTCGCGCAGGGCGCGGACCCGCTGGACCTCGCCGCTCTCCAGGCCCTCCTTGGCGTACTTCGCGGCGGCGCCCATGCCGACGATCTGGTGGACCGCCAGGGTGCCGGAGCGCATGCCGCGCTCGTGGCCGCCGCCGTGGATGATGGGCTCGATGCGGATGCGCGGCCGGCCGCGGCGCACGTAGAGGGCGCCCACGCCCTTGGGGCCGTACATCTTGTGGGCGGAGATGGCCATCAGGTCGACGTTGAGGGTGGAGACGTCCACCGGCAGCCGGCCGACGGCCTGGACCGCGTCGACGTGGAAGATGACGCCGCGCTCGCGGCAGACCGCGCCGATCTCGGCGATGGGGTTGACCGTGCCGATCTCGTTGTTGGCCATCATCACCGACACCAGGATGGTGTCGTCGCGCAGGGCCGCGGCGATGGACTCGGGCGTGACCACGCCGTCGGGGGTGACCTCGACGAAGGTGACCTCGAAGCCCTCCTTCTCGAGCTGGTGGCAGCTGTCGAGCACCGCCTTGTGCTCCAGCACGGAGGTGACGATGTGGTTGCCCTTGCGGCGGTTGAACCGGGCGGCGCCCAGGATGGCGAGATTGTCGGACTCGGTGGCGCCGGAGGTCCAGATGATCTCCTTGGGGCTGGCGCCGATGAGGTCGGCCACCCGCTCCCGGGCCAGCTCGACGGCCTCGCGGGCGACCCAGCCGAAGCTGTGGCTGCGGGAGGCGGCGTTGCCGAAGTGCTGGGTCAGGTAGGGCAGCAGCTCGTCGAGCACGCGCGGGTCGACCGGCGTGGTCGCGTGGTTGTCCAGGTAGATGGGGGTCTTGACGGCCATGTCCGAGCCTCGGGCAGGGGCGGTTGGGATGGGATCAGCCCAGGTTGTGCACCGCCGCGACCATGTCGGGGGCGGGGCGACCCTGGTGAACGTCGTCTTCGCAGCGCACGCACTGGCTGCGCTGGGTGAGGGGATCGCAGGTGCGGCACCCGGAGAGGTAGTCCAGGGAGGCCACGAGGTCACGCTCCAGCTCGCGCAGGCGGGCGAGCGCGGCGCGGGTCTCGTCGAGCTTCTCCTGGTAGAAGGCGTTCAGGCGCAGCATCGCGGTGGGGCCGTGGTCCTGCTCGTTCAGCTCCTCCAGGAAGTCCCGGATCTCCGGCAGGGAGAAGCCCAGCTCCTGGAGCCGCTCGATCCAGCGGACCCGCAGCACCGCGCCCTCGCTGTACAGCCGGAACCCGCCGGGGGTCCGCCCGTCGGGGCGCAGGAGCCCAAGCTCCTCGTAGAAGTGCAGGGCACGAGCGGTCTTTCCGCAGAGGCGGGCGAGCTGTCCGATGCGCATCAGGTCGGGTTCGGCGTTCATGGGGGCTGCAAACCTTACGTTTACGTAAGAGTCAGATATCAGGACACCCTGGGGTCGTCAATGACTTTTACGTGCGCGTGAGGTTTGGGGAGACCGCAATGTAGCCACCCCCTCAGCGTCGGACCAGCCGCCGATACCACAGATCGAAGAAGATCAGGGTCCACAGGCGAGGGCCGTGCTCCGCCTCCCCCCGGGCGTGGGACCGGGCCATCTCCCGGATCGCGTCGCCCCGGAAGATGCCGAGGGGATCCGCGCATACCGACTCGATGCGCTCCCACAGGAAGGCCTCGCCCTCGCCGCGCAGCCAGCGGTTGAGGGGGGAGGGCAGCCCGCGCTTGGGGCGCCACACGATCTGCGAGGGCACGCCCCGGGCGGTCAGGAGCTGCTTGAGGGGCCACTTGGGCTCCCAGCGGCCCCGCCGGCGCTTGATCTTGGCCCGCCCCGGCCAGCCGGTGACCAGGGAGACGATGTCGGTGTCCAGCAGCGGGTAGCGCACCTCGATGCCCACCGCCGTGCTGACCCGGTCCGAGCGCAGCAGCGAGTCCTCGGGCAGCCAACCTCGGAAATACGCGTGCAGGGCCTCGTTGATGGGGTCGGTGTGGACCTCGTTGTAGAAGGGCTCCAGCATGGTGATCCGCATGCGGGGGCGCACGTGCGCCGGGTCCCGCAGCACGGCGGCGCGGGCGTCGACGTCGAAGACGTTGGAGCCCCCGACCCCCTGGGAGAGGCCATAGTGGACCAGCTCCTTCTCGGAGGAGGGCAGGCCCAGGCGCCGGCCGATGGCCCCCAGCACGCCCTGCGCGGGGCGGGGCAGGCGCAGGCTCAGGCGGGCGAGGCGCAGCTCATCGGGCATGCGGGCGACCCGGCTGCCCCCGAGCAGCTCGTCGCCGCCGTCGCCGGAGAGCAGGATGCGCACGTCCTCCCGGGCGGCCCGGCACAGCAGGTACTGGGGGATGGCGGCCGGGGAGGTGACCGGCTGGCCCAGGGCGTCGACCACCTCGTCGAGGGCGCCGACGAAGTCCTCCCGGCCGACCCGGATGACCCGGTGGGTGGCCCCGGTGAGGGTGGCCACGCGCCCGGCGTAGGCGGCCTCGTCGGGGCCCTCGTCGGCGAAGCTGACGTTGTAGGTGCGGATGTCGCCGCGCTCGGCGGCCAGGCTGGTGATGGCGCTCGACGCGGTCCCCCCGGAGAGCAGCACCCCGACGTGGTGGTCCGCCACCAGCCGACGGTCCACCGAGCGGCCCAGCGCCAGCTCCAGGCGCTCCCGGGCGTCGTCCTCGTCGACCTGGGGCGCGCCGGGGTCCGCGTAGCGGGGCAGGTGCCAGCGGTGGATCCGCACCCCGCTGGCGTCCACCCGGGCCAGGCAGCCCGCCGGGAGCTGGGCCACGTCCCGCAGCAGGGTGCGCGGGGCGTGCGTGTATCTGAAGGAGAGATATTCGGCCAGCTCCTCATAGGCTGGCTCCCGGGAGACCCAGGGCAGCAGCAGCAGCGCCCGCAGGTCCGAGGCGAAGGCGAAGCGCCCGTCGCGGTGGGCGTAGTACAGCGGCTTGACCCCGACCGGGTCCCGGACCAGGTGCAGCACCCGGTCCCGCCGGTCCCACACCCCCAGGGCGAAGTCCCCCTCCAGGTGGCGGATGGTGTCGCTGCCCCACAGGCTCCAGCCGGCCAGCACGGCGTCGGCGTCGCCGCTGGTCTTGGGCGTCACGCCCTCCCGGCGCAGGGACTCCCGCAGCGCCCCCAATTCGTAGACCCGGCCGTCCAGCACCAGGGTGTAGGGGGTGGCGGCGATGGGCTGGCGGCGCCCGGCGTGGGTGAGGGCCATGCGGCGCTGGACGAGGACCGCGGGCCCTTCTGCCCAGGTGCCGCTGTCGTCGGGGCCGCGGTGGGCGACCGCGGCGGACATGGCGACGGCGTGGTCGCGGCTCGGCGGCTCTCCTCGGAAGTGGATGATGCCTGCGATGCCGCCCACCGGCGCTCCTCGTCGGGACTCTGACCCGCGCTCCACTTAGCCTGTCCCCGGGATTTATCCGGACCCTGGCCGTCGCGAGGGGAGATGTGCTGTATCCTCGCGGCGATGTCGACCCTCGAACTCCTGCTCGCGACGGCCGAGGGGGCGCCGGTCTTCTCCCAGGGTGTGGCGGAGGATGCGGGCCCTGCGGCCCCGACCTCGGGGGACGACCCGCTGCTGCTGGCGGCGCCCACCGACGACCCCAACGACCTCTCCAAGCAGCGCTGGGGGGTGGTGATCCCCGAGGGCGGGGAGGCCCTGCTGGAGGCGATCGCCCCGCTGGTGAAGCTACGGGAGGCGCAGCAGGGGGCCCAGGCGGTGGTCTACCGGGCCCCCGCGCAGCTCGACGACCCCGCCGCGTGGCGGGACCGGGCCTACCTCGGGGACGGCCGACCGTTGGGCGAGCGCCCCCGCTACCTGCTGCTGCTGGGCGGCGCGGACCGGCTCTCGTTGGACCTGCAGAGGGTGCTGAGCGGACAGGCGTTCGTGGGACGGCTGGGCTTCGACGACCCGGCGGCCTGCCGGACCTACGCCGAGAAGGTCGCCCGCTGGACCGACGAGGCCCCGCTGGCCCCCGGCCTGCGCATGCACACCGTGCACGACATGAGCCGAGGCATCCAGCAGATGCACGACGGGCTCATCCAGCCCACCCTCAAGCGCTTCGCCGCCCAGAAGGAGGCGCTGGGGCTGGCGGACCTCAAGGTGGAGGGCGACCGCTTCGCCCCCGACCCCGCCGCGCTGCTGAAGGCGGCGGCGGCCGGCGCGGGGGAGGTGCTGGTCACCGCCAGCCAGGGCCTGGGCGCGCCCTCGGCGGGCTGGTCGGGGGTGGCGGAGCAGCGGCTCAAGCAGGGGGCGCTCCTGTTCGGCGCGCGGGGTCCGCTGGCGCCCGACGCGCTGGGGGCCACTCCCTTCCACCCCGGCGGGGCCTGGCTCAACCTGGCCTGCTTCGGCGCGGCCACCCCCGCCGAGACCGCGTACCGGCCCTGGCTGCGGCAGCTCGCGGCGAACGGGGCCTACCGGGGGGACGTGGAGGCCGTGGACCGCTCCCAGCCGGTGGACGGGCGGGCCTTCTTCAGCAGCACCGCGCTGTCTGCCCTGGCCAACCCGGACGGGCCGCTGGCGGTCATCGGCCACGCCGACCTGACCTGGACCTTCGCCATCCTCGACGAGACCGACGGCCGCACCTACCGCAGCGACCGCTTCGAGCCCCTGCTGGAGGGGCTGGTGCGGGGGCACCGCTTCGGCGCGGCGGCGGGGACCGTGCTGGACGCCTGGCGGGACGTCAGCACCCGGCTGACCACGGACCTGCAGGCCGAGGCCCGGGCCCGGGACCTGGGCGAGGCTTTCGCTGGCGACCCGATCCGGCGGGCGCGGCTGTGGATGCTGCTCCACGACCTCGCCGGCTACGTGCTGCTGGGAGACCCGGCGGCGCGGCTGCCCGTGCCGGTGGTGGGCGCGGCCGAGCCTCTGCCCATCCCCGAGGTCGGCCGCGTCGAGGGCCCGCCGGGCACCCCCAACCCCCACCGCGTGCGCCTGACCATCGGGGTGGAGCAGTCCGGGGCGCTGCGGGTGCAGGTCACCGGGGGCTCCGAGGATCAGCAGAGCCAGCCCCACAATGTCGATGAGGACGACTTCATTGCAGACGACCTGCTGGAGCTGCGGGGCGTCGCCCTGGAGGCCGACGCCGACGCGCTGGGGCGCCGGACCCTCCGGGATCTCAAGGGCCTCTGGGAGTCCCTGCTGGACGGCCCCCCCGGGGACCTGCTCAACGAGGCCCTGGGCCGGGCCGGCGAGGTCCCGCTCCTGGTCCAGCTCGCCCCGGATACCCGGCTCCAGGACTTCCCCTGGGAGCTGCTGCGCGACGAGGACGGCTTCCTGGGGCAGAGCCGCCGCCTGCGCCTGGCGCGGGTGGTCACCGGGCGGGGGCCCGCGCCGTCCCGGGTCGAGGCGGACCCGGTGCGGATGTGGGTGCTCGCGCCGGCGTTCCAGGCCCTGGGCGATGACCTCGCCGACGCGCTCCGCGAGGTCGAGGGCCTGGCGGTCGAGGTGCTGACCCTGCGCTGGGCCGGGCTCGTCGAGCGCCTGAGCCAGGGTCCGGCCCCCCACGTCCTCCACGTCATCGGGCACGGGCGGTTGAACGGCGACCAGCCCCAGCTCGCCCTGGGCCCCACCAACGACCCCGCGGCCTGGGTCGCCGCCGAGTCCCTGGCCCAGGCCCTGCCCGCCGCCACCCGGCTGGTGTACCTGGAGTGCTGCGAGGGCGGCGCCATCCCCCGGGTGGACAGCGCGCGGGCCACGATGTCCGGCGGAGAGCGGCTCGCGGCGGTCGCCGGGGCCTCCATCGTCCACCTCGCGCCGGTGGACGCGAACAAGGCCCACCCCCTGGCGCGGGCGTTCTACCGGGCCCTGTTCGGCGGGGGGGAGGACGCCGGAGACCTGGCCCGCGCCCTGGTGCAGGCGCGCCTCGTCACCGCCGAGCACGCGGCGGTCACCCCCGCGCTGTACCTGCGGGGGGACGCCACCCGGCTGTTCAGCGCGCCCGCGCCTGTGCTGCCGTCGCTGGCCGAGCGGCTCCAGGCGGCCTTCGAGCGCGAGGACACCCTGCTGCCCGACGCGGCGCCGGACGACGCGGGGATCGCGCTGTTCGGCCGGGAGGAGGGCTTCGCCTGGTTCGACGGCCTGTGGGGCGAGGCCTGCGGGGGCGCCCAGCGCATCGGGATGGTGCTCGGGGAGGTCGGCGCCGGCAAGTCCGCCCTCGCCGACGCCGTCGCCCTGCGCGCGCTGGAGCGGCCGGACGCGGTGGTCGTCGTCAGCGCGGGCGCGGACGCGGTGCACAGGGACGACGCGCTGCGGAGCGTGCGGGACCTGCTCCAGCAGGTCTCCGGGGGTCGCTCCCCGCGCGTTCGTGGTGCCGGGGTCGAGGCGCGCACCCTGGCCCGCCTGCGCGCCCGCGCCCTCGCGCTCGTGGAGGAGATGGCCGAGGGGGAACCCCAGCTCCTGCGCGCGCTGCTCCCCCTGGGCAACCCCCTGCGGGCCGCGCTGGCCCAGGCCGATCCGGGCTGGGACGCGCCCCCGCCCGCGCTGGACGAGCCCACCCTCATCGAGCAGTCCATCCGCCTCATGCGGCGGCTCACCCAGGGCGGCCCGATGCTCTGGATCGTCGAGGACGGCCACTGGGTCGACGGCGCCACCCTCGGCGTGGTCGCCCGCGTCGCGGAGGCCCTCGCTGACGCGCCGCTGATGGTGCTGGGCACGGCGCGGCGTTCCGAGCTGGAGGCCATGCGGGCCGAGCGCGGCGACCGCTTCCAGCGCCTGCGTCGGCTCGGGCAGCAGCGCAGCAGCGCGCCGGTGCTGGACCTCGGCGAGCTGCCTGAGGCGGCCACCCAGGCCGTGGTCGTCGGCCTCGTCGACCGGGCCTGCCCGCCTCTGGGCCAGGACGAGGGCTTCGCCCAGGCCCTGTGGGCCCAGACCCGGGGCAACCCCCTGTTCACCCGGGAGATGCTGGAGGATCTGCGGGCGCGGGGGGACGTGCGCCCGGGGCCGGACGGCGCCTGGGTGGCCAGCGAGACCCTGGACTGGAGCACCCTGCCCGCTGTCCTCAGCGACGTCATCGGCGAGCGCCTCACCCACATCGACGCGGATCTCCGCGACATCCTGGAGGCCGCCAGCGTCGAGGGCGACACCTTCGACGCCCAGGGCCTGCACCGGCTGCTCTCCGGCGCCGGGTCCGACGAGGGCGCCCAGCGCAAGCTGCTGCGCACCCTGTCCGGGGACCTCGCCCAGCGCTTCGGCGTCATCCGGGACAGCGGCGTCAAACGCCTGCCTGGCATCCGCCTCAGCCTCTACAGCTTCACCCACCCCCTGTTCCGGGCCTGGTTCTACGACCGCCTGGGCGACAACGAGCGCGTCATCTACCACGAGGAGCTGGCCGCCTTCCTGGAGGAGGTCTACGGCAGCCACCTGGAGGACGTCGCCCTGCGCCTGGCCTGGCACTACGAGGGCGCGGGCATGTACTCCCGGGCCGCCGAGCGTCTGCTGATGTCCGCCCAGCGGGCCCTGCGGCTCAGCGCGATGGGCGACGCCCTGGCCCAGCTCGCCAAGGCCCTCGCCCTCAACGACCAGGTCGAGGACACCGAGACCCGGGAGACCCTGGCGCTGGAGCTGCTCGTCGCGCGCAGCATCGCCGAGAAGGCCCTGCACGGCTGGGCCTCGGAAGAGGTCATGGCCAGCTATGCCCGCGCGATGGACCTCAGCGAGCGCCTCGGCCCCACCCCCACGCTGGCGCCGGTGGTGTTCGGGCGGTGGGCGGCGGCGCTGGTCACGCTCCGCCTGATGGAGGCCGCGCGGGTCGCCGAGGAGTGCCAGGCCCTGGGGGAGGCTCTGGAGGACGACGGCATCCTGCTCCAGGCCCTCATCGCCAAGGGCAACACCGACTTCTGGCTGGGGCGCCTGACCGGGGCCCGCGACGCCTGCGACCGGGCCCTCGCCCTGTTCGATCCCGAGCGCCACGGCGACCACGTCGTGGAGTACGGCCAGGACCCGCGCTCCATCGCCTGGATGTTCTCCATCCTGCCCGCGAACGTCCAGGGCGACGCCGCGGCCGCCGACGCCGGTGAGCGGGACATGCTGAGGGCCATCCGCGCCCTGGACCACGACTTCTCCCTGGCCATCGTCCTGCAGGCGGCGGCCTGGGTCCACTTCGACCGCGACGACCGCGAAGCCTGCCGCCCCCTGGCCCAGGAGCTGGCGGAGCTGGCCGGATCCCGAGGTTATCCCTTCTATCACGGCCTGGGGCTGCTCTTCTCCCTGTGGGTCGACCCCGAGAGCGCCGACCGGGCGGCGGTCGACGCGGCCTGGGCCCGGATGCAGGAGGGCGGCGGCCAGCTCGTCCACTCGGTCTTCGCCCGGGTGCGCGCCACCCTCGCTTTGGAGCGGGGTGACCACGAGGCGGTGCTCGTCATCTGCGACGACGGCCTGGCGGAGGTCGAGCGCACCCACGCTCGGGTCTACGCCGGCGAGCTGCACCGCCTCCGGGCCGAGGCCCTGGACAAGCTGGGCCGCGCCGAGGAGGCCGCCGCCGCCCGGGAGGCCGCCGCCGCCTCCTGTGAGGAGGTCGGCGCGGCGCTGTTCAGCTCACGCCTTCCCTGAGCCCTGGAGGTTGGGCGGACAGGCGTAGGTCAGCGGGCTCTGCCGCTGCCCCGCCCGCACCAGGCCCTGCAGGGTCACGATGGCGGTGATGTTCGGGTCGAGCACCGGCGCGGGCAGCCCGTCCTCGGCCAGGAGCTTCGCCACCGGGGCGGCCACGCCGATGAACCCGGTGCAGCCCAGCAGGATGACGTCGGCGCCGTCCTCCAGGATGCAGCGCCGGGCCAGCTCGTAGGCCTTGGGGATGGCCCGGTCCAGGTCGTCCAGCTCGTCCACCGGCAGGCCGATGGGGCGGATGGAGGCCAGGTTTTCCAGGATCCCGAAGCTGTAGGCGTGCTCCCGCTGCAGGTCCACCGTCGCGTCCACGATGGAGATGATCGAGAAGCGCTGCCCCAGCAGGATCGCGGTCAGGGCGCTGGGCCGGAAGCCGCCGACGACCGGGATGGAGACGGTCTCCCGGGAGGGCTCCACCCCGCAGAAGTCGAAGTCCGAGACGAAGATGCCGTCGAAGCCCTCCTTCTCGGTCTGCCGCGCCAGCTCGATGACGTAGGGGGCGTTGGTGGCCAGGGCGTAGCGGCTCTCGATGTAGGGGGTGCCGCCGGTGATGTTCTTGACGTCCAGCTTGAAGTCGGGGGCCAGCGCGGGGGTGACCGCGGCGCGCATGCGCTCGTTGAAGCCGCTGGTGTTCGCCGGCACGATGAGCCGGATGCGGTAGGTGCGATCAGGCACGGAGGGTCTCGATCGGCACGTACTTCCCGGCGTAGCCCATCGCGGTGAGCTGCTCGGTGAAGGCCTCGACGATCGGGGCCTGGGTGCGCAGCTCCTCGCAGGCCCGGATGCCCAGCAGCACGATCTCGGCGTCCTTGAGGCGCTTCTTCACCGCGGCCTCGTCCAGGTCAGCGTTGGAGAAGGAGTAGCCGTCGCTGGTCATGTAGCAGATGGAGTCGGGGCCGATGGCCAGGGGCAGGTCCTCGGCGGTGCTGAACGCGATCAGGTTCTCGTTGAGGTTGTAGGTGCGGGCGGTGGGCCCGTCGTCGCCTTCGTGGATGGGCACCTGACCGGAGTCGAAGCCCCCGGAGGTGGTCGAGGTGGGGGTGCCGAGCTGGCCGCGGAACAGCACGTAGGCCTTGCGCCCGTTGTCCTCCAGCAGGTCGATGACCGCGCGGACCGGGTCCTCGGCGCTCTGCAAGGTGCGCCCGACGTCCTCGGCGAGCTGGAGGGTGCCCCGGATGGTCACCGCGCGGCGCAGCTCGTCGGGGGTCATCGCCCACAGGGCCAGGCCGGCGTGCTGGTTGAAGCCGTCCACCGAGATGATGGGGCGGGCGAGGGCCTCGGCCTGGGCGGCGGTCTGCACCCGCAGCACGACGTTGATGGGGGACTTCTTGCCGCCGGAGCGGTCCACGTTGGACAGCACGGTGGGGTCGGCGGACAGACCCACGCCATTGAAGGTCAGCATGGTCAGCGAGGGCACCGCGCGGCCGGCGCCGTCGCCGTCCACCACGGGCACCCCCAGGAGCTGGGCGGTGGTCGCGGCCACCATCGTGCTGAGCGCGCCGATCTCCACCGGCACGATGCTGGTGATGGGCTCGCCGATCTCCGCCTCGAGCTGCTTGAGGGCGCGCACGGCGAGGGCGGGCTTGCGGACCGTCTGCATCGCGTCGGGGGCGCCGATGTAGGCGACCACCGCCGCGCGGCCCCCCAGCCCGGCGGCCTGCTCGACCGAGGCGACCTGGACGGTGGCGTCGTCGGGGAAGTTGTCCACCAGGGACTGGCCGGCGCTGCGCGCGCCGCCGCCGCCGCTGGCCAGCAGGGTCGCGCCCTGAACGATGATCCCGAGCTGTTCCTTGTTGAGCGTCCGCATCCGGTCCTCCTCAGGGGTTCCGGGCGGACGATATCAGCCCCGGGCGTATCGAGACAGCTCAGCGTGGGTCAGGCAGGCCAGCACCGCCGCGCTGACCACCGGGAAGCCCGCCAGGCTCAGGCCGGCCATGGCGTAGAGGGCGCCGCCCTCGGCGTCGCAGCGCCGCAGGGTGAAGCCCAGCCCGATCAGCGCGGCCAGCGCCGCCCACGAGCCCACCAGCGCGAGGGCGTGGACCCGGGCCGGGCGGATCGTCCCGGGCCGCCAGGACTGCCCCAGCCAGGCCCCGGCGATCGCGGCGCCGCTGTTGGTGAGCAGCACGAAGCCCAGCAGGAAGGCGTAGCTGACCCAGCCGCCGGTGCGCTCGGGGGCGCTCAGCATCGGGTGGGCCCACGCGGCGGCGAACAGCAAGCCTTCAGCGGCCAGGAACGCGCGCCCGGCAGGGGGCAGCGCGTTCAGGGCGCGGAGGCCGGGGGGGGCGAGGTCCTGCTGTGCGAGCCAGGCGACCATGGTGCTCCTCCATCCAGGGGGTGGCGTCTCCTTGGTTCCTGACAAGAGCCGGCGGGGAGCGGTTCGGATCTCCTGCTCACCAACCGCAGGTCTGTCCCTCGTTCTGCTCCTCCAGCCAGGTCATGAGCGGCGCGAAGTAGTCCACCATCGCCTGGGCGTCCATCTGGCGCTGGCCGGTGACCACCTCCAGGGCGTCGGGCCAGGGCTGGGAGGCGCCCATCGCCAGCATCTGCTTGTAGCGGGCGCCGGCCGCGGCGTTGCCCTGGATGGAGCAGGTGTGCAGATCGCCCTCGAAGCCCGCGACGTCGCAGAGGCCCCGGTGGAGCTGGAACTGCAGCACGCTGGACAGGAAGTAGCGGGTGTAGGGGGTGTTCGCCGGGATGTGGTACTTCGCGCCCGGGTCGAAGTCGGCCTCGGAGCGGGGCACCGGGGACTCGATGCCCTGGAGCTTCGTGCGCAGGTTCCACCAGGCGGCGTTGTACTGCTCGGGGGTGACCTCGCCGGAGAAGACCTTCCAGCGCCACTGGTCCACCACGATGGAGAAGGGCAGGAAGGCCAGGCGCTCCAGGGCGACCCGCATCTGCTCGTTGAGCACCGCGCGCTCGGGGTCGGGCAGGGTCTCCAGCAGGCCCAGCTCCTGGAGGTACCGCGGGGTGACCGACAGCAGCAGGGTGTCGCCGATGGCCTCGTGGAAGCCGTCGTGGGCGCCGGATTGGAAGAGCGGGGACAGCCCGCGGTACTCCCAGAAGTAGTAGAGGTGCCCCAGCTCGTGGTGGATGACGAAGAAGTCCTCCTGCGTGGGGCGGATGCACATCTTCAGGCGCAGGTCGCCGTCGTGGTCCGGGTCCCAGGCGCTGGCATGGCAGACCACCTCGCGGTCGTCGGGGCGCACCAGCATGGAGCGCTCCCAGAAGCTCTCGGGCAGGGGGTCGAAGCCCAGGTCGGTGAAGAACTTCTCGCCGTAGCGCACCATGTCCTCGGCGGAGGTCGGGCCGGCCTCCAGCGCGGAGGTGATGTTGACGGCGGGCTCGTCGGGGTAGGGGGCGAGCAGGGGGTAGAGGCTGGACCAGTCCTGGGCCCACATGTTGCCCAGCATGTGGGCGGGGATGGGGCCCTGGGGGGGCACCACCTCGGCGCCGTAGTGGTCGGAGAGCTTCGCCCGGGTGTAGCAGTGGAGCTGCTCGTAGAGGGGGGCGAGCTGCCCCCACAGGCGGTCGACCTCGACGGCGAAGTCGTCCGCGGGCATGTCGTAGCCGGAGCGCCACAGCACGCCCAGATCCGAGTAGCCCATCTCGACCGCGCCCGCGTTGCCCAGCTCGACGAAGCGCTCGTAGAGGGGGCGCATGGGGGGAGAGACGGTGCGCCAGCCCACCCAGGCGTCCAGCATGGCCTCGGGGTCCTTGCCCTCGGCGAGCACGTCGGACAGCTCCTCCAGGCGGCGGCAGTTGTCGTCGACGCAGTACTGGCCCTGGCCGTAGAGGCCCGGCATCTCGGTGACCAGCCCGGCCAGCTCGGCGCGGGCGTCGTCGTCGTCGGGGGCGGGCAGGGTGGTGGAGCGGCGCATCAGGGCGAGCTTGCGGTCGGTGACCGGGTCGACCTTGACGTCGGCGAAGTGGGCGGACTCGGCGACCGCCGCGCCCACCGCCGCCATCACCTGGGACTCGACGTCAGCAGCGACGGCGGCGGTCTCGGGGTTGATGTCGGTCTCGTGGTTCCACCAGGCGTTCTCCTGGACCACCCAGAGCTGGCCGAGCACCTCCTCGGTCTTCTCTACGAAGGTGCGGATCTCCTCGGGCGAGGAGATGCCCGCGGCCCCCTTGGGCTCGGTGGCCGAGGGGTCCTTGGGGCCGCAGGAGAGGGTGAGCAGGGGGAGGAGGAGGGTCGGGTGGAGGTTGCGCATGGCCGGGCGGTTAACCCGCCGAGAACCGACAGGCGAGCCGGAGGCTCAGCCTTCGAACCACGCCAGGGTGGCGACCGGCGCCGCGCTGAACCAGGCGTGGCCGGTGTCGTCGTCGATCACCGTGTCCACAGGGACGTCGGCCAGCAGCAGGGCGTCGCGGTAGCGCTCCATCGTGAACATCGGGACCACCGGGTCCAGCGCGCCGTGGAGGAAGCGGGTGGGGGGGTGATCCGCCGGCAGGACGTCCGGGACGTCGCAGGCGAAGCCCGCGCAGGTCGCGAAGGAGGCCGAGGCGATGACCAGGGATTCGAAGCGCCCGGGGTAGGACACCGCCATGCGGCTGGTCATGTAGCCGCCGCTGGAGATGCCCACCGCGTGCAGGCGGTCGGGGTCCAGGGGGCCGAATGTGCCGTCCTCGATGTGGTCGAAGAGGTCGAGCATCAGCAGGTCGTCGGGGGCGCCCTCCCAGGCGTCGGCCCAGGGGGGCACGTTGGTGTTCCAGCAGGTGAGCCCCCAGCCCAGGGCCTCGGGGGCGAGCACGGCGAAGCCGCCGTCGAGCAGGGCCGCCACCAGGGAGACCTGGTGGAAGGCGCCCAGCGGCGCGCCCTCGCGGGCGGACCAGGTGGCGTCGGCGGGGACCATCGAGCCCTGGAAGAGGAGGACGACGGGGAAGCCCTCGGGCGGGGGATCGCCGAGGGGGAGCTGCCAGTGGACGTCGCGGTCGACGTTGTGGGGGTGGAGGGTGGTGGTCTCGTGGGTGCAGGTGGCGCGACCGTCGGTGAGGGTGCAGCGGGCTTCCTCGGGGGGGGAGGCGCAGGCGGAGAGGAGGCAGATCCATCCAACAGCGGTTCGGCTCCAGGGAGCGCTCGACTCCCCGAACAACGCCCCTCCACCCTCCCGCCTCCAAGGGGCTCCGTCGCCGGACCGTTCGTCGGACTCCCTCACGGAGTCCTCCTCACTCGGCTTCGCATCGGGCTCCGGGCGTCCGGCCCTCGCGCCCTCGCTCAGACGTCCGGCGTCGGAGCCCCTTTCCGGCTCCGGGTTGCGGGGCTTGGAGGAGGGTTCCGGCCCGGGACCGGGCGTCGCAGGGCGGGCCGGCCCACAGCTTGGGGGGAGGGGGCGGGCCGGCCCACAGCTTGGGGGGAGGGGGGGCTTTGGCCTTGGGTGGGGCTGTGGGCGTTCGCGTTCAGCTCGCACGCGCCCGCCAGTCCACGCCCTCCACGTAGGCGAACCAGTCGGCCCAGGCCTGGGCGGCGCGGTCGGGGGGCGCGGCCAGGAAGGCGAGCATGGCGGGGATGTCCTGGACGGCCAGGGGCTGGCGGCGCATGCAGGAGAGCTGGAGGAGGACCTCGACGGGGATGGCCTCGGGGTCGGTGGCGGGCAGGTCGGGCAAGAGGAGCTTGTCGACCAGGCGGGAGGCCCAGCGGCCGACACTGCGGGCGGTGCGGTCGCCGTTGGACCACTCCAGCAGCATGGCGATCAGCTCGGCGCGATCGGGCAGGGTGTAGCCGGGCTCCGAGGAGGTGAAGCCCAGCTCCTCCAGGGTGATGACCCCCTCGGGCTGGGGCAGGCCCTCGTCGACCCGCTCCATGCGGTCCCGGATGCGGTCCAGGGCGGCGGCGGCGGCCTGGCGCTCGCCCGGGGTGGTGGCCCGGTCGTGCAGCGCCTGGATGCGGCGCAGCTTCTTGCGGAGGCTGTGGCGGTCGGTGGAGCGGCGTCGGTTCATGAGGGGAAGGTAGCACCCAGGAGGGCCTGGGGGCGCCCCCCTCGGCGATGTACGTTAGGGAGCACCGGAACAACCTGGGATACGCACGCCATGACCGACCTCGCTGCCCTCCTGGAGCGCCCCCCCGAACCGCAGACCTGGAGCTGGATCACCCAGCACCTGGAGTCCCTGCCGCCCGACACCCGCGGCGACGCGCTGGCCCTCGCGGCGGGCGCCCTGGCCGGGTGGTCGCCGCAGCTTCGGCGCGCGGCCTTCACGCCGGACCTCATCGAGCAGCCCTGGTGGCCCCTCGTCCGCAGCCTGAGCCTGGGGGACGCCGAGGAGCTCCTCGCGCTGAAGGGCGCGGCCGACCACATCACCCACCTCTCCATCCACGAGGACGCCGGGCTGTCGTTCTACGACCTGGAGGATCTGGCCTGGCTGCCCCAGGTCGCCCCCGGGCTCCGCTACCTGATGCTGGACGGCCCCAACGAGGTCGCCAGCCTCGCGGCGCTCGCCGCGCTGCCGCAGCTCCAGGACGTCGCGCTGCTGGGCTACAGCAGCCTCAACACCGCCGGCCTGGAGGCACTCAACGCGCTGCCCGCGCTGCGCCGGCTGGTGGTCTGGGACATGGCCGTGCAGAACGCCGACCGGGTGCCGCTCACCGGGCTCGAGCGGCTTGAGCTGCTCCAGCTCCCCTCCCGCCACCTGCTCGCGCTCCCGCCCGAGGCCCTGACCCGCCTGCACACCCTGAGCGCCGACGACGACCTCTTCCTGCAGGAGCTGGCGATGGGCAACCCGTCGCGGCGGGTGCTCCAGTGGATCGACCACCTGGGCCGCATGCCGGCGCTGCGCCGGGTGTGGGTGCACTTCCACAGCCGACAGCCGGCGGACATGAAGGCGGGGCTGATCGCGCAGCTCACCGAGCGGCTGCCTGGCGGGGTGGCCGTGGAGGTGCTGGATGACTTCCAGGGGTACTGGGGGCGGGTGGTGTTGATGGAGTAGCAAACGCGTCAACCCGCCAACAAGGGCAGCTCCCCCAGCACCCGCCCCGTCGCCGTGCCCGCCGCGATGACCTCCTCCGGCGTGCCCTGGGCGACCACCCGGCCGCCGCCGCTGCCGCCCTCGGGGCCCATGTCGATGACGTGGTCGGCGTTGAGGATGAGGTCGGTGTTGTGCTCGATGACGATGACCGTGCTGCCCTGGTCCACCAGGCGCTGGAGCACCACGATGAGCTTCTCGACGTCGGCGAAGTGCAGGCCGGTGGTGGGCTCGTCCAGGACGTAGATCGCGCCCTTGCCGCGCCCGCCCAGCTCGCGGGCGAGCTTGACCCGCTGGGCCTCGCCCCCGGACAGCGTGGTCGCCGGCTGGCCCAGGCGCAGGTAGCCCAGGCCCACGTCCGCGAGGCGGCGCAGCGGCCGGGCGATGCGCTGCTGGTTGCGGAACTGCGCGACGGCGTCGTCGATCCGCAGGTCCAGGGCGTCGGCGATGGACAGGCCCTGCCAGCGAATGGCCAGGGTGGCC
Source organism: Alphaproteobacteria bacterium (assembly GCA_020632795.1). GTDB lineage: Bacteria > Myxococcota_A > UBA796 > UBA796 > CAJQPC01 > JACKEV01. The sequence goes on from JACKEV010000012.1 coordinate 463,508, forward strand.
TCGTTGAACCGGCGGCCCCGGCAGTGCTCGCAGGTGACCCAGACGTCGCTCAGGAAGTGCATCTCCACCAGGATCGAGCCCCGGCCCTCGCAGTGGGGGCAGCGCCCGCCCTGGCTGTTGAAGGAGAAGCGCCCCTTGTCGTAGCCCCGCACCTGGGCGGCGGTGGTCTTCGCGTAGAGGTCGCGCAGCGCGTCCATCACCTTGGTGTAGGTGGCCGGGGTGGAGCGCGGGGAGAGCCCGATGGGGGACTGGTCCACCACCACCAGCTTCTTGAGGCCGGCGGGGGCCAGCAGGCCGTCCACCGGGGCGGGGTCGGTGTCCAGGCCGAGGTGCTCCTTGAGGGCCGGGACCAGGGCGTCGATGACCAGCGAGGACTTGCCGCTGCCGCTGACCCCGGTCACCGCCGTGAACACCCCCAGGGGGAAGCGCAGGTCCTGGCCGTGCAGGTTGTTGGCCCGCGCGCCCCGCAGGGTGAGCCACTCGTCGGGGGTCCGCCGGGCCTCCGGGCGGGGCATCGCGCGGCGCCCCGAGAGGTAGGCGCCCGTCAACGACGCCGTGTCCATCGAGATCTCGGAAGGGGAGCCGACGGCGACGACCTGGCCCCCGTGCTCCCCCGCGCCCGGGCCCATGTCCGCGACGAAGTCCGCCGCCCGGATGGTGTCGGGGTCGTGCTCGACCACCACCACGGTGTTGCCCAGGTCCCGCAGGCCCAGCAGCGTGTCCAGCAGCCGCCGGGTGTCCCGGGGGTGCAGGCCCACGGTGGGCTCGTCCAGGACATAGATGCAGCCGGTCAGGCCGCTGCCGAGCTGGGAGGCCAGCCGGATGCGCTGGGCCTCGCCGCCGGAGAGGGTGGACGCGGTGCGGTCGAGGGTGAGGTAGCCCAGGCCCACGTCCCGCAGGAAGCGCAGGCGGCTGCGCACCTCGTCCAGGGGCTGCTCGGCGACGTGGGCGTCCGCCGGGTCCAGGGTCAGGGCGTCGGCCCAGGCCAGGGCGTCGACCACGGTCTGCGCGCAGTAGCCGGAGATGCTCAGGCCCCCGAGGGTCACCGCCAGGATGGAGCGGTGCAGGCGCCCGCCCTCGCAGGTGGGGCAGGGGCCCTCGCGGCGGATCCACTCGAGGCGGCTGCTCCAGCCCTCGATGGTGGGAATGAGGCCCTCCCACTCGAAGGTCTCGGTCACCGAGGAGCGGGTCTTGCCCCAGCGCTTCGACCACCGGGCGGTGATGGGCTCGCCGGGCAGGCCGTAGAGCACCGCGCGGCGCTGCTCGGCGGTCCAGCCGGACACGGGGGTGGTCAGGTCCAGGCCGATGTGCCGGGCCAGGGACTTGAGCCGCCCGGTGATCTTCTTGGAGCGGTTGACCACCGAGGCCACCCGGGCGTCCAGGGCGGCGGCCAGGGGCTGGTCGGGCTGAGGCAGCAGCAGGGCAGGGTCCACCCCGGTGCGGCGGCCGGTGCCCTCGCAGGCGGGGCAGGCGCCCACGTAGGAGTTGAAGGAGAAGTGCCGGGGGGTCAGCTCGGGGGGCAGGACCTGGCCGTGGGTGGGGCACTCCGCGCGCTCGTGGAACACCTGGAGCAGGCCGTCGCGCTGGTAGAACGCGGCCTTGCCGTCGCCGTACGCGTAGGCGTTGCGCAGAGCCTCGGCCAGGCGCTGGCGGGTGACGGTGCCGGTGTCGACCCGGTCGATGACCAGGCGCGCGCCCCGGGAGAGCGCCGCGTGGACCGCCGCCCGCGCCTCGCCCGTGCTGTCCAGGCTCAGCTCCGTGGGGGACTGGCCCTCCATCAGCAGCAGGCGCAGGAAGCCCTCCCGCAGCAGCTCCTTGCGGGTGGTCTCGGGGTCCTCGGCCGGGGGGAGGGGGGCGAGCAGCCAGCCCCTGGCGGGCTCGCCGGCCTGGAGGGCCCGGGCCCCGGCGCTGGGGGTCCAGCCTCGGATGGGCTCGCCGCACTTGTAGCAGTGGGGCTGCCCCACCCGCGCCCACAAGAGCCGCAGGTAGTCGTAGACCTCGGTGACCGTGGCCACCGTGGAGCGCGGGTTGGCCGAGGCGGCCTTCTGGTTGATGGCGATGGCCGGGGCGAGGCCCTCGACCGACTCCACCGGCGCCCGGTCCAGCCGCCCCAGGAAGCGCCGGGCGTAGGTGCTCATGCACTCGACGTAGCGGCGCTGGCCCTCGGCGAAGATGGTGTCGAAGGCCAGGGAGGTCTTGCCCGAGCCCGACACCCCGGTGATCACCGCGAAGCTGGCGCGGGGGATGGTGAGGTCGACGCCCTGGAGGTTGTGGCAGGTCGCGCCGCGGATGACGAGGTCGCCGTTGTGGGCGGCCTTGCGGCGGCGGCGGGGGCTGAAGCTGCGCGCGGGGCCGCCGAGCTCGGGCAGGGCGGCCAGGACCCGGCCGGTGGGCGTGTCCAGGGTCGCGATGTGCTCGGGGGTGCCCTCGC
>JACKEV010000013.1 GCA_020632795.1 Alphaproteobacteria bacterium
GTGCGCCGGGTCGTGCTGGACAACCCCGCCGCCCACCAGGCGGTCGCCGGCCGCAGCCTGCTCTACCTGGGCAACCACCAGGTGGGGCTGGAGTCGCTGGTCTTCTCCATCCTGGGGGCGGCGCTCAACGGCATGCCCACGGTGACCCTGGCCAAGATCGAGCACAAGAAGACCTGGCTGGGGCAGCTCATCCAGCGCTGCTTCAGCTACCCGGGCGTCGCAGACCCCCGGCTCATCACGTTCTTCGATCGCGAGGACAAGGCCAGCCTGCCCGCCATCATCGGCGAGCTGGCCGCCGAGATGGCCGGCCCGGGGCGCAGCGTGATGGTGCACGTCGAGGGCACCCGCAGCCTGGAGTGCCGCACGCCGGTGTTGAAGATGAGCGGGGCGTTCATCGACATGGCCTTGAAGGTCAACGCCCCCATCGTGCCGGTGCGCTTCGTGGGCGGGCTGCCCCCGGAGCGCATGGAGAAGCGCATCGAGTTCCCGCTGGGCATGGGCCAGCAGGACATCTGGCTGGGCGCGCCCATCCTGCCGGAGGCCCTGGCCTCGATGCCCTACGGCGAGCGCAAGAAGGTGGTCATCGCCGCGATCAACGCGCTGGGCCCGCCCAACGCGACCGAGGCGCCTCTGCCCGGGGACCCCGACTTCGCCGCCCGCGTGGCCGCCTGGCAGGCCCGCACCGGCGCGAGCGAGGAGCACGCGGTGCTCTTCGAGGTCCTGCGCGAGCAGACCGACCGCGTCCCGGCCGTGGAGCGCCTGCTGGCGGCGGCCGACAGCGGGGTGCTGCGCCTGACCAACACGCCGGAGGACGCCTGGCTGGGGGTCCTGGCGGCGTGGCTGTACGGGCCGCGGGGGCCGAGGATCGAGGGGGGGTAGGCTGCACAGGGATGTTGGTGGCCGGTCCAGGAGGGTCGCCGATCGCTCGTGGCCCGCCGCCAACGCCCCTGACCTGCCGCTACCGGCCGAACCGCCTCAAGGCGTCCGCCACAACCCGCCCCGCGTCCCCGGCCGGCGCGGACGGCGCGGAGGGGTAGGACGAGGCGAGGTCCCGCACGTTGCGGGGGAACAGGCTGCGGTGCTTCGCCGCCAGGGGCTCGACGACCTCGATCGGCAGGCGCTTGGGCCCCCCGACCTGACGCGCCACCACGAAGATGCGGCAGAGGTGCTCCAGCAGCTCCAGGCGCAGCAGGCAGGTCTCCAGGTCGGGGCCCACCGCCAGCGCCCCGTGGTTCGCCAGCATCAGCACGTCGGCGCGGGCCAGGGCGTCGGCGATCGCGGCGTCGTTCTGGCCGGGCAGGCCGAAGGGCACCAGGGGGATCTCCGGGCCCAGGGAGACCACCGGCTCGGCCATGAAGGGCTCGCCCAGCGCGACCCCGGCGACGGCCAGCCCGGTGGCGGTGGGGGGATGGGCGTGCACGACCGCCTGCACGTCGCCCCGGGCGCGGTAGGCCGCGGCGTGCAGCTTGAACTCGGAGAACGCCCCCCGGGTGCCCGCCAGCTTCTTGCCGTCGAGGTCCACCACGATGAGGGACTCGGGCGTGACCGCGCCCTTGGACACCGACGTGGGGGTGGCCACGTAGCGCCCCTCGCCCAGCGCCGCGGTGACGTTGCCGTCGTGGTTGGCCACCCAGCCGCGGGCGTGGAGGGCGTGGGCGGTGGACACCAGGTCGGCGCGCAGGGTCTCCTCAGGGGGCACGGACATCACTCCTCCTCCAGCTCGTCATCTGCGGGCGCGCGGCGCGCCCCGGGGAACTCGACGACGTTGTCCGGCTCGGCGTCGGGGGGGTGGCGCAGCTCCTCGGCGACCTTGTGCAGTCGGTCCCCCAGGGCGTCCAGCGCCGAGGCCATCTCCGGAGAGCGGACCAGGGCGCGCAGGCGTCCGCCCAGGTCGCGCAGGGTCTCGTCCAGCGCGGGCGTGGGGTCCTCCTCCTCGGGGTCGATTCTGGGGCGGAAGCGCGCCCGCACCGCGTCGGGATCGGTGACCAGGGCCCCGGGGGCCAGGCCCAGCAGGTCCCCCAGGGACTCGGGCAGCACGCCATCGAGGTCGCTGTTGGCCCGCCCGGCCAGCCGCCGCAGCGCGTCCCGGGCGTCGCTGTAGACCGCCTCGATGCGCTGGCCCAGAGCGTCGGTCGCCTCCTGCCGGGAGATTTCGAAGGGCTGCACCGCGTCGGGATCCACCGCGCGCCCCGGGCCGTTGAGGCGGCGCAGGGCCAGCTGCCCGTCGGGCAGATCGGCCTCCGTGGGGATGGCGAAGAAGCGCTGGCGGTCGACCGTGAACCAGATCCCGGGCGTGTCGGGCGGGGATGCGTCGGACTTCGGCACGAGACCTCCTGGGACGCGAGCGGCTGGAGGGGGGCAACATATCCCAGGCTCGCCGGGCCGGGATAGGGGAGCTTGGGAGGTCGTGGACATGACCGGGCTCTTGCGTCGTCACCCGATCCCGCTGGCGGTGCTGGTGAGCCTGCTGCTGTGCCTGCCCACGATGGGCATGCCCCTTTGGTCCGACGATCACACCCACCTGCTCATGATCGAGGACTGGCTGGGCTTGCGCGAGCCGGCTGCGTACACGCTCCAGGGGCAGACCGATCCCTTGGGGCTGCTCAACCTCTTCCAGTTCTTCGTCATGCCCCGCGAGCAGTTCGCGGCGGACGTCGCGGCGGGGGCGCTGCCCTGGTGGGCGGACCCCGACCTGAGCCTGGGCTTCTGGCGCCCGCTGCCCAGCTTCCTGGAGCTGATGGACTACCGCCTGTTCGGGCTCGCCCCACTGGGCTACCACGTCCACTCCATGCTCTGGCACCTCGCGCTGGTGGGGGCGGTGGGGCTGCTCCACCGCCGCGCGCTGCCCGCGGCCGGCGCGCTGGCGACCCTGCTGTACGCCATGGACGACGCCCGCTGGCTGCCGATGGCCTGGCTGGCCAACCGCAACGCCCTCATCGCGGCGGTGCCCGCGCTCCTGGGGCTGGCCGCGCACCTGCGCTGGCGCGAGGACGGCTGGCGGCCCGGGGCGCTGTTGGGTCCGCTGGGGGTCGCGGTGGGCCTCACCGGCGGCGAGGCGGCGGTGGGCAGCTTCGCGTACTTCTTCGCCTACGAGGCGTTCGCCGCACCGGGCGCGCCGCGTCGCCGGGGCCTCGCGCTGGCCCCCTTCGTGGTCCTGGGGGGCGCCTGGGCTGTGGCCTACAAGACGATGGGGTATGGCTCCTCCGGATCGGGCCTCTACATCGACCCGGTGGGGGAGCCAGCGGCCTACCTCGCCGCGGCGGGGGAGCGGGCGCCGATCCTGGTGGGCGCGATGCTCGGGATGTTGCCCTCCGAGGCGTCCACGGCGGTGCCGGCGCTGATCCCGGTGGCCGTGGCGCTGGGCCTGCTGGCGGCGGGCGTGGTCGGGGCGATGCTGAACGCCGCCTGGCCGGAGCTGCCGGAGGAGACCCGCCGGGGCCTGCGCTGGCTGGGCCCCGGCGCGGTGCTGGCGCTCGCGCCCATCCTGGCGACCTTCCCGCTGGACCGGCTGCTGCTGCTGCCTGGCATCGGCGGCAGCGCGGTGATCGCGGTGGCCCTGCGCTGGGCCTGGCGGCGGCCCCGCTCCCGCGTCCGGCAGGGGCTGGGGGTGGCCGGCGTGCTGCTCCACGTCGTGCTGCCCCTGCCGATGTGGGTGGGCTTCCCGATGCTCTTCTCCACCGAGAACGACAAGCTCGACGCCCTGCGGGCCTCGGCCTTCCCGGAGCCCGAGGCGCTGACCGACAAGGACGTCGTGGTGCTGGTCGCCTCGGACATCACCATCGTGATGTACATGCCGGCCTGGGGGCTCCTGCACGACGCCCCCGAGCCCGGCAGCTATCAGATCCTCTCGGCGGTGCCCCGGGACCACCGGATCACCCGGACGGCGCCCGACCGCCTGGAGCTTGAGATCCTCGACGGCGGGCTGTTCGACGGCATGATGACGAAGCTGACCCGCAGCCCCGGCCGCCCCTTCGCGGTGGGGGACGTGGTCGAGCAGCGCGGCGCGACCATCGAGGTGCTGGAGGTCGGCCCCCGCGGCCCCACCCGGCTGGGGGTGACCCTGCGCGGCGAGCGCGAGGTGTACCCCATCGCCTGGGTGGACGGCGCGCTGGTGCCGGTGGCGCTGCCTGAGGTGGGGGCGTCGATGCTCATCCCCTGGACCCCGGGGCCGATGGGTCTCTGACCGCGATGGTCGCTGGTCAGGGGCTGACCTCGGCCTCGAACAGGCCAGAGGGCCGCCCCGAGACCAGCCAGGCCGCCGCGTCGGGGTCGTCGTCCAGGGCGGCGCGCAGGAAGGCGAGCGTCGCCGACCGGGTCGCGGAGCGCGCGATCTCAGGCCCGAGGTAGGTGAAGGTCTCGCCCTCGTGGGTCTGCCGCTCGTCCTCGCCGCAGCCGGGCATGAAGGCGTCGACGAGCCCGCACAGGTCGCTGAGCGACCAGTGCCCCGCGTCCAGCAGCTCCAGCTTCCAGGCCGGGCCGGGGGCCTCGGCGAAGTTCTGGCGGATCAGCTCGTTGCCCAGCTCGGTGATGGAGTTGTCCTCGGTGGCGACCAGGAAGCCCAGGGGCTGGGTGAGCGTGGTGATGTCCACGTCGCCCAGCAGCGGGTTGTCCATCGGGGCGGCGTGGGCCATCGCGGCGGCGATGCGGCCGTCCTGCTGCGCCAGGGTGCCGACGGTGACCGCCCCGAAGCTGTGTCCCACCGCCGCGATCCGGGTGGCGTCGATGGACAGGCCGTCGGGCAGCGCGACGCGCCCGTCCAGCACCCCGTCCAGAGCCGCGGACAGGTCGCCGACCCGCAGGGCCAGGGTGTCGTCGTTCAGCGGCAGGTTGGTCTCATCCAGCGCGTCGAACAGGGTGTTGCCGGTGTGGTCGACGGCCACCACCACGTAGCCGTGGCTGGCCAGGAAGGCGCTGACCGTGGCCCCCGAGATGGCGAGGCACTCGTGACAGTGGGAGTAGAGCACCAGCGGAGCCTCGACCGGCGCGGCCGGGGCGTCTGAGACGGCGGCGACGGCCTGGGTGGGGCAGTCCGGTGGGGCGTCCTCCAGCAGCAGGGCGAAGCGGCTGGCGTCCTCGGGGAGCAGGGCGGGGGTGGGCGTGAAGCTGCTGCTGGCCTGCTGCGGGTACCACAGGTGGACCTGGACGGTGCGGTCGCCCCAGCTCAGCGCCTGCGTCGCGTGGCCAGCCCAGTAGGGGCCTTGCGCTTCGAACTGGTCGAGGTCCGGCTCGGGGGGCGCGGTGTCGACGGCGTCCTTGGCGGTGCAGGCGGCGAGCGCCAGGGCGAGGATCATCCGCCCTTGGGTGGGCCGTCGTCGACCAGCCGGTAGCGGATCTGGAAGTGCCCGAAGGCGATCCAGTCCCCCTCCTCCAGGGGGTGCCAGGTGCCCGTCTCGACGACCTCGTCGTTGATCAGGGTGCCGTTGCTGCTCTCGAGGTCGCGCAGCTCCCAGTGATCCCCGGACCAGCGGATCTCGGCGTGGTTGGCCGAGACCTCACGGTAGGCGAGCCGTAGGGCGCAGTCATCGCCCCGACCGACGGAGGTGACCGACTGGAGGGGGATCTTGAAGCCGACGCCGTTTGCGCTGATTCTTCCCATGGCCCGAGCCCTCTAACACGTTTCCTGTCAGGCTCACAGCAGGTCAGCGGCGAGCTCGGCCAGCCGGGAGCGCTCGCCCTTGCGCAGCGTGACGTGACCGGCCTCCTTGCGGTGCTTGAAGCGCTCGATCACGTAGGTGAGCCCGTTGGAGGTGGCGTCCACGTAGGGGTTGTCAATCTGTTGTGGATCCCCGGTGAGGACGATCTTCGTGCCCTCGCCCGCCCGGGTGAGCACGGTCTTGACCTCGTGGGGGGTGAGGTTCTGGGCCTCGTCCACGATGAGGTACTGGCGGGGCAGGGAGCGCCCCCGGATGTAGGTCAGCGGCTCGACCTCGATGACGCCCTGGTCGATGAGGGGCTGGTAGCTGGGGGGCGCCCCGCGCCGGCGGTCGGCGTCGTCGGCGCTGCCGATGAGCAGCTCCAGGTTGTCGAAGATCGGCTTCATCCAGGGGTTGAGCTTCTCGGAGATGTCGCCGGGCAGGAAGCCCAGGTCGCGGCCCAGGGGGAAGATGGGCCGGCTGACCACGAGGCGGCGGAAGAGGTGCTCGTCGGCGACGAGCTGGAGGCCGCAGGCGATTGCCAGCAGGGTCTTGCCCGTCCCCGCCACGCCGTCGAGGGTCACCAGGCTGATGTCCTCGTCCAGCAGGAGATCGAGGGCGAAGCGCTGCTCCTTGTTGCGGGGGCGAATGCCCCAGATGCCCTTCTTGAACTCGTCGACCAGCCGCAGGCGGTCGCCCGCGAACCGGGCCAGCGCGCTGTGCTTGGGGTCCTCCTGGCTGCGCAGGATGGCGAACTGGTTGGGGTTCAGCTCGATCCCGTCGGGCTGGAAGGGCAGCACGCCGTTGCTGTAGATCTCGCCGATCTGCGCGCCGGGCACGTCGAGGTCGGCCACGCCGCTGTAGTGCTCGTCCATCGAGACGTGGGCGTGCTCGTAGTCCTCGGCGGAGATGCCCAGCGCGTCGGCCTTGATGCGCATGTTGGTGTCGCGGGTGACCATCACCACCTCGGCGCGCCCGCCGTGCCGGGTCAGGGTCAGGGCGGTGGCCAGGATGGTGTTGTCGTTGGACTGCGGGCCGAAGGACGGGGGCAGCACGGCGTCGGTGCTGGGCAGCAGCACCCGCAGCAGCCCGCCGCCGGACAGGTCCACGCCCCGGGACAGGCTGCCCTGCCGGCGCAGCGCGTCGAGCTGGCGGCTCACGAGGCGGGCGTTTCGGCCGGTCTCGTTGAGGTCCTTCTTGAACCGGTCGATCTCCTCGATGACCGTGATGGGGATGACCAGCTCGTGCTCGTCGAACACGTTCAGGGCGTTGGGATCGTAGAGCAGGACGTTGGTGTCGAGCACGAAGGTCTTGCGGCCGTCGTGCAGCGGAGACTCGGCGGAGGGGTCGATCATCGGGTCCTCAGCAGGGGTTCAGCGGCGGCGTCGTCTTGCCTCCCCCGGCCGTTAACCTGCTGGATCCGGTGGGGCCTCCGGGATCGTGATGGCGACCTCCGCGCTGGCCACCGCCGTGCCGTCCACGCCCCGGGCGACGACGCGGTAGTGCCAGGTCTCGCCGGGCGCGACGTCCCGGTCCACCCGGTGGCTCACGCACATCTCGCCGGGGAACCACGCCTTCGCCCACAGGACCTCGGCCTCCGACCACGGCGCGTCCCCGGGGCGCCGCTCGACGCGCCACTGGTTGACGCCCTCCGGGAAGCGCCAGCGCAGCTCGACGCCGCCGGCCTCCGCGTCCCAGCGCGCGGCCTCGAACACCGGCGCGGCCACCGGTACCCCGCTGGGCCCCAGCGCGGTGGGGTCCGCCCAGGGGGAGGTCGCCCCGGCCGCGCTGACCGTGCGGGCGCGGTAGAGCAGCCGCCGATCGGCGGGGGCCTCCGGATCCACCGCCGTGCAGCTCGCCTTCTGGCAGCGCAGCGGGTCGACGGCGAGATCGGTCCAGGTCGCGCCGCCGTCGGCCGAGCGCTGGACCTCCGCGCCCATCTCCGGGCGGTCCCGGAGCATCCACAGGGTCACCTCGGCGCCCTCCTTCCGGATCGGCGGGCACAGCTTGGGGGCCTCGAGCGGCGTCGGGCGTTCGGTCGGCACGAGCAGCACGCAGAAGTCACCCTCCGCGGGCTCGCCCCGGTGGTTGCGGCTCTCCAGGCAGTACATCATGAAGTGCGTGCGGGAGGGCGTCAGGTCGACGACCTGCTGCGCGCTGGCGGGGACCGGCCCGCTGTCCCAGTCCGGTGGGGCCGCGCAGCCCTGCTCGGGGATTCCCTCGTCGGGCCACTGGGAGGAGGACCGCCACCGCCCGCGCAGGCGCTCCGGGCTGGTGCCGAGGAGCCGGGGGCCCTGGAGGCTGGCGAGCAGCGCGGCCTCGGCCTCGTCGGTCCAGGCGCGGCACCGTTGGAGCCGGACGGTGGCCTCGGGGTCGAGCCCTGCCCAGGACAGCGTGGCCTGCGCCCCGCCCGGCGCCCAGCTCGCCGTGAACCGTCGGGGCAGCGCGGCCGGGGTGTCCGCGGCGGGGACCGTGTACGGCGCGCTGGCCTGCAGCAGGGTGCCGTCGGTCAGCCGGCCGACGACGCGGTAGTGGACCGGGCGATACGGGTCGAGCCCGGGGGTGGCGTCCAGCCAGCGGTGGCCGTCGGTGAAGACGCCGTCGAAGTCCCGGACCATCATCCAGGTCTCCCCATCCAGGGAGCGCTCGATGCGGGCCTCCACCGGCAGCGGCGCCCACCAGCCGACCTGCACGCCCACGCGCTCCGGGGACCAGCGGCCGGCGCCGTGGGTGGCGTACCCCCCGTTGACCGTGTCGTTCCGCGTCGGCCAGGCGTGGATCATCCTCACGGTGAGGCCCTCGAAGAGGTCGAGCGGCACGGTCACCGGGTCCTCCACGGGCCGATGGCTGCCGTCACCGGGGTGCAGCGTCAGGCGCCAGGTCCCGGGGTGGGGGACACGCAGCGTCTCGGGCAATGCCCACAGGGGGCAGACCTGCTCGGGGTTCCAGCGCCCGTCGGGCTCCTGAGGTTGGAGGCAGAGGGTCGCCCCGGAGACGCCCTCGGGCGGGACAAGCTCCACCCGGGCCTCACCAGGCTCCAGCACCCATCGGTGCGTCGGGGTGGCCCCCTCGGTGTGCAGGCCGTGGACGGGCCAGCGCGGGATCGGCATGAGCGGGGCGTCCGGCTGGGCCAGGCTGTCGAAGGGGAAGGGGTCGACGGCGAGCGCGTCGTCCCAGGGTCGGACGACCAGGGTGGCGGTCTCGTCGGTGGGCAGATCGCAGGCCTCCGCCTCGAAGACGCTCGTGGGGGCCAGGGGCGCGCCGTCGAGGACAGCGAAAGCGCTGCTGGGGGGGCGGAGTTCGGTCCACCGCCAGTCCAGGGTCGAGCAGGTCGTATCCCACCGCAGCCCGGGCACGTAGGGGGCGCCCAGAGGTTCCCCGCCGGGGTCGACCCGCGCGGCGCTCCACGCGCTCCAGGTCTCGCCGTCGGACCAGCGCAGCCGGACCCAGCGCAGGCCGTCGGGGGCGGGCTCGCGCAGGCCGCTGATCCCGGGGCCGTCGCGCAGGGGGGTCCAGGCGGTGTCTCCGGGGGCGACGACCTCCAGCCGCACCCGGGTCGCCTCCGGGGGGAGGCGCCAGCGCAGGGCGAGGGCGCCCTGGTCCAGGGAGACCTCCAGCGGAATGGACGGCAAGGATGCCGATGGCGTCGACGTCTCGGAAGACGCCGCGGCGGCGCAGCCCGCGAGCAGCGCCAGCACCAGCCGCCTCACGGTGGGTCCGTCGGGATGGCGATGGAGACCTCGGGGCTGGTCACGATGGTGCCGTCCCAGCTCCGCGCGGCGATGCGGTAGGTCCAGGTCTCGCCGGGCTCGACGCGCCGGTCGACGGCATCGGTCACGCACCACTTGCCCGACCACCACTCGAGGTTCCACATGCCCTCGGCCATCGCCCAGGCGCCGTCCCCGCCGTGGCGCTCGATCCGCCACTTGCTGACCCCTTCGGAGAAGGTCCAGGAGAGCCGCACCATCCGGGCCTCGGCGTCCCAGGTCACCGCGTCGAAGGTCGGCGCGGTCACCGGGTCTGCGCGGGCGCCCAAAGCGATGGGCTCGGCCCAGCCGGAGGTCGCCCCGGCCGCGCTCACCAGGCGGGCGCGGTAGCGCAGGTGGACGTCGTCGGGGGCATCCGGGTCGAGGACCGAGCACTGCTCGGGGTGGCAGTACAGCTCGGCGGACGCCATGTCCTGCCAGCTCGCGCCGCCGTCGACGGAGCGCTGGGCCTGGGCCCCCAGGGCCCTCCGGTCCCAGTGGACGGACCACCGGATCTCCGCGCCCCGCCAATCCCAGGTCGGCGGGCACATGGCGGGGGTCTGCGGGGGGGCGGTGCGCTCGGTCGGCGGGAGCAGCACGCAGGTCTGGCCGTCGGCGGGCTCGCCGCGGTGGTTGTGGCTCTCCAGGCAGTACAGGGCGAAGTGGCTGCGGTCGGGGGCGGGATCCTGCAGCCGGCGGGCGTCCCCAGCGACCGGCTCGCTCCGCCAGTCCGCAGGGGCCGCGCAGCCGTCCCAGGGGATGGCGTCTCTGCCCCAGCTCGACGGCGACCGCCACTGGCCCCGGACCCGGAAGGGCGTCGCCCCCATCAGCTCCTTGCCCGGGTAGCGCGCCAGCAGCACGGCCTCGTCTTCGTCGGTCCAGGCGCGGCAGCGGCTCACCTGGACTCTGGCCCCGGGGTCGAGGCCGGTCCAGTACAGCTCAGCCAGGGCGTCGTCGTCGGTCCAATGGACCTGGACCTCCAGGGGCAGCGCGGGGGGGCTGTCCGCCGCCGGGACCGTCCAGGGTGCGCTTCGCTGGAGCAGCGTGCCGTCCGGCAGCCGCCCGGTGACCCGGTAATGGACCGGCTGCAGGGGATCCAGGGCGTCGTCGGTGTCCAGCCAGCGGTCATGGGTGCGGAAGCGGCCGTCGTAGTCACGCGCGAGGGCCCAGACCTGGCCGTCGAGGGAGCGCTCGACGCGGGCCTCCACCGGCACCGCCGCGCTCCACCCGACCTGCACCCCGGCCCGGTTGTGCGCCCAGCGCCCCGCCCCGAACGCGAAGAAGAGCCCGGCGTGGATGCCGCCGGGATCGGGCCAGTCGTGGACCATCCGGACCGCCAGCACCTCGAACAGCGCGGGCGGCACGAGCACCGGCTCGCCGAGGGGGCGCTCGCTGCGGTCCCCCGGGCGCAGCAGCAAGCGCCAGAGCCCGGGCTGCAGGAGCATGAGGGTGGCGTCCCGGCCCGCGCGGGTGCAGTCGCCCTTCTGGGCCCAGCTCCCGTCGGCCTCCTGGAGTTGGAGGCAGACCTGCGCCGCGGAGACCCCCTGGGGTGCGGTGAACGCGACCCGCGCCACTCCAGGATCGAGCACCCACCGGGCGTCGGGGATGGCCGCCTCGGTGTACAGGCCGTGGATGGGCCAGCGCGGGGCCTCCTGGAGGGCGACGCCGGGCTGGGCGAGGCTGTCGAAGGGGAAGGGCTCGACCACGAGCGCCGCGTCCCAGGGGCGCACGGTCAGCGTCGAGGTCGCGTCGACGGGCAGATCGCAGTCGGTGGCGGCGAAGACGTCCGTCAGGGGCAGCTCGACCCCGTCGCGGGTGGCGTGCGCGGCGTCCGGGCGGGCGCCGTCCCAGGACCACCGCAAGCCCGGACAGTCCTCGTGCCAAAGCACCCGAGGCCGCTCCGGCGCGCCGAGCGGCTCGCCCGCCGGGTCCACCCGCGCCGCGCTCCACGCGCTCCAGGCCGCGCCGTCCGACCAGCGCAGGCGCACCCAGCGCAGACCGTCCGGGGCGGGCTGGCGCAGGCCGCTGACCGCGGGGCCGTCCCGCAGGGTCGTCCAGGTGGTCTCCCCGGGGCCGACGCTCTCCAGGGTCACCCGGGTGGCGGTCGGCGGCAGGGGCCAGCGCAGGGCCATCGCGCCGCCGTCCAGGGCGACCTCCAGCGGGGTGGACGGCAAGGATGCCGATGGCATCGGCGTCACGGAAGACGCCCCGGCGGGATCGCCGCAGCCGGCCAGCAGGAGGAGGAGCCACATGGTCGGTCCGACCCTCAGCCGGCGTCGTCGGTTCCAAGGGGCGGCGCCCAGCCCCCCTTGACGCCGAAGATCGGCAGCACCGGCAGGCCCTTGCCGTACACCGTCTCGCGGTCGTCGATGCCGTTGATGATCGGCTCCTCGATGCGGCGGTTGTAGACGTTCTGGACGTCCAGGTAGAACTCCAGCCCCCAGGAGCGGAGCTGGGCCTTCTTCGCCAGCTTCACGTCCAGGGCGTGGTAGGGCCGCAGGCGCTGCTTCTCGTCGTAGATGAGCGGGAAGGGCTCCATCGTCAGGATGTCGTAGGCCTCCTCGGTGACGCGATCCCAGGCGTAGCCCGAGCCGATCCGGAACCGCGAGGACAGGCTCCAGCCCCGCCCGAAGCTGAAGGAGGCCACGTTGACCAGGTAGTGGGGCTGGTCGTAGAGGTGGGCGCTCAGCAGGTCGCCGGGCTCGGCGGCGCGCAGGCTGCGGCTGTAGGTGTAGGCGATCCAGCCGCTCAGGGGGCCCTGGGTCCACCGGGCGAGGCCCTCCACCCCGTAGGCCAGCCCGGAGCCCTGGCCCAGGGTGCCGTCGTCCTCGAACAGGGTGACGTTCTCCAGCTTGCGCCAGTAGCCGTCCAGCTCCAGCGACAGCCGGCGCAGGGTCATGCGCACGCCCGCGCCCTGGCCGTAGCTGCGCTCCGGGCGCAGGTAGGGGCCGGTGGGCAGGCCGATCATCCACTCCATCGTGGGGTACTGGTGGTAGACGCCAGCGTCGGCGACCAGGGTCCAGACGGAGGTGAGGGGCACGCGCGCGGCGATGCGGGGGGAGGGGGAGACCCGCCAGAGCTGGTCGGTGACCTTGAAGGTCTCCAGGCGCATGCCCACGGTGAGCTGCCGGTCCACGCCCACGCGCAGGGTGGCGTAGGGGTCCGGCGAGAACAGCCAGGCGGAGGCCCCCAGGCCGTTGACCTTGATGTCGTAGTGGAAGGCCTCCAGGTCCAGGCCCGCCTGCACGCCGACCGGGCTCTTGCCGGGGTCCTGCAGCTCGACCCGCAAGGCGAAGGTGGTCTGGGTGCGCTCGTCGGTGGTCTCGTCCAGGTCGAGGTAGCGCAGGTCCCGGGCGAACACCGGCAGGACCTGGAGCGTGGCGCTGCCCAGGTCGAAGGTGCCGCGCCCGTGCAGGCGGTTGGTGCCGATGTTGACGGTGGCGACCTCGTCGCCGTTGCCGGTGGGGGCGTCGATGGCGTCGCGGTAGCCCAGCCAGAACAGCCCGAAGCGCTCGGCGTCCCAGCGGCCCTGCCAGTCCCAGAACCGGGGCGCGATGGCGGCCTGCTCGGGGGTGAGCACCAGGCCCAGCACCTTGTCGAGGTAGCTGCGCCGGATGGCCAGGGCGACGCCGTTCTTCTCGCCGATGGGGGTCTGCACGTAGGCGGAGGCGTGCAGCAGGTCGGCCCCGGCCTCGACCCGGCGCTCGGCGCGCACCGGCCGGGAGACGAGGTCGACGGCCCCGGCGGTGGCCCGGCCGTACCGGGCGCCGTAGCCCCCGGGGTAGAAGTCGACCCGGTCGACCATCTGGGGGTGGATGACCGAGGTGAACCCGCCCAGGTGGTAGATGAGGGGGACGCGCACGCCGTCGATGTAGAGGCCGGTGTCCTCGGGGTCGCCGCCCCGCACCAGCACCCAGCCGGAGTCGAAGGGGGTGCGGACCACGCCGGGCAGGTTCTGCACCGCGCGCACCGGGTCGCCCATCGTGCCGGGGGTGGTGCGCAGCTCCTCGGCGGTGAGGGTGCGGCTGACGACCTGCCGGGACGGGCGGCGGTACACGCCCACCGCCACGTTCTCGGCGCCGACGACCCGGGCGGTCAGCTCCAGCTCGGTGAGCTGGCCGGGGGTGACGGTGACCGGGACCGGGGGGACCTCCAGGTTGGCGTCCTCGATGCGCAGCACGACCTCGCCCGGGGGCAGCTCCCGGACCGAGAAGCGGCCCTCGCTGTCGGTGTCGAGGGTGGTCTCGCCCACGATCACGGTGACCCGGGGGGCGGGCTCCCCGGATTCCAGCTTGAGCACGCCCCGGATCTGCACGGGCGGGGGCTCGAAGGTCCAGGTGAACGGGACCTCGACGGCCACGGGCACGCCGCCCTCGGTGGCCGGATCAAAGCGGATCTTCGCGGCCTGCTCCAGGGCGATGGAGGCCCAGGGCTCGTCCCCCTGGAGCAGGGAGCGCTCCTCGACCCCGCCCTGCTCGTCGATCAGGAGCAGCAGCGTGACGTCGACGGGGGTGTAGGGCGGGCCGCCGGGCCAGGGCAGGGCGGGGGCGTCGAGCAGGGCCGGGGGGATGAGCGCGGGGGCCGGCGCGGCGGTCGGGGGCGTCGCGGGGGGCTCGTCCGGGGGGTCGGCGGGCTGCGCAGGGGGCGGATCACCGGTGCCTCCACTCCAACCTCCGGATTGGGCGAGGGCAGCCCCCCCGCCGGAGAGGATCAGCAGCAGCGCGCAGGTGATGCTCAGCACGGGAGGGACGGTAGCACGGGAGAGGTGGGGTGGGGTTGACGGGGTTCGGGCCGGTGCGCAGCCTCTCTCGTCGCTTCAGCCTGGGAGACGCCGCTCGTGAAGGAAGGGAAGGAGCCGGACCGGGTCCACCTGTTTACGTGGAACCTCAACTTCCCTGGTGGGCGGGAGGACACGGAGAGGCTGAAGCGGATCTGCCGGGCCCTTGTGGGTCATCTGGGTGGTGGCACGCCTGTCATCGCGGCCTTCCAGGAGGTCCCGGAGGCCTTTGAGCAGGAGCTCATGGCGGTGAGCAACGGACAGCTGCAGGTGGTCCAGCGACTCTCGCACCATGTGGCCCTCGTGGTGGGGGGTGGCGCTCGCCCTGCGCAGGGATCCCAGGTCTGCGCGATCGGATCGCCCAAGGGGGGCATCGGCCGCCGCATCCTGGTCGGTGACTTCACCGTTGAGGGCCTTGGGCGGTCCATTCGGGTGATCGCGGTCCACCACCCGAGCAAGATGGAGCTGCCCCCCGGAGCCTCGCGGGGGGGCCGGATGCTGACCTGCGCCGACGCGGTCCGTGAAGCCTGGAACGGTGTGCCGGCCGTCATCCTGGGTGATCTGAACGCGAACCCCTATGAGGACGAGGTGGCAGGGAGGGATTGGCTGTGGGGTCTCCGTGACCGGGCGGACATCTCACGCGTTCGCGAGGGACGGAACGCCGTGGATCTGCACCCGCCGCTCTGGAACCCGATGTGGCGTTTCCTCCCGGAGGCCGGCTGGCCGAGCCTCAAGGAGGAGGCAGCGCACCATTCACAGCCCCTGGCCCGGGGGACCTTCCATTGGCACGACGACAAGGCGTCCTTGAAGTGGCACCTGTTGGACCAGATCCTGCTGTCCGCCGACCTCGCAGACCAGCTCCGGACACTGAGGATCCTCACGACCCTTGACGGCAGCAACGCCTGTCTGGCGAAGCCGTCAGGAATCCCGGACAAGAACATGTACTCTGATCATCTCCCGGTCCAGGCCGCGATGGCCTTCCACAAGGAGTAGAGATGCCCGACTGGACTCAGCAGATCGCCTCATCGCTCGCTGACATCGATGAGGATGTCGCGGTGAAGGTCGAGACCGTTGAGCCGGATCCCTTCCAGGCCACCCTGGAGGAGTTCGTCGGCGAGCTGGACGCCGTACCGGGGATGACGGTGTTCCTGTCCAGGGAGGTCAGCGCGAAGAGCATCCGGTATGTCATCATCGCCGGCCCGGAGACCCGGCGGGACCGTGCATCTCTGTTGTTCACCTTCGTCCAGACCCAGGAGGGCTTCTTCTGGGAGGGGCGTCGTCAGACCCCGGAGCAGCTCAAGAAGGAGCTGGTGGAGGTCGCGACCAGCGCCGGGTTTCGCGATGCCGTCGCGGAGCTCATCGCGATCACGCGTACCCCCGTTCGGGCCTGGCTGAAGCGCGGCATGCGCTATGTCTCCAGCGGCGAGGACGTCATGGTGGAGATCCCCCCTGAGCTCCAGCGAACGATCGCAGAGCGCGCCGAGGCTGGTGACGACGGGTGGGTGGGCCTGGAGGTTCGCGAGCTCCCGCCGGTCGGCGGCGGTCACGGATTTCGCGAACAGGCTGCCCACACCTACCAGCTCATCGAGTCTGGTGGCTATCTGATCGGAAACCTGGCCTACGACGGCCGCAGCGGGGCGCTGCTGCGCTTCCGGGGTCGCGTGACCCCCGTCAGCGAGCTGTAGGGGCTACTCCCCCGGTCCGTCGCAGTTCTGATCCCAGCCGTCGGTGTCGGACTCCTCGGGGGCGCCGGGGTAGACCGAGGCGTCGTTGTCGTCGCAGTCGCCCTCGGCGATGGTCCAGCCGTCGCCGTCGGCGTCGACGTCGCCGGAGTCGGCGGCGTCCTTGTTGCAGGCCACCAGGGCCAGGGTGGCGAAGAGGGCGAGGGTGAGGCGCTTCATGCGGGTCTCCTACTTTCGGGCCAGGTCGATGATGGTGCGCGTCGCGCAGCCGGCGCGGTGGAAGTCCTCGGCCGTCTCGGACAGCAGCAGCTCGCCCTTCGCCTCGTCCATCCCCTCGATGGCGGCGGTGACGGAGTAGTCCGGGGCGGTCTCGACGTCGTAGTCGGGGTCCTCGGTGTACTTCGCGCCGAAGGCCTTGACGATGGTCTTGTCGATGCGGCGGGCGTGGTGGGCGGAGGCGTCCATGACGGCGGCGGCCAGCCCGTCCATGTCCGAGACCCCCGCCCACAGCGCGTCGCCGGACCCCAGGAACTCGGCCAGCGCGTCGGTGAGCGGGTCGCTGCCCTCGTAGGAGGACTGCAGGCCGTAGGCGACGAAGTCCTCGTACAGGAAGTGCCGGTTGCCGGAGAGCTGGGACGCCGTGGCCTTGAGGCGGTCCTTGTTGGGGGAGATGGCGTAGCGCAGGTAGTAGAAGACCGTGGCGCTGGGGACCGCCTTGGCGTGGTAGGGCTGGGCGATGTCCTGGGCGTAGTGGATGGCCCAGGCGGCGAAGCGGTAGCCCCAGTAGTCGTGCCCGGCGTCGAAGCTCAGGCGGGAGAGCCGGAAGAACAGCTCCATGCGCTCGACGACCATGCCGTCGAGGGCCTCGGGGGCCGCGGCCCGCACCAGGAAGTTCTCGTGGGCGAACTGCATGTGGAAGGGTGCTTTGGAGGACTCGCCCTCGGGCTTGCCGTAGGGCTGCTCCCCGTAGCCGAACTCGGTGTAGCCCCACAGGTGGTGGTCCAGCCCCCAGTCGGGCTCGTCGGCGTAGGTGGTCAGCACGGCGCGGGCGGGGACGGACTGGCCCGGCTCCAGGTGCTCTATGTCGCAGCGCAGGGGGGGCTCCACCTGGGCCAGGTAGGGGGACGCCTCCACGCAGTCCATCGGGGTGCCCAGGGACGCGCCGCCGGGGGGGACCCGGTAGACCAGGGGCAGGCTGGCCTCGTCGGGGTTGAGCCGGGCGGCGCGCAGGAAGGCCTCCCGGGTGCCCGAGTCGTCGTAGGGGACGCGGTTGAACCGACCCCGGCCCCGGGCCTCCAGCCAGTCGTAGTAGCCGTCGAACAGCGCGGTCAGCTCGGGCCCGAGGTCGAGCAGCAGCGCCTCGATGGGCTCGACGACGACCGCCTCATCGGCGTAGTCGACCGACGCGTGGTCCAGCGCCCGATCGGTGACGAGGTAGTGGTGCCCCCAGGCCCACGCGGGGCCGGAGGCCAGCAACAGAGTGGAGAGGAGCATCGCTCAATCCTGCCACAGATCGTGGGGGTGCTGAGGCATCGGCTGCGCGATGTGGAAGATGTCGGTGGGGATCGGGGGCAGGGCCCGGCCGTCCGGCGCCCGATCGACGTACTTGGGGAAGACCAGCACCCCGTCGACCGGGGCGATGATGGGCGGGCTGCCGGGCCGCTCCAGCCGCTCCCCGGCGCGCACCAGGTCGAAGTAGCCGAGGCCCGGGCGCAGGGCGCGGGCGGGGTCCCCGAAGGGCTCCTTGTGGGCGGTGCGCAGGAAGCGCAGCGGCGGGCTCAGATCGCTGGCTTCGGCCAGGGTCGTGCGCCCCTCAGCGATCGCGTCGGCCAGCGCGAGCGCCCGCGCGATCACCGCGGCGGTGCGCGCGGCGGCCTCCGGGAAGAGCCCGGCCTCGCCCAACTCCAGGGTCAGGCCCGGCTTGCCCCGCTGGCGGACAACCTCGTCGCCCCCCCGGGTGCCGGTCGCAAAGACCTGCCCCGGCGGGCGCGTGATCCAGACCGGCGCCCCCTCCAGGGCCCGGAGCCAGCGCCACGCGGTGAGGCTCCACGGCAGGGTGTAGAAGGGCTGGGGGGTGCGCACGCTGACCTGATGGAAGTCCAGGAACAGGTCGGCGCTCTCCAGGATGGGGGTGAGCTGCCGCGCCCGGCGGTGCTCGTGGGTGTCGCCGTCCACGAAGGCCCGGTTGAGGTCGGCCTCCAGGAGGCGCTGCCCCGCCAGGGCGGCCTCGGGGTTGCCGAGCATCAGCGTGACCCGGCCGCCGTAGGGCAGGCTGCCGTCGATCAGCGCGCGGGCGATTCCGACGAAGGCTGGCAGCGAGCCCACCTCGTTGCCGTGGGTGATCGCCCCGAAGACGAGGTGGAAGCTGTGCTTGCCGCCGTCGTGGGTGTGGGCGTGTTCATAACCGAACGGTGTTCGCTTTTGAAGGCTGGCGAAAGCGGCGAGGTGGTCGGCGGCGGTGGGCATGACGGGGACTACCCCGCCGCCCCCGTCAGTTCAACAGCCCCATCCGGTGCGCGTACAGCAGCACCTCGCCCACCGACTCCACCCCCAGCTTCTCCCGGATCCGGGACACCAGGGTGCTGACCGTGCTGACCTGGAGGTCGAGGGCGTAGGCGACCTCCGAGACCGTCTTGCCCTCGATCAGCAGCAGGAAGACCTGGCTCTCCCGGGCGCTGAGGCGGTCGTGGGGGGGGCGGTCGTCCTTGCTGGTGGAGATGGCGCGCAGGGCGTCGGACATGTGGACGCGGCCGGCGGCGACGTCGTGGATGGCCGCCAGCAGCACCTCGGGGGACTCGCTCTTGGTCACGAAGGCCCCCGCGCCCTGCCGGATGAGGTGCTGGGCGTAGTTGCTCTCCGGGTACATGGTCAGGATGATGGTCTGGACCCGGGGGGCCTCCTCGGAGAGGCGGCGCAGGGTCTCCATGCCGCTCATCCCGGGCAGGGAGAGGTCGAGCAGCACGATGTCCACGGGGTGGACGGAGACGAACTCGAGCACGCCCGCGCCGTCGCCCACCTCGCCCACGACCTCCAGGTCGTCCTCCAGCTCCAGGAGCTGGCGGATGCCCTTGCGGAACAGGGCGTGGTCGTCGGCCAGCAGGATGCGGATCATGCCGTGGTCCTCACCGCAGCGGGGATGGGGATGCGCGCCACGAGCACCGTACCACCGTCGTCGTCGGTGAGGATGTTCACCCGCCCGCCCAGGGCCGCGGCCCCCCGGGAGAGGCCCGCCAGGCCCAGCCCGATGGCCCCCGTGCCGGGCATCTGCATGCCCCGCCCGTCGTCCCGGACCTCGATCAGGATCGAGGTGTCCGGCGCGTGCACCTTCACCGCCACGGACTGCGCGTGGGCGTGCTTGAGCACGTTGGTGAGGCCCTCCTGGACGACGCGGTAGGTGAACTTGAGGTATCGCGGCGGCAGCGCGTCCAGGGCCGGGTCGACCTCCAGGGAGGTCCGGATCGAGCCGGTGGGGGCGAAGGCCCGCAGCAGCAGCGGCAGGGACTCGGTGAGGTTGTCGGAGAGCAGCAGGGAGGGCTGCAGGCGGGCGAGCAGGCGCTCCAGGGTGGCCTCCAGGCCGTCGAGCAGGCCCAGCGTCTGTCGCAGGGAGTCGCGCGCCCGATCCGCCGCGCGGGCGTGGACCCGCCGGGCGTAGGCGAGGGTGTAGCGCAGGGTCGCGATGATCTGGCCCACCTCGTCGTGCAGGGCCTCGGCCAGCCAGCGCCGCTCCTGGATCTGGGCCTCCTGCAGCTCCTGGGCGCAGGTGCGCAGCTCGGCGGTCTGGGCGTCCACGGTCTGCGCGAGCCAGCGGCGGCGCCGGATCAGCTCCTGGCGGCTCTCCTCGACCTCCAGGGAGCGGGCGTGGACGCTGCGGAGCAGCAGGTAGCAGGCGTGCCCGGCGATCACCTGGATGACGACGGAGAGCGCGGTGAAGATCCCCAGCTCGGCCATCGCGGGGCTGGCGAGCTGCTCGGGGGCCATCAGGAAGAACCCGCCCATCGAGACGCCGACCAGCAGGGCGGTGACCAGGATCCGCGCGCGCAGGGCCACGAGCACCGCCACGTTCAGGTTCGCCGCGATCAGCAGGTGGTGGACCCAGCCCTCCTCGACGGTGCCGAAGCTGCCGACGCACAGCCCGGTGACGCCGAACATCACCAGCATGCCGCTCACGCCGGTGGGCACGGGGTGGGCCGCCACCAGCCGGCGCCCGGGGGGCCAGAGGCCCAGGAAGCTGGAGGCGAGCACCGCGATGGCGCGGAAGCCCGCCATGCCGGCGTGGATCCTCGGGTCGTCGTAGAGCACGAAGTCCAGGGGCCACCACAGCACGGCGGTCAGCAGCAGCGCCACGGCCAGGGGCTGCATGTTGTGGACCATGATCCCATGCAGGAAGGCCTCGAAGGTGGTGTGGACGAGCTCGGGGTCCGAGGCATCTGGGTCTGAGGGAGAGGTGACCCCGAGCTCGCCCTGGTAGGGCAGGGTGACTTCGGCGCGCAGGCTGCCGGACACCTCTTCGAACCGGGCCCGGCCGCCCATCGCGAGGACCCGCTCCCGCAGGCCCACCGCGGTCACGGAGACGTCCGGGCTGGCCACGGTGGGGCGCCCCAGGCTCAAGATGAGGTGGAGGCCGGCGCTCCAGGCCTCCAGGGTGAGGACGCGGGTCCCGGAGCAGCCGCGCTCGTCCGCGTGGAGCAGGGCGTCCCGGGCGACCGAGACCACCGCCTCGGCCCGGTCCGGGGGCAGGATCGGCAGGGTCTCGGGGAGGTGGAGCTGGACGATCTGGCCGCGGGTGCTCTCCACGTCGCGGGCGAGCAGGCGCAGGGCGCCCTTGAGCCCGAGCTGGTTGGTGGCCTGGGGGTGGACGGTGCCCAGCAGGTCCCGGAAGACCTCGTGGACGCGCTGCACGCAGATGTCGCAGTCCAGCAGCTCCTCGCGGGGCTCCCCGGCGCTGTCGGGGGCGTCGAGGGCGGCGGTCACGCTGCGCCGCATGGCCGCCAGCTCGGGGCGGAGCTGCCGCTGCACGCTGCGCCGGATCCGGGTCCGCTCGCCCTCTCCCACGGTGGAGAGGTGGAAGGCGAGGGCCTGCAGCTCGGAGCGCTGCTTGCGCACCCGCGCGGTCAGGCTGCGGTTGAGCTGGTCGAGGGCGTCCCGGGCCTCCTCCAGGCGCAGGCGGTTCACCTCCTGGTGGGTCCACAGGAAGGAGATGCCCTCGCCCAGGATGTGGGCGACCAGGGCGCAGGCCACCAGGAAGGACAGCCGGCTCAGGAAGAGGGGGTCCTGGAGGGTCTCCGGCGCCGTCAGCAGCCAGGCCACCGTGGCGGCGGCGGTGACCGCGACGGTCAGCAGCGCCCGCCGCCACCGGGGAAAGGGGAAGGGCAGCGTCAGCGAGGGCACCAGGTAGAGGAAGCTGAACCGCACCGGGATGTGCGCGGCGGCGAGGGTGGCGCCCAGGGCGCTGGCGAGGGGCAGGAGGCAGAGGGCAGCGCGGGCGACGTTCCGGGTGATCCCGAAGCCGTCCGGGCGCAGCCAGCCCACCAGCAGCCCGCCCACCAGCGCAGGGGCCCAGGCGACCGCGCTGGTCTGGTCGCCGAGGGCCAGGTGCAACGTCGACATCACCAGCGCCATCCCGGCCACCGCGCCGCCGGCCACCCGGGTGGCCCGCCCGGTCGCCGCGGCGGTCGCCAGGGTCGCCCCGGCGCGCTCGTCGCTGGACCAGCGGGGCTCCAGGCCGTTGGGGAGCTGCCAGATCATGGGCGGGCCCTCTTCGCCGTCGGGCTCAGGGAGTGTAGACCAGGGTGTAGTACACGAACCAGTGATCCGGGCTGCCGCCGCCGTCGGCGTCCGCGATCTTGACGGTGACGGGGGCCGCCGCGCTGATCGCGCCGCTGGCCTGCGCCCAGACCTCGGGGTCCTGGGGGGAGTCCGTGAGCGTGCCCAGCGCGTTGCCCGCCGCGTCGTGGAAGGTGAGCTGGGCGGTCATCGGGCTGCCCGGGGTGACCATCTGGCCGATGAGGGCCAGCGAGCAGCTCTCGCAGTCGGTGGAGAAGCGGGTCCAGCTCGCCTGGCCGGGGTCGGGGAGGGTGGTGACGTGGAAGTGCAGCTCCCCGGGGTTCTCCTCGGAGGTCCAGGGGTCCTCGAAGCTGGTCGCCCGCTCGGAGTTCGTGCCGCTCAGGGTCTCCAGCTCGTAGCTCCAGGCCTGGTCGTCGGGGGCCTCGATCTGGATGCCGTAGGTGCCGCTCTGCCGGAGCAGGGCGGAGGCGCGGGTGCGGCCGATGTTCCGGTAGAGGTAGTAGGGGTCGCCCTGGGCCCAGGCCATGGTCTGGCCGTCCTCGGTGCAGATCCGCATGATGAGGCCGTCGCCCTCGGCGCCGATCTCGCGGTCGGTCGCGTTCACGATCGCGAAGAGCACGTTGTCGGCGGCGCTGCTGACGGAGTAGAAGTGCGGGAGGCCGCCGGCCTCGATGGTGCCCGAGACGCCGCCGCCCGGGAGCCGGGCCGGGTCCGCGGGCCACTCGCAGGGGGCGCCGGTGTAGGCGCTGCCGGTGTCGTCGGCGCTGCTGTCGTCGGCGGTGGAGTCCGGGCGGAAGGTGTCGTCCGGGATGGCGGTGTCGTCGACCTGGCCGTCATTGCAGGCCAGGACGCCGATGATGATGGCGGGAAGGGTGATGGCGGGGGAGAGAGTGATGCGAGCCGTCATGGTGATCCTCCGTGGAAGGTGATCTCACGGTATCGGCGCGCCGGGGCCTGCAGGGGCTTGTCGAACTATTGCTACGGGGCGTGGCGATCGTTCTACGGAGCGGTGAAGCCACCCTCGTGGCGGCGACCTCACCCCTCGGAGGGGGCGCCCGCCTGCCAGATCTCGACGCGCCGGAGGCCGAGCCGGAGCTGGCGGCTCAGCCTCCGGCGCTCCACGAGCTGCGCGGCGTGCTCCACCCCCGCTGCCGCGAGCTGCTGCCGCGCCCGGTACAGGTGCAGGTTGATCTGTGATGGATCGACCCGGAGCATCCGACACAGATCGTCGACGTACAGCCAGCCGCGCTCCGCCTCCGGGATGTCCGCGCGGGCGTCCGCCTGACGGGCGCGGGCGAGGGCGAGCAGGAGGAAGTGGTGGCTGCGGGCGCCGAGCGCCAGCGGGCCCCCGGCGGTCAGCGCGGTGAGGTCCACGTGCTCCTCGTCCTGGCTGATGGAGAAGCGCAGGGTGAGCTGATCCAGTGCGGCGGTCCCGGTGGCGTCCAGGGTGCTCGCCACGCTCCCCCGCACCGGCGTGCGGGGGAGCAGGAGCGTCCACCGGCGCCCCTCCAGCGTGAGCGCGACGCCGTTCGCCGCCTCGTCCGTCCCCTCCGCGCGCTCCAGCAGCCAGCGGCCGTCCTCGGCGAGCAGGGTCACCAGCGGCCGCTCGGGGTCGGGCAGCGCCAGCAGGCCGTGCTCCCCGATGGCCAGCTCTCCGTCGTCGCGGAGGGCCGCCGGCCCCGGGGGGCTGTCGTCCTCGAGCACCCAGGGCGTGCGGCGGTCGCCGAAAGCGAGGCGCCCGCCGCGAGGGACGACCGTGGCTGCGCCGGGCTCGAGCCGCGTCTCCTCAAGCCAGGTGCCGTTCCGGCTGCCGATGTCGCGCACCTGCCACACGCCGTCCGACCAGACCACGAGCGCGTGGTTGGAGGAGGCCAGCTTGCCGGAGAGGCGCAGCGCGGACTCCGGCGAGCGCCCCACCAGGGTGTGGGTGCCCAGGCTGACGCGCTCATCGGTCATGGGATTCCGGAGCAGGCCCATCGACCGATGCTATACCAGGACCGCACCCCGGGCTCGAAGGTACGCATGGACGCCACGTGGATGTCTGACGGCGAAGGCGGGCTGCTCGAGGACCCCCCCGAGGTCGAGCGGATCGCGGATCGCTATCGGGACGGGGAGCTGCTGGGGCGCGGTGGCATGGGCGAGGTGCGGCGTGTGTTTGACGATCGCCTCGGGCGTCCGGTCGCGATGAAGCTGCTGGCCTGGCCGCTGGTCGGAGACGCCGACGCGCGGGCGCGCTTCCTGGAGGAGGCCGCGCTCACCGCACGCCTCCAGCACCCCGGCGTCGTCTCTGTGCACGATCAGGGCGAGCTGCCCAGCGGGCGCCTCTGGTACACGATGGCCGAGGTCCGCGGACAGACCTTCGAGGACTTGCTGGAGGCGCGGGAGCGGTACGAGGATCCGGAGCCCTGGTTCCGGCGGATGGTGGGCCACGTCATCCGGGCCTGCGAGACCACCGCCTACGCGCACGACCAGGGGGTCGTGCACCGTGACATCAAGCCCGAGAACCTGATGATCGGCCCCTTCGGGGAGGTCCTGGTGATGGACTGGGGCCTGAGCGTGCGGTGGGACCAGTCCCCGGACCGGCGGGTGGTGGGCACCCCGGCCTACATGCCCCCGGAGCAGGCCAACCCCCAGGGCGGCGAGCTGGGGCCGGAGGCGGACGTGTACGCGCTGGGGGGCGTGCTCCACCGGATCCTGACCGGCGAGCCGCCGCAGGCGGGCCGCGCCCGCTCTGCCCTGCGGGCGCTGTGGAGCGGGGAGGCCCCGGCGCTGTTCCCAGGCGGCGACGCGGGGCTGCCGCCGGAGCTGGTCGCGATCTGTCGACGCGCCCTGGCCTGGTCCCCGGAGGAGCGCTACCCCGACGCGGGCGCGCTGGCGGTGGCCCTCCAGGACTGGCTGAGCGGCGCGAACCGGCTGGCCGAGGCCGAGGCGCTGCTGGAGGCAGCCCGCGAGGCGCGAGCGGGGATCGACCGGCTGCATGAGCGCGCCGCGCAGCTGAGGCGGGACGCCACGACCGCGCGCGCCGCGCTGCCCGGCTTCGTCCGCCCGGAGCAGAAGGAGCCCATCTGGGCCCGGGAAGACGAGGCCGCGGCCCTGGCCGAGCGGGCCGCGGTGGAGGAGGCCGCCTGGATGGAGACCGTACGGGGTGCTCTGTATCTCGTCCCGGACCTCAAGGCGGCGCACGAGCTGCTGGCCGACCACTACCACGCCCGCCTGCTCCTCGCCGAGGAGCGCCGGCAGGCTGAGGCCGCCGCGACCTGGCAGGCCATGCTGCGCGTGCACGACCGGGGGCGGCACCGCGCGTCCCTGGCCTCTGAAGGGCTGCTGACCCTCCTCACGGAGCCGGAGGGCGTGGCGGTCGAGGTGTACGCCGTGGTCCAGCGGGGCCGACGGCTGCGGACCGAGCCCGTGGGGGTGCGCTGGCGCACGCCCGTTCGGGACGCGCGGCTTCCGCTGGGCAGCTACGTGCTGCGCCTGACCCACCCGGGATGCCACCCGGTGGACGTCCCGGTGGTGCTGCGGCGCGGGCGCCCCTGGGACAGCCAGCGGCCGGGGGACGAGGGGCCCACGCCCGTCCCACTCCTCCCGCACGGCGCGCTGGGCCCGGAGGACCACTACGTCCCGGGGGGCTGGGCCTGGCTGGGGGGTGACGAGGAGGCTGCGGAGGCGCTGCCGGGGCGCCGGGTGTGGGTGGACGGCTTCGTGATGCGTCGCCACCCGGTCACCCACGAAGGGTACGCCGCCTTCCTCAACGCGCTCCTGGAGGCGGGAGACGAGGAGGCCGCTGCGCGCCTCGCGCCCCGGCACATCCTCGCCTCGGGGCCCGGGCCCGGCACGGAGGGGCTGTCCCGGTCTCCGGAGGGGCGCAGGGTGTTCCGACCCGCGGACGGGGTCGGCGCCCTGCCGGTGACCTGGGTGGACTGGCACGCCGCGATGGCCTTCTGCCGGTGGGAGGCCGGGCGAACCGGGCTGCCCTGGCGGTTGCCCGACGAGCTGGAGTGGGAGAAGGCCGCGCGCGGGGTCGACGGCCGCTTCCTGCCTTGGGGAGACCAGCCCGAGCCGTGCTGGGCCAACGTGCTGGGCAGCTCCCCGGACACCCCGGGGCCCGAGCCGGTGGGGGGGCACCCGACGGATCGCAGCCCCTTCGGGGTCGAGGGGCTGGCGGGCAACACGCGGGACTGGTGCGTCAACGCCTGGTTGCCCGCGGGGCCCCCCTGCCCCGACGGTCGGCTGGAGGTCGTTCCGGCGGCCGCCGAGGACGAGGGCTTCCGGGCGGTGCGGGGGGGCGCGTGGCAGGCCACCGTCGCGCTGGCCCGCGCCGCCGCGCGCTTCGCCAACCTGCCGGGGGCGCGCCTGGGGCCGGTCGGCTTCCGGCTGGTGCGGTCGCTGGCCTGAACGCGCTGCCCCCGCGCGACCCCGCTGGGGCAGCGCGGGGGCGCAGGGACCACGGACTCACCTGGGGTCAGGGAAGCCGTACCAGTCGTAGTCGGTGGGCGGCGTCGGCAGCACGTCATAGGTGAGCAGGCCCGTCGTCGCGTTGCTGCTGTAGCCGGCGCTCTTGGTGGGGGCGTCCTGGAACAGGGAGTAGCTCGGCGCGCCCTTCGTGCACCGGAACCAGGTGACCACCCCGATGAAGGCGACCGGCTGCTCGGTCACGGTGCCGTCCTCGTCGGTCTTCCTCACGGTCCCCGCCACCAGCTCGAACTGGACGCCCAGCTCGTCATCGTACTCCGTCTCGTCCTCGTCGACGCCCGTGTACGCCAGCGTCCCCGCGAACGCCTTGAAGTCGCTGCCCGTGCCCAGATCGGCGTAGCTCGGCGGGTTCAGGATCGCCGTGGGGGTCTTGACCTGCAGGGCCTCCGCGTTGAGGGCGTACTCGACCTGCGCGATGGTCGAGGTCCCCCACGCGCCGCTGTAGTTGATGAACAGGTCCACCTGGTAGGTGTCGTGGTCGAGGAGGAAGTACGCCCACTCCGGGTTGTAGTACCAGTACTCCCCCGTCTCGGTGAACGTGTCCTGGTAGGTCTGCTCCGCGTCGCTGCCGGGGAGCTTGCCCACGCAGATCACCCGCGCGAACACGAACATGTTCAGGTTCCCCTGTTTGTCCTCGTGCCCGAGCCGCACCACGTAGGAGGAGAGGCCGTTGGCGTCGCCCGTCAGCTGCGTCGCCTCGCCCTCGAGCACGGCGTCGTCGGGCCCAGGCTCCTCAAGCTCGGCGGCGGGGCAGGTGTTGACCCAGGGCACCCCGGGCGTGATCAGCCGGGAGCGCGCCACGGTGAGCTGCGCGTCGGACAGGGGCTCCGCGCAGACGGGCTCCTCGTCATCGGGCGCCTCCACGCGCGAGCGCACCTGGCCCCCCGGCGGGACGGTGACGCCCATGACCTGCGCCGCCCACACAAAGGGGAAGGCGATGGACCGGCTCCCGTCCCTGGACACCGCGTAGCTCACCGCGCAGGCGAGCCCCTCGGCCTCGTCCACCCACACCGACCCGGAGTCCCCGGCCTGCTGGATGGGGCCGGTCGCGCCCTCGGGGAGCGCCACCAGGGTCTGGTCGACGAAGAGGAGCTGCTGCTCGCCCTCGGGGAAGCGGAAGGTCACCTTGACGTCGGCGGCGAGCGCCTCGACGACGCCGTGGACCTCGCCGGAGGTGCGGCCGACCCGGGACACCTTCACCCCCAGCCCGTAGCGATCGCAGTGCCCGGCGAGCGCGCCGAGCGTGGGGTGGGCGGGGTCCAGGCTGACGTCCGCGTCCACCCGGACCAGCGCCGCGTCCATGTAGTTGGCCTCGTCGGCCAGCAGCTTCGTGGACAGGCGCAGCGCCCCGACGCGGTCGCCGTCGCCGCCGCCGTCCGCCGGACCCGGCTGGAGGATGGTGCTGTCGCGGTCGTCGTTGTGGCCGTTGAGCACGTGCGCGTTGCCCAGCAGCAGGGGCTCGCCCGTGGCGGCGTCGGTGACCACCAGCCCGCAGGTCCCGGTCCCGTCGGGGTCCTGCCGGCCGACGCTGTAGCCGGCCTGCACCGGGCGGGCTGCCTGCTGGTACGGGGCATCCTTGGTCGAGGCGGTGGGCTCGGTCTGCTCCGGGGGGACCCCGAACGGGCCGGAGAGGATCATCTTCAGGCCGTAGCCCTGGGCCTTCAGCGCCAGCATGACCTCGCGCACGCGGGGCGTGGTGGCGAGCCGGGCCGCCGCCGAGGCGTCCTCGACGTAGAGCACCAGCGACAGGGCGCTGTCCGAGCGGGACGGGTCCGTGCGGCCTGCAGCGACGCCGACGACGCCGGCGAGGCGGAGCAGGGCGCGGGAGTAACGGTTCTTCAGCGCGACGAGCGGGTGGACGGCCATCGTGGCCTCCTGGAAGACAGGGGTTTCATCGAGCGGTACAGGGCATCAACGCGGCGGTCGTCAGGCTGGCACGCCGGGGACCCTCGAAGTGTCCCAAGGTGCCAGCGGCGCCGCCGCGCTGGCCTGATCCCAAGCTACCGAGGCACAGCGGTCGCCACCATCGCGGAGGATTTCAGTCCATTTCAC
Organism: Alphaproteobacteria bacterium; assembly: GCA_020632795.1. Taxonomy (GTDB): domain Bacteria; phylum Myxococcota_A; class UBA796; order UBA796; family CAJQPC01; genus JACKEV01. The sequence continues at coordinate 28,148 of JACKEV010000013.1, forward strand.
CGCGGCCCCAGGCGGCGGGGCGCGCCCGCCGCGACGTCAGGGGCGGGGGACCGTTAACGCCACGCCCCGCCGGCCCACCTCCACAGCGACAGCACGGAGGAACGATGACACGCTGGACAGCGGCGCTGATCCTGGGCCTGGGCTCTGCCTGCACCCCGAAGGACCCCGACCCGGTCGAGACCGGTGACGTGGAGCTGGACTGGACGAACGCGACGGCCGGAGCCGTCAGCACGGTCGTCGAAGACGCCCTCGCGGCCGAGCAGATCGCGATCGACGACGACGGGGTGCTCTACATCCCTGACTGGGGGCGGGGGGCCACCGGGGGCACCGGGGTGGTCCGCATCACCCCCGACGGCGAGGCCGAGGTGTGGCAGACCGGCTTCCAGGCGCCGGTGGGCTCTGTGTTTGATTCCACCGGGGCCTACTACGTGGCCAACTACAACGGCAACTCCGTGGAGCGCATCGACGTGGACGGCGCCCGGACGACCCTCTCGGAGGGGGGGCTGCTCAGCGCGCCCTGCGGCCTGGCCGTGGACGAGGCCGACAACCTCTACGTCGCGAACTACGGCGGGAACTCCATCCTGAAGATCACCCCGGACGGCGAGCAGTCCGTGTTCGTGTCCGGGCTGGCCCGCCCGGTGGCGATGACGTCCGGCCCCGACGGGTCGCTGTACACGGCGGGCTACCACGACGGCCGGGTGTGGCGCGTGGACCTGAGCACCGCCGAGACCACGCAGCTGGGCACGATCCCGGCGGCCAACGGCAGCGCGGCGGCGAACATCGTGTGGCACGCCGAGAACCTGTATGTGACGGGCATCGGCATCGACCACGTCTATCGGGTCCGCCCGGACGGGGAGGTGGAGCGGTTCGCGGGCAGCGAGAACGGCCACCAGGACGGCGACCCGGACGAGGCGCGGTTCTCGAACCCCAACGGCATCGCGGTCCACCCCGACGGCGACGCCCTGCTGGTCGCCGAGGGGCAGGGGGGCTGGCACCTGCGCCGGATCGAGCTGATCCCGGCGGTGTTGTAGCGCGCCGTGGCGTCGTTGTTCAGGGCGCGGCAGGGGGCCCCAGGTCCTCCGGGATCAACGTCGTGGCCGCCCCGGGGGGAGAAGACGCACAGAGCGAGCGGACGAGGTCGGCCTCCTGGGTGAGCAGCGAGCCGAGCCGGCCGGGGCCGAAGACGTCGCCCGCGGACGCGAGGCGGGCGAGGTGACCGAGGCGCTCGGCGAGGTCGAGCATGGCCTGGTGGGTGACCGGATCCATAGCTTCCTCCTTTGATGACGGGTGTGCCATGAAGGAATCTATCCCTGCGGGAGGACAGAAGATGTCCGGCCTGGAAGGGGTCTTCAGCCCGTCGAGCGGGGGTGCTCGTAGAGCTTCAGGGCGTCGTCCATGCCCCCCCGGGTGTTGCGCTCGATCTGCATCTGGACGAGGAGGGTCTGTGCTTGGACCCGCATCGTGAAGGCGCGGGAGCGGGCCATCGAGTAGGCCAGCGGCCCGCCCATCAGGGCGCCGATGAGCGCGGCGGCCAGCAGCAGCTCCGGCGCCACGAGCCGCGCGGTGACCGCCGCCCCCAGGCAGCCGAAGAACACGCCCATCAAGGCGTAGGTGCGCTCCAGCACGCGCGCCTCGGCGTTGAGCTGCTCGACGGTGCGGGTGAGGGTCGCGGGGTCATACTGGAGCATCGGACAGTCCGGCGTCGGCGGTCCATCCTCGGTCCGGTTGAGGGGAGACAGGCTACCACGAAGGCGCCGAACCCGCGCGGACGGGGCGGCGCCGGACCGGGTGGACTGCCAGGCACGACATGGAAACGGGGCCCCGCCGTCCGGCGAGGCCCCCAGGGGCAGGTGCGCCGCTGCCTACCGCACCGAGGTCCCGAACTCTGCGCCGCTGCTGTTGTGGGTGTACAGCTCATCGCCGGTGGCGGTCAGCCCGGAGGAGGGCTGGGCGTACAGCACCATGAAGCCGCCGCCGCTGTTCTCGCCGGGCACGCCGATGGCCAGGTCCACCGCGAAGTCGCCGTCCCAGTCGCCGACCGCCAGGGCCGAGCCGAAGGCGTCGCCTGCCTCGGCGACATCCATCACGCCGCTGGTGTCCTGGTGCCAGCCCTGGTCGGGGGCGCTGCTCAGGCCGGCGCCGCTGCCGAAGAGCACGTTGACCCAGCCCGCGCCGCCCTTGCCGTTGATCTCGTCCCCGGGGACGCCGATGGCCAGGTCCATGAACCCGTCCCGGTCGAAGTCCCCGGCCCGCAGCGCGGCGCCGTACCGGTCGCCGTTCTCGTTGCTGCCGTTGACGCCGACGGAGTCCTGGTGCCAGTCCTGGTTGCCCGCGCTGCTCAGGCCGGCGTCGCTGCCGAAGAGCACGTTGATCTTCCCCGACGCGATCCCGCCGATCACCTCGTCCGGGATGCCGATGGCCAGGTCATCGTAGCCGTCGTTGTCGAAGTCGCCCGCCGTCAGCGCCGCCCCGTAGTGGTCCCCCTGCTCGACGACGTCCTGGACGCCGCTGATGTCCTGGTGCCACCGGCTGTCCCCCGACGCGGTGATGCCGCCGCTGCTGCCCGGGAAGACGACCACCAGCCCTGCCTCCGGCGTGCCGCCGACGTCGTCGTAGGGCGCGGACACGGCCAGGTCGTCGTAGCCGTCCTTGTCAAAGTCGCCGACCGCGAGGGCCGAGCCGAAGGCCCCGCCCGCGGACGCGGTGGAGACCACGCCGCTGGAGTCCTGGTTCCAGGCGTCCTCGTCCGCGGCGGACAGGCCGGTGGCCGAGCCGTAGAACACCCGGAGGGCCCCTGCGCCCGCCTTGCTGCCCACGTCCTGGCCGGGCACGCCGACGGCCAGGTCGTCGTAGCCGTCCCGGTCGAAGTCGCCGACCGCCAGGGCCGCGCCAAAGTCGTCGCCGGCCTCGCTGGCGCCGCTGGTGTCGTCCTCGGTGATGAGGGCGCCGCCGCTGGTGCTGACCCCGCTGGCCGAGCCGTAGAGCACGTTGATCGCGCCGGCCGAGCCCTGGCCGTTGACCGTGTCGCCTGGGGCACCGACGATCAGGTCGTCGTAGCCGTCGCCGTTGAAGTCGCCGAAGGCGGTGGCCTGGCCGAAGCGATCGTACGCCTCCGTGACCCCCTCCACGCCGCTGGTGTCCCGATCGATTCGGGTGTCGTAGCCGCTGTGGCCCGCCGGGTCGCCGTAGTAGAGGTACACGCGGCCGGACTCGGTGTCGCCGCCCGCCGCGACCCCCGGCGCGCCGACCACCAGATCCGCGTAGCCGTCATCGTTGAAGTCCGCCGAGGGGGTGCGGTGACCGTACAGCGTGATGGCCGTCTCGATGTCTCCGTCGCTCAGCACGCCGCCGTTGGCCCAGCGCGCGCCGTTGCAGTAGTTCATGACGCTGCCGGCGTCGTAGGGCCCCACCTCGGTGCCGCCCTGGCTGCCGGTGGTGTCTGTGCAGGTGGAGTCGTGACGGTCCTGCTCGTGGTAGAGGCTGATGGCGTGACCGAACTCGTGCACGGTGTTGTTGCGGAAGCAGTTCTGCCGCACGGTGTAGCCGTTCGAGGTCATGGCGTCGTCGTCGCAGCTGTTGACCCAGCTCTGGTATGCGTAGTTGAGGCGCAGGCCGTTGGTGAGCCCCGAGATGTTCTGGCCGAAGTCCAGCACCCGGGCGCCGGCGTCGGCGAACTGGACGTGGATGCCCGGGTCGCCCGAGGCGCAGGTGCCCCAGCCGACAAAGCGCAGGGGGGTGTGGGCCTCCCAGGTCTCCTGGACGCGCTGGCGGGTCAGGTCCTGCCAGGGCGCGTCCGCGGCCGTCGGGCTTTCGAAGCAGACGTTGATGACGGGCGAGTCCCACACCGCGGTGGCCAGGTAGAAGCCCTTGTCGTCGACCGGCTGGCCCTGGAAGCCGTCGAGGGGGTCGATGTCGTCCAGCGCGCTGCCCGGGGTGCAGGCGGTGCCGAGCAAGGCGATGGACGCGAGGAGGGAGAGGAGTCGGGTCATGATGGGCTCCGTGAGGGTTGACGTCCGTTCGGTGGACGGTCCCCCTCTTTGCAGGGGGCATGCCAGCGCCGCGGCCCCTTCCGTGATCCCGATGAACACGATGTCATCGCTGAGACGTCTGCTGCGAGGGCCGGCCGGTCGACCGTCCGCGGACGGTCCGCGTTCTGTCCGCGGACGGTAGGACTCCGGCGAAGAACACGTTAAACGCCCGGGTCCGCACCACGAGGTCCCCATGCTGCTCCTGCTCCTGGCCTGCTCCGGCACCACCAAGGACACGCCGACCGCCCCCGACGACACCACCCCCGCCGAGGAGGCCGTCGACGCCGACGGCGACGGCGCCCTGTCCACCGAGGACTGCGACGACGCAGACCCCGGGCGCTTCCCCGGCAACGCCGAGGTCTGCGACGGCGTCGACCAGGACTGCGACGCCGGGGTGGACGAGGGGGTGCCCAACGACGGCGCGGGCTGCCGGGACCCGGGCGCCCCGACGTGGGACGACACCGTCGAGATCGTGCACATCGCCGCGCGCACAGACACCGGCACGTTCTCGGGCACCGACGACGGCGGCATCACGTTCTGCCTGACCGCCGACGACTGCTTCAACCCCTACCGCCCCGAGTGGAACGACTTCGAGCCCGGCGTGGTCGACGTGGCCACCTTCGAGGGGCTGTCCCTGTCCCGCGAGGCGGTGGACCGCTTCGAGGTGCGGGCCAGCGACGGCGGCAACCGCTGGGAGCCGGTGGGCTTCGAGGTCCGCCTGGACGGGGAGCCGGTGTACTGCCGCGACGGCCTGACGCTGGCCATCGGCGATCAGTCCGACGAGCAGCTCCAGTGGCAGGACAGCCTGGGCAACAACTGCACCACGGTGTTCGACGCGCCCCTGACCCACGGCCCCATCCTGGGCGCGGCGGGCCCCGACCACGTCCGTGTCTGGTACCGCGCCGACGCCACCCGGGCCGTGCGCCTGCGGGTGGCCCGCAGCGAGGCCGAGCTGGCCGCCGCCGCGCCGGTCCACCACGGCTACCCCACCGCCGATCGGGACTTCACCGAGGCGGTCACCGTCTACGGGCTGGAGCCGCAGACCCCCTATGTCTACAGCCTGGAGATCGAGGGGCAGACCTTCGGCCCCTGGGGCTTCACCACGCCGCCGGCCACCGGGGCCGCGACCCGGCTCAAGCTGGGCTTCGGCTCGTGCACGAAGGACGACGACCAGCCCATCTTCGGGCCCCTGCTGGCCGAGGACCTCGACGCCTTCCTGTTCATCGGCGACAACCACTACGGGAACACCGACGATCTCGCGGATCTGCGGCAGTTCTACCGCTGGGCCCACGAGCGCCCCCTGCGCAGCGCTTTGATGCGGGAGGCCTTCACGCTGGCCACCTGGGACGACCACGACTTCACCGGAAACAACACAGACGGCACCGAGCCCGGCCGGGACGTCGCCCGGCGGGTGTTCGCGGAGTACTGGGCCAACATCGGCTATGGCGACGGCGCCCAGGGCGTCTACAGCCGCTGGTCCTACGGCGACGTCGACGTGTTCCTGCTGGACGACCGGTTCTGGCGCGGCCTGGACGGCGGCATGCTGGGGGCCACCCAGGAGGCCTGGCTGCTCGACGCCCTGGGGGCCTCCCAGGCTACCTTCAAGCTGCTGGTCATCGGCAGCCAGTGGACCCTGGACGGCAGCAGCGACTCCTGGGCCAGCTTCCCGACGGCCCGGGCGCGGGTGTTCGACGCCATCGCCCAGCAGGGCATCGGCGGCGTGGTGCTGCTCTCCGGCGACATCCACCGCTCCGAGCTGCGGCTGCTGGAGGGCTCCGAGGGCGGCTATGACGTGCCCGAGCTGACCTCCTCCCCGCTGGCGACCTGGAACTCGGCCTGCGGCGCCGACGCCGAGCAGCGGGCCTGCGAGGACAGCGGGCACTACGCGATCGTGCTGGACATCGACACGACCGTGTCGGATCCCAGCATGGAGGCCCGCGTCATCGACGTCAACGGGCAGACCCTGGACCGGTGGACGATCCTGCGCTCAATCCTGGAGTAGGCGCCGGTAGGGGTCGTAGCCCCAGGCGGGCGGCATCCGCGGGGTCAGCAGCCGGGCGCCGCGCGCGGGGACCGACACCCGCACCGTGCCGGCGTCCACATGCACGGTCTCGCCGGGGTGCAGGGCGTCCTCCAGCGGGCTCCCGCTCATCAGCCGGGGGTCCCGCAGGGCCAGCCGCTCGGTGACGGGCTCGGGGCCGGGGTTCACCAGCACGAGCACGGTCTCCTCGACCCGGTCGGTGTGGCGGGTGAAGGCCACCAGGCCCTCGCCATCCAGCACGGTCGCGTCGCCGAACCGCAGCGCGGGCAGCCGCCGCCGCAGGTCCAGGAGGGTACGCAGGCGCTCCAGCTCGGGGTGTCCGGGGACCTCATCCCAGCGCATGGGGGCGCGGTTCGTGGGGTCTCCGTCTCCCGTCATGCCGATCTCCACGCCATAGTAGAGGACCGGGCTGCCGGGCAGGGCGAGCTGGAGGGTCTGGGCGAGGCGGCGCTGCCAGGGCTTGGGCAGGCGGCTGGCCAGGCGAGGGGTGTCGTGGTTGTCGAGCACGAGCCAGGAGCGCAGCAGGCCCTCGATCCCGGCGTCGGCGAGGTGGCGCTCCAGCAGGCGGCCGAAGCGCGCGGGGGCGAGGGTGCCGTCGACCAGCTCCAGCAGCAGCACCCGCAGGTGCATGTTGAGCACGCCGTCGAGGGTGTCCAGCCAGCCCCGGGGGTCGTTCCAGACCTCTCCGACCACCCAGGCGTCGGGCTTCGCGGCCCGCGCGCCCTGGCGGATGGCGGCGCACAGCGCGGGCCCCAGGTCGTGGGCCACGTCCAGCCGCCAGCCGTCCGCGCCCTCCCGCAGCCAACGCTGCACCACCGAGTCCGGGCCTTCGAAGGCGAGCTTGCGGACCGCGGGGTGCTCCAGCCGGACCTCGGGCAGGTTGAAGACGTCGAACCAGCTCCGGGCGCCGTGGGTGTAGCGCGCGTCGAGGTCGAACCAGGCGCGCTCGGGGGCGTCGGGGTGGGTCAGGGCCCGCTGGAAGGCGGGGGCGGTGCGCCCCAGGTGGTTGAACACGCCGTCCAGCATCAGGCGCAGGCCGCGTCTGTGCAGGTCCTCGGCCAGGGCGACGACGTCGTCCCGGGTGCCCAGCAGGGGGTCCACGCGGGTCCAGTCCCGGGCGTCGTATCTGTGGTTGGTGAGGGCGTCGTGGATGGGGTTGAGGTAGAGCACGTCCGCCAGGGCCGCGACGTGGTCCAGGTGGGCGCGGACGCCGGTCAGGGTACCGCCCCAGACGTGCAGCTCGTGGGACCACACGCCTGCGGACGGCAGGTACCGGCCTTTGCGGGGGGTCTTCGACCAGGGGCGGGCGCGTCTTGGGGGCGCGGGCGGCGGCGGCGCGTCCGGTGGCGCGAAGCGGTCGGGGAAGACCTGATACACCACCGGGCCGGCGCGCCAGTCGTCCCGTCGGCGCGCGAACCGTGTCGGATCCGGGGTGAGGGGGTTCAGGCCTGCCCCGGGCCGGCGAACAGCGCCCCGAGCCTGCCCAGGCGGGAGGTGACGAGGCCCTCGAAGAAGCGCGCGCGGCGCTCGGGTGTCATGCGGTGGACCCGGGCGGCGATGTCGTTCCAGCCGTCGGCCTGGGTGCGCAGGGGGTCGGACTCGCAGTCGGCGCCGCGGTCCATGCGGAAGGCGGCGGGGTTGGCGAGGACGGACTGGTTCACGGTGAGCCAGCGGTTGAGGTCGACGGCCGGCCAGCCGCCTGCGGCGACCAGATCGGCGGCCAGCAGGGCGTTGGCGACGTTGCGGGGCAGGCCCCACAGGTCGGGCAGGGTGCGCCGGGCGGCCACGGCCTTGACGGTGGCGCGGGCCTTGCGCCCGGCGCGGGGCTGGCGCAGCAGGCCGTCGTGGGCGGTGTCGATGTCGCGGGCCAGCAGGGCGTCGACGACACCCTGGAGCTGGCGGGCCTGAGCGGGGGGGAGCTTCGCCATGGGGCGCAGGGTAGCGGAGGCCGGGGGGTGGGGCAAGCTACCAGGGGTGCTCGGTGCCGTCCCACTGGTAGAAGCCGCCGGTGTGCGCGGGCGTGAGCTGGTCCACCAGCGCGAGCAGGCCGGAGACCGACTGGTCGGGGGTGAGCGCCGCGCGGGCCCCGCCCATGTCGGTCCGCACCCAGCCCGGGTTGGCCACTACGCTGATGACGCCCTGCTCAGCGAGGTCGAAGGCCATCGCGCGCGCCAGCATGTTCAAGGTGGTCTTGCTGGCGCAGTAGCCGTAGTTGCCGCCGCTGGTCTTGCGCTGGATGGAGCCCAACCAGCTGCTGATGGAGAGCACCCTGGCGCCCGGCTTCAAGAGCGGGGCCAGCGCCTGGGTCACCAGGACGGGGCCGACGGCGTTGACCTGCACCATGCGCAGGATGCCCTCGGGCTCCAACGCGCCCCAGCGCACGTTGCGCTGCCCCTCGGGCACGCCCCGGCTGTTGATGCCGGCGTTGTTGATGAGCAGGTCGACGCGGTCGACGCGGGCGGCGAGGTCCGTGGCGAAGGCGGCGATGGACGCGGGGTCGGCGACGTCCAGGCGGAGGGCGGTGACGCCGAGGGCGTCGAGGGCCTCCCCGTCGCGGCGGACGGTGCCGAAGACGGTGGCGCCGCGCGCGGCGAGCTGACGGGCGAACTCGAGGCCGAGGCCGCGGCCGGCGCCGGTGACGAGGGCGATCATGGGGGGCTCCGGGGAGGTGGGGGAGGGGATGATACGCCAGGGGCATCGTTGCCTCATCTGGCGGAGGGGGCGTCCTGGCTGTACGTCTTCCGTGAGGTCGATGTCATCGGCCACGCGGAGGAGCGCGCTTCAAGGAACTCGATGAGGCGGGCGCTGTGGCGCGCGGCTGTGCCGGGACGGCGTTGCATGGCTGTCGGACCGCGAGCCGCGACGACGTCACAGATCGCCTTCGCCGTGCTATTCCCCGATGCGGAGGCGCACGGATGACCCCCCAGGCTGAGCTGGAAGATGTACTGCTGGACCTCTACCGCCCCGCCGATCTGGCCCGGTGGCTGAGCCGTCGCTTCGGCCGCGCAGCGCTGAACGGGCTCTCCGACCCCGACCGGACGCGGGCGAACCAGTGGGTCCACGAGGCCGTGGACGGGCTGGATCGACAGAGCAAGCTGCCCGAGGTCATCGCCGCGATGGCCCTGGAGCATCCCCACAAGGCCGACGCGCTCCAGCGGATCGCTGCGGCGCTGAAGGACCGCGGGGGGCTGGTTGTCGCGGACGGGCTGGTGGTGGCCGAAGTTCGGGAAGAGCAGCCCGTGTCATCGGACCCACCGGCCAGGGGCATCGTCATCAACAACCCCGTCAATGTGCAGATCATCGAGCAGGGCGACGGGTACATCGTCAACGGGAGAGAGCCCTCTCCACTCCCACCAGCCGACCCCACCGACGACCTGCTCCGGGCCATCATCGACGCCCACAAGCGCCTGGGGCGCTTCCAGCGCTGGGTGCCCGCCGACCGCACCTTGCGGGAGGTCATGGTCACCGTCAAGGTCTCCGGCTGGGGCCCCGGCAAGGGTCCAGAGGATCGCTCTTCACTCGACACCCCCATGCCGCAGGGCCCCCTGGGCGAGCTTACCCTGGGCAAGGTGCTCGACAAGCCCGATTGGGGCATCCGCTGGATCTTGCGGGGCCACCCGGGCTCTGGAAAGACCACTATGCTGCGCCGCCTCACCGTCGAGCGCGCCGAGGAGGCCTTGACGGCTCGCGAGAAAGGACAAGCCTGGATCCTGCCGCTCTTCGTCTCCCTGCCGAACTGGGCGGCGTCCCGTCACCGGCTGGTTCAGTACCTCGTGGAAGAGCTGGGCGTCCCCCACTCCACCCCCATCTTGCGGCGTGCCCTCTCAGAAGGCCAGGCTCTGCTGCTGTTCGACGGCCTGGACGAGGTCGAGCCGACGCGAGTACAGCGCGTCACCCAGCGCATCACGACCCTCGCTGAGAGCTGGCCCTCCGTGCCGATGATCGTCACCTCGCGCTTCCAGGGCTACTCCCCGATACCCGCACCTTTCACGGGCCCAGGCCAGCATCCCGCCGCCCAGCCCTTCGGCATGCTGCACCTCCAGCCTCTCTCTCCGGCTGCCCAGCGGCAGTTGGTCATGAACTGGTTGCCTCCTCAGCGAGCTGAGGCTCTGCTGGAGCGAGTGTGGGCAGACCTCTCTCTGAAGGAGATGGTGGAGGTCCCGCTGCTGCTGACCATGATCTGCCTAGGCGAGGATCGGCGCCTCAAGGCCCCCGTCTCCAGCGCGCGCCCGAGTCTGCGCACTGAGGTCTACGAGGAGGTCCTCACTCTGCTGCTGCTCGGCAACCCCGTCTCCGGTGGACAGAACCGTGCCACGCTGAGCGATGTCGCCTCGGCTCGGGAGGCGCTGGAGGAACTGGCGCTGGAGTTGGTGAAGAGCGGCGGTGTGGAATGGAGTCGGCGGACCCTCAGCCGTGCGCTCAAGAACGACAAGAGTAACGTGGGTCTTTGGGCTGAGATCAAGCAGGAGTACGGCGGCGTCGATGCATTCCTCGCCCGCGTGGAGGACGCCACGGGGTTGCTGTTCCCGGTGGATGGACCTCGGCAGAGGTTCAGGTTTCTGCACCGCAGTCTGCTGGAGTACCTCGCGGCCTGTGCTCTGGAACGTCGGGGGGAGGGGTGGCGCAGATGGGTCGCCGACGTCGTCCGGGACCGGGCCAACCTGGGCCGATGGGCAGAGGTCTTCTCCCTGTTGGCGGGCAGACTGACTCAGGAGCGTGCCAAGGCGCTGCTGGAGGCGTTGATCGGGATCGACCAGGGGCTGGGGCTGAGGGCGCTGGCGACCTGCGACGCGGTCGAACCCGAGGACGTCGTGGCGCTGCTGGCTGGTGAGCGATCTGCGTCATGGCGCAGGACGCCCCAAGTCAACAAAGCCAGGGGGGCGGCGCTGATCGGACTGTGGCAGCGGGGACACGATCCCGCACGGATCGTCAGGGCCATGGAGCGCTTCGTTCACCGAGCGCCGCCCGTGGACCTCGCGCTGGCGTGGATGGCTCTTCAGGGTCGATCGGAGCCAGAGGCGGGGGTGTTCAAGGAACGCCGACGGTTCTTCGCCGTGGCAGGGCGTCCCGTTCGAGAGTCCGGGCTTCGCTGGCTCACGTTGGACAGAGCGATGTCACCGACGACAACAGGCGTCCAGGGGCAAGACCATCAGCAGCCCCGCGCCTTCTCTGCGGTGTCCGATCGGTCGGGATCCAGCGGGAGCCTCCGGATCACCCCTACCCCGGTGACGGTGTCGCAGTATGAGCGGTTCGCGCCAGAGCACGCCGCGCGCCGGGAGTGGGACGTGCCAGGGGTGGAGCAGCACCCAGTCGTAAACGTCTGCTGGTACGAGGCGATGATCTACGCATGCTGGGCTGGAGCGAGGCTTCCGACGGAGGGCGAATGGGAGGCCGCGCGCCGGTTGATGCCTCAGGAAGAGGCCTGGCATCTGGGCAACAGCGGGGGGCAGACCAGAGCTGTCAGACCCGACGATCTGTCGGATCTCGTGGGCAATGTGTGGGAGTGGTGTCAGGGCCCTGAGGGCGAGTTTCAGCCGGTCCGGGGTGGTTCGTGGCGTAGCGTCGGGGCGCTGCTCTCGCCGGGGGTTGCCGGCCAACTTTCCCCGTGGGAGGTGAAGGATGATGTCGGATTTCGCTTGGTGAGGGATGCACTCGCGCTGGTTGGCCCTGCACACGACGACGGGATAGCTGTCTTTGTCGAGGGAACGCAGGACGATCCATGACGCGACTTACCTACGAAGACTACCTGAAACACCTGCAGGGGCTGGCGCGGGGAGATGAGCACAGTGGAGAGATTCGTCTCCTTACGTCGAAGGAGGAGATCGAGCAGGCCCGGGCAGAGATCAAGGTCCGGCTCCGTCAGCGTGGCGAGGACGAGTCGCTCGCCAAGATCGGAGTCGTGTACCAGGATCAGTACCTGATCGTCTTCCGAGACGCCGTTCGGTTCAGAACCGGCAACGCCGGCACATACCTGAGGGTCACGCTCCCGGGCGGGCTCCAGGGTGATGCTGGTGTCGTCCTCATTGTCACCAGGGCAGGCCAGGTGCTCCTCAAGCGCAGCTACCGGCACGCGACGCGTCGGTGGGAGTTGGAGTTCCCCAGAGGATTTCGCGCCATCGGGCGCAGCATTGAGGGCGCCGCGCTGGATGAACTCCATGAAGAGACCGGCTACCGCGGGAGCGCAGAGCCTGTGATCATCGGCCGGTTTCTCCCGGACTCGGGGCTCATGCCGCACACCGTTACGGTTGTGGGCGTGGAGGTGTCCGGGCATCCCGATGCGATGAACCTGGAGGAGATGGAGTCCATACAATCTGAGGAGGTCTGGATGACCCCGACCCAGATCACAGCCAGCACGAGAGACGGGACGCTCCGTGATGGCATGACGCTGGCGGCCTGGGCGCTCTACCGCTCCCGCCAGTCGGGAGCGGGAAACAATGACGGGAGACAATGGTAGGGACTCAGAGGATCTGGGCGTCATTGCCTACGACGCGGACCAGCCGCTGTTCGGCAAGGAAGACGCACAGGATGTGACCATGTTGTGGGGGCGTATTGTTCACCATCTGCTGATGTTTGACTATGTCATGCTCACGGACTCGGCGATGGCGACCAACGTGGGGCTCCTGTGCCTGGTCAGGGACGGGAGGCTGCGGCCGTTGCTCGAAGCGGGCGCGCTGCGCGTGGCACATCGAGACGGTGTGAGGTTCGAGGAGCTGTACCGGCAACTCAGCCAGACTTCGGACGCACCCTGGGTTGCGTACGAGGCTCAGGCCCTGGAGGTGGATCGGATTCTCGACTTTGTGTGCCCGGAAGCGCGTATGGTGTTCAGTCGGGACCAGGTGTCTCATCTGTATTCGCGTGAGGTGCGGGCTTTCCTCACCCGCCATGAGGGGGGAGAGTGGGCCTTGGGGCGTCGTCGGCTTACGGATCAGTTCAACCAGATCGCAGCGATCGGCTTGGGGAAGAGCAGGGATGGCCTCATCAACAGACGGGATTTCTATATATGGGACCCGGCCTACCAGAAGGCTGGCACCTTGATGGAGGTCGACGAACCGGTGCAGCGGTTCATGACCGCAGGGTTGTCTGCTCCATATTCAAAGACCGTCGCCCAGTTCTTCGCTTCACAAGGCCTCAAGGTCGGTCCCTGGTTGTCACCCACGGGCACACGAAACATGACAGAGGCTCGTGCGCTGAACGATCGGCAGGATGTGTTGGTCGAAGGCGAACGTTTGCTGGGAGGTGAGTTGGGTGACAGCCCCGGACTCCATGGTTTGGCCCTGAGGACGTTGTCCAACCAGATCGGCTGGTTGATCGCACCAACAAACCAGGACTATCGCGACCTGGGACGATTGATCGCGACGCCGGACCTGGTGCTGAGGGTTCGGGGCACGACAGCGTTCAGGGCAAGGCGGAGTGGTCATCTCTCTCCGCAGTCCTTCAATCCGGATGGACTGCTTGGTCTCGCAGAGACGGTCAAGGGCCTGCTCGCCGAGCACCAGGAGAGCGCTCCACTCGGGGCGGGCGACGACGTCATTGAGATTGTGTTCATGGAGGATCGCTTCCTTGTGCGGAGTGGGGATGTGCGGGTCCGCGATGACGTCGCCAGGCAATTGGAGCTGTTCACGACGGGGGGCCACCTCGTCTCACACCAGACGGAGCGCCCGGAAGAAGCAGAGGAGCGGGCTCGACGCTCCCGTTCGCCCTCCAACCGAGACGCCCTCGTCGCTGCACTCCAAGCTCGGCGCGGCCAGCCGGACTCCATGCTTGCTGCGCCTGTTCCTGCGGACGGCCTCAGGATCTACGCGGAGCATCCATCGGGTTGAGTGGTGCCAAGGGGGCAAGCTGGAGGCGATCGCTTTCTTTGATGGGACCCCCATCACAACCCACTTCCCCCGTGCCATCGCACACAGGAGCTTCCCCTGCATGCATCCCCAAGCCACCCTCGAAGACATCCTGCTCGACCTCTACCGCCCGGCCGAGCTGTCCCGCTGGCTGTCCCGCCGCTACGGCCGCGAGGCCCTGCGCGACCTCTCCGACCCGGACCGCACCCACGCGGCGACCTGGGTACACGAGGCCGTCGACCTGCTGGACCGGCGCGGCAAGCTGCTGGAGGTCATCGAGGCCGTCGCCGCTGAGCACGGCCACCGGGCCGCCGAGCTTCGCGCGGTGGCCGCCCGGCTGGAGACGCCCACAGAGCCTTCGATCGACCTCACCGCCCTCTACCAGCAGGCCCGCGCCCTCACCCCCGACCAGCTCGCCGAGCTGCGCTTCCTGCTGGAGCAGCAGGGCCTCCGGGTCGACTTCGTCGCGCCCACCGGGGCCGTGCCCACCCAGGTCCAGGGCCTGCTGAAGCTCGCCCGCCAGCGGGCTGACGGCGTCGCGGTCTTCCGAGATGCCCTCACCACCGTGCTCACCGCACCCCCAACCGCTGGAGTGTCCATGTCCGGCAAGTACGTGTTCAACAATCCGCAGAACGTCCAGATCGTCGAGACCGGCGACGGCGTCATCCACAACCACGCGCCCGGCGTGTCCCGGGAGGACCTGGCCCGGCTCTTCGACGCGCTGCTCACCGAGCTGCACCGCAGCCAGCCTGACGCCCAGGCCCTGGCCCGCCACCAGGGGGCCATCGAGGCCCAGGTCGAGCAGCTCCGGCTCGGGGTCGACGACCTCAGCGACATGGTCGAGCCGCTGTGGACGAAGCACGCCAACGACGCGAACCGCACCGCCGTGCAGCGCTTTGTGGCGAAGCTGCCGGATCGGATAGCCTGGACCGCCCTGCGGAGGCTGCTGCCCTGAGCCGATGACCCTGTACGACGCCCTCTGCGCTCTGATCCCCGACCAGATGGAGGGGCTCGTCTTCCTGGTGGAGCAGGAGGGCCTGGCCGTACCGCGCGGCCTCAACGACAACGTCACCCGGCTCGCCCAGACCCTCATCCGCCTCTCCCAGCAGCGCACCGACCACCCCCAGCTCCTGCTGGACGGGCTCGTCCAGGTAGGCGGGGCCCTGCCCACCCGGGGCCCCGAGGCCCTCAACCCCATCGCCCAGTCCCTGGTGCCCCTGCTGGAGCGCTTCTACCGCACGCCCTCGGCCCGCGTCGGTCTGGTCCAGCGGGTCGAGATCGAGGACGACGCCGTGCGCCGCGCGGTGCTCAAGGACCCCCGCCACCTCCTGGTCCACCAGCGGGAGGATCGCGCTCTTCTGGTGCTGCTTCGCCGCATCCTGGAGGACCTCGGCGCCCTCGACGAGCCCGCGCCCGAGCTGCACGCCGCCGAGCGTCAACTCAGCGCCGCCGTCGGAGAGGACACCGGCCCGGTCCGGGCGGCCCTCCAGGCCATCCTGGACAACCACAAGCGCCTGATGCAGTTCCAGCGCTGGGTGCCCGCCGGCCGCACCCTGCAGGAGGTCATGGTCGAGGTCAAGGCCACTGGCTGGGGCTCGGGCGAGGGCCCCCGGGGATGCAACACGATCGACGGCCCGCTGCGCCACGGCCCTCTGGGGGAGCAGACCCTGGAGCAGGTGCTCGACCAGCCCGAGCTGGGTCAGCGCTGGGCGCTGCTGGGCCACCCCGGGGCGGGCAAGACAACCGTGCTGCGGCGCCTGGCCATCGACCGAGCGGCGGCCTCGCTGGAGAAACTCGACACAGACGGCGTGGTCGTGCTGCCCCTCTTTGTCAGCCTCGCGTCCTGGTCCCGGTCGGGGCAGGGCCTGGTCCGCCACCTCGCCGCAGACCTCAGCGGCGAGGACGTCGAGCCCGAGGCCCTGGTCGGCCCGCTCCAGCAGGCTCTGGACGAGGGGCGGGCGCTCTTGCTGCTCGACGGCCTGGACGAGGTCGACCCGGAGCGGGTTCTGGACACCGCCCGCAGGGTCTCCGGCCTGGCCGAGCGCTGGCCCCAGGTGCCCATCGTGTTGACCTCCCGGCCCCAGGGCTTCACCCCGCTGCCCGCGCCGTTCACCGGGCCGTCTGGGGAGGACGGCAAGCCGGGGCCGGAGCCCTTCGGGCACCTGGAGCTGCAACCGCTGTCGCTGACGGCGCGGGAGCAACTCGTGGCGAACTGGCTGGAGCCGGCGGCGGCGGCGGGGTTGCTTCGGCGGATCCAGAAGGATCATGCGCTGCGGGAGATGGCGGGGGTGCCGCTGTTGCTGACGATGCTGTGTCTGGTGGAGCGGGAGCGGCCCGAGGCGTCGGAGGAGCGGCCTGGGCTTCGCACCGAGGTCTACAAGGAGGTGCTGCGGCTGCTGATGCGGGGCAAGCCGACGGGTGACCCGACAAAACACCAGAGGCTGCCCAACCGCGACCTGGCTCTGGGTGCGCTGGAGCGCCTGAGTCTGGGCCTGGTCGAGCGCGGCGGCGTGGAGTGGCGCCGGGAGACGCTCAGCGAGATGCTGATGGCGGACGAGGCGCTGTGGACGAAACTGCGCCAGGGCTACGGGGGTGTGGACCACTTCCTGGAGGCGGTCGAGGAGGTCACGGGGCTCTTGTTCGCGGTGGACCCGGAGCGGGAGCGCTTCCGGTTCCTGCACCGCAGCCTGCTGGAGTATCTGGCGGCGCGGGCGCTGCGTCAGCAGGGGGAGCGGTGGAAGGCGCTGGCTGGGGAGCTGAACGACCCGGCCGCCCTGGGGCGCTGGGCCGAGGTGTTCGCGCTGCTGGCCGGCATGCTGGACCGGCGCAAGGCGCGGCGGCTGCTGGAGCTGCTCATTGACCTCAACCAACCCCTGGGCCTGCGGGCGCTGGCGACCTGCGATGCGGTGGAGGGCGAGGACGTCGTGGAGCTGCTGGCGAAGGGGCGCCCTGCAGAATGGACAGGCTGGAATCGAGAGAACGAGCAGGCGCTGCGGGAGCGTCGCGAGGCGATCGAGGGCCTGTGGGAGCTGGTGGGCGACCCGGTGCGAACGGTGCGCCTGCTGGAGCGGTTCATCGAGGGGGCGCCTCCGGTGGACCTGGCGTTCGCGTGGCTGGCGCTGGAGGGACGGAGGGAGCCGGAGGCGGTGGCGCTGCGGGAGCGTGAGCGGTTCTTCGGGTTGGCGGGCCGTCCGGTGCAGGAGGTCGGGGTCTCCTGGGTGGAGGTGCCGGGGGGGCGGTTCCAGATGGGCAGCACGCCGGAGGAGCGGGAGCGGTTGGTCCCCCAAGAAGCACTGAAGAGGTTCCAGCAACTCTACGACAGCGAGTCACCCCGCCACCGGGTCGAGGTCACGGCGTTCCGCCTGTCCGCGAGGCCGGTGACGGTGGGGGAGTACGAGCGGTTCGCGCCGGAGCACCGGGCGCGTCGAGAGTGGAGGCTCCCGGACATCGAGCGGCATCCGGTAGTCAACGTGTGCTGGTACGAGGCGATGATCTACGCGGTGTGGGCCGGGGCACGGCTCCCGACGGAGGCGGAGTGGGAGTACGGGGCGCGGGCGGGCAGCACGACGGCGTTCTGGTGGGGCGATGACGTGGAGGGGCTGGACGCGCACACCTGGCACGACGGCAACAGCGGCGGAAACACCCATGCGGTGGGCGCCGAGGGTCACGCGAACGGCTGGGGTATGTCGGACATGCTGGGCAACGTCTGGGAGTGGACCCAGGACGGCCAGCGCCGCTACACGGCGGAGGCGGTGTCGGATCCGGTCGGCCCGGGAGGGTCGAGCGCGCGCGGTGTGCGCGGCGGGTCGTTCGACAACGAGCCCTGGAACCTGCGCTCGGCGCTCCGGCTCAGGCGCTCGCCCGGGCGCCGGTTCCGGGGCCTCGGCTTTCGTTGTGCGCGCTCCGGCCCCGATTGAGCCCTTGAATCCTTGAATCCTTGAAAAAATGAATCGCGCGGAGCGCGATCGCGACAAAATGACAACCCTGACAGTTGTCGCGCAACGTGACACACGTTGTCAGCCTGACGGACAAGTATTGTCAGCTCTCCGTCATCTTCGTGACAACGCTTGTCACCCGCGCTACCTCGCGCTGCCCCTCCAACCGGCCCCCGCATGGACCTCTCCCTCCGCCAGGCCGCCGACCCGCTCGGCAAGTCCCCCTGGCAGATCCGCACCCTCATCCAGACCGGACGGCTGCCCGCCCACAAGGACGGCAGTCGTTGGGTCATCCGCAGCGAGGATCTGCCGCTCAGCGAGGGCCAACGCCGGGCCAAGGCCCGCAAGAAGCGCCTCCTCCGCGCCGTGGTCGACGACGCGTTGGACACGCAGCCGGAGAAGACCCGCTACTCGGTGCGGGACATCATCAGGTGCAGCCCGCCCACCAGCCCACCACCTTCCTGGGCTACCGGATCAGCCGCGCCGGCCTGACGCCGGGCCGGGCGATGCGTCGTCGGCTGCGATGGAAGGTCGTGCAGGCCGCGCAGAAGGACACCCGGGCGCTGGAGCGGTGTCTGCGGTCATACGCGGGGCTGGTGGACTTCGGGTGACACAGGTTGTCAATCTGGCTGACCACCCGTGTCACGTTGCGCGACAAATGTCAGGTTTGTCATTTCGCCGCGATCGCGCTCCGCGCGATTCATTTTTTGAATTTTTCAAGGATTCAAGGGCTCAATCGGGGCCGGAGCGCGCACAACGAAAGCCGAGGACCCCGCCCCGGTCCACGGGCGAGAACCTGAACCGGCCCGCCGAGCGCAGGAACCAGGGCTCGAGGACGAACGACCCGCCGCGCACACCGCGCGTTTCGTCACTTCCCAAGGGGTTTGTCACAGCCGCCTGGCCGTAGGTCCCCAGGTAGTCATGGGTCCACTCGTGGACGTTGCCGAGCATGTCGGACAGGCCCCAGAGGTTGGCGTGACCCTCAGCACCCACCGCGTGGGTCTTGTCGCTGCTGTTGCCGGCGTGCCAGGTGTGCGCGTCCAGCCCCTGTGTGTCGTCCCCCCACCAGTACGCGGTCGTGCTGCCCGCCCGCGCCGCGTACTCCCACTCGGCCTCGGTGGGCAGCCGATAGCCGCAGGCCGAGGGTGACGCCGTGGCGGAGCAGGTCACGTCCGCGCCCTCTCCCGAGCAGGCATAGCAGAGGGGCAGCCCCTCGTCCTGGGACAAGGCGTTGCAGTACGCCGCCGCCTCGTACCAGCTCACCTGCTCCACGGGGCAGTCCCGGCAGAGCCGGCGGTCCGAGGGGTTGTAGCCCATGCGCTCCTGGAACTGCGCCTGGGTGGTCTCGGTCGTGGCGATGGAGAAGCCGGAGAGGGTGACGGCGTGGACGGGGCCCTCGTTCTCGTAGAGTTCGCGGAACTCCTCAGGGACCAGCGCCTCCCGCTCCGCTGCTGTGCTGCCCATCCTGAACCGCCCCCCCGAGAGCTGCACCATCTCCACCCCGGATCCTCCAGGCACCACGAAGCGCCCCACAACATGGCCCGTCGGGCCGTCGTCGTCCACGGTCGGGGTGCCCGTCGCGACGCCGTCCAAGGCGCCCAGCTCACCGGGCGCAGCGTCAGGCTCCGTCACCTCGATGGGCGCGGGGTCCTCGGAGGTCTCGACCGCCGTGACGCCGTCGTCACCGGTGGGATCGAGGACCGGCGGCTCCGAGACCTCGACGGGCTCGGGATCGTCGGGGGGTGGCTCCGAGACTTCGGGGGGCTCGGGCTCGGCGACCGGCTCGGGCTCGTGGGGGGCTGGCTCTGTGACTTCGGCGGGCTCGGGCTCGGCGATCGGCTCGGGCTCGTGGGGTGGCTCGACGTCTGCGGTTCCGTCAACCTCCGGCATCACCGTCCCCACCGGCGACAGCTCCACATCCGGCCGCTCCGACACCACCGGGCGCTCCTGGCTCTGCGCCTCCAGCAAGCCCGCGACGAGCTGCACCTCCCGCTCCGTCGCCACCGCACCGACCTCAGCCTGCCCCCGCGCCTGGACCTCATCGACCAGTCGCTTCGCCCCGAACACCCCGACCAGCACCAGCAGCACCACCAGCAGCTTCTCGCTCAGCCAGCGGAAGCCCCCCGCCCACAGCGCCACCAGCGGCCCCGGCATCGCCACCGCCACCCCGCCCAGGAAGCCGAGCTGCTGGGCCCGCCGCGCTCGCGCCCGCTCCAGCAGGCCCAGGGCCTCGACCTCATACGCCGCCATCAAGGCCAGGAGCGCCGGGTCCGGCGCCCCGCGCTGCTGGTACTGCCGGGCCACCGACAGCGCCACGACCGCCTGGTCCCGCCCCTGGCGCCACGCCCGCAGCGCCTCGGGGCGCATCGGCGGCCCCTCCAGCAGCCGGCGGGCCTCGTCCAGCAGCTCCTCCATCTCCCGCTTGCGGGTGGCCCGCTCGGCGCGCAGGGTCTCGTCGGGCAGGGTCAGCGCGGGGCCCGCGTCGGGGACAGGCTGGGGGTCCCGAGGGTCGAGGGCGGCCCCCCAGTCCCCGGTCAGCCCGCCCACCTGGGCGAGCGCGCCCTGCAACCAGCGCCGGAACCCTCTGTGCTGGTGCTGGAGGTGTGCGGTCCAGCGCTCGCGCAGCTCGGCCAGGGGCAGGTGGTTCCAGCCGTCCTCCTCCAGCCGGCGCTGCGCGTTCTCCAGCAGCACCCCCAGGGGACCGCCGGGGCGCTGGCGGGTCGGGGGGAAGCTGGCGGCGCGCTCCACCAGGGCGATGACCCAGGCGTGCAGAGGGCTCTTCGGCACGGCGGGCAGCTCGGCGCGCTCGGCGAAGACACACCACAGGCCCCGGTCCAGGGGTGCCAGCAGCAGAGCGGCGGCGACGGCGGCCTGGAAGGCGCTGCCCAAGGCGTCGGGGCTCAAGCCCTCCAGGGGGAAAGCCCGCCCGTAGAGCTGACCGCGCTGGGCGTCGTCGGCGAAGGCCAGCACGGCGGGCCAGCCCCCCTCGGCCTGGGCGGCGAGGGCGTCGAGGCGCCAGGCCAGCAGGGCCTCGCGGATGGCGACGGGGGTGTCGCCGAGGGCACGCAGCGCGGCGGCGAGGGGGAGCAGGCGGGAGGCCGCGTCCCCCTGGAGGATCCGGGCCAGATCGGGGTCCGGCCAGCGCCGGCCGTCGACGGTGAGCTGGTAGCCGTCTCCCCGCTCGATCACCTGGACGTGAGCGGCGTGGTTGAAGACGAGCTGCGGCGAGGGGGTGGTCACGGACGGAGATTCCATGCCTTGGGCTGGGCTTGTCGAGGGGCGGCAGTCATTGGTGGATGGCATGGGGAGGGGAAGGTGTGATCTCGTTCCCCGACGATCCATCACCTCCAAAGGTGCGATACCCTTCACCGCCACCCCGGAGGGACCATGCCCCGCCTGACCCTGCAACGCGGCGAGACCCCCCTGCTGGAGCTGCCCCTCGGCTCCGGGCCGGTGCGCCTGGGCCGCTCAGACGCCTGCGACGTGGTCCTGCCTGGCGAGGCGATCAGCCGCGAGCACTGCGTCCTGACCCGCCGCGGCGAGCGCTGGTGGGCCGAGGATCGCTCCCGGCATGGGACCTGGCTCGACGGACGCAGGCTGACCCAGCCCGTCCCCCTCCTGGACGGCGCCCAGCTCCGCATCGGCGGCTTCACCCTGCGCTACGCCGACCACGGGGAGCCGACCTTCATGACCACGGTCGCCAGGCGCCCCACCACGCCGGCCAGCGGGCAGGTCGTCTCGGCCTGGAGCGGCGCCGAGGTCCACGAGCCCGTGCTGGTCATCGACGAGGGCCCCGACGCCGGCCGCCGCGTACCCTTGCGCCATCGCCGCCTGACCGTGGGCGCTGAGGGCAGCCGGCTGGTCCTGTCCGACCGCCGCCTCGTGCGCGACCACTTCATCCTCACCCTCATCCGGGGGCGGCCCATGTTGGGACCGGGCAACGGCGCAGTCCACCTGGACGGTGAGCGCCTCTACGAGCCCACGCCCCTCTACGCCGGGGAGCGCTTCTCGGCTGGCGGGACCCACCTTCACGTCGAGCCCGGCGAGGCCCCGGCGTTGCCCGAGGCGTCGAGCTTCGGGGCGATGGTGGGGGTCTCGGCGGCGTCGCGGCGGCTCTTCGGCCAGCTGGCCTGCTACGCCCAGCACGACGCGCCGGTGCTGCTGCTCGGGGCCACGGGCACGGGCAAGGAGCTGGCCGCGCGGGGGCTGCACAGCGAGGGGCCCCGGGCGGACGGGCCCTTCGTTGCGCTGAACTGCGCGGCGCTGCCCGAGGCCCTCATCGAGAGCGAGCTGTTCGGCCACGAGAAGGGCGCGTTCACCGGCGCGGATCGTCGCCGCGACGGCGCCTTCCAGCAGGCCGACGGCGGCACGCTCTTCCTGGACGAGATCGGGGACCTGCCGGCCGCGGCCCAGGCCAAGGTGCTGCGGGTGCTGGAGTCCGGCGAGGTCCGGCGCGTGGGCGGCCACGAGCTGGGCTTCCCAGACGTGCGCGTCGTCGCGGCCACCCACAAGCCCCTGGGCAAGCTCGCGGTGGAGGGCCGGTTCCGCACCGACCTCTACTTCCGGCTCTCCGTGCTGGAGGTCCGCCTGCCGTCTCTGCGGGACCGCCCCGAGGACATCGAGGTCATCGCCCAGGCGCTCGCGCAGCGCATCGGCACCGGCATTCACCTCGGCGACGACGCGCTGGCGCTGCTCCGCTCCTACCCCTGGCCGGGCAACGCCCGCGAGCTGACCAACGTGCTGCTGCGGGCCCACATCCATCACGGACCGCACATCACCGCGCGCTGCATCCACTTCAACCAGGCCTCGTTCCCGGAGAACGAGTCCGCCGAGGCCCCCTACGACGCCCAGCTCGAGCAGTCCGAGCGCACCTTGATCGAGGCCGCCCTGCGCCGCCACGACGGCAATCGCTCCGCGACCGCCCGAGAGCTGGGCATCCCGCGCTCGACGCTTCTGTATCGAATCAAGCGGTACGGCCTCTAATTCGCGAGCACGCAGGCCGACGCGGACCGCACGCAGCGCACCCCGACCCGCTGATCGGCGCCGATCTCGACCCGGAGCTTCCCCTCCCGCTCGCCAAAGGTGAAGTGGAGCATGTAGGTCCCCGGGGGGACCTGCGCGGGCACGGGGGAGAGCACAGCCTGGTGGGCGTCGACGAGGAACCAGGCGTCGGGGGTGTCGGCCACGAAGCGAAGCGGATCGGGAGCGGACATCGGCGGGGGCGGCTCGGGCTCCGGATCGGACGCCTCGACCACTGGCGCAGGGTCGGGCTTCTGCGCAGGCGCTGACCTCGCACGCTCGGTCGGCGGCGGGACCACCTTCGATGGAGCCTCCTCGGAGGGCTCGTCCTCGGCGGGTGTCGGGGGCGCTACTTCGCCGGGCGCTTCCGGCTCCTCGGGGAGCGCGACGGCCACTACGGCGTCGGTCTCCACAGGCTGCTCCACCGGGGTGCTCGCCTCGGGCTCCGCCGACAGCCACGACCAGCCCAGCCCGACCGTCCCGATCAGGCTCAGCGAGGCCAGCATCACGAACAAGCCGACGCGACGGCCGATGCCATCGGCATCCTCGGGCTTGGCGGGCTCAGGATCCCGAGCGGGGGGAGGTGACGGAAGCGCGTCCTCTGGCTCGGGGGGTTCGGTGGGGGCTGGCGCCTCCTTGCCATCGCTCACCGCGTCGAGGCTGATCAGCGTGCCCGAGCTGACCTCCACCAGCACGCTGCCGGTCAGGTCGGCCCCGACCGGCAACGCCGGAGGACGCCGGGGGTGCTGACGGGCGGCCTCCAGCAGGGTGTCCTGCGCCCAGCGCCGCAAGGACGGCCCGTCGTCCCCCCGACGGGCGGCGCGGCACAGCTCCTCCAGCTCCTCGGCGGTCGGGCGGTGCTCGGGGTCCCAGTCCAGGAGCCGGCGCAGCAGCGCCCGGAGCTGGGGGCTGACCGCGTCTCCCAGGGCGTTGATCCGGTCGTGGACCTTACGCTCATGACGGGGGCGGGAGACGTGGGTGCGCCCGAAGCGCTCACCGTGCAGCAT
Organism: Alphaproteobacteria bacterium; assembly: GCA_020632795.1. Classification (GTDB taxonomy): domain Bacteria; phylum Myxococcota_A; class UBA796; order UBA796; family CAJQPC01; genus JACKEV01. The sequence goes on from JACKEV010000013.1 coordinate 52,016, forward strand.
CTGGAACAGGATGCAGCCCAGGGCGTAGATGTCGGCGGCCGGGCCGTCGGCGAAGTCCAGGCGCTCCGGGGACATGAAGGCGGGCGTGCCGAACAGCACTGAGCCGGTCTGCACCTCTCGGGCGGCGAAGTCGGCGCGGGCGATGCCGAAGTCCAGGATCTTGACCTCACCGTGTCGGGTGACCCGGATGTTGCCCGGCTTGAGGTCCCGGTGGCGGATGTGCAGCGGCTCGCCATCCGGGCCCTGCGCCGTCCAGGCCGCGTGCAGGGCGGCGGCGACCTCCTGGATGATCTCCAGCGCCGGCCCCGGGGGCACGGACCCCACCCGGAGCAGCCGCGAGAGGTCGGCGCCCTCGATGTACTCCATGACGACCGACCAGCGCCCGTCCAGGCAGCACAGGTCGTGAACATGCACAATCGCCCGGTGGCGCACCAGGCCCAGGACCCGCGCCTCGTCCCGCAGCCGCCCGGCGACCTCGGGGTTGGCGCTCATGTTGTCGTGCAGCACCTTGAGGGCGACGTCCTTGGTGAAGCCCTCGGGCCCGGTCAGCCGCGCGCGATACACCGTGCCGAAGCCCCCCTTGCCGAGGGCCTCGACCAGCTCGTAGCGGCGCGCGGGGGGCGGGCTCATCAGAAGCGGATGTGCAGGTAGAGGGTGGGCAGGGCGAGGGCGGCGGTGACGCCGGTGGCGGCGACGGCCGCGGTGTTGAGGTCCATGGCGCGGTAGAAGACCTGCTTGGCGTCGTCCTTGGAGTCCACCAGCCCTTCGTCGACCGGGTCATGGTTTCGGACCACCGTCGTGTTGTACAAGGCGTGAGCGTCTTTGTAGGCGTCTATGCGCAAGCCCCACACTGCGGCGGTGATCGCACCAACGCCGATTGTGGCGAAGGTCAAGCCAGTGCGAAAGCCACGGAGAGAGGTAGACAAGGGCGGGGGATCTCCCCCATGGGTGATCGGGCAATCCAACGTCTCGTCCGCGCCGACCCAGATCGAAACGGCGAGCCCGCAAGTGTCATCCGGAATCTGGACCACCGCAGGAAGGCCCTCATAGGCCAACGCACCTTCCGCGCCATTCACCCACCCTCCGGCCTCTTTGCATGGTGGGGAGATGCGCCTGGGGGCGAGCGCGCCCTTCATCGCGCGGCAGTGGGTGTCCAGGGCGCTGCCCGGCTGGGTCCCGAGCGCAGTCTCCAGGTCGATGCCAGGATCCGCCAGCAACGCGGCATGACAGGCGCGCCGCACGGCCGCGTCGTCGCTGTTCAGGGAGGCGCCCAGCGCATGGAGCAGATGCACCCGTGCGGCGGTCGCAGGGGAGACCGGCGCGGACAGGCAGCCCAAGGTCTCCGTGGCCTCCGAGGCGACGAGGGTGAAGGTTTCGATGTCCAGGCCGGCGAAGCTGCGCTCGGCCAGGTCGAGCTGGGCGACGAGCACGGCCTCTGTACACGCGTCGGCGGCCGCCGGCGGTGAGAGCGTGGCAGCGAGCAGCAGGGTCCCCCCGGCGAGCAGCGGGCGGACCCTGGCGAGGATGGTGTCGCGGAGGGTCGGCATGGTGTGTTCCGGACGCGAGAGGTCCGCGCGCAGCCTATCGCACGCACGGGGTTGAGGGAAAGAGACAGGCATTCGAGGCTCCGTTCGAGGGTTGCGTGAGTGCAGAGCAAGGCGCGTGCCTGCAGGAAGTGGATGGACGGGGGCATCGAGGGCCGTTCCGGCGCCGCAGGGGCAGGGGCGTGACGGCAGAGAACCACCGAGAGTCTCCCAGGTGACGACTGTCGTCACCCGTCGACGAAACGATGGAACCACTCAACCAACTGGAAACAAAGCACTCTGAGCACAGATGTCGAGGCAGCCCGACGGGACCTTCGTCACCCCGACGAAGGTCCGTCGGCCGAAGTCCATCTTGCAGGCCTCTTTCGGCCAGTGCGGATGGCACGGCGTTTGCATTGGACAGGAATTGACACCGGACCCCTCTGTTGTGGTAGTCCGGGCAACCTGCACCCCAAGGAGGACGCCATGAACCGTACCCTCGCACTCCTCGTCGCCGTCGGAGGCCTGACCACCTCAGCTTGCGCCCAGCGCAGCGGTCTCCCCGATGAGTACTGCCAGACCCAGGCCGGGCTGGACTGTCAGGAGGCCTTCGACCGACTCGCGACCCTGGAGGCGCAGATGGAGACCGTCCAGGCGCAGATGGAGCAGCTCGCCTGGGCTTTGGACGCTGCCCCCTACGTGTCCGTGACGAGCAACGGGGAGAACGCCGACATCGTGTTTGAGGGTGCCAACCTGCACGTCCGAAGCGGGGCTGGTTCGACCTACGGGGACATCAACGCGCCGAGCGTCAATGGCTATGGGAATGTGATCATCGGCTACAACGAGAACAGGGACGACAGCGTCCCTGAGCTGGGTCTGGTCGGCACCGACAAGTCCGGCTCGCACAACCTGATCCTCGGGCCGGGGCACTACTACACGTCGTTTGGGAGCCTGCTGGCCGGCTCCGGGAACAGCGCTTATGCCAACTCCACGTTGCTCGCGGGCTGGATGAACGATGTGCATGCAGGCCACTCCTCCGTCACTGGAGGAATGGAGAACGACGTATTCCTTCCATACTCGCTGGTCGCCGGCGGCAAGCAGAACAGCGTCGGTGACGAGGCTGTTGACACGACCACCAACATGTTCAACGTTGTCGTGGGAGGCCTTGACAACTACGTCAGCGGAAACGTCTCCACGGTTGTCGGTGGACACAACAACGACGCCGACGGTGAGGCTACATTGGCCTGTGGAGGAGAGTACAACACTGCCACCGGGTCGAACGCTGTCGTCTGTGGCGGGTTTGGAAACAGAGCGACGGCCAATCGAGCAACGGCTGTTGGGGGCGAGGGCAACCACGCAACCGCCGAGAGTGCCGTCGCAGCAGGTGGAGCCAACAACGAAGCATCTGGTCGGTACGCAGTTGCTGTCGCTGGGGGTAGCACGACTTCTGAATACGGTAACGAAGCCTCCGGGGTACTCGCCGTTGTCGTTGGTGGGACCGAGAACACGGCTTCCGGCACGAGTCCTGATGGGAGCTTCACCGTGACGGTCGGAGGACGCAACAACGGCTCCGAAGGAGACTTTGCGCTAACGGTGGGAGGTTATCAAAACCAAACAACGACCGAGTACTCCAGCATTCTCGGTGGCCATAAGAACACCACCGGTCCCCAGGACCTGATCGGCACACATGAATGCGTGCTGGCCAGTGATCGGGGCTATACGCCAAATGACCCCTACTTCTCTACCATCGTTGGAGGAGACTGCAATCTGGCTACAGGTTTGGTGTCCACTGGCATCGGTGGGATTCAGAACACCACTACCGGCTATGCGTCGCTCGCCGCAGGAGGCCAGGAGAGCACGGTTTCCAGTCAGTCCACAGTGGTCGTGGGCGGTGAGGAGGGATACACTCAGGCGGACTACTCCGTGGTCGTCGGGGGCCAGATGGGTATCGCGACGGCCGAGCATGAGGTGGTCGTACCGTAGCTGATTCTCGGGGAGGGCATGGAAAGAGCAACGAAGCTGTACAGAAACGATGCAGTCATCGTTGAGGCCCTCTGAAGATACCGTCAGCAAAACAGTCGAGAAGTATCCAATGGACAAGAAGCACCTCCCCCAACAGTGCCACGATGACTTCCACTTCGACTACGGCGGCGAGACGTCTGAACTTCTCGAAGTCCAGGATTTTGGGAGCAACATGGAGCGCATGAACACCCTGGGCCTTGGTTCACACGTACAAAGCACAAACCTTGACACGTCTATGGGCCAACAAGACGCATCACTCGACACCAACGCTAATATTCAACCAGGGTGCTTCCACTTCGAGTACGAAGAGGCAACCCATTCTTCGTCGACGTCCGACACCGAGGCGTCGGCGGTGAATACCGATGAAACAGCGGGCAAACTGAGAACAGATGAAAGCGATTCGTCTGCTGACGAGGCGAACCGCCAGGCAGACGTCGCGGCATCCAACTCGGTTGGTGGACTCAGGTACCACTCCGGCGGAAACCTGAACGGGTTCAGAACACTTGAATTCTCGGCCGGACAGGTAGTCGAACTTCGGGTGAAGAACGTGAACGTGCTGGGCACGATGATCGAGATCCATCCCAATCATGGCAAGCCCCAGAGAAGGATCTTGATTCCCTTTCTGGAATCAGTGTTTCGCTTCGACATCCTTGATGACGGCCCCATCTCCTGGCGATTCGACATTAACTCACAAAGTGATGCTTTCATCGCCACCTATGAGGTGTACAGCACCTGGATCCCGGGAGACTCTGTCGCCGGGCAGAAGAGTGACCACCCCAACAGCAAGTAGACCTCTGCTTGAGCCATTCTCATGTCCACTGCTTGAGCCATTCTCATGTCCACTGCTTGAGCCATTCTCATGTCCACCCCGTCAGCGTCTGTTTCACCCCGCTGCGCCCTGAGCCGTAGCGCTACGTCCCAGGTGTTGGTCAGCGTTAGGAAGGCACCGGCACTCCGGCGCGACTCATCGCACAAGGTGTCTGTGCTACTCAAGGAGGCCTTTCTCCGAATGGCAGACCGATCGTTCAGAATACCGACCACATCGACTCTTCAGCGAAGACGTCGCACAGAATCCGTCCCCCACCGAGCCCTCGGAACCCCCTTCGTCCACGCTCGCCCGAGGTCACTCCCCCGGCACACAGTGGACGATGCTCGCATCACACCGCCATGCCAACACCGCCCCCTCCTCCACCGTGACCTCCCTGCGCCAGGTCCGCTCCGTCCCCTCGAAGCGTACCTCCAGCATCCACGTCCCCGGAGGGACCCGCCCCGGCAACGCATACTCCCCCCTGTCGCCGTACACCCGCGCCCGATCGAAGTCCCCCTCCAACCGGACCTCAACCCCGAGCGGCGGCTCCTGCACCTCCGGCTCGACGACGGGCGTCTCCTCGGTCACGGCCGCTCGAACGGCCGGACGCTCCAGCTCCGACGCCGGCACCTCCACCACCTCGGCCGTCACGACCTCCGGCTCAGCCAGCTGCGCAGCCTCCGTCCGCTCGGCCGGCGGCTCCTCAACCCTCGGGGCTTCCCCTGGTGACCAGGTCGCCACCCCGACGCCGACCATCAACAAGAGCAACAAAAGCGCCCACACCCACCCCCTGGATCGACGCCGGGGTTGCACCAGCGAAGGCTGCGTCGCTTCGGCCTCCACCCGGCCAGCGCCGCTCGTCTCCGCCGGCACGAGCGGCGTCCGCCCCCCTCGCTCCCGCACAGACGGCGTCTCCCCCGGGACCCAGGCGGTCTCCCCCCGGGTCGGCTCCGGCTCGGGCAGCTCCAGCAGGACCGAGCCGGTGAGCGGGCCGGAGGCCGTCGCCTCGGGAGGTCCGCTCCGGTCCATCAGCGGCGCGACGACCCGCCTCGCCCAGAAGCGCAGCGGCTCACCGCTGACCGCGGCGCGGAGACGCAGGGCCTCCTCCTCGACCCCCTCGGCCGTCGGACGAGCCGCCGGGTCCCAGGCCAGCATCCGGCGGACCAGCTCGGCGACCTCATCCCGCATCCCCGGGACGGACGCCAGGACCCGAAGCTGCTCGTCCAGCCGAGGCCCGTGCTTGTGCTGCTGCGCCGAGGTCTTGCCGAACCGGGCCCCGGTCAGCATCTCGAACAGGGTGACGCCCACCGCGTAGACGTCCCCCGCCGGCCCGTCCTGGAAGTCCAGCCGCTCCGGCGACATGTACTCCAGCGTGCCGAACGCCATCGAGCGGGTCTCGGCCTCGCGGGACCCGAACTCGGCGCGCGCGATGCCGAAGTCGAGCACCTTGACCTCCCCGTGGGGCGTCAATCGGATGTTCGCGGGCTTGATGTCCCGGTGGAGGAGGCGCAGCGGATGGTCGTCCGGGCCTCGGCTGGTGTACGCGACGTGGAGCGCGCCGGTGACCTCCGCGACGATCTCCAGCGCCGGGCCGAGGGGGACCGGCCCCGCGCGCAGGATCTCCTTGAGGTCCACCCCGTCCACGAACTCCATCACCACGGCCCAGGTGTCCTGCAGCCGGGTGAGCCGATCGACCTGCACAATGGCCCGGTGTCTCAGCAGCCCCAGCACGCGCGCCTCGTCGCGCAGCCGCCGCGCCACCTCGTCGATCCCGTCCATGTCCGGGTTGAGCAGCTTGAGCGCGACGTCCTTTACGAACCCGCCCTCTCCCAGGAACCGCGCCCGGTACACCGTGCCGAAGCCCCCCCGGCCGAGGGCCTCCAGGATCTCGTAGCGACGGGCGTCGATCAAAACGCCACCCCGACCACGATCGAGGTGGTGACCAGCGCAGCGGCGCCCAAGCCTGTGGCCCGCGCGCCCCAGCCCAGCGCGTTGGTCCGGTTGTTCAGCGCCCGGAGCTGGGGCAGCCGTGCGGGGTCCGGGGAGCCGGCGTCGATCTCGGCCGTGAGCTGGTCGAAGTCCTTCTGGGCGCGGTAGGAGGCCCCCCACAGCACCCCGGTGGCCACCGCCACGGCCCCGCCGGAGAGCCCCAGCACCAGCGGGCCGACCCGTCTCTCCTTTGGCGCAGGCGGCTGGATGGGCCCTGGGATGGGCGGCACGGTCTGGTCGGAGGGCACCCAGGCGTTCCAAGCCCAAACCCCATCCGCCTGCTCGAGCTGCAGCACCGCAGGCCGATCGTCCGGGCGTGACATCGCCGCCCGCCCGTCGACGTAGAGGGTGTGCCCGTTCAAAGGCGGCAGAGGCTGTTGGGGGGGTTGTTCGGTGATGGCCCCGGCCTCATCGAACCAGAGACGAAGGTCACTGCCCGGGGGGGCCAGGTCCTCGGGCAGCGTGCGGTCCGGGTCGAGCGTGAGGGAGGCCCGGAGCGCGCCTCGGGACCTCCCTTCCTCACCCGCGACGTAGGCGTTCACGGCCTCGAGCTGATGGAAGGCCGCCGCCGCCCGGGGCGCCACAGGCTCCTCCAGGCAGCGCAACGCCTGCTCCGCCGAGGCGCTGGCCAGGCGGTAGCGCTCGGCGTCCCCCTGCGCGAACGCCGTCAGGGCGCGCGCGGACTCTGCGGTCACCGTGTGGCTGTCCGTCGCCTCCGGGCACTCCGCACGGCAGGGTAGGGGTGCCGACAGCGCGGCGCCCAGCCCGATCAAACCCCAGGTACGCATCATGCTTGGTCCCTCTGATGGGCGGCCTTTTGCCCGCTGGGCAAGCGTACCCGGAAACGACCGACGCTGACAACCGTGTGCATCACAGACCAGCAGCTGTCCGCGAATACCTGCCGAAAAACGTCTGGCGGAAGCATGTTCCCGTGGAGTAGTCTGGCGCTGGAAGGAAACCTTGTAAGGAGTACGAGGCCCCAAGGGGCGAGGACAGAGACGACTGTGAGCACTACCTCCCGCAGAGGTAGTGCCGTCGGTTGTGTGTATTAACTGGTACAGATGCCTCGGTGGTCGCGAGCACTGCTTCGCGAGGCCGACTTCATTGGGGGTGACATGATGTTGACCGTCGCAATCCTGCTGATGTCCTGCACCGTCGGTGACGACGACTACTGCGACGCTCGCGAGTCCGAGCTGGTTCAGGCCGGCTACGAGGTCTGCGTGGAGAACGTGCAGCCGCAGCTCGAAGACATGCAGGCCCAACTGGACGCCATGCAGGAGACCATCGACTCACTGCAGGTCGCGAACGCCACGCTGATGGAACGTCTGGACGATCTGGAGGATGACCTGGCGTGGGCAACGACGGCGAGCCGCTACGTCGAGGTGGTCGAGAACGGCAACTTCGCCGACATCTACATGGACGGCGTCAATTTGCATGTGCGAAGCGGGGAGGGGGCAATACCCGAGCCGTATGGTGCCGGTAACTGTAGTTTGTCCCAAGTGGAGAATGGCTACGGAAATGTGATCATCGGATACGACGAGTCGTACACCGGGGACGTCAAGGGTGGAACCCACAACCTCGTGGTGGGGCCCTTCCATAGCTACGAAGGTCATGGCCAGATCCTGGCCGGCTGTGCGAACAACGTCACGGGAGCCTATTCGACCGCTCTCGGCGGTGGCGACGCCACGATAGTCGGCCACATGTCCTCCGTCGTCGGGGGATTGGGCAATCAAGCGGAGGGCAACTACGCGGTCGCCGTCGGCGGCATCAACAACATGGCGTCGGGCTTGGCTTCAGCCGTCGTTGGCGGCGGGGACCCCGACAACCCAAGCCAGGCCAATACGGCTTCTGGCGACCTGGCTGTCGTCGTCGGTGGCGAGTTGAACGTCGCAAGCGGGCCTGGTTCTGTCGCGCTCGGGGGGAGCAACAACGAAGCGTTGGGAGACCAGGCGGCCACTGTTGGCGGAAATGAGAACCTCGCCGAGGGTCTGCGTAGCCACGTCGCAGGAGGATACCAGAACCATGCAAACGCTCGGCTGAGCAGCATCCTGGGTGGATACAAGAATACTGTGGGCGGTGACGGCAGCCGAGGGTGTGGCACCACAGATGGGGCCCTTTCCGATGGCTGGGGCTACTCTGACGGCAATTTCTCGACCATCGTGGGTGGAGAATACAATCAAGCAGTACAGATGGTCTCCACGATCGTGGCTGGCTCATGCAACACGACGACAGGCTCCCAGGTTGTGGGTGGTGTCATCCTCTCCGGCAACGGGAACATCGTCGAAGGAGACTACGCTGTCATCAGCGGCGGCAACTCCAACACGGCGACCCATCCCGGCGCCTCCATCCTTGGAGGCTCAGGGAACACATCAGAAGGGAACACCACAATCTCGCCTCTCCCCCCGACCAGCCAGCCGTGGCGGTAGAGGCGGCCATCGCAGGGTGCGCAGAGGCCATTCGGGAGACGCCCGTCTTTGAGCGATGGACGCGGTCCGGTAGGTCGCTACAACCGGCGGTTCGTTCCTTCATCTTCCAGATCGAGAGAGAGGTCATGAGTGACCAGAAGGGCCGCTGAACCGTACGGATTCGCATTGCGCCATGAGGTCTCCGCGCTTGGTACCGTGTGGAAGACGATCTGCGGCGAGGGAGCGGGCACGGGCGGGGATTCTACGCCTTGGGATGCCGTTGTCGAGGGTCGGGCGGTCTCTGGTGGATGGCGCAGGAGACCCGAGGTGTGATCTCCCGCTACCCTGAAGACCTCCCCCGACGACGCCCATGCTCGCCACCCTCCTCCTCGCTCTGCTGCCCCCCGCGCACGCCGCGCCATCGCTGGGCGTGCATGTGCACGCGGGCGTCGCCGGACCGCGCATCGCAGCCTCCGTGCGCTGGGGGGAGGGGACGTGGCAGAGCGGGCCCATGCTGGGGGGCCGCGCGCTGGGGTGGCGCCTGGGGGAGCGGTCGATGACGCCGCTCGCTGACAGCTACTCCCTTTGGGAGCTGGCCGATGCTGCGGCCTTCCCCATGGTGGGCTGGATGGCCTATGGCTGGATGTCGGAGCGCTGGACGCTCACGGTGGGGGTCAACGGCAGGCCCCTGGGGGTCGCGGAGCTGATATGGACAGAGCGCGGCTCCGTGCACGGCCCCCGTGACCTCCTGCACCTGGCCTTCGTGGCCGGCGTCGCCGCGCCGCCGGCCTACTTCGAGGGCACCCTCGGCTTCCATCGGCGGCTTCGAGGTGGGCCCTTCGGCCTGTGGTCCGGGGTCCAGGTCTCCGGGACGCCGCTGCTGCTGACCGCGGAGCGACCGGTCGTGCTGTCCTGCATCAACCCCGGGGTGGGCGTCGTCTACGGGCTTTGAACCCGCCTAATCGATATACCCCAGCTCCCGCAGCTGCTCCAGCATCGCGTCGTTGTCCCCGGCCTTCTGCGTGTTCGAGAACTCGCGCTGCCCGTAGCTGGGGATGGTCTGGAGCGGGTGCGCCTTGCGGTACTTGTCGTTGAACAGCTCCACATACGGCTTGCCGACGAAGTCGTCCGCCACCGGCAGCCCCATCGCATAGAGCGCGGTGGGCGCGATGTCCAGGACGGAGATGCCCTGGATGTTGCCCTTGGGGTCGATGTCGGGGCCCGCCGCGAGGAAGATGCCCGGGGGGTCGCCGCTGTGGCCGCCGGAGTTCTCCACCATCGACTGCACGATGCCCTTCAGCTCCGTAGAGCCGTCCAGCAGGAGCGTCTTGCTGGGCTGGTCGTCCAGCACCCGCACCGTCACGTCCGCGCCGCGCTCGGCGTCGCGGGGGTCGGGGTCGCGCAGGTCGAACACCGCCGTGCCCGAGCGCTTGTAGGTCAGCCGGGCCAGGTCGGCGGTGAGCTGGGCGCGCAGGGCGTCCACCTGGGCCGCGTCCACCACGCCGCTCGGGTCCCGTCCCTTCACGTTGAAGTGGATGCGCTTGTCCTTCTCGGTCTGCCGGGTGCCCACGGTGTAGGCCCGGGACTGGGCGTAGTCGACCTGGCCGCTGGCGTCGCGCTTGAGGTAGCCCAGGCGCTCCAGCACGTCGTCCATGTCCATGACGACCTTGGTGGTGACCCGCTCCAGCGGGTGGAAGCCGTGATCGGAGACGATCATGACGTTGACGTCGCTGGGGGCGGCCGCGAGCACCCGCCCGATGACCGCGTCGATGGAGCGGTAGGCGTCGGGCACCTTGTCCTTGTGGCGGTCGATCTGGGCCTGGGGGATCTTCTCCTCGAAGTCCTGGGGGCGGTAGTAGCGCCAGAAGCGGTGGCTGTTGGGATCCGAGCCGTGCAGGTACATGAACTGCGCGTCGAAGCCCTCGGCGGTCAGCTTGGGGGCGAAGTGGGCGGTGACCCGGTCCTCGGGGGCGAAGTTGGCGTCGCCCGGGAAGGCGTCGGCGTACTCGGCGTTGAGCGCGGGCAGCGCGGCCTTGACCTCGGCGGCGCGCTCGGCCGGCCAGATGATGTCGGGCTGGTTGTACTGGGCCTTCTCGGTGAGGACCACGCCGTTGACCTGCTCGGCGGGCCACGACCCCCACCAGCCGATCACGTTCACCTTCAGGTTGGCGGCGGACGCGATGTTCCAGAGGGCCGGCACCCGCCGCATGGTCGAGCTGACCGGCACGTCGCCGTCGTCGGTGGCCACCACGAAGCCGGTGATGCCGTGGACCTCGGGGGTCACCCCGGTGGCGATGGTGGTCCAGATCACCGGGGACTGGCCGTACTGGGTCCCCAGAGGGCCCCGGATGCCCCGGTCGGCCACGCTCTTGAGCGCCGGCAGCTCGCCCCTGGACCACAGGTCCTCGATGACCTTCCACTCGCCGCCGTCCATGCCGATGAGCAGGAAGGGGTGGCTCGATGCGGTCTTCGCGGCCTCGGCCGGGGCGTCCCACAGGGACACGCCGGCGGCGACCATCAGCAACCCAGCGACCAGCCATCGGTTCTTCATGCTTCCTTCTCCGAGTCACACAGGGGCGCCGCGCGCGGACGCACCACCCATCGTCATAATCCACAGGACACGCCAGGGCCCGCTTCGGATCGCTGCGGCCTTGAACCCCGTGGCGCGCCACCGGATTCCGGGGGGACGACGCGCAGGGCCCGGGTCCGCCATGACGACCCCTGGCACGTCGTTTGCAATGCCCCATGGTCTCATCCGACCGCGCCCGGCTGCGGGCGGCGCCCCCTGTGGGCTTCCACCCAAACGGCTGGGCGATTTCACCCACCCGACACCCCAGGACCCGTCATGATCTTCGACGTCACCGGTGACCTCCTCCTCTCCGACGCCCAGCTCCTCGCCCACGGCGTGGCCCCCGCCGACCACTTCAAGCACGGCCTGGCCCTGGCCCTGCGCGAGCGCTGGCCGGCGATGGTCAAGGACTTCCGCCACTACTGCCACCTCAACCACCCCAAGGCCGGCGGCGTCTGGACCTGGGGCGGCCCCGGCGGCGTGCGCATCGCCAACCTCATGACCCAGGAGCCCGCCGCGGACGAGGGCGGCGTGCCCGGCCGCGCGACCCTGCCCAACGTCAACCACGCCCTGCGGGCCCTGCGGGCCCTCATCGACGAGGAGGGCTTCACCAGCGTGGCGCTGCCGCGCCTGGCCACCGGCGTCGGCGGCCTGGACTGGGCCGAGGTGCGCCCCCTGATCGAGCACCACCTCGGCGACGCGGGCATCCCCGTGTACGTGTACGCCACCTACCACGCCGGGGTGAAGGCGGACGAGGCCGGGATGGATCCCATCGCCTCGACGCGCTAGCATTCCTGGCATGGAATCCATGCCCTCCCTCGCTGTCCGCTCCGAAGGCGACCCGGAGCTGTTCATCAACCGCGAGCTGAGCCTCCTGGCGTTCGACCGCCGGGTGCTCGAGCAGGCCCGCGACCCCTCCACGCCCCTGCTGGAGCGGGTCCGGTTCCTGACGATCTGCTCGACCAACCTGGACGAGTTCTTCGAGATCCGGGTCTCGCGGCTCAAGCAGCAGGTCGCCTTCGGGGTCGCGCACGTCGGCCCCGACGGCCTCTCCCCCCAGGAGACCCTCGGGCACATCTCCCGGCTGGCCCACGAGCTGGTCGAGCAGCAGTACAAGGTCCTCAACGACGAGCTGCTGCCCGCGCTGGCCGCCGAGGACATCCGGATCATCAAGCGCAGCGACTGGTCCGAGGCCCAGAACGCCTGGATCCAGGCCCACTTCCACAACCAGGTGCTGCCGGTCCTGAGCCCCATCGGCCTCGACCCCACCCACCCCTTCCCCAAGGTGCTCAACAAGAGCCTCAACTTCATCATCACCCTGAGCGGTGAGGACGCCTTCCGCCGCACCTCCCGCATCGCGGTGGTCCAGGTGCCCCGCTGCCTGCCCCGGGTGATCCCCCTGCCCGAGGCGGTCTCCGGCGGCGCCCACCACTTCGTGCTGCTGTCCTCGGTGGTGCACGCCCACGTCGGCGAGCTGTTCCCGGGGATGGAGGTCACCGGCTGCCACCAGTTCCGCACCACCCGCAACGGCGACCTCTCGGTGGACGAGGAGGAGGTCGACAACCTGCTGCTGGCCGTGCAGGGCGAGCTGGCCAACCGCCGCTACGGCGCCACCGTGCGGCTGGAGGTCGCCGACAACTGCCCGCCGCGCATCTGCACCTTCCTGCTGCGGCAGTTCGGCCTGGACGAGCCCGACCTCTACCAGGTCAACGGCCCGGTCAACCTGCACCGCATCCAGGCCATCATCGGTCGCGTCGAGCGCCCCGACCTCAAGTACGCCCCCTTCGTGCCGGTGCCGGTCCTCAACCCCGACGAGGACCTCTTCGCGGTGCTGCGCCGGCAGGACGTCCTGCTCCACCACCCCTACCAGTCCTTCGGGCCCATCCTCGACCTGCTGCGGCAGGCGGTGCTGGACCCCGAGGTGCTCGCGATCAAGATGACGCTCTACCGCACCGGCACCGACTCCCCGGTGGTGGACGTGCTGGTGGACGCGGCGCGGGCGGGCAAGGACGTCACCGTGCTGGTGGAGCTGCGGGCCCGGTTCGACGAGGCCGCGAACATCCGCCTGGCCGAGCGGCTCCAGGAGGCCGGGGCCAACGTGGTGTACGGCATCGTGGGGCACAAGGCCCACGCCAAGCTGCTGCTCATCGTGCGCCGCGAGGGCGACCTGCTGCGGCGCTACACCCACCTGGGCACGGGCAACTACCACCCGGGCACGGCGCGGGTCTACACCGACATCGGGCTGATGACCGCGCGCCAGTCCATCGGCGAGGACGTCCAGCAGCTCTTCATGCAGCTCACCGGCCTGGGGCAGTCCCGGCCGATGAACAGCCTGCTGGAGTCCCCCTTCACCCTGCACAGCCGCATCGTGGAGCTGATCCGGGCCGAGGCCGACGCCGCCCGCGCCGGCCGCCCGGCCCGCATCATCGCCAAGATGAACGCCCTCACCGAGGAGGCCATCATCCGGGAGCTGTACGCCGCGAGCCAGGCCGGGGTGGGCATCGACCTCATCGTGCGGGGCATCTGCCGGCTGCGGCCGGGGGTGCCGGGCATCTCCGAGAACATCCGGGTGCGCAGCATCATCGGGCGCTTCCTGGAGCACCACCGGGTCTGCTACTTCCTCGCCGACGGCGAGCACACCCTGTACGGCAGCAGCGCGGACTGGATGGAGCGCAACTGCTTCCACCGGGTCGAGGCCGCCTTCCCCATCGAGGACCCCGAGCTGCACCGGCGGGTCATCCGGGAGACCCTGGAGGTCTACCTCGGCGACGGCGTGCAGTCCTGGGAGCTCCAGCCGGACGGGAGCTACGAGCGCGCCGGGGGCGACGGGCCGGCGGCCCAGGCGGTCCTGCTCACCGAGCTGGTCGACCGGGGGTAGGCCTCACCCGGCGACGGCCAGGTCCTCGGACGGCGCCGCGCGCTGCGCCAGCAGCTCCAGCAGCACGCCCTCACGCAGCGCCGCGCGGCTGGTGTGCATGCGGCGGATCCCCAGCGCATCGAAGACCCCGCTGAGCACGGCCACGCCGCCCGCGATGACCGGCCGACGGGTCTCGGAGAGCCCGTCCAGGCGCAGCCGATCGACCCGATGCACGTCCACCAGGGTCTGCCGGAGCCAGGCCAGCCCGGCGGGGGTGATGGCCCCCGAGGTGATGCCCTGGTTGCGCAGGATGCGGGACACCGCCCGGATGGTCCCGGAGGAGCCTACGCAGCGGGTCCAGCCTGTGGCCAGGGCCACGCGCCGCACCGGGTCCACGGTCTCGGCCGCCGCGCGCACCGCCCGGCGCATCGAGCCCGGGTAGATCCGCCCCGTGGCGAAGAAGCGCTGGGTGAAGGCCACGCAGCCCATGTCCAGGCTGGCCGCCCGCAGCGGGTCCAGGCCCAGGCCCAGCACGCACTCCGTGCTGCCGCCGCCGATGTCGATGACCAGACGCCGCTCGGGGGCGTCGCCCAGGGCGTCGGCCACGCCGCGGTAGATGGTCAGGGCCTCGTCGCGCCCCGTGATGACCTGGATGGGGTGACCCAGCGCCCGCCGCGCCCGCACCAGGAAGGGCAGCGCGTTGTGGGCCTTGCGCAGGGTGCTGGTGCCCACCGCGCGGACCGAGCCGGCGGGCAGGCCCTCCAGCCGGCGGCCGAAGTCGCGCAAGCAGACCAGGGCGCGCTCCTGGGCCTCAGCGCTGAGGCGGCCCTCGTCGTCCAGCCCGGCGGCCAGCCGCACGCGGGCCTTGCGCGCGTCGATCGGATGCAGCCCATCGGCTTCCACGCGGGCGATGACCATGTGGAAGCTGTTGGAGCCAAGGTCTACGGCAGCGATCAGGTCGGGGTGTGTCATCACCCACAGCGTAGACGTGCAGAATTTCGATGCAAGGGGCGTTGCAGGATTGCTACGATGGTGCCTCAATGCGCCCCCGGGACGGGGGCCGATGGAGGACAGGATGCGCCGGTTCATCTTTCTCATTTCGTTGCCCCTCGCCCTCGCCGCCTGCAAGGACGACGGCACGGTCACCGACGACTCCGCGATCGGAGACGACTCGGGCGTCGTCATCGACGAGGACGGCGACGGCTACGCCGCGGACGGCGACTGCGACGACAACGACGCCTCGGTGAACCCGGGCGCCACCGAGGTCCCCTACGACGGCGTGGACAACGACTGCGACGAGAGCACCGTCGACGACGACCTCGACGGCGACGGCTACGCCCAGGCCGACGACTGCGACGACGAGGACCCCGCGGTCAACCCCGGCGCCACCGAGGCGTGCAACGAGATCGACGACGACTGTGACGGCGAGGTGGACAACGCCGTGGGCGACACCTGGTACGCCGACGTGGACGGCGACGGCTACGGCGACCCCACCACGGGCCAGGTGAGCTGCGAGAACGCCCAGGGCTACGTGGCCGACAACACCGACTGCGACGACACCCGCGACGACGTCTACCCCGAGGCCGAGGAGGTCTGCGACGAGGTCGACAACGACTGCGACGGCACCGCCGACGAGGACGTCACGCTCACCTTCTACCAGGACGTCGACGGCGACAGCTTCGGCGTGGACGACGCCACGACCCAGGCCTGCGCCGCGCCCACCGGGTACGCCGAGGTGTCCGGGGACTGCGACGACGCCGAGCCGGCGGTCAACCCCGCCGCCACCGAGGTCTGCAACGAGATCGACGACGACTGCGACGGCGTCACCGACGAGGACGACGCCGCCGACGCGGGCACCTGGTACGCCGACAGCGACGGCGACACCTACGGCGACGCCGCGACCTCCACGGTGTCCTGCGACCAGCCCACCGGCTACGTCGCCGACGACGACGACTGCGACGACACCGACGCCAGCCTCAACCCCGACACGGTCTGGTACGTCGACTACGACGCCGACGGCTACGGCGCGACCCGCATCACCGCGCAGAGCTGCACCCAGCCCTCCGGCTTCGTGGCCAACAGCGACGACTGCGAGGACACCGACGCGGCCATCAGCCCCAGCGCCCAGGAGATCTGCGACGACATCGACAACGACTGCGACGGCCTCACCGACGACGACGACAGCAGCGTCGACCCCTCCAACGGCGACACCTTCTACGCCGACGCCGACGCCGACGGGTACGGCGACGCCAGCAGCACGACGCTCTCCTGCGACACCCCCAGCGGCTACGTCTCGGACGACACGGACTGCGACGACACCGACAGCGCCACCAACCCCGGCGCGGCCGAGGCCTGCGACGGCGTGGACAACGACTGCGATGGCGTCGCCGACAGCGGGCTCCTGGGCAGCGACACCCTCTGCGCGGCCGAGAGCTGCCTGGAGATCCTCAACGACGGCAGCTCCACCGGCGACGGCGACTACTACCTCGACCCTCTGAACACCGGCACCGCGACGCTGTACACCTGCGACATGACCACCGACGGCGGCGGCTGGACCCTCATGGCCGACTGGGACCGCCAGAACGACGGCGAGGACGAGACCGACTTCGCGGCCGCCTACGACGTCACGTTCCAGGGCATGGGCGTGTGGACCACGTCCAGCTCAGCGCTGCGGTGGTACGACGACGACCTCAGCTCCGACGTGCTCGCCGTCGAGAAGACGCTGGACGTGCCGAACAACGGCGAGGTCCTGGTGGACCTCAAGTACACCGGCAACAGCATGGAGTGCTCCGGCACCTTCTTCTACATCGAGGACGCCGCCGGGGTGGACACCAACGTCATCTGCGATGAGGACACCGCCTGCCACGCCTCCAGCCACGGCAGCGACGACTACACCGCCGCCGAGCTGGCGTACCTGCCCAACTACACCTGCCCGCTGAACACCGCCGGGACCTGGACCTGGAACAGCGTCTACCAGGTCGCGGGCACCGACGAGCTGACGACCTTCCACCTGCGGTCCTTCCACTGGGACAGCAACGGCGGCGACAACTCCAACCTGTACTGGCTGGACGTCTGGGTGCGTTGACTCAGTAATACCAGGGGAACCTGGAGAAATCCTTGGGCCGCTTCTGCACGAAGGCGTCGCGGCCCTCCTGGGCCTCCTCGCTCATGTAGGCCAGGCGGGTGGCCTCGCCCGCGAAGAGCTGCTGCCCCACCAGGCCGTCGTCCACGAGGTTGAAGGCGAACTTCAGCATGCGCTGGGCGGTGGGGCTCTTCGCGTTGATCTCGGCGGCCCACTCCAGGGCGACGGTCTCCAGGTCGGCGTGGGGGATGACCGCGTTGACCATGCCCATGGCCTCGGCCTCGGCGGCGGTGTAGGCCCGGCCGAGGAAGAAGATCTCCCGCGCCTTCTTCTGGCCCACCATGCGGGCGAGGTAGGCCGAGCCGTAGCCGCCGTCGAAGCTGGCGACGTCGGCGTCGGTCTGCTTGAACCGGGCGTGCTCGGCGCTGGCCAGGGTGAGGTCGGCCACGACGTGCAGGCTGTGCCCGCCCCCGGCCGCCCAGCCGGGCACCACCGCGATGACCACCTTGGGCATGAAGCGGATCAGCCGCTGGACCTCCAGGATGTGGAGCCGGCCGAGCTTCGCGGGGTCGGGCGCGCCCTCGCCGCCCTCGTACATGTACCCGGCCTTGCCCCGGATGCGCTGGTCGCCGCCGCTGGAGAAGGCCCAGCCGCCGTCCCTGGGGGAGGGGCCGTTGCCGGTCAGCAGCACGCAGCCCACGTCGGACCACTGGCGGGCGTGGTCCAGGGCGGTGAACAGCTCGTCGACGGTGTTGGGGCGGAAGGCGTTGCGGCACTCCGGCCGGTCGAAGGCGATCCGGACCGTGCCCTGGTCCACGCAGCGGTGGTAGGTGATGTCGGTGAAGTCGAAGCCGTCGACCGCGCGCCAGCGGTCGGGATCGAAGATCTCGGAGACCATGAAGCCTGCTCCATCCAGAGGGGGAGGGGCCTTCTATCCGGTTCCCCGCCCGGCGCCCGCCCGCAGCCTGATCGACTGTATCGAATGGAGGATCAGCGACAGTCCTGACAGTAGGACTGGTCCCGCACCACGCCGCCCGCCACCCGCAGGCCGAAGGCCTGGTGGGGCTTGACCGTCTCGCAGCGGGGGCAGGACTTGAGCAGGAAGCCCGGCTGCACGCCCACCAGCCGGGTCAGGCGCACGCCCTTGCCGCCGTTGGCGGGCGAGCTGTCCCGCCCCTCGGCGAGCGTGGGCTGGCCCTGGGCGTCGAGCAGGGTGAAGGTGTAGCCCAGGTGGCTGCGCTGGAGGTAGCGCAGCTTCTCCAGGCGCCCGCCCTCGCGGACGTACACCGGGTGATCGAGCTTGATGGGCCAGGACAGCTCCATGCCCACCAGCCTATCCGATCGCCCGGACAGAGGATGCCCGCGCCCTCAGCGCACGTACATCTCGGCGTAGGTCGACTTGCAGCTCGTGCCGTAGCAGAAGCCGCCCTGGCTGAAGACGCGACCCTCCGCGTTGCAGGGGTAGCTGTTCGCGTTGCAGGTCTCGTTGGAGAGGTAGCTGAGCTGGCGCAGGGAGAGGTCGTGGGTGCGCCAGGAGCTCTGGCAGCTCGTGCAGTTGCCGAGCCCGCCGGTCCAGCAGCAGCTCGCGAGCTGCAGGCCGATGATGGCGTTCTCGTTGCAGCCGGGGAAGCAGGAGCAGTTGGAGTCCAGGGGGCGCACGATGAAGACGTGGCTGTCGAGCTGGGCCTGGGTCAGGTTGGCGCTGCCGAAGTCGGCGCCGTCGGCCAGGGGCGAGGTGCTGCAGGCGTTGGGGTCGTACTCGGCGTTGATGAAGTTGGCGAAGTCGGTCACCCCGATCAGCGTGTAGAAGCCGAAGGTGTACTCCCCGGTGGTGACCATGAAGTCGTCGCCCTCGACCTCGGAGAAGGCCTCGCCCTTGTAGTCGTTGGTCGCCCGGTTCGCGATGCTGCCGAAGGTGGTGTCGTCGGTCCAGACGGTGAAGCTGTTCCAGGTGCGGACCGCGCTGCCCGAGCTGGTCAGCGCCTCGTTGACCACCGAGCCGACGAGGGTCCAGCCGCCGCCGTCGGTGGTCATGTCGCAGTAGGCGTCGTAGACCGCGCTGCTGGAGTCGTAGAGGCTGTAGGTGCCGTCGCCGGCCGAGGCGCCGTCGTCGAGGATCTCCAGGCAGCTCTCGGCGGGGCAGGCCGAGCCGGAGCCCAGCACGCCGTTGTCGACGACCGTGTCGCAGTCGTTGTCCACGCCGTCGCACAGCTCGGAGGCGCCGGGGTTGGACAGGGCGTCGGCGTCGTCGCAGTCGGTGTTGTCGGCGACGTAGCCGGAGGGCTGGTCGCAGTCGACGTCGCTGTCGTCGGGGTCGCCGTAGTTGTCGCTGTCGTCGTCGGCGTACCAGGTGCTGACGTCCACGGCGCTGTCCTCGTCGGTGGTGCCGTCGCAGTCGTCGTCCACGCTGTTGCAGTACTCGTCGGCGCCGGGGTGGACCGCGCCGCTGCCGTCGTCGCAGTCGGTGTTGTCGGCGACGTAGCCGGAGGGCCGGCTGCAGGAGAGCGTGGTGCTGCCGCTGTCGCCGTAGGTGTCGCTGTCGGCGTCGGCGTACCAGGTGCTGGCGTCGAGGGCGTCGTCCTCGTCGGTGGTGCCGTCGCAGTCGTCGTCCAGGCCGTTGCAGTACTCGTCCGCCCCCGGGTTCACGCTGCCGCGGCTGTCGTCGCAGTCGGTGCTGTCGGCGACGTAGCCGGAGGGCTGGCTGCAGGAGCGGGTCGTGTCGTCCGGGTCGCCGTAGCCGTCGGCGTCGCCGTCGGCGTACCAGGTGGGGGCGTCGTCGGCGTCGTCCTCGTCGGTGGTGCCGTCGCAGTCGTCGTCGACGCTGTTGCAGACCTCCGTGGCGCCGGGGTTGACGCTGCCGTCGGCGTCGTCGCAGTCGGTGGCGTCGGCGACGTAGCCGGTGGGCTGCTCGCAGGAGGCCACCGCGTAGTCGGCGTCGCCGTAGGCGTCCGCGTCGGTGTCGGCGTACCAGGTCGGGGCGTCGACGGCCTCGCCCTCGTCGACCGCGCTGTCGCAGTCGTCGTCGATCGCGTTGCAGTACTCGTCGGCGCCCGGGTACACCGTGGCCATGGCGTCGTCGCAGTCGTCGGGGTTGGAGACGAAGCCCTCGGGCGGGTCGCAGCTGTCGATCACACCGTCGATGTCGCCGTAGGTGTCGCCGTCGAGGTCGGCGTACCAGGTGGTCTGGACCTCCTCGTCGACGTCGCCGTCGCAGTCGTTGTCCAGCTCGTCGCAGCGCTCGGCGGCGTTGGGGTAGACCTCGTCGTTGCCGTCGTCGCAGTCCCCGCCCGCGGCCACATGGCCGGTGGGCGCGCTGCAGGCCTCGACCGCGGAGCTGTCCGGCCCGTAGCCGTCGCCGTCGCCGTCGGCGTACCAGGTGGTCGTCACGCCCTCGTCCACCACGCCGTCGCAGTTGTTGTCGACGCCGTCGCAGGTCTCGGTGTTCTCCGGGAACACGTTGGGGTCGTTGTCGTCGCAGTCCTCCGAGGCGGGGGAGCCGTCGCCGTCCTCGTCGATCACCACGCCGGTGTCGTCGGTCGTCCCGGTCTCGGAGGGGGTGTCCTTGTTGGTGCAGCCCGCCGCGACAAGGGCGGCGAGGGAGAGGAGAGTGAACGCGCGCATCCTGGCACCTCCGGCGTCTTCTTGGGTTCGGCCAGGGTACCGGATTTTCGTAGAATTCGGCGGTCGGGTTGTGACCGGAGCGCTCAGCGCTGCGCTGCAGCAGCCAACACCATCCCCCGCAGCGCCCGCGCCGCCGGAGACAGCCGCTCCATCCCCGGATGCAGGAGCCCCAGCTGTCGGATCACCGGGGTGCGTTTGTCGCACAGCGCCACCAGCGCGCCGGTCTCCAGCTCGGCGTGGCAGGAGGCCCGGCTGAGCAGCGCCACGCCCATGCCGGCCTGCACCATGCCCTTGACCGCGCCGATGCTGCCCAGC
Source organism: Alphaproteobacteria bacterium (assembly GCA_020632795.1). Classification (GTDB taxonomy): domain Bacteria; phylum Myxococcota_A; class UBA796; order UBA796; family CAJQPC01; genus JACKEV01. The sequence goes on from JACKEV010000013.1 coordinate 73,207, forward strand.
TCCATGGCGATCGGCCGCTCCGGGAAGTGGCGCTCCACGGTGGCCCGGAACGAGGTCCCCGTGGCGAAGGTCACGAACGGGGCGTCCGCGGGCGTGCCCGGGGCGGCGACCAGGATGAGGGGGTCCTCCAGCCAGGGCTCGCCTTGACCCTGCACGATCCCGAGGTCGAGCTGCCCGGCGGCGACCGCCTCGGGCACCCGGGGGGTGAACACCTCGCGCACCCGCAGCTCGATCTCCGGGAACCGGGCCCGGAAGGCCGCGAGCACCGGGGGCAGCAGGGCCGTGCAGGCCGTGGCCCCCCCGCCGATGGTCACCCGCCCGGCCCGCAGGCCCTCCACCTCGGCCACCGCCCGGGTGCCCGCCTCGACCGCCGCGAGGGCGGCGCGGGCGTGGGGCAGGAGCGCCTCGCCCGCCGCGGTGGGGACCGCCCCCCGCGGCAGCCGGACCAGCAGCCGGGCCCCGAGCTGCTCCTCCAGGCGCCGGAGGGAGGCGCTGATGGTGGGCTGGGTCAGGTGCGCGCGGTGGGCGGCGGCGGTGAAGCTGCCCTCCTCCACGACCAGGACGAAGTGGTGCAGGGAATCCATAGAGAAAGTCTATGGATTCTACAGAAAGAATTCATTGGTTTTCTGGATTCCGACCGCCTAGGTTGAGAACAGACGCGGCGTTCAAGGCACACGAACGCCGAACTGGAGGCGCGATGCTTGCGTCGATGTTGATGTCCGCCCCCCTCGGGGTGGCGGCGGGGCTGATCACGACCGTGGCGGGCATGGGGGGTGGGCTGCTGCTGCTGCTCTCCCTGGCCCTGCTGAACGACCCGCTGACCGCGCTGGCGGTCTCCGCGCCCGCGCTGCTGGTGGGGAACGCGCACCGGGTGTGGCTGTACCGGCGGGACGTCGATCGCCGCACGGTGCTCCCCTTCGCGATCGGGGCGCTGCTGGGGGCCATCCCGGGGGGCCTGCTGGCGACGAAGCTGCCGTCGGGGCTCATCACCGGGGCGATGCTGATCATGGCGCTGTTGGCCCTGGGCAAGGCGATGGGCCTCAAGGTCGAGCCCCCCGCCCGCGCGGCGCTGCCCTACGGCGCGTTCACCGGGGCGGTCACCGCGACGAGCGGCGGGGCCGGGGTGCTGGTGGGCCCGTTCATGATGGCGCGGGGCCTCACAGGGACCGCCTACGTGGCCAGCAACGCCGCGGTCGCGTGCACGATGCACCTCGGCCGCCTGACGGCCTACGGGCTGGGCGGGGTCGCCGACGGCGGCACGATCGCCCACGGCCTGGTGCTCGCGGCGGCCATCGCCACCGGGAACCTGCTCGGAGACGCCGCCCGGCGCCGCCTGGGCGGCCAGCGGCAGAGCTGGCTCCAGCGCGCCGTGATGGTGGGCTGCGTGGGGCTCGCCCTGGTGAGCGCGGCGTCGTAGGGTGGGGGCGTGAGCGCGCCCGCCGACCGGATCCAGCAGCAGATGCACGAGCTTGGGGTCCGCCCCCTCGACCCCGGACGCCTCCCGCCCGGGGTCGTGGTGGTGCGGGGCCTGTTCCTGCCCTCCTTCGCGGGGCCGACCCTGATCGAGCTGCGGGAGAACGGCCCCATCGCGACCCTCTCGCTGCGGGGGTGGGGGCCCGACGCGGCGCCGCTGCGGCCGGGCTTCCTCGCCGATCGGCACAGCGAGATCGCCGTCGTGCGCCGCGCCGCGGGGACGCCGATGTGGCGGCAGCTCCAGGGCCCGGCGGGACCCGAGCTGGAGGCCGCCCCCCGCAGCGGGATCGGCATCGACGGCATGACGGTGCGGGTGGAGGTCCTGCTGGACGGCGCGCTGCGGGCGGTCGACGACTGGAGCCCCCGGCCGGGCACCCCCGTCCATCGGGCCCTCGCCACGCTGTTCACCCTGGCGAGCTGCAACCTGAGGGACCCCCGCAGCCAGCGCCAGCTCGACGGGCTCCAACTTCACCTGGAGGGGCGGGGGAGCGCACGCGACCGGGGCGGACGCCCCCGCCGGCTGCGACTGTTCGGCGACCTCCACCGCTACGACGTGGCCCGACTCCAGGCCATCGCGGACGGCATCCCCCCCGACGACGCCCTGCTCATCGAGGTCGAGGCGCTTGAGTCTGCCGACGATCCGAGCCTGGCGGCGCTGCGGCGGATCGCAGCGCGCCCCGGGCCGACCGCGTGGTGGGCGGGGACCGAGGAGAGGGCGGCGTGGCTGCGGGGACAGCTCCCAGAAGCGGCTGTTTTTGTTCGTCTAGATCGCGCGATGGCCAACCTGGGGGGCGGGTGAGCGGGGGGGCGGATTCAGCCACTTCTACGGTTCCCCCGGGGTTTTGAACTGTGTGTCACTTTTCTTGTCAGAGTTGCTCATAGTGGAATTTGTAGGAAGATTTTCATTATTTGTAACTTTTTCAGAAAGTCCAAACGTAACGCGGATCATGTACTTTGATTTCAGGTGACGGATTCACCTCGCTTGAAGGACGCCCCACACCTCCCCGAAGCCCCCGCGTGACCGTACGGAGTACGGACGCAACCTGGCCTCTCTCCTGAAACGAGGCGGCCGTCACCCCCATTAGCGGTCGGGTGATCTGACACTCTCCCCCGGATCACCCGACCGCCTTTGGTTCCCGACTGGCCTGCGCCGCCCCGCTTCGCTGACGTGCCGATGGGGTCGGCCTTACGGAAGGGCCGCCGCCAGCGTCGCGACCCGCTCCCCGGGCAGGGAGCGCGCCCCCATGCCGGACGCCTCCAGCAGCGCGCGGGCCTCGGCGAGCCGGGCGCGGGCCTCCTCCTGATCCCCTCGCACCCTGGCGATCTCGCCTGAGGCCACCAGCAGCTCGATCCGGGGCTCCGCGAAGGCGGCGTCGCCGTCCAGGTTCAGGCCGCGGAGCACCGCCGCCTCGGCCGCGTCGACCTCGCCCAGCGCCAGGGAGATGTGGGCGTCCAGGGCCAACCCCTCGGCGAGGTTGCCCTTCGCGTCGAGGTCGCTGTAGATCTCCAGCGCCATGCCCATCGCGGCGTGGGCGCTGCGGGGGTCGGCCCAGGCGAGGTGGTAGCGGGCGCGCTGGTGGTGCAGGTAGCCCTCGGTGAGCCGGGCGTTGATGCCCGCCAGCAGGCGCTCGGCCCGGCGGATCTCGGCGTCCGCCTCGGCCAGGCGCCCGGTCTGGATGTAGAGCTGGGCCCGGCGCAGGCGCATGTGGCCCTCGATGTCGGGCATGACCATCTCCCCGGCGTGCTGGACGGCCTCGCCCAGCACCTGCTCCACCTCCTCCAGGTGGCCGAGCTGCTCCAGGGCGAGGATGCGCAGGCGGTTCAGGAAGCCGCGGTCGAGGGCGCTGTCCGTCTCGTCGGCGACCGCCAGGGCCTCGTTGATCACCGCGCGGGCCTGGCTGAGCCGGCCGCCGTAGAGGCAGGCGTGGGCCAGGTACCAGCGGGTCACCGCCTCGCGGATCAGGTCGCCGGCCCCTACGATCTGGGCGACGGCGGCCTCCAGGACCCGGATGCGCTCCTCGGCGGGCAGCTCTGGGGAGAGCCGGATGCGCCAGGCGCGGGCCTGCCCCTCCACCGCCGGGTCGGGCACGACCTCCAGCAGCTCCAGGGCCTCGTCGGCCCAGGCTTGGGCCCGGTCGAGCTTGTACCGCTCCTTGTAGAGGATGGACAGCACGAGGCAGGCGTCCCGGGCGGTCTCCATCGCGCCGACGCGCTCCCCCAGCTCGTAGGCGGACTCGGCCTCGGCGATGGCCTCGTCGTAGCGGTTGGCGTTGCGCAGCAGCCGGGACGCGCAGAGCTGCATCTCCACCCGCAGGGCGGGGTTGGGGCCGGCGCGCAGGGCGGCCTCGACCAGGTCCAGGCCCCGGTCGGCGGGCCCCTCGCGGCGGTACAGCTCGCCGACCAGCAGGGAGAGGGAGCCGGCCACGTCGGCCTCACCGGCGGCGGCGCAGCGCAGCACGGCGGCGTCGAGGTTGGGCCACTCGGCGCGGATGCGGGCCCGGCGGGCGCCCTGCCCGCGCTGGAACAGGGCCGCGCGGAACACGGGGCGGCCGAACTGGGCGTAGTACAGGCGGAAGGCCTGCTCCGCCGCCGCGGCCAGCGCGCCGGACTGCTCCCGGGTGTAGGCCCGCACCGCGTCGTAGAGGCGGTAGCGCACGCCCAGGGCGGTGGGCTCGGTGGTGACGAGGCTGCGCTCCACCAGGCGGCGCAGGAGGTCGGCGGGGGGCGGCGCGTCGGGGAAGGTGTCCGCGAAGTCGAGGATCTCCTCGGCGGCGTCCATGAAGAAGGGGCCAGGGAACGCCCCCAGGTGGGCCATGGCGTGGACCTCCCAGGGGGTGAGCCGGGTCCAGGTCCAGGCGATGGCCCGGCGCAGGGAGGCGTGGCGGCCGTCGCCCTCGCCGCCCAGCTCCAGGGGCTGGTCCCGCAGGCGGGCCAGCAGCTCCTCGACCCGGGAGAGGCCCATCCAGCTCGCCGCGAGGCGGATGCCCAGGGGCAGGCGGTCGAGCAGGTCGACCAGGGCGTCCACGGTCGCGGGGTCGGCGGCCTCGAAGTCGCGCCGGGCCAGGCGGGCGCGGGCCAGGAAGAGGGCGCGGGCGGCGTCGGGGGCGAGGGGCGGGACGACCAGGGTCTCGGCGTGGGCGACGGGCTCGCGGCTGGTGATGAGCAGGCGCAGGTCGGGGGCGTGGGTGGCCAGGGCGTCGACCAGGGGGCCCAGGGCCTCGCTGACCTGCTCGGCGTTGTCGAGGACGAGCAGGGTGTCGCCCCGGAAGGCGAGCGCGCGGGCGACGCGGGCGCTGTCCTGGCCCTCGCCGGGCAGGTTCAGGGCGCGCTCCAGGGCCAGCACGACGCCGGGCAGGTCGGTGACCTCGGCCACGCTGCACCACCACACGCCGCCGGGCAGCTCGGGGCGCAGGCGCTCCATCGCCGCGCGGGCGAGGCGCGTCTTGCCGACCCCGCCGGGGCCGCGCAGGGTGACCCGGCGGCGCGCCTCCAGGCGGTCCACGAGCTGGTCGAGCAGGGCCTCGCGGCCGACGAAGAGGTCCCCCTCGGGCGCGGCGGTGGCGGCCTCCTGCTGGTTGGCGAAGCGCCGGCCGGCCAGGGCCGGGGGCAGCACGGAGACGCAGCGGTGGGCGGCGGGCTCCACGGCCAGGCCCGCCCAGCGCTCCGGGGACGCCGCCGCGAAAGCCTCGGGGGAGAGCAGCACCTGTCCCCCCTCGGTCTCGCGCAGCAGCGCCCGGAGCGCGGCGGCGGCTGGCCCCCACCAGCGGCGGCCCCCGGGCCCGGCGGGCAGGGCGCCGTGGTGGACGGCGATGGCCACCCGGGGGCCCCGGAACAGCAGCGCCCCGTCGGCGTCCCGGACCTCGGCCAGGGCGCGGTGGGCGAGCAGGGCCTCGGGCCAGGGCTGCTCCAGCAGGCGGGCCTGGGCGGCAGCGCCGAAGGCCAGGGCGTCGTCGACCGCGGCGAAGCGCAGGCGGACCAGGCTGTCGGGGCCGGTGATCGGAGTGCCCTGGTGGTGGCGGGCGAGGGCCTCCAGGGTGGCGTGCAGGCCCTCGATGGCCTGGGCGGTGGCGTCGGCGTCGTGGGCCCACCACCGGGCCTCGTCCACCAGGGCGGCGAGGGCGAGGGCGGCCTGCCCCTCGTCGCGGGCGGGCAGGGCCAGCACGTAGCCCTGGCCCCGGCGGGTCAGCAGCCAGCGGGGCTCGGCCGCGTCGGGCTCGATCTTCTGGCGCAGGCGCAGGACGAGGGTGTCCAGGGCGCGGCTGCGGGGGGAGGCGTGGCCGTACACCTTGCGGGAGAGCCGCCCGCGATCCCACACGGTCCCGGGGGCCGAGGCCAGGGCGTCCAGCAGGGCGGCCTCGTTGGCGGTCAGGCTGCGCGCGCCGTCGGGGTGCAGCACCTTCATCGCGTCGAGCTGGACGGTGACCGGGCCCAGGCGCAGAGCGCGGCCGGCCCGGGGCAGGGGGGCCTGCGCCTTGGGGGCCTCGGGCGGGCCTGGCGCGGCCTCGGGCGGCGCGGCCCCCCGCAGCTCCAGCCGGTAGCCGGTGCCGTGGATGGTCAGCAGGTGCAGGGGGTCGGCGGGGTCGGCCTCGATCTTGTTGCGCAGCCGGGAGATGGCGTTGTCCGCCGCCCGGCTGAGCACCGCCTCGGCGTAGCCCCAGACCTCGGTGAGCAGCTCCTCGCGGGTGACGTCCTGGCCCTGGCGCGCGGCGAGGTAGCGCAGCAGCTCCACCTCGCGGGTGGTGAGCCGCACCAGCCCGCCGTCGGCGCGCAGGACCCGACCCTGGTCCAGGTTCACCGTGCAGGCGGAGAGCCGCAGCAGGGACGCGCTCATGGGTCCAGGGGGGCGAGGAAGTCGAGCACGCCAGCGCTCCAGCGCGCGGGGTCCTCGACCATGGGGTAGTGGCCCAGGCCCTCCAGCCACGTCAGCGTCGCGCCGGGGATGCGCTCGGCGAGGCCCTCGGCCACCGCCACCCGGGCGACGGGGTCGCGGTCGCCCCAGAGGATGTGGGTGGGCAGGTCCAGCCGTCGCAGGGCGCCGACCCAGCGGTTCATGAACTTGAAGCGCTCGTGCAGGTAGCGGGAGATCGGCGCGATGGCGTCCCGCCCGCCGTCCCGGGTGAGCAGGGTCCAGTTGGCGGCGACCTCGTCCTCGGGCATGAGACCGGGGTCGGAGAGGGTGGCCCGCAGGTTGCGGCGGAACGTGCCGTAGCCGGCGAGCTGCGCGACGGTGGGGCCGAAGCGCCCGGCCAGGATCCATTGGATGAGGCGGGGCTTGGCGAGGTCCAGCAGCACGCTGCCGTTGGTGAGGGTCACCGAGCGCAGGGTGACGGGCAGGCCGCCGCGCTCCCGGCGGGCCAGCAGCTCGGTGGCTACGCTGGTGCCGTAGTCGTGGGCGAGCAGGTGGGCCTCGGTGACGCCGCGCTGCACCCAGCTCTGGCAGGCGTGCTCGGCCTGCTCGATCAGGGAGTAGCTGTAGTCGGCGGGCTTCTCGGAGAGCCCGTAGCCCAGGTGGTCGTGCAGGTGCACCCGGTAGCGCGCGGAGAGCGCGGGCAGGGTGGCGGCGAAGTCGATGGAGGAGGTGGGGTAGCCGTGCAGGACCACCAGATCGGGGGCGTCGTCGGGGCCCTCGGTGACGGTGAACAGGCGCCGGCCGAACACGTCGAGGTCCTGGCCGCGGGCCTGCCAGTCGGCGATGCGCCGGTCGGCGGGGGTCATGGCTGCTCCTGGAGAGGGAGCAAGCATACAGCGCAGCCGATTGGGGTATCCTTGGAACATGTGGTGGATGCTCCTCGCCTGCACCCTGTCCGCCTCGGAGCCGACGCCGGCCCCGGAGCCTGTGCTCGGCCCTGAGGTCGGGGAGAGCGTCGTCTCCCCCGAGGTCGCGGCCGGGACGTACCGCCTGGCGCTGAGCTACAGCTGGCGGGGCTACATCACGATGGAGCGGGTGGTCTCCGACAGCGAGCGCGGCCAGCTCGATCTGACCCTCTCCCCGCAGGGGGTGATGACCGGGACCGCGCAGCTCAAGACCCACCGATCCCACGACGTCAGCGAGTACGAGTCCCACGACGGCCAGCACCACCACGAGGCGTCGGAGTCGGAGCAGCTCTGGCGCTTCGAGGGGGTGTGGCGGCAGGACCCGGAGCACGCGGTCCTCGAGGTGCAGAAGCTCAGCTACGTCGCGGAGGGGGAGCTGCACCCGGTGGACGACCCGGTCACCCTGCGCTGCCGGACGGTGACCGCGAAGACCCTGCCGGTGCGCACCCTGGCCTGCCAGCCGAGCGGCCGGGAGCCCGACGCCCTGCGCCGCGCGTTCACGGTGCCGGCCGGCCCGCCGCTGCCCGAGGGGCAGGTGATGCCCGGCATCCAGGCCCGGGACGAGGGCAACGCCTGGCTGCTGCTGGGGGCCGCGCCGGGCCTGAGCGTCAGCTGGTCGGAGCGGGACAACCGTCGGGAGTTGGTGTCGTTCGAGGCGCTGTGAGCGTCACTCCCAGCTCGCCGGGTTCAGGCACCCGCCGTCCGTCGGGTCCCCGCAGATCCGGTTCCGGGCGTCGGCGGGGTCTTCGCTGTTCCACGCGGCCAGCCCCTCCGGCGCGAAGCGGGTCGGGAAGTCGACCACCGGGCGGGAGGCGTACAGCGCCACGCTGTCCACCACGCCGCCCGCGCAGCCCTCGAACACCAGGCGCGGGGCGGCGGTGTCCGCCGTCCGGGGGACCGAGAGCGACCAGGCCCGGTGCTCGGCGGTGTCCGGGACCCGCGTCGCCGCCTCGTCTCCGATCTCCAGCCGCACCGCGCACCCCTCCGGCAGCGCCCCGTGCAGGCGGATGAGCAGGCGCTCTCCCGAAACCTCGACGGCGTCGGCCTCCCAGGAGGCCGCGTCGCTGTCGAGCAGCAGCCGTCGGCCTGTCCGGGGCCACAGCAACTCGTCGCTGTCCCCGTAGGTGGCCCCCTCGACCCGGGTGGCGGCGGTCTCGTCCCCGCCGGGCAGGGCGGCGTCGTCGGAGAGGGTCCAGCCCCGCACGAAGGCCCAGCCGGGCTGCCAGAACACCCGGCCCGCCTGCAGCATCACCCGGGGGGCCTGGGCGTCGGTGCCCCAGCCGTAGTGGGCCACCCCGGCGACGTCGAGGTCGTGGGTGCGCCCGGCCCCGGCGGCGAGGGCGGCCCAGGTCCGCTGGTTGTCGGGATCCCAGGCGGAGGCGCCGATGGTGGCCCGGCCGTCCCCGCTGAAGTCCTCCACGAAGCCGTGCAGGGTCTCCCAGCCGGCGATGGCGGCGCCGGCCTTGCGGGCGTCGAAGTGCCACCAGGTCAGGAAGATGGCGTTCGCCGGCAGGTCCTGCCGGGCGGTCCAGGTGCCGCCCCACACCCCGCCGAAGGGCACCTGGTAGCCCTCCCGGCCGATCACGCCGCCCGCGCTGTCCCCGCCGTTGTGCCAGGGGCTGAACATGTCCCCGGCGATGAGGGGGGCCGCGCTTGGGGTCTCGTCCCCGCAGGCGCAGGGCTGGCCGGCGGCGAGGGCCGCGCTGCAGGGCACACAGTCCGGGCAGATCGGCTCCACCAGCCGGCAGTGCAGGGACGCGAGGGTCTCGGCGGGCGTGAAGTCCAGGATCTCCGGGGCGCGGGCCACCCCGCGCACCTCGCCCCCCAGGTCCGAGACGAGCAGCAGGTCGTCGGGGCCAAGGGCGGTGAGCTGGGCGTCGGGGCCGGTGGCGTGCGCCCAGAACGCGGGGTTGGCGGGGTCGGGGGCCAGGGTCCAGGCGTTCTGGCGGGTGACCACCCCGGGCCAGAGGCTCGCCCCGGTGAAGGTGCGGTAGCGCACCGTGTAGGACTGCCCCGGGGTCGCGCAGGGGACCTCGATCGCGGCCAGGGGCCCGCTGACCGCCCCCTCGGCGTCGTACCAGGGCGTGACGGAGAGGGGCGAGGTCGCCGCGTCGTGCACCGTGACACAGTCGAGGCCCTCCACGGTCAGGGTGTCGCCGTCCACCGCCCGGAGCTGCCCGCCCACCTCGGCGGCGAACAGGTCGTCCACCCGCACGTCCGCCCCGGGCACGCCCAGGAGCTGCACGAAGGCCTCCTGCACCCGCGGGTCGGGCGCGGGGCTGCGGAAGACGAGGCTGTAACGCACCCAGTCGGGGCGCTCCGGGTCGGGGTCGGGCACGGGGTCGAGGTACTCGTTCTCCTCGGCCAGGGTGCTCAGGACCTCGACGGTCATGGCCTCGGTGAGGCCCTCGGTGGTGCGCACGACCACCTTGGCGCTGAGGTCGGCGTTCTCCCGCACCGAGGCGCGGAAGTGCAGGACGTACCAGGCGCCGTCGGGGTCGACGCGGAGGCGCAGCGCGGGGTTGGAGCAGGTCTCGACCGTGCCCAGGGCCAGCCCGTCGAGGCCGTCCACCGGCGCCCAGCAGTCGGCGGCCACCGCGCACAGCTCCCAGAGGCCGCAGTCGCGGAAGGTCTCGCTCACCGGCTGCGTGTCGGTGTCGTACACGGGGGTCACGGGCAGGGGCTCGGGGACGTGGCCGGTGGCGTCGAGGGCCTCGCAGGTGTCGGGGGCGAGGAACACCGAGCCGCCCGCCGCGCAGGCCAGGAGGTCCCGGGTGACCCCCAGCCCCTCGGAGAGGGTCGCGTCCCCGTCGCGGCCCCACAGCTCGGAGGGCTCGTCCTCCAGGATGCGGCGGCCGGCGATGGGGGTCTCCGGGGTGCGGGTCTCCAGGCCGAAGACGGTGGGCACGAGGGCGACGTGGCGCTCCGCCAGGTACGCGCGCAGGTCGTCGTAGAGCCGGGCGCCGTCGCAGCCGGTGGCCACCTGCGCGGCGTCGCCGACGTGCAGGGGCAGCCCCTCGTCCAGGGCATGGGTGAAGCGCCCGGCGACCAGGGTGTCCAGGCGCAGGCGCACCTCGGCGCAGCGGTCGTAGCCCTCATCGTCGAGGACGCCCTGGCGGTCGCAGCCCAGGGTGGCCTCCCAGAAGGGCGCGGTGTCCTGGGGGTCCTCGCAGCGGCCCAGCTCCGAGAAGATCAAGGTCGGCAGGAAGTGGGCGTTCTGGCTGCCCTTGAACGCGGCGAAGCCCAGGCGGCGGTCGATGTCCGGGGCGTTCTCCACGGTCTGGGGCGCCCAGCGCACCTCGATCACCGGGGTCCAGGCGCCGTCCCAGCAGGCCTCGCCCGCTGCGCAGGTGGGGTCGTAGTCCGAGCAGGTTGCGGGCAGGGGGCCGAGGGGGCTGTCCGGGTCGGGGGCCCAGCGCGCGCCCCCTTCGAGGTGCACCGCGTCGAGGCTGGCGACCCAGTCGAGCGCGGCGTAGTGCAGGCCCTGGGCGCTGCCCCCGGTGAGCAGCACCCGGTCCTCGGTCCAGTCCACCCGGTAGCCCTGGGCGGGCAGGGTCTCGTCGATGGAGAGGACGATGGCGGGGCCCTCGGTGGCGTCCACGACGGGCAGGGGCGGCAGCTCGTCCTCGCAGCCCATGAGGGTGTCGCCGCGGGCGAGGCGCTCGGCGATGGGGCGGGTGGCGGCGTCGGGGGCGACGATGGACCAGCAGGCGTCGATCCGCAGGGTCTGGCCGTCCCAGGCGGGCTCGGTGCAGCGCGCCTCCGGAGCGCTGTCGGGGGCGCTGTCGGCAGGTTGGGGGGCCTCACCGCAGCGGCAGGCGAGCAGGGCGAGGAGCAGGGCGCGCATCGGTCCTCCCATTGGGGGAGGATAGCCGCGCTTCAGGCCGCGTTGGGGATCGGCGGCGGCAGGCACTGGTCCAGGAAGCGCCGCAGCACGTACATCTGGGCGCCGCCGAGGCCCTGGCCCACGAAGCTGCTGACGTAGATGATCAGGGCGAGCAGTCCCGCGGCGGGCACCGCCCACATCGCCGTGGGGGTCTGGTCCAGGGTGGCCTGGGCCATGCCGTAGACCGCGCCGCCGATGCCGATGACGGCGGTGGTGGCGTACAGGGCGATGAACAGGGTCCACACCTGGGGCTGGGGGGAGAAGCGCGCCCAGAGCTTGGCGCCCTGGTCGTGGGGGCGGACCTCTACGGTGAGCCAGGGGGACCAGAAGTGGCGGTGCATCTCGTCGACCATCAGCTCGAAGCCGTGACCGCCCATGGTGCCGGCGCAGAGGCACTCGGGCTCGTCCAGGGCCTCGCGCACCCGCTGGAGGACCTCTACGGGGGGCAGGGGCACGACCATCTGGAAGGTCGGGCGCATGCGCTTGACGGACATGGGGGCTCCAGGTGGCGGGAGCCTCCAAGGATACGGGAGGCGGGTCGGCGGGATCGGGGCGGCGCTTCCGAGCTGATCGGGATCAGCCCTCTGCGACAGGATACGTGAGGCCCCATGCGCTTCCATCCTGTGGTCCTGATGCCCGATGACGCCGTGGTGCTGGACCTCTCCGGCGACGCGCCTGCTGCAGCGCCCGGCCCGTGGGCCGTGGGGCGGTACGACGAGCTTCGCCCGGCGCTCTATACGCAGGGCCTGTTCGCCGGGGGGCGCTGCCTGCACGTGGGCGTGGACCTGGGCGGGCCGCCCGGCACCCCGGTCCACGCCTTCGACGACGGCGAGGTCGCCTTTCTCGGCGTCAACCCGGCCCCCGGGGACTACGGGCCGACCCTCATCACCGCCCACACCCTCGACGGCGCCCCCCTCTGGGCGCTGCACGGGCACCTCTCCCGGGCCTCGGTGGAGCGCTGGCGGCCTGGCGACCGGGTGGAGAAGGGCGCGGTGCTTGGCTGGATCGGCGGTTCGCACGAGAACGGCGGCTGGCCGCCCCATGTCCACTTCCAGCTCTCCCGGGTGCGGCCGACGACCCACGACCTGCCGGGGGTGGTCGCGCCGGAGGAGCGGGCGCGGGCGCTGCGGGACTACCCCGACCCGAGGCTGGTGCTGGGGGCGCTCTGGTGAGGACTCCAGCAGCCTGAGGCGCTACGGCAGCAGCCCCACCCGCAGCAGGCGCCGCAGATCCGGCTGCGGCCCGATGTGCTGCGCGGGGGCCTCGCCGTCGGCGTCGTTCGGCTGGGGTGTGCCCGTCGAGACCATCAGCGCCCGCAGGGTGAGCGGGTCAAAGGGCTCGCCCCGCAAGGCGATGGACACGGACTGGGCGATGGCCGCGACCGCCGCGACCTGGGGGGAGGCCCCGGAGGTGCCCCCGAAGCTGGCGGTGTAGGCCTGGGCGCTGTCGCCGTCGGGGTAGTAGAGGTCGGCCAGGCTGGGCACGTCGCCGTTGATGGTGGAGGCGATGGCGAAGTCGTACCAGCCCTGCACGTCCACCCGCGCGCCGTAGCAGGAGCCGTAGCGCACCCAGGTCCGGGCGTCCTGGTCGGGGGAGGCGGGGCTCGCGCCGCCGCCGACCAGGATGGCGCCGGAGTCCCGAAGTCCCCGGTCGAACCAGCCCTCCCACTTGTTGTGGTCCAGGTCCTGGCCGCCGTTCGCCGCTGGCTCCACCACCACGACGCCGGCCGCCACGGCCAGGGCGATGGCGTCGAAGGTCGCGGGGTCGGCCTCGACCGGGGCGTAGTCCCCCTCGGCGACGATCTGCTGCTCGATGAGCAGGACGTCGCCGGGGTCGAGCATCGCCACGCCGCCGTTGATCGCCGCCGGCAGGTTGTACTCCCCCTCGGGGGTGTAGGGGTAGATGACCACCGGGTCGGCCTCGGGCACCATGCCGTCCACCCCGTAGCCGTTGACCCCGGCGAGCAGGATGCCCAGCACGCCGTTGCCGTGGAAGCGGTACTGGTCGGTGTCCAGGCCCCAGGTGGTGGCCGCGTCGACGCGCGCCAGGTCCTCGTGGCCGGTCTCCCAGCCGTACTCCAGGTCCGCGATGGCCACGTTGGCGCCGTCCCCGCCGGGCCAGCGGGCGGCCTCGTCGATCCCGAAGCCGCCGGGGGCGGGGCCCAGGTAGCCCTGCTGGCCGGTGAAGTCGGGGGTGGTCGGCGGGATGTCCTGGGGCGGGGGTTGGGGCAGGAACGCGAGGTAGGCGATCTCGACCCAGGGCTCGGCGTTGAAGGCGTCGGCCGCCGCCGGGCCCGCGCCGGGGGCGACCTCGACGACGTAGTACAGGGTGAGGTCCGCGAGCCGCCCCTCGGGGTCCACCCGCTTGCGCTCAGCACGGAGGATCGCAGGATCCCGTGGAAAGAGGGGATGAATGGTCGCACCCTCCAGCGTCGGCGTGCCCTCCGTGCCCTCGGCCAGCTTCACGATGACCCGCGCGTCGCTGCGGCCGGTCTCCCAGACGGTGGCGGCGGGCTTCTCCGGGGGGAGCCGGGTGGGCGCGGCCTGGGCCAGGGGGAGGAGGAGCAGGGGGAGCATGGGGGAGACGATAGCCGAGCGGGGAGGGCATCAGCGATGCACGAACCACCGCCCCGCCCGCAGCGTGAGCCGCGTGGGCCCCTCCACCGGCGTGTCCGAGGGGTGCTCGGGGTCGCCGGGCAGGAGGATGGAGACGCTGTGGTCTTCGTTGAGCTTCGCCCGGGGCATGATGGCTGGGGGGCGCCGCTGACGGCCGGCGGCGAGGGCGTCCTCCACCCGGGTGAAGGTCGACAGCTCGTGCAGCGTGATCCAGGTGGGCGGGGCGAGGTTCAACGCGCCCGCGTCGAAGCGGGCCAGGACCTCGTCGAGGGTCCACCAGGCGGAGTCGACCACCTCGTGGTCGTCGTGGATGGCGTCCACGCCCCGGGGGACCGAGGCCACGAAGAAGCGGGTGTCGTAGCGCCGGGGCTCGACCTCGGGGGTGATCCACCACGCCCAGTACACCAGGCGGTCGAGGTCAAGGATCCAGTCGCGCGCCCGGGCCAGGGCGGCGAAGGGGCGCTCGCCCAGCCGCACCGCGTCCCGGTCGCCCGGGTCCAGGGGCCCCCGCGCCAGCAGCACGCCGGCCTCCTCCAAGGTCTCCCGGATGGCCGCGATCATGTAGGCGTCGGCGTCGGAGATGCCCATGCGGTCGCGGTTGTCGGCCCCCCCCTGCGCCGGGACGGCCGCGTCGTCGGGGTCCACGCGCCCCCCGGGGAAGACGTAGACGTGGGGCATGAAGGCGCTCTTCGCCGAGCGCTTCACCATGAAGACCTCGGGCCCGGCGCTGCTGTCCCGCAGCAGCACGACGGTGGACGCGGGGCGGGGAGTGGATGACATAGGGGCTCCTCAGTACGTCCTCGTAGCTCGAAAGCGCAGCGATTCGCATCTCTTGACTTCACAATACCCCTCCTCATGTGTTACTTGAGAGATCCCGCCTCGTCGTCCCCGGAGCCCCCGCCATGACCCCCCTCCTGCTCCTGCTCTCCGCCCCGCCGGCCCTGGCCTGGCCCGCGGCGTCCGAGTGGGTCCCGCTGACCCGCAACGGCGCCCCCATCGAGGACAGCCCCGGTGACGTACAGACCAGCTTCGCAGCGGATTATCTGGATCTGGTCGGCAGCGCGGTCAGCCCGGTGGGCTTCTGGTACGCCGACGCCGACACCCTCTACCTGCGCCTGCGCATCAGCGAGAGCCCCTGGGCCGCCCAGGCCGGCAACATCCTGCTCCCGGGCTCGTGGACCTTCGCCTTCGACACCGACGGCGACCTCGACACCATCGACCTGGCGGTCTCGTTCTCCGGCTCGGCGCTGGGCGACAACACGGTGCTGTTCTACCGGAACAACAACGGCAACAGTGGCGCAGGGGCGGACCTGAGCCAGGTGTACGTGTACTCCTCGGACCCCCTGAGCGACGGCGCGGCCCGCACCGCCGAGGCCAACACCACCTTCGACGGCGAGGTGGACTGGACCATCGACCTGGCCATCGACCGCGCCGACCTCGAGTTCGAGCTGGAGCTGGGGGAGCTGACGGCGTTCCGGCTCGCCCCGATGACCGCCGACAGCCGCCAGTCCATCGTGCACGACGCCGATCTGGTCGCCGGCCTGGACATGAGCGACCTGCCCGGCGCCTGGTCCGACGTGCTGGTGCTCGACGCCGACGGCGACGGGCTGACCGAGGCCCAGGAGGCCTTGCTCGGCACCGACCCCGACGACGCCGACACCGACGACGACGGCCTCGACGACGGCCGCGAGGACCTCATCTCCACCGACCCCCTGGCCTGCGACTCCGACGGCGACTGGCTCCCCGACGGCCTGGAGCGCGGGGTGGACGAGCCCGGCGTCGACACCGACCTGGACGCCGGCTGCTTCCTGCCCGACCTGGACCCCTCCACCAAGACCAACGCCAACGTCGCGGACACCGACGGGGGCGGGATCGACGACGGCGACGAGGACTGGAGCAGCGACGGGCAGGTCGACTACTGGGAGATCGACCCCGAGGTGGGCGAGGACGACGTCGACACCGACCTCGACACCATCCCCGACGCCATCGAGGAGAAGTGCGACCGCGACGGCAACGTCGCCGACGACGGCAGCGGGGGCGGGGACTCCGACCGCGACACGCTGCCCGACGCCTTCGAGTGGTCCATCCCCGGCCTGCGGGACGCCGACGGCGACGGCGAACCCAACTTCTGCGACCGCGACAGCGACGGCGACGGCATCTACGACTCCGAGGAGGGCGCCGAGGACCACGACGGCGACGGCATCCCCGACGCCATCGACACCGACTCCGACGACAACGGCATCTCCGACCGCGAGGAGGGCCCCGACGCCGACAACGACAGCGACGGCATCCCCGACTACCAGGACACCGACGACGAGGACGGCCCCACCGGCGACGCCGACGGCGACGGCCTGACCAACGCCGAGGAGGACGCCTGCGGCTCCGACCCGCTGGACCCGGACACCGACGGCGACGGCGTCGGCGACATGGAGGAGGGCCCCTGCAACGAGGACGACGACTGCGACGGCGTGCCCAACGTCTTCGACGCCGTCGACGACGACCTCTGCGACCGCCCCGAGCAGCAGGACGACGACCCGCCGCTGCAGGGCGACACCTTCACCGGCGGCAACTTCACCGGCGGCGCCTGCAACGTGAACCCCGCGGCCCCCGCGCTGTGGCCGGCCCTGCTCTCGCTCATCGCCCTGGCGCGGCGGCGCAAGGGCCTGCTGGCGCTGCTGGCGGCCGGCGTGTCCGCGCCCGCCCAGGCCCAGGACGCCGGCCAGGCCATCAACGCCCAGCGCTTCCGCCCGGTCACCGACGGCCAGCGCTTCTTCACCCTGGACGACACCACCGTGGGCCCCGCGTTCACCGCTGGCGGCTCGCTGATGATGAACTACGCCCACGACCCGTTCATCTACCGCTACACCGACGGGCGCGAGGACTTCCCCATCCTGTCCAACGTGGCCACCGCCGATCTGGTGGGCTGGGTGAACCTGCCCCGGGTGCGGGTGGGCGTGGACCTGCCCCTGCACCTGGCCTCCACCGGCTACGCGGTGGACGGCTTCCGCCTGGTGGGCGACGCGCGGGTCATGGGGGTGGGCGAGATCATCGAGCGCCAGGGCGAGGGCCTGGGGGTCGCGGCGCGGGCCTTCTGGGACGTGCCCACCGGCAACGAGGCCGCCTGGCTGGGCGAGGCCCACACCGTCGTGGGCGCGGGCGCGGTCGGCTCCTACCAGTGGCGCGGGCTGCTGGCGGTGGCCGACCTGGGCCTGCGCAGCGGCACGGGCCAGGTCTTCCCCGACGAGCTGACCCTCGGCCCCCGGCTGGACTGGGGCATGGGCGCCAACTACGCCATCACCGACGCCATCGACGCCTCCCTGGAGCTGGACGGCGAGCTGATCCTGGGCGGCGGGACCATCGGCTCCCGGCCCGCCGAGGCCCTCGCGGGCGTGCGGCTGCGCCCCTACCAGGACCTCATCGTGCACGCCGGGGTGGGCGGCGGCATCTCCCGCGGGGTGGGCGCGCCCGACGTGCGCGCGGTGCTCGGCGTGAGCTGGAACCCCCGCGAGGACGGCGGCTCGGCCCTCTACACCGCGGCCCCGGTCAGCACCGCCCCCGACCGCGACGGCGACGGGGTCTCCGACGAGAACGACCTCTGCCCCGACCAGCCCGAGGACCTCAACGGCGTGGACGACCAGGACGGCTGCCCCGAGGGCAACCTCACCCCCACCCGGGTGCTGGTGCTGGACGCAGCCGGCGACCAGATCTCCCCCTCCCGGCTGGAGTTCGTCTCCGGCCCGGACACCGGCAGCTACACCCTGGGCGACGGCGAGCTGGTGCGCTCCCTGGAGCCCGGGGCCTACAAGGTCTCGGTCAGCGCCGACGGCTACACCGGCGAGACCTTCCAGCTCGAGGTGCCCCAGGCCCGCATCCACGAGCACAGCGTGCGGCTGGACAAGCTGGTCGCCCCGGGCTCGCTGCGGGTGATGGTGCGCGACACCGACGGCCGTCCCCTGACCGCCACCCTGCGCCTGCTGGGCGAGGACGGCCAGCGCATCCCCGGCTCCGACGACGGCCTCACCGAGCTGTCCCTGCCCCCCGGCGCGTACTCGATCCTGATCAGCGCCCCCGACCACCGCTCCCTGGAGAAGGCCGTGGAGCTGGAGGAGGGCGGCAGCGCCAGCGTCGACGTGGTCCTGGAAGGGGCCCGGGTGAAGATCGAGGGCGACCGGGTCGTCATCCTCGACAAGGTCTTCTTCGAGCTGGACAGCGACGTCATCAAGAAGGAGTCGTTCTCCCTGCTCGACGAGGTCGTCGAGACCCTGATGAACCACCCGGAGCTGGTCCTGGTGGAGGTCCAGGGCCACACCGACGATCAGGGCCGGGACGCGTACAACGACGGCCTCTCCCAGCGCCGCGCCGAGGCGGTCCGACGCTACCTCGTGCAGTCCGGGATCGATCCCGCCCGCCTCCAGGCGAAGGGGTACGGCGAACGCGCCCCGCTGATGCCTGGCACCTCCGAAGACGCCCGCGCGGCCAACCGTCGCGTGGAGTTCCACATCCTATCCCGGGAGAATGAGCGCTAGCCCTCTGCGCCGGTTGGCCACGACATCCGGCTACGGTAGGGTTAGGGTCCAGCAGGTTCCACTCCAGCATGTCCAACGGCGAGAACACCCCCCCGGGTCCGGACTCGGGGTCGAGCTTCGACGATCTCCCTGAGGTCACGATGAAGCTGTCGCTCCGCCGAGGTCGGCGGGTCCGCCGGGTGGCGATCCCCACCCTGCGCGTGGTGGCCGGCCGGGACATGCTGAGGTTCGCGACCTTGAACGGCGGCCAGCGGCTGGTCATCGGCCGGGAGGAGACCTGCGGGCTGGTGCTCACCGACGCCTCGGTCAGCCGGAACCACGCGGCGGTCACCTGCGACGAGCAGGGCGAGGTCACCGTCCAGGATCTCGGGTCCACCAACGGCACAGCGGTCAACGGGCGTCCGGTGAGCCGGGCCCTGCTGCGGCCGGGCGACCACCTGGAGATCGGCGCGGTCTCCCTGAGGCTGGACCTGCTGAGCCTGGACGAATTGGAGCACCTGGGGCGCGTGCTGGAGCGGCTCCAGGCCGCGAACACCGATCCGCTCACCGGCCTGCTGACGCGGGCGTTCACCCAGGGTCAGCTCCCCGCGCTGGTGGACCGCTGCGCGGACGCCCAGCTCCCCATCTCTGTCATCTTCTGTGACATCGACCGCTTCAAGAGCATCAACGACACCTACGGCCACGCCGTGGGCGACGAGGTGCTGACCGCCATCGCGCGGCTGCTGCTGCTGGGCGTGCGGGACACCGACGCCTGCGTGCGCTACGGCGGCGAGGAGATCCTGGTCTTCCTGCCGGGCTCGGACGTGGACAACGCGGTGGACGTCGCCGAGCGCCTGCGCCGCAGCATCGCCGCCCACGACTGGAACCGCACCGGCGTCGGCCTGCGGGTCACCGCGTCCTTCGGGGTGGCCCAGCGGCGCGACGACGAGGACCTCGATCAGTGGCTCAAGCGGGCCGACGACGCGATGTACACGGCGAAGCGAACGGGGCGCAGCAAGGTCTGCCGCGCCCCGCTGCCGGAGACGATCACGCCCCCGGAGTAACTCAGCCCTGGGCGCTCGCGTCCGTCCACAGGGCGAAGGTCGCGCCGGTCGGGTCGGCCAGCACCGCGAAGCGGCCCATGCCGGGCATGTCGGTGGGCGCGTGGTAGCGGGTCGCCCCAAGCTCGGCGGCCTTGGCGTACACCGCGTCGACGTCGGGCACGGCGACGTAGTTCAGCCAGTGGGCCGGGGCCTGGGCGCCCTCGGGCAGGGGCATGGCGCTGGCCACCATGCGCTCGCCTTCCTTGAAGACGACGCCCTGGGGCATCGGCTCGGCGTCCCAGCCGAACACCGCGTTGTAGAACTCGGCGGCGGCCTTCACGTCCTTGGTCATGACCTGGGACCAGCAGAAGGTGTGGTCCGGCGGCCGGGGCACAGCGGGCATGTCCTCCGCGCCCTTGAAGGGGCTGAACACGCCGCCCTGAGGGTCGCTGATGATGGCGGTGCGGCCGATGCCGGGGATGTCGAAGGGCGCCATGAGGATCTTCCCGCGGGCCTTCTCCGCGCGCTTGCAGGCGGCGTCGACGTCGTCGCAGTTGATGTAGAGCGCCCAGTGGTTGGGCGCGCCCATCTTCGCCATGTCCTCGCCCAGCTCCATCAGGCCGCCGACCACGTCATCGGTGCCGCTGACGTTGATCATGGTGTAGCCGGGCATCTGCTCGGAGTCCTTCGCGGTCCAGGGGAGCAGCTCGGTGTAGAACGCGCGGGCGGTGGTCGGGTCGTTGGTGAGCAGCTCGTACCAGACGAAGGTCTTCGTGTCGCTCATGAGGGTCTCCGTGTCGGTGGCGCTGGCGCCGGGTTGCTGGGAACGGCGGACGGACGCCTCCCGAAGATCTCGGTGAGGAGGGGAAGATCGGAGAGGCGGCGTCCGTGATCCCCTTCTTACCTGAATCTCGGCGCCGCGCTCGCTGACCGTACGTTCGGTCGTCTGAACGTACGTTCAGTGGAAAGATCCGGTCATCGTAAGATGCCCATATGGTCCTTCAGCGTCAGGATTCGCCGCACGCTGTCGTCGACCCGGGCGGTGAGCGCCGGATCCTTGCGGACCAGCTCCAGGACGACGCCCCGGTAGTCCAGCGCCTTGTCCCAGTCGATCGGCGCGGTGGTCAGCAGGATGTCGTTGCCCGCCAGGAAGGCCTGCCGCACCAGCTCCTCGGCGTCGCCGTCGGTGGCCTCGGCCAGGGCCCCGATGGCCAGGTCGTCGGTGATGGTGAGCCAGCCCCGGGCGTGGGCCTGGTCCACCAGATCCCTGGAGAGGATGGCCGGCACGCCGCCGTAGGAGCTGTACCCGACGTTCGCCAGCATCACCCCCACCATGCGGTCGCCCACGGTCACGAAGGCGCCGGCCTCGCGGGCGACGTCCTCCCGGCTGCGCTGGGTGACGACGAGGTGGTGGTCGGTGTTGGTGGCCAGCTCGCCGTAGCCCGGCCAGTGCTTGCCTACGCCGACCACCCCGGCGGCGCTGAGCCCCTCGAGGTAGGCCCGGCCGAGGGCGGCCACCTGCTGGGGCTCGGCGCTGAAGCTGCGGCCCGAGTCGTACATCATGCCGGCGCCGGCCACGTCGAGCACGGGGGCCAGGGCGCAGTTCAGGCCCAGCCGCTTCATGCCCAGGCCCACCCGCTCGCCCCACAGGCGCGCGGCGTCGGGGCCGGCCTCGCCCAGCTCCCGGTTGGAGGGCACCGCCTCCAGGCCGGGCAGGAAGCCCAGCTTGTTCAGCGCGCCGCCCTCGACGTCCGCCGCGACCAGCAGCGGGATCCGGGCCCGGCTGGAGAGATCCGCGACCCGGGCGGTGACCTTGTCTTCGGACTTGAGCAGGTTGCCCACGAAGATCACCGAGCCCACGGTGACCGGATCGGTCTTGCTGATGGGCGGGTAGCTCATCATCATCTGGGAGACCTTGTCCTCCAGGCTCATGGAGGCGAGCAGGGCCTCGACCCGGGGCGAGCCCTTGGCGGGCTCCTGGGCCAGGGCGAGCAGGCTGACGCCCAGCGCGAGGCCGGCGGGGAGCAGTTGGCGGCGAATCATCAGGGTGCCTCGGGACTCCGTCGGGGGTCCACCGATC
The DNA here is from genome assembly GCA_020632795.1 of Alphaproteobacteria bacterium. Classification (GTDB taxonomy): domain Bacteria; phylum Myxococcota_A; class UBA796; order UBA796; family CAJQPC01; genus JACKEV01. The sequence continues at coordinate 94,623 of JACKEV010000013.1, forward strand.
GGACCCTCAAGGCCCGCTCCTAATGCCCCGGGCCGGTCGCCCGCAACCGACGCAGGCGATAGGATCGACCCCTTCGTCAGCGGAGCGCGCCCATCCAACCGCCGGACACCCGAGCCCGTCACCTGAGCGCGATGGTGGGCATCTCGCTGGTGGTCGCGTTCTTCATCCTGGCGGGCCTGGTCACCACCCTGCTGCGCTACCAGGACCGGGAGTCCGAGGCCCGGGAGGACGCCCTGCGGGCCGCCGTGCGCGAGGCCACCGCCTGGGACACCCGCGTCGAGGAGCTGGGCGGCCAGTGGCTGGAGCAGCTCAAGAGCGAGCCCGACCCCGCCGAGATCGCCGCCTGGGAGCTGCGCAACCGGGAGCGCAGCGCCTGGTTTGACGGGTACTACCTGTGGGAGCGCGACGAGATCGACGGGGTGGACGGGGCGGCCCCGCGCATGCTCTACCCCCTGCCGGCCCTGGTCGAGGACCTGCCCACCATCAACCGCAGCCCCTGCATGGCGGAGGCCCACGCGGTGGACCCCGAGGCCGGCGTCGACGCGGTGGTCGAAGCGGTGCTGCGCTGCCGCCAGGACGAGAGCCCGGCGGTGGCCCTGTTCGCCTCGGTCCAGGCCGGGGACCTCCTGCTCTTCGAGGGCCGCCCCGAGGACGCGCTGGACGCGATCGCCGAGCCGGTGGTGCCCCCCCGCCTCGCCGACGCCGCCCGCCTGGGCTACGCCCCCCTGCGCGTGGCGCTGCGCGCGGTGCTCAGCGCCGACGCCCTCGCGGCCACCGGCCGCCCCGACCTCGCCGCCCGCCGCCTGCGCGCCCTGGGCGAGGACATCGCCATGCAGGACGGCCCGGTGCTCCAGGAGACCTTCAAGGTGCTGCGCTGGACGGTGCTGCCCCGCCTCAAGGACCTCGACGCCGACGAGGACGCCCTCGCCCTGGCCGAGGCGGTGCGCCGCGCCGAGCGCCGCCTGGCCGGGTGGCAGGAGGTGCGCGACCGGCTCAGCGTCAACGCCGCGCCCGCCGAGGGCCTCCAGCTCGTGCACGACCAGTACAGCGACCAACCCTACCTGCTCATCTTCGGGCGGCTGGACGCCACGGGCCTGTGGGGCGCGGTCCAGCTCGACCAGCCCGCGCTGCTCGACGAGCTGGTGGAGCGCTCCGACGAGCTGGGGGACAGCCTGCGGGTCACCACCGCCGACGGCGAGGTCGTGGCGGGCGGGGACGACGGCGTCATCGCGGCCAGCGCGTCGTTCCCGCGCATGCTCACGCACCTGCGCCTGGCGGTGGTCGCCGAGTACTTGGAGGCCGCGCGCACCGCGAACAAGTGGGCCACCCTGCGGGAGGCCTCCGGCGTGGCGGCCATGAGCATCCTGGGCATCTGGGCGCTGTTCGCCCTCAAGTCCGCCCAGGACAAGGAGCAGGCCCTCATCGACCGGCAGCGCGAGTTCGTCACCCGCGTCACCCACGAGCTGAAGACCCCCCTGGCCGGCATCCGCGTCATGGCCGAGTCCCTGGAGATCGTCGGCGCCCAGGATCCCTCCACCATCCCCACCTTCTCCGAGCGCATCATCACCGAGACCGACCGGTTGACCCAGCGCATCGAGGAGATCCTGGCCATCGCGCGGGCCAGCAAGCCCGCCGGGCCCGAGCCCTACGACCTGCGCGCGCTCCTGGAGGACATGGTCGACGAGTGGGAGCCCCGCATGCACACCGCCGGGGTGGGCCTGGAGTGGGATCTCGCCGAGATCGACGAGGCCGTCGGCGACCAGGCCCTGGTGCGCGACGCCCTGGTGTGCCTGCTGGACAACGCCCTGAAGTACCGCCGCAAGGAGCTGATCGCCCCCCGGGTGTGGGTGCGGCTGCGCCAGGAGGGCGACCACGCGGTGGTCGAGGTCGTCGACAACGGCATCGGCGTGCCCCCCACCAAGCGCAAGGTCATCTTCGAGCGCTTCACCCGCGTGGAGGGCCCGGGGCGCGGCAAGGAGGGCGGTCACGGCCTGGGCCTGGCCTTCGTGGCCGAGGCCATGGCCAGCCAGCGCGGGCGGGTGGAGTGCCGGGAGGGCATCGACGGCGGCGCGCGCTTCGTGGTGAGGCTTCCGCTATCCTGATATCTCTTGTTCTTCGGAACCCCCCTCTTTCCCCGTCCCTGGGCCTCGGAGCAACCGGATGGAGTCCGCTGCGCGCATCGTGCTGATCGAAGACGACGACACCATCGCCCTGGGCCTCGTCACCGCGCTCCGCCACGAGCGCTACGAGGTCGAGCACTACGACAACGGCGAGGACGGCCTGGACGCGGTCATCGCCCGCCCCCCCGACCTGCTGCTGCTGGACGTCATGCTGCCCGGCATCGACGGCCTCACCGTGCTGCGCCGCCTCAAGGCCGAGCACCCGGCGGTCCAGGTCGTCATGCTCACCGCCCGGGGCGAGGAGCTGGACCGCGTGCTCGGCCTCGAGATGGGCGCGGACGACTACGTCACCAAGCCCTTCTCCCTGCGCGAGCTGATCGCCCGGGTCAAGGCCCGCCTGCGGGGCCGCCCCGCCGAGACCAGCCGCAACAAGGTCCCCGACACCTTCTCCTTCGATGAGGTCGAGGTCGACTTCCGCCGCCGGGTCCTGCGCAACAAGGAGGTCGAGCACCGCCTGACCACCCACGAGGCCCGCGTGCTGGGCTACCTCGTGGCCAACCGGGGCAAGGACGTCGCCCGGGAGTCCCTGCTGGAGGAGGTCTGGGGCTACTCGGCCAACATGACCACCCGCACCGTCGACAACCAGATCCTCAAGCTCCGCAAGAAGATCGAGAAGGTGCCCTCCGACCCCCGGCACATCCTGACCGTCCACGGCACGGGCTATCGGTTCGAGGAATAGTGAGGGAGTCCTTCGTCGACGTCGGCGGCCTCGAGCTGTGCGTGTGCGCCTGGGGGCCCGAGGTCCCGTCCGGGCGCCCGCCGGTGGTCATCCTGCACGGCCTGCTGGAGCAGGGCGCCGCCTGGGACGCGGTGGCCCGGCCCCTGGCCGAGGCGGGCTGGTCGGTGTTCGCCCCCGACCAGCGCGGCCACGGCCGCAGCGGGCACGTCCCGCGCGGGGCGTACTACCACTTCCCCGACTACGTGGCCGATCTGGACGGCCTCTGCGAGGCCCTGGGCTTCGGGGAGATCCTGCTCATCGGCCACTCGATGGGGGGCACGGTCTCGTGCATGTACGCCGGGGCCCGCCCCGAGCGGGTGCGCGGGCTGGTGCTGATCGAGGGCCTGGGCCCGCCCCGGATCAGCGACGAGGACGCCGCCGCCCAGCTCCGCGTGCACCTGGACCACCGCGCCCACCCCCCGGCCCACGAGCCCCTGCCCTCGATCGCCGACGGGGCTGAGCGCATGAAGCGGTTCAACCCGGGCATGGACGACGCGCTCGCCCGGCGCCTGGCCGCCCGCACCCTTCGGCAGACCCCCGAGGGCTTCGTGTGGACCTGGGATCCGCTCCACCGCACCCGGGCGGCCACCGCCTTCGTGGCCGGGCGCCACCGCGCCCTGCTCCAGCGGATCACCGCGCCCGTGCTGGCGGTCTATGGGACCCGGAGCTGGTACGTCGCCCTGCCCGACCTCGCCGAGCGGGAGGCGGCCCTGGCCTGGCTGGACCGGGTGGAGCTGGACGGCGGTCACGGCCTCCACCACGACGCCCCCGAGGCCCTGGCCGGACACATCCTGCGGTGGATGAGCGCCGTTCCGTGATCCCGATGCGAAGGGCGCCATAGGAGACTACACTACGGCTCGATGGAGCGCCGATGATGGCCACGCGAGCCCCGTGGAGTCTGGTCCGGTCGACCCTGGTCGGCGGCGCGCTCGCGTGCGCGGGCTGCGTCGACTACGACATCGTCAACAAGAACGACAACGACGAGATCGAGGACACCGCCGTCATCGACGTCGTCGGCCTGGACGGCGGCGAGGCCCCCAGCCCGGCCTGCGACGAGGAGCCCGTGGACCTGGCCGACGCCGTGGGCATCGACGAGACCTGCCTCTCCGAGCCGGTCATCGGGACGCTGGACGCCCAGGTCGAGTGGAGCGTCACCCGCTTCCGCCAGTTCGGGGAGGCCAGCGAGATCCTGATGGCCCCGGTGGTCGGTCAGCTCACCGACGACGACGGCGACGGGGTGATCAGCGCTGACGACACCCCCGACATCGTCGTCATCAGCCACGACCCCACCCAGCGCGGCGAGCCGGCCACCCACGGGGTGCTGCGGGTGATCAACGGCGCGGACGGCAACGAGCACCTGGGCCTGGACCGGATCGTCGTCGACGAGACGCAGCTCTTCCCGTACCGCTTCTCCAACGCCGCGCTCGGGGACATGGACGCCGACGGGGAGCCCGAGATCGTGTTCCTGGCGGTCATCCTCGGCGGACCCCCGGACACCTCGGATCCGGGCGGCGGCAGCGACACCGCCCCGGTGACCTCGGACTCGGGGCAGCCCATCGACACCGACGGCGGCCCCCAGGTGGAGCCCTTCCCGCCGATGGCCCCGCCGCCCCCGCCCAACGAGGGGGGCTCGTTCTGCGTGCCGATGGCGGTGGCGCCCGACGGCGTGCTGCGCTGGGTGGCCTGGGACGCGCTGCTGGGCTGCGGCGGCCACGCCCCGGTGCTGGCGGACCTGGAGGCGGACGGTCGGCCGGAGGTGGTGGTCGGCTCGTTGATCGTCGACGGGCTCAACGGCGCGGTCCTCTCCTTCGGGGCGGCGGGCCAGGGCCGCTACCTGGCCTACCCCGAGATCGGCTTCAACTCCGTGGTCGGGGACCTGGACGGCGACGGCCTCCAGGAGGTCATCGCCGGCAACACCGTCTACGACGCCACCGGGCTGGAGCTGTGCAACACCGGGGACGAGGACGGCTTCGGCGCGATCGCGGACCTGGACCAGGACGGGGTGGGGGACTTCGTGGTCGTGGGCAACGGCCACGCGGGCATCTACGACGCGAGCTGCGCGGCCATCGCCACCTGGAGCCTCAGCGGCGGGGGCACCGGCGGCCCGCCCACGGTGGCGGACTTCGACGGGGACGGCGCGCCCGAGGTGGGCATCGCCGACGCCGGGGTCTACGCGGTCTACGAGGCCGACGGCACCTTGCTGTGGAGCCAGACCGTCACCGACGCCAGCTCCCACGCCACCGGCAGCTCGGTGTTCGACTTCGAGGGGGACGGACGGCCCGAGGTGGTGTACGGCGACGAGGTGACGCTGTGGGTGTTCGACGGCACCAACGGCGACGTGCGCCTCCAGGACACCCACCACACCTCCCGCACCCTGCACGAGCTGCCCACGGTGGTGGACGTGGACGGGGACGGCGAGACCGAGATCGTGGTGGTGAACGGCGGCGGCCACTACGAGGTCCGCAACACCGGGATGTACGTGCTCGGCAGCCTCTACGGCGACTGGCTCGGCAACCGCGAGGTCTGGAACCAGCACGCCTACAGCATCACGAACATCAACGACGACCTGACCCTGCCGGCGCCGCCCTCGCCCAACTGGCCCATCCACAACAACTTCCGCAGCGGGGACCCCCACCCGGTCTCCGGCGGCTCCAGCACCGACGCGGTGCCGACCGGCGCGCTGTGTACGTTGGAGTGCGAGGACGGCGTGCTGGTGCTGGACGTGGCCCTGGGCAACGGCGGCATGGCCACGATGCGCGACGGCGTGCCGCTCTCCATCTACGCCCAGCGGGGCAGCCAGCAGATCTGGCTGGCCACCGACTGGACCACCGACGTGCTGGAGCCCGGCGAGGTCAGCCAGCGCTTCCGGCACCGCATCGCGACCTCGGACGTGGCCGAGGGGGTGCTCATCCTGGCGGCGGACGAGTACCTGGGCACCGAGTACGTGCGGGAGTGCGACGAGGACAACAACACGCTGCGGATCGAGGGGGCGCGGTGCCCGTGACTCCATCCTGAGTCACGCCCGTGAAAGAGTTGCTGAAATGGGCTGAAATTTGAAGTGAGGATCCCGACGGTGTGGGGATCGTCGACGCTCGCCCGCGACGGGGGCCGGCGCCACGCGGCGCGGGTCGGGGTTACGGCTTCGGTCAAACCCGAGCCCGAGGTCTCGAACGATGGCAACGACCCCCGCCCAGGCGCTCCCCGCGAGTGAAGCGTTCCAGGCCGCCAACCCGCTGCACATCAGCCTGTACGACGCGGACGAGGACGAGGTCCTGCCCATCCTCGACCCCGACGGCGCCGAGCCCCTCACCCTGGAGCTGGTCAACACCTCGGCGCGGGGCCTCGCGCTGGAGGGCCTCACCGCGGCCAGCGCGGAGGCCCACCACCTGGAGCTGCGCTTCCGGCCGGGGGTGGTGGATGAGACGGTCATCGACGCCCTGGCGGTGTCGCCCGCCACCTGGCGAAGCGCGGTGGTGGCGCAGGCGGACGGCGGGGTGTCCCTCTTCCTGGCCAGCGCCCAGGCCCTGGCGCTGTCGCCGGAGCAGCGCCTGACCCTGCGGATCGACGGCCTGAGCGCGTCCGGCGAGGGCGGCGCGCGCAGCACCCGGGTCCGCTACAGCTACGACGGGCTGCGCTACCAGGGCGACGACGCCGCCTTCAGCGGCGTGCGGCACCAGCACCTCTCCATCCTGTCCCGGCAGGGCCGCCGGAGCATCCCCCTTCACCTGGCGGCCGAAGGCGGCGGCCAGATCCTCAACGACGGGTCCACCGCGTCCACGGTGGCGCTGCACCTGGCCAACACCCAGGCGGTGGGGGAGCCGGGGCTGCGGTTTGTGGCGGGCTCGGGCGAGGAGAACGAGGGGGCCAGCCGGCTGGTGCTGCACTTCGGCTTCGCCGGGGGGGACGAGGACCATGCGCTGGCCGACGACAACCAGATCAAGGCGCTCAAGCCCACGATCGCTGGCTGGACCGTGACGCCGCCGGCCGACGACGCGGCGGCGCTGGAGTGGGTGTTCACCCCGGACGCCGACGTGCTGCTGGCCCCCCGGCAGACCCTGGTGCTGACCATCCCGGACATCCGGACCACCAAGCCGGCGGGCGCGGTGGACGTGCATCTGCGCTACGAGGGCGTGCCGGGCTACTGGGACGGCGACCTGAGCGCGACCGTCCTCAAGACGCCGCTGTACGCCGCCGGCCAGCAGGTCGGCCTGGGCACGACCACGCCGCGCTCGGCCTTCGACACCGGAAAGGGCACGATGACCGGGGCGGCGCAGGACTACGCCACCGCGCAGTACACGATGAGCGGGGGCGGCGCGATCACCTGGGGGGGAACGGACGGACGGCTCAAGTGGACCCAGCGCATCCTCGCGATCGGCATGGGCAAGGGCGGCACCTTCGCCGACGGGTATGTGCAGGTGGACATGCCCACCAGCGACCTGCCTGCGGACCGGGTCTGGGACCGGACGCCCCGCTCGGTGACCGCCGACGGGGTCCTGATCAAGCAGTGGGAGGCGCTCTACGCCGAGCACCAGCCGGGGACGGGGCGGGACTCCAAGCTCTACCTGGCCCGGTACACCGAGGCGGTCACGGTCCCCAGCAACTGGGTCCTCGTCGCGGTGTGCAACCGCGACACCCACACCCTGAAGCTGGGCTCCGGCCAGCTCCTCACCAAGGGGGACACCCTGGACACCGCCACGGGCATGGTCACCGGAGCGATGGTGGACTACCCCCGCGCCCAGGTGATGATGAGTGGCGGCGGGGAGGTGAGCTGGGCGGGCAAGGGGGGGCGGCTCCGGTGGTCGGAGCGCTTCATCGCGATCGGCATGGGCAAGGGGGGCAGCTTCGGCTACGGGCACGTCGACATCAAGCAGCCCAAGTCCGACATCGCGGGGGACGCCGCGCTGGGCACCAAGACCATCTCGGCCAACGACAGCGGCGTCGTGCTGGGAGCCTGGGACGCGCTCTACGCCGAGCACACGCCAGGGGGCGTCAACACGGCGGTGACCTTCCACCTCATCTACTACAAAGCGATGCTGAAGGTCCCCGCGAACTGGATCCTGGTCGCGGTGTGCAACGGGGATGACAACACCGTGCGGCTGGGGACGGGACAGATCCTGCGGGCGGGGGAGAGCACGAGCAACCGACAGGTGAACGGACAGCTCTCCTTCGGCGCTCGCAAGGAGGCCACCATCCAGCGCGGCGTGTCCTTCAACGCCAACGTGCGCTGCCGCACCTACAACGACAGCCGTTGGAACACCAGCCTCACCTGGACCGAGGGCATGCGCATCGTGACGCCCCTCATCGGGGTGCTGGCCACCACCAAGATGGACGTGCTGATGTGGACCGACGCCGGGGGCAAGCCCGAGGTCTTCATCCCCGGCGTCCTCAAGGCGGAGAGCAAGTACTTCTCCATCCCCCACCCGACACAAGCGGGCGCGGAGCTGGTCCACGCCTGCCTGGAGGGCCCCGAGAACGCCGTGTACTACCGGGGCGAGGCCCGGCTGGTCGACGGCGAGGCCACCGTGACGCTGCCCGCGTACTTCGAGGCCTTGACCCGGCCCGAGGGGCGCACCGTGCAGCTCACCGCCAAGGGCCGGGTGCCCTTCCTGCTCAGCTACGAGGACATCGAGGACGGGCGGTTCACCGTGTATGGGACTGTACCGGATGGGGTGTTCTCCTGGGAGGTCCGGGCGGTCCGGGCGGACGTGGAGCGGCTGGTGGTCGAGCGCGGCGGCGACGCCGGGCCGGCGTAAGGGGAGGGGAGATGCCTGCGAAGATCTACGGGAGCCCCAACTGGCAGCCCAACCCACCACAGCAGGGGCCGGACACCCGATACAACCCGAGCAGCCTGAGCTCGCTCCAGAAGTACCGACCGCTCAGGCTGTCGGCCAACAACGCCCGGAACTTCAACGGAAACAACAACACCTACGACGCCGATCGCAAGACGGCCAACACCCAGATCGTGACGAATCGCGAGAACAGCATGGGAGGACTTCGGCAGAATGTCGAGCTGACGGTGTTGAACCCGCAGAGTCTCAACGGCGTCACTCAGATCCCCATGGTCGTCCTCTCCCGGGGGCGGGCTCAGTGGATCCAGCAGACGATCGCGGCCTACAACCCCGGACAGTCCGAGCTGTGGGACACGCCGATCTACACCCCCGTCCGCCTGGCGGCGACTCGCCCGGTGTTCGTCCTGGTCCACCAGCTGGAGCTTGTGAACTACCGCAACGTGCTCGGCCAGATTCCTACGCCACAAGGGCACCAGCCGATCGTGGTGGTGGGGTGGCACGTCAACCCCCTGGTGCAGGACGTGGGTGGCTTCGGGGCCAGTCGGTTCGCGGCCATCGCGCTCTGCAAGCACCTGTGGAACAACAGACTTGCCAACAGCAACTGGAGCGGCGCGTGGCTCGTAGACGACAACGTGGTGGGGCTCGGGGTCGCTGCGGGCCCGAACCAGTCGCCCACGGAGGGCGCGCTTCAGGCGGTCGAGGCCCAGCTCGGGAACAACGTCTGTGTCGGATTGCATGCCTTTGCCGCGGAGCGCACCCTGCAGCAGAGGACGAACCACGCCCAGAAGCGAGTCGCCCTCAACAACACGAACGCAGAGGTCATCCTTCAGCAGGCCGTGCTCTGGAACGTCAACGACCTCGTTCAACGCAACCTGAACTTCTGCCCGTACTTCATCGCCTCCGCCGAGGACGTCAGCTTCAGCCGCTATCTGACGAACTCGAACATTCCGGTCCGCTTCTACGGGAACCGGATCATCAAGATGGGGAGAGCAGGGGGCCCGGACAACGCACAAGGCACGCAGAACCTGAACAAGAAGGTGACGAACCTGGAGGACGCCACCGCAGGCGCCGAGGACAACACCGAGCTGTGGATGAACAACCAGCAGCAGCCCCAGAACCCCCAGGACACCCTGGCCCGCCTCTCGGATGGGAGCCCACAGGGGCAGGTCTTCGGCCCCGCGTTTCCGTATGCTGTCAAGGGATTGCGCGCCCAGTGCCAGGCCGTCGAGCAGTTCCTGGCGCGGCATCTGCAGTTGCAGACGTTCGGGAACCAGCAGGAGACCGCAGCACAGTGGGCGAACCGGCTCAGCACCATCTTTGACGGGAACTGGCCGGGCGCCCACGCCATGTTCACCGACAAAGCCAACGCCAACGTTCAGGCCGGGTGAGGACAGACGCTCATGACCGCCACCGAGATCGCCGATCTCCTCAAGGCCCAGGCCCGCAGCAGCGGCGCCCTGACCCTGGACGACACCCTCCTGGCTGCGGCAGACCTCACCGCCCTGCGCGCCGCGCTCGGCCTGGGGGCGCAGGACAGCCTGCTCATCTCCGGCGTCGCCGAGGACGACATCGCACAGTCCGGGGAGCAGGTGGACGTCGCCGTCGGCGCCGCCGATGTGCTCCGTCAGACTGCCGCGTCGATCAAGCTTCGGCTGACCGCTGGCGAGCCGGTGCGCGCGGTGGTCCAGGCCACCATGCCGACCGGGTGGCGGTTCGCGGACAGCTTCCCCGCCGTCCCGGCGTACCCGTTCGCCGCCATCGAGGCCGACCCTGCGCGCTTCGTGTTCGCCACCGAGGCCACCCCGTGGCCCTGGGGCACAGACCCGACCGACACGGTCAACGTGGAGCCGGGGCTGTACTTCCTGGGGGACGCCACCATCGCGGGCTTGAGCGATCTGGGGCAGCTCCTGGGTGAGGATCTCGCGCCGTCCAGGCGCCTGTTCGGCCCCTTCACGGACGCCGCCGGGCGGCCGCTGCCGGTGGGCATGATGGCGGCGCCGCTGACCGCGACCGGCTTCGGCGTCGGCGTCGACGACTTCACCCTGACCCTCTCCGCGCCCACCCTGGCCCTCGGCGTGCCCGAGGTCGGCGAGGATGAGGTACAGAGGGTCGCGGTCCGGATCGGGTCGACCCTCGACGACATGCTGGACGTCTCGGTGGAGCTGGACCGCTCCTCGGCGCTGACCGTGCGCGCCACCCCCAGCGCCTCGGCCGTGGTCAGCGCCACGGAGATGATCGAGGCGCTGCCCGGCGGGCAGGGCTTCGTGGACTACCTCCCTGCGGAGGTGGCGTCGGTCTTCTCGGACGTCGGCCTGAAGCGCTTCGTGATGGTCGCGGACCTGACCCCGGCCGTCCGCCAGGTGGAGCTGGTCGTCGGCTCGTCCGGGACCTGGCCTCTGCTGCCGGGGGTGCTGGAACTGGGCCCGCTGGACCTGCGCGTCGCGGTGTGGCGCTTCGGCAGCGCCAGCGTCAAGCGGGTCACGCTGGAGGCCCAGGCCGGACTTCTTGAGTCTGTGTTCGTCACCCCCTTCGACTTCTCCGTGGAGCTGGAGCAGAGCGGCAGCGGCTGGGGCGTGCGCTCCATCGGCGGCCGGCACCGGGGCGGCGTGACCCTGGGCCAGCTCGTGGGCGGGCTGGTGGGAAGCCCCGATGGCGCGCCCGAGGCCCTGCGCGCGGTCACCCTGCATGACTTCGCGGTCGAGGTGACCCGGGCGGGCTCCAGCTACAACTACACCCTGCTCGGCGGGGCCGGCCTGGACCTGGACCTGCTCGACTGGCAGCTCCGGGCGTCGCTGGACGTCATCGCCACCAAGACCGCCGCTGGCTGGGACCTCGCCGCGCGGGGCGGCCTCTCCCTGGCCGAGCAGCACTTCTCCCTCCAGCTCGACCTCAACACCACCGACACCACCCTCACCGCCGCGTGGCAGACCGACGGCGACCCCCTGGGCCTCGACGAGATCGCCGACGCCCTGAACCTGGGCCTGCCCCAGCTCCCGGAGAGCCTGGACCTGGGGCTCAAGTCCGCGGGCATCCGCTACGATCTCACCGAGAAGCGCTTCGAGCTGACCGCCTCCTCGGTGAACTACGGCGACGCCAGCTTCGTGGCCCGCAGCGGCGCCCAGGGCACCGACTACGCCCTCGCCCTGGCCATGAACGTGGACATCGACCTGGGGGACCTGCCGCTGGTGGGCAGCCGCCTGCCGGACCCGCAGGCCCTGGCGCTGCGGGGGCTCTCCGCCGTCTACGCCTCAGCGCCCTTCACCGCCGAGGCCGTGGCCGCGATCAACGCTGGCCTGGCCACCCTGCCGGGGTCCCACAGCCTGCCGGCGGGGGACCTGGCCGCCGGGCCTGCCCTGACCGTGGACCTGGTGCTCGGGGGCACGCCGCGACCGCTGACCGTCGGGGCCGCCCGCACCGCCGCCGCCCCCGAAGAGGCCCAGTCCACTCCCACGACACCCGCCGCCGACCCCACCACCCGGAGCCCCGTGCAGAAGAGCTTCGGCCCGGTCAGCGTCTCCAGCGTCAGCCTCTCCTACGAGAGCGAGCGCTTGTGGATCGGCTTCACGGGCGGGTTCTCGCTGGCCGGCTTCAGCCTCTCCCTGGACGGCCTGGCCGTGGGCATCTCCCTGTCCGACCCCATGCCCACGTTCTCGCTGAACGGCCTGGGCGTCGACGCCACCCTGGGCTCCGGCACCACCATCCGCGGGCGCCTGCTGCGGGTGCCCGACCCGGACGGCGACCAGTACAACGACCAGTACAACGGCAGCGTGGTCGTGCAGGCGTCGAAGTTCACGCTGTCCGCGCTGGGCGGCTTCGCGGTCCAGCACGGTCGCCCCTCGATGTTCCTCTACGGCGTGCTCAACGTGCCGCTGGGGGGGCCGAGCTTCTTCTTCGTCACCGGGCTGGCCGCGGGCTTCGGCTACAACCGGCGCCTGGTGCTGCCCGCCATCGAGGGGGTGCAGAGCTTCCCGCTGGTGGCCGCGGCGGTGAACAACGATCCCCAGCCCGCCGACCCCGGCGCGGTCCTGCACAGCATCGGGCAGACCCTGCCGCCCTCCACCGGCGACAACTTCGTAGCGGTCGGCCTCAAGTTCACCAGCTTCAAGCTCATCGACTCCTTCGCGCTGCTGACCGTGGCCTTCGGGAGCCGGACCGAGATCGGCCTGCTCGGCCTGTCCAGCCTCGTGCTGCCCACGCCGGTGCCGGGCAGCACCGCCACGCCGCTGGCGGTGGTGGAGCTGGCGCTCAAGGCCAGCTTCCTGCCCGACGAGGGCACGTTGACGGTCCGGGCCACCCTGACCGACCGCTCCTTCCTCATCTCCCGGGCCTGTCGCCTGCGGGGGGGCCTGGCCTTCTCGGCCTGGTTCAAGGGCGAGCACGAGGGCGACTTCGTGTTCACCATCGGCGGCTACCACCCCCGGTACGCCGTGCCCGCACACTACCCGCAGGTGCCTCGGCTGGGGCTGGACTGGCGGGTCAGCTCGAAGCTCTCGGTCAAGGGCGGGCTCTACGCCGCGCTGACCCCCAACGCCGCGATGGCCGGCGGGGAGCTGGAGGCCACCTGGAAGGACGGCAGCCTGAGCGCCTCCTTCAAGGCCGGCGCCCACTTCCTGATCTCCTGGAAGCCCTACTACTACACCGCCGACATCCATATCTCCATGAGCGTGGCGTATCGGACCACGATCTGGCTGGTCTTCAAGACCATCCACCCCACCCTGCGGGCCACGATGGGGGCGTCCTTGAAGGTGTGGGGGCCCGAGTTCTCCGGGACCGCGAAGGTCCACTTCGCCTTCATCACGGTGAAGGTGGGCTTCGGTCCGACGAAGGAGGGCGCGCCGCCCCTGCTGGGCTGGGACGCCTTCCGGCAGAGCTTCCTGCCGGCCGAGGAGGCGCGGGTGTGCAGCGTGCGGGCGCTCTCCGGGCTGGTGGCCAGCGCGGGCGCCGACCCCCTCGACCTGGGGACGGTCCACCCCGCCGAGCTGGCCCTGGCCACGGACTCGGCGATCCCGATCACCGCGGCGGTGCTCAAGACCAGCGCTGGGGACGAGGCTGTCGGGGTCTCTGTGCCGAATGGCCTGGGCGTGAAGGCGATGGGGCTCTCCACCCTGGGCAACACCCAGACCGTCACCATCCGGAAGGACGGGGTGGTGGTCGGGGAGCACTTCGCGGTCACCGCGCTGCCGCCCAAGGCGGTGCCCAAGGCGCTGTGGGCCTCGCCCGCCGAGGCCGCGAAGAAGGCCACCCGGGTCATCCCCGGTGCGGTGACCGGCCTGCGCATCGCGCCCCGCGCGCCGAGCACCCGCGGGGCGACCCAGGTTGTCTCCCGCGAGGCCCTGGCCGGAGAGCGCGCGCCCACGGTCGGCCGCTTCGCCTGGGAGGCCCCCGAGGCCCTGGTGGAGCCGGCCCTCGACGACGCGGCCCTGCGACAGGCGCTGCGCGTCGGCCTCACCGACACCAACCCCCTCCGCGACAGCGCGCTCGAGGCCCTCGGCTTCACACTGCCCGTCGCGATCCAGGCCGACTACGCAAAGAACCTGCCGGACCCGCCCGTGGTCCGCCAGCGGCAGACCGGGAGCGCCACATGAGCGCGGACACCGCCACACAGCTTCAGTTCGTCGCCTCGCACACCCCTGCCCTGGCGCCGGGGGTGTACACGGTCTCGGTCGAGCAGGCCGTGGTCGCGGACGGCACCCACACCTTCCGCGCGGCCGGCGGCCAGGCCCTGCGCTTCGAGGTGGCCGGGCCCCGCTTCACCCTGGCCGAGGACGCCGTCGTCGGGGTGTACCCCCCCGACGGCGGGCTGGACGACTACCAGGGCGTGCTGCCCCACGTCCTGCTCCGGAGCCCCACGCTGCCCTGGATGCGGGAGGCCGGAGCCGGCGTTCCCTGGCTGGCGGTCCTGCTGTTCGCCCCTGGGGAGAAGGCCCAGGAGTCGGTGATCTCCCTGGCCGAGCTGCGGGCCTCCGGGGCCTTGGGCGTGCCCGCCATCACCCTGGAGGCCGCCCAGAGCGACGACGACCGGGTTCACGTCGTCGACGTGGACGCCGCGGTGCTGCGGGCCCTGCTGCCGGCCGGCGACGCCCTGGCCTGGGCCACCCACGGCCGCGAGGCCCTCGACGCCGCCGACGCCGTCGTCTCCGAGCTGGCCGTGGTGGTCGGCGGCCGCATCCCCGGGGCCACCCGCGGCCGGTTCACCGCCCACCTCGTCTCCTTGGAGGGCCGACTGTCCGGCGGGGCGTTCGCCTTCACCCAGGCCGGCGACACCGTGCGCCTCGTCAGCCTCAAGCGCTGGTCGTTCAGCAACCGCCCCGCCCCGGTGGGCTTCGCCGAGACGCTCACCGGCCTGGACCGCACCCCCTCGACGCTGCGCCTGCCCGACCCCGACGGCGGGCTGCCCGAGGCCGCCGCGCCCTGGGTCCAGCGGGGCTGTGTGCCCCTGGCCCACCACCTGCGGGATGGCGGCCGCGCCGCGTCCTGGTACCGCGGGCCGCTCCAACCCGAGCCCCACGACGTGGAGCTGGCCCTGCCGGCCCGCGCGGCGGACAGCCTGCTGCGCTTCGACCCGGCGCTGGGCATGCTCGACGTGAGCTACGCGGCGGCCTGGGAGCTGGGTCGCTCCCTGATGCTGGCGGCCAAGGACGTCTCCACCCTGCTCTTCCGGTGGAAGAAGGCCCACAGCATGCAGCTCCGCCGCGCGGAGCAGGCCCTCGCCCACGCGCACCTGGCCAGCGACGGGGGGCTGGACCAGGGCGACCCCGGGCCGCTGCCCCCAGCCGTGGACGCCTGGTTCACCGCGCTCCGGGACCTGGAGGCGGTGCCCTTCCCCTACCTGGTGCCCCACGAGCGCCTGCTGCCCCCGGAGTCCATCCGCTTCTTCCAGGTGGACCCGACCTGGATCGACGCGCTGGTGGACGGGGCGTTCAGCGTGGGCCGGGTGCGCGCGGTGGACCACGCCCACGACCAGGATCGACGGGACGTGGTGGCCCGGGACGCGGCCGCCGCGCCCCTCAGCGGGATCCTGATCCGCTCGGCGCTGGTCTCCGCCTACCCCGGGCTGCTCGCCGACGCGTACGACCGGTCTGCTGAAGAGCCCACCGCCACGGCGCTTCAGCAGCTCCCTTCGCTGCGGCTCGGGCCCGATGTGCTGATGCTTCGCTACCGCGGCGCGCTCGGCGGGGTGCGCTTCCACCTCAAGCCCGAGACCCTGCACTTCGGCCTGGATCCGTCGGGGTCGGGCTTCGTCAAGCGGCCCCGGGACGCCAGCGGGGGTGCGGGTGCGGCGGTGGCCGTGCCCTGGGCGGACGCGGACCGCCGGGTGCTGGACCTCGCCGCCCTCGCCGCCGCCGTGGGCGCGACCGACAGCGCCGACTTCGCCCTCAAGATGATCGAGGGCGTCCCCTTCGTCGACTTCACGCTGGCCTGAGCCGGAGACCACCATGCCTGTTCGCGTCCTCGTCGTCCCCGTCCACCTGGACGCGCTGGTCCTCGACGCCCCCCAGAACGTGGTCCGGCCCACCGCGGACTTCACCCGCCTGCCCTGGACCGACGGCCAGCGGGACCACAACAGCGACGTGGCCAACCTGGCCGAGGCCGTCGCCGCCCAGCCCTTCCAGGACCTGGACCTCGTCCTGCAGCCTGGCGTCCACCTGCACTGGGCCCTGCCCGACGCCCTGACCGAGGGGGCCCACAGCGACGAGGGGGCCCGCTTCCCGGCGGCGCCGAACCGGTGGATGGTCATCCGGCGGTCCGGGTCGGCGGTGCGCCGCTGGATGGTGGAGAGCGACGTCATCCTTTCCGAGGACGAGGCCGACGCCAGCGGCAGCACGGTGATCCCGGTGCCTCGGGCGCAGGGCGGCCGGCCCCACCGTCACCTGGGCCGCGCCTGGCCCTTCGAGGGCTGGTCGGAGCGGCAGGCTGAGCGGCTCCAGCCCCTGACCGCTGCGGGCTACGGAGACCCCAAGTTCGCGGCGTTCTACCCGGACTGCCACACGGTCTTCGGCTTCCACGACGCCGAGGTGACCGCGCCCGACGCGGCGGTCACCTACACCCTGGTGGGCTGGTACCTCCGCCCCGACGACGACCCCATCACCGCGCTCCCCGATGAGGGCTGGCTGCAGGGGCTCCAGGAGCGCTGGTCGTGGACCGTCGCGGAGCCCGCCGCGCGCCCCCAGCGCAGCTTCTACGTCGCGCGCCTCTCCTTTGAGGGCGGCGCCGCGACCGACCTCACGCCGCCCCAGGCCGACACCGTGGCCCTGGGCCGCACCAGCGACGAGGCCCTGGCGGCCGACCTCGCCGCCCGCATCGACGGGTCGCGCCGCGCGGCGATCGAGGACTGGATCGAGGCCCTCGGCGTGGAGAGCCTGTTCGCGGACGGCGGGGTGGACGTCGGCGCCCGGCTGCGGGAGGCCCGGCACGCGGCGAGCTTCGTCGCCCACGACGGGGGGCTGCGCTGGGCGATCCATGTGGAGCCTTTGGAGGGCGCGCCCGCAGACGCCGCGCAGCAGGCCGCCCGCGCCGGACTTCGGCCCCCCGACGACCTCCAGGAGCGCCTGGACCCGCTGAACGGCCTCCAGCAGGCGTACGACCGCGCCGCCGGCCAGCTCGCCCACGCCCGCGCCGCGCTGTTCGCGGACTGGTCCAAGCTGATGCTGGCCACCTACCCCCTGGACGGCGGCGGCGAGGAGCTGCCGAGCACCGACCTGCTGCGCTACTTCATCGCGCAGCGCGTGCTCCCCGAGGTCGAGGCCCTGGCCGAGCAGGTCGGCGCCCTGACCCTGGACGACGCGGGGGCGGCGGACGCGGGGGACTCGGCCCCGGGCTCCCTCGCGGCGCGCCTCGCCGCGCTGATCGCCCAGACAACCCAGGAGACCGCGGCGTGGTCGGCCACCCTGGAGGCCCAGGGTGCGCAGGCGGCGCTGCGCGGGTCGCCGTCCAGCCGCTTCTGGCA
This sequence comes from Alphaproteobacteria bacterium, assembly GCA_020632795.1. GTDB lineage: Bacteria > Myxococcota_A > UBA796 > UBA796 > CAJQPC01 > JACKEV01. The sequence goes on from JACKEV010000013.1 coordinate 112,257, forward strand.
GCCCCGCGAGCCGGCCGTGCTCATCACTGGCCCCGCCGTGGAGGCCACCGTGCGCCACCAGCAGGACGGCCGGCTGCACCCGGAGCGCCTGCTGACCTGTGGCCTCTGGGACGACATCACGCAGGCCCGGTGGTCCTCGGACGGGGTCCTGGACGTCGATCGCTGGCTCGACGGGGCGCCGGCGGACGTCCAGGCCATGGCCTGCCACGCCTGGTCCCGCCAGCCCTGGCACCCGCTGCTGCTCCAGTGGGAGGCCGAGCTGTACCCCACCCTGGCGCAGGACCTGTGGCGCTGGGGCCCCGATGCGGTGACCGCCGCCTACGACCTGCCCGCCGACGCCACCGAGCTGCACCTGCAGGACCCGCTGACCCGCCTCCAGCGGGGCCCCAGCGTCTACACGGGCGTCTCGGTGCTGAGCCCCCACGCGAGCGGCCAGCTCCAGGAGCGGCTGACCGATTGGGCGAAGCAGCGGCTGACGCCGCGCTACCTCGCCGCGACCGGGGTCGCGGAGGCTGACCAGCCCGCGCCAGAGGAGAACGACGCCTGGTTCGAGGCCAACCAGGAGGCCCTGCTGACCTGGGCGGCGGCGCTCACCGACCCGAACGACCCCGCACCGGCGCTTGCCCAGGCGCTCCGGACTCTGTCCGAGGGCTACCTCGCCCAGAGCCAGGAGCTGATCGGCTTCAACCAGGCCCTGCTGCAGCACCGGGAGGGCTTCCAGCTCCCCATCGCCGACCCGCTGGCCTTCCCCGAGGACGTCGCGCTGACGGAGCGGGTGGCGGCGGCCGTCGGGTCGGAGCTGCACGGCTCGGTGCAGGCCCACAGCGCGTTCCACCCCGTGCGGGCCGGGTCCCTGCGCCTGCGGCGGCTGCGGCTGGTGGACAACTTCGGCCGGGTCCAGGACCTGGACGTGAGCGCCCTGCGCATCGCCCACGGGCAGTCGGAGCCCGATCTGGCGGGCTATCTGTCGATGCCCCCGCGCCTGGTGCAGCCTGCCCGGCTCCAGATGCGGTGGCTGGCCGGGAGCGGCGAGGTGGAGTCCGACAGCCACCCCGACCGCGGGCCCATCTGCGGCTGGGTCGTCCCCAACAACCTCGACGGCGCCCTGTTCTTCTTCGACGCCGACGGCCGGGGCCTGGGGCTCATCGACGCCGATGGGCACTGGGCGCCCGCCCCGGGCAGCGACGCCGCGCAGCCCCCCCAGGACATCGCCGACCCCACCCTGCGCCGCTTCGTGCAGACGGCGCTGGGGCTGGGGGAGGGCTTCGTGGTGGCCCTCCGCGTCGCCCTGGACTCGGCGCAGGCCCGCATCGAGCCGGCGGCCTACGCCCAGCACGCCCACCAGGTCATGCTCATCGGCCAGCCCCTCGCGCTGGTCCGGGCCCGGCTCGACCTGCGCCTGCAGGGCCTGCCTGCGGTCGACCACAGCTGGAATGCCCTGCGCCTGGACATGCAGCGCCCGGAGCGCGCGGACCGGGGCTTCCCGACCGTGCGGCTCCCGGTCCGCCTGGGGGAGCATGGCCAGCTCGATGACGGCGTGGTCGGCTTCTTCATCGAGGAGGGGAGCGGATACCGCGAGGACACCTTCTACGCCCCCCAGAGTGACGCAGGCGGGCACGACAAGCTCAAGACCGCCGCCGACACCCCCGCCCCGCTGGCCCTCTCGCTGGAGGATGAGCCGCTGACCCTCTGCGTGCTGATGGACCCGCGCGGCAAGGTGCACCTGACCAGCGGCGCGCTGCCCACGAAGGTCCTGGACATCCCCCCGGAGCGCTTCGTGGACGCCCTGGCCCGGATCGAGGTCAGCTTCCAGGCCTCGCCGCTGCTCTCGGTGCCCCGCCAGGTGGCGCTGTCGCTGCCGGCCGAGGAGGGGCTCCAGTGGCGATGGCTGGGGCGGCGCCCCGACGGCGGGTGGATCCGGCTGGACCCGCAGCCCACCGTCGCCCGGGACGACTTCCTGGCGGCGTGGCCGGGCGCGGAGGCGATCCGGGCGCGGCTGTTGAGCCCGGAGGTCGCCTGGCTCACGCCGACGGAGCAGGACGGCGTGGCGGCGGTGGTCTCCGCCGAGCTGCGGTCGTCGCAGACCCTCGGCGGGTCACTCGCCGGCCTGGAGCCCGCGGTGGAGCGCGCGCTCGCGGCGGCGACGCAGGGCGGCCAGGTGGCCTTCGCGGACCTCGACGCCGCGCTCCCCACGGCGAGCGGGGCCTGGGCGACGCTGGCGCAGGACGCCGTCGGCTGGCTGGCGCCCCAGGCTGGCTCGGACGACGGCCGCCTCCAGGTCGTGCCGCCCGGTCACCGAACCGCCGAAGCGCTGGGCGCGGACCTGACCGGCCTGGAGCCCTTCGTCCAGCGCGTGCTCGATCGGGTGGAGGAGGGCCTGGTGCCGTTCAGGACCGTGGCCCGGTTCGAGGACACGCCCATCCTGCGGGACGGCTGGATCTCGCTGCGGCCGACGACGTGACTCAGAGGTGAGTCACGCCCCGGCGAGCCCCTTCACCGCCGCCAGCACCTCGTCGACGTGCCCCTTCACCCGGACGTTTCGCCAGATCCGGGCCAGGTTGCCCCGGGCGTCGATGAGGAAGGTGCTGCGCTCGGTGCCCATGTAGGTGCGACCGTAGTTCTTCTTCTCGACCCAGGTGTCGTAGGCGTGGTGGACCGTGTGGTCGGGGTCGGAGATGAGCGGGAAGGACAGGCTGTGCTTCTCGATGAAGTTCTCGTGCTTGCGGATGCTGTCCTGGCTCACCCCGTAGATGCGCGCGCCGGCCTCGGCGAACGCGGCGGAGAGGTCGCGGAAGTCGCAGGCCTCGGTGGTGCAGCCGGGCGTGTTGTCCTTGGGGTAGAAGTAGAGGACGACGGGCTGGCCGCGCAGGGCGGAGAGGGTGAGCTCGCCGTCGGTGGCGGCGGCGGTGAAGTCCGGGGCCGGCTGGCCGGGCTTGAGGGGGGTGGTCATGGGACCTCCGTGGTGTCGGGGGGACCTCCATAGCCCGCGTGGGCGATCGAGGGCGCGGAGGATATGCCACGGACCTCCCCGGAGCCCCATGCCCGCCGCGATCATGGTCCTCGGCACCGCGTCGAACGTCGGCAAGAGCTGGCTGACGACGGCCCTCTGCGCGCTGGCCCGCCGCCGGGGCCTGCGCGTGGCGCCGTTCAAGGCCCAGAACATGTCCAACAACGCCGCCCCGGCCCGCTGCCCGGACGGCACCTGGGGGGAGATCGGCCGCGCCCAGGCCACCCAGGCCGAGGCCGCCGGGCTCGATCCCCGGGTGGAGATGAACCCCATCCTGCTCAAGCCCTCCGCCGAGCAGCAGAGCCAGGTGGTCCTGCTCGGCCGCCCCCTCGGCCACATGGAGGCCCGCCGCTACTGGGGGGACCGGGGGCGCTTTCGCGAGGCGGTCGAGGGGGCCTACGCGACCCTGGCCCAGGGGCGGGACCTCATGGTGCTGGAGGGCGCGGGCTCGCCGGTCGAGCTGAACCTGATGACCAACGACCTGGTGAACCTCTCGATGGCCCGCCACGCGGCGGCCCACGCCCGCGCGTCCGGCCAGCCCGGGGGCTGCCTGCTGGTGGGGGACATCGACCGGGGCGGGGTGTTCGCCGCGCTGCTCGGGACCCTCGACCTGATGGCGCCCGCGGACCGGGCCCTGGTGAAGGGCCTGGTGGTGAACCGCTTCCGGGGCGATCCCCACCTGTTCTCCGAGGGGCCGCGGATCCTGGAGGCGCGGGGCGGCGTGCCGGTGCGCGGGGTCATCCCGTGGCGGCCGGACGTCTACGTGGCCCCGGAGGACGGCCAGGACATCCACGGCATGGGGAGCGGCGTCCTGGATCTGTGCGTGGTCCGCCTGCCCACCGTGTCCAACTTCACCGACGTGGACGCCCTGGCCACCCTGCCGCCCGTGCGCCTGCGCTACGTCGATCGCGCCGAGCAGGTCGGCAACCCCGACCTCCTCATCCTGCCCGGGGCCAAGAACACCCTCGCCGATCTGCGCTGGATGCGGGCGCGCGGCCTGGATCGGGTCGTGGTCGCGGCGGCGTCGCGGGGCGTGCCGGTGCTGGGCCTGTGCGGCGGCTACCAGCTCCTCGGCGCGCGCATCCATGACCCCGAGGGGGCAGGCGGCACCCCGGGGGTCGAGCCGGGCCTCGGCCTGCTGCCGGTGGAGACGCGGTTCTCGCTCACCAAGCGCGTGCAGCCCTCCCTGGGGACGACCTGCGGCGGGTGGCTGCTGCCCGCGGGTCTCCCGGTCGAGGGCTACGAGATCCACCAGGGCGAGACCGTGGCCGGCGCGGCGCCGCTGGTCGAGCTGGCCGACGGCCCGGACGGCGCGGCGCAGGGCCTCGTGGCGGGGACCTACCTCCACGGGCTGCTGGACACCGCGCCCGCGCGGGCGGCGCTCATCGCGGCTCTGCTGGCGCGCAGGGGCCTGCCGGCCTTCGACGGCCCGGTGGTGAGCGCCGCGGCGTCGCGGGCCCGGGGCTACGAGGCGCTCGCCGACCTGATGGAGGAGCACGTCGACCTCGACGGGCTCCTGCCGTGACCCCCTGGCTGGAGCCGGGGTTGCACGCCGGTATCCTGGCGCTGGCCCTGGCCATCGACCTGGTGTTCGGCGAGCCCCCCGCCCGGCTGCATCCGGTGGTGTGGATGGGCGCGGCCATCGGGTGGCTGCGGGACCGGGCGCCCCAGGACGACGCGCGGGCGCGCTTCGGCTGGGGGCTGATGATGGCGCTGGTGCTGCCGGCCGGCTGCGCTGCCCTCGGCGCTCTGGCGATGGCCCTGCCCGGGGTCGGCGTGGCGCTGGGGGTGCTGCTGACCACCAGCGCGCTGGCCGTCCGCAGCCTCGGGGAGGGCGGCGCCCGGGTCGGCGACCCCCTGCAGGCGGGGGACCTGGAGGGGGCGCGCCAGGGCCTGAGCTGGCTGTGCAGCCGCGACCCCGACGGCCTCTCGGCGGAGGAGCTGGCCGGGGCCGCGGTGGAGAGCCTGGCGGAGAACGCCAGCGACGCCGCCATCGCGCCGGTGTTCTGGTTCGTGCTGCTCGGCGTCCCGGGGGCGCTGGCCTATCGCTGCGTGAACACGATGGACGCCATGATCGGCTATCGAGGGCGCTACGAGTGGCTGGGCAAGGCCGCCGCGCGCCTGGATGATGTGCTGAACCTCGTCCCGGCCCGGCTGACGGCGGTGCTGCTGGTGCTGGCGGCGCCCGAACGCCGCTGGGCGGGGGCGCGGGTGGCCTGGCGGGACGCCGGAGGCACCGCCAGCCCCAACGCGGGGTGGCCCATGTCCGCGATGGCGGGCCTGCTGGGCGTGCAGCTCACCAAGCGCGGGCACTATGCGCTGGGCGACCCCGGCGAGCCCCTCCGCGCCGCGCACATCGCGCAGGCCTGGGCCGTCGCCTGGCGCGCCATGGTGGGCGGCGCGCTGGCGGCGGTCGGGGGGCTCGCCCTCGCTCAGTGGCCGTAGTTCTGCCCGGCCGACATCGCGACGGACCAGGGGTGGTCCCCGACGTCCTCTGCGCTGCGGCGTCAACCGCGGGCGCGTCGGCGGGCGGTGCGCCACGTCCGGTGCAGGCCCGCCCGCATCCCCATGACGCTGACGCCGAAGCCCCCAACCAGCAGCAGGATCATCACGACGTCCCACAGCGGCCGCCGCGCGTACCAGCCGGGGAGGTCCATCGTGTGGAGCCCCCGGAACAGCCAGCGCTCGGCGCGGGTGCGCCGGTGGTTGCGCCACACCAGCGCGCCGGTGCGCACGTCGAGGTAGACCCAGGTCGCCGCCGGGTCGCCGAAGCGCACCCGGAGCACGGGCAGGGGCAGATCCCCGTCGCGATCGCTGTAGTAGGCGTCGTAGTGATCCAGGCGGGTGGCCTCCCGGACCGGCGCGTCGCCGGTGGCCGCGCGGAGGCGGGCCAGCAGCGCGGCCTCCCCCAGGGGGGCGGTCCGCCAGCCCAGGGTCGCGACGTCGAGCAGGCCCTCGCCCGGCGCACCGTCGGGCTCGATCCAGCGGGCGTGGAGGACCGGCGCCCCGTCGATCCGCGTCAGCTCGAGGGCCTTGACGACCCGCTGCCCGAAGAGGGCCGCCAGATCGGCCTCGTCGGGCAGGCGGAACGCCGCGGGGTCGATGGGGCCGCCCTGGAGGGCCACCTCGTCCACCTCGACCGCATCGGCGCGGGTCCATTCGAAGGGCTCCATCGACATCATGCCGCTGAACACCCAGGTCAGGGTGGTCAGGCCGAAGACGAGCCCCAGCATCATGTGCCAGCGCACCGGGCCGGGGTAGGGGATCCATCGGGCCCGGGGCGCCCGTCGGGCACGGCGCGCGGTCGAGAGGCCCACGTACAGGCCGAGCGCCGCAACAAGCACCCCCACCGCCGAGGTCCCGGTCACCACCCCGGACCACAGCGCGCCGTCGTTGCGCAGCGCGGTCAGGTAGAACCAGTGCGGGATCGCGCCGAGCCAGGCCAGGGCTCGGCTGAGGCGCGTGGTCCGCTGCACCACCCGGCCCTGGCGGGGGGAGACATACAGCTCCTCGCCGCTGCCCTCGACCCGGATCCGCAGCAGCGGCAGCGCGCTGGCCTTGAAGAGGGTCCACTGGTCGACCTCCTGCAAGGTCTCCACGGGCTGGAGCTGCGCGGCCCCGGCGAAGCGCCCGGCGAGGTCGAGGGCCTGCGCGTCGCTCAGGGGGTCGAAGGGCGCGCAGGTGTCGGCGTACACCGCGGCGTCGTCGACGCGGTACAGGGGCCGGTCCAGGAGCTGCTCCAGGCGCATCTCCTCGGGGCTCTCCACGCCAGCGACCCGGGCGGCCTGCGCGGGGGGGCAGCGCACCGCCCCGAGCGTCACGGGCTCGGCGCGACGCAGGCGCTCGTCCGGCGTCACCCAGGGCATGCCGCTGCTGTACATCATGACCACGCCGGACGCGAACCACAGCGCGAACACGCCGCTCATGGGCAGTCCCAGGCGGCGGTGGAGTCGGATGAGGGCGCTGCGAACGGGCATGGGCTCCCTGGAAGGGGGCGCGAGCATACGCGCAGCGTGGCGAGGCTGCTCGCCTTGACACGGCGCGTGCCCCGGGGCATGCTCCCGGTCCAGCTCTTTGCACCCACTCAGGCAGCGGTGCCTTCATTCGGAAGGTGAAACGGGAAATCCGGGTAGCGCCCCAGGCGCTGCATCCGGTGCGGCCCCCGCCACTGTGAACGAGAACCGAGACCGAGCGCTTCGCGCACACGCCACTGGGATGAGACGATCCTGGGAAGGCGCGCGGGGTGGTCACGGACCTTCTCGTGAGCCAGGAGACCGGCCACTGCCAGGACCGCCGACGTTCTTCGGAGGGAAGAATGGTCTGTCTCCACGGCTGCAGCCCTCGCTGCAGCGGGGGCGACGGCGGGAGGCGTCTGTGACCCCAGCGCGCCGTCCCCACCGCCCCACCCACATCGCTGCCCCTGCTCACCCGGCCGACCGGAGCGGCCTGTCGTGAGCGACACGCGACGCCGCCGGATCGCCTGGGCCGCGATGCTGGTCGCGCTGGTCGCGCTCGGCGCCGCGTCGCTGTGGGTCGGCGAGGGCGACCTGAGCGATCCGCAGCTCGGCGACACCTTCCTGCGGCTGCGGGTGTGGCGCCTGGCCACGTTGATGCTGGCCGGCGGCGCGCTGGCCGTGGGCGGGGTGCTGGTGCAGGGGCTCTTCCGCAACCCGCTGGCCAGCCCCTCCATCCTGGGGACGAGCGCGGGGGCCAGCCTGGGGGGCGTGGTGGTGCTGCTGCTGTGGAACACGGCGCTGGCGGGGGTCCTACCGCGGTGGCTGCCCCCCGAGCTGGCGCTGCCCGTGGGCTGCATGCTCGGCGCGACGGGCGCGCTGCTGCTGCTGCTCGCGGTGACCGGGCGGCAGCCGGGGCTGGTGACCGTGCTGCTGACCGGCTTCATCCTGTCGTCCTTCTTCCTGAGCCTGGGCGGGCTGCTGACGAGCGTGGCCCAGGAGACCTGGGAGCTGGGGCGCGCGGTGGTGGCCTTCACCCTCGGCGGCGTGGACGCCAAGGGGCCGCGGCACATCGCGCTGGCCATCCCGCTGGTCCTGGCGGGGGCCCTGGCCGGGCTGGGCTGGGGGCGGCACCTCGACCTGCTGCTCGCAGGCGAGGAGGAGGCCGCCGCGCTGGGCGTGGACGTCCGGCGGGTGCGTCGCTGGGTCATCGCCTGGACCGCGGCGCTCACCGCCGCGGCGGTCGCGGTCGGCGGGAACGTGTCCTTCGTCGGCCTGGTGGTGCCCCACTCCTTGCGCCCCTGGGTGGGGGTGCAGCACCGGCGCCTCCTGCCGGCGGCGCTGGTCGGGGGTGCGGTGTTCCTGGCGCTGGCCGATCTGGTGACCCGCCTGGTGCCCTCCCGCAGCCCGATCCCGCTCGGCGTGGTGACCGGGCTCATCGGGGCGCCGGTCTTCCTGAGCCTCCTGGCCCGCGCCGCGCGGGAAGGGCGGCTGACGTGAGCGGGGCCGGGCTGAGCCTGCGGGGTGTGCGCGCGTGGCATCAGGCCGGCGCGCCGGTGGTCCGGGGGGTGGATCTGGACGTCCCCCGGGGCGCGGTGACCGCCCTGCTGGGGCCCAACGGGGCGGGCAAGAGCACGCTGCTCAAGGCCCTGCTGGGGTTGGTGGACAGCGACGGGCAGGTGACCCTGGACGGCCAGCCCCTCGCGGCGCTGACCCGGTGGCAGCGCGCCCGGCGCATGGCCTACGTCCCCCAGCGCTCCCTGCTGACCGCCCCGCTGCCGGTGTGGGCGGTGGTGGAGCAGGGCCGCTTCGCCCACCGGGGCGCGCTGGCTCCCCTGGAGGCGACCGACCACGAGGCGGTGCGCCAGGCGATGGCCCAGGCCGACGTCACCCCGCTGGCCGAGCGGCCGTTCACCCGGCTCTCGGGGGGCGAGCAGCAGCGCGTGCTGCTGGCCCGCGCCCTGGCCACCGGGGCCGACGCGCTGCTCCTGGACGAGCCCACGTCTTCCTTGGACGTGCATCAGGCGCTGCGGATTCACCGCTGCCTCGCGCGGCTCGCCGAGCGGGGCTGCTGCCTGCTGGTGGTGATGCACGACCTGAACGAAGCCCGCCGGTCTGCGGACCGCGCGGTCGTGCTCCAGGAGGGGCGGGTGGCCTGCGCCGGGCCGATCCGCGAGGTCATCGCGGCCGACCCGATCCGCGCGGTCTACGGCGTCGAGCTGATCGAGGGCGGCGGCCTGGGCTACCGCCTGTCGGAGGGGACGTGACCAGCGATCTGGTGAACGGCGCGGCCCTCCTGGGGGCCTTGGGGCTGGCGAGCCTGGGGGCGACCCGGGTGGGCGGCCCCGCCGCGCTGCAGGAGCCCCCCTCGCTGGTGGAGGCGCGGCCCTCGGGCGAGGCGGTCACCGCGCTGATCGACGCCCGCGGGGCCCGCGTGCCCGTCGGCGACTACGCCCGCGTGGTGTCCGTGAACGCCGTCGCGGATCAGCTCCTGCTGCACCTGATTGAGCCGGAGCGCGTGGCGGCGGTGACCGACCACAGCCGCTCCAGGCACCCGGAGGGCTGGCGCTTCGGGGCGCGCCCCACCGTCTCCCAGAAGGAGGACATCGAGCGGGTCCTGAGCCTCAAGCCCGATCTGGTGCTGGTGTCCCGGTTCGCCGACGCCGCCCGGGTGTCCCGGCTCCGCGAGGCGGGCGTCGAGGTCTTCGACCTCGGGGAGATGCGCGGGGTGGAGACCACCCGGGAGGACATCGTCACGCTGGGGACCCTGCTGGGACAGCCCGAGCGGGCCGGTCGGCTGCTGGCCCGCTTTGACCGGGAGCTGGCCGCTCTGGAGGCCCGGGTCCCTCCCGCCGAGGCGCAGCCCGAGGGCATCTACCTCAGCGTCTACGGGGACACCTTCTTCGGCGGGACCGTCGGCACAAGCTACGCCGACATGCTCCGCTACGGCGGGGTCCGGGACAAGGCCGCGCGGGCGGGCTTCACGGGCTGGCCCCAGTACACCCCGGAGCAGCTCCTGGTGCTGGACCCGACCCTCATCCTCACCCAGGAGGGCATGGCCCGCACCATCTGTGCGCACGCCCAGCTCTCGCTGATGGCCGCCTGTCGGCCCGACGGGCGGGTGATCGAGCTGCCCGGCGCCTACCACAGCGACCCCGGCCTGGGCCTGATCGAGGCCGCCGCGGCCGTCCAGGCGCGGGTGCATGACCCGCTGGAGCCCCACCCCCATCCGCACACGGAGCGTGACCATGACCGAGACCCCTGAGCAGCGCGCCCACCGGGAGCGCATGCAGCAGCGCAAGGCCGAGCAGGACGCCGAGGTGCGCAGCAAGACCGTCCGACGCGGCGTCGTGGTGGTGAACACCGGCGACGGCAAGGGCAAGTCCACCGCCGCCTTCGGCGTGGCCCTCCGGGCGGCCGGGCACGGCCAGCGGGTGGCGGTGGTCCAGTTCATCAAGGGCAAGTGGAAGACCGGCGAGCAGGCCGCCATCCAGCGCTTCCCGGAGATCGACCACGTCATCTCCGGCGACGGCTTCACCTGGGAGACCCAGGACCGGGAGCAGGACATCGCGTCTGCAGAGCGGGGCTGGGGCATCGCGAAGGGCTTCATCCAGGGCGGGGCCCACGACGTGGTGATCCTGGACGAGCTGAACCTGGCGTTGAAGTACGGCTATCTGGAGGTCGGCGAGGTCGTCGCGGCGCTGGAGGGCAAGCCCGAGCACGTCTCCATCCTGGTGACCGGCCGGGACGCGCCCCCCGAGATCCTCGCGGTCGCGGACACGGTCACGGAGATGCGGCTCGTCAAGCACGCCTACCAGGCGGGCATCCGGGCGCGGAAGGGGGTGGAGTTCTGATGTGGCTCGCCCTGCTCCTGCTGCTCGCGTGGCCTGCCCAGGCGGCCACCCTCTTCGGGGTGGTCTCCAACCGCTCGGCGGCGGAGCTGGCCGCCGGGGCTGAGCGCCTCGCCCAGGCCCACCCCGGCCACCGCCTCATCCTGCGCACCACGGACCAGCTCGCCGAGCTGAGCGACGCCCAGGCCGCCGCGCTGTACGCCGAGGCCGACGCGGTGCTGCTGCTGGGGGTGTTCGGCGAGCACGTCCCCCGGGTCGAGCGCCTGCTGGAGGCCCACCCGCCCCGGCCGGACGCGACCCTGCTGGCCCTGAGCGGGGACCCCCGCCTCACCCCCCTGGCCCGGCTGGACGGCCGCGCGGTCTTCGCCGGGCTGGACGACGCGGCCCTCCAGGACCTGACCCTGGCGCTGTCCGCGGAGGAGGACCCCGAGGCCGCCCGCGCCGCGCTCGCCCGGCGCTACCCGACCCAGGCCCCCTGGCTGGAGGCGCGCGCCTACACCGAGGCCCGGGGGGCGGAGAACGCGGCGGGGCTGATGATCTGGGCGCTCGCCCGGCACGTCGCGGGGCTCACCCCGCCGCCGCCGCGCCCGCTGGAGCCGGTGCGCTTCCTGGTGGACGGCGCGGTCCGCGATGCGGACGCCCTGGGGCTCGCGCCGGGGCAGGGCGTGGTGGCCGTGCTCGACTACGACAGCGGGGACCGCGCCGGGGACCGCGACGTACACGCGGCCCTCTGCGAGGCGATGCGCGCGCGGGACCTCGCCTGCATCGGCGTGCTCGCCCGCTGGGGCGAGGCCAGCGTCACCGCCCTCGAGGCGCTGCCGGCCGCGGTCGCGCCGGGGGAGCTGGCGGGCATCGTGGTCCTCCAGGACTTCGTCATCGGCGGCGGCGAGGGGCGGGAGGCCGCCACGGCGCTGCTGGCGGGCCTGGACGTGCCGGTGTTCAGGGCGGTGCGCATGAGCGCGCGCAGCCGGGCGCAGTGGGCGCTGTCCACGGACGGGGTGCCCTGGGACAAGGTCCACAACCGGGTCGCCATGCCGGAGCTTCAGGGCCAGGGCCAGCCCCACGTGGTCGCCGCGGTCGGCGCGCCCCGGGTCGACCCCCGCACCGGCCTGCGGCTGGTCGGCGTGGAGCCCCTGACCGACGAGATCGGGCGCCTGGCCGACCGCGTCGCCCGCTGGCGCGCCCTGCAGACCCGCGCGCGGGCCGAGAAGCGCGTCGCGGTGGTCTTCTACAACCACCCGCCCGGCCGCAACAACATCGGCGCCGACAACCTGGACGTGCCGCAGACCCTGCTGGCCCTGCTCCGGCTGCTGTCCGAGGCCGGCTACGACACCGGCCCGCTGCCCGCAGACAGCGAGGCGCTGCTGGAGCAGCTCCAGGAGCGCGCCGTCAACCTGCCCGACAACGCCGAGGCCCTGGCCGCCCAGCAGGCCGGCGGCGTGACGATCTCCGGCGCGGACTACACGCGCTGGTTCCGGACCCTGCCCGCGGAGGTCCAGCAGGAGGTGGTCGGGGGCCCGCTGCGCCGCCTCCAGTCCCTGGTGCAGAGGGCGCTGGCGGTCGGGGAGCTGGACCTGGCCCGGGACCGGGTCGACGCGACGCTGGGGGACGTCCGGCACCTGCTGGAGGGCGTGGAGCACCCCAGCCGGGAGCGCGCCCTCGATCTGCTCGCCCAGCTCGACGACGCCTACGCGTCGGGGCTGACCGGCGACAGCGCGGCCTGGACCCAGGTCGACGCGCTGACGGCGGCCCTGCAGCGCACCGGCATCGAGGGCCTCTCCGGCTGGGGGGAGCCCCCGGGGCCGGTGATGACCTGGGCCGGGGACGTGCTCGTCCCGGGGCTGACCTTCGGCAACGTCTTCCTCGGCCCCCAGCCCCCGCGCGGCTGGGAGGTCAACGAGGAGCTGCTCCACGCCAACCTGAGCTTCCCGCCGCACCACCAGTACCTGGCCTGGTACCACTACATCCGGGACATCTGGGGCGCGGACGTGGTCATCCACGTCGGGCGGCACTCGACGGCCGAGTTCCTGCCCGGCAAGCGGGTGGGGCTCTCGGGGGCGGACTACCCTCAGATCGTCCTCGGGGACCTGCCGAACGCCTACATCTACATCGTGGACGGGGTCGGGGAGGGAATCCAGGCCAAGCGGCGGGGGCAGGGGGTCATCCTGGACCACCTCACCCCGGCGCTGTCGACCACGCCGCTCTACGATCAGCTCCTGGAGCTGCGCCAGCTCGTGGAGTCCTACGAGGCCGCCGAGCAGGGGCGCGACGACGCCGGGCAGGCCCGCGCGGTGGCCCGCATCCGGGAGCTGGTGGCGGAGCTGGACCTGGAGGCCGAGCTGGCCGCCAGCATGGCCGGAGAGCTGGAGCTGCGGGGCATCTCCTTCGCGGAGGTGGACGACGAGCTGCTGGTCCACGAGGTCGGCCACTACCTCACCCGGCTCCAGGAGGAGTTCATGCCCCTGGGCCTGCACGTCTACGGGCGCCCCTGGCGCGACGAGCAGGTCGAGACCATGCTGGCGAGCATGTTCGGCGACCAGCCTGTGCCCCCGGCGGCGCGCGCGGCCCTGCTGGACAGCCCCCGGGCCGAGCGGGAGGCGCTGCTCGCGGCGCTGGACGGTCGCTTCATCCAGCCGGGCAAGGGCAACGACCCCATCCGCACCCCGGAGGTGCTGCCCACCGGGCGCAACTTCCACGCCCTCGGCGGGGAGCAGCTCCCCACCCGGCTGGCCTGGGACCTGGGGCAGCGCCTCGCGGCCGAGGCCCTGGCCGAGCCCGGCGCCGCCGAGGACGCCGAGGCGGTGGTGCTCTGGGCCAGCGACACCGTGCGGGACGAGGGCGCGATGATCGCCTTCGGGCTGGCCCTGCTCGGGGTGGAGCCCACCTGGAACAGCCGCGGCGTGGTCCGGGGCATCCAGCGCCTGCCCGGCGCGCGGCGCCGCGACGTGAGCTTTGTGACCAGCGGGCTGTTCCGCGACCTGTACCCCGAGCAGCTCGTGTGGCTGGATCGGGCCTGGCTGCTGGCTCTGGACGCCTCCTCCGAGACCATCCGCGCCGAGCACCCGGCGCTGCGCGAGGCCCTGGACGAGGCCCTGGCCCGGCTGGGGGACGAGCTGCGGGCGCCGGGGCAGGAGCCGCTCTCCGACAACGAGCTGGCCGCCCACTGGGTCCGCGACGCGCTCGCGCTGCTGGACGAAGGGCAGGCCGACGCGGGCCTGCGCGCCTCGCTGCGGGTGTTCGGCAACGCACCCGGCGGCTACGGCGCGGGCATCAACCGCCTCGCCGAGCGCTCCGGGGCCTGGGACACCCGGATGGAGCTGGCCGACGCCTGGATCAACCGCATGGGCCACGCCTACGGCGCGGGCATCGACGGGCTGCCGGCCCACGGCGCCTTCCAGCAGCGCCTGACCCACACGGGGCGCAGCTACCTGGGGCGCGCCAGCAACCTCTACGGCCTGCTCGACAACAACGACGCCTTCGACTACCTCGGCGGGCTCTCCCTCGCGGTGGAGCAGGCCCGGGGCGCGCCTCCCCGGAGCCGGGTCATCAGCCACGCCGACCCGGACGCCCCGACGATGGCCCCCCTGGAGACCGAGCTGCTGTCCGAGCTGCGGGGCCGGGAGCTGAACCCCGCCTGGATCGCGGCGCTCATGGACCACGGCTACGCCGGGGCCCGCACGATGGGCAACGAGTTCGTGGAGAACCTGTGGGGCTGGCAGGTCACCAACCCCGACATCGTCCAGCCCTGGGTGTGGGACGAGGTCAAGCGGGTCTACGTGGACGACGGCCACGACCTGGGGCTCGACGTGTTCCTCGAGGACGGCCAGAACGCCCACGTCAAGGCCAACATGCTCGCCATCCTGCTCGTCGCGGTGGACAAGGGCTTCTGGACGCCGTCCGAGGAGGAGCAGCGCCAGCTCGCCGAGGCCTTCGCCCGGCTGGTGATCGCCAACGGGCTGCCCGGCAGCGGCCACACGCGGCCGGACCACCCGGTGATGGATCTCGTGAAGCAGCACCTCGACCCGGCCCGGGCCCGCGCCCTGGAGGACGTGCTGGCCCGCGCCCGGGTGGCGCGCAGCCCCGAGGCCTACGACCCCAGCATCGTGTCCGAGCTGGAGGTGACGGAGGAGGAGCCGGAGCCCTGGCGCTGGGGGCTGGGCCTGGCGGCGCTCGCGCTGCTGGGCCTGGGCGTGGCCCGGGGCGGAGGGTGGGTGTGATGGCGCCGCTGGCCGAGCTGGTGCGGGCGGTCGTCGACGGGCTGGCGGCGCCGGTGCTGTTCGCGCTCCTGCTGGCCGTGCTCGCGGCGCTGGTGGACACCGGCGTGGGGGTGGGGGAGCGCGTCTTCGGGCTGCGGCGCCTCCGCGAGGCCGGCGACATCGGGATCGTCGAGGGGCTGGCCCGCGCGCGCATCGACCGCTCGGACATCCTGGCCCGGGTCGGCCCGATGCTGGGGTTGATGGGCACGCTGATCCCGCTGGGGCCGGGCCTGGCGGCGCTGGGGCGGGGGGACGTCGCGGTGCTGGCGCAGGCGGTGACCGTGGCGTTCGACACCACGGTCATGGGGCTGCTGGTGGGGATCCTGGGCTTCGCCACCGGGCGGCTCCGGCGCCGCTGGTACGAGGGCGTGCTGACCGAGCTGGAGGTGCCCCTTGGGTGAGCGCCGCCCCGCCCGGCTCCGGTCGCGGTTCGACGACGGCGACGGCGACCCGATGGCCGTCATGGGCAACCTCATCGACGTGATGCTGGTCTTCGCGTGCGGGCTGATCGCCGCGCTGCTCGCGCGCAGCCCCCTGCTGCAGGAGGCGCTTGTCCCCCCGGAGGCCCAGGCCGTCGAGAAGGGGCGGGAGCTGCCTGCGCTGCCCGAGCGGGGCGGCGCGGGGGGCGCGGGGCTGGAGAGCGTGGGGACCGTCTACCGGGACCCGGAGACCGGCAAGCTCATCCTGGTTGGTGAATAAAGGAGTTTGAATCATGAAAGTCTTCTGTTTCTCGCTGGCCCTCGTGCTGGGCGCGTGCGCTGACAAGGACGCCTCGGACGACTCGGCCGCGGCCGACGACTCGGCGACCGACGACACGTCTGCGGAGGGCGAGACCACCGCGGTCGTCGCCACCGTGTCGGACGACTACGCCGTCGGGACGCTGGCCACCGTGTCGCTGGAGGGCTGGGCGGTCCAGGACGAGATCGTGGACCTCACTGGCGACACCGCCGTCATCGCCGACGGCGGCTACGTCTTCCGCCTGGACCGCTTCGCCTACGACAGCGTGAGCGTCTACACGCCGGGCGACTGGAGCGCGCCCATCGCGCAGTTCGCCCTGGCCGACCTCGCCAACCCCCACACCGTCGTGATGTGCGACGGCGCGGCGTTCATCACCCAGTACGGAGCCGACCACATCGCCGTCCACGACCCGGAGACCGGCGCCCTGCGGGGCACCGTGGATCTGTCGTCCTTCGACGACGGCGACGGGACCCCCGAGGCGTCCACGATGGTGATGGCCGACAACGGCAAGCTCTACGTGGGCATGCAGCGCCTGGACCGCGCCGCGAGCTGGGCCGAGGCGGGGGGGCGGGTCGCCGAGGTGGACTGCGCCAGCCGCGCGGTGACCCGGTCCTGGGAGGTCGAGGGTCAGGCCAACGTGTACGCCTACAGCCCCGACGGCGCGCAGCTCGTGGTGGACAGCGGGGAGGGCCTGCACCTGCTCGACACGACCACGGGGACCCTCTCGGCGCCCCTGCTCGACGAGGTCGCGGAGGGAATCAGCGTCGTGGGCTTCACCTCCCACGGCGACCGGGCGGTGGTGGCCTTCTCGGACGCCTCCTACAGCTATGGCATCGGCTGCGTCGACCTGGGCACCTGGTCCTTCACCGAGGCCGAGCGGGTGGACAACTACCTCATCAGCCTGTCGGGGGACGCCCGCGGGGAGGCCTGGATCAGCGCGCGGACCCACTGGTCGAACCCGGCGGCGGAGAACGGCCTGATCGTCTACGACGTGGCCACGTGCACCAGCCTGACCACCAGCGGGCCGATCGCGACGCTGCTGGCGCCGTTCAGTGTGGCGTTCTACTGAAAGGCGCTCAGCCGAACCAGGCGGCCAGGGCCTCGCACTGATCGCGGGCGTCCTCGTAGCCCAGGCGCTCGACCTCGCCGGTGTAGCCCCGGTCGAACAGCAGATAGGACAGGGCGTCGGCCTCGTCCTCCTTCTCGTCCTCGGCGATCATGCGCAGGAAGAAGCGGGTCGCCCGGCTGGCGTCGGGGGGGCGGGAGCGGAAGCTGTGGGCCGCCACCTTGCCCAGGTCCTCGCGGGGGCGGATGACCATGGCGTCGACCGGGCGGTAGGGGGCGCCCCGGTGGGGCACGACGATCTCGTTCATCCGATCGAGGAAGTCAGCGCCGTAGGTCTGTTGGCCCCAGGCGAACAGCCCGTTGAGGCGGTCCATGGCCCGCAGCTCGCGGTCGAGGGGGTCCAGGGTCAGGGCGTTGAGGGCCTTGCCGGCCAGGAAGGCCAGGGACGGGGCGGGGACGTCGGCCTCGGCCAGGGCGTCGGCGCTGCGCATCTCGAAGGGGCGCTTCACCCCGATGACCATGACCTTGTCGGCCCCCAGCCGCAGCGCCGGGGACAGCGGCGTGGTCAGGCGCAGGCCCCCATCCAGGAACAGGCGCCCCTCGATGGCGATGGGCGGGAACAGGAACGGGATGGCCGCCGAGGCCAGGACGTGCTCAGGGCCCAGCTCCACCGGGCGCACGTCGATGATGGGGTAGGGGAACTCGCCCAGGGGGTGGTCGGGGTGGTGCTGGTGGAACAGCACGTTCCGGCCGGTCGCGACCTCGGTGGCCGGGGTGACCAGGGCCCGCAGCAGGCCCGCGTCGACGCGCTCCCGGATGGCGGCGGCGGGGAACAGCCCGCGCACCAGGGTGTGCAGGGGGGAGGCGTCCAGCAGGGAGCTGGTGGGCTTCGCGCCGCCCCGGGTCAGCAGGCGCGGGGTGCGCAGCAGGTCCAGCGCGGTCATGGTGAAGACCTGCTCGACCTGCATGTCCTGCCAGAGCTTGGAGAGCTTGACCGCGGCCCCGGGCGCGCTGCCGTAGCCCGCGACCCAGCTCCCGTTCAAGGCGCCGCCGGAGGTGCCGCACAGGATGCGGGGGGCGACGTCGGCGCCCAGCTCGGGGGCCAGCTCGGTGTAGATGTAGCGCAGCACGCCCGCCTGGTAGGCGCAGCGGGCTCCCCCGCCGGACAACACCAGGGCGTGGACGCTCACAGGTCCAGCTCGAGGCTGACCGGACAGTGGTCCGAGCCCATGACGGTGGTGTGGATCTCCGCGCTGACCACCCGGTCGCGCAGGTCCTGGGTCACCAGGAAGTAGTCCAGGCGCCAGCCCACGTTCCGCTTGCGGGCGCCGCCGCGCATGGACCACCAGGAGTAGTGGCCGCCGCCCTCCTCGAACATGCGGAACGTGTCGACCAGCCCGTTGTCCATGTACGTGTCGAGCCACGCGCGCTCGATGTCCATGAAGCCGGACTTCGTGCGGTTGGCGTCGGGGCGCGCGATGTCCCGCTCCATGTGGGAGGTGTTGAGGTCGCCGGTGATGACCACCGCGCGGCCCTTCGCGCGCAGGCCGTTCACGAAGGCCAGCAGGTCGCGGTAGTAGTCCAGCTTGAAGGCGAGGCGGTCGTCCCCCTGGCCGCCGTTGGGGAAGTAGCCGTTGATGAGGGTGAAGCCATCGAACTCGGCGACCAGGGTGCGGCCCTCGGCGTCGTAGCGGGAGTGGCCGAAGCCTTCGCGGACCTCGCGGACCGGGACCCGGCTGAACAGCGCCACGCCGGAGTAGCCGGCCTGCTCGGCGAAGCTCCACCAGGCCTCACAGCCGGGGGGCGGGTTGACCTCGTCCGGGATCTGGTGCTCCTGGAGCTTGGTCTCCTGGAGGCAGATCACGTCGGCGTGATCGGCGTCCAGCCAGTCGGTGAATCCCTTGTGCAGCGCCGCGCGCAGCCCGTTGACGTTCCAGGAGACGAGTCGCATGGTGCGCAGTTATCCGGGTCTCGCCCTCAGAACCACTGGCAGGAGCGGTCGCTGAGGTAGTTGAAGCCGTCGTCGTTGTAGTAGCCCGCGCCCAGGTAGGTGCCGGTGCCGCGGAAGGTGATGACGGCGGTGCCGTCGCCCATCTCGTCGATGTCGTAGCCCGCGGCGTAGCTCTCGTCGCCCTGGTAGAGGTCCGTGGGGCAGGAGGTGCGGGCGGCGTTCAGGGTGGCGTTGAAGGTGATGCTGGCCTCGCAGGCCGCGCAGCCCGCCGAGGGGGTGGCCGCGTTGCCGCTGATGTCCCAGACCACCTCGCAGTCCGAGCCGCCGCCGGCCTCGTACTCGGAGGTGGCGAAGATCAGCCAGCGCTCCTCGCCGGTGTAGCCGCCGCCCCCGTCGTCGGTGAAGATGCCGTAGAAGTAGGTGGTGGCCCCGGACCGGTCCTCGAAGCCCGAGGCGGTGTCGCAGTACTCCTCGTCGATGCCCTGGGTGAGGTCCGGCAGGTCGGCGTCGGCGTCGCTGTCGGCGTCGGCGTCACTGTCGGCGTCCGCGTCGGCGTCCGTGTCGCTGTCGGCGTCCGCGTCGGCGTCTGCGTCTCCCTCGACGCTGGAGTCGTCGGTGGGCTCGTCGTCCTTGTCGCCGCAGGCGGCGGGCAGCGCGAGCAGGAGAGGGAATGCCAGGGTCAAGACGCGCGTCATGGGATCCTCCGTGCCCACAAGGGTAGCAGCCGAACAGCCCGACGGCGCCCCGCGCGCGGGTCGGTTACCGTGCAACGGCGGATCCCGAGGTGACCCATGATCGCACTGGCCCTGCTCGCGAGCGCGTTCGGCAGCGAGCTTGACTTCGGCTACACCCCCAACCCGGGCCCGGGGGAGACCCCGGCGCTGTTCATCACCCCGCCCCGCGCGGTGGATGAGCTGGTGGTGTCCTGTGAGGCCGGGGGGCGCACCTACGACTGGACGAAGCGCGGGGTGGGCGCAGGCCAGAAGCAGACCTTCTCCTGGGACCGGGACACCTCGGTCACCGAGGCGAGCTGCTACGTGCGGGTGCGCTTCGGCGACGGCATGGTCGAGGAGGTCACCCTGCCGATCTCCTACAGCTTCGGCGGTGCTTTGTCGGTCGACCTCTCCAAGGCCTCCGCCGACATCGCCGAGCACACGCTGACCGTGCGGGTCACCGGGCCGGTGGAGACCGCCGAGATCGTCGCCTACGGCGCGGGGCGGGCCGAGCTGGAGCGCCGCGAGGTCACCCTGAGCGCGGGCCCCGGCGAGCTGACCCTTCCCTGGGCCGGCGACCCCGCCGAGGTGGTGCTCTTGGACATCACCGTGCGCAACAGCCAGGCGTGGGCGGGCTTCACGTTCTCGCCCTGGTTCATGGACATCCCCCACGACGACGTGCTGTTCGACACCAACAGCGACGTCATCACCCCGGACGAGGAGTGGAAGCTCAAGCGCACCCTGGAGGAGCTCCATGACGTGCTCGACAAGTACGGGGACATCGTGCCGGTCAAGCTCTACATCGCCGGCTGCACCGACACCGTGGGCGACGCCGGCTCCAACCGGGCGCTCTCCCAGCGGCGGGCGAAGGCCATCGCGGCCTGGCTGCGGGCCCACGGCTACGACAAGCCGATCTACTACTACGGCTTCGGAGAGGGCCTGCTGGCGGTGCCCACCGGGGACGGGGTGGACGAGGTGCGCAACCGCCGGGTGCTCTACATGGTCGGGGCCTCGCCGCCCCCCGCCGGAAGCGGCGTGCCCTCGGTGGGCTGGATCGCCCTATAGGAGCCTGTAGGGCATTGCTCCCGTCGTGACGCTTGCCCACGACCCTTCAGGCACTTCCCCTCGCTCGTCACTTGCTACAGCAAGCTCCCCGCTCCGGTAAGCACCTGAAGGGCCGTGGTCTGCGCGGCACTCGGTCCGCAATGCCCTACAGGCTCCTACAGCCGGATCCCGGCGCCGATGAGCAGGGTGCTCTGGCCGGCGAGCACGCGGACGTACTCCTCGTCCCCTGCGCTCATCTTGCGGTGCTGGCGGTCCTGCCAGTAGCTGCCGTGCAGGAACAGCGGCATCCCGCCGACCTCGGTCAGGTCGACGTCGACGCCCAGGCGGATCTGGGTGAGCGCGGGCAGGGGGGCGAAGGTCTCGGCGACCTCGAACTCGTAGTAGAAGCGCCGCCACTGCCAGTCCATGCCGAAGCCGACGCGCCCGCCGATGATCCATTTGTTGGAGAGGTCGGCGGTGGCCTTGCTCAGGTCGCCGTAGGACAGGATGACCGCGTCGCTGATGCCCGCGCCGCCGGTCAGGTAGAAGTGGAGGGTGGGCATGACGATCTTGAAGCGCACCCGCGCGGCCAGCGTGGTGGGCAGCACGCCGTCGACGTAGTTCTCGTTGCCGATCTGCACCCGGTACAGGCCCGCTCGGGTGTTGAGGTCCATCCCGATCATGCCGTTGTTGGGGAAGTAGGTGGCCTGCAGGCCCAGGCCCAGGGCCCCCACCGGGAAGCTCTGCTTGAAGTACACGCTGCAGGGCAGGAGGCTGTCGTCCGGCGGCAGGAAGCCGACCCCGTCCACGCAGATGCCGCCCAGCAGGCCCGCGTCGGAGTAGAAGCCGTAGTGGCTGTAGGCCATGTCCATGAGCCCGGCCCGGACCCGCAGGGCGCTGGGCTCGTCGTCGCCGCCGCCGCCCAGGCTCAGGCCGCCGCCACCCCCGCCGGAGCGGTCGCGCCCGCCGCCCCCGCCGCCGCCGCCGGAGTCGATGTTCGCGGCGGTCATCTGGGCGAGGGTGGGCAGGATGAGCATCCCTGTGGCGGCGTCGGCCCCGACCTGGATCTTCAACGGTCCGTCCACCCCCGGCGGGAGCTGCACCGGCACGCTGTAGCTGCCGTCGCCGTTGTTGGTCAGCGCCCCGACGGTGCCCGGGGTGGCGGTGATGACGGGCAGCGTGTTGATGACGGGGTGGCCCTGGCTGTCGAGCACCTGCAGGGTGACCAGGATGGCCGCGCCGGGGGTGGTGTAGCTGGGCACGGTGTTGAGGGTGACCACCGCGGCAGGCCCCACGTCCGCGCCCGCGCGCCCGACCCGCACCTGCGGGCTGGACTGACGCCACTCTGCGATGGCCTCGACGATGTCGGCGCGGCCCACCGGGTCGACCTGGGCGGGCTCGGCGCCCACGGCGGTCTGGACGAACATCGTGTCGCCCTGGAGCCCCGAGGCGTCCACCCGCACCACCACCGGCCCGACGATCCCGCCAGCCCGGTAGGGGATCGAGGCCATGCCGTGCTTGTCGGTCTTCGCCTCCGGGCGGATCACGCCGTCACCCACCGGCGCGGTGAAGGAGAGCGTGACGTCGGGCACCGGCATGCCCAGCGCGTCGAGGGCCACGATGCGGATGTCCAGCTCGCTGGAGCCGTCGGCGGGCACGCTGCCGTCCAGGGGCCACACCACGAGCTGCGCGGGCGGCAGGCCGGTGGCCTGGAGCGCGGGCAGGGCCCGGACCACCGCGACCTCGTCCTTGGTGCCCAGGCGGTAGCGCTGGGTGTAGGTGCCGTCGCCGTTGTCCTTGGTGCTGCCGACGGGGGCCGCGCCGTCGGCGGTGAAGTCGAGCTTGCGCTTGGTGAGCGCCTTGCCCGCGCCGTCCTTGAGGCCGACGGTGACCGTGAAGTCCCGGTCCTTCTCCCCCAGAGAGGCCGGATCGGCGGAGAGGGTGAGGTCGGGCACGGCGTCGACGACGTCCACCGTGAGGGTGGTCTCGTCCTCGCCGGCCTTGGCGGTGAGCGACCACGCCCCGGGGTCGGAGGGGGTGGTCACCGAGAAGGAGAACCAGCCGCCGCCCTCGTTCTTGCCCTCCTCGCCGGTGGCGAGGCGGGGGGCGGTGCTGGCCCAGCCCCGGCCGTCGGGCTGGGTGACCGCCAGCCACAGGGTGAGGGGGGTGTTGGTGGGCAGGTTGGGCGGCAGGGGCGCGAAGTTGAGCTGCACCGGCGAGCCCAACTCCAGGTTCACCGTGGAGTCGGTCCGTCGGGCGGTGTTGTCCACCGACTGGAGCGTGCCGGTCTGCACGCGGGGGTCCAGCCGGGCGTTGAAGGTCACGCTGCCGTCGTCGCCCGCGGTCACCGGGCCGTACTGGTTCTGGCCGATGACCAGGGTGTTCATGGAGCCGGACGGCGCGGCCACGGTCTGGGGTTTCTCCACGAGCACCGGGAAGGTGGCCAGGCCCCGCACCGCGCCCGGGGTGGTCTGGTCGGTGGCGGTGAACAGGACGTTGGTGGGGGTGTCCAGCTTCGACGGGGGGGTCCAGTTGGCGGTCCACCGGCCGTCGTCGGTCCGGGTGGGCTCGGAGAGGGTGCCCTCGGTGACGCTCAGGGCGTAGACCCGGGCGCTGGCGGGCAGGGGGTGGGGGCCGTCGGACGACACGGTGACGGTGACGGTGCCCTTCTGCCCGGCGGTCCAGTCGGAGGGCTCGAAGTCCAGGGAAAGCTCGGCGTGGGGCAGGGGCAGCAGGTCGATGGAGATGTCCTCGTCCAGCTTCATCGTGCCGCGGATGCTGATGCGCATGCGGGCGGTGTCGGCCCGGTAGATCTCCGGGGGCACGAAGTGCAGGACCACCAGGCCCTCGGGGCCCCGGGAAACCGCGGAGATCTCGCCCTCCTCGGGGCGGATGCGCAGCTTGTCCTCGGGCGCGAGGCCGGGGATGCGCAGCGGCACCATCACGGTGGTCTCGCCGTCGGCGATCAGCGGGCCTGCGGGCAGGACCTCGATGGCCCCGGCGAGGGCGGGGTTTGTGAGCAGGGTCAGCGTCAACGCAGCGAACATCGGGCTCTCGCGCAGGGATGTTGGAGCGCAACCGGCGCTCTGACGGGCCATCCTATCCCGATGCGGGGCGTGGGCGGTGTCATCACCTCGCAAGGCGCGCGGCAGCGCAGGGATCCGCGTCGTGTTAGGTCGCGCGTTCCATCCATGAGGAGCCCAGGATGTCCTCCCCCACCCCCCGCCGGCCCATCAACCTGGGGCTCAACGACGGCACGTACTGCAGCCAGCACGTCATCGACCTTCTCCAGACGTTCAACACCACCACCTCGCTGCGGAACTACCCCGACCCGGACAACTCCGCGCTGCGGGACGCGGTGGCGGCGGAGTGTGGCTGCGCCCCCGAGAACGTCTACCTGGCGGCCGGCAGCGGCCCCATCCTCAAGCAGGCGATGCGGCTGATCATCGAGCGCAACATCAAGGCCTCGCCGATCCGGGCGATCAAGCACTTGCTGCGCCAGCCGGCCTACCCCATCATCACGCCGGTGCTGACCTACTTCAAGGTGCCGCTCAAGGCCGAGCAGTCGAACCTGGCGGTGCGCTTCCTGCCCCTGCGCGCCGAGGACGACTTCCGCATCCGCAGCGAGGACCTCACCGCCGCCCTGGATGAAAGCGACGGCATGGTCTACCTGCCCAACCCCAACAACCCCACCGGGCGCCTGCTGGTGGACCGCGCGCAGATCGAGCCCATCATCGCGCGCTACCCGCGCTCCACGTTCTGGATCGACGAGGCCTACGTCCAGTACATGCCCCCCGAGCTGCACCAGCCGCTGGTGGATCTGGTGATGAAATATCCCAACGTGGTATGCAGCCGGACCTTCTCGTTCGCCTACGGCCTCGCGGCGCTCAAGGTGGGCTACTTCGTGGCCCCCCGCAGCCTCATCGACCCGTTGGAGGCGGGGGTCACCAACTACCGCATCCCCCTGCTGTGCGAGCAGCTCTGCGTCGCCGCGATGGAGGATCAGCAGCACCTCGACCTGGTCCGGCGCACCTGCGCCGAGGCCCGCGCCCTGTTCGCCCAGCGCCTGGGGGCCTACGACTTCCTGCGGGTCCACGACTCCCACGCCAACTTCTCGCTGATCGAGATCACCGACGGCCGCTCCGCCAAGGAGCTGTGCGCCAAGGTGCTGGAGCGGGGCTTCAAGCTCAAGACCTTCGTGCCCGTGGCCGAGCACCGCTTCGACCACCTCTTCCGCATCACGGTGGGGACCCCCGACGAGAACGCCGCGTTGATGGACGTCTTCGACGAGATCCTGGGCGGCCCCACGCGGTGATGCCGCTGCTGGTGGGCCTCAGTGCGGCGAGGGGCCGCCGCCCTTGATGTCCAGCAGCTCGACGTCGAAGACGAGCATGCCGGCGGGCTTGCCGGGGGCGCCGTCGTAGGCCAGCTCCTTGGGGATCCAGAACCGGCGCTTCTCGCCGACGACCATGAGCTGGAGGCCCTCGGTCCAGCCGGGGATGACCCGGTTCAGCGGGAACATCGCCGGGCGACCGCGCATGACGGAGCTGTCGAACATCTCACCGTCGGTGGTCCAGCCGGAGTAGTGGACCTGCACGATGCTCGACGCGCCGGGGTGGTCGGCGCCGGTGCCGGCCTTGAGGACCTTGGAGGCCAGCCCGCTGGTGGTGGTCTGGGCGTCGGCGGGCGGGCCGGCGACGTCGGCGGGGACCGGGGGCGGCTCGGGGGCCTTGGTGATCTCCAGCAGCTCGACGTCGAAGACGAGCATGCCGGCGGGCTTGTTGGGGGCGCCGTCGTAGGCCAGCTCGACCGGGATCCAGAGGCGGCGCTTCTCGCCGACGACCATGAGCTGGAGCCCCTCGGTCCAGCCCTTGATGACCCGGTTCAGCGGGAAGCTGGCGGGCTGGCCGCGCACGACCGAGCTGTCGAACATCTCGCCGTCGGTGGTCCAGCCGGAGTAGTGGACCTTCACGGTGTCCTCGGCGGCGGGGTGATCGTCGCCGGTGCCGGGCTGGAGGACCTTGTACGCCAGGCCGCTGGCGGTGGTCAGGGCGTCGGCGGGCGGGCCGGCGACGTCGTCGGGGATCGGGGGCGGCGCGGGGGCCTTGGTGATGTCGAGCAGCTCGACGTCGAAGACGAGCATGCCCTGCGGCGCGCCCGGCCGGCCCTTGTAGGCCAGCTCCTCGGGGATCCAGAACCGGCGCTTCTCGCCGACGACCATGAGCTGCATGCCCTCGGTCCAGCCGGCGATCACGCGGTTGAGGGGGAACGTGGTGGGCTCACCCCGGGTGAGCGAGCTGTCGAACATCTTCCCGTCGGTGGTCCAGCCGGTGTAGTGGACCTTCACGGTGTCCCGGGCGGAGGGCTTCTCCGCGCCCGTGCCGGCCTGGAGGACCTTGGAGGCCAGGCCGGTGGCGGTGCGCTGAGCGTCGGCGGGCGGGGCGGCCACGTCGGGCGGGGCGGGGATGTTCTCCGGGGGGGCCTCGACCGTCGCGGAGGTCAGGTCCTCGGCGGGCTGGTCGGCCTCCTCGGTGGCACAGCCGAAGAGGAGCGGGAGCGCGAGGGTGAGCAGTCGGAGCGTCTTCATCGATACCACCTGGGACATGCGGATGGCCGACCTCTTAACGGAGTCCCGCGCGGGTGTCTCCCGCGGGCTATCCTGGAGGCATGGCGTCGGTCGTCGTCCGCTGTGAGCCCCTCGGCGTCGAGGTGGCGGTGGCCCCGGGGCAGACGCTCCTGGCCGCCCTCCGCGCGGCCGGCGTGCCCATCGGCGCGGCCTGCGACGGGGACGGGATCTGCGCCCGCTGCGGCCTGCGCGTGCTCGCTGGCGACGCCCCGCCCCCCGAGGCGGCCGAGGCCCGCGCCCTCGCCCGGGAGGGCTTCAAGGCCGGGGTGCGGCTGGCCTGCTGCGTGCGCCCCACCGAGGATCTGGTCGTGCGCGCGGCGTACTGGTAGGCGTGTCCGGATTCCGGAACGTCGTACAAGAATCTTGAACACAGGGTGAGGCGAGGAGCCCTCGGTGGCCCGGAGCGGGGCCCCAAAGCGTTGGCATCATCCTTGCTTGAGGATCGACCCTTCACAGAAGGAGCGGTCCAGATGCCCCGAATCTCCCTGGTCAGCCTCGCTCTCCTCCTCTCCGGTGCCGCCTTCGCGCAGGACGCCGACGAGCTCCTGCTGGCCGACTCCACCGACGACGAGATCGTCATCGACGACTCCGAGTTCGAGTTCCTCCGCAACAACAAGGACTCCGCGCTCAAGCCCGACGCCGCGCCCGTCGATGACTTCGACATGTTCGACGGCGAGGACAACGAGTTCTCGGACTTCACGCTGACGGCGCCCCCCGCGCCCGCTGCGCCCGCCGCGCCGGCCCCGACCGCCGCGCCCGTCGCCCCGGCTGCGCTCGACATCGCGCCCCTGACCGACACCTTCTCCGCCACCGTGCGGCCCGCCGACGCCGGCTCGGTCGTCGTCGAGCTGCCGGTGATGGTCGCGGCCGGCGCCTCCGACGTGTCCGCGGACTTCTGGCTCATCGGTGAGGTCTACGTCGGCGGTCAGAAGGTCGCCGAGACCCGCCAGCTCATCACCGGCGCCGGGGTCTCCGCCCACGGCCCGACGATGTCCTTCCTCAAGGTCCAGGCGCCGGTCCCGGCCGCCAAGGGCCAGCTCGAGGTCCGCGTCTCCCGCGCTGTGGGCGGCGCCGCCCCCGAGGCCCTCTACGCGCGCACCGCGTCCTGGTCGCTGTAGCCTGCGGTCCCCAGCCCTCGGCCCGCGTTATGGGCTGAGGGCCGACCCCTCGGAGTGACGCTCTCCGGACGGCGGAGGGCGTCCTGTGTCTGAGCTTCGCGTCCTGCTCCGCATGGCCTGGCCGGTCATCCTGGGCCACGTCGCCTGGATGATGCTCAACGTCGTGGATCTGGTCATGGTCGGGCGGCTGGGGGAGACCGCGCTGGCCGGGCTCGCCCTGGGCAACATCTGGTCCTTCGGCGTCTTCGTGTTCGGGATGGGCACGATGATGGGCATCGAGCCCCTGTTCTCCCAGGCCTTCGGCGCCGGGGAGCGCCGGGCAGCGGGGCAGGCGCTCGCCCGCGCGGTGGTGCTGGGGCTTCTGCTCTCGGTGCCCCTCACCGCGCTCCACCTCCTGGCCGGCCCGGCGCTGCGCCTGCTGGGGCAGCCCGAGGAGATCATCCCCATCGCGGCGGCGTACTCCGCGGCGCTGGCCTGGTCGGTGCCCGGTGGCATGGTCTTCAACGCCCTGCGCGGCTTCCTCTACGGGCAGGCCCTGATGCGCCCGGCGATGGTGGTGGTGGTCGGCGCCAACCTGCTCAACGTCGCCGCCAACCACGCCCTGATCGACGGAAACTGGGGCGCGCCGGCCCTGGGGGCGGTGGGCTGCGGCTGGGCGACCACCCTGGTGCGGGTGACGATGGCGCCAGCGCTGATCGCGGTCGCCTGGCCGGCCTTCCGGGACGGCTGGGCGGGCTGGGCCGGGGCCTTCGACCGCCGCGCCCTGTGGCGCATGATGGCGCTGGGCGGGCCGGTGGGCTTCCAGATCGCCTCCGAGGTGGAGGCCTTCAACGCCGTCGGCCTGATGATGGGCTGGCTGGGCCCGACCGAGCTGGCCGCCCACACCGTGGCCATCAACATCGCCTCCCTCGTGTTCATGGTGCCCCTGGGGCTGAGCGCGGCGGCGGCCACCCGGGTGGGCAACCTGCTGGGCGCGGGCCAGCCCTGGGCCCGATCGGCCTGGGTGGCGGTGGCCGCGGGCTGCGGGATGATGTCGGTCTCGGCGGTCTGCTTCTACACGCTGCCCGAGCCCATCGTGCGCCTCTACACCGACGACGCCGCGGTGGTGGCCATCGCGGCCACCCTCCTGCCCCTCGCGGCGGTCTTCCAGGTGTTCGACGGTGCCCAGGTCGTCGAGTTCGGCGTGCTGCGGGGGGCCGGGGACACCCGGATGCCGGCGATGGTCAACCTCGTCGGCTACTGGGCGCTGGGCCTGCCCATCGGCTACGGGCTGGCCTTCCACGGTGACGCCGGGCCCCAGGGGGTCTGGTGGGGGCTGGTCATCGGGCTCGCGGTGGTCGCGCTGCTGCTGTGCCTGCGGCTGACGCGGGTCATCGCGGCGGGGGGCTTCCTGGTGCTGGAGCGGGAGTAGGCCCGGCGCCCTGGGGGCGGATCCGCTACCGATCCAGCCACACCGTCCGCAGGGGGTGCTGGTCGAGCAGGTTGGGGTAGTAGCCGCCGACCTCGGGCTGCTTCAGCTCCACCCACACGTACCAGTACAGCGGGATGAAGGGCATCTCCTCGTTGAGCACCGCCTCGGCCTGCGCGAGGATGGACAGGCGCACGTCGGGGTCGGACTGCGCGTTGGCCTCGGCCAGCAGCCGCTCGTACTCCGCGCTGCCCCAGCCGGTGTTGTTGTTGCCCCCGCCGGTCATCCAGAGGTCGAGGAAGGTGGTGGGGTCGAGGTAGTCGCCGATCCAGCCGCCGCGGGAGATGTCGTAGTCCCCGACGTTCACCGACTTGAGGAAGGTCTTCCACTCCCGGTTCTCGAGCTGGACGGTGACCCCGAGGTGCCGCTGGAGCTGGTCCTGGATGACCGCGGCGACCAGCTTGTGGGACTCCAGGTTGTTGTAGAGGATCTTCAGCTCGGGGAAGCCCTCGCCGCCGGGGAAGCCGGCCTCGGCCAGCAGGGCGCGGGCGGCCTCGGGGTCGAAGGGCGGGCCCGCCGGGCCGGCGTACCCGGGCAGGCCCGGGGGCACGAGGTGGGAGGCGGGCATCTCTCCCGCGCGGGTGACCGCCACGATGTCCCGCTTGTCGATGGCCATCGCCAGGGCGCGGCGCACCCGGACGTCGTCCAGCGGCGGCCGCCGGGTGTTGAGGCGGTAGAGGTAGACCGACAGCGCCGGGCTGACCTCGAAGTCGCTGCTGCCCTGCAGGATGGGGATGAACTCCTTGGGCAGATCGTTGGCCACCACCAGGTCGGTCTCCCCGGCCCGGTAGAGGTTGACCGAGGCCGTGAGGTTGTCCACCGACCAGGCGATGACCCGGTCCAGCCGCAGGTCCTGCGCCCCCCACCAGTCGGGGTTCTTCACCAGCTCGAAGCGGTCGCGCACCTTGTGCTCCTCCAGCAGGAAGGGCCCGTTGGTGACGATCAGCTCCGGGCGGGTCCACCGCGCGCCGTACGCCTCGATGGCCTGTCGGGGGGCGGCGCGCAGGGTGGAGTGGCTGGTGAGCTGCAGGAAGTAGGGGGCGATGGTGTTCAGGCGGACGACGAGGGTGTGGTCGTCGACCGCGCGGAAGCCGAGCAGCTCCGGGTGGCTCTCCAGGGCCGAGAGGGGGACGGAGACGGGCGCCGCCTCCTGGGGAGCGGCGTCGGCCTCCTCAGGGATGACGTCCGCCTCCTCGGGGGTGGCGTCCGGCTCCGGGGCGGCGGTGTCCGGCTCCACGAGCGGCTCGCCGTCCCAGGAGATCGGCGGCAGCGGCCGGGCGGTGTAGTGGACCAGCGCCCCGCGGGGATCGGCCAGGGCGTCGGCAGGCAGCCAGCCGTAGCGCTCCCGCAGGCCGAAGAAGATCCGGGCGCGCTCCCCGTCCCGGGTCAGCAGCACCACCTCGTCTCCGACGTCCAGGCCGTCGAGGGGGCGGCCGTCGTCGTCGAGCAGCTCGACCTCGCGGGTGAGCACCCGCTGGTTGAGGACCGGGAAGGACGCCTCCACGCTGTCCGCGGGCAGCCAGCCGGTCTGCTCGGGGCCCGCGCAGTCCAGCAGCGCGGGGAGGTCGGAGAGGTCGGGGCAGTCGGCCCGATAGCGCACCTCCACCCAGCCCCCGTCCACGCGCCCGGTGGTGAGCAGGACGGTCCCCGCGCCCACCTCCTCCCGCGCCGCGCCCCCCGGGCCGTCGCGCAGGTTGAGGTCGGTCTGGGGGGCGACGAGGTTGGAGGACACCAGCTCCAGGGGGGTGCCCGGGGCGAGCCCCTCCACCTCGACCTGCAGCACCGCCGCCTGGGACCGGTTGTAGAGCTGGGCGCGCTCGACGGTGTAGAGCTGCTGGGCGTAGCGGGCGAGGTACACCGGGTTGAGCACGCGCTCCCAGGACCAGACGAAGTCGTGGGCGGTCACCGGGCTGTCGTCGGTCCACCGGGCGCCGTCGCGCAGGTGGAAGGTGTAGCCCCGGCCGTCGGGGTGGTCGTCCCAGGACCCGGCCAGGGAGGGGGTCGCGGAGAGATCGACCGGATCGTACTCGGTCAGCCCGTCGAACAGCTCCTGGATGATGCGCCCGTCGGGGTGCCCGGTGGCCTGGGTCGGATCGAGGTACTCGGGCTCGGAGCCGTTGTTGAACACCAGCACGTTGCCGGGCTGGTCGGCGCGCGACAGGCCGAAGCTGTCCGCGGACCGGCTGGTGCATCCAGCGGCCAGCGCGGCGATCAGCAGAGGTGCGGCGCGGGGCGTCATGGACGCGGTGTACCACGATCCTGCGCAGGGCTGGGGGTGGGCCGGGTGGAATCCGTCCCCATCTGGCATTAGGGTGGGAGGGTCGCGCGCCGCTGTGGGCGCGCGGTGCGGGGCCAGGACGCCCCAGGAGAGGAACGCCATGGGACTCCGGTCAGCGCTGAAGGGTGTCGCGAAGAAGGTTCTCGTCAAGGCGGGGTTGCGCTCCGAGGAGACCGGGTCGTGGACGCCGCCCGAGGCCCCGGCGCGCCCTGCGCCTGCCGCCGCTCCTCCGGAGCCGGTCGCCGCGAAGCCGGCCGCGCCGGAGCCTGTCGCTGCGCCGGAGCCGGTAGTCGCGCCGGAGCCGGTCGCCGCGCCAGCGTCGAGCGAGGAGCCCGCGGCCGAATCGGATTCGGAGGAGGCGAGCGCCACCGAATCGGATTCGGAGGAGGCGAGCGCCGCTGAATCGGATGCGGAGGAGCCCGCGCCGGTCGCCGTGCCGGAGCCTGCGCCAGAGCCGGTCGCCGCGAAGCCTGAGCCGGCCGCGCCGAAGCCGGCCGCGCCGAAGCCGGCCGCGCCGAAGGCCGCCGCGCCGAAGCCGGCCGCGCCGAAGGCCGCCGCGCCGAAGCCGGCCGCAGGCGGCTCCAACCCCGCCGAGAACATCTACGTCTTCACCCTCAGCAGCCTGCCCGAGACCTGCTCGAGCTGCGGCGAGAGCACCTGGGGCAACTGGGTGCGCGAAGGCAGCGCGTACTGCTGTGGGTCCTGCGAAGCCACTCTCTGAGCGCGGAGCGATCATGACCCCCATCCCCTACGGCTTCGGCCGCACCGTCGCCGGCACCCTGGACGAGCTGCGCCCCCGCGTGGAGGCCGCCCTCAAGGCCGAGGGCTTCGGCGTGCTCACCGAGATCGACGTCCAGGCCACCTTCAAGAAGAAGCTCGACCTCGACTTCCGCCCCTACGTCATCCTGGGCGCCTGCAACCCGGTCCTGGCCAGCAAGGCCCTGGCCGCCGAGCCCCAGATCGGCCTGCTGCTGCCCTGCAACGTCGTCCTCCAGCAGGTCGCCCCCGACAAGGTCGAGGTCTCCTTCGCCGACCCCAAGGCCATGTTCACCTTCGTGGACAACGACGGCCTGAACCCGGTGGCCCAGGACGCCGAGGCGCGGCTGCGGCGGGCGTTGGACGCGATCGGCTAAACTGCGGCCGACTGCGCTATCCTCGTCCTCCCGAGCAATACCGTGGGAGGACGCATGGAAGACGAGGAACGGGGAGCGCTGGACGGGGGGTTGGAGCGCCTGCGCGATGAGCTGGTCCCAGCGCTGCGGGCCAAGGCGCGGGACCGGGATGAGATCACCTGGGCCTTGCTGGAGTGGGTGCTGGGTGCGGTCGCGCTTCTGCCCTCCGATGTAGACGAAGCGCTGGCGACCCTGGACGTCCCCTTGCCCGCGGAGAGCGGTGCGTGGATGCCGGCCGGGCTGCTCTTCCTGGGATCGGAGTGGGTCAGCGAGGAGGAGGCGCGCTTCGCGGATGGACTGGGCCCGGAGCATCGGCTGGCGAGGCGTGGGGTCTTCGCCAGACAAGTCGGAGTCGACGAAGAAGAGGTGCTCGGGGTTGTGCGCAGGCTCGGCGTCGGGCCGCATCCCCGGCTCCGGGACATCCCGATGGCTGAGCCTGTCTGGGGGCGACGCAGAGGCAAACGGGGCGATCTCTATCGATGCGACACCCCTCCGGTGTCCCCCATCCCTGAGGATGCCTGGGCGCTGTGGAAGCGACTGGGGATGCGAGGGGGCAACTGGCCTCGAGGGTATACCTACGTGCCCGAAGGCGTGCGGTGGGTGACTGGCCTGGAGTCCGGGCTGCTCGTCGAGAAGGTCGCAGCTTGGATCTGTCGGCATCCGGACGGCTTCGAGGCCGGGTGTTCGGCGCATTGGTACAACTACAACATCGGACAACGGAATCTGTTCTGGAATCCCTGGGTCACGACGCTGCGTGCCCTTGACCCGGCGGTCGTACCGACCGAGCCCCGCAGTATCACGGCGGGGCGCCCCGGCAGGCCCTCCGCGCTCTTTGCAGATCGGGTCGAGGACGCCAAGGGAAACCACCTTCTACCGCTGGCGAGCCCCGATCTGCCGGGCTGGCTGGTCAACACCTTGGGGATCCCCACCCTGAAGGAGGCCCGACCCGCCCGCGTCGTCACCGCGCTCCATGTGCTCGCAGAGGCGCCTGGGCGCATCAGGCATCCCGACGCCGAGGCCACTGCGCGCTCCCTGTGGCGAGCGCTCGTGCCGAGCTGGTGGACCGACGCGAAGGACGCCATACGTGCCCTGAGCACGCGCCCGGTGCCGGTGTGGCGAGGGGGTGAACTCACCACCGTCGTCCTCCGTGACGGCGATGAGATCGACGTCGACGACGCCGAGTCCTGGGCCCGGCTGAGGCCGGAGCGGGCGGGCACCATCACGATTTCGCTGGGGGAATGTCAGGGCGATGGTCATGCGCTCGACCGTGAACTCACCGCAGTGCTGGGGTGGGGCAGGGTTCATCTGACCAGCAGGGAGCCGATTCCGGACACCTGGGAGCCCGTCGGTGAGGCCACGCCTTTGTTGCCCTGGCTTGAACGGGCGCTCGGTGCCTCAACCTGGCTTTCTGAGGAGCTGAGTGTGCTCTTTGAAGAGTCGCAGTTGGCTTTCGGGTACTCAAGCGCCCGAGGGAATCTGGAGAAGGGCAAGCTCCAGCCCGTCGACGCCCCCGGGGACGAAGCCCTCTGGCTCAAGCGACAGGACACCCTCTACGTCACCCGAACGCTCCTGGAGGCCCCCTTCGCGCTCCTCCCACGGGTCTGGCCGGTGCTCGGCGAGTCCTGGCGGGAGCGCTGGACGCGGTGGGCGGAGGCGGCGGCCCTGGGGGGAGCGGCCCGGCGGGCCGCGCTTCACGGGGGGGACGGGGAAGAGTGACCCTTTACGGCTCGTCCCCCGAAGGCTCCTTCAACTCCGCCTTGTCTTCCGGCGTCGCCGCCTCCACCTCCAGCGGCACCTCCAGCTCCCCGCGCTGGACCGGCCAGGTGACCTCGGCCAGCTCCCGCTCCAGGCAGGGCTGGAGCCACTCCAGCCCCGGGTCCGTCGAGCTGGTGGTCACCACGGTGACCGCGCCGCGCCGCACCTTCACCTGCAGGACCACCTGACCCGACGGCCAGGAGGTCACCTTGGGCCCCTTCGCGGCGGCCGGGGGCTGGGTGAGGCAGGCGTCCAGGTGCAGCGCGTGGGGGTCGAGGGCCTCGCGGATGAAGGCCTGGGCGTCGGCGCTGGGGCGCACGCTCGGGTCGCTGTCCTGGGCGAGGGCGGCGGTGATCAGCGCGAGCAGCACGGGAAGCATGGTGTCTCCAGGGGGAGGTGTCCGGATCTGTAGCCTGCTCTGCGGGGCGGCGGGATGCGGGCTACACTCCCGGCGCCATGCGCTCGATCATCCTCATGTCCGCTCTCGTGGGCTGCGCCGACAAGGTGGAGCCGCCCGACAGCGTGGCCGACGACTCCGCCGTCGACGACACGGCGCCGGCCCTCCCGATCGTGCTGCGGGGGGTGCCCCAGCGCGGGGCGGAGGTCCCCGCCGACGCCCGGGTGGCGCTGGTGCACATCGTCTACGGCGACGGCCCGGTGCTCGGGGAGACCCTCGCCGAGGCCCCCCTTGTCGACGGCGAGGCCACCCTGAACCTGCCCGAGGTGGCCCCCCACCTCGACCCCCTGAGCGGCTCGGACGCTGCCCTCACCGGGGCCCTCTACGTCGCCCTCGCCTTCCAGGATACCGATGAGGACGGCGCATTTGCAGAGGGCGAGCCGCTGCTGGGCCTCTCGATGGGGGCGCTCGTCGCGTGGCTCTCCGGGGAGGGCGTGCCCGACGGCGCGGCCTGGCCGGCGGGCTGGAGCGTGGTCGACACCGGGCTGGAGGGCCAGTACGCCGCGAACCGCTGCCTGCTGGACTCCACCGAGCCCCTGCGCTGGCGGCAGGCTGACGGCTACCCGCTGTTCTCGGCCCTGGACGCGGTGGACATCCCCCTGCGCGGCGTCGAGGTCCCGCTCGGACCCCTCCGCATCCCGGTCACCCAGGCCGCCGAGGGCTCGGGCGTGGCCGGCGTGCCCATCCAGGCCTTCCAGGGCGGGCCCTCCGACCGTGTCTACGACGCGCCGGTGGTGGACGACGCCTTCACCTTCACCATGAGCGAGCCGCCCCCGGACGCCCACGACGTGAACAGCGACCCCGACTGGCGCTACACCTACCACCTCAACCTGCTGGTCGACGACGACGGCTACGAGGGCGGCACCACCTGCCTTGACGGCGAGCGGGTGTGGCTGCGCTACACCCGGCCGGTCACCAGCTACCGGGGCTACCGCTTCCTGGACTGCTACGCCGGCACCGTGGGCTGGCGCCTGGCCCGCACCGACGCGGACACCGGCGCGCTCACCTACCTCGACGAGGCCGCCGAGGCCGCAGTCGTGCTCGACCCCGAGACCTGCCGGGTGGACGGATGAGCGAGCCGACTCTCCTCTCCGCCGCCGAGGCGCGGGACTACATGGTGGGGCAGGCCGGGCTGCGCGCGGTGGTCCATCCCCCCGGCGACGCGGGGCTGCGGGCGATGCTGCTGGCCCGCCGCTGCGTCCAGCTCGACCCCCTCGACCCCATCGGGACCAACGCGGATCTGGTCGCCATCGCGCGGCTGGACGGGGTCCGCGCCGGGCAGGTCTACGACGCCCTGCTGCCCGGCTACGCCTTCGAGCACTTCGCCAAGGAGCGCTGCCTGCTGCCGGCCGGGGCCTTCCCGCACTACCGGGAGCGCCTGGTGCAGACCCCGTGGTGGCGGCTCTCCGAGCGGCTCAAGCGCCTGCCCCAGGGGGTCATCGAGGCCGTGCTGGCCCAGCTCCGCGACCACGGGCCCCTGCGCGCCGATCAGCTCGACGATCACGGCGCGGTCGAGGCCATGGACTGGTCGGGCTGGAAGGGCACGAGCCGGGCGGCCACGATGGCGCTGGAGGTGCTGCAGACCCGCTGCCAGGTGGTCGTCGCGGGCCGGACCACCGCCGGCAAGCTCTACGACGTGCCCGAGCGGGCCCTGCCCCACGTGGCCGAGGCCCCGCCGGCCGGCGACTTCGGCCGCTGGGCCCTGACCGAGCGGGTGGAGGCCGCGGGGCTCTTGTCCCTGGCGGGCGGCCCCCAGTGGTCCATGCTCAACGAGGTCCGCACCTCCGGGCTTCCGGAGCAGCTCGTCGCCGAAGGTGTCCTGGAGACGGTGATCGTGGAAGGCAGCCGGCGGATCTGCCTCGCCCCGGCGGGCTTCCGGGAGCGCACCTTCCCCGAGGACGACGGCCGCATGCGTGTCCTCGGCCCCCTCGACCCGCTGCTCTGGGACCGCAAGCTGGTCCGGCAGGCGTTCGGCTTCGAGTACATCTGGGAGGTCTACAAGCCCGCCGCCAAGCGCCGCTGGGGCTGGTACGTCTGCCCGCTGCTGCACCAGGGCCGCCTGGTCGGCCGGGTGGAGGCCCACCGGGCGGACGGCCGGATCGTGGTGGACCGGGTGTGGAAGGAGCCGGGGGTGGGCTTCGACGACGCGGCCTTCGGCGAGGCCATCGCCCGGCACGAGCGGGCACTCTTCGGCGGCTGACTCGCCCCGCACCGGTTAGTGCGGGGGGCATGGCGTTGCTGGTCTTCTATGTGGTGCTCGCGCTGGGCGTGTCCTTCACCTGCTCCATCATGGAGGCGGTGCTGCTCAGCGTCACCCCGGGCTACATCACCGCGCTGGACGCCCAGAACGCGCCCGCCGCAGCGCGCCTGCGGGCCCTCAAGGCTGACGTCGACCGCCCCCTCGCGGCCATCCTGAGCCTCAACACGGTGGCCCACACCATCGGCGCGGCCGGGGCGGGCGCCCAGGTCCAGGCCATCTACGGCGAGGCCAGCCTGGCCATCGGCTCGGCGATCCTCACCATCCTGATCCTGGTGGTCTCCGAGATCATCCCCAAGACCCTCGGGGCGGTGTACTGGCGCTCGCTGGCGCCGTTCGTGGGCCGCGCGCTCGGGCCGCTCATGCTCCTCATGTGGCCGCTGGTCAAGCTGTCCGAGGGCATCACCCGCCTCATCTCCCCCAAGGGCGGCCACGGCGCCATGAGCCGCGAGGAGATCGAGGCGATGGCCGACGTGGGCCGCGCCCAGGGCCTCATCGACGACGCCGAGTCCGCGGCCCTCAAGAACCTGCTGGCCTTCGGGCGGCTGTCGGTCCACGACGCGATGACCCCCCGCACGGTCATGCTGACCTTCCCCCAGGACCACACCGTCCTGCAGGCCCTGGAGCAGGTGCCCGAGCTGCGGTTCTCGCGCATCCCGGTCTACGGCAGCCGGCCCGACCACCTCACCGGCTACGTCCTCAAGGACCAGCTCCTGCTGACCGCGGCCAGGGGCCAGAGCGACACGCGGCTGAGCGAGCTGATCCGGCCGCTCACGATGGTCCCCCAGACCATGAAGCTGCGCGAGCTGTTCGAGCGCCTGCTGACCTCTCGCGAGCACGTCGCGGTGGCTCTGGACGAGTACGGCGGCGTGGTGGGCCTCATCACGATGGAGGACCTGCTGGAGACGCTGCTCGGCATGGAGATCGTCGACGAGGTCGACGGGGTCGAGGACATGCGCAAGCTCGCCCGGGAGCAGTGGCTGCGTCGGGCCCGCCGCCTGGGCCTGGTGCCCGAGGGCAGCGAGCAGTGGCCTCCGCCAGAATCGGGTTCAGAAGGCTGATATCGGGCATGGGTGGGTCATCCGACCCGCCCCTGTGCGTCCCCTGTCGCATAGATGGATCCGCGCGAGGCGGCTGATGTTGGAGGTGAGGCAGCCGAACGACTCGGGTGCCCGTCCCCCCCAACCTCGAGGTGCCCCGTGAACCTGACCCTCTTCGTCGCCGCCGCCATCAGCGTGATGGGCCTCTCCGCGATCGGCGCCGTCCAACTCCGGCGCGGCCCCGCCCGCCCGGCTGTGCCCGCGCTCTCGGCCCGCCGGCTGGCGCAGATCGAGGACCGGATGTGGTGGGAGGCCACCGACACCCGCGACCAGCCCGCCGATCGGGCCCTGCGCAGCGCCTCCACCGTCCGGCTCGACCGGGTGGACCTCGCCCGCCGCCTGCTGGCGGCGCAGGACTTCGCCACGGCCACCCGGGTGCTCAGCGGCGTGCTGCACTTCAGCCCCGAGCACCCCCGCGCCCGCCTCTCGCGGGGCGTCGCCCACTACTTCGCCAGCCGCTACGAGGACGCCCTGCGGGATCTGGTGCTCGCCGAGACCCTGGGCCTGCCGGTGCCGGCGACCTGGATGGTGGCCTGCCGTCAGCGCATCGCCCTGGGGTGAGTGCGGCGACCGCACGCCCCGGGCTGCCGGTTCTGCAGCAGGGGGTGTGCGCGGGCGCTGTAAGGGAGGGAAAGCGCGCATCGGTAACTGGCACACCCGTTGCAGTGTCAGAACGGTGTGAAGGACAAACGGAGGACCCCATGACCCCTGGACTCCTCATGAGCTGCGCGCTGGTCGCCGCCGCCATCGGTCTCCTGGCCGCTGCCGGTCGCAGCGAGCGCGCCCCCCTGGCCGCCGAGGGCCTCACCGGGCGCAGCATCGCGTCCGTGGAGCGCCGGATGTGGGAGACGGCCACCACCGCCCCCCGCCGGGTCGAGCGGCGCCGCGACTGCACCGAGGGCGCCCCCACCGACCACCTCGACCGGGTGGACCTCGCCCGCCGCATGCTCGCCCTGAACGACGTCAACGGCGCCACCCGCGTGCTCTCCGGCGTGCTCTCCGGCGCCCCCGACCACGCCCAGGCCCGCCTGGCGCGCGGCGTCGCCTTCTACTTCGGCGGACGGTACGACGCCGCGCTGCGGGACCTCGTGCTCGCCGAGACCCTCGGCGCCCCGGTGCCCGAGCGCTTCGTGACCGCCTGCCGCCAGCGCATGCAGCTCGGATGACAACGAAGGAGGCCGCCATGGTCATCAACGCCACGCTCACCCTGGAGCGGCTGCGCGCCGCCCGCCCGGAGCACCGCCGCGCCACCGTCGTCCCCAGCCGCCTCCAGGGCATCGAGGCCCGGATGTGGCGCCGGGCCACTGCGCCGGACGTCGCCCGCACCCCCCGCCTGCGCCTCGCGCGGCTGATGCTGCGCAACGGCCGGCTGGCCGGGGCCATCCGCCTGCTCGACCCGCTGGTGGAGGAGCACCCCCACCTCGTCGAGGCCCGGCTGGTGCGCGGCGTCGCCCGCTACCTCTCCGGCGCGGTCAAGGCCGGCCGCGCGGACCTGCTGTCGGCGGCGCTCCTGCGCCCCTCAGACGCCGCCCTGCGCGACTTCGCCACCGCCGCCCTCGAGGCCTGAGAGCACGAAGGCCACCCCGCCCATCACCACCCCGTTGACCTGCACCTCGATCCGGTGAAGACCCGGGTAGTACCGACGTACCGTCACGGAGCGCAGGTCGCGGGTGTGGGCGAGCGGGGCGGCCTCGCCGGGGCCCAGGGTGCGCTCAGCGAGCTTGAAGACCTTGACCCGGCCAGGGCCCCGCGCCCCCTGCATGTGCAGGCGGTAGTCCACCGCGACCCGGTGCGCCCGGTCCCCGTGGTTGTGGACGGTGAAGGAGAAGGTCACCGCCCCGCCCCAGGGCACCTCCGCGGGCACGGTCAGGTCGGTGAGGCCCAGGTCCTCGGCCCCGGTGAAGCCGACCAGGCGCAGCGCGCCGGGGTCTCCCGCCTTGACGAGGGTGCGCAGGGCGTGGCGGATCAGGCGCTGGCGGGGCTCGGGGGCGTCCTGGAGCCAGCGCGCGGCCAGGGTGAGCACCCGGTCCGGGTGGTCCTTGGCGACGTCGTTGAGGTGGTTGGCCACCGAGCGGCGCACGTACTCCGAGGGGTCGTCCTTGAGCGCCTCCAGGAGCGGCAGGGTGGGGGAGGGGTCCCGCACGAAGGGGGTGAGGCGGATGCCCCAGGGCAGCCGGGGCCGGGTGCCCTCGCTGGCCAGGCGGCGGACGTGGGCGCTGTCGCTGCGGGTCCAGTCGGCGAGCACCGCGAGGGTGCGCTCGGGGTATCGAAGCAGGAAGGGGCGGATCCCGAACTCGGCGGTGGTGCGCCGGGTGATGGCGTTCAGGGCCGCCATCGCGGCGTCGAAGTGGTCCAGCCCGTAGAACCCGATGAAGTGCTCCACCGGCCAGAGGTGCCAGGGGTGCTCGCCGTCGGAGTCCTCGGGCGCTCGCTCCGGGGGCAGGGCGCGGGTGAGCACGGCCAGGGCCTCGGTGACGTCGTCGGGCAGGCCCGGCCGCAGCGCCTCGGCGAAGCGGGCCACCCGGGCCTTCAGCTCCAGCGCGTCCAGCCCCTCGGTCGCTCGGGCCACGAAGGCGTCCACCTCGAAGGCCGGGTGCGCGGCGCGGACGGCCTCGCCCAGGCGGCGGGCGGCGGCGGCGTCCAGGTTGTCCTTGAAGGCGGCCATGCCCGGCTATCCGCCGCCGAGCATCCGCCCGGCGTGCTGGACGGTGGCCCCGCGCGCCTGCTCCAGCAGCTCGGCGTTCCGCAGGCTCACCGTCTCGCCGCCCCGGGACACCCAGGTGCGCACAAGCCCCACCGGGCCCTTGAGGACCCACTCGCCGCCGTCGGTGAGGCTCAGGCGATCGTCGGAGCGCAGCATCATCGCACCGCGCAGGGAGTTTCCGGCGTCCAGGTCCATGAACAGCTCGCGCGCCTTGTCCCGCAGCTCCTGGTTGCGGAGCACCATCAGCACACCGAACACCACCGCCCCCAGCAGCACCAGCGGGAAGACCGGCTCGCTGACGACGGACAGCGCGGCCAGCCCGCCCGCCGCGAGCATGCCGATGCGCGCGCGCTCCTCGGCCTTTCGGGCCTCGTCCCCCGACAGGCGGTCCCGCACGTCCTCCAGGAAGCCGTCCCGGAAGTGCGAGGCCCCGGCCAGGACCGCTGCGGGGCCGATCAGCGCCAGCAGCGCGTCCAGCAGGTGGCGGCAGAGGTTCATCACCCCCACCAGCTCGGTCCGGCCTGCGATCCAGACGCCGCCCGTGAGCAGGACGATCCAGAAGGTCAGGCTGGCGAAGGCGGTGGACCAGGCCAGGGTGCGCCCCTTGGGCGGCCGCCGGTCCAGGCCGAAGGCGCGGAGCTGGGCGCCGACCAGCAGCGAGGCCACCGTCGCGGCGATCAGCACGCCCACCCCCAGCACGGCGGGGTGGCCGAGCAGCGGCAGGTACGGCTCCAGCGCGGCAGGATCCATCTTTCGCTCCGTCGGGAGGCGTCGAGCATAGCGCGTTAGGGAGATCCACATGTCTCCTCCTGTGGAGCCCGCCCGGCCCCGAGAGGGCCGCCTGCGGCGCTATCTGTCGGTCTTCCGCTACAGCGGCCGGGCGCTGGACCTGGTGCGCGAGACCTCCACCGGCCTCATGCTCGTCATCGCGGCGCTCACCGTGCTGGCGGGGCTATTGCCGGCGGGGGTGGCCTACATCGGCAAGCTCATCGTCGACGCGGTGGTGCTGGCCTCGAAGACCGGCGCGCCCGCCGACCAGCTCGCCGCGCTGCGCTGGGTCGGCGCCGAGCTGGCGCTCATCGTCATCATGGCCCTGGCCCAGCGCGGCCTCATGACCAGCGAGCACCTGCTGCGGGCCCAGCTCGGCTTCAAGGTCAACACGATGATCCTGGAGCGGGCGCTCACCCTGACCCTGCCCGGCTTCGAGGACTCCGAGTTCTACGACAAGATGACCCGGGCGCGCCGCGAGGCGTCCAGCCGCCCGCTGTCCCTGGTCCGCCGCCTGTTCGGCCTGGTGCAGAACACCATCAGCCTGTTCACCTACGGCGGCCTGCTGCTGGCGTTCTCGCCCCTGGCGCTGGGGGTGCTGGTCGTCGCCGCGATCCCGGCCTTCATCGCCGAGACCCGCTTCTCGGGCGCCGCCTTCCGCCTGTTCCGCTGGCGCTCCACCGAGACCCGCCAGCAGATGTACCTGGAGACGGTGCTCGCCCGCGAGGACTACGCCAAGGAGGTCAAGCTCTTCCGGCTGGGGCCGCTCCTGCTGGAACGCTACCGGGAGATCTTCCACCGCCTCTACGCCGAGGATCGGGACCTCACCCTGCGCCGCGGCTTCTGGGGGGCCACCCTGGGCACGCTGAGCACCGCGGCGTTCTACGGAGCCTACGCCTGGATCGCCGTGGAGACCATCGCGGGGCGCATCACCCTGGGCGACATGACGATGTACCTGCTGGTCTTCAAGCAGGGCCAGTCGGCCATCTCCTCGGTCCTGAGCGCCATCAACGGCATGTACGAGGACAACCTCTACCTCTCCAACCTCTACGAGTACCTGTC
The DNA here is from genome assembly GCA_020632795.1 of Alphaproteobacteria bacterium. Classification (GTDB taxonomy): domain Bacteria; phylum Myxococcota_A; class UBA796; order UBA796; family CAJQPC01; genus JACKEV01. The sequence goes on from JACKEV010000013.1 coordinate 154,600, forward strand.
CGACGCCGCCCCCGAGCGCACCGGCGGGGCCACCGCGGGCCCCCGGCCCGACGACGGGGTGCGGTTCGAGGACGTCACGTTCCGATATCCAGGCTCGGACGCCGCCGCGCTCGACGGGGTGAGCCTGCACGTCCGGCCGGGCGAGAAGCTGGCGCTGGTGGGCGAGAACGGCTCGGGCAAGACCACCCTCATCAAGCTGCTCGCCGGGCTCTACGTGCCCTCCAGCGGCCGGGTGCTCATCGACGGCCTGGAGGTCGAGGCCTGGGACCTCGACGCCCTGCGCCGCAAGATCGGCGTCATCTTCCAGGACTTCGTGCGCTACCAGCTCCGGGTGGGCGAGAACATCGGGGTGGGGGAGGTCGACGACTTCGACGACCGCGACCGCTGGACCGCCGCCGCCGACAAGGGCCTGGCCCGGCCCTTCATCGACGACCTGCCCGCCGGCTACGAGACCCAGCTCGGCCGCTGGTTCCCCGACGGCTGGGAGCTGTCGATCGGCCAGTGGCAGAAGATCGCGCTCTCCCGCGCCTTCATGCGCCAGGACGCCGACATCCTGGTGCTCGACGAGCCCACCGCCGCGATGGACGCCGAGGCCGAGGCGCAGATCTTCGAGCGCTTCCGCGCGATGACCGACGACCAGATCGCCGTCCTGATCAGCCACCGCTTCTCCACGGTGCGCATGGCCGACCGCATCGCGGTGCTGCACCACGGCCGCCTGGTCGAGCTGGGCACCCACGGCGAGCTGATGGCGCAGGAGGGGCGCTACGCCCGGCTGTTCACGCTGCAGGCAGAGGGCTATCGCTGAGCGGCCGCCGCCTCACCTTGGACCACAGCCAGCGGCCACCGCGCCCGATCCCCCCCGCGATGCGCTCCAGGGGGAAGAAGCAGACGAAGGCCACGCCGTGCATGGGGTAGGTGAAGGCGATGCCCATGAAGTAGAAGATGCCCCAGTGCATGCTCCAGGTGCTCACCGCCCAGACCATGCCCACCCGGCGGTGCACCAGGGCCAGCGGCGCCCCCAGCTCCAACATCAGGGCGCCCACGCTGCCCGGCCGCATGAGCATGGGGTGCTGGTAGGCCCAGTAGGCCATCTCGTTGGGCTGGAGCCCCAGCAGCTCCTTGTTCAGGGCGTCATAGGCGATCTGGTCGCGCAGGTTGCTGCCCAGGGCCCACTCCCAGCCCGCCGAGCCGGCCACCTTCGCCGCCCCGGCGATGAGGTAGGTGAGGGTCGTCACCCCGCACATCAGCAGGACCGGCCAGGCGTACTCCCAGCGCTCCCGCGACGGCGCGCGGCCCGCCCGGGCGTCCAGGGAGATGGCGTCCCCGGCGGCCGGGGCCAGGCCCAGCACCAGGGCCTGGAGGGCCAGCAGGTTGTCCGAGTGGTAGATCTGCACCCAGGACGTGCGGTAGGTCAGCACGAACAGCAGCAGGCCCGAGAACAGCGGCCCCACGACGCGGGTGCGCCAGCCCAGCACGAACAGCAGGTTCAAGGCCAGGCAGGCGTACACCAGGCCCATGAACGTGCCGGGGGCCAGGGCCCCGTCCAGGAGCGTGGTGACGCCCACGCCCTTGAACATCTCGGGGGGCGAGCGTCCGATGTTCTCGTAGAGCCCGAGTCGACTCCAGACATGGAAGAAGGCGTAGCCGCTGACGATCACGCGCAGCCAGCCCAGCCGCTCGGGGGGGATCTCGGTCAGGAGGCTCACCGCGGCACCTCACAGCTCGCCAGGATGCTCTCCTGGACCGGCTCCTTGTGGTTCTCCACGAACCAGCGCTCCGGGTCGTACTGCCCCCAGACCATGCGGACCTCGACCGCCTGGGACTCCCAGCCCCGCTCCCGCTTGCCCAGGGACTCCGCCACCCGCTGGCACAGCGCGGGCCGCCCGCCTCCCTTGCCGTTCTTGTAGCGGTGAACCTGGGCGCGCCCCTGGTTCCAGCCGCCGGTGGCCCAGTGGGTGTAGCGCACGAAGTGCCGGGTGCCGTCCGCCTCCAGGGCGATGACGTAGGTAGCCGGCTCCAGGTCGGGCCGGGCTCGGGAGAACATGCCGAAGGTCGACAGGGGGAAGCTGTCCTGGATCGCCCGCGCGCCGTCGTAGGGCAGGTGGCGACGGATGGGGGAGAGCACCGCCAGGCAGAGGACCGCCGAGAGGACGATGGCGTAGGCTTTCCGCAGCGACAGGGGGAGCAGCATGACGGCGAGCCTAACCCGCGTCGGGGCGGGGCTGCCTGATCGGGGTCAGCGAACGGCCTCGCCGCGACGTCGACGCGCGGCGAACAGGAGCAGCGCCGCCAGCCATGGGGTCGATGAGGCGGGCATCGTGGCGCACCGACCCGGGATCTCGGCCGCCACGCGGGTCACCTCGCAGGTCTGCTCCGCGGCCACGTCGCCGGTGGAGACGAACACCAGCAGCGCCGCGCCGTCGGGGGGCAGCCCCTCGCTGAGGCGCGCCGCCAGGGCCTCACCCCCCTTCACCGAGGCGCTCGCGGCGCCGACCTCGGCGCCGCCGCCGTCCAGGGCCACGATGCGCACCGCGGCCTCGGCCTCGTCGCCCGGCGCGTCGCAGGACACCGCGACCGCGCGGTCGTCCCCGTCGGCGGGCAGCTCGAAGTACAGCGCGGTGTGGCTGGTGTTCTCGTGGACCACCTCGAAGGAATCGCCCGCCTGGATCGGCGTGATGGGCACCCCGGCGTCCACGGTGCAGGGCAGCACGTCGGGGTCGTAGTGCTGGCCGTCGTCCCGGCCGCAGGCGAAGGCGTTCCAGACGCTGTAGTCCAGGAAGACGCCGTCCAGGCTGGTGTTGAACAGCTCGGAGGCGGCGACGTCGATCCCCACCCGCCAGCCGGGGGTCTCGCCCAGGACGGTCCACAGGGCGTCCAGCCGCCCCAGGTCGGTGCCCCCGCGCTCGGCCCAGAACTTGGGGAAGAGCATGCCGGCGTATTCGTAGCGGTCGCCCACGCCGTGGATCGGCCGGTCGGGCTGGTTCAGCCGCAGGGCCCAGAGGAAGTTCACGAGCAGGTCCAGCTCATCGCCCTCGATGGGCTGGTACTGCTCATAGGTGGCCGTGGACTCGTACATCCAGGCGTGGGAGTTCACGGTGTAGGCGAACTGCACGCAGTGGTGCAGCTCGTGGACGACGACCGACTCCAGGACCACGCTGGAGCCCCCGGTGAGGCCGGCGTTGATCTCGAGGTAGCAGGAGGACACCGCGTCGGGGTCGTCGGGCAGCGCGGGGTAGGCGTAGCCGTTGGCGTCGATGGCGCCGACATAGACGTCGATCGCGTCGCTCCCGCCCCAGGCGTTGTCGGGCTCCAGGGAGCGCCAGCCCCGGGCCTCGAAGGCGTCCGCGCCGATGTCCAGGGCCACCAGGATGCGGGTGACCGCGTCGGGCACGCCGTCGCCGTCGTTGTCGTTGATGTCCATGGCGTCGTCGCCATAGTCGGTGTAGTGGACCCGGAACCGCCCGTCGGGGCTGTCGACGGTCTCCACCGGCCCCGACATGCTGGGGCGCGACAGCTCGCGGCTGTGCGCGTAGTGGGCCAGGTTCGGGGGCAGGCAGGTCGCCAGCAGGGTGGGCAGCACGGGCACCTCGGCTACCTCACCAATGTAGTCCCGTCAGGCCCCGAGTCGACGGAGGTCATCGGGCTCCCAGGTGTGGAAGCCCGCCTCGCCCTCCGCCGCCAGCGTCACCAGCGCCCGCGCCACCGTGCGCCCGTGCACCGGCCGGTACTTGGAGAGGGGCCCCACCAGCACGAAGCCGAGGCCGTTGAACAGCCGCTCGGCGAAGCGCTCCATGGGGCGCGGCTGGCCGCGCTGGCCCAGCAGCAGGGAGGGGCGGACCACGTGCACCCGGTCCGGGCCATGTTCGCGAAGCCGGGCTTCGACCTCCCCCTTGACCCGGTTGTAGAAGAACAGGGAGTGGGGGTTGGCGTCCACCGCGCTGACCAGCAGGAACCCACCGGCGCCCTGGTCCCGGGCCAGGCGCGCGGCGGTCAGGGGGTAGCGCTCGTCCACCGCGCGGAAGGCCTCCTTGGAGCCGACCTGCTTCATCGTGGTGCCCAGGCAGCAGAGCACGTCGTCCGCCGCGAAGCGCGCGGCGTGATCGTCCAGGGCCTCGAAGTCCACGACCACGTCCTGGAGCTTGTCGTGGCGGCGCCCCAGCGGGCGGCGCCCCAGCGTGGTGACCGAGGTCCAACGGGGATCCTCCAGCAGCAGCTCCAGCAGGTGCCCGCCGACGAGGCCCGTCGCGCCCAGGATCGTGGCCGATCGTCCGTCCATACGCCGGAGTCTACCGCGAACGATCGCCATGCTGCATCGCAACATCATCGGGCGCCGTTCTTTCCAACGGGTGGCGGGGATCTGTCCTTCAGGTGGGGGCGACCGGCGTGCGAACATGCGCCCCCAAGCGTCAGGAGGATCTGCCCATGTCGGACACCATGCACCGGACCAGCCTCGGCGAGGCCGCCGCCCGGAAGCTCGCGGATGTCACCAAGACCGCCCCCCAGATGGGCGCGATCAGCCCCCGATGGCTGCTGCGCCTGCTGCCCTGGGCGGACGTCGAGGCGGGCCAGTACCGGGTGAACCGGGTGCGGGTGGTCGGCTCGGAGTTCCAGCGGGTCGAGGCCCAGGTCGACGGCGAGCAGGTCACTGTCCAGCCGGCCCAGCTCCGGTCCATCCACGCCCTGCGTGACCTCGACGACGCCACCCTGGAGGCGATCGCCGCCCGCCTGGAGACGGCGTCCTTCGAGCCCGGCGAGGCGCTCATCGAGCAGGGCGCCCGGATCGAGGCCATGTACATCATCTGCGACGGCCGGGTGGAGGTCTTCCAGCGCGCGCGGGGCGGGCGCGAGGCGGTGCTCACGGTGCGGGAGATCGGCGAGACCGTCGGGGAGCCGGGGCTGCTGCGCCCCGGGCGCGCCCCGGTCGGGGCCCGCGCGCTGGTCCCGGTGCTGGCGCTGCGCCTGGGCCACGACGCCCTGAAGCAGGTGCTCGCGGACCACCCCGACGCCAAGGAGGCCCTCCAGGCCGCCGCCGACGAGGTGTCCGGGCGCCGCGAGGTCGCCGTGGACCTCACCACCTCCAGCGAGCGGGAGCAGACCGTCTCCACCACCTGGATCGACTACGACGACGAGCCCCAGGAGATCGTGCTCTCGTCGATCTCCACCACGCTGCGGGTCCACAGCCGGGTGATGGACCTCTACAAGCAACCCTACGACCAGCTCCGCGAGCAGTCCCGCCTGGTGATCGAGGCGATGAAGGAGCGCCAGGAGTGGGAGCTGATCAACAACCGGTCGTTCGGGCTGGCGAACAACACCCTGCTGCGCATCCCCACCCGCACCGGCCCGCCCACCCCCGACGACCTCGACGAGCTGCTGGCCCGGGTCTGGAAGGAGCCCTCGTTCTTCCTGGCCCACCCCCACGCCATCGCCGCCTTCGGCCGCGAGTGTACCCGCCGGGGCACCCCGCCCCCCACGGTGGAGCGCTTCGGCGCGCAGTTCATCACCTGGCGCGGCGTGCCCCTGGTGCCCACCGACAAGATCCCCATCGACCCCTCCCGCGGCGTGCCGCGCACCCGCATCTTCCTGCTGCGGGTGGGGGAGGACCGCCGGGGCGTGGTGGGCCTGCACCAGCCCAGCATCGGCGACGAGCGGCTGCCCAGCTTCGCGCTGCGCTTCAACGGCATCGATGGCCTGGGGGTCGCCAGCTACCTGGTGACCCTGTACTTCTCGCTGGCCGTGCTGGCGGATGACGCCCTGGGCTCCCTGGATGGCGTCGAGCTGGGTCACTACTACGATGGCGTCTGATCCCCTGGATCTGGAGGGCGCGATCCTGAGCGCTCTGGGCCAGGCCCTGGCCGCCTCCCAGGGGCCGGATCCCAGCCCGTGGCTCGACACCGCCGGTCGCGCCTTCGCCCGCCGGGATCCGGTCCAGGCCACCGATCCTCTGCCCCGCAGCGAGGACACCGCGGCCTTCAGCACCGCCGCGATCCTCGAGGGGCAGGACCCCGGCCAGTACGCCACCGAGCTGATCGCGCTGCGGGGGCCTCAAGCCCCGTCGCCCCAGCCCGTCGGCGGGGCCCGGTGGGGCGGGCTCCCCAGCGCGAAGCGCGACTTCCCGGCCCTGAACCAGCAGGTCAACGGCCGCCCGCTGGTGTGGCTGGACAGCGGCGCGACCACCCACAAACCCCAGGCGGTCATCGACGCGGTCTCCCGGTTCTACGCGCGGGACAACTCCAACGTCCACCGCGGCGCCCACACTCTCGCCGCCCGCGCCACCGACGCCTACGAGGGCGCCCGGCAGACGGTCGCCCGCTACCTGGGCGCGGATCACCCCGACGAGATCGTCTTCACCCGCGGCACCACCGAGTCGATCAACCTCGTGGCGCAGAGCTGGGGGCGCCACGCCCTGCGCCCGGGGGACGAGATCCTCCTCACGCAGCTCGAGCACCACGCCAACCTCGTGCCCTGGCAGCAGATCGCCGCCGCCCAGGGGGCGATCCTGCGCCCGATCCCCGTGGACGACCGCGGGGACGTGCGCCTGGACCGCTACGCCGAGATGCTCTCCCCGCGGGTGAAGATGGTGGCGCTCACGCAGGTGTCGAACACCGTGGGCACGGTGCTGCCGGTGGCCCCGATGGCGGCGCTGGCCCACGCCCAGGGCGCGCGGGTGCTGGTGGACGGCGCCCAGTCGGTGGCCCACCTGCCGCTGGAGCTGCGCTGCCTGGGCGCGGACTTCTTCGCGTTCTCCGGGCACAAGATCTACGGCCCCACCGGCATCGGCGTGCTGTGGGCCCGGCGTGAGCTGCTGGAGGAGATGCCCCCGTGGCAGGGCGGCGGCAACATGATCCGGGACGTCACCTTCGAGCGCACCCTCTACGCGGACCCGCCGGCGAAGTTCGAGGCGGGCACCCCCAACCTGGCCGGCGCGGTGGGCCTGGCCGCGGCGCTGGACTACGTCGAGGAGCTGGGTCGCCCGCTGATCGCCTCGTGGGAGCACATGCTCCTGGAGCGCATGCTCGACGGGCTGCGCGGCGTGCCCGGCCTGATGATCGTGGGGGCGCCGATGCTGCAGGCCGGCTCGGTCTCCTTCGTGATGGACGGCCTCTCGCCAGCGGCCATCGCCGCGCACCTGGATCGGGCGGGGATCGCCATCCGCGCCGGCCACCACTGCGCCCAGCCCGCGCTGCGGCGCTTCGGCTACGAGGCCACCGCGCGGGCCTCGCTGGGCCTCTACAACACGCCGGAGGACATCGATCTCCTGGTGGAGGCGCTGCGGACCGCGCCCCGCTGACGCCCGGACGAAGATCGCCCCCTCGGATACCGGCGTCGTGCTACGTTCCTTGGAGCGGGCACGTCCCCGGAGGCAGCTTGAACTGCGGCGCTACGCCGTGGGTGAACCCTGCATCCCAGGCCGCGAGCGGCCACACATCCTCTTGTACGCCCGTACAGGTAGGGCTCACGAGAGGTGTGCCTACCGGAGGCCAGTACCTCCCGGGGGCGTGCCCCGCACCCCGATGAAGCCCGGTCGGGGATTGCCCCCCCGGGTTCGCCGGCCGTGCTATGTTTCCATCAGCGGGCACGTCCCCGGAGGCAGCTTGAACTGCGGCGCTACGCCGTGGGTGAATCCTGCATCCCAGGCCGCGAGCGGCCAGACGTCCTCTCGTGCGCCCGTACAGGTAGGGCCCACGAGAGGCGTGCCTACCGGAGGCCAGTACCTTCCGGGGGCGTGACCCCGCACCTGCGTCCGCGGACGACCGGACGCGGGAGTGAGAGAGCCATGGACCTCGCCACGCTCACCCGGGCTGCGGGCCCCGCGCTGCTCGCGCTGCCTCTGTCCGGCCGCTTCCACAGCCACCTGACCGTGCGGATCGACGACCCCCAGGCCGTCGAGCGGCTGCGCGCGTTCTGCCGCCAGCGCCGCGTCAAGCTCACCGTCATCGACCTGGCGGACACCGCCGGGCGCGCCCAGCGCGACGTCATGACCACCGCCTACCACGTGGGCCGGGGCCCCGACGCCCTGCGCGCCGTGCTGGGCGAGGTGGCTGAGCTGTCCTGCGCCCTGGAGGCGGCGGGCTTCCCGGTCCTGCGCGCCAAGCTGGAGCATGAGAGCCTGCCGACCCTTCCCGCCCTCGACGCCCGCCGCTACCGCGAGCTGCACATCAAGCTCGCGCTGCCGGCGGACCGCTTCGAGGCCGAGCTGGACCGCCTGCGCGCGATGTCCGACGGCTGGGGCTTCGTCCTGTCCCGCAACCCCCACGAGCGCCGCGGCGACGTGGTCCACCAGTTCCTCAACCTGCGGCGCTACGCCGGCACCCCGGCCCAGGCCGACGCCTTCGCCGCGGCGCTGGTGGCGGCGCTGACCGAGGCCGCCTTCGCCGTGGTGGAGACCCGCCGGGAGACCGCGATCGTGGACACCAACCTCGGGCACGACCGCTGGTGGGCTTGAAGGGCCTCGAAGCTGCCCTCCGCCGCGTCGCCGCCCACCCGGCCGCCGAGCGTCTGGTCCTGCGCGGGGGGCTGCTCACCCGATCCTGGGTGGGGGCCCACCGCCGCGAGGCCGATGACCTCGATCTCCTGGGGATCGATCCTGCCGATCGGGCCGATGTCCACGGGATCCTCGCCGAGGCCCTCGCCCGGGACGCCGGGGACTGCGCGGTCTTCGAGGTCGACACCCTGGAGACCGCCGCGACCTGGGAGAACACCTCCAGCCCCGGCGTGCGGGCCTCGATCACCGCCCGGATCGACGGGGCCCCCCGCGCGGTGCAGATCGACGTCGGCTTCGGGGATCCGATGGATCCGCCGCCCGACTGGATCGCGCTGCCGGCGGCGGGTGGGCCGATCCGGGTGCTCGCCGTGCGCCCGGAGATCATGCTGGCCTGGAAGCTCCACGGCCTGTTCGAGCACCCCGACGGTCGCTGGCGGCCCAAGGATCTCTGGGATCTTCGCCTCTTGATCCGCCACGCGCCGCTGGTCCCCGACCTGCTGCCGCGGGCCCTCCGCGTGGCCTTCGAGAGCCGCGACACCCCCGTGGTGGTCACCACGCGGCTGCTGGACGGGGACCTCGGCCACAGCCGCAGCGCCCGGGTGGCCTGGCGGGGTTACCGCCGGGCGCACCCCGAGGTGGCGCCCGACCACCTCGCGGTCGCCGCCGAGGTGGCCGACGCCCTGCGGCCCCACCTCGTGGCGCTGTTCCCGCCGCCCCGGCCGGCGCCCCCGGACGACGACGGGCCCTTCCCCACCATCGAGCACCTCGATGAGGTGCTCCCCGCCGTCGCCGGGCGGCCGGAGTTCTCCCTCACCCGGCGCGGGCCGCTCACCACCCTGACCTACGAGCGGGACCTCAAGGACACCTTCCCCGACCCGAGCGGCGCCCCTGACGCCGCCACCGCGCGCCTGTGGGCCCTGCGCCGGGAGTGCCGGGGCCTGACCTTCGACGCCCGGGGGCGGCTGGTCGCCCGCAAGCTGCACCGCTTCTTCCACCTGGACAGCCGGCCCGAGGCCGCGCTCGCGGAGGTGGAGCGCTGGCCGGGCCTGCGGGTCCTGGAGAAGCTCGACGGCTCCTTGCTGGTGCCGGTGCCCGTCGACGGGGCGGTCCTGTGGACCACCCGGCGGGGTCCCTCGGACATCGCCGAGGACGCCGCCCGCTTCGCCGACGCCGCTGGGATCACCGCGGCGGTGCGGCCCTGGCTGGAGGGGGGCTGGACGCCCGTGTTCGAGTGGTGCAGCCCCACCCACCGCCTGGTCCTGGCCCACCCCGCGCCCCGGCTGGTGCTGCTGGCCCTGCGGCACACCCGCTGCGGCCACTACATGCCTCTGGCCGAGCTGCACGCCCGCGCCGCCGAGGCCGGGGTCGAGGCGGTCCGGGACCTGGGCCCGGCGCCCGACCCGCTCCACGCCCTGGTGGCGCAGATCCAGGCCGCCCAGGGCGTGGAGGGGGTGGTGCTGCGCGCCGCGGACGGCCGCATGGTCAAGCTCAAGAGCGACGCCTTCAGGCGGCTGCATCAGGTGGTCGAGCACCCCGAGCTGGAGCGGCCGCTGTGGCAGGCGCTGCTGCATGGCCAGCGGGACGAGCTGGAGCCGGCGCTGCCCGAGGCCACCCGGCGGCAGGTCGCCGCCTACGCGGATCGCGTGGAAGAAGCCCTGGAAGAACAGGCGATCTGGCTGGAGGGCATCATTAACGAACACCGTTCGCTTTTGAAAGACCTGCCCCGCGCCGACGGGCTTCGGATCCTGGCCACCGAGCACCTGGGCGACCTCGACCCCGACCTCCAGGCCCTCGTCTTCCAGGCCTGGCCGGACCACGATCCCCGCGCGGTCGTGTGGGCGTCCGCCGCCCGCATGGCGCGCACGGCGCGGGGCCTGCGGCGCCTCAAGGCGGGCCTGGGGGTGCCGGACTGGGTCCTGCGTTGAGGCCCCGGCGCGCCCGTGAAAATCGCCAGATATTCAGAGTCCCAGGGTGATATGATGATATCACCGACCACGTCCCCGGCGTCAGCCCGAGCTGCTGCGCCACACGGAGCGGGGGACATGGCGGTGCTCTCTCGCCCCTGAGCCAGGAAGTGTTCATGCAACAGCGGAGCGTGCGCGGCAAGCAGCAGGACACCCAGACGGGTGACGTGGGTCCGGTCCAGGAGCCGATCCCGACCACGTCTCTCCAGGACGGCGCGGCGAGCGCCTCGGAGGCCCGAGGAAACGCGGCCGCGCTGTCGACGCTCGGCGGCGACGACGGGGGCATGGCCTCCGCCGATCCCAACGAGATCTTTCGCATGGCCACGCAGGGCCCCTCCCAGGAGCTGCCCTACCGCAGGGAGATGGAAGCCTCCTTCGGCCAGGACTTCTCTGACGTGCGGGCCTACCTGGGCCGGGCCACGGAGATGGCCGCGCTCAACGCCGAGGCCGCCGTGGCCCCGGGCGGCGAGCGCGCGGTCGCGTTCGCCAGCGAGGACCCCACCATCCAGGTGGTCTCCCACGAGACCGCCCACCTGGCCTCGGGGGGCAGCGGCGGCGGTGGCATGAGCAGCGCAGGGGACACCGCCGAGAAGGAGGCCGACAGGGCGGCGGACGTCGCCTCGTCGGGTGGACAGGTCGATCCGTCCTCGCTGCAGGCCCAGGGCTCCGGGGTCCAGCGCAAGGAGGTCACCGTCACGGCCGGCACGGGCCGCACCGAGAAGGAGTCCACCACGCGGGTGATGGACCAGGGCAACCAGTTCGAGGACATGCCCGACGCCTGGAGCCAGCTCGTCCTGTGGAAGAAGGGCCAGAAGATCACCGTCGCGGTGAACGGCGTCGCCCAGCAGGTGACCCCCACCAACACCGACGCGATGAAGCTCTTCTACCAGCTCACCCCCAAGCAGCGGCGCAGCCTGTTCATGGACGAGGAGGGGGTCCTCAAGCACATCTTCAAGAACTTCACCAAGGACGACGCCGCCCAGGTCATGTCGATGTGCGACTTCCCGCTCAAGTGGAAGATCCACCACTGGTACACCGACATCGCCTCGACCAGCGAGGGCCGGGACCTGATCCTGCGGATGATCCGCAACTCGCCTCTGGGCCAGCGGCTCGACGTGTGCCGGACCGAGAACGTGATCGCCCTGCTGAAGCAGGGCCTGGCCCAGGACCACCCCGAGAACGTCTTCGGCGACGAGATCAAGGCGCAGCTCTACCCCGACGAGACCCAGAAGAACGCCTTCGACAAGGCCCACCCCAAGTTCGCGGAGTGGCGTGACGCCACCGAGAAGCTGGACGCTGAGGCCCGCTGGGCCTTCGTCGCCCAGGCCCCCGCCACCAACATCGCGTCGCTCAAGGGGCAGACCGCGAGCGGCAGCCGGAACCAGTGGACCTCCCTGATCTACTGGGGTCCCCGGGGCGCGGCGCTCAGCAGCGGCATGCGCGCCAGCGTCGACAAGATCAAGGACGACGCCGGGGTCAGCGCCGCGGATCGGGCCAGCCTGTTCGAGGTGCGCTTCAACGTCGCGCTCGACGACCGGGGCATGACCCACGACCAGTTCAAGGCGGTCTGGAACAGCCTGCTGCAGGTCCCGCTGGGCACGGTGACGAGCGACGTCGTCACCCAGGTCCGCATCAACGCCACGGGCACCGGCGGGGGCGACTACACCGACTACCCCAACAGCGGCAACTTCGGCCGCATCCAGGCGGGGACCTCCACCGACCTCAATCACATGGGGCACACCCAGCGCCACGAGGCCGGCCACGCCGCCGACACGAGGCTGGGCGGGTTCGCGAACTTCAGCAGCAAGCCCCCCATCGTCTGGAAGAAGTGGATGACCCGCAAACCCTGGCTGCGGGAGCTGATGACCTACATGGACGCCCCCGGCAGCGGGGACGAGGGCAACGCCTACGAGGCCCTGCTCGACGCCCACATGACCAACGGGACGTTCACGAACCCCTTCACGGGCACCACAGGGACCGCGGCGCAGCGCACCCTGTGGGGCCAGGTGGCGACCGAGTTCTCCTCCAACGGGGTGGACAAGGCCCTCGACAAGCTGCTCGCCGCCCGGAAGCACACCGGCGCCACCGCCACCGTGAAGACCATGCTGGACGGCGCCAAGGCCGGGACCTGGCCCTCGAACCAGCCGACCTACCTGCGGGATCGCTTCTTCCTGGCCCGCTACGGCGAGTACTTCTCCTACCACCGGACCGGCGGGGCGGCGGTCTGGGGCCTCAAGGGCAAGCACGGCCTGAGTGACTACACGCTGTGTACGCCCTACGAGTTCTACGCGGACATGTTCGCGGCGTACTTCGAGACCAGCACCCAGCGCGAGAAGAACGTGCCGAGCTGGGCCGGAGGCTACTTCGCGGCCGTGGCCAAGGAGTACGACGACAAGGCGATGGACGACGCCTCGAACTCGACGTCGACCGCCTATTCCCACAACAACGGGCCCTCGGCGGACTGACCGCTACAGCTCCGGCGCGCCCCCCAGGCTCTGGAGCAGGGAGGCCCAGATCGCCTCGACGACCACGTCCCGCACCCCGTCCGGGTGGCGGCGCCGGACCTCGATCTGCCAGACCCGGAAGGAGATCAGGTAGATGAGGGCCACCATCGAGCGCAGCTGATCGCGCAGCTCCGCGCCGAGCAGGGCCTGCCCCTGGCCGCGATCGCGGACCTGGGCGTAGGCGGTGAGCTGGCCGCCGTCCACGTCCCAGCCCACGCTGGGCCCGAACACATAGCGCTGGTGGTCGAGCACGGGGGCGGAGTAGGCGGCGATCACGTCGTGGTAGTCGGGGTGCGCGGGGTCGGTGGCCAGCACGGCCAGGGCGAGCTCGACGCAGGGGTAGCGCTCTCCGAAGAGGGGGTGGGCGAAGTCCTCCGTCCACCGGACGTACAGCTCCCACGGGTCGGGGTCCGTGTCGGGGAGCAGATCCCGCACGCGGACGCAGACCTCGCCCTCGGGGTGGAGGGTGACGTCGAGCACGGGCTCGAAGTCGGCGCAGGCCCCCTGTACCAACGCAAGCAGCGCGTGAACATCCATCCCCGAGACCTCCCATGTCGGGCTACTTCGGCGCGTTCGCGGCCTCCTCGGCCTGCTTCCGGGCCCGCTCGGCGTCGTTCTGCGCGTCGCCTCGGGGGCCGTCGCCCGGGGGGAGCTGCCGGGCTCTGAGCGTGTAGCTCAGCTCCGGCGTGTCCGAGCCCTTGGCGTACTCCTCGCTCCGGTCCAGGCTGATCTCCGCGCCCGGAGGGGTCCACACCGCGCTGGTCGGCTCCAGCCGGGTGGCCGGGCCCAGGCCCTCGCTCAGCATCTGGTAGACGGCGGACGTGGTCAGGCCCTGGTCGTCGCTGGCGCCCTGCAGCTCGGCGTGGAGATCGACCAGCGCGCCGCCCTGGCCCACCCAGGTGACCGTGGCGGGCAGCCCGGCGAGCCGGCCGGTGCCGCGGTGGTCCTCCGGGCCTCGCTCCTGCACCTCGAAGCTCTGGCCGGCGAGGGCCAGGGCCTCGGCGTAGGGCATTCCAAGGCGGTATCCGAGCACCTGTGGGCGGGACGTCATCGTGGGTGCTCCTTTCTCTGGCACCTCGGCTGCAGGGGGCGCGGCTTCGGGCGCATCCTTGCCCCCGCAGACCAGGATGAGCAGCAATGCGGAGGCGAAGGCCAAGGAGTCGTTCTCCGGTTCTCAGGATTGGTAGTGTACAACAGGCCGTTGCTTCGGAGATCGCTCAGGTGGATCACCTCCAGCTCTTCTCGACCGAGCTGTTCGTCTTTGAGCCCCCAGGGACCGCCGCGCTCTGCGAAGCGCTGACCCGGCAGATCCTGGAGGACAGGGACGCAACCCCGGGCCTGCGGCGCTCCAACGTGGGCGGGTGGCACTCCGCGCCGAACCTGAGCCAGCGGCCGGAGCCCTGCTTCGGCGCGCTGATGCAGCTCATGGTGGATCACCTGGGGCAGGCCCTGCAGGCGATGGCCGCCCGCGAGCGGGGCGCGCTCCCGAGGCTGCGCTACGGGGTGCACGCCTGGGCGATGGTGATGGAGGAGGGCGACTACACCACCCCGCACGACCACGCCGCGGCGCACTGGTCGGCGGTGTTCTACGCGGACGCGGGGGACGCGGACCTGGCCCGTTGGCCGCAGTCCGGCCGGCTCGCCTTCCTGGACCCGCGGCGCGCCACCCCCGCGATCCCGGGGCTCGGGATCGGCGGCTCTGACTTCTCGCTGGCGCCTCGGACCGGGCTCCTCGTCCTGTTCCCGGGGTGGCTGCAGCACTACGTCCACCCCTACCGGGGCAGCCGGCCAAGGGTGTGTGTCTCCGGGAACCTGCAGGTGGAGGTAACCCCCTCATCCCGACCGGCGTAGGAGCCCCATGAACCCCCTCGGGAGGCCCCATGCTCCGCATCCTGGCCCTGCTCGTCACCTTCTCCCTCGCCACGCCCTTCGCCTTCGCGGAGACTCCCGCCGCCGGCCCCTCGGCCGCCAAGGCCCCCGCCAGCGCCGGGCCGGTGAACACGTCCTGGACGGGCCTGGCGCTCCAAGGCTACGACGCGGTCGCCTACTTCGAGGACAGCAAGCCCACCAAGGGAAGCAGCGACTTCACCCACGACTGGGGCGGCGCCACCTGGCGCTTCTCCACCGCTGCCCACCGCGACGCCTTCGCCGCCGACCCGGTCCGCTACGCCCCCCAGTACGGCGGCTACTGCGCCTGGGCGGTCAGCCAGGGCTACACCGCCAACATCGACCCGGTGGCCTGGAAGATCGTCGATGGCAAGCTGTACCTGAACTACAGCCCCAAGGTCCAGGTCACCTGGGAGCAGGACGTGGCCGGCAACATCAAGAAGGCCGACGCGAACTGGCCGGCCGTGGCGGAGAAGTAGCCGCGGACAGATTCCGTCCGAGTGGTGCTATGATGGCTGGATGCTCCTGCTCCTGCTGGCCTGCGTCGAGCCCCACCCACCCGAGGGCACCCTGCCGGAGACCGATCTCCCCGTGGTCCACCACGGCGTGTGGTCGGTGGCCGACGCGACCCTGCGCCAGAGCGACGCCGGGCTGACCCTGGAGCGCGACGGAGGGGCCCGACTGCTGGCGGTGGACATGGTCGGCGTGCCCGCCATCGCCGGGGACCGGGTGGCCTTCGCCCACCGGGACGGGGCCGCGGAGGTCTCGGCGCTCGACGTGCTCTCGGTGTCCGAGCCCGAGGGTCGCCGCCGCATCGTGGATCGCGGAAGCGCCGATCGCGTCGGCCTCTCGGAAGACGGGGCCTGGGTGGTGTGGGTCTGGGGGGTGACCGGCATCGCCTCGGTCTGGGCCGCGCCCTTCGAGGGCGGCGACCCCGTCCAGCTCACCAACGTCGGCCTCAAGCCCACCCCCGGGCAGGCCCCGGCGGGCTTCGTGGCGCCGCCGCACCGCGGCCCCCTGACCGTCGTGGACGGCGAGGTCCGCTGGACGGCCCCCGACGGCCCCCACGCGGTGGCGCTGCCATGATGCTCCTCCTGGTCAGCTTGACCACTGCGGCCCTCGCGCAGTCCTACCGGGCGCCCTTCGCCGACGCCCACTACGGCTACTTCTACCCGACCGCCTACTACGACCACGCCGGGGTGGACTGGGCCTGCGGCGGCATCCGCTACTCGGGGCACCGGGGCAACGACTTCGGGGGCGGGAGCTGGTCGGGCATGAGCGCGGGGCGGGACATCGTGGCGGCGGCCGACGGCACCGTCGTGGCCACCCACGACGGCGAGTTCGACGAGTGCAGCACCGGCGACTGCGCGGGCGGCAGCGGCTACGGCAACTACGTCTCCATCCAGCACGACGACGGCAAGAAGACCTACTACGCCCACCTCAAGAAGTGGAGCATCATCGTCTCCTACGGGCAGCGGGTCTCCTGCGGCCAGAAGCTGGGGCAGATGGGCTCCTCCGGCCACTCCACCGGGCCGCACCTGCACTTCGAGCCCCGCACCACCAGCAACGTGGCCGCCGACCCCTTCGACGGGCCGTGCTCGTCGCCCCCCAGCTACTGGGTGAGCCAGGGCGGACACGGCGGCCTGCCCGCCGCGACCTGCGAGACCCGGGACAACGACGGCGACGGCTACGACGCCGACCGGGACTGCGACGACAACAACCGGGACGTCCACCCCGGCGCCCGGGAGGTGTGCGACGACGGCGTCGACAACGACTGCTCCGGCGGCGACGCCCACAGCGAGATCTGGTACGACGACGACGACGGCGACGGCTACGGCGACGACGCGGTGACCGTCTGCGGAAGCCCCCCGGGGGACGCGGTGCGGGCCAGCGGGGACTGCGACGACAGCCGCCGCACCGTCAACCCCGGGGCCAGCGAGCTGTGCGACGGCCTGGACAACGACTGCAACGGCGAGGTCGACGAGGGCAACCCCACGGTGATGGGGGACCCGCCCCCGGCGCTGGCCGCCCAGCTCGTGGACTTCACCGCGCCCGGGGTCCTGGGCCCCGGGGAGGGGGGGGAGGTCTGGTTCGTCTTCCGCAACGTCGGGGACGTGGGCTGGTCGCGGGGGCAGGTGTGGCTTCGACCCTACGCGGGGGAGGCCGCGAGCCCGCTGCTCGACGAGGGGAGCTGGGCGGCCTGGGACGTGCTCGCCACCCTCGACGCGGACACCCCCGTTGGCGGCACCGGGGTGTTCCGGGGGCGGCTGCGGGCGCCCGAGGACGCCGCGGGCACCCTCTCCGAGACCTTCCTGCTCACCGTGGACGACCAGCCCATGCGCTGCCCCGAGGGGGAGGTCGCCGTGGACGTCCGGGTGCGCGGGGGCGCCGCTGAGGTGGCGGAGACCCCGGCCGCGACGGGCTGCAGCCACGCCCCGGGCGGGCTCTGGGGGCTGCTGGCCCTGCTGGCGCTGCGGAGGCGCCGATGATCCTGCTCCTGCTGGCCTGCGCGGATCCCTTCGTGGTGGACAGCGCCGTCGTGGAGCCCATGACGCTGCACTACGTGGACGTGCGGGCCCGGGACATGCCCGAGATCCTGCCCGCCGCGCGGTGGAGCCCCCGGCTGGTGGACGTCGACGGCGACGGGGACCGGGACCTGGTGGAGGCCACCGCCCTCGGGGTGGTGCTGCACCGCAACGACGGCGGCACCTTCGGCCTGGGGCTCGTGCTGGACGACGCCCCCGCCCGCGCGCTGTCGGTCGCGGACCTCGACGGGGACGGCGACCTCGATCTGATCACGGGCGGCGACGAGGGCCTGGCGGTGCTGCTGCAGCAGGGGCCGCTCCAGTTCGAGCACGCCGGGGGCGCCGGGGTGGACGGCGCGGTGCGCGACCTCGTCGTCGGAGATCTCGATGACGACGGGGACACGGACGGCGTGGTGCTCGCGGGCGGGGGGCTCTTGCGCCTGGTGAACGCGGGCGGCAGCCTGCGGGGCGACGCCGGGGGCCTGCCAGAGCGCCTGGAGGGGGTCGGGGGGCTGGCCCTGGGGGACGTGGACGGCGACGGGGCCCCGGATCTGTTCGTGGCGGGGGACAGCGCCGTCGACCGGCTCTACCTGAACGACGGGCGCGGCGTGTTCCTGCTGGCCGCGCCGGACGCCCTGCCCCAGGCCAGCGCGCCGGGCGGGCGGCGCCCGGTCATCGCCGACCTGGACGGGGACGGGGACCGCGACCTGTTCATCCCCTCATCCGGCCAGGACCGGCTGCTGCGCAACGACGGCCGGGGGCGCTTCGTGGACGACAGCCCCTTCGCCATCGGGGCCGAGGCCCGGGACGGGCGCGCCGCCCTGGCCGCGGACCTCGACGAGGACGGTCACGTCGACCTGGTGGTGGCCAACGACGACGGTCCCCTGGGCCTCCTGCGCAGCGACGGCGCGGGGCGGTTCTTCGACTACTCGGGGGCCTTCCACGGCTCGGCCGAGGACGCCCGGGGGCGGGGGCTGGCCCGCGGGGCCGACGGGACCCTGTTCGTGGCGCGGGGGGATCTGCGCCCGCCCTGGCTCTTGGAGCGCTGGGATGAGCCCTTCGATGATCTCGATGAGGACGGCGTCCCGGACGAGCTGGACCTCTGTCCCGAGGACCCCGATCCCCTCCAGGCCGACGCCGACGCGACGCCCTTCGGCTGCGTGGGCGCGGAGGCCTGCGCGGCGGCCCGGGGCTGCACGCTGATGGCCCCGGTGGGGCGGCGGCTGTACCTCTGGTGCCCCGACGCCCGGAGCTGGACCGACGCCCGCTCCCGCTGCCAGGCCTGGGGCGCGGACCTGCTGGTCATCGAGACCGACCACGAGCAGGCCTTCCTGGAGTCCCAGGGGGTGGGCGACGCCTGGATGGGCCTGTCCGACCGGGACGCCGAGGGGACCTGGGCCTGGGTCAGCGGCGCGGGCCTGGACTTCTCCAACTGGTCCGACGGGGAGCCCAACGACTCAGGCGGCGCGGAGGACTGCGGGCAGTTCAGGAGCGGGGGCCTGTGGAACGACGCCAACTGCGACGGCGCCCGCAGCTACGTCTGCGAGGCCCTCGCGCCCGGCGTGGCCGAGGACCCGGGCGACGCCTGCGACAACTGCCCGGGGGCGGTGAACCCGGACCAGGCCGACGCGGACGGCGACGGGGTGGGGGACGTGTGCGACTCGGACTGATCCTCCTCGCCGGCTGCGGGCCGGCGGTGGTCGAGGTGCTGCCGGTCCAGGGCAGCGCGCTGGGCGGGGAGGTCGTCACCCTTCGGGGTGCCCGGCTCCCGGCAGAGCCCGAGGTGCGCTTCGGGGGGGCGCTGGCCGAGGCCACCCGCGTGGACCGCCGCACCCTGGAGGTCGTCACCCCGCCGGGGGTGGCCGGGGTCGTCGACGTCACCGTGGCGGGGCGGCAGGACGGCACGCTGGAGGGCGGGTTCACCTACGTCCCCCTGGACCTCGCCTTCGCGGAGGCCCCGGCCCACTACCTGCCCGAGCCCGCCGGCACCACCACCGCCGCCGTCGCGGGTGACCTCGACGGGGACGGCGTCGCGGAGGTCGTCCTGGTGCAGGACGGGGCGCTGTCGGTGTGGTGGAACAGCGGGCTGGGCGGCTTCGTGGAGGGGCTGGCCCCCGCGGTGGACGCCCCCGTCGGCGGCGTGGCCTTCCTGTCCGAGGGGCGGCTCTTCACCTGCCCGGCGGGGGAGGGGGACCCGCTGCGGCTCACCTGGGACGGGGAGCGGTGGGGCCCGAACGGCGCGCTGCCCGCCTCGGCGCCCTGCCACGGGGTGCGCGCCCTCACCCTGGCGGGGGAGGAGGTGCTCGCGGAGCTGGGCGACGACGGCCTGCGCCTGCGCACGGCGGACAGCGGTCCGGGGGCGGACGGCTGGCCCACCGACGTGGCCGTCTCCGGCGGCGCCTCGGACGTTGTGCTCCTCGACGACGCCCTGGTCATCGGTACTCTGGAAGGTCCGTTGCTCACGGAGGCCGGCCCGGCGGGCTGGCGGGAGGCGGCGGTGGGGCGGCTGCCGGCGTCGGACTGCGCGGTGGGGGCGATGGACGTCCTGGACGTGGAGGGCGACGGGGAGGCCGAGCTGGCGGTGGCCTGCGCGGACGGCCAGGACCGGCTGTACCGGGGGGATGGGCAGGGCCACTACTTCGAGGACAGCGCGGCCAGCCTGCCGGTGGACGCGGCGGTGGGGGCGGCGCTCGCCCACGCCGACCTGGATCTGGACGGGCTGCCGGAGCTGATCGTGGGCAACCGGGGCGGGGTGGACCGGCTGTACCGGGGGGACGGGGCCCGCTTCGAGGACTGGAGCGCGCGGCTGTCTCTCACGATCGCGGACACCGTGGCGGCCCTGCCGATGGACGTAGACGCCGACGGCGCCGTGGATCTGCTGCTGGTGGACGCCGACGGGGCGCGGCTGTTCGTGAACGTCGGGGAGTGAAGCCGCCGGTGATTCTCGGCCTCTGGTGGTTGAGACCCGAGGCATGGGACGATAGACCCAGGTGTCGGTTTCCCCACAGCCTACGAGGATCCATCCGCCATGAACCGTCCGTTCCGTCTCCTGCTGCTCCTGGGCCTCGCGGCCGCCTGCACCCCCAAGTCGGGCTCCCCGAAGGCAGGCGGCGACAAGGACGACGTCATCGTCGTCGAGAACCCTGACGTCACCTACGAGCCCATCGAGGGAGAGGGCGACGCTGAGGCGGAGGGTGCCTTCACCCTGCCGGACTGGGCGGCGGACGTGCCCCAGGAGGGCGCGCTGGTGCGGCTGATCGAGCCCGGCGCCGAGCCGCTGGAGACCCTGCGGTTCGCCCCGGCCAGCGGTCACACCGAGACCATGCGCATGGTGATGGACATGGACATGACCATGGACGTCGGCGGCATGACGATGCCCATGATGATGCCGGTGATGGTGATGGACATGGACATCGAGGTCACCGAGGTCGATGAGGCCGGCGACATCCACTACAACGCCGCGGTCTCCCGCTTCGTGGTCGAGGACAAGGAGGGCGCGATGGAGGGCCTCGCCGCCCAGCTCGAGGCGGAGATGCAGGGCATGGTGGGCCTGCGGGGCGACATGGTCGTCTCCAACACCGGCGAGGCCCGCAGCGCGGGCTTCACCGCCCCCCCCGACGCCCCCGACACCGTCAAGCAGCAGCTCCAGTCCATCAACCAGAACGCCAACAACATGGCCGTGCCCCTGCCCGAGGAGCCCGTGGGCGTGGGCGCGCGCTGGGAGGTCCTCAAGCGCACCAGCTCCAACGGCATGGAGGTGGTGGAGCGCAGCGAGATCCATCTGGCCAGCCGCGAGGGGGACGCGGTGACCCTGGAGTCCACCGTCGAGCAGCATCTGGCCAACCCCGACCTCCAGCTCCCCGGGATGCCCCCCGGCGCCCAGGTCGAGCTGGTCTCGTTCAGCTCCAACGGGTCCACCACCAGCGCGATGGTGCTCTCCAACCTCGCCCCTGACAAGGCCGACGGCAAGGTCACCCTGGACATGGCCATGAACGTGGACGCCGGCGCCGGCATGCAGCCCATGACCATGCACCTGGACCTGGGGCTGGAGATGCTGCACCCGGAGGATGAGTAGGGCTGATATCCTGAGGATCCCTGGAGGCACCCATGGCCGAGGCCGCCCAGAAGCTCCTGAGCTACGAGGAATACCTGGCGTTGGAGCGCCGGACCGGGGTGAAGCATGAGTTCCTCGACGGGGCGGTGGTCGCCATGTCGGGGGGCTCGGGCACGCACGCGACCTTGATCCGCAACGCGATCACGCAGGTGGTCCTCGGGCTGGGCGCGGGGCCGTGTCAGTTCTTCACCTCAGACCGCCGCATCCGGGTCGAGGACACCGGCCTCGCCACCTACCCCGACGTCAGCGTCTTCTGCGAGCCGCTGCGCACGCACCCCGAGGATCCCCAGGCGGCGGTCAACCCCACCCTCTTGATCGAGGTGCTGTCCCCCTCGACCGAGGGCTGGGATCGCGGCGACAAGTTCAAGCACTACAGCCGGATCCCCGAGCTCCGGGACTACGTCCTGGTCTCCCAGCATGAGGTCCTGATCGAGCGCTTCTCCCGCAACCCGGACGGGACCTGGACCCTGCGGCGGCTCGGGCCCGGGGCGGTGCTCAAGGCCGCGGATTGCGCCCTGGAGATCGACGTCGACGCCCTCTACGCGGGGGTGGAGCTGACCGAGTCTCCCGGTCCTCCAGGCTGACACCGCCGCCCCATCGGGATACACCCGCCGGCCGGAGGTGACCCCATGGGCAGCATCCTGTTGTTGGAAGATGGCCGCTCGTTCGAGGGCGAGGCGTTCGGCGCGCGCGGCACCCGCGTGGGCGAGGTGGTCTTCAACACCGCGATGACCGGCTACCAGGAGGTCCTCACCGATCCCTCCTACCGGGAGCAGATCGTCGTGATGACCACCAGCCACGTCGGAAACTACGGGGTCAACGCCGAGGATCCCGAGTCGGACCGCGTGTGGGTCTCCGGCTTCGTGGCCCGCAGCTTCTCCCGCTTCCACGCCAACCACCGGGCCACCTCGGGCCTGGGGCACTACCTGCGCAGCGAGGGCGTGCCCGCCTTGCACGGCATCGACACCCGCGCCCTGGTCCGCCACATCCGCGACAAGGGCGCGATGAAGGGGGTCATCTCCACGGACGGCACGCCTGCGCGGGAGCTTTGGGCGAAGCTGGAGGCCTGGCCGGGCATGGAGGGCCGCGCCCTGGCCCAGGAGGTCTGCACCCCCGAGCCCTACGTCTACGCCGATCCGGCGACGCCCCGGGCGCGGGTCACGGTGGTGGACGGTGGGGTGAAGCGGAACATCCTGCGGCTGCTGGAGCAGGCGGGCTGCCGCGTCGAGGTCCAGCCCATCACGAACAGCGCCGAGCAGTGGCTCGACGGCGCCGACCTGCTCTTCCTGAGCAACGGCCCCGGTGATCCCGCCGCGCTGCCCGAGGTCGTCGAGCAGCTCCGCCGGGCCGTGGGGCGCAAGCCGATGGTCGGCATCTGCCTGGGCCACCAGCTCCTGGGGCTGGCCCTGGGGGCCTCCACCTACAAGCTGCCCTTCGGCCACCGGGGGGCGAACCACCCGGTGCGCGACAACGAGACCGGCCGGGTCGAGGTGACCAGCCAGAACCACGGCTTCTGCGTGGACCCCGACGGCATCACCGCGGTGGGCGGCGTGGTCACCCACGTCAACCTCAACGACCAGACCTGCGCGGGCTTCCGACACGACGAGAAGCGCGTCATGGCCGTGCAGTTCCACCCCGAGGCCTGCCCCGGGCCCCACGACAGCCGGCACCTGGTGATCGAGCGCTTCCTGGCGTTCGCCGGGGTTCAGTAGACGCTGTACAGCGCCCCGTGCCGGCCTCGGATGTACGCCATCAGGTCGGCGACGTGGTCCCGCTCGCCCAGGGCGTCCTGCAGGATCGCGGGAGCGTGGACGAGGTGGCCCTTGCTGTGGATGTGCGCCCGCAGCCAGCCCAGGATGGGGGTGAAGTCCCCGGCCTCGACCCGCGTCCAGAGGTCCGGGAGGTCCTCCTCCAGCCGGGCCAGGATGGAGGCCGCGTAGAGGTTGCCCAGGGTGTAGCTGGGGAAGTAGGCGAACAGACCCGCGGACCAGTGCACGTCCTGGAGCACGCCGTCGGTGGGGTTGTCGGCACGCACGCCCAGCACGGCCTCGTAGCCGTCGTCCCAGGCGTCGGGCAGGTCCGCGACCGTCAGCGCGCCGCTGAGCAGGGCCCGCTCGAGCTGGTAGCGCACGACGATGTGCAGGTTGTAGGTGACCTCGTCGGCGAAGATGCGGATCAGGGAGCGCTCGACGCGGTTGGCGGCGGCGTAGAGCTGCTCGGGGGAGGGGATGTCCCCGCCCAGGTGCTCCTGCAGGGGGCCCTGGAGCCAGCGGAAGAAGGGCAGGGAGCGCCCGATGACGTTCTCCCAGAACCGGGACTGGGATTCGTGCAGGCCGAAGCTGGCCGGGGCGCCCACGGGCAGGCCGTACCAGTCCTTGGGCAGGCCCTGCTCGTAGAGGCCGTGGCCCGTCTCGTGGATGGTGCCGGAGAGGCCGGACAGCAGCGCGTCGGGGTAGAGGTGGGTGGTGAGGCGCACGTCGTCGGGGGCGACGCCCACGGTGAAGGGGTGCTCCGCGTGGTCCATGCGGCCCCGGCGGGTCAGGTCGAAGCCCAGCGCCTGGACCACCGCCTCGTTCAGCGCGCGCTGGGCGGGCACCGGCCACGCCCCGTCGAAGCCCGGCGGGTGGGGCCGGTCGCGCAGGGTGTCCAGGAAGGCCCCCAGCTCGGCGGAGAGGCGCGCGAACATGGGGTCGAGGGCGGCGACGGTGGAGCCCGGGTCGTACTCGTCGAGCAGCACGTCGTAGGGGTCGGCGTGGTGGGGCTCGCGACGGGCGTCGACCGTCTCGCGGATGAGGCCGACCAGCTCGGTCAGGGAGGGGGCGAAGGGGGTGAAGTCCCGGGCGGCGCGGGCCTCCATCCAGGTGGCGTGGGCGCGGGCGCGGGCCTCGGCGAAGGCGCGGACCAGCCGGGACGGCGTGCGCACGGCCTGACGGTGCTCCTTCAGGAAGAGCCGCACGGAGGCGTCCCGGACAGGGTCCTCGGTGCCCTCGGCGAGCTGCTCCAGCAGCGCCCCCAGCCGGGGGTCGGTGAGCCGCTCGTGGCGGATGCCGGAGATGGCGGCGAGCTGGCGCCCCCGGGCGGCGGCCCCGGCCGGCGGCAGCATGACCTGCTGGTCCCACTGGGCGACGGCCATGAGTCCCTGGAGATCCCGCTGCTCGTTGGCGCGGCGGGCGACCTCGTTCCATGCTTCTTCGGTGTTCATGGGGGCGCTCTAACCCCTATGCAGGCGCCGTGGTAGGTTGGCCCGATGGACGACGGCGCGCTCTCGCTGCCTGCGGAGGACGGCCTGGAGGCCTTCGCCGCGCGCTCGGCCGCGCTGGCGGCGCTCTCTGAGGCCGTCGACGCGCCCATCCCGGCGGGGTGGAACCCCGACGATCCGCTGCCGGCGGGCATCGCGGGCGCCCTCGAGCGCTTCTTTGCCGCCTACGACGACTACCTCGCGGTGGTGCTGCGCTCCCAGCCCACCCGCTGCGTGGCGGGGTGCCACCACTGCTGCGCGGACAACCCCCGGGGCAGCACCGGGGTGGAGCTGGCCTGGGTGGCCCGCGCGGCGGCGGTGCTGCCGGACGCTGCCGCGGTCGCAGACCGGGCGCGGGCGGCAGCGGCCCGATGGACGGAGCGGCTCGCGCGGCTGGGCTCGGACGACGCGGCGGTCGCCGAGACCAAGGCCGCGCGGGACCTCTGCCCCCTGCTGGGGGCCGACGGCCGCTGTCGGGTCTACGCCGCCCGGCCGGTGGCCTGCCGCATGTTCTTCGCGCTCACCGCGCCGGACTGGTGCCAGCAGACCCACCCCCGCCACCCCGAGGCGCGCAACCCCCACTTCACCCCGCCGTGGCCGGCGCGGGAGATGCTGATGGCGGTGTCGGCGCGGCTGGGTCTGGGGGAGGCGGCGGGGGATCTGCGGACGGGGCTGGTGGAGCGACTGGGTCGGTAGCGCTCACACCAGGTCCTTCAACGAGAGGGCCTCCCCGCCGGTAGCCTGCGCTGCCCAGAACCCTGCCGGGTCATCGGCGATCAGCGTCCGAAGCTCTGGCTCCTGGCCGCGGGCGAGCAGATCCTGGTCGACGATGCGCGCACCGCCGAGCGCCCCGGAGGCCCCCGAGAGCCCGTCCTTGAGGAGCTCCTTCAGCTCCTTGATCCCGTCGTAGAGCTTCAGGATGTCTCCGGTGGAGAGGTCGCCCTGAACCACCATCCGTGCGCGGGCGTCGCGCAGCTCGGCCACCTCCAACACGGCCCTGTTCAGGGCCGGGGCCGGAGCATCTCCGCGAAGCCAGCCCTCCACCTCTGCCCAGGGGTCGTCGACCTGGGCTGCGAGCTTCTCCAAGGCGTCGCTGTCCAGGGACAGCTCCACCTCCAGCGCGGCCTGCGCAGAGACCTGCTTGCCGATCAGGTCCCGCATCCCGTCCTTGACCTTCTGGAGCTGCTCCTTCGAAATCCGGTCCTCGTGCTTGTGTTGGAGGCTGTTCAGCCGCAGATCCTGGATGGCCAGGAAGGTGCGCAGCGTCGGCGGAGCCCCATCCTTCAGGAACTCCGGGTGCCTGCCCAGCCAGGCCTGCCCCGGGCCCGAGGCCATGCTGAGGGTGCGGCGCACGGAGATGCGCTGGCCCTGACCTCTTCGCCGGGCTCCGGGTGCGTACTCTCGCTCGACGGTCGTGCCGAGGCTGACTGCGTCGGGCTTGCGCTGCGCCAGGCTGCTGCCGACGAGCGTGGCGCGGTCCAAGGAGAGCACCCCGGCGGCCAGATGGCCCTCCAGGCGGACCGTCTGCCCGACCCAGGTGCCGGGCAGCGACCCCGTCCAGCCGGGACCGTTGGGGAGGTCCTCCAAGGCACCCACCGAGATGGAGGCTGCGCCGCCCGCGCCCGTCAGGCCGGACAGCTCGAATCGGGTGACGCCCTTCGCGTCGGGGGCCCACACCTCGAAGCTGCGCGCGGCCTGGACCGAGATCCCAACCCGAGCCAGAGCGCTGGCGACCCTGGTGCTGGGGAGCTCCTCATCGCGAGCCTCATCGGGCAGCTTCCTGCTGAGGCCGGGGAGCTTCCGGTGGAGCCAGCCCAGGACCGAGGCCGCGACCGACGGGGAGACCCGGGCAGACAGCCCCACGGACTCCGATGCGTCCGCTTCGATCTCGTCGAGCGTGGTCAGGCGGACGCTCTGGAGGTGGTCGCCGTCGATGGTGCTGGCGACCTCCGTGAGCGTCGTGATCAGTCCCAGGGCCGGGGCGGCGCTCGTGGTGCTGGCCAGCGCCTTGAACGCGAAGGCGAGCAGCGCGCGGTTGTCCTGCATGTCGTAGGCGTAGCGCTCACGGACCTCCAGCCCGCTGCGCAGCGCGCCGGCCGCAGAGGCGCTCAGCGTGCCAAGGGCAGAGCCGGAGGCCAGGTCTCCCTTCGGGTCCGTCTTGCCGCTCAGGGACAGCGTCAGCGTATGGCTGCGGTCCAGCGTGAGCGTGTCCCCCTCGTCTCGGTGGAACGTGATCGCGGCTCCTCCCTTGAGGCTGAGTCCCCTGGGCAGGGCCGTGAACGGAGCGCTCGCCGCGATGTCCCCTTGCGCGCCTGTCCCGGGTGGCCAGCGCTCGTCGATCCAGTCTCGCAGGGTGTCCAGGACCCCCAGGGGGTCTCGCTCGATGAGGCCGAGCAGGGCCTTGACGGGCGCTGAGGTCACCGCCCACAGCAGCACGTCCCGGCCCAGCTCCTTGAAGCGGCCGAGCAGCGCGCGGAGCTTCTCGGCGGAGAGGCGCTCCAGGACCTGCCTTCGGAGGACATCGGTGCAGGTCTCCAGGGCGTCGCGGGCCTCCGATGCGGCCATCTCCAGCAGCTGGCCGGGGGCGCTGAGGAGGTCGCGGGCGGGGGACAGGCGCTCCCGCACCTCGCGGCCCCACGCTCTCCCCGCAGCGGCGACCCTTGCGGCCGCGCCCCGCGTCCGCGGTGTCGCATCGGACAGGAGCTTCCGGCCGCGTCCAACCAGGTTGGAGGCGGCTCCCTGGGCCCGCTTTGCCGCGCCGGAGCCGGCGCCCTTCGCCCGCTTTCCGACTCTGGAGGCGGCCGCCGTGACGCGCTTCGCGGCGCCCTTCAGACGCTGACCCGGGTTGAAGCGCTTCCGCTGCACGCGCCGCCCGCCGCGGGGCTGTACCGGGTGCTCGGCACCGGGGTGTCTGGGGGCCGCCCCCTGCTGGACCACATGCGTCAACTCGTGGAGGATCAGCGCCTCTCCAGCCGGACTGGCCGGGGCCGGGGCATTGGGAGCGACGGCGACGTGCGCCCCCTCCGCGACGGCCTGCGCGCCCTCGGCCAACGCCAGTCGACCCGCCTGGGGCTCGTCATGGAGGCGCACCCCGCTGAGGTCGGCGCCGAGGGCATGCTCGGCGCGCTCCTGGAGGTCGGCGGGCAGGGCGCGCCCGCCGCCCAGACCCATCGGCCCGTCCCCCGCGTCGCCCTCGGGTGGTCCCCCGTCAGGCGGGAGCTGTCCGATGACCTGCCGAGCGACCTGATCCGCCTCGGCCTCCTGGTCGGCCTCGCCCGCCTCCTGCATCAGCGCCAGCACCCCGGCGTTGCCCAGGGTGCCCTGCATCCCCAGCATGGCCTCCGGGCTGCCATCCAGCACAGATTCGTCCTGGAGATCATCGACCTCGGGTTGGAGGTGGGGACCGTCGACGTCCTGTCGAGGGGTGCAGGCGCGCATGGTGGGCTCCTCCGCGAGCGCCGACGGGCGCCGCGTTTGAAGGTGTGTTTGTGTGGGGTCGGTGCCTCAGCGCACCCAGACGTCCAGGCCGGAGAGGCTGTGACGGTCGTCCCCGTAGGTGAACGAGGTGAGGTGGAACGCCTCGACGTCCGGGAGGTCCGTCGACCAGACCGAGGGCGCGTCCAGGGTGTAGAGGTCCAGGCGCGCGCGGGTCGTGCGCTCCGGGCAGGCGAGGGGGCGCAGGTCGCGCTGCGCTTCGGTCCAGGTGTCCCCGGCGTGGCGGTCGAAGTCCACGGGCTCGTGGCAGATCAGGGTCTCCGTCTCGTCGCGCTCCTGGACCGGATCGACGCCGCTCACGCTCAGGCAGAGGGCGTCGCGCGTCAGGCGCTCTCCGACGTACTGGAGGCCCATGCGGACCTCGCCGCTGTTGATGACCTGGACCGGCCAGGTGACCGCGAGCAGGTCGCCGGTGGTGTCCGCGTCGCTCCACCGTACGGAGACGCCGTCGTCCTGGAACACGGTCGGGGGCACGGCCCAGGCCAGGTGGTCCCCCAGCGGGGCCAGGTTGTCGGCGTCATTGCGGAGGTGCCAGTCGACCACCCGGGTTCCAGGCCCGGCCATCGGCGTCGACGTCGCACGCAAAGGGCGCGACGGCGCCGTCCCTTTGGAGCAGCCAGCGCCAGCCCTCGGCGACGGCGCCGCTGTCGGCGAGGTCCTGGCAGCTCACAGCCGGGCAGGCCGGGTCGCTGCCCTGGCGCCCCTCGTCGACGACGCCGTCGCACCCACCGCGGGCCGGTCGTTGTCGACGCTGTCGCAGGCCTCGGCGGCCTCGGGGTGGACGTTGGCCTGGGCGTCGTTGCAGTCGCTGGGCGTGCCGACGTGCTGGGGGGTGGGGGCGTCGCAGGCGTGGGTGACCAGGGCGGTGTTGCCGTCGCCATCGCCGTCGGCGTCGAGGTACCAGGCCGGGACGCTGCCCTCGTCGACCGCGCCGTCGCACCCACCGCGGGCCGGTCGTCGTCCCGGCCGTCGCAGGCCTCGGGGGCGCCGGGGTGGACGGCCGGATCGGCGTCGTCGCAGTCCTGGGCCTCGACGAAGCCGTCGCCGTCGGCGTCCGCGACGACCGCGCCGCCGAGGGCCGTGTCATCGAGGTCCTGTGGATCGTCCCGCTGCGGATCGGGGGCGCAGGCGGCGAGGGCGAGGAGCATGAGGGGTCGGGGGTTCATGGGGGGCTCCTCAGCGCACGCGCACGGTGAGGGTGTCGAGGAAGCTCTGGTCCCCGCTGTTCGTGGAGTCCATGAATGAGGTGAAGCCGATTTCGTCGATCCGAGCCTCGAGCTGGGCGTGGACGGGTCCGTCCACGCTCGTGTCGGTGTTGTCCCAGGTGTAGTGGATGGAGCCGTTCTGGTCTGCACAGTAGCTGTAGGGTCGCCAATGCAGCTCGGCGTCCGACCACAGGCTCTCGGGGGTGTTGTTCAACACGGTCGTGCAGAGGAGGTGTTCGTCGACGCCCCCGGCGCGGGCGTGGAGGAAGGTCATCGACTCCTCCATGGACACGCCCTGGTAGAGGATCTCCACGGTCACCGCGCCGTCGTTCTCGATCTCCACCGGCAGGCGCCAGGCCAGCACGTCCCGGGTGTGCCCCTGGTCGCTCCACTCCAGACGGCCGTCGCTGGTGATCCTGAAGACGCCCATGTTGTTGAACGCGATGTGCGCCTCGAAGTCCTCCAGCGCGCTGGAGTCCGTCGCTGCCCAGTCAAACAACACGGTGCTGCCGTCGGCCGCGCAGGCGTACCCGGCGACGTCTCCGTCCATCTCCCGGAGGTAGGCCTCCGCGGGGGCCGCCCCCTCCCGCTCCAGGAGCTGGGCGCAGCTCGTCGCCGGGCAGCTCTCGGTCGCGCCGAGCACGCCCTCGTCGGCGAGCCCGTCGCAGTCGTTGTCCAGGTCGTCACACAGCTCCCGCGCATCGGGGTGCCGCACGGCGATGAGGTCGTCGCAGTCGGTGGCCTCCGCGACGTGGTCGACGGGGGCCACGCACGCGGTGGTGGACCGCCGAGGGTCGCCGTGGCCGTCGCCGTCGGCGTCGAGGTACCAGACGCCGGGCAGGGTGACCGTAGGGTCGTCGGGGTCGCAGTCCTCGTCGTCCGGCACGCCGTCGTCGTCGCGGTCCGGGGGCTCCGGCGGGGCGGTGTCGGCGGGCTGCGCCTCGGGGGGGGCCGTGTCGTCGAGGCGCACGTCCGGGCACTCGAGGGTGGGGGACGTGGTGCAGGCGGCGAGGGTGAGGGTGAACAGGGCGGGTCGCATCGTCGTCGCTCCGTGGCTCGTTCGGGCCGTCGTTGGCCTGGGGAGAGCGTAGGAGTCGCGGTCATCGGACGTCGACGTCAGGGCACGTCAGGGCACGTCAGGAACATCTCAAGTTACTGCAATCATGACGTACACGGATCTGTATTGTCTGCGGTCGTGTGAGCGCACCTCATCCTCGGTATGCTGAAGGGCGACTCATGAGGAGGCGAGGCATGGGCAGGGCGGGCGGGCCCCTGTGGTTCAACCACTACCGACTGGCGGCGGCGCGGGCGGAATGGGGCTGCAGCCAGGAGCAGGCGGCCGAGGAGCTGAAGGTGTCGCTGAGCACCTACCAGCGGCATGAGCACGGGAGGGTCAATGAGGAGGGGTATGCGCTGAACACCTCGGCGAAGCGCACCTTGCTGAGGAACCTGGAGGCGCTCTGGGGGGTGCGACGCGGGGATCTTCTTCTGAGCGAGCCTCCGGTCCCTCCGGCCAGCCTTCCCGAGGAGGCGCCCGCGGTCCTGCTGACCCGGAAGAGCAACCTGCCGCCTCGCAGACACGGCTTCGTGGGGCGGGCGGTTGAGCTTGAGCGACTCCACGCCCTGCTGCAGATCAGCGACGAGGACGCCATCGGCTTGCCCGTCGCGCTCGTGGGGCTGGGGGGCGTAGGCAAGACCCTGTTGGCCATCGAATATGCCTACCGACATCTGGATTCCTACGAACACGTCTGTTGGGTCCACGCGGACGGAGATGACGTGTCCGCTTCGATGGCCGGGTTGGCGTGGGACCCGTTCAACCTGGGGCTCCCCGCCGACGTGAAGACACGCGCCGCCCTTCGAACGGTTCGGGCGCGTCTGGAGCGCGCCGGACCGCACCTGCTGATCCTGGACAACGTCGAGCACCCGCGTGCGTGGAGGGAGGTGCTCCCCGCGGTCGGGGACGTCCGTGTGCTCGTGACCACCCGGCGGTCCGACCTCTGTGATGTCGAGTCGATCAGCGTCTGCGGTCTCCCGCGGAGGCAGTCACTGGCCCTCCTGGGGGGACGGAAGCGGCGCCCCGGGCTTGACAAGGCCGCGTCCGACCAGCTCTGTGAAGCGCTGGCCGACCACACCCTCGCCGTCGCCGTGGCGGGGCGGCTCCTGGAGAACCCGTTCTCCTCGGCTGAGGCCTTGCTGGAGGAGGTGTCTGCCTCGGGGCCGGTGGCGTGGTCGGACGCGCAGGAGGTCGTGGAGGAGTTGATGGGGACGCACAGCCTGACGCGGGTCTTCGAGGCCAGCCTGCGCCAGCTTCGTCCATCCGAGGTGGTGGACGAGCTGGCTCGTGCGACCTTCTTCATCGCGGGCTGGCTGGCGCCGGTGGAGCTGGAGCCAGGGCTCCTCCAGCAGATCGTCACTGCGCTCATGGAGCACCCGGCGGACCCCCGGGTCCTGGCGAGGGCCCTGGGGCGGCTCGCGGCTTTGGGCCTGGTCCAACGCGGGAAGGACGGCGGCGTGGTCGTGCATCGACTCCTGCGGGAGTTCGCTCGCTTGCGCGGGGGAGGAGGGCCCCGGGAGGCGGTGTTGGATCACCTTCAGGCCCGCGCAGAGGGCGTGTCGCGGGACATGATGGAGCTGCTGTCCCTGGGTCGACTCCGCGCACACATGGCCAGCCTGAGCGCTGTCCTCACCGAGCGGGACCCTCCGGGGCGGCGCTTCATCCCGATGCGTCTGGCCCAGCACCTGTATTGTCGCGGTGAGTGGTCCGTGGCGTTGGCCGTGGTCGAGGCGGCGCTCTCCAACACCTCCGGGGTGTGGCGAGGTCGGCTGCTCCGGGTGCGGGGGGAGATCCTGCAGGTGCAGGGCGAGTACCGGGCTGCACTCTCCTGTCAGTCGGAGAGCACGGAGATCATGCTGGAGTTCCTCCCTGACGCCAGACTGGAGCATGCGATCAATGATACGAACGTCGGGCTGCTCCGGTTCAAGTTGGGGCAGTACCCGCTCGCGTTGGCCTCCTATCAACGGGCGTTGGATGCCCGCCTCGCTGTACAGGGAGAGCACCACCCGGACGTCGCCATGATGTACCAGTACATCGGCGCCACGCTTGGTCATCTGGGCCGCTACGCTGAAGCATCAGCGGTGACGAGGCGGGCGCTCGCCATCGCTCGCACGAGCCTGCCCGAAGGGCATCCGGAGATGGAGCCGATCCTCAACAGCCTCGGGCACTGCCTGCGCCGTCAGGGATTGTATCAAGAGGCGCTCTACATTGTGTCGGATGTGCTGGAGCGTACACAGGCGTCGCGAGGACGACAACACCTGGAGACCGCAAAGGTCTGCTCGACGAAGGGACAGCTCCTGAGGCTCTGTGGTCGATACCCGGAGGCTCTGGACTGCTACGAGCGCGCGCGGGAGGTCACAGAGAACGTGGCAGGTCCGATGCACCCTCATGTGGGATACATCCTGCAGGGTGTCGGCCGAATCATGTTGCTCCGCGGCCGACTTGAGGACGCGCTGGAGGTCTTCGAACAGGCCACGGATGCTCTGGTCCGCGGGCTGGGGGAGGCGCACCCTGATCTGGCGGTGGTGTGGATGGAGAAGGGGCGCGTCTTGAGCCACCGCGGAGATCATGAAGCCGCGTTGGCCTGGCAGCAGGCTGCGTTGGCGCGGCGCGAGGGCTGCCAGGGCGCTCACCACCCCTTGACGGCGGACGTCATCTCCGCCCTCGGCGAGACCCTGCTGCGCAGCGGTCGTCCCGAAGAAGCCCGGATGGTCCACGTTCGAGCCCTTTCGAGTCGTCGAAGGATGCTTGGGGAGGCGCACCCCTTGACGGCTGAGAGCCATCGTGAGCTGGCGCTCGTCGACGAGGCCGTTGGCGCGGGGTCTGATGCAGTGGAGCGCTTTCGTCGAGCGCTGGCCATCCAGCGGGGAGCGTTGGGCGTGACCCACCCCGAGACCGCCGTCACGACCGCACAATTGGCGATATGCCTGGAGCGCAGCGCGCGGAGGGACGAGGCACGTGAACAGCGCCGTGAGGCCTTGTCGGCCCTGGCGCAAACCCACGGTCCGGACCATCACCTGGTCGGGCGGCTTCACGCGTTCCTCCTGGCGAAGGAGCACGACCGCAGCGTCTCTGGTTCAGGGTGACCGAAGCAGAGCGGTGGCTCAAGGAGACCTGGGTGGAGCGGCTACCACTGCACCCGCCCCAACACCGTCACCAGGTGTAGCGTTCCGCCGCCCATGTCCTCCGACACCAGCGCGTGGCCGCCCTGCACCCACAGCGCCGGGGTCGCCGCCAGCCGGCCCTTCTCCAGCTCGACGTCGCCGACGATCACGCCCCAGTCGATCTCCGTGCCCAGGCTGTAGTCCCCGCTCCACTTCGTGTTGAGGTGGGTTGTGGGCGCGCCGCCGTTGCGGTAGCTGTAGAAGGGGTTCGCGATGGGGGCGGTGGACCAGGCCATCACCACGCCGCCGCGCACCTTGAGCCAGGGCATCGGCCGCCCCTCCAGGATCGGCTGGAAGAACGTGGCCCGCCGGAAGCTCCCCTCGGTGACCAGGGCCTCGGCGCCGTCGGGGGGCTGGGCGGAGTGCTCGGGGTCCGAGAGCAGGCCCCAGGCACCCACCTCCAAGGCGCCGCCCAGCTCGTCGAACAACACCATGCCCACGTCGAAGTTGGGGTCGAAGGTGAAGTCCCGGCTGTAGGCGTCCGCCCCGTCGCCGTCGCCCGAGGCGTAGCCGCCCCGCAGGTGGAGCAGCGCGCGATCCTCCAGGGCCCCCACGCTCACGAGGCCGGTGGCGCCGAGGCTGCGGACCTTGAGCTGGTCGCGGGCGTTGTAGGTCAGCGCCCGGCTGGTGTTGCCGAGGATGCCCGCCGCCTCGGCCGCGATCCGCACGCTCAGCGGCCCCGCGGTCAGCGGGAGGTCCCCGTAGACGTCCACCACCCCCGCGTTGGTGCGCCGGCTGCGGTCGGGCTCCCGCTGGTGGCGGTAGACGCCGTAGACGCCCAGCGCCCGGCCGACCTCATCCTTGTAGAGCAGCGCCGCGATGCCCTGCCAGGCGAGCTGGTCGTCGCCCACCAGGCGCGCGAGGTCGTCGGCGTACACTTGATCGGCCGCCAGGGTGACCGACAGGGGCAGGCCCCGCTTCGCGAACGGCAGCGTGGTGGCGCGGACCCGCAGCACCGTGTCCCCGCCGTCGGCCCGGCCGAAGAAGGGGTCGTGGTTGCCGTCGTTGGCCAGCAGCCCCAGGCCCCAGTTCGAGGTCACCAGGCCCGCCTCGAGCTGCACCGGGCCGAGCAGCCCCTGCACCGCCGCCACGCGCGGGGCGAAGGCGTGCGGCTGGAGCAGCCCCACCGTGTCGCGGTGCCGGATGTCGATGTCCCGCTCGAGCTGCCAGGGGTGGCCCAGGGCCTGGGCGGTGAAGACGTCGCCCTCCAGGCGCACCCGCAGCCGCTCGGTCTCGTAGCCGACCCCCAGCCGGGCGCGGGTGTCCAGCACCCAGGGCTGGTCGGTGTGGTGGCCCTCGGCGTCCACGGTGATGTCCGGCGGCAGGGAGAACAGGCCGCGGACCTCGCCCCAGGTGCCCCAAGGCCGCTCTCCGTCGGCCTCATCCTGGGCCCAGGACAGCGGAATCGTCAGCAGAAGTGCCCAGCTCATCGAGATCATCGCGCGTCCTCCACCTGCGGGATCCAGGAGCAGGACGCGTCCTCGAGGCAGGGATCATCGACGAGCTGGGTGGCCCCCGAAGAGAGGTAGCCGCCCATCTGGTAGATGGCGTAGAGGTTGATGTCGAAGTCGAGGTCCGGCTCGGGCAGGCCGAAGCCGTGGGTCCCGGTGGGCCGCACGTAGGGCAGGCGCATGCCGGAGATGCCGGCGGAGGTCTCGACGGTGGCCCTCAAGGGCCGGTCCGGGTTGCTGGGGGCGCCGTAGTTGCGGTCCACGTCGTCGGGGTCGAACAGGATGGGGGTGGTGACGCCCTCGTCGGGGTTGCCGTGACGGTAGGGGCCCCACTGCTCCAGGCCCTGCACCACGCCCTCGGCGATCAGCCACTGATCCTCGGTGAGGCCGCCGTACTCGGGGATGGGGGTCTCGCGGTCGATGAAGCCGGCCGCGCGGGACAGGGCCAGGCCGCCGGAGAGCGGCACGATGGTGTCGCCGATGCTGGGCACCAGCAGCACGTTGAGGGGGCCGTCGGTCGCGCCGGGCAGGCCGGTCTGGTAGTAGGGCGCATACGCGATGGGGTCGCCCGGCTCCAGGATGGCGGCGAAGGACAGCGCCACCCGGCGCACCTCCGGGGTGCCTCGGGTGTGGCCGAAGCCCTCGTTGCCCGCGACCAGCGGCGAGCCGGCCGGGTAGGTGACGCCCTCGTGCACCACGTCGGCCTCGAAGGTGTCGATGACGGCGACCTCCTGACCATCGGCGGTCTCGAAGGTAAGGCGCAGGCGGTCGCCCAGGCCCAGGTTGTCCTCGACCGTCCAGGTGCCCGAGGGGTCGTCGTCGGGCATGCCCGTGAGGATACGCTTCTCGGCGGCGTTGGCCGCGTCGGCGGCGATGGCCACCCGGAAGCGGCCGTCCTCGGGCACGTAACCCTCGTGGGACTCTCCGCTGTCCAGGTTCTCCACGAGGATACGGCCCCCGGCGGGGAAGCTGTCCAGCGTGGCGATGGGGATCGTGCGCATGTCGGTGACCGAGTTGACCATCTGGACCACGGCCAGGGAGCCGTCCTCGTTGGGCAGGCCCAGGATGAGCGGGCTGATCAGGCGGCCGACCATGGCCTCGACCGCGCCGCCGATCTCGGTGCGGATGCCCACGTCCAGCAGCCCGCCGCCGGGCACCACCGGCACGGTGGCCTTGACGTCGGGCAGCACCGGGGCGGCGACCGCCGCGTTGATGCCGCCCAGCGAGCCGCCCAGCAGGTAGTAGGTGTTGTCCGGGCCGCCGATGTCGGGCACCCCGTCGCCGCTCCAGTCGCAGGACACCGCGGTGCCGCCGTCGGGCAGGGTCATCTCGCCCTCGCCGCAGCGCTTGAAGCTCTCGAACAGCCAGATCCAGTCCAGCGCGGCCTGGCGGACCATGTCCCGGGTGTGGAAGGCGTCGGCGGACCACTGGTCGCCGCCGCTGTCGGGGCGGCCGTCGTTGTCGAGGTCCCGCTGGCGGGAGTCGAAGATGTGCTCCAGGAAGCTGGCGAGGCCCCGGCTGCCCAGGATGCCCTGGGCGAGCAGCTCCTCGTCCGGGCCCAGGGAAGGGCCGTGGCCGGGGAAGTCCATCGCGCACAGCGCCACGCCGAAGCGGGCGAAGGCGTAGCCGAAGCCCAGGAACTCGAACCGGGAGCTGCCGTAGCCGTGGCCGTAGACCGCGACGGGGAAGGGCTGCTGCACGCCCTCGCGCTCCTTGGGCAGCACGCAGGTGAACGCCACCCGCTCGCCCTCGACCTCGGCCTCGCCGGTCATCGGGTCGAGCACCCACAGCTCCTCGGAGTCGTCGTGGCCGCCGTCGTCCTTGTCGACCAGAAGGTTGGGGGTGGTGAAGACGCCGCCCACCACCGCGTCGCCGAAGGCGCCGTAGACCGCCTCGATGTGGATGCCGGCGTCCGGGTCCAGCAGGCCCAGGTCGAAGACGGTCTCCATGATCCGCGAGGCGTCGAGCCAGTGGGAGGGCCCCTCGCTCTCCTGGACCGCGGCGGCCTCGTAGACGCCGGGGGGGTAGTCCTCGGCCAGCCAGCCGTAGGGGCCCTCGCCGTCCACCGCCTGGCGCAGGTCGACCAGGTCCCCGGTGATGCGGCCCGTGGTGAAGGTCCAGGCGAAGGCGACGTCGTCGACGCTCAGGCCCAGGCCGGGCAGGGCGTCGGCCAGGGGCTCCAGCGCCTGGGTCTGGGCGGTGTGGTTCACGTACTCCCAGGGGGAGCGGACCGGCTGGCCGTCCTCGTCCATCAGGCGCTCGGTGAGCACGACCGCGTAGGTGGTCTCCTCGTGCATGGGGATG
This sequence comes from Alphaproteobacteria bacterium, assembly GCA_020632795.1. Lineage (GTDB taxonomy): Bacteria > Myxococcota_A > UBA796 > UBA796 > CAJQPC01 > JACKEV01. Next base: position 191,987 of record JACKEV010000013.1, read on the forward strand.
ACGGCGCGCAGGATCAGCGTGTCGGACTGCAGCTCGTACCAGCTCAGCAGGTCGTAGCGGGGGTCGCCGTCCTCAGGGAAGACGTTGGGCTTGTCCAGCACGCCGTCGTTGTCGGTGTCCTCGCCCCAGTCCAGCACGCCGTTGCCGTTCAGGTCCTCGTCGGTGGACTCGAAGATGACGCTGGGGTCGGTGGCGCGGGGATCGTTGGGGAAGTAGCGGTCGCTGCGGGCGGCGTCCATGGGGAAGCGGCCCTGGCCCAGGTCCAGCTCGATGGGCTGGAGGTAGTCGGGGGAGTCCGGGTCGACGTTGATGACGAACACGGCGTCGTCGTCGAACTGGGCGGCGCCGGTGCGGGGGTCCCAGGCGTGGCGGGAGGCGAGATCCTCCAGATCCAGCCGCCCCTCGAAGGCCACGGTGATCGGGGCGTAGACCCCGAAGCCGCTGAGCTGGCTGTTGATCTTGCGGCGCACCTCGGCCTCGGCCTCGATGACGGTCTCGGTGGAGACGTTCAGCCGCAGGCCGGTGGGGGAGGTGGGGTCGGGCCGGGTGGCCAGGTCGTTGGGGTAGGGGATGTCGGGCAGAGGCTCGGCGTCCCAGTCGACGCGGACCACGGGGCCGGCGCCCTCGGGCGTCAGGCGCAGGCCTTCAGGGGCGACCGCGCAGGCAGACAGGGCCACCAGCAGGGGGAGGAATCGGGGCATGGGGCGCTCCTGGGGGAACGCGCCGTTCTACCACATCCGAGCGGGGGTGGGTCAGCCGACCACCGCGAGGGCGATGAGCCCGACGAAGAACAGCACCATGAGCCCGATGATGGCCCACGCCAGCGGGGAGGTCTTGTACACGATGTGCGGCGTTGCAGCACGGATCTCGGCGTAGGTCGGCGACATCACGACCTTGCCCTTCTGCGAGTGCAGCAGGTAGAGCAGGTAGCCGCCCATCAGGGTGCCGATGGGGATGGACAGCAAGGAGAGGCAGGCCAGCAGGGTCGCGGCGAGCTTCACGCCGGGGTTCAGGCGGCGCAGGCCCACACCCACGTAGAGGTTGATGGCGCCGACCACCATGTAGAACCCCAACAGGAGCGCGAGCACCACCCGCTCATTGCCCCCGGCCGAGGGACCGGAGGAGCCGAGCGTCCGGGCGACATCCCCGACGCCGATGACGAGCCCCCCCAGCAGCGCCATGGCGCCGCCGATGATGTACAGCAGCCCGAAGCTGCGGATGCTGGCTTCGTGCTGGAGGTGCAGCCGTCGGATGTCCTCGGCCTCGCCCAGCTCGCCGAACCGGACCTGATCGAGGTCGGCGGCGGGCGGCGCGTAGGGGTTCTCGCTCATCAGTCGCAGGTCTCCGCGCGCACGCCCTCGCAGATGCCATCGCAATACTGGTTGATGACGCCCGTCTCCACGAAGTCGCGGAGCTGCTCGTGGGCGGCGGGCTCGCGGCGGGGGCACTCGTGGGTGTCGGCGTCGTGGTCCGGGGGCAGGTTCTCCACCGGCTCCTCGGCGCCGTCGGGGTAGTACCACTCCACGATGGCCGAGCCGGTGAACGGGGCCTCGGCCTCTTCCACACCCCAGATCGGGCGGGTCTCGGGGGCGATGGTCTTCGCGCCGTAGGCCCGCGCCATGATGTGCGCGCCCAGGGTGGAGACCTGGGCGTCGCCGATGCCCACCTGCATCAGCACGTCCTTCGCGACCTGGCCCTCGCCGGGCTCGGCGTTCATCGCCCAGGCCCAGCCCGAGCCCTCGCCCGGATCCCACACGGTCTGGAAGGCGCCGATCAGGAACGAGATGTCCCGATGGTCGGTGTACTTGGCCTTGAAGACCAGGAAGAACGGGTCGAAGTCCGCAGAGCGCTGCAGCAGCAGGGCGTAGGGCATGCCCCCCACCCCCAGCACGGCCCGGGTGAGCTGCGTCGAGAAGCCCGAGTAGCCCGCCCCCAGGATGCCCCCCTGGGAGTTGCCGTAGTAGGCGAAGCGCTCGGGGTCCATCACCGAGACCCCGTCGAAGGTCACCGCGTCGTCGCTGGCCAGGGCGCCCCGGGCCAGGCGCAGCAGGGCGTCCTGCTCCACGAAGCCCTGGAGGGTGCGCTCGGGGAGCATCGCGAAGTCCGAGACGTCCGTGGCGAGCATCAGGGTGATGGCGCCCCGGTCGTCCTCGGCCATGCCCTTCCAGTTGGTGGCGATGACCACCCAGCCGTACTCGTCGGCCATCTGGGAGAGGTAGCCGGTGCGCGCCTCGCCGAAGTCCCCCAGCAGGCCGTGGCCGTACTGCAGGATGAGGCCGGGGCGGGGCTCCTCGATCAGCGAGCAGGGCACCCGCACCATGAACTCGACCTGGGTGTCGCCGTTGTAGTAGGGCTGACCGGCGTCGTCGCGGGTCAGCAGGCTGCCGGGCAGGTCCTGCTCCAGGTAGAGCGGCACGGTCATCTCGCCGTAGATCGTGCGGCCGATGGTGGCGCCGGCCTCGCAGTCGTCGTCCTGGATCTGGTTGATCACGTAGTCGGGGCCGTCGGTGCCCTCGCGCTCGGCGGCGTCGTCGCGCATCCACTCGGCGCGGCCCAGGCTGCTCTCCCGGGAGATGGTCACGAAGTCCCAGGCGATCTGCAGCTCGCTGCGGGCGAAGCCCTGGGCCTCCAGGAGGGGCCAGATGTTGGCGTCGTAGTAGTCGCGGCGGCCCTCGATGTCCCAGGTGTCGGTGGGGGTGTCGTCGCGCAGGGCGAGCCAGGCGTCGGTGAGGTCCACGGGGTCGCCGTCGGTCTTCTTGAGGCCGCGCACCCCGACCACGTAGCGGTGGGCGTGGCGCAGCGGGGCGACCGGCCGCATGAGGATGAGGCGCTCCCGGTCGATCTCGGCGGTGGCGTCGACCTCGGCGAAGTACGGCACCCGCTCGCCGGTCTCGGCGTCGATGAGGACGATGGTGGCGTCGTCGCCGGCGTAGGCCCCGACGTCGGGGTGCCCGACGAGGTCGGCGCCATCGACATCACGGAAGTAGAACATGATGGGCCCGAGGGTGGACGTGCCGTCCTTCTCGTTCCAGTACTTGGGCGCCATCTGCACGCCGTCGCGGTTCAGGGGCATCGTCGCGGGGCGCAGGTCGTTGGTCCAGCCCGAGGGGGTGGAGGCGTCCTCGGTCATGAAGAAGGTCGAGGGCCAGGGCAGCGCGCAGAGGCCCTCGTCGATGGGGTCGCAGTCGCCGAACGGGGCGGGCTCGACCTCAAGCTCGTCGCCGTCGTTGCAGGAGAGGGCCAGCAGGCCGATCAGTGCGGTCGCGCGCATGGGGGCTCCGGTGTCAGGGTCCCGGCAATATAGCGTCAGAGGACGCGCCGCGGGTTATCGGCACTGCCTTTGAGGAGTGCTCCATGCGCGTCGGCATCTGCGGCTACCCCGGCACCGGCAAGTCCACCGTCTTCTCCGCCCTGGCCCCGGGCGCGAGCGGCGGCGGGAAGGGCGTCACCTTCGGCAACATCAAGGTGCCGGACGAGCGCATCGATCAGCTCGCGGCCATCTTCAACCCCAAGAAGAAGGTCTACGCCGAGATCACCTTCATGGACTTCGCCGGCTCGGGGCGCCTGGACACCGGGGCCTTCCCGGCCGAGGTCGTCCAGAACATGCGCAACGCGGACGTGCTGGTGCACGTGGTGCGGGTGTTCGACAACCCCGTGCTGGCCGATCCCATCGACCCGGCCCGCGACGAGGCCCGGTTCAACGACGAGCTGCTGCTGCTGGACCTCTCGGTGCTGGAGCGCCGCCAGGAGCGCATGCGCAAGGAGAACCGCAAGGGCCGCGAGGTCGAGGTCAACGACGCCTGCGTCAACCAGCTCTCCGAGGGCGAGCCCCTGCGCGCCCTGGGCTTGAGCGAGGACGACCTGGCCACCCTCACCGGCATCCAGCTCCTCTCCCTCAAGCCCCTGATCACCCTCTACAACCTCTCCGAGGACGCCTGGGAGGACCCGGCCCACGCCGAGCGCCGCGCCTTCCGCGAGCGCGAGCCCCACCACGTCAGCCTGGGCCTGTGCGGCAGCCTGGAGGCGGACATCGCCGAGATGGAGCCGGACGAGCAGGGCGAGTTCCTGGAGTCCCTGGGCCTGAGCGAGCCCGCCCGCCACGAGTTCATCCGCGCGGCCTACAGCCTCCTGGACTACATGAGCTTCCTCACCGCCGGCCCCGACGAGTGCCGCGCCTGGCCCATCCGCCGCGGCCTGAGCGCCCGCAAGGCCGCCGGCAAGATCCACAGCGACATCGAGCGCGGCTTCATCCGCGCCGAGGTCTACCAGATCGGCGACCTGCTGGCGCACGGCAGCGAGGCGGCCTTGAAGGCCCAGGGCCTCGTGCGGCTGGAGGGGAAGGAGTACGTGATGCAGGACGGGGACGTGGTGAACTTCCGGTTCAACGTCTGATCCCACGTCATGCCCGACGCCCTCCGGTCCTCCGACTACCACGCCCTCGTCACCGCCCTCAAGTCCCGCGTCCAGGCGGCCCAGCTTCGCGCGTCGCTGTCCGTCAACCGGGAGCTGATCCTGCTCTACTGGAGCATCGGCCGCGACATCCTGGAGCGACAGGAGACCCTGGGCTGGGGCGCGAAGGTCATCGACCGGCTGAGCCGCGACCTGCGTCGGGCCTTCCCGGAGATGAAGGGCTTCTCGACGCGAAACCTCAAGTACATGCGGGCTTTCGCGGAGGCTTGGCCCGACCAGGACTTCGTGCAGCAGCTTGCTGCACAAATCCCCTGGTTCCACAACGTCGCCATCTTGGAGAAGGTGAAGGAGCCTCGGGCTCGGCGCTTCTACTTGCAGAGCACGGCCACCAACGGCTGGTCACGAAACGTCCTCGTGCTCCAGATCGAGAGCCGGCTGCACGAGCGCCAGGGCCAGGCCATCACCAACTTCGCGACCACCCTCCCGGCCCCCCAGTCCGATCTCGCGCAGCAGCTCACCAAGGACCCCTACTGCTTCGACTTCCTGACCCTCCACCAGGACGCCCGTGAGCGGGAGCTGGAGACCGGCCTCGTCGAGCACATCCGCGACTTCCTGCTGGAGCTGGGGGTCGGCTTCTCCTTCGTGGGTCGACAGGTCAAGCTGGACGTCGGAGGCCAGGACTACTTCCTGGACATGCTCTTCTACCACCTGCACCTCCGCTGCTTCGTGGTCATCGAGCTGAAGGCCGGCACGTTCACGCCCGAGTGCGCAGGCAAGCTGAACTTCTACCTCTCGGCCGTCGACGACCTCATGCGGCACCCCGGCGACCAGCCCACCATCGGCATCCTCTTGTGCAAATCCCGGAATGATGTCGTGGTGGAGTACGCCCTGCGCGACGTCAGCAAGCCCATCGGCGTGGCGAGCTGGGAGACGCGCCTGGTCGAATCCCTGCCCGAGGAGTTCAAGGGACGCCTCCCCACGGTCGAAGAGATGGAGGCTGAGTTGATGGGCGCGGAGGAGTAGCGCCTCAAGCCGTCGTCTTCAGCTCACTCCGCCGCATCTTCGCCCGGTGCACCACCGCCTCCACCCCCGGGATCGCCAACAGACTCGGCTTCACCAACTGCTCCATGCTCAGCAATGAGTACGGACAGTTCGCGCAGCTCCCCACGAACCGGATCTCCACGCGCCCCGCGGCCTCGTCGACGTCCAGGATGTCCAGCCGGCCGCCGTCGTTGCGCAGCACCGGCGCGATGATCGTCTCCACCACATGGTCGATGCGCTCGGTCAACGGCAGGGACGCGAGGTGCGAGAGGTCCGGCCCCGTCTTCGGCGGCCCGGAGAGCCGATCGTGTACGGTGGCCAGGCGGTTGATGAAGGTGGCGTCCTTCTCGGCGTCGAGCACCCCGAGGTCCACCAGGCTCTGGCCCAGCCCCCGCGATACCTTCTGGGTCACCAGGAACTGACGGAACTCCCGCCGGGCGGCCGGCGCGATGGAGAGCTTGTCGCGGTACTCCGCCCAGTCCAGGTGCACCGGCCCGAAGACGTGGAAGTTGCCGTCGCCCAGGCGGATGTAGTCCACCACCAGCTCGCCCAGGCGGTCGAAGAAGCGGCTGTGTTCGTGCGGCGTGGCCCCGCGCTTCTTGTTGATCACCACCCCGCGCAGCTTCGTCAGCTCCCGGTCGAGGGGCAGCACGCCGGTGTGTACGTCCACCCGCACCGCCCGGCTGCGCGTACGGTCCACCATGATCAGCGCGTTCGAGCCGATGGCCCGGCTGTGGATCAGCCGATCCGAGTCCAGATCGGCGGTGGAGATGCCCAGGAAGTGGGCCGGCACGTCCCCCGCGCAGGGGATGGCGATGCCGGAGACGAAGGCCAGCTCGTCTCGGTGAACGATCAGCCGCCCCTCGGGGTCCCGCCGGTGGCCGAACAGCAGCTCCAGCCCCTTGAGGATGGCCACGTAGAGCTGATTCGCGACGATCTCCTCCTTGAACTCCAGCACCGCCGCCTTGTGGGCGCTCATCAGGTCCACCAGGACGGCCTCACCGTCCGCGTCGACGAGCCGCACGCTGCCGCAGAGCGCGGACAGCAGCGGGTGCAGCGCCGACTGGTAGTCGAAGCGCCGCAGCAGCGGGAGCAGGATGGTGAGCAGCTGGTGCCGCAGGTCCGGCGAGAGCCGCTGGAGGTGCCCGGCCGCGGTCGCGCGGTACGCCGCACTCCCCACAAACCGCTGGATGAACACGGTCGCCGCGCCGGCCGCCTCGGTGACGCGCTGCTCCTCCTGACTGATGGGGTTGCGCAGCACCCGGGGGTGCAGCCAGCGCACCGCGCCGTCCTCGCCGCGCTGGAGGGACAGCCAGCCCTCATCCTCGCCGTAGGCGGCCCGGAAGCGCGCGTACAGGCGCTCGATGACCGTGTGCAGTGCGGCCTCGTCGGGCGCGTCCCACAGGCGGCGCTCCAGGGGCTCCAGCGGGCGCAGGCTCACGGCGGTGCGCTTGATGAAGCTCTGCGCGGTGAAGCGGTCCGCGTCCACGTAGTCCGTGAGGCGGTTGATCTCGCCGGGCACGAAGTCCACGAACACGGTCCCCGGCGGCACCCGGTCGTTCAGGGCGACCTCGCCGATCGCGGCGCCGTGCTCGGCGACGAGGCGCACCGGGGAGCCTTCCGTGAGGCCGTGGGCATCGGCCACATCGGGGTGCATCTCGACATGGTAGTCGTCGCTGGGGGCCGCGGAGATGGGCAGGGTCTTGATGCCGGAGTTGTAGCGCCCCCGGTAGGCCCGCCCCAGCCGCCCGGGGCGCCCGCGCCCGCTGATCAGGTTGAGGGTGCCCGGGGGCTGGCCGACCAGCCCCTCCATGAAGGCGTCCGGCGGCCGCACCAGCCGGGCCCGCGCTGGCGCGCGCTCCAGGTCGGGGAAGACCGCGCCGTCCTGCCGGGCGCCGGTGTACCGCGCGTCACCCTGCCACTGCACGCCCACCCCGGCCCGCTCGCGCAGGAGTCTGTGTGAGATGGGGCGGCCGTCGTCAGCCTCCAGGCGGCTGTACAGATCGAGCTGCCTGGAGACCGCCACCATGTGGTCGAACACCGCGGCGGCGTCCACCTCGCCGTCGGCGTCGACGTAGCGGGCGAAGGTGCGCTCCACCACGTCGGGGTCGAGGTCGTTGAGGGTGGCGGTGTCGGGGTCCCGCAGGCGCCGGGCGATGGCCAGGGCCAGGTGCACCAGGATCTTCTCGTCGGACCAGGCCAGCGGCGGCGGCGCGGTCAGGCCCTGCTGGAGCTGCAGGGAGCGGTCGCCGCGCTGGATGACCCCGGTGCGCTCGGTGTAGCTCAGCGCGGGCAGCAGCACGTCGGCCCACTCGGTGACGCCCTCGCCCAGGAAGCAGTCGATCACGACGTTGAACGAGCGCCCCAGCCGCCGCATCCAGTGCCCCAGCCGGGGCATGTTGCGGGTCATCTGGGTGCCCATGAACAGGAAGCAGTACAGTCGATCGTCGTCGGCCATGTGCGCGACGGCGGTGCCCCGGTGGGGGGGGATGTTGTGCTCCGGCAGGTCCAGCGCTCGGGCCAGCCGCGCCCGGTGCTCGGGGTTGGCCGGGTCGAGGTTGAACACGAGCCGACGGGAGTTGAGCCCCATCATCAGCTCGCTGGTGGCGTTGGACTGGCCGGCGATGCGCAGGGAGCCCGCCCCGGGGCGGCCCACGTTGCCGGTGAGCAGCAGCAGGTTGAGGTTCGTGGAGAAGCCGTAGGAGCCGGTGGACTGGTTGATGCCCATGCTGGAGACGAAAGCGGCGCGGGGGCGCTCCCCGTCGGGGCCCGGCTTCGCGATCAGCGCGGCGTAGGCGCGGAGCTGCGCGGCGAGGTCCGCGGGGTCCTGATCGGCGAGGGCGATGGCCGCGGCCACCGCCTCCGGGGCGCAGCGGTCCTGCATCACCAGCTCGGTGAAGGCCGCCCGGCTCTCCGGGTCCACCGCGCGCGCCAGGTAGCCCTCGTCCTGCCAGCCCTCCTCCAGGATGACCCGGCTGACCGCGAGGTTGAACAGCACGTCGCCGCCCTGGCGGAACCGCAGGTGCAGGGTGCGGGGGTCGGCCTCCTGCAGGTCGGAGACGGTGTCGGTGCGCACCGGGTCGATGACCACCTTGACCGCGTGGGCGTTGCGCTTGAGCTTCTCGTAGGCCTGGGGGAAGGTGATGAAGGCGTTGGTGCCGTGCAGGACGGCGACGTCGCAGCGCTCCAGCTCGTCGAACTCCCGCCAGGTGAACGACGCCTCGTTGCCGAAGTTCAGCTCGTGGGCCGCCCCGGCGCTGGCCAGGCAGTGCTCGGAGTTGGCGCCGATGGTGGGCAGGCGGAACACGAGCTTGTAGAGGCTGGCCATCCAGATGGCCTCGAGGGTCTTCTGCCCGTTGCCGTACAGGGCCACCGCGTCGGGGCCCACCCACTCCCGGGCGTGCAGGAACAGCCAGGCGGCGCGATCCAGGGCCTCTTCCCAGGTCACCTCGTGCATGCGGCCGTCGTGGCCCCGCAGCATGGGCGCGCGGATGCGGTCGTCCCGCAGGCCGCGCCGGGTCAGGGCCTCGCGGCGCAGGTCGTCCCCCCCGGTGCGCAGCGACGTCCGCCCCTTCACGCACAGGCCCAGGGGGCTCAGCGGCACCACCTGATCCCGCCCCTTGCCGTCGGGCTCGACGGTGTAGGGGCAGCCCACCCCGCAGTAGCTGCACACGCTGGCCCGCGAGGTGAGGGCTTCGAAGCGGGCCCGCGCGTCAGGATCGGCCTGGAGCGCGGCGTCCTTGCGGTACTGGCGAACGAACTCTGACGCCGAGAGGGAGGGCGTTGGAGGACTCAAGGGGGTTCCGAAGCGGAGGGGGTTGCGGCTGACTTCAGCTCCGGCATCCTACCCTGAAAAGGGCCATTTCGCACACCGTCAATCGACGATGAAGTGTCCGCCGTGGGCTGGAGTTCGCCTCCAACGGCCCACCGATGGCCGCGGCGTGCCCTGACAAGGGGCTCCGCCGTAAGGGCGTGTCAGCGGCGGTGGTTCGCCTGGCTGCGCAGACCGACTTTGCAGTATTCTTACGGAGTGTCTTACAGGTCGAACAGGGAGACAGCCATGTCATCGAGCCTCCACGCCCTCCGGGCCCTCCTCGCCGCCGGCCTCCTCCTCTCCCCCCGGGAGGCCGCGTGCGCCGCCTGCGTACCCTGGAACGCAGGGTTCAACGCGGTGTTCACGATGGGCGCGGAGTCCCGCACGACCCACATGTACTGGGGCCAGGGGCCAGAGGCGTGCACCAACAGCAGCGGCGACGACTGGGACGGCGTCCATCACTTTGAGATCCATGTGGCCGAGACGAACACGATCCCGGACACCCCGGACGGCAGCTACTGGCTCGCCTCGGTCTCCTCCGCTTCCTATCAGTGGGAGCACGAGCACCACCGCGCCAACAAGACCTTCTACTACCGGGTCTATGCCTGCGAGAACGACTCCTGCTCCGACTTCTACGGCAACGACGGCGCAGATGAGTCCGTGTCCGGGGACAAGGACGACCACACCACCGGGGTCGAGCTGTGGCTGGTCACGGGGGTCACCGGCGAGTCGGACACCTCCAGCTACGTCAAGGACAACGGCGCCAACGCGCCGGAAGGGTTCTTCTACCCCACCGGCTGGGGGAGCTGGGGTGACACGCTGGTGATGTACTACAGCATCAGCGGCGACACCTCGAACCCGAGCGAGGTCCGGCATGTGCGGTACACCTCGAGCGGGTGGCCCACCAGCCCGAACAACCCCTCCGACTGGGTGGGGGACACGCTGGTGCTGGAGGGCGATACAGACACCGCCGAGGATGACTTCGGGCTCGATCACCCGTGGTCGATGCTGATCGACGACGGGAGCGACCAGTGGGTCGAGCTGATGATGCAGAACCACGCCTGCTCCTACGCGGGCAACTGCAAGGTCGTCCAGATCGCCTCGGACGACGACGAGGGGACGGACTTCGGGCTGGGCTGCAGCGGGTCGAGCTGCACGGATACGCCGCTGGACAGCGGCATGGACGGCTACGTGGCGGTCGAGCACAGCTCCACGCCGAGCCACAGCATGTACAACGTGTCGCACGCGCAGCACGGGCGGTTCTGGTGGGACTACCTCAACGACGGCCCCGTCGACCCGGGCGCCGACGCCCCGAGCATCCTCTTCAACTACGGCTACGGCCCCTACTGTTCGTATTCCTACAACGACAACCTCGCCTCCGCGGTGGGGAGCTACAGCTCCAGCATCTGGACGTGGACGGTCGACGTCGACGGCTCCAACTGCCCGGTCAACGTCGCCGACAACGTCCACGACAACACGATCGTTCCGCTGGGAGACGGGGCGTTCAAGGTGTACTACAAGCAGCACTCCGACGATCACTGGCGGGTGACCTACCATGACGGCTCCGCCTGGGAGTCCCACGACGCGCCCGTCGCGTTCATCTTCGACGACGGCCTCAAGACCCCGCTGAGCGATGAGTGCGTCGAGAACCTGATGATCTTCAGATACGATGACGGCGGCACGATCCGGCAGGGCGCGCTGTTCATGCTGTGGGACTCGGACGAGTGCGCCGCCCAGGTCGGCGGGAGCCCGGTGGGCCGGGACGATGACGTCGGGGACGTGCGCGACGACAGCGCGATCCTGTTCGCGGAGCTGTCGAACTGACCGGTCCAGCGGCGTCCACGAGCGCTACGCTGCGGACCCGGTGACTGTCACCCCCCCAGCGCCTCCACCAGCACCGCCAGGTCCTCCCGCAGCCGGTCGACCCGCTCCGGGCCGAGCTGGGCGGTCAGCTCGGTCTCCAGCTCGATGAGCACGCCGACGCCGTGGCGCATGCCCTCCAGGCCCTGCTTGGTGAACCGCACCAGCCGGGCGCGGCCGTCGGTGGGGTCGGGGTCGCGGCGGACCATGCCCATGCGCTCCAGGTCCCGCACGAGCTGCCCCACGGCCTGCTTGCTGACGCCGACGCGGTCGGCCAGCTCGGTCTGACGCACCCCCTCGAAGTCGATGTGGGGGAACAGCGCGGTGTGCGCGGGCCGGATCGAGGCGTCGCCGCTCATGGCCTGGAGCCGCCCGAGGGCCAGCTCCTCGAAGAGGCGGGCGCCCTTGAACAGGAGCTGACCCACGCTGGCGCGCTTGAGGACCTCGAACGAGGCCACCGCCTCGGGGCTGGGTTGGTCGTCCTTCATATAGTAAATCTCCTTGACCAATTTGGTCAACCATGTTTACTATATCCCAGAACCGGAGGTCGACCATGTCTTCAATCCGTCCCCTCGCCGACGACGTCTGGGTCGTCGACGCCCCGCTCTCCATCCTGGGCTTGCAGCTCGGGACCCGCTGCACCCTGCTGCGCCTGGCAGACGGGGGGCTGTGGATGCACTCCCCGGTGCCCTTTGACGACGAAACCCGCGCCGCCATCGCCGCGCTGGGCCCCGTGCGCGCGATCGTCGCGCCCAACACGATGCACTACCTCTACCTGAGCGCTGCCGCCGAAGCGTTCCCCGACGCCCAGGTCTTCGTCTCCGCCGCCCTGGCAAAGAAGCGGCCCGAGCTGGCCCACCACACCCCCCTCACGGAGGCCCCGCCCCCCCTGTGGGTCGGGGAGATCGAGCAGCGCCGCTTCGAGGGCAGCCCCCGGCTGGACGAGACCGTGTTCTTCCACCGGGCCAGCGGCACGGTCGTGCTCACCGACATCATCTTCAACGTCACCCACAGCGACTCCTGGTGGACCCGGACCTATCTGCGTATGGCCAACGTGTGGCAGCGGGTCGGCCCCTCCCGCCTGCTGATGAGCTGGGTGGAGGACAAGGCCGCCGCCAGCGCCAGCGTCCTGGCCATGTGCGACGCCTGGGACTTCGACCGGGTCTGCCTGTGCCACGGCGACGTCATCGCGGCGGGCGGCCGGGCGAAGCTGCGGGAGGCTTGGACGCTGTAGCGTTGGGGGTTGTCGCGTGCTGGATCTGGTGGTGGGCCGATATCAGGGTCGTCCGTCACGGACTCCAAGTTTCGAAGGCCCGTCACGGGCAGACAGAGGTCTCGGAGAATCTCCGATACACGCTACGTATCGACGCGTGACCGCGAGGAATCGCCGAGCCGCTTGAAGTCCCTTGATATTTGAATCCGGCCTGCAAGCAACGCCAAGATTTCATCGCGCCCACGCGCCGATTCGCTGCGTGGACCTCCAACCTCTTCGAGGGCTCTGTCTGTCCTGGATGGACCTTCAGAACTTGGAGTCCGTGACGGACGACCCCATCTTCGGACCCCCTCGGCGTCTGCAGACCTGGGAGGCCCCGCTGCGGGGAGGCTGCTCGACGCAGCCTTCAATCTCCACCCTTCAGCGTAGTGTGCGCGCCTCTCGTCGCCGATACCGGATCTCCACACCTGGAGGTCCCCATGCGTGCCCTGCTCGCCCTCGTCGCCCTCACCCTGCCGGCCTGCCGCCACAACGGCAGCGCGATCCAGCGATACCAGTCCTTCTACCTGCAGAAGGCGTCGGACCTGCCCCGGCCCGAGGCCCGGGCGAGCGTCGCCACGGTGCGCGTGCCCATGTCCGACGGGGTGGCGCTGGAGGCTGATCTGCTGCGCCTGCCCGGGGACGCGGCCCGGCCGGTGGTGCTCATCCGGACCCCCTACGCGCGCGGCTACCTGCTGCCCATCGCTGATGTCTTCGCCAGCCAGGGCTACAGCGTGCTCGTCCAGGACTGCCGCGGCACCGGGGACAGCGAGGGCGAGTTCGTGGTGATGCTGAACGAGCAGCGCGACGGGCTGGACACCCTGGCCTGGATCGACGCCCAGCCCTGGGCGGGCGCGGACGTGTTCATGTTCGGGCCCAGCTACATGGGCTACACCCAGCTCGCCGCGGCGGTGGCCGCGCCCCCCAACCTGCGGGCGCTGGTCGCCCCCGAGACCAGCGCCGAGCTGTACCAGGAGCTGTACCGCACCGGCGCCCTGAACCTGGACCTCGCGCTGACCTGGTCGTCATTCCTGCGGACCCTCACCCACGGCAAGGTGCCGATCGCCGAGGCCCTGGCGCTGCAGAAGGGCTGGGCGGACCTGCCTTGGGGCGCCCGCCCCCTCACCACACTTGACACAGAGGCGTGGGGCGAGACGCTGCCGTACTATCAGGACTTCGTCACCCGCACCGACGCTGCGGATCCGTACTGGGTGGAGACCGACCACCTCGCCCACGTCGGGCAGGCCACCGCGCCGGCCTGGCTGGCCACCGGCTGGCACGACTTCGCCCTGGAGGGCACCCTCGCCATCTACGCCGGGCAGAGGGCGGCGGGGCTGGAGCCCGCCCTCACCATCGGCGGAGGCGCCCACGGGGACCACGACGGCCTCACCGAGGCCATCGGGGCGGCGTTCGCCTGGTTCGAGGCCCACGCCACAGAGCCCCTCGGTCTGGATCTCCCGGATCGGAGCGCGCCGGTGCGCTACCTCGTCCAGGGCGCCGAGGTCTGGCGGGAGGCCGCCGCGTGGCCGCCGCCGTCCCGCCCGCAGACCGTGTTCCTTCAGGGCGGCGGCGCCCTGGGCAGCGCCGCGAGCGGCGAGGCCACGCCGTGGACCTATGACCCCGCTGACCCCACCCCGGCGGTGGGCGGGGCCTTCCTGCTGGGCTTCGACCCGGTGGCCGACAACGCCCCGCTGCTGGCGCGCGAGGACGTGCGCGCCTTCACCGGCCCGGTCCTGGACGCCCCCCTGGAGGTGGCCGGGGTGCCCCGGGTGTCGGCCTGCTTCGGCTCGGATCAGGAGAGCGCCGACCTGTTCGTGCGCCTGAGCCGGGTGGACAAGCGCGGTCGGAGCTGGAACCTCACCGAGGGGCTCCAGAGGGTCCACGGCCTGGGCGGCGCGCCGGCCCCCGTGGCGTTCGACCTCAAGCCCACCGCGTTCCGGCTGGCGCCGGGGGAGCGGCTTCAGGTGATCGTGTCGAGTGGGGCGGCGCCGATCTGGGCGCCCAACACCGGGGCTGGCGAGCTGGCCGCACAGGCCACGGACAACACGCTGCGGGTCGCGCACCAGCGCCTGGAACATGACGCGGCCTGCCCCACGACCGTGACCCTGCCTGTCACGGAATGAGGCCCAGGGCGCGGGCGCGGTGGGCGGCCTCGGTGCGGTTGTGGGCCCCGAGCTTGCGCAGCAGGGTGTGTACGTGGGTCCGTACGGTGTCCGGGCTGATGAACAGCCGGCGGGCGACGAGGCGGTTGGGCAGCCCGCGGGCGACGAGGTCCAGGACCTCCAGCTCGCGGGGGCTGAGCAGCTCCTCGGGGGGCGGGTCCGGCGCGGGCGCGGTGTCCGTGCCCAGGGCGTCGAGCAGCAGCGCGCGCTCCGGGCCGGTGGGGACGCGGCGCACGAGGGGGCGCAGGGCGCGGGCGTGGGCCAGGAAGGGGCCGACGAGCCGGCCGGGGGTGGCCAGGCGGGCGGTCTGGTCGAGCACGCGGGCGGCCTCGCCGGGCTGGTCAGGGGCCAGGGCGGCGGCCAGGGCGGCCCCGAGGGGCACGGCGTACCAGGGCAGATCGGCCGCGCCCTGCCAGGCGGCGCGCAGGGGCTCGATCCGGAGGTCTGTGTCGGATGCGGCCCAGGCGGTCTCCAGCGCGAGCAGGCGCCCCAGCGGAGGCGGCAGGGGAGGCGGCTCGGGCGGGGGCTCGCCGCGCTGCCGGCAGCGCTCGACGGCGATGAACGCGGCGGTCCAGGGGCGGGCGTCGGCGACGGACTCGGCCTCGATGAGGGCCTCGGCGGCGGGGATCCGGTCTCCGCGATTGTATCGTATGTGGGCCAGGGCCATGAGCGCGGCGAGCTGGGGGTCGACCTCGCCCCCCAGGCGCAGGAGCCGCAGCCCCTCGGTCAGCGCGGCCTCGGCCCGGGGCAGGGCGCCCCGACCCCAAAGCACCATGCCCAGCTCCACCCGCGCGACGCCCAGGGCGGGGGCGCCGACCCAGTCCTCCCGCGCGGCCAGGGCGAGCGCCCGCTCGGCGGCGGCCTCAGCGTCGTCGAGCTGGCCGCGCAAGCGACACAGTCGGGCCCGCCCCCCCCAGGCCAGCAGCGCCGAGCGCAGCGCGGGGGTCTGCTCGGCGTGCAGGGCGGCGCGGGCCAGCCAGGCGTCGGCGTCGTCCAGGCGGTCCAGGGCCTGCGCGCCGAAGGCGGCGGCGAGGTGTACGGCCACGGCGAGGCCGCGCTCCTCATGGGGCAGCGCGGAGAGCACCCGCTCGGCCTGGGCCAGCCCCGCCTCGGCACGCCCCGCGCGCAGGGCGATGAGGGCCTCCAGGGTGTCCACGGAGAGCGCCAGCCGACCGGTCCATCCGGCGGCGCGGCGGGCGCGGGCGAGGGCGTCCGGGAAGGCGGCGGGGTCGGTGGAGAGGCAGACCCAGGCGCGCAGGACGTCCAACTCCGGGTCGTCGCCGCGGGCGCGGGACAGCAGGCGGGCGAGGCTGCGGAAGCGCTGCGCCCGCAGCCAGCCCCAGCCGTGCGCCTGGGCCAGCGCGGTGGCCAGGTGGGGGTCATCGGCGGCGTCGAGGTGCTCCAGGGCGTCGTCCACGAGGCCGCGCGCCGCCAGCGCCCGCGCCGCGCGGCCGTGGCTTCCGCGGACCCGCTCGGGGGCCTGGGCCGAGAGCAGCGCCTCCCGCAGCAGCGGGTGGACGCGGAACCAGGGGCCGTCCTCGTCCGTGACCTCGATGAGACGGGCGTCGTCGCGCAGCTGCTCCGCGCCGGGGGCCCCCAGGTCGGCGGCCAGGGCGGCGTCGAAGCGGTGCAGGGGGGCGGTGGCCTCCAGCAGCGCGCGGCGCGCCGGGGACAGCCCGGCCAGGACCGCGCGGGGGTCGGCCGCGTCGGGGTCGGTGACCATCACCCGGCGGGCCAGCTCCAGCAGCTCCGGCGGCAGCGCGGGGGTGCGGCGGCCGGTCAGCACCACCCGCAGCCGCGGCAGGCCGGCGCGCAGCAGGGTGTCGAGCGCGGCCTGGCAGGCGGGATCGGGGATGTGGTCGGCGTCGTCGACCACGAGGACCGTCGGCTCCCGGCGGGCGCTCAGGGGGACGATCAGCTCGGCCTCCACCCAGGCGTCGAGGTCGACGGCGCCCTCCAGGGGCGGCCAGGCGCCGTCGGGCAGCCCGGCGCGGCGGAAGGCGGCCAGCAGGTAGCTCAGCCACAGCGCCGGGGCGCGCAGGCCCGGGTCCAGGGCCAGCCAGGCGACGGGGCCCTTGCGCCGCGCCGCCCACCCGGCCACGGCCACCGTCTTGCCCCAGCCGGCGGGGGCGACGACCAGGGTGACAGGGCCGCTGGCCTCAGGGCGGCGTCCACCTCGGGGCGGGCGGCCCAGCCCTCCGGCAGTGTGGGGGGGGCGAGGCGCCCGGGGAGCAGGCCGAGCCGGCGCCAGCGGCTGGCCCCCACTCAGAACCTCAGCGTCCGGCCGTCGACGGTGGCGGTGTCTCCCGACACGGTCACCTCGGGCTCGGCGTCGGCGGCCAGGGGCACCAGGGCGACGGTGAGGGCGGCCTCGGGCCCCGCGACCTCGGCGACCAGGAGCTGGTGGGTGTCGACGCGGCCGTAGCTCAGGGCGTCGGCGTCCTCCTCCAGGGAGAGGGCGGCGTCCCCCATCACGACCAGCGCCAGCGCGGCGTCGTCCTGGTGCAGCAGCGCGCCCCAGTCCCGCAGCGCCAGGGTGCCCCGGCCTTCGCCGCTGACCGTGTGGAGTCGCCACTGCAGGGTGGCCGTGCCCGGAGCGTCGATCGTGTCGGACAGGAGGATGACGTCCTCGTCCAGCCGGGCGGCGCGGCGCCAGGTCGCGCCGGCCCAGGTCAGGTCGACCGCGGCGGTGCAGCCCTCCAGCGGGGCCCAGGACACGGCAAGATCCTCCCCATCGGGCGGGGGCTCGCCGTCGAACAGCACGCCGCTGTGGGCGGCGTAGTCGCTGGTGTACCCGCGATCGTCCCAGCCGGCGTAGCCCGACTCAGCCATGAGATACGAACCCCGGGCGTAGAGCTGGATCGCGCCGGCGTCGTGGTGCTCGTGGCCGATGGTGGTCATGGGGCCGTAGGGCTCGGCCTGGAGGATGAACCACAGATCGTCGGGGCCGTGGCCGGTGGACAGCACGGCGTGGCCGTTGACGGCGGACTGGCGGCAGGGGGCGGCCACCGGCTCGGCGAGGCGCCCGTCCCAGGCGGAGAGCAGCTCGGCGGTCATGTCCCCCGCGCGGCGCAGGTAGCGGCTCTCCTGGTTGAACCAGTCCCAGGCGTACACCGGGTCCACCTCGGCCAGGGCGGCGCTGGGGAAGGAGGTGAGGGGACTGTCGTCGATGGGGGGGCGCTGACCGTCGGGCATGCGCAGGTCCAGGCCCCAGGCCCACCAGGCCTGCACCCGGGGGTCGTCCCACAGATCCCCCACCCCCTCGCGGCTGCCCTCTGTGCAGGTGTCGAAGGGGCGGGTGGCGCAGTCGACGTCGAACCACTCCCCGGTGTCGCCCAGGCTGCGGTGCCAGGCGCGCAGGAAGGGGATGACCTCCTGGGCGCTGTACTGGTGATAGTGGGGGCCCTCGCCGTAGCCGCCGGCCTCCGTGGTCATCTCGTAGATGAGGCGGCGGGACTCGGTCATGGCGTAGCTGCCGTAGACCCAGCTCTCGTCCCGGTCGTTGAGCACCAGGGCGGCCTGGCCCAGGGCGGCGGCGGCCTTGAGGTTGTGGTTGTTCTGCCACACCTGGTACCACAGGGGCTCGTCCACCACGTAGCGCTGGTGGAGGCTGGCGGCGAGGCCTGCGACGACGCCCTGCTCCTCGGAGAGATCGTCGAGGAGGCCGCTGCCTTGCAGCAGGTCGTAGGTCTGGGCGACCAGCCCCAGGGTGGTGGACAGGTGGACGTCGTAGGTGGGGTCGTTGAGGGTGGACGCGTCGGTGGGGATGGTCAGCAGGACGCCGGAGGCGCGCTCGGCGGCGTCGGGGTTCTGGTCGAGCCAGGCCATGTAGGCGCAGTTGCGGGCGATGGCGGCGGCGGACCAGGCGGCGCCGTAGTCGTAGGGGTCGGCCTCGGGCACCGGGGCGGTGGCGGCGCAGCGGTCGTGCAGGGCGTTGTAGAGGTCCTCGAAGGCCCGGGTGACCTCGTCGTCCAGCCCGGCCTCGCCGTGGATCCGGGCGAGGATGGCCTCGCGGTCGTCGGGCAGCACCACCAGGCGCGGCCAGGTGGTCAGCTCGGGGTGCAGAGGACCCTCGTGCGCCGGGGGCGCGGTGTCCGCAGCGACGGTGTCGTCCACGGCGACGGGGTCGGCCTTGCAGGCCAGCAGGGAGAGGAGGAGCATGGGAGGATTGTATCGCTTACCGCGCCAGCCGTCGCGGGTCGTCCTGCGGCAGGCCGAGGCTGGTGAGCACGGCGTCGCGCAGGGCCAGCAGGGCCTCGGCCCCGGCGGGCTCGGGGCAGGCGTGGGCGGCCTGCAGCAGGGCGGCCTCGGCGGCGTCGGGGTCGTCGGCCTCGATCAGCAGGCGGGCGCGGTGCTCGATGCGCTCGGGGCGCCCGGCGAGGGCGTCGGCGCAGGCGCGGTTGAGGGCGCGCCAGCTCGGGCCCTCCCGGGCGGCCCGCAGCAGGCTCTCCCGCAGGGCGGGGTGGACGAAGGTCCACGCCCCGGTCAGCGGAGGCCCGGCGGGCGAGGCCCGAGTCCAGCAGGCGGCGCAGGTGCGCGGCGGGCAGCGCCACCGCCAGGGCCTCGCAGGCGGCCCGCCACTCATCCTGCTGCACCGACGTGCCCAGCAGGGCGGCGAGCTGGAGGGCCTCGGCGGCCGAGGGCGGGGCGCCCTCCAGCAGGCGGGACATCCGGTCCACCCACACCTGATACAGAGAGTCCGGCAGGGCGGGGCGCACCCCGGGGCGCAGGGCCAGGCCGTCGGCGGTGTGGACCAGGAGCCCCCGGTGGACCTGATCCCGCACGATCTCCACGGCGAACAGCGGCACTCCGCCCACCCGCGCGGTGACCTGACGGGCCAGGGGCGGGGCCAGGCCCAGGCGCCCATGCAGCACGGTGAAGATCTCCTCGTCGGACAAAGGCCCGAGGGCCAGCTCGGTGAACCCGGGGCGCCGCCGCAGGCGATCCACCGCCGCCCGCAGGCCCCGACGGCTGCGCAGGGCGCTCTCCGGCAGACCCAGCACGATCATCACCGGCACCGGCGGGTCGGCGCGCAGGATGTCCTCGGCCAGGGAGACCAGCGCGGGGTCGTGGTGGACGTCGTCGAAGCCCAGCAGGGCGGGCCGGTCGAAAGCCAGCGCCCGCAGGGAGAAGATCATGTCCTCGTTGCCCTCGGGCGGGGGCCCACGACGCGGTCGACCAGCCGGGAGACCTGGGTGGCGTTGCCGAAGCCGCGCACCCGCAGCCAGGCGCCGACCCGCTGCTCCAGGGCCGGGCGGGGCATGCCCTTGAGCTTCAGCATGCGCTCGACGGTAGCCACGAGGCCGCTCAGCGGGGGGGTGTCCGGCAGGCCGTGGATGCGGAGGGTGGTGGCGGCGCCGGCGGCGGTGGCCTTCTCGGTGAGCCAGCGGATGAGGCGGGTGCGGCCGGCGCCCTCCAGGCCGGTGACCAGCACGAGGCGCGGGGGGCCGCCTCGTGCACCGCCCGCAGCGTCGACCAGAGGTGGTCGCGCTCGGACTCCCGGCCCACCATCGGCAGGACCCGGGTGACCCGGTCCTGGAGCGCGGGGTCCAGGGACGGGGGCAGCGGGCGGGGCGAGGCGGCGTGGCCGCGCCAGTCGGGCAGGGTGGGCGGCGCGTCGGTGGTGGGCAGGCGGCGGGCCAGGACGGGGGCGGCCCGGGCCTCGCCGACGTCCAGGATGAAGGTGGTGGGGGCGGCGCCGTCGGCGAAGCCGGGGGTCGCCTCGGGGGGGCGCTCCCGGTCGTCGAGGTGCTCGAAGGCCCAGGCCGCGTCGGCCGCGTGGCGGAAGCGCTCCAGGGGGTGCTTGGCCAGCAGCCGCCCCAGCCAGGCCTCCAGCCCCTCGGGCACGGCGACGCGGGGGGTGAGGGGCGGGGGCGGCGAAGCGAGGTGGGCCTCTCGAATGGCCTGGACATCGGCATCATGGAAGGGCGGTCGCCCACAGACCAGCGTCCACACGAGGCAGCCCAGGGCGTAGAGGTCGGTCCACGGGCCGCAGTCCCGCCAGGCCCCGCGGAGCTGCTCGGGGGCCATGTAGGCCGGCGTGCCCATGACCCGGTGGGTGAGGGGGCCGAGGCCGAGGGCCTGGATGAGGCCGACGTCCACCAGCCGGATGTCCGGGGGGCCGTCGTCCCAGGTCAGCAGGACGTTGGCGGGCTTGAGGTCGCCGTGCACGACCCCGCGGGCGTGGGCGTGGGCCAGGGCGGAGAGCAGGCTGCGGGTCACGATGCGGGCGTCGGACCAGGGCATGCGGCCGCAGCGCGCGGCCAGGGAGCCGCCCCGGGCCAGCTCCATGACCAGGTAGGGGCTGCCGGGGTCCAGGCCGCCCCCGCTGACGGCGCCGGCCGCCGCGCTGACCGCCCCCGAGCCCAGCACGCGGGCGATGTGGGGGTGGTCGAGGGTGGCCAGCGACCGGACCTCGTGCTGGAAGGCGTCGCGGACCAGGGGCTTCCCGGGCGCGCTCGCTGGTGAGGACCTTGATGGCGACGGGGGGTCCGCCGTCGACGTGGGTGGCCTGCCACACCCGGGCCATGCCGCCGCAGCCCAGCTCCCGCTCCAGGGCGAAGGGGCCCAGGGGGATGGGCGCGCCCGCAGCCCCCAGGCGCGGTGAGCAGGTCCCGGATCTGGTCGTGCAGGGGCCCCTCCACCGAGGCGCGGGCCTGGTCGAGGGCCAGCTCGGCGGCGCGGGCGGCGCGGGCGCGGTCGCCGCGGGCGTCGAGGGCCTCGGCGGCGCGCAGGGCGGCGCGGGCCAGGTCGATGTCCAGCAAGTGGGTCTCGTCGAGCAGGGCGCGGGCGTCGAGCAGGTGGCGGTCGAAGGCGGCGCCGTCCCCCAGGCCGGCGAGGGCGGGCAGCAGCAGGACGTGGGCGATGGCGACCATGCCCCGGCGGCCGGCGTCCTCCATCTCGGCCAGGATGGCCTCGGTGGTGGACCGGGCCTCGGCGAAGCGGCCCTTCTCCACGAGCACGAGCACGAGGTTGAGCTGGGAGTAGACCTCGTGGCCGGCGCCGATGGCCCGGTAGCCCTCGATGGCGGCGCGGTAGTGGTGCTCGGCGGTGTCGAGGTCGCCCTGGATGCGGGCGATGTCGCCCAGCACGTTGAGGCTGTTGGCGACGGCGTTGCGCTGGCCCAGGCGCTCGAAGATGGCCTTGCCCTTGCGGATCCATCGGGCGGCCTCCGCGTTGTCGTTGCGGGCGAGGCACAGCTTGCCCATGAGCATGGCGGTGCGGGCGTGGAGCTGGGGGGCGTCGACCTCCTGGAGGGTGTGCAGCACCTGGTCGAGCACGGCGGCGGCGTCGTCGAACCGGGCCTGGCGCAGCATGACCTCGCCGAACTCGCCCAGGGTGTCGACCTTGAGGCGCAGGTCCGTGACGTCCCGGGCGTGCTCGGCGGCGCGGGCGTACCAGGCGGCGGCGGCGTGCTCGTCGCGCCGGTGGTTGGCGAGCTTGCCGAGGGAGCGCAGGGCGTGGACCATCGGGGTGGGCTGGCCGCTGGCCTCGGCGAGGTCCAGGGCGCGGCGCAGGACCAGCTCGGCGCGGCGCAGGTCGCCCTGGTGGAGGCAGACCCGGCCGAGGGTGCGCAGCGCGTCGGGCAGCACGTCGCTCCAGCCGTATCGACCGGCCTCGGAGACGACGGCCTCCGCGATGGCGAGGGCGCGGTCGACCTGCCCGATCTGCCAGAGCAGCTCCGCCTGGAGGGCGCGCGCCCGGCCCCACCGGGGGTCGGTCTCGGGGGCGCAGGTGTCGCGGAGCCGGGCGAGGGCTTGATCGAGGAGGGCGAGGGCGTCGTCGCGGGCGCCGGCCGAGTAGGCGCGCGCGGCCTGGTCGAGCAGGGGCGGGGCGTGGACGGTCATGGGCTCTGCGGTGCGCAGGGCCATTCTACAAAATCCGGGACGCTACTCGTCGGCGTAGAGGCCGAACTGGTCGGGATCGACGTCCTCGCCGGGCGCGCGGCGGAAGATCGCGACGTCGGCGTCGCGCGTGGGGACGTCGACCGCGTCGCGCAGCTGATGGGCGGCGCGGGGCTCCAGCAGGGCGCGGGACTCGACCCAGGCGGCGTCGCGCTCGGCGAGGGCGAGGGTGTCGCGGCGGAGGCTGGCCTCGATCCAGGTGGTCTGGTCGACCGCGGCGTTGAACCGGGACTCCTCCTGGAGGGCGTCGGTCCCGCAGACGACGTAGTCGTCGTCGAAGTCGGCGCCATAGCCCACCCAGACCAGGTGGTCGCCCGGGGGGACGGCGACGCAGAGCTGGCGGTGGGCGTGGAGGACGCCGACGCGGACGTAGTCGACCTCCAGCTCCATCGGGCCGCCCGGGGAGGTCCGGGCGACGCAGAGGCGCGCGGACGCGGGCTCGGGGGCGGGCGCGGGGGCGGCGGGGCACGGCGCGGACGGCGTCGGGCCGGGGAGCCCCCCGGTGAGCGTGAGCGCGCCGCAGGGCAGGTCGGCGGTGAGGTAGACGGTGTCGTCGGCGAAGAGCATGAGGCGGCGCTCCTGCGTCTGCGCGGCGACGTCTCCGTCGGGCCGGACGGTGGCCCGGAGCTGGTAGGTCCCGGGGGGCAGGCTGTCGCAGAAGAGGCCGCCGGGGGCCAGCTCGGCGACGGGGGCGGCGTCGAGGGTCAGGGCCACGGGGACCCCGGCGGCGGCGCCCGCCTCGGGGCGTCCGACGCAGAGCTGTGCGGGCTCTCCGGCGTGGGCGGTGGCCAGGAGGGAGGCGACGAGCAGCGGCGAGGCGGCGATCATGAGGCTCCGCGGTGCGCAGGGCCATTGTACAGCGCTGATCTGCTATCGGCCTGCGATGACGTCGAGGGGGTCGGGATCGACGTCCGGGGCGGGCGCGCGGCGGGTCAGGGCCCCGCGCGGCGTGGGCGCGGTGGTGGGGACGGCGTCGAGGCGCCGCTCGCCGGGGGCGGGCGCGCGGAGGTCGTGGTCCGCGACCCAGGCCGCGTCGCGCTCGGCGAAGGCGATCTGGTCGGAGCGGCGCTTGACCTGGACGGTCACCGTCTCGCCCCGGGCGACGGCGACGCGGCCCTCGTACCGCACCTTGGGCGTGTCGGGGATTCCGTCGTCCAGCAGGATGAACGCGCCGTCCACCCAGGTGCCCTCGACGGTCTGGTCGTCCCAGCGGTAGCCGACGGCGATGACGTGCTCGCCCGGGGGGACGTCGACGCAGAAGAGCCGCCGCGGGTGCAGGTCGCCGACCCGGTGGTCGTTGACCTCCAGCTCCATCACGTCGCCGCCGAGGGTCTGGGCGACGCACAGGCGCGTGGCCGGGTCGCCGTGGGCGAGGGGGGCGGTGAGGAGGAGGGCGGCGAGCAGCATGGGGGCTCCGTCGACGGCGTCTATTCGTCGGCGTAGGGGTCGAAGAGGTCGGGATCGATGGCGGGGTCGGGCGCCGGGACGGTGACGCGGACGGCGGAGAGGCGCCGCTCGCTGTCGGGGGGCTCGGTGAGATCCTGGGCGTCGAGCCAGGCGGTGTCGCGCCTGGCGAACGCGAAGCCGCGCGGGCCGTCCTCGGCCTGGACGATCATGGCCTCGCCCGGCTTGACGAGGACGCCGAAGTTGGCGGCTCGGCGGCTCGCCTGGAGGGGACCGTCGGCGTCCGTCCCCGCGATGTCCTGGGCCAGGGAGAGGACGTGTTCGCCGGGGAGGACGTCGACGCAGAAGAGGCGGCTCGGGTAGAGGTCGCCGACGGGCAGGTAGTCGACCTCCAACGCCAGCGCGCCTGCGCCGGTGGTGCGGGCGGCGCAGAGCCGGGTGGGCGTGAGGTCGGCGGTCGGGGCGGAGCGGGGGGCGTCGTGGCAGACCGCCGGTGGCTCGGGCGGAGGGCCCGTGGTGGTCAGGGTGAGCGCGCCGCAGATCTGCTGGATGTTCAGGGACACCATCTCCGCTTGGGCGAAGGTGATGCTTCGAGTCTGCGCCTGGCCGCTGAGGCCCTGCGCGGGGTCGGGGAGCACCCGCACGCGGAGCTGGTGTGTCCCCGGCGTCACCGTGAGGGCGAGGTTGTCGCCGGGCCGCAGGTAGTGGCGCTCCTGGCCGTCGATCTCCAGCGCGACGGGGGCCTCGAAGGCGGCGTCGCGGCGGTAGGTCGTCCAGAGGAGGACCTCACCCTCCAGGCCAGCCGCGCTGGGGTCCTGGGCGAGGGCCGGAGCGGCGAGGAGGAGGGCGGTACGCAGCATTCAGGTCTCCAGTCGGGCCTTCAGGGCACTGGAGGGCTGGTCCCCGGAGCGGGGCGTTGACGGGGGGAGGCTGCGCCGATAGGGGAGGAGCGTGCCCCCATAGCTCAGTAGGATAGAGCACAAGATTCCTAATCTTGGGGCCGCAGGTTCGAATCCTGCTGGGGGTACCACTACAACGAACAAGCCAGATTGAAAGGGGGGTTATCAAGTATGGCTCGACGGGGTGGGATCATGTTGGGAACATCGGCTTGTCGACTTGCTCCCAGAGGATCCGTGTGGAGTGGTTGTTCCTGCGTCCAGATGAGCGCGTCGGCGGTGGTGTGCAAGGTGGCATTGCCCTCACTCAGCCGTCTGTGTGGCGAGGAGGCTCCAGATTTCCCTATGCCGCCACCGCGCCTGTCCACCGCCCGGCCTCAACACCGTCGGGAAGGAGCCCTCTGGTTCGCCTACGCGGCAACCACACCTCAAACGGATATGGTTCCCCCAAGAGGTGACCCTTGCCACGACCTGCCCTCCGGACCGACACCCACCCCGCCGCCGAGCACGTGCTTGTGGAGGGCTATCGCCGCATGTCGAGCGCCGACAAGGCGAAGCGGCTCGTCGAGTTGACCCATGGCGCTCAGGAGATGGCCCTCTCCCGACTGCGCGCGCAGTATCCCGACGACACCGCGCGTCAGCGCCAACTCCGGCTCGCCGCGCTCTGGATCGACGACGACACCATGCGCCGGGCCTTCGGGTGGGACCCGGAGGTCGAGGGCCGCTGAGGGGTGCCGGTCTCTGAACCCATCGCCGTTACGCTCTGGAACGGGACGGCTTTGGGCGGTCAGGTGCCCAGGTGGAATGCCTTGGCCGCGTTGCTCAGCCAGCCGATCCCGGGGTTCTCAACCCACCGTCGTTGATTTCCAAGGATTAAACTTGACAAGAGTCTAACAACCGTCAAGGAGCGCATCGTCCCCGACCGTGTGATCAGCGTCGGATGCACCTCGACACCCTCCGCACCCGCTCGCTGCCCGCCGGCCACCTACCGGTCATCCGGGGCATCATCGATCAACTCGGCATCGTCGACATCATCGACGACCGACTACCGAAGCACCCGCTGGCCAAGGTGTCCGACGCGGAGTGCGTCGTGGCGATGCTGCTCAACATCCTGTCCGGCCGGGTGGCGCTGTGGCGGATGGACAGGTGGCTGGACAAGTTGGACGTGGAGTTGATGCTGGGCGAAGGCGTGGAGGCGGGCTTCTTCCATGACACCCGACTCGGCCAGGCTCTGGATCGCCTCGACGAGATCGGGACGGACCGCATCCTGGGCGACGTCGTCACCCGCTACCTCACCCGTCGGGTGCGAAACACCGAGTGGTCGCTGCACCTCGACACGACGACGGTGTCCGTCTACGGTGAGTACGATGCAGACGAAGAGTTGGCGTTGACCCACGGATTCTCGAAGGACAAACGCCCCGACCTCAAGCAACTGGTGTTCGGTCTGTCAGTGCATGGCTCGGCCGGCATCCCGCTGACGATGTCGGTCAGCAGTGGGAACACCTCGGATCAGATCTCCAACCGGGACCACCTCGCGCGGCTGGCGAAGCTGCTTCCCGACGAGGACGAGATCACCGTGGTCGCGGACTGCAAGCTGGTCGACGCTGACACACTCGGGCAGCTCTCGCGTTCGGGTTTCCATATGGTCAGCCTGGTGCCCAAGACCTTCAGCCTGCGCGCTGGACTCATCGACCGCGCCTGGGCCGCGGAGGCCGACATCGAGGCCTGGCCGATACTTGCCGAGCGGCCTGGACCCAAGAAGGCCGACCCACCACGTCTGTACCGGGGCCGCTCCTTCCACGAGGTGCTGCCTGTGACCTTCGACACCGACGACGAGGGACAGACCGTTCTGTCGCATGAGACATGGCGCTTCCTCGTCGTACACTCCGACCAGCTCGCCGCGCGGTTCGACAAGTCGCTCCCCGGCAAGCTGGAGCGTGAGGCCGGGACGGTGGCCGAGACACACAAGCGCCAGCTCTCGAAAGGCTTCGCGTGCGAGGCCGACGCCCTCAAGGCTGCGGAGCGCCTGGTCAAGGGCTTGAAGCTGCACCGTGCCGAGGTCTCCGTGCGCAGCGAGGAGCGCACCCTCAAGCGCGAGCGACGCGGTCGTCCTCGCAACGGGGAGGCGGCTCCTACCGAGATCGTCTGGTTCGCCGATGTCGCGCTCGAGCCCGATGGCGCGGTCATCGAAGCGCTCCGGCGGCACGCCTCGTGCTTTGTGCTCATCACCGACTGGATGGAGGACTCCTGGGACGACCAGAAGGTGCTCGCGGAGTATCGCCACCAGTCGCTCGTCGAGGGACACACCGGGTTCCGCTGGCTCAAGGGGCCTGCCGGCGTCGCCCCGGTCATGCTCAACAACCCTGAACGGATACGTGCTCTCGGGCTCGTCATGATCCTCGGACTGATGGTCCGCAATCACCTCCAGTTCACCCTCCGCGCGCGAATGCTGGAGCGGGGCGAGGGCATCATGCACCCCTTCCGCAAGAAGGAGGACCTCAAGCTCACCACCGAGATGGCCCTGGAGTGGTTCGGGGGCATCCACGTCGTCTTTGTCTCCATCGACCAACAACCTTGGCGCCGCACCGCGCCGGAGCTGTGTGAGGAGGCGCTCGACATCCTCAAGCTGCTCGATCTCAAGCCGATGATCTACGCACGGCCGCCGCCGAGACGCTGAAAGGGGACGGGGCCGCTCGAATATTCGAGGGAGGTGCCTGTCAGACCCCGGGATTCACAGCTCAGCAGCCCACCTTCGGTCTCCGCGTGTGCCCTCGACCCGTCTGAGTGGGGAGTGTGATCTGCGTAGGAGGGTGGGTCTACTTGCCCCGCTGTGCGGATCTGCTTGGCCATCCCTTGACAACGTGGACTCAACGCGGAGGTCGTGTGGTCGGCTGCCGCGAAGATGGCCTCGGCCGCCTAACGGGGGCTCACCTTGGCATGCGGCTGCGGCGCGAGCCAGTACCTGACAAGGTGGCGCGTTCGGTTACCGCCGATGCGAGTCCGGCCATGCAGCATGCGATGGTTGTTCACAACCAGCAGGTCGCCGGGTCGCAAGCGCACCCGATGGACAGGGACGACCTCGAGGGCGTTGGAGAACATGTCGAACGCGGCACGGGCGGCGCCTGCCAACGTCTCGTCGGCCAGCCAGTAGGAGTAGTAGAGCCGCTCGCCACCGTCGGGAGAAGTCGTGAGCATCGGATGCTCGTCCACATCGCCCTCGAAGATGTTGTGCTCGACGAGCCTGATCCCTCGCAGGGCCTCCCGATGGTGGGCCGGTAGCGCCGCGACCAGGGCCAGGCCATCGACGACCAGGCTGTCCCCACCCCACTCTGCTTGCTCCAAACATCGCCACAGGACGAAGTGGGCAGCGTGGTGGTCGGTGTGCGGGGAGAGGCTATGCTGAGAGGACACCAGTGCGGGGCCCGTAGCGTCGGAGCGGACCTGCTCAATGTGGATGACATGGCCGAGGCGGTCCTGGAGAGCCAAGGCCTGTTTGTCGCTTGGCCCCCCCATCTGGCAGTATCCCTTCTTGGCAAGCTGCCGGAGCGCAGTTTCTACCGCGTCGATCACTTGGCCTGCGTGACCTCGACGTTGCTCTTGCAGGCGTGCCAGCACCGCCCTTGGCAGTCATGCCAGCAGTTCTTCATGTCCTCGTGCTTGGTCTGCTGCACGTAAGGCTCGCCGAACTTGGCCTGCCAGCGGGCGGCGGTGTCCTCGAAGGTGGAGAGCAGCTGGGGCAGTTCGCCCTCGCCCTTTCCAAATCCGCCGTCGTGGTCGAGGATCTCGCCGAAGAGTTGCTGACAGTCCTCGAAATAGGCCCGAGGCGACAACATGTGCAGGTGCCAGACCTCGTCAATATCCCGCGTGGGGGCGATGGGGCGGTTCGGGTCCTCCGCGACCAACTCCAGAAAGCGGTGGTAGCGGCAGATGGCGCGGGTGAGCTCGTCGTCGCTCCAGGTGCTCGGGTCGCCATCGGAGCGACGCGCCGCGTTGTGGAGGTCGACGGAGAGGATGATGGTCATGAGGTGCCTCCTGTGTCAACGTCGAGTTTGCATGACGGGACTGGAGGAATGCAAGCATCCAGCGTGGCTTCAGACTTCATGAGCGTCGCCTTCCACAGGCTGGGGCGACGAGGTATTCACCGACGCTCAGCTAGGGCGTTCAAAGAGGGTGAGCATCCCTCCTCAGCTCCCGCCAAACACGTCTGTGATCTATCAATGGGAACTTACAGAGAATCTCGCCCGCAGTCTCGCCGGCAATCCGAAACTCGGATACTGCGAGCCAAAGTTCCCCGAGTCCAGTCGCGGTAATGACTCGAGAGCATCGCTTGTCTGCCATGAGCCTTTGTACATCAACCGTAATGGTGGGGCGCACAAGGAATATCAGCTCAACTCCGTGCGCAGGACCGGCATCGGCGGCCGCCCGAAAGTCCGTGAGTGTTGCTGGTCTACCACTCGGGTTGCAGTCGATGAGCCGAATCTCCACAGGATGGCCATCCGATCGTTCGCCGGCCATGACGCGAGGATCCCCAAACGACTCTACCCTCCACTTCATCTCGTGTAGCGCGGCACGTGCTGAAACAGGAAAGAGGGCGGGCTCGATGCAGAGAGCACGCAGGTTCCCTACCACCTCTGGTCTACGGGTAGCTCGCAGGAGGAGAGACTCTGCCGTGCGCTGCGCCAACTCCTCCCTTGCCACAGCGGAGCTGCGCTTCACACTACTGGCGGCGGTCTTGGTGACTGCGGCCTGCAAGTCCTTGAGCGGTAGAGTTGACAATGCATGCCAGTTGTTTCCAACCAAACGGGCGAGGGCCTCCCGCCGCTGGATACCGACCTGGGGTATGCGTCGGGCCCTTACCAGACGGGAGATCCCGATTGAATCCTCAGAGCCTCCATATTCCAGTTGTTCGACGAGCAACTCCAAATCAAGCAAGTCGGTGGCGTACTTGTGAGGCGCATGCGCATCAGCTACGGCGAGCACCGCAGACAACAGCCGCTGTAGACCCCCGCAAGTCCAGGCCCTGGGACCAACCATCGCGCGAATATGCCCGCGCACGGGAACCGGCAGTTCTTCAGACTCTCCAATTGTGGACAATGCAAACGCCAACCCCAACCGTTGGAGTGCTTCGATGTAGGGGGTAATCGGCACAAAGTACCGGTTAAGATTACCCTTCAGAATCTCGCTAATCCGGTGATGGGTCTGCGACGAGTACGGAAGTGCATCGGGTGACATCATTACGCAAAGGGCTGCAAGGAGGACTCGACGAGCATGGTTGCGCCCGTGTGCAGCCTTCTCGTTGGAATATATGCCGAGGGACTCGAAGCTCTGCAGGACCGGGAGGGGCTCGAGGCCGCTTGCCGCGATGGCATGACCAGCATGGGTGAGGCTGTACCGCTGAGGTGCCTCTACCGAAAGGAAGATTGACCATCTTGGGTCGCGAAGAACAGTTTCAACCTTCGTTTGCTCATCGAGAATCAGTGATTCATTATACTGTAGTCCACGCTCGTGCCCCCACAGAGTCAGGGCGGCTGCCCTGGCAAGTTCGAGTCCCGACGACGATGGAAAGGTCGCCAGGAGTTGGAAGACTCTGTACTCTACGGTCTGCTGCTCAAGACGGGAGACCACGTTGTCAGGAGGGGCATGTATATATTTTTCCAGGATCATGCTGACATCCTGGAGATCATTGGCTATGCATACGGCGGTTCCCTCAGCATGGATTCCCTTACGGCCAGCCCGGCCGGCACCATTCTGAAACTCGTTGCAGCTGATTGGCTGCTCGCCTTGGCTCGTGAACCGACGGAAGTAGGGGTACACCACTGTGCGAATTGGTAGATTGACGCCGGCGACCAGAGTAGGAGTTGCGACGATTACGTTTAGTCTCTCCTGGTGAAAGGCGTCTTCAACCAAGGCCCGTTGGTCCGCATTCAAGTCAGCATAGTGTAGGCCGACTCCTTTGGCCATGAGTTCCTGAAGTAGTCGCGCTTGGCCAGCGCCCGCGTCCAGGGCTTCCATTCTCTCGACTAGGTCGCGATTCCCGGGGGCTTGGCCATCCCTCAGAGCCAGGACTTCGCTGGCATACTGCTTGGCATAATTCCTTTGCGTGGCCATTACTGCTACTGGGCCTTGGCCTCGCTTCACAATGCTCTCGACAATGGCTCCAACCTGAAGGGTTCCCGCCTCATTGACCTTGATATCAGGTTGCTCGTCAGGGTGGGTAAAGACCATGCGTTGGTCGTGCGTCCAAATCTCCATGGTTAGTGGCGGATCTCGTTCCTGGATCTTCACCAGTTTTGCTACGAGCCATTCTGCCAGGCTGCGTGGGTTGCCAAGGGTCGCTGACAACACGAGGAGCTGCAGGGGCAGGGTCTTTCGTGACTTTTCGTGGAGGATACGTGCGAGGAGAAGCTCTACGACTGGCCCCCTGGACTCCTGCCCCAGTAGCTGCAGTTCGTCGGCGACGATGGCTCGGATGTTGCCCGGAAGCTCCCCTGTGGACGTGACATGGGCGTAGAACTTTTCGTATGTTGCAATAACGACCTTTTGCCCTATCCAATCCCCTTCAACCTGGTCTTCGTCACCAGTGAACATAGCCACTCGGCTGAGGTAACCTGTTCCTGAGAGTTGGTAGCGAGGACCTGAGAATAACTCGTAAAGTTGTCTTGCCAGTGCCTTGTGGGATACCAAAAACACCACTAGTCCGTCCCGGGACC
This sequence comes from Alphaproteobacteria bacterium, assembly GCA_020632795.1. Classification (GTDB taxonomy): domain Bacteria; phylum Myxococcota_A; class UBA796; order UBA796; family CAJQPC01; genus JACKEV01. The sequence continues at coordinate 223,440 of JACKEV010000013.1, forward strand.
ACCGCATCACTGCCAGTTCGCCAACCAAGGTCTTTCCGGCTGACGTTGGGGCTGAGACCACGAGGTCCGCCCCATCTAGTAGCCCGCGCTCGACAGCCTCTTGCTGGACGCGGGTGAGTTCGGTGATTTCGCGCTGATGAAGCAGTCGACGCTCGTTGAGGCCCAATCCCCAAGCCTCCAAGTCATCGACTGAGTGCGGAGAGGTGGACGGCCTGATCGTCTGTTCGGGGTCCCACTCTGGCGCTGGCCAGTGCCCAGCGATTGAATCGTGCCTTTTGGGGAAGCGTCGGACGAGCATGTCTCGGAGATGTGGCAGATAGCCGCGATTCTTGGCCAGTTGGATGCTCTTGTGAACAACATCCGAGAGAGCGGAATTATCTGAACCTAGCTCGGCGATGAAAGGCTCCAGGTGAGCGTCATGGGCCAAGTTCCTCCGCAGCTCGGCAGCATCAATGTACAGCTCAAGCATCAGTTCATAGATTCCCGCCTGCAGGTTCCGCATTTTCCACCCATGGAAGGTTGGTCACTCAGGGGAGTATGGCCTGAGCCCCACTTGTTGTGAGAAATAGCCCGGCATAGGGCCGTCGCGTTGGGTGAGATGAAGCTGCCCCATGGATCCGCATTCAGACGTCGGTGTTTCGACCCGATGCGCCGAGCCCATGGGGGGGCCGGGAGCATGGGGGCCGCCGAGGCGTGAGACATTGCTGAAACCATCGCTATGGTGCTTTGCATCAACGGCGAGCGAGCTACCGCTGAAGCCTCGATGCCATCGGCAACGGCCCACCGTGCGGCGCGGGCCGTGTGTGGTGTGTGAGCCCGAGAACGCCCCCGCCACTCCCCCCCCGGCAGGAACGCCCCGGGCTCACCTCTACATGGCGTCAGCCGGGGCGGCTGTGATCAAAGGCCGACATTTTTTCTGGAGGCGCCCCGTGCGATGGGCCGGAGCATTGCTGCACCCTGTGATAGGACGGGTCCGTGCCCACCCCTGACGACCTCGACCTGACCCTGGCCGATCTCGGTGACGAGGCGGGAGCGGCTGCGGCCGTGCGTGCGGCGCAGGCGGACCCGGGGCGCGCGCGGGCGCTGCTGGCCGCGCTGGAGCGCGACGGCACCGACGCGATGGCGGCGGCGCTGGCCCGGGCGCTACCGACCCCGCACCGGACCGTGGCGCTGCGGCCGCTGGGGGTGTGGGCCCACACGCGGCTGGCCGCCGGGGCCGCCGAGGACGGGGCGCGGGCCCGGCGCCTCCACGACCTGAGCATGTGGCTGTGGGCGGCGGGGCGGCGCGACGAGGCGGTGGCTGCAGCCCGGGAGGCCGTGGCGCTGGCCCGGCCCCTCGCCGACGCGCGCCCGGACGCCTTCCTCCCGGGCCTCGCCCGCGGCCTCAACAACCTCGGCATCTGGCTGGCGTCGCTGGGGCGCAAGACGGAGGCCCTGGCCGCCACCGAGGAGGCCGTCGCCCTCAAGCGGCGCCTCGCCAGCGGGGGCGGGGCGGCCCGACGCGCGGACCTCGCGTCCAGCTTGAACAACCTGGGCGGTCGGCTCTCGGCGCTGGGTCGTCGGGAGGAGGCCCTGGCCGCGCTCCAGGAGGCCTTCGCGCTCCACCGGGCGCTCGCGGAGGCGCACCCCGACGCCGTCCTCCCCGATCTGGCGTCCAGCCTCAGCAACCTGGGGGCGGTGCTGCGGGCGCTGGGCCGCACCGAGGAGGGGCTGGCCGCGACGACGGACGCGGTGGCGCTCCGCCGGACGCTGGCCGAGGCGGACCCCGATGGCTTCCTCCCGGATCTGGCGTCCAGCCTCCACAACCAGAGCGCCGCGCTGGCGTCGCTGGGGCGGTTGGCGGCGGCGCTGGCGGTGGTGGAGGAGGCGGTCGCGCTCCGCAGGCGCCTGGCCGAGGTCCAGCCCGACGCCTTCGAGGCCGATCTGGCCCGCAGCCTGGAGGCCTTGAGCAAGCGGCTGGCCGCGCTGGGGCGCCCCGAGGCCGCGGCGGCCGCGCTGGACGAGGCGATCACGGTGCGCGCGCGGCAGGTCGAGGCGCGCTTCGGGGCCACCGGCCTGGACCGGGTGGTCTTCGGAGATGCCGATGGGGACGGCCTCACGGAAGAGGACACCCGAGAGAAGGGGGAGCGCTGAGCGTCGACCCCTACGCCTCCCGCGCCCGCCGCTCCACCTCCTGCTTCAACGCCCGGTTGAAGTCCTTGAACACGGTCGCGACCTGCCCGGCCAGCGTGCGCCCCATCACGCTGGTGAGGCCGCCCGTGAAGCCGTCGGTCTGGACGAAGCGCGTGCGGCTGTTCGGCAGGGTCTCCACGACGTAGCGGTGGTTGTCCCGGATGCCCAGGATGACGGGGTCGGACCAGCCGAAGACGCGGCCCTCCTCGAAGTAGATCAGCTCGTGGGACGGGGTCTGCTCCACCCCCAGGCCCAGGCGGAAGGTGGTGTGGATGACGCCGTTCGCGCGGAAGTCCCCGGTGACCTTGACCAGGGAGTCGCACCACTCGCCGATGCGGTCGAAGTCCGTGAGCGTGGCCCAGACCCGCTCGTGGGAGGCCTCGATCTCGATGGAGGTGTAGACCTTGACGTGGTCCGGGCCGACCGGCTCGACGCGCACGATCTCGTTGCCGTCCTTGGGGGGCGGCGTGATGAGGGCGAGGCCGTGGGCCACGTCCAGGTAGTCCTCCACCGCGTGGATGCGGCCATCACGCACGGTGAGGAAGATGGCGTGGACGTTGTCGTAGGGGCGTCCGTCCGGGGTCTCCGCCCACACGCGCACCCGCAGCGCGGCCCGGTCGCCCTGCACGAGCAGCTCGTCGAGGGCGGCCTGCACGGTCGCGAGATCCAGCATCTCCGCGTAGAGGCCGTTCAGGAACCAGCGCACCCGCTCGGCGCCCTCCATCGGCTTCACGCCGGCCGAGGGCATCACCCACCACTGCACATCGGGGGCGAGCAGGGCGAGGGTCTCGTCCGGGTGGCCGAACACTTCGACGAAGCGGGTGGCGAGCTGCTGGACGGTGGGGTGGTCGCTCATGGGTCCTCCTTCCTGTTGAGGGGGTATTGCACCACAGAGCGGAGCCCGCTGGCGAGACTCTTCGTCAGGACCGCCGCCGCCGCCTCCCCAGCGCCAACCCGGCCAGCAACGCCGCGAACCCGCCCGCCCCGCCCGCGCTGCTGCACCCCGAGGGGGCCGGCTCGCCGGCCGTGAAGACGCATCGGCTGATGGGGTAGAGCACGTCGGCGGTGACGTAGAGGTAGTAGTCCTGGCCCGGTACGAGGGCGGGCGGCGCGCCGGAGGCCGGGTGGACCTGGAACATGCCGTCGGGCACCTGGCCGTAGGTCACCGACTCGGAGTAGACCGGCGAGCCCTCCCGGGGCAGGTCGACGCGCCAGAGGGTGCCCTCGGGGAGGTCGAGGTTGGGGGGCACGGTGGGGGAGGTGGCCCCGGCCTCCAGCACGTAGATGTAGCGGGCCCGGCCGGGCGCCCAGCGGAGCACGCCGTCGGCGTCGACGCCCTCGGCCTCGGTGCAGCGCTCGGGCTCGTAGTTGAGCTGGGCGTCCAGGGGTCCGGCGCCGTACAGGTCGCCGTCGAACTCGTCGATGGTGCGGCCGCGGTGCTCCAGCTCGGCCTCGAAGATGGCCATCATCCGCGCCTGATCGGTGGTGGGGATGATGGAGAGGTAGGGGTCCTCGGGGGAGGAGCGCTCGAAGCCGTTGTTCTCCTCGGGCAGGTACGTGCCGAAGCCGATGGTGGGGATCCAGCCCGCGCCCATGGCCAGGCCGCGGTCGTTGAACTGGTTCAGGAGGTTGCCCTCGAAGTCGGCGTCGAACACCGCCGGGCCGTCGGGGGCGACCGCCGAGTGGCAGCAGTCGCAGGAGCCCGCCCGGAGCTGGTCGCGCACCCAGTCGACCTCGGCCGCATACGCGGGGTCCTCCATGCGGGGGTCGACCGCGTCGGCGCGGGGGTTGGCGGGCGCCGCGCTGTAGGGGCGCTGGCGGCGGATGACGTCGCAGTCCGCGTAGTCGGAGAAGCTGCGGCCCTCCTCGGTGGCGCCGGAGACGATCTGCCAGGTGCAGACCTCGCCGTCCTCGGACGCGCCCGCCGGCTCACCGGGCAGCGGGTCGACGCAGACCTGCTCCGGCAGGGGGAAGGGGTCTTCCAGCACCACGATCTCATCGACGCCATCGCAGGCGGCCGCCGGGGTCCACACGCCGCGGGCGAAGGTCTCGCAGCCGAAGCGCTGGCTGCCGCACTTCGAGCCGTCGCTGCCCGCGACCGTGGTGCGGACCTGGTAGCCGTCCGCCTCGTAGGTGCAGGTGCCCAGCACCTCCTCGACTGCACAGGGTTCGCCCACCCGGAGGTCGACGTCGTAACCGGCGCAGACCTCCTCGGCCTGGGCCAGCGCGGCGCCGTAGAACTCGGTGCACTCGGGCTCGCCGGAGAAGGGGCTGGTGTAGGCACAGCTTCCGACGACGTCGCCTTGGAGGACGACGGGGTCGGCGCCGCAGGAGGTCAGGAGGAGGAAGAGGATGGTGTTCATAGTCTATACATTAATGGTGCAAACAATGTACAGGCAAGTGACATCTGCAGCCCGGCCCGCTGTCGTTCCCCCCGCTCGGTTGATCCCCGGCCTTGGCGGCGCCATCATGCCCCCATGCGCCCGCTTCTCCTCCTCGCTCTGGCCCTGACCGCCGCCTGCCGCGGCAAGGACGGGACCCCTGACTCCACCCCGGTCGACTCGGCGATCCCCGCCGTGGATGGCGATGACGACGGCTTCACGGAAGACGTCGACTGCGACGACGCCGACCCGGCCGTGCACCCCGAGGCCGACGAGCGCTGCAACGGCGTGGACGACGACTGCGACGGGGACATCGACGAGGACGCCTCGGACGCCGGGACCTGGTACACCGACGGCGACGGCGACGAGTACGGCGACGCCGCGGTGATCGCCTGCGCCCAGCCGGAGGGCACCGTCAGCCTGCCCGGGGACTGCGACGACGGCGACGCCGCCGTGAACCCGGGCGCCGCCGAGGTCTGCAACGGAGTCGACGACGACTGCGACGGCCTGGTGGACGACGCGGACACCGACGTGGAGGGGGTCTCCCCCTGGCACCCCGACGCGGACGGCGACACCTACGGCGACCCGGAGATCACGACCGTGGCCTGCGACGCCCCCGCCGGGCACGTCGCGGACGACAGTGACTGCGACGACAGCTCCGCCGCCGCGGCCCCCGGGCTGGAGGAGATCTGCGGCGACGGCCTGGACAACGACTGCGACGGGACCGCCAACGGCTGCGGGCTCTCCGGGCGGTTCAACGCCAGCGACGCCGACTTTGTGCTGTGGGGGGAGGGGACCTACGACTACGCGGGGGCGGCCCTCGAGGTGCCCGGGGACCTGGACGGGGACGGCTTCAACGAGGTCGTGGTGGGCGCGCCGGGGCGCTCCAGCGGTCGGGGTCCCGGCGCGGTGTATGTCGTGAACGGCCCGGTGACCGCCTCGATGGACCTGGCCGACGCGGACGCCATCCTGGTGGGGGAGGCCGGCGAGGACTACGCCGGCCAGGTGGTGGCCGGCACCGGGGACCTGGACGGGGACGGGCGGCCGGATCTGGCCGTGAGCGCGATCGGGAACGACACGACCGGCACCTACGCCGGAGCGGTGTACCTGCTGCTCAGCGCCCCGAGCGGCGACGGGGCCCTCGCGGACGCGGAGGTGGTCTTCTATGGGCAGTCGGTGGGCGACGCCCTGGGGACCGGCCTGTGCCGGGCGGGCGACCTCAACGGAGACGGGGCCGCAGACCTGGTGATGGGCGCGTCCAACTACGAGGTCAACGGGGTGAACCGGGGCGCGGTCTATCTCTTCGACGGTCCTTTGAGCGGCTCGCCCGGCCTGGGCGACGCCGACGCCCTCATCATCGGCGGCGACCCCTCGGACAACGCCGGCACCGACCTGGCCGGCGCGGGGGACACCGACGGCGACGGGCTGGACGACCTGCTGCTTGGGGTCACCGCCCTGGGCACCGAGGGCGGCGCGCAGCTCCTGCTGGGGCCCATCGCTGGCGACGTGGACCTGAGCGACGCCGACGCCCGCTTGACCGGGGAGGCCTACAACGACAACGCCGGGGACTCGGTGGCCGGGCCCGGCGACACCGACGGGGACGGCTACACCGACCTGCTCATCGGGGCGCCCAGCAACGCCACCGAGGCGGAGCGCGCAGGCGTGGCGTACCTCGTGCGCGGGCCGGTCGGCGGGACCCACGACCTCGGCGACCGCGCCGACGCCATCCTGGTGGGGCGCATCGCGTTCGGCGCCGCCGGACGGGCGGTGGCCGCGCCGGGGGACGTGGACGGGGACGGCCAGCCGGACCTGCTCATCGGGGCCATCTGGGATGGCACACAGACCGCCGAGGGCGGGGCGGCCTTCCTCGTCTCCGGGACGGTCAGCGGGACGGTGGACCTGGACGACGCCACGGCGGTCTTCGAGGCCGACGGCACCGCGGTGTGGCTGGGGGCGATGGTGGACGGGGGCGACGTGGGCGGCGACGGCGCCCCGGACCTGCTCATCGGGGCCACCGGCGACACGGCCAGCGGCTTCGGCAGCGGCGCGGTCTACGGGTTCAGCGGTCGGGGGCTCTGAGCGGTCCGCGCTACTGCGGGGCGGGCTCCTCGGCCGACGGGGCCTCCTCAGCCGGTGGCGCCTCCTCGGCTGGTGGCGCCTCCTCGGTGGCGTCCGGCTCGGGCGCCGGGGTCGGCGCGTCTCTGCCCATCTCGGCGCGGGCCTTCTCGACCAGGCTCTCCAGCGACACCTCGGTGGAGCGGCTGGGGACGGGCAGGGTGAAGGCGTCGGGGATGCGGCCCAGCTCCTCCCAGCTCGTGAACTCCAGCTCCAGGGTCAGGTCGATGGGGGGGACCTCGACGCGGACCTCCTCGGGGAGGCGGCTGCCGCCGACCTTGACGTAGTCGGCGTACTCGGCGACCAGGACCTGGGCGCCGTCGGGGCCGAACGCCTCGACCCGGCGGGTGGTCAGCTCCTTGGGGTCGAGGGAGACCTCGGCGCGGGTGCCCTGGGGCCCGGCGAAGGTGAAGACCGCGGTGTCCCCCTCGGCGCGGTGGTCGAGGACCTCGGCGCCGTCGAAGGGCAGCCGCCCGATCATCAGGGAGACGACGTCCCCCAGGCCCGCCGCGCCGCCGGTGACGTCGCGGAGCAGGGCCTCGCCGTTGCTGGAGGTGTAGAAGGTGTTCTCGGGCACCACGAACAAGCTGACCGCCTGGCCGTCAGACACGGCGTAGACCAGCGGGGTGCCCAGGGGGTTGAAGATCTCCAGCCGGAAGCGGCCCGGCCGGTGGACCAGCAGCGCCCCCCGGGTGCTGCCCTTGAGGTCCATGGTGGGGGCGTTGATCTCCAGCCCGTAGGCCGCCTTGAGGGCGAAGGGGACCTGCCGCTCCCAGGCCGCCACCGCCAGGGTGGCCGGGTCCTGGATGGGATCGGTGCCCTTGGGGGGCTTCTTTCCGCCGCATCCGGCGAGGACGACCAGGCTGAGCCACAACGACGCGCTTCTCATCACTCCTCCCCGGGGGGATCCTGCTGCTGATAATGGACCTGCTCCCACGCGGCCATCGCGCGGGGGTCCTCGGGGTCCAGCGCCAGGGCGCGGTCTGCGGCCTCCAAGGCGTCCTCGGGGCGGTCCAGCTCGACGTAGAGCAGCGCCAGCTCCCCCCGAAGCCAGGCGCTCTGCGGATCGAACAGCACCGCCCGCCGCAGCAGCCGCTCGGCCTCGTCGGGGGCGCCCCGGTCCCAGGCGACCCGGGCCTGGAGGTAGGCGCTGCGGGCGGCGTAGGAGAGTTGGGGCTCCGGCGGCGCGGCGGGCGCGGGCGGCGGGGGAGGGGGCTTGGGGGCGCAGGAGAGGAGGAGGAGGAGGGCGGGGAGACTGACCTTTGGGGCGGGGCGGATCAGGTCGTCCTTCACGGACGACCCTCTCCGACCCGCCTCCAACCTCCTCACTCCACCGACTCCGGCCCCTTGTCCCCCTGGCTGCGCTTGAGCTTGCCGCCCTCGTTCCGGTACACCGTGAACCCGGAGCGCTCGATCTGCCCCGCGGTGGGGCGGTCGCCGAAGACCTCCGCGCGCACCAGGCCCGCGGGGGCGGAGAGGGCGCGGGTGAGCTGGCCCGCACCCCGGTGGTCGGCGCCGCTGTCCGGGCCCAGGGCGCAGCGGTAGCCGCAGATCCGGGGGTCGGGGTCGCCGGGCTGCTGGAAGACCTCCAGCAGCGCGTCGCAGTCCTGGCAGCGGTACTCGTAGAGCGGCATGGGCGCTATTGTAGCCCTGTCAGGCGTACCGCAGCTCGATGCGGGGGCCGGGGCCCTCGACGGGCTCGCCGTTGACGCGCATGCGGCCGGTGACGCCCTCGGGGGTGTGCCACACCACCCGGGCGGGGCGGCGGCGCCACACCGCGTCCAGGCGCAGGCGGCCCGGCTCGGTCTCCAGGTTGACCCGCCCGAAAGCGGTGGGCAGCCCCTCCAGCACCGTGGGGCCGTCCCACCAGCGGCGGTCGGCGCCCCGGAACAGGTGCAGGGTCGCGCCGTCCTCCCAGAGCACCAGGTTGCGGCAGAGCATCGCGAACTCCGCCGCCGCCCAGGGGTGGTCGCCGTCGCCCATGACCCCGCCGCGCAGCGGGTGGAAGGCCTCGGGCCAGACCCCGGTGGGCCAGGCCTGGGCGGCGAGGTAGTCCAGGTGGGACACGGCCCCCGGGTCGCCGGCCTGGAGGCGGGTCTCGGCCAGCAGCCCGGTGAGGGCGCCGTTGACCCCGGAGTGCACCACGTCGTGGAACAGCCCGGCGTCGTGCATGCAGGAGCGCAGGAGCCAGGCCACCGTCTCCCGCATGCAGGGCTCGGTGGCCGAGAGCATGCCCAGCGGCCACACCGCGCACAGGACCGAGGCGGCCGCCGAGTCCATGTGCCGCCCGGAGGCGGCGGGCACCGGGCCCTCCCCGAACCGCGCCCGCAGCCGGTCCAGCCACTCCCCGTGGGCCACGGTGAAGGCCCGCTCGCTGTCGGCGTCCCCCGCGCGGCGGGCCAGCCAGGCGGCCTCCCGCAGGCCCGCGCAGCTCCACAGGGCATCCCAGTGGTAGCGGTCCGCCGGGCCCAGGTGCGCCGCCGACCAGCCGGCGGGCATCATGCCGTCCTCGACCGTGTCCAGGATCCACCGGGCGCCCTTCCGAACGGCCGGCCAGAGCTGCGTCGTGAGGGTGTCGTCTCCGGTGAGCCGCACGTGATCGGCGATCGCGAAGATCGCGGGGCCGGTGCCGTCCTGCTCGCCGCCGTGGGAGCGCCACCCCCCGCTGCGCTCCTGGCGGCGGGGGAAGGTGCGCAGCACGTCGGCCGCCCGGCGCCCGAAGCCCAGGCGGGTGAGCGCGCCGAGGTGGGCGGCGGCGTCGTGGTAGGAGACGCCCCGGGTGTTGCGGGCCACGTCCCGGCTGTCGGTCATGGCCAGCAGGGTGGTGCGGGCGGCGCGGAAGGTGGCGTCGGCCACGGGCAGCTCCACCCGGGCCCCGGCGCGGGTGATGCCCCGCCAGTCCGCCTGCACCCCCGCGAACAGCCGGGTGGCCGAGGAGCGCCGCAGCACGCCCCCGGCGGCCTCGACCGCGCAGGCGTAGAGGGTGCGCTTGAAGGTCTCGCCGGGGCTCAGGTTGACCCGGTACAGCTCGCAGCCGTGGGCGAAGCCCGCCTCGCAGGTGACCGCCGCGCCCCCCGCCCGCGCCTGCCGGGCCGAGCGACCGCCCCGCAGGGCCCCCCCGACCATGCCGTAGACGTCGCCGTCGTGCCAGTTGGAGAGCCGGTGCTCGCTGCCGGCGTGGGGCAGGAACGCGAAGGGCCGGCCGTCCAGGAACCACCAGCCGTCGTCGCGGCGCTCGCACTGGAACACCGGCGCGACGCCCTCGGGGTTGGCGGGGCGGAAGGCGAAGCCCACCCGCACCGGGCGGGGGGCCGGGGCCCGCAGCCGCACCCGCGCGGTGAGGCCGAACACGACGTGGCGGTCGACCACGGCGGGCCAGGCGTCGACCTCGACCTCGACCTCGCCGCGCACCGCGGTGGTGCGCACGAAGGGGCCGTCGCCGAGGCGGCGCTGGACCGGCAGCGCGCCGGGGTCCTCGCCCCAGCCGGGCAGGGGCTCCAAGGTGTAGACCGTGCGGGAGTCCCCCACCCACACCGCGATGGAGGGGCCGTCGACGGCCGGGGTCAGCCAGCCCGCCGGGTCGACCCAGGCGACCTCGTCGCGGCCGGGCAGGCTCAGCGCGGTCCAGTTGCGGTAGGAGAGGTTGAGGTGCAGCGGCAGCATGCTGCGCGGCAGGTAGCCCGGGTCGGCCGGGTCGATCTGGCGGGCGAAGGCGTAGGGCCAGGGGCGGTCCCGGCCCACCGAGAGCATGCGGGCGGTCAGCGTGCCCCGGGCCACGAAGCGCGCGCCCATCGGGAAGAGCTGCGCGGGCACCGCGCCGTCGCCCTCCAGCCCCCGCAGGGCGCGGGTGCAGGTGGTGACGAAGCGGGTGTCGTCGCGCCGAAGCGCCCGCGCGATGGCCCTCAGCCGGTTCGCCACTGGCGGCTCCTGGCCACCTCGGCCTGATAGTCGAGGATCTCCCGGGTGCGGCGCTCGTCGTCCCAGCCCAGCAGCTCGGCCATGCGCTCGGCGACCTGCTCCACCGCGCCCAGGCCCTGGTCCACGTCCCGGAAGAAGAGCTGGGTGCGGCGCACCATCACGTCGCTGACCCGCTGGGCCTGCTCGCGGTTGACCGCCCAGTCCACCAGGGCGAGCAGCTCGGGGCGCCCCGGCACCAGCCGGGTGAGCAGGCGCTGGTGGCTGGCGGCGTAGCGGGCGATGTCGATGCCCCGGGTGCCGTAGCGGTCGGCGAGGTGCCGCGCGGTGTCGGGCTCGACCCGGCCCTCGGAGGCCTTGAGGATCTGGGCGGCGACCTTGTCGTGGTCGTCGTCCTCGGGCCAGCCCACCGCGCCGGGCAGGGGCTCGCGGCCGGTGTGGGCGTCGCGGACGTGCTCGGGGATGTGGCCGGTCAGCGCCAGCAGGTCGAGCGCCCGGGTGACCACCTCGGCCCCCATGCGCCGGTAGGTGGTCAGCTTGCCCCCGGCGATGGTGATGAGGCCGTCGGCGTCCACGATGATCTCGTGCTCCCGGGACACCGAGGACTCGCTGCGGCCCTCCTGCAGGATCAGCGGGCGCAGGCCGGCCCAGGTGGCGGTGACGTCGGCGGGGGTGAGGGAGACGCCGGGGAAGTAGTCGTTGGCCGCCGCGATCAGGTAGCGCACGTCCTCGGCGTCGGCGGCGACGTCCTCGGGGCGGCCCTGGTAGTCGGTGTCGGTGGTGCCGATGTAGGACTGGTCGCCCCAGGGGATGGCGAACAGCACCCGCCCGTCCTCGGGGTGGTTGCAGACCACCGCGTACTCCAGGGGCAGGCGCTCCTGGGGCACGACGATGTGGACCCCCTTGGTGGGGCGCAGCAGGTGGCTGCCGCCCTGGCCGAGGTTGCGGGTCTTGTCGGTCCATGGGCCGGTGGCGTTGATGACCGCGTGGGCGCGCACCTGCACGGTGGGGCCGCCGGGGCCGTTCAGCACGTCCTCGATGACCCCGCCGCTCACCCGCCCCGCCCCGTCGCGCATGAGCCCGGTGACCCGCCCGTAGGTGAGCACGCAGGCGCCCTGTGCCTCGGCGTCCATGACCGTCTCCAGGGTGAGCCGGGCGTCGTCGGTGGCGCAGTCGTAGTACAGCGGCGCGCCCTTGAGGCCCTGCTGGCGCAGCAGGGGCTCGGCCTTGGCGATGGCCTTCTTGGAGAGGGTCTTGGCGAGCTTGGGGGAGCGGAACAGGCTCAGGCCGTCGTACAGCCACAGGCCGGCCCGCAGGGTGGACAGGCCGTGGGGGCTGGTGTCGAAGATGGGGAAGATGAAGCCCAGCGGGTTGACCAGGTGCGGGGCGATGTTCTGGAGCACGCGCCGCTCGCTGACCGCCTCGAACACCAGGGAGAACTCCAGGTGCTCCAGGTAGCGCAGTCCCCCGTGCACCAGCTTGGAGCTGCGCGAGGAGGTGCCGAAGGCGATGTCGTTGGCGTCCACCACCGCCACGCGCAGGCCCCTGCGGGCGGCGTCGCGCACCGCGCCGGCCCCCGTGATGCCGCAGCCGATGATCAGCAGGTCGAAGGTCTCGTCGCCCAGCCGCTGCCAGGTCTCTTCGCGGGTCCGAGGCACCACGCCTCCCGGAGTCGTTCCCCGTCGCCGTATCGGTTGGGTGGGCCCGGGGCAAGGGGTGCGATACTCCCCGACCGAGGACACCGCATGCGAAAGCCCCCCCAGCCCGAGGCCTCCCCCCCGCTGCGGATCGAGCGGATCCGGCTCGACGGCCTGTTCGGGCACTACCACCACGACATCCCCCTCATGCTCGCCGACCGGGTCACCCTGCTGCACGGGCCCAACGGGGTGGGCAAGACGCTGACGCTGTCGCGCATCGCGGCGCTGCTGGAGGGGGACTACGAGGCCCTCTGCGACGTGCCGTTCGAGCGCCTGGAGCTGGCGTATGTCGGGGGCGAGCGGCTGGCGGTGGAGCAGGTGCCGTGGCCGGAGGGGGAGGACGGGGAGCCCTGGCTGGACGAGGACGGCGACGCAGTCTTCTACCTGCGCCTGATGACGCCGATGGGCAAGGCGCTGTACTGCCCGCAGCGCTGGCGGAGCCGGGCCTGGCAACAGACGGGGGTCCTGAGCCACGAGGGCATCACCGAGCAGCGCGGCTACACGCTCTCCCGGCAGCACCTGATCGCCGGGTGGCCCTCAGAGCTGTCGACCCCGCTCTACAACGGCGCCGTCCAGGAGCCCGTGGAGCTGACCCAGCTCCGCGCGCGCACCCCGGTCCACTTCGTCCCGGCCTCCCGCCTCTACCTGTCGACCAAGGCCGAGATCGAGGCGGTCTACGGCTACCGCACCCCCGACGAGCCCCTCGTGCCCCGCGTGCTGCTGGTCGCCCGGGAGCTGGTCGAGGCGGTCAACGACGCCGACAGCGACTACGCCGCCCGCTCCCTGGCGCTGGACGCCACGCTCAGCCGCCGCATCTTCTCGTCTCCGCTGCCCGAGCCCCAGCCCGCCGAGGCCCTCGCCAACGCCGCCGCCGACGTGCAGCGCCGCCAGCAGAGGCTCCGACAGCTCGGGCTCTTTGACAAGCTGGAGCCCCTCGAGGTCGATCCCATCGACTTCTCGGACGAGCGCCGCGCGATGTTCTCGGTGGTGGTGGACGACTGGCGCCAGAAGCTCGCGGCCTTCGACGCCCTTGCCGAGCGCCTGGAGCTGCTCCTGGAGGTCCTCAACCGCAAGCTCCACCCCAAGCGGGTCACCCTCGACCGCGAGGCCGGCTACCGGGCCTGGGACCACACCGGCGCCGCGCTGGACCTGGAGCACCTCTCCAGCGGGGAGCAGCACGAGCTGGTGCTGCTGCACACGCTCCTGTTCGACACGCCGGCCGGCTCCCTGGTGCTCATCGACGAGCCCGAGCTGAGCCTGCACGTGCGCTGGCAGTCCGACTTCCTGCCCGACCTGCTACGCATCACCGCGATGGTGCGGTTCGACGCGGTGCTGGCCACCCACTCCCCCTACATCGTGGGCGACCGGGACGATCTGATGGTCGCGCTGCGCCACCCGGTGCCGTGAGCTTCCCCGCGCCCTCCCCCGGCGGCGTCGCCGGGTGGATGAAGATGATGCGCGCCGCCGGCTATGGGGGCGCCTTCCTGCTGGTGGAGGGCCCCGACGACCGGCGGTTCTGGACGCGGCACGTCCCCGACGGGGGCTGCCGGCTGCACCCCTGCGGCGGGCGCCAGGCCCTGGTGGACGCGATGGCGCGGGGCGTGCCCGGCGCGGCGGGGGTGATGGACGCCGACTTCGACCACGCCGAGGGCCGGCCCTGCCCGCACCCGGGCATCGCCCGCACCGACACCCACGACCTGGAGACCCTGCTCATCCGCAGCCCGGCGCTGCTGGGGGTCCTCGCCGAGCTGGGCCAACCCGAGCGGATCGCGCGGTTCGAGGCGGCGCAGGGGCCGGTGCGGGGGGCGCTGCTCGCCCGGGGCCTGCCGCTGGGGGCGCTCCGCTGGCTGAGCGTGCGGGAGGGCCTGGGCCTGGACCTGGACCGGCTCTCGGTGCGGCGCTTCGTGGACGCCCGCACCTGGGACCTGGACGTCCACGGCCTGTACGCCGAGGCCGCGCGTCTGCTGGGCTGGCCTGCGGCGCGCCTCCTGGGGGCCCTGGACGCGCTGCCCCCGGCGGACCCCTGGCAGGTGGTGCAGGGCCATGACCTGGTGCGCCTGCTCGCGGTGGGGCTGCGGCGCACGCTGGGGGACAACAAGCCCAGCGTGGCCGGGGAGGAGCGGGTGGCGGCGCTCCTGCGCACGGCCCTCGACCGCACGGACCTGCTGGAGACCGACATGGCCCGGGCGCTGCGGCGCTGGCAGGGCGCGAACCCCCCGTATCAGGTGCTGGCCGCATGACCGTGCTCTGGCTGCTGCTGGCCTGCGGGGGTGACCCGGCGCCGACGCCCTCGACGCCGACGGGCCCCTGCGCGGTCGCCGAGGTGGGGGCGTGGCGCGCGGTGTTCCGGGCCGGGGAGCTGTGCGGGGAGTCGGGCGACCTCCACGCGGCGCTGGAGACCGCCCGCGGCCTGGAGGCCTCCGACCGCCTGGTCTTCCTGGACGGCGTCGGCCACGGGCTGGGCCCCCCGGAGGGCGACGGGCAGGGCCTCATCGACGCGCTGGCCACGCTGCCGCCGAACGAGCGCCGCATGCTGCACAACGGCGTGATCCGGGCCTACACCCAGGCCCACGTCGACCAGCCGGCGCAGGTCGAGGCCTGGGCCACCGACTACGCCGCCCGCGCCGGAGGCGACGTCAACCCGGAGGAGGGGGCGCGGGTCGGCCTCCAGAGGGCCCTGGGGGCGGACCCCGTCGCCGCCCGCCGCGCCGCGCTGACCTTCCCCGAGGCCTGGTGGCCCGCCCTGTTCGAGGAGCTGGGCTGGCAGGCCGGGGACGCCGTGGACCTGGCGCGCAGCCACCCCCAGGCCCTGGGCGTGGCGGTGCCCGAGGTGGCGCGCTGCGTGTTCTTCCAGGGGGCGGCGCGGGGGGCGACGATGCGCGCGGCGGTGGACGGCCGGCTCCAGCCCCCGACCGCGTTCATCCAGCGCCTCTCGCCGGCCTGCCAGCGGGCGGCCTGGCGGGGCGTGGGCTTCGCCGTCACCATCACCCTGCGGAGCGACCCCGCCGCCGCCGAGGCCGCCCTGGCCGGGATCGAGGATGCGGCGGGGCAGGCCGAGGCCCGCGCGGTCTGGGACCACAACCACCGGCGGGTGCTGCCCGAGGGCGAGGTCCCGCTGCTCCTATGGAGCCCGCCGCAGGAGGTCCCCCCACCAGAGGGGCGGTGAGGTCTGCGGGGGGTCCCCCAGGCCGGTCCAGCCGACGTGGTGCAGGGCGAAGCGCACCCCCTCGGGGGCGACGCCCTCCGGCAGCGCGCCGCCGCCGTAGACGGGGTCCCCCCACAGGGCCAGCCCCGCGCTCGCGGCGTGGACCCGGATCTGGTGCATCACGCCGGTGGTGATGACCGCCTCCCAGAGCGCCCCCTCCACCTGTTGCAGCCGGGTGTCGGCGGGGTACCACCGGCCCCGGTGGGGCGTGCTGCGGCCGCGCTGGGGGACCATGCGGTCCCGACGGCGCTTGTGGTGGGCGAGGGGGGTGGTGAGGTGGTGGGCGGTCCAGGGTACGGCCTTCGCGGTCACGAAGCGGTAGCGCTTGGCCAGCCGGCCCTCGGCGAAGGCCGCCCGGGCGCGGGCCAGGGCCTCGGGGGAGCGCGCGGCGAGCACCAGGCCCGAGGTGGACACGTCCAGGCGGTGGGCCAGGCCGCCCGCGAAGCCCTCGGGGAAGGGCTGGGCCTGCTCGGGGCGGGTCTCCAGCAGCCAGCGCAGCACGCAGGGGCCCTGCAGGTCGGCGTGGGGGGGGAACACGGGGACGCCCGCCGGCTTGTCCAGCCAGAGCCAGTCGGGGTCCTCGCGCAGCAGGCTCGGCGTGGTCACCGGGGCAGGTTAGCCCATCCCCAGGAGTCCTCCCATGTCCGACGCCGCGCTCATCCAGCACTACCGCAGCCTCATCCTCGACCTCCTGCGGGGTCGCAAGGTCATCCTGGGCATGAGCGCCCTGGCCGGCATGCAGGGCTGGATCGACCTCCTCCAGGAGGCCGGCGCGCAGAAGCCGCTCCTGCTGTGCGAGACGGTGGGCACCGGCGACGTGCCCTCCGCGGAGGACGCTGACTGGATCATCCTGGCGGACGGCGCCCCCGACATGATGACCGGCATCCGCATGTTCCTGGACGCGATGGAGCACCCCACGCCCGCGCTGGTCGAGGCCCTGGACCGCTACGACCCCGACCGCAGCGCCCTGGTGCTGTTGAACTTCCTGGCCACCGGCGACCAGCTCGGCGGGCGGCCCCGCTACGCGCCCCGGCCCCCGGCCTGGACCGCCCTGGAGGACAAGGTCGGCGTGGTGGACTTCTGGGACCGCCACGGCCTGCCCCACGCCCCCTCCCGCGTCGTCCCCGCCCGCGGGCAGGCCCTCCGGGACGCCCACGCCACCCTGGATCAGGGCCTCGGCACCGCCTGGGCGGGCGACAACAAGGACGGCTTCAACGGCGGGGCCACCTACCTGCGCTGGGTGCGCGCGCCCGACGACATGCCCGAGGCCATCGCCTTCATGGAGGCCCACGCCGACCGGGTGCGGGTGATGCCCTTCGTCGAGGGCGTGCCCTGCTCCATCCACGGGGTGGTGTTCCCGGACACGGTGGCGGTCTTCCGCCCCAACGAGATGATCTCGCTGCGCCGAAAGGGTCAGAACAAGCTGCTCTACAGCGGCGCAGCCACCTTCTGGGATCCGCCCGAGGCCGACCGGGAGGCCCTGCGCGACTTCGCCCGCCGCGCGGGGGCGGCCCTGCGCGCGGAGGTGGGCTTCCGGGGCGCGTTCACCCTCGACGGCGTGATGGGGGCGGACGGCTTCGTGCCCACCGAGCTGAACACGCGGTTCGGCGGGGCGATGAACCTCATCACCGTGGGGCTGGAGGGATTCGAATTCTTCCCCCTCTGCCTGCGTATCCAGAACGGCGACGATCTGGACTACCGCCCCACGGACCTGGAGCGGCTGCTCGTGGCCCACGCCGACGCCCACCGGGCCGGCGGCGGCTGGTGCGTGGCCTCCCCCCAGCGGCGCACCGACACGGTCAAGCACGGCCTGGTGTGGACCGGCGAGGGCTACCGCCTGGCCGGCGAGGACGAGGAGACCCACGGCCGCCTGCTGGTCGGCCCGGCCAGCGCCGGCACCTTCGTGCGCTTCTTCCCCGACGCGGAGCACACCCCCGTCGGGCCCTCCCTCGCGCCCCGGGTGGTGGCGGCCTGGGCCTGCGTGGAGCGGGAGCTGGGCGTCCCGATCGGCCCGCTGGAGGCCGCGCGGGAGGTGCGGGGCTGACTACGACTTCAGGTCCACCTCCCACCGCAGGGTGAACGACCAGTGCGCCCCGTGCTGCTCGAAGGTCACGCCGAAGGCGTCGCCCCGGGTGCTCAACGGGTCGCTGGGGCCACCGCCGCTGATCCGGTCGAAGCGGAAGATCCCGAAGTGGATGAGCCGGGGATCGAAGATGTCGTCGGGATCGTCGAACAGATCGGCGAACCACTCGAACACCTCGCCGACGATCTCCTCGATCAGCTCGCCGGCCAGGTAGTCCGCGATCCAGGCCAGGGGGGGCACGGCGCCGAGGTAGGCCTGGATGGCGGCGCTGGCGGCCTCCTTGGCGGCGCGCTCGACGGCCTCCTCGGCGACGTCCAGCAGCATGGCCGCCACGCCGTCCACGCCCCCGTCGTCCCGCTCCACCGGGCTGAGCAGCGCGGCGTAGCTGCGGGGCCAGTGGGTCCCCGCGTGCATGGGCATGCGGAACAGCACCCGATCGAAGGCCTGGCCGGTGCCCCCGCCGTGGTGACCCAGATCGGTGCTGTGGCTGGTGCTGTGGCCGTTCGCCCAGATGGCCACGGTGGACAGGGTGATGTCGTCGCGGCCGGACTCGCCGGAGGTCTGCCGCCACACGTCCAGGCGCTCCAGGCGCAGCAGCACCTCGCTGTTGAGGTAGTGCGCGCTGGCCGCGCCGTCGTTGACCGCGACCATGCCTCCCTGGAAGGGCTGCCCGTAGTTCGTCGCGTAGCGGGGGTCGCCCAGCGGGTCGTGGGTGGGGCGCCCCAGGGTGCCGTTGCCGTAGCCCAGGCTGTGCCAGACGCCGTAGACCTCCGGGGTCATGGCCACCGCGTCGGTGAGGTAGGCGCCGGTCACCAGGGTGCCCTGCTCGCAGGTCACGATCGTGGTGTCGCCGTCGTCCCGGGTGAACGGCGCGGCGGTGGGGAAGCCCAGGAAGCTGTCGGCCTTGCCCAGGCGGCGGTAGGCGTCGTCGAAGGCGCCCAGCAGCGCGTAGCCGGCCTGCCCGTCGGCCTGGTAGAGGGTGCCGTGCTGGCAGCGCAGCTCGAGGCCCGCCTGCGCGCCGTCCCGCCACACCGGCCAGTCGTCGGCGATGGGCCAGCCCAGCCCGCTGGCCACGGGCCCCAGCGCCTTCCAGCGGTCGAACAGCCCCTTGGCGATGACCCGGGCCGCGGCCCCACCCTCGGCGGCCTGGAAGATGACGACCCGCTGGAAGCGCGCGGCGGCCCCGAGCACCTCGGGCAGCTCCTGAAGGTCGGTGAGCGGGAGGCCGTGCTGGTGGAGGCTGTGGGCCGCGAGCCAGGGGCCCAGCAGCAGGAAGGCGCCCATCCCACCGCGATCGTAGATGACCGCGTCCTCGAAGGTCGCGGCCTGGTAGGGCTCCTTCTGGCCGCTGAGGGCGCTGGCGAAGACCGAGCGCTTGAAGTCCTCGGTGGGCCAGCCCAGCAGCCCCTCCCGGCCCTGCCAGGCGACCCACTTGTCGAACGCCGCGGGGCTCAGCCAGCGGGTGGTCAGGCCCTCATGACGCACGATCACCGCGTTGGGGCAAAGCAGCGCCGCGCAGCCGGCCGCCCGATGCAGCACCTCGTTGGCGATCGGGAAGCCGGGGTCCTCCCCGGAGCCGACGACCAGCGAGGCCCACTTGTCGTAGGTCTCGTAGTGGACGATGGCGACCGCGTCGGCGCCGTCCCACATCAGCACCCAGTTCGGCGTGTGCACCTTCCAGCCGTGGCCGCCGGGGAGGGGCTCCTGCGCGCCGGGGAGGCCGCCGAAGCCGGGCTCCTCCCGGTGGGCCCACCAGGTCTCCCACAGCCGCCCCCAGATGGGCCGCTGCTCGAACGTGTCCCGGCGGAAGTGGATCGCGCCGCCCTCGAAGGTCTGCCGCCGCCACGCCCCCTGGCCGAACGCCCGCGCGTCGCTGGTGGGGAAGCCCAGCGCGTCCGCGTGCAGGCCCCAGGTCACCGTCAGCCCCCACTCCAGCAGGTGCGTGCCGGTGTCGGGGTGGTCGTAGATGCGCCCGTTGTTGAACTGGACCCAGATCCCGGGCTCGCCCGCGAGGGTCGGCCGGACGTGCTGGTCCTCGATGGGGAAGCCCATCGAGCCGGCGGCCCCGCCCACGCTCATCCAGTACCCGACGATGGACCACGACGCGATGTACGTCGCGGGGAGCGTCCAGGGGAAGCGGTGGAGGATGAGGCCGTGGTCGAACAGGGCCATGCGGCCTCGCTCGAACGGCACGTCGATGACCTCGGTGAGCGGGAAGCCCAGAGGCCCCTCGTGGCTGTTGAGGGCCCGGTACTTCTGGGGGACGCTGTCGTAGCCCAGGGTCTCGTTGTACAGGGCCAGGGTGAGGTCGGGGCGCTTGTGGTAGATGGCGCCCTTCTCATACTGGCGGGCGTACCAGCCGTCGCCGAGGGTGCGGATGCCGGTGTCCGGATCCCCCAGCACCACAGCGGCGCCCTTGATGCTGTTGACCTTCGCCGAGATGGCGCCCATGGCGCTGACGAAGCTCTGCCGGGCCACCGGGTCGAGCAGCAGGCTGTCGCGGGGGTCGGCGACCGCTTCGAGGATCGCGCCGGGGCTGTGCGCGGTGAGCGCCGGCACCAGGGGCAGCACGGGGAGCTGGGCGGCGCGGATGTTGACCTCGGCCGGATCGGGCGCCTTGAAGTCGCCCTTGGCGGGGCGTCGGCGGGACGGGAGCCGCTTGCGCGCGTCCAGCCGGAGCTTCGCGGCCAGGCGCTCCACCGGCGCGTCCGTCTGCAGGTCGAGCTTCGCCAGCTCGCCGAAGGTGGTCGCCATCCAGCGCCGGTCCGAGAGCTTGCGGGCGGCGTTTCGGGCCATGCGCTCCAGCCGGCTGCGCTCCACCTTGCGGAGCTGCTCATGGAACCTGAACTCCGCGCTGCCCTTCGCCGGCAGCGGGAAGCGCCGGGCGTCGGCGAGGTGGGCGGCGGCCCGCAGCAGGGCCAGCTTGCCCAGCGCGGCGTCCTGGCTGGCCTGCGCCCGCAGGTGCTCGGAGAGCGCGCGCTCGGCGGGGTGGAGGCGCTCGGGCGCCGGGCGACGACGGATGGCCATGTCCACGCTCCTTTGCCGGCGAGCATACCTGCCCGCGCCCCCCGCTCAAACGGAGAACGCCCGACCTCCGCGCTGCCCGGACCATCGAGCGCCGCGTCCGATTTCAACGAAATTGTCCTGCTTGAAAGCCATAAAATGTCCGCTTTACGAAAGCCGGACATTTTTTTGTTGCGTCGGGCTTGCCATCGCGGTCATTCTTTGACCGCCCCCCTTCACGGAGGGGCGCCGACCCCGGGGCTGGGGTTCCGAGTCACGCGGCAACATCCTCCGTCACCACCACCGCAATTCGCCGCGCGGGATCCCAGCCCCAGTTGGTCAGGCGAGACCGGATGCCCCCTCCGCGGGATGTGCAATCCGTCCAAGATGCGCCCCCGGGGGCCTGTGGGGCCTGTTCGCGCCGATCCTGCGCTGGCTGATGGCCTGGACCGACGGCGGCCAGCCCGAGGCGCTGCGGGCCTTGATTCAGAACCCCGCGCCGTAGAGCTGCACCTGCACCCCTGGCGCGCCGTCCTCGGACAGCCAGGGCGCGCCGGTGACCCCCCAGTCGCCGGGCAGGCGATCCCGAAGCTGCGGTCGGGGCAGCGGACCGCAGAGGCTGACCCGCTCGTCCCGCCGCTGGGAGACCCGCCACTCCGCGATGGCCCCGGCCCCGAAGCCCACCAGGCTGCCCGCCACCGCGCCCCCCGCGATGGGCTCGGGCTCGGAGGTGGCCAGCCCGGCGATCAGGGCCCCCAGGGTGGCCCCGGAGACCCCCCCGAGCTGCGGAAACAGCGTGCTGCGGGGCTGCAGGCCGATGGCGGGGCTCTGGGCCACCACGGCCGCCACCAGCAGGGTGTCGGCGGTCGCGACCCCGATGAGGGTCCGGTCCTCGGGCTCCAGGTCGGCCCCGAACGCCAGCGGCGTGAGCACGCCGTACCAGGCCCCCCACGCGGCGGCGGTGCCGGTGACGACGACCTGCCCGGTCTCGGGGTCGAGCACCTGGCCCAGCCCCAGCAACCCCGCCATGCCCACGCCCCCGGCGGTCAACAGCAGCCCGCCGACCTGCTGGCCGTCGATGAGGTCCTTCTCGGCGGCCACCGCCGACAGCGCGCCCGTCTCGGCCAGCACCAGGGGCAGCCCCACGTAGACGAGGGCGTAGTCGCTGCCCTGCATGTCCAGCCGGTCGCCCACCCCGAAGCCCGCCGCGCTGCCCAGCACCGTGCCCCCCAGGATGGAGGCCGCCCAGAGCTGCCGGTTGTCGCCCTGGCCCAGCAGCGGCACCCCCGCCCCCAGCGCCGCGCCCGCGACCCCGCCGTAGCCCATCGAGAGGGAGCGGGCCGTGGAGACCGGCCACGCCTCGGCCAGAGCGAAGGCCCCCGCCGCGCCCAGGTGGCCGGCGAGCCGGGGCGCCCCCAGGTGCCCTTGATCCTTGAGGGCGATGGGCACCCAGGCCCCGATCCAGGTGGCCTCCACGAAGGTCACCCCGCCGAACACCGCGTCGGGGCCCTCCAGCGTCCAGCGGTTCCGCAGGAGGTAGCCCGCGATGCCCCCGGAGACGGCCCCCGTCAGCGCCCCGCCGGCCCGGAAGGACCAGTCGTTGTCCCACACCTGATCGTTGTAGCCATTGCCTGCGTCCAGGACCATGTCGGTGACCGCGAAGCCCACCTGCTGGCCGATCCAGGTGGCGACGTTGTTCTCTACGAGGTCGATGGGCTCGGGCTCGGTCTTGAAGCGCGCGTAGGCCACCCCCGCGCCCACCCCGGTGCCCACGGCCCGCAGCGCCGCGCTCACCTTGGGGCGGCTCTCCGGGTACTGGTCGCCGTAGATGGCCAGGCTGCTCAGCACGCCGATGTCCAGCCCCCAGCCGGCCCCGGAGGCGTACTGGAGGTTGTTGGAGAGGCTGACCGGCCGGGTCAGCACGTAGGTCAGCCCGGTGCCGAGGCCGATGAGCGAGCCGCCCACCCCGCCGATGCCCACGCCCACGTCCGACTGCCCCATCGCGCCGACCGAGGACAGCAGCACCCCGCCCACCATCGTGTTGGCCGCCACCCCGATGCCCGCCTCGGGGCCGCTGCGCTGCTGGGGCGGGGCCGGCTCGCCCAGCTCGGCGAGCAGCGCCGCGTGGCCCTCGCGCATCGCCGCCAGCGCGGCCTCCCGAAGCACCGTGGGCTGGCCGTCGTCCACCGCGAAGGCGTAGAGGGCCCGCCCCGCGTCGTCCCCCGGAATGCGGCCCAGCAGCCGGATCGCGGCCAGCCGCGCCGCCTCCGCGCGGCCGGGGTTGCCCATCACGCGCCGCCCGATGTCGAGGGTGCGGGGCTGATCCCCGTAGGCGGCCAGCGCGTCCAGCGTGGCGATGGCCACGGCGTCGGGCCCGTGGCGGACCGCGGCGTCCAGGAAGGGCACGTCGGCGGGCGAAGGCTCCGCCGCCAGGGACCGGGCCGCCTCGCTCCGGGCCTCCGGCGCGGCCTCGTCGTCGATGAGCGCCGAGAGCCACTCCAGCCGCGCCGCGAGGGCCGCCCGCCGCGCCTCAGCCTCGGCCCCGCTGGCCTGGGCGCCCGCCAGGGCCTCGCGGACCGCCGCCAGGTCGGCCTCCAGCGCGTCGAGGGCGTCCGCCGCCTCGGGGGCGGGCTCCGGGTCGTCCTGGGCCCAGGCAGGGGCGGCGGCGAGGGCGGCGAGCAGCAGCGGCGTGGCGCGGTTCATGGCGATCTCCTGCGGAGATCGTAGCGTGTCGGCCGGCTGCGGGGCCCTGATCGCCGACAGCCTTGGCGATGTCCGTGAACCGGAGCGGCGGACCGTGCCGCCGGATCAGTCCTCCGGGAACGCCGTCCACCCCGCGTACCAGGGCGTGGCCGTGCCCGGCCGCACCGCCCCGATGTAGGTCGCGGCCTGATCCCAGAACTCGCCCTCGGGCGGAGAGGCCGCGCCCGTGGCCGCCGCCCCGTTCACCGCCGGCACGAAGTCCGGCGCGGCCAGATCGAAGGCCGCCGGGGGCAGCCCCGGGTCGGTGCCCAGACGGATGTTGAGGTCGACGCTGGTGAGCCAGCCCTCCTCATCGAAGCCGCCGTCGTCGTCGTCCGCGCCGGTCTCGGGCCGGAAGAAGTCGGCGCCGCTGGCGCCGATGTCGAAGGCGATGAGGTTGTCGATGGTCAGCGCGCCGCCGTCGATCTGGGCGACGGTGGCCTCGTCCCGGATGTCGAGCAGCTCGGTGGTGGAGCCCGCCACGATGACGTTGCGCAGCGTGCCGGCCGTGCCCAGCCGCAGCAGGATGCCGCGCTGCGCGATGTCCGGGTTGCCCGAGCCCAGGATGGTCAGGTTGTAGAGCGTGGGGGCGCTGCGGGGCTCGAGGTCGACGCCGTCCTCGTTGTTGTCGGCCTCGATGCCATGATCCCCGTCGTCCGGGGCCTGCTGCGCGATGACGAACTGCGCCCGGCCGGTCCAGCCCTGGTCCCAGTCGATGGAGTCGTCGCCCGCCTGGGTGATGAGGATGTTGCGGAGGTCGGCGGTGCCCCCGAACAGCTCGACGCCGTCGTCGAAGCCGCGGTGGACCTGCACGTAGCGCACGATGGTGCTCGCGCCGCAGCCCCCCAGGGTCAGGCCGTTGAGGTCGTTGTTGGCGAACACCTCGAAGCCGGCGAACTCGATGCGCACGTACTCCAGCGTCCCGCAGGTGCCGTTCGCGTCGCTGCCCCCGTAGGCGCCCCGGCTGTCGCTGGCCGGCACGCCCTCGATCTGGGCGGGGAGCTGGTTGACGGGCGCGTCCCCCAGAAGCACCACGCCGCCCCAGTCGCCGGGCGCGCGGCTGCCTTCAGGCTGGTCGCTGGTGAAGACGATGGGGGCGTCGGCGTGGCCCCTGGCCAGCAGGCTGGCCTCGCGGGTCACCACCAGCGCCGAGCCGCTGACGCCCTGGACCGTGGTGCCCGGCTCGATGGTGAGCAGGGTGCTGCCCTCCACGAACACCAGCTCCTGGAGCACGTAGATGTTGTCGGGGGTCCAGGTGGTGTCGCCGACGATGGAGCCGGACACCTCGATGATCGAGGGCCCGGTGTCCGCGCTGTCGTCAGCGGGCGCGGAGTCGTCCGCGTCAGTGGTGTTCCAGGCCGGGTCCCACGGGAGCATGCAGCCGGCCAGCAGCAGGAGCGGGAGCATCAGCGGACCCCCCCGACCGGCGGGGTAAACCGGGCGCCGAACACCATCGCCTCATCCTGCGGGGTGGCCCACAGGACCACCGAGGCCGAGGCGTCGAGCGGCACCTCCTTGCGCAGGACAAGGCCCAGGACGGCGACCCCGCCGCCCACGCCGACCAGCGCCAGCGAGGCGTTGTTGAACGGGCGCACGGCCTCGTAGGTCTCCTGGTCGCCCTCCGCGATCCAGGTACGGCTGAGGCCCCAGGTGGCTGCGGCGGTGGCCCCGAAGCCGATGGCGGTGGCAGCGCCCCCGGCCACCAGCCCCCAGCGGGGGGCCTGGCGGGTCACGGGGGACTTCACCGGCACGGGCACCGGGTCCGGCTGGGCGGGGGCGGGCTGGGCGACCGGCTCCGGCGGCTGGTTCTCCGCCTCCTCGGCCAGGCGGCGCTCCAGGTTGCGGATGCGGCGCTCCAGGGCCTCGCGCTCGTCGGCGGGGGCGTAGGCCCGGTAGCGGTTGAGGGTGTCGACCGCCTCCTGCACCTGGCCGAGCCGCTCCTGGGCGCTGGCGATGTTGAGCAGCAGCTCGTGCCGCCCGCTGAGCCGATAGGACTCCTCGAAGGCGAGGATCGCCTCCTGGTAGAGGCCCTCGTTGTACAGGTCGCGGCCGTTGTAGAACAGCTCCTTGGCGCGCTGCTCCTCGGCGGCGTCATCCTGGGCGTGCGCCAGGCCGGGCGCCGCGAGGGCGAGCGGGAGCAGCACGGCGAGGGTCCTCAATCGCATGGGCACGGTGGCATCTCCGGGGTCACTCGGACCAGGGGTCGACGATGTCTGATGTCGGAATCGAGAAGTCGTCCTCAGCCGGCGCTTCAGCCGGGGGTGGGGCGGTCTCCGGCGGATCGGTCGGGGCGGCGGGCGCCGAGGCGGCCTGGGCGGTCGGCTCCGCGGGCTTCGGGGGCGCGGCCGTCACGGGTGGGGGCCGGACCGGACGCGCCGCGGGCGCCGCCTCGGGCGCACCGGGCGCCGCTTCAGCGGGCTCGATCGGCCCGGAGGGCGGCTCAACGGGCGCCTCGCTGGCCTCGCCAACCTCCGGAGGAGGGGGAGCCGTGACCGGCGCGGCGACCTCACCGGCGGCCTTCCCCGCCTCGACCCCCTGGTCCCGTGCGAACAGCAGCACTCCGAGTGCGCCCGCGACCACGCCGGCCAGCAACAACACGGACACCAGCAACAGGGCGGCGCGCCCCGGGCCGCGCCGCTCGGGCTCATCCTGGACGTGGGTGCGCAGCAGCGCCCGGAACATCGTGGACGAGGACTGGCTGGTCTCGTTGAGATCGGCGAGCTGGACCAGACGGCCGTCCTGCAGCTCCAGGGACACCATGGCGAGGGTCGGGTCCTCCAACGCCAGGCGGCAGGCGCGGAGGGCGCGCTTCAGCTCCGTCGCGTCGGCGAAGCGGTCGTCGGGGCTCTTCTCCAGGCAGCGCATCACCGTCCACTCCACGCAGGGCGGCAGGGCCGGGGCGTCCGCGTGGGTGGAGAAGGGCGGCGGGGGTGTGTTGACGTGGGCGACGAGCACCCCGACGGTGCCCGCGGCCTGGAACGGCGGCACCCCAGTGAGCATCCGGTAGAGCATGACCCCCAGGGCGTAGAGGTCGGCGCGCGGGTCGACCTTGAGGCCCTTGACCTGCTCGGGGGCCATGTACAGCGGCGAGCCCATGATGAGGCCCGCCGCGGTGAGGTCGGAGCCGTCCTCCATGTCCTTCACCAGCCCGAAGTCCACGACCTTGACGACCTCCTCGCCGTCGGACGGGGTGCTCCGGATCAGCACGTTGCCGGGCTTGAGGTCGCGGTGGATGATGCCGGCGGCGTGGGCCTCGTTCAGCGACGCGCAGACGCGGGTGGCGATACGCAGCGCCCGGGAGGGGTCGAGCGGCCCGTCACGCAGGAGCGCGCTCAGGGTGTCGCCCTGGATGTACTCCATCGCCAGCCAGGTGAGCCCCTCCCAGACGCCGTAGTCGTAGATCCGCACCGTGTTGGGGTGGTGGAGGCGGGCCAGCGCGGAGGCCTCGTTCACGAAGCGGCGGTCGAAGGCGTCGTCCTCGTGGTCGCCCCGGACCCGGACGTCGAGCACCTTGAGCGCCACCATGCGCCCCAGCGGCTGCTGCTCGGCCAGGAAGACCTTGCCCATCGAGCCCCGGGAGATGAGCGAGCGCACCAGGAAGCGCCCGGCGATGGACTGTCCGATGAGGGGATCGGTGCCCTCGCCGCCGCGCGGCGTGTTGGGGGAACGGGGACCGACAGGTTGCTCTGGCGTCATCTGGACCCCATCTCCTAGCGCAACGCTGCCTGAGGCGTTTGACCGTGGGGTGACGATGCTGCGAAGGGGTCCGGTCAGCCCCCGACGTGCAGACCGGCTCGGTGGCGGCCCTGCGCGCAGGCATGACGTAGCGGGCCCAGGACGCCCGCACAGACGCCCTCATCGTGTGGCGGGACGGCGAGACCGTCGTGCAGTGGCCGCCCGAGCCCAAGCCGCTGGAGACGATGTCGGTCACCAGGTCCATCGTGGCCCTGGGGCTGGCCTGGCTGCACCAGGAGGGGCGGCTGCCCGACCTGGACGTCCCGGTGGGGGACTTCGTTCCCGCGATGGCCGAGGCCGCCCCCGGCGCGCAGATGGTCTACAACAACGCGGCGTACAACCTGCTCCCGGCGGTCGCCCGGGCCGCCGCGGGCCTGTCGCTGAGGGCGGATGACCTGCTCAAGCTCGGGATCCTGCTGGTCGAAGGTGGCGCATGGGGGGAGAGGCTCTGCTCACACCCGACACAGTGGAGCGGCTCGGGCAGACCACCGCCGGATTCGAGGTGTATGGCTTCGGCTGGTGGCGCATGGTCGACGCCCAGGGCCGGCTCATCGGCCTGCGCGCGGACGGCGACCTGGGGCAGCGGCTCGTGGTCCTGCCCCAGGCGCGGCTCGTCGCGGTCCGCCAGATGGTCTGGTACCCGGGCGCGGAGGAGCGGGACCCCTTCCTGGACTTCTTCCAGTGGGTGCCCGGTCTGGTGGCGCCGGAGGGGTGACCGGGAGCGCCGAAGCGCCCCCGGCCCGCCGCGCTCAGGCGAGCGTCCGTCGCCGCCGCCGGATCAGGCCCAGAAGCAGGCCCAGCACGCCGGCGCTGGCCCCGCCGCTGCCGCCGGTGCTGCAGCCGTCCGACTTCCAGTCCACCACGAAGGTGTACTCCAGGCGGCTGTTGTCGTTGTCGAAGCCGATCTCGTGGTCGAAGACCTTCTGACCGCCCTGCTTGTTGCACACGAAGTCGAAGACGCCCGAGCCCGTGCCGGTGTCGTCGGGGCCGGTGTCGCTGTCCCGGTGCCCGACCCGCCAGGGGATCTCGACCTGGGCGCCGATGCCGGTCGTCCCGGAGGCCAGCAGGTCGCCCAGGTACTGGGTCTCGCCGGTGTCGATCTCGTACCCGCGGGTCACCACCGACGAGCCCGACGACGAGGTGATCGTGAACTCCGAGGTCATCTCCAGCCTGTTGTCGCTGGTCCACTCGTCGCTCACGTTGATCCCGTACACGGAGTCCACGTGGACCTGCCAGGAGCAGTCCCCGAAGGAAAAGTCGAAGATCGCCAGCTCGGCGGTGCTCGAGTCTGACCAGGTCGACCCGAACATGTCGACCTCTCCGTTCAGCGTGACGTCGCCCGACGCGACCATGGCCTCCATGCCCTGCGTGTCGATGCCCGCGAAGACGGAGTAGGACTCCCCGGCCGGGATGACGAAGGACGTCTCGTCCAGGAGGATCCGCGGATCGTTCGCCACCAGCGCCACCGGCTCGTCGGAGGCGGTGTTGTTGATGATCTCGGCGATCCGCACGGCCTGGGCGTCGGTGGCCTCGACCCGCTGCCCCGCCGGCACCGAGCCGATCAGGGCGTCCGTGTAGACCACCACGTCGCAGTCATCGCCGAGCGTGTCGCCGTCGGTGTCCGTCTGCTCCGGGTTCCATACCCCCAGGCAGTTGTCCACCGAGTCGTCCACGCTGTCGCCGTCGGCGTCCGCCGCCAGCGCGGTGGAGGTACCAGCCATCATCACGAACAGAGTCGTGGCGCGCATCCAATGGGTCATGATGCTCTCCAGTCGATATGCGATCCCTACGGACGACCGTCGGCCATCTCGCCCTTCCCCGGCGTCTTTCAGGCGGTTGTTTGTGGGCCGTCGTCGACCCTGGGTACAACCTGCCCCCAGGGATTCGGCTTGGATGTTACAGCATGCAACAACTCAAGGGACGCCGAGGTGACGTGTTCACGCCGCGCGGATCAGCACCCACAGGTCCAGCGCGCCCAGCGCCATGAGCATCACGCCCCCGGCCCTGAAGCCGTTGTCCCCCTTTCCGGCCAGCGCCAGGGACCGCAGCCCCAGCCTCGGCGCCAGCATCGAGAGGATGATCTTGGTCATCAGGGCGTGACCGTACAGGGTCAGCACCACCGCCGGCCCCCCCCAGACCTGGTGGAAGGTGACGATGAGCAGGGCCGACCACAGCTCCAAGGAGAAGGTGCGGGTGACCAGCCCCGGGGGCCCCTGGGCGTGCAGCCCCAGGAAGTATTCCCGCCACATGGCAGGCTGAACGATGTGGGAGAGGCCCATCACGAAGAAGGGCAGCACCAGCAGCGCCTGCACGAACGGCGCGGTCAGGGAGACGGGGGGCATGGGCTCCAGCTCCGGTCCGGGGGGTGAGGGAGCACCGCCGCCAGCAGCCGCTCGACCAGGGGCGCGGTGTCGACGGGGTGGGGGGAGAGGACGCGGTGGGCCAGCAGACCGAGCAGTCCGACCTGGAAGAAGCGGGCGTCCAGCTCAGGATCAGGGGCGCCCAGCGCCTGGAACAGCGCGGTCCACGCCCGGCGGTCCTGCACGAAGCCCCCCGCGATGGTACGGGTCTCGTCGTCGGTGAGGGCGCGCAGGTAGAGGCGGAAGCGGGCGGGGTCGGCTTCGACCTGGGTGACCACGGCGCGGGCGAACCCCGCCAGGCGTTCGGCCGGGGGCAGGCCCTCGGGCAGCTCGGCCGCGAGGCCCCCCACCTCCGACACGCGCAGATGGACCACGGCCTCCACCAGGTCGTCCTTCCGGGGGAAGTGGTGGTGGACCAGCCCCTTGGACACCCCCGCGCGTCGGGCGATCTCGGCGATCGAGGTGCCGTTGAACCCGCGCTCGGAGAAGCACTGGAGCGCGACCTCCAGGATGTGGGCCCGGGTGGCCTCGCGTTGGCGGTCGCGCTTTGTCGTCATGAGCACCTCTTGAGTAGAAGTATCATTGACCGGCCGACCGGTCAATGAAAGAGGACAGGGAGAGCGGTGGGCGAGGGGGACATGCCGCTCAGGGGCAGATGCTCAGGCACTCCTCGGGCCACACCAGGCCGTCCCCGTGGCCAAAGCGCAGGTCCACCAGGGTGATCGAGTCGGCGATCACGCCCAGCGGCGACGCCGCGACGCGCACGTGGCGCTGGCCGTCCCAAACCCAGGCCTCCATCACCATGTCCCCGGGCGGGACGTTGACGTCCGCCCACAGGCCGTCGTCGGAGGTGCCGTCCTGGTCGCGGTTGGGGAACTCCTGGCGGAAGTACCGGACCGACTGGGGCGGGTACTGCCCGTCGGGGGAGCGGGCGATGACCATCGCGCCCTCCACGGGGGCGTCGTCGCAGTCCAGCACCCGGCCCATCGCGACGCCCTGGCCCTGCTGCACGGAGATGCCCAGCAGCGAGGGGATGACGTTGAAGGTCGCGGTCGAGATCGACGAGAAGGTGATCTGGTCGATGGCGCTGGGGGGCGCGATGGCGTGGGCCTGCACGGTGAGCTTCGTGTTGTTCAGCGCCGGGTCGGTGAAGGTGGCCACGGCCAGCGGCGTGCAGCTCGGCGCCGCTCCCTCGGGCGCGAGCCGGCCGTCCCGGTCGGAGACCCGCTCGGCGTCGGGCGCGGCGCCGTATGCGTCGTCGAAGAAGAGCTGGACGGTGACGGCCTCGACGCCGTGGCCGGTCTCGAAGTCCTCGACCTCGCCCCCCCAAGGCAGCTCCTGGATGCAGGAGGCGTGCGGCGATTCAGTGAGCCAGGGTTCACCGACGGTGTAGCATGTGAATGCTTCAGGGGCGTTCAGCGTGGTGTAGATGTAGCCGTCGGTGAGGTGGACGATCTGGTGGAAGGGATCGGTGGGCCCGGTGTCGCTTGTATCACCCGTGTCGCTTGTATCACTTGTATCGCCTGTATCATCAGGCGCACCGGTGTCCTCGGGGCAGCCCGGGCGGCCGTCGCAGCCCGGATCCTGGCAGTCGAACAGGCTGTCGCCGTCGTTGTCCACGCCGTCGCTGCACTCCCCGGGCTCGTCGCCTTCGGCGGGGGGTGTGTTGTCGCACGCGGTGAGCAGCGCGGCGAGCGCGAGCAGCGCGTTCATCCGCCGACCTCCATGCGGGCCGTGAGCGGGTCGCCGTGCCCCGTGGCCTCGGCGGTGTGAAGCTCGAGCGAGACGAGGAGCGTGTCCTGGACGAGCGACATGGCGGGCCTCCGGGGGTGGATGGTCCCCCGATCCAACCACAGCCCAAGGCGCGAATCCAGCCGGTCAACGCTCCGATCGGGTAGGATCGGGGCGCCTGACGAGATGGAGCCGCCGTGCCTCTCCTTCGCCTCATTTCAGCCTCGCTGCTCGCCGCCGGGCTCGTCGCCTGCGCCGGCAAGGATGCGCCCGCTGATGACGACTACGAGGACTGCGCCTGGTGGGGTGCCCGTGTGGGCTTCTCCGGCGGGCTCACGGGCAGCACCGAGCTGATCGTGGACCTCGACGGCGACCAGCTCAACGGCTGCCACGGCTCGGCGACGGCGGGCCTCACCTCCTGGGGGCTCAACCACGACACCACGCTGGTGGTGGTGACGGTCTACGACCTGCCGGTCGGTGAGCTGGGGGAGGCCGACGCCGCGCTGAGTGTCGCCGACGCGGACGCCGGGAGCTGGGTCGCAGAGGCCTGCACCGTCGAGATGACCGCCTACAACGTGGTCCCCACTGACGACCGTTTCACCGTGCAGCTCGCCGAGGGCGAGGGGACCTGCGACGAGGCGCTGCGCTCCCCGGACGGCGAGACCGCGGGCGTGCTGCCGTTCACCTTCGCGGCCTGGATCATCACGGGCTGAATCTACAACTCGATCTGCGATTTGTAGACTTATGACCCCGCCGGGCGCCGCTGCGCTGGCACGCCGCTTGCTTCCGAAGGGGGCATCCCGGAGGTCCCCATGCTCTTCGTGCACGCCTCGCTGCTCGCCCTGCACCCTGGCCCCGACGCGGACGCCGTCTCGGCCTGGATCCGCATCAACACCCCCGTCGAGGTCCTGGAGGAGGACGGCGAGCGGGTTCGGGTGCGGCTGCTCGACCGACCGCCGGAGCACCCGGTCGAGGGCTGGGTGGCCGGCGCGTTCCTGGACACCGAGGCCCTGACCGCCGCAGACGCCCGCCTCGCCCGGGAGAAGAGCGGCGACCCCGACGAGCGCCAGGCCTGGCTGGAGCGCGCCCTGGCCATCGACCCCACCGACCCCTGGCACGAGCGGCTCCTGAAGCGGGAGATCGAGCAGAACGGGGGCACCTGGGTGGAGCCGGCGGGCACCGAGCTGGCCATGTGCGCGGGGGGCCGGGTGGAATACCTGGGCCTGCTCACCGAGGACCGCTTCGAGGACCGCCACGTCTGGGACGGCACCCGGCGCCAGCTCCTGGACCTGAGCGCCCGGACCTGGCTCCGGGTCGAGGGCGACCACCTCGTGCCCATCCAGGGAAGCCCCTTCGTGACCCCCTTCGCCACCGAGACCTGGAACGAGGAGGGCGCGAACGCCTACACCCCGGGCACCTGCGACGCCATCTGCGAGGTGGAGAAGAAAGTGATCCTGGGCCCCTGCGAGACCGAAGGCACGCTCTACGTCTCCCGGCCGGTCGAGCCGATGCCGGCCACCCCGGTTGGGGACGACGTCGTCGTGGCGCCCGTGATGGCCGCCCCGGTGGGCGCGCAATCCCGGCAGCTCGGTCACTTCGTGGAGACGATGGCCTGGGATCGGGTCCGCATCGTGTGGGGGGTGGAGGGCACCTTCGGGCTCAACCTGACCGTCGGCGGCGTCCACTACGCGGACTCCCTCCAGGCGCCCCAGCACGAGGCGGTCTGGTT
This sequence comes from Alphaproteobacteria bacterium, assembly GCA_020632795.1. GTDB lineage: Bacteria > Myxococcota_A > UBA796 > UBA796 > CAJQPC01 > JACKEV01. The sequence goes on from JACKEV010000013.1 coordinate 256,308, forward strand.
CGAGCGCCCCGGGGGCGACCGCTACGTGGCCGTCGTGCCGCAGTACTTCGAGGACCGCCTCACCGGCTGGGTCGTCGTGGAGCTGGGCAGGGCGACGATGCGGAGCACGCCGGTGACCCTGGCGGGGTGGGGGTGCTGAGCCGCAGCGCTCAAGGCTCCAGCCGCGCCTCGAAGAAGGCGTCCGGATCGAAGGCGTAGCGCTCCAGCTCCTCCATCGTCATCGAGGTCCAGCTCGCGGCGCCGTTGTCCGCCACGCTGCGCCGCATCTCGAAGTGGAGGTGGTTGAGGGCCCAGGGCGCGGCCTTCTGCTCGGCGTCGTCGAAGACCCGGGCCAGCGGGGTGTCGGGGTCGACCCAGTCGCCCCGGGCGACCTGGATGTCCTCGACGTGCTTGTAGCTGGACCAGAAGCGCTCGCCCTCGGGGGTGACGTGGCCGAGGACGATGGTGCGGTGGGGGCTGCCCAGGTGGATGTCCACCACCCGGCCCGTGCAGATGGGATGGACGGGCTCGGCGAAGGTCGTCTCCAGGTCGACCCCGGCGTGCTTGTGGCCCTCGACGTAGCTGCCCCGGTAGTCGCCGAAGCCGGAGCGCAGCCGGCCCTTGAAGACGGCGTAGCTGCGGCGGTCGTCGTCGAGGAAGGGCGTGCGGACCAGCGCGCAGGTGCGATCCGGGGTCGCGGCGCTGGCAGGGGGCGGCTCGGGGGGGCCGGCAGGGGCGTGGGCGGCCTCGGGGGCGGTGCAGGCGGTCAGGGCGGTCAGGAGCAGGGCGGTTCGCATGCGACCATCGACATCCCCGGTGCCGCCTCGGTTCCCGGCTTGCGCCAGCGCCGGGGTGCCGCTTGGCGCTTTGGTGAAGCCCCGTCCCGTGGTAGAATGCGCCGCCTCCCGCCCCTGGATCCGATGTTCCTGCTCGCCCTCGCGCTGGCCTGCACCGGCGCTGACAAGACCGACGACTCAACAACCGATGACTCTGTGCCTGCGGACACCGATCCGGGCGTGGGCATCCTCGCGTTGACCTTCAACATCGACGAGGACCACCGGGCGGTGATGGAGGAGCCCTGCGTCGGCTCGTTCTACGGCACCATCTGGCGCGGCGACGAGGTCACCGGCGCGGGCCCGGACGACGGCGCGGTGGGGCTGGAGGACGTCTTCGTCGAGACGGTGGACCTCACCAGCGGCGGCCCCACCACGGTGCTCTACACCACGGGCGAGCTGCCCGGCATCGAGGTCGTCATCCTCGGCTTCCTGGACTCCGACGCGAACTCCACCGAGGAGGGGCGGCGGCCGGACAACAAGGACCCGGTGACCCTCCCCAACGACAACGACTTCGACGTGGTGGCGGACACGACCACCGAGGCCGAGGTCTACTTCGGTCTGCTCAACCCTTGAATCGAGGTGCACGATGATCCTGACCCTGCTCGCGCTGGCCTGCACGGCTGAAGGTCCGGTCGACGAGGACGAGCCGCTTGACCTTCGGGTTGAGTACCCCGCGCCTTCGGAGGGGGGGCTGCAGTTCGCGCCGGCTGACATCGTGGTGCCCGGGTACTCCGACCAGTCCACCTGCTGGGTGACCACCTACGAAGGGCCCACCATCGGGGTCACTGCCGGCCAGTTCCTTCAGAACCCTGACTATGGGCATCATGCTGTCATCATGGTCTCCAACACGGACGATGATGACTTCCCGGATGGCTATGTCTGGGACTGTACCGATTCCGAAGATCTTGGGATGGAGAATCTGGATCCCCTGCTGTTTGCGGATAACCTCCAAATTGGGTCGCAAACAGTTGAATTTCCCGAAGGTATGGCGACGAAGTTGAAGAGTGGATCCCGGATTCTGGTCCAATCGCACTATATCAATCCCTTACCCGACTCCATCCTGGTCAATGATGTGATCAACCTGGAAGTGGTACCTGAAGTGGAGGTTGAGACCTGGGCGGCCCCATGGGTACACACAGACGTGGACTTCGACCTCGGGCCGGGAGAGCAGTCGGTTGAGGTGACCTGTACGTTCGAACAGGATATCAACCTACTCAGTATCTTCGGACATATGCATGAGTGGGGGACCGAAGTCACGATCGATCATCACAAACTCGATGGGTCGACCGAGCGAATCTACGAGGTCGGAGATTGGGAGATCCTCTTCCGGGATCAACCGCCCCGGACCGGCTTCGAGCCCGGTGAATTCATGGTGCAGGCCGGTGAGTCCTTCACGACGACCTGCAACTGGTACAACGACACAGACCACAACCTGAGCTTCCCGGAGGAGATGTGCGTTGGTGTTGGCATGGCCTATCCCACCGTCGTCGCGTTGATCTGCGAGCCGGATTGATCCCGCTCGCCCTCCTCACCCTCGCCGCCTGCGGCGACAAGGACACCGTCGACAGCAGCCCGCCGACCTTCACCGAGGTCGACACCATGCTCGTCCAGTCCTGCGGCTTCAACAGCTGCCACGGGACGGGTACGGGCGGGCTGACCCTGGACGGCGACGGTGACTACGATCGGCTGGTGAACGCCGCCTCGACCGGCGACCCCTCCCGGACCCTCATCGTCCCCGGCGACCCCGACAACAGCTACCTGCTGTGGAAGATGCTCGGCCTCTCGGCGGCGGCGGGCGAGCCGATGCCGCCCCCCAGCGGCGGGCTCGACACCGAGGCGGCGATGGTTCAGGCGTGGATCGAGGCCGGCGCGGCCAACGACTGACGCCCCGGCGCCCCCCTACTCCGCCGACACCACCCACGGCGTGTGCACCTTCTGGCTCACCGCGTTCGGGCCCGCAGGCGGGTGCGCCGGCCAGGTGGAGCCTGGGGCGTCGAGCTGCTCCCCCAGGGGCCAGCGGTCCGGCGCGGCCGGGGTGACCCAGCGGCCGTTCCACATCACGCGCAGGTCCACCCGGCGCTCGTCGGGGCGACCGGGCCGCTCGAAGCCGTAGGTGCAGTCGGCGCGGACCAGCCAGCGCGGGTCGACGGGCAGGAACTGCCAGCTCAAGCCCCCCCGCAGGTACCGCGGGTCCCAGGTGCCCGGGTTGGAGCGGGCCTCGGCCTGCCAGTACCAGCCGTCGATGAGCTGCTCACGCAGCGAGAAGGTCCACGCCATCGCCAGATCGGACGGCAGCGACGCGTCGATGCCCAGCTGCACGACCTCCACGGAGAGCCGCGCCCCGTCGACCCCCAGGTTCCGGGCCGTCAGCGTCGCGCTCCACGACAGCCAGAACGGCGCTTCGGGGTCGTTGTCGTCGGCGCTGCGCAGGGCCCAGCCGCTGGTCATGCGGAAGCTGGGGGGCGGCGGACCCAGCCGGGGCGGGGGCTCGTCGAACCGGGCGGCGTTGGTGCTGGCCCGTGCGGCGGGGGAGTTGTCGTTGGCCCGCACCCGCGTGCCGTGGGGCGTGCGGCTCAGCTCCAGGCTGGGGGCGAAGGCCGTGCGCACCAGCCCGCGGAGCTGCACCAGCTCGGGGGACTGGTCGATGTACTCGTTGAACAGGTCCTGGGCGGCCAGCCCGGCCGCGGCGACGGCCAGATCCCGGTAGCGGACCTGCTGGTCCGGGCTCAGGTAGACCCCGTCCACGCCCCACGACGCCAGCGCCCAGTGGACCTCCATGCGGGACCAGGGATCCCGGTAGATGGGGCTGGCGTAGCGGCCGGCGCTGACCTCGTCCATCAGCTCGCGGTGGCGCAGCAGTGGCGTGGGGTGCACGGGGGCCAGGCGGTCCACCGTGGGCTGCTCGTACCAGTACAGCGACACGCGCTCCGGCGCAGAGATGCCCAGGGCGAGGTCCCCCTCAGGAGGGGCCTGCGCAGCGGCGACGAGGATGGCGGCTTGGAGGATCAGGACATGCAGAGGGATGCAAGCGTCTCCTCCTCGATGCTACCTTGCCCGCCGTGTCACCGCTGACCCTTTCTCTGCTGCTGGCCCCCCTGGCGCTGTCCGCCCCGGCGGACGACCCGATCGAGGCGCTGTACGGCCGCATGGCCCGCACCGAGGAGCTGCCCGTCCTGTATGGCGCCATGGAGCGGGGCCCGGAGGTGTGGGCCCGCGCCCTCGACGACCAGCGCATCGGCCACGACTACTACGGCGGCGTCGAGGAGCTGGTCCGCCGGGAGACCGACCCCGAGGGGTTCGCCCTGGAGGACCCGCCGCCGGGGTGGCGGCCCGTGCTGGGGGTGCGGGGCTACGGCCGCCTGGCCGTGGGGAACGGCCGCACCCAGGGCCTGCTGGGCGACGCCGAGGACGGGCTCCTCTCCCCGCGCCTGGGGGCGACCCTGAGCGCCAGCTCCCCCTGGATCGAGGCCCGGATCACCGCCGAGGCGCGCGGGGACTTCGTCGGGGGCAGCCAGCCGGTGGCCTTCGCGGTCCCCACGGCCTGGGCGGGGCTGCACCACGGGCCGCTGCGGGTAGGCTTTGGCCTGGAACGACGCTGGCTGGGCCCCGGCCGCCACGGCGCGCTCATCCTGGGCGACGACGCCTGGCCCTTCCCGGCGGGCAGCCTGGCCCTGGAGGGCTCGGTGTGGAAGCTGGGGCGCCTGCGGGCGGATGTGGGCGCGGGCTGGCTCCAGCGGGAGCGGGCCGACGTGGACCGCCCGGGGCTCTTGTGGATGGACTTCCGGTGGAGCCCCGCGCCCTGGCTGGAGCTGGGGGCCAGCCGGGCCTCGCTGTTCGCCGGTGAGGGGCGCCCCTGGCCGGGGGTGGGCCAGCTCATCCTGCCCCTGGACCCCCACGTCTACGACGACCCCGACCGCAGCGAGCCCGATCAGGACGAGATCGCCGCCCTGGACGCCCGCCTGTGCGTGCCCCTGGGCCGCTGGATGCCCGTCCTGGACTACGTGGAGGTCTACACCCAGTACGGCGGCGACGACATGATCGTGCGCCGCTTCGGGCCCATCCCCCGCCCGTCGCTGGCCGGCGTCGCCAACCTCTTCGGCGCCGAGGTCAGCGCAGGGCCCGTCGCCGTGACCGCCGAGTACGCGCGCCTCCTGGACGACACCTTCCGATGGTACCGAGGCCATCGGGTCTATCACGAGGGCTTCTCCCAGGATGGCCGCTGGCTGGGCCACGTCAACGGCGGCGATCAGGAGACCCTGTGGGCCCAGGTCACCGTGTTCCCGGGCCCCTGGGGGGTGGAGGCCTGGACCGAGCAGGTCCGCCGGGTGGGGGTGGTCGAGGTGGTCCAGGACACCGTGTTCACCCTCCAGGTGGACGAGCAGCGCCGCCGCTTCGGGGTCCGGGGCTGGTATGTGCGCCCCGAGGCCGGGCGCTTCGGGGTGGGCTACGAGCTGGAGCGCATCACCGGGATCGGCTTCGTGCCCGAGGAGCAGGCCTGGATGCACCGGGTGTGGTTCGAGGTCCGGGGTTCACCCTGGGTGATCGGCGCTCGGGACGAAGGGGGCGGGAACTGGGGCGGGTGAGCGGGCGCCGATCTGGGCCATGTCTCCATCCTCGTCGTCGGAGAGGGTGCTCGGCGTGGCGGACGTCTGCGCCGCTGCGTGTCAGGCTCGTCCGGTCCTGCGCGCCGGCCTCGCACCCATCGGACGTTCGGGAGGGGGCGCGCTCTCCGGATCGGGGCCGCGCCCTGGAGACCTGCCGTCTGCGGTGCGTGGTTGCCAGCGCCCGAGGTTCGACTTCTGAGTGGCCACAACGCCCCTTGCCTGAGCCGAGTCAGGTCCCCGCCTCACCCCGCAACGCTGCGGTGGTGACGGCGTAGCAGGCATCCTGAGCGACCAGGAACAAGCGCCCATCTGCGCCAGTGGGAGAGGAATACAGGTGTCCCTCCGTGTCGAAGGTCCACTGCTCGAGCCCTTGTCTCAAGTCGATCGCGACGGCACCATACGTGGTCCCAAGGTACGCGGCGTCCCCCTCGACGTGCGGGCACCCCCGAGCCCATCCGCGCACAGGGACGAAGAACCTGATCCGACCATCTGTGATGTCCAGCGCGTACAGCCCTGACGTGGCTTCGTCCGGAGAGCCGCCACCGAGCAACACGAGCCCGCGCCAGGCCCGAGGGGCAGAGGGGCGATGCCCTGCGATCAGGCGCTCCCAGAGCACCTGTCCATCCACGTTCACCAGGAAGATCCAGCCCTCTGAGGTCACCACGGAGAGGTGAGAGCCGTGAACATCCACGCGTCGTTCGATCGCTCCTGGCAGCTCGATACACCATCGCTGCTCGCCGGAGCTGGGGTCCAAGCAGCTGAGCTCGCCGCCCGCGGTGCCAACAAAGAGTCGCCCCTCAGAGGCAGGGGCCCACCGCAGGGGCGAGTGAAGCGAACACTGCCAGCGCAGCTCCCCGCGCTCTGCAGACAGACAACGCAGGACGCCATCCTCCGCGCCAAAGAAGACGCTGTCCCCGTCCACAAGCGGCTGTCCTGCGACCGGTGAGGACAGGCGCCGACGCCAACGCAGCTCGCCTGTCAACACATCCAGAGCAGCGAAGCTGAAGCGCCAGGGTATGCGACACAAACCGGGGCTCCCCGTCCCCACGTAGACGACCCCGCCCGAGACGGCCGGCGTGCTGCGTACCCCAGGAGGAAGACGCCTGCTCCAGCGGGCGACGCCTGTGGCCGCGTCCAACGCCAGGAGCTCACCGGAGCGACCGGGCAACAGCAGAAGGCCTCCCCAAGGCACCGCCGAGGCTTCGGCTGCCGTCCAACTCCGACGAAAAGGCCTCCTCCAAAGGAGCCGCTCTGGGGGGCCCTCACGAGCTACATCAACGGGCACAGGGGGTAACCGAAGGTGGAGTGGGTTTCGCTGACGACCCGCGCCCTCAGAGGAAGAACAAGGGGACGAACATCAGCGTGCTGGCCGATCCCCAGACCACGAGCGGAGCCGTCGCGCCAAAGGCAATCCAGCGCGCAGAGTTCGGCTCGAGCCCATAGACGGGGGGGACGATGGAGCGCAGAATGCGGTATTGGAGGAGACCAACGACGAACCAGCCGGGACCCAGACAGAGCGACAGAACCGGGACGATGAGGCCGACGTAGCCCAGCGCTCCGGCCCCCCCGATGCGAGGAGCGAGGACGCCGCCACCAGCTGGGGCAGGACCCGAGAGCTGGGACGCCAGCAGGTGTACGAGCGCCCCCTGCGCCAACGAGAGGAGCGCGAGCAGAAAGGGGAGCGCGAGCATGACCGGCACGACGCTGGTGAGGATCTTCTCCTTGGGGATCCACCAGGTCGAGAGGAGGATGGTCCAGACAATCAGCCCAAGCCAGCCAGCCCCGCAGCCTACCAGCAGGAGCGCCGCTCGGGGCAACTCCGTGTGGGTCTCCGACCACTCACCAGGCCGCCAGAGCAGTCGCCACGCTTCAGATAGCATTGGCGGTGCCTCGCTGTTCATGGAGCATCCGTACAACCGACCACGCATGCAAGGTGTGAGCTCATATTGTATGGGGGTCACCCGTGTTCAGCCAGGAGCTCCCCCACTGATGGGAGTCCCATGGGTTTCCGGTGTGATCGGAAGGACCGCTCCGGCCGGGTGTGCGTCGCCCGTTACCCCAGCCAGAGCGGTGCCACTCCGCGTAGTCCGGCGTGTTCTGGCTGATGAGGGAGCCGTTGTGGTCATAGACGTAGTGCTGAGGGAAGTGACTCCAGGCGCTCGCCCGCTCCTGCTCGACGTGTCCGTCCTGGTACAAGGTGAGGTTGAGCTGGGTCCAGATGGGTGGGAACTTGATCTTCTCGTCGCTGAAGGGGTTGAACCCGCCCGGGTTCGGCAGAGCGGTGCGGGCTCCGACGATGGACTGCGCTGCGAAACCGCCGCCGTGTGTGCCCACCGCCACCGCCGACAGGGACAGGCCGGTGTTGTACTTCAAGGCCGGCACGCCGTGGGTCGTACCCATCAAGGACTGCTCAGCAATCGTAGCGTAGAGGTCGTAGCGGTCGGCAAACTCCTCAACCCGGAGCGTGACTGTGAAGCGATTGCAGAATCGGTACTCGCTGGGGGTGACCAGGCCCGATTGATACTGACTGGCTGGTTGCTCATCATGTACCGGCAGGCCAGCGGATTCGGGGATCCACGAGATCGACGACATGCTGACGGTGTGGACGTTGACGCTCAGGGGCTTCCCTGGCTCTCCTCCGGCGTTGAGCCCTGAGCTGCCCGAATCGCCGTCGTCAGTGGTGATGCCCCCGCCATCCTCGGTGGGGCTGCTCTGCGTCTCCACCCCCTCATCGCTGCCTTCGCCGACGGCGGCTCCGCTCTTGCCCTGTCGCTTCGCCAGCGCGTCCCCCGCTGCCCCATTCCCATACATCGCGGCGCGTTGGACTGGATCCATTCCCTGATCCAGGAAGGCGACCCCTTGATCCTGGGACTGCGGACCCAGATCCGCATCTTGGATGGTCTCTTGCTTCTGAAGTGTTGCCTTGCCAGCCATGAACGTCCCCCTGGAGTTGACTCTTCAACAATCCCACACAACCTTACCAGAACCTATCGGGTGAGCGCACCAGCTGTCAATACAGCTGCGCTCGTTCTGGCACCACCCAGGCCTCCTGGCCGTCCTTGGGGGGGGCGGAGACCCGGACCTTGCCCAACGTAGCAGGTCTTGATCCTCCGTCTCCTGTTGTCTCACGCGGGGGCAGCTCCTGGATGGTCCGTTCCGGGTACGTCGGCTGGCGGCCGGTCTCCAGCGGTGGGGCCGCTGACTTCGATCAGGAGATCCACTGGGCCGCCGACGCGATACACTGTCGCCACAGCTCCTGGAGTCCACATGCTTCGCGTCGCCCTCTCGATCCTCCTGCTCGCCCTGCCCGCCACCGCTGGCGGCGACATCTCCATCCGCAAGGGCAGCTCCTCCTGGGCGCGCCTGGACTCGGACGGCTCGGTCTACATCGGCAGCTCCAAGAAGGGCCGCATCGAGTCCAACGGCGGCATCTACGTGGGCAGCACCCGCAAGGGCAAGGTGGAGTCCGACGGCGACATCTACATCGGTAGCAGCCGCCTGGGCAAGGTGGAGTCCGACGGCGACGTCTACATCGGCAGCAGCAACAAAGGTCGCATCGAGTCCGACGGCGACATCTACGTCGGCAGCACCCGGTGGGGCTCGGCGGACTCCTGCTGCGACGCGGAGGAGATGCGGCGGGTCGCGGCGCTGCTGATCGTGTTCGGCGAGGTGTGGCAGTAACGGGTGGTTGCCTTGTCGAGCCAACGTAGACGACCCTGCTCGGCCCTTCGCCAACCCATCGCGCTCGAATCCGGGACCTACCAGTCCGCGTAGATCGCCGCCGGGTCGAAGTCCACCGGCTCCAGAGACAGGATGTAGACCGCGATGGCGCGGCGGTCGGCTTCGGACCACCAGCTGTAGCTGTCCTCGATCTTCTCGTGCATCACCCAATCGGGGCGGGCGCGGGAGCCGTCGGGCTTCTCGCCGGTGCCCAGGAAGCGCACGAGGTCGTCCTCGGTCCAGCCCACCAGCGCAGCGGGGGTGAGGTTGGGGTGGAGCTCGTCCTTGCCCGGGTTCGCTCCGCCGCCCATGTACTTGCGCTTCATCAGGAAACCGGTGCGGCGCCGGGGGGTGTGGCACTGGTCGCAGTAGCCGACGGCCTGCACCAGGTAGCGGCCCCGGTTCCACTGCTCGGTCTGGTCGGGATCCGGCGCCAGGGGGCCCGCGTCGAATTCGAACAGGCGCCACAGGCCCAGCGCGCCCTTGCCATACTTCGGCGTGTTGGCGGGCACGGTGCCCTCGACCGGCGGCTGGCTGGAGAGGTACGCCCACAGCGCCGAGAGGTCCTCGTCGCTCATCTTCGTGAACGCCATGTAGGCGAAGGTGGGCCAGTAGGCGTCGCCCTCGGGGGAGCGGCCCTCCCGCATGGCCCGGAAGAAGTCCGCCTCGGTCCAGCCGCCGATCCCGTCGGTGGGGTGGGGGGAGATGTTGGGCGCGTAGAAAGTCCCGAACACCGTGGGGTTGTCCCGCCCGCCGGACAGGGGCGGTCGGTCGCTGCCCGGGGGGCTGTGGCAGCCCACGCAGCCCGCGGTGTGGTAGAGGGCTTCGCCCCGGGCGACGGCGTCCTCGGCCGAGGTCACCGCGCGGGGGAGCAGCAGGCCAAGCAGGAGGATCAGTCGGCGCATCGGGCCTCCAGGGGACCGCGCCGTTGTACCGCAGCCGGGGGCGGGCCATCGATGTGGTAGGGATGAGGGAGCCGAACCGGGAGCCCGCCGTGCCCGAGCCGCAGAACGCCGCCACCGCCGCCCTGATCGCCGCGATCGACGCCCGCGACCCCGACGCCCTGCGCGCCGCGCTCGCCCGGGGCGGGGATCCCGAGGCCCCCGCCGAGGGGGGCTGGACCGCGCTGCACGCCCTGGCCGCCTACGGCCTGCGCGCCGAGCTGGGGGCGCTGCTGGGCGCCGGGCTGGACCCCGACCCCCGCGACGAGGCCGGCGGGACCCCTCTGCACTACGCCGCAGACGCCGAGACCGCGCACCTCCTGCTGGAGGGCGGGGCGGACCTCCTGGCCCGGGACAACGACGGGGGCACCGCCGCCCACACCCGCGTGGGCTGGGAGGGCGCCGAGCCCGTGCTCACCGAGCTGGTGTGCCGGGGCCTGCCCCCGGACCTGGAGGACGACCACGGCGAGTCCCCGGTGGCCCGCGCCATCGCCGCCGAGCAGGACGCGCTGGTCCCCCGCATCCTGGCCCTGGGCGCCGATCCCGACCTCCTGCTGCCCGACGGCCGGCCCTGCCTGCACTGGTACGCCGAGGTGGGCGACGCGATGGTCATCGACCAGATCCTCCTGGAGGGGGCGGACCCGGTGCTCCAGGACGCCCACGGCAAGAAGCCGCGCTTCTACGCCGACCCGCACCGGGTCCTGCGCCGCACGTTCCGGCGGAAGCGCTACGACCCCTGGGAGGCGCCGCCGCTGGCGGAGGCGCTGGCCACGCTGGCGGGACGGTCTGCTGAAGCGTCGTCCTCATCGGAATCTCCGGTGGAGACCTGGCTGGAGGCGGTGGCCGGCGGCGCGGTGACCACCGACGCGCTGACCCTCTTCGACCAGCCGGCGCCGCCCTGGACCTGGGCCGAGCTGGTGGAGGGCGGCGCGGACGCGGCGGCGCCGCTGGTGCGGGTCGGTCGCGATCCGATGGGCCGTGAGGCCCTGCTGGTCCGCCCCTCGGGGCGCTTCCTCTGCCTGTGGCTGGCGGACCTGCGCGACCTGCTGGCCCTCGGCGCGCGCCTCGTGGGCGTCGAGACCGACGCCCTGGTCGGCTTCCTGGAGCGGGAGGTCGCCACCCTGGGGGCCCAGGACGTCGCGGGCCTGCTCACCCTGCTGGACGACCGGCGGGCGCTGGAGTTCGCGCTCAACGCCCGGCGCAAGTGGTTCAACCGGGCCGGGATCCGGCGGGGCATGGACTGGCTGCGCCCCTGGGTGCCCGAGTACCGCACCCTCTGGGACGAGCGGGTCGTGCCTCTGCGGGGCTGGCTGGGCGAGCTGCTCGCGGACCTCCCCGACGACGGGCCCCGGGCCTTCTACCACCCGCGCGCCCTGGCGGTCCGCTGGGGGCTGGAGGACCCCGTCCACCCCCTGACCCACGGCTTCCTGGACGCCACGCGGGGCGTGGACACGCTCGCGGGGGCGTTCGGGTTGAAGGGATGGCGGGGCCTGGCCGCGCAGCCCCGGCCCGCCGAGCCCAGCCTGGTGCTGGGGCAGGCCCCCGGGGGCGCGCCCATCCGGCTGCACCTCACCACCGGGAGGGTGGCGGTGGGCGACGACGCGGCCTGGCCTGTGGAGCTGCCCGAGCTGCTGGGCCTGAACCGCGCCCTGGACGGGGCGGGGGACCCCCTGGATCGCGCGGCCGAGGGGCTGGGCATCGAGCGGGCCTGGGTGGAGGAGCGGCTGGCGGTGGATGGGAGTCTGCGGGCGCTGGTGGGGTAGGGGAAGGCTTGCCCGCAATCCTCGGCGCGTGTCATGCTCCGCGTAAGGAGGACTGCATGTCGGTTCGTCACGTCGCCTTTGTCGCCGCCTGCGGGGCGGCCCTGCTCGCTCCGATGGACGCCTTCGCGGTCTGTGTGTGGGCGCCCACGCTCACGATGACCCCGGCCTCAGGGGCCGGGTCGAAGGGCTTCGACTTCACCTGGGCAGCGGTGCCGACGGCGGGAGATTGCTCGACCTTCTCTGTCGATCACTACCGGATCGTGTTGAAGGAGGGCTCCTATCCGACAGGGGTGAGCAACGGGCGTGTGTACGAGGTGGGGACCGGGACGTCGGCGACGGCGCTGCCCCTCCGCTCAGAGCGGGAGTTCTACGCGCGCCTCTTCGCCTGCGAGAACGGGACCTGCACAGACATCTTCGGCAGCGGGGCGGGCGAACTCATCGACACCGACCCGGCCGACGACGCCCGGGAGATCGACACCACGGACGCGGAGTCCTGGTCCATCGTGGGCCTGGCGAGCACCGACGGGGGCATCGCGGCGAGCGTCGTCCCCCTGTACACGAACGACCCGACGTCGTTCTTCTACCCGTCCGGGACGACCCACGCCGGCAAGCTCGCTCTGTACACGTCCTCGACGGCCGGGAGCAACGACAAGGTGGTCTATTCCCGCACCACGTCGACCGGGTGGGATGACTTCAACCGGACGAGCTGGGCGGTGACCAGCAGCGAGGTGTTCGGGAGCCACACCTCCGACACCGACTATGACGGTGTATCTCACTCCTACGTGCTCCCGGTCGACAACGGCACGGACGTGGTCGTCCGCGCGCTGGCCCAGAACCAGGGGTCGGGGGACTGGCACATCGTGTGGGTGGACTCCACAGACGACGTCGGGGACGACTTCGGCCTCTATTGTGCGTCATGCTGCGCCGACACCGGGGCGACCGAGTGCGATTTCCCCACCGCCGAGGCGGCCTCCCCCGCCACCGCCGGCGTCGCGGTCTGTGCGGATTCGTCCTCGAGCTGCGACTACCTGTCGGACGCGCTGCACGGACGCTGGATGTGGGACTACATCGCCGACCCCGTCCCGGACATGACCTCGGACGCACCGTCCATCCTGTTCTCGGGGAGCCCGGACGGGTCGACCTGCACGGCCGTCGGCGGCGGTCAGGCCGACATCTACCAGGCCACCTGGAACCCCTCCTCCGAGGAGTGGGAGGTCGTGATGGACTCGGGCTGTCCGAAGGCGATCTTCGAGGACGCCCATGACCCCGGCGTCATCCCGCTCCCCAACGGGGACTTCAAGGTCTACGTCGTGGACAGCAGCCACGACGTCACCATCCACTACTACAACGCCATCCTCGGGGACTGGGAGTCCGACACCAGCAACCCCGAGATCCACTTCGCTGGCCCGGTGACCGTGACCCACGACTGCATCGCGAACGTTGACCCCTTCGTGTACGTGGATGGTGACAAATACAATGGGATGTTCCTCTACATCCACGACTCCGGGGTCGGGTTTGAGTCCGGCACCTGCACGCAGGGCTCCGACGACTCCGGCTCCACCTACTCCAACCTCTTCTTCGCGGAGCTGCAGAACTGAGCGCCTGGCGCGCCGTGAAGCGCTGCGGCACCCCTACCCGAAGTGCACCGCCGAGATGCGACTCCCGGCGAAGGTCCCGCTGTAGGGCACCGTGCCGGGCGCATCCCCGGCGGCCCCGGCGGCGACCATCAAGGGCAGCAGGTGCTCCTCGCGGGGGTGGGCGACGCGGGCCTCCGGGGCTGCGGTCCAGTCGAGCAGCGCCCGCTCCCGCCCCGGGCCCTGCATCGCACCGGTGAGCCAGGCGTCGAAGCGCTCCGCGCCCGAGCTGCCCTGTCGCTCCCGGAAGTGCCGCATGTTGTGGAAGGACATGCCGCTGCCCACGATGAGCACGCCCTCCTCGCGCAGCGGGCGCAGCGCCCGACCGATCGCCAGGTGGGTCGCCGGATCCAGGCCCTTGACCAGGGAGAGCTGGGTGGTGGGCAGGTCGGCCTGGGGGAAGGCCAGCTTCATGGGGACGAAGGTGCCGTGGTCGAAGCCCCGCTCGGGGTCCTCGGCGGCGGGCAGGCCCGCGTCGCGCAGCAGGTCCATCACGCGGCGCGCCAGCTTCGGCGCCCCAGGGGCCGGCCAGGACAGCCGGTAGGCGGCCTCCGGGAAGCCGTAGTAGTCGTAGTACAGAGGCGGGCGCCCCCCCGTCATGACGGTGGGGACGGGCGCCTCCCAGTGCGCGGAGACGACCAGCACGGCGGAGGGCCGGGGTTGGAGCGCGCCGATGCTGCGGGTGTAGGCGGCCAGCGCGTCGATCTCGGGGCGGGGCAGGCCCAGCTCCACGAAGGGCCAGGGGCCGCCTCCGTGGGGGATGTAGAGGACGGGCTGCGACGGGATGGGGGCGGTTTGTTGTTCCATGTCCTGAACGTATGAGCGCTCAATGGGCCGGACAAGGCGCACTGGTGCAACAACGTGTTGCACGCCGCGGCGCGTGCGCGATGATCTGGGGATGCGGTCCTCAGACCCCTCAGATGTTGGAAGCACACAGGAGACACACCATGCTCCCGCTCCTCCTCGCCGCGCTGCTCGCCGCCCCTGCACGCGCCGAAGAACCCGCCACCGCGCTGCTGATCCAGCAGACGCTGGAGGCGAACGCCCCCTACCTCGACGCCTGCTACGAGCGGGCCCCGGAGCTGGCCACCGGCCACGTCGACCTGCGCTGGACCGTGCGGAAGGGCAAGGCCCGCGACGTGCAGGTCGTCGCCGATACCCTCGTGATCCCGGCGTTCTCCGACTGCCTGGTGAAGCGGGTGGACGGGCTGCGCTTCGACGCCCAGGTGGACGGCCCGGTGCAGTGGCGCTTCGGGCTGGATCGCGCCGAGGACCCACCGTCGCCGACGCTGGGCGTGTACCACTCCCCCCACAGCGACCTTCGCGACCCGAGCCACAGCGTCACCAAGGCCACCACCCTCGTCCATCCCTCGGGTCAGGCCCCCCTGCCCCCCGGCCAGCGCGCCTCCGAGAGCCAGTTCGGCGTGGAGATGGGGCAGAACGGCGCCAACGGGGGTAAGCAGTAGGCGTCATGCCTGCCTCTACCGACCTGCCCGCCCTCCTCGCCGCGTACCTCGACCGCAACGTGCCCGCAGCAGCGCGCGGTGGTTCGCGGGTCCTCTTCTCCCAGACCGGCGCGATGTGCCTCAAGCCCGGCGGCCGCTGGTCGCCCTTCACCGCCGAGCAGTGGATGGCGACCGACGCGGTCTCCTTCTGCTGGCACGCCCGCATCAAGATGGCCCCGCTGCTGACCGCCGTGGTTGAGGACGCCTGCGAAGACGGGCACGGGCGGCTGGACGTGAAGCTGTGGGGGGCGCTCCCCCTGTCCCACGAGGAGGGGCCCCGGTTCGATCAGGGGGAGGCCCAGCGCTACCTCGCCGAGCTGACGTGGAACCCGGTCGCGCTCCTCCGCAACCCCGCCCTGCGCTTCGAGGAGCGCAGCGACGGGGCGGTGCGCGTGCAGGTGGGGGACCCGGACACCTGGGTGGACCTGCGCTTCGACGCGGCCGGGGACATCGTGGGCACCTGGACCGAGGCGCGCGCCTACGGGGACAAGGGGGTCTTCCCCTGGGAGGGCCGCTTCGAGGACTACACGACGCTGGGCGGCATCCGCCTGCCCCGGCGGGGCGCGGTGAGCTGGCATTTGCCGGAGGGGCCGTTCTGCTACTGGCGCGGGGAGATCGTGGATCTGGAGCTGCGGGACTGAGTTCCGCAGGATCCGTCAAGCCCGGCGTCTGAGGGGCGCATACAGGGGCCTCCCACCCCGGAGGACCCATGACCACCCTCACCGTCCAGCGCCGCATCGCGGCCCCCGCCGACCTCGTGTTCACCGCCATCACGGACATCGCCCGGCTGCCCGACACCAACAAGGACGTGCTGTCCGTCGAGTTCCTGACCGAGCAGCGCGCAGGCGTCGGCACCCGCTTCCGGGAGACCCGGCGCATGGGCAAGGGCGAGCTGGTCACCGAGCTGGAGGTGGCCGAGTACGACCCGGTCCGGCGCCGCTACCGGGCGGTCACCGACACCGACGGCACCACCTGGGACACCGCCTTCCGGGTGGAGCAGGGCGAAGGGGAGGCCACCCTCACCATCGAGATGGACGCGCGCGGGCACACCTGGCTCAAGCGCACCCGGAACACGCTCATGAAGGGGCTCTTCCGGCGGGGCATGGAGTCCCACCTGAACGAGCTGCAGGCCTGGTGTGAGAAGGAGGCTCAGGGGGCCAGCGCGATGGAGCAGTCCAGGTCGAACTGATCCCAGCCCAGCGCGTCGGGACGCTTACGGAAGTGCTTGATCCCGGGCAGGTTCGCCGGCTCGGCCTGCGCCGTGGACAGCCAGGCGTAGAGGGCCTCCCAGGCCAGGGCGATGTGGCCCTTGGGGCCCTGGACGTGGACCTCCACGCAGCGCGCGGCGGGCAGGCGCTGCTCTCCCAGGGGCCCGCTGGCGTCGAGGCCGGCGGGCAGGGCGAAGCCCAGGTCGTAGCGCACCTGGTCGATGGGGGTGCTGTCCGGGCTGTCCCAGGACATGCCGACCAGAGGCAGCGCGCGCCAGTCCACGCCCCGGGCCTCGAACCAGCCGGTCAGCTCGGCGAACCCGGCAGCCAGCAGCGTATTGTCCAGGAAGGGGGTGGGGATCCGCACGAAGCCGACCCGCAGGGCGGGGCGGTCCCGGAGCAGGGTCCGCAGCGGCGGGCAGCTCGCGCGGACCTCGGCGAGCTGGTCCTCGAAGCCCTCCAGGCCGGGGGTGAGCCGCGAGGCGCGGTCCCAGGCCGACGGCGCGACCCCGTAGGTCTGCTTGAACACACGGGAGAAGTTGGAGATCGGGGCCAGCCCGACCGCGTGGGCGATGTCCCCCAGCTCCAGCTCGGGGCGGGTGCGCATCAGGCGGACCGCCCGCTCCAGGCGCGCGCGGCGCACGAAGCGCTGCGGGGTCTCCCCCTGGACGGCCTGGAACACGCGGGAGAAGTGGAACGGGGAGTAGCAGGCGACCCGGGCCAGGGCGGGCACCGAGAGGTCTCCGGTGAGGTCGGCCCGGACGTGGCGGGTCACGCGGAGCACGCGGGGCTCCCAGCTCATGGGGTCACCTGGGGGACAGGACGGCCTCCAACATATCGGGTCCGCGCCAGCGCACGCAGCCCTCCAGGCCGGGGCGGGCCTGGCCCTGCACCACCGGCAGGCAGTCGGCCGGCAGCGCGTCGGTGACCCGGTGCCCGCGGTCCAGCATCGCGCCGAGGAAGGCGTCGAGGTGGGCCATCGCCTCGGGCAGGACGTCGTGGAGGACGAGCACGCTGTGGCCCTGGGCGTCGAGCTGGTCGAGGGCCCGCGCGGCCCACCCCTCGGCGTCCAGCCAGTCCTCGGGCACGGCGTTCCACAGCACACAGGTGGCCTGGCGCGCCATCAGCCACCGCAGGCTGTCCTCGGAGAGCAGGTGGGGCCCGAGGACGCCGCCGCCGCCGAAGGGGCGGAACCACAGCGGCCCCGACGCCACCCGGTCCAGCAGGTCCTGGGTGCGCTCCAGCTCCTGCGCCACGGCGTCAGGGCGGGGGTCGTCCCCCAGGGGCACCGCGTGGCTGTAGGAGTGGTTGCCCAGGCGGTGGCCCTCGTCGCGGATCCGCCGCGCCAGCTCCATGCCCCAGGGGGTGTCCAGGTTGCGCCCGAGCACGAAGAACGTGGCGCTCAGGCCCCGGCGCCGAAGCGCGTCCAGCACCCGGGGGGTGACCTCCGGGTGGGGGCCGTTGTCGAAGCTGAGGTGGACGCGGCCCATCCGCTCAGGGGGCCTCGGACGCGCCCCGAAGGCGGCGGTACTGGTTGTTGGCCTCGGTGACGCCGGCCAGCCAGCGCTCGAGGTCCGCGTGGGCGGTCTTCGCGTGGCGCTCCATGATCTCGACGGTCTGCGGGACCTTGGTGGTCAACTCCACCTGCATGCCGTTGGGATCGTGCATGTAGATGGAGTAGCAGTAGCCGTGGTCGATGAGCATGTGGTCGATGCCCTCGGCCTTGAGGCGGTCCCGGTAGGCGTACACCGCGTCCTTGGAGTCCACCTCCAGGGCGATGTGGTGGTCGAAGGGGTCCTGGGGGCCGCGGATGGAGGACTCCCGGTACAGGCCCTCCTGGAACTGGAAGAAGGCCAGCGCGGTGCCGTCGCCCAGCTCGAAGAAGGTGTGGATATAGTTGGAGGGCTCCTCGGTGACCGGGTCGGTGGTCTCCACGAAGGTGCCGATCAGGGGGCAGCCGAGGATGTCCTCCCAGAAGTGGCGGGTCGCCTCCATGTCGGTGGTGCGGAAGGCGTGGTGGTGGAACTGGCGGATCCGGGTGCGGCTGCGCCGCTCCAGGGTCTCCGGGGACACGTTCATCGGGCACCTCGGTTGAGCAGTCGGGGGGAGGAGGACGCGCCGGCCGTGGCCGGGTCGTCGACGACGGGGTTCTCGAGCACGCCGACGCGCTCGACGCTGACCCGGCAGACCTGGCCCGCGCGCAGGTAGCGGGGGGGCGTGCGGGCGTGGCCGATGCCCGAGGGCGTGCCCATGGCGATGACGTCGCCGGGCTCGAAGGCCACCACCTGGGAGAGCAGGGAGATCGTGCGCGGGACGTCGAAGATCATCGCGGCGGTGTCGCCGTCCTGCAGCACCTCGCCGTCCACCTCGGTGCGCAGGCGGAGGCCGACCGCGCCCGGCGGCAGCGCGTCGGCGGTGACCAGCTCGGGGCCCAGCGCCCCGGTGCCGTGGAAGTTCTTGCCCAGGGTCCACTGGGGGGTCCGGACCTGGAAGTCGCGCACCGAGCCGTCATTGAACACCGTGTAGCCGGCGACGTGGGCCAGGGCGTCCTGTATCGGGATGCGTCGCCCGGCCTGGCCGATGACCACGGCCAGCTCCACCTCGTAGTCCAGCAGGGTGGACTCCACCGGCCGCAGCATGGGCTCGCGGTGGCCGATGAGCGAGGAGGCCACCCGGGCGAACACCACCGGGTGCTCGGGCACCGGCAGGCCCGCCTCGGCGGCGTGGTCCGCGTCGTTCAGGCCCATGCAGAGCAGCTTGGGGGGCGCGGGGATGACCGGACGCCAGCGCAGGCCCTCGGTGGGCAGCGCGCTGGCCTGGCTGGCCGCCCGATCGGCGCGCAGCCGCCAGTCCGGGCCGGAGGCGAGCAAGGCCCCGACGTCGGCGCCCAGGGTGGGATCGACCGCGGTGAGGTCGAGGTAGCGGTGGTCTTGCCGGACGGCCAGGACCGGGCGGTCGTCGACGAGCAGGGAGGCGAGACGCATGTCATCTCCGGGGTTGAGGGCAATATAGAAAATGTAGACATTTTTGTCAAATGAACATTTTTTATTGAAATAGCGTCCCTTTGAGATAGGCTGCGCACATGAGCGACGTCTCCCGCCCGACCGACGCCTCCCTGGCCACCACGCGCCTGCGTCAGGAGATCCTCTCCGGTCAGGTGCCGCCGGGGACCAAGCTCAAGCTGGTGCCGCTGGCCCGCCGGTACGCCGTCAGCCGCGGCCCGCTGCGGGAGGCCGCGTCGCGCCTGGCCGCCGAGGGCCTGATCACCATTGAGGATCAGCGGGGCTTCCGCGTCACCCCCATCTCCCGGGCCGACCTGCTGGACGTCACCCGCACCCGCCAGCGGGTGGAGACCCTGGCGCTGCGGGACGCCATCGCCCACGGCGACGTGGCCTGGGAGGGGCGGGTGCTGGCGGCCTGCCACGTCCTGGGGCGCACCCCCGTGGACGACCCGGCGCAGCGGGCCGCGTTCGCCGAGCACCACCGGGCCTTCCACGAGGCGCTGGTGGCGGCCTGCCCCTCGGCGTACCTGCTCCGCTTCCGGGCGCGCCTGTACGCGCTGACCGAGCGCTACCGCAACCTCGCCTCTGAGCGCTACGCCGCCGAGCGGGGGGCCCGGGACGTGGCGGGCGAGCACCTCGCGCTGGCCGAGGCGGCGGTGGCGCGGGACGCCGACGCGGCGTGCGCCCTGCTGGAGGAGCACCTGGGGCGCACCGCCCAGACGCTCCTGGAGGGCTACCCGGCGCTGTTCGGGGCGCCGTAGGCCCTGACCGGCGGGACGTGCATCCCGGGCGCTCCTGGAATACGGGCCTTCACAGGACCGGACACCCGGAGGACCGAGGGATGAAGGCGTTCGTGATGCACGGCTATGGGGGCCCCGACCACACCCGGCTCGAGGAGGTGGAGGCGCCTGCGCCCGGCCCCGAGGAGCTGCTCGTTCGGGTGGTGGGCGCGGGGCTGAACCCGGTGGACTACAAGATCCGCGAGGGCAAGCTGCGCGGCGTGGTGTCGCTGCCCTCACCGGCCATCCTGGGCAACGAGCTGTCCGGCGAGGTCGTCGCCGTCGGCGCGCAGGTGAAGGGCTTCGCCCCTGGGGATCGGATCCTCTCCCGGGTGGACAAGGGGCGCATGGGGGCCTTCGCCGAGCTGGCCTGTGTCGGGGCCAGCACCGCCGCGCCCGCGCCGACCTCCATTCCGCTGGTCGACGCGGCGGGGCTGCCCCTGGCCGGCCTCACCGCGCTGCAGGCGCTGCGCATGCTGGAGGCCGGGCCGGGTCGCCACCTCCTGATCACCGGGGGCGCGGGCGGCGTCGGCACCCTGGCCATCGGCATCGCGAAGCACCTGGGCGCCACGGTGACCACCACGGCCTCGCCCCGGGGGCGGGACCTCGTGCTCGGCTTGGGGGCCGACGCGGTCATCGACTACACCACCACCGACCTCACCACCGTGTCCGAGCGCTTCGACGGCGTCTTCGACCTGATCGGCGGGGACACGCTCTCGGCCTGCTTCGGCCTGGCGCGCCCCGGGTCGACCGTGGTCTCCGTCGCGGGGATGCCCGAGCCCCGCACCGCGCGGGAGGATCTGAACCGGGGGCCGGCGCTGCAGGCGCTGTTCTGGGTGGGCAGCATGGGCGTGCGGCGCCAGGCCGCCCAACACGACGTGACCTACCGCTTCCTGTTCATGCAGCCCGACGGCGCGGCCCTGGCTGAGCTGGTGACCTGGCTCGACCAGGGGGCCCTGCGGCTCATCATCGACCGGCGCTACCCCTTCGCGGAGATCGGGCAGGCCATGGCGGTTCTGGAGGAGGGGCGGGCCAAGGGCAAGATCGTGGTCGAGATGGGTTGAAGGCGCTCAGCCGCCCTCGGCCCGGACAGACCGCCGCCACACCGCCGGGGTGCGCCCGTGGATCTTGCGGAACTGGCGGATGAAGTGGCTGGTGTCGCTCCACCCCACCCGCTCGGCGATCTGCTCGACGCTGTCGTCGGTGTGCAGCAGCCAGTTGGCGGCGGCCTCGATGCGGGTGGCGCGGATCCAGTCCCCGACGGTGGAGCCCGTGGCCCGCTTGACCTCGGTGGCGACGTGCTTGGGGCTTCGGTGGACGTGGCGGGCGACGTCCTGCAGCGAGATGGGGCGAAGGGCGTTGGACCAGATGTACGTCAGGGCCTGACCGGTCAGGGTGGCGCCGGCCTGGGCGTCGGGCGCACCCATGCCGCGGTGGATCTCCCGGAGCAGGAGCTGGAGCAGGGCGGTCTGAAGGGCCTGGGCCTCGCCGCCGGTGCGGCGGCACTCCTCCTCCAGCTCCAGAAACAGGCTGCGGATCCAGGGGGAGCGCGTGGGCTCCACCTGCACCACGGGCGCCGCGCCGCAGCGCACGCGCTCGAAGGTCGCCAGCAGCGGGCTGTCGTCCAGCCCGACGCAGTGCGCGCAGAACCCCAGCACCCAGTCGGCGCCCACGCCGCCCGTGCAGCGGTGGGGGGTGCCGGCCGGGATGAGCAGGAAGGTCGACGGGTCCCCGTCGCTCCACTGCAGCGCGTGGCCCGGGTGGACGGCGGGCTCCGGCCGGGGCGTGTGGGGCTGGACGCGGCCCACATGGAGGGTCCCCCAGTGGGCCTCGCAGGGGATGGCGTCATTCACGCCAGCGCTCCTCCGCGACCTCGCCCACGATGACGGCGCCGCAGAGCGCGCCCTGGGCGGAGGCCCGGACCAGCCCGGCGAAGGACGCCCGCGCGTCCCCCGCGACGTACAGCCCCTCCACCGGCGTGCGACCCTGCTCGTCCACCTCGGGGACCTGGGCGCCGAAGGGCCCGGGCACGTCGGGGACGCCGAGCCGGGCGGCGAGGTCGGTGGCCTGGGTGGCGAAGTCGTTGAGGATGAAGCCGGCGTCGCGGGGGTGGAGCCGCCCGTCGGCGGTGCGGACCCCGGTGAGCCGGCCGTCGGTGGACGCGAGGGCGGTGATGGGCTCCTCCACGCAGCCCAGGCCCCGGCGCGCCAGGGCCTCGCGCAGCGCCGGGTCCACGGGGCGACCGTGGGTGAAGAGCGTGAAGTCGGGGGTGGACAGGACGGAGATCATCGACAGGTAGTGGCCCAGGTGGGGCGAGGGCCGGGGCGCGAACACGGCGACGCGCCGGTCGGACAGCTCGAAGCCGTCGCAGAACGGGCAGGGGAACACGCTTCGACCATACACCGCCGCGATGTCGGGGAGGCCCGCCCGGGTGAGGTCGTCCCGGAAGCCGGTGGCCAGGATCACCCGGCGCGCATGCAGCGGCAGGCCGTCTTCCGTGAGGCCGATGAACACGCCATCCTCGCGGCGCAAGGTCCGAACCCGGTCCGTCACGACGCGCACCGTGGGGTAGCGCTCGAGCTGCCGGCGCCCCTCCTCGCGCAGGTGCTGCGGGCTCGCGCCGTCCCGGGTGAACAGGCCGTGGGTGTGGTCGACCACCGCGCTGCGGGGGTCCCCGGCGTCGACGACGAGGGTGCGCAGCCGGGCGCGCCCGGTCACCAGGGCGGCGGTCAGCCCGGCCGGGCCGCCGCCGACGATCAGGACGTCCAGCAGGGCGTCGGTCACGCGGCCCCCCGGGCCAGGGCCGCGCCGTGGGTGCAGGAGGTGGGGGGAGGGGACATGGCGGCTCCGTGCTGGGGACTCCTGCAGGGTAGGGCGGTGGAAAAATCCTCGGTAGAGCGCGACTTCGGGAAAAACAGGCCGATCTTCCGGTCGACCGGTGAGGCGCCCGCCGGGATCCGATAGACTGCGGTGGTCGACCTCCAGGGTTCCCGATGTCCCTGCCTTTCCGGCGCGCAATCCTCCGCTGGCCCGCTGCGCTGCTGCTCGTGGGCGTGCTCGCCGGGGGCCACGCCTCCCCGGCGCAGGCTGTCGACTACAGCGAGACCTGGCAGCTGTGCGGCGCGCTCGCCGTGGAGCACCCGGATCCTGCCCAGGTGCAGGAGCATCTGGCCCAGGGCGCCTCGCCGGACGGGCCCTGCGAGGTCTGGGGCGAGCGGGAGGTCTCCAGAGGGGGGCGGGCGACGCGTCGGGTGCCGGGGCTGTTGGCCATCCCGCTCCTGCCGTTCCTGCTCCTGGAGGGGGTCGCCAATCGGCCGCACAAGGAGACGGTCCGGGACGAGCTGGATGTCCCCCCGCTCATCCTCGCCGTGCAGGCCGGGTCGCCCGAGGCCGTCCGGCTGCTGCTCGATGCGGGGGCGTACCCGAACGTGGCGCTTGAGGCGAGGCGCCTCCCTCTGGAGATGGCGGTGTCCCTGCCGGACTCTCGCGCGAAGCGGGCGATGGTCGACCTGCTGTTGGACGCGGGCGCGGTCGCCCGGCCGACGTTCCTGGCGTGGACCGCGACGAAGCCCGGCCAGCTCGAGGCCCTGTGCCGCCTGGGGGTGGACCCCAACGCCACCGAGGGCTTCGACCCTCCCGCGCTCTCCCTGGCCGTCTCGATGCACAACCTTGAGGCGACCGAGGCCCTGCTGGCCTGCGGGGCCTGGCCGGACGTGCCGGACGTGGAGGGGGTGTTCCCCATCGACGCCGCCCTCGAGGCGCCGGACCTGGCGCTCTTCGAGTTGCTGCTGGCCTGGGGCGCCGACCTCGAGGCCCGGGACGTGCGGGGGCGCACCGCCCTGGCGCGCGCGGTGTTCAACCAGGACCGCGACCACGTCGCGCTTCTGCTGGCCCGCGGCGCGGATCTGACCGCGGTGAACGCGGCGGGTGACCAGCCGATCCACATGGCCCTGGACGGATCGGATACACGCATCCTGAGCGACCTGATCGAGGCGGGCGCGGACCCGAACGCCGTGGATGGGCGGGGGGACCCCGCCCTCGTCCGGGTGCTGCGCGACCACAAGGCCTGGCTCGTGGAGATCCTGCTGGAGCAGGGCGCCACGATCTCCGAGCCTGTGCTGGCGTGGCTGGCGACCTCCCCTGCGGAGCTGGAGGACCAGCCCTGGAAGCGTAGATACTGGAAGGCTTCGGTCCTGCTGCTGCTCGAGCACGGGCTGACCATCGAGCCGTGGCTGCTCCAGGAGGTCGTCCAGTTGGGCGACGTCGTGTTCGCGGCGCAGGTGTTCGCGCTGGACACGCAGAGCGCGCGCCGGACCTACCTCCGCCTGGTGCCCCGGGCGCTGCGCGCCTCGGTGAACATGACCACGCTGGTCATCGCGGAGGCGCGGCGGCGTCCCCCCTCCCGGTAGGGCCCGCGCTCTGCTATCCTCGCGGTCGATGCTCCCCCTGCTCCTCCTCCCCGTGGCCCTGGCGGCGCCGGAGATATCCGTCGGCGCGGGCTACGCGCGGACCACGTACTACGAGGACTTCGGCTCCTACAAGCGCCCCATGGCCGAGCTGAGCGCGCTGCTGCGCTGGGAGGCCGGCTGGGAGCTGGAGGCGGGGGGGCGCTGGATCTTCTACGGCTACAGCACCGCGCCCCCGCTGGAGGGCTTCGTCGCCGGCCGCGCTGCCCCAGCCATCGGGCCCTGGCGGCCCACCCTGGGGCTGGAGCTGGGCGTGACCGGGGCGCTGTACCGGGACTACCCCGCCATCTCCGAGACGAACTACGGCCCCGGAAAGGACTACAGCGAGGTGGCGTTCCGGGACACGGTGGCGCCGGTGTACGTGCAGGTCACCTCCGAGCCCCTGCGCTTCCGGGTGAAGCGGTTCAGCGCCACGGTCGGCGGGGTCTCCATCGGGCGCACCATCCCCGGCCTGGCCGCGGTCACCCGGCTGGAGCTGACCTGGGCGCGGCTGGAGGTGGCCCTGTGGTGATGCTCCTGCTGGCCTGCGTGAGCACCCCGGAGGGCCTGGACGCCGCCGCCCTCGACGCGGCGGTGACCCTCGGGGCCCAGGTCGACGACGCCGCGCTGATGGCCACGGTGGAGGGCCTGGTCGAGGCCCGCGCCCAGGACGAAGGGGAGTACCTGGAGTTCAAGGAGTTCACCCTCTACCACGCCGAGGCCCGCCGCTGGTGCACCGACACCCTCACCGCGATGGGCTTCGAGGTCGTCACCGAGACCACCACCGAGGACGGCGTCGAGGTGAACAACCTCCTCGTGGACATCCCCGGGGCCAGCCGCCCCGAGGAGCTGGTGCTGCTCACCGCCCACTACGACGCGGTCGGTCCGGGGGCGGACGACAACGGCTCGGCGCTGGCGGCGCTGTTCGAGGCGGCCCGGCTGCTCCAGCAGGACCCCCCGGCGCGCACCGTGCGCCTGGTCCTCACCGACTGGGAGGAGGTCTACACCCTCGGCGCCCGGCGGTACTACCGGGACCACCAGAGCGACGACGTGGTGGCGGTGGTGAACCTGGACGCGGTGGGCGTGGCCAGCAGCGCGCCCGGCTCCCAGCGCGCGCCCACGGGGCTGGTCCTGCCCGACACGGCGGACTTCCTGGGGGTCATCGGCGACGCGGACGCCGAGCAGGACGCCTTCATCGCGAACCAGATCGCTGAAGCCATGACGCCGCCGCTGCCTCTGCTCACGCTGCTGGGGCCGGGCGACCTGGACAACGCCGCCTCGCTGCACCTGCACCGCAGCGACCACTCGGTCGCCTGGGCCTACGGCCTCCCGGCGCTCTTCCTCACCGACACCGCCGACTTCAGGAGCGACACCTACCACACCCCCGACGACCTGCCCGAGACCCTGAACCCTGATTTCCTGGCGCAGTCCGCGCGGCTCACCGCGGCGCTGGCCTACGCGCGGGCGGAGCTGTGAGCCTGCTCCTGCTGGCGCTGCTCGGCGATCCGGCCTTCGCGCTGGACGCCTCGGTGGGGCTGGCCTCGGGCGCGCAGCTCCACACCGGCCCGCAGGCGCTGGCGGTGGGGCTGGGGGCGTCAGCCACCTTCAGGCTCTACCTGGGGCCGAGCGTGGCCGCCCACGCCAAGCTGGGGTTCATGGCCTACGGCCCGCCCTTCGCCCAGCTCGACGTCGGGGCGCTGTACCGGTTCCGGCCGGAGGCCGCCTGGCGGCCCGCTGTGGGCGGCGAGCTGGCCACCACCTGGGGCGGCAAGACCCGCATCCTGGACGGCACGGAAGGCTGGACATCCCCGCGGACCCCTCTGCTGGGCGTGCGCGCGGTCCTTCGCCCCTTGAGCTTCGAGAAGGAGGCGTGGACGGTCTCGCCGCTCACGCTCTCGGTGGGCGGTGGGCTGGACGCGATCGGGCGCACCCTGTCGGTGGGGGTGGAGCTGCTGGCGGTGGAGCGGCGGATCTGAGGGGTTTCCGACCCTTGGGGCAGGGATTAGCTTGTCGGCCCCCCCCCCCGTGCGAGCGCCTCCATGTCCCTCTATGGTCTGCTGAAGCGGCCGGGCCCCAACGGCTTCGGCTACAACTCCACCACCGAGCAGGTCACCGAGGGCCTGGACCTCTCCGGCCGGGTCTACGTCCTCACCGGCTGCAACTCGGGCCTCGGGGCCGAGACCATGCGCGTGCTGTGCGCCCGGGGGGCGACGGTCATGGGCCTCGCGCGCTCCCTGAAGAAGGCCGAGGCCGCCTGCGCGGCGGTCGCCGGGGACGCCCGTCCGGTGGCCTGCGAGCTGTCCGAGCCCGCCTCCGTGCGCCAGGCGGTGGAGACCCTGCGCGGGGCCAACCACGACTTCGACGGTGTGTTCAGCAACGCCGGCATCATGGCGCTGCCGCAGCGCGAGGTGAAGTACGGCCTGGAGCTGCAGGTCCTCACCAACCACGTCGGGCACTTCATCCTGGTCACGGGGCTGCTCGACCGCCTGTCGCCGACGGGCCGGGTGGTCATGCTCTCCAGCGCGGCCCACACGATGTCCTGGCCTGAAGGTGTGCGCATGGACGACCTCGCCGCGGAGAAGGACTACCAGTCGTGGAAGGCGTATGGGCAGTCCAAGCTGTGCAACCTGCTGTTTGCCCGCAGCCTGGCCGCCCGGCTCCCCGAGGGGCAGACCGCCAACGCCGTCCACCCCGGGGTCATCGCCACCAACCTGGGGCGGCACACGCCCAAGGTCTTCTACGCCCTGTTCGGCGCGCTGGGGCCTGTCATGGCGCTCAAGTCGGTGGCCCAGGGGGCGGCGACCCAGACCTTCGTGGCCACTCACCCCACGGCGGCCGGGATCACCGGCGAGTACTGGGCGGACTGCAACGTGGCCCGCTCCAGCGCGCACGGCCGCGACATGGCCCTGGCCGAGGCGCTTTGGGAGAAGACCGAGGCCATCGTCGCGGGGCTGTGAGGGTCCGCAGGCGGCCTCAAAGCGGCAGCCCCAGCCCCCAGGTCTCCAC
The DNA here is from genome assembly GCA_020632795.1 of Alphaproteobacteria bacterium. Taxonomy (GTDB): domain Bacteria; phylum Myxococcota_A; class UBA796; order UBA796; family CAJQPC01; genus JACKEV01. Next base: position 283,730 of record JACKEV010000013.1, read on the forward strand.
CGTCTCGCCGACCGCCGGCAGGGGGAACGCCCGGGTCCGGGCCAGCGGCGGGAAGGCGTCGGGGTCCTCGGCGTCCACCACCAGCCAGCGCAGCGAGGGGTCCTCCAGGGGGACGTGGAAGCGGAACGCCGCCTTCGCCGGGCGGCCGTCGGGGGTCAGCGCCAGGATCTCCACGTCGAGGTCGGGGAGCGGCACGACGTCCCCCACGGCGCAGGCGGTGGGGTCCGCTCGGTGGATGCGGTCCACATCGACGAGCATGTACCCGTCCTCCGGCACGATCTCCAGGGTGTCGACGGCGGTGCGGGTCACCGTGGCGTTGGAGAACACCGAGGAGAGCACCACCGAGCGCCGGGGCACCGCCGGATCCCCGGCGGTGAGGCGCATCAGGGTGGTGTAGTGGACCCGGTGGAAGGTGCCCGCGACGTAGACGAAGGTCTGGTCGGGCACCGCCGCGTCCCGGGGGGCCTGCTCGAAGCCGGTGGAGAACAGGGTGAGGGTGGGCGGGAGGCTGGCCACCCGGATGGGCCCCAGCAGGGTCGAGATGGGCAGGTGCAGCGCGAGCAGGACCCCGACCCCTGCGCGGGCCGGGCGCGAGGCAGGCGGCGCGGCGGCGAGCATCGCGATCAGCGCCGCCGGCCCCAGGCCGCCGACCATCAGCAGCCGATCCATCGGCATGGTCGCGGTGAACGGGACCAGGCACAGCGCCGTGCCCAGCGCCCAGAACCGCGCGCGGGGCTCGGCGCGGAGCAGCGGCCACAGCACCGCGGCCACCAGCGGCAGGACGACCGCGGCGAGCCCCAGGAAGACCGGGTGCAGGCGGGGCGGCAGGACCGACCAGTAGTCCAGCGGCAGCAAGAGCCACCGGGACATCAGCAGCACCGGCAGGTTGAACCCCACGGCCCCCAGGAACCCGGGCAGGTCGCTCGCCGGGTCGTGGTAGATGCCCGAGTGCTGCGCGCCGAAGCCCGCCGCCACATAGGCCACCCGCCACGCCACCACCACCGCCCCATAGGGCACCAGCGCCGCCAGCCGCCGGGGCCACGGCGCCTCATCCAGGCAGAGCTGCCAGGCGATCACCCAGCCCAGCCCGCCGAGCGCGCCCTCCCCGGAGAGCAGCCCCACCGCCAGGACCATCACTGCCGCGAGCTGGAGCCCGACCCGCCCGCTCTGTCGCCCCCGGACGTGCAGGCCGAGCAGGGCGAAGCCGAACAGCACGGCGATCATCGTGTTCCGCGCGCTGAGCCACGCCACGGTGATGGCGTGGGGCGCGGACACCGCGAAGATCAGCCCGGCCAGCGCGGAGATCCGGGGGGACGCGGGGTGGAGGAGCCGGAAGACCGCCAGCGCGCCCGCCACGACCGCCCCGTACCACAGCACGCTGTGGAGGTGGTGGAGCGCCGGGACGTCCGGCCACAGGGCGTAGTCCAGGACGTGGGTGGCCGCAGCGAGGGGGCGGAAGAAGGTCATCTTCACCGCCGGGTCCGCCCACCACGGGACGAAGCCGGCGTCCCGCAGCGCCTCGTTGAGGTCCGGCCGGGCGAAGGTGAACTGGTCCCACCACGGCGCGGCGCCCCAGGCGGTGTCCCCGCCCACGAGGTGCAGGCGCATCAGCACGTCGTCCATGACCAGCCCCACCCCCAGGGTGGGCAGGACCAGCGCGACCCCCACCAGCACGATGAGGGCAGCGGAGCGGGGCAGGCGGTCGAGGAGCGGCGTCACCGCTGCAGACTACTCCCCGAAGTCCGCCGCGCTGTGGCGTTCGGGCACCTGGGTCTCCGGATCCCCCCAGGCCCGGTTGACCCGTTGGCCCCGCTGCACCGCCGGACGCTCCAGCAGCGCGTCGGCCCAGCGGATCACGTTCTTGTACTCGTGGACGGACAGGAAGGTCCCCGCGTTGTAGTGCTCGCCCTTGGCCATCAGCCCGTACCAGGGGAAGATGGCCATGTCCGCGATGGAGTAGCTCTCCCCGGCCATGTAGCGGTGCTCGGCCAGGTGCCGGTCGAGCACGTCGAGCTGCCGCTTGGCCTCCATCGCGAACCGGTCGATGGGGTAGCGCAGCTTCACCGGCGCGTAGGCGTAGAAGTGCCCGAAGCCCCCGCCCAGGAAGGGCGCAGACCCCATCTGCCAGAACAGCCAGTTCAGGCACTCGGTCCGCGCGGGGAGGGCCTTTGGCAGGAAGGCGTCGAACTTCTCGGCCAGGTAGAGCAGGATGGCGCCGGACTCGAACACCCGCTGGGGCTCGGGGGCGCTGCGGTCCACCAGCGCCGGGATCTTGGAGTTGGGGTTGACCGCGACGAAGCCGGAGCTGAACTGGTCGCCCGCCATGATGTTGATGATCCAGGCGTCGTACTCAGCGCCGGTGTGCCCGGCGGCGAGCAGCTCCTCCAGCAGGATGGTGACCTTGACCCCGTTGGGCGTGCCCAGGGAGTAGAGCTGCAGGGGGTGCGCCCCGACCGGCAGCTCCTTCTCGTGGGTGGGGCCGGCGATCGGGCGGTTGATGCTGGCGAAGCGGCCGCCGCTCTCGGTGTCCCAGGTCCAGACTTCGGGGGGGGTGTACTCGGCGTCGTCGCTCATGGGGGGGCTCCTTGCTGGGGTCGCGGACAAGGATGGAGGAACGGGCCGGAGGTTGCACGGCCGCACGCCCTCACAGGATGAGCCGCACGCCGCCGAGGTCCTCGATGCGGTGGGGGAACCGGTCACCCGGCGTGCCGATGAACATGTAGTTCTTGGGCACGCCCAGGCGCTCGGACAGCAGCTCGATCAGCTCCGGCCCGAAGGTCCCCTTCACCGAGAGGAAGTCGATGCGCAGCTCGGGGTAGAGGTGGTCGATCTCCTTGAGGCGCTCGGCGAGCTGCGCGTCCAGGGCGCTGTGGTCCTGCTCGGTGCAGTGGACCACCTTGAGGTAGGTGGTCTGCTCGTTCTCCAGCACGTAGAGCGCGGCGCGGTTCAGCTCGGCGGGGTCGTCGCCCTTGGTGAAGTAGACCACCGCGCGGCTGTTGATGTCCTCGATGTAGCGCCGCACGAAGCTGGAGAGCTGCTCGCTCACGCGCTCCACCCGATCCACCAGCCCGCGCACGATGAACAGCACGACGCGCAGGAGCTGGACCCGCAGGAACATGGCCGCGACCACCGCGCCGGTGGCCACGAAGTACACCCCGAAGACCCGCACGTAGGCCGGGTCGAGCAGCACGTTCCCCACCAGCCCCACCAGCACGGCCACCAGGGCGACGGACACCGACGACCACGACGCCCGGGTCTCCCGGGGCAGGCGCCCGCGCTTGACCTTGAGCAGCATGTTGCCCACCGCGAACAGGGACATCACGCTGAGGAAGGAGATGGTGTACACCCCCGCGAGGGTCTCCACCTCGCCCCCGGTGGCGAACATGATGGACGCGCACACCCCGAAGAAGGCGAGGATGATCCAGTGGTTGGTCTTGCGCAGCCGGTTCTCCTGCAGGAACACTGCCGGCAGGCAGCGGTCCAGGGACATCCGCCGCATCAGCCCGGTGACCCCCACATACGAGGTGAGCACCGCGCCGGAGAGCACGAGCACGGCGTCCAGGCTCACCCAGCTCCGCAGGAGCCCGCCCCAGGACACCTCGCCCATGCGCGCGAGCAGGTCGGGGGGCACCGACTGGATCTCGGCGAGGGGCAACAACCCCAGCGACAGGAGGCTCATCAGGGGGTTGAAGATGGCGACGGCCACCCACATGTTGCGCAGCGTCTTGGGGAACACCCCCTTGCGCTGCTCCTCGATGAAGTTGGCGCTGCTCTCGAAGCCGCTGATGCCGAGCATGGCGGCGGCGAAGCCGAAGAACAGGGCCCGCGGCAGGCTGACCGCCGACGGCGCCGACCAGTTCTCGATCAGCAGCGACGGGTCAGCGATCACCGCGTGCCCGCCGACCACGGTGAGCACCGTCAGCGTGGTGATGTGGAACACGAAGATGCCCAGCGCCACCACGGAGGACTCGGTGATGCCGACGACGTTGAGCACCGCGAAGAGGCCCAGCAGCCCGATGGTGGCGCCGAAGACCGGCAGCCCCGCCCACAGGTTGTGGGCGTAGTGCATCGCCTCGCCGGCGCTGATGACCGCCGTGGCGACATACGACAGCAGGGTGAGGCAGGCTGCCGCCGCCGCCAGGCGCTTGTTCGTGGTGTTGAGCAGCACCGTGTAGGTGCCGCCGTTGAGGGGCAGGGCGCTGCCGACCTCGGCGTAGATGCGGCGGAACAGGTAGAGCACCGCCGCGACCACCACCAGCACGATCGGCGCGTAGCGGCCGGCCTGGGCCGCGCACAGCGCCGAGACGTACAGCGTGCTCGACGTGATGTCGTTGCCGCAGATGGCCGTCGACGGCCACACCCCCAGGGAGTGCTTGTGGGCCGAGTCGAGCCTGGACACTGTAACCTGTGAGGTGTCAAGGTCGGAGATGTGGCCCGCCGTCCCCCAGCCGGCGAACTCCCAGGGTTCGGCTTCTGGGAGGGGGTCTTGGGGGGGATCGGTCGCCGGCATGCTGTCCTCCATCGCCTGCTCGGCAGGCCGTCAGGATTCGCGACGCGGACACTATAGCGCTTCAGGGGCGGCCCCAGCCGGAGCCGCCCCCTTGCGCTCAGCGACGCACCTTGTCGGCCCGGATCTCCCAGTGCTGCTGCGGGTCGGTCGGCGCGGAGGGCTGGGTGATGAGCTTGGGCCCGGTGCCCCTCAGGTAGTCCAGGTGCAGGTCCGGCCGGATGTGCAGGTAGCGGCCGCTGTTGTTCCGCATCCGCAGCACGCCGGGGCGCACGTCCTCCAGGGTCCAGGCGTGGGGCGGCTCGGGCGTGGCGGCGTTGGGGATCCGCTTGGCGTGGTTCCACGCGATGAAGCTGGCCGCGTCGGTGCGCAGCTCGTAGGCGCTCCAGTTGAATCCGTCCACCGGCCGGCGCTTGACCTCGACGTTGCCCGCCTCGGCCCCGGCGGCCTGGTAGAAGTACCAGCCCTCCGGCTGCGGGCCGCCCTCCAGGGAGCCGCCGCCGCGCGGGTCGGGCCGCAGCACGATGAAGTCCCCGGTGGCCACGCTGCGGAACTGCACGACGCTGGCGGTCACGTCCACCTCGGAGACGCGGTTGACCCGCAGCAGGCCGTTGGGCTGGGCCAGGGCGGCGACCGCCGCCTCGCTCAGGGCCTCGTCGTGGAGCTGGGCGGCGACCACCACGCCGTCGATGAAGCCGCGGACGTCGGTGGCGCTGAGGGTGTGCCGGGGGCCGAACAGCACCTCGACGTCGCTGGCGGCCCAGGTGGGCAGCGCGCCCTGGACGTAGCTGAACAGGGTCACGCCGTCGCGGGTCAGGGTGACCCGGGCCTGGCCACCCTCCTCGGCGTAGGACACCGCCACCTTGATCAGCGCGCCGAAGGTGGCCTCGGGGCTGGCGGGCAGGGTCAGCCGACCTCCGCTGACCGGAGAGCGGCGGAAGAAGCTGCTGCCGGGCATCCAGGTGTTGTCGGCCACCTCGCCGAAGACGATGGCGTCGAACTGATCCTTGCTGACCGCGTCGACGCTCATGACCGCGCCGGAGGGGCGCTTGTTCGCGATGGTGTTCAGCTTGACCCAGGCCACCAGCGTCTTCTCGCGGATGTCTGCGCCGGTGTAGCCCCGCGCCCGGGCGTAGCTGCCCTGGCTGAGGTGCAGGCCCTCGCTGTCCAACGTGGCGCCCAGCAGCTCCAGGTCGCCCCAGGTCCCGGTGCGCTCGATGTTACCGTTCGCGGCGGTGAAGGTCCATTCTCCGATGACGCCCATGAGGATCTCCCTGCGCGTCCAGCGCGCGACTGTGGTGGATTCATCCGGTCGGTCGCCCGACCTGGAGTGAACCTACGGCGGCGCGAGGGGGCGCCTCCACTACGCCCGATTACCCGCCGTTACCAGCCGTTACGCAGGCTCGACCCGTCCCGGAACGGGTTCAGGCGCCCGTCCAGATCGAAGGTGAGCGGGTCGACCGGGCGCGGGGGGATGAGGAAGCGTCGGAAGCTCACGAACGGGTCCACCCCCAGGGCGGCCTCCGAGAAGCCGGGGGGCAGGGCCGCCTCCAGCAGGGACGGGTCGGCCTCGGCGGCCAGGTGCTCGCCCGCCTCGGTGCGGACCCGGAAGCGCAGGGCTGCGCCCGCCTCGTCCAGGGTGACGTGCGCCCGACCCCATGCGGGCCGCCCCGCGAGCAGGGCGAGCTTGGCCCGCTCCACCCGGGCGTCGTCCAGGCCCGCGTCATCGATCACCAGCTTCTCCCGCAGATCCTCGTAGCCGAACACCACGCGCACCCGCCAGAGGGGCAGCTCGTCCCGCAGGCGCCGGGGGGCGGCCACGCCCAGGTTGCGCACGCAGCTCATCCGGGTGGCGGTGGCCAGCTCCGCCCAGTGGACCTCGGCCCAGGCGGGGTAGCAGTGGATCCAGGTGCGGCGGTCGAAGTCGAGGGTGGCCACGGTGCGGACCACGCCCACGCGGTGGTTGCAGTTGCTGCATTGCAGCACGTTCATGTTGCGTTGCAGGATGGCCACCCGGAGGTCGGGGCGGGCCCCCAGGTTGGCCACGATGACCACCTCCCCCGCGACCGCCGCGCCGCAGCGGGGGCAGTCCACCGACACCGGGGCGAGGGTGCTCACCGGGGCCTCACCGCCTGCTCGGCGCGGGGCGGCTGCGCGTCGGCCCACAGCTGCACGGCCATGACCCGGCCCCGGTGGTCATAGTAGCAGAAGCGCAGCGTCCCGTCCTCGTCCCAGCGGGGGGCCTCCACGGTCGGGTCGCAGAGCGGCTGGTCGCCGTTCTCGTGGAGGTAGAGCCAGGCCGCCGCGATCCGCGTCGGGTCCCGGTCGCCCGTGAGCAATTCGGCGTAGCCCTCCGGCCCGCTCACCGGGTGGGGCTTGGGCGCACTCAGGACCGCCACGCTGAGGCCGGGCTGCCCCCCGTCCATGCGGCGCGGCCGGTCGGGCTCCTCCACCCGGAGGAAGGGGGGGCCGTCGTCGTCCAGGTGCAGGGGGTACGCGCTCAGGGACTCCGGCGCGACGCCGTAGCGGGCGGCGGCGTGGCCGAGGGCCAGGGGCAGGGCCTCGTCGTAGGTCAGCGGGGGGGGCTGGGGCGGGGTGTGCAGACAGGCTCCCAGGAGCAGCAGGGTCACGGGGTCGGGGCGGGGGCTTCGGGGGCGGGGCCCTGGGCGGCGGGCATGCCCACCGTGCCCTGGCCGGTCTCCTGGCCCAGGTCGGCGACCGGGTGGACCGTGCCCATCATGCGCGCGTAGAGGGTGGGGTCGCGCCCCTGCATCAGCCGGCCCAGGGGCATGCCGGGCTGGTCGGCCTCGGCGTAGAAGGTGGCGTAGGCCTCGGCGAACCACTCCATCGGGGAGCGCATCGCGTAGGTGCTCACCTTCTTCGCGTAGAGGTTGGTGGGGCAGGAGCAGAACCCGAACCAGTTGTAGGCGACGTGGTAGCTGCGGCCGTCGAGGTCGTCCTGCAGGTCCCAGGCGCCGGGGGTGGCCCGCTGGACCAGGTAGCGCATCAGCGGCTCGTCCTGGATCGCCGCCCACAGCCCCCGGGAGACCCGCTCGACGGCGACGCGGTAGGCGGCCTGGCTGTGGTTGGTGACCTGGCCCAGGGCGTCGAGGATGAGGCCCAGCGCCCGCTCCCGCTGGCTGGCCGAGACGCGCTCCAGCGGCAGGGGGTGGGCGGGCAGGAAGACCTCCTCCAGCAGGGACCGGAAGTCGTCGTGCTGCTGCCAACCGAACTCGCTGTAGACGAAGCCGCCGGGCTGGTCCCAGCCGTTGGAGGCCCCCACGTTGTGGCCGATCTCGTGGCGCACGCAGGCGTCGAAGATGTTGAGGCCGCGCATGGGGTCGCCGTCGTCGGTGTAGGCGCCGATCTCGGTGGCCCCGAGCATGTCGGTGCCCCACTCCATGCCGATCTCGCCGCCCCCGGCCCAGCCGGTGGCCTCGCCGAAGTTGCCCTCGCGGATGACCTTGATGGTGGCGGCGAGGTGCTCGGGGGGCGTGAGGTCGCCGAGCTGCCACAGCCGGGTCACGCTGGGCAGGTCCCAGGTGCCGCCCTGCTGGGCCAGCGACACGCCGAAGCGGGCGGCGAACAGGGCGCTCCACTCGGCGGGGCTGCCGTCCTCCGAGGCGAGTAGGAAGTGGTAGAGCTGGCGCTGGGTCTCCTCGTCGCTGGCCGGGCCGTCGGGCAGCTCGGACAGGTAGCGGTTCCAGATGCCCAGGCGTTTGTACTCCGCGCGGGTGGCCGCGGCGGACTCGGCGTCGGTGATGCGCTCCAGGAGCTGGGTCTGCCGCTCCACGCCCCCGCGCTCCCCGACCCACACCAGGAGGTCCGGCTGGGCCTCGATCGCGGCCTTGAGGCGCATCGGGTCCATCGACAGGCCGGGGAGGAGGTCCATCGGGTCGCCGGGTAGGGCGCGGACCGCGGCCCAGGCCTGGGGGTCGGCCACGACCTCGGCCTGCTGGGCGGCGCTGCGGCCGGCGACCATGCGCATCCACCCCTCGACGGTGAACCGGCCCTCGCCGCCCCCGGCGAGCCAGGTCACGCCGTCCTTCAAGGGGCGGCTGTCCCCGAAGCCGAGGTGGATGAGGGCCAGCGCGGCGTCGGCGCCGAGCACCCCCAGGGCGTCGTGCATCAGGGCGGCGTCGGCCAGCAGGCTGTTGACCAGGGCGGGCTGATCCCGCTGGAGCCGGGCGATGGTGGCCAGCAGGCGGGGGGCGTCGCCGGCCTCGACCTGCTCCCGCAGCTCGTCCAGGGGGCCGCCGGTGCGCTCGGCGGAGGCGTCGCGCTCGGCGGACTCGACGTCGGGGGCCTCTTCAGAGGTGTGGAGGGCGGCGTGGTGATCCACGCCGGACTGGACAGGGGCGCGCTGGGCGAAGCTGGGCACGGTCGACTCCGCAGGGTGGGGTCGACCATTTTCTGTCCTGTTGGCGGATCAGCGCAAGCCCGATCTGCTCAGAACAGGGCCTGCGGCTGGTCGCCCGGCGCGAAGTAGGTCGGGTCGTTCAAGGCGGCGTTCGCCCAGGTCGCCCAGGTGGCCAGCTCGTTGTTGAGCTGGGAGACGTGCGCCAGCACCTGGGCGTTCAGCTCGGGCTGGCCCTCGTCGCCGATGAGGTCGCCGCCCTCGCCCACCGTGCCGAACCCGATGTCCAGGGCGACGTCCCAGGGGGACGGCCGGGAGAGGGTGGTGGCCAGGGAGTAGATGAGGCCGGGCAGGCCGGGGCCCCCGTTGAAGCCCCAGTCCTCCAGCACCCCCTGCATGCCCTCCTGGGCGTCGGTGATGGCGTAGCGGATGCGGCGCGCGAGGGCGCCGTCGAAGTCGCCGGTCCGATAGGCCTCGGCCATCGCCGCCATGACCTGGTGGCGGGCCTTGGCCATGACGGCGTTGAGCTGGGCCTTGCACTTCTCGACAGCCACGGGCACCTCCGGCTCCGTCCAGGAGCGTGTTGGACCGGGACAGTGTAGCTCGGAGGTGCTGGATCGCGTGGGGGGATCAGCCCTCCGCGCGCCGCACCAGCGCGGCGATGGCGTCGGCGAGCCGGTCCCACAGCCCGGCAGGGAGATCGTGGCCCATGCCTTCGAGGAGCAGCAGCGCCGCCCCCGGGATCGCCGCGGCGGTGGCGCGCCCGCCGCTGGGGTCGCACATCGTGTCCGCGAGGCCGTGGACCACCAGCGTCGGGACGTCGAGCCGGCGCAGCGCCGCCGTCCGATCCCCGGAGGCCACCGACGCCACCGCCTGCCGGAGCACTGAAGCCTCGTCGTGATCGCGATCCCAGGCGAGCCCGGCGCGAGCGGCGATCGCCTCGGGGTCGGCGGGGTACCCGGGCGAGCCCACCACCCGGGCTGCGCGCAGCGCCCGGTCGACCACCGCGTCGCGCGTGGTCGCGGGGGGGCCGCCGAACACCGCCCGCATCGTCTCCGGGTGAACCTGCCCCACCCCAGGGGCCCCCGTGGTGGACATCATCGTGGTGAGGGAGCGCACCCGCGCGGGGTGCTCGATGGCCATCGTCTGGGCGATGGCGCCGCCCAGGGACGCGCCGACCAGGTGCGCGGCGGGCTCGCCCAGGGCGTCGAGCAGCCCGGCGGTGTCCGCGGCCATCGCCGAGAGGGTGTAGGACGCCGACGACAGGTCGCCCCCCAGCGCGGCGGGCAGATCGGCGGGGGGCGCGTCGGTCAGGTGGGTGGAGCGGCCGGCGTCGCGGTTGTCGAAGCGCACGAGCCTCAAGTCGCGGGCCAGGAGCGCGTCCAGGAACCCGGTGGGCCAGTGGATGAGCTGGGCGGCGATGCCCATCACCAGGACCACCAGGGGGTGCGCGGGGTCGCCGCGGATCTCGTATGCGATGTCGATGCGGTCGGGGCCCACGTCGCGGGCGAGCTGTTCGTTCAGCATGTCTCGGTCTCCGGGGTGAGGGTCTGCAGCGCGCGGTCGAGGTAGCGGAAGAGCGGGGGGTCCCACCCGGCGAGGTCCTGGGGCGGGCCCGCCTGCCGCAGGTGCGCGAGGGCGTCGAGGGTGTCGGGGTCGTCCTCGGCGAAGCGGCGGATGCGCGCCTGGGCCTCTCGCGCCAGCGCCTGGACCGGAGGGGACGACGGCGGATCCCCGCGCTCGAGGTGCGCCCGCAGGGCCTCCCCGAGGCGGCGCCACGCCCCCTCCATGTCCGGGGGCGACCGGCCCGCCGCGCGGCGTCGCGCCGCGTGGTGGGTGAGCAGGGACATCGCCTCGATCGTGGCCAGGAGCGCCTGCGCGTCGACGGGCCCGTCGGCCTGGCCGCAGACCTGGGCCAGGCGTCCCCGCAGGTCGGTGAGGCGGGCCAATTCGCGCTCGGTGCGGGCGAGGTGGGCGCGCAGCACCGCACCCAGGTCCGCGCTGCCCTGTTCGAGGGTCTCTCGGACCTCCTCCAGGGACAGCCCCAGCTCCCGCAGCGCGCGCACCCGGTACAGGCGCTGGACGTCGTCCGCGTCATACAGCCGGTGGTTGCCGTCGGTGCGGCCGGGGCTCAACAGCCCGAGGTGCTCGTAGTGGTGGAGGGTGCGCACCGTGAGGCCGGTGGCCTCGGCCAGCGCGCCGATGCGCCAGGTCGTGTCGTTCATGGAGGGCACCGTACAACCTGACGTCGCGTCAGGTGCAAGCCCCTCTTCAGGCTGCCGTCCGCAAGGCTGCCGGGGCGTCTCACAAGAGGTCACATCTTGAGGTCCATCCCGCCGGCCAAGGGCCAAGAGGCTGCCAGCGGCTCCGTCCTGCGTCCTTGAGGGAGCCCTGGACGGCTCACGAGTAGTCACATCTCCGGGGTAAGGGGAGGCAACGTCAAATACTGGTTCCCACGCTGGCAACTCGGCGGTTCAAGGTCGTCCATCCGGGACAACCGAGATCAGGGAGTTGGGCCATCCTGGGCCCTGGAGTGCCTCGGAGAGGGTGGTGGCAACAGGGCCCTTCATGACGCGTGGCCGCGCAAATATCGAATGGGCATTTGAGATCGTCGATATTGGGAAGAGTATGAATTGGTCAAACACCCAATTTAATCGATTGCAAGTTTTACTGAGCTTTTTGCCCGGCCACGGGACGAGACCAGATTCATCATCTCCGACACCTCCGAGGCACTCCAGGGCCCAGGATGGCCCAACTCCCTGATCTCAGGAGCCCTGGATGGGCTCCCCAAGGTCGGCAGAACGGAGCCGTTGGCAGCCTCTTGGCCCTTGGCCAGCGGGATGGCCCTCGAGATGTGACTACTTGTGAGCCTGGACGGACGACGTTGAGCCGCCGAGTTGCCGGCCCGTAGGCCAGTTTTTTGACGTTTCCTCCCCCTTCTCCAGAGATGTGACTGGTTGTGGGCCGGCCCATACCCGCACCCTGCCGCTCCTCCGAAGACGGCACACCTGCTGCCCACGGCTCGGCTCACGGGGGCCCGACGAAGACGAAGTCGAAGCACATCTCGTCCTGGGTCCGGTTGCCCGAGTGGGCGTCGGCGCCGGTCTCGTTCCGGTAGCCGCAGCGCGTCCGGATGTGGTCGCCCGCGTCGACCAGGGCGTCGAATCGGTAGACGAGCTGGGCCTCGAAGCTCCAGCCGGTCAGGTTTACCAGGTCTTCGCGGGAGCCGTCCGCGCGCTCGACCCACGCCTGGAACTCAGCGCCCAGCTCGTGCATGTGCGGCATGCCGGCCAGCAGGCGGCGAAGCGCGAAGACCTCGGAGCTGTCGCAGACGGCGCTGTCGCCCTGGGGCACGTCGAACTCGGCGGGCCCCAGCGCGGCGAGCGTCCACTCGGTCTCCTCCACCGGGCCGTGGAACACCCGCACGCCGCTGTGGTCGATGACGCCGGTCAGGCCCGCGGCGTTGTTGTAGTGGATCTCGACGACCGCGCGGTCCCCGGGCTCGATCAAGAGGCCGCCGTCCTCGAAGTCGAACGCGCCGGTCCCGGGGGCCCAGGCCCAGACCTGCCCCGTCACGCCGGTGTCTCCGGCGTCTCCGGTGTCGCAGTCGAATGCGTCGAGGCCCTGGGTGGCGCCGCTGTGGTCCAGGTGCAGCACGACGTGGTGCAGGACCCGCGCGTCGTCGAGGGTGACCTGCATCCGCTTGATGAAGCGCGGCTCGTCGACCGGGATGTCCATCGCGAAGCACTGGTAGTGGTCGATGGTGTCGGGCGACACCGCATACCCGGGCGCGGTCAGGTCGAAGGCGGGCAGCGCGGCGTGCTCAGGGATGTCGGCGTCCCACACGGCCGCGTCCGCCCGGAGGCCCACGGTCGGGTCGGGGTGCACCTGGCCGCAGGTGGCCCAGCCGACCAGCGCGTCGAGCGCGTCGTGCCCCAGCGCCGGGCTGTTCGGGGGCGGCATCGTCTGCATCGCCGTGCGCCGCGCCATCCGGTCGACCAGCCGGTTTCCGGGCTCGCCGTCGAGCAGCGCGGCGTAGTCCGTCAGGTCGTTCGGCGCGCCGAAGGCCGGCTCGGGGCCGTGACAGGACGCGCACCCGGCGTCGACGATCGGGGCGATGTGGTCGGCCCAGGCCGCCTCGTCGGGCGCGCAGGAGGCCGGGTCGTACCCGTCGAAGGGGCGGGTGTCGCCGACCGCGTCGTTGGCGGGCGCCAGCTCCTGCGGGCAGGGGTCTCCGCAGGCGAGCAGGGTCAGTCCGAGGAGCAGAAGCATGTGTCGTCCGACCCGTTGGTGTTCAGGACCTCGGCGCTGTCGGCGCCGCTGCCGACCGCCGCGCAGTACGTGGCGCAGTCGTCTTCGGTGACCAGGCCGCCCAGCCCTTCCCCGCCGGAGCAGAGGCAGGTGAGCCCCGAGGCGTCCCCGGTCTCCTCAACGCTGTCGAATCCGGCCGACTCGCACAGGGTGTCGCAGGGCTCGGGGTCTGCGCAGGCCAGGCCCAGGTGGATGAGAAGGATGATCATCGCGCACCTCCAGCGGCCAGCGCTCGTGTGGTCCTCGATCGGGTCATGGGAACCTCCGACAAGGATCAGTGCCCCGACCGGCCTCAGCGGATCAGCCTCCGTCGTTGTTCAGGATCCACCAAGGATCCGGTTCAGCCCGCCGCCTGCAGGGCCACCGGCTCGTCCAGCACCCAGCTCACGTCGTAGCGGGCGCCGTCGACCTCGTGCCCGGACTCCACCACCGCGAAGCGCCCCGGGATGCCCAGCGCCGCGCAGCCGGTCTCCCAGTCGGCGCACCAGATGCCCAGGGCCACCGGGGCGTACCAGCGCGAGCCGGTGGTGGCGAAGAAGTCGAACCGCGCCAGCCGCGCCGCCCCGTCCGTGGGCTCGAGCACCGCCGCGCAGCGGGTGGGCTGGGCGTTGTAGGACGACGGCGACCACTGGCAGGCCTCGTAGCAGCGGCCGAACTGCGCGAAGGGCGCGGCCTCGACGTCCAGGGGCTCCTTCAGGGTGGGCTCGGCGAAGAAGAGCCGCTCCAGCGGCAGGCGCTTGTTCTGGGTGCGCACCATCAGGCGGATGGTGAGCGGCAGGAGGCGTGAGCGGTAGCCCAGCGCGCACACGCAGACGATGTGGTCCCGCGCGGGGTCGAAGCGTTCGCCCAGGTGCGCGGCGACGCTGCTCTGGTCCGCGCCGGGGCCGATCCAGCAGGTGGCCACCCCCATGCGCGTGGCGCGCAGCACGACGTTCTGCAGGCTGCGCCCCACGTCGACCACCGCCATGCGGTCATACGCCACCGGGGCGATGGCCACCAGGAACTCGTGCGCGTTCAGGACCGGCCAGACGGTGAGCGGCGCGGCGATGTACTCCAGGCGGATGGGGGCCTCACCCAGCAGGGCCGAGGGCGCGGTGACCGCGCGGGCCAGCTCCAGCAGCTCGGCCTTGTGGGCGGGGGTCAGCTCCCGGCGCTGGAAGGAGCGGCAGGAGCGCCGGCCCCGCATCAGGTCGAAGTCGTCGACGTCGTCGCCGATGGGCGGGGGGATGGGCTCGGGGGGACGCAGGCCGAGCTTGAGGGTGGTCAGCTCGAAGACCGCGTTCAGCAGCAGGAGCCCGGCCACCGCGCCCAGCGCCTGCGGGAGCACCGGAAGCCCCAGCGCCCACAAGGGGGCCGCGAGCAGAAGCAGGAGCAGGGCCAGCACCATGGGGGGCAGGAACTGGAGCCAGCCGGTGAACTGCAGGCGAAGCTTGACGTTCCACAGGAACAGGCCGATCCGGGACTCGGGTTTCATCGGAACCTCCTGAGCTTCTTGTAGTCCCGACCTCGGCTCGCGGGCATCACGGATTCTCGTGATGAGATCACGAAATACTGCCAGCCTGGACGGAGGTGTGGCATGCTCCAGGCTCTCCCAGGAGGAACCGTGGATCTGGAGCAGCTCGACGCCCTGGTCGCCGTGGCGGAGCGGGGCTCGTTCAAGGGGGCCAGCGAGGCCGCGGCCGTCCCCCAGAGCACCCTGCGCAGCCGCATCGCCGCGCTGGAGCGGGACCTGGGCTGCGCGCTGCTGGTGCGCCGCCCCGATGGGGTGACGCCCACCGAGGAGGGCCGCCGCCTGTGCGAGGGGGGGCGGGACCTGCTGGCGCGGGCCGAGGCCCTTCGCCGCGCGGTGGTGGAGCCCGAGGCGGTGTCTCTGGGGGAGATCACGATGACGGGCGCGGTGGGCATCCCCTCGCTGGTCGCCGCGCGGGCCTTCGCTCGGGTCCACGGTCGGCACCCCACGCTGCGCATCCGGGCCCGCTACCAGGCCGACCCCCTCCACGACCTGGACGTGCCCACCGACCTCATGGCCGTCATCGGCCCGCTGCCCGAGGACGGGCCGTTCCGCACGATCACCCTGGAGCGCTTCTCCATCGGGCTGTTCGCCAGCCCGCGCTACCTCGACGCCCGAGGGCGGCCGGAGACGGTCGAGGCCCTGGCGGGGCACGACCTGCTGGGCTGGACCCTGCCGGGGCAGGACCCGGGGCGCTGGCCGCTGTGTGACGGGGGCGAGGTCGCGGTGGACCCCTGGTTCACCAGCAACGACAGCCAGCAGCTCCACGCCCTGGCCGCGGAGGGGTGGGGGATTGCGCTGTTGCCGGACTTCCGGGGGCCCCTGGCCGAGGACCGCGCGCTGGAGCCGGTGCTGGCCGGGGTCGTGGGGGGTGCGTCGGCGGCGCGGGTGCTCATCCACGCGGTGACGGCGGACTCGGCGCGGACGCGGGCGATGCTGGGGTTGCTGCGGGGGCTGATGGGTGGGGAGGAGAGCGCCGCGCAGGCGCCGCCCTGATCACGGCGGGTAGATCACCCCGAACCACACCAGGCTGGTCCCGTCGCCCGGCCAGGCCAGGCCGACGACGCGGGGGTTGTCCCAGGTGCCCGGGCGGCCCCAGTAGGCGAAGTCCTTCTGGACGCCGAGGTCGCTGATCGCGCTGGTCTGATCGGCGTCGAACTCGATCTCCGCGGCGAGGGCGATCTCGCGATCTCCAGCCTTGGTGGTGGTGATCCAGGGGGTCTCGCCCACCTTGGCGGTGGCGTCCTGGGGGCTGACGGACGCCGCAGCGGCGGCCTGGACGGCGGCGATGAGCTGGGCGTCGGTCATGGGCGCGGGGGTGGGGATGGGGGTGGGGGCCGGGCTGGGGGCTGGGGTCGTGCCCGACCCGCTCGTGCAGCTCACGAGGGCGAGGACGGCGAGGGGCAGGAGGCGGTGTCGCATGGTCTCGCTCAGAACGGGATGTTGTAGGAGGTGTTGCCCGAGATGCCCTCGAAGCGGGTCAGGGCGTCCTGGACCTGCTGGGGGGCGGTGGCGTGGGTGGTCGGCGGCTTGGGGTCGAACGCCGCGTGGCCGCTGGCGTCGATGAAGTAACCCCAGTGCACGCAACCCAGGACCTGGGCCTGCGCTGGCGGGTTCTCGCAGACCGCGCAGGTGTAGAAGTCCTTGCCCGCGCTCCGGGCGGTGTTCCAGTGACCGGGGGCGTCCCGCACGATGAGCGGGGCCTGGGCGCTCCCGGTCTCGGAGCCGGGGTCCATGGAGCCTGTGACGGCGTCGCCTGTTCCATAGCGGGGATCGGTGCCCCCGCTGTCCACCCGCCAGCCCTGGGAGGCGGCGGTGGGGTCGTCGGAGCCGGAGCGCGCCCGACGCCCCCGGGAGGTGGGCTGATCGGTGACCCGTTCGCCGTCCGCGTTGGTGGTGGTGTTGCGGAGCACCTGCAAGGCGGTCACGCTCTCGCAGACGCGCTCACAGACCGGCGAGAAGCTGGAGTGGATCTTGACGTAGACGCCGTTCACGGTCCGCCCGGGCGCCGCCGGGTAGGGGGAGGTCCCGGTCATCGCCTTCTGGAAGGCGAAGTCGACCGTGCAGCCCTCGATACCCAGCGCGGGGTTGATCGTGTAGGTCTGCCCTTGGATATCGGCGTCTGCGGTCAGGGTGGGCGGCGTGGCGGTGAGGGCGGGGGTCAGCCCTGCGCCCCGCTCGTACTCCTCGTCGGTCGCCGCCCACGCCACGGCGCAGACCGCCAGGAGCAGGAACGCGGCGCGCGCGATTCGTGGGGATCGCATCGATGAACCTCCGGTTCTGGGCGTCGGGCCCTTGAAGGGCCTCGACTATACAGGAGGCGGGGGGCGCGACATGCTCGCGCCGACGAATCCGCCGCCATAACTGACCCCGCGCATCCCTCAGCGTTGATCCTGCCGATCCGGAGCTGCACCATGAGGTTCGCCCCGCTGTCCCTGGCCCCGCCGGACGCCCGCTACACGCCCCACCCGGCGGGCGGCGGGGTCCTGACCACCGCGCAGCCCCTCGCGCCGCACGCGGACCACCTGCTGATCCTGCTGGAGCGGTGGGCGGCCGAGGCCCCGGACCGCGTCTTCCTGGCCGAGCGGCCCGCCCCGGGGCAGCCGGGCTGGCGCACGGTGACCTTCGCCGAGGCGCACCGCCAGGCGCTTCGCCTCGCCGGGGGGCTGCGGGCCCTGGGGGCCACCGCCGAGCGCCCGCTGATGATCCTCTCCGGCAACAGCCTGACCCAGGGGCTCCTGATCCTGGGGGCGATGGCCGTGGGGATCCCCGCCGCGCCCATCTCTCCGGCGTACTCGCTGCTGAGCCGGGACCACGCCAAGCTCAAGGACGTCGCCGCGCAGCTGACCCCGGGGGCGATCTACGTGGAGGACGGTGCGCCCTTCGCCCGGGCGCTGGCCGCGCTGGGGCTGGACGTGCCGGTGATCGCACGGCAGAACCCTCCGCCGGGCGCGCACACGCCCGAGGCGCTGCGCCAGGCCGAGCCGCTGCTGGCGGACCTCGGACCCGACACGATCGCCAAGATCCTGTTCACCTCCGGCTCGACCGGGCGCCCCAAGGGGGTGATCAACACCCAGCGCATGCTGTGCGCCAACCAGCAGGCCATCGCGCAGCTCTGGCCCTTCCTGGGCGAGCGGCCGCCGGTGCTGGTGGACTGGCTGCCCTGGAGCCACACCTTCGGCGGCAACCACAACTTCAACATGATGCTGCACAACGGCGGCACCCTGTACATCGACGCCGGCAAGCCCGCCCCCGGCGCGTTCGCCGAGACCGTCCGCAACCTGGGCGAGGTGCCCTCGACCCTGCACTTCAACGTCCCGCGCGGCTACGGCCTGCTCCTCGACGCTTTGGAGCAGGACGCCGATCTGCGCCGGGTCTTCTTCCAGGACCTCGACGTCATCTTCTACGCGGGCGCGGCGCTGCCCCAGAACCTGTGGGCCCGGCTGGAGGCGCTGGCGATCCAGGCGCGGGGGCAGCGGATCCACATGCTCTCGGCCTGGGGGTCCACCGAGACCGCGCCGATGGCCACGGCGGTCCATTTCCCCATCGAGCGCGCCGGGGTGATCGGCCTGCCGGCCCCCGGGACCGAGATCCGCATGATCCCGGTGGACGATCGGCTGGAGCTGCGGGTGCGCGGGCCCAACGTCACCCCCGGCTACTGGCGGAGCCCCGCGCTGACCGCGCGGGCCTTCGACGGCGAGGGCTTCTTCAAGATGGGCGACGCCGCCCGCTTCGCGGACCCCGAGGACCCCTCAAAGGGCATCGTCTTCGCTGGTCGGACCGCCGAGAACTTCAAGCTCCAGAGCGGGACCTGGGTGCTGGTGAGCGCGCTTCGCCTGGACCTGATCGCGGCCTGCGCGCCCTGGATCCAGGACTGCGTGATCGCCGGGCACGACCGGAACGCCGTGGGGATCCTGATCTTCCCAAGCACAGATGCGATCGCCGATCCGGCCGCCGCCCGGGCGGGGCTGCGCGCGACCCTGGAGGCGTTCAACCGGGAGAACCCCATGAACAGCCGCCGGGTGGCCCGGGCCCTCCTCCTGGAGGAGCCACCGGACATCGACGCCGGGGAGATCACCGACAAGGGCTACCTCAACCAGCGCGCGATCCTCCAGCGGCGGGCGGCGCAGGTGGCGCGGCTCTACAGCGACGATGGGGCGGTCCTCGCGCTGGCCTGACGGCCTCTGGCGGGTCGCTGCCGGTGCTACGCTGATCGGGACCCTGACGTTGGCGACCTGCGGTGGACGACCTGAACCTCGACCCCATGCCCCCGGATCTGGTGGCCCCGCTGCGGTCGGCGCCCCCGCTCCGCCTGTCGCGTTGGGGGCTGCCCTTCATCCGCGCGATCTCGGCGCTCGCCCTGCGGCAGCGCATCCTGCCCGGCGTCTCGGTGCGAAACGCGCGCGAGGGGGCCGCTCGGGTGCGGGTGTACACCCCGGCCGCCCCGCCGGTCGGGGGTCTGCTGTGGATCCACGGCGGCGGGCTGGTCATCGGTCGCCCCGAGTGGACCGACGCGCGCTGCGCGAGGTTGGCCCGGGACCTCCGGGTGGTGGTGGCCGCGGCGCGCTACCGGCTGGCGCCACAGAACCCCTTCCCGGCGGGGCTCGACGACGTACAGAGCGCGTGGGGCTGGCTGCTTCAGCACGCCGAGGGGCTGGGGATCGCGCCCGAGCGGCTGGCCGTCGGGGGCGAGAGCGCAGGCGGCGGCCTGGCCGCGGCGCTCGCCCAGCGGCTGCGGGACCAGGGGCGACCCCAGCCGGCCGCCCAGCTCCTCATCTACCCCATGCTGGATGACCGCACCGCGGCGCGGGCCGACATCCCGCCCGAGGCCCACGAGGTGTGGAACAACGCGAACAACCACTTCGGCTGGTCGTCCTACCTGGGTGCCGAGCCCGGGGGTGACGCAGCGCCGCCCTACGCGGTGCCGGCCCGCACGGCGGACCTCTCGGGCCTGCCGCCGGCCTGGATCGGCGTGGGCACCCGTGACCTGTTCCTGGAGGAGGACCGCGCCTACGCCCACCGGCTGCGGGAGGCGGGGGTCGAGGTGGTGCTGCACGAGGTGCCGGGCGCCTGGCACGGCTTCCCGGCGGTCGCGCCGGAGGCGGAGACCACGCGGGCCTTCATCGCGGCCCAGGTGGCGTACCTGAGGGATCGGATCGGCGCGTGATAGATCCGCTGCAGGAGGTTCCATGTCCTTCGTGCAGCGCCTCGACGACCTCATCCAGCAGGGAGGCGGCGCTCGGACGGCGCTGATCACCCAGCAGGACGCCCGGTGGCGCTACACAGACCTGCACCGGGCCGTGCAGCAGGCCGCCGCCGGCCTCCGGGCGCTGGGGGTGCGGCGGGGCGAGCGCGTGATGCTGGTCCTGGACAACACCCCCGCGTTCTATGCGGCGATGCTCGGCGCGATGCGCCTGGGCGCGGTGCCGATGCCGGTGAACTTCCTGTCCCGGGCCGAGGACTTCGGGTTCTTCCTGGACGACGCCTACGCGACCGCCGCGGTGGTCGACGCGGGCTTCCTGGGCAAGCTGGGGCCGGTGCTGTCCGCGCGGCCTGCGGTGCGGGCGGTCGTGGCCAACGGCGAGGCGCCAGCGGGCACCACGTCGCTGGACGCCTGGCTGGCGGGGCCCGCCGTGGACGTCCCCGCGGTCGACACCCACCCCGACGACCCCGCCTTCTGGCTGTACAGCTCGGGCTCCACCGGTCGCCCCAAGGGCGTGGTCCACCGCCACGCCGCCATCGAGGCCAGCGTGACGCGCTACGCCAAGGGGGTGCTGGGCATCACCGCCGACGACGTCTTCTTCAGCACCACGCCCCTGTTCCACGCCTACGGGTTGGGCAACGGCCTGTGGTTCCCGCTCTCGGTGGGGGCCACGGTGGTGCTGTCCACCGGGCGGCCCACCCCGGAGGCCATCCTGGAGCGGGTCGCCAGCCACCGCCCGACCCTGTACTTCTCGGTCCCCGCGCTCTACGCCGCCCTGCTGACGACGCCCGCCACCGGGGCGGTCGACTGGAGCGCCGTGCGCCACGGCGTCTCCGCCGCCGAGAGCCTGCCGGGCGAGGTCGCCCGCCGCTTCAAAGCGACCACGGGCGTCGAGATCCTCGATGGCATCGGCTCCACGGAGATGCTGCACATCTACTGCTCCAACCGGCCGGGGGCCGTGGAGTGGGACAGCTCCGGGACGCCGGTGGACGGCTACGACTTGCAGCTCCGTGATCCGGACGGCCAGCCCGCCGCCCCGGGGGAGGCCGGGGAGCTGTGGGTGCGCGGCCCCAGCATGCTGGTCCAGTACTGGCACCGGGTCGACCGCTCCCGGGCGAAGATCCAGGGGGCGTGGTTCGCCACCGGGGACCGCTACCGGCGCAGCGCCTCGGGGGCCTACGCCTACGAGGGCCGGGTGGACGACATGATGAAGATCGGCGGGCTGTGGGTCTCGCCCATCGACATCGAGAGCCGGCTCATCGAGCACGACGCCGTCCACGAGGCCGCCGTCGTCGGCGTCAACGTCGCCCACCGCTCCCGCATCGCAGCCTGGGTCATCCTGGCGAAGGGGCACGACGCCAGCGACGCCCTGGTCGCCGAGCTGCAGGCCTGGTGCAAGGCGAAGCTGCTCCGCTACCAGTTCCCCCACGTCGTCCACTTCGTGGAGGACCTGCCCCGCACGGCCACCGGCAAGATCCAGCGGTTCAAGCTGCGCCAAGGGTGAGGGCTACCCGACCTCGGCCAGGAAGCCAAGGACCACCCGGTTGAAGGCCTCGGGGTTGTCCATGTTGCTGTTGTGGCCCGCGTCGGGGATGACCGCCAGGGGGTGGCCCTCGGCCTCGGCCCAGCGCCGGCTGTAGTCGATGACCTTGCCGGTGCCGTCCTGGTCGCCGTAGACGATGCGCACGGGGCAGGGCCAGGTGAAGCGCCGCGCGCTGTACGCGATGAGCCCCTCGTACACCGCCGCCATGATGACGACGATCTCGTCCTTGGAGAGCTGCTGGAGCGCGCCGGTGGCGTAGGCGACGCCCTCCGGGGTGACCGCGACGCCCCGCGCGACGGTGCGCACCAGCGCGTCGTAGGGCATCGACCGCAGGATCCCAGGGGTGATGCCGAGCATCCAGCGGTCGAAGCGCGAGTAGTACGCGCTGTCGAAGGGGGAGCTGTCCACCGCCACCAGCGAGCGCAGCCGCGCGGGGTGGTCCTGGGCCAGCACCTGGGCGACGTAGCCGCCCATGGACTGGCCGACGAGGTGGGCGGCGTCGACGCCCAGCCGATCGAGGACGCGGACCACCTCCTCGGCCGCGTGCTCCAGCGAGAAGTCCGCATACGGCCGGGACAGGCCGTGCGCCGGCAGGTCGAGGGCGATCACCTGAAAGCCCTGGGCGAAGGGCTCGATCTGGTGCTGCCACAGCCCGTGGTCCATCGTGGCCCCGTGCAGGAGCACGACGGCCTCGCCTTCACCCTGTGTCCAGTAGTGGGTGACGCCCTGGGGGGAGGTGACGAGGTCGTGGGTCATGGGATCTCCCGCGCGCAGGGAATCTTCGCACAGGGCTTGATCATTTGAAGAAAACATCATATGAAAAATTAATCATGCAAATCCAGCTTGGAGGATCCCGTGAAGCTCCCGGACGTCGAGAAGAACTACAACCGCCTGTCCAGCCGCTACGACTTCTGGAGCCGCTGGCTGGTCGACCCCCTCACCGACCTGCCGGCGCTCCGGGCGCGCACCGTGGAGCGCCTGGCGTTGCGCCCCGGCGACAGCGTCCTGGACATCGGCTGCGGCACCGGCCTGAACCTGCCCCTGCTGGCCCCGGCGGTCGGGCCACAGGGCCGGGTGGTGGCGCTGGACTATTCCCCGGGCATGCTCGCCCAGGCCCGCGCTCGGGTAGAGGCGGCGGGGTGGGCCCAGGTCGCGCTGGTGCAGGGGGACGCGGCGAAGCTGGAGGGCGTGGGCGGGCCCTTCGACGGGGTGATGAGCACCTGGGCCCTGGGCATCGTGGACGATCTCCCCAGCGCGCTGCAGCGCGCCGTCGAGGTGCTCAAGCCAGGCGGGCGGCTGGCCGTGCTGGACCTGCATCAGGTCCGCCCGGAGCGGGGCGTCCTGCGGGTGCTGGACCCGGCGGTGCGGCTGCTCCTGCGGGCCACCGGCGTCGACACCCGGGAGGACATCGACCCGGAGCGCCTCGCCCGCCGGTGGGCGGAGGGGCGGGGGTTCCTGCGGGGCGCGCTCGTCGACGTGGAGGAGGAGATCAACGTCAGCGGCAGCGGCTTCCTTTTGTCGGGGCGGAAGCCGGCGTGACCCTCAGAGCCCCTCGACCACGTAGTGGTAGCTTGGGCGGGCCTCCCGGGCGAAGCGCTCGGTGACGGCCTCGTGGACCTTGGCGTGGGCGCCGCTGCCCACATAGGCGTCGCGCAGCGCGGTCGCGGCCGCCACGTCCATCGCGCCCTTGGCGGCCAGCACCTCGGCCATCAGCGCGTTGATGGCCTCGCCCGCCCCGGGCTCGAGGGCCAGGCAGCCCTGGTCCTGGCCGTTCGCGGCCAGCTCGTCCCGCCAGGTCGCCCCGCTGTGGTCCAAGAGCCAGCCCACCTGGATCGCGGCGAGCTGGGCGTAGGGGTCCCCGCCGCCGTCCGCGCCCCCGACGCCCTCGGCCAGCTTGCCCAGGGCCCAGCCGATGTCGGCGGCGCGCATGGCGGCCACCGTCGGGGGATCGAGCAGCCCGCGCTCGCCCAGCCAGCCGGTGTAGTAGAGCGAGGCGGTCTGGGCCTTCAGCTCCTCCATCAGGGAGGAGAGGGGGCCGCCGAAGCGCTCCTCGTCGCTCTGGCCCTCCACCCGGTGCCCGCTGCTCGGGCCGAGGTTGTGGGCGGCCTCGTGCAGCACGGTGGTGCCCAGGAACGGCCCCGGGTCTGGAGTCCAGGTGTCCATGGTGTCGGCGCAGAACACCGAGGAGAGCACCCGGGCTCGGACCTCCAGCGTGGCGGGGTCGGTGGTCATGTTGCTCATGGCCACGGTGCGCCCGCCCGCCTCGGCCACCGGGCCCCAGTTGGGCAGGCTCTGGCCCACGGTGGCGCCCGTGGGGTTGCGGGCGTCCCCGGCGTTGCGGACGATGCGGATGAACTCGGGCAGGTCGAAGTGGACCTCGCGGGCGGTGTACAGCGGCCCGGCCAGCTCGGCGAAGCGCTCCTCCATGTCCTGCTTGACGGGCTCCAGGCGGCGCTGCCACGCCTGTCCACCGGGGTCGACCAGCGCGAGGGTCAGGGCGAAGCCGGCGTGGCGGTCGCAGGGGTCGAAGTAGGTCTCGTCGGGGCCCACCCGCAGGTACCAGCGGGCGTTGTGCTGGTCCATCGCGGCCCAGGCCGCGTCGGCCTCGAACCAGGTGTCGTCCCCGAAGGCCTTCGCGGCGGCGCGGAGGTAGGTGGCCAGGGCCACCTCGGTGTCAGGCCCCAGGGCGTCGGCGGCCCGGGTGAGCGACGCGGCGACCGCCTGCATGGGCTCGGGCCAGCGCTGGCTGAAGGGCACGGCCACCAGGGCGCCGTCCTGCATCACCGCGGCGTGGAAGGGGTCCATGACCTCGGGGTGCTCGGCCGCCAGGCGCTCGCAGAAGCCGTCTTCCTGGAGGTCGTCGGGGTAGATGCCCGACACCCTGGGCGCCCCGCCGGGCACCGCCGAGCAGGCGGGCTCGTCGCGGGTCCCGGGCTGCTCGCACCAGGGACCGGCGTTGCGGTCGAACAGGGCGCGGCTCTCGTCGTCGACCAGCGCGCCCCGCCAGCGGTCCGCGCCCCGCTGCAGCTCGTAGAGCTGCTCGATGGTCTCGGCGGCGTCGAGCAGGTGGCGCAGCATCTCGCGCTCGGCCTCGGGCAGGTCCGAGGCGTCGGTGACGATGGCGGTAGCGCGCCCCTGGGCCAGCTCGCGGCGGACCGCGTCGAGGCGCGCGGCCTCGGCGTCGTCGGCGCCGGAGGGTTCGGGGGGGACGTCGGGGGCCGGGCAGCCGGCG
Source organism: Alphaproteobacteria bacterium (assembly GCA_020632795.1). Classification (GTDB taxonomy): domain Bacteria; phylum Myxococcota_A; class UBA796; order UBA796; family CAJQPC01; genus JACKEV01. The sequence continues at coordinate 308,393 of JACKEV010000013.1, forward strand.
AGCAGGGCGAGGAGGAGGGTGTGCATGGCGGGGAGCATACCTGCAGCGCAGCGGAGGGCTCGGGTGCCCGGCGCCCGCTCAGCCTGCCATGCAGCGCCTGAAGGCCTCCCTCGCCAGATCCGGCGAGGGGAGCGCCGGATCAGATGTGTCTCCAAGGAAGCCCTTGACGAGCTGATTCAGTGCCTTGGGCTTCCATGGCTTCGGCGCGTCCTCAACGACGGCGCCAGGAGCGAGGAAGCCCGGGTGACGCGCGATGAAGAGGCTGGACGCGGCGCTCTTGGCCTTCTTGTCCTCTGGGATGATCCGGCCCTTGCAGAAGAAGACGGCCCAGGTGTCGATGGACCAGGTCGGAATGAGAAGCGCCAAGGGGTCGCGCTCGCCCAGGAGACCCATCCCGCAGGATCTCAGCGCCTGGTTGCACATCGTCCGGCGAACGGCTGCCCCCTTGTTGTCCCCGTCAATGGCGACGAGGAGCCCCAGTGAAGGGTCCGACATGGCCCGTAGCTCAGAGAGGCGTATCGGGAGCTGGCGTATCACCCAATCACCGGCGTCCCCATCTCCGTCCGGCGCGATGTGTTGGGAGACGATCTTCCAGGACTGTACCTTGGACAGGCTCCTCAAGAACCCCTCGTGGGCCAGGTCCTCTCCGAGGATGACGACGCGCTCCCAGCTCACCCCCTCGCCCTCATCAGGAGGTAACGGGAGGCCGCCAGGCCTTCGGCGCGGGGAACCCTGAACGGCTCGGCGACGACGCCGGACGGCAGGGCGCGCAGCTCCCACGCACTCTCTGGCGCCATGAGATCGATGACATGAGGATGGTGGCTGGCCACGATGACCTGGAAGCCTGCGTGCTGCGATCGCTCTCGGAGCGCCATGAACAGAGGGAGGATCTCCTCAGGGGTGACGTGCGCGTCCGGTTCGTCGAGCAGCAGCAGGCTGCAGAGGCCCTTGGCGAGGACCAGCACCGCGTGGAGCACGATCAAGCAGCGCTGACCATCGGAGAGCCTGTCAAAGTCCACGTCGTGGTCGCCCGCGAACCGCGCGACCAGCACCCACTCTCGCCCCGAGCGGACGAAGCGCAGGCGCTCCAGCCCATCGATGGCACCATTCAGGGACTGGATGATCCGGTGAAAGGTCCGCTTCTGGTTTCGGAAGTTGAGCAGCCACGCCGCGAAGTTCTCCCCGGAGACCGCGAGCGCGTCGTCTGGCTCGGGCGCCGAGCCCATCATCCGACGAGGCTCAAGGCGGAGCATCCAGATGTCGCCAGCCCATCGCTTCAGCCCGAAGACCAAGGAGTCTTCGGGGAAGGTCAAGGTCGCGAGAGGGGAACGGTCGCGGACGAGACCCAAGGGCTTCGGCAGATCGGCGCTGGTGAACTGTCCATCCTGAAAGTGCGTCACAGGCTGACCGTCGCCGTCGGTGACGGTCTCCTCCTGGATGAGCCAATCCGGCCCCACCGGGCCAAGGGAGACGTCCACGACGCCCTCGGCGGGTTGAAGCTGAAGCCGATAGCTCAAGGTCCGGCTGCCAGAGGCCAGCGTGATGATGAGCGCGCCCGTGCCCTGTGCGAGCTGGTAGTCCGGCAGGGCGTCCTCGACCCCATGACCCTCGCTCAAGACAGCACCCAGCGTGAACAGGAGGTCCATCAGCGTGCTCTTCCCCGTCCCGTTCCGTCCCAGCAGGAGCGTGGACATGGCGGGTCTCAGCTCCAAGGCGCTGAAGCAGGCGAGGTTCTCGACGCGGACGCTGGTGAGGACGAACTCAGTCATGGTTCGGGGAGTATATTCTGCTGGAGACCCGCAGCGCGTCGACGCCGCCGAACGGGGAGAGCGTATACAGCGCCACCACCTCGAACGTCGCGGCGTCGAGGGCCATCGAGCCGACGGCGACGCAGGCGCCTCCCTGGATCACCGCGACGCGCCAGGCCCTGGCCCCGACGCTCATCGGGAGGTTCCCGTTGTGGGCGACCGCGCTGGTGGCGGGAACCCACGTCGTCCGCCTTCAAGTCCGGGGTTTCGGGGACTGGCAGAAACTGCCAGATCCCGGTTGGCAGTTACTGCCACATGCGGTACACCAGGAGCATGAGCCCTCCGCTTCCCCACTTCGAGGCCCGCCCCGGCCGCGAGCAGGCCGCCCTGGAGGCGTCCCGCGCGGTGCTGGCCCTGTTCCTGGCGCAGCGCTCGGCGGACTTCTCCGTCAAGGCGCTGGCCGAGCACACCGGCCTGTCCGAGCGCACGTTCTACCGCTACTTTCCCCACAAGGAGGACGCGGTCCGCCCCTACATCGAGGCCGGGCTGGAGCACGTCGTCGCCGCCCTCCGCGCCGTCCCTCGGGACCGGCCGCTGCGCGAGGCGCTCACCGAAGCCCACGCCGAGCTGCTGGACCTCGGCCTGGTCGTCGACGTCGGGGCCTTCCTGGCGGTGCTGAGCAGCACCGAGCGGCTCCGCGCCCTGTGGCTGTCGGTGGCCACCGACGCGGAGGCGGCCTTCGCCGAGGTCGTCGCGGAGCGGCTCGGCGTCGCCCCCGACGCCCTCCAGGCCCGCATCGCCGGGGGGGTCATCGTGCTCGCCGGGCGCCTCGCGCTCCAGTCCGCTGGCGCGGCGCCCGACGGGCACTCCCCCAGCCAGGTGTTCGCGGACTGCCTCGACCAGCTCGGCCCCGGGCTGTTCGAGGCCCCCGCCGCGGGCCACCCCGAGCAGACCCCCGACAGGAGCTGACCATGCTGCCCCCCGGACCCGGACTGCTGGCCTTCATCCAGGCCGTGCGGACGCGCGGCTTCCTCGACGCGGTGGAGCAGGCCTGGCGGACGCACGGCGACGTGTTCCGGGTGGGCCTGGGCGCGCGGACGCTGACCTTCGCGATGCACCCCGACGCGGTGCAGCAGGTCAACGTCACGGGCCGCAAGCGCTACGACAAGCGCGCCAGCTACGACGGGGTGCGGGACTTCCTCATCGGGGAGGGCATCGCGGCCAGCACCGGGGACCTCTGGCTGCGGCAGCGCCGGCTGATGGCGCCGTTCTTCACGCACAGCGGCATCCGGGTGTACGCCGACCTGATGCTGCGGGACACCCAGCGCCTGGCCGAGCGCTGGGAGGACCTCGCCGACGCTGGCGAGGAGGTGGAGATCGCCGCGGAGATGACCCGGGTGACCGCCTCCATCATCCTCAAGGCCATGTTCAGCACCGAGGCGATGGCGTCCATCCACCGGATGAAGGACGCGGTGGAGATCATGACCGCCTTCGTCTCCCAGCGTATGACCGGCCTGCGGGTGCCGCTGTGGGTGCCCACGGCGACGAACCGCCGCTACATCGCCGCCCGGGACTACGCCCACGGGACCATCGCCGCCCTCATCGAGGAGCGCCGCGCGAGCGACCCGGCCGGCTGGCCCGACGACCTGCTCTCCCGCCTGATGAACGCCCGGGACGAGGAGACCGGCGAGGCCATGTCCGAGGCCTTGCTGCGCGACGAGTCGATCACCGTCTTCTTCGCCGGGCATGAGACCACCGCCCGCACGATGACCTTCGCCTGGTACGCCCTGGCCGCCCACCCCGAGGCCGCCGCGCGCCTGCACGCGGAGCTGGATCGGGAGCTGGGCGACGGCCCGGTCACCGTGGACGCCCTGCGCCGGCTCCCCTACACGCTCCAGGTCGTGAAGGAGGTCCTGCGGCTCCACCCGCCGATCCCGTTCTACGTCCGCGACGCCGTGGCGGACGACGAGATCGGCGGCTTCACGATCCCCAGCGGGTCGGCGGTGATGCTGTCGCCGTACTGCACCCACCGCCACCCGGAGATCTGGGCGGACCCCGAGGCCTTCGACCCCGACCGCTGGAGCCCCGAGCGGGAGGCGCAGCGCCACCGCTTCGCCTACCACCCCTTCGCGGCGGGCCCGCGCACCTGCCTGGGGAACAACTTCTCGCTGCTGGAGAGCCACCTGATGCTGGCGGTCCTGGCCCGGCGGTTCGCGCCCCGGCTGCGGGAGGGGTTCACCCCGCGCTGGGAGATGCAGGGGGTGCTGAGCCTGGGCGAGGGGCTGCCGATGGTCATCGCCCGGCGGGCGCCGCGCTCTTTTCACTGATCGGATGAGGCCTCTGCGCCCTCTGTCCCGGTGAGCCGGGAGCCTCCATGACGTTCATCCTCCTCGCCCTGCTGGGACTGGCCTGTGACAAGGGGTCCCCCGCGGACGACACCGCGGCGCCGGGCACCTCGGAGACCGGCGGCCCGGAGCCCGACGACACCGACACCGCCGAGGACACCAGCGGCCCCGACGACACCGATGAGCCCGAGGTCACGGACGCCGACGGGGACGGCTTCGACGCGGCCGAGGACTGCGACGACGGCGACGCCGATGTCCACCCCGAGGCCACCGAGCGCTGCGACGGCGTGGACCAGGACTGCGACGGGGCGGTGGACGAGGGCGCCGAGGACAGCGTGTGGCTGTACGTGGACGCCGACGGGGACGGCTTCGGCGCGGGGGAGCCGCTGGAGGAGGGCTGCCCCAGCGCGGCGCAGGCCGACAACGCCCTGGACTGCGACGACACCGACCCGGCGGTCACCCCGGCGCGCTTCGACCACGCGGACGGCGCCGTGGGCGACCTCACCGCCTCTCTGCTGGGCGCGGAGGGGGCGCCCGCCCGGGCCACGCTCTCGGACGCGGGCACCCTGACCCTGTGCCCCGGGACCTGGTGGGTGAACCTCACGGTCGCCGCGGACGTCACGGTGCGGCCCTGGGCGGACGGACTGGTGCTGGACGGCGGCGATCAGGGCACCGTCGTGGCTGTTGACCAGGGCGGCGTGGCCCTGCGGCTGGAGGACCTCACCCTCACGGGGGGCGAGGCGGACCGCGAGGTCGAGGGCTGGACCGAGGCGGGGCTCAGCGGCGGCGGGCTGCTCTGTTGGGGGCCGAGCCAGGTGACCCTGGACGGGGTGACGCTCACCGGCAACCACGCGGCGGTCGGCGGCGGGGCCCACGCGGGCGCGGGGTGCGCCATCGAGCTGGTCGACGCGGAGATCTCGGCGAACGAGGCGGACGAATACGGCGGCGGGCTCGGGGCGTATCAGGCCAGCCTGAGCCTGCAGGACAGCGTCGTGCGCGCCAACCTCGCCGGCCGCGCCGGGGGGATCTGGGGGGTGGGCGCCAGCGTGGCGATGGACGGCGGCCAGCTCGTGGAGAACACGGCCGGCGGCAGCGCGGGCGGGCTCTACGTCTACGAGGGCAGCGCGACCCTGACCGACGTGCGGGTCGAGGGCAACGTCTCGGACGACGTCGGCGGCGTGGCCCTGAACGCCTCAACCGGACACCTCGAGGACGTCGACCTCATCGACAACCACGCCGTCCAGGCCAGCTACTACGGCGACGCCACCGGGGGCGGCGGGATGAACCTCTACGAGGCCCAGGTGGCGATCGTCGGCGGGGTCTTCGAGGACAACACCTCGGACCGCGACGGCGGGGGCATCGTGATCAAGCACTCGAGCGCCTTGGCCATCTCCGGCACGCGCTTCGCCCGCAACCGCTCGTCCGACGACGGCGGCGCCATCCGGATCAGCTCCGGCGTGAGCGCGGTCATCGAGGACGCCATGTTCGAGGACAACGAGGGCCAGTCCGGGGGAGCCATCCACTGTGACTCCAGCCTCTCGGACCTGCAGCTCGCCCGGCTCGACTTCACCGACAACACCGCCGTCCACGGCGGCGCCCTCTACATCTCCCTGGCCGACCTGGTCGCCGAGGACCTCACCCTGACCGGCAACACGGCCTGGGCGGGCTACGGCGGCGGGATGAGCCTGGGGGGGTACTCGCTGTCGGCCCAGCTGAGCCGGCTGACCTTCGACAGCAACGTGGCCGACGACGGCGGCGCGCTGTCCATCTCTACCGGCGAGGTCGTCGCCGAGGCGCTGGTCATCGCCAACAGCGAGGCCTACGACGACGGGGGCGGCCTCCACGTCCGGGCCAGCGCGACCCTGCAGGTCACCGGGCTGGAGGTCCGCGACAGCGTGGCCGGCCTGGAGGGCGGCGGGGTGTGGGTCAGCGACGACAGCACGGTCGAGGTCACCGACGGCACGCTCTCCGGGAACAGCCCCGAGGCCCTGTACCACGAGGCCGCCGGTGCGCTGAGCTTCCCCGCCGGCTCGGACTTCACCTGCGACGCGCAGGGGTGTCAGTAGAACCGTTTCAAGACGGTTTTGGATGAGTTGTCAGACGTCCCGAGACTGAGAGGCCGGCGGGTTCGGTTCAGGGTCGTCCATCCAGGATGACCTCGGCGAAGGGTCGATGGAGGTCGTCCGTCCAGGGCTCCAAGACCGCAGAGGGTCCGTCCCGGACACACGAAGGCCTCGGAGGGGTTGTAGACGAAGGGGTCGTCTTGGCGCGTGGCCGCGAGGGAACCGCTGAGGTTCTTGAAATCCTTGATTGAACAATTCAGGGGTCTACAAGACGCGCAGAGGATTCATCGCGGCCACGCGCCGAGCCGTGGCGTGTCCCTCCAGCCTCTCCGAGGCCTCCTCAGCCCTGGATGGGCTCTCTGCGTCCTCGGAGTCCTGGATGGACGACCGTGAAGTTCCCTTCGCCGACGCATCAGCCTCGAACGGACAGGGTGCTGTTACACCTCACCCCTTCATCGGCAGCGTCCGCACCCGCTCGCCGGTGAGCGCGGCCCAGGCGTTGGCGATGGCCGGCGCCACCGGGGGGACGCCGGGCTCGCCCACGCCGCCGGGCGGGCCGCCGGAGCCCTCCAGGTAGGTGTGGATGGCCCGGGGGGCCTCGTCGATCCGCAGCACGGGGTAGTCGTTGTAGTTGCCCTGCACCACCGCGCCGTCCTGGAGGGTGATGTTGCCGTACAGCGCGATGGAGGCGCCGAAGATGAACGCGCCCTCGAGCTGCGCGCGGACCCGCTCGGGGTTCATCACGGTGCCCGCGTCCAGGGCGATCCAGGCCTCCTCCAGCTTCGGACCGCCGTCGGGGTGCCTGGAGACGGCCACCACGACCGCGGTGTAGCTGTTGAAGCTCAGGTGCGCGGCGAAGCCCAGCGCCCGGCCCTCGGGCTGGGGGGCGTCGTAGCTGGAGGCCTCGCGCACCTTGTCGATGACCCGGTAGTAGCGGCCTGTGTCGATGGGGTGGTCGTCGAGGGACAGCCCGTAGTTCATCCGGGCGATCTTGTCCTTTCGCGGAGACAGCTTGCGCGGCGGCCCCAGCACCTGCTTGAGCATGTCCGGGGTGGGGACCCCGCGCAGCCGGGCCAGCTCGTCCACGAAGGACTGCGTGGCGAAGGCGTGGTTGATGTTGTAGACCGAGCGCAGCCACCCGATGCGCAGGCGGTTCTTCGCCTCGTGGGTCTCGATGGCGAACGCGGGCACGTCCAGGGCGAGGTCGGTGAGGCCCTGGCTCAGCTCCAGCTTCGAGATGCCGTCGACCAGGCTGAGGAAGGTGCTCAGGATGGAGGGGGCGCAGACGCGGTGGCGCCAGGCGGTGAGCGCGCCGGCCTCGTCGAAGCCGGCGTCCAGGCGCTGCACGGCGCAGGCGTGGTAGTAGCCGTGGCGCATGTCGTCCTCGCGGGTCCACTGCACCCGCACGGGGCGGCCGACCGCGCGGGAGAGCAGCGCGGCCTCCAGGACGAAGTCGGGCTTGCCCTTGCGTCCGAAGGCGCCGCCCAGGAAGGTCACGTTGACCGTGACGTCTTCTTCGTTGATCTCCAGGACCTTGGCGACCGTGCTGCGGGTGCGCTGGGGCGCCTGCACGGGGGCCCAGACCTCGCAGCGGTCCCCCTGCACCCAGGCCAGCGCGGCCACAGGCTCCATCTGGGCGTGGGACAGGTGGGGTACCTGGTAGACGGCGCTGTGGGTCTGCGCGGCGCTGGCGAGGGCCTTGTCGGCCTTGCCCTTCTTGCGCTTGGCGGCGCCGGGGGTCTCGACCCGCTCGCGCATCATGACCATCTCGGCCTCGGTGCTGATCTCGGCGTTGGGGCCGGCGGTCCAGGTGACGCGCAGCGCGCGGCGACCCTCCAGGGCGGCCCAGGTGTCCGAGGCGACCACAGCGACGCCGCCCAGAGGGGCGAAGCGGCCGGGCGCTTCCCAGGTGCGCATCGTGATGACGTCGATGACGCCGGGCACAGCGCGGGCCTCGCTGTCGTCGAACGAGGCCACGGCGCCGCCCAGGTCGGGGGGGCGCAGGATGACGGCGGTGACGGTGCCCTCGGGGGTGACGTCCGCGCCGTACTTCGCCGCGCCGGTGACCATGGCCACGCCGTCGGGGAAGGGCGACCCCTCGCCCAGGGCGACGTCGGCGTCCGGGCGCAGCGCCGGAGCCTTGGGGATGGGCTGCAGGGCGGCCTCGGCGGCCAGCTCGCCGAAGCCGAGCTGCTGGCCCGAGGCGGGGTCGGTGACCGCGTGGTCCTTCGCGACCAGGCCGGCGGGGTCGACGCCCCAGCGGGCCGCGGCGGCGGCCACGAGCATCTCGCGGGCGGCGGCGCCGGCCTCGCGCAGCATGACGATCTGGGTGCGGACGCTGGTGGAGCCGTCGGTGTTCTGGTCGCCGTAGACCGCGTCGCCAGTGGCCTGGACCACCTCCACGCGGGAGAGGTCCGCGCCCATCTCCAGGCCGATGACCGCGGGCAGCGTCGCGCGCACCCCCTGGCCCATCTCGGAGCGGTTGCAGGTGATGAAGAGGGCGCCGTCGGACTCCAGCCGGACGAAGACATTGGGCTCGAAGTCGGCGGCGCCCTCGGCGAAGGCGGGCCGGACCCCCAGGCTCAAGGCGGCGCTGCCCAGGCCCAGGGCGATGAGGAAGCCGCGTCGGGTGACCTGCGCGCTCATGGCTTGTCCTCCGCGACGCTGCGGATGGCCGCGCGGATGCGCAGGTAGGTGCCGCAGCGGCAGATGTTGCCGGCCATGTAGCGGTCGATCTCCGCGTCGGTGGGGTCGGGGTTGTTCTGCAGCAGGGCGGCGGCGCTCATGAGCTGGCCGGACTGGCAGAAGCCGCACTGGGGGACCCGGTGGGCGATCCAGGCCTCCTGCAGGGGGTGCAGGTTGTCCGGCTCCCCCAGGCCCTCGATGGTGGTCACCGCGCGGCCGGCGGCGGCCGAGATGGGGGTGACGCAGGACCGGATGGCCTGGCCGTCGAGGTGCACGGTGCAGGCGCCGCACAGGGCGCGCCCGCAGCCGAAGCGGGTGCCGGTGAGGCCCAGCAGGTCGCGCAGCACCCACAGCAGCGGCGTGTTGGGGGCGGCGTCGACCTCGCGGCGCTCCCCGTTGATCATCAGCTCGTACGATTGGGACATGGGGTCTCCGCGGGTCACTCGGGGCAGGGCGCGCCGGCAGCGGCCCAGGTCCGGAAGCGCTCGACCAGCTCAGGGTGGGAGAGGGGAGGGGGCGTGCGGCCGGAGCGCCAGCTCGTGATGAGCAGGTGGTCCTCCTCGACGTGCGCAGCCAGGTCGGTGGGTGTGCGGTAGCCGTTGACCGTGGGGTCGGTGAGCTGGGCGCACAGCTCAGCCGCGGTGCGGCCCTGGAAGCCCATCTCTGCGGGGGGCATGTTCCACAGCGAGTCCGCCGGGGGCAGCGGGGCCTGGCCGTCGCCCACCGGGGCCACGGCGTGGCAGGTGCTGCAGTGCTGGCCCTGCTGCGGGCTGAACCGGGTGATGCCCATGATGTGGGGGGTGCTGGCGTCGGTCTGGAGCGGCGCGTCCCCGGCGGGGTGGCAGTTCATGCAGCGGGGGTGGGTGGAGACGGCGTGGATATCGGCGAACGCGGCGAGGCCCTCCTCGCGGGAGGCGGTGATCGCCACCGGCTCGGGCTCGGGGAGCGGGGGCCGCAGGGCGCCGATGTGGGCGACGAGGAGATCGATGGTGGCGTCGTCCAGGCCGGCGGCGAGGGCCGCCATCTGCTGGCCGTAGGTGTCCTCGGGGTGGGTCCCCCGCTGGCCGTCGCGGAAGGCCTGGAGCTGGAGGCGCAGGTACGCGGGATCCTGATCGCGCAGCGCGGGGCCGTGGAGCGCGGCCACGCCCTCGGCCGCGGCGCCGTGGCAGGCGGCGCAGGGGGTGTACGCCTCCGCGCCGCCCTTCACGGCGGGGGTGGGGGGGAGCGCGGGGGGCTGCTGCTTGGAGACGGCCACGGCCAGGGCCTTGACGGCCTCGTCGTCGCGGAGACCCCGGGCCAGCGCCGCCATGGCGTCGCCGACGCCGTCCACGCCGCCGTCGCGGTGGCCCAGGCGCCAGCCCATGAGCTGCCGCTCGACGTAGGCGGCGTCCAGCCCGCCGATGCGGGGGGCGTCCAGGGCGGAGCGGCCCTCGCCGCGCAGGCCGTGGCAGCTCACGCAGGCGGCGGTGGGCTCGACAGCGTGGGTCTCGGGCTCGGCGCGGAGGGGGACACCGAGCGCCAGAGGGGCGGCCATCGCGGCGCCCAGGAGCAGATGGGGGAGTCGAGGTCGGGGGCCGGGCATACACCTTCCGGGAGCGGAGCGGGAAGGCAGCCTATCACCCGGAGGCGGAATACCGGGTTGCCGATGGCGCCGATCCTGGAGGGGGTGGCGCGATCGGCGAGCCCCGCTCAGCGCGCCGGCATCGCCATGAACAGGCCGTGGTGCGCCACGACCTCCATCTCCTCGCGGAGCGTACCGGCAGCGTGCTGCTCGGCGACCCGCGCCCAGAAGGCGTCACCCCCCGACAGCGCGCGATCGGCCAGGTGGGGGTCGCGGACCGCCATCAGCAGGCGCTCGCCATCTCGGGCCGCGATGGCCTCGTCGATGAGGGTCATGAGCGCCTCCGGGCTGCTGCGGTCGGGCAGGCCCGCCAGAGGTGCGGGGGTCCAGCCCACGTCCAGCGTGGCCTGGGAGCGGCAGGAGGCGCTGCAGGCGTAGGCGGTCTCCAGGTGCATGACCACCAGGCGCTCGTTGTCGCCGTCGCTGTCGATGACGTCTGGGACCAGGATCTCGTGGAGCTGGGTGAACATCTTGTCGGTCCACCAGCCGCAGGTGTGGTCCACGGCGTCGGGCAGCTCGGCGGCGCTGGCGGGACTCGCGGGCTCCGGCCCCTTCTTGATGCCGCAGGCGCGGACCTGATCGGGGCGCGCGGGGGTCCAGGTCATGGGCGAGGTGGCGCCGGGCGGGGCGTGGCGGCAGGACAGCGCCGCGCGGTCCAGCGCGTCGGTGGGCCGCACGAGGCCGAGGAGGGCGGCCTCCAGGCCCTTGAAGGTGAGGGAGGCGCGCTGCTCGTCGCTGGCGTTCCGGTGTACGTACAGCCCCCAGCCCAGGCTGGCCCGATAGCGGCTGAGCGCGCCGGTGCGCAGGGCCTGCTCAGCGGCCTGCTCGGAGGTCTCCCCCCAGCCCTGGCCCAGCGGCTCGGGGCGGCCCGTGGGGGTCGGGGACAGCGCATCGCAGGTGTAGAGGCCGGGCTCTTCAGGGGGCGCCGTTCGCTTGGACTGGATCAGCTCGGCCTCCGAGGCGGTCCAGCAGTCCATGAGGGAGGCGCTGGCCTCGGTCCAGGCGGCGGTCAGCCTGGCGCGGTGCTGGTCGTGCGGCGTCATCACCATCTCGAAGGCGGCGCTCAGGACGCGGGTCCGGAACGGCGTCAGGCAGGCCCGGCGGCGCGCGGCCTCCAGAGCGTGAGCGGGGTGGACCCGGACCACGGTCTCCGGCTCGCCCGCGCTCCAGGTGGCCTGCCAGGACCTCTTCGGGCGCAGGCTGCGGTCGTCGGGGCCGCAGGCGGCCTCGCCCAGGCTGGCCGCGTGCACGTACAGGGGGGCCGAGGGGGTCGGCGACATGGCCATCGCCGCGTAGACGCCCTCCGGCTCCCCCAAGGGGAAGAGGTCGGCCCAGAGCGAGCCGCCGCGCTGCAGCTCGGCCAGCAGCGCGGCGTCGTCCTCCAGGGCGTCGCGGGCTCGGGCCTCGCTCGGGCCCCAGGCCTGGAGCGTCCAGGTCCCGGCCGGGGTGGTGAGGGCGGCCTCGCAGCGGGCCAGATTGACGGCCGCGCGGGCGGAGTCCGCCGGAGGGCTGTTCAGCAGCAGGGCGAGCAGGAGCATCTTGCCTCCGGGAGAGAGGCAAGGGTACCGGACAACCATGGAATCGGAGAAGTGCACGCGGGCCGGGCTGCGCGGATCAGCCGAAACCCGGGGCACCTCGCCTCGCCACCGCCAGAGCGCGGGACGCCGCCAGCAGATCGTCGAACACGCCCGCCGTCGCCAACCCCTGCTGCCGCGCCTCCGGCTCGCAGGTCGCTCCCTTGCCGGTGCGGACCAGCGCGGCCCGCACGCCGGCCGCCCGCGCGGCGGTCAGGTCCCGGATCGCGTCCCCGATGAGCAGGGCCGCCTCGGGGCGCTCCCCCAGCAGGTCCAGCAGGCCGAGGAGCAGGCCGGGCCGTGGCTTTCGACAGGTGCAGCCCGCCCAGGGGGCGTGGGGACAGGCTCGGATGGCGGCGAAGTGGACCCCGCGCGCCGCCGCCTCCGCGGACATGCGGGCGTGCACCGCGTCCAGCGCCGCGCCGGTCATGAGCCCCCGCCCCACGCCGCTCTGGTTGGTGGCCACGGCCAGCCGCCACCCGGCCTCCTGGAACACCCCCAGCGCAACCAGGCTCCCCGGCAGCCAGCGCCACTGCGCCGGGCGGCGCACGTAGCGCTCGGGGGACTCTGCGTTCAGCACGCCGTCCCGATCCAGGATGAGCAGCACGGTCAGCCGCCCTTGCCCGCGCACCGCCAGGCGCTCAGGCGCCCCCGATCGATCGGGACCGTGCCGGGCTGCTCCACCACCACGGCCGCCGCCAGGCTGGCCCGCCGCGCCGCGTGGTCCAGGCGCGCGCCCCGCCCCAGCTCCACTGCCAGGGTGGCCGTGACCGTGTCCCCCGCGCCGTTGGGGTCGACCGCGCGGGTGGCGGCGGGGAGGTGCACGGCCCCGCCGTCTCGCAGCAGGCTCATGCCCGAGGCGCCTCGGGTGACCACCAGGGCCTGGAGGCCCAGGCGACGGCGCAGCGGGTCGAGCCGCGCCGCGATGTCGGCGTCGCGATCCGCGATGGGCGCGCCCAGGGCAGCCTCGCACTCGCCGAGGTTGGGCACGAGCGCGGTCGCGCCCGCGTAGCCCGCCCACTCCGCCACCTTGGGGTCGACGACCGCGGGCCTGGCGCCGCGCGCCGCCAGGATCGCCGCCGCCCGGGAGCTCTGGAGCACCCCCTTGGCGTAGTCGGACAGGACGACGACCTCCGCCCAGGCCAGCGCCTCTCGCCAGGCCCGGTCCAGCGCCTGCGCCTCGGGGCCGGCGAGCGGCGCGGCCCGCTCCCGGTCCAGCCGGAGCCGAAGCGAGCCGCCCTCCATCAGCCGGCACTTCAGGGTGGTGGGGCGGCGGACCCGCACGAGGTCGAGGTCGACCCCGCGGCCCCGGAGCAGCGCCACCACCCGCTCGCCCTCGACGTCCTCCCCGACGGCGCCGACGAGCCGACAGGGCGCCCCCAGCCCCACCACGTTGCAGGCCACGTTCGCCGCGCCGCCGGGCGCCTCCCGGTGGTCGTGGACGCGGAAGATCGGCGCCCCGAAGGCGGGCTCCCGACCCTCCGTCGCGCCGCGCAGCTCCCGGTCCAGCATGACGTCACCGACCACGAGGACCCGGGGGAGGCGCGCGCTCACAGGCGCAGGGCGCGCTCGAGCTGCGCGCAGAGCACGTGACCCAGGAAGCCGTGCGCCTCCTGGATCCGGGCGGTCTCGGTGGAGGGCACCGCGAGGACCCGGTCAGTGAGCAGCGCGCTGAGCAGGTTGGGCGCGCGCCCGGTCATGCCCCAGCAGACGCAGCCCCGCTCGGCCCCGGCGGCCACCGCTCGCAGGACGTTGGGGCTGCTTCCGCTGGTGGACAGCGCCAAAAGGAGGTCTCCGGGCCGGGCGAGGGCCTCCACCTGCCGCGCGAACACCCGGTCGTAGCCGAGGTCGTTGGCCACGGCGGTCAGCACGGCGGTGTCGGAGGACAGGGCGAGGGCGGGCAGAGCGCGCCGATCGGCGGCGAAGCGCCCGACCAGCTCCGCCGCCAGGTGCTGGGCGTCCGCTGCAGAGCCCCCGTTGCCGAAGACGAGGAGCTGGCCTCCGGCCTCGATGGCCCGGGTCGCCTCGTCGATGAGCGCGTCCAGGCGAGGCTGGAGATCCATCAGGCGCGAGAACAGATGCTGGTGCGCTTCCAGGTGCTGGCGGAGAGACACGTCGTCGTGACCTTCAGAGGTGTGGTGCGGTCAACGAGGCGCGAGCTCATCCCGCCGTATAGTCTCACACGAACCCACGCCCGACGGACTGACGCCCCCCTTCCACGCCCCTCCCCGAGCCGGTCCTGCGCTGGAGGTCGACCTGCTCATCGTCGGCGCCGGGGTCGCGGGACTCTGGCTCCACGCCGCCCTGACACGCCTGGGCTGGTCGGCGCTGGTCCTGGAGCGCGACCGGGTGGGCGGCGGGCAGACCCTGTTCGCCCAGGGCATCCTGCACAGCGGCGCGAAGTACGGCCTGGGCGCCGCGCCGCCCCCGCCTGCCTACCGGAGGGCGCTGGCGCTGTGGGAGGAGGCGCTGTCCGGCCAGGGCCTGGTCCCGCTCGATGACGTCCCGGTGGCGCGCGGCGCCCGCTGGATGTGGCCGGTGGACCAGGCCGGGCGGGCGCGCCTGCAGCAGCTCGCCCAGCTCGACCCTCTCCTTTCGCGGGCCGAGCGTCCCTACCCCCCAGCGCTGCGGCGGGCGGAGGGGCTCTACCGCCTGGCGGAGCCCTCGCTCGACGTGGGCGCCCTGATCCGGACCCTCGCGCACCGCGCCGTGCCGCGGCTCGTCCACCTCGACCCCCTCGACGCGGCGTGGCAGCTCGGCGAGGGCGGGCGGTGCCGCCTGACCTGGCGCGCGCCGGCCCTTCGCGTGGACGCGCGGCGCCTGATCCTCTGCGGGGGCGCCGGGAACGCGGCGCTGAGCGAGCGGCTCACCGGCGGCCCCCGGACCCAGCGCCGCCCCCTGCACATGGTGATGCTCCGGGCGTCGTCGCTGCCGGCGCTGAGCCTGCACGTCGTCGACGCGGGGGACGGGCCCGTGCTCACGCTGACGACGCACCTCGACGGCGACGGCGAGCGGGTGTGGTACCTCGGGGGTGGGCTGGCCGAGCGGGGGGTCGCTCGAAGCCCGGCGGCGCAGATCGCGGAGGCGCGTCGCCTGCTCGGGGCGCTCTTCCCCGACCTCGATCTGGGGGGCGCGCGGTGGGAGACCCTGCGCGTGGACCGGGCCGAGCGGTGGCAGGCGGACGGGCGGCGCCCGGCGGGGCCGGACCTCGTGGCGCACCCCCAGGCGCTGGTGGGCTGGCCGACCAAGCTCACGCTGACCCCGCTGCTGGGTAAGCAGGTCGTGGAGGCGCTGGCGGCCGAAGGGCTCCGGCCCTCTGCTCCGCTGGCGGACGAGGCCTTGAGGGGCCTGCCCCAGCCGCCGCCCGGCGCGCCGCCCTGGCGGAGGGCGGGATGAAGCGCCGTCCGCTGGGCAGCACCGGCCTGGAGGTCGCCCCTGTGGCGCTGGGGACGGTCAAGCTCGGCCGCAACCGAGGCGTCAAGTATCCCCATGCCTTCGAGATCCCGGACGACAAGCAGGCCACGAGGCTGCTGGACGCGGCGTCTTCGCTGGGCATCAACCTGCTGGACACCGCCCCGGCCTATGGCGGAAGCGAGGCCCGCTTGGGGGCGCTGCTGGCCGGGCGCCGCGAGCGCTTCCTGATCTCGACCAAGGTCGGGGAGCGCTTCGACGGCGCCCGCTCCCGCTTCGACTTCACGCCGGAGGCCATCGCCGCCAGCGTGCGCCGCTCCCTCCAGCGCCTGCGCACCGATCGGCTCGACCTGGTGCTGGTCCACTCGGACGGCCGGGATCTCGAGCTGATCACGACGCACGGGGTCTTCGATGCGCTGCGGGAGCTGGTCGCCCGGGGCCTGGTGCGCGCCTACGGCATGTCCTGCAAGACCCTGGACGGAGGGCGACGCGCCGTCGAGGAGGCCCACGCGGCGATGGTGCCGTTCAGCCGGGCGGATCCACGGCATGGCCCGGTGCTGGAGCGGGCCGCGCAGCTCGGGCGCCCCGTCCTGGTGAAGAAGGTCTTCGACAGCGGCCACCTGCTCGCGTCCGACAACACGGCCGAGCGGCTGCAGAGCGCGCTTCGACCCGCGCTGCGCCACCCCGGGGTCGCCGCCGTGGTGATCGGGACCTGCGACGTCACGCACCTCACCGCCGACGTGGAGGCCGCCCGCGCGGTCCTGGAGGAGCCCTCATGAGCGAGAAGATCCTGGACCGAGCGACCCTGCTGGCCCGCGTGGCCGAGGCGCGCGCGTCGGGGAAGCGCGTCGCGCTGACCAACGGCGTGTTCGACCTGCTGCACGTCGGGCATGTGCGCTCCATCCGCGCCGCCGCCAGGCTGGCGGACGTGCTCATCGTGGCCCTGAACGCGGACGCCAGCGTCCGGCAGCTCAAGGGGCCCGGCCGGCCCATCGTCTCGGAGCGGCACCGCGCGGAGGTCATCGCCGCGCTGGAGGGCGTGACCTGGGTGACCCTCTTCGACGAGGTGGACGTCGCCCCCCTGCTGCGCGCGGTCCGACCGGACATCCACGCCAAGGGCGCCGACTACCGGGGCCAGCCGATGCGCGAGCCGAGCTGCGTCGAGGACTGGGGGGGCCGGTTCGTGCTGGTGGGCGGGGGGCCCGACTCCACCACCGCGATGATCGCCCGCGCCGCAGCGTCCCTGGCCCAGGACGTCAACGACGCCAGGTGAGCCCGACCTGCACGTCCACGGCGTTCCGCAGGGCCAGGTTCCGGTCCGGGATCCGCCAGATCAGCGTCGGCCGCGCGTACAGCATCAGCGGGGCCTTCGTCCTCCGGGACAGGTCGTAGCCCGCGCCCAGGAACACGCTGGGGGCGAAGGCCGGTCGGACGCGCAGGGCCTCCGCGCTCGACGCCACGCCGTCCTCGAAGGTCCAGGTCGTCTCGGTGGAGGCGTAGACCTCGCCGGCCGCCCCCAGGCCCGTCTCGACCATCGCGCCGAAGGGCGCGGTCCAGCGCGTCCCGTAGCGCAGGTTGAGCATCCCCCCGGCCTGCGCGCCGGCCTCGCGGTAGCCTTCGAGCCCCAGGGTCGAGAAGACCGTGAAGCGCTCGGCCTCGGCGAGGTGAAGCTCCACCCCCAGGTGGGCGCCGGGGTTCGTCAGCCCGTAGGCGGAGTATCCCCCGAAGAGGTCGGCGGCGCGGGCGCTCGTCGGGGCGAGCAGGGCGCACAGGGCCAGGGCGATCGGGGTCCGCATCACTGCACCTCGGTCATGTCGTTGAACCATCGCTGCACGTGGGGCAGGCCCATCTGCACCGCCCCCCCGTGATCCCGCGCCCCCACGCTGAGCAGGCTGGCCGCGCCCCCCTCGGCCCACATGTGGTCGAACGCGCCGGTGGCGTCGGCGGGCGACACGTCGGTGTCCTCCTCGCCATAGATCAGCCGGAACTCCGTCTCGGGCACCCAGCGCCAGGTCTCGTTCTCCTCCAGCGCCAGGGTGAACCAGTTGTCCCGGCCCGCCTCGATGTCGGCGAGCATCGCCTCGGTGTAGAGGTCCTCGGGCGCCTCTGGCAGCGCCGCGTCGATCTCGTCGAAGGTGGCGCCGCCGTCGAACAGCGCGGGCACGACGTCGACGTACGCCGACTGGAGGATGGAGGAGAGCGGCTGGCCGTAGATGTGCGCGTAGGCGTTCGCCACGTAGGCCAGGTAGTAGCTGCGGTCCTGCTCGATGGCGTAGGGGAGGGCGATGTCGCGGAGGTTGTAGGGTCCGGCCAGCCCGGCGGCGCGGCGCAGGGTCAGGCCGGTGGGGTTGTCGACCTGGAGCCTGCGCTGCACGCCGGCCGACACGGTCGCGCCCTGGGAGAAGCCGACCAGCCCCAACTCCGGCGCGGCGCCCAGCGCCTCGGCGGCGAGCCCGGCGATGCTGAGCAGGTCGACCACCGCGTTCACGGTGCTCTCGGTGTGCAGGTAGGGCGGGATCTCCTCGGACACGCCCAGCCCGATGTAGTCGGCCCCCACGACCAGCCAGCCGTCCCCGGCGAAGACCGCCGACACCGCCAGGCCCTCCAGGGAGCCCGGCGAGGACAGCGCGTTGGCGCGGATGGCGTTGGTCCCGTGCTGCCAGCTCACGACGCCCTTGATGTCGCCGTCGGGCACCGCCATGAGGCCCGACACCGGCACGACCCGCCCGTCGAAGCTGGTGGTCTCGTAGCGGACCTGCATCAGGGTGTAGCCGGTGGTGGTCTCGACCGGGCCTTCGAAGCCGATGAGCTGGAGGATCTGGAGGGCGTCCAGGGGGGTGGCGTGCGCCCGGGTCTCCCATTCGACGACGCGGTCGCCGAAGTCCACGGCGGACAGGCCGTCCAGGGGGTCGTCGGCGGGGGCAGCGCAGGCGAGCAGCAGCAGGGCGAGGGGGAGCGTCATGTGCGCCTCGCGGGGGTCGAGCGGGTTCGTCCGGTGGAACACCGGAGCGGCTGCGGGGTGTCACCGCGAGGGGCCCGCTGCTGGGACCGGACCGCAGCGGGGGGGCCGGGGGGATGCGCGCCCCGGGCCGTGATAGCTTGCCCGGAGCAGCGAGCTTGAGGTGAAGCGTGCCCAAGGCGACAGACAGTGACGGCGTCCTCCGGGCCTTCGATCCGTGGCGCCAGCTCGGGCCCGACGACGACGACCTCTGGGTGAACCTGTGGGCGGCTCGCGAGGAGATCGAGCTGGGGCGGGCGCTACAGCGTGAGCTTCGCTCCAACGACGCCCTGCTGCGGGTGCTGGTCATCGGCCACCGGGGCACCGGCAAGACCACCGAGCTGCGGCGCCTGGGTGCCTTGCTTCGGCGCGACCACATCGTGCGCGAGCTGGCCATCGACGATGTCCTGGAGATGGAGGACCTGTCGCTGGTCGATCTCGTCCTGGCGCTGCTCAAGGAGGTGCTGGACCTCGCGTCCACGCACGATCTGGCCTTGCCAGGGCAGCTTCTGGACAACCTCAAGCAGTGGGGCCTCTCGGTCACCAGGACATTGGTGCACGGCTGGGGCGTGGACTTCGATGCGACGAGCCCCCTGGGCCTCCTCCAGGCCATCGTGGGCCGGCTCAACGTGGTGCGGCGGCACCGCGTCGAGGTGCGGCAGGTGATCGAGCCTGTCCTGAGCGACCTGCTGCAGATCACCGAGCGCCTCTCCCAGACCGCCCATGAGCAGGCGGTCAAGCAGGGCAAGGGTGGCATCGTCCTGGTGATCGACGGCCTGGACCGCATGCGCTACGCCGTCTTGGAGTCGGGCCTGAGCGCCTATGAGGAGCTGCTGGTCCTCAACGCGCCGCAACTCCAGCGCTTCAAGGTGCACCTGGTCATGGCCGCGCCGGTCGGCCTGAGCGTGCAGAGCCGCGCGGACCAGCACTGGCAGCTCCAGCACGTCTCCAACGTCAAGCTGCGCACACGGGAGGGGGCGCTGATCGATGCGCATCGGGCGGAGCTGGTCCGTCTGGTCTCCGAGCGGGCCGACATCGACAGGGTATTTGAGAGCGGCCGCGCGGCGGTGGAGCAGGCGGCGGAGTGGAGCGGCGGGAACGTGCGGGATCTGCTCCGCATCATCCACGGCGCAGCCCGCCTGGACTTCTCCCCACGCATCGCCGACGCGAAGCTGCGGCAGGCCGCCGAGCGGTACGGCAGCGATTTGTGGGCCCGCACGGTGGAGCAGGCCGAACGGAGCTACCTGGACGAGGTGGGCGACGGCGCCCGGGACCTCACCGCGGACGCGCGCCTCCAGCGGCTGCTGCAGCTTGGCATCATGCTGCATTACCGGAACGCCCGGCACTGGTGTGCGGTGCACCCCTGCGTGCGGCTGGTGCGAGGGGCGTCGGCGCCAGGGTCGCGGTGATCCCGAGGGACCCTCGCCAGGAGCTGGAGCTCCTGATGCGTGATCTCCGGCGTCGGCTGCCGGGGATGGTGGTGGTGGCGGTGTGTGGGTATTCCAGTGAACGCCACTCCATACTCCACGGACCGCTCTCCGAGGTTACCTCCGACGCGTTGATTCAGCAGCCGGGTATCCCAGTATCTGTTGTCGACGAGTTTCCCGACGATGCGGTTGTCCATCTGGTCGCCCCGTCCGAACCGATGGAGGCTGAGCGATGGTGGGTCGATGCGAATCGGACTAGGGAGCGATTGATCCGCCGGAAGGGGCAGGCTGTGCTCTGGACCGAGTACAATCAGTACGCACATGCTGCAAGTTGGGCGCCAGATCTGTTTTCGATGTTGGCCGGAACGTATTGGCTGGACGGCGCCAACCAGGACGTGATCACTGTACCGGCACCCGCCGAGATTATCGTCCGGGAACGCTCCAGATGGTCGATGGAGAGGTTGCCCGTCTCCTTTCCTTTTGAGGTCCCTGGTCAGCAGCGGCGCTTGGCAGATGTCTGGATACCGCGCAAAATATCGATCAACGGAATGGGGGGTGATTCTCTGGATGTTTTGATCAAGCGGCCTGGTACGCGGTGGTTGGTGACACCAGGGGTTGGTGCATCAACCTTGTTGTTGGCGCTATCATGCCGCTTGGTCGAGGTAGGGCGTCTACCTGAGCACGTCAAACTTGGTGATCCTCCAGATCCCTTGACGGAGGCTAGCGGGCCGTCGGAGCCGGTGGCAGCCGAACGAGCGGACCCAGCGACGCACGCGGCCACCGAGCCCTGGCAGTGGTCCATCGTGGATACATGGCTTGAACCAGAGTATTCACGGTTTTTGGGTCCGTCCAGGTTCGAGGACTGGTGGGAACGAGAGCGTGAGAGTCTGCTTACTCCCGAACTTGAGGCGCTCGACAAGATACTCCCCTTGGAATTGGACGAACCTCTTTTTCAAGACTTCTGTGAAGTTCCGCCTGGGGAATTGTGGAGTCCTTCATGGTCGATGGATCGGAAACTGAGTGCGTTGGCTGAGCTGCTGGCATTGGGAATGGACCAATCCCACTTGAGTTCAGAGGCACGGCGACGGGTAGTCGACGCCATGACCTTAGAAGAAGAGATGCAGGACATCAGGGCTGAATACTTGGATTGGAAGACGCCATTCTTGGTCTTCAACGCGCCATCCGTGAAGATCCATCACTGGCGCCCTGGCTCCCGCCTCATGCTCAAGGAAGGCCTGTACGGAGGCACCCGCAACCTCGTCCTCCTACCCCTCACCCACGACGAAGCCCTCCAACTCCTCACCCACCGCCTGGGCACCCCCGAGCGCGCAAAAACCTGCCTCTCGTGCCTCCCTGACGACGAGCGCTTGTACAACCCCATACAGTTCATGCCCCTCGACCTGCTGGGCATCGCTGCGCTCTGGGAGCGCGATGGGGAGATCCCGGTGTCCGTCAAGGAACGGCACCGACGTCTGTGCCGCCTTCACCTGTCCCAGAGCGTGCCCCCCGAGGACATCCCCGTTGCCGAAGACATCCTACGCGCGCTCTGGCCGGCCTACGAGCACGAGGACTGGCTCAAACTCTCCGAGGTCGTTCGCATCACCCGGGACGCCCTGGAGCCCCACGGTCAGCATGACGCGGCGGCGAGCTGGCTGGGCTCGCTCACCCGGCCCGACGGCGTGCTGATCAGCGACATGCGGGGCGTCCGGCCACGCTACCCCCACCTGGTCCGAGCGCTCGTGCTGCGTTGAAACGACGTCGCCGTCGGCTTGAACCTCGACGCCCTCATGGAGAGACCCATGCTCGACCCCTTCAACACGACATGACCCTCTTCTTGACTGTGCAGCAGGTTGAAGGCTAGGTGACGATCCTCGATGAGCAGGACGTCGCCCCCCTGCTGCGCGCGGTTCGCCCGGACATCTACGCCAAGGGACCCGCCCAGCGTTGGTCGAGGGGCAGAGGAGCCGCAGGGTGAGGAGCCGCATCATGCCCCCGAGCAGCTCAGGCTCCCTGAAGGCGGGGCGATGGCGTCCCGCCAGAGGCCGCGACGCGCCTCTGCGCCGCCTCCAGGATGGCCCGCAGCAGGTCGGCGTACGACCAACCGGCCAGCTCGGCCATCCGGTTCAGCTTGCCGTTCCTGCTCCAGCCGGGGTTCGGGTTCACCTCGATCAGTCGAGGGTGCCCCTGCGCATCGCACCGGAAGTCCAACCGGCCGTAGTCTCGGCAGCCCACCCGCTCGAACAGCCGGAGCGAGGTGTCCTTCAGGAACTGTGCAACCTCCTCCCTCACCTGGGCACGTCGGTGGCGAACCTCGGTCCAGTACGGTGAGGCCCGATCCCACTTGGAAGCGTAGGCCAGGATCGGTGGCAGGCCTTCGGGCAGGCCGCTGTAGTCGTACTCCAGGATGGGAAGCGCCTCCACCCCAAGCCCCGGGTTGCCGATGAGCCCCACCGAGAACTCTGCCCCGTCCAGGTACTCCTGGAGGAGCAGCGGCTCGCCGGGGATCTGCTGCCGGAGGCGCGCCACGGCGGCACGGGCCTCCTCGATGGTGTGGACCACGGACTCTGGCCAGATCCCTCGGGAGCCGTCCCCGCGGACCGGCTTCACGAGCGCGGGCAGCGGCGGATGCAGGGGAACGGGCTCGTCGGCCTCCAGTTGGATCTCGGCCGGGACGGCGATGGAGAGCTGTCGGGCGATCGCGGAGACCACACCCTTGTCGAAGCACCGCGTCAGGCCGGCCGGGCCCGCGCCGGAGTACGGGACGCCCAGCATCTCCAGGAGCGCTGGGATGTGGGCCTCCATGGTGGCGTCGTTTGAGAAGCCCTCGTCGCAGAGGTTGAAGACGAAGTCCGGCGGCGCGCGTCGAAGGGAGGACAGCAGGGAGCGGTGGTCGTCGAGGACGGTGAAGGTGTAGCCGTCGATCGCGTCGAGGGCCTCGCGCAGGCGACGGAGGGTGTCGTGGTCCTCGGCGCCGAACCTGCCGCCGGGCTTCATCCGAGCCGGCAGTCGGGGGTCCCCCAGCAGCACGGTGACGTCGCGAAGGGGCGCACCCGAGGTGCTGCGTAACGCCGCCCTGGGCCTCCGGGCGGTGATGAAGAGCCGGTTCGCCATCATGCCGAGGTCCTGGTTTCGGGCGGAGGGCGTCTCGTAGCCCGTCTCGCAGCGAACCGCCTCGAAGCCCATGTCCTCCAGCAGCGCGCAGATCTGGTCGGCGGAGTACGGCCGTTGGGCGTAGAACTGGTCCACGATCACGCCCTCCTCGGCGTCGACCACCACCTCCCGGCTCACCAGGCGGGTCCCGTCCGCGGAGAGCGCCCGCTCCCGGCACACCAGCATCCGGGCGTCGATCCACTCCCAGCTGCGCGCGTCGAAGTTCGCGCGCAGCCAGGCGCCGTCGGAGATGTCCAGCACCAGGGTGCCTCCAGGGGCGAGCAGCCGCCTCACCGACTCCAGGACGCGCCTATCGTCGTCCGCGTGGTCGAAGTAGCCGAAGGAGTTGCCCAGCAGGAGCACCGCGTCGACGGGCCCCAGGGCGGGGTCCAGGTGTCGGGCGTCGCCCTCGTGCAGCTCGACGTCCAGGCTCGCGAAGGCCGCGCGCGCCCGGCCCAGCCGGAGCAGATCCGGCGAGCCGTCCACCCCGATGAGGCGGGAGAAGCCTCGTCGGGCCAGCTCCAGCAGGTGCCGGCCCTGCCCACAGCACAGATCCAGGATCCGATCGTCCCGCTCCAGCTGGGCGAGCTGGAGGATCCGGTCGATCTCCAGCGCGGTGATGCGCGGATCCTCGACGACATCGGCGTCTGTCTTGATGTACAGATCATTGAACAGGTGCCGCCACCAGTCCTCGGGGAGGTGCCGCTCCAGATCCTGGACCGGCCCGAGGGTGCGCGGGGGCGTGTTGCCGTCTGACATGGGGGCTCCTTGGCCACGGGCCGCAGTGTGGGGATGCGTCGCGCGCCCGATAGGTCCCACGAGGGCTCCCCCGGTGTCAACGGACGCCCGGACTGCGGGCGGTCCAGGGTCAGAACGCGCAGCGCGTCCATCTGCCGCCGCGGTTCAGGGTCCGATATGTACACCCCGACGCCTTCATGGAGAGACCCATGCTCGACCCCTTCAAGGACAAGGCCCAGGACTTCGACGCCCAGCCGATGATGCTGGACCGCGCCGCCGCCATCGGCGGGGCCGTCGTCGACAGCGTGCCCCTGAGCCCCGCCACCCGCGTGCTCGACTTCGGCGCCGGCACCGGCCTGATCTGCGAGGCCCTGGCCCCCCACGTCGGCCACATCGTGGCCGTGGACACCTCGCCGTCCATGCTGGAGAAGCTGGCCGAGAAGCCCGCGATCGCCGGCAAGGTCTCGCCGCTCTTGCGGGACATCACCGCCGAGCCCCTGGACGAGCGCTTCGACCTCATCGTGAGCGCGATGGCGATGCACCACGTCCAGGACACCGGCGGCCTGCTGCGGACCCTCGCCGGGCACCTGGTCCCCGGCGGCCGGGTCGCCCTGGTGGACCTGGACGCCGAGGACGGCAGCTTCCACCCCGCTGACATGCCCGGGGTCTTCCACGCCGGCTTCGACCGCGAGGCCCTCGGCGACCTGATGCGGGACGCGGGCTTCGAAGACCTCTCCTTCAGCACCGTGTACCGGATGCAGAAGAACGAGCGCGACTACCCGGTGTTCCTGGTCACGGGGCGGCTCGCCGGCTGAGGGTGCGGGCGCCGCATGGACGGGGTATCCGCCCCACCATGCCCGCCATGCCCGCCATCTCCCCGAGGCACCGCCTCATTCCAGCCCTGCTGCTCGCGCTCGCCTGCCCCGGGGTCGCCGGCCCGGACGTGCCGCCGGGCATGGTCCGGGTGCCCGGCGGCGTCTTCGTCCCCGGCGCGCCAGTCGAGGCCGCCAACCGCGCGTCGGTGACCGTGCCCCCGTTCGCCCTGGACCCGCTGGAGGTGACCGCCGGGGACTTCGCGCGCTGCGTCGACGCGGGCGGGTGCCCCGACCTCCAAAGCGCCGCGGAGGGCACCGAGGCGTGCAACCTCGGCCGCGCAGACCGGGCGGACCACCCCATGAACTGCGTGAGCCACGACGAGGCCGCCGCGTACTGCGCCTGGGCCGGCAAGCGGCTCCCCCACGAGTACGAGTGGGCGTGGGCGGCCCGCGGTCCAGACGACGACCCCTACCCCTGGGGCGCGGCACCCGCGACCTGCGACCGCGCCTGGGTCTACCTGGGCGACGACTCCTGCGGGACCCACACCACCCGGCCGGTGGGGCAGGCGCGCGCGGGCCGCTCGCCCTTCGGGATCGAGGGGATGGGCGGCAACGTCGCCGAGTGGGTGCGCGCGGCCGACGGCGGGGACGCGGCGGTGGTCCGGGGCGGCAGCTACGCGAGCGCCCCGGAGTACGGGATCGTGTGGAACCGGACCGAGGGCTTCGGGCGCGAGCCGTCGGTGGGCTTCCGCTGCGCCGCAGACCTCCAGGCGGGCGCCGCCCCCTTCATCACGGCGATCCCGAGCGCGGAGACCACCTTCGACGCGGCGCTGACCGGCGACGCCCTCTCCCAGGTCCTGCCGCACATCGGCCCGCCGCCTCCAGTGGTCGCGCTTCAGCGCGTCGGGGAGCCTGTTCCCCTGGCGCGCGCCAAGGGGAGGCCCGAGGCGCTCCGGCTGGTCGGCTTCGGCCAGCGGCTGCTCGCGACGGGGCCCGGACTGTACGCGGTGGACCCCGCCACCGGAGCTGTGGAGGAGCTGGCCGCAGAGGTCGACGCCGTCGCCGTCTCCGGCGAGCGGCTGGCCGTCGCCAGCGGCGGCGTCGTCCGCATCCTGGACGGCGCGCTCAAGCCGGTCGCCGAGCTTCGGCCTGCGGACTTCGTGGGCCCGGAGGGGACGATCCCCTCCGTCTCCCTGAGCCGGGACGGTCGGCGCGTCGCCCTGGTGGCCGCTCGCGAGGGCTGGGGGGTCGGACCGGCGGCGGTCTTCGACGTGGACACCGGCGAGGAGCTTGGGACGCTCAACCGCATCGACAACGCTGCGGTGGCCCTCAACGCCGACGGCTCCGTCCTGTTCACGGACATCGGCTACGCCCAGGGCGAGGGCGACTGCTACGCGGAGGTGGCGCTGCCCTCCGACGAGGGGCGCGGCGGGTTCACCTTCCTCGACGACGACCACGTGGTCGCCCTCTTCCAGGATCGGGAGGCCGGCGGCGCGCTCGACTGGGACGCCTGGGTCCTGCCCCGCCCCCCGATGGACGCGGGCCGGCCCATGCCGGCGCGCCACCTCGACTGGTCCGCCCGCCGGCCGGACGGGGGGCTCGGGCCGCCGGTGGCCCTCGACCCGCGCACGTCCTGGCTGGCGGCGCAGACCCCCGAGGGGCTGCGCGTCCTCCACCTGAAGAGCCGGCACGTGGTCGCGACCCTGCCGGCGCTGCAGTCTGTGCAGTCGCTCGCCTTCCTGAAGGGGCCGCCGCGGCTCGTGGCGCTCGCGGACGGCGCGCTGCACGTCTTCGACCTCTCGGAGGTGGCGGCGCCCGACGTGCCGGACTTCCACTTCACCCGGTATCGCTGCCCGGACCTGCTCCACCTCCAGGAGCGTTGAGCCGCTCGCACCTCCTGCATCGCGGGCGCCGAAGGTGTGGCCGAACCGGCGGGTCCTGTCCGTCGGGCCGGGCCAGGCCCCCCAGAGCTATGATGACTCCCCGGTACCCACCCCCGACCGCCATGAATGAAGACCTGCGCAAGCAGGCCGCGGAGCAGGAGCCCTCGACGCTGTTCTCCCAGGAGGACGGCCCGATGCTCCCGCGCGCCGAGGCCCCCGACATCCCCAAGCCGGGGACCGCCACCCTGGGGCGCTTCGTGCTCCGCCGGGAGCTGGGGCGGGGTGGCATGGGGGTGGTCTTCGAGGCCCACGACCCCACCCTGGGGCGCGCGGTGGCCCTCAAGCTCCTGCACACCCAGAGCCCCGCCCGTCGGGAGCGCCTGCTGCGGGAGGCGCGCGCCATCGCCCGCCTGCGCCACCCCGGCATCGTCGAGCTGTTCGACATCGGGGAGCACGAGTCGGGCGTCTTCCTCACCATGCGACTGGTCCAGGGCCCTCCGCTCAGCGAGCGCCTGAGCGAGGGTGCGCTGCCCCCCCGCGAGGCGGCCCGGATCGCCCTGGCCCTGGCCGAGGCCCTGGCCGCCATGCACGACGAGGGGCTGGTCCACCGCGACCTGAAGCCCGCCAACGTGCTGATGGAGGGGGGCGAGCGCCCCGTGCTCATCGACTTCGGGCTGGTCAAGGAGCTGGACGCCGAGGGCACCGCGCTGACCCGGGAGGCCTGGGCGGTGGGCACGCCGGCCTACATGGCCCCCGAGCAGGTGCGCAGCGCGCTGGGGCCCGTCGGCCCGGCCACCGATCAGCACGCGCTGGGGGTGGTGCTCTACGAGCTGCTCTCCGGGCGGCGGCCCTTTGAGGTTCACAGTCAGGCCGATCTCATGCGGATCGTAGAGCAGGAGCCGCCCGCTCTGCGCGAGGCCCCGGCGGCGCTTCGCGAGGTCTGCGCGCGGGCGATGGAGAAGCGCCCGTCCGACCGGTTTCCGGATCTGCGCGTCATGGCCGGCGCGCTGCAGGGGTTCCTCGACGGAGCCCCCGTCCGTCCGCCGAGCCCGACACGACGCCTGCGCCGCTTCGCCCAGCGCTTCCCCCGACGTTTGAGGACACCGGCGCTGCTGGTGGCGGTGGTCGGCGTGACCTCGGCGGCCCTGTGGTCGGGCCAGCGCGGGCTGGAGGCCTGGACCGGGCGCCAGCGCGCCGCCGCCGCCGAGGAGATGCGGCGGAGCATGGAGGACAGCGTGCTGGCGCTGCTCGCCGCGGGCGACGTCGCGCAGGCCGACGCCCTGGTGGAGCGCTTCGCGGCGCTCAAGGAGGTGCAGCGCACCCCCGCGCTGGCCCGAGCCTGGGCGGAGCAGGGGCGCCGCCTGCTGGATCGGGGCGAGACCGAGGGGGCGCGGCGCAGCCTGGGCCGCGCCTGGCTGGAGGCCGAGGCGCCGTCGCTGCGCGCCGAGATGCTGCGCGCGCTGGGGAGCGTCCTGGCAACGGAGGAGGACTGGGCCGACCTTGCTGCATTGCAGCAACTCATGCGGGCCGAGGGCGTCGAGCCACCTGAGGAGCAGGCGCTCGCCCTGGCCGTCGCCCACCGCGACCTCACCGGGGCGCTCGCGCTGCGTCCGGACGACCCGCTGCTGCGCGCGCTCAACGCCACCACCCCCACCGATCTCGTCGCCCAGGTGGTCGTGCCCGCGGACCTGGGCGGGGACGGTCAGACGGAGCTGCTGACCTGGACGGAGCAGGGGGGGCCTGTCCGCACGGTGGAGGCGAGCCTGGAGGGCCTGATGGCCGCGCCCGCGTCGCCGGCCTGGGGTGCGGGGCTCGGGAGCCAGGTGCGGGCCGCCAACCTGCAGCCGGGGGAGGAGCCCATCCTGGCCTTCCACGAGGGCGGGGGTTGCGTGATCGCCCAGCCCCAGGGGGGCGCGCTGCGCACCCTGGCCCGCTGGGACTGCGAGCCCGGCAACGTCGAGGCCCTCATCGGCGGTGACCTCGACGGGGACGGCCGGGTGGAGCTGTACGCGGGCATGGGCCGCCGGCTCGCGCGCCTGAGTCGGGACCCGGGCGGGGCGTGGCGGGCCAGCGCCCCCCACCCCGCCACGAACCACAGCAACTCCGAGGTGCGCGGCCTGATGCTCCACGACGCCGATGGGGACGGCACACCGGAGCTGCTCGTCGCCACGGGGGGCTGGGGGGCCTACGACCTGCGCCTGCTCGTCCCCCGCGACGACGGTCTGGTCATGACCGCCCGGCGCCGCATCGGCGATCTCGTCGGGCTGGTCCCGTTCACGCAGGGCGGGCGCCCGCACGTCGCCACCCTGCAGAGCGAGGATCCGCAGCAGCCCTACAACGTCCGCGTCTTCGGCCCCGACCCTCCCCACGGCGAGGCGATGGGGCTGCACCTCCTGCGCGTGGAGGAGGGGCGCATCCAGCCGGTCGGGCACATCCCCTGGCCCGGCGGCGCGGCGGAGGCCGAGCGGCTGGACGCCGGTCGTTGGGGCCCCCACCTCGATCAGGTCGGCCTGCTCGCCGGAGACCTCGACGGCGACGGCGACGACGAGCTGATCCACGCGGAGCAGCACGACCGCACCTGGATCCACGACCTCCAGGCGGACGGCAGCGTGCGGTCCTACGCCCTGCGCGGCGCCCACCCGCTGCTGGCCCTGGACCTGGACGGGGACGGGGACGATGAGCTGCTGGTGAGCCTGCCCGACGAGCGGCGGCGGGTGCGGATCCTGGGCCTGGGCGATGAACCCCTGCCGCCGCTGGTGGACCCGGTCCCCGCGCCCGAAGCGCCCCCCGCAGGTCTGGAGGCGGACGTCGCCTCCCGCTGGCGGCGCGCGGAGGAGCTGGCCAGCATCGGGATGGGGGACGAGGCCGAGCAGATCCTCCACGAGATGGCGCAGTTCACCCCGGCGCCGCGCACCGCCGCGCTGCTGCACCGTCGGCGGGCTGAGCTGCTGGAGCGGGCCGGCGCGCACCGGGCGGCCATCGGGGCCTGGTCCACCGCCGCCGATCTCGATCCGGCGCTGGCCGCCCAGGTGCTGGACGAGGCGTTCGAGGTGGCCCTCGCCCGGATCCTGGACGACGAGGCGCTGGCCCTGGGTCGGCGGCGCGCGGCGCTCCCGGATCCCCCGCCTGCGCTCGCGTCCGCCATGCAGCGGGTGGCCGCGCGGGTCGAGCGGCCTACGCTGCGGTTCGACTTTCGGGAGGGCGTGGACCCGCGGTGGCAGCTTGAGGACCCCATCGGGGTGCGCCTGAGCCCCGGCCGCGAGGGGGTCTCGCTGCGCGGGGTGGGGGAGGTCCCGCTGCTGCGCCTGCCTGTGGCCTACGCGGGCGGGCCCCTGCTGCTGGAGGTGACCGCGGACCTTTCCCGGGCAGACTGGGGGGGCGGCCTGGCCATCGCCCTCTCGGACGGCTCGCCCATCCAGGATGAGTCCTTCATCCTGAAATTTCGAGGGGTCGGTGGGGGCGGGATCACCCACAAGATGATCACCTGCCCCTTCCGCTTCGCCGGGGCCGGCGAGCTGGACCTCCCGCCCTCCTCTCCGGCGTTTGAGGGGGAGCTGACCGTGTCGTGGCGGTACGATCCCCAGGACGGCGTGGCCGGGTGCCGCATGCGACGGGGAGACGAGGTGCTGCTGGACGACGTCTACCCGGTCGACGCGGCCCGGACGCCGACGGGGCCCTTGTTCCTGCAGCTCGGCGCGATGAGCGAGCCCTTCCCCGCGGTCACCGAGCTGCTGCTCCGGGAGGTCGGGGTGCGGGGCCTCACGCTGCGCGAGGTCGACGGGCCTCTGGACCCGGCGGCGCGGCTGCTCGCCGAGGGGCAGCTCGAGCTGGCTCTGGCCGCGCTGCCGCCGCCGTCCACCCCCCCAGGCGCGGCTGGCGCGCATCCTCGTCCTGGAGGGGCTGGGCCGGCGTCGGGAGGCGCTGGAGGCCCTGGGGGAGGCGCTTCGGAAGGATCCGCCGCGGCGGGTGCTCTGGCCATTGCTGCTGCTCGCGCCGGAGCGCGCCGCGGCGCTTGTCCAGGCGCACGAGGGCGGCGGCTTCTTCGCGGCGTTCGTCGACGCGTGGGGGCTCATCGCGATGGCGCACCCCGACGACCCCGATCGGATGGAGGCCTTCACGCGCTACCTCACCGGGCTGAACCAGGGCGGCCGCGCGGACCCGGTCGAGGCGCAGGCGAGGGTGCAGCTCCTGGTCTGGAGGGGCCGCACCTGGCGTCAGCAGGGCCACCTGGACCGCGCCCAGGCCGACCTGAACCGGGCCGCCGCGCTGGGGGCTGCGCTGAAGAGCCGCGGCGCGCCGCTGGAGCCGAGCCTGGGCTGGCCGATCGACGCGGCGCTGGCCGACGGGGCGGTGGAGCGGGCCCTGATCCAGGTCGGGCGTCGGCAGCCCGATGCCGCCATCCAGCTCCTGCTCGAGGCGCTGGACCACGCGCCCTGCCCGGAGGTCTTCGGCGACACGCTCTCGGTGAAGCCCGGCCTGGAGCCGCTGCACCACCACCCCCGCTGGGCGGAGGTCATGGCGGCCCGAGGGCTCCAGGATTAGTCTGGTTTGATGTCAGGTTCAGAAACCCGGACCCTGAGCCTGCTCTCCCAGGATCTCGACACCCCGCGGGGTGGCCCCGAGCGCTTCGCGGCGCTCACCATCCTGCACCACCCGGACCCGGAGCGCCTGGGCGAGCGCGCGGACCTGCGAGACCTGGACGCCGGCGCCCCCGTGTCGCTGTCCCGCACCACCCTGCCCTTCCGCTCGCCCGCCGCGCCTGAGGGGCGCCCGCTCGACCACGCGGGGGTGAGCCGGGAGCCGGTGTGGATCCGACGCCAGGGGGAGCGCCTCGTGCTGTCCACGGAGAGCCAGCGCGCCCGCGCGCGGGTGGACGGCGCGCCGCTCGTGGGGGAGCGCCGGGTCTCGTGGGGTGAGCTGGCGCAGCGCATGGTCCTCATCGAGCTGGGCAGCGCGGTGCTGCTCTGGCTGCACCAGGCCGAGGGCCCGCCGCCCCCCCTGTCGTGGGGCGGCATGATCGGCGTCAGTCCCCTGGCGCTGGCGCTGCGGGAGAAGGTCGCCCGGGTGGGCTCCACCCCGCTGCCCTGCCTGCTGCTCGGGGAGTCGGGGGCAGGCAAGGAGCTGGTGGCCCGCGCCATCCACGCCCACAGCCCCCGCCGCGACGGCCCCTGGGTGGCCATGAACATGGCCGCGGTCCCGCCCTCGGTGGCGGCGGCCGAGCTGTTCGGTCACGCGAAGGGGGCGTTCACCGGCGCGCACGCGGAGCGCAGCGGCTGCTTCTTCCGCGCGCACGGCGGCACGCTCTTCCTGGACGAGATCGGGGACACGCCGGTGGACGTCCAGCCCCAGCTCCTGCGGGCCCTGGATCAGGGGGAGATCCAGCCCATCGGGCGGGCCCCGCAGCGGGTGGACGTGCGCCTGATCGCGGCGACGGACGCGGATCTGGAGCAGGCGGTCGCCCGCGGCGCCTTCCGGCGGGCCCTGCTCCACCGCCTGAGCGGGGTGACCCTGCGCGTCTCCGCCCTGCGGGAGCGGCCGATGGACATCCCCCTGCTGTTCAGCCACTTCCTCCAGCAGGAGCTGGCCCGCCAAGGCGCGGCCGATCGGCTCCGCACCCCCTCCGGCGAGCGGCCCTGGCTCCGCAACGCGCTGCTCCTCCACCTCCTCAGCCAGCCCTTCCCCGGCAACGCGCGGGAGCTGCGCAACCTGGCCGCCCAGGTGGCCATGTTCAGCCACGACCAGCCCCACGCCGCGCTCGCGGAGCCCCTGGAGGCGCCGGAGCCGGCGGCGCCCGACGAGGTCGAGCCTCTGACGGAGGAGCGCGTGGTCGCCGCGATGCGGGCCAACGGCTGGAGCCTGCGGGCGACCGCTTCAGCGCTCGGCATCTCCAGGAACACGCTGGTGCGGGCGATCCAGCGAAGCCCTCGGCTGCAGCTCCCGCGGGATCTGGACGCCGACACCATCCACGACGCGCTCGCGGCGCAGGGGAGCGAGGAGGCCGCCGCCGACGCCCTGGGGGTCTCCGTCCAGGGCCTCCGGCTTCGCATGAGCGCTCTGGGGCTGCGCTGAGCGGCTCACCCCCGCCGCGCCGAGGCCGCGATCCACCGCCCCACCGCCGCCCAGGTCGCCTCGAAGGCGCTGCGGTCGAAGTCGCTGCGGGTCTGGAGCCAGTCGACGTGCTTGGGGCGCGCGTGGGGGTCGTGGAAGTACCCCAGGACGTCGAGGTGGTCGCCCCGCGTGACGTGCAGCAGCGCGCCGTGGGTCTGCGCGAGGGTCGGCACGATGCCGTCGCTGTCGGTGGGCTCCGGCCGCCGCCCCAGCCCGGTGGCCAGGGGGGTGGTGTAGCCGAGGGCCTGGGGCGGCGCGGGGGGCGCAGACCACGCCGCGAGCCCGTGCAGCATCCGGTAGAGCTGGTGGGACGGACGCAGCCGGCCCAGGGCGAGGCCGCGCTCGGGCCGGGCCGCCATGAGCGCGACCGAGGCGTAGCGCACCCCCGGGGCCGGGGCGAGCTGCGGCGCCAGGGCCTGGATGCTGGACGGCCGGAGCTGGCCGATGAGGGAGCGGTCCTGCCAGACCTCCTGGAAGAACGCCCGCAGCTCGGCCTGCCGGGCCTCGTCGAAGTCCCGCAGCACGTCCCGCCACACGTCGTCCAGCAGGCCCTGCTCCACCCCCGCGAGCGAGCCGGCCCGCGCCGCCGCCGCCAGGACCAGGCTCGTCGGGCCGACCGCGACGTCCCCCAGCCGGACGACGTGGAGGGTCAGGATGGAGATCAGGCGCAGCCAGCGCTCGCCCTGCACGGTGGAGAAGAACCGGGCGATGGGCGCCCCCTGGTGCGGGCTCGCCACGCTCACCACGGTGCGCACGCGCGGCTGGAGCGCCGCCCAGCCCGGGGGCAGCAGGACGTCAGCCCCGGGCGCCAGGAGCAGCCGCGCGTCCAGCCCGCCGGTGGAGTGCCCGACGAGGTGGAGCTGGTCGGATTCATCACAGAGGTCCACCGCGACCTCGGCCAGCCGCGCGGCCCGGCGCTGGAGCGAGGCCGTGGGCAGCGTGGGCACCTCGTGCAGGGTCGCCTCCAGGCCCTCCCGCGCGAGCGCCGCCCCCAGCGCCCGGCGCACGTGCGCGAAGTACCGCATGTCCCCGATGGTGGAGAAGCCGAAGAAGCCAGGGATCAGCAGGACGCGGTGCATGGGGTGCCGTGGAGGGGATCTCCTATCGCGGTCTGCGCGGGCGGGGAGGAGCCTCAGCCCGAGGCGGGGTCCTCCGGCTCCTCCTGCGGGGTCGGCGGACAGGGTACGCTCCGTGAGGACAGCGGCGGCGCCGCCCTCCCCGTCCGCAGGGTTACCGCCCCGCGCCCGCCGCAGCCCTGGCCTCGGCGCGCTCCCACATGCGGACGTAGCCCTCGGCCGATCGGAACAGGGGCTCGAGGTCGTCATCGGAGACGGCGTCGGACCGGGCGTCCTGCAGCAGCTCGGGCAGCAGGCCGATGTGGATCATGCCCTCGGTGTCGAAGTCGACGGCGCGCTCGCCCAGATAGGGCTGGGTGAACGTCACGTCTCCCGCGTAGGAGGCGAAGGGGTAGGCGATGGGGTTCGGCTGCTCGCCGCCGCAGCCTTCCTCCCCGAAGCGGGGGCCGGGGGCCATGCCGAAGCCGTTGAAGTCAAAGCCGAAGCCCTGCGCCGGATAGCCGCCCATCGACTCGATGAGCGCGATGGTGTCCCGATAGTCGCGCAGGGTGGCGCCGGGGTCGTTCGGGTCCTGGCAGCGGCCGAGGTGGGACTTGGAGATGCCCCCCAGCGCGTAGATGCGGCCGCCGTAGTTCCGCTCGTGGGTGCCTGCCCCCGGGTAGTCGTGCTCCTCCAGCAGCTCGAAGGCCCGCTGGTAGCTCCACCGGGGGAGGTGGTCCAGCTCGATGATCATGCCCCGCTGCATCATCTCCAGCAGCAGGGTCTCCCCCAGGGGGGTGAGGGTCGCGTTCTGGCACCAGTCCCCCTCGATGGGGCCCTCGGTCAGCTCGGGCAGGAACGTGGCGAGGGTGAGCAGGGGCTCGTCGGGGAAGTCACTGAGATCATTGGGGGCGTCGGCGAGGTAGTCCTCCCGGGGGCTCTGCAGGCCGCCGAAGCTGATGGGGCCGCCGTCGAAGCCCACCGGGACGTCCGCGCTGGGGCACGCCTCGGTCATGTTGGTCCAGTGCCCGCCGTTGATGATGTTGCCCAGCTCGATGAAGCCGCGGCTGCCATCGCCGGCGGAGAAGCCGTTGTCGTACTTGTGGACGGGGAAGAGCGCGCGCACCCCGCGGCTGTGGTAGCGGTCGAGCTGCTCGATGAGGAAGGCCTCGTCGCACACCGGGCCGTCGGGGCGGGGGGTGAGGTTGCACTGGAGCACGTTCGAGATCTCGATGCCCAAGATGACGGCCAGCTTGCCGCCCTCGATGACCTCGCGCGCCTCGGCCGGGCTCGTGACGATGCGGAACCACCCGCGCCCCGGCCCCCCGGACTGCGCGTCGATGTAGCGCTCCATGGCGTACGCCTCGTCGATGATGCGGTCGACGGCGGTCATGTCCTCACAGTCGTAGCGCGCGGGCTGGAAGCCCTCCCCCACGGCGAGGTGGCAGATCATGGAGTCTGTGGTGGCGTGCTGCACGATCAGGCGCAGGCCCGCCATCCAGGCCCGCTCCAGCCAGCGGTAGTACTGGGTCTGGTGGGTCGCGCGGCGCAGCCCGTCCGGCCACTCGCTGAACGTGGGGTAGCCGTCGGTGGCGTGGTTGTCCTCCTCCAGCTCCCCGGCGAGCAGATCGGGGATCAGGGTGGCGATGCTGCCCCCTTCGGCCCCCGCCTCGTCATAGGCGAAGCCGAAGAAGTCCTTCCGCCCCATGGTCCCGTGGACCTGCGCGCAGTCGGGCAGGGCGTGCTCCACCCCCAGCCGGTGGAAGGGCGCGCCGTGGTAGAGCCAGCCGCCGAAGCCGAAGTTGCTCAGCAGGTGGGAGTGGGTGTCCACGATGCCGTAGAGGTCGCCGTCGTCGAAGCGGGTCCGGCTGATCTCGCCCTCGGCGTCCACGCTCAGCTCCGGGTGCGCCCGACAGCCCTCGGCCGGCTCCAACTCCAGGCGTGCGGCCTTGCGCGCGCGCTCGGTCAGCCCGTCCTCTGACAGGAGGAGGCCGGTGCGCGGGTGGCGGAGCTGGTAGCGACCGGCGTCGCGCTCCGAGATCTCCAGCGCCCACTCCGCGCCCGAGACGAAGCCGTCCTCCAGCCGGGTGGTGTCGCTCTCCAGCGCGGTCTGCCGCACGAGCGGGCCGTCCTCGGCGACCAGGTAGCCCCCGCCCTCGTCGTAGAGCAGGTAGACGCCCAGATCGGCGGGCTGGAGGAAGAAGCGGGCGGCGCCCTGGGCGTCCGATGCGGAGAAGGCGTAGGTCTCGCCGTCGGCGGCCAGCCAGCGCTTGCCGTCGCGCACCGTGACGCACTCGAGGCCGCGGCTGTCCGGATCTGGGGGGGATTCGGCGTCGCACGCCAGCAAGAGCGCGGGGAGGAGGAGCGTGTGGGGTCGGGTCATCGGCCCGACCTATCGCGGCGGGGCGCAAAAGGGTACCGGGCCGCGCCCCTACCAGCTCCCGAACCCGATCCAGGTGACCCCGGCGCGGGCCCCGCCGTGCCCCACGAGGGTGGCGTGGGCGCTGCGGGCGTTCATCAGCAGGTCGAGCTGGCCGTCGCCGTCGAGGTCCCCGGTGCCCAGGGACTCGCCGTTCTCCATGCCCCAGTCCGAGGGGTTGGCGCCGCCGTAGACGATGGTGTTCGCCTCCGAGAGGGAGAGCACACCCGCGCCGGGCGGATCCATGAAGACGTAGACCGCCCCGGCGTTCTCCTCGACGCCGTCCTGGGAGGGGGCGCCGATGAGCAGCTCGTCGTCGCCGTCCTGGTCCAGATCGCGGACGTGGAGGGCCAGGCCGGCGCGGTCGTATGTGGCCCCGCCCAGCAGGGTGGCGGTGGCGTCCGCGCCGCCGAGGGTTCCGCTGGCGCTGGCGTCGAACCGGTAGATCGCCCCCGCGTCGACCTCGTCCCCGTCGGCCTGGAGGGCCGCGATCCAGGCCTCCTGGAGGCCGTCGCCGTCGAAGTCCCCCAGGGCCACCTCGATGCCCATCTGGTCGCCCGCGGCGCTGCCGTTCACCGTCGCGGTGGCGTCGGCGGTCGAGATCGCGCCGGCGTGGGGTCCGGTGAAGATCCAGGCCACCCCCGAGCTGTCGCCGCTCGGGTCGTCGACGTGGGAGCCCATCACGACCTCGTGGACGCCGTCGCCGTCCATGTCGCCGCCGTCCACGCGGGTGCCGTTCTCGATGTTGGACGCGGGGTCGCCCGCCGAGGCGCCCTGGAAGACCGCGGCGGCGTCGACCCCCAGGTCGTGGGTCCCGGCGGCGACCGGGGCGACCAGGTAGACGGTGGGCAGGGCGTAGTCGCTGCCGCCGTAGCCGGCGATGAGCACGTCCGCGACGCCGTCGCCGTCGTGATCCTCGACGTCCATGTCGTGACCCTGGCGGGATGAGCGGCTCGGCCCGTACCACACCGCCCAGGCCTCGACGGGGGCGTTGACGTAGCCGGTCTCGGTGGCCTCGTGGACGAAGAAGCCGCCGGCCTGGTAGTCGTCGGTGGTGTAGGCCAGCGCACCCCCGATGAGGTCCTGGTCGCCGTCGCCGTCGACGTCCGCGATGCCCAGGGACTGGCCCATGTAGCTGCCGTAGGCGCCGTCCATCTTGAGGATGACCGCGGCCTCGTCCTCGGCGGTGATGTTGGCGGTGATGGGGCCCTTCACCAGGATGGCCCCGCCGCTGTAGTCGTCCTCGAAGGTCGCGCCGGCGTAGCCCAGGAAGAGGTCGTCGACGCCGTCGCCGTCCACGTCGCGGGCCACCGCCGCGCGCAGGCCGCCGTGGCCCGCGACGCCGATCATGCCCTCGGTCGTGCAGGTCTCGTCCTCGCCGTCGCAGTCGTTGTCCACGCCGTCGAGGCAGACCTCCACCGCGCCCGGGTAGACGTCGGGGTCCTCGTCGTCGCAGTCGACGTCGTCCGTGAAGCCGTCGCCATCGACGTCGTCGAGGTCTGCGCCGTCGCAGTCGTTGTCCACGCCGTCGTAGGGCAGCTCCGTGGCGCCCGGGTAGACGGCGGCGTCGGTGTCGTCGCAGTCGTCCGCGTTGGCCACCACGCCGTCGCCCGCTTCGCAGGCCTGGACGGGGGCGTAGGGGTCGCCGAAGCCGTCCCCGTCGCTGTCGGTCCAGAAGATCTCCAGCAGGCCCTCGTCGATGAGGCCGTTGCCGTTGTCGTCCTCGCCGTTGCAGATCTCGCCGTCCTCGGGCGGGCACG
The DNA here is from genome assembly GCA_020632795.1 of Alphaproteobacteria bacterium. Classification (GTDB taxonomy): domain Bacteria; phylum Myxococcota_A; class UBA796; order UBA796; family CAJQPC01; genus JACKEV01. The sequence continues at coordinate 346,193 of JACKEV010000013.1, forward strand.
CGGTGTCGGCGATCCCGTCGGTGCCGGCGTCGGAGCAGGCGAGCAGCGCCAGGCAGCAGAGGACGGAGGGGGAGGGCAGGCGGACAGTCATTGTCGTCTCCGTGCGGTTCTGTCGATGCTAGCACGGAAAGGGGAGATCACCGGAGAGAACCCGACCGCCCGGTCACTCCCGGAGCGGCGGCGGGCACCTCATGGCGCCCAGGATGCTCGGGGCTTCACACAGCGGGACGCCGTTGTGGAAGATCTCCCGCCCCAGGTTCTCCCGGCTGCCGTAGCCCTTGACGTGGACCCGCGCCCAGGGGCGCCTGCGCTCCTCGGCGATGAGGATCCCGCCGGGGCGACCGCTCGTGCCGCACTCCAGCGGGGGGCGCTTGAGGGGGGCGTGCGCCCCGGCGTCCTTCATGCTGCGCCAGTCGTAGAACGCCGTCTCGCTGTAGCTCACCTCCAGCTCCACCAGCCGGTCGTCGTGGGCCTGGAGCTTGCCACGCCCGATGCGGATCCAGCGGCCGTCCGGCGTGCGGAGGTGCTGGGTGTGCTGGGAGTCGGTGGTCACCAGGAGCGTGCGGTCGCCGAGGAGGACCACCTTGAGGGGCCGGCCGTCGACCCCGCTCGCGTCTATTTCGCCCTGGAGGTCCAGGGGCGCGCTCTCGCCGGTGGCGAGCTTGAGCCACCAGGTCACGCCGGTGTGCCAGATCACCGCGTCCACGCCGTCGGTGGTCTGGACGATCAGCTGGCGACGCGCGTCCGGGGGGACGGGCAGGGGGTTGACGTGGAGGACGCGCAGATCGCGGCTGTTGACGTCGACGGTGAACAGGACGTGGCGGTCGTCGATGGTCTCCCACTCGGTCTCCGCGAGGTCGGTCGCGCGTCGGAGGACCTGGTGGTAGCCCACCAGGCAGGTGCTGTCGGAGAGCAGGACCGCGGAGCTGGCGTCGCTCAGGTCCCACACCGCTCCGGTGCAGGCGGTGAGGGAGGCCAGTCCAGCGGCCGTCAGCAGGGCGCGCGCGCAGCGGCGGGGGGCAGGGATTCGACGCATATTCACGTTCTAAGGGCTTTGGCGCGCGGCGTCACGGGTCGCCGGGGCGCACCGCCGACCACGCCGCCACCGCCGCGATCCAGGTCGCCAGGAACAGGCCGCCCCGCGCCAGCATCAACAGGTCCGGCCAGGCGAGCCAGGCGCCCGACAGGGCCCCGAAGCCGTCGGTGGCGGCCAGCGTCAGCCCGAGGCCGACGCCCAGGGCGTGGGGTAGCCGTCGCTCCATCCTGGTGAGCGCGAAGAGGACCGCGCCGCCCACCAGCAGGGCCAGCAGCCCCTGGGCGACGGGGTGCGGCCAGGCGTAGCGGAGCGGGATGCTGACCGGGACGAACACCAGGACGAAGACCCCCGCGGCCTCGCCGAGCCCGCGCCAGAGCGGATCCCCGACGCGGTCCGGGGCGGCGGCCAGCGCGCGCACGAGCAGGGCGAGCGCCGCGCAGGTCGGCAGCAGCGCCGGCCAGAGCCAGCCCAGCTCGGCGAGGTTGTAGACCAGGGTGAGGTAGGCGAAGGTCACGATCGCCGCGGACAACAGCCCCAGCGCGAGCACCGCCTCCGCCGCGGCGCGCGCGTCCACCACCCGGGGCGGCCGGCTGGGGGATGGACAGCGGCGGCGCAGCGCGGGCCCGAGCCCCAGCGTCGCGACCGCCGCGACCACCCGCAGCAGCACGTCCTGGTGCGTCCAGGGGTTGGCGAGGTGCTGCTCCAGAGCGATGAAGACGAGGGTCCAGCTCGCGCAGAGCGCGCCCCAGGGGGCGGGCCGCAGCAGCCGCGCGGGCAGCCCCGGGCCCACGATCCAGGCGGCGCACAGCGCAGCCAGGGCGGCGAAGGGCAGCTCCAGGAGCGCGTTGACCCGCAGCAGCGACCAGGACGCGACCTCCAGGAGCGCGGGGTGCTCGGCGATCCAGGCGGCGATGACCGCCACGGCGGGGCCGCGGACCGTCAGGAACCAGCCCTTGGGGAAGCCCGCGGTCCAGGGCGGCAGCCCGGCGGCCGCTACGAAGACGGCGAAGACGAGCTGGTTGAGGACCAGGAGCGCGCAGACCCCCAGGAAGCCCAGGCCCAGCGCGCGCCCGGTGCCGCTCGGCCCGTCCGGCCCGGGCGGTCGGAGGGCAGCGAGGGCGCCGGGGGCCGCGAGCGTGAGGGCGAGCAGGAGCTGGTGGGTGAGGGTCACGGGGGCAGTGCAGCAGAGGCGGGGGCCTCCAGCAAGCCACGGCGTGTCACCAGGGGGCGCGCCGCTCAGCCGCCGCGCTGCTGGAGCAGCACCTCGACGCCGGCCTCCATCGCCCGGTCCACCCCGGCCCGGGTCTCCTCCAGGGTGCTCTCGGCCTCGACGTCGGGCACCAGCCCGACCGCCTCGTGGCTGACCTCCCGGGCGTCCCGCGCGTCCTCCACGCTGATCGAGTAGAGCCAGCCGTTGGGGGCGTCGCGCCAGGTCGCGGCGGCGAAGGCGCCCGCCGTGGTGCTTCCGACGTGGGTGACGGCGTCCAGCTCCCGCAGGGCGGCGGTGAGGTGCTCGGCGCCGCTCACGGTGAACGCGTGGGTCAGCACGACGACCGGGCCGGCGAAGGGGCGCGCGCCGGCCTCGACGTCCCAGTCCATCCACGGGCCGTAGGCGGTGCGGCCCTCGCCCTCCCGTCGGCGGATGCGGCTGTAGACGAAGTCATGGTCGCTGAACCAGCCGGCGACGGGCTCCAGGACGCTGAGGTAGCCGCCGCCGTTGCCGCGCAGGTCCACGAGGATGCCGTCGGCGCCGGACAGCTCGGCCATGGCCTCGTCCACCGTGTCGACGGTGTCGGCGTTCAGGCGGCGGACGTGCAGGTAGCCGAGGTCCGCCGCGCCGGCGCGGTCGGGGTCGAGCCAGCCCCAGCGCACCGCGGGGTTCGGCTCGCGCAGCGCCTGCACCCAGGCGCCGCTCGCCGCCTCGGAGAAGTCGGTCAGCTCCAGCTCCTCCAGGCGCCCGGCGGACCACATGCCGTCGTCGACGTCCGGGCGCAGGACGCGGACGTGGTCGTCCCGCAGGGGCCCGAGCAGGCACCGGAGCGCAGCGTCCAGCGCCTCCGGGTCGGCGTCGTCGTCGGGGAGCAGCGCCCGGCAGTCCGCGCCCAGGGCGTCCCAGTCGACGTCCTCCTTCACCCCGAACAGGCCGTAGTGCTGGTCGAAGTCGGCCCACACGGCGTCGAAGGAGGCCGCGGCGCCGCCCTCGGGCGGGGGGCCGAGCAGGCAGCCCGGGAGCAGGGGCAGCAGCAGGACAACCCTCATGACGCCCCCAACTCGCCGAAGCGCGCCCCGACGACGAGCCCGCCCCTCAGGCGATAGAGGTCGTCGGGCGTGGCGTCGTGGAGCCAGTCGGCGCGCAGGCCCACCACCCAGGTCCAGCGCCCCGGGCCGGCCAGGGTCAGCTCGGCGCCCAGGGCAAGGCGCTGGTGGCTGCCCAGGGAGGCCACGCGGGTGCCCGTGGCGAAGAAGGCGCCCACCTGGGTGCGGTCGGGGAGCAGGGGGTTGAGGGTCTCGGGGAAGCGGGTCACCACCGCGACCACCGGCAGGGACGCGCGCAGCCGGAGGCCGGCCGTGTCGCTCAGGTCCACCGACCAGGCCGCGCAGGGCCCGAGGTCCAGGCTGGCCCAGGCCCAGTGCCCCAGGGCCACGGCGCTGGAGTCGAGGGCGTCGGCCTCCAGGCGCAGGCCGACCTCGGCTGCCCCCAGGGCGCGGCGCCCCTCCAGGCCCAGGCTCCCCCCCAGCGCGCGGTTGGCATCCCGGACGGGGATCACCTCGTCCTCCCCGGCGACCGGGTCCTCGACGCGCAGCGAGAAGGTGCGGGCGCCGCCGCCGGGGTGCAGGCCGCCGAAGGTGACGCGGAGGTCCTCATCGAAGCGCCAAGGGCCAGGGGCCTCGCGGCCCTCCAGGCGCAGGCCGACGCCCAGGCCCTGGTAGGCCAGGGGAGAGGCCTCGAGATCGCGCTGGGCCAGCCCCTGGGTGTCGAGGGCGAGCCCCAGCTCCGCGGCCGCGGCCGTCGACGGGGCGGCGGTGAGGATGAGCCCGATGAGCAGGCGCTTCACAGGGTCTCAAGCCTCGTCGGTTCGCCCGCCGGGGGGCGGGGGTGCGTCCGGATCGTAGCATCGGCTGAGGGGCTTGCCTTGTTCGAGTGCGACCGTCCGTCACCGCCTCCACAGCGAGAACGGCAGCGCCAGCAGGCTGGCGATGACCAGCGCCTCGGCCGTCCACAGCGCGACCCCCAGGGCCAGCCGAGGGCCGGGCGCGAGCCGCGCGGCGCCGTAGAACAGCGGCGGGCCGTCCGCCGCCGCCGCGCCCGTGAGCCAACGGGCGAGCGCCTCGACGATGGCCGCGGCGTTGAGGTACTCGGCGCGGGCCCCGAGCACCACGTCGACGCCGACGATGGCGGCCATGACCAGGGCGACGAGCGCGAGGAAGCCGGCCGGGCTCACAGGGCACCGCCGCGGTGGGGGTGAGGCCGGTGAAGAAGTTGGTCGAGCATGGTCCCTCCGTGTGTGGACATGTACGACCTATCGGCGCCCGCCTGCGCCACCTTGAACCCCCGCGCCAGCCGGTGGAACGCGCGCGCCAGTTGACCTCAGACCACGCCGCCCTCACCAGGGCCGGGGCTCGCCGCCCCCCGCGGCCCGCCCGCCTGCTGCTGGCGCCAGGTCGTGGGGGTCCGGGCCCGCCGGGCCTTGAAGCGCCGGCTGAAGTGGGCGGTGTCCGCGAAGCCGCAGGTGAACCCGATCTCGGTGATGGAGCGGTCGGGCTCGGTCAGCAGGCGCTCGGCCTCGGCCAGGCGGGCGTCCTCGACGGTGCGGGAGAACGTGGTGCCCTCCTCGGAGAGCGCGCGCTGCAGCGCCCGCCGGGACCGCCCCAGGCGCCGGGCGACCTCCTCGACGGTCCAGCGGTGCAGCAGGTCCCGGGCCACGACGTCGGCCACCCGCGTGGCCACGGGCACCGGCGCGTCCAGGTCCGGGGCCGTGCTCGCCCGCTCCAGCACCTCGTCCAGCCCTGGCGTCCACGCCCGGCGGGCGACGAAGCGGCTCCAGGTGAAGCGCCAGCGGGAGGCGTCCCCGGGGGGCAGCGGCGGGCGCACCCCGCCTTCCCGGAACACGACCGCGTCGGGATCGTCGGAGGCGGGCAGGGTGGCCTGGACGTGGTGGCAGCCGATCTCGTCGAGCAGGGTCAGGTGCAGGCCCAGCACGAACAGGCTCTCGACCCGCGCGGGGGGCGCGTCGGCGCGGCTCTCGTGCTGGAGCGTCAGGTGGCCGGGCCCCAGGGCCACGACGCGCACCCGGTGGTGGCTGTGAAAGAAGCGGTTGAGGCGCTGCTCCTTGTCGATCAGCGCCTCGACGCTGGCCACGTTGAGCAGGGCGTAGACCAGCGGCTCGTCGACGGCGGTGAGCACGCCGCGGGACAGCGCCAGGAGCGCCCCCTCGCCGCCCAGCGACGCGACCGCCTCCAGGAGCGCGCGCTGGGTCTCCCGCCCGATCGTGCCGGGCGCGCCGCCGTCGGGAGGCGGGTGGCCCCGCGCCTCCAGCCAGCGGCGGGGCAGCGACGCCAGCAGGCCGTGGAGCTGCATCGTCATAGGCGATGAGTATCCCTCGGGGGGTAGAATGGCCCCCCGCAGAAGGAGGCCAGGATGTCCGCCCCCAAGCTCATGCTCGCGCTGCTGCTCATGTCCGCCTGTAGCAACAAGGACGAGACCGACAGCGTGCCCACCGACGACAGCGCCGGGCCCGCGGACGTCGACGGCGACGGCTTCACCGTCGAGGAGGACTGCGACGACGAGGACGCCGCGGTCTTCCCGGGCGCCGCAGAGGCCTGCGACGGGCTGGATCAAGACTGCGACGGCGTCGTCGACGAGGACGCCACGGACGCCGCCACCTGGTACGGCGACGGAGACGCCGACGGGTACGGCGACGACCGCGTGACCACCCAGGCCTGCGCCGCGCCCGACGGGTACGTCGCCCAGGGCGGCGACTGCGACGACGGCGACGTCGCGTTCCACCCCGGCGCCCCGGAGGAGGACTGCAGCGATCCCAGCGACTACAACTGCGACGGCTCGGTGGGCTACGCCGACGGGGACGGCGACGGCTACGCCGCCTGCGAGGAGTGCGACGACACCGACCGCGCGGTCAACCCCAGCGCCACCGAGGTCTGCGACGGCGTCGACAACGACTGCGACGGCGCGACCGACGAGGACGACGCCGCGGACGCCGCCACCTGGTACGGCGACCGCGACAGCGACGGCTACGGCGACCCCAGCGACGCGACCCGGGCCTGCGAGGCCCCCACCGGCTACGTCGCCGACGCCACCGACTGCGACGACGCGAACGCCTCGGCCAACCCCGGGGCCACCGAGGTCTGCGACAGCGTCGACAACGACTGCGACGGCGCGACCGACGAGGACGACGCCGCGGACGCCACGACCTGGTACCTGGACTTCGACAGCGACGGCTACGGGGGGACCGCCTTCTCGCAGACCGCCTGCGACGCCCCCAGCGGCTACGTCGCCGACGCCACGGACTGCGACGACACGGACGCCACGGCCAACCCCGGGGCCACCGAGGTGTGCGACGGCGTCGACAACAACTGCGACGGGGACACCGACGAGGACGACGCCGCCGACGTCACGACCTGGTACCTGGACTTCGACAGCGACGGCTACGGCGGGTCCACCTACACGCAGGTCTCCTGCGACGCCCCCCGCGGCTACGTCGACGACAGCCAGGACTGCGACGACGGCGACGCGACGGTGAACCCCGGGGCCACCGAGGTGTGCGACAGCGTCGACAACGACTGCGACGGCACCACCGACGAGGACGACGCCGCGGACGCCGTGAGCTGGAGCCCGGACGCGGACAGCGACGGCTACGGCGCCACCAGCGGCGCGCAGACCGCCTGCGTGGCCCCCAGCGGGTACGTCGCCGACGCCACGGACTGCGACGACAGCGACGCCGGGATCCACCCCGGCGCCACTGAGGTCTGCGACGGAGACGACAACGACTGCGACGGCTTCGCGGACCCCGACGCCGAGGTGCTCGGGGACGGGGCGCTCTGCGCAGCCGCGAGCTGCGACGACCTGCTCACCCACCGCAGCAGCGCCGGGGACGGCGCCTGGTGGATCGACCCCGACAGCACCGGCGCCTTCGAGGTGTACTGCGACATGACCACCCAGGGCGGCGGGTGGACCCTCGTGGCCAAGCTCACCGACCAGGACGGCCGCCACTGGACCACCGCGAGCACCGACTGGACCGGCACCAGCGCCTACGGCGCCACCGACGACCTCAGCGTCGGGGCCGACGCCCGGGGCGAGGGCTGGGGCCGGGTGGAGGCCGACGACCTGCTGCTCACCGACGACGTGGGCTTCGGCTACATCGCCACGAACGACGGCTGCCTGCGCGGCCTGAGCGCCGCCGACTTCTTCACCCTGGCGCTGGCCGGCTTCCCGTACTCCGGCGACAACTACTTCGACACCTGCACCGTGGACCGCAGCGGCATCCCCAACTGGGCCACCGAGCCGGACTGGGGCAGCAACAACGCCAGCAGCACCAACCTCTCGCTGCAGGAAAACTACCTGGTCATCGCCCGCACCGACCCCAGCGCCGACACCTCCGGCGTCATCAGCTTCTACAAGACCTCCTACGGCGAGGCCGACGTGGGCCTGGGCGCCCTGGAGAACGGGACCACCTGGACGGACGACGGCTACTCCCAGGACATCGGCGGCCCCACGTCGTGCAGCTACGGCGACAGCGAGTGCGCCACCGAATACCCGGAGACGGTGTACTTCTGGGTACGGTGAGGGGGGGCGCCCGCTACGCCGGGAGCGCCAGGTCCACCAGCAGCGTCACCGGCTCGTCGGTGGCGTCCAGCCCCCACCACGCGCCGTAGCGCCCGTCCCCGAGCCCGCTGCTGAACCAGGCCAGGTGGCAGCTCGCGCTGCCCGCGTCGAAGAACCAGCAGCCCGCCGGGCCGCGAACCCAGGGGCTGATCTTCGCCCGGAGGCCGGCGTCGTCGCGGATCTTCCGGGCGCCGTCGGCGTCGGTGATGGCGACCGTCGCGTAGTCCACCATGAAGGTCTCCGCGCCGTCCTCGAAGACGGCGCGTGCCCAGCGCTCGGGGGCAGCCCCCTCGACCTCGGCGAGCGCGAAGGCGACCCGCCAGTGGCCGTCGATGCGGGTCTCGGCGATGGAGACCGACCAGGTGCTCTGGCCGCGGACCCGCCGCGACAGGGGGACGGCGCCCCGGATCAGCTCCGGATCACACACGACGAGCCGCGGATCGCCGGGGTGGGCCAGGATCGTCCCCAACAGGGAGACGCGGTGCGCGTCAAGCGACTGGTAGAGGCCGGCGGCGCGGGAGGTCATCGGGGTGCTCCGGCAGGGGTTGAGGACGGGCGAGGTCCCATCATCCCACGGTCCGCCGCCGCGCGCCGTCACGCCGCCAGCGTCGCGTTGAGCGCCGCCTGGATCTGCGCGATGAGCACGCTGAGGCGCACGTCCGCGCGCGCCGACGCCAGGGACACCGCGTGCACCGGGATGGCCGTCAGCGGCGTCTCGTCGACGCGCACCAATTCGCCCAGCGCCCGGCGCGGCTCCCCGAGGAAGGCCGGCAGCATGCCCATGCCCGCCCCCGCGCTGACGGCGTCCGCGATGGCGGCGCGGTCGTCGATGAGCACCGACGGTGTGCGAAGCGCCGGGCGGTGCGCGCTCAGGAGCGCCACGTCCCCCCGGGTGGCCAGCAGGGGGACCTGGCAGGGGTCGGCGTCGCGATACCGCGCGCTGGCGTAGAGCCGCACCGGTACCAGGGCGAGGCGCCGGGCGAGCAGATCCGAGTCGGGCAGGGGGCCGGCGTGGATGGACAGGTCCAGGCCGTCCCGCACGAGGTTGACGCGCCGGGTCCGCAAGAGGACCTCCAGCCGGACCCGGGGCAGCGCCTCGCAGAAGCCCGCGATGACCCGCCCGCCGATGAGGCGCCCGAGGGGCACGGGGACCGACGCGCGGAGGGTGCCGGCGGGGGCGTCGGCCTGGGTCGCGGCGCGGGTGGCCTGCGCGACCTGGAGCAGCGCCCGGACCTGCCGGTGGAAGACCTCACCGTGCTGCGTCAGGGCCATGTGGCGGGTGGTGCGGTGGACCAGGGGCTGGCCGACCCGCTCCTCGAGCTGGGCGAGCCACCGGCTGGCCGTGGCCTTGGGCACCCCCAGCGCCTCGGCCGCTGCGGTGATGGAGCCGAGCCCAACAAGGCGGTCGAAGAGCTTGAGGTCCCGGAGGCGGATGCCGTCGAAGTCGTCGAGCATGGCGATATTCTCATTTATTGAGATAACAAGTCCTGAAACAAGCCCTAATCAACCATATTCCGGGGAACTATATCAACCATGCAGCGGATGGAACGCCCCGCTGCGGCGCGCTCCACCCCGGAGCGCCCCCGGGCGCCGTGTGACGCCGACATGCCACACAGTGCCCTCGTCACCCCGCTCCCCCCCAAGGAGGTCCTGTGTCCATCCTCTCCACCGTCTCTGTCCGCGCCGCGCGCCCCCTCTTCGGGATCAGCCTCGCTGCGGTCCTGCTCGCTGGCTGTGACGAGGCCGCCGCGCCCGCCGACGGCGCGTCGTCCGACCTGGAGGCCCGCGTCACCGCCGTGGAGGACCGCGAGGCCCTGCGCCACTTCGTCCTGTCCTTCGCCCACATCGTGGACTACGCCGACATCGACGCCCTCGGCACGCTGGGGCCGGCCCTCCACCCCGACTTCCAGCTGAACGTCGTGGACTTCGACGGCCACGAGTACGTGTTCGAGGGCGCGGACGGCCTCATCGACGAGTACGGCCCCATCATGGTCTCCGCGCAGGCGAACCTGGCGGTCAGCGCCATCGACGTCGAGCTGGACGGCGACTACGCGATCGCCAGCTTCAAGTTCATCAACTCGGTCACCCCCCCGCCGGAGCTGGGCACGGAGGTCGACGACAAGGTCCTGCTGCTCGCCGACAACACCGCCACCTTCGTGCGCGAGGACGGCGTGTGGCTGCTCGAGTCCCTGGAGCTGGTGCACTCGCTGGCCTACCCGGGCAGCTTCTGAGCCGCGCCCGGCCGCGACCGCGTCGGGTATGGTGCTCGCGACGCTGGAGCCCCGCGCGTGAACACCACACCCCTCGCCCTGCTGCTCGCCGCGGCCTGCGCCGACGCCCCGCTCGACAGCGGCCTGGCCGCGCCGCCCGCCACCGCCCACTGGATGGCGGACGTGTTCGCCGACCGCGCGGAGATCGAGGTGGGGCGCGTCCTGCTCCCCGGCGCCTTCAACGCCAGCTCCTACGCCTGCGCGGTGGAGCACGGGATGTCGCCGGACGCCCCCGAGGCCGTGCGGGCGATCTGGGGAGATGACCCTGGCGACGCGGACAACCGAGCGCGCGTGGTGGGCTGGGCCCGCACCCAGGACCGCCCCCTGGGGGAGCAGCTCCTCGACGGCGTGCGCTTCGTCGAGATCAACGTCACGCTCAAGGATGGGGTGGTGACGACCTGGCACAGCGTGTACGGCGTGCCGGTGGGCGAGGTGCTCGACGAGCTGGTGGACTTCCTGGTCGCCTGGCCGGACGAGGTGGTGGTCCTGACCTTCGGCGTCAGCCTCGACGCCGAGGACTGGGGGCTCCTCGCCGACGCGCTGGCCGCGCCCCGGGCGGGCGGGGTCACTGTGTGTGATCGGGTCTACGACGGCCCCGAGCCCGCCGCGCAGGTCAGCCTGGCGGCGACGCAGGCGGCCGGCCGCAACCTCATCTGGGCGCCCCAGGGCGAGCTGCGCGGCTTCTTCGAGGCCCGCGGCGACTGCGCGCTGACCGCCGGGGAGACCGATCGGGTGTGGTCGATCACCGCCACCCCCGACGGCGTGGAGGCCGCGATCGCGGCGTCGGTCGACGGCCGCGACCCGCAGCGCCTCCTCATCAACGACTTCGTGTTCTCGCTGGACGGCGCCTCCTCCGTGCTGGATCAGGCCCGCTACATCGCCGCGTATCCGGGCGTGCGCGAGGCCAGCGCCGCGCTGGGCTTCTCCGGGGACCTGCCCTCGCGCCTCATCGACACCTACGACGTCCACCAGGACATGAACGTCCTCGCCGGGGCGTACTACCCCGACACCACGCTCATTGAGGCGGCCATCGCGGCGAACGAGGCGCGGTAGGGCCTCCTCCGGCTACGTCGAGCTGCCCCGCGAGGCCAGCGCCCACCCCGTCAGGTGCAGGACCGACGTGATGGAGAAGACCACCAGGTTGGCGTCGAGGCCGGCGCCGAGCGAGGGGACGCCCCCCTCGTCGCTCAGGGCGCCGCCGTAGAGGGGGGCCGTCCCTGCGCTGAGGAAGAAGCCGGCGTACACCAGCGTGCCCAGGAGTCCGGCCGCCTTCGTGCCGAGGGCGGGGTCCTTGGCGCGCCAGAGCAGGGTGAGCGACAGCACGGAGAGGGACGTGTTCACCGCCATCAGCCAGGTGGCGTGCATCCGCGCGTGGGGGGGCCAGTCGGGGTGGAACAGGTGCGTGGGGGAGATGTCGGCGAGGGGAGGGATGAGCCCGTAGGTGAGGGTGGTCAGGGTCATCAGGGCGCGCCCGACCTTCGCAACGGTGTCCGTGGGCATGGATCTCCGGATCCTCTGGTGCTCGGGGGCCTCTCGGGCGGCCGGGGGTGGCCGCCGAGCGAGACCGGACCGATTCGGATCGCTTACGATCCTCAAGGTGGCCCCCCGAAGTCAAGCCGAACGGCGCCCTGGGGTAGGGCAGCCGCCCGTTCCCTGTGTTAGGGGCCCTCTTTCGCGACAGGGAGGTGAGGGGATGAGTCACCATGTGCTGGGCTTCGAGGAGATCGACCGGACGATGGTCGCGGTCGTGGGGGGCAAGGGCGCGCACCTGGGCGCGCTGGCGCGGATGGAGGGGGTCCAGGTGCCGCCGGGCTTCTGCGTGACGACGGCCGCCTTCCGGCGGAGCGTGGCGGAGGCGCCGGGGATCGACGCGCGGCTCGAGCGCCTGTCGCGCCTGGCGCCGGACGACCGGGAGGCGATCCGCACCCTCAGCGCGGAGATCCGCGAGATCCTCGATGAGATCGACCTCCCGGAAGACCTGGCGGCGGAGATCACGGAGCGGATCGGCGCGCAGGCGGCCTGGGCCGTGCGCTCCAGCGCGACGGCGGAGGACCTGCCGACGGCCTCCTTCGCGGGCCAGCAGGACAGCTTCCTGAACGTCATCGGGGCATCGGCGGTGCTCCAGCACGTCCGCCGCTGCTGGGCCTCCCTGTTCACCGAGCGGGCCGTGGCCTACCGCCTGCGCGGCGGCTTCGACCACCGCAAGGTCCACATGGCCGTGGTCGTGCAGCGCATGGTCGCCCCGCAGGCGTCCGGGGTGCTGTTCACCGCCGACCCCGTCACCGGCAACCGGCGGGTGACCTCGGTGGAGGCGGTCTTCGGGCTGGGCGAGGCCCTGGTCTCCGGGCGGGTGGACGCGGACGTCTACACCGTGCGGGGCGGGGAGGTCGTCGCCCGGACGGTCGCCACCAAGGCGCTGGCCATCCACGCCGCGCCACAGGGCGGGACGCAGACGCAGGCGGTCCCGGCCGAGCGCCAGCAGCAGCCAGCGCTCACCGACGCGCAGGTCGTGCAGCTCGCCGCGCTGGGCCGCCGGATCGAGGCGCACCTCGGCGGCCCCCAGGACATCGAGTGGTGCCTGGCCGAAGGCGGCCTCCGGATCGTCCAGAGCCGGCCGATCACCACGCTGTTCCCCATCCCCGACGCCGACGACGACGAGCCCCACGTCTACGTGTCTGTGGGTCATGGTCAGATGATGACCGACGCCATGAAGCCCCTGGGGCTGTCGCTGTTCAAGCTGTCTGCCGGGCGGCCCATGTTCGACGCCGGGGGGCGGCTGTTCGTCGACGTCACCCGGGGGCTGGCCGCGCCAGCGAGCCGCGCCGGCCTGCTGGCGGTCTTCGGGCGCTCCGATCCGCCGCTGCGGGACGCGCTGGAGACCGTCCTCGCCCGCGGGGACTTCATCCCCTCGCTCCCGGACGCGGGGCCCGCTGGACCGCCCCCAGGCGGCCCGCCCGCCCCCTTCGAGCCCGATCCGGCCCTCGTCGAGGTGCTGATCAAGGACAGCCAGGACTCCATCGCCGCCTTGAAGGATGCCATCCGGACGAGGTCCGGCGTGGCCCTGCTCGACTTCATCCGGGACGACATCCCGGAGCTGAAGCGCATCCTGGCCGAGCCGCGCAGCCATCGGCTGATCATGGCCGGGATGGAGGCCGCCTGGTGGCTGAACGAGAAGCTGGAGGCGTGGCTGGGCGAGAAGAACGCCGCGGATGTGCTCACCTGGTCGGTCCCCCACAACGTCACCTCGGAGATGGGGCTGGCGCTGCTGGACGTCGCGGACGTGATCCGACAGCATCCGGAGGTGGTGGCGGCCCTGCAGCGCGTCGAGGGCGAGGGCTTCCTGGACGAATTGGAGGCGCTGGAGGGCGGGCGGGCGTCCCGCGACGCCATCGAGGCCTGGCTCGACCGGTACGGCATGCGCTGCGTCGGCGAGATCGACATCACGCGGCCCCGGTGGCGGGAGCGCCCCTCCACGCTCGTTCCCTTGATCCTCAGCAACGTCCGGAACGCCGAGCCGGGCGCGGGCGGGCGGCGGTTCGAGGAGGGGCGGCGGGCGGCGCTTCAGCGGGCGCAGGCGCTGCTGGAGCGGCTGCGGACCCTGCCGGACGGAGCGCAGAAGGCGGCCGAGACCCAACGCATGATCGACCGGGTCCGCGCCCTCATCGGCTACCGGGAGTACCCCAAGTACGGCATGATCTGCCGCTACTTCGTCTACCGGCAGGCGCTGCTGGAGGAGGCCGCCCGCCTCGTGGAGGCCGGGGTGATCGGGGAGGCGGAGGACATCTTCTACCTCTCCTTCGAGGAGCTGCACGACGTGGTCCGCGCCCAGCGGGCGGACGCATCGCTCGTCCGTCGCCGTAAGGAGGCGTTTCGATTGTATCAGATGCTCACCCCGCCCCGGGTGCTCACCTCGGAGGGCGAGGCCTTGTCGGGGGCCTACCGGCGCGAGGATGTGCCGGATGGTGCGCTGGTGGGCCTCGCGGTCTCTGCGGGGACCGTCGAGGGCCGGGCCCGGGTCATCCGGGACCTGGCCCAGGCCGACCTCGACGCGGGCGACATCCTGGTCACCCCCTTCACCGACCCGAGCTGGACGCCCCTGTTCGTCTCGATCCGCGGCCTGGTGACCGAGGTGGGGGGCCAGATGACCCACGGCGCGGTGATCGCGCGGGAGTACGGGCTGCCTGCCGTGGTGGGCGTGGCGAACGCGACCCGGCTGATCCGGGACGGGCAGCGGATCCGGGTGCATGGCACGGAGGGGTATGTTGAGCTGCTGGGGTGACGGTGTGTGTGTGCGTGGCTGCCGTGAGGATGGCGCAACCCACCCCAAGTTCGGCTTCCCTCGGGCGGGTCGGAGGTCGCTTGAGCTTACGCCCGCTCGCCCTGTGAGCGGCGTCGGGCGAAGTCGATCAGGCCCTGCACGTCCACCAACTTCTGGGCCTCTCCAAGCTCGACATCCAACTGGAATTCCTCTGCCATCGTTGAGATCAGCTCCAGCCGCGCTATTCGGTCCAAGCCGAGATCCTCACGCAGGCGATCCTGCGGGTGGAGGTTCGCGACGTCGATGGCCGTCAGGGTGCTGATGATCTTGCAGACGCGCTTTGCGACGGGGTCCATGCTCAACCGAGTTCCAATACGGGCAGGGATTCGATCCGATCGGAGAGCGCTCCCAGGGTGCGTGCCTCCCTTCGCATCCAATCCGTCCAGGCTGTGGTGTGCGCGGCGTCCTCTTCAGCGCCCGAATCGAACACCGTCCACCAGAGATGAGCCATGAGCAGACGGCCGAAGGCCATCCACTGTGGGATGTTCACCAGGAGGGGGTTCTCGAGGAACAGGACCTTACCGGCATTCGCAGCGGAAGTGATCCCGTGCGCGAGGAGCAGCGAAGCACGGAGTCGTCCAGAGCGGCTGATGGCCTGACGGATCGCGTCCCGAAGGCTGAGACCCTCCCACTTTGCCCTCAGGAAGCGGAAGAACCGCACGAGCACCTCGTTGACGGCGACGGTGATGCCGTCGCCGATGAAGCGTCGGAGATCCAGGCCCGCGCCGTAGAGCTTGTGGGCCAGGTCGGCGATGGTCAGATCATCCTCCCCCTGGAACGAGAAACTTCCGACCTCCAGGAACTTCGCCAGCATCATCATCGGGCCCGGGAGCCCGAGCGGTGTGTTCACGTCCGACCACCAGTGCCGCAACACAATCATGGACGCCTCCAGAATGCGAAGCGCGACGCTGACGGGTCCGTGGCCGGCATAAAGGGTACGTAGTTGGCTGGCGACCCCCTTTGTGACGTTCACCCAGGTCTTGATCTCGCCATCGATGATGTGCGTGGAGGTCCCGCGCAGCACGTCTCGCACGGCCGTGATGAACCCGCCGAGGGAGACATGATGCGACAACGAGTTGGAGCGGTGGTTTCCTCGCGCGCCGGCCTGCTGCCGCGGCACGTAGTCGAATGAGGCCTTGGTTGCCTCTGAATCGTGCTGCTCGGGGGCGCCCAGGAGTGCAAACAGTCGCCGCCCGAGCGCCGCCGTGGTGTCTCCAACCAGGACGATATCGAGGACGCCGCTGATGGTGCCCACCAGCCCAGCGCTAAGGTAGTCCAACTCATCAAGTTGGGTCTCTCGCTCAAACTCGGCCTGACAGTTCTGGCATCTGCTCACCACCGTCGCGAGATCGTCCTCGTCCAGCAGCTCCCCTGTTCGTACCCGCCCCAGATGGCGGGACTGGCGGATCAGCGCTTCATAGGGGAGTTGCTCAACCTCGACCTGGCGTGACCGGCTCGGCAGCCTGGGGGTTGGCCATTCGGAGCGCGGCACGTGCGCCTCAAGCGAGGCCAGGAGCGCATCCGCCCGCCGCTCAGCATCCCTGGCTCGCCGAATCGTATTGCGTGTCTGCGCGTCGACCTGATCGGAGAGGTCCCGGTTGTGCTTCAGCACCCGCAGGTGGTCGGCGAAGTCCATGTCTATGAGCCCATCCTGGCTTGAAGTGACTCGACGATCTGGCTGAGGATCTCAAGACGCGCCTCAAGCTCATGGACAACGGCCTCTGAAAGGTCAGCTTGATTGGAGAGCCTTCGGACGATCTCGTTCTGCTTGCCGATAGCCTTTGCGAGGACCTGGCCCTGCAGTTGACGGACATGCTTCATCTTTCGATGGTTTGCGAAGGCGTACCCTGCGACCGCCAACCCGGCCACGGGGGCTGCCAACACGAGGACCCCTGCCGCCGCACCGCCGCCAATCAACGCCCCCGCGGCGGCGAGGCCCGTCATGATTCCCGGCCCGGAGAGACCAACGATCCCGAGTCCGTACAACGCGGCGAACGAGCCTGCAGCGCCAACGCCTCCACCCACCAGGGCCCCGACGCCTTCGGAGCCATCGCGCACCTCGGCGTCAATCTTGTCCAGGTCACCAAGCAGCGACCGGAGAAAATTCTCATTGTTGAGGTTCTTCTCGAAGCCATTCCCGCTCATGCGTACTCCCGCAGGCCTGCCACGTCGGTGTAGACCATCCGCCGTCCTTCTCACCGAAGGTAGCTGGTGTTGCCAGGCCATGGCCAGATCTTCATGCGCGGCCTCGGAGAGGTGCAACCCCACACGAAGCGTCTTCCTGGCCTGGCGTCGCTGGCGTGCCGGCCGCGGAGCCCTTCCAGGGGAGCCGGTGCCGTGGTCGCGAGGAGGGCCTTGAAGTCGTACAGGCGTCCGAGGGTGGCAGACAGGTGAATCCGCGACGAGAGCTGGCCCTGCCCGAGCGGCTCCAGACAGGCCATCCTCGCGGTCGACAGACCGCTTCAGGCGGCCCGGTTCACCTGCGCTCAACCTCAGCCCCCACCCTCCGGATCGCAGGACCGTAACAGCCGGCGCTCCCCCCACGCCTGCAGGGCCTCCAGGTCGGGCAGCGGATCCGCGTGCATGGCACGGAGGGGTATGTTGAGCTGCTGGGGGCAGGGCGCGAGGGGTAGGCCACGCGCCCCGCCCGGGGCGGGCTACTGTTTGCAGCGCTTGATCCAGAACGTCGTGCTCGAGCTGGGCACGGTCTGGACAATCTCCGTGCCCTCGGGGGCGGCGCACCAGTTGTTGGCCCGGTAGTTGATGGGGTTCTTCATGGAGATCGTGCAGCGCTCGTCCAGCTCCGCGTGCCAGGTGGTCAGCTCCCACTGCTTGCAGACCTCGGCGGTGGCGCTCTGCTGCGCCTGGGCCGGCTCCACGGACTTCGCCGCCAGCAGGCCGAGCAGGCCCGCGCCGAGCATCAGGGCCAGGTCTCTTGCGTTGAACGGGGTCTTCATGTCGGGTTCTCCCTCAGGGTGGAGGGGGGACACTACCACCCCTTCGAGGCCCTCAGGCGAACCTGGCTACTCGCACCAGAGGCCGCTGACCCGGCCGCCCTCGGGCACGTTCGTGAAGAAGACCTCGTCCAGCAGCGCCCCGGTGTTCTGGTCGTAGCGTCCGATGCGCTCGTCGGAGCCCGAGTAGGGGCCGCGCGCGTCGTCGATGAGGAACAGGTCGCCGTCCGCCACGCTCACCCCCCAGACCCAGGTGTCCCAGCGGTCCAGCGGAATGGTGCGGAGCTGCAGGCCCGTGACCACGTCGTGGACGGTGACCTCAGCGGTGGTGTGCCAGGCCACGTAGGCGAGCGCCCCGTCTACGCCGAGGCGGGTGCCGGAGATGTGGTCCTCGGCGCTGACCGCGGAGGGGCTGTCCGCGTCGAGCGCCGCGAAGTCCGCGTAGCGACCGATCGCGCCGCCGGAGGTGTAGGTGAACAGATCGACGCCGTCCGACGCCACGGAGACCTGGCTGGTGTCGCTGCCCTGGGTCAAGGTCCCCGCGTTCAGATCGAGCTGCCACCACTCGAAGTCGTTCCCTCCGTAGGCCGCCATCGTCAGCAGATCGCCGGTCCGGGCCAGGCCACCGACGTGCAGCGACGAGGAGGTTGAACCATAGCGCCCCACCTCGCTCCAGGTGCCCGTGCTCATGTCCATCTCCAGCACAGCGACCTGACCGCCGATGGGGGCCACCGAGAGGCAGGTGATCGGGCCGACGGACACGCCGGTGTCGACGGCGGTGTCGGCGGTGTCCCCGTCGCCGCGGCCGACGCACGCGGCCAGGAGGAGCAGGGGGGCGACGCGGAGGGGCTGAGGCTTGAGCATGACCGCCTTCTTGATGAGTCTGCTCCTCAATCTACCCGATGACGGTCGGGACCAGCCACGACCCGATCGAGGCTCGCCGCCGGACCCGCGATCAGGCTTCGCTGCGGGCGGCGGTTCCCAGGACCACCATGGCCAGCAACCCCAGCGCCCCGCTGGCCAGCAGGCCGACGCTGCTCCCCCAGAAGAAGCCGGTCAGCCCCCCGACGCTGGCCCCCAGCCAGGCGCCGCCGCCCAGGAGAATGGGGGTGCGCAGGAGCGTGAGCACGGTGGCGGGCAGCGGCCGCCCCACGGCGTTCAGGGTGTTGGTCGCCACGAAGAAGGCCCCCACCAGCACATGGGAGAGGGGCAGGATCCACAGGTACCGGGCCAGGAGGGGCAGCACGGCGGGGTCGTCTGTGAAGACGGCGGCCAGGGGATCACGGAAGAGCGCCAGCACGCCGAAGGACAGCACCCCCATCGCGATGGTGACCCGGAGACTCAGGGACACCGCCTCGGCGACCCGCGGGTGGTCGCCAGCGCCGTGGTTCTGCCCGACGAAGGGCGCCAGCCCCATGGCCATGGCCATGGCGGGGATCAGGGCGAACATCTCCACCCGCCCCCCGGCGCCGAAGGCGGCGACCGCAGGCTCCCCGAACCCGGCCGCCAGGCCGGTCAGGAAGCCGATGGTCAGCGGCTGGGTCAGGTTGGTGAAGGCCGCCGGCCCGCCGATCAGGAGCACCCGACCCCAGGAGTCCGGGATGAGGCCCAGGTCATCCCAGGAGAAGCGGAGCAGGCCCTCGCGCGCGTGGAGCACCCACAGGGCCACCACCAGGGTCACCGCCCTTGAGGCCACGGTGGCGATCGCGGCCCCCTCCAGCCCCATGGCCGGGATGGGTCCGAGGCCGAAGATGAAGAGGGGATCCAGCACGCCGTTCGCCACCCCTGCGGCGGACATGACCACCGCGGGGGTGCGGGTGTCGCCCGCGGCGCGGATGGCCGACATCCCCAGCATGGGCACGACGACGACCCCGGCGCCCGCGAACCAGATCCGCAGATAGGACGCCGCCAGCTCCAGGACCTCGCCCTCCCCGCCGAGCCCCCGGAGCATCGGCTCCGCCAGGATCAACCCCACGACGCTGATGGCCACCACCAGGGCGACGCCCAGCAGCAGGGTGTGGGTGGTCAGGCGCTGCACCTCCTCGTGCCGCCCGTTCCCGATGGCGCGGCTGAGGACGCTGGTGACGCCCACCCCCAGGCCCATGGCCACGCTCCCCACCAACATGACCACGGGGAAGGTCAAGGTCATGGCCGCCAGGGCCTGGGTCCCGAGCTTGGAGACGAACCAGGTGTCCACCAGGTTGAAGGCCATGATCGCGAAGATGCCGAACCCCATCGGCCCGGCCAGCCGCAGGAGATGGCCGGGGATGGGGCCGCGGGTCAGATCCCTGGAGCTCATCGAGCCTCGGCGGGGCTCGCCAGACGCCGATCGTCGGGTCTGAGGGCGTAGGAGCCCAGGGCGAGGCCCGCGATCAGCACCGCAGGCGCGATCTGTCCGACCCCGTCGCCAACGAGGAGATGCGACGCGAAGGCCCCGAACATCGCGATGATGATGCCCGCGTAGGCCCACTCCTTCAGGCGCGGCAGCCTGGGCGCCAGGATCACCACGGCCGCGGCCAGATAGGCGATCCCCAGGATGGTGAGCAGGTACTCCGGGTAGCCCAGGTGCTCCATGCTTTCGACCAGGGGTTGCTGGTGGGTGAGCTTCCCGAGGCCGCTCCCGAGCATCACCAGCGCCGTGAGTCCGGTCGTGGTCCAGTATCCGAGCCGCTTGGCGTCCATGACGCGCTCCTTCCTGTTCAAGGCGACCCGCTTCGGGTCATGAATCTGTGTGTGGTGTGAGCCTGCCCATCTGGCCTTTTGCGGCGGAATGGGATACTTTCTTTCACGAAAGAAATATAATGGACGGTATCCTTCGTCAAGCCCCGTCGGGCATGTTTCTTTCTCGACCGACAGAAACCCGATACCCCCGCGTCGAGCACCCTGGAGAGTGAGCTCATGGGAAGACCCAGAGAAGTCACCGACGAGCAGATCATCCTCGCCGCCCGCCGCTGCTTCTTCGCGCGCGGGGTCGGCGTCTCGGCGGCCGAGATCGCCCGGGACCTCGGCGTGAGCCACACCACGCTGTTCAACCGGTTCGGCTCCAAGGAGGGGCTCCTGATCGCAGCGCTGGGGCCGCCGAAGAAGGTGCCCTGGGTCGCGGAGCTGGAGAGCGGGCCCGACGAGCGGCCCGTTCGACAGCAGCTCGTCGAGCACGCCCAGGTCATCGCGACCTACTTCCGCGAGCTGCAAAGGGGGCTCGGGCTCCTCCAGGCCGCGGGCATCGATCCGTCCCGGGCGTTCGAGAGCAAGGAGGACGAGGAGTCCCAGCCCGCCCAGGCGTACCGGACCTTCGTGGGCTGGCTGCAGCGGGCGCGCGACGAAGGGCGCATCGCCGACTGCGACATCGAGACCGTGGCGTCCACCATCCTCGGCTCCCTGCACGGGTATGCCTTCACCGCGCGCGTCTGCTCGGGGGCGAAGGAGCCCGCCGAGGGGGAGCACTACGTCGAGCGCTTCATCGACATCCTGTGGAGCGGGATCGGGGTGTGAGGTCAGGTTGAGCGCATGGACGGGTCGGGAGACCCCGGCCGAACCCGGCCTCAGGTGGACGGGGTCTGCTCTCTGCTGGCGGGGTCGCCGAATCGACCCGCGAACGCGGCGAGGTCGCTGGCGGAGAAGCGCACGCCGTCGCACTGGGGCCACGCACCTCGGAAGCCCCGAGCGCGTAGCGCGTCGAGGTGGGCCTCGGCCTGCGCGGGGGTAATCAGCCCGATCGTCGGCGCCAGCCCCTCCGCGACCGACAGCGAGCTCGAGAGGATGCAGCCCATCACGGTCCGTCCGTCGTGGGACGCTCGGAAGGAGGAGGGGTGCGTCGTCACGCGGACGGGATCAGGGGACTCAAAGGGGCCTCCTTCGATGAACAGGATGTCTCCATGATCCTTGAAGCGTCGCCGGGCCGCTGCGACGTCAAAGCAGTGGGGGCCGGAGTCGTCCACGATCAGCGTGCCTGGCGCCAGCTTGTCGACGTCCAGCACGTTCGCCACGTTCGTCGCGCCGATCACCGTGGTCGCCTTGTGGAGCGACGCTGGCAGCGCGTCCTCGACCTCCAGCAGCTCGATCCCGCCACGGAACCCCAGCTCGGCGCGCAGCTCCTCCTTCAGCGACTGGAGCGCGGCCCGCTGCTGGTAGAGATCGCAGAGCGAGATCACCGCGGGGTGGGGCGCCCTGGCGAGCATCAGCCTCAGCGAGGTCCGCCCGATGGAGCCCAGGCCCAGCACGGCGACATGCTCCCGCGCCAGGGTGCGGCCGCTGAGGTCCAGGAGTCGCTCGAGGTTCATCAGCACCGCGGCGGCGGTGGCGCCGTGCCCGGTGGTGATGGCGGGCAGGTCCGTTCGCCCGCTGATGGCGCGTGCGATCGCCTCCCCGTAGTCTGTTGCGGATGGCAGGAGGCCGGTGAGCGCGACCACGCGGGCGCCGATCCGTGCCGCCAACTCCAGCCCGGTGACCACGGAGGCCACCAGGGCCTCCTGATCCAGGTAGAGCGCCGAGCCTCGGTGGGGCAGGAGGATGCCCGCCGACCGCCCCAGCGAGGTGTCCAGCACCTCGACCCACGAAGGGCGGGTGAGCAGCTCGCGCTCCGCCTGCAGCCGCTCCTCCGGCGTGAGGCGCGCCAGGTGCTCATCGAACACATAGCCCATGTAGGCGGCCTCGACCGGAGGGATCTCTCCACCGAGGAAGAGCTCGGGCAGCGAGCGGTCCACGACCTTCAGGTGTGGGCTCTCGGGGCGCGTCGGCCTGGGGCGCGGGGGCGCGGCGGAGGACGTGGGCCCGAGGCCCGACAGCACCCCGGCGATGGTCGGCCGCTTGAGCAGCAGGCCGATGGGCACCGGCCGCCCCAACACCGCCGCCGTACGCCGCACAATCAGGACGGCCTTGAGCGAGTCCCCCCCCAGCGCGAAGAAGTCCTGGCTCACCCCGACCTCCGGGACCTCCAGCACCTCTGCCCAGATAGCCGCGATCTGTACCTCGACGTCGGTGCGGGGGGCGAGGTAGGGTTCGTCCACGCCGAGCGCGTCCGCTTGGGGTATCGGGAGCGCTCCGCGATCGACCTTGCCGCTCGGGAGCCGGGGGAGCACCGCCAGCGCCACGTACGCGGCGGGGACCATGGGCGCGGGCAGGAGCGCCTGCACGTGAGCGCGCAGCGCCGCGGGCGACACCGGCGCTCTCTGTACGTGATAGGCCACCAGGCGCCCATCGCGTGGCACCACGACCGCCTGTTCGATCGCGGGGTGCTCGCACAGACAGGACTCGATCTCGCCGGGCTCGATGCGTATCCCGCGCAGCTTGAGCTGCAGATCCACCCGCCCGAGGAACTCCAGCTCGCCATCGGACCGCCACCTGCAGCGGTCGCCGCTGCGATACATGCGCGCGCCCGGCGGCCCGAACGGGTCGGGCAGGAAGCGCTCCGCGTCGAGCGCCGGGCGGCCGATGTAGCCCAGCCCGACACCCACGCCACCGATGTAGAGCTCGCCCGGCAGGCCGGCTGGCGCGAGACGGCGTTGAGTATCCAACACATAGAGCCGAACACCCGGCAACGGGCGGCCGATCGGCAGGCGGACGCCGGAAGGATCGACGCTCACGGTGGAGTAGATCGTGCACTCCGAGGGGCCGTAGCCGTTGAGGAAGCGGCGCCCGACGCGCCAGCGCTTCGCCAGCGAGGGAGGACAGACCTCCCCGCAGGAGAGCACGACCTGCAGATCGGGGAGGGCATCTTCGTCCTCGACCTGGGCGAGGGCTGAGGGGACCATCTGGAGATGGGTGACGCGGTGGTGGCGCAGCAATTCGGTGAAGGAGGGCCCGAGCTGCTCGCGGAGCTCGGCCAGGATCATCGTCGCGCCGGCGCCCAGCGTGGAGAAGATCTCGACGACGGAGGCGTCGAAGCCGATGGACGCGTGCCGCAGCACGCGGCTCGTCGGGTCGATCTGGAGGATCCCAGCCATGTGGCGGACGACCGCCGCTGCAGCGCCGTGGTGGATCTCCGCGCCCTTGGGCTGCCCGGTGGAGCCCGAGGTGTAGATCACATAGGCCCCCTGGGAGGGATCCACGTCAAGCGCGGGTCGCCGGTCCGAGGGCACGCTCTCTTCGAGGAGGACGACCGTCTGTGTCCCCCATCGCTCCGCGAGGCTGGCCTGGGTCACCACGATCCCGACGCCGGCATCCTCCACGATGAACGCGCGACGTGACGCCGGATCGTCCGGATCCAGCGGCACATACGCGCAGCCGGCCTTCAGGATGCCCAGCACCGCGGCGATCTGCTCCGGCGCGCTGCGGTAGGAGAGCCCGACGCGGCTCCCGGGGGGGACGCCTTGAGCCCGCAGCTGGTGGGCCACGCCGTTGGCGCGCCGCTCAAGCTCGGCGTAGCTCATCGAGGCGCTCCCGAAGACCAGCGCGGTCGCCTCTGGCGTGGCGTCGGCCTGGCGCTCGAAGAGCGCGTGCAGGCACATCGGCGGGAGCGCTGAGACGGGCCCGCGCCCCAGCTCCAGGAGCGCCTCCTGATCCGCCTCCAAGACCATCGGCAGGTCGGAGACCCGGCGCTCCGGGTGCGCGATCAGGCCGAGGAGGAGCTGATGGAAGCTCTCCGCCAGGCTGGAGAGGGTGCTTCGTTCGAAGAGCTCGGCGTCATACTCGAAGCTGCACCAGAGGCCGTCCCGCTCGTTCAGGATCAGGAGCGAGAGATCGACCTGGGCGGTCATGCGCTCCAGCCGCAGCGGCTCCACGGCGGCCCCGTCAAGCTCCAGGAGCAGCTCGTTCTGGTAGCTGAACAAGACCTGCACGAGCGGCTCGTGGCCTTCGTCGCGCCGCACGCCGAGCGCGTCCACCACGTGTTCGAAGGGCACGTCCCGACGCTCGAAGGCCTCCAGACAGCGTCGTCGGACCTGACGGAGCAGCACCGCCCCGGACGTCGCACCGCCGAGGTCCAGCCGCAGGGGCAGCGTGTTCACGAAGAAGCCGATCACGCCGGCGAGGGAGGGGTGATTGCGCACAGAGACCGGCGTGCCGATCACCAGGTCGTCGCACGCACAGGTGCGCGCCAGCACAAGCGCGTAGACCGCCAGCAGGACCATGTAGGGGGTGCAGCCGTGCGCTTCGGCCAGCGCCAGGATCGCGCCACGCTGCTGCGCGTCGAGGGACAGGCCGACGCTTCGTCCCTGGAAGGCTCGGTGTCGGGGGCGCGGGCGATCCAGGGGGAGCGGCAGCACCGACGGCGCCCCGGCCAGGCGCTCCCTCCACCAGGAGAGCTGCGCCGCGCCATTCGCTTCGACCTGCTGGCGCTGCCACCACGCCCAGTCGGTGTAGCGGAAGGGCAGCGGCTCCCTGGCAGGTTCGTTTCCCTGAAGCAGAGCGCGGTAGGCCTCTCCGAGATCGGCGCACAGCTCCGCGGCCGAGATCCCGTCGAGCATGGCGTGGTGGACGCCGAGGGCGAAGAGCGTCGCGTCGGAGCCCACGGGCACGAGCCAGAAGCGAGAGGGCGCCTCCTCGGCCAGGTCATAGGGGACCGCCGCCTCACGCTGCACCGCTGCGAGGCCTTCGGCGACGTCCGCGCAGGCGGACGGACGACGCAGCAGCGGCGAAGGCGGCTGGCAGTCCTGCTGTCTCAGCACCCCCTCCATCATCACCAGACGGTCGCGCAGCACCGCGTGCCGCGCCACCAGCCATCGCAGCGCCCGCTCCAGGAGATCGGCCTTCACCGAACCCCGCACCGTCCAGATCGCGAGCTCGTTGTAGGCGTCGGACTCCGGGTAGAGCTGCTGATGCACCCACATCCGCTCCTGGCCGAAGGACGCGCGACCGCCGCGGCCGCTCTGTGGCGGAAGACGCATCAACGGGACGTCCTCGACCTGCTCCGTGGCACGCACCTGCGTCGCCAGCTCCACGGGGCTCGGATGGGTGAAGACGTCTGTGATGGTCACCGCGCGCCCCAGCGAGATGCGCAGCCGGGTCACCACCTCGCTGACCGCGAGGGAGTCGCCGCCGAGGGCGAAGAAGCTCTGCGCGTGGCTCACCTCCGGCACGCCGAGCACCGCCGCGAAGACCTCGGCGATCGCGACGACGAGCAGATCGTCCCCGCGTTCCTGGCGCGGCTCCTCGATCGAGGTTTGGAAGGTCTCATGCAGGCCGCGCCGGTTCAGCTTGCCGTTGGGGGCACGCGGGAGGGAGGGGCAGCGGAGCAGCACCTGGGGAACATGCGAGAGGCCGAGCTGCTCGACGACGCGCGCGCGAAGCTCCGCGTCGCTCACCTGCCCCTTGATCACCACGGCGGCCGCGACCGCCTCTCCCAGACGGGGGTGTGGTGTGGCGAAGCAGGCCGCGTCCTGCACCGCGGGGTGGCTCAGCAGGACCTGCTCGATGAGCCCGGGTGAGATCGTCTCTCCGCCCTGGTTGATGCGCTCCCACATCCGGCCGGTGAGGTACAGCGCGCCGCCCTCATCGAAGAAGCCCTCGTCCCCGGTACGGAGCCACTCGCTCGCGCGGGGGGTGGTCCGCTCACCGTTGGCGAAGTAGCTGCGCGCCACCGAGGCGCCGCGGACCACCACCTCACCGCGCTCTGTGGCGGCGAGCGCCACGTCCTCCTCCGGGTCCCACACGGCGACATCAAGCCCGTAGGGATGCCCCACGCAGCCGGCCGGCACCGGATCGAGCGACACGGGGGTGCTCGCGATGAGGCCGGCCTCGTTCATGCCGTAGGCGTCGACGAGCGCGACCCGGGTGCGCCGACGCAGCCTCTCTGCGACCGCGGCGTTCATCGAGGTCCCGCCGGTCACACACATCCGCAGCGCAGGCGTGGGGGGCCCGGGGATGTCCAGGACCACCTGGAACACCAGCGGAACGCCCAGCACCCAGGTGGCCTCCGTCGCGGCCAGCGTCGACCAGAAGGAAGGCGGGGTGAAGGGAAAGCCCACCAGCGTGCTCCCCCCGGCGACCACCGGCACGCACACCCCGAGGAGCAGCCCGAAGCCGTTGAAGAGGGGCGCCAGGGTCAGGCAGCGGTCCTGGCTTGAGAGCCGCCATGCCCCCCGCGCGTCGTCGCAGAGGGCGGTGATGTTGCCGTTGGTGTAGGGGATGAACTTGCGCTGTGTGGTCCCTGACGTGTGCGAGATCAGCGCCACGCGCTCCGGGTCCCACAGCTTCTGTCGCTCCTCCGGGGACATCGGCCGCGCCTCGGTCTGGGGAGGCAGCGAGCCGGGCACCAGCCTGATCCCGCGGGCCTGCGCCTGCGCCACCAGGCCTTCGGGCGTCTCTGCGTCCACGATCATCGCGTGGGGCCGCACATGCTCCAGCAGCTCCTCGACCGCCGCGCTCCCCCATTGGGCGGCGAAGGGCGTGTAGGTTGCGCTGGCTGTGATCCCCAGCGCGCGCACCGCGCCGTCCACGGAGGTTGTGCCCACCCCGATCACGCGCCCCTCCGGGCCGACGCCGCAGGCCCGCAGGTGCGCACGCCAGCGCCCCAGCTCATGGACCAGCGCCCTGAAGCGGAGCGTCTTGTCCGGGCCCAGCAGCGCGGGCGCCCCCGCCGCCAGCGCCGCACGCCGCTCGATCCGCTCAGCCCACATCGAGGGGAGATCGCCGGATTCGGTGGGGTCTGCATGGGAGGGTCTATGGGGGACGGTCAACATCTCTCCAACGTGGGCCCGCAAGGGCCGCACATCATGGGGGGGCACGACTATACAGGACCCGCTGACCGGCCCTTGGAGGCCGTGGGCCTCCCGGCTCGCGCGTTGGGACTGGGAGCGCGTCGGTGGAGAGCGGCGGCACCACCCCGAAGATGGCCGTTCGTCATGGGACCCGATAGGAAGCGCTCACAGCGTCCTCCATGGTTTCACGACAGAGCGCAGGGTCCTGCTGATGATTGAGTTCGGACGGGGACCACTTGCGGGCATCGATCTGGTCGATCCACGGACACACGCCGACACGGATCTCCGTCCGATCTGGGCCTTTCTCCGGCGCACCTGTCCGGTCGTCTGGCATCCCTGGGGAGACGCCGGCTTCTGGGTCGTGTCGAGGCACGAGCATGTCCGGCAGATCAGCGCGGACACGCGACGCTTCACGTCACGGCGAGGCAACTCCCTGAACGCGCTGTTGGCCGGTGGGGATCCGGCCGGCGGACGGATGCTCCCGATGTCGGACGGTCCACGCCACGCCGCCATTCGATCCCGGATCGCGAGGTGCGTTCGTCGCGCGGTCAAGGCCGGCGCCAAGGAGAGGCTGGACCAGAGCGTGCGCGCTCGGCTGACGGGGGTACTCGACACAGATGCGGAGCTATCCGGCGCATTCGCTGGCCATGTCGCATCCGGCGCGATCTGTGACCTGCTCGGCGTGCGCGAGGGCGCTGACCGGGAGCAGCTGTGCAGCGCAGCGGCGGCCGCGCTCGCGTCGGCCCATCGAGACGCCAGGGAGGAGGACGGCCGGATCGCGCGCCTTGAGATCCTGATGATCTTCTCGCGCCTCGTCGAGGAGCGGGGGGCTGGCCTCGGCGATGACCTGTTGAGCGACCTGGTCCGTCTGCAACAGTCGGACCTCCAGCTCACGATGCAGGAGATCCTCTACAACTGCTACAGCCTGCTCATCGGCGGCAGCGAGGAGCCTCGCTACGCCATCGTCGGCATGCTGCACGCGCTGTCGCAGCACCCGGAGGAGTGGACGCGGCTCAAGTCCGGCGCGATTCCAGCGCGCGCGGCGGTAGAGGAGGTCTTGCGCTGGACCTGCCCTGTTCTCCATGTCGCGCGGACCGTGGTCGAGGACACGCAGGTGGGGGACGCGCTCCTCCAGTCCGGGCAGATGGTGTCCTTGTGGTACACCTCCGCCAACTTCGATGACGACGTGTTCGCCGACGCGTCGCGCTTGATCCTCGACCGCGAGAGCAACCCGCACCTGAGCTTCGGCTTCGGGCCTCACTTCTGTCTGGGGGCGACGTTGGCCCGGATGGAGGTTCAGGCCGTGCTGGAGGCCCTCGTCGA
Source organism: Alphaproteobacteria bacterium (assembly GCA_020632795.1). Lineage (GTDB taxonomy): Bacteria > Myxococcota_A > UBA796 > UBA796 > CAJQPC01 > JACKEV01. The sequence goes on from JACKEV010000013.1 coordinate 374,570, forward strand.
GCGTGTGGACCGCATCGAAGCCCTCGGCGACCCCCGGCCCGTCTACTCCAACTTCGTCTCCGGGCTGGCACGCCTGCCCGCTCGTCTGCATGGCCGGACTCCGCGAGCGGGTCAGCGGTCCTGAGACCTCGGGGCGGGTCTGGAGAGACCATCGTGTGGGTCGCTCGACTGTAGGAGCCCGTGGTCCACCCACGCCTGCAGGCTGTCCGGGTCCGGCGCCGCCGCCCCCAGCCCGCGCATCACCTGGGCCACCGGCCGCCCGTCGAAGGCCGCCAGCGCCGCGAACGCCCCGCGGCTGAGCGTCAGGCCGTCGTAGTCCCCGTAGCTGCGCAGCTCCACCGTCTGTGTGTCTTCGAACACCACGCGCCAGCGGCCCGCCTCCAGGCGCAGGGGCAGCGCGCGGTGGGCCCGCTCCCGCCACGTCGCGCGCAGCTCCCGGGAGCGGATGCGCAGCCCGAAGCCCCCGAGCCGCTTGATCGTCTCCAGCGTCAGGCCCTCCGCCTGCTGGCCGCACGCCCGGTAGAAGGCCTCGGCCTCCGCAGCGTCCCACGTCTGCGGGCGACCCACCTGCTCGACGCACCAGCGGGCCACGAGGTCCTGGACGTCCTCGAGCCAGCGGCGCAGGGCGGTCCACATGGCCTTGCCCACCGCGCCCCGGTCTACCCGACAGTGCCAGGTGCTGCAGGTGGCCTCGCGGTGGGCCCAGATCCCGCAGGTGCCGCCGTCGGCGTCCAGCCAGTGCGGGCAGCGCAGGTCGAGCTGCTGGCCGAAGCGCCCATCCTGGAGGGCCTGCGCGTAGGCGGCGCTCCAGTCGGCTGGCCGCTCCAGGCCCCACGGGGTGCGCTGCCGGGGGTCGGCCAGGCGCGCGCGCACCGGCTCCCGGGCCGCGGTGGGATCGGCCAGGATCCGGCCGACGACGAAGTTCGGCAGCCGCGGCAGGTACATGCAGCACTTGAGGTCGGCCCGGAACGCCGGGGCCGGGCCCGAGGCCATCGCGCAGTCGGCGCAGGTGGAACGGGGCTCTGACCCTACGGGCTGCCCGAGCAGGGCCTCGGCCCATCCGGCCTGGAGGGGGGGGAGCGACATGGGGGCATGATGGCACGGTCCGGGGCGGGCTTCGCGCGGCCCCCCTGCCGGAGCGCTGCGGGGTGATACCCTCTGGCCCGCTGAATCGACGTGCCCGGCCCGACCCGATGACGGTCAGGTCGGGCGCCCTTGATCCCGACCCCTCCCTGGAACCACGATGCCCCCCCTCCGCCTCACCTCGGACGCTCAGGATGAACTGCGCGCCCTCCTCAACGCCTCCCCTGCAGACCTGGAGCGGGCCTGCGCAGAAGAGGCGCTGCCCGGGCTGCGCGCGGACGTGGAGCGCCTCCGCGAGGAGATAGAGCGCGGTCGCCGGTTCACCGTCGTGGCGCTGCCGCCCGCCGAGGGCGACCCGGTCCGATGGATCGAGGGCGGGGTCGCGGTCCTGGCGCACCTCCTCGGCGCGGTCCTCCCGCAGGACGCGGCCGGCAGCCGGGCGGTCAGCGTCTGGGATCGCGACCCGGAGCGGACCATGGCCGACGGCGCGCGCTACCACCAGACCCACGAGGGCGGCTCCATCCACACCGACAACGTCAACCAGCCGGAGATCTGGGACTACGTGGTGTTCGGCTGCGTCGCCGCCGCGCCCTCGGGCGGAGAGAGCATCGTGGTGGATGGCCGCCAGCTCCACGCGGACCTGGCGGCGCGTCACCCCGACGTCCTGGCCACGCTGGAGGCGGACTTCGTGTGGGAGTATCGCGGCTTCAAGGACGATGTGTACACCGCACCGGTCATCACGTACGATGAGCGCGGGGAGTGCCGCTTCCGCTACCTGCGCCCCTACGTCGAGGCGGCCCACCGGCGGGTCGGGCAGCCGCTGACCCGGGCGCAGGTCCACGCCTTTGACGTGCTGGACGCGCTGCTGCACGAGCGCGAGCGGCAGGTCCGCTTCACGCTTTGCCCGGGTGAGGTCCTCCTGGCCAGGGACAGCCAGATCCTTCATGGGCGGACCGGCTTCGTGGACCACCCCGACGCCGTCCCCGCCCACGAGGCCGCTCCGGGAGACCCGCTCAAGCGTACGATGACGCGCTACTGGGTGCGGCGCACGCCGGGCGCAGACCTGGCCGACCGCTACCAGCGCTCCCGCCTGCTCCTGTCGGAGGAGATGTACGGCCCCGGCTTCCAGTCTTCCGGCGGCGCACAGTTTCTGGAGCGGGTGACCCCCCATCTGGCCCTCCAGCCGGGGGATCGGGTGCTGGACCTCGGATGCGGCACCGGGGGCACTCTGCGCTACCTCGTCGCGCACCACGGCGTCGAGGGCACGGGGGTGGACGGCTCCCCCGACTGTATCGCGATGGCCAGGGAGGCCGCCGCCCGCCAGGGCGTCCGCGGGCTGGACTTCGTACGGTCGGACTTCCGGACGCTGGAGCTGTCCGGCCGCTACCACGCGCTGTGGACCTGCCAGTCGCTCCTGTATGTCTCCGAGAAGGTGGACTGCCTGCGGCGCGTGCTGCCCCACCTCGTTCCGGGTCGGTCCAGCCTCATCGCGGACTACTGCCGCGGGGAGGGGCGGGCCTCGCAGGCGTTCCTCGACTACTGTGACGACTGTGGCTTCCGGCTGCCGACCGTGCAGGGGCTCGCCGATCTGGTCGGCCGGGCGGGCCTCCAGGTCGTGGAGGCGGTGGACTACACCGACGGGTTCGTGGACGCGATGGCCGCGGAGGTCGCCCGCCTGGAGGCCAACGCGGCGGACTTCGCCACCCGGTGGGACGCCGACGACTTCGAACACCTGCGCGCGCGGTGGAACCAGAAGATCGAGTTCTGTCGAGGCGGGGACCTGCGCGTGGCGTACGTCATCGCTCGGGCCTGAGCGGGCGGGTCGTCGCGGCCGCCGGAGGTCAAGCGGGCAGGGGGGCGCGAGAGAGAGTTGTAGGGCAGGGACAGCCGCCATGCTACCGTCGCCCCACGTCGGCCATCCAGGCAGACCACGAACAGTCGAGGAAGAAGCATGTCCCAGGAAAAAGGACGATCCTACTTTGTACCCCAGGAGATCCGCGGCGAGCTGTTTGACCTGTCCCACGAGAAGAAGGACCCCGTGGTCCTGGCCGCGGCGATGCGTCAGCTCCGGAGCTATGTGCAGAAGTACCGCGACGACTTCCTCGGCTACCAGTCCACCGCCCGCCTCGACACGGCGCACCTGGCCGACTTCGTCCAGTCGGCCATCAACAACATCGGCGACTCCTTCGCCAACCCCAAGCTGACCACCCCTGGGGCCACCTCCCAGCTCGCCGACGGGTTCTTCAGCCTGAACAGCAAGTGGGTCGAGCGCGCCGTGCTGGACTACTTCGCCCGGCTGTGGAACGCCCCGTCCCCCCGCAAGGTCTACGAAGACAGGGATGAGGGCTGGGAGGACAGCTACTGGGGCTACGTGCTGTCGATGGGCTCCACCGAGGGCAACCTCATGGCCCTGCGCAGCGCGCGGGACTACCTGCGCGGGCGGAAGCTCGAGTACGACGAGCGCATCCCGACCATGGCGGAGCGCCTGGGCTACGTGGAGTGCGAAGAGCCGGAGAACCCCGAGTTCAAGCCGGTGCTGCTGTTCTCCGAGGCGTCCCACTACTCGGTGAAGAAGCTGGCCTACATGCTCGACCTCGAGTACCAGTTCGTGAAGGTCAACCCGGACGGCTCCATGAACCTGGACCACCTGGTCGATCTGGCGGTGATGGCCATGCGGATCGAGAGGCGTCCGCCCGCGATCCTGTTCAACTACGGGACGACCTGGACGGGGGCGCTCGATGACGTGGCCGAGGGCGTGCGGCGCCTCAAGGAGCCCTTGGAGCGGTATGGTTTCGATTGGCGCACCATCAAGCATGGCGACAAGGACTGCCGGAGACGGGGCTTCTGGATCCACGTCGACGGCGCGCTGGGTGCGGGCTACGCCAGCGTGGTCCAGCGCGACGGGGACTTTGAGCTGCCCGGCTTCGACTTCAGCCATGACATCCAGTCCCTGGCCATGAGCGGCCACAAGTGGCCGGGCGCCCCCTGGCCGACGGGCATCTACATGACCCGGAACCGCTACATGCTCACCAACGACGTCCCGAACTACGTCGGCGCCTTGGACTCGACGCTGGCGGGGTCGCGCAACGGCGCGGCGGCCATCTTCCTGTGGGACTGGGTGGCGCGGAACTCCCTGGAGGAGCGGGCTGGGGTGGTCAAGGGCCAGCTCGACCTCGCCCGGCGGACGCTCAAGGTGATCCAGCAGGTCTGGGACCCCGACGCGTGGCGGGCCCCCGGGTCGGTCATGATCATCATGAAGCGGCCGAAGGACGAGACGGTCCGCAGGTACGCATTGGCCTGCAACAACGTGAACAACGTGGATCTCTGCCATCTGGTCTTCATGCCCCACGTCGGCGAGGGCGTGGTAGGGCGGCTGCTCAGGGACCTTCGGGCCGAGAAGGAGGCGGGCGACACCCTGGCGGCGGCGGCGTTCTCCGACGACGGGCGCGGGGGCTGGTAGCGCCTGCGTGCGCCCTCCGATGCGGGGCCCTCGGAGCCGTCAGCGGGTCGTCGCTGGCGGCCTCCAGGGCGTGGTGGGGACGGGGGCCTGCTCGGGGTAGCGAACCGGCTCCTCGGGGTCGCGCCGCCAGTCGTACTCGGCGACGCGCGCGGCCTGCTCGGCGACGGCCCGTCCATACAGCCGCTGGACCAGGTAGAACGCCATGTCGGTCCCCGCGGACACCCCGGCCGAGGTGACGTACCGGCCGGCGTCCACCCAGCGCGCCACGTTGTCCCACTTCACCCGCGGCCCCAGGCTGGTCACCCAGTGGAAGGCGAGGTGGTTGGTGGCGGCAGGCTGCCCGTCGAGCAGCCCCGCCGCCGCGAGCACCGCCGCTCCCGTACAGACGGAGGTCATGAGCGACACGCGCTCGTCCATCCGGACCGCCCAGCGCAGCAAGGCCGCGCGCTCGACCGGTCGGTCCGGGGACAGCAGCTCCCGGAGCGCGAGACCGCCCGGGATCAGCAGCAGGTCGATGTCCTGCGTCAGGGCCTGGTCGCGGAACAGGTCGGGCGCCACCCGCACGCCGCCGCGGGCTGCCACGGGCCTGGGCGCGGCCTGCTCGTCCCCTTGGACGCGGTCCTCGTTGGCGATGAGCGTCACGCGGAACGGCGGCGGCCCGCTTTGGACGGAGGTCCCGACGTAGGCGGCGGCGACGAACGCCTGGATGGGCCCCCAGACGTCGATGGGCTCGAAGCCGTCGAACACGAAGACGCCGACGCGCGTAGAGGGGAGGGGACTCTGGTTCATGGGTGCAGCGGACCACATCGGTCGGTGGAGCGCAAGGCTTCTGTGTCTCAGAGCGATGCCTCAGCCACGGACCCTCTCGGTGGCGTCGAGCACGGCGCGGACGGCGGCCTCGGACACCGCCCCGCAGCACCCGGCCTGCTTCAGGACGGACTCGACCCGGGCTGTGGCTGCGGTCACCTCGTCCAGCACCCTCCTGGCGGTGAGCCCCTTGATGCCGGCGCGTGAGGCCAGCTCGAGCAGGTGCTCCCGCTGCACGCCCCGCCCGACACCCGCTACGGTCGTCGCCCGTTCGCCGTAGGGTTGCGGCGCGTAGGTCAGATCGAAGCCGGGTGCCAGGCGCCACGCGCCCGCCTCGTCCATGAGCCAGGCGATGTTCTTGAGGTGGTCGTCCTGGTTCACCGTGGCGACGTTGAAGGCCGCCAGCCGGAACACCTCCAGGACCTGGGACTGATCTCCTGCGCAGAGGTAGGCCGTGGCGCGGAGGAGGTGCTGATAGTCGGCCGTGGCTGTGCGGAAGTCCATATCCAGCGCGCCAGCGCCGGAGAGCACGTGCGTACGGCGGCCGCCCGGCAGGCGATCGAAGCGCCGGACGGCGAAGGCGTCGCCCACCCCCTCCAGGTTGAAGATCCGGTGCTCGGGCACGTTCAGCCCCGCGCTCGCCGCCAACTGCATCCAGGCCCCTTCCCGCCGGCCCACGTCCGCGTCGTCCCTGCGGGTCGGGAACTTCACCAGCCAGGCCTCCCACCCCTCGGGGAGCGCGCCCTCACCGTACCTGAAGCCCGGCCCTCCGTCAGAAGGCAGCGCGACGAGGGCCTTCGGACGCGCGCCACCCGACGGTCCGCCGGCCCGGACCAGCTCCGGGAGCACCTCCTCGACCGCGTCATCCCATACAGTCTGAGCGTGGGCCGCGAGCGCCGCGAGCTCGACCGCGTCGTTCAACGCGCTCTCCGGTCCGGTGCAGGGTTCGAAGACCAGGGCGCCCATCGTGTGAGGGCCCAGCCAGGCCAGCTCGTCCAGCGGTGAGACGGACGACGCGGCCCGCCCCCTGCTCTGGAACGCGCGGTGGAGGAGCTTCAGGCCCCAGCCGTCGGGCCGCGCGTCGTTGAACACGCCCGGGATCGGGACGCCGGGCCTGGGCTGGTGCTCGTGCAGGTCTCTCTGACGGAGCGGGAGGCGGAGCGGGGATATCTCGAGCCCTAAGTCAGCGAACGCAGCGCCGTACTGAAACCACACTCTGCGTCCCGTCTCTGCAAGCGTGCCGACCTCGATCGTCGTCGCGTCGGAGAACCGCAGCCCCACACGGAGCTCCCTCATGGCTGGGACCCCTTGGCGTCCTGGAGCCGCAGCTCCTCCAGCGAGGCCGGGGCGGTAGGCTCGAGGAGCGATTCGAAGTCACGCAGGCGATCCAGCGCGGCGGCCAGATGAAGCAGCGACGAGAGCTGGCCTTGCCCGGTCTGCTCCATCCGGGCGACGGTCGCGATCGACAAGCCGCTGCGGGTGGCCATCTCCGCTTGCGTCCAGCCTCGACGCTTGCGCGCAGCGCGCAGCCGACTCGCGAGCATCCGCTCGACGTCGGTGGGGGTCAGGATCAACAGCAGGTCGTCCATACATCACTCAATTTTGATGGATCATAACCAGAATTCTGGAAAGATCCATCAAAACTGAGTGATTGAACTCAGCGCAGCCAGATCGCCTGCGCCGCCCCCGGGGCGGGGTAGGACGTCAGGTTGGTCCCGTAGCTGCCGTACATCCAGGAGCTGTACTGCCCGCAGAGGGTCAGGCCGCGGTTCGTGGCGTCGTAGGTCGAGAAGTCCCAGCCGTGCCCCAGGCTGCCGTGGCCCTTGCAGTCCGCCGGGGCGTTGGTGGGCCGGTTGACCTGGCCGGAGCCGGAGTCGGTGTAGTTGTGGTCGCCGCCGCACCAGTAGTAGCCGTTGCTGTCGTTGTAGAGCAGGTAGCCGTTCTGCCCGAAGTCGATGCGCAGCTCGGACGGGTAGATGTCGTTGGACCAGTAGGTGTTTGCGCCGTTGTAGTAGGAGGCCAGGCGCAGGGTGCTGTAGCTGAACTCATTGATGTTGAGCCAGCCGCCCACGCCCGTGGTCGCGGAGGACGCCGTGGCGGGGTCGATCTGCAGGTCGGCCACGTCCTCATAGGTGGAGCCGAAGAGCGCGTAGTTGCCGTTCTCCACCGAGTTGATCACCAGCGCCAGGGTCCAGCCCCCGCCGTCGGTGGTCATGTCGCAGACCACGTCGAAGTCCCCGCCGGGGGTCGTGATGCTGTACACGCCGTCGCCGGCGCTGCTGTTGTCGGCCAGGATCTCCGCGCAGTCGTTGGCGGGGCAGGCCGCGCTCGTGCCCAGCACGCCGTCGTCGGCGATGGCGTCACAGTCGTTGTCCACGCCGTCGCAGACCTCGGCGGCGGACGGGTAGCGGGTGGCGTCGGCGTCGTCGCAGTCGGTGTCGTCGGAGACGAAGCCGCTGGGGGCGTCGCAGGCCTCCACGCTGGCGCTGGCGTCCCCGTAGCCGTCGCCGTCGCTGTCGCTGTACCAGGTGGAGCCGTTGGAGAGGTCGACGCTGCTGTCGTCGTCGTCCACGTCGCCGTCACAGTCGTCGTCGACGCCGTTGCAGACCTCGGTGGCGGCGGGGTTGACCGCAGCGTCGGCGTCGTCGCAGTCGCTGCTGTTGGAGACGGTGCCGCTGGGGGCGTCGCAGGCCGCCACGCTGGCGTTGGGGTCGCCGTAGGTGTCGCCGTCGCTGTCGCTGTACCAGGTGGAGCCGGTGGAGAGGTCGACGCTGCTGTCGTCGTCGTCGTTGTCGCCGTCACAGTCGTCGTCGATGCCGTTGCAGACCTCGGTGGCGCCGGGGTTGACGGCCGCGTGGTCGTCGTCGCAGTCGGTGTCGTCGGAGACGTAGCCGCTGGCCCCGGCGCACTGCTGCAGGGGGTCGTCGGCGTCGCCGTAGCCGTCGCCGTCGTCGTCGGCGTAGACGACCGCGGCGGTCGAGAGGTCCACGTCGCTGTCGTCGTCGTCGGCCTGGCCGTCGCAGTCGTCGTCCAGCCCCTCGTTGCAGACCTCGGTGGCGCCGGGGTGGACGGCGGCGTTGGCGTCGTCGCAGTCGCTGCCGTCGGTGACGGTGCCGCTGGGGGCCTCGCAGTCCTGCTGGGCGCTGGCGGCGTCTCCGTAGCCGTCGCCGTCGCGGTCGGCGTACCAGGTGCTGGCGTCGGCGGAGCCCGGACCGTCGATCGTGCCGTCGCAGTCGTCGTCGAGCCCGTTGCAGACCTCGGTGGCGCCCGGGTTCACCGCGGCGTCGCTGTCGTCGCAGTCCTCACAGGCCGCCCAGCCGTCGTCGTCGTTGTCGGCGTAGCCCACCGAGCCGTCGCAGTTGTAGTCGTTGGGGTCGGCGCAGTCGTCCTCAGCGGCGCCGGGGTTGTAGGCGGCGTCGCTGTCGTCGCAGTCCCCGCCCTGCGCGATGTAGCCCTCGGGGGCCGCGCAGGCCTCCTGGACCTGGGCGTCGTCGCCGTACCCGTCGGCGTCGGCGTCGGCGTACCAGGTGCTGAGCACGCCCTCGTCGATCTGGTCGTCGCAGTTGTTGTCCAGGCCGTCGCAGAGCTCTTCGGCGGCGGGGTTGATCGCGGCGTCCTCGTCGTCGCAGTCCTCGGAGGCGGAGAAGCCGTCGCCGTCGACGTCGGGCTCCACAGCGGAGTCATCCACCCCCGACTCGCTGAGGTCCTTGTTGGTGCACGCCGCCGCGAGCAGGAGGAGGAGGGTCATTCCGCGCATGTCGTTCTCCATCATGAGAGATCCCGACCATAGCGCGGGTGGGGGTTGAGAGAAGTCCAAATTCTGGTTACTTGGGGACATGCCTCCCCAAGACCAGGGTGTCGTCCCCGCCGTGCCTCTGGGGGGCTTCCTGGCCGAGCTGCTGGAGCACCTCCCCAGGCTCCTGGCCTTGATGAAGAGCCGCGCCCTGGCCGAGCACCCGCGCTGGGGATCCCTGCTCCCCTTCCACCTCCCCCTCTTCGGCGGTCGCGCGTCCATCGGCCACTGTGTGCGGCCGGACGTCCTGATCACCGAGGACGGCCCCATGATCTGCGAGCTGGACTTCGTCCCCGCGGGCCGCGGGGTGACGCTCCTGGGCTTGCCGGTCGTGGCGCAGCAGCGCGCGTTCCTGGGCGCCTTCGCGGCGTGGTACCGGGGCCTCGGATTCGATACAATCCTCTATGCCAGCGCGACGGTGGACGAGGACATCACGCTCGGCGACATGCGGCGCTTCTGTGTCGGAATGAGGGAGCATCTTGAGGTGGACGTCCATCACGCCAACATCGATGACGTACAGTCGTTTGACGGCCTGATTGATCGACTGTACTACGCCTCCGAGATGCGGAGTCCCCGGCCGGTCATCGACGGCGGCGCGTCCATCGTCACCGCCGAGCCCTGGCTGGACTCCAAGATGATCTTCGCCGTCGTCCACGACCAGGCGTCCGACCCGTTCCTCCTGTCGCACCTGGGCGAGGACGCGCTGCGCTTCTTCAGGCGGGTGTTCCCGCGCAGCTACGACCTGGCGCAGCTCCGCCGCACGGACCCGGCGCTCCTGCGGCGGATCACGGCAACCTCAACCCCGGACGCGCCTGCGGAGCGCAAGCGCTGGCTCCTCAAGAGCACGGCGGCGGACTCCTGGGGGTCTCGTGGGGTCGTCCTGGGGGCCAGCTACAGCGGGCGGCGCTTCCGGGAGGCGGTGATGCGCGGCGTGAGCCCGCGGCGAAAGGACCTCGGGGCGCGGCCGCTGCTCCAGCGCTTCGTCCCCTCGGTGGACTTCACGGCGGTGTGGGACGGGCTGGTCGAGGGGCGCTACCACCAGGTGGACCCTCGCGCCGTCGGCCACCGGGCCGATCCCGTGACCCTTGCGCCAGCGAGTCGGCCCGTGCACGCCCGCTTCGGCCCCTATGTCCTGGTCGACACGGCCCGCGGCGCGCTGACGGTCGCGCCCTACGGCGTCGGCGTGTTCCGTCAGGACGAACTGGTGCATGGTTCGAAGGACGCGATCCTGTGTGCTGTGAGGTTCGACGGGGAGGCGGTGACATGGCGGGATGATGGCGCGGGCGCCGAGGGTCGGGGCCCGAGGCCCTGAGGGAGGCGTCGAACCGCGGCGCGGTGACGCTCCGCACCCCCCGTGTCACGGCTCAGAGGAGACGGACGCGCGCTCGGGCGGGCCCAGTTGCCGCTCCAAGACGATCTTCAGCCCCCGCCCCGGACTGTTCGTGGTCCCGATGATGTCGAAGCCGGCGCGGATGTTGAGGAGGAGCATGGTCCTTCGCGCGTTGGTCGTGTGCGTTCGGATCCGCTGATACCCGACCTCGCGACAGCGCTCGTGCTGGAGGCGCATCAGCTCTGTGGCGATGCCACGCCGACGAAACTCGGGGGCGACCCCACCCAGCCAGCTGTAGAAGCGGCCGGGCCGATCGCAGTATCCGAGCTTGAAGCCGGCGACCTGTCCGTCCTCCAGGGCGACGATGCCCCAGGGATCGCGGAAATGGGCGAGCCGCGCGGAGAGATCAAGCGGGCTGCGCTGAGGGAAGACGCGGCCGGCGAGCGCCACGACGCCGTCCGCCACGGGGCCTTCCGGAACACCTTCGAGAGCACGATAGGTTGGCATGCGATCCGGATACCTTCCCCCGGCGATCCCGGCCAACCCGCCCCGCGTTTCGTCGTCGGCACCGGCGACGCCGACCCCCTGGCACGCCTGCTGGTCGGCTGGCTTGGCCCCCCGTCATCCGATCGGCCGCCGGTTCCACACGTCGTCGGCCGACCTGGCCTCCGGGCGTGCCTGCGCCATGACCTCCACCAGCGGATGGTGACCGACCAGCGCGTCACCGCATGTGGGCGCGGCGATCCGGTCCATGCGGAAGGTTCGCGATGCGTCCTTGTCGAGGTCCCAGGCAAGGATGTACCAGGTCGGTGCGTGGAGCACGAGCGCGATGCACTCGACGTGCCTGGACGACGTCGCACCCGCTGCGTCGACGTAGTCGAAGGCCATCGACCGGGAGCCCGTGAAGCAACGCTCGAACACCGACAGCAGGGTGTCGTCGACCTCGCCGAGCGACCGCCTGACGCGCTCGCTGGAGGGGGCTCCGACGAGGATGCGGCGCTCCAGTTTCTTCATCGCCCGCCGACGCTCCGGCGACAACGCCATGCGGGCCCGGTCCAGCGCGGCCTCGGCGCTCCCCGCGAAGGGCATGTGCGGCGTGGCCTTCAGGATGGCGACGGACAGCGCGAGGCCGATGATCTCTGCGACCTCGAAGTGCACCGCGCGCGGGCGGCCGTCCGGAGCGATGCGCACCCCCCCTCCCGGCCCCGGCGTCGCGTGGATGTCGTGGCCGGCGTCGCGCAGGGAGGCGATGTCGCGGTAGACCGTGCGCTCGGACACGCCGAGCGCCCTGGCGACGGCCGGGACCGTCGTGGGCCTGCGGTAGAGGAGGTTCAGGAGGCGGTCACGGCGCGCTGCGGTCTTCATGGTCACACCATCGGTCAATACCCTGACGATTCCTGTCAGTGATCAGGGTCGCGATAGGAAATACCTGCCAGGAACTGTCAGGGTCTGATGTGAGAGAGGGGGTGGCCGCTGCAGGCCGGAGGGCGTCGCTCGAAGCGAGGGTGACGGACCCTCGACAGACCATGAGGACAAGAGACATGTTCGATCCCACGACCTTTCCTGAGCCCACCCTCCACCCCGTCAACGGGGTGGAGCTGGAGGTCTTCGAAGCCGGCGAGCAGAACGCAGGCAATCCCGTCGTTCTCTGTCATGGCTGGCCGGAGCACGCCTTCTCCTGGCGCCACCAGGTGCCCGCCCTCGTCGAGGCCGGCTACCACGTCATCGTCCCGAACCAGCGAGGGTACGGCAACTCCTCCCGCCCGGCCGACGTGAACGCCTACGGCCTCGACGAACTGTCCGGCGATCTCGTCGCGCTGCTCGATCACTACGGGTACGAGCGCGCGACCTTCATCGGCCACGACTGGGGCGCGTCGGTCGTCTGGGGACTGACGCTGTTGCACCCGGACCGCGTCAGCAAGCTCATCGCCCTGAGCGTGCCGTACCAGGTGCGCACGGAGAAGCCGTGGGTCGCGTTCATCGAAGACCTGCTCGGCAGCGACAACTACTTCGTCCACTTCAACCGGCATCCAGGCGTCGCGGACGCCGTCCTCGACGCGAACACCGCCCGGTTCCTGCGCAACCTGTTCCGGAAGAACGAGCCCCCCGCCGAGCCGCGGCCGGGCAACGCGATGATCCATCGCGCCTTGGCGGAGACACCCCTCGGCGAACCCGTGATGAGCGACCGCGAGCTGGCCGTCCTCGTCGCGGCCTTCGAGACCTCCGGCTTCACGGGCGGCATCAACTGGTATCGGAACGTCGACCGCAACTGGCACCGCCTGGCCGGCGTGGATCCCATCATTCGCCAGCCCGCGCTCATGATCTACGGTGAGCGGGATGGGGTCGCGCGGTCCGACGTCCTGGAGGCGTTCGTGCCGAACGTGGACGTTCTCGATCTGGACTGCGGCCACTGGATTCAGCAGGAGATGCCCGAAGAGACGAACCGAGCCATCCTGGACTGGCTGGCGCAGCAGGACGCCCGGTAGCCCACGGCCTCGAACCGCACGCGGTACAGTACGTCCCGCATGACCTCGACGTCCTGGCTCTCGAACCGGAGGTGTCGGGGGCGGGCGTGTGGCCGGGGGGCAGCTCCTCGGCGGACCTCTGCAGAGGAGCGGGGAGACTGGACTCGGGCCCGCCGAGCGGAGGCACCTTCTGCTCCCGACGCCCTGGCCTGAGGCGAGGGCGGTCAGTCCTTCCGCCACCGGCCGAAGATCCTGCGGGGCGGCGGCTCAGGCTCGGGCTCCGGGCACGGGCCTTCGGAGACCACCGCTCCGCCCTGCATGCAGACGATCGCATCGGGCTCCTTGCGCGCGGGCAGCTTGACCACGCGGCAGGTCCCCACGCAGGTGGCGCCCTGCACCTGACCGTAGACGCTCTCCTTCCGCCCGTCCGCGTAGACGATCATGATGGAGCCCTCCGGGTTGTCGGCCCGGCCCTCCACCAGGGGCCCGGAGTAGACGACATGCCGGTCCTCCAGGTAGGTGATCAGGGCCCCGGACACCTGGATATCGTTCTGGAAGGGACCCAATCGCGCCTCGACGCGGCGGCCGCCCTCCCACCGCTCCGCCTCCCCGTGCCCGGTGGCCAGCCCCCCTCGGAAGGTGCCGATGTGAACCAGGATCGCCTCTCCCTCCATGCTCACCCGGCGGCCCTGGCCGTCCTGACAGTCGCCCTCCAGGCAGAGCCCGGGCGCGGCGGGCGGGGGAGGCGGCGTCCGGGGGTCGGCGCCGCAGCGCCGGGGCAGGAAGGACCGCATGAAGACGTGGCCGTCCTCGCTCCCCGTGGCGTAGCGCCAGACCTCCCAGCCGAAGAGCTCCTCCCGCATGATGCCCTGCTCCATCAGCTCGGGGGGCGGCGGGGCCAGGCCCAGGGGCACCGCGCCGGTCCAGGCCGCGAAGAGGTGCCCGCTGGTCCGGTCGCGGAAGCCCGCCTGCGGGAAGCCGACGCCCACCACGACGCCGTCCTTCACGTCCATCAACACCCCCCCGGTGAGGGAGACCGGCAGCGCGGGGTCCAGCATGCCCAGGCGCTCGCGCATGGCGACGACGGCGTCGTCCGTCGCGGCGCAGCCGACGAGGCTCAGCAGGTCCTCGGGCGCGGGAGGCGTGATCTCGGCGCCGCCCCAGGGGCCGGACAGCGCCATCTGGTAGAGGCCTCCCTTGTCCACGGAGGCCGCGACGTGGAAGCCCTGCACGTCGGCGTGCAGGATGCGCTTACCCCGCTCCTGCACCGCGTCGCCCAGCAGCGCCTCGATCTCCTCGAAGCCCATGCCCATGCGCAGGCCGAAGGGCAGGGCGTCGGCGTAGCCCTCGGAGGGCTGGGGGGCGTCCACCCTCTGGCCCTCCCCCAGGAAGAGCAGCAGGCGGAGCGCGGGCTCCGGGCTGTCGCTGACCCCGAGCCCCAGGGCGGGGTCGTAGACCAACGGCCGCCCGCCTGCGGAGCGCGCGTCCGGGACACCGGTCAGCTCAAGCCCGGCGTCCACCTCCCCGGCCGGCCGGGACAGCCACACAAGCCATTCGTCCCCGGTGGGCAGGGCGGCGCGGGCCTCCGCCGAGAGGACGAGGAGCACTGCGACAAGGAACACCGACATCCTGCACCCCAGCCGCCCCGGAGTCGCGGGCGTGAGGCATTCTATCGTCGGCGGGGCGGGAGGGTGTGGTGGGGTGGCGCTTCGTGGCGCCCGCGACGGCGGCAGACCGTGCCCTTCACCAGGCGCTCGGGGTAACGACCGGCCTGTCCCACCGTGCCCGGCCAGGCGAGTCGCCGGTCGACGAGCGCCTTCGCCAGCGCTCGCGGCCGAAGCACCGTGGGGGCCGACGTCCTGTCCTCCAACGCCACCGGCCGTGGCAGGGAGGGGGGCAGGGTGAGCGCTTGGAGGGTATGGGGCTCCTTCGTGTCCATGGAACTGCACCAACGAGGTGGGCCCCCACGATGCTGTCAGCTCTGTTTTTTCGCGGGATGAACCTTGGTAATCGACGTCTGACCAACGTGGACCTCGCGGCCGCGTTGGTGGCCTGCGGCTGCAGGGAACCACGGATCTACCAGGCCAGCGGCAACGCCGTGGTCGAAGATCCGCGGGGCCCCGAGGCGCTGCGTGCGGCGGTGGAGGAGGGCCTCGCGACGGCGCTGGGCTACTCTGTCCCCACCTTCGTGAGGTCCGCCGACGCCGTGCGTGCCATCGCCTCCGCGGACCCGTTCCCCGGGCGCCAGATGGGTGGAAAGCTCCAGGTGGGCATCCTGCGCCAGGCCCCTTCCGGGGAGGCTCGGTCCCTGGTGGCCTCCCTGGATGGCGAGGCCGACGCGCTGGCCCTCGGCGAGCAGGAGCTGTTCTGGTGGCCCTCCGGCTCCATCCTCGACAGCTCGCTGGACCTCAAGGCTCTGGAGCGCGCTCTGGGTCCATGGACCCAACGGACCCACGGCACGGTGCAGAGACTGACGAAGAAGTACTTCAGCTGAACCGGGTCATGGCCCGCGGGCATCCGCGTCAGTCGGCGGCGGCTGCGGCGTTGGGGGGTCTCAGGCGGCCTGCTCAGGGCTCGCCGACGGGACCACGAGGACGTCGCCTCCGGCGCCCTGCTCGGCGCGGCGATGGGCCTCGGCCACCGCTTCGATGGGGAAGCGGGCCACGACGCGTGGGCGGATGGCCCCGCGGCTGAGCAGGTCCGCCAGGAGCTCGGTCCGCTCGCGGGTCCCCGCGACGACCGCGAACAGGGCCCGGGGCCCTCGACCCCATCGGGACACCAGCATCTGCACGAGCACCCCGAGGCTGGCGTACAGCGTCACGTACCGCCCCCGCTCCGTCAGGACCGGCCGGCTGTGACGGAAGCTGGAGGCGTCGGCGGTGTCGAACACGACGTCCCAGGTCTCGCCCAGGGTGGCGAAGTCGACCGCGCGGTAGTCCAGCACCTCGTCGGCGCCGAGCTCGCGCATCACGTCGAGAGACGCTCGGCTCCCGACGGCGGTCACGTGCGCGCCCAGGTGGCGAGCGATCCGGACGGCGAAGCGACCGACACCGCCTGCCCCGCCGAGCACGAGCACCCGCTCCCCGGCCTGCACCCTGGCGAGGTCGTTGAGGCAGTGCCAGGCGGTCCCCGCGCCATAGGGCACCGCTGCGGCCTCGGCGTGGGAGACGTTCTCCGGCCGGCGTGCCAGCGCGCCGTCGGCCGGGACGGCGATGTACTCGGCCCACGCGCCGCCCGACGGCGACGAGCCGAACACGGCGTCTCCCACGGCGAAGCGGTCGACCGCGTCGCCGACCGAGGCCACCACGCCGGAGAACGCCGTGCCCTGGACGGGGTGCCGTGGACCGAAGAAGCCCATGAACGCCCTGCCCACGACGCTCAGCAGCGCGCCGAAGTCTCCGGAGCGCACCCGCAGGTCGCCGGCCGTGACGGCGCTCGCCCGGACATGAACCAGCACCTCGTGCGGCTTCGGGGTGGGGATGGGCAGGCTGCGCACCTCGAGGATCGAGGCGGGACCATACGAGGGCGTGAAAGCGGCGTTCATCATGGGATTCTCCGGAAGGGACACCCCCAGGTTAGCCCTACGCGAATGCGATAACGATTGCCCTTTGTTGCATGACGACCCTACAATTTCGTATGGATTGGCGAAGCGTGACCTTTGACTGGAACCGGGCTCGGGCCTTCCTCGTGACCGCCGAGGAGGGGTCGTTCTCTGCGGCTGCGCGTGCTCTGGGGTCGACCCAGCCCACGGTCAGTCGCCAGGTGGCGGCGCTGGAGGAGGAGCTGGGGGTGACGCTGTTCGCGCGCGTCGGCACCCGGCTGGAGCTGACCGAGGGGGGTCTGGGGCTGATCGAGCACGTTCGACCGATGGGGCAGGCCGCCGCGAAGGTGTCGCTCGCCGCGGCAGGCGCATCGGACGTCGTCGAGGGCCCGGTCACGCTGACCGCGGGGGAGGTGACGTGCGCCTTCGTCCTCCCGCCCGTCATCGCGGCGCTGCGCGTCGACCATCCGGGCATCGCGGTCGAGCTGGTCGCGTCCAACGAGCTCCGGGACCTCCATCGACGGGAGGCCGACATCGCGGTGCGCTCGGTGCGCCCGACCCACCCGGACCTGTTCGCCCGCCGCGTGCGTGACGTGAAGGCGGCCCTGTTCGCGTCGCGCGCCTACGTCGAGCGGGTCGGACCGCTGGACGCCTTCTGCGACGCGTCCCGCGCCGAGATCCTGAACTTCAACCACGGCACCGCGCTGCACGACGGGCTCGTTCAGGCCGGCGTCCCGGTGACCCCGGCGCAGTTTCCGACCGTCGCGGCCAACCAACTGGTCCAGTGGGCGCTGTGCCGCGCGGGCGCGGGCGTGTGCATCATGGTCGACGCGGTGGGGCGGGCCGATCCGGACGTGGTGCGCGTCCTCCC
This sequence comes from Alphaproteobacteria bacterium, assembly GCA_020632795.1. Lineage (GTDB taxonomy): Bacteria > Myxococcota_A > UBA796 > UBA796 > CAJQPC01 > JACKEV01. Next base: position 391,920 of record JACKEV010000013.1, read on the forward strand.
GGCGTTCGAGGTGTCCATCCCGTCGTGGTTGGTGTGTCACCGGGAGCTGCGCACGAGCCGCCGACTCCGAATTGTCTGGGACCGGCTGGTTGAGGTGCTGGGCTGAGCGGACGGCGCCTGGCGACGCCCCCCGTCGGTGCAACGGCCCCCGGAAGAGGTGCTCCCTCAGGCGGGGGCCCGAGGGTTCGGGGGCGGCCGATCGCATCCATACGAATCCGCATGGGGCGTATTCCGGAACAGCCCATGTTGGCTCTGGTGGGGCTGGTTAGCTTGTCCCTGGCTCGTTGGAGGGGCCAAGGATGCAGACTACACAAGTACTTACGCTGGCTTTGGTCTCCCTGTCGGCTTGCACGATCGAGGCGCAGGGTGAGCACCTGCATGTCGTCGGCAGCAGCGTGAACAGCTCCGAGCAGGAGATCCAGTCGCTGCTGGATGTGGGTGAGACGCTCCACACCGACATCGCGGCGCTGCACCCACCGGACATCGCGCTGGATGGCGAGGTCCGGGTGGAGCTGCACGGTCAGTTCCGCCAGACGTCGCCCTATGTGGACGACCAGGGGACGGTCCACTTGTGGCGGTTCTCGGAGGCGGAGGGGGGCTATCGCGCCATGTACGCCCACGAGCTCGTGCACGCCATCGCCTATGACAGCCTGGTGGCCTCGGCGCTGGCCGAGTCGGAGAGCGCGGGCTTCTACTTGGAGGGCTGGGCGGAGTATGTGGCGCTGCTCGTCGATCCGGGCAAGACCGGGTTCCCGCTGTTCGGCTTTGATGAGGACGTGGTCGTGGGCCACTGGCTGCAGCAGGGGGGCCCCACGCTGGCGGAGCTGCGCGAGCGGCACGAGGAGCTGAACATGCCCTGCCAGGGGCAGGCGTACATCCTGCGGGCCTCCTGGTTCCGCTACGTGGATGAGGAGCTGGGGCGGGAGGTCGTGTTGGACCTGGCGGCCGCGCGTGACGGCCTGGAGCGGGAAGCCGTGGAGGTGGTGCTGGGGGCGTCCCTGGAGCAGGTCGACGCCGAGTGGGCCGACTGGGCGGCCGCCCGGTTCGAAGCGTACCCCGACGCCGACGCGGAGGCAGAGGCCTACCTCGGGCGGATGGGCTGGTACGAGCCGTGCCTGGACTGAGGGGCTACCCCTCCGGAGAGGAGCCGGGGCTGGCGCCACCACGCCCCAGCGCCGAGGCCGCGCTGGCCGCGCTCACCCCCCCAGCGGCGCAGCGGGTCGCGCCGCCCGCAGCGCCTCAGCGCTCACGAAGCGTCCGATGAGCTTCTTGAGGCGGGCGATGGGCTCCTGGTGGAACCAGCCGGCCAGCAGCGCGCGCGTGGAGGGGCTGCGGGGCGCCGCCCGCCCGAGCACGCCGAGGGCGGCGCCGCGCAGCACAGGGTCGGCCGGGCTGTCCTGCACGAGGGACCAGGCGAGCTTCAGGTCTTCTTCGTCGGGCGCCGAGCACATCGGCAGCAGCTCCTGGGCGACCATGTTTCGGCCCGGACTCTGGGGATCCCGGCCCATGGCGGCGAGCAGCGCCCGGGGACGCACGTCGGCGCCGAGCTGGATGAGGGTGCGCCAGGCCTGGGCCCGCACCGCTGGGGACTCGGCGCTCAGGTAGCCGCTGACCTGGGGGGCGAGGCTGGGGTCGCGGGTGTTGCCGAGCGCCACGAGGGCCTGGGCCTGCTCGGACGTGCCTTCGGCGGCGGCCAGGGCTTCGAGCAGGCGGGCCCGCGCCTGGCCCTCCACGGCCAGGGGCAGGCGGCCGTTGCCCACGAGCGCGCCCAGGGCCAGGTGGGCGCGGTTGCGCAGGTGCGCGTCGACGCCCGGCGTGAAGGCCAGCTCGTCCAGGAAGGCGACGCTGTCCGCGCCCGGCCGCACCTGGCGGGACACGTGCTGCAGCAGCAGGGCGGAGGGCTCCTCCGCGAGCACGGCGCGGGTGCGCCGGAGCAGGGCGGCCTCGGCCTGGGGCGTGCCCACGTCGGACAGCGCCAGGGAGGCCCAGTCGAGGGCGCGGCGAGAGGCCCCGGCGGCCTCCAGCGCGGCGACGATCTCGCTGGCGGCCTCGGGCCGGGCCCGCAGGCTGAGCACCAGGATGCGCCGAGCCTCGTTGCGGGCGGCCATGGTGGGCGCGTCCAGGGTGTGGGCGAGGGTCTCGGCGAGCTCGGCGGGCCGGCGCGTGAGCAGCGCGGGGTCGACGCCGGAGGGTCGTAGCGGCGGTTGCGCACCTCGGGCGCGGGGCGCTGCCCCACCCAGCGCACGGCCTCGGGGGACAAGGGCGCGGGCAGGGCGTGCTCGGGGTCGTAGAGGCGCTCGAGCTCCACGTGCTCGCGCACGTCGAGGTCGGCGCCGAAGCTCTGGTTGTGGTGGCTCCGAGTGGCGCTCAGGCGCGCCAGCCAGGGCTCCCCGGGGCGCACCCAGGCCGAGGCCTCCGTGTGCACCTGGGGCAGCTCGGCGGGGTCGACGCCCCCGGCGACGCGGCGGCGCAGCAGGGTCTCGCCCTCGGGCGTGCGTTCGGCCTGGTAGGCCATCGGGAGCTCCGCGCCATCGGACCACTGGGTGGCCACCCAGCCCGTCGGCGTCGCGGCCTCCGCGCCCAGGAACTGCAGGGTGCGGGTGAGCTCGACCAGCTCGACGCGCTCGGTCGGCAAGGCCTGCTCAGGGAAGCCGTAGTCCAAGAAGCCGCAGCGCGCGTCGACGCGGACCAGGGCGCGGTGCGGGGGCTCGAGCTCGGGGCTCAGGACCCTTGTGGTCCACTCGACGAGGGCGGGCTGCCCCTCCTCCGCCTCCAACACCCGCAGGTCCAAGGTCGCGCTGGAGCGCTGCTCGGCGCGCTGGGCGGGCTCGCTCGGGCCGGTGGTGCCGGCGAGCTCCACGCGGGCGTCGAGGCTGTAGCTCAAGCGCTGACCTTCGGCGAAGTGACAGGAGGGCTGGGGCCCCACGCCCGAGGCTTGGGCCTCGGAGAGCGCCACGACGGGCGCGGGGGACGAGCAGGCGAGGAGGAGGGGGAGGAGCAGCATGGTGGGGGCCTCGCTCAGAAGCTGATGGTGGTGGTGGGGTAGGTGGTCGTCGAGGCCGTCCAGCTCCCGTTGAGGCCGCCCTTGTTGACGAACGTGACGCGGTCGCAGAGCGTGCCGATGCAGCCGCGCAGGTACACCGAGCCATCCACGAGGTTGTAGCTGAAATCTCCGTACTGGGAGTAGTAGTTGAGCGTCATGTAGTTGGAGTAGATGTTCGCCCCGAGGTTGCCGGAGTAGACCTCGACCTGCCCGTAGGCCAGGGGGTCGAGGTCGCCGCCGACCTCCGCGGTCAGCACGTTGGGGATGCCGACGCCCAGGCTGCCGTCCGCGCCGATGTTGACCTGCGCACCGAACTCGCCGAAGGTCGCGCTGAGGTCGTATCCGTCGGTGCCGTTGGTGTCGTACTCCGCGCCGATGTAGGGACCCCAGGAGCCGTTGACGCAGCCGTCGACGTCGATCGCGATGAAGATGACGGCCTCGAAGCCGGAGCAGGCCTCGGTGACGCCCAGGGTGACCAGCGGGTAGGTGTACTCGTAGGCCGAGACGTCCACGCTCTTCGACACGACCGAGCTGCCGAACAGCGCGAAGTTGAGGTTGAAGGTGCTGCCATGGTTGATGCTCAGGTCGTGGCTCTCCGTGGCGCCGATGATGTCCATGCCGGCGTCGCCGGAGGCCCAGGCGAAGAACTGGTTGGTCCCCCGGACCTGGGGGAGGGTCCAGACCTCGTTGCTCTCGCTGGCGAGGGCGTGGAACTTCATGAAGTCCGAGTCGCCGTAGCTGCTGCCCCAGGCGTTGTTGGACCAGGCCACCAGCTCGGTGGCGATGCGGTAGTCCGGCAGCTCCGCCTCCGCGTCCTCGGTCACCAGCTCGACGAGCTGGCGCACGCAGTTGTCGTCGCTGCCGCTGTAGGCGCTGTCCTGGCCCTCGGGGATGGCGCAGCTCTCCAGGACCCAGCTTGAGGAGGGGTCGTCGAGGGAGAAGCGGCCCTCGCAGGCGTTGAAGGGCAGCATCAGCTCGGCCTGGGCCTCGCCGGACTCCAGGAAACGCAGGCTGTCGATCGTGTCGAATTGCGGGCCGGCCTCCAGGGCGCCGCGGGTGACCTCGGGGCGCTCGTCGGGGTGGAAGTCCTCGCCGAAGGCCTCCTCCAGCGCCGCGCGGTCCTCGGCGGAGAGGGGCTCGTGGGGGGCGTCGCCCTCGGGGTTGGACATGAGGTCGATCCAGGCGCCCTGCTGGCGGTCGCAGGAGGTCTCGCGCACGTCGCCGTCCTCGTCGGCCTCGCAGATGCGGTGCACCAGGCGGACCGGGGCCTCGAGGTCGTTCTCGGAGTCCACGTCGGGGGCGCGGCCATAGAGCGTGACGTCCAGGTCGGCCCGGAGCAGGGGGTCGCCCTTGGTCTGGTGGCAGACCCGCTCCCCCTCGGGGGTGGTGGCCAGGGACACGATGCCCACGGCGCTCTCCAGCTCGACGCCGCCGAGCTGGATGTTCTCGCCGGGGTTGTCCTCGGTCTCGACGAGGAAGACGCAGGCGTCGCCGGTGCCGGTGAAGCTCCGGGTGCTGTTGTCCCAGCTCAGGCGCTCGCAGGCGTCCATGCGCCCGTCGCCGGAGAGGTCGACGCCCGGGTCGTTGAAGATGTAGACGTTGCCCTCCTCCAGGAAGGCCTGGTCGTTCTCGCCCACCACCAGCGCCTCGCCGTCCTCCAGCGCGGGGTTGAGGTCGACGTAGGTGTTGGCCCCGACCCAGAGGCTCAGGGGCCCGGCGGAGGTCATGGCCTCATCCGCGCAGCGGGCGGGCAGGTGGGTGTCGATGACGAAGGTGCGGGCGTCGACGTCCTCGGGGTCGCCGCCGTCGCCGCCGTAGCTGATGGTCTCGGTGGTGATGACGCAGGCCCGGCTGCCGTCGCCGTTGACGAGGCCGACGTAGAGGGGGTGGGTGAAGCCGTCCTCGTCCCAGGCCATGCGGACCGTGACGCGGAGGGGGTGGTTCACGGCGAAGACGCCGGGGGTGTAGTCCGACTCGAACTCGGGCCGGCCGTGGGTGAGGGAGACGCCCTCGATGGCGGCGCTGTAGACGTAGCGGGCGGTGAAGGTGAGGCCGTCGTCGCCGACCACAGGGGCGCTGTCGCCGGTGTCGGCGCAGGGCTCCGGGTCGTCGGCGCAGCCGGCGGCGAGCAGCGCGGCGGCGATGAGGAAGGCACGGTTCATGTTCCAGGTCTCCATGGAGGGAGGCGGCCCGGATTGGCCGCTGCCTGAGAGACGGAGAGCGGGGGCCCCGATGGGAACCGCCGCGCGAACTTTCTTGATCCGGCGCGTCCGCCGCCCCCTTCGCGTCGTGCTTTGATAGGCCCTGGCCTCCCCGTCGCCGGAGTCACGATCCAGCCCTCCGACCTCAAGCGCGCCCACGCGCTCTTCCTCGAGCTCGCGGACCTGCCGCGCCCGGCGCAGCGCGCCGCGCTCTCGGCGCTCGGCCCGGGGGAGGAGGAGCTGGTCGCCTACGTCGACGAGATGCTGCAGATGGACGCCGGCACCCTCGGCAGCATGGACGCGGTGGCGGGCCTGCGCCCGGACGCCATCCTCCAGGACGCGGTGCGTGACCTCCCGCTGCAGATCGCTGGCCTGGACATCCTCCGGGAGCTGGGGCGCGGGGGCATGGGGGTGGTCTACGAGGCCCAGCAGCGGGTGCCGGCGCGGCGGGTCGCGCTCAAGACCCTGCCGCCGCTGCGGGAGACCCCGGAGATGGTGGCGCTGCTGCGCGCGGAGCTGGAGGCCCTGGCCCGCGTCGAGCACCCCGGCGTGCCCGCCGTCTACCAGCTCCTGGAGCACGAGGGCCTGCCCGTGCTGGCCATGGAGCTGGTGCGCGGGCGCCCGCTCTCCGAGGCGGCGGTCGGGGCCAGCGACGCGGCCCGCCTGGAGATGTGGATCGGCGCGACCGAGGCCCTCGCGGCGGCCCACGCCCAAGGTGTCGTGCATCGAGACGTCAAGCCCCTCAACGTGCTCGTGACCGAGGCGGGGCAGGTCAAGGTCCTGGACTTCGGCATCGCCGCGCTGGAGGGGGAGGTGGCGGCGGCGGCGGGCACCCCGGCCTACGGCGCCCCCGAGCAGCTCCGGGGCGAGCGGGTCACCCCGGCCACCGACGTCTACGGCCTCGGCGCCCTGGGCTGGTTCCTGTGGACCGGCGCGCCGCCGCCCCGGACAGGCTCCGATGGCGTGCTGCGCCCGCAGGGCATGGGGCCCGAGCTCTTCGCCGTGCTTCGCCTGGCGCTGAACCCCGACCCCGCCCGGCGCTACCCGGACGCCGGCGCGCTGCTGCGGGACCTGCGCGCCGGCGCGGAGGGTCGGGTGGTCAGCCCGCTGTCTGGCCGACCGGAGGCCCATCTGCGGGCCTTCGTTCGCCGAAATCGTCTGCTGGTGGGGATCCTGGGGGTCGCCGCGGCGATCGCCCTGCTGGGGGTGGGCGCGCGCGCCTGGCAACGCCACGCCGCCGACGTCGCCCGGGAGGCCCGCGCGGAGCAGGAGCTGCAGTGCCTGCTCGCCCTCGCGGAGGCCCTCGACGCCGAGGACCCCGCCCTGGACGAGGCCTTCGAGGCCCTCGCGCGCGCGCCGGAGATGGCGGACACCCGCGCCCTGCACGAGGCCTGGACCTGGCGGGACGCCCAGCGCCCCTCTCTGGAGGCGGCCGGGATGAGCTGGGCCACCGCCCCCGGGGACGCGGTACGGCAGCTCGCCCTCATCCGCCTCGCCGAGCGCCTCTGCGAGCAGGGCCGCTTCGACGCGCTGGAGCGCATCCTGGGTGAGCTCCCCGCGGACGCGCTCCCGGAGCAGCGCCTCGCCCTGGCCATGCAGCGCCGGGACCTCGACGCGGCGGAAGCCCTGCTCGATCCCTCCCTGCGGCCGGCCCTGGAGCTGCTGCGCCAGGCCCGGCCGGTCCCGGAGGGGGCGCCCGTTCGGCTCTCCGAGGCCGGCTACGCCTGGGTGACCGCCGAGGACACCCTGCATGTGCTGGGCGTGCGCGGCGCCGAGCGGCGCTGGTCCTACCCGGACCGCAAGCTCCGGGCCCTGCGGCGGGCGCCGGACGGCTCGCTGTGGTTCGTCGCCGAGCACGGGGACGCAGCGACGCTGTACGTCGTGCGCCCGGAGGACGAGGCGCCGCGCGAGGTGGCGCAGGGCGGGGCAGAGCTGCGCACCACGGACCTCGACGACATCGATCAGGACGGCGTCCTGGAGCGCTACCAGCTCAGCGGGGGGGAGGCGCCCGGGCTCCTCGTCGCGGAGCCGGCGGAGGGCCCCCTGCGCGCCGTGCCGGGCCTGGACCTCAGCGCGTGGGACGCGCGCCTGCTCGGCCTCCGGCGCGTCGGAGACGCCGCGGCGTTCGTGCTCCGCAGCCCGGAGGTCTCCGGCGTGCTGATGGTCCGGGGCCTGCCGGAGCGCGCTGAGCCGGGCGAGTTCATCCGCACCGCGTACTTCTTCACCCGCGCGGACCGGGAGCGCCTCCTGATCCTGGGGATGGCGCCCGGCGCCCGAGGCGCGCCTGACGAGCCGCTCTCCGCGCTCCCCCGCGCGCTCGTGGCGCTCGATCCCCGCGACCCCTCCGCGCTCCACGCGCTCGGTGTGGTCGGGCCCGAGGTGCGCGGCTTCGAGGTCCTGGCGCTCGGCGCTGGGGGGCCGTCCTTCCTCGCCTTCCTGGGCGGCGAGGGCTCCTGGATCGTGGCGCCGGGGGGCGCGCGCCTGCCTCTGCCCGGCGTCCGCGTCCAGAGCGCCGGCCAGCTCGACGGGGATCCGGACCCGGAGCTGCTCGTGAAGACCGAGGAGGGGAGCTGGGTTCTGGGCGTCGAGGGCGCGCCGCCGCTCCCCAGCCTGCAGGGCGAGCCGCTCCCGGCCCCCGCGGCGCCGCCGCCCGAGGTCACCGGCGTGGCCCGCCGCACATGGAGCCGCCTGGAGGATCTCGTCGCCCTGGGCCTCGTCCAGGAGACCGCTGGCCTCTTCGAGCGCCTCGGGGCCAACGCGGGGCCCGTGGGCACCGCCGCCCTGCGCCGGGCTCTGGAGCTTCATCCGGAGGCGGACGACCGGGCGCGCGTGGCCCGACAGCTCACGACGCGTCCGCTGGAGCCGGGGCTGCGTCAGGCCGCCATGCCCGCGCTGACCACCGCCCACGACCGGGAGGCCCTGGCGCGGCTGGTCGGCCGCGCGCCCCCCGAGCGCCACGTGCTCGTGGACCTCGCCCCGCCCCTGCGCCTGCCCGCCCCCGATGGGGCGCTCTCCCTGGGGGAGGAGGGTCTGGTTGAGCTCCGCCTGCAGGGCCAGGCGCGCGTCGGCTTGGAGCTTCCCGTGCGCTGGGACGGCGAGGGGGTCGCGGTCGAGCTCGACCTGGACATCCTCGAGCTGGACTGGGCGACGCGGGTGGTGCTCGAGCTTGAGGGGGAGGGCTGGAGCGCCCGGATCAACACCGGCCGCTGGGGGCTGGCCGACTGGGACGAGGACTTCAACACCAGCGTCTGTCGGATCGGCGAGGTCGACGACGTCCAGCGCAGGCGGCTGCTCGCGGGGGAGCGCGTGCGCCTGCGCCTGTCGTGGCTCGAAGGGAGCGGTGGGCTTCGCTGTCAGCTCGATGAACACAGCGTCATCGTGCCCACGGACGCGGCGCCCCCCCCAGGCCCGCTGACCGTGAGGCTCAGCGTCGAGAGCCGCCGGGGGGACGCCGCCCGGCTCCGCGTGCGGTCGCTCACCTTGGAGGGCGCGAGCCCGTACGACGACGGGGCGCGTGACCCGGGCCTCGCCATGGTGCTCGGCGATCCCGAGGCCGCCCGCCGCGCGAGCGAGGCCTCGGACCCGGCGCTTGCGATGGAGGCCCGCCGCGTCCTGGGCCTGCCCGCGCCGGAGGCCTCCGAGCAGACCTGGGCCCGGCTGCTTCGACAGGACCCCGAGCGCTGGCTCCCCGCTGCGGCGCGGGCGCTGGGGCCGCGCTGGGTCGAGGCGCTCTACGCCGCCTGGCTCACCCCGCTGTCCACCGACGACCCCTGGGCCGACGCCATGCTGCGCTCGCCCCTGCTCCCGCCGCTGCCGCTGGACACCGCCCCCGGCCGGGCCCTCGCCATCGAGCGCTGCGAGGCCCTGCTCCGCGCCAGGCGCCTCGGCGACGCGGAGCGCGAGCTCGCCCCCCTGCGGGCGCTGGACCTCGACGAAGCCTGGCGTTTGACCGCGCTGCTGCGCGTGGCCCAGGGCGAGGTCGACGCGGCCAGGGCCGCCGCGGAGCGCTGGCTGGCCCGGAGCGAGCGCCCCGCCTACGACCTGCAGCGGGCGCTGAACGACCCCCGCCTCCGCCCGCTCGTCCTGTCCACACGACCCGCCCCCCTCGAGCTGGAATGAGGCGCCCGGGTCGGCTAGGCTGGACGCCATGGAGCCTCTCACTCCCGAAGTCTACGAGCACCTCAAGGCCATGGCCCTGCGGGTGCACCGCCGAAACCCCGGCTCCACCGTGAGCGCCACGGAGCTCGTGCACGAGGCCTGGCTCAAGATGGAGCGCAGCGCCGCCGAGGTGGAGAACAGCAGCCACTACGTGCGCGTCGCCGCCCGGGCCATGCGCCAGATCCTCGTGGACCGGGCCCGCTCCCGGAAGGCCCTGCGGCGGGGTGGGGATCAGGTCCGCACCACGCTCTCCCAGAAGGGCGAGCCCGCCGTGGTGCTCGACCTGCTCGTGCTCGATGAGCTGCTGCGCGAGCTGGCCGAGGGCTCCGAGCGGGCCAGCCAGGTGGTCGAGCTGCGGGTCTTCGCCGGGCTGACGGCCCAGGAGATCGCCGAGCAGCTCGGCGTCTCCCGGCGCACCGTCACCCTGGACTGGCGCTTCGCGCGGGCCTTCCTGGAGAAGCGGGTGAAGCGGGGCAGCGAGGGGTGAAGCGTCGGGGGATCGGGCTGGAGGTCGGGGCGCTGGAGCAGGGAGGGGCTGGGGCGCAGAGGGCTCGCGCCCCAGCGCCCCAGCACCCCAGCGCCCCAGCGGGACGTCAGTCGGACGGCAGGTTGTCCATGCAGTTGTGGTAGAGCACCGTGTCGTAGACGTCCCAGGGACCCGAGAGCCCGTGGGCGTCGATGTAGGCCTCCGCGAAGTCCCAGAGGTTGTTCGTACCCTCGTCCGTGGAGCCCTGGTCCTCCAGCACCGCGCCGTTGTCCGTCAGGGTGGTGAAGCCGTCGACCTGGTAGCGCAGCGCGTCCATCATCTCCTCCAGGCTGCTGTCCAGCATGTCCGGCTGGTTGCTGCAGTTCCCCATATTGTAGCCGCCCTCGTTCCGGCTGTCGTACAGGTCCCAGAAGCTGCGCACCCAGTTCGCCGTGTCGTTCCAGTCGGCGTACCCCGTGCCGCTGTCGAGGGTGGGCTGGGTCTCGTAGTCCGTGGTGGTCCAGAGCGGCGCGACGGCGTTCTGCTCGTACTGGTAGGCCGTCCGGACGAAGTTCGCCCAGGCCTCGTTCTTCTCCCGCTGCCCGTCACTGTTGTAGTCGTAGGCCGTGGGCCCGATGTTCTCGTAGCTCCAGGCCATCAGGGCGTGCCCGAACTCGTGGAGGGGGGCGCCGCCGGTCACGTAGGCCTGGTTGGTGGAGCTGTAGCCCAGGATCACGTAGCCGGTGCCCAGCGAGGCGTTCGCGCCCACGAACTGGTCGCTGACGGCCACCACCGCGTAGTCCAGGTCCGTCAGGGGGTTGCCGCTGCTGTCCTCGTTGGGGCAGCCGTTGACCTTGCAGTAGTCGTGGTAGTCCTCGGCGTAGAGGTCGTCCTGACTGTAGAGGTAGTTGTAGTTGAGGTAGGTGGCGGCGACCATCTTGCCCAGGTCGCTGCTGACGTTGATGGACCGGGTCCCGCCGCTGCAGGAGCCCCCGAACAGGGGCTGGCTCGGGCAGGTGAACGTCCCGCTGTCCGCGTAGACCTCCTGGCGCTCGCTCTCGTCCCTGAGGTCCACCGAGGAGGTCGCGCTGGTCTCGAAGACCTGGAAGGACTTGCCGGGCATGCGGGGATAGCCGGCGAAGGTGGTGCGGATGCGCAGGTCCTTCAGCGGGCCGCTGTAGTGCTGCGGCACATCGATGACCAGCACCCCGTCCTCGTCGGTGAAGTCGTCCGCCACCGGGTAGCCGGCCCCGGCGCCGCTGATGACCTGCACGTAGGCGTTGGGCAGGGGCACCGCGGTGCCGGCGCCCTGGTGGCAGTAGCTCTCCGGCCGCCGATCGGCGTTCGTGCCGGATGTGGGCTCCTCGCACCAGGTGCGCCAGTCCGCCACCTGCACGGTGACCGTGAGCGTGTAGTTGCCCGCGAGGGCGGTCGAGCTGAAGAGAAGGCCGAGGACGGTGAGACTTGCGGACATATCATGCCTCCAGGGTGCTCCGGCGCGGAGCCCCGACTGTGTGTTGAACGCGTCCACGCGACGCGTCGATCAGGAGCTTTTCATCCCCTGCCGGACCCCGCACCCCGTCGACGCGCTTCTTGTCAAGGTTCCCGAAGTCCTCCGGAGTTCCTTGCGGACTTCCGTCGATCGCCTCACGTGTTCGTGTCGTCTCCGGCCGCCAGGAAGAGACGCGCCACCGTCACCTCCTGGGCGATGGCCAGGCCTTGCCCCGGCCCGCCCCGCGACCGGGCCCCCTCCCCGCGGAAGTAGCGCTCCGAGAGCCTGGGCAGCTCGCCTCGCGCGGGACCGGGACCGTCGTCGCGCACCTCCACCCGCCAGCGCGCGCCCACCCGCAGGCAGCTCAAGGAAGAGGTTCGCCCGGGCGTGGGTCAAGCCCGCCACGACGTGCGCGTCGCCGCCCGGGCCATGCGGCAGATCCCCACGAGCTCGCTGAGGCCTCCGAGCGGGCCAGCCAGGTCGTCGAGCTCCGTGTGTTCGCGGGGCTGACGGCCCAGGAGATCGCCGAAGTCCTGGGGGTGTCTCGGCGCACGGTGACGCTGGACTGGCGGTTCGCGCGGGCGTTTCTGGAGCAGCGGGTGAAGCGGGGCAGCGAGGGGTGAAGCGTCGGGGGATCGGGCTGGACGTCGGGGCGCTGGGGCAGGGAGGGGCTGGGGCGCAGAGGGCTCGCGCCCCAGCGAGCGCTCAGTCGGACGGCAGGTTGTCCATGCAGTTGTGGAGGAGCAGCGTGTCGTAGACGTCCCAGGGACCCGAGAGCCCGTGGGCGGCGATGTAGGCCTCCGCGAAGTCCCAGAGGTTGTTCGTGCCCTCGTCCGTGGAGCCCTGGTCCTCCAGCACCGCGCCGTTGTCCGTCAGGGTGGTGAAGCCGTCGACCTGGTAGCGCAGCGCGTCCATCATCTCCTCCAGGCTGCTGTCCAGCATGTCCGGCTGGTTGCTGCAATTCCCCATGTTGTAGCCGCCCTCGTTCCGGCTGTCGTACAGGTCCCAGAAGCTGCGCACCCAGTTCGCCGTGTTGGTCCAGTCGGCGTACCCCGTGCCGCTGTCCAGGGTGGGCTGGGTCTCGTAGTCCGTGGTGGTCCAGAGCGGCGCGACGGCGTCCTGCTCGTACTGGTAGACCGTCCGGACGAAGTTCGCCCAGGCCTGCAGCTGCTCCTTCTGCCCGTCGCTGTTGTAGTCGTAGGCCGTGGGCCAGATGTTCTCGTAGCTCCAGGCCATCAGGGCAGCCCCGAACTGGCGGAGGGCGGTGCCCCCGGTCACGTAGGCCTGGTTGGTGGAGCTGTAGCCCAGGAGCACGTAGCCGGTGCCCAGCGCGGTGCCCGCGCCCACGAACTGGTCGCTCACGGCCACCACCGCGTAGTCCAGGTCCGTCAGGGGGTTGCCGCTGCTGTCCTCGTTGGGGCAGCCGTTGACCTTGCAGTAGTCGTGGTAGTCCTCGACGTAGAGGTCGTCCTGGCTGTAGAGGTAGTTGTAGTCGAGGTAGGTGGCGGCGACCATCTTGCGCAGGTCGGTGCTGAGGTTGATGGTCTGGGTCCCCCCGTTGCAGGAGCCCCCGAACAGGGGCTGGCTCGGGCAGGTGAAGGTCCCGCTGTCCGCGTAGACCTCCGCGCGCTCGCTCTCGTCCTTGAGGTCCGTCGCGGTGGTCGCGTCGCTATCGAAGACCTGGAAGGACGCGCCCGGCGAGCGGGGATAGCCGACGAAGGTGGTGCGGATGCGCAGGTCCTTCAGCGGGCCGCTGTAGTACTGCGGCACATCGATGACCAGCACCCCGTCCTCGTCGGTGACGTCGTCCGCCACCGCGTAGCCGGCCCCGGCGCCGCTGATGACCTGCACGTAGGCGTTGGGCAGGGGCACCACGGTGCCGGCGCCCTGGTGGCAGTAGCTCTCCGGTCGCCGATCGGAGTTCGTGCCGGATGTGGGCTCCTCGCACCAGGTGCGCCAGTCCGGCACCTGCACGGTGACCGTGAGCGTGTAGTTGCCCGCGAGGGCGGTCGAGCTGAAGAGAAGGCCGAGGACGGTGAGACTTGCGGACATATCATGCCTCCAGGGTGCTCCGGCGCGGAGCCCCGACTGTGTGTTGAACGCATCCACGCGATGCGTCGATCAGGAGCTTTTCATCCCCCGTCCGGCCCCGCACCCCTGCGATGCGCTTCTTTTCAAGGTTCCCGAAGTCCTCCGGAGTTCCTTGCGGACTTCCGTCGATCGCCTCACGTGTTCGTGTCGTCTCCAGCCGCCAGGAAGAGACGCGCCACCGTCACGTCCCCCTCGCGCACCAGGTCGAGCTGCCCCCCGTGTCGCTGCGCCACCTCCTGGGCGATGGCCAGGCCCAGGCCTTGCCCCGGCCCGCCCCGCGACCGGGCCCCCTCCCCGCGGAAGTAGCGCTCCGAGAGCCTGGGCAGCTCGCCTCGCGCGGGACCGGGACCGTCGTCGCGCACCTCCACCCGCCAGCGCGCGCCCACCCGCAGGCAGCTCAAGGAGAGGTTCGCCCGGGCGTGGGTCAGGCCGTTCTGCACCAGGTTGCTGATGGCCTGCTCCACGGCGGTGGAGTCGCCGACCAGCACGGCGGGCGGGGGCGGCGCGGCGACGTGCAGCGCCAGGCCGCGGCGCTCGGCGAGCAGGCGGAAGCGGTCGGCGATGCGGCCGAGCAGCTCGCTGAGGTCGATGGGGTGGCGGGACAGGGGCCAGGTCGTGCTGCGCAGGTGCATCAGCACGCGCACGTTGCTGGTCAGCGCGTTGAGGTAGGCCAGCTCGGAGAGCGCGAGGTCCAGATCCTGGGACGGGCCCTGGCGCGCCATGCGCTCCAGGGTGAGCTTGAGGGTGGTCATGGGCACCCTCACGTCATGGGCCAGGTTGGCGGTGACCTCGCGGATCATGCGCTCCCGGGCCTCGAGGTGGGCGAGGCGCTCCCGGGCGGTGCCCGCCGCGGAGTTGAAGGCCCGGGCCAGGGCCATCAGCTCGTCGTCGCGGCCCTCCAGGGGCAGCGCGCCCTGGAAGTCCGCGCGCTGGATGGTCCCGGTCTGCACCGCCATGGTGCGGATGCGCCGGACCAGCGGGCCGACCACCCAGGCCCAGATGGCCAGGGCCAGGACCACGCCGATGCCAAACCGAGCCACGACCAGCACGCCCAGGGTGAGGTGCTCGATGCCCATCCAGCGCTCCTGGAAGACCAGGAAGTCCCGGCAGGCGCCCCGGCGCGTGCTGCGGTACACCGCCGCCCAGGGGTGCCCCGGCGCGGACACCTCCAGGAACTGTCCGGGCTGCTCCGGCCTGCTCGACACCTGCCGCAGGGGGGCCGCCGGGTTGGGCAAGCGGCCGTCGGGGCCCACCACGTAGACCTCGCCCAGCCCCCGGTCGGGCCGCCCCCAGCGCTCCGGCGCCGCCTCACACACGTCCAGCTCGCCCAGGTCCTCCAGCTCCCGCAGCCAGGTGCTGAAGTGCGTCTCCCGGACCGCGTGGATGGCGACGTGGTTCAGCGAGAAGAAGGCCACGCCGTGCAGCACCAACAGCAGCAGCATGGCCAGCAGCAGGCGCCGCCCCAGCACCTCAGACGGCCTGGGTGTCGAGGCAGTAGCCGATGCCCCAGACCGTCCGGATGGCCTCGCCGGAGGGCCCCAGCTTGCCCCGGAGGCGGGAGAGGTGGCTGTGAAGCACCCCCTCGCCGGCCTGGTCCGCGCCCATGGCCTCGCTGAGCAGCTCCTCGCGCAGCACCGTCTGGTCCCGGCGCTGCACGAGGCAGGTGAGGATGGCGAACTCGCTGGGCGTGAGGTGGCAGGGCTGCCCCTCGACCAGCACGCTGCGGGCGCGCAGGTCCACGCTGACGGCGCCGAAGCGGATCCGGAGCGGGTCAGGCGTCGGCGCGCAGGCCCGGAGCCGGGCGCGGACGCGGGCCAGCAGCTCCCCCATGCCGAAGGGCTTGGTCAGGTAGTCGTCGGCGCCCAGGTCCAGGGCCTCGATCTTGTCGCTGCTGTCGGAGCGGGCGCTCAGCACGATGACCGGGATGCGGGGGCGCCCGCGCAGGGCCCGCAGCACCGAGAAGCCGCTGCGATCCGGCAGCATCAGGTCCAGCAACACCAGGTCAAACGGCGCCTGCTGCAGGCAGTCCAGGCCCTCGCCGCCCCGCTCCACCCAGGTGCAGCGGTAGCCCGCCTCGTTCAGCTCGTCGCGGAGGACCCAGCCGAGCTTCGGGTCGTCCTCGATCAGGAGAATGCGTGCCTGCACGGACACCTCAGTCCTCTTACACCTGCTCTGACCCGGGCCAGCATACACGAGCGGACCGCCAGGCCTCGTCTCCTTCGCGGAGCCTGTCCCGTGCCGAGGTCGAGCGCTTCATGGTCGCCAGCGGGGCCGGGGGGGGCGTAGCCTGCCCGACCCCGGCCACCGGCCCCTGCCCCTCACAAAGCCCGACAGGCCGCGACATTCGCGCGACAACGAGCCTCATACCTTGTGGTGGAGCCCCACCCTGGGAGATCGTCCCGACCGGTGGTCGCAGCCAGACACCCTCCGCCCCCTCGGGGGCGCTCAACCGGCCCCGCCCCTGGGGCGCCAGGAGACAGCATGTCCCGAACCTCTCTCTTCCTCGCGCTGGTCCTCTCCGTCGGCTGCGCAGCTGAGGAGCCCGCCGCGCCGTCCACCCCGCCCGCTGCGAAGACGGCGCCCGTGGAGACGAAGACCCCCTGCGACCAGGCACGCGCGGCCGGCAAGGATGGCGAGCTCAAGGTCGGCCAGGGCGGCGTCGGACAGTGCGTGCTGACCTATGAGGGGCCCCGCGGACCGGTGATGGAGAACCACGCGTCCATCGCGGCGGACCTTCGACGGCAGGGCTACGCTGAAGACCTGGGCATGGCCGCGGACGGCCCCGAGGGCAGCCACGCGGTCTTCACCAAGGGGGAGAAGCGCTGCACCCTCGACCTGACCTTCGGCGGCCCCGAGGCGGACGCGCGCAGCGCGGCGGAGCTGATCTGCCCGGACTGAGCGCCACCCCAGCGACGACGCCCCGGTAGGAGCACGACGACGGGAGCGGAGCGAGTCTCTGGTGAGGGCGGCTTCCTGTCTCGCCCCGACCATCAAGAAAGCCCTCCCTGCCGTCGCCGAAGGATTTTTTTGGATGTTCGGGCCTATTGGATGATTGTCGAACATTCTGGGTGGCGGGCATCGGGCTGACGATGGAGGCTGCGCGTTGCGGTGGCGTCAGGGCTGCCTCAGAGGATAGAATCAACATATGAGTCAAGCGGAAGCCATCCTCAAGGAAGCGATGACCCTGTCTGAGGCCGAGCGGGCTGAGCTGGCTCATCGTTTGTTCGACAGCTTGGAGCCCGAGCCCGCTCCGAACGAAGTCGAAGAGGCCTGGGCGTCCGAAGTAGCGAGCAGGGTTGAGGAGATCCGCCGAGGAGAGGTGGAGACGGTTCCGTGGCGGGAAGCCATCGAGGAGTCGCGCGCCTTCCTGCGCGCTCGACGTGCTTGAGTTTCATCCGGCGGCCTCGCGCGAGCAGCGCTTGACGGCGGCCTGGTACGATGACGCTCGCATTGGGATGGGTGACCGCTTCCTCTCGGACCTCGTCGACGCGATTGAGCTGGTGGAGCAGTTTCCTGAAGCTGGGGGACCCTGGCTGCTCGGCATGCTGCCCGATGGAATCCGAAGGGTGCGGCTCAAGCGCTTCCCCTACCTCCTCGTCTATGTGACCGACCCTCGACTCGTGGCAGTCGCCATCGCTCACGAGCGCCGGGAGCCAGGGTATTGGTTGCCACGATTGCGAGAGCTTTGAGGCGATCGGAAGGCGTGATGGTCGCCAAGAGGCCGCTGCTCGGGTCAACTTCCCCTCTGCGAGTTCGAAACGTCTGGGGTCCGTTGCTCCGCCGGCCACCGCGTCTTGAGCGAGTCGGTCTCCATGACCAGGGCGCCCCGCACCCGCGTTCGGGCGTGGGCCGCCGCCTCGTTCAGCAGGTTGTAGTCGGGCCTGTCCTGATGGCTCCGCGATCCCGACAGTCTGTTGGCCGAGGCAAGCCCCAGCTCTGCACACCTGGACATCAGGCCAAGCCTGATTGTAGCACGAATAGGCTGGGGTCCCGGTGGCGAGGCAGGCCGCGTGACTTGCATTCAGGCGTTGCTCCTGGGCAAGGGTGAAGGGTCGCCCCGAGAACGGCCCCACCGCAGGGCGTGACGCCGACGCCCGACCAGAACAGACCGGGGTCACGCGCCGCTCAATGCGACCCAGACGAGCGCCCCGGCGAGGAGCACCTCGGCGGTCACCGAGATGAGCACGCGACGTTGCACCCGCCCGACCACCAACTCGAAGATCCCGAGAGCGGCCAACGCCGCGCTCGCCGCCCCGATCCCCAGGCACAACGCCGTGCGAAGCTCGGACGGTTCCGCTGTACGACCGAGGAAGAACGCGCCGGCCAGGCCGAGGTAGAGCGCGCCGAGTCGACGACATACGATCAGCGCGCCCTGCGTCGGTTCGATCGCCCACTCCTCGAGAATGGACGCGCCGGCGAAGATGAAACGAAGGCCGAGCACGCTGCCGGCGAGGGTCATCACACAGGCGATCATCTGAAACGTCATCGCGACCTCCTCTTCAGAGCCCGGAGAAGCGCCCGATCGCGATGAACACGCCGAGGGCAGCAAGGACGAGGGGTGCCCCGACGGGCTCCTTGAGGTCGAGGTGCGTCTTGACCGCCCCCGCCATCAGGAGGGTGAGACACACGGCAGCGATGGGGGTCAGCATCGGCACGATACCCGTCACCCACGGAAGGAGGAGCCCGATGCCGCCGAGGACCTCCGCGAGCCCAAGCAGCCGTACATGGCCGTCGGTCCACGTGCGTGCCCAGTGCATCCGTTCCATGAGCTTGACGCGCGGCACGGCGAGCTTGATGCCGCCCGCTCCGACCATTGCGAACGCAAGAAGGCCGGAGGCAATCCAGAGTGCAAGTTGCATGAGAGCCTTCCCTTCCCCGCGGTGGGGTCCATCGGTGACGGGTGCAAGGTAGACCCCAGAGGCCACCCGCACCATAATCTGAAGCACCGATTACTTGATGTAGAGTCCAGCACATGGCCTCCCCCCGCGACCCCCTCCAAGACGTCCTCACGCTCCTTCGACCGCGCGCAGCGATCGCCGCGGAGCTCCGCGCCCACGGGCCGTGGAGGCTCGCGTTCACCGACCACGCGGGGATCAAGTTCGGGGTGATCGTCCAGGGTGGATGTGGCTTGTTCCTCCCGGGACGACCGGCGGAGGCGCTTCGCGCGGGGGACATCTTCCTGCTCACCCGCCCGCCGCCCTACGAGATGGCGAGTGACGCCGCAGCCCGGCCACTCGTCGCGCGCAGCCTGTTCAGCGGTAACGACGCACGGACCACCATCATCGGCGACGCTTCTGCGACGCCCGTACTCCAAGCGATAGGCGGCCACTTCGACGTGGACGCCACAAACGTCCACCTCCTCGAGTGTCTGCCCATGTTCGTCCGGATCCCGGCCGCGGGGGCCGGCGCGCTTCGCGATGTCATCCGTCTCCTGGTGGACGAGGTGCGCCAGGATGAGCCGGGTCGCCTTCGGGTGCTCGACCAGCTCGCCCAGCTCGTGCTCACCTACACGCTACGGTGGTTGGACGGGGATGGGCGCGCGCTCGACCGAGCGGGCTGGCTCAAAGCGCTCGCCGACCCCCGCATCGGCGCCTCCCTTCGGCACATCCACGGCAGCGTCGCGCAGGGCACCTCCCTCGACGAGCTCGCCGGCGTGGCTGGGATGTCGCGGACGGCGTTCACCACGCGCTTCAAGGAGCTGGTGGGCCACCCGCCGCTGACCTACGCGCTCCGGTGGCGGATGTCGCTCGCCAAGGACGCGCTGCGCACGACGGATCGCCGAATCGGGGAGCTTGCGTTTGAGCTTGGATACAAGTCAGAGAGCGCGTTCAGCCTGGCGTTCCGACGAGAGGTCGGCGCATCGCCGCGGGCCTTCCGTGTCTCGGCACGCCGGGGCGCGAGCCCGCCGCTGGTGGAGGACATGGCCTCGCCATCCGAACAGGCCGACCGCTCAGCGAGATGAGCGAAGGCCAGCCCCACCGCGAACACTCGGAGAGGACCGGGCTGCTCGCGCGTTTCGGGGTGGGTGGCTCGCGCTGAATCCGAGCGTGAAGCTCTGGCGTGCAGTCCGTGAAGCAGGGTCCGCGCCGCAGCGAGCGGCTGAGCGACGTGGTCCTGTCGCTGGACGGCAGCGGCCTGTCCACATGCGAGCTGCAGAACCGCGGCGTCGAGGCCTGCGGCGTCGTCTGCTGCGATGGCCTGACGGGCGCTCCGAGCCGCTCGTCCGGCGGCCACGTGGCTTTCGCGAGCGCTACGGTGCTCGCCTCCGCGCGCCCCTCGCGTCAGGTCCTCCAGCAGGAGCTGTGTTTCCCTTCCGGGACCGCCCCGACCATCAAGAAACCCCCGACGGTGGCCGAGGGTTTTGTGATGGTCGGGGAGACTGGATTCGAGCCCGGCCGCCGAGCGGAGCGACCCTCTGCTCCCAAAGCCATGACGGTGATGATTTGTCCAGCAATATCATAGGTTTTTAGAGGGCGTATGCGCGTATGATCGGTTTTATGTCAAGGCTTCGTTGAGGCAGAATTCGCCGTCTTGGAGCCCCGGATGCCGGCGCGAAAGGCCGGCTTTCGATGGCTCGGTGATGGTGGTTATCGTTAAATACAAATCGCTAAGTGAGGACGTTGATGATGACCACCCCCGCGCCCCCGTTCGGCGTTGACCTGGCCGACCCCGCCCAACGGGGCCTGGTTGAAAAAATCTTCCGGCGTCGTTGGGCTTCCCAGGTTCGCGCTGCTGGCCTTGACCCTGACGATGTTCTTCAGGCCGTGTTCATGGGAATCCTGGCCCGAAATCAGGGGACTCGACCTTGGGATCCCGCCATCTCAAGTTTGAGTAATTACAGCTACATCGTCATCAGATCGGTGGTCCGAAACGCCGTTGACCAGGCCAAGCGCGCTGAGAAGCGGGGCTGGGTCGTTGGCTCCTCGAATGACGTGGCAACCTGGGACCACCCGGGGATGCACTCGTGGCAAGCCCCTGTTCCAGGCGCGGCTGATCTTCCGGCTGCGGTCCTCGCCAGGGTGGCCGCCGGAGAGCATCCCCTGGTTGTTGCCCTCTCCGTCGTCGAGGATGGTGTCCAGGGCCTCCTTCTCGGCTGGAGCCTTGTTGAACTTGCGGAAGAGCGCCGGCCTTCTGGTCGACGCCGGAGGGCAGCTCGACGCCGACCCCAGAGGAAGACGACGACGGGGAGGAAGAAGAGGAAGACGGGGATGACCACCAGGGCTTTGAGCTTGCCTCCGATGATCACCCCCGCCGTGTTGTCGGATCTTCAGGCGGTCCTGTAGGGCCTACTCTTCTCCCTCATCTTCGAGGGGTCGATCATCCTTTGCGACTTCTCCCAGGACCGCCAGCTCCTGGCCTATGAGGTCCCCCAGGGCCTGGAGGCGGCCGAGAACGACCAGGAGGTCGTCCCGCTTGAGTTTGTCGTGGTGAACATCCCCGGCAGCCTCTTCGGCGGTCGCTTGAAGTACCTCAGCCGCGTTGCTGATGGCATGAAGGATGGCTCGGGCTTCTTCGGCGTGGGGGATGGGCCGGCTGGATCTCTCTGCGCCGGCTATTGGGGATTCTGACGTGCAAGCGTCTTTCTCAGGGGTCATGCTGGTTCCTTCAGCTTGGCTCCAGGCCCTCCGGGGAGTTGCTACCTCCTTGGAGGGCCGCCCTCCCTCCAGGCCAACCCTGAAGGTGGGGAGCCGGAGTGTAGCAGAGATCACTGAGAGCCGGCGTTCGTAGCCGGCGACCAAGGAGGTGGGGATTCCTTTCTGGTCTTTGCGCGTCAAGATTATTTACTGAACATCTTGACCTGTGTACGGGTGTGCAGTAATAGATCGCGGGACACCAATAGAGGACAAGATGGACGACGTCTACTGGACGCGATTCTACGACACCGAAGGCATGAAACTCGGTTCCCTGCCGGGTCACTTCTTCATTCCGCTGTACAAGGGAATGAGGATCACCATCCACAGTTCTCAGGACGAGTACGTGGTCAAGCGATGGGAGTTCCACCTCGGGCACGCTGACGAGAACGCTGGACTTCGTGTTGTGCTGGAAGCCACTGGAAGAGCAGCCCTTTACCATCCTCCCAGGGCGCCTTCCCCTGACGAACCAAAGGAAACGACATGAACACCATCAACAACGAAGAACAACTCGCTAAGCTCCAGTGGCAGATTCAACGCTTGGCCGACGTTCTCCCCAAGGATACTGCCCCTGTTACCAAGCTTGCAATTCAACTCGGGTGGGGTGAGGAGGAGTTGAACCTGTGCGAAGAGACCTTCGACCAGTTCCAGCACAAGTTCGACAACGAGGGTTCCATCAGCGGCTTTGAGAAGTCTCTGAAAGACCGCATGGGTATCAGCTACCAGACCGTCAAGAAGATCGTCCTCGCCTTCATTGCGGAAGGCATGTACGAGGATGTCTGCATCGAGTACGCCAAGCAGAACGACACGCTTGAGATGAAGAGGCTTCTGCGCTCTATCTCTTGAACAAGAATCGGAAGCCGTCCCATTCGACTATTCCATCGAGGTAGAGGCTCAAGCCGCGTTTTGTATTCGCGTGGGGGGCTACGCTGATTACTGCGTCGGCAGGAACTATCAGATGCTCACCTCTCTTGATGAAACCCTCGATGATGAACTCCAAGGGGACGGCACCCTCGTGAATCCAGCGTCCAAGAAGAATCTGGTCAAATGAAAGCTCGATTGTGCCATCTTTCACATGGTTGATGTTTCCGTGATTCAAATCTTCTGAGTGCCACTCAGGGAATCTACGGGGAATTCGGAATTGACTGCCTAAGACGAAACGGTTCCGCTTCACTGATGCGGTCAGATACTCCTCTAACTTCTGAATAGCCTGCCTTGATCTTGACTCTTGTTCGGAAGTCAGGTTGTTCTGAATGCCAATGACTTGCCCACCCTGGTTCTGGAACCCCGAGATATTGGCCGTTTGAATCACCGAGTTGATGTACGCATCTCGAAATCCATCAGCCTGGTCGTCGTCGAGGTTAACTCTTTGGCTTTGGGCGTTCTTGGCTTCGTGCTCTGCCTTGATACGCCGCAGTTCATGGGCAGGGTACGCCGCGTGGGAGTCTTCCCCGTCGATGGTCTTGTGACATGGGGCGCAGAGGAGCAGGAGGTTTCCGAATCCGTGCCTCTCCTCGTCCTCCTGGTCGGGGTCGTATCGCTTCCCATCAGGGCTTCTGGCGCAGATGTGGGCGATCTCTCCGACGACAACATCTCCTTGGACCAGAGGGGCCTCGCAATCTGGCATGGCGCATTGGTTGGCCGACAAGGCAAAGAGCCGCTTGATCGTCTTGGTTCGGGGTGAGCTGAGGGCCATCGAGTCCAGGGGGCAGAGGTTTCACCCTCTCCTTGACCCAGACCGGCCTCGGGATCAACCCCTCCGGTCAGATTCTGGTATCCTGCATCCGGGCCTCGCCCTGGCCCATCATGAATTCGAATACATGTTTTCCTCCTTGCTGGATGGTCTGGGCTTCTCGGGCCGCTATCCCCGATGACCTGATTTAATCATATATTTAAGCAACTTACGCCATAGAGTCCTGTAAGGATCGGAATGGCGTACCACCTGGCTCCACGGCCGGCGGATTCTTTCAGTTGATCTTGAGATGGCGTTGCCTGCGGGCGGCCGGCGACCCTGGCGTCAGTGCCAGGTCTCGCGGTTCGCTATGGCAACGTCACACGCCCCCGTCAGGGAACCGTTACCTGGCGATCCCAGAACGATCTATTGGTTGCGATCCAAACTTTCCAGAAACGGTTCTATAGAAATATCAACTACATAGAGTCGTTACCTGGATCGTGGGCAGGACCGACCGGTTCGTCGATGGCGTCCACGGAGAGGCCAATAAACCTGGTTGAACCTACGATTCCAGAGTAGAAAATTGGTGGATCAGATGAAATCATCTCTCCAAAGAGGAATCGGCCAGGGTGCGGCATTCGGCTCCTACGCCATCGCCCTATCGCACTCGACCAAGAAGACGATCAGCGACGCGGTCAAGTTGAGGTTCACCGTGACCACATGACCGGGTATCGGAGGGCGCCCCGCTCCTCCTCCATGAGCAGCTCGCCGGTTGCGGAGGATGAGGGCATTCTGGAGGATGGTGCGAAGGCCCCCGAACTGGTTCTTTACGTCCTCGGGGATCAGCCCCTTGTCATAGGCTGTATCCACAAATCCGCTCAACGTGGTTCTCCTCGGATCGTAGGGCCACCCGCGACGGTCGAAGATCACCTTGAAGGTGGACTCCAAAGCCTTTCCAGCCTCAACCAGGCTCTCCTGATTGCGACCATGCCTGTAGTGCTCGTGGGCCTTCAAGAACTCGGCATTGGGGCCAGCGAACTCTGGGTTGTGGAGGATGGCAAGGGCAGGTTTCACGACTTCCCGGTGCAGAAACTCCGAGTCGATCCTGATGATCTTCTCCTGTTCGAACTTGTACCCGACACCGTGCCATCGGAATCTCTGATTCAGCTCCTCCACCCCTGCCTCTGGAGTCTGATCGCGCGTCTCCCACCCTTGCCTGCGGGCTATGGGAGCAACGCCGAATACTACCTCGACCACATCCAAGGCCAACTCAACATCATTCTCTTCAAGGAAGTAGCGCGCTATTTCGTGCTCAGGGTCATCCTCATGATTGAGCCGAAATACCCCTACTTCGCGCCTGATAACGGCTGCCACCCTCTCCCAGAAGACATCGTGGGGCGGAACCCACGACAGGACTGAACGCCAGATATGGACGATCTGAACTCGCAGTTTTTGAGGAAGCTCGTCATAGGTGTAGACGTCGGGGACCTCCCCCCTCTTCCGCTTCTGCCTCTTCGAGAAGAGGTCCCATATAGCCATGATACTTGCTCTCCGGGCTGTGGCCAGAGATCCATGACCCAGATCTCCCGGGAGAGCAACCAGGAGCGCAACTCCCCCCGGTCAGATTCTAGTATCCTGCTCAGCCCCCGGGAAACCGGAGCACCTGGCCGGCGCCGGCCTTGCGCTGCTCGGGCTGAGCTGCTTGGCGTTGCCATTCCGACGCCACCCGCAGGATGACCGCTCTCTCGTCGGGATCCTGCATCCGGGCCCAGAGCGCGTCGCCGAACCGGTTGAGCCGATCCAGCCTGTCTTCCTCGATCCCCAGCCGGAGGTTCTGCTCGTGCTGCTCATGGCTGGGGACGCACGCGATGTGGCGGCACTTGCGTTTTGCGATGGGCTGCCCTTTCTGCCACGCGATGGGGGAACGGACCGGGATCCGCTGGCCGCACACCCAGCAGTCCGGGTCGTACATCGACTCCGCGTAGTACCTCTCCCCGGGGAGCAGGACCGGCTCATGCAGAGCATGCACCTTGCCTTGGTTGGTCATGCTACGTCCTCCTCTTCGATGGGCGGGACGATCCAGATGACGGGAATACCGCCCGTCCAGGGTTTCCGACGTCGGCCTGTGGCCAGCCTGAAGAAGCCGTCTGATTCCATCGATGCCAGGACCGCAGCCGGGGGGGTCTCTCCGTCCAGGAAGGCCCATCGGACGGAATACCCCCCCGAACGTCCGTCGGGCCCCTCGTCCACGGTCCGGGTGTCGGCATGGGCCCGTTTTTCGGCCTCTGCCCTGACCTCTGCCGCAGAGTCGTAGCTGCGGATGGATGTCTTCTCATCGACGGGGTTGTCGCCCTGCTTGCGAGCCCGGGACCGCCCCAGAACCCGATCGCGCAGCTCGGCGATAGCGGCCTTGATCTCCGGGCTTCCCCGCAGGATGGTGGCTCTGCGCTTGCCCTCTGTCCATGCGTCCAGCTCGGCCGCCGCGACCATGCGCTCTGCGGCGTCTGGGAGCGCGCCGCCTTCCTCCACAGCCCCCAAGTGGAGCAGATGCCGATGCAGGGCGCCCTGGGGGACATGCTCGGCACCGCGCCACATCACGATGTATGAGCACGTCTCGGGGGTAGTCCCGATCCCGACATAGAGACGGTCCTCTGGTGATTTTCGTTGCCATCGGGCCAAGGCATCCTGGGCTGCCCTGGGGAGCAATCGGGTCGGTATCTCGATTCTCCGTGCGGTCCACTCTCCAGGATGGTCTTCCAGGTATCGGCGCACGATGACCCGTGCGCTTGCCTGGAGCACATGCTGCTGGCGTGGCCCGCAGGTCGGGCAGCGATATGACATGCACGCCAAGCGGCTGCTGGTTGCCTCTTTCCCCCCCTTCTTGGCGACGTGGTGGTGGGGACCTCGGATGCAATGGACGGTCCCCGATCCGAGGTCCCGCAGTCTTTCGTCCGCCTCCCTCTCTGCGTTGTCTACGCGATCTATCTTGAGGTCGCTGGTATTCCCTGTCTCTCCATCGTTATCGGGTTTTTTGCGTGCTGTAGTCTCTCTGTTAGAACAGAGAGACTGGAGAACGCACTTTTCGCCATATTCGGCGTTGGTCCGTAACCCAAGAATCTCGGAATCGAACCCCTCAACATCCTGGAGAAGCCCCCAGCCATGCGCGGGGGCCCAGTAGACCTCCTGGAGCTGCTCGACGTGATCGTCGACCTCGACCATCGGGCCCTGGTCAGCATCGTCCCCGTCGGGGAAGCCACCCGGCTCCAGAGAATCGACTATCTCGGAGAGAATGGTCGTCTCCCTTTCCGGCATCGGCTCGGCTCGCGCGCCAGGTACGCCAGGTACGCCAGGTACGTCTACATACGCCTCCCCACGCCCGTTGCAGTTGAAACCCCGCGCCCCGTTGGCATGAACCCAAATAGTCCCCGGTCTACCGCCCTTATGACTGTGGTTGTGCAGGGGGCATGGGACGGCCATCTGGCCGCCGGCCCCCAGCCCCGAGAAGAGGGGCAACAAGGGAGAGAACCTGGGATCCTTGGCCATGTCGACCCGGGCCTTCCGGTAGCCGCCGGGGGTGATCCCGTCGGCAACGATATCTCCACGCGCCGCGCCCTGGCGCGCGATGGCGATGTCCCCGCCCCGGAGCATGGCGCGCGCCAGCTCCATGTCCTGCGACGCCGGGGAACCCCGGGTTCGGCGCAGCAGAGCCGCGTGGGCGCGCATCTCTGCCCTGGCCTCACCCCCATCCTTCAGCGCGGCGTTGTCCAGCCGCTCGGCCAGCTTCAGGGCATCGATGGCTGTCTCGATATCGCCGATCCCCAGCTCGGCCGCGTAGGCGCGCAGCCGGTCCCGGATGACCTCTGCGGGATAGCGGGCGTCAGGATCGTAGTGCAGGACCGGCTGGGGCCGTTCCGCGCCCGCGTAGCCCGGGAGGCGCATCAGCCTGCTCTTGTCGGTGATGTGGGTGTCGCCCTCCAGACAGACGATCATGAGCCGCTGAATCTCATCGCGGACGGGATCATCGGCGGCAACGAGCTGGTCATAGAGGAGGTAGCCGTGGACAGATTTCCCCCCCGAGCTGACCCACACCCCCCACTGCAACCCGGTTGCCGCCGAGAGCGCCCGATAGCGGTCCATCTGCTCAGCCGCAGAGAGGTGGTCAATCTCCGCATACGCCGACAAGAAGGCTGAAACCTGATCTTTCCCGAGGCCCGTGTGCCAACGGGCCATCCGCTCCTGGGCCTCGTCCTGGGTGATCTTCTTGGCGCGCATCATTTTGAGCAGACCCTGCGCCACGCGCGCGCCCCCGAACAGCGCGGGGATCCAGAATCGACCGGGGACGCTGTCCTTGCGTTCGGCGTCCCATACATCCCCGTCCCAGAGGTAGTAGTCCGCGCGTCCATCGATCGAGGCTGCGATCGCAGTGGTCACGGCACATCTGTACGGAGCCAGAATTCCGCGCACGACCATCTCTGTGGTCATGTGGGTCGTCTTCTCAGCGGCGTCGGTATCATTCATCAGAGTTCTTCCGTGTTTGTCGCCCCCCAAGTGTTGTGGCCGGGGGGCGACTATGCTTCAGGGGGTTGCGGCGGCGTCGGCCAAGTGGGCCAGATACAGCCGGAGTGCCTCCGTCACGATATCGGCGTTCGACCTCTTCGCGCGGATGCGCAGTATCTTGACCTTCCGCGCGAGATCAGCGGGGATGGCAGCCGAGATTTGTTTGTGGGTGGGCATGTTGCTTCCTGTTTTCCTCATGATACCGCCGCGCGTCCCCCGTGTCAGGGTCACATTTGTATTCATTCTCTCAATGTTTCCATCATGTCACGTTGGCGACAAGCCAATTTTAACCCTGTGATTTCAAGTTATTATCCAAGGTTACGGTTGTGTGACGATATCACTAAAAATGTGCGTTTTTGGCTCAAAATCGCAGATATTACACACGGTGACCATAAGTGACCCGAGACAAACCGAGTGAAGGTGGTCATATTGTGTGTGTCGGGCAGAAAAAAAGAACAAACCACATATCCCCGGCAAATCGGAGAAACTACCATGCAAGATTTGCATGATATTACAGGTACGTCCCTGGCATACAGGATTCGCGAGATCGAGCATTGTTCCTGGTATGTTGCGGCGGATTATCGGCCCTACATGCGCGAGGGGGTGCTCGTGATCTCGGACACGGATGGAAACGGGAGATGGGGGGGCGTAAGTACCTATGTCGACCCTCTGACGCCGGACGTGGTCGCGATCCATGTGCGCTACGGCGGCCGGTATCACTGGGGGTGAGCCCACCTACTACGCGGTTTCTGTCGGCGATAGCTGGCGTATCGCCTCGGCAAACTGTCGGCAGGTGCGACAGGCCAGGGAGATCGCAGAGGCCCGCATGGCATCGGCGAGGGCAGCAACATGACCGAGATGGATCTGGATGCTGTCTCGGTCGACATCCTTTAGTTGGCAACAATCAGGAGGACATCATGAAAATCGCGGCTGGCCTGGCTCGCGCCAAGGCAACGGGCAAGACCACAACCCGCAGGCATTCGGATATCACGACAGTTCACGATGGGTTCGAAATCACCGTGGGTGAGGAGACAACATTGTTCTTCGCCGATCGAGATGTCGCTGAAGCTGTTGCGCAGGCTTGGCTCTCCGAGGGTTCAAAGAAGGGCCCAAAGGAGGGCCCAAAGGAGGGCCCAAAGGAGGGCCCATGACCCCCCTTCTCGGACATCCTGCCGAGGAGGGGTTTTTTGCCGCCACGACGGCAAGGTCTCCAGGGGGAAGCCGGCCCACCCCCGCCATCCGGGTTATCGGCTCCCTTGGCGATGAATCTGGGAGCTTGAGAAGGCGATGTCAGAGCGGGAACAGGACCAGGGCCAGGCGGTTCAGGAAGGCCAGGAGGGCCAGGGCGAGATTGTTGACCCTGGTCAACAGGAGGACCAGGGCCAGGTCGACGTCGAGCAGCTCCAACAGCTCCAGGCCGAGGTAGAAGCACTACGCGCCGCAGAGAAGCGCCTCGCCTCAGACAACGAAGCTCTCCGGGACGAAGGAGCACGGCTCAGCGCACAAGCCCGCCAAGCTCGCAAGGATGCTGACCAAGCAAGCCAGCAAGCAAAGGCCCTGGAGACCAGCCTACAGGCAGAGAGGAAGGCTGTAGAACGTCTGGAGACCAAGATGGTCGAACTGGAGACCCGACGGCAAGCCTTGGAGACCAGCCTACAGGAGAACACGGATAGGCTGACCGAGACCGAAGCCAAGCTCACCGAGACAGAGGAAGAACTCGAAACCAAGACGACGGAGGCCGACGGGCTCAAGAGAGACCTCAAACAAGTTCGCAGACGCCTTTGGTGGCATGGAGCAGGCAATGCCTTCCTCGCGTCCGTTGTGGGAAGTTGGCGCATCACCGAACAGATCGAGCGGTTGTTCGATGTCGGTTGGGAATCCTACAAACGGCTTCGGCCATCCCAACCACCACTAAACGACAAAGATCAGGAGGATATGGTTGGGAAACTGGCCCAAGCCACGTCAAATGCACTGGCCGCGTACTTCAACCGCATCTTTTACAGTGCCGTGGTCGCTGGGATTGTCAGCCTGTCCGTTGGCGGTGTGACGCTATACTTCCTCTATAGTCAAAACAGAATCATGGTCGAACAGACCAGAGCTGTACAAGCCCAGGTCCAAGGTCTCACCCAACAGAATGAGATATCGGAAAGGGAATCTCAAGCAGCCAGAAGAACACAACTCATCTCGACCATCTACGATGAAGAAGCCTGTGATCCTGATGAGACACCATCTGAAAGATGTCCTATGGCGGCTAGCTTGAGGGCGCGTTCAGAGGCGGCCTTGGAATTGATTAAAATAGATAAGGTACACGGTGTTTCGCCCGACATTTCTTCAAGCCAATTGTCGGGAGCATCGAACTTCATGGCGGTCGATTGGACTGACATCAATGCTTCTGGAGCTGATCTCAGCAACACGACGATGAATGATGCCACTTTGGATGGCTCGAATTTGTCAGGAGTTGTCCTGTCTGGTGCAGGAATGTCAGGAGTTCGGTTGAGACATTCGATACTCTATGACGTGGACTTCACCATGACGGTCTTCCATGACAATATCGGCGCACTTTTTTCCAGTGGCTACGACGGATCGACTGATCGTAGTCGATCCGTTTTTCATGGATCCGAAATTACTAAGGCGAACTTCACGGATTCAGTCGCACCATCGGCCGACTTTGGCGAAACTTTCGTGAAGGTCCCCCGGATGATGGGTGTCGGAAATATCTCGTATTTGTGTTTCGGTGGACCACTCCTGGCCACCGAGCAGGAAGATGATTTGGAACGCCGATTCTTGGGTGCAGACTTTTCTCGTGCGGTGTTGTTGAAGGCTGATTTTACGGGTGCGAAACTGCCCTGTTCGGTCTTCCAAGGCGCACATCTCCAGGGGGCTACCCTTTGCGGTGCCAATCTTGGGTCGTCTGATTTTCGGGGGACAGTATTCACCGATACCCAAGCGAACGATGCAGATATTTGTGACGCCGTTCTGAAAGACATTCTGTACGACTCATCCACCGTCTGGCCCAAGTGCTTCGATCCCCCTCCATCTCGGGACGGCTACGACTACAACCCCCCGGCGGACTGCGAGAAGAAAGAGTAGGGCTCAATAATCCTCCTATGCCGTCCTCTATGTAGGTGTGACACATCGCATCTACACAGAAGAGGACGTACCATGCCCCACCCCCACAAACAGGATCTCCTGCGATCCGCCCTCGCCCAACTCACGGCCGCCCGAAAGAGCATAAGGGCCCACGGAGCCGCAGAATTCGTCGGCCAACGAACAGCCGCACGACACCTGGCCAGGGCAAAGGGACAGGCCCAGGAAGCCGTAGAATCCCTCACAACGGTCCTGGGCTCAGAAGAGGTAGTCCACCCCGCCGAGAAGTGGGCTGCCTGTCAGAAGCACAGCAACGACCTCCTGGCCAAGATGATCACCCGTGATCATCGCGAGGGCGCAGAGGAAGAGGTGGCTCCATGAACGCCACCATCCTCGACCTGATGGAACCTACCTGCGTCAACAAGCCGGAGATGCCCAGGCTCAAGGTCGCCGGCCAAGCAGAGCAGGTACTCCAGGCCCTGACCAACGCAATGCCGAACAGCATGACCACGGCCGAGATCAGGGAGGCCACCTACATCGAGAACATCAGCGGAAGGGTTGGGGAGCTGCGCAAGTTGGGCTACCGCATCGAGACCCTCTCCTATCGATCAAGTCGAGATCGGACAGCGGAGTATCGACTCACCTCCCGTCATCGCAGGGACAAGAGGACCATCGACCACAGCCTGGAAATCTACAGGGATAGCTGGGATGGCTTGACGGTCAGGATCAGGCCCACAGGTCTCAGCGACAGGTACAACGAGGCCCAGCTCGAAGTCCTGCGGTCCCGAGTCCAAGAAGTTGTCGAGAAGTGGGAGTGGGAACAGGACCAGGAAGAAGAGGGGTTCGCGTTCTCTCAGCCGATCATCGGGGGCGAGATGGACTACGACGATCTGTTGGCATGGTGACGGTGACGGTGATGCTCGGTAACACACAACGAGTGTGAGAACCGGCGACCTACCGCCCACTGTGCTGTATATCGACCTTCTCTCGCTCGGTTTCGCAAAAAATCCCCAAAGTTCCGGCAATCTGACGGACGATGACAAACAAGCTCACCAAGAAGCAGAGGCTCCGCGCCGTTGAGGATGCCATCCGATCCAGGGGATGGAGCTGGGAAATTGCTCAGGAGCTGGTAGCTAAGACGGGATGGTCCGAGAGAACGATCTACCGCGACCGCGATGTGGTGCTCGACATACTGGCCGATGAAGAAGCCAAAGACCTCCCTCGGCGACGGGCGAAATTCCTGGCCGACCTCCGCAGGGTGGCCAGGAAGGCTGAGAAGGCCGAGAAGTTTTCCCCAGCAGCCAGGCTCCTGGACATGGAGAGCAAGGTGCTCGGCCTCGACAGGGTTCCTCTCCCGCAAGTCGACGAGAACGAGAATGAGGAGCTGGATACCTCCCTGGAAGCGGTCCTCGTCGAAGTCCGCCGCATGAGAAGACAGGCCCAAGCAGGCCACAGCTATGTCGCGGCTGACCGGCTCCTGGCCCGCGAACACGAGATCGTCGAGTCCATCCGCCTGCGGGACCTGGCCCTCAAGGAAGCCGAGATGGCTCATCTTGACGAGGGGGCCCTCGTCGAGCTGGTCATCGACAGCGTTTCGGGATTGCCAGATCAACTCCGGTCTCGGTTGCGGGCAGCTCTCGGCGATGGGGAAGATGGGTAGGGGGGGCCTGGTCCAGGCTCTGCAAGCTGTCCGCCAGCTCCAGGAACACGTAGAGCGGCATCCGTTGACGTATGCGAGGTGGACCAGGGCGCAGAGCGAATACCTCAGCTCCACTGCGCGGCGGAAGCTCCTCCGCATGGGTAACAGAGGTGGAAAGAGTTTCGTCGCCTTGGCCGATGTGCAGATGAGGGCCACGAAGTCTCACCCATGCAGACCTGATTGGAACTCTCGACGGGGCCCAACCCACCAGTGGATCATCACGGTCTCGTGGTCGCAGGCTGTCCCTCTTCAGCGGATCTTTCACTCGATGATTGACTGGTCCAGGGTCGTGAAGAGCCCCAATTGGGACATGGCCAAGGGTTGGGGAAAAGACAGCCCCACTATCGTCTACGAGGACGGCTCCACTGTCGGATGGAGAACCATGCGCCAAGGGCCCCTCGCTCATGCTGGGGCAGAGCTGGACCACATCCTCATAGACGAGCCCTGTGCCATCGAGCACTACAGGGAGTTGGAGCGAAGGGTGGTGACCCGTGCTGGGGACTTGTCCCTGGCCCTGACCCCCGTGAACGCACCAGGCCCCCTCGATTGGTTGCGGGATCTGTGCGCCGAGAAGGTGGTCCTGGATCTGCACTACCCGATGACCGAGGAGTTGTTCCGCTACGAGGATGGGAGTTTAAGAAGGCTCCCGGACGGCACCCCGATGGACGCTGCCTGGATTGAGGAACAGGCCAGGTCCGTCCCGATGATCTGGCGCGATATCGTCATAAATGGGGGCTGGGATGAAATCGTTACTGACGGTGCTTTCACTGAGGTTTTCTCGAAATCGAATCACGTCGCCGATTTCAAATTGGATGGCAAGGAGATTCTCTGTTTGGGCATTGATCACGGAACACAAGCCTTCACCGAAACCGCTGTCCTCTTGGCCGTCGATGAAAGGCCAGAGTACCCACAGGTCTACGTCATTGATCTGGTCGAAGCTCCAGAAAACTCTTCACCAAGCGAAGACGCCAAGGCCATCCTGAAGATGTTGCGGCGTCACGGTCTCAAGTGGGGGAATCTCAATCGGGTCACAGGCGATATCGCGCATTATGGAGGGAGGGGCAAGTTCAATCGAAAATCCAATCAAGAGCTGGCATATGAACTGACCCGAGAGATGCGGCTCAGCAGGAATCAGGCCCTCTCACCGCCCATCAGAACAGCAAAAACCGGAAAGGGCGCCTCCCCCCGAGGAAGTGTCCGGCGGGGAATTACGTGGATCCACAGGGCCCTGCTGAGAGAAGGTCAGTTCACGATCCATCCCCGTTGTTCCAGCCTTATCGAAGCGATGGAGAAGTACAGGGGAGGCTCAACAGATCCTCACGGTCACCTTGTTGACGCTATCAGGTATGGGCTCGATTTCTATATCAACCGAGGTCAACGTCGGAATGTGACGACACCCACAATCGTATTCCGTTGACTGTCGGTATCACTCCGACGATGGCCATCTCCAACACCGCATCCGCGCCTCCCCTCCCGCAAGATCCCGCTGAAGCTCGGAGGGTCGAGCACACCCGTCTGAGAAGGCGGATCATGTACAGCATGCACGAGAACGACGTCAGGCAAAGACTCGTCCAAGCTGTAGGATCCACAAGAGCAACCGCATGGTGTCAGACGCCGGATATGACCTCAAACCCGGCCTGGTACGTCTATTCCCAACTCGCAGCCCTTTACCGCGAGATTCCCGAGGTGCGGCCTCCAGACGGGGGAGAAGATGCAGCAGCAGCTCTCTCTGAATCTGGCCATTGGCAACTTGCCCAACGACTTCAGAGAGACACGCTGGCTCTGAACGACCACTATGTCCGGGTTGACATCACCGATGATCAGGAGCCCTCTACGAGGTTGATCCCCCCTGATCTCGTAGAAGTGGTCACCCACCCTCTCCGACCCTCACAGCCCCTGTCCGTCAAAGAATGGATCCCGGATCCTGAGACGCAGAACAAGTGGGTCAAGCTCAACGTGGATCCCAGAAACAGGATCTATGTCGCACTGGATGATCGGGGGAACGATGTCTCTGACAGGATCCTGGGGGGCAACTTCTCGGGGGAGAACTACCCCTGGGTAATCAACGAACAAGCTGTCCTGCCCTACGTCGCGTACCACAGCTCCATGACCGGCTACCCTCTCGACCCCTACAGCGGCAGAGAGGTTTTCGAGGGTGCCCTCCAACTCGGAGTCCTCTACAGCTTTTTTCAGCACACTGTTCGTAATGTGGCCTGGGCCCAGAGATACATCCTTGGCGCAGAGCCCCTCGGGATGGACGTAGAGGAAGAGGGAGAGGGACGCCGGGCAGAAGTCGAGGCGGATCCTGCTACCCTGCTCGCCCTCCGTCCGCTTGAGGACATTCAGGGGCAACCCATGATCGGCCAGTGGAGTTCTCCCGTCGACCCTTCCACCCTCTTGGCCTCCATCGAAAGGTATGAGCGCAGAATCACAGAGATGGCTCTTGGCCAGGTTGGAGTTTCGAGAAGGGAGTCGGATGTCAGATCGGCGATGAGCCTGGCGGTCTCCAGGGAGAGCCAGAGACAAGCCCAGCGCGCCTATGAGCCGGTGTTCCGCCGATCCGACCTGCGGTTGCTGAGGCTGGTCTCGGGCCTCATGGGCGGGCCTACGTCGGGCTGGCGCATCAACTACAAGTCCATCCCCAGGGATGCCGCAGAGATGGCCGCCGAGATGGATCGCATGTCGAAACTGATCGAGGCTGGACTCCTGGATCGCGTATCGGCGTATCAACAGCTCCACCCTGGGCTCAGCCGCCAAGAAGCGGAGAAAGCGATCGAGGAGATCGCGAAGATCAACAGGGCCTACGCCGCGTGAGAAACCCGAAGAATGAGGACGTGACAGATGGATGAGCAGAACAACCAGGCTCCACAGGGAGAAGCTCCAGAGAAGACGGTTCCGTACAGCCGATTTGAAGCCGTGGTGGCCTCGAAGAATGAGGCTCTGGCTCAGCTCCAGTCCCTCCAGATCGAGAACCAATCCCTGCTGGAGAAGGCGGCCACGGTGGACACCCTGGGCTCCCAACTCCGGGAAGCTCAGGCCCAGGCCCAGGCCGCCGAGCAGAAGTTCGGCCGCTGGCAGTCCATCGCTTCGCAGCTCGGGACCACGGACCAGGAAGCGATTGAGGCCGCCGAGTGGGCGCACAGCAGGTTGCCGCAGAAGGACAGGCCCAAGCTCAACGACTGGTTGACCGGCATCAAGGCCGACCCCGCTACCGCGCCCAAGGTCTTGCAGCCCTGGTTGTCTCCCGGTGACCAGGGTCAGGCTGGAGCTGCGCCAACTCCGAGACCTACTCCCAGGCCACCGGCAACAGGGACACAGCCCCCAGGGGCTCCAAGTTCCCTCAGCAACGCTGAACTTCGAAGGATCCGTGAAGAGGCTCAGAGGACAGGGGATTGGTCCCGGTGGAGGGAATTGAGGAAGAGTTTCACGAAGGGCTGATCACGGGTGATCACTGCCTCGGTATCACCCCCTCAGAAAGCCCACCGGGTCGCCTCCGTCATCAGGTCGTAGTGGGATGACAACCAACTACGCACATACGGAGGCCGAACATGGCCAACGAAATCGTACCATCCGGCATCGGCGATCTCATTGCCGGAGAGGTCATGGCTAACGAATATATGATGCTATTGGCCGAGCGCGACAACAGCGTCCTGAATCATCCCGCGCTCTTTCACGCGACGGCAACAAGCCCAACTTCCAACGTAGTCCGTGTTCCGCATGTCGGCCTCGGTGGCTACGATCTTCTCAGTGCAACAACGCCTGGATCAGAAATTGCGAACACGGCTCTGATTGATGGCTCAAGTGACATCACAATTTCCAGCCGCGCCAAGGTGTACATGGCCGACGACCTGGCGCAGTACATCACCGATGGCAAACTCGACGCCATCGCGCTGGCCCAGGACGCGGTGGTCTCCATCAGTCAGACCTTGATCAGCCTGATTGCGTCGGTTGCCGGTGGGTTTACCGCGACGGAAGGGACCAGCGGCGTTGACGCAACATGGAACGACGTCCTCGCGGCCAAGACGACACTCGATATCGCAAACGCCGCTGGACCGATGCTGGCCATCGTCCATAGCCGGCAATGGGGAGACCTCGAATCAGACGCCCTGTCGATGGGTGTGCTTCCAGCGCAGTCCATGAGCGGCGTGATCATGCAGGGACTCTCGGGATATCGTGGGCGATATCTTGGAATTGACTTCTTTGTTTCGAATCATGTTCCGACGGCCAACGCCGGAGCCGACCGCGCTGGCGGGATTTTCACGCGAGGAGGGATTGCATGGGCAGACGCGCAGATGCCAGCCGAGAACGATCCCAACATCGTGAACCTCGGCCGGGGGCGGTTCGAACGAGTGCGTCAAGGTCGGTATCTGGCCACAAGCTACGTGACCTCGTACCACTGCGGGGTAGCCCAGGCCATCGATGCGGCCGGTGTGAGCCTGGTATCTGATGCCTGATTGCTGATTCTGGCGCGGGCCCCCTGGATGGACAAGCCAACCCGGACACGTCCTCCCGGGGGCCGAAGCCTCCGGGGAGGTCCGCGCCCTTGCACCACACACATATAAGAGGACGTAGAGTATGGCCAAGAGAGTAGTTGAAACCTCGGTAACAACCGAAGATATGAGCCGGGTTGTGCCCGAGTTCACGACGAAAAACAACGGCGCAACGGTGCCTTGGTGCCCCGCGTCTCCCATGTTTGTTTACGTCTACAACCCCAAGAGATGGACGGTTGTGGCTGGAAAATTGATCCCGGGACTGCACAAGATGCCTCTGGAGCGGGGCGTCAACCGGGTCGACATGGACAAGGACGGCCGGATCCACTTCGCAGATGCTCGGGCGAAGATCGAGGAACAAGGCAGGATGCAGGTCCCCTATGAGTGGGGCCCTGGCGGATCCTACCTCCAGGCCGTTGAGTGTCGTCCCGGGGGCGGAAGGAACACCGCCAAGGCGCATCTGTCTGTGTGGGAATTTGCGGTAGCCGGTGACACCCAGACCTATGCCGACGAAGCGGCTTACGCCTCGTGGGCGGAATCCCTGGTTGCCGATGGCAAGATCGACCCCTGCCCACCGCACATCGCCCGGGAGCTGCTGGACAAGCACGTCAAGAAGCTCCGGGAGGCCAGGGCACGCGCGGACAAGGGCGGGCCAGGGTCGGGCGAGGCCGGTCTCCGGGTTGAGGCTTTGGAGGCTGTTGTAGACGTCCTGCGCAAGTCCGCTGAGAAGAAGAGGGCTCCCGTGCGGGGCCAGGGCCTCAACCCCGACCTGGGAGTCTGAACATGAGCGGCGAAGGACAGCGAGATCGCCAGATCATCGATGAGAACGCCCGGTCCCTGGTGGAGAGCGGTGTGAAGCCGAAGAAGGCTGAGGAGATGGCCAAGGCGGCCATGCGCCGAGTTGATCGCAAGCTCCGTGAGCAGGGCAAGCGTCGGTAGTACCGAGACCACACACAAAAACAAGAGATAGATAATGGCTACATCTGTACCCTATTTCAAGGTCCAGGCTCCGATCGAAGCGACCGGCACCGTGGCCTCGGATTTCGGCTCGTCCGGTCTCAAGGCCGACGTCATCGAAGAGTCCACCTCCGGCAACGGAGTCTCGGTTGATGGCGTCGTTCTTCAGGACGGGGGCGTCTCCGCTTCGCTGTCCCTGGCGGACGGCGACCTCCTCTCCATCTTTGGCAACGGCACAGGGACAGGAGACGTGGTGCTCCGGGTGGGAGGTTCCGCGACAGAAGGTCTGGAGCTGCGGGTGTACGAGGCCACCGTCTCCCCGTCTGCCATCGAAACCAACCTGATCAACATGCCCGCGACCAGCCGCATCATCAGCGTCCAGTCGAACGTGGAAGCGGCCCTGACCGGAGGGGGGACCACAGATTCCTACGGCATCGGGACGGCTGGCGACCCGGACAAGTACGGCAGTTCAGCGACGCTGACCCAGAACTCCAAGACGGACTTCTTGGGCGACGCCACGGTGCTGGCCTCGACCGAGCAGATGGTTCTGACCGGCACAGCCTCCGAGACCGCCGATGGGGATACCGCCCTGACGGTGGGCTCCGTTCGCGTTCGCGTGGTCTACGAGACTCTGAACTCTCTCGATGACGCATCCTGATTGAGGTTTACACATGGCTACCACAAAAGCTACAGTACGCGCCGAGGTCTTCGAGAGTCTGAACTCGGAGAATCAGAGCGGATCAATCCGACACCTGATTGAACATCTGATCGACACCAGCTCCTACGACGAGGTGTTCAGCGATCGACGGACTCTCTCTGCCTCTGCTTCAGAAGTTCTCGACCTGGCTGGAAGTCTGGAGAAGGTGTTCGGCGGGGACAATCTCGCCTGCGCCAAACTCCATCTGGTTCTCGTCGTCAACAGGAATTCGACAGCGGGGGATGACCTGGAGCTGGGGCCGGACTCGACCGCCGGAGTCTCGGGCCTGTTCTCGGACACATCTGACCGAATCACAATCCCAGCCGGAGGGGCTTTCCTTTGGCACGATCCAAATGGGATCACGGTCACGGGTGGTTCCGCCGATGAGCTGTACGTTGCCGAAACCGGAGGGGCTAACAGTGTTTCCTACGACATCCTCATCCTCGGCGCGTCATCTTGATGGTCCAACGGTTCAACCTGTGTTTTCGCGAATTTTGCGTGTTGTAGTCTCTCTGTTCTTCAGAGAGACTGGAGAACACATTTTTCTGATCTACATAGGTAGAAAGTCCAATATCACAATCTCATGATCTTGATCGCGTAGAACACTGATCTGGAGGAATTCCTGATGCCCTCTGGGGCTGCAACATCCAGCTACTCGGCACGCTTTCTCCTGCCCGACATGCTGGAGAGGGCGAGGGCCAACTCGTTGAGCTGCCCCATCTGGCAAGACGGTTCATTGGTTGCCCCCAGCTCTGGAACGATCACCATCTGGGATGGCTCAGGAACCAAGCAGGTTGACGCCGATTCGATCACGGTCTCCAGCTCCACAGCAACCTACAGCTACACTCCATCGTCCAGCCTGTCTTATGGCGAAGGATGGAGGATTGAATGGTCCCTCATTATCGACTCGGTGACCCACGTCTTCAGAAACGACGCCAGCTTGGTTCGAGTCAGCCTCTACTCTCCCATCACTGACGCCGATCTCTTTAGGCGGGTCAGCTCTCTCAACCCCACGGGAGCTGCTCCTCTTTCTTCGGTCTCGGACTACCAGGACTACTTGGACGAGGCTCACGTCATCATCCAGAACAGGCTCATCTCCAGGGGAAACCGTCCCAACCTCATCCTGAGTCCATCAGCTCTCAGGGAGGTCTACCTCACGTTGACCCTGAGCCTGATCTTTTCCGACTTCGCGACCCGCTTGAACGACAGCTACGAGGCCATGAGCCAGGAGTACAAGAGGGACTACCAGGCGGCCTGGGATGACTTGAGGTTCACGTACAGCTCCGGCGATGAAGAAGAGAACAGCGGGACTCGAAGACGTCGATCGGCCTCCCCCACGATCTGGCTCACGAGCAGGGGGTAAACCATGTCCTCCCTTGCAGTTTCGGAAGTCAGGTCCCGAGTTGCATCCGCCCTCGCAGACCTTGATGGATGGACGGAATCCAGGTGGGCGTATGGCCTGTTCGGCAGCGAGAGCGATCATCTTCTTCATCACAGCTTCGCGGTCGGTGTTGAGGACACGGTTCTCCATCCGAGGGCAGGCCAGCAAAAGCTCCACGAGGGCGCGCTGGTGGTCACAACCGTCCAGGTTCAATGGGCCCACAGGCTACGTCAGGATGCCCAGGTGGCGGACTACGGGGCAGCCCTGGACAGCGAGGCCCAAGCCATCGTGAAGCTCCTGTCGGTGGACAGGCGGGTTCTCCATGTCCTCTTCTCGGACGCAAGGAGGAGGACGACAGAAGAGGGCTGGCTCCTCGGCACCATGCGGTTTCGCGCGATCCACCAGCTCGCTCTCCGATGAACCGTCGGTAGAACAAGATCCCATACGAACTGATAGGAGCCTTTCGTGGCTGCATCAACACTCAAGAAGCACCTTTTTGATTCGACGATTACCCTGTCAGATGGTGATACCCCTGCGAATACCTTGGAAATCCCGTTCACGGTGGGTGACTTGACGATCGACAACCTGTCGGACGATGGGCGAGCCCACAACATCTACGATTCAAAAGGCCGCCTCTCGGAAAGAGTAGTCCGTCCTGGAGAACTGGAGAATCCATCCGGGAGCTTTAGCTGTCAGATTGCGGACTTCTCTGACGCCACAAACGAGACTGCGCTCGATTTTCTGATGAAGACGGGGTCATTTGCCAGCAATGTCGGAACTTTGGGAACCGGTCAGAGCTACACATTGAACATCCTGATCAGTGTGGCCGGCGTTTCACTGGGCGATCCTGCGGAGCATACTGCGTTGATCCCACATGCCAGGATCAAAACTGCGTTTGCGGAAGGCGAACCAAACACGTTGTCTTTCTCATACGAGGGCTTGGGCGGAATGCCCACATTCACCTGATACTTGATCAATCACAGAGGACGTCATGGGTAAGAAGAACAAGAACAAGGTCACGGTCACCCTGATGGGGAAGGAAATCCCTCTCGGGATGCCCAAACGGTACGTGGTTTGCCAGGATATCGTCTTGGCGGCAGCCTACAACCCAGCTCGGGCCTTCGCCGCTGCCCTGGGTCAGTGCATGCGAAAATGGCGACCCCAGATCGCCTACAAGGGGGATGCTCTCGCATACGGTGGAGAGGTGATCGACCATTTTGTCGACCAGGGTGTGAAACCTTCCGAGATTACCGAAGCAGGAGTGTTCGCCTTCAACCTGCTTGCTGGCCGGGTGCTCGAAGCAGCGGGGGTCGATGCCGAAGAGGATTTTTCCGAGGCCCCGGAGTCATCGAGTTCGTAATCCTCGATATCGAGCGGCTTTGGGGCCGAGAACCGGGCTGGTTTGCTGAACAATCTCGGGAGGATCAGGTTCGGCTCATCGCATGGTGGAAAGTTCACAACCAACCCGTCAAACAGTCCTCGGGGCCCACAATCGGTCCAAACAGCAAAGTGAATGTTGCGTCTCAATCTGCAAGACAGTTCTGGTTTGGCGGGAATTCCTGATGCCATCGAGAATCCGAATAGGCCGAGGAAGATCTGCCATATGGGTGGAGGGCCCCACTGCGGCAGAGCTGGAGTCCTCGGTCAGAAAGGTTCTCGGTCCTGCTCTTGAACGAGTCGAAGAAGAGGTCGACAAGGTTCACGATGAGCTGTTGCTCAAGTGGCCTGTCAAAACCGGAAGATCCCGAGCAAGCTGGTTCACAGCAACCACCCTGGATCCCGAGAAATACTCGGCTACGGCCTCCCTGCTGAGCGATGAGAAGTACGTCGTCTACATCAAGAGCACGAAGGTCAGCGGCAAGAATGACGCCACGAGGAATCGAAGTCCGTATCAAGAACTGGTCCGAAGACCTCTCCGACTGGCTCAGAAGGAACTGAGAGACGGGGACCTCAAGGACATCATCACTCGCGCACTCCAGAGGGAGATTGACCGTGGCTGATACGATCGGACTCGGGATCGACATCGACATGAGCGATGTGGCTCGGGCCCTGGCCAGGCTGCCCGAGATGACCTCCGAAGAGTCGGAGAAGGCTGTCAGGGAGCTGACGAGAACTTTCGACGCCGCTGCCAAGGCGGCCAAGAAGCTGACCAAGCAGTCCTCCAGGGAGGCGAGGAAGGCAGCTCAAGAGCAGAAGGAGGCGTTGAAAGGCGTCTACGAGTTGGCTGGGGGCTCGGGAGACAGGGTGGAGAAGTTGGGCAAGGTGTTCGGGGCCCTGAGCAACCCCGTGGTTGCTGCGGGAGCTGCCTTTGCCGGAGCTGGGGTTGCGGCAACAGCTCTTGGTGCGGGGATTCTCGCATCGGTTCATGCCGCCGAAGAGCTGGTCGAAGAGTTGGCTCCGTTGAAGGAAATAGAGGGCTTTGGGGGAGTGAGCCCCGAAGCGATGTCCTCGATACAGGCCGCGAACTCCAGCATGCAAGCCCTGGGCTCCATCGCGAAGCAAGCCGTTGTGGTGCTGGCGACCGAGATGGCTCCCGTGGTGGAGAAAGTCGGGTTCACGTTGGTCAAGTTGGGCCTGGTGGCTCTGGACACCTGGGAGCACTTCTCCGACGGTGAAGATGTTTTGAAGGCCATCGCCAAGTTCATCGGCGAGCAGTTCGTGAAGAGCCTGACGGGCCCTGTGAGGCTCCTCTCCTTGATGGCCAAGGGCTTGGCCCTGGTCGCC
Organism: Alphaproteobacteria bacterium; assembly: GCA_020632795.1. GTDB lineage: Bacteria > Myxococcota_A > UBA796 > UBA796 > CAJQPC01 > JACKEV01. The sequence goes on from JACKEV010000013.1 coordinate 434,266, forward strand.
GAAGCTGCGGGTCATGATGGAGCTGCGGCGAAGATCAGGATGGCCACGGATGCCTACGACGACTTTGCAGCATCGATCGCGGGGGCTGGAGTCGACATCATCTTCGAGGCTGCATCTGAGGGACTGAACAACCTGTCGGAATCCACATCCACCTATGATGAGCGGGCTCAGGCTTTGCTCGGCAAGCTCACCGAGATCAGGACAGCAACCGAGGGGGCAACCAAGGCGACCGAGGACGAGGCAAAGGCGATGGAGGATGCCGCCAAGGCAGCCCAGGCCCTCGCCGAACAACAAGCCCAGCTCAGCGACCAGGCCCAGGCCCTGATTGATTCCCAAACCCAACACCGCCTGTCCGCCATCGAACAGATCGACAGGGCCGAGGCTGAGAGCTTGGCCAAGCTCCAGGAGATCTATCGTCAGCGATTGGAGCTGTCGGCCAACAACGGCAACGAGATCCTTGCGGCCCAGGTCGAGCACCAAGAAGCTCTTGCGGCGATCCAGGGGGAGTACGCCCAGCGGCGAGTAGACCTGGCCAACGACACCTCGGAAGCGGAGAAGGCCGCCATCCTCTCCACGACTCAGACTCAACTTGCGGCAGTTCAACAGACCTTCGGGGCCATCAGCACCCTGACCGATGTGTTGCTCGACAAACAAGTCAGCGGCCTCGAAGAAGGGACCGAGGCCCATAAACGGGCGGCCAAGCGTCAGTTCGCCATCCAAAAGGGCCTGAGCATCGCCACAGCGGTTGTAGATGCTGCGGCAGCTATCCTCTCCTCGATTGCTACCCTGGGGCCCCCTGTTCCGCCAAACGTGATCGGAATCGCCGGAGTTGCGGCAGCTTCCGCGATTGGAGCTGCATCAATCGCCACAATTGCAGCTACCCCACCCCCAGCCTTCGACATCGGAGGCTTGATCGGATCGGCCACGCCAGATCAACAGGTTGCAAGGGTTCTTCCGGGCGAGGCTATCTTGAATCGATCCGCTGTCTCTCAGATTGGCGAGCAAGGTGTACATGCCCTGAACCGAGGCGAGAACCCCAATCAAACGCTCGTCGTCAACCAGATATATCGTCACAGGGTTCTCGACCAAGTCATTCATGATTCTGCTCGTATCCCAGGTTCATCCTTCCGTAAGGCTGCCAAGAATGGGGATCGGGTTGGGCATAGAACACGGTATAGAAGGTAACAATGGCAGTTGAAGTCTCCAGATCAACCCTTCGTGGGTTCTTGCTCCCCGATCCCAGGATTTCAAAGGATGGAATCTGGGAGGATGAGTCCAGCTACACCCAGGCTGGACCTCGACCTGGGATACCTGAGCCGCAGAATCAGACCGAGATGGTTCTTTCTTCTTCGGGGGAGCAGGCTGCGAACAAGGAGTTGAGGATCCTGTCGACCAAAGCCGGGTTCCCTGGATCTGACGGGGCTGGGTTCGTCTGGAAATACAACGGAGATGACAACTATCGGGGGTGGGATGTTCCGACAGTTCCGACCTATTGGGAAGCTCCGATCTGGTTGGACGGCACCCTTGCGACAGCGACAGGGGCTCGTCATCTTCATTGCATCACATTGGCTGATCGCACAGTTCTGGTTGCGTACCAGTTGTCCGCGACATCTCCAGCTACCCAGGATCAAGTCAGGATTTCTGCACGGGATCCCGATGACGGGACATGGGGAACCGCTGTTACGGCTTACACACAAACGGGAGGCTATTCGACGGGTCGAGGAGCCCATCCTTGCATGATCCAGCTCCCGTCAGGTCGCGTATACCTCTGGTATTGGGTGGAACTTCCCTCGGGCAACATGCAGGTTCAACAGGCGTATTCAGATGATTCGGGGGCCACATGGACGACGTCTGCCAGGTGGTGTCTCCCCGAAGCTGTTGTCTACAACACCGCCGGCAATGGGAACACAGACTACGATGAGATGAACCGTCTGAGGGCTGGAATTCTTGACGGGGATGTCCTCTTGATGGCCAGCTTGAGATTGGCAAATGACGGTGTTGGAACGGGAAATACGAGAGACGTTCTCAGACAATACGCCTCTGTTGATGGAGGGACTACGTTCACAGAGGTTGCTGAATCGGCTGCTTCATCCGCTGGTACTGGGAAACACCCTGATGTCATCACACATGACGGTCAACTGATCATCGCATGGTGTGCAGGGGGCCTCTCTCCGTATCCTTCCGTGGCTCGCCTGAGTTCTCCCTGGCAGGACTTCACAGCGGGGGATCTAATTGGCGTAGATGGAGCGGAAACGTGTACCAACCAAGTCCCGGCAGCCGGCTCAGGCAAGGAGGTTTCCGACTCGGACCTCGCCCTGGTTGTCGGTGACGATGGCTCGATCTATATGATCCACCGGGCCACTACCGACGGGGGTGGAGGAGGGCACACGGGAGAAGGCATCATCGCCCGATCTGTCGATTCAGGCGCCACCTGGGGGTACATAGGTCAGTCCGGCATCTCCACCCTGGACAGTTCTACATGGTGGACCACGGCCGACAGCTCTACTCATCCTCGGGATTTCTCGGCATGTTGGTTGGAGGGTCGCATCCTTCTCGCGCACCATTGGGATGCCAGCCCGGGGAACGAGGACAACAGCATCGGGGTACTCTACCTGGGGGGATCGAGCACGATCACCATGCCTGGCTATGGCACCGGGGCTCCATCTTCATCGGCCCGAGTTTCCTGGGACAGAACATGGATTCCGATCGAAGCCCCGGGAGATTGTGGATGGTCCCAGCTTGGGTCAGGGACTGTCACCCTGGGCTCAGGTGCTTTGAACGTCTCAACCTCGTCTAACTCTCGCTACTACACCCTGAATCCAACAGGGACCATCTCCGGGGGCTTGATTACGAGGTTCAGGCTGATGGTCAACAGCGGAGGATCGTTGACCACAGATGATGTAGCTGTGCGCCTTCGGCTGGCCGACTCAACCGATGACTATTCTGTGGCAATCAGGTTTTCGACGACGGGTGCCAGGGTTTTTGACAACAACGCCGGATCTGCTGTGGGCTCGGACATCAGCATCGACATGACCTCTGGTGCGGAGTTCCTGGTGGCGATGGCAGGATCATCGATCAGCGTATGGTATCGAGCTGCGCCAGATTCTGGATCTGATCGCGTATGGACTGAGGGGCCCACCTCGACCAGCCTTACGGATGACACCTCGACCCCTGACGTGAGCAACATGATCAGATGGGGGCATATCGCCTCGGCGACATCCGACTCCGATTGGTACGAGGTTCACGAGGTTTTCGAGCTGGGGGGTCAGTATGCCGGAGAAGACGACTCGCACCTGGCCCTGGGCCAAGACAACCCTGATGAGTTGAACCCAAGATCCTACGCAACTACCCCTGTTTACGTCGATGGGGGGACTTCGGTACAGGCTGTCGATGGGCCTACACTGGTGGACGATCTTTGGCACATCGACACGAGATACGACTACAGCTTCGACAGGGTTTTCCCTTCGGTTTCTGCTACACCTCGGGTGGGCTGGAGGTCGACGGCGGATGGTCAGTCCGAACTCGTCGCCTTCAAACTCTCGGACTTGTACGCAACCGAACACAGTAGGCCCATGAACGACCTGTATGGGCTGGCCTTGTTCGGCACAAACTACCGCGAATGCGACCTGGAGGGCCTAGAGGTCGGCGTTGGCTGGGTCACCATTGGCACTATGCAAGCCAGCGACCAGAGGCTGGAGTCCCTGGATTGGGCTCGCACAGGGAACACCATCATCCCCGACAGTGCGAACAATGATGCCGTCTACCTCCACTACAACGAATTCGCAGGGGGAGTCTTCAGCGTACAGGGTGGGGGAGGTTCAGAACACTGGAAGATCTCCAGAAATACTGCTGGAGCCTGGACTACGGGAACGACAAAGAGACCGACCCTGATTGTGGGTGGGGTTTCGGGTGGCGCAACAGCATCGGGCCTGATTGGCCAAATCTGGGCCCCGAGCATGGTCGGTATCTTCTACCTGGATGGGGCTGATTATTCGGCCTTCAGGCTGAACATCCCCAACCAGAACACGGCCGATGGCTACTTCCAGATCGGCACGATGGTCATGGGACCGATCGAGATTTTTGGCACCGAGAACTCCTGGGGCCGAACCGTGGAGACGACAGCCGGTTCTGAGGTCTCCGTCGCCAGGGACAGGACAAGCAGGAGCAAGGTTTATGCACCTCCTGCCAGGGTGGTTTCTCTCGCATGGACTGATGGCGTTCACCAGGTCCAGGTCGAGCCTGGTTCCGAGCCTGACCCTGACTACATCCTGGCCTCAACAGGCGGGAATGCCGATCCTGTCGCAGCTCGGGCAGACACCGCCTATCAGCTCGAAGGAATCCTCAGAGCCCACGATGGAGGCCATACACCCCTCGTATACCTTCCTTTGATACCAGGAAATCAGTCAGGACCGACCAACCAGACCATCACCCGGCGAGCGATGCACATGCTGTGTCGCATCACGGGGCCGATTCGGATTGAAGGAATCCAAGGAGAAGAAGCCGTGGACGAAACGGTCCGCGCCAGCGTGATCCTGGAAGAGGTTGTCTGAGATGCCCAGGGACTTCTTCCGATCTGAACTTGTCGGCGCAGACCTCGTTTGGCTCCTCAGCCTAAGCTACGCGGGTCGTACCTTCAGGTGGAGCAGCTACCCCCTGGAGATCACCGACGCTGATGGGGAGGTCTACGTGTTCTCGGGCGAGTTGGGGGACGTAGACCTTGTCGAGACCCTGGATCTCTTGACTACGAGCCCTGACCAGCTCTCAATCCCGTTTGAAGTCGTCTTCCCGGTCGACGTCGCTCAGCTTGTCCAGCAGGGGCATGACCTGAGTGCAGCGACGGCAGAGGTTGCTCTCCATGTACCTGGCAACTCCTGGGAGGACCGCCGGGTTGTTCTTGTCGGGGATGTCGTCCAGCCGACCTACGGGGCCGAGAATGAGCCTGTGGCGTTCAGCGTCGAGCAGAACCTGTGGGACGACCGATCACTGGTCCCGATGGCTTCTGCGAGAGTGACCGAGACCACATGGTCTTCCAGGCCAAGCAACTCTGAGGGGCTGTACTATCCTGTGGTCTTTGGGGCTCCTGGAGCCTATGTCACCGCTTCGGGATCGACAGCCCGAACAAGTGGAAGTCCGGCGATCGTCGTGGAGATGACGGGATCTGATGTCGACACGCTTCTCATCGCTGGTCACCGGGTTTCGGCGAGCCAGGTTCGGATCTACGACGCTGATGGAACGGGAGAGGACTTCAGCGTCAGCCATGTCGATGATGGCCTCAATCAGACCGTCGCTGTTGTCGACATCACTTCCGCAGGGACTGTCGATAGGACCAGCGAGGAATGGTGGGTGGGCTGGGATAGCGGAGGCGCGATGCTGTCCGATGAGCAAACCGGAGTCCGAGAAGGCGCGGGAGAGGTCATCGAGTGGTTCCTTCGGCAGTCCAGCATCAGCGTAGACCGAGGCCGGTGGAAGAGCCTTGAAGGGCAGCTCAACAAGTACACCCTGGCCGGCTACCTTGATGAACCAGTGAGCCCTTGGGAGTTCGTTGCGGACCACTTCCTTCCGTTGCTCCCCCTGAGCATCCTGGTCGGCCCCGAAGGCTTGGTCCCGGTCCTGTGGCGGTATTCGGCGACAGCTTCAGATGCCCTAGAACATCTGGAGGTCGGCCCTGGAGTCACCAGGGTATCGCCGGTTTCCTACAACAAGCTCCCTCGCGACATCGTGAACGAGATCCGGCTGGACTACGCCAAGAGGGCAAAGACAGGGGACTCAAGAAGAAGTGTGACCATCTTGGCCGAGCCCTCTTCCGCAACCGAGGAGATCAGCAATTACTACGCCAAGATTTCTACCCGTAGGTATGGCACAGGGGCCAAGAGCCTGAACACCGATGTCATCTACGACGACCGAACAGCGGCCCAAATCGTCAAATGGATGCTTCGGGGTGAGGGATTCTCGCATCGCCAGGTCACGTATGAAGTCGGCCACGAGTATGCCTGGCTCTCCCTGGGGGATGTCATCACCCTGACGGATAATGAGTTGTTCTGGGACACTCAGGTTGCTCTCGTCCAAGCCATCCAGTGGGGCCCTGTCTCGCTGGATCTGACCCTGCTCGTCCTCGAAGACATCCTCCGAGACAACAGGGCTGTGTCGAGCTGATCACGCGGTATCACTTCTTCTCCCACCATATTTTGAGGCTCTCTTCGATGGCGACCTCGATCACCGGAAATCTCCACAACATCACCCAACGAGTCGCTATGGACTCAACTGCTGGAAACTGTGAAGCGGTGACCCTGCCCACCTGGGCGAAGAAGTGTACGATCGCCTTCAAGCAGTCCGATGGATCGACAAACGATAGTGGAAAGCTGGCTTTTTCGGGAACAGATGGGGCGGCAATCGGAACCGACTTCATGCCGATTTCCTCTGGAGGGGCCTATAGCTTTGACGTGGCTGGTGGAGGTCGAGACAGCTCTGGACTGATCATCTACATCGCGGCAGATACCAACTCAGCCTACGCCCATATCCACGTCGAAGGCTGAGAAACATGGGGATCTACAAGTACATCACCAGCTCTCAGCCGGTTCTGTTGGACGCTGACCTGTCCACGGGGGCCAACCAGACGTTGAGTGCGGGAAACAACAGCAGCGTGGACCTGGGAGAGTTGGGCTCCATCGACATCGAGTGTTGGGGCCCGGGGATGAGCAAGCCCGGCTCAGTGGCGATGGTCAACGGGACTGGCCTCGTATTCTCGACCGACGGCTCAGGAGACCCGGGGACTCCTGGTAACGACGATTGGGATGATGCTGGGCTTGACTGCCCTCGGGTTGCCATCGCCCTCGCTGACCTTGTTGCCCTGCTCCCAGGTTCACCTACTCATTCGACATCAGAGCACCTTCGGATCCGTTTCTACCTGTCCGCCAACGACACCGGGAATGCGGGAGACCGATCCTGGTTCGGCATCTCGTCCAGCGACTACTCGCTGAGGGTGTTCGCAGGCTGGAGGAACTTCACCGGGACAACGAAAGTCCAGGGTGGCAACCGGGATACGGGATCTGCTGAGAGCTACATCCCGGCCATCACTCCAGCGGCAACGAGGGATGTTGTGGAGTTGATGTTGTGTGGAACTTCTCTCACTGCGAGGTGGGGAACCTACTCAACTGGATGGCCTACAACATGGCCTGACGGTCCACATCACTGCACCCTTGGTCAAGGTGCAAACGATGATTACGCGGGTGGATACTTGATCATCGGCTTGAGCCCGAACGGGACCACGAGCAACACCCTCGCCATCGAGCGAATCGAGGTCACATATGGGGCTGATGATGGCTGATCTCCCAGCTTTTCACGAGCTTTTGCGGGAATCCGTCTCCGCTATCGAGCGGATGTCGGCTCAGGCTGACGCTCAAGCGCAGGCTCTCCGGGATGTTCAGCTCTCCCTCGGCAGGCTTCAAGACGAAGTTCGACACCTGGCTGGTGGTGTTGAACGACTCGCCGATGCCCAAGAACAAGAAGTCTCCCAACAGCGGGAGGCTATCGATCTTGAACGTGAGAACGCAGCTCACCGCCGAGCATGGTGGGGAAAGGTATGGGACTCTGGCCCTGTTCAACTTCTGGTCATGGGCCTCGTGGTCGCCATCCTTCAGATCGCTGGCGTGGCTTGGGTCGCTCAGCAGTACCTGGCCACCCCAGGAGTAGCCCCGTGAACCACACACTTGTTGCCGAAGCTGTCCAGGAACTTCCCGAGTTGAGGCTTGCCCTCCATCAAGTCGAAGTTGAAGAAACCTCCCCACCCCTCATCAGTGATGAAGAACTGGCCCAGATGATCGAAAGGCTCAAGGTCACAGGAAGACCGAGAGAGGCTACTCAACCGCCCAGATGATGGTCCAGGGTTCTCCCATCGGTATCCCTGTCTATGGGATGCCAACGATGGAGAAGAGGACGAACCAGCTATCGGCCTGTTGGGGAACCCATCGACCCAAGCAGGTACGGGGTCGAGGTCATCCCCCAGGCCCTGGCTCGTCCCTTCGTAGAACAACACCACTACAGCAAGAGCTTTCCCGCAGCTCGGCTCTCCATCGGTCTCTATCGAGTCGGTGATGGCCTGGTTGGGGTTGCCGTGTTCTCGGTGCCCAGCAACCAGAGGGTCATCCCCTCGTTGACCGGCTTGGCTGCGCATGAGGGTGTCGAGCTGGGCCGGTTCGTCCTTCTCGATGATGTTCCTGCCAACGGGGAGACGTGGTTTCTGGCGCGGGCCTTCAGGGCTGTGGGGGAACAGCTCGGGGTTCAGGCTGTCGTCGCCTACTCGGATCCCGTCGAGAGGAGATCCGACGATGGCCAGCTCCTGAAGCCGGGACACCAGGGCACGATCTACAAGGCGCACAACGGCAGCTACCTTGGAAGGTCGAGTCCCCGAACCCTCCACCTGGCCCCAGATGGCTCCGTGTTGAGCCCGAGGACGTTGTCCAAGCTCAGGACCGGGGAGAGAGGGGAGAGCTACGCCTACGGGCTCTTGAGAGCTTACGGAGCACCACCAAGGATGCCGATGGAGACCGGATCGTCGTATGTTCGGCGGGCTCTTCAAGACGGTCCATTCCGAAGAATTCGTCATCCTGGGAACCATCGCTATGCCTGGCCTCTGGGTGGTCCTGCTGTTCGGAGGAGGATTCGGTTGGGGATGCCGGTAGAACCCTGGTGATCATCCAGGAGAGGACCATGCCCATGTTGCTCAGGTTCCTGCCCTCGGGCAATCAGGCTCAGGTGTGGGATCCCGCCTCCCGGACCTGGGTCAACACGATGACCAGGGTCGTAGGTGAGCCTGTTCGGCGGGTTGAGCTGCCCTGGGATGAAGGACGCCTTGTTGAGCCGGGAAAGAAGGATGAGGCATCCACATCCTCTTGAGGTCGCTGGTCGTCTTCATGAAGACCTCCAGCACATGGCTGGAGTGGACCTGGAGAGGTTGGGCATCCTCGTCCGTCGGATGAACGAGGACGCCCAGCGAGCCCATAGGGCAGCAGGGAAAAGAACGGTCTGATGGTTTTCGAGACCAGCCGTATGGCAGCCAGCCCGAGGTCGGATTTCTAATCCCCCGACCCCGGGCCGAGGACAAAGAAACCATCGTGAAAATTGCCGATATCGACGCACTCATAGAGCGGTCCAAGAATGCTTCGGTCACTCCATTTCTGATCGAGTTTACGCTCTATGTCGCCCCAGCAGAGGATGAGAGGTGGTCGTATCTGATCATCGAAGTACCTTTTCCCTGGATGGATGACCCCAAGGTGTTCGTGGCTCTCGGGTGTGAGATCAGTCAACCGCCGCTTGGGGAGTTGTTGAGGCACGGGAAGCTGCACGAGGTCGAGGTCGGTCCTCGGGGTGGGCCCCTGATCATCTTTCGAGTCCCTTCGTCCTCGCTGGATGGGTGGGAGGGAGGAGCTGTTCGCTGAAGAGCAGAGAGCCCTCCCGGGGCTAACCAGGAGGGCTCTCTCGGGCTCGGTGATGTCCTACGCGATGTCACACGCGGGGAATGCCTCCAGGGCGTTTGCAACCTGCTCGTCCTGGAGGCGTTCGTACACCGTCTCCAAGATCCTGCTGGACGTGGAGTGCCGCATTCCTGCCCGTACAGCCGCCCGGGGTACACCAGCAACGGCAGCCAAGGTCGCGTAGGTGTACCTGGCCGAGTAGGGCATCAATCTACGAGTCCCATCAGGATCGATCCCTGAGTTCTTGATCGCTGTCTTCCACGAACCACGCCAGGACTTGAACGGCTTTCCCTTCCACATGAAGACGGGCCCTTCCTCGGGCTCGCCCATGTCCAACCAGTGCCGTTCAAGCTCTCGGCGGGTGAGGGGAGTCAAGGGTACCCATTCCCGGGCTTGGAGGTTCTTTCCTGCGCCACGGAAGCGGATGCGAACACCTTCCCAATCGACATCAGACCAATCCAGGGTCGTCACCTCACCGGGTCGAGTCCCCTGTCCGATGGCGGTGGCGAACAGGGCCCTGTGCATTGGGGTGGAGGCTGCTTCGAGAACCAGGGCGACCTCTTCTGCGGAGAGGGATTCGCCAGGGGGGGTGTACCTCTTGTTCCCGCCCTTGATGGATCGGAAGGGATGGGGTTCAGGGATGGCCCCGATCTCGGCCGCGTACTTCAGGGCGCCTCGGTAGATCACCTGACAAATCTGCTTGGACCTGGGGCTCCAAGTCCCCTGCGACATCAGGAACATCGTCCAGCGGTGGAGGTTGAGGTTCTTCACCTTGACGGCCCCCAGGTGGTCGTAGATGCGGTTCCACTGCCACTTCTCGCGCTCCTCGGACTTGGGGTGCTCCGTCCAGCGGACAGGCCCATAGATTCGTTCTACGAAGGCTTGGAGGGTCATCTCGCCATACTCCCCCTTGGCTTCCAGGCGGGAGGCTTCGGTCCTCGCCTTCTCCGCGATGACTTCGGCCAGGATCTCGGCAGACCTGTCGAGGAGCCAGCCCTTCACGGCAGCGGTGATGGCTGTCTTGCTTGGGGGAGGGGGAGCCGCCCCTTCTCGATTCCAACTCGTCGTGACGAGGCGATCCGGGTCGGGGAGGGAGCTGATGTTCCTGTCGGCCCTCTCGGCTTCTTCTTCCGTCAGGTAGCCCAGCGTGTAAGCCCGGCGGCCCTTCCCCGAGCCCCAGACGGCTTGGTAGTAGAAGCCCTGGGGGCGACGGGCTCTTTGCAGCTTCCAGGTGGGAGTTCTTGTCGACATCTTTCGTCCTCGTGAGGTTGCGGATTTGCCCCACGAGGATGCCTTACGCTCGTATGACGTATGTATGCCCCACCTGGCCTGAAAAATTTCTCCCTGAAACAACTAAAGCCCAGGATTTCCCTGAGCTTTTTAGATGGTCGGGGAGACTGGATTCGAACCAGCGACCCTCTGCTCCCAAAGCAGATGCGCTACCAGGCTGCGCTACTCCCCGATGCGACGAGGGTATCGCAGCGCTGGAGCCGGAGCAAGCGGTCTGACCAGGCCAAACCGTGGTCTCCTCTGTCAACCTGGATTACCCATCCCCATGCGCGCCGAGCCTGGCCTCCTGCGCCGCGCCCCTGGCTTCGCGGCGCTCCTGACCGCCCGCGCCGTCTCCCTGCTGGGCGACGGCGTCGGCGCGCTGGCGCTGGTCATCCACGTCCAGCGCACGGCGGGCACCGGCCAGGCGGTCGGCCTGCTGCTGCTCGTGGCCTCGCTGCCCAACCTGCTGGCGCCCCTCACCGGCACCCTCGCCGACCGCGTCGATCGCCGCACCGTGCTCATCGCCGCGGAGCTGCTCCAGGGGGTCGTGCTCGGGGTCGTGCTGCTGTGGATGCCGCCGCTGCCCCTCCTCCTCGGGCTGCTGCTGCTCAAGGCCACGCTGGTGACCATCGCCGATCCGGCCGGGCGCAGCGCCATCCCCGCGCTGGTGGAGGACGAGGACCTCGACGCGGCCAACGCCCTGCTGGGCGGCCTGCGGCAGGCCGGGGAGGTGCTCGGGCCCCTGCTCGGCGGCGCGGTGGTCGCGGCCTTCGGGGTGCGCGCCGGCCTGGCCATCGACGCGGCCACCTTCGCGGTGAGCGTGCCTTTGCTGCTGCGCCTGGCCCCCATGCCCCCGGCGCCGGAGACCGGGCCGGGCGTGCTCGCCGAGGCCGTGGAGGGGCTGCGCTTCACCCTGGCCCACCCGGTGGCCCGGGCGCTGGGGCTCGGCTTCCTCATCGTGGGGCTCAGCTCGGCTGACGACGTCGCGCTGCCCTTCCTGGCAATGGAGCTGGGCGCCGGGGAGCCAGGGGTGGGCGCGCTCTACGCGGCGGTCGGGGCCGGGCTCATCGTGGGCTACCTCGCCCTGACCCGCCTGGGGTCGAGGCTGCCCACCCGCGCGGGCCTGCTGCTGGGCGCGGCGGTGGCGGGGCTGGGCAACCTGGCCACCGGGCTGCCGTCGTCCATCGCGGCGGCGGTGGGCTTCCAGGTGGTCCGGGGCGTGGGCCTGGCCTTCTACGACACCGGTCTGCAGACCCTCATCCAGCGCACCGTGCCCGCCGCGCACCTGGGGCGGGTGTTCGCGAACGTGTTCGGGGCGGTGAACGTGACCGCCGCGCTGGGGCTCCTGCTGGGCGGGCCGCTGTTGGACGCCACCTCACCCCGCGCGGTGCTGATCGGCGTCGGCGCGGTGGGGCTCCTCGGGGCGGCGGTCACCGCCGCGTTGCTGCCGCGGGAGGGGTAGCCTCAGCAGCTCGCGCAGGAGCTGCCCGACCAGGAGACCACCTCGCAGCCGGCGCTCCGGTAGGGGCCGGTGTCCGCGCCCCAGGTCCAGCAGCCCAGGCCCCGCGTGGGCTTGATCACGTAGGTCAGCTCGCTGGTGCGGTAGAAGACGCGCGGCATGCAGGTGGCGCCGTCCTGGGGGGGGTCGCAGTACTCACCCAGCCATTCGATGAGGTTGTAGCCGTCCTCCAGGGTGTGACACACATCGTCGCCGTTCAGGCAGCCCTCGCGCTCCCAGTCGAAGTCGCCGTACTCGAAGCCGACCCGGCTCGCGCCGAACTGCCAGGAGGACGCCGCGCCGCCGGTGACGGTCACGATCAGCCCGTGGTCCTCGTCGTCCATGACCACCAGGTCGGGCCCCAGGATCTGCCCGGGCGCCTCGCCGGTGTCGGAGGAGGACTTGGAGCCCACGCAGGCCAGCAGCGTCCACCACAGCATCGTCGTCTCCTGTCCGGGGCGGCGGCTCAGCCCGCCGCGTTCATCTGCGCGATCTGGATCAGGTTACCGCAGGTGTCGTCGAAGACGGCCGTGACGACCGTGCCGAAGTCCGCGGGCGGCTGGGTGAACCGGACCCCCAGCGCGGAGAGGCGCGCGTGCTCGGCGTGAACATCGTCCACCCCGAAGGACGCGCAGGGGATGCCGTCCTCCACCAGCGCCTGCTTGAAGGGCTTGACGGCCGGGTGGGCGTCCGGCTCGAGGACCAGCTCGGTCCCCTCCGGCTCGGACGGAGAGACCACGGTCAGCCACGCGTGCTCGCCCAGGGGGATGTCATGCTTCTTCTCGAAGCCGAGGACGCGGGTGTAGAAGTCGAGCGCCTTGCGCTGGTCGTCCACGAAGACGCTGGTCACGACGATCCGCATGGGGATGGCTCCTCTGTCGGGATGGGCCACCGCTGGACGATCGCCAGCAGGGGCCGGGGGTTGAACCGGTGCAGCTTGCAGCGCCCCTCGCGCCGGGACTCGACCAGACCCGCGGCCTCCAGCACGGCGAGGTGCTGGGAGATGGCCTGACGGGTGGAGCCGATGCCGTGCTTCATGGTGAGCCGGGTACACAGCTCGAACAGGGACTGGTCCGCGCGCTCCGCCAGCTCGTCGAGGAGGGCCCGCCGGGTCGCGTCGGCGAGGGCGTGGAACACAGCGTCGTCATCCGGGTGTGCCATGGTGGGGTCAGACAGGCAAGTAACCGCTTGCCTGTAACAGGCAAGTCTGTACTTGCATGTTTTCATGCCGAACCGCGTTGAAGCCCGAATCGTCGCATTGGCAGCGGGGGGAGGCCCTCGTCACGTCAACTCACCCCAAGCCGTCGAGGTCGCGGAAGTGCACCCTCGGCCAAGGGTTGACGCCGGGACGCTGACATGGCGGCTGCTGGTGCGCGCGGCGCTGATCGCGACGAAATCCTCGGGTGGTGAACGAAGCCTCACCCACGTCAGAAGGAAGGGACCCCTCCTGTCGTCCCGACCGGGGCCCTTCCTTCGCTCGCCGTTGGCTCGCTGACCATCCCCCGGGGTCACGCCCTACGGGCGCCGGGCAGCCAGTCCGGTGTATGAAGGGTCCGGATCAGTCGTCCGTGGGGCCCGCCAGCCGGGTCACGTCCACCACCTCGATCCACCCCCGCCCGCTGCGCACGACCCCCGCGCGTCGCCAGTCCGCGAGGGTCCGGGAGACCACCTCCCGCGCGGTGCCCAGGTGGGCGGCGAGGGCGGCGTGGGTCACCCGCACCCGGCCGTCGCTGTCCATGCGCTCCAGCAGCTCGTCCGCCAGGCGGGTGGGCAGATCATTCGACACCGTCGCGTCCAGCACGCCCAGCAGGTCGAACACCCAGGACGCCAGCAGGTTCACCGTGAAGGCCCGCACGCCGGGCTCGGTCTCGAACAGGCCGCGCCAGGTGGTCGCGTCCACGATCACCATGGACGCGTCCTCCTCGACCTCGACGTCCGCCGGGTAGCGGACGCCGGAGAAGGTGCAGTTCACGGCGAGCACGCAGGCGTCCCCCGGCCGAAGCCGGTAGAGGGTCCGCTGGTGGCCGGCGCCGTCCTGGTGGAAGACCCGCAGCACGCCGGCCTCCATCAGGTAGACGCCGGCCACGCGCTCGCCCCGGCAGAGGATGCGCCGGCCGGCGGGGGCCCGCGCGGTCCGGCACCCTGCGCGGAAGCGCCGCGCCCCCGCTTCGGACAGGTCGTGTACGAACAAGGGCTGCACGGCACCTCCAGCGACTCAGGCGGTGAGCAGCATGTCACCTGGGGTCAGCGTCGTCACCTCGGTGATGGAGTCGAAGGGCAGCCCGACCCGCTCGTGGGCGCGGCGGACCGCGTCGGCGTCGGGGGCCAGGGTGAAGCAGAACGCCCGCCCCTCGTCGAAGCCGACGTGGGCGCGCAGGGGGATCACGCCCTCGACAGCGCAGGCCTCCTGGTAGGACTTGAAGAAGGAGGCGAAGGCCTCGGGGTTGATCTCGGCGGGGAAGGTCCCCTGGTCGCGGTTGTGGGTGTCCATGAACAGACGGAGGGACATGAAGGTCTCCGGGGTCGGGTGCGCCATCAGCGGCACGAGGGCAAGGTACGCGCCGCCCGCGACCGCGTCGGTGACTGGAGTCACCGTGCGCTGAAGGACGCCCGGTAGCGGGTGGGGGCGGTGTCCAGCTCCTGGTGGAAGACCGCCCGCAGGGTCGCGGGGGAGGCGAAGCCGGACCGCGCCGCGACCTCCTCCATCGACAGGTCGGTGGTCTCCAGCAGGGCCTGGGCGTGCCGCACCCGGGCCCGACGCACCCAGGCGGCGGGCGTGGTCCCGAGCTGGCGCTGGAAGGCCCGCGCCAGGGTGCGCGGGCTGGCCGCGAAGCGCCGGGCGAGGGCCTCGTTGGACAGCTCGGCTGCGGGGTTCGCCTCGATCCAGGTGAGCAGGGGGCGCAGCGAGCCGGGGTGCTCGGGGGCGGGGTGTTCGATGAACTGGGCCTGACCGCCCTCCCGCTCCAGGGGCATCACCGCGTAGCGCGCGGCGGTGGCCGCGACCTCGGCCCCCAGGTCCCGCCACACCAGATACAGACAGAGGTCCAGGCCCGCAGCAGCCCCCGCGGACGTCAGCACCGCGCCGTCGTCGACGTACAGGACGTCGGGGTCGACCTCGACCTCGGGGTGGCGCCGGGCGAGGGCCTCGGCCGCCGCCCAGTGGGTGGTCGCGCGGCGGCCGTCCAGCAGCCCCGCCGCCGCCAGCACGAAGGCCCCGGTGCAGATGCTCACCACGCGCCCCCCGCAGGCGGCGAAGCGGCGCAGGGCGTCGAGCACCGCCGGGGGATGCGGACGCCCCAGGTCGGCCACGCCGGGCACGACCACGGTGTGGCAGGCCGCGAGGGCGTCGAGCGGCCAGGGGGGCACGATCTCGAAGTGCCCGGCGCTCACCACGCCGTCGCCGCACACCCGGACCTCGTAGGCCGGCCCCGGCACCCGGCTGAAGACGTCGCAGGGGATCGCCAGATCGCCCGGGACGACCCCGTCGAGGGCCAGGACGCCGATGCGGTGGGGCTTCATGGCCGCAGGATAGCGCCGAATCCGTCGGATGGCAGAAAAACGACGAACATCGTCAGAACGGTCACAGACCTCACCCTCCGCGCGCCGCTACAGCAGGGAGGACCCCCCTGGAGGAAGTCATGCTCGTGGTTCGTCCTGTCGGCCCCGTCACTGTGCTGGGCGCGGTGGTCGTCGCGCTGGTCTTCATCGCCCTGGTCTCCAGGCTTCGGGAGCCCACGCGGCGGGAGTTCAACGCCATCTTCGTCGCGGGCGCGGGCGCGGCGTACCTCAGCGGGGGGCTGGGGCTGTGGGAGTTCGCGTACACGACGGTGGCCACGGTCGTCGCGTGGCGGGGCCTGCGGTCCTACCGCTTCGTCGGCCTCGCCTGGGCGATGCACACGGCCTGGGACGTCGTCCACCATCTGTACGGGGACCCCATCGTCTTCCTCGACCGCAGCTCCTCGGCGGGCTGCGCGGTGTGCGACGCCGTGCTGGCGCTGTGGTTCTTCGCCGGGGCGCCCTCGCCCTGGGGGCGGCGGCGCCGGGGAGCGGATACGCTCGAAGGATGCGCGCCCGACTCATGACCCTCGCCTACCGCGTCCGCAAGCGGATGTGGAAGCTCCGCCGCCCCATCCTGGTGGGGGTGCGGGTGGCCGCGTTCGACCCGGAGGGGCGGCTGGTCCTGGTGCGCCACACCTACCTCTCCGGCTGGTTCCTGCCCGGCGGGCTGGTGGACCGCGGCGAGACCCTCCCCCAGGCGGCGGCCCGCGAGCTGCGCGAGGAGACCGGCCTCGACGCCCTGGAGCCCCCGGCGCTGCTGGACGTCCAGACCACCGTCTGTGGTGGCAAGACCGACCACGTCGCGGTGCTGCGCACCCGGGTCCGCGGCGCCCCGCGGGTGGATGGCTGGGAGATCGCGGAGGTCGGCTTGTTCGAGGTGGACGCCCTGCCTGAGCCCCGGACCGAGGCGACGGAGCGGCAGCTCGCGACGGTGTTTGCGGCGCGAGGGGCGGGGTGAGCGCCTCGGAGGAGCTGGCGTGCTCGTTCTGCGGTCAGGCTCAGTCCCAGGTGCGGGTGCTCCTCCGAGGCCCGGGGGTGTATATCTGTGATGGATGTGCGGACCTCTGTGACGATCTCATCGAGGAGAAGCACCGCGAGGAGCACGTCGGGGACGCGCCCCTGGGGCCGCGCGTGCTGGCTGCACCCGACGATCCGGAGATCGTCCGCGCGCTGATCCGCCTGGAGGGCCCCCGCCCCGGCGCTCGGATTTCCATGATCCCGATGGGCAGTACCATCCCGGCGACGGTCGAGCTGGAGCGGGTGATCGCGACGGGCAGCGACACCTCGGTCTGGGGGGCAGGCGGGCTGGCCGTCAAGGTGTTCGAGGTCTCCCGCCTGGGGGAGCGGGCGCGCTTCTGGCGCTTCGCCCGGGGAATCGAGATCCTGGAGCACCTCGTCCGAACGCCGCATCCCGGGGTGCTCCCGCTCACCCACGTCTCCGTCCATCGGTTGGCGCTCGCGACGCCCCTGGCGGAAGGCGGGGCGCTGGGCTCGGCCCACGCGCTGTCCATCGCCGAGCGGCTGATCGTGTTTGATCGCCTCTGTGAGGCGGTCGCCCACCTGCACGCTCAGGGCGTCGTCCATCGAGACCTCCAGCCAGCGAACGTGCTGCTCGACGCGAGCCTCCAGCCCCGCGTCACGGACTTCGGCGCCGCGTGGTGGCAGGACGAGCCGGCCTGGGTCGGCGCGGGGGCCGCGGTGGGCGCGCCGGAGTACGCCGCCCCGGAGCAGCGCCGGGGCGCGCCCACCGCGGCACCTGCTGCAGACCTCTACAGCCTGGGGCGGCTGCTCTTCTTCCTGGTCGCGGCGCAGCACCCGCCCCCAGGGGCTGGGCCCGACGCCCTGGTGTCCCGGCTGCCGCCGTCGACACCTGCGGCCGTGGTCGACCGGATCCGCCGAGCCACCGCCCTCGAGCCCGACGGTCGCCCGGCAGACGCCCTGGACCTGCGCGCGGGAGATGTCAGATGACCCGGCCTCGTGGAAAGGCAGGTCTGATGTGCTCCTTCTGCCACAAGCCCCAGTGGGAGGCGGAGCGCATGATCGCCGGGCGGGGCGTGAACATCTGCAGCGACTGTGTGGGATTGATCCGGGTCATCCTCCACGAGCAGGAGCTGCCCGAGGCGGTCGTGCCCGAGCTGGTCGAGCGCACCCACGCGCTGGCGACGGGCGCGGCGGCGGACGCGGTGGCGGTCCGGGAGCGCATCGACGAGCTCGGGGACATCCTGATGCGGCGCAGTTTCTACAGCATCTGGGGTCTGCTGAGCTTCCCCGAGCGGGGTGGCCGGGAGGCGGCCCAGGTCCGTCTGCTGCGGGTGCTCGGCGCCGGGGCCGGCGCGACGGTGTGGGAGGGGGAGCGGGCGAGGGGTCCCGTGCGCCGGGTGGCCGTCAAGGTCTTCGAGATCACCCGAGTCACCACGGGCCTGCACCTGTGGCGCTTCCTGCGCGGTCTGCGGGCGATGGAGCGGCTGTCGGACCCGCCGCTGCCCGGCGTCATGGAGGTGCTATGGGTCAGTCAGGACCGGCTCTCCTTCGTCATGCCGCTGCTGCACGGGGATCTGCGGCGCTTCGAGGGCCCGGAGGCGGAGGCGCTTCGCGTCTTCCGCGGCGTCTGTGAGGCGGTCCATGCGGCGCACCTCCGCGGCGTGATCCACGGAGACCTCAAGCCCGCCAACGTCCTGCTCGACGCCGAGGGCGACCCGTTCGTGGGCGACTTCGCCTTCGCGGACGTGCGCGCCTCAGCGCGCCGCTCAGTGTGCGAGGACGACCTGGGGACGGCACGCTTCTGCGCCCCGGAGCGGCTCCAGGGCCAGGAGGCCACGGTCGCCGCCGATGTGTACAGCCTGGGCAAGATTTTGTGCTGGATGCTGACGAAGGAGCCCCCGCCGTTCGGGCCGAATGTGCTGGATGGCGCCTTGGGGGCGGTCGTGACGCGGGCGACGGCGGAGGAGCTTCAGGGGCGATATCCGAGCGTGGCGGCGTTGATGGCGGCGATGGGGTGAGCGGGGGTGGGGCCGGTTCAGGTCGTCCATCCAGGAATGCCTTTCGGCGGGGCGTTCTTGGAAGGCGTCCCACCTCCGGTGCGGATCCGACGCCAAGTTTCGAAGGCCCATCCATGGCAGGCAGAGACCTCGGAGGGTTGGTGGTTCATGCGGCGTCCTGGCGCGTGGTCGCGAGGAGCCCTCGGCGCTGCTTGCCGACCCCTTTTCAGAATCAGAGGATCACAAGTACCGGTTCGGCTTCATCGCGGGCACGCGCCGATACGCGACCTCTACCTCCAATTCTTCGGGCCCTCTGTCTGTCCGTGATGGCTCACGACCAGTCACATCTCTGGAGAAGAGGGAAGCAACGTCAAGTACTGGTTTACGCGCCGGCAACTCGGCAGTTCAAGGTCGGCCATCCAGGCCGACCGAGATCAGGGAGTTGGGCCCCGCTCCACGGCGGGTCCAGGCCCTGGAGTGCCTCGGAGAGGGTGGTGGCAACAGGGCCCTTCATGACGCGT
>JACKEV010000014.1 GCA_020632795.1 Alphaproteobacteria bacterium
GCGCTGGCGGCCGGCCTGCTGGTGGCGCTGGACGGCGGGCTGAGGGACACCGCGCTCTCCGGCAGCGAGGGCTACCTGGCGGCGGTGTGGCTGGCGGCGGTGCCCCTGTTCGCGGCACGCGCGGCCGCGCTGGCGCCGATCGCCTGGGCGTTCGCGGTGATGAACCACCCGCTGGCCCTGGCCGCGCTGCCCCTGGCGCTGCTCGCTCCGCTCCGCCGCGCCTGGCCCGGCTGGGTCGTGGCGGCGGCGGCGCTGGCGCCGGGGGTGCCCCGCTGGCTGGAGGGCGCGGCGGCGCTGGCCGGCGGGCACCCGGGGGCGGCGCTGGGGGCATGGCTGGACCAGGGGGGGCTTGGGGCCTGGGCGGTGCTGGCGGGCCCGCTGGTGGGCCTTTCCAGCCCCCGGACCCGCAAGCTCGCGGCGGCGACGCTGCTCTCGGGTGCGCTGCTCGGGGCAGCCGGGGCCCGGCTGGGCTACCTGCGGGACCACCACCTGCGCCTGCTGACCGCCCCGGCGGTGATGGGCTGGGCTGCCCTGCCCGGCGCCTGGCCGCTGGTGGTGCTGCCCCTGCTGCGGCTCCCGGAGGACCGCCGTCCCCCGCCGGGCCACCCCTTCCTCCCCGGAACCGTCGGGCGGACGACCCGGATCAGCCACCAGCTCGCCGGGATCGAGGGCCCGCTGCTGGTCGACGGGGCCTGGCTGGGCGGCACCCCGGCGGCGGAGCCCGGGGCGGTGATGCTGGACCTCGCGCTGCGCGGGCGGGATCTCCGCGACCTCGGTCCCGGCGGCACGACAGCGGTCATCCTCTCCTATGATCACGGTCAGCACGTCGTCGTGGAGACCTTCGCTGACGGGGACCGCTACGCGCTGGTCACACGGGACGTCGAGGCGCTGGCCGAGTCCCTGTGCGGCCGGGCCCGGCTGGGGGGCGCCTGGGACGGGATGGCGGCGCTCAAGCCGGGGATCCGGCCGGAGGAGGTGGCGGGCTGGCGGGTGGCGTGCGGGGAGTGAAGGCGCTAGGTTCCGGGCCATGCAGCTCCCTGTCCTCCCGACCCGCCCCAAGGCCGAAACCCTCACCGTCAGCGACATCCTGGAGGCCGCACTCGCGGGGCGCTTGCGGGTGCCCGACTTCCAGACGGGGCTGCGTTGGGGGGCGAAGAACGTCGAAGAGCTGTTCGACAGCATCGTCCGAGGCTTCCCCATCGGCGGCCTGCTGTTGTGGGCGCGCGAGGGAGAGGCGAAGACCCTGACCTTCGGCCCGGTCCAGGTGGACGCGCCCGATGTGCCGGACGCCCGGTACATCGTCGACGGACAGCAGCGCATCACGGCGCTCGTCGGCGCGCTGCTCCACCCGGACGCCGAGCCGCTGGGCGGCACCTTCGCGCTGTGGGTGGATCTGGTGGGGACGCGGTTCGAGGTCTGTCGAGAGCGCCCGCCTCCATACTGGATCCCGGTCAACCTGCTGGGTGAACGACGCAAGCTCCAGCACTGGGCGCGCAACGCGGCACTGGGCCCGGACACCGAGGCGCTGGTGGATCGGGCCTTCGCGCTGGAGGAGGCGATCATCCGGTACGCGATGCCCGCCTACGTTGTGCGAGGGGCCGACCGTAGTGCGCTGCGGCTGATCTTCAGTCGGGTGAACTTTGCTGGAAAGCCCCTGGATCAGGCGCAGGTTTTTGAGGCGCTCTTCGGCGAGGCCAAGGAGGCGAAGCCGTTGCACGCCCTCGCGGCCTGGCTGGATGAACAGACCGGCTTCGGCGTACTGCCCACGGGATGGCTCCTCCGGTGCGTGAAGGCCGTCGATGGCCTTTCTCCGCGAGACAACTTCTCCGAGCACCACAGGGCGGATGAGACGCTGCTCCGTGACACGCGCGAGGCCATGCGCCGAGCGATCACGTTCCTGCAGGCCGATGCGGGCTTCCCGCATGCCGCCGTTCTTCCCTACCGGTTCCCTCTGATCGTGCTGGCGCGTTTCTTCCACCTCCACCCCGAGCCGCACCCCCGTAGCCGCACACTCCTGACCCGGTGGGTGTGGCGAGGTGCGCTCAACGCCATCCACAGCGACAGCAGCAACGCCGCCGTGGCCGCGCATCAGGAGGATCTGGGCCAAGAAGAGCATGTATCGGTGCAGCGCCTCCTCCACCGGGTCCCCCGCGAGGCTCCGACGGCGGACCCGATGATCGCGTGGACCGGCCAGGCGATGGTCACGAGGATCTACGCGACCCTGATGCTCACCCTGGAGCCACTGGACCCCACAACCGAAGAGCCCTGGTCGCCCGCCGCGCTGTCCTCCATGCTCTCCGAGCGCTCTCTGGGCGATGTCTTCCGCCGCCCCTTGGACCCCAAGGCCAAGCCCATCGCGGCGCGCATCCTTCTGCCCGCAAGATACGTGGCCCATCAGCTGGTCAACGCCTCCGAGGAGGTGCTGACCAGCCTCGGCGTCGACCCCCTGGCCGCTGAAGCCCTCCGACGGGGAGACAGCGACGCCTTCATCACCCACCGCGCCGCGCACCTCCGCGCCCTGCTGGAGCGGCACGCCCGCCTGCGCGCCGCGCCGGGGGAGAACGATCGCCCGCCGATGGTCGTCATCCAGCAGGCGGGCTGAGCGTGGACGCCGCCATCGTCTCGGTCCACGAGGTCCGCGTGGGCCGCCTGGACCGGCTGAGCGACGATGAGGACTTCGTCTTCACCTTCGATCCGGCCTGGCTGGCGGACCCGGATCGCCCCACCCTGGGCCAGCTCTTTGTCGACCGGATGCCCAAGCGGATCGAGACCTCGGGGCTCCCGTGCTGGTTCGACCACCTCCTCCCGCCCCCGCGGGGCCCCGCCCGTCGCCTGCTCCAGCGCTGGGCCGGTCTGGACGAGGAGGAGGACGACCTCTTTGCGCTGCTCGTCGCGATGGGCGCGGATCTGCCCGGCGCGGTCACCTTGGAGCCTGCAGAGCTGCGCCTGTTCGGGCCGGGCAGCTACGCCCGACGGATCCGCCGGGAGCCCGCGGCCCCGGAGTACGCCCTGCCCGGCGCCCAGAGCAAGATCTCTGCGCGAGACGGGCAAGGCGGCCTCGTGGTCGCCGCGCGTGGCGAGAAGGGCCATTACATCGCGAAGTTCGATGACCCCCGATACCCTGAGCTCCCCCGCCTGGAGTGGGCGACCACCGAGTGGGCGTCCCGGGCCGGCGTGAATGTCCACGACGCAGACCTCGTGAGCACCGCCGCCTTCGGCGCGCTGCCCGAGGGGCTCCACGTCGGGGACGGACAGGTCTTCCTGGCCACCCGCTTCGACCGGAGCCCGGAGGGGAGCGTGCACGCCGAGGACCTCGGGCAGCTCCTGGACATCCCCGCCGCCCGGCTCTACCACGCCAGCTACGAGGCGATCGGTGAGGCCCTCCGCTGGCTGTGTCCGGATGACGTCCAGGAGTACGTCGAGCGCCTGGGCTTCATGCTGGTCTGCGGCAACGGCGACGCCCACCTCAAGAACTGGGGGGTGATCTACCCGGACCGTCGCACCCCCCGCCTGGGGCCGGCCTACGATCTCGTGGCCACGGTGGCGCGCGCTCCCCGGGACACCCTCGCGCTGAGCCTTGACGGCTCCAAGGCGTTCGAGTCCGTCTCCCGGTCGTCCTTCCGCAGCCTGGCGCGGGCGCTGGAGGCCGACGAAGCCCAGGTGGTCCACTGGATCCGGGCAGCCTGCGCGCGGGCGCAGGAGGTCTGGCGGAGCGGGGCAGGAGATCTCCCGCTCACCGCAGACGAGCGGGAGAGGATCGACGACCACATCCGCAGAGTCCCGCTGCTCGCCGAGTGACTACCCCCGCGACCGCCGCATCAGGAACCCCACCCCCAGCACCAGCGTCAGCCCCAGCAGCGCCCGCCGCGCGAGCTGCGCCCGGCGCCGGCCCTTCAGCAGCGCCTCGTACTCCTCCTGGGCGCCGCGCTCCAGCGCCTCGACGTCGGCCTCCTGCTGGCCCACCTCGGCCTCGGTCAGCGCGCGGTGGTCCACCGACAGGGCGACGACGCCCCGCTCGACGCCCTCGACGGTGACGATGACCTCGATCCGCGCCAGGTCGCTGGCCTTCGGGACCGAGGTGGGGCGCTGCAGGGGCAGGGCCGAGCGCGCCCACCCCAGCGCCTCGAAGTAGGCCGCCGGGCTCAGCTCACACAGCGCGCTGCAGTCGGCCGGGGGCTCGCAGCGCTCGGCGCAGCCCCGCCCCGGACCCTCCAGCAGGGCCGGCTGCGCGGCGGCGCGCTGCTCCTTGGGGATGGCGAAGAGCCAGGGCGGAGACGCCGCGTAGAACCGGCTGGTGATCCGACCGTCCTCGTCGGGCTCCAGCCACTCCACGCCGTCGAAGCTCGGGCCCTCGGGGTAGAGCAGGAAGCGCGACCCGCGGTGCGCGTCGAGCCCTTCGAAGACGACGACGCTCTCCACCGACCGCTCGCCGACCGGGATGACGTCGGCGTTCCCGGCGGACGAGAGCGCAGATGCGAGGGTGAGGGCGAGGCAGATCATGATCGCTCGGCACGTGGTGGTCGAGAGTCTACCCCCCGGTGTGCTATGGGGGGAGCCCACGGAGTCGCCTTGCTCGTCCGCGTCAACCTCCCCGACAAGCTCGCCAAGGCGAACGGCCTCGCGCCCGCCGACCTGCGCGGGCTGGGGCCCGCCGTGGCGCTGATCGGCCCCCACGGGGGTGGAAAGTCCCGGTTCTTCGACGCCCTGGCCGAGCTGTGGCGCCGCCGGGAGCGCGCCCGGGTCGAGCTGCCCGAGCTGCGCGATCGCCTGGAGCGCCAGGGGGACGAGGCCCCGGCGGTGCTCGGCGCCCGCATCGCCACCCTGCAGGCCGACCTCGACCGGCTGGAGCTGGTCCTCAACGCCACCACCCTGCACCGCCCCACGCCCCTGATCCGCCTGCGGGCCTCTGTGGCCCTGGAGCCCGCGCCCCTCGACCTGCCCATGCACGAGCGCTGGGCCCTGCTGGAGCGGGTGGCGGACGCCGACTTCGAGGCCGCCGCCCGGGCCCGCGCGGTGTTCCTGTGGGACCTCGCCCGGCGCGCCGGCCTCGCCCGCCAGGGGCAGACCGAGCGCGACGCCCAGGTCCTGGCCGAGCTGCGCGCCTTCGACGAGCTGTGCCGGACCCTGCTGGGCAAGCCCTTCCAGCTCCGCTCCCCCCGCCGCCCCGACGGGCCCGTGCGCCCCGGCCTGGCCGGCCGCCGCTACGAGGACGAGTGGCTGTCCGAGGCCGAGCGGGTGCTGCTGAGCTGGGCGGTGCTGCTCCACCGGCAGCGCGGGCGCCTGGAGGACGCCATCGTCCTGCTGGACGCGCCCGAGAACGGGCTCCACCCCTCCGCCGCCCGGACCCTCATCGACCAGCTCCGGGCCTTCAAGCCCGCCCAGCTCTGGGTGGCCACCCACAGCCTGTCCGTGGTGGCCTCGCTGGGCGCGGACGCGGTCTGGGAGCTGCGGGAGGGCACCATCCAGCGGCCGGGCGTGGCCCTCTGGGAGCGGCTGCTCGACCTCGACGGCGGTCCCCGCGCCCACCGGGACGTCGATCAGCTCCGCCGGGACGCCGACGCGCTGCGGCTGGCCTCCGCGATCGTGGGCATGCTCCGGGACCCGGAGTCCTACCTGCTCGACCGCTTGGAGCAGCTCGTCTCCGCGCGGCGGGAGGCCGGCGCGCCTGTGCGGGTGCTCGACCTCGGGGTGTCCCGGGCGCCGCTGGCCCACGCTCTGCTGGACGCCCCGATCGCGGTGAAGTACCACGCCCTGCCCCTCCCGGAGACCGACCCCGAGGACCTCGCGATCGCCCGCGCCCGGGTCCGCACCCTCCGCGGGACCCTGGGTGAGCCCTGGTTCCCCGCCGCCTCGGCCGACGCGCCGGGCGAGGCCGACGTGGCCGTGCTGGCGGGGCTCATCCGTCATGTGCCGCCCCAGCACTGGCTCGACCTGCTGCGGGCGGCGGCGCGCCAGCTCGCCCCCGGGGGCATCGTGCTGGTGGTCGAGCCCCCCAGCCGCGCGGGCGGGCGGGGGAGCGAGGACCTGGGGGCCTCGGGGCTGGCCGGCCACCTGCTGGACGACCTGCTGGCCGGGGACAGCTGGCTGCCGTCGTCCTCGATGGACGCCCGGATCTTCGAGGCCACCGCCGAGCAGGTGGAGGCCCTCTCCAAGGAGGCCTGGGTGGAGATCCTGGAGGCCCACCGGGAGCGCTACGCCGAGGCGGTGTTCGCCGCGCCCGGGGCGCGCTCGGCCCTGCCCTGGGACCGGCGTCTGCGGCAGGAGGCCTTCAACCGGCGGTCCAGCGCCGCCTCCTTCGGCGCCCTGGTCGCCGCGCTGGCCAACCTCTCCGAGGCCGGCGAGGAGTGATAGGATCGATCGCACCCCGTGCGACGTCCCCTGGCCCTCGCTGCCCTCGCGCTCGCCGTCGGGCTCGGCGCGTTCCTGCTGCTGCGCGGTGAGCCCCGCAGCGAAGCCGACCAGGTGCGCGCGGCCATCGAGGACATCGCCGAGGGCGCCCGCGCCGCCGACATCGCGGCCACCGTCGCCCCGGTCTCCAGGGCCTACCAGGACGACGACGGGCTGACCCGCGACGGCATGAAGGGCTTCCTGTTCCGGGAGTTCCGCAGCCGGGGGCCCATCGGGGTGGCGCTGGGGCCGATCGCCGTGGACATCCAGGGGCAGCAGGCCACCGCCTCGTTCGAGGCCGCGCTGGTGGAGGGGGTCGAGCTGACCGCCCTGGACCTCAACCCCGACGACGGCGACGTCCTCCACTTCGACGTCAGCCTGCAGAAGGAGGACGACGGCGCGTGGCGGGTCGTCCACCACAGCCGCGACCGCGTGTTCCGGTGATCGACCCGGATCGCCTGCGGGCGGCCCTCGACGCCCACCCCTGGGTCGAGGTCCCCGCCCTGCCCGGCCGCACGAACCACCGCCGGGCGGGGGTGCTCGTGCCCCTGCAGCTCGAGCCGGAGCCCCGGCTGCTGCTGACCCTGCGCGCGGCGGGGCTGCGCCGACACGGGGGCGAGGTCAGCTTCCCCGGCGGCCGCCCCGAGCCCGGGGACGCCGACCTCGCCGCCACCGCGCTCCGGGAGGCCCGCGAGGAGCTGGGCATCACCGACGCCCGGGTGCTGGGGCGGCTCTCCTCCATGCCCCTGTTCACCAGCGACTTCCGCATGGAGCCCTTCGTGGCCCTCGTCGGCCCCCAGCCGCTCACCCCCGACCCCGGCGAGGTCGCCCGGGTGCTGCCCCTGACCCTGCAAGGGGCCCTCGCCGCCCCCGACATCGAAGGGATCCCCTACACCCTCGACGGGGTGGAGCACCTCTCGCCCGTGTTCACCCTGGAGGGGCACGTCTGCTTCGGCGCCACCGCGCACACTTTGTACGAGGCGCTGGGGCTGCTCGCGGCGGTCGCCGGCCGCCCCCTGCCGCCCCTGCGGCGCAGCGCCCGGACCTGGGCGGCGCTGCTGGGGCCTCGGACCGGTTAGAGCACCCCCATGCCGCACGCCTCGATCAACGGTCTGCGCCTCTGGTACGACGCCCACGGCGCCGGCCGCCGGGTGCTCCTCATCATGGGGCTGGCCGGTCGGGGCGCGGCCTGGGCCCCCCAGGTCGAGGGCCTGTACCTCGATCACCATGTTGTGCATTTCGACAACAGAGGCATCGGCCGCAGCGATCGCTTCGCCGGGTCCACCACCACCGTCCAGATGGCCCAGGACGCGCTGGGCCTGATGGATCACCTGGGCTGGGGGGACGCCCACGTCGTCGGGGTCTCGATGGGGGGCATGATCGCCCAGGAGCTGGCCCTTCGGCACCGCGATCGGGTGCGCAGCCTCGCGCTCATCGCCACCCACGCCGGCGGTCTGGGGGCGCTGATGACCCCCTGGCCGGGCATGCGGCTCTTCCTGCAGGCCAACCACCCCGACCCCGGGGCCCGGATCGACGCGCTGCGGCGGCTCCTCTATACCCGGCAGTACCTGCGCCAGATGGACGCCCAGGCCGTCGGGCTGCGCCTGATGGAGGACTTCGGCCGCCAGCCCGAGCCCGCCACCCTCGGCGCCCAGCTCGCGGCGGTGATGCGCCACGACACCCGCGACCGGCTCCACCAGCTCGGCGGGCTGCCCACGGTGGTCATCCGGCCCGAGCAGGACATCCTCATCGACCCCCGGCACTGCCTGCGGCTCCACCGGCTCATCCCGGGGGCCCGGCTGGTGAACGTGCCCGACGCCGGACACGGGGTGACCGACGAGCGCCGCGGGCTGGTGAACCACACCCTGCGGGAGCACTTCGCGCAGGCCGAGGGCGCCGCCGCGGGTTAGCCCCCCATCATGGTGGATCTGGACGCGCGCACCCGCGACACCCTGGACTGGGCAGCCGTGCTGACCCGGCTCGCCCACCACGCCCGCACCACGCGCGGGGCGGCGGCGGCGACCGGGCTCTTGCTGGTCGCCGACCGGGCGGCGGCGAAGGCCCACTACGAGGCGGTCGCCGAGCTGATCGCCCTGGAGGAGGACGACCAGCGCCTGCCCATCGGGGCGATCACCGACATCGCCGACGCCGTCGAGCGCGCGGCGACCGGGCGGGTGCTGGAGGCCCCCGAGCTGATCGCCACGGGCCGCTGCCTGCGCGCCCTGGAGGACCTGCGGATCTGGCTCACCGCCCGGGAGGCCGACGCCCCCCGCCTCTTCGCGCTGGCCACCCCCATCGAGGTCGACCCCGAGCTGCTCCAGCGCCTGGAGTCCAGCTTCGACGAGCGCGGCGAGCTGTCCGAGCGCACCTACCCCGAGCTGGGCGAGCTGCGGCGGCGCATCCGCAGCCTCCAGTCCAAGGTGCAGGCCACCCTGGACACCCTCGTCAAGGGGGACGCCCTGGCCGGCGTGCTCCAGGACCGCTTCGTGACCCAGCGGGGCGACCGCTACGTGCTGCCCATCAAGGCCGAGGCCAAGCGGGCGGGCCTGGGCATCGTGCACGACACCTCGAACTCGGGGGAGACCGTCTACATCGAGCCCGCCGAGGTGGTGGAGCTGAACAACGCCCTGCGCCTGGCCGAGGCGGCGCTGCGCCGGGAGATCGCGCGCATCCTGCGGGCGCTGAGCCAGCTCGTCGGCCGCTTCGCCGCGCCCATCGCGGCCTCCCTGGACGCCGCCGCTGCCATCGACCTGACCTGCGCGCGGGTGGGGCTGGGGCGGGAGCTGCGCGGGGTCATCCCCACCCTCGGCGCGGGCGGGGTCCTCCACCTCGTCCAGGCCCGGCACCCGGTGCTGAGCCTGCGCGGCATCGAGGTGGTGCCCAACGACCTGTCCCTGGACGGCGAGACCCCGGGCATGGTGCTCTCCGGCCCCAACACCGGCGGCAAGACCGTCGCGCTCAAGACCCTGGGGCTGGCCGCGCTGTTCTGTCGCGCGGGGATCCCGTTCCCGGCGGCAGAGGGCAGCCGCGTCGACGTCTTCCCCGATGTCATCGCCGACATCGGCGACCTCCAGACCGTGGAGGGCGACCTGTCGACCTTCTCGGGGCACGTGCTCGTGCTCAAGGAGGTCCTGCGGCGGGCCCGGCCCGGGGTGCTCGTGCTGCTGGACGAGGTCGCGGTGGGCACCGACCCCGCCCAGGGTGGTGCGCTGGCCCGCGCGGTGCTGGAGGTGGTGGTCGAGGCCGGCGCGCGCCTGGCGGTGACCACCCACTACACCGAGCTGAAGGCCTTCGCCACCACCGACCCCCGCTTCGTGAACGCGGCGGTACACCTGGAGGACGGCCAGCCCGCCTACCGGGTGCAGCGGGACACCGTGGGCCTCTCCCACGCCTTTTCCACCGCCCGCCGCCTGGGGCTGGATCCAACGGTGGTCGACCGGGCCGAGGGCTTCCTCTCCGCCGAGGCCCAGGCCCTGGGCGGCCTGCTGGAGCAGCTCGAGCGGGAGCGCCAGGCGGGCGAGCGTCTGCGCCGGGATCTGGAGCGCCAGCGCGCCGAGCTGGACGCGCGTCAGGCCCAGGTCGACGACGCCTGGCGGAAGATCCGCGGCAGGACCCGCGAGATCGCCCAGGCCGAGGCCCAGGCCACCCTCGACCGGCTCGCCCGGGTGGAGGACGAGGTCAAGGCGGTCATCGCGGCGCTGCAGGCCCGGCCGGATCTGGCGCGGGCGGGCCGCTCCCTCCAGGCCATCCGCGCGCTCAAGGAGGAGGCCGCCCCGCCCCCGGCGCCCAGCCTGCCCAAGCCGCCGCCGCCCCGGGCGCTCCAGGTCGGCGACCGGGTGCGGGTGCACAGCCTCGGCAAGGTGGGGCGGGTCATCAGCCTGCCGCGCAAGGGGCTGGTCGAGGTGGACCTGGGCGGCCTGCACACCCGGGTGAAGCTCCGGGATCTGGTGGGCATGACCCAGCCGGAGCCCGAGCCGGAGCCCGCGCCGCCGCCCCAGGCGCCGCCACGCGCATCCCTGGACCCGGCCGACCTCTCGGGGGTGCGCATCCCCTCCAACACCCTCGACCTGCGCGGCAAGCGGGTGGAGGAGGCCGTCGACGCCCTGGAGCCCTTCGTCGATCAGCTCATCCGGCGCCAGCTTGAGGTCGGGTTTGTGCTGCATGGCCACGGCACCGGCGCCCTCAAACGCGCGGTGCGCGAGGCGCTGCCCGGGGTGACCCTGGTGCGGGCGTGGCGGCCGGCGAACGAGAACGAGGGCGGCGACGCGTTCACGATCGTGGGGGTTTGAGCGCGGGCGCTCGCGCGAACGCCAGCACGTGCCCGTCCGGGTCCAGGCTGTAGGCAGCCTCATGCCCCCAGTCGCGGGGCTGCAGGGGGCTCAGCTCCGCCGCGCCTGCGGCCAGGGCGCGCTGGTGGGCGGCCCCCGGGTTGTCGACGAGCAGGTACAGCTCAGCGCGCGGGGCTCGGGACGCGCCGGGGTCGATCCCCAGCAGGCGTGCGGCGCCGGCCTCGGGCATCAGGCCGAGCACCGCGCCCCCGGTGAGGGCGAACTCGGTCATGCCGGGCACATCCAGGCGGGGTTCGACCCCCAGCGCCGCGCGATAGAAGGCGGCGCTGCGGGCTTGTTCGCGGACGTAGAGGATGAAGTGGGCGTGGTGCATCGAGGCTCCCGGGTCGAGACGGGGACGCTTACTCCACCCGTTGTCATCCCGCCGTAATATGCCTCAACGGACAAGAAGCTATTCTGATGAAGGAGTCCCCCCCTGAGCCAGGAGCTTCCATGGCCAACCTCATCGCCTTTGCCTGTGTGATCCTGTTCGCCGTCACGACGACCGTGATCCTGTGGCAACGCTCCGAGCTGCAGGAGTGCCTGTCCGAGCTGGAGATCGCGGAGTCTCACGGACACGGGCTGCGCGCCGACATCGTCACCCTCGAGGCCAGCCTGGACGACGCCGAGCGGCGCCTCCAGGAGCACGATGAGCTGCTCCAGGTCGCCGACGTCGAGCGGAACCGGCTGATCGGCATGCTCGACGAGGGGCGGGCCCGGTGCGAGGGCTGGCGGATGGAGCGCCAGCAACTCCAGACGGAGCTGGATCGCGTCCGCCAGGAGCTGGCCCAGGCCGAGCGCACCCTGGAGGGCCTCTCCTGGGAGGTGGACGAGGGAGCCTTCCAGGCGCCGCTGCGGCTGGTGACCTGAGTCCATCGGGCGCGCCGGAGATCGTGCGGCCCGCTCGCCCCACGCGTCGAGCCGCATCAGCTCCTGAGGCAGAGACCCTCCTCCAGGCGTCATCCTCCGTGTCACACTTCCAAACCACACAGACTTCCCCCTGCTTCGGCGATCCGTCCGCGCCAGCGTCTTGTTCCCGGCTTACACGGTCACTCTCTGTAAGATCGACGACAGCGGCGCTCGGGTGATGCCGGTGTAGGTTCATGAAAAGCAACCCCTGACCTCCACCAGGAGGCGCCATGCTCAGCCTCAACACCCTGATCGGGGTGTTCTACGTCGCGTTCTCTGTCGCTATGTTCGTGTGGCAGCACGTTCGTACCCGCGAGCTTGTGGCTGACCTGGAGCTCTCGGGCGCCCGGCGACGCGGCCTGGAGACCGAGGTCACCTCCCTGGAGGGTCAGCTCAAGCGCGTCGAGGCGACGCAGCTCACGCTGGAGGACGCCCTCCGGCGGCGGACCGAGGAGTGTCTGCGGCTCCGCGCGAAGCGCGACCAGGTCGAGCTGCGCGCCGACCGCGCCGAGGCCAGCCTGGAGGGGGTGCGGCGACAGCACGAGGCGATGGCCGAGCGCCTCCAGGTCTCCGAGACCGCGCGCAGCCGCCTTGTGGGCGAGATCAACGAGCGGCAGGCCCTGTGTGAGGGCTGGATGTCCGAGCGCGAGCAGCTCCTGGATGAGCTGCAGCGCGCCCGCCGGGACCTGGCTGAGGCCGAGCGCACCCTGGAGGGGCTGGCCTGGAGCGTGGGGGGGGAGCCGATCCAGCCCCCGCCGCTGCGCCTGGTCACCTGAGCGCGCTCACTCTTCGTACGACATGCTGTCTTCGTAGAAGTGCGCGGAGACCGCCTCGAACAGGAAGGCGATCGAGATCTGCTCGCACGCACCGTCGCCGTCGGCATCCAGGTCGCTGGCGAGGCCCAGCAGGGCCTCGACCGTGCCGAACTGGTCACCCGCGATGTTCTCCCGGGCCAGATCGAGCAGGTAGTCCACGCTCACCCCGCCCCCGAACACGCCGCGCATGCCGCCGTCCTCGGTCAGCACGATGCGGGCGCCCGCGTCCTGCACCGCGAAGTCCAGCTCCACACCCAGCACGGTGAGGGGCAGGGAGAAGTCGACCCCCCGCGCGACGAGCACGCCGTCGACCAGCGCGACGTCGGCGGCCAGCGCCGAGGGCTGGTCCAGGGCCCGGTCGAAGGTCTGACCGGGCAGCAGCCGCCCCGCCGCGCTGACGTCCGCCGGGCCGTCGCCCCGCAGCAGGTGGACGTCCACGCAGGGGTCGTCCGCGTCGTCGTCGATGCCCTCCAGCTCGAACATCATCAGCAGCTCGCCGCTGTTGATGGTCTCCTGGATGAGCGGCTCGATGGCCTGGGCCTCGGTCAGCTCCAGGGCCGGGACGAGGTTGGCGAAGGCGTTGTCGATGCCCGGCTCGAAGCGGGGGCTGGTGAAGTCGGGGATGCCGCAGCCCGAGGAGCTGCCCGGGCGGGTCTCGATGCCGTCGAGGTCGAAGCCGTCGGCGATCCCATCCTTCAGCTCGCGGGCGAAGCGGAGCTGGGTGACCACCGCCGCGCGGGTGCTGCTGGAGGGCTCGCAGAGGCCCAGGGCGTCGGGGTCTTCGGCGGGGGCCGCGCAGCCGATGAGCGCGGCGGGCAGGAGCAGCAGAGGAGCGCGCATGGGGCCTCTCGTGGGGGGGCAGAGCGTACCACGCCGCGATAGGGTGCGGCATGGAACATCGACCCTCCTTCTCCGCCATCGAGCACCACATCGCCCTGGCCCGGGGCCTCGACCTGGACGACGACGCCCAGGAGCTGACCCGCTGCGAGGCGCTGGGGGAAGACGACCAGCTCACCGACGTCGGGTGGCAGTACCTGGGGGTGCTGCGGTGGCGGGCGGGGCGCTTCGCGGAGGCCGCCGCGGCCTTCGAACGCGCCGCCTCCGGGGAGGATGGCGGGGTGAAGGATCGCCTGTTTGCGGCGTATTCACACCTCCGGGCCGGCGCGCCCGAGGTCGCCCTGGCCGGCTTCGACGCGCTGCTGGACGACGCCGACGACGAGGCCTCCCCGGCCGCGGTCCACCGGGCGCGGGGCGACGCGCTGTGGACGCTGGGCCGGCTCCAGGACGCCGAGGCCGCCTACATGCAGAGCGCCACCGAGGACCCCGACCGGGCGGGCATCTGGACCGAGCTGGCCCGGCTCCAGGAGACCCTGGGGGACCTCCCCGCGGCCCTCAAGGCCGTGGACCTCTCCCTCAAGCGAAACGACGGCGACACGGACGTCAAGTTCCTCAAGGCCGCCCTGCTCGCGCTGCACGGCGAGGCCGACGCCGCCGTCACGCTGCTGGAGGAGGCCATCTCCTGGTCCGATGAACACAAGGCCGCCGCCCGCGTCGACCCCCGCTTCGAGGCCCTGCGGGGGGACGCGCGCTTCGAGGCCCTCACCGCGCCGCCTCCCGCGCCCGACCTGTCCTGGATCGACGGCTGGCCGGGGCTCGCGGCGCTGCGGGACAGCCCCGCGCTCCAGGACCTGCGCTTCGTGGACCGCGCCGAGGCCGACAAGGGCGGCGCCGACATCCGCGAGCACTACGCCGGCAACTGGCACCTGGGCTTCCTGTGGAGCCCGGCGCTGTGGGAGGGCTGCCAGGCGCGGGTCGCCAACCTGACGATGCTGGCGGAGTGCCCCTCTGTGTGGCATCGCAACGGCTTCGACGTCCACGGCGTGCTCTTCGTGGACCTCGACCAGCCCGAGCAGCTCTGGTTCGCGCCCTCCACCTCCATGCCGGCGACGCTCTGGACGCCGGTCGCGGCCAGCGCAGAGGCGGTGCGGGCGGTCCTCGACACGATCTACCCCGCCCGGCGCGTCCCGGTGGGCGACCTGCCGCTGCGCCGCCGGGCCTTCATGGGCTACCTGGAGCACATGGCGGTGCCCAACCCCTACTCCGGGACGATGGTGCAGGCGGACTTCCACGAGCTGGACCGCTACTTCGTGTTCAGCCCGGTGCTGGACGCCCACCTGTGGGGCAGCGCCTTCCCCGACGACCCCTGGCCCGACCGCATCCCGCCGCAGCCGGGCTGGGGCATCAAGATCGGCGCCCAGAGCCGCAAGGTGCGGCGGCAGCTCGAGGACGGCGTGTGCCGGTTCACCCGGCGCGCCCTGTTCAGCCGCGCCCAGGTCTCCTACGAGCTGCACCGCGGCCGCTTCTACGTGTGGGAGGTGCGCTACCGCCCCAACCCCCACCCCGAGGTCATCGAGCAGCTCAACGCGCTGCTGGGGACCACCTTCCCCACCGACCTGCCGGCGGACGTGGTGGGGGCCATCCTCGGCTTCGACTGGGCGGAGGCCGACGACCTGGAGGTGGCGCTCGACGCACAGACCGAGCCGGGCACGGTCATGGCCTACCTCGACGTCATCGCCGCGCTTCGGCACGACGACGCGGGCATGATCGAGCGCCTGCGTCCCCTGATCGACGACCCCGCGCTGAACCTGGGCATCGCCAACATCTGCCTGGCGTACAACTGGGAGTCCCTCCTGGAGGACATCGGGCTGACGCTGCCGCCGGGGGACGCCCGGGATCAGGTCACGCAGATCCTGGCCCAGGGCATCGCCCCTCCTCAATATGATGAGCTTGGAGAGCCTGTGGGCTTCTGGGAGAGCGACGAATGAGCACGATCCTCCACGTCCGACCCGAGGCCCACCGCGACGCGCTCCTGGCCCTGGCCCGGGCGCAGGGCTGGCCCCGCGTCGCCGAGCAGGTGCGCAGCCACACCCGCTCGACGATCTGGCACCTCCGGACACCTGCCGGCCTGATCTACTGGGTGGAGGATCACACCCTCGCCCTGCGCACCGTGGAGGTGCCGGACGCGGCGACCGAGGCCCTGGTGCGGGCGGCGCTGCCGATCTGGTCGACCGAGGACCTCACGGCGCTGGCCGCCTCCGAGGACCCTCGTGAGGCCCTGGGGGCGCTGCGGGTGCTGGCGAGCCTGCACACCGAGGGCCTTCCCGACACGCTGCGCCCCATCATGGAGGCCCTGATCCAGCACGCCGACCCCATCGCGCGCATGGCCGTTGCCCGGGTGGCGCTGCACGGTCGATGGACCAGCCTGCTGCCCCTGCTGCGTCAGCAGGAGCAGGACGACCCGGTGGCCGGGCCGACCTGGGCCTGGGTGGTGAAGAACCTGGAGGCCGCTGCAGGCTGATCAGTTGCAGGCGTCGTTCGCGCTGCCCGGGGTGCCCTCGTCGCCGCTGCCGTAGGTGGTGGTGGCCGGGCACCAGTTGGACGAGTCGTCGTTGTCGGTGGTGTCGAAGGTGGTCGGGTCCAGGGTCAGGCTCTTGCCGTTGGGGATGCTCCAGCTTGAGGTGTACGCGACCCGGTCCAGCTCGACGGTGGACGCGCTCGGGTCCTCGTAGACCACGATGATCTCGTCGCTGGAGTTGGCGATCTGCATGCTGTTGCCCATCTCGTAGTCGACCGTGACCCCGCCGTTGGTGCTGGGGTCGTCGCTGCGGCCGAAGACGGCGAAGCCCCCGGCGGGCACGAAGACGGGCTCGGTCACCTCGAAGCTCTCGAAGTCGGCGTCCTCCACCCACCAGTTCTGGCACATCGTGATGTCGTGGCCGGAGGCGTTGTAGACCTCGAACCACTCCCCGACCTGGTCGGACACCGCCGCGGGGTTCGCCATGATCTCGGTGATGATGAGGTCGCCGGCGCTGATGAGGCCCTCGTCGCAGTCGGCGTCGCAGTCGTTGTCCAGGCCGTCGGCGACCTCGCCCGCCGCGCTGTAGACCACCGGGTCGGCGTCGTCGCAGTCCGTGCCCCCGAAGGCGTCGCTGTCCTCGCTGTCGCCGTCCGCGTCGTAGTCGCTCAGCCCGTCGCAGTCGGTGTCGACGCCGTCGTACCAGATCTCGGCCTCGCCGGGGCTCACGCCGCTGTCGGCGTCGTCGCAGTCGTCCCCGCTGTAGGCGTCGCTGTCGTAGCCGTCGCCGTCCGCGTCGTAGTCGCTCAACCCGTCACAGTCGCGGTCGCGGCCGTCGTACCAGATCTCGGACGCGCCGGGGTTCACGCCGTAGCGGGTGTCGTCGCAGTCCGTGCCCCCGTAGAGGTCGCTGTCGTAGCCGTCGCTGTCCGCGTCGTAGTCGCTCTGGCCGTCGCAGTCGCTGTCCACGCCGTCGTACCAGGCCTCGGTGGCCCCCGTGTTCACCGCGCTGTCCGTGTCGTCGCAGTCCGTGCCGCCCCAGGCGTCGGCGTTGTCGCCGTCGCCGTCCGCGTCATAGTCGCTCTGGCCGTCACAGTCGCTGTCCACGCCGTCGTACCAGGTGTCCGAGGCCGCCGGGTTCACGCTCGCGCGGGTGTCGTCACAGTCGGTCCCCCCGTAGGCGTCGCTGTCGTAGCCGTCGAGGTCCGCGTCGTAGTCGCTCAGCCCGTCGCAGTCGCGGTCGGTGCCGTCGTACCAGCGCTCGGTGGCCCCCGGGTTCACGGCGGCGCGGGTGTCGTCGCAGTCCGTGCCCCCGTAGAGGTCGCTGTCGTAGCCGTCGGCGTCGGCGTCGTAGTCGTTGGCGCCGTCGCAGTCGGCGTCGCTGCCGTCGTACCAGACCTCCGCGGCGTCCGGGTTCACCGCGCTGTCGGCGTCGTCGCAGTCCCGCCCGCCGTACAGGTCGGAGAGGAAGCCGTCGAGGTCCGCGTCGTAGTCGCTCAACCCATCACAGTCCTGGTCCACCCCGTCGTACCAGATCTCGGTGTGGCCGGGGTTGATGGCGCGGTCGAAGTCGTCGCAGTCCGTGCCGCCCCAGGCGTCGGAGATGTAGGTGTCGTAGTCGGCGTCGTAGTCGTCGAAGCCGTCGCAGTTGCCGTCGACGCCGTCGTACCAGACCTCCGCGGCGCTGGAGTTGACCGCGGCGTCGGTGTCGTCGCAGTCGCCGCCGCCGTAGCTGTCGTGGCGGTCGCCGTCGCCGTCCGCGTCGAAGTCGTCGCTCCCGTCACAGTCGCCGTCGGCGCCGTCGTACCAGACCTCCGCGGCGTTCGGGTTCACCGCGCTGTCGGCGTCGTCGCAGTCCCGCCCGCCGTAGACATCGGAGAGGAAGCCGTCGCCGTCCGCGTCGTAGTCGCTCGCCCCGTCACAGTCGCTGTCCACGCCGTCGTACCAGGCGTCGGCGGCCCCCGGGCTCACCGCGCTGTCCGCGTCGTCGCAGTCCGTGCCGCCGTAGGTGTCGCTGTCGTAGCCGTCGCCGTCCGCGTCGTAGTCGCTCAACCCGTCGCAGTCACTGTCCACGCCGTCGTACCAGCGCTCGGTGGCCCCCGGGTTCACCGTGACCGCGGCGTCGTCGCAGTCCGCCCCGCCGTAGGCGTCGCTGTCGTAGCCGTCGCCGTCCGCGTCGTAGTCGCTCGCCCCGTCGCAGTCGCTGTCCACGCCGTCGTACCAGGCGTCCGAGGCCGCCGGGTTCACCGCGCTGTCGGCGTCGTCGCAGTCCGCGCCGCCGAAAGCGTCGGAGAGGTAGCCGTCGGCGTCGGCGTCGTAGTCGCTCGCGCCGTCACAGTCGCTGTCCACGCCGTCGTACCAGGCGTCGGCGGCCCCCGGGTGGATCGCGCTGTCGGCGTCGTCGCAGTCCGTGCCGCCGTAGCCGTCGCTGTCGTAGCCGTCGGCGTCGGCGTCGTAGTCCCCGGATCCGTCACAGTCGCCGTCGGTGCCGTCGTACCAGACCTCCGCAGCGCCCGGGTTCACCGCCGCCCGGGTGTCGTCGCAGTCGGTGCCGCCCCAGGCGTCGCTGTCGTAGCTGTCGAGGTCGGCGTCGTAGTCGCTCCAGGCGTCGCAGTCCTGGTCCACGCCGTCGTACCAGACCTCGACCCCGAGGGGGTTGACCGCCGCGTCGGCGTCGTCGCAGTCCGTGCCCCCCCAGGCGTCGCTGTCGAAGCCGTCGGCGTCCGCGTCGTAGTCGCTGGTCTCGCTGCAGTCCTGGTCCACGCCGTCGTACCAGACCTCCGTGGCGTCGGGGTGGATGGTGGGGTCGGTGTCGTCGCAGTCGCCTTCGAAGTCGGAGAAGCCGTCGCCGTCGTCGTCCTCCAGGTCGGTGTACTCGTCGATGTCGCCGTCGCAGTCGTTGTCCACCCCGTCGGCGACCTCCTCGGCGTCGGGGTACGCGGTGGGGTTGTCGTCGTTGCAGTCGCCGTCGCAGGTGGTGAAGGTGTCGCCGTCGTCGTCCAGGCAGGGGTCGATGGTGACGTTGAGGGTGCAGGCGTCGTTGAGTTCGCGGGGGTCGGTGACGGTGAGGGTGAGGAAGTGGTCCCCGGGGGAGAGGTCGCTGAGGGAGAGCGCCACCTCGCCGGAGGAGTCGGGGCGGCCCGCCCACAGCTCCTGGTCCACGTCGCTGTCGAGGGTGACCTCCAGCAGGGAGGCCACGCTCTCGGCGTCGCCCACGGTCGCGCCCAGGGGCACGGGCTCCCCGGCGTACCAGACCGAGCCGTCGGCGGGGCTGTCCCACTGGCACCAGGGCGGGGTGTTGACGGTGGGGTCGACCCCGGCGCTGTCCTGGCCGGCCTGGCCCCGGGTGTCGATGGCGGTGACGCTGAGGATGTGGGGGGCGTCGCTCAGGGTCAGCGAGAGGGAGGCGTTGCCGCCCTCGCAGTCGTCCAGCTCGGCGGTGCCGTCGTAGAGCACGCCGTCGAGGTCGCTCTCCACGATGAGGTCCAGCTCGGGGCCCTCGTCCTCGTCCTCGATCTGGACGCAGAGGGCGACCTCGGAGAGGGGGTCGAAGGTGCCGCCGTCGGCGGGCCGCACGATGAGCACCTCGGGGGCGTCGTCGACGCTCTTGATGGTGGTGTCGTTGCAGCCGAGGGCGGTCAGGGCGAGGAGGAACGAGGGGGTGCGCACGCGGGCCTCCGGTCAGGATCTGGCCTCCTAACCGGAGGCGGATCCCGGAGAGGCGACAGGCTGGTGACACCTCCGGGGCCGCTGATCTCCTACTGCGCGACCCCGTACTCCTGGCCCGGCTCGACCCACCAGCCCGACCGCGTCCGGTACCAGGTCTGGGTGAGGAGCTGCTGGCGGATGACCTGCTCGTTGACCTGGTAGCCCTCGATCCGCACCATGACGGTGGCCTCGCGGCGGGCGGCGGGGTCGTCGGGGTTCAGGGGGGCGACGTCGACCCGCATGACCTGGGCGGAGCGGTAGCGGTAGCCGCCGCGCACCGTGGGGTCGTCGGCCATCCACTGGACGCGGTGGTCGGGGTTCTCGAGGAAGCCGGCGACCGTGCCCAGGTCCTCCCAGCGCAGGGCCCGCCAGTACAGGTCGGCGGCCTCGGACAGGCGGCGGGCCTCCATGCGGATGGTGCGGGCCTCCTGGCGCTCGGCGCGCAGGGCCTGGCGCTCGGCGGAGCAGCCCGGGGCGAGCAGCGCGAGGATCAGCAGGGTCGTCGACACCCGGGGAGAGTATCGCGGCCGGATCGGATAGGCTGCTGAAGCCTGGAGGTCCCGCTTGCGCTTCGCTCCCCTGCTCGCCCTCGTCCTCGCGTCCGGCTGCGTGGTCCACCGCGTCCGCGTGGAGAGCGAGCCCCCCGGCGCGGTGGTCAAGCTGGACGGCAAGGTCAAGGGGGTCACCCCGCTGGAGTTCAACACGGTGTGGACCCCGCCCTTCTCCAAGAAGTACGAGGTCCGGGTCACCCTGCCCGGCTATCGGCCGGTGGCCTCGGTCAAGCCGAGCTGGTGGCAGGCCTCCCCGCTGCGCCGGGACGTGCGGCTGTGGCGCTACGCCCTGCACCTG
This sequence comes from Alphaproteobacteria bacterium, assembly GCA_020632795.1. GTDB lineage: Bacteria > Myxococcota_A > UBA796 > UBA796 > CAJQPC01 > JACKEV01. The sequence goes on from JACKEV010000014.1 coordinate 20,352, forward strand.
CTGCGGTGGCGCATGATCGTGGGCGTCGCCCCCCGCACCACCCTCAACTACGTGCTGGTCCCCGAGCACGGCCCGTCCGGCACCTGGACCCCGGAGGACGTGCCGTGACGCTGGTGCTGCTGGCGCTGCTGGCCTGCGGTGAGGACCCCGACCCCGAGGCTGACTGCCGCGAGGCCGGCCACCCCTGCTGCGCCGACGCCGACTGCGGCGCCGACGAGATCTGCCACATCAGCTACACCTGCGTCACCCGCAGCGGCAAGCTGGACTGCGCCGAGCCCATCGGCGACTTCCGCTGCCACGCCCTCTGCACGGCGGACTCCGGCGGCCTGGGGGACTGCCCGTCGATGGGCGAGGCCTGCCAGACCGTGGAGCACGTGCAGGGGGAGGACTTCATCGAGACGGTGGAGGCGTGCTTCTGAGCGAAGTCGCCGAGGGGTGGCACGACGTTGGCGGCTGTAACGATGCGCGTTACAGGATGGGATGGTTCGAAGCTTCCGAGATTCTGAGACCGAGCGGATCTTCCAGGGTCACCGTTCCCAGCGATTGCCACCGTCCATCCAGCAGCTCGCGCGTCGAAAGCTGAAGCTGATTGATGCGGCAGCGGATCTTCGCGACCTCCGCGTGCCACCCAACAACCGCCTGGAGAAGCTGAAGGGAGATCGCAAAGGCCAACACAGTATTCGCATCAACCGCCAGTACCGGATCTGCTTCGTCTGGCGAAATGGCAACGCATACGATGTTGAGATCGTAGACTATCACTGAGGAGGCATGATGTCCGACGAACAGCTTCTCGACCCCGTCCACCCTGGCGATGTACTGCTTGAGGACTTCATGAAGCCTCTCGGCCTCAGCCAGGCCCAGCTCGCGCGAGCGATGAGGGTCCCGCGCGTGAGGGTGTCTCAGATCGTCCGGAAGGAGCGCGGCGTGACTGCGGATACTGCGCTGCGGCTCGCCCGTGTCTTCGGCACCTCACCGCAGCTGTGGATGAACCTCCAGTCCCAATACGACCTGGAGATCGCCCAGCGCGAAACGGGCCAGGCGATCTCACAGGAAGTAGAGCCGTTGTCAGCGGCTGGTTGACCTCGACGGGGCGGATGCCGGGTCCGCATGCGCCCCCACTGAGGTGCTCACTCCACCGGCGCCACCTGCAGCACCCCCTGCGCGTAGGTCCCCACGAACATCCCCTCGCCCTCCACGACCAGCGGCCCGGTGAGGGTCATCCCCGACGGCGCCTCGGCCAGGACCTCCCAGGTCTCGCCGTCGAAGCGGTAGACCCCCGCGGCGTCGTCGGTGACCAGGGCGAAGACCACCCCGTCCGCCGCCGTCAGGCCCGCGATCGTGCCGCCGAGGCCCTCGCTGGACATCTCCCAGCTCGCGCCGCCGTCGGTGGAGCGCCACACGCCGCTGCCGTCGGAGGCGTAGTCGGTGACCGAGGCGTACAGCACCCCCTGGGCGCGGGTGAGCCCGGTGACCGTGGCGTACGACGGCAGCCCCACGGTCGCCAGCCAGCTCTGGCCGCCGTCCGCGCTGCGCAGCACGCCGTTCGTGGAGGTCCCCAGGAGCTGCACGTCCGCCCAGGCGCCCACCGCCGTCGCGCTGGGGTAGTAGCGGTCCCCCCAGTCGTTCACGCCGCTGGCGGTCATGCCCGCGGTCATCCAGGTCCAGCTCTGCCCGCCGTCCAGGGACCGCGCCACGCCGCCGCCCACCGGGATCTGCGGGCCGCCGCCGTAGGAGGAGCCCTCGATCTCCAGGGGCAGGGCCATGAACATCGCCTCGCCCCCGGCCGCGAGCCCGCTCGCCGGGATGACCTGGGGCCCGGCGGTGCCGTTGAACTCCGGCAGCCCGGTGGCCCGGGTCCAGGCGCTGCCGTCGGCGCTGGTCCAGGCCCCGTCGTAGCTGGTGCTGATGACGATCGCGTCGCCGTCGCTCAGCACCCGGTTGATCTGGGCGTTGGCCATCCGGTCCCCGAACTGCGTCCAGCCCACCTCCGCCTCGTAGGACCAGAGCTGGTCCAGGCCGAAAGCGCCCACCAGCACGCCATCATGGAAGCTCAAGCCCCCAGGGGTGCCGCCCCCCATGCCTTGGCTGGAGGCCCCCCAGGTCTCCCCGTCGTCGCTGCGCCAGGCCCCGCTGGACTGCGTCCCGATGAGCAGCGCGCCGCTGTCGGTGGCGATCATGTCGTAGATCCAGCGGGCGTAGCCCTCGGGCAGCCCGTCGTTGATCACCGACCAGCTCTGCCCGTCGTCATGGGAGACCCACACCCCGTCCTGGCGCACCCGGGCGTAGAGGTCGCCCTCGTGCACGAACAGCGCCTCGGCGCCGGTCGGCGCGGGCCCCAGGTCGATGAAGGTCCGCCCGCCGTCGGTGGAGCGGCGCACGTCGCCCTGGGTGTTCATCCCCAGCAGCCAGCCCTGGTCGCTCAGCGCGCTCTGGTAGAAGGTGGCCGCGGCGTCGGCGTTGCGCACGCTCCAGGTCCGCCCGCCGTCCTCGCTGACGTAGAGGTCATCCACCCAGGACTGGCCGAGGTAGAGGGTCTCGCCGTCGACGATCATGCCGGAGGGGAAGGGGAAGGGCGCGGTGCGGGCGTCCCAGTCCCCGCCGGTCCAGGCCGCCACGCCGTCGGTGCCGACCGCGTAGATCGACTCGCCGTCGGAGGCCAGGGCCGGGGTCGTCAGGCGGAGGCTGCCGGTGATGTCCGTCCAACTCCCGCCCGCGTCGCCGCTCCACCACACCCCGTCGTACCAGGTCGCCACGAAGATGCCCTCGGCGGTCACCGCGACGCTGCGGGCCTGGTAGCCGAAGCCGGCCTCGGGCACGCTGCGGGTCCAGCTCAGGCCGTCGTCGGTGGAGACCCAGGCGGCCTGGCCGTCCAACCCCACCACCGTGCTGCCGTGGCTGTCGAGGTCCCAGAGCAGCACCAGCGGCGGGCCGCCCACCTCCAGCAGCTCGGCGTCCAACACCTCGGACCAGGGGCCCTCCTCGGGCTGGACCTCGCCGGTGTCGTCGACGCCGCCGGTGTCGTCGCCGGTGTCGTCCTCCGTGACGCCGGTGTCATCGCCGGAGCCGCCGGTGTCCTCGGGGGCCGCGGAGTCGTCCGGGTCCTGCTTGGGGTCCTCGTAGTCGACGCGGGCGTCGCAGGCGATCAGGGCGGCCAGGGCCGTCAGGGTCGTCAGGGTCGGGAGAAGGCGGGTCATGGGCTGGATCCTCTCGTCTTGAGTTGGGCGCGGAGATCGTCGAGCGCGGCGCGCTCATCCGGAGTTCGGGCGAGGGCCTCGGCGGCGTCGAGCACCTCGGCGGCGCGCGCGGGGGCGCAGGCGGCCAGGCGCTGGGCGGCCGGGAGCCACCGGGGGGCGAGGGCCTCCAACAGCGGCATCGCGCCGCCGCAGCCCTCCAGGGAGAGCGACAGGGCCAGGGCGAGCTGCTCGACCTCGTCGCGGCGCACCGCGGCGTCGGTGTCGAGCCAGGCCCGCGCGGCGGCCAGGGCCTCGGCGTCGCGGCCCAGGGCATGGAGCAGGGAGGCCCGCAGCGCGGCCAGCTCGTCGCGGGCCGTCCGGGAGCCCTCGGCGCGGGAGAGGCCCTGGTCGACCTCCGCCAGCAGCGCCTCGGGCGCGGCCCCGCCGGCCTGCAGGGCGCGGGCGCGGGCCAGCGAGCCGTCCGCGCTCACCGGCAGGCAGCTCAAGGCGTCCCCCGGCTGGAGGGTGTGGGTCCGGCCGTCCGCGAGGCAGTCGACCACCACCCGCCCCCGGGTCAGGGCGACGTGGGTGCCCAGCACGTCCCGCTCCACCGAGAGCACCGTGCCGGTCACCCTCACCCGGGCCTCGCGCGTCTGCACCTGGAGGTCCAGCGCAGCGGCGGGGTCGACCGCCAGGGCGACGCGGCCCTCCCGCCAGCGCAGGCGGGGGGCGGTGGTGGTGCCGCTGAGCAGGCCCTCCCCCTCGGCCTCGATGGAGAGGCCCGGGGCGTCGGCCTGCTGGACCCCGGCGAGCTCGGCGTGGAGGGGGTCCGGGGCGTCGGCGGGCCACAGGCTCAGGGCGAGCAGCGCCGCGGCCCCGGCGAGCCCGGCGCCAAGCGCGGCCCACCACCGGCGCGGCGTGGCCCCGGCCATCCCCTCGGCCAACCGGGCGTCCAGCGTCGCGAGCACCCGGGCCTCGGCCCCGGGGCGCGGCCCGGGGACGGTCTTCAGCAGATCCTTGAGGTCCTCGGGGCTCAAGGCGCCGTCCAGGCGGCGCTTCGCCCGCGCCACGGCGTCCTCGTCCGCCCGGGTGGCCTCACCCAGCTCGCGCAGGTCTCGGCTCATGAGCCCTCCTCGCAGGGGCGCAGCGGGGTGAGGTCGCGGCGCTCGGCCAGCTTGCGGAAGCGCGCCCGACCCAGGCGCAGGCGGCTGCGGACCGTGCCCTCGGGCACGCCGAGCAGGCGGGCGACCTCGCCGGCCGTGCGCTCCTCCAGGTCGCAGAGCACCAGGACCTCGCGCTGGGCGGCGGGCACCCGCTCCAGGATCTCCAGCACCTGGCGGCCGGTCTCCATGCGGAGGGTCGTGCGCTCGGGGCCGGGCCAGGCGCTGGGCTGCTCGGTGGAGGCGCCGGGGATCCAGCGCCGCACCCAGGCCCGCCGCCGGTGCTGACGCAGCACGTTGCGGGTGATCCCGAACAGCCAGGGCCCGAAGTTCTCGGGGGCGTCCAGGGCCTCGACGCGCCGGATGACCACGACGAGCACGTCCTGCGCGGCGTCCTCGGGGTCGACCCGGGGGCCGCCCAGCCGGGCGCACCACTGCAGCACCTCGGGCAGCCAGCGCGCCAGCAGCGCGTCCCGGGAGCCCGGCTGTCCCTCCAGGAAGGCGGCGGCGAGCGCGGCGTCGGTCGTGGGGTCCGTCATCACCCCTTCATGCCCTCACCGCGCCGAGACGATCACTTTTTCTGGCGGGGCCAGGGTGAGGTCCAGGCCCAGGCCTGCGGAGAGCGGCGTGAGGGCGGTCACCAGCACGTCGTCGACGAAGACCTGCGTGCGGCCCAGGTCCACGGCCACCCAGGCCCGGGGGCCGAGCTGCACGGGGCCGGCGACCGCGAAGCTCCAGCCCACCGCCCCCCGGGCGACCGGGGTGCGCGTCCGGGCCACCACCGCCTCGCCCTCGGTCCACTGGCGGGCCTCCACCCCCAACACGCCGGAGGCGGTCCACCCCGGACCCACCCGCCCCACGCCCGCGCCGGCCCCCCAGCCCAGCACCCCCCGATCCGCCGAGAGGTCCTGGAGCGAGACGGCCCCCTGGCGCCAGGCGCCGACCTCCAGGCGCAGGCGCGACCGCTGGAGGCCCACCTGCAGCGCGGGCGCGAAGCCCGTCGAGGCCCCGGGTCGCAGGGAGGCCGCCGCGGCCAGCGAGGCGGACGGGCGCCACGGGGGGGCGTGGAGCGGCGGGACCCGGGGGATGCGGGTCGCCGGGGACGCTGCCGCTATCGGAGGAACCGGCGGTTCCAGCACGACCGGCCCCCCGAACGGGCCCATCGGGGCGGGGCGGGGCGCGGCGACGGTCGGCCGGGCGGGCGGGGAGGGGGCCGGCGGCGGCAGCGCCACCGGCGGCAGCGCGGGCGTCGGCATCGGGTTCAGCAGGCTGAGGGCGGTGGCCAGCAGGTCCTCGCGCTCGGCCTCGGTGCGGGGGGGCGCCGCGGTGAACCCCCGCGCGGGCCCATCGCTCGGCTGCACCGTCACCGCCCAGCGCCCGCCCTCCGCGCGGACCCGCACGTCGGCGTCCCCGTCCCCCAGGGTCACCCCGACCTGCTCGGCGGCGGCGGCCCAGGCCGACCGGTCCTCGGAGGGCGGCAGGGAGACGACGACCCCGGCCAGGGTGGTCAGGACGATCCAGGACAAGGCGGGCACATCGAGGAGTGTAGTCCGCCGGGGCTCGGGGGCGCCCTACGGCACCTTCGCCACGATGCGGTCCACCGCGTGCACCGGCGCCATGTCCCCGGCCATCAGGTGCTTGATCGCCCCGAGCACCAGCCGGTGCTTCGCCAGGGTGCGCTGGCCGGCGAACTGCTCGGCGATGACCGTGATCTCGTAGTGGCCGCCGCCGCCGACCGCGCTGACCTCACAGCCGGGGATGGCTGCGCGCACGGCGGCCTCGATGGCCTCGGTGACGGAGCCCTGGAAGTCGGTGGGGTGATCGGACATCGTGCTCTCCTCAAGGGACCTCGGGTTCCCCTATCCCGCCCGACGCCGCACCAGCCACCGGATGAGCCCCGTCAGGAGCGTCCACTGGGTGAACGCCAGCACCTCGAAGGCCAGGACGTACCAGGGCCAGTCCCCGACGATCAGCGGGTTCTTCACCGGGGGGGGGCGGTTCAGGTACATGTAGTTCGAGCCGAGCTGCACGTTCAGGGAGAACAGCGCCAGCACGATGGGCTGGGTGGCCAACCAGACCCGCGCCCCCGCCCAGGTCCTGGGCCGCCGCCCCTCGACGAACACCAGGTACAGCGGCACCCCGATGACCATCGCGTGGGCGAAGAAGTAGTCCACGATGAGGAAGCCGTGGTTGCCGTGGGGCAGCACCGGCGTCAACAGCGCCTGCAGGCCGCCGGTCACGCCCCAGCACAGCGCCATCTCGAACAGGATCCGGCTGCCGGTGAACACGCTCAGGCCGGCGAACAGGCAGCCCAGCGTGCTCATGTGCAGGGGCAGGCTGGTCTCCACCCGCCACAGCCCCAGCCACTGCAGGTAGGGGTGGATGAGCACCCAGCGCGCCAGCATCGCGGCCCCCACCGCCGCGATCAGCCGGCGACGGCCCACCTCGCCCAGCAACCGGCCCGCGACCAGCAGCGCTGCGATCATGAGCACCGATACGCTGTTCGACAGAATCCAGGTGTCGGTGAGCGGGGGGATCCGCTCAGGCATCTTCTTGACTAATCCTCCACCCCGCGAGCGTACCGCGACCAGACGAAGGGCGCGACGAGATGGTCGAGGTATCGCTCGGGGAGCTGCCCCCGGCTCAGGCCGTACCGCGCGGGCCGGTCCTCGGGCCCCGGGCGCCGCAGGGTGCCCATGACCCGATCCCAGAAGACGAGGTTGCTGCTGTAGTTGCAGCGCTCGTCGTGGGGTGAGGCGGAGTGATGCAGGCGATGCACCGGGCCGGTCGCCAGCCACCGGTCCAGCCAGCCGGGCTCCCAGTCCACGTCGGCGTGCTGGAGCCAGCCGTTGACCGCGATGACCACGGTGACCAGCGCCATCACGTCGTCGGGGGTGCCCAGCAGGACCAGCGGCACGATCTGGGCCATGTAGATGAACAGGGCGTTGAGGGGGTGGTTCCGGGCGGCCGAGAAGCCGTGGAGGTGCTCCGCGCTGTGGTGCACCGCGTGGAAGCGCCAGAAGAAGTCGTTCTCGTGGCACATCCGGTGGACCAGGTAGAAGCCCAGGTCCGCGACCAGCAGCGCCAGCGGGAGCTGGAGGAACACCGGCAGCTCGGTCGGCCACAGCGGGCGGCCCAGCGCCTGCGCCAGGAAGGCCGCCGCCGCGTAGGTCGAGCCCAGGCCGAACACCCCGAACAGCGTGTTCGCCCCGCCGTTGGAGAACACCATGTGCAGCAGGTCGACCCGCAGCTCCCGCAGCCACTCCCGGTTGGAGCAGCGATAGGGGCGGGCGACCTGCAGGCCCAACATCAGGGCCCCGCCCAGCCCGCTGGCCGCGAACACCGAGAACACCGGGTGGGGCGCGACGAGCTGGACCGCGCGGGCCAGCAGCAGGCAGGCGCCGAGCGCCGCCAGATAGACCCGAGCCGTCAGCCGAATGCCGTGGATCCAGCCGCTGCGGTCGGGTCCGGCCTCGCGCTTCGCCATGCCCTACCCGCTCGCCGCGCGCTTCGCGCTGCCCCGCCGGGCGCGCTCGCTCTGCCACTGCATGCGGGCGTCCTGGGGGTCCTCGAAGCGTCGGGCGTGGGCCGCGTACTGTGGCGAGCGGTCGGCGATGAGCCGCTCGGCGTAGTGGGTCGCGTCCACGGTGAACAGGAGCTGGCCGGGGTCGGCGTTCAGGCGACGGTCCAGCAGCAGGCGCCCGCCCCGGCGGCTGAGCCCCCGCAGGGCGGGGCCCCCGTCGCGGGTCATCATGTTCAGCGCCCCCGCCACGAACAGGCGCTCGACCATGCCGCGCCGGGCCCGGGAGCGCCACTGCCAGTTGCGCTCCAGCCGGTCCAGCAGCCGGTCGGTGGCGTAGAGCTGGTCATAGAGCCAGATGTAGCCATCCAGCAGCTCCGCCGGGGTCATCCGGGCGGGGTTCATCACGACGTGCCGGGTGTCGTAGAGGTGCCAGTCCTCATGGAACAGGCGCCCGGCGGCCTTCACCTCGTCGAACAGCCCCGTGCCCGGCATGGGCGTGAGGATGGAGAAGAAGGGGAAGAGCATGCCGGTCTGCTGGACGAAGTCCCGGATCCGGCGGAAGACGCCGACGTCGTCGGTGTCGAAGCCCACGATGAAGTTGCCGACCACCGACATGCCCCGGGCGTGGATGCGCGCCAGGGCGTCGGGGTAGGTCATGCAGAGGTTCACGCCCTTGTCCATGGCCCGGAGGGTGTCCTCCTCGATGGACTCCAGGCCCAGGATGAGCGTCGCGCAGCCGGCGTCCCGCAGCAGGTCCAGCAGCTCGTCGTCCTGGGCGACGTTCACAGTGGTCTCGGCCGACCAGGGGGCGATGCGCCCGGCCTGCCACAGCGGCGCCATCGCCCGGAGCAGCTCCTTGGTGTAGGTCCGCCGGGAGATGAAGTTGTCGTCGACGATGTAGAGCGGGCGGCGCTTCCCGGCCAGCCCGCCCCCCGGGGGCATCGCGGCCAGCTCCCCCAGGACCCGCTCCACGGGCTTGAAGCGGAAGGCGTTGCCCGAGACGTCCGGCACCGAGCAGAACCGGCAGGAGAAGGGGCAGCCCCGGGTGGTCTGGAGCTGGTGGAAGAGGTAACGCGCGGCGGGCGCGGCGCCCCAGCGCGGCGGCGGGACCTCGGCCATCGGCGGGAAGTCGTGGGCGTCGTAGCGCTCCTTGAGCCGGCCGGCGCGCAGGTCCTCGATCACCCGGGGCCACAGGGCCTCGGCCTCCCCGGTGACCACGCAGTCCACGTGCGCCAGGGCCTCCTCGGGGCGCAGGGAGGCGTGGATGCCCCCCAGCACCACCGGCACGCCGCGCGCCCGGAACTGCTCGGCGACCTGATAGGCCCGGGTCACGCAGGAGGTCTTCGCGGAGAGCGCCACCAGGTCGGTCTCGACGTCGAAGTCGATGGGCGTCACGTACTCGTCGACGAAGGAGACCTCGACGTCGGGCGGCGTGCAGGCCGCGACCGTCAGCAGGCCGAGGTCCGCGAAGGCCCGGTCCAGCTTGAGCACGTCGAGCACGAGGTTCATCTCGTACAGCTCGCGCTCCGCCGGATCGAGGTTCTTGCGGGTGGCGACGAAGGTGACGCGGAGGCTCATCGACCGACCCTCCGGGCCTCAGCGAGCAGGGCGGGGATGTCCGGGCGGCGCAGGGCGCGCAGGGCGCGGACCCGCCGCTCCAGCCGCCGGGCGGCGGGCAAGCCGTCCCACGCGGTCAGCAGCAGCTCGCGGGGGGTGCTGCGGGGCCGGGCGCCGTCGGGGCGGATCGCCCGGGGCTGACGGTACTGCACGATGGCCCGCTGCACGCCGTCCCAGAACCGTGCCCGCGCCTCCAGGCTGGCCAGCGCGCCCTGGCGGACCCGGGCCTGGGCCTCCGGCGTGGTGGTGCTGCGGGCCAGGGCCTCCTCCAGCCAGGCCCCGTGGTCGCAGTCCTGCTCGCAGTGCAGGGTGAAGTAGCCGATCTCGTCCTCGGAGAGGCCCGCCCGGCGCAGCCCGGCGATGATGGCGTCGAACATCTTGGGGATGGCCCACTCGTGCCCGGGGCCCACCGCGCCCAGGCCGACCAGGAAGGGCTCCTCCCGGACCAGGCGCTGGTGCTCGCGGATGAAGCGCAGGGCCGGGGTGCGCACCGCCTCGCCCTGCACCCGGGCGGGGTCCCCGCCGCAGGCCCGCATGAAGTAGCCGTAGTGCTCGGCGTGGTCCTCGCCCTCGCTGCGCTCGCCGTACTCGTCGACGAGCACCTTGGTCAGCCAGAGGCGGGCGCTGGAGTCGGGCGCGCGCAGCACCAGCACCTCCAGGTAGGTCGTGAACGCGCAGACCAGCGGGTAGTGGTTCTCGGCCAGCACCCGGTAGTCCTCGCGGGAGAACGGGGCGGTGGCCAGGCGGTTGAGCAGGAGGTGGTTCACGGCCGGGTGGGCCTCGATCTCCTCCCGAAGGGCAGCGAGGAAGGCGCGGGGGGTCACTTGGCGGCTCTCCCGGTGGGGTTGGGGTGGACCAGCTCATGCCATGAGGGCGCAGGCGTGGGGGGCTCCCCCTCGGCGACCCGCAGCAGGGCCCGAGGGTCGGCAGGGGTGGGGTAACGGACCTCGTCCCAGCGGACCCCCCGGCGGGCGCCGGGCCCGTTCAGCAGGCCCTCCTCGTCGCGAAGGAAGGTGCGCGGGTCCCGGTGGACGCGCTGGTAGCGGAACGCCCGGGAGTAGAACCACAGCACCCCGGGCAGCATCTCCAGCACGAAGCGCCGGCGCCGCTTCGCGAAGGTGCGCAGGGCGCGGCGGATCGAGGGCTTGACCGCGTCCACGCTGCGGGCGAACTCGGCGTAGAACTCCTCCCGGGGCAGCCGGGTGGGCAGCACCGGGTGGAGCAGGTCGAACAGCCGGTGGTCGGTGGTCATCAGGTCGTCGGCCATCGCCCGGTACAGGCGGGTGCCCGGCAGCGGCGTGAGGATCGTCACCAGCGGCACGCCGACCTCGAGCTGGTTGATCGTCTCGTAGAGCTGGTCGAACTGGGCCTTCGTGAAGTCGGGCCGGGCCATGAAGATGCCGGTGGAGAGGATGCCCAGCTCGGAGAGGATGCGGTTGGCCTTGAGGTTGCGGTCGAAGGTCGCGCGCTTGCGGAGCGCCGCCAGGGTGTCGTCGTCGTTGGACTCGTAGCCCGAGAGCAGGCCGACGAGGCCGTTCTTCGCCAGCCGGGCCATCAGCTCGGGGTGCTCGGCCACGAAGTCGGTGCGCCCCTGGGTCATCCAGCGCTTGCGCACCCCGCGCTGCTCCAGCGCGTCGCAGAGCCGCTCCAGCCGGCGGCGGTTGACCAGGAAGTTGTCGTCCAGCACGAAGATGAAGGGCTCTTCGCAGGCCGCCATGCGCGCGGCGATGGCCTCGGCGGAGAGGTAGCGCACCCGGCGCTCGTAGTACTCCCAGATCGCACAGAAGTTGCAGTCATAGGAGCAGCCCCGGCTGGTGAAGATCGAGGCCATCGGCCGCCAGGCCGTGAAGAAGTAGCGCCCCCGGTAGCGGGCGATGAGGCTGCGGTCGGGGGGCGGCAGGGCGTCGAGGGAGACCTCCTGGGCGCGCCGGGGCTCCACCCGGCGCCGGCCGTCGGCGCCCCGCCAGCGCAGCCCGTGGACGCCGGTGAGGTCCCGGGAGCCGGCCTCGAGGCGGTCGATCAGCTCCCGGAAGGTCAGCTCGCCCTCGCCCTGCACGATGACGTCGACGTAGGGGGTGTCGAAGGCCTCGGGCATCAGGGTGGGGTGGTGGCCGCCGATGACGGTGAGGGCGTCGGGGCAGAGCTGGCGGGCCATGCGCAGCACGGCGGCGGCCTGGTAGGCGTCGGTGGTCATGCTGGTGGTGCCGACCACGTCGGGGGCGAAGGAGACCAGGGTGCGGGCCAGGGCGTCCTCGGGCTCCAGCCGCATGTCGAGGATCCGCACCTCGTGATCGGCGGAGACCGCGCCGCCGACCGAGGTCAGCGCCACCGGCTCGGACAGCCACACGGTGTTCTCCAGCCCGAGGCGGCCGGTCTCGTACGGCGTCGGCATGACCAGCAGGATCTTCATGGGGGCTCCGCAAATCACCGAATGGCGAGAATATCTTGTCTGAGGCCCCTCGGTGGTCGGTTCTGTTCCCCCCGGGAGAATGCAACGGCCGTGCCAACGGACCAGAGCGTCCTCTGGGGCTGGTTTTCCCGCCCCCTTGTGCAGGCGGCGCAGAGCGGCCTGCAGATTCTGCAGGAGGTCTGCACGGCGGGGCTGCAGGGCCCCCGCTCAAAAGCGAACACTGTTCGCTTTATACCCCCAGGAACCGCCACGCCGCGATCGCGGCGACCACCAGGGCGATCCCCCCGAGGATGACCCAGCCCAGGATCGGCTTGTCGCCGGGCTCCTCGGGCTCCTCGACCACCGCGCCGATGTTGGCCGAGGCGACCTTGCCCACCATCGAGCCGGCCTCCTTGCGCTTCTTGACCTGGATGGCCGAGCCGGTCTTCCGCCACCCCTTGAGGGCCTGCTGGGCGATGCGGTCCGCGCCCAGGTCCACCCCGACCGCGCGCAGGACCTCGGCGTACTCGGGGCGCTGGGCGATGGGGACCCACTCGCCGCCGGTGGGGCGGACCTCCTCGTGGCCCTTGAGCTGCCCCTCGTAGATGCGCTGGCGCACGAGGTGGCGGTCCATCGTGCCCAGGCTGCGGCCCGTGGCGCTGCGGACCTCCACCTGCATCCAGGGGGAGGCCGTCGAGGTCTGCACCGTGAACTCGTGGAAGCAGGCGGGGCAGGTCAGCGCCCCGTCGGTCGACGGCGGGGTGAACGAACTCCCGCATTCCGGACAGCGCACCTGCATGGACCCGATCCCGTCCTGTGGGGTACACCACTATCTCAGGAGTCCCCCCGCATGTCCACGGCGCCACGCCCGCTCCCCGACGCCTTCATCGTCGGCACCGCCGGCCACATCGACCACGGCAAGACCTCCCTGGTGCGGGCGCTCACCGGCGTGGACCTCGACGCCCTGCCCGAGGAGCGGCGCCGCGGCATCACCATCGCCCTGGGCTTCACCACCCTCAACCTGCCCTCGGGGCGGGTGGCGTCGTTCGTGGACGTGCCCGGCCACGAGCGGCTGGTCCGCACGATGATCGCGGGGGCCTGCGGCATCGACGCGGTGCTGCTCTGCGTCTCGGCGGTGGAGGGGGTGATGCCCCAGACCCGCGAGCACCTCGACATCCTCTCCCTGCTGGGGGTGGAGCGGGGGGTCGTGGCGCTCACGATGGGGGACCTGGTGGACGAGGACCTCGCCCTGCTCGCCGAGGAGGACGTGCGCGACGCGGTCGAGGGCACCTTCCTGGAGGGCGCCCCGATCCTGCTGACCTCGGCCGAGGACCGCCGGGGGCTCGACGCCTTGATCGCGGCGCTGGACGCCCTGCCGGTGGCCCCCCGCCGCGCCGACGGCCCCTTCCGGCTGCCGGTGGACCGGGCCTTCGTGCGGCGGGGCTTCGGCACGGTCATCACCGGCACGGTGCTCTCCGGCGCGATCCAGGATGGCGACGAGGTCGTGGTGCTGCCCCAGGGCGACAAGGCCCGGGTGCGCGGGCTCCAGGTCCACGGGGCGCCCCGGTCGCGCTCGGCCTCGGGCTACCGCACCGCCCTGAACCTGGCCGGGGTCGAGAAGGACGACCTGCCCCGGGGCACGGTGGTGGCCAGCCCCACCGGCGTGCCGGTGACCTCCATCCTGGACGTCCGCTACCGCCACCTCGCCGACGCCCCGCCCCTGGAGAGCGGCGCCCGGGTGCGCCTGCTCATCGGCACCGCCGAGGTCATGGCCGTGATCGACGGCCTGGACGCCGAGCCCGGGGCGGGCCGCTACGCGCAGCTCCGGACTGCCGAGCCGGTGGTCGCCCTGCCCGGCGACCGCTTCGTGCTGCGGCGGGAGTCCCCGGTGACCACCCTGGGGGGCGGCGTGGTGCTCGACCCCTGGGCGCCCCGCGCCCGCAAGCGGGAGCGCCTCGCCGCCGCCGCCGCGCTGGCCCGGCTGGAGGAGGGCGATCGGGGGGTCCTGCTGGAGCGCGCCGGGCCGGTGGGCCTGCCCCAGGCCGAGGCCCGGGTGCGCCTGGGCGCGCTGCCCGAGGACGCCGCGCGGCTGGGGGATCGCGTGCTCACCGCCGCCCAGGTCGACCAGCTCCAGCGCACCCTGCTGGAGCGCCTGGACGCCTGGCACGCCGACCATCCCCTGTCCTGGGGGCCCAACCGCCGGGCCCTGCTGCGCGGGGTCCTCACCCCCCTGGAGAGCGCGGCCTTCGACGCCCTGCTCGGCGGGCTGATGGAGGCCGGGCACATCGCGCTGGACGGCCCCCGGGTCCGCCGCGCGGGGTGGCAGCCCGTGCTCGACGACGCCGCCGCGCAGACCCGGGATCTCATCCTGGAGCGCCTGGAGGCCGCCGGCCTCGCCGCCCTGTCCACCGCCGAGCTGCTGGCGGGCTGCGTGGACGGCGACGCCCTGCTCGCCCTGCTGCAGGAGAGCGGCACCGCGGTGCGGATCGGCGGGCGCTACCACCCCCGCGCGGCCCTGGACGACATGGTCGCCCGCGTGCAGGCCGCGCTGGCCGAGGAAGGCGAGCTTACCCCGGGAAAATTCAAGGACTTGACCGGCCTCACCCGGAAGAACGCCATCCCCCTGCTGGAGTGGCTGGACGGCCAGCGGGTGACCCGCCGCCGAGGGGACAGCCGGGTGGCGTACCACGACGTGTCCGATCCGCCCCCCTCGCTGTGATATGGTGGGCCGGTGCTGTCCCGGGGCTCCGGGGCCGTCTGGCTTCCACGCGCCTCAGGAAGAAAGCGCACGGCTCGGCCTCGCCGGCCGCGACCAGGACTGGACCGCGAATGCTGCTTCGATTGCTGTTGCTGGTGGGTGCTTGGCTGGCCGTGAGCGTCGGCCCTGCGCATGCTCAGGACGCCGTTGGTGTGCTGCAGGTCGACTCCTCCGTGAGGGGCGCCTCGGTCCACATCAACTACGAGGAGGTCGGCCAGGTCCCGCTCACCCGCTACCTGCCGGCGGGGACCTACACCGTGCGGGTGTCGGCCAATGGCTTCGACCCCTTCGTGCGTCGGGTGACCATCTCCCCCAACCTCACCCAGACCCTCAACGCCCAGCTCATGCAGGGCGGCGGCAGCGTGGAGTTCTACGTCAAGCCCGGCGGCGCCCGGGTGCTGCTGGACGGACGCGACGTCGGGGTCACCCCCATCCGGCTCACCGACGTGCCCGTGGGCTCCCACCGCTACGAGATCTCCCGCGACGGCTATGAGGGCCTCACCGGCGAGTTCAACCTCGTCGACGGCGGAAACCCCCTCATCACCCACACCCTGGAGTCCTCCGAGGGCAAGTGGGCGGTCATCTCCCGGCCCAAGGGCGCCGAGGTCTACATCGACGGCGAGCTGGTCGGCGAGACCCCGCTGGAGCTGACCGGCATCCCCTCCGAGCCCCACACGGTCACCCTGGTGAAGGAGGGCTACGCGATCATGGTGCGCTCGGTGGACACCACCGGCGGCCTGCGTGGCGAGGTGGACGCCACCCTCAACCAGGAGGGCACCAAGGTCACCGTCAAGACCGGCGCGGGCGAAGGCGAGGTGGTGGTCAACGGCATCCCGGCGGGCTCCGGGCGCGCCACGAAGCTGATCATGGCCCGGGGCGACTACCTGATGCAGGTCGAGGCCCCCGGGCAGCCCACGATCACCTCCACGGTCGAGGTCCCCCTCGCGGGGGCGGTGATCTTCAAGGCAGACTACGATGAGCAGGCCCTCATCGAGGTCCCGCCCCTCTACCGGCGTTGGTGGTTCTGGGCTGCCGTCGGCGGCGGCGCTGTCGGCGCCGGCGCGGCGGTGGGCATCACCGCGGCGGCCCTCCAGCCAGACCCCCCACCCTCAGGCGACGTCACCGTGACGCTGCCTTGACGGGGACGCAATCATGACGATCCGCGCACCGCTGCTCCTCCTCACCCTGCTGACGGCCTGCAAGGGGACCTCCGACCCCGTCACCGCCATCATCGTCTACGTCGAGTCCGACGAGGCCGACGCGATCGCCGACGCGGCCGACACGATGGGCCTGATCGCCGACCCCAGCTCCCCCTACGTCGACAGCGACGGCGAGGAGCTGCCCGCCGGCGAGTTCAACAGCGTGCTGCTCACCAACGCCCTGGTCGAGGACGAGGCCCTGGAGGCGGTCTACCGCAGCGCGATCACCAGCAGCGAGTTCCCCAGCTTCGAGCTGCGCCCCGGCAGCAACGGCGACACCTCCTTCACCGTGCAGGCCTGGGCCTGGTCCAGCGAGACCATCATCGCGCAGAGCTCGGTCTCCGAGCCGCTGACCTTCATCGAGGACGAGGTCCAGGAGATCACCCTCTCCGACCTGGCCCTGCTCGACACGCCGTTCTCCGCCTGCACCGACGGCTACGACAACGACGGCGACGGCTGGCTGGACGCCGACGACCCCGACTGCGCCGACGGCGGCGAGCTGGAGCTGGGCTACGGCGACACCGCCTGCAACGACGGCATCGACAACGACGGCGAGGGCAACATCGACGTCGAGGACCCCGACTGCGAGAGCGCGCTGGGCGAGTCCGAGTACGCCGGCTGCGAGGACGGCCTCGACAACGACGGCGACGGGTACATCGACGAGGGCGACCCCGACTGCGTCGACGGCGTCACCGAGGACGGCCCCACCGACGGCTACGAGTGCGCCGACGGCATCGACAACGACAGCGACGGCTTCTCCGACATCGACGACCCCGACTGCATGGGCGACGCCTTCGGCAGCGAGTCCCCCGACCCCTGCACCGACGGCGAGGACAACGACGACGACGGCTGGATCGACAACCTGGACCCCGACTGCGCCGACTCGGGCGATGAGGTCGGCTACAACAGCGCCTACGCGTGCAACGACGGCGACGACGACGACGGCGACGGCTTCATCGACGCCGAGGACCCGAGCTGCTCCTCGGCCACCGACAACACCGAGCTGGACGCCTGCGAGGACGAGCTGGACAACGACGGTGACGGCTGGACCGACACCGCCGACCTGGGCTGCTCCAGCCCCCACGACGAGGACGAGGGCAGCTTCGAGGGCATCTCGGAGTGCTCCGACGGCGTCGACAACGACGGCGACGGCGACATCGACTCCTTCGACGTCGACTGCACCAGCGCCCGCGACGACACCGAGGCCTTCGACTGCCTCGACGGGCTCGACAACGACGGCGACGGCTGGGTCGACGCCGACGACCCCGACTGCAGCACCGACACCGCCGAGACCGGCTACGGCAGCACCCAGTGCAACGACGGCGCTGACAACGACAACGACGGTCGCACCGACGGCCAGGACCCCAACTGCACCGACGCCTTCGACGACGACGAGTCCGACCCCTGCCGGGACGGGCTGGACAACGACGGCGACGGCTGGACCGACGCCGACGACCCCGACTGCTCCACCGGCAGCGATGAGCTGGGCTTCGACAGCACCTACGCCTGCAACGACGGCGTCGACAACGACGGCGACTTCACCATCGACAGCGGCGACGCCGCCTGCACCGCCGCCACCGACACCTCCGAGGCCGGCGGCTGCGAGGACGGCCTCGACAACGACAGCGACACCTGGATCGACGACGACGACCCGGACTGCGCCACCGGCACCTCCGAGACCGGCACCGGCAGCACCGAGTGCAACAACGGCGTCGACGACGACAGCGACGGCGACATCGACGGCGACGACGCCGACTGCCTGAGCGCCGACGACGACATCGAGCAGCAGTACGACTGCGCCGACGCCGTGGACAACGACGGCGACGGCTGGGTCGACCTCGACGACCCGGGCTGCAACTCCGAGCAGGACTCCAGCGAGCTGCCCGCCGCCAGCGCCTTCCAGTGCAACAACGGCCTGGACGACGACAGCGACGGCGACATCGACAGCGCGGACGCCGGCTGCGACGACGGCTCCGACAACGACGAGTCCGACGACCCGATCACCGACTGCAACGACGGCCTCGACAACGACAGCGACAGCTGGTTCGACGAGGAGGACCCCGACTGCGCCGCCGACGGCACCGAGTCCGGCTTCGGCACCGTCCAGTGCAACGACGGCGCGGACAACGACGGCGACGGCCTCGTCGACGCCGACGACCCCGACTGCGCCGACGCCCGCGACATCAACGAGTCCACCGCGTCCACCGACTGCACCGACGGCGCCGACAACGACGCCGACGGCTGGGCCGACAACGACGACCCGGACTGCGCCTCGGGCACCTCCGAGACCGGCACCGACGCCCGCTACGCCTGCAACGACGGCGCCGACAACGACAGCGACGGCCTCATCGACGCCGACGACCCCGGCTGCGCCGACGGCGCCACCGACACTGACGAGACCGACGGCACCTGCCACGGCGACGGGATCGACAACGACGGCGACGGCTGGATCGACAGCGACGACCCCGACTGCCTCTCCAACGACGACGAGCTGGGCTTCGACAGCCGCTACGAGTGCAACGACGGCGTCGACAACGACGGCGACTTCACCATCGACTCCGGCGACGCCGGCTGCGCCACCGCCTTCGACACCGTCGAGGACGAGAACGTCGCCGACTGCGAGAACGGCAGCGACGACGACAGCGACGGCTGGGTCGACGGCGACGACCTCGACTGCCTGACCGACGGCGTGGAGATCGGCCTGACGACCTTCGGCTGCAACGACGGCACCGACAACGACGGCGACGGCTTCGCGGACGCCGACGACGCGGACTGCGTGGTCCCCTGGCAGCCGGACGAGGAGGCCGTGGGCTACTGCCAGGACGGCGTCGACAACGACCTCGACCAGTGGGTCGACGCCGACGACCCGGACTGCTTCAACGGCGGCACCCAGGAGGTCGGCTTCCTGCCGGTGGCCTGCAACGACGGCGTCGACAACGACAGCGACGGCGACACCGACTACGACGACTTCGACTGCGACGACGCCCTGGACGGTGACGAGGGAAGCCCCCACGCCACCTGCATCAACTCCAGCGACGACGACGGCGACGGCTGGCGCGACGCCGACGACCCCGACTGCTACGACGGCGGCGCGGAGTCCGGGGGCGCGTCGGGCGTGGCCCAGTGCAACGACGGCGTCGACAACGACGGCGACAGCCTCATCGACGCCGACGACGTCGACTGCGACGACGCCTGGGACAACGTCGAGCTGGGCCCGACCTCCTCCGACCCCTGCGCGGACGAGCTGGACAACGACCGGGACGGCTGGATCGACGACGACGACTACGACTGCGCGATCTTCGGCGAGGAGGTCGGCTGGTCCCTGAGCGCCTGTGGGGACAACGACGGCGACGGCCTCACCGACGCCGACGACCCCGACTGCCTCATCCAGTGGGACAGCAGCGAGGACACCAACAGCAGCACCTGCACCGACGGCACCGACAACGACGGCGACAACTGGATCGACGCCGACGACCCCGACTGCCTCGTGGGCACCGCCGAGGACGACAGCGCGCAGGCCAGCGCCTGCCACGACGGCGTCGACAACGACAACGACGGCCAGGTCGACGGGTTCGACGCCTCCTGCGGCTCCGCCTGGGGCAACAGCGAGGGCCCCTCGTCCCCCGGCGACTGCACCGACAACGCCGACAATGACGGCGACGGCTGGATCGACGACGAGGACCTCGACTGCCTGCTGTTCGGCGGCGAGAGCGGCCTGCTGTCGATGGCCTGCAGCAACGGCCTGGACGACGACGGCGACGGCCTCACCGACGCCGACGACCCCGGCTGCCTGCTCGCCGAGATGGACACCGAGGTCGACCCGGACACCACCTGCACCGACAGCGCGGACAACGACGCCGACGGCTGGATCGACGCGTTCGACCCGGACTGTGGCCTGGGCTACGCCGAGGACGGCTCCTGGGCGGGCGTCTGCGCGGACCTGCTCGACAACGACAGCGACGGCCTCACCGACGCCGACGACCCCGACTGCGACTGGGGCCTGGACGCCATCGAGGGCGACGGCAGCTCCTGCGACGACCAGTACGACGACGACGGCGACGGCTGGACCGACGGCGACGACCCCGACTGCCTGAGCGTGGGCGTCGAGGTGGGCTACACCACCTACGTCTGCAACAACGGCGTCGACGACGACAGCGACGGCCTCGCCGACGCCGACGACCCCGGCTGCGCCGACGGCCTGGACACCGCCGAGGCCGACCCCAGCGGCGCCTGCACCGACGGCGTGGACAACGACAGCGACGGCTGGACCGACGGCGACGACCCCGACTGCGTCACCTCCACCGCCGAGGCCGGCGCCACCGGCGTCGCGGAGTGCAACGACGGCGCCGACAACGACGGCGACAGCGCCACCGACGCCAACGACCCCGACTGCGTCGACGCCTGGGACAACATCGAGGCCACCGGCGGCGGCGACACCTGCTCCAACAGCGCGGACGACGACGGCGACACCTGGATCGACGCCGACGACCCCGACTGCGCCTGGGGCCTCCAGGAGATCGGCGACGAGCCGAGCTGGGTCTGCAACGACGGCGTGGACAACGACAGCGACGGCTTCGCCGACGGCGACGACCCGGGCTGCAGCACCGCCTTCGACGGCGACGAGACCCACACCGTCGAGTGCGCGGACACCGTCGACAACGACGGCGACGGCTGGATCGACCTGGACGACCCCGACTGCGCGAGCAGCGCCAGCACGGTGTTCGAGCAGGGCGGCTTCAACACGAGCTACGCCTGCAACAACAACAGCGACGACGACGGCGACACCCTGGTGGACGCCGACGACGCCGGCTGCGACGACGGCTACGACACCGACGAGACCGACCCCGCCACCGAGTGCAACGACAACGTCGACAACGACGGCGACGGCTGGGTGGACACCGACGACCCGATCTGCGTCACCTCGGTGACCCTGCTGGAGAACGACGGCTACAGCGCCGCCACCCAGTGCAACGACTCGGTGGACAACGACCTCGACGGCCAGATCGACGCCAACGACGGCGACTGCCGGGACGGCAACGACAACTCGGAGTCGGCCCGCTGAGCCCCCGCTGACCGCGGACAGGGTCCCCCTCGGGTCGGACAGAAGATGGCCGACCGACGTGTGACATGGACCCTGACACCCGCGTCCGAATCGAGGTGAAGCCATGCGCAGCACGTCCGAGCCCAGCTCTGTCCTCTCCCCCCTCTTCGCCGTCCGGGGGCAGGTCACCCACAGCGACGGCCGTCCCCTCTCTGGCCTCACGATCCAGGCCCGCGCCTGCACCTTCGACGGCGAGGCCCCGCTGGGCGACGCGATCACCGACCAGCGCGGGGCCTTCGAGATCCAGGTCCAGCCGGCCAACGGGCGCCCCAACTTCTACCTCCGCGTGGTCGACGATGATCTCAACCCGATCGCGGTCACCCGGGTCTTCTACAAGGGCACCCCGCTGCGCCCCGTCGACCTGCGCCTGAACCGCTGCGCCTGAACCGCGCCCTGTCGGCGTCGCGAATGTGGCTGGCGGAAGAGCGATGATTCCGGTACCCTGACGCACCTTCCCCACCGCATGGAGAGCGCGCTCATGTTCACCAGGACCCTGGCGATCCTGTCATTGCTGGCCATCGTCGCCTGCGGCGACAAGGACACCACCGACGATTCCACCACGACCGACGACACCAGCACGACCGACGACACCGGCACCGACGACACCGGCACCGAGGGCACCGACGCCGACAACGACGGCTTCAACGACGACGTCGACTGCGACGACACCGATCCGGCCATCAACCCCGACGCCGCCGAGGTCTGCGACGAGGTCGACAACAACTGCGACGGCTCGATCGACGAGGGCGTGACCTCCACCTTCTACGCCGACAGCGACGGCGACGGCTACGGCGTCGACGACGACACCACCGAGGCCTGCGAGGCCCCCACCGGCTACAGCGCCACCGCCGGCGACTGCGACGACGGCGACGCCAGCGCCTACCCCGGCGCCACCGAGGTCTGGTACGACGGCACCGACGGCGACTGCGACGGCGGCAGCGACTACGACGCCGACGCCGACGGCTACGACTCCGACGAGGAGAACAACGGCGGCGACTGCGACGACGCCGACGCCAGCATCTACCCCGGCGCCGCGGACACCTGGTACGACGGCATCGACAGCGACTGCGCGGGCGACAACGACTACGACGCCGACGCCGACGGCTACGACTCCGACGCCTACGGCGGCGAGGACTGCGACGACGACGAGCCCACCACCTACCCCGGCGCCACCGACACGGTCTACGACGGCGTCGACAGCGACTGCGCGGGCGACAGCGACTACGACTTCGACGGCGACGGCTACGACTCCGACAGCTTCGGCGGCACCGACTGCGCGGACACCGACACCTCGGTGAACCCGGGCGCGACCGAGGTCTGGTACGACGGCACCGACCAGGACTGTGACGGCGCCAGCGACTACGACGCCGACGCCGACGGCTACGACTCCGACGCCTACAGCGGTGACGACTGCGACGACGCCGACAGCGCCGTGAACCCCGGCGCGGCCGA
This sequence comes from Alphaproteobacteria bacterium, assembly GCA_020632795.1. Lineage (GTDB taxonomy): Bacteria > Myxococcota_A > UBA796 > UBA796 > CAJQPC01 > JACKEV01. The sequence goes on from JACKEV010000014.1 coordinate 42,724, forward strand.
GACCTGGTACGACGGCGCCGACGGCGACTGCGACGGTGGCAGCGACTACGACGCCGACGCCGACGGCGAGGACAGCGACAGCTACGGCGGCGTGGACTGCGACGACACCGACAGCAGCGTGAACACCTCGGCCACCGACACCTGGTACGACGGCGTCGACAGCGACTGCGACGGCGCCAGCGACTACGACGCCGACGCCGACGGCTACGACTCCGACAGCTACAGCGGCGCGGACTGCGACGACACCGACAGCGCCGTGAACCCCGACGCCACCGAGGTCTGGTACGACGGCACCGACCAGGACTGCGACGGCGCCAGCGACTACGACGCCGACGAGGACGGCGAGGACCACGTCGCCTACAGCGGCACCGACTGCCACGAGGGCACCTCGGCCGACGACACCGCCACCTACCCCAACGACGGCGGCCTCAACCCCGACGAGATCAACAGCTCGGCCACCGAGACCTGGTACGACGGCACCGACCAGGACTGCGACGGCTCCAGCGACTACGACGCCGACGCCGACGGCGAGGACAGCGACGAATACGGCGGCGTGGACTGCGACGACAGCGACGCCACCATCAACACCTCGGCCACCGACATCGCCCAGGACGGCCTCGACCAGGACTGCGACGGCCTCGACGCCGCCTGGGGCCTCGGTGACATCGGCGCCGGCGACCTCGTCATCACCGAGTTCATGCAGAACCCGGCCACCGTCAGCGACAGCGACGGCGAGTGGTTCGAGGTCGTCAACCTGTCCGGCGGCGCGGTGGACCTCGACGGGCTGATCGCCCTCGACTCCGGCACCAACGTCTTCGTGGTCAGCGGCGAGCTGCGGGTGGAGGACGGCGAGTACGTGGTCTTCGGCAAGAGCGCCAACACCGCCATCAACGACAACGCCCCCGTCGACTACGCCTTCGGCACCAGCATGAGCCTGGGCAACGGCGCTGACGAGATCTACCTCTACGACGGCACCCTCTCGGTGCTCTTCGACCTGGTGGAGTACGACGGCGGCGACACCTTCCCCGACGGCAACGGCTACTCCGCGTCCCTCGACCCGCTCTACGAGGATGAGGCGTACAACGACTACGGCTACGACTGGTGCCTCACCCCCGACGGCCTGTACGGCGCCTACAACTACGGCTCCCCGGGCAGCCAGAACTCGAGCTGCGGGTTCTCCTACAGCGCCGAGGCGGACATCCAGCCCTTCATCGACAGCCACTGCAGCGGCTGCCACACCAACAGCGGCTCCTCCGGCGGCCTGAACATGGATGACTTCTGGGCGGCCACGGTGCTCCAGGCCTCCAGCGTCAGCGGCTACAACTACGTCGAGCCCGGCGACGCCTCCTCCAGCTACCTCTACCGCAAGCTCGCCGGCACCCACGCCGCCATCGGCGGCACCGGCCAGCAGATGCCTCGGGGCGGGCCCTACCTCTCGTCCTCCGAGCTGGCCATGTTCGAGGACTGGATCGACGAGGGCGCTCAGCACTGAGCGGCCCCTGCGTCTTTTCAAGGTCACCCTCGCGTCGGTCGGTCCTGACAGGTATCCTGTAGGGGCCGTCCGACCCTGTCCCCCGGAGAGCCTCAGATGCGCCCTCCCGCAGCCCTAGTGTTCCTTGTCCTGGCCTGCGAGTGCCGCGAAGAGACGCCCACGGGGGTCGAGGCGCCCGATCCCGGCTCGGTGACCCTCCACCGGCTCAACCGGGCGGAGTACAACAACACCGTGCGCGACCTGCTGGGCACCGACCTGCGCCCGGCGGACGACTTCCCCCCCGACGACCACGGCTACGGCTACGACAACATCGCGGACGTGCTCTCCACCTCCCCGCTGCACGTCGAGCTGTACGAGTGGGCCGCCGACCTGCTGGTCGACGAGGCCCTGGACATCCCGCTCTCCGAGCCCTTGGACCTGCTCTGGGAGGCCGAGGACGAGGAGGCCCTGGAGCACAGCACCGGTGGGGGCTACGACGGCTACTGGAACCTCTGGTCGGACGGCTCCATCTCCACCACCGTGGAGGTACCGGTGGACGGCACCTACACCCTCTCGGCGCGGGTGTGGGGCCAGCAGGCCGCCGACGAGGGGGTGATGGTCTCCCTGGACGTCAACGGCCTGTCCATCGAGACCTTCGAGGTCTGGGAGGAGTCCGACGACCCGGTCACCCTCAGCGTGGACGTCGCGCTGAACCGGGGCGTCCACCAGCTCAGCGTCACCTTCCTGAACGACTACTACGTCCCCGAGAACGGCGAGGACCGCAACCTCATCGTGGACTGGCTGGCCTTCACCGGCCCGGCGGACCCCGAGGTCCTGGTGAACCCCATCCGCGAGGCCCTGGTCACCTGCGAGCCCTCGTCCTCCGCGCCCCTGGACTGCGCCGCCGAGATCCTGGAGCCCTTCGCGACCCGGGCCTGGCGCCGCCCGGTGACCGAGGCCGAGCTGGACGGCCTGCTCGACCTCGTCAGCCTGGCCCTGGACGAGGAGGACAGCTTCGACGCCGGGCTGGGCCTGGGCATGAAGGCCGTGCTCATGTCCCCCCACTTCCTCTACCGGGTCGAGCTGGACCCCGACCCCGACGACCCTACGACCCACCCGCTCACCGCCTGGGAGCTGGCCACGCGGCTGTCGTACTTCCTGTGGTCGTCCATGCCCGACGCCGAGCTGTTCGCCGCCGCGGCCGACGGCAGCCTGATGGAGGACGAGGTCCTGGAGGTCCAGGTCCGCCGCATGCTGGCCGACCCCCGCGCCGAGGCCCTGGTGGACAACCTCGCCGGCCAGTGGCTCTACATCCGGGCCATCGACGACACCATCCCCGACTCCTGGACCTACCCCGACTTCGACGAGGACCTGCGCGACGCCATGCAGGTGGAGATGGAGGTCTTCTTCCAGTCCTTCATCACCGACGACCGCCCCATCACCGAGCTGCTGACCGCCACCGAGAGCTGGGTCGAGCCCCGGCTCGCCGCGCACTACGGCCTGGAGGTCCCCGATGAGGGCCAGTGGATGGACGTCAGCGCGGTCGGGCGCGGCGGCGTGCTGACCCAGGCGGGGCTGCTGACCGCCCTGTCCCACCCCACCCGCACGTCCCCGGTGCGTCGGGGCAAGTGGGTCCTCGGCCAGCTCCTGTGCATGGAGCCGCCCCCGCCGCCAGCCGGGGTCGAGGCCCTGCCCGAGGACACCGGCAGCGCCGGCTCCATGCGCGAGCAGCTCGAGCGCCACCGGACCGACCCCTCCTGCAACTCCTGTCACCAGATGATGGACCCCATCGGGCTCGGCCTGGAGTCCTACGACGGCATCGGCGCCTGGCGCACCCACGACGCCGACGGCCTGGTCATCGACGCCACCGGCGAGCTGCCCGACGGCCGCAGCTTCAACGGCGCCGGCGAGCTGAGCGCGGTCATCGCCGACGACGAGCACCTCGCTGAATGCGTCGCCGAGCAGATCAGCGTCTACGCCCTGGGCCGGGGCCTCACCGGCGAAGACGAGCCCTACCAGAGCGCCATCACCGCCCGCTTCCGGGAGGGTGAGCTGCGCTTCTCCGAGCTGATCGTCGCCATCGTGCTCAGCGAGCCCTTCCGGGCCCGCCGCGCCGTGCTCGAGGAGGACGCCGAATGAAGCGCGCCCCCCGCCGCCTGCACGCTCTGCACCCGGAGCGCCGCCTGACCCGCCGCCACTTCCTGGGCGGAGCCGGCGCCACCCTGTGGCTGCCGTGGCTGGAGGCGCTCTCGCCGCCAGCCTACGCCCAGGCCACCCGCATCCCGCAGCGGCTGTTGTTCTGGTACGTGCCCAACGGCTTCAACATGACCGACTGGCACCCTGAGGGCGAGGGGGAGGACTACACCCTCTCGCCCATCCTCTCGCCGCTGGAGGCCGTGCGGGAGCACGTCACCGTGCTCTCCGGGCTCACCAACCGCGCGGCCATCGACAGCATCAACGGCGACCACGCCCGGGGCACGGGCACCTTCCTGACCTGCGCCCCGATCAACTTCTCCGAGTCGGACATCTACAACGGCGTCTCGGTGGACCAGATCGCCGCCCAGGCCCTGGGCGCAGACACCGCCCTGCCCAGCCTCCAGCTCGGCATCGAGGGCGGCAGCGGCGTGGGCAACTGCGACTCAGGCTACTCCTGCGCCTACACCCGCAACATCTCCTGGGCCTCCGCGACCACCCCGCTGCCCCAGCTCACCAACCCGGCGCTCCTGTTCGATCGCCTGTTCGGGGGCAGCGACGCGACGATGACCGAGGAGGAGCGCGCCCGCCAGGAGCGCTACCGCGTCAGCGTCATCGACAGCGTCTACGACCAGATCGAGGTGCTCCACCCCCAGCTCTCGGTGCGGGACCAGCGCAAGCTCGACGAGTACCTCACCGGCGTTCGCGCTCTGGAGGACCGCATCCTCAACGGCGCGACCCTCTCCTGCGAGGTGCCCGACCGGCCGCCCTCCGAGCTGGAGTACGAGGCCCACGTGCAGATGATGCTCGACCTCATCGTGCTGGCCTTTGAATGCGACGCGACCCGCTTCGTCTCCTTCATGCAGGGCAACGGCGGCAGCTCCCGCAGCCACGACTTCCTGGGCATCTCCGACGCCTACCACGACCTCTCCCACCACGGCGGCGACCCCGACACCCTGGCGCTGCTCACCACGATCGGCACCTGGGAGATCAGCCAGCTCGCGACCCTGATCGAGCGCCTGGCCGCCGCCGAGGACGCCCACGGGCCCCTCCTCGACAACTGCCTGGTCCATTTCTCCAGCGAAATCGCCGACGGGGACAGCCACTACCACGTCGACCTGCCGGTGGTGCTGGCGGGCTACGGCGGCGGGGTGGTGCGCCCCGGGCGGCGGCTGACCCTGGATGACCGGCCGGTGGCCGACCTCTTCCTTACCATGCTTCAGGCGGCCGGGGTGGACACCGACGCCTTCGGACAGGACGGGACCTCGCCCATCGACCTCACCTGATCGGGGTATCATCCCTCGATCTCGACGTCGGCGCATGGTCCCCTTCTCCCTCCGCATCCTCCGCATCGCGGCGTGGCTCCTCGCCGCGTGGCTGGGGCTGGGCGCGGCCTGGGCGGCCCCCCCGGCGAGGGTCGAGCAGGGCGCTTTGGACCTGTGGGCCTGGAACCCCCGCCACGACGGGCCCGCTGCTCTTGAAGGAGACTGGGCGTTCTGGTGGGGTCGCCTGCTGGGGCCGACCGATCTGGCCGCCGCCTCCTCGACGGGCAGCTTCGTTGCGGTCCCCGGCCCCTGGGACGCCGCGCCGGGGGGCCCCGCAGACAACGCTGTAGGGCTGGCGACCTATCGGCTCCAGGTCCAGCTCCCTGCCGCCGCCCCCGCGCTGGCCCTGGAGGTGAGCGGCGTCTACACCGCCCACCGCATCTGGCTCAACGGCGTGGCCGTGCCCGGGGCCGGCACGGTCGACCCCCGGCTGGACGCGGTGGTGCCCAAGGTGCAGCGCGCCCTGCACCCCCTCCCCACCGGCACCGAGGAGCTGGACATCCTCATCCAGGTCGCGAACAACGCCCACCGGGTCGGGGGCATGCGCCGCGCGCCCCGCATCGGCACCATCCAGGATCTCGTCGACGATCGGCAGCGGGCGCTGGTCAAGGACGTCGTCAGCATCGCGATCCTGACCCTGCTCGGGGCGACCTTCGGCCTGCTCTTCCTGATGCGGCGCGGCGAGACGCAGCGGAGCTGGCTGGCGCCGTTCTGCCTCTTGCTGGCCCTGCGCACGGCCGCCGCCGGGGACGGGGAGGTGCTCAACTTCCTCTGGCCCGGGATCCGCTGGGAGACCCTGCTGCGCATCGAGTACGCCTCCAACTTCCTGGGCACGGTGGCGGGGCTGTCGATGATGGCGGGGCTGTTCCCCCGGGACGAGTGGCCCCGGGTGCGCCGGCCGGTGCAGTGGGTGTGCCTGGGGCTCGCCGCCCTCGTGCCGCTCATGACGCCGCTGCAGCTCTCCTACACGGTCAGCCCGTTCCAGGTGCTGGCGCTGGGGGGCGTGGTGCTGGTCATGATGCAGCTCGTCAAGGCGGCGGTGAACGGGCGGCCGGGCGCGGGGCTGTCGTTGAGCGCGCTGGTGGTGTTCTTCGGGGCGGTGATCCACGACATGCTGCTGACCCAGGACGTCATCCGCTCGCCCTGGCAGCTCACCGCGCCGGGTTTTTTGGCCTTCATCCTGGCCCAGGCCTTCGTGCTGCTGCGGGCCTTCGCCCGCTCCTACGACACCATCGAGCGCCTGGGGGACGAGCTGCGGGCCAGCAACCAGGACCTGGAGCAGACCAACCAGGCCGTGCAGCGCTTCGTGCCCTACGAGTTCCTGCGCCAGCTCGGCAAGCGCTCGGTCCGGGACATCGAGCGCGGGGACAACGTCGCCCTGGAGATGGAGGTCCTGTTCTGCGACCTGCGCTCCTTCACGACCCTGGTGGAGTCCAAGGAGCCCGCCGACGCCTTCTCCTTCATCAACCGCTACCTGCGGCACATGGAGCCTGCGGTGCACGCCCACGGCGGCTTCATCAACCAGTACCTGGGCGACTGCATCATGGCGCTGTTCCCCTCCGGCGCGGACGCGGCGATGGACGCGGCGGTGGAGCTGCTGCGCTCCCTGGAGCGCTTCAACGCCGAGCAGCGCGCCCGGGGGGACGTGGAGGTCGGCGTCAGCATCGGGCTCAGCTCCGGCAAGATCATGATGGGCACGATCGGGGGCATGGACCGCCTGGACAGCGGGGTGATCGGCGACGCGGTCAACCTCGCCGCCCGCCTGGAGGCGATGACCCGCCTCTACGGCGCGGTGATGATCGTCAGCGAGCGCACGATCGACCGCCTGGAGGACCCCGCGCGCTTCACCCTGCGGGAGCTGGATCGGGTCGTGGTCAAGGGCAAGACCGAGCCGATCCGCATCTTCGAGCTGCTGGATGGCCTGCCGGAGGAGCAGCGGGCCGGCCGGGCGGCCACCGCCGCGCGCTTCGCCGAGGGGCTCGCCCTGTTCCGGGCGCGCCGCTTCGGGGAGGCCGAGGACGCCTTCGTGGACTGCCTGGAGCGCTGCCCGGGGGATGAGGCCGCCCGCCTCTACCTGGACCGCTGCGAGGAGATGGCGCGCTCCGGCCCCCCCCGCGGGTGGAGCGGCGTGACCGTCATGACCCGGAAATGAATCGGGATCTCCGGACGCTGGCGCCCGCGCGATCTACACTCAGGAGTCCACGCCAGCGGAGTGATGCAAGCTGATGTCCTTGAACGCCTTCTCCGATGCGCGCGTGCGACCCGACGGGGCCGGCTCGGACGATCAGCTGCCGGACACCTTCCCGGCGTTGGAGCCGGTGCTCACCCACGTCCGGCGGGCGCTGGAGCGGCTCCCCGACACGCTGCTCTACCACGACATCCACCACACCCTGCGGGACGTGTTCCCCTCCGCGATGCTGCTGGCCGAGCGCGAGGGCTGCGGGCCCCGGGAGCGCAGCCTCGTCGGGGCCGCAGCCCTGTTCCACGACGTCGGCTACCTGGACCGCTACAAGGCCAACGAGCCGCTGGGGGCCGCCCGGGCCCGCCAGGTGCTGCCCCGGTTCGGCTTCTCGGACGAGGACCTCGACCTCATCGCGGACATGATCCTGGCCACGGCGGTCCCCCAGCAGCCCCGCTCCCACCTGGCCCGCATCCTCTGCGACGCCGACCTGGCCCACCTGGGCACCGACCGCTTCTTCCTCCAGAGCGAGCGGCTGCGCCTGGAGCTGAGCTACCAGGGCGTGGAGTCCAACCTGCGCGCCTGGCACGAGTCCAACCTGCGCTTCCTGGACGGGCACAGCTTCCACACGGCCACCGCGCAGGCGGTCTGGCAGCCGGGGAAGGATCGGAACCGGGCGCTGGTGGAGGAGCTGCTGGGGCGGTAGGCGCGGCTCAGCGTCGCGGGTCTGCGGCGCTCCCTGGCGCCGGGTCTGCGGCGTCCTGGATGTCCTGCGCCCGCTGCTGGCGCATCGCCTGTTGCCAGGCCCCGGACTCGGCGGTGATGATCGCCTCGCAGCGCTGCGCCAGGGTGGACGCCGCTGGGCGCGCTGGCGCGCGGTAGGGGCCCGCCCGGGCGCGGAACAGGATCAGCTCCTGCTCCAGGGCGTGGCGGGCGCCGCGGCTCCGGGCGTGGGCGCCCTCCCAGTCGAACAGAGCGCCCACGCCCTCGGCGACCGCGAGCAGCGCGCCCATCACCGCGGGGATCCAGCGCGGGACGTCCAGGGACACGATGAACGGGAGGCTGGTGGCCAGGAGGATGCTGAACCCCCGGAGGCCGTGGGCGGCGGCGCGCGCCTGCGCCGCTTGACGCCGGTAGAACGCCATCATGGCGGCGAGCCGGTGCGCTTCATAGGAGCAGCCCTCGGGCGCCGTCATCACGCCTCCCCCTCGGCGGCGGTCGACCGCCGCGCGTCGTCGCCCCGCGCCCCCGGACGCAGAGCGCGCTCCGCCGCGATGATCTCCTCGCAGCGCTCCACGAGCAGGCGCGGATCAGGGCCCCCCTCAAAGGGCCCCGCCTGCGTCAGGAAGAGCCAGCGCTCCCGCTGGAGGCTGAAGGCCGCGACCCGGCGACGGATCGCGGCGGCCTGCCAGTCGAACCGGGTGAGCAGCGCGCTGCACACCGCAGCGATCGTCCCGAAGATGGCCGGGGTGTAGTTCGGGATCCGTCGGAAGTCCGTCAGGTCCAGGGCCACGGTGACCGACACGGCGGTCGCCGCCACCAGGTTCAGCACCTGGAGCCGCCGACTCCGCCGCAGCGCGGCCTCGCTCGCCCGGGTGTACCAGGCCACCCGCTCGTCCAGCCGGTCGCGGATGTAGTCGAAGTCGCCGTCCGACATCCTGTCCTCCGCCGGGTCACGCGGGCGGCCCCCCGCTTGGAGGAGCCGCCCGGTGACACCCTCAGCTCAGCGGCCCGCGGAGCGTGCTGACGTCGGAAGGGATCTCGATCGGCAACAGCTCGCTGCCGACCTCCCTGGCCACCAGGGCGTTGAGCTTGGCGTTGAGGCGCACGATCAGCTCGTCACAGTCGGACCGCACGGCCAGGTTGTGCGCCTCGTTCTCGTCCCGGTCCAGGTCGTACAGCTCCAGGTCACAGTTCTCGCGGAGCTGCTCGATGGTGACGGGTACCTCCTGGTAGGCGGGGGAGAAGTAGCGGGCGAACTTGTAACGTCCGTCGAAGATCCCCAGCAGCAGGCCCCGCTTGGTCAGGTCGGGGGCTCCGGCGCCCCCGGTGGAGAAGTCGGCGTCGATCGTGCTCAGCGCGGTGTACATGAACAGGATCGCGTCGCGGGGAGCGTCCCGCCGCTCCGCCCCGACCAGCTCGGCTGCGCCAGGGATGAGGCAGGTCAGGTCGTTGCCGGGCAGCCCGGGGAACAGCGCCCGCTGCTCGTCAGCGGTGAGGCCGGCGAGCCCCATCAGGGTCGGCGCCAGGTCCAGCGACGAGGCCAGCGCCTCGGTGGTGGTCCCCTTCGGGCCGTCGGGGTGGGCGATCATCAGCGGCACGTTGGTGGTCTCGCGGTAGATCCAGGGGCCCTTCTGATGGAGGCCGTGTGCGCCGGCCTGCTCGCCGTGGTCCGCGGTGCGGACGATGATGGTGTCCTCCAGCAGCCCGAAGGACTCCAGCGCGTCGACGAGGGCCTGGATGTTCCGATCCACGTCGACCTGGGCGTTGAGGTAGTAGTCCACCAGGCGCTCCCACATGTCCCGGCGGTCGAGCGGAATCTCGCCGAAGTTGGCGTCGTTGATGCGCATGAACTCCGCGTGCGCCGCCGGCTTGGTGCTGGCGTCCTCGTCGAAGCTGGGGGGCAGGCCCGCCGACCAGGTCTTCCGGTAGGTCTCGTCGGGGGGCACGCCGCGGATGGGGGCCAGGGCGCCCTCCGGGCTGGTCTGCGTCTTGCGGTCCTCGTCGGTGTCGTAGGTCATGATGTCGTGGGGGTTGACCAGCCCGACGACCAGGAAGAAGGGCTTCTCCCGGTCCCCGCTGAGCCACCCGCGGAGCCAGTGCAGCGCCTCGGCCGTGATGGTCCGGTCGTGCAGCCACCCCTCCCAGGCCATGAGCGTCATGTCGCCGCTGTGCTGGTAGTCGGGGAAGCCATAGGGTGCCATGTCGCCCTCGGTCGTGTGACGGGGCTCCTGCGTCTCCTTGATGTCCGCCAGGTGCCACTTCCCGCGGTAGGCGCACGCATAGCCCGCCGCCTGGAGCATGTCCCCGAGCGTCGGGATGTCCGGGTTCATGGGCTCGATGAAGGGCATGGAGGTGTTGTCCAGCATGCCGTTGATGACCGTGTGGTGTCCGGTGAAGATCACCGAGCGGGACGGGGTGCACGGCGCGGTCACCGTATGGTAGTTGTTGAAGGTCAGGGACATGGCCGCGAGCCGGTCGCGACCGGGCAGGCTGAAGCCCTTCGGCATGTGGATGGGCTGGCGTTCCTGATCGGTGAGGATGAACAGGATGTTCTTCTTGGGCATGGGGGGCTCCTCAGTCGTCGAGTCCTGCGGCGCTCCGGGTCGGCCCGCGTGGCCGGAGGAGCGCGCGAAGAGACCGTAGCCATGCGCCGAGGTCAGCCCTTGGCTGGAGGCGACAGCGACTTGGCCGGAGGCGACAAGTCGACCACATGCCTCTGCCAGGACCGCGGAGATTGGCCGGTCCAACGCCGAAACGCGCGGGAAAAGGTGTCGACCCCCGCGTACCCCATGAGGTCGGCGACCTCGGTGACGCTGTGGACCCCGTTCGCCAGGAGCCGCTTGGCGTGGTCGACGCGCACCCCCTCCACCAGCTCGCTGTAGCGCCGCCCCTCGTCCCGCAGGCGCCTCTGCAGCGTCCGCCCGCTCATGCCCAGCGCCCGCCCCACGTCCTCGAGATCGGGCATCTCCTCCAGCTGCGAGCGGGCCAGGCGACGGAGCACGGTCGAGGTCCAGTGCGGGCGCCCCGGCATGCTGTCCAGGTAGGAGAGGCTGAGCTGCCGCAGGTAGCTGTGCAGGTGGGGATCGCGCTCGTTCAGCAGCAGCGCCATGTCCGCCGGGTGGATCGTGATCCCCGAGCACGGCGCCTGGAACCGCACCGGGCAGCGGAAGACCCGACGAATGGCGGACGCCCAGGGGACGCGATCGTGTTGGAAGAAGGCCCCCACGGGGCTCCAACTGTCGCCCACCGCCGCCCGGATCATGGCGGTGAAGCTGGAGATGACGAACTCCTGGGGGAAACGCAGAGCGGCCTCCTCCGGGAAAAGGCGCTGGCCGATGGAGATCCCCTCCGGCTCGCGCCACACGCTGATGGGCGCCTCGGACTGGGTCAGGCGCTGGAAGCGCTCCACCGTGTGGATCAGCTCCCCCAGCGTGTTGGCGTGCTTCATGAGGTAGCCCAGCACGCCGAGGGCCTCGGGGCGCGCCCCCTGCCCGAAGCGGACCGGCAGCGTCGGATCGTCCAGGTGGCTGGCGATCGCGCGCCACAGCGCCAGGGACTGGGCGCGGGGCACGCGCGCGTCAAGGGACGAGAGGGCCTCCGCGCGGAGGCCGATCCGGGCGAGCAGGGTCCCCTCGTCCGCACCAGCCGCCACACCCAGGCGCACGATCCAAGCCACGCCGCTGGCTGGGAGGCTGCTCTCCTGCACGAGCCTCTGTCGCTCCTCTTCGAGCTCTCCTTCGTATTCTACGTGGGCCGCCGGACATCTTCCGGGGCAGCGGTGCCGCGGGCCGAGACGCTACAGGTCCGACACCAGGTCGTAGTACTCCCCGAAGTGAACCCGGTTCACCTGCTTGCCCATCTTCACCAGCTCCTGCCCGATCGCCCGGATGGCGTGGCGCATGCCGACCTCGGCGTGGTCGGTCGCCGCCAGGATGCAGGCGTTGATCGCCGAGTTGATGATCGAGCCGCCCGCCAGGTGGAACTGGTTGGCGAGGTAGTCCCGGTCCAGGTCAGGGCCCACCGGCGCGGCGGTGGGGATCGCCCGATCCCAGAGCTGCCGGCGCTCGCTGGCCGAGGGCATCGGGAACTCGACGACCGCGCCGAAGCGCCGCAGGAAGGCCTCGTCGATGTTCTCCTGGAGGTTGGTGGTCAGGATGGCGCAGCCCTCGAAGACCTCCAGCCGCTGGAGCAGGAAGCTGACCTCCTGGTTGGCGAAGCGGTCCTGGGCCTGCTTCACGTCGCCGCGCGAGCCGAACAGGGCGTCCGCCTCGTCGAACAGGATGACGGCGGTGCCGCCCTCGGCGGCGTCGAAGATCTCCTTGAGGTTCTTCTCGGTCTCGCCGACCCAGCGGGAGATGACCTGGGAGAGGTCGACCCGGAACAGGTCCAGGCCCAGGCTGCCGGCGATGACCTCGGCGGCCATGGTCTTTCCGGTGCCGGGCCCGCCGGAGAACAGCGCCTTGATGCCGTAGCCCCGCGCCCGCACCTTTCGCGCGCCCCAGCGGTGGAAGACCGTCTCCTGGTGCTCCAGGTAGTTCACGAGGTGGTGGAGCTGGGACATGATCTTGTCGGGCAGGATCAGGTCGTCCCAGACGTACCGGGGCACGACGTGCTGGGCGAGGCCGCGGAACTCGGGGCGGGAGCCCTCGCGGGCGGCGGCCCACAGGGTCTCGACGTCCGGCTCGCGCCCGCCGGACTCAGCCTCCGCGCGGTTGAGCACCCGCTCGATGGTCGTGCCGCCGATGGAGTAGAAGCGCTCGGCGATCTCGGGGGCCTGCTCCTCGTCCCAGCCCCGCTTGCCCAGCGCCACACCCCAGGCGTCCTGGCGCTCCTCGAAGGTGGACTTGCCGGTCAGGATCGTGACCGAGGGGCGATCGCTGCCCAGCAGGGTGGTGAGCGAGCGGCGGTCGGCCGCGCCCACCAGCACCGGGGCGTCCAGGGTGGCCACGGCGGTGCCCAGGTTGATGAGCTTCGTGCGCTGGGAGGGGTCGTCCTGGGCCTCGACGACGTTGATGAGGTAGGGGATGGCGCGGGCCAGGCGCAGCTCGCGCACCAGATCCCAGGGCTGCTCCAGGTACTCGGTGCAGCGCTCCAGGTCGACGCGGACCAGGGGGCGCTTGCAGCGCCGCGCGATGGCCATCGCCACGCCCTCTCGGGAGCCCTCGGTCGCGCCGACGATGGTGTAGGTGTGGGGCCGATCCAGGCCCGCGCCCAGCTCGGCGAGCCGCTCCCGGGCCGACCCGGGGATGAAGGGGTCGTAGCTGATGTCCAGGGGGGTGAAGCCGGCCGCCGAGGGCAGCTCCTCCTCCTCAAGGAGCCAGCGCAGCAGGCGGCCCGAGGGGTGGACGCGCCGCGCGGTGTGGGTCTCGGCGCCGTCGGGGGGGTTGAGCAGCAGCAGGCGGTTCTTGACCAGCGGCGAGCCGTGCATCAGCCGCGCCTGGAGGGCGAGCCGGGCGCGGCGCTCGGTCCGCAGCACGCGGGTAGCCAGGTCGACGGTCAGGAAGCCCTGGTTCAGGTTGTCGTTGAGGTAGGCGAAGATCTTGGCGTACCCGGCGGAGATCTCCGGCGCGAGGGCCAGGAGCACCAGGTCGGCGTCGTCGCCGCCCAGGGTGAAGGCCTCCCGCAGCCGGGGGAAGCGCCCGCCCGGGGCGTCCCGCAGGGCCTCCGAGGAGCGGATCGCGCCGTCCAGGCCGTCGTTGGTGGCGGGGTAGTCGATCTCGCCGTGGGCCCGCAGCAGGGCGTCGACCTCGTCATCGGTGATGACCGAGCCCCAGAACTGACCCTTGGCGCGCATGGCGGGGCGGGCGCGCTGGCGGCGGACGGCGCGGAGCAGGAGCAGGTCGGTGCGGCGCAGTCGACGCGCCAGCTCTTCATAGACGGTGGACACGGGAGGCTCTCGCAGCGGGGGAACGGGGGGAGTGTAGCGGATCGCGGTGTCGGGGAGGGGTCACGGAGTGGCAGCGACCCGCCGAGCCTCCACGCACCGTCGCCGCCGCCACGCCCATCACCACGCGCCAGCAGCCCCACGGAGGCCATGACCCCACCGCCAACGCCCCACCGCCGCCTAGAACGCGCTCTTCTTGTCCTGATGCCGATCCATCATCGTGCCCTTCTGCGAGTCGAGCACGGCCATGACGTCGTTGGCGAGCTTGTAGACGATGTCCTCGTGGCTCATGCCCTGGGCGCGCAGCGCCTGATAGCCGCGGGAGGGGTCGGGCTCCTCGTTGGCGACCGCCTCGGGCTTGTCCTCGCCGCCGCGGTTGAAGTTGCCGACGCCGCGGCCGCCCTGGTCGGGGGCGTCCATGGGCCGGGCCGCGCCGCCGCCGGCCGCCGGCATGTAGCCGCCGTCGTAGCCGCCCTCCATCCGGTGGAGCACCATGCGCTGGACGGCGCGGGCCGCGACCTCCTCGGCGTCATGGATGTGGTGCGCGCCGCCTTCGCCCGTGCCCTCCTGGACGTGGTACTGCTCATGGGCATACAGCGACATGTGCTCGGGGTTGGTCGGATCGAAGTCCTCGCCCACGATGATGGTGCGATCGACCGTCATCGCCCGGCCGCCCAGGGCTTGCAGGGCGCGGGACGCCGCCGGGCCGGTGTAGGCCTCACCGCCGCCGGGTATGCTTACCCGCCGAAGCTCCTCACGCTCGAAGAGCCGGTCGACGGTGTCCTCGCCGGGGACGTCGTGTTCGTAGGCCATGCCGGGCTCCTGGGTACACTGCGATGGACTCCTATCATATCCCGAAGTCGCGGAGAATTCTGCGCCCGCAGTGGGTCCTCGGCCCGGAGGGCCTCCGGAGCGGGATCGAGGTGGTCATCGAGGCCGGGCGGGTCGCGCAGCTCCGCGCGCAGACGGGCCCCGTGGACCTGCCCGGACACGCCCTGCTGCCCGGCTTCGTGAACGCCCACTCCCACGCCTTCCAGCGCGGCCTGCGCGGCCACGTCCAGTGGCGGCAGGGCAGCGACGACTTCCGCACCTGGCGGGAGCGCATGTACGCCCTGGCCACCGGCCTCGACCCTGACGGGGTGGAGGCGGTCTCCGCCCTGGCCTTCCTGGAGATGGCCCTGGCCGGGATCACCACCGTCGGGGAGTTCCACTACCTCCACCACAACCCCGACGGCGCCCCCTACGCCGACCCCGACGAGCTGGCCAGGCGGGTGATCGCCGCCGCCCGGCGGGTGGGCCTGCGGATCTGCCTGCTGCGGGTCGCCTACCACCGCGCCGGGGCCGGGCGCCCCCCCACCCCCGCCCAGCGGCGCTTCGTCGACCCCACCCCCGAGCGCGCCCTCGACGCGCTCACCCGCCTCCAAAAGCTCGATGACCCCGCCGTCAGCGTCGGCCTGGCCCCCCACTCGGTGCGCGCCGTGCCCGCGCCCTGGCTGCGCACCTTCGCCGAGGCCCGCCTCGACGTGCCCGTGCACGCCCACGTCGCCGAGCAGCCCTTCGAGCTGGAGGAGTGCCGCGCCGAGCACGGGGCCGACCCCCTGGCGGTCTTCGAGCGCGCCGGGCTCGTGGACGATCGCTTCTGCGCGGTGCACCTCACCTGGCCCGCCGAGGGGGACCGCGAGCGCCTGCGCGCGGCGGGCGCCCGGGTCTGCGCCTGCCCCAGCACCGAGCTGGATCTCGGCGACGGCTTCCTGCCCGTCGACAAGCTGGAGGGCGTCGAGGTCTGCCTCGGCAGCGACTCCCACGCCCTCATCGACCCCCTCTTCGAAGCCCGCGCGCTGGAGCTGCACGCCCGCGGGGTCCAGGGCCGCCGCAACGTGCTGTCCCCCCCCGACGCCCCCGACGGCCTCGCCCTGCGCCTGCTCGACGCCGCGACCGCACACGGCGCCCGCGCCCTTGGGGTCGACGCCGGACGGATCGCCGTCGGCGCCTGGGCGGACCTCGTCGCCGTGGACCTGCGGGACCCTGTCTTCGCCGGGGCGCGCCCCCTGCCCACCCTGGTGTTCTGCGGGCACCCCCGCCTGGTGCGCGCGGTCTGGGTCGCCGGCGAGCCGGTGGTCACCGAAGGCCAGCACCCCCAGGCGCCTGCGATCCTGGAGGCGGCCGAGGCCGCGCTCCGAGCGACCTGATCGCTACTCGGCGTCGCAGACCTGCTGGATGCCGCAGGCCTCGTTGGGCAGGATCAGCTCCAGGCCCTGGAGCGCGCTGTCGCAGTCGATGGTGTCGATCTGGTCGAGGCACTGCTTCCAGTCCTCGCGCACGATCACCCCGCAGTTGTCGGTCGGCCAGGCCGCCTGGAAGACGTCCTCGATGTTGTCGAGGCAGTCCTCGGCCTCGCTCGAGGCGATCCAGTTGCACTCGACCGCGCGGTCACAGTACGTCGCGGCGGCCTGATCCGGGGCGTCCTCGACGCTGGGGGTGCAGGCGACCAGCGCCGCGAGGGTGGCGGCGACGAGGGGGGTGCGCAGGTTCATGGGGGCTCCTCGGGATCAGGCGCAGCGGGCGCGGACGACGGCCTCTATCACGTCCACGGCCTGGGCGAGCGCGTCCGCCCGAACATACTCGTCGGCCTTGTGGGCGACGTCGATCGAGCCGGGCCCGAAGATCAGCGAGCGCACCCCCAGGGCCTGGAGGTTGCCCCCGTCGGTGGCGAAGGACGCCGCCGCGGTCTCCGCGCAGCACGCGTGGGGGGTGAGCAGCCCCTGCAGCGGCGTGCCCTCCGGGCTGAGCATCGAGGGGGTCTGCCGCTCCAGGTGCACCTCGACCCGGGTGCTGTCGGGCAGCTTGAGGGCCCGCGCGCGCGCCTCGATGACGCGGAACACGGCCAGCGCGTCGTCCCCCGGCAGCGGCCGGTAGCCCACCATCAGCGCGCAGTGGTCGGGCACGATGTTGACGGCCTGGCCGCCGTGGAGCGTGCCCATGTTCATCGTCACCCAGGGCCGCTCCAGCAGGTCCTCGAACCGGCGAGACCGCATCAGCTCGGCCTCGAGCTGCTCCAGCATGGTGATCACGCGGCCCATCGCCTTGATGGCGGAGGCCCCCAGGTCGGGCTTGGAGGAGTGCGCCGCCTCGCCGAAGGTGGTGATCGTGAGGGCGACGTGCCCGGGGTGCATGCGCAGGATGCGGAAGTCCGTGGGCTCCCCGATCAGGGCCTCGCTCGGCAGCGCCCGGCCCTCGGCGGCCAGCCGAGACGCCAGCTTCGCCGAGCCCACGCAGCCGACCTCCTCGTCGTGGGTCCAGATGAGCACCAGCTCCCGCTGGAGCCGGGAGAGGTCGAGCCGCCCCAGCGCCTCGATGGACGCCGCGATGAAGCCCTTCATGTCGGAGGTGCCCCGGCCCAGCAGGCGCCCGTCCCGCTCGGTGAGCGTGAAGGGATCCACGCTCCAGGCCTGGCCGGCGACCGGCACGACGTCCATGTGCCCGGAGAGGATCAGGCCGTCGGTGCCGGCGGGCCCGGCGGCGCAGACCACGTTGACCTTGCCGGGGCTGTCCTGGTCCTCGAAACGCTCGACCTTGAAGCCCACGTCCTCGCAGCGCTGCGCCACGTAGGCGGCCAGCTCGGTGAGGGGGTTGGAGGAGATGGTGGGCCAGCCGACCAGCCGGCGCAGGGTCTCGACCTCGTCACGCGCCATCGTCTTCCTCCTCCTCCTCTTCCTCTTCGGCCCACCAGCGGTGGGGTTGCTTGGCGCGCCAGCCGACCAGGGGGGCCCGGGACTGGACGCTCAGGATCTGGTCGGCCACCTGCTGGATCAACGGGTCCATGGGGATCGGGTCGCAGGTCTCCTGGTTGCCGATCTTGTCCATCTCGGGGGGGCGATCCATGGGCGGCGCCTCGGCGGGGGCCTCGGTCTCGTCCAGATCGTCCTCGACCATCTCGGGCGCGCTCTCGAACGCCGCGTACTCCGCCTCGATCGCCGCCTCGATCAGCCGCACGCCTCGCCCGATGTGCCCCCTGCAGATCGCCTCGGCGGCCAGCTCATAGCGCCTCGCGCTCTCGGCCCAGCGGGTGGGGTCGGGCAGGGTCATCGCCCCCCGAAACACGCGCCGGAACCAGGACTCGCGGTCGTTCAGCTCGTGCTGCTCCTTGACCTGGCTGTTCCGCACGGCGATGAGCCGGGTGAGGATGAAGGCGAGCAGGGCGTCGCGGCGGGTGTTGAGCTTCTTGAGGGCCTTGGAGGCGTCGTCGTTGCCGTAGCGCGCCGTGGCCCGGCGGAGCAGCATGCTCACCCGGTCGTTGAGCCCGGGGTGGCCGAGGCGGAACTCCCCCTTGCCGCCCTTGAGGGTCGTGGCCCGCCGGTAGGTTCCCTTGGGCTTGTTGCGCTGTCGGTTGCTGCCCACCCGCTCATCATAGCGGACCAGCCGTCGGCGCTCCGGTCACACCCAGGCAACTTGGGCTTGACCGTCAGATTTTCTTTCCGGTAGGCTGGCCTCCGTTCCGGATGGGCGGAGAGCTGCCGGCGCGCGAACCCGCGATGCAGGCCCGGAACAACCCCTTGGAGTGGTGGCCCCGACCCGATGCGCTATGAAGGAATGCTCGATCGGCTCTCCCGACGCATGCCCGGCGAACGTCAGCAAGGGCTCAGCCCGCTCGCCCTCGACCTGGCCGCGCGCGGCGACCGCAAGGTGCTGGAACCCCAGGAGCGCAAGGCGCGCGAGAGCCACTGGGACGTCGCGCCCCGCGAGCTGCACCCCCGCGTCCGCCCCGAGCCCAACGCGCCCCAGCTCATCCGCCTGGTGCGCCACCCCTACGTCCAGGACACCACCCGGGGTCGCCGCGCCCCCTACCGCGACGCGCTTCCCCGACTCTCCACCCCCGAAAAGCTCGGCCACCCGATGCGCGAGGCCACCGAGGCCCGCCCCGAGGTCGGCCGCGAGGCCGTCGCCGAGGTCCGCGACCTGCCCGCCGCGCCCTGGCGCCCCTGGCAGCTCGTGTGGACCGATCAGGAGGTCTCCGGTTGAGCGCTGAGATGACCATCCCGCCGCCCCAGGAGCTTCGGTCCGGCGGCTTCTCCTCCTTCAACGTCATCGGCGAGGTGACCGAGGCGGTCCACAAGCTGCTGCTGGACACCTACGACCTCTCCGACCAGCCCCCGCGCATCGAAGAGGACCTCAAGTTCGTCCCCAAGGACCGCGAAGAGGTCATCTACATCTACATGTACCGGACCTCGCAGAACGACGCGCTGATGAACCAGAAGCGCCTGCGGCTGGCCCCGGTGGAGATTGACACCGACGACGAGCTGTCGAAGCGCGTCTTCTACCACCGCCCGCCGCTCCTGATGGACCTGTTCTACCTGGTCTGCGTCCACAGCAAGTTCCGGTCCGACGCCGAGCGCCTGATGGGCTGGGTCCTGATGACCCTGCACTACACCCCCAAGCTCATCTACCGCCCTCGCCGCTTCGTGCTGCCCGACGGGACCTCCATCGACTCGATGGGGCGCCCCTACGACCCCACGGCTGACACCAACGAAGCCCGGCTGCAGGTCGAGAAGGTGTCACTTGCGCTCGTGGACGACCTGACCGTCGGCGACGCGATCAACCTGTATACGCTACATGAAGCTCCATATCGCCCGTACTTGACGTACCGGGCGCGGGTGGCCCTTGACGGGCCGCTCTACTCGACGGAAGGTGGTTCCCTTGTCAGCATGGGTGACGATGAGGGGATTCGTCCGACGCCGCCTCCAGGGCGCGCCAAGGAGAGCCCCACGGGTCGCATCCGCGCCGGCCAACCACCCCCGAAGATGTCCACCCCTCCCGGGCCGAAGGCCCACAACATGCGCAGGCGTTTTCAACGCAACAATCCATCCGAAACGGAGGACTGATCAGTGGAATACCATACTCCTGGTGTTTACATCCGCGAAGTCGACAGTGGCCCGAAGCCGATCGAGTCGGTCGCGACCGCTGTCCCGGGGTTCATCGGACTGTTCCCCTACAACCCCCCCGCTGACGCCACCGCGATCACCGGCTCGGATGGCACCCGGCAGCTCCTGGGCAAGGTCCCGCCTCAGCTCGTCGACACCTCCGGCAAGATCACCGCGACCAACGCCGAAGAGGCGGGCACCGCCCTGGCCCAGGCCTTCCGGTTCAAGAACCGCCAGGTCAAGGACGTCGCCAGGCTGATCGACCTCAACGGCCACAAGGTCAAGATCGAGCCCGGCAGCAAGGGCCGGGTCAAGATCAGCGACACCAAGGACGCCAAGATCGCCGTCGAGGTGGCTGCGGTCGTCATGAGCGCCGAGGGCAAGGTCGTCACCGAGGATGAGGAGCTCGTCGAGGAGCTCCTGAACACCATCCACGCCACCTTCCCGCTGGACAAGCCCAAGCCGAAGCACGCCAAGGACCTGCTCGAGGTCTACGGCTACAGCTTCAAGGCCTCCGAGGCCTCCGCGCTGGTCTCCGAGTACTCCATCCCGCCCGTCGCGGTCACCAACAAGTCCGAGTTCTTCCGGTGGCTGCAGAGCTACTACGCGGAGTACCTGCTCAGCACCCGCTCCATCGAGGAGCTGGTCGGTGAGACCTTCGAGGATCCCGACGACGCGGCCGACGCGGTCTTCGAGGCCCTCGGCAAGGACCCCGCCCTCAAGGACCAGTTCCAGGAGTGGCTGTCCCAGCCCCAGGTCTTCAACTTCGTGGCCGGCGTCAACGGCTTCTACGACAACGGCGGCGGCAAGTCCTACGTCTACCTCATGGGTGTGAAGGACCTCGAGTGCTCCATCCGCGAGAACCAGGCGGACAAGCTGGGCCTCTACGCCTTCGACGACATCGACGACATGGCGATGATGGTCGCCCCGGGCCTCCTCCCGCACCAGCAGAAGGAGATGCTGGAGCTGTGCGAGATCCGCAAGGACCGCTTCGCGATCCTCGACGGCCCGATCGTCTCCGACGGCTCGATGGACATCCCCGCGTCCGAGAAGGGCTACGGCGCCATCTACGTGCCGTGGGTCAAGGTCACCAAGCCGAGCTGGTTCAAGGGCAACCAGGACCACATCAAGGTCACCGGCCCCAACCGCCGCAAGCTCATCAAGACCGAGCGCAACGAGCTGTTCGTGCCCCCCAGCGGGTTCATGGCCGGCATCTTCGCGCGCGTCGACGGCGAGCGCGGCGTGCACAAGGCCCCGGCCAACGAGCTGGTCATGGGCATCACCGGCCTGAGCCAGAACATCAACCGGATCGAGCAGGCCCAGTACAACACGCGCGGCATCAACGTCGTCCGCGTGTTCAAGGATCGCGGCATCCGGGTCTGGGGTGCGCGCACCCTGGCCACGAAGTCCGACCCGAGCTGGAAGTACATCAACGTCCGCCGCCTCTTCATCATGATCGAGCAGTCGATCATGGTCGGGTCCCAGTGGGCCGTCTTCGAGCCCAACGACCAGACCCTCTGGAAGAAGCTGGTGCGCGACGTTCGCGCCTACCTGCTCCGCGTCTGGCGCTCCGGCGCGCTCTTCGGCGCGACCCCCGAGGAGGCTTTCTACGTCAAGTGCGACGACGAAACCAACCCTCGATACTTGATCGACGCCGGTCAGGTCAACGTCCAGATCGGAATTTGTCCTGTAAAGCCCGCAGAGTTTGTTATCTTCTCTATCGGTCAGTGGGATGGCGGTGCCCTCATTGAGGAGGTCTGATTCCCCCTGATCGTTCCCCGGCCGGTGGGCTCGACCACCCACAGGCTAACAACCAAGACAGGAGCACAACGTGCCTACCGAAGAACTGTTCGGCGCTTATCACTTCCTCCTGGAGATCCAGGGCATCATCGGCGACACCAAGGTGATCGTCGGCGGCTTCAAGTCCGTCAGCGGCATGGACTCGGAGACGGAGATCATCGAGTTCAAGCAGGGCAACGACAAGGTCGTTCGCAAGAAGCCGGGCCGCACCACCTACGCCAACATCGTCCTCGAGCGCGGCTACACCGCGACCGATGACCTGTGGCAGTGGCGCAAGAACATCGAGGATGGCAAGATCGACCGCCGCGCCGGTTCGATCATCGTCCTCGATCAGGACGGCGAGACCGAGGTCGCCCGCTACAACTTCTACGAAGGCTGGCCCTGCAAGTGGCATGTCCCGGAGATGGACTCCGACTCCTCGGCGATGGCGATCGAGAAGATCGAGATCGCGACCGAGAAGGTCGAGCGCGCCTAGTGACGGCAGCGTCCTCAAGCTGATGCGGAACCCCGAGCTGGAGTGGTAGGGACATGGAGCTGAAGACCGAATACGAGTTCATTCTTCCGCGTGGGTACGTCGACAAGGACGGCGTGCTGCACAAGGAAGGGGTGATGCGCCTGGCGAACGCCAAGGACGAGATCGTCCCCTTGAACGACATTCGGGTTCAGCGAAACCGTGCCTACCTGATCATCGTGCTGCTCAGCCGTGTGATCAACCGGCTCGGGACTCTCGCCGAGGTCAACACCGGGATCATCGAGAACATGTTCGCGAGCGATCTCCGGTTCCTCGAAGAGATGTACAACCGCATCAACGAGGACGAGGCAGTGGTGCGCGTGAGTTGTCCCGAGTGCGGCGCGAAGTTCGATAAGGAGTTCGGGCGCCTGGGGGAATCGTAAGCTACCCCTTGGAGAACATCTTCAAGGAGGTAGCGTTCGTCGCGTACCACTTCCACTGGGACCGGGAGGCCCTCCTGGACATGACGCACCGCGAGCGTCATGCCTGGGTCAAGGAGATCTCTCGTATCAACGAGAAGATCAACTCGTCTCGCTAGTGGTTTCTACGTGAGGCCTCGCCCCTGGAACCTGGGTTCCGGAGGCGAGGCACATGTGCCTGCGGGCCTGGCCCGCTGGAAGGTTCGGTGCGGGAATGAAGCCTGGGATTTCGGTACAGCACACGGCGCTGCCCACCCGGCGGTATGGCCTGGTCCGGTGTGACATCGCCGGCATCATCGGCTTCATCCCGAAGGGTCGGTGGCCGGTGGACGCCGTGGCCGGTGACTTCGTCGAGCTGACGTTGCGCCGCACCCGCGAGCTGCTGGATCATCCCCTGCGGCGCCTGTTCGATCCCGCCTCCCGCCGGGCGGTCCAGGCGTTCTTCGACAACGGCGGGGACCAGTGCCACCTCTTCGGCGTGTGCATCGAGGCCGAGGAGGACGTGCGGGCGCCCACGAGCGCCCAGAGCGTCCTGGGGCCGCTGCTCGAGCGGCTCCGCGGCGAAGAGGAGATCGCGCTGCTGGCGGTCCCCGGGGCGGCCTACCTCCGGGTCAACTTCTCCAGGTCCGGCAAGGTCTTCGGCGACGCGGACGCGCTCTATCTGGAGCTGCTCAACCACTGCGTCGAGATGAACAACCGCTTCCTCGTCATCGACGCCCCCCGGGGGCTCCACGGGGAGGGCCTGGCGGCCTGGTTGGCGAACTTCCGCGAACAGCGCAGCGACAACCTCGCTTTCGGGGCGGTATACTACCCCTGGCTCCGAAACGGCGATGAGCTGATGGCCCCCTCTGGCGCGATCCTGGGTGTGTTTGCCCGCACCGAGCGGGAGCACTCGCCCTTTGGCGTCGTCTGGCCCCCCGCGAACGTGCCCGTGCACGGCGTCACCCACCCCGACGTCGAGCTGCGCTGGGACGAGGTGGGGACGATCACCCAGGCCGGGGCCAACCCGATCGTCGCCCAGCCGGGCCGCGGCGTCGTGGTCTTCGGCGCCCGGACGCTCTCCAACGACCCCCGCTGGGAGTTCATCAACTCCCGTCGGATCGTCTCCCTGGTGGCCGAGCAGCTCCGGCGGGACAACGAATGGGTGGTCTTCGAGCACAATAATCAGATGATGTGGAAGGTACTGGAGCGCGACGTCTCCGCTCGCCTCGCCGAGTTCTGGGAGGCCGGCATGCTCACCGGCGACGCCGCCGGGAAGGACTACCTCGTGCGCTGCGACGAGGAGACCAACACCAAGGAGGATCGTGAGGCGGGCCGGCTTCACGTCCAGGTGCTGCTGCGGCCGATCAACACCACCGAGCACATCACCATCGACCTTCGCCTCGGCGAAGGTGAAGTCTAGCTTCTGAGGAGGCACCCGACATGGCGCGCGACAACATCATCGAGCCGGAAGGCAACTTCATCTTCGAGCTCGAAATCGACGGCATCTCCGTGGCGCAGTTCATGGAGTGCAGCGGCATCAAGACCAGCACCCAGATCTTCGAGCTGGAGGAGGGCGGCGTGAACCACCGTGTTCACAAGCTGCCTGGGCAGTCCCGCTGGGAGAACCTCGTGCTGCGCTACGGCGTCACCCCGGACACCTCTCTGCTGGCCTGGCGGAACGAGGTGCTGGAAGATGGCTTTGATAAGCGTCGTAACGGTGCGATAATCGTGAAGAACCTCGCTATGGAGGAGGTGCGCCGCTACTCGTTCGTCAACGCATGGCCCGTCGCCTACGAGGGGCCCAGCTTCGCGTCCAGCGGAGCTGAGCTGGCCATCGAGATGATCGAACTGGCGCACCACGGCATCACCGTCAGCTAGGCCCAAATCCGTCCAGGAGATCGGGACAATGGAAGGCAAGTACCCCGGAAGCAGGCTGGTAGGTCGGCTCGAGAGCCGCATGAGCCGGAGGCCGCGCATCGGCCTCTCGCCGTCCTTCTATGCGCGCTTCGGGCTCGCCGATCCCTGGATCGACACGTCGCTCGACGCCGCGCCGGGCGAGGTTGACGACGCCTTCACCTTCCTCTCGGCCCGCCCGTACTTCCAGATGATGCGGCGCCTGGCCCTCTCCCGCTGGTGGCGGGAGCGGCGTCGGCAGCGCTTCGAACGGGGTCGGATCGGCCTGCGGACCGCAGACCGCCGTCGCTTCCCCGGTGAGGCCCCCAAGGCGCGCCCGATCATCGGCGGTCTGTGGGATCGAACCCTGGATATGGGCGCGATGGCGCTGCCGGAGCCCTGGGCCCCTGCCGCTGCGGAGGACACCGCGCAGCAGGCCGGAGCCACCTCCGGCGCCCGTCGTCGGAACCTCCCCTCTCGCCCGGTTGCCTCGCCCTGGCTGGTGCGGCCGTACACCCCGGCGCGCGTCGCGGCCCGCCCCGAGCGCCGAGAGGTCGCCGAGCCCGCGCCCGCCGTCCGCCCCGAGCGCCGCGCTGCCCCCACCTCGACCCCGGTCACCCCGCGCCAGGCCCGCCCCGCTGCCGAACCTGTGGTGATTCGCGAGGTTGTTTCTTCACCTTCGAGCGATGCTGCCCCGCCGGCTCCCTCGAAGGCGGCCCCCTCCGCTGCGAGCGGGTCGTCGCCCGCTGCGGCAAGGTCGAGCGCCCCCCGGGCGACGACGGCCAGCCCCGCAGCCGACCGGACCGAGCAGGCCGCACCTCAGCCGACGGCAGCCCGGCCCCGGCCGATCGCGGCGTCTGCGGCCCCGACCGCCGAGCCCGGGTCGACCGCCGAGCCCAGGTCGCCCGCTGGGGCCTCCACCCCGGCCCGGCCCACGGCCCGCCCGACGACGGCTGCCTCCACCCCGACGGTGTCAGCCTCCGATCAGCCCGATGCCCCGACGTCCTCGACCTCTTTGGTCGAGCGCATCGCTCGCCGGGCGACGGCCTCGCCGGTCACCGCTGCGTCTGTGCCCTCCGCCGAGGCGGCCCCCGCTCGCGCCGCCACGCCCGCGACAGCTTCCACGAAGACGGCCGTTGAAACGACGCTCCCGGTCACCTCGGCGGCTCCCGTTGCGCCGATCGCCCAGGAGCCTGTCGCGGCCGGGTTCGCGCCGCCCGCCGAGCCGCCCGCGCGGATTCGCCCCGCCGAGCGCGCAGGTCGCCGCCTCGCTGCGGTGGTCGACGCTCGGGATCCCATCGCCCGCGTCCTCGAAGACGCCGCACCCCTGCTCGACGAGGGGACCCGTCGCGCGGTGCGCCAGGTCATCGAGGTCACCCGTCACCTCGACGACGCCGAGCGCGTCATCCGGGTCCAGCGGGTCCTCCGGCGCAGCGCCCCTACCCGCTTCGTCCAGGACGCCATCGAGGATGTGGCCTCGTCGGCCCGCCCCGCGTCCTTTGCGGCAGGCCGGATCCCTGAGTCCGGTCGGCGGACGTTCGGCCTTCGCCCGGTGCTCTTCGGCTCCCCGGCCATGCAGACCGTCGAGCCGGAGCCCGTGGCCTCCCCGGCCGAGGAGACCTCGCGTCCCCGCCGTCAGCCCCGCAGCGCCCCGACCCACCGTCGCCCGTCGGTGGCCTGGGCGGCGGCCCGCGCGGTGACGGGGATCCAGGCGCCTGGCGCTCCGGCGCCCCGCGCCTCTGCCGACCGCGCCCCGATGACGGGTGCTCCGGCGTCCCGGACTTCGGCCCCCAGCGGTCCTTCGGCCTCCAGCCCCCCGGCCGTTGAGCGTCCGATCTCCCGCCGCACTTCGGTCAGCCGCGCTGTGGCCGCCGCAGGTGCCATGCGGTCCGTGGAGGCTTCGGAGACCCCGACCAGCACCGCGACCCCCGCGCAGTCGTCGTCCGAAACGCCGCGCTCATCGACCTCTCCGGTGGGTGTGCCCTCCGGCGCGCCGGCGGTCCCGGGTCGGACCCTTCGCACCGCCGTCGCGCCCTCTCTCTCCGCGTCCCCCGTCGGCCGCCAGGTTCGCGCGCTCGGCGAGGCGGTCACGCCGGATCGGCTCACCGCGAGCCCCGTGCTTCGCAGCGCCCGGCGCGCCGCCGTGACCCGGATGGTGACCTCCGAAGACGGCGTCTACGTCGCCGCTCCAGCAGAGGTTTCCCCGGTTGAAGCGGGTGATCGCTCCTCACCCCGGGCTGCGTCCGCTGGCGCCAGGGTGGTGCGCGGTGGGTTGACCCCCGCCGCGACCCGCGCCCCCGCGCCCCAGCAGGCGTTCGAGGCGCCCCGCTCGCCCCGGACGGAGCGCGCGCCGGCCTCTCGGCCCGCCTCGGCTCAAAGCACGCCTGAGACGGTGGATTTCGCTGCACCGACCGAAGCCCCCACCCAGCGGGCTGCGCGTCGGGCCGCCGCGCGTCCCTCCACCCTCGCGCCCCGCGTCGACCGCCCGGTGGAGGCGCCCATCGCGCCCTCCGTCCTGCGTCGCCAGCCCGTTGAGCAGGTTGAAGCGCTGGCTTCGGCCACACCGATGACGCTGGCCGTCGAGCGCCTGCTGCGCAGCGGCGCGCCGGCCGCCGCGCAGCACCCCCTGGTCCAGCGTCTCCTGGGCGCGACCCCTGTGCCCGCCGAGAGCGCCGCCGAGGCGACCGTCGCCGGGCCGGTGGAGCGCATCCAGGCCCGCGCTGACGAGGCTCCGGGCCGCGTCGGCACGGCCACGGACTGGGCCGCTGAGCGCCTCTCGACCACCGGTCTTCCCCGGGATCGGGCGAACGCGCCGGCCTCGCTGCTGCCTCGGATGGCGCCGGTGATGCACGAGACCCCCATCGTGCTGACGGCTCACAGCGAGTCCGAGGCTCAGGCCATCGCCCAGCAGGTCCGCCAGCAGCTCCCGCGGGCCGAGGTCAGGGTTCGCCGGTCTCCCTGGTTGGAGCGTCCGTATTCGCCAGCGCGCGTGGCCGGTCGGGCCCCGTCGGGCGGGCTGTCGGCGGCGGTGAGCCGTGACCTGGTCGCCCCGGTGACCGGCCGCACGGCCGCGCAGAGCTTCACCGGTTGGGCCGGGCAGCGCCTGGACCTCGCCGACCCGACCCGGACCCCGGGCCCGGTCTCCTACGCGCAGCCTCCCGCCCGATTCGGTGCGTTCGTCGCCCCGGATGGCACGGTGCTCTCCGGCGGTCCCGGCAGCGATGTGGTGGCTCCGGCCGCAACCGCGTCCCGGACCAGCACCTGGACCGGTGCGGTCGTGGCCCGCACCCCCAAGGGTCAGACCATCGGAACCCGTGGTTTCACCACGCCTTCCGGTGAATGGATCGGCACCTCCAGCGTCCGCACGCCGGGCGGCGCCTTCGCTGGCGCCTCCAGCTTCCGTACCCCCGGCGGTGCCTTCGCTGGCGCCTCCAGCTTCCGCACCCCCGGCGGCGCCTTCGCTGGCGCCTCCAGCTTCCGCACGCCGGGCAGCGACTTTGCTGGCGCCTCCAGCTTCCGCACGCCGGGCGGCGACTTCGCTGGCGCCTCCAGCTTCCGCACCCCCGGCGGCGCCTTCGCCGGGGCTTCGGTGACCCGCACGGCCCGCGGCGTCTATTCTGGCGCTTCAACCTGGCTGACCCCAGGTGGAGACTTCCAGGGCGCGGTCGTGGCGCGCACGCCCGAGGGGACCTACGTGCCGGCGCGCGTCGCGCGTACGCCGGGCGGAGACTTCCAGGGCGCGTCGTCCTTCACCACCCCGGGCGGCGCTTTCGTCGGCGCTCGGGTCGGTCAGGGGCGCCCGCTGGACTGGGTCGGCGCGCGGGTCAGCACCTCGCCGTGGTCCGGCTATCGGGGCGCCTTCGTGGCCCGCCCCGGTGACACCGTTCCGTCAGATATGGCGCTCCCTCCAGGCTTCTCGGGCGGCTCGGCCGGCGCGATGCGGGGCGACCTGCAGGCCACGCTGGGCGCGGTCCACGCGGGCCAGCCGGCCGCCGGCGCCCCCGGCTGGGCTGAGCGCTCTGTCTCTCCCGTCGCGGTGCGCACGGCTGGAGACTTCATCGGCCAGCTCGCCCGCGCGTCCGACACCCGCCAGGTGGTCGAGATCATCATGGCGCGGGGCGAGGAGATGCAGAGCACCCAGATGCTGCCTTCGCCGGTCATCCAGGTGATCCAGCAGATCCAGGGTGCGGCCCAGGCGGGCGGCGGCGAGGGCGCGGGCGCCTCCCGACGCGGGTCCGGTCGGGCGCCGTCCACCAGCACGATCCGTGGCGGTCGGGTTCGTGGTGTCCGGTCGAGCGCTCGGGTGCTCTCCGGCTGGACCGGGCTCCCGCCGGGCGCCAGCGCCAGCCGAACTGACGGCGTGGGCGCGGACCGCATCACCAGACTCGTCCGCAAACTGAAGGGCCTGATTCACCTCGCTGAGGCCCAGAACCGCTTGTCCGATGCCCAGCGGCAGGTGCGCCTCGCCGCCGCCGACTCCCCGTCCGCACACCAGGACGGCGGCGGCGCGATGGGGTCCGCCGAGGACGCCGACAAGCAGGACGTCGATATCGAGGCGCTCGGCCGCGAAGTCCTCGAGATCGTGAACCGTGAGCTTGAGCTGCGCCAGGAGCGCCGCCAGGAGGATTCCGATGGCAGTACGTGGTGGTAAGGCGACCTTTCAGGGCCTCGAAAGCGGAGGCACCTTCACGGTCCAGTACAACCCCAAGGAGTTCAAGTTCGATCGCTCCGTGACCTGGGGTGAGCACAAGGATCAGGGGCCACTCCCCAACGGCCTCGAGTTCACCAAGATCCCGCCTGCGACCGTGTCGATGGACCTCTACTTCGACACGACCGCCGACGGCAACGGCGACGTGCGCTCCAAGTGGGTCAACGGCCTCTTGAAGCTCACCAACGCCGACGTGCCGGTGGGTGAGGGCACGACCGACAAGAAGCGGCCGACCAAGGTGCAGTTCTCCTGGGGCTCCTTCAACATGGTCTGCGTCGTCGAGTCGGTGAACACGACCTTCCTGATGTTCTCCGCCGACGGCACCCCTGTCCGGGCGCGGGTCTCGGTGAAGCTCAAGGAGTGGACCTACCAGGCGGCCTCCGGCGGCGGCGGCGGCAGCTTCGTCCCGGGCACCAAGGTGCGCCTGGTCAGCTCCTCGGGCGGCACGGCCAGCAGCATCGCGAGCGCCAACGGCGTCAGCACGCGGCAGCTCCTGGACGCGAACCCCCAGATCACCGATCCGATGAACATCATGGCGGGCTTGCGGCTGGTCATCCCCTTCCTGTGATCGCCCTCTCCCGTCGTCCGCCTCGCCAATCCCACATCGCTGAGGGTTGAACCGATGTTTGCAAATGAAAGTGCCCCAGTCTCGACGGCCCCGGGCTTCGAGGTCACCATCGGTGGTCAGAAGTTCGACCAGGCGAACGGCGGCGGCGTCCAGATGCTCGTCGTCGAGGACCACGTCGACATGGTCGCCATGTTGACGCTCCGCATGGGCGGCAACGAGACCCAGCCTCGTTGGACCTGGAAGATCGGCGATGACGTGACGGTCAAGATCGGCGAGGGCTCCCGCGAGTTCTTCAAGGGCCAGATCACCTCGATGGAGCCGAGCTATCAGGTTGAGGGCACCTCCAGCATCACCATCCGTGCGCTGGACGACACGCACAAGCTGGGCCGCGGCCGTCAGACCCGCACCTTCGAGGAGAAGTCGGACTCCGACATCGTCAAGGAGGTCGCTGGGGAGATGGGCCTGAGCGTCCAGGCCGAGGACACCGGCGAGCCCACCAAGTACACCATCCAGCGCAACGAGAGCAACATCGCCTTCCTCAAGCGCCTCGCGGCCCGGAACAACTTCATCCTTCGGGTCGAGGACGGAAAGCTCTTCTTCGGTGAAGCCCAGTTCTCGGGCAGCGTCTACACCATCAAGATGGGCGACAACCTCAAGTCCATGCGGCGGTCCTACAACACCACCGACATGGTCCAGAAGGTCGTGGTGCGCGGCTGGGACATCATGGCCAAGGAGCCCATCGTCGGTCAGGCCACCACCGGCGACATCCAGGCCATCGGCGGCGGCCAGCTGGGCGCTGACAAGGCCGGCACCTTCGGCGACTCCACCGCCTACATCACCGACGTGCCGGTGACCAGCCAGGCCCAGGCCGACAAGCTCGCCAAGTCGGAGATGAACCGCCTCGCCCGCCAGTATTGCCGGGGCAGCGCCTCGATCCAGGGCAACGAGCAGGTGCGCGCGGGCAAGGTCGTGAACTTCGACGGGCTCCAGCAGGGCGTCAACGGAGAGGTCTTCGTGCTCTCCAGCCGCCACATCATCAGCGAGCGCTCCGGCTACACCACCGAGTTCTCCTTCTGCGCCACCTCAGAAGGCAGCTAGCCCCTCCGCGTCCGCGCTCGCCATGAACCGCTGAGCGCGCGCCTCGTGCGGCCCATCGATCGTGCCGCGAGGCGGCGCGTTCGCATCAGAGCCCTGGAATTCATGAAGAAAAACCGAACGGTCGGCGACGGGCGCTTTCCCCATCGGCCAATTCCGGTATTGTTTGCCCGAACCAGTGGGACCCTACCAGCCGCGCAGAGCGCCGGGAGTCGCGACGCATGAGCATCGACCAGGAGTATCTCGGGCGAGGGTGGTCCTTCCCGTTCGGCTTCGACTCCGCCGACGGCGGCGTCTCGATGTCCACGGGCGAGGAGAACATCCGCCAGTGCATCGCCATCATCCTCAGCACCAAGCCCGGTGAGCGGCAGATGCTGCCGACCTTCGGCTGCCGCATCCACGAGCTGCTCTTCGCGCCGAACACCAAGGCCACGTCTGCGCTCATCGCCCACCACGTGCGCGAGGCCCTGGCCCTCTGGGAGCCCCGAATCGAAGTCACCGATGTGAACGCGCACCCGGGCCCCAACGGCACCGTGGAGGTGCGCGTCGACTACGTGATCACCGCCACGCGGGCGACGCAGTCCATCACTCAAGCCCTCTCCACCGTCAACAGGTAGCCCCAGATGCCCATCAAGCCCCCGAACCTCGATGACCGACGCTATGAAGACATCGTCGCCGAGGCCCGGGCCCTGATCCCGCAGTACTGCCCCGAGTGGACCAACCTCGGCGACGCCGACCCCGGAATGACCCTCGTCCAGCTCTTCGCCTGGATGACGGAGATGACCATCTACCGGCTCAACCGGGTGCCGGACAAGACCTACATCCACTTCCTCAACTTCATCGGCGAGGAGCGCCGCCCCGCCCGCCCCGCGGTCGCCCCCGTCACCTTCAACCTGCGCAACGAAGACCCGATCGAGCTGCCGGCGTTCACCCGCGTCTCCACCCGCCAGCGCGAGGACCGCCCCTCCCTGGACTACCTCTGCGTCCAGGGCCTCACCATCCACGACGCCTCCATCAACCGGGTCATGGCGGTGCGCGGCGGCCAGCGCCCGGCGGTCCGCGAGGTCCCCTTCACCCTGCTCGGCGGCCACAAGAGCGTGCTGACCTTCGCCTCGGGGCGCGGCGTCTCCCTCTTCGACCTCGACCCAGAGGTCTGCGGCCCCCAGGCCTACACCCCCCACCAGTTCTACTACATCGGGCACGACGACTTCCGCCTGATGAACATCGACCCCGAGGAGACCCCCACCCTCGGGCGGCTGCGGATCCGCCGGGGCGCCCAGGACACCGACGAGCTGTCCATCATCTCCTTCTTCCGCTGGGAGTACCCCACCGCCGAGGGCTGGGCCCCGATCGCCGTCGACCTGGAGCCCGAGGAGATCCTCGGCATGCCCGAGCAGATCCTGCTCACCGCGCTGCCCGGCGTCGTCCCCATCGACCGCTTCGGGGTGGGCGAGCACTCCTTCAAGCTCCCCGACAGCATCAGCAGCCAGCAGTGGTGGATCCGCGGCCACCTGGACTACGAGCGCTGGCTGGCCTCCCGCATGCTGGAGGACCTCGAGCTCTCCTGGCGGGACGACCGCGGCGGCGAGCCCCGCGCCCTCAACAACTGGACGGTGCGCAGCGCGGGCCGCAACCTGGAGTTCTTCCTCCAGGACGTGCCCCCCATCCGCGGCGGCTGGACCATCCGCCTGGCGATGGTCGACCGCGGCCTGCCCGCCGGCCGCAACTCCTACCTGCCGCGCTACGCCTGGTACTACCGCCGCGGCGAGGTCTGGGAGGAGATCCCCCGCGAGCGGGTCCGCATGCAGGGCACCGAGGTCGTCATCACCGGCCCGCTGACCGACATGGCCACCGACGGCTTCAACCTCCGCGCCGAGCGCCGCGAGACGGTGTTCATCCGCGGCTTCATCCCCGAGCTGGAGCTGGACGTCAACTGGGTGCGCCCGGTCCAGGTCACCATGCTGGCCGGCGACGACCCCCGCCGCGTGCTGCCCCTGCTGCTCGACGAGGGCCCCTGGTCGCCCTTCCAGATGAACGCCGTGCTGCCGCCCACCATCGGCCGCAAGTGGTACGTCGGCTCCGACCTGTTCGAGAACCGCCGCCAGGCCCCGGTGCTCGTCGAGATCGAGATCGGCTTCGAGATGAACGGCGAGCCCGTCGTCGAGCCGGTCGAGGACTACATGCTCCAGCTGACCTACCGCGCCGAGGACAGTTGGCGCGTGGTCTACAGCCCCGACAAGGTCTACACCGGCTTCACCTTCGGCACCCTGGACGAGGAGGGCGCCAAGAAGGCCGGCCGCCGCCGCGTCCGCATGATCATCGACCCCAAGGACCAGCTCAAGGGCCTCGCCCGCCACGAGGTCGGCGGCGTCGAGACCACCTGGCTGCGGTTCGAGCTCATCAAGTCCAACCTCACCGGCCAGGACGCCAAGAAGAACACCCACCCCGTCGTGCCCCGCATCTACGGCGTGCGCCTGGGCGCGGACAAGACCCTGGGCGATGGCACCTACGAGCAGCCCCTGCCCAACCCGCGCATGGCCCAGCTCGACCACCGCGAGCACAACCGCCGCCTCACCCGCTGCGTGACCCGGGCCTCGGGCCGCATGTACGAGGCCTACCCCTACTTCCCCTTCATCGAGATCGACGAGGAGAACCTCGCCCTCTACCTCCAGTTCGACAAGCCCCTGCCCAAGGGCAGCCGCCACGCCCTGCACTTCCGCTGCCGCGGCGAGGCCTTCCTGCCCGACGGCGTGCGGGTGGACTGGGAGCTGCTGGAGCAGCGCGACCACACCCGCACGAGCTGGCGCCGCCTGCTGTCCTCCAGCGAGGAGAGCGAGTCGGGCGTGCCCGTCTACACCCTCGACAAGACCGGCGAGCTGGAGTTCGCCCTGCCCGAGGTGCCCCCCGTGCCCACCGAGGGCTTCTGGCTGCGGGCCCGCTTCATGGTGCCCCAGAAGATGGACCTCGACCAGGTCCCGGCGCTGCCCCCGGTCACCCACCTCATGCTGAACACCGTCGAGGCGGTCAACCTCGTCTCCATCCCCCGGGAGCGTTTCTCGGGCCTCGGCGTGCCCAACCAGACCCTGGAGCTGCGCCGCCAGCCCATCTTCGTGCACCCCCACGAGACGGACAAGGCGGTCTTCCCCCGCCCCGAGATCTTCACCGACATCGAGCTCTTCGTGGAGAAGTCCGGCGGCGAGCGGGAGCGGTGGACGATGCTGCCCGAGGGCAACTTCCTCACCGCCGGGAAGGACGACGCCGTCTACATCGTCGACCCCGTCGACGGCACCCTGCTCTTCGGCAACGGCATCCGGGGCCGCATGCTGCCGGTGGGCACCAACAACATCATCGTGGAGCGCTACCACGAGGTCCCCGGCGCCAAGGGCAACATCGGCGTGGGCCAGATCACCGTCTGCGACCAGGTCAACGACCAGGTCCAGTGCGTGAACCTGCTGCCGGCGGTCGGCGGCCGCAACGCCGAGACCATTGAGGAGATCATCCGGCGGGCCCCCAGCCTGCTGACCTCCCGCGACCGCGCGGTCACCCGCCAGGACTTCGAGATCATCGCCCGCGAGGCGTCCGGCGAGGTCGCCCGGGCCGCCTGCCCCGGCAAGATGGGCCGCGACGGCACCGTCGAGGTCGTCATCCTGCCCCAGCGCCGCGAGGGCGAGCGGACCCCCGACCCCTTCCTCTCCGCGGGCCTGCGGGACCACGTCGAGGCCTACCTGCGCCGCCGCTGCCTCATCAACGTCGAGCCCAAGGTGCGGCTGGCCTCCTTCCTGCCCATCGACCTCTCGGTCACCCTGCGCCTGCGCCCCAACGCCAACCAGCTCGTCGTCCGCGAGCAGGCCGAGGACTGGGTCACCCGCTTCCTCGACCCCTACGTGGGCGGCCTGGACGCCATGGGCTGGCCCTTCGGCGGCACCCTCTACGCCCAGGACTTCGGGCGCCTCGTCTCCGACATCGTCGAGGTCCGCCACGTCGTCGCCGTGCAGATCTACGACATGCGCGGCGACCGGATGAAGGGCCCGCCGGGCTGGGAGGAGGGCGAGGGCCTCTCCGAGCTGGTCCTGGCGGGCCACGACCTGTTCACCGTGCGGCGCGTCCGCATCCGGACCGAGGAGGCTGAGGAGTGAACCCGCAGCTCCCAGCGCTGCCCGGCAAGGGCATCCCCGTCGTCCCGGGCGACTACGACCACCTCCGCACCGTCGTGGAGGTGAACTACCCGGTGCGCGCCGCCCGGGTCTTCCTCAACCGCCACCTCTCCAACCGGGTCACCGTGCACCTGGTCGAGGCCCAGCGCGGCGAGCGGGTGGGCCACGTCCGCGCGGTCCAGGTCAACCCCGCAGCCGGCGGCGAGCCCGCCATCATCCGCGGCGTGCGCACCCTGCCCGACGGCTCCCGGGCCAGCCACTTCGTGCCCGACGACCTGGTCACCGTCCGCGCCGAGCTGGCCACCGTCGACGGCCGCCCCCCCGGCGGGCTGGACCCCCGGGACACCATCGTCCTCCACATCCCGGTGCGCGGCTACCTGCGCTTCCTGCCCGGGGCGTACCAGGGCGCGGTCCCCACCGAGCAGCGCACCATCGTCAAGGCCGACGAGGCCTCCACCCGCCGCTGGGGGGTCCGCGACGAGGTCAGCACCGCCGAGGTGCGCGGGGTGAACACCGACGCGACGCGACGGTTCCTGTTCATCTACCAGCACATGATGACCTCGATCGTCGACCGCATCGAGCAGATCTCCTCGCTGACCGATCCCCTCACCGCCGACCCCAAGTTCCTCCCCTGGATCGCGTCCTGGGTCACCTTCACCCTGGACGAGTCCCTGCCCCTGCACCAGCAGCGCGAGCTGGTGCGCCGCGCCATCCGGCTCTACCGCACCCGCGGCACCAAGGAGGGGGTCGAGGAGATCATCCGCGTGCTGACCGCCGCCCCGGTCAAGGTCAGCCCCCGCGAGAAGCCCCAGCCCTTCGCCCTGGGCGCGGCGACCCTCGCGGGCGGTCGCACCCCCGCCGAGCGCTACGTGCGCTCCGAGGGCCGGGCCAACTACCTCTACAAGACCGAGCGCGAGCCCATCAACTTCTTCGCGCTGGTCCTGGAGCCCCGCTATCGCTTCGAGAAGCGCTTCTCCGAGCGCGCGCCGGCTGTGCTTCGCCGGCTGACCCAGATCGTCACGGCCGAGAAGCCCGCCCACATCACCTTCACCATCCGCTTCGAAGGGGACTGAGCGCCGCCCCCGCCGTCCCCTTTGACGCCCCAAGGTCTGCACCATGAGCAACACCGACCAGCTTCGCCGACTGAACCCCTTTGAGGGGCTGTGTCTCACGGCCCGCGACCTGCTCGACGAGCAGGTCTATCACCGCGCCAACGTGAAGCGGCACAACCTCTACCTGCATGGCCACGGCATCGTCCAGGGCCTCCAGGTGGAGCTGGAGCAGCGCGGCGAGAAGTACTTCGCCATCATCCAGGCCGGCTTCGGCATCACCCGCCTGGGCCAGGGCGTGCTCCTGCCCGAGGCCGCCGGGGTCCCCCTGGAGGTCCCCAAGAAGGACGGCGAGTACATGCTCTGGCTGTTCCACGTCGAGGCCCTCGACGACGGCCACGAGCGCCCGGTCTTCGACTCCAGCGAGACCCAGGCCGCCCGCGTCCGCGAGTTCTGCGCCCCGCGCCTGCACGTCGCCGACGAGGATCACGCCGACGCCGTGGCCCTCTGCCGCATCAACGTGCGCCTGGGCCGCATGGTCCAGGTCCTGCTGCCGGTGCCCCGCGCCGGCCGCCAGTCCCGCGCCGCCGAGTCCTACCTCAAGCCGCGGGTGGTCGAGTTCATCCGCCTCTCCAAGAAGGTGATGCAGAACCTGTTCCGCACCGCGCTGGTCCAGGAGCTGGACCTCACCGTGCTGAACTACTCCTCGGCGCTCATCTCCTCGGAGTTCCTGCTGATCGAGGAGGGCACCACCGACCGCGTGCTCTACCGCACCGCCGGCAGCCTCATCAACTACGCCCACGAGTACTACAACGCCCTGCCCCGCACCACAGACCGGGTGGCCAAGTTCACCCAGTTCGTGCGACGAGTGCACGCCGAGCTGCCCGGCTCCGACCAGTCCGACGAGGTCTGGCTGCGCTGGTTCGACAAGTTCGAGCGCCTCCTTCAGCCCCTCCAGAAGATCAGCGACGAGCTGGAGCGCACGGTCGAAGCCCAGCGCTGAGCCCCGTCGTCAGGTAGACTCTCCCCGTGGAGCCGCAAGCCCAGGCCCAGACGTGCCAACTGCGGGTGCAGGTCGTCGACGTGCGCGCCCAGACCCTGGACCTGATCCTGCCCACCTACCTGCCCGCCCGGGACCTGACGCAGCGCGTCGCCCGGGACGCCGGCCTCGACGCCTTCTGGCCCGACGGCCGGCGCCGCCTGTACTGGCTGCGGGCCCGCGGCCGCCTGATGGCCGACGACGAGCGCCTGATGGACCTCGGCGTGGTGCCCCACGAGCTGATCCACCTGCTGCCCGAGCCCCCGCCGGGCTCCGGCGTGGTCGAGCAGCCCCCCGACTTCCCGGAGAACCGGGGCTACGCCGGCAAGGGCACCCTGGCCCTGCTGGGGGCGCTGGTCATGGTCATCGCCTGGTCGGCGGGCTGGGGCGTCTCGCTGATGGGCCAGCGCACCACCCTCTCGGTGATGATGCCCGGCCTGGGCCTGGGCCTGTTGACCTGCTCGGTCGCCCGGCACATGTTCGGCGGCGAGGGCGGTCGGCCCCGGGTGGCCGGGGTGGGCCTGATCCTCGTCCTGCTGCTGGTCGTGCTGGCCTTCCTGCCCCCCGTGGTCGCGGGGGAGGACCCCCGGCAGGTGTACTACGAGGCCGTCCCCGGGCTCATCACCGCCATGGCCGGCGTGCTGATGGCCTGGCTGGCCTGGTGGGGCGCGGTCGAGCCGCTGCCCGAGAAGCGCGAGCAGCCCGTGGAGCAGGAGACCGCCGCCATCGCGATGGTGCCGTGCGGCATCTGCGGCCAGGACGCCGCCCCCGACGTGCGCATGGAGTGCCCCTACACCTGCGGCAAGCACTTCCACACCGGCTGCTACTCGGCCCACACCGCGGTGAACAAGGGCGACGGCACCGCCTGCGTCGTCTGTGGAGCCCGCGTCGCGTGATCTTCTCCGCGTGGCTTCTCCTCTCCCTGGCCTGCGCCCCCAAGGTGGTGGAGCACGGCAAGGCGTCCTGGTACGGCCCGGGCTTCCGGGGCAACCCCACCGCGTCGGGCGAGCCCTTCCGCCCCGGCCTGCGCCGCACCGCCGCCCACAAGACCCTGCCCTTTGGCACGGTGGTCAAGGTCACCCGCACCGACACCGGCAGGTCCGTGCGCGTGGTGATCAACGACCGGGGGCCCTACACCCCGGGCCGCGTCATCGACCTCTCCAAGAAGGCCGCCCGCCGGATCGACATGATCGACGACGGGGTCGCGCCCGTCGAGGTCAAGGTGGTCGGGTGCCGCCGACGGTACGACGGCTGTTGAGCGAGGATCCGCCATGAACCTGTCTTCTCACTCCCTGCCCCGAGGCGCCTGAATAAACGCGGGGCCCGCGGCGTTGTAGAATCCAGCCATGCGACGCCGAACCTTCATCACCGCCCTCGGGGTGCTCCTGATGCCGCTCCCGGCCCTCGCTGGAGAGCGCGAAGAGGCCGAGCTGGAGCGCCTCGTCGAGGATCTGCAGCGCTTCTCCGAGCGCCAGGTCTGGACCGGCGTCGAGCGCCGCTACGAGCAGATCCTCGGCCTCGGCGACGTCCAGGTCCCCCGCGAGGTCCACCTGACCGCCGCCCACGCCGCCCGCGCCCGGGGCGACATCGCGGCCACCCTGGACCGCCTGGAGCGCGCCAACCGGGTGGAGCGGGACGACGAGGTCGACGCCTGGATCCTGGAGATCAACGAGCAGTACGGCCGCGTCACCCTCCTGACCGTGCCCCCCCGCGGCATCGACATGCGCGCCGAGGTCATGCCCTTCGAGCCCGACAAGCGCAAGGTCGTCGAGCTGGCCGTGCGCGAGCTGGAGGAGGAGGGCGTGTTCATCGGCATGCTGCCCGCCGGCCGGTACCAGATGGGCGGCCGGGAGTTCGAGGTCATCCCCGGGGTGGGCACCACCGTCGAGCTGTCCGCCAAGGAGCTGCGCGCCGAGAAGAAGCGCCAGCGCGACGACGACGAAGATGTCGGCGGCGGCGAGTGAGCGAGCGCGCTACGTCAGACCGATGGACTCCCCTGGGACGCTGATCTTCGAGACCGTACACGGCAGCCGTGCCTACGGCACCGACGGGCCGGGCTCTGACCTCGACCTCAAGGGCGTGCTGGTGGGCCCGGCCGACTGGTACCACGGCTTCCAGGAGTCCCCCGAGCAGATCGAGCTGCACGCCGACCACGTGCGCTACGAGCTGCGCAAGTTCATGCGCCTCGCGGCGGGGGCGAACCCCACCCTGCTCGAGCTGCTGTGGACCGACCCCTCCGACCACCGCGTGGTCACCCCCGCGGGCCAGCGCCTGCTCGACGCGCGGGAAGCGTTCCTCTCCGCCCGGGTCAAGGACAGCTTCGGCGGCTACGCCATCGCCCAGCTCAAGCGCATCCGCACCCACCGCCGCTGGCTGCTCCACCCCCCCGAGGGCGAGCCCCAGCGCGAAGCCTATGGCCTGCCCCCGGTCCGGGCGATCACCAAGGACCAGCAGGGCGCGGCCGAGGCCATGCTGGAGCGCGGCACCCTGAGCCGCGACGACATCCCCCCGAACTTCCTGGAGCTGCTGTCCCAGGAGCGCCGCTACCGGGCCGCCCGCCGGGAGTGGCAGCAGTACCGCACCTGGGTCCAGCACCGCAACCCCGCCCGCGCCGAGCTGGAGGCCCGCTTCGGCTACGACACCAAGCACGCCCTGCACCTGGTGCGGCTCCTGCGCATGGGCGCGGAGATCCTGGAGACGGGCCGGCTCCAGGTGCGCCGCCCCGACGCCGAGGAGCTGCTGGCGATCAAGCGCGGGGCGTGGACCTACGACCAGCTCATGGCCCACGCCGATGCCCTGGAGGCGCGCGTCGCCCAGGCCGCGGAGGCGTCCACTCTGCCCCCCAACCCGGATCTCGACCGCCTGAACCGGCTCTGCGTCGAGATCGTCGAAGAGGTCCTGCATGGGCGTCGTCCCTGATCTGGATCGCGGCCGGCGGTTTCTGGCTGCGCACCCCCCGCCGGGCCGCGTGCTGCTGCTCGCGGTCACCGGCAGCCACAACTACGGCTTCTCCTCCCCGGACAGCGACCTGGACCTCAAGGGCATCCACGTCGCGCCCACCGAGCGCCTGCTGGGCCTGGGCCGCCCCGCCGAGGCCCACGACCGCCTGGAGGTCTTCGACGGCCAGGAGTGCGACCTGACCACAAACGAGGTCGGCCGCGCCATGTCCTTGATGTTGAAGGGCAACGGCAACATGCTGGAGCGCATCTTCTCGCCCTTCCAGCTCGTGGACACCCCCGAGATCCCCGCGATGCGGGTGCTGGCGCAGGGCTCGCTGTCCCAGGCCTGCTTCGGCCACTACGCCGGCTACTTCCAGGGCATGCAGCGGGAGCACACCCGGGCCACCCCCCGGGCCAAGAGCCTGCTCTACACCTACCGGGTGGCCCTGACCGGCGTCCACCTGCTGCGCACCGGCGAGGTCGAGGCCCACCTGCCCACCCTGGCCGAGCGCTACGGCCTGGCCGAGGTGGAGGAGCTGATCGCCATCAAGGCCGAGGGCGCCGAGAAGCAGGCCCTCACCCCCGCCGAGGACGAGCGGTTCCGGGCGGCCTGGCCCCGGCTGGAGCAGATGCTCCGGGACGCCAAGGAGGGGAGCCCCCTGCCCGAGCGCCCCCAGAACCGCGACGCGGTGGAGCGCTGGCTCATCGACCTGCGGCGGCACGAGCTGCTGGGCGCTTGATCGACGCGCTGCCCATCGAGCCGCTGCGGGGGGCAGCGCTCGACGCCGTGGCCCGGGGGCCCCTGGTCCTGAGCGCCCCGACCGGCTCCGGCAAGTCCACCCAGGTGCCCCGCTGGCTGCGCGCGCGGGGGCGGGTCCTGGTGGTGGAGCCCCGCCGGGTGGCCTGCCGGGCCCTGGCCGCCCGGGTCGCCGAGCTGGACGGGGTCGAGCTGGGGGATGCGGTGGGCTACGTCGTCCGCGACGAGCGCCGCGCCCGCGGCGACAGCGCCCTGGTCTTCGTCACGCCGGGCATCGCCCTGCGCATGCTGCGGTCCGACGGGCTGGCCGGCTGGGACGTGCTGGTGCTCGACGAGTTCCACGAGCGCGGCATGGACCTCGACCTGCTGCTGGCGATGGCCAAGCAGGCCGGGCGGCCCCGGCTGGTGGTCATGTCCGCCACCCTGGAGGGGGACCGCGTCGCCGCGCACCTGGGCGGGCCGCACCTGCAGGGGGAGGGCCGGCAGCACCCGGTGGACGTGCGCTACCGCCCCGGTCGGGCCAGTGTGCCCGACGCGCGCGGCCTGGAGGACCGGGTGCGCGCCGCCCTGGCCGAGGCCGAGGGGGACCCCGGCGACGTGCTCGTGTTCCTGCCCGGCAAGGGGGAGATCGCGTCCGTGAGGTCGGCGCTGTCGGGCTTTCGGGAGATCGAGCTGCTGGAGCTGCACGGCGGCCTGAGCCTCGCCGAGCAGTCCCGGGTGTTCCGCCCCGGGGCGGCCCGGCGGGTCATCCTGTCCACCAACGTCGCGGAGACCTCCCTGACCCTGCCGCGCATCGGGGTGGTCCTCGACGCGGGGCTGGTGCGCCGGACCCGCTACCACGGCGGGCGGGGGGTGCTGACCCTGCTGCCCATCGCCCAGGACAGCGCCGACCAGCGCGCCGGGCGGGCGGGGCGGCTGGGCCCGGGGGTGTGCTACCGGCTGTGGCGCGAGGACGTGCGCCTGGACCCGGTGACCCCGCCCGAGCTGCACCGCGAGGCGCTCACGCCGCTGGTGCTCGCGGCGGCGGCCTGCGACGCGCGGGTCGAGGCGCTGCCCTTCCTGGATCCGCCGCGCGCCTACGCGGTGGACGACGCCCGCGCCCAGCTCCAGGCCCTGGGCGGGCTGGACGACGCCGGCCGCCTCACCCCCCGCGGGGAGCGCCTGTTCGCCCTGCCCCTCGACGCCCACCTCGGCCGGCTGCTGGTGGAGGCCGAGGCTCGCGGCCTGCTGGACCTCGCCGTGCCTCTGTGCGCGGGCTTGAGCCTCTCCCGCCCCCTGTTCGGCCCGCGGCCGGAGGACCCGGAGCTGGACTTGAGGGAGGAGGGCTGCGACGCGGTGGCGCTGATCCGGGCGGTCACCGAGGGCAAGGCGGGCCCCCACCGGCTCAACCCGGCGGCGTTGGACGAGGCCCGCTCCCTCGCTGAGCGCTTCGGCGCGCTGTTCGGGGCCACGCCGGGGGGCGGGTCTGTGCGGGGTCGCCGCGAGGCGCTGGCGATGTGCCTGCTGGCGGCCTGGCCGGACTGCGCGCACGTCGCCCGGCGGCGGCGCCGGCATGTGGCCTGGAGCAACGGGGGCACGGAGCTGGAGCTGGGGCGGCAGAGCGCCGTGGACGCCGAGAAGTCCGATGCGCTGCTGCTCCTGGACAGCCGCGCGGTGGGGAAGAGCCGGCTGGACAAGCGTCTGGTCATCACCGCGGGCATGCCCGTGCCCCTGCGCTGGCTGGTGGCGGCGGGGCTGGGGCGGCCGCGGCTGGGGGACATCCTCTACAAGCGCGGTGCGCTGCGCTCGGTGATGGAGACGGTCTACGCGGGCAAGGTCATCGCGTCCCGGGAGGAGGCCCCGCGGGGGGCGCACCTGCGGGAGGCCGCGCGGGATCTGATCCTGCGGGGGAGCCTGTTCAGGTCTGTGTCGGATGAGGCCCGGGACCGCCACGAGGCCGCGAGCCTCGCCGCGCGGCTGGATGGCCAGGAGCCGCCCCCGCCGTTCGCCGACTGGCTGCTCCAGCGGCTGGCGGACCTGGGTCTGGAGGAGGCCGAGGACCTGGACCTGCTCTCCCCGGAGGACGTGCTGCCCGAGGCCCTGCCGCCGTATGTGCGGGATCGCCTGGATCGGGCCTTCCCCCGGGACCTCTCCATCGGTGACGCCATCTACCGGATCCGCTACGACGTCGCCGCCCGCGAGGCCATCCTGGAGCAGGTCAGCGGCCTGCGCAAGACCCCGCCGCCGCAGGCGCTCTGGCCGCTTTTGCCGGGGTGGCGGTTGGTTTGGGAATGGAAGGGGCGGCGGCGGGTGTTGCGGGAGCGGTGAAGCGATGCCACCATCGGGGGTGACGTCCCTGGTCATCCGATCCGGGGCCTGTGGGCTTCAGACATACAGCTCCTCTCTTCGCCTGCGGCATGTTCTGCACCGATGACTGGTGTGGCGAGAAGTAGTGTATTATTTACCTGTTTACGGGTGAACCATGATCCTCCTGACCGCCCTACTTCCTCTGCCCCGAGCTGCCCGACTACGTGGTCGCCTGTGAAGAGGACGCGGACTGCGTAGATCTTCAGGGCGCTGGACGCGCCCCCTTCACGCCAAGGAGTACACCTTCCTCCAAGCCTTCAGCGAGTCTGGAGCTGGTGTGGAGCACCGGACGAGCCATTTCCGGGGATCCTGGGCGCTCGAAGCCCCTCCAACTCCGACGCTCACGCCCGCCGCTTCAACGCCATCCACACCGACCCCAGCGTCATCGCCACGCCCACCGCCAGATCCGTCGGCGTCAGCATCGCCCGCATGTCGGCCACGCCCGCCATCGACGCGGCCCACTCGGTGCTCAGCGTGACCATCCACATCACGGCGAACACGAGGACCAGGCGCTTCGCCCCCAGGTGCTTCGCCGCGACCAGGTAGAAGCCCATCGAGGGCACCCGCGTCAGCAGGCCGATGCCCAACGCCCAGCCCAGGGTCGACGCCCAGTTCACTGTGTCGAGGGGCGGGCCCACGAAGGGGAAGGCGAGCAGGAAGGGCAGGGCACAGACGATGAGCACCATGCCGGTCAGACCGGCGCGCTCGGCGGGGGTGACCGCGCGCTGGTTCGCCGGGTTGCGCGCGGCGAGCACCACCGAGGCCGCGTAGCACAGGGCCGCCGCGCCCACCACCGGCAGCGACCACCACGGCAGGCCCGGCTGGCTGAACCCCACCCAGGCCGCGCCCCCGCAGAGCAGCGCCACCAGCGCCAGCTCTCCGAGGGTGGGCCACCGCCGCTGGACCCCCGCGTCCCAAAGGACCAGCATCGCCGCGGCGGTCTGGCAGAGGAAGTCGACCTCGGTGGCCGCGAAGTGCCAGGACACATAGGCCAGCAGGATCCCCACGGCGTAGCGGCAGCCCCCGAAGGCCCAGGTCTCCCAGTACCGCAGCGCCCCCCGCGCGGCCCGCCGGTCCCCCACCGCCCACAGCACCAGCCCGCCCAGCAGCAGGTTGCCGGTCGACACGAGGTAGGGGTCGGCGCCATAGCCCACGATGGCGACACGAAGGCCGCCGTCCAGCACACCCCAGAACGCGACGGAGAGGAGAGCGTAGACCACGCCTACGGAGTATACGTCCC
The DNA here is from genome assembly GCA_020632795.1 of Alphaproteobacteria bacterium. Classification (GTDB taxonomy): domain Bacteria; phylum Myxococcota_A; class UBA796; order UBA796; family CAJQPC01; genus JACKEV01. The sequence continues at coordinate 86,917 of JACKEV010000014.1, forward strand.
CGTCGCCACCGCCAGCTGCACGATCGCCAGATCCCGGTTCATCCGCTCGGTCAGCATGCCCAGGCGCGCTGAGGCCAGGGCCAGGCGGGCGTCCTCGGCCTCCAGCCAGCTGGACGAGCCGGCCTCGAAGCCCAGCTCGGCGAGGCGCAGGGACTCCTCGGCCAGGGCGATCTCCCGCTCGACGGCCTGGAAGGCCACCTCGGCGCGCTCGTAGCGCTCCCAGGCCACCCGGACGTCCTGCTCGGCCTGCATGCGGGCCTTCTCGGCGGCGTAGTCGGCCACGCGGCGCTGGGAGGCGTACTGCTTGTTGGTGGCCAACCGGTAGCCGCCGTCCCACAGGGTCCAGTCGGCGGTCAGCACGATCATCCACCAGTCGTTGGAGTCCTGGAAGCCGGGGTTCTCGGTCCAGGACCAGGTGAACCGGCCGTTGACCGTGGGCAGCCAGCCGAGCTGGTCGGCGCGCAGCATCATGCGGGACGCGTCGGCCTGGAGCCGGGCGGCGAGCAGGTCCGGGCGGCGGTCGATCGCGACGTCCACCGCCTCATTGGCTGAGGTGAAGCCGGGGGAGGGCGGCGCGGGCATGGTGACCTGGCTGTCCGTCGGCAGCCCGGTGACGAAGGCGAAGGCCTCCGCGGCGGTGACAAGCTGCTCCCGGCTGGCGCGGAGCTGGCGCTCGGACTGGCTGACCGCCAGCTCGGCCTGCAGCTCGGCCAGGGGCGGCGCGGCCCCGGCGGCGACCTGGCGCTTCGCGAGGTCGAGGTGCTTCCGGGCGTTGGCCAGGGCCTCCTCGGAGATGGCGACCGCCTCGTTGCTGACCACCAGCCCGTAGTAGGCCTGGGTGGTCGCGCCGTGGATCCGCATGCGGGTGAAGTCCTCGGTCGAGAGCGCCGCGTCCCGCAGGGCGTAGGCCCCCTTGAGCGCAGGCACCGAGGCCGCCGTGAAGATGGGCTGGATGATCGAGGCGTTGGCCGCCTTGGCGGTCTTGGCCTGGATGACCGTGGGCTCGCTGCTGAAGCTGCTGTCGGAAGAGTCGACGTCCTCCATGCTGTCGGCCAGCTCCTGGAGGGCGTCCCAGGTCTCGGGGCTGACCTGCTGGGGGTTGTTGGAGACGTAGTCCCCGATGGCCAGCCCGTAGGCCTCCAGCGCGGTGCCGTACAGCGAGAAGGCGTCTCCGATCTCGGAGAAGTCGAGCAGGACCTCGTCCTTGTTGATGGTGTAGGTGCCCTGGACGTTGACCTTGGGCGTGAGCTGCGCCCAGGCCATGCCCACCTGGGCGCGGGCCTGGACGGTCTGCTCCTCCACCATGCGCAGGTCGAGGTTGTTCTGCTCGGCGGCGGAGATCGCCTGGGCCAGGGAGACGGGCTCGCCGCCCCAGGCGTTCAGGGGCGCGAGCAGCAGCGCCGCCGCCGCACCGGCCGCCGCCACCCCCGCCTTCCGCCGGCCGCCCCGACGCACCAGGCCACCGAGATCCTCGGTGATGGAGTACATCGTCGGCACCATGACCAGGGTGAGCAGGGTCGCGACCGCCAGGCCGAAGCACACCGCGATCGCCATCGGCCCCCAGAACGCCGCCGACTCGCCGCCCACGATGACGCGCAGCTTGCGGAAGTCGATGCTGAGGCCCGTGGCCATCGGGATGAGGCCCAGGATGGTGGTGATCGCGGTGAGGATGACCGGGCGGAAGCGCACGATGCCCGCCTGGATCAGGGCCTCGCGCACGTCCATCCCCCGCTTGCGCAGGAGCTGCACGTAGTCGATGAGCACGATGGCGTTGTTCACCACCACGCCCGCGAGGCTGATCACGCCGATGCCGGTCATCAGGATGCCGAAGGGGGTGCTGGTCAGCAAAAGCCCCCACAGCACGCCGATCAGGGAGAGGACGACCGAGGCCAGGATGATGAAGGGCCGGGAGATGGAGTCGAACTGGGTGACCAGCACCAGGAAGATGAGCACGAGGGCGATGCCGAAGGACCGCAGCAGGAAGACCATGGTCTTCGCCTGCTCCCGGTCCGCGCCGCCCATGTTCATCGCGTAGCCGTCGGGCAGCTCGAAGCCATCCATCAGCTCCTTGACGGCGGTCTGGGCGACGTTGACGTTCACGCCCTCGATGTCCCCGGAGACCGTGATGACCTTGTCCCGGTCGAGGTGCTTGATCGCGCCCGAGCCGCCCAGGGCCTCGTAGGAGGCCAGCGTGCCCAGGGGTACCATGATGTTGTCCTTGCCGGGGATCCGCAGGTCGAGCACGGACTGGGCGTTGGCCGTGTAGACCGGGTCCAGCTCGACGATGATGTCGTACTCGTCCTCGCCGTCGCGCACGACCGACGCCTTGGTGCCCGCCACCGCCGTGCGCAGCGTGTTGGCCACCCGCAGGGTCGACGCGCCCAGCTTCTTGGCGGCCGCCCGGTCGATGGTGAAGCGCAGCTCGGGGCGCCCGACCCGGTAGTCATCCTTGATGTCGACCACGCCGGGCACGGCGCGCAGCTTGCGCTGGAAGTCCTGGGAGATCCGGCCCAGCTCGTGGAAGTCCGGCCCGGAGATCTCCACCTCGATGGGCATGCCCACCGGCGGGCCCATCTTGCGGGGGTCGACGGTGACGTTGGCGCCCACCACCTGGGCCGCCGCCGTGCGTAGCCGCTCGACCGAGTCGAAGGTCGACCCCGAGCGGATCTGCTCGCCCTCGCGGGCGTTGCCCTTGGTGGGCCGGTAGTCGATGGAGATCTTGCCGGCGTGGGGCACGGAGCTGGCGCCGAAGTTCAGGCCCCCCGACCCCGCGCTGCGTCCGACCTCGGTGACGAAGGTGTCGACGTCCCCTTCGCCCCCCAGCACCTGCTCGAGCTGCCGGGCGAACCGGTCGGTGGTCTCCAGTCGGGTGCCGTCCGGGGCGGTGATGCCGATGATGACCTGGTTGGGCTCGGTCTGGGGGAAGAACTCGGTGCCGTGGTTGAACATCGCGTACACGACGACCGAGACCAGCAGCGTGACCACGCCCGCGCCGATCGACAGGTAGCGGTGGTCGATGGACCACTCCAGGATGCCCTTGTAGCGGGCCATGACCTTGCCCAGCAGGGTGTCGGGCGGGGGCAGCTCGCCCTCCACGCGCGCGCCCTGGTCCTGCACCGGCTTCATCAGCCGGCTGGTGGCCACCGGGATGACCACCAGCGCCACGAACAGCGAGCTGGTGAGCACGATGATGAGCGTCCGGGGCAGGTACCCCATGAACTCGCCCATCACACCCTCCCAGAACAGCAGAGGGGCGAAGGCCAGGCAGGTGGTCAGGGTGGAGGTGGCCACCGGCAGCGCGACCTCGCTGACCCCGATGATGGAGGCCTCGCGCAGGTCCTTGCCCTCCTCGTGGTGGCGGTAGATGTTCTCGACGATGACGATGGCGTTGTCGACGAGCATGCCCAGCGCCAGGATCAGGCTGAACAGCACGATCATGTTCAGGGTGATGCCCAGCGCCTGGATGGTCATGAAGCTGACGAACATCGACAGCGGGATCGCGAGCCCCACGAACCAGGAGTTGCGGAAGCCCATGAAGAACAGGAGCACCCCGACCACCAGCAACAGCCCCGAGATGATGTTGTTCTCCAGCTCGGTGACGCTGTTCTCGATGTAGCGGGACTGGTCGGCCAGGATCGCGGTCTGCACGCCCTCGGGCCAGGCCTCGGTGGTGGTCGCGACCTCGGCGCGCACCGCCGCCGCCAGGTCGACGATGTTCTCGCCAACCCGCTTCTGGACCCCCAGGGAGAGGCTGGGGCTGCCGTTCATGCGGCTGTAGGTGGCCCGGTCGGCGTAGCCGTCGACCACCCGGGCCACGTCGCGCACGAAGAGGGTGCGCCCGCCCACGTTCTTGACCGGGACCGCGGCGATCTGCTCGGCGGACTCCAGCTCACCGGGCACCCGCAGCAGGTAGTCCGAGCTGTCCGCGTCGACGTTGCCGCCGGGGATGTTGACGTTCTCGGATTGGATCCCGCGGATGATGTCGTCGAAGGAGACGTCGTAGCGGGCCATGCGGTCGGGCTGGGCCAGCACCCGCAGCTCGCGGGTCAGGCCGCCGGAGAGCTTGACGTCGAGCACCCCGGGGATCGCCTCGATGCGGTCCTCCAGGCCCTCGGCCAGGAGCTTGAGCTCCTCCTCGTCCTGGGGGCCGGTCATGGACACGATGAGGATGGGGATGTCGGAGAAGGAGATCTCCGAGACGACCGGGTCCTCGGCGTCCTCGGGGAGGTCGGGCTGGGCGGCGTCGACCTTCTCGCGGACCTTCTGGAGGGCGTCCTCGATGTCGACGTCGGGGTTGAACTCCAGGGTGATGACCGAGGCGCCCTCGTAGGAGGTGGACCGCATCTCGTCCACGTCCTTGACGTCCTTGAGCTTTCGCTCCATCGGGATCGTCACCAGCGTCTCGATGTCCGCCGGGGACACCCCGAAGTACGGGGTGGACACGATCACCACCGGGATCTTGATGTCCGGCGCCGCCTCCCGGGGAAGCGTGACGTAGGCGCTGATCCCGAAGATGAGGATCGTACCTACGAGGATGACCACTGTGACGGCGTGGTCGACCAGCCAGCGGGCCCAGCCCATCGTCTCCTCCTACCAGACCACGCGGCCGTCGGTGCAGCAGGTGCCCGAACGGACGACGATGAGGGGGTCGCCTTCGGCCAGCTCGCGGTGCCCCGCGCTGACCACCTGATCCCCGGCGGACAGGCCCTCGGAGACCACCACCTGATCGCCGATGAAGGCGGCGAGGGTGACGTCCTGCCAGGCCGCGGCGCCGTCCTTGTCCAGGAAGACCCCGCTGCGGTCGATGCGGGTGACCACCCAGTCCTGGGGGATGACGATGGCGTCGGTGGCGACGACGCGCTCCAGGGAGACCCGCCCCAGCATGCCGGGCATCAGGGCGCCGTCGGGGTTGGGGACCTCGACCTCGACCTGCCAGGTGCGGCTGCTCGGGTCGGCGGCGACGCCCCGGGTGACCACGGTGCCGGTGAAGGCCCCGGGGAGGGACTGGACCCGCAGGGTGACCGCCTGACCCTCGGTGAAGTGGACGATGTCGCGGTCGGACACCGAGACCTTGGCGAGCACCGGGTCGTCCTGGACCAGCCGGGCGACCGGGGCCCCCGGGCCGGCGATCTCGCCGGGGTCGACCATGACGTCAGCGACGCGCCCGGAGAAGGGCGCGGTCACCAGGGCACGGCCGAGCTGGATCTTCGCGATGTCGGCGTTGGCCCGAGTGACCCGGGCGTTGGTCTCCGCCGCCAGGAGCTGGCTCTGGGACACGCCGTCGGCGAGCTTGCGGGCGCGCGCCAGCTCGGCCTCGGCCTGCTCGGCCTGGGCGGTGGCGATCTCGAGCTGGGCGGCCCGGGTGCCGTAGTCGATCCGGGCGATGCCCTGGCCCCGGCGCACGGTCTCGCCCCGGCGCACCAGCACCGCGTCGACGTGGCCGCCCATGGGGGAGGCGAGCATCGCGTCGTTGACGCCGTCGAGCTCGGCGGGCAGGTCCAGCGCCCGGCGGGCATCGGTGGGCTGCACCCGGGCGACCTCGACCCGGACGCCGGGGGCGTCGGGCAGGGTGATGTCGGCTGCGGCCTGGGCGTCCTCCACGTCACCGGAGGCGCACGAGACCGTGAGCAGGAGCGCGCCGAGCACAGGCGCGAGGTGGATGGGCTTCACGACTTCACTCCATGAAGGAACAGGTCGACGATGGCGTCTGCGGTGTCCGGCTCCAGCGCGTGCCCGGCGCGCAAGGCGCCCCCGATGCGCATGTGGATGGACCCCATCAGGAGATAGATGCTGCTGCTTACGTCGTGCTGGACCAGCTCGCCAGCCTCGACGCCCTCCTTGAGCAGGGCGAGCAGGGCGTTGACCTCGGCGGCGTGGAACCGCATGCTGTCGATCTCGGGCGCGCCTTGACCGGCCTGGTGGAAGGCCATGATGAGGAAGCGCAGCACGTCGGGGCGCTCATCGAGCACCCGGAAGCTGCTGCGCACGTAGCGGCGCAGGCGCTGAACCACGGTGCCCTCGCCCCCCACGATCCGCTCGGCGGCGCTCAGCCACTCGCTGGTGTGGTGCTCGACCAGGGCGGTGAACAGGCCTTCCTTGCTGCCGAAGTGGTAGTAGAGGGTCGGCTTGGTCACCCCCACCGCGTCGGTGATCTCCCGCACCGAGGTGCGGGCGTAGCCCTGATCGGCGAGCAGGCGGGTGGCTTCGACGATGATCCGCTCTCGAACGTCGAGCTCGGACATGGTGCGCTCCAAGGCAGGCTACTTACCGGTCGGTAAGCAACCTTGTCGGGGCACGTATGTGATGGCACCGGAGACGTCAAGGTCGATTCCTTGGACGCGGTGGCCACGCCGCCCTGATAATCTCTCTTCCCGCTGGGAGGCGACCTTGACCGACGGTCTGCGCTTCGAGTTGATGATCGGGGGGCGCGTGGTCGGCCCCGTCGCCTCGATCTCGGCCTTCACCCCCCCGCCGCGCCCGGACTGGACGCTGCGCCTGCGGGCGAACGACCCCCAGCTCGTCTCGGTGGCGGTCCAGCAGCTCCGGCAGGCGGGGGTGACGCGGCTCGCGCTCACCGGGGTCAACGACGCCTCACTCCTGCCTGTCGCGGCGCTGCCCCAGCTCGAGGCGCTGTCCCTGGACGCACCGGGCCTGACCGACGAGGGGCTGAGCCCCCTCGCCGAGCTGCGCCAGCTCGAAGCCCTGACCCTCACCTTCAGCCAGGTCCAGGGCCCCGGGCTGGCCGCGATCGCCGACCTGGAGGGGCTGCGCGCGCTGCGCATCGCCGACGCCCCGCTCACCGGCGAGGCCCTACCCCACATCGGGCGGCTCACCGGCCTGACCGCGCTGACCCTGAACGGCGCCCCCCTGGACGGCGTGGCCCTGGCCTCCCTCGCCGGGCTGACCCGCCTCAAGGCGCTGTCCCTGCGGGGCTGCGCGCCGGGGCACGCCGGGCTGGAGTTCCTGTGGCGGCTCCGCGCGCTGGAGGCCCTCAACCTTGCCGGTGAGCAGGGCATCACGGACGACGAGCTGGCGCCGCTGGCCGGGCTGTCGGCCCTCCAGCAGCTCCTGCTCACGGGGCGCCGGGGGGTGCGGGGTCCCGGACTCCGGCACCTCAGCGAGCTGGCGCACCTGCGCATCCTGGACCTCTCGGGCGCCGAGATCGTGCACGCCCACCTGCGGCACCTCGCCGGGCTGGGCCTCACCCACCTGCGCCTGGCCCGGAACCCGCTGTGGGACCTCGACGCCGTGCGCCGGGCCCTGGAGGGACGCTCCGAGGACGACGTGGCTGCCCGCATGACCCTCTCCGACGCCTGGCCGACCCGCTACGAGATGCGCTGGGAGGAGGGCTACGGGGACTTCACCGTCGAGTTCCTGCCCCCCGAGGCCCCGATCCCCGCCCTGAGCGAGGACGACCTCGTGCCGGTGGTCGACCCCATGCCCGCGCAGGAGCGGCTCCAGCGCCTGAGGGAGGCCGCCGCCCTCTACGACCTCGACCTGGACGCGGTCACCCCCCCGCTGACCGGGCTGTCGGCGCTGGGGACCCTCTCGGGCCTGCGGGTCCTCGACCTCTCCGACACCCCGGTCCGCCCCGAGGACCTCGCCGCCGACGGGCCGCGCTGGCCCGCGCTGGCCACGCTGGAGCTGGCCCGCACCGGGGTGGACGACCTCGCGCCCCTGGCCCTGCCCGCGGGGCTGGTGAACCTGGACCTCTCCGGCTGCCCGGACCTGCCTCGGCTGCTGGCGGGGCTGCCGCCCGGGGTGCAGACCCTGCGGATCGGCGGGGGGCGGCTGGGCCCGGCCGCGCTGGCCCCCCTGGGGCGCCTCGCCGGCCTCCACTCCCTCCAGGTCCACGGCAGCGCGCTGGTCGACGGGGCGCTGCGGGCCCTGTCCGGCGGGGCGCTGCGGGTCCTCATCCTCCACGCCTGCACCCTCGAGGACGCCGGGCTCGGGGGGTTGGCGGCGCTGTCCACCCTCGAGGCCCTGGACCTGAGCCGCAGCGCGCTCTCCGAGGCCGACCGGGCCTCGCTGGGCGACCTCACCCAGCTCCACCACCTCAACCTCAACAAGACCGGGGTGACCGACCGCGACGTGGTCGGCTTCGCCGCCTTCGAGCACCTGCGCTGGCTGGGGCTGGCCTTCACCGAGGTCAGCCCCGAGGTCATCCTCCAGCTCGCCGAGGCTCTGCCCCAGGCGGCGGTGGCCCGCTCCATCAAGCCCGACGACGCGCCCCCCGAGGGGGCGTAGCTACCCGCGAAGGCCCCGGACGGGCTACACTGCTGCGCATGCCAGCCGGCCGCCCGGATCCGTACATCGGCAAGCTCTTCGCCGAACGTTTCCTTGTCCTCGACAAGCTGGGCGAGGGCAGCATGGGCACGGTGTACGAGGCCCGCGAGCTGGCGGTCAGCCGCCCGGTCGCCCTCAAGATGATCCACCGGCACCTCGCGGTCCACAAGCGCCTGGTCGACCGCTTCCGCCGGGAGATGGCCATCACCGCGCGGATGGACTCGCCGCACTCGGTGAAGGTCTACGACTTCGGCAAGGCCGAGGGCGGCGAGCTGTACCTGGTGATGGAGCTGCTCGACGGCAAGCCCCTGTCCGACATCATCGCCCAGAGCGGCCCGCTCTCCCCCGAGCGCGCGGTGCACATCGGCGTCCAGGTGTGCGAGGCCCTGGCCACCGCCCACGCCCTCAACATCATCCACCGGGACCTCAAGCCCGAGAACATCATGCTGCTGAACCAGCGCGGGGAGACCGCGGGGCCGGACAGCATCAAGATCCTCGACTTCGGCGTCGCCCGCATCATCGACACCAGCGATGAGGACGACGAGGCCATGAAGACCATGACCAAGGCGGGCAGCCCCCTGGGCACGCTGCCCTACATGTCGCCGCAGCAGGTCGCCTGCGAGCACCTGGACCACACCACCGACCTCTACTCCCTGGGCATCGTGCTCTACGAGATGCTCACCGGCGCGCCGCCCTTCGCCTGCAAGACCCGCAAGCAGGCGCTGAACGATCACCTCTTCAAGGAGGCGCCGCGGCTCTCCACCGTGCGCCCGGGGCTGCCCAAGGGCCTGGAGATGACCGTCCACAACCTCCTGGAGAAGGAGCCCCCCGACAGGCCTCAGAGCGCCGCCGACGTGCGGGCCATGCTCAAGAGCTCGGCCCCCCCGCCAGGGCACGGGTCGATGGGCAACGTGTCCGGGGACACGATGGTCCCCGACGACCAGACCGACCCCCCGCCCGAGCCGGTCCGGCGCCTGCCCCCCAACCTCGCGGCGGTCCCCCAGAGCGCCTTCGCCGCCGCCCAGCCGCCCGGCGGGGAGACGATGGTCCCCGACGCCGACGACGAGGAGACCGTGCTGCTCCCGCCGGTCACCCACCTCGACGCTCCGGGGGGAGGCAAGGTCAACCTCGCCGCCCTCGCCGCGGCCGCCCAGGCGGCGGACCCCGCCCCTGCGGAGCCCGAGCCGGTCACCCTGATCGCCCCCGACGCCCAGGAGGGGCCTCCCTGGCTGGCCCTGCTCGCGTTCGGGGGGGTGGTGATGGTGCTCAGCATGATCGCCGGGGCTGGCCTGATGTGGTGGTTCATCCGCTGACGGCAGCCAGGGTTTACGGCATCGCCACCCGCCGATGGGATCGAAGCCGGGTAGAGTACGCCTCCCCACGATCGAGGAGACTGCGCCATGCGACTGCGCTCTGCCTTCTTCCTGCTGGCCGGACTGACGCTCTTCGGGTGCGACCCGGACGGCGACGGCGTGAAGGGTGACGAGGACTGCGACCCCGAGAACGCCGACGCCTTCCCCGGCAACGACGAGGTCTGCGACGGCGTCGACAACGACTGCGACGGGGAGGTCGACGAGCCCGACGCCCTCGACGCCCTGACCTGGTACGGCGACAGCGACGGCGACGGCTTCGGCGCTCCCGACGTCACGACCCCGGCCTGTGAGCAGCCCGAGGGCTACGTCAGCGACAACACCGACTGCGACGACGGCGCGGCCGAGGCCTTCCCCGGCGGCGCCGAGGTCTGCGACGGCCTGGACAACGACTGCGACGGGGAGGTCGACGAGCCCGACGCCGCTGACGCGGCCACCTGGTACGCCGACGGGGACGGCGACGGCTACGGCGACCCCGACACCTCGACCCCCGCCTGCACCCAGCCCGCCGGCCACATCGCCGACAGCACCGACTGCAACGACGCGGTCGCTGAGATCTTCCCCGGCGCGGACGAGACCTGCAACGGCGTCGACGACGACTGCGACGGCGAGGTCGACGAGCCCGACGCCCTCGACGCCCTGACCTGGTACGAGGACTTCGACAGCGACGGCCTGGGCGACCCCGACGTCATCGAGATCGCGTGCGATCAGCCCGTCGGCTACGTCGAGAACGCCGACGACTGCGAGGACACGATCGCTGAGATCCTGGAGTGCTGCACCGACGGCAGCGGCGGCACCTGGCAGGCCAGCGCGGACATGACCCTGGAGAGCGGCGTCTACTGGCTCGACAGCTTCGTGGTCGACGTCGGCGTCACCGTGACGGTGGTCGGCGAGGCCCCGCTGACCGTCTACGCCAACTACATCGACATCCGGGGCACCCTGGACCTCTCCGGCGGTGACGGGCTGGACTCCATCTCCACCCAGGCCCCCGACGGCGGCGCGGCGGGCCCCGGCGGCGGCGGCGGCGGCGGCGCGAGCCCCTGCGCCAACCCCAGCGGCGCTGGCGGCGCGCCCAACGGCGACGACGGCGGCGCGGTCAGCACCCGGGGTGGCGATGGCGGCCTGCCCTGGGGCCTCTCCACCAGCGACTACGACGTGGCCACCGGCGGCAGTTGGACCCGGGGCGGCGGCGGCGGCGGCGGCGGCGCGTCCACCGACGGCGGGACCGGCGACCGCCCCACCAGCACGGAGGGCATCGGCGGCGCCGCCTTCGGCGAGCAGACCCTGGAGCTGTTCTTCACCGGCGGCGGCGGCGGCGCGGGCGGCGGCGCCGAGGGCGGCGGCGGCGGCGGCGGCGGCGGCGCGGTGACCCTGTTCGGCAACTACATCGACGTCAGCGGCATCGTGGACGTCTCCGGCGGCGACGGCGGGGGCAAGCAGGACGGCGACTGCACCTCGGGCGGCGGCGGCGGCGGCGGCGGCGGCATGATCCGGATCCAGGGCGACTACGTCGACATCTCCGGCCTGCTGGACGCCGCGGGCGGCCTGGGCCACGAGATCGACGAGTCCATCGACCTCAACGCGGGCGGCGCGGACGGCGCCCCGGGCCGGGTGCGGGTCAGCGGCGCCTACGTCGACATCACCGGCACCGTCGACCCCGCCGAGTACAGCGACAGCAGCTACCCCGAGTGCGACGTCGGCCTCGACGACACCATCTACGACGTCCAGGACGGCACCCTGGCCGATGGCGCCCCCGTCCTCGTCGGGGACGTGGTGGTCACCGGCGTGAGCAGCTCCGGCTTCTTCGCCCAGGAGGCCGCCGGGGGGCCGTACAGCGGCGTGTGGGTCTACACCAGCTCCAGCATGGCGATCTGGCTGGAGGTCGGCGACCGGGTCGACATCCTGGGCGAGGTGCTGGAGTACTACGACCTCACCGAGATCGACGCCAGCGACGGCTGGGTGAGCTACCTGGCCGACGACGGCGCGGTTACCGCCGAGCCGGTGTCCCTCTCCGACCTGGGCGACGCCGCCACGGCCGAGCCCTGGGAGGGCGTGCTCATCGAGGTCAGCGGGGTGACGGTCACCGACCCCGACCTGGGCTACGGCGAGTTCCTGCTCGACGACACCGTGGTGGTCGACGACCTCTGCTACGACTGGACCGACGACTTCGCCCTCTCCGAGGACGACACGTTCACCAGCGTCACCGGGCCGCTGACCTACACCTTCGGCGCCTTCAAGATCGAGCCCCGCAGCGTCGACGATCTGGTCGGGTACACCGACAACTGATCCCGCGCACAGCCCGGCGTTCGGGCCGGGCTCTTCGCGATTTCGTGACGGACACCCTGCGCGCGGACGTGTGACACTGGAGCCTTCGCCTGGAGCGCCCCATGTCCCACGATGACACCCCCCGAATCCCCCGCCGGGCCGTGCTGGCCGGCGGCGCCGCCACCCTCGCCGCGGCCGGGCTGCCCGGCTGCACCGAGCCGGACGCCGACGACAGCGGCGCGGCCCCTCTGCCCGCCGGCATCGACCACGTCATCGTGGTCATGATGGAGAACCGCTCCTTCGACCACTACCTGGGCGCCCTCACCCTGGTCGAGGGCCGCACCGACGTCGACGGCCTGACCGGCGACGAGGTCAACCTGGACGGCAACGGCGAGGAGGTCCGGCCCTTCCCCCTCCCCGAGCCCTGTCAGACCGACCTGCCCCACGGCTGGAGCGCGTCCCACGACCAGTTCAACAGCGGCGCCAACGACGGCTTCGTGCTGGCCCACCAGCGCGGCACCGGCGAGCAGTCCCACTGGTCGATGGCCTACCTCACCCGGAACGAGCTACCCATCCACTACGCGCTGGCCGACCACTTCGCCCTGCCCGACCGCTTCTTCTGCTCGGTCATGGGGCCCACCTGGCCCAACCGGTTCTACGCCCAGACCGGCACCAGCGAGGGCATGACCAGCAACGACGAGTCCCGCGTCCCGTTCACAATGAAGACGGTCTACCAGGCGGTGACCGAGGCCGGCCTGGACTGGCGCTGCTACTACACCGACGTGCCCTTCATCGGGCTGTTCAAGGACCACTGGGACACCACGCGGCTGGGCTTCATCGACGACTTCGTCCGGGACTGCGAGCGCGGCGACCTGCCCGCCTTCACCTGGATCGAGCCGGGCTACAGCTTCAACGACGACCACCCCCCGCACCACTCGGGGCTGGGGCAGATGTTCCTCGCGGTCGTCTACGAAGCCCTGGCCCGCAGCCCGCTGTGGGAGCGCAGCCTCCTGGTCATCACCTACGACGAGCACGGCGGCTTCCACGACCACGTCGCGCCCCCGACCACCGAGGACGACTACGCCGCCGAGGGCTTCGACCAGATGGGCTTCCGGGTGCCGACCATCGTGGTGGGCCCCTGGGTGCGGCAGGGGGTGGACTCGACGGTGTTCGACAACACCTCGGCCCTCAAGTTCGTCTGCGAGAACTTCGGCATCGAGCCCTGGAACACGCGCATCGCGGCCGCCAACTCCCTGGGGGCGCTGCTGGACACCGACCGCATGGCCCGCAACGAGCCGCTGGAGCCCGTCGTGCTGCCCTCCTTCGAGGTCGACAACGCCGAGCTGACCGACGCCTGCAACTACAGCTTCCGGCGCCGGGGCAGCGGCCAGCCCGAGCTGGATCGGGCCATCGCCCGCGTCGCGCCGCACCTCAGCCGGCTGGACGACACCGAGGCCCTGCTCTCCGAGTTCGCGGCGATCGCCCGGAAGCTCGGGGTGCTGCGTTAGCGTTCGAACAGCTCGGCGAGGTCGAGGGCCACGCCGGGCAGCACCCGCGACTGGAGCCGGGCCTCGCCCTCCAGGCGCAGGGCCTCGTTGAGGCGAGGGCCGGCGAAGCGCTCGACCCGCCGGGCCAGGGGGTCGACGACCCAGTACTCGGGCACGCCGGCGTCGCCATAGAGCAGGCGCTTGGTGACCCGGTCGTAGACGCGGTCTGAGGAGATGACCTCGACCACGAGGTCCGGGATGCGGGTGATGACCGTGGCCTCGATGTCCACGCCCCCCAGCCACACCGCCACGTCCGGCTGAACGATGCGGTCGGGCCCGAGGCGCAGATCCTGGGGAGCCGTGCCGATCTCCGCTGGGCGGCGGGTCTCAGCCCAGGCCTCCAGGATGTGAACCAGCCGGACGACGACGCGTTGATGACGACGGTTGGGCGCTGGGGACACGACAAGCTCTCCGCAGACCAGCTCGGTCTTCTGCACAGACTCGGGCAGAGCGAGGAACTCGTCCTCGGAGATCAGGTGTGTCGTTCGGTTGACGTCCAACGCCTCGCTCATGTCCCCAGTATAGTCCCGGGCCCTGAGGAGGCGAGCTGACCGTACGTACGGTGGGAAGATCCGGTCACGGAGCCAGCGTCGGGAACGGCCCCAGCACCCCCGCCGTGCTGCGCGGGCCCTCGCTCCGCCAGCCGTACTGGAAGGTCACCGTCAGATAGCCGAAGCCCCCCAGGTCAGGCGTCCATTGGAGGCCGGTGACCTCGGCCTTGTGGGGCGCGGTCGCCACCCGGGTCAGGGCGCCGGTGGTCGTGTCTGCCGCCCACAGCGTGTCGAGGGGGTGCTTCCCGGTGTCCTCGGCGATCATCAGCAGCCCGGAGCCCGGCAGGTAGGCGATGTTGTCGGGGTTGGCGATGGCGTCGACCGCGCAGGCCTCGCCCTCGGGGCGGCCCTCGGTGAGCACGCCGAAGCGGCTGGCCAGCAGCGCGCTGTCGATGGCCGCGCCCGCGGTGTCGGTCTGCGGCCCCTCGATCTCCAGGCTCAGGATGGCCCCGCACACGTTGCGCTCGAAGCCGAGGTGGTCGGGCCCGCCCTCGTCCCACTTGGGGTCCGCGGCGAGCATGCCGCCGTCCACGCTGCTGATCACCGCGTAGACCCGGTTGAGGTCGGGGTCATAGGCCAGGCCCTCGTGCTTGTTCAGCTCGGTGGTCGCCCCCAGCAGCGCGGCGTAGCGGCGGGTCTCCAGCCGGGAGGCCAGGGTCTCCATGCCCTCGCGCACGCGCAGGCACTCCGGGCCCCAGGTGGTGCGGACCGAGCCGAAGCCCTCGGGGCAGGCGCCGTCGACGCGCTCGGTGGACTCGAAGAGCTGGTCGAACGCGGGCTCCCGCCGCGCCAACACCTCGGCGATGTCCGCGTCGGTGGCGTGCCCGAGGTTCACCCAGCGCAGGGACTCCCCGTCGAAGCGCGCCGCGTAGAGCACCCCGGCGGAGAGGTCGCGCGGCGCGTCCGCCACGAAGACGTACAGCCCCACGCTCCAGCCGTCGTCGGAGAGGTAGACCGTGCGCTCGTCCGGCAGCACGATGCCCAGCTCGTGGGAGAAGCGGCCCATCGCGTAGTGCTTGGCCACGTCGGCGGCGAGGTCGGCGTCCTTGACAGTGACCTCGGGGATCCAGCCGTAGTCGTAGACGTGGGGGATCCCCTCCGTGAAGTAGTTGTGGACGAGGTTGTAGCCCTGGTGGTCCGCGGGGTCGACGCCGTCGGGCTGGATGGTGCGGGCGTTTGTCTCGTACTCCTCGCTGGACAGCAGGGTGCCCCAGGGGGTGATCTGCCCGGCGCAGTTGAGGTTGGTGCCCCGCACCCCGGAGAAGTCCACCGGGCGGGCGGCCTCGACGGTGAAGGCGCCGGTGCCGGCGTCCTGGGCGAGCCGGGCGAGGTAGACCCCGCCGGGCTGGCACTCGGTGTGGCTGACCAGGATCGGGGTGCCGTCGACCTCCATCAGGGCCGAGAAGTCCAGGGTGTTGCAGTTGCCGGAGCCGGACTCCGGGCTCAGCAGGGCACCCGTGATGTCCCGGGGCTCCCCGAAGACCTCCCCGTCGATGACCTGGCCGGCCTCGACCAGGCGCTGCCAGCCGATGGTCACCGCCTCACCGCGCACCCACGCCTGGGGGGAGACCCGGGCCTCGGTGGCGGCAGTGGGGTCCGCCGGCAGGTCCAGGGGCTCGAAGGCGAGCAGCGGAGGGGGCGGGGCTGCGGGGACAGGCGGCTCGGTGGGCGCCGGGGTCTTCGCGCAGGACAGCAGGACGAGGAGGAGGGGTGCAGGCATGGGGCCGGATATCGGCGCGGGGCGTCGGGTTCAAGGGCGGCCGGGAGAGTTTGGCGAAGCGTCACGGTGGGGACGCTCACCCCTCCGCCAGCTCCTGCGCCAGCCGCTCCGCCTGCTGCCGTACCCCCTCCCACTCGTGCCGGCGGGCCGCGTCGTGGGCCCGCACCAGCGCCCTGGCCGCGCCCTGGGGATCCCCGCCCCGGGCCCGGCCCAGGGCTGCGAAGACGTCGTGCCGCGCCGAGAGGTGGGGCGGGCCGGAGGGGCGGGTCGGCATGGGCGGCAGCGGCTCGTTGGCCTCGGCGCTGATCAGGCGCTCGACGAGGTGCCGCAGCAGCACGAGCAGCTCGTCGGAGGGGGTGTCCCCGGCGCGCACCTGGGCGAGGGCCTGCTCGGTCAGCTCCCGGGCGCCGTCCCGCAGCTCCTGGGACAGCAGGGCCTCGGCCTCGTACAGCAGCGCCTGGGGGTAGAGGTCGCGCAGCCCGTGCTCCCGGCAGAGGCGGGCGGCCTCCTCGGCGCGGTCCTGGGCCACCCGGAAGCGGCCGTCCAGGGAGGCGAACAGGGCCCGGTCGCAGAGGCAGATGGCCAGCGGGCGCGCCGAGCGCCCCTCCCGCAGCAGGGCCTCGGCCCGGCGCAGGGTGACCCGGGCGGTGCGGAGCTGCCCCAGGCTCAGCTCCAGCTCCCCCAGCCCCAGGAGCGCGGCCCCCTGAAGCCCCCGCGAGCCCAGCTCATGGGCCGCGCTGCGCGCGCGCTCCCAGGTGTCCCGGGCGGCGGTGACCTCCCCTCGGGCGAGCTGGGCATCGGCGGTAGCCCGCAGGGTCGCGAAGCGCAGCCGATCCCCCGGCTCCATCTCATCCAGGGCCTCCTCCAGCATGGCCAGGGCCTCGTCCACCTGCCCGGCGTCCCCCAGCGCCATGCCGAGCTGCGCCTTGACCTGGACCTGGAGGCTGCGCATCGTCCGCTTCTGGCTGCGGTCGATGTCCGGGTGGGCCTGGAGGACCTCCAGCGCCTCGCGCAGGGCGTCCCGCGCGGCCAGGGGCTGCTTGAGGGCCAGCAGGGCCTCGCCGCGCACCGCCAGGGCCTGTTGATGGAGGTTCCAGGCCAGCATCGGGTTCTTGAGGGTGGGGGCGGCCTCCTCGTACAGCAGCAGCGCGCCGTCGGAGAGGTTGAGGGCCTTGCGGGGCTCGCGGGTGCGCGCCGCCCGCTGGGCGGCCATGACCAGCAGCGGCCAGGCCCGAGCGGGCTCCCCGGCGGCCATCAGGTGGTGGGAGACCGGCTCGGCGACCGCGCTCTGACGGCGCCGGTGGCGGGCGAGCAGGGCCTCGGCGGCCCGCAGGTGGAGCCGGCGGCGGTGCCGCTCGGGCAGGGCGTCGTAGAGGGTCGCGCCGACCTCGGGCTGGCGGAACCGGGCGACCTCGTAGAAGCCCTCGGCGCGCACCTCCACCAGGTCGCTGACCTGGCGGGCCTCGATCGCGCGGGCCGAGCCGGGGTGGACCGCGTCCAGCAGGGAGGCGTCCGCCTCGCTGGCCAGCACCGCCAGGGCCTCCAAGAGCCCCCGGGAGTGGTTGTCCAGGGCGCGGATCCGGGCCAGGATGCGCCGCTGGCGGGCCGGCGGCACGGGGAAGGCGTCGTCGCGGAGCTGGTGGAAGGGCACGAGCAGGCGCCGATCCGGGCCCAGCCAGCCCTGCTGATCCAGGGTGGCGAGCTGATCGAGGATGTCGCCGGGGATGCCCCCGCAGACCTCGTGCAGCCGCCGCCCCAGGGTGGTCGCCACCCGCCGGGAGAAGCCCAGCTCCCGCATCCAGGCCACCACCGCGCCTGAGGACATCGGGTCGAGGGTCAGCGCGCCGACGTGGGGGCCGGTCACGGTCAGGCGCTGGAGGGGGTACAGGCGCCGGCTGGTCTCCGGGCCGGGGTCGGGCCGGCCCGCGGCGCTGACCACCAGGGTGAGGCCCATGCCCAGGCGGTGCTTGCGCATCAGCTCGGCGATGTTGCCGACGTGGTCGGCGCTGGCGAGGTCCAGGTCGTCGATGAGCAGGAGCGCGTTGCGGGCCTTGCGCATGCGCAGCCAGGCGTCGATGCCCGGACTGGGGTCCACCCCGGCGGTCACCGTGACCCGGTGGGCCATCAGGCCGTCCGCGCGGGCCCGGGCCTCCAGCTCGGCGAGCAGCGCGCTGCGCCCGCTGCCCGGGGGGCCGAAGACCGTGAACAGCCCCCCCTCTCCCCGCCCGAGCCCGATCAGGGCGTCCTCCATGCGGGAGAGGACCCCGTCGCGCCCGTGCAGGGTCGGGCGGGCGTCCTGGTGGGGGGCGTCCAGCGCGGCGATGACCTCGGCGGCAGAGCGGTAGCGCTCGGCGGGCTCCTTGCGCAGCAGCCGCATGGCCAGGCGGCTCAGGTGGATCGGCACGTTGGGGTCGTGCTCGGTGGGCGGGGTGGGCTGCTCCATCAGGTGCTTGCTGAGGTAGCCGGGGATGGAGTCGGCCTCGACCGGCCGGCGCCCGGTGAGCATCAGGTAGAGCAGCGCCCCCAGCGCGTAGAGGTCGGTGCGGGCGTCGATCGTGCCGCCGGTGATCTGCTCGGGGGCCATGAAGGCGACCGTGCCCACCAGCTTGCCGGCCATCGTCAGCCGGGTGTCGAAGCTGTCGGGGGCCTTCACCGCGCCGAAGTCGGTGAGCTTGGGCTGGCCGTCCGCGGTCATCAGCACGTTGGAGGGCTTGAGGTCCCGGTGGAACACGCCGTAGCCGTGGATGTGGTCCAGGGCCTCGGCCAGCGCCCGGGTGATGCGGGCGGCCCGAGCGTAGCGGTCGCGGGGCGGGCTCTGGGCCCAGTGGTCCAGCAGGGTCTCCAGGTCGGGGCCGTCGACGAACTCCAGGGCGAGCCAGGGGCGATCCCCCAGCTCGCCCGCGTCGAACAGGCGCACGATGTTGGGGTGGTCCATGCGGCGCTGGGCGCGGTACTCCCGCTCGATGCGCTTGCGCTGCTCCTCGTCCATGCGGTCGTCGTGCATGAGCTTGAGGGCGAGCATCCGCCCGTCGTCGGCGCGGGCCTTGTACACCGTGGCCAGCCCCCCGGAGCCCAGCACCTCCAGGAGCTGATAGGGCCCGATGCGGCTGCCCTCCGGCAGCCCGTCGAAGGAGCCCCAGCTCATGTCGACCGCCGGGTTTCCGGCACCTGGTTGAGGTCCATGAAGGTGCGGATGTCCTCGCGGGAGAGGTTCGCCGACAGGGAGCGGGCCAGCGAGCCCGCCACGCGGGTGTGGGTGCTGACCTTGTCGGCGTCCGCGGAGGTCCGGGCCAGCAGGACGTGGGCCTTGAGGGCGTAGAAGCGGAAGCCGCAGCCCTCGGCGCGCTTGAGGGCGGCCTCGGCGTGGGCGCTGGCCTCGTCGTGCAGCCCCGCCGCGATGAGGGCGCGGGCGGTGATGACGTCGAGGCGGCACTGCTGGTGGGGCCAGGGCTGGCGGCCGGGCTCGGCGGCCTGGGACAGCAGCGCGCGCATGCCGTCGAGGTCCCCCCGGTCGGCGTGGACCCGGGCCCGCCAGGCCTGCAACAGCGGCCGGAAGCCCTCGGTGTCGTAGCGCTCGGCCAGGGCGTCGGCCTTGTCCAGGTGGGCGGTGGCCAGGGCCAGGTCGTCCCGCACCATCGCGATGCGGATCAAGGAGACAAAGGTCGCGAGCTCTTCTTCGGGGTTGTTGATCTCCCGGGAGAGCAGCAGGGCCTCGCGGGCGTTCTCGTCAGCCTCGGCCACCCGCCCCAGGTCCAGCAGGAGCATGCTGCGGTAGCGCAGGCCCAGGGCGATGCCGTGGCTGTGGTGGATCTCCCGGGCCTGGGAGATGGTGCGGTCGGCGATCTGCACGCCCTTCCGCAGGTTGCCCATGCAGTGGTACAGCTCGACCAGGTTCACCCGCGAGATCGCCAGCGCGCCCAGCTTGCCCAGCTTCTCGAAGATGTGGCAGGACTGCTCCAGGTACTTGCGCGCCTCGGCGGCCTGCCCCCGGCAGAACGCGACGAGGCCCAGGCCGTTGTAGCCGTGGCCCAGGGCGTCGTCCTTGTGGACCTGGCCGCCGACCGAGAGGGCCTCCAGCCAGTACTGGCGGGCGCCCTCCATCTCTCCGCGGTACCAGCGCACCGTGCCCAGGCCGTGCAGCGGGCCGACCCGCAGGACCTGATCCCCCAGGCGGTTGGCGATGGTCAGGGCCTCGGTGAGGTAGGACTCGGCGTCGTCCACCCGGTGCTGGCGGCGGGCGAAGTTGCCCAGCTCGGTGAGGGCCCGGGCGCGCAGCCGCTCGTCGTTGATGTCCAGGGCCAGGGCGTCGGCGCTGCGGAACTCCTGCTCGGCGTCGGGCCAGCGGCCGACGTGGTGCATGGCCAGGCCGCGCTGGATGTGCAGCTCGGCGAGCTGGCGGTCGGCCTCCTCGAGCATCATGAAGTCGCGGGCGTCGGGCTCGATGGCCAGGGCGCGGTCGAAGAAGGCCAGCGCCTCGGGCACGAAGGAGCGCTCCCGCAGGCGCACCCCGGCGCGCACCAGGTAGGGGTAGGCCTTGCCGGGCATCTCGCCCTGCTCGAAGTGGTAGGCCACCGTCTCGACCACCGAGGAGATGCGCTGGCGGTAGAGCCGCTCCAGGGCCGCGCCCAGGCGGCGGTGCAGGGCCACCCGCTCCCGGTGGTCCATCTCGTCGACCAGGATGTCCCGCAGCCGGGGCTGGGAGAGGTCGAACAGCTCGTCCATGCCCACCGCGCGGCCCCGCAGCACGCCCTCGTCGACCAGCTCCTCGACGTCGGCCATCAGGGCGTCCTCGTAGGTGCCCAGGGCCTCCAGCAGCACGTCGAAGGTGACCTCCTGCTGGCAGAGGGCCACCACCGAGGCGGCCCGCAGGGCGGCGGGGTTCAGGTGGGCGAGGCGCTCCTTGAGCACGTCCCGGATGGTCGCGGGGATGGGCAGCGTCGCGCGGCTGACGTCGCTGATGTCGAGCATCAGCTCATAGCCGTCGTCCCCCTCGCGGATGACGCCCTCCTCCACGAGGCCGCGGATCATCTCGCCGATGAAGTGGGGGTTGCCCTCGCCCTCCCGGTGCAGGCGCTGGGCGAGCAGCCGGGTGCGGTCGTCGGCGGGCACGATCTGGAGCAGCAGCTCCTCCACCGCCGTGGCGGGGATGGGGCCCAGCACGACGTGGGTGGGGGTGATCCCGGCGGCGTGCTCGTGGAGGGTGCCCTCCAGCGGGTCGGCGCCGACCGGCGAGCTGCGGGAGATCACGAAGAGGATCGGGTCGTCGGCCAGATGGAGCAGGTTGCGGAGCAGGTACTCCAGCAGGTTGATGGTGCCCCGGTCGGCCTCGTGGGCGTTGTCGACGGTGACCAGCAGGGGCGCGTTGTCCCGGAGCAGATCCTTGAACGCCGACATGATCGGGTAGGGCTCCAGGTCCCCCACCCCCTGCCGGAAGGCCAGGTCGAGGGTGCGCGGCAGGCCCTGGCCCTCGCTGGCCAGGGAGTCCACCACCCCCCGGAAGCCGGCGTAGGCGGACTGGTCGCTGCTGCACACGCCGCTGGCCACGGCGACCCCGGCGGCGCGGGCGTGCTCGATCAGCTCGCCGACCAGGCGGGACTTGCCGTGGCCCTGGGGGCCCTCCAGCACGATGGCCCGGCCGCGCCCCGCGCCGACCAGAGCGGAGAGGGCCTCGCGCAGCAGGGCCTGCTCGGCGGTGCGCCCCACCAGGCGCGGGGGCCAGCGGCGCAGGTCGATGCGCTCCTTGGTGCGCGCGTCGAGCATGGAGAGCAGGTGGCGCGCCGAGCCGAAGCGATCGGCGGGGTCCTTCTCCAGCAGCCGCAGGCAGATGTCGTTGAGGTGCCGGGGCACGGTGGGGGCGACCGCGCGCGGGGCCCGAGGGGCGCTGGAGAGGTGCTTCTCCAGCAGGCCCGGGATCGTGGTGGCGTTGAACGGGCGCCGGCCCACGAGCATCTGGTAGAGCACCACCCCCAGGGAGTAGAGGTCGGTGCGGGCGTCGACCCGGCCGCCGTTGACCTCGCGGCTGATCTGCTCGGGGGCGATGTAGGCGACCGTGCCCACCATCTCGCCCACCGTGGTCAGCTCGGTCCCCGGGGTGTGGACCACGCCGAAGTCCATGAGCTTGGCCGCGCCGTCGGGCCCGATCATGATGTTGCCGGGGGTGACGTCCCGGTGGACCAGCCCCCGATCGTGGATGAAGGCCAGCGCCTCGGCGATCTCCACCAGCACCCGCTCGGCCCGGCGGTAGCGCTCGGAGGGGGACAGGGTGCGCCAGTCCTCGATCGTCTGCCGCAGGTCCGCCCCCAGCAGCCGCTCCATCGCGAACCAGGCCCGGCCCTCGTGGACCCCGGACTCGAAGACCCGAGTGATGTTGGGGTGTTCAAGCTGGGAGAGGGTGCGGAACTCGGCGGCGAAGCGCTGGGCGGCCTCGGCGTTGTCCACGTCGCCGTGCAGCAGCTTGAGGGCGCGCACCGCGCCGGTCTCGACGTGGGCGACCTCGAACACCGTGGCCATGCCGCCGCGCCCCAGCTCGCCGCGCACGACGTAAGGCCCGATCGTCGCCCCGGGCGCCGGGTCCGTTCCTGGGAGGTCTGGGCTCAAGACGGTGCGGGGGTGCGGGGATCGATTCGGTGACGAGCGGGGCTCATCGGGGTATGACGGGAGGGAGGCCTTGCCCCTGGCCCCGACAGGCTGCCGATGTTGGCCTGGAGTTCGGGTGCGGGCCATCCGACAGCAGAGTACATGGACAGGTTCATGAACGAAAGTTCGTAGAGGCGAGGGCGCCGTATGCACATCGAAGCATACGCCGCGACCGACGTAGGGCCGGTCCGCGAGCAGAACGAAGATGCATGGCTGGTAGAGCTGGACGGCGGGCTTTTCGCCGTCGCGGACGGCATGGGAGGGCACGCTGCGGGGGAAGTGGCGTCCAGCATCGCGGTCGAGACGGTACGAGAAATCCTGCTTGGGAACAAGGACCCCGAGGAGACGGTGCTGGCAGACCCCGGCGGGGGCAAGCAAGGTCCCGATCAGGCCGACATTCTGCGCGAGCGCCTGCGCTACGCCATGAACCAGTCCTCTGTCCGTATCCGACGGGAGATCGAGCGTCGACCTTCCTATGCCGGCATGGGCACCACCCTGGTCGTGGTCATGGTGGACGAGGATCAGGTCCACCTCGCCCACGTGGGCGACAGCCGGGCCTACCTCTTCCGCAACGACCGCCTCATGCGGCTCACCCGTGATCACACCGTGGTCCAGCAGGAGGTCGACGCCGGGCGGCTCACCCCCGAGCTGGCCCGCATCGTGCCCCACAAGAACATCCTCACCAAGAGCGTGGGCTTCCACGGCCCGGTCGACCCGGACACCTCCACCCGGGCGATCGAGCCCGGGGACATCTTCCTGCTGTGCTCCGACGGCCTGACCGATCCCCTGGAAGACGGCGAGATCGAGGCGATCTGCTGCAAGACCCACCCCGAGGACCTCGCCCAGACCCTGGTGAACCAGGCCCTGCGCAAGGGCGGCGACGACAACGTCACCGTGGTGGTCGTGGCGATCGGGGACGAGGACTATTGAGCCAGGCCGACGCCGCCGGCCCCCTGATCGCGCGGGCCCGCAGGCTCTTGTGGGGGCTGGCGGTGTTCTGGCTGCTCTCCATGGTGGTGAGCCTGCTGCTGGACGCTCCGGTGGAGGGCGGCCCGCCGATGTGGCTCGCCCGAGGGGCCCTGGCGGTGGCCTCGGGCTTCACCGCGATCGCGGCCACCGGCCTGCGGCCCCTGAACAAGGGCGGCTGGGCCACGGCGGTCTCGGCGGCGGCCCTGTCGCTGCTGAACTGCCTGAGCTTCCCGGTGGGGGCCTGGCTCGTATGGCTGCTCTTCCGAAAGCCCGTGATGGCGGCCTGCCTGGGCGGGAAGTTCGCGGAGTAGCGCCGGGTGCCTTGTCCTTCCGGCAGCTCGTCAAAGCCGGCCTGGCAAGGACCCGGTACCCCTCACCCCGACGTTCCTGACGGTACCCGGCAGGAACTTCAGAGCGAGGGAATCAGAACATCCCCCGCCGCTTCTGGAACCGCGCCTCGGCGACCTCGGCCTGGGCGGCGCTCATGCCCAGGCGGGCGGCGGCGGACTGGACCTGCTCCCGGGCGCGGGCGTCCAGGGCCCCGCCGAAGTGCACGATGCGGTCGAGCACCTGGTCCAGGATGTGGAGCTGGGCCCGCTCCTTGGCGGCGTCGGCCTGGCGGGGGTTGAGGCGCAGGCCCCGGGCGTAGGCCCCCAGGCGCTCGGTCTCGGACTCGGCGAGGTCCTCGTCGCACAGCGCCAGGGCCCAGGCGAGCATGAGCAGGGTCTCGCGGACCGCACCGCCGGAGGTCTCGTTCAGCTCGGCGTCGGACAGCGGCGGGCGCTGGGCGAGGTCCTGGGGGGTGCCCACCTCGGGGTCGAGGAACTCCAGGAGGAAGGCCTCTTCGTCCCGAGTGATGCGGCCGTCGGCGGAGGAGACCTCGACCAGCATGCGGGCGGCCACCGAGCGGTCGTAGGCGGCGGCGATGGGGGCGGCGGCGATCTGCTGGTCGAACGCGGAGAGGGTGTCGCGGGCGGCCTGGGTGGTGATCCAGCGGCTGTTGCGGTCGTCCCAGGCCCACTGGCGGGCGATGCGCTTGAAGGCCTCGACCGCGGCGGTCTGCTCCTCGTCCTTGGAGACGCTGGTGCTGTTGGCGGCGTCGCGGGCCACCCCGTCGACCGCGCCGCTGATGACGTCGCCCACGATGCGCCCGACGAAGCCGTAGCCCAGCGCCCGGCGGACGCTGCGGGCGATCGACCAGCGGACCTGGTTGAAGAAGGAGCGCTTGGCCCGGGTCGCGATCTGGCTGGAGGTGCTGTTGTCCCGAGGCAGCGTGTATGAGGACTCGAGGGTGGCCCCGGACACCGGGCAGGTGAAGGCCACGCGGACCGTGCGCCCCTGGGTCTCGACGCCGGTGATGAGCGGCTTGACGTTCTCGTAGGTGATCTCGGGCATTCCGACCTCCGTCAGGAGACCGCCCTATCGCGCGGCGGCGGACCGGGCCACGCCCTGGGCAGCCTGTCGCCGCCAGGCCGCCGGGCTCTCGCCCACGCTGCGCTTGAAGGCCCGCGAGAAGGCCGCCTCAGAGCCGTAGCCCACCTGCTCGGCGACCTCGGCCATGCCCAGCTCGCCGCCGCGCAGGGCCCGCCGGGCCAGCACCATGCGCCAGCGGGTGAGGTAGCTCCTGGGGGGCTCTCCGAGCTGCTCCTGGAAGCGGTTGTAGAGCGCCGAGCGGGACAGGCCGGCCCGGCGGGCCAGGGTGTCGGTGGTCCACGGGGCCCCCGGCTCGCTGTGGATGAGCCCCAGGGCGCGGCCGAGCTGGGGGTCGTTGAGGGCGCCGAGCCAGCCCTCGGGCTGCTGCCGGCTCCAGCCCCGCAGCACCTGGACGAACAGGATGTCCGCCAGGCGGGAGACCAGCAGGTCTGCGCCGGGCTGGCCGCCGTTGACCTCATCCGCCATGAGCTGCAGGGTGTGGTCCAGCCAGCGCGCCGTGGGGCCGGCGTGCCCCCGGACCACCAGCAAGCGGGGCAGGCGCTCCAGCAGGAAGGCGCGCCCGTCCGGCCCGAACCGGAAGGTCCCGCACAGCAGGGAGGTCGTGGGCCCGCCCCCGCCGTGCTGCACGCAGGCGAGCCCGTCCGCGCCCCGGGGGCCGGCCAGGGTGCCGATGTTGAGGGACTTGACCCCCGGCTCGGAGCACATCTCGTGGTGGTCGCCGTGGGGCAGCAGGATGAGGTCCCCCGCCGACCAGGGCTCCTCGGTGCCGTCGAGGAGCCGCACCCAGCCCGACCCGCGCAGCACGACGTGGAAGATGGCGGAGGACAGGGGCGGGGTGAACACCGACCACGGGGCGCTCAGCGCGGCGCGGGAGAACAGGCTGCCGTCGACCCGGATGGTGGAGAGGATGTCCGAGAGTGTGTCCACCTGTGCCTTCCTTGGACGTTAGGTAAAGAAATCTGGACTTTCTGTGATTGAAAACCCATTCGGTGTGGATGATTATATCACCATACCCGACAGGGTGAACCCCCGAACACAAAAAAACAGAACTTCGAGGTACACAATGGCCAAGGTCTGGATCGCTGCTCTCCTGAACTTCTTCTTCCCCGGCGCCGGCTACCTCGTGCTCGGCCACAAGGCGCTGCTCGCCGTCGGCTGGCTGATCGGCGTGATCGGCCTCACCTACGTCGAGCTGGGCATCCAGACGGCGGCGCCGGACTACTACTGGCCGATGTTCGCGTCCGTCTTCATCATGAACACCGCGTTCGCCGTCGACGCCTTCCGGGTCGGCAAGGAGCAGGTGGGCGAGGCGGTGGGCGCGGCGGCGACCGCGTGAGCCCTACCAGGGCAGCCCGCCGGGGTAGTACTCCACGGTCTCGACGGTGACGCCGGGCTCGACCGCGGCGCGGAAGGCCGCGAGGTCCGAGCCGGCGTAGTGGTAGGGCACCGCCACGGTCGGCTTGAAGGCGTTGACGCAGGCGGCGGCCTCTTCGGGCGTCATGGTGTAGGGCAGGTTCATGGGCAGGAACGCGAGGTCGATGCCCGTGAGCGCCTTCATCTCGGGCGTGCACTCGGTGTCGCCCGCGAAGTAGAGGGTGCGCCCACCGAAGCTCAGGCGGTAGCCGTTGCCGCGGCCCTTGTCGTGGAACACGACGCCCTCTTCGGGGCCGCGCTCCAGGTTGTACATCGGCTCGGCGGTGACCGTGAGGCCGTCCAGCTCGACCGACTCGCCGTTGGCCAGGGTGTGGGCGACGGTGAAGCCCTCGAGCTTCTCCTTGACCACCGCCGGGGCCACGAGGACCGCGCCCTCCCGGGTCACCTTCTTGAGGGCCTCGGGGTCCATGTGGTCCTGGTGCTCATCGGTGATGAGGATGATGTCGGCCTTGGGGACGTCGTCCAGCGCGGCCTTGGACCACGGGTCCAGCCAGATGGTGCGGCCAGCGAGGTCGATCCGGGTGGTGGCGTGGTAGACCGGGTTGACGGTGACCTTGCCGGCGTCGGTCTCCAGCACCACCGCGCCGTCGACGACGGTGGCCGGCTTGGGGGCCGGCGGGGGCTCGGGGACCTCGGCGGCGGGGGTCTCCACCTCGGTGGGGGCGTTGGTGCCGCTGCAGGCGGCGAGGACGGAGAGCGCGACGAGCATGGGGGCCTCGGGGCTGGGGGAGGGGGGGATCTATCCTGGAGGCTGGCATGTGTCGTTCGGGATGGATGAAGTGCAACGGGGTCGTTGTGCAACGAGATCATTGCGGTTCGGCTCGACACGGTCTGCAGCCTGGGCGGCGGCAACCGCGGCTGGTCCCGGCCCGTGGTGGAGGGCTGCGATCCTTGACAAGAGTTGGCTCGCGTCGCGCTTGAACAGCGGCTTGGCGCTGTTAGTCTCCCCTCAAAGGTCCATTTCTGACCTGTGACCGCCGAGGGACGCCATGTGGGACCGCCTGCTCCTCCTGCTGTTCTCGCTGTCCCTGCTCCTCCCCGGCGACGCTCACGCCTACGCCCCTGACGGCTCCACCCTCGACTGGCTGGACGCCTTCGGCGTCGAGGTCCCGCCCCCTCCGCAGCCCATCCAGGTCAGCCCGCGCGGTGAGGCGCGCCTCTCCATCCCCCTCGTGCTGCCCCCGGCTCGGCTCCAGCCGGGCTTGAGCCTCGACTACGACGCCCGGGGCGGCGCGGACCGCGAGCTGCCCTACGGCTGGCACCTGGGCGGCCTGGTGGAGATCCAGCGTCCCACCGCCCCCCGCGCCTGGCGAAGCACCGAGTTCCTGCTCGCCGGCCCTGGCTTCGGCGGTCGCCTCGACTGCGCCAGCTCACCCTGCCGCCTGGTCCACACCACCCCGGACCTGGAGGTGCAGGCCGTCTACGACAGCGCGACAGACACCTGGACCGTCGTGTCCAGCGCGGGAATCACCTACACCCTGGAGGCCAACGACGCTGGGGTGGCTCTGGGGGCCTCGACCGCCCGCTGGCGCGTCACCTCCTGGTCCGACCGCATGGGCAACGCCGTGGAGGTCAGCTACGACGCCCAGGACCGCGTGGATTCGATCGCCTTCGGAGGCAACCCCACCACCGGCGACGCCCACCTCGCCACCCTCGTCTTCACCTACGGCACCGGAGCGGCGACCCAGAGCACCGCCCGCGCCGGCTTCGTCGAGGAGGTCTCCGGAGCGCTCACCGACATCACCCTGTGGATGGAGGAGGGCGGCACCTGGACCCGCCAGCGCGCCTGGGAGTTGGGCTGGGTGGCCCGCCCTGGTGAGAGCGCGACCCTGCTGGAGTCCCTCACCCTCGTTGGCTTCGACGGCACCCGCCGCATGGCGGAGCCCCCGATGCGCTTCCGATACAGTCCCTGGTCGGGCACCACGACGCCTGCGCCGGACAGCGGGGTCTACCTCCCCGGCGACCTCTCCCGGGTCGTCGTCCAGGAGGACCGCAGCGGCCTCGTCGCGGAGGTGTGGCAGGAGTCGGCGCTGGTGGACTTCAACGGGGATGGCCTGCCCGACCACGTCGAGTCCGACGGCCAGGGCCTGTGGGTGGTCACCAACCAGGAGCGCGACCCCTTCGGCGAACACCACTGGGCCGGTGGCGCGCAGACCTTCGCCGGACCTCCAGCCTTCCTGCACCGCTGGACCCGCGCCCGGGGCCTGCACGAGCAGACCACCCGCCTCACCGACCTGGACGGCGACGGCAACCCCGACCTCCTCAGCACCACCGAGGTCAACGGGGGCCCCTCCACCACTTGGGCGGTCTGGTACGGCGACGGCAACCGCTTCGAGCGCAGCTACACCCCCGAGGCCGCCCCCGTCGAGGTCATCCATCAGGAGGACCCCTGGGCGCAGTTCGCGGCCCAGGTCACCCAGACCCTCGTGGACGTCAACGGCGACGGCTGGCAGGACATCGTCCGCCTCGCCCGAAGCGGTCCCGCCGAGGTCTTCCTCCACAGCGGGATGCGCGGCGGGGGCTGGCTCAGCGGGCAGCCGGTGGACGCGCCCTGGTGCGACGACATGGGCCCCAACGACGCGGTCTGGTGCGGGCTGTCCCAGGTCGAGGTCGACCACAGCGGCGCGGTCGTCTCCGATATCTACACCGGCGGCGGCTTCGTGGACCTGAACGGCGACGGCCTGGTGGACTACGTCGTCGACCCCTGGCTGGACTGGCTGGTCGGCGCGCCTGCGAGCGCCCCCTGGACCGTCTACTTTGGCAACGGCGAGGGGTGGGAGCCTGCGCGGGCCTGGACCGGACCCTCCACCCGCCTCTCCTGGCGAACCGCTGGCGACCCCAACCTCGACAAGCGCGTCCTCCAGGGGCTCATGGACGTCGACGGCGACGGCTTGCTCGACGCGGTCGAGATGGTCGACCTCTCCACCGGCCGCGCGGTCCACCAGTGGTATCGAAACCTCGGGGACGGCTTCGACACCACACCTCTGCCCACCCCATCCACCTGGCTTCGGGGGCTGGCCACCCTGGGCATCACCGAGGTCCAGGCCACCACGACCGGAGCGGGAACTCGCTGGGAGCACGTCGAGCTGGCCAGCGTGCGGGACCTGAACCACGACAAGCAGCCCGACAGCGCGCACCTCAACACGTCCACCTTCACCCGAGGACCCCTGGTCGAGTGGGGCGACTACCCTGGACCGCATCTGCTCATCGAGGTGGACACCGGCGCGGGGCGGCTCACCGGGATCGCGTGGCAGCCCTCCTCGGCGGCCTGGCCGGCCGGGGACCCCGGGCAGCTCCAGCGTCTCCCCATCGCCCTCGACCTGGTGGCCGAGGTCTTCACCGAGGATCTGCTCTCCGGGGCCTGGGCCTCGACCGACTACACCTTCTACGGGGGCGTCTTCGAGGACCAGACCTTCCAGGGCTTCGAGGGCCGAGACGTCACCCTGACCGCCAGCGACCGCCAGCTCCGGGTCGAGGAGGAGGACTACGACCTCTCCCTGGAGCTGCCCCCCGCGCTCACCGACCGGCGCATCTACACCGACGCATGCCGCGCCTTCGCCCCCGCCCTCCAGCGCTGTCGAGGGCCTCAGCTCATCCTGCGCATCCACGAGCAGCAGACCTGGGACTGGTTCGGCAGCCACTCCCTCGTCGACACCCTGACGATGACCCAGGAGGCCGACGACACCGGCGGGGCCCTCACCGCGCAGCGGTGGTCGGTCGACTACGACTACGACAGCGCGGGCTTCCTGACTCACCTCGTCCACGACGGCGGTGATGGGGCCTCGCTCGACGGCGACCTGGAGGTCGAGCTGGAGTACGTCACCCACGGCGTCCTCCAGCGCGTCTCCGAGGAGCGGGTCTACGGCTGGGACGGCCTCAGCAGCACCTGGCGCGAGCATCAGCGCCGCCGCTGGGACTACGACCACACCCACGGCGGCCTGACTGACGGGCTGCTCACCGAGTTCGGGCTGGCCGCGTTCTGGTCTGAGGCCGGCGAAACCCCCTCCACCGGACCCTGGCGCCGTGTGGAGATGCAGCACGGTCCACGCGGCGAGGTCCTCCAGGCCACCGAGCACGACACCGGGCTCACCCGCACCTTCACCTGGGCCTTCGGGGATGCCCTGGTCGAGGTCGAGGATGATGGGGTCCACCTGACCGAGCACCGCTACGACCACCGAGGGCGCCTCATCCGGGTCGACGACCTCGCCAACGGGGTCGCCTCGGAGACCGAGTGGGACGCCCTGGACCGCCCCATCCACGCGTGGACCGAGGACCAGACCGGCGCCCGCTTCCTGGTCTCCTCGCGCAGCATCGTCCACAGCAGCCTGCCCTTCACCGAGCGGACCTCCCACTTCGACAGCGCCGGCAACGTCGAGCGGACCACGGGCGTCGTCTTCGATGGGGGCGGCAACGCGGCGGTGCGGTGGCTCTCCCACCCCGATGGTGGCTACGCCGTCCAGGGCTTCGCGCACGATCTGTGGGGTCGGGAGCGAGCCCGCACCGAGCGCTGTTCCTCTTCCGTGATGCCGATGAACACGAGCACGTCGTGCCCCACCCTTGCGGAGACGTGGTGGGACAGCCTGGGGCAGACCCGGGTGATCGACCGCGATGTCAACGACCCCAACCTGCGGGTGATGGAGAACCCTGCAGCCTGGCAGGTCCAGCGCACTGATGAGGAGGGCTTCCTCCACCGGACCACCTTCGACGCCTTCGGACGCCCTGTCGCGGTCGAGACCGGACGCGGGGACAGCCTCGTGCCCCAGGCCCGCTACGAGTACGACCCCCTCGGCCGGCTCATTGCGATGACCGACGCGGGTGGCGTGCGGACGACCTGGAGCGCGGACGGCGCGGGGCGGGTACGCGCCGCCCGAAGCCCCGACATCGGTGAGCGCCTCTACCACTACGTCGGCGCCCACCTCCAGCGCGTCGAGGACAGCGCTGGGGGCTGGGCAGAGTGGTCAAGGGATTCCCTCGGCCGCCCCCAGCAGCTTCACGTCAGCGACCCTCTCTCAGGAGTTCTGACGACGACCTGGACCTGGGACCGGGCCTGGGTTGGCGAGCGCGACGGCCACACCGACCCCTTCGGCGCCGAGCAGCGGGCCTACGACGCCCAGGGCCGGACCTCGCTCATCCAGCGCACCTGGAGCGACGGCACCGCCGCGACCTGGGCCTGGGGGCATGACCTGGAGGGGCGCGTCGACTGGACCCGCACGCCTTCGGGCCGGCTGCTCGAAGCCCGCCGCGACCAGGGCTTCACCGAGACCCTGCGGCACAACGGGGCCATCCTGCTCCAGGCCGGCTGGGACCTCTACGGCCGCGCCGAGGGCTGGCAGAGCCGGAGCGGCGTTGAGCTGCGCCGCCACTCCTCCCCCGAGGGCGAGTTGGAGTCCGTGAGCCTGCGCCTGGGGGCCCAGGTGCTCGCCGAGCGGGACATCACCTGGAAGGCCAACGGCCTCGCCGGCTCGGTCGACGAGGGCAACGGCCCCAGCACCTTCATCTACGACGACCACATGCAGCTCCAGGGGGTCACCGGACCCTGGACCGAGGCCTTCGGCTGGGGGCCGGGTGGCGATGTCTTCGCACAGATCACCCCCTCCGGGCGGACCTGGAGTTGGACGCCCCCGGTCGGACACCACAAGCCCACGGACCGCAGCGATGGCGTCGTCAACGAGGTCTTTACCTGGGACAGCGCCGGGCGGCTGGAGACCTACGGCGACGGCACCTCCCGCTGGACCTTCCGCTACGACGGCCTCAGCCGCCTGCGCGCGGTGGAGCGGAACGGTCGCCTCGCCCTGGTCCTGGAGCGGGACGCCGACGGGCAGATCGTCCGCCGCATCGAGGGCGATCCCGCCGACCCCAACGCGCCTGTGGAGCACGCCATAGGCGACTGGCGACGCACGACCACCGGCTCGGTCCTGGAGGACATCCGGGTCGACGGGCAGCGGGTCGGCTTCTTCCAGGACGGCCGGATCTCCTGGGTCCTGCCGGAGCTGGGGGGCACGGTCGCGGCCGTGGTCGATGACTTCGGCGTGCTCCAGTCCGAGCGCAAGCGGAGCGCGTTCGGGGCGGTGCGCTCCGCCAGCGGGGTCCAGGACGCGCCGGGGCTGCATGGGCATCGGGAGGAGCCAGGCGGGTTGCCCTTGCTGGCGGCGGGGGCGCGGCACCTGCTGCTGGGGGCGGGGATGTGGCTGCAACCGGAGCCCCTGCTCCTGGAGCGACCCGGGGGCTCCATCCTCGAAGACCCCCTGCGTCTCCACCCCTACCGCTACGCCCGCAACTCTCCGACCAGCTTCCACGACCCCGACGGGCGCATCGTCGACACCATCGCCGACGGGCTGTTCATCCTCTACGACGTCTACACCCTCTGGCAGGAGCCGGGGTCCTCGACGAACTGGATGGCGCTGGGGGCGGACGGGGCCGGGGCGGCGGTACCCTTCCTGACCGGCGGGGGGATGGTCGTCCGGGTGACGACCAAGGGGGACCACGTCGTCGATGGGGTCAACGCGGTCGGGAAGATGGCGCCCAGCGCGGATGAGGTGGCGGCGGTCGGGCGGGAGCTGGTCGAGGAGGGGATGGAGGCCGTCACATCCAGATTGACGTCCGTAGCGGATAGAGCGGAGGAGCTTCGCGCAGCTATACCATCAGCCCAGCAAGGCTGGGTCACCATGAGTGTCGGGGTCGCGGAAGACGCAGCTGGCGCTCAGCATGTGCTCGTCAGCACGAGTGAACCGCGTGGATATCTTCGCCCGGGTGTCACTCTGGGGCCAGGCGAGACACTCGCCCCCGGTCTCGGTCATGCGGAGGCAGACCTCGTCCGCTACGCTGACCAGAATGGCCTGAATCTCCTGGAAGTGGGCGCTACGCGTCCGATCTGCCCAAACTGCGTAGACCTGATAGAGAGCGCCGGAGCGCAAGCTGTGACCCCCTTGAAGGTGCCTTGAAGATGGCCATTCGACTTGACTCCATCGCTCCGTCTCTCGCAGCCAGCTATTGGGGGGCACCGACGAGCCGCCGCGAGCGAGCCACCCGTTTGGCCTGCGAACTGGCCGTCCGGGGTACCGGCCTCGCCGGACCAGAGGTGACGGCAGCCCTGGAAGCGCTGCGCACCAGCACTCCCGATCGACCCAGCCTGCGCTCAGACATGGAACGCCTCGCGGCCCGGCTCGATGACGAGTACTTCAGGCTCGATAATCCGGGACGGGAGGACATGAGGCAGGCCGCGTTGCAGACGTTCTCCAAGGCCAGGGCCGCTTCCGCGCTCACCTTCGCCCTCTCCTCCGACGATAGCCAACTCCATGAGGCAATCTATGAAGCCGTCATCGCGATGGATGACCCCTCCACTGTGATTCAATCCCTGGAGACCGCCCTCGGTCCAGGGGACTGAGGCTCCACGGATCAACTCCTGTGAGCCACCCCAACGCCATCGTCGAGAGCACGCCCGAGCGCTGGCGCTTCATCGCTGAGCGGCAGCACGACCCCACCAGCGGTGCGGAACCCACCGTCCTCTACATCGAGTGCGTGCCCGGCGAGGGCTGCCGCCTGGACTTCCCGCTCGTCGAGGCCCGGGAGGACGTGAGGAAGTACGGCTCGAAGGCATACCTGACGCTGGGGCCCTACGAGGAGGACGGCGAGCCGAAGTAGCGGGCCCAAAGCGCCCCCGTGTGCCTGCCTCAAGCATTGGGTGCCCTACCCGCCGGCCCTGTCAATGCCCACCACCGCGCGAACTGCAAACTCTCGGAGCGGGTACAAGCTTGACCAGTTGTGTCATGAAGAAGAACTTCGTGGGCGTATGGTGGTTACATCATGTAGTCATCGTGCTTCCCGCAGCGACGACGCATTCCGCGCGAGTAGATCTCGGAACGTCTCACCACTCGTCTTGAGATCAAGGTCCAACGAGGTTGCGGCTCGTTCCTCCAACTCCCTCGCCCTTTGAACCAAGCCGTCGACCTTATCCGAGAACTTCTCTTTGCCCTCAAGGGCATAGCCAAGCTTCTGTTCAAGATGCTGCCAGAAGGCGCGCAACTTCGGATCCGAGGCCCGGACGGCTTCGACCAGACCTACACTGGACTGCCCGACTGAGGAGCAAAAAATGTTCAGGATCGCTTGGACAACCTGGACCAGATCGTTCGACCACAAGGTGAGTGCCGACGAGGCCATGCGACTTGTACGGGACCTTTCGGACACCCAGTCCGATCCACCAGTGATGGTCGAGGTTGCCCACATCGGCCATCCCGAACGTGCCTTCACCATCGGCCTCGGTCGAACGGACACTGTCCTGACCTACCAGGAGTCTGTAGATCCCCCCTATTTCATCAGCAAGGGGGTATCGGAGTCCGACGTGGTGATGTATTGCTGGGGCAACGAGTGGACGGAGTACCTTGGACGCAATGTCGTACCTCTCGAAGTGGGCTTCGCCGCATTGCGGGAATTTCTCGTGGGACCAGCGCGACCCACATCCGTCCCATGGGAGTCCCTGTAGGCGTGTTCCCGCCCCACATCGGGTGCCTGGTTGAGCGGGAACCCTGCCCCGCCCTCTACTCCCCCGGGCACTGCCTCGGGTCGTCGGGGTACCGCGCGAGGCAGTCGCTGATCCAGGCGTGGCGGGCCTGGATCCAGCCCTTGAGGTGGTCGACCTCGGCCTGGAACGTGCCGTCGCCCCGGGGCGGGTAGTCCCGCCAGCGCTCGAAGTTGCGGGGGGCGGCCTCGGCCAGCTCGGCGGCCATCGCGTCCACCCGGGCCAGCACCGCGTCGAGGGCCAGCGGCCCCTGCAGCAGCTCCGCCCAGCGCGCCCAGTAGGGCCCGGTGAAGGCCGGATCCTCGAACAGCCCCGCGTACCAGCCGTGCTCGAAGAGGTAGGTGGTGTCCTGGGTGATGTTGCTGGGGTCCCACCAGGTGGGGTCGGTGGGGCGGCTGTCCGAGGCGCAGCCCATCGAGCGGTCGAAGTCCCACACCGGCCCGGCCACGATGGGGCCCTCGCGGTCCTTGTAGAAGTAGCCGCTCAGGCGGAAGGCGTCGGGGTTCTTGGGGAAGGTGTTGAGGATGTGGTGGTCGATCCAGGCGTCGACGTCGATGTGCTCGCTGTAGTGGCTGCCGTCGAGGGGGTGGCGGTGGTCCTCAGCGGCCAGGGCGTCGGCGAAGGCGTCGATGGCGTCGGAGAGGTACTCGGCCTGGGCCCGGGGGATCTCCTCCTCGCGGGGGGTGACGTAGACCAGGCCCTGCTGGAAGGTGAACGCACCCCCGGCGGTGCCGGCGGTGAAGCCCGACTCGCCGTCGCCGGTCCGGTCGCGCTTGAAGATGTAGCCGCCGGTGATCTCCGGGGGCTCCAGGTCCTCGGGGTCGAGGCGCTCGATCTCGATCCGGCCGTCCCCGCGCCGGATGCGCTCCATGAACACGTAGACGCCGACGTAGTCGTCCATGCCCACCGGGTCGCCGTCCGGGACGGTGAAGACCTCGACGAAGCGGGTGCGCGGGGCGTAGCGGCCGACGTCGTTGCTGAGGCCGTAGACCAGGGCGTTGCGCATCAGGGCCCGGTCGAAGTTCAGCGGGGCGTAGAGCACCCAGTCCGAGCCCTCCGGCATGCCCAGGATCGGGACGTCGGCGTCGTCGTCCTGGTCAACCCCCCAGCTCTCGAAGGCGTAGCTGCGCTTGGGGTAGCCCGAGGAGCTGGAGCCCCGGATCTTGAGGCCCCCGCGCACGCTCAGGGCGGCGTCCCCCACCAGCCGGGTCCGCCCGTCCTCGCCGGGCTCCAGCACGGTGAAGGCGATGGAGGTGTAGGAGTCGTCCGAGCTGGGCAGGTCGTCGTCGGTCCACAGGACGAGCAGAGGCAGGTTGGACGTGAAGTCGGCCGCCGAGCCCTCCACCCGCACGTAGCTCCGGGCCGCGTAGGTCTCCCGGCCGACCGGGTCCACCGCCAGCACCCGCAGCTGCGCGCTCTGGTCGAAGGTGAGGGGCCCCTGGTAGCGCTCGTCCCGGGTGGAGGGCAGGTCCCCGTCGGTCGTGTAGTAGAGGTCCACCCCCTCGGCCGCGCTCAGCGTCACCTCGACCTCACCCCGGAACGTCCCGGCAGGCGGGGTGATGACCAGGTTGATGTCCTCGACCCCGCCGATGTCCTCGATGGGCGCGCTGTCCTGGGTGTCCTCCCGCACGTCGGGCGGGTCGCTGTCGAGGTTGAGCGAGACCGCCCCGCCAGGGCCGCAGCCCGCGAGGATGCCGATGAATACGGCGCTTCGGAAGAGGCGTCGGCGAGGGATGGGGCGCTCCGATGCGGAGAATCCGGCGAATTCTACCACGGCGGAGGCGGGCTTCGGACGGTCGCTGTCACGAGATCGACAAAGTCGGGCGGTCAGCGCAGACCGGCTGGCGTGATAGGGTCTGGGGGACGCTGTGTTCTGGGAGTAGGACGCGGGAGTCGCCGGCATGATGTTCCTCCCCTCCGTCCCGCTCGAAGACTGGATGCGGGACTGGTATTTCGAAGCGCGCTTCGACCTGGGCAGCAGCGGCGCGCCGCCGATCACCCTCGGGGCCCTGCGCGAGCGGCTGGGCCTCCCTCAGGACCTGCTCGACGGCTGCGCCCTGGACGACTCGGACACCCGGGGTGCCCTGGGGCTCCGCCAGGCGCTGGCGCGGCGCCACGGTGACGGCGACCCTGAGCGGGTGCTGGTCGGGAGCGGCTCCAACGAGGTGCTGTTCTTCCTGATGAGCGCGCTCCTCGGCCCCGGCGACGACGTGCTGGTGCTCGACCCCATCTACCACATGCTCTGCAACGTCGCGGCGGCCCGGGGGGCGCGGCTGCGGCCCTTCCGGCTGGAGGCCGCGGGGGGCTTCCGGGTCGACGTCGAGGCCCTCTGCGCGGCCATCCGGCCGGAGACCCGGGCGGTGGTGGTCAACTTCCCCCACATGCCCACCGGGGTGCGGATCGACGCCGCCGAGCAGGCCCGCCTCGTGGCGGCCTGTCGGGCGGTCGGCGCGCTCCTGATCTGGGACGGCGCGCTGATGGACACCCTCTACGTCGGAGACCCCATCGCGAGCCCGGCGCTGGCCTACGACCGCGCCCTGCTCATCGGCACGCTGAGCAAGAGCTACGGTCTGCCGGGCCTGCGGGTGGGCTGGGCGCTGGGGGACCCGGCGCTGCTGCGTCGGGTGGACGTGTGGAAGGACCACACCAGCCTGTACGTGTCCCCGCTGCTGGAGCGCGTCGCGCAGGCCGTCATCGAGCGGGCGGACGCCCTGTTGGGGTGGCGGCTGGCCCAGGCCCGCCAGAACCGAGCGACCCTGGCCCGCTGGCTGGCGGGGCGGACCGACGTGGTAGCGGCCCTGCCCGACGGCGGGTTCACGGCGTTCCCGCGCCTGCTGCAGGTCCCGGACGTCGACGCCTTCTGCCGGCGCCTGGTCGCGGAGCAGGGGGTGATGCTGGTGCCGGGCTCCTGCTTCG
The DNA here is from genome assembly GCA_020632795.1 of Alphaproteobacteria bacterium. Lineage (GTDB taxonomy): Bacteria > Myxococcota_A > UBA796 > UBA796 > CAJQPC01 > JACKEV01. The sequence goes on from JACKEV010000014.1 coordinate 124,560, forward strand.
GTCACCCCCAGCACGTCCGCCTGGGCTTCGGGGCCCCCGCTGAGGTGCTGGAGGAGGGGCTCGCGCGGCTTGGGAGGGCGCTGGACGCGCAGGCGGGTCCGGCCCGGGTGGCGGCCCCCGCTGCGCCCGAGGACGGCGTGCCCCGGCTGCGGCTCTCGGCGGAGGAGCGCGGGCGGGTCTGCGCTCTGCTCGACGGGATCGACCTCAGCGCCGACGACCCCGCGTTCCTGGAGCGGGCCCCGGCGCTGGCCGGCCAGCTCCCCATGCGGCTGCAGGAGGCGGTCCACCGCTTCCGCCTGCGGGAGGAGGGCCTCGGCGCACTGGTGATCAGCGGCCTCCCCGTCGACGACGACGCGCTGGGGCCCACCCCGCCGCACTGGAACCTGCCCCCGGCGACCGAGGCGGTGCGGCGGCAGGAGCGCCTGCTGATCCTCATCAGCGCGCTGCTGGGGGAGCCCTTCGCGTGGACGACCCAGCAGGCGGGGCGGCTCATCCACAACGTGCTGCCCATCGCCGCCCACGCCCACGAGCAGGTGGGCTTCAGCTCCGAGACCGCCCTCAACTGGCACACCGAGGACGCCTTCCACGAGCTGCGGCCGGACCACCTGGCGCTGCTCTGCCTGCGGAACCCCGACGGGGTGGCGACCCTGCTGGGCAGCGCGCAGCAGCTCGACCTGCCGCCGGAGGTCGTCGAGGCCCTGTTCCGCCCCGCGTTCATCATCCGTCCGGACAACAGCCACCTCGCCGGGCACCGGGTCGACAGCCAGGTGGAGACGGCCGAGGTCCAGGCCGCCCGGGACCGGATGGACCGGCTCGACGACGCCCCGCCGCCGGTGGCCCTGCTGTCCGGGGACCCGCGCGACCCGTACCTCCGGGTGGACTACGACTTCACGGAGGCGCTCAACCCCGAGGCCGCCGCCGCGCTGGCGGTCCTCCAGGACGCGGTGGCCGGGGCGCTCTTCGACCTCGTCCTCCAGCCCGGGGAGCTGGCCCTGATGGACAACCACCGGGTGGTCCACGGGCGGCGCTCCTTCACCGCCCGATATGACGGCACCGACCGCTGGCTCAAGCGGGTCAACATCACCCGGGACCTGCGCCGGTCGCGCGCCCATCGCGCCGACGCCCGGAGCCGCAGCCTGCTGTGACGGTTAGGGGGTCCCTCCTGCCTCGGAGCCCCCATGCGCGTCGCCTTCTTCGGCACCCCGGCCTACGCGGTCCCCACCCTCGACGCCCTGGTCGAGGCGGGCCACGAGGTGGTCACCGTCGTGGCCCAGCCCGACAAGCCGGTGGGGCGGGGGCGCAAGCTCCAGTCGCCGCCGGTCATCGAGCGGGCGCGGGCGTTGGGGCTGGACACCCGGCAGCCCCGGGCGGTGCGCACGGGGCGCTTCCCGCGGCGCCTCGCCGCGCTGGACCTGGACGTCGGGGTGGTGGTGGCCTACGGGCGCATCCTCACCGCGGCGCTGCTCGGCGCGCCCCGGCTGGGCTGCGTCAACGGGCACGGCTCGCTGCTGCCCCGATGGCGGGGGGCGGCGCCCATCCAGTGGTCCATCCTGAGCGGCGACGCCGTCACCGGGGTCACCACGATGCAGATGGACGAGGGCCTCGACACCGGGGACATGCTGCTCAAGCGCGCCCTGGACATCGGCCCCGACGAGACCGCCCCCCAGCTCGCCGCGCGCATGGCCACGCTGACCGCCGCGCTGATCGTCGAGACCCTCGACCAGCTCGACACCCTCACGCCCGTCCCCCAGGACCCGGCCCTGGCCACCCACGCCCGCATGCTCACCAAGGACGACGCCCGGCTGGACTTCTCCCGGCCCGCTCAGGCCCTGCACGACCAGGTCCGCGCCCTTCAGCCCTGGCCCGGGGCGGTCTGCACGCTGCGGGGCCAGCCCTTCAAGGTGAAGCAGACCCGGGTGGCCGAGGGCGAGGGCCCGCCGGGGACCGCGCTGGTGGCGGGAAGTCGGCTGGTCATCGCCTGCGGCGAGGGCGCTTTGGAGGTGCTGGAGGGGCAGCTCCCGGGTAAGAAGGCCCTGCCCGCCCGCGACCTGGTCAACGGCGCGCGCATCGAGCCCGGTGAGGTGTTTGAATGAAGCCGATCATCGCCCCGTCCATCCTCTCGGCCGACTTCGCCCGCCTGGCCGACGAGGTCGAGAGCGTGTCCACCGCCGACTGGCTGCACGTCGACGTCATGGACGGTCACTTCGTGCCCAACCTCACCATCGGCCCGCTGGTGGTCAAGGCGCTGCGGCCCATCACCACGATGCCTCTGGACGTGCACCTCATGATCGAGCAGCCCGACCGCTACGTGCGGGACTTCCGCGAGGCGGGCGCCGACCACATCACCGTGCACGCCGAGGCCTGCGTCCACCTCGACCGCAGCGTGCAGCTCGTGAGGTCCACCGGGGCGAAGGCGGGGGTCAGCCTGAACCCCCACACCTCCGAGCGGGCCCTGGACTATGTGCTCGAGGAGCTGGACCTCGTGCTGGTGATGTCGGTGAACCCCGGCTTCGGCGGCCAGAAGCTCATCGAGCGGGTGTTCCCCAAGATCGAGCGCCTCGCCGAGCGCATCAACGCCCTGGGCCTCGACACGATCATCGAGGTCGACGGCGGCGTGAAGCCGGGCAACGCGCGGCGCTTCCTGGACGCGGGGGCGCGGGCGCTGGTGTCCGGCTCCGGCGTCTTCAAGGCCCCCGACCGCGCCGCCGCGATCGCCGCGCTGCGGGCCGCCTGACCCTCCCTTCCCCTCAACTCCCTGGAGACCGCGATGCCCTCCCTGGCTGGCAAGACCCTCTTCATCTCCGGCGCGAGCCGCGGCATCGGCCTGGCCATCGCGAAGCGCTGCGCGGCTGACGGCGCCAACGTCGTCATCGCCGCCAAGACCACCGAGCCCCACCCCAAGCTGCCCGGCACCATCTTCACCGCCGCGAAGGAGATCGAGGCGGCCGGGGGGCAGGCCCTGCCGGTGGTCTGCGACATCCGCTCCGAGGAGGCGGTGCAGGCGGCGGTGGCCCAGGGGGTCGAGGCCTTCGGTGGGATCGACGTCTGCATCAACAACGCCAGCGCCATCATGCTCGTGGGCACCCTCGAGCTGCCGATGAAGCGCTTCGACCTGATGCATCAGGTGAACGCCCGGGGCACCTACCTGGTCAGCAAGGCCTGCCTGCCCCACCTGCTCCAGTCCGACAACCCCCACATCCTCAACAACAGCCCGCCGCTCAACCTGAACCCCCGCTGGTTCAAGGACCACGTCGCCTACACGATGGCCAAGTACGGCATGAGCATGTGCGTGCTGGGCATGGCCGAGGAGTTCCGGGAGCGCGGCGTGGCGGTCAACGCGCTGTGGCCCCGGACCGCGATCGCCACCGCCGCGATGGTGATGCTGGGCGGCCAGGAGGCCATCCAGGCCTGCCGCAAGCCCGAGATCATGGCGGACGCGGCCTACGCCATCCTCACCCGGCCCAGCCGCGAATGCACCGGCAACTTCTTCATCGACGAGGACGTGCTGCGGGCCGAGGGCGTCACCGACCTCAGCGCCTACGCGGTGGACCCCACCGCCACGCTCATCACGGACTTCTTCCTGGATGTGTGAGCGGTCCCGATGTGATTGAATCCGGGGGCTCCCTCTCCGTGGAGGCCCCCATGCCCCTCGACCTGCCCGCCGGTGTGCGCGCGCGCCGCGTGAAGACCGCTCGCCTGGACACCCACCTCCTGGAGGCCGGGCCCGAAGGGGCTGAGGTCGTCGTGTTTGTGCACGGCAACGTGTCGTCGTCCCGCTTCTACGCGGAGACGCTGGCTGCGCTGCCGGCGCGATACCGGGGGGTGGCGGTGGACCTTCGGGGTTACGGGCACAGCGAGTCCGCCCCGGTGGACGCCACCCGCGGGGTGCGGGACTTCTCCGACGACGTCGTGGCGCTGCTCGACGCGCTGGGGGTGGCGCGGGCGCACCTGGTGGGCTGGTCGGTGGGCGGCGGGGTGGTGCAGCAGGTCGCCATCGACCACCCGGGGCGGGTGGTCTCTCTGACGCTCGAGTCGCCGATGTCGCCCTTCGGCTTCGGCGGGACGAAGGGGCTGGACGGGGCGCCGTGCTGGCCGGATCACGCCGGCACGGGCGGCGGCACGGCCAACCCGGACTTCGTCGCGCGGCTGGCGCGCGGGGACGCCTCGGAGGAGGCGGACACCTCGCCTCGGAAGATCTTCCGGGCGTTCTACGTCAAGCCGCCGTTCTCCCCGGGGGCGCGCCTGGAGGACCTCTTCGTCCAGGCGATGCTGACCACCCTCACCGGCGACGACCACTACCCCGGCGACATGGTGCCTTCGCCGAACTGGCCGGGGGTGGCCCCGGGCACGCGGGGGATGAACAACGCGATCTCCGGCCGGCATTGCGATCTCTCGGCCTTCGCGGGCGTCGACCCCCGGCCCCCGGTGCTGTGGATCCGGGGGGCGGACGACCAGATCGTCTCCGACCACTCCCTGTTCGACTTCGGCTTCCTGGGGCAGCTCGGCGCGGTGCCGGGCTGGCCCGGCGCGGAGGTCTTCCCACCCCAGCCGATGGTGGGACAGATCCGAGCGGTGCTGGAGCGCTACGGGGCCAACGGCGGGGCCTGGCGGGAGGAGGTCCTGCCGGACTGCGGGCATTCGCCCCACCTGGAGGCCCCGGCGCGCTTCCTGGCGCTGCTGCTCGCGCACCTGGAGGCGGCGGCCGGGTAGGTTCTGAGGGCGCGTCTCCACCCCCGCTTCTGTCCGCCGGGGGTGGACCGAAACTGCACGACCCTGCCTCTACCTTGAGGGTGCCGCCGAAGCAGCCAGGAGGGCAGGATGCGCCGCACCCGAGTCGCGAAGCCCGTCGCGCGGGCGTCGGCGCCGGTCCCGCCCAAGCCTCGCCCCCGGCGTCCCGCGCCGAGCCCGCCGACGCTGTCGACCCTGGGCCCCTCGTTGGAGGCCGGTCCGGCCCGGCCGCTGCCCCACCGCCGGGAGATGGAGGCGGCCTTCGGGGCTCGCTTCGGGGGGGTCCGGGCCTACCTGGGCGGCAGCTCGACGCTGCGGCGCCTGTCCGCGCGGGCGGTGACCGACGGGGAGGCGATCCTCTTCGCCAGCGCGACCCCCAGCCGCGAGGTCGTGGCCCATGAGCTGGCTCACGTGCTGCAGCACCGCGCCCACCCGGGGGATCGGGCGGGCCTGCCGCTGTTGAGCCGCCCCGGGGACGCCGCGGAGCGGGAGGCGGGGCAGGTGGCGGAGCGGGTGCTGGCGGGGGCGCGGGGGGTGCGGGCGCGGGCGGCGCCGGGGGCGTTGTGGCATCGGTTCGGGGACACCGGGGGCTCGCTGGCCGTCAGGCAGCGTGACGAGGCAGAAGAGGTCGCTGCGGAGGAACCGGAGATCTTCCCGACAACCGGGTTGGAGGGCGAGCGGGTCGGCACCTGGCAACCACCAGGTCTGTTCCGCAGAGAGCGCGACCTCTACATCGCGGACGAGTGGGGGGTGCAGTTCCCCGATCGGGACATGGCCATCGCGGCCGCGAAGGCGCGCCGACGGCCCCAAGTGGTTCGGCGATCGACGGATGGTCGCTTCGACCTCTACGACCTGGCTGACGCAGACGACTTCGATCGCGAGAACACGGTGTTCTTCGACATCCACACGAGCGATCCGGGCAAACACGTCAACGCGCGGGTGACCGGAGAGCCCGAGGTCGTCGCGTTCGTGACCTCAGACGGGTTCACGATCCTCCAGAAGACCCCTGGCCAGTGGATGCAGTTCATCGAGCCTGAGGTCTTCCGAGGCGATGAGCTGGTGACGCCGTTCACGGCGGTGTTCGGCCAGGGCCTGGGGCACCTGAAGGGCGACGACTTCATCACTGCCGTCGAGGCGGTCATGCGGGAGCTGGCGCTCTATCTGCTCGAGGTGAGTGAGCAGAAGGCGAAGAGCCTCAAGAACAGGCTCCGAGGTGGACTTCCACCAGAGGAACTCAAGCAGATCCAGGGCGCTGCCGCGCTCATCGGGGATACGGATCGCGAGATCGCCGCACGGGAGAAGGAGGCCCGGCGGCATACCAGAACCCTGGAAGGGGACACCTACATCAGCATCAAGGACGAGGCTGGAAGTCCGACGAGGAGGGACGAACTCCAAGCCGCTCGCCAGAGCGAGGCCGCGAAGGCGCTCCCGGAGCTGGAGGGCGATCTGAGGGCGCTTGAGGCCTACCGCTCCAGCTTGGTTGAGCCCTTCCCGCTGGTCGATCGGGTCGGGGACAAGGAGGCCTTCGCCAAAGCGAGCGACGCCGAGGCCAACCGGATGCTGAGGAAGGAACTCAACACGGTCCTCAAGGGCATCGACGACACCCAGTCCAACGTCTTGAGTGGGCGGCTGCAGCTATGGACGATCGACTCGGTCGTGGCAGCGACAGTGGCGAGCCTCCAGCTGGACGAGGAGCGCGCCAAGGAGGTGCTCGAGCACGCCGCTCGGCTCAAGCAAGAGGGCGAGATGGTGGACATCGCGCTGGCCGTGCTGGGCTTCGGGCTGGGGATCGCCGCCGCGTTCGTCTCCGGGCCGGTGGGGGTGGGCTTGGCGGTCGGTGCGGCGACTGTCAGCGTGGTAGACGCCTCCCGGATCACGGAGAACTACATCGTAGAGAGCGCCGCGTCTCGGACCGACGTCGATCCTTCGAACTCCTTGGTGGATCCCTCCGAGGTAGAGGGGCAGTGGGTGTGGGTGGTCCTGGCCTGGGCGGGGCTGGGGTTGGATGTCCTCGATGTCGTACGGGCGACCCGGGCCCTGCGCGCCGGGGAGGCAGCGCTCGCAGACGCCGCCAGGGAGATGAGCCGTGAGCCTGGGGCTCTGGCGCGGCGACTCGCGGAGACGCAGCCCCCGGCGCTGGCCGCGCCCTACCGGACGGCGCTGATGGACGCGTTGCCCGAGGCCGTCCGGGCGCGATACGCCGACGTGCCCATCGCCGTCATCCCCGAGGCGCAGTTCACCGCGATGATGGGGAGCCGCAAGGCCCAGGTCGTCCTGCTGCTTGAGGGCGACACGCCCCGCATCCTGATCCGCGAGGGGGCGAGCCCGCGATACCTGAAGGAGGAAGCGGTCCACCTGGAGCAGCTCCACTCCGGGGGCTTCAAGCATCAGTTCGAGCTGCTGGACGAGGCCCGCCTCCAGGGCTGGGCGCGGATGGAGTTGGAGGACAAGATCGCCGCGTACAGCGCCAAGCTGGACATCGAGATCGACGCGCAGCGGAGGCTGCTGGACGACCCGGCCACCGATCCTGATCTGGTCGTGGAGGCCAGCGAGAGCTTGAAGGTCCTGAGCACCCGGAAGGCCGAGCTTCGCGCGATGAAGGAGGGAGGCCCCGAGCCGGAGTGGCTGGACGACGCGCTGGACATCGAGCAGCCGCCGCGGGTGTTCGCGAAGAAGGCGCACGTCACGGAGCCGATCCCTGGTCTGTACAGGAACCTGGACATTGAATACGAGCCGCCAGGATGGAAGTTCAAGGATGCGCCGATCCGGGAACGCAATGGGGTGAGGTATGCACATACAGATGTAACGGGCCCGGACGGAAACATCGGGTCGTTTTCAAGAGCCTACGATCCATCGACGGGTCAACTCGTCGCGGAGGCCGCCTTCCTCAGAGGAATCCCCAAGTGGATTCCGGTTCCGAACCCCCTGGATCCTGTGCGGGGCACTCCCACAGCCACCTATATCACCCTGCGCCAGATGAAGATTCTGGGGGTTGCATTCGGTCAACTCAGGCAGGTGAAGATGAACCGCGTTGAGAATCTCCGTACGATCGCTTCGCTCGCGGCTGACATCAAGAGGGGTGTCGATATTCAGGAAGCCGTGAAGACTACTCACACCGTCACCTACATCACAACTCCTCTCATCCAATCCGGGCACAAGATACAAAACATCGTACTCCAGGGAGGGAAGAGCAAGCCGGTAGGATATCTGATGGACATCCTGGAGCACCAGGCCGCGAAGGTGAGCCGGGAAGCAGAGCAGGCCAAGATCGCTGAACACAACGCGATACTGGCAGAGTTCGGTGTCCAGCGCGGCGATGAGTCCCTGGTAGACTTCAACGTCTTGATCGATGTCGTTCCCATTTGAAGCGTGAACCGACGATGCCTTCCGAGCCAGCCCCCATCACCATCCTATCCACCCCGCCCCCGCGCGCGATGCCCGCGAACGGCAAGCCCCGCCTCGGCCCCCACCCCATGTGGGTTGAGCTGGCCGAAGCCCTGCGCGAGGCGACCGACGCGCCTGTCGAGCTGCGCGTCGATCTCTATGAGAACGCCCCGGCCACCGGCTTCGTCCTCACCGACGACCTGGGCGCAGGCGACCGGCTCGCCGATTGGCCGGAGCCCCGCCGCCGCGCGCTGCTGGAGCGGACCGTGCTGCTCTCCGTCCCCCGGACCCTTGTGTTCGAGATCCTGGAGGAGCACGAGATGGCTGGGGTCCTCAGCTCGCTGAACCTGGGCTGGTGGACCCCCGGCCAAGCCGTCGACGCCGGCTGCGTGCACGGGCGGATCGACGTGGCCGAGCGGTTGGGTGTCTCCACCGAAGACGCATTCTATCGCAGCGAGCGCTACGCCCTCATCGAGGACGATGAGCGCCAGGGCCTCATCGAGCGGCTTGTCGCCTACCTGGACGCCTGCGCCGAAGTGTTGTCCGCGCGCTGACCCGGACAGCGACTGTCCTCGCCGGCCGGACCGAAACAGCCGCCTCCGCCCTCTACGCTGAGGGAGAACGCCAGGAGGCCCGATGTCCAGCGCGCGCGTGACGAAGCCCAAGGGTCCCGGGCAGATCGGCACGTCGGCGAAGGCGCCGGGGAAGCCTTCACCGCCGCCCCGGTCGGCGCTGGGGGTGTCGCTGAGCGAGGGCCCGAGCCTGGTGGCGGGCCCGACGTGCCCGCTCCCCCATCGCCAGGAGATGGAGGCGCGCTTCGGTGCGAGCTTCGGGGACGTGCAGACCTGGCTGGGGGGCAGCTCAACACTGGGGGCGCTGTCGGCGGACGCGGTAACGGACGGTGCGTCGATCCTGTTCGGGAGCACGCGTCCGAGCCGGGAGGTGGTGGCGCACGAGTTGGCGCATGTGATGCAGCACCGCGGAGCGTCCTCCCTTGGGGCGGGTCTGCCGCTGCTGAGCCGTCCGGGGGACGCGGCGGAGCGAGAGGCGTCGCATGTGGTGGCGGGCGCGCTGGCAGGCCATCGGGTGCGACCACAGGCGACGCCGGGTGCGCAGCTTCACCGGTTCCCGCTGGGGGGCGAGGAGGCGTTGTCGAGCGAGCCGCTGCTGAGCGAGGAGGAGAAAGAAGACGAGGACGGCCTGGCCTACGTGTCGCTGGCGGAGATGCAGCAGAGCGACGCGGACCCCGACGAAGAGGAGGAGCCCGACGCCAGGATGTCACAGCCGGCGGCGGCCGAGCCCGTGGCCGATGTATCCCCGCCCGAAGCGCCGACGGCCCCGCCCGTGGAGCCCGCACCCGAAGCGCCCGCGGCGGGGGCGGGCGAGCCGGTGATGTCGCTCCCGGACCGGAGCGAGCCCGCCGAGGAGGGGGCGCCGGAGGCGGTGGTCTCGCTCCCCGAGCAGCTGCCGCCGTCCCTCCGCCCGTCGGAGGCGCCGGGCGTCGCACCGCCGGAGCGGGCGGGCATCCAGGTGGGGGTCTGGAGCCACCTGGGCTTCGTCGAAGAGGAGGAGGTGCTGCGCATCGGAGGCGGCCCCGGGGCGCGCTACCCCAAGCTGGACATGGCGGTCGCCGCCGCCAAAGCCGCCCGCCGTCCCTACGTGATCCTGACGCCCGACGAGGCGGGCGTCCACGCCATCTACCCGCTCGCGGACGTGGAGGACTTCGATCGTGTCAGCGTGGCCTACACCCTGGACAGCGCGATCAAGAACCCGAGCGCGCATGGGCTCACGCGGATCAAGGGAGAGCCTGAGGTCTGGGGCTTCGTCACCGAGGATAGCTTCACGATCCAGCAGACCCGTGCCGGCAACTGGATGATCTTCGCCGAGCCGGACGTGTTCCGCAGCGAGAAGCTCGCCACGCCGTTCATCGAGGTGTTCGGTACAGGCCTCGCGAACCTGAAGGGGGAGCAGCTCTTTGCGGCCTTCGAGGCGGTGATGCAGGAAGTGGCGCTCGTGCTGCTGGCGGCGAGCGAGCGCGAGGCCAGAGTATACGAGGCTGACCTGGAGCGGGGACTGTCCTCCACAGAGATCGAGGAGATCCGCAACGCAGCCCGCTTCATCGCGGAGGCCGACCGCCGGATCGAGCCGAAAGAGGAGAGCGCCGCCCGGATGCGCTCGACCCTCAACGCTCGGTATCCAGGATATCGTAACACCAGATGGAATCTGACGGAGGATGAGTGGGAGCAGGGCATGGAGCCCAGCCGGGCGTTGGCCAGGGAGAAGCTTCCGATCGTTGAGATCGAGCTGGCGGTTCTCGAGGCACAGCGGAGCGCGTTGGTGGCGCCTCAGCCGCTGGTGGATCGGGTGGACGACAAGGAGGACTTCGCCAAGGACAGCGACTGGAAGATCCAGCGGACGCTGAAGAGGGAGCTGGAGGCGGTGCTGGAGGGCATCGACAAGACCCAGGAGAACGTCCTCAAGGGCAACCTTTCGCTGTGGACGATTCGGCCGGTGGTCCAGGCCACGGTGGCGAGCCTGGGGATGGACGAGGAGCGCGCGAAGCTGATCTACGCGCACGCCGATGAGGTGAAGGAGAACCGCCACATGGTGGACCTGGCGCTGGCCGGCCTGAGCCTGGTGCTTGGTATCGCGGCGGCGTTCGTGTCCGGGCCGGTGGGGGTCGGGCTGGCGGTGGGGGCGGCCACCGCGGGGGGCGTGGACGCCGTGCGGGTCACCGACGACTACCTGCGCCGGGACGCCGCGTCGCGCACGGACCTCAACCCTGGGGAGTCCTTCGTCCACCCCGATGAGCTGGACGGGCAGTGGAAGTGGGTGGCCCTGGCCTGGCTGGGCCTCGGGCTCGACCTCGGGGGCGTGCTTCATGCCGCCAAGGCCTTGCAGGTCGGGGATACGCTGCTGGTCCACGCCGCGCAGGAGCTGGGAACCAACCAGGCCGCGCTCGTCCGAGGGCTCGCCGAGGCGCAGGAGGCAGGCGCCGCCACCCGGTACACCGACGCCCTCAAGGAGGTGCTGCCCTGGTCTGTGCGGAGGGAGCTGGGGGAGGTGTCCATCGCGGTGGTGCCCGACAAGGTATTCACCGGGATGATGGGCAGCCGCAAGGCCCAGGCCGTGGTCCTGCTGGAGGACGGACACCCGCGCATCCTGGTCCGGGAAGGGGCCGATCCCCGCTACATCCAGGAGGAGGCCATCCACCTCAAGCAGCTCGCCTCCGATGAGTTCTCCGAGCAGTTCAAGCTGCTCGACGAGACGCGGCTGGTGAAGTGGGCCGAGATGTCGGTGGACGAGAAGCTCGCCGCCTACGAGGCCAAGCTGACCATCGAGGTCGACGCCCAGCGGCGCATCGTGGACGATCTGAGCGCGGACCCGCTGCTGCGCGAAGAGGCTGCGCAGAGTCTGGAGATCCTCTCCCGCCGTCAGGATGAGCTGCGCGCGATGGATCTCGGCGAGGCTGCACCGAGCTGGCTCGACGACGCGCTGGACTCGGCTCAACCGTCCAGGATCTTCGCGAAGATCACGGATCCTGAAGGCGGACGGCTTCTACGAAATCAGGTGCCTGAGGGCTTGGCGACTGAACTTCGCATTGCGGAGTCCGTAGGCGTGAAGCCCATGAAGGCGGGCGCGGAGGGCTTCGAGGCGCTCGTCAACGACGGCCCGATCAAGTGGATCATCACAGAGTCGGGGGAGTTGATCGTGGGGCCTCACACTCGGAATGGGGTAGAGATATCTCACGCCGTACTCTCTGGAGGCAGGCCAGTGCGCGCAGCAGGACAAGCTCAGATCGCTTCATCTGGTGGGCAGCACTTCGGGCTTGAGATCACACCGCACAGCGGGCACTTCATGAATGGAATGTCCGCGGAGGTCTCTGCTGAGGTGGTCGCCCTTGGCCGAGAGGCTTTCGCCAAGATCGATGTGGATTTCCCATGACCCCTACCCCTGGTGAACTGCTGGCGTGGCCAACGGAGCGGCTCCGAGCCTGGCTCCGGGCGTGTCCTTCGGAGAGTGGGCTGGCCTGGCTTGCCATCGCAGAGGCGGCCGCCATGACAGCCAACACACCGAACGACGATGTGACGTCATCCAGGCGTGAAGTCCTCGGTGAGCTTGCGGTCCATGCCTTCCGCATGGCGATCCGTCAGGATCCGCAGGCCCGTGATGGGGCCGTGCTCTCTGAGGTCGTGCTCAGGTCCGGCTTGATCCATCGGTTGGGCGCGAAGTCTGGGACGATCCGGGACCCTGCCGAACTCTGGGACCTCCTTGAGGGCGTCCTGGTTCAAGCCGAGCCGGCGCGGCGCCATGTGGCCGATGGCCCGGTGGAGCTGACCCGGGTCTCCCGCGACGATCTGCTGAAGCTGCGGCGTGTAAAGAGCGTTCTTCGTGGAGCGGTCCTCGCACTGCAGGATCTCGAGCAGGAGCAGCCGGTGGTCGTGGGCTGGTGGTGGATGCGTCGGGATCGTCTGCCATAGGCGAGCCTCACCGTCCGTTGGTTCGCTGCCCAGGCCCATCGCTTCGCGGAGACCCTCGCCTGCGGCGATGGTCCCGACCGCAGCGTCGCCGCCGACGCTCGCGAGGCCCTGAGCAGCGCCACATCCTGACCGCCCCCCATCCCCTGTCCGCCCCCTCGCCCGTCGCCATGTCACGCTCTCCCTGATCCACCCGGGAGCCCCATGCCTGGCCTCGTGCTCGACCCCGACTTCACCTTCAACGCGCTGGACGCCCGGCTGGAGGCTCTCGGCTGGCAGAGCGTTCGGGTCGGCTCCGGGCTGGCCTCGCTCATCCCCGGGGAGCCTGAACTCGCCACCTGGCGGCGCGGCCGGGTTCGGCTGATCTACACCTTCAACCCGGCGGTCCGGCTGCGCATGCTCGACGTCCGGGGTGGGCGGGCCCGGGGCCTGGCGAAGGCGCTGCCCCTGCTGGACGCGACGCGCGTCCAGGCGCTCCTGGCCAGCGCGGACCGGGCCGAGGTGCTGCTGGGGCTGCTCGCGGCGCGCGTGGTGAAGGGGGCCGGCCTCCGGGAGGGCATCCGAGCGTGGTCGGAGGCGGAGGACCCGCTCCTGTCCAAGGTCGCCGCCCAGACCCTGGCGGGGCTGTGAACACACACCAACTGGACCTCGCGCGGGCGCTGCGCCCCATCCGACGGGCGCTGCTGACCCACCTCCAGCGGGCGGGCCACCCGGTCAAGCTGCCGCCACCTGACGATCCCGAACCCTCCGAGCGCCGCACCGCGCTCGACGAGCTGTGCGCCGCGCTCGAGCTGTGTGACGACGCCCGGCGCCTGCTGCTGCTGGTCCTCGGCTGCGACGTCGACCCGGACATCGCCCGCATGTGCGCGCTCGCCCACGGGATCCCCGGCCTGCATCGCGTCACGGTCGGCCTGGCGATGACGGTGTTCCCCGACACCCCCTGGTCGGTGGTCTCCCCGGAGGCGCCGCTGCGGCGCTGGCATGTCCTCCGGATGGAGTCCCCGGATGACCTCATCCGAAGCCTGCTGCGCCTCGACGAGCAGCTCCTCAACCGCCTGATGGGGGTCGATCACCTCAACGCCGAGCTGGCGCCGCTCCTTCGGCTGGTGGCGCCCGCCTGGCGGCTCCCGGAGAGCCACGCGGCCCAGGCGGCGCAGCTCCAGGCGCTGTGGGCGTCGTCCCCGCCGCCGCTCATCCAGCTCCAGGGGCCAGGCCCCGAGGACGTGTTGGGGCTGGCCGCCTGGTGCGCGGAGGCCGAGGGGGGGACCCTCTGCCGCCTCGACGCCTGGAAGCTGCCCGCCGAGCTGGACGCCGCCGAGCGCATCGGCGCGCTGCTCGCTCGGGAGGCCCGCCTGCGGGGGGTTCGGGTGCTGCTCGACCTGGAGGACTGTGATGAGTCCACGGTCCGCCGCGCGCTGGAGTTGATCGAGCCGCTGGACGCGCCCTGGCTGCTGTCCCGGGTGGAGCCGCTGCGCCAGCGGGTCCGACCGATCGTGCGCTTTGAGGTCGGCCGCCCCACCTCGGGCGAGCAGCGGGTCCTCTGGCGCGAGGCCCTGGAGGGCAGCGCGCTCGCGGTGGGCCCGTCGGCCATCGACGCGATGGTCACCCAGTTCAACCTCAGCGCCGGGGCGATCCGCACAGTCGCCCTGGCGGCGGCCGGCGCCTCCGCGCACGAACCGCCTGCAGCGCGCCTGTGGGATCGCTGCCGCGTCCAGTCCAGGACCCGCCTCGACGGCCTGGCCCGCCGCATCGAGACCACCGCCGATTGGGACGATCTGGTGCTGCCCCCGGATGTCGTACGAACCCTGGAGCAGATCCGGGCCCAGGTCCGGGAGCGGGGGCTGGTCTACGAGCGCTGGGGCTACGGCCAGCGGCTGGGGCGGGGGCGGGGCATCACGGCGCTGTTCGCGGGCAGCAGCGGCACGGGCAAGACCCTCGCCGCCGAGGTGCTGGCCAACGCGCTGCGCCTCGATCTGGTGCAGGTTGACCTCTCCTCGGTGGTCAGCAAGTACATCGGGGAGACCGAGAAGAACCTGCGCCGGGTGTTCGACGCCGCTGAGGCGGGCGGGGTGGTGCTCCTGTTCGACGAGGCCGACGCGCTGTTCGGCAAGCGCGGCGAGGTCAAGGACAGCCACGACCGCTACGCGAACATCGAGGTCAGCTACCTGCTCCAGCGCATGGAGCGCTACACCGGGCTGGCCATCCTGACCACCAACCTGAAGAAGGCCATCGACAACGCCTTCCTGCGGCGGCTGCGCTTCGTCGTGGACTTCCCGTTCCCCTCGCTGGAGCAGCGGGCGCGGATCTGGGAGGGGGTGTTCCCGCCGGGGGTGCCGGTCGCCGGCCTCGACCCGGTCCGCCTGGCCCGCCTCAACGTGCCCGGCGGCAACATCCGCAACATCGCCCTGCACGCGGCCTTCCTGGCGGCGGAGCGCGCGACGCCCGTCACGATGCCGCTGCTGGCGCAGGCGGCGCGGGACGAGTTCCTCAAGATCGGGCGGACGCTGTCGGACGGGGAGCTTTGGTGAGGGTCACTCGAAGGGGAAGCGGTTGCCGTTGACGTCCCCCCAGCAGCGGATGCGTCCGCTGCGGGTGAGCGCGCAGGTCTGGTCGTGGCTCGCGGAGACGTCGACGAAGTCGCCGTCCTGGTCGTTCGCCTCACCGTGCTCGGCGTCTCCGATGCAGCGAATGTCGCCGCCACCCATCACAGCACAGAAGTGGGAATCGCCGGCCTCCAGGGCGACGATGTTCCCCGTCAAGGTCTGCTCCGGTGCGGTGAAGCCCCAGCAGGTGAGCCCCTCCCTCGGGATGACACCGCAGGCATCGGTGCCCACCTGCACATGAGTGATGGCCTGGTCAACCGGCGCGTCGCCGTCCAGCCATCCGAAACAGATCGGTTCACCATTTATCAGGATTCCACAGGTCGAGCCGTATTCCCCGACATCGATCTGTGAGAACTGAAGCCCTTGGAGGGTGCTGGTTCGAGGGGCCGGGCCGCTCGTATTACCGAAACAGGTCGCGAAGCCGTCCGTGTCGAGTGCGCACCCGGATCCTCCCCCCACGGACACCGTCGACCAGGAGGATCCGGACGGCGGCGACATGTCAGGGTCGTCGAAGCTCCACCCCCAGCACGTCAGCTTCCCTCGGGCGTTGACTGCGCAGTAGTCTCCATAGAGTCCTCCGCCAGCCAGCGCCACGATGGTCCCTTCAGGCTCATGAAAGATGTCGTCGGGTCCACGATCGAAGAACTCACAGAATACCCAGCCTTCGTCGGTGAGACCACACACGGAGCCGCCTCCGACGGCGACCTGCGTGAACACGGCGTCGTCCGGGACATCGAACGGATGCTTGGTGCCGTTGACGCTTGAGGGCGGCTCCGCGATCAAGAGGCAGCCACCCAGCCAGAGGAACGTCTGCATCAGAACCTCCCCGACACGACCAGACCGCGTGGTGAGAGTGCAAATTCATCGAACACAATCCCGTGGGCGGTCAACCCGGAGCCGCCGATGAGGCCGATCCAACCGACGGCGTTGAAGAACTGCATGCTTTGCCAGGTGACCACGTCCACCCGCGGGTCCGTTCGATAGTAGGCCCAGGTTCCACCCACGAGCAGCCCACCGCTGACCGCCGTCCCCAGCCCGATCCAGGTCCGTCGGTTGAACACATCCCACACAGATGTCTCCGGGTCCATCACCGGCGTCCCATCCGGGAACTCCAGCTCCCGGTCCGGGTACACCGCCTTCGTCGGCCCTGAGGGCAACAGCGGCGGCAGCCGCGTCGGCTGCTTCGGCGTGGGTGACCACCCGCCCTCCGGCCGGGGATCCGAGGCCTCCCCCAGCACGAGCCCCAGGCGCTCCTGGACCACCGACGCGGGCACGCCGAAGGACAGGCCCTCGAAGCCGGGCGCGGCGATCTTCCAGCTCACGATCCCCATGACGCGGCCCTCCTCGTCGAGCAGCGGGCCGCCGCTGTTGCCGGCGTTGAGGCTGGCGTCGGTCTGGATGAACTGGACATCCTCCCAGGCGCGCAGTCCGCTGACGATGCCGGCGGAGGCCGAGAAGGCCAGGGCCTCGCCTCCCGGGGAGCCCACCGCCCAGAGGCTCTGGCCCACGGTGACCGGGGCCTCTCGTGTCTCCAGGCAGGGGAATCCCGCGCCGCCGACCGCCAGCAGCGCGAGGTCCTGGGCTGCGTCCGCCCGCACCAGCTCAGCGGGCAGGGAGAAGCCCGCCCGGGTCTGCACCTGGGGTGCGCCATCCTGGAGCACATGCGCGGCGGTCAGCACGAAGCCGTCGGGGGAGATCAGCACGCCAGCGCCGATCGCGTCGCCGCTGCGGACGAGCAGGGTGGCGTTCATGGCCTCGTCCAGCCCGTTGGGCAGCTTCAGGGGATCCCGCGCGCAGCCCTGGAGGGTGAGCGTGTCGGCCCACTTCGGCGCGTCGAGCAGGGGATCGGGGCGCTTCACCAGCGCGGCGGGCAGCCCGTGCTCGGCGAGCAGCCCATGGACCGCGCCCAGGAAGGCATATTCCACCGCCTGCTTGAGGTCGGCGGACATCCACGTCCCCCGCGTCGCCCAGATCTCGACGACCTCCCCCGCCCGGCGATCCAGGAGCTGCCAGGTCACCTCGACCTCGCAGCGGTGGCGTTCGGGGGCGTTGGCCTCAGCGCTCTCGCAGAAGCCCTCGCTGATCTCGCCCCCCAGCAGGTAGCGGGCCTCGGCGCTGCGGTCCTGGTCGAACAGCAGGTTCTCGCCGCCCAGTGCCGGGTAGCCGGCGGCGCGCAGCTCCTCCAACACCACCTGTCGCCAGGTCTCCGGGGCGACGGCCAGGGTGAAGGCGTCCTCGTCCCGCAGCACGATGCGGGTGAAGCCGATCGTGTCCAGGGCACCCGGGTCGACCTTGAGTGGCGCCGCGATCTCTGCGGCCAGCGGCGCGCTCATCAAGGCGAGAGAGAGGAGCATGTCGACGTCACCCCCAGTGGTTTCGAGGTCGGCGGGAGTGTACCCCAGGTGCCCGGGGTGTGGCAGGATCGCGGGCGACCCATGACCTCCTCCATACACCTCCTCGACACACTCACCGCGCTCCTGGAGCCCATCGCGGCGCGGCGTCGGCGCGGCCCGCTTCCTCTACCTGCACACCGACCGTCGCGCGGCGGAGGTCTCGATCGACGGCGGAGCGTTCTGGGTGCAGCTCTGGGACTCTGGAGACGAGACGCTGGCCGACGCCCCGGTAGGGGAGGGGACACACGCGACCACTGAGGCCGCCGCGGAGGTCGTTCAGGCCTGGCTCTCCGTGCCCTGACGATCCTCAACCGCTGATCCCACGACCGTATTCAATCAATATACCCCATCTCCCGCAGCTTCTGGATCGTCTCATCATCCAGCGCCATCAGCATCCCCGTGCTCTCCCGATCCACGATCGACGCCCGCGCCCGCTCCGCCATCGCGGCGGCCTCCTCCGGGTGCTGGGGCGCGATGTCCTGGAGCATCATCGGGTCGGCGGACAGGTCGTAGAGCTGCGGCACCCCGGCGTCGGGGACCACCACGACCCGCTCCCCCTCGCGGTGGTATCGATACGAGTCTGTGTAGAGTCCCCCGGCCTGCTGCGCCCAGCGTACGCTGCGCCAGGCCCGCGCCTGGATCGGCCCGGCCAGGGGCTCGCCCTCGATGGGCCGCAGCAGGGAGCGCGCGGGGCGCTCGGTCACGACCCCGGCCAGCTCCAGCAGGGTGGGGTGGAGGTCCTGGAGCTGCACCGGGTCGCTCAAGCGCAGCCCCGCCGGGATGCGCCCGGGTGCTGCGAGCACCAGCGGCACCCCGAGCACCGGCGTATACGTCGTGCAGCAATGCTGCAGCAGCCGGTGCTCCCCGAAGTACTCCCCGTGGTCTGAGGTCACCGCGACCACCTCGCGGGACCGCCCGCTGCCGATCCAGGCGTCCAGCAGCTCCTTGAGCCCCAGGTCCAGGCCGACCAGGTCGCTGTCGTAGAGGTCCCGCAGCAGCGCGAGCCCCTCCTCCGGGATGTCGAGCTGGCCGGCGTGCCAGGCCATGTCTGCCCGCACCCCGGTCTCCCCGACGTGCTGGTCGGGGTCGACGGACAGGGCCCCCTCGGACTCGGTCCGCACCATCGGCGCCAGCCACGCGGGCGGGGCCTCCAGGGTGGCCTGATGCTGCGCGGCGAACGGGATCTTCTCGGCGACCGTGTAGGGGGCGTGGGCGTTGAGCAGGTTGACGAAGAGCAGCAGCGGCCGGGGGTCGTCCACCTGCAGCGCGGCGCGGGCCGCCGCGACGGTCTCGACGTCGTTGTCGTAGGTCTTCGCCACCGCGAAGCCCCGCGTCAGGCCCAGCTCCGGGGCCAGCAGGTCGTTGGTGGCGTGGGCCTCGGTGCGGTAGCCCGCCGCCGCGAGCTGCTCCGCCAGGGTGGGCAGCTCGGGGTCGAGCTTGTCCTTGGACCAGGCCGTCTCGCTGGCGGTGATCAGCACCTCGGGGTTCTGGTGCGCGCCGTGCTGCCAGGGCGGCAGCCCGGTGAACAGCGAGGCGTGGCTCGGCCAGGTCCACGCCCCCGGCGCGGTGACGTCCTCGAAGAGCACGCCAGCCTGCGCCAGCGCGGCGAGCTGCCGGCTGTTGTCCCGCGAGTGCCCGTAGACCGCGAGGTGGTCCGCCCGCACGGTGTCCAGCACCACCAGCAGGATGTCCGGGGGGCGTGGCGGCTCGGAGCCCGAGCATCCGGCGAGGGCGGCCAGCAGGGTCAGCATCGTCATGGAGTCTACACGAGGGGTCGCTACGGCTGGTGATGCTGCAATGCAACATTCCCTGAGGAATCGGGACGAATTTGATATGCGTATTTGCGTATATATTGCTTTCGGTTTATCGATGATTCGCAACCAACAACAGGACACCCCCATGCACACCCCGATCGATCCCACCGTGGATTACGCTTTCAAACGCCTCCTTGGCTCCCCCGAGAACTCCAATCTCCTCGTCCACTTCCTCAACGCCGTCCTCCGCCCGGAGGTCCCCATCGCCTCGGTCACCCTCCTCAACCCCTTCAACGAGCGGGAGTACGCCGCCGACAAGCTCAGCGTCGTCGACGTCAAGGCCACCGACCAGGTCGGCCGCATCTTCCAGGTCGAGGTCCAGATCGCCAAGTTCGCGGCGCTGATCCAGCGCATCGTCTACACCTGGGCCGACGTCTACCAGCAGCAGCTCGGCCACGGCGAGGACTACAGCGCCCTGCAGCCGGTGGCCTCGATCTGGCTGCTGGACGACGTGCTGCTGGACGACGCCCCCGCCTTCCACCACCGCTTCCGCCTGGTCGACGTGGCGCACGGCGTGCGCCTGAGCGACCACCTCGACATCCACCTCCTGGAGCTGCCCAAGTGGCGTGAAGACGACGATGCCCTTGATGACGAGGACCGCTGGGTCTACTTTTTCAAAGAGGCGGGTCAGTGGACCGAGCTTCCGCCACGCATGAACACCCCCGAGATGAGGCAGGCCATGGGCACCCTGAACCGGATCGCAGCGCTGGGCGAGGACTACTGGGCCTACGTGTCCCGGCGCGAGGCGCTCCGGGAGCAGCGGACCCGCCAGCGGGAGTGGGAGGAGACCCACGCCGCGCTGGAGGTCGCCCAGGGCAAGCTGGAAGAGACCCAGGCGGAGCTGGAGCGGGTGAAGATCGAGGCCCAGCAGGCGGAGGCTGAACTCCAGAGGGTAGAAGCTGAGCGCCAGCAGGCGGAAGCCGAACTCCAGAAGGCAGAAGCCGAGCGTCAGCGAGCGGAAGCCGAACGCCAGCTGGCAGAAGCCGAGCGCCAGCAGGCCGACGCCGATCGCCAGCAGGCGGAGGCCGACCGCCACCAGACCGAAGCCCGCCTCGCCCGAGCCCGCGCCGCCCTGGAGGCCGCCGGTCTCGACCCCGACGCCGTCCTTAAGTAGCCGGCTACACCAGCCCCCACAGCGGCCCGGAGCTGGCCTCGCCGAACCAGGTCAGCGGCTCGCCCATCGCGTGGGCCACCGAGATCCACAGGTCGCTGTGGCGCTGGTAGCCGTAGTCCAACAGCCGCCCCGTCGACAGCCGCCCCCCGGCCCGCCCGGCCAGCACGAAGGGCATGTTGTCATGAAGGTGGGTGTTGCCATCGCACACCTCGGTGCACAGCACGACCAGGCTGTAGTCCAGCATCGTGCCGTCCCGCTCGGGGCGGGCGTCGAGCTGCTCCAGCAGGTAGGCGAGCTGGGAGACCCACCAGCGGCGCTGGGCCACGTAGCTGGTGAACTCCCGGCTGGCCTCGTTGTGGCTGGCGCCGTAGTGGCTGGCCTGGTGGCTGCGCATGTCGTAGCCGGGGTCGTACATCTCCGTCCCCGGGAACCGGCTCATGATCAGCTCGCTGGTGTGCTGGCTGGCCTGGATCGTCCCCACCTTCGTCACGCCGCAGGACATCGCCAGCACCATCAGGTCGATCTGCGCCCGCAGGATCTCGGGGAACAGGGATTGCTCGTAGAGCTGGCTGTCGTCGAAGGCCCCGGTGTCGATGCGGGGCTCCTCGCAGCTCGCCGCGTCCACCACCCCGCCGGTCGTGCCCTGCAGCCGCTGCTCCACCTCGCGCACCGCCTCCAGGTGCAGGTCGAGCTTCGCCGCCTCGGCCCCGCCCAGCTCGGTCTTGAGGTGGGTCAGCTCGTCGAGCACGCCGTCGATGACGCTGGCCCGGGTGGTGTCCTCGACCACCTCGCCGCCGTCGCCGGCCGGGACCGCGCTGCCGAAGATCAGCTCGAACGCCCGCCGGGGGTTGTCTTCGGGGGTGATCGACTGGCCGGCGCTGGGGTAGGAGATGTGCTTGTCCCCCGAGGCGTTGTTCATGTTCGCCATCGCCCCCAGGTACAGGTGCCGCCAGGGCATCGACGCCCCCGCCGTGCGCGCCAGGACCTGGTCGATGGACTCGCCGTTGCCGTAGTCCACCGCCGTCAGGAGCTTCTTGGCGCCCCCGGGGTGGCTGCCGCTGTCGGTGCCGCCCATGGACAGGCCGTTCAGGAAGACGCAGTCGTCCTTGAACGCCGCCAGGGGCTCGAGCTGCCGGCTCAAGCCGAAGTCGAACTCGCTGCCGGTGCAGTGCCACAGGCTGGGCTCGCCGTCCTGGCTGGGCCCGGCCACCCCGTCGGGGAAGTAGAAGAAGATGACCCGCTGGGCGTCGTCGGGGTAGGCCCGCGCGACCCCCGGGCGCAGCAGGCGGTAGAAGGGCGCGGCCAGCGCCGCCCCGCCGAGGGCGCGCAGCAGGCCCCGCCGCGAGAGCCGGGGGTTGCGGATCATGGCGCCTCCCTCCGCAGCCGGAAGCCGGGGTCGGTGACCACGGCGACGAGCAGCTCCTGGATGTCGTAGTCGGCCTGGGCGAACTGGTCGTGCGCGTCCGTGATCGCGCAGGCCTCGCCCGCCGCGTCCTCGCGCCCGTACACGAAGCGGTAGACCTGGGTGGTGAAGCAGGTCGGGGCCGCCTCGCTGGTCGCCAGGATGCCCCCCAGCCCCGCCGGGCTGTCGAAGGCGGCGTGGGTGTCGGTGCCGATGCCCTCGACGTCGTTCATGTTGCCCCGGCTGTCCACCGGCAGCCCGTTGTCGTGGGCGCGGAAGGCCCCGACGGCGTCGAAGGACTCGAAGCCGAAGCCGACCTCGTCGATGTACTGGTGGCAGTAGTGGCAGCTCTCGATGGAGGTGTGCTGGTCGAAGCGCTCGCGGGTGGTGGCGTTGGGGTCCACGTCGGGCACGCCCCCGGCGTCGGGGGGTGGGGTGCCCAGGTCCTGGCACAGCAGGCGTTGCCGCACGAACAGGCCGCGGCGCACCGGGGAGGTCTGGTCGGAGTGCGCGGTCGCCGCGAGCACGCTGGCCTGCCCCAGCACCCCGGCGCGGCCGTCGGCGGTGGCCACCAGCGCCCAGCCGTCCTCCGGCGCGGGCAGGCCGTAGAGGGCGGCGAGCCGCGGGTTGACCCAGGTGGTCTCTGCGGTCATCAGCTCGGTCCAGCGCCCCCCGCCGTCGAACACGACCGTCTCCACGAAGCGCCGGGTCTCCTCCAGCATGTCCGCGCCCAGGGCGTCGGTGTAGTCGGGGTAGAGCGCGGCGCTGCGGTCCATCGCGGGGACGCCCTCCACACCGAGCCACTGGACGCCGAAGGTACCGATGACGTCGCGGGCGCGGGGGTCGGCGAGCAGGCGCCGCGCTTCGACCTCGACGCCCTCGGCGCTGTCGAGGGCCCCGCTCGCGGCGGCCTCCAGCAGCGCGTCGTCGGGCATCGTGCCCCAGAACAGGTAGGACAGCGCGGCGGCGGTCTCGTAGCCGCTCAGCCGGTGGTGGCCGCCCTCGGTGGGCTCGCCGATCTCGAAGCGGTAGAGGAAGTACGGCGAGGAGAGCATGACCTGGAGGGCCACGGAGAGCCCGGCCTCGACGTCGTCCTCGGCCTCGACCCGGGCCATGTAGCGGCTCAGCTCCTCGTCCCGCATGGGGCGGCGGAAGGCCCGGCCCCCGAAGTCGCTCAGGAAGCCCTCCACGCAGCCGTCCTCGGTCAACGCGCAGCCGGTCAGGGCCTGGGGCTCGCGAAGGGCCTGCTCCACCAGGGTCTGCCCCGCCCGCAGGTACTGCTCGACGTGCACCGAGGTGACCAGACCCGCGTCGACGTTGTTGTCGTAGTAGAAGCCCTGGGGCCGGCTCTCGACGGGGAAGTCGGCGGCGGCGTTGAACACCGCGTCGGCGGCGTCGGCGCAGTCCACCGTGAGCACCGAGTTGTCCCCGCCGTAGCCATCGGGGGTGGTGCGGGGGTTGTTGGGGTCGGGGGCCCAGTCGGACTCGTTGATGACGAACTTGTACTGGTGCTCGCCGTCGTCCACGACCTGCTTGGTCACCCAGAGGTCGCGGTCGGCGAGGTAGGTCATGGGCCAGCCGCCGTCGACGGTGGGGGACCAGCCGTTGAAGGTGCCCGCGACATGGACGCTGTCGTAGGTGTTGCCGTTCGCGGCGAAGCGGAAGGTGATGAGGTTGCAGGGGTCGGGCTCGCAGGTCCCGCCCACGCAGGACTCGGACTCGACCAGGCAGTCGCTGTCCCAGGTGCAGGTGCGGACGTCGTCCAGCCGGAAGAGGTCGGAGACGGTGCGGTTGTACTCCCGCCGGGTCAGCAGCCGGAGCTGGCGCGGCGGGGGCTCGCCCTCGTCGACGCAGACGGCGTCCTCGGCGTCGGGGTCGCCCTTGCGGCGGTCACAGCCCACCACCAGCAGCAGGCTCGCGAGGAGGAGGGTCGGTCTCATGGGGTGTCGGCTCCGGTTCGCCCAGGTCTACCTTCAAGTGGCGCCGCTCGTCGAGGAACGACGAGAGCCAGGCTCCTTGGGGGGTGTCCTGCCCGGTCTCCTTCACCGCCTGCACCAGCGCGCGGGTCTGTGGATCCAGGAGGGTCTGCTGTTTGATGACGCCGGTCAGCAGCTCGACCGTGGACTGGCGCAGCGCGGCGCCCTTCCGGGAGCGCCACCACGCCCAGGCCAGCCCGATGGTGAGCGCCCCCAGCGCCGCGGACAGGATCGCCATCGAGGTGATCCAGGCCTCCAGGGCGTCGGTCCGGGCGTCGAGGATGTCGTCGACGTTCCCGAAAAACGAACGCTGTTCGTTTTTGAGGGTCTCCCCAAGCTCGCCTTTCAAGGCGGTGTTCAGCTCGCTGAGCATCTCCCGGGTGGCCAGCCGGGTGGTCTCGGCGACCAGGGGCGGCACGGTGTTGTGCAGGGCGGGGCCCAGGTCGCGCTCCAGGGTGCGGGCCAGCGCCGGCCCGAGCTGGTCGGTGACGACCGCCTGCAGGGCCGGGCCCACGTCCTGCTGGAGCCCCTGGCCCGCGCTCGCCCACAGCCGGGGGGCCAGCGTGTCGGTGACCGACGCGGTCATGGCGGTGACGAAGTGGGTCAGTTGGCGCCGGGTGGGGTCCTCGGAGAGGGCCAGGGCGGACTCCCGCACCGCCGCCACCAGCTCGGCGCGCACGATGGGGCCGATCTCCGTGCGCAGCGCCGCCGAGAGCGGAGGGGTCAGGGCGTCGACGAAGGCCGCGCTGCGCTGGGCCAGCAGGGCCTCGTACTCCGGCCGGCTCAGGCCGTCGATCGCCCCGGCCAGCGACGCCGCCGCCAGGCGCTGCGCCGCCGCCGCCACCGCCGGATCCGACAGCAGCGCCTCGATGTGCGCCTGGTTCTCGGGCGCCTGCAGGGCCTCCAGGCTGCCGGTCACCACCGCGCCCGAAGTGCGCGCGCTCAGCGGCACGCAGGCGGTCCCCAGAGACAGCGCGAGCAGTGCGGCGGTGAGCGGGAGGCAGCGCATGGGCAGGCATCCAGTGTACTCCCTGAAGGGGAGTCCAGACCGGCGATGGGTGGAGACGGCACGCCCTACCCCGTGATCATCCCCCACCAGTTGTCCAGGATCCGCTGCCCGTCGCTGCTGGCGCGGACCTCCCCCGGCCACGCGCGGGCCTCCAGCAGGGCCCCGACGACCCTGGCCCGCATCTCCGGGTGGAACTGCACCGCGTGCAGCCGTGGGCCCCACTGGAAGGACTGCCAGGTCGTGTTGGCGTTGCCGGCCAGCCGGGTCGCGCCGGGCGGGGGCTTCACCAGCACGTCGTTGTGCATGGCCTGCACCACCAGGGTGGGCTCAAGCCCGGCGAACAGGGGGCTGGCCCGGCCGGCCTCGGTCAGACCGACCTCCACCGCCCCGCACTCCAGGCCGTTGGGGTTCTTCTCCACCCGGCCCCCCAGCCCCTCGCCCAGGAGCTGGTGTCCGAAGCACACCGCCAGCACCGGGGTCCCGTCGTGCAGGGCGTCCAGGGACCACCGGGAGAGCGCGGTCATCCAGGGCAGCGCGTCGCGCACCCCCAGCGGGGAGCCGGTCAGCACCAGCCCCCGGTAGGGCGCAGGGTCGGGCAGCGCGTCCCCCAGGAAGGGGCGCACCACGTCGCAGCCCGCCCGGCCCGGGGGCAGGGCGTCCAGGAACCAGTCGTCGTTGTCGCCCAGCCGGGGCACCACGTCGGGGTGGGAGGTCCCGGTCTGGACGATGAGCAGCTCCCTCAAGAGAGATCACCCGTGCGGGTCTTCTCCAGGAGCACCGCCAGGTTCTGGGGGGTCAGCTTGAGGGGGTTGGTGCCCGCGCTGGGGTCCACCGCCGCCATCTCGGCCAGCCGGGGGATCAGCACCTCGGTGACCCCCAGGGCCTCGGTGGTGTGGGGGATGCCGAGCTGCTCCCGCAGGCCCAGGACCCAGTCCAGGAAGCCCGTGAAGCCGCCCTTGGGCAGCCCCATGTACGCGGAGAGGCGGGCGAGGCGGTCCTCGATCACCGAGCGGTTGAACAGCAGCACGTAGGGCATCACCACGGCGTTGATGGTGCCGTGGTGGGCGTCGAGCACCGCGCCGATGGGGTGGGCCATCGCGTGCATCGCGCCCAGGCCGCGCTGGAACGCGGTCGCGCCCATGCTGGAGGCCGCCATCATGCGCGCGCGGGCCACGAGGTCGTTTCCGTCCCGGAAGGCGTCGAGCAGGGAGAGGTGCACCAGGCGCATGCCCTCGACCGCGATGCCCTCGGCCATCGGGTGGAAGCCCGGCGCGCAGAACGCCTCCAGGCTGTGGGACAGCGCGTCCATGCCGGTCGCGGCGGTCAGGAAGGGCGGCAGCCCGGCGGTCAGCGCGGGGTCGGCGATGACGATGGCCGGCAGCATGTTGGGGTGGAAGATGATCTTCTTGACCTCGGCGTCCTCGTCCTTGATGACCGAGGCGCGGCCGACCTCCGAGCCCGTGCCGGAGGTGGTGGGCACGGCGACCACCGGGGCCATGCCCGCGACGTTCACCCGGGTCCACCAGTCGCCGATGTCCTCGAAGTCCCACAGGGGGCGGTCCTGGCCGACCATCAGGGCGACGGCCTTGGCCGCGTCCAGGGCGCTGCCGCCGCCGAAGGCGATGACGCCGTCGTGCCCGCCGGCCTTGTAGGCGGCGACCCCGGCGTCCACGTCCGCGCCGACCGGGTTGGCCCGCACCTGGGAGAACACCCCGGTGGGCAGGCCGGCGGCCTCATTCAGGGCCACGGTCTGGGGCACCAGGGGCAGCTTCGCCAGCCCGGGGTCGGTGATGAGCAGCGGCCGGGACATGCCCAGGCTGCGGCAGGCGTCCGGCAGCATCGCGATCCTGCCCACGCCGAAGTGCATGGTGGTGGGGTAGTTCCATTTGCCCGCCAGGGTGGCGGCGTCGAGGGAGGACATCAGGCGCTCCGGGTGCGGAGGTGGAAGGACTTGGGGCGGGTCAGGTGCTCGTAGCCCACCCGGGAGAGGGTGCAGCCCCGGCCGGAGTGCTTCACGCCGACCCAGGCCAGCTCGGGGTCCAGGTAGTCGCAGCGGTTCATGAACACGGTGCCGGTCTCGATCCGGTCGCCCAGGGCGATGGCCGCGTCGAGGTCCTGCGTCCAGATGGAGGCGGTCAGGCCGTAGTCGCTGTCGTTCATCAGGCGCAGGGCCTCGTCGTCGCCGGAGACGGGCATCACGCCGACCACCGGGCCGAAGGTCTCCTCGCGCATGATGACCATGTCGTGGGTGACGTCGACCAGGAGCTGGGGCGGCAGGTACGCCTCGCCCAGGCTGGGGAAGCCCTTCGGGTCCACCAGACCCCGGGCGCCCTGGGCCAGGGCGGCGTCGATCTGGGCTTGGATGGCGGCGGCGTTGCGGGGGCGGACCACCGGGCCCAGGGTGGTCTCCGGGTCCAGCGGGTTGCCGAGCGCGTAGGTGGCGACGAGCGCGGCGGCGCGGGCCACGAAGTCGTCGTAGAGCGAGGCGTGCACGTAGACGCGCTCCACCGCGCAGCAGGACTGCCCGGAGTTGAAGAAGGCGCCGTCGACGACGTTCTCCACGGCGAAGGCCAGGTCGGCGTCGGCGCGCACATACGCGGGGTCCTTGCCGCCCAGCTCCAGGCCCACGGCCTTGAAGTGCCCGCCGGCCGCGCGGTGGACGGCGCGCCCACCCTCCACCGAGCCGGTGAAGGCCACGAAGTCCACCCGGGGGTCGGCCACTGCGCCGGCGGTGAGGTCGTGGGACATGTGGATGTGCTGGAAGACGCCCTCGGGCAGCCCGGCGGCCAGAGCGGCCTCGGTGAAGCGCTCGGCGCAGAGGGGGGTCTGGTCGGAGTGCTTGAGGAGGACCACGTTGCCGGCCGCGAGCGCGGGCACGATGGCGTTGACGGCGGTGAGGTAGGGGTAGTTCCACGGCGCCAGCACCAGCACGACGCCCAGGGGCTCCCGGCGGATGAAGCGGTGGAAGCCGGCCTTGGGGCCCGGGTCGATGTCCGCGAGGGTGGCCGGGGCCAGGCCGATCATGGCGCGGGCGCGCTCCTCGAAGCCGCGCACCTCGCCGAGGCTGTAGCGGATGGGGCGACCCATCTGGCGGGTCAGCTCCTCGGCGATGGGCTCGCCCTTGGCGACGAAGGCGTCGGTGAAGGCGGTGAGCAGGCGCAGCCGCTCGTCCAGGGGCGTGCGGCGCCAGTCGGCGAAGGCGCGGTGGGCGCGGGCGAGGGCGGCGTCGAGCTGGGCGGGGGTCGCCAGGGGGCGCTCCACCAGCAGGCTGCCGTCCACGGGGGAGAAGGTCTTCTGGACCTCGGCCATGAGGGCTCCTTGGGAGAAAGGGAGGGGAAGCCTATCGCGCCGGGGCGCCTGAAAAAAGTCCTTGCCATGCCCGGCGACACCTGATACAATCATTCTGTCGCCGGGAGAGACGGTCTCGCCCCTCGACGTTCAAGAGGTAAGAAGCCTACACCAACGCCCTCCGAACCCCGCGCCCCCGCAGACCGCCGTGACGGCGGTCCCAGCGCCTCGGTCGACGATGTTGCCCATCTGATGGGCCTCCTGGAAGGAGGGCCCGCAGAGGTGAGCTGCGCGTCAGGCTGACGGGAGCGCCGTTTTCCCCCACACAGACCCCGTTGCTGCGGGTCGCTTGATAGCCATGGCCAGGCTGGCTGGGCTCATACCCCATGCTGCAACCGGGTTCAATTCCCGGGCCCGTTACTCTCTGTGTTGAATCTGTGTGGTGTCCCCCCGAGCGTCGACGGCGCTCGGGGGGATTGGGGAATCAGCGGTGGACGACGAACATGGCGTCGCCGGCCGGGACGGTCACGATCGTGTAGTCCGGTGATCCGATGGCGGTGTCCAGATCGGCGCCGTTGTGGTAGTAGCTGCTGTTCTGGTCACCATCGAGGTAGTGGTATCCATCCATGGCGTAGCTGCCATCGGAGTCGAGGCCATAGGTCCAGTCCGAGGAGCTGGCGTTCAGCAGCACCGCGCCGTTGTCGAAGTAGCGCACCCATCGGTCCGCCGACGCAGCCGTGACCTCCAGATCAACGAGGTACCAGATCCCGACCTGATCTCCCGAGGCGACGCTGACCTTGCTCAGATCACAGGTGGTCGGGATGTAGGTGAAGGTGAACGCATAGGTCTCCCAGTCCTCGTCCGACGGCCTCATCCAGAAGTCCTGGGTCTGTTCGTTCGTGGACAGAGAACATGAGCCGCCGCTGAACTCCACCTTGACCCGGAAGAGGCGAGGCAGGTTGTCGACCATGTCGGTGTGATCAAGCGGCCACCCGGTGTCCCAGGCACTGGAGTAGTAGGAGCTGTCGGACTCCGTGTAGGCATCGAAGCCAACAGAGATGTCGTAGTAGCTCCCCCCCGGGCTCCATGATGGCGTACCGGTGCTCTCGACACGAACACCCTCGACGTAGGGGACGTCACACACCGACACGATCTCAACCTGACCGCCAGCGCCGTAGGTGCCATGAGTCGAGTAGCTTCCACTACCACCGTATTCACAGGTCGTGTCCTTGACGATGGAGAGGGTTGGTGACCACGTGTCCCCGCTCTCCGACACACGCACCGCGTCGCCGTAGGTTCCACCCAGCCAGTCCCAGTCACGAAGCGCGCCGCCATAGTACTCGTCCCACTCGTAGAAGTAGTAGCAGCGAGCGGCGTTCGGGCCGATGCCATCCTCTGAGGAGTAAGCGTGCGGCGTGCCAGCGAGGAGCGCGCTGGCGAGCCCGACCCGGAAGGCGGAGTCGTCATTGGCCGGGGTCGCGGTGTCATCGCTGACATTCTGATGGACGCCGCTGTCGATTTCGCAGCCGAAGGTGTTGGTGCCCTTCTTGGTCATCGGGTAGGTCGAGTTCTGATACCCGGAGGCGTCGACCTCAGCAGCTCGCTCTCGTAGGAACAACAGGGCAGAGCTGATCGATGTTCCGGTGAGGTTCCCGTAGTTGTCAGTGGCCTCGATGTAGTTCTCGACCTCTACGCCGTTGACCATCCCGGCCTCTCCCAGCGTCCGGTATCCGAAGTGCGGGATGTTGGAGTCCACTCCGATCATCGGCACCCAGGACGGGTTGTAGTTGAGGTCGTCAGTGAGCCAGCGGCGCAGCTCCGCGATCATCAGCAGGCCGCCCAGGCCATAGGTCTGGACTCCGTCCACGTAGCCCCAGTCCGCGACGCCGTCGTTGTCCACGTCCACATACCACTGTGAGTCCGTATACAACCCGCCGGAGTCGGGCAGCCAGCGCGCGCCGTCCAGGTGCAGGCCGTCCACCTTGGACTTCGTGATCCATACCCCGACGCTGACGGGATAGACCCGCCCCAGCGCCCGGCTGAGCATCACCGCCTTGAGGTACTCTGCACCGATCTCCCATCCGGACTGCCCGGCTGCGACCACCTCGGGGCTCAGGTTCAGGGAGAGACCGGGCTGATCGCCCCAGGATTCGACGATGGCAGCAATGTGGGGGTCGTATCCCACGGATCCGCTGGTCCAGTCCTGTGCGAGAGAGCAATCTCGAACGATGGTGAGATCCTGGCCACTGACACCCGTGATCTCGACGTGCTCGGCGTCAGTCCAGTCCATTTCACCGGTGCTGGTGGCCTGCCATCGGATGAAGGCGTGGTCTCCCGCCTCGAAGTGGCTCGCGCTGCCCACCTCGATGGTCGTGTTGGGGCAGTCTGAGGCATCAGGTATGTCGGCGGTGATGTCGCTCCCGATCTCGAAGAGCCAGTGCTCTGGTTCAATGTAGAAGTCCACCGCGCTACCGCCGGGATCCAGGGTGAACTTGGTCCAGTCAGAGGAGATGTTGTCCTCCTTGACGGTCCCCCAGGACTCCCGCACCAGGTTGATGATGTCCGGGTAAGCGTCGTCGACGTCCTTACCGTTGCCGGCGTTCTTCGCGTAGTGGCCGTCCATGCACTGGAAGTCGTCCACCCTCGCCTCGGCGTCCGTGTCGGGGATATCTCCGTCCCACCACACCACGTCGGCGTCATCCTCAGTGGAGACGTTGGGGTACATCGGCCGCATCGCCCACACCTGCGGGTAGTCCACCCCCGGGTAGCTGCACACCGCCGGATCGCCCGTGTCCCCCTTGATGGTCACCCCGAAGTCCCCCCGCGCCAGCGCGACGCCCGCCACCCCCATCACCATCGTCGCCACGACGATCGCCAGCGGTTCCTTGTTCTCCATGCCGTACTCCCTGCTTGAGGTCATCGGCAGTGTAAGGCAGCCCCGCCCCCGCGAGCCCCTGAAACGCAACCGTCACCCCGCACCGCTGCGGCGTCCTCCGTCACACCCCGGCCCCTACCGGCGTATACTGCGAGCGTCACCGGGGTCAGGGCCCGGAGGTTTCATCATGCTCTCGCTCCTCCTGCTCGCGCAGGCCGCTCCCTCCTACGCCTTCTGCGGCAACTACGTGGGCCAGGCCGGCGCGGAGCTGACCAACGCCGCCAGCCGGGTCGCCATCGTCCGCCAGGACGACCGCACCACGCTGACGATGGCCAACGACTTCGACGCGAACGTCAGCGAGTTCGCCGTCGTCGTGCCCGTGCCTGTGGTCCTGACCGAGGCGGACGTCCGGGTGGTCGACCCGGCGGTGTTCGACACCCTCGACCTGTACTCCGGGCCGCGGCTGGTCTCCTACACCTGCGAGGAGCTCTACCCCGAGGTGTCCCGGGGCGGCTGCAACCCCTTCGTCAGCTACGACATCGCCATCAAGACCGATGAGGCCGGCGGCGGCCTCTCCGACCCCTTCTCGGACGTCGACGTCGAGGAGCGCTTCATCGTGGGCGAGTACGAGGTCGTCGTGCTCTCCGCCGAGGAGTCCTCCTCCCTGCTGGGCTGGCTCGACGCCAACGGCTACGCCGTCTCCGCTGAGGCCGAGGACCTCTTCCAGGAGTACATCGACAGCGGCAGCTACTTCTTCGCCGCGAAGGTCTTCCTGGAGCGGCTGCCCCCCGGCCAGGACTGGCTCTCCCCCCTCCAGTTCACCTACACCTCCGACGTCTTCGCGCTGCCCATCCGCCCCGGCACCATCAACTCCCCGGGCTCGCAGGATCTGGTGATCTACGCGATCACCAACCCCTCAGACGGTCAGGTGCGCATCTCCAACTACCCCCAGACCACAATCGAGGACGAGTGCCTCTTCGAGGACGACCCCGAGGCCTTCGGGGACTTCTACGAGGGCCAGTTTGACGACGGCGTCGCCCAGGTCGAGGACGACGCGAGCTGGGCCATCGAGTACGGCTGGAGCGTGTCCCCCTGGGTGGCGGCCTGCGACCCCTGCCCGCCCACCGAGACCGCCGAGCCCATGCCCTCCGCCGACCTCGTCGCCCTGGGCTACGACCCGAACCCGGAGGGCGAGGACGACAGCGGCGTCTACGTCGAGGGCCTGAGCTACTACTTCACGCGGCTGCGCATGCGCTACACCCCCGCGCAGGCCGACGAGGACCTGCTCTTCTACCTCTCCGGCGAGACCGAGAACACCCAGCAGCGCTACGTCCAGCACGCCAGCTTCCTGGAGGACCTCTACCCCATCTGCGGCTTCGGCTTCGTGGAGGATCCGGGCTCCTGCAAGGACGAGGGCATGGAGATGCGCCGCCGGGTGCGCCAGGCCGAGCGGGAGGAGGGCGGCGAGGGTGGCTGCGCGTCCTGGGCCTGGGGTGGCCTGAGCTACGGCGCGGTGGCGCTGGTGGGCCTGCTCATCGCGGGGCGTCGTCGCCGTCAGCGCTGAGCAGCTCCAGGGAGATCCGGGGCACCGGCCGCAGGAGCTGGTCGCAGCCCTCGACCTCCCGGGCGCAGACCGCGCGCCGGGCGGACGTGTCGTCGGGCACCCGGCTGGTGATCCAGGCGTCCTCGGCTTCCTGGGCCTGGGGGTGCGCCAGATCCGCGAGGGCGAGGGCCTGGCTGCGCAGCAGGGACTCGTCCCGGGGCCAACCCTGGAGGCCCCGCGCGGCGGCGGCGAGGGCGGTCTCCGGGTCCCCGGCGCTGGCGCTGGCCCGGGCGAGGTCCCGCCACACCTGGGTGTCGCCGGGGACCTCGGCGGTGAGCCGGGCGTAGGGCGCCACGGCCTCGTCCCAGCGCCACACCTGGGCGAGGGCGTCACCCCGCGCGCGGTCGAAGGCGGGGTGGTCGAGCAGGGCCTCCCCGGCGTCCGCGGCGGCGAGGGCCTCGTCGGTGCGCCCCTGCCGCCCCAGCACCACGGCCTCCAGCCAGCGGTTCGTGGCCCGCTGCCGGTCGTCGGTGGCCACCTCGTCCATCCAGGCGATGGTGGGCAGGGCGTCGCCGACGTGCTCCTGCAGCTCCAGGCGCATGCCCAGGGCGTGGTCCCGCAGGCGGGTCCAGTCGTCCCGGGCGGCCCCGCCGGTGCCCGCGGGGGCGTCAGGGCCCACGAAGACGGTGGCCTCGGCGAGCCGGGTCACCGGCTGGGGGGCGCAGAGGTCCATCGGGGCGCGGCCGGCGGCCTCCCGGGCGGCGGAATACGCCTGCCCCTGGGGGCCCTCGTGGTCGGCGCAGGCGGCGTCGTGGAAGGGGGCGGCGTGGCGGCGGTGGTCGAGGTGGACCTCGACCTCCAGCGGCAGAGCCAGGGGTTCGTCCGGCAGGGTGAGCTGGTAACGGACCGCGTGGGCGTCCTGGGGGCCGATGGTGTGGTCCCAGCCCGGGGCGCGGAAGCGCTGGGGGCGATGTTGGTGCTCCGGGGCGCCGGCCTCGTCGAGCACCCCGGCGGCCAGGCGCCAGGCGGCGGGGTCGTCGTCCCCGCCGGCCTCGGCGAGCACCCGGCCGTCCGCGTCGCGCACGGTCAGCACGACCCGGGTGTCCTGGGTGTCCTTGAGCCCGCCGGGGAAGCGGTGCCCCACGCCCTGGTTGCGCACGGTGACGTCGAGGTCCAGGCTCGCCCCCGGGGGGAGCGCGGCCGCGTCGGGGCGCACCGGCCCGCCGTCGACCCACACCACGGGGATGTCGATGACCACGACCTCACGGAGGAATGAACGCACGGCGTCGAGCTGGTCGTCGTCCCCCATCGCGGCCGCCATGCTGGTGTGCCCGCCGGGGAAGCGGTGGCCCTGGGCCATATGACAGCCCACGCAGGTCTGCGGCGCCACCGGGTCGGGCAGGATGGCGGCCTCGCTGCCGCCCCAGGGTCCGCCCGCCCAGGGGCCGCCCTCGTCCATGCCGATCATGAAGTCGGGGTGCCCCGCGCCGGAGGACAGCCAGCCCCGGTGGCAGGAGACGCACAGCGCCGGGGTGTCGAGGGGGCGCACGGCGTCGAGGTGGGTCTGCAGAGCGACCGGGTCGTCGCCGTCGGGCAGGGGCACGGGCGCCAGCTTCAGGTGCAGCGCGGCGTTGCCCTCGGTGGAGGCGGAGACCGCGCCGTGGCAGGTCAGGCAGCCCACCCCGGCCAGGGCGCGAGGGTCGTCCGGGGCGACCGCGGTGTCCATCGCCCCGTCCGCCAGCAGGGCCGGGTCGTGGCAGCCGCCGCAGAAGCCGCTCTCCTCCAGCCCGCGCTCCTCACGGAAGCTCTCGACCGAGGCCCGATACCACGGGTTGTCGAAGCTGGCCTGGGCGTGGGCGCTCGCAGACCACTGGGCGACCTGCTCCGCGTGGCAGTCGACGCAGGGGCCCGGGTTGACGAGCAGGGCCGGGTCACCCTCGACCTCCAGCAGGCTGGGGGCGTCGGGGCTGGGCAGGTGGGGCTCCGCGAGGGCAGCCTGGGGGGGCGGCGTGGGCTCGGTGGCGCAGGCCAGCAGGAGGAGCAGCATCAGACCTCTCGGCGGCGACGGAGCAGGGCGACCAGGGCCAGGGCCAGGGCGGCGACGCCCCCGGCGCGGGGGGCCGCGCCGCACTTGCTGTCCTCCAGCTCGACGTCGTCCTCGGCCTGCTCAGGGGTGAGGGGCGCTGCGGTGGATGGCGCTGCGGTGGAAGGCCCAGGGCTGGGGGGCGCCGCGGCGTCCGCGGCCCGGGTCAGGCCGATCCAGGGGATGTCCTGCTCCACGATGGAGGCCAGCTTGACCGATCCGCCGCGCTCGCCGCCCGAGAGGGTGGAGGTCGCCGAGGCGGTCTTGGACTCGCTGCCGTCCGGCGGGCCGCCCCAGTAGCCCGGGGTGGGGTTGTCGCAGGTGATCCTGCCCTCCCAGGGATGCAGGATCACGTAGCGGCCCTGGAAGTTGTTGATGCTGGAGGACTGAGGCTGCTGCTCGGTCAGCTCACCCTGGAGGTTGGGGGTGCCCCGGCCGCCGACCATCGGGGGCGCGGCCTGGAACACGAGGTCCTCGCCCAGGGCGTCGGCGGTGTAGCGGTAGTGCAGGCGGGTCAGCACCCAGCCCCAGGTGTCACCCCCCAGCACGTCCGCGCCCAGGGTGGTCAGCTCGTTGCCGTCCAGGGCCGGGGTGGGGCAGGGATCGCAGCTTGAGGCGTCCCAGGAATACTCGGTGACCACGGTCTTCGCCTTGTCGCGCACGGTCTGCCGGAACAGGGCGTCGTAGAAGTCGCCGAAGCCATCGCGGGCGCCGTTGGAGACCCGGATGTTGGTGGGGATGAAGGCGTTGTCGTAGTTGGCGACCTCGTAGCGCTGACCCTTGGCCAGGATGTGGACCAGCAGATCCTGCTCGCCTTCGCTGTTGAGCAGGCCCAGGCGCACCGGCAGGGAGAAGGCCGGGCTGTCGTAGTGGACCCGCAGGGGGCTCAAGGCGGCGACGCCGTCGTTGAAGGTGACCCGCTCCACGTCCACCTTGGCGACGAAGAACTTCATCCCGCTCTGGACGTAGGGGCGGAGCACCGGCTCGGCGCCCGGCGGGATCTTGTAGTGGTTGATCCGCAGCCAGGTGTCGAGGCCGGTCGAGTCCTTCGCCGACAGGACGACGATCTGGTACTCGCCGACCTCGAACTGGGCCTCGATCGTCACCCCGAGGTCTTCACCCTCTGCGTTCTCATAGGCGCCCGCGTCGTCCTCCGCGTAGGCCATCGAGAGCAGGATGTCCATGTTCACGCGGACGTTGCAGGGATCCTGCTCCCAGTACTCGACCAGGCGGGGGGCGGCGAGGAGGTCGACGCGGTCGAAGATCCCGTGGGGGAGGGTCTTGACGTCCTTCTCCTGGAGGACGACCGGCACCGGCACGACCATCGCGAAGTCGGCGGGCGGGCCGTCGTAGTTGTTGGCCATCGAGAGGACGGTGCGGGTCCCGTCGCGCATGAGCACGACCACCGTCGCGTTGTTGTAGAGCGAGGCGTCGGCCCCGCTGACGTAGAAGCCGCAGAAGGCGTGGGCCGAGCCAGGCAGGGCGAGCCCTGCCGCCAGGGCCGCCCCGAAGAACCAGCGTCGCATGTGTACTCCCAGCGAAGGGCGCGATGATAACGCGGCGCGCCCGCCCCGCCTTTCAGTCCGACATCAGCCGGACGGCGTCCAGCCCGGCCTGGCGCATCGCGCGATCCTCCACCGCCTGACCATACACGAGCATGGCGACGGCGGAGTGGATGGCCTGGAGGCGCGCCCGGTCCCGGGTGGCCGCGTCCACCGGCCCGTAGGCCGTGTAGAACGCCGCCCGCCCCTCGGCAGGCAGGAAGGACCAGGTCAGGGCGAGGTCCTGGGCGGGGTCGCTGACGCAGAGGTCGCCCCAGTCGATGATCCCCGCCAGCGCGCGGTCCGGGCCGATCAGCAGGTGGCGGGCGTAGAGGTCGCCATGGATCCAGCGCGGCGCGCCCGCCCACCCCGGGGTCTGCGCGAGGGCCCGGACCTCGGCCGCGACCCGCTCGACGGGCAGGGCGTGGGCGACCTGGGGCAGGCGCTCGGTGATGAGCCCGGCCTTCCGCTCCAGGTCCGCCTTGTCAAAGGGGTTGTGGGGCGGGTCGTCCGGCGTCGGGGTGTCGTGCAGAGCGCGCAGGAGGGCCCCGAGCCGGGGCGCGAGGGCCACACGCTCGGCGTCGGTGAGCCCGGCGCGGCAGCCGGTCTCCCCCTCCAGCCAGCGCACCCCGGCGAAGGGGAAGGGGTAGCGGGGGCCGGGGGCGCCGCGGAAGACGGGCACCGGGATCGGCACGGACAGGCGCGGCGCCAGGACCGGCAGCCAGCGCAGCTCGCTCTCCATCAGGGGGGCGGCGATGGCGCGCTGCGGGAAGCGGAACAGCCAGCGCGCCCCCACCCTGAAGGCCCGGTTGTCCCAGCCCTGGCCGATCGGGGTGACCGGCAGGCCGGCCAGGGTGTGGTGCTGGGTAGCGATGAGATCGCGGGCGAGGTCGACGCTCACCGGGACCTCCGGGGTCCACGGGTCGCTCACGGGGGGCAGCTCGGCGGGGTCCAGCTCAGGAGGGGGGCGGCGCCCACGTCGGGGTCCTCCAGCCGCAGGCCCGGCGGCTCCCCGGCCATGCGCCCGGCCCGGACCTGGCCGCTCGGCTTCCGGGGTGGGCAGCCCTCGGCGAACGTGGCCTCGACCGCGCGCAGCAGGGCGCTGGCGTGGTCCTCCGCGGCGGTGGGGGACCAGGGCCAGGTGAAGTAGTTGGCCTCGAAGCCGACGTCGTCCGGCGGGGTCCACACCCAGGAGATGACGCTCTGGCTGGTGCTCCAGGTCTCGACCGGCTCCTCCTCGGGGGGCGCGGGGCGCGTGTCGTCCCAGCGGCGGGCGAGGCCCTCGGGCAGGGGCTCGACGACCAGGCTGCTGCGCACCCCGGGCTGGACCTCGCCCACCAGCACCAGCCACCAGGCCAGCTCCCGCAGGGCGTCGACCTCCACCAGGCCGGCCTGGAGCCGTGGCTCGGCGCCCTCGCAGAGGCGTGCCCGCCAGGCCGAGCCCAGCCCCAGGTCGTAGACGGTGATGCGCACGCAGGGGGTCACCGCGTCCCGGGCGCCGCGGATCACCAGCCAGCCGGCGGTGGGGGGGCGCATGCGGCCCGGGGGCAGGGCGTCGATTCTGCCGCCCTGCTCGCCCATGCAGCGGCGCCACGCGGTGTAGTCGTCCGTGGCGCAGGGGGCCTCGGCCTGCTTCGCGTCGTGCTGCTGAAGCGCCCGGCTGGCCGAGATCATCCACGGGCGGGTCTCCGAAGCGCAGGCGTCATCGCGCGCGCTGCAGAGCAGGTCCTGGGCGGGCCGCTCCGGGGGCAGCGTCAGCGCGACGCGGGGGTCGGGGGGCAGGAAGACGCGGTCGAAGTCCGCCGGGTCGAGGTAGCTGCGCAGCCAGCGGGCGCCGCCGTCGGACCACCACCGCGCCAGGGAGGCGGAGGTCTCGAAGTGCAGGGGCACGTCCGACTCGGCGCGGGCGAGGGCCATGCACGGCGTCGCGAGCAGCACCTCCAGCTCGACGAGGATGTCCATGAACTCGGCCTGACCCGAGGCGATCCGGGCGTCGAGGGCATCGAGGGCGGCGCGGCCTTCGGCGAGGCCCGGGTCGTCGGGGGCGCAGAGGGTCAGGGGGACCGCGAGGGCGACGGGCGCGAGCGCGGCGAGCAGCATGGGGTCAGCTCCCAAAGGGCGCACATCATGGCACAGGCATCGCGGGCCGGGATAGGTTCCCGCATGATGGAGACCCTCCAGGCCACGGGCGGATGCCACTGCGGCGCGGTCCGCTTCACCGTCACCATCCGCGAGCGCGTCGTCTTCGACTGCAACTGCTCGATCTGCCGCAAGAAGGGCTTCCTGCACCTCATCGTGCCCCCCGAGGACTTCACGCTGCTCGCCGGGGCCGACGCCCTGGTGACCTACTCCTTCAACACCCACGTCGCGAAGCACACGTTCTGCGGGGTCTGCGGCATCCACGGGTTCTACACGCCGCGCAGCCACCCGGACATGGTGGACGTCAACGTGCGATGCCTGGAGGATGTGGGGGTCGAGGACTTCGAGGTGCGGGGGTTTGATGGGGAGAACTGGGAGGCGAGCGTGGGGGGGATCAAGTAGGGGATTCAGCCCCGAACCCCATACAGCGGCCCGATCCGCCCCCGGACCTCCTCAGCGAAGGGCTTGAAGCTCACCGCGCACGCCGCGATCAGCACCTCGACGTCCGAGGCCCGCGCTACCTGTGTGTAGCCGACCAGCACCTCATCGCAGCCGGCCTGCTTGAGTAGCGCCTCCAGCACGGCCTTCGCGTAGCGGGGGCTGCCGCCCGCTCCGGTCGTTGTCTCGGGGTTGCCCTGGGGGCTCGGGGCGATGGGGCCGAAGGCGCGCGCCCAGGCGCCGGGGTCGCCCATGAGCCAGGCCTCCACCATGGGCTGGGCTACGCCGAGGGCACAGGGCGTCGCGGCCGCCGCTGCACGACCCTCTTCCAGGCGAGCGAGCAGCGCTCGGCGGTCTGCGCCCGCTCTACTGTCCTGGTCGATGACGACGATGACCCCGTCGCAGCCGTCGCGGACGGCGTCTCGGATCACGCGCTCGACCTTGAAGGCCAGGCCGCGCTGGGTGGGGCCGATACCGTGGCGGCGGCGGGTGCCGTGGACCTTGCCCAGCTTGCGGCTGCGCATGAACAGGCCGTCCGGGTGATGGAGCAGCGCGGCGACCAGCGGGCGCAGCGGGCCCTCCCGGTCGGGGTCCTCGCACCAGGGTCCCTCTTCATCACCGAAGTCCCGCTGGCCCTCACTGACCAGCAGGATCACGTCGCGTCCGCCATCCGGGCCAGCTCGTCCTCGCCGAAGGCCGTCCACAGCTCGCCCAGGCCGTAGTCCGCCAGGCGCTGCTGGATGTCGGGGATGGCGTCGAAGCGCCGCACCGTGGCCGCGCCGTCGTCGCCTCGGCGGCAGAAGAAGGCCTCGTGGGGCTGGACCTCGTCGAGCAGGTAGGGGGAGTGGGTGGTCATCAGCACCGAGGTGGGCGGGCGGTGCGCATCCCCGGCGGTCAGCTCCCGCAGCATGCGCAGGATGAAGCGCAGCCGGCCAGGGTGGACACCGTTCTCGGGCTCCTCGATCAGGAGCACGGCGGGGGGGCTGGGGTGGTGCAGCAGGGTGAGGAAGGCCAGGAAGAGCAGGGCGCCGTCGCTGACCTGGCTGGCCTCGATGTCCTGGGAGCGGCCCTTGAGCCGGAAGACGAGGCGGTGGTTGCCCGAAGGGGTGGGCAGCACCCGGAAGCGCTCCAGGGTGGGGACCCGGGCGACGAGCTGCTCCTCGATGCGAGCGAGGTTGCGCCAGTCCGCGCCCGAGAGGACCGAGAGCACTGTGGCGAGGCCCTCACCGCGTTCGCCGAGCATGGGGACCTCCGGGGTCGTGGCGGCGGCCGTCGGGCGCCGCAGGACGTCGGGGTCGAGGCGGAAGCAGCGGATGGAGGAGAGGGCGGCGCGGAGGCGGGCGAGGGCCTGGAAGGAGTTTGCGTCGGCGCCGACGCCTTGAGGCGTTCGATTCAGCCAGCAGCCATACCGACCGGGTCCGGTGTTGCTCGCCGAATCAGGAGATTTGAATAATCCTTCAGGAGAACTTGAGAACCGGAAAGGCGCGGAATGGAGGGTCTGATGGAGATTCTGTGCAGGGTGGCTCGGCCGGATCTCAGTCTGCACCGAGAACTCCTTGGGGCCCAGCCTTCCGCCAAGGTCGATCGAGAAGCGCTCCGCCACCGGCCCCCCCGCCGGCGCCCACGCCAGCGCCGGCATCCCGAGGTCCTTCGGCAGGTCGACCTGATCCGAGCACAGCGCCCGATACGCCAGCACGCTCTTGAGCAGCGTGCTCTTCCCCGAGTCGTTCGGCCCCACCAGCACCGACAGCGGCGCCAGCGCCAGCGAGGCCTCCGGGAAGCAGCCGAAGTTCTTGAGCCCGAGGTGGTTCAGGATCGCCATGCCCGGCATGCTAACCCGGACCGCACGCCTCGGCTCACCGCACCCAGATCGCGATCCCCTCGAACACCACGTCCTCGTTGCTGGCCTGGTCCACGACCTCCCAGCGCAGCACGTCGGTGGTGCTGACGGTCTCCTGGCCCCAGGACCAGACCTGGTAGTAGGGCGAGTAGCTGTTCCAGTGGATGCCCCACTCGCCGCCGATCTTGCTGTCGTCCTGGTCGGTGCCGAACTTGACGTGGCCGTTGCAGTCGGTGGTGGTCTCGCCCCAGGCCAGGTCCGAGCGGGTGTCGTCCTGCTGGGAGGAGGTAGACGCGCCGGTTCCGGTCCACTCCCCCATCCACTCGTCGAAGGTGAACGGCAGCGTGGTGGTGGCCCGCAGCGCCATCGTGTCGCAGCTCGCATCGGAGTTGGGCCGAAGCCAGAACGTCCCCGGTGTGGTCAGCCACGCCGCGTCGTAGGTGCCCGAGCCCGCGATGAACGCGAAGGTCATCCAGCCCTGGTCCTCGATCAGCGCGCCGTCGATGAGGGTCCAGCCGCCGCCGTCGGTGGTCATGTCGCAGTCGACGTCGAAGGGGTCGGCGCCGGTGGCGTAGCCGTCGGGGTCGATGGTGTAGACGTCGTCGCCGCTGGAGCGCCCGCTGTCGAGGATGTCGAGGCAGGTCGTGCCCATCGCGCAGCCCCCGCCCAGCTCGGGCAGGATGCTGGCGTCGCTGTCGTCACAGTCGGTGCCGCCGCAGGACGCGTCCGCGTAGGTGTCGCCGTCGCCGTCGTTGTCGACGAGCCCGTCGCAGTCGTAGTCCTCACCGTCGCAGCCGGGGGTCGCGCCCGGGTTGTAGGCGGTGTCGAAGTCGTCGCAGTCGCCGCCGGTCGCCACGTAGGCGGCGGTCGGGGCGCTGCAGGCCTCGGTGCTGCGGGCGCTGTCCCCGTAGCCGTCGCCGTCGGAGTCCAGGTACCAGGTGGAGGTCACGCCCTCATCGACCGCGCCGTCGCAGTCGTCGTCGACGCGGTCGCAGTCCTCCGAGGCGCCCGGGTACACGCTGGCCTCGTCGTCGTCGCAGTCGGTGTCGTCGGCGACGTAGCCGGAAGGCTGGGTGCAGGCCCGCGCGGTGTAGTCGGCCGCGCCGTAGCCGTCGGCGTCCGCGTCGGCGTACCAGGTCGGGGCGTCGGTGGGGCTGCCCTCGTCGACCGCGCCGTCGCAGTCGTCGTCGACGCCGTCACAGTCCTCGGCCGCGCCGGGCCGGACCTCGGCGGCTGTGTCGTCGCAGTCGGTGTCGTCGGCGACGTAGCCTGAAGGCTGCGCGCAGGCCCGGGCGCTGCTGGCGGGGTCGCCGTAGCCGTCGGCGTCGGTGTCCGCGTACCAGGTGTCCGCGTCGTAGGCGTCGTCCTCGTCGACGTCG
Organism: Alphaproteobacteria bacterium; assembly: GCA_020632795.1. Classification (GTDB taxonomy): domain Bacteria; phylum Myxococcota_A; class UBA796; order UBA796; family CAJQPC01; genus JACKEV01. Next base: position 166,587 of record JACKEV010000014.1, read on the forward strand.
CCGTCGCAGTCGTTGTCGATGGCGTCGCACAGCTCGTAGGCGGCGGGGTTGATCGCGGGGTCGGCGTCGTCGCAGTCCCGGTCGTCGGCGACGTAGCCCTCGGCGCCGTCGCAGCTCTGCGTGGAGATCGCCGGGTCGCCGTAGCCGTCGCCGTCGTTGTCGGCGTAGAACAGCTCGCCCACCGCGTCGTCGGCCGCGCCCGAGCAGTCGTCGTCGATCCCGTTGCAGACCTCGGTGGCCCCGGGGTGGATCGCCGCGTCGGCGTCGTCGCAGTCCTCGGCGACGCCGTAGCCGTCGGCGTCCAGGTCGTCGTCCGCCGTCGCCGGGTCGCAGTCGTTGTCGACGCCGTCGTAGGGGGTCTCGTCGACGCCGGGGTTCACCGCCGCGTCGGCGTCGTCGCAGTCGAACTCGGCGGCGTAGCCGTCACCGTCCTCGTCGGAGACGGGGTCGATCGAGGTGTCGTCGAGGGTGTCGTCCTTGGTGCGGCAGGCGACGGCCAGCACGAGCAGCAGGGGCAGGTGGCGCATGGGTCTCCTCCTTGAGAAACAGGTGGGGCGTCCGGCTCCATCGCACAGGATAGATCGAGGGCGGGCCTTCGTACGGTCACGACCGTACAAATGACCGGACATCCGCTCATCGACAGGTGAACACCCATCAGGATAGGGCAGGGTCGGAGACCCGACCCCATGACCCAACCCCACGACAACCTCTTCAAGGCTGTCTTCGGCGACCCTCAGCACGCCGCGGAGCACCTGCGCGGAGCCCTCCCCGCCGAAGTGCTGGCCTGGGTGGACCTCGACACCCTCGAGCGGGTGGAGCGCAGCTTCGTCGACGGTGAGCTGGGGGAGCAGCACGCCGACCTGCTGTTCACCGTTCGCCTCAAGGGCGGCGGCGAGGCCCTGGTCTACCTGCTGTTCGAGCACCAGTCGACGCCTGATCCCATGATGCCGTACCGGCTGATGGTCTACATCGTCCGCATCTGGGCGCACTGGCTCAAGACACACGCCGACGCGAAGCGGCTGCCCCTGGTCTACCCGCTGGTCCTCTACCAGGGCCGGCGGGCCTGGAACGCGCCCCCCGATCTGGCCGATCTCATCGACCTCCCGGAAGAGGCCGCTGCGGTCTTCGCCGAGGCCCTGCCCCACCTGCGGTACGACCTCGCCGACCTCTTCCAGGTCCCGGACGAGGACCTGATGTCGGGGGCGCTGCTCGCCCTGGTGAAGCTCCTGATGAAGCACGCCTGGGACGAGGACCTGCTGGACCGGTTGCCGGGCTGGCTGGAGGTCTTTCGCCGGACTGCAGCCACTGGAGACGGGCTGCGCGCGCTGGAGCTGAGCGCGCGGTATATTTTCCAAGTCAACGACGAGGAGCGCGGCGTCGAAGTCCTGAAGCGCATCGCCGCTGAGGTGCTCGACGCCGACAACGAGGAGATCTTCATGAGCCTGGCCAACCAGTGGAGAGCCGAGGGCTTCGAGCGTGGCCTTGAGCAGGGCCTGGAGCAGGGCCTGGAGCGCGGCATCGAGCAGGGCCGCCGCCGTCAGTCCCAGGTGCTCCTGCGTCTGCTGGAGCGTCGCTTCGGCCCGCTGTCCGCTCCGGTCCGCGAGCGCGTCTCCCAGGCCGACGCCGACACCCTGACCGCCTGGACCGAGCGCATCCTCACCGCCGACAGCGTCGAGGAGCTCCTCCAGGCCTGAGCGCCCTCAGCGGGGCGCCCCAAGCACCTGATCGAACGTCGCGTCCGGGAAGCCCAGCCCGTTCAGCGGGTGCCGAGGCCCCGCCGGCTTGAGGCCACCCGGCCAGCGGACCGGCGGAAGCGCGACCGTGGGCGGCGGCGCCCGGTCGAGCGCGTAGATGACCACGCCCCGCTCCCGGGCCACCTCCCGGCCGAGCGCCTCTCCCAGGATGTGATATCCATCCGGCTGCGCAGCCAGCGCCTGCGCGAACAGGCCCGGGTTGACCACGAGATAGACCGCGCCCTCGGTCCGGAGCGCGTCGAGCCCCTCAATGGGGATGTCCCCGGCGCCGCCGCGCTCCCAACGCTGCAGGCCGGCCAGGAAGGGGTTCGCCGCCATCGCCTCGTCCCAGGCCCGGGGCCGCACCCGCTCCACCCAGGGCGCGTGACCCGTGAGCAGAGGCTTGTGGTGGAAGCGCTGCTCGATCAGCGGCACCTGGGAGGAGGAGGACCGGGGCGAGAGGGGAGGCTCGATGACCAGACCGTCGGGCAGCGCCGCCAGAGCCTCGGCGGCGGCGGGCGGCAGCGTGGCGGGGCTGGCCCGGACCGGCCGGGCGTCGCCGGTTCGGGTGAGCATCCAGGGCAGGGTGAGCCCCAGCAGCAGGCCCGCCCAGCGCCGCGCCGGCAGGACCGAGACCCCCCGCGCCGCCAGCACCGCCCCGGCGATGAGCCACAGAGCGCCGTGCCGGTAGGGCCACCAGAACCGCCGCAGCAGCGCCGCCCAGCCATAGGCCGCCTCGTAGAGCGCGCCGCCCAGCCCCAGCCCGAAGGCCAGCGCCGCCAGCGCGGCCCACCGCCAGCCCCCCCGTCGGATCCCCAGCGGCGCCAGCAGCGCCACCGCCAGCGGCCACACCCGACCCTGCTGCCAGGGCCCCAGCGCCCCGACCGGCCAGTCCAGCAGGAGGGTGGCCTCGGTGGCCTCGACCGCCGGGAAGGTCGCCTCCTGAAAGCCCGGCACCGCCTCGATGTGGGTCAGGGACACCGCAAGCCAGGGCCCGGCCACCGCTGCCGCGCCCGCGAGCCCCGCCAGCACCCCCGGCCAGCGCAGCGGCCGCCCCAAGGTCAGCACCACCGCGGCGATACCCAGGAAGACCCCGTGGTACCAGTACAGGAGCGCGCACACGCCCCCGGCGAGCCCCGCCGCCAGCCCCCAGCCCGTGCGCCCGGTGTCGTCGAAGCGCAGCAGCGCCGCCAGGGACAGCATCATCCAGCCCAGGTCCGCCTGGGGGAAATGGCCCATGCTCAGCTCGGTCGCCGGGTAGGGGTGGGCGGCCACCGCCATCGCGGCCAGCCAGCCCCCCGCCGCCGCCGCCCCCGCCGCGCGGGCGAGCCCGTACGCAGCGAGCCCGTTGAAGGTCAGCAGGGCGACCGCGAAGGCCGTGACCGACATCGGCCAGTCCAGCGCCCACGCGAAGGGCGCGTAGGGGAAGCCCTCCATGCCGTTGCCCGCCAGCAGCGGCGCGTCGCCGACCGGCCAGTAGTAGGCGTCGTTGTGCAGCAGGCTCTGCCCGGTCGCCAGGCGCTCGGCCACCCACTCCAGCAGCCAGTGGTTGGAGAGCACGTCGGGGTGTCGCCAGTTGCCGAGCACCCGGTCGGGCCCCAGCGCGAAGCGCAGGCTCCAAAGCGCCCCCCCCAGGGAGAGCACCACGGCGTTCACCGCGTCCCGGCGCGCCGTGCTCATCCCTGGCCCTCCTCCAGCGGCACGATCCACCCGGCCGCCTCCAGCGCGCCGTCCGGCAATGTAAGGTCCACGTCCGGCCGGAGGAGGCGCTGGCTGGGCCGCCCGTTCAGGCTGGCCCAGGCGTCCGCATAGACCGCCACGTCCAGCCCCCGGACGGCGTACTGCGCGGCCAGGTGGCGGGCGTACTGCCGGATGAGGTCAGGCTGGGTGCGCATCTGCTTGTGCTGCAGCGCGGTGAGCCCGTCGGCGGGGTGCTCCATCCAGGTCCGCCCGGTGTCGCGCTCCACCACCCGGAAGTCCACCTGCCCGGTCTTCTCGATGAGCATGACCCGCCAGGCGAAGCGAAAGCCCTCCTCGGACCAGTTGGTGGCCATCGGGGTCAGCGCGCCGCGCCCGGGGGCGAGGGCCAGCAGCAGCACGACCGCCCAGAACGCCGATGTGGCGGGCATCGTGAGCGGGAGCCTCTCCGAGAGGTCGGCCGGCGGGGCCTCTCGGAAGCGGCGCGGCCACTGCGGCGGGAAGAAGATCGTGCTCGCCGCGATCATCAGCCAGGGGAAGATGCCGATGGGGAAGAGCAGCCAGGTGGTGACGTGGAAGGCGATGACGCAGGCATACGCCCAGGGCCGCGTCCGGGCCCACGAGAGCGCGAAGGGCACGCTCAGGTCGTAGGCCGCCCCGGCCCAGGACATCGCCAGGGCGGCCTCCGGTGCGGCCAGCAGTGGTCCCACCCCTGGCAGGTCCACCCGCGCGGCCAGCCAGGTGCGCAGCGGCTCGCCCCGCAGCAGCCAGTCCGGGTTGAGCTTGGCCACCCCCGCCCACACATACACCGCCCCGACCTCCACCCGGAGCAGCCACAGGGCCCAGCGGGGCTGCGTGAAGCCAGGGCCGGGGGCGGGCAGCGCCACGAAGGTCGCCGCCAGCAGGGTCACCAGCACGTAGTGGTTGAGGTAGAGCGCCTTGTCCAGCAGCTCGACGTAGCCGAAGGCGAGCAGGAACGCCGCCGCCGAGAGCCGGGGCCGGACCCCTGCCGCCAGGGTGAGCCCGGCGACCGCCATGACCCCGAACAGCCCGTAGAGCGCCGGCGCGGGGGGCACCACCGCCCAGGGCACCCAGGCGAAGTGCCACGCCGGCTCGAGGTAGAGCGCCTCCACCCAGCCATACGCCACGAAGCGGGCCGCCGCCAGCGCCCACAACAGCCCCATCGCGATCCGCAGCAGGGCGATCGAGGCCGCGTCAACAGGCTGGGCGAGGTGGCGGCGGATTCAGATCTTCCCGTCCTTGCGCATGCGCTTGATGCGGTCGAGCTTGGCCTGGGCGGGCTTGTAGTTGTCGACCTTGAGCGCCTCCTTGTAGTAGCGCTCGGCGGCGTCGTAGTCCTTGCGCTGGTAGTAGACGTCGCCCTTGCGGGAGAGGCCCTGGGCCCGGAAGTAGGGCTCCAGGTCGGTGAAGGTGAGGTAGCGATCGACGGCGGCCTCGGCCTTGTCGTAGTCCCGGGTGCGCAGGTAGACGGTGGCGTAGTAGTAGTGGGCCCGCTGGTTGTCGGGGGCGTCGGCGAGGATCTCGTCGAGCACGCGGATGCTCTCGTCGTAGCGCCGCAGGTACATGTAGACCCGCGACAGCACGAGGTTGTTGATGACGTTGTCGGGGAAGTCCCGGTAGTTCTTGAGGCAGTACGAGAGGGCGGTCTTCATGTCCCGCTCCTCGATGTAGGTGAACGCAAGGCCCAGGCTGGCGCCGGGGCCCAGGAACACGCCGTGCTTCTCGACGGCCTCCATGTCCGCGATGCCCGCGGCGCGCTGGTCCTCGAAGTCCGGCAGCACCTTGGAGTTCATGGTGACCACCGAGCGCCAGTACTTGTACAGCCCGTCGCCCAGGTAGGGGTCGACGAAGTTCGGGGCCAGCTCCTTGACCTCGTTGATGTAGCCCATGGCCTCGACGCCGCGGGCCAGGGCCGGCACGAAGTCGCCCTTGCGCATGATGTGGATGGACTCGACGCCCATCATCGCGCCGACCAGGAAGTTCTTGAACGCGAGGCCCTCCTCCCCGGCCTCGATGGAGGCGTCGAGCTGCTCGATGGCCCGGCTGTTGTGGAAGAGGTACTGCCGCTCCCACTTGAAGTCGAAGTTCTCCATCATCATGGCCTGGTAGATCAGCACCGCGCCGACGTGGCCGATCGCGTAGCCGGGGGCCTCGTTCTCAAGGTTGTCCCAGAACTTCTTCGCTTCCTTGTAGCGGCGGTTGTAGACGAGCCGGGTGCCGTCGAAGCACTTGCCCATGAACCCGGCGTCGAGCTGGAGGGCCTCGGCGCCCAGGTAGAGCTGGTTGGGGTAGGGCCGGGCGAGGGCCTCCTCGCGGGAGAGTTCGGGTGCACCCTCGGGACGCTGGGGCACGAACACCGGGGGCACGTCGCTCTTCTTCCCGCCGCCCTGCTGCGCCTTGGGGGGGGCCTTTCCGGTGACGGTCTCGCTCTCCTCGACCGCGTCGTCGTCCTGGGCCCGGGCCTGGACGGCGTGCAGGCTGCCGCCGACCAGGGCCAGGGCGAGGAGCGCGTGGCGCGTGCGCTTGAACCGGATCATGGTCACCTCGTTGTCTCACTCCGCAGCCGCTCAACAGCGTCGGTGAGCTCCCGCGCCAGGTCAAGGCCCTGGAGGCGTCGGATCTCGTGGAAGCCGGTGGGGCTGGTCACGTTGATCTCGGTGAGGAATCCGCCGATCACGTCGATCCCTACGAACACGAGCCCCTCGTTCTTCAACCGGGGGCCCAGGGCCGCGCAGATCTCGCGGTCCCGATCGGTGAGGTCGCAGGCGTGAACGGTGGCCCCGACGTGCATGTTGCCCCGGTGGTCGTCGCCGCCGGGCTTGCGGAGGAACCAGCCCCGGGCCTCGCCGTCGATGAGGATGATGCGCTTGTCGCCCTCGTCGCGGACCTCGGGCAGGTAGCGCTGCACGATGGCGTAGGCGCGGCCCTCCTGGGTCAGCAGCTCGGCCATCGACCGCAGGTTGCGGTCCCCGTGCTCGGTGACGAGCACCCCGCGGCCGCCGTTGCCGTCCCAGGGCTTGATGACGATGCGGCCGTGGGCCTCGGCGAAGGCCACGACGTCGGCCACCCGGTTGGTCACGGTCGTGGGCGGGCAGAGGTCGGGCCACTGGAGGGCGTACATCTTCTCGTTGGCGGCCTTGATCGAGCGGGGGTCGTTCAGGACGAGCGCCGTCGGCGTGGCCAGGTCGAGGATGTAGGTCGAGAAGACGTAGTCCATGTCGAAGGGGGGGTCCTTCCGCATCCACACGACGTCGAACGCCGTGAGGGGGGTCAGGACGTGGGCCTTCGGCGTGAAGTGGGGCTCGCTGTCCTGGACCTCGACGTCGCTGGCCCAGGCCCAGGGGGTCTGCTTGTGGACCCGGAGCTGATCGGGCGTGCACCAGGACACCGGCCAGCCCCGGCGGCGGGCCTCCAGCATCATGGCGTAGGTCGAGTCTCCCCGGACGTTGATGCGGTCGAGGGGATCCATCACGAAGAGGGTGCGCAAGGGGTCTCCCGAGGGCGGTGATCGGTCCCCGGCAGTCTACCCCGGGTCGTCAGCCCTGTCGGGTGATGCGATGCAGGATCACCGCGCCGGTCGCATCGCCGACGACGTTGACCGTGGTCCGGACCATGTCGAGGATACGGTCGACCGCCAGGATCAGGCCGATGCCCTCCAGGGGGAGGCCCACCGCCTTGAGCACGAGGCTCATGGTGATGACCCCCGCGCCGGGGATGCCCGCCGCGCCCACCGCGGCGGTGGTGGCGGTGATGAACACCAGCACCTGCTGCCCCAGGTCCAGCTCGATGCCGTAGGCCTGGGCGATGAACATCGCGGCGACCGACTCATAGAGGGCGGTGCCGTCCATGTTGATGGTCGCGCCCAGGGGCAGCACGAAGCCCGAGACCTTGGGGTCGACGTCGAGGTTGTTCTCCACCGACTCCATCGTGACGGGCAGCGTGGCCGCGGAGGAGGCCGTGGAGAAGGCGATGGCCACGGCGTTGCGCACCCCCGAGAAGAAGCGCCACGGCGGGACCCCGCCCACCAGCCAGCCCAGCAGCGGCAGCACCACCAGCCCGTGGAGCAGCAGGCCCGCCAGCACCACCAGCACGTAGCGGCCCACGGCGGTCAGCGCGTCCACGCCCTGGCTGGCGACGACCTGGACCAGCAAGGCGAAGACGCCCGCCGGGGCCAGCCACATCACCCAGTCGGTCAGCCGCATCATCACCCGGTTCAGGGCGTCGAAGAACGACGAGAGCGGGCGACCCTCCTCGCCCATCGTGGAGATGACCGCCCCGAGCAGCAGCCCGAAGGCGATGATCGCCAGCACGTCGCCCTCGGACAGCGAGGCGAAGGGGTTCTTGAAGGTGTTCTTGAGCATGTCCAGGAAGAACGTGCCCCAGGTCTGGCCCTCCATGACCCGCTCGGGCACCGCCCCCGCGATGGCCAGGTCCACCCCGTCGCCGGGGCGGAAGGCGTTCACCATGACCAGGCCGATGACCACGGCGATGGCGGTGGTGACGGTGAAGTAGATGAGCCCCTTGATCGCGAGGCCCCCGACCTTGCGGATGTCCCCGAGGTTCACCACGCCCACCACCATCGACGCCAGCACGAGGGGGTAGATGATGAGCAGCAGGAGCTGCTTGAAGAGCACCCCCAGCCAGGAGACCCAGGGGACCAGCTCGGCGATGGCCTCGCTGGAGTGGGCGGCGAGGCCGACGGGGATGGCCAGGACCATCGCGCCGATGATCAGGACCGTGAGGGTGAACTCCGAGGAGCGGGATTCCGACATCTACTTTCCGATGCAGAAGCGTGAGAACAAGCGGTCGAGCACCGCTTCGCGGGTGTCGCGGCCGTCGAGGTGGTCGAGGCGGCCCAGCGCACCATACAACTCCTCGGCCGCCACCGCCCAGCCCGCGTCCCCGGTGAGGGCCTCGATCCCGGCCTCCACGGCGTGAGCGACCTCCAGCAGCAGATCGCGCTGGCGCTGGCTGGCGATGACCAGCCGCGCGCCGCCGGGCTGCTCCCCGACCAGGGCCTCGGCGATCGCGGCGCGAAGGGCGTCGACGCCCTCGCCGGTGCGGGCGCAGGTCATGAGCATGGGCTGCCCGTCGACCCGGGCCTGCGCGCCGGGGCGGTCGGCGTGGTTGCCGACGAGCAGGCGGGGTCGGCCTGCGGTGCGGGCCAGGGTCTCGGCGGCGCGCGCCGGGGCGTGGGCGGGGATGATCACCAGGAGCAGGTCGGCGTCGGCGGTCAGCGCGCGCCCCAGGGCGATGCCCTCGGCCTCCAGGTCGTCGGTGCCGTCGCGCTCTCCGGCGGTGTCGAGCAGGGTGACCGCCACGCTGTCGAGCACCACGCGGCGCTCCACCACGTCCCGGGTGGTGCCCGGCTTCGGCGAGACCAGCGCGCGGGTGGAGCCGCCCAGGGCGTTGAACAGCGAGGACTTGCCGGCGTTGACCGGCCCGACCAGGGCCACGGTGGCCCCATCGACGAGCACCCGGCCGGCCTGGAAGGTGGCCGCCGCGGCGTTGGTGCTGGACCCCAGGGCGCCCAGGCGCGCGACGAGGGCGCCGTCGTCCTCGAAGGTGAGGTCCTCGGTGGGGTGGTCCAGGCGGGCCTCCAGCTCGGCGATCGCGTCGGTGAGGCCGTCCCGCAGGGTGTCGACCAGGGCGGCGACCGCGCCGTCCAGGCCCGCGCGGGCCAGCTCCACCCCGGCGGGGGTGGCCGCCGAGATGGCCTGGAGCACCGCCTCGGCCCGCGTGAGGTCCATGCGCCCGTTGAGGAAGGCCCGCCGGGTGAACTCGCCGGGCTCGGCCACGCGGGCGCCGGCGCCCACCAGCGCCGCGAGGAGCCGCTCGACGATGACCGGGTTGCCGTGGCAGCTCAGCTCGGCGAGCGGCTCGCCGGTGTAAGAGCGCGAGCCCGGGAAGATCGTGAGCAGGCCCTCGTCGAAGACGCCGCGCTCATCGAACCAATCACAGAGCCGGGCGCGACGGGGCGGGGGCCATCCGCCCTTCGGGGCACAGACCTGCGCGAGGGCGCGGCGGAGGCCTGCCCCGGAGACGCGCACGACGGCGATCGCCGAGCGACCCCAGGGGGTGGCGCTGGCGACGATCAGCGCGTCGCTGTGGGCGATGGAGCTACTCCTCGCCGTCGAGGGCGTAGATCTCAACCTGCTTGTGGGAGCCCTCGCCGATGGAGCGGGTGCCCACGCCGTCCATGTCGGCGATAGCGAGGTGCACGACGCGGCGGTCGAAGGAGTTCAGCTCCTTGCGGATGACCTCGGCCTTGCCGGTCTTGCGGACGCGCTTGGCGATCTTGTCGGCCAGGCGGCGGAGGGACTTGCTGTCGCCGTCGGAGCCCCGACCGCGGTCACGGTCACGGCCCCGCTTGCGGCCGCTGCCCCGCTCGCGGTCTCCGCCACGGTCTCCGCCACGGTCTCCGCCACGGTCTCCGCCGCGGTCACGGTCCCCGCCGCGGTCGCGGTCCCCGCCGCGGTCACGGTCACGGCCCCGCTTGCGGCCGCTGCCTCGCTCGCGGTCCCCGCCGCGGTCCCCGCCGCGGTCGCGGTCGCGGTCGCGGCGGCCCCTCCGCTCACCGCCGGCGTCGTCGTCGGCTCGGGCGTCGGGCACGTCGATGTGGAACTCCCGGTCGGGGTGGTCGGCGCCCACGGACTGCATGAGCAGGTGGCGGACCGCCTTGAGGGTGGAGCCCTGGCGGCCGATGAAGCGCCCGGCCTTGTCGACGTCGGCCAGCAGGCGGACCGAGCCGTCGTTCTGCACCCGCGCGTTGACCGTGCCCTCCAGGCCCATGCCGGCGATGACCTTCTCCAGCCAGCGCTTGGCGTCCTCCAGGGCCTCACGCTCGGCGGGGTCGCGCGGCCAGGCGATGATCTTGACGGTGTCCCGGCCGACCACGCCGCCGGTCTGGCTGCGGAAGTGGTCTCGGTCGAGCGCCCACATGACGAAGGAGGGGGCGATGTCGAGCTGCTCAGCGGCAGCGTGGACGGCGGCGGCGAGGTGCTCGCCCTCGGCGGTGACGGTCTTGGCGCCCTCGGGCGGGGTCGGGGTCATGGGATTTCTGGCTCCGGGTTCGGCGGCGGGTTCAGCTCGCGGTCGCTTGTTGGACCGGCAGCGGGATCGTGCGGTTGATGAGCCACATCTGGACGATGGACAGCACGGTGTTGACGAGGATGTAGAGCGCGAGCCCCGAGGGGAAGATGAACATGAAGCCCACGAAGACCAGCGGCATCAGCCGCATCATCTTCTGCTGGGTGGGGTCCATGTTGGGGCTCATGGGCGTGAGGCGCTGCTGGATGATCATCAGGGTGCCCACCAGCGCGGGCAGGGCCCCCAGCGGATCGATGGAGGAGAGGTCCTTCAGGTAGAGGAACTCCGCGTGATAGACGTCGCTGGTGTAGAGCAGCACGGAGTAGAGGGCGAACCACACCGGCATCTGCACGAGCATGGGCAGGCAGCCGGAGAGGGGGTTGACGCCCTCCTCCGCGAAGAGCTTCATCTGGGCCTGGCCGGCGGCCTGGGGGTCGTCCTTGTACTGCTCGCGGATGTCGTTGAGCTTGGGCGAGAGGGCCTGCATCTTGCGGCCGGAGACGAAGGACTTGCGGGTGAGGGGCCAGAAGCAGGCCTTGACCACGAGGGTCAGCAGGATGATGGCGAGCCCCCAGTTGCCCACCACGCCGTGGAAGGCCTGGAGCAGCCAGAGCAGGATGTGCGCGAAGAAGCCGAAGAAGCCCAGGTTGATGGCCTCGTCGAGGTCGTAGCCCAGCTCCTTGAGGCGCTTGAGGTCCTTCGGGCCCAGGTAGAGCCGCGTGGAGAGCTGCTCAACGCCGCCCGGGGCCAGCTCGGCTTCGCGCACCATCAGCGCGCCGTAGTGATCGTCCCCGAGGTGCTGGAAGGTGAGCTGCCCCCAGCCGGGGGTGTCGGGGATCGCCGCAGCCAGGAAGTAGCGGTCGCCGACCCCGAACCAGCTCACCGGGCCGGCGTGGGCGGCGGGGGCCTCCTGGGCGTCGGAGAGGTCGTCGAGGGTCTCCAGGTCGCCGTCGGCCACGCCGCTGGGGCGGCTGAAGTTCGAGTAGCGGCTGGCCTCGCCGACGAAGGTGTCGATGGAGCCGACCCAGAGGGGGCCCTTCCAGGTGGCCCCGCCCACGTTCTCGAAGCGCACGTCGACCTGGAGGAGGTTCGGGTCAGCGGTGGTCTGCCAGGTCTTGGTGATGCGCACACCGTCGGCGGTGGTGCGGGTGGCGACCCAGGGGCCGCTCCCCTCGATCCGCCAGGCGCCGGGCTCGATGTCCCCGGCGCCGGCCGCCATGATCACGCCGTCGGTGGTGGTGAGGTGCTCGGGGCCGGGGTCGCTGCCGTAGGGCTGCCAGGACCCGTCGGTCTCGCCCTGGACCATCTCCTTCACCCGGGTCCACACCGGGGTGACCTCATAGGCGGCCTGGTGGTTGGGCAGCACCACCCCGTGCAGGCCGCCGCCGTTGGAGCTGAGCGTGGCGACCAGCTCGGAGGTCTGTACGTCGACGGTGCGCTCGGGCACGGGCGCGTCGGAGACCGCCGGGGTGGGGGGCGGGGCCACCGAGGGCACGGGGTCGACCTGGGCGGTCGGCGCGTCCTCGGGGCCGGGGGGCTGGTGTTTGGGGCCGAAGAAGGCGCTCCAGGTCCAGAACACGACCAGGGAGAGCAGGATCGCCATCAGGGCGCGCTGCTCGGTGTCGTTGTCCCGCTTATCGATCATCGCTCGTGCCCAACAGAGGAGGGACCGGGTCGAAGCCGCCCGGGTGGAAGGGGTGGCAGCGGCCGATGCGTCGGATCGCCAGCCAGCCCCCTCGCAGCACGCCGTGGACGCGGATGGCGTCGATCGCGTAGCTGGAGCAGGTGGGATGGAAACGGCATGACGGCGGCAGCAGAGGTGAGATGAGCACCTGATAGGCACGGATGGGCAGGATGAAAAGCCGCCGGAGCATCTATCGGGCTCCCAGCCGCTCGAAGACGGTGATCAGCTCGTCGGTGATCGCCGCCAGCCCGGCGGTCGCGGCTCGGGGCGAGGCGATGATCGCCAGGTCCCAGCAGCCCGAGACCCGCCAGCGGTTGCGGCGGATGGCCTCTCGAAGCCAGCGCTTGACCCGGTTCCGTGTCACGGCGTTGCCCACCTTGCGGCTGACCACGAGTCCGAAGCGGGTCCGGTCGCCGCGACCTCGGGTGTAGAGCACCAGGAGGTGACGGGTGCGGGCGCGACGTCCGCGGGACTGCACCCGTCGGAAGTCGACCGAGCGCCGGAGCCGAACCTCGCGGGGGAAGGTAGGGCGGGTCCCGTCGGGGGTGTGCCCGGACCGCACCTTGGAGAAGGACCTCAGCTCCGCTTGGTGGCCGTCGTCACCGCGAGGCGCTTGCGGCCCTTGGCGCGGCGACGGCTGAGGACCTTGCGGCCGCCAGCGGTGGACATGCGGGCGCGGAAGCCGTGGCTGCGCTTCCGCTTGATTCGGCTGGGCTGGTAGGTGCGCTTCATGGTGGGGGCTCCCCGTGGGCCGTGAGGGGTGGATGGGTGTTCCCCGGGGCCCGGTATGCGGATGGGATGGGCGTCGGCCAGGCCGGACAGTCCGCATCCCTATCCGGTCGGTTCTGGTGGCGCAAACCCCCGGTGCTCCGACCTTGTCGGGTCCGGGCTCATCTGATAGCGTCTTGGGGTTCACCCTCGGCCTGGCGCGGCCTGGACCCGAAATCAGCCCCGATCCTGCTCGATCGGGAAAAGGACACCTCTGTCGATGAGCTCGCTCTGGGAAGACGTCCGGCACCGCATCGAGCAGCGCGTAGGCGCCCAGAACTACGAGATCTGGATCAAGCCCATCCGACTGCTGGCGTTGAACGGGAAGAACGCCGAGCTGGAGGTCCCCAACCGCTACTACCTGGACTGGGTCCAGGACAACTACGCCGACGTGCTCGCGGAGGAGCTGAGCGAGCAGGCGGGGCACGCTCTGCAGCTCCACTTCACCGTGGAGGCGCACGCCGATGCGCCGGACGATCCCCACCAGGCGATCGCCCCCCCCCCGATCGCCTCCGACGGGATTTCGGATCGGGGGAGCCGGAACCATCCCGGCCGGACCCGCGTGGGGGTGCCCCCGGACAAGACCTTCGACAACTACGTGGTCGGGGCCTGCAACCAGTTCGCCCACGCCGCCGCGCTCGCGGTCGCCGACTTCCCCGGCCAGAACTACAACCCGCTGTTCGTCTTCGGGGGCACGGGGCTGGGCAAGACCCACCTCGTCCAGGCGATCGGCAACCGGATCGCCTCCCAGAACCCCAAGGCGGGGATCGTCTACACCACCGCCGAGGACTTCGTGAACGAGATGATCCGGGCGCTGCGGTTCAAGAAGATGGAGGAGTTCCGCGCCCGCTACCGGGGCTACGCCGACGTCCTGGTCATCGACGACATCCAGTTCCTCTCCGGCAAGGATCGCTCCCAGGCCGAGTTCTTCCACACCTTCGAGGCCCTCAAGAACTCGGGGCGCCAGATCATCCTCACCGCGGACGTGCTGCCGCGGGAGATCGACAAGCTGGAGCCCCGGCTGCGGACCCGCTTCGAGGGGGGGCTGCTGGCCGACATCCAGGCCCCGGACCTGGAGACCCTCATCGCGATCCTCCACCGCAAGGGCGACAGCCTCGGCCTGGAGGTCCCCGACGACCTCGCCACCTGGATCAGCCAGCGGGTGCGGGGGAACATCCGCGAGCTGGAGGGCGCGCTCAACCGCCTGGCCGCCCTGCACCGGTTCTACAACGAGCCCCTGTCCATCGAGTTCGCCCGCCGGCACCTCTCCAACCTGCTGGACGACGAGCCCCAGGCCCTGACCCCCGAGCGCATCATGCGGGAGGTCGCGCGCTTCTACAGCATCAAGGTCTCCGACATCAAGGGCAGCCGGCGGCTCAAGGCGGTCGTGCGGCCCCGGCAGATCGCGATGTACCTCTCCCGTCGGCACACCGGGTTGTCCTTCCCGGACCTGGGCCGGGCCTTCGGGGGGCGGGACCACTCCACGGTCCAGCACGCCTGCAAGCAGATCCAGAAGCTGACGGCCAAGGATCCCGACCTGCGGCAGCACGTCGAGACCCTGGAGCAGAACCTCGGGGTCTGACGGGCTCAGCGGGCGACGATGCGCCCCCGGAGCTGCGTCGGCGCGCAGGCGCCGGCCACCACGGTGCCGTCGGGGCGCACGCTGGCGTAGCCGCACAGCTCTCCGTCGTGGGCGGCGATGAGCGCGCGGATCTCGGCCTCGCTGCGGTCGCGCAGGTCGTAGACCCGGTGATCGCAGCGGGCGCAGTGGCGCACGCGCTCGGCGACGGGCTCCATGGCCTCCCAGCGCACCGGGCAGCGGTACGTCATGAGGACCTCGACGTCCTTCAGCGCGGCTGAGACGCTGGGATCGATGCGCACCGACGGGCTCCTGGCGAGGGGGACGCAGATCAACCTTAGCGCAGAAAAGACTTGCGCCTGCCGCCGTTCTGTGTTGATAACGAAATTCATTATCAACACAAGCGCCGGAGACGCCGATGTCCCTCACCCTGCTGCTGCTCGCCTGCACCTCTGACAAGGACACCACCGACACCGCGTTCGCCTGGCCCGAGGCCACCTCCGACGCGATCGCCACCTACGCCGAGATCGTGGAGGCCAGCTACGCCGACTCGGTCTCCGCCGCCCAGGACCTCGACGCCGCGCTGGAGGCCCTGGTCGGGGGCCCCTCGGACGCCACCATGAGCGCCGCCCGCCAGGCCTGGCTCGACAGCCGGGAGCCCTACCTCCAGACCGAGGTCTACCGCTTCTACGACGGCCCCATCGACAACCCCGAGGACGGCCCCGAGGGCCTCATCAACGCCTGGCCCCTGGACGAGCACTACATCGACTACGTGGTCGACGACGCCGACGCGGGCATCATCAACGACACCTCGGTCGCCCTCGACGCCGACACCCTCGTCGGCCTGAACGAGCAGGGCGGCGAGAAGAACATCGCCACCGGCTACCACGCCATCGAGTTCCTGCTGTGGGGCCAGGACCTCAGCGACACCGGCCCTGGCGAGCGCCCCTGGACCGACTACACCACCGCGGACAACGCCGACCGGCGCGGCACCTACCTGACCGTGACCGGGGATCTGCTGGTCACCCACCTCACCCAGGTCCACGACGGCTGGACCCCCGGCGCCGACTACCGGACCGGCTTCGAGGCCGCGCCCGAGGCGTCCTTCGAGAAGATCCTCGCCGGCATGATCATCCTCTCGGGCTTCGAGACCGGCGGCGAGCGCCTGCAGGCCGCCCTGGACAGCGGGGACAGCGAGGACGAGCACTCCTGCTTCTCCGACAACACCCACCGGGACATGATCCAGGACGTCCAGGGCGTGAAGAACGTGTGGCTTGGCAGCTACACCCGGCTCGACGGCTCGACGGTCTCGGGCGTGGGCATCAAGGACATCGTCGAGGAGGTCGACGTCGACCTCGCCGACCGCCTCGACGCCCGCATCAACGAGAGCCTCTCCCTCGCCAACGCGCTGCAGACCCCCTTTGAAGCGGAGATCGCCCCCGGCTCCGACGGCAACGCCCGGGTGCAGGCCCTCATTGACAGCCTGCGCGAACAGGAGCAGATCCTGTTCGAGGTCTTCGACACCTTCGGCCTCTCGGTCACCCTCCCGGAGTAGCCCATGCTCGCCCTCCTGCTGCTCGCTGTCGGCTGCAAGGACGCCGCCCTCGACGACTCCGGCCTGCCCCTCGCGGCGGTGGAGGCCGGCGAGTGGCTGCCGGGGGGCGACGCCACCAACACCCTGCTCATGGGCAGCAACGCCTACCTGATGCCGGCGGCGAACCTCGACCCCGAGCACGAGCAGATGTTCTACTCGGGCAACTCCTTCTTCAACCAGTCCTGGGTCGAGGCCCCCGCCAGCACCGCCAACCGCGACGGCCTGGGGCCCCTGTTCAACGCCCGGAGCTGCTCGGGCTGCCACCTCAAGGACGGCCGGGCGGCGCCGCCGGAGGACGGCGTGGGTCCCTTCGTGGGGCTGCTGCTGCGGCTCTCGGTCCCCGGGGAGCCCGCCCCGGCCCCCGACCCGGTCTACGGCGGCCAGCTCCAGGACATCGCCCTGCCCGGGGTGACCGTGGAGGCCGTGCCCTCGATCACCTGGGCCGAGGCGCCCGGCGCCTACCCCGACGGCGCCGCCTACAGCCTGGCTGCGCCCACCTACCACCTCGACGAGCCCGGCTACGGCCCCCTGCCCGACGACCTGCGGGTCTCCCCCCGGGTGGCCCCCGCGATGATCGGCCTGGGGCTGTTGGAGGCGATCCCCGAGGCGCGCCTCGCCGCGCTGGAGGACCCCGACGATGCCGATGGCGACGGCATCTCGGGAAGGCGTCAGGCGGCGGTCGACGTCCTCACCGGCGAGGCGGTGACCGGCCGGTTCGGCTGGAAGGCCGAGCAGCCCACCGTCGCCCAGCAGGCCGCCGGGGCCTTCGCCGGCGACCTGGGCGTCACCAGCACACTCTTCCCGGCCGACGACTGCACGCCCGCGCAGGCCTGCCCGCCGGAGTCCTCTGGCGGGGACCCCGAGATCGAGGATCACCTGCTGGAGCGGGTGGTGCTCTACAGCCGGGCGGTGGCTGTGCCGGCGCGCCGGGCCTGGGACGACGAGACCGTGCTGCGGGGCAAGTGGCTGTTCGGAGAGGTCGGCTGCGACGGCTGCCACACCCCGAACCACACCACCGGCGACTTCGCCGCGCTGCCCGAGCTGGGCGGCCAGTCCATCTGGCCCTACACCGACCTGCTGCTCCACGACATGGGCGAGGGCCTGAGCGACGAGCGCCCCTCCGGCGTGGCCGAGGGCCGGGAGTGGCGCACCGCGCCGCTGTGGGGCCTCGGGCTCGTCCCCACCGTCAACGGCCACAGCCGCTATCTGCACGACGGCCGCGCCCGCAGCCTGGAGGAGGCCATCCTCTGGCACGGCGGCGAGGCCGAGGCCGCCCGGGACGACTTCATGGCCCTGAGCGCGGCGGACCGCGACGCCGTCCTCGTGTTCCTGGAAGACCTGTGATCCTGCTGCTGCTCGCGTGTACGGCCAAGGAGGCCCCGGACACGGGCACCTCCCCCGCGGCGCAGCGTCGGGTGGTCCTCGCTGCGCTGGCCGAGGACGTCGCGCTGGCGAACTACCGCGACCTCACCCAGGCCACCGGCGCGCTGGTCACCGCCACCGAGGCCTTCTGCGCGGCCCCCGACGCGGTCACCCTGGACGCCGCCCGGGACGCCTGGTGGGCCGCGCGGGCCCCCTGGAAGCGCGCCGAGCTGATCCAGTTCGGCCC
The DNA here is from genome assembly GCA_020632795.1 of Alphaproteobacteria bacterium. GTDB lineage: Bacteria > Myxococcota_A > UBA796 > UBA796 > CAJQPC01 > JACKEV01. Next base: position 184,362 of record JACKEV010000014.1, read on the forward strand.
CACCACCGAGCAGCCTCTGCGCCTGGGCCCCAAGATGGACCTCTGGCCGGCCCGGGTCGAGTCCATCGAGGCGATCCTGGAAGGCGACGGCGGCTTCACCCAGGCCGACATGGCCGCGATGGGCGGGGCGACCCGCGGCTTCCCGCCCCTGGAGTGGCTTTTGTGGGCCGAAGGCGACGGCACCCTCGACGCCTTCGCCGCCGAGCCCCGCCGCTGCGCCTACGCGGAGGGCCTCGCCGGCGACCTGGACGCCCTCGCCGGCCAGATGGTCACCGCCTGGGAGGACGCGTGGGCCGCCCGGCTCACCGACCCCGCCGACCACGACGGCGACATGTACGACAGCGCCCAGGACGTCATCGACGAGTGGGTCAACCGCACCTTCTTCACCGTGGAGAACATCCGGGTGGAGAAGCTGGGCAAGCCCCTGGGGGACTCCAGCGGGGGCGAGCCCCTGCCCGACACCCTGGAGTCCCGCTACAGCGCGCGCTCCCTGGCCGACGCCCGGGACGTCCTGGACGGCGTGGTCGACGCCCTGGCCGAGGACCACCTCATGGCCCTGGTGCCGGCGGACCGGGACGCGGTGCCCCCGCTGGTGGAGAGCTGGCAGGTCGAGGCCGTCGAGGCCCTGGCGGCGGTGCCCGAGCCTCTGGAGGACGCCATCGTCAACGACCGCGCGGCGGTGGAGGCTGCCCAGGAGGCCCTGCGCGGCTTCCAGGTGGCCCTGCAGGTGGACCTCGCCCAGGCGCTGTCGGTCACGGTGACCTTCAACGACAACGACGGGGACTGACGGGCCGCTACTCCTGGAGGTTGGTGTACCAGGCGCGGGCGTCGGCGAAGGCGGCGATGGTGGCCTGGGAGCCCAGGTCGACGAAGACGAGGTAGTCGGAGCGGTCGGTGTTCACGATCGCGGCGACGAGCTGGCCCGGGGCGACCGCGTCCAGCGCCCGCACGACGTGGGTGGTGGAGACGACCTGGTCGAGGGCGCCCTCGATGGCGAAGCGGGCGCGGTGGCCCTTCCAGAGGGCCCTGAGCACCGCGCGGTCATCCAGCACGAGGGCGTTGACGACTTCCAGGGTCTTCACCCCGGCGAGCTGGCGGCGCAGCATGTCGGAGATGCGATCGGCGAGGCGATGGACCTCGGCGGCGGCGGCCTCGGCCTCGCGGGCCTTGCGGGACTCCTCCTCGGCCTGGGCGGCCTCGCGGATCGCGTCCAGGGCGCTGCGGGGGCGCTTGGCGCGGGCGGCGAGGCTGTCGAAGCGGGAGGCGGGCTTCTTCGACGACGCCTTGGACGCCTTGGGGGCGGCGGGGGCCTTCGTGGCGGCCTTCGCCGTTGCCTTCGCCGCTGCCTTCGCCGCCGCGCGGGCCTGGGCCTCGGCGGCGAGGCGCTTGGCGAGGGCGATCTTGTCCTCCTCGCTGGGGGGCGGAGGGGCCTTCTGCTGCTGGGTGCGGGCGAGGGCCTCGGCGGCGAGGCGCCTGGCGAGGGCGACCTTGTCCTCCTCGGCGGGCTCCGGGGGCTTGGGTCGGGCCTGCTGGGCGCGGGCGAGGGCCTCGGCGGCGAGGCGCCTGGCGAGGGCGACCTTGTCCTCCACCGGGGGCTCAGCGTCCGCCTTCGTGGTCGGGGCGTCTTCGTCGACGGTGGGCGTCGCCGGGGGCGCTGCCGGGGGGGCTGCTGAGGGCTCCGGGGGAGGCTCGGGCGGAGGGGTCCGCATCGCCATCGGCAGCTCAGGGGCCTCGGCGTGCGCGGGGTTGAACACCTGGGGGGCGACCACGTCCTCGGCGACAGGGACGTCTCCGAAGGCGGAGATGTCGTCGTCGTCTTCGTCGACAGGAAGATCGACACCGGGCGGCCGACGCAGGGGGGCGTCGAACAGGCTCGCCAGCGGATCAAAGCTCTTGGTGTAGGCCATGGTTCCTCAGGATAGCGCACACGCTCAGAACCCTATCCGAAAGCGGGCGGGGTGGATACGTTCAGACCATGCAAAACCTCGCCTCACCCTCCCCCATGCCGGTCCCGGAGCGGCGCTGGCGCGATCTCGTCTCGCGCGGCGAGGTGCCGCTGCTGCTGGTCCGGCACGGGCAGACAGCCTACAATCAGCAGCGCCGATTCGTCGGCCGCACCGACATTCCCCTGGACGAGGACGGCCTCCACCAGGCCCGCCGGCTGGGCGAGCGCCTGACCGGGCTCCCCCGCGCAGCCCTCTACAGCTCCCCCTTGCTCCGGGCCCGGCAGACCGCCGCCGCGCTGGGCAGCCCCGTGGTGGTGACGGGCCTCGAGGAGTTGGATCAGGGCGAGCTGGAGGGCCTCCACGGGCAGGAGGCCTTCCAGCGATACCCCGCGTTCTTCGAGCGTTGGGCCGCTGACCCCGCCGACGTCCGGGTGCCCGGCGGGGAGACCCTGCGGGAGTGCCAGGCCCGCTCGCTCGCGGCCCTGGCCGACCTCGCCCACCGGCACGAGCCCCAGCTCCCGGTGGTGGTGGTCGCCCACCAGATGGTGCTCGCCAGCGTGGTCCTGCACGCGGTGGGGTTGCCGCTGCGCTTCCTCCGGCTGGTGAAGCAGGGCAACACCGCGCTCAACCTGCTGGGCTGGCACCCCGCCCGGGGCCTGCGGGTCTACCGGCTGAACGACACCGGCCACCTGGACAACTGATCCCGGGGATCCCTGCGTCAGGCGGCGCGGACGTCCTCGGACCGGGTGCGGGCCATCAGGGCCTCGGCGTCCTCCAGAATGACCACGACGCCGCGCCCGGCGCGCTGGTTGCGCCAGCCGTCCAGCAGCTCGACGCTGGCCTGGTCGATGTGGCGGAGGCCGTGGGTGTCGACGCGCACGGGGCGATCCTCGGGCAGCGACTCCAGGGCATCGGCGAGCAGGGGCAGGGTGACGAAGCTGGCCACGCCGCCGAGGGTGAGCACGGTCACGCCGTCCTCGTCGGTGCGGGTGTCGATGGCCAGGGCGGCGGTGCGCCACAGCAGGCGGGCGAGCGCCAGGCCCAGCCCCACCAGCACGCCGGTCAGCAGGTCGGTGGCGACGATCGTGGCCACGGTGGCCCCGTACACGGCCACCTCGCCCCAGCCGAAGCGCCGCAGGCGGCGGATGTTGTCGACGTTGACGAGCTTGTAGCCGATGTAGACGAGGATCGCGGCCAGGCTGGCCCGGGGGATCATCGCCAGCACGAAGGGCGCGGCCACGATCAGGCCCAGCAGCCAGCCGCCGTGCAGGATGGCCGACCAGCGGCTCTTCGCGCCGGCCTCGACGTTGGCCGAGGAGCGCACGATCACGCCGGTCATGGGCAGGGCGCCCAGCGCGCCGCAGATGAGGTTGCCCACGCCCTGGGCGGCCAGCTCCCGGTCGTAGTCGGTGCGCTCGCCGTCGTGGAGCTGGTCCACGGCGGTGGCGCACAGCAGGGACTCGGCGCTGGCGATCACCGCGAGCGCGACGCCCGCCGCCCAGATCGAGGGCTCGGACAGCAGCGCGAAGGCCCCGGCGGTGGGCACGTTCAGCGCGCCGGTCAGGGAGTCGGGGACCGAGACGTACTGGATGGGCAGGCCGGCGAGCTGCGCGATGATGGTCGCCGCGATCACGCCGATCAGCGCGCCCGGCACGGCGTGCAGCGCCTTGGGCCGCAGGTTGTCCCACCCGACCAGGGCGATGATCGTGACCACGCCGATCATGGCGGCCATGTGGTGGGCGCTGCCGTCCAGGGGCCACAGCCCGTCGAAGATCGCCGCGGGGATCGTGGAGAGGTTCTCCAGGCCGTTGCCCTTGGGGCTGTCGTCCAGCATGACGTGGAACTGACTGCCGAAGATGAGGACGCCGATGCCGGCGAGCATGCCGTAGATCACCGCGGGCGAGACCGCCCGGAACCAGCGCCCCAGCCGGGCGAGGCCCGCGACGAGCTGGATGCCGCCGCCGATGAGCACGATGACGCCCAGGGCCTCGATGCCCCAGCTCTGCACCAGCTCCCACACGATGACGGCGAGGCCGGCGGCCGGGCCGCTGACCTGCAGCGGCGAGCCGGCCAGGAAGCCGACCACCAGACCGCCGACGATGCCGGTGATCAGGCCCAGGGCGGGGGGCACCCCCGAGGCGATGGCGATGCCCATGCACAAGGGCAGGGCGACGAGGAAGACGACGACGGAGGCGAGCAGATCCCGCCCCGTCGGCAGGGTGAGGTTCATGACAGGACTCCAGGCGTTCGAGGGGGAGTTCAGGAAGCCATCTGGCGGCGCATCAGGGGCTCGAAGGCGCGGGTCTCCGGGTTGTAGGCGGTGACCTCGCCCGCGCCGATGTCGTAGACCCAGCCGTGGAGCTGGAGCGCCCCGGCGCGCTCGCGCTCGGCGACGAAGTGGTGGGAGCGGAGCTGGTCGAGCTGCGCGCGCACGTTGCAGTGGACCGCGAGCTGGAGCCGCTCCGCGTCGCCCGCGGGGGTGTTGTCGAGGCTGACGAGCTGGCGGGTGGTCTCGGCGTGGCGCAGCCACCGGCGCACCTTGGGGAGCTGCGCGAGGCTGGAGGGGTTGAGCAGCCCGGACATCGCTCCGCAGCCGCTGTGCCCGCACACCACGATGTGCTGAACGCCGAGCGCGACCACGGCGTACTCCAGGGTGGCCACCTCGCCGGTGTCGTTCACCCCCGCCGGCGGGATCAGGTTGCCGGCGTTGCGGATGATGAACAGCTCGCCGGGGGAGGTCTGGGTGATCAGGCTCGGATCCACCCGGGAGTCCGAGCAGGTGATGAACAGCACCTGCGGCGCCTGGCCCTCCCGGAGCGTCGAGAAGAGGTCGGTCATCCCAGGGTAGACCTGCTCGCGGAAGCGGCGGACACCATTGACGAGGTGAACGGGGGGGGCGGCGTTTCCGGACATCGTGCGCTCCACAGGTTCAATGGTTCACGTATAAAAACATTTGAATATTTTCATGTGAAGACATGGTAACCACCAGATCGCGGACCGCCAAGTCCCTCCTCAACGATTTTCAGAGGATCCTCAGGGTGCCCGGACGACGACCTTGCCGAAGTGCTGCCCCGAGGCCAGGTAGCGCAGCGCCTTGGGCAGCGTGGCGAAGTCGAACACCCGGTCCACGATGGGCCGGACGTCGGTGTGCAGGCTCAGAGCGCGGTTGAGGGCCTCGAAGTCGGCCCGGTTGCCCACGAAGATGCCCTGGACCCGGACGCTGTGCATGAGGATCCGGGTCAGGGCCACGTCGCTCCGGGCCCCGGCCAGCACGCCGATCAGCGCCACGGTCCCCCCGACGCGCACCGCGCGCAGGGATTCGTCCAGGGTGCCCGCGCCCCCGACCTCGACCACCAGGTCCACGCCGCGGTCTCCGGCGATCCTCGCGGCCTGCTTGCCCCAGCGCTCGACCTGCCGGTAGTTGATGGTGTGGTGGGCCCCCAGCTCGGAGGCCCGGGTCAGCTTGTCGTCGCTGGACGAGGTGATGATGACCCGGGCGCCCTGCAGCCGGGCGAGCTGCATGGCGAGCAGGGAGACGCCGCCGGTGCCCAGGGTGAGCACGGTGTCCCCGGCGGTCACCCGCCCCTCGGTGACCACGGTCCGCCAGGCGGTGACCCCTGCGCAGGGCAGGCAGGCGGCCTCGTCGTCGGAGAGGTGCTCGGGCACGGCCACCGCGCTGTCCTCGTGCACCACGAGGTACTCCTGCATCACCCCGTCCAGGGGCCCGCCCAGGGTGGTGCGCTCAGCCCGGCGGTCCGGTGGCCCCTCCAGCCAGCTCTGGGAGAAGATGGGGCTGACGCGATCGCCCACCGCGAAGCGCCGCACCCCCGGCCCCAGCTCGACCACCACCCCCACCCCGTCGGAGCAGGGCACGAGCGGCAGCTTCTGGCGGGGGTTGTAGATGCCCCGGACCATCAGGAGGTCGCGGTAGTTGATGGACGCGGCGGTCAGCCGGACGGTGAGCTGCCCGGGGCCGGGGCGCGGCTCGGGGCGGTCGGTGAGGCGGAGGTGATCGAGGCCGAAGGAGCCCTGGATCTCCCAGGCGCGCATGGGTAGTGTCCGGGGTTGGGGAAGAGGAAGGCTATAGCGGGCGGTCGGGGGGTGGGCCATCGCCGCCGGGCACCTTGGCGCAGGGGATCGCCTCGGTCCGATCCACCAGCGTCCGGGTCCACCAGCCGTCCTCCAGCGCCTCGGTGAAGCGGTAGTCCCAGTACCCGATGCGCACCGCGACCGGCTCGGCTGGCAGGTCCGTGGCGAAGAGCGGCTGCACCGCCGCGGGGTTGTGACACAGACGCTCGACCAGGGCGCGCACATACCCCGGGTGGCCCCGCCGGAAGGCCAGCCCGTAGAACCACAGACGGAAGTCCACCCGGGGCTGGTGGGGGGAGACGAAGGGCGGCGCGCGGTCTGCAGACCCCGGTTTGTAGTGCATGTCGTGCTCGACCCACACCCCGCCCGCCAAGGTCTCGAACTGAGGCTCCACCCGCTCGGTCGTGATGTGACCGAACAGGTGGTAGTTGTTGGCCACCCGGAAGGGCCGCAGCGGCGCCCACAGCGCGGGCAGCAGCTCCACGTCCGCGAACCGAGCCAGCCCCATGCCCACCGACGCGAGCAGCCAGAGAGCGGCCAGGGGCCCGACGAGGGCGGCGTGGAGGCGCCGACGCGCCCGGGACGGCGGAGGAGCGGTCTTCCATGAGGCCCACGACATCGGGATCACCGACGACAGCCAGCCGTTGAGCCGCGCGACGTCGCGGTCCTCGAGCAGGCTGATGTGCAGCACCAGGGCCAGGTGCGGGAAGAAGCCGTAGTTGGCGGTGGCGATGTTCACGAGCTGGAAGAGGGTGAAGACGGCCCCCGCCGCGAGCCGGGCCTTGCGCGGGCCGAAGATGGCGAAGGGGAGCAGCAGCTCGAAGAACAGGGTGAAGGCGCTCTCCAGATCGTGCCACCACCCGGGCAGGTGGTGGGCGAACCAGGCCAGGGCCGTGGGCAGGGGCGCGGTCTCGTAGTAGGCGTGCATCGCGCTCAGGTCCTGCCAGTCGCCCAGGTGGGACTGCCACTTGGCCAGCCCCGACTCGAAGTAGAGCTTGAACAGCAGCAGGCGCAGCAGCAGGGACCCCACACGATCCCGGTGGTCCCGGGCGATCAGCGCGGCGACGAAGCAGCACTCGATCAGCAGGTTGTCCCACTGGAAGCTCAAGAAATCCCGGCAGGCCACCGCTTGGCCCAGGTACAGCGCCCCGGAGACCGCGAAGCACAGCCGGGGGGCCAGTCCCACGAGCGCCGCCACACAGAGCCCCGCGCCCAGGAACACCCCCCCGGTCAGCGCCCATTCGTCGCGCAGCCACCACATCCAGGTGGGCAGCGCGGTGAAGCCGACCTCCCCCCGGGCGCTCAGCGCGTCCAGCCACGGGCCCACCGGCAGGAGCCCCTCCGGGCCGATCAGGAGCTGCACCTGGACCCCCAGGGAGGCCCAGGCGACGAGCGCCACGACCGCCAGGGCGCCGTGGAACAGGCGGTGGACGAGGGGCAGATCGGGCGCGGGCTCGGACAGTTTTCGGCTCCTGTTTGCGCTATATTATCAGAGTAGACAGGAGCCCCCTCGGACCCCTCTTCGCGCGGCAGGACGCCCGCGCGGTCGCGTGGTCCACGACGGGTCGGATCTGGAGGATTCGATCCGGATTCCATGCAAGGAGAGCCAGATGTCTCAGAACGACGAGCGCGTGGAGCGCGCCCGCGGCCGCCGCCTCGAGCGCCTGCGGGACACGGCGATCTGCCTGATCGCCAAGGAGATCCTGGGCCGTCGCCGCGCGAACCGCGAGGAGCGCGAGCTGGCGACCGCGCTGCTGGCCAGCCTGCACGGCCCGGGGCTCTTCTGATCGCGCGGACAGATTCCGGACACACGGAGCCCGAGTCTGTGCTATATTAATAATGTCGAGAGGGGGGCGCGTCGACACGGAGTCGGCCCGTCCTGACCTTGACTGAGACAGTGAACGACGTCGTACGGCCGACGGCGGCGGGCGCTGTCCACCCCCCGAGGGATCGGGGTTTGTGCAACAATCGTCAAAGGAGCATGAATGCGCGACGACAAGCGACTGGTCTACATCCTCGACAACAAGGCGACCCCCGAGGAGCCCGTCTCCGAGGTCTTCGCCCGCGTGGAGCAGACCATCCGCGAGCTGGAGAGCGCCTTCTTCAACCACGACGTGGACGTGAAGCCGGAGGAGACCGAGGCCGAGCGTCCGGACGCGATCAGCCAGGTCATGGCCCTGCGCCACGCGATCCAGGAGCTGTCCGTGCGGGAGGCCGCCATGCTGTGCGTGGCCTGCGGGCTGCACCTGGCCAGCGAGGTCACGGGCGACCAGCCCGAGCTGGAGCAGCTGCGCCAGCTCGATGGCCTGTCCATGGCGTTCACCTCTGAGTTCTCGGCGATCAACGCCGAGGGCCGCGAGCAGCCCGAGGGCGCCGTGAAGGTGTACACCCTGGTCAAGGCCCGACCCGACACGGACCGGCAGGAGCTGCCCGTGATCGCCGTCGAGCTCATCCGTGAGGGTGAGCAGACCGCGCTGACCGCGTACACGGACCAGTCCTACAAGGGCTGATCCAACCTGCGCGGGGTGATCTTCGGGTCGCCCCGCGCACCCATCACAGCTCCGCGAGCACCTCCAGGATGGGGTGCAGCACAGACGCACCCAGCTTCCGGCAGCGCTCGGGGGACCAGCCCCAGGCGAGGTCCGGGGCGTCGGCGTTGTCCTTGAAGGGCTGCTCCAGGGTCATCGCCAGGCAGCTGTACCGCTCGGCGACCTGGCTGGTGCACATGGTCATGTTCGCCTTGCCGGGCTCGTCCACCGGGTAGCCGTGGACCCGCTGGAAGTCGGGGTTGGCGCGCTCGTAGTGGACCTCGAAGCGCTGCTGGAGCGCGGCGAGGCGCGCCGTCCAGGAGGGCACGCCCTCGGCGCCGGAGATGAAGTTGTAGGGCAGGGCCTCGTCGCCGTGGACGTCCAGGCAGAAGTCCACGCCGGTCTCGTCCATGCGATCCCGCACGAGCTTGACCTCGGGGCTGCGCTCGAGGGTGGGCGCGTGCCACTCCCGGTTGAGGTTGGCCCCGCAGGCGTTGACCCGCAGGTGCCCGCGGCGGCTGCCGTCGGGGTTCATGTTGGGGACCACATACAGCACAGAGCGCTCCAGGAGCCGGCGGGCCAGGGGATCGGCCGGGTCCAGCACGCGGGCGAGGAAGCCCTCCATCCACCACTCGGCCATCGTCTCGCCGGGGTGCTGGCGGGCGATCACCCAGAGGACCTTCTTGTGTGGGGCGGGCTCGCCGACGACCAGGAGGTCCATGTCCGCGCCGTCGAGGGTTCGCCCCAGGACCTCGTGGCGGCAGCGGGGGGAGCGGGCGCAGCGGGCGATGAGGTCGAGGTGTTGCTCGTGGCTGTACGGCGCGAAGTAGGCCAGCTCGACCGCGTCGGTCTCCGGGGTGAGGGAGATCGTGAGCACGCCGTCCGTGTAGGTGGTGTCCACCCGGCGCCAGGCCTGCCGGTCGTGGGAGGCCGCCGCGCGGTAGTCCTCCCAGCCCTCGGGGTAGCTGGTCTTGCCGGCGTTCACGATGCGCAGGGTCAGGGGCACGCCCCGGGCGCCGGAGACGCGGAAGTGGAACCACTGGAGGTGCTCGTCGCCAGCGTCGTTGCGGATCTCGAGCCGGACGTCCGAGGGGTCGGAGGCGTCGATGACCGTGATGTTGCCGGAGTGGAAGGCGTCGCTGATGTGCATGGGTGCTGTCCTCAGGGTCTGAACTGTGCGTAGAAGCGAGACAGGGCGGCCACCGAGGCCGCCGCGAAGTAGTGCCACAGGGCGTGGCCCTGCCAGATGTGGTCGTTCGGGTCGCACCAGATGCGCCGATGGTCCAGCTCCCTGAAGGCCGACGCGATCAGGATCAGGACGAGCGAGGCGATCATGGCACCGTACCGGGTGTCCCGCTGGCCCTGGCGCCAGATCAGCGCCTCGGTGGCCAGGGTGGTGAGCACCAGCACGGTCACCAGCATCTGGAAGGGCCAGCCCACGACGTAGAACAGGATCACCAGCGCCGTCGCCCCGGCCACCAGCACGCCGTAGATCAGGCCACGTCGGGCCTTCGAGACCCAGCCCAGGCGCTGGAGGTTCAGGGTCTGGGGCAGCGACATGTACACGAACATGCCCACGAAGTCCAGGATCTGGGTCGGGAAGTTCGTGGTGGCGTGGTAGACGAAGGAGAACGCCCCCATGAGCAGGATCGCGGGGCCGAACGCCTTGACGAAGCGGCCCTCGGCGTCGCGGGCGGCCCACATCGCCCACAGACCGGCGATGACGTAGGCGATGTTCGACCAGGTGTTCGCGGGCTCGGAGGCGTACCCGCAGGTGGCCGCCTCGCACCACTTGATGTTCGGGGGCAGCCACTGGTGCCACTCGTACCAGGGGCAGCCCGGCTCGATCCAGGGGTTCATCTCAGCAGCACTCGGGAGAAATCGGACCGAGCGGGCGCAGCCAGGCTTCGACCCGCTTGCGTTCTCGACGAATGAGCATGTTGTAACCTGTGATTGAGGAGAGGGCGTGAGCGGGTCGGAGACCGGCAAGCCGGCGACGGGAGATTTGTCCCGAGGGCTGCTATAGATCCAGGGCGGCGCGGGCCTCGGGTTGCAGCAGGCTGGCCCGCCCCCGGCCCGAGGGCCACCACAGCGCCGCCAGCGCGAGGCCCACGAGGAGGAAGGGGACCATGTACAGAGGATCCCCTGCCAGGAAGGCCAGCGCGAAGCCGAACAGGGTGATCGACTCGGCGAAGGCGTAGCTGGTGATCGTGCTGGTCTGGTAGCGCATGGAGACGCTGCGGGCGGCCTCCTTGGCCTGCTCGACCGGCGCGGGGTCGACGTCTCGGGCGCGCAGCGCGGCCGCGCCGCCCTCCAGCCAGGCGAGCCCCAGGCCCCCGAGCTGCATGCGCCGCACGAACACCCCCATGACCACCAGGCCCAGGGCCGCCACGGCCAGCCCCGGCCCGATCGCCGACACATCGGCGTCGGTGGGCTCCGTGGCGACCTGCGTCGCCACGAAGAAGAACAGGAGCTGCGCGAAGCCCATGGACGCGGCGATGATGCGGAGGGGTTGCAGCGGGACCATGCGCGCATCCTATCCCGCGCGGCCCGGATTGACAGGCTGCGGGCCCCGTGGGACGCTCGGGGCATGGTCACGCGGTGCCCGGCTCTGCTCCTCCTCGCGGGCTGCGGCTCGGAGGTCTGCTTCGTTGAGGTCGACGGCGCGACGGAGGTGGGGCGGGTCGATGGCGGCTGGGGTCTCTACGCGCCGGGGGAGGCCGGCGGCGTGATGCTGCGCACGTCCCAGGACTGGGACGGCTCGGGGACCGTGGAGGCCATCCGGGTGGGCGCGGACCTGACGGCGCTGGGGGAGCCGGTGACCGTGGCCACCGCGCGGGAGCCCTTCGCGGCCTCGGCGGCCTGGGGCGACGGGCTCTGGATGGTCGTGTGGACCGACGACGACGGGCTTTGGGCGCGCCCCCTGGACGACAGCCTGGCGCCCCTCGGAGATGCCCAGCGCATCGAGGTCCCGGACGGCTCGGCCTTCACCCCGGCCGTCGCGTGGGACGGAGAGGCGTTCGGTATCCTGGTGGCCGTCGGCTTCGGCAACACGGACATGTACTTCGCGCGGGTCAGCCCCGAGGGGCAGCGCCTGCTCGACCTCCAGCTCATCGCCGACGAGGGCCACGCCGGCCGGCCGCTGCTGGTCTGGAACGGCCAGTCCTACGGGGCGCTGTGGCGCGGCGAGAACGCCACCGACTGGCCCTACTACTTCCTGGCGATGGACCGCCTGGGGCTCTCCTACACGCAGCAGTCCCTGGGGGACGGCATCTCCTGGAACACCTACGGCGCGGACCTGGCCTGGTCGGGCGAGGAGTGGTGGGTGGGCTGGGGGACGGACGCTCAGGACCTGGGCCTGGGCGGCGGCTCGGTGTTCGTGGGGCGGATCTCCGCCAGCGGGGGCCTGCGGGTCGGGGACCACGTCCTGCGCTTCGAGGAGGCCGTGGGCTCGGTCACCCTGGCCCCGAACGACGACCGCCACCACGTCTTCTGGACAAGGGAGGACGGCGTGATGGGCGCGATGGCGCTGACCCCAGACGTCTACATCGACGGCTGCGTCGCGCTGAGCAGCCACCCCACCGGGACGTCTGTGTTGAGCGCCGAGCGCCTGGACAGCGACCGGGCGCGGGCCCGCCTGAGCGGCGGGGACCTGGGGGACACGCGCTTCCTGGACTGGGAGGTGAACTGGTGAAGGGACTGTGTCTGATGGTCGCGCTGGCAGGCTGCAAGGGCGGTGGGATCGAGGAGAGCGGCTTCTCCGACGACGTGGACGGCGACGGGTCGCTCTTCCCGGCGGACTGCGATGACTTCGACGCGGCCATCCACCCGGGGGCCGAGGAGGTCTGTGACAGCGTCGACAACAACTGCGACGGCCTGCGGGACGAGGGGTGCGCCATCGACACGGCGGGGACCTGGGACCTCGACGCCGCCCCCCGCTACGGCTGCTCCGGCATCGCGGGCGAGATCAACATCGACGCCGTGCGCACCGGGGAGGGGGGCTTCGGCTTCGAATTCGGCTTCCAGGGCAGCGATGGGCCGCGCACCCTGTTCGGGAGCTACGCCGAGCCCGCGTTCTCCGGCGAGCTGACGGTGGCGGCGCTGTGCCAGCGGGACTGGGCCGTGGAGGGCAGCTTCCTCAGCCCCATGGAGCTGGAGGGCACCCTGACCATGACGGTCCGCGGCGGCCAGTGCGGCGACTGTGAGGACCAGAGCTGGCCGATCTACGGGCGCCGCTGACCCATCGGCCCGCTGAAAGCGCAGCGAAGTGCCCCTCCGACCTGGATGGGATAGGCTGGAGGCTCCCTCCATCAGGAGACGGCATGCGTCGAGTCTGTGTGTATTGTGGGTCCAGTGACGCGGTGGATGAGCGCTACAAGGCCGCCGCCCGCGCGCTGGGCGCGGCCATCGCCGCCCGGGGCCTGGAGCTGGTCTATGGGGGCGGCCGGGTCGGGCTGATGGGGGCGGTGGCCGACGCGGTGCTGGCCGGGGGCGGCCGGGTGTGGGGGGTAATCCCGAGGCGCATCATGGACCTGGAGGTCGGCCACACCGGGGTCACCGAGCTGTTCATCGTCGACGGCATGCACGCCCGCAAGAACCTCATGGCCCAGCTCGCCGACGCCTTCATCGCCCTGCCCGGCGGCTGGGGCACGATGGAGGAGCTGTTCGAGATGGCCTCCTGGCAGCTCCTCGGCTACCACGACAAGCCCGTCGCCCTGCTGGACGTCGACGGCTACTACGCCCCGCTGGTCCAGTGGATCACCCACGCCGCCGACCAGCGCTTCATCCGCCCGGCCCACCGCGACATCGTGCGGTCCTATACAGACATCCCCGCGCTGCTGGACGGGCTTGCGGCGGCGCGCGGGGGGTAGTCGGCCGTGTCCCTCTCCCCCGGAGATCAGGTCGATCGCTACGTCGTCGAGCAGGTGCTGGGCGAGGGGGGCATGGCCATCGTCTATCAGGTGCGGCACCGCCTGCTGGGCACGGCCCACGCCCTGAAGGTGCTCTACAGCACCCGGACGCGCCCGCAGGACCTGATCGCGGAGGGGCTCATCCAGGCCCGGCTGGACCACCCCAACCTGCTGCCGGTGCGCGACGTGCTCGACGTCGCGGGCGCCCCGGCCCTGCTGCTGCCGCTGGTCGAGGGGCCCTCCCTCAAGGGGCTGCTCGCGGTGACCCGGCTCAAGCCCGATCAGGCGGCGGGCCTGCTGCGGGGCATCACCCTGGGGGTGGAGGCCGCCCACGCCCAGGGGCTGGTGCACCGGGACCTCAAGCCGGGGAACGTGCTGCTGGACCTGCGTCGGGGCGGGGTGGTCCCGCGGGTGTCCGACTTCGGGGTGGCCGCCCGCCTGGCCGACCTCAAGCACGCCAGCGGTCCGGTGGTGGGCACGCCCGCCTACGCCGCTCCGGAGCAGCTCGCTGGCGGGGCGGTCGATCAGCGGGCCGACCTGTGGTCGCTGGGCTGTGTGCTCTACGAGATGCTGGCAGGGACGGGGCCCTTCGGGGAGGGGGGGCTCAGCGCGCTCCTGGAGCGGGTGCAGAGGGGCGACCTCACGCCGCTGGCCGATCGCGCCCCGGACACCCCGGCGCCGCTGGTCGAGCTGGTCGACGCGCTCCTGTACGTCGACCCGGCGCGCCGCCTGCCCTCGGCCCGCGCCCTGCTCACCCGGCTGGAGGCGGCGGTGCCCCACGCCGAGCGGGCGCTGGGGCCGGACGCCCCCCTCTCGGTGGCCGCGCACTGGCTGGGCTCCCCCGCGGAGCCCGCCGCGCTGGAGGCGCCCCGGTGGACCACCGGGCGGGAGACCTGGATCGACCTCGGCCCGCCCGAGGAGGACCACGCCGAGACCCTGGAGCAGCGCTACACCACCACCGCGTCGTGGGGCGAGCGGCACAACCTGCCGCGGGAGCGGGACACCTTCATCGGCCGGGAGTCGGAGCTGGCGGCGCTGACCGCGCGATTCGAGGAGGACGGCGCCGCCCTGGTCACCCTGCTGGGCCCCGGGGGCGCGGGCAAGACCCGCCTCGCCCGGCGCTTCGCCCTGGAGCAGCTCGACGCCTGGCCCGGGGGGGCCTGGTTCTGCGACCTGACCGAGGCGGAGACCCTGGAGGGCGTGTGCGTGTCGATCGCCCGCGGCCTGAACCTCCCGGTGACCGGCGCGGACCCCATCGCCACCCTGGAGAGCGCGCTCCTGGCCCGGGGGCGGGCGCTGGTGATCCTCGACAACGCCGAGCAGGTGCTCGCCCCGGTCGCAGCGGTGCTGGGGCGCTGGCTGGAGGTCGCGCCCCGGGTGGGGTTCCTGGTCACCAGCCGCGAGCGCGTGGGGCTGCACGGCGAGGTGCTCCTGCCGCTGGGGCCTCTGGACCCGAGCCCGGCGGTGGCGCTGTTCGCGTCCCGGGCACGCGCGGCGCGCCCCGACTTCGCCCTCACCGAGCAGAGCCGCGCCGACGTCGTCGAGCTGGTGCGCCTGCTGGACGGGCTGCCCCTGGCGATCGAGCTGGCCGCCGCCCGCACCCGCCTGCTCTCCCCGGCCCAGCTCCTGGAGCGCATCAGCCGCCGCTTCGACCTGCTGCGCAGCACCCGCCGCGACGTCACCCCGCGCCAGGCCACCCTCCGGGCCACCATCGACTGGTCCTGGGACCTGCTGGAGCCCTGGGCCCAGGCCGCTCTGGCCCAGCTCTCCGTGTTCGAGGACGGCTTCACCCTGGAGGCCGCCGAGGCGGTCCTCGACCTCGCCGCCTGGCCCCAGGCCCCCTGGCCCGAGGACGTCGTCACCGCCCTGCTCGACAAGAGCCTGCTGCGCCGCGAGGAGCAGGCCGGGCGGGTGGGTTTCTACGTGAGCGTGCACGCCTACGCCGCCGAGCGCCTGGCCGAGGGCGGCCACCAGCGGGCCGCGGAGGAGCGCCACGGGGCGTGGTTCGCCCGCTTCGGCGAGCCGGAGGCCATGCTCGCCCTGGAGACCCGGGGCGGGGATGAGCGGCTGTCCACGCTCGGGGCCGAGCTGGAGAACGTGGTGGCGGCCACCCGCCGGGCGGTGGCCCGAGGGGACGCCGGGCAGGCCGCGCCGCTCGTGCTCATCGCCAACCGCCTGCTCCTGCGGCAGGGTCCCGACCGCATCCGGGACGCCCTGCTGGAGTCGGTCATCGCCTTGGAGGGCCTGCCTCCGGCCCTGGCCTGGCGGGTCCACAGCGCCTGCTGCCTGACGATGATGCGCGCCGGCCGCCTCCAGGACGCCGAGGCGCAGCTCACCCTGGCGCTGGCGCGGGCCCGGGATGTCGACGACATGCGGGCCTACGGGCTCTGCGAGGTCGCCGCCGGCCGCCTCGCCTTGAGCCGGGGGGAGATGGACGGCGCGGCCCAGCACCTGCTCGACGCGGGGTCCCTGCTCTCCGACAGCGGGCATCCCTCCGACATGATCGGCGTGCTCACCCACCTCGGGCACGTCCGCCAGCTCCAGGGCCGGCTCGACGACGCCGCCGCGCTCTGCACCACCCTGCTGGAGCTGTGCGAGGAGGTGGGCGCCCGCCTCCAGCGCAGCCGGGCCTGCATGGCCCTCGGCATGGTCCGCGCGGACCAGGGGCGCGTCGCCGAGGCCGAGCGCCTCTACCGGCGGGCCCTGGAGTTCGTCGAGGGCCCGTACAACGAGAGCCACCGCGGGGTCGTGCTGTCCAACCTCGGGATCACCCTGTCCCTGCGCGGCAAGGTGGACGAGGCCCGCACGGCGTACCTGGAGTCCCTGCAGATCTTCCGGCGCACCGGCCAGCGGCTGAACGTCGCCGGCGTGCTCGTCAACCTGGGCTTCCTGGAGCTGCGCGCGGGTCGCCCCCGCCACGGGCTGTGGCACCTGCAGCGCGGCCTGGCGCAGCTCGAAGACGAGCCCCGCAGCTTCATCCGGGTGTCCGCCGAGGGGGCCTGCGCCGAGGCGCTCGCCCGCACCGGCCAGCTCGACGAGGCCCGGGCGATGCTGGAGCGCAGCGAGCCCCGGATCCGGGCGCTGGGCGCCGAGCCCCTGCTGGTGCTCTGGCTGTGCAACAAGGGCCAGGTGGCCTGCGTGGCCGGGGACGTCGAGGCCGCCGAGGACGCGCTGCAGGAGGCGAGCCGGGTCGCCAACGGCCCCCCCGAGGGCACCGAGCTGAGGATCGCCCTGCACCGCCTGGCGGCGGCCGTGGCTAGTCTCCGAAGCCCTCGTCGTAGAAGCTGATCACCACGTCGGTGTCGGAGCCGTCGCCCTTGCTGGCCACGATGATCGTGCCCTTCTTCTGCTTGGAGGGGGCCGAGACATCGAGCAGGTACTGTTTCTTGCCGTCTGCGCTGATCTCGACCTGCTTGACCGCGAAGCCGTCGCCCTCCAGGGCCTGCTTGTAGAAGCCGGCGACCTTCTCGGGGGCGTCGGGGGTCTGGAGGGAGACCTGGAAGCTGTCCTTGTCGTCGGCCTCGATCTTCGCGCCCGACACGATCGTCGCGCCCGCGTAGACCGGCAGGGGGAAGCCCTCGGGGAGCTTGCCGTTCCGGGCGTCCCAGGCCACCTCCCCGTCCTCGGTCTTGAGGCGCACCGAGGCGCCGTCGCGGCTGACCTCCAGATCCTCAGCGCCCACGGCCTTCTCGACGATCTCCTCGGCGATCTCCTCGGAGACCTTCTCGGTGATCTGGTCGCTCAGGTCCTCGCCGAGGCCGCAGCCGCAGGCCAGGGCGAAGAGGGCGCTCCCCGTCAGGGTCAAGGGAAGGAAGGTGCGCATGGAAGCTCCGGTTCGAGGTCTTTCGAGCCAAGCCTCGCATAGCCCGGCGCGCCGCTCAGAGCACGCCCCGCGCCTCCAGGACCGCGCGCAGGGGCCCGGCCCCCTCGAAGCGCACGGCGTCCATGCCCACCGCTCGGGCGGCGACGCAGTTCGCCTCCCGGTCGTCGACGAGCAGGCAGCCCGACGGGGGGCGCCCCGCAGCGGCCGCCGCGGTGAGGAAGGCCGCCTCATCGGGCTTTCGGAGGCCGGTGATGCAGGAGACCCCGCTCCATCGGAGGTAGCGCGACAGGCGCAGCTCCTTCTCGATGCGCAGGTACCAGACCGGGTAGTTGGAGAGGGCGTGCAGCGCCACGCCCCGGGCCGTCAGCGCGATGAGCAGCGGCTCCATGCCCTCCACCCAGCGGTATGCGCCCTGGACACAGGCGATGAAGGCGTCGTGGTCGAAGCGCCGCCGGTCCCGGAACAGGCCGTCGAGGAAGTCCGCCTCGGAGCACAGGCCCCGCTCGAAGTCCAGCCAGAGGGTGGGGTGCTTCTGCGCGAGGTACGCGGGCAGGGTGAGCCCGAAGAAGGCGGGCAGCTCGCGGTGGAAGGGGTCGACGACCAGGGTGTCCATGACGTCGAGCAGGAGGACGGGCGGCTCGCTCACCGCAGCACCGCCCACCGCCTGTCGCCCTCCGGCACCGCCAGCCGGGCCAGGGTGCGTTCCAGGGCGCGGGCCAGGCGCCCCCGCTCCGCGAGCCGGCCCCGGGCCTGGGCGCGGCGCAGCCCCTCGGTCAACAGCGGCACCGCCTGCTCCAGGCGTCCACCCCGGGCGAGGTGCTGGCCCTGGCGCCCCGGGTCGTCCCCGTGCACCGAGAGCATGCGGGCGCAGGACCGGTGGAGGGACTCCAGCCGGCCCTCCTGGCGGGCCATGCGGATGAGGCTCTCCCGCAGCAGGCCGTGGGCGAAGCGCCAGCCGCCGGGCGTGGGGCGGGCCAGCCCGGCGTCGAACAGCTTGCCCTCCAGGTCCAGGGGAGAGGCGTCGCCCTCGATGGCGCAGACCGCCAGCCACTCCCCCCGGTCGACGGCCTCGCCGAGCACCGCCGCGATCTCCAGCGCCCCGCGGGCCTGGGGGGGCTCGCCCTCCAGCAGCCGGGCGACCCGGGCGGTCCAGTAGGCGTGCACCCCATCGGGCAGGGGCGGCGTGCGGGTACGGGCCTTGAACCCCCGCTCTCCGGGCACGAGCATGTCCTCGGCCAGCCAGTCGCTGACGAGCTGCACCGCGAACAGGGGGTTGCCCCCGCTGCGCCCGGCGACCTGCTGGGCCAGCTCGGGGTCCAGGCGCAGCAGGCCCTCCAGGAGCGCGGTCAGCTCCTCGGAGTCCAGGGGCTGGAGGTGGAGGATGCTCACCCCGGCCAGGGCGTCGAGCAGGTCGAGGCGCTCGGCCAGGCCGGGGGCCAGCTTGCGGCGGTCCCCCCCGGTGGTGAGCAGCAGGCGCACGTCGAGGTCGCGGGGATCGGCCAGCAGGGCCTCGGCGAAGTCCAGAGCCTCGTCGTCCTCCTGGAGGTCGTCCAGCAAGAGGACGATCCGGCGGCGGCGGGCCAGGCGGGCGATGGCGTCCAGGGCCACGGCGTGGCGGGCCTTCGGGGTGGCGAGGGGGCGCGCGGTGGTGCCCGAGGCGATCAGCTCCGCGAGGGTCTGCCAGGCGGCGGGGTCGGAGACCCCCTCGGCGCGCAGCTCCCGCTCCACCGTCTCCAGCAGCGCGTCCCCCTGGAGGTCCCGCCAGCGGTGGAAGGTGGCCAGGGCGACCCCGAGCCGGGAGCCGACGCCCTCCAGCGGGCCACGCAGGGCCTCCGCCGCGCCGGCCTCGTGGGCGACGCGCAGCAGCCACTCGGCCAGGCGGGTGCGGCCCAGGCCGCCCTCGCCCCGCAGCACGACGACCCGCGGCCCGGGGGCGGCCAGGATGTCCCACAGCATGTCCCGCTCGGCCTCCCGGCCCACCATCGGCACCTCCCGCAGGCGCACCAGCTCCCGGCCGACGCCCACCAGGGCCCGGCGGCTGGGGCTGGGGCCGCTGCGTCGCCAGTCCTCGGGCAGCGGCGGGGGCTCCGGGTCGGGCATGGGCGGCGGGGTGACGTGGCGGGGGCGGACCTTCTCGGGTGCGGGGGGCTCCAGGTCGAGCAGGAAGGTGCTCGAGGAGCGGGGCATGGGGGCGAAGCGGATGGCGTCGGGGGGGACCTCGGCCTGGGGCGGGTCGGGCAGGTTCGCCAGCGCCCAGGAGGCGTCGGCGGCCCGCTGGAAGCGCAGCCTCGGCGTCTTGTGGAGCAGCCGGCGCAGCCAGCCTTCGAAGCCCTCGGGGACCGGCACCACCGACGCCAGCGGCGAGGGCTCCGCCATGAGGTGGGCCTCGCGCAGGGTGTAGACGTCGTCGCTGACGAAGGGCGTGTAGCCGGTGACCAGGGCCCAGCCCAGGCAGCCCACCGCGTAGAGGTCGGTCCAGGGGCCGAAGTCCCGCCAGCGCCCGGTGAACTGCTCGGGGGCCATGTACCCCGGGGTGCCCACGATGCCGGTGCGGCTGGCCTCGCCCATGACCTGGGCCAGCCCGAAGTCGGTCAGCTTGACCTCCGGGCCGTCGGCGCTGAACCGGGCCAGCACGTTGTCGGGCTTGATGTCCCGGTGGATGAGCCCCCGGGCGTGGGCGTGGGCCAGGGCGTCGAGGAGCTGCTCCAGCACCCGGCGGCAGGCCGACCAGGGCAGCCGCCCGCAGAGCGGGGTCAGCGCGCTGCCCCGGACCAGCTCCATCGCCAGGCAGGGGCTGTCGGGCAGGAGCCGCCCCCCCAGCATCGCCGAGGCGGGCTCCCCGAAGGAGCCGTGGTCGATGAGCAGGACGATGTTGGGGTGGTTCAGCGCCGCGATGCTGCGCACCTCGTCCCGCAGGGCGTCCCGGCCCCGGCGGCTGCGGGCGGCCTGGGTGGTGAGGACCTTGATCGCCACCGGCACGCCCTCGTCCCGGTGCAGCGCCTCCCAGACCTCGCCGGTGCCCCCGCCGCCGAGCACCCGGAACAGGTCGAAGGGCCCCTGGGGCACCGAGGCGCCGCGGGCGTAGTAGCTGCGCAGCGCCGACGCGCAGCGCTCGGCGTCGTTGTGGCGCTGGAGCTGGCGGTACTGGGCCATCGCCCAGGCGGTGGCGCGGGAGGCCCGGCCCATGTTGTCGGGGTCGGTGTCGCAGGCGGCGGCCAGCGCCCCGGAGCGCTCCAGGGCCCAGGCGAGGTCCAGCTCGCAGACCGGGTGGGCGGAGAGCAGCGTCCGGGCGCGGCGCTCGTGGTGCTCCCAGGCGGGCCAGTCCTGCAGGGCGGCGGTCGCGGTCAGCAGGAAGGCGTGGCAGAGGCCGACGTGGGACCCCCGGGCGGCCCGCAGCAGCTCCTCCAGCTCGTCCCGGGCGTCCTGCCAGCGTTCCCGGGCGAGCTGGGTGAGGGCGAGGTTCATCCGGGCCACCCGACCCAGCCCCAGCTTGGGGTCGGGCTGGAGGTGCATGGCCTCCCGGTACCAGGCCTCGGCCTTGGCCAGGCGGCCCTGGGCGCGGGCGATCTCCCCCAGGCCGATGAGGGCGTTGACCTCGCCGTCCCGGATGTGGAGCTGGCGGAACAAGGCCAGGGCGCGCCGCATGAGGGGCAGGGCGCGGTCCAGGTCGCCCCGGACCTGGTGCAGCGAGGCCAGGGAGAACAGGCTGGTCGCCAGGGGGAAGGGCTGGTTGATCCGACGGGCCAGGGTGGAGGACTGGTCCAGGTAGTCCTCGGCAAGGTCCAGGTGCCCGAGCTGGCGGTGGAGCTGCCCCAGCGCGGTCAGGGTGGCGGGGAGGCTCTCCTCGGCGCCGGCCTCTGTGAAGAGACGCAGGGCCTCCAGGTGGTGGCGCTCGGCCAGCTCGGCGTCGCCGTCGTTCTGGGCCAGCTCGGCGATGGCGCGGTGGGCGCGGGCCTGGCGCAGCGGATCCGCCAGCCCCTCGAACCGGCGCAGGGCCTCATCGGCGAGGGTGCGGGCCCGGGTGTGGTCCCCCTCGCGGTCCGCGCACCAGGCCAGGGTCAGCAGGCCCTCTCCCCACGTGGCCTGCCAGCCGTAGCGGCGGGCGCGTTCGGTCAGCTCCTGGGCTTCGCGGCGGGCCTGGGCGACCTCGCCGAGCTGCCGGTGCAGGGTCGCGGACAGCGAGAGTCCTGCTCCCCAGGCCGGATCGGCGGGCTCGGTCCGTTCGTCCTCCAGGCGCTCCCCGTGCAGGCGCACCAGGGCCAGTGCGTCCTCGCGCCGGCCCTGGCGTTGGAGCACAACAGCAGCATTCAGCAGCTCCCAGGTCGGGAGCCGTGATGACTCGGGTGGAGGGGTTGACATGTCCCGAGATCGTACAACGGATTCCAGGAAGGAGCGTATCCCCGGGGGAATGAAACACAGTCACACCGCGGGAGGGCGTAACCTGAGGAGACGCGGGCCTTAACGTCGGCCCCAGGTCGGGTACACTGTCAAGGCATGTGACAACCCCCAACCCGAGGAGGGCCCGATGGCCGCCCACCTGCTGCTCGCCCTGACCGGATGCTTCGCTGAGTACACCCCCGAGGTCCAGGTCCTGCCGGATGAACGGCCCGGCGCGGTGGCCCCCGATCGGGACAACGGCGAGGGGTCCTGGCTGACCGATCAGGCGCGGACGTATGGCGTGGTGGCGGGCCTGGCGATCTACGACGACGACCTGGGCTTCGCCGGCATGGAGGGCCCCACCTGCGAGGTTGACCTGATCAGCGGCGACCTGGGCACCGACGTCCTCGTGGACGAGTCGGGCCAGTCCGAGGTCGAGGGCAGCGACGGCGTGCACGCCCTGGTCCGCACCGCCCAGGGCCTCTATGTCTACACCCACCAGAGCGTGCGTAACGCGAGCCGCATGATCGCCACCGGCTTCGTGGCCGACGCGGAGCTGTACGCCGTCAGCGGCGTGGGGCTGCTCGACGCGGGGCTCGTGGACGGCGGGCTGGTGGCCATGCAGCGCACCGGCGAGGGCTGCGAGCTGGGTTGGATGGACGTCGACCCCACCCTCGCCCCCCGGACCGCGCTGCCCTGGGCGCCGGACGAGGTCGTGATGCTGGACACCGCCGCCTGCGCGTCCTCGATGGCCGTCGACCCCGAGACCGGGCGGGTCTGGCTCAGCGGCGAGCGGATCCTGGGGGTCACCCCCGACGCCGTGGTCGAGCTGGACGTCGGCGGCGACCTGCTGGCCTGGGACGGCGCCGTGCAGCGGCTCTACGTGGCCGAGCGCGGGCAGCCCCGGATCGAAGCCTGGACCGCAGACGGCGCGCAGGCCTTCTCGGCCACCGCCCCGGACGGCGTCGTGGCCCTCGGCGCGCTCGGCGGCTCGGGCGGCGTGGTGGTCGTCTCGGCCAGCGCGGCCGCGGGCTCGGTCCTGGCGCTGGACGGACAGACCGGCGCGCTGTGGGGCGCGCGCAGCTTCTCGATGGGCATGGGGGAGGTCGAGCGGGTCGTCAGCTCGCCCAGCGGGGAGACCCTCGCCCTGGTGAGCGATGAGGCCCGGATCTTCTCCGTCAGTCGCTGACCGGCGTGGGGGGGCGGGTGCACAGGTAGCGCACCGCCGCCCGCAAGGTGGCGCCGTCGAAGGGCTTGCGCAGCGTCCACCAGCCTCTGCGGGCGGCCTCCTCCTCCTCGTCGAGGCGCGCGGAGAGGGCCAGGACGCCGAAGCTGCCCTTCATCCGCCCGCCGCGGGTCGCGGCGTCGAAGGTCTCCAGGGTGCGCGCGGCGACGTCGAGGTCCAGGATGACCAGATCGGTGCGCTCGAAGGGCGAAGCGGACATCACCACGCCGTGGTGCGGCAGGGCGTCGACCTGGATCCCGTCGACGTACAGCAGCGTGGTGAGGGTGTCGCGCAGGTCGACGCTGTCGCAGAGCAGGGTGACCCTGGGGATCGCGGCGTGCAGCGCGGCGGACGGCGGCGCGCCGCGATGGATCGGGGCGTCCGCCTCGGCGGCGCGGGAGGCGGCGACATAGGCCGCTTGAAGCACTCGTTTACAGGCGGAGTCCAGGCCCGGGCGGCGCAGCGCGACCTCGATCTGATTCAAGAGACGCGCACATAGTTCTTCATCGGGCGCTTCGTTCAAGGAACGCCTGGAGAGATCCGTCATAGATGTAGCCTTCACGCCGCGGGCTGGGAGGCGCGACGCTTCAGGGGAGTGGATTGCCCATGAATTCTACAGGCTTTCACCAAATCAAGAAACGCTTTTCCGGACAGAGGGCAGATGAAATGCTCATCCGCCGCAGAGCAGGCCGAAAAAATCGGCGGACTCCCTGTAGATCCGGCTGAGGGATCCAACCATGCCGTGGTCGTCATCCAGCCGGATGAGGCGCACCCCCGATCGCGCGGCGGCGTACCGCTCCGAGATCTCGAACGGCACGACCTCGTCCCGCTGTCCGTGCAGGATGAGGGTCGGGCAGGGGACCTCGGGCAGCGCCGGGTGGGCGCGCGCGTCCTCGACCAGGCCCCAGCCCACCGTCACGATCCGCCCGCCCGGCCCCGGCAGGGGCAGGGACCCTCGCCTCTCCCAGCGGGCGAACGCCGACTCTCCGATGATCCCCGGCCACCGTGAGGTCATCTCGAAGCCCGGGCACAGCAGCACCAGGCGGTGGACGCGGTCGGGGTTCAGCTCGGCCCAGCGGGCGGCCAGGTAGCCCCCCATGCTGGACCCGATGAGGCACCACCGGGCGCTGGGGGCGTCGTCCATGGCGTCCAGGGCCGCGAGCGCGCCGGAGTACGTCAGGGCGGAGAAGGAGGGCTGGTTGAGGTCGGGCTGCTCCAGGGTGACCCCCAGGCGCGCGAAGCGCTCGGCGAGGGCCGTCCCCTTGACGGAGGCGGGCGAGGAGGCGAAGCCGTGCAGGTAGGCGTAGCGCAGGGGAGCGGTCATGGATACCTCTATCCCATGCCTGAATGGACCCGCGAGCCGGACCTGCGCCGGGTGTTGACCGAGGCCCGCACCGTCGCCGTGCTGGGCGCCCACCCCGATACCAGCCGCCCGGCCTTCTACGTGCCCGACTACCTCCACAGCCAGGGTTACCGGATCCTCCCGGTGAACGCCCGCTACGTGGGGAAGACCCTGTGGGGCGAGCCGGTCCGGGCCTCCCTCGCCGAGCTGGCGCAGCCGGTGGACGTCGTGGACGTCTTCCGCCGCAGCGAGGCCATCCCCGGGCACCTGGAGGAGATCCTGGCGATGCGCCCCCTGCCCGGCGTGGTGTGGCTCCAGCGCGGCATCCGCAACGACGCCGCCGCAGAGCGCCTGCTGGAGGCGGGCATCGACGTGGTCCAGGACCGCTGCATGCTGGCGGATCACAAGGCGTTCGGGATCGGCCCCCGGTAGGCCCTCACCCTGGCCCCCACGGCCCCCGCCGCCACCGCGCCAGCACCACCAGGGTCCACAGCCGACGCCGGTGATCCCGCTCTCCCTGGACGTGCGCGTCGACCAGACGGCGCACGGGGGCCGCGGGCACAAGTCCATCCAGTTCATTCGGAAGATCCTCGATGATCCCCCGACAGGGCCCCTGGAGCCACGGGCCCAGCGGCGTGCCGAAGCCCTTCTTGGGCCGCTCCCGCAGGGCCTCGGGCAGCAGGTCGGCCACCGCGTCCCGCAGGAGCGACTTGGTGCGCCGGCCGCGCAGGTGCAGGCGCACCGGGGCGGCGGCGGCCAGCTCCACCAGGCGGTGGTCCAGGAAGGGGGAGCGGACCTCCACCGAGCAGAGCATCGAGGCCCGGTCCACCTTCGCCAGCACCCCCTCCCCCAGGTAGAGCCGCTGGTCGAGGGCCATCGCCCGCGCGGCGGGGTCCCGCAGCCCGGCGGCGGCCTGCGCCCAGCGGTCGACCTCGCTCCAGACCGCCTCGTCGGGGCCGCCGAGCAGGGCGTCGACCTCCTCCGGCAGGAACGCGCCCAGCCACACCTGGTTGCGGCGCGCCCACGGCAGGCCCAGGCCCTCGGAGAACCGCCGCGCCAGGTAGCCCCGGGACAGGTTCGCGGTGGAGGCGGGCAGGCGGCGGGCCAGCCGCCCCAGGGGCCCGGCGAGCGGGGCGGCCAGGGGCGCGGCCCGGTGGGCGAGGTAGGTGGGGTAGCCGCCGAAGTGCTCGTCGGCGCCGTCCCCGGACAGGGCGAGCTTGAGGCCCTCGTCCCGCACCGCCCGGCACAGGAGCCAGGTCGAGGGGAAGGAGCCGTCCGCCAGCGGCTCGCACAGGCCGGCCTGGAGGGCGTCCAGCGCGCCGTAAAGCTGCTCGGGGCCGAAGCGGAGCGCGGTGTGCTGCGCCTCCAGGGCCTCCGCCATCTGCGCGGCCGGGCCGGACTCGTCGAAGCTGGGCTCGTCGAAGACCACCGAGAACGTGCGCGGCGGGCCCTCCACCCAGCGGCGCCCGATGGCGGCCACTGCGCTGGAGTCGACGCCCCCGGAGAGCAGCCAGGCCACCTGGAGGTCCGTCTCGACCCGGTGCTTCACCGCGACCTGCAGGGAGTTGCGGATCGCCTGGGGCCAGCGCCCGCTGGAGAGGCCGTCCGGGGCCGCGCCGGGCAGCGGCGGGGTCCACCAGCGCCGCTCCTGGACGCCGTCTGCGTCGACCTCCAGCAGGGTGCCGGCCTCCAGCTTCCGGATCCCCTGGTAGATCGTGCGGGGCGCGGGGATGTACTCGAAGAGGAGGAGCTGGCGCAGGGCGGTGGGGTCGAGGTCGCGGGGCTGGTCCGGCCACACCAGCAGGCCCTTCAGCTCGCTGGCGAAGCGCAGGGACGCGCCGCGCCGGCACCAGTACAGCGGCTTCTGCCCCAGGCGGTCCCGGACCAGGGTCAGACGGCGGTCTCCCAGGTGGTAGGCGGCGATCGCGAACTGGCCGTCCAGGCGGCGCAGGGCCCGGTCCACCCCCAGGCGGTCGATGAGCGCGGCGGCGACCTCGGTGTCGGCCTCGGTGCGGAAGGCCACCCCCAGGGCGGTCAGCTCCTTGCGCAGGGCGGCGTGGTTGAAGATCTCCCCGTTCATCGCGACCCACACCTGCCCTGAGCGCAGGGGCTGGCGGCCGCCCTCCCGGTCCACGATGGAGAGCCGCCGGGTGCCCATCGCGCCGTCGGCCAGGCGCACCGTCCAGACGTCGTCGGGGCCCCGGTGGGCGAGGGCGTCCAGGGCGCGGGCCAGCGGCGCGTCGTCGGGCGGGGCCTCGAAGCGGAACACGCCCGCGATGCCGCACATGGATCAAGCCTCCGGGGCCACGACCTCCTCGGCGGTCGTGAGGTTGGTGACGGAGTGTATTCGGTAGGGCGCCTTGTCGCGGATGTCGTAGTGCATCCGGATGAGCACCTCCGCGATGATGCCCAGGGTGATCTCCACCAGCCCCAGGCCCACCAGCAGCGGGCCCAGGAGCCCCAGCGTGGCGCAGAGCAGCCCGAAGCCGTAGGTGAGACCCACCGCGACCGCGCCCGCCAGGCTCAGGGTCCCCGCCAGGATCAGCCCGAAGCCCAGCCAGCCGAAGAAGTAGATGGGGGTGACGTAGAAGTCCCGCAGGAACTTCACCGTGGTGAGGTCCAGCAGCACCTTGGGGATGCGCCCCAGGCCGTACTTGCTCTCCCC
This sequence comes from Alphaproteobacteria bacterium, assembly GCA_020632795.1. Lineage (GTDB taxonomy): Bacteria > Myxococcota_A > UBA796 > UBA796 > CAJQPC01 > JACKEV01. Next base: position 211,267 of record JACKEV010000014.1, read on the forward strand.
CCGCACCCGGGGGTGGTGCCGCACGGGCATCTCGACGAGCTTCGCGCCCGCCCAGGTCACGTAGATGGGGATGAAGCGGTGCATCTCGCCGTAGAGGGGGATGCCCTGGATGTACTCCCGCTTGTAGACCCGCAGCGTGCAGCCGTAGTCGTGCAGGTGGACCTTGGAGAGCCGGCTGATCATGCGGTTCGCCACCTGGGAGGGCAGCTTCCGGGTGAGGCTGGCGTCCTGGCGGTCCTTGCGCCAGCCGCACACCACGTCGTAGCCCTCGTCCAGCCGGGCGATCATCGCGGGGATGTCCGCCGGGTCGTTCTGGAGGTCCGCGTCCATCGTCACGATGAGCGGGCATCGGGCGTGGCGGATGCCGGCGGTGAGCGCGGCGGTCTGACCGTAGTTGCGGACGAAGCGCATGACGCGGACGCGGTCGTCCTCAGCGGCGAGGCGCCGCAGCTCGTCGTGGCTTCCGTCCTGGGAGCCGTCGTCGACGTAGAGCACCTCGAACCCGATGTCGGCGCCGTCCAGGGCCGCGCATATGGCGCTGTGGAGCGGGTTGAGGTTGCCTTCTTCGTTGTAGACGGGGACGATGACCGAGACGGTCGCCGTCATCCGCCCCCCGCACCCTCGGCGCCCTCAGCGGGGGCGCCCTCGGCGGGGGGCGCGCCCTCGGCGCCCTCAGGCGGCGCACCCTCGGCGGGGGGCGCGCCCTCGGCGCCCTCAGGCGGCGCGCCCTCGGCGCCCTCCTCGCCCCCCGGCGGCGGGGTCTCGGGGCCGGGAGCCGCCGCGCCCTCGGTGCTGCCGCCGGGGGTCAGCACGCCGAGGTCGGGCTCGTCGGACAGGGTGAGGGTGACGCCGGTGACGTCCTCGCCAGCGATGGTGACCGAGGTGGTGGCCGCCGGGTCGGTGGGGGAGGGGCCGTCGCCGCCCACGTCGATGAAGGCGACGAGGTGCAGCTCACCGAAGTCCTTGGGGACGTCGATGCTGAAGTCGCCGACGCCGGGGAAGCCGGCGGCGTGCACGAGCTGGGGGTGGGCGTTCTCGCCGAGGGTCAGGAAGTCGATGCGCATCGCGCCTTCCTTGCTGCCCTCGTAGTTCAGGGTGCCGGAGAGGGTCACGCCCTCGCCGTCGGCCACCTCGAAGCGGGCGTTGTCGGGGCGGGCGCCCTCGCCGGGGACGCCGCCGTCCGGGGCGGCCGGGGATCCACCGGCGGGCGGGGCGCCGACCTCACCGCCGGTCGGGGCGGTGGTCGGGTCGGCGTCGCGGGGGTCTTCGGGGCAGGCGGTGAGGAGCAGCAGCGCGCAGGCCGTCATGATGAGGCGCATGGGGGGTTCTCCCGTAGGAAGGTGACGGAGGGGCGAGGCACCACCGTCGCCGAACGAGCGGAGTCAAGCATACCTCTGCGCGCGACACAACTTGACTGGCCACACACCGACAAGGTAGGTACACGCTCCCCCTGCTGGTAGAGGGCCCATGTCGGTCACCCTGCGCGGATACGTCTTCCTCGACTCCCTCCAGCCTCAGCTCGCGGCGTTCACCGGCACGACCTGCCGGGGCTTCCTCCCCCTCGCGGGGCAGGCGTCCCTCTGGATCGAGACCGCGCCCGGCATGATCATCAACCGGGTCACCGACGTCGCGCTCAAGGCCACCCGCTCGGTGCCCGCGGTCCAGGTCGTGGAGCGTGCCTTCGGCCTGCTTGAGGTCCACCACGACGACAAGGGCGAGGTCGTCTCCGCCGGCCACGCCATCCTCGACTTCCTCGGCCTCGAGGAGTCCCAGCGCAACAAGCCCAAGGTGGTCTCCAACCAGATCATCCGCGCGATCGAGCCCTACCAGGCCCAGCTCATCAACCGCAACCGCCAGGGCATGATGCTCATCCCCGGCCAGAGCCTCTTCATCCTCGAGACCGAGCCCGCCGCCTACATCGTGCTGGCCGCCAACGAGGCCGAGAAGAACGCCGAGGTCAACCTCGTCAACGTCCGCCCCTTCGGCGCCTTCGGGCGGCTGTGGATGGCGGGCTCCGAGTCCGAGATCGACTCGGCCGCCGCCGCAGCGGTCGCCGCCATCGAGGCGGTCAGCGGCGTCTGAACTCCTTTTCCACTGACACAACCCCCTTTGCACAACCCCGGAGAACACCATGGCTGATGCGCTCGGCATGATCGAGACCAGAGGCTTCGTCGGAATGGTCGAGGCCGCAGACGCGATGGTCAAGGCCGCTCGCGTGGAGCTGGTCGGCTACGAGAAGATCGGCGGCGGCTACGTCACCGCCATCGTCCGCGGCGACGTCGCGGCGGTCAAGGCCGCCACCGAGGCCGGCGCCCGCCAGGCCCAGCGCGTCGGCGAGCTGGTCTCCGTCCACGTCATCCCGCGTCCGCACGGCAACATCGACGAGGTCCTGCCCCTGGGCCGCACCCCCTCCGACCCGTAGCTGTGTCTGGGGGCCGCGTAGGCCCCGCGCGCGCACACCGGAGGAACCATGAAGCTCGGGCGCATCGTCGGGACCGTGGTCTCGACGCGAAAGGATCCGAAGATCGAGGGCCTGCGGCTCTACCTGGTCCAGGACCTCTCCCTGGAGCTGGAGGGGCGCAGCTCCTTCGTCGTCGCCGCCGACGTCATGGGCGCGGGGGTGGGCGAGGTGGTGCTCTACGCCTCGGGCTCCTCCGCGCGGCAGACCGAGGCCACGGACAACCGCCCCGTCGACGCCGTGGTCATGGCCATCGTCGACACGATCGACCGCGACGGCGCGCTGCTCTACGACAAATCCGCAGGGGATGACCCATGAGCCTCGCCCGCGACCAGGTGGCCGAGATCGTCGAGCGGGTGCTCTCACGGGTGCAGGGCGATGCGCCCAAGGCCCCGGTGACGCCCGCCGAGCCCCGGGGGGTCTACCCCACGGTCTCCGACGCGGTCTCCGCGGCGCGCACCGCCCAGCAGGTGCTCATCGAGCTGCCGCTGGAGAAGCGCCGGGAGATCATCGCCAACATCCGCCGCCGCTGCGCCGAGGACGTGCACAGCCTGGCCCGGCTCGCCCGCGAAGAGACGGGCATGGGCCGGGTCGAGGACAAGATCAAGAAGAACCTGCTGGTCATCCACAAGACCCCGGGCCCCGAGATCCTGGAGCCCACGGCCTGGACCGGCGACGACGGCCTCACCCTGATGGAGCGGGCCCCCTACGGGGTCATCGGCTCGATCACCCCCAGCACCAACCCCACCGAGACCATCATCAACAACGGCATCGGCATGGTGGCCGGGGGCAACACGGTGGTGTTCAACACCCACCCGGCCGCCAAGGGGGTCTCGGCGTACTGCATCGACCTCATCAACCGCGCGTCGATGGAGGTCGGCGGCCCCGACAACCTGATGAACTGCGTGGCGGTGCCCACCATCGCCTCGGCCAACGAGCTGATGACCTTCCCCGGGGTGCGCCTGATCGTGGTCACCGGGGGCGGGGGCGTGGTCCAGGCGGCGATGAACTCGGGCAAGAAGGCCATCTGCGCGGGGCCGGGCAACCCCCCGGTCGTCGTGGACGAGACCGCCGACATCGACCGCGCCGGGCGCGGCATCGTCACGGGGGCCAGCTTCGACAACAACGTCATCTGCACGGACGAGAAAGAGGTCTTCGTCGTCCAGAAGGTGGCGGACAAGCTGATGGAGGTGATGCAGGCCGCGGGCGCGGTGCGCATCTCCAACCACCAGATCACGCGGCTCGAGAAGCTCGTGCTCACCCCCGACCGCCAGCACGTCAACCGCGAGCTGGGTGGGCAAGAACGCCGCGGACTTCCTGCGGGCCATCGACGTGCCCTTCCAGGGCGACCCCCGGCTGATCGTCTGCGAGGTGCCCTTCGAGCACCCCTTCGTGCAGCACGAGCTGCTCATGCCGATCATCGGCGTGGTGCGGGTGCGCGACGTGCACGAGGGCATCGACCTCGCGGTGGAGGCGGAGCACGGCTACCGGCACACCGCCAGCATGTACAGCAAGAACCTCGACGCCCTGCACCGCATGGCGCGGGCCTGCGACGCCTCGATCTTCGTCAAGAACGCCCCGAACTACGCGGGCCTGGGCTTCGGCGGCGAGGGCTTCACCTCCTTCACCATCGCCTCGCCCACGGGCGAGGGCCTGACCACGGCCCGGGACTTCACCCGGGTCCGGCGCTGCACCCTCGCGGGCTACTTCCGCATCGTCTGAGCATCGGAGAGGAGACGGGTTGGCCCTCGACGCGCTGGCCATGGTCGAGCTGGACTCCATCGCCCGGGGCTACCGCGTGGTCGACGCGATGGTGAAGCGCGCGCCGATCACCCTGCTGGAGGCCAACCTCGTCGAGCCGGGCCGCTACCTCGTGCTGTTCGCCGGGGGGGTGGCCGAGGTCGAGGAGTCGATGGACGCGGCGGTCGAGCTGGCCGAGGACCACCTGCTGGATCGGCTGCTGCTGCCCCTCGTCCACCCGGACATCGTGCCGGCGCTGCGCGGGCACACCGTCGTCCGTGATCCCGACACCATCGGCGTCATCGAGACCCGCACCGTCTCGTCGGCCCTGGGCGCGTGCGACCGCGCCCTCAAGGACGCCGACGTGGGCCTGTGCGGCCTGCGGGTCGCCACGGGCCTCGGCGGCAAGGCCTTCTTCGTCGTCCACGGCCTCCAGCACGACGTGGAGGCGTCCATCGAGGCGGCGCTGGGCGTGCTCAAGCCCGGCGGCCAGCTCCACAGCGCCGAGCTGATCCCGCGGCCCCACCCCGAATTCGTGGCGGTGCTGCTGCGCCCGGCGCCCTTCGCGACCCCCACAACCCGCGCTACCCCCACAGCCCCTTTTGCTGGAGGTGAGGGATGAAGCTCGCCCGCGTGCTCGGCAACGTCGTCGCCACCGTCAAGCACGAGTCCCTGACCGGCGTGCGCCTGCTGCTCATCCAGCCCCAGGACCACGCCGGGCGCCCCGACGGGGAGCCCATCATCGCCGCGGACCCCCTCCAGGCGGGCCCCGGCGAGCTGGTCGAGTACATCATCGGCCGCGAGGCCGCCCTGGCCCTGCCGGTGACCTTCTCCCCGGTGGACGCCACCGTCGTGCGCATCAACGACGCGGTCCACGCCAGCGAGGCCTCGCTGTCGGGGGAGCCGACATGATCCTCTGCCGCGTGCTGGGCAACGCCGTCGCCACGGTCAAGCACCCCGTCTACACCGGGCAGACCGTGCTCGTGGTGCAGCCCGTCGGCTTCGACGGCCGCAGCCCCCTGGGCTCCAGCTTCCTGGCCCTCGACGCGGTCCAGGCCGGCGAGGGCGACCTGGTGCTCGCCGCCCGTGAGGGCAACACCGCCCGCCAGATCCTGGGCGACGACGAGGACCCCTTCCACGCCGTCGTCCTGGCGATCGTGGACGAGGTCGACGGCCCGGCCGGGGTGGTGTCGGGGCCGGGATAGCCGGCGCCGCGATAGGCTTCTCCTCCCAGGAGGCCCCATGCTACTGCTGCTGCTCGCCTGCACCGGCGGCCCTGATCCGCTCCCCGAGCCCCCGCCCGAGCTGCTCTCCGAGCCCGAGCCGTCCCCTGTGGAGGCCGCCCCCGTCCTGACCGCCGTGGGGGACGTGGGCCCCGACCGCGCGGTCCTGTGGGTGCGGGCCTCGGGCTACAACCGGGTATGGGCCACCGTGGACGCTGGCGCAGCCACCTGGCGCAGCGAGGACGCCCCCGTCCGCACCGCCGCCGACTTCACCGCCACCCTGCCCATCACCGGCCTGCCCCCGGGGCAGACCCTGCGCTACGCCCTGCGCGGCTCGACCACCGCCCCGCCCGACGAGGGGGAGCTGCTGGCCGAGGGCACCTTCACCACCGCCCCGGCCTCTGACGCCGCCGCCCCGGTGAAGCTGGCGGTCATGGGCGACCTGGGCGGGCAGGGCTACTGCCGCCCCGCCGAGGGGGGCTACGGCATCCTGGGCGCCATCGCGGACCGCGCGCCGGACGTCGTCATCGCCAACGGCGACCTCATCTACGCCGACGGGGACTGCCCGGCCCGGGCCCCCGACGGCATCGCCAACCTGCCCGGCGACTTCCCGGCCATCGCCGAGCCCTGGGTCGACTGGACCGACGCCCGGCGGGTCCGCGAGGTCTTCGACGCCCACTGGCGCTACAACCGCAGCGATCCGAACTTCATCCGCCTCACCGAGGTCGCGCCCCTCATCGCCCAGTGGGACGACCACGAGGTCATCAACGACTTCGGCGCGCCCTGGGACGCCTGGCACACCCGCGACCCCGAGCGCGCTGGCTACACCACCCTCGTGGAGGTGGGCCGGGCGGCCTTCTTCGACTGGAACCCCATCACGCCCCACCCCGACGAACCCCACCGCGTCTATCGGAGCTTCCGATGGGGCAGACACCTGGAGGTCTTCATCGTCGACGGGCGCTCCTACCGCAGCCCCAACCCCCAGCCCGACGGCCCGGAGAAGACCCTGCTCGGGGCCGCCCAGCGCGACTGGCTCACCCAGGCCGTCGCGGCCTCGGACGCCACCTGGAAGGTCATCTCCGTGGACGTGCCCATCAGCATCCCCAGCGGCTCCCAGGCCTGGAAGGCGGGCCGGGACGGCTGGGCCAACGGGGTGGGCGACCCCACCACCCCCGAGGGCGAGGAGGACCGCTCTGTCGCCACCGGCTACGAGGCCGAGCTGACCGGCATCCTGGACGCCTGGCAGGCCAAAGGGGTCGACGGCGTCGTCTTCGTGACCACCGACGTCCACTTCTCCCAGACCCTGCGGTACACGCGGACGGGCGGCTTCACCTTCCACGAGGTGGTCTCCGGCCCCTTGCGGGCCTGGATGGGCGAGCCGGGCCCCTTGGACCCCACCTTCGGCCCCACCTCCCTCTACGCCGAGTCCGGCGTGCCCACCTTCGCCTGGCTGGAGCTGTCGGCCGACGGCCAGTCCCTCTCCGTCGCGACCTGCGGCCCCGACGGCCAGCCACGGCCGGGCTCGGCGCTGACGCTCAAGGCGGAGTAGCGAACCCCCCGCGCCCCCGCGTGTCACCATGAGGGTGATGCTGCTGCTCCTGCTGGCCTGCTCCGGGGACGCCGAGGCCCCGCCGACCCCGCTCGACCGCGGGCAGAACGCGGCGTGGATGCGGCGCCAGTGGATCCACGGCGGGCCGGAGGTCGCCGGGCACGAGGCGGCGCTGCGGCAGGCCCTGGCCGAGAACGCCCGCGCGCTGGGAATCACCGCCGTCTACCCCTTCCTCGGGCCCATGGACGCCGACGGCCACCCCGGCTGGCGGGGGGACCGGGGCGTCATCCAGCGCTACGACCCCGCCACCGCCGAGGCCTTCTTCCGGGACATGGAGCGGCTCGCGCCCGAGCTGGCCGTGATCCCCTGGACCGGCGGCAACTGGCGCCAGGACGTCGTCTTCGGGGACACCCCGCGCCTCGCCGGCTTCGCCGCCCACGCCGCCGCGATCACCCGGCTCGGCGCGGACGGCGTGCAGCTCAACGTCGAGCCCCTGCCGTCGTGGACCCCGGGCTACCTGGCGCTGCTCGCCGACGTGAAGGCCGCGATCGGCCCGGACAAGGTGCTCTCGGTGGCCGCCTACCCCCCGCCCACGCCGCTGCACCCCTTCCCGGACGTCCACTGGGAGCTGCCCTTCCTCGCTGAGGTCTGTCGGGTGGCCGACGACCTCGCGGTCATGGGCTACGACACCGGGATCACGCTGCGCTGGCGCTACCGGGGCCTGATGGAGGACTGGACCCGCGCGCTCGCCGAGACCCTGCCGCCCCCCGAGGCCGGGGGCTGCACCTGGCGCATGGGCCTGCCCGCCTACGAGGACGACGAGCCCTGGCACCACCCCGACGTGGAGACCGTCGACGAGGCGATCCGGGGGGTGCGCGCCGGCCTGGGGCCCGAGCCGCCGTCCAACTTCCTGGGGGTGGCCGTCTACGCCTCCTGGACCACCGACGCCGACGAGTGGGCCGCCTACGAGCAGCTCTGGCGGGCGAGGGCCCCGAGCGGCGCGGCCCTGCCCGATCGCGAACTCCCCGCGCCATAGGGGGACAGCGGCCCGATCGCCCTCTACGACCGCACACCACGACACCGGGGCGGCCCGACAGGGGTAGGATCGGCGCCGCCCCCCCGAAAGGACCCTCATGCAGAACACCCTGCAGATCCCCAACGTCCGCACGCTCGCCGTCTTCACCCTGCTGTCGGTCATCGTCTACGTGACCGGCACCTTCACCGGCATCGACTGGGCGGTCTTCTTCCACGACTTCAAGTCCAGCTACTCGCCGCCGGCGCGCTACCTGCGCACCCTGCTGTGCGCGTTCCTGGCGTTCCTGGCCTGGGGCTACGGCCTGACCCGGCGGGACCAGCAGCTCCTGTGGACCGCCTTCGTGGCCATCTGCATCGCGGACTTCCTGCTGATCCTGGCCGAGAAGTTCATCGCCGGGGTCGCGGTGTTCCTGGTGGTCCACCTGATCCTGACGGTGCGCCACGCCCAGGGCTTCAAGGAGTCCCTCGCGCCGGAGTATCGGTATCACACCATTCGATACCTGATCCTCAGCGCGCTGCTCATCTTCATCCCGGGCACCCTGATGATCATCGTCGCCGGCCCGGCGCTGGAGAAGTCCCACATGGAGGGCCTCGACATCGTCTACATGGTCGTGCTGATGACCTCGGCCTGGATGGCCTGGGGCACCCTGGCCCGGCCGTTCTACAAGCCCCTGAACGCCTGGCTGATCGCGGTCGGCATGAGCTTCTTCTTCTTCTGCGACATCAGCCTGGGCCTGAGCCACGTCTTCAGCACGTCCAACCCGTTCCTCTCAGACGTCTTCGGCCTGGTGCCGGACCTGACCTACTCCACCGCCCTGAGCATGGTGGCGCTCAGCGGCTTCGCCTGGAGCAAGGCGCCGCCCGCGGAGGAGGAGGGGCTCATCGCGGCGTGACCGTCGGGATCGCCTCGCCCTTGAGCCAGGCCTCCATCAGCCCGTCCCCGAGGATGCGCCCGACGACGTGGACGTTGGAGTGCAGGGCGATGGCCTCCCGGGCGGGCTCGCACAGCACCTCGGAGGGGGTGAAGAAGTTGCTGTGGCACATCTGCGTCTTCCCCTCCCGGGTCACCAGGAAGGCGACGTGGTAGTCCAGGCCCACGACGTCCAGGCCGTCCCCCCGGGCGGCGACCGCGTCCACGATCGCGTCGGGGCTGGCCCCCCAGCGCCGCAGGATCTGCGACTCCGGCGTCAGGCTGCGGATGATGTACTCCGAGGCCTGCTGGGCCATCTTCACCCGCTCCACCTTGAAGCCCGCGTCCCGCAGCACCGTGCTCACGTAGTAGCCGCAGGCGATGTCGCCCTGGCCCGGGGCCTGGGTGGTGCCGTAGAAGGCCCAGGGGGTGCCCGCCCAGGCCGGCATCAGCTCCTGGGTGATCGCCTCGAAGGCCGCCGCGCGGGCCTCGCTGAGCACCGCCGGGCGCTCCTCCGCGTCAGCCTCGGCCCAGCGGGCGGCGAGGGCCTGCCGGCGGGCCTCGATGCCGGCCTTGAGGGTGTCGTACGAGGGGGGCCCGGCCATCGCGGTGGGCACGGGCGCGCAGGCGAGCAGGAGCAGCATCCACATGCCTCTGCCCGACACGTCCGGCGCGGTTAGGGTTCCCCATGAACTCAGATCCCCGCGCCCCCGATCCCCACGCCCCCCTCCGCCGCGACGTGCGGCAGCTCGGCGCCCTGCTCGGCGAGTCCCTGCGCCTGCTCGACGGCGAGCCCCTGTACCAGGCCGTCGAGGAGGTCCGCGCCCTCTCCAAGGCCGCCCGCGACGGCGACGCCGCCGCCTGGGTCCGGCTGCGCGCCCGGCTGGAGGCGCTGCCGGTGGATCAGGCCCTGCCCCTGGCCCGCGCCTTCGCCCACTTCCTGAACCTCTCCAACGTGGCCGAGCAGCACCACCGGGTGCGCCGCCGCCGGGACTACCAGCGCCTCGACGGCCCCCCCCAGCGGGCCTCCCTGGACGAGACCTTCGGCCGCCTCATCGCGGGCGGGGTGTCCCCGGCGGCCCTGCGGGCGGCGGTGTGCGACCTGCGGGTGGAGCTGGTGCTGACCGCCCACCCCACCCAGATCAACCGCCGCACCCTGCTGCGCAAGCACGCCAACCTGGCCGCCCTGCTGGAGCACCAGGACCGCCCCGACCTGACCCCCGCCGAGCGCACGCGGCTGGTCGACGACCTGCGCAGGGAGATCCTCGCGATCCACCTCACCGACGAGGTCCACCGGGCCAAGCCCACCCCCATCGACGAGGCCCAGGGCGGGCTGCTCATCTTCGAGCAGACCCTCTGGTCGGCGTGGCCTCGGTTCGCCCGCGGCCTGGACGCCGCCCTGACCCGCCACACCGGCGAGGGCCTGCCCCACGGCGCCGCCCCGATCCGGTTCGGCTCCTGGATGGGCGGCGACCGGGACGGCAACCCCAACGTGACCCCCGAGGTCACTCGCCGGGTCTGCGCGATGGCCCGCTGGATGGCCGCCGAGCTGTACTGGCGCGAGGTCGACCGCCTGCGCGACGAGCTGTCCCTGGAGGCCTGCAACGACGCGCTGCGCGAGGCGGCGGGGCCGGGCCCCGAGCCCTACCGCCAGCTCCTGCGGGGGGTGCGGCAGCGCCTGGAGGAGACCCGGGCCTGGGCGGCCGAGGGCCTCGCCGGGCGGCCCGCGCCCCGCCACGACGGCCTGCTGCTTGACCCCGATCAGCTCCGCGCGCCCCTGATGCTCATCTGGCACTCCCTGCACGCCATCGGCGCCGGGACCCTGGCCCGGGGGCGTCTGCTGGACCTGCTGCGCCGCCTGGACGCCTTCGGCCTGACCCTCGCCCGGCTCGACGTCCGCCAGGAGGCCGACCGCCACACCGAGGCCCTCGACGCCATCACCCGGCACCTGGGCCTGGGCAGCTACGCCGCCTGGCCCGAGGCGGAGCGGCAGCGCTTCCTGCGCGCCGAGCTGCAGAGCCGCCGTCCGCTGACCCCGCGCGACCTGCCCTGCAGCGACGCGGTCCGCGATGTGCTCGACACCTTCGACGTCATCGCCGAGCTGCACCCCGGGAGCCTGGGGGCGTATGTGATCTCGATGGCCGGGGCGCCCTCGGACGTGCTCGCCGTGGAGCTGCTCCAGAAGGCCGCCGGGGTGCGCAGCCGCCTGCGGGTCGTGCCCCTGTTCGAGACCCAGGCCGACCTCGACGCCGCCCCCGCCACCCTGGAGGACCTGCTGAGCGACCCCGACTGGCGGGCCCGCAGCGGCGACGCCATCGAGGTGATGATCGGCTACTCGGACTCCGCGAAGGACGCCGGGCGGCTGGCGGCGGCCTGGGCGCTCTACGTCGCCCAGGAGCAGCTCGTCGCGGCCTGCGACCGCCACGGGGTCCACCTCACCCTGTTCCACGGACGTGGGGGCAGCGTGGGGCGCGGGGGCGGGCCGACCCACGCCGCGATCCTCTCCCAGCCCCCCGGCTCGGTGCGGGGCAGCCTGCGCGTCACCGAGCAGGGGGAGGTCATCCAGGCCAAGTTCGGGCTGCCGGGCATCGCCCTGCGCACCCTGGAGCTGTACGTCACCGCGGTCACCGAGGTCACCCTCACCCCGCCCCGGGGCCCCCGGCCCGCCTGGCGCGCCCTGATGGACCGCCTCAGCGCGACCGCCGCGGCGACCTACCGGGGCGTGGTGCGGGGGCAGCCCGACTTCGTGCCCTACTTCCGGGCGGCCACGCCCGAGCCCGAGCTGGGCATGCTGCGCATCGGCAGCCGCCCGGCCCGGCGCCGCAAGAGCGGGGGCGTGGAGAGCCTGCGGGCGATCCCCTGGATCTTCGCCTGGACCCAGACGCGGCTGCTGCTGCCGAGCTGGCTGGGCCTGGGGGCCGCGCTGCGCGAGGGGCTGGACGGCCCGGAGCGCGAGGTGCTGGTGGAGATGGCGCGGGACTTCCCCTTCCTGCGCTCCACCCTCGACCTGATCGAGATGGTGCTGGCCAAGGCCGAGCCCCACATCGCCGCGCTCTACGACGACCTGCTCGTGCCCGAGCGGCTGCGGCCGCTGGGGGAGGGCCTGCGGACCCGCTGCGCGGCCGCTGCCGCCGCGCTGCTGGAGGTCCGGGGCCGCGACCTGCTGCTGGCGGACAACCCGGTGCTGCGCCGCTCCATCGGCGTGCGCAACCCCTACGTCGATCCCCTCAACCTGCTCCAGGCCGTGCTGCTGCGGCGCCTGCGGGCCTGCGAGGACGACGGGGAGCGCGCCGCCCTGGAGGACGCCCTGGTGGTCACGATCAACGGCGTGGCCGCCGGGCTGCGCAACACAGGCTGATCCTCGGCGCCGGGCCTGCTATCATGCGGGCGCACCCAGGATGGAGGGCCCCGGACGGGCCGACCAAGGAGGCTGTCGTGCGAGCGCTGTGGTTGTGCGCGATGATCGCGCTTGGAGGCTGTGACCGCAGCCTCGACCCCTTCGCGGGCGGAGGCACCAACAACCGGAACCTGCCCGATGGCACCGAGGTGGACGACACCGGCGGGGGCTCCGACGAGGGCGCGCCCTCGATCACCTACCTGGCGGCCAGCTTCGAGGACTACCCCGGCACCGGCGCGGTCATCGAGATCGCGGCCAACTTCGAGGACGCCGAGGACGACGTCGACGGGGGCCTCGTCAACCTCTCGATCACCCCGGCCTCCTCGGGCACCGAGAGCATCCAGGACATCCCCATCGACGACGAGAACGCCCGCGTCCAGGGCGACCTGGTGATCACCGTGGTCACCAACCCCAACGAGCAGGACAGCTACGACATCGTCGTCATCCTGGTCGACCGGGCGGGCCACGCCTCGGAGCCCGCCGCGACCACCGCGCCCTGAGGAGGCGACCCCTGGGGCCGCCTCCCCGGAGGGGGCTCAGCCCCCCGGCAGGGCCAGCCGCACGTCCAGGTCCGCCACGCCGGTCCGGCCGGTGGGCACGCGCCCGGTGGTGGAGCCGTTGGGGGTGCCCACGTACTCGCCCGACTCGTTGATCATGCCGTCGCCGTCGGTGTCGCCGTAGGCCCACATGTAGACGATCGTGTCGCTGGGCACGGGGATGTTGAAGCTCACGCTCTCCACCCCGCTGAGCGCGGACGCGTCCCAGACCTCATAGCCGTAGGAGTAGGCCTCGAGCTGGCTCAGGCTCAGCTCGGACTGGGGCTGGTACTTGAGGGCGGCGACGTAGACGTCGGTGCCCGAGGGCAGGGTGGAGTCGAAGGTGCCGCCGCCCTCCATCGAGACCGTGCCGCTGACCGCGGTGAAGGGCACCACCGCGAAGGGGTCCTCGTCGCCCAGCGGGATCACGACGTCGTAGCCAGAGAGGTTCGTAGACGCGACGCTGATGGGGTTGGAGTCCTCGGGGTTCCCGTCGCCGTCCACCGAGGCCGAGTAGGCGCCGTAGCGGTCGCGGGGGTCGATCAGCTCGTTGCCGTTGCGGTCCCAGGCGCCGCGAAGGCGGACCTCGCCGCGCCCCTGGCAGCTCGTCAGCTCATAGGCCGTCGAGGCGCCGCCGCCGTCGGCGGTCGGGGTATCCCAGGTGACGTGGTAGGGGCCCGAGCCGTCGGTGCCCTGGAGGTAGGTGGCCACGTCCCCGCCGGCCCAGCTGATGGCGATCACCACGTCGCCGGAGATCGTCATCGTGTCGCAGGGGCCGCCGCAGTTGGGGTTGGCGCGCTCGCCGCAGTAGACCGGCGCCAGGATGGTGATGTCCACGTCCTCCACCGACCCGCCGTCCGGGATGACGATCTGTACGGGGTGGTGGCCGGTGGGGTCGTTGGTGCCGAGCACGCGGTCCTGGTGCCAGTCGAGGTGGGCGTAGACCCACACCGTGTCGGTGCCCTCGACCTCGACGTCCATCTCGTAGGCGTCGCCCTCGATGTTGGGGCTGTCGATGGTCGTGTCGCCCCAGTACTCCTGGGCAGGGCCGTCCTCGCCCTCCTCGCTCTCGGTGTAGGCGCCGACGAAGATCTTGCCGAAGGGGAAGCTGTCGTAGCCCACGTCGGCGTAGTCCACGTACAGGCGCTCGCCGGTGCTGTCGTCGTAGAGCTGCACGGTCACGGTGCCGCGCACGGTCCCGGAGACGGAGATCCCTCCGTTGGTGTCGTCGGCGACTTCGGTGTCATCGACGGAGGAGTCGTCCGAGCCGTCGCCCCCGTCGCCCCCGCCGTGGGTGCAGGCGAGGAGGGTGGCGAGGCCCAGGGCCGAGAGCAGGAAGGGGGCACGCAGAGTCGTCATGATCTGTGTCTCTCTGATGGAGTGGAGGTCAGTTGGAGGCCTGGGCGAGGCGCATCTCGAGGCCGGTCCAGCCCGAGGCGCCGGTCGGCACCCGCCCGGTGTCCGAGCCGGTGGGGGTCGCGATGAAGTCGCCGGACTCATTCAGGATCCCGTCGTTGTCGGTGTCCGCATACGCCCACAGGTAGACGATGGACTCGGCGGGCACCGGCAGCAGGAAGCCCAGCTCGCTGTTCCCTTGCAGGTCGGACCAGGCGTACTCCTCCATGGCGTAGCTGTTGGCCTCCAGGGAGGACGCGCTGATGTCCAGGTCGGGGCGGTAGCGCATCGCGGCGAGGTAGACGGTGGTGTTCGCCGGCAGCGTGGCGTCGAAGGCGCCGCCGCCCTCCATCAACAGGGTGCCGGAGAGCGCGGTGAACGGCACGACCTGGAAGGGGTCCGCGTCGGACTCGATGGGCACGACGATGTCGTAGCCGGACAGGTCGCTGGTCCCCAGGGTGATGGGGTTGCCCGAGATGGGGGTGCCGTCGGTGTCGAAGCCCGAGGCGTAGCCGCCCCAGGTGTCGCGGGGGTCGATCAGCGCGTTGCCGTTGCTGTCCCAGGCGCCCCGCAGGCGGGCGTCGCCGCCGTTCTGACAGCGGGTGAAGCTGTAGGGGGTCGTCGCGCCCCCGCCGTCGGGGGTGGGGGTGTACCAGTTGACCGCGAAGGGCCCCGCCCCGCTGGTGCTCTGCAGGAAGGTGGCGACCTCGCCGCCGTTGTAGCTGACCGTGACCAGGACGTCCCCGGAGATGGTCAGCGTGTCGCAGCCGTCGCCGCCGCCCGGGCCGCCGTCCCCGGGATCGACCAGGGGGGCCAGGATCGTGATGTCGACGTCCGTGACGGTCCCGCCGTCGGGGATCTGCACCGCGAAGGGGTGGTGGCCGGTGGGGTCGTCGGTGCCGAGCACGCGGTCCTGGTGGTAGTCGAGGTGGGCGTAGACCCACACCGAGTCGGTGCCCTCCAGGCTGACGTCCATCGAGTAGGCGTCCCCGGCGAGGCCGGGGCTGTCGATGGTGTCGTCGGCGTGCCAGGTTCGAGCGCCGCTCTCGTCGTCGGTGTAGGCCGTCACGAAGATCTTGCCGAACGGGAAGCTCGAGTAGCCCGCGTCGGCCCAGGTCACGAAGGTGCGGCCGGTCTCGTCCTCGGCGTAGAGCTGAACGGTGACGGTGCCCTGGATGGTGCCGGACACGGACAGCTCCCCGGTGTCGTCGGCGCTGGAGTCGTCGCCGCCGCTGGAGTCGTCGCCGCCGCTGGTGTCGTCGCCGCCGCTGGTGTCGTCACCGCCGCTGGTGTCGTCGCCGTCGCCGCCGCTGTTGCAGGCCGTGAACAGGGCGAGCGCGCCCCCAGCCAGCACAACCGCCAAACGCTTCATGGACATGCACGCCTCCTGGCCGCCGGGTCCCTCATCGGGTGGGGGGTGATCTTACAGCACATCTGTCAGCCGATCGAGCACTTTCAGGTCGTCACAATCGCCGAAAATCAATGACTTGTGTTGAGGGGGCTTCTCTGAGAGGATGGAAGGTCGCGATCCGGGGTGGCCTCGCGTCACAGTCGGCGGGGGGTTACGTCGGGGGGGTCGACGCGGAGGCCCGTTGGGCAAGGACATCGTCATCATCGGGCTGCTGGGCACCCGGCTGGACGCCGGGGCCAGCCGGCGGCGGTGGGACAAGTGGCGGCCCACGGTCTCTCTGGGCCAGCACGAGGACCTGCTCGTCAAGCGCATCGAGCTGCTCCACCAGGGCTCCCGGGACGAGCTGGCCGCCCAGGTCGCCGAGGATCTCACGGCGGTCTCGCCGGAGACGGTCGTGCGCCTCCACGAGGTCCGCATGCCCGATCCGTGGGACTTCGAGCAGGTCTTCGCCGAGCTGCACGACTTCGCCCGCGGCTACACCTTCCGCCCGGACGAGGAGGACTACCTCGTCCACATCACCACCGGCTCCCACGTCGCCCAGATCTGTCTGTTCCTGCTCACCGAGTCGCGGCACTTCCCCGGCCGCCTCCTGCAGACCTCGCCGCCCCGCAACAAGGCGCGCCACGCCCCCGGGGCCTACACGATCATCGACCTGGATCTGTCACGATACGATCGCCTGGCCATGCGCTTCGACAAGGAGCAGGTCGAGGGCGTGGCCTTCCTCAAGGCGGGCATCGAGACCGCCAACGGGGCCTTCAACAAGCTCATCGCGCGCATCGGGCAGGTGGCGGTGGCCTCGAAGGCCCCGATGCTGCTCACCGGCCCCACCGGCGCGGGCAAGTCCCAGCTCGCCGGCCGCATCTACGCCCTCAAGGAGCGCCGCCGCCAGCTCGACGGCCCCTTCGTGGAGGTCAACTGCGCCACCCTGCGCGGCGACGCGGCGATGTCCGCGCTGTTCGGGCACGTCCGGGGCAGCTTCACCGGGGCCAACCGGGATCGCCCGGGGCTCCTGCGGGCGGCCGACGGGGGCCTGCTCTTCCTGGACGAGATCGGGGAGCTGGGCCTGGACGAGCAGGCCATGCTCCTGCGGGCGGTGGAGCACAGGCGCTTCATGCCGGTGGGCGCCGACCGCGAGGTCGAGAGCGACTTCCAGCTCCTGGCCGGCACCAACGCCGACCTCGACGCGATGGTCCGGGACGGCCGCTTCCGGGCCGACCTGCTCGCCCGCATCAACCTGTGGACCTTCCGCCTGCCCGCCCTGATGGACCGCCCCGAGGACATCCCCCCCAACCTGGACTACGAGCTGGAGCAGTTCACCCGCCGCCACGGCACCCGGCTGACCTTCTCCCGCGAGGCCCGCGCCCGCTACCTGCGCTTCGCCACCGGGCCGGAGGGCCTCTGGCTGGCCAACTTCCGGGACCTCAACGCCTCGGTGACCCGCATGGGCACCCTGGCCCCCGGCGGCCGCATCACCGAGGAGGTCGTGGACGAGGAGCTGGAGCGCCTGCGTCGGGCCTGGGGCCTGGGCGCGGCCCCCGCCGCCGGGCGGGTCGAGGCCCTGCTGGGCGTTGAGGGTGCCGCGCAGCTCGACCGCTTCGACCAGGTCCAGCTCGAGGACGTGCTCGCCGTCTGCGCGCAGTCCGCGTCCCTCTCCGAGGCCGGCCGGACCCTGTTCGCGGTGTCCCGCGCCCAGCGCAAGAGCCGCAACGACGCCGATCGGCTGCGGAAGTACCTGCTGCGCTTCGGCCTCGGCTGGGACGACGTGCGGGGGTAGCGCCCGGGCCTCTCGGGCCCCGCTCGCTTGTGCGCGCCGCCCGGCTCGTCCACGATGGCCGGGTGCTGACCTGCCTGCTCGCGCTGTCCATCGCCGCCGCGGATCCCGCGCCGCCCCTCGTCCGTGAGGTCGATCCCATCGGCATCACGGAGCCCGAGGCCCGCATCGTCGTGGTGAGCGGGGGCATCTCCCGGGGCAGCTATCAGGCGGGCCAGCTCTGGGTGCTCATGGAGCACCTCAAGCGCGAGGCCGCCGCCCGCGACCCGGGGGAGGCCCCTCTGGAGCTGGTCGTGGTGGGCGCCAGCGCGGGCAGCATCAACGCCCTGATCGCCGCCAGCAACCTGCTGATCGAGCCCATCTGGCCCGAGGACCGCCCCCTGGAGGCCTCCTCCTTCTTCCGAAGCTGGGTCCCCGAGGGCTTCCACCGCAGCCCCGAGTCCCTCGACCGCTGGCCCGAGGAGGCCGGCCCCCGCACCGCGATGATCCACAGCGGCTTCCTGGGGGAGTCGGTCGACGGCAACGACGCCCTGCTGCGCGACCCCGGCCACCACCCGGCCTGGACCGGCCCGGTGCGCCTGGCCATGACCACCGCCCGGCGCACCGCGGACACCGGGCCCGCCGGGGTGCGCCGGGACCTCAACGAGTCGTTCGGCTTCGAGATGCTCCGTCACGCCGACGGGGTCGTGGACATCGTCCCCCTGCGCCTGACCTGCCCGGGGGCGCCCGACCCGGTGGTCGGCGATCGGGGCACGCTGTCCTGCGAGGTCGAGGCCGCCACGGCCCGCCCCGTGCGGGTCGCCCCCGGCGGGCCGCCGCTGCGCCTGCCCTACGCCGAGGTCGGTCGCCTGATCGCGGCGTCGAGCGCGGTCCCGCTGGCCTTCCCGCCCTTCGTGATGGACTGCGCCACCTACCTGGACTGGTCGCTGTGGCCCAAGGCCGGCTGTCACGCCTCGGGCGGGGACCGGCCGGTGCTGATGGTCGACGGCGGGGTGCTCGACGGCCACCCCTTCCGGGTCGGCGACCGCATGTCCACCGCACACCACGAGTCGCGGCGGGCGCGCTTCTTCTTCCTGGACCCCGACCTGGACGGCAGCGCGCCGGAGCCGCCCCCCTCGCGCACCGAGGGCGAGGCCACCCTGCGCTTCTTCGCCGAGGTCGTGCCCACGGCGCGGGCCCAGAGCGTCACCCAGTTCTTCCAGGACCACCCCCACCTCTACGACCAGTCGACCTTCCTCCAGGCCCACACCCCACCGGTGGGCTCATACCTGGGGGGATTCCTGGCGTTCTATGACCAGTCCTTCCGGGTGTGGGACTTCTACGCCGGGGTCCACGACGGCTACGCGAACCTGGTGGAGCACGTCGCTCGGGCTGAGGGCGTCGACTGCGCGCGCTACGACCTGGGCCGGTGGCGGGGACCGCCCGGGGATCCCCGCTGCGAGGCCCTGCTGCCCGCCCTGGACACCGCCGCCAGCCCCGCCTTCACCGTGGTGCATGCCCTGCTCTCCCGGCTGCCCGACCTGGGGGGCGTCGACTGGCCCACCCTGGCGAAGGAGGTCGACGCGGCCTTCGCCCCCTTGACCGCCGACGACCTGTTCGGGGCCTCCCACGTCCACGAGATGGGTGGAGACGCCAAGGATTACGACCCTCTGGCCATGCTGCGCAACCTGCGCATGCTCGCCCTGCTGGTCAGCACCCGCGTCCTGGACGCGGAGCGCCGCCCGGAGGGCTACGAGCTGGAGTGGTTCGTCACCCGGCTCAGCTCGGTGCTGCCCTGCCCGGGGCCCCGCTCCTGCGCTCCGTTCTGGTTCGTCGCGGACGACCTGGGGGGCTCGCTGCCGTTCGCCGGCCAGCGGCGCGGCGCGGTCCGCAAGGCCAACCGGGTCGCCGCGCGCCTCGCCCGCAACCCCGACCGCCTCGCCGACGCCTTCACCCTGCGCCAGGACGGCGCGTTCTCGGTGCTCTTCCGGCGGCGGCTGAGCTGGCAGCTCGCCCAGATCCACCGCTACCGCCTGCTGGGGGACCACCCCCTGGCCCGCGCCATCCCCCGCACCGGGCGGCTGGTGGTCGCCGGCCCCAACCACCTGCTCTCCTGGAGCACGGGGACCCCCACCGTGCCCGACGCCTTCGGCGCCTTCGGGCTGTCCTGGGACGCCTGGCGGGTCCGGCCGTGGAGCGCGTTCGGCCGCCGGCTGCCCCTGCCCTGGGTCTACGGAGGAGCCCGGATCTACGGGAACCCCCTGCGCTGGTGGCCGGGGGCGACCCCCAACGCGGTGCTGTCGCTGCGCGCCGGGGTGATCCCCCTCCAGTGGCGCCCCGGAGAGAAGCGCTGGTGGGTGTGGTCCTCGCCCATCACGCCGGCGCTCGGGCCGATGTTCCCGGCCGCGCTGGAGCTGGGGGTGCTCGTGCAGGGCGCCTGGGTCTACGGCGGCGCGGACCACCTGCTCATCCGCCCGCTCGTGATCGCCGAGGGGGCCCCGGGCTGGGGCGCGACCGCCGCGCTGGAGGCCCGCCTGCACCTGCTGAACCTCGTGGGCCTGGGCGTGGAGTGGCACGGCCTGACCCGCATGCTGGACCACGACCCCGGCCTGCCCGGCCACCAGGAGAACCCCGAGCTGCGCGTGATCGTCTCGCTCACCCGCCCGGGGGGGGTGCGTCAGCGACCGTACCGGAGCGACTGGTAGCGGGCACCAGCTCGATGAGCACGACCTCGGGGCGGCACAAAAAGCGCAGCCGAGGCGCCTCGCGCCGCTCCATCCCGATCCCCCGCGAGACCACCAGGTCCCCGCCCCAGGGCAGCGCGGTGTGCCCGGACGCCCAGGCCCGGGGCACCTTGGAGAGGGTCATCAGCGGCCCGAACCCGGGGAGCTGCACCTGCCCGCCGTGGGTGTGCCCGGCCAGCAGCAGGTCGGCGGGGGGCCTGGTCATGGCGAAGTCGGGGCTGTGCCCCACCACCACGTGGAAGCCCGGCGTCACCGGCACGGGGGGGCTGTCGGCCCGGGAGTCCTCGGCCCGCAGCAGGGTCAGCGCGAGCGGCCCGGTGGTCACGGTCGTGCTCTTGGAGGCCGCCGTGATGCCGGTGCCGTCGAAGATCGTCTCCCAGCCCTTCACCTCCACGTCCCCGTTGACCGCCCAGGCCCCCAGGGGCACGTCCTCGAAGGGCAGCGCCCGCAGGATGGCGTTGAGGGCGCCCTGCTCGGCCTCCCGAGGCGCGCCGGGCTCCAGGTGCACGAAGTCCCCGGCGAAGACCACCAGGTCGGGCTTCGCGTCCAGCGCCCGGCGCAGCGCCTCCTGCTCCCAGGGCCCCGGGTCGTCGGTCTGGAGGTCCGCGATGAGCGCGATGGTCAGGGGCTGACGGATCTCCTCGCTCTCCACCTGCAGGTGCGAGACCTCCAGCCAGCGGGGCTCGATGACGAAGGCGTCGACCCCGATGGCGGCCAGCAGCGCCGCGAGCACCGCGGCGGCCACCCGGCGACGCCCATCGAGCACCACCGCGAGGCCCAGCAGCCACAGCGGCCCGACGAGGAAGAGCCCCCAGGCGAAGAGCTGCATCACCCCGAAGATGCGCCAGCGGAACGCCACCATCGCGGCCACGCCCACGAGCAGGGTCCACAGCTCGGCGCCCACCAGCGCCGCGGCGGCGGAGCGCTGCGCCGGGTCGCGCCGCAGCCACACCAGCGAGCCCACGGCGTAGGCCACGAGCGCGAGGACGGACACGAGCATGCTCATGTCCTCTGTCTAGCCGCTCCAGCGCGCGCAGGCCGTGACGAGGCTCCGCAGATTTCGTGCAGCTCAACCCAACGCGATCACGACGGTCCCGTCGGGCTGCTCCTCCCGGCTGACCCCGATCCCGGTGAAGGTGCGGATCACCTCGATGTTCGTCATCGTGTGCCGGGAGGGCCGGGCGGTGCGCAGGCGCCCGCCGCCCGCCAGGGCCATCGGCAGCAGGAGCTGGTCGGCGAGGTAGGGCCCGACCGGCGCCTTGGACGCCAGGTAGGCGCGCACCTCGTCGACCACCCTGCGGGCGATCATCTCAGCGGGAACGCCCTTCTCGGCGAAGCCGGTGAACAGCTCGGTGATGTGGGCGCTGCGGACCTCGACCAGCAGGGCGTTCCCGGGGCCGCGGCCGCGCTTGAGGGGCTCCACGCGGGCCTCGGTGATCGGCAGCTTCTCCTGCACGACCTCCAGCTCCCGCTCCGGGACGCTGCGGGGCAGGTTGTGGTACAGCGCGCGCACCGAGATGCCCCGCAGCTCGCCGCGGTCGAGCACCTCCAGCCGGGCCAGGCCGGGGGAGGGCGTGAGCGCCGCGGTGAACCGCCCGCCGCCCGCCGGGTAGAAGCCCGCCTGGTGCAGCGAGACGTCGATCTCAGGTCCCATCCGTCGGATCCAGGGCAGGTAGACCCGCTCCAGGAAGTCGTAGGGGGGCGAGGCGGCGTTGTGGGTGCCGCCCTCCAGGTCCAGGCGCACCGGCTCCGGGGCGCGCAGCAGGGCCGGCAGCACCGCCTGGAGGACCAGGCCCGCGCTGCCGGCGGTGCCCACCGCGAAGCGGAAGTCACCGCCGCGCACGGCCCCCGGCTCGAAGACCAGCTCCTGGGAGCCGATCGCGTCGCCGGAGACCGTGGCGTCGCCGACCGCCGCCGCCGCGCGCACGGCGGTGAGGTGCTGCCGCATCAGGCCGGGCTTGCGGCGCCCCGCCCGGATCCCCTGGATGCGGAAGGGCTGGCCGGTCACCAGGGAGAGGGCGAGGGAGGAGCGCAGGATCTGCCCCCCGCCCTCACCCATCGAGCCGTCGATCGTCAGCATCGGACCTACCCCTTCACGCAGACGACCTGGCGCAGTCGGTGCACGACCTCCACGAGGTCGGACTGCGCCTCCATCACCGCGTCGATGTCCTTGTACGCCATCGGCGTCTCGTCGATCACGCCCTCGTCCTTGCGGCACTCGATGCCCGCGGTGGCCTTGGCGTGGTCCTCGACGGTGAACGCCTTCTTGGCGGCGGAGCGGGACATCTTGCGGCCCGCGCCGTGGGAGCAGGAGCAGAAGCTCTCCGGGTTGCCCTTGCCGCGCACGATGTAGGAGCGCGCGCCCATGCTGCCCGGGATGATGCCCAGCTCGTCCGCGCCCGCCCGCACCGCACCCTTTCGGGTCACCCAGACGTCGCGGCCGTAGTGGTGCTCCTTCTGCACGTAGTTGTGGTGGCAGTTCACCGCCTCGTCGGTCAGCTCGAACGCCGGCAGGTCCGCGCTCCACAGCGCCGCCTCGACCACGGCGTCCATCATGAGCTGGCGGTTGGTCGCCGCGTAGCGCTGCGCCCAGCCCACCGCCTCGACGTAGTCGCCGAAGTACTGGCTGCCCTCGGGCAGATACGCCAGGTCACGGTCCGGCAGGTGCACGAACCAGCGCTCCATCTCCTGCTTGGCCAGGCGGATGAAGTGCGAGCCGATGCGGTTGCCGACGCCGCGGGAGCCGGAGTGCAGCATGAACCAGACGCGGTCGTCCTGGTCCAGGCAGACCTCGATGAAGTGGTTGCCCGTGCCCAGGGAGCCGAGGTGGTTCGCGTTGTTGGACTGACCCAGGCGGGGGTGCTTGTCGCAGATGGCCTCGAAGCCGGGCTCGAGGGCCTTCCACGCCTTCTGCACCCGCTCGGGCGGGCTGCGCCACGCGCCGCGGTCGTTTCGGCCGCCGTTGTCGGTGCGGCCGTGGGGCACCGCGCGCTCGATGGCGCCGCGCAGCTTGGACAGGCTCTCGGGGAGCTGGTGGGAGGTCAGCGTGGTGCGGACCGCCATCATGCCGCAGCCGATGTCCACGCCGACGGCCGCCGGGATGATGGCCTTGTCGGTCGGGATCACGCTGCCGACGGTCGCGCCCTTGCCCAGGTGGACGTCGGGCATCGCGGCGACCCACTTGTGGATGAAGGGGAGCTGCGAGATGTTGCGGAGCTGCTGGACCGCGGCGTCCTCAACGGGGACGCCCCGGGTCCAGGTCTTGATGGGCACGCCAGCGTCGGTGTTCAGCACGTCGTAGTTGGCCATCGGGGCCTCCCTCGGGGTTCGGGTTGGTCAGGCCCGAAGCAAGGCCCATGCCAGCGCGATGCGGGGACAGCATACGCCACCTGGGGGCGCTCAGGGGCGCTTCGGGGGAAAGGGGCGCGAGGCATGGATAGATGAATAGATAAAGAAGAGATGTCTGGATAAGGTCGCCGTCGGGCTGCTTTGGGACCAGGGCGTCTGTTGCGGATCCGCAACGGGAGCTGATCCTCGTTGCGGATCCGCAACAACAGATCCATGCAACACCGAGGTGTTTCAGCTGAAGGATCGGTGTTTCCAGGCCATCCACCCGATCCATCCCCGCACTTCCTGGATGGCATGTTTCTTGCGATCCAATGGGATGCCCCGATGTAGCTTCAGGAAGTGACATGAGCGGAACCGCTGCGCAGCTTCACAGCGTAAGCCCGGAGACCATCCTCCCCGGTGAGCGTGAGTTCAGCGAGGAGATCCTGGACAAGGCGGTCTCGGACCTCAACAAGATCTATACCGTGAAGGGCCTGGAGACGGCCTGCATGGTGGGTCAGTACATCCTCAACACCTTCTTTGGTGGGGACCCGGACGCCTTCCGCGGGCGCGGCCGGCGTCACGTCACCTTCCGGGGCCTGGCGGCGCGAGAGGACCTCAACCTCTCGTACTCCTTCATCTGGTACTCGGTGGCGGTCGTCGAGCAGATGACCCTGCTCCCCAAGGATATCGCCGAGGCGCTGCCCCTCTCCCACCACCGGCTGCTGCTGCCGATCCAGGACACCCGCACCAAGCTCCGGCTGGCCCGGGAGGCGCGGGACCAGTCGCTCTCCAAGCGGCGCTTCGAGGAGCTGATCCGCAAGACCCGCGCCAAGCAGCCCAAGAGCCCCCGGGGCGGTCGCCCGCCGTTGCCGTCCTTCGTCAAGGGCCTCACCCGCCTGAACAAGGCCGTCGAGCTGGCCACCCGCGACCCCATCACCGAAGAGACCTTCGCCCACTACACGCCGGAGGACGCCAAGAAGCTGCTCTCCCAGCTCTACGCGCAGATGGAGCAGCTCGGGGAGCTGGCGGAGTCGCTGCGGGCGGGCATCGACAAGGTCGAGGCGCTGCTCGGCAGCGGGGGCGAGGACGACGCCCTGCGCCACTCTCGCGAAGCGGCCAAATAGCGCAGGCGGGGTGATCCCGCGCAGCGGGCCGCGGCGTGGCTTCAGGATAGGACCCCGTGGAACGGAGGTCTCATGTCTGATCGCGTCACGACCATCCCCGTCATCGTGCGGATGCCGCCCCAGGAGAGCTTCGACCAGGGGAAGACCTTCAGGGTCACGGACTCCCACCACCACGTCCTGACCGACATCCCGGTCGACGCGGTGCGGGAGAACCTGGCCCGCGTGGTCGCCGGGCTCACCCAGGCGCTGGAGGGGCTGCCCCAGGATGGCCCGTTCGCCATCGACGAGGTGCGCTTCGAGGTCGTGCTCGACTCCCTGGGGGACGTGCGCATCCTGGCGGCTGGCGGCGAGGACGGCGAGGTCAGCCTCCGATTCCGCCGCAGGGGTTGAGGAGCGGGCCCGGACAGGGCACGTTGACGGTGTGCTGCTGCTCCTGACCGCGCTGCTGGGCTGCACGCCCCCCACCGCCTCGGCCACCCCGTCGGCCGCCGAGGAGCTGCGCGGGGTGTGGGTGACCCGGTGGACCTGGGACGACCCCGAGGGGGTCACCCGGGCGATCAACGAGATCGCGGACGCGGGCTTCAACGCGGTGTTCTTCCAGGTGCGGGGCACCTTCGACGCCTACTATGACTCGCCGCTGGAGCCCCGGGCCGAGCGCCTGGGGCCGACGGCCTGGGACCCGCTGGAGACGGCCGTCGACGCCGGGCACGCTCGGGGGCTCCAGGTCCACGCCTGGATGAACAGCTTCCCGCTGTGGCGGGGGACCGAGCCGCCAGCGGCCACGGAGCACGCCTGGAACGCCCACCCCGCCTGGCGCCTCGCCGATCGCAGCGGCCAGCCGATGCCGTTGAACGAGGGCTACGTGTTCGCCGACCCCGCCAACCCGGAGGTGCGGGCGCGGGTCGCGGCGGTCGCGGCGGACATCGCGGGTCGGTACGCGGTCGACGGGGTGCACCTGGACTACATCCGATACCCCGAGGACACCACCCCGCCCCCGGACGCGGCCGCCCACATCACGGCCACGGTGGCGGGGGTCTCCCAGGCGGTGTCGGTCCCGGTGACCGCCGCGGTGTGGGGGGTCTACGACAACCGCTGGGGCTGGGAGAAGGTGCTGGAGGGCCGCGACGCGCTCTATCAGGACAGCGCGGCCTTCCTGGCGCAGGGGCTGGTCGACGCCACCCTGCCGATGGTCTACTTCTCCATCAAGGAGCCGGGGGAGCGGCTGGACTTCCGCACCCTGGCCGCCGACCACGTCTCCCGGGCGGCCGGCCGGCACGTCTACGTGGGGATCAGCGCGGAGCACCTCTCCCAGGAGCAGGTGCTGGCCTGCGTGGACGCGGCCCGTGAGGCGGGCGCCAATGGGGTGGTGCTGTTCGACTGGTCGCTGGGGCGGGCCCACTTCGACGCGCTGGCGGCGGGGCCGTTCAAGGAGCCGGCGCGTCCTCCGGCGATGCCCTGGCGGGCAGCAGCCCCGTGAGGAAGGGGGTGAGGGCGTCCGCCACGGCCGCGTGGCCGCGCGGGGTCCAGTGCCCGTCGAAGGTGAAGTAGAGCCCACCTCCGGCCTCGCGCAGCGCTGGCAGGAGGTCGAGGGCAGGCACCTGGCTCAGCTCGACGACGGCGCGGCCGGGGCCCGTGGCGTCGGCGCCCGCGGCGTCGAGGTCGAACATGTCGAAGGTGGCGGCCATGCGCTCGGGATGGACGGCGTAGACCGGCGGCGCGACGGCGATCGCGCAGCGCCAGCCCCGGACGCGGCAGAGCTGGGCGAAGGCGTCCAGGGCGGGCCGGGTGCGGTGCAGGGTGTTGTGGAGGGCGACGGGGTCCGCGAACATGGCCAGCTCCATGCGGTGGCGGCGGGCCAGAGGGCTGTCTCCCTGCATCTCCCAGGCGGTCGACAGCATGCGCAGGGCGTAGGCCAGGGCGAAGCGGCGGGCGAGGGCGTAGCCCGGGCCGTCGCGCTGGCGGGCCTCCGGGGTCAGCGGACCCATGCCCCCGGCGGCGTTGTCCCAGAAGTCGTTGCCGGTGAAGAACACCAGCAGCACGAGGTCGGGGGCGACGGCGTCGGCCAGGCGGTCGGCCAGGCGGGTGGCCTCGCGGGTGCCGTAGCCGTCCACCCCGGCGTTGAGGACCTCCACCGGGCGACCGAGGGCCTCGGTGAGCTGCGCGCCGAGCCGGGTGACGAAGTGCGCGTCCTCATCCACCTGGAGGCCCAGCACGAAGGAGTCCCCCACGGTCAACACCCGCAGGCCCTCCGGCGGGCGGGGCCCCAGCTCCGGGCCGCGCAGGCCAGCGCGGTTGATGCGCACGGCGGTGGCGAACTCGGGCGTGCGCAGGACCGTGGACGCGCCCGGGGCCAGGACGATGCCGTTCTCCCGATCGTTCGCGAAGATGGAGAGGTCGTAGATGCGGGGGGCCTGGGCCAGCAGGTTCTCGTAGCCCCGAGCCGGGCCCAGGCGCAGCAGCACCTCGGCCAGGACCAGCCCGATGAGGAGCCCGGCGACGAGCAGCCCGAGGCGGCCGACCCACCGCCGCGCGGTCAAGGGGTGAGGACCTTCGACAGGAACAGCCGGCGGTCGGTCGTGATGCGACCGTCGGTGCGGCGGGAGGGGACCTCCATGTAGACGCCGATGTCCTGGAACCCCAGCTTGAGGTACATCTCATAGCTGGCGTTGCGGGTGGCCGAGGTCCGCAGCAACACGTTGGAGAAGCCCGGCGGGATGGCGGCGAGCCGGCGCTGGACGAGCTGGGCGCCCAGGCCGGCCCCGCGATACCGCGAGAGCACGCCCAGCTCCGCGAGGTAGAAGGTGTGGCGGATCGGCAGCAGGCCCTGCATGTGCCGGGCGACGTCGCGCCGGGAGGACAGCGGCACGGCCAGCCCGAAGCCCACGACGGTGATCGGCCCCTTGGTGGCGAGGAGCGAGATGTTGCCCGGGGTCTGGAGGACCCGGCGCAGCACCGCCTCGGCGTCGGAGGGGTAGAACAGCTCGTTGTACGGCGGCTCGGAGAAGATGGTCTGGTAGACGCCGATGAACGAGGGGAAGTACGGCTCGGCCGCCGCCTCGTCTTCGATCTGAAGGATGTCGATGTCGCCGTGTCGGTGGATCAGCACCCGCTCATCATGCCGCGAGCAGGGCCTCGACGAGAACCCCCCCTTCCCGGATCGTCACGCCGATGTCGATCGCATCGGGGCCGGAGGCGCCGAAGGTCGCGGCGAGCGCGCCGCGCAGCCGGACCTCGACGCGATCGTCCACGATCGCGCAAACCTCTATATCCAGTGGACTCTGAGCCATCCCGACCCCCAGCGCCTTGAGCACCGCCTCCTTGGCGGACCAGGCGATCGTGAGGGCCAGGGGATCGCCGCCCAGCAGCGCGCGCTCGGCGTCGTTGAACCAGTCCTGGGCGAAGGCGGGGTGGCGCGCGCGCACCTCTTCCAGGTCCACGCCCACCCGACGCCCCACGGTGGCCACCGCCACCGCGCGGCCCATCGCGTGGGAGATGGAGACGTGGGGGCCAGGGCGGCCGTCGACCTCGACCACGGGCTGGCCGCTCTCCAGGGTGCGCACCCGGATCGCCGAGAACGGGCGCCCGGTGAGGGCGGAGACCGCGCGCTTGGCGGCGATGCGGCCGGCGACGCGGTCGCCGACGCGCTTGGCGGTGCCCCGGGCGCTCAGCTCGGCCAGCTCGGCCTCGGAGAGCACGCCGTCGGCCGGCTCACCAGCGCGGGCCTCGCCCCGGGCGATCGGGGAGGGGTCGCCCAACTCCTCGATGATCGGGGGCGGGGCGAACACCTCGTCGGCCCAGCCCGCCTCGGGCTCGGGGAAGCGGTCGCGCTCGGGCAGGGGGCCGCGCTCGACCAGGGCGAAGCCGCGCAGGGACAGCAGACGGCCGTCCTCGCCGTCGATGTCGACGTCGTAGAGGCCCTCCCGGCGGCGGGCGGTGAGGGTCAGGGCCTCTCCGTCGCGGACCGGGCGGGAGAGCCAGAGGCGCTCCAGGGAGGCGGGCAGGGCCATCTTGCCGTCGATGACCATCGCGTGCAGGCCGGCGGCCTGGAAGGCGGCCTCCAGCGCCAGGGGGCTGGTCAGCAGGCCCTCGGCGATGAAGGCGTGCTCCACCCGGCCGCTGGCGAGCACGCCGTCGCGGGTCACCGCGTCCGCGCCCCGCAGGACCTGGAAGGCGGGGCCGTGGAAGAAGCGCCGATAGATCGCCATGCGGTTGATCGGGTCGTCCGGGAAGAACGCGGGGGGCAGGGGCTCGACCTCGGGGGGCTGGCCCAGCAGGATGGTGGCCCGGAAGTGGGCCGTGCGCAGGCGCCGGCCGGTCTTGGCGCGGCGCTCGGTGAACAGGCTGCACCGCACCCGGCCTTCGCCGACAGGCACCGCCCGCATCTCCAGTTCGACGGGCTTGTTGTGGTAGAGCTTCACCGGGCGCTCGAAGTGCACGTCCTCCGCACCGACGAACCGCTGGCCGGGGCGGGCCAGGGTGGCGGCGGCGGCCATCAGCTCGACGCCGATCACGCCGGGCAGCACCGGGACCTGATCGATGGCGTGGTCGAGGATCCAGGGGTCCCGGTCCACGTCGAGGGTGTAGCGGGCGACGACCACGTCGCCCTCCAGCTCGACGTTGTCGAGCAGCGGGTGGTTGGGGGAGGGGACCAGGGTGCCCAGCCGGCCGGCGACGACCACCTCGCCGGTCACCTCGGCCGCGATGAGGTCGACCGCCAGCGCGGCCCCGGCGGCGGCGGGCATCAGCTCGACCCCACGGGACTCCAGCAGGTTCTGCATGCCGCCGCGCACCGCCATGCCGACGTCCGCCCAGGCGGTCCAGTCGACGTGCAGGGAGCGGGGGCGGGACCGGCAGATCTGGGCGAGGGCCTCGTTGGCGGCGGAGTAGTCGACCTGCCCGGCGTTGCCGAAGCGGCCGGCCACCGAGCCCATCGACAGCAGCCAGGCGTCCGCCGGCAGGCGCTCGGCCAGGGTGAGGCCGCCGAGGGCCTTGCCGTCGAAGACGCGGCGGAAGGCGCGGGTGTCCTTGTCCTGGATGAGGCGGCTCTCCTCGACGCCCGCGCCGTGGATGCAGCCGTCGATGTGCCCGTGGTCGGCGGCGACCGCGTCGATCAGCTCGCGGACGTGAAGGATGCCCGCCATGTCCACGGTGCGGTACTCGACCCGGGCGCCCAGGTCGCGCATCTCCTCGACGTTGAGGCGGATCTCCTCGGCCCGGCGCAGCGGGGCGAGGCGGCGCTCGATGTTGACGGGGGTGGGGCGGACGCCCTCGGCGGCCAGGGCGTCGCGGATCCGCGCCTTCTCGGCGTTCTCGTCCAGGGGAGCGGCGCCCATCGGGGAGCGGCCCACCAGCACCAGGGTGCAGGGGACCCGGCGGGCGAACTCGCGGGCCACCGCGGCGGTGACGCCGCGCCCGCCGCCGGTCACCAGCACCACCTGATCGGCCCGGGGCGGGGCCATCGCGGGGGGGTGGGCCTCGACGGCCAGCTCGACGACCTTACGCACCCCATCAGCATCGTAGAAGATCTCGACCGTGCCGTCGGGGGTGGCCAGCTCGGCGCAGATGAGCGCGGCGATGCTGTCGGGGTCCCGGCTGGGGGTGACGTCGACGAGGCGGGCGTGGCAGCCGCTCCACTCCCGGCCCAGGGCCTTGGTGAAGCCGGCCCGGGAGCCCTCGAAGAAGGCCTGATCCGGGGTCATCTCCTCGGCCTCGCCGGTGCGGGTGAGGCAGATCCAGTCGCGGGGCGGGGCGTGGGCGTGGGCCTTGGCCACCTCGAAGACCTCCAGCACATCGGCGGCGACGTCGATGACCGCGTCGACGTCGACCTCGCTCAGGGTCGCCCCGAGGCGGATCAGCTCGCGCTCCAGGGCCTCGGCCACCGGGCCGTCCCCGAGCAGGCGCACGCTGCGGCCGTGCAGGCGACCCTCCACCCCCAGCGGGCGGGGGACCAGCACCGGGCGGCGGATCCAGAACGAGGAGGGCAGCTCGCTGCCGGGGTCGCTGATCGGCTCGCTGAGGGGCTCGGAGACGTCCTCGGCGGGGGTTGATGGCCCCAGGGGGGCCTCGGCGAACACCTCTGCGGACGCCTCGGCGAACGCCTCTGCGGACGCCTCTGCGGACGCCTCGGGCGCCTGCGCGGCCTCC
This sequence comes from Alphaproteobacteria bacterium, assembly GCA_020632795.1. Taxonomy (GTDB): domain Bacteria; phylum Myxococcota_A; class UBA796; order UBA796; family CAJQPC01; genus JACKEV01. The sequence goes on from JACKEV010000014.1 coordinate 242,013, forward strand.
AGCCGACCGATCAGCCAGTCGGAGAGGGCGCGGATGGTGGGGTAGTCGGCCAGCGTCATGCTGTCGTCGCGCTCGACGCCGAAGTGTTCACGGACCTTGGAGAAGATCTCGGCCTGCTTGACGGTGTCGATGCCGAGGTCGGCCTCCAGCTCGTAGTCCACCTCCAGATCCTCGGGCATGTAGCCGGTCGTCTCGCAGATCACCGTTTCGATGTATTCCAACACGTCGCCGGGCCTGACGGGGGGGGTGGGCTTGGGGGCCGAGGTCACCCACGGGTCCGGGGCGTCGGTGGGGTCGTCCAGCACAGGCTCGACCGCAGGCACCAGCGTGTCGGCCTCCGCGACGATCCGATCGAACAGCCAGTCGGAGAGGGCGCGGATGGTGGGGTAGTCGGCGAGGGAGAAGCTGTCGTCGCGCTCGACGCCGTAGTGGTCGCGGACCTCGGAGAAGACCTCGGCCTGCTTGACGGTGTCGATGCCGAGGTCGGCCTCCAGCTCGTAGTCGAGGTCGAGGTCCGCGCGCTCGTAGCCGGTCTTCTCGCCGATGACGGCGAGCAGGGTGTCGAGCACCGCCTCGCGCTGGACCCCCGGCTGGGGGACCGGGGAGAGGGCCGGGGCCGCCTCAACAGGCGCCGTCATCGCAAAGGGCTGGGGCGGCGCCGGCTGGGGTGTGGCCGCGCCCCCGAGCTGCCCGATCAGCCAGTCGGAGAGGGCGCGGATGGTGGGGTAGTCGGCGAGGGAGAAGCTGTCGTCGCGCTCGACGCCGTAGTGGTCGCGGACCTCGGAGAAGACCTCGGCCTGCTTGACGGTGTCGATGCCGAGGTCGGCCTCCAGCTCGTAGTCGAGGTCGAGGTCCTCCTGGCCGTAGCCGGTCTTCTCGCCGATGACGGAGAGCAGCTTCCCGATGACGGCGTCGCGCTCCACCGCCTTCGCCGCCGGGGCCGCCGCCAGGGTCGCCGCCGGGGCGGGGGCGGGGGCCTCGTTCTGCTCGGGCTCGATCGCCCGCAATGTGCGCTGCTCGACGACCAGCTCGGGGGCGTCGATGCCGGTGACCTCGCGCAGCCAGGCCGCGCGCAGGCCCTCGTCGGCCACCCGCCGGTCGCCGTCGGCCACCTTCTTCCACGCCGCCAGGCCCACCTGGGAGCCGAAGCCCGCGGACAGCCGCAGGGCGTACTGCACGTCGTAGTGGCCGCCCTGGGACAGGCGCAGGTCGCCCAGGTCGGGGTCGGGCTCCTTGAGGTTGGGGATGGGGGGGACCTGCTGGTACTGCAGGGCCTTGAGCGCGACGGTGTCCTCGATGCCCGCACCCATCGTGTGGCCGGTGAAGCCCTTGGTGTTGGCCACGACCACCTGGGCGGCCGCGGGTCCGAAAGCCGCACGCAGCGCCGCGATCTCGGCCCCCGCGCTGCCGCCCCGGGCCGGGGTGTAGGTCTCATGGGACATGAAGACCGAGCGCCGGGCCAGCTCCGCAGGGGGGACGCCCGCCCGCTTCGAGGCGCTCTGCACCAGGGCGGTGAACTGCTCGGCGATGTGGTCGGCGTCCAGCCGGGTGCCGTGGAAGGCCGAGTTGGCGATCTGCGTCGCCAACAGCTCGGCGATGGGCACGCAGCCCCGGGCCTGGGCGTCCTCGGCCCGCTCCAGCAGCAGGCCGACCGCGCCCATGCCCATGATCATGCCGTGGCGGCGGCGGTCGAAGGGCAGCGCGCCGTCCTCGACCCGGTGGGCGGTGGTGGCCGCTCCGGCGGCCATGAAGCCGCTGCCCAGCCACTCCAGCAGGCTGTCGTCGGTCACGTCGTCCGCGCCCACCACGATGACCCGGCGGGCCCGCCCCAGGCGGATCCAGTCCTCGGCCAGCGCGGTGGCCTGGGTGGTGGAGGAGCAGGCCGCGTTGACCTGGGTGTTCGGCCCGCGCGCGCCGATGAACTGGGCGAACTGGGAGTGCCCCATCGACAGGATGCGGAACAGGAAGCGCCGGTCGAAGTGGCCCTCGTCGTCGGCGCCGTTGCCCAGCAGCAGGTCGGCGAAGGCGTTGTAGCCGGGGAAGGCGGAGGCGAAGACCACGCCGGTGTCGTCGCGCCAGGCCTCGGGCAGGGCCCAGCCGGTGGGCACGCGCTTGCCGGTGGAGGTGTCCCGCCAGGTCCGCACCAGAGGCACCCCGGCGTCCCGCAGGGCCTCCAGGCCGGCGCCGAAGGCCAGGCAGGTGGCCCGGTCCAGCGCCTGGACCCAGGAGGGCGGGACCCCGTAGTCCTCGGCGAGGTCGAAGCGTCCGGGGCGCCCGGCGAGGTGGATGACCTGCTCGTCCTCGGAGACCGGCAGGAAGGTGCCCTGGCCGGCCTCGTCCTTGACCAGGCGCACGATGTCCTTGTTGAGGAAGCGCGACCGGACCTCGGGCGGGATGACGCTGATGCGGTTTTCGCCGCGCAGGATGGAGAGGACGTTGTCGTCGGTGAAGACGCCCTCGCCGCCGGGCAGGCCCAGCGAGGCGCCGGTGCAGACGATGGTGACGTCGGTCGTGGCGTCGGCCGCGACGGCGGGACCGACGTCGGTCCGGGCGGGCGCAGGCTTCAGCGGCGCGGCCTGCAGAGGTGCCGATGGGACGGGCGTCGGCGCGGGGGCCGCTGCTGCGGGGGCGGCGCTGGCGTTGGACTGGAAGGCCGCCCAGCTCGCCGCGAGCAGAGCCTGGACCGCCGGCAGCATGGCCCTCGCGAAGCCCTCGGCGTCCACGCCGTCGAGGCCCGCAGTGGCCGCCTTCAGCAGGAAGCCGGAGAGCGCGTCGTCCGGGAGCACCGACGGCCCGGCGTGGGCGGCGGGGGCCGGCGGCGGCGTGGGCAGGGGGCGGCGGGGCTGGATCGCCACGGCGGGCTCGCTGCGGTCCCACGCGGGCTCGAGCTGGCCCAGGCGCCCGGCGAAGTACTCGGTGAGGGCGTGCACGCTGCGGTGGTCGGACAGCAGGAACCCGGCCTCGCGCTTGAGGCCGAAGACCTCGCGGGCCTCGGCGATCAGCTCGGCCTGACGCACGGTGTCGATGCCCAGGTCCGCCTCGAACTCCATCTCCGGGTCGATGCCGTCGGGAGGCAGGCCCGTGCGGGCGCTGATCAGCGCCAGGATGCGCTCGGTGACGAAGGGCGTGGGGGTCAGCTCGCGGTCGTCCCGGGCCAGGGCGGCGCTGGTGGCCAGCCGGGGGCCGGGCTCGGCGAACAGGTCGGGGGCGACGGCGTCGGGCGTGGATCGGACCGGGAAGCCCAGGGCCAGCAGCCCGGCCAGGGCGTCCCGCAGGGAGCGATCTCCGCCCACCTTGGGGTGGTTCGTGTACAGCGAGCGGTGCGGGCGGCGCTTGAAGATGGACACCGCGAAGCCCGACAGGGCGCGCTTGGGGCCGCACTCCACGAAGATGCGGGCGCCGGCCTCATACATGCGCTCCATCTGGGCGACCCACTCCACCGGGGCGGCCACCTGGCGGGCCAGCAGGTCGAGGATCTCGGTGGTGTCGGTGGGGTACCAGTTGGAGGTGACGTTGCAGGTGATGGGGCGGCGCGGCGCGTGCACGCCCAGCCGGATCAGCACCTCGCGCAGGGGCTTGGAGGCCGGCGCGACGATGCGGGTGTGGAAGGCGTGGGACACCGGCAGCGGGAACACGGTGATCTTGCGGGAGCGGAAGGCCTCACAGGCGGCCTCCACCGCGTTGGACTCCCCGGCGATGACGGTCTGGTTGGGCGCGTTCTTGTTGGCCGGCACCACGTAGCCGGGGATCTCGGAGAGGATCTCCTGGATGACGTGCAGGGGCGCGGCGATGGACGCCATGCGCCCGGGGTCGGGGATGCGCACGCCGGCCATCTCGCGGCCGCGGGCGGAGACCGCGCGCAGGGCGTTGCCGAAGTCCATGACCCCAGCGGCGACCAGGGCGCCGTACTCGCCCAGGGAGTGGCCGGCGACCATGTCCGGCACGATGCCGAAGGAGCCCATCAGCCGCAGCAGGGCGATGTCGACGGTCAGGGTGGCCGGCTGGGAGATCTTGGTGTCCCGCAGGGCCTCGTTGGAGGCCTCCTCGGTGTCGTGGACCTGGCCGGCGATGTAGTCCCGCAGGGAGCGGTCCAGCTCGTCGGCCATGACCGCGTCGGCCTCGTCGAAGGTCGCGCGCACCACCGGGAAGCGCTCGGCGAGGTCGAGGCCCATGCCGAGGTACTGGCTGCCCTGCCCGGTGAACATGAAGGCGAGCTTGCCGTCGCAGGGGGTGTCCTCCAGGTGGATGCCCCGCATGCGCAGCAGGTCGTAGCCCCGCCCCTTGGCGATGGCCTGGCGGGCGCGGTCGAGCTGGTCGCGGCGCTCCTCGACCGTGTCGGCGGCGGCGGTGAGGCGCAGGGGCCGGGAGGGCTGCCAGGGCGGCTCCTCGCCGCGCTCCAGGGCGCTGATGCGCTCGACGAGGCGGGTGATGTTGGGGGCCGAGATCGCCCACATGCCCTGGGGCAGCGGGCGCTCCACCACCTCCACCCGGGGGGGCGGCGCGGGCTCGGCGTCGACCTGGGGGGCCTCGGCGAGCACGACGTGGAAGTTGGTCCCCCCGAAGCCGAACGCGCTCACCCCGGCCCGGCGGGTCCAGCCCTCGGCGTGCCAGGGCTCGGCGCGGGTCTGCACCTGGAGGGGCACGGTGGTGAAGTCGACGTCCTCGCGCGCCTCCCGGAAGTTGATGGAGGGGGGGAGGGTGCGGTGGTGCAGGGCCAGGGCCGACTTGATGATGGCCGCGGCGCCCGCGGCGGACTTGAGGTGGCCGATCTGGGACTTCACCGAGCCGATGCGCACCGGGCCGCGGTCCCCCCGGCGGCCGGCCCCCATGACGTCGGTGAGGGCCTCCACCTCGACCTTGTCCCCGACCACGGTGGAGGTGCCGTGGCACTCGATGAGGTCGACCTCGACGGGGTCGACGCCGGCCTCGGCGTAGGCCCGGCGCAGGGCGCGCTTCTGGCCGTTGATGTTGGGGGCGGTGATGCCCTTGCCCTTGCCGTCGGAGGAGGCGCCGATGCCCTCGATGATCGCGTAGATGCGGTCGCCGTCCCGCCGGGCGTCCGAGAGGCGCTTGAGCACCAGGATGCCCGCGCCCTCGCCCATCACGAAGCCGTTGGCGCTGGCGTCGAAGGGCGCGGAGTGGTCGGCAGAGAGCGCGCCGATCTTGGAGAACTTCACGTAGGTGGGCACGTCCATCGAGCGGTCCGCGCCGCCGGTGAGCGCGACGTCGTAGTCCCCGTCCAGCAGGCCCTTCACCGCCGACTGCAGCGCGGCCATGGAGCTCGCGCAGGCCGCGTCGGTGGTGAAGTTCGGGCCCCCGAGGTCGAAGGCGTTCGCGACCCGCCCGGCGATGACGTTGGACAGCTCGCCGGGCATCGAGTCCTCGGTGATCGGCAGCAGGTCGGCCTTGAGGGTCCGCTCGAAGGACTGGAGCAGCTCGCTCCGGGCGGGCTCGGGCAGGGCCTGGAAGGCGGGCACCTCGGTCAGGGCCTTGGCCACCGCCGGGTAGTAGGAGCGCAGCGCGTAGTCGTCGCGCATGGAGCCGCCCATCGAGTTGCCCAGGATGACGGCGATCCGGGAGCGGTCGACGGGGCTGTCCTGGGTGATGCCGGCGTCCTCCAGCGCGGCGGCGACCGCGCTCAGGGTCATCTTCTGGACCGGGTCGAGGGCCTGGGCGACCTTGGGCGGGATGCGGAACTGCTTGGAGTTGAAGACGAAGTCGGTGATGAACCCGCCGATGCGCGAGTAGGTCTTGTCGGGGGTGTCGGGGTCGGCGTCGAAGAACAGCGCCGGGTCCCAGCGGTCCACGGGGACCTCCCGGATGCTGTCGCGGCCCTGCAGGATGCTCTCCCAGAAGGCCGCGAGGTCGGGCGCGCCGGGCAGCACGCAGCCCATGCCGACGATGACGACGGACTCGTGTGGATCCTCCTTGCTGTGATCCCGATGAGCAGGGGACCCTGAGGACGCGGCGGGCGCGGGGCCGCGCAGGGCGGCGAGGGCCTGCTCCGGGGCGACGACGGGCACGCCGACCGCGGCTGCGGCCTTCAGGGGCTCGCCGGCGATGGGGGCGTTGGCCCAGGCGGCCTCCTGCCAGAGCACGCCGCTGCCCACGGCCCCGCCGGCCTCGGCGGCCAGGGCGCGGCCGTTGCCGGAGCGCAGCGCGGCGAGGGTGGCGGCGCGGGGCGCGGCGGTGTCCGGCCAGCGCTCCACCGCCTGGACGCGCGCGGGGCCCTGCTGGATGGCGGCGCGGAAGGCCCGGATCACCCCCGCCAGATCCCCGCAGCGGGCCGCGAGGGGCTCGGCCAGGGCGAGGCCCTGCCCCGCCGGGACCAGGACGTCGCGGGAGGGGTCGGCCCAGCCTCGGGTGACGACCATCGGGTCCTCACCGCCGGCGAGTCGCCGGGCGGCCGGAGAGAGCGGGGAGCCGACGAAGCGCAGCCCGCCGACGCGGTGGGTGTCGGTGTCCCGCACGCCGCGGGCCAGGGCGTTGAGGCGCTCCCCGAAGGAGTCCAGAGCCCAGAGCTGCTCGCTGAGCACGGCGCCGATGGCCCCCAGCGCGGCGGCGGCGGCGGCGGTGTCCGGGCCCAGCCCGGCGTCGAGGATCACCCCGCCGCCCTGGGCCTCCAGGAGCGCCAGCCCGTCGACCTCCGCCCCCAGGCCGCCGGCCTCCCGGCCCCGCAGCACGATGCCGGCGATGCCCTCGGGGGCGGGGCCGGCGGTGGTGCGCTCGAGCCAGGTGGGGCGACCGGAGACGGGGGCGCCCTCGCCGGCCAGCAGCACGGGGCCCTCTCCTGGGGCCGACATCCCCGGCGCCACCCGCACCCAGGCCCCCTCGGGCAGGGCCGCAGGCGGCGCGCCGGCCAGCAGGTCGAGGACCGGCTGCCCGCCCGCGCGGCGCACCTCATCCGCGAGCGCGGCGGCGGCAGGGGGGAGGAACACCAGGAGCAGAGGCTGAGACATCTGGGGACTCCGATGGCCGTGTAGTCAGGGTGGCGCCGGTGCGAAACAGTCTACGCACGCCAGGGCTTCCTGCGCGGCTCCGGGAGGCAGGGGTTGGGGAGGCGCGGACCGCTGCATAAGTCATGCCAGCGGGGGAGGGGGTCACCAGGGGGCAGCGGGCTCGGTTCGGGGGCCCTCGAAGTCGCCAGCGCGCACCCGGCGCGCCACCGCCTCAAGGTCCCGGTGGAGCACCCGGTCGGCCGTCCAGCGGGGGCTGACCGCGCGGACCGTCTCCTGGATCTCCTGGATCGCAGACGCGGGGGCCACCGGCTGTCCGGTGATCTTCTCGCCCTTGGGGGAGAACGAGGTGCCCTCCAGCCGGAAGTCCAGGCCCTGGGCGCCGACGAGCAGCTCGATGGCCAAGACCTCGGCCAGGTTCTCGACGATGGCGAGCAGGCCCCGGGCGGCCGCCGGGCCCATCGGGACGTGGTCTTCGTGGTGCTGGCCGGTGGGGATGCTGTCGACGCTGGCGGGGTGGGCCAGGCCCTTGCACTCGCTGACCAGGGAGGCGGCGGTGTACTGGGCGAGCATGAAGCCGCTGTCCACTCCGCTGCTCTCCAGGAGGAAGCTGGGCAGGTTGCCGGTGAGGCGCCCGTAGGTCATCCGGAAGACGCGGCGCTCGGCGATGGAGGCGACCTGGGTCAGGGCGACCTTGAGGTGGTCCAGGGCCAGGGCGACGGGGGCGCCGTGGAAGTTGCCGGCCTCGATGACCTCGCCGTCGAACAGGAGCGGGTTGTCGCAGGCGCCGTTCAGCTCGTGCTCCACCACGCCGCGCACGTAGTCCAGGGCGTCCCAGGCCGCGCCGAGCACCGCCGGGGCGCAGCGGATGGAGAAGGCGTCGGCGGAGCGGCCCCGGTGGACCAGGGCGCTGCCCTCGATCAGCGCGCGCATGCGCTCAGCGACGGCGCAGGCCCCGGGGTGGCGGCGGCTGGCCATGGCCCGGGCGTCCAGGCAGTCGGCGTCGGCGAGCACCACGGCCATCGTCTGGGCCAGGGCGCGCTCGGCGCTGCGCAGGAGGCGCTCGGCGCGGTGGACCGCCAGCGCGCCGCAGGCGACGGTCAGCGAGGCGCCGTTGATGAGGGAGAGGGTCTCCTTGGAGGCGGCCTTCACCTCGGGCAGGCCCTGCATCGCCACGACGCCATCCAGGGCCTCTCCCCGGACCGTGGCCCGGCCCCCCATGCGCAGCGCGACCTGGGCGACGTGGGCCAGGGGCGCGAGGTCCCCAGCGGCGCCCACCGAGCCCTTGGCGGGCACGACCGGGTGCACCCCCTTGTTCAGCATGGCGAGCAGCAGCTCGACCAGCTCGGGGCGCACCCCGGAGCAGGCCGCGGCCAGGACGTTGGCCCGGCACAGCATCAGCGCCCGGACCTCCGGCTCGGCCAGCGGCGGGCCCACCCCGGCGCAGTGGGAGAGCACGAAGCCGCGCACGCGCTCCCGGGGCGACGCGGCGGTGCTGGCCCCGATGAGCCAGGTCTCCTTGTCCCCCAGGATGTCGGCGGTGCCGTGGCGCCGCCAGGCGTCGTGGTTGGCGCGCATGGCCTCGCGGGCGCTGCTGGCGAGGCGCACGGGCGCTCCGCCGGCCACCGCGGCGACCTTGCGGGCGCTCAGGGAGGCGCCGTCGATGTACACCGCGCTCACAGGGACACCTCCCGGAGCCGGGGGCAGACCGCGCGCACCGCCGAGGCCAGCGCAGGGCCCTGCACCAGGGGCTCGATGGCGGCGAGCTGCTCGGCGGGGGTGGCCTCGTGGGGGAGGGCGCGCAGGGCCTCGTCCAGCAGGTGGAAGGCCGCCCCCGTGCCCCGCCCCAGGGTGAGGCCCGGGTCGTCGGCCTGGCGCCACGCCAGGGCCCGGGTGGCGCAGAGCAGCTCGATGCCCACGACGTAGCGGGTGTTCTCCAGCACGTCGGCCGCCCGCCGCGCGGCGGTGGTGGACATCGCGACGTGGTCCTCCTGATCCTCACAGGTCGGGATGGAGTCCACGCTCGCCGGCCAGCTCAGGGCTTTGTTCTCGCTGACCAGGGCGGCGGCGGTGGTCTGGAGGGCCAGCAGGCCGATGCCGGGCCCGTCGTCCAGGCTGGGCGGCAGGCGGTCGGAGAGCGCGCCGGTCAGCAGGCGGTACAGCCGCCGCTCGCTGAGGCTGGCCAGCTCGGCGGTGGCGATCTTGAGGAAGTCCGCGGCCATGCCCACCGGCTCGCCGTGGAACATGCCCGCGGAGAACGCCTTGTCGTCGCCGGGGGCGTCGGGGAGGATGAGGGGGTTGTCGGTGACCGCGTTCAGCTCCACCGAGACCTGGCGGACGACGAAGCCCACCGCGTCCCGGACCGCCCCGAGCACCTGGGGGGTGCAGCGCAGGGAGTAGGCGTCCTGGACCTTGCCGGGCACCGAGTCCACCAGGGTCGAGCCGTGCAGCAGCGACAGCAGGTTGGCCGCGCAGGCGATCGCGCCGCCGTAGGGCCGCATCGCGTGGACCAGGGGGTGGAAGGCCCGGGTGACCCCGTGCAGGGCCTCGATGGACATCGCGGCGGCGATCTCGGCGACCAGGGTGAGCTGGGCGGCGTCGTGGGCGGTCAGCGCGGTGATGGCCGTGGTGAGCTGGGCGCCGTTGTTGATGGCGAGGCCCTCCTTGGGGCCCAGGACCAGGGGCTGGAGGCCCACCGCCGCCATGGCCGCCCGGCCGCACATGCGCTGGCCGCCGACCCAGGCCTCGCCGGTCTCGTGGTCCGGGTCGTCGGGGGCGTGGCCGATGAGCAGGCCCAGGTGGGAGAGCGGGGCGAGGTCCCCCGACGAGCCGCAGCTCCCCTGGGCGGGCAGGACAGGCACCACGCCCCGGTTGAGCAGGGCCAGCAGCAGCTCGACCAGCTCGGGGCGGCAGCCGGAGAAGCCCTTGGACAGGGCGTTGGCCCGCAGCAGCACCGTGGCGCGGGCCGCGTCCGGGGCGACCGGCGCGCCGACCCCGGCGGCGTGGGAGCGCAGCAGGTTGCGGGACAGGGCGTTGAGGCGATCCTGGGGGATGCGCACCCGGGACAGGGAGCCATACCCGGTGTTCACCCCGTAGATGACCCGGGGCTGGCCCGAGGCGTCGATGAGCTCGCCCCGCACGGCGGCGTCCACCCAGGCGCGGCTCCGCACCATCTCCCGCCGCGCCCACGGCGACAGGTGGACACGCCGCCCCTGACGGGCGACTTGTACCAGGGCTTCGAGCCGCAGCCCGTTGCCGTCGATGTCCAGCGGCGGCAGCGTCACACTCTCCGACTAACCCCTCCGGAAGAAACGCGTCAGCTACTCTCTGTCCGATGCGCCCTCACACCCGCGACTTCTACGACGCCCCCGAACTCTACGATCTGGAGTATTTTGACTCCATGATCGAGGACCGGGCCTGGTACGCCGATCTGGCTCGGGGGCACGACCGCGTGCTGGAGCTGGCCTGCGGCACGGGGCGGCTGACCCTGCCGATGGCCCGGACGGGGGCGGCGATCGCGGCCGTGGACCGGGCCCCGGCCATGCTGGCGGCGCTGCAGCGTCGGTTGGTGGACACCCCCTCCCTGCAGGTGGAGGTCTACCAGCAGGACTTCCTGACGCTGGACGTCCCCGGGACCTTCCCCCTGGCGGTCCTGCCGTTCAACGCCCTCCAGCACGTCCACCGCACCGAGGACGTCGTCCGCCTGCTGGAGCGGGTGGCGGCCCACCTGGAGCCTGGCGGGCGCTTCGCCTTCGACGTGGTGATCCCCGACCCCCGCTTCTGGGCCCGGGACCCCAACGGCGTGCACGAGGTGCGCTGGTACGACGACCCCCGGGGCGGCCGGATGAAGACCTGGGAGAACGGCTTCTACGACCCGATCCGCCAGATCAACACCGTGCGCTACCACTACCGCCGCAGCGACCGCAGCTACGAGGTCATCGAGATCGCGATGCGGATGTTCTACCCCCAGGAGCTGATGGGCCTGGTGGGGATGGCGGGCTGGGCCATCGAGGGGGCCTGGGGTGACTTCGACCGGGGGCCCCTCAAGGGGCGCAGCGGCAAGCTGGTCATGGTGCTGCGCCGCCCCTGATCCCCGGACAGATGCTGTCCGTAGCGGATAGACTCAAGCCCGTGCGGATCGCCCTCGCCTTGCTGATAGGGGCCTGCGGGCCCCCCGCGACCTGTCCGGTGGACCTGGACGGGGACGGATACCTCTCTGCGGCGGCCTGCCCGGCAGGGGACGACTGCGATGACCTGGACCCGGCGGTCCACCCGGGGGCGGACGAGGCCTGCGACGGGGTCGACAACGACTGCGACGGCTACGTCGACGACGTCGTGGTGGACGCGGACGGCGATGGCCACTACGACGCCCGCTGCCCGGGGGGGACCGACTGCGATGACAGCCGTCCCGAGGCCCACCCCGGCGCCCTGGAGCGCTGTGACGCGGTGGACAACGACTGCGACGGCGTCATCGACGACGTGGACCTGGACGGGGACGGCGCCGTCGACGCGGCCTGCGGGGGCGACGACTGCGACGACACCACCGCCGCGGTCTCCCCCGACGCGGTCGAGGTCTGCGACGACGGGCTGGACAACGACTGCGACGGCAGCACGGACCTGGACGACGCGGACGGCGACGGCTTCCTGGCGGCGGTGTGCGGGGGCGACGACTGCGACGACCTCGACCCCGAGACCCACCCCGGCGCGCCCGAGCGGTGCGACGACACTGACCAGGACTGCGACGGCGAGGTGGCCGACGTGGACGACGACGGCGACGGGGCGGCCTCCGCGGACTGCGGCGGCCCGGACTGCGACGACGCCGACCCCACGATCGGCCCCCACGCGGTGGACTGGTGCGACGACGGGCTGGACAACGACTGCGACGGCCGGGTGGACTTCGAGGACGCCGACGGGGACAACGCCCAGCCCGAGGTCTGCGGGGGCGTGGACTGCGACGACGCCGACCCGCGGGTCTCCGGCATCCAGGAGGAGCTGTGCGGCGACGGCCTCGACAACAACTGCAGCGGCGAGGTCGACGACCGGGACATGGACAGCGACGGCGCCCTGGACCCGGGCTGCGGCGGCGACGACTGCGACGAGGCCGACGCCCAGGTCCACCCGGGCCTGCCCGGCCTGTGTGACGGCGTCGATCGGGGCTGCAGCGGCAGCGACCTCGGGGATCGCGACGGGGACGGGCAGACCTGCGACGTGGACTGCAACGACGGCCTCCCGGGCGTGTACGTCGGGGCCTCGGAGCGCTGCGACGGGGTGGACGACGACTGCGACGGGGCGGTGGACGAGGGCGTGGGCGTGTGCGCCCAGAGCCTGCCCGGGGACATGGACCTGGCCGACGGCGCCCCCGGGTTCTCCCCGGACGGCAGCCGGTGGGCGGCGACCGACGGGGCGCTGGTCTTCACCGGCGCGGGGGACGACGCCTGGCGGGTGCTCGCCTACGCCGACCACAGCCTCTCCGCGGGCTGGGTGTGGGAGGTCGACGTCACCCGGACCGCCGGGGCAGGCGAGGCGGAGCTGGGCGTGATGGTCTCCGCGAGCCCCTCCACCCCGGACGGCTACGCGGTGGTCCTGCGCAGCCCCGGCCCCCGGGAGGTCTGCGAGGTGGGGCGCTTCACCTCGGGCAGCTTCGTGAGCGAGACCGGCGAGCAGGTGGTCGCCTCCATCTTCCCGGACCTGGGCCTGCCCAACCGGATCCGCATGGAGCAGGAGGACGACCGGCTGAGGGTCTTCGTCAACGGGCGACGGGTGGCCAACCTGACGGTGGACACCCAGGACGCCGCGGGCCACCCCGCGCTGCTGGTGCGGGATCGCGCCGGGGACGGGGTCACCGCGCGGTTTGACGACCTCCACGCGTCGGATTGACCGACCCCGTCCAGGACACCCCCAGCGAGGCGCCGTGGCCCCGGGAGGCCGCGACCGCCGCCCAGGTCCAGCTCCACGAGGCCTCCACCGCGAGGCCCCGCCCCAGGTCCACCGCCCCGAAGAGGCCCACGGTCTGGGCCTGGCGGCTCCAGTCGCTCTGGCCCAGGTTGAGCTGACCTGTGGCGTCGACGCCCACCCAGCCCAGGCGCCGCTCTTCACGGGTGGGGGTCCAGCCAACCTGGAGGTGGCAGGGCAGCCCGTCCACGTAGTCTCCAGGCAGGGGGCCGAAGCTCCAGTCGGTGCGGCGCAGGTAGCCCGCCTCCGCGAGCGCCCAGCCGGTGTGCCCGCGCCAGGACCAGCCCCCGCCAACCGCGCCGATCAGGCTCAGGTCCACCTGGGGATCGCCGAGGGCCGGCGCGCCGGGGGGTGGGGGTGAGGCGGTGGCGGGCACCCGCGCGATCAGGTGGAGAGACAGCGGCACGCCACGCAGCCGGCCGCCGACCCCCACGCCCACCCGGGGATCCCCGAAGCCCCGGCTGCGCCAGCGCCAGCCGGTGTCCGGCTCGGTGTTGGCCGCGAACACGAAGGGCGCCTGGGCCACGACCTGGACGTGGGGCGCGACGCCCAACTCCAGGTAGCCTGCTGGCCCCAGGCCGCGATAGCGCAGCCCGGCGACGTCCCGGACGCGCGGATCGGCGTAGTCGGTGGCTGCGAAGCCGTCCACGGAGAGCTTCCCGTAGAAGGCGCCCGGGTCCCGGATCCAGGGGCCCGCCGAGGCGGGAGCCGAAAGCAGGAGCGCTCCGCACAAGGCGGAGCGCAAGGAAAAGAAGAGGCCGGGCCTCCTCGATGCCGAATGTGGGGGGGGGGGACGCACTCGGCACTGCGTGGAGGAGGTCCCGGCCAAAGGCTGGGGGAAGGTTTTTCTCCCTTCCGTCACAATCAACTCTAATCGCTAGAGGACGTTCACGTCAAGTGAATTATCCTTTCACCGTCGCCGTCACCGACAGCGCTATTCGCAGATAACGACGTCGTAACCGTCCTTTTCGAGATCCTCGCGGATCTCGTCCTCCAGGACCGGGTAGCCCCAGCGATCCTCCTTCAGGGAGTCGACCTTGAAGGACCCGCGGATCGCGACCTTGGAGGCAGCGTCACGGCCGACCAGGAAGATCTGGAAGTCGCCTTCCAGCGAACTGCCCACCTCGAAGGTGGCGCCGTCCTTCACTCGCACGTACGAGGTGTGGACCTCGACCCAGTTGTCCAGGCCCGCCTCGGAGCTGTCGATGGGACGCCAGGCGTTGCCCTCGACCTTCAGCGGGAACTCGCCCGGGTTCATCTCGCCGTAGGTGCCCAGCTCCTCCGACCACACCGCCGCCAGCTCGTCGAAGGCCGTCACGGCCTCGGCGTAGGCCTCGTCGTCGGGGTCCTGGGCGTCGAAGCCCAGATAGAAGAACTCATTGGGCAGGACGTCGAACTCCTCGGCGGCGAACTTGGAGTGGGCGTAGCCGGACAGCCACTCCTGGGGAAGGACCCAGTAGTCCTCGTCGTCGAAGGGGTTGAGCTGGTAGGCGCCCGCGTTGAGGTACCAGATGTGGTAGCCGTCCTCGTCCGAGGCCCAGTTGTCCAGGGTGCTGTCGTAGTCCAGCGGGTAGGGCACGGGCTCGCCGGCGTCCTCGGTGTCCTCGATGTTGTCGAGGGCGGAGCGGCAGTCGGGGTCCTGGGCGTCGATCAGGCCATCGCTGTCGTTGTCGCTGCCGTCGTTGCAGGCCGACACCGCGATGGAGCCGTTCTCGGTGGGCTCGTCCCGCAGGATGCAGTCGGGGTCGTTGTTGTCCAGCCAGCCATCGCTGTCGTTGTCGAGGCCGTCGGTGCACTCGTCGGTCTCGGTCTCCCACGGGTCGGTGGGGTTGTCGCAGCCCAGGTCGTCGCCGTCGGTGAAGCCGTCCTCGTCGTTGTCGACGCCGTCGGAGCAGCGACCCTCGCCGAAGCCGCGCTCGTAGCCGATGGAGGCGCAGTCGGGGTCGACGTTGTCCACCCAGCCGTCGCCGTCGTTGTCGGCGCCGTCCAGGCAGCTGTTGGTGGACAGCTCCGCGACGTCGAGGGCGGAGTGGCAGTCGGGCTCGCCGGGCACGAACTCGCCCTCGATGACCGTGCCCAGGCCGTCCAGGCCGCCGTCGCCGTCGTTGTCGACGCCGTCGCCGCACTCGGTGGTCGGGCCGTCGGACTCGAAGTCGCCGAACAGGCAGCCGGCGTCCGCCGCGTCGGCCCAGCCGTCGCCGTCGTTGTCGGTCAGGTCGGCGCAGTCGGTGGCCACGTCGAGCAGGGCCTCGGTGGCGCGCCAGGCGCTGAGGCAGTCGGGGTCGTCGGCGTCGATGAGCGAGTCGCCGTCGTTGTCCTCGCCGTCGTTGCAGGGCAGCGTGGAGAGGCCGATCTCGTTGGAGCCCAGGGCGCAGTCGGGGTCTTCGTCGTTGGCCCAGCCGTCGCCGTCCTCGTCCGCCCCGTCGGTGTCGCGGCAGGTGGCCGAGCCGAGGCTGGCCTCGGCGACGTCGAAGGCGTCGGTGCACTGGCGGTCCGAGCCGTCGATGTTGCCGTCGCCGTCGTTGTCGACGCCGTCGTTGCACTCGGTGCGCCCGAAGAAGGTGTCGTCCTCGGCCACGCCCAGCAGACAGTCGGGGTCGTTGGCGTCCAGCACGCCGTCGCCGTCGTCATCCAGGCCGTTGCCGCAGGAGTCGTCGGTGTAGTCGTCCTCCAGCGCGTCGAGGGCGACGAGGCAGCCGGGATCCTCGGCGTCGGTCAGGCCGTCGCTGTCGTTGTCGAGGCCGTCGTTGCAGGCCACGACGTAGTGGCCCGCCTCGTCGTCGTAGAGGTCGCAGTCGGGGTCGTCGTTGTCGAACCAGCCGTCGCCGTCGTTGTCGGCGTCGTCACCGCAGGGGTTGTCGTCGGTGGGGCCGTCCTCGAGGTTGTCGCGGGCGTTCGCGCAGCCCGAGTCCTCGGAGTCGATGGCACCGTCGCCGTCGTCGTCCAGGCCGTTGGTGCAGGCGAACAGCTCGTTGGTCGTGCCGTCCTCGACGCCGTAGATCTGGCAGTCGGGGTCGTTGTTGTTGTTGTAGCCGTCGCCGTCGTTGTCTTCACCGTCGCTGCAGGAGGCGTCGACCGCGCCCTCGTCCGCGAAGGGGTGGAGGCAGTCGCTGTCGGCGGCGTCGACCGCGCCGTCGCCGTCGTTGTCGAGGCCGTCGTTGCAGCCGAAGTCGGTGAAGCCGACCTCCCAGGAGCCGTCTACGCAGTCCGGGTCCTGCGCGTCCGCCCAGCCGTCGCCGTCGTTGTCGCCCTCGACGTAGCAGCTCTGGTTCTCCTGGATGCAGATGGTCGGCTGGTAGTTGGGGTCGATCGCGAAGGCGAAGCGGAAGTCCTGGCCGTTGCCCAGGTCGTGGTGGACCGTGAGCAGGAAGTCACCTTCGCTGGTGAGGATCGCCTCGGAGCGCCAGGCGTCGAGGTCGTTCTGCAGGAGGTAGAAGACGTCGTCGTCCAACCACTGGTTCTGGACGAAGTCCGGGCGGGTGTAGGTCTCGTCCGCCGGGTTGGGGGTGCCGAAGGAGCAGACCGAGACATCGGACTTCTCGCTTTCGTCGACCTGACGGCAGTCGATCACCGTGGCGTCGCCGAGGTTCAGCTCCCGCTCGAGCACGGTGGCCGAGGAGTTCTTGGCCAGCCAGGTGTGCCATGTGCCGGTGATCTCGGCTTGTTGGGGAGAGCAGCCGGTGAGGAGCAGGATGAGTACGTGCATGGGGAGTCCTGGAAACCCGCGAAGCTGTGGGGCGACAAAGCCTTATATTTGACGAATGAAGTGGGGGTCAAGGGTAGCTTCGTAAACGGCCTGCGGCCAGGGGCTTCGATCCGGGCGCGGATCGTCGCTCAAGCCGAAGTGGGGAACGAAGCGGCGATCCCCTCCTGGTGATCGGGCCAGGCCCATTCGAAGCCCAGCTCCTTGTCCAGCCGC
Source organism: Alphaproteobacteria bacterium (assembly GCA_020632795.1). Lineage (GTDB taxonomy): Bacteria > Myxococcota_A > UBA796 > UBA796 > CAJQPC01 > JACKEV01. Next base: position 258,840 of record JACKEV010000014.1, read on the forward strand.
TCGGTGCGCAGGCGGACCGAGGCGGTCCACAGCTTGAGCGCGTCGGGCGTCAGGCGGGGCCGGAGGCCCAGGCGGCTGGCGGCCCGCTCGACCTGACGGGCCAGGGCGAGCTGGACGTAGCTGGGGACGTAGGTGCTCCAGAAGCGGGGCGGGGTGCCCCCGACCCGGGCGGCCACCGCCTCGAAGAACGCGCCGAGGGTGGGCTGGCTGCGGTCGGCGATGTGGTAGGCCTCGCCGGGCTGGCCGGCCTCGGCCAGGCGGATGAGGCCGTTGACGCAGTCGGTGACGTGCACCGTGGGGACGTGGTTGCGGCCCTCGCCCGGCAGCCAGCAGCGGCCCTCGGCGATCGGCTCGGCCATCGCGAAGGGGAAGCCCGGCCCGTAGACCGCCGCGAGCCGGGCGATGACCCCGGGCAGGGCGCCCTCGGCGGTGGCCTGCCGCACCAGGGCCTCGGCGTCGGCCTTGGAGCGGCCGTAGCGGGTGTTGGGGGAGGGCTCGAAGTCCTCCTCCACCCAGAGGTTTGAGCGATCCCCATAGACCGCGCCGGAGGAGGCCAGCACGAAGGCGCGCAGCTCGGGCACCCCCCGGCAGGCCGCCAGCATCGCCTCGGTGCCCTGGCGGTTGAGCACGTCGGGGGTGACCCGCCCAGGGCCGCGCACCCCGCCGGCCAGGTGGAAGACCCACTCCGCGCCCTCGGCCCCCCGGCGCAGGGCCTCGGCGTCGTTCAGGTCGCCCCGGATGGGGGCGGCGCCCCGCTCGCACAGCGCCGCCTCCCCGACGTCGCTGCGGGCGAGGCCCAGCACGTCGTGCCCCTGCGCGCGCAGGGCCTCGACGAGAGGGAGGCCGATCCGACCGGTGGCGCCGGTGACGAAGACTCGCACGGGGACTCCTGAGGGGGTGCGGACCGTTAGCCGCCGCCGCCGGTCGCCGCCACCTCGTAGCGGGCCTCTGCGGTGGTGCTCTTGATCGGGTAGCCGTCCAGGCCGTGGTAGGCCGCGTTCTCCGGGGAGATGCGGTAGTGCTCGGCGAGCAGGTGCGCCGCCGCGCCGCCCTCGGGCATGGGGAAGCGCACCGTCACCGCCCGGGACTCCCCCGGGGCGAGGCGGTCGTCCGCCAGGCGCTGGGCCTCGGGCCACCACACCCAGCGCTGCCCCAGGCGCAGGGTGGTGCGGGCGAGCTGCGCGCCGCCGGGGTCGGTGACGGTCACGGTGACGAGCACGTAGCGCTCCGGGTCCCCGGTGGGGACGCGGTGGCCGGCCCGCGCGTTGGTGACCGTGAGGGTGCCCTCCACGAGCTGGCCGGGGGCGGCGGCCTCGGGCAGGTCGAGCGCGACGTCCAGCCCCGGCTCGAACAGGTCGTAGAAGGCCTGCTCTCCAGGCTCCAGGGCGTCCTTGGGGACGCGGCTGCCCAGCCACAGGTGCCGCCGCACCTCGCGCTCGGGGTAGCCGGGCACCAGGGGGCGCTGGACCGTCGGCATGTGGCAGCCCTGGCAGGGCTTCCCCACCTCGGCCTCCTGCCACTCCACGCCGGTGTTGAAGGCGCAGACCAGCGCGTCCTCGTAGCGGGCCACCGCCTGATGGCAGCTCAGGCAGAGGTCCTCCGAGCGCAGCGCCTCGGTGGCCTTGCGCACCGGGTGGGGGGCGGCGGTGTCGCCGTAGGGGCCCAGGATCTCGCCGTCGCGGACGTGGCAGGTCGCGCAGGAGATGCCCTCCTCCTGCCAGGCGGCGTTGAAGGTGGGGTTGGGCGTGCGCTGGGGCGCGCGGATGGCCCCGGTGGCGGTCACCCGCTCGGGCTGCTGGTCGGCGGCGGGGGTGTGGCAGTTGAGGCAGACCCAGCCCACCTCGGGATCCTTGGCCAGCTCGCCCTGGAACTGGCGGTCGGTCCAGGCGTGGGCGTGCACGGAGGTGCGCCACTCCTCATAGAGCGCCTGGTGGCAGACCCCGCAGTCGGCGGCCTTGACCCCCACCAGCCCGGCGGGGACCTGGGCCTCGGGGGGGACCCGGGGAGACTCCCAGGGGGGAGCCGCCCCCAGCGCCAGCAGGGCGAGCAGAGCGACGCGGATGCGCTACTCCTCGGGCTCGTCACTGGCGGCCCAGGTGCTGGGCGTGCCCGCGAGCAGGCGGCCCTCCTGGCCCGAGATGAACAGCTCCTGGAGGCCGTCGCCGTCGACGTCGCCGGCCATCATCGGGCCGACCAGCAGCTTGCGGCTGGCCCAGAGCATCGCGGGGGCCACGCTGCCCTCGACGGTGCGGTGGACCGCGACCCGCCCGACCTCGTCGCTGAACAGCACGTCGAGCCGCCCGTCGCCGTCGACGTCGATGACCGAGGGGGTGCCGCCCCAGGGCATCACGTAGTCCGCGCCCCAGGCGGTGATCTGCGCGGTCTCCCCGCCCACGATCAGCTCCTCGGTGCCGTCGCCGTCCAGGTCCGCGCCCAGCATCTCGCAGCCTGCGGTGGTGCAGACCGCGACCTCGCCGTTGACGATCGCCAGGTCCGCCGCGCCCGCGTCCACGGTCAGGGTGGAGGACGCGTTGGCCCGGTCGTCGAAGGTCTGCACCTGCCCGCCCGCGTCGAGCACCGCCGCGGCCGCGCCGCCCAGGTCTCCGCAGGCCACCGCGACGCCGTCGGTGGCGGCCTGGCCGCGCAGGCTCAAGGTCTCCCCGAGCTGCACGACCATGAGGTCGGGCTGGGTCTCGCCGACGAGGGCGAAGGCCAGGTCCCCGCAGACCGCCAGGTCGATGACCTGCGCCGACTCGGGCCCCAGGTCGAGGCGGTTGACGCTGGAGGTGTCGATGGACACCCCCTCGGTGTCGCTCCACGCGAAGTCGTAGAGCTGGACGTAGGTCTGCCCGCTGGTGGAGCGCACCGTGAGCAGCTCCGCCAGGCCGTCGCCGTCGTAGTCACCGACGCGCTGGGGGCCGGTGGCATTCACGTAGAGGTTGGTGAGGCTGTCGCCGTCGAGGGCCCACTCCCCGGACTCCGCGTTGAAGCCGCCCGCCAGGACCCGCAGCAGGTCCTGGCCCAGGGCCAGGTCGCCCACGCCGTCGGCGGTGAACTGCCCGACCGCGACGGCCTCGGCCTCGACGTCGTTGGCGACGGTGCGGTTGAAGTAGCGGTCGTCCTCGTTGTCCACGGTGATGACGTGGAGCTGGCCCTCGTTCAGCTCGCTGAACGCGAGGTCGGCCACGCCGTCGCCCGTGGCGTCCCCCACGCCCACCCGCAGGCCGGCGTGCCGGAAGTCATAGAGCAGCACGCCGTTCTTGAAGGTGGCCATGTAGAGGGTGCGCGGGTTGTCGTTGACCGCAGCCTGGGCGAAGATCAGCTCGTCCAGGGCGTCGCCGTCGGTGTCCACGGCGGCGATGATCTCGCTGCCCGGGTCGAGGTCGTTGGCCAGGTCCAGGCCGTCGATGTCGATGCCGACGTCCAGCCAGCCCTCCTCGCGCAGCGCGATCCGGCGGACGCGGCCCTGGCCGTCGCCCTCGGTCATCACAGCCAGGGCGTCGGTGTTGTTGCCGGTGAAGTCGCCCAGCGCCAGCGACCAGGGCTCCTCCTGGAAGGAGAGGGGCAGCAGCGGCTCGAAGCCCCAGACGCCGTCGGTGGCATAGGTCTGCAGGCCGCCCGCGCCGCCCTCGGCGAAGGAGATCGCGAGGTCGAGGGAGAGGTCGTCGTCCACGTCCCCGCTGGCGGCGCCGGTGACCGTCGGCCCGCCGGTGGAGAAGGCCGCGCCGAACAGGAAGCCCTCGGCGCCCCGCCCGCGCAGCACCACGATCTCCGAGCCCGACCAGGCGGCGAGATCCGGCAGTCCGTCGAGGTCGAGGTCGAGGATCTTGAGGCCCGCGATGGCGGCGGGCAGCTCGGCGATGATCATGGGCGGGGAGCCCGCGGGGGTGCGCTGGAAGACCACCCGGGCGCCCTGGGCGTAGACCAGGCCGTTCGCGACCTGATGAAGCCCGAACGGCAGCTCCGCCTCGTCGACCCAGCCCCAGGCCGGGGGCAGGCCGTACTCGGGGGTCTCGCCGCCGACCACCCAGCTCGTGGCGGGGTCGCCCAGGTCAGCGCCGGCCGAGCTGGCGGTGGCGGTCACCGTCAGCGCCTGGGGCACGTCGGGGGTGAACTCGACCAGGCCCACGCCGCTGAAGTCCAGGCTGACGCTGGTGGTGTCGGTGAAGCCGGCGCTGCCGGTCACCGAGAGATCCACGCTGCCGCCGGGCACGGCCGCGCCGTACGCGTTCAGCGCGCGCACCGGGACCCGGACCGATTCCACGCCGACCGCCGAGCCCACCTCGATCCGCAGGGGTGTGCCTGCGGTGTCGACCTGGGTCATCATGGGGTCGAAGCCGTCATCCTTCTTGCAACCGGCCAGCGCGCTGGCCGCGATGAACCCGAACACCGCCGTGCGCATGGGTCACCTCCTGTACGACAGTCTACCAACACCACAGCGGGGCTCGGGAGGGGGGCTCGCGCCGGCCCTGCGCTGGGGCGGCCCGACCGGCCCCACGCCGGTGGTCTGCCTGCCCGGATTCCTCGGGGACGCGCGGATCTTCGAGCCCCTCGGGCCGCTGCTCGCCGCGCGGCGGGGGGCGATGGCCTTCGACCTGCCCCCGGGCGGGCCCGCGGAGGCCGCCGCCGCGCTGGCCCCGGCGCTGGAGGCGGTGGGGCGGCCGGTGCACCTGCTGACCGGCTCCTTCGGCGGGCTGGTGGCGCGTAGCCTGCCCCCGGCGCTGCTCGCCAGCCTCGCGATGGTCGCCACCCTGCCGGACCCTGCGCTCATCCCCCCTGGCGTGCGCGCCCAGGCCGCCCTGCTGACCCTCGCGCCCGCGCCGCTGATCCCGGCGATCTACCGGCGGCACCTGCGGCGCGCCCTCGCGGCGGACGGGGTGCCGCGGGACCTCGCGCTGCGGCTGGTCGCCCGGGGGCTGGACAAGGCGACGCTGCTGGGGCGGCTGCGCGGCGTGCTGCGCTGGGAGACGGGGCCGCTCCCCCCCTGCCCGATCCTGTGGGTGCGCGGCGCGACCGACCCCCAGGCGCCCCCGGTGGAGGCCCTGCCCGATGTCGCTGAGGTCACCCACGTCCCCGGGGGCCACCGCCCCTACGCCAGCCACCCCGGGCCGCTGTTCACCCGGCTGGAGCGCTTCTGGGGTGAGGTCAGCTCCAGCTCCACCAGGTCTTCTTCCGGGGGAGCAGGGCGTCCTCGAACTCCTTGATCTGGGGGAGCTCCGGGGCGAGCTTGCGGGCGAGCTTGAGGGCGCGGCGGACCTCGTCGGGGTCGCCGGCGTGGTAGGCCAGCCAGGCCTTGGCGCAGAGCAGCAGCGCGCTTCGGTCGACCTGATCCCCCAGCTCCTGGAGCACGTCGTGCACGGCTGCGGCGTCCCTCTGGTCGATGAGGCGGCGCACGTAGACCCCCAGAAGCTCGCGGCAGTGGGCCGCCGAGGGGGTGTCGGGGGCGCCGGCGATCACCCGGACGGCCTCCTCGCGGGCCATCGCGAAGCGCTGCATGCCCAGCAGACACTGGGCCATGCGGGCGCGGGTGGCGTGGAGGTGCGGGGCGATCTCCAGGGCGCGCTGGAAGCGGTCGACCGCCTCGCTGCCCCGCCCCACCGCCATCAGGGTCTCCCCGGCGAGGGTCCAGGCGACCGGGGAGCCGGCCCCGGCGTCATGGGTCCAGGCCTTGGCGTCCAGCGCGGCGGGCTCCAGGGCGCCGAGCGCCATCAGCAGGCGGATGCGCAGCTCGCGGGCGTCGTCGGGGCGGGCGCCCTCGTGGGTGGCGGCCGTCGCGAGCTTGAGGGCGAGGAGCTGGCGCCCCCCCTCGGCGGCCAGGCGCCCGGCGGTCAGCAGGTCGGCCTCGGGGTGGATGAGCTGGCGCAGCTCGTCGTGGACCTGGCGATCCTCGTGCTCGGACAGACCGCAGTCCACGCAGCGGCCCCCCTGGCGCAGCCCCCCGCAGTTCCAGCAGCATCCCGCGCGGGGGAACTGGAGGGGGACGTGCCAGTCCTCCTCTGCGAACACCGCTCCGCAGTGGTCGCAGGCGTACACGTCGACCGGGTGGCTCCGGATCGTACGGGTCTCCCAGCGGGGCACCCCCTTCCGGCAGGCGTCGCAGCGTGGAACATCCATGCCTGGAGTGTACTTTCCTGCAGGCCCGCAGGCCATCCTGGACGGACAGCGCTTGGAGCCATAGAGGGCCGCTCGGAGGGGACCCCGTGTCCGCGATGCTGCTCGAACCCCTGCTGGACGCCTGGCCGGATCGGCCGGTGGAGCCCACGGAGCTGGTGCTCCGGGCTGGCTCGCCGGGGCCGCTGCAGGATCGGGCGGTGGCCATCCTCGCGGCGACGCTGGAGGCGCCCGATCGCGCCAACCCTTTGATGAGACGCATGTTTCGAAAGGATCGCGCCTTCGGCAGCAAGGATCGCGGCCTCGCCAAGGAGGTCCTGGTGCAGGTCTACCGCGCCCGGCGCGCGCTGGAGCGGGGGCTGCGCGCGGGCGGCTGGGACGGCGCGCGGCAGCCGGAGGCGCTCTGGCTCGCCTCGCTCGTGCACACCCAGGGCCTGCCCGCCGAGGTCGCGGCGCACAGCTACGGCGCCGCCTGTTTCGCGCCGCTGGAGGATCTGGCGGCGGCGCTCCGGGCCTGGGCGGCGGCCGAGGCGCCCTCCCCGGCGCAGCAGCTCGCCTGCGTGGCCTCCCTGCCCCTCTGGCTGGCCGAGGACTGGGTGGCGCAGCTCGGGGCCGACGGCGCGGCGGCCCTGATGATCGCCCAGAACCAGCGCGCGCCACTCTCCCTGCGGGCGAACCGCGGTCTGACCGACCCCGAGGGGCTCTGCGCTGCGCTGGCCGAGGACGGCATCACCGCCGAGCCCGCCCGCTGGACGCCGGACGGCGTCACCGCCCTGGGGCCGGCGAACCTGCGGGTGACCCAGGCGTTCAAGCAGGGCCTGTTCGAGATGCAGGACGAGGGCAGCCAGCTCATCACCGAGCTGGTCCAGCCCCCCCGGCGCGCCCTGGTCGTCGACTTCTGCGCGGGCGCGGGGGGCAAGTCCCTGGCCATCGCCGCGAGCCTGCCCCGGGGCAGCCGGGTGGTGGGCTTCGACGTCCGGCAGGCCGCGCTGGACCAGGGGCGGCGGCGTGCGCACCGGGCCCGGGTGAGCGATCGGGTTCGCTTCGAGCGCATCGGGGAGGAGGGCCCGCTGCCGGTGGAGCCCGGCGCGGCGGCGCGGGTGCTGGTGGACGCGCCGTGCAGCGGCACGGGCACCCTGCGGCGCAGCCCTGCCCTGCGGGAGCGCCTCACCCTGGAGCGGATTGCTGCATTGCAGCAAATCCAGGCCCGCATCCTCGCCCGCGCGGCCCCGCTGGTGCGATCGGGGGGGCGGCTGATCTACGCGACCTGCTCCCTGCTCCGGCAGGAGAACGAGGACACCTTCGCGGCCTTCCTGGCTGACAACCCCGACTTCTCCCCGGTGGACGTCAAGGAGATCCTGGGCAGCGCGCGCGCGGCGGCGCTGTCGGAGGGCGGCGCCCTCAAGCTCCTCCCCCATGTCCACGGGACCGACGGCTTCTTCGCGGCGGTGGCCCAGCGCCGGTAGCTACCGGCTCGGCCGAACCCGGTAGACCTGCTCCCGATCGACCCGGGCCAGGCCCAGGCGCACCAGCTCGGACACGTCCGCGGGCAGGGTGTCGACGGCGTCGAAGTCCCCCCGCAGCAGGGCGACCAGGGCCTCGGCCAGGGCCGGGCGGGGCATCAGCGCCTCCAGCTCGCGGGAGAGGGTGGTGGCGGCCTGCTCCGGGGGCAGCCCGCCGGCCTCCTGCGCCCGCGCCGGAACCGGGCCCCCCGACACCGCGCAGACGAGCTGGATCGCGCGCTGCAGCAGGGCCACCCGGGCGCGGAGCTGGTCGTCCACCCCCACCGGGGCGCCGGTCGCCGGGCGCGGGGGCTGCCAGACCTCGGGGATCGGGGGCGCGACGGAGCCGCCGGTGGGCGGCAGGGGCACGGGCTGGCCGGGCAGGGTGTGGATCGGCTGCCCGCGGCTGTCCGCCGCGCCGTCCAGGGGCATGGGCACGATCCCGGCGGCGGTGCCGAGGACCGCGACCGCGAAGAGGTGGTCGGGGCGATCCACGTAGCCCAGGTCGAGCATCCAGCCGGTCGCGAGCATGGCGGGCACGCCCTGGTGGCGGAGCAGCTCGACGATCAGGGCGTTCAGCTCGCCGCACATGCCCCGCCCCAGCACCTCGTCGTCGGCCGAGGCGTGCAGCAGGGTGAGCAGGTGGTGGCCCTGGCCGGGGCGCAGGCGGCGCTGCGCCTCCCGGACGTCCGGGCGCACGAGGTAGGCGTGGTCGTAGCGGTAGCGCCGCCGCACGAAGGCCTCGGTCTGCCGGGCCCGCACCGGGTCGGGGGTGCTGCGGTCCTGTCGGGAGAGCCAGCGGCGCAGCGGCTCGGGCAGCTCGGTCCAGGGCACGGTGGGCCGGGTCAGGGCCTTGACCCCCCGCGGCGGGGGGCCGGCGTCCAGCGGGGGGACCAGGGCGAGCTGGACCTCGTAGCAGACCTCGACGGGGTTGTCCCCGCGCACCGTGACTGCGTAGCCCCCCGCGTCGGTGCGCCGCACCGGCATCAGCGCGTCGGGCGGGCTGGCCTGGGGCGCGCCGATGAGGGTGGCGAACAGGGGCACCGGCAGCACGCAGTCCCCGGGCGGCAGGCGCCCCTCGAAGCGCACCCGGTGGGGGGTCGGGCGCAGGGGGGCCAGGTCGCCAGCCAGCGGGACGCCCTGGGGGCCCCAGCTCTGGGTCCGGGGGTCGAAGGTCCCGCCGAGCTGGTGCACCACATAGAGGTAGGGTGGCGGCAGGGGGCAGGGGCTGACGTTCAGGCACCCGCGCGGCTGCACCGCTGCGGCCTCGGCCTGGGCCTCGGGCGTCGCCCAGGCGGTCGGGGCCAGCTCGACGTGGGGGGTGAAGGGGTTCACGCCCCGGGCCGCCCAGCTCGGGGCCGACGCGGCCGGGGTCGTGTCGATGCCGAGCGCGGAGCGGAGCCGCTGCCAGAAGCCGAGGGCCGGGGGGCTCTCGGCCCGGGGGCCGCCCTGGTGCGCGCCGGGGAGGGGCGGGGGCGCGGCGGTGACCCGCACCGTCGGCCCCGGCTCGGGCGACGGCGGCGGGGGCGGCGGGGGATCCCGGGGGAGGCCCAGCAGCGCGGCGGGCAGCGCGTCCAGGCCCGGCGCCGCCAGCACCGCGTGCAGCGCCTCACGCAGCCCCGCGCTCGGCGCGTCCACCCCCAGCGCCCCCAGCAAGGGTGGGACCGCCGCCGCTGCCAGGGCCGCCCGGTCCGGGGTCTCCGGCAGGCCCTCCAGGAGCGCCGGGTCCCGCCAGCGCTCGAAGTCCGCGCCCTCCAGCTCGGGGAACTGCCGGGCCAGCAGCCGCCCCAGCCCGTAGTCGAGCAGCTCCCCCAGCCGCACCCGCAGCAGGTCCCGGGCCCGAGGTGGCGCCGAGACCACCGGGAAGTGCCGCCGGTCCAGGTAGGCGTTCATGCCCTCGGCGTCGCCCAGGGGCAGCAGAAGCTCCAGGATCTCGATGAGCTGGTCCTCTCCGGGCCCGTCGAACACGCAGGGCAGCAGGCCCTGGGCGAGCAGCCCGGCCCGGCGGTCCAGGGCGTCGAGGGCGGACACGTCCACCAGCAGGGTGGCGCGGGAGGGGTCGTACACCGACGGCATGCGGCTCTTCACCGCGCCGACCCCCTCCAGCTCCAGGCGCACGCTGAGGCCCGCCCGGGCCCGGATCGACCCGGAGCCCCCCAGCGCGGCCAGCCGGGTGTCGTAGACCCAGCCCGACAGCGGGAGGTGCCGCCGCTGCGCCCGCACCCGGGGCAGCACCGCCGCCAGCGCCCGCAGCCGCGCCCGCAGCGCCTGGATCTCCGTGGGCCGCTGCGCGGTGAGGTCCTGGCCGGCGGTGGGGTCCACCACCACGGTGTACGCCTCCCGCAGGCGCGGCACCCCGACCGCCTCCAGGAAACGCTCCACGGCGTCGCGCTGGGACAGCTCCCCGCGGGTGGCCAGGTAGAGGCGCCCGGCCCTGGCGAACAGCGCCTCCAGGGTGGGGGTGTCCGAGCGCACCAGGCCCGGGGTCTCGGGGGCGACCAGGCGGAGGACCTCGCCAGGGGCGTCGGGGCCGCGCTCCACGGCCAGGATGATGGGCCAGCGCCGGGGCAGGGTGCCGGCGGCCTCGCCGAACGCGGCGTAGCAGGCCCGCAGCATGTAGGGCAGGGCGGGCTCCCGGCGCAGCAGGGCGACGTCCCCCTTGCGGGCGTCCTCGGCGATCTCTCCGAAGAAGGCGCGGATGACCTCCGGGCCGCGCTCGGTGGGGATGTGGAAGGCCGCGCACAGCCGAGGGCAGGCCAGCCCGCCCCAGGTCCAGTAGCCCCGCCGATCGCCGAACAGCTCCAGGGCCCGGAAGCCGAGCACCTGGGACGGCGGGCGCATCAAGCCCTCGTCGGTGCTGATCCAGGGGCCCTGCCCCAGGGTGGCCTGCAGGTGCCCGGGGCTGAGGCGCCCCTCGGCCAGCCCGCGCTCCAGCCAGAGGTAGACCGCCTGGGGCGCGGGGGTGCCGTCGGCGCTGCGGACCGCGAGGTGCCGGGCGACGTCGCTGAGCTGCACCTCGTCGACGCCGCGCAGGCCGATCTCCTTGCAGAGCCGCACCCCGAGGATCCCGACGGCGCGGGGATCCGGGAAGGCGTCCTCCCGATCGCCCAGCAGCAGCTCCAGCTCGGACGTCCGCCTGAAGAGCGCGGTGGGGCGCCGGAGCTGCCCCGAGGCGTCCGGCAGCCAGCGGCGGGTGCGCAGGCTCAGGGTGTCGACCAGCGCGGGGTCGGGGGCCTGGCGCCAGGCGTCGGCGACCAGCTCCACCCGGGCGAGGTGGGCCTCCTCGGAGAGCCCCGCGAAGCGCAGCGCGGCCTCCAGCTCCCGGAGGGTCGGGCGCTCCCGCACGCCGAGGTCCCGCAGGAAGCCCTCCATGCCGGGGTCGTAGCGGTCAGGGTGGGGGCGCGGGGCCAGGGGTCGCCCCAGCGCGGCCAGAGGCTCGGCGATGGCGGCGTGGGGCCACAGCAGCGCCCCGGCGGGCTGGAAGGCGCCCGCCTCGTCCTCCAGCATCACGCCAGGGAGCAGGCCGCGGATCGCCTGGGGGGGCCGCCCGCGCAGCTTCATCCACAGGGCGTGGAGCAGGGCGCCGGCCCGCGCGCCGTCCCGGGCGGCCACCGCCGCGTCGTAGGCGGGCCGCAGGTGCCGCGTGACCAGGCCGTCGGTGTCGGGGGTGCCCACCCCGAGCTGCCGCCGCAGGGTGTCGAGCAGGGCCTCGGGCACCTCGTCGTGGGGGCGCAGGTCCAGCTCCAGGCCGGGCAGCGTCCGGTCGATGACGAGGTCCCGGGACGCCAGCATGCCGCCCCCCGCCCCCCGGATGAGCGGCGCCTCCGAGACGCGCTGCCGGCAGGCGGGGTCGGCGCACCAGGTCGCCTCCCGGGCGACCAGCCAGGCGTAGAGGGCGGCGCGGCGGTGGGCGTTGTCGGAGAGCTGGGCGGGGTCGAGCGCCAGCAGGGTGCGGCGGGGGTCCTGGTCGGTGACGTGGTGGGGCAGGGCCTCGGCCAGGGGCTCCAGGGCGGGGTGGAGCAGCTCCGCGCCGTCCGGCAGCCCCGCCAGCAGGGCGTGGGTCTCCGAGGGCGCCCGCCGCAGGGGGTCCAAGCGCAGGCGGCCCCGGGCGTCGGCCAGGGGCACCCGGGCGCGAGGGTCCTGGTCCAGCAGGAGCTGCGCGAGGCGGATCAGGGCCTCCACCGAGCCCAGCAGCGGCACCTGGGCCGACAGGGGCTCGCCGGGCCGGCCGAGCTGGTCGATGAGCCACCGCGCGGCGTCCTCGGGCCCGCCCGCCTTCACCCGGGGCCCCAGGGCCTCGAAGCTCTGGCGGGCCACACCCTCCAGCCGGCGGCGGTCCAGCAGCGCCCGGGACGGGGTACCCGGGGGGCACAGCGCGAGCAGCGGCCCGGGGTCGAGCAGGGTGGCGGCGGCCCGGATCTCACCGCTGGCGGTGGGCCAGATGGACAGCTCCGCGAGCAGCTCGGCCAGCCAGCTCGGCATCTTCCGCCAGCCCTCGACCAGGCCGGCGTGCAGGGGGTCGAGCTGCGCGGGGCCCAGCGGCCCCAGCGGGGAGGGCTCGGCGGAGAGGTCCTCCACCAGCAGCTCGGGGCCCAGGGCGGGGGCGTCGAGCTGCTCCAGCAGCCGGGCGATGGGCCCGTGCTCCCCCCGGAGGGCGACGATGGGGCGGTGGGGGCCGTAGAGGGTCCGCAGGGCGGCCTTGAGCGGCCCGGAGGGCGCGGCCAGCACGCCCCGGGTGTCCGCAGGGGTCCGGGCGACCGGGTAGAGGCGGCCGTCGTGGGCGGGCCACAGGGGCAGCCGGGCGAGGCGCTGCTGCTGCGCGGGCCGGGCCAGGGCCACGAGGTCGAACAGGGCGTCGAGGCGCTCGGCGGTGCCGGGCAGGGCGGCGTCCCGCACGTCCCGCAGCGTCGGCAGGTGCCTCAGGGCCCGCTCCAGCTCGTCGAGCAGGCCGTCGAGGTCCAGCCGAGGCACCCCCACCCGCTCCAGGATCTCCTCGGGCAGGGCGGGGTGGGCGAAGGGGCGCAGGTCGCCGTACCAGGCGCGGAGCTCTTCGGGGGCCACGCGGAGCGCGCCGGGGCGCCACAGGCCGCCGCCCTCGGCGGGGACCACCGGCAGGGCCTGGACGCGACGCGTGTCCTCGGGGTGGTCGTGGAGGTGTCGGGCCAGCCGGGCGAGCAGCGCGCCGTAGCGCTCCGGGTCCAGCGCCCGCATCCACGCCGGGAGCCGGGGATCCGCGGGCCGCTCCCCGTTCGGCAGGTCGCCCAGGGCGCGCTCCAGCAGGCCGAGCAGCGCGTCGTCCTCGAAGCGGGGGCAGCCCAGGGCGGCGGCGAGGCGGCCCAGGCGCTCGGGCCCCTCGTCCAGGAAGACCTGAGGCCCGGCGCGCCCGATCCAGGCCCCGTCCAGGCCGTCGAACAGCGCCGCGATCGCTGAAGGGCCGATGAGCACGCGCTCGATGGGGTGGAGCCCGCCGCCGCGCCCCGGCAGCAGGGGCAGCCCGGCCAGCGCCTGGGGCAGGGCCTGGGCGATGGGGGTGAACAGGGGCGGGCGCAGCTCCTCGGCCAGGGGGAGGACGTCCAGCAGCGCTCGGGCGTGGGCCTCGGAGGGCAGGCCCCGGAGCAGCGCGGCGAGCAGCCCGGGGACCTCGGCGAGCAGGGCCCGGTTCCAGGCCGAGCCGGGCGCCAGCCGCTCCCGGTCCACCGGCACGTCGAAGTGCCCCTGCACGAAGAAGCGCAGGCCCGCGCGCTCAGCGGTGGGCAGGTAGCTGTAGACCTGGGCGGCGCCCTCGGGCAGGGGGGTGGGGCGCCCGGCGGCGTCGCAGCGCACCCCCAGCACCACCCGGGTCTCGGCGGGGCGGCCGGCGGGGCGGTCCTCCTGGCGCACGGTCCGCTCGACGACCCGCCAGGTCAGGGCCTCGCCCGGGGGGTCGACGGTCAAGGTGCTGATCCCGGCGGCGCGGTCCTGGAGCCGGACCCGGCGGCGGCGCCCGGGGCCGACCAGCTCCAGGGTGCGCAGGCCCGGCAGGGTGATGAGCAGGCAGGGGTCGAGCGCGGCGGCGGCCTCATAGAGCCACGCGGCGGGGGTGCGCTGGGGGTCGCGCAGGGGCAGGACCAGGGTGGTGCCGCCCGCCTCTCCGCCCTCGGTCCAGCGCTGCAGCGGCCGGGGGATCGACACGTCTGCGATCTCGAAGCGCCAGGGCGGCGAGTCGATGCGGGGGCGCTCGGTGACCTCGTAGACCGACTTGAAGCCCACCCCGAAGAAGCCGATCTGCTCCCGCCGCTTGGTGGTCTGCCCGATGGAGCAGACCCCCACCACGTCCCGGGCGTCGAAGCCCTGGCCGTCGTGCCAGATGACCACCCGGTCGGGGTGGACGGTCACCCGCCAGGTCTGCGCCCCGGCGTCCACCGCGTTCTGGAGCAGCTCCACGAAGAAGTGGCCGGGGTCGGTGTAGACCTGCCGCGCCAGCAGGGCCTCGGCGTTGGACTGGCTGACCGCCTTGGGCTGGGCGGCCAGGGCGTCGAACACCCCGTGGACCATGCGCCGCCGGGCGGCCTCGAAGGCGGGGGAGCCGTCGGCGAGGGCGTCCAGGGCCGGGGCGGAGAGCTGGGCGAGCAGCGCGGGGTCGGGGCCGGCGGGGTCGTCGGCGAGCTGGCGGCGGGCGCGGGTGAGCAGGGCCTCGGCGCGGGCGGCGTGGCGCGCCGGGTCCAGGCGACGCAGCGCGCGGTCCAGCAGACACATCACCGGGACCTGGGCCAGGGCCACCCGGTCCAGGGCGGCCTCCAGCAGGCCAGCGAGCGCGGGCGCGGCCCCCATCGCCCGCAGCGCCTTGTCCACGGTGGCCTCGGGCAGCGCCACCAGCGCGGTCGCCGCGAGGGCGCGCTCGGCGTCGTTGCCCGGCCAGCCCCGCGCCACCAGCCGGGCGAACAGCCAGGCCGCCGGGGCCGGGTCCCGCTGGGTGGACACCAGGGCCAGCAGCGCGCCGGGCGCGGCGTCCGCGAGGCGCGCCTCCAGCAGCGCGAGCTGCTCGTCGAGAGGCAGCGCCGAGAAGGCGTCAGCGGTCGGGAGCGTCATCGGCACCATCTTCAGGATAAAGGATCCTGATGACGACCATCGACGCCCTGAACCGGACGCTGGCTGCGGTCACCCCCGTCGCGTCCGGCCTGCTCACCCTCTTCGCGGTGCCCCAGGGCGAGGACGGCCCCCTCTTCGTCGAGCAGGACGACGGCGGCCTGCACGCCACGCTGCGCATCATCGAGTGGAGCGAGGACGACGGCCGCCGGAACATAGACAGCGTCAAGGAGCAGGAGGTCTGCTTCGTGCCGGGCCCGCAGCGCGCGCACCCCCACCTCATCCCCTGGATCCAGGGCTGGGCCGCCGCGCTCGAGGTGGCCTTCGCCGCGCTCAGCGAGCAGCAGCGGGCGTGGACCGGCACCTCCTGGAACGGCCCGGTGGGGCGTTGGATGCCCCAGGACTTCGTCCACCCCGACGTGCTGCGGCTCAAGCGGCCCCGCGCGGTCCGGGACTACACCGACGCCCTGCTCGACGCCCGCCACCGCCTGGGCCGGATGGTCGACCCCCGGTGATCCTGGCGCTGTTGCTGGCCTGTCCGCCCCCGCAGACCGGGCCTCCGACAGACCGGGACAGCGCCGCTCCCGTGGACTCCGTCGTTGATGACACCGAGGAGACGGGCGTCTCCGATGACACCTCTCCCGACGAGACCGCCCACACGGGGGAGACGGGGGAGACGGGGGAGACGGGCGAGACGGGCGGACACACCGGCGAGACCGCCGTGGAGCCCGGCTGCCTCACCGGCGAGCAGCGCGTCGGCGCCCTGGCCCAGCTCGCCGTCGACGGCGCCCGGGGCACCACCGACGGGCTGGGGGGCAGCGCCCGCTTCGCGCAGCGGGCGGACGGGGGCTGGGACCTCGTGGTGCACGGGACGTCGGCCGAGACGCCGCTCGGCGTGGACACCGACGGCGCGGTGGCGGTGTACGGGGCGCTGGGGCCGCCGGGGGCCTGGCTGGCCTGCGACCCCGCTGAGGGTGAGCTGGACGCCCTCGCGGTGGGCGCCGTGGACGGCGCGCCTGGGGACGACGTGGTCGTCTCCATCGAGCACCCCGGCCTGCAGGGCGCCCGGGTGGCGGTGCACAGCGGCGGCTTCTCCTCCCGGGGCGCCCCGGACGGCGAGACCGTGCTCACCTCCACCACCACCGGGGCGACCGCGGTGATCGCGGTCGGGGACACGGACGGGGACGGGCTCGCCGAGCTGGTCACCGGCTGGAAGGACCTCACCGAGCGCTGGGCTGCGCCTGTACCCGCCGGGGCCCTGGCCGCCGGGGACGGGGACCAGGGGGTCGACGGGCAGCTCCGGCGCTTCGCCACGGTCGGGGACGCCGACGGGGACGGCTACGGGGACCTCGCGGGGGGCACCTACGACGGCCCGGTGGTGCTGCTGGGCGGCGCGACCGGCTGGGGGGCCACCGTGGAGGCCCCGGACCACGCCCCCGCCCTGAGCGCGGAGGCCGGCGCGGAGACCGACGGCGTCGCGGTGGGCGACTGGGACGGCGACGGCGTGCCCGAGCTGGCCATCGCGGAGGTCGCGGTGACCGCCGCGGAACCGGCGGCCTGGGTGGAGAGCGGGCTCGACGGCGTGATGGTCCCGGTGGTGCTCGGAGAGCCCGGCCTCGCGCAGCTCCACTTCGCGGACCTGGACGGCCAGGGCGGCCAGGAGCTGGTGCTGGGGCGCTTCCCCTACTCCGGGGTGAGCGGGGGCCTGTGGGTCTACACGCCGGAGGGGCTGTCCCTGCGGGTCACCGCCGGGCGCGAGGCCGGCCTGCTGGGGGCCGCCTTCGGGCCGGGGGTGGACATCGACGCCGACGGGCGCCAGGAGCTGCCGGCGGTGGACCCCTGGGGCGCGGGGGACTGGGACGCCCGGGCGTATGTGCTCGACGCCTGCCTCTGAGGGCGGTAGACGTGGGCATGCCCGGTCCTGGTGAGCCCGCTCCGCCCCTCCGCGCCCGCCCCGTCTTCGGGCTGGAGGTGGACCTCGCCGCGTGGACCGCGCGGGGCCCGGCGGTGGTGGTGTTCCTGCGCTACCTCGGCTCGCCGTTCACCCGCGCGTCCCTGGCGCGCCTGCAGGCGGCCTTTCCCCGGCTGGACGTGCGCGGGATCGGGGTCGTGGCCTTGACCGACTCGCCGCTGGCGGCGGGGCGGGACTTCGTGCCCCGGCATCACCTGCTCTTCCCCGTGATCTGTGACCCGGAGCGGGCCCTGTACCGGGCTTGGGGCGTGGACGCGGGCGGGCTCGCAGGGGCCTTGGCGGGGCTCGCGCGCGGCGGCGTCGCCCTGGAGGCGCTGCGGCAGGGGCACGGGCGGGTGGACGGGCGCTGGGCGTCGCGGCCCTCGGCGTTCCTGGTGGCGCCCGGGGGCGAGGTGGCCTGGGCGTGGCGTGGGGCGCACCCGGCGGCGGTGGTGCCGGTGGATGAGGTGGTGGAGCGGGCGGAGGGCTTGACGGGGTGAGGCGCTGAGCGCCGCTACCACCGCCCTCCATCCAGGCTGATCCGGTACGCCGAGCAGTCCACCCCCCTGGGGAGGCGGACCTCCTCTGCGGCGCCGTCGTGGGGCGGCAGCTCGCGCAGCGTCGCGCGGAAGTCGTCCCCGGCGCAGTGGATGCCCACCACCACGTCGCGGATGGGGCGGGAGGCGCGGCTGTCGGCGGTGACCTCGACCAGCACGCGGCCGTCGCTCCAGGCCGTGGCGGTGGCCGCGATGTCCACCCAGTGCTGCACGTCGAGCTTGCGGTCCTGCTCGCCGTCCCGGGGCTTGAGCACCAGCTCCCGGCGACCGGGGTCCATCGTGACCGTGAAGTTGCCGGTGACGTTGAGGCCCAGCAGGCCGGCGGAGTCGTCGGTCGCGCACTCGTCGCATACCGCCACGGTCACGCCCTCGACCTGGAAGCCGCCCAGCCACACCCGGTCGAGCAGCACCAGGTGCGCGCTGCGCTGGCCGTTGGCAGTGTTCAGGGTGATCTCCGGGGCGTCGGCGGGGACCTTGACCCCCAGCTCCCGCAGGGAGGCCGTGGTCAGGGTGGTGTAGGTGGCGCCGGTGTCGAAGATCATCCAGATCTCGGCGCTGCCGCCGCCCTGCTCGAAGGTGACCGGGATGCGCAGGCTGCGGCCCTCGCCCTCGTAGGGCAGCGCGATCTCGTCGGCGCCGCCCCCCTCGAACAGCGCTGGCGGCGCGGCGGGGGTGTCGTCCGCGACGGCGGCGACCGCGTCGGCGGGCTCCTCCACCGGCTCGGCGGCGACCGGCGGGGGCCGGCCCAGCGGGGGCTCCTCGCCCAGCAGAGCCCCCAGCGCGTCCCCCAGCGCGGCCGCCCGGAGGGAGGTCTCCGTGCCCCAGGGCACCGCGAGGAAGCCCAGGCCGGTGCTGATCGCCTCCTGGCGCTCCCCGGGGAAGTAGGCCGGCAGCCCGGCGAGCAGCAGCGCCGGCCACACCAGCGCCCCGGCGACCAGGCCCGCCCCGCGCTTGGCCGTCAGACCGCCGATCCCCACGCAAGGCAGCACGACCACGCCGATCGTGGCCAGCGCCACCGCCCCCACGGGCGCTCCGCGCGACACCCCCAGCCCCACGATCGCGGCGGCGGCCACCGAGAGCGGGATGAGGGAGAGGACGCCCAGGATCGCGATCAGGGATCGGCGCATGATTTGGGGGCTCCGGGGCTCCGGGTTATCGGGGGTGGCCAAGGCCGGTCGCAGGAGAAGACAATGGCCCGCGTCACCTGGTTCTGTATCGACATCGAAGCCTCGGGTCCGGTGCCCGGTCTCTACGACATGGTGTCGCTGGGCGCTGTCGTTGTCTACGACGACGACGCCGGAGGGATTTCAGTCGGGGAGCGCTTCTACATGGAGCTCCGCCCCGAGGCCCCCCGCTGCGATCCCCGGGCCATGGCGGTCAACGGCCTGGACATCGAGGCCCTCCGCCGCGACGGCCTGCCCCGGGCCGAGGCCATGCGCAAGCTGGACGTCTGGGTCCGCGCGCGCACCGTGCCGGGCACGGAGGCCGCCTTCGTGGGACACAACGCGCCGTTCGACTGGTCCTTCGTGGCGTGGTGCTTCGCCGCCGAGGACATGGCGAACCCCTTCGGCTACAAGGGCCTGGACACCAAGGCGCTGGCGGGCGGGGTGCTGGGCCTGCACTGGCTGGATACGAACAAGGAGCGGCTCTCTGCGCTGCTGTCCCTGCCCGAAGAGGATCTGTCCCAGAAGCACCGCGCGGACTATGACGCCTGGTTCCAGGCCCTGATCCTGAAGGGCCTGCTGGAGCGCCAGCGGTCGCAAAGGGCATAATGCGAGCGCGGACGGACTGAGGAAACGGTGCGCGACGAGAAGGATGCTCACTACCAGCACGACAAGACCGGCCTGCGGGCGGTCTTGTCCCCTCCCTTGGAGCGCCCGCGCGCGGTGGCCTGGGTGGGGCGGTCGGAGCGCCTGCTGGTGGCGACCGAAGAGGGCGCCCTGATCGAGGTCGACCCGGTGTTCGGCACCCGCAACCTCCAGGTCGAGATCCAGGACCCCGCCGAGATGGCGGTCTCCCCGGACGGCAAGCTGCTGGCGCTGGTCGAGCGCGGGCACGGGGTGTCGGTGCACCGCACCGGCAACGGCGAGTGCGTCGCTCAATATGGCTTCCCGGTGCTCTCGGACATCTCGGTGTGCTGGTTCCAGCTCCGCCGGGACGCCCTCGGCATCGCCGTCGCGGGCGACGACCTGGACGGCCGGCGGGTCGCGGTCATGAGCGCCGACCTCAAGCGCCGCCGCATCGCCCGGGTGCCCCGGCGCACCGCCATCGGGACCACCGCCGAGGGGGCGCTGGTCTGCGCCCGGGTCACCCGGGACGGCATGCATGTCCTGCCCTTCGGCCGGCCGCTGCCGGCGGGCTCCGCCAGCAAGCACCGCCTCCGCTTCGGCGAGTCTGGCGCGATCATGGGCATCGCCGAGGGCGGGGTCACCATCTGGAGCGGGCCGGGGGCCGCCCCCAAGACCATCATGGTCTACGACGTCTCCGCCGCCACGCTGGACCCCACCGGCGACCAGGTCTCCATCGGGACCCGGTCCGGCGAGGTGGCGATGTCCGAGGTGTCGTCCGGCGGCATGCAGCGGGCCCGCCCCGGCAAGGTCGGCGGGCACTCCTCGGCCATCCGCGCGATGGCCTTCGCCCGCAAGGGCAAGTGGCTGGCCACCGCGTCCGAGGAGCTGCGGCTCTGGACCTGGTAGCCGGCGGCTACTTCACCTCGAAGGGGAACACGACCTTCAGCTCCTTGGGGAGCTTGTCGAGCACGTCCGCGTTGCGGGAGTCGAGCACGTTCTGGGCGTGGAAGGCGTAGAAGCCCGGCTCCAGGTCACCCTCGACCTCCAGCAGGTAGTCATCCTTCGACTGGAGGCCCTTGACGTCGAACTTCACGTCCCCGTCGGCGACCCAGAGGTTGAGGTCCACCGTCTCGGCGCCCAGCACGCCCTGGACCTCGGCCTCCTCCAGGTAGCGCAGCTTGGACAGGCGCAGGTCCTGGCGCTTGATCTCCTGGACCCGCAGGGTCGAGTTGAACACGAAGCGCAGGGGCTTGACGTTCTTGGGGATCATGCTCTTGGGGATGTCCTTGATGCCGTGGTAGGTCGACATCTCGGTGGCCACCGACTGGATGGGCTGGGCCTCGAGGTGGACGTAGGGGGCCGCTCGGCTGACCCCGTAGAAGCCCGGGTTCTCCGGCTCGGGGTAGAGGTGGAAGACCACGGCGGGCGGCTTGTCCGCCTCCTCGGCGATGGTGATGCTCTCCAGGTCCTTGATGAAGCCGTCCTGGCCCGCCATGAAGCTGAGGGTGCCGGGCTTCACCTCCACCATGACCGTGCCGTCCGCGCCCGAGGTGAAGCGCTCGGTGACGCCCTCCTGGACGATGGTGGCGCCCGCGATCGGCTCATTCCAGACGTCGCGGACGTCGAGCTTGACCTTGGGGGGCTCGGTGCAGCCGGTCAGAGCCAGCAGGACAGGCAGGAAGGCAGGCATGTTGAGGGGACCCTGGCGGAAGGTTGGACACTGAGAAGTGTACAGGGTTTCTAAGGCCCTGATGAGCCGCGCCCGACGTACAACGACCCCGGTGCGGGGAGATGGGGACCGTTTAATCCGAAAGGGGCGGGTTCACCACGCCATCACCCCGAGGCGGTCCGGCGCCGCACGCTCTCCAGCCAGCCACGCAGCGGGGAGAGGTCCAGCTCCCCCGATCGCGCCAGGCGCTCCAGCAGGCGCTCGCCGGTGCGGGCGAGGTCCAGCAGCAGCCGCACCCGGGTGGCCACGAACCGGCCCCGCAGCATGACCTGGGGGCTGGAGGTGCGGGCCTGCTCGTCGAGCAGGCGCAGGGCGTCCTCCAGGTTGCGGATCGACTGCCGCACCAGCCGCTGCTCCCGCTCCCGGAACACCCGCGTGACCATCGACCAGATGTCGGTCTCCGGCTTGTAGAGCCGGCGGCGCTCCCCGGCCCGGCGCACCTTGTGGACGACCCCCCAGAGCTGGAGATCGCTCAGGGTCATGGACACGCTGCCCGCCGAGAGCCCTGTGCGCTGGCCGATCTCCTCGGCGCTGAGGGGCTCCTGGGAGAGGTAGAGCACCGTCCAGACCTTGCCCATCGAGGGCTTGAAGTTCCAGAACTCCATCAGCTCGCCGATGGTCTCGGCGGCGGTGCGGATGGCCTCGTCGATGGCGGCGTCGGCGCGCTCGGGGGGCGTGGACATGGTTGAAGATCCTGGGAGTTCCATCCCTCTCATTCTATTCAATCGTCGTTGAACCGGGTGAAGAAATCCAGCGCCGTGAGCGCGTGTAAGGCGAAAAGCCTGTGAATCGCCTTGTTCGGCGGGTGATCCGACCCTACTTTGAGGGTGTCTTCATCCAGCGATCCTCTGCCCTGGAGGCTGCCCCATGTTGCTGGCCCTGATGCCCCTCGCGCTCGCTCAGGAGGCCCCGCCCATCGTCGGCGGCAGCACCACTTCGAGCTTCGCCGCGGTCGGCGCGATCGTCGCGATCGACGACAACGGCTACGGTGGCTCGTTCTGCTCGGGCACCCTGATCCACCGGCGCTGGGTGCTGACCGCAGCGCACTGCCTGGCCAACTCCGGGGCGGGCCAGGACTACCTGGACGCGGGCTACCACGTCTACTTCGTCACCGGGACCGACGTCTACTCCAGCAGCGGCTGGACCGACTACGGCGAGGTCGACGTCCTCTACCCCCACGGCAGCTACCGTGAGTCCACCCTCGAGTACGACATCGGGGTGATCCGGCTGGCCGACCCCATCGACAGCGCCACCCCGATGCCGCTGAACACCGACGCCCCCACCAACGCCTGGTACAACTACGACATCACCTACGTGGGCTGGGGGATCACCGGCTCCAACCGCAACGATGGCGGCGTCAAGCGCACCGTGGACGTGCCCTTCTACACCGCCGACAGCCAGTTCATCTACACCTATGACAGCTCCGGGCAGACCAACATCTGCTCCGGGGACTCCGGGGGCGCGGCGCTGCTGCCGGTGGGCAACGGCTGGGAGATCGCGGGGGTGAACTCCTTCGGCTTCAACGTCAACGGGGGCAACGCCACCTGCGAGGGCAACGGCGCGGCGGCGGGCTCCACCCGGGTCGACGCCTTCTACAGCTGGATCGACGGCTACGTGCCCCTGGAGGAGGGCGACGCCGACACCGACGCCGACAGCGACTCGGACACCGACAGCGACTCGGACGCCGACAGCGACTCCGACACCGACAGCGACTCCGACACCGATCCGGGCGACGACACCGGCCTGAACTGGCAGGACGACACCGGCGACCTGCCCGAGCGCCCCAAGGGCAACGACTCGGGCATCTTCGCGGGCTGCGCCAGCGCGCCCTCGGGCGGGGCGCCGGGCGCGGGCTTCGCCGGCGGCCTCGCGCTGATCGCCCTCGCCGCGACGCGCCGCCGCCGCTGACAGCTTCCGGACACCACCCCCTCCTCCGGGCGCTACCCTGGTCCCCTTGCAGGAGCCCTCATGATCAGCCTGACCGCCGCCCTGTTCGCGACCGCCGCCCTGGCCCAGGAGGCCCCGCCCATCGTCAACGGGGACCGCACCTCCGACTTCCCGCAGGTCGGCTCGCTGATGGCCTACAACGGCAGCCAGGGTGGGGTGTTCTGCTCCGGCACGCTCATCCACCGCAAGTGGGTGCTGACCGCCGCCCACTGCCTGGAGGCGGCGGACGACTACGACCGCTACAACTACGACGTCTACTTCATGATCGGGACGGACGCGTACAGTCAGACGGGCATCGAGGCCTACGAGGTCGCCACCGACTGGCACATCCACCCCGACTACGACCCCAACCGCCTGCGCCATGACATCGGCGTGCTGGAGCTGGCCAACGAGCTGGACTACGAGCCGATCCCGTTGAACCTGGAGTCCCCGGGCAACACATGGATCGGCACGGACCTGGACTACGTGGGCTGGGGCGCGACCAGCGACAACGGCGGCGGCTCCGGGGTGAAGCGCCACGCGACCATCCCCTACTACGACAGCGACTCCTACCTCATCTACGCCTATGACCGCGACAGCAACCTGTGCTCCGGGGACTCCGGGGGCGCGGGGCTCATCGCGCGGGGCGAGGGCTATGAGATCGCGGGGGTGAACTCCTTCGTCTACGCCGTGCAGGGCAACACCTCCTGCGTGGGCGGCGGCTCGGGCGCGACCCGGGTGGACGCGAACGCCGAATGGATCATGGAGTACGTCCCGGTCGAGGAGAACGAGCCCGAGCCCGAGCCCACCCTGGAGGACACCGACGTGACCTACCAGGAGGTCGGGGACTGGCCCGACGAGCCCGTGCGCCCCTCGGAGGCCGACGAAAAGGGCCTCGGCGCGGGCTGCGCGGTGGGCCCGCAGTCCGGCGGCGGCGCGCTCGCGCTGGTCCTGGGCCTGCTCGCCCTGGGTCGCCGTCGGCGGCCGTAGGGGGCGCTACGCGACCGGGCGCCCCTCCAGGGCCTCGGTGTCCTCGGTGACGATGTCCTCGACGCTCAGCTTGGGGCGGGGCGCGCCGCAGGCCACCGCCGCGATGCAGTCCGCCAGCCAGCCCACCAGGGTCAGGCCCTCGGCCCGCGCCTCGGCGGACAACGCCCGCGCCCGGCGCGCGGCCTCGGCGTTGGCCCCGGCGGCGAGCGCGGCGCGGGCGAGGCTCAGGTCCACCCGGGCCCGGAACCGGGGCGGCAGCGTGTCCCGCCCGGCCTCGGCGGCGACGGTGGCCCGCTCCCAGGCACGGCGATCCCCGAGGGTGGCCGCCGCGTGGGCGCGCACGGCCTGGGCCAGCGCCCGGGAGGGGTCCTCGCCCCGGGTCTCGACCCTCGTGAGCGCCCGGTGGAGGCGATCGAGGGCGGCGGCGGCGGCGACGTGGCTGCCCGGGCGGTTCTCCAGGGTGGCCGCCGCCCGGAGGACGTGGGCGTAGCGGCGCTCGTGGGGCACGTCCAGGGCCCGCGCCAGGGCCACGGCGTCGGCCAGCCGGGACTCCGCGAGGCGGGTGTGCCCCTGGTCCAGCAGCACCTCCCCCAGCACCCGGGTGGCGATCAGCTCGATGTCCCGGCGCCGGGCGGCCCGCGCGCGGGTCAGCGCGTCCTCGGCCTGCTCCCGGGCGCCGGTGAGGTCGCCCTCCAGCGCGGCCTGCTCGATGCGGGCCAGGTGGGCGAAGGGGTCGGCGTCGCAGCCCGCTCGGGTGGGGCAGTCGGCGAGGTGGCCGGCGGCCTCCGCCTCCAGCCCGCGGTGGCGCAGCGCGGCGGCTACCCGCTGGTGCAGCTCCGGCGGGACCGGCTCGCCGCCCAGGGCCGCGACCCCCACGGCGTCGCCGAACAGGACCCATTCGTCTTTGTGTACTGTCACAAAAGCCTGCTCCCGCAAGGCGAGCAGGGCCGAGTCCACCGGGCGCTGCACGATCAGCTCCAGCAGCGCCGCGTCCGCCGGCCGGTGCAGGGCGGCGAGGGCGCGCAGGGTCTCCAGCGCGTCCTCGGAGAGCAGCGAGACCTTGTCGCGGATGCGCGCGGGGGGCGGCAGGGGATCGGGCAGGATGATGCGGTCGCCCTCGGTGTGCTCGGCCATCAGGGAGAGCAGCCAGGAGGGGTGGCCGCCGGAGGCCCGGTGCAGGCGCTCGGCGACCTCGTGGGGGACCTCGGTCCCCGGGGCGGCGGCCACCACGCTGCGCCGCACGTCGGCGATGCCCAGCGGCTCGAGCTGGATCGGGTCCACCGGCAGCGGCGCGCGGCCGCGCGGGACCGGCAGGCGGGTGACCACCGCGAGGTGTTCTCCGCTGCGCAGGCGCTTGAGGGCGGCCCCCAGCGCCGGGCTGTCGTGGGCGACCATGCAGGGCACCTCGCGCCGCCGGGCGAGGTCCTCGATGACGTCCATCAGCCAGCTCCGCCCCGATCCGCGGGGCCCCCGCACCCGGATGACCCGCCCGCCCTCCGTCTCCACCCGATCCAGCGCGGCGGAGGCCAGGTCCACGTAGCGGCGCCGCCCCGCGAGCGGCGGGGGCGGCCGGGTGGTCCGCGCCCGGGAGAGCGCCGCGCCCGTCGCGCCCGCCGTGGGGAAGCGGTCGGCGGGCTTCTTCGCCATCAGCCGCATCACCACCGCCTCCAGGGAGGGCGGGATGTCCGGGTCGATGGAGGTGGGGTGGGGCACCGGCGTGTGCAGGTGCGCCCGCATGAGCTGGGTCTCGTCCTTGACCGGGTAGGGGCGCTCGCCGGTGAGCAGGTAGTACAGGGTGCAGCCGAGGCCGTAGAGGTCGGCGCGGTGGTCGATGACGCGGGCCTGGAGCTGCTCGGGGGCGGCGTAGGCCCGGGTGCCCACCATGAAGCTGGTGGGGGTGCCCTCGGGGTCGTCGATGTCCTTGACCACGCCGAAGTCGGCCAGGCGGCACCGCCCCCGGGGGTCCAGCAGCACGTTGGAGGGTTTGAGGTCCCGGTGCACCAGCCCCTGGGCGTGCACGGCGGTCAGCGCGTCGCACAGCTCCATGCCGATGCGGCAGACCTCGGCGTAGCGCTCGCTGGCGGGGCGCTGCTTGAGCTTGTGGGCGTAGATGCGGAGGTCCGGGCCCTCGACGTACTCCATCACCAGGTAGGGCCGCCCCTCGCAGGTGCCGCTGTCGAGCACCTTGACGATGTGCTCGTGGCGCAGGCGGGTCAGCACGTCGACCTCGCGGCGGAAGCGCGCCTGCTGGCTGGGGGTGGCCCGCGCGAGCCACTTGACCGCCACCAGCCCGCCGTCCGACCCCTCGCACAGGTACACCGCCGCCATGCCCCCCCGCCCGAGCAGGCGGCGGCAGGGGTAGGGGCCTATCGCGTCAGGGAAGACCTCCAGGGAGGTGTCCGGCGCGGCGTCCGGCGGGCTCTGGCCGGCCATCTCAGTCGTGAACCTCGAGGCCCTCGAGCTCGGGGCGCGCCCGGAAGGAGCGCACCAGCTCGGGGCTCAGCTCGCGGTCGAAGGAGTGCGCGAGCTGGAGGGCCTCGTTGCGCCAGGCGTTCGCGGCGGAGGGCTCGTCGGTGACGCGGGCCAGCAGCAGGCGCCCCTGCAGGTCCAGCAACCGGAAGCCCCGGGAGCGCGCCAGGGCGGTGGCCTGGTGGGCCAGGCGCAGGGCGTCCTCGGTGTTGCCCAGGGCGGCGTGGGCGCGGGCGGCGCCCAGCATGACCTGGGCGCGGCGGGGGATGTGGAGCTGTTCGAGGTTGCGCTCGACCGCGTCCAGCATCCTCCGCGCGTCCCGGTCCTCGCCGCGCATGGCGCAGGCCCATGCGTTGAGGGCGATGAGGGCGGGGTTGTAGCGCTCCGGATCGCTGTGTTCGGCCAGGCCCCGGGCGATGGCGACGTGGTCCTCGACCACCGCCGCGTCCCCGGACCGGGCGGCGATCCGGGCCAGCATGTAGCGGCAGGCGATCATCTCGTCGTTCATGCCGAGCTGGGTGGAGGCCTCCAGGGCCTCGACCAGGTCGCGGGAGGCGTTGGTGGTCTGCCCCAGCTCGAAGTGGGCCTCGCCTCGGACCCGCAGCCCGATCGCGTAGCCCATGCGGTAGGAGATGTCGTCGGCCAGGTCGATGGCCTGATCAGCGCGGTTGCGGGCCTCGACCAGCCGGCCCTGCCAGAGCTGCATCTCGGCGAGGTTGCACAGGGCGAGGCAGCGGGTGGGCTTCACGCCCAGGGTCTCGAAGAGGTCGACGGCCTCCTCCATGCCCTTGCAGGCCGAGGCCATGCGGCCCTGGGAGGCCTGGGCGATGGCGAGGCAGAGCAGCATCTCGCCGCGCACCTCGTGCATGGCGTCGCCGCTGGTCAGCAGCAGGCCCTCGCTGGCGTAGCGCTCGACCTCGCGGGGCTTCGCGTCGTCCCAGGCGTTGACGGCCATGCTGTAGAGGGCCTTGGCGACCAGCTCGCGGTCCCCGAAGGCGCGGGCGGCCTCCAGGGCGCGGCGGGACTCCTCCTGGGCGCGGCCGGCCTGGCCCAGCCGGCGCAGGGTGGCGCCCAGCTCGCAGCGGGCGGTCAGGGCGGCGCGGTCGTCGCCGATGCGCTCGGCGCGGACCAGCAGCACCTCCAGCAGGCGCACGCAGGACGCCCACTCGCCACGGACCTCCAGGATCTTCGCCCGGACCTGGAGCAGGGCGATGCGGATGGGCTCCAGATCCTCCTCGCGCAGCTCCTTGCTGGCCGGTCCCTCCAGGGCGGCGGCGCGGGTGGACAGCTCCCAGGCCTCGGAGGGCAGGGAGCGGGCGAGCATCCGGCGGGCGGCGGCGACGAGGTGGCGGTAGGCCTTGCCGGCCTCGCCGGCCAGGCGGTAGTGGTCGCCGACCATCTCGATGGCGGCGGGCACGCTGGCGTAGGCGGACTCCAGGGCGGTGGCCAGGCGGCGGTGCAGCTCGCAGCGGCGGTCGGCGTCGAGGTCGCGGTAGACGACGTCGGCGACCAGGCGGTGGGCGACGTCGTGGTAGACCAGCTCGCCGGTGCGCCGCTCGATGACCAGGCCCCGGCCGATCAGCCCGTCGAGGTGGTCCAGGACCTCCTCCTCGTCGCGCTCCAGCACATCCAGGGACAGGTCGAGGTCCAGGGGCCGCCCGCTGACCGCGAGCACCTGCAGCACCTCCAATTCGCCCCGGCCCAGGCCCTCCAGCCGGCTGCGGATGACCTGGCGCACCCCGGGTGGGATCTCCAGGTGCCCGGTCTCGATCTCCTGGGTGTCGGCGGCCAGCTCCAGGCCCTTGTGGGCGGGCACGAGCACCTTCTGTTGGATGAGCGCGCTCAGGAACTGGGCCACGAACAGCGGGTTGCCCTGGGTCTCCTTGTGCAGGCGCTCCGCCAGGACCTCGGCCTTGACGCCCTCGCCGAGCATGGCCGCCGTCATGTGGTGGATGGCCTTGAGGGAGAGGGGGCTGAGGCGCATCACGCGGGGGGTGACCCCCAGGTCGTCGCCGCGCACGAAGGCCGCCGCGCCTGGACTGGTGTCCTCGGTGCGCAGGCTGACGATGAGCAGCACGGGCTCGCCGATGGCGATGGTGGTGCGGACCAGGCTGGCGACCATCTCCAGGCCGCGGCGGGGCAGCAGGTGGAAGTCGTCGTAGAGCATCACCTGGGGGCCGTCCCCCAGGAGCTGCACCACCGCCGGGCGCAGGTTGTCCATCAGGCGGTAGACGGCGTCGCCGCCCCGGGTGCGGCCCTCGGACCACTCGGCCACGGCCTGGCGCAGGGGCTCGGGGGTGCGCTCCCCCAGGGCCCGGATGACCGCGTGGCAGAAGTCGATGAGCCCGAACAGCCCGGCGGGGCCCTTCTTGCCGTCCAGGCGGTGGACGGGGAAGCCCAGGCCCTCGGCGCGGCGGGCGGCGACCTGGAGCAGGCGGCTGCGGCCCAGGCCCTCGCGGCCTTCGAGCACGATGAGGCCGCCCTCGCGGCGGGTCAGGCGGTCGACGGCCTCGTGGAGCAGCTCCACCTCGGCGCCGCGGCCGACCAGGGGCGGGGTCCAGCCCTCGCCCAGGGCGCGGGGGGCGGGCTCGGCGGGCTCGAGCTGCTCCAGGCGGTAGAGGATCTCGCGGGCGGACTGGAAGCGCTCCCGGGGGTCCTTGTTGAGCAGGCGGGTGCAGATCTCGTCGAGCACCCGGGGGATGCGGCGGTCGTACTGGCGCGGGCGGGGCGGCTTCTTGTTGCGGTGGGCGTCCAGGTAGCCCTTCATGTCCTTCTCATCGAAGGGCCGGCAGCCGGTCAGCATCGCGAAGAGGATGATGCCCAGGGAGTAGAGGTCGGAGCGGTGGTCGATGGGCTCGCCGCTGATCTGCTCGGGGGAGGCGTAGGCCCAGGTGCCCACCAGGGTGCGGGACTTGTCGGGGTCGTTCTCCGGGTCGAGATCCTTGACGATGCCGAAGTCGGTCAGCTTGGCGCGGCCCTCGGGGTCGATGAGGATGTTGGAGGGCTTGAGGTCCCGGTGGACGAGGCCCTTCTGGTGGACGTGGTCCAGGGCCCGGCAGGTGTCGACCAGGATGGACTCGCACTGCCCCCAGCGGTCGTCGGGGTTCTCCAGGTACTTGAAGGCGCGGATGGTCTGGTGCAGATCCTGGCCTTCGATGTACTCCATCGCGATGTAGGGGTGGCCGTGCACGTCGCCGTAGGCGTCGACCCGGATGACGTTGGGGTGGCGCACCCGGGAGAGGGCGCGGAACTCACGGCGGAAGCGGGCCAGGCCGGTCTTGAAGCGGTGGGCCTTGAGGATCTTGAGCGCGACGGGCTGATCGCCCGGGTCCCGGGCCAGCACGACGTTGGCCATCCCACCCTTTCCAACAGGCTTCTGGTAGATGTAGGGGCCGATGCGGTCCCCGGGACGCAGGGTCAGCCCGCCCATCTCCAGGACGGGCTGGGGGTCGGCTTCGTTCGAGATGGGCGGCACGACGGATCTCTTCGGTTCGAAGGGCGGGAGGGGCCAGAGTAATCCATCTGCGGGGGGTGGACCGGTGGAGGGTTTCCAAAGCATGCGGGGGATGTGCATCTCTTTCCCAAGTGAACGCTTGCCAAGTGAATCCTTGGGAGCTACAGCCATCCCAAGCGTTCACTTGGCAAGCGTTCACTTGGCAAGCCTTTCCATGAAATCGGAGCGATGATGAAGAGAGAGAAGCTGGTTCGGAAGGTGGGGCCGTGGGTGAGCGGTGACCTGTTCTTCAACCGCGATCGCGAAATGGAGAGCTTGATCGAACGCATCCTCGCGGGGGATCACCTCCTCATGGTCGCGCAACGCCGCATCGGCAAGACGAGCATGATGCGCGAGGCGGCCCGACTCCTCGGGGATCGAGCGCATTGCCTGCATGTCGACCTCCAGGACGCCTGCACCCCGGCGGACGCCATCGTGGAGCTGAGCCTCGCTGCGCGAGAGCATGTCGGGTTGTGGCCACGGGTCAAGGAGACCTTCCGCAACGCGCTCGGCAGCGTCGAAGAAGTGGGCATGGACGAGCTTGTGGTCAAGCTGCGCACCGGCGTCACCGGGAGCTGGCAGGCCAAGGGCCGCCGCGTCATGGCCGAGCTGGCCAAGGCCGACCGGCCGGTGGTCATCTTCATGGATGAGCTGCCCATCCTGGTCAACCGCATCCTCAAGGGCGGGGACTACACGCTCACCCCGGATCGGATCCAGCAGGCGGACGTGTTCGTGTCCTTCTTGAGGGCGGCCACCATCCAACACCAGGGCAGGATCGTGCTGGTCGTGGCGGGCTCGATCGGGATGGGGCCGGTGCTGCGCCAGGCGGGTCTGAGCGCGACCCTGAACACACTGGCCACGTTCTGCGTGGAGCCCTGGTCCGAGGGCACCGCGAAGGACTGCCTGGACGCCCTGGCCAGGAACTACAACCTGACCTGGGAGGCCGGCGCGAAGCAGGAGGTCGTGAACCGGTTGGGGTGCGCGATCCCCCACCACGTACAGATGTACTTCGACTTCCTCCTGGAGGAGCGTCGCCGCTCGGGGTCCACGGCCATCACCGTGGGTGCTGTCGGGACGGTGTACCGCACCAAGATGCTCAGCTCACAGGGGCACGGCGAGCTCAGCCACTTCGAGGAGCGCCTCAAGATGGTGCTGGGGCCCGCGTTGATGCCTCTGGCCATCGATCTGCTCACCGAGACCGCCAAGGTGGGTGTGCTCTCGCCAGAGGCGGCGTCCCTCCTCTCCCTTGAACACCTGCGGGAACCGCAAGTCGGCCACGAGGCGCTGCGGGAGGTGCTCAGCATCCTGGAGCACGACGGCTACCTGCGCCGAGAGCTGAACGAATATCGCTTCATCTCCACCCTGCTCCGGGACTGGTGGCTGGGCCGCTTCGGCTTCACCTACATCCCCGTGGACGAGCGACGGAGCGCCCGATGAGCGCCCACATGAAATACAACCCCGGGTTCCTGGACGACGCGCAGCTCGTCGAGCGCTTCGTCGTCCGGGAGCACGAGCTGGCCTCGATCCTGGAGACCATCCGGGAGAACACAGGAGGAAACAACCAGCATGTGCTGGTCATCGGGCGACGAGGCTACGGAAAGACCATGCTGGTCCACCGAGTCGCTGCGGAGCTTCGCCGCGACCCGGAGCTGTCCAAGGGCTGGTTCCCGGTCGTCTTCGGGGAGGAGAGCTATCAGGTCCTGACCGCCGGGGAGCTGTGGTTGGAGGCGCTGCTACACATGGGGGACGAGACAGGCGACGCATCCTGGCATGACACATACACCGCCCTGCGCGCCGAGCAGGACGAGCAACGCTTGACCGCCGGGGCGCTGGCCCGCCTGCTGGACTTCGCCGACGACGCCCGGAAGCGCCTGGTCCTGGTGATCGAGAACCTCCAGATGCTGGTCGACGAGCAGCTCAACGACCGCGACGCCTGGGCGGTTCGGAAGGTGCTCCTGGGGGAGCCCAGGATCATGTTCCTGTGCACCGCGCTGTCCCGATTCGAAGGGGAGCAGAGCCCGGACGCGGCGATGTACGAGCTGTTCCGACGGATTGAGCTGGAGCCCCTCACCCGGGAGGGCTGCGCGAAGCTGTGGGCGTCCGTCTCCGGGGAAGACCTGGACGAGGAGCGCATCGCGCCCATGAAGATCCTGACCGGCGGCAACCCCCGCCTGGTCATGCTGCTCGCGTCCTTCGCCCAGGGCCTGTCGCTGCGCCAGCTCATGCAGGATCTGACGAAGCTGATCGACGACCGCTCCGACTACTTCAAGCACAACATCGAGGCGCTGAAGAGCAACGAGCGCAAGGTGTTCGTGACGCTCGCGGACATCTGGAGCCCGGCGCCGAGCAGCCTCGTCGCCGAGCGCGCGCGGATGGACGTGAACAACACCAGCGCCACCTTGGGACACCTCGTCCGGCGCGGGGTGGTGGAGGTCGCGAGGACAGAAGGGCGCCGCAAGTACTATCAGATCACGGAACGACTGTACAACATCTACCACCTGATGCGTCGACGGGGTGGGGCCAGCGCTCGGGTTCACGCGGTGGTGGACTTCATGGTCGCGCTGTACGGGGGGGACGAGTTGGAGCATCGCCTGCGGCCGGTGTTGCATGAGGCGATGGGGTTGGATGCTGCCGAGCGGGAGAACCACCTGTATCTCTACATGGGGGTTCTGGAGCACTTCAGAGAAGACAGGGAGGAGTTCTGCAAGCAGCTCTCATGGCTTCCTCCTGTGATGGCCAAGGAGGAGGATCTGCCCGTTCAGCTTCGCGCTCACATCGACAACCCCGAGACCTTCGTGACGATGTTGGAGCAGGCGTCTGATGAGGATGCAGCGGTGTGGGCGGAGGAGGCGGTGGGACGGTTATCCCAGTTTGTGCCGCATGAAGGGCTATGCGATCGAGTGGTGGAGCGAGTGGTGGCGGTGCGGCCAGAGTGGGGTGTGGAGATCTACGAAGAGTACATCACT
Organism: Alphaproteobacteria bacterium; assembly: GCA_020632795.1. Classification (GTDB taxonomy): domain Bacteria; phylum Myxococcota_A; class UBA796; order UBA796; family CAJQPC01; genus JACKEV01. The sequence goes on from JACKEV010000014.1 coordinate 291,389, forward strand.
GTACTGATGGCTGCAAACCGACGCAGAGCAGCAGAAGTTGTCGCACGAAGAGGCCTTCAGCTCTACCCGGACGCTGAGGGAATGCCGCTGCTTCTGTTCTGTACGCTCTACACCAATCCAAGTTCTTTTGCAGAAGTTGTATCATTGTATGACAGCTTCGTAGAGGAGGACAAACAGGCGGTGGCAACGCTCATGGTGACAGCGCTCGCCCTCGCGAAGCAGCAAGATCGTGCCGAATATCTCTTGACGCAACGTTCTGAGCACAAACCCGCAGAGGCTGCCGACCTGGCACTTCTCGGGGATGCCATGACAGCCCTCGGGCGGTATTCAGAAGCCGAAGCGCTCTATCGGAGGGCCCTGGAGATCGCCGACCACGACTGGACTTTCCAGTTGATGTTGGCATATTTCTTGGTTCAATATACCAAAGAAGTCACCGAAGGAGAGGCGCTGCTTCGTGAAACCCTGAAGCAAGCACCAACGAATTGGTTCGCCTTGTATGGATTGGCGACCGCCCTGAAACGCCAGGAACGAATCGACGAAGCAGAGAGCGCATGGAGGCAGTTGTTGGAACTGAATTCCGAGCATGGACTCATCTGGTTCGAGTTGGGCCGTCTTCTCCTATTCAGCCGTAGCGCCCCGCATGAAGCCATGGACGCGTTCAAGGAAGCGCTTCGTCTGGACCCGGATGATGTCAAGGTGCTCTGGTTGCATAGCGTCGCGTTGAGCCGAACCCCAGGCACCAAGAACGAACAAATGGACACATGGAGACGGATCCTGACTCTCGCTCCAGACCATGTGGGCGCGCTGTCCAGTCTGTCGGAGGTTCTCATTCAACAGGGCGATTTTCATACAGTGGAGCAACTCTGCCTCGAGTCTCTTCGAGCCAACCCAGACCGACCTTTCCCATGTTTCTATTTGGCTGAGATCTACCACCACAGGGGCGAAGCCGACCGTGCAGCGGCGACCTTGAAAGCCGCCACCGCTCACGAACCCGAGCGACCAGCCGAGTGGATGATGCTCCTGAGGGCTTCGGTCCTCTTTGGTGGGGAGGATCCCGGCAAGATCGTCGATCGATGCATCGACGTCTACGGTCGCAATATCCATCTCCTCTTCGCTCTGGCGAACATCTGGTTCCAGGCCAACGATAACCACCATCACCCCCTCCCCGCCTCCCTCGCCCGCGAGGCTTTCGAGCAGGAGCCCGAAGTCCTGCACTACCTCATCCTCCACCTCCTGCTCCTCGTGGCTGGCGGTACGGTCGACGAAGCCCTGCCCCTGGTCAAGCGCGCCCTCCACCAGGACCCCGCCGCCATCCGCGAGGAGCTACCCCATTACCAGTCCATCCTCATCGACCTCGTCGCCCTCGACGGGCCGCGCCGTGCGCTGGACCTCGTCGTCGGGAGTCCCGCCGAGCCGCTGCTGGAGCCGCTGGTCGTGGCGATGCGCCAACTCGCCGACGAGGTCGTCGACGCGCCGGTGGAGGTCAACGAGATCGCGGAGGACGTCAAGGCGCGCATCGCGAAGCGACAAGAGGTGCTGACGGAGGAGTGACGCCCCCTACTCCTCCCCCTCGAACCCCTCGGCCGGCTTCAGCAGCTCCTTCGCCAGCGCGCCGAGCCCCTTCGAGAAGGCCCGCGCGCCCTGCACCAGCGGCGACCAGCCGTCCTCGTCGGCCTCGGTGCTGGGGGGCTCGTCGACCCGCTCCCGGGCGGCCTGGCGGGCGGCCTCGGGGTCGGTGGGGTGGTCCTTGAGGCCGTCGCCCACCGCGCGCAGCCAGTGGCCCACCTTGGCGCTCAGGTCATCGATGGCCGCGTCGGCGTCGGCGGAGACCACCGGCTTGTCCGGGTCCCGGGCGCCGCCGATGCGCGGACCCAGCAGCATGCCGGCCACGCCGGTGGCCAGGCGCTTGAGGTCGTCCAGGCCGTCCTCCAGATCGGAGGGGGCTCGCTCGCCGTGAGGCTCGCCGTGGGGCTCGCCGTGAGGCTCGCCGTCAGGCTCGGGGGGGCGCTCGTCGCTCATCGGACATCTCCCAGCGGTCACCCTCCAAGCTGCGCACCTCGCCGCGATCGGCAAGCCACACGAGGTGACAATGCACCTGCCGCGCGGCCAGCGGGTGGACGAAGCGGGGGATGGTGTCGCCGTAGATGTGCGGGACCAGCGCCAGCGGCGTGGCCGGGCCGTGGGCCGCCAGCGCGGCCCGGAGCTGCGCGGTGCGGTGGTGGCGGTGGTCGATGTACTCGGTGAGCACCCGCGCGGGGTCTCGCAGGGCCGGGCCGTGGGCCGGGAAGAGCACCGAGGGCCCCAGGGACCGCAGCCGGTCGAGCTGCGCCAGATACTGCGCCAGATCACCCTCCGGGGGCTCCAGCACGATGGTCCCCTCGCCCGCGACCATGTCCCCGGCCACGATCGCCCCGCAGCCCGGCTGGTGCAGGCAGAGGTGCCCGGAGGCGTGCCCGGGGGTGTGCAGGGCCACCCAGGCTTCAACGTCGGTCTCCACCCGGTCGCCGTCCACCAGGGTCTCGTCCACCGCGATGCTGCGTTGCAACAATTCAACGGTGCGGGGGTGGGCGACGACCGGCGCGTCGAAGCGCGCCCGCAGCGCGTTGACCCCGCCGATGTGGTCGACGTGGTGGTGGGTCAGGAGGATGCGCTCGACCGCCGCGCCCTCGTCCACCAGGGCCTGGAGGGCTTCGGCGAGGCGGGCCTGCTCGTCGGGCCAGGGGGAGGCCGGGTCGATGATGGTCAGGCGGCGCCGCCCCAGCACGTAGGCGTTGGTGTGGGTGGCCGGCGGCAGGGTGGGCGTGCGGACCGGCACCACCCGCAGCTCGGGGTGCTCGATCACGCGAAGCCCCGGTAGAGCACCCAGGCCGCCACGAGGGCGAACAGGGCCACCGCCGCCAGCGCGGCCTGCTCGGCCTGGGTCCACGCCCGGGGGGGCTCGGGCTCGGGCCCGTCGTCGTCGACCTCCAGGGTGGGGTCCAGGGTGTGGATGCCCTCCAGGGCCTCGGCCGCCATGCGCTCGGTGGTGTCGTGGGCGCTCAGGGCCTCGGCGGCGATGGGCTCGGTGAGGTCCTCGGGCGCCGGGTCGTCGGGCGTCACCGCCGCAGGCTCCTCTTCCGTGACCTCGTGCTCATCGGACTCTGGCGGGGCCATCACCGGAAGCTCCGGCGGGGTGGGCATCTCCAGCGAGTAGGTCGTCGCGGGGGCGACCTCGACGAGCTGGACGGGGGACGGGGTGTCGGTGGCCGGCTCGACCATCGAGGCCAGGGCGACCTGCTCGGTGGTGGGGGGCTCCAGGGTTGGGCCGGCGACCACCTGGGACATCGGCGGCATGGGCTGGAGCGAGGGCATCGAGGGCGGCAGGGCGCGCTCGGGGGCCTTCCAGCGGCCGATGAGGTCCGCCCGGCTGCTGGCCCCGCCGTCCTCGCGGGCCAGGGTGTGCAGGGCCTTGAGGGCCCCGGCGTCGCTCAGGTAGCGCTGCTCGGGGTCGGCGTGGCCCAGCTTGCGCAGGATCCGCATGAGGGCGGGGTCCTCGGTGACCATGCGCTTGAGGTCGTCCCCCGCGTCCTTCAGGGGCTTCTGGGTGACCAGCTCGACCAGCAGGGCGCCGAGCAGGGGCTGGTCCTCGCGGGGATCTGTGCCCCCGGTGCGGCCCCAGCCGAGCACCCAGACCTCGCCCTCGGGGTCCACCCGGACGTGCCGGGGGCGCAGGCCGCCGTGCACGATGGGGGCGCCGGACGCGGCGTGGGCCGCGCGCAGGGCCTGGGCGACCTCGACCGCGAGGTCCAGGGCGGTGGCCCGGTCCAGCAGGCCGGGGCGGTCGGGGGCGGCGTCCACCAGCTCGCGCAGGGTGGCGCCCTCGATCCACTGCATCGCCAGCGCCCCCTGGCCGGCGTAGTAGCCCACCAGCCGGGGCACCCGGGGGTCGTCCAGGGCGCGCAGGGCCTCGTACTCGGCGCGCAGGGCGTCCCCCTGACCCACCCGCATGGCCACGGCCTGGGACAGGAGCTTGCCGTCCACCCGCTCGGCGCGCCAGGTCTGCACGCCGCTGTCGCGGGTGTCCAGGCGTTTGCGCAGGGCGAAGGGCCCGATGCGGTCTCCGACGCGAGGCCCGCTCACAGGTTCCGCCGGTACTCGCCGCCCACCTCGTAGAGGGCGTGGGTGATCTGGCCGAGGCTGGCCACGCGGACGGTGTTCATCAGCTCGGCGAAGATGTTGCCGCCGTCCAGGGCGACCTGCTTGAGCCGGGCCAGGGCCTCGGGGGCGACCTCGGCGTGGCGGGCCTGGAAGGCGCCGACCCGCTCGATCTGCTCGCGCTTCTCGTCGACCGTGGCGCGGCGCAGCTCCACCGCGGGGGGCTCCCAGTCCTCGCCCAGGGTGGCGGGGTCCTCGAAGGTGTTGATGCCGACCAGAGGCAGCTCGCCGCTGTGCTTGAGCCGCTCGTAGTGCAGGGACTCGTCCTGGATCTTGCCGCGCTGGTACTGGCGCTCCATCGCGCCCAGCACGCCGCCCCGGTCGTTGAGGCGCTCGAACTCCACCAGCACGGCCTCCTCGACCAGGTCGGTGAGCTGCTCCACGATGAAGCTGCCCTGGAGGGCGTTCTCGTTCTGCAGGAGCCCGAACTCCTTGACCAGGATGAGCTGGATGGCCATCGCCCGGCGCACCGACTCCTCGGTGGGGGTGGTGATGGCCTCGTCGTAGGCGTTCGTGTGCAGGCTGTTGCAGTTGTCGTAGTAGGCGAGCAGGGCCTGGAGGGTGGTGCGGATGTCGTTGAACTGGATCTCCCGGGCGTGCAGGGAGCGGCCCGAGGTCTGGATGTGGTACTTGAGCTTCTGGCTGCGCTCGCTGGCGTCGTAGCGATCCCGCAGGGTGATCGCCCAGATCCGTCGGGCGACCCGCCCCAGCACCGTGTACTCGGGGTCCATGCCGTTGGAGAAGAAGAACGACAGGTTCGGGGCGAAGGCGTCGACGTCCATGCCCCGGGCCAGGTAGTACTCGACCAGGGTGAAGCCGTTGGAGAGGGTGAAGGCGAGCTGGGTGATGGGGTTCGCCCCGGCCTCGGCGATGTGGTAGCCGCTGATGGACACCGAGTAGTAGTTCCGCACCCCGTGCGCGATGAAGTACGCCTGGATGTCCCCCATCATCCGCAGGGCGAACTCGGTGGAGAAGATGCAGGTGTTCTGGGCCTGGTCCTCCTTGAGGATGTCGGCCTGGACCGTGCCGCGGACCACCTGGAGCGTGCGGGCCCGGATCTCGGCCTCGCGCTCAGGGCTCAGCGCCCCCTCGGCGGCGTCGAGCTGCTGGTCGATGGCGGTGTTGAGGAACATCGCCAGCAGGATGGGTGCGGGGCCGTTGATGGTCATCGACACCGAGGTGGTGGGGGCCGCCAGGTCGAAGCCGCCGTAGAGGATCTTCATGTCGTCGAGGGTGGGCACGCTGACGCCCGACTCGCCGACCTTGCCGTAGATGTCGGGGCGCTCGTGGGGGTCCTCGCCGTAGAGGGTCACCGAGTCGAAGGCGGTGGACAGCCGCGCGGCGGGCTCGCCCTCGCAGAGCAGGTGGAAGCGGCGGTTGGTCTTGGCGGGCCCGCCCTCGCCTGCGAACATGCGCTTGGGCAGCTCGGCGAGGCGCTTGAGGGGGAAGACCCCGGCGGTGTAGGGGAAGCTGCCCGGCGCGTTCTCGGCCAGGCACCACCGCAGGATCTCGCCCTGGTCCTCGAAGGCGGGCAGGGCCACGCGGCGGATCTTCGTGCCGGACAGGCTGATGTGCACCATCGGCTGGCGGATCTCGCGGCCCCGCACCATGTAGACGAACGCGTCGCCAGCGTAGGCGGCCTTGCGGTCGGCCCAACTGTCGAGGATGGCGCGGCAGCGGGGGTCGAGCCGCTCGGAGAGGGCGGCGGCGCGGGCGCGCAGGGGCTCGGCGAGGTCGTCGTCGACCTGCCCGGCCGCGCCCAGGAGCTGGTGGCGCTGGCGGGCGAGCCGCACCTGGGCGGCGGACCAGCGGTGGTAGTCGCGCACCGTGCGCGCGATCTCGGCGAGGTAGGCGGTGCGGTCGGGGGGGATGACCCGGCGGCGCACCGGGGAGGCCGGGCTGTCCGGTGCGGTCAGGGTGCTGGTCAGGGTCCGGCCGCTGACCCGGGAGACCTCGGCGAGCAGCCCCAGGTAGGCCGCGTTGACGCCGGGGTCGTTGAACTGGGCGGCGATGGTGCCGAAGACCGGCAGGGCGTCGTCAGCGGTCTCCCACAGGGCGCGGTTGCGGCGGACCTGCTTGCGCACGTCGCGCAGGGCGTCCTGGGAGCCCCGGCGGTCGAACTTGTTGATGATCACGAGGTCGGCCATGTCCAGCATCTCGATCTTCTCGAGCTGGCTGGCGGCGCCGTACTCGGGGGTCATGACGTAGACGCCGACGTCGGCGATGTCCATCACCGCGCTGTCGCCCTGTCCGATGCCCGAGGTCTCCACCAGGATGAGCTGGAAGCCGGCGTAGCGGCAGGCGTCGATGGCGGTCTCGATGGCGGCGGACAGCTCGCCCCGGACCGCGCGGGTGGCCAGGGAGCGCATGAAACAGCCTGGCCCGTGCACCGCGTTCATCCGGATGCGGTCGCCCAGCAGGGCCCCCCCGGTGCGGCGGCGGGTGGGGTCGACCGAGAGCACCGCGACGGGGCCGTGGCCGTCGTTGCGCCAGCGGCGGACCAATTCGTCGGTGAGGGAGGACTTCCCCGCGCCGCCGGTCCCCGTGATGCCGATGACGGGGACCTTTCGGGAGCGCGCCTCGCGGAGCGCGGCGGCGATCTCGGGGGGCAGGGCGCCGGGCTTCTCGACCTCGGCCTCGGCCAGGGTGATGAGGCGGGCGACCGCCCCGGGCTGGCCCTCGGCCGCGCGGGCGAGCAGGTCGGCGGGGTCCTGGGGGTCGACCTCCAGCACGTCGAAGTCGGAGCGGGTGACCAGGTCGGCGATCATGCCGGTGAGGCCCATGCGCCGGCCGTCCTCGGGGGAGTAGATGCGGTCGACGCCGTAGTCGTGCAAAGCGCGGATCTCGTCGGGCACGATGACCCCGCCGCCGCCGCCGAAGACCTTGACGTGGGGGGCGCCGCGCTCGCGCAGCAGGTCGACCATGTAGCGGAAGAACTCGTTGTGCCCGCCCTGGTAGGACGAGACCGCGACGGCCTGGGCGTCCTCCTCGATGGCGGCCTCGACGATCTCGGCGACCGAGCGGTTGTGGCCGAGGTGGATGACCTCGGCGCCCATCGACTGGATCAGCCGCCGCATGACGTTGATCGCGGCGTCGTGGCCGTCGAACAGGGAGGCGGCGGTGACCACCCGCACGGTGTGCTTGAGGGAGACGTTCTGGGTGTTCATGGGGCCTTCCGCGGGAGGCTCGGGAGGAGGAACCTAACGCGGCGGGGCGGGTCGCGTCGCGGGTTCCCCGACGCGCACCGCCGGGGAGCGCTCCGGCGTTGATCGATCGGTGATCGGTCACCCAGACGCGGGACGCTGCTCGGGGGGTCAGGAGGCGGTGACGCGGCGGCGCGCGTTGGTGGCATGGCCCTTGCAACCGGCGGATGTCACCACACGCCGAGGTGCGCATGAAGGCCCCCTATCTCCTGCATCGGCTGGACCCGACCCCGCTGGAGGCGCTCCGCCCCCACTTCAACGCCCTGCCGTCGGACCGCTACGTCCGAGAGGGCTACCGCCTCCGGCGGCTCTCGCGCTTCGCGCGGCGGGGTGGCCGGGTGTGCCGGACGGCTCCCAGGCCCTTCGTGCAGAGCGCCGACACGAACCCGCTGTTCGGCGACGTCGAGCGGGCGTTCGAGGAGCTGGATGAGGCGCTGCTGCGGTCGACGGCCCTCCAGGAGGTGGTCGCCAGCTTCCTCGACCACGGCGTCGAGGCCGATCAGGACGTCGACGTGCAGGTCCACATGATCCGCGTCCGCTGCACCGGCGACACCCCCGCGCACCCCGCGCCGGAGGGCGTCCACCGCGACGGCTTCGATCGCATCGGGATCCTCTGCGTCCACGTCGACAACGTCAGCGGCGGCGAGACGCGGCTCTTCGCCGACCCTCCCCGCGACCCGCTGCTCCGCCACACCCTGAGGCCGGGCGAGCTGCTGATCGTCGACGACCGGCGGCTGCTCCACTACACGACGCCGATCGAGGCCACCGAGCGGCGCGCGCCGGGGGTGCGGGACATGCTCATCCTCACGGCGTCGCCTCCCTGACGTGGGGGGTCCGCGCTCGCGCGGCGGGGCGGATGGCGCGGCGGGTTCCGTCGGCCTATGCTGCGGGGGTGACGATCCGCTCCTGGCTCCAGCGCTTTCGGCCCGCGAAGCCGGCCGGACGGCCACCCCCGCCGGCGGTCGACCTCAGCTCCCCCGAGGCCACCCTGGACACCGCCGTCGCGGCGATCCTGGCCCGGGATCCCCACGGCTTCGGCTGCTGCTTCGTCGACGGCGCCCCGACGGTCCCGGTGCCCTGGGCTGCGCTGGAGGCGGACTTCAAGGGCACCTGGTTCGTCGACTTCGCCGAGGAGACCCCCGAGGGCGTCGCCCTCACCGTCGCGGACCACCAGGGGGGCACCATCGTCGTCGTCACCCTCGTCCAGGAGGGTGAGGCGTGGCGGATCCTGCGGTGGTAGGGGGCTGGCGCGCGGCGCGCCGGGGGGAATACACTGCCGCCCATGACGACCCTGCTCCTGCTCGCCGCCTGCGCGAAGACGGCCCCCCCTGCCGAAGCCCCTGAGCCCGCCCCCGTCGCGGAGGCCGCGCCCGCCGGCCCCTTCGACGCCCTGATCGCCTCTCCTGACCGCCAGGAGGACGACCGGGTGATGGACCCGATCCGCCAGCCCGCGGACTGGCTGGCGTTCTTCGAGATCGCCGAGGGCCAGCGGGTCGCCGAGCTGGGCGCGGGCGGGGGTTACTCCACCGACCTCATCGCCCGGGTCGTGGGCCCCGAGGGGGCGGTGTACTCCCAGAACCCGCCCGAGTGGGACGAGTGGTCCATCGCGCCCTGGGACGCCCGGGTTGCGAACCATCCGCTGCCCAACGTGGTGCGGGTGCGGCGCTCCTTCCAGGACCCCCTGCCCGAGGACGCCACGGACCTCGACGCCGTGCTGTTCATCCTCATCTACCACGACGTCGCCACGATGGACGTCGACCGCGCCGCGATGAACGCCGCGCTCTACGACGCCCTCAAGCCGGGCGGGCTGCTCGGGGTCATCGACCACCACGCGGTCGAGGGCGCGGGGGACACCGTCGCCGACGCCATCCACCGTATCGAGGCGTCCACCGTGCGCGCCGAGCTGGAGGCGGCGGGCTTCGAATTCGTGGACGAGGCGGACTTCCTGGCCTTTCCCGAGGACCCCCGCACCGAGATGGCCTGGGCCCGCCCCCAGCCCCGCACCGACCGCTTCGTCTTCAAGCTGCGCAAGCCCACCGGCGGCTGACTCGTGTTCGTCCAGGACCTGTTCTGGTGGCGGCGGCGTCCCCTCTCTGAGTGGCTGGAGGAGTTCACCGACGCCTTCGAGCGCGCGCCGCTCGACACCCTCAAGCCCGGCCAGCGGCTCTTGATGGGCATCGCCCGGGTCGCGCGGGGCAGCCCCCCGGGCCCGCTGGCCACAAGCGAGGGCGACGCCGCTGATCCCGTCGTGGACGGCATCGCGGACGCGGCGTGCGCGCTGTTGACGGGCGCTCCGGTGGTCCTGGCTCCGGCGGCGGCCGATCCGCCCGCGAAGACGACCCGCCTGCTGGACGCCCGGCTCGCCGCCGCCGCGCTCACCGGGGAGGGCGTGGCCGCCGCCGCCGAGGCCCGCATGGGGCACCTCACCGTGGTCCAGCAGGACGTGGGCGCCCTGTGCCTGCTCGCCGAGCTGCGCCAGCCGCCCCCGCCCCCCGACGCCGACGCCGACGCCCGGCTCGCCGCGCTGGCGACCTGGGCGGGGCTCCAGGTCGGCGCCGTCGGGCTGGCCGTCGGGGTGGTCGTCGCCAGCCTCTGCGCCCGCCGGGTCGGGGTCACGCCGGCCGCGCTGCTGACCGAGGGCTTCGCCCTGCTGGACGCCAGTTCGGGGTGGCGGGCGCAGCGGGAGCCCTGGGTGGTGTCCGAGGGGGCCCTGTCCCGGCACCTGACCAGCTCCGGCGCGCCCCTCCCCGAGTGGATGTGGGCGGCGCTCGTCTACGACCTCCACCACCAGCTCATCGCCATGATGGGTGGGGACACCGCAAACGTGCGGGGCCTGTGGCCGGGGCGGGCCCTGGGTCGCGCGCTGCGGGGGGGCGCGGTGCTGCGCTTCGAAGGGGTCCCGGAGAGCCCGCGCGGGGCGCGGCTGGCCCGAGCGGCCATCGCCTGGGCCCGGCAGCACGCGCCTGCGCTCTCGGTCAGCGTCTGAGCCAGTCGAAGGCCCGCTCGAACACCGCCTTGCCGCCCTCTGGGACGCAGATCCCGTGGGAGAGCACCACGCGGTCGAAGTCCCAGGCCAGGATCGCCTCCACCGAGGCCCGCGCCGCGTCCTTGTCCCGCACGGTCAGCCGCCAGTCCCGGGGCGCGCCGCAGTCCGGGGCCAGGATGCCGTTGAGGTGCTTCAACCCCCGCCAGAACGCGGACTCCCGCGCCGGGTCGTGGCTCTGGAGGATGTCGGTGACGATGAGCGCCCGGGACGGCCGGTGGAGGAACACCAGCTCGGGCAGCACGTTGGAGCCCTCGAAGCGCGTCTGCGCGATCGCGCCGCCCCAGGCCCCGGGGGCCTCGCCCTCCAGAGGGGTGAGCCCCAGGTCGGGGCGGCGGGCGATGAGGGCGGGCTCCCCCCAGCGCAGCGCGTCGGGGGCCTGCTCGAACCAGGGGGCCACGAAGAGGTTGTGGAACTTGTTGGGCGCGACGATGTGGCGCACCGGGCCCAGGCTCTGCACTGCGGCCACCCGGTCCGGCGTGGGCGCGACCGGGGAGTGCAGCCACAGGCCGCCGTCGGGCAGCCGCGCGACGGTCATGCGGGTGTCGAAGGGGATGCCCAGCATGCGGATGCGGTCGCCGTCGACGAGCCAGAGGTCCGGTCCGAAGGGAGTCAGCGGAGAGGCTTCGGTGTCCATGACCGGATCATAGGGCGACCAGAGGGCGGACACCAGCGGACCTCATCCCGCTGACATTCGTCAAAACATCGCAGGTTCCACTTGCCCACCCCGCCCCCGGATGCGCTAGATGGTGTCTCTCTGCCCCCGAGACGCCCATGCTGCTCCTCCTCTCGGCCCTGGCTTGCGCGCCCGCCGAGGTCGACTCCGCGTCCCCGCCGCCGGACATGCCCGAGGCCACGCCCGCGCCTGCCTCGCTGCGCCGGCTGACCCGGGCCCAGCTCCACCACGCCCTGCGCGACCTGTTCGGCGACGACATCCTCCTGCCCACCCGGCTGGAGCCCGACGAGCCCGTCGACGGCCTGGTCGCCGTGGGCATGGCCGAGACCACCCTGTCCGCGCGCGGGGTGGAGCAGATGGAGGAGGCCGCCTTCTCGGTCGCCGAGCAGGTCGTGGCCCTGCCCGAGGTCCGCGACGCCTGGCTGCCCTGCGTGCCCGAGGCCACCGACGACGCCGACTGCCTCGCCGCCTTCATCGACGGCCTGGGCCTGCGGGCCTGGCGCCGCCCGCTGACCGCCGAGGAGCTGGACCGCATCACCGCCGTGGCCGTCACCGCCGCGACCACCCTCGACGACTTCGACGCCGGGCTGGTCTACGCGATGGCCGCGCTCATGCAGTCCCCCCACTTCCTCTACCGGGTCGAGGTGGGCACCCCCACCGGCGACGGCCTGCGCCGGCTGGACGACTACGAGCTGGCCAGCCGCCTGTCGTTCTTCTTCTGGGACACCCTGCCCGACGAGGAGCTGCTGGCCCTGGCCGCCGAGGGCACCCTCTCCGATCCCGTCGAGCTGCGGGCCCAGGCCGAGCGGCTCCTGGACGACCCCCGCGCCCACGAGGGCGTGCGGGCCTTCTTCACCGACATGCTCCAGCTCTATGAGCTGGACGAGCTGTCCAAGGACCCGCTCATCTTCCCCCACTACAGCCAGGCCGTCGGCCCGGCCGCCCGGGAGGAGACCCTGCTGGGGATCGAGCACATCGTGTTCACCGAGGACGGCGACCTGCGCGACCTGCTCACCACCCGGCGCACCTTCATCGACCACAAGCTGGCCTCCATCTACGAGGTGCCCGCCCCCGCCCGCGAGGGCTTCGACGAGGTCATCCTGCCCCACGACGGCGGGCGCGCGGGGCTGCTGGGCCAGGTCAGCTTCCTGGCCGCGGCGGCCCACCCGGTGTCCTCCAGCGCGACCCTGCGGGGGGCCTTCGTGCGGGAGGTGCTGCTCTGCCAGGACATCCCGCCCCCGCCCGGCGACGTGGACGCCTCCATCCCCGAGCCCTCCGCGGACGCGCCCACCCTGCGCGAGCGGGTCGCCATCCACCTGGAGGTCGACACCTGCGCGTCCTGCCACCAGCTCACCGACCCCATCGGCCTGGGCCTGGAGAACTTCGACGGCCTCGGCCGCTGGCGCGACACCGAGAACGGCGCCACCATCGACCCCAGCGGCGAGCTGGACGGGGTGTGGTTCGCCGACGCCCGCGAGCTGGGCCGGGCGGTGCGGAGCCACCCGGACTTCACCCCCTGCGTCGTCGACACCCTCTACCGCTGGGGGCTGGGCCACCCGGTCTCCCCCGAGGAGGAGGCGATGGTCGACTACCTGTCCTGGTCCTTCTCCGACGCCGACCACTCCATGCGCAGCCTGATGCTGGAGCTGGTGCAGAACCCCCACTTCCTCTACGTCGCGGAGCCGGAATGAGCCGCCGACCCACCCGCCGCACCGTCCTGCGCGGCCTCCTGGGGGGCGCCGCCGTCACCGTGGGCCTGCCCCCCCTCCAGTGCTTCTTCAACGAGAGCGGCACGGCCTGGGCCGACACCGGGGGCTTCCCCAAGCGCTTCGGGCTGTTCTTCTGGGGCAACGGGCACCTGCCCGAGCGATGGCTGCCCCTGAGCGAGGGCGCGGGCTACACGCTGTCCGACCAGCTCGCCCCTCTGGCCGGGGTCCAGGACCTCGTCACCGTGGTCACCGGCCTGAACGTGCAGGTGCCCAATGAGGTGCCCCACGGCTCGGGCGCGGCGGGCCTGCTCACCGGCATGGCCCCGCTCATCGAGAACGGCAGCGACACCTTCGCCGGGCCCAGCGTCGACCAGATCATCGCCGAGGCGATCGGCCGGGAGACCCTCTACAGCTCCCTGCAGACGGCCTGCTCCAACATCAACGGCCTGTCCTACAACGGCCCGAACAGCCGGAACCCGCCGGAGTATTCGCCCTACGCCTTCTTCGAGCGCCTGTTCGGGGCGGGCTTCCGCGAGCCGGGCAGCGACGCCGAGCCCGACCCCAACCTGGCCCTGCGGCGCAGCGTGCTCGACGCGGTCATGGAGGACGCCGCCACGGTCCAGGCCAACGTGGGGTACGAGGACCGCCTGCGCGTCGAGGAGCACCTCGACGGCGTGCGCGAGCTGGAGCTGCGCCTGGCCCGCCTGCAGGAGGACCCCCCCAACCTGGAGGCCTGCCTGCGCCCCGACGCCCCGGCGACCGAGTACCCCGACGTAGACGGCCGCCCCCAGCTCTCGGCGATCAACCGGGCGATGTGCGATCTGCTGGCGATGGCCCTGGCCTGCGACCAGACCCGGGTGTTCACCCACTTCTTCTCCCAGCCGGTCAGCGACGTGCTCTACCCCGGGGCCACCGCAGGGCACCACGACCTGACCCACAACGAGCCCGGCGAGCAGCTCCAGGTCCACGACATCGTCGTGCAGATCGTCGCGGAGTACGCCTACATGGTCAGCGCGCTGGCGGGCATCGCCGAGGGCGACGGCACGCTGCTGGACCACTGCGTGGTGCTGGGCACCAGCGAGGTCGGCTTCGCCCGCACCCACTCCCTGAACGACCTGCCGATCCTCATCGCCGGCAGCGCGGGCGGGGTGCTGCGCCAGGGCATCCACTACCGCGCGGTGGGCGGCGAGAACGCCTCCAAGATGATGCTCTCGCTGATCCGGTCGATGGACATCCTGGCGACGGAGTTCGGGACCGAGGACGCCCGGGCGACCGACGGGCTCAGCGGGATCGAGGTGTGAGACCACAGCGGACGCGATAGAGTCCCGCTGATGACGATCCCGCTGTCGACCCTCCGCCGATGGATCCGAGCGCTCAAGCCGGACGAGCCCCTCGGCCTCCGGGATCCCCGCTACGTCGACCTCGACGAGGATGGCCTTCGGGGCCGCGACGGGTCCTGCGTGGAGCAGCTCGCCCGCTCGGTCCTCTTCCGCGACCCCGGCGAGCCGAGCTGCTTCCTCTTCTCCGGCTACCCCGGCACCGGCAAGACCACCGAGCTTCGGCGCCTGGCGCTCCAGCTTGAGGGCGTGGAGGGCGAGCGCAGCGCCGTGGTCTTCGTGGACGCCGAGGACTACCTCGACCGCTACACCCCGCCCTCCATCACCGACGTGCTGCGCATCCTGGCCTGGCACCTCGACCAGGAGGCCCTGCGGGCCGAGGGCGCGGACCCGGGCGCCCGCACGACCTACCTCCACCGCCTGTGGTCCTGGCTCCAGCAGGACGTGGAGATCAAGGACGTCGGCCTGGACGTCTACGGCCTCAAGCTGATGGCGGAGATCAAGGACAACCCCAACTTCCGCCGACGGGTGGAGGAGGTGCTCCAGCTCCGCTTCCAGGCCTTCGCCAAGGAGGCCCACGAGGTCATCGGCGAGGCCATCGAGCGCATCCGGGCCGCGCGAGGCGTCACCCGGGTGGTGGTCGTCGTCGACGGGCTGGAGAAGCTGACCGCGCTGCGCCCCGAGGACCGCACCCGCATGGAGGAGTGCGTCGAGTCGGTCTTCTGCAGCCACGTCGAGTGGCTGCGCATCCGCGCGCATGTCATCTACACCTTCCCGCTCTGGCTGCGCTTCCGCCGCCCGGACCTGGGCACCCGCTTCGACGCGCCCCCGCTGGTGCTGCCCATGGTCAAGGTCCAGGAGCAAGACGGCGCCCCCTGCGCGTCCGGGGTGTCGAAGCTCACCGAGCTGGTCTTCCAGCGCATCGACGAGCCGACGTCGGTGTTCGGAGCGCAGCCCGAGGCCGCCCTGCGGGTGCTGGTCGAGGCTTCTGGAGGCTACCCTCGGGACCTGCTGCGCCTGGTCCGGGACCTGCTGACCCGGGCGCGGTCCTTCCCGGTGGGGCCGAGCGACCTCGACCGCGTCGTCCAGGTCCTGGCGGAGGACTACAAGCACGCCACCCTGCTCTCCGACCTGACGGTGCTGCGCTACGTCCACGCCAACCACCGCCTGCCCGATGGGGACGACGCGGTCCGCAGCGCAGCGCGCCTGTTCGACCTGCTGCAGGTGCTGACCTACCGAAACGGGAGGGAGTGGTACGCCCTGCACCCCCTGGTGGCCCGCAGCCGCGCCCTGACCGAGCCTCGTGGCTGATCCCGAACGGCCACCCGCGTCGCCGGACGTGGCCGCGGTCGCAGAGGAGATGGCCCAGGCGCTCCGACGCACGCCTGGCTTTGTCCTCGTCCCGGTGGAGCTGAACGACCAGGGCGACGCAGACGCGCTGGCCGAGTGCCTCGACGCAGCGGGGCAACCCGCGGTGGTGTGGGCGCCTCGGGGCGCGGAGTGGCTGAGCCTGGGGACCGAGCTGACCCGCCTGGGGGACCGGCTTCCCCGCGTGGGCCCCCAGGACGCGCTCGTGCTCTACGGCGAGGCCCCGCTGGATCCCGACCAGATCCGGGGCCTCGGCGCCGTCAACCGGACCCGCGACCGAATCATCCGCGCGCTGGACCGGCCGCTGCTCTGGTGCGGGACCCGCAGCTTCCTGACGGCCTGCTGGCGAGCGATGCCGGACCTCTGGTCCGTGCGGAGCCTGAGCTGGCGTCTGCTGCCGAAGGACGTCCCCGAGCCGAAGCGGGTGGAGGCGCCGTTCCCCCGCAAGGAGGCCCTGGCGGCGTTGTTGAACGAGCTGTTCACGACGGACGAGCTGCTGGACCTCCTGGAGACCCTGCCGGAGGGGAGACAGATCGTCGGAGACCTGTTCATGGCAGACGTCTTCAAGAGCCAGATGGCGCGGGGTGCCGTCGAGGAGCTGGACCAGCGAGGGCTCCTCAACCTGGCGTTCTTCGCCCGGCTGGCCGAGCTGAGGCCCGCCCGGACACCGGAGATCGCGGCGATGGGAGGCCCCCGCGTCGCGGGGGGGCTGGAAGCCCACGCCCCGGGGCCGATCGAGACACGATTCGCGGCGCTCCCCGCAGGCTCCACAGCGCCGTCGCCGAGGAAGATACCGCTCTCTGAGCTGACTCGTGATCCGGGCTCCCGCATCCTCTTGCTGGGACCCGCCGATCCGAGTGAGGCGCTCCCCCCGCTCTGGTCACAGCTTGTAGAGACCTCCGATCGTCTCCCCGTGGTCCTCCTCGCGACAGCGCTTGAGGGAGCCTCGGACATCTTCTCTCCCATCACACGGACCTATGGCGGCATCGTCGGGCTCGCGGTGGTCGACGTCATCGGACGTGGTCGAGCTGTGATCCTGATCGATGAGCTTGATGAAGCGCCCGATCCGGAGGGCGTCGCCCGGACCATCGAGCGCGTCGCGGCTTCGCTGGGCGACAACGCGGTCGTGGTGGTCAGCCATCGACCCGACATCGCGCAGCGCCTCCCTTCCTTCAAGGTCCATGACCTGATCGCCGACCCCACCCCGGCGAACGCCGAGGAGCACGGCGACCCTTAGCGAAAGCCCCCCGCCTCCCCACTGCTTCGGCGGAGGCCCCACATGCTCGCCCTGCTCTTCCTCGCCTGTGCGCCCGATCCCACGCCCGAAGACGTCAGCCCCGTGCTGCCCGACGCGCAGGCCACGCCCGTCCAACCCCAGGAGTCGGAGTTCGACTTCTGGTGGGGGCGCTGGTCGGTGGAGAACCTGGGGCCCAGCGGCGCGCTGTGGGTCAACATCGGCGACGCCGAGGCGCACATCCAGCCCATCCTGAGCGGGCGGGCCACCCTGGAGCAGTGGGTGGGCACGGTGAACGGCAACAGCCTCAACGGCTTCTCGGTGCGCAGCTTCAACGCCGACGCGCAGCGCTGGGACCTCAAGCTCAACTGGCCCAACGGCAGCCCGGCGCCGTTCTCCTCGATGGTCGGGACCTTCGAGGACGGCCTGGGCCAGTTCTTCGCCGAGAACGTCTCGGGCCAGAGCTACTCGCGCTTCACCTTCTCCGAGGCGCAGGCGGACTCCTGCCAGTGGGACTCGTCCTACACCACCGACGGCGGGGGCCACTGGACGACCACCTGGATCATGGAATTCAGCCGCCTCGACGACCCCGAGGCGGCCGACGGCGCCACCTTCCCGATCGCGGACCCACCCGAGTCCTCACGCTGCACCGACGAGAGCGCCCGCCAGCTCGACGGGCTGGTCGGCGCGTGGTCCGGCACCGTGCGCAGCCTGCGCGCGGACGGGGTCTGGGCCGAGGGCACCACCGAGGTGGCCGTCTCCAGCATGATCGACGGCTGCGGGCTGCTGCACTTCGCCGACGACACCTGGGCCGACGACTTGTTGAGCCAGAGCTTCGGGGCCATCGCCCACGCGGGCGCCTGGTACCGAATCGGCGCGACCAGCCTCGACCCGACCCTGCGGACCGCCCGGGGCCTTCTGGACGGGGACACCCTGACCCTGACCGAGGACGACGCCCTGCGGGAGCGGTGGAGCGGGGTGGGCACGGACACCCTCACCTGGACCCTGGAGACCTCCGCCGACGGAGAGACCTGGGAAGAGATCGTGGTGCGTGAGCTTCAGCCCCGATGAAGCAGGATAGTTGATGGGTTGGTCAACCAACCCATGAACGGGTGGAGGCCGACGCCGGCGTGAAGCCCGCGCCTCAATACCGCTGCGGGTAGAGGTCCCGCCAGCCCGGCGTCGTCGAGGCGTCCGAGTAGTAGCGCAGGATCGCGGAGTTGTTGTCGTCGTCGATGTCGCAGGTGGCGTCCACCCGGAACCAGGCCCCCCCGCCGTAGACACCGGTGGCGTAGGTGCAGCGCACGTCGCCGTCGGGCTTCCAGCCCAGGTCCACCCAGCCGGGCTGGCCGGTCAGGAAGGGCTTGGGCTGCTTGTTCAGCGGAGATCCCGGGTTGCTGGAGGCGGTGACGAAGGTGTCGAAGGCGCCCGCATAGGCCTGTTGGGCGGTGGCGATGCCGCTCATGTTGGCCGGGGCCTCGGCCCGCTTGGCCCGGAGCTGCATGTGGTGCCAGCGGGGCAGCGCCGTGGCCGTGAGGATGCCGATGATGCCGACGACCAGCATCAGCTCGACGATGGTGAACCCGGCGCGCGGGGAGGGAGGCATCATCTTGAGTCCTCGGGGGGCGTCTATGGAGAGAGCTCGGAGAGCAGCGCGTCCAGGTCGTCGGGGTCGACGTAGCCGTAGGCCGCCAGCCGGATCACCAGCTCGTCGTCGAAGACCCACACCCGGGTGGACGTCGTGTCCGTCCAGTCCTGGCGGATCGTGCCGTCGTCGTCGGTCAGGACCGTGCGCAGTCCGTAGCTGGCCGCCCAGTGGTCAGCGTCTGAGGTCTCGGCAGGGAGCTGATCCAGGGCGTCGAGCAGGACCACCGCCGCGACGACCTGGTTGGCGTCGGAGGTGGCCTGGAGCGTGGCCGAGATCTGCTGGAAGGACTGGTCCCAGGCGCTGCCGATGACCACGACCACCGGGTCACCGTAGGCCGCCCACAGGCTCCAGCGCTCCCCGCGGGTGTCGTAGCCGACCAGGTCGCAGCCCACCGAGCCCAGCGTCCGCCCGCAGCGGTCGCCGCCCGGGATGCCGGTGTCGGAGGTGTCCCCCGTCTCGCTGGTGTCAGACGTGTCCGAGGTGTCGGCGGTGTCGACCGTCGAGCCGGTGTCGTCCGACGTCCCGCCGCCGCCGCTGGGGAGCTGGTTGGAGTGCCCCCCGCCGGGGAATCCATCCAGGGGCTCCGTGCACCCGGCGACCAGCAGGACGAGGCCCATCTTGAGCCAGGAGGTGGTGCTCATGGGCGCAATGTAGCACGCCCACCCGGAGGGATCAGTCCACGATTTCGGGGCAGAGCAGGCCCTGGGGTTCGCCGTCCACCGACCAGCGGACGCAGCGGTCGCAGGCGTCGGAGAAGCCCAGGGTGTGGAGCTGCTGATCGCGCAGCAGCAGCAGCCCGCTGCTGGGGGCGCCGTCGCAGACCGCGGGGTCCTGGCGCCAGCTCCCCTCTACCGTCCAGGCGCCCTGGGTGGGGCTGAGCACCGTGCCCGTGACGAGCACGTCCTGGGCGTCGCCGTCGTGGACCAGGGTCCAGCTCAGGTCGACCAGCAGGGGGTCGGCGAAGGGCTCGGCGTCGGGGTCGCAGAGGGCGTCGCCGCAGGCCTCGACCCCGCCCAGCGCGGCGGCCAGGTCAAGGCGGGTCCACCGGGCGCTGTCCTCGTCGACGAAGCGCTCGATGGCGCCCTCGGCCCACAGCCGGGGATCGCCGCGATCGTCCCGCAGCACCAGCCCCTCGATCTCCATCCAGGAGAGGGCGTCGTCCTCGTAGCGCTCGATCGCCCCGTCGTGGGCCGCGCAGGCCGACCAGGACTCCCGCAGCGCCTCCACCTCGTCGAAGACCGCCGGCTCGCAGTCGCCCTGCCGGACGTCATCCAGCAGCCCGTTCAGGAGGGAGGACGCCGACTCCGGCACAGACAGGGTGAGCAGGGCCTCCAGGGCAGAGCTGTCGTGAGGCGGCGCCGACTCGGGCTCGGGCGCCGATCCGCAGGCCAACAGCAGCACCGGGAGGATCGTCATCACCTTATTTTGTAAGGTCCGGACACCCCCGGCGTCAACTGTCACAGGATGCCGTACTCGGGGCCGTCGCCGCCCTCGGGGGGGACCCAGCGGATGATGTTGTAGGGGTCCCGGATGTCACAGGTCTTGCAGTGGACGCAGTTGGAGAAGTCCACCTGCATCTCCTTGCGGCCGGTGTCCTCGTTGGGGACCATGTTGTAGACCTGGGCCGGGCAGAAGCGCTCGCAGGGGTTGCCGTACTCCTCGGCGCAGCGGGTCGCGCAGATCTCGGTGTCGTCGATCTTGAGGTGGCAGGGCTGGTGCTCGTCGTGCTTGGTGCCCGAGAGGTAGACGTCGGTGAGCTTGTCCACCAGGTAGTGGCCGTCGTAGGGCACGTCGTCCCGCGCCGGCATGCGGTTGGCGGGGTGGACGTGGGAGAGCCGCTCCATGTGGGTGTAGTCGGGCTTCGTGCGCGCGGTCTCGCCGGGGCCGAAGACCTTGTCGAGCCCGAAGCGCACCGCGCCGCCGACCACGCCGTACTTGGCCATGTGGGCGTGGAAGTTCTTGGTGGGCTCCATCTCGGTGCGGACCCAGGAGGCGTCGATGAGCTGCTTGAACAGCGCCATCGCCTCCTCGGAGTTGTCGCCGCTCTTCATGACCTCGAAGGCGGCCTCGGCGGCGAGCATGCCGGACTTCATGGACAGGTGGATGCCCTTGATGCGCGCGGCGTTGAGGAAGGACGCCGAGTCGCCCACGATCATCGCGCCGGGGGCGTAGAGCTTGGGCATGCAGCCCCAGCCGCCCACGGTGACGGACTTGGCGCCGTACTTGATGACCTTGCCCTTGCCCAGGATGTCCCGGATGTAGGGGTGCATCTTGAGCTTCTGGAGCAGGTAGTGGACGTCCTGGGCGGGGTCCTTGGCGTCGAGCACCGCCAGCAGGCCGATGCAGGCCCGGTCGCCGCCCATCGAGTAGATGAAGGCCCCGCCGAAGGTCTCGCCCAGGGGGAAGCCGGCGGTGAGGTAGACGAAGCCGTCCTGGATGGTGCCCTCGGGGAACTCCAGGACCTCCTTGCAGCCCATCTCGTAGGCCATCTCGTTGCGGCCGTCCTGGAGCCCGTAGCGGTTCATCAGGATGCGGGCGAGGTGACCCCGGGGGCCCTCCCCGATGACCGTGACCGGGCTCTCCAGCAGCATGCCGGGCTCGAAGTTGTCCTTGGGCTGGCCGTCGGCGCCGACGCCCTTGTCCCCGGTGCGGACCCCCGCGACCTTGCCCTCGTCGTCGTAGAGCAGGTCGACCCCCGCGAAGCCGGGGAAGATCATCACGCCCTTCTCCTCGGCGATCTCGGCGAGCCACTTCTGGAACTTGCCGATCGAGATGATGGGCTTGCCGTGATCCTGGAACTCGGGCGGCATCAGGGGCGCGGGGAAGCCCCGGGTCTCGGTGAGGAAGACGAAGCTCTCGCGCTCGACCCAACGCTCGAGGGGGAAGTCGTCGCGCTCGCGCCAGTCGGGGATCAGCTCGTCGAGGGCGATCGGGTCGAGCACCGCCCCGGAGATGGCGTGGGAGCCGACCTCGGAGCCCTTCTCGATGAGGGCGATCATGGGCTCCTCCAGGGCGTCGCCCTGGATGGTGCCGTCCTCGACGCCCTGGTTGTGCTTCTCGATGAGGTCCATCAGGTGGATGGCGCCCGCGAGGCAGGCCGGGCCGCCGCCGACGAACAGGGCGTCGACGGGCATGCTCTCGCGCTCGATCTCCTCGATCTCGGACATGTGCAGGCTCCGCTGGGGGTCTGGTGGGAGGTCCGAACGACGTAACACGGGGGCAGCGTCGTTGGCCCGCCCTCCGAGGCCGGACTACCTTTCGAGGACGTCATCGGAGGGCCGGTGAGCCCCAAGCTCGTGCAGTTCGTGGTGCTGTCGGCGGCCGTGGTCCTGCTGGACCAGGCCTCGAAGCTCTGGGTGGTGGCCCACGTCGAGCAGGGCAGCGGCTTCATCGAGGTCATCCCGGGCTTCTTCCACATCGTGCACGTGCAGAACGCCGGCGCGGCCGGGGGGCTGTTGGGGGACTACACCCACCGCATGTGGGTCTTCCTGGCCTTCACCCTGGTCGCGGTGGGGGTGCTGGTCTCGATGGTGCGGGAGCTGCCCCGAAACGAGCGGGTCATGAGCACGGCGCTGGCCCTGATCATGGGCGGCGCGATCGGGAACGCCATCGACCGGCTGCACAAGCAGTCGGTGACCGACTTCCTGCGCTTCTTCACCGAGGACCCCCGGCTGACCGGGTGGCTGCGCAGCACCCTCGGCGTGGCCGAGTATCCCTCGTTCAACATCGCGGACGCCGCGATCGTGGTGGGGGTCCTGGGTTACCTGATCCTCTACCTGCTGGGTTATGGCGCGCTGGCCGAGGACGGCGAGCGCCCCGCCGCCGAGTCCGACCCCTGACCGCCACCGAGGCTCTCCGTGCATCCCGTCCTGTTCCACCTCACCGAGACCTTCAGCGTCCACACCTACGGCGTCATGATCGCCGTCGGCACGCTGCTGGCCGTGCTGATCGCCAACCGCTGGGCCCGGGCGGAGGGGCTGCCCGCGGAGACCATGACCGACCTGGGCTTCTGGGCCATCGTCGCGGGGGTCGTGGGGGCGCGGCTGGAGTACATCCGGGTGAACTGGCACCACTTCCAGACCGCAGGGCTGGGGCCGATGCTCAACGTCCGGGACGGCGGGCTGGTGTTCTACGGCGGGCTCATCGGGGTGCTCATCGCCTTCGTGCTCCTGGTGGTGCGGCGCCGGCTGCCCGTGCTCAAGGTGCTGGACATCATGGCGCCGCTCATCCCCTTCGGGCAGATGTTCGGCCGCCTGGGCTGCTTCGCGGCGGGCTGCTGCTACGGGCTGCCCACCGACAAGCCCTGGGCGGTCACCTTCACCGACCCGATGGCGGTCGCCCCCAAGGGCATCGCCCTGCACCCCACCCAGCTCTACGCGGTGGGCTACGCGGCGGCGCTGTGCGGGCTGCTGCTGTTCCTGCGCGGGCGCAAGCGCTTCGACGGCCAGCTCATCCTGACCTACCTCACGATCTACCCGATCCTTCGCTCCCTGAACGAGCTGGTGCGGGGGGACCTGCAGCGGGGCTTCGTGATGGAGGACCTGCTGGGTCAGACCCTGAGCAACGCCCAGTTCATCTCGCTGCTCATCGCGGCGGCGGCCGCGGTCGGGTGGGTGGTGATGCTGCGGGCGTCCAAGGACGCCAGCCCTGGCCGGGGCGCCAAAGCCTGAGCATCAGGTCCACGCCGTCGCTGCGGAGCTGCACGGTGCCGTGCAGGTCGGTGCGCAGGACCCGCGCGCCCCGGAGCCGCCCCAGGACCTCGACCCGGGGGTGACCGAAGCGGTTCTCCCGCCCACAGGAGATCACCGCGAGCTGGGGGTGGAGGGCGCCGAGCAGGGCCGGGCTGGTGGACGTGGTGCTGCCGTGGTGGGGCACCTTGAGCACGGTGACCGGCTGGAGCTGCGGGCTGAGCGCGGCCTCGGCCCGGCGCTCGATGTCCCCGGTGAGCAGCACGCTGTGCGCCCCATACGCCACCCGGAGCACCAGGGAGTGCTCGTTGAGCCCCGCGGTGGGGTGCTCCGCGAGGAAGCCCGGGGAGGGGTGCAGGGCCGTGATGCCCGGGGGGAGGGGGTCCTGGGGCCCGAGGCGGGGCACCCCGCGCTGCCGGGCGAGGGCCCAGAGGTCCCGGAAGTCGGGCTCGTCGGCGCGCGGGGCCCGGGGAAGCCGCAGGGCGCCCACCTCCAGCTCGGCGAGCACCGGCTCCAGCCCGCCCATGTGGTCGGGGTGGGCGTGGGAGAGCGCCAGCTCGTCCAGCCGGGTGACCCCCTGGCGCCGCAGCCACCCCAGCACCCGCCGCCCCGGCGGCCCGCCGTCCACCAGCACCCGCTGCCCGCCGGGGAGGGACACCAGCGCCGCGTCCCCCTGGCCCACCGCCAGGAAGGTGACCTCCAGCACCCCCGCGGGTGCGCTGCGCAGGCCCAGCGCCATCAGCACCAGCCACAGCGCGACCCCCGGGCGGCGGGCCATGAGGGGCACCAGCGCCAGCAGCGCCGCCCCCGCCGGCCCCACCGCCGGGTGGACCACCGGGCCCTCCACCCACGCCAGCCACGCCAGCAGCAGGTCCAGGCCGCGGTCCGCGACTGCCCCCGCCAGGTTGACCCCCCGGGCCCCCAGCAGCGCCGCGGGCAGCACCACGCCGGACACCAGGGGGATGGCGACCACGTTGGCCAGCGGCGCGCCGAGGGGCAGCGCCTGGAACACCCAGGCCGAGGCCGGCAGGGTGCCCACCGTGGCCCCGACCGTGGCCGCGAGGGAGCGCGCTGGCGCCCGGAGCAGCCAGGGGGTGTCCAGCGGCAGGTAGCGCTCCAGGCGCGGAGACACGCACAGCAGGCCCACCACCGCGCCGAAGGAGAGCTGGAAGCCCAGGGAGCACACCGCCGCCGGCTCGGCCAGGGCCACCGCCCCCGCCGCGATGCCCAGGAGGTTCCACGGGCGCACCCCCCGCCCGGTCGCGCTGCCCGCGAGCGCGCCCGCCAGCATCCACGCCGCCCGCTGTGCGCTCACCGGCCAGCCCACCGCCGCGCCGAAGGCCACCGACGCGGCGGCCCCGACCAGCGCCGCCGGCCACCGCAGGCCCCCGTAGGGCCACACCAGCGCGAGCGGACGCAGCAGCGCCGCGCAGAGCCCCGAGGCCATCGCCGCCACCATGCCCAGGTGGAGGCCGGAGATCGCCAGCAGGTGGGAGGTGCCCGTGGACCGGAGCAGCGCCCGGGTGGGCTCGTCCACCCCCGCCCGGTCCCCCAGGGCCAGGGCGCGCAGCAGGCCCCGGTTCCGCCGCCCCTGGAAGGGGGTCGGGGGCGCCCGCGCGGACCCGAAGACCACGACCTGCCGGGCCACCACCGCCGAACGGACGCCGGAGAGGGCCAGGGCGACGGTGGGATCGGGCTCGCCGGGCAGCGCGACCTCCCACGGTGGCCGGGCGGCGCCGAAGACCGCCACCCGGGTGCCCGGCGGGGGCGCCTGCTCGGGGAAGGCCACGGCCACGCGCCCTCGGGCGGGTTCCTGCCCCACTCGGCTCAGGGCCAGCTCGGCCTGACGCCCCACGACCGCCCGAACGACCCCCTCCACCGAGACCATGCCCTGGAGCGTCGGCCCCGGGGGGTTCAGCCCCGGCCGGGCGCAGCCCAGCAGGAAGGCCCCGACCGCGATCGCCAGCCAGGCGGCCCGCGACCGCCGACCCAGGAGCGCCACCGCCGCGCAGGCCGCGACGCCGAACAGGCAGTCCCCCGGATCGGGGGTCCAGCGTGGCCACAGGGCCACCCCCAGCACCAGCGCGGCGCCGGGGACCAGGAGGGGGTCTCGCACGCCTGACGACGAAGCAAGGGGCGTGCCTGCCGGGGACCAGACCCCGACATCGCAGGGTGTTCTTACGAGATGCCCGTTTCATCGGCATCTCGGAGGGTGGCGGGCGCGTAACTCTGTCAGGGGGGTGTCGAGATCACGGCACCCGGTCCGACGCCCCCATGCCCCCGTACTGGGCGTGCAGCACCAGCGGCTCGATGCGCGCGTGGTCCCCCGCCGGGGTCACCCGGGCGAGCTGCACCGTGCCCGGCCCGACCGCGACGACCACCACGCCGACGTCCGCCAGCATGGTCCCCGGGGAGACCACCAGCTCGCGCCCGTCGGGCAGGCCCAGCGCAGCGCGGGGGGGCACGGCCTGGGGCAGGGTCCCGAGGAGGCGCACCCCCCAAGCGGGCTGGTCGGGCAGGCCGACCGGCGGCGGCGCGTCGGGGGGCGGGCCGCCGTAGATCACGGGGCGCGCGGGCCCGGCTTGGATGGGCCCGGCCTGGATGGGCTCGACCTCGGCCACCGGCTCGGGGGCCCCGGTATCCGTGGGCTCGGCCTCGGGCGCGTCGGGCTCCTCGTCCACGGCGGGATCTTCCTCGCCCCAGGGGTCCTCGGCGGCGGCCTCCCGCTCGCGGGCCTCGGCGAAGGCGGGGTCCTCCGCTGGCGTGGCCTCGACCTCGGGGGCGTCCACCGAGACCGGCTCGAACAGGGTGTCCCAGTTTCCGTCGACAGGCTGGCAGGCGAGCAGGAGGGTCAGCAGCAGCACAACAGACTCCAGCGGGGGTCGAGGGCGACGCATCGGGGCGAGGGCCGCGCTCGCAGATCGAGGAGGGATCGTAACCTGAAGTGGCGGATCTGCCCTGGCGACCGCGACGTCACCGACCCCTCAGCGGATCATGTCCGCCAGCCACACCGGCGCCCGCAGCGTGACGTGCTGCTTCTGCTCGTCCACCAGCCGCGACATGACCTCCTTCAGCTCGCGCACGTTGCCCTCCCAGCGCATCATCAGCAGCATGAGGGAGAGCCGCCGGCTGAGGTGGCGGGGTCCGCCGGCCTGCTGGCGGGCGAAGGTGCGGGCCAGGGGGAGGATGTCCTCGGGGCGCCGCCGCAGCGGGGGCATCCGGAAGCTGTTCTGGGACAGCATCCCGGCCAGCTCTGCGTCGAACCGGCCCTGCTGGACCAGGGGCCGCACCGCGCCGCTGAAGGTGAGCAGCACCCGGCAGCAGGTGGCCGGGTCCTTCAAGGTCGCCAGCACCTTGGCCTGGAGCTCGGGGGAGGCGTCCTCGAAGCCCGCCAGGACCAGGGTCCCGGGGCCCACCTTGTCTACGATGCGCTCCCAGGGCGGATCCTTGCCGGGCTTGACCTCCAGCACACCGTAGGGCGTGCCCTTTCGGGAGAGCCGGTGCACCTCATAGCAGATGCGCCGCCGCCCCGAGCCCGGCTCGCCGTGCACCAGGACCGGCACCCGCAGCGGGGCGACCCGCTCGACCTCGCGCAGCACATGGGCCAGCGCCGCGCTGTCCCCCACCAGCCGGGGGTGGTCCGGAGGGAGGTGGTGCGGCGGGCACCAGTGCAGCAGCAGCAGCAGCCGACCGACGCCGAGCACGTCGCCCTGGCGGAGCTGGGCGACCCCCACCCGCCGGCCGTTGACCGTGGTGCCGTTCCGGCTGGCCTGGTCCTCGACCACGACGGTGCGGCCGTCCCGGGAGACCCGGGCGTGCCGGCGGGAGAGCCGGTCGTCGTCGAGCACGTCGTCGCCGAACACGTCCGCGCCGCGGCCGAGCATCACCTCCTGCCCCTCGTCGATCAGGACGCGGCGCCCCACGAGCAGCGGGTCGGGGTGATGGACGACGGTGAGGCAGGGAAACTCCACCGCCTGCTCGGCCCCGTGGGCCTGCGCGGTGGGGTTCTCCATGGAGGCAGCGGTCGACACGGACACATCCTGGTCTGGTGCGAGGGGACCAAGCGCCACAAGCATAGATCGGGATCCGATCCGGATTCTGTCCGATTGGCTTCCGGTCGGCTCAGGCACCCCTCAGAGACGGGAGCATGGAGGATAACCCAATTCCACCCCGCGCCTGAGCCATCGGATGACCTCCAGGGGCGTGGGGCGTGGGGGCGACGTGAGACAATGCGCCATGCTCCCGCCCCGGCTCCGACCCTGGCTCACACCGCCCCGCGCGCTGCCCCTCGCGCTGATCGCGGTCGCGCTCCTGGGGATCCCCTGGTTCGCGCTCGGCTTGACCGCGGACGACGTCACGATGGCCGGGCTCCACGGGACCCCGGACTGGCACCCCCTCGCGCTCTTCGAGTTCGACCTCTGGATGGACGATCGTCCGCGCATGATGCGCGCGGGCGTGCTGCCCTGGTGGACGGATCCGGGCTTCGCGGTGCGCTTCCTGCGCCCGATCGCCAGCGCCACCCACGCACTGGACTTCGCGCTCTGGCCGGATCAGCCCTGGCTGATGCACGCGCAGAGCCTGGCCTGGTACGCCGCGCTGGTGGCGATCGTGTCAACGCTGTACCGCCGCTGGATCCCCACCCCCTGGGTCGCGGGGCTGGCCACGCTCATGTTCGCCCTCGACGAGACCCACGGGCAGTCCTTCGGCTGGATCTCGGCGCGCAACGGGGTGGTGGGCGCGGTGTTCGGGGCCCTGGCGCTGGTCGCCCACGACCGGTGGCGCCGGGACGGCTGGCGCGCGGGGGCCGCGCTGGGGCCGGCGTTGCTGCTCCTGGGCCTGTTGAGCGCGGAGGCCACGGTGTGCTTCGCCGGCTACCTGGGGGCCTACGCGCTGACCCTGGAGCGGGGCTCCTGGCCGACGCGGATCGCCACCGTGCTGCCCCACGCCGCGGTGGTGATCGCCTGGCGTGTGGCCTACGTCCAGTTGGGGTATGGGGCCCTGGGATCGGGCCTCTACGTCGACATCAGCGGCGCCCCGCTGGCCTTCCTGGCCCGGTCGGTGCAGACGACGCTGCTGCTGGGGCTCTCCCAGCTCACCCTGCCGCTGGCCGAGGTGATCGTCGTGCTGGAGGGCGGCCTGCTGGGGCTGGCCGCGGCGCTGGGGGCGCTGGCGCTCGCGGGGGTGGCCTGGGCGACGCGGGGGCTCTTGCGGGAGAGCGCGGCGGCGCGCTTCTTCGGCCTGGGCCTGCTGCTGGCGGGCATGCCCTTCGGCGCGACGCTGCCCTCGGACCGGCTGCTGCTCTCGCTGGGCATCGGCGGGTTCGGGCTGATCGCCTGCGGGATCGAGGCCATCGCCGACGGGCGGCTGACCGGGCGCGGCGTGCGGCTGCTGGGGGGCGCGGCGCTGGCGGTGCACCTGGGCCTGGCCGCGGTGATGCTGCCCGCGCGGTCCGCCACGATGGGCGTGCTCGACGACCTGAACCGCAGCACCGCGCATGCGATGGCCGTGGGCCCGGAGCGCCACGCGGTGCTGCTCAACGCGCCGCTGGACCTCTTCATCCTCTACCTGCCCTTCCAGCAGGAGCGGGAGGGCTGGCCCCTGCCCGCGAGCGCCGCGCTGCTCTACACCGGCCCCGACGCCCTGACGCTGACCCGGGTGGACGCCGACACCCTGTCCCTCCGGGCGGAGGGGGGCTGGGCGGCCGGGTCCCTCTACCGCTTCTTCTGGGGCAAGGACCACCGGATGCAGCCCGGCGACACGGTCGCCCTGGACTCCGGCACGGTGGAGGTCACCGAGGTCAGCGCCGACGGCCGCCCGGTGGCGGTCGCCTTCCACACCCTGGCGCCCCTGGACGAGGCCCCGGTCACCTGGCTGTCCTGGCAGGGGGACGGGCCGGCGCCGGTCGCCCTGCCGAAGGAGGGGGAGACGGTGACGCTGCCGGCGGTGTCGCTGTTCTGAGGCGCGTGTCCGACGGCGCTACGGGCAGGGCTCGCGGCTCAGCCTGGGGAGGGCGTGGATCGCGAGGTTTCCGACCATGTCGGTGGCTCGGAGGACGACCCGCGGGAGGTCGGCGCCGGGGGACACCGGGATGGCGAACCGGACCTGCCGGATCGCGCCTCCCTCCGACGACCGCACCGATCGCGGGTGGACGCTGACCACCGTGTCCTCCTCCCCGATGATGAGCGCCTCTACGCTGCGCACGCCAGCACAGCGGTCCTCTGCGGTGACGGCGACGCGGAGCCAACGCTGGCCGACGTGCAGGTGCCTCACCTCGATCTCCGGGGGCCTCCGGTCGTTGACGAGATCGACGAAGACAGGCCGCGCTGGCTGGCTGCTGAGCGCGTGAGGTTCGACCACACGTTGCCAGATCGTGAGCGACGCGCGCTCTCCTTCGGCGAGTCCACCAAGCTGCCGGAGGACCAGAGCCGCTGCGCTGCCGCGCTCCCGGGGCGCCAGCGGGATGGGAACGCCGACGCCCGGGAAGGCGTGGGCAAGTTCGAACCCGTCTGGCACGTCGATGCGTTCGATGATCGCTTTCACCGGACCGTCGTGAATTGGGTCGATGAACATCTGCGCTGGCGTGGGGACCGTCACCACGAGTGTCCGTCTCGCCTCGTGGGGCGCCCGGCTCACCTTCGTGGGGGTGAGGGGCGCGATGGCCCCCCATGTGTACAGGTCTTTGAGGTCTCCGTTCGGCTTTCGCTCGTAGATGTCGGTGTAGGCCATGCCTGGCTGGATGTCGTAGTTGAACTCGGCCGTTCCGCATTCACCCGGGGCGAGCTTGAGGTTCTTCGCAGCGGCGACCGCGTACTTCCTGTCGCTGCCCAGCACCTCATCGCCGTTCGCGTCCGTGTCGTACTGCATCTTCTCGGTGTTGTCGGGTGCGCGCCAAGGGTTCTCGGCGACCGCGATGTCGATGTCCTGGTCCGTGAGGTTGCAGATCTCGATCCTGAGGATCCAGAACGTCCTGCCGTTGGGGATGGTTGTGTGCTCTTCGAGGTCCCAGGTGACCTTGACCTCTCTGCCACCGTAGAGGAGGATCTGTGTCGTACCCATGCTGGTCAGTGCTCCTTTCCTTCTTCAGCGTCGAGCTTGCGAAGGCTGCTCTCCAGCTCCATGTACCAGGGCGAGTCCAGCGTCTCGCGGTGGTAGAAGAGCATCAATTCGCGCTCGCGGATCTTCTCCTTCACCAGATCCTTGACCTTGATCCGGGTCTTCACCCGGGCGCGCAGGCCGGTGGAGTCGACCTCGGCCATCACGATCTCGTAGCTCATGATGTCGAGCATCTCGGGCTTCTGGAGGAACAGCCGCTCCAGCAGGAAGGGGATGTCGACGGTGTCGATCAGCTCGGGGGCGTGGTAGCTGGCGGCCTTGTCGAAGTCCTTGAACTGGATGTCCTCCCAGAACTGCGTGGTGATGCGGCGCAGCTCGCCCATGTCTCCGCCCACAGGCAGGCCCGGGGTGGGGAAGGCCCCGCCCGAGAGGTGGGCGGCGGCCACGTAGCCACCCCCCAGCGCCAGGAGCACCCCGATCAGCGTCAGCCAGCGTTTCACGTCTCAGACCTCCCGTCGGGGCCACAGCGCGAGGGTCGTGAGGACCCCCACCCCCACAGCGTACCCCACCAGCACCGCCAGGGAGCCGACGATCACGCCCCAGGCGGGCTCCATCTCCGCGCCCTCCTTGAAGACCCGGAAGCACCAGTACACCGGCATCAGCTTCTCGACGGCCTCGACGGTGGCGGTGTAGCTCTCCCGGGGGATGGCGACCTCGCTGAACAGGATCTGCGGCAGCAGGATCGGGATGAGCGCGGCCACCGCCCGGGCCTGGGCGCGGGAGAAGGCCGAGACCAGCAGCCCCAGCCCCGTGCCGCACATCGACGCCCCCCACAGCGCCAGGGTCTGCACCGGCATGACCCCCCGCAGGTTCAGCGACCACTCCACGGTGAACTGCAGCAGCAGCACCTGGACCAGGCCGATCACCGCCAGCACGGCGTACTTGGAGCCGACGTAGGCGCTCAGGGAGAGCCCGAAGAAGCGCTCCCGCTCCAGGATGGCCCGCTCCTTCACGATCTCGCGGCAGCCGTTGATGCAGCCGAACCACACCGCCGAGAGGCTCAGGACGAACCACAGGGACACCGTGTCGGTCTCCACCGAGGCCCAGGCCACCGTGCACAGCCAGCCGATGAAGGGCGCCTGGGCCACCAGCATGAGCACCGTGCCCCAGTCCCCGGCCATCACCGCGGTGTAGCGCTCGGTGAGCACGCGGGCCTGCTGCCGGACGGTCATCGCGGTCATGGGCCGCTCCGCTGGGCGAGCTTCTCCTTGAGCGCGGCGAGCTGCTCCTCGGGAGAGGGGGGGGCCGGGGACGCCGATGGGGTGGGGGTTGTGGGGGCCTTTGCTGCTGCAGGGGCGGCGGGGGCGGGCTCACGGGAGGCCGGCTCGCGGGAGGCCGGCTCGCGGGAGGCCGGCTCGCGGGAGGCCGGCTCGCGGGGCGCCTGGGGCACGGGCGCGGGGCGGCTCATGAACTGGCGGCGCTCGGGGCTCTCGGCCCAGGCCTTGCGCCAGGCGGGGGCCTTGCGCAGGCCCAGGCGCTCGAAGATGCCGGCGAAGGTGTCGGCCCGGAAGTACGCCGGGGCCTCCTCGGGGGGGCCGAAGTACGCGATGTGGCCGGCGACCAGCACCATCAGGGCGTCGCAGCGCCGCAGGCTCTGCATGGCGTGGGTGGTGACGAGCACGGTGTTGCCGGCGCGGGCCACGTCGGCGAAGAGGCCCATCATGCGGGCCTCCAGCCCCGGGTCCAGGCCCGACGTGGGCTCGTCGAGGATGAGCAGCGGGGGGCGGGTCAGCAGCTCCAGGGCCACCGAGACCCGCTTGCGCTGACCCCCGGAGAGCCGACCGACCCGCACCGCACGGCGCTCGTCGAGCCCGACCTGGCGGCAGACCTCGTCGATGCGGGCGGCGCGGTCGGCCTCCGGCAGCGCGGGCAGGCGCAGGCGGGCGGCGAAGTCGAGGGTGTCCTGGACCGAGAGGCTGCGGTGCAGGGCGTCGTCCTGGGGCACGTAGCCCACCGGCCCGGCGTCCCGGACCGGGCGGCCGCCCAGGGTGACCTCGCCCTGCTGGGGGCGGCGCAGGCCCAGCAGCACCTTGATGAGCGTGCTCTTGCCCGCGCCGGAGGGGCCGATGATGCCGCACATCTCCCCGGGGTGGAGGGCGACGTCGACGCCGTGGAGGATCTGCACGGATCCGGCGCTGACGCTCACGCTGCGGACGACCAGCTCGCCTGCGCCGATCAACGGGGACCTCCTGTCTGAAGGAGAGGATAGCGCAGGGGTGGCGGAGGTGGTCTCAATGCGACACCCGGGAGGTGCCGCGGTCGCTCTGCCGCTGGGGAAGCAGCGTGAAGGGCCGGACGCTCGGTGCGACCTCGTCGAGGTCTGGGGTGTTCATCGAGATGATGTGAGCGCGTGGCGCTCATCGCGACGAAATCCACGGGTGGTGATCGTAGCGTCACCCATCCTTGAAGGTGAGGACCCCTCCAGTGTTCCACACCGGGGCCCCACCTTCGCCCGACTTCGTCGGGCTGACCTCCCCCCGGGGTCTACGAATCCTTTCAGGATTCGTGCTCAACCTCGCGATCTTCACAACACCATCAGCACGAAAGACACTGCCGGCTCTGCGACAAGCTGGCGACAGCGCGGGCCCGGCGGCTACGCGGGGGGCGCGGCTGCAGGTAGGCTTGGGGCCTGCCCGGAGGACCGTGTCCACTTCTCCGCTGAGGCTGCGTCGCCGCGCGCTGCGACGACAGGTGCTGCTGCTGCTGGCGGCGGTCGTGGCCGTGGCAGGGCTGGCGAAGGTGGCGCCCGTCTACGCGGTGGTCGAGGCCCTGCGCGGCCTGGCCGAGGGGGTGGGCCCGGCGCGGGCGACGCTGGTGCTGGCCGCGGGCTACGCCGCCGCCGAGCTGGTCCTCATCCCGGGGTCGCTCATCGCGCTGCTGGCCGGGGCGATCCTGGGGCCTGCGCTGGGCTCGGTGGCGGTCTGGGTGGGCGCCTGCACCTCGGCCTCGGTGGCCTTCGGGGTGACCCGGCACCTCACCGGTCCCCAGATCGCCGCCCTGGCCGAGCGGGCCCCTCGGATCGGGCGGCTGCGGCGGGCGCTGTCCAACCACGGCTGGCGCTGGGTGGCCGCGCTGCGCCTCTTCCCGGTGGTGCCCTTCGCGGTGCAGAACTACGTGGCGGGCCTGAGCGGGGTGGGCTTCGGGCCCTACCTCGCGGCGAGCGCGATCGCGATGATCCCCGGGGTGATCCTCTACTCCTGGGCCGGGCACACCGGGGCGGAGGTCGCCCTGGCCGCCGCGGGGGAGGATCCTCTGACCCCGCAGGAGTGGGGCGGGCTGCTCATCGTCGCCGCGCTGACGGTGTGGGTGGGGCGGCTGGTGAGGCGGCGGCTGGTCCGCCGGCAACGCGCCGTATGATGTCGGGCCCGATGCACGACGACACCCTCCACACCATGACCCGCGCGACCCGCTCCCTGTCGGGCGCGCGCGCGCTGCCCGACGACGCGCGCGTGCCCGAGGGCCTGCCCGCCCGCTACGATCTGCTGGGGCTGCTGGGCCGGGGCGGCATGGGAGAGGTGTGGCGGGTGCTCGACCGCACCCTCAACCGGGTCATGGCCCTCAAGGTGCTGCGGTGGGCCAGCCAGGACCCGGAGGCCACCGCGCGCTTCACCCGGGAGGCCCAGCTCACCGCCCAGCTCCAGCACCCCGGCGTCGTGCCGGTGCACGACCTGGGCACCCTGCCCGACGGGCGGCTCTACTTCACCATGCAGGAGGTCCGGGGCAGCACCCTGGCCGAGTTGGTCACCCAGCACCACGCCGGGGTGCCGGGGGCCTGGCCGCTGCGGCGGCTGGTCGACGCGCTGCACCGGGCCTGCGAGGCGGTGGCCTACGCCCACGACAGCGGCGTCGTGCACGGCGACCTCAAGCCGAACAACCTCATGATCGGGGGCTTCGGCGAGGTGCTCGTGCTGGACTGGGGCCTGGCCCGGCTGCTGGACGTCCTGGGGCCCGAGGACGCCCCCACGGACGGCGTTCCCAGGCCGCTCCAGGCGCGCGGCACGCCCCTCTACATGGCGCCGGAGCAGGCCCGGGGGCAACTCCCGAGCCCCGCCTCGGACGTCTGGGCCCTCGGGGCCGTGCTCTTCGAGCTGCTGACCGGTGAGCGGGTGGTGCAGCCCTCGGAGCTGTCGGTGCTGCTGGGCCGCGTGGCCCGGGGGGAGGTGCGCCGGGCGCCGCAGATGGAGGGCTTCGCCGAGGACTGCGCCGCCATCAGCCGCCGCGCGATGGCGTTCGAGCCCGAGCAGCGCTTCCCGGACGCCCGGCCCCTGGCCCGGGCCCTGCAGGAGGTGCTGGAGGGGGCCCGTCGGCGCGCCGAGGCGAACGAACAGCTCCAGTCGGCCCGCCAGCAGCTCTCCCGGGTCCTGCCCCGCCGCCGCCAGGCCGCCGCGCTGCGCGAGCGGGTCCACGAGATGCTCGAGGTGGCCCCCAAGCACGGCCCGGCCGAGGCCCGCGCCTCCGCCTGGGCGGTCGAGGATGACGCCGCCCGGCTGGAGGAGGAGGCCGACGCCCTGGAGCAGTCCGCGGTCCTGGCGGCCGAGGCGGCGCTGCGCCACGCCCCGGAGCTGTCCGAGGCCCAGAGCCTGCTCGCCGAGGTCCACCGCGCGCGCCTCCTGGAGTCCGAGGCCCGCCGGGACGTCGCCGCGGCCCGCCGCGCTGAGCGCGAGCTGCGCGCGGTGGACGACGGGCGCTTCGCGGGGCTGCTCCTCGGCACCGGCGCGCTCACCCTTCACACCGATCCCCCCGGCGCGATCGCCGAGCTGCTCCGCTATGTGCCCGAGCGGCGCCGCCTCGTGCCCAGGTCGGTGCGCCGCCTCGGCCCCACCCCGCTGAACGCCGTCCCGCTGGAGATGGGCCGCTACCTCGTGGTGCTCCGTCACCCGGGGCGCGCCGAGGTCCGCCTCCCGGTCACGATCGACCGCGCCGAGCACGTCGACCACGTCCCCCCGGGCGGCCGGGTGCCCCACGCCATCCGCCTGCCCCCGGTCGACGCGCTGGGCCCGGACGACTGCTACGTCCCTGCGGGCTGGTTCCTGGCGGGCGGTGACCCGGAGGCGAACCACCCCATGCCCGCCACGCGGGTGTGGGTCGACGCCTTCGTGATGCGCCGCTTCCCGGTCACCAACACCCAGTACATCGCCTTCCTTGACGACCTCGTCGCCCAGGGGCGCGAGGCCGAGGCCCTGCGGTGGGCGCCGCGCGCCGACTCGGGGCCCGCCTCGGCCAGCAACCCCATGCTCTATGGCCGCGACGCCGAGGGGCGCTTCGTGCGGGTGCCCGACGCGGAGGGGGACCTGTGGGCGGCGGACTGGCCGGTGTTCAAGGTCGACATCGCCAGCGCCCGGGCCTACGCCCGCTGGGCCGCCGCGCGGGACGGCCTGCCCTGGCGCCTGCCGGTCGAGCTGGAGTGGGAGAAGGCCGCCCGTGGAACGGACGGTCGGCGCTTCCCCTGGGGCGACTTCTTCGACCCGGGTTGGGCGTGCACCTTCCTCAGCCGCGACGGCCGCTCCTACCCGTCGGGGGTCGGGGGCTTTCCCGCCGACGAGAGCCCCTACGGGGTGCGCGGCCTGGGGGGCAACCTGCGGGACTGGTGCCCGCAACCTGTTCAGGCCTGGCGCTACCGGATCCGCGACGGGCGCGCGCTGCTGGCCACCGAGGCCGAGCTGGACGCGATGGGGCCCGAGGACACCTGCCCGATGCGCGGCGGGTCCTGGAACATGGGCGAGGTCTGGGCGCGGGCGGCCAGCCGGGATGGGGGCTACGTGGCCACGCGGTGGGACATCGCGTCCTTCCGCCTGACCCGAAGCCTGGGAAGCCCGGCGTGACCGACCCCCTCCTCTCCGACTCGGCCGGGCTCATCGCCCTGCTCGCCGGCAACGCCGCGCTGTGGTTCTACCTGGAGAAGCGCACCGGCTGGCGGCTGTTCCGCTACTTCCCGCCGCTGGTGTTCATCTACATGATCCCGGCGGTGCTCTCGAACACCGGCGTGATCCCGCTGGAGAGCCCCACCTGGGACTGGATGCGGGCGAACCTGCTGCCCATGTTCCTCGTCCTGCTGCTGCTGGACATCGACGTGGGCGCGGCGGTGCGGGTGATGGGGCGGGGGGTGCTGGTGATGCTCGCCGGCACCGCCGGGGTGGTGCTGGGGGCGCCGATCGGCTTCGCGGCGGTGAAGGGCTGGCTGGGGCCCGAGGCTTGGAAGGGCTACGGGGCGCTGGCGGGGTCCTGGATCGGGGGGACCGGCAACATGGCGGCGGTGGCCGAGGGGCTCGACACCCCCGGCGAGATGTTCGGCCTGGCCGTGATCGCCGACCACGCGGTGTACCTGGTGTGGCTGCCCCTGCTGCTGGGCAGCAAGGAGCTGGCGCCGTGGTTCAACCGCTTCACCCATGTGGACGAGGCGCGGCTCGCCGCGATGCAGGAGGCCGCCGCGGCCTTGAGCCAGGACAAGGGCCGCCCCGAGCTGCGGCACCTGCTGGCGCTGCTCGCCCTGGGGGCGGGCGGGGCGTACGCGGCCGCCGCGGTCGCCGCGCAGCTCCCCGAGCTGCCGCCGGTGCTGAGCACCTCGACCTGGCGGGTGCTGCTGGTGACCACCCTGGGCATCGGGCTCTCGTTCACGCCGGCCCGGCGCATCCCGGGCAGCCACACCGTGGCGATGGCGCTGGTGTACCTGTTCGTGGGGGTCATGGGGGCGCGGGCCTCGGTGGAGGCGCTCGCCGGGCAGGGCCTGCCCTTCGTGGCGGGGGCGTACTTGTGGATCCTCATCCACGGGGCCTTCCTGCTGGTGGCGGCGCGGCTCTTGCGGGTGGACGTGCACAGCGCGGCGATCGCCAGCGCGGCGAACATCGGGGGCGCGGCCAGCGCGCCGGTGGTCGCCGCCCACCACGACGAGCGGCTGGTGCCGGTGAGCATCCTGATGGCGCTGCTGGGCTACGCGGTGGGGAACTACGCGGCCTTCGCGGCGGCATGGCTGTGCAGCCTGGTGGCATGAGACGGAGGAGCCGATGACCGAGCAGGCGTTCTGGGCCCTCATCGAGGCGGCCGACATGATCGACGCCGACGGAGAGGCGAGCGTCGAGGGGCTCGACGTGCTCCTCCGAAGGCTCCCGGACGTCGAGCTGCTGGACTTCCAGCGCGTCCTCCAGGGGCTGCTCGCGCGCGCCTACCGATGGGACGTGTGGGGCGCGGCCTACCTGCTCAACGGGGGCTGCTCGGACGACGGGTTCGACTACTTCCGGGCCTGGCTGATCGCCAACGGGCGTGAGGCCTTCGAGCGGGTGCTGTCGGATCCCGATGCCCTGGTGGAGCTGGCCGAGGACGAGGCCGAGTGCCCGGACCTGCTCGCCGTGGCGCCGTGGATCTTCCAGGAGCGGACCGGCGACTACCCCAAGCTGCCGGCGACCCCGCTGCCGGACCTGGGCACGGGCTGGGACTTCGACGACCCCGAGGAGATGAAGCGACGCTACCCGCGCCTGTCTGCGGCCTTCGGCGGGTAGGCGCCTACCAGCCCGCCGCGGCGACCTCCCGGAAGCGGGCCAGGCCCTCGTCGTCGTCCACCACGGGGCCGTGGCCGGGCACGAAGGCCACCGGGGGGTGCTCGGCCAGCGCCTCGCTGAGCCAGGTCGGGAAGGCGCGGCGGTCGGCCCGGTACACCACCCGGCAGGCCATGCGGTTCATGCGCAGGCCCACCCGGAAGCCCAGCACCCACAAGAGCGCGTGCAGCGCCGGGTTGGACGGCATCTCCGAGAGGTTGACCAGCAGGTCGTGGAGGACCCAGATGGCGCCCCCGTCCACGGTGACCCGGGCCATCAGGTCGGGCTTGACGACGTGGGGGGCCGCGAACAGCGCCACCGGCTCGGGCAGGCGCTCCTGGAGCGCGGCGAGGGGCTGGACGGGCCGGGGGCTGCGCTCCTGGATCCGCTCGACCACCCCCTCGGGGGCGAACACCCCGGCCTCCGGGTAGCGCTCGGCGGCGCCGGGGATGCCCAGGCGGTGGTTGCCGTTGGGCGCGACGACGGCCTCGACCCGGCCCAGGCCGTCCAGCTCCGCCAGGATGGGCTCCGCGCGCTTGCCCGCCGGGGGGCTGATGAGGGCGAGCCCGTCGCCCTCCAGCCCGATCGCGGTGCAGGTGGCCAGGCCCCCGCTGCCGAAGGTGTAGTCGGCGCGGTAGACCCGCGCGGCGGCGTTCACGGTGGTCCAGCGAGGCATGGGGCGGATCATGCCACGTCCGCGCTGGCGCCGCCGGAGCGCTGAGGCTACGTGCGCACATCGACGGAGAGGTGCAAATGCCCGAGACCAGCGAACGCAACTGGACGATCACCCTGCTGCTCTGCTTCTTCCTGGGGGCGCTGGGCGTCCACCGGTTCTACACCGGCCACATCGGCATCGGCGTCATCCAGCTCCTCACCGCCGGCGGCTGCGGCGTCTGGGTCATCTACGACCTCATCATGATCCTGCTGGACCGCTACACCGACGCCGAGGGCCGCAAGCTGGCCAAGTAGTCCGGCGCCAGGCTGCCGGGCTCCAGGCCCTCCCGCGTGGCCTCGTGGGCCAACTCCACCAGCGCGGCGTTGACCGGGGTGTCCACGCCCAGCCGCTGCCCCCAGGCGACGATCTCGCCGTTGAGGTGGTCGGTCTCCAGGCGCTGACCGCGCCGCAGGGCGTGCCGGGTGGAGCCGCCGATGCGGGGCTGGCCGTCCACCGGGGCGGCGTCCAGAGGCCCGACCCGCTCGACAAGGGCCCGCACCGAGGGCACGTCCAGGCCGGCGGCGGCGAAGACCGCGCGGGCCTCGGCCTCGACCGCGTCCAGGATCCAGGGCGGGCGCTGGTCCCAGAGCGCGGCCACGATGCCCCCCAGGTTGGTGACGAGCTTGGCCAGGATCCAGCGCTCGATGTCCTCGACGGGGTCGGCGCGCACGCCGGCCTCGCTGAGCTTCAGGGCCAGCCAGATGGACCAGGGGTGGTGCCCGGTGGGCCAGCGCCCCACCAGCACCATGCCGGGCACCGGGTCACCGTGCAGGGCCACCACGCCGGGGCTTCGCCGCACGGCGGGCACGTAGACCATCGCGCCCAGGGTGGGGTGCCCGCGCCGGGCGACCTCGCGGACGCCGGTCAGGCCGTTCTGGAAGCTCGCCACGGTGACCGCGGGGTCCAGCCCGTCGAGCGCGGCGGCGGTGTCCTGCGCCATGACGGCCACCAGCACGAGGTCGTCGGGGGTGACCTGCGCTGCGGCGAGGGTGGGCACGGTGGGCACCCGCAGCTGCCGGTGGCCCCCGGGCAGGCGCAGGTCCAGGCCGTCGCGGCGCAGGGCCTCGCCGTGCAGGCGGCGGGCGACGAAGGTGACCGGGGCGCCGGCGGCGAACAGCAGGCCGCCCAGCCCCGCGCCGATGGCCCCCGCCCCCAGGACGACGACGCGGCGGGGGGCCTTCACCCCTCGACCTCGGCCTTGAGCGCGGCGGCGAACTTCTCGAACTCGGGCTGGAGGTCGGGGATGGTGCGGCCGATGAGGGGCTCCAGCAGGCCCGAGAAGACCTCCTCCATCTCGAAGGCCACGCCCTCGCCCTCGGGGGTGATCGTGAACGTGCGCACGCCCTTGAACAGGCCGAGGGGCATGCCGCTGGACCACTCCATGACCCGGCCGGGCTCGAAGCGGGAGACCTTGACCGGGAAGGCGCGGTCGGGGCTGATGGTCGCGAAGACCTTGATGGTGCCGCCGCTGACGATGTCGCCCTCGACCTTGGTGACCGTGGGGTTCCAGCGGGGGTAGTCGGCCGCGTCGGTCAGGGCGGACCAGATGGCGTCGGGGGAGGCGTGGATCATCGTGCGGGTGCGGAAGGACTTCACGGTCGGCTCCGGGCTGGGGGGCGGCGCACAGGTAACGCTCTGGTTACCATCAAGCAAGGGAGGAGAAAGCGGAGATCCCGGCGAGCACCTTGTCCCAGCCGCCTCGGAACAGCGCCACGCGCCCCTCCCACAGCGCCGGGTCGCAGGCCCCCGGGGTGTGCACGACCCGGACCCGGGTGCCCCCGGCCTCGGGCTGGAAGGTGACGACCACCCGGGTGGGCTGCATCGGCCCCGTGCCCGGGTAGAAGTCGAGGACGAGGCGCTCGGGCGGGGTCCAGGCCACCACCCGGCCCAATTCGACCTCGTGGCCGTCGCCCCCGCGCTCCCAGAAGCGCCCGGTCGGCTCCAGGGTGAGGGTGCTCGCCGGGTCGCCGGTGTGGCGCCGGTCGGGGGGCCACCAGGCGCTGATCCGGCGGGTGAACAGCTCGAACGCCCGCTCCGGCGGGACCTGCAGCAGCACGGACTTGTCGATCATTCCTGGGACAGCTCCACGAGGCGGGCGAGCGCAGTGTCCCAGAACTCATCGAGGAAGTCCCGGACCGAGGCGAAGCCCTGGAGGCGGACGGTGTAGAGGGTGCGGTTGCCGTCGGGCCGGGCGTCCACCAGGCCGGCGTCCCGCAGGACGCGCAGGTGCCGGGAGATGGCCGGGCGGCTCACCGGGAAGCGGTCGGCGAGGTCCTGCACCGAGCGCGGCCCCGCGCGCAGCTCCCGCAGGATGTCGCGGCGGACGGGGCTGCCGAGGGCGTCGAGGGGGTGCATGGGGGGTATGTAACCGGTTGGTTACGAGCTTCACCGCGCCGCGGCCAGCGCCGCGTCCGCCTCGGCCTTCAGCGCCGCGATGGCCTCGTCCTCGGGCCACAGCCGCGCCGCCGGGGCGATGGTCCGGGCGGCCTCTGCGCTGCGGCCCACCTCCAGCAGGCAGCGGGTGAGGCGCACCCGCACCGGCAGGTCGAAGGGGTCCAGGCGCAGGGCCTCGGTGAGGTGCTCGATCGCGGGGTCGGCGCGGCCCTGGGCCCACAGCGCCTCGGCCACCACCGACCAGGCCCAGGCGTTGCCCGGCATGCGGCGGAGCGCCCACTGCGCCTGCTCCAGCGCCTCCTCGACCCGCTGGTCGGCCAGCAGCATCTCGGCCTGCATGACCGCGAGCTGCGCGTGGTCGGGGTAGATCGCCAGGTATCGGGCGGCGCGCTCCTGGGCGGCGGCGCGGTGGCCCTCGGCCTGGAGGCAGCGCACCTCCCCCGCCATCGCCTCGGGGCTCGCCGGCTGGAGGGCCAGGGCGTCCTGGTACCAGCCCAGCGCCTCGGCCCAGGCCCCCTGCCGCGCCGCCAGCCCGGCGAGCTGGAGCGCCACGGTGCTGCTGGGGCTGCGCAGGTAGAGGTCGGCGAAGGCCTCGGCCGCCTCGTCGAAGCGCCCCTGCCGCTGGAGGAGCTGGGCGCGCAGCAGCGCCACGCCCCAGGTCTCGGGCATGCGCTCCTCCAGCCGGGCGATCGTCGCCTGAGCCTCGGGCAGGTGGCCCTCCCCGATGGCCTGGCGGGCCATCCAGGTCAGCGGGATGAGGTCGATGACGTCGCGGGGGTCGATGTCCCCGGCCTCGGCGGTGACGTCCCCGCCGATGTAGCCCAGGGCCTGGAGCTGCTGGAGCGCGGCGGGGTCCAGGGCGGCGGCGGGGGCGCTGACCTCCTCCAGGCTGGCCCGCAGCGCGGCCAGGCGGGCGGCCTCGGCGTCCAGGGGGCGCCCGGTCTCGGCCAGCCAGGACACCCGGTCGCCGTGGGCGCTGTACCAGGCCCCCCAGCGCCCCTCGGTGTAGCGTCCGGCGGGCTCGGTGATGGCGTGGAGCGGGGCCAGCCCGAGGTTGAACTGGCCGGTCAGGGCCTCGGCGTAGAGGGCCTCGCTGCCCCCTGTCCGCAGGTCCTGCCCCTGGAGCCCCTCGGCCGGGGGCAGCCCCGCGATGGCGAGCACGGTAGGGGCGATGTCGACGTGCCCGACGGGGTCCTCGACGACCTGCCCGGCGGCCACACCCTCCCCCCGGAGGATCAGCGGCACCCGGATCGTGCCGTCGTGGAGCAGGAAGCCGTGGGTGCGCTCGCCGCCGTCCCCCAGGCCCTCGCCGTGGTCGGCGGTCACGACCACGAGGCTGCGAGGGCGGGCGGCGTCCCAGGCCGCCAGCAGGCGCCCGAGCTGGGCGTCGGCGAAGGCGATCTCCCCGTCGTAGGGCCGGCCTTCGTGCTCGACGTCGTAGGGCGGCGGCGGGTCGTAGGGCCAGTGGGCGTCGAACAGGTGGACCCACACGAACAGCGGCCCCTCGGCGTCGGCCAGGGTGGCCAGGGCGTCGTCGACCACCTCGTCCGCGCGGCGCTCGTCGCGCCAGTCGAGCTGGGTCGGCAGGCGCTCCAGGGGGTCGTGGTAGGTGGCGAAGCCCTGTTCCAGGCCCCAGCGCGCCTGGGTGGGGAAGGCCGAGGTGAACGCGGCGGTGGTCCAGCCCGCCGCCGCGAAGCGCTCCGCCAGGGTCACCGCCTCGGGCCCCAGCACGAAGTCCCCGTTGTCGCGGACGCCGTGGGAGGGCGGGTAGACCCCGGTGAAGATCGTAGCGTGGCTGGGGATGGTCAGCGGGCACGCGCTGTAGGCGCGGGCGAAGCGGGTCCCCTCGGCGGCGAGCCGATCCAGGGTGGGGGTGGTCGCGGGGCGGTAGCCGTAGGCCCCGATGTGGTCGGCCCGGGTCGTGTCGAGGGTCACCACCAGCACCGACGGCGGCGCCGGAGCCGTGCAGGCGCTCAACAGAGTCAGCACCCCCACCCCGACGCTCCTGCCGAGTTTGCGCCGCCCCTGGCACGCCCTCCGCGCCGTCCGCCTCACCTGACGTGTCCGGACACGCGGCGGCTCGTCGGGCGACACGGAGCACGCACCAACTCCCGCCGGTACTCGGCAGGAGCGTCGGGGTGGGGGTGCCAGGGTGATCCAACGCACTTGACCTCTCCGCCGGGGGTGGCCATGAGCGTAG
Organism: Alphaproteobacteria bacterium; assembly: GCA_020632795.1. Classification (GTDB taxonomy): domain Bacteria; phylum Myxococcota_A; class UBA796; order UBA796; family CAJQPC01; genus JACKEV01. The sequence continues at coordinate 334,440 of JACKEV010000014.1, forward strand.
CCTGATCCGTTTCGGGCCGTGGCGTGTCTCGGGGGTCAGAGGAGGGAACCCTTGGACGACACGAAGAGCCCGCTGACCCGGCGCCGCCTGCTCGCGGGAGCGGGGGCGCTGGCCGCGACGGGCGCTGTGGCCTGGGGCCTCCGCCAGCGCAGCGGGGACCTCGTCGCCCCCGCGGTGGCGGGGGACCTCAACGTCCTCTACATCAGCGCCGACGAGCTGAACCCGAACTTCCTGGGCCACGTCGGCCACCCCGACGCCCGCACGCCGCGCCTGGACGCCCTGGCGGCCCAGGGCATGCGGCTCTCGAAGGTCTACGCCACCGCGCCCACCTGCGCGCCCACCCGCCAGAGCATGCTGACCGGCCTGCACCCCCTGGAGCACGGGGTGTTCCTCAACGGGTACGTGTTCGACGCCCGCACTCCCACCCTGGCCTCCTACTTCGGCGCCCAGGGCCTGCGCACCGCCTGCATCGGCAAGCTGCACACCGACAACGACGAGGCCAACCAGACCTTCGGCTTCGACACGGTGCTCTCCCCCCAGGCCGGGCCCCGGTGGCGCGCGGTCGAGGACGGCTGGCAGGAGGGCGTGATCCCCAGCAGCCCCGACATCGAGGACGCCATCGCCTTCGCCACGATGCCCTTCAACTTCGGCGGCACCCCCCAGATCAGCGAGCGCGAGAACACCGACTGGATCCTGGTGGAGGAGGCCCTGCGCTGGCTGGAGGACCACCGGGAGGAGCGCTTCTTCCTCTACGTCTCCATGCGGGCCCCCCACTACCCCTTCGCGATGCCCGAGGACTTCTACTACCTGTTCGACCCGGCCGACGTGACCCTGCCGGTGGTGCGGGCGGAGGACCGCGAGGGCAGCCAGGCTGCGCGTCAGACCTGGAAGAAGTACCGCTGGGGCGACATGACCGAGGCCCACACCCGGCTGGTGCTGGCCCGCTACCTGGGCGCGACCGCCTGGCTGGACCACCTCGTGGGGCGGCTGCTGGACGCCCTGGACCGGCTGGGCCTGGCGCAGAAGACCCTGGTGGTGTTCACCTCGGATCACGGGGACATGTGCGGCGAGAAGGGCCTCTGGCTGAAGAGCCAGATGTTCGACCCGGCCTGCCGGAAGCCCACCCTGATGCGCCTGCCGGGGGTGATCGAGGCGGGCTCCCGCTACGACGGCCTGGTGAGCGAGGTGGACCTCTGGCCGACCGTGGCGGGGCTGGTGGGCGTGGGCGGGGGCCTCGACGCCCTGCCCATCTCCGGGCGGGACCAGAGCGCCGCCCTGCTCGGCGAGCCCGCGGACCCGCGGACGTGCGCCTTCGCCACCCTGGGCGCCCCCGACGAGCGGCGCTGGCCCTGGCTGCACATGGCCCGGGATGAGCGCTACAAGCTGTGCCGTTATCGGAACGCCCGGCGCAAGCCCGAGCTGACCGAGCTGTACGACCTGGAGCGGGACCCCCACGAGGTCGACAACATCGCCGGCCTGCCCGAGCTGGCTGAGGTGCGCGCCCGGCTGGAGCAGGCCGCCGACGACTTCCTGGGCGGCCTGCGGGCGCCCGCGTACCCGCCGGTGAAGGGGAAGGGGATCAGCGAGGATTGAGCGCCGGCAGCGTCGCCATCAACCCCAACACCCGCTCCGTCACGTCCCGACCCCGCGCCGTCAGCCGCAGGTGGTCCGACGGCATGCCCACGATGACAGGCCGCTCTGCAGAGAGCACGTAGACATCGGCCTCTGCGAGGGCGCGGGCGATGGCGATGGCCTCGGGGTGGCGCCAGCAGGCGAACACCGCGTGGCTGGGGGTGAGCTGCCCGCCCAGCGCGGCGAGGCCCGCCTCCAGGTGGCGCAGGTCCGCGCGGAGCTGCGCCCAGCACCCCCGGATGAGGTCGATGTGGTGGAGCACGGCCAGCACGGCGGCCTCGGCGAACACGTTCAGCGCGAAGGGCAGCCGGAGCTGCTGGAGCTGCGCGACGCGCGCGGGGTGGCCCACGAGGTAGCCCGCCCGCGCCCCGGGGATGAGGTGGGTCTTGAAGCCCCGTACCACCACCAGGTCCGGGTGCATCTCCGCGGTGATCGCGGTGAACCCGGCCACGTCGGCGTAGCTCTCGTCCACGATGACCGGGCGCCCCCGGGACACCGCCAGCAGGGCGTCGAGCAGCGCGGGGTCCAGGAGCTGGCCGGTGGGGTTGTTCGGCGCCGAGAGCAGCACCCCGTCGGCCTCCCGGAAGGCGTCCAGCACCGCGTCGGGGTCGGCCACGGGGGGCAGGGACACCCGCGCGCCGTTGCGGTCGGGGGCGTCCACGAGCTGCCAGAACGCCGGGGTGGCGACCGCCGCCCGCCGCCCGGCGAGCCAGGTCCGGCAGGCGAGGTCCAGGGCCCCGGTGGCGCCGACGGTGGGCAGCACCGCCTCCGGCGAGACCCCCACATACGCCCCCAGGGCCTCCCGCACCGCGGCCTCGCCGTGGGGGTAGCGGTCGGCGCGGCGGGCGGCCCGCTCCAGCGCCCGGCGGATCGGCGCGGGGGTCGGGAGGTCGTGGGCGATGGGGTAGATCATGTCGATGACCCCGGGGCGGTCCAGGCGCTCGGCGGTGGGGTCCAGCACCCGGCGGGGCATCAGGCCGGCTCCACGATCGCGAGGTGCACCTCGTCCTCGGCCTGCTGGTCCACCAGGCGCAGGCCGGCGGCGGCGACCCAGGCGCCCAGGGTGTCCGGGTCGCAGGCGGGCACGGGGGCGGCGAAAGCGCGGGTGAGGGTGTCCACCGGGTCCTGGCCGCGGGCGCGCAGGGCGGCGGCCAGGGGCCCCATCTCCTGGCTCAGGGCCTCCAGGAGCCGCCGGTCGGCCCCGGAGAGCTTCCGGCGCCCGGTCCAGCGCGCCACCAGGACCGGCCAGGCATCGGGCTGCGCCCACAGGGCCACCATGCGGTCCCGGCGCAGCGCCCCGTCGGCCAGCACGCCGACCCGCCCCAGGGTCCGGCGCTGCCAGGGGGTGGGGTGGTAGAGGGCGATGAGGCCGCGCCCGCCGCGCCGGAGCACCCGCCGAAGCTCCGCGAGGATGGGCGTCTCGGAGGGGTCGCCGCTCAGGACGCCGGTGGCGACGACCACAGCGCCGAAGGCGTCGCGGTCGTAGGGCAGCGCGGCGGCGTCCGCGAGGCGCACCTGCACGCCGCGCCGCGCGCGGGCGGCCTCGATCATCTCCGGGCTGGCGTCGACCGCCTCCACCGGACCCCGGCCGGCGGCGACGAGCGCCTCCACCAACAGCCCCTGGCCCGCCCCCACCACGAGCACCGGGGGCCGCAGGAGGTCCAGCCGGGGGGTCAGGTGCTCCGGGACGAGCCCGCTCTGCTCCAGCAGGTGCCAGCAGGGGGCGAGCAGCGCCCAGCAGGGATCGGACAGGGGGGCCTCCAGCGAAGGAGGCTATCACGGCCTCGTCCGGGGCCCTCTTCATCGTATACTTACGGTCGCCAAGATGAACGATGGAGGCAAGATGCGCTCACTCCCCCTGCTGCTCGTGCTGGCCGTGGCCTGCCGCAACAAGGAACTCCAGGACGAGACCGGGATCGTGGACCCCATGCCGGTCGACGAGGACGGCGACGGCACCCCGGCGACCGAGGACTGCGACGACACCAACCCCGACATGTTCCCCGGCAACCCGGAGGTCTGTGACGGGCTGGACAACAACTGTGACGGCTTCGCCGACGAGAACGCCTCCGACGCGGGGACCTGGTACCCCGATGGCGACGGGGACGGCTACGGCGCGGACGCTGGCGCCCAGACTGCCTGCGAGGCCCCCACCGGCTACGTCGAGGTGGGCGGGGACTGCAACGACACCGACGTCAGCTACCACCCCGGCGCGACCGAGGACGACTGCTCGGACCCCAACGACTACAACTGCGACGGCAGCGTGGGCTTCGCGGACAACGACGGCGACGGCTACGCGGCCTGCGAGGAGTGCGACGACGGCGACCGGGCGGTCAACCCCAGCGCCACCGAGGTCTGCGACGACATCGACAACAACTGCGACGGTCAGGTCGACGAGGACGGCGCGGTGGACGCCGACACCTGGTACGCCGACACCGACGGCGACGCCTACGGCGACCCGGCCGCCGCGGTGCTGAGCTGCGACCAGCCCGAGGGCTTCGTCGGGGACGACAGCGACTGCAACGACGGCGACCCGGGCATCCACCCCGGCGCTGAGGAGACCTGCGACGAGGTCGACCAGGACTGTGATGGCACGGTGGACGACAACGCCAGCGACGCCGAGACCTTCTACGGCGACGGCGACGGCGACGGCTACGGGGACGCCGGCAGCGTGCAGCGTGCCTGCGAGCAGCCCTCGGGCACGGTCAGCGACAACAGCGACTGTGACGACAGCGACAGCGCGGTCAACCCCGGCGCGGCCGAGCTGTGCAACGGCATCGACGACAACTGTGACGGGACGGTGGACGAGGACGGCGCGGTGGACGCCACGCTGTGGTACGACGACAGCGACAGCGACGGCTACGGGGACGCCAGCGCCTCCACCCGCGCCTGCAGCCAGCCCTCGGGCACGGTCAGCGACCGCAGCGACTGCGACGACGGCGACAGCGCCGTCAACCCCGCCGCCACCGAGGTGTGCGACAACGTCGACAACGACTGCGACGGCACCACCGACGAGGACGACGCCGCCGACGCCAGCACCTGGTACGCCGACTACGACGGCGACGGCGAGGGCGCGACCCGCCTGACCCTGACCCAGTGCGACCAGCCCACCGGCTACGTCTCCAACACAGACGACTGCGACGACACCGACGCGGCCATCAACACCTCAGCCGCCGAGGTGTGCGACGGCGTGGACAACGACTGCGACGGCTTGGTGGATGACGACGACAGCGACGTGGACACCGCCACGGGCAGCACCTTCTACCTGGACAGCGACAGCGACACCTACGGCGACAGCGCGAGCACCACCCAGGCCTGCGACGCGCCCTCCGGCTACGTCGCCGACGACACCGACTGCGACGACGGCGACGTCGCGATCAACCCGGGCGCCGCCGAGCAGTGCAACGGCATCGACGACGACTGTGACGGGGTCGCGGACAGCGGCCTGCTGGGCAGCGACAGCCTGTGCGCGGCGGAGTCCTGCAACGAGATCCTGGTGACGGGCAGCTCCACGGGCGACGGCAGCTACTACCTGGATCCGACGAGCACGGGCACGGCGACCCTGTACACCTGCGACATGACCACCGACGGCGGCGGCTGGACCCTGGCGGTCTCCTGGGACCGGGAGAACGACGGCGAGACCCTCCCGGACTTCGAGTCCACGATGACCGAGCTGTTCAACAACATGGGCGAGTGGACCGAGGGTTCGAACTACATGCAGTGGTCGGACTACTCCAACCCCCACGGCTGCGACGTGATGTCCTACGAGTACGACGTCGAGATCCCCAACGGCGGGGAGGTCCTGTTCGACTTCCACTACTACGGCTACTCGATGGAGAACTCGGGCACCTTCTTCTACATCGTCGACAGCGCGGGCACGGAGGAGGACATGTGGTGCCAGGACAACGCGGGCGCCACCGGCGACCAGTGCAACTACTCGGCCAGCGAGTACGCCTACGAGCCGAACTACACCTGCAGCACGACCTCGGCCGGCACCTACACCTGGAGCACCGCGGACATCTTCACGTACTCGAACGAGGTGGACCTGTTCCGGATCACGTCGTTGCATGAGGACGGGGGGCATGGGGACTATTCGCGGTTGTACTACTTTGATTTCTGGGTGAGGTAGCTCGGGTTGGTGGTTTGTGTGGTGTTGTGGTGAGCATCGGCCTCTGTGGAGGGGCCGGCGCGTGGCGTGGTGTGTCGTCGTGGTCGGGTGACGGCTCGGCGGGGTGGGCGGAGTCGACTCGTTGGGCTGCTCTCAGTGAGCGAGAGGCTCGACCCGACGGACCTCGCGGTGATCCCGTCGCCTTGGTGGTGGGGTCAACGCGCGGCGCTGATCGCGGCAAGACCCTCGGGTGGTGATGGAGCCTCACCGCCTGCCAGGAAGGAGGGGGCTCCTCCAGGTCACCCCCTTCGCGGCCTTGCCGGGCTGACCGTCTGCTCGTCCATCTGGACCCGGACTGGAAGACTCGCCAAGGTCGTCGGGACGAGAATACCAGTTGACTGATCGTGGGCGCTACTGAGTCGTCTTACCATGGAACCCGAGCGCATGCGCGTGCCTACACAGTGGCGTGTGTGGCATAAATCGGTGGAAAATCCAAGGACAAAGACTGGATAAGGCTTGGGGGATCGTAAATGCCCGCCTCGGGACGGGGAGTCCTGTGGGGCATCGTGGAACCGTGGATACTGAGGGCGCATAGTGGAGCGCGCGTTGGGATGGAGGTGGGTAATCTGGGTGAAACGAAATGGTACGGATTGGGCATAGTTTCTCACGTTCAACTCATCCAGATTATCTGTCAAACCTCCTCGAAAAACCTCTATCGGGACTCCAGTATGCCCATCATTTTACGGTATTAACGCTCATTCTGGACTTTGGCTGAACATCTTGATAGATATACAAGCATTTCTTTATCCACGAACTGGAGAATTTGGTGAGGTATTCCAACCTAGACATTTTTGTGAGCGTGCACATTGGTCATGAGCGTTCATCAATTGATCCCAAAATGATACTTCATGTGTTTGGGGATTTGGAACGTGCCTTATACGAATCGGATCGTAGAGATGTGGAGAGGTTTGCCGAAGGTTTCCTACGATCAGACGTGGTGAAAGACGCCAGTCTTGAACGACTACGTCGATATCGAAATCGACGACTCAAGATCGTAGACGCCAAACCCGGTTCACTGTGGATTACCGGCAGTGTGTTGGCCGTCTCTTACTTCGTATTGGAGAAGACAATCGGTCAGTCGTTCGTCGAGGGATGGCAAGACACCAACGCCCATCGGCATCTAAGGGAGTTTTTTGCTAGTCAGATCGATATTAAGTACAAAAAGTTGGCCCAACTCATTGAATCGGCATTCAAAGATAAGAACAACAGGATCGGTGGACGACAGGCCAAAGTGAGTGTTCAGTTAACAGATTCGGCCCCTTCCCCCCCTCTTCCATCGTCGCAAGAAGGCGTCGCTACCTATCCTCGAACGCGGACGATTCTGGTCGAAATCGACCCAGAAGCAGGGACCCAACAGGATGACGCCTCAGCAGAAATTCCAACCTACGGCGATCTTCTTGACCGACTTCGTTGAATATGATACGCTTAATTTGCGTTTAGGCGTCGGGGCTGAATTGTAGCCCCCCAGCATACAACTCTGGCTGGCCATCCGTTGGGTGGCCGGCCACTTCTTCTTCTCAAGCTGAGGGGATACGCCGCAAGAACTGGCTCTTCGCCGGATCAGCGGGTGGCGCGAACGCGGCCGCAGACCTGTACTCGCTCATCGGGAGCTGCTTCCTGCAGGGAATCGATCCTCACGCCTACTTGGTCGACGTCTTCAAGCGACTGCCGACCTACCCGATCCGCCGTATCGCTGAGCTGCCACGGGCATAGAAGCTTGAGCGAGAAGGTCACACGGCGACGCCGACGGGGCAATGACCGTTCGCCGGGTGGATACAGGCGAAATTGCCGGGCTTGGTGGTGCCTATTCTTGAATCAAGTAGGTTGAACGTGCACGAATGTAGGCAATTCCTTTATGGTTCTCGATGATCTTGTGGGCACCGGTGCCCGTAAATGTTTGCATACAGGCATGGTGGACAGCCAATACCGCATCCTGCAATTTCTGATCATCTTCCAAATCAACCACCACCAGACCCTTGCTGCGAGCATCGGCTCGATGAACATGCCTTGCATGGGAAAGGGTCGCTGTGTGTGAACTCAGATAGTCGACAATCTGAGTCGCCTTATCATCTGCGTCTGGAGCACCATCAAACATCCCTTCAATCAACCATTTCTTCACAAGTTTGCTGGCCCACTCGATGCTCTGTCGACACTGAATCAGTAGTCCCGGCGGATACCGCTGCAGAACTGGCAACCAAAGATTCGCAAGAGTTGGGGTGGCCTGAATCTCCCTTTTTGCCTCCTCCCAGGTGTCAAGCAGTGCATGAGCCGACACACCAGCAATCTGCGGATCGATGGGACCAATGTTGGAGTGCTTCCCCATGATGATTGTCTTGGATGCACAGGCCATCATTGTTCCAGCTGACATCGCCATCTGCGGAACGATAGCACGAATATCGGAGTCAAACATCTGCTTCAGATAGTCAACAATGGACTCCACCGCCGCCAAGCCCCCACCAGGGGTATGCAATATTAGATCAAGACCCTTTGACCGATCCAGTTTGTGTACCGCTGCCATGAAGCCGTTCTTGTCGTCATCATTGATGGCCAGTATGTCCGGTGCTCCATCGGTTTTGTGCAGCCAACCAGAGTAATAGATGATGGCATTTCGACCGGTTACCCGGTAGAGTCTACGAAGATACTTGCGGCGAATGTTGTCATGCCGGCCCCCCGCCTCCTTCATCTCCTGAAGGATCTCATTCCACGATGGCATCTACTCTCCGTGACTCTGGTTGGGAGCAAAAGTCCGTGACGAAAGTGGCAGCGCCGGTGAAGAAACCAGACCATCTGATCTGCTGACCATCGCCTGAAGTGTCTCATCAATGGCAATGACGTTGGCGCACTTGGCACTTTGGATGATTGCCCACACCTCGTTAGTAGCCTCGGTTAGGGCTGGAGTAGTTGGTTGCTGTCGGTTCATCGCATTCCCACTCCTGATAGGGGTGAAGATCAGGAGAATAGCTGACTACGGGACAAAAAGCGACTAATTGGCTGACCGCCAGTCCGAGTACCGATCTGGTCGGGTCCGCGACAGCACCCCAGCCACGCTCCAGACGAAGCATCAGAGGCTGGAACGGAGGAAACGCCGGAGGTCCTGAGGCCGACTCCTCACGCCGCCGCCCCCACCCCCACCGCACCGACCACGCCCGCCGTTCCAGCAGACACCTCCCGCAGCAGGTACGACGCCCCCAGCGGGATGAGGAACACCAGCGGCGTGACGACGCTCGCGGCGGTGTCGCCCCCCATGGTGTGGCACCAGGCGGCGCCGGTCAGGTCGAAGAAGAACCCGGCGTAGGCCCACTCGTTGAGGCGTCCGAGCCGCGGGAGGGCCAGGGCGACGACGCCGAGCAGCTTCCAGACGCCGACGAGCGTGAGGATGTACAGCGGCATGTCGATGGCGTGCATCATGTCGACGATCATCGAGGGCTGGACGATGTCCATCACCGCGCCGGGCAGGGTGCCGAGGCAGAACAGGGCGGTGGCGGCGACGTATCCGAGCTTGAGCTTGTTCATGGTGTTCTCCGGTGCTTGCACCCTGAACGTAGATTCGTTTGAAATCCTGTACAATGAAGGAATTCAGGCTTCTGTCGACAGGAAACATTACGAATGAGCACCGCCGAGGGCTTCGAGGAGCTGGTCACCGTCGTGGAGGAGGGCAGCCTGACGGCCGCCGCCCGCGCCCTGGGTCTGCCCCGCCCCACCCTGAGCCGGCGCCTGGCCCGGCTCGAGGAGCGGCTGGGGGTCCGCCTCGTGCACCGCACCACGCGCCGGCTCAGCGTCACCCCCGCTGGAGAGGCGCTGTACGCGAAGGCCAGGCTGGTGGTGCAGGTCGCCCGCGAGGCCGAGGCCGAGGCCCGGCGCGTCGATGACGTCCCGCGCGGCCTGCTGCGCGTGTCCGTCCCGACGGGCGCGCCGCAGCAGGTCCTGGCGCGCTGGCTGGTGGGCTTCCTCGACGCATACCCCGAGGTGCAGGTCGAGGTCGTCGCCAGCAGCGCCCACGTCGACCTGGTCGGCGAGGGCTTCGACGTCGCCCTGCGCGCCGGCCCCGTCGAGGACACCTCCCTCATCGCCCACCCCCTCGTCCGCAACGAGCGCATCGCCGTGGCCTCGCCGGCCTACCTCCAGGCGCGCGGCACCCCGTGTCGGCCAGAGGACCTGCGCGACCACGACTGCATCGTGGGCTACCGGGCGGGCATCGCGCCGGAGACGCACTGGCCGGCCTGCGGCGGCGGCTCCATCCCGGTACACGGCCGCCTGTGCACGAACCAGATGGAGGTGCGCCTGCACGCCGCCATCCAGGGCCAGGGCATCGCGATGGTGTTCGCGCGGCTCGCGGCCGCCGCGCTCGCCGACGGGCGCCTGACGCAGGTGCTGCCCGATCAGCTCCGCCACCCGGAGCGCGTGTCGTTGGTCTACCGCGAGCGCGCCTTCCTCGAGCCGAAGATCCGGGCCTTCGTGGACCACCTCTCCGAGGCGGTCCGGGTCAGCCGAGCGGGGCGGTGAGCGGGCGCGCCGCGAGAGGGCCCATCTTCTTACACAGATCCTTACACCCAACCGATACCGAAACGCCCATCCCTGCGAAAACCCCCTGGAGAAAGCCGCCGCGATCGCGCTAGAATCAAGGGAGCCAAGGAAGGCATCAGGACATGAAGACGCTCCTCCTCGCGATCCTGCTCGCGTCCCCACCGGCTCCAGCGCAGGAGCCGCCGCCGGACAGGGTGGTGGACACCGGGGCTCCGGACGAAGGGGTCGAGGCCGAGGCCGAGGGGACGCCGGACGCCCTGGAGGCCGAGCGGCAGGACACCATCACCCGAAAGCTCGGCTTCAACGCCCGCCAGCGCGCCCAGCAGGACGCCGCGCTGGAGGAGGCCGCCGCCCAGCGCAACCGCCGCCTGCTGCTCATCGTCATCGTGCTGCTCCTCATGTTCCTGCTGTCCCGCAGCGTGAACCGCCGCGATCCGCGCGCCGGCCAGCGCCGCCGCCGCCGGGCCCCGGTCAGCCACGACGAGCTGGGGCGGCTGGTGTTCCAGGCCGCCCGGGACGCGGACCTGCGGACCTACCGCTCCCTGTTCCTGAACGGCTCGGAGGCAGCCGCGCTCATGGGGCGGGAGCAGGCGCAGCTCTACCTGTCCAGCCGGGACGCCGCCGCGCTGGAGGACGCGCTCGCCGAGCTGGCCGCGCGGATCCCGGCCGGCGCGGTGTTCTCGGCGGTCCGGGCCATCGACGGGGGGCTGATGGGGCTCAACGTCCGCTCCCCCAACGGGGACGTCGTGACCATCCCCGTGGGCACGGTCACCGACGTCGGCGGCGTCCAGCGCATCCACCTGCCCGCGGCCCTGGCCCCCCGGTTCGAGCGCGTCAAGGCGTGAGCCTGCGGGCGGCCTCGATCCGGGCCCAGGCCGGGTGGTCGTGCAGGGGGTCGAAGCGGGGCATGGCGGCGAGCTGATCGGCGAGCACCTCGGGGGTCTCGGAGTCCGCGATGGCCTCCAGCAGGGCGTCGATCGCGGCCTCGGGCTCGCCGGCCATCAGGGCGAGGGAGGCCTGCTCCATGCGCAGGCGGTGCAGGGCGAAGCGGACGTAGTGGTGGGCCTGCGCGCCCCGCCTCGCCAGGATCTCCTCGGCGATCGCGCGGCCGCGCGCCACGTCCAGCGCCGCCTCGCCAGGCTGCTCGGCGCGCCGCCAGGCCCCCGCGCGGGCGGCCAGCAGCATGGGGTGAAGCCCCTGGGTCTCCGGATCTGCGGTGGTGTCGAGGGGCGCCTCCCGCAGCCCGTCGAGCCAGCGGAGCAGCAGCGCGTCGCCCCGCCCCAGCTCCGGGAGGTGGTAGAACTCGGTGAAGAAGACGTGGCCGAGCCGGGTCCACGCGGCGGCGCCGAACAGCTCGACGTAGACGGCCCCGACCAGCTCGGTGTGCCGCCGCAGCATCGGGACGAGGTCCCCGTGAAGCTCCGGGTCGCGGCGCAGCGCCTCCCGGAGGACGCGCGTGGCCTCGGCCGGCTGGCCGGATCCCGCCAGGGCGACGATCCGGGCCTGACGCCAGGGCCAGCTCTCCTGGGGGTTCGCCTGGAGCAGGGCGAGGGCCTCCCCGGGGCGCCCCAACGCCAGGGCCCGTCGGGCCTCGGCCAGGGGATCCGGGGGCTGCTCGACCGGCGCGAGGCCCCGGGTCCGGATCCGGTGCAGGGTCAGCTCGAAGGGGGTCTCGGCCTCGGAGATGGACGCGAGCGACAGCGCGAACGGCTCTTCCGAAAGCAGCTGCTGGTGGGTGTCGTAGACGGTATGTGCGAAGATGCCCGCCGGCCCGCTCAGCGAGCAGGAGGCCCGGCCGACGGCGGGGTCCCAGGTCCAGCGCAGCACCACCCGGGTGTCCACCAGAGGGGGCTCGGCCGGCTCTTCGCGCAGCGTGGGCAGGTCGGGGCAGCTCAGCCAGCGCGACGAGACGTCGCCGCCGCCGCTGGCCAGCCACTTCAGCGACCGCCAGAGGTCGAGAGGCTGCGGCTCCTCCGGGCCGAAGGACCAGCGGCCGGCCCAGAGCATCGGGCCGGGGGTCATCTCCAGCTCGATCATCACCGGATCGCCCGTCCAGGCGACCTGCTGGTGGAGCAGGCGCTCGACCCCCGCGCCCCGCAGCTTCAGCGCGCCGTTGACCCGATCCAGGCGGACCCCGGAGGGCTGGTCCACGCGCCAGGACGTCGGCAGGCCCTCCGCGAAGTCGGCGACCTGCTCGCTGTCCGCGAAGCCAGGGGTCAGGCGGGCGAGGGCGTCGCGGAGGGCGTCGGGCACGGGCTCGGGCAGCGCGGCGCGGCGCGCGGCGACGGGCAGGAGCTCCTCCAGCCGCAGGTCCGCGAGCAGGCAGCGCAGGGCGCCGTCGAGGGCCACCGCGGCGCTGTCGGGGTCCTCGGCGGCCTGGAGGTAGCGCGCGGCGGCCTGGTGGAACGCGGCGGACTCCTCCAGGACCTCCGCCGCGCGCAGGCGGGCGAGGGCGCGGGTGGAGGCCTCCACGCTGACGCTGGCCAGGGCGTCGAAGCGCTCGGCGGCGGTCTCGGCCAGGCCGACCGCGACCAGCTCCTCGGCGCGGGACCAGGGCTCGCGCAGCCCCTGGGGCACGGCGTCCGGGACCAGGCGGGGTGCGGTGGGCGCGGAGGGGAGGACGGGCAGGGCGTCGGTGCCCGCGCCCAGCACCCAGAGGCGGTGCGCCCCGCCGACGGTACGCACCAGCAGCTCGTCGGCGGGGTCGTCGTCGAGGTTCATGGCGGCGATGGGCATGAGCCCCTCCAGGGCCAGCTCCTCGACGCCCTCCCCGTCAAAGCCGGTGTAGATCCAGGTCCAGGCGCCCTCGACGCCGCGGAGCAGCTCGTCCTGGCCGTCGCCGTCGAGGTCGGCGGCGAACATGGGGTCCGGCTCCAGGAAGGGGTGCCCCGTGATGTCGATGCGCTCCCGGCGGGGCGGCGTGGGCGTGGGCAGGGTCCGCTCCAGGGTCAGGCCCCGGTCGTCGACGAACAGCAGGTGGACCCCGCGGGGCACGCCCTGGGGGGTGCCGGGGCGGAAGAAGCGGTGGTTCAGGGGCTGATCGGGGTCGTGCAGGGTCAGCGCGGCGGCGCGGAGCCGCGCGCCCGCCAGCAGGGTGAGCCGGCGCACGGTGGACAGCCGGTGCCGGGCGATCAGGGACAGGGTGTCGCCTGCGGGTTGCAGCAGCCGCACATCGTAGGATGACCAGTGCGAGGTCCCGGCGAAGAGGCTGCGGATCCCGTCGACCTCAGCGGACTCCAGGCCGGTGACCTCGGAGGCGCGCGCGCCGGTGCTGCCCTTGTGGGGGGCCATGTGCCACGCGCCGTCGGCGTCGACCTGCAGCACCTCCAGCACCCGCTCGTTGGCGACGTAGTGCTCGAACCGCCCGTCGCGGTCGAGGTCCGCGCTCTCGGCGTCGAAGACGTGCTCGCAGGTCCGCTCGTACACCAGGGACATCGCCCCGTCGCGCCGCTCGAACACCCGGCAGGCGTCGCTGCCGGCGTTCATCAGGGCCGGGGTGGGGGCCTCCTGGAGGGGAAACAGCCGGGCCTCGCTGCTGGGCAGCGTGTGGGCGGCGAGCGGCGTCAGGGCTGCGGCGTCGGGGCTCACCACGGTCAGGTGCCTGCCCCGGGTGTCCCAGACGGCCAGCTCGCGGACGCCGTCGCCGTCGTGGTCCCAGGGGAAGGCGTCGTCGGCGTGCAGCTCGGTGGCGGTGGCCTGGCCCAGGGCGGCGAGCAGGGCGTCCACGGCGGGCGGGGGGTCGAGGGCGCGGGCGGCGTCGAAGTCGCGGCGGGTGATGGCGAGGTCGCGGGTCCAGCGGCGCAGCTCGGGGCGCGCTGCGGCCTGGGGGTCGAGGGTGGCGAGCCTGGCGGTGACGGCGTCGAGGCGGTCCCAGGCGTGCTGGCTGCGGAAGCTGACGGCCATCGCGCGCAGGGCGGCGGACTGGTCCTCCCTCAAGGTCGCGAGGGCGTAGCTGGTGGCGAAGGCGTCGACGGCGGCGTCGGGGTCGCGCTCGCGGAGGCGCTCGCCCTGGGCGCGCCAGGCGAGGGCGAGGGCGTGGGTCTCGGCGTTGCCGGGGAAGTCGGCGAAGGCCCGGAAGGCGGCGTCGGCCTCGTCGGCCCGGCCGGCCTTGAGCAGCGCGTTGACCCGGGCGTCGACGGCGGCCCAGCGCTCGTCGGCCTGGGCCTCCCGGCGGGCGAGGGCGAGGTGCTCCTGGGCGGCGCTGCCGCCGATCCCGAGCAGCAGACCGACCGCGGCGATGGCGACCGCGATCAGCGGCGTGCGGTGGCGCCGCGCCCGCTGCAGCAGCCGCCGCGTCGCCGAGGGGCCGGTGGCCAGCACGGCCTCACCGGCCAGAAAGCGCTCCAGGTCCTCCGCCATCGCGAGGGTGGTGGGGTAGCGGTCCTCGGGCTCCTTCGCGAGGGCCTGCAGGCAGATCCGCTCCAGCGCGGGGGGCAGGCCGGCCAGCGGGGGCGGGTCGTCGGAGACCACGCGCTGCATGGTGAGGGCGGGGTTGGGGGCCTTGAAGGGGTGCTCGCCGCTGAGCATCTCGTAGAGCATCACCCCGAGGGCGAACTGGTCGCTGCGGGGGCCCACCGCGTCGGTCTCGCCCAGGGCCTGCTCGGGGGACATGTAGGCGGGGGTGCCCATGACGGCGGCGTCGCGGGTGAGGTGGGCGGACTCGCCGGAGAGGTCCTTCACCAGGCCGAAGTCGGTGAGGATGGGGGTGTCGCCGTCCAGGAGCACGTTGCCGGGCTTGACGTCGCGGTGGATGAGGCCCTCGGTGTGGGCGACGTGGAGGGCGCGGGCCAGGGCGGCGGCGACGCGGGCGGCGGCCTCGGGGGTCAGGGGCCCCTCGCGGAGGCGCTCCTGGAGCGACGCGCCGCGCACGAACTGCATGGTGAAGTAGTCGATCCCCCGGGCCTCCCCGACGTCGAAGATGTCGATGATGTTGGGGTGGGTGAGGCGGGCCACGGCGCGGGCCTCCCGCAGGAAGCGGCGGCGCCGGTTGGAGCCCTTCCCCGTCTCCCCGACCCGCAGCATCTTGAGGGCGACCTCCCGCTCCAGCACGGTGTCGCGGGCCCGCAGCACCACCCCCATGCCCCCGCGCCCGAGCACGCCGAGCAGCTCGTAGCGCCCGAACCGGTTCGCGGAGGGATCGGCGGCCGCGGGGAGGGACTCCGCGTCGCCGCTGACCTCGCTCAGCAGGGCCTGGGTCTCCAGAGGCGAGAGGCTGGTTCGTTCACCGGACACCGTCGGCGTGCCGCTCCGTCCTGGGGCCTGGCGTCCATGCGCCCGCTGCACCACCCTCCACCATTCCGGATCTGCCCCCCCCTGCGCAAGCGGCCGACGGATCGTTGACGACATGGGGCGTTCAAGGGAGAATGAGGCCGCCAGGAAAGCCCTTGGAGGAACCATGATGCGTCTCCCGATGCTGTTCGTCTTCGCCCTCGCCTGCAGAAACGACAAGGATGTGGTCAACGAGACCGGCCCCGTGGTCACCGACGACACCGGCGGGGAGGTGGTCGACGCCGACGGCGACGGGTTCAGCGTCGACGAGGACTGCAACGACGCCGACGCGGCCATCAACCCCGGCGCGACCGAGGTGCCCTACGACGGCGTGGACAACGACTGCGACGCGGCCACCGCCGACGACGACCTCGACGGCGACGGCTTCCCCCTGAACGTCGACTGCGACGACACCGACGCCGACACCCACCCCGGGGCCACCGAGGTCTGCAACGGCGAGGACGACGACTGCGACGGCGAGATCGACGACGCCGCTGGCGGCGTCTGGTACGCGGACCTCGACGGGGACGGCTACGGCGACCGCTTCAACAGCTCCCAGCTCTGCGAGGGCACCACCGGCTTCGTGGCCGACGGCAGCGACTGCGACGACACCGACGCGGACGTCAACCCCGGCGCCTACGAGCTGTGCGAGGACGAGACCGACAACGACTGCGACGGCCGGGTCGACGAGGACGAGGCCTACGACGCCGCGGTCTGGTACCAGGACGTCGACCGGGACGGGTACGGCGACCCCGACTACACCACCCGCGCCTGCGACCAGCCCACCGGCTACGCCGACAACGACGACGACTGCGACGACGCCGAGGCCACCACCCACCCCGGCGCGACCGAGGTCTGCGACAGCGTCGACAACGACTGCGACGGGGCCACCGACGAGGAGGGCGCCACCGGGGGCGGCACGTACTACGCCGACAGCGACGGGGACGGCTACGGCAGCCCCGACTACACCCGCCAGGCCTGCGAGGCCCCGGCCGGCTACGTCAGCGACAGCTCGGACTGCGACGACAGCGACGCCAGCAGCTACCCCGGGGCCATCGAGGACTGCGACCAGGACGACGACGACTGCGACGGCACCGTCGACGAGGGCGCGACGACCACCTACTACCTGGACCTCGACGGGGACGGCTACGGCGACGACGGCTACACCGCCGAGGCCTGCTCGGCGCCCACCAGCTACTACGTCACCAGCGGCGGGGACTGCGACGACGCCGACAGCGACTACAACCCCGGCGCGACCGCCGGCTGCGACGGCAACGACTACGACTGCGACGGCCTGGTCGACAACGACGGCGACGGGGACGGCTACAGCGACATCTCCTGCGGCGGGCTGGACTGCGACGACAGCGACGCCAGCATCGTCCCGGAGCAGGGCGGCGGCTGCGCGCTGGGCACCACCTGCCTCGACATCCTGGATTCGGGCGTGGGCACCACCGACGGCGTCTACACCGTGGACCCCGACGGCCTGAACACCGGCGTGGACCCCTGGGACGTCTACTGCGACATGACCACGGAGGGCGGCGGCTGGACCCTGCTGGGCAAGACCATCAAGTCCGGGCTGTCCTCCGCCGAGCGGGACACCATCCGGCGGGGGGACTGGCAGACCTACACCCAGGACGGCTACGGCGACCCTGAGACCACCTCGCTCATCTTCTGGGCGCCGCTGGAGTTCTGGTACCAGCTCACCCGGGCCTACCCCAACAACATCCTCTGGCTCGAGGACAGCGGCTACGACCTGCGGATGGACGAGTTCGAGATCGCGGACTCGAGCCTGGACTACGCGATCGACTGGGCCAGCGGGGTGAGCGGGTACGACCAGATCATCACGGTCGTGAAGGGGCAGGGGTTCACGACGTATGACAATGACAACGATACGTGGTCGTCGAACTGTTCGTATCAGAACGTGGGGTACAATGGGGGGTGGTGGTACACGAACTGTTATCAGTTGAGCATGCTGCATGCGGATAACAATTTGTATTCGTGGAGGAACAACGTCAGTAACTCTGTGACGTACCTGTATATATGGTTCAGGGAGGATTGAGGCGTTGCGGTGACGGGCTCGTCGCTTCGGTGCGCTCGGTTGGAGGGCGCCGGGAACTCTTTGGAGGTCTCTGCGAGTGCCATCGCGTGGCGCTGATCGCGACGAACTCCTCGGGTGGGGGAGGGGGCCTCACCGCCTGCCAGAAGGAGGGGACCCCTCCAGGTCCCCTCCTTCGGTCTGCTGCGCAGACCTGACCTCCCCCCGGGGTCTGCTCACCCGTCCGGGGTTCGCCAAAGTCGCCAGGGCGGGGTGAGGTGTTTCGCATGAAAGCGCTGTGGTGCGGGTGTGGTGCGTATCCAAAAAGGGGCGCTCGGCTCCCGTGATGTCGGGTGTCGGGTAGTGGCGCTCGGCTTCCCTGGTCTCGGGTGTCGGGTCGTGGCGCTTGGCTTCCGTGGTCCCGGGTGTCGGGTAGTGGCGCTCGGCTCCCCGAGACCCGTTCTGGGAGACCCGTTCTGCGAGACCCGTTCTGCGAGACCCGGTCTGCGAGACCCGGTCTCCCGGCCCGTCGCCAGCTCGGATCAGCGCTGCGCGGTACCACCCCTCCGCCGCCGCCCCAACGCCGCCATCACCACCAGCACCAGCACCCCGCCGCCCCGCGCCGGCCCGGACCCGCAGCCTGCCCAGCGCTCCCGGCTCGGCGTCTCGTCCGCAGGGACGGGCAGCTTGTCCGGGCAGCGCAGTTCGAACCGGCGCTTCGGGGTGGACCACGCCGCGTCGTGGCCCGCCAGCCGCGCCTGGAGCTGCACCTCGTGCGCGCCCGGCGGGAGTGAGCCGTCGGCCCACTGGCCCTGCTCCCCGCAGGCGGTGAACAGGAGGTCCCGGCCGCGGCCGGTCCAGCTCGCGCCCGGGGCGTACTCGGCGTTCAGGTCGTGGGCGCTGAACCAGGGTTCGCCGTCCACCAGGGTGGTGAAGAGCAGCGCCTCCATCCAGGGCATGGCGGAGGGGTCGGGCTCCAGCACCACCTCGATGGTGGCCGCCGGGACCTCCAGCGAGCAGCTCCCGCCCCCGGTGGAGACCTCCAGGACAGGCTGGAAGCCCGGAGTGGCCCGCAGGCTGCCCAGCGCGTCGGGCAGCGGGGCCGCAGGGCCGACGGTGAAGCGGCGCAGCGTGTGGTCCCGGTCGCGCTCGCCGTACACATGGGGGCAGTGGGCCGGGGTGTTCAGGGTGTAGCCCCCCGGCGCCAGGCCCTCGGCGCGCAGCACGAGGAGGCCGTCGGCGCGCTCCAGGGTCAGGGGCAGCGCCGCGCCGGCCTCGGCGGTGAGGGTGGGCTCCCCGTCCGGCCCGCTGCTGCCCCGCCGCGGGCTCCACAGCAGCGCGGGCAGGTTGGCGGGCACCGTCGCGCCCTCGCCGGGCACCACGAAGCCGCCGGAGCAGGGCGACGGGCTGCACGCCCCGGCGTCCGGCGCGAGGGCGATCCACAAGAGCGTCATCAGGGACATGCCGACCTCGGGCGCGGGGCCCCCAGTCTACCCCGTCACACAGCGCCGAGAATCGCCCGCGCCATCGCCCACCCGATCCACCCCAGCAGCGCCAGGGACGTCACCGCGAAGAACGGCGTCCACCGCTCCCGCTGCGGGCTCCACGGCACCACCCGGCTCCCCAGCACCGCCGCGCAGGCCGCGCCCCCCAGCAAGCCGCCGATGTGGCCCAGGTTGTCGATGCCGGGGATGGCGAAGCCGATGAACAGGTTGAGGAACACCCAGGGGAGCAGGCCGCGGCCGAACACCTTGCGCATCGGCTCGGGCAGGTCGGCACGGTAGCGCAGGCCGAAGACCACGCCCGCGCCCAGCAGGCCGAACACCCCGCCCGAGGCGCCCACCGACAGCGGGGTCCCGCCGAGCTGGGAGAGCGCCGAGCCCGCCAGTCCCGAGGCCAGGAACATCCAAAGCATACGCCAGGGGCCATACGCCGTCTCGCACAGCCGGCCCAGGCCGAACAGGGCCAGCATGTTCAGCGCCAGGTGCAGCGGGCCGCCGTGCAGGAAGATGCAGGCCCCCATGCGCCACAGCTCGCCGTCCAGCACCGCGTCGTGCTCCCGGGCGCCGCTCAGGAAGAGGGCCTCGTCCCACAGGGTCCAGCGCCGCATCCGGGGCGCGCCGGCGCGCTGCAGGGTGAGCAGGACCCACCCCGACGCCGCGAAGCCCACCACGCAGGCCCCGATGAGGCCGAGGGTCACCGGCGGGAAGCGGCGCGCGCTGCGCCACCAGGCCAGCATGACCTCCTCCTGCACCAGCCAGTCGTGCAGCAGCACGGCTTCGAAGCTGGGGGGCAGCGGCCGTCGTGTCCTCATCGCACCTCGAAGAGCCGACCGCGCTCGGCGATCGACGGGCCCACCCCGAGCGGCGCGGGCCCCAGCGTCTCGGCGTGGTAGCCCACCCCCCGCTCCAGGTCCAGCAGCCGCAGCGGGCCGGGGCCGCGCTCGACGACCTCCGCGAGGGGCACGAGCCCCGGCGGCAGCGGCCCGGGAGAGGCGTGCAGGGGGGCGGCGTAGAGGGTGCCGGCCGGCGGGCGCTCCTCGGGGGAGGCGAAGCGCCAGCCCAGAGCGGTCATGCGCCAGCGGAAGGTCCACTCCCCGGTGAACACCCCCGGGGGCCGGCCCAGGGCGGCGGCCTCGTCGTTCAGGGCGTCGGCCACGGCCACCTGGAGCCGGGCGTGGGCCCCCTCCGCGCGCACGACCCCCAGCGCGAGGGCCGCAGACAGCGCCACCATCGCCCCGAAGCGCGCCCGGCTCAGGCCCGCCAGCCGAGGGGTGAGCAGCAGCGCCAGCGGCGCGGCCACCGGCAGCAGGTAGCGCCCGCCCACGTAGTTGTGCCCCAGGACCACCGCCGCCAGGCCGGCCGCCACCCACAGCCGCAGCAGGGTGGCGTGGCGCGGCCGGTCCTCCATCAGCCCGCAGGCCAGGACCGCCGCCCCGCAGCCGCCGAGCAGCGCGGTCAGGGCCAGCTCCGAGGGCGCGAGCTGCCCGGCCAGCAGCCCCCCGGTGAGCGCGGCGCCCGCGACCCCCGCGACCAGCCCGCGCCGCCCCGTCCCCAGGGCCCACACCGGCGCCAGCACCAGCCCCAGGCGGGTCAGCGCCCCCAGCGTCCGCCCGGCCAGCGGTCCGCGCCCGATGTCCCCGGCCGTGCGCAGCACCCGCAGCAGGTGCGGCTCTCCGTAGCTCCAGGCCAGCCAGGCCTCCCCGGCCCCCCACAGCGCCGCGAAGACGGCCAGCAGCCGCCCGAAGTCCCGGCCGCGGCCCCCGCGCCAAGCGTCCACCCCCAGCACCGGCAGCAGCACCAGCGCCGGGTACTTGGTGAACGCCGCCAGGGCCAGGGCCAGGCCCGCGAGCCCGGGGCGCGCTGTAACCCATAGAGTTACGGCGATTGTGGACAGCGCCACCACCGGCAGGTCGATCATCAGGCTCGACGCCAGCCCCAGGGCCACCGCCGGGCCGGTCACCCAGACCAGCGCCGCCCGCCCCGGCCGCTGGACGCAGGTCGCGGCCAGCTCGCCCGTCGCCCAACCCAGGAGCAGCGCCCAGGGCAGCCCCACCGCCAGCCGCAGCGCTGGACCCACACCCAGCCGCTGCCACAGGGCGACCCACCACAGGTGCAGAGGCGGGTGGGCGAACAGGAAGGCGTCCGCGGGCGGGGTGGCCCCCCAGGGCTGCCAGGGGCGGAACCAGTCGTAGGGCCGCAGGGGGTGCGACGCGATCTGCTGCGCGATGTCGAGGTAGGACTCCTCGTCGAGCACCGGCGGCCAGCCCGCCGCGAGCAGCAGCGCCAGCGCGGTCAGCAGGGGAAGCCAGCGGGTGGGGGGCAGATCAGCTCCGGCGAGGAGGCCATCGTACCGCCATGAGGCGTCGCGGGAACTCGATCAGCCCTTCAGAGCTTCGCGTCCGCCCGCCGCAGCTTCGCCGCCAGCCCGCAGGCGAGGTTGCGGAACACCGCCTGCCCGATGTCCGGGCGCTGCCGGGTCAGGGTGTCGAGCTGCGCCCGGGAGAGGGTCGCGGCCACCAGGGGCCCGCGGGCGACGGCCGTGGCGCTGTGGGGGGCGCCGATGAGCAGGGACAGCTCGCCCACCGCCTCACCCGCGCCCACGATGCCGATGGGGCGGCCCTGGACCTGGATCTCGACCTCGCCCTCGAGGGGCAGCAGCATGCGGTCGGGGGGATCCCCGGCGTGGAACAGGGGCTGGCCGGCGTCGAACTCGGCCACCCCGCAGGTGGCGGCCACCCGGCGCACCTGCTCCTCGTCCAGGTCGTCGAACAGGCCGATGCGGTCGACGGCCTCGGCGATGCGGGGGAGCACCTGCCAGGTCTCGAAGCTGCGGGTCACCAGGTCGGCCACCACCCGGGCCTGGGGGGTCAGCTTGACCTCGCCCAGGTCCAGGGGGACCAGCAGGTTGACCATGCGCACCACGTCGAGGCGCTCGACCTCGGCGAAGACCCCCGCCGGGATGTAGGCCGCCGGCCGGAAGCCGAGCTGCACCAGGGTGCGCTGCATGCGGGGGGCGTGGGCGCTGACGTCGACCTCGACATACGCGATGCCCCAGTCCGCGCGGCAGCGGCGCAGCAGCTCGTCGAACAGCAGGCGCACGGCGTGCTCATCCCGCACGATCAGCTCGAAGACCTTGACCGCGCGGTCGATGTCGTCGTGGATCCAGCCGATCGCCCCGGCGATGGGCCCCAGCCCCCCGTCCGGGCGGCGCTGGCGGGCCAGCAGGTAGCTGGCGTGCCGGGCGGCCAGCTTGAAGAAGCCGTACTGCAGCCGCATCGGCCCGAAGACCTCGCGGGCGCGGACCCGGCCCCGCTCGATGCGCAGCAGCGAGGGCAGGCCCTCGGCGGTGAGGGACTCGACGGCCAGGTCGGCTCCCCCCGGGTAGGCGCTCCCGTCGTCCACCACCACCGCGTCGAAGGGCACCCCGCAGGCGTCCAGGGCGACGTGGGCGAGGTCGCTGGCCTCGGGCACGATGCGGGGGTGGTTGTTGCGCAGCCGCAGCCCGTTGCCGAAGTGCCGCGCGAACAGCGCCACCGACTCCCGCCTGCGGAAGGCGTGCTTCATCGGCAGGAAGCCCACCGGCACGAAGCCGTGGCGGTGGGAGATGCGCTGGGAGTAGGGGTGGACGCAGCGGTTCTCCACCACCCCGACGTGCAGGCGCTCCTGGACGTACTGCACGCGCGCGGCCATCAGGTGGCGCCCCACGCCGCGCCCGCGGGCGTCCGTGTGGACGGCGAGCCGGCCGAACTCGCCCAGCAGATCGGAGTGCGCGCCGATGTCGAAGACAACCGAGGCCGTGCCCAGCACCGCGCCGCTGTCCGAGTCCGCGGCGACGAGCATGAGGATGTCGTCGGTGAACACCGAGCGCTTGAGCCAGCCGGGGTCGTAGAAGTTGCGGTAGGGGTAGTCCGCGCCGTAGACCGACATGAAGATGTCGCGGATGGCGGGGACATCGCTCTCCAGGGCCTCGCGGATCTCCAGGGGGGCGGGATCAGCCACGGTCCGCCTCCAGCAGGTGGGCGCTGGCCACGTGGGCGACCCGATGCAGCCAGGCTGCCCCCGTGCGCAGGGCGGTCTCGTCGAAGTCGAAGCGGCTGGAGTGGGCGGGGTAGCCCTCGCGCCCGGTGACCCGTGCGCCGTAGCGGATGTAGCAGCCGTCGATCTCCTGGAGGTAGTACGCGAAGTCCTCGCCGCCCATGTTGGCGGTCCGCAGGCCGACCACCCGGTCCTCGCCGACCACCTGCGCGGCGGCGGCGCGGGCCAGGGCGGTGGGGCCGGGCTGGTTGATGAGCGGCGGGGTGCCGCGCTGCACGTCGACGTCGACCCGGGCGCCGTGGAGCTGGCCGATGGCCGCCCCGACCCGCTGGATGGAGGCCACCAGGTGCTCCCGCACCGCGGCGTGCTGGGCCCGGATGGTGCCGGCGAGCTGGGCGCGGCCCGCGATGACGTTGTGGGCGTGGCCGGCGTGGAAGCTGCCGACCGAGACCACGGAGGGGTGCGCGGGGTCGACCTCCCGGGAGACGATGGTCTGGAGCGCGGTGACCAGCAGGCTGCCGACCACGATGGCGTCGAGGCTCTCGTGGGGCCGTGCGCCGTGGCCCTGCTGGCCGGTGATGTCGATGTAGAACTGGTCGGTGGAGGCGTTGACCGGGCCCTCGCTCACCACCAGCACCCCGGGCGGGTAGTGGCGGTCGACGTGGCCCCCGAAGATCATCGCCACCCCGTCCAGCGCCCCCTCCTCGACGCAGCGGTGGGCCCCCGCGCCCTTCTCCTCGGCCGGCTGCCAGATCAGGCGGACCGGCAGCGCGGGGGGGTCGGCCAGCAGCAGGCGGGTGGCCCCGATGAGCATGGCGCTGTGGCCGTCGTGGCCGCAGGCGTGCATCACGCCCTCGTGGACCGAGGCGAAGGGCAGGCCGGTCTCCTCCTGGATGGGCAGGGCGTCGGTGTCCGCCCGCAGCGCGACCCGGGGGCCGTCGACCCGGCCCGGCAGGTCCACGACGAGCCCCGTCTCCGCGATGGGGCGAGGGGAGAGGCCCATGGCCGCCAGCCGGGCCCGCAGCGCCTGGGCCGTGCGGTGCTCGGTCCAGCTCAGCTCGGGGTGCTGGTGGAGGTCACGGCGGACCTCGACCATCTCGTCGACGACCTCGGGGGGGAGGAACTCGGACTCCATCGGATGACCTCGGGCGATCCATTGATTCTAGCCGGACACGGGGGCGCGGGGCCCTGTCCGCGATCAGACCTGGACCGCGAACTCGCGCAGCACGTCGTTCAGGGAGGTCTTGCGGTCCGTGCTGGGCTTGCGCTGCCCGATGATGAGCGCGCAGGGCACGTGGTAGTCGCCCGCCGGGAAGCGCTTGACCCGGGTGCCGGGGATGACCACCGAGCGCGCGGGGACCCGCCCCTTCCAGACGACCTCCTCATCGCCGGTGACGTCGATGACCGGGGTGGAGGCGGTGAGAACGACGCTGGCGCCGAGCACGGCCTCCTCCTCCACCAGCACCCCCTCGACCACGATGGAGCGGGAGCCGATGAAGCAGCCGTCCTCGATGATGACCGGGCGCGCCCCCAGGGGCTCCAGCACGCCGCCGATGCCCACGCCGCCGGACAGGTGTACGCCCCGGCCGATCTGCGCGCAGCTCCCCACGGTGGCCCAGGTGTCGACCATGGTGCGGGCGCCGACCCGGGCGCCGATGTTCACGTAGCCGGGCATCACCACGCAGCCGGGCTCCAGGTAGGCGCCGTAGCGCACCGTGCCCGGCGGCACGACCCGCACCCCCTGCTCGGCGAGGTGCTGCTTGAGCGGGACCTTGTCGTGGAACTCAAAGGGCGGGCAGGGCAGGGTCTCCATCGCGCTGTAGCGGAACCACAGCAGCACCGCCTGCTTCACCCACTGGTGGACGACCCAGGTGTCATCGAGCTTCTCGGCCACCCGCAGGGCCCCCCGGTCCAGCAGGCCCACGGCCTCCTGGGTGGCGGCCCAGGCCGCCGCGTCGTCCAGCTCCCCCTTGAACGCTGCCTCGATCCGCTGCTGCAGCTCGCTCACGTGACCTCCCGGTGAACCGTTCGCCAGATCGCGGCGGCCTCCCGGCAGGCTTCGAGCGGGGGGACCATCGCGACGCGCACATAACCGGCGCCCGCGTCGCTCACCCCGAAGAAGGTCCCGGGCGACACGACGATGCCGTGCTCCAGCAGGGCCAGGGCGTAGGACTGCTCGTCGTGGCCCTCGGGCGCGCGGACCCACAGGTAGAAGGTGGCCTCGGAGCCGACCAGCTCCAGGCCCAGCTCCTGGAAGAGGTCCAGGAAGACCGCCTTCTTCCGGCGCAGCAGGGCGCGGCGCGCGTCGGCGTGGGCGTCGTCGGCCCAGGCGGCGGCGGCGGCGGCGTTGGTCATGTCGGTGGGGGCCACGCCCGGGTTGACCCGCAGCGTCCGGTAGGCCGCGACCGCGCGGGGGTCCCCGGCCACGAAGCCGGAGCGGTAGCCGGTCATGCCCGAGCGCTTGGAGCAGGAGTGGATGACGAGCACGCCCTCATCGGAGACCTGCAGCAGGCTGGGGGGCGGCGCGTCGTCGTAGACGTCGGCGTAGCACTCGTCCGCGACGAGCAGGATGTCATGGCGCCGGCACAGCGCGTGGATCTGCGCGAGGTGCGCCAGGGACATCACCGCCCCGGTGGGGTTGTGCGGCGAGTTGATCCACAGCATCCGGGTGCGCCGCAGCACGTCCTCGGGGATCTCCCAGGGGCGCTGCAGGAAGTCGCCCTCCAGCCGCTGGCAGTGCGTCTCCGCGCCCGCGAACAGGGCCCCCCGGGAGTAGGCCGGGTAGCCCGGGTCGGGGAAGACGACCGTGCGGTCCGGCGCGGCCGGGTCGATGAAGGCCAGCGGCAGGTGGAACACCGCCTCCTTGCTGCCGGAGGTGGGCAGGATCTGGGTGGCCGGGTCCAGGGTCACCCCGAAGCGCCGGGCCATGTAGGCGGCGATGGCCTCGCGCAGCGCGCGCGGGCCCTGCACCGTGGGGTATTGGGAGACCTCGGGGATCGCCGCCAGCATCGCCTCGCGGATGTGCGGCGGGGTGGGCTCGATGGGGTCGCCCACGCCGAAGTCGTAGAGGGTCCGACCCGTCGCGCGCACCTGGCGCTTCTTCTCGTCCAGGGCGACGGTGGGGTAGGTGCTGAGCTGCGTGAGGAGGGGGTTCAGTCGCACGATCCTGTGCTCCCAGGGGTCCCGTGCAGCGTAGCGCGCCGGGTGCTCCTTGTCAGCGGCGCCGTTGCGCCCTCGGCCCGGGGGGCGTAGAGGGAGCCTCGGCCTGAACCGGAGGTCCCCCGATGTCGCCGCTTCTCCTGCTGATCGCCGCCGTCCAGGCCGATCCGGGCTGGTCCGCCCGGCTGCCCGCCTACAGCTACAGCACCCCGCTCGCCTGGGAGGCCGATCGCGTCGCGGTGGGCACCGACGACGGCGAGGTGCTGGTGTTCGACGCCCAGGGGCGGCCGGTCAGCCGGTGGAGCGTCCATCGCCTGGGGGTGGCCGAGCTGTCCCTGAGTGAGGACGGCGACCGCCTCCTCACCGTCGACTGGAAGGGCAAGGTCACCGTCTGGGACACCGACACCGGGAAGAAGCTGGTCCGCTGGAAGCCCGACGGCCGGTGGAGCTGGCCCAGCGCGACCCTGTCCCCGGACGGCCGGGTCGCCCTGTACACCGGCGGGGACGCCGCCGAGCTGCGCCCCGTCGACGGCGGCCCCAAGCGCACCCTGTGGGACACCAGCCCCAGCGACACCGACACGATGGGCTTCGTGGGCGACAAGGTCTACGCGCCGGCCGACTGGTCGACCCTGGGCACCTGGGACGTCGCCTCGGGCGCGCCCGGCCGGGCGGTGCCCCTGCAGGGCAGCAGCTACGCCATCCGCGAGGGCGGCGGCCTGCTCTACAACATGGACCACGACGGCCGGGTCCAGCGGATCGACCCCGCCACGGGCCAGAGCGAGCGCCTCGACCTGACCGGGCTCTCGGACCTGCCCCTCGCGGTCAGCCCCGACGGCGGTCGGCTCAGCTTCGGCACCCTCGCGGTGGACGGGGTGGGGGCCAGCGTCGCCACCTGGGACGTCGCCGAGGAGCGCCACCTGGCCATGGGCCCGTCCTTCCCCGACGGCCTCGCCGCGCTGGTCTACAGCCCCGACGGCGGTCGGCTCGCGGCGGTCAGCGGCACCGAGCTGCGGATCTTCGACGCCCCCTCCGGCGAGGAGGCCCCCGCCCCGCCCCACGGCGCCGAGGTGCGCGCTCTGGGCTTCTCCGGCGAGCAGGCCGTGGCGGTCTACCTCAACGGCGAGGTCTGGACCTGGCACCTGGAGGGCGGCGCGGTCGCCATCCACGCCCAGCTCCCCATGAGCACCGGCGGCTGGGGCGGCCAGGAGGTCGCCCTGCGCCCCGACGGCCAGGAGCTGGCGATGGTGACCCGCGCCGGCAGCCTGGTCCGCTGGGACCTGGCCACGAACACCGAGATCGAGGTGCTCATGGCCGAGGTCGAGGACTACCTCCAGGTCTTCTACGGCTTCGACGGCTCCCTGGCGGCGGTGGGCAGCGACTGGATCGTCACCTGGGACCCCGAGGGCGAGATGGTCGGCAAGATCCCCATCTACGACGCCGATCTGGTGGCGGTGGGCGCCGGGGGCCAGCGCATCGCGACCAGCGGCTACAACGGCAACCTCGCCCTGCACGAGATCGCCGAGGACAAGGTGGCCTGGACCGCCCGGGTGGACGGCGGCCTGGTGGACCTGCGCTTCCTGCCCTCCGGGGCCCTGCTGGGGACGGACTGGAGCGGCACGCTCCGCTTCTTCGACGGCGAGACCGGCCAGCCGGACCTCACCCGCTTCAAGGATGCCCTGCTCATGGACTCCATGGAGGAGGCCGAGGCCGCGACGACCGACCCCACGGGCGCCTGGCACCTCGCCTCCGGGGACGCCGGGGACCTCGCCCTCCGGAGCCTGCCCGACGGGGAGCTGGCCAGCGTGGTGTTCCACCAGTGGCCCTGGGACTTCGGGCAGAGCTACGCCCGCGTCGCGATGCACCCCGACGGCCAGCGCGCCCTGACCGCCAACCCGCGCGGGGTCGTCCAGCTCTGGGACCTCTCCGAGGAGACCGGGCGCCTCACGCGCACCTTCGACGCCCCCCAGCCCGGCGCCTTCGCGGTGACGGGCGGCGGCGGCCAGCTCGCGGCCGGCCTGAGCGAGGGGCGGCTGATGGTGTGGGACGCGGCCGGCGCCCTGCGCGAGGTCACCTTGGAGGGCGAGCCGCTCGACCTCGCGATCTCCCCGGACGGCCGGCACCTCGTGGTGGCGCTCGCCGAGCGCATCGAGCTGTACGGCCTCGACGACCTCGCCCTCCGCTGGAGCGCCGAGCCCTTCGGCTACATCGCGCGCACGGTCCGCTTCGACGCGGGCGGCGCGGTGGTCTGGGTCCAGGCCGACGACGGCACCCTGGCCCGGCTGGACGTGGCCACTGGCGAGAGCCTCTATGTCGACCTGCCCATCTGGCCGAGCGGCTTCACCCGGCTGGACGACGGGCGCTTCGTGGTGCTCTCGGACTACGACGGCCTGGCCGTGCAGAAGGCGGACGGCGGCTGGAAGACCCGCCGCGTGCCCCGCCGGAAGCGCTGGGATCTGTCGGGTGAGGTGGTCTCCTGCGGCGACCGCGTGATCCTGGGGACCTTCAGCTTCTGGGGGGCTGGAGCCCCCGCCTTCTACAGCACCCGGGACGGCATCAAGGGTCGGCTGGGCGCGGCCGAGACCGAGGGCCTGAGCCCCGAGCGCCTGGCCTGCCAGGGCGACCGGGTGGCCGCGGCCCAGTCCGGCGGTCAGGTCCGCATCCTCGACTTCCCCGAAGGCCGCACCCTGCGCGAGCTGCCCGGCGACGGCACCGCCATCGCGGACCTGGCCTTCCTGCCCGGCGGGCGCCTGGCCACCGCCTCGCTGTCCGGCTTCGTGCGGATCTGGGACGTGGAGACCGGCGCGCTGATCTCCGAGCACGCCCACCGCGACGAGATCATCCCGCCGCCGCCCCCGCCCCCCGGGGCCGCCTGGGGCGAGGCCCTTGAGCTGGGGGGGGAGGGAGGGCTGCTGGAGCAGCTCTTCCTGGAGGGCGAGGGCGCGCCGCTGGAGGCGCCGCCGTCCGAGGAGTGACCGGCCGACCGGCCGCGCGATACACTCCCGGCGCCCCTCCACCTCTGGAGCCCCGATGATCCTCGCCCTCCTGCTGCTCGGCTGCACAGACCCCGAGCCCATCGCCAAGGCGGCCTGCCAGGCCGTGCCCGGCCTCTCCGTCGACCCCGAAGGCCTCGCGCTGCTGGAGCCCCTGCTCACCCCGACCGAGGGCACCCTGCTCGCCCAGGCCGAGCCCACCCTGGGCCTCACGGCGGCCGGCCCGGCCACGATGGCGAAGCTGCGCGCCGAGGCGTCGTGTGAGGTCGGGGAGGTGGAGTCGGCGGGCTCGGGGCGCTGGGCGGTCCCGGTGACCCGCACCGCGCCCTCCATCACGCCGGACGGCCAGCTCGGCGAGCCCGAGACCACCGAGCTGTCCTGGCAGGTGGTCGCCGACGACGGCGGCCGGGTCGAGACCGGGCTCAAGAAGGCCATCGCGATGCGCAAGAGCGCCCACGAGGCGGTCGAGCAGGACGACCTGCGCCGCGCGGCCAGCACCCTGCGGGCCCTCAAGAAGAGCTACGGCGACCCCGCCCTGGCGGTGGACATCGCCCTGGCCGAGGCGGCCTTCGACAAGCGCGAGTACGCCCGCAAGCTGCAGAACGTCTTCGTCTCCGCCGACGACGTGGTGGTCGCGACCTTGACCAACAGCGGCGACAAGGCCCTGAGCGCGGTCACCGTGGCCGCCGACTTCGAGACCGCGGAGGGCCCGAAGCGCACCACCGCCGCGCTGACCGACGTCGCCGCCGGGGCGACGGTCGAGGTCCGCCTGGAGATCCCCGAGGGCGCTGAGGGCGGCGTCAAGCTGAGCACCGCCGACTTCGAGTTCTGAGGAGGGGCGCGCTCAGCGGGGCCGTTCGTAGAGGAAGCGGCTGCCACCGACCCGCACCAGGTCGCCGTTGTTGAGGGGCCGCTCCCGGATCGGCTCGCCGTTGACGTGCACGGGGGCCCGCCAGGTGTGGCGGTGGATGACGTGCTGGCGGCCGTTCCAGCGCAGCGCGGCGACCTCACCCCAGGTGAGCCACCCCCGCACCGGGATCAGGGCCCCGCCGCCGAAGGTGAGGCCACCCTCCTCGGGGAACCAGAAGTGGGTGGGGCGCTCCGCGTCGATGAGCCGGGCGTGCTCCACGGCGCGGGCGTTGCGCTGCATCATCTCAATGGCGGCGGGGGAGAGCTGGTAGGTCGCGCCCTGGTCGGGCATCAGCGTGGCCGGGGAGTAGGCGGGCAGGTAGTCGATGAGCCGGCCCTTCCAGAAGCGGTCCCGCACGCCGTCTTCCAGGTAGATGAGGGTGAAGCGCCCGATCCGCAGCTCGTCCCGGGTGCTGAGGACGTGGTCCTGGATGACCTTCCCGTTGACCAGGGTGCCGTTCTGGGCGTCGAGGTCGTGCAGCACGGCCCGGCCCCCGATGCGGACGATGCGGGCGTGCTCCCGGCTGACCGAGACGTTGGGGAGCTGGAGGTCGGCGTCGTCGCTGCGCCCGATGAGGGTCTCCCCCTCCGGCAGGGCGAAGACCTGGCTGCGCTGCTGGGTGAGCTTGACGATGAGCCGTGGCATCAAGAGCGTTTATCCCGGGGAAGCCGAGGCGGCTTCATGGAGACAGCGCGGGCGTAGGGTGCCGCCGTTTGCCCCAGCGCCTCCAGGGGCTTACATGCGCCCGACCCGACCCCGCTCCGGAGCCCCCATCCCTGACGCGCGCCCCCCCGTGACGCCCCTCCGGCGGCTCCTGGCGTGGGGGGTCCACCTCTACACCGCCAGCGGGGTGCTGTGGGGGCTGTTCGCCTTGGAGGCCATCTTCGAGGGCCGCTACGGGCACGCCTACTGGTGGATGCTGTTCGCGGTGGTCGTGGACAGCACCGATGGCCCGATGGCCCGGCGGATCCGGGTCAAGGAGGCCGTCCCGGAGATCGACGGGGCGCTGCTCGACAACATCGTCGACTTCCTCACCTGGACGTTCGTGCCCCTGGTGCTCATCTGGCACGCCGGCTGGGCGCCGGACCCGGCCTGGCCCTGGCTGGCCCTGGCCCTGGTGGGCAGCCTGTACGCCTTCTCCCACGCGGACGCCAAGCAGACGAAGAAGGGCTTCTTCCGGGGTTTTCCTTCGTACTGGAACGTCGCGGCCTTCTACATCGACGTCTACGTGCGCCACCTCGGGGCGTGGGCGGTCGCCGGGGTGCTGGCCGGGCTCGCCCTGCTCAGCGTCCTGCCGGTGCGCTTCGTCTACCCCAACCGGGTCAAGCGCTTCCGCCCCTTCTTCTTCGGCGGGGGCGCGCTGAGCGCGGCGCTGTACTTCTACATGTTCTCGATCTACCCCGACGTACCGGCGTGGATGATCGGCGCCGCGAGCCTCTACCCGGCGGGGTACGTCCTCGCGTCGGTGTACCTGGACTGGGAGGATCGGAGGAGCGCGTAGGGGCCGCTATCGTAGCGGGGGTGGTTGCTGAAGGGTCGGTGAGGACAGGTGATGTCTTGCTCAGTTCGAAGGGGGGGCGACTCCCCGAGATGGGGCTCGTCCGGTGCTCCACACCGGCTCCGGACTCGCTGGAGGCTTGGTGGAGTGGGCGGAAGTCAGCGTGGAGGGGGCGCGTCCAGCGCCCGGGAGATCTTCCTCTTCATCCTGATTATCAGATCGGGGCCACCAAGGGACCTTATGAGTCCCTATTGGCTCCCTTGACTTCAACGCTATCTCTGCGGGTCTCCCGGGCGCTGGACGCGCCCCCTCCACGCCAAGAATCACACCTTTCTCAGACCCTCCAGCGAGTCCTGGAACGGACGAGCTCATCCCCGGGGAGCCCCGGCGTCAGCACCCTCCATGAAGGCCTTCAAGAACCTGCCACCGGCTCCGCCCAGTAGAACTGCTTGTGCCCCCGCGCCGTGAACCGCGCCACCATCGCCTCGGCCTCCTCCTCGCTCGCGCACCGGGCCACCTCGAACACCTGCCCGTTGTCGTCCTGCCGCATCACCTTGTGGGGCACCGGCGCGGCCTCCCGAGCCATCAGTAGAGCCAGCCCCACCGGGCGTGGTCGGTCCCCAGCCGCACCTCGGTCTCCGCCTGGATGTCGAGGATCGTCGGCTCCCCGCTGCCGTCTCGGGCGTCCAGGTACATGCCGCAGGTGCCCGGGCCGTTCATCATCACCGGCTCCATCGGCCACAGGCCCGGCCCGCGGGGCGGCGGCAGGGTGAGGCTGGGGCCCGCACCCTCATGCAACACGATCTGCACGCTGTCCCCCGGGATGGCCTCCAGCTCGGCGTCCGGCTCGGCCCAGGACACCTCGGGGCAGGGGCTGGCGTCCCCGGAGCTGGCCGGGACCTGGAGCGTGCCGTTGTTCTCCACCGGCCAGATGTTGAACAGGTCGGTGACCGGCTGACCCCACCGCGTCCAGCTCTGCGCGCTGGTGTCGGTGGCCCACACCGCCGCCGTGGCGTCGTCCCGCAGCACGAACAGGAGGTCGCCGTCGGTGGTGATCTGCACCAGGGGGTTGGGGCAGGTGTGTTGCCAGTGGGGGCGCTGATCCTCGGGCAGCGCGGGCTGCACGGTGGTGGTCGTGTCGTTGCGCACGTCCGCCACCAGCAGGGTGTTGAGCATCGGGGCCTCCTCCCCCGTGCGCTGCCGGCCCACCAGCACGCGGCCCTCCACGCGGGTGTGCAGCACCACCAGCTCCGCGAACGTCGCGTTCGGCCAGACCGTGCCCAGCGGCGCGGCGTTCACCGCGTCCGGGCGGTCCCACACCAGCGCGGCGCCGCCGCCCTCGTGGTCCTCGGACAGCCACACCATCACGCCGCCCACCATCAGGGTCTCCGCGGCGCGGTGGTCGCTCAGGTGCAGGGGATCGTCCTCCAGGGAGATCCAGCCGCACTGTGTGTCATCCAGGGTGCAGGCCGGCAGCCAGCCGTCCGTCCCGCGCCGGCCGATGGGGCGCCAGCCCTCCAGCACGGTCACCTGGCCGTCGGCGTCCATGAACAGGCCGGCCTGGGACCCGCGCGGCCGGGCCACCGAGCCGTCCGGGCCCAGGTACAGGGTCGGCCCGCTGTCCTGCGCCTCGGTGGTGCGGGCCACCCGCGCCCCGGCGCGGTCGAACACCACGACCTCGTCGAGGGCCTGGGACACCCCCGCGCCCTCCTCCCAGGTCCAGACCCCCAGCGCCCCGATCCAGTCGGCGTTCACGCTGAGCGAGAGCGTGAAGGTGGCGCCGTCGGGCGGGGAGAGGTCCTCCCCGAAGGTGTGCAGGGTGCGCGTCGTACCGTCCGCCTGCATCGCGAGCAGGTCCTGGCCGTCCTGGGTCCACAAGGAGAGGCGCTCGGGGTCGCCGGTCTCCTCGGTCGGGCACAGCAGCGAGGTGACCTCGCCGCCGCTGTCCCACCCCGGCCCTCCGTTGAGCGCGGTGTCGGCGGTGTCCTTCCCCCGGCAGGCGCCGAGGCACAGCAGGATCGTCAGGAGCATCGGTCGCATGCCGGCAGTCTACCCCATGCGCCGCGACATCCGTCGCCCCGCCGGGATATGGACCCCCTATGCTGGAGATCGAGCGCTATGGGCCGGTCGAGGCGCTGCACATGGGCAAGCCCCTGCTCGTCGTCGGTCGGCCCATGATGACCGTGCGCTGCTACGCGGTGGACGGGCTCCTGGTGGACAGCGGGCTGCACCACCACCGCCGCGCGGTGCTCGACTTCGCCCGCGCGTGGGGCGCCGGCCGGGTCGCCTTGACCCACCACCACCAGGACCACAGTAACAACGCCGAGAACCTGCGGGTCGAGGGCCTGGAGGTCCTCGCCTCCCCGCAGACCCGGGCCATCCTGACCGAGGGCTTCCGCACCCACTTCTACGACCGCTGGGTCTGGGGAGACGCCCGGCGCACCCGGGCCGCCCCGCTGGGCCCGGTCATCGAGACGGAGCGCCACCGCTTCGAGGTCCTCCCCGCCCCCGGCCACTGCGTCGATCAGGTCGTCTTCTACGAGCGGCGGGAGGGCTGGCTGTTCAGCGGGGACGCCTTCCTGGCCACGCGCATCAAGTACTTCCGCAGGGACGAGGACTTCGCCGCGACGGTCGAGACCACCCGCCGCCTGGCCGCGCTGGAGGTCAGCGCGCTGTTCTGCGCCCACCGCCCCCGGATCGACGGCGCCGCCTCCGCGATGCGGCAGAAGCTCGACTTCCTGGTCACCCTGGAGCAGCGGGTCCGCCACCTGCACGCCAGCGGCTGGCCCGACACAGCCATCGCCCGGGAGCTGATCGGCGCCGACCCGCTCTGGCTCCGCCTGATGACCCTCGGCGACGCCTCGGCGGTCAACGTCGTGCGCTCGATCCTCCATGGACCGACGCCCCGGCGGCCTCGGTAGCCGCGCGGGGCGTCGTCGGGGTCAGGGGCTCAGTTGCCGGCGCGGTAGGTCGTCCACATCGCGTCCATCCGCTCCATCTGCCCGCTCGAGAACTCGAACATGCAGTAGTCGTCGGTGTAGTCCATGAAGTTCTCGATGGGGTCGGGGCCGTCGTTCCGGCAGGAGTCCCGGCCGACCGGGCAGCCGTAGTTGGCGCTGCGCTCCGGGGGCGTGTCGCCGACCGAGTCCCCGGAGCCCCGGCAGCCGCCCTGGAAGGTGTGGTAGAGGCCCAACCAGTGCCCGACCTCGTGGGTGGCGGTGTCGCCCTCGTTGTAGGGCGCCGCCGAGCCGCCGGGCAGCGAGGAGTAGAGCAGGACCACGCCGTCGTCGCTGGCGTTGCTGCTGTAGTCGAAGGGGAAGGTGGCCCAGCCCAGCAGGCCGCCGCCGAGGTTGGCGGTGTACAGGTTGAGGTCGTCGGCGCTGCCCTGGCGCAGGCTGCGCTTGGCGGAGGACTCGGCGCTGGAGCCGTAGCCCATGCCGAACCAGGAGCTGTTGTCGGTCCAGTCGGTGGACACGAGGTTGAAGGTCCACCTGGCGTCCGCGTAGGCGTCGTTGAGGACCTGCATCTGGGCGCTCACGTCGGCGTCGGTGAGCCGCCCGACGCTGCCGCTGTGGATGACGTGGAAGTAGACGTTGATGGTGCCGCCGGTGGGGGTGTAGGTGCCGCCGCCATCGCCGCCACCGTCGCTGCCGCCGCCGCTGTTGCCGCCGCCGTTGCCGTTGCCGCCCGGCGGAGGCAGCGGGATGGCGCCGGAGAAGGCGGGCAGGGTGGCGTGCCAGGCCTCCAGCGCCTCGACCTCGGCGTCGGAGATGTCCGTCGCGCACCGCCGGCCGCTCTCCACGAACGCGGCCTGGCTGGGGTAGACCTGACCCTCGAACGCGAAGGGCTCGAGCACGAAGGGGTCGAAGTCCTCCACCTCGGAGAAGTCGTCCGTCCACAGGTTGTCGTCGTCGAGGGCCTCGGTGCCGGTGGCGCAGGACGTGAGGCTGAGGACGACGGTGAGCGCAATGGCGAGCTTCATGAAGACCTCCGATGAGGGTACGGCGTGGGGAGCCTGGGGCCGAGGGCGCCGGGTCGTGGGCGCGCGGGGCTCTTCAGGCGGGGCATACATAGCGTATTTCTAAGGATTTACGGCTTACGTGCAGCGTGACACGGACAGCCTCTGCCGCTCGCCCGGCGCTCGGGGTAGGATGGCGGCGTGTCGACGCAGCCGTCCGCTCCCGACCGCAGCGTGCCCTGGGGTGTGCTGGGCGTGGTCGCCGCCCTGATCGTGGCGGTGGGGGTCTCGTTGTGGCCCCAGGCGGCGGCGCCGCCGCCGGAGCCGCCGCCAGAGCCCCCCCCGCCGCCCGCGGCGGTCGAGCCGGCGCTGCCGGAGCGGGCCGAGGGGCTGGTGGTCGTGCTGCTGGATGACGCCGCGGCCCCGCGCGGCCCGGACCGCAGCGAGGGGCTCGCCGCTGTGCTCGACGCCATCGGCGCTTCAGCGCCGCGCGCGACGCTGTTGGGGGTGGAGGTCCGGCCCGCCGACGTGGACCGGCTGCGGGTCAAGGGCGGCGCGATCTACGCGGTGGGGGGGCGGGGGCTGGCGGTCTGCGGAGGCGAGGCCGCAGGCTGCGTGGATGGTCTGGTGCGCGTCGATGGCCCCTCGGGCGCGATCGAGCGCTGGCCGGTCTGCCTCTCGGACATCCCCACGCTGCCCTGGGCGGCGGCCCACCCCGCCGGGGGCTGCCCGGCCCGGGTCCTGTCCGTGCCCACCCCGCCGCCGGATCCCTGTGCGCTGCCCTACCGCCGGCTCTACGCCTCCGAGCTTCTCTCCGGGGAGCCGCTGGCCCGGGACCCGCTGACGTTCCGCAAGCGGGAGACCTGCGGCGTGTGGCCGATCCCGCTGGAGGGCGCCACGGTGCTGCTGGGGGACCCCCGGCCCGCCGAGGGGGAGCGGACCCTGCTCCGGCTGGGGGCGAAGGGGCGGCCGGTACCGGAGATCGAGGGCCTGGCGTTCATCGCGGCGCTGGCCTGGGGGGAGGAGACCCCCTGAAGGTCCGAAAGGAGGGGGGTGACGGATTTCAGCCACCCCCGGACAGGGATTGGCTCCTCATCTGAATAATTCCAATCTGTTGGGGTGGTTGGCACAGTCCTTGAAATGACGACGGGTGCCGCGCGTTCCTGCGGCCCCGGAGGTGCCGGAATGTTCCCGATCCTGCTGCCCTTGCTGGCGGCCTGCTCCCCCTACGCCATGCACGGGCCTGCCTGGCCGAGCACCGCCGCCGCCTGCGAGGCGGACCCCGACGGCGTGCCCTGCCGAAACGCCCTCGCCGCCGACCTGGGCTTCCAGGACGTCTACCACCCGCTCGCCGTGCCCCTGCTCGACGGCGCCTACGCGCTCCTGAGCCTGGACGCGGGCGAGCTGGACACCCTGGTCTCCGATGACGACATCCGGGAGCCCCTGCTCGACGAGCTGTGGGCGGTCAGCGACGCGCTGGGCGAGCTGGGGGTCGGCCCGCTGCTCTACGAGTTCGTGGTCTCCCGGGTCAAGGCCACCGAGATCGCCACCCCGTCCAACGACAAGGTGATGGCCTTCAACGTGCCCACCCACACGGTCCTGGTCCACCCGGAGCGGGCGTTCAACCTGCGGCCCGAGGACTTCGCCCACGCCCTGGTCCACGAGGCCGCCCACGACCTCTACCCCTACCACGTGCCCTGCCCGGAGCTGGGCCCCGACGACCGCTCCTGCGACGAGGACTGGGCGGGGGCCTACGGCTTCCAGGTGGGCGCCGCCGCCCTGCTCGCCCGCAGCTGCGAGGACGGCGGTCACTGGACCTGCGGCGCCTGGGACCGCGCGGTCGGCAGCCAGGCCAGCTTCATCCTCGCGGAGTGACCCTTCATGCGGGGCCCCGGCCGCGACTCGGGGTTCGTTGACGGCAGACACCCGGAGGGTGTCGCGTCGGGGTCCCGCATCTCCCCCCAGGAGGGGTCTCTACGCCCCCGCCGCTGTGAGGCGGGCGGCGAAGGCCTCCTGCAGCGCCCCCGCCTGCGCGGCGTGCTCGCCGTACAGGTAGAGCATCAGCGTGCGCATGGACGGCGCGCTGCCCGCCATCTCGACGCGCAGCAGGGCGTCGCCCAGGTCGGGCAGCACCGCCCCCAGGTAGTAGGGCGGATCCCACAGGTCGACGGTGCCCTTCAGGGGGCCGACGCCCGCGGGGTTGGCGACGAAGTCCGCGCCCTCGCCCGCCGGCGGGCCCGCGACCGCGAGGCCCTCGGGGCCCAGCAGCCGCGCCCAGATGTCCTCGGCGCTGCGGTCGACCTTCTCCATGAGGCAGACCTGCACGCCCCCCCGGCCGGCCTGGGTCTCCAGCAGGTGCTGGAGGTTGCGCAGGAAGGCCCGCCAGCCGCGATCCAGGGCGTCGAACTCGTCATCCCAGTTGCCGGTGCCGCCGAAGCCGGACTGGACCAGGCGCAGCACCGTCCGCCCCCGGTCGGTCTCGATGTGGTAGTCGGTGGCCATGTGCACCTCTGCGCCGGGCTCGCCCCAGGACTCGGCCACGCGCAGGTGGCGGCCGGGCTCCCAGACCTCGATGCCGCCGTTGATGGTCATGCCCTGGCCCCAGCTCACGCGCACGTAGCCGCCGAGGCCCGGCACGACCTCGGTCTCGGGGCCGAACCAGCGCGCGATCTGCTCGGCTTCGGTGAGGGCGGCCCAGACGGCCTCCGGGGGGGCGTCGATGGTGACGCTCAGCTCGATGCTGGATCCTGGCTTGTCGGACATGGGGTCTCCGGGGGGTCAGGGGGCAGGGCCGGGTGCGCGCCGATGAAGACGCGCAGGCGGCGACCGCCGGGGGTGTGCTCGTCGTGGTACTTCGCGGTCAGCCGGGCCACCTCGCTGGAGAGCTCCTCCAGGAAGGCGGCCCGGGAGGCCGGGGAGGCGAACCGGATCTCGGTCTCCAGGGTGGCGGTGGGCAGGCGCTTGCCCGCCGCGTCGGCGCGGGCGCGCAGGGCGCCCAGCTCGCGGATGGCGCGGGCGGCCACCGCCAGCAGGTAGGCCGAGGAGAAGCGGTCCCGGATGCGCTCGGGGGAGGCCGAGACCCCGCCCAGCACCTGGGGCGCCAGCAGATAGGAGCGCGCGGTCGCCCGGTAGAGCTGCTCGGTGCAGTTGCCCCGCCGCCGGGTGCCGGCGGGCTCGACCAGGCCCACGCCCTCCAGGGCGCGCAGGTGGTAGTTGAGCTTCTGCCGAGGGATCTCCAGCGCGCGGCCCAGGGACGCGGCCGAGGCCGGGGCGTGCAGGCTGCGCAGCAGCCGGAGCCGGAGGGGGCTCAGCATCGCAGCGGCCTGTCGGGGGTCGTCGACCACCCGCAGCTCGGCGGGCGCGGCGCTCACGCGGCGAGCTGCCGCACGCGCAGGCCGCCGCCCAACAGCACCCCCAGCGGGCCGGACAGGATGGTGCCCAGGATGGACCAGGCCGGCTTCATGCCCTGCTCGCCCAGGAAGGTCAGCAGACCGAGCGCCAGCATCAGGCCGATGAGGCCGCCGATGTGGGCCCAGGGCCGGCTGCGGGACAGCCGCGCGGTCACCCAGCCCCCGCCGATGGCGAACGCGAAGCCCGCCGCGATCTCCCCGATGAGCAGGCCGGTGTAGCCCTCCATCTCCGGGCCGGCCTCCAGCAGGGCCTCGCCGTAGACGGCGTAGAGCACCAGGGTCATGGCCAGGACCCCCACCACCATCGTGGCGTATCCCCCCAGCACCGCGCCGACGCTCCGCAACATCAGGACCTCCAGGTTGAGGCGGTCAGACTATGACCGAAAGTATTTCCTGTCAAGACAAGATTTCTTTTCAAAGCAGCCGGACAAGCCCCCATGCTACGGGGGGAGGGTGCTCTGGCTGCTGCTGTTCTCGCTCGCGTGGGCCTCTCCGGGCCTGGATGCCGTCTCCGCTGGCGATCGGGCCCGCTTCGACGGCGACCGGGCGGCGGCGGTGGACGCCTACCGCGCCGCCATCGAGGCCGGTGAGCCGGCGGCCGAGGCGATGGCCCGCCTGCGCCTGCTCTCCCTGTCCGGCAACTGGGGCCTGATCGTCCACGGCCCCCGCATCGACGAGGCCCTCTACCGATCGCAGGGCCCCTGGTCGGCGCTGGCCTGGGCGGACTTCCACCTCTTCGCGCCCGCCCAGGTGGGCGCGGACCCCGCCGAGGCCGAGCGCTTCGCCCGCAGCGCCCTGCTGCTGCTGCCCGGCCCCGCCCTCGCCCGGCTCTATCTGGCCACCGGCGACCCCAGGTGGCTGGCGGAGCTGGAGAAGGTGGAGGCCCGCGACGGCCTCGCCGAGGGCCTGCTCGCCAGCGACGGCGCGCTCTGGCCGGACCCGGGCACCTGGTTCCTGGGCCTGGGGGTCGCGGGCGCGCCGGGGGCGGGGTTCGGCGGGGGCCTCGTCTTCGCCAACCCCGACCTCGCCCGCAAGGAGTGGGTGGTCTCCCTGGAGGGCGCCGCCACCACCCGCGGCAGCTACGCGGCGGGGCTCTCGGTGCGCAGCCCGGGGCGGGTGTACGGCTGGGGGGGCGGCGCGGTCGGGCGCACCGTGGCCGACGTCTACGTGGACGACGCCCGGCAGCGCTTCACCCAGTTCTCCGGGCAGGCCCGCCTGGGGCCGGGCTTGAGGCTGGGGGACTGGCGGGTCGCGGCCGGCATGGGCCTGCGCTGGGACGACGTGGGCGAGGGCATGCAGGCGGCCCACGGACCCTCGGCCTCGGTGGCCTGGGATCGGCGACAGGGGTGGGGGAAGGACGCTCGGGGCTGGTTCGTGGCCGCCCGCACCGACGGGGCGATCCCGGCGCTCTCCGACTACCCCCACTGGGCCTGGGGGGCCGACGCCCGGGGCTACGTCGGCGTCCTCAAGGGGGTCACCGCCGGGCGGCTGACCTTCAACCAGGAGCTGGCCGACGCGCCCTTCTTCCGGTTGCCGAGCGCGGGGGGAGCTGAGCTGCACCGGGGGGCCTGGGCCGGGCGCTACCGGGCCGCGTGGATCGCCACCGCCGATGTCGAGCAGCGCTGGATGCTCATCGGCCCGCTGGAGGGGGTGCTCTTCGTGAACGCCGCCTGGGTGGCCGACGACGGTCTGCACCCGGGCGGGGGCGCGGGGCTGCGCCTGCTGCTGCCGCCCCAACGCTTCAACGTGGTGCGGCTGGACGTGGCCGTCAGCGACTCAGGCTGGGGCGTCTACACGGGCTGGGGCGAGACCTTCTGAGGGCCTGGCCCGCAGCCGCATCTGCACCGGGTGGACCGGGCGGGCGGTCGTGGCCGCGGCCAGCACCAGAGGGTTGTCGTCCACCGCCTCCACCGACCAGCGCTGGGCGATCATGGCCAGCACCAGCGTCATCTCCACCATCGCGAAGCCCGCGCCCACGCAGACCCGGGGGCCGCCGCCGAAGGGGAAGTAAGCGAACTTGTGGAGCGAGTCCCGGAACGCGGGGGTCCAGCGCTCGGGGCGGAAGGCCTCGGGGTCCTCGAAGTAGCGGGGGTCGCGGTGGACGACCCACTGCGGGATCGCCACCATCGAGCCGGCGGGCACGCGCCAGCCGCCGATGACGTCGTCCTGAACCGCCTGACGGCCGATGCTGTAGGCCGGGGGGTGCAGGCGCATGGACTCCCGCAGGATCTGCTCGGACCAGGTCAGCGCGCGCAGGTCCGACACCGTGGGGGGCCGCCCGCCCAGGACCCGATCCACCTCGTCGTGCAGCCGGGCGAGCGCCGCGGGGTGCCGCGCGAGGTGGAAGAGGGTGAAGGTGAGCGCCAGGGCGGTGGTCTCGTGGCCGGCGAACAGCAGGGTGATCAGCTCGCCGCGCAGGCGCTCGTGGTCCATGGCCTCACCGTCCTCGGTGCGGGCCTCCAGCAGCGAGGCCAGCAGGTCGGTGCGCGGCCGGGGGTCGCTGCGCGCCTCCTCGATCAGGCGGTCGACCACCGCGCCCAGCATGCGGTGGGCCTTCTTGAAGCGGAGGTTGGACGGGGTGGGCACCCACATCGGGAGCTGCAGGGGGTTCGCGCGGGTCTCGGCGAAGAACTGGCTGACCAGGGTGAAGGACTCGCCGACGGCGCGGGCGTCGTCCGGGCGCAGGGCGCTCCCGAAGAGGGTGTG
This sequence comes from Alphaproteobacteria bacterium, assembly GCA_020632795.1. GTDB lineage: Bacteria > Myxococcota_A > UBA796 > UBA796 > CAJQPC01 > JACKEV01. The sequence continues at coordinate 376,232 of JACKEV010000014.1, forward strand.
CAGGGCGATGTCCAGGGTGAGCGCCATCATGTCGTCGTGCAGCTCGCGCACCTGGCCGTCCCGCCAGGGGGCCAGGTGCGTCTGGGCGCAGCCCACCATGGTCTCGCCGTACCCCATCACCCGCTCCTTGTGGAACGCGGGCTGGACGAGGCGCCGCTGGCGCCGCCAGGTCTCTCCGTCCGAGGTCAGCAGGCCTTCCCCGAAGAACACGCTGGCCCGCCGCAGGAACTGGTTCTTCACGTAGTTCTTGTGGTTGTGCAGCAGGACGTGGGCGATGTGGTCGGGGTGCCCCAGCAGGTAGATGTCGAAGCCGCCCAGGCGCACGAAGGCCACGTCGCCGTGCTCCCGAGCGGTCCGGAGCAGGAAGTCGAACGGGTCTCGACTGTAGTCCAGGGCCACGCCGAGCAGGGGCAGCCCCCGGGGGCCGGGCGGACGTTGCGGTGGGGACGGATCCGGTCGCATGAGACCTCGTGGCGTGAACCATATCGCGCTGGCGGGGGCGATGGCCGCCGGGTAGAGGGGCGGACCGGAGCTTCGCCATGAACCGAAAGGAGCTGACCGCCCGCTTGGCCGCGCGCACGGGCCTGAGCCGCGCTCAGGCGGCCGACGCGGTGCGTGCTCTGTTCGACACCATCGACAGCGAGGGGATCCTCCCCCAGAGCCTCGCGGCGGGCGAGCGGGTGGTCCTCTCCGGCTTCGGGACGTTCAGCACCCGCGTGGTCGCGCCCCGCCAGGTCACCCTGCCCAGCGGGGACGTCGTCGACGTGCCGGAGCGGCGGCAGGTGGTCTTCAGGCCCGGCCAGACGCTGCGGCGGCAGCTCCGAGAGGGGTCATAGGGGAACGGCGATCGCGGCCTGGAACCCTGGGGACAGCGCGCCGTCGACCACCCGCAGCCGCCCACCCCCGTGCAGCCGGACGCGCCCGACGTCCAGCGCGAGGTTGAGCATCGCCTGGTGCCGGGACCGCCCGCCCGTGCCGCCCTCCACCGAGAGCGCCAGGCGATCGTCGATCAGCTCGATGCCCACGGCCCCGACCGCGCTCCATAGCGGCGCGGGGGAGGGGCGCGCCAGGGACACCCCGAGCTGCCCTCCAGCTGTGACGTAGCCGCGATCCCAGCGTCGGCTCGCGTAGAGCTTCGTCGACATCAGGTTCAGGTCCAGGCCGGAGACGAAGTGGGGCTCGACCCCGAAGGTCAGCCCGAGCGGACCCGGCCGGCTGAGCAGGCGCACCGACCACGCCACCGGCAGGGTGTTGGCGTGCTGGACCAGCAGCGCGGTGTGGAGCTGGACGCGGTCGAACACCCCCAGCGGGCGGGGGTTGAGGTCCACGGTGGCATCGAGCTGCAGGGGGAAGGGCACGCCGGGGAGCAGGCCCAGGCCGGAGAACGGCGGCTCGGCCACCAGCACCGCGTCCTGGAAGCCAGCCTGCAGCCCCAGGATCAGGCGGTGGTCGGGCGCGGCGTCCTCGGCCATCGGCGCCCAGGCCGGCTGGGGTGGGGCGGCGAGGGCCGCAGCCAGCAGAGGCAGGAGCAGGCTCACGGCAGCCTGCCCTGGTAGCGCAGCGCCACGGCGGGGGTGAGCACCTGGAGGCGCCCCCGCGCGCCGACCGCCTCGCCGCTCCCCAGCTCGCTGGCGTAGGGCAGGACGTGAACGACGTTGACCGGCTCCATCACCTTGAGCTGGAGGCCGCCGAGCGCCCCCGCGCGGCCCAGGTCGAAGCCGGAGAGGTCCAGGACCACGCCGGGCAGCGCCGTCGTCACGAAGGTGGTGGTCGTGAGGTCCAGGTTCACCGTCAGCCAGGGCCAGAGGCGCCCCCACACCCCGCCGTAGCCGTCCAGCAGCAGGTTCGCGCCGAGGGGGCGCTGGTTGGGGTACGGCGCGAACATGGCGCCGAGCTGGGTCCCCGCCACCCAACCCCAGCGCGCCCGGTCCTGCCCCACGGTCAGCCCGAGGCCGAGGTGGAGCGTCGTGCGGGTGGGCAGCGAGACCAGATGGTCGAGCACCACGCCCACCGGCGCCCGCTCCGGGTCCAGCAGCTCCGCGCGCAGACCGAGCCCGCCCCAGACCGGCGTGCCCAGGCCGGCGACCTGGGCGTACACCGCGTAGCGATCCCAGCCGAGCCGGCCCTCGACCATCGGCTGGGGGGACGTCGGCTGACCCAGGAAGAGCACGTTCTGCACCCCCCAGGCCCCCTGCAGCCGCCACCAGCCGTCCTCCGCGCCCACCCCCACGCCGGGCTCCGGCAGGATCAGCGGCCCGGCCAGCGCGGCGCCCGTCAGCAGCGCGGCGAGCACCGGCTACGGCTCCGTGCCGGGGACGAGGGTCACCGGCGCGTCCCAGAACGCGGCGGGCCGGGTGCCCAGCCACGCGACCCACGCCTCCTCCAGCTCGGTCAGCTCGACGCCGTAGACGTCCCGGAACACGGCGCTCTGCAGCTCCCCGGCCAGCGCGGTGCTGCTCAAGCGCCCCAGAGCCTCCAGGAAGGGGTCCCAGCCGTAGGTGAGCACCAGGTAGTGGACCAGGGAGCCCCCCATCACGTACTGCAGCCCCAGGTCGCGGGTCGCGGTGCTGCCCGGGGCGCTGAGCATCGACGGGCGCAGGTCCGGGTAGGGCTCCAGCGCCTCGAACGCGGGGTCCGGCAGCCCCAGGGTCAGCGCGGCGGTCCGGTGGACCGGGGTGAACACCAGCCCCTGGGCGGTCCACACCTCCACGTAGGGAAGGCCGTGGCCCTCCACGCCGGGCAGGGGCAGGTTCGGGCGCTGGCTGCGGTTGAAGTAGGGGCCGTCGTCGACGACCTCCACGAAGCCGTCCCCCAGCGCCACCGCCATGCCCTCCATCCAGACCATCGGGGCGTCGGCGTTCAGGCTCTGGAAGACGTGGACCAGCTCGTGGGCGTGCACGCCGGTGGCCGTGTGGATGGCGAGCCCGCCGCCGCTGGCCCGCTGGGTGTCGATGGCCCCGCCTGCGCTGAGCTGCCCGACCCGCAGGCGCTGGGCCTGGCTGCTGTAGACGTAGACGTCGATCGGCGCGTCGGGCTCCACCTCGAACAGCGCCGCGAGGCCGGCGTACCAGACCTCATAGGCGTCCAGGTAGACCCCGATCGTCTCCGAGACGTCGCGCCCTGCGGGGTCGAACACCGCGCCGTCGGGCAGCTCCATCGGGTTGTTCAGGAGGTACGCGTCCGGGTCCCGGACGTCGGCGTGGTAGACGAAGTGCTCCGAGCGGGCGACGAGCCAGGGGATGGTGTCCTCGGAGAGGTCGAAGGGGTCCGCGACGCACCCGCTTCCCAGGCCGAGGAGGGGGAGCAGGGCTCGCCGCGTCGCGCCGCAGGACATCTCGCCACCTACCTTTTGGGGAGGATAGCAGCGAGGCTCAGGGGGCAGCGTGCAGGGCCCTCCAGACCGCGTCCCGGGCCTCCTCCAGCAGCGCGGCGCGCTCCTTCGGGGAGCCGGCCGTCTCGGCGACCCGCCAGAAGGTGCCGTGGACCAGGGCCTCGACGACCTCCAGGGTCAGCGGGGCCATGCCCGGGGCGTGGAGCCAGCCGTCGAGGATGGGGACGATCCGCTCGGTCAGCGCCGCGCGCAGCGCGAGGCTCTCTGTGTCCAGCGCGTAGCCCTCGGGGCGGCGCTCGGCGCAGATCGCCAGGGGGCGGGCCTGCTCGGCGAAGGCCTGGAGGCGGGCCCAGTAGATCCGGAACTGCTGCTCCGGGGAGGCCTCGGCCGGCCAGTCGTCCAGGGTCCAGCGGGCCCAGGCCCGCTTGCTGCGCCTGAAGACCGCGTTGGCCAGGGCGTCCTTGCTGGGGAAGCGGCGGTAGAGGGTGCCGAGGCCCACCCCGGCCCGGCGGGCGATCTGCGGCACGGTCACCGCGCGGAAGCCGTCGGCTGCGAACAGCTCGGCGGCGGCGTTCAGGATCAGCTCGCGCTTCTGGGGGGAGCGGGGTCGCGGGGCCATGGCGCAGGAATGTAGCGGGGTGCTGGCGAAGCGGCGACGACCGGATGGAGATACGGAAACATTCATTATCGAAACGGGTCGCTCACGCAAGCGGGGAGGGGGGGTGTCGAGATCTGGTCACCTCCGGGGAGCATCTTTCTTAATAAAGAAACTTTGAAAAGGATTTCTTTTGGTTGGCACGAGGATTGCTTGGGAACGGGGCACCACAACAAAGAGGTGCCTCATGCTGTACTCCCCTTCCCCCATCGTCTCCTTCGCCCCCATCGTCGGTCGCCGCGTCCTCCCCCCGCCGGGCACCCGCCTGGCCTGGGAGCAGCGCCGCCACGCCGCCGATCGGCTCGCCTTCCTGCACACCTGGTCCCAGCTCGCCCGAGGCCCGGCCCAGCCGGCCGCGCGCATGAGCTTCGGGCGCCCCTGGTCTGAGGCCCTGGTCTACGCGGCCTGGATGCACGGCGCGGTCGCCGTCGTCCTGGCGGTTGTCCTGACGCCGAACCTGGCGGGGGTCTCCACGCTCCTCACGGACAGCCCGCTCCCGGGGCTCGGCGTCGTCGCAGGCGTCTGCGCGTACCTGCTCGCTCGGGTCCTCCTCAGCCTGGGTCGGGCCGCCCTTCTGCACGCCGCCCTGTGGTGGTCCGGGCTCACCGTACGCCCCCCGGACGACTCCCTTCGGGCGGGGCTGTACGCCAGCGCGGCGGTCGCGGCGATCGCCTGGGTGCCCATCCTCGGTCAGTGCGTCGCGTTGGCCTGGGAGACCTCCGCGCTGGCCCGACTGCACGGGGTCCGCTGGCCTGTGGCCCTCCGGGTCCTGATCACGGCGGGGCTCGCCGCGCTGCTCCTGCCTGCGGTGGCCGCTGCCCTGGGGGCCGCGCTGGCCTGGCTCGCGCTCAGCCTGACCTGACATCGACCGGGCCGGGGGGCGGTATACTCGCCCCTCGACCAGGATGTGTCGTGTCCGACACCTCGTTCCGCTCTGTCCGATTTCGCATCAGCTTGTTGCTGCTGCTGTCTGCCCTGAACGGGGTGGCCATGGTGGCGATCGCGGTGGTGCTCTTCGCCAACCTGAGCGAGGGCCCGGACGTCGACCTGCTCCAGCGCGCCGCGCAGGTCAGCGACCGGCTGGGGCAGGTCCACGACCTCGCCCTCTCCGCCGAGGCGCCCCCCTCCTTGGAGGACATCCTGGTCCGGCTGGACCCGCTGGAGCGGTCGCTGCGCGACGCGGGCGCGCCGGGCAGCGAGGCGATGCACGCCCTCGACAGCTACCGCAGCGCCGTGCGGATCTGGGACGGCGCGGGCCGACCCGACGCCGGGCCGGCGATGGATGGCCTTCAGGCGGCCCACCGGCGGCTGGTGGGCGAGCTGTACCTCATGGCCCCCTACGCGGAGTACCAGCAGGTCGACCGGGCCGCCGCGATCCTGCCCTGGATCGTGGGGTGGACGCTCCTGGTGGCCGCCGTCACCGTCTACCTGAGCCTGCGCATGCGCAGCGTGCTCAGCACCCCGCTGGAGCGCATGGCCGCCGCCGCCCAGCGGGTCTCTCAGGGTAGCCTCGACGCACCCATCCCCGACCCGGGAGGATCCCCGGAGTTCGCCGCCCTCGCCTCCGCGATGGAGTCCATGCGCGGCAACCTCACCTCGTACATCGCCGCCCTGGACGAGCAGAACCACGAGATGAAGACCATGCTCGGCGCCCTGGGCGACGGCGTGCTCTTCCTGGACGAGGGCGGCCGGGTCATGGAGTACAACCCCCAGGCCCGCAACATCCTGGACGGGCTGCCCACCTCGGGGGCGCTGCTGGCTGAGGGCATCACCCTGCGCGAGGCCTTCCCCCAGCTGCCCGCCACCCTCTTCGCCGAGGCCACGGAGCGCGAGGTCCAGCTCCCCATCACGCTCTACGACGACGACAAGCGTCACATCGCGGTCCGCGTGTTCCCGGTCACCCAGGAGCGCACGGGCTACCGCAAGGTCTACGTCGCGGTGGTCCGGGACATCACCGAGTCCGTGGCGATCGAGCAGCTCAAGCGCGACTTCCTCTCGGTGGTCACCCACGAGCTCAAGACCCCGCTGACCGCGATCGACGGCTTCGTCCGCCTACTGCTGATGGAGAAGGCGGGGCCTCTGACCCCCCGCCAGCGCAAGGCCCTGGAGACCGTCCGCGACCAGTCCGGGGCCCTGCGCCAGATGGTCCAGGACCTGCTCGACGCCACCCGGCTGGAGGGCGGCAACCTCAAGCTCGATCCCGCCGTGGTGGGGGTCCGCGCCTTCACCGAAGAGGTCGCCCAGTCCTTCCAGCCCGGCGCGGAGGCCCGGGGGCTCACCCTGACCTCGAGCACCTCCAGCGTGGCCGACGCCCGCATCCGGGTCGACGACTTCCGCCTGCGCCAGGTGGTGGGCAACCTCATCCAGAACGCCTTCAAGTTCACCCCCGAGGGCGGCACCATCCACGTCGAGGCCCGGCTTGAGGGCGAAGACGTCGAGCTCAGCGTCGCGGACACCGGGCGCGGCATCCCTACCGACGCCCTGCCCCGGCTGTTCCGCAAGTTCTACCAGGTGCAGCGCGGCGACACCCGGGTCGCGGGGGGCACCGGCCTGGGGCTCTACATCTGCAGGCAGCTCACCCAGGCGATGGGGGGCACCATCCGCGTCGACTCGACGGTGGGGGAGGGCAGCCGCTTCACGCTGACCTTCCCGAGGGTCGACGCCCTGGATCAGGAGATCGCGTCGTGACCGGTCCGGCCCCGAGCGCAGACAGCGGCATCCACCGCGCCGAGCGGCTCGCTCGGGAGCTGGACGTCGTGCTGGTCGACCCCGAGGACGAGTGGGTCGATCCCGACCTCATCCGGCGGCTCTCGCGGGGCTTCGCTGAGCGCCACCGGGTGCTCCCGCTGCACCGCAACAAGGCCCGCGAGGTCGTCGTCGCGATGGAGGACCCCGGCGACCTCGGCCTCCGGCGCGAGCTGGAGGCCACCTTCGGCCTGCACATCCGCCCCGTGGTGGCCCCGGGCGAGGCCATACTCAAGGCGATCTACCGGCACTACGACCTGGCCCCCGTCGCCCAGGAGATGCTGCGCGGGGTCCGCCCCCGGCGCACCCGGCTCACCGGGCAGGGCACGCTCCAGCTCGACCCCCAGGCCCTCCAGGCCCGGCTCGGCCGGGGCGGCACCGCGCCCTACGTCGAGCTGTACAACTTCCTGCTGGTCAACGCCATCGAGCGGCGGGCCTCGGACATCCACCTCGAGCCCGAGGAGAACCGCCTGCGGGTGCGCTTCCGCATCGACGGGCTGCTGCGCGAGGCCCTGGAGCTGCCGGTCTGGGTCGCCCCCCCGCTGGCCTCCCGCATCAAGGTGGTCGCCGAGATGGACGTCGCCGACTCCCGGCGCCCCCAGGACGGCAAGGCCAGCGCCGTGCTCGGCACCCGGCGCATCGACCTGCGGGTCTCGACCATGCCCGGCCAGCACGGCGAGAAGGTCGTCATCCGGCTGCTCGACCCCACCATGACCCGGACCGACCTCGCCCGGCTGGGCTGGCAGACCGAGAGCCTGCGCGCCTACTACCAGATGGTCTCCCGGCCCCAGGGCCTGGTGCTGGTGGTCGGCCCCACCGGCAGCGGCAAGTCCACCACCCTGTACTCCACGATCCACCGCCTCAACTCCGAGAACACCGCGATCGTGACCATCGAGGATCCCGTCGAGTACGAGGTCGCGGGGGTCACCCAGGTCCAGGTCAACCCCCGCGCCGGGGTCGACTTCGCCTCGGCCATCCGCGCGGTGCTGCGCCAGGACCCCAACGTGCTGGTCATCGGCGAGGTCCGGGACGCCGAGACCGCCAAGGCCTGCGTCCAGGCCGCCAACACCGGCCACCTGGTGCTCTCCACCCTCCACACCATCCACACCATCTCGGCCATCCAGCGCCTGCTGGACCTCAACATCCCCGCCTACATGCTCAGCTCCACCCTGGCCGGCATCGTGGCCCAGCGGCTGGTGCGGCGGGTATGCCCCCACTGCTCGGTGCCCGCCCCCCCCAACCCCGAGGACTGGCAGCGCTTCGGCGTCCCCATGCTCGACCTGGGGCCGGGGGTGCGCCGGGTGGGGCCGGGCTGCCCGGCCTGCCAGTTCGTCGGCTACCGCGGCCGGCTTGGCATCTTCGAGCTGGTCACCGCCACCGAGGGCCTGCGCCGGCTGCTCTCCGACGGCGCCCCCGGCCAGAGCGAGCTGTGGGAGCAGGCCCGCCGCGACGGCATGATCACCCTCTTCGAGGACGCCCTCGACAAGGTCCGTCAGGGCCTCACCACCTTGGAGGAGATCGCCCGCACGGTCCCGGTGGACGACCGCCTCAAGCCCGAGGAGCTGCTCCGCCTCGGCGCGCCCGTCGATCCCCCCGAGCCTGAGGACCCGCAGACCATCGCCCCCTCGATGCTCACCCCGGTGGTCGAGCCGGAGCCCCAGCCCAGGCTGAGCGAGCCCAGGGTCGAGGTCGTCGTGCCCGAGCCGGCGCCCGCCCGCATCAAGCTGCCCGCGCTCCAGCCCGCCACGCCCGCGCCTGCCCCGTCCGGGCGACCCTCCGGGCGCGCCGAGATCCTCATCGTCGACGACGCCGAGGAGATCCTCATGATGGTCGAGATGGCCCTGGAGGACGACTACGACGTGCGCAAGGCCCACGACGGGATCGAGGCCCTCGAGGCGGTGGACGCCCGCCGCCCCGACCTGGTCGTGCTCGACGTCATGATGCCCCGCATGAGCGGCTACGAGGTCTGCCACAACCTCAAGAACGCCCCGAACACCGCGGACCTGCCGGTGCTGATGCTCTCCGCGCGTGGCGAGACCGCCCACATCAAGCAGGGCTTCTACGCGGGCGCGGACGACTACCTGCCCAAGCCCTTCGATCCCGAGGAGCTGCTGCTGCGCATCCGCGCCTTGCTGCGCCGCTCGGGGCGGCTCTGAGCCACCCCGAGGCGCACACCGCTACTCCAGGTCGAGGAACGTCACCTGGTTGCTGTAGACCAGCGCGAAGCGATCGACCTCGGTGGCGGTCTCGAAGCGCTCGACGGCGTTGAACATGCCCTCGCGCCGCGCGACCTCGGTGGCCAGCCCGGGGGCCACGTCGAAGGCCGACAGGGTGACGTGCTGCTCGCTCAGCTCGTTGATCATGAGCAGGTAGCCGCTGCCGGAGACGTCCAGCGCCAGGATGGGCTTGTCCACCCTGAACCAGGCCACCATCGCGCCGTCCTCGTTGAAGACGCGCAGGACATCATCGCCCGACTCCGCCGCGTAGAGGCGCTGGGCGTTCGAATCCCAGGCCATCAGGTCGCAGTCTTCGCAGTCCAGCTCGGAGACCGCGCCCGTGTTGGAGACGTGCAGCAGGGCGTCGGCGACGCCGATGAAGGCCACGTCGCTCTGCGGATCGGGCAGGAGCTGCGTGGCGGCGTCGCAGACCGCGCTGTCGAGGGCCAGGCTGGAGGAGATGTCCCGGCTGCCCACCTGGGAGCTGCTGGCGATGACCTCGCTCAGGGCGCAGCCCAGGTCGTCGCGGTGGATCATGGAGACCACGCCGTCGCGGTCGAGCGCGGCGGTGATGACGTCGTCCGCCTTGACCTGCACGTACTGGCGGGTGTGGATGTCGGAGATGTGCAGCGTCGTGTTGTTGAAGGCCAGGAGCTGCTCGCCGTTGCTGTCCACGACCGGCGTGACGGCGGTGTACTCCTCGCTGGAGATGACGCCGCCGGTCTGCACGGCGACGCCGCAGACCAGGGAGCTGATGCCGCCCGCGGCGGTCTCGCCGTCGGCGCTCAGGGCCACGCCGTTGCTGACCGAGTAGGCGGTGGAGAGGTCGTTGAACCGGAGGTGGATGCCACGCTCCACGCCGATCTCCAGCAGGCCGAGCTCGTCGTCGCCCACCGGCGGATCGTCGTCGGCCCAGTCCGGCGACCAGTCGTCGCCGTTGTCCGCGCTGCCGTCGTTGTTGCCCGGGGTGGCCGCGCTGCCGTCGGCCTCGCCGCCCTGGCTGCGGGCCAGCTCGTGGTCGTAGGCGCTGCCAGGGGCCTCCTCAGCCGGGGCGCAGGCCGTGAGCGCGATGAGCGTGGCGGGGACGGAGATGAGCAGCAGGCGGGTCATCGTTACCTCCGGGGCTGGAAGGGGCGCAGCACAGGCTGCCGGATCAGTGTAGCAGCGGTTCGGGGGCTCTGATCAGCCAATCCGCGCCGCTGACCTGAAGCCTTACGCTGCGTCCCGCGGAGGTGTGACAGACACGCTCTGCGTCCACGCCGCGCGCAGCCTGGGCAGGTCCACGTCCAGCACCGGCACCTCGGTCAGCGCCATCCCCAGGATGCCCAGGGCCAGGTTCACCGTGTTCTTGAGGACATGCTCCGCCAGCATCACCGCGAAGGCCTCCGTGTAGCCCAGCCCCGCCGCCCCCAGAGCCAGGGCCCCGGCGGCCTCGTAGGTCCCGAACGACGCGGGCGTCAGAGGGAGGATCTTCGAGAGGTTCGCCACCATGATCGCGAAGACGATCGCGGGGAAGGGGAGCGCCAGCCCCAGCGCGCGCGCGCACAGCCAGGCGATCAGCCCCTCGTTCAGCCAGATGAGCGCGGTGGTGCCCAGGTGCCGGACGGCCCGCGCCGGCCGCGCGGTCAGGGTCGCGGTGGGCTCGATGAGCGCGTCGTGGATCCCCCCGAGCCGGGCCAGCGGACCCCGGAGCACCGCCCGGCCTGCCCGCAGCCGCACGAAGACCCACCACCCGGCGAGCATCGCCGCGCCCCCGGCGACGGCGCTGGCCGCGACCGCGGCGCCGAACCGCTCCGATCCCCCGGGGATCACGGCGAGCGCCGCCGCGCCCATGCCGGTGAGCACGACCAGATCGAGCACCCGCCCCGCCAGGACCCCCACCACGGCGCGGCCGTAGGGAACCCCCCAGCGCGCGGTCGCCGCGTTGGCCCACAGCAGGTCCCCCGCCTTGGCCGGCAGCAGCAGGTTGAGCATGTTGCCCACCGTGGCGGTGGCCACCGCGGGCCCCAGCGGCACCCGATCCCCCAGGTCCTCCGCCAGCATCTGCCAGCGCCATCCCCGCATCCCCCACGCGGGCATGTACGCCAGCCCTGCCACCCCCAGGCCCACCCACGAGGCCCCCTCCAGCGCCGCGCGCAGCACCGCGCCGTCCACCGACCATGCGACCGCGGCCAGCACCAGCAGAGCGAGCGCGACGCCCGCGAGGCGTCGGATCCAGGAGCGTCGGGGCATCCAGCCCTCGGAGAGTTAGCTGCAGCATCCTACCTGCGGGAGCGCGCCGATGACCGAGCCCATCAACCTCGCCGACTACGAGGCCCTCGCCGCCGAGCGCCTGCCGGTGATGGTCCGCGACTACTACGCCTCCGGGGCGCTGGACGAGCGCACCCTGCGCGACAACCTCGCGGCGTGGCGGCAGATCCGCCTGCGGCACCGGGTGCTGCGCGGCGTCGGGCAGCGCTCCACGGCCACCACCCTCCTGGGCGCGCCGCTCCAGCTCCCCCTGGGGATCGCCCCGATGGCCTTCCAGGCGATGGCCCACCCCGAGGGCGAGCGCGCCACGGCGCGAGCGGCGGCCGAGGCCGGGGCCCTGATGGTGCTCAGCACCATGTCCAACCACCCCGTGGAGGCGGTCGCCGTGCCCGGTGCGCCCCTGTGGTTCCAGCTCTACGTCTACCGGGACCGGGGCCTGACCCGGGCGCTGGTCCAGCGCGCGGAGGCCGCTGGCTGCCAGGCCCTGGTCTTCACCGTCGACGCCCCCGTGCTGGGCACCCGGGAGCGGGACCGCCGCAACCGCTTCCACCTGCCCGAGGGCCTGGAGATGGGCAACCTCATCGACCACCTGCGGCAGCTCCGCCCGGGGGACGACGACTCGGGGCTGGCCGCCTACGTGCACGAGCTGGTGGACCCGGACCTCACCTGGGAGACCCTGGACTGGCTGCGGGCCCACACCACGCTGCCGGTGCTGCTCAAGGGGGTCGCCCACCCCGACGACGCCCGGGAGGCCCTGGATCGCGGCGCCGCCGGGGTCATCGTCTCCAACCACGGTGGGCGGCAGCTCGACGGAGGCGTGCCCACCGCCGAGCTTCTCCCGGCGGTGGCTGCGGCGGTCGGCGAGCGGGGCGTGGTGATGGTCGACGGGGGCATCCGCCGGGGCGGGGACATCCTGCGGGCCCTGGCCCTGGGCGCGGACGCGGCGCTGGTGGGGCGCCCCGCGCTGTGGGGCCTGGCGGTGGACGGCCAGGTCGGGGTGACCCGGGTGCTGGACATCCTGCGCCGCGAGCTGGACGAGACGATGGCTCTGTGCGGCTGCCGGGACCTCAGCGAGGTCACCGCCGCGTTGCTCGGCTGATCCGAAGCGCGACCTGGGGGCTCTGTGGAGGGTGAACACGGGGTGGCCCCGAAGCCCCGCCGATCCGCATGCCCAGGAGGTCTCCATGAACCGCCGCAAGCTCCCTCTGCCCGTGGGCCTGGCCCTGGCCCTCGGCGCCCCTGCGCTGGCCCAGGATGGCCCGGAGGCCACCCCGGTGGGGGCCTCCACCAGCGCGGATCAGCTCGCCCAGGCCCGCGGTGCGGTCGAGAGCATCCGAGGCCACGCCACCTACGTCGAGGGCCTGCTGAAGAAGGCCCGCGACGCCAACGACGAGGCCGCCATGACCTGCCTCACCCCTCGGGCGGCCACCCTGCGCGCCCTGGTGGAGATCAGCGAGGGCGCCCTGTTCAGCGCCCAGGAGGCCCTGGCCGAGGGCGAAGACGGTCGCGCCGGCCTGGAGCTGCGCAAGATCGAGGTCGCGCGCAGCCGAGGCCAGGCCCTGCGCGCCGAGGCCGAGGTCTGCGTCAACCCCGACGCCCAGGCGCCGCCCATCGTCGACCCGCGGTACGACGGGGACGACGAGGGCGAGGACATCGACGCCGCCAACGTCGACATCGGTGATGATCCGCCGGGGACCTCCTCCTTTGAGTAGGGGGCTGCTGCTCGTCCCGCTGCTGCTCGTCGCCCCGGCCTGGGGCGCCGTCGCGCAGGAGGCCGACGACGAGGTGCCGCCATGGGAGCGGCCGGCGACGGAGTGGGTCGCAGAGATCGAGGCGCTGGCCCAGGCGATGCGCGATCACAACGACGCGGCGGACGCGCTGGCCGAGGGCCCCCCGGCGCAGGCGGACGACGAGCAGCGGGCCTGCGTGAAGACGCACGCCGCCGGCATCGGCGCACTGACGGAGGTCTCCGACGCCTCGCTGGAGAAGGCGAAGGAGGCGCTCGCGGCCGGCGAGGTCGACCGAGCGACGCACGAGACCCGGAAGATCATGGTCGCGGAGTCCAAGGGGGCGTCGTTGCTGGAGGAGGCCCGCCTGTGCGTGCAGGGCCCTCGGCTGCACCGATCCCTGCGGCGCACCAGGGTCGTCTACCTGTAGCGCGCCGCGGTCGCTCTCATCGAGAGGGGGCGATAAGGGGGACCTCCCTGGAGGCCCCATGCCTTTGTACGACGGCGATCGCTACCTCTCCTTCCCTGAGCTGGAGGCCCGCTGCCGCCAGCTCGCCGCGGAGCACCCCGAGTGGGTGCTGCTCGACGAGGTCGGGCGCACCGACGGCGACCGGCCCATCCACCTGCTCACCATCGGCCGCAACGACGGTCAGGCCGACACCCGCCCCGGCTTCTGGCTGGACGGCGGCACGCACGCCGCGGAGTGGGCCGGGGTGATGGCGGCGCTCTACGCGGCCTGCCGCTGGGTGGAGGAGCTGGCCACCGACGAGGCGCTGCGGGCCTGGTTCTCCCGGCACACCGTCTACGTGATGCCCTGCGTCTCCCCCGACGGCTTCCAGGCCCTGGTCGAGGGCGCGCCCTTCCTGCGCTCGACCCTGCGCCCGCCCCCGGACGGCGCCCCCCGCGCAGGCCTCGACCCCCAGGACGTCGACGGCGACGGGGTCGTTCGCTGGATGCGCTTCCGTCACCCCGCCGGCACCCACGTCCCGGACGCCGACAACCCCCTGTTCATGCGCCCCCGCCGCGTCGACGACGACCCCGCCGAGGCGCACTTCTACTGCGCGGAGGGCCGCTTCCTCAACTGGGACGGACGCCGCTGGGTCGACGCCCCCCGCCAGTTCGGGCTGGACCTCAACCGCAACTTCCCCTCGTCCTGGGCGCCGTTCAGCATGTTCGGCATGGACGGCGGGGCCTACCCCCTGAGCGCCCCGGAGAGCCGCGCGGTGGTCGACGCCTTCGCCGCCCGGCCCCGCATCGCCGCCGCCCTGACCAACCACACCTACACCGGCGCGCTGCTGACCCAGCCCTACCGCGAGGACAGCCCGCTCTCGGCCGGCGACATCGCCATGATGGAGGGCCTGGCCAACCAGGCGGTCGAGGACACCGGCTATCGGGTCTATCGGGTCTTCCCCGACTTCACCTACGACAAGGACAAGGCCATCGTCGGGGTGTGGTCGGACACCCTGTCCACCACCTTCGGGGTGCCCGGCTACACCCTGGAGCTGTGGGACCCCTACGGCCACTGCGGGGTCGAGGTCAGCGACCCGGCGCGCTTCTTCCGCCGCCCGGACATCGACGTCATCCGCCAGATGCTCCAGGTCTTCGGCACCGCCGCGTACAACGCGACCCCGTGGACCCCGGTCGAGCACCCCCAGCTCGGGCCGGTCGAGATCGGCGGCATCGACTACATGCGCACGATCCGCAACCCGCCGCTGGTGCTGCTGCCGGGGGAGTGCCGTCGGGCCTTCACGGTGGCGGATCGCATGCGGCGGGCCCTGCCTCGGGTGGTGGCTTCGGTCAGCGTCTCCGAGGGCCCGGTCGCCTGCGTGGAGCTGGTGCTGGAGAACCTCGGCATGCTCTCCACCTCCGGCCTGGCCCACGCCGAGAAGACCGGCGCCTGCCGCGCGGTCTCCGCGACCCTGATCCCTGGCGAGGGCGTCGAGCTGGTCTCCGGGGTCCCGGGCCAGCGCCTCACCCACATGGACGGCTGGGGGGTGTTCGCCATGGGGTTGGCCTCCAACCCGCTCTACCCGGGCCTGCCCGCCCGGGGCCACCGGTCGGTGGCGCGTTGGTGGGTGCGAGGAGAGGGCCGGGTGCGGATCCTGTGGCAGGGGGGTCGCGGGGGCGAGGGCGCGCTCTCGGTTGAAGTTTCGTAGCGGTCCGCCCGTCCGACGGTGTCAGGACAGACAAGCACACACCGGAGGACGACCCCATGATGGTTTCCCTGCTGATCGCCACCGGCCTGGCCGCCGCGTCTCCCCTGCGCGGCGAGCCGGTCCAGAAGACCCTGCCCGGCAGCATCCCGGTCATCGAGCTGGCCAACGCCGTGGGCAAGGTCAAGGTCACCGCCGACCCCACCGCCACCCAGACCGTGGTGCACGCCCAGCCGCTGACCTGGAAGGAGGGCTGCGAGATCCGGTTCTCCGGCAACAGCAACCTGGCCAGGGCCGAGGTCGTGCGCGAGGGCGAGCCCGCGGGCATGGCCTGCCGGACGCGCTGGGAGATCACCCTGGCCGGCGCCACCGAGCTGGTGGTCGATCAGCGCGCGGGCGCGGTGAAGATGGAGGGCCTGACCGCGCCGGTGGCCGTCCACGTGGGCACCGGCCGCATCCGGCTGCGCTACGACACGCCGCCCACCGGCACGGTCGCCGCCTCGGTGGGCCTGGGCCGGGTGGTCACCCACTTCCCTTACGGCACCTGGCTGAACCTCCACGAGACCGACGCGAAGCTGGGCCTCGTGCGCACCGCCATCCCCAACCGGAACGACTCCGACACCGCCCTGGCGGCCGGCTCGAAGGTGGGGAATGTGCGGGTGCGGACCGTGCTGACGCCTTGGGAGGAGCGGTACGGGGCGGGGCCGGTGGCGACGGCGGAGTAGGCGCTACGCCTGCGCCCGCCCACCCCGCCTCGGCGCCGGGCCCTCGTCCGCTGGCAGGTCCCCGGACAGCTCCAGGGCCCAGGTCTCCAGGGCGCGCAGGCGGTCCCGGAGCTGGGCGGCCTGCTCGAACTCCAGCTTGGCGGCGGCGGCCTTCATCTCGGCGCGCAGGCGCTTGATGGTCTGGGGGACCTGGGAGAGGGTGATGTCCTTGGCGTCCTGGGGCGGCTCGCGGCGGCGGCCCGTGGACTCGGGGGCCTCGCCGTCGGCACCCATCACGGCGGCCAGGGGGCTGGTCACGTCGCGGCGGATGGTGCGCGGGGTGATGCCGTGCTCGGCGTTGTAGGCCTCCTGGATGGCCCTGCGGCGGCAGGTCTCGTCGATGGCCTTCTGCATCGAGTCGGTGACCCGGTCGGCGTAGAGGATGCAGCGGCCCTCGGCGTTGCGGGCGGCGCGGCCGATGGTCTGGATGAGGCTGCGCTCGCTGCGCAGGTAGCCCTCCTTGTCGGCGTCCAGGATGGCGACCAGGGAGACCTCGGGGATGTCCAGGCCCTCGCGCAGCAGGTTGATGCCCACCAGCACGTCGAACTCGCCCAGGCGCAGGTCGCGGATGATCTCCATGCGCTCCAGGGTGTCGATGTCGCTGTGCAGGTAGCGCACCCGCACGCCCAACTCGCGGTAGTAGTCGGTCAGCTCCTGGGCCATGCGCTTGGTGAGGGTTGTGACCAGCACGCGCCAGCCGCTCGCGGTCACTCCCCGGATCTCGTCGAGCAGGTCGTCGACCTGGATCTGGGCGGGGCGGACCTCCAGCTCCGGGTCGAGCAGGCCGGTGGGGCGGATGAGCTGCTCGACCACCGCGTCCTCGGCCAGCGCCAGCTCGTAGTCGCCGGGGGTCGCGCTGACGTAGATGACCTGGTGGATGCGCTCCTGGAACTCCTCGAAGCGCAGCGGGCGGTTGTCCAGGGCGCTGGGCAGGCGGAAGCCGTGGCGGACCAGGGTCTCCTTGCGGTTGCGGTCGCCGACGTACATGCCCCGGACCTGGGGCACGGTGACGTGGGACTCGTCGATGATGAGCAGCCAATCATCGGGGAAGTAGGAGAGCAGGTTGGGGGGCGGGACGCCGGGGGGCAGGCCGGTGAGGTGCCGGGAGTAGTTCTCGATGCCCGAGCAGTAGCCCAGCTCCTCGATCATCTCGAGGTCGTAGCGGCAGCGCTGCTCCAGGCGCTGGGCCTCCAGGAGCTTGCCCTCGGCGTTGAGGGTGGCCAGGCGCTCGTTCAGCTCGGTCCGGATGGCCTCCACGGCGCGGTCGACGCGGTCCTTTGGGGTGACGTAGTGGCTGGCCGGGTAGACGCAGGTCATCTCCAGGGACTGGAGCCGCACCCCGCGCAGGGGATCGATGAGGGAGATCGCCTCGACCTCATCGCCCCACAGCTCGACGCGCAGGGCGTGGTCCTGCTCGTGCGCCGGGAAGATCTCGACCACGTCGCCCCGGGCGCGGAAGGTGCCTCGGCGGAAGTCCAGCTCGTTGCGGGTGTACTGGATCTCCACGAGCTTGCGCAGCATGTCGTCGCGGCGGATGGTCTGGCCGACCTCGAGCTGGAGCAGCAGACCGTGGTAGGCCTCCGGGCTGCCCAGGCCGTAGATGCAGCTCACGCTGGCCACGATGATGACGTCGCGGCGCTCGAGCAGGGAGCGGGTGGCGGCGTGGCGCAGCTTGTCGATGTGCTCGTTGATCGAGCTGTCCTTCTCGATGTAGGTGTCGGTGGCCGGGACGTAGGCCTCGGGCTGGTAGTAGTCGAAGTAGCTGACGAAGTACTCGACCGCGTTGTCGGGGAAGAGGGACTTCAGCTCGCCGTAGAGCTGGGCGGCTAGGGTCTTGTTGTGGGCGAGCACCAGCGCGGGTCGGCCCGAGCGGGCGATGACGTTGGCGACGGTCATCGTCTTGCCGGAGCCGGTGATGCCCAGGAGGACCTGGTGCTTGTGGCCCGCGGCGAGCCCGCTGGAGAGGGCGTCGATGGCGCCGGGCTGGTCGCCGGCGGGCTGGAAGGGCGCTTGGAGGTTGTAGTCGGCCATGCGCCTCCCCTATCGCTTCGCGCTCGGACGCGCAGGGGCTCTGGCGACACCACGGTGGCAGCAGGTTAGTCCGCCGCCATGACGAGACTCCTCCCACTGACCCTGCTGCTCGGCTGCGCGGAGCCGATCCCCACCGACCCCGAGACGCTCGGCCTCACCGTCTGCCGGGCGCTACCGGGCCTGTGGCTGGACGGGGCGGGGCAGGCGTATGCACGCAACGCCCTCGACCCGGAGGAGCTGGCCCTCTACGCCCAGGACCGCAGCTACGGGCGGGCGATCGCCGAGATCGGGCTGGACGGCTGGGGGGTCATCCGGGCCAACAGCCTGTGCGCGGTCGACCGGGTGGAGGGCGACGCGGTGCACCTCACCCGCGAGGAGCCCGACCTCACCGCCCTCAAGCCCTTCAACCGCAAGAAGGTCTACAAGCAGGAGCGGGTGACGCGCAGCCTCACCGTGCAGCTCGTCGACACGGCTGTCGGCCCCCGGGCTCAGGTGGGGCTGGTCGACGCCCGCGGTGCCGCCAACGCGGCCTGGGATCGGGCGGAGGCCGGGGACTACGGCGCGGCGATCCAGGGCTTCGAAGACCTCCAGGCCCGCTTCCCCGACCCGCTGATCGCCTGGGAGCTGCAGGCCCTGCGCCGGCTGTCGGATCAGGCCGCCCGCCAGGCCGCGCTCGCCCTCTCGGTGGAGGACGAGCTGCTCTGGGTGCGCGCGCCGGTGGACGCCGGGGTGTCCTCGGGCGTGGTCAACCTGGACTGCGGGGAGGCCCCCTTCGAGCGCACCACGCCGCCCCTGGGCCCGGACGAGACCGTCGCGCTGATGCTGCCCGAGACGGTCCTCGACCCGACCTTGTGTGCGTTCACGCTGCCCTTCGACTGGCAGGCCCTGCCCGCGGGGCAGTAGATTCTCCTCCTGGAGGAGACATGCGTGCCTGTACGCTCACCGCCGCGGCGCTCGCCGCGCTCACCGCCTGCAAGGGGGCCGACGACGGCCCGATCTACTCCGACGACACCGGCGACACGTGGGTCCCCTGGCCCGACGACACCGACGAGCCCCAGGGCACCGACGAGGACCGCGACGGCTGGTCGGTGGAGGAGGGCGACTGCGACGACAACAACATCTACGTCAACCCCGCCCGGGACGAGGACGCCACCGACGGCATCGACAACGACTGCGACGGCCGGATCGACGAGGTCTTCCATGGCCTGGTGGTCCTCCAGCAGGGCGACGGCACGGTCCCCGCGCGGGTGGTCTTCCTGGATGACTTCGGGGAGCAGGTCGACGAGGTGCTGTTCGACGACGCGGACCTCATCCCGTTCTTCATGACCGAGGGGCTCAACGGCGGCTGGGTCATCGGCACCCTGGCCAACTACGACGGCGCCAACGAGGTGCAGGTCGCGCTATACGAGGTCACCGCCGACGGCTCCACCAGCCTGCTGGCCGACTTCTCGGACGCCGAGGCCTGGGCCTTCGGCATGTGGGGCATCGCCACCCACCCCGACGGCTACTACCTCGTCACCACCGGGGACAGCCTCCAGGCCGTCGAGCCGGGCAGCGGCGTGCTCACCCCCCTGGCCACCTGGGACGCCGAGGGGGAGCTGTACGCCTTCGACGTGGACGTCGACATCCTCAGCGGCGACATCGGGGTGACCGGCTACTACGGCGGCTTCGCGACCCTGACCGCCGAGGGCGCGGTGAGCACCCACCGCACCTTCGACCCCGAGAACATCGAGTACCTCCTGCTCTCCGGCAAGCACCGCGACGTGGACGGCTGGTGGGCGGGGGGCTCCGACGTCAACGGCTGGGGCGTGTTCAAGTTCGACGAGGACGCCGCCACCTGGGTGCGGCGGGCGGACTTCGAGGGCCAGGACGAGAGCTGGAACCCCCGGTTCTTCTCCACGGATGACGTCAACGGCGGCTTCTACGTGACCACCACCGAGGCGACCTACCCCACGGTGTGGCGCATCCCCGACGACGGGGGCACGGCCAGCGCGTTCTTCCTGTCGGACATCCGGGACAACGACTTCGCGCTGTGGGATCTGTATACGCTGTACTGATTCGATCGCCGCCGAGTTGACCACGACCCTTCTGCCACCGAAGCGCCACCAGACCCCCCGTGGCGCCCCGGGACCGGCGCCGTTAGGCTCCACCGCCACGGAGGTGTTTCCATGCTCAAGACGGTCCGTCGTACCCACACCTGCGGCGAGCTTCGCGCCGATCATGCCGGGCAGCGCGCCCTCATCCAGGGCTGGGCCCACTCCGTCCGGGACTTCGGCGGGGTCAACTTCGTCGTGCTGCGGGATCGCTACGGCTTCACCCAGGTCACCGTCGACGAGCGCTGCGCCGAGGGCGTGCGTCAGGTCGCCTCCAACATCCGGCTGGAGTACGTCGTCGAGGTCGAGGGCACCGTGGTCGCGCGGTCCAACCCCAACCCGGACATGCCCACCGGCGCGATCGAGGTGGTGCCCGACCGGGTGACCATCCTCACCAAGACCCTGCCGCTGCCCTTCTCCATCGAGGGCGCCGACGCCCACGAGGAGACCCGGCTCAAGTACCGCTTCCTGGACCTGCGGCGCCCCGAGCTGCAGGCCCGCCTCATCGCCCGGCACCGGGCCGCCCAGGCCGCGCGACGCTTCCTCGACAGCCACGACTTCCTGGAGGTCGAGACCCCCATCCTGACCCGCTCCACCCCCGAGGGCGCGCGGGACTACCTGGTGCCCTCGCGGGTCCACCCCGGCGAGTGGTACGCCCTGCCCCAGTCTCCCCAGCTCTTCAAGCAGATCCTCATGGTCTCGGGCATGGACCGCTACTTCCAGATCGTGAAGTGCTTCCGGGACGAGGACCTGCGCGCCGACCGCCAGCCCGAGTTCACCCAGATCGACATCGAGATGTCCTTCCCCACCGCCGACACCGTCATGGAGGTCGCTGAGGGGGTCTGCAGGGCGATGTTCCAGGACGTGCGCGGCGTGGACATCGGCGTGGTGCCGCAGCTCTCCTACGCCGAGGCGATGGCCCGCTTCGGCCTGGACAGCCCGGACATGCGCTTCGGCATGGAGCACGTCAACCTCACCGAGCTGCTGGCCGGCTCCGAGTCCCGGGTCATCGCGGGCGGGCTCGCCGACGGCGGCATCGCCAAGGGCATGAACCTCAAGGGCGGCGCAGCCCAGGCCTCCCGCAAGGTCATCGACGGCTGGACCGACTTCGTCAAGCGCTACGGCATGGGCGGCCTGCTGTGGGGCAAGGCCACCGCCGACGGCTGGACCGGCCCCGCCGGCAAGCTGCTCTCCGCGTCCGAGCGCGAGGCGGTGGGCCGCGCTCTGGCGGCTGAGGACGGCGACCTGCTCCTGCTGGGCGTGGGCACCCCGTCCACCGTGCACGCCGGCCTGGGCCGCCTGCGCGCCCACCTCGGCCGCACCCTGAGCCTGCACGAGCGGGAGTTCGCGTTCTGCTGGGTCACCGACTTCCCCGGCTTCGAGTGGGACGAGGACAACCAGCGCTGGGCCGCGATGCACCACCCCTTCACCTCGCCCAAGGCCCGGGACGTCCACCTGCTGGGCACCGAGCGCACCGGCGAGGTCCTCTCCGACGCCTACGACCTCTGCTGCAACGGCTACGAGATCGCCGGTGGGTCCATCCGTATCCACGACCCCGGCGTGCAGGGGCGGGTGTTCAGCGCCCTGGGCATCGACGAGGCCGAGGCCGAGGCCCGGTTCGGCTTCCTGCTGGACGCCCTGCGCCACGGAGCGCCGCCCCACGGGGGCATCGCCTTCGGCTTCGACCGCTGCGTGATGCTGCTGTCGGGCACCGAGAACATCCGCGACGTCATCGCCTTCCCCAAGACCGCCAAGGCCCAGGACCTCATGGCCGGGGCGCCCAGCGGCGTCGACGCCGCCCAGCTCGCCGAGCTGTACGTCAAGAACACGGTGTGAGACAGGGCTGGGGCATCGCAACTTGCGAAATCTGACGTGATGTGTTACATTTGTCACGGTTGACGAACCGGGGCGCCTGAAAACGCCCTGGTTCTGGTTGGATATGTCTCGTTGACGTGTCATGTCCAGGGCTCCCAGGGGCGCCCCGTTGACTGTCACTCCGGTGTCATCCGGCCCCTGTGGGAGGTCGGCCATATTGTATCCAGACGGACAGGGCGTCACGGAACGCCCGCCGGATACGCACACAAGACACAGAAGGAGTTCCATGACACTCGCCCGCACCTCCCTCCCGATCGCCCTCGTCCTCGCGCTGACCACCGGGTGCAACCCGGGCACCAGCGGGCCGGACGATGACCCGAACAACCCCGCCAACGACTCCACGGTCCAGGGGCGGGTGGATGATGGCGCCGGCCAGCAGTCCCTGAGCTTCGGCGGCGCCGGCACGATGGAGGCCGCCCAGACCGCACGGCTCAGCCGCGTGAAGGACGACGGCTCCCTGGAGGTGATCTCCGAGACCTCGATCGACAGCTCCGGCAGCTACAGCCTGGAGGCGCCCTCCAGCCAGGACCGCATGGTCCTCGAGGCCCTGGACGCCAGCGGTGAGGTGGTCGCCGCCGCGATCCTGGAGGCCACCGCAGAGGCCGAGGGCGGCGCGGTCACCGCGACCCCCATGGACAGCGAGAGCACCGTCGAGGCGAGGGTCTTCGTCGAGATGATCGCCCACGGCGTGCAGAAGAGCGACGTCAACGTGGTGGACCTGCGCGGCCGGATCGACGCCGCCATGGCCAGCGCCGTGAAGGCGTCCTCGGAGCAGGGTGGCGACGCTGAGGCGCAGCTCACCGTGCTGGCCGAGGCCATGTGGGCCGCCCAGCGCTCCGAGGAGATGGCCTACGCGGACATGGGGCTCGACCTGAGCCAGGCCGATATGTTCATGATGGAGCTGGACGTCTCCCAGGCGCTGAGCGCTGCCCTGGACGCCGGTGAGCCCGCCGAGATCTCCTATGACGCCTTCTTCGACGCGATCGTGCTGGTCCACGAGGAGGCCGGCGCCGACGCCCGGACCCAGTCCGAGGCCGAGGCCCAGGCCAGCTTCTCCACCCGCCTGATCGTCGAGCAGCGCCTGGGCAGCGAGGCGGCCGACCTGGCCGAGGCTACCGTCGTCCACGCCGCGGAGGGCGAGGCGATGCTGACCGCGCGCGCCACCGAGGCCATCCTGGCCAGCGCGGACGTCACCGCTGCGGTCGAGGCCCACGCCGAGGACGCCGCCGAGGACCTGACCTCGGACGTCGACGCGGCGGCCGACGCGGCCGAGGCCCACGAGGCCTGGGCGACCTGGCGCGCGGAGCTGGTCGGCGAGGGCTCCGTCGAGGGTTCCGTGCTGGGTGACGCCCTGCAGGTCAACGCGGTCACCGCAGCGACGGTGGACGTGGCCCTGGGCAGCGCCTGGATGGCCCGGGAGCGCTTCGAGTCGGAGGTGATCGACGAGGTCACCGCCGCGCTGGACACCAACGCGAGCCTGTCCGGCAGCGCTGACGCCACCGCTGAGGCGGTCGCGGACGGCCGCATGGTGTACCACAGCACCCTGGAGGACATCGCCTCCGAGCTCTCCATCCTGGAGGAGCTGGACACCTTCACCTCCATCGTCATCGAGGCGGACGGCAGCTTCGTCGCCGCCGCACAGTAGACCCTGAGTCCCTCAGCGCACCTCGGCCACATGATCCCCCCTCCCTGTCGAGTTCTCCCCAACCGGCCGGGGTGCGCTTCGGGGGAACCTACCCCCCGCCGCTGTTCGCGAGCGCCACGATGGCGCCGATGATGGCCACGATGAAGACGATGAGGCCGATGATCTTGGCCCAGGACACCGGCGAGGTCCCGTGGGCCTTGCCGGTCTGGCCGTTGACGATGTAGCGGTAGCTCTGGCCCTGGTACTCGTAGGCGGCGATCCAGACCGGGGCCAGCATCAGGGCGAACTTGGGGTCAAGGTAGCGCACCTCGACCTCCAGGCCGCGGTGGGTGTCGCCCCCGACCGCCCGGCCGCATGCGCTCTCGACCCAGTCCTCGACCTTCTCCTTGCAGACCTCGTAGGCGTCGTCGAGGCCCACCTGGTACCGCTCGGCCACGAAGCCCTGCAGGTACTGGACGCCGTAGGGGGCCAGCTTGTTCATGTTGTAGGGCAGCAGGCCCTCGAACAGCTTCTGGTCGATGGCCTTGGAGGCGTTGACCATCACGTCGCGCCAGGTGCCGCTGTGGCGGCCCTTGGCGTCCTCCCAGCGGGTCTGACGCACCCGGCGGGTCTTCGTGTTGCCCTCGGCGTCCTCGTACTCCTCCTCCTCGTAGTAGTAGTGGCCGCGCTCGGCCTCCCACTTGCTGTCGGTCTTGAGGTCGTAGGCCCAGACGGGGATGTAGGAGCCCTCGATCTTGCCCAGGCTGGCCATCGACTTGAGGGCGTTGGGGCGGAACCACAGGCCCGCCAGCCACTCCCGGAACTGGCGGATCGCGTCGTCTCGGGTCACGCCGAAGGGGGCGACCGCGTCGGGGGGGATCATCGCCCAGGAGTCGCCCTTGTGGGGGTTGATGGCCTGGCTGCCGCAGAACGGGCAGGCGCTGGTCTCGTGGTGGGGCTCGATGTCGAAGCCCGCGCCGCAGGACCCGCAGCTCATCTCCTTGGTCTCGGTGCCCCAAGGGGTGGTGTCCCGCTTGTAGCTGTCGACCTGGGCGATGAACTTCTTGGTGGGGGTGAAGGTGATCGCGAGGCTGGTGTCCTCGTGGTAGTGCCCGCAGTACTCGCAGGTGAGGTTGCCGTCGCCGGGGCTCCAGGACAGGTCGGCGCCGCAGCCGGGGCAGGGGAAGTTCTTGGCCATGGGATCCTCCGAAGGGGGGGACTCTACCGCGTCTTCGGGGACCGTGCCCGTCGCGGGCTTGCACATCCCGGTTCGGGGACTACTTCAGAAGACATGTTCCGTCAGGTCTTCCTCGCCAAGATCCACCGCGCGGTCGTCACCCAGGCCGACCTGCACTACGTGGGCTCGATCACCATCGACGCCGATCTGCTCGACGCCGCAGGCATCCTCCCGGGCGAGAAGGTCGACATCTACGACATCACCAACGGCAGCCGCATCGCCACCTACACCATCCCCGGTCCCCGGGGCAGCGGCGTGATCGGCATCAACGGCGCCGCCGCCCACCACGTCAACCCGGGCGACCTGGTGATCATCTGCGCCTACGGCTACGCCACGGCCGAGGAGATCCTCAAGGTCGAGCCCACCGTGGTGCTGGTCGACGAGCGCAACCGCATCAGCGAGGTCCGCAAGGGCGACCACACGGTCACCGCGTTCCCCGATCCCGCTGCTTAGCGGCTGAGCCTCGACGGTGAGGTCTGTCCGCCGATCCGCACGCTGTCCACGGGCAGGTCGGTCGTGGGGAGGCGCACCATGCCCCCGGGCAGGTGGTCGTAGGGGTTGAACCAGGCGTCGACGGTGTCCAGCACCCGCCCCTTGTCGCCGAGCAGCTCGACCTCGACGCGGGGGCCGCCGGGGGGGCCCGGCAGGAGCTGGTCCTCCCCCCAGATGATGCTGCCGTCGGACTGCACCCAGGCCGCCATGTACAGCTGCGGCTCGGCGCGGGCGTTGTACAGGTCGTTGACCGCCGCCACCCGCAGGAAGGTGTACTCCCAGGTGAAGTCGCTGGTCCAGGTCGGCCCGCAGTACGACATGTAGTCGTAGGTGGACGTCGGATCGACGAACTGGTCGGTGGCCAGGTTGTAGCCGCGTACGCCGATGATGGCGTTGTCGTGGGGGTAGGCCGGGTCGGGCCCGGCGGCCCCGCCGCAGGGGGAGTGGTTGCGCCCGTGGGCGTGGCCGACCTCGTGGACCATCGTGTCGGCGATGGTGCCGCCCGGGAAGCCCAGGCCGATGCAGGCCCGCGCCCAGGCGTCGGCGGCGGTGAACGCGAGGTTGCACAGCCCGTAGACGCCGCCGCCGTAGGCGCCCTCGGAGTCGGCGGGGTTGAAGGCGCCGTAGATGTAGGTGTCCTCGTCCACCCCGCGCTCGCTGCGCAGGGCGCCCACCTGGGTGAGCAGCTCGCTCCACCCACCGCCGCCCGAGGAGACCCGGATGCTGGAGGCGAAGGGCTCGCCCACTTCGATCTCCACCTCGGTGGTGGGGTAGTGGGCGTACATGTACTGGCGATAGGTGTCGAGCTGGGTGTCCGAGGTGTCGGGCAGCCGGCCGGAGTTGTCGCCGTTGTACTCGACGGGCACCAGGTAGATCCGGATGGGGCCGGTGGTCTCGGTCTCCAGGGCGGCGGGGCCGTCGATCGGCCACTCGGCCACACCGTCGGCGCCGCCGGCGTTGACGGCGTCGTCCACCTCGACCAGCTCCACGGACCAGGACAGGGGCGCCACGATGGACGTGCCCAGCACCGCGATGTTGAAGGTGGAGCCCGCGTCGGCGAGGTCGGAGGGCCCGCGCACGTCCAGGTCGGCCTGGGCCGCGTCGATGAGGGTGTCCTCCTGGTAGAGGTAGAGCCGCGCGGTCAGCGTGCGCTCCTCGAAGTCGGCGTGCGGGGTGACCGAGACGCGGAAGATGGCCTCCCGGCCCTCGGCGACGCGCACCGGGTCGTCCACCAGCGCGCCGTCCTCCATGAGGATCTTCTCGACGGCCTGGTACATGGCCACGCCGGTGATGTCGACGCCGGTGGCAAGGGGGCGCTCGTCGTCCAGCACGTCACCCAGGGTGCAGAGGGGCTCCTCGACCAGGCAGATGAAGTCGATCCGGGTGGGCGCGCAGGCGGTCAGCGCGGCGGCGCTCGCGGCGACGAGGGGGAAGAGCCGAGTCATCCGGGCCTCCAACAGAGAGGGCGCGCCGCCGGTCACAGCGACGCTCCGATGCCTACCATGCCCGCGATCTGGCGCGATCGCACGGTCACCTGATCCTCCAGGTCACCCTCACCGACCCTGAACCTGCGGTGGACCATGTCCAGGTCTGCGCCGAGGCTCAGGAAGAGGGGGTCGGGGAGGATCGCGAGGTCGAGCCCGGCGGTGGCGTGGGTCATCGCGGGCAGGGGGCCGAAGGTCTCGGCGCCCTCCAGGCGCAGGTCCACCCGGTTCGTGTCCAGCTCGAAGCCCACCCCCAGCCGGGCGCCGTAGATCATCCTGCTGACCGGGACTGCTGAAGCGTGGGCGTCATCGGCATACTCGAAGACGAGGGTGTCGCCGATCTGGCCCCAGGCGCCGCCGGTCAGGCGCAAGGGGGTGGCCGCCACGTCGTAGCGGAAGCGCACACCGACCGCGCTGGGGAACACAGGGTCGATGACGTTGTTGGCGATCTGGCCCGCGCCCAGCGCCATGCGCCAGGCCCCGACCTTGGTGCGGGCGTCGATGCCCACCGCGCCCCGGGTGGGCCACAGCTCCAGGTGGACGGCCGTGCCCAGCACGCCGAAGGGGTAGCCCTCGGTGAACGCCGCGCCCAGGGGGCTGGCCCCGGCGCCGGTCTCGCTGGTGGCCGAGTAGCTGTAGATCATGTCGAAGGGGGTGACCCGGAAGGTCAGGAGGGTGGCCTCCTGGAAGCCGGGGTCGGGGCGACCGCCGCCACCGCCGCGGGACTTGTCGGGCTCGGCCTTGGCCACCGTGCCGTCGGCCTGCAGCGCGGAGGTGCCGCCGAGGGAGGCCAGGGTGGGCAGCACCGCCGAGCCCTTCACCCCGGAGGCCTCCACGTCGACCTGCAGGGGGCCGTCCTGGCCGGGGGGGAGCTGCACCGGGACGAGGTAGCTGCCGTCGCCGCTGTCGGTGATGGCGCCGACGGTACCGATGCTGGCGGTGATCTGGGGCTTCTTGGCGGGCACGGGCTGGCCCGTGGCGTCGAAGACCTGGACCGTGATGAGGATGGCCGCGCCCGGGGTGGTGTAGGTGGGGGTGGTGGAGACCACGAGCGCGGCGGGGGCCCCGGTCTTGCCGTCCACCCGGTTCAGGGCGAGGGTGGGCACCGCGCCCTGCCAGGTGGCCAGCGCCTGCTGGGCGGGGGCGTCGCCCGAGGGCGGCAGGGAGACCCCCGCCCCGCCCTGCTGCCAGAGCACGACCTCGCCCACCAGCCCGCTGTCGGTGACCGCGCGCAGCCGGGCGGGGCCCGGGGTGGTGCCCGAGCGGTAGCGCACGACCGCGACCCCGTTGGCGTCGGCCTTGACCGAGGGCGGGGCCGCGCCGTCGCCGCGCGGGGTGGTCAGGGAGAAGCTGACGCCGGGCACCGGCAGGCCGTAGGCGTCCAGGGCCATCAGGGTGATGGGGGTCTGGGTGGTGCCGTTCGAGGGCACCGTGGGCCGCCCGGTCCAGGCCAGCACCCGGGCCGGCGGCAGCCCGGTGGCGGAGAGGGTCACCGAGGCGGTGATCACGGCCGCGTCGACCGAAGAGGAGACCCGCCACCGCTGGGTGTAGGACCCGTCGCCGTTGTCGCGGGTGCTGCCGTTGACCGACGCGCCCTCCGCGGAGAAGCGCACCTTGCGCCGGGGCAGCGGCTGGCCGGCGGGGTCGGTCACCGTGGCGACGACGGTGAGGTTGCGGGTCTGGCTGTCCATCACCGGCGGGTCGGCGCTCAGGGTGAGCCGGGGCACGGCGTCGACGACCTTGAGGTCCACCTTGTCGGAGGCGCCGCCGCCCTGCACCTCGACCGACCAGCTCCCCGGCGCGTCCGGCGCGGTCAGGGCGAAGGACGACCAGCCGCCCCCCGCGCTGACCCCCGCGGTGCCGTCGCTGAGGGTGGGATCGCCCCCGGGGGAGAGCACCCAGGCGGTGGCGGCCTGGCTGGTGGGCAGCCCCGGCGCCATGGGGGCGATGAGCACGGGCAGGGTCGCGCCCTCGGGGGCCTTGTCCACCGGCATCGTGAGCTGGCCGTGGACCTGGTCCGGCCGCGTGAGGTCGGTCGCCGCGAACAGCACCACCTGCTCGGGCTCGGGGTGGCTCGGCGGGGTCCAGGTCGCGGTCCAGGAGCCGTCGGGGTTCTGCCCGTCGACCTTGACCGTACCCTGGCTGGCCCGCACCGCGAGGGCGTGCGCCGAGGCCGGCAGGTCGTGGGTGCCCGCGGGCTTGAGCGTCAGGGTGACGGGGCTGCGGTCGCCAGCGGTCCACACCGGCGCGGAGGCCGTGATGTCGACGCGGGCGCGGGGCACGGGCGCCAACGGGATGAGCAGGTCCTCGTCCAGCTTCATGCCGCCGCGCACCTTGACCGCGATCCGCATCTGGTCGGCCTTGAAGGCCTCGGGCGGGCGCAGCGTCAGGGTCAGAAGCTCGCCCTGGCGGGTCTGGTTGAGCAGCTCGCCCTCGAAGGGCTTGAGCTTGAGCGTGTCGGCGTCGGTGAGGTCGGGGATGTATGCGTGCACGACCACCGTGCCCGCGCCGTCCGCGAGCACCGGCTGCTCGGTCAGCAGCTCTACGCCGCCCGCCCACGCGGGGCCGGAGAGCGCGAGCGCGAGCGCGACAAGGTTGACCATCGACATCCTTCCGATGCGAAAAAGTAGCCCGTCCAGGCCCCCGAGGACGGTCAAGGGCTTGTTGATCAGCCTCCGAGCAGCAGCGCGAGCAGCTCGGCGTCCACGAAGTCCCCGCCGTCGTCCGCGACGTGGATGACCACGAGGTCCTGGGAGGGCACGATGTAGGCCCGCTGCCCCCGCGCTCCCGCCGCCATCACCAGATCCGCCGGGCCGTCCTTCCAGATGATGGGGCCCCCGGGCTCGACGTGGGCCAGCTCCGAGAGGTCCAGGTCGTCCGGCACCTCCTGGTTCAGCCAGAGCGCCAGGCCGTAGGCGGGGTTGGGGGTGCTGCCCTGGGCGCAGGCCGCCAGCGTGCCCTCGGGCAGCACGCGCTCGCCCAGGAAGACGCCGTCGTCCCGCAGCAGGGCGGCGAACTTGGTCCACTCCCCGGCGGTGGTCCAGGCCCCGTAGGGCATCATCGGGTTGCCGGAGGGGTCGATGTGCCAGCCCGAGGTGCGGAAGCCGATGGGCTCGAAGATGTTCGCCTCCATCCAGTCCAGCGGGCTGCCGCCCAGCTTGGCCTCCAGCACGGCCCCGAAGGCGGTGAGGTGGACCGAGCCGTACTCGAAGACCTCCCCCGGTGGGTGGGCCAGGGGCTGGTGGATGGCGTAGTCGTACTTGTCGTCCAGGCGGGGGTTCGCGGCCCAGCCGTCCCGGGACAGCATCCACCAGTCCTCCTTCAGGCCGCTGGTGAACTGGAGGAGCTGCCGGAGGGTGACCTCGGCGCGGTCGCCCTCGCCGAACTCCTCGGGGAAGGTCTCGGCGACGGGCTCGTCCAGGGTCATCAGGCCCTCGTCCACCGCGAGCATGGCGGCGGCGCAGGAGAAGGTCTTGGTGCCGCTCCACAGGGGCCAGGGGGTGGACGCGCTGTGGCCGTTGTAGAAGTCCTCGAAGAGGACGGCGTCCTCCTGGAGCACGACCAGGGCGAGGCCGTTGTGGGTCTGGGAGTAGTCCCGGGCGGCCTCGAAGCGGGCGAGGGTCTCGGCGTCGGGGGTCTCCCGGCGCCAGGGGTCGTCCGGCGGGATGGGCGTGTCGAAACGCTCCAGGCCACGGCACGCCGAGAGGGTCAGCAGGAGGCAGAGGTGCAGCGACGGGGAGAGGGCACGCATGGTGATAACATCGACCGGACGGGCCTCAGCGTCAAGCGGGCGTTCAGCGCACCGGGCCGCAGGCGGTGACCACGACCCGCGCCGGCGTGCCGGTGACGCCCACGGGCTCCCAGCCCTGGGGCAGCGCGGTGGGGGTCAGGCCGGTCTTCGTGTTGAGCACCGAGAGGTTGCGCCAGCCGTCGTTCTTGGTGGTGGCCTCGTGGACGTCGACCTCGAAGGCGGCGCACTCCACCGAGCCCCAGGCAGCGGCGGTGTCGGCGTGGGCGCTGGACAGGAACCAGGGGGCGATCAGCCCGGCGGCGAAGGCGAGCGCCGCGATCAGCAGCAGGCGGGGAGGCATGTCGACTCCGGGAAGGGGTGTCGTTCGTAGAGACACCGGAGGGGGGGTGTTGGATCACCCCCGCTTCAGGGATCGTACGGATCGTGAAGCCTCGGCGCGAAGCGCTCGACCAGCGCGTTCGCCGCGCGGTAGCCGTCCAGGGCCGCGCTCACGATGCCCCCCGCGTAGCCCGCGCCCTCGCCCACCGGCATCAGCCCCGGCAGGGTGGTGGACGCCAGATCGGGCCCCCGCAGGAAGCGCAGGGGGGCCGTGGTGCGGGTCTCCGGGGCGATGAGCACCCCCTCGGGGCCGGCGAAGCCGGGCAGGCGCCGGTCGAAGTGGCGCAGGGCGGCGATCATGCCGATGATCAGGGGCTCGGGGAGCACCGCTCGCAGGTCGCAGGGGGTGGCGCCCAAGGGGTAGCTCACCCGGGGCAGCTCGGTGCTGGCCCGCCCGGCGAGCAGGTCCTCCACCCGCTGGGCCGGGGCCTTGAACCCGCCGCCGCCCGCCGCGAACGCCCGGGCCTCGATGGCGTCCTGGTAGCGCACCCCGGCGAGGGGGTCCTCCCCCGGGTAGTCGTCGGGGTGGACCTCCACGATGACCGCGCTGTTCGCCCACCAGGCCTGCCGCTTGGAGTAGGACATGCCGTTGACGACGACCCGCTCGGGGTGGTTCGTGGCCGCGACCACGGTGCCGCCGGGGCACATGCAGAAGGTGTGGGCCCGGCGGGCGGCGGGCGGACCGCGCCGCGCGGGCGGGTTGGAGGTCAGCCGGTAGCTGGCCGGGGGCAGGTCGCCGCGGGGGCTGCCGTAGCGGGCCTCGTCGATGAGGCGCTGGGGGTGCTCGACCCGGGCGCCGATGTGGATGGGGCGCCGCTCGGCCGCCGCCCCGGCGTCCAGCATGGCCGCCCAGACGTCCCGCGCCGAGTGCCCCGTGGCCACGATGACCGGCCCGCCGCGCAGCTCGCCTTCGTCCAGGCGCACGCCGACGCAGCGCCCGCCCTCCACCAGGAAGCCCCGGGCGGCGGTGTTGAAGCGCAGGTCCACGCCGTTGGCGCGCAGGTGGGCGCGCAGGGTGGGCAGGATGCGCTGGATGCGGTCGGTGCCCAGGTGGGCCCAGCCCTCCTCCAGGATCTCCGGGTCCGCGCCCATGTCCACGAGGCGCCGGAACACCCAGCCCAACTCGCCGTCCCGGCGCCGGGTGTAGATCTTGCCGTCGGAGAAGGCCCCGGCGCCGCCCTCGCCGAACACCACGTTGCTCTCCGGGTCGAGCACGCCACGCCGCCAGAAGGCCCGCACGTCCTGGAGGCGGGCGTCGACCTCAGCCCCTCGCTCCAGGAGGATCGCCGGGGCCCCCGCCTCGCTGAGGCGCAGGGCGGCGAACAGGCCCGCCGGGCCGGCCCCGATGATGAGGGGGCGCACGTCGCGGGGCCAGCGCTGGCGGGGCGCCCGGGGCGGGTCGGCGGCCCGGTGGCGGTCCTGGTCGCGGTCGGTCCACCGGCGCACCCCGTGGAGCCTGCGGGCCAGGGCCTCGTCCTCGCCCTCGGAGAGCTGGACGCGGTAGTTGGCCTGCCAGCGGGGGGGGCGCCGCCGCCCGTCGACGGAGCGGCGCAGCAGGGTGACCTCGGCGACGGCGGCGGTCGGGACGCCGAGGCGCGCGGCCAGGGCCGGGCGGGGGTCGCCGTCGTCTCCGGGCCAGGGGATGTTGGTCACGAGCAGGGCCACGCCGGCCCGTCTAACCGCCTGGGACCGGGGCGGGCACGGGCAGGGTGGGGCCAGGAGCCTCGGCGGGCGCGTCGCTCGGGGGCGCGTCGCTCGGGGGAGTGTCTTCCGAAGCCTCGTCCTCATCGGGCTCATCGGCGGCCTCGGGCGCTGGGGCGCCGCCGAAGGTGGCCTCGCTGGCCTGGCCCCAGCGGAAGCTGGCGCCGCTCAGCAAGGTGACGAGGTCCTGCTGTGGGGCGACCTCCAGGCCGACCTCGCCGTGGATCCAAGACCGGCCCTGGACCTGGAACTCGCCGCCCACCACCACGCGCCCCCGGTGGTCCAGCAGCCCGGCGCTGGGGTCCACCAGGCCCATGAGGTAGCCCAGCTCCGTGGTCAGCCGGGCCCCGTCCAGGGCCGCCCGGAAGCGGGTCGTCACCCCGGCGACGTCGGGCTCCTCGGTGAGGCTCTGGGTCCAGGACAGGCTGAGGCCCACCTGCCCCCACTCCTGCAGCGGGGCCACGCCGGTGAGCCAGCCGCTGACCGACTCGGACTGGAAGCCGGTGTAGCGCCCCCCGATCCAGGCCCCGGTGTAGGCGCCGGAGAGCACCAGCCCGCCCGCGTTCCAGTCCGGCTCGGGGATGTCCCTGGCGTACTCGGCGTAGAGGCGCTCCCGGCAGGCGACCGGGTTGAAGTCGGCGTTGCCCTTGGCCTCGGCCTCGCGGGAGCGGCGGAAGCACTCGACGTTGGTGCGCTCCACGGCGTCCCGGTAGTGCTGGTCGAGCAGCACGTCGCCCCCGTGGATGAGCACCGTGCGCAGGCCCGCGCTCATCAGGACGTCGTCGGTGGCGTCGGTGACCACGCGGCGGCTGGAGGCCAAGGAGAGGTAGGTGTGGGAGAGGCGGCGGCGCCCCCAGGACTCCAGGTACTCGGTGGCGTCCATGTTCCGGGTCAGGCCCAGCGTGCGCAGGCCGACCTCCACGGCGCCGCCGGCGGCCAGGGTGCCGGACTCGGTGAAGAAGTCCCCCAGGGCGAAGGCGAAGTCCTCGACGGTGCCGGGCTCGTCGAACTTGCCGGTGCCCTCGCCCAGGGCGGTCATCGCTGCGGGGCGGGCGAACAGGAAAGCCTGGGGCTCGTAGTCGTCGGAGGTGTCGGCCTCCTGCTGGGCCTCGACGACGACCGGGGGCACGACCACGACGTCGGGCGCGGGGCCGGTGTCGTCCTTGTCGTCGCCGCCCACCGCGCCGCCGCCCAGGACAGGGGGGTCCGCGCGGGCAGGGGAGAGCGCCAGGGCGGCGGCGAGGAGCAGGCTCACCCGGGCTCGACCTCGATGGTGCCGGACAGGGTGCGGGTCTTGCGCGCGGGCACGGTGCCCCGCAGCCGGATGGGGTCGTCGAGGATGGAGCGGCGCCCCTGGTCCAGCTCGACGCGGACGTGGTAGGGCACCTCGTGGGCGGGGCCGTAGAGCACGACCGACCAGCTCAGGCTGGTGTGCGGGGCGCTGAGCGCGGCCACCGGCAGGGAGACCTCGTCGGGCAGCGCGTCGTCGCTGACCCCCTCCCAGCGGCGCACCAGGGTGCTGCCCTTGTGGAGGGTGACCGTCCAGTAGCCGGGCACGCCGTCGCCCAGGACCATACGCAGCACAGCCGAACCGCCGTCGGCTTTCAGGCTGGCGGTCACCTCTGAGTCGGCCATATCACCCTCTCGAGCAGCAGCACCACGCTACCACGACCGGAGGGGGTGGGGGGTCAGGCGATGGCCTCGGCCTCGTCCTCGTCGTCCTCGTCGTCCGAGCGCTTCCGGAGGCGGTGCCGGTAGCGCGCGTTCTTGTTGCTGCAGTTGCGCGAGCAGTACTTGGAGCCCGGACGCGCGGGCTTGCCGCAGTCCTTCCAGGCGCACATCTCCTGCTCGGGCTCCGGCTCCGGGGGAGGAGGAGGCGCGACGGGCTCCTCGATCTTCTCGGGGCGGGCATTTTCGCTGGGACGGACGGACTGACACCCGTGGTACCAGCACTTCTGGGTGCCTGCCCGGTACCGCACCACCGGGAGGTGGTTGCGGCATACCCAGAAATCTCTGTTCAGCCAGGCGCTGTTTGAACGCATGCGATCCTCTCGTTGCCACCCACAAGATATGCCCCTTTCAGAATTGATCAAATCGGGGCCGGCGCAGATGGGCGGGATGCGGATTCCTAGCTTGGTTAGCCTGGACTTTCACCCTGCGCTGCCCGAAAAAGGGGGCCGCTGAAGGGAGCGTGCTGTGGAACCGGTCAGCGTCGCCCAGGCCCGGGAGATTGCGCTCAGGCGCAAGGTCTGAGCGGCTCAGAAGAACTGCCAGTCCCCGACCTCCTCGTCGTTGTCCAGCCGGCTGGCGATGCGCCAGGCGTCGATGGCCGCGACGAGGTTCAGCAGGCCGCCCAGCCCGCAGGTGATGAGGGTCAGCGCGAACAGCACGACGCCCTTGAGGGTCTGGCCGCACATGAGCTGCCCCAGCCCGGGGAAGAAGAAGCTCAGCACCCCGGCGAGCACGGGGGAGGGCCCGCCGCTGTCACCGCCCTCGTAGCTGTCGGCGTCCGCGCCCTCCCAGTCCTCGATGACCTTGCCGCTGGCGGCCGAGAACAGCAGGACGTGGTTGTGGCTGGTCCCCATGAGGATGCGGTCGCTGTCGGGCAGCCAGTGCACGCTCTCGATCCAGGCCAGCGCGTCGGTGCGGTCGAAGGTGTGGACCGGGGTGAGGGTCTCGGCCTCGTAGATGGCGAACTGGCCGTTGGGCAGGTTCACCGCGACGCGCCGCGCGTCGGCGGACCAGGACGGCTTGGTGTCCCAGGACGTGCCCATGCCGATCTGGCCGGGGTACTGGATGCCCTCGCTGGGGAAGTGGGGGCCCTGGGCGACGTCCGCGCCGTCCGCCGCGCGCAGGGTGCGCAGCCCGCCCGCGCAGAACAGCAGGCGCTGCCCGTCGGGGGACAGGGTGGGGTTCTGGGGGGACCAGTCGAAGCTGCGCTCCCAGACCACCGCGCCGGAGCCGACGTCGAAGCAGCGGATGCGCTCGCCGTGGGCCAGGAAGATGCGCCCGCCGTCGTGGGAGACCTCGACCCCGAACAGGGAGTCGTAGATCGCATCGGTCAGGATGGGCTTGAGGGGCTGGCCGCTGCGGCCGTCGAAGACGGACATCTCGATCTGCTGGGAGACGCCCACGAAGCGGTCGTCGTCCAGCCAGCGCACGTTGTCCAGGTAGTCCTTGAACTTCGGCGTGCGGGCCAGCTCCTCGCCGCTGTCGATGTCGAAGACGATGGCGACGTTCTCGCAGGTCCCCACGACCACGCGGCGCC
The DNA here is from genome assembly GCA_020632795.1 of Alphaproteobacteria bacterium. GTDB lineage: Bacteria > Myxococcota_A > UBA796 > UBA796 > CAJQPC01 > JACKEV01. Next base: position 412,007 of record JACKEV010000014.1, read on the forward strand.
CGTCGGGGGACAGGTGGCTGCCGAGCACGCGCTCGCGCACGTAGATCTCCTCGGCGTGCTCGCTGCCGTCGTCCAGCTTGCGGAAGGTCAGCGTGTCGCCCACGACCGCCAGGAAGAGGCCGCGCCCGGGGTGGGCCTGCACCCGACTGACGTCGGGGGTGCTGAACATCGGGTAGGGCTCTTCAGGGAGCTGCTCGTAATCGGACAAGGTCGTACTCCGGCCATGGAGCAGCGCACATAGCCTGTTCCTGTAAGGGCGGGCGAGCCGGGGTCTCCCGATCCCGTGTCATATTGCTCTCCTGCTGGAGGACCGAGGATGGACCGCGCCGACTTTCAGGAAGCCCTGCTCCGGATCATGGAGCGCAAGCGCCACTGGGCGTGGTCGGCCTTCGGCGGGCTGGTGCCCAGGGAGCGCCTGCACGTCCACTTCGAGCAGGAGTACGCGACCTACGTGCGGGACTTCCCCGTGCTGGTCGGCCGGGCCTACGTGCAGTGCCCCATCCCCGCCGTGCGCCAGGAGCTGGCCGAGAACCTCTACGAGGAGGAGACCGGCGGGCTGGTCGCCGGGCGCCCCCACCCCGAGCTGTTCCTGGACTACCCGCGCGGGCTCGGCTTCGACCTGGCGCGCTTCGAGGACGTGGCGCTGCTGCCCGGCGCGGCGGCGTATCGGGCGACCCTCGACGCCTTGACGCAGGCGCGCGGCTGGTCGGTCGCCGCGGCGGTCACCACCCTGTTCGTCGAGGGCACCGCCTGGGAGCGCGGTGAGGTGGACCCCTCCGCCCCCAAGCGCCCGGTGAAGCCGCTGGCGGCGCACCCCCTGGTCGTGAGCTACGGCCTGCCGCTGGAGTCCCTGGCCCTCACCAAGGCCCACCGGAGCGTGGAGGGGGAGCACCGGGGCGCGGCCTGGCGCATCCTGCTGGACCACGTGCCCGCCGAGGCCCGCGAGGCGGTGGTCGCGGCGATGGAGCAGGTGCTCGCCGCCTGGCTCGTCTACCGGGACGACGTCGCCGCCGCCTGCGGGGTGGTGCGGGGCCCGGACGGCGCGCCCGCGCTGGCCGGGTAGCGGCGCGCAAGCTACGCTTCGGGCCCGCACCCCCGGAGGCCGCCCGTGTCCCTCGCCGACCTGCACCAGCGCATGACCGCCTACGCCCTCAGCCTGCCCGAGGCCTGGGAGGACCACCCCTGGGACGAGACCGTCTTCAAGGTCCGCAAGAAGGTCTTCGTGTTCATGGGCAGCCCGGGCGACGAGGGGCTCGGCTTCAGCGTCAAGCTGCCCGACACCTTCGTGGACCTGCTGGAGGAGCCCTTCGCCAGCCCCACCGGCTACGGCCTGGGCAAGGCCGGCTGGGTCTCCATCCGCCTGCGCACCGGGGACGAGGTCACCGCGGAGCAGGCCCTGGCCTGGGTCGAGCAGAGCTACCGGGCGGTGGCGCCCAAGACCCTGGCGCGGAAGCTGGACGCGGGGTAGCGCCGCCCCCCCGCCGCGGTGTCAGAACGGCCCTCCCCCAGACGAGAGAGCCTCCATGATCCGCACCCTGTCGATGTCATCCCTGATCGTCCTGCTGTCCGGCTGCGCTCTGGCCGCCCCCTTCGAAGGGCCCGGCTACGACATGTCCGAGGGCCTGCTCATCGAGGCTGACGGCCCCCTGATCGCGGTGGTCACCCACGCCCGGCACGCCAAGGGCAAGGGCAAGGAGTTCGACGCCCACGTCGACGCCATCGTCGAGCAGCTCGAGGCCAGCCCGGGCTACGTCGGCAAGTCCCTGCGGGGGGAGATCGGCGGCCGGGACGCCTGGACCCTCTCGGTCTGGGAGGACGAGGCGAGCGTGTCGGGCTTCATGGCCCAGGGCGCCCACCTCGACGCGGTGAACGCCTCCAGCGAGATCACCGAGCTGCTCCGCGCCGCCCGCTTCGAGATCGCCCCCGAGGAGATGCCCCCGGATTGGGGCGAGGCCCTGGACATCCTCGACGAGCAGTCCCCGATGGAGTGAGCCGCCGCTACGGCGGCGCGATCCTGAAGACCGCCTCCACCCCCAGGTGGTCGCTGGGCTGCATGGGCGCCAGCTCCCCGAAGACCACCGGCTCGGTGAACACGATGTCGCTGCGCTCGACCCAGACCCGCCGGGCGGGGTCGCGCAGGAAGAGCAGGTCCATGCGCACGGGGTACTCGGTGCCGCCGTACTGCTCGAAGTACATGACGTTGCAGTCGGTGGCGGTGAACACCCGGCCCAGGTTGGCCGCGCACCAGTCGTCCTCCACCTGGGGGACCTCCAGGGCGCGATGCGGGTTGTTGACCACCTGGTCCCCCAGCGTGACGTCGAGGAGGACGTCCTCCTTTGCGACCCCGGACTGCCCGGCGTCCAGCATCTCGCCGTAGTGGGCCAGCATCGAATAGGACACGGTGTTGTCCCACCAGCCCTCGACGACGGTCCTGTCCGGGGCGGTCCAGGCGTCCCGGGCGTAGTACACGCCGCCGTTCATGTCGCCGCCCACGATGACCACGGGGGCCTCGCCCTCGACGGCGGCGGCGGCGGCGCCGAGCTGGCGGGCCTCGGACATGCGCATGGCCCAGTTCTGGGGCCAGGCCTGCATGTGGGTGTTGAGCACCGTGACCGGCCCGAGGGTGGGGTGCTCGAAGGTCACCTGGAGGAAGCCCCGCTTGATGCCCACGCCGGGGAAGTTCTCCGAGCCGACCCGGGCCTCGTAGACCTCGGCCCGGACCTCGGGCGTCCCGACCACGAGGTCCTGCTTGATCAGGGTGAGCACGCCGTCGGTGTACCGGAGGCGGGGGCCGGTCAAGGCCAGGTAGCCGTGCTGTTCGGCCGCCTTCTTGAAGCGCCGAACGTCCCGCCGCGTCCAGACCTCCTGGAGCAGCAGCACGTCGTGGCCCTGCGCCAGGATGAGGTCGGGCAGGGCGGGGCGGCGCTCCTTCAGATAGGGGCTCTGGGCGTAGGGGATGAGGTGGAGCAGCCGCGCGTCCAGCAGGGCGACGTTGTAGGTCAGCACCCGCAGGGGTACGCAGCCGTCGCCCTCGTAGCGGCAGGGGCTGGCCTGGTTGTGCTCCCAGGTCTTGATCAAGTAGCCCCGGGGGTCGGGGGCCTGGGTGAAGGGCAGGTCCTCGGTGCGGTACAGGTCGCCGACGGTCAGGGTGTCCCCGTTCGGGAGGGCCGCCGCGAGGTGCTTCGTGGACCAGGCCTCGGTCAACGGGGTCGCGTCCGCGGCCAGGGCGCCGAGGTCGGAGGGTGGGCCTTTGTGGACGCAGGCGAGCAGCAGGAGCAACATGATCAACGTCATCCTTGATGATCAATGGATCCGATGAGGACTTCGGGGATGGCGAAGCCCTCGACCACGGCGAGGGCGGCGCCGCGCACCTCGGCGCACAGGGCGTGGACCTCGTCCCGGAGGGCGCGGGCCTTGGGGGCCTCGAACACGCCGTGGCGCAGGAACCAGGCCTGCTCCCGCTCCAGGGTGTGGAGACCGTGGAGGTCGCGGAGGTCCAGCAGGGCGCGGCGCAGGGCGGGGTCGTCGACCCGGGCGATGGCGTCGGTGAAG
>JACKEV010000015.1 GCA_020632795.1 Alphaproteobacteria bacterium
TACGCGGAGGGGGCTGGCTGATATGGTTGCCGGCCCCTCCGAACCGCCACCGGAGATTGAAAAGATGCCAGACAAACGGCTCGCCGCCCTCGCCGCCACGGTCGAGGGCTACCTCGAGCAGATGGGGCTGCCCAACCAGCCCTCCGAGGACCACCTCTACATGTTCCGGCGCGGCTCGACGGCCATCGTCGTCAGCCTGTTCATGGACGAGGACGCCCGGCACACCTTCGTGCGCTTCACCGCGCCGACCTTGAGCGACTTCGAGCCCACCCTGGACCTCGTCCGCGAGATCCTGCGGCTGAACGCCGAGGTGCTCTTCGGCGCCTTCATCCTGTTCGACGAGAACACGCTGTGCTTCTCGGCCACGCTGCTGGGCGACAAGCTCGACTTCGAGGAGTTCGAGACCGCCCTGTCCTACGTGGCCCAGGTCTCGGACGACTACGACGACATGCTCCAGGACCTCGCCGGCGGCCACCGGGTGGCTGACCTGCTCAAGGAGTTCGACGGGTAGACGGTGCCCCGGGTCCTCCACGTCGTCCACGGTCACCCGGCCCAGGGAGCGGGCGGGGGTACGGAGCGCTACGTGCGGGCCATCGCGGCGGGCGCTGGCGCGCCGGTGCTCACCCGGGATCGCCGGGCCGACGCCCCCCCGGGCCTGCAGCGGACCGACCTGGGTGACCACGCCCTGTGGAGCTTCCGCGCGCCGGCCCGCTCGGGCTTCGAGGCGAGCTGGCGCTGCCCCGAGGCCGAAGCCGCGCTCGTGGACGTCGTGCGCCAGGAGCGCGCCGAGGTGGTCCACGTCCACCACCTCGCCCACCTCGACCTGGGCCTGCCCCGCACCGCCCGGGAGCTGGGCGCGGCGGTGGTCCTGACCCTGCACGACTACCACCTGGCCTGCGCCCGGGGGCAGCTCGTGGACCGGGACCTGAAGCGCTGCGCCGGCCCCGCACCCGAGCGCTGCGCCCGCTGCCTCGCCGAGCACCTGCGCGCCTCGGGGCCCCTGGCCCGGCTGGCCCCTCTGGTGCGCCGGGTGGGGCTGGAGTCCGCCGGGCGCCGCGCCCTGGCCGGCCCCGCCCCCCGGCCCCGGGACGTCGCCCGCAGCGAGGCCCGCGCCGCCGCCGCCCGGCAGGCCCTCGCCGCCGCCCACCGCGTGCTCGCCCCCTCCCGCAGCCTGGCCGAGCGCTTCGGGGAGCTGGGGCTGTGCCGTAGCGTGGTCGTCCAGGATCTTCCTCTGGTCTCTCCCATCCCGCCGGCCCCGGCGCCGCCCCCCGGGCCGGTGCGCTTCCTGTTCGTGGGCAGCCTGATCCCCACCAAGGGACCGGGGGTGCTCGTGGAGGCCTTCGCGCTGCTGAGGTCGATGGACACGGCCTCATCGCCGACGCTCACCCTGTATGGCCCGCGCCCGGCCTATGACGGGAGGGATGACTTCCACGAGGCCCTGCTCCGGCGGCTCACGGAGGTCGGGGGCGCGCGCTGGGCCGGGCTGTTCGGCGACGAGGCGCGCGCGCAGGTCTACGCGGAGGCCGACGTGCTGGTCGTGCCCTCCACCTGGGAAGAGAACAGCCCGCTGGTGGTTCGGGAGGCTGTGGCGGCGGGCCTGCGGGTGGTCGCCTCGGACGTCGGCGGCGTGGCCGAGGTCGACCCGGACGCGCGCCGCGTCCCCCCCGGAGACCCCCGGGCCCTGGCGGAGGCGCTGCGCGCGGAGGTCGATCGAGGCCGGGGCCGGCGGCCGACCCGCCCCTGGCCCCTCGCGCCACACCTCAGCGCCTTGGAGATACACTATCTGGCGGCGATGACCGCTCGAGGAGACCGATGATGCCAGCCACGGCCGCCCTGCTGCTGCTGGGAGCGCTGATGGGGACCGCGCAGGCCGACGAGTTCAGCTGCCGCCAGTGCTGCACGGCGTCGGGGCTGGACTCCTGCGAGCCCGCGCTGCGGGTGGTCGGCGAGGACTCCCTCGTCGTGGCCCGGGTCCAGGGGGACTTCGAGGTCGTCGGGCTGTGGGTCGCCCAGTGCGACGGCACCGCGTTCTTCGAGATCGACGAGACCGCCCGCTTCGACCACTCCCCCACCACCGGCGAGGTCGCGCCGGCCTCCCCCCAGCTCCTGCGCTGCTTCCTGGAGACCTGCTCCCTGCCCGGCGGCACCTGTCCCCAGGCGGTGGGCCGCTACCCGGTGCTGCGCCGCTGCTCCGACGGCGCCCCGATCAGCGACCAGGACCTCTCCCGCAAGGGGCAGAAGCCACCCTCGGGCCAGGGCACCACCACGGTGATGATCAACGGCCGCGCGGTCGTGGCGGTCGAGGCGAAGCCGGCCACCCCGCCGCCGGGTCGGGTCGGCGGGGTGAGCACGGCCGCCCAGCCCACGGTGACGCAGCCCACGGTGACGCAGCCTGCGGTGACGCAGCCCGCGGTGACGCCCCCCACCCAGGCCGCGCCGGTCGCGCAGCCGACCCCGGTCGCGCAGCCCGCCCCCCAGCCCACCGCGGTGACGATCCCATCCGCCCAGCCCGCCGCGGTCGCCGCCCCCACCCAGGTCTCCATCGGCGGCCAGCCCGACGCCGACGTCGACGTGTCCGCCCCCAAGCGCCCGCCGCAGACCTGCAACACGGCTGCAGCCCTGATCAAGGAGTCCACCCGGCACGTCGACCTGGGCAACGAGGCCGAGGTCTCCGCCCAGCTCGGCAAGGCCGCCGACGAGTACCGCGCCGCGATCACCATGCACCCCTGCAACGCCTTCGCCTGGGTGGCGCTCGGGCGCCTCGCGCTGCGGGTGGGGCGCCCCGATCAAGCCGTGCAGTCCTTGGAGATCGGCCTGGAGCTGGCCCCCAACCACTACGGCGCCGCCACCGAGCTGGGGCGCGCCTATGAGGCCCTGGGGCAGCGCGCCCGCGCCATCGACGCCTACAACGCAGCGCTGGCCGCCAACCCCCAACATGCCCCGGCCCGACAGGCCCTGGTGCGACTCGGCGCGACGCCGCGTTGACTCGCCCCATCCGCTTCGGTAGCATCCGAGCGCCCCATCAGGCCGGGGGCACGATCCGATCCACGAGAGGTGCGGCGGCATGTCCAGGCAGGACCAGGGAACCCAGAAGCTCGTCATCCCCGCCGGCGTCGGCTTCGACGTCAGCGATGACGGCGTGTCCATCGAGCACGACGGTGACGTCATCATCAGCGGGCCGCTGCGCAGGCCGCTGGCCCGGGTGACGAGCAACGAGGGCAACATCACCCTCAACGGCGAGCTTGAGGTCGGCGAGGTCATCGCCCGCGCCGGCTCGGTCGTCGTCGACGGCAAGATCCGCATCCGCGAGGTCACCTCCCAGGGCGGCACCGTCACCCTGAACGGCCAGGTCGACGCCGCGAAGGTCCGCTCCCCCGCCGGCTCCATCGCCCTCCACGGCGATCTCAAGGTCGGCGAGGTGGTGGCCGCCGAGGACATCTCCATCGAAGGGGACGTCGAGGCCAACCTGCTGCGCGGCGGCTTCGTGCGCGTGGCCAGCGGCTCGCTGAACGCCAAGGGCATCGAGGGCACGGTGCGGGTCGAGCTGGGCGAGGTCCGCCTGGGCGTCGAGGTCATCATCGCGCCCGACGTCAACGTCGACGCCGCCACCACCGGGCGCGTCAACGTGGTCGAGTCCCACAACGAGCTGGGCCCCAACGGCCTCAAGGGTGGCTTCCGCCTCTCCGAGTACGCCGAGTTCACCGGCGTCGACCCCCAGCGCTTCCTGGCCGAGCGCGGCGTGCGCGCGCTGGAGGATCTCCAGGGCCCCGCCGTGGTCGCCCGCGGCCCCGTGGCGGTCGCCGCCGACCCCGGGCCTGAGCAGGTCGAGGCGGTCGACCTCGAGCCCGTCGAGCCCATCCAGGAGGTCGAGCCCGAGGAGATCGAGCCGGTGGCCGAGGAGGAGCTGGACGAGGTCGAGCTGGTCCGCTCCGTCGAGATCGAGGACGACGAGCCCGAGTCCGTGGAGCCCGACGCCCCCGTCCTGCCCCCCGGCCTGGCCGAGAAGCTCGACGACACCGTCGGCCGCATCGAGGCCTGCTACAAGAACAGCGAGGTCCCGCCCGCGGTCACCCTGCTCCGCGAGCTGGTGGACGGCGGCGAGTACGCCCGCATCCGCGACGAGATCACCGCGATCTGGAACAGCCTGCTGACCTTCCACCAGAAGAACAACATGCGCATCCAGCACCAGGTCACCACGACCTTCAACACGCTGAACTCGCTGGTGCGGAAGATCTGAGGCGCTGTTGAGCGTCCTGCTCGTCCTGCTGGCGGCGGCCCTGGCCGCCTCCCCCGCCCTCGACGACCTCGCCGCCGCCCTGGGGCCCGACGCCCCGCCGGCCGAGGTTCGCGCGACCCGCGACGCGATGGCCCGGCTCCCCCTGGACGAGCAGGCCCTCGCCACCGCGCTGACCAGCTCGCCGCAGCCCCTCGCCCGCGCCTGGGCCGCCCACGCCCTGGGCCACTGGGGCGGCCCGCTGGCCGTCGAGGCCCTGCTCAGCGCCACGGGCGACCCCGCCCCGGAGGTCCGGGTGGAGGTCTACGACGCCCTCGCCGGCCTCGGGGACCCCCGCGGCCTCAAGGCGCTGCGCCAGGCCGCCGTGCGCGACCCCGACCCCGCCGCCCGCGCCCGCGCCGAGGCCGCCGCCCTGAGCGCCATCGCCGCGGATCCCCCCGCCATCGAGGCCGATCTCATCGTGCTTTCGGAAGACGACGCCCCCGCGCAGGTGGCCGCCGCCCGGCGCCTGGCCGACAGCGGGCGCTGGGCCGCGACCGAGCCTCTGCTGGAGGCCTGCCGCGTCGGCCCCCTGGAGGTCCGACAGGCCGCCGTGCTGGCCGTGGGCGCCCTGGACGACCACCGGGCCGTGCCGACCCTCCTGGCGCTCCTGGAGGACGCCCGGGGCCCCCTGCGCTACCACGTCATCGCCGCGCTGGCCCACATCGCCGACGCCTCCACCGTGCCGCCGCTCGCAGCGCTGCTGGGGGACGCCGACCCGACCACCCGGCAGCTCGCCGCCCGCGCGCTTGGCTGGATCCGCACCCCCGAGGCGATCGCCGCCCTGGGCGTCACCCCCGACGACCCCGACGAGGCCGTGCGGGTCGAGGCCGTGCACGCCCTGCCCCCCGACGCCGCGCTGCTGGAGCGCTTCCTGGCCGACGCCTCCCCCTTCGTGCGCGCCGAGGCCGCCCGCGCCCTGGGCGGAGGCCCCCGCAGCGCCGCGCTGCGGCCCCTGCTGACGGACACCGACCCCCTGGTGCGCCTCGTGGCCGCCGAGGGGCTGGCCGCTGGCGGGGTCCAGGACGCCGCCGCCGACCTGCGCCGCCTGCGCGACAGCGCCCGGGATCCCGGCGAGCAGGCCAGCTACGCCGCCGCGCTTCGAAGGCTCACCGGCGAGTAGCGGCATCCGGGGGTAAGTTGTCGCACACCTGACACCGGAGCGCTTGCGCCTCGCGCGGGCGGTCCCTATGCTCTGCGGTCCGAAGGCGACCCCCCAGGGAGGTCCGATGCGCCGAATCCTGTCCCCCGCCCTGATGCTCACGCCGCTCGCGCTGGCCGGCTGCAACCAGTACGAGCTGTTCCGCATGTCGGGCTACGAGCAGGTCAGCTTCTCCAACGACGCTGAGGTCATCTTCATCATCGACAACTCGTCCTCCATGCAGGACGAGGCGGTGGACCTGGCCCTCAACTTCGACGCCTTCATCGACAACCTCACCAGCGCCGAGGGCGGCGGCCTCCAGACCGACGACCTCGCCGACGCGGTCCGCAACTACATCGTCTACACCTCCGAGCGTGGGCGCTACATCGACTACCAGCTCGCGATCACCACCACCTCGGTGGAGATCCCGGACACCAACCCCGACCTGCCCGGGGTCTACGGCGAGCTGACCGGCACGGTGCCCATCATCCAGGACACCGACGGCAACGTCGCCGACCAGTTCACCGAGAACCTGCTCTGCGAGTCCACCTGCTGGCTGGCCGCCAGCCTGGCCAGCGACCCCAACTACGTCTGCGGCGACGAGCCCGACCAGATCACCCTGGAGTACCTGGACTGCGTCTGCGGCTTCGACGAGTGGGAGGGCAACTGCGGCTCCGGCTCCGAGGAGCCCCTGGAGGCCGCGTTCATGGCCATGTGCCGCGCGGTGGACGATCCCCCCGAGCAGTGCTTCGAGTCCGCGCCCTTCGGCAACGCCGACGTGGGCACCAACGCGGGCATGCTGCGCGAGGACTCCACGATCATCTTCGTCATCGTCACCGACGAGGGCGACTACTCCCGCCGCTTCCCCAGCGACGACGGGCGGTACGAGACCGACCCCAAGACCTACCTCGACCTGCTCGACCTGTTCGGCAAGCGCTACCGCATCGCCGTGGTCGGCCCCAACTACGACTACGACAACAACTCGCTGACCTGCAACAGTGGCGGCGCGACCACCTGGGCGGCCCGGCGCCTCCAGCTCGCCGCCGAGGCCACCGAGGGCTTCTACCGCCCCATCGCCGAGCCCGGCGCGGGCTCCGAGTGCGTCAACTCGGACTTCGCGGTCCACCTGGAGGAGCTGGGGGCGCTGCTCCAGGGGCTCCAGAGCTCCTTCCCGCTGCAGTCCTACCCCGACGTCGAGACCATCGCGGTGTACGTGGACGGCGAGTTCGTCCCCGCCTCCAGCGTCGACGAGGCTGCCACCGAGGCCGCGGGCGGCGAGACCGTCTACACCTCGGGCTGGACCTACGATCCCGCCGAGAACAGCGTCGCCTTCCACGGCGACAGGGTCCCGGACTACAACGAGATCGTCGAGATCTACTACAAGCCCCTCGAAGGCACCCCCCGCTCCCTGCCCTTCTGATCCTCCTGCATGGAACCACGCCGATGAAGCGAACGCTCGCGCTGCTGCTGTCCTCGCTGCTGCTGTCCGGTCCCGCCCTGGCCCAGGAGACCGTCGACCTGGGCACGCTGCGCAACGACGAGATCCAGGTCGTCCAGAAGCTGCTCTACCCCAAGGAGGACCGCACCGAGCTCGGCTTCGCGCTGGGTGTGCTCGCCTTCGACCCCTACATGATCGCCCCCAAGATCCAGGTCTCCTTCGGCAAGCACCTCTCCGAGGAGCTGGAGGTCGAGGGCCAGCTCGGCCTGGGCTACGGGCTGGGGCGCTCCACCTACCGCGAGCTGCGGGAGTCCTACTTCGAGACCCCCGAGGCCTACCGCTACCTCACCAGCCTCACCGCCGGGGTCAACTGGTCGCCCATCTACGCCAAGATGAACTTCATGGGCAACCGGGTCGTCCACCACGACCTCTACGTCCCCGTGGTCGGCGGGCTCACCGTCGAGCGCCTGGCCTGGGGCCCCAAGCACTTCGCCTTCGCCCCCACCGTGGGCCTGGGGGTGGGCGTGCGGGTGTTCCAGGGGGACAAGAACCTCGTGCGCCTCGAGGTGCGGGACGACATCCTGATCGAGAACCGCAAGCAGTCCGGCACGGTGGCCATCAAGCAGAACGTGGGCATCCACGTCGGCTTCTCCCGGCTGGGGGACAAGAAGTGAGCCCGCGGCGCTCCACCCTCCTGCGGCTCCTCGGGCTGGGGGCGCTGGCCTTCGCCCTCGGGGTGCCCACCGCGCCCCAGGCCGGGCCGCGCGGCAAGAAGCCGCCCGAGCCTGTCGAGGCTGTCGAGGACGCGCCCCCCACCGACGAGGAGGTCGCCGAGGCCCTCACCGACTTCACCACCGCCATCACCTCCGGCAACAAGGAGGCGGCGATGGACGCGCTGGTGGCCATCGCGCGCGACCCGGAGAAGGAGCGCTTCCACGGCGCGGCCTACGCCAGCATGGGCGGCGTGCTGGCCACGATGGACTACCCCTACGCCTCGCTCGTCGCCTACGGCCACGGCATCCGGCTGGACCCGGCCCGCAGCGCCCAGGGCGTGGCCCCCTCGCTGGCGCTGGCCGAGAAGGTCTCCGACACGGCCTACCTGGAGCAGGTCTTCTCCGCGAACATCGGCCTGGAGGTCGACGCCGCCACCCGCAGCCGCCTGGCCTACATGGCCGCCCGGGGCAGCTACCTGCAGGGCAACTTCGCCACCGCGATGGGCATCCTCACCCTGGTCAGCAAGGACGCCTCCGAGTACGCCCAGGCCCAGGCCCTCAAGGGCGTGGTGCTCTCCCAGCAGGGCAAGCACACCGAGGCGCTGACCACGCTGCTGGTCGCCCAGGAGCTGAACAAGGCCGACCCCGAGCGCACCGACGTCATCCTGCTGAACCTCGCGCGCACCTACTACGCCTCCGAGAACTGGGAGCGCGCCAGCGAGTACTACGGGCGGGTCTCCCGCACCTCCCCCTGGTGGCCCGAGGCCCAGTTCGAGCGCGCCTGGGCGCACTTCCGCGCCCAGGACATGAACGGCACGCTCAGCTACCTCCAGAACCTCGTCACCCCCTACTACGCCGACTACTACTTCCCCGAGGCGCACATCCTGCGCACCTACGCGCTGTTCCTGATGTGCAAGTTCCCCGAGGCGAGCAAGCAGATCGACAGCTTCCAGGCCACCTGGGCCCCGGTGCGCGACGCGCTGGAGAAGACCCTCGCCGGCATGGACGACCAGGCCGCCTTTGACGACGCGAGGGCCTACGCCGAGGGCGGCGACACGAAGCTGCCCGGCATGGTCCTGCGCACCTTCCCCGACGAGCAGCGCTTCCAGGAGGCGGTCACCGCCCTGGACAACCTGGACCGCGAGCTGAACAAGCTCCGCAGCCGCCAGGGCAAGTGGGCCGAGTTCTCCGTCGAGCTGCTGGAGGCCCGCCGCGACGAGATCGTCGCCTCCGAGGGCGGCCGCATCCGGGCCGCCACCCAGGCCAAGGTCGACCAGCTCACCCAGATGATCAACGACACCGAGCTGGCCAAGCTCGACATGCTCAAGCTGGAGACGCGCCTCTACGAGCAGGCCGCCCAGCGCGGCGAGCTGGCCGAGGTCGAGCGCAAGGCCCAGCGCGACGTCCGCGTGCGCAAGGGCTACCGCGCCTGGCCCTTCGAGGGCGAGATCTGGGCGGACGAGATCGGGTACTACGTGGTCAACGCGACCCCGGAGTGCCCTGAAGGCCTGATGCAGGGGAACTGAGGGGGAGGCGGCGGGCCGTTCGAAGGTCGCCCATCCAGGGCTCCAAGAGCACGAAGGGTCCGTGATGGACGACCCCCCGATTCTGCAGTTCCTCTCCCCTGCACTTCCGCTCTCCCAGCCTTACAGCCTGCCCCCTCCCGCTGGACAGTCCTTCTGCCTTCAGACTACTTGGTAACCAAGTTACTTGGAGGTCCAGATGTTCCTGTTCGCCCTGCTCGCCTGCCACAACGACGACGCCCCGACGTTCCACGCCGACGTCCGCCCCCTCCTGGAGCAGCACTGCCTGAGCTGCCACATCGAGGGCGGCGCGGCCCCCTTCGCGCTGGAGGACTGGACCACCGTCGACGCGATGGCCCCCGCCATCGTCGACGCCGTGGCCGAGCGCCGCATGCCGCCGTACAGCTACAACCCCGACTGCCGCGAGACCTACGGCTCCCTCTGGCTGGATGACGACACCCTGGAGACCTTCGCCCTATGGGCCGAGGGCGGCTACGCCGAGGGCGACCCCGAGGACTACGTCGCCCCCGCGCTGCCCGAGCCCCCCGCGCCGCTGACCCCCGACCTGGTGCTGCGGGCCGCGTCCCCCTACCTGCCCGACACCGACGACACCGACGACTACCGCTGCCTCCCGGTGGGCGAGCCCCTGGCCGACGACCTCTTCGTCCGAGGCATCACCATCGACCCCGACAACCTCAGCGTCGTGCACCACGTCATCCTCTACGCGGTGCCCCCAGGCGACCTGGACGCGCTGGCGGCCCTCGACGCCGCCGACCCCGCCGAGGGCTACGCCTGCTTCGGCGACACCGGCCTCACGATGGCCCAGAGCGTGGGCGGGTGGGCCCCCGGCACCCAGGACGAGGTGCTGCCCGAGGACACCGCCATCCGCGTGCCCGCCGGCTCCCGCCTCGTCCTGCAGGTGCACTACTACACCGGCGGCCAGTCCGACATCTCCGCCGATCGGACCGCCGTGGGCCTCGTCACCCTGCCCCCGGAGGCGCGGCCCGACTACGTCATCGCCACCTTCCCCGTCGTCGTCGCTGACCTGCGCATCGAGCCCGGCGACCCGGCGTCGGTCCAGACCAGCACCCAGCGCCTGCCCATCGACGGCCTGGTGGTGGGCACCGCCCCCCACATGCACACCCTCGGCACCGCCCTGCGCACGGAGGTGGTGCGCGCGGACGGCTCCACCGAGTGCCTCAGCCAGATCGAGCCGTGGGACTTCGACTGGCAGCGCTCCTACAGCTTCGTCGACGCCGTGCCCCTGAGCTACGAGGACGAGGTCGCGCTCACCTGCGTCTACGACAACTCCCCCGAGAACCAGCGGCCGGGGGTCGAGCCCCGCACGGTGCGCTGGGGCGACGGCACCGACGACGAGATGTGCCTCGACTACATCGCGTACCTCGTGCCCTGGACGGGCGGTCAGGCGTCCGGGACCTGCGCGGGCTACGACACCTGCGCCGAGGGCTGCGCGCCCGGCGACGCCTTCTGCGGGCTGGCCTGCGCCTTCGCCGCGGGCGAGAGCTGCGGCTACTGCGGGCTGGAGGGCCTGTTCGGCGACTGCCTCACCGGCGCCTGCGAGCAGGACTTCAACGGCCTGGGCCTGTGCCTGATGGGTTGCAACCCGGACCCCGGGTCGCTTATCGGGTGCCTGCACGACGAATGCCGCCCGTGGTTCGACGCCTACCAGGACTGCGCCGCCGACAAGGCCGGGGCCTGCCTCGACGACTTCGTCGGCTGCGAGGAGATCGCTGATTGACGCCGCTCAAGCCCGCCGAACGCCGCAGCACCGCCGACCAGGTGTTCGACCAGCTCGCCCGCGCCATCCTGGAGGGCGAGTGGGCCCCGGGCGACGCGCTGCCCGCCGAGCGGGTCATCGCCGAGCAGGTGGGCTGCTCCCGCATCATCGTGCGCCAGGCGGTCCACCGCCTCGCCGACCTCAAGCTTGTGGAGACCCGGCAGGGCGGCGCCACCCTGGTCAACGACCCCTGGGTCGGCGAGGTGGGGGTCGTCGAGCTGATGCTGCGGCTCACCCCCACCCTGAGCCCGCGCTTCCAGCGGGAGGTCTACGAGGAGGAGCTGCTCGCGGTCCTCGTGCCCCTCGTCCTGGCGGGCGTACACGCCACCGACGCCCAGCGGCGGGCCCTGCTGGCGCTGGTCGACGCCGAGCCCCATGAGACCCTGGAGGACCGCTTCTTCGAGGTGCTCTCCGACATCAGCGGGAACCGGGTGGAGGCGCTGCTCACCCGGTGGTGGACCCGCCTGCGCGGCCTGTCCCCGGACCCCTACCCCGTCCCGCCCAAGGAGCTGCGCGCCTTCCTGCGCCGGCTCGCCGAGGCGCTGGTGGAGCGGCGCGACCCCGTGCCCCTCTACCTGGCGGAGATCCGACCGCTGCTCGCGCTGCTGCGAGCCTGATCACCACCACATCCAAGCGACCGCCCCCGCGATGAGCACGATGACGCCGACGGTGTTGACGACCGCCCATACGGGGAAGGCCGCGCGGTCGGCGATCGGAAGCGGCGCCCGCTCGGCTGGACGGTCCCGGGGCGCCCGCGCCCAGCGCTGCCGGACCTGCCGTGCCCGCGCCACCCGCGTCGCGTCCCGGTGCCGCTCCAGGTCCGCCGGGGTCCACGGGCCGGTGTGGGAGCGGGCCACCAGCGCGGCGATGGCGGGCTCCTCCAGCGCGTCCGGGGGCAGGGCCAGGATCCACTGATCCAGCGCACGCTGCGCGCCGGGGGCCCCGCCCAGGGCGGCCTCCAGGGCCTGCTCGGCCTGCAGCAGTCGGTCGTCGTCCATCTCCATGCGAGGATACCTCCCTTGGAGGCACCATGACCGAGATCACCGTCCCGCCGGGGGGCTGGTTCAGCCACCTCTTCGCGATCAGCGCCGACCCCCTCCACACCATCGCCGCGTGGGCCGAGGGCGCCGACGGCGCGGTGCGCATCCCCTGGCCCGTGCCCGGCCAGCGCAGCATGCTCATCACCGACCCGGCGCTCATCGAGGAGATCCTGGTCCGCAAGCACAAGCACTTCCGCAAGGACTGGTTCACCCGGCGGCTCTCCAACGTGATGGGCGACAGCCTGGTGACCGCCGAGGGCGAGACCTGGCGCCGCCAGCGCAAGCTCGCCCAGCCCGCGTTCCACAGCCGCCAGATCGACGGCTACGCCCGCGTGATGGTCGAGGAGGCAGAGGCCTGCGTCGCGCCGCTGGCGGACGGCCAGGCCCTGGACCTCAACGCCGAGATGATGGCCCTGACCCTGCGGGTGGTCTGCCGCGCCCTGTTCGGCGCCCGCATGACCGAGGACATCCACGGCGTCGCCGAGGCCATCGAGGCGTACATGCGCTGGTACCTGGGCGTGGGGGGCTCGGGCGTGCCGCTGCCGGACTGGGTGCCCAGCGCCGCGAACCGCGAGAAGGACGCCGCCATCGCCCTCCTGGACGACGTGCTGGCCAGGCTCATCGCCGCGCGCCGGGCCGAGCCGGCCGACGACCTCCTCTCCACGCTGATCGCGGCGGTCGACGAGGACGGCGGCGGGCTGAGCGATCGGGAGCTGCGCGACGAGGCCGCCACCCTGATGCTCGCCGGCCACGAGACCACCGCCCAGGCCCTCACGATGGGCTTCTTCCTGCTGGGCACCCACCCCGACGCCCTGGCCCGGCTGCACGCCGAGGTCGACGCCCTGGAGGGCCCGCTCGGCCTCCACAGCCTCGCCGGGCTGGACTACACCACGCGGGTCTTCAAGGAGACCATGCGCCTCTACCCCCCGGTCTGGGGCATCGGCCGGGAGGCCCTGGAGGACGTCACGATCGGGGACCTCCCCCTCCACCGCGGCGACCAGATCTGGCTCGCCCAGTGGGCGATGCACCGCAGCCCCCGCTTCTTCGACGACCCCCTCGCCTTCCGCCCGGAGCGGTGGACCCCCGAGATGGAGGCCGCCCTGCCCCGCTTCGCGTACTTCCCCTTCGGCGGCGGCCCCCGCGTCTGCATCGGGCAGCGCTTCGCCATGATGGAGGGCGCCCTGCTGCTCGCCGCCCTCGCCCGCCAGGCCCGCTTCGAGCCGCAGAGCCCCGAGCCCCCCGAGCTGCTGCCTTCGGTGACCATCCGCCCGGTGGGCGGCCTGCCGGTGACCGTGCGCCGCCGCACCTGACGCCGAGGAGGCCCCGATGACCGAGATCACCGTCCCGCCAGGGAGCTGGCTGCGCCGCCTGCTCCAGGTCAGCGACGAGCCGCTGGACACGATCCTGGCCTGGGCGCAGGCGTCCGACGGCGTCACCGAGCTGGCCTGGCCCGTGCCCGGCCAGCGGCAGCTCCTCGTCACCCGCCCGGACCTCGTGGAGGAGATCCTGGTCCGCAAGCACAAGCGGTTCCGCAAGGACGCCTTCACCCGCCGCCTCTCGAATATCATCGGCGACAGCCTGGTCACCGCCGACGAGGAGACCTGGCGGCGCCATCGGCGCCTGGCGCAGCCCGCGTTCCACCAGCGCCGCGTGGACGCCTACGCCCGGGTGATGGTCGAGGAGGCCGAGGCCTGCGTGGCCGGGCTGGGCGACGGCGAGCGCCTGAACCTGCACGACCTCATGATGGCGCTCACCCTCCGCGTCGTCTGTCGCGCCCTGTTCGGCGCCCAGGTCTCGGAGACCCTGGACGCGCTGGGCCGCGCCATCGAGGAGTACCTGCGCTGGTTCCCGGGTGTGCTGCGCACCGGCAAGTCCCCGCCGGACTGGATCCCCACCCCGGCCAACCGCCGCATGCGCGCCGCGGTCCGCGTCTTCGACGGCTTCCTGGGCAGGCTGATCGCGGAGCGCCGCGCCGCGCCCTCGGACGACCTGCTCTCCGCCCTGATCGCCGCGGTGGACGACGACGGCGCCACCCTCAGCGACCCGGAGCTGCGGGATCTGGCCGCCACCCTGATGCTCGCCGGCCACGAGACCACCGCCGTCGCGCTGGCGATGGCGTTCCACCTGCTGGACACCCACCCCGAGGCGCGGGCGAGCCTGGAGGCCGAGGTCGACGCGCTGGAGGCCCCCCTCGGCCTGCACAGCCTGGCGGGCCTGCGCTTCACCACCCAGGTCTTCAAGGAGACGATGCGGCTCTACCCGCCGGTGTTCGGCCTGGGCCGGGAGGTCCTGGAGGACACCCCCCTGGGGGAGTTCAGCCTCCGGGCCGGCGACCAGCTCTGGATCACCCAGTGGACCGTCCACCGCGACCCCCGCTGGTACGACGACCCCCTCGCCTTCCGCCCGGAGCGGTGGACCCCCGAGATGGAGGCCGCCCTGCCCCGCTTCGCGTACTTCCCCTTCGGCGGCGGCCCCCGCGTCTGCATCGGGCAGCGCTTCGCCATGATGGAGGGCGCCCTGCTGCTCGCGGTCCTCGCCCGCGCCGCCCGCTTCGAGATGGTGCACCCCGAGCCCCCCGAGCTGCTGCCCTCGGTGACCATCCGCCCGGTGGGCGGCCTGCCGGTCACCGTCCACCGCCGATCGTGACATCCGCGCCGCGATCCGGAGGGGAGACGGCCCGATCCGGCCCGTCCGGCGCTGGTCCGGAGCTTGCATGGCAGGAGCCCGATCCCAGGAGTCCCCCATGCGTCTTCCCTTGAGCCTCGTCTTCGCCACCCTCGTGGGCTGTCGCATCACCGACGGCCAGAACAAGGACGACACCGGCCGGATCGTCGACACCGGCTGGTGCAGCAACATCGGCACGTACTGGACCGAGGCCACCTACACGGTCGGGGCCGCCGAGTACGCCGCCGCCCTGGGGGAGGACGACACCCTGAGCGCCGCGGCCTGCGAGCAGCTCTGCAGGGACAACCACTGGGACGCCTTCCTCATCCAGCAGATCGACGTGTGCCGCGACGACGGCCCCGACGCCGACGGCGACCAGCTCATCTACTGCCACTGGGAGGAGGAGGAGCTGTGCGAGGGTCGCGCCCACGCCGCGGTGGCGCGCACCCGGCGGGGCACCGGCCCCGACCCGGTCGCCGCCTGGCTGGCCCGCGCCGCCCGCGCCGAGGCCGGCAGCGCCCGCGCCTTCTCGGTCATGGCCGTCGAGCTGGCCCGCTTCGGCGCCCCCTCGGACCTGCGGGCGCGCTGCGCGGAGGCTGCCCGGGACGAGGTCGCCCACGCCCGGCGCATGGGCGCCCTCTGCGCCAGCCGGGGGGGCGTGGTCGAGCCTCTCGTGGACCACGCCCTGCCCGACCGCAGCCTCTTCGACTTCGCCCTGGAGAACGCCGTGGAGGGCTGCGTCTTCGAGACCTGGGCGGCGCTCGCCGCGTGGCACCAGGCCCGCCACGCCGCCGATCCCGAGCTTCGCCAGGCGATGGCGGTCATCGCGGGTGACGAGACCCGCCACGCCGAGCTGGCCCGGGACCTCGACCGCTGGCTGCGCAACCGACTGGAGCCTGCGGACCACGCGCGCCTCGACGCCGCGGTCGCTGACGCCTTCGCCCGCCTGGAGGCCCGCCTCCAGCGCCCGCTGCCCGAGCCGGCCCGCCTGACCCTGGGCCTGCCCTCCCCCGACGACGCGGTCCGGCTACTGGCTGGTCTGCGCGCCGCCCTGCTCTGACCGGAGACCCCGATGCGCCCACCCCTCGCCCTGCTCTTCGCCTCCCTGCTGGGCTGCCAGGACCGCGACAAGCCCCAGGAGATGGACACCACCGACTCCGTGTTCTGCGGGAACCCCGGCACCTTCGACGCGGACGCCACCTACGTGGTCTCCGCCGAGGCCTACGCCGCCGCGCTGGGGGACGCCGATGCCCTGGGCGCGGAGGCCTGCGAGCAGCTCTGCCGGGACAGCCACGAGTGGTCCGACCTCATCCAGCAGGTCTACGAGTGCCGCGACGACGGCCCCGCCGAGGCCGGCGGCGAGCAGATCTACTGCCGCTGGGAGGAGCAGGAGCTGTGCATGGGCCGGGCCCACGCCGCGGTCGCCCGCACCACCGAGGGCCGGGGCGTCGACCCGGTCGCCGCCTGGCTCGCCCACACCGCCCGCGCCGAGGCTGGCAGCGCCCGCGCCTTCTCGGTCATGGCCGTCGAGCTGGCCCGCTTCGGCGCGCCCTCTACCCTGCGGGCGCGCTGCGTCGAGGCCGCCCGGGACGAGCTGGCCCACGCCCGCCGCATGCGCGCCCTCTGCGCCCGCCGAGGAGCCGTCGTCGAGCCCATCGTGGACCACCCCCTGCCCCAGCGCAGCCTGTTCGACTTTGCCTTGGAGAACGCCGTGGAGGGCTGCGTCTTCGAGACCTGGGCGGCGCTCCAGAACGCCCACCAGGCCCGCCACGCCGCCGACCCCGAGCTGCGGGACGCGATGGCGGTCATCGCCCGCGACGAGCTGCGGCACGCCGAGCTGGCCCGGGACCTCGACCGCTGGCTGCGCAGCCGGCTGGGACCCGCGGACAACGCGCGCCTGGACGCGGCGGTCGCCGAGGCCTTCGCGCGGCTGGCGCAGGGCCAGAGCGTCACCCGGCCAGAGCCCGCCCGCCGCGCCCTGGGCCTGCCCTCCTCCGAGGAGGCGCTGGTGCTGATCGCCGGCCTGCGCGCGGCGCTGACCTGACTACCCCACCCAGGGCTGCTGCACCTGCGTGTTGTAGAGGCTCTGCACCACCTCGCCCTTCGCGTCGGTGAACTGGATGAAGGCGCGGGTCACCTGGGTGACCCGCGCTCCGGTGGGCAGGTAGGTCACCAGCCCGTACTCCGGGGACGGCCACCGGGTGCGGCCCGTGGTGGCCGAGAGCTGCGCCTCGGTCCAGCCCAGCGCGAGGGCCTCCTCGCGGACCTGACGCACCGCCTCGGTCGCCCCGGGCGCGATGACGACCTCGAAGCCGTCTCTTCCGGGGATGGGGTACGGGGGGACCGGACCGCTGGGGGTCGCGGTGTCGTTCTCGGTGAGGTGCATCCTGCCTCCTTGCCCATCTTGGGGGACGCGGAGGATACCACCTTCAGGCCTCGGATTCGACCCTGTCGAGGTGCTCGGCGAAGACGGCGTTGACCTGCAGGGCGCGCTGGATGGGCGCGCCGTGGGCCGTGTCCGGCAGCTCGACGTAGCGCGCCCCGGGGATGGCCGCCGCCAGCGCGCGCCCCTGCTCCGCTGGCGCGACCCGGTCCAGAGCCCCGGTGAGCACCAGGGTCGGCACCCCGGACAGGGCGCTCAGGCGCCCGCTGGCGTCGTGGGCCCGCATCGCGCCCACCTGCTTGAGCACGAAGCCGGGCTGCCGGGCGAGGTCGTAGCCGAACAGGGGGGCCAGCTCCGCGGCCAGGGCGTCCCGGTCTTGCGTGTCCAGCCATGCGGGGGGCATGACCATCTCCAGGAAGGCGTGGCGGCGCATGCGCAGGGTGCCCACGCGGCAGCGCAGGCCGATCCAGGCCTTCCACAGGACGGGGCGGGAGGCGTCCGCGCCCCGCACGAAGGTGCACATCAGGGCCAGGCTGCGCACCCGCTCGGGCGCCTGGAGGGCGAGCTGCTGGGCGATGAGCCCGCCCATGGAGTGCCCGGCGACGTGGGCGCGTTCCCAGCCCAGGGCGTCCATCACCCCCAGGACGTCGTCCGCCATGCGCTCGATGGTGAGCCGCCCCTTCAGCGCCGCGCTGCGCCCGAAGCCCCGGTTGTCGAGTATCGCCAAGCGGTATCGCTCGCGGAGGGCGTCGATCTGGGGGCGCCAGCCCTCGCCGATGACCCCCGCGCCCTGGATGAGCAGCACCGGCGGCCCGCTGCCCTCGGCCGCGTAGAAGATGCCCGTGTCGGTGTGTGGCATGACAAATCCTACAATGCGCGGATGACCGAGGATCACCATGCTCGCCCTGCTGCTCGCCGGCTGCCGAGGTCACCGACGCCTCCGTGGCGGGCGAAGCGGAGGTGGGGATGTGGGCGTTGGAGCAGGCCCCCGTCGGCTCAGCGGGTGTACTTGAACACGGGCCCGGCCGTGGCGACCTGGCCCCGCTGAAGCGGCGTGCTCATCAGCGTCTGCGCCATGAACCGGAGCTGCATCATCAGCCCGAGCGCGGCCTGGATGCGGTCAGGGTGTCCGTTGAAGGACTCGTGCAGGGCGTTGAGCATGGCGCTGTAGCCCGCGGTGAAGTTGTCGGAGAGCAGCCGCCCCCGGGTGCCCGGGGGGAACTGCTCGGCGGTGGGGTCGGGCCGCATGGGGAAGACCCCGTCGCTGACGAAGGCGATGGGCTCGCCGTCGTAGGTCCAGGTCCACCGCCCCTTCTCCTTCCTCCGCACCAGCCTGCAGCCGTAGTAGATCTCCCCGAACCGGTAGTAGTGGGCCGGCTCGCCGTCGGGGTCGATGGGGTCGGTGCTGGTGCCCTCCCCCTGCCGGATGATGACGTCGATGGCCCGGTTGGCGGCGCGGGCGTTGACGATGGGGAAGGTCTCCTTGGGGGAGAACACGCTGAGCACCTGCCGATCCACGTGCCCGAAGTCGGACGGCGGCAGCTCGGCGAGCTTCTGCTTGAGGGCGTCGTAGAACTCGCCGATGGTGCGGTACGTCGGCGCCTCGTCCTCGGCCTCGCCGCCCAGGGTCTCGACCTCGATGGGCTGCTCGGGCTCCTCGATGACCATGAACGTGTCCCGGATCAGCGGCATCGAGAGCGGCGCGATGTGCACGATGAACCCGTCCCCGCCGATGCCCATGGGCAGCGGGCCGGGGTAGTCCGGGACGAAGTCGGGGTGGTTGATGGCCGGCCGCCCGCCCAGGGAGATCAGGATGTTGGCGGCGATGGTCATGTGGAGCATCTCCTCGATCACCACCGAGCGGAGCAGCCGGGCGACCTCGTCGTTGAGCCCGGGTTTGAGGGAGTAGTACGCCGTCAGGTAGGGCGGGATCGTGCTGTGCTCCAGCTCGATGGCGCTCTGGAGGTAGCGGTACAGGCCGCGCCGCTCCTTGACCTTGTGGATGCCTTCGATGATCTCCGGCTTGATCCTCAGCATTCCTCACCCCCTCGGGTCCCGTGCGGGCGGGCGAGCGTTCGCAGCACGTAGTCCAGCTTCCCCCCCGCCTCCGCGGGGTGGTGCTCCGCGGTGGGGGCCGCCTGGACCACCGCGCGTGGGGCGGAGGCCGCGGGCTTCGCCGCGTCGGGATCCCCCCGCAGCGGCAGCCCGTCGGGGCCGGGGAGGGTCAACCACCGGAGGATCATGCGCCGTTTGGCCGCGGACAGGTCCCGGCTGACCGGCATGGCGTTGGGATCGGTGACGGGCAGCCCGAAGGTCAGCGTCAGGGACGGCACGATGGTGACGACGCTGTCGTAGTCCCCCAGGTCGACCATGCGGCGGCTCATGATGGGGTAGAGGTTGGCGTACTGCTGCATGATCGGCTGGATGTCCCAGAACCACGTGGGCCGGTCCGGGACGTCGTGGTGGTCCCACACCAGCACGCTGACGAAGTTCCAGGGGTTGTAGTTGTAGCGGGCGGGGGTGTCCTTGAGCTTGTAGCCGACCCCGTAGATCTGGCCGTCCAGGTAGCCCCGCGGGCGCCCGGGCCCCTCCTTGGAGGCCTTCAGCACCAGGGTGGCGTGCCCCCGGGCGCCGGTCCTGAGCGCGCTGGGGATCTGGAGCGCGTCCGCCGGCTTGCCCACGTCGGGGATGGGCCAGCGCTCATCGTTCAGCGACGCCCCGGTGCCCCCGCTGGTGTCGAACATCCAGTTGTACGCGCCGAGCACGACGTCCATCGGCGCCGGCCGCCCGTACCGGGTGGTGTAGAGGTCGATCCGGGCCTGCTCGCCGGGGTTGAGCCGGTGGACGAAGTCGTCGGCGCGGACGTAGAGGCCGTCGTTGGTCTCCCGGAGCAGGACCTGGTAGCCCCCGTTCGTGTTCGCCCGGGCCACCACCAGCGGGTGGTCGGTGAGCAGCGCCGCCGCCTCGGGCTTGTCGGCATAGGAGAGGTCCACGATCCCGGCGCTGCGGAAGTACCACGTCGGGTCCTCGGGGTCGTTGTAGGGGATGGCCCCCAGCGAGACGAGGTCCGACTCCGCGACGCTCTGCCCCTGGAGGACGTCGGGGTCCCGGGCGACGGCCAGGACGAGCGCGCCGATGTCCTGCAGGTCCCCCCGGGCCTGGAAGATGGGGAGGCTGTTGCCCAGATCGGCGGTGAGCACCTGCGCGTCGGCGTGGTCGACGGCCTGGAGGCCGAACACGCCGTCCGCGGGGGCGGTGGGGTTGCCGTTGGGCGGGGCGCCCGGGTCGCCGTTGGTGGGCGCGGCGGGGTCGCCGCCGACGAGCTGGGCGACGAGCTGCCGGCCGAGCACGAAGTGCCGAGGCTCCCCGCTGTGGGCGGGGCCGATGGTGCCGACCACCACGCCGGTGGTGTAGTCCTCGGCCTCGGGGTCCCGGTCGAACCCGAACACGTTGAACCGGATCGACAGCCGGCCCCGGGCGCTGGCCTCCTTCAGAGCGGTCAGCACCTTGGACGCCGAGACGTCCCCCCAGCGCACCCCCACGAGCTGCGACTGGTAGGCGGCGGCCAGGGTCTGGTCGAAGTTCTGCATGATCTGCTGGCGCTTCCACAGATCGATGAACGGCGCGACCCCGAAGTCGCTCTCCATGACGCGCCGGCCGCGCCCGTCCTGCAGCGCGATGCGGAGCCCCCAGATCTGCGAGACCCCCTGCTGCTGGGGGTCGAGGTCGACCAGCTTGCCAGCCACCCGGGTGTCGGAGCCGGCGAGGCCCATACCGACGACGGCGTCCTTCGCGTCGCTGGTGATCAGGCCGCCGGGGGTCGCCGCGCCGGTGATCCGGCAGCCCAGCATCCGCCAGGCGCCGGTGCCCTCGGGGTTCCAGTAGCCGTTGGTGCGCTGGGCGCCGCCGCCCCCCTGGCCGACCATCCGCTCCTGGAACTGGGGCAGGAAGGCGTCCGACTTGTAGTGGCGGACGTCGTTGTTGACCGTGGAGGTGTCCGCCTGGAAGCGCCCCGCGAAGTGCAGGCGCGGCCAATCGAGGTAGCTCACTTCGACCTCCCGTTCGGGGCCCGCCCGGCTGACGCAGGGTCGGGCTGTCGGGAGCCTACCAGGAACCGGAGATCAGTCGCTGTGCGCGTTCAGGCTGCCCGAGTAGGTCAGCCGCACGGTGCCGTCGTCGTAGCTGCCGGTGAAGGTGCCGTCGACGGTGGTCTCGCCCACGAAGCCGTTCCAGGTGCCCGAGAAGTAGCTGCTGCTCTCGATGCTGCCGTTGATGACGCCGTCGCCGTCGACCGTCCCGGTGATCGCGCCGCTGGAGCCGGGCAGGCTGGCCAGGTCCTCGTTGAACCCGCAGGAGTGGGTGCCCGTGACGCTGGAGCCGGAGATCGTGATGCTGGACTGGCCCACGCAGGTGTCCTGGGTGCCCGAGCCGTCGGTCACGTCGATGAAGAAGGCCCCGGCGAAGTTGCCGTCGTAGTCGGCGTCCGAGTCGGCGTCCGAGTCGGTGTCCGCGTCGCCCTCGGGCCCGGTGTCGTCGGAGGGGCCGCCCCCTTCGAAGGGGTAGCAGTTGCCGTCGGCGGCCTTGCCGTAGCCGTCCTGGCAGGGGGTGTCGCAGGCGCTGAACAGAGCGAAGGGGGCCAGCAGCAGGAAGGAGCGCATCCGGTTCTCCTCACGCGGTCAGGGGGGCCGCGAAGCCCCCCTACTTTACGTCAAAGCTCTGTGATCCGGAAACCGCCCCCCTCACGCGCTGTCCGAGACCCCCGAATGCTATGGGAGGTCTCGTGAACTGGAAGCACGCCGCGGCGGTCCTCGGGGCGATCGGGCTGATGGGCGCCTTGATCGCGCAGGCCCCGTGCGCGTCGGCCTGGGTGCACTGGGGCTTCGCCGCGGACGTCTGCCCGGCGGGCACCCCACGCGCCGCGCTGGGGGTCCGGGGCTCCCTGCCGCAGCGCGGTGCGGCCGGCGGTCTGCGGGTCGAGGCCCGCGCCCTCTGGCGCAGCGCCGACAGCCCGCTCACCCGCACCACCCCGCTCTCCCGAGGCCGCCCCGCCTTGACCCTGGTGGTGGGCGACGCGCCGCAGGCCCTGCCCTGCGAATGGGCCCGCGACCACGACGCCTGGAGCTGCGCGCCCACCCTGCCCGAGGACCTGCCCGACGGCGACCACCGCCTGGAGGTGTCCTGGGATGGCCCGCTCCAGCCGGAGCCCGTGACCCTGGACCTGCCCCTGTACGGCCCCGCGGTCGCCCACGTCCTCACCGACCGCCCCCTGTACAGCCCCGGTGACACCGTGCGCTTCCGAGCCCTCACCCTCAGCGCGGCCGGCTGGGTCCCCGCCGCCGCGCGCCCTGGGGTGTGGACCGTCCGCGATCCGTCGGGCCAGGTCGTCCTGGAGGAGCCCGGCACCACCGACGAATGGGGCGTCGACACCTCCAGCCTGCCCCTGTCCGCCAGCGCCGAGCGCGGCGCGTGGACCGTGACCTGGGACAGCGCGGGGGCCCGGGCCCAGGCGACGGTGCGCGTCGAGGCCATCCAGCTCCCCGGATACACCGTGGAGGCCACCCCCGCCCGCCCCTGGTTCCGCCGGGACGAGCCCGTGGAGGTCCGGCTCGCGCTGCGCTACCGCTCGGGGGCCCCCGTGGCCGACGCCGCGGTGACCGTCCAGGCCGAAGGCACCCGGGCCTGGCCGCCCCCGCCGAGCTGGACCCGCCCCCACACCCACCGCACCGACGCCGACGGCGCGCTCACCGTCACCCTGCCCCCGGCCGCCGACCTCACCGACCTCGCCCGGCCCATCCTGCGCGTCGAGGCCACCGACGCCGCCGGGGAGCGCGTCGCCAAGGCCGTCCCGCTGGTCCTCTCGGTGGACCCCGTCCAGGTGGAGGCCGTCAGCGCGATGGACGGTCTGGCCGAGGGCTGGCCGAACCGGGTCTACCTGCGCCTGACCTCCCCTGACGGCCAGCCCCTCCCCGACCGGGACGTCACCCTGACCCGCCGCTGGGACCCCCGCGCCCCCACGCTGGAGGCCCGCACGGACGCCGACGGCGTCGCTGCCCTGGAGCTGGACCCCGGCGCGCCGGTCACCGTGACCCTGCCCGAGCCCCCCGAGCGGGCCCCCCGCCTGGAGACCCGCCCCCCGGTGAGCGTCTACAGCGGCTACGCGCTGACGGCGGCCCGGACCACCAACGTGGCCGAGCTGGAGCAGCTCGAAGCCCTCGCCCCCCACCTGGGCGAGCGCTGCGGGGTGTGGATCGACCAGCGGGACCGCGCGCTCCTGACCGTGGCCACCGAGCGCGGCCGGGTGATCCGGGTGACCCCGGGCGACGGGGCGACGTCGCGCTGCCTGGGCGAGGCCCTGCTGGGCGCCCGCCTGGGCGAGGACACCGAGCTGTACGAGGTCATGCTGTCGCTGGAGCCTCCGCGGATCCCGCGGCTGCGGGCGGACGTCAAGGCGCGCGCCCCCACCCCCGTCCTGGCGCCGATCCGCGAGGCCCTGCTCGCCGCGAGCCCCTGCGTGTCGGCCTCTGCGACGAGCCAGCCGCTGGAGACCTGGCTGCGCTGGGGGCTGGACGGGCGCACCCTGGACCTGGAGGTCGTGGGCGACGACGCGGTCGCCGCCTGCCTCCGCCGCTACATGGGGCGGCGCACGCTGCCCGAGGACGCCGGCAGCGACCAGGGCCCCGTCCTCCTCTCGGTGGTCGCGCCCGAGCCCCCGCCCGCGGACCGGGTGCGCGTGCAGACCCGCCCCGGCTGGGACTTCGACGTCACCGTCGAAGGCGTGGGTACGGGCCGCTGGGCGCCGCAGCCCGGGACGGTGCCGGCGCTGCGCCTCCGCCCCTCCAAGGCCGTGGTCGCCCCGGGGGAGGTCTTCACCGTCGAGGCCCTGCGCGGCCCGGACTGGCGCGGGGATCTGCCGGAGTGGCTCACCCTCACCGGCCCCGACCGCACCACGGTGCGCTGCCCCCGCACCCCCTCGGTGACCGAGGACATCCCAGCGGCGTGCCCCGCCCCGGACGACACCCCCGCCTTCCGGCTGCAGGCCCCTGAGCAGGCCCGCGGCGCGCTGGTGGTGGCCCACGGGCAGGTGCACGTCGCGGTGCTGGTGCGCGCGGACGCCGCCCACACCCTGCGCCTGAGCCACCGCGCCGAGGCCTACGGCCCCCGGGAGATGGCCGTCATCGACATCGACACCCAGCGGCCGGCGGTCGTCAGCCTCACCGGGGTGGACGAGGCCCTGGGCGCCCTCGCCGCGCTGCCCGAGCCCACCGAGCTGGCCGAGGCCACCCTGGGCGCGGTCTCCGACCAGCCCGCCTTCCCCGGCCTGGACGCCCTCGCCCTGGCCACCGGGCAGGTGCGGGGAGACGCCGCCGCCGCCGCGATCCTGCTGCGGCTGAGCGCCGAGCCGCCGCCCCTCCCCCCGCCGGTGAACGTGGAGACCGAGGTCGCCCCCCCCGTGGACGAGGCGCGGGCCCTCGCCTTCTACGAGCAGCTCGCGGCCACGCGGCGGGCGGTGCGCCTGTGGGAGGCCGAGGCGCGCCCCGGCGACAAGCTGGACCACGCCGCCTGCGCGGCGCTCTGGGACGAGGCCCTCGCCCGAACCGGCGCGGCGGACGCCTTCGGGGTGCCCCTGCGCCTGGCCGAGCTGCCGGACGACCTGCTGGCCCAGGCCGAGCCCCGGCGCCTGGTCGCCGACGCAGCCTGGCTCCCCGAGGACCACGAGCCCTGGATCCCCTGGGTGCGGAGGACGCAGCGATGAGCTTGAGGAAGATCCTGGGGGCCGTCCTGGAGCCCACGACGATGATCGCCCTGAGCTGCGGCGGGGTGCTGGCGGTGGTGAGCTTCATGGTCGCCCTCAGCCCGCCGCGGGAGGTGGTGCAGATCATGGAGATCCCGGACCGCTTCGTGGAGGTGCTGCTGGAGGAGCCCAACGGGCGGGACGTCGCCCGCGCCAAGGGCGAGCCGGTGGACACGATGATGGCCTTCCAGGGCAAGGCCCCCCGCGCGCCGACCGACCCCGCCCCGCCGCCGCCAGCGGCCAACCAGCGCTCCTGGTTCCCCAAGACCTTCCTGTGGGCGCCCCGGGTGAAGACCGACGCCGAGGGCCGGGCCTCGGTGTCGGCGCTGATGCCCGACACCCTGACCACCTGGCGGGTGCTGGGGCTGTCCGCCACCGCCGACGGCTCGGTGAGCGGCGACACCCTGAGCCTGCGCACGACCCGAGACGTCTACGCCGAGCCGGTGCTGCCCGGCTGGCTGACCGAGGGGGACACCGCGGAGGTGGCCGTGCGCCTGGTCAACCTGACCGACGCCCCCGTCCGCGCGCCCTACACCATCCGGACCGACGGGCTCTCCGGCAGCGCGGAGGGCGTCGTCACGCTGGCCCCCGGCCGGGTCCAGGTGGTCCCGGTCCGCCTGCAGGCCACCACCCCCGGCGACGCGCGCCTGTCCGTCCAGCTCGGCGACTTCGACGCCACCGGGCACGCCGTCGAGGTCCGCCCGCGGGGCGCGCCCGTGGTCGACGTCGCCCGGGGCCTGACCGGAGGCGGCGCGCCCGCGCTGCCCCCTCGGCCCGAGGCCACCGCCTGCGAGACCCGCCGCGACACCCACGACGGCGTCGCCGCGCTGCTCTGGGATGAGGTGAAGCGGAAGCCGGAGGGCCCCTACGCCTTCGCCCTGGGGGCGCGAGGGGTGGGCGTCGTGCCCTACCCCGAGGAGCTGCGGGAGACCCGGATCCGGGGACAACAGGGGCTGGTGGCGCGGGCCACGAACGCCGACGTCCCCACCGCCGGCCTGCTCCTGCGGGCGATGGCCGGCGACACAGGCGCCATCGCCGAGCGGCTGCGCCCGCTCCTCCAGGCCCGCCTGGAGGGCGCCCAGGGGCCGGACGGCACCGTGTCGCCCGGCGGCGCGGCGCCCCTTCAGCAGGTGCTCGCCCTGACCGCCTGGACCGTCGCGGTCTCCGAGACCCCGGGCGCGAAGGTGCGCGCGGGCGGGGCCTTCGAGCGCCACGCCGCCGCGCTGCTCGACCCCGCGCAGTCCGACCCCTACACCCTGGGCCTGGTGCTGGCCAGCGGCGCGGCGGAGGGGCCGCTCGCCGAGGCGCTACGGGCCCTGTTGACCGAGCAGGTCACCCGCGACGAGTACGGCCGGGCCCGCCTGCCCATCCCCGACGGCGTGCTGCGCCCCGACGGCACCCCGGCCCGGGAGGTCGACGCCCTCGCCCTGGCGGCGCGGGCGCTGGACGGCGCGCTGTCCCGGGACCTGGGGGCATCGCTGATGGCGTCCTGGTCCCCCGCGGCGGGCTTCGGGGACGAGCACAGCGGCGTGCTGGCCCTGGAGGCCCTCGACGCGATGGACGGCGCGAGCACCTGGGTGGAGACCCGGACCTGCCATGTGCCCTGGACCCCGGTGTCCGGGGGCGCCGCGCTGACCGTGGCCCCGGTGCAGGCACAGGTGGGCCAGCCGGTGGAGGTCACGCTGACGCTGTCCCTTCCTGCCTCGATGACCGGCCAGGTGGAGCACCGCCTGCCCGCCGGGGTCCGCGCCCTGGACGCCGGGGCCGAGGGGGCCCGGGTGGTCTCCGCCGAGGAGGGCCGCGTCGTGCTGGAGCTGGCCGCCCCGCACCCCCCCAAGGTCACCTTGCGCTACCGCGCCGTCCCCCTCACCGCTGGCGCGCTGTGGAGCGGCCCCGCCCAGGTCCGGGTGGACGACGCGGTGGTCGGCCTCGCGCCGCCCCAGGTGTGGAGGATCAGCCCAGCGCGCTGATCCAGGAGGCCAGGGCGTCGGCGATCTCGACCGCGCGGGTGCTCTGGACGTTGTGCCCGCCGTGATCGAGGCGCAGGCGACCTCCCGGAGGCAGGGCCTCGGAGAGCTCGACCTGGAGGTTGGCGTGGATGAGCCGGTCGTCGTCGGCCCAGGCCACGAAGCAGGGCACGGTGAGCGCGTCGAGGTTGCCCCGGTGCCGCGCGAGGTCCACCAGGGCGGTGGCGTGGAAGGCCCCGACCACCTGGGCGTCGGTCAGCCGCGGAGAGAAGCCGAGCTGCGGCCCGACCGCGCGCAGCGGCGGCATGAGCAGCCTGCGCCCCAGCGACGAGCGCACCACCCGCGACAGCCGCAGGCCCCGGGTGAGCCGCAGCGGCAGGTGGACCCCCCGGGTCATGGCGGCGACGAAAGCCAAACCCCGCGCTGGCACCTCGGCCGCCACCTCCGCCACGATGGCGCTGCCGAAGGAGTGCCCCAGCAGCACCGGCCGCTCCAGCCCCAGCGCCTCGATGAACGCGCCGGTCAGCGCAGCGGCGTACACCGGGTCGTGGTCGGTCCAGGCCCGGGAGGGGGTGCCCCCGGAGCCGGGCATGTCCACCGCGATCAGGCGCGCGCGGTCGCCCAGCGCCTCGCCCAGCCGGCGGAAGTCCCGCGCGCTGCCGGGCGCCCCGTGCACAGCGACCACCGGCGCGCCAGCCCCCTGGTCGGTGAAGGTGACCGGCCCCAGAGGGGTGTCGACGTGCTGCCGCTTCAGCGGGCGCAACGGAACCCTGTGAACGCCCCGGTCTCGTCGGTGGAGACGTTGGTGCTGGTGCCGCCGTCCTTGCGGCGCCACGCCGGGCGCCCGCCGGACTGGCGGTACTCGTGCCAGGGCTGGGTGGCGGTCTCCTCCCAGGTGGAAGGCTCGGCGTCGAGGGCCGCGAGGCCGCCCCGGCCCGCGCAGTACGCCTTGGCGGCGGCCCAGCTCACGTTCACCATCGCCGCGCCGGACTGGCCGGCGGGGGGCGCGGTGCCGGCCCAGCCCTTGAGGTAGCTCGGGTCGGCGCGGCCGTCGGCGATGGCGGCGTCGCGCTGCCACTCCGGGTGCTTGTCGAGCCAGCCCGCGAAGCGCCCGCTGGTGACCGGCGCGGCGGGCCCGGACGGCGCCGCCGGGGTGGGGTCCACGGGCGGCGGGGCCACCTCGGGCGAGGCGGGGGGCTCCAGGGGAACCTCGATCTCCACCGGCACGTCGCCCCAGGGCACCGCCCGCGAGGTCTTCCAGGAGGCGCAGCCCTCGGGGCAGTCGGGGGCGCAGCCCAGGGCCTCGGGCGGGCACGTCCCGACCTCGACCGAGAACATGTAGACGCCGGGCAGCACAGGCTCGAGGGGCGCGGCGTCGGGGCCGAGGGTGCCCAGGACGCGGTCGTCGGCCCGGACGGTGGCCACCGCGTCGCCCAGCTTGGGGGCGACGAAGGAGACGGGGCGGGGGGTCGGCGGCGCCAGGGCCAGGGTCACGACCTGGCGGCCGGCGCCCTCGGTGACCTCGATGGTCTGGTCGGTGACGCCGCACCAGGATCCGGTGTCGATGGAGGTGCACTCGAGGCCCACCACGGCGCGGAGCTCGGCCTGGCCGAGGCCCCGGGCGGGGAAGCTGAAGGCGTAGCCCTCGGCCTTCGTGGGGTGGAGCTGGTCCAGGGTCACCAGCACGGGCGTGCCGGCGGGCAGGCCGGTGACGATGACCTCCACCGCGCGCTCCGGGGGCGGCGGCGGGGGCCGGGTGAACCACCAGGCGGCCACAACGACGCCAACAAGGGCGAGCAGCGCGAGGGGCAGCCAGCGGGTGGCGGTGGCTGGCGGCCTGGCCGCGGGGGCGACCGCAGGGGCGACCGCAGGGGCGGGAGCGACCGGCGGGGCCGGCTCCTCGGGGGGCAGCGGGGCGGTGTCCTGGGTCGCGGGACGACGGGGTGCGGGGACCGGCGTGACGACCGGCGCGGGGACCGGCACGGTGGGCGGCGGCTCCGGCGGGGTGGCCTCCGCGTCGAGCGCCGCCTCGGCCTCCTCCAGGCTCTGCTGCAGGAGGTCCAGCTCGGTGCCGTGGGGGATGATCGTGGGGCCGGCGTGCTGGGGGGTGGCCTCGATGACGCCAGGGTACCAGGTCTCCCCCGAGACCCCCGCCAGGGTGTGGTCGGGGTCGTGCGGGGCGTCGACGTCGGGCAGGGTGACGTCGGGGTCGGGCGGCAGGGAGGCCGGCGCGGGCGCGTCGGGCTCGCGGAGCACCGCGCCGGACAGCTCGCCGGTGTTGGAGGCGGGGTCGGCCTCGGTCTTCTTCACCCGCTCGGCCAGGATGGGGGTGATCAGCTCCTCGGTCCAGTACCGCAGCGGGGGGCCCTCGACGTGGGCCCGCAGGCCCAGGCAGGTGCGCTCCAGGTCGCGGGCCACCGGGCGCGCCGCCGGGTCCCAGGCCAGCATCTGCAGGATGAGGGCCTGCAGCTCCTGGGGCACGCCCCGGCCCTCCAGCTTGTCGGTGACCTCGGTGAGGATCTTCGCGTGGCGCCGCTCGCTGGCTGAGGTGCGGCCGATGGCCTCGCCGGTGAGCAACTCGAACAGCACCGCGCCCAGGGAGTAGATGTCTCCGGCGGGCAGCTCCTTCTGGTCCAGGCGCTCGGGGGCCATGTAGCCGATGGAGCCGAAGGACATCTGCTGGGTGTGGGCCTCGCGGGACTCGAAGTCGGCCCGCGCGATGCCGAAGTCGAGGATCTTCACCTCCCCGAAGGGGGTGAGCTGGATGTTGGGGGGCTTGATGTCGCGGTGCAGCAATCGCAGGGGCGCGCCGTCGGGCCCGGGGCTGGCGTAGGCGATGTGCAGGGCCCCGGCGATCTCGCCGACGATCTCCAGCGCGGGGCCGGGGGGGAGCGGGCCGTGGCGCTCCAGGAGCTGCTTGAGGTCGACCCCGCGCACGTACTCCATGACCAGGGCCCAGCGCCCGCCCAGGCGGGTGAGCCGGTCGACCTGGACAATGGCGCGGTGGCGCAGGAGCCCCAGCATGCGGGCCTCGTCGCGCAGGCGGCTGGCGATCTCGTCCTGCTCGGCCATGTGGGGGTGCAGGACCTTGAGCGCGACCTCCTTGGAGAAGCCGCTCTCGCCCAGGTAGCGGGCCCGGTAGACCGTGCCGAAGCCGCCCTGGCCGAGGGTCTCCAGGATCTCGTACTCCCGGGTGCCGGCGTCCACCCCGTCCGCGCGCAGGACCTCCAGGCGCTCCTGGACGGCGACGGCGCTGTCCAGACGCTGGGCCGGGTCGGGCCGGGTCATCTCGCGGATCAGCTCGCGCAGGGCGTCGGGGAAGCCGCGCCCCGGGTCCAGCTCGGGGTGGCCCTGCTTCTCCATCATGACCTTGAGGGCCTGCTGGCGGCTGGTGCCCTCGGTGTCCACGGGGAAGGCCGACCGGCCGGTCAGCGCCTCGAAGAACACCACCCCCAGGGAGTAGATGTCCCACTTGACCGGGTCGAGGGTGCGCGGGTCGATCCACTCCGGCGGCGCGTAGGACACCGAGCCGAAGGCCTGGCCCGACTCGGTGATGGCGACCCCGCCCTGCTCGGTGGCGATGCCGAAGTCCACCAGCTTGAGCTGCTTGCCCCGCTGGACCAGCAGGTTGGAGGGCTTGATGTCCCGGTGGCGGATGCCCAGGCCGTGCATGTAGACCAGGGCGTCGGCGGCCTGGGTGAACAGGGGCAGGGCGTCGGCCAGAGGCATCGGGCCCTTGCGGATGCGCCGCTCGAGGCTCTCCCCGTCGATGAACTCCATCTCCAGGTAGGGCATCTCGCCGTCCATGCGGACGTTGCGGACCTTGACGATGCTGGGGTGGTCCAGGGCGAAGAGGATCTCTGCCTCGCGCACGAAGCGGGCCTTGGCCGACGTCACCCGGCTGAGGGAGGGATCGAGGACCTTGATGGCCGCGAGGATGCGCCGCGCCGAGCGGTTGTGGCAGCGGTACACCGAGCCCATGCCACCCTGCCCGAGGGCGCGCTCGACCACCCAGATGTCGATGGTGTCGCCAGGCTTCAGCACATGCGCTCCGAGGGCCCACTGTAGCAACATCGGCCGTGTTCGGCTCGGCTGTAAGGCTGGGCGAGGGCGCCAACTTGCGGCGAACGGGCCTCCAGGGGCATGCTGGGGATGGAGTGGAGGTCCGCAGTGGGCGTCTCTCGCGCCTGGTGGTGTCGTCTCGTCGTGGGTGCAGCGCTCACCTCGAGCCCGCTCGCCGCGCGCGCGGACGAGGAGGTCGACCTCTACGCGGGCGCGCGCCTCTCCGAGGGCCTCGACGCTGTGGACGAGGGCGGCACCATCGTCATTCGAGGGGACCTGGACGTCGCCAGCGAGCCCTGCGTCGAGGTGCCCTTCGACGTCACCATCCTGGGCGAGCTGGGCATGACCCCCGCCATCCCCGGGCTGGTCATCACCGGCTCGGAGGTCACCGTCGGGGACGCGGTGCTGGCGGGCGCCTGCGAGGTGGAGGTGGACCTGGGCTCGGCGCTGGTGTCCGACCGCGCCGCGCTGTACATGGAGGGCGGCCGGCTCACCCTCCACACCGCGACCCTGGCGGGGGGCTTCGAGGGGGTCGGGGTGGCGCTGTCGGGGGTGTACGCCACCCTGGACGACGTGACGCTCGCGGACATGGGCGGGGGTACGGGGCTCCTGATCGGCGCAGGCCGCCGCGACGTGACCGTGACGGTCACCGGGAGCGCGTTCACCGACAACGCGGCCCAGGCGATGACCGTGGTCGGCCCGGGCGGCAACCAGACCGGCGCGGTCACCGTCAACGTGTCCAGCAGCGCGTTCGCGCGCAACAGCCACACCGCCGCGCCCGACCTCGCGATGACGCGGGCGACGGTGACCGTGGAGGACACCACCTTCGAGGGCAACCGCAGCGTCCCCACCGCGACGACGCCGGCCGCCGGCTCGATGACCGCCCTCGACGCGGACCTGAGCCTCATCCGGGTCACCCTGAGCGACTACGCGGGCAGCGCGGCGGGGGCGGTCGCGGTGTCCTCGTCGGACGGGACGGCGGGCTCCTTCTACGGAGAGACCGTGGTGTTCCGAGGGGTCGAGGCGGCCCTGAACGGGGGGTACGGGGGCGCGGTGCGCTCGACCCGCGCGCCGGTGACCCTCAAGGGGGTGCTCGCGGACGGCGTGTCCGCCGGGGCGGGCGCGCTCGTCTACGCCTCGGACGTCCCCTATGTGAACCTGACCTACATCAAGCTGGTCGACGCGGCCGTGGGGGCGGACGGGGCCGCGGTCTTCGTGGACGGCGCGACCGAGGGCGTCACCGTTCGCGGCGCCCAGCTCTGCAACATCCGCTCCGAGCGCACCCCCAACGTGCTCGGCGTCCGGGTCAACGACGGGGCGCTGACGCTGATGAACACCTCCATCCAGGGCAACGAGGGGCCGGAGAGCCCGCTCATCCTGGTGGAGCGGGGGTCGCTGACCGCCATCAACAACACCTTCGACCAGAACGCCGCCAGCGCCCTCATCGTGGCGGACGACGTCGAGGTCACCCTCATCAACGACATCTTCTCGGAGAGCCCCGGCGCGACGGTGTTCATGCACACCGGGGCCGGCGGGACGCTGGTGGAGACCCGCTACAACCTCTTCTACGAGGTGGCGGCGTCCGCCGCGGACGGGCCGGACATCGCCTCGGGCTTCGACGCCAGCGGCGACCCCCTGTTCGACGACCTCTACCAGCGCGCCGACGCTCCCTGCGACCGCTTCCCCATGCTGAGCGGCCCGGCGTCGCCGGCCTGGAACACAGGCCACCCCGACTACCCCGACGTCGACGACGACGTCGCGGACATCGGCGCGTTCGGGGGGCCCGACTTCACGACGGTGGACCTGGATGGCGACGGCGCCGACTTCTTCATCGACTGCGACGACTTCGACGCCGCGCGCTCGCCGACCTTCTCGGAGATCCCCAACAACGGCATCGACGACGACTGCGACGGCGCGTCGGCGGTGAGCGAGGACGGCGACGGTGACGGCTACACAGCGGACGGCGACCCCGCCGACTGCGATGACACGGACGCCGCCCGCTCCCCGGGCCTGCCCGAGACGCCCTACGACGGCCTGGACAACGACTGCGATGACGGCACGCCCGACGACGATCTGGACGGCGACGGCTGGCTCGTCTTCGCGGCGACCCCGGACTGCGACGACGCCGACGCCACCGTCCACCCCGGGGCGCCCGAGGTCCTCGGCGACGGCGCCGACCAGGACTGCGACGGGGCCGACCTGACCGGCGGCCTGACCGGAGGATGTGCGAGCGCTGAAAGTCCGGTAGGCTTAGGATGGATCGGTGCGCTGCTCGGCGCGCTGGTCCTGTTGACGCGGAGGCAGAGCTGACTGCGAACCTGCTGTTGTGGATGGCGACGGCGGTCTGGGCCCAGGACGTGGAGGTCTTCGGCGACCTGGACGGGCGCGGCGTGACCCCCTCGACAGGTCAAGGCCTGGCCAGCGACCCGCTCTACGGCTGGTCCGCCTGGTCGGCGCCCCGCAAGACCTGGGCCGCCGGGGTCACCTTCGAATGGATCGAGTCCCCGCTCCGCCTCGAGCTGTACCAGGACCGCGACACCCCCAGCTACGAGCGCTACCTGGTCGACGACCTCGCCGTGCTCACCCTCGGCGGCAGCGTCGCGGTGACCGATCGGCTGGGCGTCTCGCTGACCGCGCCGATCGTGCTCAGCAGCGCCAACCGCATCTTCGAGCTGGACGCCGACGGCAACAAGGAGGAGCTGGACGCCGACATCTACGGGCCGGCGCTGGGCGAGGTCCGGCTGGCCCTGCCCACCCGGCTGGTCTCCGCGGAGGCCCTGGGGCTGGACATCGCCGCGATCCCCTACGCCGAGCTGCCCGCCATCCCGCGGGAGCAGGACCGCTACGTGGGCAGCTCCCGCCCCGGGATCGGCGCGATCGGGGCGTTCAGCCTGCACCCTCGCAAGCTGACCCTCCACGCGAACCTGGGCTACGAGCTGAGCCCCGGCGAGCGCATCTGCAGCCCGGAGTGCGAGGCCGACAACGACTCCGTCACCCTCATCGACCACCGCAGCCAGGCCTTCGCCTCCCTCGCGGCGTCCTACCCGGTCTGGCGCAGCCTGGAGCTGCAGGTCGGCGCCTTCGCCGCGCCGGCCATCGGCGACGGCGTGGTGCTGGACATCCTTCCGGGCGTCCAGCAGGGCTCCGCGGGCGACCACACCTGGTCCTTCTTCGACACCGAGTCGCGCTCCGTCTCCACCCCCGCCGAGGCCTGGCTCATGGGGCGCTACGGGCTGCCCCGCGGCCTGGCGGTCCAGGCCGGCGCGGCCCTGCCCCTCAGCAGCGCCCCGGGGACGGCCTCCCTGCGGGTGTTCGCGGGCGTGACCGTGCAGAAGCGCCCGGAGCCCTCGGTGGAGCCGAACCTCGGCCCGCCCCCCATCCTGGTGCCCGGCCCTACCGATCTGGTCGTCGACGTCGACGACCCGCGGGGCCAGGCCGTGAAGGGGCAGGTCGGGGTCGAGGGCCGGGAGCAGGTCTGGGTCCTGGACGACGACGGCCACACGGTCGTGCCTCTGGGCATCGGGAGCTGGCGGGTCACCGTCGAGGCCGACGGCTACGGGCGTCAGGTCCGCGTGGTGGTCATCGAGGAGGGCCGCGCCGAGGCCGAGACCCTCGACGTCGTGCTCCAGGAGGACCGCGGGGAGGGCGTGCTGGAGCTGGCGGTCGTGGACGCCCAGGACCGCGCGGTCGACGAGGCCCGGCTCACCGTCGACGACGCCGACTACGGCGAGGTCGGCAACGCCGGCGTCATCCGGGTCGAGGGCCTGGCCGAGGGCGACGCGGTGGTCGACGTCTCCGCCGAGGACTTCCAGGACTTCGACTCCGAGACCCTCAACGTCCTCGCCACCAGCCCGGCGCGCACCCTGGTCCTGGACCGCCTGCCCGGCTCGGTGCGCATCATCGCCCGGGGCCCCGACGGCCCGCTCTCCGACGCGCTGGTGCGGCTGCTGGGGCCCGAGGTGCTCGACCCGGTCCAGCTCGACACCGAGGGCCGCCAGGTCATCCAGCTCACCCCCGGCCAGTGGACCGCCGTGCTGTCCAGCGAGGTCTACGGCCTCCAGCAGCGGGACATCCTCATCGAGGAGGACTTCACCGGCCTGGTCGACGTGGTGTTCAACATGGTCCCGGCCGAGGGCGGCGAGGCCGCGCTCGCGGTGCGGGTCATCGACCCCGACGGCCAGCCCGTGGAGGGCGCCGAGGTGCTGCTGGACGGAACGCTGCTCGGGTCGACCGCGAGCGGCGGCAGCCTGCGGGTGGAGGGCCTGGACCCGGGGACCCGTGCGCTGGAGGTGCGCGGCGCGCGCTTCCGCCCCCGCCAGGCGCTGGACGTCCAGCTCGACGAGGGCCTGCGCGAGGTGCTGGTCACCCTCGACTGGCTGCCAGGCTCCCTCAAGGTGGTGGCCCGCACCGCCGACGGCCCCATCGAGGACGCCCTGATCCGCTTCTCCGGCCCCGGGCAGCTCGACGTCGCGTCCCTGGGGCCCGACGGCGAGGGCTTCTTCGCCTTGGAGCCCGGCGACTGGACGGTGGTCATCTCCGCCGAGGCCCTGGGCCTCCAGCAGCGCGACGTCATCGTCGAGCCCGACCAGACCTCCCTCCTGGAGCTGAAGGCGGTGCTCCTCAAGGACGAGGGCGGCGACGCCACCCTCACCGTGAACGTCGTCGATCCCGACGGCCACGCGGTCAACGGCGCCGAGGTGCTGCTGGACGGCGCCCTGGTGGGCACCACCTCCACCGGCGGCGGGCTGACCCTCGGCGGGCTGTCCTCGGGGGCGCGCAGCGTGACGGTGCGCGGGTCGCTGCTCCGGGAGCAGACGGTCGAGGGCATCGCGCTCAAGCCCGGTGACAACGCCGTCGAGGTCGCGCTGCGCTGGAAGCCGGGCTCGGTCCGGGTGCGGACACGCGGCGGGGGCGGCGCGGTGCTCGACGCCCTGGTGCGGCTGATCGGCCCCGAGCACGTCGCACCCACCCGGGTGGGGCCGGACGGAGAGCGGGTGTTCTCCCTCGCCCCCGGGGACTGGACGGTGGTGGTGTCCTCGGAGTCCTACGGCCTGGAGCAGCGGGACGTCGCCGTGGCGCCCGAGCAGGAGGCCCTGGTCGCCCTGGACTTCGAGCTGGCCGCGGTCACGGACGCCTCCGTGGTCGACGAGCTGCCGCTGCGGCCGGTGGACATCATCGTGAAGACCACCAGCGGCGCCCCGGTGGTCGCCGATCTGCGCTTCCTCGGCCCCGAGCGGGTGGACGCCGGCACGACCCGCGCCGACGGCACCCTGCGCGCCACCCTGCGCCCGGCGTCCTGGGAGCTGATCGCGTCCGCGCCGGACTACGGCGCCCGGCGCGCCGGCTTCGTGCTCGACCCCGGCGACACGCCGTACTCCTTCACCGTGGAGCTGAAGGACACCCAGGTCAAGGTCACCGCCCAGGAGGTCCGCATCCTCCAGCAGGTGTTCTTCGAGACCGACAAGGCAGTGATCCGCCCCGAGTCCTATGCCCTGCTGGACGAGGTCGCGAACACGCTGGTGGTCAACCCGCAGATCCGACTGGTCGAGGTCCAGGGGCACACCGACTCGGTCGGCTCCGCTGAGTACAACCAGCAGCTCTCCGAGGACCGCGCCAACGCCGTGCGCCAGTACCTGATCGACAAGGGTGTGAGCGCGCGGCGCCTCCAGGCCCGAGGGTATGGGAACACCCGGCCGCTGGGCAGCGAGGAGACCGAGGCGGGCCGCGCCGAGAACCGGCGGGTCCAGTTCGAGATCGTCGAGCAGGATTGAGCCGGGTGGCGGGGGCCTGGCCCGGTGAAACCGAGCCGAGACCCCATCCTGCGCGGCGGACCCGCCCCTGCCCCTGAACACTCCGGCCTGCGCAGCACACCCTGAAGAAAAGCGGCCCCTCCCCTGGGGAGAGAACAAGTAGGGGAGAGGCCGACGGACCGGGACTTCGGGAGGTTGCTCACCCTTCAGCCAGGGGTCCGCTTTGCTTGAAGCGTCTCAATCAGCGAGGCGCTCGCGCCACGCTGGTCCGTCCGCTGGAGGGGCACCAGCGGCTCGGCTTGGGCCTCACCCTATGCGATGGGTTGCTCTGACGTAAAGACTGACGTGCAAGAGACTTCGTAATTTTTCGATTATTTGAGTGGAAATGGCCCCGGGGGAAGGAATTCAAGGGGATCAAAAAAAGACGCCTGCCCGACCTGAGGGGCCGGGCAGGCGCATTATGGTGGCGCGACGTCTGGTCCCTCAGCCGTCCGACCGCTCCTTGATGAAGAAGTCGACGCGCCGGTTCTTCTCCCAGGCGGCCGGGGTCTCCGCCGGGTCCAGCGGCTTGCTCTCACCGAAGCCCGCGGCCTCGAGGCGGCCGGCCTCGACGCCCTTGTCGATGAGGTACGTGCGCACAGCGTTGGCGCGGTCCTCGGAGAGCTGCTGGTTGTAGGCGGCGTCGCCGCGGCTGTCGGTGTGGCCCTCGATCCGCACGAGCTTGATCTCGGGGTACTCCTTCATGACCTTCGCGACGTCATCCAGCAGGCCGTAGCTCGCGGGCTTGATGATGGCCTTGTTGGTCTCGAAGTAGACCGAGTCACCGAGGTCGATCTTCTCCTTGTCCACCTTGACCGTGGAGGGCTCGAGCACGATGGTGATCTCGCTGCGCTCGCCGGCCTTGAGCTGGGTCTTCTGGGAGCCGCGCAGGAAGCCGGGGGCCTCGGCGGTGACCGTGTAGGGACCGGGCCGCTGGGCCAGCTCGACCGGGCCCTCGGCCGCGCCCTTGCTCTCGCCGTTGAGGGCCCACTGGGCGCCGGGCACGGGCTCGCCGGACTCGGTCTGCACGATGACGACCAGGGTGCCGGGGACGAACTTGAGCGTCTGGACCACCTCGATGGGCGGACCCTCGACCACGTCGAAGCTGGCGGTCAGCGAATCATAGCCCTCGGCCTCGATGGCCAGGTCGTAGGAGCCGGCCGCGAACTCGCTCTGGCCGCCGTGGGCGCCGGAGAACTCGCCCGCGGTCACCTTCGCGGCGCTGATCGGCTTGTTCTGGTCGTCCACCACGCGGAAGCTGACCACGGTGGGCTCGGGGCAGCCGTCCTCATCGAGGTAGCTGTCCATGTCCTCGGGGACATCGGGGCAGTCGTCCTCGAAGTCCAGGATGCCGTCCTTGTCGGAGTCCCCGGTGCGCGGGGGCTCGTAGGCGAGGGCGAACAGGGCGCGGAACTTGGGGGCGCCGACGCCGCTGGTGATGCCGGTGCCGACGCCGCCGCGCATCACGAAGTTGCT
The DNA here is from genome assembly GCA_020632795.1 of Alphaproteobacteria bacterium. Lineage (GTDB taxonomy): Bacteria > Myxococcota_A > UBA796 > UBA796 > CAJQPC01 > JACKEV01. The sequence continues at coordinate 38,060 of JACKEV010000015.1, forward strand.
GTCCCCCAGCCGGCCATAGCCGCCCAGCAGGGCCTCGATCGGGATGGCGGCCGCGTTGGCGATGTCCGCGTAGGCGAAGTGCCCGGCGACGTCCAGGGAGACGCCCGCGTCATCGCTGACCGCGAAGCCGCCGCCCAGGCGCGCGTAGAGCTGGTCGTCCCACTCGACGTTCTCCATGAGCGCCTCGGGGACGCCGCGGGTGCCGACGTTGGCCGCCAGGGACACCGGGCCGAAGCGCTTCGCGGCGATGAGGCCGACCTCATAGGCCAGGCCGCCGTGGCCCAGGGGGGCGTCGACGGTGGCCGTGGGCGTGATCAAGCGCCCGGAGACGGCCAGCCCGAGGGGCTTGTCGTTGGGGTCGAGCACCGAGGCCTTCACCTCGACCGCGACGTCGCCCAGCCCGGTCTCGCCGGAGGTGGCGTCGCCGGTGGACCGCAGGTACACGGGCACGAAGGCGCCGAAGCGGAAGCGGCCGCGGGTGTGGGCCGCCATGATGTCGAACTCCAGCAGGTTGCTGACCAGCTCGGTGCGCTCGTCGAGGCTGTTGGTGTAGACCAGCAGGTCGTTGGAGTAGTTGAACATCGCGCGGGCGGTCGTGTACTTGTTCGGCGCCCGCGTGGCGTCGTCGACCCACAGGTTGGAGAAGCTGTCGATGGAGGGGCGGAAGAGCTGCGCGTTGAGCGTCGGCACTTCTCCATTGGTGGAGACATCCTGGGCCAGCGCGACGCCGGACAGGAGAATGGCGGTAATCATCTGGAACTCCAAAGGTTTTGATTCAGTTTCAGCATCAGCTCAGCGTCGCCGGCGGCGGAGCAGGGCGCCCAGGCCCGCCAGCAGGATGAACGCCAGGCTCGCGTCTCCATTTCCGGTCGTCGAGCAACTGCCCCAGCCGCCGGTGTACTTGCCGTCGGAGTCGTCGGACGGATCGAGCGGGTCGGTGCCGTTGGTGACCTCTTCACCATCGGGAACGCCACCCTCGTCCGTGTCCGGGTTCAGCGGGTCGGTGCCGTACTCGTTGATCTCTTCACCGTCGGTGAGGCCGTCGTTGTCGGTGTCCTCGTTCACCGGGTCGGTGCCGGTGGTGTAGACCTCATCGCCGTCGTCGATGCCGTCGCCGTCGGTGTCCGGGTTGGTCGGGTCGGAGCCGTAGGTGTTCACCTCGTCGCCGTCCTGCAGGCCGTCGCCGTCCGTGTCCGCGACCAGCGGGTCGGTGCCGTGCTCGTTGACCTCGTCGCCGTCGTTCAGGCCGTCGCCGTCGGTGTCCGGGTCGGTCGGGTAGGTGCCGAGATCCCACTCCTCGCCGTCCAGCAGGCCGTCGCCGTCGGTGTCCTCGTCGGTCGGGTCGGTGCCGACGACGTTGACCTCGTCGCCGTCCTCCAGCCCGTCGCCGTCCGTGTCGGCGTCCACCGGGTCGGTGCCGTGGGTGTTGACCTCGTCGCCGTCCTCCAGGCCGTCACCGTCGGTGTCGGTGTCGAGCGGGTCGGAGCCGTAGGTGTTCACCTCGTCGCCGTCGCTCAGGCCGTCACCGTCGGTGTCCGGGTTCAGCGGGTCGGTGCCGTTGGCCAGCTCATCGCCATCCAGCAGGCCGTCGCCGTCGGTGTCCGGGTTCAGCGGGTCGGTCTCGTGCAGCTCCAGCTCGTCACCGTCGTCGATGCCGTCGCCGTCGGTGTCCGCGTTGGCCGGGTCGGTGCCGGTCTCGAAGACCTCCTCTCCGTCCAGCAGGCCGTCGCCGTCGCCGTCGGGGTTCAGCGGGTCGGAGCCGTAGAGGTTGACCTCGTCGCCGTCGCTCAGGCCGTCGCCGTCGGTGTCGGTGTCGCCGGGATCGGTGCCGTGGGTGTTGACCTCGTCACCGTCGCTCAGGCCGTCGCCGTCGGTGTCGGGGTTGTTGGGGTCGGTGCCCTGGGTGGTCACCTCTTCGCCGTCGCTCAGGCCGTCGCCGTCGGTGTCGGCGTTGGCGGGGTCGGTGCCGGTCTCGTTGACCTCGTCGCCGTCCGTGATGCCGTCGCCGTCGGTGTCGGAGAGGGTCGGGTCGGTGCCCAGGTCGTTCACCTCCTCGGCGTCGTCCAGGCCGTCACCGTCGGTGTCGGTGTCCGTCGGGTCGGTGCCGTAGGTGTTGACCTCCTCGTTGTCGTCGAGGCCATCGCCGTCGGTGTCGGCGTTGACCGGGTCGGTGCCGTGGGTGTTCACCTCGTCGCCGTCGCTCAGGCCGTCGCCGTCGCTGTCCGTGGAGTTCGGGTCGGAGCCGTAGGTGATGACCTCGTCGCCGTCGTTCAGGCCGTCGCCGTCGGTGTCGGCGTTGTTGGGATCGGTGCCCTCATCGCACTCCTCCTCCCAGTCCGCCAAGCCGTCGCCGTCGGTGTCGATGGTGCAGTCCACCACGTCCACCGTGAACACCGCCGAGGTGTCCGAGTCGACGTAGGTGTAGGTGTCCAGCAGGCTGCCGTTGCCCTTGGAGGAGCCCTGGAAGCTCCCCCAGGAGCGGGCGTTGGTGTTCGCGGAGATGGCGTCGCTGTAGCTGCCCGAGTAGACGCCGTTGGGGCCCGAGCTCTCCAGGCCGATCTGGCCGTCGGGCATGGTCACCGCCGTGCTCTGCACCGCGGCGTCGTTCCAGTACATGTAGAGGCCGGTGCGGGTGCCGCTGCCGTCCACCTCGAACAGCCGGAAGCCCGTGAAGGACGTCTCGATGTCGTAGGCGACGTAGTGGAACTCGCCGACGGTGACCAGGGCCTGGCAGTTGTAGGTGCCCACGGGCACGTCGACGCCCGCGTTGTCGGTGCCGTCCCAGGCCACCGTGGCGGTGCCGCTGGTCATCGTGTCGATGAGGTGGACATCGTCGTCGGTCGTGATGTCGTAGTTGCCGTCGCCGTCGAGGTCACAGACGATGTGCACGACGCCGTCGACGTTGGCGGTGACCTCGAACTGGCCCTCGGAGCAGCCCGGCGCGATCTGGTCGCAGGACTCGTCTCCGCCGGAGAACGAGGCCGAGGACACCACGGGCGCCGTGAAGCTGTAGGTCGCGTTGGACGGGGGGTTCAGGTAGATCGGGAACTCGGCGTCCACCGTGCCGCTGTAGGAGCTGCGGCCGTTGGCGCCCTGGACACCCGAGCTGTTCGCCCGCAGGTAGTACACGTTGCCGGAGAGGCCGTCGGCCTCCAGCTCGATGACCGCCGTGTCGCTGCTGGAGCCAGCGGTGACCACGGTGTACAGGCTGCCGTTGAACGAGTAGGAGTCCGCGAAGCTGCCGGTGCTGACCTCCCAGTCGTAGGAGTACACCCGGCCGTTGCCGTCGATGGCGTTGTTGACGTTCACGCTCCATGTGGAGCTGTTGGTGCTGGTCAGGTCGATCCGGTAGGCGCCGTTGGCGGTCGGCGTGATGGACGAGCTGCCCGACACGCTGCCCACGCTGACGCCGCTGGGGTCGTACACCGTGCCGGACACCCCCGAGGTGGAGATGGTCTCGACGGTGTAGTCCAGGATGTCGACGTAGATGTCGGTGCTGGAGTTGACCGGCTGGTTGGTGCCCAGCTCGGCGCTGCCCTCGGCGGACACGGTGGCGGGCACCATCATGAGGGCGAGCAGTCCGACGGCGGGGGCCGCACGACGGGCGCGCAGCACGGGAAGCTCACGGTTGGAGGTTGGAGTTTTGCGGGGGATCTTGGAGTTGCGGCGGGTGCGCATCATCTTGTTCATACCTATGCGTCTCCGGACCCTGGAGGGTCACGAGGTCAATGCGTTCGTTGAGCTTCCCGGAAGTGTTCTACCAGAAGATCGCTTGCGCCATCTCTTACCTGCCCCTGTCAGTCTCGCCGGCAGGGGGGCCGAGGCTCCGGCGTGAGCGAGGGATCCGCCGGATTGTCTACCACGAAATACCGGGGTGCGGAGATGTCAGCGACCTGTCAACGACGGCGGCGCCACAGGAGCAGCGCCAGGACGCCGACCAGCGCGACGCCGAATCCGCCCTGACGGTCCGTTGACGTGCAGGTACACCCGCCGCCACCGCCATACTTGCCTTCGTCGATGTCATCGCTCGCGTCATTCGGATCGGTGCCGGCCTCGATCTCCTCACCGTCCGGGATGCCGCCGCCGTCGGTGTCGACGTTGGTCGGGTCGGTGCCGTACTCGTTGACCTCGTCGCCATCCTCCAGGCCGTCCCCGTCGGTGTCGGTGTCCAGCGGGTCGGTGCCCAGGTCCACCTCGTCTCCGTCGTTCAGGCCGTCCCCGTCCGTGTCCGGGTTCGTCGGGTCGGTGCCCAGGTCCACCTCGTCCCCGTCGCTCAGGCCGTCCCCGTCCGTGTCCGGGTTCAGCGGATCCGTGCCCTCGTCCACCTCGTCGCCGTCGCTCAGGCCGTCCCCGTCGGTGTCGGCGTCGGTCGGGTCCGTGCCCAGGTCCACCTCGTCCCCGTCCTCCAGGCCGTCCCCGTCGGAGTCCGGGTTCAGCGGATCCGTGCCCAGCTCCTCCTCGGCGGGGTCGGTGAGGCCGTCGCCGTCGGAGTCTCGGAGGTCGTCCTCGCCCACCAGGGGGTCGGTGCCGTCGGTGTGGACCTCCTCGCCGTCGGTGCGGCCGCCGTCATCGGTGTCCTCGTCCAGCGGATCGGTGCCGTAGTCGTTGACCTCCTCGCCGTCCGTGAGGTCGTCGTCATCGGAGTCAGCGTCGAAGGGGTCGGTGCCCGTCGTGTTCACCTCGTCGCCGTCGGAGAGGTCGTCGTCGTCGGTGTCGGCGTCCAGCGGGTCCGTGCCCGTCGTGTTCACCTCATCCCCGTCCGTCAGCCCGTCGTCATCGGAGTCCGCGTCCAGCGGGTCCGTGCCCGTGCTGTTCACCTCCTCGCTGTCGCTCAGGCCGTCGTCGTCGGTGTCGGCGTCCAGCGGGTCCGTGCCCGTCGTGTTCACCTCGTCACCGTCCGTCAGCCCGTCGTCATCGGAGTCCGCGTCCAGCGGGTCCGTGCCCGTGCTGTTCACCTCGTCCCCGTCGAGGAGGCCATCGTCGTCGGAGTCCGCGTCCAGCGGGTCCGTGCCGGTGGTGTTCACCTCGTCACCGTCCGTCAGCCCGTCGTCATCGGAGTCCGCGTCCAGCGGGTCCGTGCCCGTCGTGTTCACCTCATCGCTGTCACTCAGGCCGTCGTCGTCGCTGTCCGCGTCCAGCGGGTCCGTGCCCGTCGTGTTCACCTCATCGCCGTCCGTCAGCCCGTCGTCATCGGAGTCCGCGTCCAGCGGGTCCGTGCCCGTCGTGTTCACCTCGTCGCCGTCGCTCAGGCCGTCTCCATCGGTGTCGGCGTCCAGCGGGTCCGTGCCCGTGGTGTGGACCTCGTCGCCGTCGTCCAGCCCGTCTCCGTCGGTGTCGGCGTTGTTGGGGTCGGTGCCCTCACGGGTGACCTCCCGGTAGTCGTTGAGACCGTCGTCGTCGGAGTCGCGGTCGTTCGGGTCGGTCCCGTAGGTGTCCACCTCATCGCCGTCGGTGAGGTTGTCGCCGTCGGTGTCGGCGTCCAGCGGATCCGTGCCCGTCGTGTTCACCTCGTCGCCGTCGCTCAGGCCGTCCCCGTCCGTGTCCGAGTCCAGCGGGTCCGTGCCGTGGGTGTCCACCTCATCGCCGTCGCTCAGGCCGTCCCCGTCGGTGTCGGCGGTCAGCGGGTCGGTGCCCGTGGAGTTCACCTCCGTACCGTCGCTCAGGCCGTCTCCGTCCGTGTCGCTGTCCACGGGGTCGGTGCCGTAGGTGTTCACCTCGTCGCCGTCGTCCAGGCCGTCCTCGTCCGTGTCGGCGTTGAGCGGGTCGGAGCCGTGGGTGTTCACCTCGGCGCCGTCGCCCAGGCCGTCCCCGTCCGTGTCGCCGTCGACGGGGTCGGTGCCGGTGGTGTTGACCTCCTCGTCGTCGTCCAGGCCGTCCCCGTCCGTGTCGGCGTCGTTGGGATCCGTGCCGTACTCGACGACCTCCGCATAGTCGTCCAGGCCGTCCCCGTCGGTGTCTGCGGACGTGGCGTCGGTGCCCGTCTCGCAGTCCTCCTCGATGTCGGTCAGGCCGTCCCCGTCGGTGTCGGTGGCGCCGTCGACCACCTCGACGGTGAACACCGAGGAGGTGTCGGAGTCCACGAAGGTGTAGGTGTCCAGCAGCGCCCCGTTGCCCTTGGAGGTGCTCTGGAAGCGCCCCCAGGACCGGGCGTTGGTGTTGGCCGCGATGATGTCGGTGTACGCGCCCGCGTACAGACCCGAGGCGCCGGAGCTCTCCAGCCCGGTCTGTCCGTCGGGCATCGTGACCGCGTTGCCCTGCACGGCGGCGTCGTTCCAGTACATGGACAGGCCGCTGCGGTTGAGCCCCGCGTCGACCTCGAACAGGCGGAAGCCCTGGTAGGAGGTCTCGATGTCGCTGGCGACGTAGTGGAACTCGCCGACGGTGACGATGGCCACGCAGTTGTAGACGCCCGGAGGCACGTCGGCGCCGGTGTTGTCGGTGCCGTCCCAGCTCAACACAGAGGAGCCGCTGACCATGGGGTCGATGAGGTGGACGTCGTCGTCGCTGGTGATGTCGTAGGACCCATCGCCGTTGAGGTCGCAGACCAGGTGGGTGACGCCGTCGACGTTGGCGGTGACGGTGAACTCGCCGGTCGTGTAGCCCGGAGCGATGCGGTCACAGGACTGCCCGCCGCCCGAGAACGACGCCGCGCTGACGATCGGCGCGGTGAAGCTGTAGGTCGCGTTGGACGGGGGGTTCAGGTAGATCGGGAACTCGGCGTCCACCGTCTGGGTGCCCGACGGCGCGCTGCGCCCGTTCTCCCCGTCCACGCCGTCCGCGTTGGCCCGCAGGTAGTAGACGTAGCCCGAGAGCCCGTCGGTCTCCATCTCGATGACCGCGGTGTCCGCGGACGAGCCCGCCGTCACCACCGTGTAGAGGCTGCCGTCGAAGGAGTAGGAGCTGGTATAGCTGCCGGTGTCGATCTCCCAGGAGTACGAGAACACCCGCCCCAGACCGTCGATCTGGTTGAGGACCTCCACGTCCCAGATCGAGGTGGCCGCGATGGCCAGGTCCAGCCGGTACGCGCCGTTCATCGTCGGGTTGATGGTCGACAGGGTGGAGAAGGACCCCAGGCGGGTGCCGGTCGGGTCGTAGGCGGTCCCGGTGAGGCCCAGGATGTAGATGTTCTCGGTGGTGTGATCCAGGATGTCGACGTAGATGTCGGTGGAGGGCTGGACCACCTGCCGGGCGCCCAGCTCATCGACCCCCTCGGCGACGACCGAGGCGGGCAGCGCAAGCGCGAGCAGCGCGCACGGGGCGACCGCGCGACGACCGAGGGGGGGCGCGGCCGGCCGACGCGACGGGGTCGAGCCGAGGGACACGCGACGGAGGCGGCGGAGCAGCTTCGGGTTCATGACGTCTCCACGGGGCAGTTCCGACGAGGGCGCACGCATCCAGCAGCCGCGGGGACGTCCGTATCCCTCGCGCCAGCCCGTCGGTGTTCAGGGTCGCTGCATCCTACCCCGCCCGGGCCCGCCGCTGCTTACAGGGGGATTACAATTATTGGGATCTTGCGGGTGTCAGCGAGACGCCCGCGACCACCCGCGCCGTCGGCGACCCCGGCCCGACGGTGAGCCCGGAGCCGACGCCCGCGAACAACCCCACCCCCTGCGCGCTGGTCCACCGGCCGACCGCGCGGCCCTCCAGGGCGTGCCCGGTGTTGGTGGAGAAGCTGGCGTAGGTGCTGCGCCCGGTCAGCTCCACCCCCAGCCACAGGGGCTCGGTGGGGGTCCACCCCGCCGCCGCCCGGTACCAGAGCGCGTCGTCCAGCACCAGCTCCCCCAGCGACACGGTGGGCACGATCCAGGTGCCGACGTTCACCGCAGCGGAGAACTTCTCACGGTCCAGATCGGCGGCCAGGCCGACCTCTCCGGCCCAGCCCGGCTGGCCGAGCTGCCGCTCGGAGGCCCCCAGCGGGCCGGTCACCCGCCCGATGAGGGCCAGGCCCAGCGGGCGGTCGGCGCTCAGCAGCCACACCCGCGCGTCCAGCCCCGGGTCGCCCAGCGCCACCCCCTGCAGGCCGGCCACGTCGCCGGTGCTGTAGAGGTAGACGGGGGCGGTGCCCCCCAGCCGCAGCCGCCCGAAGGACCACCACGCCGAGAGCGCCGTGGCCGTGGTGCCCGACACGATGGCGGTGATCTCGTCGCCCTCGACGTACACGAGCGGCTCCTTGACCCACCAGCCGGTGATCTGGGCGCCCCACCGGGCGCCGGGCCGGGCGCTGTCGGTGGCCAGGCCGGCCGTGGTGTCCAGGGCCGGGCGGAACAGGTCCACGGAGACCGCCGGGCTGAGGCTCCCGTCGTCGGACTGGGCGAGCGCGGCGCTGCAGAGCAGGGCGAGGGCGGCGATCACGGCTGCTCCTCGATCGGGAAGCGCTGGGGCCGGGGGTCGGAGGGCACCCCCATGAAGCCCATGCGGTCGTAGCTGGTGACGCGCCACCACAGCCCGTCCTCGCGCCAGGGCACGATGAGCAGCTCGGGCGCGTAGGCGGGGCCGGGCAGATCCTCCAGCAGCACGATGTCCCGGAACTCAGCGTCGAGGCCGATCTCCAGCACGTAGCCCAGGGCGCGGTCCACCGGGGTCCATTCGAAGTCCGGCACCCGCAGGGGCAGCCCGGCGTCGGGGGCGCTGGGGGTCCCGGGGACCAGGAGCTGCACCGGCTTGCCCGGCGCCTCCCCGGCCTTGATCCGGGAGCCCTGCCCCGGCTGGAGATCCAGCTCCACCCCCTGGGCGATGACCGCGAGGGGGTTGTAGAGGGCCTCGGTGCGGGTGGCGCCGTCCTCGACGTGCACCCGGTGCCCGCCGCCCCGGGAGGTGGCCACCGCGTCGGCGGTGGTGACGGTGATGGTGCCCTGGGTCTCACCCTTGCGGACCGCCTGCACGCTGACCGAGCCCCGGGTCACGTTGATCAGGGAGCTGCGGTCCCCGGCGCGGGCGGCGAGGCTGCGGATCTCCAGGCAGGTGTCCGGCCAGAGGTTGACGTCGTCGTGGTCGGGGCCGTCGGCGTCGCTGGCCAGGCGCAGGGTGGCGAAGCTGTCGGCGTCGGTGCACACCGTGGTGCCCTCGGGCAGGGGCAGGCTGGTGTCGAAAGCGGCGGCCGCGCCCCCCGGCGGGGTGATGGACCCGGTGCCGAAGTAGCTGTGCAGCACCGCCTCGGGCGGGCGGGCGCCGCGATCCGGCAGCAGGAGCACCGCGCCCACCTCCAGCGGGTCCGCGCGGGTCAGGCCGTTGGCCTTGAGGATGGCGCCTTCCAGGGAGGGGTCCCCCAGGGCGGCAGCGATGGAGGCCACGGTGTCCCCGGCGCGCACGACGTGGTGGTCGGCGGCGAAGACCGGGGCGGCCAGCGCGAGCAGGAGCGGGATCATGGCGCGTCCTCCCGGACGGGGATGACCATGGCCCCGCGCTGCTCGGCGACGGAGCGGTCGGCGTAGGGCTTGTCCGGCGGGGGCATCAGCTTCATGCGATCGGCGGGCACGCCGGCCTCCAGCAGGGCCTCGTAGGCGGCCTTGGCCCGGCGGTCGGCCAGCTCCCGGTTGTCCTCCAGCTTGCCCTCGGGGGAGAACGAGCCGCTCACCTCGAAGCGCCAGTCCCCGGCGTTGGACGCCAGCTCTGCGATCGCGGCCCGACCCGAGGCGTCCAGGACCGCCGAGTTCACCGGGAAGCGGACCAGGATGGGGTCCGGGGACGGGGCGCGCACCCAGATCACGAAGCCGTCCCCCATCACGGTCTCCATCGTGGCCTCGCGCCCGCCGCCCTGCAGCACGGCGGCGACCGGGCCCACCGGGGCGGTCATGATGGCCACGCCGTCGGGGTCGGGGTTGAGCTGGACCGCGCCGAGCTGCACCCGGTCCTGGGGCCAGCCCGCCACGATGAGCGCGCCCTGGGGCTCGCGCGGGGGCACCTCGACCGCCACCTCCTCGCCGATGACCAGGATCCGGGAGCTGCCGTCGGGCGCGATGATGCGCAGGCGGGTGCCCTTGGGCAGGTCGGAGAGGATGCCCTGGGCGTCCTGGACCGAAAGCCAGCTGCAGTACGGATGGGGCACCCAGATGACGGCGTCCTCGGGGCGGATCTCCGGTCCCCCGGGGGGGGCCTCGGGCGGCGGCTCCGGGGGCGGCTCCACCTCGACCACCGGCTCGGGGGGCGGCGTCCGCTGCGGGGTGCGCACGTAGCCGAGGGTGACCTGGGCGGTGTTGACCGCCGCGTTCTCGGCGAGGTAGCGGGCGGAGAGGCGAAGCGCGCCCTGCTCACCCGCGGCGAGGTCCACCGCCGCGCCCACGCCACCCAGCCCGTAGACGCCGCCGCGGTAGCGCACGCCGTAGCCTGCGGTCAGGGACAGCGCGGCCGGCCCGGTCCGACCCAGGGCCAGGCGCAGCTCGGGGCGCGCGTCCACCAGCGGCGTGGTGCCCGCGGCGAGCCCGACCTGGGCCAGCCCCTCCACCCCCAGCCAGGGGGTGATCCAGGCGCCGCCGGCCCCGCCCACCCCGACGGCCTGCTGCGGCGCGCCGGCGTTCGCGGCGTCCACCACCGCGTGCGCCTCCCAGGTGGGGGTGGCGGCGAGCGCAGCGGTGAGCAGCAGGTGCAGCATCAGTTCTCGGGGGAGCCGATCACCGGGAGCTTGCGGGTCTCATCGGAGGAGATCCAGCTGCCGCTCAGGCTCCGCTTCTCCGGGTAGAGGGTCAGGTGGTAGGTGCCGACGTCGGGGGTGTCCCCGGTCTCGACGACCGTGAGTCGCTTGGCGGCGGCATCATATCGCGCGGTGACCGGTGTGGTCATGGGGGCGCCCGGCGACGCGGCGTGGGCGACCTCGATCCGGCCGCGCAGCTCCTCCGAGGAGCCCGCGAGGATCAAGCGGCGCGTGCCCCGGGCGCCGGTGACCGTGAGCTTCCACGTCCCGGCGGCCGGCGAGTCCGAGGCGGGGGGGTCCGTTGGCGCAGGGGGGTCGGTCCGGACGGGGCGCGCCTCGGCGACCGGCGGGGGCACAGACGGACGTTCCGTGACCCCGTCCGGCTCGGCACCCTGAGGGGGGTCGATGGCGGCGACTGCGTCCACATCGGGGTTGTCGGGGTCAGGGTCCTCCGGGACCGGGGCGGGCTCGACGTCCGCGGGGGGGGACGGCGCGGCGGGCTCGACCACCGCGACCGCCGGGACCTCATCGCGCAGGGCGCGGCTGGCCCCGAAGCCCACCAGGCCGAGCAGCAGCAGCAGGAGCAGCGCCACCCCCGCCCAGCGCCGCTGCGGCTCGGGCGGGACCGCCTCAAGCGGCTCCGGCGCGACCTCCGCGGGCGCGACCTCCGCGGGCGCGACCTCTGCGGGCGCGGCCTCCAGGCCAGCCGGCGGCGTCAGGAGATCCGGCGGCAGCCAGGTCTCCTGGGCGGAGGGGTCGGCGGGGGTGTCCTCCTCGATCCAGGTGTGGGAGTCGTCGTCGGGCCAGGTCAGGTCGTCGATCAGCTCCCGCTCGGTGAAGGCCCCGGGGGCGCTGGGGATCCCCTGCGCCAGCGCCTCCAGCGCGCCGGCCGTGGGGGGGATGAGGGTCGGGCCGTGGGCGCCGCCGTCGGGGTCCGGGGGCTGGAGGGTGGGCACGTAGCGGGGCGGGTTCTCCATGACCGCGATGGCCGTGGCGGTGGCCTCGCGGGAGGGCTTGGGCAGGAGCGAGGCGCTGACCGCCGTCGCGGACACGGCCAGGTTCGTGTTCACGCCGGGCGAGGCGTCGTCCCCCAGCTTGTCGAGGATGCTCATCAGCGCGTGGGCCATGCCCGCCGCGTCGGTGAAGCGGTCCGCCTTGAGGTGGCGCGTGGCCCGGAACAGCACCACCCGCATGGGCTCGGGGATCGTCTGCCAGCGCTCCGAGGTGATGTCGGCGGTGAACAGGTCGATGGGGTTGCCGTCGGTCACCAGGTTGTAGAGGGTGCAGCCGGCCGCGTAGACGTCCGCCGCGCCGTCGACGGACCGGGCGTCCATGCGCTGCTCGGGGGCCATGAAGCACATCGAGCCCATCGCGACGTTGGTCCGCGTGGTGCGCAGGGACTCGTCGTCGGCCAGCAGGGCGATGCCGAAGTCCGCCAGCAACGCGGCGCCGTGGGTGTTGAGCAGGATGTTCTGGGGCTTGATGTCGCGGTGGACCACCCCGACCCGGTGCGCGCTGGCCAGGGCCGAGAGCACCTGGATCATGAAGTGGGCGGCGGTGGACGGGGGCAGCGGGCCGCGCTCGTCGAGCCACTGGGCCAGGCTGCCGCCCTGGGCCAGGTCCATCACGATGAAGTCCTGGCCGTCGTGCACGCCGACGTCGTAGACCTTGAGCACGTTGGGGTGGTCGAGGCGGGCCATGACCCGAGCCTCGGCGCGGAAGCGCTTGCGCATCTGGGCGGTGTGGGCCCCGGCGGCCGTCAGGACCTTGACCGCCCGATCCGCCCCCAGCAGGGTGTCCCGCGCCCGGAAGACCGACGCCGCCCCGCCGCTGCCCAGCGGGTCACCGAGGCGATACCGCCCCGCCAGCAGCTCACCGGGCGCGGGCATTCACTCCAGCTCGACGTCGGAGACCCGAAGGCGCACGTACTTACGCCGCTTCTCGATGCACCAGGGGTCGAAGCCGGCGGACTTCAGCTCCTGGCGGATGCGGTAGATGAGGACGTGCAGGCCGCTGGTGATGCCGGCGCCGCGCGTGCGGCCCCACACCCCGACGCTGACGTCGTTGTCGGCGCACCAGCCTCGCTCCCCGACGGGGCGGTCGCCCTCCCGGTCCTCCACGACCTGGCGGCCCAGCAGGTAGAGCAGCACCGCCCGGTTGCCGGCGGACACCTCGTGCTCGAGGTCCTGGCCCGGGTCGCGCAGGGTGGCCACCGGGCCGGTGGGCCCGTTGAGGGTGGCCTGGAGCAGGTAGGGGTAGCGATCGTGCTGGGCCTGGGTGGTGGGCGCGCGGGTGACGTCGACCTCGACGACGCGCAGGTTCCGCCCGGCCACCTGGAACACCGTCCCCAGCTCGATGGGCTCGTCCTGCTCGTCCCGGCCCAGCCAGAACTCACCGTCCTCGGGGTAGACGATGAGGGTGGCGGCCAGGGACGGACCGTCGTCCAGGTGCAGGTTGGCCCGCTCGGACGAGCCGATGGTGAAGCGGTCGCTGTGGATGGGGAAGCGCACCCGGGCGTCGACGTCCTCCAGGGCGAAAGCGCGCGCCGGCCGCTCGGTCTCGGCCCGGAGCTGGACCTGGAGGAGCTGGTCGGGCCCCACCCGGATGGTGTCGCCGTCGTTGAGCTGGACGAGGCCCTGGGCGCGCTGGTCGTTGACGAAGGTGCCGTTGCTGCTGCCCAGATCCTTGAGCCAGGCGCCGTCGGCGTCGACCCAGACCATCAGGTGGTTCCAGGAGACCAGGCCGTCGGGCAGCACGAGGTCGTTGGTCGGCGCGCGGCCGATGGACAGGGGTTTCAGCCCGACAAGCAAGGTATGCGCGGGCCGGCCGTCCTGCAGGACATGGATCTCGAGGGTTCGGTTCACCCGACAACCTTAACCCGAAGATGACCGCCCGGGATCCTCAAGGCGCGGTGTCGCCCAGGGCCTCGGCCAGGGTGGCGGCGTGCTGGTCCAGCCACGCCGGGGCGGGGTGCAGGTCCAGGGCCTCGGGCGGCAACGCCGGGGTTCGCAGATCCAGCGGCGCGCGCTCGGCGAGCCAGGCGGGGATCGGGGGCGGGCGCGGCCCGTTCGGGTAGATGACCCAGGTCACCGCGACGCCGGCCGCCGAAGCCTCGGCCGTCAGGCGCGCGGCCTCCTCGCGGGCGATGGCGGCGGCGATGGGGTTGTCCTCGGGGCCGGGGGGCTCGGGGCTCAGCGCCCGGGTGGCCCAGAAGCGGACCAGCGCCGAGCGGGGCATCAGCGCCCCGTGCAGCCGCCAGGCCCACGAGGGAGCGTCGTCGGGCAGGGGCAGGTTCTCGATCCAGTGGCGCGGATCCGCCTGGAAGGCCGGGGCCGGGTCCTGCCCCGCCAGGAACGGGCGGCGGCCCAGGTTGGTGTGCACGATGACGATCCGCGCGGGGCGATGGACGGCCAGCTGCTGGCGGGCCAGGCGGATCATCTGCGCGGCCACATAGGCGCTGGTGCCGAAGTTCCACACCCGGACCGGGCGCCCGGCGCGGGCGCTCAGGTGCCGCCCCAGCGCGGCCGGCAGGGTCTCGTCGTCGCCCACCCCCACCCCGTAGACGGTGGAGGCCCCGAAGACCATCACGTCCGGCGGCTCCTCAGCCGAGCCCCGCGCGCCGTGGCGGTTGACGGACACCGAGAACGGCCCGTAGGGTCCCACGCCGTCGGTCCGCGCCCCGGGCCGCAGGGTGTAGTGGAGCACCGGATCGTCCACCGCCTGGTGCAGCGGCAGATCGACCGCCTGGAGATAGACCAGCCGGTCCAGCTCCCGCAGATCGCGGTCCCCCAGGCGCACCCAGGCCTCTGCGCTGCCCAGCGCGGCGAGCAGCGCGGCGGCGGCGAGCAGGAGGCGGGCGAGGGCACGGTTCATGACAAGCGCTGGACCAGGACGTCCGGGTGCAGGGGCTACGCTGCTTCCCCTCTATCGTCTCTCAACGGTGAGCCTGTGTCGTGCACGCGGTCGCCCTCGCGCCCCCCCTGGTGGAGCCTGCTGCTGCTGGCCCTGCTCGTGCTCGGGCGCCTGGGGTTCGAGGCCGCGTGGCTGGCGGCCGACGACGCGCCAGCGGCGGGCATCTGCTGTGAGCTGATCCCCGACCTGCGGGCCTTCATGGGGCAGATGACGTCGATCCCGGGGAGCAACAGCCCGCTGCGCTGGGCGCCGTCGTGGGGCTGGGTGCAGGCGCTGCCGGCGGGCGCGCTGGCCCGGGGTATCGGCGGCGCGGACGCCGGTCAGTGGGCCTCCACCCTGGCCGTGGCCCTGACCCAGGTGCTGCTCTGGGCCACCGGGCGGCGCCTGGCCGGCGAGGGCGCGGGGCTGCTGGCGGCGGCGCTCTACCCGCTGGCCCCGGCGGCCGCGCTGACCGGCCGGCGCTTCGACGTCTACGCGGTCCAGGGGACGCTGGTCCTGGCGGGCACGTTCGCCGCGCTGCTGGCACGGGGCTTCTCCCGACTGGGGGCGTCGCTGGCCTTCGCGGCGCTCGCGATCCTGACCCTCACCTCCAGCCCGCACCCCACCGACGACTACCTCGCCCTCATGGTCCTGGCCTGCGTGGCGGCCGGCGCCTGGGGGCGGACGCTGGCGCTGGGACGGGACGCCTGGGGGGCGCCGACCCCGCGCGGCCGGGCGCTGGCCATCGGCCTCGGGGTGGTGGTCATGGTGGCGCTGGCCGTGCCCATCGCGCCCACCCTGGGCGACGCCGGGGACCTGCTGGGGGTGAACTACTTCGCCACAGAGGCCACCGCGGGCAAGTACCAGCGTCAGCTCACCTGGAGCAGCCCCCTGGCGCTGGGCGCGTACCTGGGCCACCTGAGCTGGCGGGCGTGGAGCCCGCTGCTGACCGCCGCGCTGGCCTTGGGGGTGCTGGGCCTGCTCTGGCGGGGCCGGGGCCGGGCGGAGCTGCTGCTGGGGGCCGGCCTGCCGCTGCTCGCCCTCTCCCTGCTGCCCAAGAAGAACTTCTACTACCTGGCCAGCCTCTACCCGGTCCTGGCGCTGGTGACCGGGGTGGGGCTGGGCGCGGCGCTGCGCGGGCGCTGGCTGGCGGCGCTGGGGGTGCCGCTGGTGGGGGTCGCCGGGGCGCTGCACCTGGGGCGCTCCTTCCCGGACCGGGCCCCGGCGCTCGCGCAGGCCGCCGCCCCCCGCTACGACGACCACTGGGGCGGCGCGCTGCAGGCCTCGGACAACGGCATGTCCCTGGCCCCGGCGCAGGCGGGGTTCGCGGCCCGGCTCGGGGAGACCCTGGGGGAGCTGACCCCCGCCCCCGCCTGCTCCTGCGACCACGTCATCGCCCTCCTGGGCTCGCTGCCCGCGGACACGGTGTGGCTCCGCCGGGTCGCGGAGGACCCCTGCGTCCGGCTGGCCAACTGGCCCATCGAGCCGCTGGCCGACCAGCTCGGGTTGGTCGTCGTGGGGGTGGGCACCCGACCGCTCAGCCAGCCCGAGCAGGAGCAGGTCCGCCGCGCCGCCCGCTGGGCCACCGACACCCTCGGGGAGCCCGTGGAGCTGATCGACGACAGCGGCTTCGCCCGGATCTGGGTGCGCCCCCCGCCCTGGTGGGGAGGGGGCTGCTATGATGGGCGCCGTGCTCCAGGCTCTGCTCCTCCTGATGGCGACTTTCCAGGTGGCCTTCGCCCAGGGGGCCACGGCGTGGACGTCCAGCCAGGTGACCAGCCTCCCCGGTGAGAGCCGCGTCATCGAGCTTTCGGACGGCGGGCTCGCGGTCCTGCGGCACCAGGCCCAGGACAGCTACCAGCTCGAGCGGCTCGGCCCCGACCTCCAGTCCCGGTGGCGGGTCTTCTTCACCATGCCCGACCCCCCGGACGGCCTGGACGCCCCCACCCTGAACACCCTGTTCGAGCCCAGCCCCCTGTTCTCCCTCACCCCCCACCAGCTCCTGTCCAGCGGGGGCACGCGGCGGTTCGAGGTGCTGGAGCACGAGCTGCGCATCCTCAACGCCGGGGACGGCGCGGCGGTGGCCTACCGCTTCGACCTGGAGACCGGGACCCAGCAGCGCGAGGTGCTGGTGGACACCGGCAACCCCAAGGCCCAGCTCCGGGTGTTGTCCGAGGGCACGCGGGTGGCGGTGGTCTCGGGGCTCTCCACGGATCCGACCCGCTGGGCCTACCTGTTCGACGGCGCGCTCCACCGGGTCGGGGAGCACGCCTACACCGACGGCGGGCGGGACCGGCGGCTCACCCTGGACGCCCGCGGGCGGCTGTGTCGGCTGCGGGAGGACAACCGCCACAGCCTCACCCTGGCCCGGCTGGACGCGGACACCGGCGCCTGGCACGAGGTGGTCATCGAGAAGGGCCTCCAGAAGGTCGCCGGGGCGCGGCTGGTCCCCGATCCCGACGGCGGGGCCTACATCGTGGCCCTGCTGGAGCCCTCCGAGCGGGTGGGCGCGCACCTGCTGGTGGCCCGGGTGGGCCCGGACGGGCAGCAGCCCGAGGTCGTGACCCGCACCAGCCTCGGGCGCATGATGACCGGCCTGCGCCCCTACGATCCCCGCTGGCTCGTGCTCCAGGGCGTCGACGTGGGCCCCGACGGCAACCTCCTGCTGCACGGCCAGTTCGTCATCCCCCAGATCGACCGGCAGATCTACACCGAGCACGACCCGCTGACCGGCTTCGACAGCTACAGCCTGCGCTCCCGGGTCAGCCTCGTGTTCTGGTACCGGGAGATCGTGGCGTTCAGCTTCGGGCCGGACGGGGCCCTGCGCTGGTCCACCGAGCTGGCGGTGAGCCAGCAGTCCGAGGCCGCCTCCATGGACCAGATCGCCACCCTCATCGACGCCACCGGCTACGTGGGGGTGGTCCGGGGCGACCGGCTGCGGGTCCAGTATGTCGACCGGCGGGCGCCCTCGGTGTTCACCGGGGCGGACGCCCACCGGGTCGTCTACCAGGACATCCTGCTGGAGGACGGCCGCCCCACCGCCCCGGTCCCCCTGATGGAGCTGAGCCCGGAGGAGGGCTACGTGCGGGCCCTCACCTGCCCGCTGGCCGACGACACCTTCCTCATCACCGTGCGCCTGCGGCCGGGGCTGCTCCTGTCCGAGACCACCCTGAGCGCCCGGGTGGACCCGGCGCGGGGGCCCGCCCTGCCCACCCCCATCCCGGCGGGGCGCCCGCACAGCCGCTCGGCGGGGGACTACGTCACCGGCCGCCTGGTCGGCTTCCGGGACGGGCTCACCGGGGTGGAGACCACCGCGGCGGCCTACGGCCTGTCCGTGGGCGCGGGCAGCAGCGCGGCGGTGATGGCGGGGGCCTGGGTGCTCATGGGCGCGACCCCCTGGGGGTGCTGCGCGGCGACCCTGTTCGGCTGCGGGGGCTGCGCGGTGGGGGTCGGCGTGGCCCTGGGCACCGGCGGCGCCCCCCGGACCAGCCCCTGGGGCGACTGGCCGGCGGACTTCCAGCTCGGCTACCGGGACGGCTACCGCCTGGCCCGCCGCCGCCACCAGGCCCGCTGGGCGGCCATCGGCGGCGCGGCGGCGGTCTCGGCGGCGGTCGCGCTGTCCACCAGCGGGGTGATGTTCGAGGTGCTGGACACCTCCGCGCCGCCGCCGGGTCGATAGGGTGGCACAACGGGCAGCCGCGGCGGCGCTCGGCCTGCTGCTGGTCGCGGGGGTCGCGGCGGCGCGCCCGGAGATCCCCTGGGTCTCCATCCCGGCCGGCCAGTTCGAGATGGGCGCGGAGCAGACGCCCCACGCCCCGGTCCACCCGGTCGGGGTGGGCGCCTTCGAGCTGTCGGCCACCGAGGTCACCTTCGCGCAGTACCAGGCCTGCGTGGACGCCGGGCCCTGCACCGCCCCCCACCTCGAGGACGGCCGGTGCTGGGTGTTCGACGGCAGGACCTGGACCCCGGGCCCGCTGCCCGAAGACTTCCGGCGCCCGGACGCGCCGGTCGTGTGCGTGACCTGGACCCAGGCCCGGACCTTTGCCGATTGGGTGGGGGCCCGGCTGCCCTCCGAGGCCGAGTGGGAGTACGCCGCCCGCGCTGGCGAGGCGCACCGCTTCGCGGGCACCGACGCGGACCTCTGCCGGTACGCCAACCTCGCGGACGCCCGGCTCAGCGCGCAGGTCGGCGGCTTCACCACAGCCGCCTGCGACGACGGGCACGTCTTCACCGCCGCAGTGGGCAGCTACCTCCCCAACGCCTGGGGGCTCTACGACATGAGCGGAAACGTCGCGGAGTGGGTGGAGGACACCTGGAACCCCTTCTACACGAGCGCCCCGCTCGACGGCGGCGCCTGGACCGATGGCGGCCCGGGCCGGGTGACCCGGGGCGGGGCGTGGAGCGAGTCGCCGATGAGCGGCGAGGTGGCCGCGCGCTTCTGGGACGAGCCGGAGCTGGCCTACGACAACCTGGGCTTCCGGCTGGCCCGAGACCCGATGTCCGCCCGCGAGGCCCGCCGCAGGAGGCGGAGATGACCCTGCGGCGCCCCTGGTGCAGGCGAGCTGCATGGTCAAGCTGATGGAGGCTCGTCCGGAACCTGTCGCCCTGACCATCGGCGCCAACTTCTGTCAACTCTGACGCTCGCCGGGACATTCTCGGAGAGCACCGCGCCTCCAGGTGGTAGCGTCGCCCAAGACGTCCGGGGACCGAGGACGTCGTCCTGACGCCGACTTCGAGAGGACGTCATGCTCCACTGCGCCGCCGCGCTGATCGCTGCCTTTTGGATCGGCTCTGCCCACGCCAGCGACGCCGAAGGTCGCCTCGGTGCTCCCGAGGCCACGCCCAAGCTCACCGCAACCCCCGGCCTCTCCCGAGGCGCCTGGGTCGATGTGATCCCCATCGAGCTGCCCCCGGCCCCCAACGCGCCTGACCTCGCGCTCATCCTCGACCCCACCGTCCGTGACGGCCCTTTGGGCGCAGGCGCCCGCCTCGACGTCCCCACCATCACCCGCCGCTCGGCCACCGGCGGCGTCCCGGAGTCCGGCGACGTCCGCTTCCAGCTCGACGGCCAGGATCTCATCCAGGTCGGCGGCTGGTATGAGCCTGAGACCTGGGACGGCTCCCGCTTCGACTACGACCTGGAGTCCAACACCTGGACCCGTCGACAAGACGGATGGCGATGGGTCTACGGAGAGTCGTCCACCGCTGGTGTCGACGCCACCGTCCTCATCGACGAGTCGGGCGCTGAAACCCTGATGAACACGGCCCAATGGAAGCTCGTGCTGGTGGTCGACCCCTCCGGCAACACCATCGTCTACGACTACGTCAGCTTCACCGGCTGGCCCCTGCTCGACCGAATCACCTACGGCGATGGCCACGTCGAGGTCCGCTTCGCCTACGAGGCCCGCCCCGACCCGCGCGCGGACCTCTCGGCGGGTCTGCTCCAGCTCCACGCCGACCGCCTGGACGAGGTCACCGTCGAGGTCGACGGCCACCTCTGGAGTCGCCACACCGTCGAGTACCAGGACGAGCCGGGCACGGACTGCTCGGGTCATCTGGCGGGCGACGCCACCGTCTCTCGCGTCCGCCGCGTCTGGCAGCACGGCGACGCTGGAGCCGCCAAGCCACTTCGCTGCGTCACCCCCCACACCGAGACCGACGACTGGTCCCCGGGCCTCGACCTCAGCGTCGAGCTGCCCCGCCCCTTCGGGTCCCAGACCGCCACCATCGACGGCCAGTGGACGCTGCCGATGGCGGTTTCGTTGAACGGCGATGCCCTGCCCGACCTCGTCGTCCTCGGCTTCCGCTGCAACGCCCCACCGCTCACCGCTGAGAGCCCCTGGAACCAGCCGACGCCTCCATTCGGCTGCGCCGTCGACCACCAAGCCTACGTCAACACGGGCGGCTCCTTCGTCGCAGACCCCACCTGGGAGTCCCTCCTGGAGCAGGAGATCGACGCCACCCTGGTCGAGACGCAGCGCGGCTTCGCGCTGGCCGACCTCGACGGAGACGGCCAGGACGAGCTGCTCGTCAACAGCGCCTCGGGCGCAGAGGTTCTCCAGGGCCAACAACGTCGCCCCCTGGGTCTCTCCACCTTCGCCCACGCCCAGCACGACGTCCTGCGCGACGGCACCTTCGCCGACGTCGACGGCGACGGCCTCGTCGACCTCGTCCTCCCAGCCGCCGGAGACGGCGTCCACTGGACCCACGCCGAGACCTGGTGGATCCCGAACACCGGGGTGGAGCCCTGGTTCGACCCCGCCGACGCCCGCCCGATGGACGTCCCCTTGGAGCGCACGGGCATGTTCGGCTACGACGACCGTCCCGCCGACTTCCTCGCCGCCCTGGCCACCTGTCCGAGTGGCGCGAACACGGTCCCGACCCACACGCTGGGCCCGCTCACCGATCGCGCCTACGCCGCCAGCCAGAGCCGCTTCACCGACCTCAACAACGACGGCCTCACCGACCTCGCGGTTGCCTTGTACGCCTGCTGGGAGGAGGACACCGACGCCCAGGGCCACACCCGCGACGTGCCCGTGGAGACCTCCCTCTTCAGCCGCATCTTCTACAGCGACGGTCGCGGGGGCTTCGTCGACTCCGGGCTCTCGGCCGGTCGCCCCTTCATGGCCGAGGTCGACCTCTCCCACTACGGCTTCCTGCTCAACGGCGGCTGGTTTCACACCTTCCGGGAGCACTTCGCCGCGCTCGACCTCAACCGCAGCGGGACCGTCGAGCTGCTCCAGTTGGAGATCGGCGGTGGGGGTGCCGGTGGCGTGGTCATGGGAGGCTACGATCGCGGCCTGATCGACGGCTTCGGCTTGGTGCCGAGCGGCGGGGAGGACGTGCCCGTCGACTTCGACCCCGGCCTCAGCGCCATCGGCGGGCAGATGCCCTGGCCGGGCTCCACCGTGCTCGCGGACTTCGACGGGGACGGCTTCTCCGACCTCCTCATCTTCGACCCCCAGCCTGCAGCAGGCCACCTACCCGAGGACCTCGTCTTCGACTGGCAGGTGGCCCTGCGTCTCAACACCCGCACCCAGCCCGAGGGCTGGCCGGTCGAGGTCCAGGGCCCCTGGGGCGGCACGACCTCCCTGAGCTGGGGCGCTTCCGCCCTCGACAACCCTGATCTGCCCGACAACGTCATCGTTCTGGAGTCCGAGGACGGCGCGGACGGCCTCGTCAGCTACCGCTACCAGCGCGGCGTCATGTGGGACCGGGAGTTTCAGGGCTTCGGCCTGGTCGAGCGCACGAACGCGCGCGGGGCCCTCGAAGCCTTCGCCTTCGGCACCCTGCCGCACGTCGCGGGTCTGCCGATCTACAGCGCAGCGTGGCGCACCGACGGAACGCTCGCGCGCGTCAGCGTCGCCTCCTACTACGAGGAGACGGCCTCCGGCTGGTTGTTCGACGCTTCGCCGCCGTACTTCAACCCGCTCCATCGTGCCTGCGAAGCTGAGGTCGGTCATGGCTGGACCGACGCGATGGGCAACCGGCGGCAGTCGGTCACGGCGGACGACGTCATCGCGGACTGCCTGGGCTGGAGCACGACGCCTCCGGGTGCGGAGGAGTGGATCGCCTCGCTGGGCTGGTATCTGGAGCCTCCCGAGGACGAGCCCAGCGCAGATGTCCTCTTCCCGGCCGACGAGCGCCCCGCCTTCATCGCTCTCTCTGGCCTGGCCGATCAGGTGCCAGGGCCGCCCGTGGTCCCCGTGGCGGGCGAGCCGTCCTCAACCTCGGTGACCCTGGACACGCCGCTCCCGGACATCGCCCCCGACTTCGTCGGCACCCACCCCTCCATCCCCTGGCCCGAGGCCACCGACCCCACCGAGGTCGACCTCCGCATCACCACCTGGACCTACAACACCACCCACCAGCCCACCCGCCGTTCTGACTGGCGCGACCCCGACACCCCCGACGACGACTTGTTCACCGACCTCTCCTGGGGACCCTTCGACACCACGGCCTGGGGGTCGCGAAGCCTCGGCTGGAGCGTCTCCGACGCCCGCACCACCTACGAGACGGTGACCCGCTCCCGCTTCGTCGCCTTCGATCTGCCCGAGGAAGAGGAGGTCTGCGGCACCCGCACCCGTTGCCTGACCACCACCACGACCTACGACGCCTACGGCCAGATCGTCGCTGTTGCCCACCCTGACGGCACTTCGGAAGCCTGGTCGCGGGAGTGGTGTGGCCTCGCCACCCGCTACACCGACCCCGTGGGCCGGGTCCGCACCACGACCCCCGACGCCCTCTGCCGCCCCGAGGTCGAGACCTGGGAGGGCGTGGAGACCATCACCGCCTACGACGCCTTCCACCGCCCCGAGCGCGTCACCACGACCGTCCCCAACGACGACGGCACCGTCACGACCCTGGAGACCTCAACCACCTACGACGACGACCCGGCCCCCACCGGTCCCCGCGAGACGACCCTCTCCAACGACGGCCGCCTGGAGCGGCTGTGGCTCGACGGCTTCGGTCGCCCCACGCTGACCTCCGTCTGCGAGGACGCGGGCGGCGCCTGCCTCGACGAGATCCGCCAGTGGACCGGCTACGGCAGCGACGGCCTCCCCATGATCGTCAGTACCCCCTACGGCACCGACGGCGGCCCGGCCATCGCCGAGACCCTGACCCGAGACGGTCTGGGTCGAATTGTTGCGGTGCAACATGCGGCCCATGAGACGACCTTGCGCTGGCTCACCACCCGAGTCGAGCATCACCCCGGCCGCCGCCTCGTCCTCGACCCCCTCGGCCGCGAGCAGGAGGTCATCACCGACACCCTCGGCGGTGAGCGCTGGCTTGAAGGACGCCTGCGCTCGGCTTGGGAGGTCGACGCCTTCGGCCGCACCCTCTGGATCGAAGACCCCGAGGGCGTCACCGACTACGGCTACGACGACCTCCACCGCCTCAACGCCGCCCAGCTCCGCGCCACCACGAGCTGCCTGCCGGCCAACAGCATCGCGCTGACGACCTGCACCCGCGCCTGGTCCTGGGACCACGATCCGATGGGCCGTGTGGTCCGCGCTGAGCAGTCCGACGGCGTCGCCGAGGTCTACACCTGGGACGGCGTCGGCCGCCTCACCAGCTTGACCCTCGACGACGGCACCCTGACCACCCTCGAATCGAGGGTCTGGACCGACGCCACCACCTCATCGCTCCCCCGCGTCTCCATCACCGACGAGCACGGCAACGTGAGCGTCGAGACCTCCGACGCCCTCGGCCGCCCCCAGCGCCTCGAAGACCTCTCCGGCGTCACGACCTGGGCCTTCGGCGACGATGTCGAACCCATCGGCCTCATCGACGTCAACGGCCGCGCGCTCGCCTTCGAACACGACGTCCACGGCCGCCGCATCGGCGTCGCCCGGGGTGGCGTCTGGGTGGAGCAGGTCGCCTACACCGCCCAGGGCCAGCCCTTCGAGATCGTCGACGGCGACGGCGTCGTCCGCTTCATCGACCACACCCTCACCGGGCTGCCTGCTGAGGTCAGCCAGGGTCCGTGGAGCTTGAACGTCTGGGCCTATGACGACGCCGGCCGAGTAGTCCAACAGACCACCGAGGGCGTCACCGAAACCCTGACCTGGGACCCCTGGGACCGCGTCGCTGAGCGCGAGGTCGCCGGGGTCTGGGGCGAGGTCTACGCCTGGACTGGTGCCGATCGCCTCGCCAGCGTCACCGCCTGGCCCGTCCACAGCGGCACCGGCACGACGCGCTTCACCCACGACGCTTGGGGCGAGCTGCGCGAGGTCATCAACCCCGACAGCGGCCTGGAGCGCCGCGATGTCGACGTCCTGGGCCGCTTGCGCCGCCACACCGACGCTGAGGGCGCCGAGTCCGTCTTGGCCTACGACCCCCGAGGCCGCGAGCGCTTCCACCAGGACACCCAGGGCGCGAGTTGGACGACGCATTACGCCAGCGCCAACGGCCACGCCGAGACCACCATCACCGACGCTATCGGCGCCACCACGACCACCTGGCACGACGGACTCGGCCGCCTCGTCGCCGAGGCCCAGCCCGACGGCACCACCCACCGCTTCCTCTACGACGGCGCCGACCTCTGGCAGCGCCAGCACCTCGACGCCACCGGAGCGGTCCTCGCCCGCGAGATCACCGACTTCGACAGCGCCGGCCGCCCCGTCACCGTCTGGGGCTGGTTCGATGACCCCGCCTGGCAGCCCACCGATCTCCCCGGCCTGAGCGACTACGTCGTCGACCTGACCTGGACCACCGCCGGCCGCCTCGACACCCTCGCCACCCCCGACGAGACGACCACGTTCGACTACGACCACGGCCTGCTCTACGAGGAAAGCTGGGGTGCGGGCGCCCAGACCCGCCGCCTGCATCGCGAGGATGTCGCCCCCTGGGTCACCCGAGAGGAGCGCATCGGCAGCGGCGGGGGTTGGCGAGAGACTACGCTCCACCGCGACGCCGCCGGACGGCTCATCGCCCAGGAGGTCGACGACGGCGACGTCCTCGTCTCCGAAGTCATGAACCTTGACGCCTGGGGCAACCCTGCGACCACCCGCAGCGCCCTGAACGGCCTCATCCTGGCCAGCGAGACCTGGACCTACGACGCCGCTGGCCGACCGCAGCAGAGACAGAGCGTGGTCGCCGGCAACGCCTCCACCACCGACTGGGAGTGGTTCCGCAACGGAGCCCTGCGCCGCGTGGTCACCCCGGCCGGTCGAGGTATCGACTACGACCGACGCCTCTCCGCGGGCGCCTTCACCCTCAACCAGGTGGAGCTGGACGGTGCGGTCGTCGCTCGCTTCACGAGCCGCGACGCGATGGCGCGGGCCACTGACGTCCTGACCCCCGACACCGCCATCGGCATCACCTATGACCTCATGGCCCGAATCGAGGACATCGACGCCCAGGGCGCTTGGGGCCGCAGCACCTGGTCCGGCGTCTTCGACGACCGAGGCCGACTCACCGAGGAGGCCCGCTTCGACAGCGCCGTGGGCGGCTGGACGAACACCTACGCCTACGCCGAGCCCGGCTGGCTCGTCGACGAAGTCCGGGGTCTCACCGGAGAGGCCCTGCACTACGACCTGGACGCCGCCGGCCGGCGCACCGAGGTCCTGCGGGACGGTGCGCTGGACCAGGAGGTCTCCTGGCAGGGCTCGATGCCCTCAGCCGTCGACAGCGCGACCCTCTACGATGACGATCTGGACGGCATCACGGAAGACCACCGGTCGCTGTTCTACGAGCGCTTCCCCGACGGATCGCTCTCCGGGATCGGGGATGGGCAGGGCCTGCTCTACAGCTTCGTTCGGGACGCTGCGGGCCGGGTCGTCTCGATGGACGAGGGCGGCGCCCAGCCCCGGCGGACGGCGTGGCGCCTCGGGGGGCGCTGGCCGCTGGAGGTCGCGCAGAGCGATGGGACCGACCGCAGCTACGTGGTCGCGGAGGGGCTGCTGCTGGGCGCTTTCGACGGGCAGTGGCGAACCCTTGTCACCGACCCGCGTGGGAGCGTGCTGCGCAGCGGCAGCAGCGTGGTCACCCCCGACGCCTTCGGAGGGGGACTCGGACCGGTCGCGGACGACGAGCGCTTCCTCTTCGCGGGGCTGGAGTTGTTGCCGGACGCGCCGGGGGTGCTCTTGGCGCGACACCGCGCGTACGACGCCGACGCCGGGCACTTCCTGAGCACCGATCCCAAGGGGCTCGCCGGGGGCCTGCACCGCTTCCGGTACGCCGAGGGAGACCCGCTGCGGTACGTCGACCCGCTGGGCTTCACGGCCGAGCGCAAGGAGCAGAGGCGGGAGCGGCGCAAGGAGCGTCAGGCGAAGCGCTCGGAGCGGCGAAGCCAGGGCGTGGGCGCGGTGTGGCGGGGGAGCAGCGAGGTCGATCCAAGCCGCGCGGGGCGACCTGGCCGCAGAGGGCCTGTCGAGGAGGCGACGAATCCCTACGCCGGCACCCCCGAGTGGGCGACACACCGAACGCGACGAAGCGCGCTTCGGGCCTGGGTAACCTCCTTCTTCCAGTTCACGCCCGGCGCGCAGTGGAACACCGAGGTCGGCTGGGAGCTTGGCGCGCGTGAGCCCGGCCGGCTCCGAGGGGTCTGGGATGCACTCCGCGACACCGGTGAGACCGCCGGGATCCTGGCCGGAGACCTCTGGGACGCCGGGACCTCCGTCGCCCAGGGCTACAACGGGCAGCTCTCCAGCGACCTGGCGTGGGGCACCCTGGATCCGCTCCTGGAGATGCAAGCCCAGCAGGCGGACTACCCGCTGCTGTTCGAGGTCGGGCGGGCTGGCGGGCGGGGAGCCTCGTACTGTGTGGCGTTGTGGGAGATCCGCAACGGTGAGACGCTGATGATGGGTGGCGGCGGAGCGATGGCGCTCTCACCGGCGCTCGGCGGCACAACCGCCGCTCCTGGTACCGCTGCGGCAACAGCCGGGGCCGGGGTGACCCTCCACGGCGGCGGGGTGATCCTGAACAACCTGCGGCCGGACCGGGACGTCGGCGGGCCGATGCTGCGGGAGCGGGGCAGCGGGCCGGATGGAGAGTGGACGATCGATGACGCCGTGGAGCGGGGGCGTCAGGGGGAGGCGGCGTCGGGGTGGGAGAAGAACACCGTGCAGATCAAGATTCCGGGCAAGAAGAACTTTCGTGTACCAGATCATCTTGATGTGGACAGCTTCAAGATCGGTGAGGTCAAGAACGTCAAGTACCAACACATGAGTACGCAACTCAAGGACTACCTTGCGTTCGCTGAGGCCGAGGGGTACCAGTTCATCCTCAAGGTTCGCGTGGACACGAAGCTCAGCAGCACACTCCAGCAACATGTAGACGATGGGCGCATCATCCTTGAACGAGACCTTCCATGACAAAAAAGCCCGTTCAAGAGGAGCTTCCCAGCCAGAAGAGGCGTCGGAGAGCGCTTGCAGATCCCCGAACAGCCGCCCACACCCGCTGGGCGTTGAGCGCCTACCTTGACGACGCAGCTCCGCTGTTGGAGGAGCTTTGCGAAGCCGGTTTCGAACTGGACTCTATCGGGCAACTTAGAGAGCAGGCAGAGTATTGGGGCGTTGACCCAAGACCCGCGTTCCCCATCCTGATGAAGTGGTTGCCCAAGGCGACTTGGCGTGGCCTTCGGGCGGACATCGCGAGAACGCTCTCCCATAAGTCCCTGAAGCCTGTGGCGGCTCCAGTGCTCATCGCTGAGTTCAAGCGCGCGGTCGATCCGGCGATCAAGGGCAGCAATCTTCCACGAGAGTTCGCAGCCCAAGCCTTGGAGGTTGTCGCAGACGAATCCTGCTTCGACGAGATCGCTGAGTTGGCACTGGACCCCAAGTACGGCGAAGCCCGAACTAGCCTGGCCTTCGTTCTGGCCCGGCTCAAGCACCCCCGCCGCGACGAGGTGCTCGTCGCCCTGCTCGATGACGACTGGATGTGCAGCCTGGCCATCGACAACATCGGCAAGAAGGGCCTCTACCACCTCCGCGACAAGGTCGAACCCTTCGCGCAGAGCGACGACAAGGACGTCCGCAAGCTGGTCGCCAAGACCCTGGAGCGTCTCGGCAAGGCCGAAGCCAGGGCCGCCGAGAAGGCCCGGAAGGCCAAAGCCAAAGCCAAAGCCAAAGCCGCCGAGAAAGCCCGCAAGGCGGCCGAGCGCAAGGCCAACAAGCCCCGCTCGACCACCTCGCGTCGCTCGGGTCAGGCCGGCTCCTGACCAGCCGCCCTCGCCGCGGCCGGCGGCGTGCTCCGCTCCTCCCGAGAGGCCCACCTCGGCTACGGCCACCAGCTCTCCAGCGACCTCGCCCTCGGCGCCCTCGACCCCCTGATCGAGCACCACCGCCAGACCTCAACCGACCCGTTCTGGTACGACGGCGGGCGCGTGTGGGGCCGCATGGTGTCCACTGGCTGCGCCATGTGGGAGATGCAGCAGGGCGCCAACCTGATGTGGACCGGGGGCGAGGCCCTGGTCAGCGTGCCCGTGACCGGACCGGCCGGCCAGGGCGCCGCGGCCCGGTCGAGGGTGACGTTCGAGGTTCCGGACACCTCCGCGCCGCGGGGGCGGTGAGGTCGCCCGTGGTAGCGTAGCCCTCCGCTGGAGGCCGACGTGCTGCTCTCCCGAAGGGTCACGATCCGGGCCGAGGCGCCCCCGGAGGAGGTGGAGGCCCGCCTGTCCGAGGCCATCCGGGCCGGGCGGTTGGGGGGCTATCTCTCGGAGGGAAGCGGCGTCCTGTACCTGGCGGATCCGAAGCTCGGCGCCCTGTCCCGAGCCATCCGCTCGGCGACAGGCTCCTTGACGTCCTCGCGGGTCCTCGACCGGGTGCACATGGAGGTCACCCTGCTCCGGGAAGAAGGTCCGACGCTCCTGGGGCGGGTGCGGGCCTCCTTCCTGGACCAGCTGATCCTGAGCCTGGCCGGGCTCGGCCTGCTCTGGCTGGCATGGGACGTCAGCAGCGCCCTGTGGGGGACGAGCGAGCCCCCGGCGGTGCTGCGCGCCAAGGCCGAGGAGATGGTCGGCGCCGCGCTGCTCATGGCGGGCATGGCCGCCTGGGCGTGGGCGCGGGTGCCGGACGAGGCCCGGCAGCTCCGGCAGGCCGTCGAGGCCGAGCTGGCGGGGCTCTGAGGTCGGGCATGCGCGAGGCTCAGGAAGCGGTTCCCCGCCCGCCCCCCGGCCAGCGCGTCGGCGGGGAGTGGATCGAGGTCGTCATCCCGGTGACGAACGGCCTGCTCTTCGGGGGCTTCGGCCTGGGCGGGCTGACCGCGGCGCTCCGGCCGCAGGGCGGCCCCGAGCCCTTCCTGCTCGGGGTCAGCGGCGCGCTGCTCCTGCTCAGCCTCGCCGCCATGGCGCAGGCGCGCAGGGCGTGGCGGGACACCGCCATCACCGCCGCCGTCCGGGACCACGGGGAGGAGCTGGAGGCCGAGGTGCTGGAGGCGACGCCCACCGGCATGCGCATCAACAAGCGCCGCGTCGTGGCCCTGCGGCTGCGCATCCAGCCCGCGGGCGCGGCGCCCTGTGAGGTCGCGGTGCGCTGCACGGTCCCCGGCCGGCGCGACGGCGCGGTGGATCCGGGGGAGCGGCTGCCGGCGCGGGTCCACCCGGCGTACCCGGACCGCGTGGTGCTCACCGCGCAGCCTCAAGCCTTGATTGTTCCAGAAACGGAACAGTAAAACCCGCGACCGCCCCCCTGTTCATCCCGTTGGAGGTGCCCTATGGACCCAGATGTCCGCCTCTCCAACGGAGTCCCGCATGAACGTCGCCCTCTGGATCGTCCAGCTCCTGCTCGCCTTCGCCTTCCTCGGCGCCGGGGGGTTCAAGCTCGTCACCCCCATCGAGGAGCTGCTCGCCAACGGCATGGCCTTCGTGGAGCACGTCCCCGCGCTGCTGGTCCGCTTCATCGGGCTGTCCGAGGTCGCCGGGGCCCTCGGCCTCGTGCTGCCGGCGGCGACCCGCATCCAGCCGAAGCTGACCCCCATCGCCGCGTCCCTGCTGGTGGTGGTCATGGTGCTCGCCGCCCTCACCCACGTCGTGATGAACGACCTCGCGGGCATCGCCCCCTCCATCGTGCTGGGCGCGCTGAGCGCCTTCGTGGCCTGGGGCCGGTTCACCAAGGCCCCGATCGAGCCCCGGTCCGCCGGATGAGCGTCCTGCACCGCCTCGCCCCCCGTCCGGCCACCGTCGGGG
Organism: Alphaproteobacteria bacterium; assembly: GCA_020632795.1. Taxonomy (GTDB): domain Bacteria; phylum Myxococcota_A; class UBA796; order UBA796; family CAJQPC01; genus JACKEV01. The sequence goes on from JACKEV010000015.1 coordinate 68,206, forward strand.
GCGCCTCGATCCGGCGCATGCTGCCCCAGCGGGCCTGTCGCAAGGTCGGCCCCTGGGTCTTCCTGGATCACTTCGGACCGGTCACCACGACCCTGCGCCCCGAGCTGGACGTGCTGCCCCACCCCCACTGCGGGCTGTCCACGGTCTCCTACCTGTTCGAGGGCGTCGTGGAGCACCGCGACTCGCTGGGCAGCCACGCCTTCGTGCGGCCCGGCGAGATCCACTGGATGCGGGCCGGCCACGGCATCGTCCACAGCGAGCGCGTCCCCCGGGCGGACCTCGGCCGGACCGAGCGCCGCCACGGCCTGCAGCTCTGGTGCGCCCACCCCGACGGGGAGGAGGAGCAGGAGCCGGCCTTCGGGAGCTGGACCGACCTGCCCGAGCTGGATGTCCGTGGGGTGCGGGTGCAGCTCCTGGCCGGCACCGGCTGGGGCGAAGCCTCCCCGGTCGAGGTCACCTCCCCCCTGGTCTACGCGCTGGCGCACCTCGCCGCGGGCCAGCGCCTGCCGCTGCCGGATCACGAGGAGCGCTGCGTGTACCCGGTGTTCGGCGAGGTGGCGGTCGACGGGCAGGCCGCCGCGCAGGACATGCTGGTCGTGGACCGCGGGGCCACCGAGCTGGTCGCGGTGCGCGACGCCACGGTCGCCCTCCTGGGCGGTGCGCGCATCGGGGCGCGCCACATCTGGTGGAATCTTGTGCATTCCGACAAAGAACGCCTCGCCGAGCAGGCCCGGCGCTGGCGCGAGGGCGGCTTCCCCACGATCCCCGGGGACGATCAGGAGCACGTCCCCGCGCCCGCGGGCCCCTGAACGCCGCTCGGCCGCCGGGTTACAGGGCTCCCCCGATCCGGAGCCTTCGATGCAGAGAGCCCTCCTCCTCGCCGCCCTGCCCTTCGCCCTGCTGGCCTGCGGCGACCCGATGGCCAGCGGCAGCGCCCGCACCCTGGACGACGGCGTCCACGTCTCGGTCAACCTGACCGACCTCGACGAGGCGGTCTTCGCGGGCCGCACCGTCAAGGATGGCGATGAGATCGTCATCCCGTACGACGAGCTGCTGCCCGGCGCGACCACCATCCCCTTCGAGGCCGAGGGCCTCGGGGAGTGGGACAAGCTCACGATCCTGGTCGACCCCAACAAGACCCTGCGGCCGGCCTGCGACGTCGGCGGGCCGGGCTCGGTCTCCGGCGGCGACAACGACCTGCTCGCCCTCAAGTGCGCGGTCGAGGGCGGCGAGCTGGTCCTGCCCCTCACCCTCCCCAAGGGCGCCACCCTGAGCGTGGAGCCCGGCCGCGTCGAGGGCAGCACCGCGTATCTGCCGGTGATGGGCGGCGCGACCGAGGTGGCGCTGACCACCCAGGCCTCCGTCGGCGCGGGGCGGGCAAAGCCCTACCCGGTGAAGCTCACGGTCACCGCCTCGGACGGCCGGGCCTGGTCCACCACCACCGAGGTCTCCTCCCGGACCAGCCCGCTGGAGGCCTGGGTCGGCCTGGCCCCGGATACCCTCAAGGCCCTGGGGCGCCAGCCCGGCGCGCGCAAGCTCGCGTTGTTCGAATCCGGCGGGCGCTACTGGGTCGAGGGCGAGGCCGAGGGCAGGACCGTCGCCGACATCGACCTGCTGGTCCGCGCCGAGGGCGACGGCGAGCCCCAGGACATGGGCACCTGCAACTTCCGCACGATGGAGGGCGGCCACGCCTCGGCCAAGGCGGTGGGCGTGGCCCAGACCTTCGTGGCCTACGACGTCTCCGGCGCCGAGGTGGCCCGCACCACCCTCTCCCCCGGCGGCTGCCCGGGCTACGCCACCTTCAAGGAGGGCGAGATCCTGCGCGTCGTGCCGGGCGACGGCCAGGTCCGGGCCTGGGTGAAGACCCTGCTTCAATGACCGAGGCCGAGCTGCACGACTACTGGCGCGCCCAGCGGGCGCGGGTGGCCCGCCTCAAGGCGAGAGACCCCCGCCGCGTCCTGTTCGGCGCCCACAGCGACCGCTGGGGGCACCGCTACCGCGTCGCCCGGGTCGTGCCCGAGGCGAAGCTGGTGGCCTTCGAGGAGCGCTGCGGCCGGCGCCTCCCCCTGGAGTACCGCACCTTCCTGCGCAGCTACGGGGCGGGGGGCGCCGGGCCGGACTACGGCATCCGCCGCTTCCAGGAGGCCATCCTGCCCCACACCTACCCGATCCCGTGGGGGCACACCGACACCGTCGAGACCGACGGCCTGCTCGACGACCACCCCGTGTGGCGCCACGACGGCCTGGGCTTCCTGGGCACCGCTGGCTGCGGCATCGACTGGTACATCGAGCTGAATGGCCCGCAGCCGGGCACGGTGTGGTGCGACGGCGACGGCGCGCTCTACAAGTACCCCCCCTTCCAGCCCTGGTTCGAGCATTGGGCCGCGCGGGCCGAGCAGGCCGTGGCCATCATCCAGGCGTTCACGGCGCTCAAGCAGCGCTTCGACGCGAAGGGCGGGCTCGACGAGGCGGCGGTGGTCGAGGCCCTGGGGGCGCCCGAGCGGTCCACGCGCCGGGACGACGGCGTCGAGGAGCTGTGGTTCGCCCGCGGCGGCGGGCACGTGCTGCGCGGGCCCGACGGCGGGATCCTGGACGTCGTGCCGCCGCGCAAGGGCTGCATCTCCGCGTGAGCGTCGACCCCGCCCGCCCCCGCCCCCCTGCGCCGCTCATCTTCGGCCTGGCCGCGGTGGGCGGCGTCGCGCTGGGGCTGCCCTTCGCCGCAGGGCACCCGGACGGGATCGCCCTGTTCATCGGCATCACGGCCGTCGGGAGCGCGGCGGCGGCGGCGCGGCGATGGGGCCGGCCCGCAGGCGGCGTGCTGGCGCTGGCCGCTGCCGTCGCCATGCTCACCGGCTCGGTCGGCGGGCGCGCCCTCGACGCCTGGTCCAACCGCGTGCGCCGGGACACCGCCGAGGACGCGCGCTTCCGCGCCGAGGGCGTCAAGGTCCGCGCCGAGCCGGGCTACATGACCGTCGCGGTGGGCGACGGCCCCGACGAATACTGCGCCACGATGTCGGTGTCCCCCCGCCGGAGCGGCCTCTTCGAGCAGACCGGCATCGACGCCACGACCGTCGACGGCGTGCTGCTCGCCAGCCGCTGCGACCTCACCCCCCGCCTCTATGAGCGGATCGCCGCCGCGCAGACCGCCCGCCGGGAGGTCACGCTGATCGTCCTCCCGGAGCTGATCACGGACAGCTACGGGCGCCCGGCCCTGTCGGGCTACCGTCTGCCGGAGGAGCTGATCACCGGGGCGCCGTAGGCTCTGGCCTCATGGCGCCTGAAGGGGGCCCGCCCCGGCGATATGATGGCTCACCCATGCTGAGAGGAGCGCGCAAGGTGGACGGCCCGGATCTGTTCAGCACGACGATGGACGTCTCGACCATCAACGACGGCGACGCCGCCGCCGCGACCGCCCGCCTGCGCCCCACCCTCACCCTGCTCCACCACCCCAACGGCCGGCGCGTCGGCGCGCGGGCGCCGCTCGACGACCTGTCCGGGGGGCACCCCGTCGGAGTGAGCCGCACCGGGCCGCTCTTCGTGAACCCGGGGGCGGAGCGCGGGCTGCCGCCCGGCCACCCCCGGATCAGCCGCCGCCCGCTCTGGATCCAGCAGGACGGCGCGGGCCTGACCCTGACGCCGTCGGATCCTTCGCTCCGCGCCCGGGTCGACGGCGAGCCCCTGCTCGGCCCGCGCAAGGTCCCGTGGGCGCAGCTCTCGGGCCAGGGCGCGTTCATCGAGCTGGGGGGCTGCGCGCTGTTCTGGCTCCACCTCGCCGAGCCCGACGCCGCCCCGCCCCTCAAGGGGTGCGGGCTGGTCGGCCTCACCCCCGCCATGCTCCACCTGCGCCAGGAGATCCGCCAGCTCGCCGAGAGCGAGGCGCCCGTGCTCATCCGCGGCGAGACGGGGGTAGGCAAGGAGCTGGTCGCGCGCGCGCTGCACGGCCACAGCCGGCGGCGGGACGGGCCCTGGTTGGCGGTCAACATGGCCGCGCTGCCGCCGTCGATGGCCGCCGCGGAGCTGTTCGGTCACGCCGCCGGGGCCTTCACCGGCGCGGTCTCCGCGCGCCCCGGATGGCTCGCGAAGGCCCACGGCGGCACCCTGCTCCTCGACGAGGTCGGGGACACCCCCCTCGACGTGCAGCCCCAGCTCCTCCGGGCCCTCGACCAGGGCGAGATCCAGCCGATCGGCGCGGCGCCCCGGCGCGTCTCGGTCCGCGTGCTGGCCGCCACCGACGTGGACCTGGACGCCCTGGTGGGCGAGGGGCGCTTCCGGGCCAGCCTGCTCCATCGCCTGAGCGCGCTCGAGCTGCGGGTCCCGCCGCTGCGGGAGCGCCGGGCCGACATCCCGCTGCTGCTCCACCACTTCCTCCGGGAGCAGCTCGAGGACCTGGGGGCCGACCACCTGCTCGACGCCCCGCCCTCCCGGGAGCGACCCTGGCTGGGGGTCGAGCTGCTCCGGGAGCTGATGGCCCGGCCGCTGACCGGCAACGTCCGCCAGCTCCGGGGGCTGGCCTGCCGGATCGCCGCGGTCTCCCACAACGCCGCCAGCGCGACCCTGCCCCGCACGGAGCCGCCAACGGAGCCCCCCACGCAGCCCCGGGCGCACCGCGACTCTCCCTCGGCCGACGCGCCGCTCACCGAGGCCCGCGCCCGCGCGGCGCTGGCGCGGCACGACTGGCGCATCTCCGACGCCCTCGAGGAGCTGGGGGTCGCCCGGAACACCCTCGTCCGGCTGATCGACCGCAGCGACACGCTGCGCCTCGCCCGGGACCTGGACGCCGAGACCGTCCGCGCGGCGCTGCGCCGGTGCGGCGGGGACGCGCAGGCGGCGGCCCGGGATCTGGAGGTCTCCGCGCGCGGGCTCCGCCTGCGGGCGGCCGCGCTCGGGCTGGCCTCTGAGGTGACATGAGCGACGACGTCTACGGGTGGGACACGGTCACGCCGACCGGCGACGACGCGCCGCTCGCCGACGAGCCGCTCGCCCGGCCGCCCACCCTGGGCCGCTACGAGCTGCGCGACGAGCTGGGCCGGGGCGGCGTGGGGGTGGTCTATCGGGCCTGGGACCCCACCCTGGGCCGGGCCGTGGCCCTCAAGGTGCTCCGCCGGGGCGACCTGGCCGATGACGCCTCCCGGCGCCGCTTCCTGCGGGAGGCGCGGGCGGCGGCGGGGCTCCGGCACCCGGACATCGTCGAGGTCCTGGACTTCGGCGCCGACGGCCCCCGGGCCTGGATGGCCATGCGCCTGGTCGACGGCCCCCCCCTCTCCGAGCGGCTGCGATCTGGCCCCCTCCCCGTCCGTGAGGCCGTGGACATCGCGATCATCGCAGGTCGGGCCCTGGCCGCCGCCCACGCGCAGGGGCTCATCCACCGCGACGTCAAGCCCGGCAACCTCCTGATGGAGGACGGCCGCCCGGTCCTCAACGACTTCGGGCTGGTCAAGGAGATCGACGCGGAGGGGACCCGGCTCACCCGGGACACCCAGCTCCTGGGCACCCCCGCCTACATGGCCCCCGAGCAGGCGCTCGGCGGCGCGGTGACCCCGGCCTGCGACCAGTACGCCCTGGGCGTGGTGCTCTACGAGATGCTCAGCGGGCAGCGGCCCTTCCCCGCGAAGATCCCGCTGGACGCGCTGCGCCGGGCCATCGAGGAGGAGCCGCCCCCCATCCAGCGCCCGGAGGTCCCCGCCGACCTCGCCCGGATCTGCCGTCGCGCGATGGCCCGGGAGCCCGGCGACCGCTTCCCCAGCATGCTGGCCTTCGTCGAGCAGCTCGAGGCCTGGCAGCGGGCCGAGACCATCCACCCCAGCGGCGCCGACCTGCGCATCTGGGTCCGGGGGGCGCTGCGCCGCAACCGGCGGCGGGTGGCGGTGGTCCTCCTGCTGCTGGGGCTCGCCGTGGCCCTGCCGCTCTCCGGCGCGCTGCAGAGCCTGCAGGCCGCCCGCCGGGAGGCCCGCGCCGAGACCCGACGCGGGGAGATGGAGCGGCGCACCGACACGCTCCTGCGCGCCGGAGACCTTGACGCCGCGCGGCAGGGCTTCCAGGCCTTCGCCCGCTTCGAGGAGCACCGGGGGACCCGGGCGCTGAGCGAAGCGTGGCTCCGGTGGGGGCAGCGCCTGCGGGAGCGGGAGGCCGACGACGAGATGTGGACCGCCCTGGGCACGGCCTACGCCCTGGCCGACCACGCCGACGACCAGCGGGCTGCCCTCACCGCGCTGGCCGAGGCCAGCCGCGCCCTCGACGACTGGGACCGCCTCTCCATCTCGCTCGCCCTCCTGCGCGCGGCGGCCCCCGACGCCCTCACCCGGCCCCCGCTGGATGTGCTCGCGGCGTTCGACGCCCAGACCCGGCGGGACCTCGCCGTCGGCGGGCCGCTGGGGGTGCTGCTCTCCCGCAGCGTCGAGACCCCCTGGCAGGCCACCTCGGCGCTGCCCTGGGACATCGACGGAGACGGCCGGACCGAGCTGGCCCTGCTGAGGCGGGGCGACCCCACGGTCACGGTGGTCGAGCCCACCCCGGGCCTCCCGCTGCGGGCCACGATGGAGCTGGTCGGGCGCACCCCCCACCCGGTCTCCGGGCCGGGCCTCCCCCCCGGCCTGGCGGTGGTCGGGCGCGCCCCGGCGTGCCGCCTCGTGCAGTGGCGCGACGACGCGGTGCACACCCTCCACGAGTGGCCCTGCAGGGTCAGCCGGGGGGCCGCCGCCGCGGACCTCGACGGCGACGGCGTGGCCGAGATCTACCTCGACGACGACCGGGAGCTGCTGCGCCTGACCGAGGGCCCGAGCGGCTGGGAGACCACCCTCGCCCACCGGCGGACCTGGGCGGCCAACTCCGAGATCAACGCCCTGCTGGGCGGGGACCTCGACGGCGACGGCCGCGAGGAGCTGGTGGTGGGCACCGGCCAGTGGGGGGCCTACGACGTGCGGGTCCTGGCGTCGGTCGACGGGGCGCTCGTGATGGAGGACCGGGTGCAGCTCGGCCTGGTGGTCGGCCTCCACCTGGCGCGCCGCGAGCGCGGGCGCGGGCGCGAGCGCGAGCTGGCCGTGCTGGTGACCCCCCCGCCCTGGTCCCGGCTGAACCTGAGCATCTTCGGCCCGGACACCCCCCAGGGCGCGCCGCCGGGGATCCACCGGTTTGCCTTCGCCGACGGGCGGCTGACCCCCCTCGGACACCACGACCTGCCGAGCGGCCAGGGGCGCTGGGGCAAGGGGCCCTGGGTGCACCGCCTGCTGGTGGGAGACCTCGACGGCGACGGCCTGGACGAGCTGATCTCCGGCTCCCCGGACGCCTGGCCCTGGGTCCTCCCGGGGGACGGTGGCGCCGCCAGCCCCCTGCCGGGCCTCGCCGCGCTGCGCCCCGTGGACCTGGACGGCGACGGCGACGACGAGCTGCTGGTGAGCGTGCCCTCGGACGACGACGCGGTGCGGGTGCTGGGCGCGGGCGGCGACGTCCTCTCCACGATGCCGCTGCCCGATCCCGCGCTCCCCGCCCCCCCGGCCGGGCTGGACCCGGCGCTGCGGGACACCTGGCGCCGCGCCGAGGTCCTCGCCGTCCTGGGCATGCCGGAGGTGGCCGCCGAGCGGATGCTCGACATCGCGGACCTCAGCGCCAGCGCGTCGGTGGACGCCCTGCTCCGCGCCGCCGCGCTGCTGGAGGAGGCCGGCCAGCGCGAGGCGGCCGGGCAGGTGCGGACGCGCGCAGCCCGAGAGGACCCCGCGCAGGCCGCCCAGCACCTGGAGGAGGCCACCCGGCTCTTCCTCGACGATGGGCAGTTCGCCCTGGCGATCGAGGCCGCGACCCGCCGGCTGGCGCTCCCGGAGCCGCCGCCGGGCCTGGCCGCGCACCGGGACGCCCTGAAGGGGCTGCTCAAGCCGCAGACCACCGTGGACTTCACCCACCCGGCGGACCCGCTCTGGCGTCTCCTGCGTCCGATGGGCGCGGGCTGGGCCGACGGGCTCGTGCTCGAGAGCGTCGGCGCGGCCGAGGTGCTCGCCCTGCCCGTCCGCGCGGAGGGGGCGCCGCTCCGGCTGAGCGTGACCCTGGCGCTGGGGCAGATGGACTGGGGCACGGGCTGGGAGCTGCGCTTCCGGGTCCCGGAGCGCAGGTCGCCGCTCGCCCTCGTGGTGCTGTCCACCGGCGGCGGCGGCCGGCGCGGCCGGGGCGTGATCTGCCCCGGCGCCCCCTTCGAAGCCCAGAAGAACTTCAACGACGAGACCGACCCGCTGCTGGGCGAGGTGACCATCACCTGGCAGTACGACCCGCAGGTCGAGGTGGCGCGCTGCACCGTCACGCGCCCCCAGGGCGAGGACTTCTCCGTCCGCTATGCGATGAAGGCTGACCTGGGCGACGGCGAGGACCTCGCGCTGGTCCTCAAGTCCAACACCACCATCGGTGGGGTCGCCGCCCTCCGCATCCTGCGCGTCGAGCTGTCCGGCCTCACCCCCCGCGCGGTCCCCCCCTCGCCCTCCGAGGAAGCCTGGCTGGCGCTGTCCTGGGGCGCGTACGAACGCGCGCTGTCCCTGCTCCCCGCCGAGGGTTCGGTGGCCGACCGGCTGGCCCGCGCGACCGCCCTGGAGGCGCTGGGGGAGCGGGCCGGGGCCGAGGCCCTCCTCGCGGAGGCGCTGCGCGAGGATCCCGATCTGGACGGGCTCACGGACGATCTCCTGCTGCTCCGCGCCGACCAGCTCGGCCAGCTCCTGCGCGGCCTGCTGGGAGACGGGCTGCTGCCCGTGCTCCGGGCCGCCGGTGGCCCGCTGGACGCGCACCCGGAGGACGCCCCCCAGCTCGAGGAGCTGCTGGTCCGGGCCCGCACGCCGAAGTCCGCCTCGGCCGACGACCTCATCTGGCTGCTCGCCCACCGGGGCGCGGCCTGGCGGCGGCGGGGCGCCCTGGACAGCGCGCGGTCGGACCTGGAGGCGGCGGTGGCCCTGACCGAGGGCCTCCCCCCTGCCACGGATCCCCGGGCGCAGGCGGATCGGGACCGGCTCGTCGCGGAGACGCAGGTGGAGCTGGCGCGGGTGCACCTGGCCGGGGGCGTGCTCGATGAGGCCGTGGAGGCCGTCGTCCGCGCGGTCGACCGGGCGCCCGCGCCCGAGGTGATGGCGGACCGGCTCGCCATGGACCCGACGCTGGACGCGCTGAAGACCGCGCCGGGCTGGGCGCCCATCGAGGCCGCCCGCCGCTGACGCCCCCGTATTCATCTGCAGATGCGTCTGCAGACGGAATCCAGCGGGCCGCTCGGCCTGGATGAGGCCCTGAGCGGGGATCGGGCCCTGGCACGACGCTTGCTCCTTGGGGGGGCGAACCCGTCGCAAACGCCGACGGGCGCCCATCCACTCGAAGGAGACCCTCATGTCCATCCACCCCACCGCTCGCTTCACCGCCCTCGCCCTTCTCGGCCTGATCACGGCGCCCGCCGCGCTCGCGTTCGACGTCGGCGCCATCGCGTCCCTGGAGATGAACGCCCGCGACAGCAACAACGGCGGCAACTACACCCTCGACCCCGGCGACTACGAGTTCGAGGTCGTCCAGCTCAACTACTCCGCCTGGAACCCCTGGGGCGCCTCCAGCGGCTGCGACGCCGACGGCGCGAACTGCAACCACGGCTGGATCACCCGCTTCATCGTCGACGCGTCGGTCGACGGCGAGTTCGAGGGCAACACGGCCGGCACCGGCGACCCCAACAACATCTGGGAGACCAAGGAGCTGGCCTTCGCCAACGCCGAGATCCTGCACGTCTGCATCACCGAGACCCAGTCCGCCCGGGTCTACCTCAACGACGGCAACTACTCCGACAACAGCGGCGGCCTGAGCCTCTACTTCACCCGCGTCAACAGCGCCTGCGCGAGCCTCGACGATGACGGCGACGGGATCGCCAACAGCGACGACGCCTGCCCCAACGACGCCGACAACGACGAGGACGGCGACGGTGTCTGCGGCGACGTGGACCAGTGCCCCGGCACCGAGGCCGGCGCCGAGGTGGACAGCGATGGCTGCCCCACCGCCACCGACGACACCGGCGCCACCGACGACACCGGGACCACCGCCGATGACACCAGCGCCACCGACGACACCAGCGCCACCGACGACACCGACGGCGGCGGCGGCGGCAAGTCCGGCGGGTGCTCGGCGGTCACCCCCGATCCCAGCCTGATCCTCCTGCTGTTGGGCGGCCTGGCCGCGGCGCTCCGTCGACGCGCCCGGACCGCCAACGCTTGAGCACCCTTCCCCCATCCGCCCGCCGCGCCCTCGGGGCGGCGGGCCCCATCGAGGAGACCCCCATGACCCTCCACCGCGCCGCTCAGATCCTCCCCTTCACCCTGGTCGGCCTGCTGACCACCTCCCCGGCGTTCGCGTTCAACGTCGGCGAGTTCATCTTCCTGGAGATGGACGCAGCCGACAGCGCCAACGGCGCCGACTACACCTTCGAACCCGGCGACTACGAGCTTGAGGTCGTCGCGCAGTCCTGGTACGCCTGGAACCCCTGGGGCGACGTCAGCGGCTGCGACACCGACGGCGGGGACTGCGACCATGGCTGGATCACCTCCTACACCGTCGCCACGGACGTCGACGGCACCTTCCAGGGCAACCCCGGCGCCGGAGACCCACGCGGGGTCTGGGAGACCGATGTCCTGGCCTCCCAGAACACCGAGATCCTCCGCTTCTGCATCACCGAGTCCCAGCCGGGCACCATCTCCCTGGTGGACAGCAACTACTCGGACAACCAGGGGGGCCTGACCCTCAGCATCTACCGGATCAACACGCTGTGCGCGGGCTTCGACTCGGACGGCGACGGGATCGCCGACGCCGACGACGCCTGCCCCAACGACGCCGACAACGACGAGGACGGCGACGGCGTCTGCGGGAACGAGGACCAGTGTCCCGGCACCGAGGCCAGCGCGACGGTCGACGCCAACGGCTGCGCGGAGGGCGGCGACGACACCGGAGGCGGAGACGACACCGGCGATGGCAGCGGCAAGTCCGGCGGCTGCTCGACGGCGACCCCCGAGCCCGGCCTGATCCTCCTGCTGCTGGGCGGCCTGGCCGCGGCGCTCCGTCGGCGCTCCAGGGCTGCAGTCCGGTGAAGCTCCTCTGCGGTGAGCGCAAGGCGGGGGGCGCTCACCGCAACACCTCCTGCAGGTGCTCGATGAACACCCGCGCCCGCGCGGAGAGGTGCCGCCGCTCGCTGGTCACCGCCCAGACCGACCAGTCGGTGTCCACCGTGCCCGGCAGCAGCTCCACCAGCGCGCCCGAGGCCAGGTGCTCCTCCACCAGCAGCCGCGGGGTGAGCCCGACGCCCAGCCCGTCCAGCGCGAGGTCCCGAACCGGCAGCGGGCTGTTGACCCGCAGCGGCCCGGAGACCTCCACGACCAGCCGCTGCTTGCCCACCCGAAAAGGCCAGCGGGGGTGGAAGCGGAAGTTCGTGTCCAGCAGGCAGGGGTGGTCGGCGAGCTGGGTGGGGCAGGTCGGCGTGCCGTGCGCGGCGAGGTACGCCGGGGAGGCCACCAGCACCAGCGGCGCGGGCCCCAGCCGCCGGGCCACCAGGGAGGAGTCGTCGGGCTTCGTCAGGCGGATGGCCACGTCGATGCGGGCCTCCACCAGGTCCACCATCCGGTTGGTGAGGTCCAGCTCCAGCTCAACCTGCGGGTGGCGCCGCAGGAAGTCGGTCAGGATCTCGCACCGGTAGCGGGAGACAAAGCCGGGGGGCGCGGTGACCCGCAGCCGCCCCCGGGGCGCGGCGTGCTCGGCCTGGAGCTGGCGCTCCGACTCGTCGATCAGCCCGAGCACCTGCTGACAGGGCTCCAGGTGCGCCCGCCCGGCGTCGGTGAGGCTCAAGGTGCGGGTGGTGCGGCGCAGCAGGCGCACCCCGAGGTGGTCCTCAAGCTGCCCCACGTACTTGCTGACCGCCGCCTTGGACCGGCCCCACCGCCGCCCGGCCTCGGTGAAGCTGCCGGCCTCCACGACCCGGACGAAAGCCTCCATGCACTCGAGTCGGTCCACAGCGCGTCCTTTGTCTTCGATTCATGGACAATCTATCTCTAAATGGCCATGTAGTGCGCTGAATCATGAACGGTAAGACTGAGAGGGACGGCGCGCGACCGCGCCCTCCAGGAGCACCCATGCCCAGCACCGGCCCCACCCGGGGCGTCCAACACCTCGCCCTCCACAGCGACGTCGCGTTCAGCCCCGCCGTGAAGGAGGCCCAGGCCCGACGGGGCTCCCGGGCGGCGTACGCGCGCCGGGACTTCGGCCAGGACCTCACCCCCGAGCTTCAAGCCTTCCTCCAGGCCCGGGACTCGGTCTACCTGGCCACCGCCTCCGCCGACGGTCAGCCCTACGTGCAGCACCGGGGCGGCGCGCCGGGCTTCCTGGCGGTCGTCGACCCCCGCACCCTGGCCTTCGCCGACTACGCCGGGAACCGCCAGTACATCACTGTGGGCAACCTCTCCGAGAACCCCCGGGTGATGCTCTTCGCGATGGACTACCCGAGCCGGCGCCGGCTGAAGCTCTGGGGCCGGGCCGAGGTTCTGGAGTGGGGGGAGGCCAGCCCCCCGGTGGCCGCGCGGGCCGCCCTGGCCGCCTCAGAGGGGGAGCGCGTCGAGCGCGTCATCCTCATCCACGTCGAGGCCTGGGACCTGAACTGCCCCAGGCACATCACCCCCCGCTACACCACCCGGGAGTTGGAGGCGCTCGGCCTGCCGACCCCGTGAGCCCCCGTCCCCCAGAGGTCCCCATGCCCGTCCTGCGCCTCGTCGCCCTCGACATCGCCGATCCCGCCGGCTACGCCCGCTACCGCGCGGCCATGGCCCCCCACCTCGCCCGCCACGGCGGCCGGTTCGTGCTGGACGTCGAGGGCACCGCGCACATCCACCCCGCCGGCTTCGCGCCCGGCCGCGTGCTGCTCATCGAGTTCCCCACCGAGGAGGACGCCGCCGGCTTCATGGGCGATCCGGCCTACCGCGCCGTGCGCGCCCGGCACTTCGACCCCGCCGTGGCGCAGACCGAGGCCTTCAGGGTGCCTTCATCCCCCCACCCGCCAGCGTCGGGGTGGGGCGGGTGATCAGGTAGATCGCCACGCAGGCGAGCACCGCCGCCACGCCCACGACCACGGCCGGGGGCGCGGTGAGCCCGACGATGCCCACCGAGACCGCCATCATGGAGACCGCCACGACCTTGGCCCGGGTGGGCACGGCCCGCTGCTGGCGCCAGGCCCGCACCGAGGGGCCCATCCGGGGGTGGTTCAGCAGCCAGGCCTCGAACCGCGGGGAGCTGCGGGAGAAGCAGGCGGCGGCCCCCAGGGCGAAGACCGTCGACGGCATGACCGGGAGCATCGCGCCCACGATCGCCAGCGCGGTCAACACCAGGCCGGAGGCCAGCCACACCCGCCTCACGCCAGCAGCCCCGCCGCGCGGGGGGCCCCGACCATGCGGGCGAGGTCCACGGCGCGCAGGCCGCCCACGTCCCGGCGCTCGCGGTCGGCCCCGCGCGCCAGCAGCAGCTCGATGACCTCGGCCTGATCGAACATCGCAGAGATCATAAGCGGTGTTCGGCCATCCGGCCCGGCCCCGTCGACCGACGCCCCACCGTCCAGCAGCGCCTCGGCCACCGCGCAGAGGCCCTTGAAGGCCGCTCCGGCCAGGGGCACCTGCCCTCTGTCGTTCGCCCTGTCAGGCTCCGCGCCCCGCGCCAGCAGCCGCGCGACGGCGTCAGGGTGGCCGTAATAGGCGGCCAGCATGAGCAGCGTGTCCCCGCGCTCGTTGGCCACCCCCACCGGCACACCAGCGGCGAGCAGGGCGTCCAGACGCTCGGCGTCGCCCGCCCGGGCGGCCGCGAAGGCCTCCCGGACCAGGGCCACCGCGCGCGCCTCCAAGGCGTCGATCGGGGCGTTCATCACGCCGCCTTCAGGGCCACGAGGGCCGCGTGCAGGCGCTCGCCCAGCGCCGCGTCGGCCGCGGCGAAGTAGCCCACGCTGCGCGCCACGACCCCCGGGAGGGTGACCTGGCTCAGGCTGCCGGCGAGGTTGTCCACCAGCCGCTGGCGCGCGGCCTCGTCCATGACCCGGTAGAGCATGCCGGCCTGCACGAAGTCGTCGTCCTCGGGGTGGGTGTGGGGCACATACGCGCCGCTGGGGCCGTCGGTGGGGACCTGCGCGCCCTCGTCCTGGCCGGTCTGCGCCGGGCCGCCCCGGCTGTTGGGCTCGTAGTTGGGGCCGCGGCCGCCGTTGTCGCCCACCCGCATCCAGCCATCCCGCCCGTAGTTGCGGGCCCCGCCGGCCCGCCCCTGGGGGGTGTTCACCGGCAGCAGGGTGTGGTTGATGCCCAGGCGGTAGCGGTGGGCGTCGCCGTAGGCGAACAGCCGGGCCTGGAGCATGCGATCGGGGGAGGGGCCGACCCCCGGCACGAAGTGGGCCGGGTCGAACGCGGACTGCTCGACGTGGGCGAAGTAGTTGTCGGGCGGGGAGTGCAGGGTCATCCGGCCCACCTCGATCAGCGGGTAATCAGCGTAGGGCCAGACCTTGGTGAGGTCGAAGGGATTGAACCGGTAGCCCTGGGCCTCGGCCTCGGGCATGACCTGGACCTTGAGGGTCCAGGAGGGGTGCTCGCCCCGCTCCAGCCGGCCGTAGAGCTCCTTCTGCAGCGCCTGCGGGTCCGCGCCCAGCCGGGCGGCCTCATCGCTGGTGAGGGTCGAGATGCCCTGGTCGGTCTTGAAGTGGAACTTCACCCAGAACCGCTCGCCCTCGGCGTTGATCCACTGGAAGGTGTGGGAGCCGAAGCCGTCCATCTGCGCGAGGGAGGCCGGGATGCCCCGGTCGCCGAACAGCCAGACGAACTGGTGGGTGGCCTCGGGGGAGTGGGAGAAGAAGTCCCAGACGTTGTTCGGCTCCTGGGCGTTGGTGTAGGGGTCGTATTTCTGGGAGTGGATGAAGTCGGGGAACTTGATGCCGTCGCGCAGGAAGAAGATGGGGGTGTTGTTGCCCACCAGGTCCCAGTTGCCGTGCTCGGTGTAGAACTTCACCGCGAAGCCCCGGGGGTCGCGGGCGGTGTCCGGCGCGCCCTTGGAGCCGGCCACGGTGGAGAAGCGCACGAACACCTTCGTCTGCTTGCCGACGGCGTCGAACAGCTTCATCTTCGTCCAGCGGGGCACGTCGGGGTTGGTCACCTCGAAGGTGCCGTAGGCCCCCGTGCCCACGGCGTGCACGATGCGCTCGGGGATGCGCTCGCGGTTGAACCGGGCCAGCTTCTCCAGGAGGTGGTGGTCCTGGAGCAGCACGGGCCCGCCGGGGCCGGCGGTCTGGGAGTGCTGGTTGTCGGCGACGGGCGCGCCGCTCTCGGTGGTCAGGATGTTCTTCACGGTGCCTCCGGTTGGTTTGGGCATGCTCAGAGTCACCGGCTGGCTTCATAATCTCCAAGACAAGATTTATATCTTCTTGATAGATTCAGATTATGAATCCGTTCCACAGCTTCGACTTCTCCCTTCGGCAGCTCCAGTACGCGGTGGCGGTGGCCGAGGCGGGCCACTTCGGTCAGGCGGCCGAGGCCTGCGCGGTGTCCCAGCCCGCGCTGAGCGCCCAGATCGCCCGGCTGGAGGCGGCGCTCGGCGTCCCCTTGTTCGAGCGCGGCGCCCGGGGCAGCCACCCCACCGCCGCGGGCAGGGCCCTGCTGCCCCGGATGCGGGAGGCGCTGGACCAGGCCGCCGATCTGCGCGAGGCCGCCCGCGCGCTCGTCGACCCCTACGCAGTCACGCTGCGGGTCGGGATCATCCCCACGGTCGCGCCCTACCTGCTGCCCGCGCTCAGCGCCCTGTTGCAGGACCGCGCCCCCGCCCCGCGGGTCCACTGGCTGGAGATGAAGACCGAGGCCTGCGAGCGCGCCCTGGCCGACGGCCAGCTCGACGCCATGCTCATCGCGGATCCGCCCGCCCTGCCCGGCGCCGTCCACGAGGACCTGGGGTGGGAGCGCTTCCACATGATCGTGCCCCCGGGCCACCCCCTGCGCGAGCCGGTCGCGCCGCAGGACGTCAACGACCAGGAGCTGCTGCTGCTGGAGGACGGTCACTGCCTGCGGGACCACGCCCTGGCGCTGTGCCTGCGGCCCGGGGTCCAGGAGTCCCCCTACCGGGCGACCAGCCTGCCCACCCTGGTGCAGATGGTCGCCGCCGGCCTGGGCACCAGCGTGCTCCCGGCGATGGCGGTGCCCGTGGAGGTCGGGCGGGCCCGGGTGCGCGTGCTGCCCTTCACCTCCACCGGCGTGGGGCGCGCCCTGGTCCTGGCCTGGCGGGGGCGCAGCGCGCACGGGGCGCTGCTGCGGGAGCTGGCGGGCCTGGCGCGGGAGGCGGTGGCGGTAGCGGCGGGGGAAGAGCTGACGGCGAGGCAGGATGCTTGGGGGCGCGGGTCCGATGGAGCGTGATGTGATGGCGTCGGGCCGTGCGGGGTCGTCCGTCACGGACTCCAAGATCTGAAGGTCCGTCACGGACAGACAGAGCCCTCGAAGGTATCGGAGGTTGTCGTAACGGATCGACGCGTGGGCGCGGTGTATTGCCAGCGTCGCTTGTAGGCCTGATTTCGGTCTCAGAGGACTTCAACTACCTCGGCGGACCATCGCGGGCACGCGTCGATACGTGACGTTTACCAAGAGTTCTCCGGGCCCTCTGTCTGTCCGTGACGGACCTTCAGATCTTGGAGTCCGTGACGGACGACCCGAACCGGGCACGCCGCCGCTCGAACCACATCCCTCCCGCCAACGAAAAAACCGCCGATTCCCCGACGCTACTGTTCCGACACGCTGAGGAAGTCCAGCAGGTCCCCGGGGACGCTCGGGTCCATCCCGGTGTGGCCGGCGGTCGAGAACTTCACGCACCCCCGGGGGCCGCCGAAGCGCACGATGGTCTGCTCCAGCTTCGCGTTGAGCGCGTCGGGGATGACGGTGTCCGCGCGGCTGGCCAGCATGATGGCCCGGCCGCCCCCCTGAAGCAGCGCCGCCAGCGCGTCGAAGGCGGGAGAGGCGTGCCAGGAGCCCGGCGCGCGGATCGCCGCGCTGAACCGGGGACCCAGCGGCACGTCGTGGGCCGCGGCCCCGTAGACCCCCGGGTTGACCAGGGCCAGCCGCCGCACCCCGAGCGAGCGCGCGGCCATCAGGGCGACGTGCCCGCCCATGCTGTTGCCCATCAGGGCCAGCGGCGCGTCGTCCCCGGCCAGCGCGCGCGCGATCGCGAGGTCGTTCACCCGATCCGCCAGGGTGAAGCGCTGCTTCGCCTCCTCGCAGCGGGCGCCCCGGTGGTCGACGGCGACGAAGCGGATCGGCAGGTCCCGGCGGCCCGCCTCGGCCAGCAGCGCGCGCCACAGGCCGGACCCCACCACCGGATCCGGGCGGATGCTGCCACCGTGGGAATACAGCACGGTCAGGCGTGGCGCCCGGGGCGGCGCGATCCGGTAGACCCGCAGCAAGCCGACCTCGGGGGTCTCCGGGTCCATGCGCAGGGTCAGGCGCCACGCCTCCGGCCAGCCGGGCGGTGCGGCGGTGGGGTCCCGGCGCACGATGCGGGGCAGCGGGATGTCCGCGGGCAGCCGCGCCAGGTCCGGAGGGGCGTCGTTCATGGTGCCGCCCCATATGGCACGTCGTCGGCGCCCGCAACGGACCCCGCGCCCGGGGGGGCCGTGAACCGCGGCCGTTCGTACCGTCTCCGGGGGTCTCCCCGGTCCAGGCAGGGAAGGCCCGGTAGAGGTAGGATGCCGACGTAGAACCCCCTGCCCCAAGGAACGGAGGCTTGTCATGGCGGTGACGGTCGAGCGGCTCATCCACCTCGCGCGGAAGCGCCCCAAGGGTCTGGACAAGGCCCTCTCCACGGCCGACAAGGCCACGATGGCCGAGGCCCTCGCGGTGGCCGCCGAGGACCACCCCGCCCTCTCCTGCACCCGCACAGCGGCGTGGAAGCTGGGGGTCGCGGTGCTGCTGCGCGGCGGAGCCCAGGGCTGGCAGGACGCGCTCGCCGAGCGCTTCAACGCCGCGCACCCCGGCGACGCGGGGGCGATGCTTCTGGACGTCACCCGACGGACGCTGCGCACGGGTCGCGCCCCCGACCGCTACGACGTGGTCCGCCAGGAGCGGGACCGCATCCCGGACTGGCGCGAGGATCTGCGCGAGCCCGGCATGAGCGAGGAGGACCTCGACGACTACGCGAACGAGGGTGTCGAGATCTGGATGCACGACCTCAGCCAGAAGGGCTTGCTCCGGATCAGCCCGAACCTCGACGTCGGGCTGGGGCTGAAGGTTCCGGCCTTCCCGGACATGCGGGATCAGCTGCGCTGAGGGCTCAGCGGCCGGGCGCCACCGCCACCGCCGCCGCCCCGCCCGGGGTGGGCAGGTGGAGGGCCCGGTCGGCGTCGAAGCCGTCCTCATCGCCCAGATAGACGACGCTCTGCTCGGCGGCCCCGGCGGGCCCGTAGAAGTTGGCGAACACCACGTCCAGGATCCCGTCCCCGTCGAGATCCGCGGTGCCCGACTGCGCGCCGCCCTCGGTGGGCAGCGGGTCCTCGCGGTCCCAGTCCGGCCCCCACAGCACCTGGCTCACCACGTCCTCCTCGAAGGGGCCGTTGGTGAGCACCAGGTCGAGGTGGCCGTCCTCGTTCAGGTCCCGGGCCTCGATGTCCGAGGGGCCGCGGGTGTCCAGCTCGACCCGGTCCTCCTCGGAGAAGCCCTCGGGCCCGCCCCGGTAGATCGGCGAGGGCACGCCGCAGCCGCTGACCGCGCACCAGCTCGCGAAGGCCAGGTCCAGCCACCCGTCGCCGTCGGCGTCGAGCACCTCCACGCCTTCGCACAGCGCGGTGGGCAGCTCGGTGCGCTGCTCGGGGTCGAAGCCCCCCTCGTTCCAGTAGATCACCGAGACCCCACCCCCGAGGTTGAACTGGGAGAAGACCAGGTCCACGTCGCCGTCCTGGTCCAGGTCGCCGGTGGCCGCCCGCGAGGCGCCGTCGGTGGGCAGCAACGTCACGTCGCCCTCATCCGGGCCGTCGGGGCTGCCCCAGTAGATCATGGAGTCGACGTCGTAGGTCTCGCCGTCGTAGCGGTTGGGGAAGATGACCTCCAGGTGGCCGTCGCCGTCCAGGTCGGCCAGGGTGACGTCGGCGGCGCCCACCGTGGGCAGCAGGGTGCGCGCGGCGGGGTCCAGGCCCCCGGGCCCGTTCCAGTAGACCACCGAGTCCAGGCGCCGGCTGCCCTCCCCCACCGAGGTGTTGGCGAAGACCACGTCGGGCCAGTCGTCCTGGTTGAGGTCCCCCACCGCCGCGCCCATCGCGCCCAGGGTGGGCAGGCCCAGGCTGCGGGTGAAGCCGTCGGGGCCGCCGAAGAACACCGTGGACTCGCCGCCCTCGGGGCTGTCGTGGAACTGGGCGAAGACGAGGTCGGCGGCGCCGTCGCAGTCCAGGTCGGTGCAGGGGCGGTCGCAGGCCAGGATCAGGAGCAGCAGCATCGGGAGACCATGACAGCCTCAACGGGGCTCGGCAAGGGGCGAGGGCTGCGCTTCGTCAGCGCCCCGTCAGGGCAAACCCGCGCTCCTCCAATCCAGCGATGACCTCGGCCTCGCGGGACGGGTTGCCCTCGACGAAGGCCAGCGTCCAGACCCCTTGTCCGTCCGGCTCCCCCTTGGGGAAGAACAGCCTCCCGTCCTCGTCGACGGCCACGGGGTGACGCGCCTCGCCCCGGGTCAGCTCGAACAGGGCGAGCGCGGCCCCGTCGCGACAGTTGTCGGCGTCCTGGAGGTGCAGGCGACCGTCGCTGCCCTTGCAGGTGGGGTCCTCTGACGCGAACAGGCACTCCCCAGGCATGATGTCCTGGGCCAGGGGCAGCGCCCGGGTCGTGGCGCCCCGGCCGGAGGGCGTGAGGGGACGGTCGAAGTGCCCGAAGGCGCCGAAAGGCGTCACCCGGGCGTCTCGGGCGTGGTCCAGCGGCGACACCAGCGCGGCAAGAGCGCCGACGGTCAGGGTGCCCCCGTCCAACACGGTGAGGTCGTGCCGGGCCCAGGGGCGCTCGTCCAGGACGGCCCGCAGGGCGTCGAGGTCCGGCGCCCCCTCCTTCCCGGGCAGCGTGCGCGCGTCCCAGACGCGCGTGTCTGCGCCTGCCGTGCGGCGCTTCTCGTGAGTGAGCGTCCCGTCCGGCGTCACCGAGAGGATCTCCATCTGCCAGCAGTCGCCGTCGGGATCGATTGCGGTCCGGGTGAAGCCCCGCTCCGCGTCCACCTCCAGCCAGACCTCCGCGTGTTCGAGCAGGCGGGACGCCAGGCGCAAGGTCTCCACGGGGACCTCGGGTCGGGCGCGGATCAGCAGCCGGTCCGCGAAGTCGTCCGCGCAGGGGATCGCCTCGCTCGCCGCCCAGGACCGCTCCCGCCAGGCCAGAGACTCATCCAACAGCGGGAAAAGGTCCCGGATCCCGTCCACCGGTCGGCCCTGCCCGTCCAGGGGCACCCGGACGTCGCCGAACCGGGCCTCGTCCAGGGTGACGGTCAGCACCCGTGGCTCGCCCCGCAAAAGCCGGGCGTCGGGGTCGAGCCAGGTGCAGGCCAGCCAGCCCCGCAGGCCCTCAGGGGGGACGAGGGACGCGAAGGCCTCCAGGGGCACGTCGTGGGCGACAGGGACCTGGGGCAGCGGCGTGCGCGCGCAGGTGGCGAAGACGGTGAGGACGCTCAGCGGCAACATGGCTCCTCAGACTACGACGACGCGACGCGGTTCGGCGCGAGCGTCCTGCTTGAACGGGGGCGCCACCCCTACCGCTTGAAGGTGATGAAGAGGTCGAACTCGCAGCGGACGGCCTCCCCGTTCTCCTTGGCCGGGTAGAACCGCCACTTCATCGCGCTCTCGAAGGCCGCCTCGTGGAAGACCTCCGGGCACTCGCTCACCACCGCGTCGTAGGGCACGCCGCGCTCGTCGAGGAACATGTGCACCCTGCACCGCCCCTCCATGTCCTTCCGCTGGGCGGCCCTGGGGTACTCCGGCCTCACCCTGACCTTGGCCTCCGGCTCGATGTAGCCGGGCCGGGCCGGCGGGGGCGGCTCAGGCACCCGCTCCGAGAGCGCGGCGCTGGCGGAGCGCTGGACCACCGTGAAGCTCCGCGTCCACGCCCAGGTGCCGTCGGGGTTCTGCTCCAGCTGGATCGTCACCGGGAAGTCCACGACGCCGCGCCTGGCCGCCGGACGAACCCCGTCGAAGGTCCAGTGCTTCAGGTGCGCTTCGATCTCTGCAGGGCAGCGGCCCACGAACCAGCTGCTGCCCGACTCGCCCACCGTGAACGAGCCGGCGCAGCGCGGCGGGTCCTCCGGGTTGACCTCCTCGGGGAGGTCGGGGAGCGGGGCGTCGATCAGCCTGGCGCTGCCCCCGTGCTTGCCCAGGATCTCGATGAACAGCGGCTCCCCGACGCCACCGACGGTCGGCACCCAGGTCCAGACCCCCTCCTCAGCCTGGACCAGCCGGAAGTCCACCCAGACCCGCACGCCGTGCTCCCCCTCGGCCGGAGCGATCGCGTCGAAGGTCCAATCCTCCAGCGCCTCGCGGACCTCCGGGGGGCAGGAGCTGGCGACGAGCGGCGGGAGACCTGCGACCGCCTCGATGGCGGTGCCGCAGGGGGTGTTTCGGGTCGGCTCGGTCCGCGGGGGGGGCAGCGGCGCGCTCACCAGGCGCACGGTGCCCATGTGGGTGTCGTGGAGGTCCACCGGGACCTGCAGGTCCGCGGCGGCGGCGAGGGAGACGAGGATCAGCGGCGTCATGCAAGCTCCCGCTCAGTTCAACTTGAAGTTCACCCGCATGATGTAGTCGCCCGTCCGGGGCACGCCATCGTACTTCGCCGGATAGAACCGCCACTGCATGGCGTTCTCCCGCGCGGCCTCCTTGAGGGCCTCGGGGCACTGGGTGACTTCCACGCTGCTGGGTACGCCCTTCGCGTCGATGAAGATGCGCACGACGCAGGACCCCTCGATGCCCTGCGCGCGGGCCTCCGGGGGGTAGTCCGGCGCCACGGTCTTCCGGGGCTGCGCGCGCTCGTAGCCGACGTTCGCGGAGGGCCTCTGGGGCACCATCGGCTCAACCGGGCCGGACTCGGAGCGCTCGATGGTGTTCAGGACGCGCGCCCAGGCCCAGGTGTCCGGCCCGGTCCGCTCCAGCCGGAGCGTGACGTCCACCTCGACGGTGGCCTTGCCCTCGGCCGGTGTCCAGCCCGAGAAGCGCCACTCCTCCAGCGTCTCCTTGATCCACTGTGCACAGTAGGCGCGAAGCTGGACGTGCCGCATGATGCCCAACTCGAAGGTGGCCTTGCAGGTCGGGGGGCGCTCCGGGTCGACCTCCTCGGGCAGCGGCGGATAGGGGGCCTCGGTGAGCGTAGCGACGCCGCCGTCGGTCCCCTGGACCCGGATGGGCGGCGACCCGTCCCACAGCAGCTCCGGGGGGATGTCAAAGGTGGGGTCCTCCGCGAGGGCCGCTGCAGCCAGAAGGAGCAGGGTCATCGCTTCGCCGCCTCCCGGCGGCGCCGCAGCACCATCAGCCCGAGCAGCGCCAGCCAGCCCGCCGAGGCGCCGCCGCCGGCCTGGCTGCACCCGCAGTCCTTGTCGTCGCCGCCGCCGATCCCGGTGTCGTCGCCCGGCTCCTCCTCGACCTCGCAGCTCGCGTCGCAGCCGTCGCCGTCGTCGGTGTTGCCGTCGTCGCAGCCCTCCACACCATCCCACACAAACCCGTCACCGCACACCGCCGCCGCGCACTGCGCGCAGTCGTCGGTGTCGTCGTCGTTGCCGTCGTCGCACGCCTCGGATCCATTCCATACAAACCCGTCGCCGCACCTCGCCGCCTCGCAGTTGCTCAGGCAGTCGTCGGAGTCGTCCAGGTTGGCGTCGTCGCAGTCCTCATTGCCCGCCCACACGAACCCGTCGCCGCAGGTGGCCGAGGTGCAGTCGCTCAGGCAGGCGTCGGTGTCCTCGGCGTTGCCGTCGTCGCAGTTCTCCATGCCATCCCACACAAACCCGTCGCCGCACTCGGCGGGGGCGCAGGCCACGCAGGCGTCGGTGTCGTCGGCGTTGCCGTCATCGCAGCCCTCCACACCATCCCACACAAACCCGTCACCGCACTCGGCGGGGGAGCAGTCGCTCAGACAGGCGTCGGTGTTGTCGGTGTTGCCGTCGTCGCAGTCCTC
Source organism: Alphaproteobacteria bacterium (assembly GCA_020632795.1). Classification (GTDB taxonomy): domain Bacteria; phylum Myxococcota_A; class UBA796; order UBA796; family CAJQPC01; genus JACKEV01. Next base: position 91,362 of record JACKEV010000015.1, read on the forward strand.
GTTGCCGCTCCAGGTGTAGCCGTCGCCGCAGGTCGCCGAGGTGCAGTCGCTCAGGCAGGCGTCGGTGTCATCCTCGTTGCCGTCGTCGCAGTCCTCCCCCCCCTCCGGCACGCCGTCGCCGCACACCGAGAAGCTCGGCACGGCGTTGAAGGCGCTCTCGATGGAGCCGATGCCGCTGGCCCAGGCCCGCGCGCTGGCGAAGTCCCCGCCCCCGGTGATGTCCCAGAGCTGGGAGCCGCCGAGGTTCCCGGCGTACATGTTGCCCACGTCGTCGATGGCCACGGCGAAGAAGCTCTGGCCGCTGGCGTAGAGGTCCGCGCTGGTGATCGCCCCGCCGTTGGTGATGTCGTAGACCCCGTAGCCCCCAGCGGTGTAGATGTGCCCGGTGATCGGGTCCTGCACGATGGTGCGGTTCTGCCCCAGGTTGGTGGCGAAGGCGGTGGCCGCGCCGCCGGAGGGGTAGGGCACGTTGTAGACGCCGCCCAGGCTCTGGTCGCACACCAGGATGCGCCCGTCGTCCAGCTCCACGAGGTTGCGGGGGCCGCTCAGCCCGGTGACCAGGGGCCTCGTGTTCGAGAAGTTGCCGCCGCCGGTGATGTCCAGGACGTTGCCGCCGTTGTACTGGGAGACCAGCATCGTGCCGTCGCGGAGCACGAGCAGCCCGGTGGGGCCGCTCAGGCCGGTGGCGTAGGTGCTGACGTTGCCGTTCTGGTCGATCGCGATGACCTGGCCGGCGCTGTACAGGCTCAGGTACATCGTTCGGAGGTCGAGGCTCCAGGTGAGCTGTCCGGCGTTGTAGTCGTTGGCGTAGGCCGCGATGGCGTTGGAGACATCCCCGCCGTTGGTGACGTCGTAGATCTCGTAGTTCTCTTGCGGGTTGGCCAGGTAGAGGTCGCCGGGCACGTACTGGGCCAGGGCGGTGGAGGGCAGCCCGAGGGCGGTCAGGAGGGGGAGCAGGCGGGTCGTCATCGGGGGTCTCCTCGTCGAGAGCGCAGGCCTCTGCAGGAAGCGTATCCCAGGGGCGTGCCGACCCGGGGCTGCGATGTGTCAGGGCGCGCGCGGGCCGGGTGACAGCCCACGCCCGCCCCGGTGTCCCAGGAGCACACCCATCGGAGGACCCATGAGCACGCTGCTCCTCACCCTGGGGGCCGCCCTGGCCGCCGCCCCTGTGCCCGCGGAGGGCCCGCGCCTGCGGGTCACCGCCTTCAACGAGATGACCGCCCTGCCCTTCACGGCCCTGGTCGCCGCCCCCCTCCACCCGGGGGGCGCCGCCGGGGTGTCCCTGTGGGAGCGCCGCGGCGACCGGCTCGATCACCGGCTGTGGCTGTCGGCGAGCGGCTATTACCACCCGCTGGTGGAGACCAGCCTGGCCCTCGGCGCCGAGTGGCAGACCACCCTCTGGGCCACCCGCTGGACCGGCCTCTCGGTCCACGCCGGCCTGGGCCCCAAGCTGGCGATCTACCCCGGCCCCACCTGGACGCCCCAGGGGGACGGCAGCTTCGAGCCCCGGACCCACCTGGGCCAGCCCGGCGCGAGCGCGACCCTGCGCCTGGGGCTGGAGGTGCCCGTCGCCGCCCGCTGGTCGGCGCTCGTCCAGTACGGCGCGACCTTCGACGCCCCGTTCCACGTCAACAACGCCCTCCCCTTCATGACCCACGTGATGCTGCACGTCGGCGTCGAGCACCGCTTCGGCCGGTCCTGAGGAGCCCTCCATGCGCCGCTTCATCCCCCTCGTCCTGCTCGGCGCGTGCGCCGGCCCCGAGGTCCCCTCCCCCGACTTCTACGCCTGCGACAGCCCCGCTTTCGACGAGCACCCCCACGCCGACCGCTACGCCGGGATCCTCGAAGACGGCCTGGCGCTGGGCCTGCCGGCGATCAGCGTCGCGGTGCGCTCCCCCGAGGGCCTGTGGCTGGGCGCGGCGGGCGAGGCCGACCTGTCCCAGGGCATCGCCGCCGAGCCCTGCCACCGGTTCTACATCGGCAGCGTGTCCAAGGTCTTCGGCGCCACCGCCGCGCTGCGCCTGGTGGACCAGGGCGCGCTCTCCCTCGACGACCCGATCCGGGACCACCTGCCCGCCGAGGTCGTCGCGCACATCGCGGGCGCCGAGGTCGCCACGGTGCGCCAGCTCCTGAGCCACCGGACCGGATTCCCCGACTACGTCGACGCCACCTTCATCCTGGAGGTCTTCAACGGCGGCGTCGAGGCGATGACCGTGCGGGAGACCCTGGAGGCGTATGTCTACGACGCGCGCCCCCTGTTCGCCCCGGGGGAGGACCTGTCGTACTCGAACAGCAACTACCTGCTGCTGGCCCTCATCCTGGAGGACGTCACCGGCCAGTCGGCCTACGAGGCGGTGCACACCCTCGTGACCGAGCCGGCGGGCCTGACGGACTCCTGGGGCCGCAGCGAGGGCCCCACCGCCCTGGTCCGCGGCTACGGATCCTTACGAAACGGCGCGCTGGTCGACCACAGCGAGGTGACCGCCCGCGTGATGAGCGAGGCGGGCAAGCTCGACGGCGGCGTCGTGAGCACCCCCGCGGACATGGTGGCCCTGCTGGACGCCCTGGACACCCTGCTGGAGCCGGAGACCCTGACGGAGATGCAGGACGCCACGGCGGTCACCCACCCGGACGCGGGGCTGATGGACGGCTACGGCCTGGGCCTGATGCGGCTGGACACCGACTACGGGCCGGCGTTCGGGCACTACGGCGGGGTGTGGCCGTTCGCGGCGCTGGCCTACCACTTCCCGGAGCAGGACACGACCGTGGCGGTGAGCGTGAGCGGGGAGGTGGAGGGGGTGGGGGCGTTCATCGACGGGCCGGGGGTGTTTGAGGCGGTGTTCGGGGCGCCGTAGCCGGCGTCCGGCGCAAGGACGCCTTGCGCGCGGCGCCTGTTCCGCGAGGGCGGGCGCGACCCTACGGTACGGACACGCCAACCGTGTCCCCCTGGAGGTCCCATGACACCCGCCGCCCTCGCCGCCACCGTCTCCGCGCTCCACGACCGCTGGGGCCCCCTGACCACCGAGCGCGCCGAGCACGCCCGCGCCCAGCTCGCCGCCCTCGCCACGGCAGAGGGGCTCGGCCCCTGGTTGGCGGCCCAGGCGCGCGGCGGCCCCGAGACCATCGCGTTGCACCGCGACCCCGACCACGGCTTCCTGCTGCTGACCCACCCCGAGCAGCCGGGGCTGTACCGCGAGCCCCACGACCACGGCGCCGGCTGGGTCGTCTACGCCGTGGTCGAGGGCGCGGTCGAGATGGGCACCTGGGGGTGGGTGGCCGACGGGGACGGGGCGCGGCTGGTGCGGCGCGAGCGCTACCGGATGGGCCCGGGAGACGCCCGGGTCTACCTGCCAGGCGACATCCACGACACCCGCTGCCTCTCGGAGGGGCTGCGGATGCTGCGCCTGACCTCCTGTGACCTGAGCGTCGAGCGCGCCGAGGGTCGCATGCGGAACTACCCCCGATGAGCCCGCGCCCCTTCACCCTCGCGACCGGCACGTACGACACCCTCCAGCCGCTGGTGCAGGGCCGGATACGGCCCGAGGGCCTCGCCCTCACCCACCTCACCGTGCCCTGCGCCGCCCGCCACAGGCGCATGCTGCGGGACGGCGCCTACGACGCGGCCGAGTTCTCGATGGGCAGCTTCCTGGTGGCGCGCGCCCGCGGCCTGGACGCGCTGGTCGGCCTCCCCTTCTTCACCCGGCGCATGTTCCCGCACCGGTTCCTCTTCGTGCGCGCGGGCGACACCCTGCACAGACCCGAGGACCTCGCCGGTCGACGGGTCGGGATCCTCTCCTGGCAGAACTCCCTCGCCATCTTCGCGAAGGCGGCGCTGACCGACGGAGCGCTGAGCACCATCCGCTGGGTGACCACCGCCCACGAGCGCCTCCCTATCGACCTGCCCGCGGGCGCGCAGGTGGAGCACCGCCCCGGCTGCACCCTGGAGACGCTCCTGGAGCGCGGCGAGGTCGACGCCATCGCCACCCCCGACATCCCGGACGCCGCGCTGGGGCCCGCGCCGCGCCTCCGCCCGCTGTTCGACGACGCGACCCCCGCCGAGCTGGCCTGGCTGGCGCGCACGGGCACCTTCCCGATCATGCACCTCGTCGTCGTGCGGGCCGACCTCGTCGCCCAGGCGCCCTGGGTCGTCACCAGCCTCTACGACGCCCTGCTCGCGTCGCAGCGGGCCTACGAGCGCGGGGTGGCACAGCAGCCGCAGCGCCAGCTCGTGGTGTGGCCCCAGCACGCGGACGCCCGCGAGCGCTTCGGCGGCGAGCCGTTCCGCCAGGGGCTCGCGCAGAACCGACACGATCTCAAGGCGATGATCGCGCTGGCTGCGGCGCAGGGCCTCGTGGAGCCTGGGCTGACGCCGGAGGACTTGTTCCACCCCAGCCTGAGCGCGTCCTGATCGGCAGCGTCAGCTCCCGTCGGCGCAGACCTCGAACACGCAGCCGCGCAGCCAGCGGTGCGCCGGATCCGACTGGTTGCGCGGGTGCCAGAGCAGCGCCACGGGGACGGCGGGCAGGGGCATCGGCAGGGTGAACGTGCAGAGCCCGCCGAGCAGCCCCGCGGTGTGGCGCGCGGGCACGGTGGTCACCCCGACGCCCGCCCGGGCCAGCGCGATCGCCGCCGAGAACCCCGGGACCACCACATGAAGCGTGCGGCTCAGCCCCACGGCCGCGAGCGCGCGGTCCACCGGGCCGCCGACCTGCGCGTGGCGCCAGGTCTCGATGTGGCGCGCGGCCGCGAAGCGCTCCACGGTCACCGGCCCGGCGGCGAACGGATGCGCGGGCGCGACGACGCCGACCATGGCATCCCGGAACACGGTGCGGGTGCGGATCTCCGGCCCCACCCCGTCGCCGACGACCCCCATCATCAGGTCGACCGCCTCGGTGCGCAGGGCCTCGCTGCGGTCCGGCGGAGGCGGCACGAAGAGGACCCGCACGCCGGGCGCCTCGCGGGCGATCCGCTCCAGCAGCGCGGCCCCGAAGGTCTCGACGAAGCCGTCGCCGGTCTGCAGCCGGAAGGTCCGGGACAGCGCGCGGAGGTCGTCGAGGGTGGTCGGGCGCATCAAGCCCTCGGCCTGCTCCAGCAGCACGCAGGCCCGCGCGCGGATCGCCTGGGCCCGCGGCGTGGGCACCAGCCGTCGGCCCGCCCGCTGCAGCAGCGGATCTCCGGTGGTCTCCCGCAGGCGGGCGAGCTGCCGGCTCATCGCTGAGTCCGAGAGGCCCATGCGCGCCGCCGCCCGGGTGACGCTCTCCTCTTCGAGGAGGACCACGAGCGCATGGAGGAGGTTGAGGTCCAGGCGGTCCATGGAGGCTCCGGGGAGGTGGGGGACGTCAGCCCATCGCCGCCGGGCCCGGCCTGAGCCGGCGCGGCGAGCGGTCCAGCTGCGCGATCAGCACCCCCAGACGCGCCGCAGCGCGCTTGAGCGCGTCGTCGGCAGCAGACTGCTTCTCGGCGCGGTCGTCCACGAAGGCGCGCGCCGCGCGGTCGGTCTTGGCGTCGTAGGAGAACTGCTCCAGCATCCGTGGCAGCGCGTCGGGCGAGGGCGCACGCCCGAAGGCGGTCCGCATCACCGCCTCCAGGTGGGCGGGGCGCAGATCCCGATAGCGCAGCAGCGCGAGGGGGTGGGGGTGGTCCAGCACGGTGTGGAGGGTGCGCGTGTAGACGCGCTCGAGGTAGGCCACGTCGGGCAGGGCGGTGACCTCGTGGGCAGGCAGGCCGGTCCAGGCGGCGCTGGGGGGGAGCCCCTTCACGCGCTGGAGCTGGGCGGAGGGGCGGCGCGTGGCGCTGACGAGGACCTCGACGGGGTCACGGTAGAGGAAGAGGCAGGGCACCTCGGGAAACGCCGCGCGGAGGAGCCCCATGTAGTGGGCGTGGAACGTGTCGAACTTGAAGTAGGCGCCGCGCTCGTCGCCCGCGCGGCGGCGCGCGAGGGCCAGGAGCAGGCCCCGGAGCACCGGCACGGCGTCGGGCCCGGGGGCGCGGGTCCAGCCATCGGTGAGCACGTCCCAGAGGCCTTCCTGGAGAGGGGTGGCCTCGGTGATCACGATGCTGTGGGGATCCGCCGCGAGCACCTTCGCCAGCAGGCTGCTGCCGCAGCGGTGCAGCATGAAGATGAAGCCGTGGATGGGCACGCTGTCGAGCGTCCAGGGCGGATCGAGGGGCGTGGAGAAGCAGGCGGCGTCCGGCGCCTCGGCGAGGCGGTGCTGAACATCGAAGCGGAACTTCGAGTCCGTGAGGGGGCGCGCGCCGAGGTCGAGCCACACCACGCGGGGGGCGGGGCCCGGGATCACCTCCACAGGCAGGGCCCCCGGATGGGCCTGGAGAGCGCGCTGCGCGGCCTCGCCGACGAGGTGCCCGCGCGGCCGCGCGCCCGTGTCGGGGGAGGCGAAGTAGGATCGCGACAACGGCATGCGGCCCCTCAAGTACAGGCAAGCCCCGTATCCCCGGTCCGATGATTGAGCACGCGCCCCTGGAGCCTCCCCACCCCGAGCCCTCCTCGGCTCTGGCCGTCGACGGTCATGCCTTCGATCCGCCGGGGACCGGGGCCTGGCGCCGCATGTCCGAGGCCCTCGCCTTGGAGCCCTCGCTGGTGCCGGTGGCGCCGGAGCGACTGCAGGCACGCTGGGACGCCGGGCTGTCCGCCGTGCTCCTGAAGGGCGGGGAGATCGTCGCGCACTGCTCAGCCGCGCGGGTCTACGGCGACCAGGTCCTGGAGATGTCCACGGCCTGGGTGCACCCCGCCTGGCGAGGGCGTGGGGAGCTTTCCCGGCTGCGCGACCGCCTGGTCCGGCGGCTGGGACGTCGTGCCCAGGTGCTCGTGTCCGTGTCTCTGGGGGTAGGGCTCGGGCCTCACCTCGCGCGGCGGGGCTGGCGGCGGCTCGGTTGGGACGCGCTGCCCTACTTCACTGCGCTCATCGCTCAGGACGCGCCTCTGTGTCGCCCCGGCGTGCTCACGGCGCCCATGCCGGATCACCTCCCGCCCCTTCGCGACGCGCCGCCGCCGGACGTCGACCCCGCGGCCTGGACGCAGCTCTGGCTCTCCTCCCCCGAGCGGGCGCGGGCGCTGGACGAGGCGCTGGAGCAGCGCTGGTGCGGTGACCTGGAGGCCTGGCGGCAGCATGTGCTGAACCGCTGGGCGGATCGCGGCGCCGCGGGGGCAGCCCTGCGGCTCTTCCCCCTGAGGCGCACATGAACGTATGGCTGATCACCGGTGAAGCCGGGCTGAACCGGCTCACCCCGCGCGCGCTGCTGGACGCGGCGGCCGGCGAGGGCGTGACGATCCGGCCGGTGCTGCCCGAGCGCTGCGCCTGCGTGATGCGCGCCGGCGCGCTGGAGGTCTGGGAGCAGGGCCAGCGGCTGCCTCTGCCGGACGCCGCGCTGAGCTGGAGGGCCTCCACGGGCGACCACAACGTGCTCAGCTTCTGCCGGCACCTGGAGGCGGCGGGCGTGGTCGTGGTGAACCCCACCGAGGCACTGGCCTGCGGTCGGGACAAGGGGGCCACCCTGCAGAAGGTCGCCGCGGCGGGCCTCCCCGTGCCCTGGAGCGCCCTGGCCCACCCGCTGGCCCCGCCCCCGGTGACGCTGCCCGTGGTGGTCAAGGAGGTGGTCGGCGCGGGCGGCACGGGCGTGTTCCTGTGTCGCACCGCGGCCGAGCTGGAGCGCACGCTGGCCCGCCTGGCGCAGCGCCCCGGCGAGTCGGTGCTCTTCCAGGCCTTCGTCACCTGCGAGCCCGTGTTCGACCTCAAGGTCTGCGTGGTCGACGGTCAGGTGGTCGGCGGCATCCGCCGCGTCGCGCGCTCCGGCGAGTGGCGGGCGAACATGGCCGCCGGGGCGAAGGCAGAGGTCTGGGACGTGGACCCGGACTCGGCGCGGCTCGCCGTGGCCGCCTGCCGCGCCGTAGGCCTGGACATCGGCGGGGTGGACCTGCTCCTGGGGCCCGAGGGCCTGCTGTTCAACGAGGTGAACCCCGCGCCGCAGTTCGCCGAAGGGGGCGAGCAGGCCCCCTGGATCGGGGAGATGTGCGCGCGCATCTTCCAGCTGCTTCGGGCGCGACATCGGCCCTTGCGCGCAGACCCGGAGGGCCACCAGCAGCGGCACCTCTGAGGTTAACAACCCCCCCTCCCCCGCGGACTCTCCTCCCCTACCCCCCAGCCGCAACCTGAGGAGACCGCCATGACGCTCGCCCCCCTCCTCCTGGCACTCGCCTGCACCGCCAAGGACGCCCCCGTCGACTCCGCCGTCGACGACACCGCTGCGTCCACCCCCGAGGTCCTCGCCGACCCCCAGACCGGCGCCGTCGAATTGGGCGCCGACGTCACCCTCGCCTTCGGCCCCCAGGGCCACCTCGCGATCGGCGATGGGGACAACGACCGCCTCGTCGTGGTCGCCACCGGCGAGACCGAGGGTAACGGCCTGGTGCGCTTTGATGACCTGGACATCTACCAGCAGCTCGCGGACGCGATGGGCTGGTCACGGGGTGATGTCCAGGTCACCGACATCGCCGTGAACCGCGCCGCCGGGCAGGTCTGGGTCGCCGGGGTCACCCCCCTGGGCGAGACCGGGATCTTCGCCGTCGAGGCCGACGGCAGCCTGCGCCTGCTCGACCTCAGCGCGGTCACCTATGCCGTCATCCCCTACCCCGAGGTCTCCGGGCCCGGGTCCATCGTCACGGACATCGCCTGGTCCGAGACAGCCCTGGTCGCGGTCGCGACCGAAGGTGGATGGTCCGCCAGCCAGGTCGTCACCGCCGACCTGCCCGTCACGCACGACGCCCCTGCGCTGGTGGCCTCCACCAACACCTACCACCGCACCCACCGCGCCTGGGAGACCACCGCCCCGGTCTCCACGCTGTGGGCGGTGGAGGTCGACGGCGTCGAGCAGCTCGCCGCCAGCTACGCCTGCACCCCCGTGGTCCGCCTCGACCTGGACGACCTGCGCCAGGACGGCAGCGAGGTGGTCGGCGAGACCCCCTTCGACTTCGGCGGCGGCAAGCAGGCCATGGAGATCGTGGTCGCCGGAGACTGGCTGTACGCCGGCCTCTGGGGCCTGGGCACCGGCAGCAACTGGGACGCCATCGGCGGCGCCCGGGTGCAGGTCTCCGTCCTGGAGCAGTCCGCCGCGCTGGACGAGGTCGCCCCGGTGGTCCTGGGCGGCGGCGCCGGGGCGTCCCCCACCACGGAGGAGGCCGAGCTGTTCCCCCCGCTGGACGGGGCCTGGATGATCGACGTCCTCGATGACGCCCACCTGGTGGCCCTCCGCGACGCGCAGCTCGTGATCCTCGACCTCTGATCGTGCTCCTCCTCCTGCTGGCCTGCGGCGCCGCGCCGACGGTGCACATCGAGGGCGACCCCGCCCGCCCGGAGGTCCGGGTGACCGCGGCCGGCGACCTCGACCCCGGCGCCCTGCGGGTCCGGCGCCTCGACGCCGACGGGCCGCTCGCCGGGACCATCACCCGCGAGGGCGACGCCCTTGTGTTCCGCCCGGCCTTCACCCTGGACCCCGGGGCGCGCTTCGTCGCCCAGGTGGAGCTGCCCACCGGCGGCGCCCTGGAGCAGAGCTGGACCGTGCCCGGGGGGACCCCCACCCCGCCGCCCGAGGTCGTCTCGGTGCGCCCGGCCCTCGACGCGCTGCCCGCCAACCAGCTCAAGCTCTACCTCACCTTCTCCGCCCCCATGCGCAGCGACCGCGACGTGGTCGGCGGCGTGCGCCTCGTGGAGGAGACCAGCGGCCACGACGACCCCCTGGCCTGGTACCGCGAGGAGCTGTGGGACCGCGACCGCCAGCGGCTGACCCTCGTCTTCCACCCCGGCCGGGTGAAGACCGACATCCCGTTCGCCGAGGGCCTGGGCCCGGTGCTGATGGAGGGCCACCGCTACCGCGTCGAGGCCACCAAGGCCCTGCAGGGCGCCGACGGCCAGCCCCTGGCCGCGCCCTGGACCTGGCGCTTCACCGTGGGCCCCGCCGACCACACCCGCCCCCGCCCCGAGGACTGGACCCTGGACGCGCCCGCCGCCGGCTCCCGCGACCCGCTGGTCCTCCACTTCGACGAGCCGGTGGAGCCGGTGCTCACCGAGACGGCCTTCCGGGTGGAGGCCGACGGCGCCACCGTGCCCGTGGTGTGGGCCGTCTCGGCCGACAGCCTGCGGATCGAGGGGGTGCCGGCGCAGCCCTGGGCCGCCGCGCCCCACCGCCTCCTGCGGGAGGGCCGGATCGAGGACCTCGCCGGGAACACCCCGGAGCGCCGCTTCGACGGGCCGGCGGATGAGGTGCGGCGGCAGGACGCGGCGCAGGCGGCGTGGGACTTCGCGCCCGGGTCACCCCCCGAGGGCTGACACCGCCCCCTCCACCCCCGAGACCCACCCGCGCCCGAACAGGTTCACGTGAACCAGCAGGTAGTAGAGCTGATACAGCGGGATCCGCGCTTCGTGCCCCGCCGCCAGCGGCCACGCCTCGGCATACGCGTCGAAGCACCGCCCCGAGAACCCCCCGAACAGCCGCATCATCGCCAGGTCCACCTCCCGGTGCCCCCCGTACGCCGCCGGGTCGATGAGCCAGCTTCGCCCCGGGTCGTCCACCAGGCGGTTGCCGCCCCACAGGTCCCCGTGCAGCCGGGCGGGGGGCTCGGGCGGGCCCACCAGCGCCGGGACCCGGTCGATGACGCGCGCCACCCGCCGCCGGACCGCCGCCGGCAGCCGCTCCCCGGCCCGCTCCAGCTGAGGGAGCAGCCGCCGCTGCGCCCAGAAGGTCGCCCAGTCGGCCTCCGGTGTGTTGTCCTGGGGCAGGGCGCCGATGAGGTTGTCATGGTCCAGGCCGAAGCCGGGCGCGCCGGACCGGTGCAGCGCCGCGAGGCTCCGGCCGAAGGACTCGTCGGCGGCCGCGCTGCCCCGCCCCGGCGGGATGAAGGACAGCGCCATCCACGGCGTCTCCGCGCCCGGCGCCGACAGGGCCAGCACCTCCGGCACCGGCAGCGCACCCGGCTCGCCCAGCCAGCGCAGGCCCGCCGCCTCCACCCGGAACCAGCCGTCCCCGCCCCCCGGCCGCGCCTTGAGGAACACCCGCCGGCCCGGCGTGCGCAGCACCCAGGCCTCGTTGATGTCGCCCCCGGCCGCCCGGGACGCCGACACCACCGGCTCGCCCAGGGCGCGGGCCACGGCCTCACGCAGCGCCGGGCTCACCCTCGGGCCCCGGCGAGCTGCGTCGGGCTCAGGAACAGCGCCCCGCGCAGATCCACCCCCCGAAGGTCCGCCCCCCGAAGGTCCGCCCCCCGGAGGTCCGCCTCCCGAAGGTCCGCCCCCCGGAGGTCCGCCCCGATGAGGCAGGCCCCCACCAGCGCCACCCGCCGCAGATCCCGGCCCCGCAGGTCCACCCCCAGGAGGTCCCGGCCGCTCCAGTCCCGCGCCCCGGCGCCCCGGACCGCCGCGCTGACCTGTGCCAGCAGCGCGCCGACCTTCCGCCGCGCCGCCGCCACGTCCACGCCGCGCAGCGCCGCCCCCTCCAGCCCGGCCAGCGCCTCGATCTCGGCGACGCTCTGCTGAAGCGCCGACGCCATCGATGTCTCCAGCGCCAGCGCTGCGTGCAGGTGCCACAGCAGGCTGTGGAGCTGGAGCATCACGCCGAAGTCCGCGAACAGGGCCGCCGCAGCCTCGGGTCCGTCCCGCCAGTGCCGCCCCCGGGAGACCCGCTGCCCGGCGCCGAAGCAGTCGAAGGCCGCGCAGCCCGGGAAGCCCGCCGCCCGCAGGCGGTCGTGGACGCCGCAGCGGCAGTCCGGCCGAAGGTTCGGGCAGGGCTCCCCCGGGGCCTTGTCGAGGGCGAAGTCCGCCGAGGCCGCGAAGCCCGGCGCCACGCAGCACAGGCCCACGCAGGAGGCGCAGTCCGCCTGGAGGTCGAGGGTCATCGCCCCCCGATATCCCGGCGCTGTCCACCGCGTGGACACCGCCGCCCACCGCGCAGACAGGCCACGGCGCGCCAGGGCCCCCCGAGCGCTGGCACGCCCGTTGCTTTGAGCTAAGCTCCACCCTCGGAGCCGCTCCCCATGCTCGCCCTCCTGCTCACCCTCCTGCTCCTCGTCGCCCCGGCCCACGCCACCACGCGGGACCTGGACCTCCCCCTGCGCGACCCCCAGGCCGCCGCCACGCTGACGGCCGTGTTCGGGGACCAGTGGACCGGCGGGGTGGAGCGCACCCGCTACGACGACAAGTGGTACGACGAGATCGCCCTGGCCAAGGTCCCCGAGGGCTACCTGCCGCTCATCTCCGGCGAGGGCGGCCAGGACGTGCCCCAGGACCTCATCGGCGACGTCATCTTCCGCCGCTTCGAGCAGCTCCCCCAGCAGAGCGGCTGGGTCAAGCACGTCGAGAACCTGGGCGGCGGCTACGACCCCGTCCTGGGTGCCGACTACCAGGACACCGCCTTCCTGCTGGACTCGGTGTTCATGTACGTCGCCTTCATCTGGCGCATCCACCGGGTGGAGGACGACCTCGGCCGCACGGTGCTGTGGTTCGAGAAGCTCAGCCCCGAGGCCGTCACGCCCCAGGTCTGGGACCGCTACCAGCGCCGGGTGGCCGCCATCCACGCCCAGACGGGCCGCCGCTGGGTGGCGAACGCCATCGTCGAGCCGGCGGTGCTCTACGGCGCCTTCGTGGTCGAGCCGGGCCAGGTCCACGCCAGCCGGGTCACCTTCGCCGCCCACCTCGTGTTCGGCCCCGACGACAGCTGGCTGGCCGCCTACGCCACGCGCCTGCCCTTCGTGCTGCGCCTGGCCATCGGCGAGGTGTTCAACGCGGCGGTGCGGATCTGCCTGGACGAGCTGGCCGTCAGCCCCTGACCGCCACCGGCAGCAGGATCGCCGACGGCCGCGCCGGGTCGTGGTGGATCCACCGGGTCACCGGGACCAGGGTGGTGGCGGTGGCCAGAGGCTCGTCGGTCCCCATGTTCCGGGCCCACCGGGGGAAGGCCCCGCCCGAGACCTGCACCCGCAGCCGGCGCCCGGCGGCGAAGTGGGAGGCCGTCGGGGCCAGCGTCACCCGCACGCAGCGGGGCTCCTCGGGCGAGCCGTCCGTGACCACGACCCGCTGGAGCCCGTCGCACACGTTCACCGAGCGCCCCGAGGGCAGCACCTCGCACAGGCGCACGAACACGTCGAACCAGGGCCGCTCGGCGTGGACCCAGACCTCGGCCTCCACCGGGCCGATGACCTCCAGATCCTCCAGCAGGGGCGAGCTGGTGAAGACGAGCACGTCGTTGCGGGCCTCGTGGCGGCGGTTGTCGACCCGCACCCGCATCATGAGCTGCGCCCGGTAGGCCGCGCCCACCGCCGGGGTGGGGTCGGCGGGGTCGTAGCGCAGCGCGTCCGGCGCGGAGGGCTCGGGCGGCCCGCGGCCGAGCCCGCCCCCGCCGTACAGGTACCAGCGCTGCACCTGCGTGCCCGGCGGGGGGAACACCTCGTCCTCCCGCCACGCCTCCGCGCCCAGCACGTAGTAGCGCACCGGCGCGCCCCGCAGGCCGGCGCGGTCGCCCAGCAGGTGCGCCCGCATCCAGGCCAGGCCCTCCCGCTGCCCGATGCTGGCGGCCTCGGTGGCGAAGTGGCTCCACGGCCCGATCGTCAGCCAGGGCTGGCGCCCGGCGTCGCGCAGGGCCGCGTAGTCCTCCAGCAGCATCGGGATGAAGAAGTCGAACCAGCCGCCCACCAGGTGGGCCGGGGCGGTGACCTGCGGCAGGGCGGTGTGGTGGTCCCCGGGCGCCCAGTACGGAGCCTCCGGCCCGGCCTCCAGCCAGGCCGACCAGAACGGGAAGCGGCGCCCGAAGGCGGCCTCGTCGCCCTCGCTCAGCGGCAGGCGGCCGGCCGCACGGCGCACCCTGCCGCCCACGTCGTAGGCCCCGAACATCTGCTGGAAGCTGCTGCCCTCCTGGGTGTGGATGAGCGAGCACCAGAACAGCCAGACCTCCAGGGCGAAGGCCCCGCCCGGGAACATCGCCCGCCCGATGTCCGCCCCGATGAGCTGGGGGCTGATCGCAGCCAGCCGGTCCCCGGCGCCCGCCGCGATGGCCCACTGGGTGAAGCCCAGGTAGCTGGCCCCGGTGGTGCCCACCGATCCGTTGAACCAGGGCTGGGCCTCCAGCCAGGCGAGCACGGCCAGCCCGTCGGCCTGCTCCTGGCGGAACGGGTCGAGCTGGCCCTCGGAGCCCATCGTGCCCCGGCCGCTCACCATCACGCAGTTGAACCCCTGCCCCGCGACGATCTCCCCGATGAAGCCCCCCCGCTGCCGATCCGCGTACACCGAGCGGCTCAGGATGGTGGGGCAGGGCCCCAGGTCGCGGGGGAAGTAGCGGTCGGCGTACAGGGTCACCCCGTCGGGCAGCCGGACGGGGAGGTCCTTCTCGCAGGCGACGTCCCGGCTCGCGGGGGCGGGCAGCCCGAACGCGCGGGCCATGATCCGGGCCATCAGGCTCATCGCTTCACACCTCCCGGGGCCTGACAGGAGCCTACTCCAGCCGCGCCCCCACATGCAGGGCCACCGCGTCCAGCGGCCCGACGGTGATCTCGGCCATCCCGGCGTCGTCGACCTCCACCGAGACCCCCGCGCAGGCCCCGTCGACCCGCCCGCCGGTCATCGCGTCGCAGTACGTGCCCGCCGGCAGCCCCGCGTCGAAGACCCGGGAGAGCGTGGGCAGCTCCTCGCGGTTGATGACGATGAAGCCGAGGTCCCCGCGGGCGAAGGCGATCTGGTCGTTGCCGTTGTCCCACCAGCGCTCCACCCACGGCGCGTCGGCGGTGGCGTCGTGGAAGGCCACCATGCCCAGGATGCTGGTCCAGCGGTGCTCGCACTGCCAGGGGGCGACGCAGGCACCGCTGGCGTCGTGGACCGGCGTCACCCGGTCCCCCTCCATCGGCGGCCCCACGTCCGCGTCGGCGAAGGCGTAGCTGGACATCAGCTTGGGGCGCCCGTAGGGCCAGGCCAACATGAAGGCGTTGGCGAGGCGATACAGCCCGCCGTCGGCGAAGGTGAGCGGGTCGCCCATGACGTGGCCGCGCTGGCTGTCGTGGTTGTCCACGAAGACCAGGGCGTGGTCGCTCTCCAGGAAGCCCCAGGGTTCCCCGAACTCAACCAGCCAGGCGAGCTGCCCCTCCCGGAACACCGAGGACAGGGCCTCGCCGTACCGGAACTCGGTGACCCGGCCGTTGGCGAAGTACTCGGAGGCCTGCACCGGCTCGTGCGCCCCGGTGTAGATGACCTCCTGGAAGACGAAGGGCGCGCCGTCCAGCCCGTTGAGCACCGCGGCGATGTCCTCGGCCGGCATGTGCTTGGCGGCGTCGACCCGGAAGCCCGCCACCCCCAGGTCCACCAGCTTCGCGAGGTAGCCGTGCAGGGCCACCCGGACCTCGCGGTGCTCGGTGGCGAGGTCGGGCAGGGTGGCCAGCTCGCACTCCTGGATCTCCCAGCGGGAGCCCCAGTCCTCGATGCCTCGCCGGCAGCCATGGAAGTGCGCGTCGCCGTACAGCCCCGGGAAGTCGTAGCGCGCGAAGGCCGTGCCGGCGTAGCCCACCGCCTGGTAGCCCTCGTCGGCGTTGGCCCAGGCCATGTGGTTGAGCACGGCGTCCACGTAGATCGCCACCCCGGCGTCCGCGCAGCGGGCGACCATGTCCGCGAACGCCGCCTCGTCGCCGCTGCGGCCGATCAGGTCGTAGCTGACCGGCTGGTAGCGCTCCCACCAGGGGCTCCCGTCGATGAGGCGGTACTCCTGGGGCGGCGAGACCTGCACCCCGCCGACCCCGGCCGGCCCGAGCACCTCCTCGCACTCCCGGGCCACGCTGGCCCAGGGCCACTCGAAGAGGTGGACGAAGACCTCGTGGGGGCCGGCAGGCGCCTGCACCGTGCCGCTGTCGAGCGGCGTGGGCGCGGGGGGCTCGCCGCGACACCCGGCGAGGAGGATCAGGAGCGACGTGGGGGCCATGACCAGAGCGTAACTCATATCTGAGTCACTAACCCAGCACCCACGCGCGCCGAGCGAGTCTACGACGCCCTGCTGGCCGACGGCGCGGACAGCGACGGCCTCGACTGCTGCCTGCTGAGCTACGACTTCGGCGACGCGCTGACGGTCACCTGCACCATCCAGGACCTGCGGGGCGGCCCCCTCACGCTGACCGCCCGCGACGACGGGCAGAGCTGCCTCACCGACCAGATCTCCTTCGCGGAGGGCGTCGTCGTCGCCCACCCCATGCGCCTGTCCTACAGCGACAGCCGCTACGACCTCAAGAAGCAGAGCTGCGTGGACGCCATCGTCGAGCTGGCGAAGACCCTGCCCGACTGCCGGTAGCGACCCTCAGCCGTCCACAAGGCCCAGGGGATCCGCCTCCAGCCGGGCCCTGAGCACCGTGTTGGTCTCCCCGTCGGGGATGGCCTGCATCGCGGCGTAGTCGGCGTCGCTGAACGGCAGCACCTGGACGAAGGCCACGAAGCGCCCCGCGTCCTCGACGGGCCTGAGGACGGGATCCAGCATGAACACCACGTTCCCGTACGGCAGCTCGACGCCGGGGAGGGCGACCCCGCCGAGCATGTCGCGGGGCGGGAACGGCCGCCCCAGCCGCCGCTCGGTCTCCCCCAGCTCCACCAGCAGCGGCACCGGCCACTGCGGGGCGACCTCGATGAGCGGCCGGGGATCCCGCGCGGCCGGGTGGCGCAGGCGCAGCACGAACTCATGGGGGTGGTGCGCGGCGCTGGCGCCGTGGGTGACATAGACGACGTGATCGTCCTTGCGGTGCAGCGAGACGAACTGCACCAGCGCGTCGGGGTCGTTGTTGGCCATGCCCATGCCCTCGGCGCCGTAGACCCCGGAGACCGCCTCGTCGACGAGCTGGAAGAGCGGCGCGGGCGTCCTGGCCGACGCCGCAGCCGGCGTCTCCGGAGGGGGCGTGGGGGTCTCGCAGCCCAGCAAGGAGAGCAGCGCAGAGAGCATTGAGGGTCCTCATCCAGGTGGGGCCGGGCGCTGCGACGCGACGGGCTCGACCGGTCCGGTAACGTCGGCTGGCGTCTCCGCCAGCGCCCCCCACACCCAGCGGGCCAGCGGGCTCGGCGTGACCCCGCGCAGCCGGGCCAGGTAGAAGCTGCGCGGCACCGGGGTGCCCTCCAGGGGGAAGACCCGCAGCCGCCCGGCGTCCAGGTCGTCGCGCACCGCCCACTCCGAGATCATCGCGAAGCCGAGCCCGGCGAGCACGCAGCGGCGGGCGGCGTCGGTGCTGCCCACCTCCACCCAGGGTCCGTCGGCGGGGGTGAGGTGCTCCACCGCCTCCCGGGTGCCGCTGCCCGGCTCGCGCAGCACCAGGGGCTGGCCCTGCAACGACGCGGGGGGCTTGGCGTCCGGCCGCCCCACCAGCACGATGCGGTCCTCCCCGATGGCCCGGGACAGGATCCGGGCGTCCCCCGGCGCCGCGCCGACCACGGCCACGTCGCAGGCGCCCTCCACCAGCGCCCGCAGCGCCCGGCTGGAGTCGGACACCCGCACCACCACCCGCAGCGCCGGGGCCTCCGCCCGCAGGCGCGTGAGGGCGTCAGGGAGCAGGCAGCTCGCCGGGATGGTCGACGCCTCGATGACCACCGGCCCCCGCAGCGGCTCGTCGGCGATGTCCTGGCGGGCCTCCTCGGAGAGGGCGAGCATCGCGCGGGCCCGGGGCAGCAGCCGCGCGCCCGCCTGGGTGAGGCGCACCCCCCGGCCGCCCCGCTCCAGCAGGTGCGTCCCCAGGGAGGCCTCCAGCGCGGCGACGTGGAAGCTGACGGTGGACTGCGCGCAGTCCAGGGCCCGCGCGGCGCGGGTGAAGCTGCCCCGCTGCGCGACCGCGACGAAGGTGCGGAGCTGATCCAGGGTCATCGAGATTCTCGATTTCAGGATCCATGAAAATCGATTTCGTATCCTCGCACGACACCGGGCGTATCGCTACCCTGGCCTTCACCCCTCCAGGAGCGCGCATGCCCCTCCTCGACCTCGTCGACGCCGTCGCGTCGGATGTGATCCGTTCTTCTGCCGCCCAGGTCGACCGTACGGGAGACTTCCCGGGCACCTCCATCCAGGCGCTTCGGGAGGCCGGCCTCCTGGGCCTGGCCCAGCCGGTCGCGGTGGGGGGCCTGGGCGGCACCCCCGGGGACTGCGCGCTGGGGGTGCGGCGGGTCGCACAGGCGTGCGCCTCCACCGCGATGATCTGGTGCATGCACCTGTGCGGCGCGGTGGTCATCCAGGCCCACGGCAGCGACGACGCGAAGCGCGCCGTGGCCAGCGGCGCGGCGCTCACCACCCTGGCCTTCTCCGAGGCCGGCTCCCGCTCCCACTTCTGGGCCCCCCTGTCCACCGCGCGGCGGGTGGCCGGCGGCGTCCGCCTGGACGCGAAGAAGTCCTGGGTCACCTCCGCCTCCCGGGCCGACCTCTACGTCTGGTCCAGCCAGCCCATCGAGGCCGAGGGACCCTCCACCATCTGGCTGGTGCCCACCGACGCCCCCGGGCTGTCCACCCACGGCCCGTTCGACGGCCTGGGGCTGCGGGGCAACGACTCCTCGCCCGTCACCGCCGAGGGCGTCGTCTTGCCCGAGTCGGCCCGGCTGGGCGCGGACGGCGGGGGCTTCGGCGTGATGATGGAGATCGTGCTGCCGTACTTCAACCTGATGAACGCCGGCTGCTCGCTGGGCATCGCCGAGGCCGCGGTGGCCGCGGCGGTCACCCACTGCGCGGGCACCCGCTACGCGCACCTCGACAGCGCGCTGCGGGACCTGCCCACCATCCGCAACAGCCTGGCGCGCATGCGCTGCAAGGCCGACATGGGCCACGCCCTGCTGCTCGACGCCATCGCGGCGGTGGAGGGCGGGCGGCCCGACGCCATGCTGCGGGTGCTGGAGGTCAAGGCCGTGGCGGCCGAGACCGCCCTGGAGGTCACCGCGCTGGCCATGCGGGTGTGCGGGGGCGCGGCCTTCCGCAAGGACGTCGGCGTGGAGCGCCACATGCGTGACGCCCAGGCCGCCAGCGTCATGGCCCCGACCACCGACGTGCTCTACGACTTCATCGGCAAGGCCATCACCGGAATGGAGCTGTTCTGATGTCCACCCTCATGCTGGGCGCGGTCGCCTACGACCCCAAGGTCGTCACCATCTGGGAGGGCTTCCGGGCCTGGTTCGCGAAGCACGACTTCGACTTCGACTTCGTGCTGTACAGCAACTACGAGCGCCAGGTCGCCGCCCACTTCGAGGGGCACTACGACGTGGGCTGGAACTCGCCTCTGGCCTGGATCCAGGCCGAGCGCGTCGCCGCAGCCCGGGGGCGCACCGCCCGCGCGGTGTGCATGCGGGACACCGATCAGGACCTCACCAGCGTCATCGTGACCCGCGCCGACGCCGGCATCGAGACCCTGGAGGACCTGCGCGGCAAGGTGGTGGCGGTGGGCGCCGCCGACTCGCCCCAGGCCACTCTCATCCCCCTGCTCCACCTCAAGGAGGCGGGGCTGGCGCCCGGCCGCGACGTCAAGGTCCAGCACCACGACCTGCTCGTGGGCAAGCACGGCGACCACATCGGCGGCGAGCGGGACGCCGCGCGCGCCCTCATGGAGGGCCGGGCCGACGCGGCCTGCATGATCGACGGCAACCACCTGCTCTTCGCCCGCGAGGGCACCCTGCCCGCGGGCGCGACCCGCGTCCTCAGCACCACCGTGCCCTACGACCACTGCTGCTTCACGGTGCTGGACGACGCCGATCCGGCGCAGATCGACCGCTTCGTGGCCCTGCTGCTCAGCCAGTCCTACAGCGACCCCGCGGTGCGCCCGCTCCTGGACCTGGAGGGCCTCAAGGCCTGGAAGCCCGGCCGCACCGAGGGCTTCGCCCAGCTCAACCGGGCGGTGGACGCCTTCGGCACCATCGAGGCCTTCGTCCAGGAGATCGCTTGATCACGATCGACCTGGGCCCGGATGGCCTGGACCGCGGCGGACACCTCCTGCTCCGACAGGGGCTGCGCGCCCATGACCGCGTCGCCGTGGTCAGCGAGCACCATGCCCTGGGGCCACACCTGCGGGCCTGGTGCCGGGCGCAGGGGCACGCCCTCACCTGGCCGGACGTGGGCGCGCCGGTGGTGGCGCGAGGCCCCGCGGCCGAGGGCCGCTGGGAAGGCGCCGAGGACACCGGCCCGGTGGAGGACCACCCGCCGCCGCGCTGGGGGCTCGCCGCCCGGGGCTCCACCGTGGAGGCCGGGATGGAGGGCTTCCACTTCCCCTTGAGCGACAAGCGGGAGGTCTGGACCGAGGACGCCGCGCGCCTGTACGCGGTCGGGGCGGCGAACCAGTGGGACCCGGAGACCGCCATCGACTGGGAGGCCCCGTTCGAACTGCCCGAGGCGGTCGAGGAGGCCGTGGTCCAGGTCATGACCTACCTCATCGAGAACGAGACCGCCGCGCTCATCGTGCCCGCCGGCTTCCTGGCCCGCCTGCACCCCCACTTCCGGGAGGTGATGCAGGTCCTTGCGCTGCAGGCCGCCGATGAGGCCCGCCACGTCGAGGTCTTCACCCGCCGCGCCCTGCTTCGCCGCCCCCGGCTGGGGCTCTCCACCGTCGGCGGGCAGCGCTCCCTCCAGACCCTCATCGAGGAGCCGGACTTCGCCCTGGCCTCGTTCCTGCTGGCGGTGCTGGGCGAGGGCAGCTTCCTGAACCTGCTGGGCTTCCTCCAACGGCACGCCCCCGACCCGGTCACCCGCCAGGTCTGCCGTCTGGCCGCCCAGGACGAGGCGCGCCACGTCGCCTTCGGCATGGCCCACCTGAGCCGACACGCCCGCGAGGACCCCGGGCTGCTGGGGCGGCTGGCCACCGCGGTGACGCGCCGGCACGCCGCGCTCTCCCACACCGCCGGGCTGAACGAGGAGGTCTACGACGCCCTCATCCTGCTGGCCGCCGGGCGCTGGTCGCGGGACGCGCTGGCCCGGGGCTTCGACGCGGTCGTGGCCTTGAAGGAGGAGATGGACGCCGGACGCCGGGGCCGCCTGCGCCAGCTCGGCTTCTCCGAGGCCGAGGCCCGCGCGCTCTCGGCGCTGCACACCCGCAACTTCATGTGAGCCGGCGGCGCCGCACCACCGGCGCCACCCCGAGCAGGAGCAGCACCCCGCTCAGCGCGGGGACCACGTCCCCGACGCGGTTGTAGAGCGTCGGCACCGGGGTGGCCGGCACGCGGGCCAGCATCACCCGCCCGTCGTCCTCGAACCAGCTCATGCTGCCCCGGGCGCGGCCGTAGGCGTCGAAGGCGCCGGTGGTGGCCTGGCGCACCGGGCGCAGCACCGCGTAGCCGCCCTCGATGCCCCGGATCGAGGCCATCCGGGTGTGGTAGGGGTCGATGCCCTTCCAGTCGCTGGACGGCACCACCACCAGGCCCGCCCCCTGCGCGGCGTGGGCGCGGCCCATCGCCGGGAAGTCGTAGTCGTAGCAGATGGCCCCGCCGACCCGGCCGTAGGGCCGCTCCAGGACCGTCACCGGCTCGGTGCCCTTCACGGAGCCCTCGCCCGGGACGGGGTGGTGCTTGAGGTAGGTCTGCGCCACGCCCTGGGGGGTCAGCCACACGTACTTGTTCTCGAAGCGCGTCATGCCGTCCAGCGGCACGACGTAGGCCAGCACCAGATCGGCGCCGTGCGCCCGGGACAATGCGAGGCCCCGCTCCAGGAAGGCGGGCTCGGCGTCCTGGGCGACGGCCACCGCGCCCTCGTTCCACACCACCAGCTCGGCGCCGTGGGCCATCGCCAGGGCGGAGCGCTCGAAGAGGGCGTCGGTGGCGGCGTCAAGCGTGGCCTGCTCGGGCAGGCCCCCGCCGTCGAGGCCCACGTCGCTGACGACCCCCGCGACGGTGACCAGGGGCCCCTCGATGTCCCGGGCCAACCGCACCGCGCCGAAGAGCTGCGCCGCGGCCACCAGCGCGCCGGTGAGCACCGCGCCGATCCTCCAGCGCCGATCGCCCGGCTCGGCCAGCGCCAGCGCGATGACCGCCCCGGCCTGGGCCACCATCCAGCCGACCCCCGCGAGGCCGAACACCGAGGCGGTCTGCATCAGGGCGAGGTCGTCGAGCTGCGTGTAGGCCGAGGCCCCCCAGCTCCCCAGCTCGGAGCCCCGGGACGAGGCCCACTCCGAGACCACCGCCAGCGCCGGGAACAGCACCAGCCCCCAGCCGTCCCCCGCCCGCCGGCGCCACGCCTCGAACAGCAGGTACAGCGCCGCCGCCCCCAGCGCCATGGGCACCGAGAACATCGGCGCGAAGAACCAGGGGATGGGGTCGGTCGTGATCTTGAGGATCTGGAGGAACAAGCCCGCCTGCACGGCGAGGGCAAAAGCCAGCCGACTGCGCCAGCCGGAGGTGGCGCGCAGGTACAGCAGCCAGGGCACCGGGCTGACCCAGGCCAGCGCCGCGACGTTCCAGCGCATGCCGGAGAGGGCGGTGACGACCACGCCGAGGGCCAGCCAGGCCCACGCGGGGAGGTTGCGTTTCATGACTCAGAGGCCTCGTGCCCCAGCCCAGATGAGCTGGAGCTGCCGAAGGTAGAGGGGGGTGATGAGGTTCGGCATGCGGCGCCCCATCACCAGGGGCACGCCGAAGAAGACGCTGGCCAGCGCCAGGGTGAGGGTGCGCACGTCGGCGCTGGCGGGCAGCTCGCCCTGGTCGATGGCCTGAGCGAGCAGGACGGGCAGGATGCCCTGGAGCCCGGTGTCGGGCAGGGACATGACGTCCTCGACCTCCGGGAGCAGCAGCAGGCGCTCGGCGTGCTCCACCGGCTCCAGGTGCAGCTCGGCGGGCATGCGCGCCTGGTGGGCGATGGTCTCCAGCATGAGGCCCGGCGAGGCGGCGGTGGCCTGCCCCGTGGCCGCGAACAGCGCCTCGATGGCGGCCAGGGCGCTCTTGTGCTCGGCCCGCGCCTGCCGCGCGATGACCACGACCTGGAGCGACCAGTGCTGGATGAAGCGGGTCAGCAGGTCGGCCTTGGACGGGAAGTGGTTGAAGAAGGTGCCCTGGGAGACGCCCGCCTCCCGGCACAGCTCAGCGACGGAGATGTCCTCGAGCTGGCGGTCGTGGAGGCGGTCAGCCAGGGCGTTGACCAGAGCCACGCGGGTTCGGGCGCGGTTCTGATCACGAAGCGGGAGGTCAGTGAATGAAGTCGTCATGGGATTTTTATAGTAGGCTTGAATTTTATAGTCAACTTGTTTTTTATAGTTGACTATAAATTCCTCCCCGATGCTCCGATGGCCGGTCCATGACTTGACCCACACGCCGCCTTGAACCAGGATCCTCCTCCCTGCCACGGAGCCCGCCATGTCCGACGCCTACCCCCCCGCCACCCCTCACGGCGCGCTGACCGAGGTCCTCCCTGACCTCTTCCAGGTCAAGGGCTCGATCCGGATGAAGCCGGCCTTCCGGTTCAGCCGCAACATGACGGTCGTGCGGCACGACGGCGCCCTGACCCTCCTCAACACCGTGCGCCTGGACGAGGCCGGGCTGGCCGCGCTCGACGCCCTGGGCAAGGTGGAGAACGTCATCAAGCTGGGCGGCCACCACGGCCTGGACGACCGCTTCTACGTGGACCGCTACGGGGCGCTGTATCAGGTCCTGGAGGGCGACCGCCCCGCCAAGGGCATCGACGGGCACGAGGTGATCACCGAGGGCGGCCCGCTGCCCATCCCCGGCGCCGAGATGTTCTTCTTCAAGACCACCACCCTCGCGGAGGGCCTGCTGCGCCTGGACCGCGACGGCGGCGTGCTGGTCTCCTGCGACGCCCTGCAGAACTGGGCGCCGGACGAGTATTGCGACCTGTTCACCCGGGTGGTCATGACGCTGATGGGCTTCTTCAAGCCCTGCAACATCGGCCCGGGGTGGATCCGGGCCTCGAAGCCCCAGGCGAACGACTTCGAGCGCCTGCTGGCGCTCTCGTTCGAGCACGTCCTCTGCGGCCACGGCGAGCCGGTCATCGGGGACGCCAAGGCGCGCTACGCCCCGGCGATCAAGAAGCACTTCGGGGTGGGGTGAGGCCGGTCGTCAGGTTGAGGTCGGTGGCAGATTGTGGTCGGGGTCGTCCATCACGGACTCCAAGTTCCGAAGGTCCGTCACGGACAGACAGAGGTCTCGGAGGACCGGTGGTGAACGTCGCGTATCGACGCGTGACCGCGATGAAACCTATCCGATTCCTGCAATCCTCTGTTGTTGAAAAAGGCCCGCAAGCGGCGCCGAGGCTTCATCGCGCCCACGCGCCGATCCGCCGCGGAAACCTCCGATCTCTTCGAGGGCTCCGTCTGTCCGTGACGGACCTTCGAAACTTGGAGTCCCGGATGGACGACCCTGTTCGGCCCTCCACCACCCCATCAACCACACCGCCGCCGCAGCCTGAAGGCGTAGTCCACCTCCAGCCCCTCGTGGTCCACCAGCAGGCGGTCGGCCAGGCCCGGGTCGCGGAGCTCGTTGCGCACCACCGCCTCCAGATCCGCCCGGCGCTCGAAGCGCCACACGCTGCGCACCGTCTCGGTGGTGAAGCCCTGGTCGCGCCAGAAGTCCTCGTGGGCCGTGGGGTCGAAGGCTTGGCCCCGGTGCTCGGCCGCCGCGCGCAGCCAGGCGGCGAAGGTGCCTTGCGTGCCGTCGTTGTCGATGATGAAGGCCCAGCCTCCGGGGCGCAGCACCCGGGCCAGCTCGGCCAGCCCCGGCTCGCAGCCCGGTCCCCAGAAGTACGCGAAGCGGACGTGGACGAGGTCCACGGCGTCGTCCGGCAGCAGGATGCGCGCCGCCGAGCCCGTCAGCGCTGAGGTCCGGGCGAGCCCCAGCCGGGCGAAGCGGGCCATCGCGCGCAGCCGGGAGGCGTCGTCGGGCTCCATCGCGAAGACGTGCCGGGCGGTCTGATGGAAGTGTGGCGCCCAGAAGCCGTCCCCCGCGCCCAGATCCAGCACATCGCGGCCCGCCCAGTCGGCGTGGGCCCGCATCGCGGCGAACAGGCGCCCCTCCGGGTCCAGGGCCCGGTTCTCCAGCTCGTAGAGGTCGGGGTTGTCCTGCAGGTTGGGGGTGGGGTGGACGCCGGGGAGCCAGGGGTCGGGCATGAGAGCTTCCTCCTGTGGAAGCTCTCGCTAACGCGCTCCGCGTTCGTGGCAGACTGTCAGGCATGGCCCGCCGCAACCGAAGCCAGAAGATCCACCGGGACCGCGCGAAGTCGCGGGCCCGGTCGCCTCGCCCCGAGCCGGAGCCGCCCTCGGGCGATGAGATCGCCGAGCAGCTCCGCGAGTGGGTCGACGAAGCGTACGACCTCCTCAACGCGACCCTGGAGGACCTGCAGCGCATCGACCTCACCGACTACCTGCGCCGCACCGCTGAGGTGGACCTCTCCCCCGCCGAGCGCCTGCGCCAGCTCGCCATCGCCTTGGAGTTCGATGCCCACTGGCATCCCCAGCCCCGAGGCTGGCTGGCCCTGGCCCGCATCTACGACCTCGCCGAGCGGCTCGACCCGGAGGACTGGGGGGTGCCCCACTCACGGGGCATCAGCGCCATGGAGTGCGCGGAGGACCCCCTGGACGAACATCCCGAGACCAGCCACCCGCTCTACGACGTCGCCCGGGAGGCCTTCCTGCGGGCGTTGGCGCCGAGCAACGAGGATATCGACGTCCTGCACGCGCTCGGCGACCTCTGCTATTACGATCGGCGAAACCCCAAGGAAGACGCCATCGCCTGGTACGACCGGGTGCTGGAGAAGGACCCCAAGCACGCCTGGGCGAACCTCTACAGGGCCCACGCCCTGCATGACCTGGAGCGCTGGTCCGAGGCCGTCGCCGCCTACGACGCGGTCAACCCCGCCGAATTCCAGGGGCCGCCGAGCTGGCGGATGCACCTGCTGGTGGAGCAGCGGGGCCAGTGCCGGTACCGCGCCGGAGACGTGGAGGGCGCGATGGCGGACTTCGACCGCATCCTGACGCGCTACGAGCGCAACCCCAAGCTCATGACGGACCACTGCCTGCCCGCGCCCGGAACGCTTGAGGTGATGATGGAGGAGCCGCTGCGGGCGGCGCTGTTCGAGCGGCTGCGGGCGCTGGAGGCGCGCGTCGACGAGGACTGGGGGCTGGAGGACGGGGAAAGCGAAGAGTAGGCCGCTCAGCTCCCGAAGTACTCCCAGTGCCAGGCCTCGCTGGGCACGGTGCGCCGCCAGCCGTAGCGCGGGGCGTTGCGGTGCATCCAGTTGTAGGCGCTGCGGGCGGTCACGCTGATGTCCAGCGCCTGGCCGTGCTGGTGGTTGGAGTAGCCCGGCCGGGCGGCGAGGTTGCCGGTGCCGGCCAGGTAGCGGCGGTACAGCTCCTGCTGCTCGGCCATCGTGCGGAAGCCCGAGTTCAGCCGCAGGGTGACCCCGTCACGGCGGGCGGCGTCCTTGAGCTTCTTCCAGGCCCGCGCGGTCTTGAGGGCGACCTTCTTGCCGTCCATCTGCACGACGTCGATCATGCCCTGGTAGCGCCCGTAGCGATAGGAGGCGTACTGGCCCAGGTAGGTGCCCGGCATCGAGCCGCCCCCGCCGGCGCCGATCTTCCGAGCGCTGTCGGAGTTCAGCTTGCGGGCGGTGTTCGGCCCGATGACGCCGTCCACGGCCAGCCCGTTGGCCCGCTGGAAGCCCTCCACCGCCCGGCGGGTCCGCGGCCCGAAGTCCCCGTCGGTGGAGAGCCCCGCGCCGAAGCGGTTGAGCAGGCGCTGGGCCCGGCTGACGCCGGTGTTCCGGTCGCCCTGGCGCAGCGGCAGCCACTTGCTCAGGTCGGTGGAGGCGGGCTTCTTGGGCGAGCCGTTGAGCTTCGCGGCGGTCCTGGGGCCGACCACCCCGTCCACGCTCAGGCCCCGTGCCTTCTGGAAGGCCCGGACCGCGGCCTCGGTCTTCGGCCCGAAGTCCCCGTCCACCGAGACGGTGTGGCCGTGGCGCCGCAGCAGGGTCTGCAGGGTGGAGACCTGGCCGCCCCGGCTGCCGCGCTGCAGGGCGGGGCGTCCGGTGAGCCCGCTCGCCCCGGCCTTGGCCTTGCGCTGGATGGAGGCGCCGCCGCCCTCGGCGGGGCGCAGGCGGGGCGCCGGGCCCTGGAAGCCCCGCTCGCCCCAGCGCTGGAAGCCGTCCCCCGCGGCGTCGGCGGCGGCCTCGCCCCGGTCGCCGGGCAGGTCCACGCCCTCGTCCTTGCTCACCGCCGAGAGGGCGTGGGCCATCTCGTGGGCGATGACGTTGAGGGCCTCGGGCGGCAATTCGTCGGGCTTGCCGGGCTGGATGCCCTCCCCGAAGGAGGCCCGGTTGCCCTCGGCGTGGGCGACCGCGCCCAGGGCGTCGTTCTCGGCGGTCTCGCCGAAGTGGGCCTCCACCCCGCCGAGGTCGTCGCAGAAGGCCATCGACAGCGCGCCGTCCAGCTCGGGGCTGCCGGTGGGACCGTCGTCCGCGCCACCGGCGAGCAGCAGCTCCTGCATCGCCGCGTTGCCAAGCCCGGCGTCCGGCTCGACGTCCTCGTCGAAGGACATGGGATCGGGGGCAGAGGGCGGCGCGTCGCGATGTCGGCGTTGAAGCATGGTCGGTTCCGGTCGGGTGGGCCGGGTAGCATAGACTGGTTTCGCGGATCGCACGATGACCCAGCGACTTCCTCCTCTCCGCCCGCCCCCGGTCCCCTTCAAGCAGCGCGCCTTCCATGCGGTCGGCCGGCTGCGCGACCGCCTCCTGATCCGTCGCTTCGAGCAGGAGTGTCGCGACGCGCCCGCCGTCAACCGCGCCGCCCTCGCCGGGATCCTGGCGGCCAACGCGCACACCGGGTTCGGCCGCCAGCGCGGCTTCGCGGGCCTCACCCCGGACACCTGGGCGGGCGCGGTGCCGCTGCACACCCACGACGACCTGCGGCCCTGGATCGAGCGCATGGCCCAGGGCGAGGACAACGTGCTGTGCGCCGAGCCGGTGCCCTTCTTCGCCCGGACCTCCGGCTCCACCGGCGCGGGCAAGCTCGTCCCCACCCCGCCGGCCCACCAGGCCACCTACGTGCGGTTCTACTCGGGGCTGATCCCGGCGGTGGCGGCCACCCGCATCCCCGGCGCGGGCGACCCCCACCGCGGCATGGCGCTCTTGTCCACCCCCGGGGAGATGCCGAAGACCCCCGGCGGCGCCTCCATCGGCTCGGCCTCGGCGGGCGGCCTGCGTCGGGTCAAGCGTTTGGCGCCGTACCTGTGGACGTCCCCCTGGCCGGTCTTCGAGATCGAGGACGTGCCCACCCACTGGCACCTGCACGCCCTGTTCGCCCTGACCGAGCCCACCACCCGCTTCCTCTGGGCGGTGTTCGCCCCCCACCTGCTGGCCTGGCTCAAGGAGGTGGAGCGCCGCTTCCCCACCCTCGTCCGAGAGGTCCACGACGGGCGGCTCTCGGACGACCTGTCGCTCACGACCGCGCAGCGATCGGCGTTGCAGGAGATCCTGTCGCCGGATCCGGCG
The DNA here is from genome assembly GCA_020632795.1 of Alphaproteobacteria bacterium. GTDB lineage: Bacteria > Myxococcota_A > UBA796 > UBA796 > CAJQPC01 > JACKEV01. The sequence continues at coordinate 119,817 of JACKEV010000015.1, forward strand.
CGGGCGCGGGTGCTGGAGGCGGCGGTCGCGCCGGGCTTCGAGGGCTTCGCGCCCCGGGTCTGGCCCTGGCTGCGCTTCGCGATGACCGTCATCACCGGCGGCTTCGCGGTCTACGCCCCGCAGCTCCAGCGGCGGCTGGGCGAGGTGCCGATCTACACGTCCTGCTACGCGTCCTCCGAGGCGATGATCGGCCTCAACCTGGAGCCGGACCGCCCCGAGCGCTACGTGCTGACCCCGGGCACGGCCCACTTCGAGTTCATCCCACTGGCGGCGCAGGCCGAGGCCCAGCCTGCCACCGTCGCCCTGGAGGACGTCCAGGAGGGAGAGCGCTACGAGGTCGTGCTGAGCAACCGGGGCGGGCTGTACCGCTATCGGCTGCGGGACGTGGTGCGGGTCGAGGGCTGGCACCACCGCGCCCCGGTGCTCTCGTTCCAGTGGCGCCTGGGCACCATCCTGGACCTGGCCGGCGAGAAGTCCACCGAGGACCACGTCCAGGCCGCCGTTCGGGCGGCCTGCGGGGACGCGCTGCACGACTACACCGTCGCCGGGGACACATCGGTGGAGCCTCCGCGGTATGTCTTCTACCTGGAGTTGGAGCCCGGGCGCGCCGGGGACGGGCAGGCCGATCATCTCGACGCGGCGCTCAGTCGCGCCAACGGCGCCTACGCGCGCATGCGGCGGGGGACGTTGAGGCCCGCGGCGGTGCGCCTGCTGCCCCCCGGCACCTTCGACGCCCTGGCCCGGTGGCGGCTGGACCAGACCACCGGCGTCTCCATCGCCCAGCTCAAGCCCAGGCGCCTGGTCCAGGACGCCGAGACCCTGGCCTGGCTGGAGGCCCGGGTGGTCTGAGCGGGCTCAGCGCGCGACGAGTTCGAACGTGCCCTGGGCTCCGCAGACGGTGTTGGCCCAGCTGTAGGACCCCTCCGCGCGCTCGAGGCCGTCAAAGCGGCCCTCCATCTCCCACTGGAAGACCTGGACCTCGAAGGTACAGACGAAGTCCGAGCCCGTCGCGGTGCACTCGCTGGGCGACGCCGTGAGGCGCTCGAACTCGATGTCGAAGCGCCCCCGGGCCCGATCCACGCACTGGATCTCAGCCGCCGAGGTGATCTCGGGGTCCTCCGGATCGTCGCAGTCGGTCTGCTCCCGGTGCAGCGTGATCTCCCAGTCCCCCTCGACCTCTTCGCAGACCGGCAGCTCGCCGACGCAGGCCTCCTCCAAGGGGTACAGCTCGGCGAGCTGCTCCAGGCCGACCACGCAGGCCCCGTCGCAGGTCTCGGCGACGTCCGCGCCCGAGGTCCAGCAGGTGCCGCCCTCGCCGTAGGACTCCAGGAGGGTCCCCAGGGTGGCCGGCTCGACGGCGGCCGCGCAGTCGACATAGTCGGCGCAGGCCTCGGTCACCGGCAGCGGACCGCTGTCGACGGCGTCCTTGTCGCGCAGGCCCGCGCAGGCCAGCAGCAGGGCAGCGACCCCCGCCAAGGTGATGCGACGCACGCTCATACCGCCCTCAGCGCATGGACATTTCGAAGGGCCCCAGGGCCTCGCACTGGGCGCTCGACAGGGTCCAGCCCCCGGAGGCCTCCTCGAAGGTGTCGAAGTGGCCGTCGATCACCATCGTGACGCCCTGGTACTCGGTCTCGCAGGTGAAGTCCGAGCCGACCGCGGCGCAGTCGAAGACGGTCGGGAACAGCGTGTAGAACTCGGCCTCGAAGGTGCCGGCGGACGCGTCGGTGCAGGTGAGCTCCCCGGGGGAGTCGAGCTGTTCCCAGGGGAACTCGCAGTCGCCGCCCGTGCGGGTGATCACCACCTCCCACTCCCCTTCGATCACCGTGCAGATCTCCACGTCGCCGCAGGCGGCCTCGGTGGGGTTCTGGTCGTGGAGCTGGTCCAGGCCGGTCTGACAGGCCTGATCGCAGACATCCGCCGCGTCCTGGCCGGTGGTCCAGCAGGTGCCGCCCTCGCCGTAGCTCGTCAGGAGCGTGCCCAGGGTAGCCGCGTCGACCGCCGCCACGCAGTCCAGGTAGTCCTGGCAGGCCTGGGTCACCGGCAGGCCATCCCCGCCCGCGGTGTCCTCGACTTCATCGTCCTTGTTGCCGAGGCCCCCGCAGGCCAGCAGCAGGGGCACGAACACGGCCGCGAGCAGCCTTCGTGTGGTCACCATGAGCACCTCCGTCGGTGGGCAAGCATAGCCGCCCGACGCGGACTCGGACATCGCCAATCTTCGGAGGTTCACCTTCCGGAAGCTGACGCCCATCATCGTGACCTTCGCGGCGCCGTGTCCATCATGTCTTCGCGGCGCGAAGCGAACCGCGCGCCGCGAGGTCCGGGAGACCAGAACATGCCAGGCATCCGCACCGAGACGAAGAAGCGACAGGACGACGCGCGGGAGACCGGGCGGGCTGCAGGCCGCAGCCTCTCCGACAGTCCCCAGGGGCAGCGGGTCCGCGAGCACCTCAAGGAGGACATGACCGAGGACGAGAAGGCCGCGTTCGAGGAGGGCTACGCTGAGGGTCAGCGCGAGGGCTGAGCCTCCGGCCCACGACCCGGCGTCATGGTGATACCTTGTCTCCCCCTGTCAGAGGAGACACCATGCGCCACGCCATCCTCGCCCTCACCCTGTTCGCCCTCGCCTGCGCGGACAAGGACGCCCCCGACGACGACAGCGGCACCGACGACAGCGCCGCGGAGGTAGACGCCGACGGAGACGGCAGCCTCTCCGGGGAGGACTGCGACGACAACGACAACACGGTCTTCCCCGGCGCCGACGAGATCTGCGACGGGCTCGACAACGACTGCGACGGCCTGACCGACGACGCCGACGACGACGTCATCGGCGGCACCCTCTACTACAGCGACACCGACAGTGACGGCTACGGCGACGACAGCAGCACCACCACGGCCTGTCAGCAGCCCCCGGACACCTCCGTCCAGGGCGGCGACTGCGATGACAGCGCCCCGAACGTCAACCCCGGGGCCGTCGAGGAGTGCGACGACATCGACAACGACTGCGACAACCTGGTGGACGATGACGATGACGACGTCACCGGCGGAAACACCTGGTGCGCGGACGACGACGGCGACGGCTACGGCGACCCGGCCACCGAGTCCACCACCTGCGTGGTGCCCTCCAACGGGGTCCGGGACTGCACCGACTGCGACGACAGCCGCGCCACCACCGCGCCGGGCGCCGAGGAGCTGTGTGACAACCTGGACAATGACTGCGACGGCTACCGCGACGACGAGGACCCCGAGGGGGTGGCCGACGGCGCGACCTGGTACGCCGACGCGGACGGCGACGGCTACGGCGACGCCCTGACCACCACCACCGCCTGCGACGTCCCGACCGGGTACACCGACGACAACACCGACTGCGACGACACCGACAGCGGCATCAGCCCCGGCGCCCTCGAGGTCTGCGACGACGAGGTGGACGACGACTGCGACGGCGTGGCCGACGACGGCTGCTCGGTCTGGATCGACTGGTACGGCTGGCGCGTCCGGGAGATGGGCTTCGGGGGCTACGGCCAGCGGGACTGCGAGCTGTACTGGGAGTCGGTGGGCAGCTCCCCTGCGTCGGTGAGCTGCCCGGAGTGCGACTTCGCCTTCGACGTCACCTACAACTTCGACCCGAGCGTCAGCTACGTCGGCGCGAGCTGCTTCTCCTCGACCAGCGACTTCTCGCGGGGGGTGGGCTTCGACGCCGACTACTACGGCTACGGCTACCCGGCCATCTGGTACAACTACTACGGCACCTGGTACGGCTACGGCGACCTCTACATCACCTACGACAGCGCCGCGGGCACCGTGTCGTGGTACTACGGCTACCGGGACTACTACGTCGGGCTGGGGTACTACTTCACCCAGTACTACGGCGAGTACGTCCAGCTCTACCAGTAGGCTCAGGTGGGCTTCACCGGGATGAGGCCCATCGCGCGCTCGGCCAGGGCGGTGATCGTGAGCGAGGGGTTCACCCCCGGGTTCGCGGAGACCGCCGCGCCGTCGATGACATAGAGCCCCGGGTAGCCGTGGACCTGGTGGTCGGGGCCGATGACGCCCTCGCTGGCGTCCGCGCCCATGCAGGCTCCGCCCAGGATGTGGGCGGTGGTCGGGATGCCGAACAGGGTCTCGGTGGCCATGCTGACCACGGTGCCCCGGGCCTTCTCGGCGAAGCGCTGCCCCAGCTCGGTGGCCTCGGGGATGGCCGCGCGGGGGGCCTCCCCGGAGGACAGGGTCGACATCAGGCCGCGCGCCCAGCCCGTCATCAGGCTGCGCCCCTGGCTGAGCCGCAGCGTGCCCTCGCTGCTGCGCATGTACAGCAGGATCTGCCCGAAGCGGTTCATGTCCGGGTGCACCACCGCCTTCACCCAGCGCACGGGGTGGCGGAGCACGAAGCCGAGGGCCCGCGTGAGCCGCTGGGGCAGCGTGTCCCCCGGGCTGTGGGGCGACACCATCGTCTTGAAGAAGTTGGAGCCCGCGCTGTAGCGCACCGGCTCGATGTGCGAGCTGTCGCTCAGCTCCAGGATGGAGCCGATGGCGACCCCCTTCGACCAGTCCACGTCGCGCCGGTCAGAGAGCACCGCCATCAGCACCTCGGAGTTGGTGCGGACCTGATCCCCGGTGCGCGCGGACAGGGCTGGCAGGCCCCTGGGGTCGGCCTTCATCCGGGTGAGCAGGTCGACCGTGCCCAGCACCCCGGCCGAGAGCACGACCCTGTCGGCGGTCCAGGCGCGGCGGGCCCGACGGCGCCACCCCAGCGCGGTCTCGGCCTCGACCGCGTAGCCGCCCTCGGGGCGCGGGCGCACGGCGGTGACCTCGGTGTCCGGCAGGATCTCCACCCCCAGCCGCTCCGCCAGCCAGAGGTAGTTCTTGTCCAGGGTGTTCTTGGCGCCGTGGCGGCAGCCCAGCATGCAGCCCCCGCACTTGACGCAGCCGGTGCGCGGGGGGCCCTGCCCGTCGAAGTAGGGGTCGTCCACCGACTGGCCCGGGGCGCCGAAGTACACGGCGTTCCAGGTGGGGTGGTGGTCCTGCTCGCGCCCGAGGTCACGGGCGATGTCCCGCAGCATGTCGTCGGGCGGCGTGGAGAACGGGACGGGGGTCGCGCCCAGCATCCGCCGGGCGGTCTGGTAGTACGGGGCCAGCTCGGCCTGCCAGTCGGCGAGGTGCGCCCAGCTCGGCGCCTGGAAGAAGGGGGCGGGCGGGATGGGCAGGGTGTTGGCGTAGACCAGGGAGCCCCCGCCGACCCCGACGCCTGAAAATATCGTAACATGACGAAAAAACGTCATCTTGAACAGGCCGCGCCAGTTCAGCGCAGGCAGCCAGAGCCAGCGTGGGAGCTGCCAGTTGGTCTCCGGGAAGTCCTCGGGCCCCAGCCGGCGCCCCTTCTCCAACACCAGCACCCGGTAGCCCTTCTCGGCCAGCCGCAGCGCCGAGACGCTGCCGCCGAAGCCCGAGCCCACCACCACCACGTCGTAATGCGCCTGCTCGCCTGGAGTGCTCATGACCTGAAGCATATGCCGTTCGGTCGGCCGGCGGGCTGGCGCCCCCGCCCGGTGCTATGGTCCCCCACCTGATGGAACACCTCCGCGCCGCGCTCGTGCTCGCCGTCATCGTCGTGACCTGGATCCTGGGCACGCCGGGCCTGGACTTCCTCCGCCCCTCCGACGCCGACACCCCGGAGGAGCGCGAGGCCTTCCGCGAGCTGGTCGGCGAGCCCGCGGCCACCGCCGGACTGGCCATCATGGACTTCAACACGAACATCCGGCTGCCCGTCGACCAGCGGCTGGCCTGGACCCAGCGCCCCTTCCGGGTGAGCCAGCTCTGGTCGCTGTACCGGGACGGCCCCCCCCGGGTGCGCCGCCTGGAGATCCGGGTGGACGGGGACCTCAAGTACCGCAGCGTCGACCCCGAGCACGACTGGCTGGCCGACACCCTCCGCAACCGCCGGCTCCGGCCGGTGGCCGAGTCCACCGTCATCCAGTACGACGCCCACAACTGGGAGGGGTTGCTCCGGCTGGTGGTCCTGCGGGCCCGGGAGACCTGGCCGGACGCCCAGGTGGTCGAGCTGGCCGCCACCGAGGGCCCCTTCCCGGGCGATCGGATGGCCACGAAGTACACGATGACCGCCCAGGCCCCGGACTGGGCGCCCGCGCACGCCTGGGACCCGCGCTGGCCGCACCGGAGGAAGCCGTGACGGGGCTGTGGCAGCGCTGGGTCGACTTCACCGGCCGGCCGATGGACACCCGGCCCCTGGCGCTGGTGCGCATCTTCGCCGCGCTCTGCGTCCTCGTCGACCTGCTGCGGCTGGCGCAGCTCCGGCTGGTGACCTTCCTGTTCACCCCCTACGAGCAGGGGGGGCTCTCCCAGGTCCAGGACTCGTCCTGGCGGCTGGACGAGCTGCTCGGCCCCACCGTGGCCGGCCCGGTCAGCTACGCGGTCAGCCTGGTCTGCATGGCGCTGATCGCGCTGGGGGTGGCGGTGCGGCCGGCCATCGTCATCGGGGTCCTGGCCTACGCCCAGCTCGGCCACGCCTACCCCCCCGGTGACCGCGCCATCGACCGCGTGCTGCGCCTGACGCTGCTCTTCCTCCTGTTCTCCCAGGCCCACCGCCGCTTCGCCCTGTCCAACGTGCTGGGGTGGACGAAGCGCCTGGACACGGCCCCGGCCTGGCCGGCCGACCTCATCCGCAGCCAGCTCGTCATGGTCTACATGGCGGCGGGCCTCTCCAAGATCATGCAGCAGCCCCTCTGGGTCGCGGTCACCGGCACGCCGGTGCTCTACCGCATCATGACCGACCCCATGGCCGCCACCCTGGACCCGGAGGCCTGGGAGGGCGCGCCGTGGCTCTTCTACGCCGGCGGCATCGGGACCATCGTGCTGGAGGTCGGGGCCTTCGTCATCCTGACCCGCCTCGCGCCGTACTGGGCGCTGCTGGGCCTGGGCATGCACCTGGGCATCGCGATGACGATGAAGCTGGGCATGTTCAGCTTCGGCATGATGTCGCTCTACCCCATCCTGCTGGGGGCCTGGATCTGCGCCGGGCTGGACCGTCTGGGCCGCAGAGGCGGGCGCTGGGCCGCGCTGGGCCGCGCTACGGCGGAGGCACCGGCCCCAGGGCGTTGAGGTCCGGGCGGCTGTGCCACCACCAGTGCCGCAGGAAGTGGGACCACAGGAGCGTGCTGTGCCGACCGGGCTCCACGCGCAGGAGCTGGTCGGCGGTGATGACCTGGAGCTGGTCGTTGACCTCGACCGAGAAGGCCTTGATCTCGGGCCAGCCCATCGACCAGGTCTCCTCGCCGTTCAGGTCCAGGACGCGCAGGCCGCCGCGCTCCAGGCGCAGCTCCCCCCGGGCCAGCTCCGTGCGCGCCTTCGAGCGCCGGTCCAGCGCCACGACGCTGGCGTCCGAGGCCTTCAGCACGAGGCCCTCGGCCTCCAGGGTGTCGGCGTCGAGCAACGGAGGGTCCCCGAAGTGGCCGGCGATCCGGTCGTAGGCCGCCCGGACCGTCCAGGACGCCACCCCCTCGGTCTCCGACACCAGCCTGGAGCGGATGTCCACCCGCCACTGCGCGCCGCAGGCGTGGCAGCGCACGTGGTTGCCGCGGCCCGGGGGCACCACCAGCCCCTCGACGGCGAAGCAGTGGGGGCAGGCCCACAGGTAGACCGGCAGGCCCCAGGCCAGCCGCCAGCCCAGGCAGAGGCCCCGGAACGCCGGCTCGGGGTCGATGGTGAGCTGCCGCTGGACCTCGGCGGTGATGTCCTCCGCGCTCATGTCCTCGGGGAAGGTCATCGGCGCGGTGTACTCCAGCAGCAGCGGCACCCAGCGGGGGTAGAGCGCCCAGCGCGGCTCCAGCATCCAGCCGGTGAGGTTGCGGCAGAACACCACCCGGGCGTTGAGCTGCTTGATGAGCCGCCCGGTCCCCGGCCGGATGGGGATGCCGCGCCCGTCCCAGGTGCGGGTCCCCTCGGGGTAGATCAGGATGATCTGCCCGGCCTCATAGAGGTCGACCAGGGTGGACACGCTGCCCTGGTCCTTGACGAACTTCTGCTTGGGGAAGGCCCCCAGCGCCGTGATGAGCCGCCGCAGCCAGGGCACCCGGAACAGGTTCGCGCTGGCCATGAAGTGCGCGGGGTGCCACAGGGCCCAGGCCGCCCAGATGGGGTCCATCGCCGAGACGTGGTTGCCCATGAGCAGGTAGGGCCCCTTGGGGGGCGGGCGCGGCAGGCCCCGGTTGCGCTGCCGGAACACGACCCACGCCAGCGGCACGTACACCAGCCACAGCACCCGCCAGAGCAGCCAGCGTCGGAACCCGATGTACTGCACCGCGCCTCCACGTCACCTGGAGACAGCTTACCGCGCGGGCGGTTGACAGACCGAGCAGGCGAAGGTGGCGCGACCGGCCTGCATGAAGCGCTGGATCGGCGCGCCGCAGCGGGGGCAGGGCGCCCCGGCCCGGCCGTAGACGTCGAAGGGGTTGGACGCCCCCGGCCCGTCGTTCAGGTAGTGGATCTCATCGCCCGCCTCGACCGCCACGATGTGGTGGAGGAAGGCGTGGCTGGCCTCCGCGATGGCCGCCCAGCACGCCGCCGACAGGGTCCGGGCCGAGGCCCGGGGGGAGACCCCGGCCCGCCAGCAGATCTCCGAGGCCGCGATGTTGCCCAGGCCGGCGACCCGATCCTGGCGCATCAGCGCGGGCTTGATGGCGCCCCGCAGGTCGCCGAGCCGCGCGGCCCACCACGCCCCCGGGTGGCGCTCCGGGAAGGGCTCCGGGCCCAGGTCCAGGGTGTCGAGCCAGGCCGCCGCCCCGCCGGGCGGGAGCACCCGAAGCTCCCCCAGCCGCCGGGTATCCACGAAGGCGATGACCCCGCCGTCGTCCAGCCGCAGCCGGGCCCGGGGGCGCAGGCCGGGGCGCTCCGGGATGAGCTTGCCGGTCATCCTGAAGTGCCAGGCCAGCTCCGCGGAGGGGGTGGCCAGCAGGAGGTGCTTGGCCCTCCGCCACACCCGCGTCACCGGGCCTGCGGGGGTCGGGTTTCCCCTGTTGCCGATGCGCAGGGCGTCATCGGGGAGGTCGAGCCCGACGACGCGGCGCCCTCGGGTCCAGCGACGCAGGTTGCGCGCGGCGATCTCTACTTCAGGCAGCTCGGGCACAGCGTCGTGAGGTGCGCGCGCGCGTCCAGCACGTCGGGGTAGTGGGGGTAGATCGCCAGCGCCCGGGAGAGGATCGCCGTGGCCTCCGCGGTGCGGCCCACGTCGGCCAGCGCCCGGGCCTCGGCCGCCAGCAGCGCGGGGTGCTCGTGGAAGGTGAAGCGGTTGCCCTGGAGCAGGTCCAGGGCCTCATCCGCGCGGCCCATCCGCCGCAGGGACTCCGCCAGCAGCGCCGCGGCGTCCGCCGAGCGCGGCCGCTGGTTGGAGGCTCGGGTGAGGGTCTCGTTGGCCCCGACGAGGTTGTCCTCGGCGAGCTGGACCCGGCCCAGCACCAGGCGCGTCCGGTGGGAGAGGCCGCCGCCGTAGAGGTCGGCCAGCCAGAGGTGGAACTCGGCGTCGTCCAGGCGGCCCTGGGCGAACAGCAGCTCGGCCAGCTCGGCGTGTGCGCTGGAGCTGCGGGGGAAGAGCCCGGTGGCCTCGACCAGCAGCTCCTCCGCGCCGACGTCGTCGCCCGCGAAGCGCAGGTCCAGCGCCGCGTCCAGCAGCACCGGCAGCTCGGTGTCCTCGCCCTCCACGTTCACCCGCTGGCTGAGGCGCAGCGCGGCGGCCTCGGCCGGGTGGCCCAGGGCGCGCAGCGTGTCGGCGTGGTCGGAGATGCCCTCGACCTCGTAGAGCGGGTCGCCGGCACACAGGCCGAAGCCGGCGATGGCGTCGGCGTAGAAGCCCGCCCGAGCCTCGGTCATGGCCAGCATGCAGTGGGCGCGGAGGTTGTCGGGGTGGACGTCCAGGAGCGCGCGCAGCTTGCCCGAGGCGCGGCGGAACTGGTCCTTGCGGAACGCGACGCTGGCGCCGTCTCCGGGACCGCCGCGCCGGCCGACCGACGCCTCGCCGATGTGGGCGAGCCGGGTGGAGGGGCCCTGCTTGCGCAGCTCCGGGGGCTGGCCGCGTCGGCCCTGGCGGCCGGCCTTGGACGCCTTGCCGTCCTTGGCGTCCGGCGCGGGGGCCTCCGGAGAGGCCTCGCCAGAGTCCTCTCCAGCGCGGGTGAACGTTGGAGCAACCAGGAGCAGCGCCGCCGCCAGGGCGAACGCTAGTCGAACTCGCCCTGCTTTGCGCGCTGGATCCACTCGAGGATCTCCTTCTCGATGACCTGGAGGGCGGCGCTGCGGAAGGGCCGGAACAGAAGCGGCACCTCCAGCTCCAGCTCGACATCGCTCTTCCCGACCTGCACCACGCCCTCGAGGGTCTTGCCTGCCACGGTGAAGGACAGCTCCGCGCGGTCCTCGGTCACCCACCGACCCTGGGGGTTGTACTCCGTGAATCGGTCACGGTAGCTCTCCAGGGCCTTGCGGGTGGCCCGGCGGGCGAGCTCGTGGGCCAGGCCGTGGTGGATGTTGTGCTTGACCGCCATGGGCAGGCTCCATGTTCGGGGCGTGAGGGCGCCGATGGGAGGCGCCGGTCGACCTCTTCCATGTATCCCGAAAGCGGCGACGCGCGCCCCCCGCGATCCGTGCGGGGGGCGCGCGCCGGGGTCCAGGTCCGGGGATCAGACCTCGACGCGGGTCGCGAGGTTCTTGCCCACGCGGAAGAAGACGACCGTCTTGGCGGGGATCTCGAGCGGCTTGCCGCTGGAGGGGTTGGTGCCGGTCCGCGCGGCGCGGCGGCGGGTGCCGAAGGTCCCGAAGCCGGGGATGGTCACCTTGCGCCCGGCGTCCAGCTCGGTCGCGATGATGCCGCCGCCGGACTCTGCGGCGAAGATGGCGTTGACCACCTCCATCGCCTTGACCTGGGTCAGACCGGTCTTCTTCGCGAGCTTCTGCGCCAGCTCTTTCTTGTTCATGCTTGCCTCCGGGTGTGCGGGATGCGTTGAGGGCCAGGAAGGCCGAAAACGGGGCTGTTGCCCGCGCGGCGGCAACCATAGCGCGCCGGACAGATTTCGACACCCCCTTTTTCGATCAAGAACGTCCCCTGAAATACAGAATGCAAGAATGCTGGCCACATCGGGATCGTAGGTCAAAAACCGGGAGCGGGGTGCAAGGAACCCGCGCGTCTGCGCGTATGCTGGACGTGGGAACCTCGCGCCCTGCGCGGGGTCGCAAGCGTTGAAGCCCCGAGGAGCCGCCATGCCCGTCAGCCGTGAAGCGCTCGTTGAGACCCTCTCCCAGTGCCCGCCCGAGCAGCTCGCGGAGGTGCTCTCCGCGGCGGGGCTCTCCACGCGGGATCGAAGTGATCCCGGCGCGATGGCGCAGCGGCTCGCCCGCATGCTGTGGTGGCGCACCCACACCCCCATCGGCAACTGGGTCGCCCCGGACACCCTGGACGACATGCTCAACCGGATCGAGCGCCGCACGAAGCTGGAGCTGGGCCCCGGCGACGCCTGGGCGCGGCTGGACGCCCTGGCCCGCGCCGCGCTCTCCGAGGAGGAGCTGGACTTGTTCTGCCGGGGGAACAAGACCCCGGTGCTGGAGGATCCCGTGCTCCAGAAGAAGCTGCGGGCGGGGCTGCCCTGGGGATCCTTCGCGGGCACGGCCGGTGCAGGGGGCGCCGCCGGGGCCCGCTGGGCGTCGTTCGGCTTCCTGCGCCTGACCGCCGGCCCCATCGGGCGCATCCTGCCCCTGCTCCCCAAGGTCGGGCCGACCTACCTCGTGCTGCGCAAGGGCGCCCAGGTGGTGGCCAAGGCCTCGGGCCCGGTGGGCATCGCGATGGGCGCGGCGGCCATCAACGGGGCCCTGGGCGCCGAGTACGACCGCGCCCTGCCGATCCTGCTGGGGGTGGCGGTGCTCAAGCGGGGCCTGGACCACCCATCGCCCTGAGCGTCCAGCCCAGGCGCGCATCCAGGCCGTCGAGGGCGGGCATGCGCAGCAGGCGGCCCGGGGCCAGCTCCCGCCCCAGGAGCCCCTCCACGACCGCCTGGAAGTGGCGTTGAACCCAGGGGTTCGAGGACCGCACCCCGTCCGCCTGGAGCGGCAGCACCCCCCACGGCAGCAGGAGCACGCGGTCGTAGCGGGCCGCGTGGCCCAGGGTCTCCGCCAGGAAGGCGGCGGTGGGCTCCCGGAGGTGCGCGAAGCCGTAGTACAGCCAGAACGCCGCGAAGTCGACCGAGGAGCGATCCGCGACGAAGCCGCCGCTCTGGGCGATCGCGGCGTCCTCGGCGGCGCGCTGCTCGGCCCAAAGCTCCAGGATGAGCGCCTGCAGCGCCTCGTGGGTGAGGCTGTGGAGGTTCAGGCCCGCCTCCAGCCGCGCCCGCATGCCCTCGGCGATGAAGGGCAGGCCCAGGGACCCGGCGAGCGCGCGCCCGAGGGTGGTCTTGCCCACGCCCGCGCTCCCCGACAGGGCAAGGGTAAGGCCGGTTTTTGATGGCCGCGCGCCCACCACGGGCGGACTGGGGCGCTCGCCGAGGGCCTGGAGCACCGCCCCGGCGCGGGCGAGCAGCAGGTGGGTGTGGCTGGCCCGCGCCGGGGCCCAGCGCAGCGCCTGCGTCATGGGAATCCCCAGGTTGGAGCAGAGCAACGCGCGGATCACCCCGATGTGGGTGACCACCAGCCAGCGGCGCCCCCGGAGGCTGGCCGCGCTCTGCGCCCACCAGGCGTCCACCCGCCGCTGGACGTCCCCGTAGGACTCCCCGCCCGGCGGCGCGACGGCGGCGTAGCCCTCCCAGTAGTCGGCGATCCCCTGGGGATCGGCCCGGGTCAGGTCCTCCCAGGCGGCGCCCTCCCAGTCCCCCATGTGCTGCTCCCGGAGCGCGGCGGCGGTGGCCAGCGGCACCCCCAGCGCCTCGGCCAGGGGCTCGGCCAGCGCCGTGCAGCGCCGCAGGTCCGAGCTGAGCACGCCGTCGGGCCGGGGCAGGTGGTGCAGGCAGAAGCCCAGCAGCGCACGGGTGTCGGCCTCCCCCTGCGCGGTGAGGGGCAGATCGGCGTGACCGTAGGCCAGCCGCCGCCCGCCGGTGTCCACCTCGCCGTGGCGCAGCAGGTGGAGGTGGGTGACCTCCGCGGAGGGCAGCGCGGCCTGGGTGACGGCGTCGAAGGGCATGGGGGCGCATCATCCATTGCGTTAGGCTCGTTGCCAAGCCCGAGGGAGCCTGTGTCCGTCCTGCGCGACGTCGATCTGAACCTGCTGGTGGCGCTCGACGCCCTGCTCGCCGAGCGCAGCGTGACCCGCGCGGCCCGGCGGGTGGGCCTGAGCCAGCCGGCGATGAGCAACGCCCTCGCCCGCCTGCGGCGCACCTTCGACGACCCGCTGCTGGTGCGCTCCGGGGCCTCGATGGTGCCGACGCCGCGGGCGCTGTCCCTGGCCGCGCCGGTGCGCGAGGCCCTCTCCACCCTGGAGCTGGCGCTGGAGTCCCTGGGGGACTTCGAGCCGGCCCAGGCCCGGCGCACCTTCACTCTGGCAGCGTCGGACTACGCCCAGCTCGTGATGCTGCCCCGGCTGGTCCAGCGGCTGGCCGAGCGGGCCCCGCGGGTGGGGATCCGGGTCGCGCCAGCGATGGGCGCAGACCGCCTGCGCCAGGAGCAGGAGCGCGGCCGGGTGGACCTGGCCATCGGCGTGTTCCCGCACCTGCCCCCCGGCCACCAGCACCTGCGGCTGTTCACCGAGCGCTTCGTGACCGTGGCCCGCGCCGAGCACCCCGCGCTGGAGGCGGGCCTGGACCTGGACGCGTTCTGCGCCCTGCGGCATGTGGTCATCTCGCCCCGCGGCGACGGCCCCGGGATGGTGGACCGCGCCCTGGAGCACCTGGACCGGCAGCGCACCGTGGGCCTGCGGATCCCCGGCTTCGTGGCGGCGCTCTCGGTGGTCGCCCGGACCGACCTGCTGCTGACGGTGGCCGAGCGGGTGCTCACCGATGCCCCCGGGCTGGCCGTGTACCCCCCGCCCGTGGCGCTGCCCGCCTTCGCCGTGGGCATGGTGTGGCACGACCGCACCCACCACGACCCCGCGCAGTGCTGGCTGCGGCGCACCGTGGCCGGGCTGTTCTGCGAGGAGCCCCTGGTGGACGCCGCCTGCGGGCCGGCGGCCTGCGCGGGTCAGCTGACCTGACGGCGGTGCTCGGTCCAGACCCGCTGCAGCCAGGGGATCGCCGGGTGGCCCTCCCATCGGGAGAACCAGGTCTGCGCCGTGGGGGAGCGCGGCTGGACCCAGTCGACGTAGCCGGCCAGATCCGTCACCGGCCCCAGCATCGCCACCACGGCCAGGTCCGCGATGGTGAAGCGGTCCTCCACCAGATAGGGCCGGCCGTCGAGCCGCTCGACCAGCTCGTCCAGGGCGCGGGCGAGGTGCTCCCGGGAGCGCTCGGCCGGGGCGTCGTAGATGTTCATGTAGCGCCGCATGAACCAGCGGAACACCGGGAACTGGACCCGGTACACCGTGCGCAGCGGGGCGCCCAGGCCGTAGCTGAAGGAGGCCGCCATGTAGGCGGTGTCGGGGAGGATCTCCCAGTACAGGGCGCGGCGCAGGTGGGGGCCGATGGCCTCGTCGGCCCAGCGCTGGTGGGCCAGGGCCAGCTCGCGCGCCTGGGGGTCGGACGGGTAGAGCGCGGGCTCGGGCCAGGTGCGCTCGATCCAGTCGATGATGTCGGCCGAGCCGAGGATCAGAGCCCCGTCGACCTCCATGACGGGGACCTGGGTCTGCCCGCTCAGCCACCGGAGCAGCGGGATGTGCCAGCCGGGCCGGTACGGCACGCGCCGGTGCGGCGCCTGCTTGACGTCCAGCGCCCAGCGGACCTTCTCGTTGTAGTGCGAGAAGGGGAAGTGGTGGAGGGCGCAGTCAGTGGGCAGGGCCATCATCGTCCCCTTCGACGATGGCGATGGCCTGCTCGGCGTCGGCGCCGCCGTAGATGAGCGCCATCATGCCGGGCAGGTAGCGGTCGGCGGTGCGGCAGTTCACCACGATCGCGTTGCGCACGAGGTTGACGGTGAGCGCCTCGCCCTCGACGTCCAGGCTGACCTTGAAGCGCAGCTCGCCGTCGGCGAAGTCCATCTCGAAGTTGCCCAGCCGCATGCCGTAGTTGGCCCGGGTGAAGAACGAGGACATCTCCAGGCGGCGGTCCTCGGGGCAGTTCACCGGGCAGATGCAGTAGGACAGGAGGATGTCGTGCTCCTCGTAGGTCTGCACGTAGACCGACCAGCGGCCGTTGTTGCCCTGGAAGCCGGTGCGCAGGAGGTGCTCCTCCAGCTCGACGAACCGCCAGTCCTCCTCCTCAAAGAACTGCTTCACCACCTCGATCATCGACGCCACGGTCGCGCTCCCGGGGAGAGGGGTCCAATGGAGTCCTCTACCCCATCCCCCTCGCGTGGGCTATTTCCCCTCCCCGACATGGAGGCCAGAGCATGGCGAAGGCGAGACTGGAGGGCCGGCTGGCCCTGGTGACCGGCGGCAGCCGGGGAATCGGCGCGGCGATCGCCCGCGCGTTCGCGTCCGAGGGCGCCCGGGTGGTGATCGCCTCCCGCAAGCAGCCGGGGCTGGACGCCGTGGCCGCAGAGATCAACGCCGACCACCCCGACGCGGTCATCCCCCGGGCCTGCCACGTCGGCGACCCCGAGGCCATCGCCGCGCTGATGACCTGGATCCACGAGGAGGTGGGCGCGTTGGACATCCTGGTGAACAACGCCGCGACCAACCCCTACCTGGGCCCGTTCCTCCACACCCCCGCGGCGGCCTTCGACAAGACCTTCGAGGTCAACCTCAAGGGCCCCTTCGAGCTGTGCCGGCAGGCCGCGCAGCGCTGGCTGGACGCGGACCGGGGCGGCAGCATCATCAACGTCACCAGCGTGTTCGGCATGACCGCCGCGCCCTTCCAGTGCACCTACGCCATGACCAAAGCGGCGCTGATCTCGATGACGAAGACGATGGCGGCCGAGCTTGGGGCAGGCGGGATCCGGGTGAACGCGGTGGCGCCGGGCCTGGTCGAGACCCGGTTCGCGGCGGCCATCCTGGGCAACCCCGAGTTCGCCCGCGTGTTCAACGAGCGCGCCGCCCTGGGCCGTCCGGGCACGCCCGAGGAGATCGCCGGGATCTGCACCTACCTGGCGTCCGACGAGGCCAGCTTCACCACCGGCCAGGTCTTCTGCATCGACGGCGGCTACAGCGCGTCCTGAAGCTCGGCCAGCCGCCGGGACGCCAGCATGCCGCAGGCGGAGTGGCGCCCCCGGCCCACCGAGAAGCGCCGCACCACCGGCACCCGAAGGGCCTGGAGGGCGTCGATGAAGGCGTCGCGCTCGGCGTCGCTGGCCCGGCGGTAGCCGTCGGCGCGGGCGTCGTTGACGTCGATGAGGTTGATCTTGAACGGCACGCCGTCGAGCAGGGCGGCCAGGGCCTCGACCTCGGCGGGGTCGGTGTTGACGCCGCCCAGCAGCACCCAGGCCACGGTGACCCGGGCGCCGGTGGCCTCGTGGTGGGCGCGCAGGGCGTCGGCCAGCTCGGCCAGGTCCCAGCGCCCGGCGACGGGCAGGAGGCCGCGCCGACGCTCCTGGATGGCACTGGTCATCGACACAATGAGCCGGAAGCGGTGCCCCTCGGCGGTGAAGCGCCGGATCTGCGGCACCAGGCCCACCGTGGAGATGGTGATCGCCTTCTGGGCGACGCGCCCGCCGCAGGGGTGGGCCAGGACGCGGGCGGCCTGGATGACCGCGTCGTAGTTGTGGAAGGGCTCCCCCTGGCCCATGAACACCGCGCCGGTCACCCGCCCAGGGGCCTCGCGCCGCACCACCATGAGCTGGGCGACGATCTCCCAGGCCCTCAGGTTGCGGCCGAAGCCCAGCCGCCCGGTGGCGCAGAAGTCGCAGGCCATCGCGCAGCCCGCCTGGGAGGACAGGCACACGGTGAAGTGGCCGGGCTGGAGCAGGGGGATGCGCACCGCCTCGACCAGCGCGCCGTCGTCGCAGCGGAACAGGTAGCGCAGGCTGCCGTCGGTCGGGTCCTCGATGCGCTCGATGACCTCCAGGTCATGGCGGTCGAAGCCCTCCAGCGCCGCCGCACGCACGGCCGTGCGCACCGGGCGTCCGCCGGAGAGGTCCGCCCGGTCCTCGGCGACCGCCCGGGCCAGCAGGCGGCGGGCCTCGCCGAGGCGGGCGTCAGGGACCCGCGACCGCAGGGCGGTCAGCAGATCCTCGGGCAGGAGACCATAGAGGTGGGGGCGCAACGCGCCTCAGCCTGCGAAAGCGTCGATGGCGCGGGCCATCTGGATGTCCCGCTCGCTGACGCCGCCCACGTCGTGGCTGGCGAGGGTGACCTCCACCCGCCGGTAGACGTTGAACCACTCGGGGTGGTGGTCCATCTTCTCGGCGAGCAGGGCCACCCGGGTCATGAACCCGAACGCGGCGTTGAAGTCGGCGAACTCGAGGGTCCGGGTGATCGCGTCCCGGCCCTCGACCTCGACCCATGCGGGCAGCGAGGCGAGGGCCTCGGCGCGGGCCTCACCGGTCAGTCGTCCAGCCATGTGCACCTCCGGGCGCCGCGACCCCTCAGCGGGTCGCGGTGAAGCTCCCCACATAATCGATCGTGTAGACGTCGTAGGTGGTGGTGCCCGAGAAGGTGCCGACCATCGTGTTGCCGCTGATGGTGCCGACCCAGGGGTCGTTGATGGTGGTGTTGGTGTCGATGACGACGGTGATGGTGCCCTCGGAGTCGGACGCGCTGGTCACCTCGCCCGTGGTGGTCGCCGGGTAGGTGTCGGGCAGGAACGCCGCGAACACGCCCTGGAAGGCGCAGCTCCCGCTGCCGATGATCTGGTTGCCCACGATCTCCAGGCTCATCGAGCCCGAGCAGGTGTCGGTGACCGGGAAGGTCTGGATGGTCGTGGTGCCCTCGATGTCCACCGTGCCGGTCCAGGTGCCGTCCGCGCCGAAGTTGGGGGCCACGTTGATGTCCACGTAGTCCTTGTCGATGTCCGTGCCGTCGTCGGCGACCAGCTTGAAGGTCCAGGTGCCGTCGACGTCGGGGGTGACGCTGGCGACGTCGGAGAACCGGTCGACGATGTCCCCGTTGCCGAGGGTGGAGCCCGAGGGCGCGCTGTAGATGGCCCAGCGGTAGCTCAGCGGGTCGCCGTCGGGGTCGGAGCTGCCGCTGCCGTCCAGGTCCACGGTCTCCCCCTCGGTGATGCTCTGGTCGGGCCCGGCGTCGGCCACCGGCGGGGTGTTGCTGCCGCTGGTGACGCTGATGATCGCGGTGTCGGTGTCCGCGGCGGTGCCGTCGCTGACGTAGACGCGCACCTCGTAGTCCCCCACCACGTCGGGGGTGAAGCTGGCGTCGACCTTGTAGCGGCGGGTGAAGTCGCTGTTGGTCAGGCTGGAGCCCGCGGGCAGGCTGCGGAAGCTCCAGGCGTAGGTGATGGTGTCGCCGTCGGGGTCGCTGCTGCCGCTGGCGTCGAGCTGCACGGGGCCGCCCAGGCTGACGGTCTGGTCCGGGCCCGCGTCGGCCACCGGCGCGGTGTTGGCGCCGGTCGCGGTGACCCAGACGTAGTCCTTGGCCAGGTCGGTGCCGTCCTCGACCACCAGCTTCAGCTCGTAGGCGCCGGTGACGTCCGGGGTGAAGCTGGCGTTCGCGGTGAACCGGTCGGTGATGTCGGCGCTGCCCAGCGCGGAGCCGGCGGGCAGCGTCCTGAAGGCCCAGCGGTACGTGATGGCGTCCCCATCGGGATCGTAGGAGCCCGAGCCGTCCACGGATGCGGGGGTGCCGACCCCCACGGACTGGTCCGCCCCGGCGTCCGCGACAGGCGGGGTGTTGCCGCTGGCCGACTGAACGGTGATGGTGGCGCGGGCCTGATTCCAGCCGGTGCCGTCGGTGACGTAGAGCTTGGGCTCATAGATGCCCACGACGTCGGGGGTGAAGGAGGCCGAGTCGGTGAACCGGTCGAGGATGTCGGCGTTGGTGAGGCCGGAGCCGGTGGCGACCGAGCGGAAGCTCCAGTTGTAGGTCAGCAGGTCGCCCTCGGGGTCCACGGAGCCGGAGCCGTCCAGCAGCACGGTGGCGCCGATGGTGACGGTCTGGTCGGGGCCGGGGTCGGCGATGGGCGCCGCGCCCGAGGTGGCCTGGCGGGTCGCGCTGATGGCGGAGGTGAGGTCGGTGTCACAGCGGCCGTCGACGTCGCAGACCTCCAGGGCCAGGGTGTAGACGCCCTCGGCGTCCGGGACGAGGGTGGGGCGGGGGCTGTCGGCGTCGGCCAGATGCACGTCGACGGCGTCCATGGGGACGTCGACCAGGGTCCACCGCCAGCTCAGGGCCTCGCCGGTGGAGTCGCCTCCGTCGAAGGTGAAGACCTGGCCGGGTTCACCGACGACGTCGAAGCCGGCGTCCGCGACGGGCGCGGGGCTGTTGCTGGAGCAGGCGGCGAGCAGAGCGAGGATCGAGACAGGGCGCATGGTGTACTCCTGGCGAGGGGGGGCGACCCTCATTCAACCACGGACATTGCGCGGCGCCTACAGCGCGCTACGCTCAGGTCACAGAGGAGGACGTCGATGTCCGAAGTCGACTTCGGCCGCGCCGCCGAGGACTACGGCACACACCGCCAGGGCTTCCCGGCCCGCTTCTATGCCCGGATCCTTGACCAGGGCGTGGGGCGCGTCGGCCAACGAATCCTCGACATCGGGACCGGCACCGGCACCGTGGCCCGGCGGCTCGCGGCGGGCGGCGCGGCGGTCACGGGGCTCGACCCCTCGGCGGCGATGCTGGCGCAGGCGCGGGCGCTCGCGACCCGGGAGGGCGTGGCGGTCGACTTCGTCCAGGGCAGCGCCGAGCAGACCGGGCTCCCCGGCGGGCACTTCGACGCGGTGGTGGCCGCCCAGTGCTGGCACTGGTTCGACGGTCGGGCCGCCGCCGCCGAGGTCCGCCGCCTGCTGCGCCCCGGTGGCCGGGTGCTCATCGCCCACCTGGACTGGCTGCCCCTGGCGGGCAACGTCATGGACGCGGTGGAGGCGCTCATGCGCCGGTTCAACCCGACCTGGGCGCTGGCGGGCTCCACCGGCATCTACCCGCGCTGGCTGGTCCACCTGGGCGAGGCCGGCTTCACCGAGCTGGAGACCGCCAGCTTCGACCTCGACCTGCTCTACCGCCCGGCGGCCTGGCGGGGGCGGGTACGGGCCAGCTCGGCGGTCGCCGCCAGCCTGCCCCCGGACGCGGTCGCCCGCTTCGACGCCGCCCACGCCGCGCTGCTGGCGGAGCGCTTCCCCGCGGATCCCCTCCCCGTCCCGCATCGGGTGTGGTGGGTCACCGGGGTGTCCCCTGCCTGAGCGTCAGCGGGTCTCGTCCCAGGCCAGCCGGGGCTTGAGGCCCACCCGCCGGGCGGCCTCGGCGAAGGCCTCGATGGCCTGCGGCGACAGGCGGCGCCCCTGGGCGAAGGGCTCGGTGCGCCCCTGGGCGGCCATCAGCATCGGCTCGGTCAGGCAGGCGTAGAGCTGGCGCAGGCCGTAGCCGGCGATGAGCTGGTAGGGGCGCCCGAACACCCCGCGCCGCAGGCCCGAGGGCAGCTCCACGGCCTCCCCGGCCAGGACCCGAACCCCCGGCGGGCGCGGGCCCGGCTTGAGGGTGGGGGGCAGCGCCACGTCCAGGAGCACCGTGTCGGGCTCCAGCGCCGAGGGCTCCAGGGTGCCGCCGGTGGTCGCCGCGCCGACGACGACCCGGTGGCCCCGCACCGCCTCCGGGTCGTCGGCGATGGGCACCCCCAGCTTCGCGGCCTGGCGCTCCAGCTTGCGCCCCTTGCCGCCGACGGTGACCTCGACGCCGGCCTCGACCAGCGCCTGCGCCAGGGCCTGCCCCACCGTGCCGCCGAAGCCCAGGACCGCCACCCGGCGCTCCCGGGTGCGCTCCAGCACCTCCAGGGTGTTGCCCAGCGCCGCCCAGGTGGTCGCCGCCGCCCCGGTGGTCACCGGGGGCGTCACCCGCTCCGCCAGCGCCGTGCCCCGCCCGGCCACCACCGCCAGCAGCGAGCCCAGGCCCACCGCGTCGGGGGCGGGGTCCTGGGCCTCGACCGCCCGAACCATCTGCTCCAGCGCGTCGTCCTGGTCGGTCAGGAGCTGCTCGGGCAGGCGCGGGATGGAGACGACCTCGCCGTTGACCATGCCCGGGATGCCCAGGCGGCACAGGCGCCCGGCGTGGGGGGACCGCAGGCGGTCGAGGCGCCCTCGGACCAGGTCGGAGGCCTGGATGCGCAGCCCGATGACCCGCCCCTGCCAGGGCAGCAGCGGGTGGACCAGGAAGAGGAAGCGCGGGATCACCCGGCGCTCTTCTCCTCGAGCAGGGTGGCCACGATGCGGTAGAAGGTGGCGACCCGGAACAAGGTGGGGATCTCAGAGGACTTGAAGCCCTCGGTGATCTCGCCCTCGGGGACCTCGGGCATGGCCTCGGCGAGCTTCTGGCAGCCCAGGGGGGTGAGGATGCCGTCCAGCTCGTAGACCTCGTTCTCGTCCAGGCCCGCGCGCGACTGGGCCTCGACCCCGCCGCGCGGGATCTTGATGTCGAAGGCCCGCTCCAGCCGGAAGACGATGTCGAGGAAGTCGAGGGACTCCGCGCCCAGGTCGTCGATGAGGCGGGCGTCCATCTCGACCTCGTCCTCGTCCAGGCCGAGGGCCTCGGCGATGGCGTCGCGGACCTTGGCGTAGATGTCCGGGTCGACGGGCTTGCCGTCAGGGGTCGTCGGCAGACTCATGGGTCGGTCCTCCTCAGGGCGGAGAACCGGTCGTAGCCCAAGGCTGTCCGGGCAGCCACAGACAGACGCTACAGGTTGAAATTTCTTCACATCTCCGGTTGGCCAACCCGCAGCGTGAGGCCCCCCGGGCCCGGGAATCCGCAGGCTTCGCCCCGGTACAACCGGCGAGCCAGGGCCACGACCAGGCCCGCGGCGCCCAGGTAGCCCAGCTCGGCCTCGTCAAGATCCGGCACGGGCGCCTCGCCGGGCGCGATGCACCAGCGGGGCTCCGGGCCCGCGGGCCGCAGCAGAAAGAAGGCCGCGCCCTCGCCGCCCCGGCGACCGCCCAGCAGCGGGTCCAGGCCCACCCAGGCGTCGGCGGCCCCGGCGACCACCACGTCGGCCCGCCCCTCGGCCACCGCCGCCCAGCCCTCGTACAGGGCGTTGGCCCCGGAGGCGTCGCCGTCGCAGTAGTTGGCGTTCACGCCCTGGAAGTCGTGGCTGGCGCTGGCGAATCCCAGCACGTTGTTGGACAGGCCCTTCACCAGCCAGAGGGGGTGGATGAGCGGGTAGCCGGCCTCGGCGAAGCGGTCGACGTCGAGGCGACCGGCGTCGTCGGTGGCGATCTCCAGGGCGGGGACGATGTCGTCGAACTCGCCGCCCAGGGGGGTGGTGCCCACGAACATGCCCCGCCGGATGGGCGGGACCTCGTCCACCCCGCCCGCGTCCGAGAGGGCCACGCGGATCGCGCTGACCCCGAGCCGCACCGAGCGGGACATGAGCTTGAGGTTCTTGCGGTTGCGGACGTAGGCCTTGGGGGAGAAGTCGGGCACCTCGCCCTTGCGGCCCCCCAGGGCCCCGGCCTCGCCGATGCCCGCCGGGCAGAACAGGCCGACGCCGGCCACCTCGACGGCCCTCATGGCGCGCCCCCGAGCAGCGCGTCGAGGGCGCCCGCGCGGTCGACGCTGACCACGTCCAGCTTGCGGTCGGTCTTCTTGATGAGCCCGGCGAGGGTGCGCCCCGGGCCCACCTCCACGAAGCGAGCGACGCCGTCGGCGACCATGCGCCGCACGCTGTCCAGCCAGAGCACCGGCTGGTGGACCTGGGCGATGAGCGCGGCGCGGAGGCGGGCCGGGTCGGTGGTGGGGGTGGCGTCGACGTTGGGCAGCACCGGCACCCGGGGGGCCTGGAGCGGCACCGTGGCCAGCGCCCCGGCCAGCACGTCCGCGGCCGGCTTGAGCAGGGAGCAGTGGAAGGGCGCGGAGACCTTGAGCCGGGTGGCGCGGCACCCCTCGGCCTCGGCCGCCGCCATCAGAGCCTCCACCGCGGAGACCTGCCCAGCGACGACGACCTGCACGGGGCTGTTGACCGCCGCCAGCTCGACCACGCCGTCGACCGCGTCGCACAGCGCCCGGACCTGCTCGGGGGAGAGGCCCCGCAGCGCGGCCATCGTGCCCTCCCCCGGGGGCGCGGCGCCCTGCATCGCGCGGCCTCGGATGCGGACCAGCCGCACGGCGTCGGCGAAGCCCAGGGCCCCGGCGGCCACCAGCGCGCTGTACTCCCCCAGGGAGTGTCCGGCGACGAGGACGGGGGCGGGGGCCCCCCGGGCCTCCAGCTCGCGCAGCCAGGCCACCGACACGGTCAGGATGGCCGGCTGGTTGTTCTCGGTGAGGGTGAGGGTGTCCTCGGGGCCCTGGTCGATGAGGGTGGAGAGGGGCTCACCCAGGGCCTCGTCCGCCTCGGCCAGCGTGGCCCGCGCCGCCTCGGAGGACGCCGCCAGCGCCCGCGCCATCCCGACGTACTGGCTGCCTTGTCCAGGGAATACACAGGCAATCGACATCTGCTGGCTCGCGCAAGGGGGGGCGCGAAACCTTAGCCGAACCCGGGAGCGGCCACAAGCAGGGTGCTGTTCTGCCCGCCGAAGCCGAAGCTGTTGCTGAGGATCAGCCCCGGCCGGTCCTCGCGGGGCCGGGCCTGGACCTCGACGTCGAGGCTGTCGGGCTGGCTGTGGCCCGCGGTGCCCGGGGTCCAGCCCCCATGCACCGCCATCACGCAGGCCGCTGCCTCGACCGCGCCGGCCGCCGCGATGCAGTGCCCCACCGCGCCCTTGATGGAGGAGACGCGCACCCGGCGCCCGAACAGCTCGGAGACCGCGTTGGCCTCGACGCCGTCGCCCAGGGGGGTGCCGGTGCCGTGGGCGTTGACGTGGTCGACCGCGTCGGGGGGCAGCCCGGCGTCGGCGAGGGCGCGCTGCATGGACAGGAACGCCCCTTTGCCCTCGGGGTGCGGCGCGGTGACGTTCCAGGCGTCCACCGAGGCCCCCGCCCCGGGGATCCACGCCAGGATCTCCGCGCCGCGCGCCCGCGCCCGGGACTCCCGCTCCAGGATCATCACCGCGGCGCCCTCCCCGATGGAGAAGCCGTCACGGGTGCGGTCGAAGGGCCGGCAGCGGCTGGGGGAGAGCGCCCCCAGCACGATGAAGGAGAGGACCCCGAGGGGGTGCAGCATCGAGTCGTGGCCGCCGCAGACCGCGACGTCGACCTCGCCGCGCCGGATGGCCCAGGCGCCCTCGGCGATGGCGAGCGCGCCGGCCGCGCAGGCGGAGAAGGACGTGCGCGCCGGCCCCCCCGCCCCCAGCCGCCGGGCCACGGCCACGGTGACCCGCTCGGGCAGGTGCCGCCGCGGGGCCACCCGGGCGGGGCTATGGTCGCGGTAGATCGCCGCCCGGTCGAGCTGGCCGTCGGCGATGTGGGGGAAGGCGTCCTCGGCCAGCTCCTGCGGGGTGACCGAGCTGAGGCCCGTGCCCATCCACACCCCGGCCCGGGACAGGTCAGGCTCGCCGGCGTGGGCCCAGGCGTCCAGCGCGGCGGTGATGGCCAGCGCGGCCTTGCGGTCGTCCGGGAAGTCCGGGCAGTCCACCAAAGGCGCGTCGACCTCGGCGGCCACCCCGACGGGCAGCCCGGCGGGCGAGAAGGCGCGCACCGGCGCCAGGGCGCTGCGGCCCGCGCGCAGGCCGGCGGCGAGGGGCTCTGCCCCCCGGCCGAACGCGGTGAGCACCCCCAGGCCCGTGACGACGACCCGCTCAGCGCTCACACTTGTTCTCGCCGTCCACGAAGCAGCGGTACGCCCCGGCGGTGACGCCCTCGACGACGGCGGTGGCCCGCCCGCCCTTGTAGATGGCGGTGACCGAGCACTTCTCGGCGGACTCGACCTCGACGTAGGCGACGTCGACGCCGGACACACGCTCGGCGCCGGTGCAGGTGACGTTGAGCTTCTTCATGCCCTCCATCTCGGCGCGGAAGGCGACGTGGGGGCCCGCGGGCGCCGTGGGGACGTCGGCCTCATCGGGCGGATCCTCGGGGGGGGCGGGGGCCTCGGGGGGGGCCTCGACGACCGCCGGGGTGCCCTGGATGGCCGCGCGGATGTCATCGCCGAAGAACAGCACGCCCGCGCCGACGCAGGCGCCGGTGGCGACGGCGAAGACGCCGACGGCGATGGTCAGCAACAAACCGCCGCCCTTCGACTTGCGGGGGGCCGGGGCCGCGGGGGCCGGTGGCTCCTCGGGGGGCGGCCAGACCTGACGGGGGACGGGGTCGGCCTCGTCCTCGGCGATCATGCGGGCCAGCTCGTCGCCGTCCTGCATCGAGTCGATGGGCGCGAGGACGGTGGCGGCGTCCTCGTCGAAGTCCGGCTGGACCATCGTGGAGGCCAACCCGGGGTCGGGAAGCGGCGGCAGCGGGGGGGGCGGCGGGGCCGAAGACACCGCGGGAGGCGGCGGCGCAGCCTGGGGAGGGGGCGGCGGGGGCGGCGGCTCCGGCGGCGGCGCCGTGGGGGCCAGCTCCATGCGGGTGGGGACGTCGTCCCAGTCGTCGATGGAGGGGGCCAGCGGGGCCGGCGCGCCCTGAACCGGCGGTGGTGGCTCCAGATCCCGCAGGTTGAACGCGGACAGTCCGCCGGAGGGCTCCTCGTCGGCGGTCTCCACCCGGGTGGCGATCAGGTTCTCGTCGACGTCGTCGGTGAACAGGTCGCGGCCGGGGGTGGGCCGGGACGTGGGCGCCGGGGGCATGGTGTTCGCGCCCGCGGGGGCCGGGGGCATGGGCGGCGGGGGCGGCAGGTCGGGGGCGGCCAGGTTGGGGGCCTCGGCGGCCTGCTTGAGGTGGAAGGGCAGCGAGGGTGCGTCGATGCCCTCGGGCAGATCCGCCACCGCGGGGGTGATCGAAGGCTCGAAGTCGGGCTCGAAGTCGGGCCCGAAGTCGGGCTCGACCACCGCGCGAGGCGGGGGCGGTGCGGGCGGCGGAGGCGGTGCGGGCGGCGGGGGCCGGGCTGCCGGGGGAGCCGGCGGCGGCGGGCGGGCCGCTTGGGGGGCCGGCGGCGGGGGCGTGTCCCCCCGAGGGGCTGGCCGAAGCTCGTCGAGCGCCGCCTGGCGCAGGGCCTCCCAGCGGGGATCGGAGCGCGGGATGCTCGGCTCGTCAGAGGTGACCGGCGCGGCGGGGGCGCTGGTCTCCAGGGACACGGAGTCCTCGGAGAGGATCGTGTCGGTCATCGGGTTGGTGGGCCGGGGCTGGGCTTCCCACGCCCGCAGCAGGGGGGGCACGTTGACCTCGGCCCACTCCCGGAGGTCGCCCTCGCGGACCTTCCGCGCCAGGTCCCGGGTGGTCTGGAAGACGGCCTCGGCCGAGAGGCGCTCGGAAGGCTCGTAGGACAGGCATCGGGTCAGGAGCTGCTCGATCTCGCTCCCCAGCGGCCCCGGCACGAGGAGGGTGCCGCGCAGGAAGGACATGCGGTCGGCCAGGAAGCGGGCGTGCTTCTCCGGGCGGCCGCGGGCCTTGCCGAGCTTCTCCAGCACGAGCAACTCGAACACCGTCGCCCCCAGGGAGTAGATGTCGGAGGCCGGGGTCTCGGGCTCGAAGAACAGCCGCTCCGGCGGCATGTAGTCCACCGAGCCGAACTGCAGCTCGCGGGTGTGGGACTCGCGGGACTCGAAGTCCGCCCGCGCCACGCCGAAGTCGAGGACCTTCACCTGGCCGGCTTCGTCGACCATGATGTTGGAGGGCTTGATGTCCCGGTGGATGACCCGCAGGGGCTTCTCACCGGGGAAGGGCGGCCGGTTGTAGGCGGCGTCGAGGGCCGAGGAGACCTGGGCCATGATCTCCAGCGCGGCCCGGACCGGCACCGTGCCGCCGGCTTCGGCGATCTGCTGGATGATCCACTTGAGGTCGACGGCCTCGAGGTATTCCATCACCACGGCGGCGCGGCCGTCGATCGAGGTCAGGTCGACCACGTCGACGATGCTGCGGTGGCGGAGCCAGCCGAGCAGGCGCGCCTCGTCCCGCATCCGGCGGGCGATCTCCTCGTTCTCGGACCAGCGTTGGTGGAGCAGCTTCACGGCGGCCAGCCGCGAGAAGCCATCAGCGTGCATGACCTTGGTCAGAAAGACGCTGCCGAAGCCTCCCGACGCGATCTCCCGGAGGAAGTGGAAGCGACGTGCGGTCTCACGGGTTGTCAACGGCTGTCATCCTCTTTGCCGGCGGCCATCCTATCACGGTGTGCGCGCGATGCCCGCCCGGGTGCCGTCATCGTCACGGGCGACCACCGGGCCGGGCCCGCCGAGGGCCAGAGCCAGCAGCCCATCGGCCACACCGCAGTCTCCGAGGCCGGCGTGGTGGGCCCAGCGGGTGGGATCCCCCGGGGCGTCCAGGCCCGCGCCCAGGTCGGCGAGGTGGAACAGCGCACCGGGGGCGCCGAGCGGCTCGATCCGCAGGACGATCGCGGCCTCCCCCGCAGGGCCCGGCTGCCTCAGCCGCGCCCGGTCCCGCACACTGCCGCCGTCGACGTGGCTGTCGGCCGCGCCCACGAGCGCCGCCGGGCAGCGCCCCTCGACCACCGCCCACAGCGCCGCCCGCAGCGCCGTGAGCCCGGCGGCGGGCCCGCCCGCGCAGGTGTCCCCGGTGCCCATCACCCCCAGGTTGATGGACACATGGGCCAGCACCATGTTGGGGAGGGTCTTGAGCGGCAGCAGCGGGGGGTAGAGGTCCCGGCCCGGCCCGGCCAGCAGCGCCGGAGAGAGCCGCCCGTCCACGCAGGCCGCGACCATGGCGGCGTCGGCCTCGCCGGTGTCGGGGGGCTCGCGCCGCACCCCGAAGAACAGGCCGAGCTGCTCCCGGTCGCCCGGCCAGTCCCCCAGCGCCCGCCCGGCGGCGGGGAGGACCAGCTCGGCGGCCCGCGGCAGCAGCTTGGCGTCCTTGCGCCGCACCAGCCAGCGCCGCAGCTCCTTGGGCGAGGGGCCCGGGACCCGTGCGCCGACCGCGTCCGGGAGGCCGGGCAGCCCCAGCGGCCCCACGGCCGTGTCCCCCGCCGCGAGCCGGGCCGCGACCGCCGCGGGGTCGTCCCCCAGCGCGCAGACCAGGCCCACGCCGGTCACGGCGACCTGGGGGGTCACGGGCTCCATCGGGAGAGCACCAGCGTGCCGTTGGAGCCCCCGAAGCCGAAGGCGTTGGTGAGGGCGTGGTCGACCCGCGCGCCCCGCGGCTGCTGGGCGACGTGGTCCAGGTCGCACTCCGGGTCCGGGGCGTCGAGGTTGATGGTGGGCGGCAGCCGCTCCTCCTGGATGGCCAGGCCGGTGACGATGGCCTCGACGGCCCCGCAGGCGGCGACGAGGTGCCCCATCATCGACTTGGTGGAGGAGACCGCGGGCTGGTGCGCCCCGAAGGTGCGCTGAATGCCCCGGGTCTCGGAGACGTCATTCATCGGGGTGGAGGTGCCGTGGGCGTTGATGTAGCCGATGGCCTCGGGCGGCAGCCCGGCGTCCTCCAAGGCCAGCGCCATCGCCTGGGCCGCCCCCCGCCCGTCCGGCGGCGAGTCGGTGATGCGGTAGGCGTTGCAGGAGCAGCCGAAGCCCGAGAGGGTCACCAGCGGGGTCACCCCCCGCGCCAGCGCGGCCGCCTCGTCCTCCAGGATCAGCACCCCCGCCCCCTCGCCCAGCACGAAGCCGTCGCGGCCCAGGTCGAAGGGCCGGGAGGCGCCCTTGGGGTCCTCGTTGCGGGTGGACAGCGCCCCCAGCAGGGAAAAGCCGGTGACCATGACCGGGTCGACCAGCACGTCCACCCCGCCGACGATCATCGCGTCGACCTCGCCCCGGCGCATGCGCAGGAGCCCCTCCCCCACCGCCTGGGACGACGAGGTGCAGGCCGTGGAGACGGTGGTCAGCGGGCCGCGGGCGCCCACCAGCCCGGCGATGGCCCGGGTGGGGGCCGAGGGCTCGGCGCGGCGCAGCTCGGCGAGGGTGGGCGCCTCGCTGTGGCGGTAGCGCCGGGCGATGACCTCCAGGGAGGGGCGGGCGGCCTCGGAGCCCATGCACACGCCGACGCGCTCGGGCGCGTAGGGCAGCGGGCCGGACATGCGCAGGGCCTCGTCCAGGGCCATGCGGGCGAGGAGCAGCTTGAAGTCGCCGCCGTCGCCGCCCAGGTGCAGCCCCACCTCGGCGGCGAAGGTCACCGGGAAGCGGGAGGCCGGGAAGCGCCGGATGAGGTCCACCCCGGAGCGGGCCTCCATCAACCCGGCCCAGGTCGAGGCCGCGTCGTTGCCCAGCGGGGTCACCATGCCCCAGCCGGTGACGACGACCCGGCGGGCGCTCACGCGTGCTCCGGAGGCAGGCCCGCCCAGAGCTGGCGCAGGGCGCGGCGCTCCAGGGCCTCCACCCGGACGCGCTCGGCGGGGTCGTCCAGCGGCACGGCGTTGAAGACGAAGGTCTCCTCGGCCTGGGCGACGACCTTGCCGCCCACCTTGGCGCGCACCTTCATCGCCGCGCTCTCCTCGCGCAGGGCGATGAAGCTGGTGTGCAGCTCCACGACCTCGCCAGGGCGCACGAAGCGGCGGAACTTCACCCTGTCTGCCATCGTGAAGATGGGAAAAGGCCAATCGCCGCGCTCCAGGCGCACGGTGTAGCCGATCAGCTTGCCGCTGAGCTGGGCCATGGACTCCAGCAGCAGCACCCCCGGGACGACCGGGAAGCCGGGGAAGTGGTCGGCGAAGAAGGGCTCGGAGAGGGTGAACGCCTTCGCGCCCCGGGCGGACTGCCCGACGACCATCTCATCGATGCGATCGACCAGCAGCCAGCGCATCAGTCGAGCACGGCCTCGAGGCAGGAGACGGCGATCAGCTCGCGCTCCTTGCCCTCGCAGGCGCGGTATCGGTAGATCTCGAAGTGGTGGTTGCCCGAGTAGGGGGCGTACCACTCGGCGTACCAGTGTCGCCGGCCGGACTTCTCGGTGGCGGCGACCTGCTGCTTGCCCTCGACCGGCTGGTCGTCGAAGTAGAGGTCCATGTTGTAGCTGCACTCGGCCGGGCCGTCGGCGGCGGGGTCGGACCAGGCCGCGACCGGCACCTGCTCGCCCAGGGAGCCCACCGGGCTGACCGAGCCCTCGTCGAGCTGCTTCTTCGCGACCTTCCAGTCCTGGGCGGCCTTCTCGATGAACGCCTGCTCGTCGCAGGGGCGGAACGTGAAGGTGTACTGCTCGGGGAACTTGAGGTACTCGGTGTAGCCCGCGCCGACCTGCTGCTCCTTCTCGCTGCCGTCGACCATCGACACCCGCACCTCGACCACGCGCATCGCGCAGCGCTTCTTGTTGGGCTGGATGTAGAGCCGCTGGACGGCGTCCTGGCCGTTGTCGAAGGCCTCCTTTCGCGCGCCGGTGAGGATCTCGGTGAGCATGAGGTCCTCGCTGCGCAGCTCGCCGGCCATGCGCTTCTTGGTGAAGCCCCCGGCGGTGAACCAGCCCTCCCACTTGCCGCCCTCGTTGAGGACGCGCAGGCGGGTCTTCTGGTCGGGCTTGCTGCCGGCGACCTTGATCCAGTCGCCCGCGAGGCCCTCCATGCTGATCTCGGGGCAGGGGTCCTCGGCGGGGGCCTCGGGCGGGGGGGCCTCGGACTCGCAGGCGATGAAGCCGCAGGCCAGGGCGGCGAGCAGGGCGGTGCGGGTGACGGACATGGGCACTCCTTTGCGAGCGAGCAAGGGTAGCAGAACCGGGGCCGGGTCAGAAGCCGTCCGACGCAAGGCCGCCCCGGTGCTGCTATGCTCTTGGGGTCACTGTTCGCAAGCTGCGGAGGCTTCCTTGCGCTCGTTCTGCATCCCCGGACTGGCGGCCGTCACCCTGCTGGCGGGCTGCTGGAACTTCCCCGACGGCGGAGAGCTGGACACCGTGGCGTTCGACAACGCCATCGTGAACACGCAGACCGGCGTGATCGAGACCATCGAGACCAACCTCGAG
The DNA here is from genome assembly GCA_020632795.1 of Alphaproteobacteria bacterium. GTDB lineage: Bacteria > Myxococcota_A > UBA796 > UBA796 > CAJQPC01 > JACKEV01. The sequence goes on from JACKEV010000015.1 coordinate 150,829, forward strand.
TGCCCCGACGGCGAGAAGGCGCGGCTCTACGTGGTCTACGACCAGTCGATCACCGCCGCCGCGCCCGTGGCGATCGTCTTCCACTCCTCCACCTTCGACTACGTGACGAACCCCCAGCCCGAGGCGCCGCTGGTCGGGACCAACTACGCGGGCTCGGAGTCGCGCATCTCGTGGTCCTGGGCGGTGCGCAAGGTCTGGGAGACCTTCGGCATGCACGACGCGGTCGACCCGGCGGAGTCCAACCTGGGCACCCTGCCCGCCGCGCTGCTGGACGCGGGCGTGGTCGGCATCTACCCGATCAACTGCTGGGCGGACCTCTGGCACAACGAGCAGGGCCTGCGCCCCAACGACCTGGCCACCGAGTACATCGACCGCAACGGCGGGGCGTTCGCCTGGTGGATGGTCCGCATGCTGTTCGAGGCGGACTTCGCCGACCTGCAGGGCATCACCATCAACCCGCTCATCGACCTCCAGCGGATGTACTGGATCGGGCTGGGCGATGGCTCCCGCGCGGTCATCGACCTGCTGGGCACCCGCGACGTGGGGCCGGTCGGCGTGCTGCTCGACTCCCCCATCGACGACCTGGAGATGTGGGGCGATCAGAGCCCCCAGGTGGCCGAGGGCCTGGCCCGCGTCTACAACCCCACGCGCGACAGCGAGTTCGACTGGCGGGAGTGGGAGCTGCGCTACATGTGGAACCGCGCGGTCAGCGCCGAGCAGGTCGAGGAGTTCCCCGCCATGGGCGACATCGATCGCCTGGCGGTCATCCACTCCACCTCCGACCCCCAGGTGCCCAACGGCAACCTGGAGCGGCTGACGAACTCCTTCGCGAACACGACCGTCCCCAACGCCCCGGACGTCTGCGCCATCGACACCGGGCGGGTCGCGCACGTCTTCAGCAACGGCGACCAGGCCACCGCGCGAGAGCTGGTGGACTACCTGGTGAACGGGACGCGGCCGGCCAACTGCGACTGAGCGCCCTGCTCACCGCACCAGCGTCGCCGTCCCCAGGATGCCGATGGACGCGGAGCCCTCGATGGTGCTGCCGTCGGCGGGGTTCACGCCGCTCTGGCGGTTCAGGCGGTAGAGGTTGACCGCGACCAGGGCGTTGTTGGGGTAGCTGCTCAGGTAGGTGGACGGCACCTGGAAGGCGCCGCTGTCGGTCGTGACGCAGAACACCTCGCCCAGGAAGGAGGTGCCCTGGGCGTTGTAGATGCTCAGGTCCACCACGAAGCTGTCCGCGATGCCCGTGGGGGCCCAGGTGAACACCGCCCCCGCCGCGCTGACCCGCGCCGCGAAGGCCTGCCCGGCAGGGTTGAGCAGGGCGATGGGCTGGATGTCGTCGAAGCCCGAGGCGGTGACCAGCACGTCGGGCACCTCGAAGGGCCCCAGGCTGCCGCCGTCGGGGACCGAGAGGTCGTAGGCGGCGTTGTCGACCCGGTCGTTCTGGGTCAGCGGCCCGGAGCTGTAGAGGATCGCGCCCTGGGAGGGCGTGCGCCGCAGCGGGACGGAGCGCGCCCCGGAGGTGAGGTAGGCCCACTCCCCCACGTCGTCGTAGACCGACGCCGGGCCGCCCGCGGTGGGGTTCTGGACGCAGGACCCCTGCCGTGGCATCCAGTCGAACCAGGAGCCGTTCACGGGCGCGTGGAAGGCCGCGACGACCTCGAAGCTGAGCTGGTCGGTGAGCCCGAAGCACTCCGGGCAGCCGATGGCGATGTAGTCGGACTCGACCAGGCCCCCGACCAGGCCGGTGGGTCCGCTCCCGGTGTCGTCGCCCCCGCCGGTGTCGTCGGTGACGACGCCGTCGCCGTAGGTGAAGCCGTCGTACATCGTCGCGCTGCCCGAGGGCCCGACCACCGTGACGTCCACGCTGCCCTCCACCGCCACCGGCGGCGCGGTCACCTGGACGTGGTTCTCCCCCAGCACCGTGACGGTCAGCGGGGCGTTGCCGAAGCGCAACTCGGGGTCACCGCCGAAGCCCACCCCGCGCACCTCGACCACCGTGCCCCCGTTGACGGGGCCGCGATTCGGGGTGACCGAGGCGATGCACACGCTCTGGCCCGCGCAGGGGTCCCCGGCGGTGTCCGCGGTGTCGTCGCCCTCGGGGGGCGGCAGGGTGTCCAGCCCGAAGCTGCAGGACGAGGAGAACAGGAGCAGACCGACAACAACGAAGGGGCGCATCACCACCGCAGCGTGAAGAAGTTCGCCGAGCTGTACCCGGAGTAGTAGTAGCCCCATCCGTCGGGAAAGTGGTCACAGTAGCTGCCCGTCTGGGCGCCACACCAGCCCGCGCCGAAGCCCGCGCGGAAGGAGGTCGCGCTGGTCTCCATCACCTCGACCGGCCAGCTCAGCACGACGTGGGTGCTGTCCGGGTAGGTGACGTCGGGGTCGACGAGGGTCTCGAAGCCGCCCGCGTACCCCTGGAGCCGCGCCACGCCGGACTGCAGCACCAGGCGGTAGAAGCTGAACCGGCTGGCCGAGGCCAGGCCCCACATCTCCACGAAGGCGACGTTGGGGTCGAAGGCCTGGGCGGACTCGAACATCAGCTCGAAGGTGGTGCCGTCGCTGCGGTAGAGCACGTTGAGCAGGTCGAAGGTGAAGCTGAGGTTGTCTCCGATGGGATCGTTGATCGAGGAGACGAAGATCCAGGGCTGCTCGCCCAGGACGAGCTGCACCGGGGCCTCGTAGGTGGCCCGGCTGTCGTAGAGCTGCACCACCAGGTCCACCGGGTCGCCCAGGTTGGCGCTGGCGTCGATGGTGATGTCGAAGTCGGTGTCCCGGGACTGGTCGACCTGGAGCTGGCCGAAGATCTGCTCGCTCCCGGTGGTGGACGCGATGGACGCCGAGGCGGCGCCGATGGACAGGCTGCCCCGCAGGATGCCGCTGGTGTCGAGGTCGCCGACGTTGGTGACCTCGATCTCCAGGCTGGCGGACTCGCCGGGCTCCAGCAGGCCGTCGCCGTCGCCGCCGTCGCTGTCGTCGATGTCCACCCCGGTGACCCGCATCACCGGCCAGGGCACGGCCACCGAGATGGGCACGGTCCACTGCTCCAGCCCGTCATCCGCGGTGAGGGTGAACTCGGCCGGCGTGGAGTCGTTGTGCCCCGCGCCGATGTCCACCGAGAAGGCGCCGGTGAGGGAGGAGACCTCATTGGTCTGCCAGAGGTCCGGGTCGAGCATCACCGGCCCGCCGTCGACCACGGCGACCTCGGGCTCGGCGGTGGACAGGCTCAACATCACCGCGTCGGTGGTGACCGCGCCCGCGTTGCGCAGGGAGATGTTGAAGCTGACCCCGCTCATGCCCGGCGTCAGCGGGCTGGGGTTCGTGCTCAGGGAGACGAGGGTGGGGTCCGGCGGCGAGGGCACATACGCGAAGCTGTCCTCGTCGGCCACGACCGCCGGCAGGGTGACCGCCGAGTAGGTGACGTTGCCCGAGTCGATCTCGAAGGCCTGCACCGCTCCGGTGGCCGTGCTCTCGATGCGGGCGAACCAGCGGTTCTCCGCCGCGGCCGGCGGCAGGGCGTCATGGTCGTCGGTGAGGTCGACCACGATCTCCAGGGTGCCTGCGGACTCGGAGCCCGAGTAGACGTCCCGCTCCCAGTCGGGCGCGTCGGGGTCGCCCACCCCCAGGGAGACCTGCACGACGCCGGCCTCGGCGAGGCTCAGCCGCAGCCGGCCCTCGGAGGTGTAGCCGACGACGAGGATGTGGTCGAATGCCCAGTCGTCCACGCCGTCGGACACAACGAAGTGGACCGGCAGGTAGCTGTTGTCGGGCCACGCCGCGTCCAGGGTCAGCTCGAAGTCCACCTGCTCGGTGGTGCTCGCGGCGAAGTCGCCGATCTCGGCGGTGTCGTCGGTGAAGGTACCCCCGCCCTCGGGCAGGCTGGCGGTGACCGTGACGTCGGAGCCGGTGGCGTCGGCCCGGTTCTCCACGTCCAGGGTCAGGGTGACCACGTCACCGGGGAAGACCGGATCCGGGCTCCAGGTCATGGACGTGTCGAGGTCCAGGGTCAGGGAGCGCAGGGAGATGTCGTCGACGAACCAGTCGTCGGCGTTGGACCCGACGTAGCGCCAGGCCAGGTACACCGCCGGCTCGTCCGTCCAGTCGCTCAGCTCGATGACCTGGGAGCGGGACCACACGCCCTCCGCGGGCGCCTCCAGGGTGGTCAGCTCGACGAACTCGCCGTCGTCAGGCTGGCGGGAGCCGGTGGACAGCATCAGGCTGTGCTGGGCGCCGTCGGTCGCCGCGCCGTACTCGCGCCAGCTCACCTGGAGCCGGGAGAGCCCGGAGAAGTCCAGGGCCGGGCTGATGAGCCAGTCGTCCATCTCCCCTACCCCCTCGATGCCGCGGAGGTGGGAGGCGGAGATGTCGCCGGAGTACGCCCGGGTGGAGCTGAGCTGCCACTGGTAGCCCCGGAAGCCGTCGGAGTAGCTGGCCCAGCCCAGGTCGTAGAGGTCGTTCTGGCCGGCCTCGACCTCGAAGTCCTCGAAGAAGGGCAGCGGCTCGCCGTTGATGATGATGTCAACGACGAAGGGCGGGTCCGAGGAGATGTCGGCGGGCAGGTAGGCGACCGTGCCCAGGTTGTCGAGGGCCTTGAAGTAGTACTCGACCCCCGGCGCCTCCATGTCGCCGCCGGGCAGGCTGGCGAACCAGTTGTCGCCGTCGTCCGGGGTCATGGAGTAGTCGGACCAGTAGTTGTCGCCGACCGTGCGGTAGTAGAGGGTGACCTCGCCCACGCCGTCGGGGTCGGTGGCCTCGACCGCGAGGGTGACACCCTCGCCCTCGATGAAGGTCTCGGTGGGCTCGGTGTGGACCAGGGTGGGGCCGTAGTTGGGCGGGGCGGAGTCGTCGGTAGCGTCGCCCTTGCAGCCCACCAGGGCGAGGGCCAGGAGCGCGGCGGTCACTCGGCCTCCTCGACCGGGCAGACCGGCTCGATCAGCGGGAAGAGGTCGGGGGCGGGGGGAGAGCCGGCCTCGAAGTCCGCGTCGGCGTCCTCGTACAGCCAGCAGTAGGTGTAGCACTGGAAGCTGATGATCTGGCCGGTGCGGTCGCCGATGGGGTAGCAGCCCAGGCCGGCGGGGCAGTCGTCGTCGGTGGAGCAGGTCACGCCGCAGTACTCGTACCCGCCGCCGAAGCGCAGGCAGAGGTTGCCGTTGCCGCCGCAGGACTCGTCGCTGGTGCAGGGCTTGCAGTAGTAGCCGCCGGCCTCGTAGCACTCGCCGTTGGCCTCGTTGCAGAACTCCTTGAAGCCGCAGTCGAGCCGGGTGTCGCGGCAGCCCCGGGACACGCAGGTGTTCTCGCCGAGGTCGCAGAGGTCGCCAGGGTAGCAGTCAGCGTCTTCGGAGCAGCCCGCCTCACACTTGCGGTCGACGCAGTGCTCCTCCATGCCGCACTGGGCAGAGGTGTTGCAGGGGATCTCGACGCAGGTGCCCTCCAGGCAGACCTCACCAAAGGGGCAGGCCAGCTCCTCGGTGCACTCAGGCTCGGGGACGCAGGCCGCGAAGAGCAGGGCGATCAGGGGTAGCGCGCGCACGTACGGTCAGCCCTCCGAGCTCGGGTCGTTGAAGGTGGGCTGCAGCTCGTACTCCACCACGATGTACCACTGGGCCGGAGGCACCTGGCCCTCGACGAAGCGGATGACGTTGAGGTCAGGCACGTAGACGTAGTCCTCGTCCTTGGTCAGGGTCTCCACGAAGGAGTCCGCGTCGGCGGTCTCGTAGAGGGAGACTTCGAGGGTGGTCTCGTCGGGGATCTCGGAGAGGGCGAACTCCACGGACAGGCCCGAGAGGGTCAGGCCCAGCTCCAGGGCGATGGGGGAGAAGTCCTCGTCGCAGATGGAGTCGATGAGGCCGTCGGTGCGGCGGGACAGGTCCACGTAGCGGCTGCCGTAGCTGGCCTCGCCGTCGGGGGAGGAGCAGGAGGGCTCGCCGTCGAACTCGGGCTCCTCGTCGCCCACCACCGAGGAGATGCTGAACCGCTGGTGGTTGCGGTAGGCCTCCTCGCCCTTGAGGTCGGTGAAGAAGCGCAGGTAGCTGTCCACCGGGTAGGGGGAGGTGTCGTCCTCGTCGGAGACGATGATGAAGGCGAGGTTGGCCTCGTCCCGCAGGAAGCCGGCGTTCAGGCCCGAGAGCAGCGGCTCGCTGAGCGCCATGCGGGCGGCCTCCAGGCCCATCTCGATGCCCGAGCCCGAGATGCCCTGGGCCACCAGCTCGGCGAAGATCTCGTCGGCGTTGGGGGTGTCGGGCCGGATGATGCGCAGGTCGTCGTTGAGGGTGAAGTCCGGGCCGGTGGCGACCGCGCCCTCGACGCCGCCGTTGGCCGCGCTGTCGTCGCTGCGGGCGGCCACGAGGTAGCCGCCAGGGGCGATCTGCGTGCCGTCGGGGAAGGTCCAGAAGTTGCGGCCGGTGTCGGCCAGGCTGCACCCGGTGAGGTCGAGGGTGGCGTCGGAGACGTTGCGCAGCTCGACCCACTCGCCGGCGGCGTCGTCCACCCCGGCGTCCGCCATGATCTCGGAGATCAGGATGTCGGAGGAGGTGGGGGTGCGGGCGCCGTCGCCGCCGCTGTCTGCGGTGTCCGCCCCGCTGTCGCCGGTGTCGTCATCCGGCATGGGGCCGTTGGCGCCGCAGGAGGGGTTCGCGGCCCCCGGCGTGCCCAGCCCGCCCGCGCCGTAGCTGTCGGTCGCCGGGCACCAGTTCTCCAGGATGTCGTTGTAGGCCGAGCGGGTGACGGAGGGGTCCAGGGACAGCGCCACGCCCTGGGTCAGGCCCCACTCGCTGGTGTACTCCACCCGATCCAGCACCGGGTAGTCGCCTGTCTCGGGGTTCGGGGGGCCCAGCAGGATGATCTCGTCGTCGCCGCCGACCAGCTTGCCGGAGAACTGCTCCTGGTTGGTGTCGGTGGTGATGACCGCGATCTGGTAGTCGACGTCCACGCCGTCGAAGTACTGGATGAAGCTGTCGAAGTTGGTGGCGAGCTTGAGCTGCTCCTCGATCATGGAGCAGGAGTTGTCCACCACCAGCAGGATGTCGACGACGTTCCGCTGGTTCTGCTGGAAGACGTCGGTGTGCTTCTGGGAGTAGAAGTCGTAGTCGGTGCAGCCGCCCAGCAGGAGGAGAGCGGCCAGGAGGGAGTGGTCAGCCCGCATCTCCGGCCTCCGCGGTGTCGGTGGGCGTGTCCTCGGCGGTGTTGGGTTGCAGGCGCTCGATCTGGGAGGTCAGCACGGTGTCCGCCATCGCGGCGGTCTGGGCGCTCCAGTGGAAGCCCGAGACCATGACCGTGCCGCCGCCGGCCGAGAACTTCACCAGCAGCGGCACGTCCTCCAGGCTGCCGGTGCCCTGCTCGTCGGAGAGCCGAAGCTCCACGTCGCCGCGCATGAGCACCTCGACGTCGGGGCCGACGTCCTCCATCACCGCCCAGTTGCCGTAGTTGAAGTGCAGGGAGACCGCCTCGGTCTCCAGGTCCTGCCGCAGGCCCTCGGTGAACACGTCGGCCTGCACCCGGCCGGGGCTGCCCACCTGGGCGGCGTCCAGCGCGGTGTCCTCGCCGTAGAAGTCGATGGCGTCGGGCCAGATGGCCTCGACGATGTCGTAGGCCCAGTCCGACACCACGAGCACGCGGTTCCGCTCCTCGACGTAGCGGCGGATGACGTCGACGCGCTCGGGATCCGCGACGATGCCGTCGTCGTCCTCGATGCCGTTGTAGACGTAGTCCCCCAGACCCCGGGTGCCGGAGTTGAGGAACAGGGCGTCGTAGCCGAACAGCTCGGGGTTGCCGTCGACCTCGGCGAACAGGCCCTCGACCTTGAGCTGGATCCCGTCGGGGTCGATGTCGGGGTCATAGGCCGCGCAGCAGATGAAGCCCTCGTAGCGCTGGTAGGGGATCACCATGCGGTCGAGGCTGGACTCGATGTGATCGAAGTCCCCGGTGACGACGGCGATGTCGTCGAAGGGGCGCTCGACGAAGGTGTTGTCCACGCAGGCCCCGCACAGGGCCACCAGGAGCAGCAGGGGGGTCCGCGGCGCGGCGTCAGGCATGCGTCTCACTCCAGGATCATGGAGGCCTGGAGGTAGATGTAGGACTCCGCGACGTTGGTCTGGTAGATGGAGTCCCGCAGCCCGAACTCGGGGCCCTCGATGAAGCTGTAGGCGATGAAGTACACCGGGTTGGGGTCGAGCAGCAGGATCTCGTCGGCGGTGTAGGCGTGCACGCCGTCGTCCCAGGGGATGGAGATGGCCCGCCCCGGGTCGGTGGTGCCGTTGTAGGTGGTCCCGTCGATCATCGTGACGAAGATCGCGTCGGGGTAGGTCATCGCCGGGGTCCAGGTGTAGACGAAGTCCTGGGTGCGGTCGTGGGTGTAGTTGCCCCACAGGTCCGGGCTGGTGAGGTGCCAGTCGGCCGGCACGGTGGGCTGGACGCCGAAGAGGATCTCCTCCTCCAGGCCCTCGGGGTCGCCCTGGAGGTGCAGGTCGTAGACGTTGTCGGGGACGTAGTCCTCCATCGTGAGGTCCTGGCCCACGTAGAAGATCATGCCGGTGTTGGGGTCGACGACCTTCTCCAGGGTGACGGTGTTGGCGTCGGACTCCAGCCACACGTAGTCGCCCGCCGAGACGGTGAGCGGGTTGGGGCAGTCCTCGTCGCCGCCGCTGCCGCTGCCGATGATGGGGCCGACGGCGTTGATGTCGTAGGGGGTGGGCTGGGGCTCGCTGCCGCTGCCGCCGCCGGAGGGGCAGGGCGGGTCCAGCGGGACGAAGAACACGCAGCTCGCGTTCACCGACTCCCGGAGCTGCCCGGTGTCGTTGTCGATGCCCCGGGTGACCGTGAAGCTGAGGTCGATGGCGACCTCCTCCAGATCCCAGCCGCCGCCGATGACCTCGAAGCCGTCGGGGATGCGGACCGACTCGTCGCCCGTGGTGATCATGACGTCGCGCATGCCCAGCTCGGCGGCGTTGGACAGGGTCATGCGGCCCCACAGGTTCTCGGCGTCGAGCACGGTGATGGAGTCGACGCGGATGTCCGGGTTCAGGCCGTTGCCGTCGAAGAAGGTGAGCGTGGGCGTGTCGGTGAGGAAGTTGGTGCCCCGGGCGATGACGGTGAACTCGACGGTGTCGCCCTGCTCGGCGATCTCGGGGTCGAAGGTGGCGCCCAGGCCGACCCGGTCCACGGTGAAGCCGCCGTAGTTGGTGACGATCTTGCCCTGGTCCTCGGTGTAGACGTCCCGCAGGCCCGGAGGCGCGTCGGCCTCGATGGAGACGGTGGCCTCGGCGAGGATCTCGGAGAGCACGGTGAACTCGAGGACGTCGACGCCGTCGCCGAAGTTCACCCAGGTGCGGCCGGACTGCCAGCGGGTGTTGTTGCCGAAGATCTCGACCTCGACGGTCTCGCCCAGGCGGCCCCGGTCCGGGGTGAGGGTGAAGGACTCCTCGACGACGCGGAAGGCGTTGTCCAGGGTGATGTCGCGGCCCTGGATGTCCAGGAGCACGTCGCGGCGGCCGACCTCGGCGTCGGGCTCGATGGTGATCTCGGCGACGCTGGTCCAGCCGTCGTGCACCGTGAGGGAGTCCACCCGGATGCCCTCGCCGAAGTCCACCGCGGTCTCGCCCAGGCGGAAGGCGCTCTGGTCGGCCAGCAGCTCGACGGTCATGGACGTGCCCAAGGCGCCCATGGGGGGCGTCACCTCGAAGGCGCTGTTGCGGCCGTCGTCCTCACCCGGATCCTCATTCTTGGGGTCGCTGCAGCCGAGCGCGAGCAGCGGCAGAGCCAGCAGGAACGCGAAGGAGATGGGGGCGCGAGACATACAGCCTCCTGAGAGCGGATGGGGCCGGCGGTGCGCAGGGCATGCTGTGGGCGCTATCCTGACCCACGCCGCGCGCACCAGGGGCCAGCGGACGCACGGAGTATAGCCGCCGCCATCGCGGGCCGGCAACGACCGCATACCCGGCGTTGACCCTCTCAGCCAGCGAGCGAGGCCACGCCCTGGCGACACAGGTCGATGAGCTGGCCCGGGAAGAGGCCGAAGGCCAGGATCGCGAGGCTGGCGATGCCCAGCGCGCTGGCGACCGCCGCGCCCGGCTGCACCGCGAGGGGCTCGCGGTCGTCGCGCATGTACATGTAGACGATCGGGCGGAGGTAGTAGTAGACGCCGATCGCCCCGGAGACCGCGCCCACGATCGCGAGGCCCGTGTAGCCCCCGCGCACCGCCGCCGCGAACAGGTAGAACTTGCCGACGAAGCCCATCGTCGGGGGGATGCCCGCCAGGGACAGCAGGCAGAGGGCCAGGCCCGCGGCCAGCAGGGGGTTGCGGCGGGCGAGCCCGACGAGGTGCTCGACGCTGGTGAGGTCACGGCCGCGCTCGGCCATCAGCGTCAGCACCGCGAAGGCGCCGAGGGTCATGAAGGTGTAGGCCAGCAGGTAGAACAACAGCCCGGAGACCTGGGGGTTGGCGCCCGCGCTGCTGCCGTCCACCGCGACCAGGGCCATCAGCATGTACCCGGCGTGGGCGATGGAGGAGTAGGCCAGCATGCGCTTGAGGTCGACCTGGACCAGCGCCGCGATGTTGCCCAGCAGCATGGTGGCCGCCGCGATGAGCCACAGGGGCAGGGTCCAGTCGTCCTTCACGTCGAGGAAGGCGACGAAGAGCACCCGCCCGAAGGCGGCGAAGGACGCGGCCTTCACGCCGGTGGCCATGTAGCCGGTGACCGAGGCGGGGGCGCCCTCGTAGACGTCGGGGGCCCACATGTGGAAGGGCACCGCCGCCACCTTGAAGCAGAAGCCGACCATGATGAGGCTCACGCCGATCATCAGCATGCCGGTGGTGTGCCCGGCGGCGACGGCGTCGCGGATGCCGTGGAGGTTGGTGGTCCCGGTGTCGCCGTAGATGAAGGCGATGCCGTAGAGCAGGATGCCCGAGGCGAAGGCCCCCATGATGAAGTACTTGAAGCCGCTCTCGACCGCCCGCACGGTGCGCTGCATGGCCGCCATCACGTACAGGCCCAGCGACATGACCTCCAGGGCCACGAAGAGCAGGATCAGGTCGTTGCCCATGCCCATCAGCATCATGCCGGAGAGCGAGAACAGGGCGAGGGCGTAGTACTCCCCTACCCTCAAGCCGATGCGCTCCAGGTAGTCATGGGAGATGAGGATCGACAGGCCCGCCGAAATCAGGAACACCAGGTTGAAGAACGTGCCGTAGGCGTCGAAGGCGAGCATGCCGCTGAAGCCGGTGCCCTCCGCCCCGGCCTGCACCGTGGTGACCAGCCCGAGGGAGACCAGCACCGCGACGAGGCTCAGGCCCATCAGCAGCCGCTTGTCCGGCGGCCGGGCGACGGCCTCCCACAGGATGATGACGATCGCGACCAGGAACACCAGGATCGCGGGCGAGAGCGTGAGCAGATCCGCCCCGAGGTGCTCGGGGACGGCCACACCCAGGCCGGACGTGAGGGGCAGCATCAGTGGCTCCCGGCGGAGGAGGCGGCCTCGACCGCGGCGCCCGCCCCGTGGGGGACGTCCAGCGCGACGGTGGCCTCAGAGAGGTTGGACTGGCCCAGGACGTCCACCAGCCGCTCGACCGAGGGCTGCATCACGTCGAGGAAGGGGCCCGGGTAGACCCCCATGACCACGATGAGGACCAGGATGGGGGCGAGGTAGGCCAGCTCGCGGCCGGTGAGGTCCTGCATCGACTTGTTGGAGGCGTTCGTCAGGGGCCCGAACATGACCCGCTGGAACATCCACAGCATGTAGACCGCGCCGAGGATGACGCCCGAGGCCGCGAAGACCGTGGCCACCGGGGCCCGCTCGAAGGAGCCGAGCAGGATGAGGAACTCACCGATGAAGCCGTTGAGGCCCGGCAGGCCGACCGAGGCGAAGGTCACGACCATGAAGACGAAGGCGAATACCGGCACCACCTTGGAGAGCCCGCCGAACTCGGCGATGACCTTGGTGTGCCGCCGCTCGTAGATCATGCCCACCAGGAGGAAGAGCGCCCCCGTGGACAGCCCGTGGCCCAGCATCTGCAGCAGGCCGCCGGCGAGACCCTGCGCGTTGAGCGCGAAGACGCCCAGCACCACGTAGCCCAGGTGGCTGACGCTGGAGTAGGCCACGAGCTTCTTGACGTCCTCCTGCACCATGGCCACGAGGGCGCCGTAGACGATGCCGATCACGGCCAGGGACATCATCCAGGGCGTGATCGTGGCGATGGCGCCCGGGAAGTAGGGCAGGCAGAAGCGCAGGAAGCCGTAGGTGCCCATCTTCAGAAGCACGCCGGCCAGGATCACGCTGCCGGCGGTCGGCGCCTCGACGTGGGCGTCGGGCAGCCAGGTGTGCAGCGGGAAGATCGGCACCTTGATCGCGAAGGCCAGCACGAAGGCGGCGAACATCCAGAGCTGGGTGCTGTAGGTGAGGTCGGTGTTGTAGAGGTCGACCAGCAGCGCGCTGTAGGACCCGGTCTGCTCGGCGTAGGTGACGTAGAGCGCCAGGATGGCGACCAGCATCAACAGCGAGCCCAGCATCGTGTAGATGAAGAACTTGATGGTCGCGTAGATGCGCCGCTCGCCACCCCACATCCCGATGATGAAGTACATCGGGATGAGCATCAGCTCCCAGAACACGTAGAAGAGGAAGGTGTCGAGGGCGACGAAGGTGCCCAGCATCGCGGTCTCGAGCACCATCATCCAGCCCAGGTACTGGTTGAGCCGGTCGTGGATGGCGGGGGACGCGCTGAGGATGATGACGGGGGTCAAGAGCGTGGTGAGCAGGATGAGCAGCAGGGAGATGCCGTCGATGCCCACCGCGTAGTGGATGCCGAGGTCCTCGATCCAGGGGATGGTCTCGGTGAACTGGAAGGCCGCCCCGCCCGGATCGTAGCCGCCCCAGAGGGTCCAGGACGCCAGCATGGTGAGCAGCGAGCCCACCAGCGCGACGCCGGACGCCGCCCGGTCGGGCACGAAGAAGCAGACCACGCCGGCGAGCAGCGGGAGGAACGTGATGATGGAGAGGATGTTGTCCATGTCGCTCACCCGACCGCGTAGAAGAAGGCGACGAGCACCGCGCCCAGGCCGACGGCGAGCACATAGCCCTGCACCCGCCCGGTCTGGAACACCCGCCCGTAGCTGCGCCCCAGGGCGCGGGCCCCGGAGCCCGCCGCGTTGACCAACCCATCGATGATCTGGGCGTCGACGATGGCCCACAGCACGTTGCGGCTGAGGAAGTGGATGGGCTTGAGCACCACCAGCTCATACAGCTCGTCCACGTACCACTTGTTCAGCGAGCCCTGGTAGACCCGGTCGGTCTCGACCGCCAGCGGGTCCAGCTCCGATCCGTAGGTGCTCTCGCCCTTGCCCGCGTACATCAGCCAGGCGATGGAGACCATCAGCGCGATGAAGACCAGGGTGATGCCCATCACCATGAACTCCTCACCGCTGGAGGCGACCATCGTGCCGGTGGCCGCGTCATACACCTGGGGGAAGTTGAAGGGCGCGAGCTGGGCCTCGGCGTGGTGGAACACCGGGTCGAGGAAGTGGTGCAGCTTGCCGCCCTCGTGCCCGCCGGGCATCCAGTGGGGCAGGTTGAAGAAGCCGGCGACCAGCGAGAGCACCGCCAGCACGATGAGGGGGATGGTGATGACCGCCGGAGACTCGTGGGGGGTGTGGTGCCCATGCCCGTGGTCGTCATGGCCGTGGTCATCGTGGCCGTGGTCGTCGCCGCCGCCCCGGTACTCCCCGAAGAAGGTCATGAAGTACAGGCGGCTCATGTAGAAGGCCGTCAGCAGCGCGGTGACGAAGCCCAGGCCGTAGACGACGCCGGGCACGTTGACCCAGTCCCCGAACAGGGCGACCCGCTCCAGGGGGGTGTTGAAGGCCAGCCAGAGGATCTCGTCCTTGGAGAAGAAGCCCGAGGTCAGCGGGAAGCCGATGATGGCCAGGTAGCCGGCGGTGAAGGTCCAGAACGTGACGGGCATGTGCTTGCGCAGGCCGCCCATCTTCCGCATGTCCTGCTGGTGGTGCAGGGCGTGGATGATGGAGCCCGAGCCGAGGAACATCAGCGCCTTGAAGAAGGCGTGGGTCATGACGTGGAAGAAGCCGGCCGCGAACGCCCCGATGCCCACGCCGACGAACATGTAGCCGAGCTGGGAGACCGTGGAGTAGGCCAGGACCTTCTTGATGTCGTTCTGGGTGATGGCGATGGTGGCCGCCAGGAAGGCGGTCATCGCGCCGATGAGGGCGATGAGGCCCATGGCCGCCGGGGCCAGCACGTAGAGGAAGTTCAGCCGGCAGACCATGTAGATGCCGGCGGTGACCATCGTGGCGGCGTGGATGAGGGCGGAGACCGGGGTGGGGCCGGCCATCGCGTCGGGGAGCCAGACGTAGAGCGGGATCTGCGCGGACTTGCCGGTGGCGCCGCCGAAGAAGAGCATGCAGACGCCGGTGACCACCAGCCCGCCGGCCCCGCCGACGATGGCCGGGTTGGCCTCGACGACGTGCTGCAGCTCCTGGAAGTTCATCGTGCCCTCGCTGCCCAGGGTCCAGAACAGCCAGAACAGCCCCACGACGAACATGAAGTCGCCGACCCGGTTGGTGACGAAGGCCTTCTTGCCGGCGATGGCGTTGGCGGTGTCGCTGAACCAGAACCCGATGAGCAGGTAGGAGCAGACCCCCACCCCTTCCCAGCCGACGAACATGAGGAGGAAGTTGTCGCCCATCACGAGCAGCAGCATCGCGAAGACGAAGAGGTTCAAGTAGCTGAAATACCGCCACACCGAGGGGGCGTCGACGTCGTCGTCCATGTACCCGACGGAGTACAGGTGGATGAGCGAGCCCACGCCCGTGATGATGCACATCATCGTGGCGGAGAGCGGGTCCACCAGGAACCCGATGTCCGCGCTGAACGGCCCCACCGACATCCAGTTGTAGAGGGTGTAGGTGAGCGCGTTCGACGCCGCGCCGTGCTCAGCCCCGTGCCCCGCGCCCAGCAGCTCGAAGAGCGCCATGAACGAGAGCACCGCCGAGGCTGCGACCGCGCCGGTGGCGATGGACCCGGTGACGACCCGGGGCACACGCCGTCCGAGGATGGCGTTGACGATGGCGCCCAGCAGGGGGAGCCCCGGAACCAGTGGAAGCAGGGAGGGAGACAAGGTTCAGCCCTTCAGCAGGTTCAGATCGTCGAGGTCGACGTCGATCCGGTTGCGGTACAGCAGGATGACGAGGGCGAGGCCGACCCCGGCCTCTGCGGCGGCGACCGCCATCACGAAGACCGCGATGGCGTGGCCGTCCATCGTCCCGAGGTGCCGGGAGAACCCCACGAAGGCCAGGTTCACGCCGTTGAGCATCAGCTCGATGCTCATCAGGATGATGAGGATGTTCCGCCGCGTCAGCACGCCGATCACGCCGAGCAGGAACAAGAGCGAGGAGGTCAGGAGGACCGGGAAGAGGCCGACGTGTTCCATCACAGCTCCTTCTTGGCCAGGACCACCGCCCCGACCACCGCCACGGTCAACAGCCCCGAGACCACCTCGAAGGGCAGCAGGAACTGCCCGCTGAACAGCAGCAGCCCCAGGCCCTCGATGGTGCCGAAGGACTCGGGCAGGGCGTCAGGGCCCAGCAGCGCCATGTCCCGGGACGCGGACAGGGCCACGATGACGCTGAGGCCGACCAGCCCGCCGACCGCCGCCCCGGCGACCCCGCGCGGCGACAGCTCCCAGGCCGAGAGCGCCGCCTCCCGGACGTTGAGGACCATGATGACGAAGATGAAGAGGACCATGATCGCGCCGGCGTAGACCAGGAGCTGGATGACGGCGACGAAGTGGGCCCCCAGGAGCGCGTACATCGCGGCGAGGCAGAAGAACGAGGCCACCAGCGACACCGCGCTGGAGATCGCGTTCTGCCGCGTGATCACGGAGACCCCCGAGATCACCGCGAGCGCGGCGAAGGTGTAGAAGAGTACGGCTTCGAACATCAGCTTTCCGGGTTCCGCTCCGCAGTAACTCAATCCGCAAGCGCTACAACGTCTCGGGGAAGGGGCTCAGGAGAACGGCACGACAGGCGGGATCTCCTCCAGGAAGCCCGCGGGGGCGTCCTCGGGGTTCTCCCGATACCATCGCTCGGCCTCGGGCTTCGCTCCATCCATGAGGTCGCGCATGTAGTTGCGCGTGTGGATCATGTCCTGGCGGGTGTAGGCGTTGATCTCGTAGATCCGCGTGTCCATGCGGATCGCGTCCTTGGGGCAGGCCTCGACACAGAAGCCGCAGTAGATGCACCGCAGCATGTCGATGTTGAAGACCACCGGGTATTTCTCGATGGGGTCGTCGGCGTCCTCGTCCGCCACGATGCTGATGCACTTGGCCGGGCAGGCCGTGGAGCAGCACATGCAGGCGACGCACTTGTACTTGCCGTCGGGCCGCGTGGTCAGGCGGTGGGCGCCCTTGTAGCGGTCGTTGACCGGCTTGCGGACCTCGGGGTACTCGATGGTGTCGAAAGCCTCGCCCTTGGCCTGACCGACGATGTTCTTGATGACGTGGCCGAGGGTCAGGGCCATGCCCTTGACGACCTCGACGAGGTACATCGACTCGGAGGTGGTGAGCTTGCGCTTCTGGGGGAGGTCAGCCATGTCGTGACCCTGTGGTGAGGGGTTGCGCGAGGGCGCTCACGGGACGGCGCCGTAGAGGGCGCCGCCGAGGACGTTGGCGTCGAAGAGCACGAAGAGCGCCGCGTAGGCGATGTTGGCCAGGGCGATGGGCAGCATGTACTTCCAGCCCAGGTCCATGAGCTGGTCGTAGCGGAACCGCGGCAGCGTCCACCGCACCCAGATGAACATCCAGCAGCCGATGAGGATCTTGATGACCAGCATGTTGAGCTGGGTCACCATGACGATGATCTCGGTGAGCAGGGGCAGATCGGCGAGCATGCCCGAGCCGCCCAGGCCGGCGAGGGCCAGGTGGGCCAGGGCCGCAGCGCCCCACGCGGCGGTGAAGAACTTCCACTCCCGGTGCCGGGGGTCGCCCGCCGGGAGGGCGGAGTAGAACTTCCGGTTGCGGCGGCCGAAGGCCAGCGCCGAGGCCCCGGAGAAGGCCACCGCCCCCCCCAGACCGAGGACGATGAGCACCAGCCCGATGTTGCTCCGCAGCGCCTCGCCGTTGACGAAGGGCACGTTGTAGCCGCCGAAGAACAGGGTGGCCGTGACCGCAGAGGCCACGATCATGTTGGCGTACTCGGCCATGAAGAACAGGGCGAACCGCAGCGAGGAGTACTCGGTGTGGTAGCCCGCCACCAGCTCGGCCTCGGACTCGGGGAGGTCGAAGGGGTTGCGGTTGCACTCGGCGAAGGCCGAGACCCAGAACAGCACGAAGGAGACGACCCCGACCGGCGGGGCCAGCAGCACGCCCCAGTTCCGGATCGACTGCCCCTGGATCTGCATGATGTCGTCGAGCTGGACGGTGCCGTAGACCATGAAGATGGCCACCAGGGCCAGGCCCATCGCCAGCTCGTAGCTGACCATCTGGGCCGAGGAGCGCAGGCCGCCCAGCAGCGAGAACTTGTTGTTCGACGACCAGCCCGCCAGCATGATGCCGTAGACCCCCAGGGAGGTCATGGCCAGCACGTAGAGCACCCCGCCGTTGATGTCGGCGACCTGGAGCTGGATCGCGTAGGCGTCCTGGAGACCCAGCACGCCGGTGGCGATGTCGGCGGGGATGAGGATCTGGTCGCCCCAGGGCACCACCGCGAAGGTGATGAGCGAGATGGTCATCGCCACCACCGGGGCCAGGGCCCACAGCGGCTTGTAGACGTGACCGGGCTCGACGTCCTCCTTGGTGATGAGCTTGATGACATCGGGCAGGGTGTGCACGAGGCCCGCCGCCCGGATCCCGAGGATGCTGGCCCGGTTCGGGCCAGGACGGTCCTGGATGTAGGCGGCACCCTTGCGCTCCGCCCAGATGAGGAGCGGCACGATCTGCATCACGAGCGCCAGGGCGAAGATGCACTTCACCAGGGCCAGGATGACGGTCAACGTGGTCTCGGACATGGGGCTCTCTACTTGGCCGGAGCAGCCTGCGCGGCGTCAGCGGGCGGAGGGGGTGCAGGCTCGGGGAGGTCGAGGAGCTGGCCGGAGCGGCGGAGGGTCTTGTAGCTCATGCCCTTCATCGCCTTGATGGACCGGGCCATCTCGTTGAAGATCGCGGTCGGCAGGTCCGCCACCACCCGGTCGCCGAAGGCCTGGGCCACGCCGTTGAGGGCCTGGTAGGCCGGGACCGAGTCCCCCGCCGCCCGGATGGCCCGGCGCAGGCGCTGGACGCGGCCGTCGCGGTTGGTGAGGGTGCAGCTCTGCTCGGGGAAGGCCGCCGCCGCGAGCACGACCGACGCGGCCTTGGCGGTGTCGTTGGACCAGGTGCCCACGTACACCAGCGTCTCGGGGGCCGCGCCGCCCAGCCGCCCCAGGATGTCGTCCTGGAGGACCAGCAGGGCGTCGACCTCGCCGGCCTCGATGGCGACCTTGAGCGCGGCGGTGTCCCCCACCGCGCCGAGCTGCTCGCCGATGAGCTGCGCGCCGCGCCGGTTGGGGGCCTTGTCGGCGTCCACCAGCAGGTCGTCGGAGAAGTCCCAGGCGCCCGCCGGGTTGCCGTCGACCACGAAGAGCCGCGCGCCCGACAGGTGCTTGCGCACGAGCTGGACCGCCGCCCAGTTGGCCTCATTGCTGGCCTGCGCGCCCAGCACGACGCCGACCTTCGCGCCCTTGAGGGCCATCGCGGCGGCGTTGTACGCCTCGAGGGGCTCGACCTTCCGGCCGGCCGACTTGAACACGATGAGGCGCTTCATGCTGGTGAGCGCCTTGTAGGACATCCGCCCGTGGTCGCACAGCCACGACTTGTTCACCTCGTCGTTGCGGCGGGGGATGTAGCGGAAGACCTCGTCGTCCTGGTGGCAGACGAGGGTGTTGCAGCCGGTGGCGCAGCCCGAGCAGACCGAGGAGGTCTCCTTGAGCCACCAGACCCGCTTCTTGAAGCGGAAGTCCTTGTTGGTCAGCGCGCCCACCGGGCAGATGTCGGCCAGGTTGCCCTGGTAGTTGTGCTGGAGCCGCACCCCCGGGAAGATGCCGATCTGGGTCTGGTTGGTGCGGTTGAACAGCCGCAGCTCCCCCGTGCCGGTGACCTCGTCGGAGAAGCGCACGCAGCGGGAGCACTGCACGCAGCGCTCGGCGTCCAGCACGATGTGCTCGCCGATGTCCTGGCGCTTGCCCTTGCCCTGCTTGGCGTCGGCCAGCCGCGACTCGTACTGGCCGTAGTCCATGTAGTAGTCCTGCAGGCGGCACTCCCCGGACTGGTCGCAGATGGGGCAGTCCAGGGGGTGGTTGACCAGCAGGAACTCCATCACCGCCTTGCGCATCTGCTTGACGCGGTCGGTGTCGGTGCGGACGTGCAGGCCGTCGCGGGCCTCCATGTTGCAGGCGATGTCGGGGCCCCGGCCGCCAGCCTCCACGTCCACCAGGCACATGCGGCAGTTGCCCGCGATGCTGAGGTGGGGGTGGTAGCAGTAGTGGGGGATCTCGACGCCCGCCTGGCGAGCCGCCTCGATCATGTTGGTGCCGGGCGGCACCTCCACCTCGATGTCGTTGATCTTGACGATGGGCATCAGCTCTCCCCGCTACTTCGCAACGCTGACGCCCGGCGGCAGCTCGATCCGTCGGGCAGCGTCGATCTTCGCGGTGAACTCGTCGCCGAACTTCTGGAGGAAGCTCTGGACGGGCATCGCCGCGGAGGCGCCGAAGAAGCAGATGGTGCGGGAGTGGATGTTGTCGGCGAGGTCCTTGAGGGTGTCGAGATCCTCATGGTCGGCCTCGCCCGCGCAGAGCCGCTCCAGGATCTTGAACATCCAGCCGCAGCCCTCGCGGCAGGGGGTGCACTGGCCGCAGGACTCGTGCGCGTAGAAGCGCAGCAGGTTGGTGAGGGCCTCGACCATGTCGGTGGTCTCGTCCATCACGATGAAGCCGCCGCTGCCCAGGTAGCTGCCGGCGACCGCGTTGATGGACTCGTAGTCCATGTTGGCCTGCTCCACCTCCTCGACCGTCATGACCGGGACCGAGGAGCCGCCGGGGATGATGGCCTTGAGCTTGCGGCCGCCGCGCACGCCGCCGCACTCGTTGTTGAGGAGGTCCATCATCGGGTAGCCCAGGGGCACCTCGTAGACGCCGGGCTTGTTGATGTGGCCGGAGCAGGAGAAGAGCTTGGTGCCGGGGGACTTCTCGGTGCCGATGGCCTTGTAGGCCGCCCCGCCGTTGTTGATGACCCAGGGCACCACCGCGATGGTCTCGACGTTGTTGACGATGGTGGGGGCGTCCCACACACCCTTGACCGCCGGGAAGGGCGGCTTGAGGCGGGGCTGGCCCTTCACCCCCTCCAGGGAGCTGATGAGGGCGGTCTCCTCGCCGCAGATGTACGCCCCGGCGCCCAGGTGGGTGTAGAGGTCGAGGTCGTAGCCGCTGCCGAAGATGTTCGTGCCCAGGTAGCCCTTGGCGTAGGCCTCCTGGATGGCCACGTCCAGCCGGTCCTGCACGTACTTGAACTCGCCGCGCAGGTAGATGTAGGCGTGCCGCACCCCCAGCGCGAAGGAGGAGATGATCATCCCCTCGACGAGCTGGTGGGGGTCGTTCCACATGCAGAACCGGTCCTTGAAGGTTCCGGGCTCCGATTCGTCTGCGTTGCAGAGCAGGTAGACCGGCTTGCCCCCGCGGCGCTCGGGTGGGGGCACGAACTGCCACTTGCGCCCGGTCGGGAAGCCCGCGCCACCCCGGCCCCGCAGGCCGGACTGGAAGACCTCGTCGACGATGTCCTTGGGGGTCATCTTGAGGGCCTTGGCGGCGGCGGTGTACCGGCCATGGGCCTCAGCGACCTCGATCTTGTGCGCGTCCGGGACGTCCCAGATCTCGGTCAGGATACGGGGGTGTACGTCCACTGGTCCACCTCGGGTCGGGGCAGCGGGAGCGGCTTGTCGTTGGACAGGCCGTCCAGGATCTGGTCGAGCTTCGCTTCGGTCAGCAGCTCGTAGAAGTCATCGTTGATCTGCATCATCGGCGCAGAGCCGCAGGCCGCCAGGCACTCCACCCGCATCAGGGTGAACCTCCCGCAGGCGGAGTGGCCGTCCTCGCCGATGTCGAGCTTCTGCGTGATGTACTCGACCACCCGATCCGCGCCGTTGAGGGCGCAGGACAGGGTGTGGCAGACCTGGATGAGGTAGCGGCCGGTGGGCTCCTTCTTGAACATCGTGTAGAAGGAGGCGACCTCGAGCACCTCGGAGGGGTGCAGGCCCAGGGTCTCGGCGACCAGCCGCATCACGTCGAAGGACAGCCAGCCGAACTTGCGCTGGGCGTGCCACAGCACCGGCATGATGGCCGCGCGGCTGGTGGGGTAGCGGCCGCGGATCTGCTCGATCTGCGCGCGGTCCTGGTCGGTCCACTCGAGCGGGCCTTCGATCGCGAAGGCGCTCATGTCGCGCAGGTGGATCGACTTTCCGTCGTGGCTCATGTCCTGCGTACCTCAGCGGTCCAGTTCGCCCGCGATGATGTTGATGGAGCCCAGCGCGGCCGCGACGTCAGCCACCATCGCGCCCTGGAGCATCTGAGGGAAGGCCGAGTAGTTCGCGAAGCAGGGGGGACGGACCCGTACCCTGTAGGCGTGCGGGCCGCCATCCGAGACGATGTAGAAGCCCAGCTCGCCGTTGGGCGACTCGGTGTAGGAGTAGATCTCGCCCCGCGGCGGCTGCACCCCGTGCATCACCAGCTTGAAGTGGTTGATGAGGCCCTCCATCGTGTTGTAGACGAGGTCCTTCTCGGGCAGCGCGACGCGGGGGTCGTCCAGGATGTGCGGGCCCTCGGGCAGCTTCTCGCAGGCCTGGAGGATGATCTTGCGGGACTCCTCCAGCTCGTCGAAGCGGACGACGATGCGGTCGTGGGTGTCGCCGTTGTGGCGCACCGGCACGTCGAAGTCGTAGCGGTCGTAGCCCCAGTAGGGCGCGTCCTTGCGCAGGTCGAGGGGCACGCCGATGGCCCGCAGGCAGGGCCCGGTGTAGCCGAAGTTCAGGGCCGTCTCGGCGTCGATGGGGCAGACGCCCTCGGTGCGGTCGATGAAGATGCGGTTGTTGAGGAGCAGGTCCTTCACGTCGCCGACCAGGCCCTGCATGTCCTCCATGAAGCCGTGCAGCTTCTCGATCCAGCCGTCGGGCACGTCCTGGTACACGCCGCCGATGCGGGCGTAGTTGGTCATCATGCGCGCGCCGGACAGCTCCTCGAAGAGGAGCAGCATCTTCTCGCGCACGTTGTTGAGGTACCAGAAGTTGGTGAGCGCGCCGATGTCGACGATGTTGGCGCCCAGGCACACGCAGTGGTCGGTGATGCGGGACATCTCGGAGGTGATGACCCGCAGGGCCTGGGCCCGGGGCGGGGCCTCGACGCCCAGGAGCTGCTCGACCGCGTAGCACCAGGCGCTGCCGTTGTGCACCGTCGAGCAGTAGTTCATGCGCTCGGCGTAGGGCACGACCACCTGGTAGAAGCAGTTCTCGGCCTGCTTCTCATAGCCGCGGTGCAGGTAGCCGATCTCGGTGCCCGCCCGCAGGATGTTCTCGCCGTCCAGCTCGAGCTGCACGCGCAGGGTGCCGTGGGTGATGGGGTGGGAGGGCCCGATGTTGACGACCATCGTCTCGGTGACGTCGTCGCGGTGCACCGGCTCGACGCCCTCGGGCAGCGTGACCCCGGAGGGGGACGGGTTGGCGCTCATGCCCACTCCTGCTTCTCGGTCAGCAGCCAGTCGATGGGCCGGGCCAGCTTCTGACGCTTGTTGATGGGGTAGTCCTTGCGCAGGGGGTGGCCCTCGAAGTCCTCGTGGTTGAGGATGCGGCGCAGGTTGGGGTGACCGGCGAAGCGCACGCCGTACATGTCCCAGACCTCGCGCTCCATCCAGTTGGCCACCCGGAACATGTCCCAGACCGAGGGCACCTCGACCGAGTCGTCCCGCACCGCCACCTTGACGCGGAAGCGGTGCATGTTCTTGAGGGAGAACATCTGGTAGACGACCTCGAAGCGGTGATCCCGCTCCAGGGCCTCCTCCTCGTCCTCGTCCTGGGCGTTGTCCGCGAAGGTGAGGTAGTCCACCCCGCCCAGGTCCATGAGCACGTTCATGTCGAGGTCGGGGTCGTCGCGCAGGAACGCGAGCACCTCGCGGATGTCCTTGGGGGCGATGGTCAGCGCGTGCTGGCCCCGGAACGTGTAGTGGTCGAGGATGCGATCCCCGAACTTCGCCTTGATGTGGTCGGCGATGGCGGCCTGGTCCATCCGCAGGGCTCCTGATGAAGGGGGCGGGGCATCACCCCCAGTCCGCGACCTTCTCGTGAGAGATCTTGTTCTGGAGCTTGTAGACAGCCCCGATGACGTTCTCCGGCCGCGGGGGGCAGCCGGCGACGTAGATGTCGACGGGCACGATCTCGTCGATGCCCTGGACGACCGAGTAGTTGTCGTAGAACCCGCCCGAGGACGCGCAGGCGCCCATCGAGATCACCCACTTGGGGTTGGGCATCTGGTCGTAGACCTGGCGCAGGATGGGGGCCATCTTCTGGGTGATGGTGCCCATGACCAGCAGCATGTCGGCCTGGCGCGGGGAGAAGCGGACCAGCTCGGCGCCGAAGCGGGAGATGTCATAGCGGGGGCCGACGACCCCCATGAACTCGACCGCGCAGCAGGCCGTGCCGAAGGGCAGCGGCCAGAGGGCGTACTTGCGTCCCCACGCCACCAGCGAGTCGACCTTCGTGGTGATCCAGGGGTTGGAGAAGCTGTTCTCGAGGCCCATGGGGTGCTCCGAGGGGTGTGGAGGAGGGAGGGGGTGGGGATCAGGTCCAGTCGAGCGCGCCGCGCTTGACCACGTAGAACCACCCGAGGAAGAGCACCCCCAGGAAGAAGCCCATCTCGACCGCGATGTAGACCCCCGCGCCCTCGATCCCGGAGTAGACGAAGTCCCGGAAGACCACCGCCCAGGGGTAGAGGAAGACCGCCTCGAGGTCGAAGAGGATGAACAGCACCGCCACCAGGTAGAACTTCACCGAGAAGCGCTGGCGCGCCGTGCCCACCGGAGCCACGCCGCACTCGTAGACGGACTCCTTGGTGGGGGTGGGGTTCTTGGGGCCGAAGTACTTGCTCAGCGCGACGAACACCAGGGAGAAGACCACGGCGATCGTGAGCGCGAACAGCAGCGGGAGGTAGGGGGCCGCCATCTGGGTGTCTCCGTTGGGATGCTCACTCCTATGACACGGCGAGGTCCGCGTCAACAGACCCCTACATCCCTTATAACGGGCGCCTGCCCTTGTCGGACCGGCCCGGCGGCGCTATGCGGCGCCCATGAGAATCCTGGGTCTCGACGAGGCGGGCCGCGGCTCGGTGCTCGGCCCGCTGGTGGTCGGCGCGTTCTGCGTATTGGAGCGTGATCTCCACCGCCTGCAGGCGCTGGGGGTCACCGACTCCAAGCGCCTCAGCGCCGCCCGCCGCGAGGCCATGATCGAGCCGCTCGGCGCCCTGGGGGAGGCCCGGGTCCACCGGATCCCCCCCGCCGAGATCGACGAGGGCAACCTCAACACCCTGGAGGAGCGCGCCTTCCTCCGGTTCATCCAGGAGCTGCGCCCCGACCGGGTCATCATCGACGCCCCGTGCAACCCCAAGGCCATCCCCCGCTTCGTCGCCCGCCTCCAGGCCGCGCTGGACTTCACCCCCGCCTGGGTCGTCGAGCCCAAGGCCGACCTAAACCACCTGCCCTGCGGCGCGGCCAGCATCTTCGCCAAGGTGCGCCGCGACCAGGCCATCGCCGCCCTCGGCGCGCGGGCGGAGATCGGCTCGGGCTACCCCTCCGACCCCCGCACCCGCGCCTGGATCAAGGGCTTCCTGGACCGGGGCGAGCCCCTGCCCCCCGCGGTGCGCCAGCGTTGGGGTACGGTCTCCTCACTGTCCCAGCAATCCCTGTTCTGAGGACTCGTGCTCGGCCTCGCCATCCCCCTCTATGACGAGGAGGCCTGCTGTGAGCAGGTGACCCTCGACCTGCTCGCGGCGCTGAAGGCCGCGCACATCCCGGCGCGGCTGGCCCTGGTGGACAACGGCTCGTCCGACCGCACCACCGAGCTGGTGAACCGGCTGGCCGTCGCCCACGACGCCGTCACCGCCGTGCATCTGGAGCAGAACGCCGGCTACGGCGGGGGCATCCTGGCGGGGCTGCGCGCCCTGGACACCCCCTTCCTGGGCTGGTGCTGGGGCGACGGCCAGGTGGACGCGGCGGTGGTCGTCGCGGCCTGGCGCAAGCTGCGGGCGGGGCGGTTCGAGCTGGTCAAGGCCCGCCGGGTCGAGCGCCAGGATGGCCGCCAGCGCCAGCTCGTGACCACCCTCTACAACACCCTGATGCGCGCGGCGTTCGCCCTGCCCACCGGCGACGTCAACGGCTGCCCCAAGCTGTTCACCCGCGACGCCTGGGAGCGCCTGGACCTGCGCTCCACCGACTGGTTCCTCGACCCCGAGCTGATGCTCAAGGCCCAGGCCCTCGGCCTGCGCTGGGCGGAGGTCGACGCGGTGATGCGCCCCCGGCCCGGGGGGGCCTCGAAGGTCCGCCGGGAGACGATGGTGGAGTTCGCCAGGCGCTTGTGGGCCTGGAAGCGGGGGTGGCGCCCCTGACCTCAGGCCACCGCGTGGATGGCCACCGGCGCCTGCTTGCCGCGGATCCGGGTCTCGCCCAGCGGGGTCA
Organism: Alphaproteobacteria bacterium; assembly: GCA_020632795.1. Taxonomy (GTDB): domain Bacteria; phylum Myxococcota_A; class UBA796; order UBA796; family CAJQPC01; genus JACKEV01. The sequence goes on from JACKEV010000015.1 coordinate 176,573, forward strand.
CCCGGGCGGCCAGCTCCGGGCTGAGCTGCGCCCGGACCGCCTCGCTGATGATCACCGGCACGTCGAACTTCCGGGTCAGCCGCTCCAGGCGCGAGGCCACGTTCACCGCGTCTGAGATCACGGTGGTGTCCAGACGCCCGGCGTGGCCCACGGTCCCCAGGATGAGGGGCCCGACGTGGACGCCGACCCCCACCCGCAGAGCCCGTCGGTCCGGCCCGACCGGCTCGAAGCCCGCCACCGCGCGGGCCACCGCCCGAGCCGCGCGGACCGCGCTGTCCGCGCCCTCCGGGAAGAGGGCCATGAGGCCGTCCCCCAGGTACTTGTCCACGACGCCGCCGTGGGCCTCGACCAGGGGCCCCACGGTCTGGAAGTAGCGGTGGACCAGCGCGAAGGTCTGCTCCGGGCTGAGCCGCTCCGCCACCGAGGTGAACGCCTGCAGGTCGGCGAACAGCACCGCCATCTCCGTGGACACGTGGTCGCCAGGGCCGACGCCCCGCACGTCCTGCTGCCCCAGCAGCCCCAGCAGGCGGTTCGGCACGAAGCGGGAGACCGCGTTCAGCAGCGCCCGCTGCTGGTGGTAGAGGCGCTGGTTGTCGAAGGCGATGGAGGCCGAGGAGCAGAACAGCTCGACGATGCGCATCTCCCAGTCCGTGACCGGACCCAGGCCCTCCATGTACAGGGCCGCGTGGCTGTCCTCGGCCCGCTGAAAGCTGAACACCGCGTAGGCGTCGGTGCGGATGTGCTCGCCGGTCTCCAGGCAGCGCCGGATGGCCCGCCAGATGCTGCGGTCCACGACCAGGGGCACCGGTGAGCCCACCGCGCCCTGGAACCTCCCCGTGCCGGCCAGGACCACGGGGTCCGCGCTGCTGGGGTGGAACAGCGGGACCGTGGCCTGGAAGAACAGCGCGCTCTCCCGCGGGAGCAGGATGGTGGAGAGCTGCTCCAGGATGCCGCTGACGAAGTCCTCGACGCTGCGGGGCTCGAACAGGGTGGCGCTGGCCCGGACGACGCGGGTCAGGCCCCGGCGGTGCTTGTCGATGGTGCGCAGGTCCCGGTAGGCCCGGATGCTACCGGTGACCGTGGTGCGCAGCCGCTGCGCGGTGATCTCGGTCTTGGAGCGGTAGTCGTTGATGTCGTACTCCAGCATCACCCGCTCCTCGGGGGCGAGCCCCGGCTGGCCGGTGCGGAGCACGATGCGGATGAAGGGGTCCCGCAGCTCCTCGCGGACGTACTGGACCAGGCGCAGGCCGGCGTCGTCGGTCTCCATGACCACGTCCAGCAGCAGCACCGCGATGCCCCGCTGCTCCTCCAGGATGCGGCGCGCCTGGGCCGCCGAGCGGGCGGTGCGGACCGAGACCGGGCGCCCGTCCACCGCGAAGCCCCGGAGGGCGAGCTGTGTGATCGCGAGCACCTGCGGCTCGTCATCCACCACCAGGATCGGCCAGGTGGCCCCACCGGCGCTGCCGTCGATCGAGGCCTCCTCGGCCTCCGGGTCGCCGTCCTCCCCGAAGAGCAGGTCGTCGTCGTCCAGGAACAGCCGGTCCACGCTCACCCCTCCTCGCCAGCCGGGCGAGCGGGCAGCTCGATGAGGATCCGCGTGCCCCCGCCCGGACGGCTGCGCACCGTGATGTGTCCCCCCAGCACCGAGGTGACCAGGTTGTGGACGATGTGCATGCCCAGCCCGCTGCCACCCTGCGCCCGCCGGGTGGTGAAGAAGGGCTCGAAGATCTGCCGGAGCACCTCGGGCGGCATCCCGCGCCCGTCGTCCTCGACCTCCAGCGACGCCCCTCCTGAGGAGAACGGCCGCACGACGAACCGCACCTCGCCGACCGCGCCCTCGGGGTAGGCGTGGTGGACCGCGTTGCTCACCAGGTTCGTGATGACCTGGGAGAGGGCGCCGGGGAAGGTGTCCAGCCGGACGTCCTTCTCCGAGAGCACCCGCGCCGTGACCCCGGTCTTCCGCAGCATCGGGCCCAGGCTGGTCAGCACGTCGTCGAGGTACGCCACCAGCGAGATGGTCCGTCGAACCTGGCTGGTCTGATCGACGGCCACCTTCTTGAAGTGGGTGACCAGCTCGGCGGCCCGGCGCAGGTTCACCTCGACCAGCTCGGTGGAGGTCTCGGCGTCGTCCAGGAACCGCCGCAGGTCCTTCCGCCGCAGGGTCCCCTGCTCGAAGTCCTGGCGCAGCGTCTCCAGGCGCTCCCGGGTCAGGGAGCTGCCGGTCACCGCCACCCCCAGCGGGGTGTTGATCTCGTGGGCCACGCCAGCCACCAGCCGCCCCAGCTCCGCGAGGCGCTCGCTGCGGACCAGCTCGTCCTGCGCCGCGCGGAGCTGATCCAGGGAGCGCTGCAGCTCGGCGTTGGCCTCCTCCAGCGTGCGCTGGGTCTCCCGCCCCCGGGCCAGCGCCTCCATGAGGTGGGCCTCGTTGCGGGCGCGGAAGTCCTCCAGGCGGCGCCGGTGGTCCTCGCTGCGGGCCAGCTTCCGCTTGAGGATGCGGTTCTCCCGCTCCAGGGCGGCCACGGCGTCATCGGGCCGCTCCGCCCGGGCGGCGGCGCTCATGGCGCCCCCAGCAGCAGGGTGATGAGGGTCTCGTTGTGGAAGCGCGCCGCCTCTCCGGCGTGGATCGGGCTGATCTCGCCGTAGGAGTAGAAGCCGGCGAAGGGCAGCCCCTCGGGCAGGACGCTCAGGATCTCGCGGTGCTCCTCGCAGGCGCGGGTCCCGAGCACCTGCTTGCGGGCGCAGCAGGACACGAAGAAGGCCGCGTCGGGGGTGCCCGCGCCGTAGTCCTCCAGCGCCAGCCGCAGCGACTCGGCAGCCCCTTGCAGGATCTCGTCGCGGTCGGCCTTGGTCACGTGGACCCGGCTCCCGGCGGGCACGTCGGCGGCGTAGGTGACGCTGCCGTTCTTCGGGTCCCAGCCGGTCGGGAAGCGCAGGTAGAACTTCCCCTCCCCGCCGGTGGGCACCGCCAGCGGGTACTCGCCGCTGGGGGGGATGTGGTCCCCGAGCACCGCGCGGTAGAACTCCCGGGTGGGCGCGCCGTCGATCTCGTACACCACGCCGCCCTCGACCCGGGTCACCACGCCGCCCTCGCCGACCGGCCGCCACCCGCTGGCCACGCCGCAGGCCAGCCGCAGGTCGCCGTACACCAGCAGCACCGGCAGGCTGTCCTCCAGCACCTCGTCCCCGAAGAACTGGAGGGTCTTCTCGAAGCGGAAGGAGTCCCCGGCCGTACCGCCGAACAGCGTGACCCCCTCGCCGAGGGCGGCCTGCAGGCCCTCGGTGATGTCCACGCCCCGGGAGGTCAGCCCGTCGGGGAGGGTGATGCAGAGCCGCGGCGGGTCGGCCATGCCAACGCCGGCCTGGGCCAGCGCCTCGGCGGCGGCGGCGTCCGGGTCAGCGCTCACCCCCCGCCCGATGCCCGCGCGGAACGTCAGCCCCTTCGCGGCGAAGCCCATCACCACGACGGAGTCCTCCTGGAAGCCCAAGGACCCGGACAGCTCGCCGTCGGTCGTGCAGCCGATCAGCCCGGCGTCGGGGTAGGCCCGGCGCAGCTCCTCCAGCAGCACCGCGTATTCGAAGTCGACGGGCGCGAGGACCATCAGGGCCTGGGCGTCGATGCCGCCGAGCTGGGCCGCGAGCACATGGATCAGCTCCTCGGAGGCGCCGTGGGCGTCCGGATCCTCGGTGTGGGCGACGGCGAGCTTGAACATGGCGACCTCCTGTCGCGGCGTCGGCTACCGGCATTTCGGGGGCTTCGGGAGTATTACGAGTATACGGCATCCCCCACCCCCGGGTCAGCGCTCCGACCCTGCCACCGCCAGGGCGTCCGCCCGCTCGTTCTCCGCGATCCCGACGTGGCCGGCGATCCACCGGATCTCAAGACGTTTCCAAGGCTTGAGCTGGTTCCGCAGACCGTGGATGAGCGCGGTGTTCTTCTTGGCCTTCCAGCCCTTGGTCAGCACGCCGTGGCTGTACTGGGAGTCGGTGAAGATGACGACGGGGGCGTCCTTGGCGACGCCGGCCTCCTCCAGCAGCTCCAGGGCCATGCCGATGGCGGTCAGCTCGCCGACGTTGTTGGTGGCGATGCCGCAGCTCCGGCTGGCCTCCAGGACGCGGCCGTCGGGCAGCTTCACCACCGCGCCGGCCCCGGCGGGCCCCGGGTTGCCCTTGCAGGCGCCGTCGGTGAACGCGAGGTGGGTCTCAGGGGGCAGGGCCTCGATCTGGTCCTTGGACCAGCGGCGGGCGGCGGCGGCCTGGGCCTGGGTGCGGGTGCCGGCGCTGCCGAAGCCGCTGCCCCGGCTGGGGGCGCGGGCGGGGGCGTCGTCCGCGGAGACGCCGTCGGGCAGGTCCACCGGGGTGGCGCCGTTGATCAAGCCGATCCGGCTGGCCCCGCCGCTGTAGATCTTCACCCCGCCCCGCTGGGAGTAGCGCAGCGGGACCCGCCCGTCGGTGACCTTGAGCTGGCCGGCGTCGTCGACCTCGGCCCAGACCTGCTTGTCCTTGAAGCGCACCGGGAGCCAGGGCATGGGGAGTCCTCCTTGGATGAGACGGAGCGGTGTAACGTCCCGCCCCGGAGATGACCCGCATGCGCGTCGCCGAGCTGCTCGCCCCCTTCCCCCGCTTCGGCAGCCCCGGGCACCTCCGCGACGTCCGCGCCCTGTTCGACCGGGTGGTCGGGCCGCTGCCGGCCGGCGTCAAGGTGGTGGGCTCCAACGGCAAGGGCTCGACCGCCGCGATGCTGTCTGCGGCGTTGGAGGCCCTGGGCTACGCGGTGGGCTGCTACACCTCCCCGCACCTCCGGGCGGTGGGCGAGCGGGTGGTGATCCGGGGTGTCGCCGTCCCTGACATGGCGCTGGCGGGCGCGATCCAGGCCGCCGCCCGCGGCGCGGACGGCCTTCAGCTCTCCGCGTTCGACGTGCTGACCGCCGCCGCCGGGCGCCTGTTCTCAGCGGCCGGGCTCGACGTCGTCGTGTGGGAGGCGGGCCTCGGCGGGCGGCTGGACGCGACCCGCGTCCCGCCCGGGGACCTGGGCGTGCTCACCTCGGTCAGCCTGGAGCACACCGCCGTGCTGGGGGACACCCTGGAGGCCATCGCGGTGGACAAGGCCGCCATCGTGGGGGGCCGGCTGGTGCACGCGCCCGTCCCCCCGGGTGTCCTCGCCGCCGTCCGTCGCGCGCACCCCAGGCTGACGCTGGTTGCGGCCGACGAGCCCCCCGCTCCGGATCTGCACCTGCGCGGCCCCCACCAGCAGGCCAACGCCGCCTGCGCCCTCACCGCCGCGCGCCTGTTCTCCGAGCGCCGGTGGCGATCGGCCAAGGCGCAGCGCGCCGTGCAAGGATGCCGATGGCCCGGGCGCTTCGAGACCGTCCGCCGCGATCCGGTCGAGCTGATCGTGGACGTGGCCCACAACGCCGCGGGCCTGGCGGCGGTCGCGGCGACGCTCCCGGACGACAAGCCTCTGGTGCTCGTCTTCGGGGCTTCGGAGGGGCGGGCGGACGCGGCGATGGTCGACGCCATCGCGCCGAAGGCCGCGCACGTCCTCTACACGACGCCCCGACACAAGGGGGCGCCAGCGGCCTCACTTGTGCCGTTCCACCCCGGCGAGGTCGTCGACCCGCTGCCCCGGGCCCTGGAGGTCGCCATCCGTCGGGCCGAAGCGCTGGGGGGGCGGGTGCTGGTGACGGGGGGGCTGTTCCTGGTGGCGGAGGCGCTGGCGGTGCTGGAGGGCCGGGCGATGCCGGAGATGTTGTGGTGAGGGGAGGTGGTACGGGCGAAAGGGTCGTCCGTCCAATGGAGGAGCGGATGCGCCGGGAGGTCAAAGCGGCGCGAGCGGAGGTGGTCCGGCTGGCGGGGTGGTTGGCCGAGGCGCGAGGAAGAGCCCGGTGAACGGGGCACTCTGGGTCACCTGGGTTGTAGACTCCCCCAGGAGCCGGAAGCAGATCATGGGCGCACAGCACACCGTCATCGCCGTGTTCATCGACGGGCCCGCGCCCGCAGAGCCGGATCTCAGCCTGCTGGAGTGGGGCGGCCTGCCGCTGCGCTCGGTCGAGGTCGTCTCCCACGGCGACACCCATGCGGTGCTCCTCCGGGCCGGCCTCCGGGCCGGGTTCGCTGCGCAGCGGGAGCGGCTGGAGGCGCTGGAGGATGCCCTCGATCAACTCGGCCATCGGCTCGGCGCGCTGGCGGTGGCGTTCGACACCCGGGGGAACGCGGACGCGCCCCGGGCGTGGACGCAGCCGGGCTGGGCCGAGGCCTGGATGCTGCCGGTTGGGCTGCTGGAGGACTGGCTGGAGGCGGTGTGGGTGGATCGGACCTGGATCTCGGCGACGCTGTGGACGGAGGCGTCGGAGGAGGTCCGGGCGGGGGTACGGGCCCGGTACGGGGTGGATGAGGCAGCGCATGGGGTGGTGGCGCGGTGGCGGGGGTGATGTCCGTGAACTGCCGCCCGCCCTTCAGCCCGCTGAGCGCATTCCTCCCGAGAACCCTGTGAATGGTGTAGACTGGCCGCTCGCGGGAGACTCAGGAGGGGAGGACCGTGCTGACCCGAATCGTCGAGCAGTGGGGCTTCACCCTGATGATCGTCCTCATCGCGACGAAGGGCTTCCAGCGGTCCGTGGAGCCCGAACTCCTGAGGTTCGCGCTCTTCGTGGGGGCAGCGCATGTGCTCTACCAGGAGCGGCTTCGCATCTCCGCGGCGCTCGACACCCTCCGGGAGCGCCTGGCGAGGCTGGGCGAACCCCACCGCCCCACCCTGAGCGAGCGGACGCTGGCCTGGAGCAACCTCGGGCTGCTGGGGGGCCTCTGCGCCCTCGGCCTGACCCGCATATCCCCCGACATGGTCCGGCTCCGCGCCGTGCACGACCCCGTGGAGCGCGGCCTGCTGCTCCTCCTGCTGGTGTTCGCCTGCGCTACGGCGGTCGCGCTCTGGACGGGCGTCGTGCTGGACCGGCTCACGCTGTGGCGACGGGGGCTCGCGGCCTGGCGGCTGGAGCGGGCCGCTCGACGCAGAGACCACCCGAACGACGAGCCTCCCGCCGAGCAGGCACATCCTGAGGCGCCGACCGCCCCGTTGACGCCGGTGATGCCCCTCTTCACGGCGGCCTGTGCCGGCTTCGCGCTGGCCCCTGCGTTCCTGGGCATCCCCTCCCCCGGAGAGGTCCTGACCGCCGCCACCGTCGCGTGGGAGGCCGCAGCGCCCCCCCGAGACAACGGCGTCGAGCTGCTGCTGGAGCTTGGGGAGGACGACGCGATCGAGGAGGTCCTGGGGGTGCTCCTGGAGCACGGCGTCATCCCCCTGCGCGCCTTCCCCGGCGTCGACCCGGGCATGGACGCCGACCTCGCCGCCACCTGGCGGCTCTCGGTCGATCTGGACCAGACCCCCGCGCTGGTCGAGGCCCTGCGTTCGGACCGGGAGAACGTCGACCGCATCGAGCTCAACGGGATCGTCGACGTCGACCCCCGCGCGCTCGCGCGCCGCTGCGTGCCTGGCTACACCTCGCTGCCGGTGAACGACCCCCTGGCCTCGGCCCAGCCCGAGCTGGTGACCACCGGGGTGGACCGGGTGCTCGGGGTGCTCCGGGAGGACCCGGGGCGACGGAAGGTGCGCGTGGGGCTCATCGACACCGGGGTCGACGGGGCCCACGAGGATCTGCGCGGCGTGCTGTCCCTCTGGAGCGCCCGCGGGGACCGGAGCGGCCACGGCACCCAGGTCGCGGGGGTGCTCGCCGGCCTCGCAGACAACGGGCGCGGCATCGCCTCCCTGAACGTCCGAGGCGAGCTGGTCGAGCTGATGAGCTACCCCGCGCTGGACCGCGATCGCGCCCGGGTGGAGGACATCACGGACGCCATCCTGGAGGCCATCGACGACGAGGTCGACGTCCTCAACCTGTCGTTCAGCAGCAGCACGGCCGCCCCGCATGTGGTCCGGCGAGCGGTCGCGATGGCGCTGGACGCGCAGATCATCCTGGTCGCGTCCGCCGGGAACGACCCCCGCGTCGACGCCTCGGCGGCCTGGCCGGCCTCCCTCCCCGGCGTCATCGTCGTCTCGGCCACCGACGCCTGGGGGCGCCCTGCCTTGGGGAGCAGCACCACCACCGGCGTCTACCGCGCCATCGCGGCGCCCGGGGAGGGGGTCTGCACGACCGCCAGGGGCGGCGGCTACGTGCAGGTGAGTGGGACGTCCTTCGCCGCGCCCATGGTCAGCAGCAGCCTCGCGCTGGCGCGCTCCCTCTGCGGAGACCTCGACGCGGACGACGCCTGGATGCTCCTGCGCGACACGGGGGCCCAGGACACCTGGGCGGACCCGCTGGTGCTCCGGGTCGACCAGCTCCTCGCCCACCTCCTGCAGAGGGGCTGTCCGTGAAGGGGGAAACCGCGACGGGTGCTGCGCCCAAGTGGGCGTAGAGGAGCAGAGAGCGCATGTCACGCGACGCACCCCCAGCCCTTGAACCCCTGCCCCGGAGCCTGGAGGACCGGCGTCGCCTCGTGGCGGAGCGTGGCCTGGAGCTGCGGCTGCTGCTCGACGAAGCCTTCACGGCCTTCTGCGACCGCCGGGACCTGCACCCCTACGGGTTCCGCGGGGAGGACCCCATCACCGAGGCCGTGGAGTGGGCGATCGACTTCTTCGCGAGCGAGCGCTTTCAACCCGAGAAGCAGCCCGTGAAGACCCTGCGGCTGTTCACCTGCGTCGACAACTGGCTGCACCTCAAGGTGGGCCAACAGGCCCACGGCGCCCGCAAGGGCTGGCGGGCCGCCGACCTGGAGCCCGAGACCCTGGCCGCGTCGGCGGTCTCCCACCTCCGCAGAGCGCAGGACGTGGCCCTCGCCGAGACGCGGGCGCGCCTCGGACACACCCTCGGCGTGCTGAAGGCGCGCACCTGCGCCGGGGTCGTGCTGCTCTGGCTGGAGGGCAGCCAGCGCCTGCGCGCGAAGGTCTTCGACTGGGACGAGCCTGTCGAGGTCCGGGACGACGGGGACAGCAAGAAGACCCGCAGCTTCCGACGCCATGACGCCTTGTTCCGCTACCTCTGCCTGTTCATCGGGATCGTGGACGACGCATCGGCTGAAGATGCCCACCGCGCGGTGGTGCGGACGAGCTTCTCGCCGTGTGAGGACCGCCCGCCCTACAGGGTCCTGGAGGCCACCCCGGGCACCGCCCGCAAGCTCCAGGGGCTGCGCAAGCGAGGCATCCGCGACCTGCTCGAGCGCGCCCTGGACGCCGCCGAGGCGGACGCGGTGACCCCGGAGGAGCACCTCACCCGGCTGCTGCTCCGACACGGCCTCAACCCGACCACCGCGCACGCCCTCAAGCTGCAGGACGAACCGCTGCTGACGCGGCTCAGCGCGCTCCCCCCGCCCGAGGTCCGCAGATGACCCTGCCCGACAAGATGACCCTCGATCGCCTCGTGCGCGGGGACGCCCCGCCTGACGATGAAGCCTGGGCCGCCCTGGTGGCCCACCCGGAGGCCGCGGAGGCCTGGCGCCAGGCCCGTGACCGCCGGCGTCGCCTGGATCAGGTGGCCGCCGTGGCGCGCGATCGGCCCTGGCTGGCCGGGCTCTGGCTCGGTCTGCGTCGCGCGGGCCGCCGGATGGCCACGCTGGAGCTGCCCACGCCCGCGCTGGCCCTCGTGGAGCCTCGCATTGCCTTGGCCAGCCTGGGCCCCGAGGCCGAGCCGCTGCGCCGCTCGCTCCCCCTCCACTGGGGAGGACTGGAGACGGTGTCCACCCGCCCGGGGCAGCGCGTCGCGCCCGCGCTCAAGCCCGGCGAGCGGCTGCTGTGGCGGACCGCTGAGGGAGAAGGCGTCCTGGACGCGCAGGACTGGCTGGTGGAGGAGGGCGAGGGCGTCGTGCTGCTCCTGGCCGTGCGCGGCGGACAGCCCACGAGCGTCGCGGAGGTGCTGGCCGGGGCCCAGCCCTTCGCCGGGCTGCTGCTCGTCCCCGACACCGAGGGGGAAACCGCGGGGTGAGGGCTGCCCAGGAGGGTGAACCGGCGGCCTCGCGCCGCCTGACCCGGAGCCTCCATGCCGCTTCCCCCTGCCGCCAACTACCATGTCAACCGCGCCTGCAACGCCCGCTGCCGCTTCTGCTTCGCGGTGTTCTCGGAGGTCCCGGGGGCGCTGTCCCGAGGCGACGCGCTGCGCCTCATCGCCGCGCTCGCCGAGGCCGGCGTGGAGAAGCTCAACTTCGCCGGGGGCGAGCCGACCTTGTGGCCGCACCTCGCGCCCGCGCTGCGAGAAGCCCGCCGCCTGGGGCTCACGACGAGCATCGTCACCAACGGCTTCCGCCTGGGCCGCGTGCTGGACCAGGCCGCCGACTGTGTGGACTGGGTGGGCTTCTCAGTGGACTCCTGGAGCGAGCGGACGGAGGTGGCGCTGGGCCGCGGCCGGGGAGACCACGTCGCCCGCTGCGTCGCGCTCGCGGCGCGGGCTCGGGCGCTGGGGGTGCGGGTGAAGCTGAACACCGTGCTGACCGCCCTCAACGCGGACGAGGACCTCTCCCCGCTGGTGCGTGCGATGCGCCCCGAGCGCTGGAAGGTCTTCCAGGTCCTGCCGGTGGAGGGTCAGAACGACGGCCGGGTGGAGCCGCTGCGCATCGACGCTGGAGCGCTGGAGCGCTTCCGCGCCCGGCACGCGCCCCTCGCGGCGGAGGGCTTCGCCCCGGTGATCGAGGACAACGCGGCCATGCGCGGCTCCTACGCCATGATCGACCCGATGGGGCGCTTCTTCTCGAACGCGAGCGGGCGTCACACCTACAGCGATCCGATTCTGGAGTTGGGTGCCGTGGCGGCGTTCCGGCAGGTGGTGTTCGACGAGGCGCGCTTCGACGCGCGAGGAGGACGGTATGGCTGGTAGGACGCCGAAAGGCGAGCGTGTGCCGAAGCGGCTCACGGAGCGTCAGATGCGGCAGTACGTGGCGCTGCTCAGGCAACGCACCGAGCACGAACGGCAGGTCGACCGGCACCCGCAGGCCGCCGCGCTGCGCCACGAGGCCCACCCCTTCAGCGTCCGGGGGGAGCAGGAGCGGGCGCACGCGCTGTTCCAGCAGGCCGCCGCGCTCTTCGACCCTGAGGACACCAGCGCTGCGGCGGCGGCGGCCTGGTATGACCTCGCCGAGTCCTACAAGCGCCTCCGGTCCGGCGTCCGCGTGGAGAACCTGCTGCGAGCTCGGGAGCTGCTGGAGCGCGCGTCCCGCTCCCCGGTGCGGAGGCGGTGCCCGTTCCGCCACCCGCTCACCCTGGACGCCCTGGGACAGGTGCGCCGGCAGCTCGCGCAACACTCTCACGACGACGAGGCCAGCACCAGGCTGCTGCGGCGAGCCACGAAGGATATGGTCGAAGCGTGCAGGATCACCGATCAGCAGGGGGTGTACGGATGGCATTGGAGCGCCCAGTACCACAACAACCTGGGCAACCTGCTTCGCCAGCGTTCGCTGCATGAGCAGGACCCTTCCCTGCTGGACGACGCGATCCGGTGTCATGAGCGCTCGCTGGTTCGGGCCCGAAAGGCGTTCGCCTTCCTTGAGCTGTATGAGCAGCTCGTCCCGGAGCGGAACGTCCTCGCACAGCTCCTCGTCAATGCAGCCAATGCGCTCCAACAACGTGAGCAGGGAGATGACGTCCTCGCGGCGCGAAGACATCTCCTGGAGGCGCTCCACCATTGTGAGGCGGACTTCGACCACTTGGTGAACCTCGCGCTCGCGGCGAGCCTTCTGCGTCAGGAACCCGTGGATGAGACGCTGGCTCGGCAGCACTTCCGCCGCGTTCATCTCCCCAGGCTCGGCGAAGCGCACCGGAATCTCTACGTCGACCTCATCCGGGTGTTCGACGGAGACGACGCCGCTCTTCAGACGCTCTACGGGGCCGTGCAGGAGGCGATGCTTCGACGCCGCCACACCATGGCGGATCACGCGGCCGACCACGTCGCGTGGGAGGCGCAACGGTACGCGCACCGCATCGCGGACATCCACGTCGATCACGGCGAGCACGTCCGGGCCTTCCTCGCGATCGAGAACACGGCCGGTATGCGCTACTTCGACGCGGTGATGCTCGGGTGTTGGACCCCAAATGAGCCGAAGGCTCGCCTGCTTCACGCCCTGCATCATCGCGTCATGGCCCTCGCAGCGCTCCTCGACGATCGGGCGTCCCGAGTCGCCATGATGGACGATGCGTCAGGACGGGAGCTGCTTCGCGCGATGGAGGCGGATGCCCGGGAAGCACTCCAAGAGAAGGACGACCCGAGCATGATGGCCGATCTCGACCCCGCTGGCCGGCGAACCTCTCTGCTGCGCCTGGCAGACGTCTTCGCTGAGGCTGCGGACGCATCTGATCCAGTCAACGCGCTCCGCCAACACTCCCAGGCGTTCGTGGTGGATAGCGAACGCCTCCGGCACCTCAAGGTCCGGCGTTACCCCGAGAGCAGCCCCTCAGCCTACAACGCCAACCGCAAGTTGGATTCGAACGGGCTGAGGGCAGCGCTCGAAGCCTCTCCCCAGCAAGCCTTCCTTCGTGTCGTCGTTGCCGGCGAGCTGCTGGCGATCGGCGTCTGGCTGGATGACTCCGGCGAACTCCAGTCCGCCAGCGTCCGAGCACCCCTGGGCGACATCGAGTCCCTCGTCGAGGACGGCGGGCGTACGGCGCCAGAGGTGGCGAGCGCCGCCATGAGGCGCCTTGACATCAGCGACGCCCTGCCAGGACCCTCCATCCGCCGGATCGTGCTGCTGCCCTCGTTCCTGGCCAACCGACTCCCGCTCGCCGCGATGGGGCCGGTGGGCAGCACGCTGCTGGATCGCTTCGATGCGGTGACCTGGCTGCCCAACCTCACCGCGCTCCGGCTGGAGCCGCCCCCTCACCCTCCTCGCGCCGGGATGCTCACTCTGGCGCCTGTCCAGGTGTCGCAGCACAGACCCACTCGGTACCACGCCCTCGCTTTCAGCCAGCCGCTGCCCATGGAGCAGCGACGGGTCGGTTCTGACGCCAGCATCCAGGCACTCCAGGATGGGGTCAAGGTCGCGGATGTCGTCAGCCTCTACACCCACGGCGTGCATGAGGGCGAGCTGGGGCCGGAGATCCTGCTGCAGGGGGGCTCCCTGGACCGGTCCATCCTGGATCTTCGGTGGAGGGGCCTGGAGCGGGTGGAGGTCTGGGCCTGCGAGTCCGGTGTGAGCCGTCCCACGGACATGCTCACGCCCACCGTCGACGAGGCCTTCGGGCTGGACATCGAGCTGCACCGGGTCGGGGTGCGCAGCACGATCGGCACGCTGTGGAAGGTGCCGGACTTCGTGACGGGCTGCATCTGCCGTCGCTACCGGCAGGGGCTCAACGCGGGGCGGGACGCCGCTCAGGCCCTCGCGGACGCCCAGCGCTGGTGGCGGGATGAGGCGCTTCCCGAGATCGACGCCCTCCTCCAGGAGCACCCCCAGGAAATGGCTCTGCACGCCTTTGTGCGGACCCTGGGCGTAGAATTGGAGGAGATCGACCTGCGGGAAGCGTTGGGGCCGGTCCCCCGTGAGGACGCCCCGCTCTCCGAGCAGCAACGGGGGTCCCTCCTGGCCCTGCTCTCCAGCCCCTGCGCGTGGGCTGGGTTCCGACTGATCGGGGTGTGCGGCCGTCGGCCGACGGGGCCCTGGACCAACGAGCATGAGCGCGCTCCCACCGAGGCTGAGCGCGCGGAGGTCATGGCGTGGGTGGCCGAGGCCGACGATCCCGCAGAGGTCGAGCCCGTGGACATGGACATCTGGCGGGACCAGCAGCTCGACGCCCTGCGCGAGCAGCTCGGGGACGGCGCGCCGTCTCCAGAGCAGGCCGTGCAGGCGGCTCGACTGTATCGGGATCGACAGATGGGGAGCATGGCCCACAACCTGCTGCGCGGTCAGGCCTGGGTGGCCGAGGCGCTGGCCCGGCCAGGGCTGGTCGAGGCCGATCGCCGGAGGCTGATGACCGAGTCGGCGTGGCTGTGGCTGGAGCTGGCCCGCGGAGAGCACCCCATCCCGCCCCTGGACCTGCCCCACGCCGCGCGCCGGGTCCACCTCGCGCGACTGGAGCGCTGCCTCGACCAGGTGGAATTCGTTGATCGGCCGGTCCTGGAGGCCTGGAGTCGGACGCTACGCGCCGGGCTGCGCGGCCCGGAGGCGATGCGGGCGGCGGCCCGCGAGGGACTCCAGGCGCTGGGGGACACCTGGCCACACAGGCCGAGGGACCCCTACGCGGCGCTCCGGTGGATGACCGCGCGGGTGGCGTTGATGAGCCTCGCGCAAGGCCAGACGCCGAAGGGGGCTCCCGAGTCCCTGATTCGCTCAGTGGTCGAGGGGATCTCCCACCTCGACCGGGCGTTCGGCGACCAGCCCGCGCTGGTCCGGCTCCACGCCTCCCTCAACCAACTTGGGGACGTCCTCACAGCGCTGGCGTGGTCTGTGGCGCCCTCCCTGCTGACCCATCGGGAGCGGGGTGCCGAGACGCTGCGCACCCTACAGCGCTGGATGCGCCTGGGCGTGGAGCGCGCAGAGCACCTCGGCAAGGAGTTCGACCGCTGGCTCAGCCAACTGGAGGGGGACTTCTGGGGCTATCCGAGGGGTGACACCCTGGAGCACCTGCTCTCTACGGGGTCCCCGGGCGCGGGCTGGGCCATGCCCGTGCGAGCCTACGTCTTCAGCAAGTCGCTGTTCAACCAGCACGACGACAACGCCATCCACGTCATCGCCAGCCTGCACCTGGGCGCCGACCTGCGGGTCGGGATGATGAGCGCGCTGTGTCGGCTCTTCCAGCTCCCCGACATGGAGCAGCTCCAGGGGCTCGCCCCCCACCTGTGGCTCTACTACCGCGAGCGGGCCATGGAGCTGTTGGCAGACTGCGCGGGCGACCCCGACCGGGAGGCGCTCGTGTCGGGCGCAAACGACCTGCCAAACCCGAGCAACCTGGATGCCTTCAGGCTGTCGGCCGCCCTGCTCCGGGGTCGTTCAGTGGCGCAGGAGGACATGGTCGCCTGGAGCGCCGGCGAGTTCGTCGACGAGCGGCCCCCCCAGATCGCGCGGGCCCGGACCGCGGCCTTCGCGCTGCTGCGCCAGGCCGATCACCTGGACACCCTGCTGAGAGGCTTCGCCGAGGCCTCGCTCAAGGCTGAAGAACGCCCCAACGCGCCCCAACGCGGTTTCCTTCGCCCCCAGACCTCTCTTCCCGAGCTGGAGCGTAGCCTCAACGAGCTCCCGGAGCGAGACGCCGTGCTCGCGCTGACGGTCGGCCCGCTGGGCGAGCTGATCGGTGCGATGGTGGCCCGTGTGGAGGGCAAGCTCATCACCCGCCTCCGGCACACGGACCCGGGCCTGGGCTGGACCGTGCGGGGAAGCCTGACCCGGACCTTGGCCCCCGACCCCACGGAACTCCGGGAACTGCCCCGTCGCCCCCAACAGCGGGCTCAGGCCTGGGAAGAGGTCGTGGCGGCGATGGAGCCGCTGCTCTCCCAGCTCTTCGAGGGCGTTGACCCTCTGATGACCCTCCGTCTGTCGGTCCTGGCACCCGGACCCCTTCGGGCCCTGCCGGTCCTCGGGCTGTCCTTGCGCGGCCAGCCGCTCGCCGAGCGGTTTGGCTGTGTGCGGCATCTCCCGCACCTGGGCTTCCCGGAGATCAGCGTGGTGCAGCCTCTCGCGGAGATCGAGCAGGCCCGCGCCGATCTCCTCGGCGGTCCGCTGGAGGCGCTGCCCTTCGGCCAGTTGGCGATGGCAGGGCTGGCTCGGCTCGTCCCTCCAGTGGCGACGCTGGATCCCGCGACGCCGCCCACGCAAAACATCATCGTGGAGAGTGACCGGCTGCACGAGGTGGGCGTGCGTCTGCGGGCTCTGCGCATGTACGGCTTGGGTCCCCAAGGGGTCGTGCGCTGCGAGCGCGGCCTGGTCCTCCAGGGTGGGCGGAGGCTCACCTTGAACAACCTCCGAGGCGTGGAGCTGCCCGGCTGCGACCTCGTCGAGCTGTGGGCCGACACCAGCACGGCGTGGTGCATTCAGGACGTCATGGCCGAGGAGCCGGACCGCATCCCCGGGCTCGCCTGGGATCTCCTGGCCAGCGGCGCGAAGGCCGTGCTCGACCTGGCGTGGCCGGTACATGACCTGGTCCGGGCCCTGCTCTGCGAGCAGGTGGGGCTCCAGCGGGCCTTCGGGGTCGGCTATGGCTGCGCTGCGGTCCGCGAGGCGCTGGTGAGCGTCCGCCGGATGCTGCAGGTGTGGTCCGCGACCGTGAATCACGGCGGAGAGGTCCGGGTCGCGCTGGGTGCGCTGGATGAGCTTCGGCGGACGGAGGCGACCCGGTTCGGCGTGGACGGCGCGGCGCTCGTGCCCTTCGCGGAGGTGGTCGTCGAGGGGACGCTGGCGGAACTGCTGGATGCCGCGCTGTGTCCGACGCAGCTCGCGGCGGTCCGGTACTGGGGGACGTGAGTCTGTCGGCACAGCGAACACCCGCTCTCGCGCGGCGAGACTTCGCCGTTGCCCTGTGTCCGACAGGCCAGTAGACTGCAGGCGCTCCGGGGAGTCAGGAGGGGGAGCCGATGAAAGCCCGAAGGCACCACGAACCGCAGCGCGACCCCGACGCTCCAGCCGCGCAGGTCGAGTCCGACGCGCCAGGTGTCCAGCCCGAGGACGCTCCGAGCCTCTCCCCGACGGACGCCTTGTCCCTGCAAGGCAGCCTCGGCAACGCGGCCCTCTCCCAGATGCTGCCTTCGACGGAACCTGACACCGCGACCGCCGACGCCGAGGCAGAGGTCCCGGACGTCGCGAGCCCCGGGGGCCCGCCGGCCGTGGACGCCGCCCCTCCGGCACCGCCACCCGCGCTGCCGGCCGCGCCTGCGCCCCAGGCTGTTCCCGCTCCACGCCCCCCGGTCGTCGAGCCGCTTCACGCGGCGCCGGGGCTGGGTGTGGACTTCGGCCCAGGGGTCAGCGTCACGCCGCAAGGCGCCGGCGCCGCAGTGGACGGGCAGCCTGGCGATGTCGCTCTGGAGGCCCTGGGGCTGGCGCACGGCGAGCGCGTCCTCGCGGCGGGAGAGGCTCGCCAGGAGGAGGTGACTGCCGCTTTCGCGGAGGCGCAGCGCTCCGGCGAGGCTGCGATCCAGGTGGCCCGCGGCAGCCTCGCGGCGGCCTTCGAGGACGGTCGGGCCGCCCTCCGCGCCCAGGTGGACAGCGCCCACGGGGAGGTCACGCGCTCCGCCGGCCAGCAACAGAGCGGGCTGGTGGCCCATGGGGACGCCGAGAAGGCTCGCCTGGGCCAGAGCGTGGAGGGTCAGCAAGGGGCCGCCGCGCAGACCATCGAGGGGGCGAAGGCGCGCGTCGACGGGACAGCGGAGTCCGAGGGTCAGCGGGCGCAGGAGACCAGCGACGCCCGGCGCGGCGCCTTGGAGGCCTCCGCCGAAGGACGCGGCAGCGGAGACCCGGCCCTCGCGCAGGCCCAGGCGGATGGCGCTCGACAGATCGCGGAGGACTCCGGGGCGCGCATTGAGGACTCCGGGGAGCAGATGGCCCGCGACGCCGAGCAGGTGTCCGAGCAGGCCAGCGCCGGCCTCGAGGCGCAGCGGCTCGAGTACGAGGCGCGCTCCGGCCAGGGGCTGGCGGACGCCGAGAGCGGGATCGACCAGCAGACCGCCAGCGCCGGTCAGGAGCTGGAGGGCATGGCAGAGCAGGCCCGCGTCGGCTTGTCGACCCTCGGGGCCGAGGCGGAGCGCGCGCTCACGGGCCGCGAACACCAACTGGACCAGCAGCTCGCCGCGCTCCACGAGCAGAGGACCCTGGCGCTGGAGACCTCCGAGGGGCAGGTCCTGGAGCACCTCCACGCAGGCGCCCGGAGGATCGCCGAGCAGCTGGAGGGCGAGGGTGGCCAGGCGGCGGTCGAGCTGGCCGCAGCAGCGGAGCTCGATCCCGAGCAGGCCGACGCAGCCGAGGACGCGCTGCGCGCTGCGCTGGACGAGGCTGGCACGCAAGCGCTCGAACAGCTCATCGACGCGACCGGCTCCGTCTCCGAGGAGCTGGAGACCGAGGATGAGGCGCTCCGGGCGCAGCTCGGCGCGCTGGCCGGAGCGGCCCTTGGTGATCTGGGTTGCGCGCAGGTCGATCTCGTCGAGGCGATCGGTGGGTACACCCAGGACGCGAGCGGGGCCATGGAGCAAGCCTCCGCTTCCGTCCAGGAGAGCCTGTCGGCGTCCATCGACGCCTCCCTGGCCGAGTGCCAGGAGGAGCACCTGGCCTGGCAGGAGCAGGTTGACGAGGGTGCCGGAGAGCTGTCCGAGGGGCTGGTGAGCGAGGTGGACGCCGGTCTCGCTTCGCAGGAAGACACCGCCCGGTCCTCCGTGGACGCCATGCACCAGTCCGATCAGGACATGCAGTCGCAGTACAACGGCCTCATGGACGAGGCCCAGGTCCGCTCAGAGGAGGAGGCTGAGGCGCAGGGGAGCTGGTGGGACAGCGTCACGGGCTTCTTCTCCGAGCTGATGGCTGGCGCCCAGCAGTGGCTCGCGGACACCTTCGGGGACTGGTGGGGCGGGTTCATCTGGGGCCTGCTCGGGGAGCTGGCTGCGCTGCTCGTCATCATCGCGGTGCTCGCCGTCATCGCCGCCGTGTTCTCGCCCCTCGCTGCGCTGGTGGCCGCCATCGTCTTCCTGGTGGTGATGGCCGTCGTCGGCGTGGTGCACCGCTTCTCCACCTTCATCGACGACAACGGCCGCGGGCCGGGCTTCTGGGAGTCCCTCGCCCTGATCGGCCTCGGCGTCACCGACCTGACCGGCATCCCGATGATCGTCGAGGGTCTGGTCGGCCAGCGCGCGTTCGGCTCGGAGATGGAGGACTTCGAGTCCGGGGCCAACGTGGGCTCGGGGCTGGTGCGCCTGGTCGCGGTCTTCTTCGCGCTACGGAGCGCCAAGGGCGGGCGAGGCGGGCGAAACACCGCCAAGACCGTCGAGCCCATCGAGGGCCGCGGCGGCCGGGGCAAGCCCGGCAGCGAAGGCACCTCGACCCCCGAGAACACACCTACCACCGAAGGAAAGGGGGCCACCGGCAAGCAGACCAAGGGCCCGGTGGAGCCTGCGTCCCCGCCCCGCAGCCTGGCGGAGCTGCACGCGCGGCTGAGCGAAGACGGCAAGGCTGGCTTCGACCAGACCCTGGAGCTGCTGGGGGAGGAGGCCGTCGAGGGCATGAGCCGGCGCTTCAAGACGGACGACGGCGCGTTCAACGTCGAGGAGGCCGACGCCTTCTTCAAGCAGCGCAAGCTCAGCCCCGAGGCGTACCAGGAGAAGCTCGACGCGCGGGAGGCCAAGGTCTGGGAGGGCGCCCAGCGAGAGCTGGACCGGATCGACAACATCCTGCGGGAGACCGGGCCCGAGGGGCGACCCGACGCCAGCATCGGCGACGGCACGTCGGAGGCCGCGCTCCTGCATGAGACGACGAGCGGCCAGCCGGTCGGCGGCAAGGGCCACTCCATCAAGGTTCGGGACGCGCTCACCGGGCTGAAGAACGCGATCACCAAGCTCCAGCGGGCTCTGGAGAAGGTCAAGGATCCAACGCGCCGCGCGGAGATCGAGGCCGCCATCAAGCGCGCGCAGGACAAGATAGACAGCATGGAGCCCGCGAGCGCCGCCTGGGAGTCTCGTGTCGACACCCACGGGTCCGTCTGGAACGAAGACGGAACCTCCAAGACCTACACCCAACCCGACGGGTCTCCCTGGCCCGAACCACAGCACCGCTGAGCACCTGATGACCTGGCTGGACGACGACGAGATTCACGAGCGCCTCCAATCCGGCGAAGCCCTGGCCCTCTCCGAAGCCCTCGCCGCGATGGAGCTGCGCCTGGAGGCCATTGACCTCCCCAAGCCCCCGACCCTGACGGCCGCTCAGCTCGCCCCGCTGGCCCGGCAGGCCGACTACGCGACGGCCCAGAGGATGGCGGACCTGCTCCTCGAGACTCAGGGGGACCGCGGTCCGGGCGTGCTCGCGACGCTCGTCGCCACCGCGCTGCCCTTGGAGGCCATGCACGCCGTCGCGATGTCCCTGAAGGTGCATGCGGAGCCGGGGTCTACTGTGCGGGGGGTGGTGGAGCGGCTGGGGCCCGCGCTTGAGCTGGTGGAGGCGTCCCGGGTCGCGCCGGTCCAGCACTTCCTGTCCTGCCTGTTGGACGGGAGGCCGCCGGTCGTCGAGGGGACGCGCGAGGCCCTGGGCACCTGGCGCGACGGTGAGGTGACGCGGGAGATCGTGAAGGGTCTCTGATACGGACCCTCCATGAACCGTGGACTGGTCACCCGGCGCCCGTAGGGCGTGACCCCGGAGGATGGTCAGCGAGCCAAGGGCGAGCGAAGGAAGGGACCTGGAGGGGTCCCTTCCTTCAGGGATGGGTGAGGCTTCGTTCACCACCCGAGGATTTCGTCGCGATCAGCGCCGCGCGCACCAACAGCCGCCATGTCGGCGTCTTGGCGTCAACCCTTGGCCGGGGGCGCGCTTCCGTAACCTCGACGGCTTGGGGTGAATTGACGTGAAGAGGGCCGCCCCTCCGCAGCCAGTGCCACGATCCACGATTCAGCGCGGTTCGGTATGAGGCGACGCCATCGGCTCACGGCCCATGGGGAAACCTGCCTCTTGTCGGCGCCCATGAGGGTGAACGGCGGGCGCTGGAGCCCAACGATTCACCGAGAGGGCGACCCCATGAGCCAAGACGATCTCCTCCAACATTGCCAGCAGACGGGCCTCCTCCTGAGCAAGCACGCCTGGCGTCGCATGAGCGGCCGGGGCATCTCTGCCGAGGCAGTTCAGGCCGCGCTCCGCTACGGCCGGGCCGTCCAGCAGGACGGCGCCGAGATCTACTTCATCGGTCGGAAGGAGGTCCAGCGCCTTCGGCCCAGGGTCGACCTCCGGGCGCACCAGGGGGTGCATGTGGTCGTGGCGCGGGACGGGATGGTGGTCACGGTGTATCGGAGTGAGACGTTTCGGGCGCGGGGGAGGAGGTGATCGTGCCGGCGAGGCGATAGGGCCGAGGGGACATAGTCCTGAGCACCTCGGCGTCTGCCGCTGGACGGCTCCGGCCTGTCTCACTGGCCAGAGTTGAGTTATCCTCCATCTCTGGTGCGGGAGGGGGCGCTCTGTAGGTGATTCACCCCCTCGCGCTCCTTGCAGCGGAGTGGAAGATGTTCGCCGAGCTCGATCGCCTGCAGGAGGCCCTTCGGGTCTACATCAACGCCAACTACCACCTCTCCCACCCCGACCTTGTGGCCAGACGCGACGCGCTCCTCACGCAGCCCGGGGCGCTGCGACAGCGGCCGTTCATCGAGAGCACGCCGCGATACCAGAGCGCTGCGCCATTCGCGGAGCTGAGCTGGCTGCCTACCGCGCCGCGGGAGCTCCTGACCACGCTCGCCGAGGCCGGCGTGATCTATCCACGTCCATACACGCATCAGGCAGAGGCGCTGGAGCATGCGCTCGTCCACGGCCGAGACCTGGTCATCACGACAGGTACAGGCTCGGGTAAGACGGAGACCTTCCTGCTCCCTGTCCTGGGGCGGCTCGCGCGAGAGGCCGCGGAGACGCCAGACTTGTTCAAGACCCGCGCGGTGCGCGCGCTGGTGCTCTACCCCATGAACGCGCTCGTCAACGACCAGCTGGGGCGTATGCGTGGGCTGTTCGGCGGCCCTGAGGTGTCTGGCTGGTTCCAGGAGCGAGCCGGGAGGCCGCTGAAGTTCGCTCGCTACACAGGGAAGACGCTCTACCCGGGGCACCGGCGCGATGGCTCCAAGCACCGCGAGAAGCTCCGACAGCTTGAGCTGTTCGTCAAGCTCGAGGAGGAGGCGCGAGATCCGGATCCCGAGATCCACGGCCCCGCTCGCGCGCTGATCATGGAGCTCCAGCGCATCGGGAAGTGGCCCGCGAAGCCATCAGACACAGGGGCCTTCGACGGCTTCACGCGATGGTATGGGCGCTCAGGGCAGCACTGGAGTGGTCGCACCCGCGAAGACCTGGCGCTGGACCCGGAGCTGCTCATCCGACACGAGGTCCAGGAGAACCCACCCGACCTCCTGATCACCAACTACTCCATGCTGGAGTACATGCTGCTCAGGCCCATCGAGCGCGACATCTTCCGCAAGACCCGTGGATACTTCGAGGCCCACCGGGGTCAGACCTTCACGCTGGTGCTGGACGAGTCCCACCTCTATCGAGGCGCGACGGGTGCGGAGATCGGCATGCTCGTAAGGCGGCTGCGGGCCCGCCTCGGGCTCAACGCGAGCCAGCTGCACATCATCTCCACGAGCGCATCCTTCACCGATCCCGAGGCGGCGAAGCGTTTCATCGCAGGGCTGAGCGGCAAGCCCGTCGACGGGTTTGAGGTCTTGACGGGCGAGCTGGCCAAGCACACACCGACTGGCCCCGGTGAGGAGGACATCGCCGCGGCGCTGGCGGCGGTTGACGTTGAGGCGACCCGAGCAGGTCCACTGCATCGCCGCGCCCAGGCGCTCCTCCCCCTCTTCAGAGACACCCAGCCCACCGGGCTGCCTGTCGTCATCCAAGGCGATGAGGGCTCCAATACAAGGATCAAGGTGAGGGGCCTGGACTCCGACCTTCAGGTGCAAGAGGAGGAGATCGTCGTGTCCAGGGGGCAAGGGCTGGGCGCCGCGTTGTTCACAGCGCTGGACTCCGCCGAGCCCATGTCAGACAAAGAGGTCGGTGCGCTGAAGATAGGCTTCACAGGTGAACCTCCTCAAGCAACGCTGGCAGCAGACGGGCTGGAGTTCCCGCCTGGCCTGGGCCCGCTGTGCCGCATTCTCTGGGACGCCCTCGCCAGCCAGCCGGTAGTGGGGGAGTTGATAAATCGAACCAGCGGCGACGCGCAGGACCTCGACGCGCTGCCTTCGGACCTGTTCCCAGGCGTGACGGCGGAGCTCGCCAGGATGGCCGTCAACACGCTGCTCGAGCTGTGTCCGGCGGCGCGAGGGCGTGAGGACAACCGCCCCCTCCTCGCAGCCCGCGTCCACCTGTTCCTCCGGGGCCTCCCAGGCCTCTGGGCTTGCGTCGATCCTGACTGCGCCGAGCTGGACATCCCGGAAGGAGAGCGCCCCTGCGGACGCCTCTACAGCGAGCCGCTCCGCCGCTGTGGATGCGGCGCCCGCGTCTTCGAGCTCTACTCCTGCAGGAGCTGCGGCGCGGCCTTCCTCAACGCCTGGGCCGACGACCCGGCGTCACCCTCATACCTCTGGCTTGAGGACGTCGGCGACATCGAGGGCATGCGCCCGTCCCCCATCTCCATCGCGCTCCAGGAGCCAGAGAGTCACCGAGGCGCTCAGCGCGGACGTGTCGCCGATCTGGAGATGACCGCCGGCAAGCTCTACACCGAGCATGCTTGCGACGCTGAGCGCGTAAGGGAGGTCTGGCTCGCGAAGGCCGGCGAGTCTTGGAGCGCGCGCGGCATGGAGCAGCTTGGGCGCTTCTCCAGCTGCCCATGCTGCGGCGCCGGTGGGAGTCGGTATCCGATCCAGG
This sequence comes from Alphaproteobacteria bacterium, assembly GCA_020632795.1. Lineage (GTDB taxonomy): Bacteria > Myxococcota_A > UBA796 > UBA796 > CAJQPC01 > JACKEV01. Next base: position 200,048 of record JACKEV010000015.1, read on the forward strand.
ACCACACCACGAGCGGCGATGACCCCTTCATGGAGGTCACCCGCGAGCAGTTGATGCTCCAGCCGCCTCGCCCAGAGTCCACTACGCCGCTGCGTGGGCGGAAGGTGCTCATCTTCTCGGACGGTCGGCAGCTCGCCTCGCGGCTCTCAGGCAAGCTCATGGACGCCGCGCTGCGGGACAGCGCGCGCCCCCTGCTCCTCGACGGACTGCAGGCGCTCTCCGCCGCCTACAAGCGCCCGACGCCCCTGAGCTGGGCATACCTGGCGGTGCTGACGTCATGCCTGCTCAGAGGTGTTGAGCCTCGCCCCAAGCAGGCCCCCTGGATCGTTGAAGATCTGGAGCGCGTGGAGCGGGATCTCTTCGTCGGCGGCGTGTTGGACCCGGGGCGACTGGAGGTCGCGCGAGAGTTGCTTGAGCGCCTGAACTCGGAGCGGGTCAATGAGGCGCTGATGGGGGTGCTCCTCCCCATACTCGATGACCCCTACACAGGCCTTGCAGCCCTTGGGCTTGCTGATATTCAGCCAATCTTGGACGACCGGCTGAGGTCCCGACTGCGTGAGCTGCCAGCGCCGAGCGGAGGTGTGTGGGCCGCCTTCAACACAGAGGACGCGGTTAGAGAGGCGCTGCTACACCTCTGGCTCCAGCTCATGTTGGATCGACGCGCGCTCTGGCTCCCAACTGCGCCAGTCAAGTGGCGGGACAATGACGAGGGCCCCAGGGTGTCGGGCCAGAAGGCGAGCTTCAAGGACGTGCTCCACAGCCTCCTGCCGCGCGGGTTCCACGCGGCACAGCTCACCATGACGCAGGGGGGAGTGAAGAAGCCGTGGCTGCGATTCCTCTTTGACACCTTCGGCCGCGCAGAAGACCAGAAGGGCTTCCTGCTCAACCCCGCCAGAGTCACGGTCGCGACGAAGGGAGCCCTCTGGGGGCGGTGTGAGCGCTGCAGTGGCGTGCAACCCTTGATTGACAAGCTGAGGCGCCCCTGCTTCAAGCGCTGGGGAGGTAAGGGTGTGTGCGGCGGCGAGCTGCGACCGCTCTCCCCTGGCCCGAACCCCGTGAGCGAAGAGGAGCGCATCTTCCGAGCTAGAAAGGGGCTCTATCGCCTCCCCTACGAGCGCCTGCAGAGCGACGGCGAGCCCCCTCACCCGTTCTCATCTGCTCCCCACACGGCCGCGCTGAACGCCTCTGGAGAGGGGAAGTCGATGGGCCTGGCCGAGCTCTATGAGCTCCGGTTCCAAGACATCCCCGTGCCAGACGAGGACACCTCTGGCACCAAGCGCGCGCTGCCCCCCATCGACGTGCTCTCCGTCACAACCACGATGGAGGTCGGGATCGACATCGGGAGCCTGACGGCCGTCGCGATGCGGAACGTGCCCCCGGGGAGGGCGAACTACCAGCAGCGCGCGGGGCGCGCCGGACGCCGCGGCTCGTCGCTCTCGCTGGTCGCTACCTGGTGCGGCGCCGACAGCCACGACCAGCAATTCTTCAACGAGCCCGCCTACATGGTTAGCGGCGACGTTCCAGATCCCAAGCTCAGCATTCACAACCCGGTCATCATCCGGCGACATCTCTACGCGGCGCTCTTCTCCGAATTCCAGCTCGACCGCGTCGAGGACCCTGAGCCTGGTGAGGAGGTGAACGCGAACGTCTTTGAGAGCTTGGGCGCACTCTCGGCGTTCCGAGAGGGAGACGAGGACGAGTTCTCCTTCCGCGGGATGTCTCAGTGGATGGAGGAGGAGCGCGAGGCGCTAACAGACCTGCTGGTGGACCTGCTCCCTGACGGGTTCATTGAGGGTCCTGCGGAGCGAAGGCGCTTCGCCGAAGCGACCCCTACGGAGCTCCTCAAGGCCCTCGCGGCGGCTGGCGCAGCCCCCGATGACGATGCGTCCGAGGAGCCCGATGAGACTTCCGAACGAGACGACATCTCCACGCTTCAAGCCAAGGTGGACGAGCTCAAGACCAAGCGCGCCCAAATTGAGGCATTAGGTGGTATGGAGGCGGTGATCGGGACGATTCAGGAGAAGCTGCAGAAGCTCAAGGACCAACTAGAAAACCTCCGCGAGGAGCTTGGGCCGGCTTCCAACGGAGACGAGGAGGACGAGGCCTCAACCACCGGGGGGAGCTCCGACCCCGACGCCACCGCAGATGAGCGAAAGCTACTGGACCGTCTCTTCGCCCGCGGCGTCTTGCCTCGCTATGCTTTCCCGACGAGCGTGGTCGCGCTGCATGTCTTCGATACACAGCGGTCGACCCAACGCGAGGCGGTGTTGGAGCACGCGCCGCAGCGGGACCTCAACCAGGCGCTGAGCAGCTACGCCCCCGGGCGTGAGGTCTGGATCAACGGCGAGCGCCACTACTCCTTCGCGATCTGGTCGCCGTTCTCAAAGGACCGCTACAAGGCATGGGCCGGGAGGCGGCTCTATTTGGAGTGCGACGCCTGCGGCTATGCGGAGCTTCGCTCGCTCCGAGAGTGCTCTGTGAACGACAGAGATGACTGCAAGGCCTGTGGCAAGGCCAACGGGCTCGGCCCCGCGACCTACTGGATCAGACCTCCTGGCTTCGCGCACCCTCACAAGCTGGGCCGTGCGCTGCCGTCCGGGGCGTCACCCGCGCCCACGCGGCCGACCCGCGCCAAGCTCCGCGCGAGCTTCGAGCAGGAGTCGCCCCAAGACACGCTGAGCGGCGTCTCAGCTTGGACCTCAACCGAGAACCTGGTCGTCACCAACACAGGCGCCAACGAGCGCGGCGGTCGACATGGGTTCAAGTACTGCACCTGGTGCGGCCTCGCCGAGCCCAACAGCTGGGACATGGCGTTCCTGAACGCCGCACACTATCGCCCCAACCCGGACCATCGCGGCGACGGGGAGACCTGCACGCACCGTCCGTCCGTCGTGACCCTCGGGAACGAGTTCCGCACCGACGTCGCCGTGCTGCGCTTTGACGCAGGAAAGGACATCGACCTCCCTCCCAAGTCAGCGACCTTCCGCGTGGTGATGAAGACGCTGGCGGTCGCCCTCACCAAGGCGGCGGTACGAATCCTGGACATCGAGCCGTCGGACATCTCCGGTGAGCACCGCCTGTCGCTCGCCGCTGGGAGCCCGCAGCCAGAGGTGTTCCTGTACGACGTCGCGGCTGGGGGAGCCGGGTTTGTGAAGGAGGCGGCGGCCGACCTCCAGAGGCTGCTCACCGAAGCGCTCAGGGTGCTGGAGGGGTGCTCAAACGAGGAATGCACCTCGTCCTGCTACCAGTGTCTTCGCTCCTACAAGAACAAGTGGGATCATGGCGACCTGGATCGCCTCTTGGCGGCCGCCTTCCTCCGCTGCTGCGTGAGCGGGGATGTCCCCCGCCTGGATGAGAGGGTGGAAGAGTCCCTGCTCAAGGCGCTGGCCGCCGAGCTGGCCGACGCTGACGCTGACGTCGACGCTGATGACCTCATTCGTGATGGACACCTCTGGCTTCCAGCTCAAGGAAGGGCTGTCATCCTGAGCCACCCGCTGCGTCCTGGGCTGCCCGGGTCGGCGCGCGGGGACAAGGCGCGCGCCTCCATTGGAGGCGCGCCTGCGGCCTTCGTCTCCCAGCTCGTCGTGGAGCGGCACCTCCCCTTGGCTCGCAAGCTGGCGCTGGGGCTGACCGAGGAGGAAGAGCGCTGGCAGTTGCCCGTTGGCGTGGAGGAGCAATCAGATGGTCTGCCGCTGTTTTCGCTCATGGCGTTCGAGAAATCCAGCGAGCCTGAGCCCGAGTCGCGGCTACGTCACGCGAGCCTCTCAACGGACACCTACACCCCCGACAAGTACTTCTTCGTACGCATGGACTCAGCCGTGATGGACCGGCTCGCTCCCAAGGGAGCGCTGGTCCTGTTCCGCCGCACCGACGCCCTCAACTTGGACCTCGCCGACCAGCGTTACCTCGTGCGTCGTGAGAGTCCGTTCGGGTTCCCAGCGTCTCGCTGTACAGTAGGGAGGCTCCGTCCAAAGCGGGGCGGCTCGAAGCTGACGTTGTTCTACGACTCGCAGTCTCCGCGCGCGCGCGCAGAGACTGCGGCAGATCGCTCCCCGAGCGGGGGCTACGACGGCCTGGAGGTCGTCGCCGTTGCCCGCAAGGTCTTGAGGGGCGGTAGGCTGGAGCCCCTCATGCTGAGCGGTGGAGGCTCCTGACACCATGGCCATCATGATCCCAGAAGTCGCGGACCCGGAGCAGATCCGCCCTCACTCCGAGGGGAAGGTCTACCGAGCCCTCAAGGAGCAGCTCTCCTCTGACTTCATCGTGTTCCACTCCTTCCCCTGGCTGCGCCGATGGCGCGGCAACGCCGACAAGGCGCTCGTGGAGGGTGAGGCCGACTTCGTCATCCTGCACCCAGAGCGTGGTCTGCTCGTTCTGGAGGTCAAAGGGGGCGACATCTACCTCGAGGGTCCACGCTGGATGAGACTCGAAGAGACAGGCCCCGTCGAACTCCGCGACCCCTTCGAGCAGGCGAGGCGCAACATGCACGCCTTGCTGGACATCGTCGCGGACTGGCTCCGGGACAACGGCGAGCAGCTCGCGCTCAAAGGTCGTCACGCGGCCCTGAGCTATGGCTACGCGGTGTTCTTCCCCGAGAAGAACTACACAGGGCCGCCGCCGGCCAACGCCGATCGCGCCATCATCCTCTCGCACCGCCACGTCCACGACGTTTCGGACGCCATCTCCGTCGCCTACCGGGCATGGGAAGACGCCCCGCGCCCCCTCGGCCACGCGGCGCTGAACCTGCTGTACCGAGCGCTGACCGCGCGGCCGGTGTTCGTCTCTCCAGTAGGCGCCAGGATCCCCGAAGAGCGCGAGCGCCTCCACCTCCTCACGGAGACGCAGACCCGGGCCTACCAAGCGCTGCTGCGCGGGCGGCCGAGGGTCCTGATCCAGGGGCCGGCCGGCTCAGGGAAGACAGAGATCGCTTTCGCTCGCGCCGCCGAGCTGGCATGCGAAGGGAGGCGCGTGTTGTTGACCTGCTTCAACAAGGAGCTCGCCATCTGGCTCAGAGAGCGCGCAGAGGCAGACGAGTCTCTGCAGGCAGCGTCAGGGAGCCTGGTGGTCGAGCACTTTCACAGCCTGGCCAAGGAGCTGGCGATCCATGCGGGGCTCGCCTGGGATCCCAGGAGCTCCTCAGACTTCTGGACGGAGCAGGTCTACGACATCATCCTCACGGCCGCGCAGAGGCTCGAGTCCTCAGGCACCTGGACGCGATACGACGCCATCCTCCTCGACGAGGCCCAGGACTTCCATGGGGCCTGGTGGTGGGCGCTCGCAGAGGAGCTGCTGGTGAAGGACGAGGGAGCGCCGCTCTACGCGTTCATGGACCCAAAGCAGAAGCTCCGCGCGGACGCCTCCATTCCGGCGGACTTCGACATGGGAAGCCCTGTCTGTATCCGAGAGAACTGCCGCAACACCCAGCGTATCGCGACCGTCGGCGCGCGCACGGTTGAGCTCGAGCCCTCGTTCCTGCCGCATGCACCTCAGGGGGCGCAAGTGAGGATCCTCTGGGCAGGGCGATCCGACAGACAGCGCAGGTACGTCGAAGATGAGCTCACGCGCTTGGGAGAGACGCACAGCCTCAAGCAGGGGCAGGTGGCCTTGGTGGGCCCCTCTACCCGCGTGGGGAGCCTGGCCGGGACAGACACCCTCGGGGGCTTCCCCTTGACCCGCTCGCCTGCCGCGTGGCGCCGCGGGGAGGGCGCCCTGGTCACGACCGCCCGCTCCTTCAAGGGGCTCGAGGCCGACGCGGTCGTCGTGTATGACCTGGGCGGCCTCGGCGAGCACTTCACGCTCGAAGACTTGTATGTGGCGTGCACCCGCCCCAGGTTCCACCTCACGGTCATCTGCCACGGGGACCGCGCCCTGTTTGCAGACCTTCAGAGGTGGGCCAAGTGACCCGCCAGCTTGACCCGAGCCGCCTTGATGCCATCTCTGGCCCGGATCTCCTAGAGCGCCTGGGGGTGAGCTTGGAGATATCCACTGAGGACGGAGGAGTCCGTCTCCCCGACCAGGTGGGGCTGGCGCGCCTCCTGCGGCTCGCCGCGTCGAGGTGGGGGCCACGCCCGAGACGCGACTTCATCTCCTATGGATACAGGCTCCTGGCCGCCTGTGGGGTGAGCTCCGATGCCGCTAAGGGGCGCGTCCGCTCCACCTTGGACCACCTCATCGCCGCTCGCGATATTGAGGAGGTCAACGTAGAGGGGCGCCCGCTGTTGGTCTCGTCTCTCCCCAGAGTGGTGCGGTGCGGAGACGACCTTGGGTTCTTGTGCGGCGCGCCTTTTCCAGGTGTGGAGACTTATCAACGCCCCCAGGCTCGTGGCGCAGGAGCCATCACCCGCTGGCTGGACCTCACAGCGCCCTCGCCCGACCTCCCGCTCCGCACCTGGACCTTGATGGACTGGCTCGGAGAACCTGGGCACGTCCCTCACCTCAGGCGACGCGCCTCAAATCCAGCGAAGCGCGACCTGGGAGCGCTCTGGAGGGCGCTGGAGGGCCACCTCGCAGAAGACGCGGGCCCGTTGGGAAGCTTGGATGACGTCTGGGTCATCTGCGGCGCGCCGGGGGAACGCTTCGGGGCCTTGCGCGCCGAGCGCTGGGGACGCCTCCAGCGCGCCGCCGCCGCCCCCGCCGGCCGCTGGCTTGGTTTGCGAGGAGGCTACAACGAGGCTCGGCTCCCCTGCCTGGTGGAGCTTGGAGGTGACGGCCCCCCCAGAGCGATGACGCTCTACAACATGGACGAGCTGAGGTGGGCGCTGCTGTCCCGGGGGGCGGCTGTTGGGGAGCGCGAAGTGGTGGACACGACGGGCGACGAGCTGTCCTTTCACTGTTGGCTCCCCGACCAGCTGCGGACCGCTTTGGAGATCGTCGCTGCGCCGCTGGAGGGCTGGCGACATCAAGTGCCGCGCGGTGCGATCGTTGAACTCCTGGGCGCGCTGAAGGGTATCGGGGGGCTGCGTATCAGGAACTCCCGCAAAGCTCTGTGAAGCACCGACTTCAGCGCGCCTCCTTCACCCTCACAACCGCGCGCCGATAGGGCGTAGGCTTGAAGCTGCCGGCGCGGTGCATGCAGGCATCCAACCAGCTCAACCTCAGCTCGTTGGCCGCTCGCCGAGCCCGCTCGCCGGCGTCCAACTCCTCCAGCTCACGACGGAGGCGCGTCTGCCGTCCCTTCTCTGACGAGGTCAACTCCGCGACGCTGTCCAGCGCGCCCAGCTCCTCCAGCAGCGGTCGGCGCGCCGCCTCAGCCCTTTGGCGAGCGTCATGCTCATCGACGCCGAGCACGTAGGCGCGCTCCCGCAATGCTCGCCCAAGGCGCGGCAAACCAGTGCTCCACCGCTGCCTCGCGCGGTCAGCGGCAGCCCCCTCAAGCCGCGCCCAAGCGGCATCTGCTGCCGAGAGCAAAACCGCCGGAGGTCTCTCCCAAGCATAGGACCGTGGCATGGGATCTCCCGCCGCTCCCGGGCACAGGAGCTCCACACATGCCGCCTGGTCGGCACCCCTGAGCTCTCCGGCCCCGCTGATCTCCACGCCGACCACCACCAACGCGCGCTCAAGGTGGTGGCGAAGAAAGCGCTCGTCTGCATGGCGTGGGGCGGACAACAGCGGCGTAGACCATCGGCCCACCAAGGCGGCCGCCCCATCACCGAGGGTCGCGATCAGCGCCCCGACGTCGCCAAGGAGCTGTGCCGGGTCCTGCTCGCCCACCCAAATCGCGACCACCTTGTCGCGGAGAACCTGGAGGGCAGGGTGCTCTTTGGGGAGCAGCACTGTGAACCACTCCTCTCCTCGCCGCCCTATCTCAGCCCAGCCCCCGACCAGCTCCTCGTGCAGCGGGGATCCGTGGTCCAAGAAATAGACTGGGTTGGGCTCTGTGTCTCGCCACAGGTACTCCCGCCTGGGAGGCTGCGAAAGCTCCCATCGGTAGCCGTAGAAGTAGACGGGGCGACTCGGGTGCGGGGTGAGCTCCTGACTGAACCTGAGACTGGAGAGGTACAGATAGCGGTCACGGCCACGCGCCTCTGGACGATGCTGGATGACATGCCCCATGGAGCGCGGACGTCGGTCGGCCTCCTTCGCGCCTCTGACGTCGAGCTCTGCCGCCGAGCGGAGCGAGAACACCCAGCCCATCATGGCCTCTTCGCGACCGCCCATGCCGCCCTCCCGCCCCTCCCTGGCGATCGCAGGCCGCAGCGGCGGGGCCCCATCCAGCCGTTCGAAGAGCGCCTTGGACCACGCCGAGGTCCAAGGCAGAGACGCGAAGAGCGGCGCGTCGAGCTCCTCCAGCTCAGCACCTCGGAGGGCCTCCGCGGACCGGAGGAGCTCCACCCATTCGTTGAGGTCCCGCCCCAGCGCTGCCCGGCGGATGCTCTCGCGCACCGCCTCCACCGCGGCGCTGTCCAGGCTGACGCTGCGCTCCAGGATGGACGTCGCCTTCATCACCTCGACGATGCGCTCGTCCACGAGGCCACGCTGGCAGATCGTGTGGACCACGATCGGCAGGGGCTCCTCCCGAGAGGCGTTCGCCGCGACGTTCCCGATGCGGTCCACTCGTCCAATCCACTGCTCCACCTCATGTGGGTCCCAGGGGATGCTGTAGAGCACGATGTGACGCGTGACCTGCAGGTTCAGGCCCAGCTTACCGACGTCGGCGGCGAGCAGGAGGTTGGCGTCACCGCTGACGAAGCTTCGGACAGCGTCCGCGGTCTGATCGTCGTCGCTGACGAGACTCGTGGCGCCTCGCGTCTGGTTCCGGATTCGCGCCGGCTGCAGCTCGCGCTCCTCGCCAGGTGGTCCCACCTGATCGAGGATGAGCGGGAGGCGACCGTACAGGTCGTCAACCGTCAGGTTGTCGCCGGCCGCGACGAGAACCTTGGCGTCCGGCTCCGCGTACCAGAGCGCCGCCAGGAGGTCGCAGAGCGCGTCCAGCCGGCTGTCGCCAAGGTCGGAGCTGAGCAGCGGATCGACCTCCTCCAGCAGCCCCTCGCGCTCGTGGCCGTGGCCTCGGAGATAGGTCACGCGCTGTCGCAGGGAGGCGGGGCTCCGGATCACCCGCTGGGCCAGGAGGTCCAGGTCAAACTCGCGCGTCAGATCACTCAGGTGATGGAAGTAACGCCACATCAAGCGCTGGCGCTCGACCTCCGCGTCGACGGGCTCCACCGTCACCTCGAGGTGCCGGCGAAGAGGCATGTACTCCCTGAACTCGCTGCGTCGGGTGCGAATGACGGTCCGGAGCCAACAGTGGGCCTGCGCTGCGGCGCTCTCCGGGTACGCTGCGGGCGGAGCGCCGCCGAGGGCCTCCCAGCCCTCCTCATCGGCGAGCCCGTCGAGGAGCGCGGTGACTTGGCGCTCTCGGGATACGAGCTGCTCCGCGACGCCCTCGCCCTCCTCGTCCTGCACGGTGACGCGCCCCGGCTCCAGCATGCCCATCACTTCGCCGAGCCTCTGAGGGTCCTGAAAGGGAGGCGTCGCGCTGATCAGCAGGAGGTGCGTGAACTCGGGCGCGGTCGCCAGGATGCGCCGCTGCAGGGGCGCGGTAAGCGAGTGAAACTCATCCACGATGAGCGCCCCGTACTGAGACGGGTCGATGTCGCCGGCCTGTAAGACCGCTGGCCACGCCAACCGTACGCGGCGTTCATCGAGCGGCTGCGGCGCCCCTTCGATGAGGGAGTGGTGGGCCCGCGTCAGGTGCTCGTCTCTCCACTGCTCCCGCAGCGCGTCAGGGACCACGATCAACGCGCTTAACTCCGGGTCCTGCAGGCGCAGGGCGTTCAGAATCATGAGCGCTTGGATGGTCTTCCCCATCCCCACCTCGTCAGCGAGGAGGTGGCGCACCCTCGGCGCCGACAGGACGCGGGCCACGTTTCCGACTTGATGCGGGAGGTGCTTCGCCGCGACGCCCAGCGCCCCGCCGAGCGCGCGAGCGTCCCTGTCCACCTGCCGACGGACGGCCTGTACCCCGAACACGAGGGCCTTGTAGGGCTCCGTCATCGGAGACCCCGCATGCACCAGCTCCGGCGGAGCGCAGCGTAGCGAATCGCCCTGGACGCAGCTTGATCCGCCAATCCCAGGAGCACAGCGCTCTTGAGCTCGGGCGTTCGCGCGCGCACCTTCGTTGGATCCAGCCACAGGTGGAGGAGTTCGGTGATGGACTCGCTCGGCCACGTCGCCGTACCTCGGGGCCTGTCCCTCAGCCAGCGGACGAGCTCAGCGACGGGAGCCGCCTCGCTGTAGTCCATTCGTCGCAGCGCCTCCGCCGCGCCAGGGGGGTAGATCCAGCGAACGAGGGCCGCAGCCTCAACGTCAGCGCGCCATGCGTGCAGGCCAGCCCTGATGACCCTTCGCGCGCTGAGCGCGTCTACACCCGGATCAGGTTCGAAGGGTTCCGCGTGCTCAGGCAGCGGCCCGTCGAGAGACACCCCCAAGGCCACCTTCATCGCTTCAAGCGACGCTCGCTGAAGCTCCCCGTCCAGCTCTGCTGCGAGCTGCTCAAGGCGTCCTTGAGGGCTCGCCTCGGCGAACTCCTCCAGCAGCGGCGCGGCCTCCGTGAGTCTAGCTTCTGTCCGCTCCTCCAACTCCCGCAGCCCAGCGCTCCCCGCAACCTTCGCCAGGAAGTCTTCCGAGAGGGGATCTCGCCCCAAGCCCTCGTGGCGAAGCGCAGCGAGGACATGCGCCCCGATTGTGCCAGGTGGGTGCCCCCGCAGGCGCTGCTCAGCCCACACCCACTGCTCCCCACAGAGCGCCTCTACCAGCCAACGCTCCAACTCCTGAAAAACTCGCCTCCGCCTCGCCTCGGCCACGAGGTCAACGGCGCTTGCGGTAGACCAGCAAAGGTACGCATCCACGAGCTCAGCCGCCCCGGTCCCAGCGACGCCACGGCTGTCCAACATCCTGAGGAGCCGCCTGGGCGGCGTCGGGGGCTCGTGCAGCGCGCTCCAATCCAACTCGGACACCGACGCGCACCGACCAGCACCGAGGAGCGGACGAGCTCCTTGACCTGAGGGGGCGACTGGCTGAGTGAGGACCACGTCGCCCGACGCGAGGGCTGCTTCAAGGTCAGCGACGCGCTCAAGGGGCGCGCTCGCCACATACATCTCTGCGAAGATGTCCTCCAGGTCCTCGCTCACCGGCTCCCAAGCGCCGGAGTGTGTACGCCGCCACCAAACCTGGGACTCCGTAGGCTCCAACCACCACTGCTGATCGACGAGCCCGCCGAGCTCGGCGCGCAAGACCAGCGGCTCCCCCAGGACCTTCGCCAAGCCATCCCCGGCTGCGTCGAGGAGCGCCTGCCAGACCGGCGCTGACGGCTCAATGGTGGCTGGCAGCGCGTCCAGCGGAGCGCTCGACGCGCGCGCCAGGATCAGCTCACCCGCGAGCAGACTCAACGCCACCTGCAACCCCTCAAACGGCGTGTCCGAGCTCAGCGCGAGCTTGAACTCTCCCCGCCGCAGCGAGTCAACCGTCAACGCCGCGCCGCTGAGCTCCATGTGGACGCCGACGCCGGCTCGCTGCTCGTCCACCTCGACGAGCAGCCTCTGCTTGCGCGCCGCCCCCCCGCGAGCCCGCAATGACAGGGACCACTCGCCAGCCTCCAAGTCGGCCGGGAGCAGGAAGAGGCCAGGCTCAAGGAGCCGAGACTCACCATCGTCGGCTGAGAGAGCCTCCGCAGGGTCCCTCTCCAAAAGGAGCGCCACGACGTCATCCCTGAACAGAGTGGCTGAGTCCGAGTCCGCCAATCGCAGGTGGGGAGCGCCCACCAGGTCGGCCTTCGGGTCCTCTACCGCGTTGAGGCCTCGCCGATGAAGCCAGGGCGCCGCCTGTGGGGCCGAGGTGTCCACGCGAACGCAGTGGAGTCCAGCCACTCGGCCATACCGCTGCATCCACGAGGTATCTTCGTCGACGATCTGTTCAACCAGGAGCCAGATGAGGTCGCCCGCGACGTACGAGCGCTGTCGACGCTGCGCTGCGGTCAGCTCACCCTCCACCTGGTTGAAGACCAGCGGCCGCGCTACATCGACGCACAGCGGGCTGAGCTGAAGGCGCTCAAACTCCCCCAGGCCACGCGAGGAGGTCAGCCCAGAGACGAGCGGCGCGCTCGTCCCGTCGGGGCCTGGCGTCGGCAAGTCCCGAGCCGTGACCTTCAGCGGCTGCCCGTCCAGCAGCGCGCGGGCCCTGATCGACCTCCCGCCGAGGAGACTGAGCTTCGCTCGGGCCGCTGTCGTTCTGAAGGCTTGGCGGAGTTCAGGCACAAGGCGGGGAGGTCGCAGGTAGAGCTCGGGCCTCCCGAACTCCCAGCTCAAGAGCAGCTGCCCTCGAACCTCCGCGCACGGCTCGGCATCTTCGCCGCCGCGAGAGCGCCCACCTCCGTCTCCACGCCACCGCAGCTGGGACTGGCGGGCCCGAGCTGCGTTGAGGGTCGCCAAAGCCAGGCGACTTTGTCGCAGATCACTCGTGATCCGCTCGATCAGGCCTGCATCAATGACGCGAGGTTCCGCGTCGTCGACGAGCAGCCCCCGAACGACATCCGCCGCGAGCGGACCGCTGTCCAGGAAGTGCAGGAGGGGCTTATGTGAGGCAGCACCCGCCCAGGCTTGGAGCGGCTCCAGGATCGCGTCGTCGTCGGTGTCGTTGTCAACGAAGCGCCCAAGGCTGAGCGCGGCCTGCAGGAGCGGGACGTGCAGCTCAAGGGGGAGCGCCGCGTGAGCGATCGGCCACGCGATGTTCCTGAAGTGCTGCACCCACGATGTGTCTGGAGGTCGCACGGCTGTCAGGTCGACAAGGCCGAGGAAGTACTCGCGGATGGAGGCTCGCTCTGCCGGGCTGAGGCTGTGCTCCAGCTCCTCCTCAGCGGGGGGCCACAGCTGCCTCACTGAACCCCCGTATCGGTACCCCAGCTCTGTCAGGTAGACGAGGAGCGGGTAGACGCGCGCGTCCCAGAACGGGCGAGCCCCCGCAGAGATGTTTCGAGCCGCGAGCGCGTCCTTCAACGCGATAGGCAGGACATCACGGACGATCTGCTTCGGGAGCCCGTGCTCGATGAGGTAGACGCGGCACTCCCTCGGCCGTTCAGCTCGCAGCACCTGAAGCCGACCGGCCAGCCAGAGGTGAAGCTCGCGGAGCCCATCGAACTCCGGCGAGGAACGCTGATAGGTCTCCGCAGCCTCACTCGGCGCGAAGCTGGCACGCCACCCTGCTCGTTTCACCTCGTCAGCGGCGCCGTCAAGCAGCACCTCTGTCGGGGGATCGGAGGACACAGCTTCGCGGCCAGCCTGGTACGCGCAGACGGCGCAGCGGTGACGGCCAGGGCCTGCTTGGTTGACGTGGAGCTCTCGAATCAGCGCGCTCGGCGCCTCCGCACCATGCATGCACTGGATGAGGCGCCCGGAGATCGGGGCTGCGCGATCCCGCAGGCCGACACGATAGGCACAGACCACGCAGCGATGCCGAGCATCGCCAGCCTGATTCGAGCCCAAAGAGGTGATCAGCGCCTCGGGAGCGGCGCTGCCGATCTGGCACAGGACCATCGCTTCGTCGCTCACGCGGCATCACCCCACATGGACCGCCCCACAGCGCAGGCGCCTCGCGTCGCCTGCCGATCGGGTCTCCTTGCTCCTCGCTCCCCCAACATGCTCATGCCGCCTCCAAGGTACCTCATCGTATATACGACCAGCCCCCTTGGCTTCAACCGACATGGAGCGCTATCTCTGCCAACACCGCCCACAACAACACCCTGAGACCATCCATGACCGGCGCCCCACCATCGCCCCCCGCCGACCTCGTCATCGTTGAGCGCTTCATTGAGGCCACCCGAGACTCCGGCTACAAGAGCACGCCCTCTGCCGTCGCCGAGCTCGTCGACAACGCCCTCGACGCTGGCGCCGCGCGTGTGCATGTCCGCGTCGCTGCCGACCACGACGACCCGGACCTGCCATTGACCCTGAGCGTGCAGGACGACGGTCACGGCATGACGCCCGAGGTCATGCAGCGCGCGCTGGGGTTCGGCGGCAGCACCCGCTTCAACCAGCGGGGGGGGCTGGGCCGCTATGGCATGGGCCTGCCCAACAGCTCCGTGAGCCAGGCCCGTCGGGTCACCCTCTACTCCTGGGTCGAGGGCGGGCCCGTGCGCCGGACCTGGCTCGACGTCGACGAGGTCGCCACCGGCGGCGTGCGGGCTGTGCCCGCGCCTGCCGAAGCGCAGCTTCCCCCTCAGGCGCCCGAGCCCCGCGGCGCCTCCGGCACCCTCGTGGTCTGGACCCGGTGCGACCGCCTCGACAACAAGCGCCCGCGCACCATCGCCCGCAAGCTGATGATCTTCCTGGGGCGGGTCTACCGTCACTTCATCTGGCGCGGCGTCGAGCTCCTCGTCAACGACGAGCGCGTCGTCCCCGTGGACCCGCTCTACCTCGCAGAAGACTCCCGCACACAGGGCGGCCGCCCCTTTGGAGAGCCCCTCGAGGTAGAGCTGGCGGCCACCTCCGGCGGCTCGGGCGTGGTGACGGTGCGGTTCACGGAGCTGCCGGTCGCCCGATGGCACAGCCTGGACAACAAGGAGAAGCGCCGCCGGGGCGTCCCCGGGGGGGCCGGGATCTCCGTCGTGCGGGGGGACCGGGAGATCGACTACGGCTGGCTCTTCGTCAAGAAGCGCAAGGAGAACTACGACGACTGGTGGCGCTGCGAGGTCCGGTTCGACCCCATCCTGGATGAGCACTTCGGGATCACGCACACGAAGCAGCAGATCCGACCCAGCGCGGAGCTGCTGGAGGCGGTGGAGTTCAACATGGACGCGATGGCGAAGATGCTGAATGGGCGGGTACGGCGGGCTTATTTGAAGGCTAAGGGGGCGGGCGCGCCGAAGAAACTGCCTCCTTCAGCACCTCCTCCGACGAACCAAGCAGAGCGCGGCGATGCCCAGGGGGTCACTTGGGAGCCCCTGCGGCCGAACAGTCAAATTCAATACGAACGCACAACCAATGTCACGGTCTCCGAGCTTCGTCGTGCCACGACAAAGGCCTCTTCGGAGGCACAACATGAGTCTGAGAGGCGGATCATCGAGCGCTTCGTGAGGAGCCTGTTCGCGGACTTGGGTCTTGGCCTGCAATAGGCCCTGGGAGGACCCTCTACGACCTACCTGCCAGGCTCAGCTCAGAGGAGGCCGTGGAGTTGCCCTCGTTCTGTGGTCACGCTGGTCGAAATCGCCGGGTTGCCAGTGGATCAACATTCGCAGTTGACCTGGGCAGCTGTCACGGGGCTCCCCACCCGCAAACCCCACGCAGCTCGACCAGACACCCCACACACCCCTCCGGCGCCCGCCGCCCGCAGTCTCTCTCCACCGCCCGCCGGTTCGTCACCGACATGAACAAGTACAGCGCCTGCTGCACCAGCCGCGGGTTGTAGCCCGCCAGCCCGTCCCCCATCGCCGACAGATCCACCCGCCGGGCCAGCTCCCGCAGGAACACCCGCCGCGCCTCATACGTCCACGGCCCCGGGTACCCCGTCGCCTTCAAGAACAGGTCCACGTTGCTGTCGATGACGACGAACTGGGTCCAGTCCACGCCCTCCGCCCAGGGCCCAGGAGCGGCCGGGCAGAGGTCCGGGTTCGTCATCATCGACAGGTACATATGCGCGATCTTCCGGCTCACCCGCCACGCACGGCACAGCGCGGCCTCGAGCAGCAGCGCGGCCTCCTCGGGCGTAGACACCTCGTCCAGCGCCTGCCGCCGCAGCTCTCCCAGGTCGGTCGCTCCATACTCACGGATCGCCAGCGCGATGGAGCTGGGCACCTTCCCGAAGTGGCCGTAGCGCTTGAGCAGCACGGTGTGGCGCTTGAGGTGGCAGGGGTGCTCCGGTTTCGCCAAACAAACCCCCAGCTTCGTCTCGGCGTCCTTTCCGAGGTCGCACCGCTCCCTGAGCGCCATGGTCGACCGAAGATGCTCACAGGGGCTCCCGTCGGACAGCCGCAGCAGCGTCGACGCCGTGCTCAGCTCGCGCGCGTCCGCCTCCCCGATGCCCTGGAGCACCCGCATGATCTGCAAGTCCTGGCGTCGCTGGAACATCGACGTCGCGACCAGCAACCTGAACAACGCCTCCGGCTCGCCCGCCGCGACGTCCTCGGCCCGCACCGCGAAGTGCCCCACCTTGGTCGGGTCGCAGAACATCGTCATGACCCCAACGTCCTCGGGCGTGCCGTGGTACTCGCGCAGGTACCAGCCGACGATGGCGCGCGCGCGTCGGGTCTGCCAGGCGGTGGGGGCCGGTGGCTCTTGTCTCAGGGCGGGGCTCCGTGGTGGGGGACCCGCCGATAACGGCGCGGAGGCTCCCAGACCAGCGCCGCGCTGCGCTCAGCCGAACAGATCCTCCTGCTCGTCCTCCTCCTCCGGCACCATCACGCGGGCGCCGTGGCGCACGGGGTGGATGAGCGTCTCCCCCTCTACCCGCTTCAGGATCAGCTCCTTCACAGCGCGCATCGACAGCCAGCGCTCCCGCCACCAGGCGGAGATCTGCGCCGTGCGCTCCTCCGGGTGGTCCTGGGGCAGGCGATAGTCCGGCGCCGCATCCAGCCCCAGCAGGAAGCGCCGCAGGTTGCGCACCAGCTTGACGGAGTAGACCACCTTGGGGCTCCCGTGCCGGAGCAGCACGTCCGAGGGCAGCCCGAGCGCGTCAAGCGCCGCCCGGATCTTGCGCAGGCGCGGGTTCACGCCCTCGCCGAAGATGCTGTTGACCCGCAGCCCCATGTCGCTCTTTGAGAGCATGGACGCCATCGCCGCGATGGTCTCATCGGCGAACTGAGAGCTCCCGAAGCCCTCCGTCAGGCCGCGCTCCTCGTACACGACGCGGTCGCCCGCGCGCCCGCCGACGCGCTCGCAGGGCACGCGCACGCGGTTGTACTGGCTGGAGCCGGCGCCATAGAGCGAGGTGGTCATGAGCAGGACGAGGTCGGTGCCTCTGTTGATCGCGTAGCCGGCGTTGGAGGAGGCGATCACGCTCTCTGCGTCGCCGTAGCGCTGCGCGTAGATGGCCCCTACCTCCGGGCTGGCCATCAGCATGCTCACGAGCTTGCCACCCAGCAGGTGGTTGTAAGGGGCGACCGAGCCGCAGACGCCGATGTCTGCGATGGCGACGCCCATCATGTCGCCCTTCGCCCGGCGAGCCAGCGCCCGCACCGCGCGGCCGCCGCCGGGGACCTCCAGGAGGGCGGCGAGCCCCTCCGCCGTGGGCGCGTGCATGTGCGCGTCCACGGTCCGGCGGACCTCGAGCAGCTTGGCCAGCCGCAGCGAACGCTTGCTCTGGAACAGCGGCGTCCGAGCGCGCGCGACCCAATCGACGTCTCCCTCGGGCGTCCTCGGCAGCTCCCCCTTGTGCTGCGCGCTCTCGACGAAGCGCTCATGCTCGCGCCGCTTGATCCTGCTGTACTCCCGGAGCTCCGCGAGCAGCGCGTCCGTAGGCGCTTGGAGCTGTGCGAGCGTGACGAGGCCATCCTCGAGGAAGTCCACCAGATAGAGCTCCTCGAAGGAGCGCTTCAGCACTGCGTGCAGCCAGAGCGCCCACTCCTTCGTGGGCGCCTCCTTCATGTCCTTGAGGACGGCCGCCGAGGACCAGCCGATCCAATCGTCCCGGATGCGGATCTGAGCCGCAGAGCTGATCAGCGCGGCGATCCCGATGACCGGGTGGTTCGGCGCCGCGCGGTCTCTGATCAGCAGGTTGACGTTCCGCCCAGGCGTGGTCCGGTAGGGGTTGGCCCAGGTGTGGCGGAAGTAGCGCCAGATGTCCTGGAGGAGCAGCCCGGTGTGCTCGCAGCGGGCGTCCTCGGAGACCGCCTGGAGGTAGGGCTCAACAGCGCCTTGGAGGGCCGCGAGCCGCTCGTCTCCCTCCTCGGAGAGGTTCACCGCCCGCAGCCTCGACGCGAGGTCCCGACCGTCGCGCATGAGCGAGAAGATGGAGACCCAGCACCCCTCGTGGAGTCGCTGCGTCTCCATCTTCCGGACGAACTCGCGGGTCGCGTTGGCGTCGAGCTGCTCCTCGCGGGCGACGTGCAGCTGCGCCCGCACCCGCCGCTTCTCCTCCATGACCTCCGTGAGCTTGAGCGGCGGCGCGACCATCAGCGCCCCATCGCCGTCGACCATCAGGCCCCAGCCCTGCCGCGCGAGGTCGCATGCGACGCGCGCCGCCACCTCCAGCCGCGGGGCAGCCTCGCCATCCGCCTCCCCGCAGGCCACCAGCGCCACGGCGAGCTGAGCGTCGACGTCCGCGGCGCGCGGCGCGCGGCGCTCTCCTCTGGCCGCGACGAGCCCCTCGGCCAGGGCCCGATAGGCGGCCGCCGCGTCGCCCTCCAGCGTCGGGGTGAGCGCGACCCACTCGCGGTCCTGCTCAGCCATCGACTTCATCCTTCAGGAACTCGGAGAGCACGTCGCTCCACACCTGGCGCAGGGCGCGGGCGGCGGGCCGCTCCGCGTCGCTGGCCACCTCGGCGCGCGCCGCCGCGAGGACCAGCAGGTCAAGGCGCGCCCTTAACACCTCGTCACCCGGCCGCCCGCCCTCCAGCAGCGGGAGGTAGAGCTTGCGATAGAAGGGGTGCGCGCTGTTGATGGCGACGATGAGCAGCGCCTCCGTCGGGAACACCTCGAACAGCCGGGTGCTGGCCAGGGTGTCAATCACCAGCCGGTAGCCCATCCCGTCTCCCCGGCTCGCGAGGAGCCCCGGGACGCGCTCGGCGAGGCGCGCGAGCGCCTGGGCCTCTGCCTCGGTGAGGGGGCTGAGGGTCGGGCTCGCGAGGCGCCGCTCACGCGCCGCAGCGGCCCGCTCTGCGGCAGCCAGGCGTCGCCGCAGCTTGGCCTGCTCATGGGCCCGCCGCGCGCGCCCGTACAGCGCGCGGGCGGCCGCCTCCATGTCCCGGGACAGCAGCTCAACCAGCTCCTGGGAAGGGCGCGCCTGCTGCTTGGTGTGGGTGATGCCGAAGTGTTCATCCAGACAGGGCTCGAAGCGGAGCTCGCAGCGCCACCAGTCGTCGTAGTTCTCTCGCCGCTTCGCTCCGAAGAGCATCCAGCCTCGATCGATCTCCCTCCCAGCGCGCACCACGGAGAGCCCCGCGCCCTTCACGATCCCGCGCGCGCTCTTCTCGGCGTTCGGCAGGTCGTGCCACTCCGCGACGGGCAGCTCCGCGAAGGTCACGACGACCTCGCCCACCTCACCGTTGGCCGCGCGGAGCTCGTATCGCAGCGGCGCTCCGTAGGCCGTCGCGCCGCTGTGAGGCCCGGCTGGATGCAGGAAGAGCGGGTCCACGCCCACGACGGGCTCCCCGTTGACCCTGAGGTCCAAACCCTCCCAGATGAAGTGCCTGAAGATGCGCCCGAGCTCGACGCAGAGGTGCTTGGCGATCGTGGAGGCGCGCTTGAAGTCCAGCCGATCGCAGCGTCGCCACGTCACCCGGGTCCCCCTCGGCGTCAACGGGTCGAGGGCCTCGTCCTGCAGCGTCGCGCTCAACGGAGGAGGGACCTCGACGACGTCCCCCGCGGCGATCTCGTCGACGTCCAGATAGCAGAAGAGGCCGGCCTTGCGGCGGCGCCACGTCAGGACCTCCAGACGCCGCGCCTGGCTCAACGAGCTGTTGGGCAGGCCCATCCCGTAGCGGCCAAGGCCGCGTCGGTCGTCGAAGCGCGCGCTGCCGCCGAAGCGCAGCGCTTGGCGGAGTTGGGCTGCGTCCATGCCGACGCCGTCGTCCTGGACGCTCAGCCGAAGCGGCCAGCGACGATCGGTTGGGTCGCGCTCGACCCGGATGAGGATCCGGCTGGCCTCGGCCTGGATGGCGTTGTCCACCAACTCGGCGACCGCCGAGGGCGTGCTCCGGTAGCCGGAGTCGCGTGTGGCGAGGATGAAGCGCTCGACGGCGACGAGCGATGCGTCGGGCGAACGAGCGGAGAGGGGTTTCATGGGGCGCTCCTGTTGCTCTGTGGGGTAGGGGGCACAGATCGGCCTCGCCCCTCCCTTGAAGGGGCGGGTGACCGCTGCGCATAGCTCAGCGCTGGCTGAGGTGGCGGAGCGGAGTGGGGAGCGCGGTGTCCTCGGCGGGTATCGTGGGGGTAGGGAGCATGCTGAGTTCTCCAGCGTGTCTTCCAGGGCCCGCTCGGCGTTGGCGCGCCGGGCGGGCCCGCTTGGTCCTTGGGGGCAGCGCCGACCATCGACGCGCGCAAGATGGTTCAAACATAACCATTGGTTGATGTCAACTCGCAAGACCTCCTATGCTCACGGGCCTCAACGGAGCGGTCATGAAGCGCGCGAGCGGTGAGCCTGCGCTGGAGGGTCCGATCGTGGGCTACGCGCTGGCCGAGGAGCGGCTCGAGAAGCTGTGCCGGGCTCAGGGCATCGGGCTCTCTTGCCTGTTCAAGGACGACCAGAGCGCCCTCACCGCCCCCTTGTCCGAGCGGCCCGGCTTGGTCGCCGCCCTCAAGGAGCTGGCGCTGCTCGGGGCGAGCGGCCTGCTTGTGTCCTCCTTCGCTCAGCTTGGGGGAAGGCTCGCCTGGGCGGCGGTGGCAGAGGTCGTCGAGCGCCAAGGCGCGGCGTTGTTTTCCCTGCGTGAGAGGGTGCCCGCCGACGAGGCCTCCCTGGACGCCACCCTCGGAGACGCCAAAGCGGCCTTCGCTGATCACCCCCGCCTCGTCCGCGCGGTGGAGATCCGCGCAGGTCAAGGGCGCCGCTCCCGAGCCGGCAAGCGAATCAGCCGGCACCTGCCCTACGGCTACCGGCTCGGCGAGGACGGCGACTCGCTGGTTGAGGTGCCCGAGGAGCTGTCGGTGCTGGAGCGCATGAAGGCGCTGCGGGCGCGAGGCTTGTCCTACCAGCGCGTGGCGGCCACGTTGGACGCCGAGGGGCTGCCGACCCGGAAGGGGAAGCCCTGGGCATCGTCGTCAGTGCGGCAGATCCTACGCCGGGAGGCTGAGAAGGAGCGGGGTCGATGAGGACGAGGAGAGATCCTGCTGACGTTGGAGACGCCCGGACGGCTGCCCCGAGCCGGCGACGGGGGGATCCGTTGAGCGTCTGAAGCCAGCCCTCAACCCCCTCCGAGAACCCTCCTCCCACGCGGGCACAGTGACCACATTGGGCTCTCGTAGGCGGCTTCGGGCTGACTCCAACACTACTCAGGGGCTGAAATCACTTCCAATTCACCGATTCAGCCCCCAGAACGAGTCCTGGATGGACGACCCCTTCCACGCCCTGCCCCATCCCCCCCTCACCCCACCCGAAACGACTCCCCCGTGCTCTTCGTGAACTCATACAGCGAGTGGTTGAAGCACCCCGCGCTGCACCCCGCCCCGTACATCCCCTCCCGGAAGCCCTGCACCCGCGCGCTGCGCCACAGCTCGGTAAGCGGCGTCTCAAAGACGTTGCCGACCTCCAGCCCGTCCCCGCCCCACACGCAGCAGGGCAGCAGCGCCCCCTCGTAGGTCACCCCGTACTGGTCGAGCAGGCCCAGGCAGCGCACCGGGCCGCCCTGGCCGGCGTGGTAGGCCAGCCCCTCCTCGTAGAAGTGGCGGCGCGCGGCCACCGCGGGGTCGGCCGCCGCGATGTGGGCCACCGCCGCCCGGTACGCGGCCTGGTCGGCCTCCGAGGTCAGGTAGAGGTCCTCCGCGTCGTTGACCGGCCAGAAGTCGAAGCCCGCGCCCACCGCCCGGGACAGCTCGAACACCTCCACCAGCTCGCCCACGTTCTCCCGGGTCACCGTGAAGTAGACCGAGAGCCCCACGCCGCCCGCCTCGGCCAGCCGGGAGAGCGCCTTGAGGGTGCGCTTGTGGCACCCGGGCTGCCCCCGCAGCCGGTCGTGGGTCTCCGCGAGCCCGTCGATGGAGACCGAGAGGCTGTCCACCCCCGCCTCGCGCAGCGCGTCCCAGCGCTTCTCCACCAGGGTGCCGTTGGTGGTGATGTTCACCGCCAGGCCCCGCTCCTTGGCCGCGCGCACCACGTCGAACAGCCGGGGGTGCAGGAAGGGCTCGCCCCCGGTGATGACCAGCACCTTCGTGCCGATGGCCACCGCCTCATCCAGCAGCCCCACCACCCGCTCGTAGGGCATGTTCTCCGGCCGGTCCCACAGATCGCAGAAGCTGCACCGCAGGTTGCAGCCCCGGTTGATGAGCAGCAGCAGGGTCAGCGGCTTGCTGGGGCTGCGCGGCGGCAGGTGGGCCTCGATGGGGTCGACGTCGCGGGGCAGGGCCAGGGCGGGCTCGGCGGCCTCCCCTCGGGCGCGGGCGGCGAAGACCGCCTCGTTGTAGTCCTCCCCCCGCCCCCGCCCCTCGAACAAGGCCAGGGTGCGCCGCAGGATGGGCGTCCAGTCATAGAAGGCCACGAAGCGCCGCGCCGCCGCCCCCATCGCGCCCCGGGCGGCGTCGTCCTCCAGCAGCCGCAGCACCTCGGCGGCGAAAGCGTCGGGCTCGTCCCGCAGGGCGATCTCCACCCCGTCCCGGGCCCGGATGCCCTCCGCGCCCTTGGTCATCGACACGCAGGCCTTGCCCGCCGCGAAGTACTCCAGGAGCTTCATCCGGGTGCCCCCGCCGCTGGGCACCGGACACAGCGTGAGGTCCGCCGCCGCGATGTGGGACGGCAGGTCGTCCACCGGCCCGGGGAAGACGATGGCGGGGTGGCGGTAGTACTCGGGCGGGTTGAGCCCCGCGATCATCACCTTGAGGGTGGGGTGCCGGGGCAGGATCCGCGGCAGCAGCGCCTCGGCGATGAAGGCCACCGCGCGGGTGTTGGGCCAGTAGTGCAGCGTGCCGTGGAAGAAGAGCAGCGGCGCGTCGGGGTCCAGCCCGTAGCCGTACCGGATGGCCGCGCTGCGGGCGCTCGCGTAGCTGGCGGTGTCCACCCCGTGCGGCAGCACGGTGATCTTCGCCGGGTCGACCCCCGCGATCCGCATGCGGTCGCGATCATCGGCGCTGACCGCGATGACCTCGTCCACCCGGGACAGGGCGAAGCGCTCCAACGCACGGATGCGGGAGACCTCGGCGTCGGACAGCCCGCTGACGTCCTGGAGCCGGTCCCACTCCACGTTGTGCTGCACGATGACGCTCCTGCCGCCCAGGAGCCGCGCGGCCAGGTGGCAGGCCAGGCCGTAGCCGGGGAACTCGGCCTGGAAGACCTCCACCCCCTCGGCCCAACCCACGAACAGCACCCGCGCCCACCACGCCGGGTCGAACTGGGCGCTGTAGAGGAAGGTCTCCTCAGGCGGGTAGCCCACCGCCGCGCAGGCCCGGGCGGCAAGGCGCTGCCCGTGGCGCAGCAGCGGCCACTCCTGGAACGCCCGGAAGCGCGGCTCGAAAGCCACCTCGCTGCGCAGCCCGCCGTCGTAGCGCCAGTACCGGTCCCGGTCGTCGGTGACGATGAACACCGTGGCCCCGAGCATGGAGAGGTACTCGGCGGTGCGCACGATCTTCACCGCCGCGCCGTGGTTCGTGGGGAACAGATCCCCTCGGGTGACGATGGCGATGCGCATCCTGCGACCCTACTCGAGCACCCCGTCAAAGAAGGACTCGAGGTCCGTGGCCACCTCGGGCGCGGCGTCGAACATGCGGGTGCCGTGGGCGCCGTCGGGGTACTCCAGGAACACCCAGTCGGGGCCGTTGGGCAGGCCCTGCTGGGCCACCGACCACGCCCGCTCCTGGGTGGAGTAGGTGAACACCACCGGCAGCTCGGGCAGGTCGGACATCGAGCTCTGGGTCTCGGTGTAGGTGCCGCCGGTCATCAGCCCCAGGGCCACCGGCATGGGCAGGCCCTCGCCCGTCGCCCAGACCGAGTAGTCCAGGGTGGCGGTGGTGCCGTTGGAGCCCGCGATGATGATGAAGTCGCCGGAGGTGTACCCGGTCAGGTGGCTGACCCCGGCCTCGACGTCGTAGCGCCCGTACTCCCCTTCGAAGGCGTCCCGCGGCTCGCCCTCCGAGCCCCCCGCGCCGCGCCGGTCGGGCACGAGCACCGACCAGCCCTTGTCGTGCAGCAGGGTGATGAAGCTGGCCGGCCACGAGGTCCGGTCGAACTGCAGCGGCGTCATGTGCATCAGCAGCACGGCAGGAGCGTCGGCGTCCCCGGCGTACCAGTCCGCCTCCAGGGTCACCCCGTCGCGGGTGTCGAAGTGGATGACCTCGCCGCCGGGGGCCACGGGGCCGCCGCTGTCGTCGACGGCCTCGTCCTTGCAGCCGGCGAGGGCCAGCATGGCGAAGAGGATGGACGACCCTGTTCGACCCGCCGCCACCCTCATCTCGCCCCCCAGTCCGCCCGGATCGCGTCCATCGCCATGTTCCAGTCTCCAAAGCCGACGTTGCCCATCAGCACGTTCATCTCGGGGTCCACGATGAGCCAGGCCGGGTAGCCGAAGTCCTCGCCGGTGGTCTCCAGCAGGTACGACGGGAACAACGCATAGGTGAAGCCGCGATCATAGAGCAGCGGCTCGGTCACCTCGAACTGCTCGGACCACTGGTCCACGATCTCCGGCGGCGGGGTGCCCCGGGGGTCGCCCAGGCCGTTGCCCATGAAGGTCAGCACCCGCACCGGGATGCCCTCGGCGCGCATCTGCACCAGGAAGTCGTGCTCGGTGTTCGCCATCGCCTGGCAGGGCCCGCAGTTGTACTGGCTCGCGTCCAGGATCAGGTAGGACCCGTAGAAGTCCCACAGGTCGACCATGTCCCCGCACTGGTCCTGCAGCCGCACGTTGGGGAAGGTCTCGCCGGTGGCCAGGGTGTAGCTGGCGCTCAGGTCCCCGGGGTCGTTCTGCGGCCAGCCGCCCGCGTAGGGGGCCTCGCGGGGCGCCCACGGCTCGACCAGCAGGGTGTCGGGGTCGGCCGCGAAGGTCATCGCGCCGGTGGCCTCCAGGAGCATGACCCCGCCCGCGCTCAGCGCGCTCTCGCTGGACCAGGCGACCTCGATGTCCTCGCCCTCGGCGGCGGGCGCGAAGGTGGTCAGCTCCCCCATCGCCGCGTTGTCCGCGCCGGAGCGGAACAGCCGACCGTCCACGGTGAAGCCCCAGATCTCGGTGCGCACCGCGCCCGAGCTGCTGATCTGGGCGAAGCAGTCCTCGCCCTCAACCATCGTGGCGGTGCCCTTCACGATGACGTCGCACGCCGGGCAGAGGTAGGGCTGGTCCAGGAGCTGCACCCCCTCGAAGTCCCGGGTGTAGGCGCAGTCGAAGAGATCGTTGGCCTCGGCCTCCTCGTCGAAGTCCAGGGTCCAGGTGACCGACGAGGTCAGCCGAATCGCCGGGATCGTGGCCTCGGGGCCATCGGGAACCTGTCCGCAGGCGAAGACCTCAGGGTCCCCGGTCTCCCCGGTCTCGCCCGTCTCGGCGGTGTCGTCCGCGGTGACCTCGGTGTCGTCGGCGACGGCGGCCGAGTCATCGGACGCCTCGTCCTTGGGCTGGCAGGCGAGCAGGATCATGAGCGGGAGCACAGGCACCTCCAGGAGTGAGAGGATAGCCGCTGATCGCGACGATGTTCCTCTTCCACGAGATCCATTGCGACGACGCCCTGCTGGAGCGCCGTCGGGACCGACCCACCTGGGCCGCGGCGCGCGCGCTGGTGGGCCTCCTCGTGGATGCCGCCGAGGCCGCCGGGTCGCGCCTCGCCCTGCGCTTCCGCTACCCCTTCGCCGAGGCCACCGCCGCCTTCGAGGGTCCGGAGAGCTGCATCGCCCGCTGGCAGGCCCGGGGCCACGAGATCGGCGCCCACGCCCACCGCCGGCAGCTCCGCCGGGCGGTCAACGGCCTGCGGGCGGCGGGGGCCACCGGCCTGCGGGCGGCGGTGCCGGGCCTGATCCGCTCCACCCGGCGCACCTGCCTGCGCACCCTCGGCCCCGCCCGCGCCCTGGGCCTGGACGTCATCACCGACCAGCCCCAGTTCGGGGCGTTCGCCTACAGCGGCCTCACCCCCTGGCGGCCGGCCCCGGACCTGCGCGGCCCCGGCGACGGCCCCTTCGTGTTCGTTGACGTCTCGGTCAACCCCTTCGCCTGGGGGTTGCTCCGTCGGGAGGCCGACCGCGTCACCCACACCCTGCGCCTGGGGCCCGCCGAGTTCGGCCGGCTGGAGGCCCTGCTCGACGCCCAGCTCGCCGAGCCCCGCCCCCACCCGGTCTGCCACTTCGGCGCCGCCCTGCACGAGCACAACCTCGCCCGGGGCTGGGAGGACCTGCGGCCCCACGCCCCGAGCCTCCAGGCGTGGGCCGATCACCTCGCCCGCGCCGCAGCCCGACCCGTCATCTCTGCCCTGCCCATCGAGATCGCGGACCGGTGGCGCGCCGCGGAGCCCCGCCCGATCGGCCCCTCCACACCCCGCCCCTCCGAGCGCCTGCTCCACACGATCGATCGGAAGGACCTGCGCTTCGACGGCCCGAGCTGGATCGCCGAGCGCCTCGGCCCCGACCTGTCCCGGCTGCGGGGTCCCCTCGCCCCCCTGCGCCGGGCGCGGGCGCGGGTGGCCTTCGAGCGCCGCCGCTGGCCCGCCCGCGTCCGCAGCCGGGGGGCCCGACGCCAGCGCCTGCAGGTGGGCGACCGCACCGTCGAGGTGGTCCGCTTCGGCCCGGCCCGCCCCCGCCTGGCCATCGTGCTCAGCCACGCCGGGCGCTTCGGCGGCACCACCCTGGGCCTGCGCCCCTTCGGCCTCACCCCCGCCGACCTGCCCGACGCCGCCATCTGGGCGTGGGACCGCACCGGCACCGGGGCCACCCGGGGGGCCTCTCCCCTCGCCCCGGGTCAGCCCGCGCACGTCGAGGAGGCCGCCGCGGTCTTCGCCCTGGCCGCCGCCGAGGGCGCGCCCACCGGCTGGATGTGCTTCTCCGGCGGCCTCATCCAGGCGCTCTTGTGCCTGGACCGCTGCGACCCCGCCTTCTTCATCGACGCCGAGGGTCCCGCAGACCGCCGCTCCCTGGCCCCCAACCCCGAGGCGGGGCTGCTCGCCGATCCGCTGGGCGCCGAGCTGGCCCACCTGGACAAGCTGGACGACCCGGCTTGGGCCTGGCGGGAGCCCTGGCGCCTGGTCGGGGCCTTGCGCTGCCCCTACCACCGGCTCCAGGCCGAGATCGACCACGCCCACGGCCGCTGCTCCCTGCACGCCCGGGTCATGCTGGAGGCCGCCCCGCCCGTCCCCACCCTCAACGGGCAGCCCTGGAAGGGCGCCCTGGACCTGCTCCCGGGCCGATTGCACCAGGACCCCGCCCGGCCAGGGGCTATACTGAGGCGCTGGTTCCGAGGCCTCCGAGCGACAGGATGAGCGCGACCTCCGGCGACAGCACCAGAGCATTCGAGGCCGCCCTCGCGGACCTCCGCAAGGATGTGCGCAACGTCGCGCTGCCCGGCCTGGCCGCCGCGTACCTGGGGCTCGCGGCCTTGCTGGTGCTGCCGCTGCTTGTGCCCTCTCCCTGGGTCTTCGCGCTGACCTGGCCGCTCATCGGGATCCTGCAGTACCGGGTGGTGATCTCCGGCCACGAGGCCGTGCACTTCACCCTCTGCCCCGGCAAGGCCCTCAACGAGTTCCTGGGGGTGTTCGGGCAGGCCATCGTGGGGGTCAACTTCGCGGCCTACCGGCTCCAGCACCTCGACCACCACCGGGCCCGCGACCTCGCCAGCGACCCCGACGGCCACATCTACGGCGGCATCATCAACACCCCCCGGGGCTGGCGGCGCACGGCGGTCTGGATCGGGGGCACCTTCGTGGAGATCCTGGTCAAGATCCGCCAGAAGGGCACCGGCGGCTACGGCACCCACCGCGCCCAGAAGCCCGACGAGGTCTCCCGTCGGCGCCGGCACACCGCATATGTGGTGCTGGCCCAGCTCACGCTGATGGCCCTGTGCGGCCTGGTCCTGGCCGGCCATCGGGGCGTGGACCTGCTGGCCACCTCCCCCCTGACCGCGGCGGGGGCGTGGACCTGGGCGCTGCACGGGGTGGGGGGCTACGCGCTCCTGTGGACCGGCCCCCTGTTCACCGTCGCGGTGTTCCTGAACCGCAGCCGCATCCTGGTGGAGCACGGCCTGGCCATGATCCTGGAGCGGGAGACCAACCAGGAGTTCCGCGGCGTGCGCATCCCCACGGTGGACATCGTGCCGAACGTGGTGGAGCGGGTGGTGTTCTCCCCGTTCCTGTTCAACTACCACTGCTGCCACCACCTCTTCATGACGGTGCCCCACTACAACCTCCCGCGCGTCCGCGCCCTCTGCCGCGAGTACGGCATCAAGGGCTACTACGAGGTCGAGGGCAGCTACCTGAGCGCCCTGGCCCGGACGATGCGGGTGTAGGCCGCGTAAGCCGTAGAGAAAGCTTGAACCTGCTGGGGCCAGGGCTCCCCCCGGGGTAATGTCATCGCGCAACCCCGATGGAGGATGGACCATGAAGACCCTCTCCCTGCTCTCCCTGTGCCTCGTGCTCGGCGCCTGCGGCGACAAGGACACCACCGACGACTCGTCCGCCACCGACGACACCGCCGCCGCCGAGGGCAACGGCCTGCCCGAGGGCAGCAGCACCTGGGAGGGCAACATCGAGCTGGCCGGGTTCAACTTCTTCGTGGACGTCACCATCGCGAACAGCGGCGGCGACCTGACCGGCAGCATCGCCTTCGAGGACGACCCTTCGAACCCCTCGGGGCTGGGCACGGGCACCTTCGGCTTCACCGGCACCCACGACCCCGTCTCGGGCCTGGTGGGCATCGCCCCGGACGACTGGATCGTGCCCAACAACAACTCCGAGCTGCTGGGCTTCTACGGCAGCTACGACCCCAGCACCGACACCATCTCCGGCACCATGGTGGACGCCGCCTCCCGCACCGACAACACCTTCCGCGGGGGCCCCGGCAGCTTCACCCGCGTCTCCGGGGACGGCGCCCGCACCACCGCCGGGGACGGAGCCAAGGCCCTGTCCACCGACCTGCGCCACTGGAGCGGCACCTTCCAGTGCGCCAGCGCGGTCCGCCCCATCGAGGGCGAGCTGCAGTACGACGGCAACGGCGGCGTCACCGGCTGGCTCACCTTCGCCGAGGAGGACCTCGCCGACCCCTGCTGCACCCACGACATCTACGGCGTCCACAACCCCACCACCGGCGGCGTGACGCTGTTCCCGACGACCTACACGGACTACTTCGCCACGGACACCAACTACAGCACCAACTGGTACGACCTCACGTATGACCCCAGCGACGAGAGCATGGTCGGGGATGTGCGGGTCACCCGGGGCGGGTGTCGGGCGGATCAGGTCATGGTGAGCTTCGACTGAAGCTCAGCGGCGTCGTCGAACCTGTTCGCAGGCCGGCTCCCACGGAATGGACGCTTGGCGACCCATCATTGCCGGTCTGACGAGGCGTTCGTGCGCCCCAGGCAATCACCCGCTCACCCCGGTGGTCGCTGCCCCACCCCCTCGCGCCGACCCGCCCGCTTCACCAACCCCACCGCCGCGTCCGCCAGCAGCTCGGCCATGCGCTCGACGCGGAGCCGGTCCTGCGGCGTGGCTGCGATGAGCCCCGCGGCCGAGAACTCCAGGGTCTCGAAGAAGGCCACCAGCTCCTCGCGCTCGCCCGGCCCCAGCGGGCCCGCGGCCACCTCGGCGATGACCGCGCCCAGCCCCCGGCGCCAGCCCTCCTCGTCGAACAGGCGGGTGACGTCCGGGCGACGCCTCAGGACCTGGATCGTGCCCATGTCCCCCTGGGAGATCAAGGACATCAGCGGCATCCGGGACACGGCGACCACCCGCTGCACGAGCAGCACCCGCAGCAGCTCGGCGGGGTCCTCCGGCAGCGCGTCGAGCCAGCTGATGTCCTCGCCGCGCATCTCCTCGGCCAGGGAGCGGATGAGGATGTCCTCCTTGCTGCTGCCGTAGACGTAGAGGGTCGACCGGGAGACGCCCGCGCGCTCGGCGATCTCCTCCATGGTGGCGCGGTCATAGCCGCGCTCGCAGAACAGCTCGGTCGCCGCCGCGAGGATCCGCTGGCGCGTGGCCTCCTTGCGCGCGCCCAGCGGCGGGTGTCGCCCCGAGAGCTCCTCGAGGTTGCCGATGTGCTGGCGCAGCAGCGCCTCAAGCGGGGGTCGGTCCATCCGGGGACTATATCCGGTCTGTCCAGAAATCAGACAGTCATACACATTTTGTCTGATTGTAGGATACGTTGCCTCCAGACAGGAGGACCCCATGAAGATCCACCACGCCGCCGCCGGCATCACCGCAGATCTCACCGACCCGGAGACCTGGGCGTCGCCCTACGCCATGTTCGCCGCGCTGCATCAGGCCGATGGCCTGGCCACCATCCAGTACCCGGTGATCGGCAAGTGCTGGCTGCTGACGGGCTACGACGACGTCGTCCAGTCGCTCCGGGACACCAACCTGTTCAAGAACGACCCCCGGAACGCCGGCGCGAAGGACCCCCAGGACCGCTGGTGGACCCCCAAGCTGATGCGCGCGTTCAACCGCACGATGATCGGCGCCGACGACCTCGACCACAAGCGGCTGCGGGGGCTGGCCAACAAGGCCTTCACCCCCTCCCGCGTCCGCCAGCTCCACGAGCAGATCGCGGCGATCACCCACCAGCTCCTCGACGAGATCCCCCTGGGCGAGCCGGTCGACCTCATCGAGAAGCTGGCGCTGCCGCTCCCCTTGCGGGTCATCGCTGAGCTGCTCGGCGTCGAGGAGGACGAGCGCAGCGCCTTCCACAGCACGCTGCAGGGCACCCTGGCCCTGTCGTCCCCGCTCACGATGCTGACGCGCATCCCCAGGTTCTTCCGGCTGCATCGCTTCTTTGAGGGCTTGCTGGAGCGCAAGCGGGCCGAGCCCCAGGACGACCTGATCAGCGCCCTGGTCGCTGCGGAGGAGGAGGGCGACAAGCTCACCGCCGAGGAGCTGATGGGCACGGTGTTCCTGCTGCTGTTCGCCGGGCACGAGACCACCGTGAACCTCATCGGCAACGGCACGCTGGCGCTGCTGGAGCACCCCGAGCAGTGGGCGCGCCTCCAGGCCGACCACAGCCTGGTTCAGCCCGCCATCGAGGAGATGCTGCGGTTCTACAGCCCGGCCATCCAGACCGCCCCGCGCTACATCGCCGAGGACTGCACGCTGCGCGGCACCGAGGTGAAGCGGGGCGACCGGGTCATCCCGCTGGTGAGCGCCGCCAACCGCGACCCCCAGGCCTTCGACGACCCCGACGCCTTCGACATCGGGCGCTCCCCGAACAAGCACCTCGCTTTCGGCGGCGGGCCCCACTTCTGCATCGGCGCCCACCTCTCCCGGCTGGAGGGGCGCATCGCCTTCCAGGCGGTGCTGGACCACTTCGACACGATGGCGCTGGCCGTGGACCGCAGCGCGGTCAAGTGGCGCGAGAACACGCCGGGGCTGCGCGGGCTGCAGACGCTTCCGGTCGTGTTCCACTGACCGCTCAGGCCGGCACCCGCGGCGGCCCCGTCGCGGCCTCCAACAGCTCCGGCCCGAACAGCGCCGTGACCATCTCGGCCTCAGGGCTGTCCACGTCGCTGGAGACCGCGTTCACGATGGCCGCGATGATCAGCGTCAAGAGCCCGATGATCAGGCACAGCGGCCCGATGACGAAGCAGCCCAACGCCGTGATGGGGATGAACACGTCCACCCCCAGCACCCCGACCATCAGGGCCAGGGTGCCCAGGGAGAGGGCCTCGACGCCGACGCCCACCAGGGCCAGGATGCCGCCGAAGCGCATCGCCGGGGTCCAGCCGCCGCCGCGGGAGGGCGACGCGCTCGGGGGTGCGTCGTCCGGGACCCCGTCGCCATCGCGATCCTCGGACTGCGTGTAGGCCGCGATGAGGCCCGGCCGGTCCAGGCCGAACGACGCCGCCGCCTCATCGAAGTCCCGGCCCAGCCCGCCGATCAGCTCGCCCAGCTCCACCTTGCGCAGGGTGGCCGCGAGGTTGCCCAGCGCCCCCCGCAGCGCCCGGCGCCGCTCAGGGCTGCCCTCCTTGCGGATGAGCACCTTGTCCAGCAGCGCGTGGACCCGGGCGGGCCGCCGCAGCGCCTTGCCCAGGGCCCGACGCAGCCGCCGGGGCATGCGCTCCACCCGGTCCAGCACGAGGGCGACCTGACCGGGGAGGTCCCCCAGAGCGCGGGCCATCAGGGGCTCGAAGCCGGGGTGGGCCTTCTCGGCGTCGCTGCGGGAGCGCCAGGCCAGGATGAGGCTCAAGGTGGCCAGGGCCTCGCCGCCGAAGGTCTCGGGGATGCCGGCCCCCCGCAGGGCCCGGCGGATCGGCTCGGCGGGCAGGCGGGTGCGCATGCGGGCCAGGTCCGTGTCCAGGCGGTCCAGCCAGGCCTCGAGGGGTTCGTCCGATCGCCACGAAGGGCCCGCGAAGGCCGGCTCCGCGGTCAGGGTCGCCATCAGCGCCGCCGCGCCGGTCAGGAAGTCACGTCGTTCCACCGTCGCTCCTTGGAAGCTGCCCTGGATTCTACCAAGGTCCGACGCGACCCCTCCTGCGCCGGATCATCTCCCGGCGCGCTGGCCCCGTGATAGCGTCCTCCGATGAGCCCGAAGCCTGCGATCGACGACCCGGCGGCGCGCTTCCGGGCCCTCGCCGACTTCATCGGCCTCACCGAGCAGGACCTCAAGCTCATCCGGCTGGCGCGGCGCTTCATCGGGCCGATGCTGCCCGCGCTCACCGAGGACATCGCCGCGAAGCTGCTGGGCGATCCCGACACCCGCCGACACTTCGAGCACGACGGCCCCGCCCACCCCGAGCGGGTGGGCCGGCACCTGCGCCGCTACGTCGAGGGGCTGCTCTCCCTGGCCATCACCGAGGAGCTGCCGGCCTGGCTGGCCGCCGTCGGCCCCGCCCACGGCCCCCACCGGGGCGACCCCCGGGTGCAGGTGCCCCAGGATCAGCTCGACGCCATGCTCGGCTACATCGCCGACCGCATCACCGCCGCCATTGGCGAGGCCGAGCTGCCCTTCGAGCGGCGCCTCGCCGCCATCCGCGCCTTCAACAAGCTCTTGTGGGTGCAGAACGCCATGATGCGGGGCGCTCAGCCGGGCGCGGCCAGCGCCGCGACCTCCTCGGGTCCCAGCAGGGCCGACAAGGCCTGAGACTCCTCGTCGTCCCGGGTCTTCGCCATCCAGACGACCACCGCGATGACGCCGATGATGAGCCCCAACAGCAGCAGCAGCGGGCCCACGTAGAGGCAGCCGACGGCGGCGATGGTCCCGAGGATCCCGCTGACCTCCCCCACGAGGAAGAAGGTGAGCAGGGAGCCCAGCTCCACCGCGAGCCCCAGGGACGCCAGCCGCGCGGCGACCTTCATCGCGGGCGTCGGGAACCCCTCCGCCTGCTCCTCTTCGTCTTCCGCGCTCGCCGCCGGTGCGTCACCGGACGCGCGGATCCTCGCCCGGTCGAAGCCCTCTGCGGCCACGACCGCGTCGAAGTCCGCCCCCAGCGCCGCCACCAGCTCGGGCAGGGTGCGCCGCCGCAGCGTCGCCGCGAGGTCCCCCAGCGCTCGCCGCAGAGCCTGACGCCGCCGAGGGCTCGCGCTCTGCCCGCGTCGGATGAACACGCGCTCCAACAGGGCCAGCAGCCGGCTGGGGCGCCGCAGCAGCCGGCCCAGCCGCCGCAGGCGCTCCCGAGGCAGCCGCTCCAGCCACTCCAGCACCTGCAGGCTGCGGGCCGGGAGATCCCGCAGCCCCCGAAGCATCAGCCGGGTGAAGGCGGGGTGGCGCTGCTCTTCGACGGGGCAGCGCTGCCAGGCCGCCAGCAGGGAGAGCGTGGCCAGGGCCTCGCCAGGCAGGGCCTCCGGCAGGCCCACCACCACGAAGCCCTCCCTCAGCGATGCGATGGGCCGCCGCGCCCGCATGCGGCCGAGGTCCGAGGAGAGCCGCTCCAGCCAGGCCTCGAAGGGCTCCCCCGGGCGGCGCGGGCGGGCCTCGGCCTCCCCGGGGGTGAACGCAAGGGCGAGGGCAGCGGCGCCGGTCAGGAACGCACGTCGGTCCATGTCTCGATCCTGGCACGCGGGGCTCCCTCGCGCTCTGCGCCGGATCAGGGCTCAGGGCGCGAACTCCTTGTACAGCCGCAGCTCCTGGAAGAGCCCTCGGATCCAGCCCTCGGCCGGGGGGCGCGCCCAGCCGTCCCGCAGCGCTCGGGCCAGGCGCTGGCGGACCCCGACGTAGAGCCGCTTCCGCAGCCCCTCGACCGACGCCGGGCTGCGGTCCCGCAGGGCCCGCTGGGCGCCCCAGTCGAACAGCCCCTCGTCCCAGCCGTCCGCGTTGCCCTCGAACAGCCGCCCCTCCGCCCGCAGCCGCGCGGAGAGCTGCGCGAACAGCCCGCCGACCTCCGCGTTGGTCGCCTCGGCCACCGGGGCGTGGGCCAGGGTGGCGTCGAGCCAGGCCGGGTCGAGGTGGGCGTCCTGCAGGTACGGCGTGAGGTTGTTGAAGTAGTTGAACACGTCGTAGACGTAGCGCAGCCGCCACACGTCGAAGCTGCCCAGGTTGTCGTACTGGCCCACGTACAGGCCCATGTTCAGCCGCCAGATGTGCCGGTGGAAGGCGTCGACCCGCTCGACCTGGGGCGCCAGGTCCTCCCCGGCCAGGTCCCGCCGGATGAGGTCGGTGAGCAGGTCGTTCTGCCACGCGATGAGGTCGGTCCCCGGGCTGAACAGGGGGTCGGTGAACGCCGCCGCCTCCCCCACCAGCGCCCAGCGCTCGGCGCTCACGTAGCGGGTGGTGGAGTACGCGAGGTCCTTCGCGGTGCCCAGGTCCACCGGCCGGGCGTCGCGCAACAGGCTCCGGAGCGCCGCGCCTTCCCGCAGGACAGCCATCAGCCCCTCCCGGCTGGCCATCTCCTTGCGCCAGCCCGAGGCGAGCCCCACCTGGCCCACGCTGGTCCGCCCCTCCCGGAGCGGGATGACCCAGATCCACCCCCGGTCCAGCATGAAGTGGCTGGTGGCCAGGCCCCGGCTGCTGTGGTGGCAGCGGGCCCGCCAGGGCTCGGGGCCCTCGGCGTCCAGGTCGGCGAAGCCCTCCACCCGGCACCAGGCCGCGCGGGTCACGTGCCGAGGCTCCGGCTGGTGCAGCCCGAGCTGGCGCCCCAGCAGGCGGCGGCGGCCGGTGGCGTCCACCACCCAGCGGGCGCGCAGGGTCTCGGTGGCGCCCTCGCGGGTCACGGTGACGGCGTGGGGGCGCCCCCGCTCGACCCCCCGCGCGCGCCAGCCCCTCAGGATCCGCACCCCATCGGCCTCGTTGCAGGCGAGGAGCTGATCATCCAGGCGGGCCCGGTCCACCTGGAAGCTGGGGTGGAAGGAGAACGCCGACTGGCCGATCTCGGAGAGCCGGCCCATGGGCAGGTCGCGGGCCTCGCGGTCGAAGAAGAAGCGCAGGCCGTTCTTGGGGAGGTGCTCCCGGTAGAGCAGGTGGGAGAGGCCCAGCCGCCGGTTCAGGTAGTTGGCCCCCAGCTCGACCATCGACTCCCCGACCCTGGGCGCCCCCGCGTCGGGCTCGACCAGGGCCACGGAGGCCTCGGGCAGGCTGCGCCGGAGCTGACGGGCCAGCAGCCCCCCGGACAGGCCGCCGCCCAGGATGAGGACGTCCAACGCCGTCATCCACGCCCCTGGTCGCGCACGAAGTCCGCCAGGGTCCGCACGGAGGTGAACACCGCCCGGTGGGCCTCGTCGTCGGGGATCTCCACCCCGAAGCGCTCCTCCAGCTCGTAGGCGATCTCCAGGGCGTCCACCGAGTCGAGGCCCATGCCCGCGTCGCCGAACAGCGGCGCGTCGTCGGCGATGTCGTCCGCGTCGGTCGTACGGAGCGCCAGCGCCTCGACGATGGCGACCTTGATCTGCTGCTCCAGGGTCTCGATCTTCATCCTCGCTCCACCTCGGCGACCAGCCACGCGCCGCCCGAGCGCTCCACGAGGCGCCCGCCGCCGCCCGCGGCCAGCGCGGCCAGGGTGAGGATACCCGCGACCGGCCCCTCCCCGAACACCCCTCGCGCCGGGGAGGCCCCTGGGGGATCCGGCAGCGCCT
Organism: Alphaproteobacteria bacterium; assembly: GCA_020632795.1. Classification (GTDB taxonomy): domain Bacteria; phylum Myxococcota_A; class UBA796; order UBA796; family CAJQPC01; genus JACKEV01. The sequence goes on from JACKEV010000015.1 coordinate 236,008, forward strand.
CCTCGGGGAGCGGGCTCATGACGCTCATCAGGGGGCGGCCGTCGGGCGCGGGGGGCCGCGGGGCGCAGGAGACCCGGATCCGGGGACCGTCCCCGTCGGTGGAGAGCAGCAGGGCGGCCACGCCCGCGCCAGCCGGCCCCCGCCCCAGCGCCGCGAGGGCGGCCTCCAGGGCTGCTGGGGCGTCGTCCCCGCCCACCCACAGCGCCTGGCCGTAGCGTCCGGCCAGCGACAGGGCGCGCAGCAGCCCCGCCGTCGCCGTGCACCAGCCCGCGCTGACCGTCTCCGAGGGCCCGCTCAGCCCCAGGGTGATGGACAGCCAGGCGGCCGGTACGTTGTGCACCGAGCCCCTGAAGAGCAGGGGCCGCCGCCGCCCCCGGGTGAGCAGCGGCTCCAGGAAGCCCAGGGTGGCGGGCAGCTCCCCCAGGCCGGTGGCCCAGACCACGGGCAGCGGCTCGGGGACCGCCCGCCGGTCCAGCAGGGCGCGGACCTGGACCACCGCCAGCCGCGCCAGCGCGGACATGCGCCGCCACGCCTGGGGGTCGAGGTCCGCGGGACGCTCGACGTCGGGCAGCGCACCAGGGACCGCCCCGGATGGCAGGGCCTCCAGCCATCGGGCCGGGTCGTGGCCCAGCGCGCAGGCGCCCGTCACGGCCTGGACCCGCACGCTCAGACCCTCCCCAGCAGGATGGCCGCGCAGCCCCCGCCGAAGGCGGCGCTCGCGGTCAGGCAGCGGTCGACATCGATGAGCAGGGGCTTTCGGACGAGGGAGAGGTCCACGTCGGGCTCCTCCAGGCCGACCACCGGGGGCACCCGACCGGTCTCCAGGATCCGCACCGCGACCACCGCGTCCACCGCCGCCGCCGCGCCCAGGGTGTGGCCCAGGGCCCCCTTGAGCGCAGTGACGTGGGCGCCGGGGGCCTCGGCCGCGAGGGCCCGGGCCTCGGCGGCGTCGTTCTTCACCGTGCCGGTGGCGTGGGCGATGACCACGGGCGGGGGCGCGTCGAGCACCTGGCGGATGGCGCGGCGCAGGCCCCTCCCCTGCGGGTCGGGCGCGGCGAGGTCCAGGCCGTCCGCCGCCCCGCCGACCCCCAGCACCTCCGCGCGAACCCGCGCGCCCCGCGCCCGCGCGTCGTCCAGCCGCTCGACCAGCAGCGCGGCGGCGGCGTCCCCCAGGGCCAGCCCGTCGCGGCGGCGGTCGAAGGGTCGGCAGGCCCCCGGCGCCCGCAAGCCCAGGGCGCCGAAGCCCTCCCAGGTCATCTGGCAGACCACGTCCACGCCGATGGCCAGGGCGGCGCGCGCGGTCCCCTCCTCCACCAGCCCCACCGCCTGGGCCAGCGCGGTGGCCCCCGAGGTGCAGGCCGTGGAGACCCCGATGGCCGGCGCGCGGCTGCCGATGGCCCGGCGCGCGGCCTCCGCCGGCCGGTGGACGAGCTGGGGCCAGAGCAGGTCGGGGCCAGCGTCCGCGCCCTGGAAGTAGCGACCCCAGGCGGGCTCGGCCCGGGCGAGGTCCGATGCGCTGCTCCCGCAGACCACCCAGATGTCCTCGCGATCGGAGCGCTCCGCGACCGCCCGGAGGGCAGCCATTGCCGCGATCGCCGTGGCGGCCGGGCGGCCGGGCAGGCAGGCGGCCCGCCCCTCCCCCGGGTAGGGCCCCGGCCCCAGCGCCGAGCGCCCGGCGCACAGGGCCTCGTGCAACGCAGCCGGGTCCTCGGCGAGCGGGCAGACCACACCCAGCCCGGTGATGACGACCCGGGGAGCGGCGCGGCCCCGGCGACGAGGAGGCATCGAGGGCCTCTATCCCGCCCACCGGGCCGCCGCCGCGCGCCGGTGAGCCACCGGTTAAGAGCCGGTGATGTCCCGCCCGACCGGCCTCCGCACCGTCCCCCAGCTCATCGACGCCGGGCTCGCCGACGAGGCCGACCGCGACGCGCTCACCGAGGTCGCCCGCCGGCTGCCCGTGGGGGTCTCCCCCGCGATGGCCGCGGTCCTGACGCCCGGCGACCCCGTCGCCCGTCAGCTCCTGCCCACCCCCGCCGAGCTGGACGTCGCCCCGGACGAGCACCCCGACCCCATCGGCGACGCCCGCCACAGCCCCCTGCCCGGTCTGGTCCACCGCTACCCCGACCGGGTGCTGCTCACCCCCACCCTGCTGTGCGCGGTGTACTGCCGGTTCTGCTTCCGCCGGGACGTGGTGGGCGACGGGGTGCTCACCGACGCCGAGCTGGCCGCCGCGCTGGACTACATCCGCGCCCACCCCCAGATCTGGGAGGTCATCCTCACCGGCGGGGACCCCCTGGTGCTCGCCCCTCGCCGCCTGGGGGAGATCATCGCCGCCCTGGACGCCATCCCCCACGTCCGGGTCCTCCGCGTCCACACCCGGGTGCCCCTGGTCGCCCCGGAGCGGGTCAACGACGACCTGCTGGAGGCGCTGCGCGTGCCCACGCCCGTGTACGTGGCCCTGCACAGCAACCACGCGCGGGAGTTCACCCCGGCCGGCCGGGCGGCCTGCGCGCGGCTGGTGGACCACGGGCTCCCCATGCTCAGCCAGACGGTGCTGCTGCGGGGGGTCAACGACTCGGTCGAGGCGCTGGAGGCGCTGATGCGGACCTTCGTGGAGAACCGGATCCGCCCCTACTACCTGCACCTGCTCGATCGGGCCGAGGGCACGCGCCACTTCAGGGTGCCCCTGGACGAGGGCCAGCGCCTGGTCCGGACGCTGCGGGGGCGGGTCTCGGGGCTGGCCCAGCCGGTCTTCGTGCTGGACATCCCCGGGGGCCACGGCAAGGTACCGATCGGACCGGGCTACCTGCACGAGGGCGGGGAGGTCGAGGACCCCTGGGGGCGGCGGCATCGGCTGGGCGAGGGGCGGTGACAGCGGCGGCGGCGACGTGCCACGCTGCCGTCAGCGCCGCCGCTCCGTCGCGCGCCTGGAGTCCCCGATGCCCCCTGTCGTCCGCGTCGTCCTGCTCCTGATGCTGAGCAACCTGTTCATGACCTGGGCCTGGTACGGCCACCTCAAGACGCTGCGCGCGCACCACTGGATGATCGCGGTGCTGGCGAGCTGGGGGATCGCCTTCTTCGAGTACACGATCCAGGTGCCCGCCAACCGGCTGGGGTACGAGCACCTGAGCCTGCCCCAGCTCAAGATCCTCCAGGAGGTCATCACCCTGGCGGTCTTCGTGCCCTTCGCGGTGCTCTACATGCGCCAGCCGGTGCGGCTGGACTTCCTGTGGGCCGCCCTGTGCATGGCGGGGGCGGTGTACTTCATGTTCCGGGGGGCGCCAGCGCCGGCGCCTTGAGGGCCAGCGCCTTGCGCGTCGCGTCCAGGCCGATGCCCCGCATGATGCCCGCCGCCCAGCGCGGCGAGATGCGCTGGAGCCACAACAGCGTCTGGTTGCCCCCGGCCAGCCAGTCCCGGCGGTCGCGCTGCAGGGTGGCCACCAGGGCGGCGGCGGCCTCGTCGGGCTGGAAGGTGCGCGGCAGGTCCAGCGGCCAGTCGCGCCCGGCCTCGGTCTGGGTGTGGGGCGGCGAGAACAGCACCAGGGTCACCGGGTGGTCCGCCAGCTCGCCGCGCAGGGCCTCGGTCAGGGCGATGACCGCCGCCTTGGCCGCGCAGTAGGCCGCCGCGCCGGGCATGGGCACGTAGCCCACCGTAGAGACCACGTTCACCACGCGCCCCCCGCCCTGGGCGAGCATGGCGGGCAGCACGGCGCGGGTCATGCGCTCGGCGCCGAAGACGTGGACCTCGAACATCGCGCGGGTGGCGTCGGGGTCGGTGTCCAGCAGGAAGCCGAGGGCGCCGCCGTTGCCCGCGTTGTTGATGAGCACGTCGATGCGCCCGTAGCGCGCCAGGGCGACGTCGACCGCGGCCTGCACGCTGGCGGGGTCGGTGACGTCGAGCGGCACGGCCAGGGCCTCGCCGCCTGCGTCGCGGATGTCGTCCGCCACGGCCTGGAGCGGGGCGGCCGTGCGCGCCCCCAGCACGAGCCGGGCCCCGCGCTGCGCGAGCTGCCGCGCCGACGCCGCGCCGATGCCCCGGGACGCCCCGGTGATGAAGATGACCTTGTCCGTGAGCCTCATGCGCAGCCTCCTTCAGGGGGTTCCTCGGCGAGCGCAGCCCGCGCTCGCGCAGCCCAGGCGAGCTGGGCCTCACACCAGGCCAGCCCGTTCTCGATGGAGAGCCGCCACAACAGCGCCTCCCGCTCGGAGCGGGCCAGGGTGAAGATCTCCGGCCGCTCCAGCCGGGCGGCGTACTCGGCCCGGCTGGCCTCCAGCTCCGCCTGGAGGTGGGCCAGCAGGCCGTCGGTGACCTCGGGCGGGGCCGAGGCGCTGAACACCAGCTTGAGCAGGAACGGATCGCGGAGCTGGGCGGGCCCCACCGGCTCGGCCAGCCAGTCGGCGAGCGCGGCCCGCCCCGCCTCGGTGAGGTGGTAGACCTTGCGGGCCGGGCGGCCGTCCTGGGGCACGACCTCGACCCGGACGCGCCCCGCGCGCTCGGCGGCGTGCAGCTCCCGGTAGATCTGGCTGCGGGTCGCCGTCCAGAACGAGCCGACCGAGCCGGCGAAGCGCTGATCGAGGGTGTAGCCGGTGCTCGGCTCGAGGTCGAGGAAGCCCAGGATGGCGTGCTGGAGTGACATGCGTTTTATATGACACTGATGGAATAGTCCTGTAAAGAACTATATGGACGGCGCCTTCAATCACCTGGAATTCCAGGTGATCCGTTTCGTCAGGTAGGGTGTCTGAAGGATCCCCCCAGCCGGAGGTCAGGATGCACCGGCTCCTGCTGCTCGCCGCCCTCGCGCTGTCCGCCTGCAAGGATGACGACGTGGCGGACGACTCCGCCGTCGACCTCGATCGGGACGGCGACGGCTACGCCGAGCCCGAGGACTGCGACGACGACGACCCCACCGTCCACCCCGAGGCCGAGGAGCGCTGCGACGGCGTGGACCAGGACTGCGACGGCGAGGCCGACGAGGACCTGACCCGGCCGTTCTACCCGGACCTCGACCGGGACGGCTTCGGCGTCGACAGCCCGGTGACCCTGGCCTGCGCCGCGCCGCCCCTGTTCGCGGAGGTCTCCGGGGACTGCGACGACGCCGACCCCGCGGTGAACCCCGACGCCACCGAGGTCTGCAACGGCCTCGACGACGACTGCGACGGGACCGTCGACGGGCCCGACGCCGCCGACGCGCTCACCTGGCACCCCGACATGGACGGCGACGGCTACGGCGACCCGACGCAGTCCGTGGTGAGCTGCGCGGCCCCTGGCGGCTGGGTGACCGACGACCGCGACTGCGACGACGCCGACCCCACCCTCAACCCCGACACCCTGTGGTATCGGGACGCCGACGGGGACGGCCACGGACTCGCGTCCGACGCGGCGGCGAGCTGCCTCCAGCCCTCCGGCTTCGTGGCCACCGCCGAGGACTGCGACGACGCCGACCCCGCGGTGAACCCCGACGCCACCGAGGTCTGCAACGGCCTCGACGACGACTGCGACGGCGCCACCGATGGCCCCGACGCCATCGACCCCTCCACCTGGTACGCCGACGCGGACGGCGACGGCTACGGCGACCCCGACGCCGCCACCCTCGCCTGCGACGCCCCCGCCGGCCACATCGCCGACGCCTCCGACTGCGACGACGCCGACCCCGCCGTCAACCCCGGCGCCGCCGAGGTCTGCAACGGCCTCGACGACGACTGCGACGGCGCCACCGACGGCCCCGACGCCATCGACCCCTCCACCTGGTACGCCGACGACGACGGCGATGGCTACGGCGATCCGGACGACAGCGCGCTGGCCTGCGACGCCCCCGCTGGTGCTGTCGCTGACGCGACCGACTGCGACGACGACGACGCGGCGGTGAACCCCGGCGCCACCGAGGTCTGCAACGGCCTCGACGACGACTGCGACGGCGCCACCGACGGCCCCAACGCCGCTGACGCCGGGACCTGGTACGCCGACGACGACGGGGACGGCTACGGCGACCCCGACGACGCCACCCTCGCCTGCGACGCCCCCACCGGCGCCGTGGCCGATGACCAGGACTGCGACGACGACGACGCCACCCAGAACCCCGACACCCTCTGGTACACCGACGCGGACGGCGACGGCTTCGGCGACCCCGCCGCCGTCACGCAGACCTGCGAGCGCCCGGCCAACGCCCGCCGCAACAGCCGCGACTGCGATGACACCGACGCCTCCGTCAGCCCCAACGGGGTCGAGGTGTGCAACGGGGTGGACGACGACTGCGACGGCGCCGTGGACGGCGTGGACGCCGAGGACAGCGCCACCTGGTACACCGACGACGACGGCGACGGCTTCGGCGACCCCAGCGCGTCCACCGCGGCCTGCACCCAGCCCTCCGGCGCCGTCTCGGACGACACCGACTGCGACGACACCGACCCGGCCGTCAACCCCGACGCCACCGAGGTCTGCAACAGCCTCGACGACGACTGCGACGGGCTGGTCGACGCCGACGACCCCGACGTGAGCCCCTCCTCCGGGAGCTGGTACGCCGACACCGACGGCGACGGCTACGGCGACCCCGACGACCCCAGCGCCTGCGGCGGCAGCGGCTATGTCGCTGATGACACCGACTGCGACGACAACGTGGCGGTGATGAACCCCGGCGAGCCCGAGGTCTGCGACGGCCTGGACAACGACTGCGACGGCACCATCGACGGCCTGAGCGGCTGCAACACGACCGCCCTCGCCGACGCGGACGCGATCCTGTACACCAGCAGCGCCTGGGTCGAGCTGGGCACCTCGGTCGCCGGGCTGGGGGACGTCGACGGGGACGGCTACGGAGACCTGCTGGTCGGGACGATGGGCACGTATCGCTTCCTGTTGGGCCCGGTGACCGGCGCGGTGGACACCGACACCGACTACGACGCCTACCTCTACCAGAGCGGCAGCGGGCGGTCCCGAAGCATCACGGGGCCAGGGGACCTCGACGGGGACGGGCTGCCCGACATGGCGTTCGGTGAGCACGACGTCGTCCTGTGGGACGAGAGCACGCCGGGCATCGTCTACGTGGTGACCCGGGTCCCCTCCGGGCGCACCCGTACCGTGGACGCCCAGTTCCGAGGCGAGAACACCGGGGACTACGTGGGCTACTCCGTCGCGGGCGCAGGGGACGTCGACGGGAACGGCGTCGATGACCTGCTCATCGGGGCGCCGGAGTACCTCGCCAACCAGGGCGCCGCCTACCTGGTCCTCGGTCCGGTGACCGGGATGACCCTGAGCGACGCCGATGGGTTCATCGAAGGGGACAACAACAGCGACTACCTGGGCCAGCACGTCACCACGGCGGGCGACGTGGACGGCGACGGGCTCAGCGAGATCCTGGTGTTCGCCCCCAGCAACGACGACGCGGGCAGCGGCGCGGGGGCCGGCTACCTGTTCCACGGCCCCGTCACTGGCTCCTTCATGGCCTCGGACGCCGACACCACGTTCTGGGGCGCGACGGGGGACCGCCTCACCCACGGCAGCGCCGGGGACATCAACGGAGACGGCTACTCCGACGTGCTCATCGGCATCCCCTCCTATGACAGCCCCACGGCGGACATCGGTGGGGTCGCGGTGTTCTACGGACCCTCCCTGGGTGCCAGCGTGGACGCAAACGCCGCCGCAGACGTGGTCTCCGGCGAGGCGGGGCGGTGGGGGGCGGGCGACCTCGTGATCAGCGGCGAGGACGCCGACGGCGACGGGTACGACGACATCCTGACCCGCGCCTGGTACGCAGCACCCGACGGCGGCTACTACATCGCCTACCAGTACGCCGGCCCGGTCTCCGGGGCGGCCAGCCTCGCCGACGCGACCGCCCGCTACATCGGCATCCCCTACGTGGGCTCCGAGAACCCCGACAGCATGGACTGGGCCGGGGACGTCGACGGCGACGGCTACATGGACGTCATCATCGGGGCGCCCAACTACAGCGACGTCGCCGAGGTGGCCGGGGCGGGCTTCCTGTTCCTCGGGGCGCCCTGAGCGCCGTCGACGCCCGGGGCGAGCCGCTCAGCGCAGCCAGGGAAGCGCGCCCTCCTTCACCGGGCACGCCGGGAGGTCCTCCCCCGCGCAGACAGGGGTCAGGGGCGTCAAGAGCGGGGATTTGTCGTCCCGCTCGGCGGTGAACGCCGTCCGGCCGCCGCTGGCGTCGATCATCGTCCCGCTCACGGCCACCGCCAGGTGACCCTGGCCGCCATCGAAGCGGCAATGGTCCACCCTGAAGTCGAGGGCGGTGGTGATCTGCGCCTGGGGGTCCGGGTTCAGGGTGACCGCCCTGGCGGTGCCTGTGATGCCCAGGGCGTCCGGCGTGCAGGCGACCTTCACGGTGTAGGCGACCACCTTGTGGTCGTCCGCCGCGCGAAACTTGACGTCGACCGCGCAGCAGCTTGCGGTGACCTCGACGCGGCCAAGGGATGCTCCCTCGGCGGTCATGAGGTTCGCCGCGCTGACGGCGGGCTCGGCGGACACCGGCCGGGCCAGGAGCAGCGGGCTGAGCAGAAGCCAGGAGACGCGCACGGGACCTCCGATCCGGGTCTGCATGCTACCGGATCGCCGCGCTCCCTGGCCGGGCTCAGCCCCCCGGCTCGAAGGCGACGATGTCCAGCGCCACGTCCCGCACCTCGCCGATGCCCCGGGCGTAGCGCTTCTCCTCGGGCGCGCAGGGCTCCTCGTCGTCGATGGGGTTGGTGTCCATCACCTGGATCAGGTCGTAGCTGGCGTCGCCGAAGTCCAGGGTGAGGGCGGTGTCGGTGATCTCGCCCATGTCCAGGGCCTGGCCCGGGGCCATCTCCTGGTAGTAGACGTCCCCGACCTGGGGGTCGGCCGGCATGATGACGCCGGGGCGGCCGTCGCCCTCCCCCGCCCGCCAGGTGCCGTCGGTGTTGGCGAGCGCGCCGCCCTCGTAGAACTCGACGTCCTCGCCGAAGTAGCAGACCGTGCCGTCGTCGGCCTCGACGTAGAAGTTGTAGGCGACCTCGTGGATCTCCCCGTCATGGAAGGTCTTGTGCTCCAGGACGTGGACCTCCACACCCAGGACCGCACGGGTCTCCTCCAGCACCGTGCGCTCGACGCGCATCGCGATGCCGTCCTCCTCGCCCTCCAGCTCGACCCGGCTGCCCACCACCAGCGGGTACCAGGGGTTGGTGGAGCCCAGGGTGAAGCTGGCGGTGTCGGGGTCGCAGAGGGAGACGTCGACGGTGACGGCGTCGTGGCAGGTGGGCAGGTCGTCCGGGGTGGACCCGCCGGTGCAGGCGAGCAGGAGCAGGAGCATGAGGATCTCCTCGGGTTCTGCTCCAGGTGTACCGGCGGGTCCTGAAGGCAGCCTGAAGGCGTCAGCCGTCGGCCTCCAGCAGCGCGACCGTGTCCGCGACGCCGCTGACGACGGCGCGCCCTTGAGCCTGGAGGACCGCAGGGTCGGCGCCGAGGGCCGCCCGCAGGGCCTCGGCCAGCCGGTCCGCGTGGTGCTTTCGGGACGCCCGGCACCCCAGGCCGAGCGCCTGCACCAGGCGGCCGTGGGGGTGCTGATCCGCCACGAAGGGCAGGACCACCTGAGGCCGCGCCGCCCGCGTCGCGGCGATGAGCGTGCCCGCGCCGCCGTGGTGCACGACCGCCGCGCACCGGGGGAGCAGGGCGGCGTGGGAGACGGCGCCCGCCAGGGGAGACACCCCCTCGCCCGCCGGGACAGCGCCGTGCACGAGGGCCCGCAGCCCGGCCTGGCGCGCGGCGTCAGCGATCACCGGGAGCAGGCCCGCCACCCCGGGCATGCTGCCCAGGCCGACGTACACCGGCGGCGGCCCCGCCGCGAGGAAGGCCTCCACCTCCGGCGGCAGCGGGGTGTCGTCCTCCAGCAGCCAGGGACCGGTCTGCCGCACCCGGACCGTGGGCGCCTCCACCTCGGCCAGGGACGCCGGGAAGGGCAGCAGGACCTCGTCGCCGCTGAGGTGTGCAGACGCCCGGGTGACCTCGGGCAGCCCGCGCCGGACCCGCTCGGTGTTGAGGGGGCGCAGCATGCTGAACCGGGACAGCGCGTCGCTCAGCCACCAGGTCGCGGCGTTCAAGGCCGGCGGCAGCCCGGCGAGCGGGACCATCGGCATGGGGTGGGCGCGCGCCGGGACCATGAACGGCGACAGCAGGGCGGCCCGCCGGGGGCGACCGAGCTGCGCGCAGAGGGTCGCGGTGGCGTACTCCAGGGAGCCGGACACCACGACGTCGGCCCGGGCCACCAGGGGCTCCAGGGCCTCGAACTGCATGGGGATCTGGCGGGCGATGGCCTTGAAGACGCGCCCTGGGCTGGCGTTCAGCTCGACCATCAGCGCGCCGTAGGGGTCCCCGGCGGGCACCACGGCCAGGCCCCGCGCCTCGATCCAGGGCTGGTGATCCGGCGGGATGCACAGGGTGGGGGTGTGCCCTGCGGCGCGCAGGCCCTCGGCGAGGGCGACGAAGGGCTGGACGTCGCCGCGGGTGCCGAAGGTGGCGAGGAGGGGGTTCATGGGGCGGGTCTCCGCGGAGAGAAGGTACACCAGGGCGGCCCGGCACCCCGAGCCTGAAGCGGGCCACCGCGACCGCCGACGGGCGGGCTCCCCTCCGAAGACCGTCCGCGACAACGCCGATGGCATCGACCTCACGGAAGACCGGCCCGCGCGATCCGGTGCCTCGGGCCCGGCGCCTTGTGCTAAGGATGGGCCCGGGGTCACCGATCGATGCAGCGCTCCTCCGAACCACCCTCTGCCCGCGACGATCCGCAGCGCGCCGAAGCGGTGGCCCAGCAGGCGCAGGAGAGCGCGGAGCGGCTGGCGGCGGCGCTGGTGGACCTGAGCGAGGCGCTGCGTCAGGCCGGCCGTCCCGAGGAGGCGGTGCGTTCGATGGAAGAGGCCGTCGCGCTCCATCGACGCCTCGCCGACGCCCACCCCGACGCCTTCACCCCCGACCTCACGGCGAGCCTTCACGAATTGGGCAACCGTCTGCTGGAGTCGGGGCGCGCCGAGGACGCCCTCGCCGCCACAGAGGAGGCCGTCGCCCTCCGGCGGCGCCTCGCCGAGGCCCACCCCGACGCCTTCACCCCGGCCCTCGCCCGGAGCCTCAACAACCTCGGCATCCAGCGCGGGAAGCTGGGCCGCCACGAGGACGCCCTCGCCGCAACGCAGGAGGCTGTCGCCCTCCGACGGCGCCTCGCCGACGCCCGCCCCGACGCCGCCACCCCGGACCTCGCCAGGAGCCTCCACAACCTGGGCAACCGGCTCTCGGCGCTGAGCCGTTTCGAGGATGCCCTCGCTGCCACGCAGGAGGCCGTCTCCCTGCGGCGGCGCCTCGCCGAGGCCCGCCCCGACGTCTTCACCCCTGCCCTCGCGAGCAGCCTGTACAACCTCGGCTCTGACCTCTCCGAGCTGGGCCGCCTCGAGGACGCCCGCGCCGCCACACAGGAGGCTGTTTCCCTTCGACGGCGCCTCGCTATGGCCCGCCCCGAGGTCTTCACCCCCGACCTCGCCCGGAGCCTCCACAACCTGGGCGCCGATCTCTCCGAGCTGGGTCGCCTCGAAGAGGCCCGCGCCGCCACGGAGGAGGCCGTCGCCCTGCGGCAGAGCGCAGACCTCACCCAGCAGCCCTGAGCCCCGGTCACCCGGAACCCGCCGCCCGCCCTGCGGTCCAGCAGGGCCACTTGCCTATGGGATCAGCACGGCAAGGGCAGCGCGGCTCTGACCCGCCGGCCGATGGACCTGCCATAGGGCTCGTGCTAACCATGGCCTCATGGTCAATGCCGCCGATCGTCGCAAGCTCCGCGACTTCTACCAGAACCTGCAGGACAGGCCTCTCTGGCCCGACGACCCGCTCTACGTCGACCTGTTCGCCGATGAAGAGCTGTCCCCCTCGGACCCGGTCGATCAACTCGCGACGACCATCGAGTTTGCCGCCCTGGAGAGCACACAGCTCTTCAGCGGACACCGCGGGACCGGCAAGTCGACGCAGCTCAGACGCCTCAAGCGCCGGTTGGAGCAGGACCCGTCCTACAAGGTCGTCCTCTGCGACATGGAGGACTACTTGCCGATGGCCGACGCCGTCGACGTCGTCGATTTCCTGCTGGGGGCAGCCGGGGCGGTCTCCGAGCAGCTCAGGAACGAGCCCGAACTCCTGGGGCAGGATGGCCTCAAATCCTATTGGGAGCGCTTCGGCGACTGGCTGAAGTCCCAACGGATCGCGGTCGATGCGCTCGGGTTGTCGGCCGGCGTCGGCGTGGGCGACAAGCGCCAGGGCGTCGGGGCAAGCGCAGGCGTGGACGTCAAGGTCATGCTCAAGTCCGACCCGGTCTTCCGACAGCGCGTCCGGGAGCGGACCAAGCTCCACCTCGGCGCGTTCCGGGAGGAGGTTCACACCTTCCTGCAGGACGCGCTCAAGGCCCTGCGGGCGAAGCATGGCCAGGACACCCAACTGGTCATCATCTTCGACTCCCTGGAGCACCTGCGGGGAACAACCACGAACGCCGAGGAGGTCGCGACCTCCGTGGAGCGCCTGTTTCGAGGCCACGCGGACGCGCTTCAGGTCCCCTACATCCACACGGTGTACACCGTCCCGCCTTGGCTACGACTCCAGGCGGCGGGCGTGGGGGGCGATCGGTACAATGGCTATGTGCACATTCCGTGCGTCAAGGTTCGGAAGCGGGACGGCGACCGATGCCAGGCGGGGCTCGATGCTCTGTGGCGTATCGCGGATGGGCGCGGCGACCTCACTGGTCTGCTTGGCTCGCGGGAGGCCTTTGATGAGCTGGCCCTGGTCTCTGGCGGGTATCTGAGAGACCTGTTCCGCCTCCTCAGCTTCATCGTGAGGGATGCGAGCGTGCATGGTCTCCCCTCCAAGCGTCAGGAGTTGGCTGTTCAGGACCTGCGCAACGCCTACGCCAGCTTCACCAATCGGGACGCGGTGTGGCTCAAGCGCATCGCCGAGACCCACGAGGTGAGCACGGACGCCAAGGAGGAAGTCCAGGATCTGGCTCGCTTCCTGGACACCCATCTGGTGCTGGGGTATCGCAACGGCGATGACTGGTACGACGTGCACCCCATCATCAAGGATGATGTGTTCCGGCGCGCGGAGGCGTACGCGCGCCGGTCGGATGATGCCTGAGCGCGATGGCCGCTGACGGGATCCGCGACGTCTCCGTCGAGGAGGCCTGGGCTGAACTCTCCGTCCATCTGGAGTGGTCGACGCGCTTCTGGGTGGTCTTCATCTTCACCGACTCAACGCGGGAGAGCGCCCTGCTGGAGCAGCGCACCCGGGAGCAGCTGAGCGCGCAGGGCGCGACGATGCTGACCCTGCGCTCCCGCGAGATGGATGAGAGCACGCTGCTGGCCAGGGTGTTCTCCCCTTCGGACGAGGCGGTGCTCTGGCTCGACGGGCTTCGCGTCGGGCAAGACGAGGAGGACTGGCTCGCCCACTGGACGCGGGTGCTCCTTCGCCTCAACGAGCGTCGGGAGCGTCTGCGGCGTCGGTGGTCGGGGGTTGTCCTGGCTGCTTCGCGTGCGGCATTGGGAAAGACGGCGGCGGCGGCTCCGGATCTGTGGACCATTCGGAGCTTCATCTTGATTGTGCGGAGTTCGGCGCCGGTGCAAGGGGAGCGCTTGGAGTCCGTTCGTGATTCATTCGCATTGCCCTCGGTCCGTGCAGACGTGGACCTTGCGGAAGCGGCGGTCCAAAGGGCCCGAGTTCAGGAAGGCCCGGAGATGCTGGCGTCGGCGCTGATGAACCTTGGAGAGGCGCTCGGTCAGGCCGGTCGGCCAGAGGACGCACTTCGCTCCATGAAGGAGGCTGTGGAGCTGTATCGACGCCTCACTGACGCTCGCCCGGAAGAAACGTTATTTGACCTTGCCAGAAGCTTGAACAACCTGGGCAACGTGCTCTCGAATATGGGGCGCCGCGAAGATGCTGTCAAGGCCACTGAGGAGGCCGTACACATTTTTCGGAAACTCGCACAAACTTGGCCTGACACATTCAACCCTGATCTCGCAATGAGCCTGAGCAATCTTGGCTCAGATCTCTCAGCCCTGGATCGACGAGAGGAAGCGTTGGCCGCCACACTGGAAGCTGTCGATCTCAAGAGGCACCTCGCACGCACTCGCCCTGATACCTTCGACCCGACCCTTGCGACAGGCCTCATCAACTTGGGCTCAGATCTCTCGGCGCTGGGTCGACGGGAGGAAGCGCTCTCCGTCACGGAGGAGGCGGTACACCTGTTTCGTAGGCTCGCGCATGATCGCCCCGATGTCTTTGAGCCCGATCTCGCGATGAGCCTCAACAACCTGGGCTTGGATCTCTCGGCGCTGGGTCGGCGGGAGGAAGCGCTGGCTGCTACACGGGAGGCGGTCGATCTCAGGCGGCGCCTTGCGCGTCTTCGGCCCGACGCCTTCAACCCGGATCTGGCCAGAAGCCTCAACAACCTTGGCAACAGGCTCTCGGAGTCGGGTCGTCGAGAGGAAGCGTTGACTGCCACACTGGAGGCCATCGATATCTATAGGAGTCTCGCACGTGATCACCCCAACGCCTTCAACCTCGACCTCGCGGGCTGTCTCACCAATCTGGGCGCCGACCTCTCAGAGTTGGGTCGTCGAGAGGAAGCTCTGGCCGTCACGGAAGAGGCTGTAGATCTCTATCGGTTCCTCGCACGCACGAAACCCGAAGTTTACAACCCTGTTCTTGCCAAGAGCCTGAACAACCTGGGCAACAGGCTCTCGGAGTTGGGCCGTCGGGAGGAAGGCCTCACGTCCATTCTGGAGGCCATCAGCCTGAAAAGGCGACTCGCACGTATCCGCTCCGACGCACTGTCTCCAGACCTCGCTGCCAGCCTCAACAACCTGGGAAATCGGCTCCAGGAGTTGGGACGTCGCGAGGAAGCGATGGTCGCTACTCAGGAAGCCGTCGATCTCTATCGCCACATCGCACGAGGTCACCCTGACGCCTTCTCCCCAGACCTCGCAAGGAGCCTGGGAACCTTGGGGCATGTGCGGCGCGATGTGGGAGACACCCACGGCGCTGCGGCGTCCTTCCAGGAAGGCATCGAGCGTATCTGGACGCTCTTTGAGCGCGCACCGTCAGCGTTCGCGGAACTCACCGGCGCGCTGCTGCGTGACTGCGAAGCGGTCACCGACCCCACCAACCCACCCCCCTGGCTCACCGAGAAGCGCCGACGCTTCGACGAGCTCACCCAGCAGCCCTGAGCCCCGGTCACCCGGAACCCGCCGCCCGCCCTGCGGTCCAGGTACTCTGTTCGTTCGGAGTCCTGCGTGTCCCCCTTCTGGCTCATCACCCTGCTGCTGAGCGCCGGCCCTGGTGGCCCGTGCCCGCCGCCGGTCGGCGGCTGGTCCCGTGGGGGTGAGGTCTGCGCGCCGCCGCCGGGCTGCGAGCAGCCGGCGCCCCACCCCGGCGACGTCACCGTGAAGGGCCCGGACGCCGCCGCGCAGATGGACGCGCTGTGCGAGCGCTACAACGGGGTCGACGGAGACCTCATCGTCGACAGCGTCGACCTCACCGACCTCTCCGGCCTGTCCTGCGTCTGCGGGGTCGGCGGCGACCTCGTCATCCGGCGTAGCCCCGGCCTGCGCACCCTCGACGGCCTGGGCCAGCTCCACCGCGTCGGCGGCGATCTCGTGCTGGAGGAGCTGCCCGCGTTCGAGCGCCTCTCCGGCCTCGACGCCCTGGACTGGCTGGACGACGACCTCGTGCTGCGCCGCCTCGGGGCCCTCGCTGACCTGCGGGGCCTGCCCGCGCTGGGCCAGCTCTGGGGCGACGTCGTGCTCCAGGACAACCCCGCGCTGCGCAGCCTGCACGGGCTGGAGTGGCTGGAGACCCTGCCCGGCCGGCTCATCGTGCACGACAACCCCGTGCTGGAGGACCTCGGCGGCCTGGAGTCCCTGCGCGAGATCACCGACGACCTGCGGCTGATGGACAACCCCGGCCTCGACGACCTGCGCGCCCTGCGCAGCCTGGAGCGGATCGGCGGCGCGCTGCTCCTGCTCCAGATCGGCGTGGAGGACCTCGGCGGCCTCAGCGGCCTGCGCGAGGTCGGCGGCGGCGTCCACCTCGTCTCGAACCCCAGCCTGGAGCGCCTGCGCGGCTTCGGCCCGGTGGCCGAGCTGCCCTGGCTGCGCGTGACCCACAACCCCGCGCTGGAGTCCCTGCGCGGCCTGGAGGCCCTGACCCGCGCCGGGGCCGTGACCATCGAGCACAACCCGGAGCTGTGGGACCTGCGCGGCCTCGACAACCTGGGCCGGGTCGGCGAGCTGACCCTGCTCGCCAACGACGCGCTGCGCTCCCTGGAGGGGCTCACGCGGCTGGAGGCGGTGGACGGCCCGATGGTGGTTCGGCTGAACCCCGCCCTGGAGGATCTGCGCGGGGTGGAGCGCCTGGCCCGGGTCGACGGGCCGCTGCGGGTGCTCAACAACGGCGCGCTGCGGCGCCTCGACGGCCTCAGCGGCCTGCGCGAGGTCGGCAGCCTGGAGCTGGGCTCCAACCACCGCCTCATCGACCTCACCGCCCTGCGCAGCCTGGAGGAGGTCCACGGCGACCTGCGCATCCGGTGGAGCGTCGCGCTGGTCTCGCTGGTGGGCCTGGAGGCTCTGCGCGCGGTGGAGGGCGACCTGGAGCTGCGCTTCAACTTCCAGCTCACCTCGCTCACCCCGCTGGCCGGCCTGGCCTCGGTGGGCGGAGACGTCGTGCTGGGGGACAACCCCGACGTGCCCCACGGCGACGTCGCCGCCCTGATGGGGCAGCTCGGCGAGGGCCTGGTCGGGGGCCTGCGGATCGAGGAGTGACGGCCGCGCGGCGGCCTGCGCCTGTTTCCTGACGATGGACCGTCGGAGATCACGCGCTGGCCCTGCTGGGCGTGCGGCGAGCTTCGCGCGGTGGAGGTCCGCCTCTGCCTGCGGGTCGATGACGCCAACGCCCGCCTGGACCCGGCGCTGGCCGGGCTGAGGGTGGCAGCGGGAGGTTGACGACGACGTTGCCGGATCTTAGTGGTACCATATACGGTACCACTGAATGGCTCGACTCATCAGGCTCCTGAACGCGGCGCGCCGGTCTCCCAGGAACCTCCGGTTCACCGACCTGTGCGCCCTGGCGGAGGCCGCAGGCTTCGCGTTCAAGCGTCAGAGTGGCAGCCATCGGATCTACGTCCACCCCAACCCCCAGGTCCCCCCGATGAACTTCCAGGAGCGCGATGGCAAGGCCAAGCCTTATCAGGTCAAGCAGCTCCTGTTCGCCATCGAGGAGCACAGGCTGCTCAACACGCTCAAAGGAGAAGACCCATGAGCTTCCGCTACTCCGTCTCCCTCCAGTGGAGTGAAGAGGACGAGGGCTTCATCGCGCTGGTCCCAGAGATCGAGGGCCTGAGCGCCTTCGGAGAAGATCCGGCTGAAGCCATCGGCGAGCTGATGGCCGTGGCCGAGGACTTCCTCCAGGTGCTGGCCGAGCGGGGACAGGCGCTCCCCCGCCCTCGCACGATGCGGCCGCACAGCGGTCAGCTCAGGCTCAGGCTGCCACGGTCCCTCCACGCCCGCGCGGCGCTGATCGCGGAGCAGGAGGGCGTGTCCCTGAACACCTTCCTGGTGGCCTGCGTCGCCGAGAGCATCGCCCTCCAGGAGCACGGACACGACGCCGGAGCACCGAGGGCATCGGAAGGCGCTCGAACAACCGCCGCAGAGCTGATGTTTGACCTCAGCGGTGACGGGGCGCTGTTCAGCTCCGACGCCCTCGTGCGACCGTCGTCCTCAGACGCCTTCGCCCTGTCCCGCTCCGGCACGCTGCTCGTCCAATGAGCGCAAAGGGGTTGTGATGTTCCGCCTCGGATGGTTCGTCCTGGCCCAGGATGCGGTCGTCGACGACAACTCGAACAGCCTCTCCATCTTCAACGTGCTGGAGTCCCTGCAGGCGCGCGCCCTGCCCGCGGGGGTCCACAACATCTCCCTGGTCGCCCACTTCTACAAGGAGGATCCGGACGACACCGTCGAGCGCAGCTTCTCCGTCCGGCTCACGATGGAGACGCCGTCCGGCGAACACCTGACGCTGCTGGAGCAGAGCATCACGGAGCGCCGCTCGCGCTACCGGATCCGCGCGCGCACCGGCGCCCTCGGGTTTGCGCGGGAGGGCACCTACTGGTTCGGTCTGGACATGCTCTCCGAGGGGGCATGGGTCCAGGCCGCCAGGCTGCCGCTCACGATCCGCGTCGTTCCGGCCTCGAAGGCGGCGCCGGATTGACCCGAATCAGCTCCTCAAGCCGCGCTGCGATCGCGTCCCGGGCCGCCCGGAAGTGCACCATGCGCGCCGCATCGCTCAGGTCCTCGCCCGAGCGGTCCGGGTCGGGCATCGCCCAGCTCAGGCGCCGGGCGTCCCCCAGGAAGATCGGGCAGGACTCCTCTGCGCACAGGGTGATGACGAGGTCGACGCCGCTGGGGTCGATGGTGTCGACGTGCTTGCTGCGCTGGTCGCTGGCGTCGATGCCCAGCTCGGCCAGGGCGCGCAGGGCGTAGGGGTTCACGCGGGACGGCGCGCTGCCCGCCGACTGCACCCGGACCGCGTCGCCGAAGCGGCGGCGGGCCAGGGCTTCGGCCATCTGGCTGCGGGCGGAGTTGGCGACGCAGAGGAACAGGATGCTTCGAAACGGCATGACGCACCGCCGGTGGGGCGCCACCTATCCTGATCCATCGTGGCCGGTCGACCCTCTGTCCTCGCGAAGACCTGGAGCCCCCTGTGATCCTGCCGATCCTGCTCGCCGCCGCCCAGGCCACGCCCCTGGCCTCCAGCCGGCTGACCGCCGCCGACGGCGCTGGGGAGGACGAGCTGGGCTGCGGGGTCGCGGTGGTGGACCTGGACGGTGACGGCTACGCGGAGGTCGTGGTCGGCGCCCGCGGCCACGACGGGCGCGCCGTGAACGCCGGGGCGATCTACCTCTACCCCGGCACCCCCGACGGCCCCGACGCCAGCGCGGTGCAGCAGCTCACCGCCGCCGACGGCGCCGTGGGCGACCGCTTCGGCGAGGCGCTGGCCGCGGCCGGGGACGTCAACGGGGACGGGTTCGAGGATCTCCTCGTCGGGAGCTACAAGGTGGACGAGGGCGCGGAGGACGCCGGGGCGGTCTACCTCTACTACGGAGGCCCGGGCGGCCTCGACCCGGCTCGGGTGGACCGCCTCACCGCCACGGAGCCCGCCGCGCGGGCGCGGTTCGGCCGCGCCGTGGCCGCCGCCGGGGACCTCGACCGCGACGGCTTCGACGACGTCCTCATCGGCGCCCACGGCGACACCGTCGACGGCGTCGAGGCGGGCGCGGCCTGGGTCTTCTATGGCGACGCCTCCGGGGTGGACGCGGCGCGGACGCAGAAGCTGGTGGCCCCCGACGCGCGGGAGGGAGACGCCTTCGGCTGGGCGGTGGCGGCCGCCGGGGACGTCGACGGCGACGGCTTCGACGACCTGATCGTGGGGGCGAACCACATGGATCGGCCCGGCCTCATCTGGGGCGCGGCCTACGTCTTCTACGGCGGCGCCGCGGGGGTGGACGGCGCAGGCGCGCAGAAGCTCACCGACGACGAGGTGGAGGACCCCTCGGGCATGGGCGGCGCGGTGGCCCCGGCCGGGGACGTCGACGGGGACGGCTTCGCGGACGTCGTGATCGGGGAGGCGGGCTACGCGTCCAACCGAGGGGCGGTGCTGCTGTTCCACGGCGGCGCGGCGGGCGTGGACGCCGCGCGGATGGAGCGCCTCGTCGCCCCGGACGGGGGGGGCTTCGATACCTTCGGCTACAAGATCGCCCCGTCCCGGGACGTGAACGGGGACGGCATCGGCGACCTGCTCGTCGCGGCCCCCTACGACGACCCGAGCGGGCTGTTCAGCGGCTCGGCCTACGTGCTCCCCGGGACGGGCGCGGGGCTGGATACCGCCGGGGCGCAGCGGCTCGTCGACCCGAGGGGCGCCAGCCGGGACTTCTTCGGGCTCGCCCTCGCGGCGGGGGACATCGACGGGGACGGCGCCGACGATCCGGCAGTCGGCGCCATCGGGGACGACGACGTCGGCATCGACGCCGGCGCGGTCACCGTGTTCACCTCGCGCTGCCAGGACGACGACGCCGACGGCTCCTGCGCCGCCTTCGACTGCGACGACGCGGCCCCTGAGGTCCACCCCGGCGCGGAGGAGGTGCCCGCGGACGGGACGGACGGCGACTGCGACGGCGCGGAGCTGTGCTTCAAGGATGCCGATGAGGACGGCTTCACGGAAGACGACGCGGTGGTCGCCTCCGACGACCTGTCCTGCGTCGACCCCGGCGAGGGGGACGCCAGCGCCCCCGGCGGGGACTGCGATGACGACGACCCGGCGGTCCACCCCTCTGCCGCCGAGCGCTGCGACGGGGTGGACGAGGACTGCGACGGGGCCGTGGACGAGGCGCCCCTCGACCCGGGCCTCTGGTACACGGACGCCGACGGGGACGGCTTCGGGGACCCCGAGGCGCCGGTGTCCGCCTGCGCGCAGCCCTCGGGGACCGTGGACGACGACCAGGACTGCGACGACGGCGACCCCGCGACCTGGCCGGGCGCGCCGGAGGTCGCGGGCGACGGCGTCGACCAGGACTGCGACGGGGCGGATCTCATCGAGATCGAGGACACAGGCGACGCGCCGCCGAAGGGCGGCGACCGGCGCTGCGGCGCCGCGCCGCGTGGGGCCTGGATCGCGCCCTTCCTGGCGCTGCTCCTCGTGTTCGCTCGGCGTAAGGGAATGTAATCGCGCCGGGCCCGGGGCTGTGGCTGAATGGACCCGCCCCCCCACCCCTATTCCCCTGGAGCCCAGGATGCGCGCTCTCTCTCTGTTTGCCCTCCTCCCCCTGCTGTCCTGCAACGACAAGGCCGATGACAGCGGGTCCGTCAGCTACATCGACTGCTCTCAGACCGCCGGCATGGCCGACGCGGTGTCCACCGACGCCACCCTCGTCGCGGCGGCCGACGCCGTGAACGCGTTCCTGGCCTCGCTGGACGAGACCCAGCGGACCGAGGTGCTGTACTGCCTCGACGACGTCGAGCTGTACTCGTGGACGAACATCGACATCGGGGACATGCCCCGCACCGGCGGGCTGTCCTTCGGCGACCTCTCCGAGGACCAGCTCGCCGCCGCCTACGCGGTGTTCGACGCGTTCCTGAGCACCCAGGGCTACGAGGACGTCGACAACATCATCAACGTCATCGAGCCGGCCACCGCCGAGCGCTACGCCGACAACCCGAACCGCGTGCACGGCCCGCAGTACTACACCATCGTGGTGTTCGGCTCCCCCGGGACCGACCCCTCCTGGGGCGTGCAGCTCGACGGCCACCACCTCGCGGTCAACTTCCTGGTCCACGGGGACGAGGTCACCATCACGCCGGCCTTCTCCGGGGCCGACCCCAAGACGGTGGGGAGCGTGAGCCCCTTCGCCGACGAGGAGGCCGCCGCCTACGCCCTGGCGCAGAGCCTGGACGCCGGCCAGCTCGCCACCGCGACCATCGGCACGGACCTTCCCGAGGACCTCTACACCAGCAACGTCGGCTTCTCCGACACCGACGACGGCCGGGACTTCGACGTGTCCGCGTTCGAACAGGAGGGGCTGGCGGCCTCAGCGCTGGACGCCTCCCAGAAGGACCTGCTGCGGGCGCTCATCGACACCTACGTCGGCGACATGGACGACGCGCTGGCCGCCGCCTGGAACACCCGGATCGAGGCGAACCTCGACGTCACCCGGTTCTCCTGGGTCGGCGACACCGCCGACCAGTCGCCGGTGTACTACCGGGTCTCCAGCCCCGTGCTGGTGATCGAGTACGCCCACTCCCACGGGGAGATCGACCACCCCCACGCCATGCTGCGCGACCCGAACACCGGCACCGACACCACCACCAGCGACTACGGCGTGTTCGCGCACACCGACCCGCTGCGGGCGCACCTGCAGAACCACCCGCACCACGCCGCCGACCCGCAGCGGGCGAACCCGATGGAGACGCTGCTGGTGATGGCGACGGTGCGGGCCAGCGCGGCGGCGTCCAGCCTGTAGCCCTCAGATCCGGACCTGCGCGGAGAGCACACCCTGGTGGTGCGCCGCGCCGTCGTCGGGCAGGGTGGCCTGGTGGGCCACGCCGATCCGCACGACGTGCTCGGGGCGGATCATCCAGACCAGGCCCTCCTCCGTGGAGGTGGTGCCCTCGCCCTCCTGCTGCAGGCGGTCGACCCGGCCCACCACCAGCAGGTGCTCCGGCCACACGCCGATCCCGAGCTGGGCGTAGCCGCCCAGGTCCCCGCTGCGGCTGGCGAAGCCCTCCACGACGAGCTGGGTGACGCTGGCCCGGAGCGCCAGCTCGGCGGCGCCGACGACCGCCTGGCTGCGAGCGCGGGCCTGGCCGGACACGCCGAACGAGACGCCGACCCCCTCGGCGCGCAGCCCCAGCCCCTCGTCCAGGGGGATGGGCGCGCCGAACCCGACGGCCGCGCGGCCGATGGCGGTGGGGTCGTTGCCGCCGTCGTCCAGGGTGGGGCCGTCGAAGACCCCCAGCCGCACGTCGGCGTGGCCCCCCTCCGGCTGCCAGGACCCCTGGACGCCCAGGTCCCGCCCGGCGCGGAAGGCGTTCGCGCTGGGGGCGAAGTCCTGCAGGATGAGCCGCGACACCGGGGTGAGCTGCTGCCGGCAGGAGGGCACCAGGAAGCGCCCCGCCCGCAGGCCCAGGCCGGCGGGGCCCTTGAGGTCGACGTGGGCGTCCAGGAGCGAGGCCGACGCCCCGGCCAGCTCCACCTGGACCCGGGCCGACAGCGGCAGCTCGCCCGCGGCCACCCGGAGGTTCGGCCGAAGGACCGGCACCTGGAGGACCTCGGTGGAGGCGACCGGGTCCACCAGGAGCCGCTCCTGCATGAACATGCTGGCGGTGAGGCTGGCCCCCGACGCCCCCTCCACCTTGAGGCCCTGCCCCAGGGTGAAGCCGGCGTCGGCGCCGAACGCGAGGCCGGACATCAGCAACAGGACTGTGAGCGCGCCCATCTCAGCCCCCCACCGCGGAGGCCGCCGCCCGCGCCACGATGGGCAGCAGGCCCGGGGCCACGCCGCCCGCCATGAGCAGCGCCACCAGCGCCAGCAGCACCCCCTGCTCCCAGCGGCGGGCGTCCATGTCCACCCGCGAGGGGTCCGAGGGGCCGTAGAAGACGCGGACGTAGAGGCGCAGCGCGTTGAAGCCGACCAGCGCGATGGTGATCACCGCCAACGCCGTGCCCACGAGGCCGCGGGAGCTGGCGCCGTGCAGCAGCAGATCCTCGGCCACGAACTCCAGCGTGCCCGGCGCCCCCGAGAGGGTCAGGACCACGAGCAGGAAGGCCAGGGACAGCCTGGGCGCGGCGAGCTGCAGGCCGTGCAGGCGCCGCAGGTCCACCGCGCCGAGCCGCTGGACCACCATCACGATGGCCAGGACGAAGCCCACCTCGGAGAGGATGAGCGCGGCCCACAGGAGCGCGCCCCCCACCGCGCCCACCGGGGCGGGCTCTGCGGTGCCGGCGAGCAGCAGGCCGTGCATCGCGGCCAGGGTCCAGCCCGCCGAGCGCCCCAGATCCTGCGCCGCCAGCGCGAGCAGGGCGGCCGCCGCCGCCACCGCGAGCAGCGCCACGCCCCAGGTGGTCGAGGTCATGGCCGGCTGCACCACCCGGATCACCGTGACCACGGCGCCCAGGGGCACCGCGAGCAGCGCCGCGCGGCCGGCCGGTCGGCCCTGCATCGCGGAGACCAGCCCGGTGTGGAGGGGCATGACACCCAGCCGGAGCATCGCCGCGCCCAGCAGCAGCGCGGCCAGGTCCAGCTCGACCGGCGCCACGGCCCCCAGCGAGCGGAAGGCCTCGCCCCGGGACGCGGCCAGGACCAGCGCGCCGAGGGCCAGCACGCCGGAGAGCGCCAGGTAGCCCATGGCCGCCCGCCCCTCCCCGGCGTCCCGGCGCCGGACGGCCCCCAGGCCCCAGGCCACCGCCAGCCCGGAGGCCAGCTCCGCGAACACCAGCAGGGCCAGGGCGTCCGCGACCAGGGCCAGCTCGACCGCCGCCAGGGCGAAGGAGGCCGCCGCCATCACGCGGGGCAGGGCGTGCTGGCGGGGCAGCGCCACGGCCAGCCCCCCCACGGCCAGCCCGAGCGGCAGCAGGAGGGTCCCGGTCAGCGCGTCGGCCCGCAGGGGGACCCCGGCCAGGGCCATGTGGATGGACTCCCCGTGGATGAGCAGGGGCAGCGCGCAGAACCCGGCCGCGCCGAGGGTCACCACGGCGCCGGTCAGGGCGGACGCCCGGGCCTCGCCGCGCGTGGACCGCAGGGCGGTCAGGCCCGCGAGGAGGTTGGCCACGATCGCGACGAGCGTGGCGAGCAGCGGGTTCATCGGGTCACCTCCTTCGGGGCGCCGAGCGCCGGCGGGGTGGGGGTGTCCAGGGTCTCTCCCCAGCGCTGGTCCAGCCGGTCCAACGCCCGCAGCGGGCCGAAGACCGCGCGCAGCACGCCGTCGAGCAGCTCATCCAGGAACCAGCGCTCCAGGGAGACGGCGTAGAGCCGCCGCTCCAGGCTGCGGGGCAGGAGCCGCTCCAGGTGGAGGCCGGCCCGCCCGGGCTCGCCCCCCAGCAGCGTGGAGAGGTGGTGTCGGTCGTGGAGCAGGTTCGGCGCCCGCAGGAGCTGCCAGGTCCGCAGGGAGGCGTGCCCGGCGATGTGGGCCAGGGCGAGGTGCTCCCACCCCAGCCCGGCCCAGATCCAGATCAGCCCCACCTGCGCCACCGAGGCGTACCCCAGCGAGGTCTTGATGTCCGCCTGCACCCGCCCCACCATCGAGGCGTGGAGGGCGGTCACCAGGCCGATGACCACGACCGCGACGCGCAGGGCGACGTGACTGTCCAGCAGGGGCTGGATGCGCAGCAGCAGGAAGGGCGAGGCGTGGATGGACAGCGCCCCGTAGAAGATGGCGCTGGACGGGGTGGGCCCCTCCATCGCCCGGGGCAGCCAGCCGGTGAACGGCACGCTCGCCCCCTTGCCCATCGCCCCGAACACCAGCAGCCCGGCGATCAGCCAGCTCTCCGGCCCGAGCGGCAGCTCCCCCAGCCGGGCCAGCTCGGCGCTCCCCGCCAGGTGGTGCAGCAGCACCAGCCCCAGCAGCAGCCCCACGTCCGTGGTCCGGTAGACCGCGTAGGCCCGCAGGCCGTGGGCCACGGGGTCGGGCCGCTGGTGGAAGAAGGCGATCAGCAACGCGGAGGACAGCCCCACCAGCTCCCAGCCGGCGAACAGGAGGTCCAGCCCGCGGGCCGTGGCGATGACGGAGACCCCCACCGCGAGCAGCATCAGGAGCACGTAGAAGCGCCGGAAGCCCGCCTCCTGGTGCAGGTAGCGGGCCGAGAACAGCCCGACGAGCCCGCACAGCGCGAGGTCGAGGGCCAGCAGCGTGAGCGCCGGGCCGTCCAGCACGAAGCCCAGGTCCAGGTGGTAGCCCCGCACGGCCAGCACCTGCCCCAGGTCCACCGACAGCGGGACGCCCAGCAGGGGCTGGAGCACAGCCACCGCGAGGGTGCAGGCCAGCCCCACGCTCAGCCCCGTGGCCACGATCTGGTGGACCCGCCGCTCCGGCATCTCCGGCGCCAGCAGCAGCGACAGCGCGAGCACCAGCAGCGCTGCGGGCGCGGCGGTCAGGGCGATGAAGCCCAGCGTCGACGCGAGGGTGGCGACCATCACGCGGCCTCCTCGGTGGCGTCCGGCGGCTTGGGGCAGCCGGCCAGGATCGTGGCGGGGGGCAGGTGCCCGCGCTTGCCGCCGTACCAGTCCGCCGAGGTGCCGGTCCGGGGGAGGTCCCGCTGCTCCGGGAAGTGCGGCGCGAAGCCGTCCTCGGTGAAGAACCAGGAGCGCCCGGTCTCCGGGTCGAACGCGGCCAGGAGGATCCAGCGGTGCAGGACCAGGCTGCGCAGCCCCGGCTGTCGGCCCAGCAGGGCTTCGAGCTGGCGGGGCCGGGCCTCGACGACCACCAGGAGCCGCACGGGCTCATGGATCTCGACCATCTGCCAGGGCAGCCCCGTGCGCAGATCCGAGGCGTGGCCGTCCATGACGCCCAGCAGCCCGACGATGTTGTGGGGCAGCTTCGTGCCGGAGCCGTAGCGGACCGGGTCGACGAAGGAGAACCAATACTCCAGGTTGATGCCCGCGCCGACCGGCCCCACGCTGGCCAGCAGCCCCTCCAGCACCGCGCCGTCGGGGTCGGTGTCGCTGTCGTAGGAGGTCAGGAAGACGCGGCGGTCCAGGAACAGCCCCCGGCTCCACGACCGGCGGCCCACGAAGCAGAGCGCGTTGGTGGCGTGGCCGTACTCGGGGCGGGGCTGGGCGAGGTCCTCGGCGCGGTCCTCGACGTGGCGCAGGGCCTCGGTCGGGCTCAGGTCCAGAGCGGCGCTCTCGAAGCGCCGGCAGCGCTCGTGGGCGTCCCGGCGGCGGGCCTCGTCCAGGTCCGCGCGCAGCCGGGCGAGCACGTCGCGGTGCCGCGCGGGCACCCGGTCGAGGTCGTACCAGTCCACGGCGTCGTTGGCGGTGTTGTGGTAGCCCCCGACGAACCAGGTCTCCGCCGGGATGTCCACCCCCTCGGCCCGGAGCCGCGCCCGCACGTCCGGCCGGTTGGCCATGATCGCGAAGGCCCGCGCGTTGGGCCCCCCGCGCCCGCCCCCGCAGGCGCCGCAGTCGTGGGCGGCCTCGTGGGGGTTGTTCAGGGACGAGGAGCCGTGCCCCAGGAAGACCACCAGCGGCGCGAAGCCGCGCACCAGGCCCATGCCCTTGAGCACGCCCGCGACCACGCCGACCATCTCGTCCACGGTGAACCCCAGCAGGAAGCCGTCCTTCTCGGGCTGCGCGGGGTCGCGCTCCAGGGTGAGCACCGTGGGCACGGGCGCGTCCTTGCCGCCGACCCGGGCGTGCAGGGAGGGGGCGAGCAGCCGGGTGGTCAGCGGGACCAGGGACCACAGCCCGGCCAGGGCGAGCATGCCGCCGCTGAGCAGGGTGCGGGAGCCGCCGCTGAGCGCCTCGGACATGCGCCCGAGACGGGTCCGGGAGGCCCGCCGGGTCGCGAACGCCCCGACGTGCTCGGGGGCTGGGCGCTCCTCCACCAGGTGCCGGGGCACGAGGCCGGCCGGGCACAGCGGCCGGGGGTGGGCGTCGTGGAGGCCCCGGTAGGCCATCGCCACGCCGTAGAACCCCGCCGCTCCGAGGGTCTCCCACCGGGGGTCCAGCTCCTCCAGGTGGCGCCGCAGCGACTCCTCGCGGTCGTCGATGCAGGTGACCACCTGGGCGTCGGGCGTGGGCGGCATGCCCCCCTCCTGCAGGACGCGGTGGTGCGCCTCCAGCGCGTCGAGCACCTGCACCCGGTAGCGCCGCTCGTAGGCGAGCTGCCAGAGGCGCTGGCGCGACACCAGGGGCCAGCGGTCGAGCAGCCCCTGGACCTCGGCCAGCCCCGCCTCCCCCAGCTCCTCCGGGAGCAGGCCGAGCAGCAGCGCCGCGTGGAACAGGCGCCAGGCGTCCCGGCCGACGGCCTCGACGGGCGCCCCCTGCACGGCAGGAGCGGGGCCGCCCAGCGCGGCGACGTCCAGCATCAGGCGGACCGCCAGGAAGTCCATGAGGACCGTGGGCGGCTTGCGCCCCGGGGCCAGGTCCGGCCGCTCCGTGAGCTGCACGAACATCCCGGGCCAGCCGGGAAGGGCCAGCAGGGTCGCGGTCACCACCGCCTCGATGTCGTCCTCGGCGATGTCCAGGGCCAGCAGGCCGGCGTGGGCGCAGTCCGCGGCGTCGGCCCCGGACGCCAGCAGGTCCCGCGCCTGCGCGCGCAGCGGCCGCATCCACCCCCGGAGCGGCACGCCCCCCTGGGCGAGGACCCGCAGCATCGCCCGGTAGAAGCCCTCCTCCCGCTGGGGCATGGACCACCAGGCCTGCCCGTGGTCCAGGTAGGCCATGCACCAGCGGATGAGCACCGGGTGGACCAGGGCGTCGGGGTCCTGGCCGCGCTCCAGGATCACCTGATCCCGGGGGCGAGAGGGGGCCGGCGGCGGGCCGGGCCGGTCGGCATACGCCCTGCACGCCGCCCAGAGGCGCTGCAGGGTGCCGCCGACCCCCTCAGTGTTGCCCTGGAGCAGGCGCTCCCGCGCGTCCCGAGGCAGCCAGGGGGGGAGAGAACGCAGCGCGTCGGTCTCCGCGAGGCGCCACTCCAGGGCAGGTCCGCTGGCGTCGGGGGGCAGCCACAGCATCAGCCGTCGGACCGCCTCACGCTCGCCAATCTCGGGGGGGATCGCTTCGAATCGGCCATCGGGGACACGCCGCGCGAGCACCGCGTCCAGGTCGCGGTCCAGGACGCGGCCCTCGGCCCAGGCGGCGCGGAAGTCCGCCTCGGGCATGAAGGCGCGGGCGCCGTACAGGTCGGCGGCCAGCACTACGGCGTCCTCGAAGGCCATGTCCTCGAAGGGGTGAAGGGTGTTGTGATGGACAAAGGCTTCGATGGGGCGCTGGCCGGGGAGCAGGTGCGCGGCGTGGGCCACGGCGTGCTCCAGCAGCCGTCGGCGCTCCTCGGGGCAGGTCCAGGTGTTCATGGCGGCTCCCTCTCAGGCCTGGATGCGGAACGCGGTGGGGTGGTCGGCGGCGGGCTTGAGGGCGTCGAGGCCCACCAGCTCCAGCCGCGCGTGGGGCCACTCGTTGGCCATGCCCTGGAGCCGCTCCAGGGTGGTGTGGTCCACGAAGCGGGCCTGGCGCAGGTCCACGCGGACCTCCTGCACCTCGGGGGTCAGGGCCCGGCGCAGGTCGCTCTCCAGGGAGAGCAGGTTCGTGAAGGCCATCGGCCCGGTGACCTGCACCAGCAGCAGCGCGCCGCTGCGGGTGATCTGCGCCGGGCGCCGCAGCATGCCGACGAGGTCCCGCCCCCGCACGAGGTGCAGCACCAGCTTGAGCGCCAGCCCGACCCCCACGCCGATGAGCAGGTCGGTGGCCAGGGTCACCAGCATCGTGCTCACGAAGAGCAGGAGCTGGTCCCAGCCGATGTCCAGGGTGTGCTTGAACTCCTTGGGGGAGGCCAGCCGGGTGCCGGTGACCACCAGCATCGCGGCCAGCGCCGCCAGGGGGATGAGCTGGAGGGTGCCGGGCAGCAGCGCCACGAACAGCAGCAGGAACAGCCCGTGGAAGAAGTTGGACCAGGGCCCGGTGGCCCCGGCGTCGATGTTCGCCTTGGAGCGGACGATCTCCGAGATCATCGGGAGCCCGCCGATGCTGGCGGCCACGAGGTTGCCCGCGCCGGTGATCAGCAGGTCGCGGCGCAGGTCCGAGGCCCGCTTCGCCGGGTCCATCGCGTCCACCGCCAGGGCGCTGAGCAGGGACTCCACCGAGCCGACCAGGGCGTACATCGCGACGTACTTGATGGAGGTCGCCGAGGTGATCACCGAGAAGTCCGGCGTGGTCACCGCCTCCAGGAGGTTCCCGGGGAGCCGCACCAGGTAGCGGTCGTCCACCGCGTAGGACAGCCCGCCCAGGGTCCCGGACGCGCCGTCGGACAGCCCCAGCGCCAGCCCCAGCGGCACCGAGACCAGCAGCACCACCAGCGGCGCGGGCACCTTCCTGAGCGCCGGGATCCGAGGCATCCCGAAGAGGATGGCCAGCGAGGCCGCGCCGATGATCACGATGGCGGGGTTGGCCTCGGCCACGTAGCGGGGCAGCGCGGCGAGCATCTCCAGGGGCTCGCCGTGGGCCCCCTGGACCCCCAGCACGATGGGGGCCTGCTTGGCGATGATGATGACGCCGATGGCCGCGAGCATGCCATGGACCACCGAGGGCGGCATGATGGTGGCCAGCCGGTCGGCGCGGACCGCGGCGAAGCCGATCTGCACGACGGCCGCGACCACGCCGACGGCAAGGGCGCGGCGGTAGCCCAGCTCGGGGTCGCCCATGCCCAGCTCGGTGACCGCGCCGATCGAGATGACGATGAGCCCGGCCGCGGGCCCCTTGATGGTCAGGGGGGCGCTGCCGAGGTGGCTGCACAGCAGGCCGCCGACGATGGCGGTCAGCACGCCGGCAACGGGGGGGAAGCCGCTGGCGAGGGCGATCCCCAGGCACAGCGGCAGCGCGATGAGGAAGACGAGGAACCCCGACGTGGCGTTCCGGGTGAGCGTCTGCAGGGCAGACGAGGTCGTTGGCATGATGCACCTCCGGCAGCGCCGCCAAAGCAAGCGGCGTGCCAGCAGGCGCCCGGCTCCGGGAAGCGAAGGGCCCAGCGACGGTCTCCGTCAGCGCAACCCGGCGGGGCGCCCTGACGCATTCAGCCACAGGTGTAGCAATTTGCATCACACTGTGGCGAGAATGTTATAGTGTCCCCCAATGCGACTCACCCTCCGGCTCTCCCTGCTCCTGGCGGCGGTCACCGCGGCGGTCCTGATGGTGCTGGAGGTGGTGGTCCTCATGCAGGAGAGCGCGCTCCTGGAGCAGGAGCACCGGGCCGAGGCGGTGCTCGTGGCCCAGAGCATCGCCACCCTGACCAGCCACCTCAGCCCTCGCGAGGACGAGCCCCTCGCCGCGCTGCTCGCCTCGCTCTCCGGGGAGGAGGTCGCCCTGGCCTGGCGCAACCCCGACGCCCTGGACGCCCCGCCGAACCTCATCGGCGCCCTGGAGCACGGCCAGAGCATCGTGCAGCTCGGGCGCGCCGCCAGCGGCCCGGCGGTCATCGCCTGGGCCCCGGTGCCCGGCGCGGCGGGCCCGCTGCGGGTGGTGGAGGTCACCCGCCCCCTGGCCGGCCGCGACGCCTTCGTGCGGCGCAGCGTGACCGCCGCGCTGTTCAGCATCCTCATCATCACGCTGCTCACCGGGGTCACGGCCCTGGCGGCCGGGCAGCTCATGGTGGGCACCCGGGTGGACCGCCTGGTCGAGAAGACCCGCGAGGTGGCCCGGGGCGACCTCTCCCACGGGGTCGAGGTCACGGGCAACGACGAGCTGACCCTGCTGGCCCGCGCGCTGGAGCGCATGTCGACGGACCTCGACCGGCTCCAGCGCCTGGCCGCCGAGGAGGCCCAGGCCCGCCTGGAGGCCGAGCGGGCCCTCCAGCACTCCGACCGCCTGCGCACCCTGGGCGTGCTCTCCGCCGGCGTGGCCCACGAGCTGGGCACGCCCCTCAACGTCATCTCGGGGCGCTCCCGCCTGATCGAGCGCAAGGTGGACGACCCCGGCGTGCAGGCCGACGCCGCCACCATCCGCGAGCAGGTCGCCCGCATCAGCCGCATCGTCCGGCTGATGATGGCCTTCGCCCGCGGCGCGGCCCCCGAGGTGCGGCGCAGCGACCTGGCCGCGCTCGTCCTCAACACCGCCGAGCTGCTCACCACCGAGGCCCGCCACCGCGGGGTGACCCTGGAGCTGGACGTGCCCCCCGAGGGGATGCCGGTCGTGCTCGACCCCGAGCAGCTCACCCACGTCATCACGAACCTGACCCTCAACGCCGTGCACGTCTCCCCGGAGGGCGGGCGGGTGCGGGTGTGCGCCCGGCCCGGCCCCCAGGGCGAGGCCACGCTGTGCGTCGAGGACCAGGGGCCGGGGGTGCCCCCGGAGCTGCGCGAGCGCATCTTCGAGCCCTTCTTCACCACCAAGCCGCCGGGCGAGGGCACGGGCCTGGGGCTGAGCATCGTCCGGCGGGTGGTCCAGGATCACGGCGGCACCCTGCGCGTCGAGGACGCGGAGGGCGGCGGCGCCCGCTTCCTGGTCATCCTCCCCCAGGGAGCGGTTTCATGAACGGCCACATCCTCCTCGTCGACGACGACGCCGCCATGGTCCGCCTGCTCGTGGAGACCATGCAGGCCGCCGGCCACCGCGCCACCGGCGCCAGCTCGGGGGACGAGGCGCTGGAGGTCCTCGCCGAGACCCCGGTGGACGTGGTGGTGACCGACCTGCGCATGAAGGGCATGACCGGGCTCCAGCTCAGCGCCGAGATCCAGGCCCGCTACCCCGAGCTGCCGGTCATCGTGCTCACCGCGTTCGGCAGCATCAGCGCGGCGGTCGAGGCCATCCGCACCGGGGTCTACGACTTCCTCTCCAAGCCGGTGGAGATCGAGCCGCTGGAGCTGAGCGTGACCCGGGCGCTCCAGCACCGCCGGCTGCACGAGGAGGTCCGGCGGCTGCGGCGCTCCCTGCGGGGCCAGCCGCGCACCGACATCGTGGGCAACAGCCCGGCGATGCGGGCCATCTTCGACCTGCTACCCCGGGCCGCCCGGGCGGACGTGCCCGTGCTGATCGCGGGCGAGACGGGCACTGGCAAGGAGCTGGTCGCCCGCGCCCTGCACGAGGGCTCCCCCCGCGCCCCGCACCCCTTCGTGGCGGTCAACTGCGCGACCCTGCCCGAGCCGCTGCTGGAGAGCGAGCTGTTCGGGCATGTCCGGGGCGCCTTCACCGACGCGCGGACCGACCGGCGGGGCCTGTTCGTGGAGTGCGGCGAGGGCACGCTCCTGCTGGACGAGATCGGGGATCTGCCCCTGGCCCTCCAGCCCAAGCTGCTGCGGGCCCTCCAGGAGTCCCGCGTGCGGCCGGTGGGCAGCGACCGGGAGGTCCCCGTGCGCTGCCGGGTGCTGGCGGCCACCAACCGCGACCTGCGCGCCGAGGTGCAGGCCGGGCGCTTCCGAAGCGACCTGTTCTACCGGCTGGCGGTGGTGCGCATCACCCTCCCCCCGCTGCGCGACCGCGCCGGGGACGTGCTCACCCTGGCCCAGCACTTCCTGGAGAAGGCCGCCGCCCGCAGCGGGCGGCGGGTGCTGGGCCTCACCACCGCCGCCGCCCGCGCCCTGGTCAGCTACGACTGGCCCGGCAACGTGCGGGAGCTGGAGAACTGCATCGCGGGCGCGGTCGCCCTCACCGAGCACGACCGCCTGGTGCTGGCGGACCTGCCCCGCGAGGTCCGCGAGGGGGTCATCGAGGAGCAGAGCCCGGACGGCCTGGCCTACGGGCTGGTGTCCATGGCCGAGGTGGAGCGGCGGCACATCCTGGGGGTCCTCGCGGCGGTGGAGGGCAACAAGGCCGAGGCCGCCCGCATCCTGGACATCGACCGGCGCACCCTCTACCGCAAGCTGGAGCGCTACGGCGAGCTGGACGGGGATGAGGGGGAGCTGTGAGGTTCAGGGCTCGGGCGGCAGGAGCGCGTCGGGGTCCAGCCCGGCGTCGCGGAGGGCCTGCCGGGCCTGCTCCAGCCTGAGCGCGGCGGCGGCCCGCTCGGCCTCCAGCCGGGCCTCGACGGCGGCCCGCTCGGCCCGCTCGGCCTCCAGCCGGGCCTCGGCCTCGGCCAGCAGGGTGCGCGCCTCGCGCTCGGCGTTCTCGATGGTCCGCTGCACCCGGAGGGCGTCGAGGCGCGACGCGTACCGGTGGTACTCGCGCTCACGGTCGGAGATCTCGATCAGGGTGCCCATCGCCTGCCTCAACTCCGGGGTGTCCAGGGTGCGGGGCAGCTCGGTCCAGCGCCGAGCCTGCCTGAAGAATGTACACCACCGCTGCTCGTCATCAAGCGGTTCCTGCAGCCGGGGCAGCTTGGGCAGCTCGAGGACGTGCAGGTTGAGGTGGTCGCAGAGGGTCACCCCATGCTCCCGGTCGAAGGCGGTGAACCGGTGGTGGACCGCCGGGCTCTCCGGCAGCAGCACCTCGTCCAGCAGCCAGATGGCGTACACCGGCTGGAGGGTCTGGTAGTCCTCCCCCCGGCCGAGCTGCTCCTGGTAGAGGTCCGCCCAGGTGTACAGCGCGCGCTCGCGGACGGCCTGGTGAAGCCGGACCTGCACCTCGATCTGAAAGCCCCGCCCCAGGACGTCGCGGGCCTTGACGTCGACGACGCTGAGCTTGTCCTCGGCGTGGTCGCGGCCGTTGAAGGGGTCGACCAGCGCGATCTCCGCGATGGGCGGACGGGGTCGCAGGATCGCGTTGAGGAAGTGCAGGGTGAGGTTCTTGTTGGCCTCGGTGCCCAGCAAGCGCTTGAACGCGTAGTCCACGAGGGGGTTGATCCGGTGTCGCACGAGGTGTCCGTGAAGTCACGGAGCCCCTATTCAGAGATGTCAACCCGATGCAAAGCGGCCCGGACAGAAAATGTCCGCAGGCCCTTTATCGCCCCAGCACCCGCGCCAGCGCCACATCATCCAGCATGTAGCCCAGCCCATCGCCGCGCATGCGGGTGTCCAGGCGCCCGCCGCCGGTCCAGGCCTTCATCGCCCGGGGCAGGTGCCAGTCGTGGGCCGCGAGGTGCCGCAGGATGCGCACCCGGCGGATCTGCCCTCGGCTGAGCCGCATCGTCTTGAGGTACTCGATCTGCCCGTCCCCGCGCAGGAGGACCTCGCCGATGTGGTGCTCGTGGGCGTCGGGGGCCTGGTCCTCGAAGCGGGTCAGGAAGCGGTGGAGTTGGAAGGGCCCGCAGCGCCGCACCAGCGTGGCGTCGACCTCCCGCCCCATCAGGCCCGAGGCCATGAAGGCCCGGAAGTCGGCCCAGCCCTGCTCCTGGCGGGCCAGCTCGGCGCGCAGGTCGGCCAGGGTGGAGACCCGCCGGGCCTCCAGGCGCACCCGGAACTCCGGCGGGCTGTCATACAGGCCATACCAGGCCAGCATCCGGCCGAAGAAGTCCTCGATGAGGCTCCCGTGGAGGGCGCGGTAGTCGCTGGGGTGGGGGGTGACGAAGGCCGCCCCCAGGGCGTCCCCCACGAACACCAGCACGCCGACCTGCCCGGCCAGGATCTCGAACAGCCCCAGGGCGTCGGACAGGTCGGGCACGCCCCGGCCGCCCAGCGACCACTCCACCCGGGGCGACAGCCCCCGACGCAGCACCGCCTCGGCGTAGCCGGGCCACGCGATCTCCGGGCCGTTGAAGTAGAGGGACAAGAGCCCCTCCATCGCCAGGTGCAGCGGCAGGATGCGGAGCTGATTGCGCCCCTCCCGCTTCACCATGCGGTGGGCCAGGTGGGTGGTGCGGGCCAGGCGGTCGGGCTTGCCGCCCCTGCCCTTCTCGACGTGCCCGGTGGCGACCTCGGCGCCGTCGCGGGTCCAGTTGAGGACGAGGCCGTGGGGCACCCAGGCGTAGTAGCGCAGGCCGGGCTCGTCGGGGCGCCCCTCCACGACCGCGCCGAGCACGCCGCCCGGGTAGACCCGCTTCGCCAGCCGCAGGTCGCCCGCCACGTCCTCCCGCAGCAGGGGCACCAGGCGCACGGCCCCCCAGACCTGGGCGGGCGCGGGGTACAGGCCGTCGAAGGAGAGCTTCATGGGGCGTCCTCCAGCAGCCGCGCCGCGCAGGCCCCCAGCCAGGCCTCCACGTCCGCCAGGCTCAGGTCCCCCACGGCCAGCCGGGCGAGCTGGAGCACCGCCGGCAGGTCCTCGGCGTCCCGCAGGCCGAAGGTGGGGATGTGGGGCCCCAGGCCGCGCGGGGCGTAGCGCTCGGAGTCGAACACCGGGTTCAGGTGCAGGATGAGGGGCCGGCGGCCGATCCGGGCGTGGTGGATCCGGGCCACCTCGTCGGCCGCGCCGGGGGGGCCGTTCTCGTAGCCATCCGACACGATCAGCACGAGGCCGGGCTGCCAGTCCAGGGCGTCGAGCAGCGGCCGCCCCAGCGAGGTGTTTCCCGAAGCATCGATGAGCAGGGGATCGTTGCAGTCCTCGGTCCAGAACGCCCGCGCCTGCTGCCCTGCAGCGCGGGCGAGCGCCAGGGTGCCCAGCGCCACGGCCAGAGGGCGGTTGCGCTTCTGGTGCGAGCCTCGGGCCGAGCGGCTGCGGTCCAGCACCAGGGCCACCCGCCCCAGGCGCAGGGGCCGTCGGGCGAGCACCCCTTCGGCGCAGCGCGCCAGGGCCTGCTCCAGCTCGGCGCGGCGGGCCTCGCGCTGGTCCCTGGGGAGGGAGAGCACGTAGAGGCACAGCCGGGTCAGGGGCATGCGGCGCAGGTCGACGTCGGCGGAGACGTCGTGCCGGCCGAGGGTCTTCATCAGCCGGCTGCGCTCCCCCGGGGTCATCATGGGCTGGATGCGCTCCAGGAAGCGGGCGCGGGGCACGCGGTGGTGGGCGGCGAAGCCCTCGGCCACGGTGTAGGGCAGCGCGTACAGCGCCTCCTCGCTGTGCCAGGCCTGGCGCCAGGCCTCGAAGCGCTCGGTGCGGTAGCGGCGCACCCGGCGGCCGAGGAACAGGAAGGGCGGCAGCTCCTCGGGCTCGGGCAGCGGGATGTGGAAGTGGCGGACCACGGCGCGGACGTGGCGGCGGTACTTGAGGGCGTCGAAGCCCAGGTCCCGCCGCTCCTGCGCGAAGGCCCGGGCCACCGCGCGGGCCCGCCGGTTGTTCACCCGGTCCCGGACCAGGGCGCCGAGCAGCTTCCAGGCCCGGTGGGCGGGCAGGCGGCGCAGGGCGGCGGCGATGAGGGCGCCCTCCTCGGCGCGGGCCTCGGGCTCGGCCGGCGCGCCGGAGGCCAGCAGGGTGCGGAGGACCAGGGCCTGGTTGTGGTGGTTGATGCCCGCCGCCAGGGTGCGGGCGTAGAGCCGCCGGTAGTTGCCGCCGATGTAGCGGTGCAGGAAGCGCAGGCTCAGGCTCTGCGCCCCCGCCGGCCCGTAGTACTCGGACTGGCCCGTGCACACGAAGCAGGCGTTGACGAAGAGCAGCAGGTCTTCGGAGGCGACGATGTCTTCGCGGGTCGGCACGGGCTCGAGGGGAGGGAGGGGTCGCCGGGACCCGGGGAGGAGGAGGTGCGAGACTTAGGGCAGTGACAGAACTGTTTTCGGAAATCGCACCGGAGTCCCGCGGGAGCCCGGCAGGGAGGAGTGTAGCGGGTTCGGGGGGAGATGTGGGCGCGCCCCGGTCAGGGAGGTGAGGTGGCCTCGCGGGGGTGGCGTAGATGGGGCGTTGGCTGGCCCGAGGCCCGCCGGTTGGGTCGTAGAATGGGGGCGTGCTCATCCTCCTCGCCCTCGCCGCCTGCTCCCGCGGTTGTCACGATGTGCCGACCGACACCGGTGACTCCGGCGACCCCCTGACCGGCAACCCGCGGCGTAACGTCGCTGTGACTCCGGACACGGGCTGGGTCCAACTCGACCGGGACGGTGCGGTGTGCGCGACCCGCTTCGACGGGACCTACCGCTGCTCAGGGCTCGACCCCCGTGACAACCCTGATGTTTCTGCCATCTGGGTGGCCGGACAGGGTGCCATCTTCTGCGTGATCACGGAAGGACACAGCCTCCTCTGCCGCCCGAATCCGAACTCGGACGAGGTCGTCGTCGTCGAAGATCGTACCTTCACCCAGGTAGGATTGACCGCCATGGGCAACCCTGCGGTCTGTGCCCTCGCAGAGGACGGCTCGATCACCTGCTGGTACGACACCACCCTGCAGGAGGAGCTCTGGTTCAACGAAGGCCCCTTCACCGACTTCAACAACGGCGAGAACATCTGCACGCTGGATGCTCAGGGCCTGTTCGTGGACTGGGGCTTCGGTGGGCATAGCTACGAAGAGCACGGCGACGGCTGGGTGGACGTCTCCTGTGGGCTGGTCAACTCCTGCGCCGTCCACCGGGAGGGCTATGTCTGGTGCTGGGGCTCCGACACCTACGGACAGTCCTCTCCTCCAACGGACGTCCTGTTCTCCAAGGTCGCCGTCTCTCCCCTTGCTCACGCCTGCGGCATCCGGCAGGACGGTGGTGTCACCTGCTGGGGCGGCGGTACACGGGGCGAGAACGCTCTTCTTGCACCACCGGAGGGCGTCTTCAGCCAGATAGCAGCCTATCCCACCGCCAACTGCGCCCTTCGCGATGACACCCGCATCGTCTGCTGGGGTGGTTTTGACGTCGCCGAGGGCGGCAAGCTCGTCGAGGTTGAGGAGGAATGAGGCGCGAAGCCGGCGAGCGGCGCCGTAGAATGCCGATGTGATCGTCCTCCTCGCCCTCACCGCCTGCTCGTCCGGTTGCCACAGCAGGCCGTCCGGCACCGGGAACTCCGTGCTCCGAGAGGTTCAGGTTGAAGGTACCGCCACCACCCGCTGACCCCCATCCTCCACCCAGCGGCCGCAGGTCCCGCGTTGCCCTGTGCGCCATGCTGCTCCTGGCTGCGGGCTGCTCCAGCACGACGGTTGACGGCGATCCCCTCCCCGAGTTGACCTCATTCTGGTGGAAGAACCACAGCGGAGGCCGCAACGATCCATCACAGATCGAAATGATCCTGACCAGCTCGTCCGCCGGCTGCCAGGGATATGCCGAGCTGGGCCGCGCGGGATGGAGTCGACCGGTCTCATCCGAGGTCCCAGCATTCCTCCAGGCCCAGTTGGAGGCCTGGCGCGCCCAGATGCCCTCTGATCTGTGGGAGGTCTGGATCTCTGCCTCCGTCGCAGACCCGGACGCAGACCTGGCGGGGTTCACCGACGAGGACGGGCGGCTCAGGGGGGCCGGGCCGAGCGTGGGCTCCGTCGACGTCCACGTCATCCACATCAAGCGCCATCCCGACGAGGTGTGGCAGCCCTCCTCTGGCCGCGACGAGGAGTACCTCGATGAATTCAACATCTGGGAGGGTGACTTCACGATCCGCCGCCACACCAGCGACGACGTCCTGCATGGCCGGGTCTCCGGCGAGCTGTACTTCGGCACCGAAACCGTGGTCATCGGCGACCTCAACGAGTCATGGGATGCCGAGCACTGCCCGGAGTTGGATGACACCTGACGCGTGGACCCCGCCCGGTAGAGCGCTCACCTCCCCCGAAACGGCGCCGCCCACACCTCGTCGTACACAGTCTCCTGGGTCCCCGCCATCGTCTCCTGCGTGTGGTCTTCCCGGTGCCGCGCCTTCGGCACTGAAGACGATGGGTCACTCAGGGGATGGAGAAGTAGCTTGCGTCATCCATGACGCAGGCTGCGTCACGGATGACGAAGATGGCCTCGCCAGAGTTTGTCCGTTCGGCCTCTGTGATGTGGTGTCGTGTCGTGTGGTGCGGCGTGATGCTCCGGCCTGATTCTTGCATGGAATCTTACACGACAACCAAGCCCTCGCCTGAGGGGGGCCGCCCAAGGAGGCAACCATGCAGAAGTGTCGCGTCATCCCGTTCTTTTACAAGCGCCTGATCGAGACCGACGGTGTCCAGGACTCCTGGCTCTACATCGACCTCGACCTGCCCCAGATCACTGACCTTGGCCCCCACATCGAGGGCATCACGGTCCACACGAACACCGAGAACATCACCAGCAACATGGAGTGGACTGTCGTGATCTGGCACAGCATGGACGGCAAGGTGTGGGCGCCCTCCTCCAGCCCATCGGCGCTGTTCACGGCCGTGAGCACCGACGGTCAAGCCATCCAGGACGGGTACTCCGACTCGTCCAATTTCGGCCTCAAGATGAAGCTGAGCTTGGCCTGCCGCAACACCACCACAGGCTCGGACCGGCGCACTGCGATCGTCTCGGCGGCCGGGGTGTTCAAGATGTGCACCTGATCACCTCGAAGGCGCCTCTGCGGCCTGGATCGTAGAGGCGCCGTCCTTTGACACGGCGGGTCGAAGCACGCGCGGATAGACTTGGAGGGTATGATGGCGCAGATCAAACCGGTGGACTGGAGCGTAGTCGGAGGCCCGGCGCCTGTGGGCCCGCCACCTGCTTCTGGACGCTCGTGCTCGTGCAATGGGGGAGAGCCCTGGCCCGCAGGGGTCGGGAGGACGCCAAAGAACCTGCCTGCGCCGAGGTCAGCCAGGTTGACACTGCCGCCACCGCCGACCAAGGCCAGCAAGGTCACGCGGCCTGTCGGTCCGCCAGCGTTTCGCTGGGAGACGGCATCCTGGCCCGACATCGGGCAGGATCCACAAACCCTTTCGGGTCTCTCCGCGTTGTCCGCTTCGGGGAGCTCCGTTGGAGCTGCGGGAAAAGGGCGCAAGCAGCGTCCAGTGAGCAACACCCCCACCCCTGCCCGTGCTCAGGTCGGTGGCTCGAAGCGGGTGGTGAACGTCGGGACCATCGGCAGCCGGTCCACCCCACCCGTCTTCCAGGGTGCCGGCGGGACGGTGCCCCCTTGGGTCCAGCAGGACGGCGACGAGACGGGTGGTTCAGCCAACATCGGGGCACTGACGTTGGAGAGCGTCGGGGATCCTCTGGCCGACCTCGGGCTGCCGTGTCATGAGAGTCCCGGTGTCGGGGTTCCTCTGTCCTCCGTTCACATAGGGAACCCTCTCCCGGATGAAGACGAAGTCAAGACCCTGATGCGCTTCCTTACAGCGCCCTTCCCAGAGTTGCCAGCTGACGGAACATCCTCTGGAAACTGGGCACGGTCATTTGACTATACGATCGACACCCGGCCTGCCTATGGTGGGGCCTGGGCGACCTCTCTTGACACGGAACAGTCAACCTATCTTGATGTCTTGTCCAGTCTGTTGACCAGCGCCCTCACCGGCTCATGGATCCGCAGCGCCAAGTCACAACCCCTCGTCACCTACCCGTCAGGCTGGGGCGTCCGTGGAACTCGCTCGACGCTTGATCGACTGTTCAACAGACTCCATATGAACTTCATGGAGGTCCGAGGAACCACGTTCCGTATCGCCGGATTCATCAACGAGGAAGGCACATGGGAGGATCCACTCACAACAGTCTTCGCGACGGCTCGCCCCGACAATCCATACCTCCTCATGCGCAGCCACCTCTCGTTTGGGCAGTCCACATGGCTCACCGCGTTCATCAACCTGTTTGAACTCATCGCCGCCGCCCGATCGGGGGACCCCATTGCCCTCTCGGGTGAGGTTCTTCCTGTGTTCCCGGGCCTTCCAGGTGCTTGGCCGTTCCCGCTTGACTGGCGGTTCGCGGTCGAGACCGGGCTCTTCACTGAAGAGGAGATTGTCGAGATCAACGACCTCCTTGAATTGATGGACAGCGACCCCCTCCCCATCACCACCAACGAGGCCATCCTGCCGAGTGACGTCGACGATTCCATCACCCCTCAGCTTCAGCCCGTGCTGGATTTCCTGGACTGGGTCAACAACACGGGGGGAGGGCGTTTTCTGTTTGGACTGGCTCGTGATCTGGGTCCCCTGCTGGGCTTTGGCGGGGTGCGAATGGTGCTCGCCTCAACACTCGCGGACCGATTCGTGGAGATCACCGAGATCCTGGAACGAACAGTCGCGTCCATCGAACAGTTCGAGTCATCCAACGCAGATGGGCTGTTCGCGAACGCGTCTTTCTCTCACCTCATCATCGCCATGCTGCATGCCTCCCAACTCGGCGACGTGACGCACTTGCTCACAATGCCAGAGCTGCTTCGGGCCGTCGCCAGGCGCTCGTCGGACAAGTTTCGCGATGAAAGCAGCGAGTTTGCCGCAGAGCTTGACGGTCTGGGCCCTTACCTTGAACCCTTGGTCGACCCTGACTCCGCCATGGAGGATCTTCTCGGTGTGGACCGGGAAGGTGCGATGGCCATCGCCCGCTCCATGGATGACGCCGAGGACTGGTCAGGTGCTGTCGAGGAGGAGGAGTTCGAATGGCCATTGCCCACACCCATCATCTACCTGGGCTACTGCGTACAAGAGTACGCATCCATGTTCGAGGAGTTCGGTAGCACCTATGAGTCACCGCCCAACGTCGCCCCTGAGCAGCAAGGGTTGGCCACCGCGTGGTTCCAGTGGTGGCGAGACGTCAAGCCCACGCTCCAAGTGGCCCAGGCCTTTGACGCGGTAGCGCATGTGGTCACCGCAATGGCCCGCATGGACGACGAGATTCTCGGCGGCTTGCCAACATTGTTGGAGGGCACGGGGGGCGCGCTCGAAGCAGTGACAAATGCTCTGGATCAAGACGTCACGGTCCCCCCCCTGGGGCTGACCGTCAACATCGCAGCCTTCCTCAGGGACGTCAATGTACCCAGGATCCTCGGCCAAGCCGTCCGGCAGATGCTTACGGACCTGTTCATCGAACTCGCCGTAAGCCTGTACGGCGCCAACCGGAGTTGTCTCTACAGCATGTTCTGTTGGATGGACGACACATCCAAGCGCACGGCCATCCGGATGGCATTGGGAGATCTTGTGGAGGTTGAGGTGGGGGAGGATTTGTCGTCGATTTATCAGTCAGTGTTCGGTGTTCCGCTCA
This sequence comes from Alphaproteobacteria bacterium, assembly GCA_020632795.1. Taxonomy (GTDB): domain Bacteria; phylum Myxococcota_A; class UBA796; order UBA796; family CAJQPC01; genus JACKEV01. The sequence goes on from JACKEV010000015.1 coordinate 278,069, forward strand.
CTGGCACATTGAGGGTGCGGGCAGCGTTCACAGAAAGATTCGGGGATCGTGATGGGGATGATTCAGAGAATCTGGGAATACCCGTCGGAGGAAGCCTCGGTTGGGCCATGTGGCAGTATGCTGCGACCCCCTCCTCCGATATCATCACACCATTCGGAGCGTTCGTGGCGGCGCTGGGGAGCCCCTACAGTGATGACATCCTAGCTCTCAATCGAGAGGTGATCGCCGACTGGTTGAATGCCTCAGAAGACTCCTGCATCTGCGGCTTTCGTCAACGCTGGGAGCCAGAGTGGGAGATCCCTCTCACTCCAGAAGAAATCGAACGCCTTGAAGAGTCCATCGAAGAGATCGTAAACCAGATCGGCCCCATTCAGCTATGATGTTCCTCCTCGCCCTCACCGCGTGCTCCCCCGGTTGTCACGATGTGCCGACCGACTCCGGTGACTCCGGCGACACCCAGACCGGCCACCCACGGCGTAACGTCGCTGTGACCCCAGACACCGGTTGGATCCAACTCGACCGGGACGGTGCGGTGTGCGCGACTCGCTTCGACGGGACCTACCGCTGCTCAGGGCTCGACCCCCGTGACAACCCTGATGTTTCTGCCATCTGGGTGGCCGGACAGGGTGCCATCTTCTGCGTGATCACGGAAGGACACAGCCTCCTCTGCCGCCCGAATCCGAACTCGGACGAGGTCGTCGTCGTCGAAGATCGTACCTTCACCCAGGTAGGATTGACCGGCTCTGGAGCACCCATCCCCTGCGCGCTCTCCGACGACGGCGCCTTGACCTGCTGGCACGACACCACCCTGCAGGAGGAGCTCTGGTTCAACGAAGGCCCCTTCACCGACTTCAACAACGGCGAGAACATCTGCACGCTGGATGCTCAGGGCCTGCTCGTGGACTGGGGCTTCGGTGGGCGTAGCTACGAGGAGCACGGCGACGGCTGGGTGGACGTGTCCTGCGGGCTGGTCAACTCCTGCGCCGTCCACCGGGAGGGCTATGTCTGGTGCTGGGGCTCCGACACCTACGGGCAGTCCTCTCCTCCAACGGACGTCCTGTTCTCCAAGGTCGCCGTCTCTCCCCTCGCTCACGCCTGCGGCATTCGACAGGATGGTGGGATCACCTGCTGGGGAGGTGGCACACAGGGCGAAAACGCCCCTCTGGAGCCTCCGGAGGGCGTCTTCACCCAACTCTCTGCCCACCCCACCGCGACCTGCGCTCTGCGTGATGACACCCGCGTCGTCTGCTGGGGTTTCCTCAACATCGTCGAGGGCGAGATGTTCGTCGAGGTCGAGGAATGAGGCACGAAGCCGGCGGGCCGCGTCGTAGCATGCCGATGTGATCGTCCTCCTCGCCCTCACCGCCTGCTCCACCGTTTGTCACAATGTGCCGACCGACACCGGTGACTCCATACTCCGGGAGATTCTGGTTGAAGATACCGCCACCACCCGCTGACCCCCATCCTCCACCCAGCGGCCGTACCGCCCGCGTTGCCCTGTGCGCCGCGCTGCTCCTGGCAGCAGGCTGCTCCAGCACGACGGTGGACGGCGAACCCCTCCCCGAGTTGACCTCATTCTGGTGGAAGAACCACAGCAGCGGTCCCAACGATCCATCACAGATCTGGATCGTCCTGACAAACTCGTCCACCGGCTGCCAGGGATATGCCGAGCTAGGTCGCTCAGGTTGGCGTCGACCTGCGTCGTCCGAGGTCCCAGCATTCCTCCAGGACCAGTTGGAGGCCTGGCGCGCCCAGATGCCCTCTGATCTGTGGGAGGTCTGGATCTCCGCCACGGTCGCGGATGCAGATGCAGACCTGGCTGGTTTCGGTGACGACGACGGTCGGTTCGGACGGGGCGCAAGTGTAGAAGTCGGGTCTGTCGGGATCAACATTCTCCACATCAAACGCTACCCCGACGAGGCGTGGCAGCCGTCCTCCGACCCCAACGACGAGTACGTCGAGGACTTCAACGTCTGGGAGGGCGACTTCACGATCCGCCGCCACACCAGCGACGATGTCCTACACGGGAAGGTGTATGGAGATATGTACATCGGCGGCGAGAACACAGTTATCGGCTACCTGGATGAGGCTTTCGATACCAAACACTGCCCGGAGTTGGATGACACCTGACGCATGGACCCCGACCGGTAGAGCGCTCACCGCCCCCGAAACGGCGCCGCCCACACCTCGTCGTACACCGCCTCCTGGTTCCGCGCCATCGTCTCCTGCGAGTGGTTCTTCCGATGCCGCGCCTTCGCCGCCGCGCCCAGCCGCGCCGCGAACGCGGGCTCGCCCAGCAGCCGCCGCAGCGACCGGTACAGCGCCTCCCCGTCGTCCGCGTCGATGAGCAGGCCGGTCTCCTCGTTCGTGATGATCTCGTGGATGCCTCCGATGAGGGTGGTGACCACGGGCTTGCCCAGGGACATGCCCTCCATCAGCGCGATGGGGGAGCTGTCCTGGCGGGTGGGGTGGGCGTGGATGTCGATGAGCTGCCACAGATCGCCGATGGGCCCGGGATACGACACAAACGCCACCCGGTCCTCCATCTGGTTCTGCGCGACGATGCGGCGCAGGTCGTCCTGGTAGTCCTGGGCCTGCTGCGGATACCCCACGATCAGGAAGAACGCCTTGGGGAACTCCTTCACAAGCCGCGCGCCGGCCTCCAGCAGCAGGTCCTGGCCCTTGATGCGCTGGACCCGGGCCACCTCGCCGATGACCACCGCGTCCGCCGGGATGCCCAGCTCGGCACGCATGTCCGCCGCGTCGCGGGTGGGCGCGGGCGGGATGATGCCGTTGGGCACACAGAAGCCAGGGGGCGGCCAGCGCATCCAGTCGCGCATGTCGTCCAGACAGGCGTCCGAGTCACACACCAGCGCGTCGACCATGCGGTAGGTCGCCTGGCCGAGCTGCCGCCAGCCCGGCGGGTGGAAGCGGGTCAGCTCGTAGTTGGTGGAGACCACCGCCCGCGTCCCGGCCAGCTTCGCGCCCCAGGTGCCCACCAGCGTGCCCATGTTGTTGCGGCCGTCCACCAGATCGATCTGCTTCTCCTTGAGCACCCGGGCCAGCCGCCGCACCATGCGGGCGAAGTTCTTCGCCTGGTCCGCGGCCAGCCCCAGGCCGGGGTCGTCCACCCGGCGCTGGTGGTCCGAGGGGATGCCCAGGTTGATCAGCTCCACCCCGGTGTCCCGGACCCGCTGCTGCATGGGGCCGTTGAGCGCCTCGCTGTCGGGGTCGGGCTGGATGCCGTTGATCACGAACAGCTCGAAGCGGCTGTCGTCGCGAGAGCCCAGGTATTGGAGGACGCGGTTCTCGTCTCCGCCCGAGCACATGTAGCTGTAGAAGGTGGCCACCCGCAGGCGGTCAGGTCGTCGCGGCATCAAGGGCTCCGTGCAAGCAGTCTTCGAGGAGAGCCAAGAGGCTCTGGCGCAGGGAATGGATCGGTTCGAATCCGAGCTCGGCCAACCGGGCCACCCCCGCGACCTGGCGGTTCAGGTTCGACGGGCGCGGCGGCAGCCAGTCGATCGTCACCTCAGGAGCCCCGCGCCCCCGGGCGATCTCCATCAGGAGCTCCAAGATCCGCCGGATGACGGTCTCCTCCCCCGAGCCGACGTTGATGACGCCCTGGACATCGGACTCTGCGATGAGCCGCAGCGCGTCGGCCACGTCCCGCACGTCGATGTAGTCCCGGCTGGTGGTCAGCGGCCCGACCTGGATGCGGGGGGGGGCGCCGTTCAGGATCGCGGCGATCTGGCTGGCCAGCACCCCGGGCAGGTAGCTGGGCGGGGTGCCGGGCCCGATCACGTTGAAGATCCGCGCGCTCACGAAGGACACCCCGGCCTGCTCGGCGGCCTGCGCAGCGGCCTGCTCGGCGGCCAGCTTGGAGCGGGCGTAGTCGGTGACCGGGTGGCAGGGGTGGGTCTCGTCCTGGGGGGCCCGCAGGGTCTCGCCGTAGATGGAGCCGGTGGAGCCCATCACCAGGCGCGCGCCGGGCACATGCCGCCCCAGGGACCGCACCAGGGCGACGCTGGCGGTGACGTTGAGGTCGTGCAGCAGCGCGGGGGGCGCGGTGTGGGTGCCGCCGGCCAGGTGCAGGACCAGCCCGGGGCGCTCCCGGGCGATGAGCGCGTCCACCGCCTCGGCGTTGCGCAGGTCCAGGGGCGCGTAGCGCGCGGGCTGAAGCGCGAGCCCCGGGGGCAGCGGCCGTCCGTCGGAGAAGCCAGGGACCTCGGGGCTTCGCCCCACGCCGACCAGGTCGCGCGCCGGCCAGCGGGCCTGCACAAAGCGCCCGATCCAGCCCTGCATGCCCGTCACCAGCACCGTCGTCATTCGGATCACCCATAGCGAGGATGGCGGGTTCGCTCACCCGCCCCCCTGGGTATGGTATTGAGCGCGCATGCGCTACCGACACCGACGCGTCCTCGTCACCGGCCCCGATGGCTTCATGGGAACCCCCCTCTGCGAAGGGCTGGTCCGGGAGGGCGCCGACGTGCGCGCCCTGGTCCAGTACGGCGCGGGCACGGGCTCGAGCTGGCTCGATCAGAGCCCGGCCTCGCCCCGGGTCCGCCGCGTGCCGGGGGACATCCGCGACCCCGACACCGTCGCCCGCGCGGCCGAGGGGGTGGACCTCATCTTCCACCTCGCCGCGCTCAGCACGGTGCCCTGGTCGCTCCAGGCCCCGGGCTCGTATGTGCAGACCAACATCGTGGGCACCTACAACGTGCTCCAGGTCGCCCGAAACCTCGGCGCCCGGGTGGTGCTGGCGTCCTCCTCCCAGGTCTACGGCGTGGCCCGCTACGTGCCCATCGACGAGGCCCACCCCCTGGAGGCCCGCTCCCCCTACGCCGCCAGCAAGATCGCCCAGGAGAAGCTCGTCGAGTCCTGGCACCACGGCTTCGGCCTCGACGCCACGATCCTGCGGACCTTCTTCACCTACGGGCCGCGCCAGTCCCTGCGCAACATCGTGCCCACGGTCATCACCCAGCTCCTGGCCGGGCCGCACATCAAGCTGGGCAACCTGCACCCCGAGCGGGACTTCGTGCACGTCGACGACCAGATCGAGGGCTACCTGGCCGCCGGGGTCTCCGACGCGGTCAACGGGCGCACCCTGAACCTCTCCGGGCGGGAGCTGATCTCCATCGGGGGGCTGGTGGAGCGGGTCGGGCGCATCCTGGGGATCGAGCCGATCGTCGAGACCGATCCCGCCCGGGTGCGCTCCAAAGGCACCGAGATCAATGCGGTCTCCGGCGACTCCACCCTCGCCCGGGAGCTGCTCGGTTGGACGCCGGGGATCGACATCGACGCCGGTCTTGAGAAATGTGTGGATTGGTACCGATCCAATCTGTCCGCTTATGCGTCTGTCACTCCTGGGGTGGTTTGAGCCGCCCCTCAGCCCCGCTCTCCGGACACGAGGATCGACGTGCAATCCAAGGTCATCCGCTTCTCGTCCCAGACCCTCGTGCCCACAGACGCCCACGACGGCAAGGGTGAGGTCCTGTTCCGCCGCGTGCTCACCCAGGACGACGGCAGCGCCTTCGACTTCGTCGACATGACCATCGTGCCCCCCGGCTGCAGCGTGGGCCTGCACACCCACGAGGCCGAGGAGGAGGAGCACTACTTCATCTTCGCGGGCCGGGGCGTGATGGTCCTGGACGACAAGACCGTGACGGTGCAGGCCGGGGATCTGGTGGTGAACCGGCCCGGCGGCACACACAGCCTGGAGAACCCCGGCCCTCTTCCCCTGAAGATGGTCGTCTGGCAAGCCACGAGGAGGACCCCATGATCCTGCCCGCGCGCAAGCTCCACGCGGACACCGACCTCGGCTTCTTGCGCTCGGTCCAGGCCGACCGAGGCGCTCGCTACGACGTCCACATGGTCGGCGGCGGCCTGGGGGGGCTGGCCGTCGCCCTGCTCGACGCGCTGAAGCACAAGGACGCCCTGCTCGTCACCACGCCCACCGTGGCGGAGCTGTACGGACAGCAGCTCCGCGCGGTCCTCCAGGGCATGGGCCGCGACCTGCCCATGCTGGTCCTGCCCTGCCGCGAGGCCCAGCAGCAGAAGTCCCTGGAGAAGGTCGAGGACATCTGTCGCACCGCCTACCAGAACGGCATCACCCGGCGCGGGGTGCTGATCTCCTTCGGCGGGGGCACGGTCATGGACCTCGTCACCTTCGCGGCCTCCTGGATCCGGCGGGGCATCAAGCACATCCGCCTGCCCACCACCCTGGTCGGCCAGGTCGACGCGGCGGTGGGGGTCAAGGGCGCGGTCAACTTCGCCGGCAAGAAGAGCGCGCTGGGCTGCTACCACGCCCCCGATCAGGTCTTCGTGCTGCCCCTGCTGCTGCGCACCCTCCAGCGGGGCCGGATCTCCGAGGGCCTCTCCGAGATCATCAAGATGGCGGTCATCCGGGATCCCCGGCTGTTCCGGCTCCTGGAGGCCGACGGCCGCGCCCTGCTGGACTCGGGCTTCGAGACCCCGGCCGACAGCGGCGTCGAGGTCATCCGCCGGGCCATCCTGGGCATGCTGGAGGAGCTGGAGCCCAACCTCTACGAGGACCGCACCTGGGAGCGCCCGGTGGACTTCGGGCACAGCATCAGCCCCGCCCTGGAGGCCCGGGTGGGCTTCGGCCTGCACCACGGCCACGCCGTGGCCATCGACATGGCGATGTGCAGCGCGCTGTCCGCCGCCCGGGGCCTGATGCCGACGACCGAGCTGGACCGCATGCTCAAGCTGCTCCACGACCTGGAGCTGCCCACCTGGCACGAGGCCCTCACCCCGGAGCTGTTCGACGCGGCCATCCGGGACTGCACCGAGCACCGCGGCGGGCAGCCCAACGTGGTCCTGCCCCTGGCGATGGGGCGCATCACCATCATCGGCGACGCCGCGTTCTTCGACGGGGCCTACGAGGTCATGCGGCGGCGGCTGGCGGCGTGAGCGATCTGCTCGTCGATCTGGGCGGCACGAGCCTGCGCGGCGCCACGCGGGTCGACGGCGCGCTGCGGGTGCGCCGGGTGCCCGCGCCGGGCTTCGTGCAGCACCCCGCGCTGGACGGCCCCGCCCTGGTCGAGGCTCTGCTGGCCGCCCTCGTCGAGCTGGCCGCGGCGCTGGGGGTCCCCGCCCCCGACCGCCTGGGCCTGGGCTTCCCCGGCCCCACCGACCCGGCCGGCCGCGCCTGGAAGGCCCCCACCCTGTGGGGCGACCGGGTCGGCGGCCCGGTGGACCTGCCCGCCCTGCTTCGCCAGGCCTGGCCGCAGGCCGCGCTGCACGTCGTCAACGACGTCACCGGCGCGGGCTACCGCTACCTGCGCGACCGCCGCGACAGCCTGTGCGTGGTCACCGTGTCCAGCGGCGTCGGCCACAAGGTCTTCATCGACGGCCAGCCGGCGGTGGGGGCCCACGGGCGGGGCGGCGAGCTGGGGCACCTGCGCATGGACTGGTCCAGCGACGCGCCCCGCTGTGACTGCGGTGGCGTCGGCCATCTGGGGGCCTTGTCGTCCGGACGCGCGGTGCCCTGGCAGGCCCGACAGGAGCCGAACCCGCCCCCCTGGGCCCAGGGAGAGGTCACCGCCGAGGACCTGGCCGCCCACTACCCCCACGACCCCTGGGCGCTGCGGGTCGCCGACCGCCTGGCCGCGCCCCTGGGCCGGGCCCTGGCCGCCGTGCACATCGACGTGGGCATCGAGCGCTTCGTGATCATGGGGGGCCTCGGCGTCGCCCTGGGCCCCGCCTGGGCCGGGCAGGTCGCCGCCCACGCCGCCGCCGCGTGCTGGGACACCGGCCAGGACTGGCGCGAGGGGGTCGAGACCGGCGAGGAAGACGACGACTCCGTGCTGCTCGGGCTGGAGAACATGCTGCGGCTGCGGGGTGCGGCGTGAAGCGCCTCGCCGTGCTGGGCGCGAGCACGCCGTTCACGGTGTCGCTCCTCCAGGCCCTGCGGGACCTGCCGCCGATGGCGCTGTCCCTGCACGGCCGCAGCGTCGAGCGCCTGGGCCTCATCGCCGCCCACGCCCGCGCCAACCTCGACGCGCCGGTGGCGGTCCACACCGCGCTCGCCCCGGCGGTCGAGGGCGCCGACTTCGTGCTCGTCCAGATCCGCTACGGCGGCATGGGCGGCCGGGCCGACGCCGAGCGCCGCGCCTGGGCCCTGGGCTGCCCCGCCGACGAGACCCTCGGCCCCGCCGCCCTCTACGTCGCCCGCCAGATGGCCGAGCCCCTGGAGGACCTGGCCGAGGCCCTGGCCCGGCACGCCCCGGACGCCTGGATCCTCAACATGATCAACCCCCTGGGGGTGTCCACCGCCGCGCTGGCCCGGCGGCACCCCCGGGTCATCGGGATCTGCGAGCTGCCCCACACCACCGCCGACCGGGTGGCCGCCGAGCTGGGCCTCCCGGGGCTCGACTTCCGGGTGGAGGGCCTCAACCACCGCAGCTTCCTGTGCGTGGACGACGCGGTGATCGACGCCATCGGCGACCGGGACACCCTGGTGGGCCTGCCCGCTGCCTGGGCCCGGGAGCTGGGCGCCATCCCCACCAAGTACCACCGCCTGCTGCGCGAGCCGGTCGCCCCCGAGAGCGCCTCCCGGGCCGCGCAGCTCATCGGCCTGAAGGACCGCCTGCTCGCCGAGCTGCGCGAGGACCCCGCCCGGGTGCCGCCGTCGCTGGCCGAGCGGGTCACCGACTGGTACAGCGACGGCGTGGTGCCGCTGCTCCGCGCTCTGCTGGACGGCGGCGCCCGCGTCATCAACCAGCTCGATGACGACGGCGTCGTGCGCGAGCGCCTCGCTCAGATCAGCCCCGACGGGCTCACCCCGCTGCCCGGCGCGCTGCCCCCCGCGGCGCAGGCCTGGGTGGACCGCTTCGAAACCCACGAGCGCGCGGTGCTCGCCGCCGTCGCCCGTCAGACCCCGGAGACCCTCCAGCGTGCCCTGGACCTGGACCCCATGCTCAGCCGATAGCGGCGGCGATCTCGGCCGCGGCGGCCAGGCGCTCGGCGTCGTTGACGTCGATCCAGCGCGCGCTGTGCGTGTACGCGGTCACCTGCGCGCCGCGGGCCAGCACGGCCTGGACCATCTCCGAGGCCCCGCAGCGCCCGCGCTCGGCCACCACGGCCATCGCCTCGGGGCCCATCACGTACAGCCCGCTGGCCACGGGCACCTGCAGCACCGGCTTCTCGTGGTAGGCGAGGATGCGATCGCCGTCCAACGCCACCTGCCCGTAGGCCAGGGGCATCGGGTGGTGGTGCACGGCCAGGGTCAGCGCCCCCCGGTGCGCGGACAGCAGCGCCCCCAGGTCCAGATCGGTGAGGTTGTCCGCGAAGACCACCAGCAGCCGATCGCAGCGCCCCGCCCGCAGCCCGGTGGCCCCGATGTTGCCCAGCGGGGTGGTCTCGATATCCAGCTCCAGCGTGGCCCCCGCCGCCTCAGCCATCGCCCGCCCCGGCCCCTCGGCCCAGTCCCGGACCGGATGCAGCCGCTCGGCCGCGCTCACCCGGATATGCTGGAGCCCATGCCTCAGGAGCGACCGAAGGTTCCACGCGATCAGGGGCCGCCCGGCCACCTGCACCAGCGGCTTGGGCAGCTCGATCCCCGACGCGCGCATCCGCGTGCCGCCGCCACCCGCCATGATCATCGCCTCGGTGCGCATGGCCGCCTCCGACCCGAACTCTGACCCCAGGAGGGCCCCGATGGGAGCTCCCGAACAGTACACCGTCTATATCCAGGGCAACGCCCGCATGACCATCCCGGCGCGGGTCGCGGGCTACTCCTTCGCGCGCTGGTCGCGCGAGGACGTGACCATCACCCCCCACATCATGTGGGCCGAGGAGGTCGACGCGCTGACCCGCCGCGAGGGCGACTCCTACCTGCGCGGCGGCGTGAAGATCGAGTGGCGCAACGGCGACTTGTGCTCCTTCATGCCCACCCGCATGCTGGCGCCGACCCTGGCCGGCTTCAAGGGCCGGGCCCTGGTCACCGACCCGGACATGTTCGCCATCAAGGACCCGCTGCCGCTGCTGCGCATGGACATGCAGGGCAAGGCGATGTGGGCCGCCCCCCCGCCGCCCTACCGCGACGGCCCCTACGAGACCTCGCTGATGCTGATGGACTGCGCCAAGATGACCCACTGGAAGTTCGAGGAGCGCATCGAGAAGATGTTCCGGGGCGAGCTGGACTACAGCGAGTGGGAGCGCCTGCGCCTGGAGGACCCCGACACCGTCGGCACCCTGGGCTACGAGTGGAACTCGATGGACATCCTCGACGAGAACACCCGCATCCTCCACAACACCAACTACATGTGGTGGCCCTGGAAGAGCGGGCGCCCGGTGGAGTACTGGGAGCACCAGCACTGGGTCCGCAAGGGCCTGAGCCCCTACAACGCCATGCGCCTGGTCGTGAAGGCCCTGCGCCGCCGGGGCCGCACCCTGGCCGGCCGCGTCTCCAGCCGCTTCGAGCGCCAGGACATCTACCCCCACCACCCCGACCCCCGGCAGGAGGAGTCCTTCATCAAGCTCCTGCGCGAGGCCGTGGACGCCGGGGCCCTGGAGCGCTGGGAGATCGAGCGCGAGATCGAGCTGGGCCACGTCCGCGCGGACCTGCTGCACTGCATCGATCAGGGGATGGCGGCGGCGAAGTGAAGGGCCTCGACCGGCAACTGGCCACCAGCGATCCTCAAGGCTCCCGGTCGTCCACCAGGTCATCTGCAAGCGGCGCGTCGTCCTCAACATCAAGCGCGCTCAGCGTTGGTTCGTCGACGATGGGCGGGGTCACTCCCCGCTCCTCCATGAATCGGCGTTCAAGCCGTTTCAAGGTCTGCAGTCGCAGAGTAAGCAACGTGGTACGGTCATCGGTACGCAGCAACCCATCTGCACTCTCCGGCATATGATGGCTCGCGAAGATGTCTGAGGCATGGGCTGAATCCAGCTCCACCAGCCAGTTCTTCGCTTGGCCGCGAACGTCCGGTGCAACGTCCAGGATGCGGTTTGCCGGGCTGGCGAACATCCAACGCTCGCTCGGGTCACCAGTCGTTCGGTTGAAGATGCGCGCAAAGGCTTCAGGGCCACGTTCCAGCACTTGGCGAGAGACCTCTTTGGGGCTCAACGCCGTGCCGTCCGGTCCAAGGGCTCCATCGTGAAGTAGCGCGCAGACCAATGCGCGCACCCTCGCGCTCCTGAGGTCGTAGCGCTTGGGAAAGGGCTCGGCAGGGGCATCCAGGTCAAAGTCCTTGATGCTGGTCGCGTTTCTGTCAGCAGCGACCTCGTCTTTCAAGACCTCAATCAGTCTCCGCACCTTCGCCGGATTGCCGGAGCCGAACCACGCTGTGAAGGAGCTGACCCAGAGCCAACGTCTAAGAACAGCCCGCTGCGCATCAGTGGGTGCCCGGCAGCGGGCAAAGAACGCTCCAAGGGCAACAAGCTGCATGCGATAGGGGAGCATTCGCTCGTTGAACACGTTCTCCCCGCGCAGAAAGTCGATCGCCAGGATCAATCCCTCTCGGGCAGACTCGATCGCATCGGGGAGCTTCTCTCTGGCCGATGTCTTGAGCGTCTCGCCCAGGCGATCCCACTCGGTGCGATAGGGGTCCATATCCGCAGCCGCGAGCACAGCACGAAGCACCATGACCCGATCGATCTCGCCAAAGCCGCGACGCTGGACCTCATGTACGAGTTCGTCGATATGGGTTGCGAGGGCAAAGCTCTCGTGCTCTCCCTCTGCCAGGTATGTCAAGGCCGTGAACATCTCGTCAGGACCGATAATCATTCCACTATGATTGAGTCTCTTGAAGCTATCTATAGCGAGTTGAAGGTTGTCGGTCGCAAACTCGACGATGGGGATTCGGTAGCTGGTGATCGCGCTCGCTGCGCGCTGTACTCGCCGCACCCACTCGCTGCGCTCCTTGCGGGCCTCGGCCTTGGCTTGAGGCGTGATATCCTCTCCGTCAGGCACGCTCTCCATCATCTTGGACACCAGGTCATACATGGAGAGGGTGTCCATCATGTCGCGTACCAGCACACAGGAGGGGGAGGGTGGCTCCTTCAGATGGACGAAGTCACCACCTCCAGCTCCTGATGCGTCAAAGTAGACTTGCCACCGCCCTGGGTCCGAGTCGTTCTCCTCCGTGTCCATGGCCTCAAACAGGAGCACACCAGCCAACGTTGTGAGTCGTTGCTGACCGTCCAGGACGATCAGAGGGTTCTCGTCACCGTCCGGTGTCCTGAGAGGGCCGATTCGATTGCGGAGCGGGTATCGCGTGCTCGGTCTCCAGAACAACAGCGTCCCGATCGGGTACTGTTTGCGGATCGAGTCGAACAGGTCCAGCATCCTGGGCCGGTTCCACACGAAGTCCCGCTGGAAGTTCGGCACCCGCACCCGGCCCTTGCGCACCCACTTGAGGAGGTCCGTGATGTGGAGCACCTGAGGGGTGATCTCCGGACTCTCTTCGAGCTGTTCGCTGGTAGACATGCTCAGATCTCATTCGCGATGAGGGTTATCATATCGTCGAGTTCGTTATACTCGTCGCGTCGGCGTAGCTCAGCTTCACCGTAGTCGGCGTCGTAGGTGGAGAGCATCTTGATCTTCATGTCCTCCCCTCGACCCTTCAAATGCGCGGCCTTCAGGGCAGCCTCGGTCGTCGCATTCACGCCACGAAACAGCTTTGCACATTCAGGGTTCGAAGAATCCCACGGTGGCGTCCCCGCTTTGCCCATTCTCAGATGGGCGCGCTGGAATGGACCGCTCAGGGCCTTGAGATGTACCACAACCCCCCGGTGGTTCCGATGGGCAGGAAGCTTCGCCCACGCATCCCAGACCTCGTCCGGGATGTAGTTCTCAGCGGTCCGCTGTTTCAGGACATGGCACGAGATGCCTCTATTTCGGCAGTGGAGTTGTATGGCAGCCGCCCAGGTCTCCACGTGGCCTCGCCATTCCCCGTCGCTGTCCGTCACAACGACGATTCGGGGCGCACGCCCTCGTGTAGATGCCTCATTCAGAAGGTCGTCCACATGGTCGCTTACCTGCCCATGACCACCTGCCCCTCGCCAGAACACCGCTGGAGGGTCCTCACGGGACGGCGCTCCGAAGAAGAGCTCCACCAACCAGGGGTCCCCCAGCTTGCGGACCACCGCCTCGATGAGCGCCCGGTCTGAGAAGGCGTTCTCCACAACGAGCGACAGAGGTGAATAGGCCAGTCTCTGGCCCTCAACGGCGCTGGCAGGGTCCTTGACGGTGAACTCCCTGGGATGCCCAACCGGGCGTCCTGAGTTCTTGGCGAGCTCCCGTAGGAACCTCTGCTGCATCGGCCGACTCGTCTTGAAGAGCCTGCTGTCCTCAACCCGATCAGCATCCTTGATGCTCGCGAGATGCACGTCCACTTCGACCCGACGCAGGATCTGATCCAGGAGCGCCAAGGTCGCATCGTCAGCATTCATCGCGGAGAGCTGGAGGTCGAAGCGCATCGCCTCAGGCTCCCGACCGCTGTGCCCTTCGGATGGCTTTGACCTCCTCGAAAGCCTCCGCAAACACCCCCTCCGGCCACCAATCAGGCTCTCCGGCCGGGTTGAAGTGGATGCGTCTGAGCGCAACCGGTGCTTCGGAGTCGTCAACGAAGTAGAGCGCGACCTGCTGCTCCGCGTCCGGGATGAGACCCTCTGCGATCCTACGCTGTACTCTGAGCAGCAAGGCCTCCGAGTGCGTCTCTACCAGGGTCGTTCCCTGACGCTTCAACGTTGTGTTCAGCAGGAGGTCGCCCAGCGGAGCATGCACCGCGTCATGAAGATGGAGCTCAGGTTCCTCATAGACATCGAGGAATGGCCCTGGACCCTTCCCCATCTTGCGCCAGAGCGCCAAGGTCAGGATCGGCGCCACCTCTCGGAGCCCCTCACCAGCATCCGCGAGGTTGAGGGCCCCTGCTGGCTGCTGGACCAACAATCGGAAACGCTCTCCCTCCTGCTGGATGCGGAGTCCCTGAACCCCCAGATGGTCGGCCGCCCAGGCGCTGACCTCCCGCAGCAAAGCACGATCGTAAAACAGCCACCAGGGTGCATACTCACCTGAGTGACCGATCGCTTGGGCTTGCCCTCCTATCGAAGCCCGTCCAGGAGGAGAGGTCGGATAGGAGCGTTCTACATCCTCACGAGCGGGGCCAAGGTGATGGCTGGCCGTCAAAAGCCCCTGACATCCCCGTCGCCAAGCAGAGGCGTCCGGATTGTCGGGAAGAAGCCCCAGGCGCTTCTGCTCGTCCACGTCCGCTCCGTACCAACGCATCTGGCGAACCACTGGCGCCTCGTCCTCTGACTCTGCACTCCGCTGGATGAGCTGAACGTACAACTCACGACTGGCGTTGCTTTCGATGTCCTCCAGAAGAACCTGAATATCCAAGGGTCGAAAGAACTCATATCCGGGAAGGAGTTCCTTGAACCGATTGGCAAAGCATACACCGCCAACACTCAACGGAAATGGATTCTCACCCTTCGCCGCGAGCGCGTTGAGGACCAGACGGGTGAGCTGGAGGCAAGCACTCTTGCCGCTGTTGTTCCGTCCGATGATCAAGGTAAGTGGCGCGAGCACGAGCTCCTGAAGCTCCCCTTCCCGGCCTGAGGGGCTCCGCGAAGAGAAAACGCGGAATCCCGCAAAGCGAAGACGACGAAGTCGGATGGCCACAGCAGCTCTCACGGTTGGGCGCTGATCATATCCGCTCGTAGAACTTGCTCCAGCGCATCCTTGTCCACCATCGGTTCCAAGCCCTTCACGACCGCCAGGTCGCCGCCCCCAGCAGCAACGCCGCCGCCGCGAACGCCCCCGGCGCCAGCAACGGGTTCGCGCCCAGCAGCGCCTCGACCGCCAGCTCCCGGGGCTCGGCGGTGGGGCGGATCTCCGCCTCGAAGGCGTAGTTGTGCTCCAGGTGCTCCCACACCCCGAGGAGCGCCCCCGCCAGCAGCGCCCCGGTGAGCACCCGCACGCCCAGCGCCGTCTTCCGAGAGGGCGCGAGCCACAGGGCCACAGCGCCCCCGATCGCGAGGACGCCCATGAACAGGGGCACGAGCTGCACCGGGCTCTCCGTGTGGCCGATGAGCAGCAGCTCCGCGAGCGTGCCGACGCTGATCAACACAGCGACGGCGAGCATCGCCCGCCGCAGGCCCAGCTCGGTGGAGACGGCGCTCACTTCTTGAGCAGGCCCGCGCCGGCCTTCGCCGCGTCCTCGCCCACCTGCGCGGTGAGCGCGGCGAGGAAGGCGTCGGCGTCGGCGTAGGATCGCCCGGCGACCAGCGCCTCGGCCTGGGTCGCGGTCACGCCCGGGAGCTGCTGGAGAGTGGCGGCGTCGGAGGCGTTGGGGTCCACCGGCACGTAGACGTAGCGCTCGTACTCGGCGATGGTGGCCGCGTCGACGTACTTGGCCATCTCCTTGCGGAACTGCGCGATGGAGACGTAGGGGCGGTACTCCTCGAACTCGTGGATCATCTTCTTGCCGACGCCGGGCACGCCCGCGGCGAAGGCCTCGTCGGTGGCGGTGTTCAGGTCGAGGGTGGGGACAGGGTGGTCCGCGGCGGGGGTCGGCGCGGCCACGGGAGCCGGCGCAGGCGCGGGCTCGGCGGCGACTGCGGGCTCCACGACGGGCTCCGGCGCGGACTCGGTGGAGCAGGCCACCAGGGCCACGAGCAGGACAGCAGGGATGAGGCGCACGAGCACTCCAAATTGAAAACGAATGTCAATATCAATACCGCCCCTCGACCGGACGTCAAGGGCGAAGAGGGCCCCCATACCCCTCAGAGGCCCGGCTTGCCATTCCAGCTCCCACCGGTCACGTTGCCCATGCCGGGCCGCCTCGCCGCATCCCGGCCCGGATCCGCCATGCTCCGCCTCCTCGCCCTGCTGTTCGCCCTGATCGCCCTCGCGCCGGGCTGCACCCCCGAGCCCGCCGCGCCCGGCGGCGCAGCGCAGCAGGAGCTGTGGACCTGCTCCATGCACCCCGAGGTGCTCCAGGACGGCCCCGGAGCCTGCCCGATCTGCAACATGGACCTCGTGCCGGTCTCGGCCGCCGCTGGGGACGGCGCGGTCTACGTGGACCCGACGGTGACCCAGGTCATGGGCGTGCGCACCGAGGTCGTGCGGCCGCAGACCGTGTTCCGCCACCTGCGCACCATCGGCGAGGTCGAGGTCGGCGAGGACGAGGTCTCCGTCGTGAACCTGCGCTACTCGGGCTGGGTGGAGGCCATCTCGGTGGACCGCACCGGCGACCCGGTCAAGGCGGGGCAGGTCCTGTTCGAGATCTACTCCCCCGAGCTGCTGGCCGCCCAGGAGGAGTACCTGCTGGCCCGGCGCACCCAGGGCCCCGACAGCGCCCTGGCCGACTCCGCCCGGCGCCGGCTGGAGCTGTGGGCCCTCTCCGACGCCGACATCCAGCGCCTCATCCGCGAGGGCACCCCCCGCCGCCGCTGGCCGGTGCGCGCGCCCCGCTCCGGCTTCGTGCTCCACAAGGACGTGGTGCAGGGCGCCCGGGTCGAGGCCGGCCGCGACCTCTACCGCATCGGCGACCTCACCCGCATCTGGGTCACCGCCGAGGTCTACGAGTTCGACGCCCCCTGGGTGGAGGTCGGCCAGCCCGCCCAGATGGAGCTGGCCTGGCAGCGCGGGCAGATCCTGGAGGGCCAGGTCGCCTACATCTACCCCACCCTCAACGAGAAGAGCCGCACCCTCACCGTGCGCCTGGAGTTCGAGAACCCCGGCATCCGCCTCAAGCCGGGCATGTTCGCCACCGTCCAGATCGAGTACCGCCGCAAGGACGACACCCTGGCCGTGCCCACCGAGGCCATCCTGCGGTCCGGCGAGCGGGAGCTGGTCTTCGTGGCCCGGGACGACGGCCACTTCGAGCCCCGCGAGGTCGTGACCGGGCTCGTCGGAGATCGGCAGCTCACCGAGATCACGGAAGGGCTCGCCGCCGGGGAGCGGGTCGTGGTCAGCGGCCAGTTCCTCATCGACTCGGAGAGCCAGCTTCAGGAGGCCCTGCGCAAGCTGCGGGCCCCGCCCCAGCCCCCCGGGCCCGCCGAGACGGTGTGGTCCTGCCCCATGCACCCCGAGGTGCTGGCCGCCGGCCCCGGCCGCTGCCCCGAGTGCGGCATGGACCTGGAGGAGCGCGCCGGCACGCCGGAGGAGCTGGCGCAGGTCCACGGCGCCCACGCCGCCCAGCCCGGCCAGTACACCTGCCCGATGCACCCTGAGGTCGTCTCCGACGCGCCCGGCCGCTGCCCGATCTGCGGCATGTTCCTGGAGCAGGTGGAGGCCGAGGAGTGATCGCCTGGGTCATCGCCGCCAGCGCCCGCAACCGCGCCCTGGTCGGCGTGCTGGCGCTCATCGGCTTCATGGCCAGCGCCTGGGCCATCCGGGCCACCCCCATCGACGCCCTGCCCGACCTCTCCGACACCCAGGTCATCGTGGTCACCCCCTTCGCGGGCCAGGCCCCCCAGGTCGTGGAGGATCAGGTCACCTGGCCGATGTCCACGGCGCTGCTGTCGGTGCCCCAGGCCCAGGACGTGCGGGGCTACAGCTACTTCGGCCTGTCGATGGTCTACGTCATCTTCGAGGACGGCGCCGACCTCTACGACGCCCGCTCCCGGGTGCTGGAGGTCCTCAACGTCGCCCGCGACCGGCTGCCCGAGGGGGTCACCCCCCAGCTCGGGCCCGACGCCACCGGGGTCGGCTGGGTCTACATCTACACCCTCTCCGAGTTCTCGCCCCGGGCCCGGGTGCTGCGCGCGGCGCTGGACGCCGACGGCGACGACCACGTCACCGAGGCCGAGCTGCCCGCCCCCGCGCTGGTCTCCCAGGTGGGGGCCACCCGGCGCTGCACCCGGCGGCTGGGGCCCTGGTGCCTGTCCGAGCAGTGGGAGGGCGGCACGCCGACGCCCGCCTACAGCGAGGATCAGCTCCGGGCGCTGTTCCAGGTCGACGTGAGCCCCCTGGGGGACAGCCCCGCCGACTTCGCCGATGACAGCGTGCGCTTCGCCATCGACGGCTTCGACCGGGACGGCGACGGGCGGCTCTCCGGGCCCGAGCTGCTGCGCGCGGCGGACTTCCAGGGCCTCGACCTCGCCCAGCTCCGCTCCATCCAGGACTGGTACCTGCGCTACGACCTCACCGCCCTGGAGGGGGTCAGCGAGGTCGCCAGCGTGGGGGGCTTCGTCAAGCAGTACCAGGTCGAGGTCGACCCCGAGAAGCTGCGCGCCTTCGGGGTCACCCTGGGCCAGGTCCGCGACGCCATCCACCGCGCCAACCAGGAGGCCGGCGGCCGGGTCATCGAGATGGCCGAGACCGAGTTCATGGTGCGGGGCCAGGGCTACATCCGCTCGGTGGACGACCTGCGCACCGTGCCAGTGGCGGTGGACCGGGCGCTGCACGCCCCGGTGCTGCTGGAGCAGGTGGCCCAGGTGCAGATCGGCCCCGCCCCGCGCCGGGGGCTGGTGGAGATGAACGGCCTGGGCGAGGTGGTCAGCGGCATCGTGCTCATGCGGGTGGGCGAGAACGCGCTGGACGTCATCGACCGGGTGGAGGGCCGCCTCGACGCCCTCAAGGCCGGGCTGCCCGAGGGGGTGGAGGTCCACGTCTCCTACGACCGCAGCCGGCTCATCCGCCGCGCCGTGGCCGGGCTCGCCGAGAAGCTGGTCGAGGAGATCGCCGTCGTCGCGCTGGTCTGCGCGCTGTTCCTGCTGCACGCCCGCAGCGCCATGGTCGCGGTCATCACCCTGCCGCTGGGGGTGGGGCTGGCCTTCGTGGCCATGCGGCTCATGGGCCTGAGCGCCGACATCATGAGCCTGGGGGGCATCGCCATCGCCATCGGCGTGATGGTCGACGCCAGCGTGGTGATGGTGGAGAACCTCCACAAGCACCGGGAGCGCGACCCCGACGCCGACCCCTTGAGCGCCACCATCGCCGCCGCCACCGAGGTGGGCCCGGCGCTGTTCTTCTCCCTGCTGGTGGTCACGGTCTCCTTCCTGCCGGTGTTCACCCTGGAGCAGCAGGAGGGCCGGCTGTTCACCCCGCTGGCCTGGACCAAGACCCTGTCGATGGCGGCCTCGGCGCTGCTGGCGGTGACCCTCATCCCGGCGCTGATGGTGGGCCTCGCCCGGGTCCGCGTCCGCCACGAGGCCGACAACCCGCTGTCCCGGGTGGCCATCGCGGCGTACCGCCCGCTGCTGCGGGGGGTCCTGAAGGCGCCGGGGTGGGTGGCCTGGGCGGCGCTCTCCCTGGCGGTGATCTCGGTGGTGCCGCTGCTCCAGCTCGGGGACGAGTTCCTGCCCCCGCTGAACGAGGGCGACCTGCTCTACATGCCCACCACGCCGCCGGGGCTGTCCATCACAAAGGCCCGCGAGCTGGTCCAGCAGACCGACCGGCTCATCGCGGCGCACCCCCAGGTCCGGCACGTCCTGGGCAAGGTCGGGCGTGCGGACACCGCCACCGACCCCGCCCCGCTGACCATGCTGGAGACCACCATCCTGCTGGAGCCCGAGGACACCTGGCCCGAGGGCAAGACCCTCCAGGACATCATCGCCGAGCTGGACGCCCGGGTGCGCATCCCGGGCCTCACCAACGCCTGGACCATGCCCATCCGCACCCGCATCGACATGCTGGCCACGGGCATCCGCACCCCGGTGGGGGTGAAGGTCATGGGCGACGACCTCGCGGTGCTCTCGGAGGTGGGCCAGCAGGTGGAGGCCACGCTCCGGGATGTGCCCGGGACCCACTCGGTGTTCTCGGAGCGGGTGGTGGGCGGCAACTACGTGGACATCCGGGTGCGCCGGGCGGACGCGGCGCGCTACGGGCTGAACGTGGCCGACGTGCAGGACGTGGTGCGCTCGGCCATCGGGGGCTCCACGGTCACCCGCACGGTCGAGGGCCTGGAGCGCTACGACGTGGTCCTGCGCTTCCCCCGCGAGCTGCGCGACGACGTGGAGCAGCTCCGCCGGGTCGCCGTGCCCACGCCCCTGGGCCACACCGTGCCGTTGGCCCAGGTCGCCGACCTCGCGCTCACCAAGGGGCCCCCCGCCATCAAGAGCGAGGACGCGCGGCGCACCGCCTGGATCTACGTGGACATCGACACCTCGGACGTCGGGGGCTACGTCGAGCGGGCCCGGGAGGCGGTCAACGCGAGGGTGCGCCTGCCCCCCGGGGTCAGCCTGGTGTGGTCGGGGCAGTACGCCTACATGGAGCGGGCCAACGCCCGGCTGGCCTGGGTGCTGCCGGTGACCCTGGCCCTCATCTTCGTGCTGCTCTACCTGCACTTCCGCCGGGCCGCGCCGACGGCGCTGGTGATGGCCTCCACGCTGCTCTTCGCGCCGATCGGCGGGATCTGGCTGCTGTACGCGCTGGACTACAACCTCTCGGTGGCGGTGCGGGTGGGCTTCATCGCCCTGATGGGTCTGGCCGCCGAGACCGGCGTGGTGATGCTGGTCTACCTGGACGAGGCCGCCGACCGCTTCGAGCGGGAGGGGCGGCTGACCACCCGGGCCGACCTGCGCGCGGCGGTGATGGAGGGCGCGGTGGAGCGGGTGCGCCCCAAGCTGATGACCGTGACCACCACGATCCTGGGGCTGTTGCCGGTCATGGTCAGCACGGCGACCGGCGCGGCGGTGATGAAGCGGGTCGCCGCGCCGATGGTGGGGGGGCTGGTGTCGTCGACGGCGCTGACGCTCATCGTGCTGCCCGCGCTGTACCTGCTGTGGCGGGGCCGGCGGCTGCAGGCTTGACACCTTCGCCCGGGTGAACACCTTTCCCGCAGGAGGAACCCATGACCAACCCTGTGACCGCCCTGGAGCTGGCCTGGATCCGGCAGACGGCCGGCCAGCCGCTCGAGTCGCTCCCCCCGCATGTGCGGGTCGGTGTGCTGCGCGCGCAGACCGCCCAGGCGATGCACGGGGGCTACCGCTTCTACGACGGCCGTGGGCGTCAGCTCCATCGGCTGGACGAGGTCGTGGCTGCCGCCCTCAGCGCGGGCCAGCTCACCGTCGAGGAGCCCGACGACATCGTGTCCGGGCCGCCGCTGATGGTGGGGGTCCACTACGACAACTAGTCGTCGGAGGGGTTGAGCAGCGCCTGCTGGAGGTTCCCCAGCCCCTCGATCATGTCGGGGTCGTCGGTGAGGGAGAGGGCCAGCGCGCACGCCGCGAGCGCCTGATCCCGATCCCCCGGCTCGTCGCGCCTGTGCAGGATGACGGCGAGCAGGGCCAGGGCCCGAGCGTGCTCGATCGGATCACCGATGGCCACGCGCCGGGGGATCTCCTCGTCCCGGACGGCGGACACCGCAGCGCCCGGATCACCCTGCCCCGCCAGGAGCATCGCGGCGTTCCGCCAGCTCTGGGCCACAGCCACCGGACCACCGTACCGCTCGATGAGGGGGGTGAGCCGATCGCGCAGGACCGCCACCGCCGCCTGGGTGTCCCCGGAGGAGGCATGGCACCGCATCAGCAGGTCCAAGGTCCGCACGCGCACCTCGGCCAGCTCAGGTCCCTCGAGCGCGGGCAGCACCTCCTGCTCCAGCAGCGGGATGGCCTCTTCGCCGCGCTCGGCGGCGGCCAGCAGCTCTGCGACGTCGCGGGCGACGATGGCGATGAGCAGGGCATCACGGAAGGTCCGTGCGCCAGGGAGGGCACGCTCGAGGCCGAGGCTCAGAGCGCCCTCAGGGTCGGCCTCGATGAGCTGACGCCAAGTGTCGAGCAGGCCGTTGGGGTCTCCGAGCTCGACCTGAAGAGGCAGCACCTGGTCTCGGCGCAGGCGCAGGGCCTCTGCGGCGTCGCCCAGGCGCTCCCACAGGACCGCCAGGTTCTGGAGGATGTCGAGCCCCAGGGGCATCGCCCCGGCGTCGATGGCGGCGGGAAGGGCTTCGTCCCGGAGCACGGGCAGCGCCTCACCATGGCGCTCCAGCGCGCTGAGCGTCGCACCGATCTGGTTCAGCACCGCGGCGCGCTCGATGAGGTGCTCCGCGCCCGCCAGAGTGGGCAGCAGGCGGTCCCGCAGGACCTCCAGCGCCTCCTCCGAGCGCTCCGCCCCCAGAAGCTGATCAGCGAGCTGCCGCCAGGTCTCCCGGGCGGACGCCTCCCCTGCGTCGTCCACAAGAGGCGCGGCCTTGTCCTGGAGGAGCGCGATCGCGTCGTCCGTCGCGCCCTGCATGCCTACGAGCGCGGAGATGTTCCGCAGCACATGGAGTTGGACGTCGACATCCCCGGCCTCCGCAGCGGCGGGCAGCGCCTCGTCCTGCAGGCGCGCCAGGGCCTCGTCCGCCCGCTCCAGGCGGTGAAGCGACACGCTGAGCTTGTTGAGGACCGCCGCGCGAGACGCCGCGTGCTCGGCCCCCTGGAGCGACGGCAGCACGTCGTGCTCCCAGACCTCCAGGGCCTCCGCATCCCGATGCAGGCCCAACAGCAGCTCGGCCCTGTCATCGGAGACAGCGGCGACGATGTCCACGGCGCCGAGATCGCGGAGGCGCGGCAGGATCGCCTCGTCCACGATCTGCAGGGCCCCGGCGCGTGACTCTCCATCGGCCAGCAGCGCCTTCACCTTCTGCCAGATCGACTGGACCAGCTCGGCGTCGCCCCCGGCGATCGGCAAGGCCACGCGACAGAGCATCGCGACGGCCTCATCCCGCCCTCCCTCCACGGCCTGGAGCTGGGCGACGTTCTCCAGGACGTTGACGTGGACGGCGGCGTCTCCCAACGCCTCTGCGGCGGGGAGGGCCTCATCGGTCAGGATGTCCAGCCCCTCCTTCAGCTCGCCGATCAGACCCAGGAACAACCCGAGGCGATGCAGGGCGTCGACCCGCTCCCTGAGGTGCTCGGGGCCTTGAAGCAAGGGCAGCAGCCCCTCCTGGAGGTTCCGGATGGCTCCCTCCACGCGCTCCAGACCCATCAGCAGATCGTCCATGAGCCGGCGGGTCTCCAGCGCAGACGTCGGGTCGTCGTGTCGCGCATGGAGCGGGAGCGCGCGCTCACGGAGCAGCGTCAGGCCCTGCTCGGGTCGACCCTGCGCCGCATGGATGGCCGCGAGGTTCCGCAAGCTCGTGATCTGCCGGCTTTCGTCCCCGGCCTCCAGGGCGGCGGGGAGCGCCTGCCCGGAGAGGGTCTCCAGCGCCTCGTCCGAGCGGCCCAGGCGGTGCTGCAGGACGCTGATCTTGTTGCACACCAGGGCGCGGGGGCCGGCGTTGGCGGCCCCCTTGAGCGCGGGGAGGACCTGGCTCTGCAAGGTCGTCAGCGCGGGCTCCAGGTGCTCCGCGAAGATCTGCAGCTCCGCGAGGTCGTGCGCGGCCAGGGCGGCCCCGTCCGGATCCTTGAGCGGCCCGAACAGGGGCAGCACCTCAGACTGTCCGATCTCGATGGCCTCCTGGATCTGGTCGGTCTCCACAGCCAGGGTCGCGATCTGACGCCAGGTGGAGATCACCGCGTCCGCCGCCTTGAGGTCCCGGTAGAGCGGCAGCACCTCGGCGCGGAGGAGCCGCAGCGCCTCAGCGGGCGCGTCGGTGGCGATCATCGCCTCGCTCAAGCGCTCCAGCGCGCCCGCCCGCACAGCGCCATGCTCGGGGCCGGTGAAGCGCTCCAGGACCTCATCCTGAAGCACCCCGAAGGCGTCCTCCCATTGCTCCTGCTCGATGTGCAGGCCGGCGACACGGATCAGGGCCCAGGCGACGTTCTCGTCATCGCCGGCTTGCTCGAAATGGGGCAGGGCCTCGTGACGCAGCGCGTGCAGGGCGGCGTCCGGAGCCCCCCGCTCGGCCTCGATCTGGGAGATCCGCAGGTACACCCCAGCCCTCAGCGTGGCGTGCTCGGGGCGGGTGAGCACCGACAGCGCCTGGTCCTGGAGGGTCCCGAGGGCATCCGCAGGGCGCCCCTGCTCGGCCTGGAGCAGCGCGATGCTGATCAGCGCGTAGACGACGAAACGAGGGTCGTCCTGCTGGCGGACCAGAGGCAGCTCGTGGGCGAAGCGGACACGCAGCGCCTCGTCGCGGTCGCCCTTGGCGGCGTGGGCCTCGGCCAGCACGCCCCAGGCGACGGACGCGGACAGCACATCCCTGCCCTCCGACCAGATCGGCAGCACGCGCTCCTGGAGCAGCGTGATCGCCTCGTCGGGCTGGCCGATCGCGATCTGCGCGCGGGCGATGTTGAGGCAGGTCGAGGCCACGGACTCGGCCTCATCCAGGGCCTCGTAGATCGGCAGCACCTGCTCGCGCAGCAGCGCCAGGGCCTGGGCGTGGTCCCCCTCCTCGGCGCACACGTCCGCCAACGCTGCGCGGACCTGGGCCTGCCGATGGTGGTCGGTGGGGCTCAGGTGGGGCAGGATCTCCTCCTCCAACACCCTCCGTGCCTGGGCCCCGGCCCCCCGCAGCGACAGCAGGGTGGCGATCTTGCGCTGCTCGGCCAGCCGCTCGCCGACGTCCCCGGTCTTGTCGAAGGTGGGGAGGACCTCCTCGCGGCGGATGCGCAGGGCCTCGCTGTAGTCCCCGATCTCGTAGTGGATCTCGGCGATGCGGCCCCAGGCGGTGCCGACGTTGAAGCGATCCTGTACGCGCTGGTAGGTGGGCAGCACCTCATCCTCCAGGATGTGGAGCGCGAGGTCCAGCTCACCCTTGGCCACCAGGATGTCCGCGATGCCCTCGCGGGTCTCGGCGACGTCGCGCAGCTCGCGGCGGGCCTTGAAGACGGGCAGCACCTGGACATCCAGCAGGTGGAAGGCCTCGTCTCGCTCACCGAGGTGGTCCAGCGCGCTGGCCAGGACGCTGCGGCTCAGCGCCAGCTCCCGTGGGTCCCCCAGCGCCTCGAAGTGGGGGATGACCTCCTCCTGCAGGATTCGACGGGCCTCCGCGGGCTTGCCGGTCGAGAAGATGAGGCAGTGGGCGACACGCTGCAGGGTCTTGGCGATCTGCCACGGGTCCCCCTCGGCCTGAAAGACCGGCAGCGCCTCGTCGCGGAACAAGCGGAGGGCTTCGTCCTCCTCCCCGCGGTGGCGCAGGGCGGTGGCCCGCAGGCGCTGGCCCAGCGCGACGTCGCGGGCGCTGCCCCGCGATCGACCATGGGCGATGAGCCGATCGGCCCAGGCCAGCGTGTCGCACAGCGCGCCGTTGCGGTAGGTCAGCGCCCCGACGCCGTCGAGCACCCGGCTTCGCAGGTCCGGGGCGAGGTCCTGGGCGGCCGCGCGCTCCCCCAGGGCGATCCAGGCAGGCATCGGTCCGCAGGTGACCGCGAAGTCCCGGGACTGGAGCAGCACCTCGGCGGCCTGCTCGTCGGGCACGGTGGCCAGCCACTCGGTCAGGGCCTCGGTCTCCTCCAGCAGCTCCTCCCGCCGCTCGCCCAGGGTCTCTGCAGGCTCCTGGGCCAAGCGGCTGCGGAACCACGCGCCCATGCGGGCGACGGCCTCACCATCGCTGCGCTCACGGAGCAGCTCCGCGATCAGCGGGTGGACGCGCACCCTGCGCTCGCCGTCGGTCTTCTGGCGGCTGAGCAGGGACAGCTTGAGGGCGGCGCGCACCATCTTGCGCCAGGCCCCGGGCTCCAGCCCGGAGAGGGCCTGGCCGAGGCTCGTCCCGACCCCGGCCGGCGGCGCGTGCCCCAAGGCGCAGAGCCCGGCCAGCAGCGTCTCCGCGTCCCGGCGCGCCTCGGCGCGAAACAGGTCCAGGGACAGCCCGAGCGACGGCCGCAGCGCCACGCGCTCCGGGTCGTGGAGCACCTGGGCGGCCGGGTCGTCGTCCTCCAGGCCGAGGCGGTCATGGTGGAGCTGGTCCAGCAGGTCCTCGGCGTCCCAGGATCGGAGCAGGCCCGCAGCGAGCTGGATGGCCAGCGGGTGGAAGCCGAGCTGCTTCACCAGCTCCTCGAAGTGGGACCGCTCGTCCTCGTCGTCGGGCGCCTCGTACCCCTGGATGAGGGCCTCCAGCCCCTGGTCCGGGGAGAAGGGCTCGAGCTTCAGGACGGTCCAGCCGGCGCGGCGGCCCAGGTCCTGGAGCCGGCCGGTCACCACCACCGCGACCCCGGGCAGCGCGGCGACGAGCTGCGCGGCGAGCCTTGCCGCCGCGTCGCTGTCCGCGTTGTCGATCTGGACCAGGGCCTTCGGCGTCCGCAGGCGACGGGCCAGAGCGTCGTGCAGGGCGGTCCCCTCCTCGCGCAGGCCGAAGGGGCGGGCCAGCTCGGCCAGATGGACCTGAAGCGTCTGGGGCGCCCGGGGGTTGAGCACGACCTTGCGCACGCCGCCGGGGAAGCCGTCGATGTGCAGCGCGCCGAGCTGCTCGGCCAGGTAGGACTTGCCCACACCCCCCATGCCCTGGACGGCGCAGACCCGCGGCGGGTCG
The DNA here is from genome assembly GCA_020632795.1 of Alphaproteobacteria bacterium. Lineage (GTDB taxonomy): Bacteria > Myxococcota_A > UBA796 > UBA796 > CAJQPC01 > JACKEV01. Next base: position 304,372 of record JACKEV010000015.1, read on the forward strand.
CCCAGCAGGGCCTCCGCGAGCCGGACCAGCTCGGCCGCGCGGCCGACGAAGACCTCCTTCACGCGGGGCCGCTCGACGGGAATGGTGACGACCGGCGCGGTGGGCTCCGGCTCGGCGGCCCGCAGCCAGGTCAGGGGCAGCGCTTCGCGGTAGTGGCGGTCGAACAGGTCGGCGCGCGCCCGGGCCACCGCCGCGTCCAGATCGGAGGTCCGGAGCGCGGTGTACAGGGCCCGGGTGAGGGTCGCCGCGCCCTGGGGGCTCATCAACGAGCGGGACGTCAGCACACCTCGCGGGCTGCCCCCCGAGCCCAGATGCAGCGCATACGCCGGGCTGGGCACCAGCGCGGTGGGCTCAGCGCGGGTCGCCGCGCCGCAGGCGCAGAGCACAATCAGCTCCAGCGCCCGCAGCGGAGCCCCGATGCGATCCCGCAGCTCGGGCCCGTCGACGGCTGCGTCCTCCAGCTCCAGCCGGGTGGTTCCGCCCTCGACCACGCCGTGGCAGAGCAGGTGGAGGTGGGTGAACGGCCGACCGTCCCGCCACGCCTGCTTCAAGCGCTCGGAGAGCTGTCGGACCCCCGCCTGGGGCAGCTCCTCCCAAGCCCCTGCCCACGCGCCATCGAGCTGCCGGCGGACATCGTCCACAGGCACCGCCTGCCGACGGCCCGACCAGGCGAACAGCAAGCGATGGGGGCACTTGGGCGCGCGCCAGAGGGCGTCGTGGCTTCGGAGCTGCACCCGCACGTTGGCGTGCGCGGCCAGGGGCTGTCCGTGGGGACCGTCCCGCAGCAGGCCCCAGGGCAGCGCGCACAGCTCCTCCGCGGAGGAGACCACGTCCACGGTGACCGGGCGACCATCCTGGACCGCGTCCTGCAGGGTCCGCTCGTCCGCCTCCCACGACATCCCGTCCAGGAACTGCCGCAGACGGTCCCCGAGCCGGCCCACCACCTCGGAGTCTCCCTGCAGCCGAGCCAGCGCCGCGAGATCGTCCAGCAGCGCTTCGTCGAAGTCGAAGACCCCGTCCCGCTCGCCCCGCTCCGCGCTCAGGATGCGGCGGTAGCCGTTCCGCCCGCGCACCCCCCCGGTCGGCGCGGTGACGCTGTCCAGGCGGGAGAAGCGGAGGGTGATGGTGCTGCGCATGGAGCCCCCGTGAGACCGTGGTTCCGCTCGGGCAGTGTAGACCACCGGGATCTGACGGACTCCCCCCGCGTTCCCCACACCCGGCGCCCGCGCGAGGGTGCGCCGCCCCCGCCGCGATGCCACAATGCCCTTGATGGCACTCCGGCTCGCGCCGCTCCTCCTCCTCCTGTCCTGCGTCCGCACCCTCCAGTTGGGCGGCGACGACAGCGCTGTTGCCGATGACACCGACGTCACGGACGACAGCGCCGCGCCGTCGGTGTGCCTGCCCGCCAGCGCCACCGGCTTCGCCATGCCCGGCGGGCGCTGGGCCCTGGCCAGCCTCTACGGGGCCCGCCGGGTGGACGACCTGGAGGACAGCGCGCTCCAGCTCTCCCCGTCCTGGTTCCTGGCCAGCGCCTGGCAGGCCACCGCCTTCGGCTGCGGGGACTTCGGCGACCCCTGGACCCCCAGCGCGTCGACCGAGGCCGACGGCTGCCTGCGCGTGCAGGAGGGCACCCACTGGGTCGAGCTGTGCCGGCTCTACCCGGGGATCTTCGGCTGCGACGCGCGCGAGGAGCTGGTCTCGGGGGATCACGTCGAGGGCAGCGTGGTCGCCGTGGCCTGGCACGCCTACGCCGCCCACGCCCTGCTGCAGCGCTTCGACGTGGACCCCGACGCCTGGCTGGCGCAGGCCAGCGACCCCCGTGCGGGTGAGAAGCTGGCCGCGCTCCTGCACTTCGAGGGCGCGTGGAGCTGGCACATCGAGGACGTCATCGCTGGCTGCGGCGACGACATCACGGCCTGCCTCGACGGCGAGGGCCTGCGCCACGTCGAGGGCGTGGCCGACAAGCTCGACCGCCTGGAGGCCGCGCCCTGCTATGACGAACCCCTGGCGCTCGCGGACGTCGAGCGCTTCCTGGAGGAGCTCGCGCTGCTGTGGCCGCAGGAGGACTGGTCGGCGGTGCGGGATGAGGTCACCGCCGTGGTCGACGACCGCGGCTTCACCGAGGCAGGCCCGGCCGCGCTCGACGCCCTGGACGGGGCGCTGGACCAGCGGCTGATCTGCCCGGAGCGCGAGCTGTGGGATTCGTATCGCTACTCCTGTCCGTAGGCGTGGCCTCCGCCCAGGGGGTGCTGCTCCTGGACCTCAGCGACGCGCCCGAGGAGGACCGGTTCCACCAGGAGCTGGCGTTGACCCTGGACGACGTGCGCCTGCAGCCGACGGGCCCGGGCTTCGTCACCGCCCCGCTGGCCGCGCAGCTCGACGTCGCCCGGCCGCTGCTGGAGGACGAGGCCGTGCAGGCGGTGGCCTGGCTGGACGCCACCGACCCCGCGCAGCTCCGGGTGTCGGTGGCCTTCGTGGCCGAGGACCGCGCTGTGGTGCGCCTGCTGGAGGTCCCCCGGGAGCCCGGCGCCGAGGCCCGGCTCGCCCTGGCCACCCGGGAGCTGCTGGCTGAGGCCTACCAGCTCGAGGACCTGCCGCCGCCACCGCCGCCGCCACCGCCCCCTGAAGCGCCCCCGGAGCCGTCGTGGGCCTGGACCGCCGGTGGGAGCCTCACCTGGCCGCCCCAGACCCTCGCCGGGGGCCTGCGGCCGGGGCTGGGGGCCGCCGTGGAGCGGCGCGCCGGGCCGCTGTGGCTGGGGCTGGGCGTGGAGGTGCAGCTCGCCCGGGCCCACTGGCGGGTCGGTCCGGGCTTGAGCGCGCGCTGGGGCCCGGTGAGCCTGGGCGTGCGCGCGGACCGCACGGCGCTGGCGTGGCAGACGGTGTGGCAGCCCCGGGTCACGGCGGGCCTGAGCCACCGCTTCGCCCCCGGCCCCATGGTGGGGCTGGAGCTGGCCCTCACGCCCCTGCGGGACGAGGTCCTGGACGGGGAGGAGGTGCTCTACAACTCCGGCTGGATCGAGCTGGGCGTAAAAGTCGGGTGGTCGCGAAAGGTCGGCGGGGGCTGAGCGCATGGAGGGATGATGAACGCGCTCGCCGATGCCCCCGACGACTCGCTGGTCCAGCGCCTGCGCGACGGCCAGCTCGACGCCGTGGGGCCTCTGCACCAGCGCTACGGCCGGGACGTCACCAGCATGCTGCTCCGCGTCGAGCCCTCCCTCCCCCTGGAGGAGGCCGAGGAGCTGTGCCAGGAGGTCTTCCTCACCTTCCTCGACACCGTACACCGCTACGAGGAGCGGGGGCAGCTCCGCTCCTGGCTGTACGGCATCGCCGTGCGCAAGGCCCGCGCCCACCGGCGCCGGGCGTGGAACCGCTTCTCCCTGCGGCGCCGCCACGGCGCACAGGCGGCCGGGGTCTCCCTCCACCAGGCCCCGGTGGACCAGCAGGTGGCGGCCCGCAGGGCCCTGCGCGACGCGCTGGCCGGGCTGCCGGAGAGCCAACGCGAAGTGCTCGTGCTGCACGTCGTGGAGGGCCTGCCCGGCCAGGACGTCGCCCGCATCCTCAACATCAGCGAGAACGCCGTGTGGACCCGCCTCCACCGCGCGCGCCGGGCCCTCTCGGCGCTGGAGTCACCATGAACCTGGATCAAAGGCTTCGAGACTGGGCCGAGCAGGAGCGCAGCGCGCCGCCCCCGTCCGCGGAGGCCACCGCCGCCCTGGTGAACGCAGCGCGCCGCCGCCGCTTCATGCGCCGGGCGGCGCTGGCCACGCCGGTGCTCGCGATGGCCGCCGCCGCGCTCCTCACCCTCACGCTCCCCGATCCCGAGACCGCTTCACCCCTACCCCCGGCGCCCGTCGCTTCGAAGGTCTCCCCACCCGCGCTGGAGTGGCTCCCCGAAGGCCCGCAGAACATCGGCGCGGACCTCATCGACGTGGCGCCGGGGGCTCTCGCTCGGGTGGAGGCCGAGGGCGGCCACACCCGCGTGCTGCTGGAGGCCGGCACCGTCGACCTCCAGGTCGCCCCCCGCGACCCGGGCGCGGACTTCACCGTGGCGGCCGGCGATCACGCGGTCCGCGTGGTGGGCACGCGCTTCTCCGTCACCCGGGAGCCCTTCGCCGTGGCCGTCACCGAGGGCATCGTCGAGGTCATCGGGGCGCAGACCTGGCGCCTGGAGGCCGGGGATCGTTTCGAAAGCGGCGCGCGTATCCGCCCGGAGCCCCCCGCGCCCGCGCCGGAGCCTCCTGCCGTGGAGGCGCTGCGGGCCCGGCTGCTGGCCGGCGAGCTGGACGCCGCCCGGGAGGGTCTGGCCTGGCGCCTGCGGCTCCATCCCCGCGAGGTGGAGAGCTGGACCCTGCTGGCCCAGTTGGAGCGCAAGGCCGGCGCGCCCGCCGCCGCGGTGGCGGCCTGGCGTCAGGTCATCCGCCACGGCCAGCCCGCCGAGGCCCAGCGCGCCCGGTTCGAGGCCGCCTCGCTGAGCGAAGGCCAGCCCGCCGAGGCCGAGGCCCTGCTGCGCGCCTTCCTGGAGCAGCCCGATCCCCTGGCGGCCGAGGCCCGCCTGCGGCTGGCCCGTGCCCTCATCGCCCAGAATCGGACGTCGGAGGCCCTGAACGAGCTGGATGCCCTCATCGCCGCGCACCCCGGCAGCGCCCCGGCGCGCTCCGCCCGCGCGCTGCGCGAAGAAATCCCAGAAAACCCGACCGGGGGCGAAAGGTAGGCGGGGCCTGAGGGCATGGACGGTTGAAACCCACCCCGGAGCCTCGATGCCTGCCCTCTCCAGACGAGACCTGCTGCGCGCCGGCGGCCTCGCCGCCCTGACCGCGCCCTTCTCCCGCCTGCTGGAGCGCCGCGCCATCGCCGCGCCCACCGGCGGCGCCCGCCGGCTGCTCGTCCTGTTCAGCCCCAACGGTACCGTGCACGCCCACTGGCGGCCCCAGGGCGGCGAGACCGACTTCAGCTTCCCGGCCGGCTCGATCCTGGAGCCCCTGAGCCCCTACCGGCAGCACCTCATCGTGCTCGACGGGCTGGACTTCATGAACGCGACCAACCACGAGGGCGGCATGTCCGCGATGCTGACCGCCAACGGCTCGACCAGCATCGACCAGCACATCGCCCAGGCCATCGGCGGGGCCACCCGGCTGTCGTCGCTGGAGCTGGGGGTGCAGACCAGCGCCTGGGGCGGCAGCTCCCAGACCCGCATGAGCTACCGGGACGGCAGCTTCGTCACCCCGGACGACGACCCGCTCAGCGTGTGGACGCGCCTGTTCGGCGAGCTGGGCGACGAGACGCTGCTGGCCCGCCGGGAGGCCGTGCTGGCCCTCAACGGCGCCGAGGTGGACGAGCTGCGGGCGCGCTTGGGCACCAGCGAGCAGGCCAAGCTGGACGTCCACCTGGAGAGCCTGGCCTCGGTGGAGCGGGCCCTGACCACCACCGGCGTCTGCGAGGGCATCGCCGCGCCGGACACCGGCAGCGCCAGCAACAACGACAACTTCCCCGCCGTCACCCGCGCCCAGCTCGACCTCGCCATCGAGGCGCTGACCTGCGGCGACACCCGCGTGGCCAGCGTGCAGATGAGCCACACGGTCAGCCCGGCGGTGTTCTCCTGGCTGGGCATCTCCGAGGGGCACCACTCCCTCTCCCACATCGACGACGGCAACGCCTCGGGCATCGCCGACTTCGTGGCCTGCGAGCGCTGGTTCGCCGAGCAGGTCGCCTACGTCATCGGCCGCCTGGAGGCCCTCACCGACCCGGAGACGGGGACCCCTATGCTGGACGACACCCTGGTCCTGTGGGCCAAGGAGCTGGGGGACGGGCGCATGCACACCTGCACCGACGTCCCCTGGGTGCTGGCGGGCAACGCGGGCGGCGCGTTCACCACCGGGCGCTACCACTCCCTCGGCGGGCACCCCCATGACGCCGTGCTCACCTCGATCTGCCAGGCCTTCGGCCTGAACGACACCCGCTTCGGGAACGGCACCGCCGGCCCCCTGGAGGTGCTCTGATGATCGCGCTCCTGCTGCTGGGCTGCGGCGGCGATTTGCTGCACCGCAACAATCCCTCCGAGACCGACACCTCCGACTCCCCCGCCGAGCTGGCCTGCCCCGAGGACGAGGCCCTCTTCCAGGCCCACGTCTGGCAGCCCGCCCTGGGCGACCAGTGCGTGCTCTGCCACGTCGAGGGCGCGGTCGCGGGCAACACCCGCATGGTGCTCGACCCCAACGACATGCTGAGCAGCCTGCGGGCGGCGGCGTCGGTGGGCGAGGACCTGGTGCTCAAGCCCACCGGCCAGCACCCTGACGGCCACGGCGGCGGGGACGTCATCAGCCCCGACTCCGCCGCCGCCCAGGCCCTGGCCTTCTGGGTGGCCTGGGGCCAGGGCACCTGCGAGGAGCCCGAGGACGTCTCCGACGTCTGCGACGACCTGCCCGGCGACCGCCTGCTGCGCCGCCTCACCCACGCGGAGTACGACCGCACCGTCGAGGACCTGCTCGGCGTCGAGAGCGGCTACGGCGACGGCTTCGCCTCCGACGAGGTGGTCGAGGGCTTCCGGAACGACGCCGCCGCGCTGACGGTGTCCTCGCTGCTGGCCGACCAGTACCGCCTCGCGGCCGAGGCCCTGGCCTGGCAGGTCGACCTCGACCCGCTCGTCCCCTGCGACCCCTACGCGATGGGCCGGGCCAACTGCGCCCAGGTGGTCATCGAGGACTTCGGTCTGCGCGCCTTCCGCCGCCCCCTCTCCCAGCAGGACCTCGACCGCTACCAGGCCCTGTGGACCGAGGTCGCCCGCGAGGACGGCTTCGACGAGGGCCTGCGCTGGGTCATCGCGGCGATGCTGCAGTCGCCGTCCTTCCTGTACCGCTCCGAGCTGGGCGAGAAGCAGGCCGACGGCACCTTCGCGCTGACCGACTGGGAGCTGGCCACCGCGCTGTCCTACCAGTTCTGGGGCACCACCCCCGACGCCGAGCTGCTGGCCCTGGCCGAGGCCGGGACCCTCAACACCCCCGAGCAGCTGGACGAGCAGGCCATCCGCCTGGCCAGCGACGACCGGGCCCTGGCCACCGCCGCCGACCTCGTGGACACCTGGCTCCAGCTCGATCGCCTGCAGACGGTGTCTCGGGAGGGCCTCTCCACCTCCCTGCGCGACGCGATGGCCACCGAGACCCGGGCGCTGGTGATGGACGTCGCCGGGGACGGCGGCACCCTGGACGACCTGATGCTGGCCCGCCACACCTTCCTGGACGCCGAGCTGGCCGAGCACTACGGCCTGACGGGCGAGGGCGAGGTCGAGCTGGACGGCGTGCGCTACGGCGGCCTGCTCACCCAGGGCAGCGTGCTCACCGCCCACGCCCTGCCCACCGGCTCCAGCCCGGTGCACCGCGGCGTGCTCGTGCGGGAGCGCCTGCTGTGCGAGGACCTGCCCGCGCCGCCGGCCAACCTGGACACCTCCCCCCCGGAGGTCAACCCGGACCTGAGCACCCGCGAGCGCTACGCCCAGCACACCTCCGACGACCAGTGCGCCTCCTGTCACAACCGCATCGACCCCCTGGGCTTCGGCTTCGAGGCGTTCGACGGCCTGGGCCGCTGGCGCGCCGAGGACGCCGGGGCCCCGGTGGACGCCACCGGCGAGCTGGACGGCGCGGACTTCGACGGCGTGTTCGAGCTGTCGGAGCTGCTGCTGGACGACCCCCGCTTCCGGAGCTGCTACGTGCGCACCTGGCGCCGCTGGGCCACCGGGACCGAGGCCTGCGCCGAGGATCCGGGCTCCGTGGGCCTCATGGACCCCCTGCTGGAGCTGGTCGACCGCGCCCACTTCACCCAGCGGGTCGGCGACTCCTCCGAGCTGGACACGCTGGCCGCCGGGGCCCGCCCTGTCCTGCAGGAGCTGCCCGAGGACGAGGGCGGCTGGGGCGACATCGAGTTCGAGCTGAACGAGGTCTCCCGCTGGAACACCGGCTACTGCGCCGACGCCGTGGTCTCCAACTTCGGCCAGGAGGCCGTGGTCTGGGAGGTCGAGACCACCATCGAGGGCACGATCGTCAACATCTGGAACGCCCAGAACTTTGACAACGGCGACGGCACCACCCGCTTCATCGGGGTGTCGTACAACGCGACGGTGGACCCGGGGAGCTACGTGACGTTCGGGTTCTGCGCGGCGCTCTGACTCCTTGTCAAGCCGGCAATGATGAGTCGCCGCGCGCCTCGATCTGCGCCTTGTGGCGGGCAGAAAATGAGGTCGTCCGTGATGGCTCACGACCAGTCACATCTCGAGGGCCATCCCTCTGGCCAAGGGCCAAGACGCTGCTAACGACTCCGTCCTGCCGACCTTGGGGAGCCCATCCAGGGCTCCTGAGATCAGGGAGTTGGGCCATCCTGGGCCCTGGAGTGCCTCGGAGGTGTCGGAGATGATGAATCTGGTCTCGTCCCGTGGCCGGGCAAAAAGCTCAGTAAAACTTGCAATCGATTAAATTGGGTGTTTGACCAATTTATACTCTTCCCAATATCGACGATCTCAAGTGCCCATTCGATATTTGCGCGGCCACGCGTCATGAAGGGCCCTGTTGCCACCACCCTCTCCGAGGCACTCCAGGGCCCAGGATGGCCCAACTCCCTGATCTCGGTCGGCCTGGATGGCCGACCTTGAACTGCCGAGTTGCCGGCGCGTAAACCGGTACTTGACGTTGCTTCCCCCTTCTCCAGAGATGTGACTGGTCGTGAGCCGTGATGGACGACCCTGAACGGCCCTACGTCAACCGATCCCCGCCGGCCTGACAGCCTATCGCCCCAGCTCCGCCAGCCCGCTGCGCGTCACCCGGTACACCCGCAGGCTGCGCTCCTCCCCCTCGGTCTCCGCGATCAGGGGGAAGCGCTCCTGGATCGCCTGATCCATCGCCTCGTTGGGCCGGTCGGCGAAGCCGTGGGCCAGGCGCGCTTCGACGACGTAGGGGATGTCCCCGCGCCCCAGGCACTGCTCCTGGAGCTGCTTCGCGCAGAGGCGCACCACGTCCCCCTCCGTCGGGCAGGGCCGCGCAGGGCAGCGCCGACGGCCGGTGTAGAAGGGCAGGTTCTGGGAGGTCGTGGCGATGGCCTGCTCCCCCTCGCCCACCGGCATCGCCTCGGCGATGGCCAGGCCGATCTCCCGGTCCTGCACCCCCTCCTCCACCGGGGGGATGCCCGGCCAGCGGGCCCGCATCTCGTCCTGGACCGCCAGCGCCAGCCCCAGCGCCGCGACGACCGCCAGCGCCCCCCCGGGCCACCGCCCCCAGGCCCGGCGCAGCAGCGCGTCCAGCCCCGCGCAGGCGCTCGCCACGCCCCGCGCCAGCGCGATGAACAGCAGCGGCAGCCCGTACAGGGTGTAGCGGTCGGGGGCCCGCGCGGCCTCCATCAACACCAGCGGCCCCATCAGGACCACCAGCCACAGAGTGCCCTGGGGGTCCCAGACCTGGCGCAGGTGTCCCCAGGCCCGGCGCCACCGGGGCGCCTCCGGTGACGGGGCCTCCCCGAGCCGGCCCAGGCCCGGCCCGAAGAACCCCAGCCAGAAGCCGACGACCAGCAGCGCCCACGGCAGGGTGCCGAGGGTAGACAGCCCCCGGGCCAGCGCCAGCGCCGTCGCGCCCCCCAGGCGCTGGGTCACGAAGGCCACCGCCGCGTCCAGGGTGGTCCCGCTCACCCGGGCCGCGCTGGTGGAGCCCGCGACGCCCTCGGCGTACACCGCGCTGATCGTGCCGAGGCCCACCTGGGGGTAGGGGTGCATCAGGACCCGCCAGCTCGCGTAGCTCAAGGCCAGCAGCGCGGCCGGGGCCGCGAGCCGCGCCCACCACCGCCGCCGCCCCACCGCCACCAGGAGCGCCACCGGGATCGGAAACAGGAGCCCGAGGTAGTGGGTCGCCGCGCACACCCCGCCCAGCAGCCCCGCGGGGATCACCATCCACCACGGCCCCCGCGCCGCCGCGATCGAGGTCGCGAAGAAGGCGTACAACGCCAGGTGCAGGGTGGGATCCACCCCGTAGTGGATCTTGGTGTTGATGAGGGTGGGCGCCAGGGCCACCAGCAGCGCCGCCCCCAGGCCCACCCCGCGCCCGCCGAGCGCCCGACCCAGGAAGTAGACCACCCCGGCGGTCAGCGCCGAGGCCAGGTGGTTCACCATGTGCCCGGCGAAGGCGATGTCGTCGAAGATCCGGGTCATCCAACCCGTCAGGTAGCTGTAGACCGGCAGCCGGTGGACGTCCAGCGGCGCCCCGTCCAGCCACGCCCGGGTGTTGGACGCCCAGTTCCCGGCGTCCGGCCCGATGAGGAGCAGGTCGGTCAGCGAGCCGTACCGCCACCACCCGATGGGGATGTCGTCGACCCCGGCGGTGGAGATCGACGGCGCCCCCCGCCACTGCGCCCACCACCGGATCACGCCCACCGCGTAGAGCGCCGCGAGGTCGACGGCCACGCCGACCCCTCGACGCAGCCAACGCAGGGCCCGCTCGTTCATGGCGCCCTCAGCCTCCAGACCCCGTAGCGGCCGGACTCGAAGACCAGCACACCCTCGGCCAGCAGGAGGTCCTGGAGCTGCTGCTCTGGGGCGGAGAACTGCTCCTGGAACGTGGCCTCGTCCAGGAAGGGGTAGGACTTGCGGATGAAGCCCACCCGCCCGGCCAGGACGTGGGTCACGCCCAGCTCGCGCAGCAGGCGCAGGCTGTCCGCCCCGTGGGAGAACAGCAGGTGCCGGGCGGGGACGTGGTCCTCCACCGAGCCGAGCACATAGGGCTTCTCAAGGTAATACCCAGGCCATGCGAAGAGCAGCGCGACGCGGGCGTCCGCCGGGGCGTACCGGTTGACCCAGTCCACCGCCGCCCAGCCCGGCACCCGCTCCGCCAGCAGCGCCTCCCGGGGCTGTAGCCCCATCGCCACGGGGGCGTCCCCCGCGACCAGGCGCAGCCAGGGGCCCAGGTTGGACGGCAGCCCGGCCAGCCACCCCGCCAGCACCACCGCGCGCCCCCAGCGCGGGAGCGCGGCGTAGCCCGCCCCGACCATCAGCGCGAGCACCGGGGCCGCCGGCAGCAGGTAGCGCAGCCAGTGAGGCCCCGCCGCCCAGCCCACGAAGGCCACCAGCCCCACCCCGGCGACGGGCCGCACCAGGCTGTCGTTCCGCAGCCAGGCCCACACCAGCCCGGGCAGACACAGGAGCCCCGCCGGGCTGATCCGCCCCAGGAAGGTGTAGGAGGTCGTCTCCGCGTAGACGGTCATGTTCCAGGGCAGGAGCAGCAGATCCCCGAGATCCCGCCCCAGCCCGTAGCGCTCGACGTAGGCGAAGACGAAGCGGTCCGACGCCGGCCAGCCCGCGTAGGGGAACAGGGGATGCAGCCCCGTGGCCGCGTTGCGCAGCCACCACGGCGCCACCCAGGCCAGGGCCGTCACCGTCAGCAGGGCCATCTCGGGCACCGCCCGCAGCCCCCGCCGCGCCCACCACAGCAGGTAGATCCCCACGATCAGCGGGGCGGCGGTGTACTTGGCGGCCAGCGCCATGCCCGCGAAGCAGGCCATGCGCCAACGGCGGTCCTCCAGGGCGGCCTCCAGGGCCAGCAGGCCCCAAAGCGCGGTGGGGAGGTTGTTGTAGGCCAGCCCCAGCTCCCGCGTGAAGGTGTAGCTGCCCACCAGCGCCAGCGCGGCCAGCGCCCCCGCCGGCGCCCCCAGCAGCCGCCGCCCCAGGCTGGCCGTCGTCGCCACCAGCAGGCCCGCCCAGCCCAGGTGCAGCAGCTTGGGCGCGGCCTCCCCGCCCAGCCCCAGCGCGACCGCAAAGAGCAGGTGGATGGGCAGAGGTCGGGACCCGTCCGGGTGGAGGAGCCCCCCGGGCAGCCCACCGCCGTGCAGCATCAGCCGGGGCAAGGCGAGGTGCTGGTAGATCTCGTCGGTGTCGGTGGGCGGGGCCAGGGCGCTGAGCAGCGCCGGCAGCGCCACCGCCAGCAGCACACCCAGGGCCAGGGGACCCGGGCGGGGCAGCTCGATCCGAGGCCGCATCAACCAGCCCGAGGCCGCCGCGACCACCACCCCGGCCAGCATCCAGGGCGACAGCAGGCCCAGGGCCCCCAGCGGCAGCAGCGCGAGGCCCAGCACCCCTGCCCCCAGCCCGAACGCCGCCCCCAGCCGGGCGTGCCGGAGGAGGGCGCCCCCCAGGCCCGTGGCCGCCAGCCCCACCGCCAGCGCCGCCGCGAGGCCCTGCCCCGCCCGCGCCGCAGCCTCGACGGTGGGCACCGGCGCGGGATCGTAGGCGAACACCGCGACGGCCAGCGCCAGGGTCAGCGCCGCGAGAATGTGGGAGGAGGGAGCGTGCACGAGGGCCAGTATGCCTTGTCGACGTCGGGCGCATCGACCCGCCCCCCGGTCGATGCAGGGTGGATGTCAGAGCGCGTAAGCGGGCGCCAGCCGGATCGCGTCTCCCCAAGGTGCCACGAGGGAGATCGCCCCGCCCTCGATCGGCTCCGGCGGACCCCAGCCTTCGGGCCCATGGCGCGCCACGGTCCACGGGCCCTCGGGGAGCTGCAGCGCGTAGCGCACGCCCCCGTCGACCCTGGCGCCGCGCAGGGCCTCCGGGGCGGGGACGCGCGGGCCCAGGGCGGTGGCGCGGGGGTCGTCGTCGTCCAGCACCAGGGCGTCGGCGGCGGCCAGCAGGGTCTGGGCGCCCTCCTGGAAGAGCAGCCAGGGGCCGTAGCGGCTGGGGGAGCGCTGGTGCCCGGGGCGGTCCACCCGCAGCCCGTCGGAGCAGGCCAGGTCGATGTCGCCGTCGTCCCAAACCTCCCAGCAGGCCACCGGGCCCCACATCGTGAGGCCCCGGCTGGTGTGGGCGTCAGTGGGGTGGCGGCGGCGCTCCCGGCGCTCCAGATCCTCGATGGTCACGGCATCGTCGTCGATCCATCCCATCCAGCGGTCGCCGCCGCCCGCGACGTGGCGCTGATCGCCGGGGGCGCGGACCCAGGGCTCGGCCTCCCGAGCGCCCGGGGCGAGCAGCCAGAGGTCCTCACCGGTCAGGGCGCGGTCGCGCAGGTCCACCCAGGCGACCCACGGCCCCGCCAGCGCGGGGGGGTACCACGGCGCGGGGTCGGCGATGTAGCGCTGGCGGGTGTTCTCCGACAGCGCGAAGACCTCGACCTGCCCCTCGGTGGAGACCGCCGCGCGCTGGCCGTCGAAGCCCGGGGGCGCCAGGCCGGCGTCAGGCATGTGGTGGACGTCGTGATCCGGCGCAGGCTCGGGCAGCACCCAGAGGCCGTGGTCCCGGGTGGGCGCATACAGCCGCCCTTCGGCCACCCCGGGGCTCAGGGCAGGCCCGGTGAGCGCGAAGCGGCTGTGGTCCAGGAGGTGCTCAGCGCGGTCGACCCCGGCCCCCGAGCAGCCCACCGCCCACAGCCCGGCGAGCTTGGGGTAGCGGGGGTCGCCACAGGGCAGCGACACCCCGCTGAGCGCGCGCACGGTCACCGTCGGGGGGGGCAGCGGGCCCCGGTTGGCAGCAGGCTGCACGTCCAGACGCACCCGGGCAGGGGGCCGGCCGGGCACTGAGACCTCGATCGACAGCGGGCCCGGGGACCGCGCCACCACCCGGGCTTCAGCGCCGTCGGCCTCGTCGACGCCCGTCCAGCGGGCATCTACAGGCCAGGGGCCGCTGTAGGACAGCCAGAGCCGGACGCTCTGCCCGACGCCGGGCTGGAGCTCAGACGCCGCCAGCCGCGGGGGGGTCTCGGCGGGCGCGCTGGCCGCGACCAGCGCGCCAAACAGAAGGGCGGAGCCGACGGCCCCGCCCCGCTGGTGACGAGGGGTCAAGCTCAGTTGCCCGAGTCGGACTCCTCCACACCGCAGCACTGGATCTGCACGGTGGTGATCTCGGAGACCGTCGAACCCACGCAGTCGGTCACGGTCAGCCGCAGGTCATACTCGTTCACGTCGCAGACGCCCGGCTCGGAGGTCTCGACGTCCTCGAGCCGCAGGTTGGTGATCAGCGACTCGGGGGAGGCCACCGTGCCGTCGCCGTTCACCAGCTCCCACAGGACGGTGTAGACGTCGCCGTCGGGGTCGTTGACGGTGACGTTGCTGCCGAACTCGAAGGTCTGATCCGGGCAGTCATCGCAGTTGTAGGTGTAGCCGGACGCCGTGCACTCGGCCTCGCCCGCGTCAATCAGCGGCCAGTCCGTGATCGTGATGGAGGGCGGGCCGTTGAAGGAGCGCTCGGCGACCTCCAGCACGAGCCGATCCGGCGCCGACCAGCCGTCGCCGTCGGAGACGGTCAGGCTGAGGTGGTAGGTGCCCGAGATGTCCGCGTAGAACGTGGGGTTCTCAGCCGTGCGGCTGGAGAAGTTGCTGTTGTCAGCCGAGGAGCCCGAGGGCGCCGACTGCAGCTCCCAGAAGTACTGGAGGAGGTCCCCGTCTGGGTCGACGGAGCCGCTGCCGTCGAGCTGGATGGCGGTGCAGTCCTCGGCCGAGATGTCCTCGCCCGCGTTGGCGACCGGGGAGGAGTCATCGCCCACGGAGGTGATGACGACCGCGTCCGCCAGGGAGTCGGTCAGGCCGTTGTTGACCTGGAGGTTCAGGACGAAGACGCCGCGCGCGTCCGCGGTGAAGCTGGCGCTGACGGTGTCAGCCCCCACCAGGTCCGCGTCGGTGAGGCTCGACAGGTCGGGGATCTCGACCACCGACCAGACGTAGCTGAGCGGCCGGCCCTGGGGATCGTAGGAACCCGAGCCGTCGAGGGTGACCGTGTCGCCCGAGGTGACCACCTGATCCGTGCCCGCGTTCGCGACGGGGATCGTCGCCGGGGTCTCGGTGGTGACGATGACGTAGTCCTTGGGCGAGGACTCCTGACCGTCGGAGACGAACAGCGAGATGACGTAGGTGCCCACCGCATCCGGCAGGAAGCAGGGGGTGACCGCAGTCTCGGAGTGGTTGTCGGTGAACGGCGACTCGCGATCGGTGATCGTGGAGCCGTCCGGGATGTGTTCGAACTCCCAATGGAAGATGAGGGTGTCACCGTCGGGATCGTAGGAGCCGGCGCCGTCCAGGCAGACCTGCTGGTCGGCGGTGAGGGACTGGTCGGGCCCCGCGTCTGCAGTGGGGGATTCGTTCGGGATCTCGCCACTCTCGCTGGCGTCCTTGTCTCCGCAGCCGACGGCGAAGAGGCCGGCCGCAGCGAACATGCCCAGATGGGTTCGCAGCTTCATGATCTGTCGTTGCCTCACTGAGAGCCGGTGCAGTTGACGGTGATGGTGACGGAGTCGCTGTCCGCGTAGGCGCAGTCCGCGACCTCAAGCTCAAGGGACCAGGAGTAGCGGGTAGCGGTGCCGTAGCTCGACGCCATCGCGGGGGTGTAGACGACGGTGCTGGCGGACTGGGGCGAGCCGATGCTGACCTGGCCCGTGGGGTCGGACCAGGCGTAGGTCAGGCTGTCGCCGTCGTCGTCGAAGGAGCCCGAGCCGTCCAGCTCGAAGTCCTGGGGATCACAGTCGTCGCAGCTCCAGACGTAGCTGCTGGACGAGCAGGAGGAGGTGGCGTCGGTGGACTGGTTGTCGCCCGCGTTGGCCACCGGGCTCGTGTTGTCGTCGTCGGACTGCACCGTGATGGTGGCGATGTCCGGGGCCGACCACAGCTCGCCGTCGTAGACCTCGAGCTGGAAGGTGTAGTCACCCTCGACATCCCAGGCGAAGGTGGGGTTGGCCCGGCTCGGGTCGTCGAAGCTGGCGTCGTCGGTCGCCGAGTCGGTGGGGACCGACACGACCGACCAGATGTACTCCAGCGGCTCGCCCTCGGGGTCGTAGGAGCCGTAGCCGTTCAGCTCGATGACGTCCTCGGTGCAGGGGGGCAGCACCGTGAAGTCGCCGGCGTCAGCGATGGGCGCCTGGTTGCCCGAGGTGCAGGTGACCGAGGCGTAGTCGGGCTGGGACCACTGGAGGCCGTCGGAGACGACCAGCGAGGCCACGAAGATGCCCTCGCAGTCGCAGATGAGCGAGGGCGAAGCCGTGGTCTGGTTGAACAGGTCCGAGCTGTCGAGCTGGGAGCAGTCGGGGGTGGAGGACAGGGCCCAGGAGTAGCTCAGCTCGGCGCCCTCGGGGTCGTAGGAGCCTGAGCCGTCGAGCTGGGTGCGGAGCCCGGCCTCGGTGGTGACGTCGGCGCCAGCGTCGGCCACCGGCGGCGCGTCGGTGGAGCTGACCTCCACCACCACGATGTCGACGTCCGAGCAGTTGAGCTCGTCGCAGACCTGGAGCGAGATGACGTAGGTGCCGAGGACGTCGGGCACGAAGGAGGTGGTCGACGCGGTCGTGGTGCCGTTGTCGGTCAGCGCCGCGGCGTCGACCGCGGACTCGACCGGCACGGCGTCGAAGGCCCACTGCCAGGTGAGCTCGAGATCCTGGCGGCAGTTCTCGGCGTAACCGGACGCGCTGCCGTCCAGGTCGACCGTGTTGCCGAAGGCTACCGACTGGTCCGCCCCTGCGTCCCCGGTGGGCGCGCAGTAGGGGGTCCCGGTGTCTTCATCCTTGTCCGCACAGGACGCCATGACCAGGGGCAGGGCGACAAGCGCAGGGAGAGCAAGCCTATGGGGCTGGAGGGGCATCGCTTCTCGCTCCGGGGTGGGTGGGGTGGGGCGCCCGAGGTTCCGGCCGCCCGGATCTGGGAGTTCGCGGTAATGTACAGAACCACAAGAGAGGGCGTCAACGCGAAGTTGACAACTCTGGAAGGATGATGTCAGGGGCGCCGCGAAGTCTCAAGCTCGCGCTGATGCTCGGCCTTCTCTCAGGCTCCGCGGCGCGGGCTGAGGGCTGGCCCGACGCAGGCGCCCGGCTCGGTGAGGGCTCCTCGGTAACCCTCGTGGCCAGCCACCGCCACGGGGAGATCCCGCCGTTCGCCACCGCCGCAGTCGATCTGGGGCGCCTGGGGCTGGACGGGCGCTGGGCGATCGCCCCCCGGGCGGAGCTGAGGCTGTCCTATGAGCTGCGGCACGTACGCTGGCCCGACGGCGAGCGGCGCTTCGGCTCGGGGGACATCGAGGTCGGCGCGTCGGCGATGATCCTGCGGGGGGAGGGCCTGCGGCCCGCGATCTGGCTCAACACCGAGACCAAGCTGCCCAACGCCCCCGATCACCTGGGTCTGGGGACGGACATGGCCGACTTCACCGCCTGGGCCCTGGCGCGCTGGGTGCGACCCCGCTGGGCGATCACCGTGGGCCCGGGGCTGGCGATCCTCGGCGATCCGACCCGGCTCACCGAGCAGGACGATGCCCTGGTGGCCCTGGCCGCCGGGACCGTGGATCTGGGGCCGATCCGCTGGATGGGCGCGGTGGAGGGCCGGGTGTTCTCCGCGCGGAACCCCGCCGACCTGCGGCTCAGCGCAGGCGGCGAGCTGGGGCCCCTGGACGATCGACTGCGGCTGGGGGCCTTCGGCGAGCTGGGCCTGACCCCGGCCGCCCCCACCTGGGGCGCCGGCCTGCGGATCGGCTGGGCGCCTCAGCGGCAGCCCTGACGCTGGGAGACCTCCTTGGAGACGATGTCGGGGGGAGACCACCGGATCCCGTCGAACACCTCGAGCTGGAAGACGTACTCCCCGGCCCCCTGGCCGGACCAGTCATAGCGGGGGGTGGGCGCAGCCAGGTCGTCGAAGCGGGCGTCGTCGGGCATGCCATCGGGGCTGATCAGCGCGGTCCACCGATACGTGAGGTCCGCGCCATCGGGATCGTAGGAGCCGTAGCCGCTCAGGGGGATCGGCTCGTCCGGGCAGAGGGCGAGGGACTCGTTGTCCCCGGCGTCCGCGACGGGGACCTCATCGACGTCCATGCAGGTCACGACCGCGTAGTCCGGCGCGGAGGTCAGCAGCCCGTCGGAGACCACGAGCTGGACCACGAACGCCCCCGCGCAGTCGCAGAGGATCGTGGCCTGGGGCGAGCCGGGGTCGAAGAGGTCCCCGGGGCCCAGCTCGGAGCAGGTCGGCGCGGCGCTCAGCGCCCAGGACCACTCCAGCTCGGCGCCCTCCGGGTCGTAGGAGCCGGTGCCGTCGAGGCTGGCCCGCTCGCCCACGGTGGCCTCGACGTCCGGTCCGGCGTCGGCCACGGGCGGCTCGGTGCCGGCGGCGACCTCCAGGATGAGGCCTTCGGGATCAGAGCAGCCGGTGTCGTCGCAGACCTCCAGCAGGAACAGCCAGGCCCCCACGGCGTCGGGGGCGAAGGTCACGGTGGAGGCGTCCGGGGTGTCGTTGGCCGGGAAGATCGTCTCGTCCAGGCTGGAGTCCTCCGGCGCCGCGTCCAGGGTCCAGGTGAAGCGCAGCGGGCCGTCCGTCGCGCACTCCTCCGGGGTGGCGGAGCCGGAGGCGTCCAGGGTCACCGACTGGCCCAGGGCCACGGCCGTGGGCGCCAGCACGTCGACCACCGGCGCGCACCAGGTCGGCTCGGGGGTCTTGCCGTCCGGATCACAGCCTGCTGCCAGGCCCAGGACCACCACGCTCAAGATGCTTCGTCGCACGCTCACCTCTCCGTCGTGAGGCGCAAGCTACAGGCCCGGCGGTGGGGGTGTCCACGAGGCCTTGCCCCTCGCGGGACCGCGCTTACACATTGCGGGCACGATGGAGCGCAAGATGGGCCTGTTTGACTTCCTCACGGGCGGCTCGCCCGAAAAGCAGATCAAGAAATACGGAAAGAAGATCAAGGACAAGGACACGCCCATCGAGGACCGCCAGGCCGCCGCCATCTGGCTGGCGGACAACGGCAGCCCCGAGGCGATCGTGGCCCTGCTCGGCCGCTTTGACATGGACTACGAGCACGGCATGAAGGACGCCTCCGAGAAGGACGAGGTCTCCAATCTCGTGCTCGGCCTGGGCCAGCGCTCGATCGAGCCGCTGGAGGCCAAGCTGCGCCGCACCCTCAAGTTCGCCCGCCCCCTGGCCCTCTACGAGCAGATCGCGGGCCAGGATGCGGCGATGAACATCGTGCTGGAGCTGCTGGACGTCGAGTACGAGCGCTCCGAGCTCAAGCCCGACAAGAAGCGCCAGCTCCTCATCAAGGTCACCGAGTACGTGGACCCCCGGGTCACCGCCAGCGCGGTCCGCTTCCTGGACGACTTCGACGAGGGCTGCCGCTACGCCGCCGCCGAGGCCCTGTTCGCCCAGGACGAGACCCCCGCGGTGCGCGAGGCCCTGGTCGCCCGCCTCGCCTCCCCCGACGAGGAGTCCAACCGCGTGCGCGTGCGCATCGCCGAGGTCGCCACCGCCCGCCGCTGGCCCCTGGGGGACCACGCGGACGCGCTCACCGAGAACCCCCCGGTGGGGTACAAGGTGGCGAACGGCGTGCTGATCGCGGGGTGAGCGCGCAAAACACGGGTATCCTTGCCCCGTGCGTGTGCTGCTCGCCCGTCCCCCCCGCCGCGACCCCCGCGACGCTGGGCTCGCCGTCCCGCCGCTGGGCCTGGCCTACCTGGCTGGGGTCCTGCGCGCCCAGGGGCGCCCGGTCGAGCTGATCGACGCCTACGCCCTGGGCTGGTCCTGGGAGCGCTTCGAGCGGGAGCTGGCCCTCCGGAAGCCCGACGTGCTCGGCCTCAGCGCGATGACACCCACCGCGGACGTGGCGCACCGGGCCGCGCAGGTGGCCCGGCCCCACGCCCGGCACATCATCCTGGGCGGGCCCCACCCCACCGCCGTCGGGGCCGCCGCCCTGGAGGAGTGCCCTGCCCTGGACCACGCTGCGGTCGGCGAGGGCGAGGAGGTGATCGGCCCCTACCTGGACTGGCTCACCGCCGGCGGCCCGCCCCCGCCCGGCGTGCTCGCCCGGGGCCAGCCGTTCACCCCGCGCCGGCTCGCCTGGAAGGTCCAGGACATCCCCTGGCCCGCCCGGGACCTGCTGCCCGCCACCGGCTACCGCTACCTCATGGCCACCCGGCCGGGCTTCGCGACGATGATCACCTCCCGGGGCTGCCCGTTCCGCTGCTCGTTCTGTGACAAGAGCGTCTCGGGCAGCGCCTGGCGGGCCCGGCCTCCTGAAGATGTGGTGGACGAGCTGGTCCACCTCGTCCGGGACCGCGGGGTGGGCTTCGTGAACCTCTACGACGACAACTTCACCCTGCACCGCCGCCGGGTCGTGGGGATCTGCGAGGAGATCCTGCGCCGGGGGGTGGACGTGGAGTGGAAGTGCGAGGGCCGGGTGGACGGCGTGGATCCCCCGCTGCTGCGCCTGATGCGGCGGGCCGGCTGCCGCGTCATCGCCTACGGGGTGGAGTCCGCCAACCCCGAGACCCTGTCCCTGCTGCGCAAGGACGTCACCGTGGAGCAGGTCGTGCGGGCCTTCGAGGCCACCCGGGCCGCCGGGCTGCGCAGCGTGGCCTACATCATCCTGGGCGCGCCGGGCGAGGACGCCCGCGCGGTGCGGCGCACCGTGGCCTTCACCCGACAGATCGGGGCGGACTACGTGCAGTTCTCCTCCCTGGTGGCGCTGCCGGGCACCCCGCTGTTCGAGAGCCACGGCCACCACGCCGCAGCCGACGTGCGCAACCCGGTGGACGGCGATCTCCACCGCCGCACGGTCACCGACCTGCCCGCCGAGGAGCTGGCGGGGCTGATGCGGGAGGCCTGGCGCCGCTTCTACCTGCGGCCCCGGCCGCTGGGGCGCCTCGCCCGCGACGCCTGGGCTTCGGGCGCGTCCCGGGAGGCCCTGCGCCTGGGGGTGGCGATGGCCCGGTGGAGCGTGGAGCCCCGGGCCCGCCGGGGTCAGGGATGGCAGCCCGATGACCGCATCCAGTGGCGGGCTGCTCCAGATTGAAGCAGATGATCCAATTGGGATCATGCCGAAGGCCGAATTGATCCATTTCGGATCACCTCAACCCCAAGCGCCGCTGTCCGGCCCCGGCACGGGCCTTGCAATGATTGTGGGCACCCCACCTGAACGACGAGAGAGAGGTGCCCATGCGTCCGTCTGCAGCCTTCGTCCGCGTGCTTGCCCCTGCCCGCGATCTGACCGCCTGCTTCAACACCGCCGAGGCCCTGGCCGGCCAGGAGCGCCACCTGGAGGCCCTCGCGGCCTGGGACGGGCTCATCCGGCTGGGGGGCGAGGGCCCCCTCATCGCCCGCGCGGCGGTGGGCCGAGGGCGCGCCCTGGTC
Organism: Alphaproteobacteria bacterium; assembly: GCA_020632795.1. Classification (GTDB taxonomy): domain Bacteria; phylum Myxococcota_A; class UBA796; order UBA796; family CAJQPC01; genus JACKEV01. The sequence goes on from JACKEV010000015.1 coordinate 325,462, forward strand.
GCGCTGGGCCGGTACACCGAGGCCTGGCGCTGGCTGGAGGGTGAGCTGATGACCACCCTGATGCCCGCGCTGGACGAGGCGGGGCGCTTCGAGCGCCAGCTCGCCCTGGCCCGCGCCTTCGGGGCCCTGGGCATGCTGGAGCCCCTGGACGCGGCGGCCTCCGAGGCGATGCGCGTGGCTGACCAGCGCGGCGACGCGGCGGGCTGCGGCCGGGCCTGGATCGCCTTGATGTCGGGCCTGGGCGCGCACCGGGCCTGGGACCGGCTGGCCACCGAGGCGGCCTCGGCCCGCGCCTATGCCCGCGCCAACGGCCTGGCTGGCCTGTTCGTCCGCGCCGGCTGGGAGCGCGCCCGCGCCCTGGGCGGCCTGGGCCGCGAGCGCGCCGCCAGCGCCGAGCTGACCGCGCTGCTGGGCACCTCCGAGCCGGCCTGCCGCGCGGCGCTGCTGGAGCTGATGGGGCGGCGGGGGCTGGCGGGGGCCTGAGCTACCCCAGCCGCTCCCCCAGGCGCGGCATCCGGATCCGCGCCTCCAACAGCCGCTGGTCGAAGGCCCGCTCCCAGGTCGGGACCAGCGTCCAGTCCGTGCCCTGCGTGCGCTGGAGCGCGGAGAGGATGTCGTAGAAGCTGTGGCCGTCGTTGCTGTCGAGGTGGTAGAGGCCCGGCCCGGCCTCGGCCACCTGGAGGAGGCCCGCGGCGGTGTCCTCCAGGAAGGAGCACGCCGGGATCCAGCGCAGGCTGGCCTCCACCCGGCCGCGCGCGTGGGCCCAGGCCGCCATGTGGTTGCCCTGGGTTCCCTCGCCGATCTGCCAGCCCAGCCGGGCGATCCGGGCGTGGGGGTTCTGGTGCACCGTGCGGGCCTCGGCGAGCGCCTTCTCCCGGCCGTAGCCGGCGGTGGGGTCGGGGCGGCTGGCGATGGTGTAGGGCCCGGGGGACTCGAAGACCATCACCGTGCTGGTGAACACGAAGCGCACGCCGAGCTGGCGGGTGATCCAGGCCAGCTCGCTGGTCCAGTCGTGGTTCACGAGCCAGGACTCCTCCTCCGGCGCGCGGTCCTGAGAGGGCTGGCTGGCGGCGGCGAGGTGGAAGAGCACGTCGGGGCGGACCTGCTCGACGAAGGCGTGCATCCGGGTGTAGTCGTCGATGGGCACGGCGGCGCGGTCCCAGGGGACGACGTCGTCGCCGCGGCCTTCGAGGGCCGCGCGCAGGGCGCTGCCGACGGTGCCGCGGCTGCCGGTGATGAGGGCGCGCATGGGGGGGCTCCGGGTGTCCCTGGCCGGATAGCCGACTTGGGGCAAGGAAGCTCCCCCGCTCAGGCCCCCCGCGCCGCCTCCGCGAAGCGCCGCACGACGTCCCCGGCCGGCTCCACCTCGGTCACCCCGTCCACGCTGCGCCCGGCCTGGAAGTAGTCCTTGTAGTTCATGCCCTGGAGGCTGGCGCGCTTGAGCTGGAAGACGCTCTTGAGGCTGTAGTACATGCGCGCGTAGTGCTTGAGCTTCGCGTGGCGCAGCGCCCGACGCATGACCGGCCCGGCCTTCGTGCCGACCTTCTCGATGTAGGGGGTGTTGATGACCGCGACCGGCACGCCGGAGATCTTCTCGGTGAGCACGATGTCGTCGGCCTTGGCGCCCACGATGGCCCGCTTGTAGTCGTCGTGGGCCTTGCACTCGGTCGTCGCGATGAACCGGGTGCCCATCTGCACCCCGGCGTAGCCCAGCTTGAGGGCGTCGATGAAGTCCTCGGGGCCTCCGACGCCGCCCGCGCAGATGAGCGGCACGCCCAGGTCCCCCAGCTCGTCCATCAGCGCCGCGGGCGTCTTGGCCCCCGCGTGACCGCCCGCGCGGCTGTTCACGCAGATCAGGCCGTCGACGTCGAACTCAAGGGCGCGCTCGGCCCACTTGCGCTCCGTGACGTCGTGGTAGACCACCCCCCCCACAGCGTGGACCTTCTCCACCACCCAGTCCGGCTTGCCCAGCGCGGTGATGAACAGGCGCACGCCCTCCTCCAGGGCGATGTCCACCCAGCCCTTCATGCGGTCCTCGTAGGTCTTCGAGGACTTCTCGACGATGGCGTTGAAGCCGACCGGCTTGTCGGTGAGGCCGCGGATGAGCTGGATGCCGGCCCGAAGCTCGTGGCCGTGCACGTAGCTCATCGAGATGGGTTGGATGATCCCGATGCCCCCCGCCGCGCTGACCGCCGCGATCAGCTCGGGGTTGGAGCAGGGGTACATCGCGCCGCAGATGAGGGGGACCTCGATCCCGACGGCCTCGGTGAAGGGGGTGGTGAGGTTCATGGGGTCTCTTCGAGGTGTAGGAGGAAGCGGTGGAGGCTGGGGTTCTTCGGACCCAGGCGGCTCAGCGTACTCCGCCTCCGGTAGCGCCGGGCCAGCCGCTCGTAGGCCTTCGGATCCTTGCTGTCCCCTGTGGAGAGGCGCGGCTCCCCGCGCTTGGAGAGCGCGTGGTTGGCGGCCTCCAGGCACCCGGTGGTCTTCGCGGCCTTCTTCTTCTGCGACTCGAACAGCAGCGGCAGCAGCCAGCACTCGATCTCGTCGACCGCGACCGCGAAGATGACCCGGTGGCCATGAGCGGCGTAGAAGTCCACGCCCACGATCTCGATGAGGCGGGCCTCGACGGCCTGCGCCAGCCCCGCGGGGTCGTCGCGCTGGGGCACGTCGAAGCCCACCTCGTCTGCGCAGTCCGTGTCAACGTGGATCACGATGAGGTCGTTGAACTGGAGGGCCTCGCGGTGCCCGCCCTCCCGCAGGAAGCGGAACAGCACCGTCCAGCCCCCTGGCGCGTAGGTGCCGTTCGCGTCGGGGCCCGCGTCCTGAGGCTGCACCGGGTGGACCTCGACCTCGTCCCCGAAGAAGCCCACCAGGAGCTGCTCCAGCACCACCTGATCGGTGTGTCCCTCCGCGATGAGCCCGATGGTCCGCATCAGAAGTTGTTGGGCAGCCCGCCCAGGTAGCCCTTGAGGAAGGCTTCAGAGAGCCTCACCGGGGGATCATCCCCCAAGGGCTTCGGTGCCTGGATCCGCCGGACCCGGGTGGCGCCCCCGCTGCCCCGGGACACCACGAAGAGCCGCTGCTCGTCATCCGTGAGGTCGAGGCCATCGAGCACAGCGGGGTTGTGGGTCGTGAGGAGGAGCTGCTTGTCGTGGGCCTTGGCCAGGGTCACCATGCGCCGGACCAGGGCCGAGCACAGCTTGGGGTTCAGCGAGGCGTCGATGTTGTCGATGGCGAAGATGGGCGGCGTCTGGGGGCTGACCAGCAGGGTCACGTAGAAGAGCAGGAAGAGGAAACCCTCGTTGGCGCTGCGCTGGTCGAAGAGCCGTCCGTCGATCAGGTAGCGGTCCCGGATGCGCAGGGTGCGCTCGCCGGGGGCAAGGTCATCGGGCAGGGTGAAGCCGTCGAACCAGCCGATGAGGTCGAGCTGGTCGGAGATGGTGCGGAGCAGCTCGGGCTGCTCCTTCGACAGCGCTTTGAGGTGGGCGAACAGGCCCTGGCCCTGGACGCCGAGGGGCAGGATCTGCGTCTCGTCGTGGAAGACGCGCAGGGTCGAATACTCCGGCGAGTAGACGAGGAAGCCGGCCATCGCCGGGTCGAAGGGGCGGGACACCCGCTCCGTGGCGAGCGCGCGCAGCCGACGCGCCAGCTGATGCCGCTCCACGTCCGACTCTGCAGCCTCGATGGCCTCGATGAGGGCGAGCCGCTGGTGGACGGTGGGGTCGCCGTCCGGACGAGAGGACCATAGCCACGGCCCCTTCGGCGTCAGATCCGGCGGGAGCTGGATGCGGGTGTCGGGCTCCTCGCCGACGCCGTAGGCGAGGCGTATCTCCTGCGCCGCCTCCCCTTCGAACGCCGGCACCATCAGCGCCGGCTCCGCGACCCGGATGCCCCGCGGCGCCATGAACTCGTAGCTGAGCCGGTCGGCGGCCGCCGCGCCTGCGAGCGCAATGGCCTCCAGGATGTTCGACTTGCCGGACCCGTTCTCGCCGATGAGCACGTTGACCCGCCCCAGCGCCAGCTTGAGCCTGACGATGGACTTGTAGTGCTCGACCTCGAAGGTGCGGATCATGCGGCTCCATACCGGCAACCGGCGCGCGCAGCAACCGCCCTCACCGCCCCGCGACCGCCGCCCTCAGCACCCGCCAGTCCCACCGCGCCGCCGCCGAGCGGGCCATCTTCGAGAACCGCGCCGCCGCCGCGCCGAGCGCGCGGGCCGGGTTCTCCTCGGTGGCCAGGCGCAGGTGGACCTCCCGCAGCTCCAGCAGCGGCGCGAGCACCGGGTGGCCGTCCGACAGCCGCGTGGCCTCGGTGAGCAGGCGCTCGGCCACCTCAGCCTCGCCCAGGTGGGCGTGGGCCACGGCCATGCGGCCCAGGGTGTCGGCGAGCAGCGTGAACGCCCCCAGGCTGGCGTACTCCGCCCGGGCCCCGTCCAGCGGCTGCAACGCCTCGGCCCAGGCCCCGCGCTCCAGCAGCACGCTGCCCAGCGCCAGCCGCGCCGCCGCCCGGTCCTGGGGCACGTTCGCCTCCAGGGCGTGCTGGAGGGTGGCGCGGATGTCGGCCTCAGCGACCTCCAGCGCCCCGGACTCCGCGGTGATCGCCGCCATCATCAGCGCCGAGGCCACCTGCAGCCGGTCGTCCTGCGCCGCCTGGGCCTCCTTCATGGCCTGGGTGCAGAACGCCCGCGCCATCGTCACCGACTCGAGGTCCAGGTTCAGCGCCGCGAGGTTGAGCTGGGCCCGGCCGATGCGCTGGCGCACCCCGAGCCGCTGCTCCATCTCCAGCGCCCGCAGCAGGTGCGGTCCGGCCTCCTCGGTCTCGCCCACCGACCGGAGCAGGCTGCCCAGCGCCCCCTCCACGGGAGCCTGGAGCTGCGGCGCGTCCTCGGACCGGGCCAGCTCGGCGGCGCGCTCCAGGTGCGAGCGGGCCGCGCCCAGATCCCCGCGCGCCCGCTCCAGCTCGGCCAGATTCAGCAGGGCCTCGGCCTCGCCCCGCGGCTCGCCGGACGCGGCGAACACGGCGCGGGCCTGGGCGTAGAGGGACTCGGCCTCCGCGAGGTGCCCGGCCCGCACCATGCCGTGGGCACGCCACATCCGCGAATGGGCCTGATGGAGCCGGACGCGGTCCGGGCTCACGCCCATGGCGCAGCTCGTCCGCACGACTTTACCCCGGGAAAATGGACATAGGAGCAGCTCAAAGGCGACGCAGCCTTTCCTGATGAGGGGGGATCGCCATCATAGCGTCTCCTGCGGATCCGGGGGAACCGCCGGTGGCCACCGGTGTCCCTACACCGAGACCCTGCCTCAGGAGGACCCCGTGCTCTGCCTGCTCCTCATGACCGCCGCGCTCGCTGGCGAGCCCCCCGCCGAGACCACCACCGAGGCGCCCCCCGCCCAGGCCACCGCCGCCGCGCCCGCCGAGACCCCGCCCGCCCGCGACGCCAACGGCGCCTTCGTGTTCCAGCCCGACCGCCTCGACGGCGTCCCGGCGCAGCCCGGCGCGGAGATCATCGTGACCCGCCAGTCCATGAACGAGCAGCTCGACGACGAGGTCATCACCGACGCCGCCGCCCGCATCGTCGAGAGCGTGGAGCAGGGACCCTTCTGAGGCGCGGCGGGATAGAAGCGCCCCGTGATCTCCTCCCCCTTCGGCGTGGTGCTGAGCTGCGAGCACGCGAGTGCGCGCACGCCGCCGGGGCTCGACCTGGGCGTGCCCGCGTCGCACCTCGGACATGAAGTGTGGGATCCCGGGGCCTTGGATGTGGCGCAAGCGCTCGCTCTGCGCCTCGCCGCGCCGCTGTTGTCAGGGCAGGTCAACCGCCTCGTGTGCGATCTCCACCGACGGGAGACCCACCCCGAGGTCACCCGGGCCGACGCCTGGGGCCTGGCGGTGCCCGGCAACGCGGGGCTCTCCCCCCAGGCCCGGGCCGCGCGGCTCGCCGCCTTCCACGCCCCCTTCCGTCGAGCCCTCCGCGCCGAGGTCGACCGCGCCATCGGCCTTCATAGCGCCTGCGCCCACGTCTCCGTCCACTCCTTCACCCCGCACCTGCCCCACGGCGAGCGGGATCTGGACGTCGGCGTGCTGTTCCGGCCGGACCGGGCCTTCGCCACGGCGGTGGGGGACGCCCTGCTGGCCGCCCTGGCGCAGGCCGGCTTCGACGCCCGGCTGAACCAGCCCTACCAGGGCGTTGGCGAGGCCACGACCACCTGGCTGGAGGAGCAGCTCCCCGACCGTCGGTACGCGGGCGTCGAGATCGAGCTGTCCCAGCGGTTGGACGACGTGGCCCTGGCCCGGGTGGTGGAGGCCCTGGCCTACGCCTTGAGCTGAACGGCCCCGCCCAGCAGCCGCCCGACGCCGTCGAAGCCGCCCTCGAGCGAGGGTACGGTGCAGCCGGGCAGCGGGGTGGCGGCGAAGATCCGCGGGGCGTCCTCGGTCGGCATGAGGAACACCGACGCGCGCATCGCCGGCAGGCGCACCACCGCGCGGCGCTCCTCCAGGGCAGAGAAGGCCTCGGGCGTCAGCGCGCTGCGGAAGGCGAGGCTCAGGGGCGCGGCGGGGTGGCTGCTCCAGGTCGCGATGACCGCACCCAGGGCCTCCAGCGGGCTGTCCGCCGGATCGAGCCGCCGCTGGCGCCGAAGCGTCCAGGCCCGCAGACGGTCGATCAGCCGACCCCCAGCAGCTCGACCTCGAAGATGAGGGTCGCGTTCGCCGGGATGACCGGCGGGAAGCCCCGGGCGCCGTAGCCCATCTCCGGGGGGATGGTCAGCCGGCGCTTGCCGCCGACCTTCATGCCCGAGACGCCCACGTCCCAGCCCTTGATGACGCGCCCGCCGCCCAGCGGGAACGAGAACGGCCGCCCCCGGTCCACCGAGGAGTCGAACTTGCTGCCGTCGGTCAGCCAGCCGGTGTAGTGGACGGAGACGGACTGACCCGGCGTGGCCAGGGCGCCCTCTCCGACGACGAGGTCTTCGATCTGCAGCTTCATGGTGTGCTCCGAAAAGAGGTTGGAGCCCATAGTCAGCCCGAGGGGGGCGCGGCAAGGATCAACCGGGACGATCCAGGATGGCGTTCAGCTCCTCGATGACCGCGATCTGCAGCTCGACGGGCTCGTCGCGCAGGCGGTCCAGCAGCGCCCGCATCCGCATCGTCAGCGGGGTGCGCTGGTTGAAGACCACCAGCTCGGCCAGCTCGACCTGGAGGGCGTCGGCCAGCCGGGCCACGGTGGGCAAGGTGGGGAGGGTCGCGCCGGTCTCGTAGCGGGAGATCTCGGTGGCCTTCATGCCGGCGCGGCGCGCCAGCTCAGCCTGGGAGAGCCCCAGCTCGTGGCGGAGGAGGAGGATGCGTCGGCCAAGTCGGTCTGCGAGGGTCATGTCGTGCTCCGAAGAGCACCCTCACATATGGACAATCAGTTCTCAACTTCTTTGGTGATTGTCCATGAAAATGGTCGGGTTGACCATTTCCAACCGCCTGGATTCAGAGCGCTTTCGGGTTCTCGTGAGAATCCAGGAGCGCCATGAGCATGACGATCGCCGCGCGCTGGATGTGCGCGGGCTGGTGCGCGAGGCGGGCGACGAGCTGGTCGATGGCCGGGGTGTCCGGGTCGGGGCGGTCCGAGGGCAGGGTCAGCAGCCCGGCGATGCTCATGTCGTAGGTGCTGGCGAGGCGGAGGCAGGTCTCCAGCCGGGGCAGGCGCTCGCCGCGCTCGTAGTTGCTGATCTCGGACTGGTTGATGCCCGAAGCCGCCGACAGCTCGCGCTGGGACCAGCCGCGCGCTTCCCGGAGCGCGCGAAGTCGCTGTCGGACCTCAAGTCTGAGTTGTTCGTCGGTCATCTGCTCCCCTGTAACCGGTCGTTCAGAAAGTGTCCGATAACACCTACCACGTCGCCGAGGCCTCGACCCTGTAATCTCCTTGCGAATAGGAGTACTCCCCCCAGGGCGTCAGGGTGTATACGCCGGTCCGCTCCATGCGCCGCGAGATGAGGGCGGTGGTCCCCCCGCCGCTGTCGGTGTCGTAGGTCACCAGGCCGCAGTCCGGCCCGTAGAGGTTCAGGATCGGGTTGAAGTCGGTGGACTCGTGGCGGGCCGTGACCGTGTCCCCGTAGAAGCTGTAGAACTCGATGTCGTCGAAGTAGAAGCCCACCCCCACGTTTGAGCCCCACGCCTGATCGCCGAAGTCGATGACCCCCTCGTGGATGTCGGCGTAGGGCGGGTTGAGCAGGTCGAGGGTGTCGGTGTCCAGGGCGCAGACCGCGCCCAGCTCGGCGCTGTCGTCCAGCAGCTCGATGACGTAGCTGCCCAGCTCGCCGGCGCCCTCGGTGGTCACCACCACGGTCCAGATGCCGGCGTCCGGGATGCGGAAGCGCAGGAAGGCGTTGCTGTCCCGGGCGCCGTCGGTGGCCTCGTCGTACAGCTCGCAGTCGGGATCGTAGAGCTGCACGGTGGTGTCCAGCGTCTCGGACCAGGCGTGGACCGCCAGCTCCGCGCCGGCCTCGGCCTCGAACTCGTAGTCGTCCTGGTAGCGGCCGTCGCCCTGCGTGCCGTCGGTGTCCCGCAGGGAGCCCAGGGTGGTGTAGTAGGTCAGATCACCGATGATGTCGGGGTCATCGAAGCAGTTGGTGCCCAGGCAGCGCTCGTCGGTCTCGCCGTCGCAGTCGTTGTCGACCGCGTCGTCGCACAGCTCGTCGGCGTCGGGGTTGACGTCCTCGCTGGCGTCGTCGCAGTCGCCGCCGGCCTCGATGTAGCCGGCAGGGGGGGCGCACTCGGCGCGGGTGTCCTCGGGGTCACCGAAGCCGTCGCCGTCCCGGTCCCGATACCAGATGTGGCCGCAGACCGGCAGGGTCACCCGGGCGGCCCCGGCGGCGTCCTGGGGGTCGCGGACCTCCAGGGTGACCTCGATCTCCGTCAGCTCCCCGTCGACCTCGACCTCGCAGGTGGTCACGCCGTCGTCGTCGGGCGGCGCCGCGTCGCAGACCACCACGCCGTCGACGAGCCACTGGGCGAGCAGGCTGGAGGTGCTGTGGTCGGGGTCGCTGACCGCCCCGCGCAGGCTGAGGGCCTCGCCGCCGCTGACCTCGTCGCCGTCGTCGTGGGAGGTGATCTGCGCCTCCGGGTCGGCGTTGAAGGCCTTGACGGTGTGGTCACTGCAGCCCAGGGCGAAGAGCAGGACGAGGCGGGACATCGGGGCTCCGGTCAGAACATGACCGATCATGCCATGACAACGGGGGCGTCCGCAGAGGCGGGGTTATGGAGGGGCCATGCGCGACGTCGACGAGAAGCTGCATCAGGCCATCCGCATGAAGGACCTGGGCGCCGTGGGCGACGCCCTGGCGCTGGGGGCCTCCCCCGACGCGGCGTGGTCGCTGTCCTGGGGTACGATGGTGGCCCACGCCGCCATGTCGGGCACGGCCGAGGTGCTGGCGCGCCTGCTCAAGGCCGGGGGCTCGCCCGACCGGATCGAGGGCGTGCTCCCCGCGCCGCTGGACATGGCGATGCGGTCCACCCTGGAGTGGCGGGCCAAGGCCCGGCTGCTGCTGGACGCCGGGGCCTCGCCCGACGGGGTCTCGGCGCTCACCAACGCAGCGCAGAAGGTCGACCAGCACGCGGTCGAGGCGGTGAAGCTCCTGCTGGACGCCGGGGCAGACCCCGACCGCGTCGAGCCCGGCAGCCACTGGACCGCCCTTACCTGTGCGGTGTGCAGCGAGAACGCGCCCCTCGCCGCGCTGCTCGTCGACCACGGCGCGCGGGCGGACGTGCCCATCCGCTTCGACACCGTCCAGGCCCAGCTCACCCGGGGCATGACTGCGTGGCACATCGGCCTGGCCTGCGCGGCATGGCCGTGATGCAGGAGATCCTCGACACCCTGACGCGCAGCAGCGCCCGCCCCGCCGGCCCGGCGCTCACCGCGGGGCTCCTGATCGGCCGCTGGGGGGTGGACCTCGTCCGCTGGGCGTCCCCGGACGGCTCGTGCGAGGTGGGCCGGGACGACGACGAGGACGGCGTCGTGGTCGGGCAACTCGACTTCACAGCGGACGGCGACGTGGGCGGCGAGCTGAGTGGGGAGGACGTCGAGGGGCGCTGGACGCTGCGCGACGGCGCGCTCAAGCTGGCGTTGGAGATGCCCGGCCCGGCCGAGGCGACCTGGCATCGGCACCTCCAGCGACTCGATCTGGCGCTGGAGGATGATGCGTATCCGAGGGCCTACGGGCTGAAGCGCGAGGGCTAGCCCGTCAGGGCCCGCAGCGCTGCCTCGGCCTGGCGCGCGGTCTCGGTGCCCGGGGCCAGCTCCGCCGCGGAGACGAGGTGGTGGTAGGCCGCCACCGGCTGGCCCTGCTGCATCAAGGAGAGGCCCATCTGCAGGCGGGCGCGGGCGAGCTGCTCCGGGGACGCACCCCGGCGGGCATCGCGTAGAGCCGCCGCGCCGTCGTCCCGCGGCTCGCCCCCCGGGCGCCGCCAGCCCGCCCGCTCCCCGAGCCAAGCCAGGCCCAGGCCCGCCAGGAAGCCGCCCAGGTGCGCCCCGTAGGCCACCCCGCCGCCGGCCCCACCCAGCAGCGGAAGCAGGTTGTCGATGACCACGAACACCCCCAGCACGATGCGGGCGTTGACGTGGATGGTGCGAAACAGGATCGGGAACAGCGCGACGAAGACCTTCACCACGTTGCGCGGGAACAGCAGGAAGTAGAAGCCCAGCACCCCGGAGATCGCCCCCGACGCGCCCACCAGGGGGACCATCGAGCCCGGGTCCAGCGCGGCGAAAGCCAGGGTCGCGCAGACTCCGGTGAGCAGGTACGCGAGCAGGTAGGGGACCCGCCCCAGCCGATGCTCCACGTTGTCCCCATAGATCCACAGGAACAGCATGTTGCCGGCGAGGTGCCCCAGCCCCCCGTGCAGGAACAGCGAGGCGAACAGGTCGTCGACCGCCGGGGCCCCGGGCTTGAAGCCGTGCTCGAACACGAAGAGGTCGTAGGCGCTGAGCTGGCGGACGAAGTCCTGCAGGGTCACGCCGGGCGGGAGCTGGTGGGCCACCGCGTCGACGTAGGCGCGCAGGGCGGGGTCGGCGGGGTCGGGGGCCAGCGCGGTGAGCGGCAGGCTGATCAGCAGGTAGACCGCCACGTTCGCCGCGATGAGCAGCCAGGTCACCCAGGCGACGTAGCCCTTGGGGTTGGGGAAGTCTCCGATGGGCAGGAACACGCAGGCCCTCCACCCCTCGCTCTAATCACCGCAGACCGGCCCCTGAAGCTCAAAGGTGAAGAACACCACGCGCAGGCCCGCCCGCTCGGCGTTCCGGTGGCTGGTGGAGCCGAACGCCGTGTCGGTGATGACCCACCGGCACCCCAGGGCCCCGGCGTCCTGGATCCGGCGCGCCAGCAGCGCGGCGTGGCAGCCCTTTCGGCGGTGGTCGGGGTGGGTCTGGGCGTTGCCGAGCCAGGCCAGGCCCTCGGCGACGAAGGTGGTCGCCATCGCCACGGGCTCCCCCGCCCGCTCGGCGAGGTAGAGGTGGAAGGCCGGGTCGAGCTGGGCCTCGGCGCGGCGGGCGCGGACCGCTGGCGGGATGGGCGCGGGGTCCTCGAGCTGCCAGAGGTCGAAGACGGCGTCCAGGTCGGCGCGGCCGGCGCGGCGCACGGTCACCCCTGGGGGCGTAGCCGGCGCCCGGTCGGGCATCGTGGCCAGGACCACGTCGCTGCGCACCAGCCCGAAGCCGCGCGCCGCGAGGGCCTCCAGCAGCGCAGGCGTGGCCCGGTCGGGGGTGAGCGTGAGGTGGCAACGACCGGGGGCGTACCAGGCCAGCAGAGCGTCGAGGTCGGGGAGCCCCTCTTCCGAAAAGCCGATGACGCGGTTGTAGTAGGGCTCCGGCCAGCTTCGGCCGCGCAGCGCGGTGGCGCCCCCGAAGCGGCGCTCCTCCAGGGCGCTGTCGGGGAGCCGGAGGGAGCGCCGGGTGTGGAGGCGGGTGTAAGCCAGATCCGCCGCGGAGAAGCTCTGCATGGCGGCGGCGTCGAAGGAGGGTGGGGGCATGCCCGGGAGGGTAGCGCGCCGGATCGGCCCCCGATACAGGAGGCGCCATGCTCGCTGCCATCCTGCTGGGGATCCTCCAAGGCCTCACCGAGTTCCTGCCGGTGTCCAGCTCCGGGCACCTCGTGCTGTTCCAGCAGTGGCTGCACGTGCCCGGCGACCACATCCTGTTCGACCTCGTCGTGCACATCGGCACGCTGGTCCCCATCCTGTTCGTCTACCGGGAGGATCTGCTGCGCATGCTGCGGGCGCCCCTGGACGAGAAGGGCCCGCTCTCCGAGCGCCCCGGCACCCGGCTGCTGCTGCTGATCGTGCTGGCCAGCGTGCCCACGGCGCTGATCGGTCTGAGCCTGAAGGACGCCTTCGAGGTCATGTTCGCCGACCCGGCCTGGCTCACGTTGACCTTCTTCATCACCGGCGTGCTGCTCATCCTGACCCGGTACGCCGCCCAGGGGAAGACCGACGAGACGAGCATGCTGTGGTGGCAGGCGGTGGCGCTGGGCGTCGCCCAGGGGCTGGCCATCGCGCCGGGCATCTCGCGCTCGGGGACCACGATCGCGGTCGCGCTCTTCCTGGGCATGAAGCGGGAGTACGCCGCGCGCTTCTCCTTCCTGATGTCCATCCCCGCCATCTCCGGGGCCTTCCTGCTCAAGGCCCGGGACGCCGACCCCACGCAGATCGACGTCGGGGTCATGGCGGCGGGGGCGCTGGCCTCGCTGGTGGCGGGCTACTTCGCCCTCATCGTCCTCATCAAGCTGGTCAAGCAGGGCGACTTCTCCAAGTTCGCCTGGTACGTCTGGATCATGGCCGTCGTCGCGGGGGTCATGGCCTGGCGCGCGGCGGCTTGACCGCCCCCCGCGGACGCAATAGGTTCCAACGGCCCGCAGGGGTATAGCTCAGTTGGTAGAGCAGCTGATTCCAAATCAGCAGGTCGGGGGTTCGAGTCCCTCTGCCCCTGCCATCCTCCTCAAGGCCTCGGCGCTCGCCGGGGCCTTTCTTCGTCCGGGGGCCCGGGGAGTTTCGCGAATCGTCACCTCGCCCGGGCACCAGCGGCCTATCTTCACCTCCACCCCCGTGGAGGCCAGCATGTCCGCGCTTCGAATCATCTACCGCGTCGTCCGCGTCCGCTACACCGGCGAGAGCATCGGCCGCGACTGGTCGTTCTTCATCCACACAGGCGCGGGCCTGGTGCGCTTCGACGCCCGCCTCAACCTGGGCGCCAACGACCGGACCCGCCGCGTGGTGGGCGTGCGCGAGGTCGAGGCCGAGGGCGCGGTCGAGGAGCGCTGGTGGGTCTCGGCGCTCGAGCGGGACCCCTCCTGGTCCGACAACGGCGTGAGCCTGGAGACGCCGGTGGCCTTCTACGCGGGCGAAGGCGTGGATGTCAGCCGGTCCTTCAACCTCACCGTGCACGAGCGCGTCTTCGGCAGCAAGGAGGCGCAGCTCGAGGTGTGGCTGGAGGCCCGAGTCGTCTCCACCAACGGCGACGCCCCGGCGCTGGACGCCGAGGTCGTGGACACGCTGCCCGATCCGGCCGCCTGGCCCTCCCGCGTGGCTGGCGCCCTGCCCGCCCATTTCCGGGCCGAGGCCGAGGGCGTCTCGGGCCCCGTCGCCGTGGAGGCGCGGGAGACCCTGCGCGTGACGGCGGCCTCCGAGGTCGAGGGCACGGAGGCCGAGGTCTTCAAGACCTTCCTGACGACGTTCACCTGGGCGGGAGACCCCCTGGGCTTCACCCCGACCCTGGTGCTCTACGAGGTGCGCAGCCCCAATCAGGAGCGCATCTGGGCCTCCAGGAACAGCTCCATGGGCCGCCGGACCCAGGAGCGCATCGCCGGGACCCTGGCCGAGGCCCTGCCGCCCTTGAGCGCGCAGAACGAGGGCTTCGCCCAGCTCGACTCGGCGGTGACCCACCTGCTGGCCGAGGCGAACACCGGGACCCTCGGCCCCCGGGCCTCTGCGCTGTCTGCGGTCGTCGCCGCGCTGGTCGAGGACGCCCCCGACCGCGCGCCCGTGGACCGGACCCTGCTCCAGCGGACCAGCTACATCGACGACTACTCGGGCTGCTGGACCTTCGCGATGTTCGTGGACCCGATGATCCTCCGGGGCCCGGACGAGCGGGTGTGGCTGCTGGTGTGGACGGACGGCTGGGTGGAGTGAGGCGCCGAGGGATCTGGTAGAACGGCGTCATGCGCATCCTCCTGTCCTTCAACGGCACCCGCGGCGACGCCCAGCCCGTGGTGGCCCTGGGCCGCGCCCTCAACGCCGCCGGCCACACCGCTGTGCTCTCCGGGCCCCCGGACTTCCAGGCGTGGGCCGAGGAGCACGGCCTGGACTACCGCCCGCGGGGGCTCGCCGCGAAGGCGTTCATGCAGCGGGTGGGCCAGGGGCCGTCCCTGGACATCCTGCGCGCCATGCAGGAGATGTACCGCGAGTCCATCGTGAAGAGCTTCGACGTGGTCCGGGGCCTGGCGGCGGAGGTGGACCTGGTGGTGGGCGCCGGGGTGTGCCTCGCCGAGCGGAGCGCCGCCGAATGCGCCGGGCGCCCCTACGTCTACCTCAACTACTGCCCCGCGCTGCTGCCCTCGACGAAGCACCCGCCCTCCGGGGTGCCCTGGGAGATCCGGAACCCCACGGTCAACCGCGCGCTGTGGGCCTTCATGAACGTCTACACCCTGCCCTTCCTGTGGCTGTTCTCCCGGTCGTGGCGGCAGCAGGGCGCGCAGATCAAGCTGGAGGGCATCTTCCAGAACATGACGGGCGGCCCGCACCGGATCATCGCTGCCGACCCCGAGCTGGCCCCGACGCCCCCGGAGTTCGTCGGCCGGGCCGTGCAGGTGGGCGCCTTCCACCTCATGCCCGAGGGCCAGCACCTCGACCCGGCGGTGGAGGCCTTCCTGGAGGCCGGGCCGCCGCCGATCTACCTGGGCTTCGGCAGCATGACCACCGGCGCCCCGGGCCAGGTCACCGCCTGGGGCGTGAAGGTCGCCGAGCAGCTCGGCTGCCGGATGATCCTGGGCGCGGGCTGGGGCGGCCTGGGCCCCCAGGAGGTGCCCGCGAACGTCCTGGTCATCGAGTCCGCGCCGCACCTGCTGCTCTTCCCGCGCTGCGCGGGGGCCATCCACCACGGCGGGGCCGGCACCACCGCCGCCGCCCTGCGCAGCGGCGTCCCCCAGTTCATCGTGCCCCACTTCAAGGATCAGTACTACTTCGGGCACCGCGTCCGCCGGCTGGGGCTGGGGCCGGCGCCTGTGGTGAACCGCGGGCTGACCCTGAAGAAGCTCCAAGCCGCCGTCGCCGAGATGCTGGAGGACGCCGCGATGGCGTCTGCGGCGCGCGAGGTCGGCCAGCAGGTCCGCCAGCGGGACGCCCTGGCGCTCGCGATCGAGGCTCTGGAGCAGATCGAGGCGGCTTGAGGCGGCCTTCAGGTTCGCTTCAGGGCAGGGGGTGACGATAGGCTCCACCCGACAACGGAGCCCCCCATGCCTCTGCTTCTCCTGCTCTCCAACCTCGCCCTGGCGACCGACATCGACTGTGCGGCCCTCTGCAACGCGCTCGACGCGGTCGAGGAGGACTGCGAGGACACCTACGGCGACGGGCACGACCTGTGCGAGGCCATCGGCGCGGTCGAGGAGACCTGCGACCCCGAGGACGGCGGCACCACCGCGTCCTGCGACGACCTCTGCGACTGGATCGACGGGCTCGACGACGACTGCGACGCCGAGTACGGCGCGTCCGACCCGATCTGCCAGGGCCTCGACGCCCTCGCCGAGGACTGCGAGGACGGGAGCTACGTGGGCGACGACGACGATGACGACGCCGCCAGCGACGACGACGACGATGACGACGACGACGCCGACGCCGACGATGACGATGACGATGACGATGACGACGACGACGACGGCGTCAGCTCCCTGAGCTGCTCCAGCGCTCCGTCCCACGCGCGCGCGGGCGTGTTCGCCATGCTGATCGGCCTGTTCGGCTTCGCCCGCCGCCGCTGATCAGACCCCGGGGAGGTGGACCGTCATGGTGGTCCCCTCCCCCAGCCGGCTGGTGGCCTCCACCCGGCCCTCGTGCTGCCCGGCGATGGTCCGTACGATGCTCAGGCCGAGCCCGGAGCCGCCGTCCTTGCGGCTGCGGGCCGCGTCCGCCCGGTAGAAGCGCTCGAAGATGCGCTCCAGGTGCTCCGGCGCGATGCCCTCGCCGGTGTCCTCGACCTCCAGGCGCCAGCCCGCGCCCTCCGGCTGCACCCGGATCGTCACCGCGCCCGCCCGGGTGTGGCGCAGGGCGTTGGAGAGCAGGTTGTCCACCAGGACGCGCAGCAGCCGGGCGTCCCCGAGGGTCGGGGCGCGCTCGGGCAGCGCCGCCTGCAAGGCCACGCCCTCCCGGCCCGGGGACGCGGCGACCGCCTCGCGGACCACCTCGGCGAGGTCCACCGGGCTGCGCTCCACCCGCTCGTCGGCGCGGGCGAGCACGAGCAGGCCCTCCAGCAGCTCCTGCATGCGCTGCGCCCCCTCCAGCACCCCCTCCAGCGCCTCCCGGTACTGCGCGGCGCTGCGCTCCCGGCGCAGCGCGACCTCCGCGCGGGTGCGGACCACCGAGAGCGGCGTGCGCAGCTCGTGGGAGGCGTCGGCGGTGAACGCGGCCTGCCGCTGCCAGGCGGCCTGCAGCCGCTGGAAGTCCTCGCTGGAGACGATGCGGCGGGACAGCAGCTCCCCCAGCCCCACCGCCAGGCCCGACAGCCCGAGCCCCAGCGCCGCCAGCTCCCCCAACAGCAGCCACAGCGCGCGCTCCAGCGGGGCGGTGTCCTGGGCCACGGTGACGTCCACCGCGTCCGGCCCGCCCTCGGACTCGATGGTGAAGCGCCCGGCCCACCGCCGCCCCTCCAGCGCGCCGCCCTCCACGAGGGGCTCCCCCTCGAAGGTGACCGCCCAGCCGGTGAGCGGCGCGGTGACGTGCTCCGGGATCGGGTCGATCTCCCAGCCGCCGTCGTACTCGACATACCCGGAGATCGCGCCAGCGCGGGCCTGCAGCGCCGCGTCGAGGTCCCGCAGCCGATCCGCCCTTACGCTCAGGAACACCAGCGCAGAGAAGGCCAGCAGCAGGGCCACCGAGGGCCCCGCCACCGCCAGCAGGATGCGGGTGCGCAGGCTCAGGGGGGCTCCTCCAGCACATAGCCCAGGCCCCGCCGGGTGCGGATGAGGCCGGGGTCCAGCTTGCGGCGCAGCGCGGAGATGTGGACCTCGATGACGTTGTCGCCGGGCTCGCTGTCCCAGGACCAGGCGGCCTGGGCGAGCTGCCCCTTGGAGAGCACCCGCCCCCGGCGCCGGACCAGCACCTCCAGGAGCTGGTACTCCTTGGGCGTCAGGGCGACCTCGGCGCCGGCCCAGGTCACCCGCTGGGTGGCGGGGTCCAGGGTGAGCGGCCCGACCTCGAAGCGGGGCGCGCTGTGCCCGGCGGAGCGGCGCAGCAGGGCGCGGATGCGGGCCAGCAGCTCCTCGAAGGCGAAGGGCTTGGTGAGGTAGTCGTCCGCCCCGGCGTCCAGCCCGGCCACCACATCCGCGGCGCTGTCCCGGGCGGTGAGCATGAGGATCGGCGTCTGCGCGCCCCCCCGACGCAGGCGGCGGCAGAGCGCGTCGCCGGAGGTCCCCGGCAGCATACGGTCGAGCAGGATCAGCTCGTAGTCGCCCCCCCGGGCCAGGGTCAGCCCGTCGTCGCCGTCCGCGGCGAGGTCCACGACGTGCCGCTCGTCCTCCAGGCCCAGGCGGAGGGCCTCCGCGAGCTGGGGCTCGTCCTCGACGATCAGGATGCGCGCCATCCAGGGAGTGTACGACGCCACCCTGAAGGGAGGCTGAAGCCCGCTCGTGGGATACTGCGGGCATGGCGCAGCTCCACCAGCCCGGCACCGAGGTCCGCCACCGGCTCGCCGGAGAGCACACCATCGGCCGCTCCCGCGCCTGCCTGCTGCA
Organism: Alphaproteobacteria bacterium; assembly: GCA_020632795.1. GTDB lineage: Bacteria > Myxococcota_A > UBA796 > UBA796 > CAJQPC01 > JACKEV01. The sequence goes on from JACKEV010000015.1 coordinate 343,434, forward strand.
GCTCGACGACCCCCGGGCCTCGGGGCACCACGCCGTGGTGCGCTGGACCGGGAGCGACTGGGAGCTGCGCGACCTGGGCAGCCGCAACGGCACCTGGGTCGACGGGCAGCGGCTGGAGGCCGGGCAGCGGCAGCTCCTCCAGCAGGGCGCCCGCCTGGCCTTCGGGGACAGCGCGCGGGTGTGGGTCCTGGAGGACGCCGCGCCCCCCGAGCTGATGGCCCGCGCCGAGGACGGCCGCTGGATCGTCGCCGAGGACGGGCTGCTGGCCCTGCCCGACGCCGCCGCGCCCGAGGTCGTGGTGTACGGCGACGACGAGGGCCGCTGGGTCGTGGAGCAGGGCGACGCCGCGCGCGCCCTCGACGCCGCGCGCACCGTGGAGGCCGGCGGCGCGCTGTGGCAGGTCCACCCCCCCTCCCTGCTGCCCCGCACCCGCACCGTCTCCCACACCATGCCCCTCGTCCTGGAGGCGCTCACCCTGGTCTTCCGGGTCAGCCAGGACGAGGAGCACGTCGAGCTGGAGCTGCGCGGGGCCGGCGAGCCGGTGCGCGTCCCGCACCGCGCCCAGCACTACCTCCTGCTGACCCTGGCCCGCGCCCGCGAGGCCGACGCTGCCGACGGCGACCCACCCTCGGAGCAGGGCTGGCGCTACCGCGACGACCTCTGCCAGGGCCTGCGCATCCCGGAGAGCCAGTTCAACGTCTCCATCTTCCGGGCGCGACAGCACCTGACGAAGGCGGGGATCGTCGGGGCGAAGGCCGTCATCCAGCGGCGCCTGGGGGCCGACCAGCTCCGCCTTGGGGTCGAGCGCTTCGCCGTCGAGCCGCTGTAGTGCCCGACGCGCCCACCGTCGCGACGCTGTGGACGATGACCGACCCGGGCGGACCCGTCGACGATCCCGTCGGGGAGCCCATCTCGGACGAACAGCGCTACGTGGAGCGCGGCCTGCTGGGGCGCGGCGGCATGGGCGAGGTCTGGCGGGTCCACGACCGCGTGCTCAGCCGCGACCTCGTCCGAAAGGCCCTGCGCGAGGACCTCGCCGCCGACCCCAACGCGGTGCGCCGCTTCACCAACGAGGCCCGCGTCACCGCCCACCTCCAGCACCCCGGGGTGGTGCCGGTCTACGACATCGGCGCCCTGCCCGACGGGCGCCCGTTCTACACGATGCAGGAGGTGCGCGGCCCCCGCCTGGGCGAGGTGCTCAGGGAGGCCGGGTGGACGCAGCGCCGGCTCGTCGACGCGGTGCGCCGGGTGGCCGAGGTGCTCGGCCTGGCCCACGCGCGGGGCATCCTGCACCGGGACGTCAAGCCGAGCAACGTGATGGTCGGCGAGTTCGGCTCGGTCATCGTGCTGGACTGGGGCATCGCGCGGGCCACGCCCCCGGTGGGGACCGAGGTCTTCCCCAGACAGGTGGTGGGCACCGGGCCCTACATCGCCCCGGAGATGGCCCGGGGGGAGTTCGACGCGGTCGGGCCGTGGAGCGACGTCTTCCAGCTCGGGGGGCTGCTGCACGAGGTGCTGACCGGGCGCCCGCCCCGCGCCGGGCCCCCCGCCGAGGTGCTGCACCGGGCCGGCCGCCAGCCCGTGCCCCCCCTGGAGCCCCCCGTCGATCCGGAGCTGGCCGCGATCTGCGCCCAGGCCCTCGCCTTCGAGCCTGCGGCCCGCCACCCCGAGGCCGGCGCCTTCGCCGAGGCCCTGGCCGGCTGGCTGGACGGCGTCGATCGCCGGGAGCGCGCCTTGGCCGTCGTCGAGGAGGCCCGCGCCCACGGGGCCCGCGCCCTCGCCCTCCAGGGGCAGGCCGCCGCCCTGCGCGACGAGGCCACCGAGGCCCTCCGCGACGTGCGCAGCTACGACCCCGACACCCTCAAGCGCCCCGGCTGGGCCCGGGAGGACCGCGCCAGCGCCCTGGAGGCCGAGGCCGACCTCGCCGACGACGACCAGGAGCAGGCCCTGCAGGCCGCCCTGCGCGTCGACCCCCACCTGCCCGAGGCCCACGACGCCCTCGCCGCGCTCTACCGGGACCGCCACGCCGCCGCCGAGCAGGCCGGCGACCTGCTGAGCGCCGCCCGCCTGGAGCAGCGCCTCCGGGCCCACGACCGCGGCGCCCACGCGGACTACCTGCGGGGCGAGGGCACCGTGAGCCTCGTCACCGACCCGCCGGGGGCCGCCGTCGACCTCTACCGGTACGAGGCCGTCGACCGCCGTCTCACCCCCACCTTCGTCCGGCGCCTGGGCCCCACCCCCCTCGCCGAGGTCCCCCTCCCCCAGGGCAGCTACCTCCTCGTCCTGCGCCACCCCGGGCGCGCCGAGGTCCGCTACCCGGTCCGGGTCGCGCGGCAGGGCCGCTGGTCCGGGGTCGCCCCAGGGGACGCCGCGCCCACGCCCGTGCTCCTGCCCCCGGCCGACGCGCTCTCCGCCGACGAGGTCTGTGTGCCCGGCGGCTTCTTCCTCTCCGGGGGCGACGCCGACGCGGGCGACGGGCTGCCGCAGCGCCGCATCTGGGTGGACGGCTTCGCCATCGGGCGCCACCCGGTGACCCACCGCGACTACCTCGCCTTCCTGAACGCCCTGGTCGCCGCCGGGCGGCGGTCGGACGCCGAGCGCTTCGCCCCCGACCAGGGGGAGCAGGCCGACGAGGTGGAGCAGCGGCGATACGGTCGCCGCCCCGACGGCGGCTTCACCCTCCACCAGCCCGGCGTCGTGGAGCCCTGGACCGAGGACATGCCCGTGGTGGGGGTGGACTGGTGGGCGGCGCGGGCGTACTGCGCCTGGCGCGCCGAGCGGGACGGCCTGCCCTGGCGCCTGCCCCACGCCCTGGAGTGGGAGAAGGCCGCCCGGGGCGTCGACGGGCGCGCCTTCCCCTGGGGGTCGTTCCTCGAGCCCACCTGGGCCTGCATCGTGGACGCCTTCGAGCGGCGGCCCCGGCCCGTGCCCGTCTCGGCCTTCCCCCTGGACGAGAGCCCCTACGGCGTGCGCGGCCTGGTGGGCAACGTGCGGGACCTCTGCCTCGACCCCTACCGCCGCGACGGGCCCGACGTGGGCGAGCGGCTGCGCGACCCGCTCGCCCACGAGGTCCTGGACGCGGACACCTGGCGCAACGCCCGGGGCGGCTGCGCGGTGTCCGGGCAGAGCCTGGTGCGCCCGGCCACCCGCCTCGCCGCCCACCCCGAGCAGCGCTTCACCGCGGTGGGCTTCCGGATCGCCCGCAGCCTCCGGGCTCAGGCTTACTCGGGGTTCTCCGTCAACACCGCGCCCACGTAGGTCACCGACCCGCTGCTGAGGTGCTGGAAGAAGATCTCCTCCCCGGGGTCCAGCACGATCTTGTCGAAGGGCCCCATCTTGATGCGCGTGCTCTCATCGACGGGCGCGGTGCTGAACCGGCGCCACGCGAGGTTCGGGCCCGCCGCGATCAGCGCGCACAGCTCGACCGGGTCCGGCGGGGTCGCCCCCCCCAGCTTGTGGCTGACCTTGTAGTGCGCGTTGAGGCTCTGGGTGGACGACGAGGTCCCCTGGAAGTTCTTCGCGCCGTACACCCAGGTCTTGCCGGCGGGCTGGCTGAGGTTGAGCGCGCTGAGCCAGCCGCCGAAGCCGGTCGCGGAGCCCGGCGGACGCACGAGCTTGAATGAGCTGGCAGGGAAGGGCGTCCCTGAGGTCCAGATCCAGTACTCCTTGCCCTCGCTCCAGGTCACGCTGTTCACGGTGATGGTGTCCTTGACCACCACCAGCCAGCCCAGGGCCGACCCCGTGGGCGGCACGATCTGGTAGATGTGCCCGGAGGTCCCCGCGCTGATCTCCTCGCGGACGCGGACCGGCTCCAGGCGCTCCTCCACCGGCAGGGGCTGGCCGTCCGGCCCGGTGGGGTACCCCCCGAAGACCTCCCAGCTCCGCTGGGCCTGCTGGGACCACAGGCTGGGCTGCTGCTGGAAGTCCATGAGCTGGAGCAGGCTGTGCACGCGGTCGTTGAGCTGCTCGTAGCTCATGTCGAAGCTGCGGCCCCGCTCGGAGATCTTCACCGCCGTCTGGCTCAGCAGGCTGACCGCCGCCCAGGTGAACGCGCCGTGCCAGCGGTTGTCGAACACCGCCAGGTTGCTGGACTGCCCCATGCCGCAGGACGCCTGCAGGACGATGTTGCCGTGGGCCAGCGGGATGCCCGCGCGGTGGTAGTAGGCGTGCCGGGCGCGGCCCTCGCTCTCCTGGAGGCAGGTCTCCAGCAGGATGTGGACCTGGTTCTGCTCGGGCACGTCGCGCAGGGCCTGGTAGAAGGCCTTGTTGAAGGAGATGAGGTTGCGCAGCTCGTCGACGTCCGCGAGGGGATCGCCGTGCAGCACGGACTCGACCAGGGCCTCGGTGACGCCGATGTGGGGCAGCCAGGTCATGGCCCGCTGGACCAGCGCGCGGCGGCTCATCGAGTCGTCGCCCAGGTTGCCGACGTCGTCCATGAACTTGGTGACCCCGGCGCGCGAGGGCGTCACCCCGAGCTGGCGGGCGCAGTCCTTCACCCAGCCGGCCGGGCGCCGATGGAGCTGCTCGGGGTCGGTGAGCATGAGGTCCACCAGGCCCTTGACCAGCCGGGGGTCGCTGCCCACGACCTCGTCCAGCCCGCTCAGGATCGCCGAGGCCAGGATGTAGCGGTCGATGACCTGGTCGTCGGTGACGTCGAGGGGCGAGGTGCAGGTGGCCGGGGCGCGGTGGGTGTCCGAGGGGCACAGGCAGGGGTGGCCCGCCTGGGTGAAGATGCTGTGGCCGGAGAAGTAGAGGATGCCCTGCGCGCCGGGGGCCTCCAGCTTCTCGGCGAGCCAGGCCAGGCCGTCCAGGATGCCCTGCTTCGTCGCGGGCCCGAAGGTGGCGTTGGCCATGTTCATGTTCTGGGCCGGGTCGCGCCCCATCGCGACCGCCGCGAAGTCGTTGGGGTCGGCGATGGGGTCGGTGAGCACCCGGATGTTCCGGGCGGGCACGTCCATCATGCGGGTCAGCATGGCCATCGAGCGCACGTCGTTGAGGGCACCCGCCAGCTCGCTCTCCTGGGGGGGCTGGCCGGTGCTGCGGGCGAGCCGGCTGTAGTCGCGCACGCCGATCAGCAGCGCGTAGGTGGGGATGGGCATCGTGAACTCCACTTCCTGGGGGTCAGGGGGGATTCTGCAACACGAGGACCCCGGCGGGAAGGCGCCCGCCGGGGTCCGTCGCGCCGGGTGGGCGGCTCAGCGGTCGCAGTCCTCGATGGTCAGGCTGCCGCCGCTGTTCACGTAGAGCTGGCAGCCAGCCGTCGTGGCGGTGGAGCTGTCCTCGTACTGGCCCAGGATGGCGGGGCGCTCCCAGCTGCAGTCGCCGAGGCAGGTCAGGTAGACGTTGACCAGCTCGCCGTTGCCCCGCTGGATGTAGGCGTCGATCTCCTGGGCGACCTGGGGCTCGTCGGTGGGCACGCCCCACTGGCCGAAGATCCAGATGGGCTCGGCGGCGTAGGGGTACTCCCAGATCAGGCTCTCGCCCGGGTCGATGAACAGGGTGCCGCCGCCGGGGCCGTCGGTGTAGAACTCCTGGTCGACCGAGCCCCAGTCGTAGTAGACCTGCCCCACGTACTCCAGGCCGGTCTCGCCGCGCATGTTGATGAAGCGCAGGCGGGTGTGGTTGGCGGCGACCGGGTTGTCGGTGGAGAGGTCGTCCTCCACGATGACCGCGCCGGCCTCGACGGCGGTGGCGAAGGAGTAGTGGGCGTCCTCCTCGACGGTGAACTGGCCCGAGCCCTCGACCTCGGTGTTCAGCACGTTGACCAGGCGGTAGCTGTGCTCGCCGGCCTCCAGCTCGGCGTAGTCGGTGCTCTGGGAGGTGTAGAGGGTCGCCACTTCGGCGTCGTCCACGAAGATCTGGTAGGCGAAGCCGTCGGCGACGTTGACGAAGCGCACGAAGCCGGGGTCCAGCTCGGGCTCGTCGCCGGTGTCGTCGGTCAGGCCGGAGTCGTCCGCGACGCCGGAGTCGTCCGTGATGCCGGAGTCGACGGGATCATCGGAGATGTCGTCGAGGAAGTCACAGGCGCCGAGGGTGGTCGCGGACAGCAGGAAGAAGATGGCGTTGCGGGGGGTCATGGTGGTCTCCGTCTTTGGCTGCACGAGGCCGTCCGCCGGGCGCTCAGGCGCCGACGTGGCTCGCAGGGTTCATCGCGGGGCCGGTGTGCTGTGTCTCCGACCGCGCACTCCTGAAGTACGATGACGCCGCGACGCCCGCCATTACCGGCCGTTACCGGGGCCGGTCGACGGAGACCCCGTGACCCAGGACGCCCTCCTCATCGTGGACATGCAGCAGGAGTTCCTCTCCCCCGAGGGCTTCTTCAAGCGCCCCGTGCGCGCGAAGCCGCTGCTGGACCCCATCACGGCCCTGGTGCGCGCCGCGCGGGACCAGGGCCGTCCGGTGGTCTGGATCCGCAGCGTCTACCCCATTCGCGACGCCGCGCCGCCCCCGGTCTGGCCGGCGCGCCTCCCCGGGCCCCGCTTCGCCGAGGTGCCCATGAACACCGAGCGCCTGGCCAGCGGCCACGCCGGGCGCCCCTGCTGCGCGCCGGGCAGCCCCCTGTGCGACCTGCACCCCGCCCTCGCCCCCCTGGTGCAGCCCGACGACCTCGTCATCACCAAGGAGCGCTACTCCGCCTTCACGGACACCGGGCTGGCCGAGCGCCTGCGCGCGATGGGCGTGGGCCGCGTCCTCCTGTGCGGCCTGGTGGCCAACGTCTGCGTGCGGGCCACCGCCGCCGACGCCTTCTTCCACGGCTTCGAGGTGGTCGCGGTGTCCGACGGCGTGGGGGCCACCAGCGGGACCCGCCTCAAGGAGGGGCTCTCGGCCATCGAGAAGCACTACGGGGCGCTTCAGGTGAGCCACGAGGTGCTGACCGCGTGGCGGGCGGACCAGCGGGGGTTGGGCGCGGGGGACAGCGCGGTGCTCTACGGGGTGCTGCCGCCCGCGCTGGACGCCGCGGCCTTCGCGGCGGTGCGCGACGAGGTAGGCTGGCAGGACATGTTCCACCGGGGCGGCGTGGTCCCCCGCCGGGTCGCCATCCAGGGGGAGATCGTGGACGGCCGCGCGCCGGTCTACCGCCACCCCGCCGACGCCCAGCCCGAGCTGGTGCCGTTCACCCCCACCGTCGAGCGCCTGCGCCGCCTGGTCGAGGCCCGCATCGGCCAGCCCCTGAACCACGCCCTCATCCAGCGCTACCTCGACGGCCACGCCAACATCAGCGCCCACGCCGACAAGACCCTGGACATCGCCCGGGGCAGCGCGGTGGTGAACCTGAGCCTGGGGGCCACCCGCGCGATGGTCCTGGTGGCCAAGGTCAAGGGCCCGGACGGGTCGCGGCACAGCGAGCGCGTGGATCTGCCGCATGGCTCGGTATTTTTATTAGGTTGGTCAACCAACCAACAATACCAGCACGCCATCCGCCCCGACCGGCGCGAGGCCCAGGAGAAGCGCCCCGACGAGCTGCGGGACGGCGGCGAGCGCATCAGCCTCACCTTCCGCCACATCACCACCTTCATCGACGCGGACGGTCGTCTGAGCGGCCAGGGGGCCCGCAGCGCCGACGCGCCCGAGGAGGACCCCCTCGCCCAGGCCGAGCGCATGCTCATCGCCTTCCGGGACGAGAACCGCGACCCCGCCTTCGACTGGGACGCGGCCTACGGCGGCGGCTTCGACGCGCTGAACTTCGAGATCCTGAGGAGGCCGGATGCCTGAGCGAACCCTGTTCTGGGTCAACGGCTCCATCCCGAGCTGGCAGGTGATGCTGGCTCTGCACGAGCAGGGCCTGCCCTTCGAATCGCGCCGCCTCAAGGTGATGTCGACGCCCAAGGAAACCCGCGCCCCAGCCTTCCTGGCCATCAACCCGCGCGGCCAGGCCCCGGTGCTGGTGGAGGACGGGGTCGTCGTCGTGGAGTCGATGGCGATCCTGCACTTCCTGGAGCGCCGCCACCCCGGCCTGCTGCCGAGCGAGCCCGCCGCGCTGGCCCGCGCCCTGGGCCGGGCGTATGAGGTGGAGCGCCTGCGATCGGCGTACCGGCCGCTGGAGATGCTGTTCCAGCCCGAGGCGCTCACCCCGAAGCGCCTCGCCGCCGCCCGGGCCGCGCCGGAGCGGGTGCGCGAGGAGTTGGGCCTCTGGGAGGCCCGCGCGGCGGAGGCTCCGTTCATCGCGGGCGAGGCGTTCAGCTTCGCGGACGTCGTCTTCTACCCGGCGCTGGCGTACCAGGTGCGGCGAGGGCTCAAGCTGGAGGGCTTCCCGCGCCTCGTGGACTACGCGGCGCGGGTGGGGGCGCGGCCGGCGGCGGTAGCCGCGCGGCCGGTGGGGTGGGGGCGGAAGGCGGGGCGGGACCTGTTCGCGGAGGCGGGGACCCTGCATCGTGTCCGAAAGACCTGAGCCCGCGCTGGGATCGCGATCATTGTGCACAATCCCAAGAGGAGCTCAGATACCCGTTCTCCAGGACAATGATGACGCAACAGCGCCACGCCGACCACCATCAGCGCTGGAAGTCGGGACCCTCAATCGGGTGCCTGGGGCACCTGCAGGCGCCTCACATCCGGCACCGTGTGCAGAATCCGTACCGTCGTATTCATGCTCTGAAGGGAGGCCTCGAAGAGTCGGTTCAGCTGATGTTGGATGATCGAGGGTCGAGGGGGTCGTGGGCCCACGATGGGTAGGCCCGCTCCAACAGGATTCTCCAGGATGGCGCTTCGCGCTGCCATGATCAGGGTGGTCTGCCCCGCCGGCTGCTCGCCTTCGAACCTGGCCTCCAGAGCCCGTTCGACTGTCGCCGCCACGCCAACGGGTCTCTGGTGGACAAGTCTGCTGTCGTCTGAGACCGTCATCGTGGTCAGTTGGCCGTCCCGGGTCTCCAGCAACAACCAGGCGCTGTGCTCGTCAGGCCGACCAGCGCCCGGCGGAGGCGGCCTCAACGCGGGGTTCGCGACGGACGCATCGTGTCGAATCTCATGGAGGCTGGACATGATCGCGCATTGATCGAGAGCGGAGGTCTCCAGGCTCCTGGCAGCTACGTCAAAGAGGGCGTCTGCTGGCAGAATCGGGGGGCGCGGGTGGGGAGTCTTGGGAAACTTGATCCCCGCCGCGATGGGGCTCACGACAACCATGATGACGAGGGACTCGTCCTGGGCCCTCTCGCTCTCTGAGTAGCCCTCCAGCATGCGTCGAACCTCATCCATCGCGTCCCCCCTGCGTAGATGTGCGACGCGCCGATCTCCTGTCAGGATCGTGGCGTAGGGGCGGCCGACACAGGTCTCCAGCAAGAGCCACTCGGTTCGCCCTCTGTGCAATGCAGGCATCTTCATCTCTCCTCGGGTGTGGGCCCGGGAACCTGGAACAACACAAGGTCGTCCACCCAGGCGTCGGTGGTGCTCGAGCTTGACGTCTTGAGTCTGCGCAAGGCCTCCGCGGGATCGGCCCCATCATGGATGCTGCGCGCCAGGACATGGAAGGCCTCGGCAGCGGCATGATCCGGGATCTCCGACGGCGCACCGATCACGGCGCGCGCGCCCGCCAGCAAGAAGGCGTCAGCGAGGCTGCTGGAACGATACAGTCGAGCCGAGGTCCGGCCACCGTGGCTCGCGGCGATCAAGACGACAGGCTGGGACTCGAGGTGGCTGTTGACAATCTCAGCGCCGGACAACGCACGTCGACCTTGGGCGTCGGGGGACAGGAGCAGCTCAGGTTGTGCAGTGATTGCGTTGAACTGTGTGTGGGCATGAATCTCGATGAGGGACGCACGCCGCATACGCTCCAGGGCGTTGGACCTCGTCAAGGTAGGGCCGGTCAGGATGGACGCTGCGTTGTCGACCGGTGGGAGGGTGAGTCTGGGCCTGTTCAGCGTCGGGATGGGCTCCACGGCGGCGATGATGAGGTGCTCCCCTCTGGCCGACGCGCCCTTCGGGCGGTCGGCGGTCCCCGCGTCAGCGATGAAGAACCAGGCGAGATCGCCGGGAAGCAGCTGTGGTTGGCCATGATACGGGGCGCGGGTCAGCACCGCGACGCGCTCACATCCCTTGAGTGTTTCTACCAGCTCCGGAGGGATGACATCGTCGGGATCCGGGTGGGGTTGTCCAGGACGGCGCTCAAGTACGGTGCCGCGCGTGATCCCATCCACCCCAGCGACGGCGACGCCGACCCGCCCATCCACAGCGATCCCGACCGCACAGGATTCGGCGGACGGAGCGCCGAGCTCCTCTCGGAGCGTCTCCATGGCCTGCTCCGCTTCTCCGTGACGCATCAGCTCCAGGGCCAGCAGGCGATAGCTGTAGGCCCGCGCTCGCTCGGCCAGCTCTGGATCCGGTGACGCGGCCGCGCCGTCGATGGCCTCTCGAAGGCGCACTCTGGCGAGTCCAGGTTCCCGGTATGAGCGGGCTCGCCCCTCAATGTGGAGGAGAAAGGACGCAAGGTCGGGGGTCACCCCCTGCTGCATGGACTGGAGGTCCGAGATGAAACGATCGTACTCGGCATCCTCAAGGCGCCCCTCTGCGGCCAGATGTGCGCGCACGAACGCCTCGTTGAGGTCCATGGACTCCTCCGGGCAGGAGGACTCCAGGAGCGCAAGCTGGTATTCTGCCTGTGCGAAGTCCAGCCGATTGACCGCTCCCAACGCCATGGAGATCCGAGGCTCCATCACGCTCCAGCAGTCCTGCTCATTCGGGGAGACGAACTCGCTGAGATAGGCGACGGCGAGGTCGTTGTAGCGGGACCCGTACTCGTCACGGGACATGTGCATGTCTCCGAGTCGGAGCCACGCGGAGCGCTGCAGGAAGAGGTCTCCTGTCCTGGCGGCCCGTTCGAGCATGCGATCCAGCGCCACACCCCCCAACTCCAGCTCCACAACCGAGATGTAGGCGATGGCGATCAGCTCATCGAGCTGCGCGCAGGCGACGTCGACCCAGGGCTCAGCCGCACAGCTGTCCTCTACGTCGCGCGCGCGCTGGAGAACCTGACTGTAGTCGAAGCCTCGAGCCATGATATCCGAGAGTTCATAGAACAGACTCTGGAATTCGAACCAGACGCTGCCGCTGGCCGCTGCGGCCTGTTTGTAGTCCTCCAGCAGTTCGAATGGGACCGTCCCGTTGTAGCGGCGTGTGATGAAACACATAAAAAGATCGTGATGCCCCAAGGCCATGGCCTCGGACATCGCGAGGTCCAGCTCCTTCTCACTGAGCGATATTCGGCCAGCCAGCCTTGAGTAGACGGATGCGATCCGGGCACGACGCGCATCAAAGCGGGCTCTGGTGCGCTCGATGTGGGTCTCCGCATGCCGATGGCCGGCTTTGCCACCTTCCCCGAAGATTGAGTCCAGTTGGGCGGCCAGAGGCTCAAGGGCAGCCAGTCGCTCTTCTGTATCGGCACCGCAAATGGCCTCATAGTAGGCTCGCTGCGCCAGGCTGGATGACTGCGTCGCCACGTCAGCCGGCATCGGTGTTCCCGTTGAAATCAGGGCTTGCGCAGCAGCCACGGCGGACCTCGCGGACACGCTGGTGCGTTGTCGCTCCTCCACCAACCGACGCTCCGCATCTGCAGCCTCCCTGGACCAGCCACCTGCGGACACCTCCGCGCATCTGTGGTAGGCCTCCTCGCCCTGCCGATTGAGTCCCAGCCGTTCCAGGGCGATGGCCCGGTTCCAGAGGGCTTGGGGGTGCTTGGCATTCAGATGGAGAGCCCGGGAGGTCAGGAGCAGCGCCTCCTCGTCGGCCTCCCTGTTCGTGGCCGGCTTCTCCTCGTCGGTCTCCCTGTTCGTAGCTGGCTTCTCCCCGTCGGCCTCCCTGCTTCTGGCTCGCGACAAGAGTACGGCTGCCCGATCACTCAACACATCAGCGGTCTCAGGCATTTCGCTCAAGATGTTCGCTGCGTCGTCAGGGTGCCCTTCGAACAGCGCTACGGCCACCAGGCCAGCTCGATCCTTACGGCGCTTCAGTTCAAGGACGACCTCGACAGGCACATCCCTCGTGGGAGCCACACTTGCCGAGCGCGTGGACCCGTCGAGCCTGTAGACGTCCGCGCCAGGGTGGGTAAGACGGACTTCGAGCGGAGGTTGGGTTTCAAGCGCCGCCGACAGCAGTTCTTCACTCGGGGTCAGCCTGATGCTGAGCGCACTCCACGCCCCCGTCGCCCAGAGCACGAGGAGCAGGACGGCGGCCACGATGAACGCGGCGAGGAAGGCCAGGGCCCGGGGGGGCCGTCTGTCCGTGTAGTTCCCTCCGACGATCATCTGGTGGAAGACGGGACCCTGGTTGGTGACGTTCTGACTGTTACGCTGAGCGTCACGCGCCGGCACGTTTGAGACAGGATGAACGTGCTGCGTCATAGAACGGTACGCAGATCTCACGGTCAGGATCTCGTCCTGCCGGTGCGAGAAGAGTGCATCATCCGCGAGCAGGCGCAGCATCTCATGGACGAGCCCCCGTGACTCAAGGAGCACCACGGCGTCATGCGCGACGTTACTCATGGGTGCGTCGGACCCCGGCAGGTCGTCGACGAGAAGACGGGTCTCCGGATGCCTTCTCAGCCATCGCAGCAGCTCGCCAGAGGAGCTGAACAGGGAGCGTAGCAGCTCCTCTGCACGCGGGGAAGTCAACGTCCGTACCCTCCTGATGGGATTCGCTTTACCAGATGGGAAGTAGTGGGGCAACCATCGAGAGAATGGCCCACCATCGTCGTTTTGTGATGACATGCCGTTCAACAGGCGAGCCCGAGGCACGGAACACGAGCGTTCGCTCAACCACAGGCGTACTCAGCAGCCCACCCCGGCCTGCTGAGTACAGCCAGCCCCGCTGGAGAAGCTGCACCTCACCGCCGACGCCGCAGACGTGCTCCGCGGCGAGGTGGCGCTGTAGCCCCCCGCGCTGAAGGCGCCCTCACTCCTCCCAGATCACCTTCTTCTTCGCCGCGTACCACGCGTCGAGGTTGTCGACGTACATGCTCTCGATCGCGTTCCGGCGGATCTTCTGCGTCGGGGTGAGCTGCCCGCCCTCGATGGTCCAGCGGTCCTTGGCCACGGCGATGAAGCCGACGACCTCGAACTCCTCGATCTGGCGGTTGACCTCGCCGAGCAGCTTCTCAAAGTGGGCGGTGACCTGGGCCTTGACCGCCGGGTCCGACACCTTGGGCAGCCAGTCCTCGGCGAGCTGGACCACCACGTGGGTCTTGGGGTAGCCGGAGCCCGCCACCAGGGACAGCTCGATGTGGGGGTCGTTGTTGAACAGGTTCTCGATGGGCGCGGGGGCGACGTACTTGCCCTTGGAGGTCTTGAACAGCTCCTTCACCCGGCCGGTGATGCGCAGGCGGCCCTCGCCGTCGATCTCGCCGCGGTCGCCGGTGCGCAGGTAGCCGTCGGGGGTCATGACCTCGGCGGTCTTCTCGGGATCCTTGTAGTAGCCCACCATCGTGCCGGGGCCCTTGACCAGGATCTCGCCCTCCTCGCTGAGCTTGCAGTCCACCTCGGGGTGGGGGTGGCCGATGTAGCCGGCGCGGCCCTTGCCCGGGCGGGTGAGGTGCGAGAAGTTGAAGTTCTCGCTCATGCCGTAGCCCTCGAGCAGCTCCAGGCCCAGGTTGCGGTACCAGGCCAGCAGCTCGGCCGGGATGGGCGCGGAGCCCGAGCCGGCGAAGCGCACGTGCTGGAGGCCCAGGTTGGTCAGGATCTTCTTCTTCACGATGCCCGAGAGGATCGGGATCTTGAGGAGGCGGTTGAGCTTCTTGGGCGGCATCTTGGAGAACACGCCGAGCTGGAACTTGAGCCAGAGGCGGGGCACCGACACGAACAGGGTGGGCTCGGCGCGGTTGAGGTCCTTCACGAAGGAGTCCAGGCTCTCGGCGAAGTAGATGCGGAAGCCGCAGTACAGCGAGAGGCACTCGGACAGCCAGCGGTCCATCGCGTGGGCCAGCGGCAGGTAGGACAGGATGCGCTCGTCCTTGGTGGCGGCGAGGGTGCGGGCCAGGCTGACGGTGGGCGCGGAGATGGTGCGGAAGTTGTGGAGCACACCCTTGGGGCGCCCGGTGCTGCCGGAGGTGTAGATGATGAGCGACTGGTCCTCGGCGTCGCGGGTGGGCCGGCCCTCGATGGGGGTCGCGGCCTGGGTGACCTCATCCCATTCCGGGTAGTCGGTGGGCGGCGCCAGGGGGAAGGCGATGCAGGGCAGGTCGTCGGGCACGCCCAGCTTCAGCTCGTCCCACATGTCGAGCTTGCCGACGAACAAGAGCTTCGCCTCGCTGTGCTCCAGGATGTAGGCGACCGTGTCGTGGGCGAGGGTCGGGTAGAGCGCCACCGAGACGTGCCCCGCCATCCAGATGGCCAGGTCCGCCATGAAGAAGTGCGCGCAGTTCTTGCTGATGATGGCGATCTTGGACTGAGGCTCCAGGCCGAGGCCCTGCAGGTGGCCGGCCATGCGGCGGGCCTCCTCGAGCACCTGCGTGAAGGTGTACTCGGTGACCTGCCCCCCGTCGTGGGGCTGGACCAGGTAGACGTCGTTCGGGCGGGCGTCGCAGTGGCTGTAGAAGCGCTGGAGCAGGAGGTCACTGTCACGAAGGTCGGCCACGGAGTTCTTCTCCCGGAGGAAGGGGGCTTGGGATTGCTATCTTGCGATGCCTCGAAAATCCAGAGGACGCGGGCGGATTTCCGATCGCGGGCGGGACGTTCGAGGGGTGGGGACGGGCTCAGGTGGTAGTCTGCCACAGCCTGCGTCCGGACGGAGGTCTCCTTGTCCGCTCCTGTCCCGCCTGACCACGCCCTGCGCGCCGCCATCGCGCTCGGCCTCGCCCTCGCCGGCTGCGCCACGACGGCCACGAGCGGGCCACCTCCTGCCCCGGAGCCTGCGGTCCCGCCCTCTGTTTCACCCCCCCTTGCGGTGCCCCCTGCCGTCCGGCCCCCGTTCGCTTCGCCGGGACCCTCGTTGTTCAACGACAACTGCATGAACGGTGCCTACCTGGGCCCGGGCGAGGATCTGAAGCTGGCGCGGGCGGTGGACAGCCTCCAGCTCCGCTGCGAGGACCAGAAGGGCCCCACCAGACTCGGTGGGGCCGTTGTGGTCTCCACCATCGGCACTCCCTGCGCGAGTGCGAGCGACGCCGACGCCTGCGCGGCGGCCCTGTCGGCGAGCTGGGCCGGCGATGGCTACCTGGTGACCCGCTACAACCCGATGGGCTGCATCAACCACTACCTGGTATGGACCGCAGGGGACGAAGTCGGGACCGTCCGCACCCGCGAGGCCCTGCTCGCGCTCCTGGGCCCCGTCGACACCCTGGCCGACGCCGACCTGCTCATCTGGGCGGACGGCTACGAGCCCCTCTGCGTGGGCGACGTCACCGAAGGCGGGGTGGAGGTCCAGGCGAAGCGCCGGATCTCGGACTGCCCCATGCAGACGAACACCTACGTCCTGACCGTGAGCCCCACCGGTCAGGTCTCCGAGGTCTCGGTCCAGGAGGGCCCCCAAGGCCCCTGCATCGGGCGGCTCGCCCCCGGCGCGCCGGAGCCCTGCCTCAGCGCGCAGGTCGGGCGGTGGCTGGCTGGGGTCGCCGCCCTGGAGGCCGGCGCGGCGGTCGCCTTCGCCCAGCTCCGCGACGAGCTGGTCCACCACGGCGCACCCGAGGCCCTCGTCCGGGCCGCCGAGACCGCCGTCGCCGACGAGCAGCGCCACGCCGCGCAGGTGGGCACCCTGGCCCGCCGCTACGGCGCGGACCCCCTGCCCTGCGACGCGGCGCGGGTCCCCCTGCGCAGCCTGGCCACCATCGCGGAGGACAACGCCGCCGAGGGCTGCGCCCGCGAGGTCTGGGGCGCGGCCGTGGGCCTCTTCCAGGCGCAGAACGCCCGGGATCCGGCGGTGCGGGAGGCCATGACCGCCATCGCGGCGGACGAGCTGGCCCACGCGGAGCTGTCCCGGGCCCTGCAGGCGTGGCTCCTGCCCCGGCTGAGCCCGGCGGCGCGCAGGCGGGCCGCGCGGGCACAGCGCCGGGCGTGGCGCCGGGTGGCAAAGACCGCGCAGGCGCCGGCCGAGGCGGTGTTCACCGAGGCGCTGGGGCTGCCGACGCCAGCGCAGGCGATGGCGCTGCTGGACGGGGTGAGTCGGGCGGGGTGAGAGGCCGCGGGTGTTCAGAGCAGGATGAGCCTCACCCCCGAACCTCCATCACCACCACCCGCCCGTCCCCGCAGCCCGCCACCAGCACCTCGTCCGGCAGCAGCGCCAGCTCCCGCGGGGCTCCGTCGCAGCGCATCCTGGCGACCTCTTCCCCCGAAAGCTCCATGAGCACGGCCTCGTCGCCGAGCGCGCCTCCGACGAGCCCGGCCCGCGGCCAGAGCTTCACCCCCTGGAGCCCCGCCGGCAGGGTGGCCTGGCGGACCAACCGGCCGCCCTCCTCCAGGCGCAGCAGGACCACCGGGTGCGGGTTGTCCTCGCCCTCGTGACAGGCCGCCCACAGGGCCTCGCCGTCCCAGGTCAGCGCAGCGCACCAGCCTGGCAGGGCCCAGGTCTCCAGCACCTGCCCGGTCTCCGGGTCCCGGGCCTGCACCCGGTCGGGGTCGGCCACCGCGTTGAACAGACGGTCCCCCACGAACCGCAGCCGGGAGAAGCTGCCGCCCCACTTCTTGCCCTCCGGGATGACCGCCGCCTCCCGCCACAGGCAGCGCCCGGTGGTCACGTCCCAGCCCTGCAGCTGACTGCGGGAGTCCCCCAGGCCGCGCTCCTCCTCGCCCTTGGCCTGGACATCCGAGAAGTAGCCCAGGGTCGCCGCGAAGCGATCGTCCCCGGACACCGCGATCTCGCTGACCTGCCTGGTGAAGTCCTCGAACGGCGTGATCGCCCCGGTGGAGGGGTCGAGGCGGGCCATGCCCTCCCCCATGTTGGAGACCAGGACCGGCCCGGACCGCAGCGGCCCCAGGGCGTGGACGCTCGTCGCCCAGCCCGCGTTGCGCTCGATCCGGAAGTCCGCGACCCGCTCGCCGTCGGCGGTCCACAGGTACAGGTTCGGGCCCTCCTTCCGGGCGTCCTGCCGGGTGGTCATCAGGCGGCCGTCGGGCAGCCAGGCCAGCGGGCGCTGCCCGGACTCGGGGTGGGCGTCCAGGGTAGCCACCCGTCGGCCGGTGGAGGGATCCCAAAGCCGCACCACGTTGTCGGTGTCCCCCGTGGCCACCCGCTGCCCGTCGGGGGAGACCGCCAGGTTCGCCACCCGGCTGATGTGGTGGTCGCTCGCGTCGCTCGGGTCCAGGCGCCACACCTCGATGTGGCCCTGCTGCCCGCCCGCGACGACGGTGCGCCCGTCCGGAGCGACCGCCACCGCGTTCGCCCCGCGCTCCGGGGCCGGCAGCGTGTGCAGCACCTCGCCGCGATCCAGATCCACCAGCTTGAGGTCATACGACGCGGTCACCGCCCAGGGCCGGCCAGGCACGAGCGCCAGGGCGTTGACGCTCCAGGCGTGGAGGAGGACCCACGCCTCGGCCTTCATGTCCGCGTCCCAGCGGATCAGCTCCTTCTCGGCGGAGAGCAGGGCGCCGTCCTCGGTGAAGACCAGCACCCCCGGCCCGTCCTTGTGGCCGACGTCGCTCGTGCCGCCGACGGACAGGTAGAGCGTGCCGATGAAGGAGACGTGCGCGCCGGCGTCGTAGACCTCGCCGTCCCGCTCGCCGCTGCCCGGGTCCCACACCAGCACCGCGTTGTCCACGGAGCTGGTGACCCCCCAGTTCCCGTCCTTGGAGAGCGCCACCGCCCGGGGCGTGTGCCGGTGGGCGCCCTCGGCGACCTCGACCACGGCCCCGGTGTCCCGGTCCCAGGTGCGCACGGCCTTGTCTTCGCACACCGACATCACCCGGTCGTTCGACACGGCGACGTCCCGGACGTAGTGGCGGTGGCCGGTGAGGGTGTGTCGGCACGCCAGGGTCCCGGCGTCCCACACCCGCACCGTGCGGTCGTCGCCCGCGGTCACGAAGACGGCGCCATCGGGGCTCAGGTCCACGCGGTTGACCGGGCCGATGTGCCCCTCCAGCCTTCGCTGCACCTCGGGGTCGGAGAGGGACCAGGCGAGCAGCTGGCCGTCCTCGGACGAGGAGACCACCGTGTCGCCGTCGGGCAGCACCAGCAGGGCGTTGACCTGGCGCTGGTGGGCCTTCCAGCGACGCTTCAGAGGCGGAAAGGGCCCCTGGAGGGCCGGCGCGCGGGGCACGAGGCCGCGGGCGTCCCGCCGGCAGTGGTCCAGCAGGGCCCGCTCGGGCGCGCTGCGGCCGTCGAGCCGGGCCAGGAGCTGGGTGGCCAGGGCGCCGGGGTCGGCCTCCAGGGCGGCAGCGGAGAGGCGCAGGGCCTCGTCCAGCCGAGGACCGAGGGGATCGCCCAGCGCGCGGGCGGCGGCGCGGGCAGCGTCGACGCCACCCTCCAGGGCTTCGGTGAGGACAGGCAGCAGGGTCGCGAGCATCGGCTTCAACCTCCGGAGAGGCCGATAACCACGACGCGGACGACGCGCCGTCCGTTCAGGCCCGGAGCTCCATCACCACCACCCGCCCGTCCGCGCACCCCGCCACCAGGACCTCGCCTGACAGCAGCGCCAGCTTCCGCGGGGCCGCGTCGCAGCGCATCCTGGCGACCTCCTCTCCTGAAAAGTCCATCAACACGACCTCGTCGCCGAGGGCGCCTCCGACGAGCCCGGCCTCCGGCCAGATCCGCGCCGCCCTCAAGCTCGCCGGGAGGGTGGCCTCGCGCACCAATCGGCTGCTCTCCTCCAGGCGGAACAGGCCCACCGGGTACGGCGAGTCCTCGGCTTCGTGGCAGGCCGCCCACAAGGACTCGCCGTCCCACACCAGATGGGCACACCAGCCCGGCAGGTCCCAGGTCTCCAGCACCCGCCCGGTCTCCGGGTCCCGGGCCTGCACCCGGTCCGGGACGGTCACCGCATGGAGCAGCCGGTCCCCCGCAAACAGCGGCATCGAGAAGGTGCTGCCCCACTCCTCGCCCTCCGGGATGACCGCCGCCTCGCGCCACAGGCAGCGGCCGGTGGTCATGTCCCAGCCCTGGAGCTGGCCGCGGGAGTCCCCCAGGCCGCTGTCCTTTTCGGCCTGGGCGTCGTCCTCGGAGAAATACCCCAGGGTCGCAGCATGGCGGTCGTCCGCCGAGACCACGATCTCGCTGACCTGCTGGGTAAAGTCCTCGAACGGTGTGATCTCCCCGGTGAAGAGGTCGAGACGGACCACCCCTCCCCTCAGGTTGGAGACCAGCACCAGCCCGGACCACAGCGGCTTCAAGGCGGAGACGCTCGACGCCCACCCCTCGCTGCGCTCGATCCGGAAGTCCGCGACCCGCTCACCGTCAGCGGTCCAAACGAACAGGTTCGGGCCCTCCTTCCGGGCATCCCGGCGGGTGGTCATCAAGCGCCCGTCGGGCAGCCACGCGAGCGGGCGCGGGCCGGACTCGGGGTGGATGTCCAGCGTGGCCACCCACCGCCCGGTGGAGGGGTCCCACAGCCGCACCACGTTGTCGCTGTCGCAGGTCGCCACCCGCCGCCCGTCGGGAGAGATCGCGACGTCGGACACCCCGCTGATGTGCTGATCCTGGGCGTCGTTCGGGTCCAGGCGCCACACCTCGATGTGCCCCTTCTCCCCGCCAGCCACCACGGTGCGGCCGTCCGGGGTGACGGCGACCGCGCTCGCCCCATGCTTCGGGCCCGGCAGGGTGTGGATCACCGCGCCGCGATCCAGGTCCACCAGCTTGAGGTCATACGACGCGGTCACCGCCCAGGGCTGGCCGGGCACCAGGGCCAGGGCGTTGATGGTCCAGGCGTGGGGCAGGACCCAGGCCTCGGCCTTCATGTCCGCGTCCCAGCGGATCAGCTCCTTCTCGGCGGAGAGCAGGGCCCCGTCCTCGGTGAAGACCAGCACCCCTGGTCCGTCCCTGTGGCCGACGTCGCTCGAACTGCCCAAGGCCAGGTAGAGCGTGCCGATGAAGGAGACCTGGGCGTCGGCGTCGTAGACCTCGCCGTCCCGCTCGCCGCTGCCCGGGTCCCACACCAGCACCGCGTTGTCCACGGAGCTGGTGACCCCCCGGTTCCCATCCTTGGAGAGCGCCACCGCCCGGGGCATGTGCCGGTGGGCGCCCTCGGCGACCTCGATCACCGCGCCCGAGTCCCGGTCCCAGGTGCGCACGGCCTTGTCTTCGCAGACCGACATCACCCGGTCGTTCGACACCGCGACACCGCGCACATGGTGGCGGTGGCCGGTGAGGGTGTGTCGGCACGCCAGGGTCCCGGTGTCCCACACCCACACCGTGCGGTCGTCGCCCGCGGTCACGAAGACCGCGCCGTCGGGACTCAGGTCCATGCGGTTGACCGGGCCGACGTGCCCCTCCAGCTTGCGCTGCACCGCGGGGTCGGTGAGGGACCAGACCAGGAGCTGACCGTCCTCGGACGCGGAGACCAGCGTGTCTCCGTCGGGCAGCACCAGCAGGGCGTTGACCTGGCGCTCATGGGCCGTCCAGCGGCGCTTCAAAGGCGGAAAAGGCCCCAGGAGGGCCGGCGCGCGGGGCACGAGGCCTCGGGCGTCCCGTCGGCAGTGGTCCAGCAGGGCCTGCTCGGGGGCGCTGCGCCCGTCGAGCCGGGCCAGGAGCTGGTTGGGCAGGGCGTCGGGGTCGGCCTCCAGGGCGTCGGCGGACAGGCGCAGGGCCTCGTCCAGCCGAGGACCGAGGGGATCGCCCAGCGCGCGGGCGGCGGCGCAGGCCGCGTCGACGCCCTCGGCCAGGGCTTCGGCGAGGGCAGGCAGCAGGGTCGCGAGCATCGGGCCTCCTACGAGGCCGATAACAACGCCTCCAGCGAGACGCCGACCTCCGAGAGCAGGGTGTCCCAGGCCTCGTCGACCAGGGCGTCGTCCTCCACGGTCCAGACCGTGTTGAAGCGGCGCTCGAAGGTCTCCTCGGCGCTGACCTGGCCGTACAGGAAGCCGTTTCGCACGTCGATCACCGAGAGATCGAGGTAGCTCTCCAGCTCCAGATCCAGGAAGGGGCTGAACAGCGCGGGCACGAGCAGCACGTTGAGGGCGACGAGGCCGTTGGCGGAGCTGGTGCGGCGCCACCCGTGGTCGGCGACAACCAGCACGTCACACCGGGCCCGCGCGGCGATGAGGCGCAGGGACTCCACGCTGACCGGGGGCGCGGCCGGCGGGGGCGCGTAGGGGCTGGCCTCGGCGAAGCGCCGCTGGCCGGTGACCAGGAAGGGCGGGATGGTGTAGGTGTCCGCGACGCCCTCCACCGCGTCCAGGCGCGCGGCCAGGGCCAGGGCGCGGTCGGTGTCGAAGCTGTAGAGCGCCACCCGCGGCTGCGCCGGGAGCTGGGGGCGGGCCTCGAAGGCCGCGCGGATGGCGTCGTCGTCGATCTGCACCGGCAGGGCGGGGTCGAAGCCCAGGGCGCCGCTGGCGCGGTAGACCTGGGTGGTGGCGCAGCCCGCGAGGGCCAGCGCGAGGGCGATGGTGAGTGAACGCATGTCTCCTCCTTGGGGGCATGGGGGAGACGTGCAGGGCGGGTGGGGGCTTACAGGGGGGTGGAGCTTCGAAGCCCCCCTACCCCCCGAACAAGCTCCGGCAGTCCTCCAGCACCGCCCCCGGGTCCGCCCCCAGGCTCACCGCGCCCTCGTGGAAGACCACGGCCTGGCCGGCGTCATCGAGGATCCAGGCGTGGCGCAGGGGGGCGTCGTCCCACGCGCTCAGCACGCCGTAGTGCTCGGCCAGGACCTGCTCAGCGTCGGTCCAGACCTCGTACTCGTAGTCCAGGGAGGCGCGCCAGGCGGCGGTCACCTCAGGGTCGGCGAAGCCCACCGCCACGATGCGCACGCCGAGGGCCTCGAAGTCGGGCTGACGGTCGCGGTACCCGCAACCATCGTTCGTTCACGTGCTCTCGCTGGCGTCCCGGAAGAACCACAACACCGTCGGCGCGCCCGCCAGCCAGTCGGCGGTGCGGGCCAGGCGCTCGTGGTTCTGCACCTCGAAGGCCGGCGGGGGCAGCGGCGGGTCCACCGCCCGGCCCCGCAGCCCCGAGGGCTCGGCGCTGTCGTCCGTCGCGGTGCTGTCGTCCGTGACGCCGCTGTCATCGGCATCGTCGCTGTCGTGGCTGTCCACGACGGCCACGGAGTCGTGCGGCTCCGGCGCGGTGCAGCCCAGCGCCAGGGCGAGCAGGATCACGGGGTCATCCGCAGCGCGGCGTGCTGGCCGGGCAGCAGGCGGTAGCGCAGCTCCGCCGAGGCGCTGTCCACGAAGCTGGCGTTCCCACCCGGGGTCACCGTGGCGCTCAGGGTGCCGTAGGCCGCGGTGGCCGAGACCCGCTGGTTGGCGACGACCACCACCCACGCGGCCTTGGGGTCGACGTCCACCTCGCCCTCGCCCGCGGCCACCGCCTCGAAGGGCTCGCCCGCGGCGAACAGGGCGTAGTTGTCGGCGTCCATGACGTAGAGGTCCACGTCCGGGCCCCAGGTCTCGACCGCGGCGGTCTCGCCGTACCGCCAGGAGGTGCCCAGCAGCCGCCCCTCATCCGCGAGGCCCGCGACGCTCAGGGTCGCCGGGCCGCTGGCGTCGACCAGGGTGGCCTCGGGGGCCGGCGGGGCGCGCAGGGCGTCCACCGAGAAGCTCTGCGTGTCGGTCTCGCCGGTGGCGACGCCGTCGCTGGCCCAGGTGATGCGGTTGTCCTCGGGCGGGTAGTTGCCCACGCTGGACTCGACCCGCAGGGTGTACTGCGCCTCCGAGCCCAGGGTGAACACCGCCACGCCGTCGGGGTCGGTGATCAGCTCGCCCGCCGGCCACCAGTACTGCTGGCCGTCCTGCTCGAAGGGCGAGAACACGGCCACCGTGGCGCCGTCCAGAGGCGCGCCCGCGCTGTCGGTGACCTGCACCTGCATGTCGAAGACCGCTTCGGTGTAGTCGGCGGTCTGGAGGAAGATGGAGGCGTCGCCCCGGGTGGCGAAGGCCGAGTAGGTGATGCCGTAGGCGTGGTCAACCCAGAAGTTCACCGGCTCCCAGGCGATCCAGGCGTCATCCCAGAAGGCGTTCCAGGTGTGGTCCCAGGAGCTGGGGGCCACGTTGAGGTTGGGCAGCAGCGCCGTGCGGCTGATGGCGGTGGTCATGTCGGCCCACTCGCCGCAGTTGCCCCGCCCCAGCCCGTAGATGCGGTTGGGCTGGATGCTGCGCTCGCCGTAGGCGCCGAAGGTGAGCCAGCGGGCGTCGTCCACGTCCCGGCTGAGCATGTAGCGCACCACGTCGCCGATGGCGCCCTCCGCGCCCGAGCCCGAGGCGCCGTTCCAGGCGTGCTCCACGTCGGGCAGCACGTCGCGGAGCACCGGGCAGAAGCCGTCGCTGGGGCAGGTGGCCGCCGCGCCCTCCCACAGGAACTCCCGCCAGAACATGCCGTTGTCGGGGGACTGCGGGCACTCCAGCGAGCTGCGGGAGCAGTCGAACCAGGCGTTGATGTAGTAGGGCCGCTCGTCCTCGATGCGGGGGTGGACCACGTACCAGTAGTACATCTCCCGGTCGATGGTCTTCTCGACCACCTGGCCGTCGACCTCGAAGCGGTAGGTGGTGGTGCTGTAGTAGTCGTCGTCTGTGCCGGGCTCGCCGACGTCGACGATGTCCACGTAGGACAGCTCGGGGTCGACCCGGTAGACCCACTGCGCGTTGTCGAGCAGCAGCTCGGGGTGGAAGTCCGGGTCGTCGAGGACCTCCGGGGAGATGTGGGCGACGGTGAAGGCCACCTCGTCGGTGAGCCAGGGCTCGTCGAGGTCCACGATGAGCGCGGCCAGCTCGTCCCGGCGGGCCTCGGAGACCTGGGCGAGGGACAGGGCGAGGTCGTCCCGCAGCCAGGCCGGCGCCAGGGCGATGGCCTCCTCGCTCAGGGAGCCGAGGGAGGCCGCGACGGGCTCGAAGGAGGGGGGCGCGTCCGGGGTCTCGATGTCCTCAGCGCAGCCGAGGAGGAGGATGGGCAGCAGGCGCACGGGGGGCCTCCGGCGAGGGGGTGGGGATGAGACAAGGTGGACCACCAGAAGGCGGTTGGCAAGCGGTTTCCCCGCCTGTTCCAGCGGCAGCGACAGCGCGTCCCGGCGCGCCGCCGATGGGATACCTTGCGTCATCACAACGTCAGGCGCCCAGGCCATGAGGGGAGGACGCCGAAGGAGCCGCCCCATGACGAAGCCCGAGACCGCGCTTGAGGATCTGCTCAGCGAGCTGTTCGACCCTCCAGACCTGCGCCGCTTCCTGCGCCGTCACCTCGGCGACGACGTCGTCGGCCTCCTGCCCGAGTCGCCCGAGAACGAGGCCGAGGTGATGCACCAGGCGGTGCGTCGGCTCAAGCAGCGCGGGGAGATCGATGGGGCGCTGTTCACGGCGTTGAAGGAGGTGTTCCCGAAGCGGGTCGCCGACATCGCCGAGGTGGAGGCGCTCATGAGTGCGTTGCCGTCGGAGAGCCCGACGACGTCGGCCTCACGGAAGCCTGCCTCGCGAGCCCGTGTCGACATCGAGCAGGACGAGGTCGAGGGCGTCGGCGCGCACGTCAAGGCCAGCTTCGACAAGGACGCCAGCATCCGCCAGGGCGTCGTGCGCAAAGGAGGGACCGGTGTCATCCTCGGAGACTGACGGGCCGAACATCCACATCGAGCAGCACCACCTGGAGGCGGGGGTCACGGGCGTCCTGGTCGAGGGGGATGTCTACAACCTCTACCTCCACGGCGAGAAGCCTCAGCGGCCCAAGGCCGAGCGACGAGAGCTGCACTACCGGGACCTGGGGCTCTCGGCCGGTACCGGCAGGCTGGGCCGCAACGCTCCGGTTTCCCGGCTGCTGGTCGCCCGGTACGCGGTCGTCCCCTTCGATCACCGGATGGAGCTGCTCGATGAGATGGACGCCTGGGTCGAGGAGGACGTCCCGGTCAGCGTCCGGCTGATCACCGGGCCGGGTGGCATGGGCAAGACCCGCCTGGCGCAACACTGGACCGCGCGGTGGCGGGAGCGAGGGTGGCAGGCTGGGTTCGCAGCGGGGGCGCTGGCGCCGGAGCGGGCGGCCGAGCTGGCGGCGGCGAGCCGGGCGGTCGTGGTGGTGGACTACGCCGAGACCCGGGAGGGCCTGGGGGAGCTGCTCCGACACGCCGCGATGCACTTCACCGACCCTCGGGGCGAGCAGGCCCAGCAGCTTCGGGTGCTGCTGCTCGCCCGAAACGCTGGCGACTGGTGTGCGGGCCTGCGGGACCTCGGGTCCGAGGTCCGTGACCTGCTCGACGACGCGACCGAGCACGAGCTGGCGCCGGTGGTCGTCGGGGAGGAGGCCCGGGAGGGGGAGTTCTTTCGTGCCGCCGCAGCCTTCGCCGAGCGGCTGAATCGGGACGCGCCACAGACTGCCCCTCCGCTGGAGGACCCACGCTTCGAGCGAACGCTGTACCTGCACATGGCCGGACTGGCCTCGGTGCTGGGGCTGTCGATGGCGGCGGGGGAGCTGGTCAACGAGTTGTTGGACCATGAGGCTGCGTTCTGGCTCAAGCGGGCCGAGATGGAGAGGGCGGACGCGGTGGACCGCAGGCGCTTCAAGGCGGACGTGCGGCAGGGGCTCGCGGCGGTGACCTTGTGGGGTGGGGTCGAGCGGGAGGACGCCGCCGAGGCGCTGCTCTCCGAGGTCGCGCCGACCTGGTCGAAGAAGGTGGGGCAGGTGCTTCGGGGGGTCCACCCGGGCGAGGGCTGGCTGGGGGCGTTGGAGCCGGACCTGCTCGGTGAGGGGCTGGTGGTCCGGGTGCTGTCGGACCCGATGACGCCGTCAGGGTTCCTGGACAAGGTGATGCAGAGGGCCGATGGGGCGGCGCTGGTGCAGGCGTTCACGGTGCTGGGACGGGTGGAGTTGGAGCATCCGGAGAAGGGGCGACGGTGGTTGGCTGAGGCGCTGGAGATGGACCTCGCCCGGCGGGCGGTCGCAGCATTGGAGGCGGCGAAGGCGGTCGGGGAGCGGCAGGCGGATCCGGGGATCGGGCGGGTGTTGGCGGTGGTGTTGGAGCGGGATGGGACGGACGCGATCGCGGTGGCGTTGGAGCCTGGGTTGCCGGACGCTCAGCGCACGCTCTCCCTGCGAGGAGTGGGGGCCTGGGTCCTTCTCAGGCTCGCCAACTCGCCCGCTGATGGGCCTGTACGGGCCCGACGGTTCAACAACCTGAGCGTGTGTCTCTCCTCACTTGGCCGTCGGGACGAAGCGCTGACCGCCATGCAGAGTGCCGTCGCGCTTTATCGGGATCTCACTCGGGCTGACCCCGACACCTTCCAGCCCGACCTCGCTCTGAGCCTCACGAATCTGGGTACGATGCTCATCCAGACCGGTCGTCGAGAGCAGGCGGTGTCCGCGATGGAGGAGTCCGTCGCGCTCTATCGCGGCCTCGCCCGCGCTCGCGGCGACCAGCACCTCCCCGACCTCGCTTCAAGCCTCACCAACCTGGGCACGATGCTCTCGGAGGTCGGTCGTCGACGGGGGGCGCTGGCGGCTGCGCAAGAGAGCGTCGGCCTCTACCGAGCGCTCGATCGTGCCTGCCCCGACATGTTCAGGTTCGACCTCGCGACGAGCCTGACCAATCTGGGGATTCGGCTCGCAGAGTCAGGGCATCTACGGGGTGCACAGGCGGTCATGCAGGAGGCGGTCGAGCTGTACCAGGGCCTCGCCCGCGTGAACTCCGATGCCTTCCTGCCCTACGTCGCCTCAAGCCTGACCAATCTGGGGCAGGCGCTCTCCGAGTCGGGCCGGGTCAAGGAAGCGCTGGCGACGACCGCGGAGGCTGTCGCCCTCTATCGGAGGCTCGCACACGCTCACCCGGACACCTATACCCCCATCCTGGCGACGAGCCTCACCAACCAGGGCCTTCAACTGGTGAGCGCAGGTCTGGGAGAGGAAGCGCTGGCAGCGATTGGAGAGGCCGTCGACCTGAAGCGGCCACTCGCTCGCGCCAACCCTGAGGTCTTCGGCCCGGACCTCGCGAGAAGTCTGGGAGCCCTGGGGAGAGCACAACTATCGCTCGGTGACACCACGGGTGCGGCCGCATCCTTCCGTGAGGGCGTCGAGAGCATCTGGCCGCTCTTCGAAAGACTGCCGGGCGCGTTCGCGGGGCTCACCGGGGCGCTGCTCGAAGACCATGGGGGCCTGGCGGACGCAGGCAACGCACGCCAATGGCTCACCGAGAGACGCCAACGCTTCCAGATGCTCCTTCGGCGCGGCTCGTGACCGGGCTGTTCGACCCGCCGGACCTGCGGCGCCACGTCGGCGATGACGTCGTCGGCCTTCTGCCCGAGCCGCCCGAGAACGAGGCCGAGGGGATGCACCAGTCGGTGCGCCGGCTCAAGCAGCGCGGCGAGCTGGACGAGGCGCTGTTCGCGGCCTTGAAGGCGGCGTTCCCCAAGCGGGTCGCCGACTTCGCCCAGGTAGTGGAGCTTCTGGTGGCCTCCGCCTCGGCGAGCCCGATGACGTCGGCCTCACGGAAGCCCAGGTCGCGCGCCCGCGTCGACATCGAACAGGTCGAGGGCCTGGGGGCCCACGTCAAGGACAGCTTCGACAAGGACGCCAGCATCCGCCAGGGCGTCGTGCGCAAGGGGGGGACCGGTGTCATCCTCGGGGACTGACGGACCGAACCTCCACGTCGAGCAGCACCATCTGGAGACGGGGGCCACCGGTGTTTACGTCGAGCGCAACTTCGGCAACCTCACCATTCACGGCGACAAGCCCCAGCGGCCCAAGGCCGCGCGGCGCGACCTCCACAGCGGGGACCTGGGGCTCTCGGCTGGCACGGGGCGGCTGGGCCGCAACGCGGCGGCCTCCCGCCTGCTCGTCGCCCGCTACGCGGTGGTCCCCTTCGCCCACCGGATCGAGCTGCTCGATGAGATGGACGCCTGGGTCGAGAAGGACGTCCCGGTCAGCCTCCGCCTGATCACCGGGGTCGGCGGCATGGGCAAGACCCGCCTGGCTCAAGCCTGGACCGCGCGGTGGCGGGAGCGAGGCTGGCAGGCCGGGTTCGCGGCGGGGGCGCTGGCCCCCGAGCGGGCGGCCGAGCTGGCGGCGGCGAGCCGGGCCGTCGTGGTGATCGACTACGCCGAGACCCGGGAGGGCCTGGGGGAGCTGCTCCGGCACGCGGCGATGCACTTCACCGACCCTCGGGGCGAGCAGGCCCAGCAGCTTCGGGTGCTGCTGCTCGCTCGGAACGCCGGAGACTGGTGGGCGGGCCTGCGGGACCTCGGCCCCGAGGTCCGTGACCTGCTCGACGACGCGACTGAGCACGAGCTGGCGCCGGTGGTCGTCGGGGAGGCGGCCCGGGAGGGGGAGTTCTTTCGTGCCGCCGCTGCCTTCGCCGAGCGGCTGAACCGCGAGGCGCCGAAGACCGCCCCTCCGCTGGAGGATCCGCGCTTCGAGCGCACGCTGTACCTGCACATGGCCGGACTGGCCTCGGTGCTGGGGCTGTCGATGGCGGCGGGGAACCTGGTCAACGAGCTGCTGGACCACGAGGCTGCGTTCTGGCTCATGCGGGCCGAGATGGAGGGGGCGGACACAGTGGACCGCGACACCTTCAAGGCCGAGGTGCGGCAGGGGCTTGCGGCGGTGACGCTGTGGGGTGGGGTCGAGCGGAAGGACGCCGCCGATACGCTGCTCTCCGAGGTCGCGCCAACCTGGTCGACGAAGGTAGGCCAGGTGCTTCGGGGTGTCCACCCGGGCGAGGGCTGGCTGGGGGCGTTGGAGCCGGACCTGCTCGGTGAGGGGCTGGTGGTTCGGGTGCTGTCGGACTCGATGACGCCATCGGGGTTCCTGGACAGAGTGCTGCAGGGGGCCGATGAGGCGGCGTTGGTGCAGGCGTTCACGGTGCTGGGGCGGGTGGAGTTGGAGCACCCGGAGGAGGGCCGGCGGTGGTTGGCTGAGGTGTTGGAGGTGGACCTCGGCGGGCGGGTGGTCGCGGCGTTGGAGGCTGCGAAGGCGGTCGGAGCGCGGCGGGCGGATCCGGGGATCGGGCGGGTGTTGGCAGCGGTGTTGGAGCGGGCCGGGACGGACGCGATCGCGGTGGCGTTGGAGCCTGGGTTGCCACACCCTGAACACACTGTCTCGCTGCGAGAGGTCGGGGCCTGGGTGCTGGGGCGGTTGGCCAGGCTGCCCGCGGAAGAGGAGGTGCAAGCCGGACGGAAAAACAACCTCAGCGTGTGGCTCTCATCGCTGGGTCGTCGAGAGGAAGCACTCTCGGCGACCCTGGAGGCCGTTGACCTCTTTCGGCGCCTCACGCGCGCTCACCCCGACGCATTCAACCACGACCTCGCGGGGAGCCTCAACAACCTGGGCATTAAGCTCTCGGAGCTGGGTCATCGAGAGGAAGCGCTGGCCGCGGCCCAGGAGGCCGTCGACCTCTATCGGCGCCTCGCACGCGCTCGCCCCGATGCCTTCAACCCTGACCTCGCGAGGAGCCTCAACAACCTGAGCAATCAGCTCGCGGAGTTGGGCCGCCGAGAGGAGGCACTGTCGGCGATGCAGGACGCCGTCGACCTCAAAAGGCCTCTTGCACGCGCTCGCCCCGACGCCTTCAACCCAGACCTCGCGATGAGCCTCACCGGGCTCGGCGTTCTGCTCTCATCGCTGGGTCGTCGAGATGAAGCCCTCTCGGTGACCCAGGAAGCCGTCAACCTCTATCGGCGGCTCGCGGCGACTCGGCCCGACGCCTTCAACCCTGACCTCGCGGGGAGCCTCAACAACCTGGGCAGTCGGCTCTCGGAGCTGGGTCGTCGAGATCAAGCGCTGTCAGCGGTGCAGGAGGCCGTCGACCTCCATCGTCGGCTCGCCCTATCTCGCCCCGACGCCTTCAACCCTGACCTCGCGGGGAGCCTCAACAACCTGGGCAGTCGGCTCTCGGCGCTGGGTCGTCGAGATCAAGCGCTGTCGGCGACGAAGGAGGCCGTCGACCTCAGAAGGCGCCTCGCCTGCGCTCGTCCCGACGCCTTCAACCCTGACCTCGCGAGGAGCCTCAACAACCTGGGCAGTCGGCTCTCGGAGCTGGGTCGTCGAGAGGAAGCGCTGGCCGCGACCCAGGAGGCCGTCAACCTCAGAAGGGACCTCGCCTGCGCTCGCCCCGGCGCATTCAATGCCGACCTCGCGGGGAGCCTCAACAACCTGGGCAATCGGCTCTCGGAGCTGGGTCGTCAAGATCAAGCGCTGTCAGCGACCCAGGAGGCCGTCGACCTCTATCGGCGCCTCGCCTGCGCTCGCCCCGACGCTTTCAACTCCAACGTCGCGACGAGCCTCAACAACCTGGGCAGTCGGCTCTCGGAGCTGGGTCGTCAAGATGAAGCGCTGGCGGCGACGCAGGAGGCCGTCGACCTATGTCGGCGCCTCGCCTGCGCTCGCCCCGACGCCTTCAACTCTGACCTCGCGACAAGCCTCGACAACCTGGGCTCGGATCTCTCGTCGCTGGGTCGTCGAGAGGAAGCCCTGGCCGCGACACAGGAGGCCGTCGACCTCAGAAGGCGCCTCGCGCGCGCTCGCCCCGACGCCTTCAACCCAGACCTCGCGACAAGCCTCAACAACCTCGGCATTCGGCTCTCTGTGCTGGGTCGTCGAGATGAAGCGCTCTCGGCGACGCAGGAGGCCGTCGACCTCTATCGGCGCCTCGCACGCGCTCGCCCTGACGCCTTCAACCCCGACCTCGCGAGGAGCCTCGGAGCCCTGGGTAGCGTGCAGCGCCTGGGCGGAGATACCAGCGGCGCTGCGGTGTCCTTCCAGGAGGGCATCGAGTGTATCTGGCCGCTCTTCGAGCGGGTGCCGGCCGTGTTCGCGGGGCTCACCGGAGCGCTGCTTCAAGCCTACGGGAGTGTCATCGATCCGAACCATCCGCCCCCCTGGCTGGTCGAGAAGCGCCAGCGCCTCCAGGCGCTCACCCAGGCCGAGGATTGATGCCGCGTCACACCCGCCGCACCGCCCCCCGCACCACCAACGTCGAAGCGAACCACAGCGGCACCATCACCACCGTCAGCAGCGTCGCGGTGACCTCCGCGTCCCGGACCACCAGCGCCGTCGCCAGGATCGCCGCCGCCCACAGGATCCCGTTGCCGACCTGCAGGCGCTGCGCGCCCCCCGACCCGCCGGAGATCCGCCGGTCGAACGCACAGATCCGCCCCCACAGGCTGCGGTGGTGGGAGAGCTGGGCCTTGAGCGCCTCGGGCGCCCCCAGCCGGCGGGCGGCGTCGGCGAAGGCGTCCTGGGGGGACATGCCCTGCGCCATGAGCTGCTCCACCTCGCTGTGCAGGTGGTCCTCCAGCTCGGCGCGCTGGTCCTCCCGGGCGCAGCCCTCGGGCAGGGCGGCGTCGACCCGGGCCTTGATCGCGTCATCCAGTCGGAACATACGG
Source organism: Alphaproteobacteria bacterium (assembly GCA_020632795.1). Classification (GTDB taxonomy): domain Bacteria; phylum Myxococcota_A; class UBA796; order UBA796; family CAJQPC01; genus JACKEV01. Next base: position 374,777 of record JACKEV010000015.1, read on the forward strand.
GCTCCCGTTCAGCGCTTCGAGCAGGTGGTGGATGTCGGCCCAGCGGCGCCGCTGCTCGTCGAGCGCGGCCAGGCCGGCCTTGCGGATGCGGTAGTACTTGCGGCGCCGGCCGGTCTCGGAGCGGCCCCAGTACGCGGCGACGAGCCCCCGCTCCTCCAGCCGATGCAGCAGGGGGTAGAGCATGCCCTCGGCCCAGTCCAGCTCGCCCCCGGAGGCCTCGCGCACCTGCTGGAGGATGGCGTAGCCGTAGCTGTCCCCCCGGCGCAGGATGGAGAGCACCACCGGGGTGGCCGAGGCGGCGACGAGGTCCTTGGAGAGCGGCATTCTGATACCTGGATGTTCTATGTATGGTCCTATACCTTGCAGTCTTAGGGTTGGCAAGGCGGCCTGCGTGGATCCGGCAGAATGGTGGGCATGCTTGAGCCGCTTTGCATCTCCCTGCACCTCGCCCCGGCGACGCCTTCGGCGGGCCTCCCCAGCGGGGAGACGGCGTACCTGCGGCTGTCCGACGACGCCCGGGTCCGCCCGCTGAGGTTCTGCTGGGACCGCGCCGCGCTGGAGGAGTTGGCCGCCCTGCAGCGGCCGGACCCGCCCGGTGAGCTGCGCCGGAGGGTGGGCGACCGCCTCCGGTCGGCGTTGGACCCGGCGGGCTGGCCCGCGGACGAGGCGACCCTGAAGGACGCCGTCGCGGCGGGGCGGACGGTGATCATCGACCTGATGGCGTCGGCCCCGGAGCTGTACGCCCTGCCCTGGCCGCTGATGACGGTCCTGCCCGAGGGCCGCCCGCTGGCCGCGCTGCCGGGGGTGACCGTGCAGCTTCGATGGCCCGACGTGCGCGGGGCCCCGCCGCCGCCTGCGCCGCTGTCGCCGTCGCTGCTGCTCGCCTGGTCCGCGGCGGGCGGGGGCGTGCCCCATGAGGCCGTGCAGCAGGCCCTCTCGGGACACTGGGGCGCGGCGATGGCCGTGCTGCCGGGCGCTTCAGCCGGGGCGCTCGCCGAGAGGCTGGCGGGCGGCGCCTTTACCCACCTGCTGCTGCTCGCCCACGGCGAAGGCGGCGCGCTGGCCCTCGACGGCGGCGCGCTGCCCCCCGACGTCCTGGCTGAGCTGCTCTCCCCCCACCGCGCGACCCTGGACCTGCTGGCCTTCGCGGCCTGCGGCGGCGCGTCGCAGCGCCCCGGCTCTGCCCTGGGGAGCCTCGCGCTGGCCGCCCACCGCCTCGGCCTGCGGGCGGTCATCGCGCCGATGGGGGCCCTCAGCGTTCAGGGGGCGGTGGCGCTCTCGGCGGCCCTGGCCCCGCGGCTGGCCCCCGCTCGGGTGCTGGGGGCCGCCCGTCGGGGGCCCACGCGACCCGACACCCTCGCGCTGCTGGTGGCGCCACCCCCACCGCAGGACGTCGCCGCCCACAACCTGCCCTACCCCCGAAACCGCGACTTCGTCGGGCGCTCCGCCGAGCTGGAGGCCCTGACGGCGTGGCTCGCCCGGCCCGACCGCCCCGCCGCGCTGATCGGCCTGGGGGGGACCGGCAAGACCCAGCTCGCCCTGGAGTTCGCCTGGCGCAGGCTGGAGGCGCTGCGCACCGTCGCCTGGGTGGACGCCTCCGGGGCGGACCTCACCCTGGGGCTGGCCGCGCTGGCGGACGCCCCCCTGCGGCTCGATCTGCCGCCCGCCGCGGACGCCCGGCTCCGGGCCGAGGCCGCCTGCAACGCGCTGCCCGCCGGCTCGCTGCTCATCCTGGACAACGTCGACCACCCCGCCGCGCCCTGGCCCTGGCTCACGCGCCTGGAGTCCTCAAGGATCGCGGTGCTGATGACCTCGCGCCGGGAGGACCTCGACGGGGTGCAGCGCGTCGACGTGGACGTGCTGCCGCGGGCCCACGCCCTGGCCCTGCTGACCGGAGGCCGGGACCTCGACCCCGCGGAGGCCGAGGCCGCCGACCAGCTCTGCGCGCGCCTGGGCGACCTGGCCCTGGCCGTCAGCGTCGCGCGCAGGATGCTGCGTCACCGGCCGCCGTCCTGGCTGCTGGAGCGCCTGGAGCGACGGGGCACCCTGCCCTTCTTCGAGCGCGCCGAGGGGGACCCCCGGTTCGGCAAGCACCCCAGCCTGGTGCGCCTGTTCGAGGAGAGCGCCCGCCAGCTCGACCCCGGCGACCCGGTGGACCGGGCGGCGACGGACCTGCTGGCGGTGGGGGGCTTCTTCGGGGCCGCGCCCCTGCCCGAGGCGCCCCTGCTCGACGCCGCGGTGCGCCTGGGCGGGCACGACCCCCTGGACCTGGAGGACGGGCTGGACCGGCTGCTGAACCTGGGGCTGGTCGACGCGGACGAGCAGGGGCGGCCCGCGATGCACCGGCTGGTGGCGGCCTTCGCGCGGGCCCGGGGCCAGGACCCCGCACAGCACGCCGTGGAGGCCGCGCTCGCCGCCTGGGTGGGCGGCACCGGCACCGACGCCAACCGCCTCATCGCCCTGCGCGGGGCGCGCCCGCACCTCCAGGCCGTCCATGACCGGCTCGGGGCGGAGGGCCCCCCGGAGCGCTTCGACGTGTCCCTCGTGCTGGCCCGCCACCTCTACATCGAGGGCCGCGTCGAGGACAGCCAGCGGATCTGCGCGCAGGCCAGCGCGTTGTCGCCGCCGCCTGAGGCCGCGGGGCTGCTGCTGCGCCAGCTCGGGGTGGTCCAGCACACCCTGGGCGACGACGCCGCCGCCGCGCAGTCGCTGCGGGTGGCGTCCGCCCTGGTGGAGCCCCTCGGTCCCGTTGAGGTCGCAGGCACCCTGCGCCTGCTGGGCGTGGCGGAGCGCGGGCGGGGGGACCTGACCGCCGCGCGGTATCGCGTGGGGCAGGCTCTGGCGCTGGTCTCTGGCCGGCGGGACACGGAGGCGCTGCGCTGCCGGGCCGCCACGTTGCACGAGCTGGGCCAGCTGAACCGCGCCGAGGGGGACCTGGCCGCCGCCGCGCGGGATCTCCAGGAGGCGGTCGCCACCTGGGCGGAGGCGGTGGGGACGCGGCGCCACGTCGAGCTGGCGATGAGCCTGCGCTGGTTGGGCGTCGTGACTGCCGAGTCCGGGGACCCGGCGCGGGCCAGCGCGATCCTGACCGAGGCCCGGGACACCCTGCTGGGGTTGCTGGGATCGCCCGAGCACCCGATGGTGGCGGCGACCCTCAACGCCCTGGCCGCGCTCCCGCCGCCGTGGGGCAGCAACCTGCCCATCCCTCCGCCCGAGCAGCGCGAGCTGGACCGGTTCGTCTCGGTCGGGCCTGCGGACATGGAGGCCCGGCAGCCGCCGCGCCCGTCGGGACCTCCGGGCCCGTCGATCCCGGAGCGGTCGATGATCCCTGCGGTCACCGGCGTTGACATGCCCCACCCGCCCCCGCCCGCCCCGGAGCCTGCTCTGCTCCACATGGAGACGCGGTGGCATGGCGCGCTCGTGCTCGTTCTGGCGCTGGTCGTGGCGGGTGTCGCCCTGGCCCTCTGGCTGCGCTGAGGTTCACCCACCCCGATCTGTCGGATAGACTGTTCCTCCGCACGATGCTCAACCGCCGCCAGCTCATGAAGACGTCCGCCGCGGCCCTGGCCGCTGGCGCGCTCCCTCGTCGCGCCCGCGCCGACGTGGCCCGGCGGGATCTGCGCTTCATCTTCGTCCAGGTCTTCGGGGGCTGGGACCCCACCCGGGTGTTCGCCCCGGTGTTCGACAACAGCGGCGTGGACATGGAGCCGAACGCCGAGCTGGCCACCCTGGGGGACCTGTCCTGGGTCCACCACGCCGATCGCCCGAGCGTGACGTCCTTCCTGGAGCTTCATCAAAACCGAACACTGTTCGTTAATGGATTGGTGGTCCCCTCGGTCAACCACCGCATCTGCCTGAAGCTGGCGATGAGCGGCTCCAACATCGAGGCCGCGCCGGACTGGCCCACCGCGATCGCGGCGGCGGTCGAGTCCGACACCCTGGGCCTGCCCCACGTCATCATCGGGGGCTACGGGCTGCCCGGCCAGCTCTCGGCCTCGGCGGTGCGGGTGGGCGAGAACGGCCAGGTGAAGAACCTGCTCAGCGGCGAGCTGCTCCAGTGGAGCGACCTGCCCACGTCCGGCGCCCCCTCGGGCTTCGAGGGCGCCCTGGACGCCGCGGTGCTCGACGTCACCCGGGCCCGCGCCGACACCTCCCCCTACCCCCGCGCCCAGCAGCTCTACGGGGCCTACGCCTCGGCGCTGGCCCGCTCCGACACCATGAAGGGCCTGCGGGACGCGGTGGCCTGGGACACCGACGGCAGCTTCGAATCCCAGGTGGATCTGGCCGTCGACCTGCTCAGCATCGGCATGTCCCGCTGCGTCACCGTGGCCTTCGCGCGCCCCACCTGGGACTCCCACCAGGACAACGACGACAAGCAGAGCGACAACTTCGAGGACCTGTTCGCGGCCCTGGGCTACCTCATGGACGAGATGGCCGTCGCGCCGGGGGTCAACGCCCCCACCCTCGCCGACGAGACCGTCGTGGTGGTCATCTCGGAGATGGGGCGCACCCCGCAGCTCAACTCGGGCTACGGCAAGGACCACTGGCAGCACACCTCGGTGATGCTGGTGGGGCCGGGCATCACCGGGGGTCGGGTGGTGGGCGGCTACGACAGCTTGTTCTACGGCCGGCGCCTCGACCCGGCCTCCGCTGAGCTGGCCTCCGGCGGGGTGGAGCTGACCACCCCCAACTTCGGCGCCACCCTGCTGGCCCTGGCCGACGTGGACCCGGGCACCTGGCTGCCCGACGACACCCCCATCGAGGGCATGCTGACGTGAGCCGGGCCCTGCTCATCGCGGCCCTGTTCGCCGCCTGCGACGAGAAGGACGTCGACACCGGCCAGGACAGCGGCGGCCTCTGCGCGGACGTGCCTCTTGTGAACTACGACAACTTCGGGGAGGGCTTCATCAACCACCTGTGTCAGGGCTGCCACGCCTCGACCACCCCCAACCGCTACGGCGCGCCCGAGGACACCACCTTCGACACGGTGGAGGAGGTCTGGGCCTGGCAGGAGCGCATCCTGGCCCGCGCCGCCGCCGACGCGCCCACCATGCCCCCCGCCGGCGGCACCAGCGAAGACGACCGCACCCGGCTGCGCTGGTGGCTCGAGTGCGCCGAGCCGGGGACCTGAGCCCCATGCGCGCCGGCCCCAAGCCCGCGGATCTCATCCTCGGGATCTACGACGGGACCCACGACGCGGGGGCCGCCCTGGTTCGCGACGGGCGCATCATCGCCGCCTGCAACGAGGAGCGCTTCACCCGCGAGAAGGGCCAGGCCGGCTGGCCCTCGGCCTCGATCCGGTCCTGCCTGGCGGTCGCCGGGGTCCAGCCCCAGGACGTGCAGCACGTCGCCTTCGCCGGGCTGGTGAACCCCAACCCGGGGCTGCGGGTGCTGCGCCCGGTGCAGCGGCGCTGGAAGCTGGACGGCGGGCGCTTCTACACCGAGACCGACACGCTGCTGGACCGGGTGTCCCAGTGGGTGCAGTTCGACAGTCCCTTCCCGGCCATGCGCAGCGACTCCGCCGCGGCCCGCGGCTACGCCCCCGCGCTGCGGCGCATGCTCTCCCGGATGATGCGCCAGGAGCTGGGCGGCGACGCCGCTTTCGTGCGCGCCGGGGTCGTGGGCACCGGCCTGCCCCGCTGGCTGGACCGCTCCGACCGCATCACCCTCCACGACCACCACCGCTGCCACGCCGCCGCCGCCTACTACACCTGCGGGCGCCGGGACGTGCTCGTGGTCATCGCCGACGGCATCGGCGACGGGCTGGGCCTCACGGTGTGGCGGGGCACGGCGGGCAAGCTGGTGCTGCTGGGGGCGATGCCCTACCCCCACTCCTACGGGCTGTTCTACGCGACCATCACCGGATTCCTGGGCTTCCGCCCGTTCCGGCACGAGGGCAAGATCACGGGGCTCGCCCCGCACGGCGACCCCGAGCGGGTGAAGGTCCCCTTCCCCTTCGAGGGCCCGCCCACCGAGCGCCGCTTCACCCAGTCCTTCGGCCCGGCGATGCGGCCCTGGCTGGAGCGCCTGCGCCCCTACTCCCGCGAGGACATCAGCGCCTGGCTCCAGCGGGGCCTGGAGGACGAGCTGCGGGCCATCCTCTCCGCGTGGATGACCCGCACGGGCCTCAGCCACCTGTCCCTGGCCGGCGGGGTGTTCGCCAACGTCCAGCTCAACCAGCGGATCGCCACCCTGCCCGGCGTGGACTCGGTCACCGTGTTCCCCCACATGGGCGACGGGGGGCTGGCCGCCGGGGCCGCCCTGGTGGCCTGGGCCGACGAGCGCCAGGGGGCCTGGGAGCCCTACCGGCTGGAGCACGCCTTCCTGGGGCCGGCGTTCTCGGACGCCGAGATCGAGGCCGCCCTGGCCGAGTCCTCCACCCGCTGGCAGCGGGTCCAGGACATCGAGGACGCCGTCGCCCAGCGGCTGGCCCAGGGGCAGATCGTCTGCCGCTTCGACGGGGCGATGGAGTACGGCCCGCGGGCGCTGGGCAACCGCACCATCATGGCGCCGGCCCACCTGGCCGACACCCCCGACCGCCTCAACCGGGCCCTGAACCGCAGCGAGTTCATGCCCTTCGCCCCGGCGGTGCTCGACGAGCTGGCCGACGACTGGGTCACCGGCCTGGGGCCCTGCCGGCACAGCGCCCGGTTCATGACCATCAACGTGCAGGCCCGGCCGGACTTCGCCGAGAAGCTGCCCGCCGGGGTGCACGTCGACGGCTCCCTGCGGCCCCAGCTCGTCGACGCCGAGCGCACCCCGAGCTTCCACAAGGTGCTCACAAGTTTCAACCGACTCACAGGTCTTCCGGGTATCATCAACACCAGCTTCAACCTCCATGAGGAGCCCATCGTGTGCACCCCAGCGGAGGCGGTGCGCACCTTCACCTCGGCCGGCCTGGACGCGCTGGCCATCGGCCCGTACCTTGTGACCGCATGAGCGAACGACTCGGCCTCATCTTCCCCAGATTCCGCTATCCTTCCGGGGACTTCCCGCTGGGGATCGCGCTGCTGGCCGCCTACGTCCGGCGGGAGATGGGCATGGAGGTGGTGGTCTGCGACACCACCTTCGACCCCCGGCTGGAGCGCATCGAGCGCTTCCTGGACCGCGAGAAGCCCGACTACGTGGGCGTGGGCATGTCCACGCTGATGCTGGGCGAGGGCCTCTCGGCCTGCGAGATGGCCAAGGCGCGCGGCCTGCCGGTGTTCGTGGGCGGCCCCCACCCCACCACCTACCCCGACGCCATGATCGCCCACCCGGCCATCGACGCGGTGGCCATCGGGGAGGGCGAGCTGGCCACCGTCGAGCTGCTCGACATGTTCCGCAAGGGCCGCCGCCACGCGGTCCGGGGGGCGCTGGTCAAGGACCGCGATGGCGAGGTGTGGGTCTCCAAGGAGCGCCGCCCGGTCGAGGACCTCGACAGCCTGCCCTGGCCGAGCTGGGACCTCATCGACATGGAGGCCTACATCGCGGCCTGGGGGCAGCTCGACAGCTTCAAGCCGGGCCTGCGCGGGGTGAACCTCGTGGCCAGCCGGGGCTGTCCGTTCGACTGCTCCTTCTGCCAGCCGGTGCTGGACGCGATGTTCGGCAAGAAGCTGCGGCAGCGCAGCCCGGAGAGCGTCGTCCGCGAGCTGGCCGAGCTGCGCCGCCGCTTCGACATCGAGGGCGCCTGGTTCACCGACGACACCTTCACCACGAACCGCCGCTGGGTCCTGGGCTTCTGCCAGGCCCTGCGCGACCAGCGCCAGGACCTGTACTGGGGCTGCACCACCCGGGCGAACCTCATCGAGCCCGACCTCATGCGCACCATGTATGACCACGGCCTGCGCAAGATCGGCATCGGCATGGAGTCCGCCACCGAGCGGGTGCGCGAGGACATCTACCAGAAGGGCGTCAGCGCCGAGGCCATCCGCCACACCGTGGTCACCGCCCGCGAGATGGGCGTGCAGACCCTGCTCTTCCTGATGCTGGGGGCCCCCAGCGAGTCCCGGCAGGAGATGCTCAAGACCATCGAGATGGCCACCCACCTGCCGGCCAGCGAGGCCAGCTTCTCGCTCTTCGTGCCCATCCCGGGCACCGACCTGCACGCCTCGATGGTGGACGAGGGCTACGAGATGTCCTCGGACTACACCGACTACGACTACTACGCCCGCCAGCCCTTCGTCGGGGACATCTCCCGGCGGGAGCTGCGCATGATCCAGCGGCTGGCCTACCTGCGCTTCTACGCCCACCCCTACCGCTGGCGCTCGATGGCCCGGAACGCCTCCAGCGTGAAGGGGCTGCGCTCGATGGGCCGCAAGCTGATGCGGATCGTGCCCCACGGCGCCGCCCCCCGGGTCCCTGGCGCGGATCTGCGCACCGCCGAGGCCGCCCGGGTCGTCCAGGGCCGCCCCCGCGGTTGAACCGCCGCGCAGCGCTGTGGTATCCCTAGGCGTCTTCTGAGAGGGAGCGACCGAGGAATGCGACTCATCTCCATCTTTGCGGTCCTTGCACTGGCAGGATGTCCGGCCCCCCCTGAGCAGCCCACCGGCGGTCCGCCCCCCGGTCAGCAGGGCGCCACCAACCCCGCCGCCAAGGCCGGAAAGGCCGGGAAGGCCCCCGAGGGTCAGCCCGGCGAGGCCGGCCCACCCCCGGGCGAGGGCGGGCAGCCCCCCGGTGAGGGCGGCCCCGCCGCCGACGGCCCCAAGGAGCCCGGCGGCCCCGGCGGTCCGCCCCCGGTCTTCGAGATCGAGGGCGAGAGCGTGAAGGTCTCCGGCCAGGTGGTCGCCCCCGACTTCTCGGGCGGCACCATCGTGGTCGAGGTCCTGCGCAACGAGGAGGGCATCGGCCAGCCGATCCGCCTCCACGTCGTGCAGATGACCGCCCCCGGCCCCTTCTCCTTCGACGCCCCCAAGGACCTCGGCGAGGTCAACATGATCGCCTACGTCGGCGACGCCGAGAAGGGCCCCCAGCAGGACAGCGCCCAGGGCTACGCCGACCCGATCAACGTCACGACCGAGGCCATCGACGGCGTGACCATCACCCTCGGCGGCAAGGGCGAGAAGGGCAAGCCCGAGGACGAGGCCGCGGGTGGAGGCAAGGGCGGGGGTTGATCCTCCGCCCCTCCGACCGTGGCTGAGCGCGCACCGGCCCCGAGCCGCCGCGTCGTCCTGCTCGGGGCGGCGTTGCTGGCCGGTTCGAACCTCCTGATCCTGGCGGTGGCCTGGGCGCTGCGGCAGTCCGTGGTCACGTCCTGGAAGAAGGGCCCGCTCATCGACCCGGCGGCGCCCTACGCCCCCGAGAACGCCCAGCTCTTCTTCGCCGTCGGGGCCTGCGTCGCCCTGAACGTCTACCTCATCGGCCTCGGCGCCCTGCGCCGCCGCGGCCGCATGCGGTGGTGGATGCCCTGGCTGATGATGCTGCTGGCCGCCAGCGCCGCCGAGCTGACGCTGCGGGGCTGGCTCTCGCTCAAACAGGTCACCTACTTCCGCCCCCACCCGGTGCTGCACTGGGTCGTGCGCCCGAACCTGCACGACTTCAACAACCAGACCGGCGGCGGCACCCTGAACACCAACGCCGACGGCATGCGCGAGGTCGACGTCCCCCGCGAGAAGCCCCCCGACGCCTGGCGCATCCTGGTGCTGGGGGACTCCTCCAACTTCGGGCACGGGGTGGAGGGCGACGAGGTCTTCACCACGGTGCTGGAGGAGCTGCTGGACCCCCTGGTGCCCGACCGCCGCGTCCAGGTCCTCAACGGCGCCTGCCCCGGCTGGACCACGTACCAGGCCGTCGAGATGCTCGACCTCTACGGCCTCTCCTACAGCCCGGACCTGGTGCTGGCGGGCTTCAACAACGACCCCGGCCCCGATTTCCTGGGGGATTCGAAGCGCGGCATGCCCCCCGGCCTGCGCCGCACCCTCAACGGCCTGCTGTGGCGCTCGGAGTTCTACCTGCTGGGCCGCGAGGCCGTGCTCGCCTTCGCCCGCCGCCTGCACCCCGAGGGCGCCTTCGAGGAGCGCAAGGCCGGCGAGCAGCCCCACTACGGCCAGCTCGGCCAGGACGAGGCCAGCGCCCTGGTCCCCCGCGTCCCGCTGGACGAGTTCCTGGGCAACCTGCGCACCCTGGAGCAGCGCGGCCAGGCCGAGGGCTACGACTTCGTCTGGATCAACATGCCCATCAACCGCAAGGAAGCCGAGTACGTCGGGCGCTACGTCAACTGGACCTACCGGGACCAGGCCGCGGCCCTCTCCGAGGAGCTGGGCTTCCCCATCGTCGACGTGGACGACCGCTGGGTGCGCACCCGGGAGCAGGACCTCCACATCGTCGGGCACGTCTTCCACCCCAACGCCGCCGGCCACGCCCGCATGGCCCAGCAGCTCGCCGAGGAGCTGGTGGCGCAGGGCCTGGTGCCCGGCGCCGAGGGCGAGGTCGCCATCGGCGGCCCCCCGCCCGCCGCCACCGCCGAGACCCTGCGCTTCGGCTGGTCCTCGCTCACCCCGGTGCACGCCCACGTCGGCGCGGTGCTCCAGGAGCACCCCGAGCTGCCCGGCCGCTTCGGGCTCGTCGTGGACGACCGCAGCTACGCCTCGGGCAAGACCCAGGGCGACGACGTCGCCAACGGCACCCTCGACGCCTTCTTCACCTGCGAGGTCCCCGCCATCCACATGCTGCGGGACCGCCCCGACACCCGCGTCGTCGGCGGGCCGGGGGCCCTCGGGCGCATCGCGGTGGTCTCCCGCGACGCCGAGACCCTGGAGGACCTGCGCGGCAAGCGGGTGGGCCTGAGCCGCGGCTCGACCCCGGCGATGGACTGGCAGCGCTGGGGCCAGGGCCTCGACGCCACGGTCGTCGACCTCAAGACCGACACTCTCTACGACGCCCTGATGGCCGGCGACGTCGACGCGGTGGTGAGCTGGGACCCCTGGGTGGAGGACTGGCTCCAGAAGACCCCCGATCTGCGGGTGGTCGCCGAGCGGGAGTTCCGCTCCGCTCTGGCCCTGTCCGTGCCCTGGGCCCTGGAGGAGACCTTCCACACCGACACGGCGCCGGCCCTGGGCTGGCGGGCGCAGCGGGTGGTGGCCATGGTCGCCGAGGCCCTGCGCATCGCCGCCGCCGACCGGGCGCACTACGATCAGCGCGCCGCCGAGCTGAGCGGCTGGCCGGTGGAGGTCGTGCGCGCGGTGGCCGATCGCAACGACATCCTGGCCGGGCGGGGCGGGGACCTCACCCTCTCCGCGGCCGACCGGGACAACCTGCAGGACGCGGCGGACTTCGCCGCCCGGGGGACCGACGTGCGGGGCCTGCTGGGCGCCGAGCTGTTTGACGGGCGGCCCCCGGTGCGCAAGGACGGACCCAAGGGCCCGCCGCCCCCCGGCGGTCCGCCCCCCAAGGGCGCCAAGGGCCCGCCCCTGGTGGACGGCGCGCCGCCGCCCCCCGGCCCCCCCGAACCCCCGCCCCGCCAGGAGCCGCCCCGCTGAGCCATGCGACGAACCGACCTGCTGGTGCTGGGGCTCGCCGTGGCCAACGCCGCGCTGGGGGGGCTCTCGCTGCGCGCGGCGCTGTCGGGCCACACCACCTACGTCTTCACGCCTCTGGTTGACGTGATCCCCGGCTCATCGGTGTTGTCGGAAGAGGAGGCGCTGAAGATCCGGCAGGATCTGCGCCACCAGATCGACGCCCGCGACATGCAGACCGCCTACGCCACCCTGGGCTCGACCCTGTCCCTGGACGACCTGCTGGAGGGCGTGGCCAGCCTCGACGCCGCCGGCCTGCCCCTGCAGGGCAGCCAGCGCGCGGCCATCCAGGGCATCCTGGCCGACGCCCAGGCTGACCACCGGGCCCTGTGGGCGGTCCAGGACGAGATCCTCCAGCTCGAGGACCAGCTCACCCGGGACGTCGCCGCCGTGCTGGAGGTGCTGCCCTCCCAGACCCGGGCCGCCGCCCGCCAGCAGCTCGAGGCCCCCCCCGGGCCGCCGCCGGGGGGCCCGCGATGAGCCGCCCCGTCGCCGCCGTGGTCTCGATCCTGCTCGCCGTGATGTGCGTGCTGCACCTCTACGTGCTGCTGGCCCAGCCCGATCACGCCACCCTGCCCATCTTCGTGCCCGCCTCCCTCAAGTACGAGAAGCGCCTGCGCGCCGAGCGCAACCAGCCCGCCGCGATGGGGGGCCAGGAGGCCGCCGAGCTGGCCCGCTTCCTCTCCGAGCCCGGCCAGGACCTGGGCGACGACCCCCGCCTGCGGGGGCGCCTGGAGGCCATGAAGGCCACCCGCGCCGCCCTGCTGGACGCCCGGGGCCGGCGCCACGCGCTGAACGTGAAGATGATGGGCGTCGGCGTGCGGGTCGGCCAGAACCTGAGCGGCGCGCAGTGGGACCACGTCCACATGAACCGGGACGCCTTCCGCGCCGCGGCCGAGTTCGAGCGCTACGATCGGCTGCTGGAGAGCCTCCCATGACCCTCGCGCTGGCCCTGCTGCCCCTCGCCCTGGCGGCCGACATCGATCTGGCCCAGGCGCCCGTCGTGGGCGACGGCCCCCAGTCCATCACCGTGGTGCTCACCGACCTTCCCGGGCATGTGCGCCCCGAGGTGCAGCACCTGGGCCTCGGCCTGAGCGTGGACGCCCGCGGCATCGGCCAGGACGCCCGCGCCGGCACCATCCGGGGCGAGCCCCGTCGCTTCGCCCACATCCAGGTCGTGGACAAGGCCAAGACCCCACCGGCGGTCCTCTACAGCGGCCTGGCCGTGCTGCCCGACCAGAACCGCGAGGTCATGGCCTTCAAGTACCGCGAGTGGACCGATGGGCGCGGCCAGCCGCAGCAGATGCTCACCCGCGTGCCCCTGGTCCCCTACACCCGGGTCGAGTTCGCCCGCGACGAGGTCCCGGTGGTCCTCATCGGCGGGGTGTGGGCGACCCTGGCGCTGCTGTACGCGGTGGCGATGGCGGTGCTGTTCACGCTGAAGCGGCGGGAGGGGTGATGGGGGGTCGTACCTCATGACCTCCCTCCGCTCCACGGCCCTCGTGGCGCTGTCCTACCTGGTGGTCTCGGGCTTCTGGACCTGGCCGGCGCTGGACTTCGACCCCGACACGCTGCCCACCCGCCACTTCGACCTGATGCCGTCGATCTGGCTCATCTACGCCTCCCCCGAGACCTTCCCCGACCTGGTCTACCCCTGGAGCCTGTGGCCCGACGGCGAATTGCTCGCCCGGCTGGACTCCTACGTGCTGCTGCTCCTGGGCTGGATCAACCACGGGCTCCTGCCCCCCGAGGTCTTCGCCCGCACGCTGTTGTGGACCGGCCCGGCGGCCTCGGCGCTGGCCGCCGAGCTGTGCGCCCACCGGGGCTTCGGGGTGCCGCGGCCCTGGTCCTGGCTGGCGGGGCTGTCCTACGGCTTCTCCGGCATCATGGCCTCGGCCGCGCTGGAGGGGCAGGTCTACTCCACCTTCAACCCCTGGCTGCCGCTGCTGCTGTGGGCGATCTGGCGGGGCATGAACCCGGGAGGGCGGTGGTACCACGGCCTGCTGGCCGGCGCGGCCTGGGGGGCGGCCCACCTGACCAGCGCCTACTTCGGGGCCATCGGCATCGCGCTGCTGGTGGTCTTCGCGGTGCGCAGCCTCTTGTGGCACCAGGGGGTGCTCCGCGTCGCGCGCTTCGCCGCCGGGGTGGCCGCGCTGGCCGTGCCGGTGGGCCTCTACCAGATGTGGCTGTTCTCCTGGGGCGGGCTCAAGCTGGAGCCGACGATGGCCGACGTGCTGCGCGGCTCGATGGCCTTGAGCGACGCCCTGATCTGGAGCGACCCCATCGACGTCGCCAACCACTCCATCAACGCGCCCCTGCACTGGAGCCTGTTCTGGATGGCGCTGCTGGCGCCGGTGGTGCTGGGTCGGGAGCGCGGCTGGCGCACCCTGCTGGCGATGACCGTGCTCGCGTTCGCCCTCGCCCTGGGGCCGGTGCTGCGCCTGCACCCCGACGGCGCGATGATGAACAACCCCTTCCGGTTCTGGCAGGCCATCCCCGGGGCGACGTTCTTCCGCTTCCCCTACCGCTTCATGTGGATCACCTCGCTGCTGGGCGGCATCCTCGCGGCCTCGGTGACCGCCACCCTGGCCACCCGGGTCCGTCCCCGGCTGCTGTGGGCGATCTTCCCGCTGGCCATCATCGACGCGATGTTCATCGTGGGCCTGCCCCTGCGCATGCGCTCCTCGGTGGCCGACGTGCCCGACGCCTACGCGGCCGCCCCCGCCGGCTGGGGCGTGCTCGACCTCTTCTCCAGCAAGCTCAGCGTCGCCATCGTGCGCGAGGCCGAGACCGTGGGCGACGACTTCCTGTGGGCCCGCAGCCTGAGCTGCTACTACCAGACCGAGCACCACCTCCCCACCCCCGCGCAGTGCATCGGCACGATGCGCGACGACCCCCGGGTGCTCCTGGCCGACGAGGTCTTCATGCGCCTGCTGGCCTACGCCGACCGCTCCCGCCCCGACGCCCTGGAGGGCCTGGACGACTGGCTGCTGGAGCACAAGCTCGGCACCGTCGCCGTGCACGCCGACTTCCTGCGCCCCAACGACCGCGACCAGGTCCTGGAGGCCCTGGAGGTCGCCCTGGGCCCCCCCGCGGGCGACAGCGCGAACGGCGGCGAGCGCGTGGTCGTCTTCGTGGTCCCCGAGGCCCGCACCCTGCCGCCCCCGGCGGTGGAGCTGAACCCGCTGTAGAAGCGTGACTCAGTCCTGCGTCACGTCCTCGGAGGCGTGGCTCAGGGCGTCCTCGACGATGTGGGCGACGTGGTGGTCGGCGAGCTGGTAGATGACCCGCTTGCCGTCGCGCTCGGCGGTGATGAGCCGCGCGTCCCGCAGCACCCGGAGCTGGTGGGACATCGCGCTCTGCTCGACCCCGGCGAGCCGCGCGAGCGCCCCGGCGGACATCGGTCCCTGGCGGCCCAGGGTCAGCAGCACCACGAGCCGCGCGGGGTGGGCCACCGCGGAGAGCAGCCGCACGGTGGCCTCGACGGCCTCATCGTCAAGGGTCGTGCTCTGGGGGGTGCAGGGTTGATCCGTCATCTTCTGGTTTGTCCCCGGTCAAGGGTAACGGCCCGAGGCTGCCGACGCTCGATTCGAGAAACGTAGCCGACTCCCCAACGTACGCCCCTGCGCCCTGTACGGCTCCAAGAGCCCGGATCGCGGGACCGTTCGTCGGACTCCATCACGGAGTCCTCCTCACTCGGCTTCGCATCGGGCTCCGTTCGTCCGGACCCGCTCCAGAGGAGTCCCGCCCTCGCTCAGACGTCCCGCGCTCCGGGCTCTTTCCGCCTACGGGCTTCGGGGCTTGCGGGGGGTTCGAAAGCCTCGTCCATCCACAACAGCTCATCTCCCGCACGGGTTGAAACCCCCGATCGGGCCTCGGGTCTACCTGAACAAACCTACCCGCCACCCATGCCTCCCCCCACCCCCGTTGAGGCGGCGCGTGTCGCCTGGAGGCCTCGCGCCCGCCTGCCCTGCCAACCTCCCGAACCCCCATCAAGCCCCGAAGCCCGCAGGCTGCGTGGGGCTCCAACGAAGGACGTCTGAGCGAGGCCGCGACTCCTCCACAGCGGGGCCGATGCCTGGAGCCCGATGCGAAGCCGAGAGAGGAGGACCCCCGGACGGGGTCCGACGAACGGTCTTCCAGACCGGGTCCACGTTGGAGCCCCACGGAGCCGTACAGGGCGCAGGGGCGTACGTTGGGGAGACGAAGACGTCGGCAGTCAGAGCGCCCCAAGTCACCCATGATCATGGTCATGATCATGCCCCCGCCGCATCAACGGACAATCCGTCGATGGGCAGCCAGGCCCCACCTCCGTCTGCAGCGTCGTGTGCCGGATCCCGAACCGGTCCCGCAGCATGTCCTCCGCCGCCTCCCGCAGCCCGCACGGGTCGCGCCCGTCCGCCCCGATGAGGTGCGCCGAGAGCACCGCCTGCTTGCCGTCCAGCGTCCAGACGTGCAGCTCGTGCACCGCCTCCACCCCCGGGACCTCCCGCAGCGCCCCGAGCACCGCCCCCACCGACAGCCCCGCTGGCGCGAACTGCAGCAGCACCCGCGCGCTGTCCCGGAGCAGCCCCCAGGTCCCCCACAGCACGATGAGCCCGATGAACACGCTGACGATGGCGTCCGCCGCGTTGACCCCCGCCCACATCCCCAGCGCCGCCACGATGGCCCCGACCGAGCCCAGGGCGTCCGCCAGCATGTGGATCAGCGCCCCGCGGATGTTCAGGTTGTCCCGGTCGGCGCGGTAGAGCACCCAGGCGCTGCCCAGGTTGATGACCAGCCCCAGCACGCCGGCCAGCAGCACCGGCCAGGCCAGGATCTCCGGCGCGCCCTCCGTCAGCCGATGGCCGGCCTCCCAGAAGATGAAGCCGCAGGCCACCACCAGCGCCAGGCCGTTGACGAAGGCCCCCAGGGTCTCCGCCCGGAACCAGCCGTAGCTGCGGTCCGGCGTCGCCGAGAGCCGGGCGAGCTGGGCCGCCCCCAGGGCCAGCGCGAGCGCCGAGACGTCGCTGACCATGTGCGCCGCGTCCGAGAGCAGCGCCAGGGAGCCGGTGAGCAGGCCGATGGCCAGCTCGACGACCAGGAACACCCCGTTGAGGGCCAGCGCGAGGCCCAGCGCGGAGCGGGTACCGGTGACCGGCTCGGCGTGGTGGTGATGGCTGTGGCTGTGTCCGTGGCCCACGAGGCGCTCCAGGTGTGGGCACTAGATGACACGTCCTTCATATGAAAGCAACTTCAAATGTTTGCCGAAAATATATGGAGTTGGCCAACTGTGGAACAGATGCACCTCGTGATGACAAGGAGAGGCGGCGAATGCTGGACAGCCCCTTTCGCCCGACAAGGAGAGGAAAACTGCTTGCCGTACCTTGCGGGCAACCATATGTGCTCTAAATCCCTGTTTCGGAGGGGGGGTGATGGTGGACGGCACCAAGGACCATAATAGCGAAAAGACTCGTCGAAAGAATCGGAGGAAGGCATACGCCAAGTGGGTGGCCCTGTACGCCACGGCCATCGGCTCTGCCGGGCTTGGTACGGAACTCCTGGAGCACGGACTTCAGCCTTCGGAGGTGTACTCCTACCTCCATGATGGTGGCATCGATGGGAGCCTTCAAGCGCTGACGACGTGGTTCCTCGATGGCACTGCCTTTACGCTACATGGGCTCGGCACAATCCTGTTCTCTGTGCTCAGCATCGGGCTGTTCGGTCTGGCGTTCGTCAAACCACGCTCCGTCCTCTTCGTCTACACTCTGGGACTGGTCTCCTTCATCGCCTTCTTCGGCTACTCTGAGATCGTGCAGGTCTTCCCGAAGGACAGCACCCCTCAGGTGATGCACGGGGTGGGGATTGCCGGCGTGCTGGCCTTCGTGCTCCTGCTGGGTCCGCGCCTCTGCTACGCCGCCTTCCGTTTCGCGATCGACGAGACCAGCCGTCCCCTCCCCAGCACCCTCAAACCGCTACCATCCCAACAGCAATTCGTCGACCGGCTCTCGGATGTCATTCGACGGTCGCCCCTGGATCGTTCCAGGCTGATCGGCCTGTCGGGGGAGTGGGGCTCCGGCAAGAGCACCATCCTTCGACTGCTCTCCGACGAACTCAGCAGGGACCAGGGCGATGGCGTTCGCTGGAAGGTCATCACGTTCGACACCTGGCGCCACGAGGCCGCCCGAAGCGAAGAATTGGCGCTGTTCAGGACCATATGCGACGACGGCTCGCTCCTGTTCGAGTGTTGGACTTGGCTGCTGCGTCCGTTCTATCGGATGCTCCTCCCAGGGTTCGGTCACTCCCTGAAGCTGACCTTCCCCGGCGTAAGCTGGCTCAGCGCAGACCTGGACATGAGCGCCCCCGAGGTGCGCTGGCGGGAACAGTTGCGGCGGCTCATCGCACGCCTCGGCCGGGACCATGTGCGGGTCGTGCTGATCATGGACGAGGTCGACCGCTGCTCCCCCCGAGCTGCCCAGCGATACCTCACGCTCACTCGGAGGTTCTTGGACGTCCCCGGACTGATCACCGTCGTCCCTTATGTGCGCCCTCAGATCCGATTCAAGGTGTTCAACCCGTCGATCGGGTGTCTCCCCGAGCTCCGCTCCACGATGATGGCCGTGCTGCATCAGGTCTATCAGAAGCCGCTCGAGATCGTCACGTCGAAGAACGCTTTGGGACCGGCCCCTGGTGCCCAGCCCCAGGATGGCCTGGATGTCAGGCTCCCTCGGTCGCCGCTCCTCAACGCGATGGTGCAGAACTTGGAGCAGTACTTCCTCGCCATGCCTCCGGGACCTCAGAAGGAGCTGATCGCGGTGATGTTCGAGGAGAAATTCTTCGGGGCGATGCCTCTGAACATGCCCCGCCCAGGGCCAGCAGACGTCGCAGCAATGTTGGACACCTTCAGCTCGATTCATGGCGCGCTTGGGCTCTCAGCCACCCCTGAGGAACACGCTGAGGAGTTGGAAGAACTCAAGAATCAGATCCGTACATGGTGCATGCGGCTGGAAGTAGAGAGCATTCAGGCATCTGGGCTTCAAGAGGGTGGCACGCCAGGGTCTTCGATTCGTCCCCGTCGCTCCCTCCGGCAGTTTGAGGGGGCGCTCTTCGAAGCGCTGAGCGAGGTGATGAGCATCCAGCCCAGAGCGACGCCTGCCAGAAAGCTGCGCCGGATGGCTGTGTGGCTTGGCCTTCGCCGCGTGTATCTGGGCCACATCTGAGAAAGACGGAGGAAACCATGACGAACGATGATGGGAGCAGAGGCTCTGACACATCAGAGGATGAAGCGATCCGCGCGGAGTTGGTGGACCCCGGACAAGCTTCCCTCGACGAAGGGATACCCTCCATAAATGAGATGCTCCCGGCGCTGCTCCCAATGCAAGATCTGCGCGGCTCACCACGAAGTGAGCGCCCCTCCCCTCTTCATTTGTCCGCCCTCGACCCGGGCCTGCCCCAGATGCTGCGAGAGGGCGCGCACGCAGAGCCGATCACCGAGGAAAGGGAGGGAAACATCAATCTCAGACCCGGGCCCACCATCGTTGACGAGGCCCAACAGAGGGCCGAGGACAAGGCCCGACAGAGGTTCGAGGACAAGGCCCGACAGAGGTTCGAGGACAAGGAGAGACAGCAGATCTCCGAACGGGATCTGCTCCGCAGCTTTGGCGATGATCCTCGAGCGCAGCTCCTGAAATACTACTGGAAGGAGGCAAACCCTGAGGACGACCACATCCCGGACGAGGTGCTCGTTGCTCTCCGTGACTCCCCCCTCCTTCGGTTCTGGAAGCCTGCTGTCGAGGACATCCTCGCAGGAGTGAGTCCGTGGGGTGACGAACCCGATTCTGCCGTTCCAGAGCCATTCATCGGCAACATTGGAGAGCTGCAGCTCATGCTGCTGCAACGGGTCTCGGCACTGGGTGGACACCCCAGCCGCATCGCCCGGTTCATCGCCCGGGACGTTGCGGCCCATGTCTCCAGGGTTGAGAACTCACCCGGCTTCAGTCGGGTGGACCTGACCGACATGGTTCTGTTGCTCGCGAACGAGGCTCGGGGCCCCTTCCGCCAGAGCTTCACGGAGGAGTTGGTACGCTCGCTGAGGGGGTTCATCGAGCCCGAGCTTCCCCATGACATTGGCTGGCTCGTCACGCTGGGAGCGATTGGCGACCTCTGCAGCTCCAACCCCCAGAGCATCCTGCTTTCCTTGACCTACTACCATGAGGTCATCACCGAGTGGACCGCTCTCGCACAGTCCGGTGAGTCATCGGTCACCCAAGCCACCGACCTCGTCTCCATGGCCGCCAACAACTACTGCGGACGCATCGCAGCGTACCTTCAGAATCAGTCACCGACGAGCAGGGTCTCCCCCGAGGTCGGCGCCCTGCTCATGCCAGTGATGTCACTCGCCGCAGGGCTGACGACGACCACCGACCAGGAGATCCCAGCCCTGGAGAGCATCTGGACGGCTCCCGACTTCTGGACAAGCCCCACCTACCGGGTCCTATGGGAACTCTTGATCGGATGGAATAACGTCCCCATGGCATTCCACGGCAAGGGCTCCCACGAGGTCCAGGCCTTCTCCAGTTGCCTCTCTGCGCTCTCTCGAATGGCGCTTATGCGCGACTTCAGGGAAATCCCCGCTGCGTTCTTCAATGCAGGCGTTGACCTGATCCGCGCCTCCCGCGAACGGGACATCCAGGCCCTCGTGACCGCACGCGTGCTGATCAACGCGCTTGGGTTCTACCACGGCCTCATGACGTCGAGAGGAAGCCAGACAGAAGCCAGGAAGCTCTTCCTGAATGACAGTACAGGACAGCTCTCGTGCTTGGTGAATCTGTTCGGGGCCGCCTCGGCTGCCTACCGCAAGGGGCTGGTGACCCGGAATATCCAGACCGCCCTCGAGTTGCTGGTCGAGCCGGTTGGTCAGCTGTTTGCCAACCTGTCAAAGAACGCTCCCCAGAACGTGCTGTCTGATATCTATCGGGTTCAATCCTCCTCTGAAGCGCTGGGGTTGTCCATCGGCTCTCCTCCCCCTGGTGAAGAGTTGCCGGTTGCTGCGCTCGCCGACGCGACAAAGATGGTCATTGAAGCTGCGTTGGAGGATATCTCGGAAGAAAAGGTCCAGGTCCCTCCCACACCAACCGTAGCTTGGTATGCTATTGTGATCTTAAGGGTTTTTCCCAGATCTTTGTTCGACACCCCCGAAGAACAGCAGTCCTTCTTCGATGGGTTCAGGAGCATGATGTCTCCTATGCTGGAGATCCTGGCGGATCCGCTCGGGGAATTTGTCCGGTATGTCAATCAGTGGGAGACCACGGGCCCGCTCCCGGTTCAGGCTGGCATCCTGGGTCAAGTGGAGTGGGAGACACTTTGGAAGGGGCGCCTCGTTGAAGTGGACGCGCTAAGCGCGGTGCTCAGAGGGCTGGAGACCTCTACCTGACCAACTGGTCAGGGGGGCGACTTTGCCCCCCCAGCCAGACCCGTTAGCCTCTACCCTACATGCTGCAGACCCTCCCCAACCCCCGCTACACGCCGCGCTCGGGCCTCCCGATCGTGAAGGGGTTGCCCCTCCCCCTGCGAGGGGAGCCCGCTCTGTAGCGCACCGCCCCCCGGCGGTCCGCCCGCCGGCCCAGGCGACGCCCCCTCGCCCTCTCCAACCCTGGAGCGGTCGCGGGGGTGCTCTGCGATCGCTCCGAAGCCACCAGGAGGTGAGTCATGACGTCCGTTCATGACCTTCGGAGTCTCGGAATCGCTGCCCACATCGACGCTGGCAAGACCACGCTCGCCGAGCGCGTCCTGTTCTGCACCGGCCGCACCCACAAGCTGGGTGAGGTCCACGACGGCCAGGGCACGATGGACACCACCGCCATCGAGAAGCGCCACGGCATCTCGATCCAGGCCGCCGCGACCACCGCGCGCTGGCGCGGCCACACCCTGCACCTCGTCGACACCCCCGGGCACGTCGACTTCACCGTGGAGGTCGAGCGCGCGCTGCGGGCCCTCGACGGCGCGGTGCTGCTGCTCTGCGCGGTGGCCGGCGTGCAGGCCCAGACCCACACCGTCGACCGCCAGCTCCGCCGCCACGGCGTGCGGCCGATCGTCTTCCTCAACAAGTGCGACCGCCCCGGGGCTGACCCCCTGCGCGTCGTGGCCGAGCTGCGCGACCAGCTCGACCGGCCCGCGGTGCTCATCCAGCTCCCCCTGGGGCTGGGGCCCGCGCACGAGGGCGTGGTCGATCTGGTGGCGATGGAGGCCCTGCGCTTCTCGGGCCCCGGCGGCGAGGTCGTCATCCGTAAGCCCGTGCCCATCGAGATCATGGACGACGCGCTCGCGGCGCGGGCGGCTCTGCTCGACGCGGCCAGCCTGCACAGCGACGCCCTGACCGAGGTCCTGCTGGAGGAGCGCGAGCCCTCCCCCGACCTCATCCACGACGCGATCCGCGCCGGGGTGCTGGCCGGCAAGCTCACGCCGGTGCTGATGGGCTCGGCCTACCGGAACAAGGGGGTGCCCCCGCTGCTCGACGCGGTGGTGCGCTACCTGCCCGCCCCCGACGACGCGCCTGCGCCCGCCTTCGACGCCGACGGCGCGCCGCTGGCCCTGCGCGCGGACGCCGACGCCCCGTGCCTCGGCCTGGTGTTCAAGGTGCAGCAGACCCGATACGGCGCGCTGAGCTGGCTGCGGCTGGCCCAGGGCACGCTCACCTCGGACACCCCGCTGGAGGACCCCGCCACCGGTGACCGCGTGCGGGCCGGGCGGCTGGTGCGCCTGCACGCGGGCGACTTGGAGCCGGTGGAGCAGGCCATCGCGGGCGAGGTTGTGGCGCTGTTCGGCGTGGATGTGCCCTCGGGCACCACGCTGGGCGCCCCCGGTCGGGGGGTGTCGCTGCCGGGCATCCCGGTGCCCGAGCCCGTGGTGGAGGTCGCCCTGCACACCGCCGGGCGCCCCAGCCGCAAGCTCCTGCGGGCCCTGGACCGCGCGGTGCGCGAGGACCCCAGCCTGCACAGCCGGGTGGACCCGGGCAGCGGCGAGCTGTGCCTGCGGGGCGTGGGTGAGCTGCAGCTCGCCCTCTGCGCCGAGCGCCTGCGGGAGGAGACCGGCGAGGCCGTGGCCCTGAGCGCCCCCAGCGTCGCCCTGCGGCAGACCCCGCTGGGCCGGGCGGGCTTCGACCACTTCCGCCGCCGGCAGACCGGCGGTCCGGGGCAGTACGCCCGGGTCATCGGCTGGATCGAGCCCCTGGAGGGCAGCGACGCGGTCGAGGTCGACTGGCAGGTGCGCGGCGGGACCATCCCCACGCAGTACCGCAAGGCGGTGGAGCGCGGCTTCATCGACGCGGCGCGGGAGGGCGTGACCGAGGGCGTGCCCCTGGTCGGCCTGCGGGTGGTCGTGACCGACGGCGCGGCCCACAGCGACGACTCCTCGGACCTCGCCTTCGGGCTGGCCGCCCGCAGCGCCCTGCACGAGGCGGTCGCCGACGCCGGTCTGCGCTGGCTGGAGCCGCTCATGGAGGTGGAGGCCGAGGCCCCGGTCGAGCACCACGGCGCGGTGCTCAGCGGCCTGCTGCGCCGCCGGGCGACCATCCTGGACGCCTCCGCCGCCGGGCGGCTGGCCCGGGTCCGCGCGGAGGTGCCGCTGGTGGAGATGTTCGGCTACGCAGGCGCCCTGCGCGGCGACACCTCCGGCACCGGAGGCTTCTCCATGCGCTTCGCCCGCTACGCCCCGCGCTGAGGGGCCCTGATACGGACCCTCCATGAACCGTGGACTGGTCGCCCGGCGCCCGTAGGGCGAGACCCCGGGGGATGGTCAGCGAGCCGAAGGTGAGCGAAGGAAGGGACCCGGTCGGGACGACTGGAGGGGTCCCTTCCTTCAAGGAT
>JACKEV010000016.1 GCA_020632795.1 Alphaproteobacteria bacterium
GGACCCCCGGGCCGCAGCCGATCCCCGCGCCCGTCGAGGAGGAGCGCGCCGGCCCCGGCGCGGGCGTGATCGCCGCGCTGGTCGCTTTCGGGCTGTTCGTCGGCCTCGGCGCGGTGGGCGTGGTCTGGTGGATGGGCCAGCCGGCGCCCGTCGAGCCCGCCCCCGTGGTGGCGCCCAAGCCGCCGAGCGAGCCCGCTGACGCCAGGGACGCGCCCGGCGCCTCCTCCGAGGAGGCCCCGCCTTCTGAAGAGGCCACGCCCCCCGAGGAGGCCCCGCCGTCCACCGCTCCACCTCCCGTCGAGGCCCTGCCGCCGGTCGAGCCGCCCGCCCCCGAGCCGGAGGTGAGCCTGGAGGACGTGGCCGAAGAGCCCGCCGAGGCGTCCGTCGTCGCCGAGGCCCCGGAGCCCGAGGCGCCGCCCCCCGCCGAGCAGCCCGCCGCCACCGTCACCGTGCGCGTCGTCTCCATCCCCGCTGGCGCCGACGTCTCCGCAGCCGGCCGCAGCGCGCACACCCCCGGCGAGCTGAGCCTCCCCCCGGGCAAGCACACGGTGCGGGTGAAGTTCGGCGAGGAAGGCGAGGGCACCTGCGCGGTGGACGTGAGCGCCGCCACCGACCGCCTGGCGTTCAGGCTGGTCGACGGCGCCGTGCAGTGCCCCTGAGCAGCGCGCTCATTGGATGACCCACGCCACGTCGTCGTGCTGGAGAGGCGGAGGCGCCGGCTCGTCGCATTGGCAGGGGTGGTAGCGGAGGCCGTTGCGGACATCGATCACGGTCTGCCATTCGCAGGTGTATCCACCCGCCTCCGGGCAGTTCTCGTAGACGAGGATGTCCATCGGGTCGTTCGGGTTGCTCCGGCAGGCGCAGCCGCCCTCCTCCTCCGCGTAGTTGGCGAGCAGCGCATCCCACTGCGGCACGATCCCCCGCCGGAGCCCCGGCCGACCGCGCAGCGAGCGGCGTGAGGCGACGAGGCTGCGGGTCGCGGTCAGGGCGGGGAGCGTCATGCGGCACCTCAGGTCTCAGAGTCGTCGTCGCCTCGCGAGCAGGAGTATACCCGCCACCGCGAACGCGCTGGCGCCACCGATCCCGCCGCCGCAGCCGCAGGCCTTCGCGACCGCGTCCAGGTCGGTGACCACCACCGTCACCATGTCCGGCTCGCTGGCCACGCCGTCCTCGGTGACCACCAGCGAGAAGCGGTAGGTCCCGGCGACCTCGGCGTCGAAGCGGGGCGCGTCGGTGTCGGCGTCCCTCAGGCCCACGTCCACCGGGCCGCCCTCCTGGGTCCAGGCCCAGCCCAGGTCCTCGCCGCGGCTGCCCGTGCCGTTGAGCACGACCACCTGCCCCACGTAGGCCAGGATGTCCTGCCCCGCCCGCGCGAGCGGCCCGCTGACCGGCTCGCCGGTGTCGTCGACCGGGCCGCCGGTGTCCTCGCCCCCCGGGTCGAAGGAGGTCCGCTCCGCCATCATCGCCCAGAACGCCGGATCCCCGCCGTCGTAGCCCAGGGCCCAGAAGCCCACCCCCAGCAGCCCCTCGTCCACCGCGTAGCCCACCTTCGCGGCGACCGACTCGGTGTCGTCGTACCAGAGCTGGTGGGTGGCGTCGGGGAAGGCGTAGGGGGTCTCGGTGACGTCGTCGTAGCGGCGGCCGTACTGCGCGCCGTCGTCCACCGCGTCGACCATCACCACCGCGCTGCCGCTGCCGGTCGCCGAGCCCGGCACGCTGTTGTCGGTGGTCGGCCAGTTGCGCCCGTACAGCGGCAGCCCCAGGATGATCTTGTCGTCCGGCGCCCCGCTGCTGCGGTAGTCGGCCACGCTCCAGTCCAGGGCGTAGTCCGACCAGGGGTCCTCGCCGTAGAGCGGGGCGATCGGCCCGGGGTTGCCCCCCGACCAGTGGTAGCCGTAGCCCATGATGAACAGCCCGCTGGAGGCGAACGCCAGCTCGTCGTAGTCGTAGGCCCCCTGCCAGTCGACCGCCGGGGTGGCGACGGTGACCTCCTCGACCGCGGCGGCCAACTCGGCGACGAAGTCGACCAGGTCCTGCTTGTAGTCATAGTCCATGCCCTCGAAGTCCACCGAGACCCCGTGGGCCCCGGCGCCGTTCACGAGGTCCGCCAGCTCCTGGACGGCTCGGGCGCGCCGGGTGGGGTCGGGCAGGACCGCGCCCATGACGCTGTTGGAGAAGCAGGTGACCGTGAGGTGGATCTTCACCCCGTGCGCCGCGCCCTGCTCGACGGCGTCGGCGGCGTTGGCGTCCCAGAAGCTGGTCCCGCTGATCGAGCCGTCGCTCTCCAGGGCCACGTCGAACAGGGCGACGTGGGTCATGCGCTCCCAGGGCACGTCGTCCAGGCCGCCGACCCAGTAGGGCAGGTAGCCATAGACCCACACGTCGGGCAGCGGGGCGGGCAGGGGAGGGGGCGCGGGCCGGGACGATCGCGGCGCCAGGCGCACCGTGGCGTGCTCCAGGTGGACGGGCGGCGGGTCGGGTGGCGCCGCGACAGCGGCCATCAGCAGCGTTTCGAGCAGCATCGATGGAACTCCGGGTGCAATAGTCGGTCACTCTGATCGTAGACCAGCGCAGCTTGCGGTGATACCGGCGAAGCAGTAATGTTCGGGTCAGGGAGCGGGCCAGGGTCGCGGGATCGCGGCGCCTCCCAAGCACTTCACGCGGAGCAGAAGATGGGCTTTTTCGAGCGTCTTGCCAACGTCTGGAAGGGATTCCTCTCCCTCTGGATCTCCGAGGTCGAGACCAAGAACCCCGAGGCGGTCTACGAGGCCGCCATCGAAGAGCGCATCAAGAAGCACAAGGAGCTGAAGAAGGCCGTCTCGGGCATCGTCTACCTCCGCAACAAGCTCGCCGCCGAGCTGGAGGAGAAGGAGCGCGAGCTGGCCGAGGTCCAGGTCCAGATCCCCATCGCGGTGGAGGAGGGTGAGGACGAGGTCGCCCTGGTGCTCATCCAGCGCAAGGACGAGCTGACCGCCCGCATCGCGCAGCTCCAGGTCGAGCTGGACAAGGTCGCCGGCCAGACCGAGGAGGCCAAGGCCGGCCTCATCTCCTTCCAGGAGGAGATCAAGAAGCTCCAGCGCGAGAAGGACGAGATGCTCGCCAAGAAGGCCAACGCCGAGGCCCGCATCTCCATCCAGGAGACCCTCGACGGCCTGTCCACCGACGCCGACATCAAGGCCCTGGAGAACGTGCGCTCCCACATCGACAAGCTCCAGGCCGAGGCCGACGTCGCCACCGAGATCAAGGGC
Source organism: Alphaproteobacteria bacterium (assembly GCA_020632795.1). GTDB lineage: Bacteria > Myxococcota_A > UBA796 > UBA796 > CAJQPC01 > JACKEV01. The sequence continues at coordinate 3,249 of JACKEV010000016.1, forward strand.
GAGTCCCTGGACGACAAGCTCGCCAAGATCAAGGCCAAGACCTCCAACGTGGCGGCCCGCTCCCAGCTTGAGGAGATGAAGAAGCAGATGGCCGCGCGCAAGTCGGCCCAGCAGGCTGCGGGCAACGTCAAGAAGACCATGTAGCCCTCGATGCTCCCCTCGCGGGTTCCGGCTGACGAGGACGCCTTCCTGCGCGCTGCGGCCCAGGAGTCCGACGAGGCGATCGCCGAACATGTCCGCGTCGCGGTCCGCCAGGGGCGCCCCCAGCTCGCCGGTCGCCTGGTCGGCCTGCTCGTCGACGAGGACGACGACGACCCGGAGCTGCTGCGCGCCCGCCGCGCGGCCCGCCTGCTCTGTCTCAAACCCCCGGATCCCCAGCTCTTCCTGGAGCTGGACGACGCCTTGGAACGGCTGCGTCGGCGCCGCGTGCTCCGGGCCAAGACGCGCCAGCGGGAGCGCGCCCGGACCGAGGGCCCCCTGTTCAAGGACGGCCGCACCAAACGCCGCAAGCCCCGGGGTCACGAGGACCGCTGACCCCTGCATGTCGTAGAGTGGTGCCGGCATGACGCCAGCGCAACCGCCACATCTGCCAGCCGCTTTCGAGCCCGGCGAGCGCATCGGCGCCGGGGGCAGCGGGGAGGTGTGGGCGGCGGTGCACCGGCGCTCGGGCACGCTGGTGGCGGTGAAGGTGCTGACCCACGCCCTCGCCCTCACCCCGGAGGGGCAGGCGGCCTTCCGCCGCGAGGCCGAGGCCGTCGCCGCCCTGGACCACCCCCACGTCGTCCGGCTGTTCGACTTCGGGGTCAACGACCAGGGCGCACCCTACCTGGTGATGGAGCGGGGCAGCGGGACCCTGCGCGGGACCATCGGGCGCATGGACTGGACGGCGCTGCGCGGGGCGCTGGAGGCGGTGATGGGGGCGCTGGCCCACGCGCACGCCCGGGAGCTGGTCCACCTCGACCTCAAGCCGGACAACGTGCTGGTGGGCTGCGGCGCGGTGGCCGACGAGCGCGGCCTCGTCCACGGCCTGCGGCTGGCCGACTTCGGCATCGCCCAGCTCCTGGGTCGGGACGCCGGGCGGCTCGCCGGGACCCCGGCCTACGTCGCGCCGGAGCAGGCCCTGGGCGCCTGGCGGGACTTCGGCCCCTGGACGGACCTCTACGCCCTCGGGGCCCTGGCCTGGGAGCTGTGCACGGGCCAACCGCCCCTGGCCCGGAAGACCCCCAAGGCCACGCTGCGCGCCCAGCTCCGCGACCCGCTGCCGCCCTTCACGCCCACCATCCCGGTGCCCAAGGGCCTGCGGATCTGGCTGGGGAGCCTGCTGGCCAAGCGCCCGGAGGCCCGACCCCGGTGCGCTGCCGCGGCGCTGGCCGGGCTGGCCGCGCTCGGGGCGCCCGAGGCCGGGGAGGTCAGCCACGCGGTGCCGATCTCCAGCGAGAGCAGCGCCGCGGCGACCACCTTCTGCGTCTTCGACAGCATCGAGATGCAGCCCGAGGACACGCCCTTCGACGACCCGCCCCCGGCCCCGGCCCCCGCCGGCCCGGTCACCCTGCCCGCCGACTGGCGGGAGGACCGCCCCACCCTCACCCCGCTGCCGCTGATGGACGCCGGTCTCGGCCTGTTCGGGCTGCGACCGCCCCCCATCATCGGCCGCCGGGGGGAGCGGGACACCCTGTGGGCCCTGCTCCGGGACAGCCTGGACCAGCGGGCGGCGCGGGGGGCGCTGCTCCAGGGCGCGGTGGGCATGGGGACCTCCCGGCTGGCGGAGTGGCTGGCCTGCCTGGCCCACGCATCGGGCTGCGCGACCGTGCTGCGGGTCCGCGCCGACACCGGGGGCCTGCGGGGCGCCCTCACCCGGTGGAGCGGCTGCGCGGGCCTGCGGGCGCCCCGCATCACCCAGCGCCTGGCCGACCGGGCCCCGGGCTGCCCTCTGGAGGACCTCGCCCGCCTCGCCGCATGGCTTGCCGACGACGACGACAGCCCGGCCCCCATGCTGCCGCTGCTGCGCCTGGTCGAGGTCATGGGCGCGACGCGCGGGGTGCTGGTGCTCCTCGACGACGCCGAGCGCTGCCCCGCGGAGCTGGAGAGCGCGCTGCGCCTGCTCCGCGCCCAGGGCGAGGCCACCCCGCTGGTGGTGCTCGTCACCGCCTCCGAGCAGCCCCTCGACGCCCTGGCCCGCCTCGACAACGTCACCCGGCTGCAGCTCGATCCCCTGGAGCCCCACGAGATGCGGCAGCTCCTCAGCGAGGTGCTGCGGGTCGACGCCGCCCTGGCCGAGCGCCTGGTGGCCGAGGGCGGGGGCAACCCCGGGCGGGTCGTCGCGGCGGTCGCGGGCTGGGTGCGCCGGGGGCTGCTGCACCCCGGGCCCAGCGGCTTCCATCTGGAGACCGACGGCCTGGAGGACCTGACGGACGACCTCGACGCGCTCCGGACCGACCGTCGCGGCGAGGTCGACCCGGACGCCGCCGACCCGGACGACGTGGCGTCGCGCGCCCGCCAGCTCCTCCGGTCGGGTCAGCCCGAGGCGGCCTTCACCCTGGTGGAGGGCGAGCTGGACCGGCGCTCCGAGGCCGGGCAGTGGCAGAGCCTCCACCGACTGCTCCAGGTCGGCCAGCAGGCCCTGGAGGGCGCCGGGGACGACGACCCCCGGCGGCTGCGGCTCGGCCGATGGCGCCTGGTCGGGCTCATGAACCAGGGCTACTATGAGGAGGCGGTCCGGCTCGGCGAGGCGCTGCTGGCCCGGGCTCGGGTGGGCGGCGCCTCCCGGTTGCTCGGGGCCCTCCTCTCGGGGACCGGCAACGCCATGCGCTTCACCGGTCGCCACGCCGAGGCCGTCCGCCTGCTGACCGAGGCCCGGGATCTGGGGCGCGTGCTGGGCGCGACGCGGGTCCAGCTCCTCAGCCAGGAGCGCCTCGCCTACGCTCTGGGGGACGCCGGGCGGTTCGACGAGGGGGCGGCCTTGATGCGGGAGCTGGTGGCCCTGGGCGAGCGCCACGGCGACCCCATCGCGCGCAGCGGGGCGTCGGCCTATCTCTCCGAGGTCGCCCGGCGACGCGGCGCGCTGGAGGAGGCCTGGGCCCACGGGCTCGCTGCGCTGGAGGCGGTCACCGACAGCCGCTACGGCTCGCGACGCGCGGAGTGCGAGCGGCGCCTCTCGAACATCGCGGGCGCGCGCGGGGACCTGGACGAGGCCGAGCGCCGGATCGAGCGGGCCCTGATGCTGGCGCGGACCTACGGCCTGGTCTCCGAAGAGGCCAGCTGCCTGAACTCGGCCCACCACCACCTCTTGCAGCGGGGCGAGCGGGGGCGGGCCCTCGAGGTGCTGCGCGACGCCCTGCGCATCCGCACCGGCCTGGGCGGGGACGCGCTGATCATCCGCTACAACCTCGTCCAGGCCCTCGTCGAGCGGGGGGACTTCATCCCGGCCCTGGCTGAGCTGGAGCGGTGCGCGGCCCTGCTGCCCGAGGTGGGCGCGCCCGTCGAGACCCTGGCCCAGCACACGATGATGGCGGTCGTCCAGGCCGGGCTGGGGCAGCGGGAGCGCTGCGCGGTCGCCCTGGAGCAGGTCGAGGCCCTGGCCGGCCAGGGCTACGCCATGCAGGCGCTGCTGCTCAACTTCGAGATGCTGGCCCGGATCGCCGGAGATCACGGTTGGGGGGCCGTTGAGGCCCGCGCGGAGGCCCTCGCGGCGGCCCAGCGCGCCGCGCTCTCGATCTGAGGGTCATCGCGGCGCCGCCCGCTGCTATGATGGCGATCCCACCGGCATCTCCAGGAAGAGGTCCGCCATGCCCCGCGCCCTGCCGCTCGCTCTGCTGCTCGCCCTGTCCGCCTGCCGCACCAAGGACGACACCCCCACCGAGTCGGCCGTGCCCGACGACAGCGGGCCGGACGAGCTGGTCGACGCCGACCAGGACGGCTTCTTCGACTACCAGGACTGCGACGACAACGACCCCACCGCCTACCCCGGCGCCCCTGAGGTCTGCGACGGCGTGGACAATGACTGCAACGGCGCGGTCGACGACAGCGCGGAGGCGGGCACCTGGTACCGGGACGGGGACGGCGACGGCTGGGGCGTCGACGCCGACACGGTCGAGGCCTGCGAGGCCCCCGAGGGCTACGTGGCCCAGGGCGGGGACTGCGACGACGGCAGCACGGCGTACTTCCCCGGCGCCCGCGAGGACGACTGCGCCGACCCCAACGACTACAACTGCGACGGCTCGGTGGGCTACGACGACGTGGACGGCGACGGCTACGCCGCCTGCGAGGAGTGCGACGACGGGAACCCCGCCGCCAACCCCGGGGCCACCGAGGTCTGCGACGAGGCGGACAACGACTGCGACGGCGACACCGACGAGGGCGTGACCACCACATACTGGGCCGACACCGACGGGGACGGCTACGGCGACGAGGCCGCCCCCGACGAGGCCTGCTCCCAGCCCACCGGCTACGCCGCCAACGACACGGACTGCGACGACGGCGACGGCGCGGTGAACCCGGGGGCCACCGAGGTCTGCAACGACACCGACGACGACTGCGACGGCCAGATCGACACCGACGCGGTCGACGCCGCCACCTGGTACCGCGACGCCGACGGGGACAGCTACGGCGACCCGGACGTCTCCCGGGTCGAGTGCGATGCCCCGACGGGCTACGTCGCCGACGACCAGGACTGCGACGACCTGGAGCCCCTGGCCTGGACCGGGGCCACCGAGTCCTGCGACGCGGTGGACAACGACTGCGACAGCAGCACCGACGAGGGGCTGACCTCCCTGTGGTACCTGGACGGGGACGGGGACGGCTACGGGCGGGACAGCGGCGCCGTGGACGCCTGCGACGCCCCGACGTCGTCCTACGTGGCCTCGGGCGGGGACTGCGATGACAACGACACCACGGCGTACCCGGGCGCGAGCGAGTCCTGCGACGAGGTGGACAACGACTGCGACAGCAGCACCGATGAGGGGGTGACCGCCACCTGGTACCTGGACGGGGACGGGGACGGCTACGGGCGGGACAGCGGCGCCGTGGACGCCTGCGACGCCCCGACGTCGTCCTACGTGTCCTCGGGCGGGGACTGCGACGACAACGACACCGCCGCCTACCCCAGCGCCACCCCGGGCTGCGACGGCGGGGACTACGACTGCGACGGCCTGGTCGACAACGACGCGGACGGGGACGGCTACGCGGACCTCGCCTGCGGCGGCGACGACTGCGACGACACCGACGCCTCGGTCTACCCCGCCGCCAGCGGCGGCTGCCCCCTGGGCACCGACTGCCTCGACATCCTCGACCAGGGGCTCTCCACCGGCGACGGGCTCTACGAGATCGACCCGGACGGGGTCAGCACCGGCAACGCCTCCTTCGAGGCGTACTGCGACATGACCACCGACGGCGGGGGCTGGACGAAGGTGTCGGTCATCCCGTTGACCTCCTCAAGCTGCGTCTTCACCAGCGCGAGCTACGGCGACCCGGCCATCGCGACCTCCTGCGCGAAGTACAGCGACGCCGTCATCAACCAGATCGCCCGCGAGAAGATCTTCCGGGCGGATGTGGGCACCTACAACCCCACCTACACCCACTACAGCGGCTCCATCCGCTACAACAACACCCCCGGCGACGTCATCCAGGGGGCCAGCCTCTCGGCGGTGCAGAACATCACCCCCAGCTACACCCCGGGCTACGGCGGCTGGGCCTACTTCCACCAGGAGAACTGGTACCAGACCGACCGCTGCCTGGGCACCAGCTCGAACACCTCGCGGCTCTCCCTGGAGTACATCCCCAACTCCGGCAACCTCTACGCCTGCACCGGCAACTGCTACAGCCAGTGCCCGACGTACATCCGCAACGTGACCGCCGAGGTGTACATCCGCTGACGGGCCTCACAGCTTCAGCGAGCCGCTCTCCCAGGCCGAGTAGATCAGGATGCCCACGGTGGTGAGCCCGTAGAGGATGCCGGCGAGCAGGATGGGCCGATCCTGGAAGACGGTGACGCTGGGGTCGCCGCCCTCGCCCTTCTGCTGGACGAGATAGATGTATCGGAAGATGAAATAGAGCGGGAAGGGCAGGGTGGCCAGCAGCAGCGGGGTGGGGGAGGCCAGCACCGTGTACAGCGCGTAGCAGATGATGGTGCCGGACGTGGTGATGGCCTGGAACTCGTCCAGCAGGGCGGGGCTGTACTCCGAGAGGTTCTTCCGGTGGTTCTGGGCGTCGTCCTCCAGCAGCACCAGCTCGCCGCGGCGCTTGTTGAAGCCCAGGAACAAGGCCAGGAACCCCGAGCACATCAGCAGCCAGGGGGAGATCCATACCTCGATGGCCACCGCCCCGGCGACCACCCGCCACAGGAAGCCCAGCGCCAGGAACATGATGTCCAGGATCACCAGGTGCTTGAAGTAGAAGCTGTAGGACAGGGTGGTGCCGAAGTAGAGCGCGGCCACCAGGGCGAAGGTGGGCGAGAGCGCGAAGGCCAGGCCGAAGCCGGCCAGCCCGGTCAGCGCCATCACCCCCCAGGCCGCCGACACCGGCAGGGCGCCCGAGGCGATGGGCCGGTTGCGCTTGCGGGGGTGCAGCGCGTCGGCCTCCCGGTCCCGGATGTCGTTGTAGAGGTAGCCGGTGCTGGAGATCAGGCAGAAGGCCGCGACGCCGTGGAGGGCCCGCAGGGTCTGCATGGGATCGAGGAACTCAAACGAGAACACCAGCGCGGCGAGCACGAAAGCGTTCTTCGTCCACTGCTTGGGGCGCAGCGCCTTGACGGCGGCGAGCGGCAGCGGGACCTTCCTGGTTTGCGCGTCCGTGGTGCTCAACGGGGGTTCACTCGCTCTCAGAGGGCGCGACGACGACGACGTGGGCGCGCTCGCCTGCGCTCAGGGGGACGGTGCGGGTGACGGGCTCGGCGCCGTCGACGGTGACCTCGACCTCGACCTCGGAGCCGGCCGGGAACACCCGCTCGGTGGGCAGCTTGCCCCGGGCCTTGACCCCGTCGATGCGGACCTCGGCGCCCTCGGGGGCGTCCACGATCAGCACGGGGTCGCCGCCGACCATCATCGCGGGGTCTCCGGCGCCGATCGGGGCGAACCAGGCCACCGCCAGCCCGACGCCGAGGCCCAGCAGCAGGCCGCCGCCCGCGCCCAGCACGCCGACGAAGCCCGCGAACATCGCGATCTTGAGCCGGCTGGGGCCCGCCTTCGCGGGCTTGGGGGCCTTGTCGACCTTGGGGGGCCTGGTGACCTTGGGGGCCTTGTCGACCTTGGGGGGCTTGGGGACCTTGGGGGCCTTCTGGGTGCGGGTGGCCTCGTCGAGGCTCAGCTCCTCGATGCCGTCGTCCTCGTAGGTCACCTCGACGGCGTGCTCGGGCCCCAGCTCGACCTCGCCGATCAGGGGGTCGGCCTGGACCACCGTCTCGACCTCGTCCCCCCACTCGTCGATGCGCTCCTGGGCCTCGCGGAGCTGGCGGGCGATGTCGGAGTCCGGCCCCCGGATGAGGGTGGCCTCCTCGCCGGTGGGCTGCGCGGTGGGGGCGGGGGGCTGCGGTGAGGCGGGCGCTGGGGCGGCCTCGGGCGGCTTGAGGTTGGTGGTGCGGGTGACCCGCTCGGCGGGGATGCGCCGCAGCAGGGTCTCGCTCTCCAGCAGGTTGCGGGGCGGCTCCGGGCCCTCGCCGGGCATGTAGACCCCCGAGGGCGCGGGGCGCTCCGGCAGGGGCGTGGGCATGATGGCGGGGGGCTCGTCGGTGGGGTCCGGCGCGGGGGGCACCCGACGGGGGCGCCGGGGGGCCCGGTGGGGCTGGGTGTCGGTGGCCGGCGGCGGGGGCGGCTCGTCGTCCAGGGTGGTGGGCCGATCCTCGTCGTCGATGTCCTCCAGGGGCAGCGGGCGGGTCTCCTGCTCGCGCAGCGCGACGACCTGCCCGGCCTTCTGGGGGGGCCGGCGGCGCCCCCGGGTGGCCTCGGGGAACAGCCCTTTGAGGAAGGCCGCCAGGGTGGAGTGGGAGAAGATGAAGCCCGCGTCGTGGAAGAACTTGGTCAGCGCCTCCTTGAAGGCGGTCGCGGAGGTGAAGCGCTGGGTGGGGTCCTGGGCGAGCGCCTGGTCGAGGATGACCTCCAGCCCGTAGGGCACGTCCGGGTTGACGAAGCTGGGGGGCTGGTACTCGCACTTGCGGATGGCCGCGATGGTCTTGATCTCGCTGGGCTGCCGGAAGGGGTGCTCCCCGCAGAGCATCTCGTAGAGCAGCACGCCCGCCGCGAACAGGTCGGTGCGCTGGTCGATGTCCTCGCCCTTGGCCTGCTCGGGGGACATGTAGTCGAACTTGCCCTTGATGACGCCCGAGAGGGTCTCCATCGCCTTGACGTTGGCCTTGGCGATGCCGAAGTCGGTCAGCTTGACCTCGCCCTGGAAGCTGACCAGCACGTTGGAGGGGGACACGTCGCGGTGGACGATGTTGAGGGGCATCGGCCGGTTGCCGCGCATGATCTGGCGGTTGTGGGCGTACTCCAGGCCCTTGAGCACCTCGATGAGCACGAAGACCGCGTGGGGGACCGGCAGGGTGATGCCCCGCTCGTTGCAGCGCTCGATGACCGTGCCCAGGTCGCGGCCCTCGACGTACTCCATCGCCACGTAGTACTGACCGTCGACCTGCCCCAGGTCGAGGATCTGCACGATGTTGGCGTGGGAGAGCAGCCCCGCGATCTTGGCCTCGTCGACCAGCAGGTCGATGTACTCGCGGTTCTGGCTCAGGCCCGGGACGATGCGCTTGATGGCGAACAGGCGGTTGAACCCGCCGATGCCCTCCATCCGGGCCTTGAAGATCTCGGCCATGCCTCCGCGCGCGACGCGCTCAAGGATCTGGTACTTGCCGAACTGTTCGATGGGTGCGGGCTGGGCCACGGAGGTCTGCTCCGTCTGGGGGGTGGCCTTCCTGGCCCCGTTGGTGTCGTGGGGGGGGGCAGCATAGCCCGTTTCGGGGGCGCACGGCCATCATAAGGCCCGATCAATCCTCGTCTGCAGCGCAGACCCGATCGCAGGCCGAGGGGTAGTCCGAGCCCTCGAAGGCCTCGCAGCTCATCTGGCGCATCTCACGGATGCAGTCGCGGGCGGCGCTGGGGTCGAAGGCGCAGATGGGCGCCTCGGCGTCCTCGTCGAGGATCAGCGCCCCGCGGTAGTCCACGCACTCGTCGACGTCCCCGTAGGGGAGGACCTCCTTCACCGCGGCGTCGCTGCAGCTCAGCATGTGCTCGCAGAACACCTCGTCGTAGTCCTCGTCGTACTCAGGCTCCGTGTAGCAGGCCGTCAGCCCCATCAGGAGCAGCAAGGGTGCCCATCTCATGTCTCCTCCATGCGCAGCGCCGCAGGGAGGCCGCGCACAGCACCATTGTAGCCTCGAACCGTCGAAGCACGATGAAGCGGGTGATGTCGCGTCGCCGCACCGCCCGGACACTTTCCGGATCCCTCCAGGGCTGCTAAGCTCCATCTCCTTGGAAGAAGCCCCGGAGGTCTCCATGCGCCGTCGCCGTCGTCGCGGCCAGTCCGTGGTCGAGTACCTGCTGGGGGTCTCCGTCATCGCGGTGGCCCTGGCGGTGGGCTTCTTCATGATCACCGAGTCGACCCGGGGCACGTTCCACAACGCCCGGGTGGTGGTCCAGCAGCCCTTCCCATGAGGAGCCCGCATGCCCGCGCCCGCCGACGTGGCGGTGGCCGCCCTGATCGGCGCGGCCCTGGTCACCGACCTGCGCGCCCGGCGGGTGCCCAACCTGCTGACCTTCGGGGGCATGGCCCTGGGGGTATCGGCGAACGCCCTCGCCGGGGACTGGCGGGTGGGGCTGATCGGCGCGGCGGTGGCCTTCGTGGTGATGTTCCCGGGCTGGCGCCTGGGGGGCGCGGTGCGCGCCGGGGACGCCAAGCTCCTGATGGCGGTCGGTGCGTTCTACGGTGGCGGGGAGGCCCTGCGGGCGGGCCTGCTGACCTACATCCTGGCCCTGCCCTACGGCCTGGCCATCCTGGCGGCGCGGGGGCGGCTGCGGGGGGTGGTGGGCGCCTGGCGGGCGGGGGTCGCCCGCGCGATGGGGCGGGACGTGCCCGAGCCCGAGCTGACCGTGGTGGCCTTCGTGCCGGTGGTGGCCGCGGCGGTCTGGGTCACCCGGGCCACGGACGTCCTGCGCCTCTGGTGAATCGACGGGGCCAGTCCACCGTCGAATACATGCTGTACGTGTCGGTGATGATCATCGGGCTCCTGGTGACGGCCTGGGTGTTCGTGGGGCCGTTCTCGCAGGGGGCGCGGGACATGATGCAGGACGCGGGGGACGTCATGGACGCGGGGACGGGCACGGGCCAGAACGACAAGCGGTGAGCGGGCCGTGAGCCAGGATCCCGAGCTGCTGCGCCGCCTGTTGCGCGCGAAGGATCGGATGGACGCCGCCTCCCACGAGCGCTGGCCCGTGCGCCGGCTGGCCCGGGTGAGCGGCGTCTCGGAGGCCCACTTCGCGCGCACCTTCAAGGAGGCCTTCGGTGTGCCCCCGCACCGCTACCTGCTCACCCGGCGCATCGAGCGGGCCACCGCGCTGCTGCGGGACACCGACCTGCCCGTCACCGAGATCGCGTTCGCGACGGGCTGGCGGAGCCTGGGCACCTTCGGGCGCACCTTCCGGGCCGTCACCGGAGAGAACCCCAGCGCGCTGCGGGCCCGCGCCCAGGCCGAGCCCTTTGACCTGGGGAGCGTGCCCGCCTGTGTGCTGCGCGCCGCCCACCGCCCCGACCTCACGATCGCAGTTTCGGAGAAGCAGCGCCGGGAGGCGGGCGGTAAGAAGGTGTCCGAACCCGAGGTGCCGGAAGAAAAGGAGGCTCCATGAGTCAAGGTGTCCAGGTGGTCGGTCTGTACGTGCGGGATCAGGACGAGGCGCTCACGTTCTACGTCGACAAGGTCGGGTTCCGCGTCCACACCGACGTGCGCAACGGCGACTTCCGCTGGCTCACGGTGCAGCACCCCGACCAGCCCTCGTTCCAGCTCGGGCTGTTCAAGCCGGGGCCGCCGACCCAGGACGAGGCGACCGCGCAGACGCTCCAGGAGGTCGTGGCCAAGGGCGCGATGCCCCCGCTCGTCCTGACCGTCGACGACTGCCGCGCCGCCTACGACCGGATGAACGCGGAGGGGGTGGAGTTCACCCAGCCGCCCGTGGACCGGTTCGGCACCGTGGACGCCGGCTTCCGCGATCCGTCGGGCAACGGGTGGAAGATGATCGAGGCGCGCCGCTGAACATGACCGCTCCCAGCCCCCACCCTGCAGACCGCCACGACCTCATCCGCGTCCAGGGCGCCCGCGTCAACAACCTGAAGGACGTGAGCGTCGAGCTCCCGAAGCGCCGCCTCACCGTCTTCACGGGCGTGTCCGGCTCGGGCAAGTCCTCGCTCGTCTTCGGCACCATCGCCGCCGAGTCGCAGCGCCTCATCAACGAGACCTACAGCGCCTTCGTCCAGGGCTTCATGCCCTCCCTCTCGCGCCCCGAGGTCGACGTGCTCGACGGCCTCACCACCGCCATCCTCGTCGATCAGGAGCGCCTCGGCGCCAACGTCCGCTCGACCGTCGGCACCGTGACCGACGTCAACGCCATGCTCCGCGTCCTCTGGAGCCGCCTCGGCGAGCCCCGCATCGGCTCCTCGCAGGCCTTCTCCTTCAACGTCCCCACCGCGCGCGGCGGCGGCTCCATCGTCATCGAGAAGGGCGACGGCAAGAAGGTCGAGAAGCGCACCTTCGAGATCCTCGGCGGCATGTGCCCGCGCTGCGAGGGCACGGGCACCGTCACCGACCTCGCCCTCTCCGAGCTCTTCGACGACTCGAAGTCCCTCGACGAGGGCGCCCTCACCATCCCCGGCTATGGCACCGACGGCTGGAACGTCCGCCTCTACAAGGAGTCGGGCTTCCTCGACCCGAAGAAGCCCATCAAGGACTACACGAAGAAGGAGCTCGCCGACTTCCTCCACAAGGACGCCTGCAAGGTGAAGATCGGCGGCGTGAACCTCACCTACGAGGGGCTCATCCCGCGACTCCAGAAGTCGATGCTCCAGAAGGACGTGGAGGCCATGCAGCCCCACATCCGCGCCTTCGTCGAGCGCGCCGTCACGTTCCAGACCTGCCCCGCGTGCGACGGCACGCGCCTCTCCGAGAGCGCCCGCTCCTCGAAGATCGCCGGCATCAACATCGCCGACGCCTGCGCCATGCAGGTGAGCGACCTCGCCGCCTGGGTCCGCGCGCTCGACGCCCCCACCGTGGCCCCCCTCCTCGCCTCGCTCCGCCACGCCCTCGACTCGTTCGTCGAGATCGGCCTCGGCTACCTCTCCCTCGACCGCGCCTCCGGCACCCTCTCCGGCGGCGAGGCGCAGCGCACCAAGATGGTCCGCCACCTCGGCTCCTCGCTCACCGACGTCACCTACGTCTTCGACGAGCCCACCATCGGGCTCCACCCCCACGACATCCGGCGCATGAACGACCTCCTCCTGCGCCTCCGCGACAAGGGCAACACCGTCCTCGTCGTCGAGCACAAGCCGGAGGTCATCGCCATCGCCGACCACGTCGTCGACCTCGGCCCGCGCGCCGGCACCGCGGGCGGCGAGGTCGTCTTCGAGGGCTCGGTCGCCGGGCTCCGCGCGAGCGACACGCTCACCGGCCGCCACCTGAGCGACCGCGCCACCCTGAAGGCCAAGGTCCGGAAGCCCACGGGCTCGCTGCCCATCCGCGGCGCGACCGCCCACAACCTGCAGGGCGTCGACGTCGACGTCCCGCTCGGCGTCCTCGTCGTCGTCACGGGCGTCGCCGGCTCCGGCAAGAGCTCGCTCATCCACGGCTCGGTGTCCCCGCGCGAGGGCGTCGTCACCGTCGACCAGACCGGGATCCGCGGCTCGCGCCGCAGCAACCCCGCCACCTACACCGGCCTCCTCGACCCCATCCGCAAGGCCTTCGCGAAGGCGAACGGCGTCAAACCCGCCCTCTTCAGCCCGAACTCCGAGGGGGCCTGCCCGACCTGCAACGGCGCCGGCGTCGTCTACATCGACCTCGGCATGATGGCCGGGATCTCGACCCTCTGCGAGGAGTGCGAGGGGCGCCGCTTCCAGGCGGCCGTCCTCGACTACCACTTCGGCGGGCTCGACATCGCCGCCGTCCTCGACCTCCCGGTCGACGACGCCCTCCGCTTCTTCGGCGGCGGCCCCGGCAAGCTCCCCGCCGCGAAGGCCATCCTGAAGCGCCTCTCCGACGTCGGGCTCGGCTACCTGCGCCTCGGCCAGCCGCTCACGACGCTCTCGGGCGGCGAGCGGCAGCGCCTGAAGCTCGCGACCGAGATGGCGCAGGACGGCGGCATCTACGTCCTCGACGAGCCGACCGTCGGCCTCCACCTCGCCGATCTCGCGCAGCTCCTCCGCCTCCTCGACCAGCTCGTCGACAGCGGCAAGTCCGTCGTCGTCATCGAGCACCACCTCGCCGTGATGGCCCACGCCGACTGGATCATCGACCTCGGGCCGGGCGCCGGCCACGACGGCGGGCGCGTCGTCTTCGAGGGGCTCCCCGCCGACCTCGTCGCCGCGCGGTCGACGCTGACCGGCCAGCACCTGGCGGCCTACGTCGGGGGCTGATGGCGCATCTCGGATCGGGTACCATCGGGGCGTGCAGTGTCCCCGGTGTCAGGTCCCTTTGCAGGAGGTCAAGGGTCGCGGCGGCGTCGCGGTGGACCACTGCGGCCGCTGCGGGGGCACCTGGTACGACGCCGGGGAGTACCAGCGCATCTTCCACGTGCTCGGCCCCCTGCAGATTCAGGCCGAGGGGGAGGATCCGCGCCGCAGCGTGCCCTGCCCCACCTGCGACGGCAGGCTGATCGAGGTCACCTGGCCCGCAGAGAGTCGGCTGCGGGTGGACACCTGTCCGGTCTGCCGGGGCCTGTGGCTGGACGCGGGCGAGGCCGTCGGCCTCAAGGAGCACCTGGCGAGGATCGGGCGGCTGGAGGCGGTGGACTTCTCCCACACCCGCGCCGCGGGCGAGCACATCGTCGTCATCCCCGGCCTGGGCGAGGTCTACGACGCCACCGGTCTGAACTGGCGGTGGGTGCTCATCGGCGCGGTCGTGCTGCTGGTCCTGCAGGGCGTCGCGGTGGGCTTCCTGCAGGGGGTGCGGCTGTTCGACATCCTGCGGGACGCCCGGGACGTCTCCTCCGACGCCCGGCTGGCGGTGACCGCGCAGCTCCTGGCCATGCCGCTCGGCGGCTTCCTCGTGGGGCGCAGCTCGCCGGGGTACACCCTGCTGGAGCCCGCCCTGGCCTCGGTCCCGGCGGTCATCGTCTTCGCCGCGCTGACCCCGGTGCGCTTCTCCACCCCCGAGGTGCTGGCCATGATGGCGCTCGGCGTGCTCCTCACCCTGGGGGGCGCGAAGGCGGGCGAGGGCCTTCAGAGGGCGTAGATCGGGACGCGCTGGGAGACCTCCGCATCGGGCGGGCGCCCGTCGGCCTCACTGACGAGGCCGCCTCCACCCCCTCCCTGGAGGCGTGACGCCAGGAGGCAGCAGGCCGTCAGGAGCGGGTGCAGGTGAGAGGAGCAGTCTCGCGGAGGTCTCCAGCGCGTCATCCACCCACTCAGACACCACCGCGCGGCGATCGGATCAACTATCCTTGTGAAAGGAGAGGGACCGGAGATGACAGAGCCCGCCCTGTTCGTGCTGCTGCGGAGCCCCGGGCCTCGGCGGGTGGACGTCATCCGGGCGCTGCGCCACCACCTGGGCCTGGGCCTGAAGGAGGCCACGGCGCTGGCGGACCACGGGCCGGTGCGCCTGGGGGAGGCCCTGGGCCCGGACGCCCGCGAGGCCCTGCGGGACGCCCTGCTCGCCCTGGGCGCGGTGCTGGACGGCCCCCAGGGCGACCGCCCCGAGGGCGTCGAGGCCAGCGTCCACCTGGAGTCGGTGGGCCCCCGCCGCGAGCCGGTGCTGGCGGCCCTGCGCCGCGCGCTGCGCTGCACCGCCGAGGAGGCCCGCGCCCTCGCCGCCCGCGCCCCCCTGGCCCTCCGGGTCCCCGGCGACGAGGCCGCCGCTGAGCTGCTCGCTGCCCTGAAGGTCGCCGGGGCCAGCGCCTGGCTGGGCGGCGCCACCCTGGAGGAGCCCGACGAGGTCACCGTGTGGCTGCTGCGGGCCGGCCCCAACCGCGCCCGGGTGCTGCGGGAGCTGCGCCTGGCCAGCGACGTCGTCGGCATCTCCCAGCTCGCGGCCCTGATCAAGCGCGCTCCGGCCGCCCTGCCGGACCGGTTCACCCGCCCGGCGGCCGAGGATCTCGTCGCCCGCCTGCGCCGCCTGGGGGCCCTCGCCGAGATCCGGTGATAGAGGGGACAGATGGACGCCGACACCTGCATCGAGTGCGACACCCCCTTCCAGCCCGGCGAGGCCCGCCACAACGTGGACGCCGGGGTGCTGTGCGACCCGTGCTACCGCAACCTCCGGGCCCAGCTCGAGGCCATCGTCGCCCACCAGTCCAAAGGCCTCAACCTCCCGATGTCCACGCTGGGCGGCCTGCTGGGCGGCGCGGCGGGGGTGCTGGTGTGGTGGGGCTTCACGGTGGCCACCGAGGTCGCCTTCGGCCTGGTCGCTGTCGTCATCGGCTACGCCGTGGGCCACGGGGTGCTGCGCCTGGGGGGTCACAAACGTGCGCAGTCCTTGCAGATCCTTTCGGTTGTCATCGCCGTGGTCAGCTACGCGGTCGCCACCTACCTGGTGAACCGCAGCTTCATCAACAAGGTGCTCATCGAGAGGGGCTCCGACACCCTGCCGCTCATCGTGCCCCCCGAGCTGATGTCCGAGATCCTGATGACGGGGGCCTCAGCGATGGATCTGGTCTTCCTGGGCATCGTGATCTTCGAGGCCTGGCGCATCCCGGCCCCGCTGAGGTTGAAGTGAGCGAGCGGCCCCTGACCCCCGAGGAGGAGCGCCGCCTGCGCAACCTCCAGGCCGTGGCCCGCAAGCTCCAGCAGGAGGGTGCCGAGGCGCCGCCCCAGGACACCGCTGGCGCAGACGCCACCGGCGCGCTCAAGCGCTGGGGGCCCATCGGGGCGGCCGTGGTCTTCCTCGTGGGCAAGGGCAAGTGGGCGCTGGGCATGCTCAAGTTCGCCAAGCTGGGCAGCCTGGCCTCGATGCTGCTGTCGGTGGCGCTCTACGCCCAGGTCTTCGGGTGGACCTTCGCGGTGGGCTTCGTGGGGCTCATCTTCGTCCACGAGATGGGGCACGCGGTGGCCATGAAGCAGCAGGGCATCCCGGCCTCGGCGCCCGTGTTCATCCCCTTCGTGGGCGCGGTCATCGCGATGCGCGGCCTGCCCCGGGACGCCTTCGTCGAGGCCGTCGTGGGCATCGGCGGGCCCCTGCTGGGCACGGCGGGGGCAGCGGCCTGCCTGGGGGTGGCGCTGGCCACCGGCTCGCCGTTCTGGTACGCCCTGGCGGCCACGGGCTTCCTCATCAACCTGTTCAACATGCTGCCGATCAGCCCACTGGACGGCGGTCGCGTCCTCGGCGTGGTCAGCCGCAGGGTCTGGATCGTCGGCTACGCCATCGGGATCCCGTTCTTCCTGGTGACCCGCTCGCCCATCGTCTTCCTGGTGCTGCTGATGGGGCTGTTCAACATCCCCAAGCTGCGGAAGGGCCACCCCGCGGGCTACGACGCGGTGCCCACGGTGAAGCGGGTGGGCATGGCGCTGGCCTACGCCGCGCTGCTGGGGGTGATGGTGCTGGGGCAGTACGTGGCCGAGCTGGGGACCGGGTCGCTGGCCACCGAGCAGACCGCGGCGGTGTGGGGGGCTGCGGCGCTGCTCGCGCTGGGGCAGCTCCTACCAGAGCGGCTCCTTCCGGAGCGGCTCCTGTCAGCCCGGGCCTGAGCAGTGGATTGGGGACCGGAGACCCTGGGGCTCACGGGGCTGTTGCCCGACCGGGTGGTGCTCTGGCAGCGTCGGACCGGGCGGCACGTCGCGCTGCCGCCCCAGGCCCTGGAGGACCCCTCGGCGGCCCTGCTCGCCCGGCTCCACGGCCTGCACCTGCTGGGCCCGCCGCCGGACCCCGCCCGGCTCATCCCCGCGCGCTCGGCGTGGACCCTGCTGTTGCCCGAGGCGCCCGCCCTGTGGCGCCCGCTGCCCCTCCAGCGCGGCCCCGGCGGGGTGCCCTTCGCCGCGATGCCCCTGGACGAGGCCGAGGTGGCCATCTGGCGGGCCTGCAACGGGTCGCGCACGGTGGCCCGCGTCGCCGAGCAGCTCGCCCTGCCAGTGGAGGCGCTGCTGTTCTTCTTCGCGAAGCTCACCGACCCGGCCTGCCAGGCCCTCCAGCTCCTGGACCGGCCGGCGCGGGCCCGGGAGCCGGGGCTGGAGCGCCTGCTGCTGCCGCCCCGCCCGCCGAACGTCCGTGACGCCGATCAGTACGGGGCCTCCGGGGAGACCACCCTCCAGGACTACCACCAGCACGGCATCGTCGACGGGTCCACCCACTTCGACGACCGGGAGACCACCCTGGCCCACGCCTTCGCGATCCCGCACCCGGCCCTGCGCGGCGAGCCCTACGGCGCCCGGCTGGGGGCCCGGCTCGCCCAGGAGGGCCTGCTCCCCGGGGACGGCGGGGTCATCCTGGAGATCGGCCCGGGGACGGGGGAGCTGTGCGCGGCGCTGCGGCGGGCCTTGAGGCGGCCCCACGGCTACCTGCGTCTGGACCTCTCCCCGGCGCTCCTGGAGACCCAGGCCGCCCGCAACCCCGAGACCCGCAGCGTCGAGGGCAGCGCCACCGACATCCCCCTGCCCGACGCCAGCGTCGATCTGGTCATCGCCAACGAGATGATCGCCGACCTGGAGGCCGCCCCCGACCCCGGCCGCTGGGGTGAGGCCCTGATCCCCGAGCCCGGCCAGCGCCTGTTCAACACCGGCGCCTTCGCGATGGTCGAGGAGCTGCATCGCGTGCTGCGGCCTGGCGGCGCGGCCTTCATCACCGAGTTCGGGGGGCTGGACGAGGTCCCCGTCGAGACCACCCAGCTCGACCACCCCGAGGTCAGCGTCCACTTCGGCCAGCTCGCCCGGGTCGCGGCGGCGGCGGGGTTCGAGGCCGAGCTGTCGCCCCTGGGGCCCTGGATGGGCTTCGACGCCCACACCCGCTGGCTGTCCCGGGCCTCGTATGAGGCTCTGCGGGCGCGCTTTCGGGCCGAGGGCCGAAGCCTCCAGGCCCGCGCGTGGACCCCGGAGACCCTGCGCACCCCCTGGCCGGTGGAGGGCCTGCGCTTCGTCCCCATCACCGAGGACGGCCCGGGGCCGGTGGTCACCCGGTTCTGGGCCCTGGTGCTGCGGCGCTGACCGGTTACAGCGCGGGCCATGATCGCTCTCCTGCTGTTGTCCTGTATTCGAGGCCCCGACCCGGCCCCTCGCGGCGACTGTGATCCCCTCGACCCCGCGCTGTGCGCGCTGCCCTGGCCCTCGGCCTTCTACCTGCGCGCGGACGAGACCCTGCCCTCCGGCTGGCGGGTGGACCTGGGGCCGGAGAGCCTGCCGGTCACCGACGAGGGCCTGGCCCTGGACCCCTGGACCTGGAACGAGCGGGACGGCTTCTCCATCCTCGGGCCCATCCTGGCGTACTTCGAGGACCTCGACCCGGCGGGCCTGCCCGGCCCCGACGCCCTCGACGCCTACGACAGCGCCGACGCCCCCGTCGCGCTCATCGACGTGTCCACCGGGGCCCGGGTGCCGGTGTGGGCCGAACTGGACGGCCGCGACCCCGCCCACCCCCTGCTCGTCCTCCAGCCGGCGGTGCCTCTGGCGGACGGGACCCGCCATGTCGTGGGGATCCGCAACCTGAGCCGCGACGATGGCGCGCCCATCGAGGCTTCAGCAGCCTTCGCCGCGCTGCGCGACGACGCCGCCACCGACGACTGGGACGTCGAGGTGCGCCGGGACCACTTCGACGCGGTGGTCTTCCCCGCCCTGGAGGCGCAGGGCTTCGCCCGCGAGGAGCTGCAGCTCGCCTGGGACTTCGTCACCGCCTCGGCCGAGCACCGCCTGGCCCGACCCCGCGCCATGATGGACGACGCCCTGGCCTCCACCCCGCCGGAGGGCCCGCCCTACGCGATCACCGCGGTGGAGGACCACGACTGCGCGGTCGAGGGCGTCACCATCGGCCGCACCGTCGAGGTCACCTTCACCGCCCCCCGCTACACCGTGGACGACGGGCCGGGCACGCTGCTCTCCCGCGGCGACGACGGCCTGCCCGTGGCGGTGGGCACCACCGAGGTCGGGCTGCTGGTGCGTGTGCCCTGCTCGGTGCTGGCCGACCCCGCCCCGGCCTTCGCGCTGCAGTACGGCCACGGCCTGCTGCAGAGCCGCGACGAGCTGCGCCAGGACTACCTCGGCGCGATGCTGGACCGGCACGGCTGGGTGGGCTTCGCGGTGGACTGGCCGGGGCTGTCGTCGGAGGACGTGCCCGCCATCGCCGCGCTGTTCACCGAGGATCCCTCCAACTTCGCCCAGCTCCCCGAGCGCACGATGCAGGCCTTCGTCCAGCAGGAGCTGGCGTTGACGCTGGTGCGCGGGGCCCTGGCCGAGGATGCGGCGCTCCAGGTCGACGGGGTGGGGCTCATCGACCCCGCGCGGTTCGGCTTCTGGGGCAACAGCGCCGGGGGCATCCTGGGCGGGGCCTACGGCGCGCTCTCCCCCAGCCACCAGCGGGTCGCCCTGGGGGTGTCGGGCACGCCGTTCACCCTGGTGCTGCCGCGCTCGGTGAACTTCGACCCCTTCCTGCTGATGCTGCAGAACCGCTTCGGGGACGACCGGGACATCAAGCTGCTGGTCACCGCCTTCCAGACCCTGTGGGACCCGGCTGAGGCCGCCGGGTGGACCCGGGTGCTGGCCGAGCGCGAGGTGCTGCTCCAGGTGGGCATCGGCGACGCCCAGGTCACCACCCTGGGGGGGCAGGTGCTGGCGCGGGCGCTGGGCACGACGCTGGTGGACCCGCCCGCCCGCGCGGTGTGGGGGCTGGAGGCCGCTGAGGCGCCGTTCGCGGAGAACGCCTACGTGGAGTGGCGCTACGTCGACGGGGCCGAGGAGCCCGCGGAGGCTGTGGCGCCCTCCCGCGAGGGCGACGCCCACCTCTGCCCCCGCCGCGAGGCCGCCGCCCAGGACCAGCTCCGGGACTTCCTGGAGGAGGGCGTCATCGAGCAGCACTGCGACGGGGTCTGCGAGGGCGTCGTCGAGGGGCTCTGCGATTAGCGAACAGCGTTCGTTTTTCCTTGGAGGGCCTCCAGCGCCGTCGCCGCCGTGAACAGGCGCGCTTCGGCCCACCGGGGCGCGATGAGCTGGAGCCCCACCGGCAGGCCGTCGACGAGGCCGCAGGGGGTGGACAGCGCCGGCAGCCCCGCGAGGTTGGCGGCGACGGTCAGGGTGTCGGCGCGGGCCATCGCCACGGGGTCGTCCAGCCGGGCGCCCAGCGGGAAGGCGGTCGTGGGGCTGGTGGGGCAGGCCAGCAGGTCCACCTCCTCGAAGAGCGCGTCCAGCGCGGCCCGGAGCCGGTCACGGGCGGCGCAGGCCCGCGCGTAGAGGGCCCGGCGGGGGCCGGCAGCCAGCACGGCGGTCCCCATCAGCAGGCGGCGGCGGACCTCCTCCCCCAGCAGGGCGCGGGCGTCGACCCGAGGCTGCGCGCTGCCGGGCGGGGCCGGGGTGCCGAAGCGCAGGCCGTCGTAGCGGGCCAGGTTGGAGCTGGCCTCGGCGGTGGAAAGGACGAGGTAGGCCGGCCCGGCGTGGCCAAGCTCCGGCAGGGCGTGGGTCGAGAGCGGCACCCCCAGCCTTCCGAGGGCGGCCATCACCGCCCCGGCGACCCTGGGCTCCGTGGGGGGCTCGAAGGCCTCCTGCAGCCAGCCCACCCGCAGCCCGCCGAGGCCCTCGTCGGGATCCCACGGGTCGAGGGGCCGGTCGGCGGCGCTCGTGTCCAGGGGGTCCGGCCCGGCCATCACCGCCAGGGCGGCGTGGGCGTCCGCCGCGCTGCGGGTGAGCGGGCCGACCTGATCCAGGGACGAGGCGAAGGCCACCAGCCCGCGCCGGCTGACCCGCCCCCAGGTGGGCAGAACGCCCGTGACCCCGCAGAGGGCGGCGGGCTGGCGCACGCTGCCGCCGGTGTCCGAGCCCAGGGCGAGGGGCACCGCACCCGCCGCGACCAGGGCCGCGCTGCCCCCGGAGCTGCCTCCGGCCACCCGCTCCCGGTCCCAGGGGTTGCGGGTGGGACCATAGATGGAGCGCTCGGTGGAGCTGCCCATCGCGAAGGCGTCCAGGTTCGTGCGGGCGACGACCACCGCCCCGGCGGCCCGCAGCCGGGCGACGGCGGTGGCGGTGTCGGCGGCGACGTGGTCGCGCAAGGCCGCGCTGGCGCAGGTCAGAGGCCACCCGGCGTCGGCCAGGTTGTCCTTCACCGCCACGGGCACGCCCGCCAGGGGCAGGACCTGCCCGGCGGCCACCGCGCGGTCCACGGCGGCGGCGTCCGCCAGGGCGGCGTCATCCCGACGGGCGACCACCGCGTTGAGCCCGGCGGCGTCGTCCAGGCGGGAGAGGGCCTCCGCGATGACCTCGACCGCGCGGCGATCCCCGGCCTGCACCTGCACAGCGATCCCGATGGCGTCGGTCACGTCGGGTCGTCACGCGGCCGGAGCGGCGGGGCCGGCGCCGGCGGGCTGGCGGGCTCGGGCAGCGCCTCGGCCAGGGCGAGCATCGCCCCGACGGTCTCGGCGAGCCGGGGCAGCTCGTCCTCGTCCAGCGGCAGGCGGGCGAGCCGCGCCAGCCGCCTCAGCTCGTCCGGCGTCAGCGCGCCCAGCTACTTGCGGCGGGAGAAGCGGAACAGCTCGCCGATGGTGGAGATCACGCCGCCCTCGTCGGCGCCGGCCAGCTCCTCCAGCTCGCCCGGATCGAGCAGCACGGCGCCGCAGTCCTCGCAGATGTCGATCTCGACGCCCTTGAAGACCTTGGGGTGCATCTGGCCGCCGCACTTGCCGCAGCGGTTCCAGTGGAGCTCCTTGCGGTCCGACAGGGCCTGCTCGGCCGCCTCGGCGTCGAGCTTCTGCTTGAGGCGCTCCTTCTTCTCGCGCTCGACGCGGGTGAAGTAGTCCTCTTCAGGGTTGTTGTTCTTGGACATGGGGTCTCCAGGAGGTCGGGGAGGGGAGCATAACCTGCGGCGGGGCGCGGTTCAGTCGCAGGTCCGGTTCATGGACTGGAGGAACATGGTCGCCTCGGACTCCAGCTTCTCGTCGCCGCGGTTGTTGCGCAGCGCGGTGCAGAACTCGCGGGCGGCCAGGTCGGGGTTGAGCCGCAGGTGCGCGATGTAGCCGATGCCGTAGTGGGCGCGGGCGTTGCCGGGGTCGGCGCTCAGGGCCTCGCGGAAGTGGTAGTTCGCGGTGTCGAGGTCGCCTGGGATGGTGTCCCAACCCAGCTCGATGTGCTCGTTGGCGGAGAGGAAGGGGAGCGGTCGGGGCTCCGGCGTCCGGTCGGGCTTGGGGGGAGGGTCCTGACGCACGACAGGTGACACCCGCGGCGCCGGGTCTGCGGGGGGCTCTGGCGCGGCCGGCGCCGGCTCGGCGGGCTCTGGCGCAGCGGGCTCTGGCGCGGCCGGCTCCGGCGCGGCCGGCTCTGGCGCGGCCGGCTCTGGCGCAGCGGGCTCGGCGGGTTCCTCCATCGGAGGATCCTCCGGGGCCACTTCAGGGACCTCGACGGACGGCACCACGGGGGGGACGTTGGTGATGACCGCCTCGGGGTCCTCCCGCGTCGCGAGGACCAGCAGGATGATGGCCGCCGCGACGATGGCCACGATGATGCCCACCCGCTGGATGCCGTTGTCCTCCTCCCAGGGCTCCGGCCGGACCTCGGGGGCGGCGGGCTCGGGCTCCGGGGGCGGGGCCGGCGGCGGGTGCTCGACGAGGTCTTCGAAGAAGCCCGAGTCGTCCTCGTCCAGCAGCTCGTCCACGGGGGTGGGGTCCGGGCTGAGGTCGTCCTCGGCGGGCACGGCCGCGGGCACGGTCTCCAGCGGGGGCTCGGACGGCTCCTCGAAGACCTCGCCGGTGTTCATCGGCATGTTGAGGATGAACCCGGGCATGCTGGGGATCGCGCTGCCCTTCCCGCCGGCCAGCTCGACCAGCTCGCTGTCCAGGTCGTCGACGGTGGTGCTGAAGCCGGGGTCGGTGAACTCCTCGGTGGCGATGGGCTCGCCGTCGAAGGGGCTCTCCCGCTCGGTCGGGGGCACGAAGATCGCCGCCGGGGCGTTGTCGAGGTCCAGGAACAGGGCCTCACCCTCGTCCTCGGGGGCCTCGATGGTGGGCTCGTCCGGGACCAGGGTGTTCGGGTTGTCGTGGCGGCGGGCCTGGGCGGTCTCGAAGCCCGGGTCGGTGGGGCGCCCCACGATGGCGTTGCCCAGGGGGATGTCGTCGGACAGCGGGGGGGCGTGGGAGGTGGGCGCGGCCCGGGGGCGCAGCTCCAGCTCGTCGAGCCGCTCGATGGTGGAGAAGAAGATGTCCAGGTCGTCCAGCTCGCCCGCCGGGGACCACCGCACGCCCTCGAAGGAGACCATGTCCTCGCGGTGGACGCGGTGCTCCAGGATCCAGCGCTGCACGGTGGCGAGGTCCCGCACGCGGTAGGTCTCGCCCTCCTGCTTGAGCATCAGGGAGGGCTCGTCGCGCACGGACTCGGCGTCGTGGACGACCTCGTTGAAGGTGGCGGACAGCGGGGGGGCGCTGGGGGGGTCGAAGGGCAGCAGCGGGCCCTCGGGCAGCTCGGGCGCCTCGGTCGCGACCGGGGGCTCCGGGCGCCGATCGACGTCCTCGAGCTGGAGGTCCTGGATGCTGTTCATCGCCCCGCAGTGCACGCAGCGGAAGCGCAGCGTGCGGACCCGCCGGCTCGCCGTCGACGGCGGCGGCGTGATCCTGAAGCGGGTCTTGCAGTGGTCACAGACGACACGCACGCCCGAACCTCTCAGGAGCCGGTGAGCTGCTTGATCTCGGCCTCGATCGCAGCCCGATCGGAGGGGTTGGTGTCGACGTAGCGCTTGTAGTAGCCCACCGCCCCCGGGATATCGCCGTTGTCTCGGGCGATATGCCCGAGGTACTTGAGCACTTGCCGGGTGCTCGCCCCGGAGCGCTCGGCCAGGTTCAGTCTCTGCGCGGCCCCCTGGCGGTCGCCGGACTCGTAGAGCGCGATGCCGAGGTAGGCCCCGATGTTGGGGTCGGTCGGCCCGCCGCGGGCCGCCTGGTCGCAGGCGAAGCGCGCCTGCTGCCAGTCCCGGCTCGCGAAGAACTGCTTGCAGTTGGCGGCGTGGTCCACCGCGGCGTTGCCGCCCGGATCGGTGCTGCCCGGGTTGGTCCCGGCGCCGTTGGTGCGGGGGTCGTCCCGCGGGCCCACCGGGATCAGCACCGGCGGCGCGTCGTCCTCGGGGGGCAGCGCGTCGGGGCGCTCGCGCAGGGATCGCTCGATCTCCTCGCGCAGGCGCCGGGCCTCGTCGCTCTCGCCGCCGGGGTCGGTGCCCGGGTCCTCGACCGTGGTGTTCTGCTTCGGCGGCGGCTCGGGCGGGAGCTCCACCACGCTGTTCTTCTGGGTGTACCACCAGCCGATCCCGGCGCCGGCCAGCAGCAGGACCAGCACGACGACGATGGCCCGGTTGCCGCCGCCCTCCTCCTTGGTGGAGGGTGGCGCGGTGTTGACCGCCCGGCGCTGCTGGATGCGCTCGCGCTGCTTGGACTTGAGCGCGGCGAAGGGGTCGACGAACTGGCCGTGGTCGCTGGGGGTGGCCGGACCGCCGGAGTCGGGGGCCGGGCCGCTGGTGGCCTGCCGCAGGGCGTCCTTGGCCAGGTCCGAGCTGAGGGTGGACATGCCGACGATCATCGTGGGCGCGTCCTCCTCCTCGAAGCCGGACCCGCCGACCTCGTCAGCGGCAGTGCTCAGCTCGGCCTCGGCGGCCTCGTAGACCTGGATGAAGTAGGCGTCGAGGTCGGGGATGTCGCCGATGGTCGCCCAGGCCTTGCCGTCGTGGGAGATGACGTCCTCGGAGGTGACCCGGCCGTCCTGGATGTACTTGCGCAGGGTCTTGATGTCCGAGAAGTCATAGACCAGGCCGATCTTGACCTTCACCTTCCAGGAGGCGATGCCGACCTTGCGGAAGTCGAGGTCCTCGGCCGATCGGCGGCCGCCGCCACCGGCGGCCGGGGCGGCGGGCTGCGCGGGGGCGGGGGCGCGGGCGCCGAAGTTGCCGCTGATCACCGCGCTGGAGCCGCCGGAGGCGCGCGCAGTGGCCTGCTGGGCCTCCTCTTCGGCCTTGTTGGGGTAGACGATGAAGACGTAGCGGCAGCTCGGGCAGGTGATCTTCGCGCCGCGGCCGGTGACCTTGGAGTCATCCAGCTTGTACCGAGCTGCGCACGACGGGCAGGTGACAATCATCCGGGCAGACCTGGGCCGGCGTCCTGTGCCGGATCCTCCACACGCTACCACCCCTGCGTTTCACGGACAACGACCCCCGGTCAGTCGATGACGATCTCCAGGGGCTCCAGGCGGGGGTTGATCGTCCGGCGGCGGCGCTTCGCGAACTCGATGTCGAGCCGGATCGTTCCCGGGAAGCTCTTCTTTCCACGGATCACGCCCAAGCCGAAGTTCCGATGGACCACCCGCACGCCCACCGCGAAGTCCGAAGGATCGGTGGCGGGGCGCGTGGTGACGGGCTCATCGAGGTCCGGCGGGGCGGCGTCGACCGGGGCGCGCTGCTTCTGCCAGGCCAGGAAGGCGTCGAGCTTCGCCTTCTGGTGGGTGGGGCCGACGGCCGGCGCGGGACGTCGCCGAGCGCCGGAGCCGGCGGGCCGCATCAGGTCGCGGGGGATCTCATCCAGGAAGGGAGAAGGGGAGGTAGGGGCGATCCCACGCCCGTAGATCATGCGCCGCAGGGCCCGGGTCAGGTAGAGGCGCTCCTGGGCCCGGGTGATGGCGACGTACATCAGGCGACGCTCCTCCTCCAGCTCGCGGTCGGTGTAGTGGCCGCCGTGGACCATCGGGAAGGAGCCCTCCACCAGGCCGGTGGCGAAGACGACGGGGTACTCCAGGCCCTTGGCCAGGTGGGCGGTCATCAGGGTGATGCGCCCGCCGTCGGGCAGCTCGCTGTCCTGGCCGGTGAGGGAGGCCCGGTCCAGGAAGGCCTGGAGGCGCTCGAAGGGGTCCTCGATGTCGGCCTCGGCCTCGGACTCGACGTCGCGGCCCAGCTCCTGGATGTTGCGGATGCGGTCCTCGGCCTCGGTGGTCTTCTCGGCCTTGAGCGCGGGCAGGTAGCCGGTCTCCTCGGCGATGAGCTGGACCAGCTCGCCGGGGCTGTGGCTGGGGACCTCGGCGCGGAAGCGGTCGATGAGGGCGACGAAGCCGGACAGGGCGCGGCCGGTGCGGCCCTTGGCCTCGCCCATCGCGCGGGCGGCCTCAAGCATGGAGACGCCGTGCTGGTTGGCGTGGGCCTCGATGGCGTCGACGGTGCGGGCCCCGATGCCCCGACGGGGCACGTTGACCACGCGCTTGAAGCCCATCTCGTCGGCGGGGTTGACGACCAGGCGCAGATACCCCAGCAGGTCCTTGATCTCCAGCCGCTCGTAGAACCGCCGGGCCCCCACGATGACGTAGGGCAGCCGCGCCTCGCTGAGCGCCAGCTCGAATACCCGGGAGCGGGCGTTCGTCCGGTAGATGATCGCGATGTCCTCCGGCCGCTGGCCCTGATCGAGCAGGGTGCGGATCTCCCCGGCGACCTCGCGGCCCTCGGTCTCCTCATCGCGGCCGATCAGCGTGAAGATGGGCTCGCCGGTGTCCCCGGCGGTCCAGAGACGCTTGTCCTTGCGCTGGCGGTTGTTCTCGACCACCGCCATCGCGGCCTGGAGGATGCGCTCGGTGCTGCGGTAGTTCTGCTCCAGCCGCACGACCCGGGCGTCGGGATGGTCCCGCTCGAAGTCCAGGATGTTGCGGATGTCCGCGCCCCGGAACGAGTAGATGGACTGGTCGTCGTCACCCACCACCGCGAGGTTGCCGTGCCCGGCGGCCAGCAGGTTCACCAGCCGGTACTGGGCGCGGTTGGTGTCCTGGTACTCGTCGACCATGATGTAGCGGAACCGGCGCTGCCAGCGGTGGCGCACGGCGTCGTGGTCCCGCAGCAGCTCGGCGGTCTTGTTGATGAGGTCGTTGAAGTCGAGGGCGTTGGCCGCGCGCAGCCGGGCCTCGTAGTCCTCGAAGCAGGAGACCGCGACGCCGGGCAGGTCGGGCTCGTCGGCCAGGGCCTCGGGGCCGGCCATCGCGGTCTTGGCCCGGTCGATGAGGCCGCGCAGCCGCCGGGGGGAGAGCTTCTCCTTGTCGACCCCGCGGCCCTTGAGGATGTCCTTCAGCAGGCGGTTCTGGTCGTCGTCGTCGTAGATGACGAAGCTGCGGGGGTAGCCCAGGTGGGCGATGTCGCGGCGCAGCATGCGCACGCAGGTCGAGTGGAAGGTCGACACCCACAGGTCGGCGGCGGCCTCGGGGCCCACCAGGATGCCGATGCGGTGCTTCATCTCCTGGGCGGCCTTGTTGGTGAAGGTCACCGCCAGCACCTGCCAGGGCTGGGCGCGCCCGGTGTGCAGCAGGTGGGCCACCCGGCGGGTCAGCACCCGGGTCTTGCCCGAGCCCGCGCCCGCCAGGATCAGCAGCGGCCCGTCCAGCGCCTCGACCGCCTCGCGCTGGGGGGCGTTGAGGCCCTGAAGGTGGTCGGGGTCGCTCACCGGGGCACCTTGCCGGCCCGCTCGGCGAAGCGGGCGCGCAGCTCGGCGGCCCGGTCAGGCAGGTTGCGCTGGCGGCCTCGGCCCAGAGCCAGGGCGTCGTCGGGCACGTCGGTCGTGATGACGCTGCCGGCGGCGATCAGGGCGCCGTGCCCCACGGTCACCGGGGCGACCAGCGCGGCGTTGGAGCCCACGAAGACGCCTGCGCCGATCTCGGTGTGGTGCTTGCCGAAGCCGTCGTAGTTGCAGGTGATCGTGCCCGCGCCGATGTTGGTGTCCGCGCCGACGTGGGTGTCCCCCAGGTAGCTGAGGTGGCTGGCCTTCACGCCGTCGTCCAGGCGGGCCTTCTTGGTCTCCACGAAGTTGCCGACCTTGACCTTGCGCCCCAGCACCGTGCCCTCGCGCAGCCGGGCCATCGGGCCGACCGTCGCCTCGGGGCCGACCTCGGCGCCCTCGCACACCGTGCCGGGCTTGATCGTGGCGCCCGCGCGCACCACGGTGTCGGTGAGCACGGCGTGGGCGCCCACGGTCACCCCCTCCTCCAGCACGCAGGCGCCGGAGAGCACCACGCCGGGGCCCAGGGTGACGTCCGGGGACAGGCGGACGCCCGCGTCGACATACGCGCTGCCGGGGTCGCGCAGGGTGACCCCGGCGAGCATCCAGGCCTGGTTGATGCGGGCGCGCAGCGCGGCCTCGGCGACCGACAGCGCGGCCCGGTCGTTGACCCCCATCAGCTCGTCGGCGTCGGGGTGGCAGACCGCTTGGAGCCGGCCCCGGGCGGCGGCGGCCTCGACCGCGTCGGTGAGGTACAGCTCGCCCTTGGGGGGGTGGGGCTGGAGGGCGGGCAGGACCTCGTCGATGAGCCAGGCGGCGTCGAAGGCGTAGATGCCGCTGTTGTACTCCCGGACGAGGCGCTCAGGCGGCGTGGCGTTGGCGGCCTCGACCACCCGCTGCGCGCGACCCTCGGCGTCCCGGACCAGCCGCCCGTAGGCGCTCGCCGGGACCTCGTGGGGCTCCAACATGGCGGTGAGCACGGTGCAGAGGGCGTCGCCGTGGCCGTCGAGCAGGGCGCGCAGGGTCTCGGGGCGGACCAGGGGGGTGTCCCCGGCGAGCACCAGCAGCACGCCCGCCCGGGGCAGGGCGTCGGCGGCGCAGAGCACCGCGTGCCCCGTGCCCTTCTGCTCGGCCTGGAGGGCGTAGCCCGCGCCGTCGCCCAGCGCGGCGCGCACCCGCTCGGCCTGGTGGCCCACCACCACGACGGGGGCGGCCCCGGCGCCCTTCGCGGCCTCCATCACCCAGCGGGTCATCGGCCAGCCGCACAGCGGATGCAGCACCTTGGGCAGCGACGAGCGCATCCGGGTGCCCTTGCCGGCGGCGAGGATCAGGGCGGTCGTGGTCATGGGCGGCTCCGAGGCGTGTGGGCCGGATTAGCCCGTCCGACCCCGGTGAGCACGCCTTCGCGCGGGCCCCCGGGTCGTGGTAGAAGGAGTCTCCCCCTCGCGGAGGAAGGACCATGGGAGATCGCCTCAAGGGCAAGGTCGTCTGCATCACGGGCGCAGGCCGGGGGCTGGGCAAGGCGCTCGCGCAGGCCTTCGACGCCGAGGGCGCCCGCCTCGCGCTGGCCGCCCGCACCACCCCGGAGCTGGACGCGCTGGTGGCCACCCTGCAGGACGCCATCGCCATCCAGACCGACGTGCGCGAGCCGCGCGAGGTCCAGGCCCTCATCGACGCGGCCGTCGGCGAGTTCGGCACGTTGGACGTCATGATCAACAACGCGGGGCTGGCGGTCTACGGGCCGGTGGGCAGCTACACCCCCGACGAGATCAACCGGGTCATCGACACCAACGTCAAGGGCGTCATCCACGGCTCCCAGGCGGCCTTCAAGGTGATGAAGGAGAACCGCACCGGCTTCATCATCAACATCAGCTCGATCGCGGGCAAGCTGCACCTGCCCAACGAGTCGGTCTACAGCGCCTCGAAGTGGGCGGTGAACGGCTTCACCGGCACCCTCTGGCTGGAGGCCCGCAAGCACGGCATCAAGGTGGCGGCGGTGTGCCCCGGCGGCGTGAACACGCCGTTCTGGACCACCCAGGAGTTCCTGCCCTTCCCCGACCGCATCGACCCGGAGCGGGACTTCATGAACCCCGCCGAGGTCGCGCGGACCGTGGTGGAGCTGGTGGCGACGACGCGGGAGTACGTCATCACGGATGTGGTGATGCAGCCGCTGCTGTTCTGAGGGTCAATCGGCCCGCAGGTCGTCGATCAACGCCCCCCGCTGCGCCGAGGGCAGCGCGGCGTTGGCCTGATACGCCGGGTGGTCCACCACGAAGCGCACCTCGCGGGTGAAGTCGTAGAACGCCGCCTTCTGCAGGGGCTCGAGCGGGAAGCGCACGAACTGCACCGAGGAGATCTTGCCGGCCTCGGTCTCCCGGCCCCCTTCGAAGACCGCCTGGACCGGCGGCTTGCCCGCGATGTGCAGGGACAGGTGGCGGGAGAGCCCGGAGAGCTTCACCAGCATCTCGGTCCGCTCGGCGGGGTCCGGGTACTCGACCAGCAGGGTGGCGGACAGCTCGCTGTCGCCGGGCAGCAGGGGGTTGTAGGCGTCCAGCTCGGCCTGCACGGCCTCGGGGCGGGAGATGTTCTCCACCCGACACATCTCGAGGATCTGCCAGAGCATCGTGGCGTGGTTCTCGAACAGCAGGGTCAGGTTGGGGCCGACCGACACCCGCCGCAGGTCCTTCGTGCGCAGGATCTCGGCGTGGAGGCGGGGGCGCTGGGCGGCGAAGGTGTCCCGATCCAGCACGTCGTCGAGGGTGAGGGGGCGCATGGCAGGCTCCACAAGCAGAGAGGGCCCGCCCACGCGGGGCAGGCCCTCAAGAGCGGTCGAAGGGAGGATCAGCTGATCTCGTCCAGGGCCCGCTGGAAGCGGCCGGCGTGGGAGCGCTCGGCGCGGGCAAGGGTCTCGAACCACTCGGCGATCTCGGAGAAGCCCTCCTCGCGGGCGGTCTTGGCCATGCCCGGGTACATGTCGGTGTACTCGTGGGTCTCGCCCGCGACGGCGGCGCGCAGGTTGGACTCGGTGTCGCCGATGGGCAGGTCGGTGGCCGGGTCGCCCACCTGCTTGAGGAAGTCGAGGTGGCCGTGGGCGTGGCCGGTCTCACCCTCGGCGGTGTCCCGGAACAGGCCGGCGACGTTGGGCTCGCCCTCGATGTCCGCGACCTTCGCGAAGTAGAGGTAGCGGCGGTTGGCCTGGGACTCGCCCGCGAAGGCGGCCTTGAGGTTGTCGTGGGTCCGGGTGCCCTTGAGTGCAGCCATGGGTGGAACTCCTGGTGGGTAGGGATTGAGACTCAGTCCAGATTGAGAGCAAGTCTAACCAGTGATCCAACGGCCGCAAGCGCTCGGGAATATTGAAAGTGGCTTTCAACAGGGTGAGCGCTCATGGCACGACCCAGCGGGCCCAGCGGCGAGGACGGACGATCCCGTAGCGGCCCCGGGTCGCCTCGATGGTGGCCCGGACCTCATCGTCGTCGCCCTCCCACGCCGCGCGGCGGAGGCGGATGGCGGCGCGGGTCGGGCCCACGATCTGGACGGGCAGGGTGGCCTCAAGTCGTCGCAGGCCCTCGGCCGCGCCGCCCGGGTCACCCTCGGCGTGCCGGAGGCTCTGCGTGAGGAACTGGCCCCAGGCGCGCGCCACCACCCAGGGCCGTCGACGCAGGCGCCGCGCTGCGCTGCGCGCGATCGCCGCCGCGCTGGCGTCCCCCTGCCGGAGCGCCACGACCGCCACAGCGCCCCGGGCCCACCACATCGACGGGCCGATCAGGTTCAAGCCTGACGTCTGCGCGATGAGCGCGGGCCATCGGACCGAGAGCCGCGCGTGCAGCGCGGCGGCGTCCCCCCGGTAGCAGGCGATCTGGGCCTCCGCGAGGAGCTGCCGGAAGGACAGGAGCCCCCACCGGGTATCGCCCCATCGGGCTCGGGAGCGGGCCAGGCGGGCCTCTGCGGCCTCGGGGCGGTCCAGGGCCAGCGCCACGGGCACGCCGATGGCGACCTCCAGCAGCCCCTCCAGCACCCGGTTGCCCCGGCTCCGGGCCAGGGCCAGGCGCTCCGGCAGATCCCGCTCCAGGTCCTCGAAGCGGCCGTTCAGCACCGCCAGGGCCGAGCGGGCCAGCTCCGCCAGCGCAGCGTCCCAGCCCACCGAGCGACGCAGCGCGGTCACCGCCTGCTCCACCAGCGCCTCGACGTCCTGTCGTCGGCCCGCCCGAAGCGCCGCGAGGGCCGCGAACAGGTCCACCCGCCCGCGGGCCACCTCGTCGTCTCCGGCCAGGGTCCGGGCCTCGTCCAGCAGCCGGGCGGCGCGGCGGATGCCCCGCAGGGTCCCGGGGAGGCCCAGGCTCAGCAGGGCCAGCGCGGCGCTCCTCGGGCCGGGGTCCTGCCCGCGCACGCCGATCAGCATCGCGGCGGAGCCCAGAGCGCCCGCCAGCGCCGGGTCGGTGAACGTCGCGCCGAGCGCCCCGGTGTAGAGCACCTCGAAGCGGGCGCGCTCCCGGGCACTCAGCGAATGTGGGCGGCCCCAGCGGCACAGGAGGTGCCCCAGGGCGATGCGCCCGATCATCCCCAGGCGGCGCCCGCGTTGCCACGGGCGGACCCCCAGCTCCTGGAGGAGCTGGTCGAGGAGCGCGAAGCCCTCGGCGCTGCGCCCGCTGTGGAGGAGCTGCTCGCAGGCCGACCGGCGCAGCGCGAAGCCCTCCGCGGGCTCGGCCAGCGCGGCGGCCTCCTGGAGCGCGGCGGCGGCCTCGGCGCCTCGGTGGGCACGGGCCAGGGCCTCTCCCCAGGACCGCAGGCGCCCGGGCCGCGCGGGGTCGCCGGCCTCGGTGAGGGAGACGGCCAGCCCCCAGGTCTCCGCCGCGCGGTCGAAGGCCATCTGGGCGTCGGCAGCCTCGGCGACCTGGAGCGCGCAGGCCAGGGCAGCCGGCCGGTCGTCTGCGGCCAGGAGGTGGCGCAGCCGACGCTCGGGGGCCTCGCCCGCCAGCGCGTCGGCCAGGGCCCGGCGCAGCGCGCGGCGTCGATCGTCGCTGAGCCCGATGAACACGGCCTCACGGAGACGTCGATGCGGGAGATCCAGGGGGTCGTCCGGGTGCAGACCGCGCCCCTTGAGCAGACCCTCGCCGCGCAGCCCGGCCACCACACGCCAGTCGGTCACCTGCGCGGCGGCCAGCAGCGCCCCGGCCCGCAGCGGCCCGCCAGCCACCGCCGCCGCCTCCACCACCGCGCGGGCTGGCGCCGGGAGCGCGTCCAGGCGGCCCCGCACCAGAGCCTCCAAGCCGGTGACGGCCCCCTGGCTCTCCGCTGCGCGGCTCAGCTCGACGAGCAGCAGGGGGTCTCCGCCGGCCTCCCGGGTGGCCTGACGGGCGAGGGCCTCCGCGCCAGGGCCCAGCACCGCCTCCGCGAGGCGCAGGGCGTCGGCCTCTCCCAGCGGCCCGAGGTCGACGTGCGCGGCGTCCAGGCGCGTCGCCAGGGTGTCGAGGGTCTCCTCCATCGGCCTGGGGCTCGCCGCTCGGGGCCACAGGCTGGTGATCCACAGGGCGCGGGGCGGGTGCGTCCCGGCCAGCAGGGCGTCGAGCAGCCCGGCGCTGTCCCGGTCTCCCCAGTGGGCGTCGTCGATCACGATGAGCAGCGGCTGGCGCTCGCTCACCCGCTCCAGCAGCTCCCGCAGGGCGGCGGCGCCCCGGGCCTGGGCGTCGGGGGTCGCCTCACCGTCGGGCGGCCGCGCCAGCAGGGTGGCGGTGACCGGGAAGAGCCGCGTCAGATCAGCGGGGCGACGGGGCAGCACCGCGGCCCGCGCGGCGGGGGGCCAGTCCGCCAGCGTCCGGGCGAGCTGGTCCACGATCGGGTCGAGGGCGTTGAAGGGCACCGACTCGTGCTCGGCGCAGGCCCCGCTCAGCACCAGGGCGTCGCCGCGGTCGCGGAGGAAGCGCCGGATCAGCGCGGTCTTGCCCACCCCGGAGGGCCCCTCGATCCGCACGAGCGCGCTGGTCCCGGCCTGCGCTACCTGCCAGGACCGCGCCAGGGTGGCCAGGGCGTCGGCGCGCCCCACGAGGGCCGGCTCGCGGGTCGCGGTGGGGGTGGGGCGACCCAGGGCCCGGCGCAGCGCCACCCCATCGGGCCGGGCGACGGGGTCCCGGGCCAGCAGAGCCATGGCCAGCGCGGAGAGGTCCTCGGCCCCGGGCACCGGGGATAGCGGCGGGGCGTCCAGCCGCTGCTTGTCCGACAGGAGCCGCGCGGCGGGCCCGACGAAGGGGGGACGTCCGGCCAGCGCCGCGTAGAGCATCACCCCCACCGCGTACCAGTCGCTGGCCTCGGTGGCCGGATCGCCAGCGGCCTGCTCGGGGGCCATCGTGGTCGCCGTCCCCGCCACCCCGGCCTCCGCGCCCGCCTCCACGGCCAGCCCGAAGTCCAGCAGCACCACCCGCCCGGCGTCGGTGACCAGGGCGTTTGCGGACTTGAGGTCCCGGTGGACCAGCCCGAAGGCGTGCACCGCCGATACCGCGTCGACGAGCTGGCCCAGGGCCTCACGCAGGGCAGGCAGCCGCTCGGGCGACAGGGGGGATGCCTCCGCCTCGATGGGGGGATCCTCACCGGTGATCGGGCTGGAGGGCTCCAGGGTGGCGTCCGGGTCGGCGGGCCGGGGCAGGGTCTGCGCGCTGTCCAGGGTCGAGCGCGGGGCCGTCGCGGCCGGCGCGGGGGTCTCATGGCGCACATGCTGGACGAAGGGCCTCCCCTCCACGAGGTCCATGGCGAAGCACCACGCCCCGTGCTCCTCGAACAGCCCGTGCAGGCGCACCACGTTGGGGTGGTGCAGCCGGGACAGGGTGCGGAACTCGGCCTTGAAGGCGAGCAGGGCCACCGGATCGAGGCGGCGCAGGGTCTTCACCGCCACCCGGGCCCCGGTGTACCGGTCACGCGCCTCGTGCACCACACCGCTCGCGCCCTCGCCGAGCAGCCGGAGCCGCTCGAAGCGGTCAGAGGGCGGGGGAGGGGACGGCGTCATGGGGGCGACAGCATAATGGAGGCGGATGGACACCCTCACCCGCCAGCCGCGCCGCCGCCGCAGGCGCGCAGACGCCGCCCCCGTCCCCACCCTCACGGTGCTCGCCCACCCGGACGTGCGGCGGGTCGGGGACCGCGCGCAGCTCCCGGCCCTGGGGCGCGGCGAGGCCGTCGCGCTCTCCCGGAAGGAGCCCGGCTTCTGCTCGCCGGACGGGGTGGAGACCGGCGCGCTGGAGGACCCCTGGCTCAGCCGTCGCCCCGCGACGCTCCAACGGGAGGGTGCGGTCGTCACCCTGAGCCCGGGGGGGAGCCCGCTGACCGTGGACGGGCGGCCAGGGGCAGCCCGCGTGCCGATGGACGCGCTGCGCGAGGGCGTGGTGGTGGAGCTGTCCGACCGGGTGGCCCTGCTGCTGCACGAGGCGCTGCCGGCGGGGCTGCGGCAGCCGGCGCTGGGCCTGGTCGGGGGCAGCGACTGCCTGGAGCGGGTGCGCGCCGAGCTGCTGAACGTGGCCGACCTCGACGTGCCGGTGCTGCTGCGTGGGGCCTCGGGCACGGGCAAGGAGCTGGTGGCGCGGGCGCTGCACGACCGCAGCGGGCGGCAGGACCGCGCCTTCCTCGCCCTGAACATGGCCGCGATCCCGCCCACCACGGCGGCCTCCGAGCTGTTCGGGCACGCCCGGGGGGCCTTCACCGGGGCGGCGCGGGACCGGGAGGGCCACTTCCAGCGCGCCGACGGCGGCACCCTGTTCCTGGACGAGATCGGGGAGGCCCCCGCCGAGGTCCAGGTGGCCCTGCTGCGGGCCCTGGAGAGCGGAGAGGTGCAGCCCGTGGGCGGCGCGCCCGCCCGGGTCGACGTGCGCCTGGTGGCGGCCACCGACGCGAACCTGGAGGCCGCCGCCGAGGAGGGCCGCTTCCGGGTGCCGCTCCTGCACCGCCTGGCGGTCTATGAGCTGCACCTGCCCCCGCTGCGGGCCCGTCGGGACGACATCGGGCGTCTGGCGGTCCACTTCATCCGGGGCGCGCTGGACGAGTTCGGGGAGCGCCCCCGGCTGGACCGCCCCACGGAGGACCCCTGGCTGCCCTCGCCCCTGATCGCGCGCATGGCCCGCGCGCCCTGGCCGGGCAACGTGCGCCAGCTCCGCAACGCCTGCCGCCAGCTGGTCATCGCCAGCCGGGGGGCCCGGGAGGCGGTCGTGCCCCCCGCGCTGGAGCGCGCGCTCGCCGCCACCCCGGAGGCCGTCGCCACGGCCGAGCCCGGCGACGCCGACGTCCTGGAGGCCCTCAAGGCCCACCGCTGGAAGATCAGCGCGGCGGCCGACGCCCTGGGCCTGTCCCGGCCGGCGCTCTACCGCCGCATCGACCGCAGCGACGTCATCCGCAAGGCGAACGAGGTCTCCGAGGCCGAGCTGCGGGCGGCCCTGGAGACCGCTGGGGGCAGCCTGGACCAGGCCGCCGAGGCCTTGGAGGTCTCGCCCCGGGGCCTGCGCCTGCGGGCCCGGGAGCTGGGGGTGGGGTAGCCGCTCCGGGCCCGCGCGTCAGCCCAGCACCGCCTGGAAGGCCTCGAGGTTGCGCTTGCCCGGCTTCGTCGTGGCCAGGATCGCGAACACCACCTGATCGAAGCAGCCGGCGAAGGTCCTGCTGTTCAGCCAGTCGCGGAAGACCTCGGCCACGCGGGTGGGGTCGTTGCGGAACACCCCGCAGCCCCAGGCCCCCAGCACCAGGTTGCGGTGGCCGTGGGCGCGGGCCAGGGCCAGCACCATGCCCGCCCGGCGCTGCACGGCCTCGTCCAGGGCGGCGGTGGCCCCGGGCTCGCGGCGCAGGTGCTCCCCGGCGTTGGGCGCGGGGGCGGTGATGACCGAGGCCAGGTAGGGCTGCTCGATGAAGGTCCGGCTGCGCACCCGGAAGAAGGGCACCTGGGGGCTGTAGATCATGTGGTCGGTGTAGAGCAGGGAGCTTTGCACCCGGTTGGCCGTGTAGTACCGCATCTGTGTGATCAGGGAGGGATAGAGCCCCGAGCAGCGGGAGAGGTCCTCTTCCTGGGCCTTGGCGCCGCGCAGGAATCCCCCGCCGGGGTTGCGGGCGGAGGCGAAGTTCAGGGCGAGCACGTCGTCGACGCCCTCGTCCTGGAACAGCCGGCGGCAGGCCTCCTGGGTGCGCTCGTCGGTGACCGTGATCGCGGGCGCGGCGCCCCCGGGGCCGGGCTCGGCCAGCAGCGCGGCGAGGGCCTCGGGGGTGTAGAGCTGCGTGCCGGCGACGGCGGCGGCCTGGGCGTCAGCGATGGAGACCAGAGCACCCGAGGGGGCGGTGTAGCAACCTTCATCCAGGACATTCAGGGTCTCCTGGGCGACCCCTTTGAGCGACATGGCGTGTTCACCTCTTATGAATAAAATGTATATATCCCACAAAAGAGTCTCTGCAACCCTTTTGTTGAGTGACAGGATCTGGCCGGAGCAGGCTATGTTGACGGCCCTCCGGAGCCCCCATGACCGCCCTGCTGCTGCTGCTCGCCTGTGCCCCCAAGGATCCCATCACCACCCTCGACGGCCCGGTGGAGGTGCGCTTCGACGACCTCGGCGTCGCCCACATCCAGGCCACCACCGAGGACGATCTCTTCTTCGCCCAGGGCTACGTGACCGCCCGGGACCGCCTCTACCACATGGACCTGCTGCGCCGCCGGGCCTGCGGGCGCCGCGCCGAGATCCTCGGCGAGGACTTCTTCGCGGGCGACGCCCAGATGCGGGCGCTGGACCTGTGGCGCTGGGGCCAGCGGGCGGCGGAGGAGATGGCGGTCTCCGACCCCGCGCTGCACGACCTGCTGCGGGCCTACGCCGCCGGGGTCAACCAGTACATCCAGGACGCCACCGAGGGGGTCAACGGCCAGAGCCTCTCCCCCCACTTCGAGGCCCTGGGCTACACGCCCGAGCCCTGGCGGGTCGCCGACAGCCTGGCCCTGGGCAAGCTGCTGACCGCCGGCTCCTCCCTGCGCGCCGAGCAGGAGATCCTCACCGGGCTCGCCCAGACCCTGATGAGCGACGCGGCTTTCGCCGACCTGTACCGCTACGCACCCCTGGACCCGGGCTACGTGGTGCCGGGCTTCTACGACAGCGCAGCCTCCGGGCCCCCCGCGTCGGGGGACGGCCGGGCCCGCCTCCGTGAGGCCCTGGGCGAGGTCCCCCCCGGCACCCTCGCCGACGCCGCGCGCGCCCTGGCCCGGTCCGGTAAGCCGGTCGGGGGCAGCAACAACTTCGCCGTCGCCGCCAGCGCCAGCGCCTCCGGGCACGCCCTGCTCGCCGGGGACACCCACCAGGAGGTCGACCACCCGGCGATCTGGTACCTCATCCACCTCGACACCCTGTCCGCGGGCGGGGACATCGACGCCATCGGGGCCAGCCTGCCCGGGGTGCCCTTCGTGCTGTTCGGGCACAACGACCGGGTGGCCTGGGCCCCCACGGTCAACTTCTACGACGTCGCCGACGTCTACATGGAGATCCCCTCCGGCCGGCACGCGGTGATGTTCGAAGGCGAGGAGGTCGCGCTGGTCGAGCGGGAGGAGACCATCTACGTGCGCGCCCCCGGCGGCAGCGTGGCGGACGCCGAGCCCCGCAGCCTCACCGTCCGCGAGGTCCCCCACCACGGCCCCATCCTGCCGGAGGAGGCCTTGGACCTGCCGCTGCCGCTCACCCTCTCGGTGCGCTGGACCGGCTACCAGCCCCGCAGCGTGGCCCGCAGCTTCTACGAGATCAACAAGTCCGGGGACTACGACGCCTTCCGCGCGGCGGTCGACCACTACTACACCGGCGGCATGCACTGGCTCTACGCCGACATCGAGGGCCGCATCGGCTACACCAGCTACACCGAGGTCCCCCTGCGCGAGCAGGTCGACCCCACCGCGCCGCCCATCGGGCTCCTGCCCGGCGACGGCGGCTACGAGTGGCTGCCCGGCGACACGGCTCCCTACGCCATGCTGGAGCGCGAGCAGCTCCCCTGGACCGTCGACCCGGCCGCGGGCTTCCTGGTCAGCGCGAACAACGACCCCGCCGGGCTCACCGACGACAACGACCCCTACAACGACCCGGTCTACCTGGCCGGGCTGTTCGCCATCGGCGCGCGGGCGTACCGCCCCGAGGTCATGCTGGAGGGCTTCATCGCGGACGGCGGGGTCACCTTGGATCAGCTCATCGAGGTCCAGCAGGACACCACCTCCCAGCTCGCGGTGCACCTGCTGCCCTTCCTGTCCGAGGCCGCCGCGCGGCGCCCGGACCTCGTCACCGATGACATGGCGCAGGCCCTGGAGATCCTGGAGGTCTGGGACCGCCGCTGCGACGTCGACGCGGTGGGCCCGACCCTGTTCCACGCCTGGCTCTCGGCGCTCAGCCGCCTGGCCCTGGCCGACGAGGGCGGCGGGCTCATCGGCGAGCTGATCCTGCCCGAGCTGCCCTACCCGGTGGCCCAGATCACCAGCA
This sequence comes from Alphaproteobacteria bacterium, assembly GCA_020632795.1. Lineage (GTDB taxonomy): Bacteria > Myxococcota_A > UBA796 > UBA796 > CAJQPC01 > JACKEV01. The sequence goes on from JACKEV010000016.1 coordinate 42,502, forward strand.
AGACCCTGGTGCACTGGCTGGAGGCCACCGCCGAGGACATCGACGCCTTCGAGGCGGGCGAGCTGCCCTGGCCCACACAGACCGGCCGCAGCCTGTTCGACGACCCGGACACCGAGGCTTTCGAGACCCGGGACGAGGTGCTCCTGGCCAGCCTGGCGCTGGCCGTGGAGGAGCTGGACGCGCGCTACGCCGCGCTGGGCGCCTCCGACATGGACGGCTGGACCTGGGGTCTCTCCCACACCCTGTCCCTGGACGACGCCGCCGAGGCCTGGCTGCCCGGGGCCAGCTCCGAGACGCTGCCCAAGGCTGGCGGCCTCTACACGGTGGACGTGGGCAACTTCACCCTGATCCGCGACGGCGCGCTGCCCGAGGACTTCGACATCGTGGACAGCCCCAGCAACCGCTTCGTGTTCGAGCTGGACCCCGACGGCATCATCGGCAAGGGCATCCTGCCGGGCGGCCAGTCCGAGCGCCCCGGCGACCCCCACCACATCGACCAGTTCGAGCGCTACACCCGTGGCGAGTACGGGGTGCTGCGCTACGATCCCGATGACATCGAGGCTTCGGAAGAGGCGAAGTGGACGTTCGAAGCGGGCTGGCCGGCGAAGGGGGGGTGGTCGGTGGAGTAGCTGATCCGAGATCTTTGGCTCTGGCATTCCGCGTAAGCGCCGCCGGACTTCAGACCTGATACGCTGGCGCCGGAGGCAACATGACAACCAGACAGCCCGACCACAAATGGGTCGCAGAGCAGGTCCGGGGGGAGCGGGACTTCTACCTCCAGTTGCTTCAGCTTGCTGATCACGAGGACGTCCGGGGCCTCCTTCTAGAGGCGCTCAACCTCGCCGTCTCGTTGACCGGGGCCAGGCTGAGCTACGTGGAGATTCGTGGCGCGAGCGGCCCGGACTTCTACGGCGCAGCGGGTGCAGACGGGGAGGAGCTGAAGCAGCTCTCTTCGGGGATCGTCGCTACGACGATTCAGAAGGGAGCCTTGACCGTCACGGAGAGCGCACAGCAAGATCCTCGGTTTGCCTCCTTGGAGAGCGTCCGTCGCTATGGCATCGAGTCCGTCGCTTGCGCTCCTATCGGAGAGCCGGCTTTTGGGGCCGTGTATCTGCAGGGAGGGCGCGTCGACGACGCATGCCTGACGCTCATTGAGCGCCTCGCCGTGCAACTCGCGGTCTTGTCAGATCGACTCCTGGCTCGACACGAACAACACCTCGACGATCCGACGCTGCCTTATCGACGGGGGTTGAACGCCGAGCGGTTGATCGGGCGCAGTCCGGCCGTGGCTCATCTCCTCAAGCGCAGTCGCGCCGCAGCCGGTCTGGACATCGACGTCCTGATCAGTGGACCCACCGGAGCAGGGAAGAACCTGGTCGCGGAGATCCTGCACAGCTCCAGCGCCCGCGCCAACGGACCTGTTGTGGTCGTCTCGTGTCCGGGGGTGACCGAGAGTCTGTTTGAGGGCGAGTTGTTCGGGGCTGTACGAGGGAGCTATACGGGAGCGACACGGGATCGCCAGGGCTTCATCGCTGCGGCGGAGGGGGGAACCCTGGTGCTGGATGAAGTGACGGAGATCCCACTCTCGCTGCAGGCGAAGTTGTTGCACTTCATCCAGTCCCGCTCCTACTATCGCGTGGGATCGACGACGAGCATCGCGTCTGATGTTCGCATCATCGCTTGTACGAACCGCGATCCGAAGGCTGCCATCGAGGAGGGTCTGCTTCGAGAGGATTTGTATTATCGGATGCGTCGCTTCAGAATCGAGTTGCCCTCTCTGGATCAGCGTGCAGAGGACATTGGCTTGTTGGCCGAACACCTCCTGCGACGTGCCTGCGCGAGCTTCGATGTCCCGTCCATGACCCTCCGGCGCGCGGCCCGCAGCTTGTTGGAGCGGATGGCGTGGCCCGGCAACGTGCGAGAGCTGGCCGCCACATTGGAGGAGGCCGCCGCGCTCGCCATCGCAGAGGGGACCGACAGCGTGGGGCCCGAGCACCTGCTCGACCGGGGGCCGGAGCCCGATGGAGAGGTACCGTCCGGGTTTCATGAGGCGACGTGGTGGTTTCAGACCCGCCTCCTCCACGACGCTTTGGAGCGAGCAGGGGGCAACCGCGCCCAGGCGGCCCGCGAGCTGGGCATGAGCCGCTCACACCTCTATGCGCTGCTGGCTCGCATGGACATCCAGGAATGAGGCTGGCTCCGCTCTTCTTGAGGCTGGGGCTGCCCCCTCGGTTCAGCGTGACGCGAAAGCTGGGGCAGGGGGGAACCTCTGTCGTGTTCGAGGTCCAGGACAAGAAGCTGGACCGCCAGTTGGCGCTGAAGGTGCTCCGGTCGAAGTGGGTCTCCACCCTGGACGCACAGGAGCGATTTCGGCGCGAGGCGATCATCACCGCGTCGCTGGATCACCCGGGTATCATCTCGGTGATCGACCACGGAACCCTCACAGATGGGAGACCGTGGATGGTCATGGCGCGTGTGCAGGGGCAACCATTTCGAGCGCTTCTGGGAGATCCTGAGGGTCATACGCGGTGCTTGAGGATTCTCGCACGCGTCGCGGATGCTGTGGCGGCCGCCCACGCGGCGGGCATCGTTCACCGGGATCTCAAGCCGGACAACGTCATGGTTGGCGTACATGGCGAGGTGCTGGTGATGGATTGGGGGAGCGCGGTGCGGGCCGGGCAGGATCAGGTGGCGGGGGGCTCAACCGGCACGCTGCCCTACATGGCGCCTGAGGGGGAGTTCGGCGCCGGTCCTCCGGCCTCGGGGGGGGATGTGTACGCGCTGGGGGTCATCCTTCATGAGGTGCTCTACGGGAGGCGGCCGTCCATGGATGAGGCCGAGGAGCCGACCTCGCTCCCGCCGTCCCTCCAGGGCTCTCTGGAGGCGCTGTGCTGGCGGGCCATGGAAGAGGACCCGCAGTGCAGGCCCACCACGCAGGCGTTCGCCCAGGCGATCGAGGACTGGCTGGACGGCTCCACGAAGCGGGCACAAGCCGCATCGCTCCTGTCGGCAGCCCACGAGAAGCTCCGACAGGCTGAGGTTCTGGAACTCCGCTGCCAGGCGCTTCGCCAGGAGGCCGACGGCGCGACCGTACAGGGGGATGCGCGGACTCCGCAGGATCACGCGCCAGCATGGTCCCTTCAGGACCACGCTGATGCGCTGGCGGATGACGCCGCGACGTTGCGTGCCGAAGCCCTGGCGTCCGCGCAGGGAGCGTTGACCCTGGATCCGGATGGTCCAGCCCGATCCTGGCTGCTTCGCTACCACCGAGAGGCCCTGCTGCGTGCCGAAGCGGTGGGCGACCGGCGGGCCCAACGGCACCACGAGGCGACCCTCAAGCAGTACGATCATGACGGGACGCAGGTGTCCTGGCTGGGCGCCCCGGCGGTCGTGGAGCTGCGGACGACCCCCACGGGGGCGACGGTGCAGGTGTTTCGCGTCACCGGGGATCGTTTGCCGAGCCTGGCGCACGTCACGTCGGTGGGGCCGACCCCGACGTCACTTCGCCTGCCGAGTGGGCGCTATGTCCTGGCGTTCTCGAAGCCGGGCTTCCACGAAGTTCGCTACCCCGCGGTCCTGGGTCGTGGACAGCGGTGGCCGAGGCCCGCGCCGGGCGAGCTGCACCCGAGGCCTCTGCGAATGCTGCCCGAGGGGAGCCTGCGCCCCTCGCAGCGGTACGTGGCGGCCGGCTGGACGCCCATCGGCGGAGACCCGGATGCCCTGGACAGCCTGGGATCGTCCGAGGTGTGGGTGGACGGCTTCGTGATGCAGCGGGATCCGGTGACCCACGCCGAGTACCTGACCTTCCTCAACGACATCGCTCCCGATGAGGCGATGCGGCACGCGCCGCGCGATCCCCTGCGTGCGCGTAGCGTGGACGCGCAGCACACCTTGATGGTGGTCGACGGACGCTGGAGCCTGCCGGAGGACGTCCACCCGGACTCACCGGTCGTCCTCATCTCCCTCTACGACGCCTGGGCGTACTGCCGATGGCTCGCGGCGCGGGAGGGTGTGCCTTGGCGGCTGCCCACCGGGCTGGAGTGGGAGCGCGCCGCCCGGGGCGTGGACCGACGGCGGTGGCCGTGGGGGGACCACTTCCACCCGACCTGGACGAACATGGTGCTCTCTCGCGACCCACCCGGGCCGGTGCCCGTGGGGGACTGCCTGGACGACGTCAGTCCCTGGGGGGTTCGCGGCCTAGGAGGAAACGCGCGGGACTGGTGTGCGACCGTGTGGCGACCTGACTTTGAAGGGGTCCGATGCCCTGGACCGGAGGAGCCCTCAGAAGACAACCTCTACGAGGTCCGGGGCGGTTCGTGGAACAGCCGGGCAGGCTATTGCCGGGCGGCAGCCCGCTGGGCGGATCGGCCGGGGGCGCGGTATCGGAATATTGGGTTCAGGGTCATGGATACCAGTCGTCGATGACATGGCTGAACTGATACCCTGTCGCACTGTCGAAGGCGGACTTTGTTGAGGGAGACAGTACGACTGGCGATGCGTTGGAAAAATTCACATCTGGAATAGTGAACAAGAAGGGCGAACCGTTGCGCCAACGCCAATACAGCATAAATTGGGGACGGATCAACAAGTAAGACCCACTGTGTTTAAAAAAAAAAGTCGGTGGACAGTGAGGCTCTCTTGGGATTGCTGTTCTTGTCAGCAAAATAGAAGCCAGAAGAATTGCGGTAGGAGGTGCCGTTCATTTGGTTATATGGAATTAGTCTGTACGGCGTGATTATCAATGAGTCTCCATCCTGGAAAGACGAGGAGTCCAGGTGCCAATACTCACGTCCGGTTCGATACCACAGTTCTTTCAGTGTAGGATCTTTCGGGACGGCCTCCGCATGTTGGTACTTATCTGGCAGGGAACTTGCTGAAGAATCAAGGTCCCTCACGGCCGCTGTGGCGTATAACAATCCAGCGTCACGATCTGCCGATCCCGAACGGCGCCACTGCAACTTGAATACTCGTAGACCACTCGTTCCTCCACTGACCTGTCGCGGATGGAGTGTGTTGAAAGAGGCGTTCAGCAACTGTCGCTGCCCGAACATGACCTTTCCCAAGTACGGATGGGGCATGCTGTTTGGACGTTGGACAACACCGAGATGATTCATTGTGCCCTTTGTACGTTCTAACAACTCGACGAGCGGCATTTTCAGGTACGGATGATTCTGGTTGTTTCCGATTCGCGTGCGATCGAGCAAGGAGGTGGCGGCCCAGGAGAAGCATCCATGAGGTCGCCCTTGGAACCTCGCCTCAAATGCACTCTGGTCAGCCTCACAGGCGAGTACGACTTGTACTCGGCCGTTTGCTGTCAGGTTCTGATATTGCCTCAGAAGTGCATCCGAGGGGGTACTCCCACCGCCAGGTATCTCGGGATCATCAGGTGTAATAGAAACTTCCGGCACTTCTCGAGCAGGAATTGCTACATCCCAGGACGTAAAGGACCGATTCTGTAGGTGGAGGGAAGGATATGTGGCACCGCATGTGTCGAGCACGAGCCAGACATCAGCGGAATTGTCTGCGATCTCCGTCAGGTGCCGCTGCAGATCGGAAAACAGCATGTGACCCTGGCGCTCACCGCGCCTGGCGTCTCGCATAGCCAGACCCATCTCCGCTGGAGCGGACCCCTCTTGAGGAAGCCAAGAGCTGTGTCCCGCGAACACGATGATGACGGTGGTGTCCTCGTCGGTGTCCACGGAGAGCATTCGAAGGAAGGAATTAAACCTGGATAAGTACGAGTACATAGGATCGGGTGTGCCTGTACCACCACATTCAGTCCATGCCTTCTGAAGATCTGGCTCCTTCGGAGACAAGAGCACATGCTGCTCGGCCGGTTGAAGCCGTGAGATGGCTCGAGACCAACTCCCGACGTCATTGTGCGCCCCTTCCAGACTCGCGTCGGGCTCATTCTCCATGTAGTTGACGCCAATCAAACAAGTAATGTATCGCATCCCGATTCTCCACTTCTTGGGGTCTTGACGCGGTCATCCCGACCGCAGGGGAGCCGTTCACACTCGCCTGGCCGAAGCGTACCAGAGTTCGGCGGATGCAGAGCGTGGCAACCGACTACTCCGCGAAGATCTGCACCTCAGCGTTCGTTCCAGGCGATCCATCCGGCAGGATCGCCTCGACGGCGACGGCGACCGACTCGGCGCCCGACCCCACATGGACATTCAGCGTGCCCGTCCCCAGGTCATCCAGCCAGACCTCTGCCGGTGCTGAGGTCCAGGCGATGTCCTCTGGAGACGTGATCACGTCGGTGATCTGCACCCGGGTTCCATGCGTCGGCGCCCCGCCGTTCGGAGTCCTCGCCTGCGCGGTGAGGATCAAGGACGTGGAGCCCTCCGTTGAGAGCACCGTTGGAGTGGGCGAGAGGGTGAGGCTCTCGACAGGCGTGGGGGCGAGGGTGAGCACCGCGACCCGCCGATATCCAGCGAGGTCGGCCTCCAGGAGCACCTCGTCTCGATCTCGCGGCGGGACGAGGAACGCGCTGAGCCCTCGATCCTCTCCGAACGTCCCTGTCCAGGTGCTCGCGCCCTCGTCGGTGAACAGCCAGATGCCTGCGCTGGCTTTGAGGTCGACGCTCAGCTCGTCGGTGAGCTGGGTGACCGACTCGTTGAGATGGACCTGCACCTCGACCGGTGTGGCGCCGTCCGCCCAGGCGACGCAGCCTTCCCCTGGGCAGGCCTCCAACGTGAACACCTCATCGGTGGTGGCGGGGTCGACCGGCAGCTCCCCGCATCCCACGGCAGGCAACATGACGCCAAGGAGTCGTCGCATCAGACCACCTCCGAGGCGTCGGCCGAGCGACCCAGGAAGGGGTTCTGCTCCGACGCGGCTTCTGCGATCAGGATGGCGGTCCCCGTATCCAGGAATCTGTACCCTCCGAAGATGAACAACGCTCGGCCGTCTCCGCGTGCGATGGCCTGCTGCTGCATGGGAAGCCCGGTCGTGCCTGGCCCGGCGTGCAGCTTGAGTAGAGCCGAGACGGACTCCCCCGGCGTCAACCCGGAGATCTCCAGCGTGCTGACAGTGGGCTGGTTCACGGCGACAAATGTAGAGGTGTTCAGGTTGAGCGAGATCATGCTGAGACTCCTTCAGGCTTTCTCAGAGATACGATTTCAACAGCCCGGCGATGTCGGCGTCGATGGAGAGCCCGAGGTAGCCCGCGACGCGGGGGGCGCGGGTGGAGGAGATGGGGTTGGGTGCTGCCTGGTAGAAGCCGACGAGTCCGGCGTCGATGGAGGCATAGCGTGCAATGCGGACACCTAGCCCGGCCGTGGGGTAGAGGCGCTCTCCAAGCATGGGTTGGACCAGTGAAGGAGGCTTGTTGGCCCCGCCGAGCACCCCGGCGGTGACGGTCACCCGCTGGCAGGCCCGCTGCCAGGGTGTACCGGCCAACTGTCCAATGGGGATCTGCCGGTCGACGGGACAGGGATAGAACTCCAGGCTGGCTGTACCCGCCATCCACGCGTCAGGTCCGGAGACCGGAACAACCAGCACGACACCGAGCTGGGGGCTGACGTGGTGCCCCTTCTGTTCGACCTTGGCGGTGTGCGTGGTGCTGATATCGTCGGCATGGATCTCTACCTGGATTGCCTTGACGACGATGTCCTTGACCAGCGTGGCGAACTCGTTGGTCAGGTCTTCGAGTTCCTTGTTGTTTGCCGTCAACCCTTCGTTCACCAGTTTCCAGAACTCTGCTTCGGCGTCTCGAAGGCCGTGATACTGTTTCAACAGGTCAAGCCAATCGGAGCCGACATCCGGCGTGGGAGACATGCTGTGGAGCTGCGCTGAGACGGTGTTGAACTCCATGAGGTCAGGGTTATTCAGGATTTCGGTGATGGAGAGCAGTCGGCCCGCTGGAAACAGCGACCCCGGTGATCGGTAGAGCAGAGGGCCCGGGAGGCTGTGGCTTTGTGTGCCAAGGGACGCCTTGGCCTCGAGGAGTGCGGCGGTACGCTTCTTCGGGTCGGAGATGTTGGCCAGTTTCTCCAGCTCCTTCGCCCAGACGACACACGCTAGTTTGAACGCAGCGTCCTCGCAGGTTCGGAGCTGTTTCGCTGCTGCTGCCAGGTCGTCCGTGGAGTGGTCCGCCGTCAACAGGGAGCCAGCAGGGAGCAGCCGGTCTCCTATGAAGACGGTGGGCTCTTTGAGAGTGTTTACTGTGGGGTTTTCATTTTTAAGCTGATCTCGGAGTTCGTTCAGACGTTCTGTGAAGGATTGTGGAATGCTGGAGGACTGTAATGGAGGGGCAGCGGTCAGCAGCGCATCTCTAATTCGATACTGTGTGCATTTCTCGTTGGCGGGGCTGATCGGATAGAGCAGATTGAACCGATTCGTTGCATGGTCCACGTCAGATGGAGCCACTGATATGCCCGACAACACGAGTTCATCCTGCAGTGGGAACTCCGCTGCCGTCAATGGGTCGCTTGGACAGCGCTTTGAGTCCACAACATTGTTCCGCATCGCTGCTGCAACCCGAGTCGCTACGATGTCGATCTCCTCCGGGGAGAGACGTCGCTTGAGCGTGGCCTCGAATTTGTAGGAGATTCCGATCTGCAGGCGCTCTATCTGGCCGGTCGCTTTGGCGATCCCGTCGTTCTTCGTGTCGTCGGTGACTAGCAATGCGATGCGTTGGTGTTGCCGCTCTCCAAGGAGCCCGCCATCATCCTCCGGGCGCACGTTCAGCTCCACCCAGGTGGTGGATTCAGGCACGGTGATCTCCAGAGCGTAGGGCTGGCCGCCTCGGATAGGGCCCGAGAACATCAGCTCGGCCGATCCGTCGGTCTCGACGATGAGCTGACCTCTCAAGACCTCGTCGGCTGTGCCATCCGCCGCCCCGGCCGGGGATGTGGACAGCGCCAGGAGCAGTGCCATGCAAACAACCATCATGTGTCGTCTTCCCATTCCTGATACAAACCTGTACAGCTCAGCGAGGCCACGCCGTTCGCTGACCGCGACCTGCACCGGGGTCGCTTGGACATCAGGGTGGCAGCTTTGAGAACCCTTCACAAGGCCTGGACCAAGAAACCGTGCACAACTCATGCACACGCTGCTTGACCTGCTGGCTCCCCTGTCCGATCCTTACCGGCTGGAGGCCAGGACGATGCCAGACATCTACACCTATAGTGACTACCGCCTCTATCTGGAGGACTGGTTCAACGCGGCCGGGCGACGCCTCACCAAGCGTGGCTTCGCCCGGAAGGCGGGCTGTTCACCCTCCCTGGTGGTCGGCATCCTCAAGGGGCGCAACAAGCTGGACGCCCAGCGCGCCGAGCGCTTCGCCGAAGTGATGAAGCTGGACGACGACGAGACCAGCTACTTCGTGTCGATGGTGCGGTTCGCGCATGGTTTCTCCAGAGCCGACAGGCAGGCCGCCTGGGAGGCCATGGTGTCGGCGGGGCGTTTTCGCGGCTCACGCGCCATAGGGCTGGAGACCTATGCGGTCTTCTCCAGGTGGTACTACGCTGCGATCGTCGAATTGGCTTCCTGCGAGGGGTTCAGGGCGGAGCCCGCATGGATCGCGGCCACGCTGCGCCCCGCGATCACCGAGGCACAGGCGGCCGAGGCGCTGGAGCTGCTGCTACGCAGAGGGTTGCTGACGGGGAAGGCCGATGGCGGGCTGCAGGTGGTGGAGGAGGCCTGGCGCACGGAGCATGAGATCTACAGTCGTGAGGTGAGCATCGCCGTGGCCTCTCTGCATGAGAGTATGTTGGAGCGCGCGGCCGAGGCGCTCTCGACGGTGGATTGGCGCGAGCGACACTATGCCACCTACACCATCGCCGTCCCCAGCGAGCGCATGGAGGAGCTCAAGGAGCGCATCAGCCGCTTCCAGGAGCAGATCATGCATCTGTGCATGGGCTTTGGGGAGCCACGAGATCGCGTCGTGCAGCTTGGGGTACAGCTCTTTCCGTTGAGCATGGACAGCCCGTCTACGGAGGTGTAGGGCAGGGTCGGTTGAGGCTGGCGAGTCTGTCTTGTATCGAAGACAGAGGGTGGAGGGTATGTCTGCGATCCTGGACATGTTGCGATAGGGCTGCATATGAAAATCAAGCTTAAATCAGAATAATTAAGATTCTTTCGTGATGGCATGGTGCTCGCAACAGGTGCGGTCGCCTCCTGCGACGGGAGGCCCTGAACCTGGAGCAACGGAAGATGCGAAAGAACCTATGCACGGCCTCGGTGATCGTGGCCGTTCTGTCCTCCCCCATGCCGGTCCACGCGATCATCTATGCGGGCAACCCGCACCTCGACCTCACTGTGCAGCGCGCTGAGGATGATCTTGTCGAGGGGTCCGTAGACCTCGACAAGGTCCGCCTCCACGCCTGCGCAGGGGGCACCACGGACTACACGGTCGAGGAGACCATCGACCCGGTGGATGGCTACGGCCTCGACATCGACGCGGGTGACTGGTGTGGTGTCACCCTCTACTGGGGTGGCGTCATGGAACTGGATGGGGACAACGGGAGTCCCTTCTCCTTGGAGGTGGACCACGCCTCCACCTATGTGCCTCTGGCGACCACGATCAACCCGGTGGATCTCGTCCCGTTCGACGTCGTCAGCGGCAGCATCAGCGGTAGCGCGCCCTCGGTGAGGCTGGACATCAACTGATCGTCGCGCAGAACCTCCTGGAGGTGGAGTAGCTCAGCCCTCCACCTCCAGGATCCGCCGCGTCGTCGCGATCACCGCGTCCGGGGACAGCGACACGCTGTCGATGCCCTGCTCCACCAGCCAGGCGGCGAACGCGGGGTGGTCGCTGGGGGCCTGGCCGCAGATGCCGATGGTGCGGCCCGCGGCGTGGGCGCCCTGGATGGCGCGGGCGATGAGCCAGCGCACCGCCTCGTCGCGCTCGTCGAACAGCGAGGCGAGCACCTCGTTGTCCCGGTCCACCCCCAGGGTGAGCTGGGTGAGGTCGTTGCTGCCGATGGAGAAGCCGTCGAAGACCTCGGCGAAGCGCTCCACCAGGATGGCGTTGGAGGGGATCTCGCACATCACCAGCACCTTGAGGCCGTCCTGGCCCTGGACGAGCCCCTGGGCGGCCAGCAGCTCCATCACCTCGCGGCCCTCGGCGACCGTGCGGCAGAACGGCACCATGAGCTGGAGGTTGGTGAGGCCCATCTCCTCGCGCACGTAGCGCAAGGCCCGGCACTCCAGGGCGAAGGCGTCGGCGTAGCGGGGGTGGGTGTAGCGGGAGGCGCCCCGGAAGCCGATCATGGGGTTGGCCTCGGGCCACTCCCAGGCCGCACCGCCCACGAGGCCGGCGTACTCGATGGTCTTGAAGTCGCTGAGCCGCGCGATGACCGGCCGGGGCCAGAACGCCGCCGCGATGGTGCCGACGCCCTCGGCCAGCCGGTCCACGAAGAACGCGGACTTGTCGGCCCAGCCCCGGGTGCGGCGCTCGATCTCCGCGCGCAGGGCGGCGTCGCGGAGCGTGTCGAAGGTCAGGAGCGCCATCGGGTGGACGCCGATCGACGCGCTGACGATGAACTCCTCCCGGGCGAGGCCCACCCCGTCGCAGGGGATGGCCGCGAGGTGCAGGGCCCGCCCAGGGTCGCCGACGTTCATCATCACCTTCGTGCGCGGCCGGGGCAGGGCCGAGACGTCCACCCGGTCGACCCGGAAGGGCAGGGCCCCGGCGTAGACCCGGCCGACCTCGCCCTCCGCACAACTTACAGTGTATGTATTGCCCTCCTCGATCCGGGAGAGCGCGCCTTCAGCGCCCACGACCGCCGGCACCCCCAGCTCCCGGCTGACGATGGCGGCGTGGCAGGTGCGCCCGCCGCGCTCGGTGACGATGGCCGCCGCCCGGCGCATGACCGGCTCCCAGTCCGGGTCGGTGCGCTCAGCCACCAGGACGTCGCCGTCCTGGAACGCCCCCAGCTCGGCGACGTCCCGCACCACGCGGGCGGTCCCGCTGGCGATGGCCGCGCCGATGGCGGCGCCGGTGGCCACCACCTCGCCCTTGCCCTCCAGCACGTACTGGCGGACCTCGGCGCCCACGGCCTTGCGGGCCTGCACGGTCTCGGGGCGGGCCTGCACGATGAACAGCTCGCCGGTGCGGCCGTCCTTGGCCCACTCCAGGTCCATCGGCATGGGGCGGCCGTGGCGCTCGGAGTAGTACGCCTCGACCACGCAGGCCTGGCGGGCCAGCTCCAGCACCTCGTCGTCGGTGAGCACGAAGCGGGCGCGGTCCTGGGCGGGCACGGCCTCGGTCCGGGTCAGGCGCCCGCCGCCGGTGGCGTAGACCAGCTTGAACTCCTTGCTGCCCAGGGTGCGCCGCAGGATGGGGCGGTGGCCGGTCATCAGCGTCGGCTTGAAGACGAGGTACTCGTCGGGCACCACCGAGCCCTGGACCACCACCTCGCCCAGGCCCCAGGCTGCGCTGATGAGCACCACGTCCCGGAAGCCGCTCTCGGTGTCGAGGGTGAACATGACCCCCGCGCCGGCCAGGTCGCTGCGCACCATGCGCTGCACGCCCACGGACAGGCCCACGGCGAGGTGGTCGAAGCCGCGCTCGCTGCGGTAGCTGATGGCCCGGTCGGTGAACAGGCTGGCGAAGCAGCGGCGGGTGGCGTTCAGCACGGCGGCCTCGCCGTGCACGTTCAGGTAGGTCTCCTGCTGGCCGGCGAAGCTGGCCTCGGGCAGGTCCTCGGCGGTGGCGCTGCTGCGCACGGCGACGTCGACGGCCTCGCCTTCGCCGAGCTGGCGGTAGGCGGCGAGCAGCTCCTCGACGAGGTCGTCGGGCAGGGGTGCGCCGAGCAGGGCCTGGCGCACCTGCAGGCCCCGGCGCTGGAGCCCCCCGACGTCGTCCAGGTCGAGCCCGGACAGGGCCTCGACGATGACCGCCTCCAGCCCGCTGTGGTGGAGGAAGTGGCGGTAGCCCTCGGCGGTGACCGCGAAGCCGTCGGGCACGCCCACGCCCCGGGGCACGAGGTTCTGCCGCAGCTCCCCCAGGCTGGCGTTCTTGCCGCCCACCAGCGGCACGTCCTCGATGCCCAGCTCGGAGAACCAACGGATCCACTTCGCCATGAGAAGCTCCCTGCGCGTTCGGGCGGACTCTGGCATGAACCGTGCCCGCGCCGGAGGGGAGCCGGAGAGGGGAGGTGTGGGAGAAGGCACGATCGGATGTGCGAAGAGGCCCCCTTGTACCTTGTCAAGCCGAAGTCGATGGGTTGGGGGCGGGCCGGTCAGGGTCGTCCATCCTCCTCGGGCAGACATGGCACGCCCGTTGCACACGCCCCCGGCCATGAGCGACATCATCCGCAAGCCCGAAGCCCTCCACGCCAACCTCACCGACTACGCCGCCGAGCGCGCCGCGTTCTCCTGGGCGGCCGCCCGGGCGCGGCTGGACGGGCTGCCGGGCGGGGGGCTGAACATCGCCCACGAGGCCGTGGAGCGGCACGCCGCCGGCCCCCGCGCGAACCACGTCGCCCTGCGCTGGATCCCCAAGCGCGGCGAGCCCCAGGACTGGACCTACGCCCAGCTCAGCGCGGCCAGCAGCCGCTTCGCCAACGCGCTGCAGGGGCTGGGGGTGAAGCCGGGCGAGCGCCTCTACCTGCTGATGGGGCGGGTGCCTGAGCTGCACGTCGCGGTGCTGGGGGCCTTGAAGGCCCGCTGCGTGGTCTGCCCCCTGTTCGCCGCGTTCGGGCCTGAGCCCATCCAGCAGCGCATGGAGATCGGCGAGGGCGCGGTGCTGCTCACCACCGCGCGGCTCTACAAGCGCAAGGTCGCCGAGGTGCGGGACCGGCTGCCCGTGCTGCGCCACGTGATCGTCGTGGACGAGGGCGCCCCGCCCGAGGGCACCTTGAGCCTGAGCGCCCTGCTCGATGGCGCCAGCGACGCCTTCGCCATCGCGCCCACCGACCCCGAGGACCCCGCGCTGCTGCACTTCACCAGCGGCACCACCGGCAAACCCAAGGGCGTGGTCCATGTCCATGCTGCGGTGCAGCATCACCACGTCTCGGCGTTCTATGCGCTGGATCTCCGCCCGGACGACATCTTCTGGTGCACCGCCGACCCCGGCTGGGTCACCGGCATGTCCTACGGGGTCATCGCGCCCCTGACCCACGGCTGCACCCTGGTGCTCTACGAGCCCGAGTTCGAGGCCGAGGACTGGTACCGGGTCCTGCGGGACGAGGGGGTGACGGTCTGGTACACCGCGCCCACCGCGGTCCGCATGATGATGCGCATGGGGGCCGAGGTCGCCCAGCGCTACGCCCTGCCCCGGCTGCGCTTCATCGCCAGCGTGGGCGAGCCCCTGGACCCCGAGGGGGTGCGCTGGGGCGTCGACGCCTTCGGCCTGCCCATCCACGACAACTGGTGGCAGAGCGAGACCGGCGGCATCATGATCGCCAACTTCGCCGCCAGCGAGATCCGCCCCGGCTCGATGGGCCGCCCCCTGCCCGGGATCGAGGCGGCCATCGCCCGGATCGACGCCGACGGGGTCACCCTCATCGACGACCCGGCGGTCCAGGGCGAGCTGGTGCTGCGGGCGGGCTGGCCCTCAATGTTCCGCGCCTACCTGGGCCTGCCCGAGCGCTACGCCCGCTGCTTCATCGACGGCTGGTACCGCAGCGGAGACCTCGCCCGGCGCGACGCCGACGGCTTCTTCTGGTTCGTGGGCCGCGCCGACGACGTCATCAACACCTCCGGGCACCTCGTCGGGCCGTTTGAGGTGGAGAGCGCCCTGATGGAGCACCCCGCGGTGGCCGAGGTCGGGGTCATCGGCAAGCCCGACCCGGTCGCGATGGAGGTGGTCAAGGCCTTCGTCGCCCTCAAGCCCGGGGCGGCGCCCACCGAGGACCTGCTGCTGGAGTTGCGCGGCCTCGCCCGCCAGCGCCTGGGCCCGGCCATCGCGCCCAAGGAGATCACCTTCGTGGCCGCGCTGCCCAAGACCCGCAGCGGCAAGGTCATGCGCCGGCTGCTCAAGGCCCTGGAGCTGGGCCTGCCCACCGGGGACACCTCCACGCTGGAGGGCGGCGCGTTCACCCTGGAGGTCCTCGATGCACAGCCCTGAGCCTCTGCCCCCGGCCGCCGCCGCGCTCAGCGAGGCCCACGCCCACGCCCTGCTCCGGCAGATGCTGCGCATCCGGCGCTTCGAGGAGCGCTGCGCCGAGCTGTACAGCGCCCAGAAGATCCGAGGCTTCCTGCACCTCTACATCGGGGAGGAGGCCATCGCCGCCGGCGCGATGGCCGCCCTGGAGCCCACCGACGCGGTCCTGGGCACCTACCGGGAGCACGGCCACGCCCTGGCCCGGGGCCTGAGCGCCCGCGCGGTGATGGCCGAGATGTTCGGCAAGCAGGAGGGCTGCAGCCGGGGCCGGGGCGGCTCGATGCACCTGTTCGACGCCGAGAAGCGCTTCTTTGGCGGCAACGCCATCGTCGCCGGGCACCTGCCCCTGGCGGTGGGCCTGGGCCTCGCCGCGAAGCCGCGCGGTGAGGTGGTGGCCTGCTTCTTCGGGGAGGGCGCGGTCGCCGAGGGTGAGTTCCACGAGGCCCTCAACCTGGCCACCCTGTGGGGCCTGCCGGTGGTGTTCTGCTGCGAGAACAACGGCTACGCGATGGGCACCGCCCTGGACCGCAGCGAGTCCCAGACCGACCTGACCACCAAGGCCGCCAGCTACGGCCTGGTCGCCGAGGCGGTCGACGGCATGGACGTCCTCGCCGTCGAGGCCGCCACGCGCCGCGCGGTCGCCGAGGCCCGCATGGGTCGGGGACCGCGCTTCCTGGAGCTGCGCACCTACCGCTTCCGGGCCCACTCCATGTTCGACGCCCAGCTCTACCGGGACAGCGAGGAGGTCGCGCTCTGGAAGAAGACGCGGGACCCCATCACCCTGTTCCAGGCGCGCCTGGTGGCCGAGGGCCTGCTCACCGACGACGCCCTGGCCGCCCTGACCGCCGAGGTCGAGGCCGAGCTGGAGGACGCCGTCGCCTTCGCCGAGGCCGGCACCTGGGAGCCGGTGGCGGCGCTGCTCACCGACGTCACCACCCCCTGGGACGGCGCGGTGCCCACCCCGCCGCCGCCCCCCGACGAGAAGCGCGGCCGGATGACCTACCGGGAGTGCGTGCGCCAGGCCCTCCGCGAGGCGCTGCACGCCGACCCCCGCGTCTCCCTGATGGGCGAGGACGTCGGCGCCTACGGCGGCTGCTACGCCGTCTCCAAGCACCTCATCGACGAGCTCGGCCCCGATCGCATCGTGGACACGCCGCTCTCGGAGTCGGGCTTCGTGGGCGCGGGCGTCGGCGCAGCGCTGGGGGGCCTGCGCCCCATCGTCGAGGTGATGACCGTCAACTTCTCCCTGCTGGCCCTGGACCAGATCCTCAACAACGCCGCCACTCTGCGCCACATGAGCGGCGGGCAGCTCAGCGTCCCGCTGGTCATCCGCATGGCCACCGGCGCGGGCCGCCAGCTCGCCGCCCAGCACAGCCACAGCCTGGAGGGGTACTACGCCCACATCCCCGGCCTGCGGGTGCTGGCCCCGGCCACCCACGCCGACGCCCGGGGCATGCTGTGGAGCGCGCTCCAGGACCCCGACCCGGTGGTGATCTTCGAGCACGTCATGCTCTACAACCGGGAGGACGAGCTGCCCGAGGACGCCGGGCCCGTCGACATCACCCGCGCGGCGGTGCGCCGGGAGGGCGAGGACCTCACCCTGATGACCTGGGGCGGCAGCCTGTTCAAGTGCCTGGAGGCCGCTGAGCAGCTCGCCGTGATGGGCGTGGAGGTCGAGGTCGTCGACCTGCGCGTGCTGCGCCCCCTGGACCTGGAGACCCTGCTGGCCTCGGCCCGCAAGACCCGCCGCGTGCTGGTGGTCGAGGAGGGCTGGCGCACCGCCGGCCTCTCCGCCGAGGTGGCCGCCGCGGTCGCCGAGGGCGCCTTCTACGACCTCGACGCCCCGGTCTCCCGCTTGTGCACCGCCGAGGTCCCCATCCCGTACCCCGCCCACCTGGAGCAGGCGGCCCTGCCCCAGGTCGACACCATCCTCGCCGCCGCCCGCGCGCTGTTGGAGGGCCACGATGGGTGAGTTCCGCATGCCCAGCCTCGGCGCCGACATGGAGGACGGCACCCTGGTCGAGTGGCGCGTCAAGGTCGGCGACACCGTGTCCCGCGGCGACATCGTCGCGGTCGTCGAGACCCAGAAGGGCGCGATCGAGATCGAGGTCTTCGAATCCGGCACCGTGCTCTCCATCGAGGTCCCCGAGGACGAGAAGGTCCCGGTGGGCGCCGTGCTGGCGCGGATCGGCAACGTTGAGACGTCACAACCTGCCTCCGAGGCCAAAGCGACCCCTCCCCCCCAAGAAACCGAGGTCCGGGGTGCCCCCCCTGCCAACCCCTCGACCCCTCCGCAAGCCCCGAAGCCCGTAGGCGGAGAGGGGGGCCAACGCCGGACGTCTGAGCGAGGCCGGGAGTCAGGAGAGACGGAGGCCGATGCGAAGCCGAGTGAGGAGGGCTCCGTGATGGAGCCCGACGAACGGTCCGGCGTTGGCCCCCCTCGGAGCCGGGAGGGCGTAGGGGCGGACGCCGGGGAGACGAAGACGCTGGAAGCCGGATCGCCCAAGCAGCCACCCTCCAAGCAGCCACCCTCCAAGCAGCCACCCTCCATCCCAACCCATGCCCCCAGACCCCCCATCGGCTGGGTCCGCTCCTCCCCCTCCGCCCGCCGCCGCGCCCACGAACTCGACCTCGACCTGACCTGGGTCCCCGGCACCGGCCCCCACGGCGCCGTCACCCGCAAGGACGTCGAGCGCGCCGCCCGAAGCGCGAAGCCCGCCGCTGAAGCGCCCGTCGACGCGATGCGCCAGGCCATCGCCGCCGCGATGTCCCGCAGCAACCGCGAGATCCCCCACTACCACCTCGCCCACACCGTCGACCTCGCCGCCGCCACCGCCTGGCTGGCCCGCCGCAACGCCGACGTCCCCGTCGACCGCCGGCTCGTGCCCGCCGCCCTGCTCATCAAGGCGACCGCCCTGGCCCTCAAGCGCCACGGCGCGCTGAACGGCACCTGGGTCGACGACCGCTTCCACCCCGCCGACGGCGTCCACCCCGGCATCGCCATCTCCCTGCGGGGGGGCGGGCTGGTCATCCCCGCCATCCGCGACGCCGACACCCTGGACCTCGACGCGCTGATGCAGGCGCTCACCGACCTCGTGGACCGGGCCCGGCGCGGCCGGCTGCGCGGCTCCGAGCTGTCCTCGCCCACCTTCACCCTCACCAACCTGGGCGAGCGCGGCGTGGAGCTGGTCCACGGCGTCATCTACCCGCCCCAGGTCGCCCTGGTCGGCGTCGGCGCGGTCGTGGAGCGCCCCTGGGCGGTGGACGGCATGCTGACGGTGCGGCCGGTGGTGACCCTCACCCTCGCCGGCGACCACCGCGCCAGCGACGGCCACACCGGCGCGGCCTTCCTGCGCCGGATCGACCGACTTCTCCAGAGACCGGAGGCCCTGTGAAGACCCTCGACCACGTCGCCGCCGTGCTGGCGCGCATCACCCCCGAGGTCGACCTCGCCGACGTCGACCCCGACGAGGACCTGCGGGAGGAGCTGGACATCGACTCGATGGACTTCCTGGCGCTGATCCAGGGCCTCGCCGAGCGCACCGGGGTGGAGATCCCCGAGAAGGACTACCCCGAGGTGCGGACACTGAACGACCTGGTGGCCTACCTTGAGCGCTGATCGCGGTGGTAGGATGGGGGTTCCTCCACACCAGGGAGCGCCCATGCGCGCAGCCGTGCTCGTGCTCGTCGCCGCCTGCAACGGTGACGATCAGCTCAAGGTCATCAACGACCCCCCCACCGCCGCCATCCTGAGCCCCATCGACGGCGAGACCCTCATCGCCGGGGCCCCGATCCTGATCGAGGCCACCATCAGCGACGACATCACCGCCAACGACGAGCTGGGCCTCGTCTGGACCTCCAGCGTCGACGGCTCCCTGCGCGGCGAGGAGGCCCGGGACGGCTCCAACGTCTCCCTGCTGGTGACCCGCGGGCTGACCGTGGGCAGCCACACCCTGAGCCTCCAGGTCACCGACGAGGAGGGCGAGCAGGGTGAGGCCACCCGCGCGGTGGAGCTGGTGCCCAACGCCGGCCCGGTGGTCGAGCTGCTCGAGCCCCAGGAGGACGACGCCTTCGACGCCGGCACCCCGGTCACCGTGGTCGCGCAGATCACCGATGACCTCGACGTCATCGACGACCTGACCCTGATCTGGTCCTCCTCCCTGGCCGGGCAGCTCAACGGCGAGCCCCAGGTCAACGGCAACGTGGTCTCCCTCTACCTGGAGGACGGCCTGGAGGAGGGCACCCACGCGCTGGAGCTGGTCGCCTACGACACCCTGGGCGCCGAGGGCGCCGACACGGTCCAGCCGGTGTTCAGCCTGGGCAACGAGCCCCCGGTCATCGACCTCTACACCCCCCTCGCCGAGGAGCAGCTGGACAACCGGGAGAACCTGCACATCAGCGGCGCGTTCCTGGACGACCGCACCGACCCCGGCAGCATCACCCTGAGCTGGACGGGCACCGCGGCCAGCATCCTCACCACCGAGACCTGGCCCACGCACCCCGACTCCAGCGGCGGGGTGGACGTCTGGCTTCGCCTGGACGGCTGCGACAACAACGCCTCCTTCAACGAGTTCATCCTGGACCTCCAGGCCACCGACGCCGAGGGCGCCTTCTCCACCCTGACCCGGCGGTTCTACCTGAGGTGCGACAACTGAACGTATGGCCCCTCGGCGCCCCTCGGACTACCATGGGGCGCTCCCTGGAGGCCGCATGCCGGATCCCACCAGCGCCACCTCCCGACGCGATCGCATCCTGCGGGCGGCCTCCCGGCTGTTCGGGCGGCCGGGGCTGGACGGGGTGTCCCTGACCGCCATCGCCCGGGAGGCCGGGGTCTCCCGCGAGCTGCTGCGCCGCAGCTTCCCCAGCAAGGAGCGCCTGCTGATCCAGGCCCAGCGGGCCACCTTCCAGCAGCTCTATCAGCGCTTCGAGGAGCGCGCGCAGCGGGGCGAGCGCGGCCTGCCCGCCGCGATGGACGCCCTCGACGCGATGTGGGCGTCGGTCCGCGAGCTGTCGGGCAGCGCCCCCTTCATCGCCCAGACCCTGACCATCGGCGCGGGGCAGGGG
The DNA here is from genome assembly GCA_020632795.1 of Alphaproteobacteria bacterium. Classification (GTDB taxonomy): domain Bacteria; phylum Myxococcota_A; class UBA796; order UBA796; family CAJQPC01; genus JACKEV01. The sequence continues at coordinate 62,624 of JACKEV010000016.1, forward strand.
GTCGCGGGCCGCAACCTCACCGCCTTCTACCGCGAGTCCACCTCCCTGCTGGAGGGCGGCATCCGCGCGGTCTTTGCCGACGACCTCGACCAGCTCGCCCTGCCCCCCGGGCGCATGGCGATCCTGATCCGGGTCGCCCTGGAGGGCCTGGTGGTCGAGCTGGCCCGCGCCGAGGGCCCCGACGAGCTGCGCGCGGTGGACCAGGCCTTCGACGACATGCGCGAGCTGTTCCGCCGCTTCGTGCTCTCCCCGGCCCAGCGGCTGCCCACCGAGGACGAGCCCGTACCGCTGCCCTGGTAGCCGGGATATGGGACGTCCATGAAGCGCCTCCTGCCTGTGCTGACCGCCCTCATCGTGCCCGCCCTGGTGTGGGCGGCGGTGCCCAAGAAGCGCCCCGAGGACGACGTCAAGGGCCAGGAGCTGTGGGAGCGCTCCTGCTGGATGTGCCACGGCGCCGAGAACAAGGGCGACGGCCCCGCCGCCGCCGCGCTGCCCGGCGGCGTGCCCGACCTCAGCGGCACCATCAAGGGCCGCGACTTCGAGCCCCTGGTGGACATCATCCTCTACGGCAAGGGCGCGATGCCGGCCTTCGACGCCGAGATGGACCGCCACAACGCCCGCCGCATCCTCATCTACCTGGCCAAGGTCGAGGACGAGGGCCTGCCTCCTCGGAAGGCCACCCCCGCGCCCGACGAGGGCGAGGACGAGGATGAAGCCGGGGGCGACGGGGTCCGAGAGGGCGGCGACTGAATAGGCCGTGTACCGCGTCGTCCAACCCAGCGACCGGTGCGGTTACAATGCACCGCACAAGCCTGGAGCTCCCATGACGCGCCACGTTGTCACCCTCGCCCTCCTGCTCGCCTCTCCGCTCGCTTTCGCCCAGGACCAGGGCAAGGCGCTCTACACGGCCAACTGCATGGCCTGCCACGGCGCCAAGGGCGACGGCAACGGCCCCGCCGCCATCGCACTGGATCCCAAGCCCCGGTCCTTCAGCGACGCCGCGTTCTGGGAGGGCAAGACCAACGAGGACATCAAGAAGGTCATCAAGACCGGGAAGCCCGGCACCGCCATGGCGCCCTTCCCGCAGCTCAGCGACGCAGACGTCGCCGCTCTGACCACCTACCTGCGCACCTTCGAGCCCAAGCCGTAGTCAGCAGCCCTCGCAGACGCCCTCGAACAGCACGCTGGCTGAGCGCACCTCGCCCGGGAGGTCGTGCTCCAGGCGCACCCGGTCGGTGGGGATGTCGGTGAGCTGCCCGCAGCGCACGCAGCGCAGGTGGTGGTGGGGCGCGGTGTTGGGGTCGAACCGGGCCTCGGTGCCGGGCAGGTTGACCTCGGAGAGGACCCCCAGCTCCCGCAGCAGCGCGATGGTGTTGTAGACCGTCGCGCGGGAGGTGATCGGGAAGTCGGCGGTGACCGCCTCGAAGATGTCGGCGGCGGTGGGGTGGGTGTCGTTGTCTGCCAGGTAGCGCAGGATCGCCCGCCGCTGGGGGGTCAGCGAGCATCTGCGCGCGCGGAGGAGACGTTCAACTTCATGGACGTCCATCTTGTCGGGCTCCAGGCTCCTCGGCGCCGGAGAGCGGTGGCGCCTCGATCCATTACATTATCCTGGATTTCCCCATTTCGCCGGTCCGCCGATGTCCACGACCCTCGCCGCGTGCGTCCAGCTCCAGGGCAGCTCCGACGTGGAGCGCAACCTCCAGGTCACCGAGCGCCTCGTACGGCGGGCCGCTCAGGCCGGCGCGCGGCTCATCGCCACCCCCGAGGCGACCACCTACCTGGGCCCCCACGACCGCAAGATCAAGCTCGCCGAGCCGGTGGACGGCCCCACCCACCGCCGCCTGGCGGACCTGGCCGCCGAGCTGGGCATCTGGCTGCTGGTCGGCTCGGTCGCCGAGCGGGCCGAGGGCGACCCGGCGCGCTGCCACAACACCAGCCTGCTGTTCGACCCCGAGGGGCGCCTGGCGGCGTCCTACCGCAAGATGCACCTCTTCGACGTCGACATCCCCGGCGGGGTGCGCTTCCAGGAGTCCGCCACCTGCGCGCCCGGGGACACCCCGGTGGTGGTCGACACGCCCCTCGGCGTCCTGGGGCTGAGCATCTGCTACGACCTGCGCTTCCCCGAGCTGTACCGCACCCTGGTGGACCGGGGCGCGCAGCTGCTGGCGGTGCCCAGCGCGTTCACGCTCATGACGGGCAAGGACCACTGGCACGCGCTGCTGCGGGCGCGGGCCATCGAGACCCAGTGCTACGTGCTGGCCCCCGCCCAGTTCGGCGCCCACGACGACGCGGGCTTGCGGCACTCCTACGGGCACTCGGTCATCATCGACCCCTGGGGGGTGGTGATCGGGCAGTGCTCCGACGGCGAGGGCATCTGCCTCGCTGAGCTGGATCCGGAGCGGGTGGCGGCGGTGCGGCGGGCCATGCCGCTGGCGGCTCACAGGCGGATCTGACAGCCGCCCTTGGGGAGCACGACGACGTTGCGCCAGCGCAGCGCAGGCCAGGGTTCGTCGGGCGCCGGCTCCGGGTTGATCTCCTTGAGCAGGGTGCCCAGGGTGACCTTCATCTGGTAGAGCCCGAAGGCCCGGCCCACGCAGGCCCGCGCCCCGGTCCCGAAGGGCAGGTATTCGAAGCGGTCGAAGCGGGCGCCGTCAACGAAGCGCTCCGGGTCGAAGCGCTCCGGGTCCGGGAAGACCTCCGGGCGGCGGTGGATGAACCACCCGAGCGCCGTGATCTGGGTGCCCGGTTGCAGGGTGTAGCCGTCGATCTCGAAGGGCTCGACGACCTCACGCCCCATGATGGGGAGGACCGGGCTGATGCGGAGGACCTCCTTGCAGACCATGTCCAGGTAGGGCAGGTCGTTGATGTCCTCCGGGGTGTCGCAGGCGGCCAGCTCGTCGCGCAGGCGCTGATGGACCGAGGGGTGGCGCAGCACCCAGCCCAGCGCCCAGGTCACGCTCACGGCGGTGGTCTCGTGCCCGGTGGCCAGCAGGGTGAGCAGCTCGCAGCGCAAGGCGAGGTCGGAGAAGGCGTGCCCGTCGGGCTCCTCGGCCTCCAGGAGCTGGGAGAGGATGTCGTTGTGGCGCTCGCCGGCCTCCAGCTGCGCGCGGCGCTCGGCGATGAGCCCGTCCACCCAGGCGTTGAGCCGCTCGCGGTTGCGCAGGAAGCGCCCCCAGGGGCTCCAGTGGCCCAGATCGACCTGCAGGGCCTTGGAGAACAGCAGCAGCGGCGGGGCGCCGACCACCGGATCCAGGAGCGTGCGGGCCTCGGCGCAGGCGGCGGGGTCCTGCAGCCCGAACACGGCGTAGAGGATCAGCTCCATGGCCATGTGCTCCAGCGGGCCGTAGGCTGAGAACCACCGGCCCCTGGGCCACTGTCCGGCGTGTCGGCGCACGATCTCCACCGTGCGGCCGCCGTAGCGTTGCATCCGGTCGGGACGGAAGGGGCCGGTCAGCAGGCGGCGGTGGTGGGCGTGCCGCGCGCCGTCGAGCATGAGCAGGGACTCCGGCCCCAGCGCCTGACCTTGGATGTCCTGGTATCGCGTGCGGCGGAGGCGGTGCTCCTGGGGGTTGAACAGGGCGCGGAGCTGCTCGGGCTCGGTGAGCATCACCATGTCCATGCCCACCATACGCGCCGTGAACGGAGAGCCGTAGCGGCGCCAGGCGTCGCCGTAGACGGACGGGACGCGGAAGAAGTGTCGCCAGGTCTGCACCAGCCGAGGGGCCGAGGGGCCAGGGGGCAGGTTCATGGGGAGGGATCCTTCATCTGCCCGCTGCGTCTCGTCGTCGTCTCCAGTCGGGCAGTGTACCCCAGCTTCAGGTGCGGCGCTCTGCGCCGGGCTTTTCTGCACCCATGACGTCGGCGGCGTCGTCGGCCAGCACGCCCCGGCCGCCCTTGACGAACTCGGCCAGAGGCGGGAAGTCGGCGCGCTCGGCCTCGTCCTTGGTGCCCACCCAGCCCATCTTGCGGTCGTACAGGAAGGCGATGCGGTCGGTGACCGTGAAGCAGGAGTCCATGTCGTGGGTGACCACGATGGAGGTGACCCCGAGGCGCTCCTGGAGCCCGAGGATGAGCCCGTTGATGCGCCGGACGTTGATGGGGTCCAGGCCGGTGGTGGGCTCATCGTAGAGGATGACGTCGGGCTGGATGGCGATGGCGCGGGCCAGGCCGACGCGCTTCTTCATGCCCCCGGACAGCTCGGCGGGCTTGAGGTCCTGGATGCCGGGCATGCCGACCATCTCCAGCACCTCGGCGACCCGGGCGTCGCGCTTCTCGGGGGTGCCCCAGTCGTGCTCGACCAGGGGGTACTTGATGTTCTGGGCCACGGTGAGCGAGTCGAACAGCGCCGCCCCCTGGAAGAGCATCGCGATGCGGCGGCGCAGGCCCAGCAGGCCGTCGTCGGACATCGTGGTGATCTCTTCGCCGAAGGCGGTGATGCTGCCGCCGTCGGCCTTCAGCAGCCGGATGAGCATCTTGAGGCAGACGGACTTCCCCATGCCCGAGCCGCCGATGATCGTGAGGGTCTCGCCCTTGAAGACGTCGAGGTCCAGGCCGTCGTAGATGACCTTGGGTCCGAAGGCCTTGCGGACCCCGCGGAAGCGGATGACGACCTCGCGCTCGCTCATCCGTAGATGCCCATGAAGACCTTGGTGAGCATGAAGTTCGACACCAGGACGGTGATGCTGATGGCGACGACGGCGTCGGTGGTGGAGCGGCCCACGCCCTCGGTGCCGCCCCGGACGTTGAGCCCGACGTAGCAGCCGATGATGGCGATGAAGTAGCCGAAGAAGAACGACTTCATCAGGCCGTGCATGAGGTCCTCGATGCTGAGGGTGTCGATGACCTGCTCGAAGAAGAAGCGCGCGGTCAGCCCGACCTCGCTCATGGTGATGAGCATGCCGCCCAGGCAGCCCACGAAGTCCGCGAGCACGGTGAGCAGCGGCAGCATGATGAGGCAGGCGACCACCCGGGGGACCACCAGCTTGCGCACCGGGTCCGCGCCCAGGGCGGAGATGGCGTCGACCTGCTCGGTGACCTTCATCGAGCCGATCTCGGCGGTGAAGCCCGCGCCCACCCGGCCGCCGACCAGCACGGCGGTGAGGGTGGGGCCCAGCTCGCGCACCATGCCCAGGGAGACCATCTTGCCGGTGTAGAGCGAGGCGCCGTAGGGCTCCAGGCCCTTGGCGAACTGGATGGCCAGCACCGCGCCGGTGAACAGGGCGGTGAGCACCGCGATGGACCAGGAGCCGATGCCCGCCTGGTCCATCTGGGTGACCAGCAGGCGGGTCTCGATGAAGGGCGGGGTGAAGCAGCTCTTGAAGGTGCGCCAGGTGAGGCTGGCCACGCCGCCCATGTGGGCCAGCAGCTTGAGGACGTTGGTCATGGCAGGGTCCGGAAGCCCTGGACCATGCTCTGGTAGCCGGCCCAGGCCTGCTCGAAGCGCTCTCCCGGGGAGGCGATGACCACGAGGTCGTAGACGCAGGTGTCCTTCTTGAGCACGGTGACGCCCAGCTCCACGGCCACGCCGTCCAGGATCCCGGCGCGGCGCGTGGTGTAGGCCTCGCGGCCGTCCAGGGTGGTCCAGGCCTCGTGGAGGGGGGCGGCCTTGGGGTCGACCACCCCGAAGAGCTGGTGCTTGACCATGTCGGGCAGCGGCGCATCCTCGAAGCGGGAGCCGCAGTTGGAGTCGGCGTACATGGTGGCGCCGAGGTCGCGGTTGAGGAAGGCGAAGTCGGCCCCGCCGGGCTGTACGGGGCGCCAGCCATCACCCGGATCGCCGAGCTGGTAGCGGCCCTCGAGCTTCTCGGCGTGGCGGGACTCCCGGGACAGGCAGCCCGAGAGCGCGGCGACACACAGGAGCAGCAGCGCCGATCTCATGAGCCTCCGACCGGCATGTTGTTCCGCTCCTCTTCCAGGATGCGCAGGAAGATCTCTTCGAGATCCTTGGCGTCATCACGCCCTTCGGACCTTATCTCGTCATAGGTGCCGTGGGCCACGATCCGTCCGCGGTTGATGATCGCGAAGCGGTCGCAGACCTCCTGGGCGACGTCCAGGGAGTGGGTGGAGAGGAACACGGTGCGGCCCTCGGCGGCGACCTGGCGGAAGACGTCCTTGATCTGGCGCGCCCCGCGCGGGTCCAGGCCGACCATCGGCTCGTCCACGATCAGCAGGCGGGGGGTGTGCAGCAGGGCGGCGGAGAGGGTCAGCCGCTGCTTCATGCCGTGGGAGTAGCCCTCGATGAGGCGGTCGGCGAAGTCGGAGAGGCCGTGGAAGGCCAGCAGCTCCATCGAGTGGGCCTCGATGACGCCGGGGTCCATGCCGTAGAGCCCCCCCACGAACGCCAGCATCTCCCGCCCGGTGAGCTTCTCGTAGAGGTAGGGGCGGTCGGGGATGAAGCCGATGCGCTGCTTGGCGGCGACCGGGTCCTGCGCCATGTCCACCCCGTCGATGAACAGGCGGCCCCGGGTGGGCGGCAGCACCCCGGAGAGGATGCGGATGGTGGTGGTCTTGCCCGCGCCGTTGGGCCCCAGGAAGCCGAAGACCTCGCCGGCCTCCACGGTGAGGTCCAGCGGCTGGAGGGCCTGGAAGTCCCCGTAGCGCTTCTCGATGCCTTCGGTACGGATCATGCTCATCGACACCACCACGCCTGACGGCCGCAACTCTATCGCACCTCGACCAGCTCAAAGCCCAGCCGGCCCATGACCCCCATGATCTCGATCTGCCGGTCGAGGTCCCCCTCCACCAGCTTGACGTGGGTGGCGTCGGCGGGGAACTGCCCGAAGGTCGGGTCCACCGGGACCCACTCGCCATCGGCCCCCAGGCGCACCTCGGGCCAGGCGTGGTAGTAGAACGCGCCGGTGTCGGCGAGGCGATCCGAGAACACCACCCCGGCGGCGATGCGCGCGGGGATGCCCGCGGCGCGGGCGAGGGCCACGTAGAGCGCGGTGTGCTCGTTGCAGTCCCCCTGGCCGACCTGGAGGACCTCCAGGGCGTTGGGGACGCCGATGGTGGGCGCCTTGTCCAGGTAGCCGTAGACCCAGTCCACCAGCACGCGGGCGGCCTCCCGGCGGCTGTCGATGTGCCCGACCAGCTTGTCGGCCTGGGCCTGGATGTCGGGGTGCTGGACCGGCAGGAAGGGGGTGGCCGCCAGGTAGGGGGCCACCGCCGGGTCGGTGTCCACCCGGGGCAGGGCGGCGGGCAGCTCGGCCACCAGGGGGGTGGAGAGGATGACGCGGTCGCCCTCGACGACCTGCACCGGGGGGTCGTTCACCAGGCGCTCGGGCTCCACGCCCACGATCCGCATGTCGAGGTGGTGGGCCTCGCGGGGGTTGCTCAGCCGGCCCTTCAGCTTGACCGCCGAGAGGGAGATGATGTCGACGGGCTCGGCGCCCTCGGGCATCTCCTGGGCCTCTTCGGCGGTCTGCCGGACCAGGGACATGCCCAGCGCGCCCTCCTCCCGCATGACCTGCCCCGACGGGGTCATCAGCACCCGGGTGGTGAGGTCGCCGAAGCTGCGCTCCATCCAGTAGGCCTCCTCGCCGTCGGGCAGCACCTCGACGTCGAAGACGCGGATGACCATCGTGTCCTGGGCCAGGGTGACCGGGTCGAAGTAGGGGACCTCGTAGCGGTCGCCGACGTGGATCTCCTCCTTGCTGGCGATCACCGTGCCCAGGGACAGGCTCATGTGGGGCGGGGCGTCGATGTCCAGGGTGAGGGTCTCGACCTCGCCGGCCTGGTGCAGCTCGATGCGGACCTGGTCGTCGCCCACCTCGCCCCGCGCCGCGATGCGCACCGGGTCCGAGGACATGAAGAAGTCGAACCGGCGCAGGAAGCCGTCCCGGTCCACCACCGCGTTGCCCGCGGTCACGACCTGCTTGATGTCCCCGAAGGCGGCCAGCTTGAAGGCCGAGCGGTTGCGCAGCAGGCGCCCGCCGTCGCTGGTGGGGGCGTCGGAGCTGACCGCGTAGCCGACCTTCTGCCCCTGGAAGTAGATCCCCATCCAGGCCTCCTCGCCCGGACCGGCGGAGAGGGCGTCGGGGTCGATGGGGACCATGCGGCCCTCGTCCGGACCGTCGAGCAGCAGCGCGCCGGCGAGCACCAGCCAGACCGCCAGCGCCAGCGCTTCCACGGCGGTGAGCATCGAGAGCGGGCGCATCGGGTCGTCCTGCCGTCCTGAACCAGATAACATTCTGCCGTCCTCGGAGGCCCGATGCAGGTTTCACTTCACGCCATCTCCGACGCCGCATCGCCGGACACCTCGCCATCCGCCGCCGCGATCGTCGACAACAGCCTGGGGCTTGCCGCCGTCGCCGACGCCGAGGTCTCCGCCACCCTCCTGGAGCAGGACCTGGGCGCAGGGGCCTGCCAGCTCGCGCTGGAGGCGGTCCGGGCCCACATCCGCAAGCAGCAGGCGGTCTCCACCACCCGGGTCGGCGCGGGCACCCCCCAGGCCATCGACCTGCTGCGCACCGCCGTCGGCATGGCCGCCCAGGAGGTCAACGCCCTGGCCCGCCGGCGCGGCGTCGAGATCCAGCTGACCCTCGACATGGTGCTGATGACCGACGCCGAGGCCTGCGTCTGCCACGTGGGGGACGGGCGGGTCTACCTGGTGCGCAAGGGCCTGGTCCACAAGCTCACCCAGGACCACATCGAGGGCGAGGGCACCGAGGGCGCCGAGGGCGAGAGCCTCACCCTGGCGGCGGTGCGGCCGCGGCTCACCCGGTCCCTGGGGGGCACGGTCCGCCCCGAGCCCGAGACCCTCTGCCTCCAGCTCACCGACGGCGATCGCGTCGTGATCGCCTCGCCCTGGCTGCACCGGGGCCTGGACGACCTCCGCATCCGCGAGGCGGTGAACGACCCCATGCTCGACGGGGTGACCGCCCGCATGCTGGGCATCACGCGCTCCAACGGCATCCGGCGGGACCTGGCCGTGGCGCTGATGTCCATCGGCGGCCTGCGCCGGGCCCCGGATCGCCAGGCCAGCCGGTTGGCCACGCTGGCCCGTATCCCGCTGTTCGCCTACTGCACCGAGCGCGAGCTGCTGGCCATCGCCGGGGTCACCCGCCCCATCCGGTACCGCTCCGGCAACGTCGTGTTTCGCGAGGGTGACCCCGGGCAGGGCATGTACCTGGTCGTGGGGGGCAAGGTCGCGATCCTCAAGGACGACAACGAGATCACGCGGCTGGGGCCGGGGGCGAACTTCGGCGAGATGTCCATGCTCGACGAGCCGCGCCGCAGCGCCACGGTCCGGGCGGTCGAGGACGCCGAGCTCCTGCTCATCACCCGCGACGCCTTCTTCTCGCTGCTCAAGCGGGACCCCACGCTGGCGGTCAAGGTGCTCTGGAATATGTTGCTACGTATCTCAGCACACCTGCGTTCGACCTCCGAGCAGCTCGCGCGCCTCACGGGCGGCGCCGACCGCCCCCTCCCTTGAAGGACCCGACATGAGCAGCGAATCGCTCGCCATCGAAGCCTGGGCCTGCTCGGACGTGGGGCGCGTCCGGAAGCACAACGAGGACTCCTACCTCATCGACAAGGAGCTGGGGCTCTTCGCGGTCGCCGACGGCATGGGGGGCTTCAAGCGCGGGGACGTGGCGTCGGGGCTGGCCTGCTCGGTGCTGCGCGAGACCATCGCGGCCGGCCGCCACGCCATCCACCTGCACCTCACCCAGCGCAACGCCGCCACCACCGCGGCGGTCGAGGCCCTGCTCCGGAACGCTGTCCAGCGCGCCTGCGAGGAGATCTACCAGGCCTCCACCGCGCTCACCGGCGACGGCGGGCGCATGGGCACCACCCTCGACGCGGTGCTGATGATCGCCAGCCAGGCCTTCACCGCCCACGTCGGCGACGGCCGCATCTACCTCATCCGGGACAACGAGGCCCACCAGGTCACCGAGGACCACTCCCTCGTGCAGCAGCAGGTGCGCGAGGGCCTCATCACCCCCGAGCAGGCCCGCCGCGCCCGCAACAAGAACGTCATCACCCGGGCGCTGGGGGTCTTCCCCTCGGTGATGGTCGACATGCTGCACATGGAGCTGGGCGCGGGGGACCGCCTGCTGCTGTGCTCCGACGGCCTGCACAACTACGTAGGCGCCGAGGAGATGGTCGCCCCGGTCAGCCTGGGCGAGAACGGCGGCACCGAGGATCTGGTCTCCATCGCGAACATCCGCGGCGGGCGCGACAACATCACCGGGCTGGTCCTGAGCGTGCGGACCTCCGACGCGCCCTCCGGCCACCGGGCGCGGTCTGCCCCCGCCGAGCACATCGACGTGCTGCGCCGCTGCGACCTGTTCTCGTTCTGCACCTACCGCGAGCTGGTGCAGATCTCCTCGGTCTGCGAGGCGCGCCGCGTGCCCGCGAACACCGTGCTCTTCAAGGAGGACGACATCGGCCGGGAGTGCTTCATCATCGAGAGCGGCCAGGTGGAGATCCTGCGCGGCGGGGTGTCCCTGGCGGTGCTGGAGCCCCCCGCGTACTTCGGCGAGATGGCCTTCATCGACTCACCGCGCCGCAGCGCCACGGTGGTCACCAAGGAGGACAGCCGCTTCCTGGTGATCTCCCGCAACGACTTCCTGCGGCTGGTCCGCCAGGACTCCACCCTGGCCACCAAGCTGATGTGGCGCCTGCTGCACCACCTTGCGCGCATGGTCCGCAGCACCAACTCCAAGGTCATGAGCGGCGCCCACCTCTCCGATGCCCCCACGCAGGAGTACAGCGGCGGTGAGTAAGCGGGCGTTGGTCGCATCCTGCGCCCAGGACCGCTAAGCTTCCTCCGTGGCCCCTCCCAAGCCCGAGCGCAGCACAGACACGGTCTTCCTCAAGGCGTCGCCGGAGGAGATCGAGGCGCTGCTGCAGGATCAGGCCGAAGATCCCCAGGCCTCGATCTTCCAGTCCCTGCCCCGCCGGGAGCAGGCCGAGGCCGCCCGTGTGCGCGCGGTGCCCAAGCTGCGGGCCAGCCCGCCGCCGGATCCGCCGACCTCCATGGTGGTGGCCAGCCTGATGCGCTGGACCTGGGCGGCGTCCCGGTTCCGCTTCGGGATGCAGTGGGACACCATGCGGGGCGTCAGCTCGCACCAGCGCACCGCGGCGCGCATCAAGTACCTGCTGACCAGCATGGGCTCCACCGGGATCCGCATCGGCAAGCAGATCTCCATGCGCATCGACCTGATGCCGCTGGAGGTCTCGCTGATGCTGGCGGCTCTGCGCGACGAGAAGCCCCCGATGGACTTCGAGATCGCGATGGAGCGGGTGCGCGCGGCGGTCGGGCGCCCCCTCGATGAGGTCTTCGAGATCCTCGACCCCGAGCCCATCGCCTCCACCACCGTCGAGTGCATCTACCAGGCGCGGCTGCGCAGCGGCCGGGCCGTCGCGGTGAAGGTGCGCCGCAACGGCATCCGCGCCCGCATCCTGGCCGACATCCGGGCCCTGGCCTTCATCACCCGCTTCGACGAGGTGCTGGGGATGGTGCGCCCCGGCTTCTTCAAGAACCTGCGCGCCGAGCTGCTGGATCTGGCCACCGAGGAGCTGAACTTCTCGCTCCAGGCCCGCCAGCAGACCCTGTTCCGCAAGCGGGCGAAGCGCGACCGCCTGAAGTGGCTCACCGCCCCCAAGATCCACCACAACCTCTCCAACGACGCGGTGGTGGTCAGCGAGCTGGTGGCCGGGGTGCGGCTCTCCGAGATCTACGACGCGGTCGACAACAACGACTTCGACTTCCTGGCCCGGCTGGAGGCCATGAACATCGACCGGGTCAAGCTGGCCCGGCGCGTCCTGCAGGCGGCGTGGTGGGCGACCTTCGAGAACCTGTTCTTCATCGCCCAGCCCACCGCCGAGAACATCGTGGTCCAGCCCGACAACAAGCTGGTCTTCCTGGACTTCCAGGACTGCGGCACGATGTCGAGCGGCCACAAGCGCCTGTTCCGGCAGATGCTGACCACCCTGGCCGACGACGACGTCTCCGGCGCCACCCAGGCCATCGTCCAGCTCCTGAGCCCGCTGCCGTTCATCGACGTCTACGACTTCAACAAGCGCATCGAGGCGGGGCTCTGGTACCAGCTCTTCGCCCTCAAGGATGACGAGGCGAGCTGGTGGGAGCGCACCACCATCGGGGTGTGGCGCAACGTGCTGCGGGCGGCGCGCCGGGATCAGGTCACCCTGCGGCTGGACGTGCTCCGGCTGATGCGCTCCACCCTGAGCTTCGACACCCTGGCCGCGCGGCTGAACCCGGACCTGGCTCTGCTGGACGAGTTCGAGCGCTACGCCATTCACGCCGACCGCCGGTCAGCCCGCCGCTTCGTGGAGGACATCGAGGAGAAGCGCATCGAGGACATCGAGGCCGAGCTGGTGGCCCGCTTCTCCAGGGTGACCGAGGGCATGGCCCGGGCCGGCCTGTGGCTGGAGACCGCGGTGGAGAACCTGCCGGTCAGCAACCTGGCGCTCAGCGGCAAGGCCGCCTATGCGGCCTCCCAGGCGCTGCGGTTCTTCGTGGCCACCGCCACCCTGCTGGGCAGCGCCATCATCGCGCGCTTCCTCATCGGGAACGTCGCCGGGTGGGAGGCCAGCCTGATCGACCACATCAAGGCGATCTGCCTCAGCCCGCTGACCGCTGCGGCCCTCTTCCTGCTGTTCTCGCTGACCTTGAGACGGATCCTCTTCCGTCTGGAAGACAAGGGCGATGATTGACCATCGCGCCAACCTCGAGGACCTGGGCATCCTGCCCGAGCCGAGGTTCTTCTCCACCTTGCAGCGGGGGGTGCGCTGGGGCGCCGCGTCGGGGCGCTTCATGGTGGACGTCGCCCTGGACCACCTCCAGGGGCGCGGCACCCCTGACCAGCTGGGGAAGCGGCTGCGGACCCTGTTCCAGCGGGTCGGCGGCACGGCGGTCAAGGTGGGGCAGCAGCTTGCCGCCCGCGCCGACCTGCTGCCCCAGGAGGTCTGCGACCACCTCGCCAAGCTGAACGACGACGTCGGGCCCCTGGACAGCGAGCAGGCCCGCCAGCTCGTCGCCGAGGGCATCGGCCTGCCGCTGGATGAGGTCTTCTCCGACTTCGAGGACGAGGCCATCGGCACCGCCTCGGTCGCCTGCGTCTACCGGGCGCGCCTGCGCAACGGCGACCGGGTCGCGGTCAAGGTCCAGCGCCCCGACGTCGCGCGGCAGTTCTCCGAGGACCTCGCCGCCTTCAACCTGTTCACCCGGATCATGGAGTGGTCCACCTTCGTCCGGGACGAGACCTTCGGCCACCTGCGCGAGGACCTCCACATCATGTTCGGCGAGGAGATGGACTTCCGCCTGGAGTCCCGCTACCAGCGCCAGTTCCGCAAGGCGGTCCGCGACGCGGGCATGCCCTGGGTCACCGCGCCGAAGGTCTACACGCAGCTCTGCACCAAGACCGTGATGGTCACCGAGTTCGTGGACGGGATCCCTGCGGGCAAGCTGGTCACGGCGGCGGTCGCCGAGGACCGCGAGGCCCTGGCCGACTTCGCCGCGATGGACATCGACCCCAAGGTGCTGGGCTACCGGGTCGAGCTGTTCTCGCTGTGGGTGCGCTTCGAGGCGCCCTTCTTCCACGCCGACCCCCACCCGGGCAACGTCTTCATCCACCCGGGCAACAAGCTGACCTTCCTGGACTTCGGGGCCTGCGGCATGACCTCCCGGCGCAGCCGCCTGAACCACACCGAGGTGGTCCGGCTCTCGGTCAAGGACGACCCGGGCATGGTCTCGCGGGTGATGCTGTCCGACCTCTCCCCGCTGCCGTACATCGACCTGCACGAGTTCCGGCTGATGATGGAGGACGGCTTCTTCCGGGTCTTCATGGCGATGGACGACGAGAACGCCCACTGGTCCGAGCGCATGATCTCCGGGCTGTGGCTCAACCTGCTGGAGGTCGCGCGGGACTACCAGCTCCGCATGAACCTGGACACGGTGCGGGCGATCCGGGCGTTCCTGCTGTACGACACGCTGGCCTTCCGGCTCGACCCCCAGCTCAGCATGGAGCCCCTGGAGGACTTCCTGCGGGACCGGGCCACCCGGCAGCTCAAGAAGGCCCGCGCGGTGGTGGAGGCCCGCTCCCCCGAGGACCACCGGGCCCGGCAGATCGCCTTCCAGAAGGAGAGCCTGCAGCGGTTCCAGCAGATGGCGGTGCGCGCGCGCCTGGGCTTCGAGGCCGCCCTGGGCGCCTTCGAGGCCGCCACCAACCACGCGACCCAGGTGGGCATCGCCCTCCTGCGGGGGCTGTATCTGGCCTCGCTGGTGGGGCTGTTGTGGACGTGGTCGCGGGCGCTGAAGGTGGACCACTCGCCGATCGTCCTCGGCTTCCTGACCCACCCGCTGACGGTCGCCGCGGTGGTGGCCTTCCTGGGGGTGCGGCTGCGCAAGGCGATCCGGTCGCTGGAGCGCATCGCGGCGCAGTAGCGCTCACGCCACGTTTTTCTGCGGCTGACGGCGCGAGGGGGCGGAGCCCCTTGTAACCCCCAGATGGCGTGACTCCGCGCTGTTCAACCCGCTACGCGGGTCTGCGCTTCCTCGGTCACTCCACGTAGAACCGCTCCCCGCACAGCAACCGCAGCGCGCCCTTCGCGTCGACCCACACCGGCCCGAGCTGGTGGCTGACGTTGCTCATCAGCTCCTGCCAGGTCCCGTCGCCGGTGGAGTGCAGCAGCGCGCACTCGAGCCCGGCGGCGTAGAGCGCGCCCGGCGCGCCCCCGACGTGGGTGAGCTGCTTGCGCACGCCGCTGTCCTGAGGGGTCCATTGGCCGTCGCCGGTGGAGTGGAGCACGAGCCCCTTGCTCCCGACCACGTAGAGCCCGGCCTGGGGGTGGCCCCAGATCGCGCCCAGGCGGCCTTCAAGGGTGTGCTCCACCGCCCAGGTGCCGTCGCTCTGCCGGGCGAGGATGCGGCCCTCGGTGGCGATGACCCACACCCGCCCCGGACCGAGGCCGGCCACCGCGCGCAGCGAGCCGAAGCCGGGGCAGTCCTCCCGGATCCAGACCCCGTCTGCGCGGCGCCGCAGGATCCAGCCCCCGAAGGCCACCGCGTAGATCTCGTCCGGGCCGCTGCCCCAGATCCCGAAGATCGCCAGACCTTCGGTCCCGGGCGGGGTCTCCTCGGCGCGCCAGGCGCCGTCGGGGTCCCGGCGGCAGATCCGGCCGTTCTGACCGCCGACCCAGATCGTGCCTCTGCCATCCCCCCACAGGCCGTGCAGGCGCCCGGCCGGGCTGGGCTCGGCGGTCCAGGTCTGGCCGTCGTAGCGCCACACCGAGCCCCAGCCGGCCACCCACAGCGTGCCGTCGGCTCCCCCCCAGGCCGACTGGAGGGGGTCCTCGTCGGGGCCGCTGACGATCTCCCAGTCCTCGCGGCGCCGGTACCAGAGGCGCCCGACGGTCTGCATGCCGCGCTGGGTGGGCCGATCGGGCTGGGGCATGTCCAGGCCCGGGGGCGCGGGCGCCGCGGCGGCGGAGGGGCCGCAGCCCGCCAGCAGGAAGATCAGGGAGAGGGTGAACATCCGCCGCCCATATCCCACGACCGGCGGCGTGACGACGCGCTATCCTCGCGCTCCACCGCCCAGGAGAGCGCCGTGCTCCCGGAGACCCCCCAGCTCGAAGCCTTCCTCGCGGTGGCCACCACGCTGCACTTCGGCCGCGCGGCGGAGCGCCTGCACGTCACCCAGTCCACGGTGAGCCACCGCATCCGCAAGCTGGAGGAGTGCGTGGGGGTGGCGCTGTTCGACCGCAGCCACCGCAGCGTGCAGCTCACCCCGGCGGGCGTGGCCTACCTCAAGCGGGTCTCGGGCGCCGTCCGGGACCTCGACCGCGCCGAGCAGGACGCCCGCGCGGTCGGCTCGGGCCGCCAGGGCCGCTGCGTGATCGGGTACTCCGGCGCGGCCTCCTGCACGCCGCTGCTCGACGCGCTGGAGGCGGTGATGCCCGCGCTGCCCCAGGTGCAGTTCGAGCTGCAGCGGCGCGCCCTCCTGGAGCAGCTCGACGCGGTCCTGTCCGGGGAGCTGGACCTCGGGTCGAGCTTCCTGCCCATCCCGGGCGGCCGGGAGGGCCTGGAGGTCCAGGCGGTGGCGGCGCTCCCGCTGCGGGCCTGGGTCGCGGCGGACCACCCCCTCGCCCGGGCCGAGCGCGCGCCCCTGTCCGCGCTGGCCCAGGAGCGCTGGATCGTGCTGTCCGATCGCGCCGAGGCCGGCTTCTCCAGCTTCCTGCGTCGGCGCGGCGGGGGCGGTCAGGCCCCCCCGATCGAGGCGGACGCCCTCGACGCCACCTTCGATCTGGTCCGCCGGGGCCTTGGGATCACCGTGCTGCCCGCCACGCCGGTGGCCCCGCCCGGGGTGCGCGGCGTCCCCCTCGTCGGGCTGCCGGCGGCGCAGCTCAGCGTGTTCTGGCGCACGGGCCCGCTCCACCCCCTCGTCCGCGCGCTCATCGAGCCAGCCGACCGCTCACAGCGCGGCCCACAGGCTCAGCCCGAAGGTGACGGGCATCCAGAGGACCAGCGGCAGCAGCCACGCTGAGGCCGCCCTGGACACCCGGCGATATCCCCAGGCGGCGATCCAGACGACCCCCCACGCCAGCGCGTCCATCAGCGCGGTCACCGCGGGGTCCTGCGCGGCGCAGGCGACCGGCATCCAGAGCAGCACGGTGAGGGCCGCGCAGCCCCCGAGCGCCAGGGCCAGGGGTGCGGCCTCGCCGTCCCCCCGGTGCGCCCACAGGGTCGCGGCGCCGACCCCGAAGCAGGGGTACAACACGGTCCACACCGCCCCGAACATCCAGGGCGCCAGCGGCGTGTCCCCGGCCGGTGGTCCCCACCACAGGAGGGCGAGGGCGCCGGTGCCGTGGCCGAGCAGCAGGGCGAGGACGGCAGCGAGGGCGGCGGAGAGGATCGACATGGGCGGCTCCTGGACCCATCCTGCCGTGCGGCGTCTGTTCGATCCAATGAATGATCTGGCTCGATTCATTCATATGGTTCATGATTCGGCTCTGGTCCCTCAGCCGCGCGCGCGGTCGATGCGCTATCCTCCTCCCTCCCGGAGGCCGCATGTTGCCGCTGCTCCTGACCTCGGCGGCCCTCGCCGAGCCGCACCCCCTGCTGACCACCGACGCCCAGGTCCGCACCCTCGACAACGGCCTGGTCGTCATCGTCGAGCCCCAGCGCCGCGCCGACGTCGTCGCCCTCTACCTGCGCTACGGCGTCGGGGCCCGCGACGAGGCCGAGGGGGAGGGCGGCTGCGCCCACCTCTTCGAGCACCTGATGTTCGAGGGCTCCGAGAACGCCCCCGGCGCCAGCTTCGACGACCTCACCCAGGCCGCCGGGGCCTGGAACAACGCCTGGACCAGCGCCGACGAGACCGCCTACCACATGAGCATGCCCTCCGGGGCCCTGGACCTCGCGCTCTTCCTGGAGTCCGACCGCCTGGGCTTCCTGGACGTGGCCGACGTGGAGGTCCAGCAGGACGTGGTCCTCCAGGAGCGGGCCGAGGGCTACGCTGAGCCCCACGGCGCCGACTGGGACGTGCTCACCACCCTGGCCTGGCCCGAGGGCCACCCCTACCACGTCCCCATCATCGGCACCGTGGACGACATCCAGGCCTTCTCCGACGACCGCACCCGGGCCTTCTGGAGCACCCACTACGTGCCCGCCAACGGCACCCTGGCCCTGGTCGGCCTGCTGGAGCCCGAGGCCACCTTCGCCGCCGTGGAGCGCTGGTTCTCGGACGTGCCCCCCCGGGCCGCCGCCCCCGAGCGCGCCGCCGCCCCGCCCCTGCCCGAGCGCCACGTCGACGGGGTGTTTGAGGACGACGTCGCCGACCACGCCCTGTACCTGGCCTGGCCCGTCCCCGGGCGCTTCTCCGCGGACGAGCCCGCGATGGAGCTGCTGAGCGTGGTGCTCTCCTACGGCCGGGGCACCCGGCTGGACGACGCGCTGTACTACGACCGCCGCCTCACCGAGAGCACCTGGGTCGGGCTGGACGCCGGGGACCTGGGCAGCCTCTTCGTGCTGGAGGCGTACACCAGCCGCCGCCGCGTGCGCCGGGTCGCGCGGGCGATGGAGGACGTCATCGCCGAGCTGGCCGAGCGCCCCCCCACCATCGATGAGCTGGAGCGGGCCCGCGCCGCGCTGAGGGGCTGGCTGCTCGACATGGTGGAGCAGCCCGAGGGCCGGGCGGAGTGGCTGGCCACCTGCCAGGCCTACTTCGGCACGCCGGACTGCCTGGAAGACCTGTGGGCCCGCTACGAGGCGGTGACCCCCGACGACCTGGTGCGGGTCGCAGAGACCTGGCTCACCCCCGAGCGCCGGGTCAGCCTGTCGGTGGTGCCCGAGGGCAGGGCCCGCCGGGCGGTCCGGGGCGCGGTGCCGGTGGGGTTGCCATGACGCGCCTCCTCCTTCCGCTGCTCGCCCTGCTCGCGCTCTTCAGCGAGGCGCGCCCTCAGGACGCCGATCCCGTCGAGGTCATCGAGGACCCCGGCCCCGACCGCGCCACCCCCCCGGCGGTCCGGCCCCCCGTGCGGCTGGACCTGCCCGACCCCACGCCCCTGTCCGACGGCCGCGTCCAGCACGTCCGGGTCGAGGGGGTCCGCCGGGTGGAGGTCTCCCTGCGCCTTCCCGTGGGCCGCGTGGACCTCTGCCCCGACGACCGCACCCCCTGCGACGCTCTGGAGTCGCTCTGGGCCCTGGGCAGCGAGGCCCACCCCCCCGAGGCGATGGAGCCCGCCCTGGACCGCCTCGACGCCTGGATCGCCGCGGACGTCCACTCCCGCGCCACCTACCTCTCCCTCTCGGTGCCCCGGGAGTCCCTGGCCGAGGGCGTCGGGCTGCTCGATGAGGTGCTGCGCCAGCCGGTCTTCTCCAAGGTCGAGCTGCGGCGGGCGGCCGCCGACGCGCGCTACGACCTCCTGGAGGCCGACCCCACCGACCTCGACGCGGTGTCCTACGGGGCGCTGGACCACGGCTGGTTCCCCCCGGAGAGCCCGTTCGGTGCCCGGCCCGACCCCGACGCGTGGCGCCGGCTCGCCCCCGGCGACGTCGCGGCGCTGCACCAGGCGCTGCTCGCCCAGGGGTCGATGGAGGCCCTGGTCGTCGGGGACCTGAGCGAGGCCGAGGCCGCTGCGGTGGCGCCGCTGCTGGAGGGCTTCACCGCCGCCGGCCCCCCGGCCGCGCCCCCGCTCGAGCCCCTGCCCGAGGGCCTGAGGGTCATCGGCGTGGACCTGCCCTCGGGCGGGCAGACCGCCATCCGCCTGCGCACCGCCGCCCCCGTGGCCGGCGATCCTGAGCGGGTGGACTTCGCCCTGGCCGACTTCGCCCTGTGCGGGGCCTTCAAGAGCCGCATCAACACGGTGCTGCGCGAGGAGAAGGGCTGGACCTACGGGGCGTCGAGCTGGCACGGCGCCCACCCCGCCTACGGCACCTGGACCCTGGCCGTGGACGTCCCCCAGGCCAACGTGCTCGGCGCCATCGACGAGATCGAGCGCCTGCTCAGCGAATACGTGGAGGAGGGCTCCACCCCCGAGGAGGTCGACGCGGCCTGGCGGGACGAGCTGACCTGGTGGAACCGCATGCAGCTCACCGCCGGGCACGCGGCGGGGTTCTACGGCGACGTCCTGGGCCTGGGCGAGTCGGTGGCCGACGCCGCGGCCCGCGCTGACGCCCGCGCCCGGGGCTCCGCCGAGAGCACCCGGTCGGCGGCGGCCCCCTGGCTGGCCCCCGACGCCCCCCGCCTCTGGGTCATCGTCGGGGACCAGGCGGTCCTGGCCCCCATGCTGGAGTCCCGGGGCTGGCCGGTCGAGTGGATCAGCCCCGAGGACGCGGTGCTCGGCGCCCTATGACGCCTCCCCGCCGTGGAGCAGCTCCCCCACCCGCTTCACGGCCTCCAGCACCTGGTCGGTGTCGGTGGCGGTGTAGCACATGCGGAACCAGCCGCTCACGGGGTTCGACAGGGTCCGGCCGGGCAGCAGCCCGACCTTCGCCTCGTCGCGGATCCAGGCGGCCAGCCGCTCCTCCTGCGGGTCGATCTCCGGGTAGAGGGCGGCCCCGGAGTCCGGCGCCCGACCGAGCCAGGCGCTGAGGTCCAGCCAGAAGAACTGCGCGGCGCTGCTGTCCCGCTTGAAGGGGAGCTTCTGCCGGACCAGCTCCGCGCCGACGCGCCCGCGGGCCTCGGTGAGCCGGACCCGGTAGCGCTCCATCGCCCGGGTGGTGACGAGCCGCCCGCCGTCGGTCCGGCTCAGCATCTGCTTCACCGCCCACTGCTTGAGGGAGTCCATCGGCGTGAACCAGGCCATCTCCTTGTCCGGCGCCTTGCCCCCCACGGCGTGGTGGACCTTCTGGCTGCTGGAGACGATGAAGCCGGCCTTGAACCCGGAGAGCCCGAAGTCCTTGGCCAGCCCCCAGACCATGTGGACCCGCGCCCGCTGGTCGGCGGTGGCCCTGGTGTACGCGTCCAGGGTGAAGGCGCTGACGAAGGCCGGGCTCACCCCGACGGTCTGGGAGAGGGCGTAGATCTCGTCCGAGATGATGTGGAGCTTCGTGCGCTTCAGGACCAGGTCGTAGATCGCCTCCAGGTTCTCCTTGGCGTAGTTGATGCCCAGGGGGTTGTGGGGGTTGGTGAGCACCAGGGCCTTCGCGTTCGGGTAGGCCTTGAGCGCGTCCTCGACGTCCTTCACCGTGATCTGGTGGTTCTTCGTGGTGAACAGGCGCAGGCGGCAGCGGGGCCGCTGCTCGAAGCACCAGCGGAAGCCCTGCCAGGCCGGGGCGGGCACGAGCACCTCGTCCCCAGGCGCCAGCAGGGAGAACGCGAGGCACTCCAGCGCCGCGCTCACGCCCCCGACCCCGAAGATCCAGTTGGGGGGGACCGTGAAGCCGAAGTGGTCGGAGAAGAGCCGCGCTGTCTGCGTCCGCAGCTCGTCGTCGCCGTAGTTGCGGGTGTACTTGGTCTCCCCGACCACCAGCGGCGTGAGGCTGCCGAAGACCTGCTCCTTGAGGTAGTCGAAGATGAGCACGTTCTCGGCGACCGCGAGGTTGATGAAGTCCTTGTCCTCGGCCGCGTACTGCGCAGCGCGGGCCTCGGGGTCGGCGAGCAGGAGGAGCTGGTGGAGCTGTTCGGTCGTGATCATGAGGACACCTCGTCGTTGGCGGGGATCTCAGCCCGCCGTTTCTGCACTTGAGGGTACCGGCCTTTCTCCACCGCTTACATGGAAGAACCTTGAGCGCGGGCTCGAAGAAGTTCGAGGGCTGGTTAAAGGGCCCCACGATGCCCTGGTGGAAGCAGCCCCTCGTGCACTTCCTGGCGCTGGGCGCGGCCCTGTGGGCGGGGTCCGCCCTGCGCGAGGCCCCCGCACCGCCGGACGACGCGGTCATCGTCGTGCCGCCCGGCCTGGACGACCCCGCCGCGATCGACCAGTACGCCCGGGACGAGGCCCTCACCCGCGAGGCCCTGGCGATGGGCCTGCACACCAGCGACCCCATCGTGCGGCGGCGGCTGGCCCAGAAGATGCGCTTCCTGCTGCGGGACCTCGCGGTCGTCGAGGAGCCCGACGACGCCGCCCTCTCCGACTGGCTGGCCCAGCACCCCGAGCGCTTCTCCCGGGCGACCCGCTACGCCCTGGTGCACGTCTACTTCAACCCGGAGGCTCGGGAGGACGCCGAGGCCGACGCCGTGACGGCCCTGGAGACCCTGCGCGCCCACCCCCCCGAGAAGCCCTGGGCCCTCGGCGACGCCTTCCTCCACCCCCATCAGCTCAAGGGGGTGGACGCCGGCGCCCTGGACCGCAGCTTCGGGCCCGGCTTCGGCGCCCAGGTCACCGCGCTGGAGGTCGGGGCGTGGGCGGGGCCGCTGCGCTCCCGCTACGGGCTCCACCTGGTGAAGGTCACCGAGGCCGAGGCCGGCGACGACGCGCCCGCTCTGGACGACGTGCGCGAGGCGGTGCGCGCCGACTGGCTCAAGGCCCGCCGGACCGAGGCCGCCGCCGCAGCCGAGGCCGAATTGCTGGCCCGCTACACGGTCGTCGGGCCGTGATCAGCGCGCTCCTGCTGGGGGCGGTCGCCTGGGGCCACGCCCTGGAGCCCTCCCTGCTGGAGCTGGACGCCCGCGACCCCGCCCGGGTGCAGGTCACCTGGAAGCGCCCCTTCGCCGAGGGGAGCCCGCTCCCTCTGGACGTGCTGCTGCCCCCGGGCTGCGCGGCCACTGGCCCCGTCACGGTCGACGAGAGCACCACGGTGCGCACCGAGCGCTGGACGGCGGACTGCGGGGCGGCGTTCTCCGGCCAGCTCTCCGTCCTGGGGCTGGAGCGCACCGGCGGGGATGTCATCTTTCGATATCAGGACAGCGAGCAGCGCCACCACGCCGTGCTGACCCCCGCCGCGCCGAGCTGGTCCCGGCCCCAGGGGGCGGCCTCGGGCAGCCCCTCCGCCCTGCGGCTCTACCTGCCCATCGGCGTCGAGCACATCCTGGAGGGCGCCGACCACCTCGCCTTCGTGCTGGGCCTGGTGCTGCTGGTCGGCCGCCGCGCCAGGGCGCTGCTGCTGGCGATCACCGGCTTCACCCTGGCCCACAGCCTCACCCTGGCCCTGGCGAGCCTGGACGTGGTGCGGGCCCCCTCGGCGGTGGTCGAGGCCTGCATCGCTGGCAGCGTGCTCCTGCTGGCGGTCGAGCTGGCCCGCCCGGCGGACGCCCCGCCCACCTGGACCCACCGCCACCCGGCCCTGGTCTCGATGGCGTGCGGGCTGCTGCATGGCCTGGGCTTCGCCGGGGCCCTGGCCGAGCTGGGCCTCCCCCAGGACGACCTGCTGGGGGCGCTGCTGGGCTTCAACCTGGGGGTGGAGGCGGGGCAGCTCACCGTGGTCGCCGGGCTGCTGGCCCTGGGCGCGGCGGCGCGGGCGCTCCGGCTCACCGCGCAGCGCCCGCTGGTCTACGCCCTGGGGGCGGTCGCCGCGATGTGGACCCTGGCGCGCGGCTGGGCGGTGCTCATCGGCTGAGCTTGATCCCCCGCTCGGCGGCGATGTCGCGCAGGCGTCGGCCGGCGGTGTCGACCTCCTCGGGGTCCGCGCCACGGGCCAGCAGCAGGTCGACGACGGGCTGGTGGGCGGCCCACGTCGCCTCGAACAGCGGGCTCCATCGGTGCCGGTCCTGGCGGCCCTCGTGGACGCCCACCCCGGCGTCGAGCAGGCGTCGCACCACCGCGACGCGCCCGGCGCCGGCCGCCGCGTTGATGGGGGGCACGTGCCAGCTTCCGGCCCGCGGATCTGCGTCGGCCGCCAGCAGCGCGTCGACGACGGTGAGGTGCCCCCTCTGGGCGGCCTGGTACAGAGGGGTCCGCCCATGCCGCCGGGCGTCGGGGTCGAGCCCGCTGGTCAGCAGCGCGGTCACCAGCGCGGCGGCGCCCCCTTCACAGGCCTCGGCGAGGACATCGGCGGTGGGCGCGGCCCCCCGCTCCAGCAGCGCGAGGCCCAGCGCGCTGTGCCCGCCATTCGCCGCCTTCTCCAGCCCGTCGTTGAGCTGCTCCGGGTCGTCCGGCAGGTGGGCGAAGGCCAGCGCCTGGAGCCCGCCCTCGCAGGCCGCCAGGAACAGGGGCTCGGTCCAGGGCGCCACAGGCGCGCCCCGCTCCAGCAGCAGGGCCACCACGTCAGCCCGCCCGCCCCGCGCGGCGTGGAGCAGGGCCTGCGCGTGCACGGTCTCCCCGCCCATCGGCGCCCCGGCGTCCAGGAGCAGCCGAGCGACCGCTGCGTTGCCCGCCTCCCGCAGAGCGAAGGGGAGGGCGGTGGCCCCGTGTGCCAGGAGCAGGGCGACGAGGTCCGCCCGCCCCATCTTCGCGACCACGTGCAAGGGCTGGGGGGGGCCGTAGGCGTCCGGATCGGCGCCCCCGTCCAGGTGTCGTCGCGTGCCCTCCACATCCCCGAGCTGCACGCAGCGATAGAGGCTGGCCGGCTCGGGCTCGGGGCGCCACCGCCACGCGCGCTCCGGGGCGGGGCCGACCCGGTGGGCCTCCCAGTCCACGCCACGGGTGTGCGGCTCGAAGTACGGCCCGGTCATCGCCACGCCGAGGTGGGCCAGGGCGAGCATCAGCACGTCGCCGCCCACGTCCTCGCCGACGGCGTCGTCGCGCCAGCGGCGGACCTGCCCCCGGGACTGCCAGCGCAGCCGCTCCGGGCGCGGGCCCAGGATCCAGGCGGCCTCCCGCTCGATGTCCCCGCCCCACGTCTGGCACCGGTAGAAGACCAGCGTGTCGCCCTCAGCGAGCTGCTGCAGGCCACCGAGGACGGCCCTCGGAGGAGCCTCCCAGGCGTCCAGCGGCGGCCAGGGGGGCAGCACATCCGGCCCGCGCAGCACGTCCCAGGGCTCGGCGCCGTGGCCGTGGATGCCGTCCGGCGCGGTCAGCTCCCGCACCGCGAGCAGCCCTTCAGGGGGCAGCGGCACGCCGGGCAGGTCCACCAGATGGTAGAGCTGGCGCGCGAGGGCCGGCACGCCCTGGAGCCGGGCGCACAGCGCCGGGCTGTAGCGGGCGTAGAGGACGTCGGTCGACCAGGCCATGACGGGCGGCTACTCGCAGGCCTCCGCCCAGTTCGGATCCTCCGGCTGGGGCGAGGGGCTGGCCGGGGGGCGGCAGGTCTCGGTGTAGTCGCTCGTCCAGGCCCGCACGTCCTCGCGGGCCACCGGCGCGAGCTCGTCGTGGCAGGCCGCCCAGTCGGCGGACGCCTCGACGTCGGCCATCCAGTCGTCGACGCAGTCGCGCCGCTTGAGGTCGTCGTATTCACAGTCGCAGTGGGCCCGCGCGAGGTCCGTCCACCAGTCCTCGACGGTGTACGCACAACCCAGGAGCAGCAGAATCAGCGGCACTTTGTCCTCCGGCCACCGGACTAACCGATGTCTCAACGCGCAGCATCCTCAGATCCGGAGTCGGGATTCGGCTGACCGGATCTTTGACCGTACGTACGGTCAGAACCACCGTACATACGATGGGGTGGGGCCGAGGTCCGCAGTGGTGTACGTTGCTTTTCGACACCACCACACCACGCGGGTGTCTTCGGACACCCTCACACCCTGGAGTTCTCGCGGTTGTCGGCGCTGTCGTGGAACGGACCCACGACCCTGTGCAACCGCCCCTCCTATGAGCAGTTCGCTGCTCAGTCGACACTGGGAGTCGGGCCAGGAAGGCCCGCATCCCAATGTGCTATACCCTGCCTCGCATGATCTGGCTCATCGCCCTGTCCTGCGCGGCGGACCCCGACACGATGCACCTGCGCCTCGACCCGGACGGGGCGTCGACCCCCACCGGCCGGCTGGTGGGCTGGAACCTGGGGCGGGGCTCCCTCTACGCGCTGCCGGACGACCCCCTGCACCCTGCGTGGCGCACCGAGGCCCGAACCCGGGCCCTGGCGGAGATGGGGGCGCTGTCGGGCCCCGGAGACGCGAGGCCGATCCTACGCTTCTCCGGCCTGCAGATCGACGGGGTCATGGGCGCAGACGGCTACCACTGGGAGACCTGGGCCGCTCCGGACCGGGCGCCGGACCCCTCGGACAACCTCTCCGCGGCCCAGCTCATGGCCCTGATGGCCGAGGCCGACGCCGAGCCCCGGATCACCGTGAACTTCGGCTCGGGCACCGCCGCCGAGGCCGCCGACTACGTGGTCCACCTCACCGGGACCGACCCGAGCGACCCCCGCGTGGCCGCCCGGCAGGCCTGGGGGGCCGCCGCGCCCCTGGAGGTCTCCACCTTCGAGGTGGGCAACGAGGTCTACGGCTGGTGGAACACCGGCAACAGCGCCTCGGGGGACTTCAGCTACGCCAACCCCGCCGCCGCCAACGGCGGGGACCCCGCCTGGCACGGCCGCCCGGCCAGCGACCCCGGCGACTTCGCCGCCCGCGCCCTGGCCTATGTTGAGGCGGTCGCGGCCGTCCACCCCGATGCGCGGCTGCGCCTGCCCCTGAGCCAGGCCGACTTCGCCGGGTGGGGGGACACCGCGACCGCCCTCGACGCCCTCGCGCCGGCCCTCGCGCACCCCGCCGTGGACGCCGTGGTCGTGCACCACTACCAGATCGACGACGCCCTCGCCCTGGGGGTGGAGGACCGGGACGCTCCCGCGCTCGTGATGGCCGGCACCGCCCTGTTCGCCCCCCGCTACGCCGCGCTGCGCGACGCCCTGGACGCCCTGCCCGAGCCGCCGGGCGTCGCCGTCACCGAGTACGGCGTGGCCGGCTTCTTCTCCCGAGGGCAGTTCGACCTGGGGGACACCGCCGCGGTGGGCCTGGGCTGCGCCGACCTCATGATCGCCTACGCGCAGTGGGGGATCGAGGAGGCCCTGCTGCACATGGCTCTGGCCCCCGACGACGTCGACGCGGGCGAGGTCCTGCTGGAGGCGTGGTACCCGCCCCACAAGGTGGTGGACGGCCAGCTCGTCGAGATGCCCTCCTTCACGGTGACCCGGCTCTTCGCCGACCACCTGCTGGCGCGGACCCTGCCCGTTGAGGCCCTCGACGTCCCGGAGGCCGAAGGCGAGGGCTACACCTACCCGCTGCTGCACGCTGCGGGCTTCACCGACGGCGCGGGCGCGGCCACCCTGGTGGTCCTGCACCGGGGCCTGGACGCCCCCGCGACCCTCGCGCTGGCGCTGCCGCGCGGCTGGGCGGTGGACGGGGCGGTCCTGTGGGCCCCCTCGGACTGGGATGCCCCGGAGAACCCCCCGATCCAGGACCTGGACTGGCGCGCGGCGCGGTGGGGGGCCGAGCTGACCCTGCCGCCCCACAGCGTCGCCGCGCTCTCCCTCGTCAGCCGTTGACGATGGCCATGCCCGAGGCCGGGTAGCGGGTGCCGGCCGCGGCGTCCGGCGGCAGGATCGCGTCTAGGGCGTCCAGCTCGGCCTGCGTCAGCGCGATGTCGGCGGCGGCGAGGTTCTCTTCCAGCCGGTGGACCTTGGTGGTGCCGGGGATGGGCACGACGTGGGGGTGCCGGGCGTGGGTCCAGGCCAGGGCGAGCTGGGCGGGGGTGCAGCCCCGGGCCTGGGCCAGCTCCGCGACGCGGTCGACCAGCTCGAGGTTCCTCGCGAAGTTGTCGCCCTGGAAGCGCGGCGTGTAGCGCCGGTAGTCGGTGGGGTCGAGGTCATCGATGGTGCGGATGGCCCCGGACAGGAAGCCGCGCCCCAGGGGGCTGTAGGCCACGAAGGTGATGCCCAGCTCGGCGCAGAGGTCCAGCAGCTCGGCCTCGGGGTCCCGGGACCACAGGGAGTACTCGGTCTGGAGGGCGCTGATGGGGTGGACGGCGTGGGCCCGGCGGATGGTCTCCGGGGCGGCCTCGGACAGGCCCAGGGAGCGCACCTTGCCCTCCTTCACCAGCTCGGCCATCGCGCCCACGGTGTCCTCGATGGGGGTGCGGGGGTCGACCCGGTGCTGGTAGTAGAGGTCGATGTGGTCGACGCCGAGGCGCTGGAGGCTGGCCTCGCAGGCCCGCTTGACGTAGGCGGGGTCGCCGCTGAGGCCCTGGAACGACCCGCCCTCGCCGCGCACGATCGCGAACTTGGTGGCGATGACGGCCTGGTCCCGGCGGTCGGCCAGGGCGCGGCCCACCAGGGACTCGTTGGCGCCGGAGCCGTACATGTCGGCGGTGTCGAAGAAGTTCAGACCCAGCGCGAGCGCCCGGTGGATGACCCGGACGCCGCGGGCCTCCTCGGTCTGGCCGTAGAACTCGGACATGCCCATGCAGCCGAGGCCTTGGACGGAGATCTCGGGGCCGCTGCGGCCCAGGGGGGTGGTCTTCATGGGGGGCTCCTTCCTCAAGTAAACTGCACCGTGCAGTTTATATGCGTGGGCCTGGATCCAGGCAAGGCAAAAGTACACCGACCAGTGCAGTTGGGGGGACCGGGCGTGCTACGTTGCCGACATGTCACCCTCCGGACCCCGCGCCGAGCGCAAGCGCGCCGCCATCCTGGCCGCCGCCGAGGGCGCCTTCCGCGAGCGCGGCTACCACGGCGTCAGCATGGACGGCATCGCCGAGCGCGCCGAGGTCTCCAAGCGCACCATCTACAACCACTTCGAGGGCAAGGACGCCCTGTTCGCGGTGATCGTGCGCCGGCTGTTCGACGGCGCCCACGACGCGACCCGGTCCACCTATGACCCCACCCGCCCTGTCGCCGACCAGCTCCGGGCGGTGGCCGAGGGCAAGCTGCGCTACGTCCTGGAGGACCGCTACCTGGGCCTGTTCCGGGCGGTGTTCGCGGACCTCGCGCGGGTGCCGGCGCTGGCCTCCCGGGTCGCCGAGACCGCGCGCCGCGAAGAGGAGAGCCTGGTGACCCTGCTGCGCGCCGCCAACGCCGACGGCCAGCTCCAGGTCGACGACCCCGCCCAGGCCGCCGCCCAGTTCTGGGCCCTGCTCAAGGGGGTGGCCTTCTGGCCGGTGGTCGTGGGCAGCCTCCCCCCCGAGGCCGTGGACCGGGAGGGGGCGATCCAGCAGACCCTCACCACCTTCTTGAGCCGCTACGGCGCGGCGCCCGGGGACCCCACGCAGGCGCTCACGCCGGATCCAGGCTGAGCCCCGCGCCGAAGCGCGCCTCCAGCGCCGCGCGGGTCTTCGCGGACAGCGCGCTGCCCCGCAGGTCCAGGGTCGTGAGCCCCGCGAGGGCAGGGGAGGCCAGGAGCGCCGCCGCGCCGGGGTCCCCCACCTCGTTCCAGGAGAGGTCCAGCCGCCGGAGCTGTGTCAGGAAGGGGCTGTCGGCGATCGCCGCCGCGCCCGCGTCGCCCAGGGCGTGCAGAGGCAGCGCCAGGGCCTCCAGGTTCATGAGGTGCGGGGTGCCGGCCAGCGCTGCGGCGCCCTCCGGGCCCAGGAAGTGCTCCGGGGTGCCCGGCTCCCAGGCGTCGGCGGTGCCGGCGAAGCGCAGGGCGCGCAGCTCCACGAGGGTGGTCATCCGCGCGAGGTGCGCGGCGCCCTCAGGCCCGACGCCGTTGGTGGAGAGGTCCAGCCAGCGCAGCGCGGGCAGGGTGGCGTGGGACAGCGCGGCGGCGCCGTCGTCCCCCAGCCCGGTGGTGGACAGGTCGAGGATGGCGAGCGTCATCAGGCTGCGGCAGGCGGCCAGGACCCGGGCGCCGGTCGGGCCCAGGGGGTTCATCGCGAGGTCCAGCGCGATCCAGCGCGCCGCCTCGGGGTCGGCGAGGTGCTTCGCCAGGGCGGCCGCGTCGACGCCCTGGTCGCGCAGGTCGAGGCGGGTGGGGGTCGACGGCGCGGCGTGGGGGGTCGGCATGGGCGGCTCCGGGGGCGGCGGGGCCCGACACGCTACCAGACGAGCCCGGCGAAGCGGTCCAGGTTAGGTCACAATATGTCCGCCCACATGACCGACCGCTCCCCAGCCCCGACCCTCCCCGCGGGCGCGTGGTCCTTCCGCCCGCGCTCCCGGCTGGCGCTGCGCCTGTCCGGGCTGGTCACCGCCGCCATCATCGCCTCGACCCTGGCGGTGCGGCAGCTCGGGGGCGCGGCCGATCCCCAGCCGGAGGGGTGGGTGCTCTATCTGGGGGTGGCCGTGCTCGGCGGGCTGGGGGTGGCCGCGGCCCTGGATGCCCTGGTGGTGCGTCCGCTCCAGCAGGTGGTCGAGCAGGTCCGGGCCGCCAGCGCGCGGGGCTGGACCGAGTCCATCCGCCCGCCCCGAGGGGCCGCCGAGCTGACCGAGCTGGGCGCCGCGCTGGAGGCGCTGCGGGGCTCGGTCATCGCCCAGCGCCGCGAGCTGGAGGCCCTCAACACCGAGCTGGAGCACCGGGTCGAGCTGCGCACCCGACAGCTCGCCCGCGCCCAGGAGCAGCTCCTGCGCGCCGCGCGCCTGGCCGGCCTGGGGGAGCTGGCCGCCGGGGTGGCCCACGAGGTCAACAACCCCACCGGGGTCATCCTCAGCCGGGTGGACTACCTGCTCAGCGTGGCCGACGACGAGGGCCTGGACCCCGACGTCATCGATGACCTCCAGGTCATCGCCCACCAGGCCCGCCGGGTCGCCCGGGTCACCGGGGACCTGCTGCGCCTCGGCCGCGACGACGATCGCCAGGTCGGCCCGGTGCCGCTGCGCGAGGTCCTGGCCCTGACCTGCTCCCTGCTCGCGCCCCAGGCCCGCGAGGCCGGGGTCTCCCTCGCCCTGGCGGGGGACGCCGAGCCCGTGGCGCGGGGCGACCGGGGGCAGCTCGAGCAGCTCGCCTTCAACCTGGCCCGCAACGCCCTGGACGCCTGCGCGGAGGGCGGCGCGGTGCAGCTCGCCCTGCGCCCCGACGGCTTCGCGGTCATCGACGACGGCCACGGCATCCCCGATGCGCTGCGGGCCCGCATCTTCGAACCCTTCGTCACCACCCGGCCCCCCGGCCAGGGCAGCGGCCTGGGGCTCGCGGTGGCCTTCGGGGTGGTCGCCGACCACGGCGGGCGCATCGAGGTGGACTCCAGCCCCGGGCGCGGCGCCACCTTCACGGTCACCCTGCCGGCCTTCGACGCCAGCGAGGCCGCTTGAGCGCCGCCGGTCGGGTGCTGGTGGTCGACGACGAGCCTGAGCTGCTCGCCTCGATCGACAAGATCCTCTCCCGGGCGGGCTACGGGGTGCGGGTCGCGCTCTCCGGCGAGGACGCCCTGCTGGCCCTCCAGTCCGGGCCCCCCGACGTGGTGCTCACCGACCTGCGCATGCCGGGCATGGGGGGCTTCGAGGTGCTGCGGGCCTGCCTCCAGCGCTACCCCGACGTGCCGGTGGTCCTCATCACCGCCCACGCCTCGCTGGAGACCGCCATCCGCGCCATCCGCGAGGGGGCCTACGACTTCCTGCCCAAGCCCTTCGGCGCGGATCAGCTCCTCGTGGTGGTGGAGCGCGCGATGGAGCGCCACCGCCTGACCCAGGAGAACCGCCAGCTCCGGGCCCGGCTGGGCGGGGCCCGGGGCGATGCGGGGGTCGCCATCCTGGGCGACTCGACCGCCACCGCGCGGCTGCGCCAGCTCGTGGCCCGGGTCGGCCCCACCGACCTCGGCGTGCTGATTACCGGCGAGAGCGGCACCGGCAAGGAGGTCGTCGCCCAGGCCCTGCACCAGGCCTCGCCGCGCCGGGACCGCCCCTTCGTGCCGGTGGACTGCGCCTCGATCCCCGCCAACCTCATGGAGTCCGAGCTGTTCGGCCACGAGCGCGGGGCCTTCACCGGGGCCAGCGGCCAGCGGCGCGGGCTCGTGGAGTCCGCCGACGGGGGGACGTTCTTCCTGGACGAGATCGGCGAGCTGGCGCCCCCGGTGCAGACCCGCCTGCTGCGCCTGCTCCAGGAGCGGGAGTTCCGGCGGGTGGGCGGCACCCGGCAGCTCCAGGTCGACCTGCGGGTGATCGCGGCGACCAACCGCCCGGTCGAGGACATGGTGCGGGAGGGCTCGTTCCGGGAGGACCTCTACCACCGCCTGAACGTGGTGCGGATCCACCTGCCGCCGCTGCGGGAGCGGCCCGAGGACGTGCCGCCGCTGATCCATCACTTCCTGGAGCAGCTCTGCGCCCGCGCCGGCCGCCCCACCCTGAGCGTGGAGCCCGAGGTGCTCGACGGCCTGAGCCGCTACGACTGGCCCGGCAACGTGCGGGAGCTGGTGAACTGCGCCCGCTACGTGGCCAACCTGGCCCCGGGCCCGGCGGTGCGCGTGGCGGACCTGCCGGTGCGGATCCGCGGGGCCATCGGCGGCGGCACCTCGGACCTCACCCCCCGGGTCGAGGGCGCGCCGGGGATGGCCGAGGCGGGCCCGCCGGTGCGCTACGACCTCCCCTACAAGCGCGCCAAGCGCAAGTGGCTGGAGGTGTTTGAGTATGCCTACATCGCCCACCTGCTGCGGGAGCACGAGGGGAACATCTCCCACGCGGCGCGGGCGGCCGGGATCGATCGGAAGTCGATCCAGAGGTTGATGAAGCGGAATGGGATGGAGAACGCCTGGAGTGATTGAGGTGGGTGGGGGTGGGGGCGTCTCTTTCGCTTCGAGCTTCTGGGCGGGTGCCACGCGCACACACCCACCCCCGAGGCCCAGCCCCCCCGAGACGCACCAATCACCACCAACGTAGTGTACACTCGCCGTCCAATTTCTGTCCCCCCTCCGAGTCCCCATGAGCGACGTCACCAGCACCATCGGCGCGCCGATGCGTCGTCAGGTCCGCCTGCGGCGCGGTCGGCTGACCTGCGTCGGGGGGCCGGACCAGGGGGAGAGCTGGCTGGTGGACCACGACGTACTGCGCATCGGCACCCTGCCCGAGAACGACGTCGCCATCCGCGACGACACCGTCTCCCGCAAGCACGCCGAGATCCTGCGCACCCGCGACGGCGTCCTGCTGCGGGACCTGGGCTCCACCAACGGCACCTTCGTCGGGCCCATCCGGGTGCGCGAGGTCTTCCTCACCCCCGAGACCCGCTTCCTCGTCGGGCAGACCGAGATGGT
This sequence comes from Alphaproteobacteria bacterium, assembly GCA_020632795.1. GTDB lineage: Bacteria > Myxococcota_A > UBA796 > UBA796 > CAJQPC01 > JACKEV01. The sequence continues at coordinate 95,006 of JACKEV010000016.1, forward strand.
CTTCGCCCCCGAGGACGAGGTCATCGACATCACGCCCTCCGAGAAGCACCAGCTCGACCAGCTCGTGGGCGACAGCGTCGCGATGCGCGAGGTGTTCTCGATCATCGAGCGGGTCGCCCCGACCGACCTCACCGTGCTCATCACGGGCGAGACCGGCACCGGTAAGGAGCTGGCCTCCCGGGCGGTCCACAACCTCAGCCACCGCGAGGACGGGCCCTTCCGCGTGTTCGACTGCGGCGCGGCCCCCGAGACCCTGATCGAGTCCGAGCTGTTCGGCCACGAGAAGGGCGCCTTCACCGGGGCCCACCAGGCCCGGCAGGGCCTGTTCGAGGCGGCCCACGGCGGCACGATCTTCCTGGACGAGGTCGGCGAGCTGCCCCTGGAGCTGCAGCCCCGGCTCCTGCGGGTGCTGGAGCAGCGCGAGGTCCGCCGCGTCGGGGCCGGGCAGACGCGCCACGTCGACGTGCGGGTCATCGCGGCGACCAACCGGGACCTGCACCAGGAGGTGCGGGAGGGGCGCTTCCGCGAGGACCTCTACTTCCGCCTGGCCGTGGTGGAGATCGTGCTGCCGCCGCTGCGGGAGCGGGCCGAGGACATGGAGCTGCTGGCCGAGCACCTGCTGGCCCGCGCCCAGCGGGGCGGGCGCATGGCCCACCGGGTGCGGCACATCGCCCCGGAGGTGCTGGAGCTGCTGCGCACCTACCGCTTCCCCGGGAACGTGCGCGAGCTGGCCAACCTCATCGAGCGGGCGCTGCCCTTCACCGACGGCGACACCATCACCCTTGACGCCCTGCCCGACGCCCTCCGGGAGGGGCGGAGCGTGTCGGCCAGCCCCAGCGCCGTGGCGGTGTCCACCTCCTCCGACCTGCCCTTCAAGGACGCCAAGGAGCGGCTCATCGACGCCTTCGAGCGCCGCTACCTCGTGGATCTCATCGAGCGCCACGGCGGCAACGTCTCCCGCGCCGCGCGCGCCGCCGACATGGACCGCAAGTCCATCTCCCGGCTCCTCAAGAAGCACAACATCCGATGATGGACCCTCAGCGCCCGAGCAGCCGCCGCAGCAGCCCGCGCCCGGGGTCGCGCAGCTCCACCGCGCGCTCGCCGCGGGCCACCCGCTCGGCCCAGGCGCGCACCGCGTCCGGGGGCGCCCGGCCGACCCAGAGGCCGCTTGCCAGAGTGCGTGACATCAGCTCTTCAGGGGACTCGCGGCGGAGGGTCTCCACCAGCAGCGCCACCCGGGGTGGGGTGGGCTCGGAGCGCAGCAGCCGGGACGCGCGCAGGGCCCGACCCGGGTGGTTGGGGTCCACGGCCAGCAGCACCACGGCCGGCCGCACCGCGCGCACATCCCGTGCCAGATCGCCCTCTTCCATGAACGGGTGGACCTCGAAGGACCCCCGCAGCGCCGAGACCAGCGCCAGCCGCCGCCGGGCGTTGCGGTCCACGAGCAGCAGCCTCGCGCGCTCTCCCGGATCAGCGCCTTGTGGAGGACGAGCCGACATCCGCTGGCCTCGCTTGCCCGGGGGCGTGCCCGGCGTGGTGGGGATCATGGGGTCGGTAGACAAACCCGCCCAACACCTAAGCGTCCCGATCTGCTACCGTCCACTGGTGAGCGGGTTAGGGATCGACGTCGCCGCCCGGAAGAATCGAGAAGCCAAGGGAGCAGAAGGGCCATGAGCAGTGATCGCCTTGAGGCCATCCACGAAGAGTTGAAGGGCATCCTGGACGAGCGGATCGCCGAACTTCAGCGCGTCGTCGGTGAGGCCGAGGACATGACCCGTCAGATCGTGTCCGCTGAGCTGCAGATCTCCCGGAGCCGTCAGCTCCGCGAGAGCCTGGAGCAGGAGATGAACCGCCTCTCCGATGACCTGGACGCGATGAAGGTCCGCGCGGATGAGGTCCGCGCCCGGCACGAGAGCATGGCCGCCGAGCGGGATGAGCTGCGCGACAACCTGCGCGAGCAGGAGCGCTCCAACGCGGCCCTCGAGGAAGAGGTGCAGGGGCTCCGCGAGCAGACCCAGGAGCTCGCCGACACCCAGTCCCGCCTCGAAGACGAGCGCGCCGCGCTTGAGGCCAAGGTTCAGTCCTACCGCGACAAGATCGAGCAGATCCGCAAGATGAAGGCTGAGCTGATGGCCAACATGCAGGAGCTCTCCGGCGCCGAGTGAGGGAACACACATGAGCACCGATCCCGGAACCGGGGTGCAGACCCTGCTCGACACGCTGGTCAGCGCCCGGGTGCGCTTGTCCAGCTTGCGGCTGGTCGACCTCGATGATCTTCGTCTCCGCGAGATGGAGCGCGAGGAGCGAGAGGCTGAGCGCTTCGGCGATCTGGCCCGTCGCGTCGCGCGCGTCGACGTCCAGCTGAGCATGCTGCCGGAGCTTGAGCGCCTCGGCTTCGTGGTGCCGGACGAGCGGGCCCTCGCGGCTGCGGCGGCGGCCGAGGACGCCCCCACCGAGCCCGCCGCAGAGGACGAGTCGGCGGCAGATACGCCCGTGGCCGAGGAGGCCCCGTCGCAGAGCCCGCCCGAGGAGGCCACCCCTGAAGAGGTGGTTGAGCAGGCGGTCGAGGAGCCGGCGCCCGAGCCGGCGGTCGAGGAGCCTGTCGTTGACGACGTCACCGAGCAGCCCCAGCCGGCCGTCGAGCCCGAGCGCCCCGCCATCCACGAGGAGTCCATCTTCGGCGACACCGCGCCTCTGCTCGACGAGGAGGAGGAGCTGATCGACGAGGACGTCGCCGAGCCGGACACCGAGGACGACCCCGAGGTCAGCCTGGACGGCCCCGAGCTGCCCCGCGAGGACACCGACGCCATCGACGATCTCGGACGTCCTGCAGACGACTGGATCGAGGACGAGGACGAGGACGAGGAGGAAGAAGAAGAGGGGCCGGTCGCCGACGAGGCGGTGGTCGAGGCGGTGCTGCTCGACGACGAACCCCCGGTCCAGGCGGCTCCCGCGGCTCCAGCGGAGCCCGAGGAGATCGAGAGCGTCGAGGAGATCGAGGACGAAGAGGACGACGACACCGACCGCGAGATCATCGCCCAGCTCGAGGCCGAGGCCCGCGCGGCCGAGGAGGAGGCCCGCCAGGCCGCCCTCGCCGAGGAGCAGCGCCGCGCCGAGGAGGCCCAGCGCGCCGAGACCGCCAGCGTGCCCGGCTCCGACGAGCCGGCCCCGGCTCCCAAGCCCCCGCTGCGCTCCCCCTTCGAGCCCGTCCCCGGCTACGGCTCCGGCATGCTGGCCGCCGACGAGCCGGTCCCCGGCTCCGAGGATGAGGAGGACGAGGTCGCCCGCCTCGAGCGCCTGCTCCAGGCCGCCGACGACGAGCCCCTGCCCACCGAGGACACCGAGGTGATGGCCGACGACGAGGCCACCCAGCTCATGTCCTCGGCGGACATCGAGGCAGCCCTCGCCGCGGAGGAGGCCACCCTCCTGATGTCCTCGGCGGACGTCCAGGCGGCGTTGGCCCGCGAGACCGGGCTCAGCGACCTGAGCGACGATGAGCTGGTCCCCGGCGACGAGGGGCCCTCCTTCGACGACCTCGCCGAGGTCGACTTCGACGCCCTGGACGACGACGACCTGCTGCTGGAGGACGACGAGGCCCTCGACGAGGTCCGCGCGGCCGATCAGCGCCCGCTCCAGGACCTCTCGGCGAACAACGCGCTGGTGGACGACTACGGACAAGCCATCCTCCCCACCATCCGCGAGCAGCGCGACGTGCGGCCTGCAGCGGCGATCCGCATCACCCCGGACGGCCAGGGGCAGACCGTCGGTGGGGTCGGCCTGGACTACCTCGACGAGGTCAAGGTCGCTCTCGGACCCGCCGAGGACGACGACGGCTACGACTTCGCCGATCCGGGCACCGGCCTGTCGATCGAGGCCCACGACGCCGACGACTACGAGGACGATGACGAGCCGGCGGCCCCCGTGCTGACCCCGGACGAGCCCCTCACCTCGGGCGGCCCGCTGGAGCTGAGCGACGCCGACCTTCGGGTGGTCGAGGCCATCCCCCAGGAGCGCCTCGACGAGCTGATGACGAAGGCGCAGGGGGCGCTGGAGGCCGGCGATCTGGCCTCCGCCGCCACCCACTACTCCGACCTGCTCGACCTCGACCCCGCCAACGTCGACGCCTTCCTGGGGCGGGGGCGTTGCCATCTGGACCTGGGCGACTACGCGGCGGCGATGTCCGACTTCCAGAAGGCCGAGGACATCCAGCCCGACGGCCCCGAGCCCCTGGTGGCGATGGGCGAGCTGTTCTTCGCCCGCAAGGACTACGGCCGCGCCATCGAGTTCTTCGACCACGCCATCGCCAAGGACGCCTCCCACGCGATGGCCCGCTGCCGGCGCGGCATCTCCTACTACTACAAGAAGTCCTACCGGCAGGCCTTCCTGGACCTCCAGAAGGCGTACACCCTGGACCCGGAGATCCCGAACATCCGGAAGTACGTCCAGATGGCCATCAAGAAGCTGGAGCGGTCGGGCGAGGGCTGAGCCCCTGAGCCGCAGCGCTGCTGCACCCGAGACGAAGAAAGCCGCCCTCCAGGGGGCGGCTTCTCTCTGCGCAGGGCTGGCGTCCTACCCCGAGGAGCGCAGGTTGTAGGGGTAGCTGACCGGGGCTTCCTTGTAGATCTGGATGAACTGCCAGGTGCGGATGCGGCCGGCGACGCAGTTCTCGAAGTTCTTGTCGCTGATGCCCTGGCCGTCGATCTTGATGTTCTTGGTCCGCCCGTCCTTGCCCACGGTGAAGTTGAGGACGTAGGTGCCCTGGAAGTCGGGGCGGTTCTTGAGGGTCTGGTCGTAGCAGGCCTTGAGCTGCCGCGAGTTGGCCCGCATGACGCCCTGGATCATGGACTTGATCTTGGCGTCGTCCTCCAGGACCATGTCGCGGTACTGGGGCGCGAGCTGGGGGGCGCTGAGCTTGAGGGAGGCTGAGGGGCTGTAGGTGGTCGGGTCGGTGCGCTGCTCGCCCTGGGCGGTGGCCTGAGGGGCCTTGAGGCGGTCGGGGACGTCCAGCTCCTCAACCGGCCCGTCCGAGGGTGGGCCCATGGTTGTTTGCTTGACCTGCTTGCCCGCCTTGGGGTTGGGGTTGGGGAGGCCCTGCTCCGCGATGTCCTCGGCCGGGGGGTCGGCGTAGATGTCCGTCCACTCGCTGGAGTCCACCGCGAAGATGTCGAAGTCGGTGTCCAGCTCCACGTAGAGGATCGCTTCTTCTTCAGCCTTCTTCTTGGCGTACCAGGCATAGCCGCCCGCCGCGACGCTCAGCAGGAGGACCGCGACGATGGCATAGACGGCGTTCTGACGTTGGCTCCGCTTCTTCTCGGCCGCCTTCTCCTTGGCCCTGAGCCGCGCGCCCGGATCCGTCGCGGCTTCTTCGCCGGGGATCTGGTTGAAGCAGTGCGGACAGGGCCCACCGAAGGTCAGGAGGTCTTCAGAGACCTCCCCATTACAGAACGGACACTGTCCCATTGGTCCTCCGGTCTGCGGATGCGCCGGGTGCGTCAGAATTCGAACTCAGACCCCGAAACCGTAGCACCTCGGGGCTGTCTTCGGCAACCTGAGGACCACCTCGACGCCAGAGACGGGTTAGTCGACATGCAGAGAGCCAGGAAGGTTCCCCGATTCTGCTGTGAGGTCCCCATGAGCTCGGCCCGCGACTTCCTCCGATCCACGGTGTCTGACGCCAGCCTCCCGTTGGTTCGTCAGCTCCTGGAGGATGTGGTCATGGAGGTCTTGAATGACCGACAGGTGCCCACGCGCACCGACTTCCACGAGCTGCGGGATCTGGTCAACAGCCTGCGCGGCCAGGTCAGCGTGAGCGCGGGGGCGTCCCGCAAGCTGGAGCCAAGGATCGCCGAGCTGGAGGAGGCGCTCGCCCGCGTCACCGCCGATCGGGACGCGCTTCTGGCGCGCGTCGAGGCGCTGGAAAGCAAGGTCAAAGGGTCGTGATTCCGTAGATTACGTCCAGCGAGACCACCAGAATGTTACACATCGCGTGAAAAAACGCGCCCGGCAGGACGCTGCCGGTCTTCTCCCGCATCAGGCCGAACAGCAGACCAGGGAAGAAGATCGCGAAGTGCCACCACCGCACCACCACCAGCGAGTGGCCGAAGGCGAAGAAGATGGAGGTGATCCAGAGGGCGTGCCCGAAGGGGATCCCGAAGAGCATGAACTTCCGGGGGAACACCTCGTTGAGCCGGGTCTGGAAGTAGCCCCGGTAGAAGAACTCCTCGGGGATCGCCGTGTAGAACACCTGGCTCAGGACCAGCTCCAGGAAGCCGAAGGTCAGGACGGTGCTGCGGACCCGCGCCCACTGGGGCTCGAAGCCGAAGAGCTGCGTCTGGTAGAGGTGGTAGCCGATGAGCCAGGGCACCAGGATGATCGCCATCAGGCCCGCGGCCTGGGCCAGCGAGCGCCCCCAGTCCCGGGCCTCGGCGGGCACGGACAGCTCGTAGTCGTAGCTGTCCACCCCCCGCCAGTGGCACAGCACGACCGGGGCGTAGATGAAGAGGAAGGGCACCCCGGCCAGCACGACCTCCCAGCCCACCGCGTCGTGCAGCATGACCACGCCCCGGATGAGGAGCAGGGTCACCAGCCACAGCAGGCCCAGCTCCCGAGCGACATGCTTTCGCGCCTGGGGGCTGGTGTCGGAGGGCCGCGCGCCTCGCTTCAGGGGAGCGCTCATCGGTCGACGTCACCCTTGGGCGGCGTCACGGCGTGGGAGAGCCCGCCCTCGCGGTAGCCGGCGAGGTCCAGGGTGATCCAGCGGAAACCCTGGGCCTGGGCCGCGCCCACGATCGCGTCACGCACGCCCTCCCGGACGAGCACAGGCAGGTCCTCTGGAGCGACCTCGATGCGGGCCAGGGGGGCGCCCTCGACCACGTGGTAGCGCACCCGGAACTGGCGCAGGCCGTACAGCCGCAGCACGCTCTCGACCCGGGCGACCCGCAGGACCCGCTCCCGGGTGACCCGGGTGCCCACCGGGAAGCGGCTGCCCAGGCAGGCGAATGAGGGCTTGTCCCAGACCGGCAGGCCCAGGGCGCGGGCGGCGGCGCGCACCGTGGCCTTGTCCAGCTCGGCCTCGACCAGGGGGTGGCGCACGCCGGCCTCGCTGGAGGCGACCAGGCCCGGCCGGTGGCCGCCCAGGTCATCGGGCACCGTGCCGTCCATCACCCAGTCCAGGCCCAGGCGGGCGGCGTGGTCGCCGGCCAGATCGAACAGCTCGGTCTTGCAGAAGTAGCACCGGTCCCCGGCGTTGGCGGCGTAGCCCTCGCGCTCCAGCTCCCTGGAGTCCACCACGACGTGGCGCACCCCGAGCTGGGCGGCGATCTGCCGGGACAGGGCCAGCTCTTCGGGGGGGAAGGTCGGGGAGTCAGCGGTCAGGGCGACGGCGCGGTCGCCCAGGACCTCGTGGGCCACCGCGACCACCAGCGCCGAGTCCACCCCGCCGGAGAAGGCCACCAGGGCGGAGCCGGCGTCCCGCAGCACCGCGCGCAGGCGGTCGAGGGCGGAGACGGTGGGGGGCGTGGTGGTGTTCATGGACCCCCCCAACGTAACCGGCGGATGTGCCGCTCAGCTGAAGAGGGCGCGCTGCACGTCCAGGCCGAGGTCCTCGGCGCGCACCGTCTGGGCGATGTTGCGGGCGTACGCGCCGTCCTCCCGGCGCTCTCGCAGGTCCACCATCTGCGGCTCCAGGATGCGATCCCCCTGGGCGTCCGCGAGCAGGCGCACCACCGGCCGCGCCGGCTCCCGGGGGTCGCGGGGGGTGAGGTAGACCACGCCCAGCTCGCCGGTGTCCAGCACCACCGCCGTGCCCAGGGGGTAGCGCCCGATCAGGTTGACGAAGGCCGCGACGAGGGTGGGGTCGAGGCGATGCCCGGCCTCGTTGAGCATCTCGGCGAGGGCCTCGTCGGCCAGCCAGGCCGCCCGCCAGGGGCGATCGGTGGTCAGGGCGTCGAAGGTCTCGGTCACCGCGATGATCCGGGAGAAGAGGTGCGGCGGCCAGGGGCCCATCGTGGCGGGGTAGCCGCCCTCGGCGAAGCCCATGTCGCTCTCGAAGGCGGCCCGGAGCCGGCGCCGGGTGGACAGGTCGAGGCTGCGGCTGCCGAGCACGAGCCGCGCGGACGTCAGGGGGTGGCGCTGCACGGCGGCGCGGGCGCCCTCGCTCAGCGGGCCTTCGACCTCCAGGACCGCCGGGTCCACCGAGAGCATGCCCAGGTTGCAGGTCAGCGCGGCGAGCCCGAGGTCCAGCAGCGCCCCCCGGCCCAGGCCGAGCTGCTGGCCCAGCGCGATGGAGAGCAGGGTGGTGTGGACCTGATGCCGCAGATCGTAGGCGTTCTCGTGCTTGACGTGGATGAGCCCCAGGATGTAGCGGGGGTCGTCGGCGACCATCTCCACGAGGTGCTGGATGACCCGCACCACGCCGCGGGGGATGCCCTCGGTCCCGCCGGTCAGCCGCAGCACGTCGGCTGCCTTGAGCGCGCGGATGTAGAGGTGCAGGGCGCGGGAGGCGTTGACCTGGACGCTGTGCCCCTCCCCGAAGCCCCCGGCGCCCACCGTCCCGGTGGTCAGCTCCAGGGCCGGCATGAAGCGGATGGGGCAGCCCGCGGGCATCGCGTGGTTCAGGGCGTCGGCCAGGCGGGTCTCGGCCTGACCCGCCCGATCCTCCACGACCTCGCCGTTGAGCAGGGCGGTGAGCATGGCGCGCAGGTCTTCGGCGGTGATCTTGCGGGCGACGGTGAAGCCGCCCACGCCGCGCTCCCGCAGCCAGCGCATCAGCTCCGCGATGGGCTCGACCATCGCCCGATCCAGGCGCAGCCGCTGGCCGTTGAGGTGGAGGACCTTCTCCTCCCCCAGCAGCTCGATGCGGTCGACGGCCTCGAACAGGGCCCCGGTGGCGCCGACCGCCATGCGCAGGGAGAAGTCCAGGGCCTTGTTGCCCGCGTGGTGGATGCGGGCGGTGCGGATCAGCACGCCGATGCGGTAGACAAAGCGCTTGCCGACGGTGTTGAAGTCGACGTTGTGGGCGATCACGACGCGCCTCCTCGGGCCCGGCGGGCCGCGTCCGCGAGCTTGGGGGCGCGCCGGACGATGTCGGCCAGGGTGCGCTCCCGGGCCTGGCTGCCGGTGCGGCCGATGCCTTCGACGGCGAGGGCGGGCAGGTCGGGGTGGTTGCCGGGCAGGGAGACCGCCCCCAGCGCGATCTGCTTGAGCAGGGCCAGGGCGTTGCCCCGCCCCACGATGGCGTAGGAGAGGACCCAGGCGCGCAGCTCGGTGGGCTCCACCTCGGCGAAGGAGGGGTCGCTCATGCGGGCCTCCATCGCCTGGAGGTGCCCGGCGTCCCGATAGACCGCCAGGTGCCGCAGGGCCTCGACCCGGACCTCGGCGCTGGGGTCGGCCAGGGCGTTGAGCACGGCGTTCTTGATGCCGGGGGACTGGTGGCCGCGCAGGGCGCGCAGGGCGGCCTCCCGGACGTTGGCCTCGGGGTCCTGGATCCGGGCCATGCAGGCGCCGATGGACTGAGGGGCCTTGAGCCGGGAGAGCGCGAGCAGGGGCGCCACCGCGCCCAGGCCCTCGGCGGCCTCGGTCTTCCGGATGAGCGCGGCCTCGTCGAACAGCAGGTGCATGGCCAGCCAGTCGCCGGCGACCTGGCGCAGGGCCCCATGTACCAGCCCGCCCCCGAGGGCGATGACGTCGGCCTGCATCTCGGCGGGCACCGGGCTGAGCAGGGTGAACAGGGGGCCCTTGAGGGCCTCGGGGTCAGGCGCGCGGGCGAGGGCGCCGACCAGCCGAGGGCGCACCGTGGTGCCCAGCAGGGCGCGGCCGTAGCCCTCGGCGAGGGGGCTGCGGTGGGCGAAGTCGCCGATGATGTCGGGGTCGATGAGCAGCAGCACCCGCCGCACCAGCGAGGCGCCGTCGTCGGCCCGGCCCCGGTTGAGCAGGTCCACGGCGTGGCGGGCCAGGGCCGCGCCCAGCTCCCAGGCCTCCTGGCCACCCTCGGCGGCGCGGCTGAGCTCGAAGAGCAGGAGCGCGACGACGTCAAAGGGGGCGTCGGTGCCCTCGGTCAGCTCGCCGATGGGCTCGGCGAGGGCCGCGGCGGGGTCGCCCTCCAGCAGGGGCTCCTCGGCGGCGGGGACGGCCTCATCCAGCTCGTCCTTGAGGCGGGCGAGCAGGGCGGCCTCGTCCTGCTTCATGCGGAGCAGCTCCTCGGGCTTGACCTTCTGGCCGCGCAGCTCCTCCATCAGGGAGCGCAGCTCGCGGAGCTGGAGGGAGTCGCCCTTGGCCTCCCGGTTGTCGGTGGCGAGCTGGCCCCGGCCGCCCAGGGCGTCGGCGCGCAGGGCGTCCAGGGCGAGGTCGTCCTCCTGGGCGAAGCGGTGGGCGACGTCGACGTGGATGTGGGAGAACTCCGCGCGCCACAGGGCCGCGACGAGGTCCTCGTCGTAGGTGGAGCGGTCGCCCCAGTTGCGGGTGAGCAGCTCGGAGAGGCGGATCAGCTCGCCCTCGGTCGCGCCGCGCTGGATCGAGATCGAGCGCACGCCCTCCACATACAGGTTGGCGGCGATCTCCCCCCCCGCGGTGCCCTGCGCGAGCAGCTCGCGCCCGAGGTGGTTCATCGCGTCGCCGTCCAGCTCGACCTCCAGCCAGCCGAAAGCGTCGAGGTAGCTCTGGGACGCGCTGAGGAACGCATCGCGGAAGCGCGCGGAGTTCTTGTGCTCTGCGCCATAGAGGCGCGCGGTTCGGGCGAACTTGACGAGGTTGAAGAACACCTCGCGGGCGTACTGGTGCGCGCGCTTCTCATCCGCCGGGGCGGTGACCGTCGGCTTCCGTTCGTCGGCCAAGGGAGGCTCCCTCCTGGGGCGCCGCTGATTGTAGCGCCTGCCACGGCGTATGCTTGCACGCAGCGTGTACGGAGGGCCCGATGAGCCGCCGCCGGATCGGCGAAGTGATGGTCGACCTCAAGCTCCTGACCCCCCCTCAGGTGGAGCATGTGCTGGGCGAGCTGCGGACCCGGGAGCGGGGGCGCTTCGGGGAGCTGGCGCTGGAGCTGGGGCTGGTGGACGAGGAGGGGCTCGCGCGGGCGGTGGCCGAGCAGTTCCAGCTCCGCATGGTGCCCGCCGACAAGGTCGGGCGGATCAGCATCGCGCCGGACGTGCTGCGCCTGCTGCCCCCGGAGCTGATCCGGGACGAGCAGGTCGTGCCCACCTTCTTCGACGACAGCCGCAAGGTGCTCTCGCTCCTGGTGATCGACCCCACCCGGATCCCGGGGCTCAAGCGGGCCCAGCAGCTCACCCGCGCCCAGCGCCTGCGCCTGTTCGTGACCTCGCGCAGCGCCCTGATCGAGCTGATCGACCAGCTCGTCCCCGCCCCGCTCGCGGCGGCGGCCTCGGCTGCCCCAGCCCGGGACGATCGCCCCCGGGTGACCGCCGTGCTGGAGACCAACATCAAGCGGCTGGGGGCCCTGCGGCACCTCGCCGAGGTGGAGGGCGAGGCGGTCGAGATCGTGGACGACCCGGACCAGATCACCGCGCTGGTGGAGGCCGGGACCTGCGACCGGGTGGTGCACCGGGACGCCCTGAGCGGTCAGGTGGATCCCTACGTCGGGGCCTGGCGGCGGGTGACCCCCGGCCTGCGGGTGATGGCCGTGCCCGGCTTCGGGCCCGCGCACCTGCCTGCGGTGCCCTACGGGGCGGCGCGGGATTTCTTCCTGGGCATCCTGGAGTTCGCGCTGCTGGCCGGCGAGACGCAGCAGGTCGGCCTGCGGGCGCGCATCCGGCGTCTCAGCGCCCTGGCCGGCGAATTGGCCCGTGAGCAGGGGCTCTCGGAAGAGCAGGTCGACGCGGTGTCGGTGGCGGCGCTGTTCTTCCACCTGGAGAAGCTGACCGCGATGGCCGGCAGCCTGGGGGACACGCCGCAGGAGGGGGTGGACACCGGCCGCTTCGCCACGGCGATGGGCATCCTGGAGCCCCACCGGCCGCCCTACCCGCTGCTGCCCCTGTTCCAGGCCCTCGACCGGCGGCTCGCGGCCCCCACCCTGCCCGCCGACCACCTCGGCGCGGAGCTGCTGTTCACCGTGAGCCGGGTGGTGGACGCCGGCCCGCAGGCCACCACCGACGCCGCCGAGATCCTCGACGGGGACGGCGCGCAGTACGACCCCGGGGTGCTCGCCGCGCTCTCCCGGGTCCTGCGCCGCGAGCAGCTCCGCGCCCAGCTCAGCGGGAGCGGGGGCGACGCCCGGCGCCTCGTGCTGATCGCGGAGCGGGACGCCGCCCAGGTCACCGCGCTGGAGACCCGCCTGGCCCGCGCCAACTACGAGGTCGACGTGGTCGCCGACGGCCAGGACGCCCTGACCCGGGCGCGGGCCCGCAAGCCCGCCGCGCTCATCGCGAACCTGCGCCTGCGTCGCCTGGACGGCCTCAGCCTGCTGATGGACCTCAAGCAGGACCCCGACACCGCCGGCATCGCGGTCTTCCTGCTGACCGACCACTCCGGGCCCCGCGACATCGCGCGCGGGCTGGACCTGGGCGCCGAGGACGTGCTGGAGAAGCCTGTCAACCTCTCGGTGCTCATGGCCCGGCTGCGCCGCGCGGTGGCCCGCGCCGAGCCGGTCGGAGGGGACGCCGGGGTCAGCGGCCAGCTCTCGGAGCTGTCCCTGGCCGACCTCATCCAGACCCTCTCCCTGGGCGGGCGCACCGCGGAGGTCTCCCTGAGCGGGGGCGCGCACCGGGGGCTCGTCTACCTCGCGGAGGGGCAGGTCGTGCACGCCACCCACGGCAACGAGGCCGGGGAGGAGGCCTTCTTCGCGCTGCTGCTGTGGGACGAGGGGCGCTTCGCGGTGCGCTTCGGGGCGGCGTCGCCCCCCCCCAACGTCACCCGGAAGACGGACTTCCTGCTGCTGGAGGGGCTGCGCCGGATCGACGAAGCACGGCGTTAGAGGCCGAGCTTGGCGGCGACGACGCGGGCGATGTGGGCGAAGGTCACCGCCGCCGCGCCGCTACCGAGCGCCACGGGGGTGCCCGAGTCACCGCCCTCACGGATGGCGCCGTCGAGGGGGATCCGCCCCAGCAGGTCCACCCCGTAGCGCGCCGCCATGCGGGCCCCGCCGCCCTCGCCGAAGGGGTGCATGCGCCCGCCGTCGGGCAGCTCGAACCAGCTCATGTTCTCGACGACCCCGAGCACGGGCACGTCGAGCTTGCGGAACATCTCCAGGCCGCGGTTCGCGTCCAGCAGGGCGATGTCCTGGGGGGTGGTGACGATGACGGCGCCAGCGATGGGCACGTTCTGGATCATGGTGAGCTGGGCGTCGCCGGTGCCGGGGGGCAGGTCGACCACGAGCACGTCCAGCGGAGCCCAGGCCACGTCCTGGAGGAACTGCCGGACGACCCCCATGACCATGGGACCGCGCCAGATGATGGGCTCGGTGTCGTCGACCATGAAGCCGATGGACATGCACTTGACGCCGTAGGACATCAGCGGGATGACCTGGCGCTTCGCGTTGGCCACCGGGCGGCCCTGCACGTTCATCATGAGCGGGAGGGAGGGGCCGTAGATGTCGGCGTCCATCAGGCCCACGGCGTGCCCGGCGTGGGCCAGGGCGACCGCCAGGTTGGTGGCGATGGTGGACTTGCCTACCCCGCCCTTGCCCGAGGCGACCGCGATGACGTGCCGCACCCCCTCGATGGGCTGGAGCTGGACGGGGCCGCCGTGGGCCTGCATGCCGGGGCCGCTCATGCCCCTCACAGGGTCCTTCGGGGCCTTCTCCTTCCCAGGGGGAGGCGGTTGGGCGGGCGCGGGGCCGCCACCCCGGCGCACCCCCTCGACCATCACGTTGGGCACCACCGGCCCCGGCCAGCGCTCCTTGAGGTTGAGCAGCAGGGCCTCCAGCATGCGCGCGCGGTCGTCCCGGCTGTGCGCCCGGGTGAACTCGAAGTTGAAGTGGAGCACGCCGTCCTCGACGCGCCCGTCGGTCAACATGCCGGCGAGCCAGACGGACTTGTTGGTGATCGGGTCACGGACCCGGATGCCGGCTGGCTCAAGGTACGCGCGCGCGGACTCAGCGGCCATGGGGGTCTCCTGAATGCTTCGGAGCGTTCCCCTAACCGGTTGCACAGCCCGCGCGAAGGCCCGGGGCGCGCTCAGCCCGAGGCGCGCTCAGCCCGGGGCGCGCTCAGCCCGGGGCGCGCTCAGCCCGGGGCGCGCTCAGCCCGGGGCGCGCTCAGCCCGGGGCGCGCTCAGCCCGGGGCGCGCTCAGCTCAGGCGCTCGAGGGCCTCCAGGTGGGCGGCGCGGAGGCGCTCCTTGAGCGGGGCGGGGCCCTCGACGCGCACCGCGCCGCCGAAGCCGAGCAGCCAGCTCACCAGCTCCTGGCTCAGGCCGACCTTCATGGTGAGGCGCAGCCGCCCGTCGTCGAGCACCTCGAGGTGCTGGGAGTGGTGCCAGCGGCGCTCGGCGACGTAGGGGGCCGCCGAGGCGTCGAAGACGGCGCTCAGCTCGATGGCCTCGCCGCCGATGATGCCGAAGCAGTCGGCCACGAGCTGGTTGGGGTCGTAGTCATCGGGGATGACGTACTTCTCCAGGCGGCGGCGGGAGAAGCTGACGAAGCGCTCGATGGCGAAGGTCTTGACCCGGTCGTCCGCGCGATCCCGCGCGAAGAGGTAGAGGCCCTGGCGGTAGGTGGCCAGGGTGTAGGGCTCGAGGTCGTAGCGGCGGCTGACGCCGTCGGGCTTGGCGTACTCGACGCTGGCGGGGTTGTTGTAGATGAGCGAGGTGATGACCTCGTCGATGATGTCGCCGATCTCACCGTAATCCTTGGCGTGCTCGGGCACGGCGATGAAGCGGCGGTCGAGGTCGCGGGTGACGTCAGCGTGGGCGCGGGGGATGGCCGGGGCCAGGCGCTCGATGGCGTCGTCCAGATCGGCGGCGAACTGGGTGCCGTCCAGGAAGGTGAACAGGCTGCGCCCGAAGTGCAGGGAGAGGACCTCGGGGAGGGTGAGCTGCACGCCCGCGCGCCGATAGCTGGGGTCGAGGGCGATCGTGCGGTCGAAGCCGGTGCCGTTGTCCTCGATCGGGAGGTTGAGCCCGCGAAGATCGGCGAGGTAGCGGCGAAGGGTGCGCGGGTCCAGCTCGAAACGATCCATGAACTCCGTCGCGCGGATGCCGCCGCGGCGGTTCATCAGCTCGACCATCTTCACCAGCTTCTGGGCCTTGTTGAGTTCCATTGGTCCACTCCCATCGGGTTTCTTCGTCGGACGGACTCCACCCCGAGGCGCGCCGGAGGAGGCACGCAGGGGCGACGGCGGGTGCCAGGGGTGAGGCGGCGGCTGTCGGGGGTGGCGCCGCGTCCCTCTCTGAACACACCTTCAGTATAGCCCGAGCCTGTGAGCGTGGCCGGGAATTGACCGGCGGATGCGGACAGTTTCTGTCCGGGCTTTGAAAGACAAGGATACACTTATCTTAATCGGCACTGATTTTCGGATTTTCGGGCCTCCGAGCCGATCGCGGCGCCAGGGTGGCGCACCGCCGGTCGGCCTGCTGCAGAACGCGGAGAGCGCCCTTCGGACAAGGAGAGCGCGACATTGGCGCCCATGTGTGGTATCCAGCCGTCCCACCGCACCCGGGAGGCTCGATGAGCGAGCGCTCGCAATGGTCCAGCAAGCTGGGCTTCATCCTGGCTGCGTCCGGCTCGGCGATCGGGCTGGGCAACATCGTGTTCTTCTCTGCGAACGCGTACCGGTTCGGCGCGGGGGCCTTCTACGTGCCCTACCTCGTGGCGCTGTTCGTGGTGGGGCTGCCCGTCCTGGTGCTGGAGCTGGGCCTGGGGAGCTGGTCGGGGCGGTCGTTCCCCGAGGCGATGCGGCTGGCGGGCGGGCGCCCGGCGGAGCTGGCGGGCTGGTTCGGCCTGGGCAGCGCGACCTTCATCACGATGTACTACATCACAATCCTGGGCTGGGTGCTGGGGATGTGGGTGGGCGCCCTGGGAGAGGACCTCTGGGCGGCCAGCGTCGCGCTGCCGGCCTTCGGGGACGCGGCGGCCGGCGGGCTGCCCGCGGGCGCGGTCCCGAACCCCATCGCGTTCTTCTTCGACATGCTCAGCTCCTGGCGGAACGTGGCCTTCGTGGTGCTGGTGTGGGTGGCCAACCTCGTGATCACCTGGCGGGGGGCCTCCAGCATCGAGGCGGCGGTGAAGCTCTTCGTGCCGCTGATGTGGGTGTTCATGGTGGTGATGATCCTGCGCGGCGTCACCCTGGACGGCGGCGTGCAGGGGGTCTACCTGCTGTTCACCCCCGACTTCGACGCCATGAGCAACCCCGCGGTGTGGCACGGCGCGTTCAGCCAGATCTTCTTCACGCTCTCGCTGGGCTTCGGCATCATGACGGCCTACGCCAGCTACCTGCCGGCGCGCTCCGATCAGGCCGCCAGCGGGCTGATGATCGCCTCGATGAACTGCGCCTTCGAATTCATCGCCGGGCTGGCGATCTTCTCGATGCTGTTCGCGTTCTCGATGGTGCCCAAGGCGTCCACCCTGTCGATGATGTTCTTCATTGTGCCCCAGGGCATCGCCAGCTTCCCCACCGGGGCGAAGCTGTTCGGGGTGCTGTTCTTCACCCTGCTGCTGGTGGCGGGCCTGAGCTCCTCGGTGTCGCTGGTGGAGGCGCTCACCAGCGCCCTCCAGGACAAGCTGCGGGCGAAGACCCGGGCGGGCATCCTCGTGGCGGTGTGCGTGGTCGGGGCGCTGGGCAGCGCGCTGTTCGCCTGGCCGAAGGTCATCGACCCCGGGCTGGACGGCGACGGCACGATGGGCCTGACGTTCCTGGACCTCATGGACCACTGGGCGTTCAGCTACGGGCTGCTCCTCACCGGGCTCGTGGAGTGCGTGGTGGTGGGCTGGGTGCTGGGGCCGGCGAAGATCCGCGACTTCCTGAACGCCCACGGGCGGCTCAAGATCCCGGCGGGCTTCGACGCGCTGGTCAAGTGGGTGATCCCCGGGGTGCTCATCGGGCTGCTGATCTACGGCGTGGTCGGCGAGGTGCGGGACGGGCTGTACGGCGTGGCCATCGCCGGCGCGGGCCGGCCCTACGCGATCGGCGCGCTGGCGGTGTGGCTGGTGGGCTCGCTGGGCTTCGCCGCCGCGGTGACCTTCGGCGTGCCCGGCGACGAGGGGGTGACCCCATGACCCTCATCGGATGGGGCCTGCTCGGCACAGCGTTCGCCGCTGAGCTGCAGCTCACCCCGGAGGCCCCCGTGGAGGGGCAGCCGGTGACGGTGCGCGCGGTGGGGGCCTCCCCGCAGGCCACCCTCACCGTGACCAGCCGGCCCGGCAGCGTGCTGGAGGAGACCGCGCCCCTGGCCCTGACCAGAGGCGAGGCGTCCTGGACGCCGGCCAGCCCCGGCCTCGCGATCCTCTCCCTCACCGACGGCGAGGCCACCGTGACGCGGAAGCTCTCGGTGCGCTTCGACGGGCCGCCCCCCAGCGGCGTCGCGGTGTTCCTGTTGGCCGGCGGGCTGCTCTTCGGTGGCATCGCCGCAGGTTTCCGGCTGCTGATGCGCGGCCATGAGGAGGAGGGGCTGCCCCTGAGCGACGCCCCGATCGATGTCTGAACGTGTGCAGATCTGGCACCCTCGACATGCCGTTTCCGCATCCTCCCCCCTGGAAGGCGCCGCGAGGGCTGGCACACCCATTGCTGACAAGGCAGCCCTCCCGCGCCTCGGGCGGGCGGCACGGAACAAGCCCCCTTCGGAGAAGTTGAATGAGCCAAGCTCCTGATAAACCCTACCGCACCTGGCCGGCTCAGCTCGCGGTGCTCGCGACCATCGGCTTCATCGCCGCGATGGCCCAGCTCCCTGAGGCCCCGGACTCTGAGGCTGATGTGCTCGCCGCCCGCTTCGCGTTCGAGCAGCTCCCCCTGCCCATCGCGCCGGTCCCCGAGGGCGTCGTCCACGGGATCAACCAGTACGCGCCGCAGCTCGAGGCCTACGTCCACACCGTCGGCGCGTCGATCGCCATCGGCGACCTGGACGGCGACGGCCTGGCCAACGACCTCTGCTACAGCGACATCCGCTCCAAGTCGGTGACCCTGGCCCCCGCGCCGGGCACCCCCGAGCGCTACGCCCCGGTGGTTGTGGACTTCGGCGCCCACTTCAACCCGGGCGTGGGCTTCCCGGGCACCTGCCTCATCGGCGACTTCAACGAGGACGGCCTCGCGGACCTCCTGATCTCCTTCGCCAGCGGCTCGCCCATGCTGCTGCTGCGCAAGGACACCGGAGATCTGGGGCCCGGCGCGCCGCTGGACAACAGCTCCTACTACCATCAGACCCTGCTGGCGGATCCCCAGCCGGTGTGGCACACCTTGCCGATCACCTCGGCGGACATCGACGGCGACGGCCACTTCGACCTGGTCCTGGGCAACTACTTCCGGGACGGCGATCGCATCCACGACCCGTCGGTCAACAGCTACTTCGAGATGAACGACAGCTTCGCCTGGGCCGAGAACGGTGGCTCCAACCACGTCTTCCTGTGGAGCGGAGCCACCGCTGGCGAGGCCCCCTCGGTGAACTTCGTCGACCAGGGGGATGTGTTCCCCGGCAAGGGGGAGCGGCGCTGGACCCTGGCCATCGGCGCGGCCGACCTGGACCATGACGACCGCCCCGAGGTCTACATGGCCAACGACCACGGGCCGGACCAGCTCCTGTGGAACCGCTCAGAGCCCGGCCGTGTGGTCTTCGAGGAGCTGGTCGGGGAGCCGGCCTTCAACAAGCCCACCTCGATGCGGGTCAGCCACGACTCCTTCAAGGGCATGGGGATCGACTTCGCCGACGTCAACAAGGACGGCCTGTTCGACATGTATGTCAGCAACATCGCCTCCGAGTTCGGCATGCAGGAGACCCACTACCTGTGGATGAGCACCGGCGAGACCAACAAGATGGCCCAGGGCGTGGCCCCCTACGAGGACCACGGGGATGAGGTGGGCATCGCCCACAGCTCCTGGTCCTGGGAGTCCATCTTCGACGACTTCGACAACGACGGGGAGCCCGAGCTGGTCCAGGCCACCGGCTTCATGAAGGGCACCATCAACAAGTGGGCCGACCTCGGGCAGCTCGGCATCATCAACGACAACCTGGTGCGCGACCCCCACAACTGGCCGAAGATCGACTGGCGGTCGGACATCGACGGCTGGGACTACAACCCCTTCTGGGTCAAGGGCTCCAAGCTGTACGCCAACCTCGCCCCCAAGCTGATGCCTGGGCTGACCCCGAACACCCGCGGGATCGCCACGGGGGATGTGGACGGGGACGGCGACCTGGACATGGCCTTCGCCTGTCAGTGGGAGGACTCGATCTTCCTGCGCAACGACGCGCCGGATCCGGGCCGCTTCCTGGGGCTCAACATCCTGCTGCCGGTGGACGCCTCCCTGATCGCCGCCGCGCCGCAGCCCGTCGATGAGGTCGATGAAGACGGCCTCACGGAAGAGGGCGCTGCGACGGAGGCCGAGGCCGCCGAGGCCGAGGCTGCCGACGCCGCGCCCGCCGCGCCCACCCACACCACCTCGCACGCCGGCTTCCCGAGCTGGCGCGAGGGCACCCCGGCGGTGGGCGCCTACGTCACCCTCAAGACCCCCGACGGCGGCGAGCGCATCGCCTTCGTCGACGGCGGCAACGGCCACACCGGCCAGCGCGCGCCGGCGGTCTTCATGGGCCTCGGGGACGTCCCCGAGGACACCCCCCTCTCCCTCTCCATCCGCTGGCGGGATCGCGGCGGCGCCGTCCATGAGGACGCGTTGACGCTGACCCCTGGATGGCACACCATCGTCCTGGCCAACAACGGAGGTACGCTTTGACCGCCGCCACCGCACCCGCCGCCGACGCGGCGCCCAAGAAAGAGAAGAAGAAGCGCGATCCCCGCAACGGCCTGCGGACCTCCGCGACCCTGGCGACCGTGTTCACCTTCTTCGGACACTACTGGTTCGGCTTCGAGCAGGCCATCGCCCAGGTGTTCGTCGCCCTGATCACCGGCTACGTCACCGCGATCCTGTTCGAGACCGTCGACGCCAAGGCCAACAACCGCCCGATGGCCTACCTGGGCGGGGGGCCGCTGAAGTTCATCGACTTCCTGCTCTCCGCGCACATGACGTCGATCACCCTGTCCTTCCTCGTCTACACCAACCATCGGCTGTGGATGATGGCGCTGGCCATCACGCTGGCCATCGGCTCCAAGTTCCTGTTCCGGGTCAAGGTCCGAGGCCGCTACCGCCACTTCATGAACCCCTCGAACTTCGCGATCGCGGTGGTGTTCTACGTGTGGCAGTGGACCGGCACGCTGCCTTGGGGCATGACCGCGCACCTCCACGGGGTCGAGGACTGGGTCCTGCCTTCGTTCATCGCCCTGCTGGGACTGCGCCTGAACCTGCTCTACACCAGCCGGATCCGCGTGATCCTGGCCTGGATCGCCGGCTTCGTGTTGCAGGCGATCATCCGCTCGTTCATCTGGGGCAGCCCCCTCCAGGCCGAGCTCGCCCCGGCCACGGGCGTCGCCTACATCCTGTTCATGTTCTACATGATCACCGACCCGATGACCTCGCCCCACGACAAGCGCAACCAGATCATCTTCGGCGGCGCCATCGGGCTGGCCTACGGGCTGGTGCTCCAGCTCCACATCCAGTTCAGCATCTTCTACGCGGTGACGCTGATCACGGCGATCCGCGGGGTGATCCTGTGGATTGAGAGCCTCCGCGAGGGCACGACGCAGCCGGCCCCGGTCGGGGTGGGCGCGCAGGCGCCGACGCCGGCTCTGGCCCGCACGGCGGTGCAGCGCGAGGGTTAGCCCTCTCTGCAGGATGTGCAGGGCTCGGGCCCGCTGGGGTGCAGGAAACGCACCTCGGCGGGCCCGACGCGCTTCAGGCGCTGGCACGGCGTTTGCTTACCTGTGAGGTGCCCCAAGCCTCGGAGATCCCATGCGTCCGCTCCTGCTCTCCCTCGCGTTGGCCGCCCTGGGCTGCGCCGCCGGGCCGCAGGAGGACTCCGCCGCGCCGGCAGCGGGCGTGACCCTCTCCGAGGTGGTCTACCGCAGCCGCTTCGTCACCGAGGGGCTCACCCCGGGTGAGAAGGGCGGCTGGTCGGTGGACACCGCCGCCGGCTACCACGTCGAGGTGGACCGGGCCTGGGCGGTGACCTGGAGCTTGCAGCTCGTGGCCTGCTCGGTGAACCAGCAGGCGGGTGGCTGGTCGCTGCTGGGCAGCGGGGTCGCCTGGGCCAGCCACGGGGACGACAGCGACCCCTCCATCCTGCCCGCGCCGGTGGCCGAGGACCTGGCCGCGCCCGCGCCCTCGACCCTGGGCTCGGCGCGCTTCCCGGCCGCCCGCTACTGCGAGGTCCACGCCCTGCTCGCGCGCTCGCTGACCGAGACCCTCCACCTGCCCGAAACCCCGGATCTGTTCGGGACCAGCCTCTACGTCGAGGGGCGCTGGTCGGTCGGGGGCGGCGCGCCGGTGCCCTTCGTGGTGCAGACCAGCCTGAACTACGGCGCGCTGAGCGATCTCGACGCGGCCATCGTCCGGGGCAGCGGGGGGCACGCGGCCGTCACCTGGACCCGCGATCTCTCCACCTGGATGGACGGCGTGGCCTTCGCCGACCTCGACGAGGACGCCCTGGCGCGCGCCCTGGTCGCGAACCTCGTGCAGCAGGCTACGGTGTCTGTGACCCTCGAGGAGATCGCCCCATGACCGCGTTCCTGATGCTCGTGGCCTGCGCCAACGCCGAGGTCACCCTGAACTTCGAGGCCGTCGTCGAGGACAGCCCCTTCGTCTGCGGCGGGCCGGTCACCCTGACCGACGGCGCCACCGTGGAGATCACCGACTTCCGCCTGTTCCTCCACGACCTGGCCCTGCTCGACGACGAGGGCAAGCGGGAGCCCCTGCGGATCGATGACGACGGCGCCTGGGCGAAGGACGGCACGGTGCTGCTGGACTTCGAGGACGGCTGCCTCAACGGCACCCCCTCCACCAACACCACGGTGACCGGCCGCACCCGGGAGGGCGACTACACCGGCCTGGCCTTCACCGTGGGCGTGCCCTTCGAGCAGAACCACGACAACCCCGCCGCCGCCGAGGCTCCGCTCTCCACGACCTCGATGCACTGGACCTGGCAGGCGGGCTACAAGTTCATCCGCCTGGACTACGAGCGGGACGGCCAGGGCGGCCAGGTCCACCTGGGCAGCGCCGGCTGCCAGGGCACCGTGGGCGACATCACCGGCTGCGACCGGCCCAACCGGGCCTCGGCTGAGGTGGCGCTGGGGGACACCGTCGTCGTGGACCTCGGCCCCCTGGTCCGCGCGCCGACCTGCATGGGCACCGACGACGCGAGCTGCGCGGCGGTCTACGACGCCCTGGGCATGGACCTCTCCACCGGCGAGCCGGTCACCACCGCCTCGCTGTTCTCGGCGCGGTGATGCTGGCGCTGCTGCTGCTGGCCTGCACGGGCCCGGCGTGGATCTGGGATCTGCCCCTCCACTTCCCCGAGCCGGTCGTGCCTGCGGACAACCCCATGACCCCTGCCAAGGTCGAGCTGGGGCGCCACCTGTTCTACGACACCCGGCTCTCGGTGACCGGGGCGATGTCCTGCGCGAGCTGCCACAAGCAGGAGCTGGCCTTCACCGACGGCCGGGCGACCGGCCTGGGCACCACCGGCGAGGCCCACCCCCGGGGCCCCATGTCCCTGGCCAACGCGGCGTACAGCTCGCGCTACGCCTGGGCCAACCCCCTGCTGGACACCCTGGAGACCCAGGCCCTGCTGCCCCTGTTCGGCGATGATCCCGTGGAGATGGGCATGGCGGACCGCGAGTCTGCGCTGACGGCCGAGCTGTCGGCGGATCCGCAGACCGCCGCGCTGTTCGAGGCGGCCTGGCCCGGCGACGGAGATCCATTCACCGTCGAGCGCGTCGTTCAGTCCATCGCGGCCTTCGAGCGCAGCCTCATCTCCGGCGACGCCCCCTACGACCGCTACCTCAACGGCGACGCCGACGCGATGACCGACGCCCAGAAGCGCGGCATGACCCTGTTCTTCTCCGAGCGCCTGGAGTGCTTCCACTGCCACGGCGGGACGACCTTCTCCGACAGCATCGACCACCAGGGCCTGCTGGACGCGGAGGTCGCGTTCCACAACACCGGGCTCTACAACGTCGACGGCGCGGGGGCCTACCCCGCCGACAACACCGGCATCCAGGCCATCACCGGCGAGGCTGAGGACATGGGGCGCTTCAAGGCGCCCACCCTGCGGAACATCGCGGTGACCGCGCCCTACATGCACGACGGCTCGATCGAGACCCTGGACGGGGTCATCGACCACTACGCCGCCGGGGGCCGCACCCTCACCGAGGGGCCCTACGCCGGGGACGGCGCCGGGAACCCTTACAAGAGCAACTTCGTGGGCGGCTTCATCCTCACCGACGACGAGCGCGCCGACCTGCTGGCCTTCTTCGACGCGCTCACCGACGCGGGCTTCCTGACGAACCCGGCCTACGGAGACCCCTCAGCCGAGGAGTGAGCTACTCGTCCAGGCCCTTGGTGATGTGGAACTCGACCCGGCGGTTCTTCTGCTTGCCCTCGGCGGTCTTGTTGGTGTCGATGGGCTTCGTCTCGCCGAAGCCGACCGTCTCCAGGCGGCGGGCGTCGACGCCGTGGGCGATGAGGTACTCGAAGACGGCGTCGGCGCGGTCCTTGGACAGGCGCATGTTGGACTCGTCGCTGCCGTCGCTGTCGGTGTGGCCCTCGATGCGGACCTCGATCTGCGGGTAGTCGTTGAGGACCTGGATGACCGAGTCGAGGATGCCGTAGCTCTCGGGGCGGATGATCGCCTTGCCGGTCTGGAACTGGATCTGCTCCTCGATGACGATCTGCCGGTTGGCGATCTTCACCTTCTGGGGCTTGACGTCGGGGCAGCCGTCCTGGTCCAGGTACTCGTTGAAGTTCTCGGGCTCGTTGGGGCACTGGTCGACGTTGTCGAGCAGGCCGTCGCCGTCGGCGTCGCGGATGGGGCAGCCGTCGGGGGCGACGCCGGGCTCGGACGGGCAGGCGTCCACCGGGTCCATGAAGCCGTCACCGTCGGAGTCGGAGGGCGGGCAGCCGTTCTCGGTGCCGGGCACGTCGGGGCAGTTGTCCTGCGGGTCGAGGAAGCCGTCGCCGTCGTTGTCCTCGTCGGGGCAGCCGTCGCCGTCCATGAAGCCGTCGAGGTCCTCGGGCACCATCGGGCAGCCGTCGGTGGTGTCCGGGACCCCGTCCTCGTCGTTGTCCAGGTCGGGGCAGCCGTCGGAGTCCTTGAAGCCGTCGAGGTCCTCGGGGTCCTTCGGACAGGGGTCGGCGTCGTCCAGGATGCCGTCGCCGTCGGTGTCGTAGACGATGTCGGGGCAGCCGTCCTCGTCGGCGACGCCGTCGAAGTCCTCGGGCTCGTCGGGGCAGTCGTCGACGTCGTCGGTGATGCCGTCCCCGTCGCGGTCCTTGGGGATGCAGCTCGGGGCGGTGTTCAGGGCGATGGAGGCGTTCTCCAGCGCGATGTCCAGGTGCTCCCGGGCGCGGCCGGGGTCGCCCTGCCGGAACTCCAGCTCGGTGAACGCGAGATGGGACTGCGCCATCGCGTACTCGTAGGGGGTGCACTCCTTCGCGTTGAGGGCGCCGGCCTCCTCGAACATGCGGGTGGCCTCGGCGTGGTCACGCTGGAGGGTCTCCAGGCGCACGCACCCGGACGCCAGCAGCACCACCAGCGCGGCGACGCGGGGGGGGCTCACTCGTCCCACTCGAAGTCCTCCTCGTCCTCGTCGGGGGCGGACTGGCGGTTGATCTCTTCGGGGACGAAGTCCTCGGTCTCCTCGAGGTTCTCGAGGATCTCGTGGCGCCGCTGGGCGTCGTCGTCGGTGGCGCCGTAGAGGGCCATCTCCTCGGCCTGGCGGCAATAGTCGAGGGCCTTGCGGGCCAGCTCCTCGGCGTCGCCGTAGTCGGAGTAGCCCCACTCCTCGCGGGCCTTGAGGCGGTACTGCTCGGCCAGGGTGTACTCGTAGAGGGCGCGGGCTTCGGCGTCGGCTTCGCGGGCGTCGCCCCAGGCGTCCTCGACCTGGGCCATCGGCACGGTCGCCTTGATCGCGGTGCAGCCCCCCTGGAGGGCCAGGGCGGTGAGAGCCAGCGTGGCTGCGAGGGATGAGGTGCGCACGTTCATCACGCTCCGAGGCGACGCGACCATGATTGGAGCCCGATGCGGGCCCGCTGTCAAGTCGGCGGCCCCGATCACTGATCTTCCCGGGGGGCGCCGGCGGGCGCGGCGCGGTGCTCCACCTCGTGGTGCTCCCGGCCGGCCTTCTCACCGGCTTCGGGGTCTTCGGGCTGCGGAGGGCGGTCTTCGTCGGGCGGCTCGGGCGCCCCGGAGGGTTCGCCGTCGGGGCTCGGCGCGCCCAGATCGGGCAGCGGCCCCTCGAAGGCGTCGATCAGCGTGGAGAGATCGAAGACCGACATGAAGTACCGGTTGGGCATCTCCTGGTCCGGCAGGTTCACCTCGTGGGAGGACCAGGGCACGTAGACCGGGCCGTCGGGCACGCTGAACTCGTTGCCGGGGTAGTCGAACCAGGCCACCTCGACGACCTCGCGGGCGGTCAGGCCCAGGCGCTGCTCCAGGCGGCGCACCACGTCGCGGTAGAGCAGGGGTCCGGTTGCAGGATCCACAAGGTAATACCCACGCTCGTGGACGATCATGTAGCGGTAGTTGGACGAGACCAGCAGCTCCGTCAGGTCGTTGACGTCCAGCTCGTCGATCGCAGTCTCGGTGGGGGTCCGGGAGAGGGAGAGCAGGGTGTCGCCGGCCTCGCGGCCGTAGAGGTCCTGCTTCGCGAGGTAGCGCATGCGCGCGCCGGGGGCGCCCCCGGCGCCCTCCTCCCGGAACGGCGGGGGGACCGCGGGGGGGGTGGCCCAGCCCCGGTAGACCTTCCACTGGTGGTGGAGCTGGTAGTAGTAGAGCAGGTCCTGCTGCCGCTCCAGGGGTAGCTCGATGACGCCGGCCTGCTCCTCGGGGTCCAGCTCCTGGAGGTAGAAGTCCGGCACGAACAGGGCGGAGACCTTCAGGGGCGCGCGCCACATGGTGGGCTGGAAGGAGCCTTTGGCCACCGGGCCGATCTCCCAGCGGTAGCTGACCTGCAGCAGCGTCGCGACGATGGCCAGCAGCGCGGTGCCCCGCCGCAGCCAGGCGCCGCCCGGCACCCGGGAGAGCCCCAGGGCGACCAGGGCCACCGAGGCCACGGCCACCATCGAGCCCATGCGGTAGGGCCCGAACATGCGGCTCATGCCCGGGACCCACTGGAACATCGCGGTGTAGGGCATGCGGAAGACCCAGGCGTCCGCCACCGTCACGACCTTGGAGCTGTCCAGGTCGCCGCCCCACTTGAGGAAGGGGCCCAGCGTGCCCGCCCAGAACACCAGGAACACCACCAGCCAGAACCGCCCCCGGGTGCGCGGCCCCGGGCGCAGGAACACCGCCGGCAGCACGCCGCCAAGGAAGACCACCATCGGCAGCGCCCGGGGGTGGGCCGGGTTGATGAGGTAGTCCGCCGACCAGGACGACATGATGGTCCGGTTCAGCGACGAGAGCACGTTCTCCTCGTAGGTCGAGGGCCGCAGCGGCACGTCACGGATGACGTCGTACTCGGGGAAGGGGAGGAAGAAGCTCAGCTCCGGGAGGGTGGCGCCCTGCCCGACCGTCTCGCCGCTGCCCTCCCCGAGGATGTAGGGCAGGGCGAAGGCGCCCCCGACCACGGCGGTGGTCAGCAGCAGCGGCCCCAGCCAGCGCACGAGCTGGCCCAGCAGCAGGCTGCCGCGGCGGATCCACAGCAGGCGCAGCAGCCAGATCCCGAAGAACATACCGGCGAACAGCCCGTAGAACCAGTAGAACGCCCCGGCCAGGCCCAGGCAGAGGCCGGCGAGCGCCCCGGCCTGGGGGGTCTGACGGTCCTCGGCCCGGAAGAGCAGCACCGGGAACAGCAGCACCCACCACAGCACCACCTGCCGCAGCCCGGAGCCGTGGATGTCCTGGATGTTCAGCGGGTTGATGACCGCGACCAGCCCCGCGGCCAGGGCGACCGAGCGGTGCCGGGTGATGCTGCGCGCCAGGGCGTAGCCGCACAGCCCGTCCCCCACCAGGATGAGCAGCACCTTGACGTTGTAGTGGGCCGGCAGGCCCAGGAACCACTGCAGGGGGTAGGAGATCAGCAGCACGTCCAGGATGTTGCCGGTCTCCGGGTAGCGGCCGAGGGACAGGAAGGTCATCCCCCGGTCGAGGAGCCCCAGGTCGCTGTCGGCCAGCGCCTCCATCTCCATGAAGTGCCAGCCGTACCGCCACAGCCAGCCGCCCAGCTCGCCGCCGCCGATGATGACGTCGTCCAGGTGGAGGATGGCGGGCCAGGTGATGGCGGCGGCGGCGGCCAGGTACAGCGCTGCCGGAGGGAGGGTCTCCTCCACGGCGCGGCGGAGCTGCCGGAGCCGGTCCTGGCTGCGGGTCACGGCACCAGCTCATAGACGGCGACGGCCTCGCCCTCCAGGCGCACGGGCTCTCCGAACAGGGTGTCGAGCAACGTCGTCACCATCTTGCGCTTGTGGTCGGGGTAGAGCGACTCGTGGACCACGATATAGCGGTATCCCTCCGCCCGCAGCATGCGCCCGCCCATGACCAGCTCCAGGTCCGGCATCATGCGGGGCAGGTCCAGAGCGCGGCTGGCCTCGAGCTGGATGAGCATCCAGGTCAGCGGGTTTCGCTCCAGGGGGTCGGGCAGGGGGTCGTTCAGGCCGTAGGGCCCGGGGCGCTCGTGGGCGGTCTGGTACCAGAGGAAGACCGCCCGCTCCAGGTTGGGCAGGGTGATGGGCAGGTCGAGCACCGCGCCGGGCTCATGGATGGCCTGGGTGTAGACCTCCGGGATGTCCGCCTCGCAGCGCGGCAGCGGCCACGGGGCCGGGGACAGCAGCAGGATCTCCGCCATCACCAGGGCCGACGCCCCGAGCGCCACTCGTGGCGCGGGCTGCCGCAGCCGCTGGGCCAGCGCCCGCGCCCCGAAGCCGGCGAGCACCCCCAGCCCCAGGGTCGCGGGCACCACGAAGCGGAAGGGGTGGGAGATGCGGCTGAACAGCGGGAACGCCTTGAAGAAGGGCAGGAAGGGCAGGGGCACCCGCCGCCCGGAGAGGGTGAGGTACTCCCCGGCGACGTGCAGGTAGGGCCCCAGCGAGAAGACGAGGAAGATGGCGGTCAGCCATATCCAGAGCGACATCTCGCGGCGGGGCCGGTGGCGGGCCAGCGCGAAGCCGGCCAGGGCGATGGCCACCCAGCCCAGGTAGGTGACGATGAGCAGGTCCTCGCCGTAGAGGGCCTTGAGGTCGGGGGAGTAGTGCGCGCCGGGCCGGAAGAAGCTGACCAGATCGGTCATGTTGTGGTTGAGCAGGCTGGCCCAGACGAAGTCCGGGTCGCGGGTCACGATGGCGTCCGGGGCGTTCATGCTCGCCGAGAGACGCAGGAGCACCGGAACCACCAGCACCGAGAACAGCGCTGCCCCCGCCACGGTCCAGCCGATGAAGGGCCCCCAGCGCACCAGCCGGGGCGCGGTGATGATCCGGTGGAGCACCACCAGCACCGACACCAGGATGCCGAACAGCCCGTAGTAGAAGTTGGTCAGCGCGCAGATGGCCAGCGTGAGCCCCATCGCGAGCCCGCGCAGGGGGCGCGGCCGCTCCAGGGTCATCAGCAGCGCGAGCACGTAGAGGGGGAGCCAGCCGGTGTTCAGGGACTCGGTGATGCCGTTGTAGGCCTGCCCCAGGATGTGGGCCCCCGTGCCGTAGACCACCGCCGGGACCGCCGCCAGCCAGTCGTCCCGCAGCACGTGCCGCCCCAGCGCCCAGGCGCCGAAGGCGTTCCAGGCCAGCGAGAAGATGACCAGCAGGTTGAAGGTGGTCGGGATGTCGAACAGCACCCGCAGAGGCGCGGTGATCACGGCGTTGAAGGTGTCGATGTAGAAGAGGGTGCCGCCGTGGGGGTGGTTGACCAGGTCCGTGCGCAGCGGGACCTCGCCGGCCTCGAACATGCCCGACTGGATCCACCACATGCCCCAGGCGTGGTTCCAGGTGTCGTTGCCCGGGTGCCCCAGGAAGGAGCCGGACAGATCCAGCGCCGCGGGCCAGGTGATCAGCAGCGCGAGGCCCACGGAAGCAGCGAGCGCCGCGAGGGAGCTGAGCAGGCCGTTTCGGAGGAGCTGCTGCATTCCTTGCCGCTGGGAGGGAGGCCGCCGCGCTGTCGGTGAAGCTTACGCGGGAGGTTGACGCTACCAGACGGGGCGTGTTCGGATCGACATCCGTGCGGCGCTTTCTCCCAACCCCCGCGACGTTGCGGCTCGCCGTGAGCGCGCTGCTCCTCTGCGCGGGGTGCGCGAGCGAGCCCCAGCCGCTGCCCTCCGCCGAGCAGGCCGCCGAGGCCGACGCCGAGATGGACCACGCGGCGCACCCGCCGCTCACCCAGCTCCTCTACGACTACGCCTTCCTCCCCAAGTACCAACGCGCCCAGCAGCGCGTGCGGCTGCTCATCTGGATCCGGCACATGGACCTGGGCGCCTACCAGCTCCGGGCCCTGGCCGAGCTGGCCGAGACCGCCCGTCAGGAGCGCGCCCGCATCGAGCAGCAGCAGCTCGAGATCGTGATGCGCTACGAGCCCGAGATCGCCCAGGCCTACGAGCTGCTGTGGCGCGAGCTGTCGGCGGGGACCGCGCTGGACGACCCGGCGCTGGAGGAGGCCGCGGCGGTGCTGCTGGACGCGCGCAAGGAGCACGCCCGCTCCGAGGAGCTGCTGGCGCTGCGGGTCGCGGGGGTGCGCGCGGTGCTGGAGGCGGAGCGCCCCTGGCTGGCGACCCTGAGCCCCAAGCAGGAGGCTCTGCTCTCCGACGCCCTGTTCCTGCTGCGCCACCGGCTGGACCCCTACGCCAACCCCGGGGACTTCCGGGCGCTGGTGGGCACGGTGTTCTCGGCGGGGGACTACGGCACCCTGACGCGGGGCAGCTTCACGCCGGAGGACGACCAGCTCGACCTCGCCCGGCTGTGGTCGGACTACAAGCGCGAGGACATCAACGGCCCGGTGTTCAGCGACGCCCGACGCGAGTTGATCCTCTACATGGTGCTGCTGGAGCCGGCGCTGCCCGAGGCCATCGCGGCGGCGCTGGGGGAGGCCCCGCCGCCAGCGGGGGAGCCCCCGCCGTCGGAGGGGGAGCCCGCTGGCGCTGCGCCCCAATAGTTGTAAAGTCAATCGTCGAGCACTGTACGCCAATGAAGCGTCGCGATAGTTCGGCGGCATGACCCCGCACGACGAGCTCGTCAAGACCATCTTCTCCCGGCCCGAGGTGGCGGATACCCAGCTTCGCGCTGTGCTCCCACCCGCCTTCGTCGAGGCGCTGGCTGACGAGTTGCCCGAGCTGATGCCGGCGAGCGTCGTCGACGAGTCGTTCCCGGAGCGGCACGTCGACCTGCTGTTCCGGTTTCGCCTGAAGGGCGGCCGGGACGCTTTCGCGCTTCTGCTGTTCGAGCACCAGTCCGGCGAGGACGGCATGATGCCGTGGCGCCTGCTGCGCTATGCGGTGCGGATCTGGGAGCGGGAGCAGCGGGAGAACCCCGGGCTGCGTCGTCTGTCGCCGATCGTGCCGGTGGTGCTCTACCACGGCCCCCGGCCCTGGCGGGCGCCCCGGCGGCTGACCGAGCTGGTGGCCTTGCGCGGCCCGAGCCTGGAGGCTGTGCGCGACGTGGTCCCGGAGTGCGGTTTCATCCTGGAGGACCTGGGGCATGTGCCCGATGAGGTGCTGGAGACGCAGGCGCTCATCGGCTTCACCAAGCTGCTCCTCAAGCACGCCCGCGAGGGCAGCCTGGTGGATCGGCTTCCGCGCTGGCTGGAGACCTGGAAGGCGGCCGAGGCCGTGGGCGGCGCGGGTGCGATGGTTGCGCTGCTGCGGTACATTGCCAGCATCGAGCGGCGCCCGATGGAGCGTCGGATCCGTCGCTTCCTCCAGGACGCCACCCCCGAACGAGTGGAGGACTACATGAGCTGGGCGGACATGCTTCGTGAGGAAGGCCGGGAGCAGGGCCTCAAGCAGGGACGTCAGGAGGGCCGTGAAGAGGGCCGTGAAGAGGGCCGTGAGGAGGGCACCCGCGCCCTCCTCCTCCGCCTCATCGCCGGCCGCTACGGCGACGTGCCCGCCTGGGCCACCGAGCGTGTCAACACCGCCGTCCCCGCGCAGCTCGACGCCTGGGTCGACCGCATCTTCGTCGCCGAGACCGTCGAGTCCCTCCTCAGCTGACGTCCCGCCAGCCCTCCCACACCCCCGCCAGCCGCTCCACAGGGCCACCCTCCCGCAGGATCTGCGCCAGCGCATAGCCCACCACCAGGCCACGCTTGAGCGGCGCGTCCCCCACCAGCCGCAGGTGCCCGGCCAGCGCGTGCCGGGTCGCCGCCCGCCCCCGCCGGGACACCGTCGCCCCGCCCAGGTGCGCGCAGCGGGCCCAGGGGACAAGCAGCACGGAGAGGCCCTGCTCATCGAGATCACGGCAGAGGGCCACGTCCTCCATGCCGTGCCGGAAGCCCTCATGGAAGCGCACGCCGCTGTCCAGCAGCAGGCAGGCGCCCGACAGCGCGTCGACCGGCGTGACGTCATCGGGGACGGAGGTCCGCTGCCGCAGCCGACCGGTGCGCGCGGAGAACCGCATGCCCGCTGACTCCACCCGCCCGGAGGGGTCGACCAGCACTGGACCCACCGCCCCCACGTTGGGCCCCCAGGCCGCCTGGAGGGCCTCGACGCAGCCCGACGCGGGCGCGGCGTCATCGTTCAGCAGCAGCGCGTGGGTGAAGCCTGCGGCCTGCGCCGCCGCCAGCCCCCGGTTCGCCGCCTTCGCGAAGCCCTGCCCCCCGCCCAGGCGGACCACCGCCGCGCCGGGCAGGGCACCCAGACCTTCGTCGGTGTCGTCCACCACGACCACCGGCCAGCCCTCCACCGCCGCGAGGGCGCGCCCCAGCAGGTCCCGCCGCCGCCGGTGCGGGATGACGACGCAGAGCCTCACTGCCCCCGCTGATCCGGCGGGTCCCGGCGCTCCAGCACGATCGTCACGCCGTTGACCGCCGAGGAGGCGTCCACCGGGTTGCCGGCGTACTCCCCGAAGGGCTCGATCGGGCTGGGGCGGCCGTCCTCGTTTTCGTCGTTGAAGGCGGAGAGCCAGACCCGGGTGCCCTCGGCGATCTGAAGCTCGAAGGGGCCGGGTTTGTCCATCTCCAGGCGGGTCACGATGCCGGGCCGGGGGCCGCCGCCGATGTTGCTGTGGTCCCCGTCGAACACGTCGATGCGCACGGGGCCGGCGGTGTAGTCCGGGAGCGTCACCTCGCCCTTGACCGCGACCGTGGGGCCCTCGGGCGGCCGGATGCCGTCCTGGGGTTGGACCTGGCCGGGGGGCGGCTCGTTGGGGTCTCCGGGGGTGGGCTCGTCCGGGACTCCGGGGGCAGGCGCGCCGACCTCGCCCGGGATCGGGGCGCCCGCGGGGGTGCCTGCGACCCCGGGGCCCTCTGCGGCCTCTGCGGCGGCCTCTTCCCGGGCGGCCTTGAGGGCGGGATCCTCGCCACACCCGGTCAACAGCAGGAGGAACAACAGCGGACACGAGGCTCTTTTCATGGGCGTATTCTATGGCTAAACTGATCCTTCTTCTCAAGGATCGTGGCCGCTTGTCCAGCCGGATGCGCCGCGCCGCTCGGAGCGAAGCCCCTTGTCGACCCTGCTCAACATGATCCGCGCGGGCTTGTCCCGGCCGATCCTGCTGATGGTGGCCAAGGTCTACATCCCCGTGCTCTTCCCGCTCACCTTCCTGATCGGGCTCGCGGCGCTCTCGCTCGATCGCCTGCTGGGCTTCGAGGACGGCTTCCTCCCGGCGCCGGCCCACCTGGGCGTGGCGGCGGCCACCTTCGTGCTGGGCACGCTCCTGTGGCTGTTCACCTACGAGCAGCTCTCGGTGCGCGGCGAGGGATCACCGTCGCCCACCGCCGGGCGAACGCAGCGGCTTGTGACCTCGGGCATCTACGCCTACTGTCGCAACCCCTCGATCCACGGCAAACTGTTGGGCGTGCTGGCCGTGGGCTTCGCCCTCAACTCGGCCTCGTTCTGCTTCATCCTGGTGCCGCTGCTGCTCATGGGCTCGCTCGTGGAGAAGGTGTGGCGCCAGGAGCCCCAGCTCATCGAGGTCTTCGGCGAAGACTACGTCCGCTATCGCGATCAGGTTCCCCTCTTCATCCCCTGGGGGCTCGTGTTCCCCAGCAGGAAGTTCCAGGGATAGATAAGCTTCAGAAAGCTCCACCGACGAGGATGTCATGGACATTACGCTCATCAACCCCCCCGAGCAGATGCGTGTCTGGGCCGGGATCCCCAAAGCGATGGCGCACGGCGTCTATTGCTTCCCGCCCCTGGGCTTGATGTACATCCAGGCCTCGGTCGAGGGCCGGACGCCCTACACCGCCGAGATCTACGACCCGGTCGTCGACAACCTGGACTACCCCGACTTCGAGGCCGAGCTCAAGCGCCTCCCCCTCGATCTGGTGGGCATCAGCGCGTACACGCACTCGCTGCCTGATGTTCAGATGACCATCAACACGGTGCGAAAGCTCAACCCGAACGCGACCATCGTGCTCGGCGGGCCGCACTGCGCGATGTTCCCGGACTATGCCATCCAGCTCCAGGACGCCGACGCGATCACCACCGGCGACGGTGAGGACGCTTTCGTTGAGATCGTCGAGGCCTACAACGCCGGCCGCAGCCTCGAGGGCATCGAGGGCGTCTGGTTCAAGGACAAGAGCGGCCAGATCATCAAGAACCGCGAGCGCAAGTCCACCAAGAGCCTCGACGCCTACCCCTGGCCCGACCGCTCCCGGGTGCGCTACCGCGACTACTACCTGCCGGGCACCAAGGCCCCGCTGGTCACCACGGCCATCACCAGCCGCGGCTGCCCGCACTCCTGCCCGTTCTGCCTGACCTACAAGAAGCAGTACCGCATCCGCGACATCGACAACATCCTCGATGAGATGGAGCACTGCCTCTCGCTGGGCATCACCGAGACCCACTTCATCGACGACCTGTTCACCCCGAACAGCCAGTGGGTCCTCAAGTTCTGCGACGCCGTCGAGCGCCGTGGCCTCAAGTTCAACTGGGGCTACAAGACCACCATCGCGGGCACCACCCGCGAGCAGATCCGCCGCTGCGCCGAGACCGGCTGCACCAAGATCCACTTCGGCGTGGAGTCCGCCAACAACGAGGGCCTCGACGTCTGGGGCAAGCACTGCGACACCGACGACGTCCACCGCGTCTTCAAGTGGTGCCGCGACGAGGGCGTGCGCAGCGTCGCCTACATCATGCTGGCCGGCCCCCACGAGCGCACGATGGACGAGGCCATCGCCAACGTCGACGAGATGCTCAAGCTCGACGCCGAGTACGCGGTCTTCGCGGTGTTCTCGCCCTATCCGGGCACCGAGTCCTTCGAGGACGGCGCCAAGAAGGGCCTGTTCGCGGCGGACTGCTGGGACCGCATGATGAAGGACCCGCTCTGCGGCGTCGAGGTCCCGGCCTGCTGGGAGGAGCACCTCTCCAAGGACGAGATCCTTGAGCTGCTCAAGATCGCGCACCGCAAGTTCTACCTGCGGCCCAAGTTCGTGGCCCGTGCGGTGAGCAACCTGGCGTCTCCCCAGGAGTTCAAGCGCCTGGCCGGCGGCGCGCTGTCCATCCTCAAGCTCGAGCTGCTCAACGCCCGGAGCCGGACCGCCCCGGTCTGATGCGCTGGACCAGCCTGGGGATCCCGCTCGCGTTGACCTTGATCGGCGCGGGCTTCTCCTATGAGCAGCGCGTGCGCCAGGTCGAGAAGCAGGCCCGGCTGACCCGGGAGGCCGCCGCGCGCTTCTCCGAGGCCGCGCGCCTGAGCGCGGACGCCGGGCGCCCCCAGGCCCTCGCGGTGCTGGAGGCCGAGCAGGAGGCCATCGGCGCCGCCCTGGACCGCCTGGAGCAGCGCCTTGCGGAGCTGGAGGGGGCCGAGTAGCGCCTATCGCTCCCGCAGCAGCTTCGCGCCGGGCAGCTCGGTCAGGAACACCCGCAGGTGGTCCTTGCCCACCGGCCAGCTCAGGGCCTTGGACTCGCCGCCCGCCCGCTGCCCCTCGACGGTGGCCAGCTCGGCGATGGGCCAGCCCCGCCGCATCGCCCGGATGCTGATCTGGTACTCGATGGGGAAGCGCTTCACGCTGGTGTTCAGGGCGAGCAGGTCGTCGCGGCGCAGCGCCCGGAAGCCGTTGATGGTGTCGGTGATGTAGGTCCCCGAGTTGAAGGTGAGGTTCGCCAGCATCGTCAGGGTCTGGTTGACCCAGCTCCGCGGGCGGAAGCTGCCGACGTCCTCCTCGTTGATCGCGCCCTGGGCGAAGCGGGAGGCGATGGCCAGCCGCGCGCCCCCCAGCAGCAGGTCGTCCAGCCGCTCGATGTCGGCGGGGTCCTCGTTGCCGTCGGGGGAGTAGAAGATGAGCCGCTCGCTGCGGCAGGCGTCTGCGGCCACCCGGAAGGCGACGCCTCGGCCCGGGATGGACTGGTCCAGGATGGGGATGCCCCGCTCGGCCAGGAACTCGCGGGTGCCGTCGGTGGAGCCGCCGTCCACCGCGACGGTCTCCCGGAAGGCGTGGACGGGGATCTCGTCCCAGAGCAGCCGCAGGCCGTCGATCTCGTTGAGGGTCAGCAGGACAATCGCGGCGTCGCGCATGGCTCTCAGCTCCCGATGAGCTTGTTGTCGATGAGGAAGTCCCGGACCAGCTCGGCGATGAGCAGGTGCCCCGCTGCGTTGGGGTGGCCCCGGTCCTTGGGGAAGTAGAGGGTCTGCTCCCGCGCGGCGCGGGTGACGGCCTCGGAGGGGTCGAAGTGGGGCACGCCCAGGTCGGAGGCCGTGAACTTGAGCACCTTGCGGTGGAACTCGGTGTAGCCCTCGACCTCCAGCGGGAAGCCGAACATCACCGGCGTCGCCCCCACGCCCTGGATCTCGTCCGTGAAGGCGCGCAGGTTGCCCACGTACTCCTCCGGGGAGACCCGGTAGACCCCGGCCTCGCCGCCCTCCTCGCGCTCCTTGGCCCGCACGGTGACCGTGCCCAGCAGCACCTGCATGCCGACATAGAGCCTGGACTTGTAGAGCAGGTGGCTCTGCACGAAGCCGGGGTCGCCGGTCAGCACCGCCTGGGAGAGGTCCGAGAACGCCGCCTTCCGGGCGTCCTGCACGATGTAGCCCACCAGCACGAGGTCGGGCTGGTAGCGGTGGAGCAGCCTGCGCCACAGCCAGAGGCCCTGGAAGGTGGTGTAGCCGGGCTGGCCGCCGTTGATGACCTCGACCTGGGGGAAGCCCCGCTCACGCAGCATGCCCTCCAGGCGCGCGGGGTAGGTCTCGTCGTCCGCGACCCCCCAGCCGAAGGTCGTCGAGCAGCCCAGGGTCATCACGCGGAAGGTGCCGTCGGGCTTCTGCTCGCCGTGGAGGGGCGCCCGCAGGCCGTTGGCGTCGGTGGAGACCGGGAACGAGCCGCCGACCTCCTTGTGGAGCATCGGCTCGTCCGCCAGGTTCGGGTCGGTGGTCCAGAAGACCTGACGGTGGGCGAACTGCTGACCGTCCTCGGTCTGGGGCCAGCCGATCACACGCAGGACGAACTCCGCGCCCCCCAGGAACAGGACCAGGGAGAGCAGGGAGAACAGCAGCTTGCGGGAGGTGCTCAGCGGGACCTCCCCAGGGCCCGATCAGGGCGCAGGCTGCACCGTGATGCCGGTGTGGTCCTCGATGCCGCCGCTCTTGAACCAGGTGTTGTCGTAGTACGTCGAGTCATTGACTGTCACGGTCAGGGTGCCATGGGCGGTCGCGCGGTAGGTGGCCTCGGCCCCGATGGGGAAGACCTCTTCGTAGCCGTCCTCGGTGGTGTAGCGCCCGACAAGCATACCCACAGCGCAGCCCTCCAGGGTGCACGGGAAGTCCTCGCCGGAGGCCTGGCTGCCGGGGGCGCCGGCCACGGTGATCCAGTCGCTGTCGTCCGAGAGGCGGTACTTGTCGTTGGTCGTGCCCGTGATCAGGGCGGAATCGCCCGCGCACATCGGCACGGGGATCTGCCAGCCGTTGCCGATGTCGAGGTAGTCGAACCAGGTGTCCCGCAGCGGTCGGCTGCACTCACCGGCGGTGAGCTGGCCGGGCAGCTTGCGCAGGAGGTCGGCCCAGGCGTCGGTGCTGGCCCCCGCGCCCATGACCTGCTTGCAGGCGCCGAGGTTCTTCTGGGCGACGACCTCGATGTCCTCGGGGCTGCCCAGCAGGGTGGTGTCCAGGTCGTCCCACACGTCGCTGGGGAAGGACACGCCGTCGTCCCGCTGGCCCTGCCACTGGGTCTTCATGGCCTCCAGGCTCTCCTGGCGGGCGATGCGGCGGCCGGAGGTGCCCTCCGCGGCCTCGACGTCATCGAAGTTCGGGGGGAACCAGCACGAGCCGGTCCAGCCCTCCTCAGCGTGCCAGCCGACCGGGGGCGGCGCAGGCTCGGTGTCCTTGGGGCCGCAGGAGACGAGCAGGGCGGTGGAGCCGAGGAGCAGCAGGGTGGAGGCGTGGCGGGTCATCAGGGTTCTCCAGGCCGGGGGGCCTTCCGGGACGGGCGAGTATAACGCGGCGCGCAGGCGTGGATCCAAACACATCGGGCCCCCCAGGGCGAACCTGGGAGACCCGAGCGTGTCAGACAGACCGTAAGGATCAGCCGCCGAAGGCGCTGGTCCGCACCATGAAGCCGAAGGCGAAGGTGAAGAGCACCAGGGTCTCGATGAACACGAGGCCGATGATCATCGGGGTCTGGATCTTGCCGGCGGCCTGGGGGTTGCGGGCGATGCCCTCAACGGCGGAGGCGGTGGCCCGACCCTGACCCATGCCGCAGCCGAGGGCGGCGAGGCCCATGGACAGACCGGCGCCCAGGCCGAAGCCGGCGCCGGCGCTCATGCCACCGTCCTGGGCGAAGGCGGGGGTGGACACCAGGAAGAGGGCGACCGCGGTCAGCGCGACGGTCATCAGCTTGGACTTCATTGGACTCTCCTGGGGAGAAAGAACTCTGTTCTGGAGTTGTGAAGGGGGAAGGGGAAGGTTCAGTGATGGTCGTCGTCGTGGGCGACGGAGAGCGCCACGTAGACGACCGCGAGCAGCATGAAGATGAAGGCCTGGACGAAGGACACGAACACGCCCAGCCCGACCAGCGCGCTGGGGATGACCAGCGGGATGATCTCGGTCGCCACGCCCAGCAGCAGGTGGTCCACGAACATGTTGATGTAGAGACGCACCGCGAGGGTGAGCGGCCGCACCAGGATCGAGAAGGACTCGAGGACGAACAGCACCGGCATCAGCACGGCGACGGGGCCGGCGATGTGCTTGAGGTAGCCCAGCCCCACTTCCTTGAAGCCCGCGTAGTTGAACACCACGAAGACCACCGCCGCCATCGCGAAGTTGTTGGACATCGACGAGGTGGGAGGCAGGAAGCCGGGGATGAGGCCCAGCAGGTTGCTGAACAGGATGTAGATGAACAGGGTCCCGAACAGCGGGAAGTACCGCACCGCCAGGTCCCGGTCGTTCAGCACGTTGGCGGCGAAGTTCAGGATGCCCTCGATCAGCAGCTCCATGACGTTGCGGGGGCCGAGGTTGGCCGCCGGGACGTACTGGAGGGTGCCACCCTGGGCGCGCGCGCTGGCCAGCCCGGAGCGGGCCGCGAGCGAGAACACCAGCAGGATGAGGACGACGAACCAGGCGGCCGGGATGGCGTGGGCGCCGGCGGCCTCCTCGTGGACCATCAGGAAGGACTCGATGGCCGAGCCGTCCTCGATGCCAGGGAGGAGGAAGAACCAGGAGTAGTGATACATCAGGCCTCCTGGGTGTCGCGGGGGGCGGCGAAGATGCTGGCGATGCCCCGCAGCGAGATGGCGAAGACCACCACGCCGAGGCCCACCATGACCGCCGGGCCGTGGAGCACCTGCATGAACAGGAAGAGCCCGGCCAGCGACACGAGGGTCTTGAGGGAGAGCCCGATCGCGAGCTGCGCGCCGTTTGAATCGCCGGCCACCAGCCGCGCCACCAGGCGTGCGATGAGCAGGAAGTTGAACAGCCCGATCCCGCCGCCGGCCAGCAGGCCCGCCGCCCAGGGAAGGCCGCCGAACACGACCCCCACGAGCACCATGATCGTCAGCGCGATGGTGCTGTCTCGGCGGATGGTGGTCGGGTCGAGCATCAAGAGGTGTCCGTGGGGCAGAGGTGGCGTGAGCGGCCTCGTCCCGAGGGGGGCTGCCCACATAGCATGGGCCCCTGGGACCGTCAACGGGCCGGTGCGGCCCCTTCAGGCGGCGCTGCGGGCCAGGGCGCGGGCGATCGCGGCGGCGGTCTGATCGAGGTCTTCGTCGGTGAGCAGGGCGGGCAGGAAGGCCGCTTCGTACTGGCTGCAGGGCAGGTAGACGCCCTCCTCAAGACATGCCCGATGGAACCTCGCGAAGCGCTCGAAGTCGCACTCCTTGACCTCAGCGAAGCGTCGCGGCGGGGTGGCCCTGAAGAACAGGGTCATCATGCTGCCGACCCGGCTGAGGCTGGCCCCGGCCCGGGCCACCGGGCCCGCCAGCCGGGCCTCCAGGCCCTCGCTGATGTGCTCCAGGTGATCGTAGAACCCCGGCTCGCGCAGGAGCTGGAGGGTCGCCCGCCCCGCGGCCACGGCCAGAGGGTTCCCGGAGAGCGTGCCGGCCTGGTAGACCGGGCCCACCGGCGAGAGCCGCTGCATGATCTCCCGCCGGCCGCCGAACGCGGCCAGAGGCAGCCCGCCGCCCACGATCTTGCCCAGGCAGGTGAGGTCCGGGGTGACCCCGAAGCGCTCCTGGGCCCCGCCCAGGGCCAGGCGGAAGCCGGTCATGACCTCGTCGAAGATGAGCAGGGTGCCGTGGGCGGTGCACGCCTCGCGCAGGCCCTCCAGGTAGCCCGGCGCGGGCGCGACGCAGCCCATGTTGCCGGCGACCGGCTCCAGGATGACGGCCGCGACGGGGTGGGCCTCGAGCCGGGCGACCGCCGCGTCCAGGTCGTTGAAGGGCGCGGTGAGGGTGGCGGGGGCGAGGATGCCGGGCGAGCCGGGCCGGGCGTAGGTGGCCACGCCTGAGCCGGCGCTCACCAGCACGGTGTCGTGGGCCCCGTGGTAGCAGCCGTCCAGCTTGAGCACCGCGTCGCGGCCGGTGAAGCCCCGGGCCAGCCGGAGGGCGTGCATGGTGGCCTCGGTCCCCGAGGAGACCAGGCGCACCTGCTCGACGGAGGGCACCGCCGCCACGATGTCCTCGGCGAAGCGGACCTCGGCCTCGGTCGGGGCCCCGAAGCTGGCGCCCCGCGCCATCGCGGCGCGCACCGCGTCCACGACAAAGGGGTGGGCGTGCCCCAGGATGAGGGGCCCCCAGCTCCCGACGAGGTCGATGTAGCGGTTGCCGTCGACATCGTAGAGGTGGACGCCCTCACCCCGGTCGATGAAGGGCGGGTCGCCCTCGACCGCCGAGAAGGCGCGGACAGGGGAGTTCACGCCGCCGGGGATGACCCGGCGCGCCTGGGCGAGCAGCTCGGACGATGTGGACATGGGGCCTCCGGCAGCGCTGTAACGCGCCACGCCTGCAGCCGGGCATCCTGCAGGTGCGCCAGGGTGGCGGCGAGGGCCGGCCGGTCGGGGAGGTGCAGCGCCCGCCGGATCGCCGGAGCCCCCACCCGGCCCAACGCCGCGAGGGCCTCGATCGTCCAGCCGCACCGCGCCGCCACCTGGACCCGCAGGACCCGCTGGGCGCGCGCGTCCGGGTCCGCCCCGGTGGCGGCCGCGACCGCCTGCTGGATCCGCGGCCAGGGCGCGTAGCCCGGCGCCCGCGCCCCGAGCGGGGGCGGCGAGCCGGTCAGGCCAGCCCCCTCCATCAGGGCCTTCCGGGAGGAGAGCCGCTGCAGCCAACCCGCGTCGAACCAGACCGCCTGCCGCAGGCCCAGCCCGTCCCACAGGGAGGAGCCCGGGTCGCCAAGGCCCTGGGCGCGGCGGTGGGCCCGGTGGGCGAAAGCCAGGGCGTAGATGGCGTCGGGCAGCGTCGAGGCCGCGGAGGGCGCCCAGGCGATGGGCCGCCCGCGCTGCCGCCGGCTCATGGCGAACCCGCTGCGCAGCAGCCGCAGCCACTGCCCGGCGGGCTCGCGTTGGCCGGAGAAGATCAGCTCCGCGTCGGCGGGCCGCAGCCCGAAGGCCAGCAGGGTCACCCCCCAGCGCCGCCCCAGGCGGGCGGTCCGCTCCAGGAAGTCCAATCGGTCGGTGTCGTCGTCAAAGATCGGGCTGCCGTCAGCGGAGCCCAGGTGCGCATATCGGTACATGCCTACCTCCTGGTGCGCTCAGAAGCAGGATCCGTGCCAGGGAAGGCTTCCGCTGTGATCGAAGGAGGATCCATCGATCGGCGCGCGCGGGGGTGCCCGATCTCGACACCCCCCTCCTTCGATCAGCGGGCTGCGGCGGCCTCCCGTCCTGCGACCCGCCCCGTCAGGAACACCGCCGTCAGCGAGCCGGAGAAGCCCTGGCCCACCGCCTCGGTGCCCAGCATGCCGGCGACCTCCCCGGCGGCGTAGAGCCCCGGCACGGGCGTGCCGTCGACCCCGAGCACACGCGCCTGCTCATCCAGCGCGGCCCCCCCGAACGCCTTCGCCGCCCCCGCGACCAGCTCGATGACGTAGATGGGGTCCGCCCCGAAGGGCACCATCAGGAAGCCCGGCTTGCCGAAGTCGTCGTCGGTCCCCTGCCGGGCGAGGTCGTCGTAGCGCTGCACGCTGGCGGTGAGCGCGTCCGGGTCGACGCCGAAGTGGGCGGCGGCGTCGGCGGCGTCGGCGAAGCGCCAGGCCAGGCCCTCGTCGATCAACTCCAGCGCGTCGATCTCCTCCTCCTGGCCGGCCTCGGCCCAGTTGTAGGCGGGCACAGCCAGGCGCATCGGCTCGAACAGCGCGGCGGGGTAGAGCGCCAGCAGGCGCTTCTCCGGGGCCTCCAGCAGGGACTCGACCAGCTTGAAGCCCTGGACGGCCTGCTCGTCGGCGACCCGCTGGCCCTCCAGGTCGACGATCATCGTGGCGAAGAGGTTGCGCGGCCAAAGAGCCTCGCCGGGCTCGCGCCAGTCCTCCACGGCGTGGACGTAGACCCCGAAGCTGCCGGCGTTCTGGAAGGGCACGCCCAGGGCCTCCAGCAGGGGGTGTCCGCCGCCGACGGCGTTGGGGTGGTGCTCGAAGACCACCGTGGCGCCGTCGAGCCCGGGGCGGTCGGCGAGCACCCGGTCGAGGTCCCGGGCGAAGCCCCCGGTGGCGACCACGGTGGCGCCGGCCTCGATCCAGCCCTCCTCACCGGTGCGCAGGTCGGTGAACTGCGCCCCCACCACGCGGCCGTCCTCGGAGACCAGGGCGTCGGCGCGGTGCTCGGTCCAGACCGCGGCCTCGGTGGCGGTGACCAGCCCGGCCACCGGCGCCTCGCCGTCGATGGTGACCGGGTGGACGCGGGGCACGCTGCCCGCCCCGACGTCGAAGACCAGCGGCCCGACCTCGGCGCCGAAGGAGTCCACCAGCCAGTCCAGGATCCCGGCGCTGCCCTCCACCATCGCGATGACCCAGGGATCGGTGGGGTCGCCGCCGTCGGTGAAGGACGCCCACTCGGCCAGGGCCTGGGCGGGGCTGTCGACGATCCCGGCCTCGGCCTGGGCGCCGGTGCCGGCCGCGAACATCTGGCGGGCGTACCAGCCTCCGCCGCCGGAGCGCTCGTCCATCTCCAGCACCACGACCGAGGCGCCGGCCTCCTGGGCCTCCCACGCGGCGGCCAGGCCCGCCGGGCCCGCGCCGATCACCAGCACGTCCACCGACAGGGCCGGCGGGGTCGCGGTGTCGTCAACGAGGTGCGCGCTGTCGTCGATGGGATCGGCGTCCTTGACGGAGTCGCCGCTGCAGGACGCCGCCAGGGCGACCGCCGTCAACAGCCGGAGCGCGCGCATGCCCGCATCGTTTCGCCGCAGGGGGGGCCTGTCAAGTTAAGCTGCGGCCATGTTGACGCTGACGTTGTGGCTGCTGACCGGGTGCGGCGTGCTCGACGGCCGGGTGAACCGCGCGGTCGACCCGGCCGACACCGAGCCCCTGCTCTTCGAGGTCCCCGCCGGCTCCTCCGCCCGGGGCCTGGGCCCGCGCCTGCAGGAGGAGGGGCTGATCGAGGAGGCCTGGGTGTGGGAGTACTACCTGCGCTCCGAGAAGGCGGGGGGCTGCCTCAAGGCCGGGCGGTTCAAGCTCAACCGGGCCATGTCCATGCCCGAGATCATGGAGACCCTGTGCGGTCCGCCCCTGGCGGATGACGTGCCGTTCACGGTGGTCGAGGGCTGGCGGATCCGGGAGATCGACGCCGCGCTGGCCGCCGAGGGCTGGATCGAGGCGGGGGCCTACGCCGCCGCCGCCAACGACCCCGCCCGCTTCAGCCTGCCCTTCACGATCGACGGCCTGAGCAGCCTGGAGGGCTTCCTGTTCCCGGAGACCTACATGGTCGACCCGGACAAGATCACCGCCGAGTCGTTCCTCCAGCGCCAGCTCGACACCTTCAACGAGAAGTTCCTGGCCCCGGCCGGAGACGCGGTGGTCGAGCGCGGGCTCTACCCGGTGGTCATCCTGGCGAGCATGGTCGAGCGCGAGGAGCCGACCCCCGCCAAGCGCGCCCTGGTGGCCGGCATCCTGTGGAAGCGCCTGGACAGCCGGTGGAACCTGGGGGTGGACGCCACCTCCCGCTACACCCTGGCCGAGTGGAACGACCGCGGCGCCTTCCTCAAGAGGCTGCGCGACCCGAACGACCCCTACAACACCCGCCTGCGGGGCGGCCTGCCGCCCACCCCCATCGGCAACCCGGGCATCGACGCCCTGAACGCGGCGGCGCGGCCAGAGTCCAGTGAGTACTGGTACTACCTTCATGACCGGGACGGGATGCTGCACCCGACGCGGAACGCCAGCGAGCACGAGGCGATGCGTCGGAAGTACAATGTGTACTGACGACGTGGCGATGCGTGTGGGGTGTCTCCTCGGTTATCTTGTGAGGGATGAGCAAGTCGTCCACCGTCCTCGCCGAAGCGCTCTCACTCGACTCGACCGAGCGGGTGCGCATCGCGCTGCGGCTGGTCGAGAGTGTGGAGGAGCCCACGCCCGAGGACATCGACGCGGCGTGGGCGCCCGAGCTGGCGCGCCGCGCCGAGGAGGTCCGATCCGGGCGCGCCGTCACGGTGCCCGCTGATGACGTCCTCACGGAGCTCGAAGGCTGGCTCTCCAACCGGTCGCGTTGACCTTCACGAGGACACCAGGGCCGAGCTTCAAGCAGCGACGGCCTATTACGAGGCGCAGCGGGATGGTCTCGGTGCGCGGTTCGTCACCGCGGTCAGGGCTGCGTTCCACCTGATCGCCGAGCACCCCGGTGCGGGGCGTCGCGTCGAAGAACCTGCCATCGAGGTGGAGGTCCGCCGTGTCCTGGTCCAGGGCTTCAGACACACGGTCTATTACGTCACCGTTCCGCGGTTGACGGTCATCGCGGTGGTCCACCAGCGCCTGCCGCCGTACTTCTGGCGGGATCGACTTCGGCGATGAGAGGGGCTCTCGAACGGCCGGTTCGGCGCGTTCAGGCGGCGCTCCTTCTGTGAGAGAATCCCTCCATGCTTCCGCTCCTGCTGCTCGCCCCGGCGCTCGCTGCGCCTCGCTTCGTCGCGGACACCGAGGGTGATGCTGAGCTGGCCGAGGCGGTGTGGCAGGCGGCGGTCTACTGCACCGCGCGGGCGCCCAGGACCCACGACACCGTCACG
The DNA here is from genome assembly GCA_020632795.1 of Alphaproteobacteria bacterium. GTDB lineage: Bacteria > Myxococcota_A > UBA796 > UBA796 > CAJQPC01 > JACKEV01. The sequence goes on from JACKEV010000016.1 coordinate 139,912, forward strand.
ATCGCCCGAGACCTCGACCCCACCCGCCTCGCCGGACGCATGGACTACGACGCCGACGGGCTCTTCCACATCTCGCTGCGGCCGGGCTCCTCCCCCTATGTGCTGGCCCATGAGGTCGCTCACGCCTGGGTCCACGACGGCCCGCCCGCCCTGGTCGAGGGGCGCACCGAGGCGCTGAACCTCTGCGTGGTGGAGAACCTCCCCGACCGGATCCCCTGGGTGGACGGGCTTCAGACCGACCTGGAGCGCATGCCCGACCTGCGGACCTGGGTGGACCCGGAGCCCTCCAGCCGGGGCTACGACGTGGTCGGCCAGGGGCTGGAGGCGGCGGCGCGGCTGTTCCGGGCCCTCACCCGCGTCCTCCCCCGGGAGCAGCTCTGGTCGGATCGCTACGTCGCCTGGGCTCCCCTGGAGGAGGACCTCCTGGCGCTGGGGCCCCAGGGCGAGCGGGTCGTGGACGCGCTGCGCGGGGGCGCGGAGGCCCAGCGCCAGCTCCTCATCGACCCCGACCACGACGGCGCCATCAACCTCGTGGAGGCCTGGCAGGGCACCGACCCCCGGCGCTGGGACACCGACGGAGACGGCTGGTGGGACGGCGCGCCGCCGCACCCCCCGGAGGCCGTGCCCCTGCCCGGCGACGGGCGCCACGTCTGCGTGCCCTGGATCCGCGCGGACGGAGCGCCCGCTGATGTGCTCGTGCGCGGCAACCTGCGCGGCTTCAACCACCGGACCCTGACCTTCCGCGACCGACGCCCCTCCGAGACGGTGCGGCTCACCCCGGAGCTCACGCGCCTCGACGGAGGGCTCTGGCTGGAGGTCGCCGCCTCGGACGTCGTCCCCAACCCGTTCTGCCATCAAGGGCCGCGGACCCTCGTCATCGGGCGGGACACCGCCGCAGGCACCCCGCTGGAGGAGCTGCTGCGCGCGGTCGAGCAGGCCCAGGAGCGGGCCGATGGGCTGCTGAGCTGGGACGGCCGGCAGGTGCGGGTGGCGGTGGAGGAGGTCCCCCAGGACACGGTCATGCTGCGGGCCGGCAGCTTCCAGGACCCCAGTCCGCAGGTCATCGTGCCGGAGGATCGGGTCCGAGGCGGCGAGCGGACCATGCGCACCCTGGGCGCCCTGGTGGTGGCCTGGCATCGCCTCGGCTTGAGCGGCGACATCACCCACCAGAGCCCTGCCGCGGCCTGGGCCCTGGTCTTCGCCCTCCTCCCTGACGCGCAGCGCGGCGCGCTGGTGAACGCCACCGCTCGGGAGATCCGACAGTGGCGTCGCCGGGCTGAGGCCTGCGCCGATGGCTGGGCGGGCCTGCTCAGCGGCGAGGCTTGTTGACCCTCACGCCTTGATCTTCGTCGGGTCGCCCAGGCTCTGGTTGAGCGTCACGGCCTGCTGCACGAGGGCGCCCAGGGCGTCGGTGTCCAGGGGATCGCCGGCCTGCAGCCTGACGTGGCGCATCTTCTCGCCGGTGCCCTCCAGCAGCCCGGACGGGTCGTCCAGCCGGGCGCCCCACCAGAAGCCGAAGTTGATGTGGGCCTTGTGGGCCTTGATGTAGCAGATGGGCCCGCGCAGGGAGTAGGTCGGCTGGGACCACTTCACCGCCTCCTCCGCGCCCGGGGCGTGCTGGCGCACCAGCGCCCGCAGGGCGGTGACCATGGCGGCCTGATCCGAGGAGAGGGAGGCGATGTAGTCGTCGACGGTCTTCTTCGGCATGCGGGGCTCCGGGGTGGTGGTGGCGGGGGAGCGTAGCGCGAGGGGGAGGGTTCGACCAGGGTCTTCCTGGGCAGGTCTTCAAATCGGCTGGCCAATATGATATGAAATGTTATGAGCCCTCGGCCATCAACCGAGGGCTGCGTTGCGGATCGTGATCACCTCCTGGGCCCTGGACAGCTACCTGGGCCTCAAACACAGCGGAGTCCTCCCCCGTGAGCTGTATTTCCAACGCCTCCGGCCCGACATCCTCCGGCTCCGTGCCTTGGGCCAGGACCCCCGGTTCAAGGATGCGCGGTTCTGGGGGCCGGCGAAGTGCAGCCCGAGTGAGACCGTCCCGGACGGGTTCAAGATGAAGTGGCACAACCTCGGAAACGGTAACGTGCAGCTTCGGCTCTGCATCGGGCTCGTCGACGGCGACGCCTTCCTGTGCCAGGGCTTCAAGAAGACCTCGCCCGGTCAGGATTTTCGCGAAGGGTTCAAGCTCATGGAGCGGATCCGGTTGATCCGGCAGCAGAGACACGTCGAGAAGGGAGCGCTGTGATGACCGACGCACTGAACACCCACGCCAGCGCCTGGCGCATGGTCGACAGCGGGGTCCCCCTCGCCTTCGTGAAGGAGCTGATGGCGCTCGTGGAGGCCAGCCCCGCGATCCAGGGCCTGATTCGCATGTGGGATCAGGAGCCCGACGCGCAGGAGCGTGCCGAGACCCTCGTCGCGCTCCAGGAGCTGGTCGAGGACAACGCGCACGAACCGGGGGCCCGCTCGGCAGAGCGCCTGGACGACGATGACGCCCTGCTCGCCGAGCGCATGGCCTGGAAGGCCCACCTCCGCCGGCTGGTGGACGCGCACGGCGGCGTCTCCGCGGTGGCCCGCCGGGCCGGCCTGCCCCAGCCCTCCCTCAGCCGCATGCTGAGCACGCCGTCCGAGCCGCGCGCGAAGACCCTGATGCGCCTCGCCGCGGCGATGGGGGTGGAGGTGGGCGCGCTGCACCCCACGGAGGACGAGCCCGAGAAGAACGTCGTCCATCTCTCGGAGGGGTACCGGGCGGAGGTGTCCTACGGCGAGCTGCTCTTCGGCGTCCGGTCCCGCCCCCGGCGCTCCTGGCGGGGGGCCCGATGAGCCGCCCGGCGCTTGAGGCGCTGCGCCTGCAGCGCGCCTTTGTCGACAGCGAGGCGGATCGCTCCGCAGGGCCCCTGCGTCTTCAGCTCGACCTCGACGAGCTGCTCCACGAGGCGCTGTCCCCGGAGCGGTTCGCGGTGAGCGTGGGCCTCACCCTTGAGCTGGCAGACCCGGACAGCGGGGACACGTTCTGCGAGCTGTCCGCCGAGCTTCGGCTGGTGTACCGGGGGGCCCCGCCGGACGATCTGCCGGCGCAGAGGGCCTTCTCCGTGGCGTGGGCCGTGCCCGAGGCCTGGCCGGTGTGGCGCGCCTGGGTTCAGCAGACCCTGGCGCTGATGGGGCTCCCGCCTGCTCCGCTCCCTCCGCGCGTCCCGGACAAGCTGATGATGCTCGGCGAGGAGGCCTTCGACCTGTCGCGTCAGGTGGACGAGCGGCTGGCGCAGCGGCGCTCGGATTGACGCTCACCCCACCTCGAAGAAGTTGAACCACTGGTCCGGGTAGCGCTGCGCCCAGGCGCTGAGCTGGTCGGCGTAGTCCTGGGCCCACCGGGCGAGGTCCTCCTCGCGCTGCTTGCGGCCGGTGAAGCGCAGGATCTTGGGCTCCGAGGCCAGGATCCGGTAGGTGTCAGGGCCCTCCTTGAAGCAGGACATCATCACCACCGGGGCGTGTGAGATGGCGGCCAGCAGCAGCGGCCCGGTGGCGACCCGGGCCCGCGCCCCCAGCAGCCGCACCTCGGCGTTGCGGCTGTCGACCACCCGGTCCCCCTTGATGGCCACGAGCTGGCCCTCCCGCAGCGCCCGGACCACCTCCAGCGAGGCCATGCCCTTGTCGTTGTTCAGGGTGATGATGGTCGGGACCCGCTCCGGCGGCGCGTGCCGTCGCAGCAGCGCGACGTAGGGGTCGCCGCCCGCCGCGTACTGGACGATGCTCACCCGCTTCGCCCCCCGCATGCCCCCCCGCAGCGCCGCCGCCGCCAGGTCCGGGTTGCCGACGTGCCCGGAGAGCAGGATCGCACCGCCCGCGTCCAGGGCGGCGGGCACCGACTCCGGGACGTCGCGGATCCAGGTGAGGTCCTCGGGGCCGTCCAGCAGCACCGAGAAGCGGTCCACGATCTGGCAGGCGAACATGTGGAACGTGCGGAAGGTCTGACGGCGGAGCGCGAGGCCCCGCAGGCCGGGGGTGATGCGCTGGAGCCAGACCTGCATCCCCTTCCGCGCGGCGGGGGCGACCACCCAGTAGAACGCCGCCACCACCACCATCATCGCGTAGGCGCGCCGCCGCCCGAGCAGGCGCATCAGCTTGAGCAGGCCCTCCCAGCCCCCCACCCAGCCCTTGTAGGTCTTGCCCTTCCAGGTCTCCCCCGGCCCGGGGACCGGGTTGAACCAGCGGGGCGGCCACAGGATGCGGCCCACCACCAGCCGGGTGTTCATCAGGGAGATGCGGACGTTGTCCCAGAACGGCCGGAACGAGCTGACCCGCTCCTCGGGGGTGGGGTAGATCACCCGGCAGGGCAGGTCCCGCACCGCGATGCCCTTCCACAGGGCCAGCACAAGCACCTGGACCTCCCACTCGTAGCGGCCCCGGGGCAGCCTCAGGGAGAGCACCGGCTCGACGGGGTAGACCCGGTAGCCGGACTGGGTGTCCCCCAGGCGGTGCCCGGTCTCCACCCAGACCCAGAAGTTGGAGAAGTTGCGCCCGAACATGCTGGAGCCGGGGGCGCCCTCCATGTCCCGCACCCCGACGTGGATGGCCCAGGGGTCGGCCTCGGCGGCGGCGAGGAAGCGGGGCAGCTCTTCCGGGAGGTGCTGCCCATCGGCATCGATGGCGATGATGTGGCTGAAGCCGTGCTCCCGCGCCCACACCAGCGCGGTGGTCAGCGCCGCCCCCTTGCCCCGGTTGACCGCGTGGTGCAGGAGCCGCACGCCCTCGACCTCGCGGGCGGCCTCGGCGGTGCCGTCGGTGCTGCCGTCGTTGACCACGACCACGTCGGGGCAGTGCGCCAGGCAGCCCCGGGCGACCTCGGCGATCGTGCCGACGTTGTCCTTCGTCGGGATCACCACCAGGGGGCGGAAGGTCATCGGCGGCTCCACCACGTCGCGCCCAGCCAGAGCGCGTCCACGGCCAGGACCACCAGCAGCCGGTCTCCGCCGCCGAGCTGCCCGCGCCCCAGGTAGAGCCCGGTCGCGAGCACCGCCAGGACGATCAGCAGCGCGCCGTCCCAGCCGGGCCAGGGTCGGGTTGCCCGCTCAGTCGACATCGATCGGCTCTCCCAGCACCGTGAGCACATATCCCCGCCGGGGGTCAGACAGGGTCGCGCGGCCCCGCTCCAGCGCGACGGTGGCCGGGCCGCCGGGGCCCCGCCAGTGCAGCAGCGTGCGGCCCGCGTCCCGCTCCACCCGGAGCCGGCCGCCGCCCACCTGACAGCGCGCCTCCGGGCAGCGCCAGGTGAACACCAGCGACAGGTCCCGGTAGAACGGCACCCGCTCGATGAGCCCGGCCAGCTCGGGATCGGGGGCCTGCGCGGTGACATCCTCCGGGGTGGCCTGCACCGAGAACAGCTCCACCCCGCCTGCGGAGATCACCTGGAGCTGGGCCAGATCCGGGGTGACCGAGATCGCCGCGAGGCCGGCCAGGCTGTGCCCGCTGCGGGTGAGGGCGAGCTGGGTGACCGCCTCCAACGGGGGCTTCGGGGGCGCGTGGGGCGCGCACGACAGCAGCAGCGCGAGCGCGATCATCGGCCCTCCACCTCGGCCAGCAGCGCGGTGAGCGCCTCGACCTCGTCGCCGTACTCCGGGGGGGTCGCCAGGGCCTGTCGAATGAGCGGCGCGGCCTCGTCCGGGCGATCCAGGGCCACCAGCACCTCGGCGAGCACCTGCAGGGCCTCGGGGTGGTCCGGCATGAGGCCCAGGGCGCGCCGGGCGATGGCCTCGGCGTCCTCGGGGTCGGCGGCGCGGGCCTCCTTCAGGAGCGCGCGGCCCCGGTGGATGCGCAGGGTGCGCTGCACGTCCTCCGAGGGCACCACCTCGACGGGCTCCAGCCTGCCCGCGAGGCCATCCTCCAGGTTGAAGGCGACGTAGCCCCCGGCGGTGTTCGGGTATCGGGAGACCCACAGGGTGCGGGCGGTGGCGTCGATGACCACCGAGTGGGTGGCGATGTCCGCGTCGATGGCGTGGCGGTGGCCGATGGGCAGGGGCTCACCGCCGACGGCCGCCCGGTCCCGCAGGATCTCGACCGCGCGGGCCATGTCGACGCGCCCGGCGTGGGCGTCGAGCAGCTCGGCCATGCGGGCCTCGCGGCGGCCGGTGGTGTTCTCGGTCATGCGCTGCTGGTTGGTGGCGTCGTCCGCGAAGACCTCGGCGTGGAAGTGGTTGGCGACCGCCATGTGCCCGTCGACCGGGCGCCGGACGACGTGGACCGGGCTGACCTCGAACACCGCCGCCTCGCCTGCGTCTGCGTCGATGACCAGCACGTTCTCGGAGACGAAGCCCTTGCGTGCCCGCAGGATGGCCTCGGCCTCGTCCAGTGACGAGGCGTGCTGCACGATCTCCCGCACAATGAGGGTCATGGGGGTGCCGACCTGGATGGGCGCGTCGGTGCCCGCCGCCTGGATGGCCACCGCCAGGCCGTCCCGGTTGAGCCCGGTGACCACCCCGACCATGCCCGTGAAGGTCACCGACACGAACGGGATGCCCTCGTCGGGGTCGACGAAGGTGACCACCTTGTCCCGGTCGAACACCGGCCCGCCGTCGAAGTCGAAGTTCCGCCCCATGATCCAGTGGCCGTCAGCCGTGCTGTCCCCGCCCGCCATGAACCCGGTGCAGGCCAGCACGAAGGGGGTGTCCACGATGGCCTGCCCCACGTCGTGGATGGCGTGGTAGTAGACCTTGCGGGTGTAGGCCGGCCCCATCAGGGAGAAGGTGTCGCCCACGCCGTCCACCGCGCCCCGGATCTCGTCGAGGTGCTCGGGCCGGAACGTCTTGTCCAGGTTCGAGGCCAACAGCGCCGTGCCCCGCACGATGAGGAAGCGGCCGATCGCGGTGGGCACGTGCTCCTCGAAGGAGGCGAGCATCTCGCGCTCCAGCCGGGCGTGCAGGTCCTCGGAGAGGACCGCAGCCGCGTAGCCGACCTGGTAGGGCGTGCCCTCCAGGACCATCGCCGTGATGCCCTCGGACTGGACCAGCCGGTTGGGGCCGAAGCGGCGGTCGGCGGGGTTGGAGGCGTCGAGGGTGTAGGGCGGGAGCTCGCCCGGGGGCGGTGGGGTCAGGAAGAACGCCTGCTGCGCCACCATGTCCAGGTTGACGAGCGCCAGGGCCACGAAGGCGAGGCGTCGGCTCCACCGGGCCAGGGCCGGCGGGGCCAGGGGCTCGCCGCGAGCGATGCGCGGGGAGATCGTCAGCGCGGTGACCGCCGCGCCGGTCATACCCCCGAGCACGGCGAAGCCGATGCCGTAGAGCGCCGGGCTCTGCGCGACCGCCAGGATCCCGAAGCCCGCCAGGGTGGTCAGCGCCGAGAGCCCCACCGCGTAGCGGGACGGGCCCTCGTACTCCCCGAGCGCCCCCTGGACCATGAACACGCCATAATCCAGGGAGAGCCCCACGATCAGCAGCATCGCGCAGGCGCTGATGGCGTTCCAGGCCACCCCCAGGCCCGCCAGGACCCCCAACGCCCAGGCCAGCGAGGCCAGGCAGGGCGCGAAGGCGGCGATGACCTGCCGGGGCTCGCGGTACCGCAGCAGCAACAGCCCCGCGACGCCCAGCAGCGCCAGGGCCCCCAGCCGGCTCATCTCCCGCAGGACCTCCTCGACCCCGCGCGCGGCGAAGCGCCGGGGCATGACCAGCTCGGCCCCGGGCACCGCCCCCAGCACCGCCAGCTCGGTCATCTCGGCGAGGCTGTCGTCCCCCAGCACCAGCGCGACCATGACGGTGGGCCGCGCCCCCTCCAGGCGCAGGTGCCGGCCCATCAGCTCCTGGAGCGGCGTGTCCGCCCAGGTGTCCGGGTCGGTGAGGGGGTCGGCGGTGGCCAGGGCGCGCGCGGCGGCCCCCCCGAAGACCCCCGGCGCGAAGCCCAGCGCCTCAGCGGCCGCGTCGATGCGGGCCTGGAGGGTGTCCACGCTCGGCAGGGCTGCGCGCCGGGCGGCCTGCACCGCGGGGCCGGGCAGCGCGGTCCACGGCCCCATCGCGATGACCCCGTTGATGTCGGCGAGGGCCTCGCGCACCGCGTCGGCCTTGTCCAGGGCCTCCCCGGCGGTGTCCCCGTCCAGGATGACCATGCCCCCGGTGCCGAAGCCCCCGTAGCGGTCGGTCAGCTCCTGCTCCAGGGCCTGGCTCTCGGGGACCACCGGGGTGAGCGCGCGGGGGTCGCCCTCGAAGGAGGAGCGGGGCGCCAGGGCGACGGCCAGCGCGCAGGCCGCCAGGGTCAGCGTGGCCGCCCACCGGGGCGCGCGCCAGGGGCTTCCGCTGCCCAGGCCCCGCCCGCCGATCAGCGCGAAGGACACCGGGCCGAGCAGCCAGGCGCCCAGCAGCGCAGCCCCGGCTGCTGCGACGCCCATGAACCCGAGATCACGGACGACCGGGTAGCGGGAGAGGGTCAGCACCAGGCAGGCCCCCACCGTGCTTGCGGCGCTCAGGCCCAGGGCCGGCGCGATCTCGGTGAACGCGGCCTGGGCCTGCTGCAGGCGCCCGGCGAAGTCCGGCGCCGTGGGGCGCGAGGCCGCGCTGACGTAGAGGTGGATCCAGTAGTCCACCGCCAGGCCCAGCAGCGGCGCGACCAGGGCCAGGCTGATGCTGTGGACCGGGCTGCGAAGGGCCACCGCCGCCAGGATCGCCAGCGCGGACAGCCCCACCGGCCCCACCGCACCCACCAGCGGGCGCGCGCTGCGGAAGCCCACCAGGAACACCACCGCCAGCAGCGCCACCCCCAGGGTGCCCGCGCGTTGGACGTCCTGGAACATGAGCCCGGCGGTCTCGGAGGCCACCCGGTGGCCGCCCATGTAGCGGGCCGGCAGCGGGCTCTCCGCGAGCAGGGCCTCCAGCCCGCCCACGAAGGTGGACTCGGCGCTCACCCCGATGGAGGACTCCGTGGGCCGCACGAACAGCACCGCCCGGTCCCCGGAGGGCGACAGGAAGTGCCCGGCCTCGGGCTGGACCCGGAACGGCCCGGTCTCCCGGAGCTGCCGGAGGGCCAGCCCGGAGAGGTCCAGCGGGTCGGCCATCAGCGCCCGCTCGAACATCGCCCCCCCCGGCCCGGCGAGGCGGGCGAGCTGCGCGCCCAGGATGGCCTGGATCCCCTCGGGGCTGAGGCGCGCCGCCATCGCGTCCTGGGGGATGAGCGCGGCGGCGTGGGGGGCGGCGGCCTTCTGCAGGGCGACGCCGTCGTCGACCTCCAGCCGGTAGCGCACCGTGGCGACGTCGTCGCGGGCCTGGAGGGCCTGGCCCAGGTGGTCGACCGCCTCGATCAGCTCAGCGCGGGAGGCCCCGGTGCCGTCGACCTCGACCAGCAGGGTGTCCGCGACCTGGAAGGTCTCCAGCAGCTCGATGGAGCGGGGCAGGTCGCCCTCGGCGGGCAGCAGGCGGCGCAGGTCCGAGGTCAGCTCGATCCGACTGGCGAGCAGCCCCAGCACCACAACCAGCAGGGCCGCGATCGCGGCCCGGGCTCCCGCGCGCATGGACTATCCCCCGGCCGGCAGCGTGAACGCCCCGTCGGGCAGGGTGGGGTTGAAGGAGACGTCGCTCAGGCGGATCTCCACCCGGTCGCCGTCGGGCTCGTGGATGGTGACCGACTGCACGGTGAGGGGCGAGCCGCCGATGTGCAGCTCCAGCCGGGCGATGATCGCGGCCAGCTCCTTCGAGCGGGGCTCCAGCACCGCCAGCGCGGGGCTGCCGGCGGTCCAGGTGACCGCGTAGTCCCTGGCGATCTGGTCGGCGTCCCCGGCGAGCCAGATCATCATGCCGGCGACGAGCCGGGCGACCTCGGGGTTGCCCTCCAGGTCGATCTCCTCGCGCACCCCCAGGTCGGGGAAGGCCATGCCCACCAGGGTGCCGTCCATCACGAAGGTGGAGCGCGCCGGGGTCTCCACCGCCCAGGCCATCTTGTCGGGGCGGGCGAAGCGCAGGGTGCCGGTGGACTCGATGGGCTTGGAGAGCAGCTTGGAGTGGCGCACCTGGACGAAGCGGGCCTCCAGGCTCTGCACCTGGGCCATCTCGGTCCAGGCCGCGACGGCGTCAGGGGGCAGGTCGGGCGCGGCGCCCGGCGCGGCGAGCAGCGCGAACAGCAGGAGCGAGAGGAGGGTCCGCATGGCGAGCATTCCGGAGACGGTCTGGAGAAGCTAACCCGTCAGCCCCGCTCGGGGTTCCGCTGTGCATCAACCGCGCGCTGAAGGGCGCCCAGGGAGCTGCCCTGGCGCCACAGCCCGGCCAGCCCCAGGGGCACCACCCAGAGCACCACCGCGAAGGTCATCACGAGGCTGGCGGCGGTGGCGTCGGCGGCGGGCACGCCCCAGGGGTCGAGCACCAGCACGGTGACCCACTGGTGGATGCCCAGCCCCCCAGGCGCGCTGGGGGCGGCGATCGCGAAGCTGGAGATCACCATCTGCACCACCGCCCCCGCGGCGGGCAGGGGGTGACCGAAGGCCCGCAATACCGTGCCGATCGAGGCGGCCTCCACCGACCAGATGAGCGCGGTCCAGGCGACGGTGATGCCGATGACGCGGGCATCTCGTAAGGGGGCCAGCCCGGAGAGCGCGGCCTCGACGTGGCGCTGGAGCGTCGCCAGGCGCCCCTGCAGCGGGCCCCGCCGCGCGACCCAGGCCAGCCCCAAAAGCCCCGCCAGCGCGGCCAGCCCGGCGGTGCGCGCCGAGGTCTCCATCCACGCCGGCAGCGCGAAGGGCAGCGCCCCCGAGAGCACCACGACGTAGAACGCCGCCACCAGCACCGCCGCGTCCACCAGCCGCTCGAACAGGATCGTGGCCAGGGTCGCGGTGAGCGGCAGCCCGCTGCGGTCGCTGTACAGCGCCGAGCGCCCCAGCTCCCCCAGCTTGGCGGGCAGCACGTAGTTGCCGAAGTACCCCAGGAACAGCGCGTCGAAGGTCAGCCACCGGGGACGCGGTCCGTGGGGCACCGCGTCGAGCACCACCCCCCAGCGGACGGCCTTCAACGACAGCACGCCCAGGTGCAGGGCCAGGGTGAGCGCCAGCCAGCCCGGCCGCGCGGCGGCGAACGCGGCGGTGACCTCGGCGGCGTCCACCCGCAGCAGCAGGAGCGCGAGCAGGACCGCCGAGACCGCCAAGCCGGTGGCGAGCTTGCGGTTCAACGTCGCTTGACCTCGTCATAGAGGCCCTTGAAGTGGTTCGCCCGGATGTGGAGGATCTCCTCCACCATGCGCTTCGCGTCGGTGAACGGGCGGATCTGGCTGCGCTCCATGTAGTACCAGTCGACCGGCACCTCGATGATCCGGAAGCCCATCAGGTAGGCCAGGAACAGGATCTCCACGTCGAAGGCCCAGCCGTCGATGGTCTGCCGGGGGAACAGCGCGTCGGCGGCCTCCCCCGTGAACATCTTGAAGCCGCACTGGGTGTCCTCGATGCCCGGGATGATGAGGCTCTGCACCAGCCGGTTGAACACCCGGCCCATCAGGTGGCGGCTGGGGGGCTCCCCGATGCGGCGGGCGCCCTGGATCTCCCGGCTGGCGATGGCGACCTCGTACGGACCGCGCCGGGGGGGCAGGAAGCGCTCGATCTGCTCGACGGGCATGGAGAGGTCCGCGTCGCAGATGAAGCGATACTCCGCCTCACTGGCCAGCATCCCGGCGCGCACCGCCCCGCCCTTGCCCCGGTGGGGCTCGGCCTGGAGCACGACCTGGGGGTGCTCCGCCGCGAAGGCCTGGACCACCTCCCGGGTGCCGTCCTCGGAGCCGTCGTCCACCACCCGCAGCTCCCAGCCGTAGGGCCGATAGCGCAGGAAGTCGAGCATCGTGGGCAGCGTGTCGGGGAGCCGGGGCTCCTCGTTGTAGGCCGGCACGACCACGGACAGGAACGGGCGGGGCATCCTGACTCCCGAGGGGCCCTACCGGTCTACCACAAGCGCGAACCTCGGCGGGGCGATGCGGGTCCCCCGGCATCCGGGGCAGCGGCCGGGGCGCTTGACCCGCGCCCGGTCCTCAAAGGTGAACCCGCAGACCAGGCAGCGAGCGGGCTGGACCTCCAGGCGCTCGTCGCGGTGGCGCAGGCTGCGCTTGAGGTGCTGGAGGTGGGGCCCCAGCTCCCGCTCGGAGACCCGCAAGGACGCCGACAGCTCCTTGATCGTGAGGGCGTGCCCTCCCGAGAGGGCGGTCACCAGGGCCTCACGGATGGTCTCGCTGCGGGGCGGCGGGCCGTCGCTCAACCCGCCACCGGGCGTCGGTTCACGATGTCCGCGAGGGTGCCGAAGCGGGCGGCCACCCGGAAGGGCATGGGGTTGCCCGGCTCGAAGAGGTCCCCGGCCAGCAGGCTGATGATGCCGCGGCGGTAGCGCTCGGCCTGCATCTCCCGGGGGGCGTAGGCGACGTCCAGGAAGCTGCCGTCGTAGAAGGCGAGGATGGCCTGCTCCATCGGCTTGACCGAGGCGCGGAGGTGGGCCTCCCAGGCGTCCAGGAGGGTGGGGTCGGCGTCGCCGCCGGCCAGCAGGGCGCGGGCCAGCCGCTCGCCGGACTCCAGGCAGAGCAGCACGCCGCTGGAGAACACCGGATCCAGGAACATCGCCGCGTCGCCAGCCAGGGCCCAGCCGGGGCCGTGGAAGCGCTTCGCGTAGGCGGTGAAGTCCTGGAGGCCGCGCAGGGGGGCCAGGCAGGTGGCGCCCTCCAGGCGGGCGGCGGCCTGGGGACACAGCGCCAGCGCCTGGGCCCAGCGGTCGCCCTTGAGCCCACAGCTCGGGGTCATCACCAGGCCCACGCTGGTGCGGCCGTCGGCGAAGGGGATCAGCCAGAACCACCCGCCCTCGAAGGTGGCGATGACGATGTCGCCCTCGACCTCGGGGGGCAGGGTGCGCACGCCGGTGTAGTGGGTGGCCAGCGCCGCGTTGCGCAGCACCGGGTGCAGCTCCCGGATCCCGAGCTGCCGGGCCAGGAACTTGCGCCGCCCGGCCGCGTCGATGAAGAAGCCCGCCCGGATCGGCCCCTGGTCGGTCTGCAGGACCACCGGCTCGCCCGCCGCCTCGGGCAGGTCCACCCGGTCGGCCTTCGCCCAGGTGAACCGGACGCCGGCCTCCTGGGCCACCGTCCGCAGCCGGGCGTCGAACTCGGCCCGGGGGACCTGGTAGGCGTGGGACCAGGTGTCGCGGACGGCGTCCTCGAAGGGGAAGCGCAGCGACCGCTCGCCCCGGGTGAACACCGCGCCGCGCTTGACCATGAAGCCATCCATGGACACGCCGAGCGCGCTGATGACCCGCTGACCGAAGGGCAGCAGGGACTCGCCGACCACCGGCTGCGGGGTGGACTCCTGGTCGACCACGAGCACGTCGCGGCCGGCGCGGGCGAGGAAGGTGGCGACCGTCGTCCCCGCCGGTCCCCCCCCGAGCACGACGAACGACGCGGCTTCAGGGGTGGTCATCGCGTGATCCTCTACGCAGGCTGGTGCTGGGCGATGTAGTCGGACAGGGTGTCCACCGAGGTGAAGACCGCGCGGGTCTCCTCGCTGTCGGGGATGCGCACGCCGAACACCCGTTCGATCTCGACGGCCAGCTCCAGCGCGTCCACCGAGTCCAGCCCGAGGCCGTCCCCGAACAGCGGCTCGCCGTCACCGATCTCGCCGGGCTCCATGTCTTCGATCATCAGGGCGTCGATGATCAGCTTCTTGAGTTTCGCCTTGAGGTCTTTCATCGGTCGTCTCAGGGTTGCCCCGTCTCCGGTTCAGAAGTCGGCGCGGACACCCAGGAAGGGGCGCACCGGCAGATGATAGAACATGGTCTCGTCCAGCCCACCCTCTTCATTCACGGTGGTGATGGGCAGGAAGTCGCTGCGGAAGTTCGGCGCGTTCAGCACCTCGATGTACACCGAGAGGCGATAGTTCTTCATCGCCCGGCGCCACTCCGCGCGCAGGTCCAGGTTGTGGAAGTTGCTGAGCCGCTCGCAGTTCAGGCAGGTGAAGTCCACGGTGTCGTCCACCCCGGTCGGCGCGACCTTCGAGATCGGGCGACCGGTGTGGAAGCTGTAGCGCGCCGTGAGCCGCCACGCCGGGGTGAGCTGGAACTCCAGCGAGGTCCCCAGGGTGTGGCGCTGGTCCTGGCGCGGCGAGAAGGTCTGGTCGAAGCGGGTGTTCAGCGGGTTGGTGCGGGTGGTGTAGAGCAGGCTGTAGGTGGCCATGCCCCGCCAGCGGCCCATGCGCCCGCCCAGCATCACGTCCAAGCCCCGGTTGGTGCCGTACCCGTCGTTGGTGTAGGTGCCCCCCGAGGCCACAACGTCCGGGTCGTCGGGGTTGACCACCAGGCGATCCAGCCCGATGTGGTAGGCCTCGACCCGCAGCAGGCCCCCGCTTTCCTCGCCGGGCAGGGGGAAGCCCTGGTCGATGCCCACGACCCAGTGCATCGCCCGCTCGGCCTTGAGGTCGGGGTTGCCCAGGTCGGGGTCGTAGACCTTGGGGTCCTGGGGGATGTTCCAGTACAGGCCCCAGCTCGCCTTGGGCACCGTGGCGGTGGGCAGGGGCACCGAGATCCCGGCGCTGGGAGAGGGCAGCACCTCGTCGGTCAGGGCGGTCCAGGTGCCCCGGAAGCCGCCGCGCAGGCGCACGGGCCCGCTCCAGGTCTCCTGCACATAGGCCGAGGCCGTGGGGTAGGACAGGCCCTCGTCCAGGTCGATGATCGTGCGGGCGTAGGTGGAGATGGGCCCCATGTTCCAGGTGGGGTCGGCTCGGGTGTCAGCCACCTGGCCGCTATCCTGGATCGTGGTCCAGCCGAAGTCGACGCCGGTGAGCACCTCGTGCTTGCCCGGCATCAGCGCGAGGTCGGTGCGGCCATAGATGCGCTGGGAGACGACGTCCTGCTCGTAGGCGCCGCCGATGTCCCGGAGCTGGTAGGAGCGGTCGCGGGTGAACGCCGCGGTGGTCTGCCAGCGCAGGTCCTCGCGGGGGGTCCACCGGTGGTCCAGGGCGAACAGGTTGAGCACGTTCTCCAGCTCGAAGGTCGCGTCGATGTTGACCAGGACCTCATCGCTCTCGCTGGGGAGGATGCCCATGCTGTCGCCGGCCCGCAGCGCGGTGAACATCAGCCGGTGCTCGGGGGTGGGGTTCCAGGCGAAGCGGCCGGACAGCTCGGAGAACTCGGGCGCGGCGAAGCTGGTGTCGATGATGCGCAGCCATTTCACGAGCTGGAAGTAGGACTCCAGGTAGCTGCGCCGCGCGGCCAGGGCGACCGAGGTGCGCTGGCCGATGGGGCCCATGACCAGGATGCGCAGGCTGGAGGCGCTGACGTCGATGGCGCCGTCGATGTCGCGGGCGTCCTGGCGGGGGCTGCCGTCCCAGCTCTCCACGGCGAGCACCGCTGAGGTGGCCGAGGGCACCTCGGAGGGCGCGGCCCCGGCGAAGAACTGCACCCGGGAGATCATGTCCGGGTTGAACAGGCTGTTGAAGCCCGCCAGGTGGAAGGGGTTCTGCAGCGGCACCCGGTCCAGCATGAAGACGACGTCGCCGGTCTCGCCGCCGCGCACGTTGAAGGTGGCCAGCATGTCGCCGTCGGAGACCACGCCGGGCAGGGCGTGCACGGCGCGGGCGACGTCCTCCATCGAGCCGGGGGTGGCCTCGATGTCCCGGCGGGTCAGCTCGTAGCTGCCGGTGACCGTGCCGGGGTTGGGCTCCAGGGGCGCGCGCTTCACCTCGCGCCAGGTCTGCTGGTCGTAGGTGACGACGATCTCGTGGGCGCCGACGGGCAGCACCGAGAAGGTGCGCCGCAGGTTCTCGCCCGCGGTGACATCGACCTCGTCGATCGCGTCGGCGAAGGCCGGGTGGCTCAGGGTGATCCGGTAGCGCCCCGAGGGGAGGAAGGTGGCCTTGAAGACGCCGTCGTCCCGGGTGGTGAGCACCAGGGGCTCGAAGTCGCCGTCCAGGCGCTCCACCCGCACGGTGACCCCGGGGACCTCGAGGCCGTCGGGGTCGACCACCGCGCCGTAGAGGCTGCCCGGCACAGGGGTGCCCTGCTCGTCGGCCAGGCCCAGGTTGAACCGGAACCGGTAGGTGAGCTGCACCACCACGGGCTGGCCGTCGACGGTGGCCGGCTCGAACAGGAGTTGGCGGGCGGCGTCCAGGGAGGAGAGGTTCAGCAGGCTGTGGGGCCCCTGGAGCAGCTCGGTGCTGCCGACGGTGCCGTCCTCCAGGACCGTGATGAGCACGAGCACGTCGCCCTGGAGGCCCTGGTCTCGGGCCTCGGGGGGGTAGGCCGGGGTGACGTCCTTGAGCAGGATCGGGGGGACGATCTCGCCCGTCGGGGGGGCCTCTTCGGCCGGCGGGGCCTCGGGCGCCTCCTCAGCCGGGGGCGTCTCTTCGGCGGCGGGCTCGGGGGTCTCGGACGCCTCCGGCTCCGGCGGCTCCTCTTGAGCCAGGCCGGGGGGGGAGGCCAGAGCCACCAGCAGCAGCGCGATCATGCGGCGTGTATCCGGGCGGTGAGGACCATGCCCTCGTCCTGATCGACGATGGAGCCGCCGCCTTCGGTGAGGGCGACGACCGCCGCGAGGCCCATGGACGCGGACAGGCCGATGCTGCGCTCGGGCGCGATGGCGTCGGGGATCGGCTCCGGGGCGCGCTCCAGCGGGAGCCGCGTGGCGCGGGCCAGCACCGGGGCGCCCTCCAGGGGCTGGACCCCCTGGACCACCTCGACGGTCGGACCCTCGCCGCCGCGCTCCAGCAGCACCGCCGCGACGCACTCGCCCAGCAGGGTGCCCGCGGGCGGCGGGTTCAGGGTCCAGGCGCGCTCCAGGGTCTCGTTGAGGTCCTCGCCGGCGATGACCAGCGCGGCGCGGGCCCGGCCCTGCTCGATGAGCTGAGCGCCGCGCAGCAGCGCGAACAGCCCGGTGGCCCCGCCCGCGGCCAGGGTCTCGGAGAGCCCCCGCAGGCCCACGGTGATGGACAGGTGGCCGGCCGGGGCGTTGTAGACCGAGTTCTGGAAGGCCAGGGGGCTGGCCAGCTCGGGGCCCTCGCGGAACAGGCGGGTGAGGAAGCGCGCGGTGGGCACGACCTCGCCCGAGGCGCTGGCCCAGACGACGGCGAGGTCGTCGAGGTCGTCGCGGCCCTCCAGCAGGGGGCAGGCGGCGGCCGCGACCATGCGGGAGAGGCGGCTCATGCGCCGCCAGGCGCCGCCCGCCACGCCCTTGGGGCGGTCCGGGGTGTCCGCGCGCAGGTGGGGGCCCTCGCCGCGCGGGCGGGCGGCGAGCAGGTCGTCGCGCAGGCCGCTCAGGCCCCCGGGGGCCAGCGCGTTCGCGCCTGTGATGCGGATCATCCCGTCCATCGTCTCACCAGCAGCGCGGCGTTGTTGCCGCCGAAGGCGAAGTTGACGGTGATCGCGGCGTCGACATTCACGTCCCGCGCGCTTTCGACGAGATCGAGCTGGAAGCCCGGGGTCCGCAGCCCCGTGTTGGGCGGGAGCCGGCCCCGATCCAGGGCGAGCACGGTGGCCACCGTCTCGATGGTGCCGGCCGCGCCGAGGGTGTGCCCCACCGCGCCCTTGATGCCGCTGATCGCGGCGTCGGGCAGCTCGGTGGAGAGGGCGGCGGCCTCCATCGCGTCGTTGAGGGGGGTGCCGGTGGCGTGGGCGCTGACGTAGCCGACGGCGCTGGCGGGGAGGTCCCCCAGGGCCTGACGGATCGCGGCGCGGGCGCCGTGGCCCGAGGGGTCGGGGGCGGTGAGGTGGTGGGCGTCCGAGGTGTTGCCGTAGCCGCCGATCAGCGCCAGGGGGCGCGCGCCCCGGGCCAGGGCGGCCTCCAGGGGCTCCAGCAGCAGCGCGCCCGCGCCCTCGCCCAGGTTCATGCCGTCCCGATCGCGGTCGAAGGGGCGGCACGGGTTCGCGGCGTGGACGCCCAGGCTGTGGAAGCCGTGTACGGTGATCTGGCAGAGGGCGTCGGCGCCGAAGGCCACCGCGGCGGGGGCCTGGCCGGTGCGGACCAGCTCGCTGGCCAGCCCGATCGCGCAGGCCCCGGAGGTGCAGGCCGTGGACAGGGTGGCCCGCAGGCCCCGGGTGTTCAGGGCCCGACAGACCACCTGGGTGGGGCGGTGGCAGAGCTGGCGCCAGTGGTAGTCGAGGGGGTCGGCCAGGGTCTCTCCGCCCAGGTCGGAGGCGAAGGCGGCCTCGCCCGGACGCATGTCGCCGCTGGTGCTGGCCCCGATGACGGCCAGGGTGTCCGGCGCCGGGTAGCCCTCGACCGCCTGCCGGACCGCCGCGAGGGCCAGGGCGCTGGTGAGCTGAGGGCCGTCCGGGCGCAGCGCGGCGGGGAGCTGGGCCATGGGGCCCGTGCCGCGCCAGCCGATGGCCGGGGCGATGGCGCTGGCGCCCTCGCAGAGGCGACCGAAGAAGGCGTCCACCCCCGACCCGAGGCCGGAGATCACGCCCAGCCCGGTGACCGCGATCATCGGGCCTCCGCCTTGCGCGCCACGAAGAGCACGTTCGCGAACGGCGTTCCGTCCCGACAGGGGACCACCTCCACCTCCAGGCCGCAGCGCTCCAGCACAGCGCGGGTGGCTGCGGCGGTTCGGAAGAATACCCCGTCGCCCTTGTGCCGTCCTGCGGCCACCGCGAGGGTCTCGCTGATCCGGGTCAGGGTGGTGCGGAGGCCCGCCCCCGCCTCGGCGTCGCGCAGCAGGAGCGTGCCCCCGGGGCGCAGGGCCTCGGCGAAGGCCACGAGCGCGGCGTCCTGCTGGTCCTCGGGCATGTAGTGGAGCACGTCGAGGCAGCAGACCACGTCCGCGCGCGGCAGCGTGGCGTCCCGGAGGTCCCCGCAGACCAGGGTGAGGTCGGGCTCGTCCGCCAGCGCCGCCCGGCCCTGGGCGAGCCGGGCGTCGTCGTGATCCAGGCCGAACAAGGTCACCTCGGGGCGGAGCGCGCGGGTCAGCGCCAGCAGGTAGCCCTCGCCGCAGCCCACGTCCACCAGCGCGCCGCGCGCCGGCAGCAGCGTGACCACTCGCGCGAAGGCCGGATCGGCGGACATCTTGCCCTTGGCGAAGCCCTCGGCCCAGCGGCCGATCACCCGGTAGCGCCTGGCGGCGACCGCGGCCGCCGCGCGGAAGTCCAGCTCGCTCACCCTCGGGCCTCCTCCAGCGCGTGGTCCATCGCTGCGCGCACCCGGTTGGACATGGCCCGCGCCGTGGAGAAGTCCGCCGGATCGACGGGGTCCAGGGCCCGCACGCCAAGCTTGGGGACGATGAGCTGGGGGATCAGGACCTGCTTGGGCAGCAGCGCTCCGGCTCCGGTGATGACGACAGGGAGGATGGGCACGCCGGTGTCCTTGGAGAGGCGGAAGGCCCCTCGCCGGAAGCGCAGCAGGTTGCCGTCCAGCGAGCGGGTCCCCTCCGGGAAGATCAGCAGGGAGATGCCGGCGTTGAGGCTGTCGAGGCAGGCCTGGAGGCTGCTGGCGACGGCCTCGGGGGAGCCGGTGTGCATGGCGATCTGCCCGGAGAAGCGCATGTACCAGCCCATCACCGGGACGTCCATGAGCGGGGCCTTCGCGACCACCCGCAGCGGGAAGGGCAGGCCCATGATGAGGGGGATGTCGATGATGCTGTTGTGGTTCGCCACGACGATGAAGGGCCCCGGCCCCAGGTTCGGGGGCAGGGTGCGCCGGACCCGCAGGAAGGGCTCGGCGGCGAAGATGAGCCGCCCGAAGAACGCCTGGGTGACCCAAAGCGAGACCCGCCGATCAGGATCGAACGGCCAGGCGATGAGCTGGGCGACCACCGCCACGACGATCATCACGGCGGTCACCGACAGCCAGATGCTCCACGAGAAGGGGATGTTCAAGAGCCAGAGCAGTCGATACATCGCGGTCGTCTGCGGCTAGTACTTCTGCTGGCCGGCGGGGACCCACCAACGCTCGGCGTGGCGCAGGGCGTTGAACGTGTCGGTCTCGACGTCCTGGAAGCGCCCGTCGATCGCGGAGATGCTGTCCTCCCACAGGAGGAAGGTGGCGGCGTGGTGGGCGTAGACGAGGCGCTGGATCTCGCGGGCGTTGGCCTGGGCCTCCTCCAGGGTGGTCGCGGCCTTGAGGGCCTCGGCCAGGCGGTCGATCTCGGGGTCGGAGAGCTGCATCCAGTTGTACTGGCCCTTGGAGTGCCACTGGATGTAGGGGTCGACCTTGGGGTTGTTTCCGAAGGCCCACAGGATGGCCTGGAAGTCGTGCTCCCGGGCCCGCTGGGAGAAGAGGTTGGGCTCCAGGGTGCGGATCTGCAGGTCGACGCCGACGGCCTTGAGCTGGGCCTGGAGGGTGATCGCGACCTTCTTCACCCGGGGGGTGCCGGACTGGATCATCATGCTGACGGTGAGGGGCTGGCCGTCGCGGTCCAGCACGCCGTCGGCGTCGGCGTCGGCCCAGCCGGCCTCGGCCAGCCGGGCGCGGGCGGCGGCGGGGTCGGGAGCCAGGGGTTTGAGATCGCTGGCGAACCAGTCCCCCAGGGTGGGCGCGATGGTGCCCACGCAGGGCCGGGCGTAGGCGGTGCCCTCCACGGTGTAGTGGTCGTCGATGATCTGCTGGGGGTTGATGGCGAGGGTCATCGCCTCGCGGACCCGCGGGTCGGAGAACACCGGGTCCCGGGTGTTCCAGCCCGCGTACCACATGCCGTCGGCGGGCTGGACCCGCAGCGCCAGGCGGGGGTGGTCCCGCTTGAGCTTGGGCACGTCGGGGACCTCGACGGTGAGGAGGTAGTCGATGCCACCGTTCTCCAGCTCGATCAGCCGGGTCGCGTACTCGGGGATGACCCGGGCGACGATGCGCTCCAGCCAGGGCGGGCGCTCGCTGACCCCGGAGCCGGGGTTCGGGGTGAGCACGAGCTTCTCCTCGGCGGACCAGGAGGACACCTGCCAGGGGCCCGAGGACGCCGGGGCGCGGGAGTAGGGGTGGCCGCGCAGGGTCGCCCGGTCGGCGTCGGCCAGCAGGTGCTGCGGCAGGATGCCCCGGATCGTGTAGCCCTGGAGCAGCAGGGGGTTGCCCGGCCCGGTGAAGCGGAACGTGACGGTGCGGTCGTCCACGATCTCGATGGCGTCGATGTAGTTGCTGTCGTCGTGCCAGTTGGAGGCCACCGCCGGGTCCGCGATGAGCGCGTAGGTGAACGCCACGTCTGCGGTGGTCAGCGGGGTGTTGTCGTTCCAGGTCAGGCCCTCACGCAGGGTGTAGGTGAGGGCGTCGCCGGCCTCGGACCAGGTCCAGGACTCGGCCAGGGCGGGCTCGTACTCCAGCCCCGCGTCGGTGACGGCCCGGAGCACCAGCCCCGGCTGGGTGAGGTCGATGAAGTACCCGGACATCGCGTAGGGGGCGACCAGGGGGTTGAGGTTGCCCGGGTCGAAGGGCAGGGCGACCACCAGGGTGTCGCCGGCGACCGGGCCCGTGGCGGGGGCGCCGTCCGGGGTGGGTGGGGGCGGCTCGGGGGAGCCGGTGCAGGCGGCGATGAGCAGCAGGGCGAGCCAGCGCATGGGCACCTCGTTCCAGGACCGTCACATAATGCGGCAGGCCCGGACCGTGCCCCTCCTCAATCGGCAGGATAGGTGCGCGCCATGAACCCCCAGGTCTTCAACGGCTCGGCCCGCTACCCGGCGGACGCCCGGCCGGTGCTCAGCATCGGCAACTTCGACGGCGTCCACCTGGGCCACCGCGCGCTGCTGGAGCGCCTCGTGGCGCGCGCGGAGGAGCGAGGGGCGCCGCCCTGCGTCTACACCTTCGACCCCCCGCCCCGGAGGGTCCTCCAGCCCGACCGCTGTCCACCGCGGATCCTGCCGCTCGCCGAGAAGGTGCGCCTGCTGGGCGAGGTCGGGGTGGCCCACGTCGTGGTGGAGCGCTTCACCCTGGAGTTCTCCGAGCGGCCCGCGTCCTGGTTCGCCGAGGAGATCCTGGGGCGCCGCCTGCGCCCGGTGGCGATGGTGGTGGGCTACGACTTCCGCTTCGGCAAGGGGCGGGAGGGTGACGCCCGCGCCCTCACCGCGCTGATGCCCTGGCTGCCCGTCGAGACCCTCGACGCCGTGCAGCTCGGGGCGCACATCGCGTCCTCCTCCCGCATCCGGGAGGCCGTGGCCGAGGGGCGGGTGGCCCGCGCCGCCGAGCTGCTGGGCCGGCCCCACGCTGTGCGCGGGGAGGTGGTGCACGGCGACGCCCGGGGGCGCACCATCGGCTTCCCCACCGCCAACCTGGAGACCCACGACGAGCTGCTGCCCCCGCCGGGGGTCTACGCGGTTCGGGCCGCCCTGCTCGACGGGCGCGCGGTCGACGGCGTGGCCAACCTGGGGGTGCGGCCCACCTTCGGCGGCCACCGGTTCTCGGTGGAGGTCCACCTGTTCGACTTCAACGAGGACCTCTACGGCCAGCCGATGACGGTGGGCTTCATCGAGCGCCTGCGCGGCGAGCGGCGCTTCCCCGGCGTGGACGCCCTGGTCGCCCAGATCCGCGAGGACGCCGCCCGCGCCCGGACGATCCTGAGCGCATGATCAGCGGGCAGACCCGCATCTTCGGGCTGGTGGGCCACCCGGTGCGCCGCTCCCTCTCCCCGGCGATGCACACGACCCTGTTCGCGCGGCTGGGGCTGGACGCGGTCTACGTGGCCTTCGACGTCAACCCCGAGCACGCGGAGCGGGTCGCCGACGCCCTGCGCACTCTGGACATCGTGGGGGTGAACCTGACGGTGCCGTTCAAGGAGCGGGTGCTGCCCCACCTCGACCATGTCACCATGGCCGCGCGCGAGGCGGGCGCGGTGAACGTGGTGATCAACGTCGACGGACACCTGACCGGCTACAACACCGACGGCGCGGGCCTCATCGCGGCGCTGGCCGACGAGCACGCCTGGACGTCGGAGGGACGGCGCTGCTGCGTGCTGGGCGCGGGGGGCGCAGGGCGGGCCATCGCCGCAGCCCTGGGGGTGGGCGGCGCCGCCGAGGTGCTGCTGTTCAACCGCACCGTCTCCCGAGCCGAGCGGGCCTGCGCCCAGCTCGCCGAGCACACCGGGCGCGCGGTCTTCCACCCCCGCTCCCTGAGCCCCGAGGTCTTCGCCGCCGCCGCCTCGGGCGCGGAGCTGGTGGTGAACGCCCTGGGCGGGGGCGCCGAGGCCGCCGTGCGCGCCCTGCCCATCGACGGCCTGCCCCCGCACGCGGTCTGGGTGGACACCAACTACTGGATGCCGGAGCCCCCGCAGCTCGCCGACTGCGCCGCACGGGGCCTGCGGACCTCCACCGGGCTGGGCATGCTCGTCCACCAGGGCGCGCTCTCATTCGAGCTGTTCACCGGCCACCCGGTCGATCCGGCCGAGCTGCGCGCGGTCGCGGAGGCCAGCCGATGAACCCCAAGGTCGAGGCCCTGATCGAGCGCCTCCGCCCGCTGTACGAGCGCACCGAGCGCTACCACGCCCCGACGGCCTTCGTGGCGGGCTTCCTGTGGGACTCCCTGACCCTCAAGCGGGTGGACAAGCTCAGCGACAACGCCATCCTGCTGGCCTACCTGCTGGGCCTGGGGGCGGCCCTGGTCCTGCACCACCGCCTGGAGCGCGACCCCGACGCCTTCCCCAAGCTGGGCCCCCACGTCGAGCGGGTGGAGTGGGTGGTGCAGTTCCTGTTCGGCGGGCTGTACAGCGCCTATGTGGTCTTCTACTTCAAGAGCGCGTACATCGGCCGCTCGCTGCTGTTCCTGATGCTGCTCGTCACCCTGATGTTCGCCAACGAGTTCCTCTCCCCGGCGAAGCTCAAGGAGCGGCTGCGGGTCGCCCAGTACGGCCTGGTGGCGTTCAGCTTCCTGCTGTTCTGCATCCCCGTCTTGACCGGCTATCTGGGGGCGGGGGTGTTCACCGCCGCGGTGCTGGGGGCGCTGGCGCTGTCGGCCGCGGTGAGCTGGGGCATGTACCGGGGGGACGCCGACCTCCGGCAGCGCGTCGGCGCCCACACCCTGAGCACCGGGGGGCTCCTGCTCTCGCTCTACGGGCTCGACTTCCTGGGCATCATCCCGCCGATCCCCCTGGCCATCATGGAGAGCGGGGTCTTCCACCACGTCCAGCCGGACGCGGACGGCTACGTGCTGCGCTACGTGGCCGAGCCCTGGCGGCCCTGGCGGCAGGACGACCGCCGGTTCGAGTACGCCGAGGGCGACCGGGTGTGGTGCTTCACGGCGGTGTTCTCGCCGAGCAACACCGCGCTGGACGTGGTGCACGTCTGGCAGCGCTGGGACCGCGAGGCGGGCGAGTGGCTGACCTCCGACCGCATCCCCTTCGACGTGACCGGCGGCCGGGACGGGGGCTACCGGGCCTACACCTGGAAGCGGCGCGTGCAGCCTGGCGAGTGGCGGGTGCAGGTCGAGACCGGGTCCGGGCGGGTGCTGGGCTACGTGCCCTTCGCGGTGGTGGAGGCCGAGGGGGAGCGCGCCTTCAAGGAGCGGCGCTACAAGTAGATCCCCCGGGCGAATAAGCGGGCGCCTCCGACGTAGTCCAATTGACCCGTCGCGAGCAGACCCGTGCCGCCTGGCTCTCCCCGCTACATCCTGCGCGCGTTCGCGCTGTGGCTGGCCGGCCTGCTGGTGGCCTGGTCGCTGGTCTGGGGGGCCTACACGCTGTGGCTGGACGGGCGCCTGAACGACGCCCAGGCCCGGCTGTGGTGGGAGTCCTGGAAGGCCCTGCTCTGGCTGGTGCCCATGGCCACCCTGGCGCCCCAGGTCACCGGGGTGGACGCCTGGGAGGCGAGCGGGCTGGGCGGTGGGCTGCACCTCCGGCGGGGGCTCGCGGCGTCGGCGGCCTGGGTCGGGGCCAGCGTCGGGGTCGCCTGGCTGCTCGGCGAGCCGCTGGCCGAGGCGCGGATGGACGCCAGCGCGCTGCGTCTGGTGCTCTTCGTGCCGCTGGTGGAGGAGATCCTGTTTCGGGGCTTCGTGCTCACCGCGCTGCTGCGGAACGGGGTGGGCCGGGGGTCGGCCTTCCTGTTGAGCGGGCTGGCCTTCGGCGCGATCCACCTGCCCGGGTGGTTCGTGATGAACGGGGTGAGCCTGGCGGTGGTGGGCCAGGCGGGCCGGGTCGCGCTGCTGGGGGTGTTCCTCGCCTGGGTGACCGAGCGGCGCGGGGTGTGGCCGGCCGTGCTGGTTCACGCCGCCAACAACGCGCTCAGCGTGGGGGTGCTGGCCTGGCTCCTCAGCCGGGTGGCGTGAGCCACGCCAGGACGCGCGCGTTCACCCGGTCGGGGTCCTCCAGGTGGAGGAAGTGGCCCACGCCGTCGAGCCGGGCGACCTCCAGCCCCGCGGGGAAGCAGGCGGGGTCCATGTGGTCGAACAGGCGGGTGTCGATGCAGCCGTCCTGCGCCCCGGTCAGCGCCAGGGTGGGCGCGCGCACGACCCCGCGCAGCAGGCGCCACGATGCCCCGCACCCCGGCCGGATCATGCTCCGGTAGAGGTCGGTGGCGGCGTGCAGCACGTCGGGCGGGCGGAGGGCGTCCTTCATCGCCGCCAGGACGTCCGGCGGCGGGGTCCACCCCGGGGACCAGCGGCGCCACAGGGTCTCCAGCCCGGCGAGGTCATCGGCCGCCAGGCGGGCGTCGTTCAGCCGCCCCCCCAGCATGCCGACCATGTAACGGCTCCGCCAGAGCTGGCCGGGGTGGCGCCGCAGGCCCCGGCCCAGCCCGGCGAGGTGGGGCACGGCCAGGGTGACGACCCGGTCGATGCGGTGGGGGGCGAGGGTGGCCGCCGCATATGCGATCGCGGCCCCCCAGTCGTGGCCGACCAGGTGCGCCCGCTCCACCCCCAGGGCGTCGATCCAGGCCACCACGTCCCGGGCGAGGGTGGTGACCCGCATGTCGGGGTCGTCCCCGGGGCGGTAGCCCCGCAGGGCCGGGGCGACGCCGCAGAGGCCCGCCTTGGCGAGCGCGGGCAGCAGCCGCGACCAGGTGGCGGGGCTGTCGGGGAAGCCGTGCAGGCAGAGCGCGACCGGGCCGTCGCCGTGCCGGGTGAGGGGCCGCGCTATCGGCAGGGCACGGTGCTCCAGGATGGACCCATGATGCTTCCGTCGCCGATGTTGCCAGAGGCGTCGCTGACCAGAGTACCCAGCCCCTCGTCCAGGTGGAAGAGGAACAGCGTCTCGGTGTCCGACTCCAGGTAGGCGTCCGGCGAGAAGGTGCCGTCGTAGCGCACCGTGCTGGAGAGCCGCACGTCGGCCAGCAGCCCGGTGAAGCCCTCCGAAGGTGCGACGTGTGGCGAACTGCCGAGGTAGATCGCCCCGTCGGCGTTGGCCAGGGGGCCGTCGATGGTGGTGGTGTCCACCCGGCTGCCGTCGATGTAGAGGTCCACCCGCCCCCGGTTCTGGTCCCAGGTCCAGGCGATGTGGGTCCAGGTGTCGGTGGGCATCACCGAGGCGTCGGTCTCCAGGCGGACCGGTACGACCTCGCCCTCCAACAGTCCACCTGCCCGGAGCTTGCGGTCGGCCGGGGCTACGGACAAGGTCTTGCTCTCAAGGATCGCACCGCCCGCGCCGTCTTCCTGGTACTTCTGGATGATCGTGTTGCCGTCGCCGTTCCACCAGAGCCAGGCCTCGAGCGTGCCGGCCGGGCCGAAGTCCATGCCCGCCTCGTGCTCGATGATGACGCGGTCGGCGAGGGTGTCGAAGCGCAGCACGTCGATGTCGTAGTCGACGGTCTCGTCGCAGTCGTTGTCGACGCCGTCGCACAGCTCCTGGGCCCCGGGGTAGACCGCCGCGAAGCCGTCGTCGCAGTCGCCGCCCTGGGTGACGTAGCCGGCGGGGGCCTCGCAGGCCTCCTGGGTGTCGGCGTCGTCGCCGAACATGTCGCCGTCGTCGTCGCGGTACCAGGTCTGCATCAGGCCGTCGTCGGGCGTGCCGTTGCAGTCGTTGTCGACGCCGTCGCACTGCTCCGGTGCGCCGGGGTACGTGGTGTTGTCGTTGTCGTCGCAGTCCACGTCAGCGGTGGCGCCGTCGCCGTCGGCGTCGACCGTGGGGTCGCCGCTGTCGTCGGTGGCGCTGTCTTCAATGGGCTTCAGGCAGCCGCACAACACGAGCAGCAGCGCGAGCGGACGGGTGTGCATCTTCTCAGGGCCTCCCGGGTGTCTCCCCGAGCATAACCCGCGGCCGGTGCGCCCGGATGAAGTCCGACGGGGACAGCCAGCCCGCCGTATGGCGGCTGTAGCCCCCGGCCAGCGGCGACCCCGGGCTGTCCCGCAGCTCCAGGTGGAGGTGCGCGGCGTACGCGCCGTCTGCGGTGCCGATGGTGCCGATGCGCTCGCCGCGCAGCACGAGGTCCCCGTCCAGGACCTCGATGGCGTCGAGATGGGCGTAGAGCGACTCCAGGATGGTGGTGCTGCCGTCGTCGTGCTCCACCCGGTGCAGGACGCGGACGATCTGTCCCCAGCCGGGGCCCGCCTCCTCGGCGTACGACACCCGGCCGTGGGCGATCGCGTACACCGGGTCGCCCAGGTCGGTGTTGCCGCCGCCCACGCCGTTCCAGTCCTCGCCGAGGTGGAAGTTCCGGCCGAAGGGCTGGGCGTCGTAGTAGCCCCGGGCGTCCGGCGGGCCCACCGGCCAGTCGAAGCCGTCCGCCTCGGGCACGATGGAGCGCCAGGTCAGCACGGGGACCGGCACGGGCGTGGGGATGGCGGCGGTGGCCGGGGGGGAGGGCGCGCAGGCACAGAGCTCCCCCAGGACCACCGCCCCGGCGAGCAGGGGGGTCGTCTTGACGCGCATGCACAGTGGGACAGCGCGCGCCGGCTCGGGTTCCTCGGAGTCATCTTGATATAGTGCGGGTTGGGGTGGCCTCGGACCCCCCGCGGGAAGCCTGTGGATGCCATCCTGACCGACACCGGCCGGCGCCGGATCCGGCTGCTCAAGGCCCTGGGCAAGGGGGGCTTCGGCGCGGTGTTCCTGGCGGACGTCCATACGCCGGAGGGCCTGGTCCACCGCATGGCGGTCAAGGTGCTCCACGAGGAGTTCGCCCGGGACGAGCGCATCGCAGCGCGGGCGCGGGACGAGGCCCGGCTCATGTCCCAGCTCAACCACGACCACGTCGTCAAGGTCCACGCCCTCACCCACATCAGCGGGCGGGCGGCGGTGCTGATGGAGTACATCGAGGGCATCGACTGCACCGCGCTCATCGACGGCTCCCGGCGCGCCGGGGGCGGGGGGCTGCCGGCCACGGTCTGCGCGGCGATCATCGAGCGGGCGGCGTCCGCGCTGGACGCGGCCTGGAGCACGATCTCTCCCCAGACCGGCCAGCCCCTGCGGGTGGTCCACCGCGACATCAAGCCCTCCAACCTGCTGCTCTCGGTGGCCGGGGTGGTCAAGGTGATGGACTTCGGGGTGGCCCGCGGCGACTTCGAGCGCGAGGCGGCCACCGAGTCGGTCCAGTACGGCACCCACCGCTACATGGCCCCGGAGCGCTGGCTCTACGGCCAGGCGGGGCCCGAGTCCGACGTCTACTCCCTGGGGATCACCCTGTGGGAGCTGGCCACCGGGGCGCGCTTCGAGCGGCTGCCCCTGCTCCCGGCGAAGTTCGAGGAGCTGCGGGACCGGCAGCTCGACGCCCTGCAGGAGCACCCCAACCTCGACGCCGAGGCCGCCGCCGCCCTGCGGGAGCTGCTGGAGGGCATGCTGGCCTTCCGCCCGGAGGACCGCCTGAGCGCCCAGGAGGTCGAGGACCGCGCCGGGGCCATCCACGACGCGCTGAGCGGCCCGAGCCTGCGGCGCTACGCCCGACGGGTCGTGCCCCAGCTCGTCGCCGTCCAGCAGCAGCGCCTGGAGAACGACTCCTCCCTGCACCAGCTCACCAACTCCCTGGCCGCGCCGGGGGCGGGGGGCGCGCCGGTCCCGGTGGAGCAGCCCCCCGAGCCGAGCATGGCGGTGCGGGTCGGGCCGGTGCTGCTGGGCATGGTGATGGTGCTGGGGGTGGGGGGGGCTGCGGCCTGGGCGGTGCTCGGGCCCGAGGGGCTGGCCCCGCAGGAGGCTCCCGCCGCCCTGGCCGAGGTCGAGCCCGAGGTGCCCGTTCGTCAGAAGCCGGGGCCAGCCCTCAAGGCGCGCCTCGTCAGGGAGCTGTCTTCGGCTCCAGCGCCGCGCCCGGATCCCCCGCGGCCGGAGCCCCCCACGCCTCGCCCCGCTCCCGATGACCATTCCGGCACGGGACCGCCCCCTCCCGCCGTCGTCAAGGTCGTCGAGAAGCCCCCCGAGGTCCCCCAGGTCAGCGTCAAGATCACCTCCGACCCCCGCTGTCGGACCGTGCTGGTCGACGGGCAGTCCCATCCCTGCTACACACGGGTATCTCTGCCGGTGGGCGTCCACGGCTTCCGGTTCCTGGACGACGGCGGCGCCGAGATCGCCACTTGTGAGTTCGAGATCCGGGACGGGACCACCAGCATGAAGTGGGACGGAAGGAGGACGAAGTGCATCTGACGCTGATGGGGCTGACCGCGCTGGCGCTCGCCCAGGAGGCCCCTGAGGAGGCCCCAGAGACGCCCATCGAGGCGACCGCTGATGAACCCGCCGAGGCGCCCGCCGAGGTGCCCACCCAGGCCTGCGAGCCCTACGACCTCGACACCCAGGTCGACCTCGCCATCGTCGAGCTGAACGACGACGCCCTGGAGGACGCCGAGCGCCTGGCCGCCGACGCCATCACCCACCTGCCCTGCCTGCCCCGCGTCGCCGACCCCGACGACCTCGCCAGCCTCTGGCAGGTGCGCGGGGCCGCGGCCATCTACGGGGGCCGGCCCGAGGCGGCGGGTCCGTTCATGCGGCAGGCCGCCGCGCTCTACCCCGGCTACTTCAACGAGCGCCTGGGCGGTCAGGCCCAGCAGGCCTGGGCCGAGGCGGGCGAGGGCCTCTCCGGCGAGGGCACCATCGAGGCCTGGCCCATCCCCGACGACGGCGTGCTCTACGTCAACGGGCAGGCCCGTGAGGAGCAGCCTGTGGCGCTGCTGCCGGGGGACCACTTCGTGCAGGTGGCGGTGGGGGCTGAGGTGCTCTACGCCCAGATCGTGCCGCTGGCGGACACCGACGCGATCCTCCTGGAGACGGCCCTGCCCGAGCCCCGGCGCATCTCCTGGCCCCTGACCTTCGGCATCCTGTCGGGGCTGGGCGCGGCGGGGGCCTACACCGGCGCGGTGCTGCTGGACCGCCAGCTCACCGACGCCGCCAACTCCGACCAGCCGGAGACCCTGCGGGCCTACCGGGCCGGCAGCGTGGGGCTGGGCTACGCGGCCACCCCCCTGCTGATCGCGGGCGCGGCCAGCGGGATCGTCATCCATGTGAGGAACCGATGAGCGGACTCCAGGGCAAGGTCGCCCTCATCACCGGGGCCAGCCGAGGCATCGGCCGGGTCACCGCCGAGCGCCTGGCGCGGGAGGGCGTGCACGTCGTCGCGGCCTCCAAGACCGACGCGCCCCACCCCCGGCTCCCCGGGACCATCCACGAGACGGTCGCCGCGTGCGAGGCCCTGGGCCCGGCCGCGCTGGCGGTGCGGACCGACGTGCGGGACGGGGCCCAGGTGAAGGCGGCGGTGGACGCCGCGGTCGAGCGCTTCGGGCGCCTGGACATCGTCATCCACAACGCGGGGGCCTTGTGGTGGAAGCCCATCGCGGACACCCCGCTGCGGCGCTTCGACCTGGTGGTGGGGGTCAACGCGCGCGGGGCCTTCGCCCTGGCCCACCACGCCCTGCCGCACCTGCTCGCCGACGGCGGGGGCCACTTCATCACCCTCAGCCCCCCGGTGTGGACCGAGCCTCGGCTCTACGCGGGCATGACCGCCTACCTCATCAGCAAGTTCGGCATGACGATGGTGGCCCAGGGCCTCGCCGCCGAGCACCCCGATGCGCCGCTGTCTTCCAACGCCCTGTGGCCGGAGACCCTGATCGACTCCGCCGCCACCCGGGTCTACGGCATCGGCACCCCGGCGCAGTGGTACAAGCCCGAGCTGGTCGCGGACGCCGTCCACGCGCTGGTCTCTCGGCCACCCGGGGAGCAGAGCGGCAAGGCCCTGCTGGTGCTGGACGTGCTGCGGGACGCCGGGGTCACCGACTTCGTGCCCTACCGCTGCGACCCGGACCATGAGCCGCCGGTGCTCACCGGGTTTGAGCTGCCCCGGGTCGGGGGGAGCGAGAAGGCGGGCGGGGCGCTGGGGTAGTCACCCCACGCGCCTCCGCGGGATGTCACCGGTCGCCTGTCGCTCGACTGTTGCGCACCTGCCGCTGGACCGCGAGACGATTTCGCCATATCGCGTGGACCCGCTTCGAGGAGACGCTGTGCGCGGATGGATCTATGACGTGGCCTTCTCGCCGCTGACCACCCGGTGGTACGCCGAGGTGCTTCGGCGCCTGCCCATGGGCAGTCACCTGCTGGACGTCGGGATCGGCACGGGGGGGGCGCTGTCGAAGAACGCGCGGCTGGTCCGGGAGCGGGACCTGCGGGTGACCGGCGTGGACATCGACCCGGACTACGTGCGCCGCAGCCAGCGCAACCTGGAGAAGGCCGGGCTGGACGACCTCGTCGACGTCATGGCCGAGTCGGTCTACGACCACAAGGGCGGCCCCTACGACGCGGTCTACTTCTCGGCCTCGTTCATGCTGCTCCCCCAGCCGGCGCGGGCGCTTCAGCACGTCGCCTCGCTGCTGTCCTCCGAGGGTCGGGTCTTCTTCACCCAGACCTTCCAGGAGAAGCGCTCGGCGCTGGTGGAGCGGGCCAAACCCCTGCTGGGCAGGGTCACGACCATCGAGTTCGGTCAGGTGACCTATGAGGACGACTTCCTCTCCACCATCGACCGGGGCGGGCTGGAGCTGTTCGAGCTGACGACGCTGAAGTCCAGCCGGGCGCGTACCTATCGGCTGGCGGTGGGCGTGCCGCGGGGCATGGAGCCCATCAGGGAGTGAGCAGCGCCAGGGCCTCGTCGCGGCGGTCGACCCGGGCGGCCTTGCCCTGGTAGCGGCCCCGGGCGCCGCCGCCCCGGCCCTCCAGCGCCGCGGCGATCTGCGGGCCCTTCGCCCGCACGAGGGCCTCGTCCCCGTCGATCAGGAAGCAGCCGTCGCCTGTGAGCAGCATGGGGCGGGCCTCGCCGGCGTCCCGGGCGCTCGCGGCGACCTGCTGGAGGGTGCGCAGGTCGGCGTCGTCCTGGTGGTAGCCCACCGCATCCCCCGGGCGGCCGCGCAGGGCCGCGCCCATGAGCCCGGCCAGCTCGGCGCGCAGGGCCTTCTCCACCTTGCCGGCCTCCTTTCGGCCGTCGACCAGGTGCTGCACCGCGTCGTGCTGCTCGTCGACGCTGCAGGTGAGGAGCCGGGAGAGGGCCTGCTCCCGCTGCGTGGCCGCGTCCAGCCCGGCGACCACCCGCCCGCCGGCCACGAAGGACAGGCGGCTGCCGCCCTTGTACCGCTCGATCCGGGTGAGCACGACCGCCTGGAGCCGGGCGGTGTTGGAGACGTGGGTGCCCCCGCAGGTGTTGAGGTC
The DNA here is from genome assembly GCA_020632795.1 of Alphaproteobacteria bacterium. Lineage (GTDB taxonomy): Bacteria > Myxococcota_A > UBA796 > UBA796 > CAJQPC01 > JACKEV01. Next base: position 172,328 of record JACKEV010000016.1, read on the forward strand.
GTAGCCCTCGATCTCGATGAGGCGCAGGGGGCCGTCCAGGTCGTCGGGGATGAGGCGGCTGCGGGCGTTGGCGGGCATCGCGTCGGGGGCGAACAGCCGGGGCTGCACCGGGCGGGCCTCCACGATGGCCGCGTTCACCGCGCTCTGGAGGGCCAGGCGCTCGGCCTCGCTCAGGGTGGCGCCGTCCAGGTCGACGGAGCTGACCTGGGCGCCCAGGTGGAAGGCCGTGGTGGCCCGCCCGAAGCGGTCCTGGGCGATGGCGCTGATGAGGTGCTGGGCGCTGTGCTGCTGCATCAGGTCGAAGCGCCGCGCCCAGTCCACCTCCATGCGGACCGGGCCGGGGGCGACCGCGGCGGCCAGGGTGAGCACCACCTCGCCGTCGACCTTCTGGGCGTCGAGCACGGCCACGCCGTCGAGGGTGCCCCGGTCGGCGGGCTGCCCGCCCCCCTCGGGGTAGAGCACGGTGTCTTCCGTGACGCCGATGAACAGGCCATCCTCGGTGGGCTCACAGCGGAGCAGCGTGGTGTCGAGGGCGCGCAGGGAGGCGTCGTTCTGGCAGGCGAACAGGGGCATGGGGTCCTCAGGGGAGCGCGGCGAGCAGGGCGTCGACCTGGCCCCGGGTGGGGAGCCGACGGACGAGCTGCTGGCCGTTGGAGAAGGTCACCGTCACGTCGAACCCCCGAGGGGTGAGTGGATCCTGGAGGTCGTCCAGCGGCGCCTGCTGCGCGGCCTGCGGGTCGGGGAACGCGACGCTCCGGCCGAGCAGCGGGGTGACCTCGACCTGGGTGACGGTGCGGGTGAGGGTGGCCTCCAGAGACTTCATGAAGGTGTCCACCTCGGCCTGCAGGTTGGTGAGCAGGGCGTCGGCGGCGGCGGTGACCTTGCCGGGGTCGGCGGTGCAGGCGGCCACCAGGGCCTGGAGGGTGGCGGTGGGGGTCTGCTCGTCGAAGCGGATGTCGAGGTTCTGCTGGGAGAACGCCTTGACGACGTCGGCGTAGGGCAGGTGGAGCACCGCGAAGCCGCGGGAGCGGAGCTGGTCGAGGGCCCCGTCGGTGAACACGCCGGCAAGGACCGCGCCCAGGAAGGGCAGGGCGTCGCCGAAGGTCTCGGCCAGCGGGATGAGGGCGCCCCGGATCTCCTGGGCCTTGTTGCGGGAGTGCTTCGTGTACCGGCGCCAGGCGACCTCGACGAAGGCGGTCGGGGTGCCCACGGCGCCCGCGCTGCCGCCGCGCTCGATGACGAAGTCCAGGTCGTGCTTGTTCCCGTAGCGGTCCGTCCAGGAGACCTTCTTGCGCTTGCCCCGGGCGGGCCGTGGCCCCCGCTGATCCAGATAGAGCTGGTGGGTCGCGCAGAGCTGCTGCAGGGGATCCGCGAGCGCCGACTCGATGGCGTCGCCGATGATCTGGCCGAGCTTGTGGCTGGGGGAGTCCGCCATCGGTCTACACCCTCCGCACCCGGAGGTGCCCCTCCTTCAGGGGCACCCGGTGCTTGCGGTTCTTCCACTTGATGTTGCGGGCGCGGGTCTGCTCGAAGCCCTCGACCGCGAAGCCGGTCGCCTCGGCCAACACCCCCAGCCAGAGGTCCACGGGCACGTAGACGCCGTAGGGCGCGGAGTCGCCGATGACGAAGCAGGCCCGCGCCCCCGGCCGGCAGACCCGCCCCAGGGCCTGCCACACCCGGGCGAGGTCGGCGAAGTAGGCGGCGATCATGGTGTCGTAGGCCTTGTGGCCCTTTCGCTCGGCGCGCAGAGCGGAGAGCCGGGCGCACACGTCGTCCAGAGCGGGGCGGATGGGGCCCAGCAGCGGGTCGTCCAGCAGGGCCTCGACCTCCAGGCGCTCCTTGCGGGTGTGCTGGGAGCAGGAGCGCAGCAGGTGCTGGCGCACCGCGTCGTGCAGGTCGGCCCAGCGCTCCACCTCGCCCAGGAAGGACAGCTCCACCCGGGTGGCGTCGGCGTAGTCGTAGTTGTTGGGGTAGGGCGGCGAGGTGAGCACGAGGTCGACGGAGGCGTCGGCCACGCCCTCCAGGGTGCGGGCGTCGGCCTGGAGCAGGCGGGCGGCGCCGGGCGCGGGGGCCTGGCGCTGGAGGCTCGCCATGTCCTCGGCCATCAGGCGACACTGGGCGGCGAAGGACGGCAGGGGGCTGGCGACCTGGGCCTTGCGCCGGTCGGGCAGCACGTACTGCCAGGGGGCCGTGCCTGCGCCGGAGCAGGACCGCAGGATGGCCAGCAGCGCGAGCCAGCACAGCCGCCCGGCGGGGGTGTCCGGGTCGGCGTGGGCGTCGATGGCCCGCTTGAGGCGGTCCAGCTCGGCCAGGGCGTCGTCCTCGAAGATGCGGCGCACCAGCTCGGGGTAGGCGTCGAGGGGGGTGGTGGGCAGCGTGGCAGCGGCCTGATGCACCGCCTCGGCCAGGGTGGAGAACGCGGCGGGGGGGGTGGACCAGTCCAGCTTGGCCCGCGCGATGCGCGTCACCAGGGGGTGGGCTTCGACCCCGACCGCGTCGCAGCCCTGCGACTGGGCGGCGATGAGCGTGGTCGCCACCCCGGCGAAGGGGTCGAACACCACGCCCCCGCGCGGCAGCGCCTCGGCGACCACGTCCGCCGCCCAGGCCCCCGAGAAGCCCGCCGAGTAGCGGAACCAGCGGTGCACCGCCAGGCGCTGGTTGGGGGTGAAGGTGGTGGAGTCGTCCCGGCGCTCGGTGGGCGACAGGCCGGGCAGGGCGAGCTGGGCGGTCAAGCAGGGCTCCTTCGGCGGAACCCCCTAACGCATTCAGGCCGCTGGAGGCGCGTACACCCGGTAGTCGATGTCGGGGAAGATGGTGTCCCGGGCCTCGATGGCGGCCAGCAGGGGCTCGTCCACCTGCCCGGCCCGGAGCTGGTCGTAGAGGGCGTTGAAGCGCAGGACGTGGTCCCGGGTGCGGGCCACCGCGTAGTCCACGCTGGTGCCGGTCTTCATGATGAAGGCCCAGTCCGAGCTCTGGGCCAGCAGCAGCTCCCGGGCGGCCTGGTTCAGCGCCCGGGCCTGGAGCCCCGCCGCCTGGGGGAAGCGCGCCGCCAGCTCGACCATGCGGTCGGCGGCCTCGGCCAGGTGGGGGTAGATCCACTCGTTGGCGGGGTCCAGCCAGACCGAGCCGTAGCCATCGGCCCCCCAGGTGGAGAAGTGGGGCTGGACCAGCTCCAGCTCGGGGTTCGCCCGCAGGACCTCGGCGGGGGTGGACAGGGTGAAGCCCACGTCATCGCAGGCCACCTTGCGCAGCACGACGTCGAGGAACATCGGGCCCTCGTACCACCAGTGCCCGAACAGCTCGGCGTCGTAGGGCGCGACGACCACCGGGTCGTGGCCGAGCTGGCCGGCGAGGTGCTGCACCTGCAGGCCGCGGTTGAACACGAAGTTGTCGGCGTGCTCGGCGGCGACGCGGCGGGCCTCGGCGGGGTCGTAGAGCTGCTTCTGGTCGGTCTTGCCGGTGATCCGGTGCAGCTTGAGGCCGGTCATCTTGCGCAGGCCGGTGGGCTGCACGTAGGGGGCGATGTGCTCGAAGGGCGCGTCGTAGCCCAGGTCCCGGTAGAACTCCCGGTAGGCGGGGTGTCCGGGGTAGCCGCTCTCGGCGGACCACACCTGCTGGCTGACCTCGGGGTCGCGGGCGAAGACGGCCACGCCGTAGGGGGTGGAGACGGGGGCGTGGACCCCCCGGGAGGGGCGCGGGGTGGCGTGCTCCACGCAGTGCTGCTCCCCGATGAACCAGCGCAGGCCCGCCTCGGCGAGCACCCGGTCGAGCCCGGGGTACCAGGCGCACTCCGGCAGCCAGATGCCCTCGGGGCGGCGGCCGAAGTGGCGGGCGTGGGCGCGGGCGGCGACCTCGATCTGGGCGCGCACCGCCTCGGGGCGGTCCTGCATGAAGGGCAGGAAGCCGTGGGTGGCCCCGCAGGTGAGGATCTCCAGGCGGCCCCGCTCCATGAACAGCCGGAAGGCGCCGACGAGGTCGCGATCGTAGCCCTCGAGCTGCGCCAGGCGGCGGGTCCACAGCGCCACGTAGTGGGCGCAGAGGGCGGCGCGCTCGCCCTCGCTGCGGCCCTGCTCCTCGCGGGCGAGCTGGATGAGGCTGCCCAGGCGCTCGGCGTAGCGGTCCTGAAGCAGGGGATCGGCCAGCATCTCGACCAGCGGCGGGCTCAGGGTCATGGAGATGCGGAAGTCGACGCCGTCCCGCCACAGGCCCTCGTAGACCTCCAGCAGGGGGAGGTAGGTCTCGGTGATGGCCTCGTAGAGCCAGTCCTCCTCCAGGAAGTCGGGGTACTCGGGGTGGCGCACGAAGGGGAGGTGGGCGTGCAGCACCAGGCAGAGCGCGCCGGCCATGACTCAGCCCTCCCGCTTGAGGAGGGAGTGGCTGGAGGGGAGGGGCTTCACCGCTGGGCCGGGGGCGGCCCTGGCGAGCGCGCGGGCGTGGTCGTGCAGGCTGGCCTGGGGGGCGGCGGCCACCTCGACCCGATGGAAGCCGGCCTCGGCCCGCAGGTCGACCGGCGGCTGGGGCGGCGCCTCGGGGTCGAGCCGGACCCGCACCGGGTCGACGAGGTCGCTGGGGCGGTCGGGAGGCAGGGCGACGGGGGCGCTGCGCAGGACCGGCTGGAAGCGGCCCTGGGTGAGCACGCCGAGCACGGCCTGGTAGCGCCGGTCCGGGGTGAGGCCGGTCAGGACGTAGCGCCAGGTGCCCGGGCTGGGGGTGGCGGTGCGGGCCAGGCGCTCGCCCCGGGTGCGGTCGTAGACCCGCAGCTCGACGGTCTGCGTGCCCAGGCCCTCACGGGTGGCGCCGTCGAGGGACCACGCGCACATCAGGGTGCGGGGGTCGCGGGGCAGGGCGCGCAGGGCGGCGCGGTCGTAGGTCTCGGGCAGCTCGCCGAGGTCCAGGGGGGGCAGGAGCGGGGTGGCGTCGGCGTGGGGGTGGCTGCGCTGGGGGCGGCTGCGCGGGGGCCGGGCGGCGGCGGAGCGGCGGACGGGCTGGGCAGCAGGCGGCTCAGCGGTGGGCGGCTCAGCGGGCTCGACCTCCGGCGCGACGGCGCTCGTTGACGCCGACGGGGCGGGCGCTTCAGCAGCCTCGGCCTCGATGATGGCGGCGGGCTCGGCCTCATCGGGCTCGACAGGCTCTTCAGGTGCGCCGGCGGCGACCTTCGTCGCCTCGATCGCCTCGACCAGCTCAGCCTTGTTCATCTTGGAGCGGCCCGGGATCTGCAGGTCGCGGGCCAGCGCGCGCAGCGCCTTCACGGTCATCTCTTGGAGGGGCATCTCTTGGAGGGGCTTCTCAGGCAGGGTCATCAGGCACCTTCGCCGCCGGGGGGCATGGGGTCCGGGCGGCCTCGACCCCTTCGACCGGCGAGCGCGCGGTGCGGCACAGCCCGGACCTCAGATATCCCCGAGCACCGCCTTGACCGCCGCGATCACCGGCGCGTGCAGCCGGCCGTTGGTGACGATGACGCCCTTGTTGTGCTCCAGTCGCCGCCCCTGGGAGAAGTTGAGGGGGAGGCCCCGGGCGTCGGAGACCTGCCCGCCGGCCTCGACCACCACCCGCCAGCCGGCGGCGTGGTCCCAGATCTTCTCGACGTAGTCCTTGCGGGTGGGCAGGCGCAGGTAGATGGAGGCGTCGCCCCGGGCCACGGACCCGTACTTGCACTGGCTGTCGATGCGGAAGGGCGGCCGGGTGATGCCCAGCCGGGCCGCGATCTGCGCGGCGTCGGAGTGATCGGAGTGGGCCTTCTCCACCGACTCGCAGAAGCGGGCGGCGGCGGGGTCGGCCAGCTCGGTGACCCGGATGGCGCGCTCGGGGCCGCCGTCGAGGGGGGCCATCGTCGCGCCCTGACCCTTGACCGCCACGAACAGGCAGCCCCGGGGGCCGTCGGGATCGGCGGCGTCCACCGGCAGGTTGGGGCAGCCCAGGACCCCCAGCACGACCTCGCCGTCCTCGATCAGCGCGAGGGCGACGGCGTACTGGTCCAGGCGCAGGAAGCCCTTGGTGCCGTCGATGGGGTCGAGGGTCCAGAACCGCCCGGAGGCCCCGCCCTCATACGTGCCCCGGTCGATCGCGGCGAGGGCGGCGTCGGCGGTCAGCTCGGGCAGCACCGCGTTGACCCCGGCGACGACCTTGTCCTTCAGCGCGGCGTTGGCGGGGTCCCGCAGGGCGGCGGCGTCCTCCTCGCCCACCAGGGGGACGCCGGGCAGGGCCTGGGCGAGCAGGTGGCTGACCACCGCCTGGGCGCCGTAGTCGGCCACGGTCACCGGCGAGCGGTCGCCCTTGGTGAGGGTGGTGCCGGCGACCAGCCGCTGCTGCACGGCGCGGCAGAGGCCGGAGGCGAGGGTGACGGCCTCGACGGCGGCGGCGCGTTCGATCTCGTAGGGCATCAGGGGCTCCATCGTAAGGATCCGGTCGCCTGTTGTAGCACGGCGCCGAGCCTTGGGCATCGCCGGGCGGCCCGACCAAATGTGACCCCCGAACCGGGCCGGCGCGGGTTAGGGTGAAGCTCCAAGGAAGACCCCCAGCCGAGGTGCGCGATGAACAAGAAGAACCCCGCTCAGCTCTCCGTCGGATCCCAGGAAGCCATCGACCTCGCGGAGCAGTGGGGGGCCCACAACTACCACCCCCTGGAGGTCGTCGTCGCCAACGCTGAGGGGGTCTGGGTCGAGGACCCCGAGGGCAACCGCTACATGGACATGCTCTCGGCGTACTCGGCGGTCAACCAGGGCCACCGCCACCCGCGCGTCATCGGCGCGCTCATCGAGCAGGCCCAGCGGGTCACCCTGACCTCGCGGGCCTTCCACAACGACCGGCTCGGCCCCTTCCTCAAGCAGCTCTGCGCGCTCACCGGCTTCGAGGCGGCGCTGCCCATGAACACCGGCGCTGAGGCGGTCGAGACCGCGATCAAGGCGGCGCGCAAGTGGGGCTACAAGGTCAAGGGCGTGCCCGACGGCCAGGCCGAGATCATCGTCGCCACCGACAACTTCCACGGCCGCACCACCACCATCGTCGGCTTCTCGACCGAGGCCCAGTACCGCGACGGCTTCGGCCCGTTCACCCCGGGCTTCAGGATCGTGCCCTTCGGCGACGCCGACGCCCTGGCTGCCGCCTTCAACGCCAACACCGTGGCCTTCCTCATCGAGCCCATCCAGGGCGAGGCCGGCATCAACGTGCCCCCGGACGGCTACCTCGCCCGCGCCCGCGCCCTCTGCGACCAGCACAACGCCCTGCTCATCGCCGACGAGATCCAGACCGGCTTCGGCCGCACCGGGCGCATGTTCGCCCACGAGTGGGAGGGCATCTCGGTGGACGGCATGTGCCTGGGCAAGGCCCTGGGCGGCGGCGTGCTCCCGGTCAGCGCCTTCGTCGCCGACAAGCGGGTGATGGACGTCTTCCACCCCGGCGACCACGGCTCGACCTTCGGCGGCAACCCCCTGGGCGCGGCGGTCGCGATGGCCGCCCTCGACGTGCTCATCGATGAGGACCTCACCGCCCGCGCCGCCGCGCTGGGCGACTGGTTCATGGCGCAGCTCCTGGAGATCGACTCGCCGCACGTCCAGGAGGTGCGCGGCCGGGGCCTGCTCATCGGCGTGGAGATCAAGGAGTCCTCGGGCCGCGCGGGGCCGTTCTGCGACCGCCTCAAGGAGCGCGGCCTGCTCTGCAAGGAGACCCACGCCCAGGTCATCCGCTTCGCGCCGCCGCTCGTCATCACGAAGGACGAGCTGGCGTGGGCGCTCGGTCACATCCGGGAGGTCCTGACCGCCCCGTGAGCACCCCCAACGCTGACTACCCCTGGCGCCTGCGCCTCGTGCACGAGGGCTTCTCGTCCATCCGCCTGGAGCGCCAGGGGCGCTGGTTCCGCTTCGATCCCGTCGACCCTCCTGGGGACACCGACGTCACCATCCTCACCTGGGCCGAGCTGGAGCGGGCCCGGGGCGCGGTGGAGGCCGTGCGCCAGGGGCGCAACCCCACGGTGGTGGCCACGCCCCCAGTGCGCGCCTGGCTCAGCAGCAAGGGCGAGGTCGACGACCTCAGCCCCGGCGGCAAGCTGGACGGCGTCAAGGTCGAGGCGGTCGAGTACCAGCCCATCCCCTATGTGACCCCCCCCGAGGCGGTGCGGAAGGCCCGCGCGGCCCTGACCCACCCGGGCATGGCCATCCAGCGCATCCGCAAGCGCCTGGACCAGCCCCGCTCCAACCCCCTGGTGGTCCACCTGACCCTGCCCGACGGCGGGCGGCTGCTGCACCTCAACTGTTCCATCCACCAGAACACCGACGCCGAGTGGCTCAAGCGCATCCAGGACCGCTTCCGGGGGCCGGACTGGCTCATCGTGGGCATGGACTACGAGCACGAGCAGGCGGTGCAGGAGGGGGTGCCCCCCTTCGAGGCCCGCACGGTGCTCATCACCGATCTGGTCAACGACGTGCGCCGGGGCATCGGCCTGCCCATCCACATCCTCACCCCGACGGTGGACGCGCTGGTGGACATGGGGCTGGACGCCTTCCCCTTCGTGCGGGAGGCGGGGTACCGGTTCGAGTAGCGTCCCTTCCCACAGCCCGCACGGCGGCGCACCTGTGTCCCTGAGGAATCCCCCGCCCCCCGGCCGTGTTAGGTCAGGACCATGACCGCGCTGCTCGCTCTGCTGCCCTTCGCCCTCGCGACCCAGGTGACCTGGGACTCGGCCCCCTGCCCGGTGGGGGACGCCAACGCCCGGGTGTTCTACAAGGCCTCCGGCAACACCCACGGCGGCTGGGACAGCGACCTCGCCAACTACTCCACCCAGGGCCAGTGGCGGGAGTACGCGATCTCCACCTGCCCGGACACGCTCTACTCGGTCTATGGCTTCGACATGGACAAGCCGCTGGACGACGCCACCGCTGCGGCGGTCACCGCCCGGCTGGACGCGCTGCGCAAGCAGTACAAGCTCGACGCCGAGACCATCGAGACCTGGGAGCGCTACCTCGTCGCGGGCGAGGTCTACAAGGTGCTCAAGAAGGACCCCCGCTTCCTCGCCCAGCTCTACCTGGAGGCGAGCTGGGCGGCCCGCGACATGGCGGTGGGGGTGTACGTGGGGCTGGAGGGGCCGGTGGCGGCCCGCGAGCTGCTGGACCAGGGCGAGAAGGAGCTGCTCAGGCAGCTGCCCCCCCGCGAGCGCAAGGTGCTGCTGCACAACCTCGCCCGGGTGGCCCACCGGGGCGGGTTCAACGCCGATCGGGACCGCTACCTCAAGCTCTTCGAGCAGGTGGGGGACCTCGACGCGGACGAGCAGGCCGCGCTGGACACCTTCCGCCGGGTGGCGGACACCATCGAGCCCCAGCTCCAGCGGCTGGCGGTCGAGCAGCTCAAGGCCTACCTCGCCAGCGATCCCGACGACCCGGTGGAGGTCGCGCGGGCCACCTACCTGCTCGCGGATCTGGCCCGTCGCCTGGACCAGCCCCGGCAGGCGGCCCAGGGCTACGCGCTGGTGCTGACCATGTCCGAGGCGCCCCCCGAGCTGCGCGAGCTGTCGGCCTTCCTGGGGTCCCTGCTGGACGGCGAGGCCCCGTGACCGCCGCGCGGGTCTACCTGATCCTGTCGGCGGGGGTGTACCTCGTGCTGGCGGCGTTCTTCCTGCTGTCCCCGGAGGAGTGGGCCGTGAAGGCGAGCCTGGTGGCGGACACCCCGGCGGGGCGGGCCGAGATCCGGGCGATGTACGGCGGCCTGGAGTTGGGTATCGGGGCGTGGCTGCTGGTCTGCGCGGCCCGGGAGCGGCTGGTCGAGGTGGGGCTCCTCACCGTGGCGTTCACCCTGGGCGGGCTGGGCACGGGGCGCACGCTGGGCTTGCTGGGAGACCCCGCCGGGTTCAGCGCGCACGCGCCGTTCCTGGCCTCAGAGGTCACCGGGACGGTGGGGGCGCTGGTGGTCCTCTGGTGGCTTCGGAGGAGCGCGACGTAGCGGCCCGGTCTTCCGTGAGGTCGATGGGGTGGGGATCTCAGGGGAGCGGAGCGCTCAGGGCTCGCGCGCCAGCGCCGCGTCGGGGTCGACGCCGGCGTCGATGAGGGCCTGGCGGAGGCGAGCTTCGGTGGCGGCGCGCTCGGCGCGCTCGGCCGCGAGGCGGGCCTCGGTGTCCTGGAGCTGAGAGGTGGTGTCCTGGAGCTGAGAGGTGGTGTCCACCAGCTCGGCCTGTGTGTCCTGGAGCTGAGAGGCGGTGTCCACCAGCTCGGCCTGTGTGTCCTGGAGCTGAGAGGTGGTGTCCTGGAGCCTGGCGCTGGTGTCCTCCAGCGCGGCCCTCGTCTCCGCGAGCTGCTCGCGGGCCTCGCGCTCAGCGTTCTCGATGGTCCGCTGCACCCGGAGGGCGTCGAGGCGGGAGGCGTAGCGGTGGTACTCGCGCTCGCGGTCGGAGATCTCGATCAGCGTTCCCATCGCCTGCCTCAACTCCGGGGTGTCCAGGGCGGGGGGCAGCTCGGTCCAGCGCCGGGCCTGCCTGAAGAATGTACACCACCGCTGCTCGTCATCAAGGGGTTCCTGCAGCCTGGGCAGCTTGGGCAGCTCGATGACGTGCAGGTCGAGGTGGTCGCATAAGGTCACCCCGTTCTTGGGGTCGAAGGCCGTGAACTGGTGGTGGACCGCCGTGCTCTCCGGCAGCAGCACCTCGTCCAGCAGCCAGATCGAGGAGACCGGCTGGAGGGTCTTGTAGTCCTGCCCCCTGGCGAGCTGCTCCTGGTAGAGGTCCGCCCAGGTGTACAGCGCCCGCTCCCGGATGCACGGGTGGAGCCGGATCTGCACCTCGACCTGGAAGGCCCGCCCCAGGACGTCCCGGGCCTTGACGTCGACGACGCTCAGCTTGTCCTCGGCGTGGTCGCGGCCGTTGAACGGGTCGATGAGCGCGATCTCCACGATGGGCGGCCGGGGTCGCAGGATCGCGTTGAGGAAGTGGAGGGTGAGGTTCTTGTTGACCTCGGTGCCCAGGAGCCGCTTGAACGCGTAGTCCACGAGCGGGTTGATCCGGTGTCGCATGAAGGTGTCCGTGAACGCACGGAGCCCCTATGCCCCCATGTGAACGCGGGGCAAAACACCCCTGACAAGAATTGGGTTCCTCCACAACCCGGCAGCGTCGCCCCAGGAAGGGCGGCGCGCCCGGCGCCGTGATCTACACTGCTCCCCCGCCCCAGCGCGTGGTGTCGGCTTGCCTCTCCCCTACCACCCGGATGTCTTCATCGGCCGCAGCGCCGAGCGCGCCCGGCTGACCGCCGCCCTGGACGACGGGCGCGCCGCGGTGCTCATCGGCCCCGGGGGCATCGGCAAGACCCGGCTGGCCGTGGAGATCGCCGCGGCGCGGTCCGAGCCGGCCCTCTACGTCGACCTGGCCGGCGCCCGGACGGACGAGGACGTGTGCAGCGCGGTTCTCAGCGCGCTGGACGCCGCCGGGAGGCTGGGCAGCGACCCGGTGGAGGCGGTCGGGGCGCGCCTCGCGCGGGAGGGGGCGCGGACCCTCATCCTCGACAACACCGAGCGGGTCGCCGGACCCGTCGCCGCCGCCGTCCCCCGGTGGCTCGCCCAGGCCCCGGGCTTGTGGCTGCTGCTGACCTCGCGGCGGCAGCTCCTCGCGCCGGCGTGCGTCGAGGTTACGCTGGCGCCGTTGCTCCCGGAGGACGCCGTCCGGCTCTTCGTGGCCCGCACCCCCCAGCGGCCGATGGTCCCGCTGCACGCGGAGGACGACGCCGCTGTGATCGAGGCGATCGCCACCCGGCTGGAGGGCATCCCCCTCGCGCTGGAGCTGGCGGCCGCCCGCCTGGAGGTGCTGCCGGTCGCGGAGCTGGCCCGCCGGCTGGACCAGGGCTTCGCCGTGCTGCGCGCGCCGACGAGCCGCGTGCCCCGCCACGCCGCCTTGCGGGACGCGATCACCTGGTCCTGGGACGCCCTCCACCCCGCCGAGCAGGACGCCCTGGCCCAGGCCAGCGTCTTCCGCGACGGCTTCGGGCTGGAGGCGGCTGAGGCGGTGCTGGCGCTGCCCGACGGGTTCAGCGCGCTCGACGCCCTGCACGCCCTCAAGCGCTGGTGCCTCCTGCAGTCTGCGCCGCGGGACGGCCGCGCCCGATTCAGGATGCTGGACACCATTCGGGAGTTCGCCGCGGAGGCCCTGGCGGCGCGGGAGGCCGTCGCCGCGACCCGCGCGCGGCACGCCGCCTGGTTCCTCGACCGGGCCCGCGGCTGGAGCCGGGTGCTGCAGCCGGAGGACCCCCCGGGGGTGCGCAGGTTCATCCGAGCGGACCACGAGAACCTCGTCGCGGCGCTGGAGCACCTGGCCGAGGACCCCGCGCGCTGGCCGGACGTGGCCCAGGTGCTGGTGGCCCTGGGGCGCCTCAGCTCCAACCAGCGGCGGCAGACCTGGTTCCTGGGTTGGAGCGCGCAGGCGCTGGCGCCGGCCGCCCCGGTCTCCGATCCGCCGCGGCAGGTGGCGCTGCTGCTGCACCAGCGGGCGGGCGTGCTGCGCGCGGCGGAGCGGCTCCCCGAGGCGGTCGAGTGCCAACGCCAGGCGGTCGCCATCGCCGAGGCCCTGGGCGACCGCCGCCTCACCGGCACCCTGTACGGCTACCTCGGCAGCCTGTTCAGCATTCTGGGGGACGACGCGGGCGCGCAGTTCGGCTACGAGCGGGCCCTCGCCCTCGCGCGGGACCTCGACGCCCCCGACCTGGAGGCGCAGGCGCTGATCGCCCTCTCCCAGTGCGTCGACCTCCGGCAGCGCGGCGACCCCGAGGCCGCGGAGCGCCGGCTGCTCCACGCGGCGGCGCTCGCGGAGCAGGCCGGTCGGAGCCTGATCGCGTGCTCCGCGCTCCAGAAGCTCGGGGCCCTGTTGTGCGAGGCCGGCCGCCTCGACGAGGCGCTGGAGGTGCTGGAGCGGGCCGCGCGGCGCCTGGCCGCCATCCCGGACCGGCCCGTCTTCGAGGTGGATGTCCGCCTGCAGTTGGCCCTGCTGTACCACCTGCGGGGGCAGGCGGCGGACGCCCGGGCCGCGCTCCAACAGGCCCGGGTGGTGATGCAGGCCCAGGAGACCCCGCTCATCCAGGCCTGCGGGGCCGTCTGTTCGGGCCTCATCGCGCCGGAGGCCCTGGACACCGGCGCGCTGACCGGGCTGGAGCAGGCCGAGGCGGTGCTGGCCGGCGCCGCGTCCATGAACCAGCCCACCCTCGCGGCGGGGCAGGGGCTGCTCGCTGGCGCGCTCGCCCGACTCGGCCGGACCCGGCAGGCGCAGGCGGTCGACGCGCGGATCACCGAGCCCGCGTGGCGTGCTTACGCCGAGGCCCACCAGCACATCGCTGCGGCCGGGCGCGCTGCGGCCGGGGGCGAGCCCGAGGCGGCCCACGCCGCGCTCGACGCCGCGCGGCAACGCCGGGCCGGCTTGACCGGGCGCGCCCTGCTGCTCTGCGCCGGGGCCCTCGCGCTGGATCGCGCTCTGCAGGCCTGCGCCGAGGGCGTCGAGGTCTGGTTCGTCGCGGCCGACGGCGCCTGGTTCGCGCCGCCCGGCGGGGCGCGCGTCTCCCTGGCGCGGCGCCCCACCCTCCAGCCGATCCTGGCCGCGCTGCTGGAGGCCCGCCTGGCGCAGCCGGGGGAGCCGCTCCCCCAGGACGCCCTGCTGGAGGTGGGCTGGCCGGGGGAGCGGGTGGTCCCCCGGGCCGCCCGGAGCCGGATCTACACGGCGGTGCGAACGCTGCGCCGCTTCGGCCTGGACATCCTGGAGCGCGCCCGCGACGGGTACCTGCTGGACGCCGAGGCGCCGGTGCGGCGGGCCTGAAACGGGGCCCTGATTTCTGAAACGCGGGCTCCGAGGCTGGTCTTTCGGTCCAGGGGCGCTAAGGTATGAGGCACGGAGCGCGGACACGAGCGACGCGCTCCCCACCCGAACCCGGCGACGCCACACAGAGGCTCGTCTTCACCTGGAGTGCGCCATGAAGACCGCGTCGAAGCTCAAGGCCGGCACGAAGTCCGGCCTCGGCCTCTGAGGCCCGCCGGGCCTGCCCACCTCCCCCCAACCCACACAGAAGGAGTCGATATGCGTACGAAGTCCCGCGTCCGCGCCGGCGGCGACGCCTGGGCCGGCTGAGCCGGTCTGCTCTCCACCGCCCGCTGCATGGCTCTCTCCCGGCAGCGGGCGGCTTCTCATTCCACACAGATTCTGGGAGCCGCGATGCAGGTCTGCACCCGCGCTCGGGCGGGCGGCAGCCCGTTCCCCCAGACCCTGCGCGCCCTGGAGGCGGACCACGCGCGCGGGCGGGCCTCGCTCGCCTTCGCCGCGGCCGGCGGCGCGCTGCTGGGGTTGTGGCTGCTCTGGTTCTTCCAGGCCCGGGTCACGCTGCACGCGGTCACCGGCGCCGCGCGTCTGGAGGCCGCTGCCCAGGCCCACCCCGTGGCGACGGACCTCGCCGGGCGGGTCACCCGGGTGTACGTCGCGCTGGACGATCGGGTCGAGGGCGGCGTGCTGTTGATCTCCCTTGACGACGCCGACGCCCGGCTCGCGGTGGCCGAGGCCGAGGCCCGGTGCGACGGGATCGCCGCCCGGCGCGCGCTGCTCCTGACCGAGCAGGCCGCGCTGCGGGAGGCGCGGGTCGCCCAGGACGCCGCCGGGGACGCGGCCGTGGAGGAGGCCCGCGCCCAGGCCGCCGCCGCCGAGCGCGCGGCCCGCTCCGCCGAGGCCGAGGCCGCCCGCCTCGACCCCCTGGTCTCCGGCGGGGTCGTCGCCGCCGCCGAGGCCGAGCACGTCGACGCGCTGGCCGGTCAGCGCCGGGCGGAGGCCCGCGCCCGCGCCCACACCGCCCTCCGCCAGCGCTGGGACAGCGCCCGCGCCGCCGGCGATCGCGCCGCTTCCCTGGCCCGCCTGGAGCAGGACGCCGCCGTGCTGGAGAGCGAGGCGACCGCCTGCGCCGCCACCCTGGCGCGGCTGCGGCTCACCCTGGCGCACCATCAGGTGCGGGCGCCGGTGTCCGGGGTGGTCGGCGCCCTGACCGCGCCGCCCCCCGGGGCCCTGCTGGAGGCCGGCCAGCACGTCGCCACCGTCATCCCCGACGGGCCCCTGCGCGTCCTCGCCGACTTCACCCCCAGCGAGGCCCTCGGGCACGTCCAGGTGGGTCAGCCCGCCCGGGTGCGCCTGGACGGCTTCCCCTGGAGCCAGTACGGCGCGATCCCGGCCACCGTGCGCCGGGTGGCCGCCGAGCCGCGCTCCGGCGGCGTGCGCGTCGAACTGGATGTGGACGCGGGGGTCGCGATCGCGGTCCCCTTGACCCACGGCCTGCCGGCGAGCGTTGAGGTCGCGCTGGAGGAGGTCGCCCCGGCCACGCTCGCGCTGCGTTCAGCGGGTGCGCTGCTCTACCCGAGGGCGCCGTGAGGCCCCGCCTGCTGGCGCCCGAGGTGCTCCAGACCTCCGCGATGGACTGCGGGCCCGCCGCCCTCAAGGCCCTGCTGGAGGGCTGCGGCGTCCCGGTCCACCTGGGGCGCCTGCGGGAGGCCTGCCAGACCGACGTCGACGGCACCTCCATCTCCACCCTGGAGGAGGTCGCCTGCGCCCTGGGCCTGCGCTGCGAGGAGGTGATGCTGCCCGCCGACCACCTGCTGCTGGAGGAGGCCCGCGCGCTCCCCGCGCTCGCGGTGGTCGTCAACCCTGGCGGGACCACCCACTTCGTGGTCGTGTGGCGGACCCTGGGGCCCCTGGTGCAGGTGATGGACCCGGCCGTGGGCCGCCGGTGGCTGACCCGGGCGCAGCTCCTCAGCGTCCTCTACGCGCACACCCTGGCGGTCCCGGCGGAGGCCTGGCGGGACTGGGCCTCCGGCGAGGAGGGCCTGGGCGCGCTCCGGCAGCGGCTGGAGGCCCTGGGGATCCTGGCGGCGCCGCTGCTGGAGGAGGCCCTCGCCGCGCCGGGCTGGCGGGCGCTGGCCGCCCTCGACGCGGCGACCCGATCGACGGCGGCGCTCGTGCAGGCAGGCGGGCTGCGGCGCGGGGCGGAGGCGGCGCGGGCCGTGACACGCCTCGCCGCGCGCCCCGACGACCTCCCCGACGCCTTCTGGTCCGTGCGGCTGGAGGGGGACGGCGGGACCCTGCGGCTGCGCGGGGCGGTGCTGCTCCGCGCGCAGGGGCGCCAGCCAGCCTCCCCGGCGGCGCTCCCCCCGGAGCTTCGGGAGGCCGCCGCGCCGCCGCCGCGCCCGCTGGCCGCGCTGGGGGCGGTGCTGCGGGAGGGCGGCCTGCTGCGCCCCGCCGCGCTGGGCGTCGCGGTGGGGCTGTCCGCGCTGACGCTGCTGCTGGAGGCCCTGCTGATGGCGGTCCTGCTGGACATGGGCGCCGCGCTGGGGCTGCGGATCGAGCGCCTGGGGGCCTGGGCTGCGCTGATCGCCTTGATCACGGCCTCTCTGCTCATCGAGCTGCCGACGACGCGCGGTGTCCTGGGCCTGGGGCGGGCGCTGGAGGTCCGGCTGCGGCGGGCCTTCGCCGAGAAGGTGCCCCGGCTCCCGGACCGCTACTTCCGCAGCCGCCTGATCTCGGACATGGCCGAGCGCAGCCACAGCCTGCACGCGCTCCGCCAGGTGCCGGTGCTGGGCCAGCAGCTCCTGCGGGCGCTGTGCCAGCTCGGGCTCACCCTGGTGGCGCTCACGCTCCTGGACCCGGCGACCGCGCCGATCGTGCTGGCGGCGGGGGTCCTCTCCGTGGGGCTCCCGCTGCTCTTCCACCCGCTGCTCGCTGAGCAGGACGTGCGGGTCCGGGCCCAGCTCGGCGCGCTCAGCCGCTTCACCTTCGACGCGCTGCGCGGGCTGGCCCCGATCGCCAGCCACGGGGCCGCCCGCGCCCTGCGTCGGGAGCACGAGGCGCTGGTGGTGGCGTGGGGGCGGGCGGGCCTGGACCTCCAGCGCACCGCCGTCGGCGTCGAGG
The DNA here is from genome assembly GCA_020632795.1 of Alphaproteobacteria bacterium. GTDB lineage: Bacteria > Myxococcota_A > UBA796 > UBA796 > CAJQPC01 > JACKEV01. The sequence continues at coordinate 189,213 of JACKEV010000016.1, forward strand.
CGCTGCTGTCGGGGGTGGGCTACGGGATGGCGGTGGCGCTGGTGGGGGCGCACGCCGCCCATGCCGAGGAGACCGGCGCCACGCTCCTGCTGGTGTACTGGGCGCTCTCGGTGCCCGCGCTGGGGCAGGAGGTGGCCCTCGTCGCCCGTCAGGTCCCCAGCCTGCGCAGCGTGGTCCTCCGCGCGCTGGAGCCGCTGCAGACCCCGGAGGACGAGGCGGGAGAGGCGCCGGAGGACACGCCTTCGGGCGGGGTCGGGGTGGCCCTGGAGGGGGTGTCCGTGGCCGCCGGGGGGCACGCCGTACTGCGAAACGTCAACCTGCAGGTGACGCCGGGCAGCCATGTGGCCATCGTGGGCCCCTCGGGCTCGGGGAAGTCCTCGCTGGTGGGGCTCCTGTTGGGCTGGCACCGCCCGGCGCGGGGGCGCCTGCGGGTGGACGGCCAGCCCCTGGACGCGGGGCGGCTGCGCGCGCTGCGTCGGCGCACCGTCTGGGTGGACCCGGCGGTGCAGCTCTGGAACCGCTCCTTCCTGCACAACCTCCGCTACGGGGCGGCGCGCCGTGACGCGCCCGTCGGGGCCGCGCTGGAGGAGGCCGCGCTGATGGGCGTGCTGAATGGCCTGCCCCAGGGCCTCCAGACCCCGCTGGGCGAGGGCGGCGGGCTGGTCTCCGGCGGGGAGGGCCAGCGGGTGCGCTTCGGCCGCGCCCTGTGCGGGGGCGACCCGGGGCTGGTGATCCTCGACGAGGCCTTCCGGGGGCTGGAGCGGGACCAGCGCCGGGCGCTGCTGGGTCGGGCCCGGCGGCGCTGGGCGGGCGCGACGCTGCTCTGTGTAACCCATGACGTCACAGAGACCGCTGCCTTCCCCCGCGTGCTGGTGCTCGAGGGCGGGCGCATCGTCGAGGACGGCACCCCGGCAGCGCTCCTGGCCGACCCGGGCTCTCGCTACCGCGCGCTGATCGACGCCGAGGCCGCCACCGCCCGCGTGTGGTCGGGGGGCCGGTGGCGGCGGCTCCGGGTGGTGGAGGGGGCGGTACGGGAGGCGCGGCCATGACCCTGCCCACCTGGCCGATCGCGGAGGCGCCCCGCGCCCTGGCCGCCCTGGCCGAGGCCGCCGGGCTCGGGGTGACGCCCGCCCCGGAGGTGGGGGACGCCCCGATGGAGGCCGTCGCGGCGTCGATGGGGCTGGAGGTCGAGGCCACCGTGCTCCGCTACCCCGAGGTGGACGACGCGCTCCTGCGGCTCGGCCCGGCGCTGCTGCGGCCGACCTCGACGCCGGAGGAGGCGCTGGTGTTGCTGGGGGCGCGGCGCGGGCGCCTCGTGCTGCTCGGGCCCGACGGGCGGCGGCACCGGGTGGCGCTGGCCCCCGTCCGGGCGGCCCTGGTCGCCCACCTGGAGGCGCGGGTGGCCCCCGTCGTGGCCCGGACCCTGGGGGAGGTCATGGCGGAGGGCCCCCGGCGGGCGCGGGTGGCGCGGGCGCTCTTCGTGCAACTCCTGCAGGGGGCGCCCTGCGAGGGGGTATGGCAGCTTCGGCTGCCCCCCGAGGCCCCGCTGGCCCGCCAGGGGTGGTTCGGGGGGCTGGGCCGGGCGCTGGCGGCGCTCCTGGGGGCCTCGGCGTTGGCGTATGGGCTGCACCTGCTCTCCTGGGCGCTGATCGGCCGCGCCGCGCTCCAGGGACGCCTGGACGCGGGGTGGAGCATGGCGTGGGTCCTGGTGCTGCTGACCCTGCTGCCGACCCGGCTGCTGGTGACCTGGAGCCAGGGGGTGTTCACCCTCGGCGGGGGCACGCTCCTCAAGCGGCGCCTGCTCCAGGGGGCCCTGCGGATGGACCCGGAGGCGGTGAAGCGGGAGGGGGTGGGGCGGTCCGTCGGCCGGGTCCACGAGGCCGAGGCGGTCGAGCGGCTCGCCCTGAGCGGCGGGATCGCCGGCGCGCTCGCCACCCTGGAGCTGGTCGGGGCCGCGGGGGTGCTGGCTGTAGGGGCGGGGGGCCTGCCCCACGCGCTGCTCCTGCTGGGGTGGACGGCGCTGCTGCTCGGGTTGGCCCGGCGGTTCACCGGACGCCTGGCCCGGTGGACCGCCCAGAGGGTGGCGATGAGCAGCGCCCTGGTCGAGCAGATGATCGGCCACCGCACCCGCCTGGCCCAGCAGCCCCAGGCCCGCTGGCACGAGGACGAGGACCAGGAGCTGACCCGCGCCCTGGCCTGCGCCGCGGCGATGGATCGGGACCTGGCCCACCTCCTGGTGACCGGCCCCCGCGCGTGGATGCTGCTGGGGCTGCTGGGGTTGGCGGGGCCGTTCCTGGCGGGGACGCCGCAGTCCGGGCTGGCGCTCGGCCTGGGGGGCGTGCTGCTCGCCGAGCAGGCCCTGCGGCGGCTGACGGCCGGCCTCGCCCAGCTCGCCGGGGCGGCGGTGGCCCATGAGCGGCTCCGGCCCCTGCTGGACGCGGCCCGGCGCCGACCGGCGGTGGGGCAGCCCGGCGCCTGGGGCCCGAGGGATCCGGCGGCCCCGCTCATCGACGCCCGCGGGGTCGGATTCCGCTACGATCCGCGTCGTCCACCGGTGATCACCGGGTGCAGCCTGCGGATCGGCGCCGGGGAGCGGGTGCTCGTGGAGGGCGCCAGCGGCGGGGGCAAGTCCACGCTGGCGGCGCTCGTGGCGGGGCTGCGCACGCCGGAGGTCGGGCTCCTGCTGTGCGGGGGGCTGGATCGGGCGACCCTGGGCGCCGCGGGTTGGCGTCGGCGGGTGGTCGCCGCGCCGCAGCACCACGAGAACCATGTGCTCGCCAACACCCTCGCCTTCAACCTGCTGATGGGGCGCCGCTGGCCGCCCCCCCCGGGGGATCTGGAGGAGGCCGAGGCGGTGTGCGCGGAGCTGGGCCTGGGGCCGCTGTTGGCGCGCATGCCCGCCGGGCTGATGCAGCGGGTGGGCGAGACAGGCTGGCAGCTCTCCCACGGGGAGCAGAGCCGGGTGTTCGTGGCCCGGGCGCTGCTCCAGGGCGCGGACCTCGTGGTGCTGGACGAGAGCTTCGTCGCGCTGGATCCCGAGACCCTGCGGGCGGCGATGGCCTGCGTGTGGCGCCGCGCGCCCGCGCTGCTGGTGGTCGCGCACCCCTGAGGGCCCGGCCCCCGAGCAGCGCCCCCACCGCCGCCGTGCTACTGCGGGGGGCGTGGCAGGCCATCGACTGATCCTGGCGGAGAAGCCGAGCGTCGCGCGGGACATCGCGCGGGCGCTGGGGGTGCGGGGGCGGCGGGACGGCTGGATCGAGGGCGGGGACTGGCGGGTCTCGTGGTGCCTCGGGCACCTCGTGGAGCTGGAGGAGCCCAAGGGCATGGACCCGGCGTGGTCGTCCTGGCGCCTGGACACCCTGCCCATGCTGCCGGAGGTCTTCTCGCTGCGGGTCCGGGCGGGGGCCGAAGACCAGTGGGGCGTCGTGCGCAAGCTCCTCCGTGATCCCGATCTCATCGAGGTCATCAACGCCTGCGACGCGGGGCGCGAGGGCGAGCTGATCTTCGCGTATGTCTACGAGCTGTCCGGCTGCACCGCCCCGGTGCGGCGCCTGTGGGTCTCCTCGATGACCGAGCGCGCGATCCGCGAGGGCATGGAGCGCCTGCGGCCCGGCGCGGCCCTGAAGGACCTGGAGGACGCCGCGCGCTGCCGCAGCGAGGCCGACTGGCTGGTCGGGCTCAACGCCACCCGGGCGATGACCGTGGCGGTGCGCGAGCTGGGCGGCGGGGGGCTCTTGTCCCTGGGGCGGGTGCAGACCCCGGTGCTGGCGATGATCGTCGACCGGGAGCGGGAGATCACCAGCTTCGAGCCCCAGGACTTCTGGCAGCTCAAGGTCACCCTGGAGGCCACCACCGGGGCCGCCGCCGGGGAGCGCTGGGAGGCCACCTGGACGGGCCGGGACGCGGAGGGCAAGCCTGTCGACCGCCTCTTCGAGCGCCCCCGGGCCGAGGCCCTGGCCGCAGCGGTCGACGGCCAGGGCGCGGTGGTCACCGAGGTCCAGCGCAAGAAGAAGCGCGAGCCCCCGCCGCTGCTCTACGACCTCACCACCCTCCAGCGGGAGGCCAACGCGCGGCTGGGCATCTCGGCGCGGCGCTGCCTGGATGTGCTTCAGGCCCTCTACGAGCGCCACAAGGTGGTGACCTACCCTCGCACCGACTCCCGGCACCTGGGCAGCGACATGGTGCCGCTGTTGCCGGGGCTGGTGAAGGCGCTGGACTTCGGGCCCTACGCCGCCGCGTCCGCCGACATCCTCTCCCGCTGGCCGGTGACGCTGGGAGACCGGGTCATCGACGACGCCGAGGTCAGCGACCACCACGCGATCATCCCCACGGGCACGGACCCCCGCGCCTGCGGCCTCTCCCCGCTGGAGAAGCGGGTCTTCGACCTGGTCGCCCGGCGCTTCCTGGCGGTGTTCTTGCCCGACGCGGTGTTCGCGACGGCCACGGTGGACGCGGTCATCGCCGAGGCGCTGTTCCGCGCTCGGGGCCGCCAGCGGCTGGAGGCGGGGTGGCAGACCATCGACCCGCCGCGCTCGTCGGGGAAGCGCGCCGAGGTCGTGCTGCCGGCGGTGGACACCGGGGACCGGGCCGCCCAGGTGGGCCTGGAGATCAAGGACGGCCAGACCCGACCGCCCAAGCGCTACACCGAGGCCACCCTGCTGGGCGCGATGGAGCGGGCCGGCGAGAAGCTGGACGAGGCGGAGCTGCGCCGGGCGATGAAGCGCAGCGGCCTGGGCACCCCGGCCACCCGCGCGGCCATCATCGAGACGCTCATCCAGCGGGGCTACGTGCTGCGGGACGCCCGGGACCTGCTCCCCAGCCCCCAGGGCTGCGCGCTGATCGACGCCCTGCCGGTCGAGGCCCTGCGCTCCCCCCGGCTGACCGGCGCCTGGGAGGCCCGGTTGGTCGCCATGACCGAGGGCCAGGAGGCCCGCGCGGGGTTCATGGCGGACATCCGCCGCTTCACCGCCGAGGCGGTCGAGGCGCTGAAGGCCACCCGCGTCGCCCACGACGTCGCCCGGATCCTCAGCCCACCCCAGGAGGCCGGCGAGGTCCTGGGGGCCTGCCCCCGCTGCGGCGGGTCGGTCCGCCGCCAGGGGCCCGGCTGGCGCTGCGACGGCTGCCCGCTCTACATCCACGGCCAGGTCGCCCGCCGGGAGGTCAGCGTGCGCATGGCCCGGGCCCTGCTCCAGTCGGGGCAGACCCCGGTGGTCAAGGGCTTCCGCAGCAAGGAGGGCAAGCGCTTCGCCGCCGCCCTGGCCCTGGACGCGGAGGGCAAGGTGGTCTTCCACTTCCCCGAGCCCGAGGCCCTGGGCCCCTGCCCGGCCTGCGGCACCCCGGTGCGGGCGCGGGGGAAGGTCTACACCTGCGACACCGGGCGCGACTGCGCCTTCGTGGTCTTCCAGGAGATGAGCGGGCGGGCGATCGCCGAGGACGAGGTGCGGCGGCTCCTGAAGGACGGCGAGGCCGGGCCCTTCGACGACTTCAAGACCCGCGACGGCGAGGCCTTCACCGGCGCGCTGCGCTGGGAGGATGGGCGGGTGCGGGTGCGCCGGGCGGACCGGCGGGAGGGCGCGGGGGCGGTCGGGGCCTGCCCGCGCTGCGGGGCGGCGGTGGGCTTCGCGGGGGGCGACTGGCGCTGCGGGGGCTGCGACTTCCGGATCCCCGGGACCGTGGCCCGCCGCCCGATCCGCGCTGAGGACGCCCAGGCCCTGCTCAAGGACGGGCGCACCGGGCGGCTGTACGGCTTCCGGCAGTCCGGCGGGGCGCTGTTCCGGGCGGCCTGCGTGCTCGACCCGGGCGGCGGGGTGCAGCTCGACTTCGCCGGGGGGAGCGGGCCTCGGGAGGCGCCGCCGGGCGGGCCCGCGCCGGCCTTCGGCGAGGTGGTGGACTGCCCGGTGTGCGTGCACGCGGGCAGCCTGGAGCCCGGCTACGTGGTGCGCGGCCGGGCGGCCTGGGGCTGCTCCCGGTGGCGGGAGGGCTGCCGCATGACCCTCCCCTTCGTGGTCTCCGGCCTGGCCCTGCCCGAGGACGAGGCCCGCCGCTTCTTCGACAAGGCCCGGGCGACCCGGTACCTCAAGGGCTTCACGGGGGCCGAGGCCGCCGGGCGGAGCTGTCGGGTGACCCAGCGGCTGGAGGAGGAGCCGTGCTGGGTGCTGGAGCCTCGGCGGCGGTGAGGGGGCGGAGCCGCCGCCCGGAGCGTCACGGCGCGCCGTCGCAGTCCTGGTCGCCGCTGTCGGTGGCGTCGTGGGTTGAACCTCGACGAAGGCCGCGAGGTCCGGGGGCGTCGAGCAGCTCCTCGACGCGCCGGGTCAGCTTGGGGTCCGTTAGCCGGAGACGCGCGAGCGGTCTGCCTGCGCAGCCGGGGGCTGCTCTACTCGCGCTTCGAAGGGCTGCCGGGCCTTGCCGAGGGTGTCCAGCTCCAAGTGGTGCTTCACAGAACATGGCGTCCAACCAGGAGGGCGGTGGGGGTGATTCGATGGTCTTCGGGGGGAGGGTTGCTCCAGGTGACGGGGCGTTTGGGGGATGGCAGCGGGTTGGTGGGGGTGTGACCGCATGGCGTGACCGACCAGCCCGCGTGAACGCGTTCCGGTTCCGGTTCGCCACGGCCGAGGCGCTGGCATCACGCACCGGTTGTGCCTACGCCGACTCTGAGTCCGGCGTCGTTCTCGACCTCTCCGGCATCGGCCTTCGCACCACCGCGCGCACCTCCTTTCGCAGGGAGCTCCAGATCGCCGCGCCGTCTTCGGCGGCCTCCAGCGAGCGCTCCAGCTCCCGGACGAGGAGCTGCCCGGCGTTGAACAGGATCAGGCGGTTGAGCTGCTGGCGCGCGGCCTTCACGTCCAGGTATCGGGCCAGGCCCTCGAGCCCCTCGTCCCTGAGCGCCGGCAGCCGGTCCAGGATGCGTCGGGTCGCGCCGCGTCCCCCACCCAGCGTCTCTACGGTGAGCGACGCGCAGGCCCGGGCCTCGGCCTCGGTCAGGATCCAGGGCAGCCGGGGACGTTCGGGGTGGCCCAGGGTCGTGGCGGCGCTCAGCAGAGGCGTGTCCCGGAGCCTGGCGGAGAGCGTATGGTCCGGCAGCATCCCCGCTAAGGAAGAAGCACGACAGTCCATCCAGAGTCCATGTGTCATGGGTACGGCAAAACCACATATTCAGGAGATATGGATTATCGTCGCTTGACAAGTCATGGAATCTAATTGACGATTCCACCCATCCACTTCAATGGGCCACCCATTCCAAACCTGGCACAGTCAATACCAAATCAGGCACAATCGAGCGCAGGCCCGCATGAGTAATACGACACTTCCGCCACATGACCATCATTTGGAACCAGGAGACTATATAGGGCGATTCAAGATAGTGCGGTGCATCGGGAGAGGAGGTATGGGGATCGTCCTGGAAGTTGAAGACCCAGAACTTCAACTCAAACGCGCAGCAAAGATCTTGTCCAAGAAGTCCTTTGGCGGCTGTCGAGCCCTCGTTGAGGGCCGCGCAATGGCAGCATTGGATGATCATGTCAACGTACTACGAGTACATGAGTTGGTTTCCTTGGACAACAACTACGCCTTGATCATGGACTTGGTTAGAGGGGGAACTTTCGCAGAAAGAATGAGTGATGCTCGGGATCCATGTGGGAGCGAGTTGTTTCAGCATTTCCAGGCGGTCCTGTCCGCAGTTGCCGAAGGTCATCGACTGGGTATCGTGCATGGTGATATCAAGCCACAAAACATCCTGATGCAACAGACAAATGGTCCCTATGTTCCATTGGTCGCGGACTTCGGCCTTTCAGCCATTTCAGGGGATACTGTTCACCGGGACTTCTATGCAGGCACTCCCAGATACTCTGCACCGGAGCAGTATCAGGTTCCAGTTCCATACAACAAGCGCACAGATGTATTCGCACTAGGGGTGATTTTGTTGGAACTGTTGGAGGGCGGCTGCTCGACCGTCCTACATGAGGCTGATACGGGGAGAACGGTGGTTCCCCTGGAGCGACGTCGAGGGTACATGGCAGTCGCGAAGAAGGCTACAGCTGCGACGCCGGACGAGCGTTACTCGTGTGCGGGGGAGATGTTGACGGAGTTTGTGAAGGCAACTCGGATAGAGAATGGTACGTTTCCCTTGCCGGACATTCAAGGCCGTGGTCTCCACCTGCTTGTGGGTATCGTCCTCCTGGCCACATGGCTCCTCGTGGTAGTCAGGGAAGCCGGAAGAGGATATTCACAGGTAGAGGGTGACGATTCGGGTGCCCATATCACGCGGACTCTCGCCGAGAACAGTCCGGGACCGACGGACAAATCTCTCGCTCCTCCAGAAACACCTGTTGTTATGACGGTCATGGAAGACGATGCGGAGATGTCGTTTGTTAGTTTTCCGTGCGCCATGGCGGAAGAGCGAATGATAGGTGACGAGGGGGATCAACAGAGAAACCACCACCAGTCATTGCTGGTGTCAACAACAGAGGTCACTAACGCACAGTGGATAGAAGTGATGGGAGCTGACGGTGGATCGGCCTCCAACGGATCGGATGCGAAACCTGCGACGGGTATGAACTTCTGTGAAGCCGTCGAATTTGCGAATATGATGTCCCGCCGCAACAGCAGAGATGAAGCCTATTTCATGCAGGATGCCGGGTTCTGTAATACACCAGTCCTATGGGATACTTCTGCGGATGGATTTCGGCTTCCAACGATAGGCGAATGGCAATGCATCGTTTCATTTGACAATCGCCTTCTGGAGAGGGAAGATCTGAGACGCTTCGCATGGTTCGACTCTGACGATCAGTCGGTAGGACAGACACCCATTGATGTTGCACGATTTGAGCCTGTTGCGGGGGGAGTATATGATTTGATTGGCAATGTTGAGGAATGGGGATGGCCAGATACTCAAATAGGGGACGTCGTGGGTCGCAAGTACTTCAATGCAGATAATGCGATCTCACTGGGAGGAGATGTGAATTCAGAGGTCCATCAGTTATTTCGGTCCGCTTCGAGGAATAGAGCGTCTGGATGGTATACGAGAGGACTGCGGTTGGTCGCGACCCATATGGAGTGAGGCTACTACGAAAGGTACATGAATACGGCATCCAGCGTATTGAGGACAGGACTGAGGAGATATAGACCCAATGGGCGGAAACAAACAATACCGTCAGCATCTCCACGTACTCCGAACCAGCGTAGGCCCTGTTCATGAGCCAGAGGTACTACGTCCAGAACTACTTGGGAATTACCCAAGGAGGACTCGATGGCACCTTCGCTGATAAACGTAACCGTTGTCCAGACGGCCTGTGATGACCACAAACCAGAGTCGCTGGGGCGAAGCCTGATACGAGTTCCCGGCTCGACGAGATGCAGATGGTTGACATTCGCATAGACGCGGATTCTCCGAATTCCATTGTCGCAGACAATATGTCCGAGGACGTCCTCGTCGGAAATCACCAACCCTGTATGGTTGGAGAGAAGCGTTACGACGTTGCCACTACACGGAGCACGCACCTCCAGCACGTCTTCTCCCATCCAACCCACCACATCCTGCAACTTCTTCAGTCGATACCGGTTAATATCAATGCTCTCGCCCAACTGGCTGATTGTGTCTTCGTACGAGATGATGTCGACTGAAAACTCTAGTTGATTCTTGCGTAGTTCCAGATCATTCTCCGTCATCTCAACGCTGGCACTTTCAAGATCCAGACTGGCCTTTTCATGAGCGACCCGCGTGGCGAGATGATCTCGTTCGGATACTGTGGGAGATTTCAATTGCCGATCGAGACTATTCAGATCCCATGCTCGAAAGTCCAACTCACTCTTGTAGTACTCGTGGTTGAGACTGCGTAATTGTCGTCGCTTGATCAGCCGATCCTGATCGATCCTATTAGCCTCCGAGAGGGCCGTTTTTCCCTGTTCAAGCAGATCTCGACGTTCATCAGACCACTTTGCATTTGCTTCCCACTCCTTGGCGGTGTTGAGGCGGTCAAGCCATTCCGTCGAATGAAGAGTGAAGATCACTTCTCCTTCCTCAACATGTGTGCCTTCTGAGACTTCAACCGAGACAATCAGTCCATCATACATTGCCCTTAGTGGGTGGGGACCTGCGGTACTCTCGACCGAGAAGGTGCCTTCTATCCACATTGGAACGGGGAAGAACAGAAGGAGAAGGAGGAACACTATACTACGGGGACGGTGTTTCAAAGCTTCGATGGGGCGAAATTTCATGGTTGCCACAACCGGTGGGGGCTACAAGGAACAGTAGTTGTCGCATGCTGATGCAACGGATTGATGCTATGGTGAGGATATTTCTAGTACTCATGCCCGCGAACGAATCGCAACTCTGCGAGGGTGACGTATCCTTCTAACTGCGTAGTTGCGAGTTCTTCCTGGACCTGGAATAGGGACTGCTTCGCTTCGAACAACTCTATCAACGTTGCACGACCCGAGGCAATGCTGTCCCTTGTTGCTGATACACATTCCTCTGCTAGCGCGACCTGTCTTTCGTGTAGGTTCAGGGTAGCGAGTGTTTCCTCTGCGCGTCGGATCAAAGCCGTGTATTGTGAATAGATCTCGATGTAGGTCGCTTCAACGTCGGCTTGCCGGGCAGCAAGCCCGGCTCGGGCCGCATCGACTTGCCCCAATATGGTTCGATGACCTAGTGGAACCTGGACGTTCAGCATGGCGAAATGGAAGACTCCACCTGGAAAAACCGGCGACGATTTAGTATCTTCATACCAATAACGATATTTCGTAGCACCATAGCCTATCGTGACTGAAGGGAGGCCTTGATGTCGTGCAACCCGTAGTTCGTGAAGCGCCAGATCTTCTTCCCTTCTTGCTGCGAAGATGTGCGGGCTTCTCTGAATATCCGTTGGTTCTACGATGAGTTCAGACAATTGACGGATCAGTTCGTCTGTATTCATGATTGTATCTGGAACGATATTGATAGACAACGGCAGATCCAGGCACACGGCAAGAGCATCCGAGGCATCCCGGGTAGATGCGTGGACTTCAGACTCGACAAGTTGAGACTCAACCAATGCTATTTCGGCTTGATAGAGGTCAAGGGGAGTCGCCCATCCTGAAGCAACCTCTTCCTGTGTTGCTTTTAGATCCAAGAACGCATCTTCGACTTTTTTGTGCGCAATTTGTTCCAAATGGGTTGCATGTACGAGACGCCAATAGGCCATGGAGGTTTCCTGCAAGGCGGCTTGAATGGCGACGGATAGATTCGCGGCAGAGATGTCTACATGGTAGTCGGCGACAATCTGATCTCGCATATTGTAGAACTTGGGCGCACCACGTAGCAGTTGTTGTTCAACGTAGAACCCTCCGTACACAGTAGGGCCATTGACTGGTGTGGGAACTGGCACTTGCCAGGGACGTGGGACGGGGTCCAATGCAAAGTGTTCGATCTCCAACCTGATCCAGGTTTCTATCGCGGATCCATAATGGCCCGTGAACTGCAGGTTTGCCTGAAGCTGAACCACTTTTTCAGTTATGGAGCCCGAGGCGCCTGGAAAGTACACGAAGTCGTCAGCCGAGCCTTGGACGAAATATCGCCCTTCTGATGTGTTGTAGGACACTGAAAGGGATGTGACAAATCTGTCGAGATCGGCACTCGCCTTGAGTTCATGAACCGTTTCCTGTCGTTCGGTCACGGCAAGAGCAATGCCCAAACTTCTCTTGGTTGCCCATCGAATGGCGTCATTGTGGGATAAGCACAGGTCTCCATGACTGTATATGGCGACGAGTGAGAGTGTCATGCAGGTCATTTGGGCGGCTTACCCTGTCGATATGATGTGTGAAGAATTTCAGATTTCTAAACGCAACTTTGTGCAATGACTTTCTGGATATCAGGAGGTAGTTTGGACCACAGGTTATCAGGGTTCGAGGTAGATTTAATTGCGATGCAGATTTGGCGTGCGAGGTGGTGGGCCAAATTGTGCCGAAACAATCGCCACAGTGGCATGTCTGGACGCCGTTTGTCCAGATAGCTCACCAGCCGATCCATCCCCTGCCGACGCCACCCCGGCAGCTCGGCCGTCACCCCCGCCGTGATGTCCCGGGCCGCCAGGATCCGCACCACCGACTCCGCGAAGACCTGCACCTCCGTCTCATCCAGCGTGAACTTGTGCGGGACGGCTGCCCTCGCGCCCACCGTCGTCTTCCCCCCCGTCTCCCCCGTCTCCACCAGGTGCGACCGCTGCGTGTACGCTGCCATCCCCGCGAACACGTAGAAGCTCAGGTACGCGTTGGACTCCAGGCGGACCTCCACCCGTCCGGCCTCGCCGATGGCCACAGCACCCTTCGGCTCTACGTCCGCCGGCTCCCCCGCGCCCAGCGGCGCCACGCAGACCGCCAGGTGGGTCCCCGGCAGGCGCAGGACCTCCAGCCCCTCCTCCCGCCGCTGGAGGACCAGGTGCTGCCTGGACAGCTCGGGGTGGGTGCCGACCTGGAAGAGGCCCGGCGTGCGCCAGCCCAGCAGGTCCCGCAGGTAGCGTTGGCGTTCGTTGAGTCGGCGCTCGGAGGCGGGGCCGCGCAGGCCCTCCAGGCTTCCCCGGCCCACGACGACCAGCTCGTGGTCGAAGCTCTGCATGGGCCCGGCGACCGTACCGTCGGGTTGGCGGACCGGGTGCATGAGCACCACGATGGGGGCCTGGGCCGTGGAGGTGAGCAGGTCCGGGGCGTCCCGATACAGAACATCGAGCGTGATGGGTCCCCGGGTCCGACGCAGGAGCTGGACGGCCAACGCGTCCAGGGTGCGCAGGTTGCCGTACTCCGGCTGCTCGGCCAGGCGATCCAGGGCACCCGTCTCGATGGGCCGTCCCTGGAGACGACACAGGATGAGGTGACGTCGGGACGCCAGGGAGCGCTCGCGGACCGTGGGCACCCCCACGCTGTGCCCTGCGGCGAGCTGGCACAGCCGACGCTGCTCCAGAGGAGCGCGCTGGGCGAGCCGGCTGTCGTCCAGCTCGCCCACCAGGAACACCGGCCCGGGGCCGTGAACGGCGCTGGCGACCTCCCCCAGGTGCTCAGCGCGCACGCGGCGGCCCGCCGCCCGTCGCGCCGCGTTCGCCATGGTCGTCTTCAGCTCGCGGGCGTTGCCTGGCCAGGGCCACGCCCGCAGCGCCCGCTTCGCGCCCTCGCTCAAGCCCATGGTGCCCTTGCCCGCCGCTCGGCCGGCCTCGCTCAGGAGGTGCTCGGCGAGGGGGAGGATGTCATCCGGACGCTGCCCCAGAGGCGGGAGCACCAGCTCGCTGTGCTGGAGGCGGTAGTAGAGGTCCGGGAGGAACTGCCCCTGCGCGGCGAGGGCCTTGAGGTCGAGCTGGCAGGCGGCGATGACCTTGAAGTCGGCCGCGACCTCCTCGTCGCTCCCCAGCGGACGAACCCGACGGTTGTCCAGCACCAGCAGCAGCTTCTGTTGCAGCTCCAAGGGCAGCCGGTCGATCTCATCCAGGAAGAGGAGCCCGCCGTGGGCCTTGCGCAGAAGCCCGGGTCGGTCCTGCTTCGCGTCGCTGAACGCCCCCTTGGTGTGTCCGAACAGCGCATCCTCGATGAGGTCCCGGGCGAACGCGCCCAGCTCGACCTGCACGAAGGTGTCCCGGAGCCCGCAGGCCTCGGCGATGGCCCGGGCGAGCACCCCCTTGCCGACCCCGGTGGGGCCCCGAATCACCACCCCGTCCGGCAGGGAGGCCGCGAGGCCCTGGGCCGCCTGAAGCACCGGCGCCAGGGTCGGGCTGCGGTCCCGGAGGGCCTGCAGCGGGGGAGAGAGGGGACCGGAGGCGCTGCGATCAGGCCGGGTGGCGGGCCAGGGGGTGTGCTCGACGTGGCGACCGGGGAGCTCCAGCTCCTCGTGCTGCATCGCTCCGAAGTCCACGTACACCGCCCAGTCGCTGTAGCCCGGGCTCACGGCCTTCCCGGGGTGTACCTCGCACAGAGAGGTGGTCCGCCCCGAGCGCAGGTGCACCCATCGGACCAGGCGAACCGCCCCGGCCTGGGGCCTCGCGCGGAGGTGAAGCAGCGTGCGCGCCTCGGCCGCACCTCGTACAGCGATGCGCGCGGTGCGGAGCGCCGGGTCGGTGGCCACGTCATGCAGTGCGTGGAGCTGCTGCAGTGTCTCCTGGGACGCCTCTGCGACGCACAAAGGACGAGCCCGCCCTGCCAGAAGCAGCCGGACACCGGCGCGCCGGGCCCGGCCCGTGAGCCCGTCGACGCGACCCATGCGGCTCCACCCGGGGCCCACGATCAACCATCCCCCCGACGCCTGGGAGAGGGACTCGTCCAGCCACCGGAGGGCCGCGGCCTGGTCGTCCAGCGCCTGGCCCTCCGTCGTGGCCAGGTCCGGTCCATCGACCGCGGCCGGGTCGAACTCCACGAGAGGTGACCAGCCCCGTTGGTGCCCGACCAGATCCTGGTGCAGCACGCGACCCAGGGTGAAGGCGTTCACCCCCTCCACTACCGGCAGCTCGGCGTAGCCGTGACTCAGGATTGAGTCACGGGCTTCGTCCAGCGCCTCCACCAGGGGGAGGGGCAGCTCGACGCCGGGCAGGAGGGGGGGGCGGGTGTGCAGCGACATCAGCGTCCTCCGCTGGGCTGTGCACAGGCGTTGGCCTGTGCGTGCACAGGTGCGCACAGTGCGTGGAGACCGAGGGGTTCGGGGCCAGAAGAACGTATTTCAAAAGGATTTTCCGGGCACGCTCCGTGCTGCTTGTTCGGCGACCCCTCACGGGGTTCAACCCAAACAAGGAGGACGCCATGCGCGCGTCGATGATCACCCTGTCCCTGCTCACCACCCTCAGCCTGGAGGCTCGCGCCGCCGGCTTCGACGAGGTCGAGGTCTCCGCGATCGGCGAGGACCCCACCGTCGAGTCGTGCTCGGTCTTCGGGCTGGGCGTCCAGCCCGCCGTCGACACCTGGTGCGGTCTGGCGCCGAAGGATGCCGCCGAGGCCCTGGGCCACGAGGTCGTGTTCGGGTTCACCTACGAGGGCAACCCCAGCGTCCTCGCCCTCAGCGACGAGGGCGAGGTGCTGATCTTCGGGTTTACCTACGAGGGCAACCCCAGCCTGACCTCGCTCGGGTTCACCTACGAGGGCAACCCGTCGTGACAGGCATCGGGGGCCGAGGGGGAGCGCGCGTCTCACTCCTCGCCCCCATCGCCTGCGGGCTCGACGACCTGCGAGAGCGGGATGAACTGGAGGTTGAGGCGGTAGACCCGGGTGCGGGCGAGGTCCTCGGTATCCTGGCGCTCCGCGCGGGTAGCCCAGCGCATCTGCCAGTCCTTGAACAGACGGAACAACTCCTCGCGCGCCTCGATCGGGACCAGCGCGGTGGCGCCGTTCACATAGCGCTCCTGGCCGCTCATCTGGTCCAGCGCCTTGAGCGCCAGGTGGATGTTGCGGCGATGGCTCTCCTTGAGGGCTTCGTCCTGCTCCGCCTGCAGCTCCGTCGCCAGATCATCGTTGGCGTCGTCGATGACGACGCCGACCTGAACGGGCTCGGCGTCGCCGAAGGCCCCGTGGGTGAGCAGGCCCAGGCGGGTGAGCAGCCCCAGAGCCTCCTGGACGGTGCTCAATGTGGGCTTCGGGATCAACCTGTCCCGAATCCAGCGCGGGTCGTTCCGGAAGTGGGGGCTGCGTGCCATCTCGCGGATGGCGACGGCGACGGGGTTCCGGATGTAGTCGAAGCCCAGGCGATGAAGCCGCAGCGCCTCCTGGAAGCGCTGGGTGCTTCGGATGCTCAGCCAGGCCTCGTCGTGCTCGAGGGTGCCCTTCTTGGACTGCCGGTACTGAACCAGAGCCCTGAAGTAGCGCTCCTCCTCAGGGTCCAGGTCGAGCGCTAGGGCCAGGCCCTTCGCATAGCGCGTGACCGGAGCGTTGGGGTCCTCCGGCTGGGACTGGTTGAGGATGTTGCTCATCTGGGCTGCGCAGCACCCCACCGCGCTCGCCAGGCGCCTCTGGGTGCGCGCAGGGACGGCGGAGAGGAAGTCCCGGATGTAGGCCCTCCAACTCACGTAGCGAAAGATATCGGGGTCACGGGATGGGATTCGTTTGAGCGGCGGCATGAGAGACGCTCCGGGAGAGGCGACCATGAGCGCCGAGCAACCCCCGCACGGGCCGACCGTTCATGGATGGGAATCGTGAGGAACTTCCGGTGACCTGAGCCCTGGAGAGGCTCCTCAGGTCATGAATACCTGGGGCCGTTCATGAACGTCAACCGGCGCCGCGCACTTCGTGTACACGGATCATGAATCACGAATGATCATCGTGTCCTCTGTCCCCTCTCGCCAGGGACGTCGCCTCCTCCAGGTCCTCCCCCAGCCAGCGCGTCAGCGGAAAGAGCTGCACGTTGAGGCGACAGGCCTGCTCGGCCCTGCCTCCGAAGGATCGCTGCTCCGCCAGGGTGACCCACTCCATCTGCCACTGCCGGAGCAGACCGCGCAGCTCCTCGACGGCGGCCTCTGGCGCCAGGATGGTCATCCCGCTGAAGTACCGCTCGTCGTCCTTGAGCTGCCGCAGGGTGTCTTCGAGGGTCGCCTTCAAGGTGTGCCGTCGGCCAGCTCCGTGTCGGGCAGCCGCTGCAGCCCCTCCGCAAGCATGTGCGTGGGGGCGTCCAGCTCGCAAGCCAGGGGGATGTGCCCGGACCGGGTAGAGAGGGTGACGGGGAAGTCACACGCGGCCAGGCCCGCTCGGTTCTCCTTACCCAACGCCGGGTCTGCCCGGGAGAGGTGGATCCCGAAGCGCTCGCGCTCCTCAAGGGGGAGTTCGCAGAGCCAGCGCTCGGGCGCGTCGGCCTCCGGATCGGTGTGGCCCTGTCGGACCCGCTCCATGAACACCCGGAACGGGGTCCGCACGTCTTCGCCGTGCCGCTCGACCGCCATGCGCCGGAAGAACTGGGCAACGAGCTGGTCGACGGGGTCGGGGCCGGGTCGATCGAAGTGCGCCGCGACCGCCATCGGGGCCAGCACGGGGTCCCGCACCACAGCCGCCGCCTCTCGGTCGATGCGGGCGGCGAGCAGGGCCTCCCAGCCCCCCATGGAGACCCCCTCGTAGACCCTTCGGGAGGGCAGGTTGAGCGCCGTGGAGATCAGCGTGGCGGCCTCGACCGCCCGCTGAGCCTCCAGGACCGGGTCCAGCACATAGGGGCGGGCGTCCGCGTCGCGCTCGACACGGAAGCTGGCCATCCCCTGGTGGGAGGCGGCGAGCGAGAAGTCCTCGGCGAGGGGGCCGTCACCATACATGCCCAGCCCGGAGAAGTAGACGACCAGTCCCTCCGCGTCGTGCAGCGACTCAAGCCAACCCTCGACAGGTCCGTGGGGGGTCTCGATGACGACATGGAACGCGGGTGGCCGCATCGCGGTGGTCTCAGGCATCTCGCGGAGCCAGGCCGCGACCTGATCGAGGGACGCTGTCTCCCCGCTGTCATGGTCGCCCGAGAGGACCTGTCGGGTCTCGTTTCCGACGGTGAGCAGGGAGCAGACGGCGTCTTCTACGACACGCACCACAATGCCGCCATCTTCAGGGGGGGTTGGGGGGATGAACTTGGGTATGCAGCTGGAGGCGAGCCCCGCCGCGCAGAGCAGGAGCGTACGAGGGGCCATGGAGGAAGGCATGTCCTTCTCCTTGTCTGGGGGTATTCTGTGTGTCGGGGAGCCGTCTCCGACCACTTCGAAGACTCTATCTCTGGTTTGACGGTAATGTTGGAGTTGATTGAATACAGAATTCAGGTCGGATGAACATCAAGAGGCACCACACCCTCGACCCTGCGAGAGACGAAGTCGGCCCAGAACCCCTGATCGCTGAACCGTGAGGGATGAAAGCCGGGGTGGAGATACCTCAGCAGCGCGACCGTCCAGCGAAACGCCATCCAATCCACTACGAACAGGAAGCAGAGCATATCCACGAGGATCAGCGGCGCGAGGAGGAGACTGCGGAGCGGGCGCTGCGCCAGCAGCCAGGTCATGGACATCGCGGTGAGCAGCACAAAGAACACCGTACTCAGGAGCAGGCCGAGTCGCCGGAGCCCCTCTCCTCCGCCGAGGTGCCGATACACGTCGAACGCGACCGCTCGATGCTCCATCTCCTCCATCCCATGCCACGCCAGGAGATCGACCATCGGGTGGTTCAGCCAGCGCGGGATGAAGAGGTGCCTTGCGGTGACGGTCAGGGTCGCGATCCAGTGCTCCGCGCCGGCGACCGCCGACAGACCGAGGAGGCCGCGGAGCCGGGGGTTGGCCACCTCC
Organism: Alphaproteobacteria bacterium; assembly: GCA_020632795.1. GTDB lineage: Bacteria > Myxococcota_A > UBA796 > UBA796 > CAJQPC01 > JACKEV01. The sequence goes on from JACKEV010000016.1 coordinate 207,443, forward strand.
CGAACGACGCGGTCCACCAGATCGTCGACGAGCCAGCGCGTCGCGCGAAGCAGCAAGTCCAGCGAATGTCCGGTCCGTTGGAACAGGGCCCAGGCGTCCTCGTGGGCTCTCTCGTGGGTGTGCTCCTGGGCGATGAGGTGGCGGGCCCGCCGCCGCAGCTCCTCGTCCTGGATTCGGGGTAGCGCGGCCTTCATCTCGCGGCACAGGAAGGGCTCCACGATAGGACCCAGCACGGTGAATCCGTTCAGCATGAGGGTCAGGAAGGCGCGGGGGAACGCCCACTGGTCGCTCCGCGCGGCGGTGAAGTCGAAGCGCACGCGGCGCACGACGCGGGAGGAGGTCATGGTGTCACTCCTGCACACAGATTCAGCACGGGGGAGCGAATCCTCCCTCGAGGGCCCAAGGTGATATGAAGGAGACACGGCAGCAGGATCAGGTCTGCGACGAGCGCCGCCAGGACGATGACGACGCCCACCAGGCCAGCGGCTTGAAGCATCGGGAAGGTGCTGGCCAGGAACACCGCGAAGGCCACGGCCAGCACCAGTGAGGTCAGCACCATCGGTTGAGCCGCGGACGCCACCGCGTGCGCGAGGGCATCATTCAAGGGGAGATCGCGTGCCTGTCCTTCCCACGCGCGGACCAGCAGGTGGATGGTGTCGTCGACACACAGCCCCAGGCCGATCGCGAAGACCATCGCGGGTCCTGGCGACATGGAGAAGGGTGAGGCGGACAGCGCGGCGAAGCCCAGCAAGAAGGGCGCGGTGTTGGCCAGGATGACGCAGACCGCCACCCGGGGCTGGGGAAAGACCAGGAACAGGAGCCCGAACACGGCAACCCCGGCGGAGACCAGCCCCCCGCGCAGGTCGTTCGAGAGCGCCTCCAGCCCCTGATAGGAGAGCATCGCCGAGCCGGTGATCTCACTCCGGACGCCGACCGGGTCGAGGTGGACCTTCGCCAGCGCGGCGGCGTCTCGCCCCAGCTCGGCGAAAGCCAGGGGCTCCATGTCGGCCGTGAAGACGAGCATGCGCCACGCAGACCCGTACTCGTCCATGACCACAGAGGCGCCCACCCCGCGCAGCCCGTCCAGGAGCCTCGCGCTGACCACTCCCGAGGGGGCCTCTGCTCCGTACACGGCCCGCTCGGCGAACGCGATCAGCTTCCCCGGGGAGGCCACCATGCGCACCCGGGGATCACGCTCCAAAGCCTCATCCAGGTGCTGTATCGCCTCCACCACCGGACGCTGGCGGAGGTCTCCCTCCATCGTGAGGATGAAGGCGATGCTGCCACCCAGGTGCCGATCGAGGAGATCCGTGGCCACTCGGGCAGGGTTGTCTGGCCCGAGCAGCTCAGCCAGGCTGCTGCGATTGTGCAGGATCCCTACCTGGGCGGCGCACACGACGCCGAGCAGCGCTGCAGCGCCCACGATGAGGTGGCGTCGCCCCAGCATCGCCCGGACAGGTCGGGCTCGATGACGCCCCCCGGGGGGTGGCCTCCAGACAGGATCCAGGATCAGCAGGGCCAGCGGGACGACGGTGAGCGCGAGCAGGCAGGCCACAGTCGCCGCCCCGGCTGCGGGCACCGCGAACTCGCGGACCAGGGGGAGGTCGGCCGTCAACAGGCAGAGGAAGGCCAGCGCGGAGGTCATGGAGGTCAAGAGCACTGCGGGCCCCAGGGCCCGGAGCGTGATCCGGAGGGCCTCGATCGGCGGGTGGCCGGCGCTGCGCTCCACCCCATACCGGTGGACGAGGTGGAGGCCGTCCGCGATGACCAGGGCTGGTGTGACCGTGAGCAGCACCTGGTTCAGGAGTCCAAGCGGGCGGCCGAGCCAGCCCAGCACCCCAGCGACCGCGAGCATGGAGAGCACCGCCGCGACGGACGGCCCCAGGGCGCTTCGAACGCTCCTCGTCCCAAGCCAAAGCAGAGCCGCCATCAACAGCGCAGCCATGGGCAGCAGCCGGAGCAGATCGCCGACGAGGAGCCGCATGACCTCAGCGTGCATCACGCGAGCCCCAGCGAGACGCACGTCGAGCGAGGAGTCGCCGCTGAAGGACGTGAGCGTCTGGTCCAGCGTATCCAACGCCTCCGGCAGCGCGGCGGCGCCGCTGGGGGTCAGCACGACATGCAGCGCCGCGAACCGTCCGTCCTCCGAGAGGAAGAACGGGCGCGCGCCGGGTTGTTCCTGGAGTGCGGTCGCCCACCCCCCGGGAGGAGGGCGTTGTCCCCTCTGAAGGCGTTGCTCGATGCTGGGGAAGACGGCCTGCGCCCCGTCCAGGTAGCGGCGCTGTCTGGTCAGGCGCTCCAGCGGGCGCTCGGGCCCCTCTGGAGCCAGCCCCGCTCCGACCATCAGCGGCTGGTTGGTGATGCTCCGGACGGCGTGCACGGCGTCGTTCGCTCGAAGGAGCTGAGACAGACGGACGAGTTGTCGCAGCCCCTCCTCGGACCAGAGCGGCGCGTCGTCCCACCGGGAGACCACCACGGAGAGGACCCGATCGTCCGGACCCCAGCGGTCGTGGTGACGCTGCAGCGTGAGGCGCTCCAGGGCGTCCTCCGGGAAGAAGTCCTCGTAGCTCAGGTCCACCTCAAGGCGGGCCAGCCCGAGCAGAGAGCCGAGGAAGATCCCCAGGATCAACAGTACTGAGATCGTGCGGAGCATGATCAGGGCTCTCCGATGAGGCTCAAATCCACGAGAAGTACGGCAGCCAGGACAGCCTGGCCCGACCGGACCGCCGCCTGTCGGCGAGCCGGGCCTTCCACCGTCGGCCGAAGCGCGGGTCGCAGTAGCCGTGAGGGCGAAGGCCACGCCAGGCGCTGGTGAACGTCACCCAGTAGGGGACGATGTAGTCGTCCTCGACCTCCTCCATCATGTCCAGGTGATCCGGGATGCGGCTCCAGTGAACCCCCGGGTGGGCATGATGAACGGCGTGGTAGCCCTGGTTGAAGACGAACAGACCCATCCAGTTGTTGACGGTGTTGAGCGAGCCGTTGATCGGCCCATCACCGGCGGGCCCGTGGGTGAGCCAGGCGAAGTACCCGACGTTGAGGTGGCACAGCAGCGCAGGGACGAGCCCGAAGGTGAGCATCGTGATCGGGTCCAGGACGAACCAGATGGACTGCATCAGGACGAAGGCCGACCTGTCCACCTGGTGTTGCCGACGCAGCTTGATCCAGGGGCCTTGCGCCTCGGGCGTGCTCAGGAAGCGCCCCGTCGCGCGGGTGCATCCCATCGCGTAGCCCAGCCAGTACCGGAGCATCGGCCAGCCGCCTCCGGCTCCCCGCGTCGTCGTCGGGTCCTCGGGGCCATCCAGGTAGCGGTGATGCATCAGGACGTGACTGTAGAGCATTGTGGTGTAGCTGCCTCCGGCGGGCAGGCAGAGGAGCAGATCCATGGCGCGGTTCAGTCGAGCATCGCTGAAGAGCCTGCGGTGGGCGTGCATGTGCATGATGCCGATGCTCAGGGAGTAATTGAGCAACACCACGAGCACCCACAGCCCTGCGCGCAGGGCGGGGTGGGTGACCAGCGAGGGCCACGCGGCGACGGTCAGGAAGGTGTAGTAGCAGGCGACGTGGAGCAGAGGTCCGCAGTTCGCGCCGTGCTCCAGCCGCAGGACCCGGCGGGCGATGGGCTCCCCCCAGGTCAACAGACGTGCGATGGGGTGCATGGTTGATCTCCTCACGTCGACCCCTGCGCCGCCGCGTGGGCGATGGACGTCGCGACGTCCTCGGCCAACACCACACAGCGCTCGGTGTCGAGCGTGCCGACGTGGTCGAGCGTGCCCGCCAGCAGGAAGTCCCCCAGCAGGAGCCTCTGTGCGGCATCGCAGTCGGCAGGCTGCTGACTCAGGGGCCCCTCGGGCAGCGAGAGCGCCTCAGCCTCAAAGAGACACAGGATCGAGTGGATGGGGCTGGTCGGCTCGCAGGTCGTCTGGGGCCGACCTATCGAGGAGCGGTGGGCGCCTTCAAGCCCGAAGCTCCGGCAGAGGGTCTGGTGGACGACCTCGTCCAACGATGTCAGCAGACGTCCCCAGACGGCTGGTGAGATCATGCACCCCAACGCGAGCCGCAGGGGGTGTCCCAGCAGCCTGAGTGGAGGGCCCACCGCCACCCGGCCCAGCGCGCGCGCCGAGGTGGTCGCCATCAGCGCCAGCGCGCCTCGCGCCCCAGACCATCGAGGGAAGCCCAGGGGCTGTAGCAGGCCGACCGCCAGGGGCGCGCAGGCGCCTGCCATCAATTCGGTTCGCAGCCGCTGTGCGGCGACGGAGCCCGGATACCAGCGGTGGGAGCGTACGTCATCCTCCGCCATGTCGCGCAGGTTGTTCGCCGCCTGGAGCAGGCGGGCCACCGCGTGGATCCGCACCTCGGCGGGGGGGTCCAACTCCAGCGTCCGGAAGGTGAAGGCGATCGCCGGACCCAGGACTCTGTCCGCATAGGATCGGAGGTCAGGGAGTCGACCCTCCGCGCGCTCGCGCAGGGCGTAGCCCATGCCCCCCGCGACGCGCTCCAGCGTCGTCAGGATGTCGTCCCGGGCCGCGTCGGGCAGCGTCATCAAGGCCGTCCGCAGCAGCGGGAGCCGGGCTACCAGCGCACGCTCCACCCGATCGGACTCCTTGTAGGCGGTCAGATCACCGGGGGAGAGCCATTCGGCGCTCTCGCCACGAAGGAACGCCAGAGCGTCTTCCATGTGCTCGATGGCGCCGGCATGATCGACAGAGAGATCCTCAAAGGCATCCAGCACTCGGGCCAGCAGGAAGGCCAGCGCGCCGACCCGCGCCGTTGGTGGGGGAAGCAGACCGAGGGCGAGGGCGAGGTGCCGCCCCAGGTCCACGGTCGCAGTCTCCACGAACGGCCAGGGCCGTCGAATTCGATACAGTTTCTCCACCCGCGAGGGCGAGCGCAGTCGAACCAGCGCGTGCAAGAGCAGGGTCGGGTTCATTGCTCCTCCAGCCAATCCAGGACGTGACCGAGGTCGTGAGCGGGGGGCCCTTGGTGGTGCCTGAGCGCGGCCCGGGCTTCGTCGAGCCGCTCGCGGATGAGCGCGCGGGCTCTCTCGCAGGCGCCCGAGTCGATGATCTCTGCGCGAAGGCGTCTGTGATCCGCCTCGGTGCGTCGCGGGTCGCCAAACTGCCCCAGGGCGGCGGCCGGGTCAGCGCAGTGATGCGCCCAATCCAAGATGGGCCAACTCAGCACCCCAGCGCTCAGGTCCGCGCCGGCGGGGCGTGCCAATCGAACGCTGGCCTCGATATCCAGCACGTCGTCGAGGAGCTGGAAGGCGAGCCCGAGGGGCTGGGCGAAGCGCCGGGCGTGGGCGCGGTTCGTCGGGCGCTGAGCCTCCGTGGACCCCAGCAGCGCGCCGAACTCGCAGGCCATCATGAAGAGCACGCTGGTCTTGCCCAGGCAGCGGAGCTCGTAGTTGACCTTTTCCATGGCCAGGTCGGCGTTCGGCGGGAGCGACTCCAGGAGCTGACCCTCCACGGGATCCGGGCAGGGCAGGCCTTGGAGAAGCGTCTCGAACTGGCCGGCGTTCGTCGGCTGGAGCTCCAGGATGGCTGTCTCGGAGAACACGCGCCCCAGCTCTCCAGCGCAACGCGCGATCAGGTAGTAGCCATACAGACCCGCCCGTCTGACCCCGAAGGCCTCCGCCATGGAGGGGACCCCTCGGCGTACGAGCCCTCGGTCGCAGACATCGTCATGGATCAAGGAGGCCTCGTGGAGCAACTCCACCGCCGCGCCCGCTCGAGCTGCGGCGTCCCCCCCCCAGGAGGCCGCGCAGACGGCGTACCAGCCCAGGAGCAGGCGGGGCCGGAGGCGCTTTCCGGGCGTGGCGAGCATGTAGTGCGCTGGCGCATCGAACGGGGACGGGCCGCTGGCGATCCGACGCATGTGGGCATCGACCTGCGCGAGCTGCGCGTCACGCCACTGTGTCCAGGCCCGGGTATCGGAGGAGGACGTCAGGCGCAGCGGGCTGGTTCGGGTGACAGCGTCGGGCATGAGGAGGCCTCCCCGCGCCTCCTGGGGAGGTGCGGTTGGGGGTGCCCCGGTGGCGGGGCAGTCGGGAACGGGTCGTCCTGATGAGCTTAGGCGAGGGCGGGGAGGAGGGCCAGTGTGGTCGTAGAGTCGATATTTGCAGTAGATAAATTCGGAAATATATATGTAGTTCTAAATGTTTAAATAGATTTTGGCGCGCTGGCGCCGCTCAGCCATCCACCCTTCCCGTCGAGAATCCGTATGTTTTGGACAAGAACTGCAAATCGTCGCCATTCATGAAGCGCTCGTATAGGATTGCTGATCATTGGCCTGGATACGCTGATGGTCGAAATACACTAACGCCGTGTTCTTCTGGCTCGTAGCCGTCAGGCCATCTGGTTGGAGGGTCGCCTTTCCACACGTAGTCCTTCGCGCCTCGCAGGTCTGCATCCTCCAAGATTGCGTCCAGCAGATTGGCGCTCCCCATAGAGGCATGGCGTAGGTCGACATGGGACAGATTGGCTCCTTGCAGATCGGCTTTAGAGAGGAATGCACCTCGGAGAATTGATGATCTCAGGTTGGCCGAAATCAGACTGGCGCCAGACAGACTTGTACCGGTAAGGTCGGCGTGATTGAGGTCTGCATCACGCATATCTGCGCCTGCCAGGTTCACGCTACCCAACTTGGAACCGCCCAGTCGGCAAGCCTGGAGGTTGGCAGAACGGAAGGATGCACCGTTCAGGTTCGAACTTGTCAGATCGGCGCCACGAAGGACGCTTCGATCAGCATGTGCAAATTGCATGTCTGCGTTCTGTAGTGATGCTCCGCTCAGGTTGGAGTCTCGGAGATCTGCATATCGAAGGTTTGAGTCGCTCATTTCCGCCCCTTCCAGGTCGAGTCCGGCCATTACAGCACCGCCGAGGTCTGCGTACCAGAGGGAGACTCCCTCCACCCTGGCACCAACCCAGGACGTGTTGGGCATGATCGCCAGATCCAGGGCGGCGCCGCGCAGGTCCGCCCGATCCAGGATGGCTCCTGTGAAGTCAGTCCTCCGAGTCAGGATCGCGTTTACCAGGATGGCCCCCGTCAGGTCGGCATCCCGGAGGTCTCCGGCCTCGACATAGGCTCCCGTGAAGTCCACGCCGTCTACAGAGAGATCGTTGTGGACATGGAACAGCAACCAGCGCCCGATCTCCTGTGGGCTCATGCCCTGAGGTCCGGTGTATCGGGACGACTCTGGAGTGGCAGCGGGGCTGGAGGGGGCGGCCTCGAACAGGGCGGGTCGCCCGGCGGACCGGACGGCCCTTTCGGGCTTCGACCAGGTCACCCGGGTTGATGTAGATGCATCATGTTCGTCGTTGAGGGAGGCGAAGAAGACAGGCCTGGCTTTCAGGCAGGCTCCAGCCAACCCGGCCGGAGACACTTCGGCTCGCACTGAGGAGAGCGTGTCCTGAGCAGGGTGGAGGGCCGGGGGTCGTGTTGGTGTGGGATCCAGAAGAGCCATCAGGACAGGTGGCCACGCCGCCCAAAGGCTCAGGGAGGTCATGGGAAGTTGACGCGCTCGCTCCCAAAGGGCGGCTCCGCCGCAGCCACTCCAGATGCGGAGGAGCCATTGCTTCCTGATCACCCGGGCTTGGATGTCATGGAGCTGGTCCTCAAGGGAAGGGTTGGAGAACTCCCGGTGAGCTTTGAGCATGCCTTCGGCTTGAGTGGCCTTTCTGGCGCCCTCTGTCCATACACCCGGCCACCATGATCGGGAGAGGCGATCGGCGTCCTCAAGCCACTCCACGAGGAGCGTCAGCGACGGGGGGGCGACCGCGCCGCCGTCTCCTTGAGCACCGGATGGGTCGTTCTCCCTGCCTCCAGTCTCAAGCAGCCCAAGGACGTCTGCGCAGCTCTCGAACCGATCCGCCGGGCGTACGTGCAAGCACCCTTGAATGGCTGCCTCGACGTACAGCGGGACGTCCGATCGGTAAACCCGAATGGGCACGCACCGTCCCTCAGCGACTGCGGCACGAACGACCGCAGCGGTCTCCCCGGGGAACGGTCGACGACCGCACACCAGCTCGTAGAGGATGCAGCCCAACGCGAAGATGTCGGCGCGGTGGTCCACCGAGCCAGCGTCTCGCCACTGCTCGGGCGCCGCATAGGCTGGGGTCCCCATGGCCCCCGCCGACATCATGGCTCGCCTGCCGCCAGTGGCTTGGAGGCGGGCCAGGCCGAAGTCGGTGATCTTGGGCTGCCAGCGATCCCCCGGGAGCCGCTGCATCAGCACGTTGGCAGGCTTCAGATCACGATGCACCAGGCCGGCGGCGTGGGCGGCCTGTACACCGCGCACGATCGCCAGGAACACATGGATGGCTTCGGACAGGGACGGCCGGCGCTGCTGGAGCCAGACATCCAGGGGTGGACCGTCTACATACTCCAGGAGCAACCCCCACTGCCCCTGGTGCAACTCCGCGTCGTAGACACGGACGATGTTGTCGTGTTGAAGGTTGGCCTGGAGCTGGCCCTCGATGCGCAGGCGGTCCTGCTCGGAGCCGGAGCGCAGGACCTTGAGGGCTCGCGGCGCCTCCAGTTCGGGGTGGCGGACGAGATAAACCACGCCCATGCCACCTTCGCCGAGGCGTCGATCGATGCGGTAGCGACCGAAGGACTGCGGGCAGGTGACGGCGGGCTCCCGATGGTGGTGGGGCGAGCCGGGGGTGAGGGTCGGCGTGTTGTTTGCGGGCATGTCGGCCTCCAAGAAGATCGGCGTGGACTGCGTACTGAGGCCGGCACGACAGGACCGGTCTGAGCGCCCCATCACGGAAGCGTTCGCCGGCTCATGTCTGCGCTGTCCGTGGACCCCATGCGCTCAAGAGGGCTGCGGAAGCTTGGGTTCTGCGAGGCCCGCTCTGTCCTCTGGTTCGGGGTGGCGCGGGGCTCCATGGTGGAGCCCCGTTCCCAACCCTACCCCGGGCGACCTGGGTGAGGCCTTCTTCGTGGCTTCGCACATACAAATCACCGCAGCCGCGGAGCTACGCGAAGCTCTCCCGGAGATCGTCCACGGTGAACGCAGATTCCTCCCCTTGGTGCATCGCGTCGTCGATGAACTCCGGGGCGAGCCACGCTGCGCGCAGGAGGCTGCCCGAGAAGGGCGTGTCCGCACCGATCCACGGAGGCTCGCTCTCCAGGCCGAGGCGACGCAACACGCTCCAGAGGCTGCGCTCAGGGGTCGCCGATGCGGGAATGTCCTGCCCATGATCCTGGAGGTAGCTGCGATATCCGTCGTAACCGGGCTCCACTTCCAGGCCCTTCAACATCAGGTCCATCCAGTATCTGAGCTGCCAGCCATGCTCCTCCGTCAGCGGGATGGGCGGGAGCACCGAGACCGGGTGGGCGTCGCTGTCGCGTTCGATTCGCAGGGTAAGACAAAGATCGTAGAACACAGCGCGTAGCTGTCTGGGGGCCCGAAACAGCCCCTCTGCTGCTCGTCGAAGACACACCACCAGCGTCAGGCCGGAGTCTGGCGAGGTCATCTCACGCATCCGCTCCATGAAGGCTCGGCGCCTGAACTCGAAGCGACGCCCCCACGCCAGGAGGGGCAGCGGTTGGCCTTGACCCGACGGCCAGGGAGGGAGCGGCGCTTCGAGTTGACCCGCCACGATCCAGGGCGCGAGGTAGTAGCCGCCTTCGTCCCCGTTGCTCTTCTGGTTGAGGATGGGCTGGTCGGTGACCTTGAAGGTCTTGCAGAACTGACTCCGGACCGCCGAGACGCGGGAGGGCAGGGTGGGTGGCACGCCTGTTCCCTCCCCCAGGATTGCCAGCCCGAGGTAGAGCGCGTAGCAGAACACGGCGTTGCCGAGCATCGCCGTGGGTCCCTCGTCGCGCCTCACACGGAGCAGCAGATACCACAACAGGCCGCGCTGGGTGCCCAGCTCCTCGGCCCCTCGTCCGCTCCACTCCAGCCGGAAGGTCTTCGCCGATCGGGGCTGGGTCAGCAGGCTCAGCTGCGCGCGCTTCGTCTCCGTGCCCGGTGGGCTGCGCGTCGACTCACGGGCCTTCGCCCCCAACACCTCTGCCAGCAGGGGTTCCCTCAAGCACAGCCTGTCGTCTGGGTTCCGCGTTACATAGTCCAGCTCGAGGAGCTGACGCAGCTCCTCCGTTTGCAGGGCCGTCTCAGGCGCTGCTGGGTTCAGCCCACCGGGCTCTGTGGAGAGCGCGCTCAGCAGCGTGCGTTGCGCGGCGGAGAGGTGCTTGAGATCGGAACGAACGCCGTCGACGATCTGGGATTCTGTGTTGAGTCGCGTGGTCGCGGCGACCCCCAGGCACTGAAAAAAGAAGGGGTTCCCCCCGCTGTCTCTGACGATGTCACGCTGCATCTCCGGGGAGAGGGCGGTGGTCTCGAGCGCCGCCTGGAGCGCCGCGGGCCTGAGGTTCCCCAAGCTCAAGGTGGGAGAGGAGTCGGTGATCTCCATCAACCGGTCATGGTTGTGTCGACGAAGGGCGGCGGTGGAGGCCAGGAGCATTCGAACCGTAAGGTCTCGATGGTGCGCGAGGCGCCGGAGCGCATGCGTCAGCTGGATGGCCTCTGGGGAGGGGTTCGCGCCTTCACGCTGGGCGAGCCTGGCCCCCTCGTCCACGAGCAGGACCAGGGTGAAGTCGTGGTCCTCTCGAAGCTCCTCCAGGCGCTCCAGCAGGGTTGATATGGGATCCGCTGCACCGCGAACCGCGTGAAACAAGGCGTGCCTGTTGCTGAGGCGGCGGCCACAGCGCGTGGCTACGCGGCGGGCCAGCTCGGCCGGCGTGGAGTCGGCGGCCAGGTCCACGTACGCAGGGATGAGGGGGACGGCCCTCAGCGCCTCAACGACCCCAGGGAGGGCAAGTGTGGCGCCTACGAGGGAAGAAAGAATCGTGTCCCTGGCGTCGGGAGCAGGCTCGTCCTGCGCGACGGCCTGCAATCGATCCATCACACTGGCCACCCGCAGCAGCAGGGAGGTCTTTCCTTGGCGTCGTCTCCCCAGCAGGATGGTGGAGCGCCTCACCGGCGGGCAGACGAGGCTGGTGAGCACCTCCTTCAGCAGCGTCTCCCGGCCCAGGAAGCGCATGTCGGCCACCGGGCCGCTGCTGCAGAAAGGGTAGGCCGACCGCTCGTCGGTGTTCCATCCCATCTCTCTCCTCCCTTGCGTGATGGACACTCTGTCAGGAACGCAGGGGTGTATCCGATGGCCCCCCGATCTGTCCAAGGGCAAACTCGACCTGATGGGCCTCCAGATAGCATGTCTGACCGGTGGTCGAACGTTGGCCGCGAAGCAGAAGCCCTGCCCACTCGTACCAGCTACGTCCCGCGCCTGGCAGCGAGGCCTCGGTCGCGCCCCCGAACGTGTCCATGAGCGCCCACATATACAGGTTCGTACAAGTCCTCTGGAGAAGGAGGGGATCCCCGCAGGTGCGCTCAGCCAGCAGGCGCGCGGCTGCCGGAGAGAAGGCTACAGCTTTGCCTTCGCACAGCTTGAGCACCAGGTCGACGCAGGCCTGCTCAGAGAGGGGGCCCAGGCTGCGGCGGGGACCGAGCGCCAGCAGGTCGCTGTCCTCACCAGCGCTGCCCTGCTGAAGCTGTGTGTTCACCCCCGCGGCGATCCAGCACAGGCGGTCGGCGAACGGCTCAGCCGTGAGCGAACGAAGCCGCTGCGCCGCTCGCTGGGCGGCCTTGCTGGCGTTGGCCCCCGCAAGCATCTGGAACTCGTCGAGGAGCAGCACCACCCGATGCTGCAGGTGATCCTCATGCAGATGTTCAAGCAATTGGGAGAACAGACAGAAGTAGTCCACCTCATCGCGGGGATCGTGGATGCTCGTCCACGAGTCCTCGCCCAGCCTCTCCCGCAGGTCCTTCAACGCGCGCCAGAGCTCTCGGAACAGGGCGCGCCCGTCCTCAGTACGTTCCATCGTGAGGTAGACGGGGTGGAGTTTGTAGCGGCTCGGGGCCTCGCCGGCCTTCATGATGCGACACAGCTCGAGCAGCAGGCTGGTCTTGCCGATGCGACGCCGATCGGCGACGATCTGGTGGGTCGCCGGGCCGTTCAGCGAGAGGAGGAGCTCCTGCAGGATGGCCTTTCGGCCGAAGAAGTTCGGCCCGTAGACCGGTGCTCCAGGGGTGAAGGGGCTGCCTTCAAGGCTCAGCGCCCGTGCGGCCGTCTGGAGGTCCAGGAGGTGTCTGAATCGAATGGCCCTGGTGCCCATGATCACGAGAGAGAAGAGGCCGAGGCAAAGGACCAACAGCATCAGGGGGCCCAGCCAAGGGCCCCGAATGAACGCACTGCGTCTCATGCTCCATGCGCCCGAGACGTCCACGACGGAGACCGTACACCAGTCCAGGATATCGACGACATCAGAGAAGTTCACGGATGCACCTTGGCTGTCCACGTGCCACGTCCTGATGCTCGGTGGGACATCGCGGCACTCCAACGAGACCCGCTGCTCCGGGTTACCCGTCTCCGACGGTCGGGTCAGTCGTGCAGGCAGCGTGGAGAGCAGCTCTCCGGAGAACCCTCGGAGATCAGGGGCTGTGGGTCCGCGGAAGTGGCTCAGCGAGAGCGGGTCACCAGGAGATCTGCCGCTCGAGCTGTCCGTGAACCGCAGCCAGGTGTCGATCCAAAGCCGTCCGGTTCGGTCGACGGAGACGCTGAGCACGCCACCTTCTGGCTGGACGTCCCTCCGCTCGAGGGTGGGGCAGTCCGGTGTTTCGCCATATGGACCTTGGGAGCTGCTCAGTACATGCTGGCGTCGTCCCTGACGGTCCTGAGCCACAAGCCCCCCCTCGTCGTGGATCAGGAGGGAGCCACGGGACAGATCCAACAACAGAGGGGGCCCGTCGCTCTCCTTGAACGGAAAGAGGGGCGCCCCGCTGGACGGATCCACCAGCAGGTCGTGGTCGGGAGAGACGGCCGCCCAGCCCCCGCGTGCTCTGGGGACGAGCCGGGTCCCGTCCGCGACGCGCGTCCACCGAGGGGCGGTCGGCCCGGACTGGGAACCCTCATTGTGGAGTTGGAGGCAGATCAACTGCCCATCGGCCAGCAGGGAGGGGCTGAGGGCTGGTGGCAGGCAGGGGGTGTCCGGGGGTTGGAGTACTGTCCAGGTTCCCTGGGGTGCGATCGGGCGCGTCATCCGATCGCCCTCTCTTGAGAGGACGCCGATCGTCGTTGGTTCATCGTCCTGGTCGATACCCAACCAGAACCGTCCGCCGGCGGCCTCCGTCACGCGACCCTCAGGATCGGCCAGGCTCCAGACCGCTGGTGCTTGGGTGGGCGTCGTCCAACGGAGCAACCAGGCCTGTGTCTGGTCGGCGGCGAGCGCCCAGATCGCTCCCGCGCTGACGCTCAGGGCGGTGGGAATGCTGCCTTGAGGGAGCCCTGGAAGTGGCTCCCATGCATAGGGGGACGTCCCTCCACCGTAGACGATCTGCCTCGAATCAGGGTCACGCTGTACGATCAGGGCTGCTCCGTCCTCGAAGGTGACCTGGGCCAGAACGGGCAGCCCTGTGAGATCGGCGGTGGCCCGGTAGGGCGCGCGGAGCAACCAGTGCCGCCAGTTGATGGCCCCCTTGTCCAACAGCGCCGCGACCGGGGGACGACTGGCGCCGTGGTGGGCCATGGCGATGCGCATGAATGCGCTGCGCCCCTCCGACTCTGCTGGGGTGAGCATGGCGTTGGCGTAGGGGAAGGGCACGGTTGTCCATTGTGCAGGATTCTCCATTCGTGTGTTCAGGTAATAGGTGCCGATGTGGTCGTCGTCGGCGTCTCTGGAGCCAGGCACATGGGAGATCAGCAACAGCCCCTCTTCAACCTCTGCGATCAGGCCGATGGGCTGCTCGGAGAGCGCGACACCTGCCAGCGGCGCCGCGTCATGGCTGCACCAGTCCGGTTCATGCACCGCGACAACCTGGTCTCCCGGGCAGCGTTCTGCCCTGCGAATACACCCCGCGTCGTCGCCCAGCCACAGGCTGGACCCCCGCTGAGCACCGGCGGGGGTCCATTGAAGACGGGACAGGTCGTCGAATGGGGCAGCTGAGCCGGACAGACAGCGGTCCTGGACCTGGAGCAAGGGCGGGCCCGCTGAAGCCCTGCTGCTCTCATTGTCCAAGCGCATGGCCTGCAAGCGGTCGTTGTCTGCGAGCCCTACATACAGATCGGCGTCTCCACCTTCGGATAGCCAGATCAGCGAGCGCTCGGACAGCCACGGCGCCGCCCAGGCCCCCAGCACCTCGGGCGACGGGCCGAGCACCACCTTGAGGAGCAAGCGCCTCAGAGGAGACGCCTCCAGGTGGAGCGCCAGGTAGATGGACTCGGACGAGCCCGCTGGGGTGACATCCACAGATCGGACATGGGGGGATGCTCCAGCCGGCGGCTCAGCGTCAAGCTCCCTGAGGATGGCCATCAGGTCGATTGAAGGCGCGAGAGTCTCGCAAGCGGTGCGGTTCGCGTCGGTCAGTGGCTCGTTCAGCGAGCAGCGTCGTATGTGCAACACCGTATCCGATGTGACGCTCAGCTTGTAGCTCGCGCTCGACGTGACAGCCAGCGCCTGTGCGGTTGGGAGTTCCCCTTGCTCCTCCTGATGCTCCGGCGGGCCCACGATGCGCCGCCCCGGGTCCTCCCACGGCCAGGTGAGGGGGGCCACAGCGCGGCGATCGTAGAGCCACACCCGCTCTTCGGTGAGCAGGTATCTCCAGGAGCTCAGGCTTTCGCGGAACGTCCCCTCTTCAGCGAACTGTCCGACGGCCTGGGCTCCGCTTGGCAGCTCCCCTGGGGAGGGCCAGCACACAGCCGGAGTGACGTTCTGCGTGGAGTCGAGGTGCAGGCTTGAGGCGTGTGCGCCGTCGCGTGGGAGGAGGATCAACGACAGAAAGATCCAGGTGGTGATTGTCCGATACATGAGGTTCACAGGCCCTGCTCAGCTACCTCGGTCAGACATTGGTAGACATGAATCATGGCGCTCTCAAGCATGTTGTCCAGAAAAGGGATGACGAAGCCAGGAGGCCAGTGATTCTGGATGAGATCGATGCGCATCTCAACTCGGATCGCCCATACACAGTCACTGGGTTCTCCAGGAGGAGGCGGCCAGTTTCCGGAATCACAGCCCAGACTGATCGTCGTTACCTGGTCATCCATCGGCCCCATGAGGTGCTCGGTGTGCCAGAACCAGCCCCAGGGGTCATCCCCTACGAATGTAGTGCCTTGCAGCTGCTCCAGCGGCGCGAAGCCGCCTTCGCTGATGGTCCATACTTCCAGGTTTTCACTGCGCAGGCTCAGGTAGAGATACCCTGTGTCCTTCGCGGCGGGGCAGGCGCCCGCTGGTGGCTCCTGCAGGCGTTCACGGAGCCCCTTTCGGTTCAGCTTGCGCAGGCGCTCAGAGAGACTGGCGCTGCCCTCTCCTTGTGGGCCTGCGATGGCCAGAAGGTAGCTCTCCACGTCCTCGCCGCAGACGTCCCAGAGTCGGGCTGTGTCTCTCCAGCGCGTAGGGTCTTCTCGGTATTTTGCGATGCTCTCCAGGATCTGGTAGATGCGTGCGTTGCTCATCAGGTACGCCCCATGAGGTCCTTTCTCCTGGGTGGCGAACCAGTGGAGGGCGTGCAGTGGCGAGGTGGCATACGGATGGTCTCTGGGGAGGAAGGAGGTCCCTGAGAGCCCCGCGATCTTGCCGTCGGTGTCGGCGAGTCGGAGCTGCGCTTGGCCAAGGAGGTCCTGGATGCAGCCATGGGCGTGCTCAGGAGTCAAGGTCTCCACGCCGCAGGCTTGCGCTGCGTCGAGCCCGATGAGCTCAGCGACGCTGGAGTAAACGCCGTCGCCGGTGTACGTGGTCTTCACGTCAGGTGCAGGCTGGGCGAGGGCCAGACCGGTCCACAACATCAACATGGTGCGCTCCGTTTTTCGGTTCGTCGTCATGGTGGCTGATGGTTGGATGAGCGGCGGGCTCGCGTAGCTACGCGCTCCCCAGACCCGTCCCTACGCCTGAGAGCGCGAGGAGCGACGTTTCATCAGGAGCATCACCTCAAGGCCTCAGCTCAGGACTTCGCCGAAGTCTTCCGGAGAGGTCACCTCGGTGCGAGCCATCAGCGGACGGCTGGGGTGAGGCTGCACTCACAAACACATGTCATGACAGGTTTTCTGTTGCGCATGCTCCGTGAGGAGCGGCGGGGGGGGGCCGCCAGACCGCGCGAGCAGTTCCGGGCACAACGCCCCCCGTCGGCTCCCCCAGGCCCTCTCCGGCTCCCCCGACCCCCTCCAAACACCCCAAAATCGCCGTTCCCACCCCCCAGAAGACTACTCCAGATACCCCAGCTCCCGCAACTGCGCCTCGGTCTCCGCGTCCGGCTCCGGCGCCTCCCAGGTCTTCTGTTCGGCCAGGAGCTGCGTGCGCAGGCGCTCGATCGCCATCGTGTAGGTGTTGACCTGCCCCAGGTGCTTCGTGGAGACGTCCACGTCCGCCATCCGGTCGCGGGCGCGGTACAGCTCGACCTCGCCGTCGGCGTGACGCCGGTTGGGGTCGGTGTAGATGAAGGTCCACTCCGGGGTGGTCCAGCGGGCCTTGTGGGTGCCGCCGTAGAAGGTCTCCGAGTACGCGGCCTCCTTGGGGGTGTGGTCGGCCGCGCCGCGGACCTGCTCGGCCATGGAGGTGCCGTCGACCGGGTTGGTCGGCGCCACCCCGGCGAGGTCCAGCACCGTGGGCCACACGTCCACGCTCTCGGCCAATCCCACCACCCGGTGCCCGCGGGCCACGCCGGGGCCATGCAGCACCCAGGGCACCTGCACGTTGGCGTCGTAGAGCATGCGCCCGTGGGCGTGCCCGGCGCGCTCGGGGAAGTTCAGGCCCTCGCCGTGGTCGCCCACCAGCACGAAGAGCCGCTGGTCCCGGCCCAACGCGGCGAGCCCCTCGTCCAGGGCCTCGATGGTGGCGTCCAGGTTGCGCAGCGCGGCGTCGTACTCGTCCACCGTCGCGGGCGGCACCATGCCGTGGGCCAGCATCCAGGCGTAGTCGCCCACCCCCAGGCCCAGCGGCGAGTGGGTGTCCACCACCAGGAGCTGCCCGTAGAGCGGCCCGTCGACCTCGGCCGCCAGCTTCAGCCACTCCTCGACCACGTACTCGCCGGGGAACTTGCGCCGGTCGTCGCGCCACAAGCCGGTGGCCTCGAAGTAGCTGTCGAAGCCCTGGGTCAGGTTGAAGTGGGCGTTGGCGTTGGGGTTGGCCGTGGCCCCCACCGTGGACCAGCCCGCCCCCGAGAAGACCTCGGCCAGGGTGGTGAAGTCCGGGTGCAGGCCCCGGCTGGAGCGCACGCTCTGCCGGGGGTGGTCGATGCCCAGGACCAGGGGGTAGCGGCCGGTCGTCAGCGAGCCCACCGCCGGGCGGGTCCAGGGGGCGGTGGCGATCATGCGCTCGAAGAGCACGCCGTCGTCCACCAGCCCGTCCAGGTAGGGCATCAGGTCGCGGGGGTTGCCGTAGGCCGGCATGCGGTCCGCGCGCAGGGTGCAGCCGATGAGCACGATGACCGTCTGCGGCGGCCCGTCGCCCGGGGTCGGCGGCGGGCGCACCCCGCAGCCGCTCAGGCCCAGCGCAAAAGCGAACAGCGTTCTCTTTTTCACGATCCTCCTGCGTCGGGCTCTTGCTCTGGTAGCCGACCGGTGGGGGCCGCACCAGCGTTACCATGGGGGGCCGATGGCCTTCCGTTACACCCGCCCGCGCCTCCGCCACAACCTCCTGACCCTGATCCTGCTCGCGATCATGGTCGCGATCGGCTCCACCGACGCCTTCGCGGAGGCCTGGCGGCGCCTGGTCACCACCCTGCCCGAGCCGGCGCTCCTGATCGGCGGCAGCCTCGTGCTCCACCTGATCACGTTCTGGGGGCTCGCCGCGCTCTACCACGTGGTCGACGCCCGCGACTGGCCCCGCTTCATCGCGAAGCACCGCATCCAGGACGGCCCCCGCCGCCGCCCGCCGACGGGCCGGGTGCTGCGGGTGGTGCTGCTGAACCAGCTCTTCTGGTCGCCGATGATGCTGGTGGGGATGACCGGCGCGCTGCTGGCCCGGGGCTGGAGCGCCTCCCCGGAGCTGCCCGGGGTGGGGCGGCTCGTGCTGGAGCTGGCCGGGCTGGGGGCGTGCTCGGTGCTCGTCTTCTACACGACCCACCGCTTCCTGCACCGGCCGTGGTGGATGAAGCACGTCCACCGCGTCCACCACGAGTTCCGCACCACGGGCGCCCTGGCCAGCGAGTACGCCCACCCCTTCGAGTTCTGCGTGGGCAACTTCCTCACCCTGGCGCTGGGGGTGGTGGTGCTCGCGCCCTCGCTGGCGTCGATCTACGCCTTCACCGTGCTGGGCATCATGACCGTCGTGGTCCACCACGGGGGCTACGCGATCCCCTGGGCGCCCTGGCCGGTCCACCACGACTGGCATCACCACCGGTTCAACGAGATGTTCGGGACCCTGGGGGTGCTGGACCGGCTCCTGGGCACCGACGGCTCGTTCCGCAGCTTCACCGACGGGGAGGTGCGGTGACGGCGCCGGGGGCGCTGCTCTCGGTGGTGATCCCGGCCTTCAACGAAGCGGCGCTGCTGCCGGTGACCCTCGGCCGGATCCGGCAGGCCCTGGAGGAGGCCTGCGATGCCCCTTGGGAGATCCTCGTCTGCGACAACGGCTCCACCGATGAGACCGCCTCCCGGGCCGCGGAGGCCGGCGCGCGGGTGGTCCACGAGCCCATCCGGCAGATCGCGCGGGCCCGCAACGCCGGGGCTGCGGCGGCGGAGGGGGCGTGGCTTTTGTTCATCGACGCCGACGCCTGGCCGACCCCGGCGCTGATGGCCGAGGTCATGGCGCTCATCCGGGGCGGCGCGCACGTGGGCTGCGGGGTCACGGTGCGGGTGGAGGGCGGCCCGCTTTGGAACAAGCTCTACACCGAGCGGCTGAACCCGAGCATGCGCCTGCTCAAGTGGAGCGGCGGGGTGTTCCTGCTGTGTCGGCGGGACGCCTTCCGGGCCATCGGGGGCTTCGCGGAGGGGCTGTACGCGATGGAGGAGATCGACTTCATCGCCCGGCTGCGCTGGCACGCCTGGCGGCGCGGGCTGAGCTTCGCGGTCCTGCACCGCAACCCGGTGGTGGTGCAGGGGCGGAAGGGGCCGTTCAGCCTGCGCCTGCTCGCCCGGCTGTTCGCCTCCACGGTCGTGGCGCTGGCGCTGTTCGCGCTGCATGTGCTGTCCTTGGGCCGGCTGCGGATTCGAGGGGGAAGGAGGCTCCTCAGCTACTGGTACGGCGCGCGGCGGTGAGGGGTGTCACGCCGGGGGCGGCTGCCTCGTCCTCTCGGTGAACCCTGACGGAGAAGCCCATGCCCTCCCCCGAAGACGCGCTGGCCCAGCTCAAGGCTTTTGAAGATCACTACGGATACCCCGTCGACTGGATGCGGGCGCTGCTGGCGTCCTCGCCCCGGGCCTTCGAGGCCCTCAACGCGGTGCATCCTGCGGCCCAGCATCGCGAGCGGCTCGCGGCCCCCGACTACTGGGTGGCGAAGCTCGCGGCGGTCAAGGTCGAGGACTGCGGGGACTGCCTGCAGCTCAACGCGCGCCTGGCGCTGGAGGCCGGCGTGCCCCGCGCGGTCGTGCGCGCGGCGGTCTTCGACGAGGCGCTGCCCGACGAGCTGGAGGACGTGCGCGCCTACGCGGTCGCCGTCGCGGAGCACACGGACGCCCCGGAGGACGTCGAGGCCCGGGTGACGGCGCGGCTCGACGGCGGGCAGCTCCTGGAGCTGGGCCTGTGCATCGCCACCGGCAAGCTCTACCCCACCATCAAGCGCGCGGCGGGCTACACCCGGTCCTGTCGGCTCATCGAGGGGATTTGATCCGGGGCGCGGCCCGACGTATGCTGCCCATCGTGGACCGTTAGCTCAGTTGGTAGAGCACCTGAACATGCGCACTCCGACAGGGGTGCCACAGCACTGCTTCACTTAAGGTTGGTGGTCGCAGGTTCGAGTCCTGCACGGTCCACGCTCCTCCTTCCGACCTACCCCGCCGCCACCCGCCGCGCCGGCTCCGGCATCCACCCCTCCGCGCGGAGCTGGTCCCACGCGACGCGCAGGTGCTCGGGCTTCAAGGTGTAGGCCTTCCGCGGGCTCCACGCCTGTACGCGTGCGATCGCCCGTTCGACGTCCTCGGCGGCGTCAGGGTCCTCCTGGGCCAGCCAGTGCAAAGTGGCCAGCAGCTCCAGGCCGTAGGGGGTTTCGAAGCCCGCGACCAGCGCGGCCACGCGCTCGAACAGCGCCCGGGTCCCCGCGTCCTCGGCGAGCAGCCGCCGGGCCTCGTCCAGGGCGTCGGGCAGCACGCGCAGCGGGGCCATCGGCCTGCGGTCGGCCAGGCCCCGGATGAAGTGCCCCTCCAACGGCATGAGCAGGTGGTACAGGCGGTCGGAGTAGGGACCGTAGCGCTCAGCCTGGAAGCGCAGGTCCAGCCCGGCCCCGGCCCGCTCCATGAAGTAGGCGAGCTTCTGCACCTCCAGGTGCGTGATCTCGTGGTCCATGACCCGATACTGGTCCATCAGCGCGAGCACCGTGGCCCGGGTGGACGTCATCGTCGGGCGCTCGGTGCGGACGACGTGCTGGTCGGCCGGAGGCGCGCCGCCGGGCTCCCAGAGCAGCACATCGACGTCCTCCAGCGGGGCGAGGGCGTCGACGATGCAGCGCCGGACCTCCGGCCAGGGGAGCCCCCCCAGCCCCGCGCCCAGTGGGGGAATGGCCACCGAGCACACCCCGCGCTCCCGCAGCACCCGCGCCAGATCCACCAGCCCGGCCTCGACGTCCTCCATGCGGGAGGGCTGGCGCCAGTGTCGCTTGGTGGGGAAGTTGATGATGAGCCGGGGCCCGACGAGGTCACCGGTCTCGTAGACGTGCATGCACCCAGGGACGACCTCGCCGGCCTTCGCGGCCTGGCGGTAGGCCTTGAACATCGCCGGCCAGGCGCGCTTGTACTGGAGGGCGAGGCCCTTGCCCATGACGCCGACGCAGTTGACGGTGTTGACCAGGGCCTCGGCCTGCGCTTCGAGGATGTTGCCGGTGCCGGTGCGGATCATGGTGTGACTAGTAGTACCACTTCGAGACGACGGCGGCATGGGGCCGGTGCGCCGGGGCCGTGTCATGCAGGAGGCCCTCGACCCTGGACAGCGCGTGGGCGTCGCAGGCGGCGAGGCCACGGATCAGCGGCCAGGGCAGGCTGCGGTACACCAGGAACTCAGCCTGCTTGCGGCGCTGGAGGTCAGGATCGTCGGGGGTGCTCCACCGCTGCGCGGCCGTCGCGGACCAGTCCACCTGGTCGAGCTGGTCCAGGTCGGTGAAGAACCGGGTGAGCCCGCTCAAGGCGTGGCCATCGGAGAAGGCGAAGCGGCAGCCTGCGGCGACGACGTCCTGAACCGAAGTGACCAGATAAACCAGGTCCGCCTGCGAGCCCTCGAAGCCGACCACCCGACCGGTGTGGAGCTGGAGGAGCATGGGGCTGCGCGCGCCGAAGTAGAACGGAACGAAGTCATGCAGGGTGCCCAGCCCCCCGGGCAGCCGCTTGAGCGCGCGCCGCTGTTGTACGTCCTCCCGGTGAGCGGATCGCCAGTCGAGCCCATCGTCCGGGGTGTGGGCTGGGGCGTGCAGCGCCCCCCGCGCCAGGTAGACGGCGAGGTTGTCGATGTGGACGATGCGCAGCGCTGCGGTGTGGCCGTCCTTGAGCTTCATCAGCGGGGGTCTTCGGGTCAGAGGGTGCGGTCGAGGTCGGGTCATAACGCCCCCAGCCTGGACCCGTAGCGCCCCGTCCTGCGCACGCCGCCGCCCGACGGCTACCATGCCGCTTGACCTCCTCCCCGTCACCCCTCTCCCTGGAGCGGACCCCCGCGATGGCCTCCTGGCACGACGGCGCACCGCCCCCCCTGAGCATCCCGCCCCTCCCCGAGGGCCCCCGCAGCACCCACGCCCCGCGCGTGCTCATGCTGTACGGGAGCCTGCGGGAGCGCTCCTACTCCCGCCTGCTCGCCGAGGAGGCGGCGCGCCTGCTCGAAGGCCTCGGCTGCGAGGTCCGCTGGTTCCACCCCCACGCCCTCCCGCTCAAGGGACCCGGGCTGGACGAGCACCCCGAGGTCGTGCGGCTCCGGGAGCTGTCGCTGTGGTCCGAGGCCCAGGTCTGGAGCTGCCCGGAGATGCACGGCACCCTCACCGGCGTGTTCAAGAACCAGCTCGACTGGCTCCCCCTGAGCCTGGGCGCGGTGCGGCCCACCCAGGGGCGGACCCTGGCGGTGATGCAGGTCTGCGGCGGCAGCCAGTCCTTCAACACGGTCAACACCCTGCGGGTGCTGGGGCGCTGGATGCGCATGATCACCATCCCCAACCAGTCCAGCGTGCCCAAGGCCTGGCAGGAGTTCCACGACGACGGGCGCATGAAGGACAGCGCCTACCGGGACCGCGTGGTGGACGTCATGGAGGAGCTGTACCGCTTCACCCTGCTCACCCGGGACCTGCGGGAGGTGCTGGTGGACCGCTACAGCGAGCGGCGCGAGGCCGCCGCCAAGGCCCGCGAGGACGAGGGGCGGCCGCAGGACCGCATCGGGAAGTCGGGGCTGTAGGCCTTCGGGCCCCAGGGCGCACCCAGCAGCGGGCGTTGAGGACGTGGGCGCCGACCGTCAGCGCCCACGTCCTCACGCCAGCACGTCCAGCGTGAGCAGGACCCGTCGGCTGCCCGCAGGCACCGGCGGCGAGCGGTGTACGACCCCGCGCCCTTCGTTGCCAGGCCAGCGCTCCCCCTTGAACAGGCCCACGGCCTGGGGGGGCAGTTGCCTCGGTCGGGCGCCAGGGCGGATCAAGCCCGTCTCGCCGAGGGACTCTCCGCGGCCCGCGTAGCCCAGCCAGCGCCGGTCCACGTCCGCCTCGGCCAGGAACTCCGTGCCGGCGCCTGCCCAGGTCGTGATCAGCCGGACGTCGACGCGGTCGACGTGGAAGGCGGGGCAGGTGGGGCGGTCGGTGGCGGTCAGCCGAAGCCCCAGCGCCTCGGCCCCCAGCAGGTCGGCCAGGACCGCCGACCAGCGCGCCACGTCTGTGGCCAGGGGCTCCTGCTCGGCGGCCAGGTGACCCCGGAGCGCGTCGGCCAGCGCGTCCGGGCGGCCCCGGAGCACGAGGCGGGTGTCGGTCGGCAGGCTCCAGGCCGCCCGGGTCAGCGCCGGATCGAAGGGGCGCTCGAGCACCACGAGGTGCACGTCGGGCTCATGGAGCCGGGTGAGCTGGGCGAGGGTGCGCACGGTCACGGCGGCCGGGGGCAGGCAGACGTTCACGGGGACTCCAGGCGGGAGGCGAGATCTCCGGTGCGAACCCGCTGGGCGAGCCCCACAGGCCGCCGCAGGCAGGTCCGTCCGGAGATGGAGGACAGCGCGCTTGCGCGCAGAGCTGGACATCGGTATAGAGCATCTCTATTGTAATTGCAACTTAGTTGCGATAAAGGGTTGAGCGTCCATGCCTTCACCCCTCCCGGTCACGGTGCTCTCCGGCTTCCTCGGCGCCGGCAAGACCACGCTCCTCAACCACGTGCTGCGCAACCGCCAGGGCCTCCGCGTCGCGGTCATCGTCAACGACATGAGCGAGGTGAACGTCGACGCGGCCCTGGTGCGTGGGAGCGACGCCGCCCTCTCCCGCACCGAGGAGCGCCTGGTCGAGTTGACCAACGGCTGCATCTGCTGCACGCTGCGCGACGACCTGCTGGAGGAGGTCGCCCGCCTCGCGGACGAGGGCCGCTTCGACTACCTCCTGATCGAGTCGACGGGCATCAGCGAGCCCCTCCCCGTGGCCCAGACCTTCTCGTTCGTCGACGCGGAGGGGCGCTCCCTGGCCGAGCGCGCCCGCCTGGACACCCTGGTCACGGTGGTCGACGCCCAGCGCTTCCTCGAGGACTACGGCAGTCAGGACGAGCTGGTGGAGCGGGGCGTCGGCCTGGACGAGGAGGACCGGCGCTGCGTCGTGGACCTCCTGGTCGACCAGGTCGAGTTCGCCGATGTCCTGGTCATCAACAAGCTGGATCAGGTCAGCGAGGCGGAGCTGGGGCGGCTTCGGGGGGTGCTCGCGGCCCTCAACCCCGGCGCGGTGCTGGTCGAGGCCACCTGGGGGCGAGCGCCCTTGAGCGCCGTGCTGGGCACCCAGCGCTTCGACATGGAGCGCGCGGCGGCCAGCCCCGGTTGGCTGCGCGAGCTGGAAGGGGGGCATGTGCCGGAGTCCGAGGCGTACGGCATCCGCTCCTTCACCTACCGGTCGCGGCTCCCCCTCCACCCGCAGCGCCTGCACGACTGGATGCACGACGACTGGCCCGGGGTGATCCGCTCCAAGGGCATGTTCTGGCTGGCCTCGCGCCCCGGGGTCGTGGCGATGTGGTCACAGGCCGGCTCGGTGTGTCAGTACCAGGCGGGGGGGATCTGGTGGGCCTGCGTGCCGCGGGACGAATGGCCGGACGATCCGGAGTGGCGGGCGCAGGTCGAGGCGCGCTGGCACCCCCGCTTCGGAGACCGCCTGACCGAGCTGGCCATCATCGGCATGGACATGGATGAGGCGGCGCTGCGGGCGCGATTTGACGCCTGCCAGCTCACGGACGAGGAGCTGGCGATGGGAGAGGCGGCGTGGGAGGCGCTGGAGGACCCCTTCCCGACGTGGGTGCCGGAGGGCTTCCCCGAGGACGACGCGGGCCATCCGATGTAGCCCGGGTCGTCCTGGCCTCCTCCCGCAGTGCGTCCTCGCGGGAGGGGGCCACCTCCGGGCTGGAGCGCTCAGCGCAGGGCCTCGATCGCCTCGACGATCGTCATGAGCGCGGCCTGAGGGCCGGAGGACCCCTGAGCGGTGTATGCTCATGCTCCACGCAAGACGCACAGGATCCCGGTCAGCGCACCATGAACCCCTTCCTCCGCGCCATCCAGCGCTACGACACCTACACCGAGAACGGCGCGGTCTCCCACTCCACCACGGGCGACGCGCTGGTGGACTACTTCGCGAAGTGCGGGACCCACAAGGGCCGCAGCCAGCTCGAGGTCGACGCCGACCTGAGCCGCTGCTGGGCCGAGTCGCCCAAGGTCACCCTCCAGATCCTGTTCTGGCTGCGCCTGATCACCCGCCCCATGCACGGCTTCCTGAGCACCGAGGTCGTCCAGAAGGGCCAGGGCGCCCGGGACGAGTTCCGCAAGGGCCTGGTGTGGCTGTCCACCAGCCACCCCGACGTGCTGCGCCGCAACCTGTGGCTGGTGCCCACGGTGGGGGTGTGGAAGGACCTCTGGCACGCCGACACCGTGGACGTGCTCCCCCGGGACGACGTCTACGCCCTCATCGAGCGCGGCCTGGAGGACCCCTTCCACCGAAACCTCCTGGCCAAGTACCTCCCCCGGCTGCGGTCCTCGGGCCAGCGCTTCAACCCGCGCCACCACGCCCTGCACGGCTTCGGCCGCGGGCTGTGCGCGCGCCTGGGCTGGACCAGCAAGCAGTACCGCGCCTTCAAGGCCTCGGGCCGGGGCCACCAGTTCCAGCGGGAGATGTCCGCGGGCCGCTGGGACACGCTGCGCTTCCAGGAGCTGCCCGGCCGCGCGCTGTTCACCCTGGTCAACCACGTCGGCAAGGACGGCAAGACCACCCTGGCCCGCCACGACCAGGAGGACCGCTACGTCGCCTGGATCGAGAAGCAGCCGGTCGCGCCGTTCACCGGCTACGTCCACGAGCTGTTCCAGGCGGCGGTGGGCAACCGGCGGCGGTACAGCATGCAGAACCTCTCCCGGGCCCGCAAGCTGACCTTGGACCGCCAGTTCGACGGCCTCATCGAGCTGGCCCGCCGCGACGGCGGGGGCCTGGACGGCAACGTCTGGTGCGCGCTGGACACCTCGGGCTCGATGTCCGGGCTGCCCTATGAGATCTGCGTGAGCCTGGGCATCTACTTCTCGACCCTGAACACCGGCGCCTTCCAGGACCACGTCGTGATGTTCGACAGCCGCTCCCGGGTCCTGAAGCTCAAGGGCAGCTTCACCGACAAGGCCCGCCAGATCGCTGCAGCGTCCACGGCCTGGGGCAGCACGAACTTCCAGTCGGTCATCGACGAGATCGTGCGGGTTCGAAAGCAGAGCCCGGCGATCCCCGTCTCGGACTTCCCCAACACCCTGCTGGTGGTCTCGGACATGCAGTTCAACCCCACCGGTGACAGCACCACCAACTACGAGATGGCCATGAAGAAGCTCGCGGCGGTGGGCCTGCCGCGCGTGCGGGTGATCTGGTGGTGGGTGACCGCCCGGGGCAAGGACTTCCCGTCCACCATCGAGGACGAGGGGGTGACGATGATCGGCGGCTACGACGGCGCGGTGGTCACCCTGCTGCTGGGCGGGGAGACCACGACGGTCGACGCGAAGACGGGCAAGAAGCGCCAGCTCAACGCGGTGGAGAACATGCTCAAGGCGCTGGACCAGGAGGCGCTGCGGGCGGTGCGGGTCAGCGGGTAGCGAGGGGCCCGGGCCCGCGGCCTGTTGGACCACACTCCGCACGATGAGACAGGTATCACCTGGAAGGTCAGAGGAGCGCGTGCTGGCAGGGGTGGAGGGCGACGCGGGCGTCACGATCAAGGTTTAACCCGGGGAAATCTCTGTGGACTTACAAATGGGATAACTGTCATTCATTTGTCAGCCAGGGCTTCATCTCCAGGCGTTATCCTCGACTCAGCCCCACGGGCATCAGGGTTGGAAGATGATGGAGCTGAGCATCCTGTTCGCGCTGGTCGCGGTCCTGGCCTGCGCCCTCGCGGCTCGACAACACATCCGGATTTCCAGGTATCTGCTGGACCTGGAGGTCAGCGCGGCGAAGCGTCGCGCCCTGCTCGCCGACCTGGAGTCGGCCAACGCCCGCCTCCGTGAAGGGGAGGCGGAGTCCCTGCGCGTGGCCACCCTCGCCAACCGGATGAGCGCCGAATTGGAGCTGATGGAGCAGGCCCTCGTGGCCGAGTCAGGGCGCGTCGACCACCTCCGCCGGGGCCTGCTGGTCGCCCACGCGAAGATCGGCACCCTGTCGGACACCTGCCGCATCCTGGAGGCGAACCGGGTCCGCCTGAAGACCATCGTGGACGGACAGAACGCGGAGCTGGACCACTGGCTGGAGGAGCGCTCGGCCATGGTGAAGGAGCTGTGGATGCTCCGGCTCGCGGTGCAGCGGCGCGGGGCGAAGCCTGCGGGCGCACGCCGGGGCCAGGAGCGCGGCCGCCTGTCCACGGCGGCGCTGCGGCTGATCAAGTGAGCGTCTGAGTCGAATACACACCCCGAGGCCCCATATTCAATCGTGTTGAATACGAGGCCCCGAGCGCGGGCCTACCGCCCCGTCTTCGACCAGTGGACCCAGTCGCCGGTTCCGTACCAGATGACGCCCAGCTCCTTGCCGATGTGGTCGACCTTGCTCTCGTCCATGACCCCGCCGTCCTTGCGGCCGGCGGTGTAGCTCTTGCCGCCGATGTCCAGCTTGCGCGGCACGTTGCTGATCTTCATGTCGATCGCCTCGCCGCTCATGTGGTTGGAGGTCAGGGAGGCCGAGCGCACCAGGCCGAAGGCGTTGACCAGGGCCTGCGCAGCGTTCCGGGTCTGGGTGGCGTTGCCGTGGCTCCACTCGATGTTGATGCCCTCGGCGCGGCAGGCCTTGTTCGCGGCGTCGGCGGACTTGGAGCCCTTGGCCACGTGCCAGGCGAAGTGCATCAGGTAGGCCCGCTTCTTGTGGCGCAGGCCGGCGGTGATGGTCACGCTCGCCCCGTTCGCCCGCAGGCCCTCCACGAAGGTCTTGGCGTTCGAGCCGAAGGTGGGGTCGAGGTCCTCGAACTTGTTGGAGTTGGCCCAGCCCTTCTGGTCGGCGAGCTTGCGCCAGTTGGCTCCGGAGAGCACGTAGTCGCCGCCGCTCTCGCTGCCGGTGCCCTTCTCGTCGTCCTTGCCCACCTCGGTGGCGAAGTCGGCGGAGATCCAGCCTTCCTTGCCCTCGAAGCGGATCTGGAGCCAGCCCTTGGAGGTGGCCGTCGCGGTGACCTGGTCGCCGCGCTTGAGCCGGCCCAGCTTGTTGTCCTTGGAGCTGTCGGGCTCGGAGCGCACGTTCAGCGCCGATGCGGTGATGCGGTAGGTCTTGCCGGCGACGCTCGTGTCGAGGCCGCTCTCGGTGCTGCCCTTCTCGGTGCCGCCGGAGTCGGTGTTCTTGTCCGAGGTCACCGGCCCGCTGCCGGTGAGCTGGACCTTGGAGCTGCCCTTCTCCACGGCCTCCTGCATGTAGGCCGCCCGGCGCTCGAACCGGTCCTTGGGCACCTGGGACCACTTGCTGCGGTCGGCCATGCACTCGGCCATGCCCTTGAGGTCGTTCGCGATCAGCAGGGGCTGGACGTACTTGCGGGTGGCCGGGGTGTAGTCGCCCCGGTAGCGCAGGTCCACCGCGATGTCCCGCAGCGCGGGGTGCAGGGTGTCCCAGTTGACCTCGTAGTCCTTCTGCTCGCCGTTCTCGCGCTCGGAGACGATGCGGGCGTAGTTGCCCGAGATGCGCTCGACGTCCTTGGCGAGGCGGTCGTAGACCGTGCCGAACAAGGCCTCCTGCTGCTCCAGGGTGATCTCGGGCAGGCCAGCCTTGTTCTCGGCCAGCCAGGTCTGGGCGGAGCGCCCGGTCTTGCCGGCCGCCGGGGTGAACTTGTTGGCGTCGGCCTCGGAGACCCCCGCGCCGGTCATGTCGCGGATGATGTCGTTCTTGGAGTGCTGACCGAGGTCATAGCCGCGCCCGATGGTGACGCCCGACGCCCCGCCCGGCCAGTGCGCGGTGCGGGTGTGGTAGCGCCCGCCCTCGGTGCCTTCGGCGTCGAAGGTGAGCTGGCCCTTGTCCACCTGGAGGCGGGGATCCTTGTTGCCCGAGCCGTACTTGTCGGTGTAGGGCCCGCCGGTCTGCTGGGGCGCCTCGGTCTGAGGGGTCTGGGTCTGGGGCGTCTCCGTCGTCGTGGTCTGCCCGGAGGGGGTCGCGGTGCGCTGCTGCTCGCCGGTGGGGGCCGGCTGGGCGCTGGCGGCGGCCTGGGGCTTGGGCTGGGTCGTCGGCGCCTGGGTGGGCTTCTCCTCCTCGGGGGCCTGGTCGCCGCCGAGGCCCAGCGCGTCCATGCCCGCGTCCCACCACGCCCCGGCGGTGTCCAGGGTCGACTGCCACCACGAGGTCTGCTGGGTGGTCTGCTCGCCCTGGGGGGTGTCGAACCAGGACCCCTCGGCGCCGAGCTGCTGGGCCGCAGCGGCGTTGCCGTGGGTCTGGAGGGGCTCCTCCTGGGGGCCGTCCTGCGCGGCGGTCTTCTGGGTGTCGTCGCCGTGGCCGGGGCGGGTGCGAGGGGCGTACTCAGGCATGGGGCACCTCATCTTGAGGGAGGGTCCATCCTACCGCGATTCCAGCAGGAGCGCGCCACCAAAAGTGCCCCGCCGCGGACCCCGCGATAGGGCGGTCCGGCGATGTCCACCGAACCCCCGCTCGAGGGTCTGCTCCCGGCCGGCGCGGCCACCGGGATCGGCAGCCTGCCCCACCGCGATCCCGCCGACGCGATCGGCCTGATCGCGCGCACCTGCCCGGCTCTGCCCTTCTGGCCCCAGCTCCCCCGGCGCGACCCGGAGGAGGGCATGATCGCCCAGGGGCTGCGCGGGCTGGCCGCGGCGACCGGCTGGAGCGCCTTCCGTGAGGCCCTGGACATCGGGATCTTCACCGAGGCCGTCGCGCTGAAGGGCCAGGTGACGGGGCCCTGGACCCTCTCCCGCGCGGCCCCCGCGGAGGGCGGGCCTCTTCCGCTGGTGGCGCGGCTGGCGGCGCAGGCCCGCGCGCAGGCCCGGGCGCTGCGGGGCCTGCCCACCCTCCTGCTGGTGGACGAGCCCTCCCTGGGCGCGCTGCCCGCCGCCGCGCGCCCGGCGGCCGTCGAGGCGATCCGCTGCGTCTTCGAGGCGATCCGGGCGGAGGGGGCCACCCCCGGCCTGCACTGCTGCGCCTCGATGGACCCGACGCTGCTGCCCGAATTGGGGCCCGCGGTGTTCTCCTTCGACGCCGGGCCCGGGCTGGAGGATCTGCTGGCCCACCCCGCGCTGCGGGCCTGGGTGGACGGCGGGGGCTGGCTGTGCGCCGGGCTCATCCCGACCGCCGGGCCGGTGCCGCCGCCGGATGCGCTGCTGGCGCGCTGGTCGGCGTGCGCCGGGCCGCCTCTGGGGGCGCAGGGGCTGGTCGCGGCGGCCTGCGGGCTGGGCCTGCGGCCGGTGCCCGACGCCGAGCGTCGCATGGACGCCGCGGCGGGGCTGTCCGCAGCGATCCGGAACCTGTCCGGCCCGATCTGAACCCGGCTTGTCGACGCCGGAGTCCCGGGAGTACACTCGATCGCCCGCACTGTGAGATCGTCATGCCCCGCTTCCTACCCTGCTTCCTCCTCCCCCTGGCCGCGTGCCTGGACCCGGTCAAGGACACCGGCGATCTCCCCGCCGACGACAGCGCGGTCTCCACCGACGACACCTCGGGCGAGACGGGCGAGACCGACGACACCCGGGAGCCCTCCGACGACGTGGACACCGGGACGCAGACCGTCGACCCCGACCTCGTGACCGTCTCGGTGGAGCTGGGCTGGGACGAGGGCGCGCTGGTCGCCGTCCACCCCTACGCCACGACCGCCGAGGGCGCGGCGGTGGAGCCCACCCTGCGCCTCCACTTCACCCGCAGCGACCTCAGCTCCACCGGGGGCTGCGACTGGGTCGGGGTCCTGACCACCCAGGGCAGCGACACCCTGTCCCTGGAGGAGGTCTGGACCGGCTGGGAGGCCAGCCTCACCACGCAGAGCACGAACTGCAGCGGCTTCGACGAGGCGATGTGGGGCGACACCACCCCCAGCGCGCTCCTGGAGGGGCGCCGCGTCGGCCTCGGCCTGGGGGCGCTGGCGGCGGCGCACCACATGCAGCTCGGCCTGGACGAGGAGGGCCAGCACGAGGGCCGCGACCCCGACGAGATCGCCAGCCGGCATGTCGGGGTCTACCTGGCCACCCGCGAGGGCTCGGGGGCGCTGGAGGGGGTGCCCGTGGTCGCCGAGCCGCTGCTCCAGGTGGACGCCGATCACAGCCTGAGCGTGAACGCGGACGGCGTGTTCATCCCGCTCACCGTCGAGGAGGGAGCGCTGCCCGAGCGCTTCTACCTGCCCGAGACGGTGGGCGAGCCGGTGCCGGTGTCGACGCTGTTCCCGTAGGCGCGCTCAGTAGCAGGTGAAGCCGCGCCATCGGCCTGTATAGCCCATGGCGAGGCGGTACTGGCCGATGGCGTTCCGCGTGGCGGCCCGCCTCGCGCGCTCACGCTCGGCCTCGGCCTCGGCCTCGATCGCGGCGACGCGGTCGGCGATGCGGGCGTCGTGGGGGCCGAAGGCGGTGGCCCAGCCGGGCACCCCGGCGCCGTCGGGGTCCAGGAGCACCGCGGTCACGCGTGGGGGCAGCTCCTCCAGGGACGCGGCGGTCGGGTCCGCAGCGCGGGCGGCGTCGAAGTGGATCAGCGGGGCGAGCACGATGAGCGCGGCGAGCAGGAGGAAGGCCCAGGCGTCGTAGTTGGCGTGACGGCGGGGCAGGCGAGAGGCGAACATCGACATCAGGGGCTCCGGGCGTACCGGTGCGGACAACGCGCCGGATGGCCGGTTCCGAGGCCGGTCAGGAGTGTGTCTCCGGCGCCCCCGGCCTGCCCATCGCGACCCACACCAGCGCGCCCGTCAGCGCGCCGAAGGCCAGCGCGGCCGGCACCCAGGCGTCTGGCGGCGGTGGGTCTCCGTCAAACCAGCCGACCTCGAAGAAGGTCAGCGCCGCGCCGAAGACCCCGACGAGCGCCGCCCCGGCGATCAGGCCGCTGGCGAAGAGCACGCCGGCCTCGCGGCGGTGGTCGCGCTCCTCCTCCCGGGTCATGACCTCGACCACCAGCCGCACCAGGCCGCCCACCATGATGGGCGTGGCCAGGTGCACGGGCAGGTAGAGCCCGACGGCGAAGGCCAGGGTGGGCAGGCCCATGATCTCCACGCAGAAGGCCATCGCCGCGCCCGAGAGCACCAGCGCCCAGGGCAGGTCGCCGTCGAGCACGCCGTCGATGACCAGCTTGATGAGGTTGGCCTGGGGCGCCTTGAACGCCCCGGAGACGATGTCCTCCCGGAACAGCGCCAGCACCGTGCTCATGGCCAGCGCGGCGGTGATGACGCCCACCACCTCGCCGAGCTGCTGCCGCCGGGGGGTGGCACCCAGCAGGAAGCCCGTCTTGAGGTCCTGGCTGGTGTCGCCAGCGATGGCCGCGGCGATGCACACCAGCGAGCCGATGGTCAGCACGGCCACCCGGCTCTCGGCGCCGAAGGCCCCACCGAACAGGAGCGCGCAGACCAGGACCGTCGCGATGGTCATCCCCGAGATCGGGTTCGACGAGGAGCCGATGAGGCCGACGATGCGGCTGGACACGGTCACGAAGAAGAAGGCGAACACCACCACCGCGACGCCGGCCAGCAGGCCGATGCTGCCGCCCGTGGACATCAGCGGCAGGAAGCTCGCCAGGAGCGCGATGGCCAGCAGCACCGCGCCCACGACCCGCAGGGACAGCTCGTCCTCGGTGCGCGGCACGTCCTGTCCGGCGTTGCGCTGCCGGAGCGCGGCCAGGGCGAGCTGGAAGCTTCGCAGGATGGTCGGCGTGGACTTGATGAGCGTGAACAGCCCGCCGAAAGCCACCGCGCCCGCGCCCACGTAGCGCAGGTAGCGGCTCCACACGGTGAAGCTGTCCATGTCCCGGAGCAGGGTGGTGGCCTCAGGGGCGATCGGCGCGTCGGCCGCCCCGCCGAAGGCGTACATGAGCGGGATGAGCACCAGCCAGCCCACCGCGCCCCCCGCGAGCATCACCGCCGAGACCCGCGGCCCGATGATGGCGCCCACCCCCAGCAGCTCCGGGGTGACGTCGCCGCCCATGCTGGTGCGGAAGCCCTCCCGGTTGATCTGCAGGTCCACCTCGGCCGGGAAGAGGTGGGCGAACTTCTCCAGGGCGGTGTAGAGCGCGCCCAGGCCCATGCCCGCGAACAGGAGCCGCGCGGAGCTGCCGCCGGCCTGACTGGCCACCTGCACCTCGGCGCAGGCGGTGCCCTCCGGGTAGCTGAGCCGGCCGTGCTCCTGCACGATGAGGTAGCGCCGCAGCGGGATCATGAAGAACACGCCCAGCAGCCCGCCCAGCAGGGCCAGCGGGAAGATCGGCCAGAACCCGGGGTCCTCTCCCCAGAGGTAGAGCACGGGCAGGGTGAAGATCACGCCCGCGGCCAGGGACTCTCCGGCGCTGCCGATGGTCTGGACGATGTTGGTCTCCAGCAGGCTGCCGGAGCGGAACAGCCGGAACAGCGCGACGCCGATGACCGCCGCCGGGATGCTCGCGGAGACGGTCAGCCCCACCTTGAGGCCCAGGTAGGCGTTGGCCGCGCCGAAGACCACGCCCACCACGGCGCCGATGAGCACGGCCTTGACGGACAGCTCGGGCAGCGAGACCCCGTCGGGCACGACGGGCGGGTAGCGCTCTCCCTCCGGCAGCTCCTTGTAGGCGTCGGGGGGGAGGATCATCTTGAGGTTCGGGGCGTCGCCGGACATGGGGTCCTCCAGGTGGCGGCGCCAAGGATACCTGCTGGGGGCCCGGACGATCGGACGCGGGGTCGGCTACCGGCTGCTGCAGGTGCAGCAGACGGCCGTGGTGCGGTGGAGGTGCGGGCGCCGCAAGCGCGGCTCGTGCCGCAGGAGCGCTCGGGAGAAGCGCGCCATCGCGGCCTCCGCCTGCGCGGCCTCGGCGTCCGCCTCGGCCTGGATCGCGGCGACGCGGGCCTCGATCTGCGCGTCATGGGGTCCGAGGCCGGTGGCCCAACGGGGCACGCCGGCCTCGTCCGGGGCCAGCACCGCCGCGGTGACCCGCGCGGGCAGCTCGTCGAGGGACCCGGTGGCAGGCCTCGCGGCGCGAGCGGCGTCGAAGGGCAGCAGCGGCGCGAGCGCGATGAGCGCGGCGAGCAGACCGAAGGCCCAGGCGTCGCGGTTGGGGTGGCGGCGGGGCAGGGGAGAGGCGAACATCGACATCGCGGGCTCCGGGCGTGCCGATGCGGACAACGGGCCGCGCGGACGGGTTCCGGGGCCAGGAAATACAGGCCGCTCGCCGGGGGTCCTCCGATCGTTTACGTGTAGCCACGAGAGGCCCCGCCTCAACGAACCCAGGAGAGTCCATGCTGCTGCCCCTGCTCGCGCTGCTGAGCGCGCCCGCCCAGGCCGGCGAGATCCAGGTGCTCACCGCCACCCCCGTGCTGGTCAAGGTCGACGGCCAGGTGCTCGAGTACCCCGAGGGCTCGATGACCGTCACCGCCCCCGGGCTGGCGGGCGGCGCTCACCTCATCGAGATCTCGAGCCTGACCGGGAAGCCCATCACCGCGCTGCGCGTCGACGTGCCCGTGCACGAGCAGCTCCGCATGCAGTACAAGCAGAAGACCCTCTCCGTGCTGGGCAGCGGCCCGCTGCCGGGCGCCACCCCGCCCCCCGGTGGCTCGGTCGCTATCTCGGTCAACGACCCGACCATGGACATGCTCTCCGCCCTGGGCTACGTGGAGACCGAGACCACCACCGCCTCGGTCAGCAGCAGCGCGGGCGGCGCCTCGGTGTCGGTGACCGTGACGACCGGCGGCACCCAGCCCGCCCCCCAGGCCCCGGTCGTGGTGGGCCCGCCGCCCCCGCCGGTGGTCGCCCCGATGG
The DNA here is from genome assembly GCA_020632795.1 of Alphaproteobacteria bacterium. Classification (GTDB taxonomy): domain Bacteria; phylum Myxococcota_A; class UBA796; order UBA796; family CAJQPC01; genus JACKEV01. The sequence continues at coordinate 242,177 of JACKEV010000016.1, forward strand.
CCCCCGGGCCCTTCGACGGGCTCATCCGCGCCATCAGCGCCGAGTCCTTCGGCGACGACAAGCTGGACGTGCTGCGCAGCGCTGCGGCCGGCAACCACTTCACCTGCGCCCAGCTCGGCCGGATCATCGACCAGTTCTCCTTCTCCGACGAGCAGGTCGAGGCCGTCCGCATCGTGCGCCCCAAGATCGTCGACCCCCAGAACGCCTACACGCTGAACGAGCACCTCACGTTCTCCAGCGACAAGGAGAAGGTGCAGGCGCTGTTCCGCTGATGGGCTGGGTCCCCGAAGCCCAGCGCGTCGTCGCGGCCGGGGCCAGCCCGTCGCGGTGGGCGTTCGTGCTGCATGGCATCCTGGGCTCCGGCAACAACTGGCGGAGCTTCTGTCGGCGCCTGGTGAAGGAGGCCCCGGGCTGGGGCTTCGTGCTGGTGGACCTGCGCAACCACGGCCGGTCCTCGGGCGCGCCGCCTCCCCACACGGTCGACGCCTGCGCCGACGACCTCGTGCGCCTCGGTACTGTGGAGGGGATCTCCCCGGCCTGCGTCATCGGGCACAGCTTCGGCGGCAAGGTGGCGCTGCGCTACGGCCAGCGGGCCCCCTCGCCCCCCTCGCAGCTCTGGGTGCTGGACGCCACCCCTGGGGCCTGGTCGGGCGCGTCGCCGGGGCAGACCGAGGTCGCCCAGGTCATCGCCGCGCTGCGGGCGGTCCCGCTGCCGGTGCCCCGCCGGGACGCCCTGGTCGACACGCTCACCGGGATGGGCCTCTCCACGATGCTCGCCCGCTGGATGACCACCAACCTCCGGCCGGGGGAGGGCGGCCTGGTGTGGACCTTCGACCTGGACGCGGTGGAGCAGATGCTGCTGGACTACCTCGCCCAGGACGCCTGGCCCTGGCTGGAGGACCCCGCCCGCACCACGGACGTCCACGTCGTCCGGGCCGCGCGCAGCGACCGCTGGTCGCCCGAGGAGCTGGGGCGCTTCGAGGTGATCCGACACAGACTTCACCTCCACGTCCTGCCGGACGCGGGGCACTGGCTGCATGTGGACAACCCGGACGGCTTGAGGGCGCTGCTGCTCAGCGCCCTTTGAGGAGCGGGATCAGCTCGGCCGCCGCCGCCGCCGCGTGGTCGAAGGGCAGGCCATGGCGGGCGCCAGAGATCGTGCGGAGTACTGCGCCGGGCAGCGCGCGCTGCGTGCTTCGGGCGTGCCGCAGGCCGAACATCCGGTCGTCGGTGCCCCACAGGAGCAGGGTCCTCAAGCCCGGGGGGAGCCGCTCGGGGAGCGCGGCGATCTGTGCGGGATCCAGCGCCAGCGCGATGGCCTCCATGCGCAGCGCGAGGTCACGGGTCCCCAGCTCCAACCCGGAGGAGAGGGCCTCCCGCGCGCTCGGCTGCACCGCAGACATGACATACAATCGACCGGCGAACCAGCGGTAGAGCGGCCCGCGCAAGGGCGGGCGGGCGGTGACCTTCGCCCCCCACCACACCCGGCTCAGCGGGCAGGAGACCAGACACAGGGAGCGGGCGAGCCCTCGGGACGCGCCCCAGGCCGCGACCAGCCCGCCGAAGTCCTGCCCGACGAGGTGGGTCGGGCCCATAGGGTCGAGCAGCGCCTCCAGCCAGGCGCCGTATGCGTCCAGGGTCCAGCGCTGCGGCCGGGCGCTCTGCCCCAGGCCGGGCAGGTCCGGCGCGAGGACCCCGAAGCCCGCCGCCGCGAGCCTGGGCCCCAGCCGGCTCCACAGCCAGCCCGAGGTCGGCACGCCATGCAGCAGCACCACAGGCGGGCCGTCTCCCCATCGGCGCAGGGCCGTGGGGAGGCCGGCCACGGTCTCCAGGCGTGGCTCCAATCAGACCCCGCTGAACTGTACGTCTTCGAACACCAGGGTGGGGCAGAGGGTGCTGCTGTAGGGCCACGGATCGTTGCCCACCGCCGCCAGCTTGCCGAACAGCTCCAGCAGGTTCCCGGTGACGTTCATCTCGCTGACCGGCGCGCCGATCTTCCCCTTGGAGACGAGATGGCCCGCGCAGCCCAGGGAGAAGTCCCCGGTGGTGCTGTCGGCGTTGCCGCCCAGCCAGTTGGTGACCAGGATGGCGTCGCCCGCGTCCTTGAGCAGGGCGGCGAGGTCCTTCTTCCCCAGGGCGACCACCCGGTTGGTGGAGCCGCCGTGGGTGGGGGGGAGGCCCGCCTTGCGACCGTAATAGGTGTCCACGTACAGGTTCTTCGCGACGCCGGCTTCGATCACGGGCATGGGCTTGAGGGCGATGCCCTCGCCGTCGAAGGTGCGGGAGCCCAGGCCCCGGGGGATCAGCGGCTCGTCGGTCACGGTGAGGTGCTTGGACGCGACGGACTGCCCCACCTTGCCCTCCCAGAAGGAGCGACCCTGCTGCACGGACTGCGCGTCGGCCGGCCCCAGCAGCCGCCCGATGAGGCGGCTGGCGATGCGGGGGTCCACGATCATGATCGTGCGCTGTGTGGGGCCCTTCTCCGCGCCGAGGCGTCGAAGGGTCTGCTCCAGGGCCTCTCCGCCGACGGTACCCGGCTCCTGAAGGGCGCCCAGGTGGCAGCCGCCCACCCAGTGGCCCGACTCGGGACGCTTGTCGCCCTCATCCTGCACAGAGACCTCGGTGCCGATCCAGATGGAGGTCTCCTCGTGGTGACCCTCGAAGCCGTTGGAGCTGACCGAGGCGGAGAGGTTGTGGCCGGTGTACACGCCGCTGGTGGCCGAGATGACCTTCTCGTGGGCGCGGGCGGCGCTGTTCATCTGCTCACACCACGCGCGGCGCTCGTCCTGCGTCATCTGCTCGACCCCCGGGTCGATGAGCTGGAGATCCGCGGTGGAGCGCCCCTCGAACAGCGCGGGGTCGGTGATGACGCGGTGGGGGTCGGGCTGGAGGGCCCGGGTCATCGCCACCGCCTCGGTGATGAAGGCCTTGAGCTGCTCGGGGCGCAGGTCGGTGGTGGAGTGGGCCGAGTAGCGGCCGTCCACATACAGTCGCACCGAGAGCGCACGGGAGGTAGCCTCCTGGACCTTCTCCAGCGCTCCGTCACGGAACTCGAACTCCACCGAGCGGCCCCGGGAGCCGCTGGCCCAGGCCTCGTCGGCGCCCGCAGCCTTCGCCATCTCGACCGCGTTCGCGGCGCGCGTCTGCAGCTCCTCAAGCATCTTCGCCTCCTACGGTCATGCTGGAGACCAGCACGGTGGGCAGCCCCTGGGAGACGGGGACCCGCTGGCCGTTCTTGCCGCAGGTCCAGCCGCCGGTGTCCAGTCGGCCGTCGTTCGCCACCATCGTGACGCGGCGCAGGGACTCCGGGCCGTTGCCGATGATGTTGCAGTCCTTGATGGGCGCGGTGACCTTGCCGCCCTCGATCAGCCAGCCGTTCTTGATGTAGAAGGTGTAGTCGCCGGCGCCGATCTGGACCTGGCCGTTGGTGAAGGTCTCGGCGATGATGCCCTTGTCCACCGACGCGATGATCTCGTCGCGGGTGTGGGGTCCGTCCTTCATGTAGGTGCAGGTCATTCGGGGCATCGGGGTGTGGCGGAACGACTCGCGGCGCCCGGAGCCGGTGGGCTGGACGCCGTAGTGCTTCGCGCTGATGCCGTCGTGCAGGTAGCTGGTGAGCACGCCGTCCTCGACCAGCACGGTCTCGTGGCCGGGGTTGCCCTCGTCATCCACGTTCAGGGCCCCGCGCTCATTCGGCACGGTCCCCGAGTCGATGATGGTGACGAACTCGGGCGCGACCTCCTTGCCGATCATGTCGGAGTAGATGCTCACGCCCTTGCGGTTGAAGTCGGCCTCCATGCCGTGGCCGATGGCCTCGTGGAGCAGGATGCCGCTGGCCCCGGCGGCCAGCACCACCGGCAGCTCCCCGGCGGGGGGGCGGCGGGCGTCGAACAGCCGCATCGTGCGGTCCACCGCCTCCTGGGCGACCGTGTCAAGTCGCTCGTCAGTGTACCACTCGAAGGACTGGCGGGCGGCCACGTTGGAGGCGCCCGACTGGGTCTGGTCGCCCTTGCGCGCGGTGACCGAGCACCACACCCGGGTCATGGGGCGGCGATCCGTCACGATCACACCGGCCAGGTTGGCGATCAGCACGCGCTCGTCCACGTCGGACCAGTACACGCTGACCTTGTCCACCGCCGGGTCGAGGGCGCGGGCCTTGGCGGCGACCCGCTCGATCTTCGGGAGCTTGGCGTCGATGCCCACGTCGGACCAGGGGAGCGACAGGCGATACAGCTCGCCGGGCGTGGCGTAGCTGAACGCCTGCGGGGGGACGATCGCCTGGCCCTGGGCGATGGAGGCGGCGGTGCGCGCGGCGGCCAGCATCGCGTCGAGGGAGAGGTCCTCGGTGTAGGCGTAGCCGGTCTGGTCGCCGATCACGACCCGCAGGCCGACGCCCTGGTCGACGCTGGAGACCGCCTGGCTGATGATGCCGTCCTCCAGGTTGATCCGGGTGGTGCGGGCGTGCTGGAAGTAGAGGTCAGCGGCGTCGGCGCCCCGGGCGGTCAGCTCGGTCATGACCCGCTGGAGGAGGGCCTCATCCACCCCGAACCAGGACAGGAAGGGGTTGGGGGGCAGCGGATCCGTCGCGGCGGCCAGGGGCGCCGCCCCCTTCGCGCAGCCGACGAGCGCTGGCGGCAGGGTCATCACGGCGAGGCCGGAGGCCCCGGCTTGAAGGAGGGTTCGTCGGCTCAGGTCGATGGACACGGGCGCTCCTGCTTTTTGAGGGGCCAGGGAGGGCTGATGAAGACTACCACGGTGTCTTCGATAACTACGAAGGTTGACGTACTTTACAGATTCTTGACGATCTATTTCTGGGCCACGTCCCACTTCACGCGCTCGTGGCTGGCGGCGAACGCGGCCTCATCGGCGATGACGGCCACGCCCTCCCGCTCCCGGGCGTCGAGGAAGGCGACGAAGTCGAGCTGCTGCTGGGGGGTGTCTCGCTGCTCAGCATACAGCTTGACCAGCTCGTTGGCCGGGAGCGTGTGGCGGCCGGCGACCTCGACCAGCGGAAGGTCCAGGCCCTCCTTGCCCTCCTCGGGGCGGTAGGCCCGCCAGACCAGCTCGGTGCAGACGATGGCGTGGTCGGTGGCGAAGTCAAAGTCGAAGTCGTAGGGCTTCTCCAGGTGGCGGAAGGCCTCGTTGATGGCCTGGGCGCGGGCCAGGGCGTCCAGCCGGGGGCGCATCGCGGCCAGGTAGTCCCCGGAGGCGTGGGCCAGGGTGTTGAACACCACGCCTTCGCTGATGGCCTCCATGACCCGGAAGGGCTCGCCGTGCTCACCCAGGACGTAGGTGGCCCACCCGCGGGGGTAGCGCCGGGCCAGGAGCTGGGTGAAGGTCATCGGCTCCCCCAGCTCCTGCTCCACCCAGGCCAGGACCGCAGGGTCCTCGTCCAGGCTGGCGGCGAGCTTCTCGGGGTCCCCCAGGTAGAGGATGGCGTGGGGCCAGAAGCCGGGCAGCCCGATGTTGCTCAGGTACCAGTTCTTTCGGGACACCAGGATGTCGCCGGTGCGCAGGTCGGGGTCGAGGGCCTCCTGCTGCTCCGGGGTGATGAGGTACCAGCCGATGCGCCGCACCCGCGTGTCGCCGAACCACTCGGAGAGGCCCGCCTGGAGGGGGAACCAGCGCCGACGCACCGCCCGCCGGAGCACCTGGAGATCGCCCCGCACGGTCGTGGTGGTGCGGTCGACAAGCGAGTGGCGCTCGATGAGCCAGAGGTGGCGCTCCACGGCGTCCCACAGCCAGCCGACCCCCAGGGATTTGGCCTCCACCCGGGCCCCGAAGCCCTCCTCCAGGACCACCCGCAGGTACTGCTCGCCGGCCACGATCCGGGCCTCGTCCCGGGCGCCGTGCAGCTCCTGACGGAACACGGAGAAGGTGTTCTCGGGCATGCCCAGCTCGGGGTGGGGGGCGTCCAGGAAGCGGCGGACGTTGTGGTTGCGCAGCACCAGCGCGGTCAGCCGCTTGCTCTTCTCATACAGGGCCAGCTCGCTGGCGAAGGCCAGGAGGAAGCTGCGCAGGTGGTAGCGGCGCTGCTGGCGGCTGATGTCGAAGCGGTACCAGTCGTGGTGGAAGTAGCGGACGTTGTCCAGGGCGAAGGCGTAGTCGTAGACCGAGGCCCAGGCCGAGCGCAGCATGGCCTCGTGCTCGGCGGTGAGCGGCGCGTCGCTCGCGAACACGGGCTCGGCCTCCAGGATCCGCAGCAGCCGGTCCATGCCGGCGTCGAACTCCTGGTAGTGCTGGAGGTCCTGGGCGAAGGCGGTCTCGTACTCCTCCTCGCTCAGCGAGGTCAGCGGGCTGGGCTCGGCGGCGCGGTACACCCACAGGTTGCCGGCCAGCAGCAGGCTGACCACGCCCATGCCCAGGATGAGCCGCCTGGACACCCGCACGCCGCCGGGGGTCTCGGTGAAGGCCTTGCCCCGCAGCCAGCGCCCCAGGATCACGAAGAGCAGCGACACGACGCAGACCGCCAGCACGGTCGACACCATGTCCGGCAGCCAGGGCACGCCGAAGTCGGAGGCGAAGAAGCCGACGGCCGCCCCGACGGAGGCGGCGAAGGTCAGCACGCCGCCGTAGTAGAAGAGGGTCCCGCTGCGGTACATGCGGCCAGGGACGCGGACCACGGCCTCGGGGAGCCAGGACGGCGGGGGTTGCTCAGGGTTCTCGGGCATGATGGCGGGCAGTGTATCAGCTTATGATGACCACAGATGTTCCTCCCTCCTTCCCGACGCGCGCTGCTGGCGGCCCTCGGCGCGGCCGCGCTCACCGGCTGCCGCGGGCGCGCTGAAGCGGCGGATCCACCCCACGGCGTCCTGCGTCCGGCGCCGCGCCCGGCGGGCTTCCACGCCGGCATGAGCCTGGCGCACATCCACGCCCGGGGGCGGGGCTACGGATCCGAGGTGTCGCGCCAGCAGATGCGACACCTGCGACAGCTCGGGGTGACCCATGTGTCGCTCACGCCCTTCGGCTACATCGGGGCGGTGGATGACCCGGACATCCGCTTCGGGGAGAGCCTCGACCGCACCCTGACCGACGACGATCTGCGCCAGGAGGCCCGCAACGCCCGAGCCGAGGGCCTGGCGGTGTGCATCAAGCCCCACATCTGGAGCTGGCGCTTCATGTCGGGGCAGTCCCGGCAGGACATCGCGCCCCCGGACTGGGCGGCCTGGTTCGAGCGCTACACGGCGTTCGCGATGCACTACGCAGCGCTGGCCCAGGAGGTGGACGCGGCCCTGTTCGTGCTCGGCCTGGAGTACCTCAAGGCGACGCAGGCCAACCCGGGGGCCTGGGCCACGGTCGCTGAAGCATGTCGCAGAAAATACACCGGCCCGATCACCTACGCGGCGAACTGGTGGACGGAGGTCGAGGCCTTCCAGGACTGGGGGGCGTTCGACCTCATCGGCGTCCAGGCCTACCACCCCCTCACGCAGCAGCTCTGCCCGGACGTGCAGGCGCTGGTCCAGGGCTGGGCGGCCCACTTGGAGAAGCTGTCGCATCTGTCGCAGGAATACGCCCGGCCGGTGCTGTTCACCGAGGCCGGCCTGCGCGCGGTGGAGGGCGCGGCGGTGGAGCCGTGGAACGCCGGCCTGCGGGGCAGCCCGGACCCGGGGCTGCAGGCGCGGGCGTACGAGGCGCTGTTGGCGGCGTGTACGCCGAAGCCCTGGTTTGCAGGGGTGTACTGGTGGAAGTGGTTCACCGATCCCACCGCGGAGGATGATTTGTACGCTCCGACCGGCAATCCCGCTGAGGAGATCCTGCGGGCGTGGTGGGGTGGCGCAAGCCTGGAGTAGCTCAAGCCCCCCGCGACGCCCGGATCAACCGCAGCCCCGCGTCATATTCGCCGAGCTGACGCAGTCGCCCATGCCGCGCATCCCACGCTCCCGAGCGCAGGTCGGCCGCGACATCCCGGACCACCCGCTCCACCACCGCGTCCGGCTGCCGCGCGAACCCTGACGTCGCGGCCCGCGCCGCCGTGTCCAGTACCCGCTCCGGGTGCGCCCAGAAAGACATCAGCGTCCCATCCGGCGTGTCTCGGGAGATGGGCACCACCTCGACCTCCGCCGGCCGGTCGAGCCAGTCCAGGATGCGGCCCACCGGCGGGCAGATCCGGTGGTCCAGGTCCCGGACCTCGTGGAGGTAGTCCGCCATCAGCCACATCTCCCCGGAGACCTGCGGGTCGATGGTGACGATGACGACGGCGTCACGGGCCACCCGGCACAGCTCCCGGATCCCGCGCTCCTGCGAGGGGTGCCAGTGGTGCAGGGAGAGCACCGTCATCGCCGCGTCGACGGACCGGTCGTGCAGTGGGAGCTGGTCCGCGGTGGCCCGGATCGCCGGCCGGCCCGGCGGGCGCTGGGCCGCCATCACCGCGCTGGGCTCGACGGCGAGCACGGTCCGGTCCTCGGGCTCATAGGAGCCGGCCCCTGCGCCCACGTTGACGACCGTCCGGGCGTCGCCCAGGGCCAGCCGGATCCGCTCCCCAAGCCGGGGATCCTCCACCCGGCGGGAGGCGTAGCCGTGTCCGATCCGGTCATATCGAGGAGAGGTCATCGACGTCTCCTTAGGAGGACGCGCTCCTTGGCGCAAGCCCATGCACCCGGGCCAGCCGCGTGTGCTCCTCGAAGGTCGGCCAGCCGCTGCTCTCCAGGCTCTGCCCGGTCTCGAAGCCCTCCGGGGTCACCGGGCTGTGGCTCGGGCGACACATGCGACGGGGCTCGATGCGTGCTTCAGGGAAGCGCTCGGCCAGGCTGTCGACGAACGCCCTGAAGCGTAATTTCTCTGACGCCGCATCGACATGCTTCAGCTCCGTGATGCCCTCCACCACGCGCACGCAGCCCACTGGGCCGTGCAGGTCGACCACTCCGACCCGGCGCTCGCCGCCCGCCTCCAGCCGCGTATCCTTCTTGCGGCCGAGCCGGCCCCCGCCGCCACCGGCCTGCCGATAGCGGCGCACGACGACCTCTCCCACGACCGCCATACGCACGTCCAGTGGGGCGGCGGCCTCCGGGCGAAGCGCCGCGCGCAGCTCGGGCTCCGGCTCCCAGCTCGGGGCGGTGGTGAGCGTCCACACGTCCTCCCCCAGCGCCAGCGCCAGGCGCGGGGTGGGCTGGGCCAGCAGGGTATCCCGGGCCACCACGCTGGCGCCCAGGCCGGTCTGCTGTCGCACGTTGTCGCATGGTTCACGCAGGGCCTCGGCGTCGTCGGCGCGCAGCGCGACCTTGAGGTGGGGGCTCACCGCGATCATGCGCGCGGTCGCGATGTCTACCCCCAGGGCGGCCGCCAGCGCGGCGGCGCGCTCGGCGTCCCCGGGCCCGTCCACCACCAGCGCGACCGGCCGCCGGATCGGGGGGAGGACCAGCAGGGGGGGCTGGGGGGCCAACGCGACGGCCTCGCCCGCCGCGTCGAGCGCCCCCCGGGCCGCCTCCAGCGCGACGTGCGCCCCTCGGGGATCGCCTCGATCCCAGCAGCGGCGGGCCTCGGCCAGCGCGGCGCCGAGGGCGTCCAGCGCGGGGACCGGATCAGCCGGGGGAGGCGGCGGCGCCTCGACCTCGGGGGCAGCGACGGGCTCCGGTGGGGTGGGGGAATGGAGCGCCGGTGGGGTGGGGGAATGGAGCGCCGGTGGGGTGGGGGAATGGAGCGCTGGCGGGGCGGGGGAAGGAGGCGCCGCCGGGGTGGGGGAAGGAGACGCCGCCGTCGGTCCCTCCGGGGCGGACTTCAGGGCCGCCTCCAGCTCCCGGGTGCTGCCCTTGCGCAGCGCGTCGAAGACGAGCTGATCGAGGTTCTCCGGGCCGGATCCGCCGCGTGACGGGGGCGGGGCCGTCGGGTTGGGCATGCGGGTCCCGCAGTACAGGCACGTCGCGCGGTGCGAGGCGTTCGGGCGGGCACACGCGGGGCAGGGGACCGTCATCGGCGCTCCGGGCTCGTTCGGAGTCTACCTGACGGAGAAGCAGCCGGGTCCGTCGCCACAGGGAAGGGGGACTGAAGAAGATGAGGTAGGAACGCGACGAACCCGGCTGCCGTGTCCCCACTATATTTCCCCCGGGGAAACGACGCTACTCCTTTTTTCTCCCGCCGCCTCTCAGGATCTTCCAGATTTCCCATTGATCGGACGGTTTCTGTCCATCGAGGGTGGACAGAACCTGCACATTTGTTCAGCTATTTTCGGGCCATGCTCAAGCCCCTGCACCACTGGAAGCGGATGCGACACATGGCCCCCCCGGAGTGGGAGCTGGCGTGGCAGCTTCGAAGGAGCCCCTCGTTCTGCTGGCGCTCGGGGATGGGCATGCTCTACCCCGACGGCAGCTACGCGACGTATCAGGGCTTCATCCTGCCCCACGGGGATCCGCTGCCCTACCTGCTCAGCGACCGGACCGCCGGCTGCCTGATGGGGCTCCTGAGCGAGACCGGGCCGGGGTGGCAGACCACGCTGCGGGAGCACCTCGAGGGGGGCGGAGACTGGCGGATCGCGGTGGCCTGCGGCCTGCTGGAGCGGTGGGGGGAGCCGCTGGAGGAGCAGCGGACCGCATAGCGTTCGCCGCAGGGAACCGCCCCTGTCAAGGAGATGTCGGAGGAGCCACCTGCCCCCGGAGGACTCCTTGAGACAGCCGCTCCTCGCGCTCCTCGCGCTCGCCCTGCCTGCCCTCTCTCCTCCCGCCCACGCCGCGCCGTCGGACGACGCCCTCCAGAGCTGGAGGGCCGCGCGGGACCGCTTCGAGGATCGCGCCGCCGAGCTGCGCATGGAGGCGCTGGACGGCGCCCGGATCCTGGAGTCGGCCCGCCGCAAGGAGATCCAGCAGGCCTACGACCCCACCCTGGAGCGCCTCGCCGCCGAGGAGGGCGCGCGCCGCGACGCCGCCATCACCCAGCTCGAGGGCTTCATCCAGCGCAACCCGGCCGCCTCCGAGACCCCGCGCGCCATGCTCCAGCTCGCCGAGCTGTACGCCGAGGACGCCACCGAGCGCTGGCTCGCCGAGAGCGCGCGCTACGAGGAGATGCTCGCCACCCTGGGCGAGTTCGCCACCTCCGAGGAGCTGCCCCCACCCCCCAGCCGCGACCTCTCCCGCTCGGCGTACTTCTACCGGCGCGTCCTGGACGGCTGGCCCCAGCACCCGCTGACCCCGGCGGCGCTGTACGGCCTGGCGTTCTGCTACCTCGACCCGCTCACCACACAGTCGCTGGAGCCCGAGGCGGCCGAGACGGCGACCGCGCTGCTGGAGCAGCTCCTGACCGAGCACCCCCGCTCCTCCTACAGTCCGGACGCCCACTTCCTGCTGGGGGAGGCGGCGTTTGATGAATACGATCCGGACGCCGCGGCGCGTCACTTCCAGGCGCTGGTCGACGGCTCCACGCCGGAGCACATCCTGCACGATCGCGGTCTGTACATGCTGGCGTGGACGCAGTACAAACAGTCGAAGCTGGACGAGGCCCTGGGGACCTTCGACCGCCTGCTGGCACTCGACACAGACGGGGGCAGCCCCCTGCGGCCGGAGGCGATCCAGTACACCGCCATCGCCCTGTCCGAGCGCTCGGAGGGCGGCGACGCCCTCACGGACGCCGACGCCTGGTTCGCGCAGACCGGCCCGCGCCCCTGGGCGCCCGAGGTGATGGGCCAGCTCGCCGAGACCCTGCGCATGCAGGCCCGGTACGACGAGGCGATCGCGGTGTGGCGTGCCCTCCAGGCGCGCTGGCCGGAGGCCCCGGAGGCCCTGGCCTGGCAGCGCGGGATCGCCGAGGCCCTGTCCGCCCAGCCCCTGCCCGACGACGACGCGGTCCGCAGCGCCATGACCGAGCTGGTCGAGGGCTATGGGCCTCAGAGCGCCTGGTCGACCCTGAACCGCCTGACCTTCGAGGTGGACGGCCGCCCCCTGGTCCGCGACGCCCAGGCCACCCTGGCCAGCGAGGCCCACGTGGCCGCTCAGCGCAGCGGCCTGGCCGCCGACTACGCCGCCGCCGCGGTGCTCTACGAGCGGGCCATCGCCCTGGACCCGGTGAGCGCCGACGCCGAGCGCCTGCGCTTCTATCTGGCCGACACGCTGCGGCACAGCGGCGAGCCCCTCGCCGCAGCGAGCCTGCTCGACGCGCTGATCGCCGAGGGCGGCGCGCAGCGGGACGCCGCGCTCTACGTGCGGGTGGTGGTGCTCCATGAGGCCATCCAGCAGAAGCACGGGGGCGCGGAGGCCGTGCCCGAAGGGGCCGCGGTGGTCGGCACCCGGCCCACGGCCTCCGGCGAGGGGCGCCCCATGAGGGCGCTGTCCGCGCTGCACACCCGCACCATCGACGCCGTGGACGCGCTGCTCGCCGCCTCCCTGGAGGACCCCGAGTACGCCGCCGCCCGCGAGGCGAACGGCGCCGCGCTGGCCTGGCTGCCCGCCCAGATCCTGCAGGCTCATGGCTACGCTGAGGAGGCCGCCCCGCGCCTGCGGGCGCTCATCGAGGCCTGGCCCGACAGCGTCGAGGCGGACTACGCCCTGGCCCTGCTGGTGAACGGCGCGCTGGGGGACGGCGACTACGCCCGCGCCGTCGCCCTCATCAACGAGCTGGGGGGTGGAAACCTCACGCTGGAGCCCATCGCGGCGGGCGCGGCCTTCAAGCTGGCGATGCGGGACAAGGAGGTCGGGCGCCTGGCCGAGGCCGCGGCGGGCTACCTGGCCCTGGCCGAGCGCTACCCGGGCTACGAGGGGCGGGCCGCCGCGCTGTGGAACGCCGCGCGCTGCCAGTGGGAGCTCGGCGACGGCGAGACGGCCACCGCCACCCTGCGCCGGCTCGTCGACGAGCACCCTGCCGACGCGATCACCGTCGACGCCTACGTCCAGCTCGCCCGCTGGCAGGAGACCCTGCTGGAGCCCGCCGCTGCCGTGGACACCTGGCTGGAGCTGGTCGAGCGCTACCCCGAGGTCGAGGAGGCCGCCGACGCCCTGCGGATCGCCGGCCTGCTGAGCGCCGCGCAGGGGCGGCACCGCGTCGCCGCGGAGGTCTTCGAGCGCTACGCCACCCTCTACCCCGAGCGGGACGACGCCGACGCGGTGGCCTGGGCCGCCGCCGAGCAGTTGACGCGGGTCAACCCCCTGGAGGGCGCTGACGCCTGGGCGCGCTACGTGCAACGCGCCGGGCGCGCCGACCCCGACGCCGCCATCGCCGGGCGCTACCACCAGGCCCAGGCCCTGCGCGCGGTGGGCAGGGTGCGCCAGGCTGAGCGCGTGGAGGACGCGCTGCTGTCCGCCTACCACACCCGCCTCAAGGCTGGAGAGACCCCCGACCCCCGCGCGCGGCGCGCGGCTGGCGCGGTCGCGGTGGCCCGGCTCGTGGCGCAGGTCGAGGCCTTCGACGACGTCGACTACCCCGATGACGAGGACGCCCTGGTCGCGATGCTGATCAAGGATCGCCCCAAGGTCTGGTCGGCCATCGACGTCGAGGCCCGGCGCATCATCGCCGACTACGAGGACGCCGCGTCCGCCAGCGCCGCGCTCCACCTGCTGGGGTCGGTGACCCTGGACTACGCCTGGCTGCTGGTCCACGCCCCCGTCCCCGAGAGCATCCGCCACGATCCCGAGCTGGTCGCGGAGTTCGAGCGTCAGATGCAGGAGCTGGCCGCCCCCATCTTCGCGAAGGGCACCCTGCGGCTGGAGCAGAACCTGGAGATGGCCCAGGCGAAGGGCTACTGGACCCCCTGGACCCAGGCCAGCCTGGAGCGGCTGCGGGAGGAGCTGCCCGATCGATACCCGGCCGCCGCGCCGGAGTCCCGCGCGCCCTACGACCTGCCGGTGATTCCCCAGGAGGGCCCTTCTGGTCCGTAGGGGGTGTTATCGTCCGTGCAGGACGGAGGCTCCGATGAAGCGGCTCCTGCTGGTGCTGGCGCTCGCCGGCTGCAAGACCGAGAACACCCTGCACGAGGGTCCCATCGACGAGGACGGCGACGGCTTCGCGGTCGAGGAGGACTGCGACGACGCCGACCCGGCGGTGAACCCCGAGGCCGAGGAGCGCTGCGACGGGATCGACAACAACTGCGACGGGGTCATCGACGCGGACGCCGCCGATCGGTCGACCTGGTACGCGGACGGCGACGGGGATGGCTACGGCGCCGGGGACCCGCTGGAGGGCTGCGAGGCGCCCCCGGGCGCGGTGACGTCGAGCGACGACTGCGACGACGCCGACGAGGCCGTGAACCCCGGCGCGACGGAGCTGTGCGACGGGATCGACAACGACTGCGACGGTGCGATCGACGACGACGACCCCGACGTCGCCGACGCGCAGACCTGGTGGGTCGACGCCGACGGCGACGGCTACGGCGACCCTGAGACCGAGACCACCGGCTGCACCCCGCCGAGCGACGCGGTCAGCGACAACACCGACTGCGACGACGCTTCAGCAGACAACTGGCCCGGGAACACCGAGCTGTGTGACGCGGCGGACAACGACTGCGACGCGGCGGTGGACGAGGGGGTCCTCGGCAGCGGGGAGGCCTGCCCGGCGGAGGACTGCGCGGCGGTGATGGCCGACCAGCCCGCGGCCCCGAGCGACGCCTACTGGCTCACCCTGGGTGAGGACCCCGCCCAGGAGTACTGCGACACCACCACCGAGGGCGGGGGCTGGGTGCTGCTGGCCATCTCCAGCGACGACGGCGTCGCCACCTGGACCTGGAACAACCGCCGGATCATGGACACCGACACCACGACCTTCGGCGACATCGACGACCTGACCCTGGACTACAAGTCCCGCGCCTGGCACATCGTGGCGTTCACCGACCTGCTGTTCATCCACCGGCCCTCGGGCATGACGGCGCTCTATGAGGGCGTCGGCGACGGAAGCGTGGACCTCGGCGCCTTCATCGGCGCCCTGGACGAGGCCCGCTGCCTCGACACCACCGACGGCTACCCCCTCACCGGGGGCACCCTGAGCGGCAGCGCGCTGTGCAGCACCGACCTCTACTTCAACCCCGCCGACCAGGACGGCCCCGGCGGCTGTGACCACCGGGCGGCCCTGCAGGACGCCCACGGGCCGGCCTGGAGCATGCTGAACAACGACGGCTGCCCCTTCGACGACCCCGGCCGCGCCTCCATGGGCAGCGACGCCTACGAGCCGGACGTGGAGTACGTCGGCCGGGGCTACGGCCAGTACCTGGGGCTGAACACGGGCGCCGCCGAGGCCGGCGAGAACCAGCTCTGGGCCCTGGCCCGCTGAGTCAGCGCCCCCGCCGGGCCTTGCGGTCGTCGAGCATGCGGAAGTCCTCGCCCGCCACGGGCACGAACACGCACATCTCCCGCAGGCGGCTGTAGACCCGGTCGCCCACCCGGTCGGCCAGGGTCTGGGGGGTGGGCATGGAGAGGTTCTGCTCCCGGACGCCGGTGCTGCGCCCGGGGGCGTAGTTGGTCGTGGCCAGCGTGGTGCGCATGGCGTTGTACCGGCGGGAGATCAGCTCGTCGAGCACGGCCAGCTCCCAGTCGGTGTTGCGGCCCTTGCCCAGCTCGTCGATGGCCAGGACCTCGACCTGGACCAGGGGGCTGAGCAGGGCGGACTCGGAGCGCCCCCGCTCGTAGCCCTCCTTGAGGTCCGAGAGCAGGTGGGTGAACTCGACGAAGCGGGTGGGCACGCCGTGGCGGAAGATCAGCTCGCGGACGACGGAGACCAGCAGGTGGGTCTTGCCCCGGCCGACCTCGCCGTAGAGCACGAGGCCCTTGTTGAGCTGGCCGCGGGTGTAGCCGTCGACCCAGGCGTAGGCGCCCTGGAAGCCGGGCATCACCCCGGCCAGGCGGCGCTGGAAGGTGGTGAAGGACGACCCGGCGTGCCGGGCGGGGAGGCCAGCGCGGTTGAACAGCTCCACCCGGTCCGGGAGCATCTGGCAGCGGCAGCGGCCGGCGCGCTCGACCCCGTCGACGACCACGACGCGCAGGCCGGTGCCGTGGCACAGCGCGCAGGGGGGGCGCGCGGCGAGGGTGGCCTGGGCGACCAGGCCCTCGGCCTGGATGGTGTAGTCGTCGGGCCCGAAGGGGAGCGGCGGGTTCTCGCTCATCCCATCACCGTATCCCAGATCCGCGAGGCGGCCAGCAGGGGGTGGCGGCGGCGCAGCAGGTCCCGGGCGACCTCCTCGCGGGCGCGGGCGAGCTGGGCGGGCTTCATCAGCTCGACGAGGTCGGCCAGCTCGACCTCGGCCTCGGCGAGCAGGGCCTCCCGGTCCGCCCGGTCCCAGGCCCGCTCGAAGAAGCGCCGGCTCACCCCCAGCGCCTGCTCCAGGAGCGCCTCGCCCTCGCCGGTCAGGGCGGCCAGCGCCCGCGCCGCGCCGCGCTCCTCGGGGTCCGCGCTGCGGGCGAGGGCCTCGACCAGGGGCTTGAGGTCCCCCGCGGGCTCCAGGGGGGACAGGCGGCGCTTCATCGCCTGGGTCACCCCGGACCGCGCGCTCTTCAGGGAGAGCGGCGTGCGGGCGCGCTTCGCCCGACGCTGCTCCGCGGCGTCCTCCAGCGCGCGCAGGATGATCGCGACCGGGACCCCCTCTTCGAGCCAGCCCAGCAGGAGCCGGGCGTCAAATGGTGACAAAAAGGGAGCCCCGCCCCGCAGGGAGACGAGGTGGGCCCGGACCTGCTCCGCGGCGTCCGCGAGGGCCGATTCCTCACCGTCCGGGCTGGATTCGGGCGACTCCGGGGTGAGGCGCATGGCGGGCTCTGCGGGGGTCGGGGGGCGTGGTTGCAGCCGGATGGGGGCCGGCCTGCGCGGGGAGGGGTTATTATCCCGCCGACCAGATCCGGCCCCCTGAACCGGAGAGGAGTCTCGATGCGTCGCTCCCTGCTTTCTGCCCTGACCGTCGGCGTCGTCGGCATGGTCCTCAGCGCGCTTGCCCCCACGACCGTCTACGCCCAGAGCGACGAGGACGACCCCTTCGACTTCGAGGACGACTTCGACGACGACGACGACGACGACGAGGACAAGGACGACACCCCGGAGCGCCTCAACGAGGCGGACGAGGAGATCGACCTCTTCGGCGAGGAGGAGATCAACGAGGAGGACTTCGGCCCCTCCGAGGGTGAGGGGCTGAAGTTCGACGACGAGCTGGAGGAGCTGGGCGAGGACGAGATCGGCGGCGAGGGCGTCGACAACGTCGCCATCTACCGCGAGTACCGCGACAGCATGGACGACCTCGGCCCCGAGGAGGAGCTGCTGAGCTGGGAGCGCTACCTCGACAAGTACCCCAACTCGCTGTTCAAGGACCGCATCGACCAGCGCATGGAGGAGCTGACCACCGAGCTGTACGACGAACGTCTGGACGGCGACCGCGACGGCTACACCGACAACAAGGATCGCGAGATCTACCTCGCCCACCCGCTGCTGCTCGAGAACATCGACCCCCGCTCCCGCCTGCGGGTGAACGCGGGCATCGGGCTGGGCGGCTACGCGGTGGGGCTGGTCGACTTCGAGTATCAGCTCCTGCGCCAGTGGTCGGCGCACGCCGGGCTGCAGCGCCGCTACACCGGCGGCAGCTTCGAGGTCGGCACCCGCTACGCCCTGGTCAAGTCCGCCCGCCTGAACACCATCGTCACCGGCACCCTGGACTTCCGCTACAACCTCAACCCCGGCTTCCCGGGGGTCCGCCCGATGGTCGCGGCGGGCAAGCGCTTCGACGTGCTGGACGGCCTCGACATCCAGGCCCAGGCCGGGTTGGATCTGGAGCTGCCGGTCCGCTCCAGCAACAACCAGTCGGGGCGGGCCTTCGGCATGCGCTACGTCGGCGGCGTCAACGGCACGATCCACCTCTCCGAGGTGGTCGCCTTCTTCGCCGAGGGCTCGTTCAACATGAAGTACATCGGCTGGGAGGACGGCGGCACCTTCCACTTCGACGTGCTCACCTTCGGCCTCAAGGTCAGCCCCAAGAAGGCGCCGGTCTGGATCGCCGGCCACGCCAACCTGCCCTTCTACTACAACTACTGGGGCTACCACTTCGGCTCGGTGCAGGGTGACGTGCTGCTCTACCTGGACGACTACCTGCCGAACATCGACGAGCGTTGAGCGGGCGGCGGCCCCTCGCCCTGCTCGCCAACCCTGAGAACCGCCGCGCGGCCTTCTTCCTCGACGCGGCGGCGCGCTGCGGCCTGCCCGCCCCGACGGTGCTGGCCTGGCGGGACCTGCTGGACGGCGCCCCCCTGCCGGACGCCGAGGCGCTGCGGATCGACAGCCCCGGCGAGGACTTCGGGGTGTGGCGGCGGCTGGTCGAGCGCGGGGGCGGCCCCGCTGGCCTGACCGTGGACCCCGGGCGCATCCGGCACAGCGCGGCCTGGTACCGGGGGCTCCTGACGGCGCTCCGACCGCTGCGGGCCTTCGGGGGGCTGCTCCTCAACGATCCCGATGAGATCGAGGTCCTCTTCGACAAGCGCCTCTGTCACGCCCGCCTGGTGGCCGCCGGCGTGCCCGTGGCCCCCGCGCTGCCCGCGCCCCGGAGCTGGAGCGAGCTGCCCTCCCTGCTGGAGGCGCACCCCCGCCTCTTCCTCAAGCCGGCCCACGGCTCCTCGGCCTCGGGGGTGCTGGCCCTGAGCCGCTCCCCCGGCGGGATCTCGGCCTGGACCTCGGTGGAGCGGGACCCCGAGGGCCGCCTCTACAACAACCTGCGGGTGCGGCAGGTGCGCGACGCCGCCGAGCTGGCCGCCATCGTCGACGCTCTGGTCCCCGAGGGCCTGCACGCGGAGGTCTGGATCCCCAAGGCCCAGCAGGGCGGCCACAGCGTCGACTTGCGGGTGCTCTGCGTCGCCGGGCGCCCCCGCCACGCGGTGGTGCGCCGCAGCCCCACCCCGCTCACGAACCTGCACCTGGGCAACGCCCGGGGCGACCTGCCGGCTCTGCGCGCGGCGATGGGGGAGGACGCCTGGTCCCGAGCGATGGCGGCGTGCGCGGCGGCGGCGGCCTGCTTCCCCCGCAGCCTGGCCGTGGGGGTGGACCTGCTCGTGGAGTCCGACCTGGAGCGGGCCCGGGTCATCGAGGTCAACGCCTTCGGGGACCTGTTGCCAGGGCTCCTCCACGAGGGGGAGGACCCCCAGGAGGCCCAGGTCCGGGCGCTGCTGGCGGGGTGGCGTTCCGGGGGCCGCCCGTCGTGATCCGGCTCCTCTGCTTCGACCTCGACGATACGCTCATCGACCGCCGGGGCGCGCTGCGGCGGGCCCTGGCCGCCGACTTCACCGCCGCCGAGCTGCGCTGGCTGGAGGCCGCAGACGGCGCGACCTTCGCGGAGGCCGCCGCCGCTCGCTTCCCGGAGCGGGTGCCTGACGGGGACGCCCTGCCCGCCCGCATCGCGGCGGCCGTCACCCCCACGATCGGCGTGGCGTCGATGCTTCAGCAGCTCCGTTTGCGCTTCACCCTGGCCCTGGTCAGCGACGGCGGCGCGGCCAACCAGCGCGAGAAGCTGCGCCGGGCCGGGCTGGCGGGCGCCTTCGACGCGGTGTTCATCTCCGGAGAGCGGGGGGTCACCAAGCCCGCGCTGCTGGGCCTGGCCCTGGGCGAGCTGGGTGTGCCCGCCGACCAGGCGGTGATGATCGGGGACGCCCCCCTTCGGGACATCGCCGCAGCGGCCGAGGTGGGGGCGCGCTCCTGCTGGATCGCCGCAGGTCGGATATGGCCGGCGTCCCTGCCCCCGCCGGACTGGAGCATCCCCGACGTGCTGGCCCTGCCCCCGCTGCTGCCGTGAACGCCCGCGCCCTGGTCGGGGCGGTCGACGTGCTGCTCCTGACCCTGGACACCCTGCGCTTTGACGTGGCCTGCGCCGCGCTGGAGGCCGGGCGCACGCCCACCCTCGCGGGGCTCCTTCCCGGGGGCCGCTGGGAGCGCCGCCACAGCCCCGGCACCTTCACCTGGGCGGCACATCAGTCCTTCTTCGCGGGCTTCCTGCCCACCCCGGCCGCCCCGGGGGCCCACCCCCGGCTGTTCGCGCTGGCCTTCCCCGGCAGCGAGACCACCGGCCCCCACACCGCGGTCTTCGACGCCCCGGACATCGTCCACGGCTTCGCCGCGGCGGGCTACCACACCGTCTGCGTCGGCGGCACCGGCTTCTTCAACCTGCGGACCCCGCTGGGGCGGGTGCTGCCGGGGCTGTTCGCCGAGCGCCACTGGAGCCCGGCGCTGGGGGTGACCGACCCGGACTCCACCCGGAACCAGGTCAACCTGGCCTGCCGCATCCTGGCGGGCCTGCCGCTGGAGCGGCGCTGCTTCCTGTTCGTGAACATCTCGGCGATCCACCAGCCGAACCGCCACTACGTCCCGGGCAAGGAGCAGGACGACCTGGAGAGCCACGCCGCCGCGCTGGCCTGTGTCGACGGCCAGCTCCCGCCGCTGTTCGAGGCCCTGCGGCGCCGGGGTGGGGCCCTGTGCGTGATCTGCTCGGATCACGGTACCCTCTACGGCGAGGACGGCCACGTCGGGCACCGCTACGCCCACCCGGACGTCTGGACCGTGCCCTACGCGCAGTTCCTGCTAGGAGAACCCCGTTGAACGCCCGCTTCGCTGAGCTGACCGAGGGCTCGCCCTACGCCGGCTACACCTACAGCTACCCCCACAAGACCGCCTACCGGCGGCTGCCCGCGCCCGTGCCCCTGGCCCGCGCCTGGGCGGGAGAGGACACCGGGCGGCTGTTCCTCTACGCGCACGTGCCGTTCTGCGAGATGCGCTGCGGCTTCTGCAACCTGTTCACCACCGCGCGGCCCGAGGCGGACGTGACCGCGGCCTGGCTCGACGCGGTGACCCGGCAGGCGTCCCGGACCCGCGCAGACCTGGAGGAGGCCGGCGGGCGCCCCCCCGCCTTCGCCCGCGTGGCCGTGGGCGGCGGCACCCCCACCTGGCTCACGGCGGCCCAGCTCACCCGGCTGTTCGACCTCTTGGAGCAGGGCATGGGCGCCGATCTGCGGGCGGTCCCGGTCTCGGTGGAGGTGTCCCCGGGCACCCTCGACGCCGAGAAGCTGGCGATCCTGCGGGAGCGGGGCGCGGACCGCGTGTCCATCGGGATCCAGAGCTTCTTCGACGAGGACGTGCGCGCGATGGGCCGCCCCCAGCGCCGCGCCGAGGTCGAGCGGGCGCTCGGCGCGCTGCGGGACGCGGGCTTCCCTACCTTGAACCTCGACTTCATCTACGGTGGCGCCACCCAGACCGTGGCCCGCTGGGTCGAGACCCTGGAGACCGCGCTGGCCTGGTCCCCCGAGGAGATCTACCTCTACCCGCTCTACGTGCGCCCCCTGACCGGCCTGGGGCGCCGGGGCCGGGGCGTCGCTGAGGACTGGGACGCCCACCGGCTGGCCCTCTACCGCGCCGGGCGGGACCTGCTGCGCGCGCGGGGCTACCAGCAGGTCTCGATGCGCATGTTCCGCAGCCCCCGCTCCGATGGCGACGCCCCGGTCTACCGCTGCCAGGACGACGGCATGGTGGGCCTGGGCTGCGGGGCGCGCTCCTACACCCGGGGCCTGCACTACAGCAGCGAGTACGCGGTCAGCGCCCGGGGGGTGCGGGAGATCCTCACCGACTACCTGGGTCGGACCGAGGACGACTTCGCCGCGGCGGTGTACGGCTTCGCCCTGGACGCCCACGAGCAGCGCCGCCGCTTCGCCCTGCTCTCCCTGCTGAGCGAGGAGGGCCTCTCCCTGGCGGACTGGGCCGCGCGCTTCGACGAGCCCCCCGCCGAGGCCCTGCCCCAGCTCGACGCGCTGCCGGCCCTGCGCCTCGCCCGCTGGGCCGACGGCGCGCTCCGCCTGACCGACGCGGGGGTCGAGCGCTCCGACGCCATCGGCCCCTGGCTCTACAGCCCCGCCGTGCGGGCCCGCATGGACGGCTACGACCTGACGTGAGCGACCCCCTCCGCATCCTGTGGCGCGGTCCGCTGTCGAGCTGCAACTACGACTGCGGCTACTGCCCGTTCGCCAAGACCACCGCCAGCGCCGAGGAGATCGCCGCCGACGCCGCGGCGCTGGAGTGCTTCGTCGCCTGGGCGCGCGGCTTCACGGCCCGGCCGCTGGGCGTGCTCCTCACCCCCTGGGGCGAGGCTCTGCACTGGCCCCACGTCCAGCGCGGGCTCGCGGCGCTCTCGCAACTGCCCCACGTCGAGCGGGTGGCCATCCAGACCAACCTCGCCAGCCGCCTGGACTGGCTGGAGACCGCCGACCCCGCCACCCTGGCGTTCTGGACGACCTGGCACCCCGAGCAGGTCTCGATGGACCGCTTCGTGTCCCAGTGCGCGCGCCTGAGCGCGGCGGGCTTCCGCTACAGCGTCGGCGTGGTCGGCCTCAAGGGGCACCTGGACGCCGCCGAGGCCCTGCGGGCGGCGCTGCCCGCGCACGTCTACGTCTGGATCAACGCCTACAAGCGGCTCGCGGACTACTACACCGCCCAGGATCTCGACCGCATCGAGGCCATCGACCCCCTCTTCGAACACAACCGCCAGCCCTGGCCGAGCCTCGGGCGGCCCTGCCGCGCGGGCGACAGCGTGATCTCGGTGGACGGCGACGGCCGGGTGCGGCGCTGCCACTTCGTGGACGAGGTGCTGGGCAACCTCTACGACCCCGACTTCCAGCGCGTCCTCCAGCCCCGGCGCTGCCCGAACGCCGAGTGCCGCTGCCACATCGGCTACGTTCACGCCCCCGGGACCGGCCTCTACGGGATCTTCGAGGGCGGCATACTGGAGCGGATCCCGCGCTCGCCCTGCTCCAGGTAGTCGGCCAGGGTCCGGCGGCGGCGCTTCCGGGAGAGGTCGTCCAGCGTCAGGATGCAGCGCAAGGTGAGGTCGTGGTAGGCCTGCCGGTGGGCGGCCGAGGCCAGCATCACCCCGCCCCGCTGGGACAGCGCGGGGGTGAGGTAGGTGGGGCGACGGCGGCCCTTGCGGTGGGCGGTGTGCTGCTCGAACAGGTCGGGCGCGGGGTGGCCGGGGATGAAGTGGGGCCAGGGGTCGGCGTGCTCCCAGCCGGGCAGGTTCATGAGGTTGTCGAGGTAGCGGGCGTAGATCGCGCGGGCGTCGTCGGTGGCCGCGGTCGGGCCCAGGCCCATCAGGGCCTCGACGAAGGGGATCCAGGCGTCGACGACCTCCTGGACCCGGCGGAACTGCCCCCAGTCCTCCTCGCCCTGGCGGCTGGTGACCGAGCGGTCCAGCACCAGGTTGACCACCGCGGCGCACCAGTGCTCGTCGGGGATGTCGAGGTCCTCCTTCACACAGCGCAGCCGCTCGATGAGCGGGGCGTCCGCCATGCGACCCAGGGGCTCCATGCGGCGGTCGTCGCCCATCGCCTCGCGGTTGAGGAACATCCACTCGCAGAGGTCCTGCAGGTCCTCACGCCAGGTCTCAGGGATCAGCCGCTGCTGGATGAAGCGGGAGACGAAGAACACCCGCACGATGAGCCGCCGCACCCGCCGCAGGCCGATGGGCGCCCGGCCGAAGATGTCGCGCAGCCCCAGCACGAAGCCGGGCCCGGTCACGAACCAGAAGCGCCGCGCGGCCTGGCCCGGGGCGTCGCCCTGGACCATCAGCGAGCGCCACTCCAGCAGGTCGGCGGGCACCTCGGTGAGCACGTCGGCGATGGCCCGGCAGAACGGCGAGCCCTCGTCGCTGGCGAACTCGTCCCACAGGGAGTTGCCCACCGCCGAGAGCAGCTCCTCGATGGTGCCGCGCAGCAGGTTGCGGGGCAGCCCGGCGGCGTCGACCAGCGCGTGGCCGGCGCGGAACAGGTCGGGGCGGCTGTTGACCTTGGTGTGGGCGAAGCGGGCGTGGGCGATCTCGTGGCCGAAGACCCAGTGCAGCGGGTGGTGCACCGCCATCGCCGAGACCCGCACCACCGCGGTGCCCCCGGGCTCGGCCGCGCAGGTAGGCCGCCCGGTGGAGCTGTCCAGGATGATGATGCGGTCCTCGATGTCCCGGGAGGTGAGGTCGTACTGCCGGGCGAGGGTCTTGACGTAGGTGATGAAGGCGTCGCGGGCCACGCGGTAGCCGGCGTGGCCCTCGAAGGCCAGGGTGCCGTTGGGGGCGCGCAGGGGGTGGTCCCGCCGGCCGCGGAAAGTGGCGAGCTGCTCCAGGTTCTCGTAGAACCGCGCGAAGGCGCCCGCCTCGCGGAGCTGGGGCGGCAGGGGCTGGTCGCGCAGGTGCTGCCAGATCTCCCAGGTCCAGAAGCTGATGTCCTCGTCGGTGAGGGGGCGCTCCAGGATGCGGTCGACCCCGGCCTGCCGCCGGTAGGCGTCCGCCCACTCCACCAGGATGCGGATGGGCGGCAGCAGGTCCATGAAGTTCTCGAGGTCCTCGTCCAGGTAGTCCAGCACCGAGCAGATGAGGTTCAGCACCCCGTTGGTGACCGGGTAGGACAGCCCGGCGACCTTCGCGCCCTGGAGCCAGGTGCCGATCCAGGGGCCGGGGAAGTCGGTGGCCCTGCGCTGGAGGTGGAAGTCCCGCACCCCCTCCAGCCGCGCCCGGAAGGCGTCAATGAGCGTGTTGCCCGGCATCACCTCGCGCAGGCGCCGGGGGTGGTGGACCACCAGGGCGATCTCGGTGACCGAGCTGACCCCGCTGGGGGGTGGGCGCTCGGCGGCCCCGGTGAGCGAGGACATGAAGGAGAGCAGGTCGTCCACCGCGTAGCGGCTGACCGGCTGGATCTGGTGGGGCTCCTGGAGGATGCGCTGGTTGTAGGCCAGGGCGTCCCGCTGCCCGAAGAGCTGGAGCAGGGAGCCCTCGTCCACGTCGGACAGGGCGCCGGGCAGGGCGTCGCCGACGGTGCGGAAGAAGCCCGGCATGAACCGGTAGCGCACCAGCAGCGCCATCTCGTCGGCGGCGGGCCAGGTGCTGCCCTGGGGGCTCTCCAGCATCCACCACGGGCCGAGGTGGTCGGGGCTGTACTGGCCGACGAGGTGGGCGCGCTCGGGGCGCTGCTCCCGGACCCGGATGGGCACGCCCAGGGTGCTGGAGGTGTTGGAGAACAGCGGGGACTCATCCCAGCTCTCGTCGTCGATGACCTGGCCCTGCATGCCCAGGAGGCGGCGGGCGTTCTCCACCGCGCGGGGGAAGCGGGCGGCGGGCCAGGTGACGCCCATGGACTGCTTGCGCAGGGCCCAGGCGACCGCGCCGACCTGCTCCAGCCGGCTGGCGCGCACGAGGAACACCAGGTCGACGCTGTCGAGGCCGCCGAGGGGCGCGACCCGCAGCGGCGGCAGGTCCTCGGGCCAGCGGCTGTAGCCCACCGCGTGCTGGCGGTAGGTGCGCAGGTCCTCGCTCCAGACGTCGGAGTCGGGGTTCAGGAAGAGGCGCAGCATCGCGCGGATGAGCTGCTCCCCGCCCTCCTCGCCCTGGGGGGGCAGGCAGAGCCGCGCGATGGGGGAGGACTTGGCGTAGATGACCGCCAGGAAGGGGCGGGCGGGGTCCTCGGCCATCGCGTCCTGGATGCAGCAGACCTCGGCCAGCTCGGAGGCGTAGGCGGGCAGGCCCAGCGGGGGCGTGTCGATGCCGTCCTGGCCGGGCTGGGGGCACCACACCCCGCTGGCCCGGCGGAAGGCCTGGGCGCCGCTGCCGCCCACCTCAGACAGCGGGAAGAAGCTGTCGAAGAGCAGGATCTCGACGAGGTCGGTCGGGCCCAGGGTGGCCGCGAACAGACGCTCCTCCTCCAGCAGCAGGTCAAGCCTGCGCTGCCGGCCACGCAGGTCGTCCAGCACCTTCCGGTACCCGGCGCTGACCGCGCCGAACTCAGTGATGGAGGCGAAGAGCATCTTCAGAACGTCGTATCACTCCCGGCGCACCGGGAGCGGATCCTCCGGACATCGGGTCTGAATAACCCCGGCGCGGGCCCCCCGCCCGAGCGTCGGTGGTGACGTTCCGGTTCGGGGGGCCGGTCAGCCGGGCGAGAGGCCCATGACCTGCCGGATGGCGACAGGCTCGCGGGTGCCGAGCTTCTGGAGCACGGCGGCCATGTCGAAGCGCACGTCCAGGCCCACGTCGACCTGGACGGTGTGACAGCGGTAGCCGAGCTCGATGAGCGCGTCGCACAGGGGCGGGAGGTTGTCGTCCACCCAGAGCGGGTCGCGGCCCTTGTGGTTGGCGATCATCAGCTCGGGGCTGGACTGCGACGCCCCCGCCCGCCGACGCCGGTGAAGCGCAGGCTGAGCGAGGAGCTGCCGATAGAACTCCATCGTGCCGCCGGACTCCTGGATGCGCTGGCCGAGCCGGCCCACCACGAGGTTCAGCTCGGCGGTGGTCTCCGGGTCGTACTCGCGCTGGACGTCGGCCAGCACGCGGCTGAGCAGCAGGTTGTGGGCGTCGGGGGTGTTGCCCGTCCGAAGCTCCTGCTCCCGCTGGACCTGGTTGAGGAAGGCGTCCGGGTCGAGCCCCAGCGCAGCGGCGAGCTGCTCGTAGCGTGGGTCGTCGTCCGCGCTCTTTCGGCCATCGCGCGCCCGCGGCGGCGGGTGTCCGGACAGCAGGCGGCTGAGGAAGGTCCGATCGACGTCGGCCTCCCGCGCGGCTCTGCTGATGGTCCACTCCTTCTGCGCGATGGCCTGGCGCAAGGTCTCTGCGATCATCAGGGACTCCGGAAGTCGGTCTACGGGGGGTGCGCGTGGTTGAGGGGTCGGCGAGCAAAGAGCTGGGATCCGGAGATGTTCGAGCGCGCGGCCGGTTGCACAGGGCAGCCGCCGGCTCGATGTCTCCAGGTCTTGACTCTAAAGGATTGCTTCTGGAATTGCACGCATTTGAACAGTTGTCCCCAGACCGGCGGTTGACCTGAGCGGCCCCGTTTGCACGACGAGGGCCCGAAAAAAAGCGCCAGAGGCCCTGTGGGGGCAACCTCTGGCGCGATCGGGCAGGAGCGGCGCACGGCGGTGTCAGGCTCCGGGGAGAGGGGTGTGCAGTTTGAGTAGCACATCTGCTCATTTCTGTCCGAAGCATTACCCGGCGGCGCGTCGTCGTCAAGCGGGTCGCGGTCGGGTAGAGTCAGGGCCGGCCCTCGGAGCGCGCCATGCGAACCACACTGCGGAGGACACACCTCCTCCTCGCCCTGTTCCCCCTGGTCGGCTGCGGAGACTACGCCAGCCCCCTGACCATGACGGGGCTGTTCGCGGGCGCGGGGGCCCCCAGCCGGGCGGTGGTGTGGGTGGAGATCACCGACGCGAAGGGCCGCCCGGTGGACGCCGTGGGGGTGGACGAGCTGACGGTCACCGAGGATGGTGAGGCGGTGGACGTCACCCTGCGCGGCCCCGCCGAGGCGGATCTGGTGCGCCCGATGGTGCTGCTCCTCGACGCGGGGGACCCGCCGGAGGGCTGGTTCGCGGCGGCGCAGGAGGTGGCGCGCGGCGTCGTGGCCCAGCTCGCCGAGGGCCAGCCGGTCATGGTGGCGAGCTTCGCGGACGACCTGAGCGTCGCCCAGGACTTCACCCGGGACCACGCCGCCGCGATAGCCGCGATCGAGGGCCTCTCGCCGGCCCCGGGGGCGTCCTCGGCGCTGCATCCGGCCCTGGAGCAGGTCCTGGACGCCTGGGACGAGCGCTTCGACCCCGACGCGGACGCGGTCCGGGGCGTGGTGGTCGTGCTCAGCGACGGCGGGGACGGCCCCGTCGAGCCCACGGTGGAGGAGCTGATCGAGGCCCGGGGGGACCGGGCGGTGCTGGGGGTCGCCCTGGGCCGGGGCGCGTCGAGCACCCTGGACGCGGTCGCCAGCCACGGGGTGCTCTCCCTGCGGAAGCCGGACGACGCCGCCGCGCTGGTCGAGGCCGTCAACGCCCGGATGGCCGAGGGCGCGGACGCCCCCCGCATGCTGGGCTGGTGCAGCGCCGCGCGCGGCGGGGAGCCCACCATTGAGGTCATCTTCGAGCGGGACCGCTGGGGGGCGAGCTGGAGCGGCGGCTTCCGGGCGGACGGCTTCGACGACGCCCTGGACTGGGGGCCGGTGACGCCGCTGCCCGGGGCCTTCGCCAGCCACGACGCGGCGGCGGGCGGGGGCTGGATGGCCGTCGGCGGCGGAGACCTCTCCGAGGGGGTGTCCCTGGCGCCCATCCTGGACGACGGGCGGCTGGGCGGCTGGCGGGAGGGCCCCGCGCTGCCCACCGGCGACGAGGTGCGCCTGGCCATCGTCGGCGACACCCTCTACGCGATCGACGGGCCCACCGCCTGGTACGCGCCCATCGACGCGGTGGGCGCGGTGGGCGCCTGGGTCGAGATGGACGCCCCCGGCTATACCAACGCCCTGCGGGTCCACGAGGCGGTCATCGTCTCCATCGCGCAGGACCGGGTGTACGTGGCCTCGGCGGCGGGCGGGGGCGCGGTGGACGGCTGGACGGCCTCGGATCCGCTGCCGGAGCCCTTCGACGGCATCGTCAGCGGGGGGATCGCCGGCGGGCAGCTCGTGGTGGTGGGCAGCACGCGGGTCGGAGGCGGGGACTGGCGCACGGCCGCGTGGGCTGCCTCCATCGGGGCGGACGGGGTGCTGGGGGCGTGGGCGGCGATGCCGGCGCCGCCGCAGGACATGGGCTACTGGCTGGCTGCCCACGGCGGGGCGGGGCGGGTGGTGGTGCTGCCGGGCGACGACGCCGGCCACCGGGACGTCTACACCCTCGACCCGACGGCGGGCTCCTGGACCGAGGCGGGGGCGTTCGGGGTGGACCGGCGGTACTACTCGGCGGTGGTCGAGGGCGGCCGGCTCTACGTGCAGGGGGGCTACGCGGACAACGACCGCACCGACGAGGGCTTCATGAGCGCCCTGGCTGAGGATGGGACCCTGGCGCTGACCTGCGTCCCGTAAAGAAATTGTCAACCGCCGGATAGAAGGCGATCGCCCGACGGTTGCGGCTGCGCGACCGGAAAGTGACCGCTCCGGGTCGCCCTACCGGAGCGTCCGGGATCGCGATACCCGGGACTCCCACCCGGAGTCCTCATGCACGAGACCGTGATCATCGACGCCGTCCGCACGCCGATCGGCGGCTTCCTCCAGGGCCTGGCGGGGGTCCGCCCTGACGACCTCGCGGCGCACGCGATCCGCGCGCTGGTCGAGCGCACCGGCGTCGACCCGGCGCTGGTGGACGACGTGTTCTTCGGCTGCGCCAACCAGGCGGGCGAGGACAACCGCGACGTCGCCCGCATGGCGGTCCTGCTGGCCGGGCTGCCCCAGTCGGTGCCCGGGGTGACGGTCAACCGGCTGTGCGCCTCGGGGCTGGAGGCGGTGAACCAGGCCTCCCGTGCGGCGGCGGTGGGGGACGGCTCGGTCTACATCGCCGGGGGCGTGGAGAGCATGAGCCGGGCGCCCTACGTGTTCCCCCGCGGCCCCACCGCGCCCAAGGCCGGCAACATCACCGGCTTCGACACCTCCCTGGGGTGGCGCTTCCCCAACCCCAGGATGGAGGCGCTGTTTCCGCTGGAGGCGATGGGCTGCACCGCCGAGAACCTCGTGGACCGCTACGACATCTCCCGAGCGGATCAGGACGCCTTCGCCCTGGCCTCGCACCACAAGGCCATCGCCGCCCAGGACAGCGGCTGGTTCGACGGCGAATTGGCCCCGGTGTCCATCCCGCAGCGCAAGGGGGACCCCGTGGTCGTCGCTGCGGACGAGGGGCCCCGGCGGGACACCTCCCTGGAGAAGCTGGCCCGGCTGCGGCCGGCGTTCCGCAAGGGCGGCAGCGTGACCGCCGGCAACTCCTCGACCCTGAACGACGGGGCGGCGGCGCTGCTGATCACCACCCGGGCGCGGGCGGCGGAGCTGGGGTTGACGCCGCGGTTCCGCGTCGTGGCGCGGGCGGCGGCGGGCGTGGACCCCACCGTCATGGGCATCGGCCCGGTGCCGGCCACGCAGAAGGCCCTGGCCCTGGCGGGCTGGAGCCTCGATGACGTCGACGTCGTCGAGCTGAACGAGGCCTTCGCCGCCCAGTCCCTCGCGGTGATCCGCGTGCTGGGCCTGGACGAGGCCCGGGTCAACCTGCACGGCGGCGCCATCGCGCTGGGGCACCCCCTGGGCTGCTCGGGCGCGCGCATCCTCACCACCTTGATGGGCGCTTTGGACCGCACCGGCGGCGACCGCGGGCTGGCCACGCTCTGCGTGGGCGTGGGCCAGGGCGTGGCGACCCTCATCGAACGCATTTGACGGAGGCAGACATGGAGATCCGCAAGGTCGGCGTCATCGGCGCCGGGACGATGGGCCACGGCATCGCGCACGCTGCGGCGCTGGGCGGCTTTGAGGTCGCGCTCTTCGACATCTCGGAGGAGGTGCTCGACCGCGCCCTGGCCTCGATCCAGCGCGACCTGGCCAAGGGGGTCGAGCGGGGCAAGGTCGCGGCGGAGGACATGGAGGCGGCGCTGGCCCGGATCACCGGGACGCTGACGCTGGAGGCGGTGGCCGACGAGGCGGACCTGCTGGTGGAGGCGGTGCCCGAGAAGCTGGGCCTCAAGCAGGATCTCTTCCGGCAGCTCCAGGAGCTGGCTCCCGAGGGTGCGATCTTCGCGACCAACACCAGCTCCCTGTCCATCGCCGCCATCGCCGGGGTGCTGGACGACCCGGGGCGGGTCATCGGGGCCCACTTCTTCAACCCGGTGCACATCATGAAGCTCCTGGAGCTGGTCGTGCACGAGGGCACCCGGGACGAGGTGCTGGCGGCGGTGCAGGGCTTCGGCGCGGCCATCGGCAAGACCTGCATCACCGTGCGGGACTTCCCCGGCTTCGCCACCTCCCGGCTGGGGGTCTGCCTGGGCATGGAGGCCATCCGCATGGTGGAGCAGGGCGTGGCCTCCCCCGAGGACATCGACACCGCGATGGTGCTCGGCTACCGCCACCCCATCGGGCCGCTCAAGCTCACCGACCTCGTGGGCCTGGACGTGCGCCTGCACATCGGCGAGTACCTGGCCGAGGCCCTGGGCAACCCGGCGTTCAAGCCGCCGCAGCTCATGCGGGACATGGTGGCCGAGGGGCGGCTGGGCAAGAAGACGGGGCGCGGGTTCTACGAGTGGGGGTGAGGGCCCTGCAGGTGGCGCTTGAGGCCCGCCGCGACGATCGGCTTCGCCCAGGGTGGTGTGTCTGCTAGCGCGGACCGATCGGGGGCGATGATGCTCCCCCGCTCCATCCAAAGCAGGAGGCGCGGCTGCGGCGCCTGTCCGGTCTTCGGATCCGCCTCCTGGCTGTTGTCGAAGACCCGGAGCGCGTCCAGGGTCGGGATGAGCTTCACCAGGTTCTCCCGGCTGGCGTCGAAGCGGCCCCGGATCTTTGACTCAGGGATGTTGTGGCCCCCCCTGGCGACCCGCGCACGGACACGCTGGAGGTGAAGCTCCGGGCTCTCCAGCCCGGCGTACCAGACGCGCACAGCGATGCCCCGGGTGGCCGCCAGCAGGAGGAGGGACGTGATGGTCCTCCCACCCAGGGTGGTCTCGAAGGCGTGGGTCTTGCGCTCGCGGATGGCGCGCTCGAGCAGCCGCCTCCCCTCGTGCCAGGCGAGGCTGTTGGCCTCGGAGAGCGTGCTCGCGTGACCGGCCGCCAGGATGCGGCGGGTCACCTCATCGGGGTTGAAGTAGTCCGCGCCGCGCGCGCGAAAGACCGCGCCGCCGATGCTGCTCTTTCCGGCGCCGTTCGTGCCCGCGAGGACGTAGATGCGGGGGATGACCGGCCCTTCATCCACTCTGTTCGGCCTCCAGGAGGGCCGCCTGACCGAGCGCTTCGGGGGTCGCGTTGAACGCCTGGTCCAGGGCCGCCCGGGTCTCGGGGGTCTGCATCTGGTCCAGCAGCGTGTCAAGCTCATCGGAGAGCGCGTCCAGGGGGCCCCGCTGCCGTTGGACGAGGCCCTCGTACTTCTCCACCGAGATCAGCACGGCCCGGGGGGTCTGGTGCTTCGTGATGAGGACGGGGCCCTCGTGGATCGCGGTCTCCAGCGCGTGACCGAATGCGTTCTTCGCTTCGGTCGCGCCCAGGGTCGCCGCCCAGGCGGTCCGGTCGATCTTGGTCATCCTGGCCTCCAAGAAGTCCATTACAGCTATATCAGCTATTTTGTCTGTTCGAGCCATCAACGCTGGACTTCAGGAGCGCTGGGTCGGCTCCGTCTCGTGCAGCCTGCCGAAGTCGATCTTCAGGCGCCCCTCCCTGAAGTCCACCATGTCCGAGAACTTCGCGTCGAACTCGATGGCCTCGGCGAAGTACATGTGCCGGGCGTGCACGGTCTGCATGAGGGTGCCGTCGAGGCCGGTGAGGGAGACGACCATGCCCAGGAGCATCTCGTCCCGGTTCTGGCGGCTCAGGCCGTAGAGGGGGCTGGTCTCGTCCAGGCGGTGGATGATGGTCCAGGTCAGGGCGAAGACCGGCGAGGTGTCGCGCTCCAGCGGCAGGTGGATGAAGCGGCGCAGGTGGTGGCCCTCGGCGGTGATCTCGTCCTTGAGCAGGGTGACCGCGACGCGGGCCTCGGCCACCTGGTTGCGGCGCTCGTTGGCCATGCGGAACATCAGGCAGGGCACGCCGTCGCGCTCGTGGACGACCATCGGCTCGGAGAAGACCACCCGGGCCGAGGGGCGGGAGAACTTGGCGAACACCAGGCCCGTGGCCAGGGCCACCGAGGTCAGGCCGACGAAGGACTCCAGGGTGACCAGCACGTGGCCGTAGGGGGTCGCGGGGGCCATGCCGCCGTAGCCGATGGTGGAGAGCGTCTGCACGCTGAACCAGAACAGGTCGGTGACCCCCCGGGCGCCCTCCACGCAGCCGGGCTCCAGGGCGAAGAGCACCATGAAGCCCACGTTGATGAGCACATACCCCAGGAAGCCCATCCCCAGCACCCCGGTCCACGACATCACCATCAGCTCGTGGTAGAGGTCGGTCAACACGCTGTGGTGCAGGCCTTCAGCCTCGAACACCAGCTCGCCTTGGGCGTTGATGTTGGGCCGGGGGGGGCGGTTCGGGTCGGCGCTCATGGCCCCGCAGTCTACGTCAACAGCTCCGCGCCGGCCTCGTAGGCCCGCTGGAGGTCCTTGATGTGCTCGACCGCCTGGCGGTAGGCCTCCTCGGAGATGCGGTCCCCCGCGGCGAAGTCGTAGACCGCCCAGTCCCCCAGGGTCGCGTCGAAGACGAAGTCGGCGACCCGGCTGCGGTCCTGCCCGCCCTGCCACATCAGCAGGTACATGGCGCGCTGGAGGTCGTCGAGCCGGGCGATGGTCCAGTCCGAGATCCGGTCGCGCACCCCGCGCCCCGGCCGCCGCTGGTGGCCGCCCGGGTTGGGGGGCACGACGTTGGAGGCGATGACGAAGTCCGCGCCGGCCTCCCACACCACCGAGGCGGGCACGTTGTTGACCACGCCCCCGTCCACGAGGCGGTTCGCGCCCACCCGCATCGGCGGGAACACCCCGGGCATGCCCGAGGAGGAGCGCACCCCCTCGCCGACGCTGCCCTGACGCAGCACCACCTGCCGCCCGGAGAGCACGTCGGTGGCCACCGGGAAGAAGGGCACCTCGGTGGCCCCCATCGGGCGCCCGTCCACGATGCCGTCGACGAAGCGCTGGATGACCCGGGTGCTCACGGTCGAGGCCGTGGCGACCGCCAGCATGCGGCGACGCTGCTCCACCAGGGCGTTGAGCCCGGTCAGGCCGGACACCGCGTAGATGCCCCCGACCACCGCCCCGAAGGAGGTGCCCGCGACGTAGTCGATCGGGACGTCGGCCTCCTCCAGGGCGCGGATGAGGCCGATGTGGCCGAAGCCCCAGGCCCCGCCGCCCCCCAGGGCCAGGCCCACCGTGCGCCCCCGCAGCGCCCGCACCAGCCGGTGCGCCGAGCGGCCCAGCGGGCGCTTGGGGTCGGAGAGCGCGCACAGCTCGCCGTGGGTCCAGAACCGCTCGGCGGCCCAGGGGTCGTCGCCGACGCGCACCGTGTTGCGGTCCATGCCGACCCCGCGCACCGCGCCCTGGCCCAGCCGCACCGCGTCGATGCGGAACTGACCGCGCCGGTCGGGCACCTCCCAGGTCTCGGCCGGCCCCCGGCTGACGAACACCACGCCGTCGGCGGCCTGGGTCGCCTCGCGGTCCTCCAGGGACTGGGTGGAGGCGGCCACCAGGATGAAGCCTCCGCCGCCCTGAGCGCGCAGGGCGCTCATCAAGCGCGGGGCCTCGCCCCGGTTCGCCGGCCACAGCACCTGGAAGCGCCAGGCGCCCGGCGAGGTCATGCGCCGGATGGGCACGCCGGCCAGCCGCTCCTCGGTGACCGCGAAGCCCAGGCGCGCGGCGGTCTTGTCCCCCATGAGGTCCACGAGCAGGGTGGGCTCGCCCTCGCTGCACAGCACCGCGGCGGCGGCGTAGGCCAGGGTGGTGGCCCCCAGCCGCGCCGCCGCGTTGTAGATGGACACCGCCAGGGGGCGGCCCTGCCAGTCCTCCCGGGTGATGTCGGGGAGGTCCATCTCCGCGAGGTCCCGGTAGAGCTGGCGCCGCAGCCGGGCGTTGCGGTTGACGATCTCCAGGAAGGCCGGGCCGCGCACCCGCAGCAGCTCGCAGTCGGTCATCGCGATGACGTCGGCGCTGCGGGGCTGGTCCAGCAGCGCGGCGGCGTGGCCGAACAGCCAGCCCGCGCCCTGGGTGGTGATGCGCTCCCGCACGCCGTCAGGGCGGACGGTGTAGACGGCGGCCTCGCCGGCCACGACCACGTAGACGTCCGCGGTGCGCTCCCCGGCCCGGACGATGGCGTCCCCCAGCCTGGGGCGCTCCATGCAGGCGCCCTGGAGGAAGCGGGAGAGGTCGTCCCGCCCCAGGGATCGCAGGAAGGGGTTGCGCAGCAGCAGGTCGGTCAGCTCGACGCTGCGGTCGCGCAGGGAGACCAGGTCCTCGACGTAGCGGCGCAGGGCGGGGAGCTGCTCCAGCAGGGTGCGGAAGGCTGCGGCGGGCAGGTGCAGGCTGCGCACCGGGCTCATCGCCACCACCCGGGCCCCGGTGGGCGCGTCGAGCAGCAGCGAGCGCTCGCCCACGAGGTGCCCCGGGCCCAGCCGGGCGACGGGGGCCAGCGCGCCGTCCGGCCCGGGGATGAGCACGGCGCAGTGGCCGTTCACCAGCAGCTCGGCGCCCAGGCCCGGCTGTCGCTCCCGGATGATCAGAGCGTCGCGTCCGTGCTCCTTCCAGCTGCACGCGGCGAGCACGCGGTCCTGCTCCGCGCGGCCCAGGTGCCCGAGGAAGCTCGTCTCCAGGAGCCACCCGAGTCCCTGTGCCCGGAGCGCGTCCGCGCTGGGCGGCCCTCCGTCCTGGGGGCTGGCAGGCATGACGTCACCCTGGGGTTCGCGCTCAGCCTACACCGGGTTCGGGCCGCCTTGTGACCCCGTTCACGGGGAGCGACCCAGCCGGGCGGACTGATCCCGGGCCAGCGCCCGGGCGGCGGCGGCGATGGCGTGGGCGCCGTCGCGGGCCGCGACCTCGGCGGCGCGCTCGAAGGCCTCCACGAGATCGGGCTCCGCGAAGCCGGTCTCCGCGACCAGCGCGCCCGCGCGCTCCAGCGCAGCCTGCGCCGCGCCCCGCTCGCCGACCTCCAGCTCCGGGGTGGCGAGCAGGGCCCAGGCCACCGCCTCCAGCCCGCCCCGGCGATCGCGCGCCAGGGTCTCGCGCACCTCGCGCAGGAGCGTGCGGGCCTCCCGCCACCGCTGCCGGGCGATCAGCACCTGGGCGAGGTTGAGCTGGGCGATGGGGCGGAGGTTGCTGCCCGAGGCCAGCGCGGCGCGGGCGACCTCCTCGTAGCGGACCTGGGCGCTGCGCAGCCGCCCGGCCCGGCGATCCAGCTCAGCGAGGCCGTTCAAGGTGGCGATCCGGGCGGTGTCGCTGCCGGTCTGCCGGGCCAGCTCCAGGGCCTCAGTCAGCAGCCGCTCGGCCTCCTCGGGCTCACCGAGGATGGCGTAGAGGTTGCCCAGGGCGATGCGAGCGGCGGTGGCGCGCCGCAGGTTGCCGGTCTGGTCCAGCAGGCGGCGGGCCCGCAGCAGCATGGGCAGGGCCGCCGCCAGCTCGCCCCGGGCCCGCAGCGCGGAGGCGAGGCCGTACAGCGCGACGCCCTCGCCGTCGACGTCGTCCAGGGACGCGAAGCCCTCCACGGCCTCCTCGAAGGTCTCGGTGGCCCGCTCCAGCTCCCCGACGGTGAGGAAGGCGCTGCCCAGCAGCCGCAGGAGGGCGGCGCGCTCGGCGGGGGGCGGCCCGGCGTCCAGGAGGCCGCGGACCCGCTGGGCCAGCTCGGCGCCCCGGCCCATGCTGTTGAGGGCGCGGGCGCTGAACAGGCCGGCGCGGAAGCGCCGCGGGTCGTCCAGAGGGGCCCCCGCGGTGGTGAGGGCCTGCTCCACCCGGGCCCCGAGGGCGACGACCTCGGCGAACTCGGCCTGGTCCAGGTGGCGGCGCATGCCCTCGATCATCGGCGCGATGGCCTCCACCGCGCGCCCGGCGGCAAGGCGGTGCAGCCCGAGCCGCGCGCCCCCCTCGCCGGCCAGGGCCTCGGCGCAGGCGGCGTGCAGCGCGGTCTCCCAGCCCCGCTCCCGGGCGTCCCGCAGCAGGCTCTCCCGCAGGACCTCCACCGAGAAGCGCCAGCCATCGTCTCGGGGCTGCACGAGGCCGTTGGAGATGAAGGTCTGCACCCGGTCGTGGGGCGGGGTGAGCCCGAGGGCGGCGCAGGCGGTGGACCACTCGACGGCGGAGACCTCCTCACCGAGCTGGGCGGCGAGGGCCAGGGCCTTGCGGTCGTCCTCGGCCTGGGGGCCGAGCAGCCGGTCCACCCGCGCGCTCCACACCTGGTGGAGGCTGTCGGGCAGGGACGGGGAGGCCCCCGGGCGCAGCGCGAACCCCCCCTCCGCGCTGACCAGCAGCCCGCGCTCGACCCAGTCCCCGACCAGCTCCAGGGCGAAGCGGGGGCTGCCGCCGCTGCGCCGGGCCACCCGGCGGGCCAGGGACTCCTGCAGGCGCAGGGCGTCCATGAGCAGCCCCATCAGGGCGTCGACCGGCAGCGGCCCCAGCCGCAGGGCCTCAGCGCCCTCCAGGGCGAGCAGGCGGTCGAGGGCCTGGGGGTCGGCGGCGGTGTCGCCGTCCCGCGCGGCGAGCACCAGCAGCACCGGCAGGTCGGACAGCGCAGCGAGCAGGTTCTCCGCGATGCCGATGATGTCGGGATCGCGGTGGACGTCGTCCACGAAGACCGCCAGCTTGCGGCCTCGCGTATAGCGGAGCAGCGCGGTCAGCCCGGCGAACAGGCGGTGGCGGGGGGAGGGGAAGGCGAGGCCGGCGCTGCCCGGCTCGATCAGCTCGGCGAACGCCTGGGCCATGAAGGGGTCGTCCTCGCCGATGGCCTGCAGCTCGACGGCGGCGGCCTCGACGAGGTCGGCGCCCTGGAGGCCCGACCAGCGGAACTGGGTGCGCGGCAGGCGCCCGCCGGTGGTGGGGTCGGCGTGGAGCTGGGCGGTGAACGCCGCCCCGGTCTCGTGGGCCCGGCGCATCAGCCATTCGCCCAGGCGGCTCTTGCCCACCCCGATCGGCCCCCGAATGACCACCACCCGCGCCCGGTCGTCCCGCAGCGCCGCCCACAGCCGGTCCCGCTCGCGCTCCCGGCCGACCAGGGCGAGCCGCCGCAGGCCGAACAGCTTGAGCCCGGCGTCGGCGAGGGCGCGGGGGGTCTCCCCGGGGTCGGGGCGCCGCCAGTCCGCCGGGATGGGGGGCAGCGGGTAGGCCTCGGCGGCGGGGGAGGGGGCCGGCGACGCCTCGGGCTCCAGGTCGAGGAAGAAGGTGGCCGCGCCGGCGGTCGGCGGCGGCAGCGGGGGCGCGACAGCGGCGCCGGCCGGCAGGAGGGGGGCTTCGGGCAGGGTGCGCAGGGCGTGGGCGGCGTCCGCGGCCCTCAGGAAGCGCGCCCGAGGGGACTTCTCCAACAGGCGGCGGCGCCAGGCGTCGAAGCCGACGGGCACGGGCACCCGGGGCACCAGCGGCGGGGGCGGCTCCATCTGGTGGGCGCGGACCAGCTCCTGGACGTCGTCCCGCTCGAAGGGGGGGTGGCCGGTCACCAGCGCGGTCGCCAGGCAGCCCACGGCGTAGAGGTCGGTCCACGGCCCCAGGTCCCGCCAGGCCTCGCGGAGCTGCTCGGGGGCCATGTAGGCCGGGGTGCCCACGATGCGCCGCCGCGGCCCCCCGCCGATGGCGCGGGCCAGCCCGAAGTCGGTGAGCTTCAGCCCCGCCCGCAGGTCCCGGGGGTCCTCCAGCAGCACGTTGTCGGGCTTGAGGTCCTGGTGGAGCAGGCTGCGGGCGTGGGCGTGGGCCAGGGCGTCGAGCAGCTCCAGCAGGAGCGTGCGGCAGCGGTCCCACGGGAGCCGGCCGCAGAGGGGCTCCAGGGAGCCGCCGTGCCCCAGCTCCATGACGAGGTAGGGGCTGCCGGCCTGCAGGCGGCCGCCGCTGAGGGCCTCGGCCGCGAGGGAGACGTCGCCGTGGTCGAACAGGGCGATGATGTGGGGGTGGTGCAGCGCCGCCACCGCGCGGACCTCGGCGGTCAGGGCGCGGCGGGCCTCCGGGCCGTGGAGCACCTCCGCGCTGAGGACCTTCACGGCGACCGGGGCCCCGCTGCGGTGCGCGCCGCGCCAGACCTGCCCCATGCCGCCCCGGCCGAGCACGTCCTGCAGGGTGAAGGCCCCCAGCCGGATCGGGGCGCCGGCCGCCCCGAGGGCCGCGAGCGCCGCCCGGCACCGGGCCACGGCGGGCTGCTGGCCGAGGGCGGACCACTGCTCCAGGGCCAGGGACCACGCCACGGTGGCCGGCTCCTGCCAACGCGCGGGGCTCCGGCCGCCGGCCAGGGCGCCCGCCCGCTCCAGGAGCCAGGCGGTGTCGGGCTCGGCGGGCAGGGACGCGACCGCGCCGCGCACCGCCTCCGCGTCGCTCTGCCAGCGGGCGTGATCGCCGAGGCCCACCGCGACGGGCAGCCGGGCCACACGCAGCCGGAGCCGGGTGGCGGCGTCCCGGCTCTCGGCCTCCAGGGCGTCGAGCAGGGCGGCGGCGTCTTCGAAGCGCCCCTGGGCGACCCGGACGAGCGCGAGGTTGAGCCGGGTGAGGTGGTCCGCGCCCCGGCCGTGGGGCCGGAGCAGGGCGGCGGCGCGGCTGTGGAGGTCCGCGGCGTCCTCCAGGGCGCCCTGGTGACGGGCCAGCTCGCCCAGGCTGTCGAGGGCCCAGGCCTGGCCCGGGGCGTGGTCCAGGGATTCGAAGATCGCGAGGGCCTCGCGGTGGGCCTCCTCGGCGTCGGCGCGCTGCCCCGAGGCGTTGAGGGTCAGCCCGAGGGCCTGCCAGGCCCGCCCTGCGCTGGTGCCGGCGCCGCCCCGCGTCGCGAGGGCCACCGCCCGTCGGGCCACCGCGGCGGCCACGGCGGGCTCCCCGGCGGCCAGGCGAAGGTGGGCCAGCTCGGTGAGGGCGTCGGCCTGGACCTCCTCCAGGCGGGCGGTCGCGGCGAGGTCGATGGCCTCGTTCATGCGGGAGGTGGCCAGTTTGAGGTCGCCCCCGACCCAGGCGAGGCGGGCCAGCTCGCAGGTGATGCGGGCCTCCAGCTCGGCGTCGCCCCGGGCCTGGGCGAGGCGCAGGGCCTCCAGCCCCATCGCCTCGGCCCCGGCGGCGCGGCGGAGCGCGATGGCGCAGCTCAGCCGCAGGCGCAGGGCCT
This sequence comes from Alphaproteobacteria bacterium, assembly GCA_020632795.1. Taxonomy (GTDB): domain Bacteria; phylum Myxococcota_A; class UBA796; order UBA796; family CAJQPC01; genus JACKEV01. The sequence continues at coordinate 281,719 of JACKEV010000016.1, forward strand.
CCATCCGCGCGACGCCCCAGCCCCGCTCGGCGGCGGTTCGGGCCAGCTCGCTCAGCGCGGCGTCGGCCTCGTCCGCCCGGCCGAGCAAGCGGATGAGGTCGGCCCGCTCGACGCCGAGGCGGGCGCCGGCCTCGCTGTCGTCGGCAGAGACGGCGTCGACGACCGCGAGGGCTTCGGCGTAGCGGGCCCGGCGGCGCAGCGACCGGGCCTCACGCAGCGCGGCTTCGGGGCTCATGGCGGGCACGCTATCACGGCGCGGGCGCGGCGGGAACGGGGCGTCGGGCCTGCACACCGCCCCCCCGACGGGCTACGCTGGCCCCTGGAGGCGCCGATGACACCGACCCGCACCCTCTCCCTCGCAGCCGCCGCGCTCACGCTGGGGCTCGCCCTGGCCTGCGGACGCGGCAAGGACGAGCCCGTCGACAGCGACAGCGCGGGCGCCGACGACAGCGAGGACGTCCCGCTGACCGCCGAGGACATGCCCGCCGACCCCTCGCCGTTCACCCTCACCCTGAGCGGGGGCTGGAACACGACGCTGACCTTCGACCAGCCGACCTGCTCCAACCCCACGGGCAGCTCGAACCTGCGGGTGTTCTGGCGGGGCAGCAGCCACGTCGCCGTGCTGGTGCTCGACCTGCTGGGCACCTACGAGGGCGCGGGGACCTACACCACCGCCGCCGACGGCGCCCGGGTCCGCATCCAGGAGGAGGCCGGCGGCTCGGGCTACTACTTCGGCACCACCGAGTCGGACAGCATCGAGGCCGAGGTGCTCTACGCCGACGAGGACATCGCCTGGGGGACGTACACGGTCTCCGGTTTCAGCGACGGCGGGCTCACCATCGAGCCCACGACCATCCCCATCTGGTGCCCCGAGTTCACCTGACCGGCCCCAGCAGGTCCGTCCGAGGAGCCAGGGCCGTGGGCCCCAGGTCCCAGGCCTCGAAGCCCGGCGCGCCCTGGGGCGGGCCCAGCTTCCCGATGAGCAGCTCCCGGCGGATCCGGGCGTGGACCCCGGGGATCGGCTGGAACACGACCCAGCGGAAGCCGAGCGCGCGCAGGGCCTCGGCGGGGTCGGGAGACTCCAGGGCCTGGATGACGAGGCGCCGCAGGGCGCTGACCTCGAGCTGGAGGGTGTCCCGGGGCAGGCCGTTGCTCGGGCGGCCGTGTACGGCGGCGGTGACCATGCTCTGGGGGGAGGTGGCCTTGGACTGCGTGTCCAGGGGCAGGTGGAGGACCGCGCCGTCGGTCTGCCTTAGCGGGGGGCGGGCCCCGGCCAGGACCCGGGCCGCAGGCAGGGCACGGAGCTCCAGGGGCCAGGGGCCGCTGGCCCGGACGGCGTCGCCGAGCTGGAGCAGGGCGAGGCCCCAGGCCACCCAGGCCCCGCGCTTGAGGGGGGCGGTCGAGGCTGCCAGCATCACCGCCAGCCCCAGCCCCGCGATGACGGTGAGGCGGAACCACATGCCGCCGCGCACGTAGGGGTAGCCCAGGCGCACCAGGGCGTTGGCGGGCAGGGGGAAGCGGGTGAAGTGCTCGCCGACGGCCAGGTGCGGGCCCATCGCCAGCAGGATCCCGCCGAGGAGGAGGAGCAGCCCGGCCTGCCAGCCTCGAGCGCGGCGCCAGAGCAGGAGCCCCGCCACCGCCAGCAGCAGGGGCAAACCCAGGTAGGCGACGTGGATGACGTCGTAGGGGTCCCGGGGCCCCAGGGTGGGGGCCCAGAGCAGGTCGGCGGGGGTGGCCACCGGGTGGGGCCAGGGCAGGTTCGCGCCGGTCTCCCCGGCGGCGGCGGGGCGGAAGACCCGGGCGGGCACCGGGGCGAAGGGCTGGCTGAAGTAGAAGAACGCGGGCAACAGAGCCCCGGCGGTCAGGCCGAGGCCCGCGGCGGCGCGCAGGCGCGGGCCCCACCCCGCTCCCGTCATCAGCCGGACCCCGCAGAGCCCTGCGGCCAGCAGGGGCAGGGACAGGCCGTAGTAGGGCGACGTGAGGGAGGTCGCCACGACGATCCCGATGAGCACGAGGCCATGGCGGAGCGAGCCGCCGATGAGCCGGTCCAGGGCCCACAAGAACAGCGGCAGCCCCCAGGCGTTGAGCTTGGGGGTCTCGCCGATGGCCAGGGTGCTCAGCAGGAAGGGGGAGAGGCCCCACACCAGGCAGGCCGCCGCGCAGGTCGCCCGGTCGGCGTCGGTCCAGCGGCGCAGCAGGGGCCAGGCGGCCAGGGCGGTCAGGGGGATGGAGAGCAGGTGGACGAGCTGGTACGCCCCCAGCGGCGAGAGCATCGCGCGCAGCGGCCAGCTCAGCAGGGTCGGGCCCCAGTTGATGTAGCGGGCGTCCCGCACCCAGGGGTAGCCGGCGTCGGAGGTGGGGGTGTGGTGGTGGTCGCCGAAGGCCACCTGGAAGAGGTGGTCGGCCACCCAGGCGTGTCCGCCGAAGAAGGCGCTGGGGGCGTCGGCCTGGCCCAGGCGGAGCGGCAGCGGCCAGCTCAGGGCGCAGACCACGACCAGCGCCACGACAAACACCGCCGGCCAGCCGCGCCTCACGGGGTCGCGCCGGGCAGGGTGTCCAGGGGCGCGAGCGTGGCAGGCCCGAGGTCCCAGCGCCAGAGGCCGGGGCCCCCGGCGGGCTCCCCCAGCTTCTCGGTGAGGGTCTCCCGGGAGATCCGGATGGGCAGCGGCGGCATGGGCTGGAGCACCACGTAGCGGAAGCCCCGCGCCCGCAGCGCGGCGGCGGGGTCGGGGGCGTCGACGGCCTCGGCCACCCAGCGCCGCATGGCCTGCGCCTCGGGGGTCTGCACGTCCCGGGTGAGGCCGGTGGTGTAGCGCCCGTGGACGACCGCCGCGAGCAGCATCTTCTGGGACTCCGCCCAGCCGGGGCCCTCCTGCAGGGGGAGGTGCAACACCGCCCCATCCATCGGGTTCATCGAGGTCCGCATCTCCGCGAGCGCGCGCAGGCCGGGCACGGCGCGGGAGGGCTTGGGCCAGGGGCCGGTGGCCCGGACCGCGTCGCCGACGTGGACGAGCGCCAGGGCCCAGGCGATCCAGGCGCCGCGAGGAAGCCGGCTGGCCGCGACCGCCAGCAGCACCGAGAGGCCCAGGCTGGCCAGGACCACCAGCCGGAACCACATGCCGCCGCGCAGGAAGGGGTAGCCGATCCAGCCCAGGACCGTGGCGGGCAGGGGCGCGGCGGTGAACTGCTCCCCCAGGGCCAGGTTGGGGCCCATGGCCAGCAACACGCCGCCGAGCAGCAGGGCGATCCCTGGACCGAGGCCCCGTCCGCCGCGCCTGAGGGCCAGCAGGGCGACCACCCCCAGCAGCAGGGGCAGGCCCAGGTAGGCCATGTGGACGATCTCGTAGGGGCTGCGGGCGGGCAGGGCGTTGCCGAGCAGCAGGTCCCTGGGGGTGGCGACGGGGTGGGGCAGGGGCAGGGCCATGCCGACCTGCCCGGCGGCGGCGGGGCGCATCAGGCCCTCCTCCACGGGGCGGGGGGGGCCGCTGAGGTAGAGGTACACCGGCAGGAGGGCGGCGGCGACGAGGGCCACGCCGCCGGCCGCGCGCAGGCGCTGGGGCCACCCCGCGCGCCAGCGGGCGGCCCCCACCAGCCCGCAGTGGGCGACGATGACCAGGGGCAGGGCCAGGCCGTAGTAGGGGGAGGTGAACCCGGTCACCAGGGTCAACGCGACCAGCCACGCCGCCCCCCGGGCCTCGCCGTCCAGCCAACGGGCGGTGGCCCACAGGAACAGCGGCAGCAGCCAGGCCTGCAGCTTGGGGGTCTCGCCGATGCTCAGGGTGCTGAGCAGGTAGGGGCACAGGCCGAAGGTGAGGCAGGCGGCGGCGCAGGTCCACCGGTCGGCGTCGGTCCAGCGGCGCAGCAGGGGCCACAGCGCCAGGGCCGACAGGGGCAGGGAGGCGAGGTGGATGACCTGGAAGGCCGCCAGAGGGCCGGCCACCGGCCGCAGAGCCCAGGACGCGAGGATGGGGGCCAGGCCGATGAAGGGCCCGTGGCGCTGCACCGGGTAGCCGGCGGCGGCGGTGGGGTCGAGGGGGCGGTCGCCGAACGTGGCCTGGAAGACGTGGTCGGCCACCCAGGCGTGGGAGGCGCTGAAGGCGTCCTGGAGGTGCCAGGCCCCCAGGTGCAGGGGCAGCGGCCAGGTGAGGGCGGCGACGACGGCGGCGCCCAGGGCGAGGACGGTCAGCGCGGGGAGCGCGGGCCTCACGCCCAGGGCCAGGCGGCGAGGGCCCGCAGGGGGCGGGCGCAGGCCTCGACGTGGGCGGCGGCGAAGCGCGCGGCGTCCTGGCCGGCGAGGGCCTTGAGGCGCCCGCCGGGGCGGCTGTTGACCTCGATGAGGTGGGGCCTCAGCTCGGGGTCGATGACCACGTCGACGCCCAGCTCGACCAGGGGCTCGGCCTCGGGCAGGGCGGCGAGGGCCGCGCCCACCCGGACACACAGGGCGTCGGTGGCGTCGAGGGTGGCTCGCGGCAGCAGGTCCTCGGCGGGCAGGGCCTCGGCGCCGCGCTCCACGTTGGCCACCGGGTCGGCGAAGGAGCGGCGGGCGACGTGGGAGGCGGTGACCCAGCCGCCGCTGGGGGTGCGCTGGGTCAGCACCCGCAGGGCGAGCCCGGCGACGCCGGGGGGCGGGGGGACGGCCCTCTGCAGGATGAGCGGCTCGAGCTGCCCGCGGGTGGCGCCGGGGCCCTCGGCGGGCAGGGGGTCGCCCGGGGTGACCCGGGAGACGCCTCGGCCCAGGGCGCCATATCTGGGCTTGAGGTAGCCCGCGCCCCACTCGGCCAGGCGCTCCGCGAAGCGGCGGGGGTCGCCCTCCACCGGCGGCTGGGGGATCCCGGCGGCCTCCAGGCTGCGCTGGCAGGCCAGCTTGTCCCGGCAGAGGTCCTGGAGGGTCGGGGGGTTGGCGAGGGGCAGGTGCGCGATGCCCTCCCGGGCGCGGGCGTACTCGTCGGGCCAGGTCCAGGAGGGGAAGCGGTCGTGCACGGCGACGACGTGGTCCAGCTCGGCGCGCGCCCAGCCGCCGGGGGCCGCGCGGAAGGGCGCCTGGGCGGTGCCGATGAGCACGCCGATGCCCTCGCTTGCGAGCTGGAGGGCGGCGCGGCCGATGGGCGTGTCCTCGGGGGGGGCGGGGGCCCGGGGGCGCGGCCGCAGCAGCACCAGCACGTCCGGCGCGGTCATTCCCGCAGCTTGGGGTCCATCACGTCCCGCAGGCCCTGCCCCAGCAGGTTGAAGGACGTCAGGGTGAGGAAGATGGCGATGCCCGGGAACACGGTGAGGTGCCACAGGCCCTGGGAGACGTAGGCCCGGCCCTGGTAGACGATCTCGCCCCAGGACGGCACGCTGGGGTCGCCGAAGCCCAGGAAGCTCAGGGAGGTCTCGGCCAGCACCGCCCGCGCCACGCCGAAGGCGATGGCCACGAAGACCGGCGAGATGGAGTTGGGCAGGACGTGCCGGAACATCACCCGCCAGGCGGGCAGGCCCAGGGCGCGGGCGGAGAGCACGTACTCCTCCTCCCGGGACTTGAGCACCTCGCCGCGCACCAGGCGGAAGATGCCCGTCCAGCCCACGAAGCCGAGCACCATCATGATGTTGACGATGCTGGGCTCCAGGAAAGCGATCACCGCGATGATCAGGAAGAAGGTGGGGAAGCACATCACCACCTCCGTCATGCGGCTCAGGACCAGGTCCACCACGCCCCGGAAGTAGCCGGCGGTGAGGCCCAGGGTGATGCCGACGGCGCAGGAGATGCTCATGGCCACCAGGCCCACCAGCATGGCCACGACCGTGCCGTGCAGCATGCGGCTGAGCACGTCGCGGCCCTGGTCGTCGGTGCCCAGGACGTGCTCGGCGCTCTCTCCCGGCTTGAGCTTGAGGCTGGAGGGGTCGAACTTCTTGGGGTTCCACTCGATGGGCGGCCAGAGGGCGAGGCCCATGTCGGGGCTCTCCGCGACGTCCTTCCAGCTCTGGCCGTCCAGCTCGGCGTAGAAGGAGGAGAAGGGGAAGTAGCCCTCGGTGATCTCCAGGCTCTTCAGCTCGTTGCGCATGGAGTTCCAGGGGACCCAGGCGTCGACGTAGGTGGTGAAGGCCGGGAAGTGCCAGTTGTCCTTGTAGTTCGCCACGATGGGGCGGTCGTTGGCCAGCAGGGGGGCCAGGAGCGAGACCACCACCAGCGCCAGCACGATGACCAGCCCGCCCATGCCGGAGGGGTGGCGCTTGAGGTCGCGCCAGATCCTTGCCCAGTAGCCCTCGGAGCGCTTCGCCATGGGCTACTCCGCCCGGACCCGGGGGTCGACCACGCTGTAGAGCAGGTCCGACACCAGGATCCCCAGGAGGGTGAGGAAGGCCGAGAAGGTCGTGATCGCCATGATCACGGGGTAGTCGCGGGTCAGGATCGCGTCGAAGCCCAGCTTGCCCATGCCGTCGATGGAGAAGATGTACTCCACGATGACCGAGCCGCCGATGAGGGCGGGCAGAAGGTTCGCCACCAGGGTGACGATGGTGATGAGGCTGTTGCGGAAGGCGTGCTTGAGCACCACGACCGTCTCGGAGAGGCCCTTGGCCCGCGCGGTGCGCACGTAGTCCGCGCCGATGGTCTCCAGCAGGGAGACCCGGGTGTAGCGGGAGAGGCTGGCGAAGCCCGCGTACACCATGACCGTGATCGGCAGCACCATGTGCAGCGCGCCGTCCCACAGCCACTGGAGGTAGCTCAGGTCGTCGGCGTTGTCCGAGATGAGCCCCACGCTGGGCAGGATGTCCCACTGCAGCTTGGAGGAGAAGAACATGATCAGCAGGGTGGCCAGCCAGAAGTTCGGCACCGAGTAGAGGATGAACAGCACAACCGAGCTGACGTGGTCGAAGGTGCTGCCGCGCTTGACCGCCGCCAGGACGCCCAGCGGGATCGACACCACGTAGATGATGGTGATGGCGATGACGTTCAGGCCGAGGGTGATCGGCAGCGCCTCTGCGATCTTGTCGATGACCGGGCGATCATCGACGAACGATCGGTCGAAGTCGAAGGTGACGATGCGCACCAGCCACTTGAGGTAGCGCTTCCAGACCGGCACCCGCTTCCAGGTGTCGCCCACGCTCAGCAGGCGGCCGTCGACGACCGCCAGGGCGTAGATGCGGCCCGGGGTCTCAGCGCTCATGGCCTTCTCTTCGCCGGTGGTGGCGTCCCAGCGGCGCACCGTCTCGTCGCGGCTGCCGGAGAAGAGGCGCGCCCCGTCGGCGCTCCAGGCGACGGTGGTGGCGGACTTGTAGTGGCCCTCCAGCACCAGGGGCTCGGCGTCCCAGGCGGCGAGGTCGATGATCCGCAGCTTGCGGTCGTCGCTGGCGCTGGCCAGGCGGCGGCCGTCGGGGGAGAGCGCGAGGTCGGTGATGACGCCGCCGTGCACGTCGGAGGTGCGCTGGACGGTGAGGTCGGCGGTGGACCACTCCATCAGCGCCCGGTCGTAGCCCCCCGACCAGAACCGCGACCCGTCCGCGGACACCGCCAGGGCGTAGACGCCTCCGTTGTGCTCGCTCAGGGTCTGCTGGATGCGCAGGGTCGCCGGGTCCATCGCGCGGATGCGGCCGTCGTGGGCGGCGACCAGCAGGGTGCCCCCGGCGAAGGCCAGGTCCCCGATGGGCTTGCCCAGGGGCGCCAGCTCAGCGGTGGGGGCGCCGTCGGGCAGGGCCCAGGTGCGCACGCCGCCCAGGCCGTCGCCGGAGGCCAGCAGGGCGCCGTCCGGGGAGACCGCCAGAGCGCCGACCCCCGAGGTGTGCCCGCTCAGGGTGGCGCTGACCGCGCCGGTGGCGGGGTCGACCAGCAGCACCTCGCCCTCGGTGGTCCCCACCGCGACCCGGCCGTCGCCCAGGCGCAGCAGGGCGTGCCCCCAGCCGGAGAAGTCACCGACCCGCTCGGACAGCTCCATGACGTCGCCGGTGAGGGGCCAGGCGTTGACGCTGCGGTCCTCGGCCACCATGCCGAGGAGCTTCTTCTTGGCCTTGATGGCGTCCGCGAGGCGGTCCTGGTTCTGGCCGCCCCCGCCCTCGGCTGAGGGGCCGCCGCCGTCCTGACCGAAGCCCGTGGCCACCGGGTCGCCCGGGGCGAGGTTGATGATCAGGAAGGTGATCAGCGTGATCCCGAGCAGCGTCGGGATCATCGCGAGCAGGCGCTTGAAGACGTAGACCAGCATCGGGTCCGGGGGCCCCCTGGGCTACTGGTGCAGGGTGTTCTCGGGCTTGACCCACAGCTCGTGGATCTGCATGCCGGTGGGGAAGACGTGGGCATCCTCGAAGCGGCTGTGCATCAGCACGCCCACGATGCCGTGCACCAGCAGGGTCTGGGGCTGCTCGTCCTGGAAGATCTCGCAGAGCTCCCGGAACATGGCGTCGCGCTTCTCGGTGTCGAACTCCAACCGCATCGCCTCCATCAGCTCGTCGGCGCGGTCGTTGTGCCAGCCGGGGCTGTTGCCGCCGCGGGGGACATCCTGGGAGCTGTGGAGCTCGTCGTAGGGGTCGACCCAGGGGTCCGAGAAGCTGTTGTAGAGGCAGGCGGCGTCGAAGCGGCGCTCGTAGAAGTCCTCGATGAAGGTGGACCACTCCAGGGTGCGCGTGGACATGCGGATGCCGACCTGGTTGGCGGCGTCCTCGAGCTGGGCGGAGACCTGGGTGTAGAACCGGCGCTGGGAGCCGAGCTTCATCTCGAACTCGAAGCGCTCGCCGTCCTTGTCCAGCACGCCGTCGCCGTCGGTGTCGGCCCAGCCGGCCTCGGCGAGCAGGGCCTTCGCGGCCTCAGGGTCGTAGGGGATGTGCGCCAGGTCGTTGTTGTAGCCGGGGTAGATGCGCTTGGTGGGGCAGACCGCCACCGTGCCGCGCCCGCGCTCGATCTCCTGGAGGATCCAGTCGCGGTTGACGAGGTGCGTCATCGCTTGACGGACCTTGGGGTCGTCGAAGGGGGGCTGGCGGTTGTTCCAGAAGATGGTGGAGAAGGCCAGGCCGGTGTGGTCGTATTCGAAGTACTTCGAGATGCTGGTGATCGTGGTGTCCTTCGAGTACTCGTCGTCCCAGGCGTCGAAGTCGACCACCGTGATGTCGAACTTCTCCTTGCGGAACGCCTCGAACGCGGCGATCGGGTCGGAGATGAAGATCCAGCGCAGGCCCTTGAAGTTGTACCACTCGGGGTAGACCTGGGTGCCGAAGTAGAAGGGGTTCTGCTTGAGCTCGATGGGCTTGTTCTGGTCGTAGTCGGCGTCGGCGAAGTAGTACGGCCCCGCCCCCGGGCTGGGGATGCGCATCTTGTTGAAGACCTCCCCGAAGCCGGGGGTGCCGGGCACGACGCTGGGGTTGTCGATGTCCAGCCGCTCGGCCCACTTGGGGATCTGCTCCTCGTACCAGCCCTTGTTGAGGATGCGCAGCAGGTAGCCGATGGTGTAGAGGCCCTTCCAGTAGGGCCTGCTGTAGCGGACGACGACCGTGTAGTCGTCGGGTGTCTCCAGCTCGACGACGTCCTCGAAGCTGGTGCGCAGGTGGTCGGCGTTGACCGCCGGGTCGCGCATGACCTCGAAGGAGAAGGCCACGTCCGCCGAGGTGAACGGCCGCCCGTCGGCGAACTGCACGCCCTTGCGCAGGTGGTAGGTGTACGTCAGGTGGTCGTCGGAGACCTCCCAGGACGCGGCCAGGTGGGGCTCGACCTCGGGGGGGCGGTCGTTGTCCAGCTCCATCAGGCGGCCGTAGACGTACTTGGTGATGGTGGCGGTGTCGCCCTCGTTGGAGGTGTAGTAGTTGAGGCTGCCGGGGGCCGAGGTGCGCCGGTTGACGTAGGTGTCGTTCTGGGGGCGCGGCTTCTGCGAGACGGTGAGCGGGGCGTCGTTCGCCGCGCCCTCAACGAAGAGGATCTCGGCCTGGGTGTCCCCCCATCCCCGCGCGGTGAGCCCGGTGGAGGTGCCGGGGGCGCCCCGGGAGGCGCTGGGCGCGACGGCGACGGTGGTCACCGAGCCGCCGGAGGACTCCAGGTGCTCGACGGCCTTGGTGTTGCGGATGACCTGGCGCTCGAGCCGGTCCATCCCGCAGGTGTTCATGGTGGTGGTGGTCGCCACCACCCCGAGCATCAGGATCGTCGCGATCTGAAGCTTGCTGTTCAGCTCCACGGGCAGGGCCTCCGAGGGAGAGAGGGGTATCCTCTCACACTTCGGGGTGTCGTTCGACGCCCCGAGGGTTCAGTCCCGGCTCAGATAAAGCTGGCGCGCGTAGTCGGCCACCATCCGGTGGGTGTTGAAGCGGGGCAGGCAGGTGGCGATCGAGCGCTTCATCCTGCGGATCCAGGCGCGCGGCAGGCCGTTGGCGTCCCGGTCGTAGAAGGCCGGCACCACCTCGGTCTCCAGCAGGGTGTAGAGGGCGTCGGCGTCGGCGGCGTCCTGCTCCTCGACGGTGTCGTAGGCGCGGGGCTCGCCGATGGCCCAGCCGTTGGAGCCGTCGAAGCCCTCAGGCCACCAGCCGTCCAGCACCGAGGCGTTGAGGCCGCCGTTGAGGGCGGCCTTCTGGCCGGAGGTGCCCGAGGCCTCGCGGGGGCGGCGGGGGTTGTTGAGCCACACGTCCGCGCCCCGGGTCAGCAGGGCGCCCAGGCTGATGTCGTACTCCTTGAGGAACACCACGCGCCCCCGGAAGGCGCTGCGGCGGGTCCAGCGCAGCACCTCGGCGAGCAGCGCCTGACCGTGGAGATCCCGGGGGTGGGCCTTGCCCGCGAACATGACCTGGATCGGGCGGTCGCCGCAGAGCAGGGCCTCCAGGCGGGCGGGGTCGGTGAACAGGAGGTTGGCGCGCTTGTAGGGGGCGAAGCGGCGGGCGAAGCCGATGGTGAGGGTGTCGGGGGCCAGGGCCTCGCTGCGCAGCTCGCTGCGGCAGGCCTCGACCAGCCGGGCGCGGGCGCGGCTGTGGGCGGCCCAGAGGGCGTCGTCCGGCAGGGCCTCGACCGCCTCCAGCCAGCCCTCGGGGTCGTGCAGGCGCGCGATCCAGTCGGGCACGTGGGCATCGAGCAACTCCCGCACCCCGTCGTCCATCCAGAACAGGGGGTGGACGCCGTTGGTGATGTGGCCGATGGGGACCTCGTCCGCGGAGAGGGCCTCGGGGTAGAGGTTCTTCCACATCTCCCGGCTGATCTCCCCGTGCAGGGCCGAGACGCCGTTGGCCGCCCGGGAGAGCTTGAGCGCCATCACCGTCATGCACAGCGGCTCGTGGATGTCCCCGGGGCGGACCCTGCCCAGGTCCATGAGGGTGCCGTGGGGCCAGCCCATCGCGTCCCGATAGCCCCCCAGGGCCTCGTTCAGGGTGTCCCAGCCGAAGCGATCGTGGCCGGCGGGGACGGGGGTGTGGGTGGTGAACACCGTGCGGCTGCGCACGTCGCGCAAGGCGGCGGGCATGGGCTGCCCCTGGCTGACCCGGCGGCGCACCCGCTCCAGCGCGGCGAAGGCGCAGTGGCCCTCGTTGAGGTGGACGACCTGGGGGCGGATGCCCAGGGCGTCGAGGACAGCCACGCCGCCCACCCCCAGCAGCACCTCCTGGGCGATGCGGGTGCGGGTGTCGCCGCCGTAGAGCTGGTGGGTGTAGTAGCGGTGTTCGAAGCTGTTGCCGTCGTGGTCGCTGTCCAGGAGCAGCAGGCGCGCCCGGCCCAGGCGCAGCTCCCAGACCCGCGCGGTGTAGCTGTGGTGGCCGTGGGGGATGCGGACCAGCAGCGGGCCGCCGTCGTCGCCCCGCAGCATCCGCACCGGCAGGCGCTCGAAGCGCGCGTTGGGGTAGGCGACCACCTGAACGCCGTCGTCGATCACCTGGCGGAAGTAGCCCTGGCGGTAGAGCAGGCTCACCCCGATGAAGTCCAGGCCGAGGTCCGAGGCCGAGCGGGCGTGGTCCCCGGCGAGCACCCCAAGCCCCCCGGAGTAGGTGCGCACCGACTCGTGCAGGCCGAACTCCATCGAGAAGTAGACGATCGGGCCGGCCCCCCCCGGGGCCAGGTCCGGGACGTTGCGCCGCGCCCAGGTGTCCTCCGCGCGCAGGTACGCGGCGAAGCGCGCGTGCGTGTCATTCAGCCGGCGAAGAAAGTCGGCGTCGGTCGAGAGCGCCTCCAGCCGGCGAGGGCCGAGGTCGCGGAGCACCGCGACGGGGTTGTGCCGGGAGCGCTGCCACAGCTCGGGCTCCAGCTCGCCCATGAGGGCGGTGGCCTGGGGATCCCAGCTCCACCAGAGGTTCATGGCGAGGTCGGCCAGAGGCGCGAGCGGGGGGGGCAGCAGCTCGCTCAAGGCGGTGTCGTGGCTTGCGTTCATGGGGCTCTCCGATAAAGCCTTGGACCGGCCTGCTCCCGGATCGGCACACCGAGGCTTCGGGCTCAGGACCCCCATCGGGTATCCTGGCCGGCGCGGGTCGGACACGGACACGAGCGAATGCGGCGTCTCATCGGAGAGGACATCCCCCGGACAGACGGCGTGGCCAAGGTCACAGGAGCGGCCCGGTACGTCGACGATCTGCAGGTCGAAGGCTGCCTGTACGGGGCCACGGTGCGCTCCACCCACGCCCACGCGGCGATCCGCGGGATCACCCTGAACCTGGACTATGACTGGTCCGATGTCGTGGTGGTCACCTCGGTGGACGTGCCCGGCCACAACTGCGTGCTGTTGATGACCGAGGACCAGCCCGTGCTCGCCGAGCAGGTGGTCCGGCACGTCACCGAGCCGGTGGCCCTGGTCGCCGCGCCCACCCGCGAGAAGGCCCTGGAGGCCGCCCGCAACGTCCGGATCATGTACCGGCCCCTGCCCGCGCTGCTCGACCCGCTGCTGAGCGAGGACAACCAGATCCTGCTCCACGGCAGCGACAACGTCTTCAAGCGCATCACCATCGAGAAGGGCGACGTGGGCTCGGTCACCGGGGGCCGGCTCATCTCCGGGACCTATCAGGTGGGCCACCAGGAGCAGCTCTACATCGAGCCCCAGGGCATGCTCGCCGTGCCCCGCGACGACGGCGGGATCACCATCATCGGCTCGATGCAGTGCCCCTACTACATCCAGAAGGCGCTCTGTCACCTGCTGGGTCACGATCGGGTGAACGTGGTCCAGGCGGCCACCGGCGGAGGCTTCGGCGGCAAGGAGGAGTACCCCTCCATGATCGCCGCCCACGCGGCGCTGCTGGCGCTCAAGTGCGAGGCCCCGGTCAAGCTCATCTATCGCCGGGACGAGGACCTGCGCGCCACCACCAAGCGGCACCCGGCCCACGCCCGCCTGCACACCCGGGTCGACGACGACGGCCGCCTGCTCTCCATCGAGGGCGAGCTCGTCCTGGACGGCGGGGCCTACCTCACCCTGTCGCCGGTTGTGCTCTCCCGGGCGCTGCTGCACCTCACCGGGCCCTACGCCTGCGAGAACGTGCACCTCCACGGCAAGGTCGTGGCCACCCACACGCCGCCCAACGGGGCCTTCCGGGGCTTCGGCGCGCCCCAGGCCATGTTCGCGATGGAGCGGCACATGGACCGGATCGCCCGGACCCTGCACATGGATCCCGTGGAGATCCGCCGGATCAACCTGCTGCGGTCGGGGGACCGCACCGCCACCGGGCAGGTGCTGGACGACAGCGCGGCCCACGAGGTGCTCGACCAGGCCCTGGCGTCCGCGCGGGCCTCCTCGCCGCCGCCGCCGGCCCGTCACCCCGGGGGCGGGGGCGACGCCGTGCGCCAGCTCCCCGGGCGCGGCGTGTCGATGGTCTTCCACGGCTGCGGTTTCACCGGCAACGGCGAGGCCCGGCTGAAGGGCCGCGTCGCCCTGGAGCTGGTGAACGACCGCATCCGCGTCCTCACCGCGTCCACCGACATCGGCCAGGGCACCGACACCATCTTCCCCGAGATCGTCGCCGAGGTGCTGGGCGTGCCGATGGAGCGGGTGGAGATGGCGCCCCATGATACCGCGGCGGTGCCGGACTCGGGGCCCACGGTGGCCTCCCGCACGGCGATGGTCGTGGGCGGGGTGGTCGCGGAGTGCGCCCGGCGGCTCCACCAGGCCCTGGAGGCCGAGGTGGGCCGCTCCATGCCCTTCCGTCAGCTCCTGGCCCGGCGCCGCAGCGACACGCCCCTTCGGGTCGAGCACGCCTACGCCGACAGCGGGCAGCTCCAGTGGGACGAGGTGCTCTACCGCGGCGACGCCTACCCCACCTACGGGTGGTCCTGCACGGTGGTCGACCTGGCGGTCGACGTGGACACCGGCCAGGTCAGCTACCAGCGCGTCGTCACCGCCACCGACGTGGGGCGCGCCCTGAACCCCACCCTCTGCGCGGGCCAGATCGAGGGCGGCGTGCTCCAGGCCCTGGGCTACGCCACCTGCGAGGAGGTGGTGGTCGACGACCAGGGGCAGATGGTGAACGACCGCCTCACCAACTACATCATCCCCACCGCCCTGGACGCGCCGGAGATGCGCACCCTGCTGGTGGAGCACCCCTACGCGGGCGGGCCCTTCGGCGCGAAGGGGGTGGGGGAGATCCCCATGGACGGCCCTGCGGCGGCGGTCGCCCAGGCCATCGAGGCCGCCACCGGCGCGGTGCTCGACCGGCTCCCGATGACCCCCGAGCGGGTCCTGGAGGCGATGCCATGAGCGTCCGGTTCCAGCTCAACGGCGCCGCCGTGGAGGTCGACACCCTCCCGATGACCCGCCTCCTCGACGTGCTGCGCGAGCAGCTCGGCGCGACCGGCGCCAAGGAGGGCTGCGGCGAGGGGGAGTGCGGGAGCTGCACCGTGCTGCTCGACGGCGAGGCGGTCTGCTCCTGCCTGATCCCCGTCTGCCAGGTCCAGGGGCGCGCGGTGACCACCGTGGAGGGGCTGGCCCGGGACGGCGTGCTGACGGCCCTGCAGCGGGCCTTCATCAAGTACGGGGCGGCCCAGTGTGGCATCTGCACCCCGGGCTTCCTGATGACGGCGACCCAGCTCCGGTCCCGCGGAGGGCCGCTGGAGGCGTCCGAGGTGCGCGAGGCCCTCGCCGGCAACCTGTGCCGCTGCACCGGGTACCAGAAGATCATCGACGCGGTCGTGGAGGCGCTCGGTGCTGACCAGTAGGGCCAACGTCCGCAGCCCGCGCACCCTGGAGGAGGCCCTCGCCGCCCGCGCGAACCACCCCGACGGCGTGATCCTGGCCGGGGGCACCGACCTGATGGTGCAGATCGAGGCCGGGCAGCTCAACCCCAGCCACGTCATCGACCTCAGCGGGGTCGGGGTGCTGCGCGGGATCCAGCCGCGCGACGGCTACACCTGGATCGGGGCGCTGACCACCTACACCCAGCTCATCCACGCCCCGCACCTCGCGACCGAGGCGCCTTCCCTGGTCGAGGCCGCCCGCACCTGCGGCGCGCTCCAGATCCAGAACCGGGGGACCCTGGGGGGCAACATCGGCAACGCCTCCCCGGCGGGGGACACGCTGCCGGTGCTGCTGTCCCTGGACGCGGTCGTCGAGCTGGCCTCGGCCCGGCGGGGCCTGCGGCTGGTGCCCGCCGAGCGCTTCTTCGTGGGCTACCGCGCCCTGGCCATGAAGCCCGACGAGATCATCACCGGGGTGCGCATCCCCCAGCGCCACCCGGGCGACCTCACCGGGTTCCGCAAGGTGGGCACGCGCGCCGCACAGGCCATCTCGAAGGTGGTGATGGCGGCTCGACTTCGCTTCACCGCGGACGGCATCCAGCAGGCCCGGATCGCGTTCGGCTCGGTCGCCCCCACGCCGGTCCGATGCCCCCACGTCGAGCGGGCTCTGGAGGGTGGCCCGCTGCGTCCGGGGGCCTGGGCCCACCTCTCGGAGGACATCGCGCCCATCGACGACGTGCGCTCCAGCGCCCGCTACCGGATGCAGGTGGCCACCAACGTGCTCCGGGCCTGGCTGGAGTCCCTGGGCTGACGGTGTAGCATGAGTCCCGATCCATCTGTGTTCTGAGCGATGCCACGACCTCCCATGCCCGCGCCTGACGTCGCCCGGATCCCCGGGGCGGTGTTCTCCAGGATCGCGGACAAGCTGCGCGCGCACCAGGGCGAGCTGTTCCCCCTGCACGTCGGGGACACCTGGATGGAGCCTGCTGAGGGCGCGCGCATGCAGGACCTCACCGTCCATGACCACCCCGGCATGCACCGATACACCTCGCCCCAGGGCATGCCCGCGCTGATCGACGCGGTGGTGGACAAGGCGCGGGCGATCAACGGGCTGCCGGCCGAGCGGGGCTCGGTGCTGATCACCACCGGGGCCACCGGGGGGCTGGGCGCGGCCATCGGCATGCTCGCCTCCCCCGGCGAGGAGATCCTGATCCTCGCGCCGTTCTGGCCCTTGATCCGTGGGATCGTCCGGACCTTCCGCGCGGTCCCCGTCGAGGTCCCCTTCTTCGACGTCGTCGACTCCGCCGAGGCGGCGGTGGAGGCCATCCGCGGCCGGATCTCGCCGCGCACGGTGGCGCTCTACGTGTCGACCCCCTCGAACCCCACCGGGCGGGTGATCCCGGCGAGCTGGCTCCAGGCCATCGCCGAGCTGGCGCGCCGCGAGGATCTCTGGCTGCTCTCCGATGAGGTCTACGAGGACTACGTCTATGACGGCGCGCACACCTCGATCGGGGCCTTCGCGCCGGAGCGGACCTTCACGGCCTTCTCGTTCTCCAAGGCCTATGGCATGGCCGGCAACCGCACCGGCTACCTGGTGGGGCCGCCGGAGGCGATGCTGAGCTGCCGCAAGGTCTCCACCCACACATATTACTCTGCCCCTACATCCGGGCAGCTCGCCGGTCTGCGTGCGCTACAGTCGGGATCGGAGTGGCTCGCTGCGGCTCGCCGCAGCTACCAGCAGGCAGGAGACGACGCTGCACATGTCCTCGGGCTGCCGAGACCGCAGGGCTCGACGTTCCTCTTCGTGGACGTCAGCGCCTGCTGTGATGAGCGCGGTGTCTTCGGGTTCCTGGAGGACGCATTGGACGACGGTCTGGTGCTTGCCCCTGGACCATCGTTCGGAAAGGGATACGAGGGCTGGGTCCGGCTTTGCTTCACGTCTGCGCCACCTGACCGGGTGGCGGTCGCTGTTCGGAGACTGAAGGCGCGCCTGGACCCGTCACGCGGGAGTGCTGTATGAGTGGAAGGATGTGCGGAATCGCAAGCTGGGTTGCAGCGGTCGCGGCGTTGCTCGCCGTCTGGTTCGTCCCTGGGGTGGCCTCTGCGCAGGCGCTCACCATCGACGGGGAGCCGGTCGAGGTGCCCCTGGTGGCCTCGGACCTGTTCCGGCCCTCGATCGACGCCACGCGCTCGGTCTGGACCGACGACGCCAGCATGCCCGGGCGGAACACCCTTTTTGTCCGCACCAGCCTCTACTGGGTCAACAAGCCCTTCGTCTGGGAGCGCGGGGACGAGAGCATCGACACCATCGTGGGCAACGCCTTCGCCCTGAGCATCGGCGCGGGCTACGGCCTGGGGCGGGCCCGGGTGGGCGTCACCGCGCCGGTCTACCTCTGGTCCAACGGTGACCTCCAGACCGCCAGCGGCGCCGCGCTCGGCGATCCCAACCTCGACGCGCGCGTCGTCGCGGTGGAGGGCGAAAACCGCGCCCGACCCGGCCTGGCCGTGATCGGTCGGGTGGGGCTGCCCCTGGGCGCCAGCAACAAGCAGCTCGGCTACAGCAAGGTGAGCTGGCAGCTCGGCCTCGCCGCCGACTTCCAGATCGACGCCTTCAAGCTCGCGGCCAACATCGGCACCCACGGCGTGCCGCCGCTCGACCTGGGCTCGGTGAAGATCAACGATCTGCTCTGGTACAAGGTGGGCCTGGGCTACGAGGTCCGCGACAATGCAGGTCTGAGCCTGGATATCGCCGGGCACACCGCCTACAGCGCCTTCTTCAAGCCCGTCGCCAGCCCCGTCGAGGCCCTGCTCGGCGGCTTCTTCCCGATCCGCGAGGACTTCCTCGTGCAGGTCTTCGTCGGCCGCGGGCTGACCACCGGCGTGGGCTCCCCCGCCCTGCGCGCGGGGGCGGCGCTGTCCTACTACCGCAACCCCTACGCCGACGCCGACCTTGACGGCATCCCCGACAGCCGCGACCAGTGCCGCGACGACCCCGAGGATCACGACACCTGGCTGGACGAGGACGGCTGCCCCGACGTCGACAACGACAGCGACGGCTTCCTGGACGTGGACGACGGCTGTCCCCTCGACGCCGAGGACAAGGACGACTACGAGGACCACGACGGCTGCCCCGAGGGCAACGCCCTGGTCACCATCGAGCTGGTCTCCCCCGATGGCGAGGCTGTGCGCATGCCCAGCTACCGCCTGGTGCCCCGGGTCGGCGATCCGATGGCGTTCTCCAGCTCGCCCACCACCCAGAACCTCGCCGAGGGCTCCTGGCTGCTGGAGGCCACCGCCGACGGCATGCTCCCGCTGAGCAAGACCTTCGAGGTCCCGGCCGACGGCGCGATGCTGGTCCGCGAGATCATGCAGCCCGAGGCCAAGATGGGCCTGCTGGTCCTGCGCATCCTGGACCCCGACGGCCAGCCCCTCGCCGGCACCTGGAAGCTCGACAACCTGAGCTACGAGTACGGCGCGTCCGGCGGCGTCGGTCGTCGCGAGGTGCCCGCCGGCGCCCACAGCGTCACGGCGCGGGCCCCCAACTATGCCCCCGCCACCGTGAGCGTGGACGTCCCGATCGACGGCGAGGCCGAGGTGGTGGTGGTCCTCAACCCCACCCGCGTCCGCGTGACCCGCGAGCGCATCGACATCGACGACAAGGTCTACTTCGAGTTCGACAAGGCCATCATCAAGCCCGAATCCTACAGCCTGCTCGACGAGGTCGCCCAGACCATCATCGACCACCCTGAGCTGCTGCGGATCCGGATCGAGGGCCACACCGACAGCAAGGGCAACGACGCCTACAACATGCGCCTGTCCCAGGAGCGCGCGGACGCCGTCCGCATGTACTTCCAGAACAAGGGCGTCGAGGCCTCGCGCCTGGTGAGCATCGGCTTCGGTGAGACCCGCCCCATCGACACGAACGAGACCGAAGCGGGCCGCGCCAACAACCGCCGCGTCGCCTTCTACATCGAGGAGCGCTCGGACTGAGCTGTCCATGACGTCACGCCGCGCGATCCCGGGTGGCCCCGGGGTGTTGATCCTGGCCCTGGGGTTCGCCCTCGGGGCTCGGGCCGAGACCTCCGCTGGCCCCCCGGCGCCGCCGGGGTGTGTCGCCCACAAGGCGCCGCCGGATCGGGACGCCGACGGAGTCCCGGACGGCGAGGACGCCTGCCCCGACCACCCCGAGGACATCGACGGCCTCGCCGACGGGGACGGCTGCCCCGAGGCGGACGCCGACGGGGACGGGCTGGTCGACCTGGGCGACCTCTGCCCCCAGGAGGCTGAGGACCTCGACGGGGTGCTCGACGGCGACGGCTGCCCGGACGGCGCGGCCACCGTGGTCTTCGCGGTCACGGTGCCCTCCGGCGGCACCGTGCCCGAGATCTGGCTGGAGCTGTTCCCGGCCTCCACCCAGGATCAGGTGGACGCCCCGCTGCCGAAGCACCTTCACTTCGACGCGGGCCAGCCGATCACAGCCACCCTGACCGAGGGCCAATGGAGCGCACGGGTCCGCGCGCCGGGGTACCGCGACTACGGCATGGCGATCCAGGCTCCGGGGGAGGGCGAGCTTCGGGTGCTGCTCGACCTCGTGCCCAACGCGGGGGTCTCCGAGCTGCGCCTGGACGTCCGGGACACCACCGGCCGCCCGCTGGACGCCCGGGTGATGCTGGAGGGCTGGCCGCAGGCGATGGAGGCCCCTCGGGGGCTGCTCAACGTGCAGGTCCCAGCAGGCGAGCTTCGCCTGACCCTGACCGCCCCCGGGCACTTCCCCAAGGACGTGATCCTGGCGGTCGAGGCCGGTCAGGTGCTCGACCAGCAGGTCGCCCTCAAGGCGATGCCGCTGGCCGCCCTGGTCATGGATCGCATCGAGCTGGCCGAGCCCGTCACGTTCGACCCGGGCACCGACCAGCTCACGACCGCCTCCTTCGAGGTGCTGGACGAGGTGGTGGAGGTGCTGCGGCAGCACCCCGAGATCCTCCAGATCCGCGTGGAGGCCCACACGACCGACGGCGCGGACACCCAGCGCCAGCTCTACCTCTCCCAGCGCCAGGCGGAGGCCGTGGTGCGCTACCTGGTGGGGCGGGGGGTCGACGCCAGCCGGCTCTACCCGGTCGGCTTCGGGGGCGCCTACCTGCTCTCGGAGCCCGCGCTTCGAGACGGGGTGCACATCACCCAGAGGGTGGAGCTGGTCGTCGAGCAGCGCAGGTAGGCGATGGCGTCACCCGGGCCTTCGCGTCGGCTCTCGGTCCCGGGGGGAGACTCCCTGGTGCAGGGGATGGTCGTGGTGGCCACCCTGGTGGTCATCTTCGCGGGCCTGCGGGCCGCGGAGGACATCCTCCTGCCCCTGCTGTTCTCCGTGATGCTGGCGATCCTGACGGCCCCAGCCGTGCTGGCGATGGAGCGCGTCCGGGTGCCGCGGGCGATCGCCATCGTGGGGGTCGTGCTCGGGGTCGTGGGGGTCCTGGGGACCATCGCGGTCAGCCTCGGCCGCACCATCCAGGACTTCACCCAGCAGCTCCCCGGCTACCAGGAGCGCTTCGGCCAGCTCCTGTGGAACTCGGAGAGCTGGCTGGTGGAGCGCGGCGTCCCGCGAAGCATGCTCGATGAGATCGACGTCTCCGGCGTGCTCAACACGGGGCAGCTCATGGGCCTCGTTGGTGCCACGCTCAGCTCTGTCGTGGAGATCCTCTCGAACACCCTGCTCGTGGCGCTCCTGCTCACCTTCATCCTGTTCGAGGTGACCGACTTTCCGCGCAAGCTCACCGCGATCTTCGACGACGACGGCCGGGGGGTCAGCCAGCTCACCGAGGCGGCGGTGGCGGTGCAGAAGTACCTGGCGATCAAGACCGTCATCAGCCTGGCCACCGGGTTGATCCTGGGCATCTGGACCTGGGCGATGGGGCTGGACTTCCCCTTCCTCTGGGGTCTGACCGCCTTCGTCCTGAACTACATCCCGAACATCGGCAGCATCCTCGCCGCCATCCCAGCGACGCTGCTTGCGGCGGTGCTCAACGGGCCGGGCAACGCCCTGGGGGTGCTGCTGGGCTACCTGGTGGTGAACGTCAGCATCGGCAGCTTCATGGAGCCCCGGCTGATGGGGCGCCGGCTGGGCATGTCACCGCTGGTGGTCTTCCTGTCGTTGATCTTCTGGGGGTGGCTGTGGGGGCCGGCGGGCATGCTCCTGTCGGTGCCCCTCACGGTGATGGTGAAGATCGTGCTGGAGCACCGCGAGGACACCCGCTGGCTGGGCATCCTGATGGGCCCCGCCCGCGAGGCGGAGGAGGCCCAGGTCGAGGGTGCGGCTCAGGAGTCGTACTTCACCGAGCAGCCGTAGGGCTTCGTCTCCGCGGTCTCGACGGCCTCGCCGGCGGTGAGCCTGCCCAGCGTGTCGTCGACGTAGGACACGGTCGCCTCGCCCTTGGGCTTGCCGAGCGGGGCGTTGTCCAGCCCGCCCCGGTAGATCAGCGTGCCCTCGGGGTCGACGATGTAGACGTGGGGGGTGGTCTTGGCCTCATAGGTACGCCCCACCGCGCCGTCCTCATCCAGCAGCACCGGGTAGGCGATGCCGTACTCGTCGAGGGAGGCGAGGTTGCGCTCCTGGCCCGCGCCCTGCTTGCCCGGGGCGCCGGAGTTGATGGCCAGCCAGACCACCCCCTGGTCGAGCCACTTCTGGGGCAGGGAGGCCAGCGGCCCCTCGGCGCCGTGGGCGTACTTCACGAAGGGGCAGTCCGGGTTGTACCACTCCAGGACGACGACCTTGCCCTGGTTGGCGCTGAGGGTGACCGGCTCGCCCTGCACGCTGGGGAGGGTGAAGTCCGGGGCGGGGGCCCCGAGCGTCGCGGTGGCGCTCGGCGCGGCAGCGGGGGCCTCGGTGGCCACAGGCTCGACGGGGGACGCTTCGGGGGTGGGGTCCTTGGGGCTGCAGGCCAGCAGGGTGAGGGCCAGGAGGGTCATGGTCAAAGCTCCAGTGTGCTGAGGTCGTAGAAGAGGGTGGCGCCAGCGGGGGTGCGCAGGGAGACCACGCCCCCTGGGGTGGCGCGGGCGGGGGACTTGAAGGTCATCGCCAGGCGCGCGCTGCGCCCGACGGGGGTCACGGTGTGCTCGGCGAGGGCCAGCTCGGTGTCGCTGTCGGGGTAGAGCGCCACCGCCCCGGCAGCGGGGATGTCCACCTCGAGCCGGGTGCGGTCCTCGGACCAGCGGGCCTCCAGGCCGGCCAGGCTGGAGAGCGGCCGGGGCAGTCCCTCGACGAAGGGCTTCACGTCCACCGCGGGGGTCGAGCCGTCCAGGGTCAGCGACAGATCTGCGCCCCCCTTGACGCAGATCTGCTTGCAGGCCAGCCAGTCGGTGCGCGCGGTGAAGGTGGCCGGACCGGCGGCCTCGGGGGGGACCTGGAGCCGCCACAGCAGCATCGCGGTGCCCTCGTACCCGTAGGACGTGATGTCTCCGGGGGAGACGAAGCGCTCCGGTCCCGGGTAGGCGGGCTCGGGCGGCGCGTCAAAGCCGGCCGGGGCGGTGAGCGAGGCGGTGGTGGCCAGCCCGGAGTCGCCCGGGTTGGCCCAGTAGATGTGCCACTCGGGAGGGATCTCGTACAGGACCCCGATGACCAGGGGCGCACCGGGGGCGGGGGCGCTGCGATCCGCGACCAGCCGGGCCTTCACCGGGGGGGGCGCAGGCTCCTCGGTGGCGGCGGCGTCACCCCCGGCGGTCTGGCAGGCGAGCAGGGCGAGCAGGGCGATCACGTCAGCTCCGTGCGCAGGCGGTGGATGGAGGCGCGCACCCGGTCGGCGTCGGGGGCGTCGGGGACGTGGGTCAGGTAATCCTCGTAGGCCGCGATGGCCTCATCGGTGCGCTCCAACCAGTCCAGCAGGAGCCCCCGTCGTCGCCGCTCGTCGTGGAACTCCGGCCCGAGGATCAGCAGCCGGTCGATGGCCTGCAGCGCGCGCCCGTAGGCGCTGCGCCGGACGTGGCTGAGCTGGAGGTTCTTCATCACCCGCACCAGGATGAGGCGCGGCGGGGTCGGTTTCAGGAAGCCGTCGATCTGCCGGGGGGAGGCGAGGTCGCCGACGGTGCTCACCAGCTCCCGCCGCATGCCCTCCTCCGGGAGCACCTGCCCGCTGTGGAAGGGGTCGACGAAGAACCGGGGCTCCACCCCCGCCGGGCTCACCAGGAAGTGCCCGGGGAAGCCGACCCCGTCGATCGCGAAGCCCTTGCGGCGGGCCAGCGAGATGTAGAGCACCGAGAGCAGGATGGGCAGCCCCCGGCGGCGGGTGAGCACACAGTCCAGGTAGGAGTTCTGGGGGTCGTCGAAGGTCTCGATGTCACCGGTGAAGCCCTGGTCCGTGAACAGGAAGTGGTTGAGTCGGGCGATGGCCTCGTAGGGGCTGCACCGTGCGGGCAGGTGGAGGCGCTCGCCGAGGGCGTCGAGGGCGGCCAGGGTCGCGTCGGCATGATCCGCGGAGAGGCCCTGCTCATCGGCGGCGATGAGGGCGCAGCCGAGGTCCGGCGGGAGCGTGTCGCCGCAGGTGGCGACCAGCTCGGCGAGCCGATCCCGTGGATCCGGATCAGACAATGCGCACTCCGGGTAGAGACGATTCCCTTGCCTCCTCCTATAATCACAGGGCTGATCGATCCGCACCCCACCGTCCGAGGACACCCATGCTCCGCTGCCGTCATCTGCTGTCTGCCCCTCTGGTTCTCCTGTCCCTGGCCGGATGTCGCCAGGACATCGGTCTGAGTGAGTCCTCTCGCTGCGACGGCGTCCAGCAGCGGGGGGAGGACTACGTCGACAGCGCCTTCGACCGGGACGGGGACGGCTTCTTCGACGCCTCGGTGCCCGGCTGCCAGGAGACCTACGCCGCGGACCGCCTGGACTGTGACGACACCGACCCCGACGTCAACCCCGAGTCCATCGAGGTCCTCTGCAACTTCAAGGACGACGACTGCGACGAGGAGACCCTGGACGACGAGGACGGCGACGGCGACGGCTACACCGCCTGCGACGACTGCGACGACGTCGACCCCGACGTGAACCCCGCCGCGCTGGAGGTCACCTGCGACGGTCGGGACAACGACTGCAACGAGGCCACCCTCGACGCCCGTGACCGCGACGGCGACGGCTTCGACGAGTGCGAGGACTGCGACGACACCCGCATCTACGTCAACCCCAACGAGATCGAGGTGTTCTGCAACGGCCTGGACGACGACTGCAACGAGGCCACCCTCGACTTCGAGGACCGCGACAACGACGGCTCCGGGAGCTGCCAGGACTGCGACGACGGAGACCCCGACCGCTACCCGGAGGCCGAGGAGCTGTGCGACGACGGGATCGACAACAACTGCAACAACGAGGTGGATGAGGAGTGCGCGACTGACCGGTCAGGGACGTACTATCTGGATGTGCCGATCGATGAGGAGTGTGCATTCAATCTCGTCCAGATGAATATCACAAGCTTCGAGTTGGTCGAGATCAACCCTCAGGTCTATGTAACAGGTGATTATATCGGTACCTTGACTGGCAGTTTCACCTCAGATGTGGAGTTTACCGCGTCACGGATGATTACGGGAGGATGTACGGAGACCTACACCGTTGACGGGTACTTCACGTCGGAGACCGAATTCGCCGCGACTTTCAGGGCTGAGTTCACGCCTAGCGGTGGGAGGGGGGGAAGCTGTTTTGATTGCAGCAATTTCGTATATGCGGTCACCGGCGTTCGGCGCTGAGGGGGTGGTTCACCCCATCGAACTCAGCCACCCATCCCGAAGAAGAACCGCACCAGCCCTCGGCTGTCCGGATCCCCGCTCCACCCCAGGTCATCGAAGCCATCGCCGTTCAGATCGCCGGCCGCTTCGATGCCTGCCTCGAGGTCCGCGTCGTCGATGAATGCGGCGTTAGCGTCGGAGAGAACCAGGGTGCCGTAGGTCGGCCCGAAGAAGATCCCGTTGACCCGCTCCTGCGTCGAGGGTGTCGGCTCCACGATGCCAATACAGACCACCTCACTGGAGCCATCGCCGTCCAGATCCCCCAGCCCTTCCCAGATCGCGGCGCCGGTGTTCTCCTCCTCGCCCATGATGCTGGCCTCGGCGCGCGCCACGGTGAGGCTGCCCTCCAAGGGGCCATAGAAGAGGTACCCGACCCCGCCCCCCACGGCGATGATGGTCGTCGCAGGGGAGCTGGTGGCCAGGTCGTCGTAGCCGTCGTTGTTGTGGTCGCCTACCCCAACAGGATAGGAGCCTTCAAACCAGGATGTGCCAGTCCTGGCCGGACCCCGGACGATCACGTCGGCGTCCTCAGCGGCCAGGGCTCCACTCAGCGGACCGTTGTGGACGTAGACCTCGCTGGTGACCCCGTCGTCCAGGTTGGCGTTGGTGACCAGATCACCGAGGCCGTCGCCGTTGAAGTCGCCCGCTTCGCGCAGGAAGCTCGCGAACAACTCGGCGTCGCTCCGGGGGTGGACGACCGCGTTGGCGCTGCCCAGGCTGGTGTCCCGGGTCAGCGGGCCGTTGACCACGTAGATGCGGTTCTCTCCATGACCATCCTCCCCTCGGATCGCGACGTCGTCGTGCCCGTCACCGTCGGTGTCTCCGAGCCCGACCACGCCTGTTCCGGCGAGCCAGCTCACGCCCGCTCCGTACAGCCACACATCAGCGTCGTGCATGTCCAGGCTGCCGGAGAGTGGGCCGAAGAAGATCAGCGCAGCCCCGTCCCCAGGCTCCGCATAGTCGAAGGTGTACAACCCGACCCCGATGTCCGCGTAGCCGTCGCTGTTCAGGTCCCCCACGCCCGCAGGGTATTGCCCGAAGTGGCTGTTCGTCCCTACCCCTTCGATGATCGCATCCGCCTCGCTCAGCGAGTGCGTCCCCGTCGCCGGTCCCAGGAGCAGGTACACCTCCCCAACGCTCCATGAAGCACCCCGGTCCACATAGGGCGCCGCCACCAGCACGTCATCCAGCCCATCCCCGTTCGTGTCCCCCAGCGCCGTGACCCCACCCGCCGCGTCCATGACCTCGATGCCGCGCCACTGCGCCACCGCGTCGGAGGCGCTCTGCTCCCCGGACCAGCGGCAGCCCGCGTTGTCCCCAGAGCAGTCGTTGTCCAGCCCGTCGCCGCAGACCTCCACCGCGCCCGGCCAGACGTCCGGGTTGGCGTCGTCGCAGTCCTCGGCGTTCTCCACCAGGCCCTCGCCCGGCCCGCAGACCCCCCGGGGGGCGTCGGGGTCGCCGAAGCCGTCGCCGTCGACGTCCGCGTAGAGAATGATCTGCACCCCCTCGTCGACGTCGAAGTCGCAGTCATTGTCCTGGTTGTCGCAGAGCTCCTCTGCGCCTGGGAACACGGTGGCGTCCTCGTCGTCGCAGTCGTCGCCGTTCTCGTAGGGCGGGCGGCGGTGGCCGTCCTGGTCGTGGTCCATGGAGACTTCGAGCAGGTCGTGGTACTCCTCCTGGGACATCAGGCAGCCCACCAGGACGGTGAGCAGGAACAAGAGCGGGAGCAGATGGCGCATGTCGGGTCCTTACGGCGCGAGCACCGCCTCCACCGTGGGCGCGCTCAGCAGGCGGTCCAGCCAGGTGACGAGCCGGTCGGCGTCGGCCTCCTGGATCCGTTCGAGCGCGGCGGGCTCCAACGGACCGAAGCGCTGGGTGAGCAGGCGGGTGAGGAGCGTGCGGCGCTCGGCGAGCTGGCCCAGTTCCCGGCCCTGTTCGAGCCCCCGTTCAAGGCCCTGTTCGAGCCCCCGTTCGAGCCCCCGTTCAAGACCCTGTTCGAGCCCCCGTTCAAGACCCTGTTCGAGCCCCTGTTCGAGCCCCTGTTCGAGGCCCTGTTCGAGGCCCTGTTCAAGACCCCGCGCCATCCCCCGCTCGAGTCCTTTCTGCTCCATGATTTGAAGAAGTCCCATCGTTCTCTCCACGGGCTCCGGCCCGACGGCCTCCATCAGGAAGGCGTGCGTGTCAGGGTCCACGTCGTTGTCGTGTACAGCAAGAATGTAGCGCAACAGCTGCCGGATCGTGCCCTGTCCGGCGCGACGTCGCGCCTCCCGCAGCTCGGTCTCCCAGGCCCGCAGCCGGGCCCACAGGTCCGGGTCCCGGGCGTGCTTCATCAGCAGCAGCGCCAGCCGCGCCTCCGCCCGCCCGGGCACTTCAGCGTCGTCGAGCGCTGTGAGGTCGATGAACACGGCCTCGAAGTCGGGCAGGTGTCTGCGGACGGGGTCGAGCGCGCCCGTCGGAGCGGCATAGAGCTGCGAGAAGCGGGGCGCGCGCCAGCGCCGCTCACCGTGGTAGACGACGATGGGCAGCACCGGGGTGAGGCCAGGGCCGTCCCTCGCGTCCTGCACCCAGCGCGGCATCATGTACTGGAGCAGCCGCAGCGGCATCCGGGCGTCCGGCGTGCTGCGGTGCTCCGTTAGCAGGACGACCCGGGCCTCCGCCCCCGTGACCAGCGGCGCCTCGAACACGAGGTCCGCGCGGCGCCGCCCCAGGTCCTCGCTGACCGTCTCTCCGGAGAGCCGCTGGAGCCGGGACAGGTCGAGGTGTGTGACGAAGGAGGCGGGGAGCACGCCCCGCAGCGCCTCGGCGGTCGCCCGCGGGTCGGAGAAGATGGCCTGGAAGAGCGCGTCGTGGGGATCGGTCAGCCCCACGAGACCCTCAGCCGGGACTCGGTTACCACGCTGATCGTCGGCGGCTCGTCGGGCATGAGCTGCTCCAGGGCGCGGTGGGCGGCGCAGCGGATCCACCGCTGCGGGTGGGCGAGGTGCCGTCGGATGTCCGGCACCAGGGCCACGTGCTGGCCATCGGCGGCGTCGGCCAGGGCGGCGACGATGCGCGCAGGATCGCCGGAGCACAGCTCGGCCCGGAGGCGCAGGATCTCTCGGGGGTGAAGGCGGATGCGGTCGAGGGAGTGGGTCATGAGGTCCTCCGTTCAAGGGTCGCTCCACCTCAAAGCAAGCGGCGTGCCAGGGAGCTGAAGTCCTGTTCTGAACATTCGAATCGCCGGATGGACTCCAACGGGGTGACCGGATCTCGACACCCCCCTCTGCGGCTTCCGGTGGGGCGATCCGGACAGAATCCGTCCAACCGGCTAGCTGACCGCACCCCCCACGCCCCCGAGGAGACCATGCGACACCTCCCTCTGCTGCTCACCCTCGCCGCCTGCACCAGCAACGTGGCCCCGGCCAAGGACGCGCTCACCGACGACAGCGCGGTCACTGCGAACGACACCGGAGACGGCGCGGACGACACCGGGGCTGCGGGGGATGACACCCACGACACCGGGGCGACCGGAGACGACACGGACTCCGGCGGGGACGACACCGGCACGACCGGCGACGACACGGACTCCGGCGGGGACGACTCGGGCGCGACCGAGGACGACACGGCCTCCGGGGACGACACCGCCTCGGGGGGCGACGACACCGGTCTCGACGACACCGGCGGCGCCACCGCCGGCGACTACACACAGACCGGCCCCTACATGGTCACCGTCACCACGGGCACTGAGGATCTCGGCAACGGCTGCGCGATGGGCTGGGACCGCTACGAGCCCGACGTCGCCCCGGTCGGCTTCATCGTGCTGGCCCACGGCTTCCAGCGAACCCGGGTGAACATGGCCGACTGGGCGGACCACCTGGCGTCCTGGGGCTTCGACGTGGTCGCCCCCGACCTCTGCCACGCCAGCGTCCTGGACACCGACCACGCACAGAACGGCGCAGACCTGGTGCTGCTGGCCGCCGCCCTCGGGGACGGCGCGCCCCTGTACATCGGCCAGTCCGCCGGGGGCCTTGCAGGGCTGCTGGCGGCGAGCCAGGACAGCACCACCCGCGCGGTCCTGGGGCTCGACGCCGTCGACGACAACACCGGCCTGGGCCTGGCCGCCGCGCCCTCCATCGCCGCGCCCGTGTACGGCCTGGTCGGGGAGTCGTCGCTGTGCAACGCCAGCAACAACGGCGTCGCCGTCTACGCGGCGGCCCCCCAGGGGCTGGCGCTGCGGGTCACCGAGGCGGACCACTGCGACTTCGAGAACCCCACCGACTGGGGCTGTGAGCTGCTCTGCACCGGCACGAACGCGCAGTTCACCGATGAGCAGCTCCGCGCCACCATCGGCGGCATGACCACCGCGTTCGCCCTCTGGCAGTCCGGGGCGGCGGCCGACGGCGCCGACTGGTGGACCTCGGGGGGCGCGGAGTACGACGCCCTGGTGGCCGACGGCGCGCTGTCCACGCCCTGATCCTGTAGGATGGCCACCTCATCGGAGGCCCCCATGCCCACCTTCGTGCTCCGCCGCGACGCCCCCCTCACCGCCGAGGAGGCCGGCCGGCTCCCCGCCGCCGCGACCACCCCGGACGAGCCCGGCGTGGTCGCCCGCGCCCTCGTCGAGGCCCCCATCGCCGAGCTGTGCGCCTTCGCCGCCCAGCTCGCCCGCGCGGTGCCCGACGCCACCTTCGAGGTCCACGTCCCCGCCGCCCAGGCGACCGTGGCCCCCGGCGAGGCCCCCACGGTCGCCTCCGGCGAGGCGGCCCTGGTGCCTGCCGATCAGGTCGACGCGGCCTTCATGGAGCAGGACCCCTGGGCCCTGCTCGACCGCGGCGACGTCGCCACGGCGCTCCGCCGCTTCGAGGCCGGCTACGAGCTGGACTCCGAGGGCCGCGATCGCGTGTTCTCCCTCTCCCGCAGCGGTGACCCCGCCGAGGTGGCGCTGTCCGTCGATGTCGCCCGCCTCACCGGCTACAAGTCCTTCATCATGAACATCCGCCGCATGGCCGGGCACAACGACCCCCGCATCCGCGAGGCCTGCGCGAAGGCCATGGGGGCGCTGGGGGGCAACGCCCTGCTCATCCCCCTGGAGCGGCTCGGCGAGGACAAGGTCCCGGCGGTCCGAGACGCCGCCAAGGCCGCCATCGCCGAGATCGAGGCCCGGCACGCGAGGCGCTGAGGGGGGCTACTCGGGTGCGTCGGGGATGTCGGCGCGCTTCGTGATCACGAACTCGACCCGCCGGTTCTTGGCCCAGGCGTCCTCGGTGTCCTCGTCCACGATGGGGCGGGACTCGCCGAAGCCCTGGGACTTGAGTCGGGTCGGCGAGACCCCCTGGGCGATCAGGAAGTCGTGCACCGCCCGGGCCCGGCGGGAGGAGAGGTCGAGGTTGTACTGCTCGCCGCCGCGGCTGTCGGCGTGGCCCTCCACCGAGACCTCCAGGACCTCGGGGTGTTCGATGATGACCCGGGCGACCTGGCGCAGCAGGTGGTAGGACTCGGGCTTGATGATGGCCTTGGCGGTCTCGAAGTGGACCTTGTCGTGGATGACGATGGCCCGATCGGTCAGCGTCACAAGCGAGGCGTCCAGCATGGCCTGGGCCTCGGAGCGCTGGCCCGGGATGACGTCCACCTCCAGGGTGGTGCCGAAGAAGCCCTCGGCGGTCACCGCCAGGCTGTAGTGCCCCGCGGGCAGGAACAGGCTGGTGCGGCTGCGGGCCTCGGCCAGCTTGTCGCCGGCCTCCAGGGTCCAGTCGGCGTCGACCGGGCGGCCGAAAGGATCGACCGCGACGAGCACCAGCTCGCCGGTCTGCTGGGCGGAGGCAGGGCCGGCGGCCAGGAGCGCGGCCCCGAACAGTGCGGCGCGGAGCATGGACATGCCGCCATCGTATCCCATCCGGGCTTGAGCCGGGTGCGCGTGCGCGGTTAGTGTGAGGGGCATGCGCACCCGCTCCCTGATCGCGGTTGGCCTCAGCCTCGTGGCCCTGGCCCTGAGCGTCGGCCCGGCATCGGCCCTCTCCAACGAGGAGATCCGGAAGGCGGCCCGCAGCTACCAGCTCCTGGGGGTCTACGGCACGCCCCGCATCTCCGCGCTGGCCTTCTCGCCGGACGGCGCGCGGCTCTACGCGGCGGGCACCGACGACCTCCTGCGCGTCTTCGACGCCACGGACCTGTCGTTGCTGGCCAGCTACGACCACCGGGGGGCGTGGGCCAGCCACGTCGCGGTCTCCCCGGACGGCGGCCGGATCGCCGTGGGCGACGCCGACGGCACGGTCACCGTCCGCGACGCCAACACCGGCCAGGTCACCGGGCGCTTCGCCGGCGCCGGTCGCCCCGTCATCGGGCTGGCCTGGGGCAAGACCGACAGCCAGCTCGCCGTGGCCTTCCTGCACGGCCCCATCCGGGTCATCGACGTGCTGTCCAGCCGCCCGCTGGAGACCATGGGCGGGCCCGGCGAGTGGTTCGGTCGGGTCGACTTCCACGTCGAGCTGGGCCTGGCCGTCTCCGCCGGCAAGGGCGGGGACATCCGCATCTGGGAGCTGTCCGGCGGCCGCATGCGGGCCCACATCCCGGTCGGCGACGTCTTCCACACCGAGCTGGAGCTGTCCCCGGGCGGCACCATGGTGACCGCCGCCGAGGCCGACGGCGCGCTGCGGGTCTTCGACATCGTCTCCGGCGAGCAGCTGTGCTCTGCCCCCGGCCTGGCCCGCGGCGGGCTGGTCTACGCCCGGGACGGCCAGACCATCTTCCGCCCCACCGCGACCGGCGAGCCCCAGCGCATGGTGGTCAAGGACTGCTCCGTCCGGGAGACCCTCGCCGCCCCGCCCCGCTGGACCGGCCTGCCCCTGGAGATCAACGACGAGGAGGAGGCGAAGGCCCGCGGCGAGGTCCGCGCCCACCGCGCCCGCATCTACGCCGGCAGCAACGCCGCGCTCTCCCCGAACGGCGACTGGATGGCCGAGTCCTGGGGCGACACGCTGCGCATCTGGGAGCTGTCCACGGGGCGGGTCCTCGCCAGCCGGGACACCGGGCTGGCCGCGGTCACCTCGGTCGCCTTCTCGCCGACCGAGCCGCTGCTGGCGATCGCCGATCGCACCGGCGCTGTCCGTGTGCGCGAGCCCGAGCAGGGCGGCGCGGTGCGCGCGGTGCTCGTCCTGCCCAAGGGCCCCGCCGACGCCATCTCGTTCTCCGCCAACGGCCGCTGGCTGGCGGTCGCGGGCCCCGACGACCACGTCCGAGCCTGGGAGGTCCTGGCCGGCAGCGTCGCCCGCACCCTGTTCGGCCACGAGGCCCCGGTCACCGACGTCGCCTTCGCGCCCCAGGGCCTCGATCTGTACAGCGCCTCCGCCGACGGAACCCTGGCGGTGTGGGACATCGAGACCCGGCAGCGCACGCGGACCATCGAGGGCCCCGGCCAGCCGCTCCGGCGGATCACGGTCTCCCCGGACGGCGGTCGCCTCGCGGTGTGGAGCGCGCCGCCGCCCAAGGATGGTGACGAGCCCCCGTCGCCCGCCGCCCTCAAGGGGCCGCGCCTCTATGGCGTCGGCGGCGGCCTGCTCACCACCGTGGAGCTGCCCCACGCCGGCGGCGCGGGGGCCTGGACGCCCGACGGCAAGCTCCTGTTCACCTCCCTGGACAGCCTGGTGGCCCTCACCGGCGACGGGAAGCGCGAGGAGGGCCGCGGTGCCGGCCGCTACGCCGAGCTGGACTTCACCCCGGACGGCGCGCTGATGGCCGGGGCCTCCCGGGAAGGCTCGGTCGACCTGGTGGATCCCCGCACCGGCGCGCTGGTCACCTCGCTGGCCGGGCACACCGGGCGGGTCAACGCCGTGGCGTTCTCCGCCGACGGGCGCATGGTGGCCAGCGGCAGCGAGGACGGAACGGTGCGGGTCTGGGCTCGCCCCTGACGGGGAACCCGCGCCTTAATCCGCCGTCCGCGCCCCCACGAGGGTGGGGCCGCCCCGGCCCCGCTCCACCAGCGCGGCGACGATCTCGCCCTCTCCAGGCGGGCGGGTGACCGGGTAGAGGCCGGTGCGCGTGACCTCCACCGTCTGCGCGCCGTCCATCACCGGCGCCCCTGCCGCGTCCACCGAGAAGACCACGAGCTGACGGGGCCCGTCGGTGAACACCGCGACCACGACCCTCTCCTCGCCGGCCATCACCCCGTTGATGCGCGCGGTGAGCCCCATGGTGGGGTCTGCGTTTCCGCCCTCGCCCAGCCCGCTGTCACCGGCCTCGGCCAGCGCCAGCTCGGAGGCGTCCATCAGGATCCCCGGGGTCTCGCGCAGCAGCTCCTCCAGCAGGTCCTCCGAGCGGGCGACGTCGTCGGCGAGGCCGTCTGCTGAAGATCCGATGCGGGCGGCGTCATCGACGGTCAGGGCGCCGACGCCCCGCGCCGCTCGCGAGCCGGAGGCCCCGGGGCGCGCGAGGTCGTCCCCCAGCGCCCCGACGTGAACCAGGTCATCGACGTGCCGTCCGCCCATCGTGCCCACCCGGGCCACGTCGTCGGCGCTGCGCCCCATGGCCCGGATGATCTGCATGCCCCCCACGCCACCTCCTGCAGCCGCGATGCCCAGGCCCGCCCCGCCGCAGCCCGCGCCTTCGTGGTCCCCCCCGGAGGTCGCTCCGGGCGCTGCGGCCAGCAGGGTGAAGAAGCAGACCGCCACCATGCCCGCGAGCGGCCGGCGGTCGAGCGCGGGGAGCGGGGCGGGGATCGCGGTCATGACTTCTCCTGGAGAGGGTCGTGATTCCAGCATATACCGGTGCCCGTGCGATCCGGTCTCCGTCATCGCTGGATCCCTCGGCTCGGCGTGGCGCTGCTCGTCGCCTGCGCCGAGCCCCCGCACGACCAGCCTCTGAGCGCGGACGCCCACGCCCTGGCCGAGGCCCTCGCGCAGGGCGACGCCGCGCGCTGCGCCGACATCGGGGCGCCGGAGGTGGCGCTCCAATGCACCCTCGCCCTGGCCGAGGCCGATCAGGCCGGGCTCTGCGACCCCCTCTCCGGCTCGGCCGGGGACGCCTGTCGCTTCGGGGTCGCCGTCGGCGCCGGGAATCCAGCCCTCTGCGCCCGGGCCGGCGGCCTCAAGCTGGCCTGCTGGGAGGCCGTGGCGCTCACCGACCCCGGCTTCGCCGCCGAGGCCGAGCCCGAGGCGATGATCACCGCGGTCACCGCCGCGCTGGAGGCGGCCGGGCTGCCTGCGGACCATCAGCTGACCTGGCTCAGGGCCCTGGAGCCGCGCCTGGCGCTGCCCCCCTCGGTGGCGCAGTGCGCCCCCTACCAGGGCACCCCGGCCGAGGACGCCTGCGCCATGCTGGTGGCCCGCCGCGCCGAGCTCTGGTGCCGCAACGTGCCGGGCTACCCCGAGGGCTTCCTCGCCGCCAGCGGGCTCGACGACCTCGACGCCTGGCTGCCCCGGCCCGTGGCGTCGCCCGCGCTGGAGGCCCTCGCCGAGGCCCGCTTCGCGGCGATGGGGCTGCCGCCGGACACCGCCTGCGCCTGGGAGCGCCTCTACGAGGGCTGGCTGCGGCGCGACGAGCCCGTGCTCAGCGCGCGCTGCGACACGGTGGCGGATCCGGGCCGGCGGGCCCGCTGCGTCGCCGCGGTCGACCAGATCTTCACCCTGACGGTGCGCCAGGCTGCCGGGGCGGGGGATCTGCCCTGCGAGGGCCCCGCGGCGGGCCGGCTCAAGCGCGCGGAGGATCCTCGCCTGCTCGCGGTGATGGCCCAGGAGCGCGCGGCGGGGCGCTGTGGGGGGGGCGGCCGTTGATGGGCTTGCCACCATCCTGCGGTCGTTGGTAGACTTGGGAACGGTCCCCAGCGCAGGAGGTCGCGACCGGCCATGCCCGTCTTTGCCTACGAAGGCCGCGGCGCGAACGGCGAGCCGAAGAAAGGAAACGTTGAGGCGGCAGACCTCGACGCGGCCAAGGCTCGCCTGCGCCTGATGAAGATCAACCCCACGACGGTCAAGCAGCGGGGTGCGTTCGACATCGACCTGGAGCTGCCCCAGGGCGTCAAGGAGCTGCTCAAGCCCGGCGTCGGCACCAAGGATCTCGTCATCATGGTGCGCCAGTTCTCCACCATGATCGACTCCGGTCTGCCCCTGATCCAGTGCCTGCAGATCCTGTCCGAGCAGTCCTCGAACCCCACCCTGCGAGACCAGCTCACCGTCATCAAGGAGCAGGTCGAGAGCGGCAGCACCTTCGCCGACGCCCTCAAGAAGTTCCCCAAGACCTTCGACGACCTCTTCCGCAACCTCGTGGCCGCCGGTGAGATCGGCGGTATCCTGGACACGATCCTCAACCGCCTCGCGACCTTCCTCGAGAAGAACGAAGCCCTCAAGCGGAAGATCAAGGGCGCGATGACCTACCCGATCGTGGTCATGGTCGTGGCCACCCTGGTCGTCACCGTCCTGCTGGTGAAGGTCGTCCCCACCTTCGAGGCGATGTTCGCCGAGTTCGGCGGCGCCTTGCCCGCGCCCACCCAGATCGTCGTCGACCTCTCCTACTTCATGCAGGAGAGCTGGTGGATGATCTTCGGCGGCGCAGGCGCGGCGTTCTACGGCCTGAAGTTCGCCTACGGCCAGCCCAGGGGCAAGCTGCTCATCGACAAGATCCTGCTCAAGCTGCCGGTCATGGGCGAGCTGCTCACCAAGGTCGCCGTGGCTCGGTTCTGCCGGACCCTGGGTACGATGGTGTCCTCCGGCGTGCCCATCCTCGACGGCCTGGAGATCTGCGCCCGCACCGCCGGCAACCTGGTCATCGAGAATGCCGTGCTGAACGCCCGCCAGTCCATCGCTGAAGGTCGCACGATCTCCGAGCCGCTGAGCGAGGCCGGGGTGTTCCCCGAGATGGTCTGCCAGATGATCTCCGTCGGCGAGAACACCGGCGCGCTCGACATCATGCTCAGCAAGATCGCCGACTTCTACGACGAGGAGGTCGACCAGGCGGTCGAGAACCTCACCAGCATGATGGAGCCCCTGATCATGGTCTTCCTCGGCGTCGTGGTCGGCGGCTTCGTCGTCGCGATGTACCTGCCCATCTTCACGATGGCCGGGTCGATCGGAGGCTGACCCACTATGAGGCGCAGCCCGAACAAGGTACGCTTCGCCTCGCCGCCGATGCCCTCCGCCCACCATCGCCGCAGCACCTTGGAATGACTCTGGCCATGCCGGCGGTGCTGCGCCGACACCGGACTCGGGCCTCGTCAACGGGGCTCGGTTCCTTGTTCGGGCTGCACCTCTGACCAGCGCAGCCGCCGGCGTACTGACCGCATCGGGGGGTGCGGCCTTCGACGGCTGGCTGACCCCGGACCGCATCCGGCGGCACGTCAGCATCTACATCCTGGTCCGGCTGGCGCTGGCCACCGGGCTGATGCTGTTCCTGGCCGCGCAGGCCGCCTGGGGGGACGAGGCCTGGCAGAGCGTCATCGCGCCCAGCCAGCACATCCCGCTGGCGATCATGACCTACGTGGTCATGGGCCTGAGCGCGGCGAGCCTGCTGTCGGGCTCCAACCTGCCCCGGCTCGCCTTCATGCAGGTGGCCGCCGACGGGGTGATCATCACCGCGCTCGTGCTGGAGACCGGAGGGGCCAACAGCCTCTTCGCGAGCCTCTACGTGCTCAGCGTGGTGGCCTCGGCCTACCTCATGGACCGGCGGGGCACCCTGGTCACCGCCAGCATCTACGCCTCGCTGGTGGGGCTCATCGGGATCGCCCAGGGGCTCGACGTCATCCGCATCACCTCGGAGACGGGGGACCTCGCCGCCCTGACCACCGGCACCCTGCTGAAGGTCTTCGGCTTCTTCCTGGCGGCGGTGCTCGCCGGGCGGCTGACCGAGGAGCTGCAGGAGACCGGCCAGGAGCTGGAGCGCCAGGCCGCCCAGACCCACGCCCTCCAGCAGGAGCTTGCCCAGGTCGTCCAGGTGATCCGCTCCGGCCTCGCCCTCATCGGCCCCGACGGGCGCCTGCGGGTGGCCAACCCCACCGCGCTGGAGCTGTTCCCCGGGCTGCACCAGCGCCCGGTTGCCCAGGTCATCCCCGACTACGAGAGCCCCCACGACGGCCTGTGGGAGGTCAGCCTGCCCCGCCTCTCCAACGAGGACGAGCCCCGCAACATCCTGCTCGCCCGCTCCCAGCTCGAGGACGGCGGCAGCGTGCTCACGATGGAGGACGTCACCCGCCTGCGCCAGATGGAGCGCGAGGTCCGCAGCGCCGAGCGCTTCTCGGCGGTCGGCCGCTTCGCCGCTGGCATCGCGCACGAGGTCCGCAACCCCCTGACCTCCCTGTCCGGGGCGGTCCAGATGCTGGAGGTCTCCGACCAGGACCTGCCGCTGCGCCGCATCATCCTGGGCGAGGTCGAGCGCATCAACCGCCTGGTCTCCAACTTCATCGAGACCTCCGAGCCCCGGCCCCCCAACCTGCGCCAGACCGACATCGGCGCGCTCCTGACCGACGTGGCCGAGGCCTTCCGCCGCGACCCGCGCTACGCCGATCAGGTGGACATCGCGATGGAGCTGGCCCCCCTCGAGACCCTGCTGGTCGACCCCGACCAGCTCCGCCAAGTGCTGTGGAACCTGCTGCTCAACGCCGCCCAGGCGATGCCCGAGGGCGGCACGGTGGAGCTGCGCCTGGAGGACGCCACCGACTATGTGCGGATCAACGTGCGCGATCAGGGCGTGGGCATCCCCGACGGCGAGCTGTCCCAGGTCTTCGATCCCTTCTACTCCAAGCGCGCGGGCGGCACCGGCCTGGGGCTGGCCACGGTGGATCGCGTGGTTCGGGCCCACGGCGGACGAATCCGGGTCGAGTCGGCCCCTGGTGTCGGGACCAAGTTCGTGATCTGGTTACCCAAGGAGATGCCGCCCCCCGATCCCTCCGGAGACCCGTCCCGTGGCGAATGAGCGCGTCCTGGTGGTCGACGACGACCACTCCCTTCGACAGATCCTCGGCATGCTCCTGGAGCGCAACGGCTACCAGGTGGTCAAGGCCGGCTCGGCCGAGGAGGCCGTCAAGCGGCTCGCGGCCCAGCCCTTCGAGCTGCTGGTCACCGACTACCAGATGCCCGGCATGAACGGCATCGAGCTGATCCGCCAGGTCCGCCAGGAGGCCGCGGGTGAGGACGCCGAGCTGCCCATCGTGATGCTTACCGGCGTGGGCAAGGCCCAGCAGGCGGTCGAGGCCATCCGGGAGGGCGCGGACGACTTCATCAAGAAGCCCTTCAACAACGACGAGTTCCTGATGGTGCTGCGGCGGGTGCTCGGGCACCGCGCCCTGGTCGAGGAGAACCAGCTGCTCCGCAGCCAGCTCAAGATCCGCTACCACCTGGGCAGCCTGATCGGCAGCTCCCCGGCGATGGCCCGGGTCTATGACCTCGTGCGCCGGGTCAAGGACTCCCGCATCAACTGCCTGCTGCAGGGCGAGAGCGGCACGGGCAAGGAGATGGTCGCCCGCGCGATCCACTTCTCCGGGGTGCGCGCCGACCAGCCCTTCGTCGCGGTGAACTGCGGCGCCATCCCCGCTGAGCTGATCGAGTCCGAGCTGTTCGGCTACAAGAAGGGCGCGTTCACCGGGGCGAACCGCGACAAGATCGGCTACTTCCAGGCCGCCGACAAGGGCACGCTGTTCCTCGACGAGGTCGGCGACATGCCGCTGTTGACCCAGGTCAAGCTGCTCCGGGCGCTGTCCATGCGGCTGGTCAGCCCGGTCGGCGGCGTCGAGGAGGTCCCGGTGGACGTCCGCGTGGTCGCGGCCACCAACAAGGACCTCAAGGCCGAGGTCGACGCCGGCCGCTTCCGCGAGGACCTCTACTACCGGCTCAACGTCGTGCGCATCGACCTGCCGCCGCTGCGGGAGCGGGAGTGGGACGTGCTGCTGCTCGCGCGCCACTTCATCCGCCAGTACGCCGAGGAGTACAGCAAGGCGGTGCGGGACCTCACCCCCGAGGCCACCGAGCGCCTGATGAAGTACACCTGGCCCGGCAACGTGCGCGAGCTGCGCAACGCCATCGAGGGCGCGGTGGCCCTGGAGGAGGAGCACCTCATCACCGTGCGCTCCCTGCCGCGCAGCATCGCCGGCTACCAGCCGCTGCCCCGGGAGACCGCCCAGGTCGAGCCGCCCAGGGTCGGCATCATCCCCGAGCGGGGCCTCAACCTGGACGACGTGCTCGCCGAGGTCGAGCAGCGCTACCTCATCGAGGCGCTGCGCATGTGCGAGGACAACAAGACCCGCGCCGCGAAGCTGCTGGGCATGACCTTCCGCTCCTTCCGTTACCGGTTGGCCAAGTACCAGCTCGACGACTGACGCAAATCGTCAGGTGACGTTTTTTGTCAGGTGTGGGGAGGTGACGAATTGCGTCAGGGCCAGAAATCGTCTGAAACGGGCCGTCCACGGCGGGTCAAGCCAGGAACTGACCGGGCCGGGATTTCTGCGGAGATCGTGCCTGTTCAGGGCCAGGGGCCCAAAAAAACAGAGATCGTGTAACTTGACCCGTCAATACTCAACGGCGCGCGTCGATCCTGGCGGGGACTCCTGAGTTGGCACGACCCTTGCTTCCATGTTCGGCAACTGCGATGAGCAGCGGTTTCAGCAAGAAGCACCAACCCCACCTGGAAACTCGGAGTCACCATGTTCAAGAAGGGCTTCACCCTCGTCGAGCTCATGATCGTCGTCGCCATCATCGGCATCCTGGCCGCGATCGCGATCCCCAACTTCGTTGAGATGCAGTACCGCGCCAAGCGCGCCGAGGTCCCCGCGAACGTCGACGGTCTCAAGACCGCCGA
>JACKEV010000017.1 GCA_020632795.1 Alphaproteobacteria bacterium
CACGTTGATGTAGGGATCCATCTTCACGTTGGTGATGCGGATGCCCCGCGCCTTGAGCAGCGTCCCGACCGCTGCCGCTGAGAGTCCCTTGCCGAGGGAGGAGAGCACACCCCCCGTCACGAAGATGAACTTCTTACGCATGGTGGTGCTGCTCCTGGATTTCTGGAGGTCTGACTATTGCCCCGGTCGCGCGATCGCCAGGGCGGACGGCTTCGAAAGCGGCGAGGGGGCCCCCGATGGAGGCCCCCTCGTGCGTGTGGGTCATCGCTGACCGATCAGCGCTTGGAGAACTGGAAGCGCTTGCGGGCGCCCGGCTGACCGTACTTCTTGCGCTCGACGCGGCGCGCGTCGCGACGCAGCATGCCCGCCCGCTTGAGGGTGGTGCGGTCGTTGGGGTTGCGGATGGCGAGGGCCCGGGCGATGCCGAGGCGGATCGCGCCGGCCTGACCCGACTTGCCGCCGCCCCGGACGGTGACGTAGACGTCGTAGTCGTCCGAGGATTCGGTCAGCGAGAGGGGCTGCCGGAGCACCATCTTGAGGGTGGCGCGGGGGAAGTAGTCGTCAAGGCTGCGGCCGTTGACGGTGATCTGGCCGTTGCCAGGGCGGAGAAAGACCCGCGCCGAGGCTTCCTTGCGGCGACCGGTGGCGTACCACTGGGTGACGTTGCCCATGTCGGGGATCTCCTCAGACGTTCTCAGGGAAGGGCTTGGGCTGCTGGGCCTGGTGGGGATGCTCGGGGCCAGCGTAGACCTTGAGCTTCTTGATCAACGCCCGCCCCAGCCGGTTCTTGGGGAGCATGCCCTTGACGGCCTGGCGGATCATGCGCTCCGGGTCCTTCTCGATGACCTCAGCGGCGGTGTTGCGCTTGAGGGATCCGAAGTAGCCGGAGTAGCGGTAGTACTCCTTCTGATCCAGCTTGCGCCCGGTCAGGCGGACCTTCCCGGCGTTGACCACGACGACGAAGTCGCCCGTGTCGACGTGAGGGGTGAAGATTGGCTTGTGCTTGCCGCGAAGGACGGTGGCGATCCGGGTAGCCATGCGACCGAGGACGAGATCCTCAGCGTCGATGACAAACCAGTCGTGCTTCACCTCTGCGGGCTTGGCGGAGACCGTGCTCATGAACTCACCGAGCTGTCAGAACTTGAAGGACACCGACGGGCAACCGCGCGCCCGGTCGGGACAGACACCGCTACTTAGTGAAGGGGAAAGGCGGTGTCAAGGATCGGCCTGCGCGGGGGCCTCCGACGGGCAAGTGAGGAATCCACCTTGACGGTCTGTCCGCCCGTGGTAAGGGTGGCGGCCAGTGGTCCTGGTCCACGTAGGAGGAGTGCTGCGATGAGCGCAAGCAAAGCCCACCTGGGCAACCGCCACACCTGTTTCAAGTGTCAGACCCGGTTCTATGACCTGAACAAGCCTGAGCCCCTCTGCCCCAAGTGCGGCGCTGACCAGCGGGAGAACCCCGCCCCGGATCCGCGTGAGCAGGTCATGGCCAAGTACAAGAGCAAGGGGCGCCCCAAGCCCAAGCCCAAGGCGAAGGCACCAGGCCGCGGTCGCCGTCGCGATGAAGAGGACGACGATTGGGAAGAGTCGGACGACGACGACGACGATCTCGACGACCTCGACGAGGACGACGATGACGACGCCGATGATGACGACGATGACGACGACGACGACGAGGGGCTCAGCGACTTCGGGCTCGACGACGAAGAGGACGAGGAGATGTAGGCTCCGGCTCAGCTCCTCGTGAGCGTCGCCGGGTAGTCCACCTCCACCAGATACAGCCCCGCCCCCGGCGCGGTGCGGCCTGCCAGGCTGCGATCGCGCCGGTCGATCAGCTCATCGAACCAGCTCGGCGGGCGCTTGCCCAGCCCCACGTCGACGGCTGAGCCGACGATGTTGCGCACCATGTGGCGCAAGAAGCCCTCCCCATGGACTTCGATGTGCAGCTCGTCGTCGACCTGGAGCAGCGCCATCTGATCCACCGTGCGCACCGGCGAGCTGGCCGAGCAGCCCGCTGCCCGAAAGCTCGTGAAGTCGAGCCGCCCCACCAGGCGG
The DNA here is from genome assembly GCA_020632795.1 of Alphaproteobacteria bacterium. GTDB lineage: Bacteria > Myxococcota_A > UBA796 > UBA796 > CAJQPC01 > JACKEV01. The sequence goes on from JACKEV010000017.1 coordinate 2,056, forward strand.
CGCAGCGCGTCCTCCATCGCTGAGACGTCCAGTGGCCAATGGATCGGCCAGCAGCGGCCCCGACGCAAGGCGGAGCGCCCCGGGCCGACCCGGATCACGTACCGGTAGCGCTTGCCTGTCGCGGAGAAGCGGGCGTGGAAGTCCGGCGGCGCCGGGGTGGCCTCCAGGCAGCTCACGTCGGGCGGCAGCAGGGCGTTGAGCCCGGCGAGCATGCGCTCGGGCGGCCGGTCGGCGTGGGCGCGGAACGAGCAGACCTGCCCGAGGGCGTGGACCCCGGCGTCGGTGCGCCCCGAGGCGTGCACCGTGACGGCCTCGCCCCCGAGCAGCCGGCTCAGCGCGTGCTCGACCACGTCCTGGATGCAGCGCCCCTGCGGCTGGCTCTGCCACCCGTTGAAGGCCGCGCCGTCGTACTCCAGCACGACCCGCCAGTTGGTGGCCGACGGCATCCGAGGGCTGCTAGTAGTCGATCTTCACGCCCACGGTGACGGTCCGCCCCGTGAACGCGGTGTAGTCCTCGAGCATCTCGTTCCGGCTCCACTCCACCGTGAGGTAGGTGTCGTGGATGCCCCACCGCGCGCGGGCCAGGGAGGCGCGGTCCTTCTGGAGCCAGTCCAGCAGGATGTTCCCACCCAGGGTGTAGTGGTAGCCCAGGAAGTCGCCGCCTTCGGCGTCCATCTCGAACAGGGTGTCCACCGTGGGGGTGCCCGTGCGCTCGCGCCACAGCCACCAGTCGATGCCCGCGCCGGCGAAGGGGACGATGGGCTGGCCGTCGAAGAAGTCCAGCCGCAGCGTGCCCGAGAGCGACAGAGGCAGCGCGGTGAGCTTGGTGTCCTCACCGGTGGCGTCGAGGGTGCTGATGGCCAGCTCGCTGCCGGACTTGCGGATGAGCCCGAGCCCGGCGTCGAACTCCAGCACGCGCCAGAGCTGGATACCGGCCTCCAGGTCCAACGTGCGGTGCCCGGACGCGCCGTAGGCGGTCTGGAAGCTGCTGTCCTCGATCAGCACGCCGCCGACCCGCACCTCCGCGGTGCGGTCGATGCGCTGCTTGCCCTCGTCGTCCCGATGGCCCTTGACCCGCAGATCGTCCTCGGCGTGGGCCAGCGGCGAGACCAGCAGCAGGCCCAGGCCCACCGCCCAGCGGCGGCGGGTGAGCATCGCCCCAAGCCCCAGCAGGGCCAGGGCGAAGGTGCCGCCCCCGGTCGAGGCACAACCGATGCCGGTCGGCCACTTGGAACACTCCGACGCTCGGCAGGTCTCCGATGGAGCCGCTGACCACACGTCGCTCATGGAACCCTCCGTACCTGCGTCATCGATCACACGCGCAGCAACATAATAGGTCACGTCGTTGGTCAGCCCGGTGATCTCCACCTCGACGTCGAGGTCGACGTCGGAGACGGTGGTGTTGACCGGGCTGGTGATGTCGGTGTCATCGCCCTCGTAGTCGGGCCCGCCGCTCTCATGGTCGTCCGCGGTGAACTCGACGGTGGTGATGTAGAGATCCACGCTGGCGATGTCGCTGATCCCGGTGGCCGCGACGGTGACGATGAGCTTGCCGTCCCCCACCGCGACGTCGGAGATCTCGGCCTGGGGCGGCGGGTTGTCCACCGTGACGTCCACCGCGTCGTGGCCCGTCAGCCCCCCGTCATCGACCTCGACGTACAGGCGGTTGACGCCCTCGGACCAGGTGTCGTCCACCTGGAGGTCCACCGTCTCGGTGCCGTCGTCGTCGACAGAGCCCTCGCCGGCCGCGGCGCTGTTGTCCCCCACCGTCACGGTGTAGTCCCCGCCCAGGTCCGTGGTGAAGGTGAGGCTGACGGTGTCGCCATCGGAGACCGAGGCGGTGGGGGCGTCGGTGATCTCCACCCAGGGGTTCTCGGTGAGGACCAGCACGTCGCCGCCCTCGGTCCCTGCGAGCAGGTAGCCGTCCACCGCCGCCATGTCGCTGACCGCGCCCCAGGTGCTGAGGTCGATCTCCTGGAGCAGCTCGTCCCCCACGGTGAGGTTGTCGCCGCCGAAGTCGTAGAACCAAACCGCCCCGGCGGAGGCGTCGGCCGCCGCGAGCCAGGCGCCCGCGACGTCCAGCTCCAGGGCGGTGACCTGGGCCAGGCCGTCGGTGCTGTCCAGGAGGATGGAGAAGTCGTTGTTCTGGCCGCCGGAGAGGCTGTAGCGGATGATCCCGCCCTGCCCTTCGTCCGCGAGGTAGACCCCGGACGTGCCCCAGGTCACCACGTCGGCCCAGTCCCGGCTGGCGAGGTTCTCGGTGGAGATCACCGCGCTGGCCGTGGAGGTCTGCATGCGGCTGATCTCGTCGTTGCCGTGCAGCACGAGCAGGTAGCCGTCGCTGCCCGTGGACAGGCCGGTGGAGCGGACGAAGCCGCTGCGGCCGAACGCCCCGGAGAGCCCGTCGGTGGCGGTCTCCAGGGTGTCGGCGTCCAGCTCGTAGCCCTCCAGGGCGCTCTCCCCGTCCACGATGGCCCAGGGCACGTCGTTGACGTAGGCGACCCCCTTCACCTCCCCCAGGCCGAGGTCGGCCGAGGAGCCGCTGGCGACGTCGCGGTCGCTGTCCACCAGCAGCTCGGCCACCTCGCCGGAGGTGCACCCCACCAGGATGTGCAGGGTGGAGGTGGAGGTGTCCGACCGCAGAGCCAGATCCGCAGGGTCCGTGCAGGGCGTGTTGAGGTCGACCTCCCAGCTCTGCAGGTCGAGCACGCGCACGCTGCTGCCCGCGATGACCGCCGCGATCGACCAGTCGCTGTCGGCCACGATGCGGGTGATGTCCGTGCTGGCGGCCTCGTCCAGCTCGGCGGCGACCCGATCGGGCAGCGCGAAGGCGTCAGCAGGGAGCAGCGCGATGCCGAAGGCGAGCCATGCGCTCATGGGCGGACCTCTTCCGGAGACAGGTATGGCCCTCGGATGCAATCCGCGTGCCAGCCCCACATCGACGCGATGACGGGTGTTGCCGGTACCGACGCTGACATCTTGTCAATCGGCCACTTGATGACCCTACGGCCACGACAAGCTGTCACAGCAGGTCATGCAGCATCATGTCGGCGACGAGGGCCACCGCGTTGGCCGCGGTGAGGCGGGCCGGGTCGGCGCTGGCCCAGAGGTGGGCGCCCAGCCCACCCAGATCCGCGCGGACGCGGCCCACGGCGATCCGGGCCTGCTCGTTCTGCGCGCGGGGGGACAGCCGGCGGGGCTCCCGGAGCCGCACCGCCGGGTACTCCTCCAGGGCCACCTTCAACGGATCGATGGCGATGGGGGTGGTGGCCAGGATGTTCAGCGACAGCCCCATGCCCGAGAACATCGGCGCCACGGCGACGGAGAGGGCGACGCGGCGGGGGTCGATGCCGAGGATGCGCGCGGCGTCGGCGGCGGCCCGCAGCTCCACGTCGGTCCAGTCGTCGGCGGGGCCGTCTCCCCACCGGGGCAGCAGGTCGAAGGCGAGGCCGTGGGGGAAGACGACCCGCGGCGGATCCTTGCTGTTGAAGGAGGAGACGACCTGGCCGGACAGCTCCTCGACGCCGCGGCGGCCGGCGGTCGAGGCGGGCAGGAGCGCGGTCCCCCGCAGGCCGGCCAGCTCCACCTGGGTCGCGGCGGCGGCCCCGATGGCGGCGACGGTCAGGGCCAGAGGCCCGGGAGAGCGGACCACCCGCAGCTCCCGCACCGCCTCCAGCTCCACCGGGTTGATGCCCAGGGCGACGAGGGGGACCTGAGCGTCCTCCGCCCAGATCCCGGCCAGGTCCACCACCATGCAGCCCGCGTCGGCCAGCTCGCGCAGCGCGTCGTCGGCCGCGCCCCGGGGCAGGGCCGCGAAGGCGAGGTCCACGCCATCGAGGCTCTCAGGGGTGAGGTCGACGACCTTGTGGGCGCGATCCTTGAACATGAGGGTGTCGGTGGTGCTCGCCCGGCTGGCGATGGGGACGAGCCGTGCGATGTCGAAGGGGGCGCGGGCCAGGGTGGCCAGCAGCTCGGTCCCGATGACGCCGGTGGCGCCGATCACGGCGACGTTGAGCCCGTATTCGGACACAGGAACTCCTGGGGTGCGTGATGCCTGCGTTTAACCCGCAGCTACCGGGTGGGGAGCCGGGCGTCCGCAGACCGGATGTAGTTGAGGCGGACGGCCTCGGGGGCCACCGCCTGGGGGAGCCGGGCGCGGCCGAGCCGGGCCACGGTGAGCGCGGGGCTGTCCCCAGCCCCCTCGGCGACCACGCCGCCGGCCTGCTCCACCAGCGCCCGCCAGACCAGGGCACCCTCGCCGGTGGCGACGAAGGGGCGGTCGGCCAGAGCGACGGCCTGCTCCGGGGGGAGGTCCGCCTCGGGGCCGATGTGCTCGCCGACCCGGAGCGCCACGTAGGCCCGCCCCTTGCGGCCGTCGAGCATCGCGAGGACCCGCTCGCCCTCGACCCCGCGCGCGCGCGCCTCCAGCGAGGAGACCGGCACGACCGGGCAGCCTCGGGCCATGGCCACGCCCAGCGCGGCGGCGACGCCCACCCGCAGCGAGGTGAACGCGCCCGGCCCCACGCTGACCGCGACCCCGTCGAGGCGGTCGACGGTGGCCAGCAGCTCGGCGAGCGCGGGCGCGAGCAGGGCGTCGGCACCTCGGGTGACCCGGGCGGACCAGAGCTGCGCGGCGTCGGAGAGCAGCGCAGCGCCGATGACCGGCCCGGCGGTGTCCAGGCCCAGGATGGTCGGAGCGGTCACGCGGCTATCCGGAGAGCCAGCGGTTCACGTCGAAGATGAGGACCATGAACATGAGCCCCACCAGGAACAGCACGCCGACCTGCTGGGCGCGCTCCCGCACGACCAGGGACAGCGGCCGGCCGCGGATGCCCTCGACCAGGTAGAACAGGAACTGGCCGCCGTCGAGCACCGGCACGGGCAGGAAGTTGATGATGCCCAGCGAGATGGACAGCATGCCCATCATGCGCGCCCAGGAGAAGATGCCCTCCTCGGCGGCCCGCCCGGCGTCCCGGAAGATCTGGATGGGCCCGCCCAGGGTCTTGGAGGGCGCGGCCTTGCCGGTGATGATCTTGCCCACCTGCTCGACCACCAGCACCGAGAGCCCCCAGGTCTCCTTGGCGCCCTGCTTGAGGGCGTCGGGCACGCTGTAGTGGCGTGGCTGCATGAAGGGCGCGACCGTGCCACCACCCGAGCCGATGCCGATCATCGCCCGGTAGCGGTAGCGCCCCAGGATGTCGGTGTCCCGGACGACGCGCGGGGTGAGGGACTTCTTCACGATGCGCCCGTTGCGGACCAGCTCGAGGTCCACGGGGTCGGCCACGGCGGTCTCGCCCTCGCCCTGCTGGGCGTCCGACACCGCGATGACCAGCTCTCCCCAGCTCCCCAGGAGCCTGCCGTCCATCGTGAGCACCCGGTCCCCCACCTGGAGGCCCGCCGCCTCGGCGGCCGAGTCCTCCACGACGTGGTGGATGAACAGGCTGCCCGGGTAGAGGCCCCAGGCGTTGGCGTTGGGGTCGACCCGGGCGGCCGTGGGCGCGGTCCAGCCCGGAGCGGGCGTGAGGGTGACCGTCTCGGGGACGACTTCCCCGTCCACGACGCGCTCGAAGGTCAACTCGACCGGCCCCCCGGCGGCGTCGATGGCCGCGAGCATCTCCTGGAAGGAGGTGACCGGCTGACCGGCGACCTCCTTGACGAAGTCGAAGGAGCGCAGGCCCGCCCGACCGGCCGGGGAGGTCGGGTCGTCGACGCCGATGGAGGTGTCCTGCCAGGTGTAGGTGAAGCCCAGGTCGTCGGGGATGACCTTGCCATCGACCCGCTCCAGGTCCGCCGCGATGGGCAGCGAGAGCCCAACCGGGCCGCCCGCCCGCTGGACGACGACCTCGGCGGTGCCGCCCGGCTCCACCGAGCCGAGGGCCTGGTAGAGGTCGTCCCAGAACGCGACCGGCCGCCCGGCGACCTCCGTGATGGTGTCGCCCACCTCGAGCCCGGCCTGCGCGGCGGGGGTGTCCGTCCGGACCTGCCCCACCACGGTGGACACCTGGGGTTCGCCGCCCACGTAGAGCGCCGCGAACACCACCACCGGCAGCATCAGGTTGAACACAGGGCCGGCCGACACGACGAGCAGCCGCTGCCACACCGGCTTGTTGAGGAAGCTCGTGGGCGAGCTGGGGTCGGCGTCCGGATCCCCGCCGTCCTGGAACGGGTCGGCGCCCTCCATCAGCACGTAGCCCCCGATGGGGAGCAGGCTGACCCGATAGTCCGTGCCGTTGTGGACCACCCCGAACACCCGACGTCCGAAGCCCAGGGAGAACACCTTGACGCCGATGCCGAACAGCTTGGCAAAGACGAAGTGCCCGAACTCGTGCACGAAGATCAGGATGCCGACGAGGGCGACTGCGGCGAGCGCGGTGATGGGGACCTCCGAGGGGTGCGGACACCGAAGGCAAGGCTGGGGTTCCGCGGGCCGCTCCCGAGCGGACTAGACGCCTCGGGACACCCACAGGTACAAGTAAAGCACCGGGACGGTGAACAGCAAGCCGTCAATGCGATCCAGGATGCCGCCGTGCCCCGGCATGATCCAGCCGGAGTCCTTGACCCCGAACGAGCGCTTGAGCAGGGATTCGACCAGATCACCGACCACGCCGAGCAAGTCGAGCACCACGCCAAGCGCGACGCACTCGGCCACCGTCAGGTCGGGCAGCCCCACCGCACGCACGATGAACGCCCCCACCACCGCGAGGGCCACGCCGCCGGCCACCCCCTCCCAGGTCTTCTTGGGGGAGACCTTGGGGTAGAGCTTGTGCTTGCCGAAGAAGCGCCCCGCGAAGTAGCCGCCAGTGTCCCCCAGCCAGGTGATGGCCAGGACCAGGAAGATCCAGGCGATGCCGTGCTCCACCCGCCGCACCAGCGGCAGGAACACCAGCAGGGCCGGAATCCAGACGACCCCCAGCACCAGGCGCGCGACGGCGTCGGCGGCGTCGTCGACCGGCTCGCGCCGGAACAGCACCATGACCATCAACAGGAGTGCCCCCAGCACGCTGGTGGCCATCACCGAGCCCGGCGGCCCGTAGATCACCGCCAGGTAGAACCCCAGCCCCACCGGCACCAGCCCGGCGAGCGCCCAGGCCCGGCGCTCGGGGAAGGCCATGCCCGCGTACTCGTCGATCCCGATGAGCAGGACCAGGCCGACCACGATGTCCGCCGCGATGGGGCCTCCCCAGATCAGGGCGGGCAGGATGATGGCCAGCCCGACGAGGGCGGCGAGCAGGCGGGACAGCATCAGCGTGCTCCGAGCTGGGCCGAGGTCTGACCGAACCGCCGCTCCCGCTGGTTGTAGGCGTGAAAGGCCTCCATCAGCTGAGGTTCGCGGAAGTCCGGCCAGTGGATGGAGGTGACGTAGATCTCGGCGTAGGCGAGCTGCCAGAGCAGGAAGTTGGAGATGCGCATCTCGCCCGAGGTGCGGATCATGAGGTCCGGATCCGGCAGGTCGGCGGTCAGGAGCCGACCGGCGAAGATGGACTCGTCGATCTGGTCGGGCTTGAGCTGCCCGCTCGCGACGTCCCGCGCGATGGAGCGCACCGCGCGCACGATCTCATCTCTACCGCCGTAGGACAGCGCCAGGGTGAGCGTCATCTTCCAGGGGCGCTTGCGCGACTCCCGGGCGAGCATGTCCATCGGCGTGCGGACGTAGCCGGGGAGGCGGTCGAGCTGCCCGATGGCCTGGAAGCGGATGCCGTTGTCCATGATCTCCCGCCGCTCGCTAACCAGGTAGCGTCGGAGCAGCGCCATGAGGGCGGAGACCTCCGTAGGCGGGCGGGACCAGTTCTCGGTGGAGAACGAGTACAGCGTGAGGGCCTCGACCCCCATGCGTCGGCACGCGCGTACGATCTCCCGCACCGAGTCCGCGCCGGCCTCATGGCCTTTGACCCGGGGGAGACCGCGGGAGCGTGCCCAGCGGCCGTTGCCGTCCATGATGATGGCGACGTGGCGGGGGATGCGGAGGTCGTCAGCCATCAGACCTCGCTGATCTCCTTCTCCTTGGCCTTCGCCGCGGCGTCGACCTTGGCCACGCTCTCGTCGGTGGCGTCCTGGACCTTCTTGAACAGGCGCTTGAGCTCGTCCTCGGAGATCTCCTTGTCGGTCTCCATCTGCTTGAAGGTGTCGTTGTATTCCTTCCGGACACGGCGGACCTGGACCTTGGCCTCCTCGGCGTACTTGCCGACCAGCCTCGCCAGCTCCCTGCGGCGCTCGCCGGTGAGCGCAGGGATCGGCACCCGGATGATGCTGCCGTCGCTGGACGGGTTCAGGCCCAGGCCGGCGACGGTGATGGCCTTCTCGATGTCGGAGAGGGTGGTCTTGTCCCACGGAGAGACCACGAGCAGGCGGGGATCCGGCGCGCTGATGGTGGCGAGCTGGTTCAGCGGCATGCGGGCGCCGTAGGAGCTGACGTCGACCTGAACGCCTTCGATCAGGGCGGGGCTCGCCCTCCCCGTGCGGACGGTGTTGAGGCTGCGGGCCAGCGCATCGAGCGCGCTGTCCATGTCCTCGTTCATGGCTTCCAGGAACTCTTCAGACATCAGTTTCCTCACTCTTCGGCGGTGTGGTCGGCGGCGGTCCGGCAAGCATAGCGCCTGCGGCGCTGGAGAACCTAGCGCGCGACCTGGACGGGCGCCTTGACGCCGTTGTCGACCCGGGTGCCGAGCGGCTCTCCCTTGACCACGCGGACCACGTTGCCGGGGGTGTTGAAGTCAAAGACGATGATGGGGAGGTGGTTCTCCATGCACAGCGAGATGGCGGTGGAGTCCATCACCCGCAGCCCCCGCTGGAGCACGTCGATGTACCGAAGGTGCTCGAAGCGCTGAGCGTCGGGGTTGATCGCCGGGTCCGAGTCATAGACCCCGTCGACCTTGGTGGCCTTGAGGATGACGTCGGCGTGGATCTCGGCGGCCCGCAGGGCGGCGGCGGTGTCTGTGGAGAAGTAGGGGTTGCCCGTGCCCGCCCCGAAGATGACCACGCGCCCCTTCTCCAGGTGGCGCTCGGCGCGGCGGCGGATGTAGGGCTCCGCGATGCGCTCCATCGGGATGGCGGACTGCACGCGGGTGTTCACGCCCTTCTGCTCGAGGGCGTCCTGCAGGGCCAGGGCGTTGATGACCGTGGCCAGCATGCCCATGTAGTCGGCGTGGGCGCGGTCCATGCCCCGAGCGGAGCCGGCGATGCCCCGGAAGATGTTGCCGCCGCCGATGACGACGGCGACCTGCACGCCGAGGGCCTGGACCTCGCGGACCTCGCGGGCGAAGCGATCGATGGCGGTCTGCGCGATACCGAAGCGATCAGCGCCAGCGAGCATCTCTCCGGACAGCTTGAGCAGGATGCGCTTGTAGACAGGGCCCGACATGGCTCCTCCGGCGAGGGGAAGGGGAAAAAGGAAGGGGGCCCTTGAAGGCCCCCCCTGGACAGCTCAGGCCAGGCCGGCCTGGGCGGCGACCTCGGCCGCGAAGTCGTCCTGCTTCTTCTCGAGGCCCTCACCCAGCACGTAGCGGGTGAAGCGGCGGATCTTGATGTTCTCGCCGATGGTCGAGACCGCCTCGGTCAGGACGTCGTTGATGGTCTTGCTGTCGTCCTTGACGTACTTCTGGTCGAGCAGGCAGATGTCCTCGTAGAACTTGCCCATGCGGCCAGCGACGATCTTCTCGGCGATGTGCGCGGGCTTGCCCTCGTCCATCACCCGGGCGATCTGGACCTCCTTCTCGCGCTGAAGCTCCTCATCGGAGACCTCGTCGCGCGAGACGTAGCGGGGCGCCGCCGCCGCGATGTGCATCGCGATGTCGTGCACGAGGCCCTGGAACAGCTCGTTGCGGGCCACGAAGTCGGTCTCGGCGTTGATCTCGACCAGCACGCCGATCTTGCCGGTGCCGTGGATGTAGGCGTGCACGAGGCCCTCGGTGGCCGCGCGGCCGGCCTTCTTCGCGGCCTTGGAGATGCCCTTCTGGCGCAGCCAGTCGATGGCCTTCTCGATGTCGCCGTCGGTCTCCGACAGCGCCTTCTTGCAGTCGAGCATGCCCGCGCCGGTGCGCTCGCGGAGCGTCTTGATGTCAGCAGCCATTCCCATGGCGGTTTCCTCCAGACCGACCGGCTCGCGGTCGGTGGACAGGGTTCACGGAAGTCAGGAAGGTGGCGACGAGGCCTAGTCCTCTTCGTCCTCGTCGAAGTTCAGGCCCGCGGAGGCCGAGGCGTCGGCCAGCGCGCCCTGGGAGGGCACGACACGCTGCACGACCTCGACGTCGGGGCTGTCGGTCGGGGCGACGACGTTGTCCGCGTCGGCGCGGCCGGTCTGGGCGCCCTCCGCGCACGCGTCCGCGATGGCGGCGGTGAACAGGCGGATGGACTTGATCGCGTCGTCGTTGCCCGGGATGACGTAGTCGATGCCGTCGGGATCGCAGTTGGTGTCCACGAGGGCGACCACCGGGATGTCGAGGCGGTTCGCCTCGCGGATGGCGATGTACTCCTTCTTGGGATCGATGATGAACAGCGCGCCGGGGAGCGCGCGCATGTTCTTGATCCCGCCGAGGGACTTCTCCATCTTGGAGATGGTGCGGGTCAGCTCGAGGGCCTCCTTCTTGGAGAGGACCTCGAAGCGGCCCTCTTCGTGCATGCGCTCGAGGGCGCGCAGGTGCTCGATGGAGCGCTTGACGGTCTGGAAGTTGGTGAGCGTGCCCCCCAGCCAGCGGTTGTTCACGTAGAACATGCTGGAGCGGGAGGCCTCCTCCTGGACGATCTCGCGGGCCGCGCGCTTGGTGCCGACGAAGAGCACCGACCGGCCCTGGGCGGTCACGCTGGCGAGGAAGCGGCAGGCGTCGATCAGCCCCCGGGCGGTGGCCTGGAGGTCGATGATGTGGATGCCGTTCTTCTGGCCGTAGATGTAGCGCTTCATCTTGGGGTTCCAGCGACGGGTCTGGTGACCGAAGTGGACCCCGGCTTCGAGGAGCTGACGAAGGGAGACGTTGACCATGGATTTTCCTGGGAGGCCGCTCGGGCCTCCGGCGGCCTCGTGCGGCCGCGTTCGGGTTGAACCTCCGCCGATGTCGACCGCTCAACCCACGAGGGGTCACCCTGAGCGACCGCATGATCCGGCGTGTGGACTACCGTCGGAGGTCCGACGGCGGCTCGCGACCTAACCGACGGGGCCCCCGGGGGCAAGGTGTACGGCCGCGTTTGCAGCGCTTGTGGTTGCCCCTTCGGCCAGCTAACCTGGGGACAGTACGGGCAGGCAGAACTTCGCCGGACCTCCGGCCCCCCTCCAAGAGGACTTCATGCGCTATCTGGCCATTCTCACACTCCCAGGCCTGCTCACGTCATGCGTGCTGGCGCCGTTCTTCATGGACAAGGACGGCAACGGTCCCACCGACGACTGGTGGGTGAGCGACGACACCGGCTGGGTGTCCACGGACGACACCTCGAACCCCTACCAGCGCACGTTCGACCCCTACGCCGTGTTCATCGGCGCGCAGGGCGTCTACGACGGCGAGGGCCTCACCGGCTACTATCTCTTCCCCGACGACCAGAACTCCTACCAGGACCCGACGATCACCTTCATGTTCGTCGAAGAGGAGTACTTCAACTCCTACAACGGCCTCTATTCCTGCACCTGGACCGGGTACATGACCCCCGTGCAGGAGGCCGACCTGGGCTCGGACACGCTCACCAACATGTGGGCCTCCTGGGAGCTGGACATCACCTTCCTGGTGACCGACTGCGACAACTTCGACCCGGCCGAGTGGGGCGGTGAGGACCCCACCGAGGCCATCGAGAACCTCCGCATCGCCATCGGCTACTCCGACATGGGCAGCGACATGCAGGAGTCCTTCCGCCAGGCCGTGCAGGGCTGGGGCGAGCGCTGGGAGGACTACGCGCCCTACATCTTCTCGACCTGGTTCGCCTTCGACAACGGCGCCGGCCGCTGGGACGCCTCCGAGGTCGACTTCACCTTCGCCTACGAGCTGAACCCCGACGGCGGCCTGGCCTACGGCCCCGACGGCGACAACGTGAAGCTCAACGTGCGGGACACCGAGGAGATGCCCCAGGGCCTCTACGGGAGCGAGGCCTGGATGGGCTTCTACGCCTGGGTCATCGCCCCATAAGTCAGGTTGCCCCAGGGAGCTTTGCGCTGAGCGCCGCGCCCCTCAGGGGGTCGCGGCCGGCGCGGTGGCCTGGTAGCAGCACTTCTTGAACTTGGCGCCGCTGCCACAGGGGCACGGATCGTTGCGGCGGAGCCCGTGGGCCTCGGCGAAAGCGCGGGCCTCGTCGCCCTTGGCGGGGCGCCTTGGCGCGGCGGGGGCCTGCTGGGGCAGAGGCTGGAAGGGCGTGGGCGCGGCGCCCAGCGGGCCCGGAGACCCGTTGCTGGGGGCCAACACGTCCTCCTCCAGCCCGCCCGCGGCGATGCGCCGGGCCATGCGCTTGCTGCCCTGCGCGGCGGCGGCCTCGGTGACGGGCGTGGCCTGGATCCGCAGGAGGCGGGAGATGAGCTGCTCGTCGCGGAGGGCCGTCATCATCATGAACATGTTGAAGCCCTCCTTCTTGTACTCGAGGAGGGGGTTGCGCTGGCCGTAGCCGCGCAGGCCGATGCCGTCGCGCAGGCGGTCCATCGCCAGGAGGTGGTCCTTCCAGAACTGGTCAGTGAGCTGGAGAAGCAGCATGCGCTCGATGCCCCGGCAGGTCTCCTCGCCCAGCTCGCGCTCCTTGGTCTCGAAGCGCTCGATGGCGTCCTCGACCAGGCGCGCCTTGAGCTCCGCCCGGGCGTGGTCCCGCAGCCCGTCGTCGGACTCGTCCCACTCGATCATCAGCACCCGCGCGAGCCGCTCCCGCAGGCCGTCGATGTCCCAGTCCTCGTTGTGCACGCCCTCCTGGATGCAGTCGTCCATGAAGTCGTCCACCACGCCCTCGACCGCGTCCACGGTCATCTCGCGGACCACGTCCGCGTCGCCGGTCAGGGCCTTGCGGCGCTGCTCATAGACCAGCTTGCGCTGCTGGTTGAGCACGTCGTCGTACTCCAGCAGGTTCTTGCGGATGTTGAAGTTGTGGCCCTCGACCTTCTTCTGGGCGTTCTCGATGGACTTGGTGATCCAGCGGTGCTCGATGGGCTCGTCGTCGTCGATGCCCATCTTCTCCATGAAGGTGAGGATCTTGTCGGTGCCGAAGATGCGGAGCAGGTCGTCTTCGAGGGAGAGGTAGAACTTGGAGGAGCCCGGGTCGCCCTGGCGGCCGGAGCGGCCGCGGAGCTGGTTGTCGATGCGCCGGGACTCGTGGCGCTCGGTGCCGATGATGCGCAGGCCGCCGGCCTCCAGCACCTTCTCGCGCTCGGCGTCGACCTGGGCCTTGAACCGGCCGTAGGCGGCGGTGAAGGCCTCGGGGTCGGTGTCGGGGTTGGCGATGTCCTTGGCCATCTCCTCGGCGTTGCCGCCGAGCTTGATGTCGGTGCCGCGACCGGCCATGTTGGTGGCGATGGTGATGGCCCCCAGGCGGCCGGCCTGGGCGACGATGTGGCCCTCGCGGGCGTGCTGCTTGGCGTTGAGGACCTCGTGGGGGATGTCCTTGCGCTTGAGCATGCGCGCGACGATCTCGGACTTCTCGACCGAGGTGGTGCCGACGAGCACGGGCTGGCCGCGCTTGTGGCAGTCGACGATGTCCTCCAGGACGTGCTGGAACTTCTCCTCCTGGGTCCGGTAGACGATGTCGTGCTCGTCGACGCGCGCGATGGGGACGTTGGTGGGGATGACCACCACGTCGAGGTCGTAGATGTTCGCGAACTCAGGGGCCTCGGTCTCGGCCGTGCCCGTCATGCCCGACAGCTTGTCGTACATGCGGAAGTAGTTCTGGAAGGTGATCGTGGCGTAGGTCTGGGACTCCGCCTCGATCTTGAGCTTCTCCTTGGCCTCGACCGCCTGGTGGAGGCCGTCGGACCAACGCCGGCCGTACATCTTGCGGCCGGTGTTGTCGTCCACGATGACGACCTTGTTGTCCTCGACCACGTAGTCCTTGTCGCGCTTGAACAGGGTGTGGGCCTTCAAGGCCTGGTTGACGTGGTGGAGGATCTCGATGTTGTGGCCGTCGTAGAGGTTGTCGACGCCCAGCTTCTGCTCGATCTTGTCGACGCCCTCGTCGGTGAGGTGGACCTGACGGTTCTTCTCGTCCACCGTGTAGTCCAGCTCGTTCTGGAGCAGGGGGACCAGCGCGTCGATGATGTAGTACTTGTCCACCGACACGTCGGTGGGGCCGGAGATGATGAGCGGGGTGCGGGCCTCGTCGATGAGGATGGAGTCGACCTCGTCGACGATGGCGAAGCTGTGGCCGCGCCCCTGGACGTAGTCCTCGGCCCGGAACTTCATGTTGTCGCGCAGGTAGTCGAACCCGAACTCGTTGTTGGTGCCGTAGGTGATGTCCGCGGTGTAGGCCGCCCGCTTGATCTGGTCGTTGCGCTCGTTGGAGAGGATCTTGCCGACCTCCAGGCCGAGGTGGCGGTAGATGGGGGCCATCCAGTCGGCGTCGCGGGAGGCGAGGTAGTCGTTGACGGTGACGACGTGGACGCCGCGCTCGGCCAGAGCGTTGAGGTAGACCGGCAGCGTGGCGACCACGGTCTTGCCCTCGCCGGTGCGCATCTCGGCGATCTTCCCTGAGTGGAGCACGATCCCGCCGACAAGCTGCACGTCGTAGTGCCGCATGTCCACCTTGCGTCGGGACACCTCGCGCACCACCGCGAAGGCCTCGGGGAGGATGTCGTCCAGGGAGGCGCCGTTGTCCAGCTTCTCCTTGAACATGGGGGTGAAGGCCGCAAGCTCGGCGTCGGAGAGGCCCTTCATCTTCGGCTCGAGGCCGTTGATGGCGTCGACCAGAGGGTTCAGCTTGCGCAGGGTCCGGTCGTTGGCCGACCCGAACACCATCTTGAGAATACCTTCGACCTTCGCGAGCATGCCTGCGCTCCTGATTCGCTTTCCGCTGCCGACACGGGCGACGCAATATGTACACGCGCCACGGGAGGGTCAAGGCGCGGCGCCCAGCTAGTTCGGCAGATACTCCAGGGGATCGATCGCCTGGCCGTCCACCGTCAGCTCGAAGTGGAGGTGGGGGCCGGTGGTCTGACCGGTGGTGCCGACCGTGGCGATGATCTGCCCCCGGTCGACCCAGTCGCCCTCCTTGACGAAGAGCGAGCTGTTGTGCGCGTAGCGGGTCTCGACGCCGTAGCCGTGATCGATGGTGATCATGCGGCCGTAGCCCGAGTTGTACTGCGCCATCGTGACCACGCCCGCGGAGGCCGCGTGCACCCGGGTGCCGCGGGGGGCGGAGATGTCGATGCCGCTGTGGAACTTGCGCCGGTTGTTGATCGGCGAGCGTCGGTAGCCGAAGCCCGAGGTCAGCACGCCGTCGACCGGCCAGAAGCTGGGGAAGGCTGCGGTCAACGAGAGCATGTCCTCGACGTCCTCGGCCAGCAGGCCCAGGCGCGGCTCCAGGTGGTTGAGCCGCCGCAGGAAGTCCTCGGTGCGGGCCTCGACCGACACCGCCCAGGCCTCGGCCGGGCGCAGCTCCTCGGGGGCGGGGCCGAGGGTGTGGTCGTCCATCGGCTCGCCGTCGATGAGCGGCCAGGCCGCGCTGCCCTGAAGGGCGTCGGGGTCGTCGGGGGGAAGGCCCAGCGCCTCGACCTCGTCGTCCTCCAGCGGACCGAAGCCGGGGTAGCGCGGGTTGTCCTCGATCGCCTCGCGGAGCTGGGAGTCGTGGAGCTGCACCCGGCGCATGGCCTGGTCGACCCGCTGGAGCTTCAGCTCGATGTCGGAGAGCCGGCCGCGCAGGAAGATGTTCTCGGAGGCCAGCGCCCGGTGGTCGGCGAGCTGGGCCAGGGAGAGCGCGGCCACGATGAGCATGGACATCGCCAGCCCCCCGCCGAGCGCCGCGATGAGCAGCCCCCGCCGCAGGCCGGCGCGGGTGAGCACGAGCTGCTTCACCTCACCGCGGCCGTCCTCGGGGACGAGCAGCACGGTGTAGCGGTGCTCGGGGCGCGGGTCGGCCATGTCAGGTCTCGTCGACCCTCACCACCACGACGGTGATGTTGTCGTCGCCGCCGCGATCGCAGGCCATCGACACGAGGCCGCGGGCGGCCTCCTGGGGAGAGTTGCGGGCCAGGGCCTCGCCGATCTCGGCGGTGGTGACCAGGTTGGACAGGCCGTCGGAGCACAGCATGAAGCGGTCGCCCCGCCGCACGGCCCGCATCTGGATGTCGATCTCGACCTCCTCCATGTAGCCCAGGCTGCGCGTGATGATGTTGCGCAGCTTGTGGGTGCGGGCCTCCTCGACCGTGAGCACGCCGGCCTTGATCTTCTCGTTGACCAGGGAGTGGTCCTCGGTGAGCTGCTCGATGCGGCCCTCGCGGAGCAGGTAGCCCCGGGAGTCGCCCACGTGCGCGATGAAGAAGTTGCCCCGGTCGACGATGAGCACCAGGGCGGTGGTGCCCATGCCCTTGTACTCGGGCTCGGCGGCGGCCTTCTCGAAGATGCGCTTGCCGGCCAGGCGGATGGCGTAGCGCAGCTTCTCGCGGGTGCGCTCGATGGGGTCGTCGTCGTCGCCCACGCTGATGTCGGGGTCGGACTCGAGGGTGGAGAGGACCTCCTCGACGGTGTTCACGGCGATGGCCGAGGCGTACTCGCCGCCCACATGGCCGCCCATGCCGTCGCACACCACGAAGAGGTTCAGCTCATCATTGATGAGGTAGTTGTCTTCGTTGTTCGTCCGCTTCATCCCGACGTCGGTGATCCCGCAGGACGTGATGCGCATCGATGCTCCTCTCGCGAGTCGTCGCGGACACCTTGAAGAATACGCCTTGATAGCCGGCCCCCCCCAGCGCAGCAAGCCCTGGCGGCCTCACCCGGGGGGCTCCAGGGCGGCGGCCAGGCGCTCCCACTCGTCCAGCGAGAGGGTCTCCGCCCGACGCCCCGCGCCGACCCCCTCGGCGACGACCTCGCGGACCCGCGCCTTGTCATACGCCGAGGACAGGGCGTTCTCCAGGGTCTTCCGGCGCTGGGAGAAGCCCGCGCGGACCACACGCGCGAAGGCCTCCGCCCCCACCCCGCCGAACCTCGGCGCGGCGCGCGGCGCCAGCACCACCACCGCTGAGTGGACCCTGGGCGGGGGGTGGAAGGCCCCCGGCTTGAGCCGCAGGCCGATCCACGCCTCCGCCCGCGCCTGGGTGAGCACGCTGAGCGCCCCGAAGGTCTTCGACCCCGGCCCGGCCACGATGCGCTCAGCGACCTCCCGCTGGAACATCAACACCAGGCGCCGAAAGCGGGCGCCCTCGTCCAGCAGGGCCGCCAGGATGGGCGTGGCCACGTTGTAGGGCAGGTTGGCGCACACGAGCTGCCCCTCCCCGGGCGCGGTCTGCGACCAGTCCACGCCCAGCGCGTCCCCCCGGACCAGCTCAACCTCAGGGAGGGCCTCGGCCAGCCGCTCGGCGAGGGTGTCGTCCTTCTCGATCGCGCAGACCCGGGCGCCCGCCTCCAGCAGCGCGGCGGTCAGCGCCCCCAGCCCCGGGCCGATCTCGATGACCCGCTCCCCGGGCTGGAGCCCGGTCAGGCCGACGATGGCGCGCACCGCGCCCTCCCCCACCAGGAAGTTCTGCCCCAGGCTCCTGGAGGCCCCGCGCCCCAGCTCCGCGAGCAGCGCCGCCGGGTGGCGGCTCAAAGCGCCCAGCCGGGCCGCGCGGTGACCGAGAGGGGGTCCCGCTGCCCGCGCAGGAGGCGCAAACGTCCGGCGTGGGCGATCATCGCGCCGTTGTCGGTGCATCGGCTGCGGGCCGGCAGCGCCGCCCGGATGGCCTCCAGCTCGGTGAACCGGCGCCGGAGCTGCGCGTTTGCCGCCACGCCGCCGGACAGAGCGACCCGCCGCACCCCGGTCTGGTCCGCCGCCCGCAGCACCCGGTCCTCCAGCACGTCGACCACGGCCTGCTGGAAGGACGCCGCGATGTCGTCGGGCGCCGCAGGGTCGTCGCCGGTGACGTGGGTGCGCACGGCGGTCTTGAGCCCCGAGAACGACCAGTCCAGGCCCCGCGCCCGGGGCCGGGGGAAGTCCACCGCCGTGGGGTCTCCGTTGGCGGCCATGCGGTCGATGATCGGCCCGCCGGGGTAGCCCAGGCCGAGCACCCGGGCGACCTTGTCGTAGGCCTCGCCCGCCGCGTCGTCCACGGTCTGGGCCAGGGTCTCGTAGTCCCCCACGTCCCGCGCCAGGTAGAGGCTCGTGTGCCCGCCGGAGACCACCAGCCCCAGGAAGGGGAACGCGGGCGCGTCGGGCTCCAGCAGCGGGGAGAGCAGGTGCCCTTCGAGGTGGTTCACCGCCACCAACGGCACCCCCCAGCCCAGGGCGAGGGACTTCGCGAAGGAGAGCCCCACCAGCACCGCGCCGATGAGGCCGGGGCCGGCGGTGACCGCCACCGCGTCGGGGCGCTCGATGCCGGCGCGCTCCAGGGCGGCGCGGACCACGGCGGGCAGCTTCTCGGCGTGGGCCCGGGAGGCCAGCTCGGGCACCACGCCCAGGTAGGGGGTGTGCACGGTCTGGGTGTAGACCACGTCTGAGCGCACCCCGCCCTCATCCACCACCGACGCGGCGGTCTCGTCGCAGCTCGTCTCGATGCCCAGGACCTTCATGGCCGCAAGGTGTCCTGTCCACCCCCGGGCCGCAAGCCCGTCGGCCGCGCCAACGCACAGGATTCCGATCCTTTAGATGGGAGAAACCGCAAAACATTTCAAATAGCTTTGCATCTTCTCTCGATCATGGTAGAAGCCAGGTGTTGACATGACAAGAGTTGTCGGTCACGCTCCCTGCAGGTCGCGTTGGACGCTGTCGTTGATGCTGAAGCGGTCCCAGAAGCTGAAGTCGTTGAACGCTGTCGCCGAACTGTTCGGGGCCGGCCGGGACATGGGTGTGTCCCGCCGGCCCCTGCTGCCCTCCAACACCCCCCGCGACCTGCCCGCCCCGCGCCGGGAGGGGTACGGTGACGCCTGAGCCGTCGCCCCTCCCGGCCGCCCCGGACGCCCTCGACCGGGCCCGAAAGCCCCTGCTGCCCGCGCCGAGCCGCGACCTCATGCGGACCGCCGCGCGGCTGGCGCTGGCCACCGCCTACCGCAGCCTCCAGCCCACCAGCCGGGAGCGCTTCGCCCGCGAGCCCGAGCGCCCCATGCTGCGCCGGCTCTACTACCGGACCGAGGACGGCTGGCAGGCGCCCCTGTTCCGCCTCGCCCCCTGCCCCGGCGGCCCCGGTGAGCCGGTGGTCCTCGCCCACGGCCTGGGGGTCAACCGCCACAGCCTCGACTACGGCGGCCCGCTCTCCCTGGGCCGGGCGCTGAGCGCCGCCGGCTTCGAGGTCTTCCTGCTGGAGCACCGGGGCGACCGCAGCGCCATCGCGCCCCCCTCGGCGCCCCCCTTCGACTTCGACGACATCGTCCACCAGGACCTGCCCGCCGCCCTGGGCCGCGTCCTGGAGGAGACCGGGTTCGCCCGCGCGCTCATGGTCGGCCACGGCCTCGGCGGCCAGGCGATCTACGGCGCCCTGGCGGTGAGCCGCGGCGCGGAGCTGGCCGCCGCGACCACGATCTGCGCCCCCGCCCGCTTCCCCCGACCGCGCACCACCGCCACCGCCCTGGCCCTCGCCCGGCAGCTCATCCCGCCAGGCCTGACGCTGCCCACCCGGGCCGCTGCGGCGCTGATGGCGCCCTCCGCCCGCGCCGAGGGCGCCGGCGGGCTGGCCTCCGCCGCGCTGCCCGGGGAGGTGGCCCGCGGCCTGCTGCTGCACGGCACCGAGGACCTCTCCGGCGCGCTGCTGCGGCAGATCCTGCTCTGGCTGGAGCGCGGCAGCCTCTGCGATCGGGGCGACCGGCTGGACTACGTCGCCGCCCTGGCCGGCCTGGACACCCCCCTCCAGATCGTCTGCGCGGAGGGCGACCCCCTGTGCCGCCCCGCCCAGGCCGAGGCCGCCCTCGGCCCCCTCGCCGGCCCCACCGAGGTCCTGCGCCTCGGGGAGCAGTGGGGGCACCTCGATCCCCTGCTGTCCACCGAGGCCCCCCAGGCGGTCTTCCCCGCTGTGGTGGCCTGGCTGGAGCGGTGGCGGCGACGCTGCTGGTAGCCACCCTCGGGGCGCGTGATTACGCTCTGCAGGTGCGCCCTCCAGGCACAGGAGCTGGCGCGAGGGACTTCAATGGCCAGCAAGAAAAGCACCCGGCTCCTCCTCTGGATCACCGCGCTGGGGATGCTCATCCTCATCGCCACCGGCGTCGCGGTCGGGCTGCTGGTGTACGACGACACGCCGTCGGTGGCCGAGGGCGCCTGGCTGGAGGTCCGGATTTCCGGCAGCATGCCGGACGGGCCCCTGCCTGACAGCTTCGTGCTCGACCCCGAGCAGATCCCCCTCACCCTCCACGAGTACGCCGCCCTGCTCCACCGCGCGGCAGAGGACGAGGACATCGGCGGGGTCTTCCTGGATCTCGACAGCGTCTCCATGTCCATGGCGGCGGTGCAGGAGCTGCGCGGCGGACTGGCGGCGGTGCGCGAGGCCGGCAAGCCCTGCTGGACCTGGTCGAAGGTCTACGACAACAAGGCCTGGTACCTGGCCAGCGCCTGCGACCAGATCATGATGCACCCCCAGGGCGTCCCCATGGTCATCGGCCTGAGCATGACCACCGAGCACTACGCCGGCACCTTCGAGAAGGTCGGGGTCCAGGCCGACTACGAGCGCGTGGGCACCTACAAGTCCGCGGTCGAGACCTACGAGGCCATCGAGCCCTCCGAGCCGTCCAAGGAGATGTACGGGGCGATGCTCGACAGCGTGTTCGACACCTTCATCACCGACGCCGCCGTCGGCCGGGGGCTCAGCGAGGACGCGCTGCGCGCCCTCATCAACGACCCGCCCATCACCGCCGGCTCCGCGCTGGAGAAGGGCATGGTCGACCGGCTGGCCTACCGCGACGAGCTGCGCAACGACGACGACCAGCTCGTTATCTCGGAGGACGAGACCGCCGATCTGGTGGACCTCCAGGACTACGCCCGCGGCCTCCGCAGCGACTGGCGGGGCGGCGACAAGGTGGTCGCCGTGGTGCACCTCCAGGGCGCCATCGTCGACGGCAAGTCCACCGGCGGCGGCTTCGGCGGCTCGGCGGTGGTGGGCGACCGCAGCGTCGTCCCCATGCTGGAGAAGCTCGCCGAGGACGAGGACGTCGTCGCGGTGGTGCTGCGCATCAACTCCCCAGGGGGCTCGGCCCTGGCCAGCGACGTGATCTGGCGGGCGGTCGACAAGCTCAATGAGGAGAAGCCCGTGGTGGTCTCGATGGGGGGCGCGGCAGCCTCCGGGGGCTACTACATCGCCATGGCCGGGCGCCACATCGTGGCCCAGCCCGCCACCCTCACCGGCTCCATCGGGGTGTTCGCCGGCAAGTTCGCCATCGACGGGCTCCTGGAGAAGGTCGGCATCACCACCTGGACCACCCAGCGCGGCGATCTGGCCGGGCTGCTGTCCTCCCCCGCCCCGTTCACCGACGCCGAGCGCGCCAAGCTGCGCGAGCGCATCGAAGACTTCTACGCCACCTTCCTCGCCAAGGCCGCCGAGGGCCGGGGCATGACCGTCGAGGAGGTCGACGCGGTGGCCCAGGGCCGGGTCTGGACCGGCGCCCAGGCGCTGGAGGTCGGGCTGGTCGATGAGCTGGGCGGGCTGGAGCTGGCGGTGCAGCGCGCCGTCGAGCTCGCCGAGCTGGACGAGGACGTTGAGGTCGGCCGTCGCATGCTGCCCCGCCGCTCCACCTTCCTGGAGGCCCTCACCGAGAGCCTCAACCAGCAGACCGCCGCGCCGATCAAGGAGGCCCTCTCCGCCCAGCTCCTGCCGGCGCCGACCCTGCCCGCCGCGGTGACCGAGCGCCTGGACGGCGCCGCGCTGCTCCAGCGGGTGCTGGACGCCGGGGGCCTCGCGGCCTTCGAGCCGGTGCGCATCTCGGTCCATTGATCCTCCGCCCGGCCCGCCGCAGCGACGTCGCGGCGATCAGCGCCCTGCTCACCGCCGCCTTCGCGGACCGGCCCGGGGCGCTGCGCTACGAGCCGACCGTGGTGGGCTTCTTCCTCGCCGAGCTGGCCGGGGCGATGGCCGTCGTGGCCGAGCACGAGGGGGCGGTGATCGGGGCCGCGCTCGCGGGCGCGCGGCAGGCGAGGCTCCACGACGCCGCGCTCGCCGCCGTGCACGTCGGCCCGGTGGCGGTGGCGCGCGCGGCTCGCCGGAGGGGGGTGGCTCGGGCCATGCTGGCGGAGGTCGAGGCCCGCGCGCGGGCAGCGGGCGCTGCCCTGCTCACCCTGACCACCCAGGAGGCTGACGACGCCCGGCACCTCTACGCCGCCCAGGGCTACGCGACGCTGGAGCGCATTCACCCGCGGGTCTGCCCGGTGCCCCCGGTCGGGCCCGCGCCGCGCCGCCGCGCCGGCCCCTGGCGCGCCGAGGGCTTCGCGCTGGACGGCCGGCCGCACGCGGTGGTGGAGTGGGGTCCCCTGCCCCGCCGGATCCCGGCCACGCTGGCACCCCGCGCGGTCCTGGAGGGCCCGGCCTCGGCGCTGACGCTGCGGTGGCCGGTGGTGGGCGCGCGCTCAGCCCACGCCGTCCAGGTGCTGGCGGTGGACGTGCCCGACGGCCGCTGGGCGGGCCTGGCCGACGCCGTGCGCGCCCAGGCCCGCGCGGACGGGGCGCTCGCCGTATGGGTGATGCCCGGGGTGGCCGACCCGCTGCCCGGCTTCAGCGCCGAGGGCGTGCCTGCGTCGCTGCGAATGGTCAAGCCGCTTGACCATCTGGGACGCTGGGCCGCCGACCGCGCACGGGCCTGGGACGCATGGGGGCCCGCGCCGTGACACAATCCCGGTCATGTCCCGCCTGCTCGCCGCGCTCCTGACCCTCGCCTTCCTGGCCATGAACCTGGCGTGGATCGACCGGGACCAGCTCATCCGGGACGGCGACGAGGAGGGGCACGTCGGGGCCGCGGAGCTGTTCCTCGACGACCTGCGCAACGACCGCTACGCTGACGCCGCTGCCAAGGCCCTCTACGAGGACATGGGGGACTACCCCGCCCTCTACCCGGCCCTTGTCGGGGGCTGGTGGCGGGCGATGGGCGGGGGGCCGCCGGAGCGGGTCACCGTGCGCGGCGTGAACCTCGCCTTCCTGCTGCTGACCGCGCTGGGGGTGGCCGGGGCCGCGCGCGGGCTGGGGGTGCCCGACGGCGCCGCCGCGCTGGGCGGGGCTGTCGCGCTGTGGCTGCCGCTCAACGCGGCGCTGTCCCGCCACTTCATGCCCGAGGGGGCCCTCTGCGCCCCGGTGGCCCTGGCCATCTGGGCGGCGACCCGCCAGTCCGAGCGCCGGGGGGCGGGCGCGGCGTTCACCCTGGGGCTGCTGCTGGCGGCCGGGGTGCTCACCAAGCAGACCTTCCCGATCTACGTCATCGCCCCGCTGGTGCTGCTGCTGCGCCCCAACCCCACCTGGGTGTGGGTGGCGCTCGGGGCCAGCGCGGCGGCGCCCTGGATCTACACCAACCTCACCGAGCAGCTCGCCTACGTGGAGCTGTCCACGACCTACGCCGTGCCGGTGCCCTGGACGACCCAGGCCGCCTACTACCCCCGCTCGGTCTTCGAGGTGGGCCTGGGGCCGGTGTGGACGGTGGTGCTGGCGGTCGCGACCGTGGTGGCCTTGCGCGGCCCCCACCGCAAGGCCGCCGGGGTGGGCCTGGTCTGGGTCCTCGGCGGGCTGGCCCTGCTCACCCTCATCCCCAAGAAGTACGACCGGCTGGCCGCGCCGCTGCTGCCCGGGGCGGGCCTGGTGCTCGCCGCGGCGGTGGCCACGCGCCCCCGGGCGGCCTGGGTGGCGCTGCCCGGGGTGGCCTGGACGGCGTGGACCTCCTGGGTGGACAGCCCCTGGAACCACCCCAGCGACCCCATCGCCGACTTCCACCCCGGCTGCGTGCAGCGCTGGCTGCGCCCGCCGTTCCCCTACCCCTCCGGCTTCGAGGTCGTGGCGGCGGCGGCTCGGACCAACCCCTACGGCGCGGTGCGGGTGTGGGCCGCGCCCGAGATCCCCTGCGCCATCCAGACCACGTTCGGCTGGGGCCAGCACCTGGGGCCCTACCTGCGGCGGGTGGGCCTGGACCGCCCGGTCTACGTCGACGACGCGCCCGCCGCCCAGGGCCCGGCCACCGTCGAGGTGGACTTCCGGGTGGATGAGGGCGAGCGCCTGGAGTGGCTGGACGCCACCTTCGCCGTCCGCCCGTGAGGCTCTGCTGGCTCATCCCCGTGCGGGACGGGGGGCGCTGGCTGGCCGAGGCGGCGGACTCCGTGAGGGCGCAGCTCGGGGATCGCGATGAGATCGTGATCGTGGACGACGGCAGCGCAGACGGCGCGCCCCAGGCGCTGCGACGGACGCCGGGCTTGCGGGTCCTCCACCAGCCGCCCCGGGGCATCGTGGCCGCCTTGGAGACTGGTCGGGCGGCCACCAACGCGGCCTACCTCGCCCGGCTCGACGCCGACGACGTCGCTCTACCCGGCCGGGTGCAGGCCCAGCTCGCCGCCCTGGAGGCCGACCCGACGCTGGGCGCGGTGGGCGGCCAGGCCCGGATGCGGCGGGACGACGGCCCCGTCCCCGAGGGCATGCGCCGCTACCTGGACTGGATCAACGGCCTCACCGATCTGCACGCCGCGCTGCTGGTGGAGAGCCCGCTGCTGCACCCGGCGGTGACGATGCGGGCAGCGGCGGTCGCGGCGGTCGGCGGCTATCGGGGCGGCGACTTCCCCGAGGACTACGACCTGTGGCTGCGCCTGGCCCGCGCCGGGTGGCGCCTGGGGGCGGTGCCCGAGCCCGTGGTCCTCCTGCGCGACCGGGACGACAGGCTGACCCGCAGCGATCCGCGCTATCGACGCGCCGCTTTCGAGGCCCTCAAGCAGGAGCACCTCGCCCGCACCGCGCTGCGCGCGCCTCGGCGGGTGGCGGTGTGGGGGGCCGGGCGCACCGGGCGGCGCTGGCTGCGCTGGCTCCGGGAGCGGGGCCACGCCGTCCCGGCGGTGCTCGATCTGGCGGGCCGGGGCGAGCGCCAGGGGGCGCCGATCCGCCCGCCCGAGGCCCTCGCCGAGCTTGAGGTGGACCACCTGCTCTTCGCCGTGGGCGTGCCCGGGGCCCGACCCGCAGCCCGTCGGCGGATCCGCACGTTGAAGCCCGGCTGGCAGGAAGGACGGGAGTGGTGGCCGGTGATCTGATTCCGGTCTACGCTGTTCCTTGAGAGACACGGAGGATGATCATGCTTGCTGGGACCCTGTTGGTTTCGCTGGGCCTGGGTTGCACCGGGTTCACCCTGGGCGAGAACTTCGCCGGCCAGGACACCCCGATGCGCTACGGGGCCATCGCGGTGGACCACGTCACCGAGAAGGTGTTCACCGTCGTGGACGGCCCGGACGACGCCGCCGCCCTGGGCGAGGACGGCGCGCCGATGGTGCCCAGCCAGGTCGTCCAGGTCGACCCCGACACCTTCGAGCCCCGGGTGCTCGCGCGCCTCGACGGGCGCGAAGACCCCCGCATGCTCTTCCCCGAGGCCGGCCTGCTCCTGCTCTCCGAGCGGAACGGCCGCGAGGTGTTCCAGCTCTTCGACCGCCACACCCACCAGCCGAAGGCCTTCACCACCCTGGACAGCCGCTACTGGGGTACCCGCAGTTCCCCCAGCCGCCGCTGGATCGCGGTGGCCGACCAGACCACATACGACATCCACATCCTCGACCCCGAGACCCTGAATCTGCGCGTCATCCCCCACGACGCCCAGTGGCTGGAGGCGATGTGGCTGAACAACCAGGATCGGCTGCTGGTGGTGCTGTGGTACCACGGCGACGACTTCCACCCCACCGGGGCGCGGCTGCTGGCCTGGGACGTCACGCCTGAGCTGCTGAGCAAGCCCACCACCGACGGGCTGTGGCCGGACGCGGCGCTGGACGTGTTCGTGGAGGGCTTCCAACCCGACGCCCTGTTCTCGTTCACCTGGATCGGCGTCAGCCCGGACGACCGCTTCGCCGCGTTCCCGATGCTGTCCACCGACCCGGACCTGGACGAGCCCCACCGGGTGCTGCTGCTGGACACGACGACCGGTGAGGTGCGCGAGGTGCCGAACACCCGGGGGCCGGTGGGCTTCACCCCGGACGGCCGGACGATGGTCAGCTACGCCGGTGCCTGGGACGCGTCCGGCGAGGAGGTCGGCCAGCGGCTGGTGCTCGTGGACACCGAGACCCTGGAGCGCCAGGAGGTCGGCGACCCGATCCAGGGGCTGCAGTACTTCGTCACCCATGAGGGCGCCTACGTGGTCGCCGCGGCGATCCTGGACGAGTCCCAGACCGTCATCCTGCATGACCTCGACAGCGGGCGCTCCTCCAGCCTCGGGGGCGCAGGGGTCTCGCTGAACGAGTTCGTCAGCCACCCGGACACCGGCGAGCTTTTCATCGCCTCGGACGGCGACCTGTGGCGGCTGGACGTGTGGGCAGGGACCCTGGACCAGGTGCCGATGCCCTTCGACACCCACACCCTCAACCTGCTGCCCCAGCGGGATCTGCTGGTGACCCGCTCGACACCGGACCGGCAGGTGCTGCACTTCATCGACATCGGCGACGGGGGCATCTCCCCCGCGGTGCGGCTGCCGGAGCCGGATTAGCCCGCCGGGCCGGCGCGGGCGCGTGCTATGCTTGCTTCATGATGGAAGAAACCTCCGCTGTGAAGTCGGGCGAGCAGGACGCCGCCATCCAGGCTGACGGCTCTGCCTCTGTGTCCACCCCCGCCCTGCCCGAGCAGCGCGGACTGCTCCGGGAGTTCATGGACTTCATCATCCATGAGAAGGCCTGGTGGATGACGCCCATCATCATCGTGCTCGTCGCGATGGTGGCCTTCATCCTCTACGCCGAAGCCAGCCCGGTGCTGCCCTTCATCTACACGGTGTTCTGAGCCCATGACGCACGACCCCCGGCATGACGCCCCCCGCCGCCCCCGCGCGATCGCGGTCCCTCGCGAGCCCACCCTGCTGGAGGTCTTCGTGGACTTCCTGCGGAACGACCGGAGTTGGTGGCTGCCCGCTGCGCTGTTCGTGGGTGGGATGGGCTGGGCCCTGAGCGGCTGAGCTACATCACGCCGCGCGCCGCCAGCTGAACCCGCATCACCCGCCGCGCCCGCGACAGCCGCTTGCGCACCGCCGCCGGGGTCATCCCGAAAGCCTCCGCGATCTCCGGGCCCTTCCAGCCCTCGACCTCGGCCATGACCAGGATCGCGCGGTCGGTCTCGGAGAGCAGCAGCAGGGACGCGTTCAGGGCGTCGCGCAGCTCGGCGACCGCCGCGTCGTCCTCGGGGTCGGCCTCGCCGGGGAGCGGCGCCTCGGTGACGTGCAGGGCGGGGTCGTTCTTGCGGCCCCGGCGCATGCGGCCGCAGGCGCGCGCGACCATGCGCACCACCCAGCCCTCCACCGGGCCCTCGCCCCGCCAGTCGCCCAGGTGCAGGCCGGCGGTGACCAGGGCGTCCTGCACGGCGTCCTGGGCGTCGGCCTCGGTGGCGCAGTGGCGGCGGCCGGCGGCCAGCAGGTGCTCCCCGTAGCAGCGGGTGATGCGGTCGAGGGCCTTCAGGTCCCGGGCACGGACCAGGGCGGCGATCTCATCGGGCGAGCAGTACTCTGCGCTCATGGGCGGCACTGTAGCGAGGCGCCCGCGCGGCCACAAGAAAGCGCGGTCACACTCTGCAGGGCTGCTGGCTCTATGGGGTGAACCGAGCCCCCTGGAGGCCCCCATGCAGATCAAGACCTTCTTCGACCCCGCCACCTTCACCCTCACCTACGTGGTCTTCGACCTCGAGACGAAGGACGCCGTGGTCATCGATCCGGTCCTGGACTTCGACCCCGCCTCGGGCCGGGTCACCACGACCTCGGCCGATGAGGTCGCCGCTTTCGTGGAGAAGGAGGGCCTGACCCTGCACTACGTGCTGGAGACCCACGCCCACGCCGACCACCTGTCCGGCTCCCAGCCGCTGAAGGACCGCTTCGGCGCGAAGATCGCCATCGGCGCCCGGATCCGCAAGGTGCAGGACGTGTTCAAGGGCGTGTTCAACCTGGGCGACGACTTCGTGCCCGACGGCCATGTCTTCGACAGGCTGCTGGGCGACTTCGAGGTCCTGGAGGCTGGCAGCCTCAAGATCGAGGCCCTGCCCACCCCCGGGCACACCCCGGCCTGCATGAGCTTCCACGTCGGCGACGCGGTGTTCACCGGCGACGCCCTGTTCATGCCCGACTTCGGCGTGGGCCGCTGCGACTTCCCCGCCGGCAGCGCCGAGACCCTCTACACCTCGGTGCACGACACCCTCTACAGCCTGCCCGACGAGACCCGCGTGTTCGTGGGCCACGACTACCAGCCCGGCGGCCGGGCGCTGGCCTGGGAGACCACCATCGGCGCGTCCAAGTTGAAGAACAAGCAGCTCACCGCCAGCACCGCCAAGGAGGACTTCGTGGCCTTCCGCGAGGCCCGCGACGCCACCCTGACCGCGCCCCGGCTGCTGCTCCCCAGCATCCAGGTGAACATCAACGCCGGCAAGCTGCCCGCGGCCGAGGACAACGGCGTGGCCTACCTCAAGCTCCCGCTGCGCCCGAGCGCCTGATCCTGCGGTATCCTGGAGGTCCACGAAGGGCCCCATGCGCATCTTCCTCGCTCTCATGATGGGGTGCGGAGGGGAGAAGGACTCCCCCCGCACGCCGACCCTGGACACCGGCTGTGAGGCGACCGCCTGGGTCGACGCGGACGGCGATGGCCACGGGGACCCGGCGCTGCCCGCCTGCCCCGGCGCAGGGGCGGTCGAGGATGGCGACGACTGCGATGACGCCGACCCGGAGACGTTCCTGGGCGCCGACGAGCAGTGCGACGGGCTGGACCGGGACTGCGACCAGCGCATCGACGAGGGCTTCGAGGACCGCCACGTCACCTGGCACCGGGACGACGACGGCGACGGCTGGGGCGGGGACGAGTCCGTGCGGGCCTGCGCACCCCCGCCGGGCTTCGTCATCTACCAGGGAGACTGCGACGATGGGGACGCCCGGATCTCACCGAGCGCGGCCGACGACACCTGCGACGGGGTGGATCAGGACTGCGACGGCGAGGTGGACGAGGCGGCCGACGGCGCGTCCCTGCTGAGCTACCTCGACGACGACGGCGACGGCTTCGGGCGGGACGACTACACCGCGTATCGCTGCGAGGACGCGGAGGGCTGGGCCCGCGTCGGCGGAGACTGCGACGACCGCGACGACGGGAGCTACCCGGGCGCCCCGGAGCGCTGCGGCGACCTCGTCCCCGACGACTGCGAGGGGACCTGGTCCGAGGTGGCGGAGCTGTGCGGCTACGAGGTCGTGGGCAGCGCCGAGGCCACCCTGGGGGCCACCGCCGGGGACGAAGCCGGCGCGGACGTGGACCTCGCGGATGCCGATGGCGACGGCCTCACGGACGTCCTGGTCGGCGCGCCGGGGCGCGGCGGCGGCGCGGTGATGCTGCTGCGCGGGCCGCTGGTCCCCGACGCGCTCGGCGCGCCCGACGGCCTGCGGTGGACCCTCTGGAGCGGCGAGCGCGCCGGGGCCCGCGCCCGCTTCGCCGGGGACCACGACGCCGACGGTTGGCCCGAGGTGCTGGTGGGCGCGCCCGAGGCGGACGCTGGCTACGGCGCGGCCTACCTGCTGGGTGGCCCGCTCACCGGGGTGGCTTCTTTCAGCGGGGCCGTCCGCCTGTGGAGCGAGCAGGTCGACGCTGCCGCCGGCCTGGCCCTCGCGGCCGGCGGGGACCTCGACGCCGACGGCCAGCCGGATCTGGTCATCGCCGCCCCCGACGACTCGCGCTGGGTCAACCAGAGCGGGGCGGTCTACCTGCTCTACGGCCCGGTCACCGCCTCCCGCAGCCTGGAGGACGCCGACGCCCGGGTGTGCTGCAGCTTCGGCCGCGACCGCAGCGCGTACACCGACCGGATCGGGGCGTCGGTGGCCACCGCGGACGTCAACGGCGACGGGCCCGACGACCTCATCGCGTCCGTGCCCGGCGGGGGCATCCGCGGCCAGGACCCCTTCGTGGTGGTCCTCTACGGGCCGCTGTCCGGGGAGCATCGGCTGGAGGACGGGCCGGACAACCTCCTCTACAACGGGCTCGCCCCCGGCGCGGTGGACGGCGTCGGGGACCTGGACGGCGACGGCTACGTCGACGTGTTGATCGAGGACCGCTGGTACGGACCGGGGCTGTACGGGGGTGGCGCCGACGGGTTGGTGGACCGCTACGCGACCCTCGCGCTGCCCGCCTCCGAGGGGGACCATGACCCCCCGAGCCACTGCCCAACCCTCAGCCGCAGCCTCGCGCCCGGGGACCTGGACGCCGACGGCCACCCCGACCTGATCCACGCCATGGGCCGGGCCGCCGACGCCACGGGCATGGTCGCGATCCTGTCCGGGCCCTTCGAGGGCACGGTGGACGCCACCGCGCACCGGCTCGTTTTCGGCGCGGCGCCTGAGGACTGCCTGGGCGCGGGCGCGGGCGCGGGAGACGTGGACGGCGACGGCGCGCCGGAGCTGGTCCTGGGCGCGCCGGGGGCCGACGGGGGGGCGGGGGCGCTCTACGTCCTGGACCTCTGAAGGATCAGTACATGCGGCTGGCGCGATCCATGTCCAGGGGCGGGACCCTGCGCTGCTGCCAGAAGCTGCCCTCCGGGTCCTGCTCGGGGGCAGCGGGCACCACCTCGTGCCGCACCAGCTTGAGGACCAGGGCGACCGGGGCGAGGGCCACCCAGTAGACGATCGCCATGAGGACGTAGTTCTGGGCGGTGATGATGCGGTGGGCGAGGCCCTTCCAGGCCCGCCAGATCCTCTTCATGAGCGGGAGCATGGGCCCATGCTCGCCCGGCGAAGGCCCCCCGTCAAGCCCCCGCGCGTGGCGATTCCGAACAAGGTGTGCTAACTCCCTGCGTCTGCCGCGTTGTGGATGAGGAGCGGCGCGTCCGCCGCCTTTCACCGCACGGAGTCTCCCCTTGGCGCCCTTGCTGCTCACGCTGACGCTCGCTGTTCCCCCGCTCATCGGCACCGCAAACGCGGCCGAGGTCGTCTGGGACGGCCAGTACCGCGCCCGCGGGCTGGCCTACAACTCGCTGTCGCTGGTCACCCCCACCAACAACGAGAACTCCCTGGGCTGGTCGTCCTACATGGACCACCGGTTCCGGCTCCAGCCCATCCTGCGGGTCAACTCCCAGGTCTCGGCCTTCCTCCAGGTTGACTTCCTGCCGCTGACCCCCTGGGGCGGCACCATCAACACCTGGACCGACCCGGTCACCGGCGACGCCATCGCGATGGCCTACGCCGACGGGGTGTCCCCCTACGCCGACCCCGACGACGGCACGTCCTACCTGCGCAACCTCTCGCTCACCCGGGCCTGGGTGGACGTGTGGACCCCGGCGGGCAAGCTGCGCGTCGGGCGCGTGCCCATGCACTGGGGCGCGGGCATCCTGCTGAACGACGGCCTGGACCCGCTGGCCGAGTTCGGCGACACCTCCGACCGGGTGCAGTTCACCTCCAAGGTCGGGCCGGTGTACCTGATGGGCGGCTGGGAGGTCATGAACGAGGGCTACATCGGCCTGCGCGATGACATGCAGGCCCTCGACTTCGCCATCGCCTACCGCGCCGAGACCATGAGCCTGGGGCTGCTCAACCGCTACCGCTTCCAGCCCGACACCTTCAACGGCTACACCGCCGACCTGTGGGGCTTCGCCGAGCTGGGCATGGTCAAGGTCGAGACCGAGCTGGTCGGCGTGTTCGGGGCAGGCAACCTGGACAACGGCGCGAACGATGTCCGCATCGCCACCTTCGGTGGCATGATCCGGGCCATCGGCGAGCTGGAGAAGCTCTACGGCGGCCTGGAGATCGGCTACGCCAACGGCGACAAGGACCCCGACGACGACCTCATCTACACCTACACCTTCGACCGGGATCACAACATCGCGCTGATCCTGTTCGAGGAGCCCCTGCCGGTCATGGCGGCGGCGGTGCCCAACGACGCCAACCAGGGCCTCGACTACAGCGCGGTCCGCACCGGCGAGGGCATCCGCAACGCCATCTACTTCACCCCCCACGTGGGCTACAAGCTGCGCCCCGACCTCTCCGGCCAGGTGGCCCTCATCGGCGCCCGCGCTGCGCTGGTCCCCGCCGAGGACGAGGAGCGCAAGGGCTACGGCTGGGAGGTCGACGCGACGGTCTCCTGGCAGCCCAACGAGCACTTCTCCCTCTCCGGCACCGGCGGCCTGCTGCTCCCCGGCCCGTACTATTCGGCGTACACCCACGACGATCTGGGCGGGAACTTCGGGGACCCCACCTTCGCCGGCCGCGTCCTGGCCACCGTCGACTTCTGAGGTCCGCATGCCGAAGCTCGTTCTCCAGGGGGTCCACACGGCGCTGGTGACCCCGTTCAACGGGGAGAGGGTCGATGAGGACGGCGCCCTCGCCCTGGCCCGCCGGCAGCTCCGTCACGGCGTGACCGGCCTGGTCCCCTGCGGCACCACCGGCGAGACCCCCACCCTGGACGAGGGCGAGTGGGCGGCGGTCATCTCCGCGGCGGTGCAGGCCGCGCGCGAGGCCGACCGCTTCGTCCCCGTCACCGCTGGCTGCGGCACCAACAGCACCCGCTCCACCTGCCGCAACATCGAGCAGGCGGCGAAGCTGGGCGCGGACGCCGCCCTGGTGGTGCTGCCCTACTACAACAAGCCCAACCCCGACGGCCACCGCGCCCACATGCGCGAGGCCTGCGCGGTGGGCCTGCCCGTCGTCGTCTACCACGTCCCCGGGCGCACCGGCCAGCGCCTGCCGGTGGAGCTGCTCGCGGAGCTGTGCGACCTGGACGGGGTCGTGGCGGTCAAGGAGGCCACCGGGGACGTGCGCTACGGCTCGGATCTGGTCGCCTCCACCCGGGCGGCCGTGCTCTCGGGCGACGACTTCACCTGGTTCCCCCTCACCTGCGTCGGCGGCCAGGGGGTCATCTCGGTGATCTCCAACGTGGACCCGGCCCGCTGCGTCGCGCTGGACGCCGCCGCCCGGGGCGGGGACCTGGAGACCGCGCGGGCGCTGCACCACGCCTTGATGCCAGTGAACCGCTACCTCTTCGCGGAGGTCAACCCCGTGCCGGTGAAGGCCGCCATGAGCGCGCTGGGGCTGTGCGCCAACACGCTGCGCTTGCCGCTCGCCGCCACCACCCGCCTGCCACCCGAGGGCCTGCTCGACGGGGTCGCGGTGTGAGCGCGCTCGTCCCGGTCTGCGTGAACGGCGCCGCCGGGCGAATGGGCCGGCTGCTCACCGCGGGCGTGCTGGGCCACGACCAGCTCCAGCTCGCCGCCGCGACCGAGCGGGCCGGGCACCCCAACCTGGGCGGCGACGTCGGGCACCTCTGCGGCAAGTGGCACGCGGGCGTCGCGCTGGAGACCCCCTCCCCCGACGTGCTGGAGCGCGCCCGGGTGGTCATCGACTTCTCCCTGCCCGAGGGCACCCGCGTCCTGGTCGACGCGCTGGGCGGCCAGGCCCTGGTCGTGGGCACCACCGGGCTGGAGGGCGCAGACCGGCAGCGCCTGCGCGAGTACGCCGAGCGCGCCCCGGTCGTGCTGGCGTCCAACTTCTCCACCGGCGTCAACCTGCTGCTGGGCCTGGTGAAGCGCGCCGCGCGCCTGCTGCCCGACTACGACGTCGAGATCGTCGAGATGCACCACCGCCACAAGCGGGACGCCCCCTCGGGTACGGCGCTGTCCCTGGGCCGCGCGGTGGCCATCGGCCGGGGCCAGTCCCTGGACGCGCTGGCCGTCCACGGCCGCGAGGGCCTGGTCGGCGCGCGCCCGGACCGGGAGATCGGCTTCCACGCCCTCCGGGGCGGCGACGTGGCCGGCGAGCACACCGTCTACCTGGCGGGCCCCGGCGAGCGCCTCCAGCTCGGCCACCTGGCCACCTCCCGCGAGGCCTTCGCCGGGGGGGCGCTGCGCGCGGCGGTGTGGCTGGCCGACCAGCCCCCGGGCCTCTACAGCATGCAGGACGTCCTGGGCCTGGACTGATCCGGCGCTCGCGGTACACTCCCCGCCGCCGCACCCGGAGTCCCCATGAGCGATCCTGTCGCCACCCGCCCCGCCGTCGACCTCGGCGCCAGCTTCGGCTTCGTGCTGAAGGACAAGGCCTGGATCTCCAAGGTCATCCTGCCCGGACTGCTCACCTTCATCCCCATCCTGGGGCCGCTCGCGCTGCTGGGCTGGGAGCGGCGCATCTACCACCAGATCCGCGCCGGCCAGGAGGACGAGGGGCTGCCTGCGATGGACATCGGCGACGACATCGCCGGGGGCGTGGCGCCGGCGGTGGCGCTGCTCAACCTGTTCGGGCCGCTCTTGATCTTCCCGATGCTGTTCGCGATGTTCCCCGTGCTCATCAGCATCGGCGAGGCCGCCGGCAACCGCACCGTGCTCGATCTCATCCGGGCCTTCGTGATGCTGATGACCGTGGTGGGCGGCCTGGGCTTCGCCGCGCTGTCCTTCGGCGCCGGCTTCCTGGTGCCCGAGCTGCTGCGCCGCGGCTTCAACGGCGAGGCCACCCCCGCCCTGCGCCCCCGCGTCAGCGTCGCGGCGATCCAGGAGAACCCCATGCCGCTCATCGTCGCGGCCCTGGGCATGATGGGGGCCAACTTCGTGGGCAGCCTGGGTTGGATGGCCTGCGGCATCGGGCTGGTGCTCACCGTGCCCTTCGCGGTGGCGACCAACGCGCACATCACCGCCCAGTGGGCCCGGGTGGCCGAGGCCCCGCCTCCGACGCCGGACGCGCCCAGCCCGCCCCCCAACGCCGTGGCCTGGCGTGGCAACCGCTGATCGCCGCCGCGCGGTTGTGATAGACCGTCTGCGGTGATCGGCTTCGTCCTCCGCAGATTGCTGGGCATCGTCCCGCTCGTCGCGCTCCTGGCGTTGACCACCTTCGCTCTGCTCCAGCTCGCCCCCGGCGGGCCCTTCGACGCCGAGCGCAACTTCCCGCCCGAGGTCGCCCGGCAGCTCGAGGCCCGCTTCCAGCTCGACCAGCCCTTCCACGTCCAGTTCCAGGCCTACGCGACCGGCCTGATGGACGGCACCCTGCCCAGCCTCAAGCGCCCCGGGCTGACCGTGGGGGAGCTGATCGCGGAGAGCTTCCCGGTGTCGCTGACCCTGGGGGCGATGGCCCTGGCCTTCGCCCTGCTCACCGGCGTCAGCGCCGGGATCATCGGGGCCATCCGCCAGAACAGCGCCTGGGACTGGATGACGATGGGGGTGGCCCTGGTGGGCATCTCGGTCCCCAACTTCGTGCTGGGGCCGCTGCTGATCCTCATCTTCGCCCTGTGGCTGGGCTGGCTCCCCCCCGCCCGCTGGCAGGGCCTCGACACGATGATCCTGCCGGCGGTGACCCTGGGGCTGGCGTATGCGGCCTACATCGCGCGGCTGACCCGGGCGGGCATGCTGGAGGTCGTGCGGGCGGACTTCGTGCGCACCGCGCGGGCCAAGGGGCTGTCCGAGGCCGCCGTGGTGTTCGGCCACGCCCTGCGCGGCGGGGTGCTGCCCGTGGTCACCTGGCTGGGGCCGGCCACCGCGCGCATCCTCACCGGCACGGTGGTCATCGAGAAGATCTTCCAGGTGCCCGGCCTGGGCTACTACTTCGTGCAGTCGGCGCTGGACCGGGACTACAGCATGGTCCTGGGGGTGGTGACCTTCTACGCCGCGATCCTCATGGTGATGAACCTGCTGGTGGACGTGGCCTACACCGTCCTGGACCCCCGGGTGAGGCTGCAATGAGCGCGCGGGGCGGCTCGCTGTGGGCGGACGCCTGGCGGCGGTGGCGCCGCCACCGGGTCAGCGTGGCCTCCGCGGTGGTGCTGGTGGGGGTGGTGCTGTTTTGCGGCCCCGGGCCGCTGCTCGTGGAGAAGGCGCTCGGCTGGACCTACGAGATGCAGGACATCCGCCTGGGCGCCACGCCGCCGGCCCTGGTCCACCCCTTCGGCACCGACGTGCTGGGGCGGGACGTGATGGTGCGCACCATGCACGGCGGGCGGGTCTCGCTGCTGGTGGCCCTGGTGGCCACCGCGGTCTCGCTGGTGGTAGGGGTCTCCTACGGCGCGATCTCCGGCTACGTGGGCGGCCGGGTGGACGCGGCGATGATGCGGCTGGTCGACCTGATGCTGTCGACCCCCTACCTGCTGCTGGTCATCGTGCTGATGGCGGTCATCCCGCCCTCCGACGTGGCGATCGCCGGGATGGACGGCAGCTTCGTGCTGATGTTCGCCGCGCTGGGCCTGGTGAGCTGGCTGATGCTCGCCCGCATCGTGCGCGGCCAGGTGCTCGCCCTGCGGGAGCGGGAGTTCGTGGAGGCCGCCCGCGCCATCGGGGTCCACCCCCTGCGCATCCTCTCCCGGCACATCGTGCCGAACACCCTGGGCCCGGTCATCGTCTACAGCACCCTGACCATCCCCTCGGTGATGCTCTCCGAGGCCTTCCTGAGCTTCCTGGGGCTGGGCATCCGCGAGCCCCAGGCCTCCTGGGGCACCCTCGTGAACGACGGCGCCAACGCCATGGTCGTCTACCCCTGGCTGATCCTCTTCCCGGGCCTGACGATGGCGCTGACCCTGTTCTGCCTCAACTTCCTGGGGGACGGCCTGCGGGACGCCCTCGACCCCACCGACCGGGATCTGTAGCGTGCCCTCCACCAAGCCCCCCGTCGGCGACGTGGTCCTCCAGATCGAGGATCTGTGTACCTACTTCGAGACCGACGAGGGCGTGGTCAAGGCGGTCGACGGGGTGTCCCTGGCGGTGCGGCGCGGAGAGATCCTGGGGCTGGTGGGCGAGAGCGGCTCGGGCAAGAGCGTCACGAACCTCTCGGTCCTGCGCCTGGTGCCCAGCCCCCCCGGCAAGCACGCCGGCGGGCACGTCTGGTTCCGGGGCGTGGACCTCACCGCGCTGCCCGAGCCCGAGATGCGCAAGTACCGGGGCAACCGCATCGCGATGATCTTCCAGGACCCGATGACCTCGCTGAACCCCTACCTGCGGGTGGGCCGACAGATCAGCGAGGTGCTGCGCCTGCACAAGGGCCTGACCCGCAAGGCCGCCTGGGAGCGGGCCATCGAGCTGCTCCAGCTCGTGGGCATCCCCGCGCCCGAGCGGCGGGTGGACCAGCACCCCCACGAGCTGTCCGGGGGCATGCGCCAGCGGGTGATGATCGCGATGGCCCTGGCCTGCGAGCCCGAGCTGCTGCTGGCCGACGAGCCCACCACCGCGCTGGATGTGACGATCCAGGCCCAGATCCTGGAGCTGATCCGCAAGCTCACCGACCGGCTGGGCACGGCGGTCATCCTGGTCACCCACGACCTCGGCGTGGTCGCCGGGGTCTCGGACTTCCTCGCGGTGATGTACGCCGGCCGGGTGGTCGAGCGCGGGCCCACCGGCGAGGTGTTCGCCCGCCCCCGGCACCCCTACACCCAGGGGCTGCTGGCCTCGCTGCCGCGCCTGGACAGCGACGCGGAGCTGACCCCCATCGAGGGCCGCCCCCCGGACCTGCGCGACGTCGGGCCGGGCTGCGCTTTCGCCCCCCGCTGCCCCCAGGCCCACGCCCGCTGCGCCATCCAGCCCCCCTGGTTCGGCTCGCCCACCCGGGGCGCGGCGTGCTGGCTGGAGGCCCCATGACCGCGCCCCTGCTGGAGGTCCGGGACCTCGTGGTCCACTTCCCCGTCTACCGGCGGGGCCTCTTGCGCCGCCAGATCGGCACGGTGAAGGCGGTGGACGGCGTGAGCCTCGACATCCACCGGGGCGAGGTGCTGGGGCTGGTGGGCGAGAGCGGCTGCGGCAAGTCCACCACCGGCCGCGCCATCCTGCGGCTCATCGAGCCCACCGCCGGGACCGTGCGCTTCGACGGCCAGGACCTCGCCGCGCTCTCCGCCGCGGACCTGCGGCGCTTCCGGCGGCGCATGCAGATCATCTTCCAGGACCCCTACGCCTCGCTGAACCCGCGCATGACCGTGGGGGACATCGTGGCGGAGCCCATCCGCACCCACGGCCTGGCCGACACCGACGACGCCGCCCGCGCCCGGGTGGCCGAGCTGCTGGAGACCTGCGGGCTGGACCCCGACTTCGTGCGTCGCTACCCCCACGAGTTCTCCGGCGGCCAGCGCCAGCGCATCGGCATCGCCCGCGCCCTGGCCTCCGAGCCCGAGCTGATCGTCTGCGACGAGCCCATCTCCGCGCTGGACGTCTCCATCCAGGCCCAGATCCTGAACCTGCTGCGACGGCTGTGCCGGGAGCGCGGGCTGGCCTACCTGTTCATCGCCCACGACCTCTCCGCGGTGCGCTACATCTCCGACCGCGTCGCGGTGATGTACCTGGGGCGCATCGCCGAGCTGGGCCCCGCCGAGACCATCTGCGCGCGCCCCGCCCACCCCTACACCAAGGCGCTGATCTCCGCGGTGCCGGTCCCCGACCCCATCGTGGAGCAGAAGCGCAAGCGCGTGGTCCTCCAGGGCGAGGTCCCCAGCCCGATGACCCCGCCGAGCGGCTGCGCCTTCCACCCCCGCTGCCCGGCGGCGCAGGCCGAGCGCTGTGACAGCGAGCGTCCGTCGCTGCGATCCCTGGCCCCGGATCACAGCGCCGCCTGCCACTATGCCGACTACTCCGGGTAGAGCGACGGCAACCCCTGCACGTCGCCCACCACGAAGCCGATGTCGGAGGACAGCCGCCAGATCTCCTCGGCCTCCTCGTTGAACTGGATGAGCTGCCCGACGGTGCCCCAGGACGAGAGGGTGTCGCCGCTCTCCAGCCGGTCGGCGTCCCCCAGCGCCATGACGTGGTAGCCGGGCAGCGCCTTGAACTCGCGGACCATCTCCAGGCGCCCCGGGGTGACGTTGTACTCCGCGATGCGGGCGTGCTCCTCGGGGGCGTCGGGCAGACGGGAGTCGAAGATCAGCAGGTGGCCCTCGGGGGTGTAGCTGGGGCTGTGCTGGGCCATGAAGGCGGCGTCGGGGGGATCGAACGGGCGGTCGCCGGGCCCGCCGAAGGTCTCGATGATCTCGCCGGTGTCCCGGTCGATCTCGTAGACGGTGCTCAGGTTCCGGGAGGAGTAGAGGTAGCTGTTGCGCTCGGGCATCCAGTTCAGGGCGTTGCCGTGAAGCCAGTCGTAGCCCACCTCGTAGAAGGCGTCGGCGTCGAAGCGGCCCTCGAAGGGGACCTCGTCCCAGGCCGTCCACACCTCGCGCTCGGCCCCGGACGCGTCGACCTCCACGATGGCGTCGCCGATCACATCACCCTCCCCGTCCGGATCCCGGATGTCCGCGGACAGGAAGGCGAAGACCCCCTCCTCAGGCTGGGCGAGGGCGTGATGGCCGCGGATCGCGCGGATGTCGGGGTAGGCGACGCCGTCCAGGGTGACCCGCCGGATCGAGGAGATGTCGTTGGTTCGATCCCGGGCGTTGTACAGGAAGGCCACCTCCCCGTACGTCGGGTCCCAGATCGCCTTGGCGGCGTCGGTGTTGGCGTCGAGGCGGCTGTACCAGACGATCTCGCCCTCGCGGTTGAGGATCAGGGCGTTGGAGCTCTGTCCGATGACCGTCACGAGGAGGAACGGGGGATCCACCTCCTGCTGGGCGACGGTGGTGTACCGGAACAGGGGCAGCCCCGCGGGCAGCACGCCGGTCGTGGCGGTGTAGGGCTCGCCCTCGATGCGCTGGCCGTCCACCGTCATGACCGGGAGCAGGCTCACGTTCGTGAGCTGGGGGAACCCGGCGACGAGGACCCGGTGCTGCACGGGGTCGTCGCCGACGTCCGGCGCGACGGTGCCGTCGGGCAGCTCAACCCAGCCGACCGAGTCACCGATGCGATCCCAGCGCACCTCCAGGACCGTGGTGACGGACTCCAGCGGCTCTGCGGTGACCTCCGGGGTCACCGCGCCACGGCAGCCGACCAGGGCCGCTGCGACCAACAGACCAGACCTCATGGATCACCTGAGGGGTAGAGCGAGTCCAGGCGCTGGATCGTGCCCAGGACGTTGCGGGCGCCGACCGAGAGCCGCCAGATCTCCTTGCCGTCGGGGTCGTATTCGATGAGCTGCCCCACCGTGCCCCAGGTGCTGAGCGTGTCGCCGTTGTCCAGCCGGACCACGTCTCCCAGCGCCAGGACGTGGTAGCCCGGGGCAGCGTCCATCGTCCGGACCAGCTCGAGCGTGTCGGTGGTGATGGCGTACTCCGCGACGCGGGAGAGCTCGTCGATCGCGTCGGAGCGGCGCGAATCGAACACCAACAGCGTGCCTTCAGGGGTGTACTGGGGGCTGTGTTGATGTTGAAAAATCTCGTCGCGGGGCACCGCGATGCGCTCACCCTGCTCGCCCAGGATGTCGACCACCGCGCCCGTCTCGCGATCCAGCTCCACGATGGTGCTCAGGTGGCGGGTGCTGTAGAGGTAGGTGCCCCGCTCGGCGTCCCAGCGCAGGGCGTTGCCGTGGGTCCAGTCGTAGCCGATGCCGTAGAAGTCCCGGGGCTCCTCGCGGCCTTCAAAGGTGAAGGTGTCCCAGGTCGACCACAGGACGCGGGGCTCGCCGTCCGCGCCCATCTCGACCACCACGTCCCCCACGATGTCCCCCTCGCCCTGGACCGTGCGGACGTCCAGCGCCAGCCAGGCCCAGGTGTCGGGGTCGGGGTGGGCGAACTCGTGGTGGCCCAGCTCGGCGCGGACCTCCTCCACCAGCCGGCCGTCCAGGCTCAAGACCTTGATCTCCGCCACGTCGAGGGCCCGGCTGCCCGAGCCGATGAGGAAGGCAAAGTCCCCGGAGTCGGGGATCCGGATGGCCTTGACCGCCTGCCGGTCCTCCCCGAGCTGGTGGTACCAGATGATCTCCCCCGCCCGGTTCAGGACCAGCACGAAGGAGGGGTCCCCCAGGGTCGGGACGAGCACGAAGGGGCCCTCGAGGTCGTCCGCAGCGGCGGTCAGCTCGGTGAACTGGGGCAGCCCGGCGGGCAACAGCCCGGTCTCGACGGTGAGGGGCTCGCTCTCGACGCGCTCGCCGTCGATCTCCATGACCGCCTTGAGCGTGATCTCGGTGAGCTGGGGGAACCCGGCGACCAGGGCGCGGTGCCGATCGGGGTGATCGTCGCGATCGGGGATGACCGTGCCGTCGGCCAGCTCGACCCAGCCGGGCTCATCGTCGACCCGGGGCCACTGGACCTCGATGACGGTGGAGACCAGCTCGGTGGGCTGGGCGGTGAGGTCGGCGAAGTGGGTGTCCCGGCAGCCGACGAGGGCCACCAGGAGGGCGAGCGTGAGGCGGGGCATGCCTCCACCATACAGGGCTACTCGCGCTTCGGCCCCCAGTCCATGCCGACGGTGGCGTAGACGGCGGCGCGGCCGACCCCGGGCTGCCGCTCGATGAAGGGGGCGTACCCGTAGGCCAGCTCGCCGAACCAGCGCTCGCCCCGCAGGCCGCCGCGGGCCTCCAGGCCGAGGGCCTGCTGGCCGTCGAACGCGGCCAGGTCTGCGGAGAGGGCCAGGGAGAGGTGTTCACCCTGGAGGTGCGGGCCGAGCCGGGCGGCGACGTAGTCCTCCACCCACCACTCGGCCCAGGCGGCGCCCGCGACGGGCACCACGTAGGGGTTCATGCCGCCGAGCCGGGTCCGGGTGAGGAAGTCCTGGCGCTCCGCGAAGCCAGCGCGCAGGGCCAGGCGCGGGGCCAGGCGCCAGGGCGCGCGGGCCTTGATCTCCAGGTGGGCGTGGGGGGCGGCGGCCTCGGCGGTGACGTCCACGCCCACCCGCGCCCAGGCCTGGACGTCGGGGGTCCACCACCCCAGCAGGGCGTCGCCGGTGAGGAGGCCGCGGGGGTCGGGGACCTCGACGGTGGTGTCCGCCATGGCGCCGAAGACGTAGGCTCGGGCGAGCCACTGGAAGCCGGCGTAGAGGCCCTCGGGGCCATACCAGACCCGGCCGCCCTCCATGCCGAGGTAGCTGGCGTTGAGGGCGCGGTCGGGGTCCGGGCCGCCGTCGGTCCACGGGGAGAGCATCAGCCCGGCCGCGCCCACCTCCAGCCGGGCGGCGAGCCAGCGGCGCCCGCCGTCGCCCTCGGCGTCCCAGCGCAGGTCCAGGGTGTCGGTGAACAGGTTGGCCGACCAGTCGCCGCGCCGCACGCTCAGATCGGCGATGCCATGTGGGGTGGCGTTGACCTCGGCGCCGGCGTCCCAGCGCCACTGCAAGGCGGGCTCTGCGGCGAGGGCCAGGGGCAGCGCGGCGAGCCCGAGGCTCACCGACGCGCCAGGCGGCAGACGGAGAAGAGGACGGTGGTCGCGGCCAGGTCGCCCACCGCTGCCCACGCCAGCACCGCCCCCATCATGCCCAGCCACTCGCAGGGGTTCTCCGGCACCTGGCAGGTCGGGCTGTGCCCGATGAGCCAGATCGCGCTCAGCCCGGTACCGAACACCAGCATCCCGGCGGCGAGGAGCCAGCCCAGGGTGCGCCAGCGCCCGTCGGCGAGCCCGGCGACGATCGGCATGGTGAGGGCGACAGCGCCGGTCACCAGGAGCCCCGGCCCGGTCAGCCCGGACCACAGCGCCGCCCCCGCAGCGCTCAGCGCCGCCGCAGCCACGATCGGCAAAGCCCAGAAAAGCCCCAGGCGCTGGAGCGCGCCGGGCGGGGGGGCCGCGAGGGCGCCCTGGGCGATCATCGGGCCCGACCGGAGTTCAGGAAGGACAGGGTCATGACGCCTCCACCGCCCGCAGCGGCGGGAAGCTGGACCGCCGCAGGTAGGTCGCGAAGAAGCCGTCGCAGCGCGCGTCCAAGGAGCAGAAGCGGCACTCGTCGGTCTTGGTGAAGCTGACCACCTCGGGGAAGAACAGGATGGCGTCGCCCTTCTGGTGGTCGGCGTCGACGTACCAGCGGTTGGCGCTGCGCCGCAGCCGGTCGGCCAGCGTGCCCAGGTAGCAGGCCGGCAGGCCCTTGATGTCGGACGACACCCCCGCGGCGTCGAGCATGGGCACCACCCGGTGCAGCGCGTTGACCACCGCCATGACCCCCGGCACGTGGACCGAGGTGTTCCCCGCGATCGGGAAGGGGTAGGTGAACGCCGCCCCGTGGGGCTTGGAGGCCGCGATGGCCCGCGCGGCGGGCTCCAGGTCCGGCAGGGCCGTGGTGGAGAGCACCGTGTTGGCCACCACCCGGATGCCGTTGTCGTGGCAGGCCCGGATCGCCCGCGCGCCGGCCTGGAGGGCCCCCCCGGCCGGACCGGGCTGGACCGGCACGATGATCATCGCCACCAGACCGGCGTACCGGGCGGGGTCGAAGGTGTCCAGGTCCTCGCCCCCGGCGTGCAGGACGATGTGGTCCATGCCCCAGTCGCGGGCCTGACGGATGGCGTCGACGGTGTCCGCGCGCCCCGCGACCCCGACGCCGGAGAGCACGAGCTTCGTGCACGCCGCTGTGCGGGGGCCGCGCATGCCCTCGGTGAAGAACTGGAGGTTGTCGACCAGCTCCTCAGGGGTCATCGAGCGGGTGGGCACCGGCGCGCCAGCGCGCACGCGGCCCGGGTAGGCGCGTTGCACGCGGATCTGAATCATGATGGGCCGCTCGACGGCCCCGGCGGTGGTCCAGGTGATCATCCAGCCCTCTCGCTATCGGGATTGCTACAATGTGCAAGTCACGGGGAGCAAGGAATGATGACCCACCGACTTCTCGCGCTGGCCTTCGGCGCTCTCACGCTCGCAGGATGCAACGGGAACGACCCGGACCTGCCCTTCGGCAACGGAAACGGTGACGACACCGACGACCCGCCCGGCCTCGGCCCCGGGGTCGAGCTGACCGAGCCCACCGACGGCGCCATCTTCGAGCAGGGCGAGAACATGTGGGTGCGCGGCAACATCTTCGGGGTCACCTCGGTGCTCGACCTTACGATGGGCGTGCGCGTCGACGGCGAGGACTTCCCCGGGCCGGAGTTCGGCTTCCAGGGCTTCTCGTTCTCGGCCAGCGTCGACCTCCCGGAGGGCACCCACGAGCTGACCGTCTACGCCCTGGACGCCGAGGGCGACGAGGGCAACGCCTCGGTGACCGTCACGCGCCTGGACAACCTGCCCCCCACCCGGCCGGTGGTGGCGATCACCCCCACCGAGCCCGTGTCCGGCGAGCCCCTGTTCGTGGGCCTGACCACCCCCTCCGAGGACCCCGAGGGCGTGCGCGTGGACTACGCCTACAGCTGGACCCGGGACGGCCAGCCGATGGAGCAGTACACCGGCGCCACCGTGCTGCCCGAGGGCGTCACCCGCATGGGCGAGGTCTGGGCCGTCACCGTCGTCGCCTCCGACGGGGTGCTGCTCTCCGAGCCGTCCAGCGATGAGGTCGAGATCGAAGGCGCGGGGCCGATCATTGACGTCTCCATCGAGCCCGCCGAGGCCTACGTCACCGACACCCTCACCTGCGCGCGCACGGTCACCGAGCCCGACAACCTGCCCATCACCAACGAGACGGCCACCTGGATGGTCAACGGCACCTCCTACGGCGACGCCGCCACGCCGCTGTCCGGCGTCTTCGTGAAGGGGGATGCGGTGG
Organism: Alphaproteobacteria bacterium; assembly: GCA_020632795.1. GTDB lineage: Bacteria > Myxococcota_A > UBA796 > UBA796 > CAJQPC01 > JACKEV01. The sequence goes on from JACKEV010000017.1 coordinate 46,673, forward strand.
GCTGCGTGGTCGCGGCGACCTCGGCCTCGGGCTCCACCCAGGCCACCGCCATGCTGACCGTGCTCAACAGCCCCCCGGTGACCACCCTGGCCACCCTCTCCGGGGACCCGGCCACCGAGGCGGACACCCTGACCTGCGCAGGCGCGGCCACCGACGCCGACGGCGACACGGTCACCGTCAACTGGTTCTGGCAGGTCAACGGCGTCCAGGTGCTCTCCGGGGTCGACCAGCTCGACGGCGCGGACTTCGACCGGGGCGACGAGGTGTGGTGCGAGGTCGCCGGCAGCGACGGCGACGTGCTGGGCGAGCCCCTCGAGTCCGCCCACACCTTCATCGAGAACAGCCCCCCCACCGCGCCGGGCGTCAACCTGGGCCCCGCGGGCGCGCTGCCCGGGGACCCCCTCACCTGCTCGATCGACGTCCCCGCCAGCGACGCCGACCCCAGCGACACCCTCACCCAGACCGTGACCTGGAGCGTCAACGGGTCGGTGGTCAGCTCCGGCACCGACCTGACCTTCGACACCTCCGCCCTGACCGGCGGCGAGACGGTCACCTGCACCGTGGAGGTCTCCGACGGCCTGGACACCGCCAGCGCGGACGCCTCCCTGGTGGTGGGCGGGCGACTGGAGGGCGCCCTGGTGGCCTCGGACGCCGACGTGCGCCTGGAGGGCAACGGCAGCCGCGGCTTCTTCGGCGCGACGGTGATCTCCCCTGGCGACGTCGACAACGACAGCGTCAGCGAGCTGGCTGTGGGGGCCTACGGCTACAGCAGCAGCGCGGGCGCGGTGTTCCTCTTCAGCGGCGCCGGCCTGAGCGGCACCGTGCAGGACACCGACGCGGACTGGTGGTGGGTCGGCGACGCCGCCGGGGACGGCCTGGGCGACCAGGAGGGCATCACCATCTGCCCGGACCTCGACGGCGACGGCTTCAACGAGCTGTTCGTGGGGGCCTACACCGCGCTCACCGACGTGGACGAGGGCGGCGCGGCCTACCTGCTGCTCTCCGGGGACCGGTCGAGCTGGGGCCAGGGCGGCGCCATCTCCACCGACGCCGCCTTCGTCATCGAGGGGGAGGTCCGCCGGGACCACGCCGGCCACGGCCTGCTGGCCACCGACGTCAACGGCGACGGCACCGCGGACCTGCTGGTCGGCGTGCCCCTGGACGACAGCGTGGACAGCAACGCCGGGCTGGTGGCGGTCTTCCTGGGCTCCGGCGTGCCCTCGGGCGCGGTGGTGGTCTCGGACGCGGACTACCTCGTGACCGGCACGAACGCCACGGACCGCCTGGGCCTCAACGCGGTCCGCCGGCTGGGCGACATCGACGGCGACGGCGGCGTGGAGCTGCTCTTCGGGGCCCCGACCGCCGACTCCAGCGCGGCGACCGCCGCGGGGGTGGCCTACGTGCTGTCCGGCTCGGCCCTGGCCAACGGCAGCGCCGAGGCCCTGGCGGACGCCCGCCTCGACGGGGTCGGCGCGGACGACTACTTCGGCAACGCCGCCACGGGGGTCGGGGATCTGGACGCCGACGGCAACGACGACTTCATCGTGGGCGCGCGCTTCGCGGACGTGGTCGGGACCGACGGCGGCGGGCTCTATCTGTGGTACGGCGGGGCGCTCTCCGGCACCGTCCTGGCGTCCACTGCGGACGCCAGCCTGGGCTCCGACAGCGCCGACGACCGCCTCGGGCTGGAGGTCGGCGCCGCCGACATGGACGGCGACGGCCTCCTGGAGATCACCACCGGCGCCTACAGCCGCTCCACCTCCAGCGACGCCTACGCGGGCACGGCCATGCTCTTCCTGGGCGCGGACGTCTCGTCCTGGCCCGCGGCCGGCCGCGCGGACGACTACGCCCAGGCCACCCTCACGGGCACCACCGCCGGCCAGTACGTGGGCCGCTACGACACCGTCGGCGCCGACATCAACGGCGACGGCTACGGCGAGTGGGCGGTCGGCGCGCTGGGGGCCAACAAGGGCTCCAGCTCCCGCGCGGGCGCGGTGTACGTGTTCTACGGGCCCTGAGAGGGTCAGCATAAACAAGGAACCTCTCGCGTCCGGGCGTGTCGGGGCCTCTGTGGAGGTGCCATGCTCGCCTGGACGCTGCTGCTCGCTGCCTGCACCACCTGGGCTGAACCCCCGGCGCCGCCGCCGGACCCGCCGCCAGCCCCCGCGCCGCCCCCCGCGGTCGTGCGCGCCTTGCCCGAGGCCGACGGCTGGACCGCCCTGGAGGAGGGCCTCGACCTCGGCGTCTTCACCGCCCCGGTGGCCTCCACCCACGGCGACAGCCGCATCACCGTGCTGCGCGCCGACCCGGAGCGCTTCGAGCCGGTCCTGCTGATGGCCTCCGCCGAGGCCGAGCGGGGCGAGGCCGCCACCAAGCGCACCGCGCGGGCCTGGGCCGAGCGCTATGGGCTGGTGGCGGCCATCAACACCTCGATGTTCCGCGACGACCACCGCAGCGCCACCCACTACCTCGCCGGCCCCCTCGACCCGCGCGTCGAGGGCTCCCCCACCCACGTCAACCAGGGCGACGACGCCAGCGGCAACACCATGCTCGTCTTCGACCCCGTCGACCCGAGCCGGGACCCGCCCCTCAAGATCGTGGACCGCAAGTGCGGCCAGTCCTTCGCCGAGGCCCACGCCCGCTACCGCGCCCGGGTGCAGTCCATCCGCATGGTGTCCTGCCACGGCGGCAGCGTCTGGGCGCAGCAGCCCAAGCAGTGGAGCCACGCGGTGGTGGGCGTGGACAAGGCCGGGCGGCTGCTCTTCATCCACGCGCGGTCGCCCTGGAGCACCCACGACTTCATCGACCTGCTGCTCGGGCTGCCCATCGACCTCGCCCAGCTCCAGTACGCGGAGGGCGGCCCCGAGGCGAGCCTGTGGGTGGACGCCGGGGGCCGCGAGGTCGAGCTGTTCGGCAGCTACGAGACCGGCTTCAACGAGAACGACGACAACCGCCGGGCCTGGCCGCTGCCCAACGTGCTGGGCCTGCGCCCCGTGCCGGGCTCAGAACCCCGCTGAGAAGCCCCACCCCTGCTGCACCCCGGTGGCGGTGATGCGGCGGGACCAGATCAGCCCCATCTTGAAGTAGCGGGTGTTGATGATGCCCCCCGCCATGATCTCGAACTCATGGCCGAAGCCGATGGCGTCGATCTCGTCCCACTCCACCCGCCGGTCGGGGTTGAGCAGCAGCGCAGGGGTGACCCCCGCGACGGCGTAGGCGGAGGACGGGCCGAGGGTGAGCGTGAGCGGCACGTCCAGGCCCCAGGTGGGCTCCAGCACGATGGGGCCGGCGCGGAAGGTGTTGCGGAACACGTCCGGGCCGATCATCACGCTCCAGTACTCCTTGGCCGGGCCGATGAAGCTGCCGAGGCGCACGTCGCCGCCCCAGCCGCCGCCGGTCAGGGAGCCCATCAGCCGGGCCCGGGTGCGTCCCCGCAGGGGGCCCTCGGTGTCCCAGTACTGCACGCCCCCGCTGAGCCCCAGCGCCAGCGCCTGGGTGGCCGCGTAGCCGTTGCCGTAGACCACGAGGCCGCCCTCGGGGCGCCAGTAGGGCTCCCAGTCCCAGCCGTCGGGCAGGCCCAGGCGGAACTCCGGGTCCACGTCGCCCAGGGTCTCGCCCTCCGGCGCCTGGGGGGCCGGGGCGTCGCCGGCCCACGCGGGCGTCGCGGCGAGCAGGGTCAGCAGGACGAGGGGCATCAAGCGGTCTCCTCCTGAAGACGCGTAACACTCCCGCGGCGGTTGATGTTCCGGATCACCTTCGCGACCAGGGGTTCGACGGCGTACTCCCGGTACCAGGGCGGCGGATCGGGGTGGTGCACGCTGGAGGTGCCCACGACCGTGAAGCGCCAGCCCTCGGCCTCGGCCTGGTCGGCGATCGCGCCCATGCGCGCCCAGGCCGGCCCGCTGAGCAGGGCGTGGGCGCCCGCGGCGGTGATGTTGCGCGCGCCGTGGGCCTTCAGCTCCTGGATGGCGGCGGCCATCGAGCCCGCGGTGTCGATGATGTCGTCGACGATGAGCACGTCGTGGTCGCGCACCTCGCCGATCAGGCTGGCCCGGACCACGGTGTTGGCCCGGGCGTAGTCGCGCTCCTTCGAGATCGCGGCGAGCGAGGCCGAGAGGGTGGCGGCGTAGCGCCGGGCGCGCTCCATGCCGCCCACGTCCGGCGACACCACCGTGTCCCCGCACAGGCCCTGCTCCCGGAGCCACCGGGCCAGGTGCTTCGTGAGATAGACGTTCTCCAGCAGGCAGTGCCGGGGCGCGAACATGCCGGCGATGGCCTCGTTGTGGACCTCGACGCTGACCACCCGGCGGGCGCCGGCGGCCTCGAGCATGCGGGCCACGAGCCCCGCCGAGATGCCCTCGCGGGTGCGCCCCTTGCGCTTGTCCTGCCGGGCGCAGGGGTAGTAGGGCAGCACGGCGGTGACCCACTCGGCGTCGGCCAGCGCCGCGGCCTCCACCGCGTGGAGCATCATGACCAGGCGGTCGTAGGTGCTGCGGTCGTCGCCGGGGCAGATCGGGGACTGGATGACGTAGACGTCGCCCCCCCGCACGTTCTCCTGGATCTCCGCCTTGCCCTCCCCGCAGGCGAACCAGAGCTCGCGCGAGGGCGCGAGCTGCACCCCCAGCGCGTCGGCCACCCCGCGCGCAAAGCGCTGTCCGGCCGCGCAGCTCACCAGGTGCAGAGGGGCGCGTTCTTCTGCGCTCATGGCTTGGAGCCCCTTCCGGGCGTGGATATTGAGGTTCGTTGCATCCTGTGTCCGGACCATAATGGGTAGGAAGACGTGATCGCCACCCCCGCGAGACTGCCGACCGTCGGACCCTACCTGTGCAGGGAGCTGCTGGGCACGGGCGCGGGCGGGCAGGTCTGGCTGGCGGACGGGCCGTCCGGCGCGGTGGCCCTCAAGGTGGCCGGTTCTCCGCACCAGCGCGGGCTCCTCCGGCGGGAGTCCGAGCTGCTGGCCTGGCTGGATCACCCCTACCTCGTGCGCCGGGTGGACGCCGACCCCGAGGGCGCCTGGCTCGCCCTGGAGCACGTCGAGGGCCCCACCCTGACCGAGTGGGCCAAGGGGCGCCCCCTGGGCCAGCTCGTGGACCTGGCCCGCCAGCTCTCCGAGGCCGTGGCCCACCTCCACGACCACGACATCGTGCACGGCGACCTCAAGCCGGACAACGTGCTCATCGACGCCTGGAGCTGCCCCCACATCATCGATCTGGGCTGCGCGCGGGTCCCTGGGGAGCCCATGCCCGAGGGCTTCCACGGCACGCTGGGCTACGCCGCCCCCGAGCTGCTGGACGGCGGAGAGGCGACGTTCGCCTCGGACATCTACAGCCTGGGGGCGCTGGTGTACACCCTGCTCACCGGCCGCTCCCCCTTCGGCGACCGGGACCCGGCGTCGCTGGCCTGGCTGCCGCTCTCCACCCTGCCCGAGCCCCCCAGCTCCTTCCACCCGCGCCTGCCCCGGCTGCTGGACGGGCTGGTGCTGCGCATGCTCGCCCGCGACCCCGACGCCCGCCCCGACCCGGCCTCGGGCCTGCCCGACCTGTTCCGCCGCTCCCTGCGCAGCAGCCCGGGGACGCCGGTGGTGGGCACCCGCCGCGAGCGCGAGGCCCTGCGGCGCATGGTGGTGAAGGTGGCCGAGGGCGAGGGGCAGGTGGTGGTGGTGCACGGCCCCGAGGGCTCGGGGCGCTCCGCCCTCATCCGGGAGGCGGTGATGGCCGCCCGGCGCGAGGGCTTCAAGATCCTGGAAGGACTGGACAACGCCCGCGAGGCCCTCCAGGCCATCCGCGACCACGACGGCCCCACCGTGGTCACCGCCCAGGGCCGCGGGCGCACCAGCCGGGACCTGGGCGCCCGGGTGCTCGCCGAGCGGCTGCCCTGCCTGGTGCTCATCGAGTCCAGCGGGCCGATGATGACCCTGGGGTCGCTGGGGGCCCGGCACCTCTCCCCCACCCCGCTCACCGTGGAGGAGGTCGCCTGGGTCCTGGAGGCCTGGGGGCTCGACCCCTCCGACGCCGCCGAGCTGCACGCCGAGACCGGCGGGCGCCCCGGCCCGGTGATGACGCACGTGCGCAGCCCCGCGGCCGGGGTCACGGGCATCTCCATGAACCAGCGCCGCCTGCTGGAGGCCCTCGCCCAGGGCCCCGCGTCCATCGAGCGCCTCGCCGAGCAGCTCGGGGTCAGCCTGCACGGGGTGATCGACCTGGCCGAGCCGCTCCTTGACCGCGGTCTGCTGGTGGAGCAGGACGAGGGCGCGTTGCTGGCCACGGCCCCGCGCTGACGGTATGGGCCCCTCATGATCCACACCGACGCGCGCTTCGCGGAGGCCGTCGAGACGGCGGTCACGCGGCTGGAGACCCTCACCGACGCCGAGCTGGTGGTCGTCGCCGCGCCCCGCTCCGGCAGCTACCGCGACGTGGTCGCGATCAGCGCGGGCGTGGTCAGCTTCGTCTTCCTGCTGCTCGCGGTGTACTCGCCCTGGGCCTTCTCGCCGCTTTGGCTGCCCCTGGATCTGGCGGTGGTCGGGGGCCTCACCGCGTGGGTCGTGGCGCGCGCGCCGGGGCTCACCCGCCGGCTGGTGTCCGCCCGGCGCCGCAAGGCCCAGGTCGATGACGCCGCCGCCGCCGCGTTCGTCCAGGAGCAGGTCCACGGCACCCGCAACCGCACGGGGGTGTTGATCTACGTCTCCGCGCTGGAGGCCGAGGTGCGGGTGCTGCCCGACCACGGCCTGGACGGGCGGGTGCCCCGGGGCGAGTGGAACCGCATCCGCTGGCACGCCACCGCGCTGGACCCCTTCCTCAAGGGCCTGGAGCAGGTGGGTGACGTGCTCGCCCGCCACGTGCCGCCGGTCGAGGGCGACAACCCCGACGAGATCCCCAACGCCCCCCGGGTGCGGGAATGAGAGGCGCGCGGGCCCTCGCCCTGCTGGCGGCGCTGCTGGTCTCGGCGGAGGCCTGGGCGCGGGTGGGCGGCGGTCAGGACTTCGGCGGCGGGGGCAGCGGCGGCGGCTCCAGCGGCTGGGGCGGCGGCAGCGGCGACGGCGGCGGGGAGATCGCCATCCTGCGGCTGCTGCTGTGGCTGTGCATCGAGCACCCGGCCATCGGCATCCCGCTCACCATCGCGGTCGTGGTCGGCTACCTCTACGTGCAGTCCAAGGGCGGCGGAAAGCGCACCTACCGCAGCCACCACCGCGAGGCGCCCACCCGGGAGCGCGCGCCCGAGCGCCCCTTCGAACGCCTGCGCCGGGCCGACCCCAACTTCTCCGAGGTCCTGCTGCGGGATCTGGTGCAGCTCGTGTTCGTGCAGGCCCACGGCGCCCGGGCCGAGGCCCGCTTCGAGGGGGTGCGCCCCTACTTCTCGCCCGAGGCTCTTGCTGCATTGCAGCAAAGACCGAAGCTCGCCGACACCGAGGTGCTGGTGGGGGCCTCGGACCTCCGCAAGCTCCGGGTCCGGGGCAACCGGGCCGAGCTGGAGATCGCCTACGTCGCCAACGTCAACGCCCTGGTCAACGACCAGCCCCGCAAGGTCCTCCTCCAGGAGGTCTGGACCTGGGCGCGGCGGCTGGACGCCCTGTCCCCGGGCCCCGAGGCCATGCAGAAGCTGGCCTGTCCGGCCTGCGGCGCGGCCATCGACACCACCCCCGAGGGCGTGTGCCGCCACTGCGACACTCCCATCGCCGACGGCCGGCTCCAGTGGAGGGTCGAGTCCATCCAGGTGATGGGCGAGCGCCCGGTGCGCCCGCCGGAGCTGAGCCTGGGCGGCGGGGTCGAGCGGGGCACCAGCGCGCCGACGGTCTACGACCCCGACCTGCCCGCCGCCTCCCGCGCCCTGCAGGGCCGCCACCCCGACTTCGCCTGGGAGGACTTCTACGCCCGGGTCAAGGCGGTGTTCCTGGCCCTCCAGGAGTCCTGGTCCGCCCAGCGCTGGGAGCGCGCCCGCCCCTTCGAGACCGACCCCTTGTTCCGCACCCACCTCTTCCAGATCGAGCAGCACCGCCGCGCGGGCCTGACCAACCACAGCGCAGACGTCTCCGTGCGCACCATCACCCCGGTGAAGGTCGAGGTCGACGCCTACTACGAGTCCATCACCGTGCGCATCAAGGCGAAGATGCTCGACTGGACCACCGACGCCGACGGCAGGGTCGTGGGCGGCAGTGAGCGCCAGCCCCGCACGTTCACCGAGTACTGGACCTTCGTGCGCGCCGCCGGCACCGGGGGCGCGGCCAAGGCCGACGTGGAGCACTGCCCGAATTGCGGCGCCCCGCTGGACCGGGTCGACCTGGGCGGGGTGTGCGGGTACTGCGACACGCGCATCGTGGGGGCGGAGCAGGCGTGGGTGCTGTCGATGATCACGCAGGATGAGGTGTATCGAGGTTAGTCCTCGCACCTCGCACCGGTTAATTCCAGGAGATCATGGCCGACTCCCCCTCCGACACCGTCCGCACCGCCGGCTGGCAGCCCCTCTCCCGGGTGGACCTCCAGGGCGACCCCGCCGTCAGCGAGCGCCTGCTGGAGGCCCTCTCCTGCGAGGGGCGGGTCGACCGGCTGACCCACGGCTTCCACACCTACCCCGCCGGGCTGCACCCCGACGCCGCGCGCATCCTGCTGGAGGTGGTCGGCGGCGACTCGGTGCTCGACCCCTTCGTGGGCGGGGGCACGGTGCTGGTCGAGGCCCTGCTGGCCGGGCGGCGCGCGGTGGGGGTCGACGTCAGCCCGGTGGCCACGCTCGTCGCCCGCACCCGCACGCTGCTCTGGCCCGAGGAGCGCATCGCCCGCATGCGCGGCCAGGGCCGCCGCATCACCGAGATCGCGAAGCGCTACGAGGATCTGCCCCGCGACCCCGAGGTCCTCCGGCTGCGGGACTGGTTCGAGCCCCACGTCGCCCGCGAGCTGGAGGGCATCCGCCGGGGCATCGAGCTGGCCCCGCCCGAGGTCCAGCCGGGGCTGCTGGGGGCGTTCTCCGCCATCCTGGTCAAGGTCTCGATGCGGGTCAGCGACACCGTGCCCAAGCGCTCGCTCGTCCATCGCGAGCCGGAGACCACGGCCTTCCTCTTCCACAAGAAGGTGCGCGAGCTGGGCCGCCGGCTGGAGGAGCTGGCCAGGGCCGTGCCCGAGGGCACCCCCGCGCCCGAGATCATCGACGGCGACTGCCGCGCGGTGACCCCGGAGCCCCCGGTGGACGCCATCGTCACCTCGCCGCCCTACCCGGCGGTCTACGACTACGTGCCGCTCCAGCACCTCCGGATCGCCTGGCTGGGCCTGGACGACCGGGAGGGCAAGGTGCGGGAGATCGGCGCGCGGCGGGCGTTTCGGGCGGACCGTGCGCGGGCCCTTCGAACCTGGCGGCAGGATCTCGGTCTGTGGCTCCACCGCAGCCGCGAGGCCCTGAACCCGGGCGGCCGGCTCGCGGTGGTCATCGGCGACGGCGTGGCAGCCTCCGAGCCCATCGACGCCCTGGGGCCGCTGGAGTCCGAGGCCCGCCGGGCCGGCTTCCAGCCCGTGGCCCGCGCCTCGGGCGACCGCATGGACCAGGGCTGGCAGCAGCCCCGCCGCGAGCACGTGATCCTGATGGAGCGCCGGTGACCGACCGGGACACCGCGCTCGAGGACCTCAAGGCCCGGGTCCGCGCGTTCAACGAGGCCCGGGACTGGGGGCAGTACCACAGCCCCCGCAACCTCGCGATGGCCCTCTCCGTCGAGGCCGCCGAGCTGCTGGAGCTGTACCTCTGGTGCGCCGACGACGGCCCCCAGCCCGCCGTGGCCAGCCGCCACCCCCGGGTCGAAGAGGAGATGGCCGACGTGCTCATCTGCCTGCTCAACCTCGCCGACCGCGCGGGCGTCGACCTCGCGGCGGCGGTGGAGCGCAAGCTGGCGCGCAACGCCGAGAAGTACCCGGTGGAGCGGGCGAAGGGGCGGATGGAGAAGTGGGACGAGGTGGGGCGGAGTTGAAGGGGTCGTCTTCGACGACGAGGCCCTAACCCTCCGGCGCCGTCGCGCAGCGGAACCCGATGCTGCCGTCGAAGTCGTGGGGGTGCCCCCGGTAGCCGATGTCCACGCCGCAGCCGCCCTCGCCGCCCACGTACCAGGCGCAGCCGCGCTTGTCGGTGATGGGGTCGCCGTCGTCCGTCCAGCTCACCCACAGGCCGGCGGGGCCGGGCAGCACGTCCAGGGAGAAGGGCTCCACCCGGATCGGCAGGAACACCAGCGGATCGTCGGGATCGGCGCTCCGGCCCCCCAGCAGGAGGTAGCCCCGCGCGGGCGACTCCGCCCAGGTCCAGCGCTCCACCTCGGCGGTGACCTCCAGCCGGCCGCCCTCGCCGACCCGCAGGGTGTCCGCGTCCACCCCGGCGACCTCGACCAGCAGATCCGACAAGGATCCTTCCGAGAGGCCGATCTCATCGGCCTCATCGACGACGAGGCCGTAGGAGGCCGCCCGCACCAGCGCCTCGGCGGCGTCCACGTTCAGCGCCGGGTCGGTCCACTCCCACAGGTTGCCGAGCTGGTCGTACACCCCCCAGGGGCTCACGCAGTCGGGGTCGCTGCCCGCCGGCTGGGGCCCCTCCGCCCCGTTCTCCGGCAGGACGCAGACCCCCGACCGCCAGGCGTCGCCGTAGGGGTAGAGGGTGCCGCCCTCGCCCACCACGCCGTCGGCGGCGTCGACCCACTCGGCGGTGGTCACGAGGTGGAAGCCCAGGGCCTCGCACAGGGCTCGGGCCTCGTCGAAGCTGGCGCCGCCGGAGGGCACCGCGCCCGCCACGGAGGCGGGCACGCCGCCCTCGATCACCACCTCATAGGCGTCCACGCAGAACTCTGCGGGCTCGCCCACCGGCACCATGCCGTCCGGGCAGGACGCCGAGGGGGTCCCGCCGGTGTCGTCCGGCGCGGGCTTCGCGGTGCAGGCCCACGCCGCCAGGAGGCCGATCATCCCGACGCGCACGCCCCCAAGGATGCCAGCGCCCCCGCCCCTCAGCAAGAGACGTGCTAGAAGGGTTGGACCCGGAGAGCCCCTCATGCAGCAGAGCCGCACCTGGACCATCCTGATCATCGTCGCGCTGGCGCTGACCATCGGCCACGAGCCCATCACCGACGTGCTGGTGGACTGGCTGTGGTTCGACGCCCTGGGCTTCAAGGAGCTGTTCACAGTCACCCTGGGCACCAAGGTGGGCCTGTGGGTGGGGGCCTTCCTCGTCTCGGCGGTGTTCATCGGCCTCAACGTGCGCGCGGCGGCGGGCAGCTCCCCGATCAACTACCTGCGGGTCAGCGCGCTGATGGGCGACCAGTCCATCCCGCCCGGCCAGCTCCGCTCGGTGGTGCGTTGGCTGGCCCTGGCCTGGATCGTGCTGCCTTCGCTCCTGATGGCCGGCTCGGCGGCCAGCATGTGGCTCGACCTGCTCACCTTCCTGGAGTCCACGCCGTTCGGCAAGGTCGACCCGGTCTTTGAGCGGGACATCGGCTTCTACGTCTTCCAGCTCCCCCTGCTGCGCTACACCCAGGACGCGGTCAGCGGCCTGCTCGTGCTCACCCTGTTCCCCCTCGCGGCGTTCTACGTGCTGCGGGACCTCTCCGGCGGCCAGAGCCGCATCCAGCTCCCCCCCTTCGCCCGCGCCCACCTGCTGGGGCTCTCGGCGATGCTGTTCCTGTCGGCGGCCTGGGGCTGGTGGCTGGACCGCTACGAGCTGCTGTTCGACCGCCACGGCGTCGTGTGGGGCATGGGCTACGCCGACCTCAACGCCGCGCTGCCCGCCGCCTCGGTCATGGCGGTGCTGTCGGTGGGCGTGGCCCTGGCCATGCTCGGCGCGGTGCGCCAGGACGGCTGGAGCCGCGCCACCACCGGCGTGGGCGCCTACCTCATCGCCCAGCTTCTGCTGGTCGGCGCCTGGCCCCGGGTGGTGGAGGAGTACTTCGTCAAGCCCTCCGAGCTGAGCGTCGAGCGGGAGTACCTGGAGCGCAACATCGCGGGCACCCGGGCGGCCTACGCCCTGGACCGCATCGAGGTCCGCCCCTTCGAGGCGGCCACCGGCCTCACCATGGCCGACGTCGAGGCCAACCCCCTCACCCTGGAGAACGTGCGGGTGTGGGACGACCGGCCGCTCCTGGAGACCTACCAGCAGATCCAGGAGATCCGGCTCTACTACGAGTTCGCCGACGTCGACATCGACCGCTACACCATCGACGGCCGCCTGCGCCAGGTCATGCTCAGCGGCCGCGAGCTGTCCTACGCCAGCGTGCCCACCCAGGCGCGCTCCTGGGTCAACGAGCACTTCCAGTACACCCACGGCTACGGCCTCACCCTGAGCCCGGTCAACGTGGTCACCCCCGAGGGCCTGCCGGACCTCTGGGTGCAGGATCTGCCCCCCACCTCCAAGGTGGACCTGCCCATCACCCGCCCGGAGATCTACTACGGCGAGCTGAGCCACACCTGGGTGCTGGTCGACACCGGCGCCAAGGAGCTGGACTACCCCCTGGGCGACGAGAACGTCTACACCACCTACGCCGGCGCGGGCGGCGTGGGCATCGGCTCCTTCGCGCGGAAGCTCCTCTTCTCCCTGCACTTCGACAGCTTCGACATCCTGCTGTCCCAGTACCTGGAGCCCCAGTCCAAGGTGCTGATGCGCCGCCAGATCCGCGAGCGGGTCCGCACGCTGGTGCCCTTCCTGCGCTATGACCAGGACCCCTACATGGTCGTGGCCGACGGCGGCCTGTTCTGGATCATCGACGCCTACACCACCACCGACCGCTACCCCTACTCCGAGCCCACCGCGATCGACCGGCTCAGCCGGTTCAACTACATGCGCAACTCGGTCAAGGTGGTGGTGGACGCCTACAACGGCACGGTGCGCTACTACGTGGCCGACACCGAGGACCCGCTCATCCGGGCCTACCAGGGCATCTTCCCCGACACGTTCACCCCGATGGACCAGCTCCCCGAGGGGCTGCGGTCCCACGTGCGCTACCCGGTGGACTTCTTCGACCACCAGGCCCGCATCTATCAGGCCTACCACATGACGGATCCCACGGTCTTCTACAACAAGGAGGACATGTGGGAGTTCCCCAAGGAGCTGTACGGCGACAAGGAGCAGGCCATGCAGGCCTACTACCTGATCATGAAGCTCCCCGACGCCGAGTCCGCCGAGTTCATCCTGCTCCTCCCCTTCGTCCCCACCAACAAGGACAACATGATCTCCTGGCTGGCCGCGCGCTGCGACCCGGAGGTCTACGGGCGGCTGGTGCTCTACCAGTTCCCCAAGCAGAAGCTGGTGTACGGCCCCCGCCAGCTCGAGGCCCGCATCGACCAGGACCCCGACATCTCCCAGCAGATCACGCTGTGGAGCCAGTCCGGCAGCCGGGTGGTGCGCGGCAACCTGCTCGTCATCCCCATCCAGGACTCCCTGATGTACGTCGAGCCGCTCTACCTCAAGGCGGAGAGCGGCCAGCTCCCGGAGCTGAAGCGGGTCATCGTGTCCTACAACAACCGCATCGCGATGCGGGACACCCTGGACGACGCCCTGGCGGCGGTGTTCGACCCCGCGCCCCGCCCCGCCGTGGACGAAGGCGCCGAGCCCTCGGACGCCACGGCGGAGGGCGCGCCGTCCGCAGCGCCCAGGGTGTGGGGCTCCCTGGCCGCCCAGGCCAACGACGCCTACCAGCGCGCCGTGGACCTGCAGAAGCAGGGAGACTGGGCCGGCTACGGCCAGGCCCTGGGCGAGCTGGGCGTGCTGCTGGAGCAGCTCGTCGGCGAGGCCGAGGGCGACGGGACCCCGGAGGAGGAGGCGGACACCGCGCCCCCCGCTCAGTGAGCCCCCAACGGCTCCAGCGCGGGCTCGGCCACGAAGCACCCCGGGCCGTAGGGGAAGCCGTCGGTCGCCACGTAGGCGTAGGTGCCGTCGTCCAGGGTCATGCCGTTGCAGCGGTCCAGATCGCCGCTGCCCTCGACGAAGGACCAGGCGTACCAGGGGTTGCGCTCGGCGGGGGTGGTCTGCTGCCAGCTCGACGCGACCTTGTGCTTCGTGACACAGTCGTCGTCGCCGCAGACCCAGGGGGTGACGATGGGGTGGCCGTCGAGGGCGTAGCCGATGACCGCGCCCGGGGTGGTGTCCGCGCAGGCGCCGGGGGCGTGGACGTGGTAGTCGCCGGCCATCCCCGTGTGCCCGCCGCATGCGTCCAGCCGGCCCTCGGCCAGCGGGTCGCCGTAGCCCCAGGCCGGGCCGTCGTTGGGGGGTGAGATGGGCAGGCCCTCGACCGTGACGCCGATCTCGCCCACCAGGGGCAGCTCGCGGGGCGTGTCCAGCAGCGCGGGCGCCAGGGGGATGGACCAGGCGTGGTCCTGCGCGGTGAGGCCCATGCCGGAGACGTCGTCGTAGGCGTACTCGGGCAGGCCGTCGCTCTCGATGTCGAGGTGGTCGCCGTCGCAGGAGGCGTCGGCGCCGGTGAAGGCGTCGGCCTGGGGGCAGTCGGCCGAGCCGAGGGATCCGCAGGCGACGAGGGGGATGAGGAGGATCAGGGGAAGGGCGGGGCGCATGTCCGGTCTCCATCTGTACCGACACCCCAGGGACGGTGGAGTGCTACGGTTTCTTCAACCTCAAGCCGGAGACGCCGGTGACGACCGAACACGGCATGGTCCTGTATGAGCCGCTGCACACCCTCAAGCCCGTCGCCGAGGGCCTCTGGATCGTCGACGGGCCGGTGGTCCGCATGGCGTATGTCGGGGGCTCCATCCCGTTCCCCACCCGGATGACCGTGGCCACGCTGCCCGACGGCGGCGTGTGGGTCCACTCGCCGGTCGAGCCGGACGAGGGCCTGCTCCAGGCGATCGACGCGCTGGGCCCGGTGCGGCACCTCGTCAGCCCCAACTTCATCCACTACGCCTGGATCGGCCCCTGGAAGGAGCGCTACCCCGAGGCGGTGGCCTGGGCCTCCCCCGGGGTGCGGGAGCGGGCGGCGTCCCAGAAGGTCGCGGTGCGCTTCGATCGGGACCTGGGGGACGCCCCCGAGCCCGAATGGGCCGGGACCCTCGACCAGCTCATCTTCCGGGGCAGCCGGGTGCTGGAGGAGGTCGTGTTCCTGCACCGGTCCTCGCGCACCCTCATCCTGGCCGACCTCATCGAGAACTTCGAGCCCGACCACATCGAGAGCCCGCTCTGGCGGGTCGCGATGCGGGTCGGCGGGGTGACCGACCCCGACGGCAAGGCCCCCATCGACCTGCGGATGACCTTCCTGGGGCGCAAGGACATCGCGCGGGCCTGCTACCAGCGCATGCGCGCGTGGGACCCGGAGCGGATCATCCTGGCCCACGGGCGCTGGTACGACCGGGACGGCGGGGCGGAGCTGGACCGGGCGTTCCGCTGGCTGGACCCCTGAGGCACAACTTGCGATGATGCCCTCCCCTCTGACACGGAGTGCCCCATGAAGACCCGCGCCGCCGTCGCCCACGCCGCAGGACAGCCCCTCACCATCGAGGAGATCGACCTCGACGGTCCCCGGGAGGGCGAGGTCCTGGTCGAGATCAAGGCCACCGGCGTCTGCCACACCGACGCCTACACCCTCTCCGGCGTCGACCCCGAGGGGCTCTTCCCGGCGGTCCTGGGGCACGAGGGCGCGGGGGTGGTCGTGGACACCGGCCCGGGCGTGACCTCGGTGAAGAAGGGCGACCACGTCATCCCGCTCTACATCCCCGAGTGCCGGGTGTGCGAGTACTGCCTCAACCCCAAGACCAACCTCTGCCAGTCCCTGCGGGCCACCCAGGGCAAGGGCCTGATGCCCGACGGCTCCAGCCGGTTCTCGGTGGGGGGCGAGCGCCTGTTCCACTACATGGGGACCTCGACGTTCTCGAACTACACGGTGCTGCCGGAGATCGCGGTGGCGAAGATCCGCGAGGACGCGCCCTTCGACAAGGTCTGCTACATCGGCTGCGGCGTGACCACCGGCATCGGCGCGGTCATCAACACCGCGAAGGTGGAGCCCGGCAGCAACGTGGTGGTGTTCGGGCTGGGCGGCATCGGCCTGAACGTCATCCAGGGCGCCCGCATGGTCGGCGCCGACCGCATCATCGGCGTGGACCTCAACCCGAAGAAGCAGGCGCTTGCCGAGAAGTTCGGCATGACCCACTTCGTCAACCCCGCCGAGGTGGGCGACGCGCTGGTGCCCCACCTGGTGGAGCTGACGAAGGGCGGCGCCGACTACAGCTTCGAGTGCGTGGGCAACGTCAAGGTCATGCGCCAGGCCCTGGAGTGCTGCCACAAGGGCTGGGGCGAGTCCATCATCATCGGCGTGGCCGGCGCGGGCGAGGAGATCGCCACCCGTCCGTTCCAGCTCGTCACCGGGCGGGTGTGGAAGGGCACGGCCTTCGGCGGGGCCCGGGGCCGGACCGACGTGCCGAAGATCGTCGACTGGTACATGGACGGCAAGATCAACATCGACGACCTGATCACCCACACCATGCCGCTGGACGACATCAACCACGCCTTCCACCTGATGCACGAGGGCGACAGCATCCGCGCGGTGGTGGAGTTCTGATGCCGCAGCTCACCCGGGAGGAGGCCCACCGCTGCTTCGGGGGCACCCAGGAGGTGTTCTCCTACGCCTCCGAGGCCACCGGGAGCCGGATGCGCTTCGCGGTGTACACGCCGCCCCAGCCGGGGCCCCGGCCGGCGCTGTGGTTCCTCTCCGGGCTGACCTGCACCGAGCAGAACGTCATCACCAAGGCCGGCGCGCAGCGGGCCTGCGCCGAGCACGGGGTGGTGCTCATCTGCCCCGACACCAGCCCCCGGGGCACCCAGACCCCCGGCGACACGGAGAGCTGGGACCTGGGCGAGGGCGCGAGCTACTACGTCGACGCCACCGCCGCGCCGTGGGCGAAGCACTACCGGATGGAGACCTGGATCACCGAGGAGCTGCGCGCGGTCGTCGCGGCCCACTTCCCCGTCGATCCCGATCGCCAGGGCATCACGGGGCACAGCATGGGCGGCCACGGCGCGCTGGTGCTGGCCCTGCGCGACCCGTCCCGCTACCGCTCGCTCTCGGCGCTCTCACCGATCTGCGCGCTGTCGCGGTGCCCCTGGGGCGAGAAGGCCCTGCCCGCGCTGCTGGGGGATGACCCCGCGGCGTGGGCGCGCTGGGACGCCGCCGCGCTGATCCGCGCCGGAGCGCGGGTGCCGGAGATCCTGGTGGACCAGGGCATGGCCGACCCGTTCCTGGAGGGGCAGCTCAAGCCGGAGCTGCTGGAGGCGGCCTGCGCTGCGGCCGGGCAGCCCCTGACCCTGCGGCGGCACGAGGGCTACGACCACGGCTACTACTTCGTGGCCTCGGTCATCGGCGCGCACGTGGCCTGGCACGCGGAGCGGCTGGGGTAGGGCTTGTCCGTTCGGGTTGGCGGAGTTGGCGGGCGTCCGCTGCGGGCCCGCCCCTAGCGCCCCAGCCCGTCCAGGTGCGCCGCCAGCCGGGTCGCCGCGTGCTGCGCTGCGCCCAGGTGCCACTCCAGGAAGCCCCCCGGCGCGTTGACCAGCTCCACGCAGCCCAGGATCTCCCCAGAGGGGGCCTTCAGCGGCACCGCGAGCACGTTCTCGGTGGTGTAGCGGAGCTTCGCGTCCACCGTCTTGTCGTGGCGTACGTCGAGCAGGGCGTGGTTCACGACGACGCCCAGGCCGAGCTGGTAGGTGAAGCCCGCCACGCCGGTGTCCTTGCTGATGCGGGTGTCGAGCAGATCGTCGGCCACCGGGCCGAAAGCCGCCCGGAAGGTCAGGAGCTGGCCGCCGACCCCGGCGAGCAGCGCCGCCCCCGACTCGCAGCGCACCAGCTCCCGCAGCACGTCGAGGGTGGACTGGCAGGCCGCCCCGGGCTCGTCGTCGGCCAGGAAGGCGAGCTTGAGCGCCTCGTCGATGCGCGCGGTGAGGTCAGGCGGGCGGCCCAGATCCTCGCGCAGGGACGGCGCGGGCATCTCCAGGGAGGGCGGCGCGGGCGGCGCGGGGGCAGGCTCGGGCGCCCGCATGCGGGTGAGGCGCACCGGGGGCGGCGTGTCGAAGATGTCCTCGACGGGGATGAGGCGCCAGGCGCGGCCGTGGGCGGGGTCGGAGAAGTCGACCTCGCCGGTGCGGCCGACCTCGATGACCAGACGGCCCATCGCGCCCTTGTCCAGACCGAGCAGGCCGAGCGCCTCGCCCAGGGCGGTCAGCCAGTTCTCTCCATGGACCCGCGCGTCCGGGGGGCCTCCGACGATCTCATAGTGGGGCATGGGGTTCTCCTCGATCGGTCCATAATCCGACCGAGGCGCGCGCGCCGTTCAGGCCTGCGGGAAGGCCGCCAGCGCGTCCTCCAGCAAGCCCGCCGCCTCGACCACCTGGGGCGCGGCCTCGTCGGGGTGCTCGTCCACCAGGGCGGACCAGGCCCGGTTGAGCTTGCGCTCGGCGCCCGCGAACCGGGTCATCACCTCGGCGAACACCGCCACGCCGGCCTGCCCGGCCAGCACCCCGCTGGTCTCGGTGAACGCCAGCAGAGGGGTGCCCAGGATGTCGTCCAGGCCCGCCTTGAGGGCCTGGGGATCCCAGTCGCCGGCCTCGATGGAGGCGGCCAGGGCCCGGCCGTCGATCGCCAGCCGCTCCAGCCGACCGCGCACGTCGGCCAGGGTGAGGGTCGGACCGCCGCCCTGGCCGGCCGCCGCGGCCTTGATCTGGGCGCGCAGCATCAGGCCCCCGGCGGTGGACAGCACGACGCCTGCCCAGAACGGCCACCAGGACGCCCCGAAGAAGCTCGCCGCCGTGAACACCTCGTCCGGGCGCAGCTTCGCGCCGAACGCCGCCGCCAGGCCCGTGCCCACGCAGAACAACAACCAGGCCAGAGCGCGCATCAGTGACCTCCGCCGGGGCCCACGACGCCCAGGATGGTGAGGATGGAGTAGCCCAGCTCGGTGAGGGCCTCGCCCACGATGAGCCCGGCGGCCAGCGGCACGACCTTGGACTCGATGAACGCTGGCCCGCGCACCTTCTCGATGCCCATCGCCGTGAGGCAACCCAGGCCGTACCCGAAGGTGATGGCGAAGGGCAGGTACATGGCCAGCCCGAACAGGACGCCCATGCCGCCGACCGGGAACAGCGACACCGCCATGCCCATGACCGCGCCGGCCGCGTACTTGTCCAGGGGTGCGGCGCCGCCCACCACGCCGTCGATCATGCCCTGGAGCGCGCCGGCCTGGGGCGCGGGCAGGCAGCCCGGCAGGCCCCCGGCGCAGGCCACGGACTCCGGCCCGAAGCCCGGGGAGCCGTCGGGGGTGGCCCACAGCAGGTACATCGTCCCCATCGCCACCAGCGGGCCGATCCAGGCCACCAGGAACTGGACCTTCTGCTGGGCGAGGGGCCGGCTGCCCACCAGGTGGCCGGTCTTGAGGTCCTGCATCATGTCGGCGCACTGGCTGGTGGCCACGCACACCGCCACGCCCACCGCGACGGCCACCACGACGTTGTTGCCGGTGATGGCCAGCATCAGGGTGACCGCGATGAGCGCCATGCCCGAGAGCGGCGAGATGTCCGTCATGCCGGTGGCCTGGGCCACGATCAGCCCGGCCACCGCGATCCAGATCGTGCCGACCACGCCCGCGATCACCGATCGGGTCAGGCCGATCTCCGGGCCCGCGAGGTACGCCGCCGCGGTCAGGACCACCGCGGAGGCCGCGAGGCCCGCGTAGAGCACCCATGCGGGCAGCTCCTCGGTCTCCGAGCCGACGTCCGCCGCCTGGGCCGCGCGCCGCAGCGAGCCCAGCGCCGCCTTGATGGCCGGGAAGGCCAGCACCACGCCCATCAGCGCGCCGCCGATGAGCACGCCGATGCCCAGCGGGCGCAGCATCTCGCCGTAGAGGATGTCGGCGGTGTCGGGGTTGTCGGGCACCCAACCCGCGCCCACCGCGACGGGCGCGATGAGCCACCAGGCCACCGCCCCGCCGATGAAGAAGGGCATGCCCCCGCGTCCGGACAACAGCCCCGCGCCGAAGTTCATCAGGGAGACCGCGATCGCCGTGGCCAGCCACACCGGCGGCACCCCGCCCACCGCCCGGATCACGATCGCGACCGGGTCGATCTCCGAGGGCAGCCAGCCCCACTTGATCGCCAGGATGGCCAGCATCGAGGTCAAGAACCCCGTCATCAGCAGGACCGCCTTCTCGCGCCCCGCGCCCGGCGCCTTGAGGATCGCCCCGACGGCGGTGCCGCTGGGGAAGCGCAGCCGGTCCAGCTCGATCATCTGCTTGCGCAGCGGGATGATCACCACGATCCCCATGAAGGATCCCGCCACCGCGGCGATGGTGAAGATCCAGGGGTCGAAGTCGACGCCCATCAGCAGCAGCGCCGGCACGGTGAAGATCACGCCGGAGGACGCAGTGTTGATGCCCGAGGCGACGGTCTGGTTGATGTTGTTCTCGACGATGGTCCCGCCCTTGAGCAGGCCCCGCAGGACCACGAACCCCAGGATCGCCGCGACCTCGGAGCCCCCCAACGTGAAGCCCAGCTTGAGCCCCGCGTAGGTGAAGGCCATCGTCATGATGATCCCCTGCACCACGCCGAGCCCGACGGTGCGGACGGTCGCCTCGTTGTAGGTGGACACCTGCGACACCTCCCAGGGGGTTGAAGGACGGACAGCGCAGCTTAGCGCATCCCGCCTCGGAGGGGCATGGTCGGGGCTCCAGGGTGAGCGGGATGTCCACGGCGTGCAAAGATGGCGATCGTCCGCCTGCGTATGCGGGTGGGAAGGGCTGACCTTGAGTGAACCTGAAGTCGAGCTGCCGCTCCTCCCGGAGCGCTACCGTGCCTTGCGCCACATCGGCGACGGCGCGACGGCCGAGGTGTTCCTCGCCCTGGACACCGTCCTGGACGTCAAGGTCGCGTTCAAGGTCGTCCGCAAGAACCTGGCGACGCACCGCCGGTTCCGGTCCCGGTTCTTCAGGGAGATCGCCCTCTCCGCGCAGGTCGTCCACGAGCACCTCGTCCCGGTCCACGACTTCGGCGAGCTGGACGACGGGCGCCCCTTCGTCGGCCTGGCCTACGCCGAGCAGGGCAACCTGCGCACCATGCTGCGGGCGGGCTTCCGCATCACCCACCTGCTGGAGAACCTGGAGCAGGTCTGCCTGGGCCTGGCCGCCCTGCACGCCCGGGGGCTGGTGCACCAGGACCTCAAGCCCGCCAACATCCTGCTGCACGGCGAGTCGGGCGCCCGCCCCCGGGTGTGGGTGGCCGACCTGGGCGTCGCCGAGGATCTCGGTCAGATCGCCCGCGACGTGCGCCGGGTGGGCGGCACCCCCACCTACATGGCCCCCGAGCAGCTCCAGGGCAAGCCCCAGGAGTTCGGCCCCTGGACCGACCTCTACGCCCTGGGGCTGATGCTGTTCGAGGCCCTGGCCGGCAAGCGCCCCCACCAGGGCAACAGCCGCCGCGTGCTGCTGGAGGCCCGCCTGCAGGAGCCCCCCGAGCTGGAGCCCGCCAACGGCGTGCCCCTGCCCGAGGAGCTCAAGGCCCTGGTCCAGAACCTCATGGACCCTGAGCCCCGCCAGCGCTACGACCGGGCCGCCGACGTGCGCCGCGCCCTGGCCACCATCCGGGAGCGCATGGTCCAGCAGGCCAGCGGCGCGGTGGACAGCCCGGACGAAGACACCGGGATGACCGACATCATCATGATCGATCCGGTCTCCCGGGGGCTGCTGAACAGCTACTACCGGGGGCGCCGCCCTGAGCTGGCCTGGCACAAGGTCCCGCCTGAGCCCCTGCCCCGCACGCCCCCGCCCGAGCCCGGCCGGGGCGCCACCGCCCGGGGCTCCCTGGCCCTGTTCGCCCTGCGCGAGGTGCCCCTGGTCGCCCGCGACCACGTCCAGCGCATCATCTGGAACGAGGCCCGCCGCGCGGTCTCCCACCGCGCCCCCCGCATCCTGCTGGTGATCGGCCACCAGGGCTCCGGCAAGACCCGCCTGGTGGAGTCCATCGCTCGGGCCCTCGACGAGGGCGGCTGGATGGAGGTCGTGCGGCTGCGCTACCAGCGCCCCACCGGCGTCGACGACGGCTACCTCGGCGCGGTGCGCGAGCTGCTGGCCCCCTGGAACGACACCCGGCAGCGCTTCCAGGAGCGCCTGGGCCGCTGGCTCGCCCGCGACCGCGAGACCACCATCACCGACGTGGCCGACGAGGCCCGCATGCTGGCCCGCTGGTGCGGCTACCTGATGCCCGGCGAGCGCCCCCCCAACGCCGCGCTGGGCCTGAGCTACCTCTACCAGTACCTGGAGGTCCGGGCCTGGCGCGGGGGGAGCTGCCTGGTGATGGACGACGTCGACAACGCCGAGGAGGCGGGCGACGGGCTGGCCATCGCCGAGTCCCTGCTGAACATGGCCGTGGGCCGCCGCCCGGTCCTGGTCCTCTGCACCCTCTCCCAGGAGAGCCTCGACGCGGACCCCGCCCTGCTGGCCCGGATCAAGGCCCTCCAGGAGTCGGGCGCGATGCGCATCGACCTGCCGCCCCTCAACCCCGACCAGATCCACAACCTGCTGGACGAGGCCCTGGCCCTGGACGAGGCCCTGACCCGGGTCGTGGCCCGCCGGGTCGAGGCGTTCCCCCTGCACGCCGGCATGCTGCTGCGCCAGGCCGCGGCCCGCGGAGTGCTGGAGCCCGGCGAGGGCATGCAGTACCGCCTCAAGGCGGGGATGATGATCGCGGACGTGCTGCCGGTCAACCTGGACACGCTCTACGTGCGGCGCCTGCAGAGCGCCGTGGACGGCACTCTGGACCCCGCCGCCGCCGCCGAGGCCCTGGCGGCGGTCGCGCTCGCCGGGCAGACCCCGCCGGTCGGGGTCATCCGCGAGATCTCCGACCTCGGCCTGGACGAGCTGCTGGCCACGGGGCTGCTGCGCGAGGACGCCGGCCTGCTGCGCTTCGAGCACGGCGCCCTCCAGAACACCGCCCGCCGCCTGGCCGAGGAGCTGGCCGACAGCATCGAGCTGCACGAGCGCCTGGCCGAGGCCTGGCGAAACCACGGCGAGGCCACGGGCGTGGACGTCGACCAGCCCCTGGGCCTTCACCTGCTGCGCAGCGGTCGGCCCAACAAGGCGGTCGGCCCGCTGCTCAAGGCGGTGCGCACCTTCCTGGCCCAGGGCCGCTACCCCGCCGCCGCCCGCGCCGCCGATCTGGCCATCACCGCCGCCGACCTCACCGCCACCGACAGCAACCCCGCCCTGTCCACCCGGATGGAGGCCCGCCGCCTCAAGGGCGTGGCCATGCTCGAGCTGAACCAGGCCGAGGAGGCCGAGAGCCTGGCCCGGGAGGGCCTGGAGCTGGGCCAGGGCGAGCGGCTCACCCGGGCGCGGCTGCGGGTGGTGCTGGCCCGCGCCTCCATCGAGCGCTCCAGCCCGGAGCAGGCGCGCCGCCTGCTGGAGCGGGCCCAGCAGGCCTTCACCGCGCTCAGCGACCGGGAGGGCCTGGCCGAGGTCGCCGCGTGCCGCGCCATGATCGCCCGCTCGGACAACCGCCTCGTCGACGTCGACCAGCACTACCGCCGGGTGCTGGACCTGCGCCCGGTGGACCACCCCCTCGCCGTGCAGGCCCTCAGCGCCCTGGTCAGCGTGGCCCTGGACCGCGGCCGCTCCGACGACGCCCGGCCCTTCCTGGAGGCGCTGGAGCGCTCCGCCCGGCTGACCGGCGACACCCGCACCGTCGCCCAGGCCCGCTTCGCCGCCGGCATGATGGCGATGTCTGAGGACCGCATGGCGGACGCCGAGGACCGCTTCCGCGAGGCCCTCGCCAGCGCGGCCACCTCCGGCGACCACCGCATGCAGCTCCACTGCCGCAACAGCCTGGGTGAGGTCGCCCGCTTCCGCGGCGAGCGCGACGTCGCCGAGCGCCGCTACCAGACCTACACCCGCCTCGCCCACACCTGGGGCTACCCCCTGCACCAGGGGGTGGGCCACATCAACCTCGCCCTGCTCGCCCTGGAGGAGGAGGAGTTCTTCCGCAGCGACATGGAGGCCCGCCGGGCCGGCGAGGCCCTGGCCCTCCAGCCCCGGAACTGGGTGTGGCTCTACGTGGCGCTCATCCGGGCGGCCTGCGCGGCCCAGGCCGGGCAGCACAGCCAGACCTCCCAGTGGTGGAAGCTGGCCGTGGAGCGCGGCCTGGAGCACGTCGCGTCCCGGGATCTGTGGCGGCCCCTGAGCCTGGTGGCCGGCGGGGCCGCCGAGAACGGCTGGGCCGAGCTGGAGGAGCAGGTCTGGGCCGCCCTCGCCCGGCTGCCGTCCGAGTGATCAGCCCCGCTGCGGCTCGGTGGCCTTCCAGGCGGGCAGCTCGCGGACCCGCGCCAGCCATGCGGCGAGGTTCTTGAACTCGCCCACCGGCATCTGGGCGCCCTCGGCGTACATCAGGGGGGTGGCGATGGCGAAGTCGGCCAGGGTGGGGCCGTCGCCGACGAACCACTCCCGGCCCTCCAGCGCGGCGTCGAGCAGCGCGGCCTTGGCGCGGAACTTCTCCTGGGTCTTCGCGACCCGCTCGGGGTCGGGGCTGGCCCCCATGAGCATCGGCTTGAGCACGCACTCGAAGAGCAGCGGGCCGGTGACGTCGTCCCACTTGGCGAGCTGCCAGCACTGCCAGCGCATCACGTCGGCCCGGGCGCCCGGGTCGGAGGGGAGCAGCGCCTCGGCCTCGTCGTTGCCCTGCTCGCGGGCCACGTCGCAGAGGTACTGGGCGATGGCGTTGGACTCCCAGAGGGTCAGGTCGTCGTCCACCAGGGCGGGGACCTGACCGTTGGGGTTGATGGCCAGGAAGTCAGGGGCCTTGTTGGCGCCGGTGGCGAAGTCGATGATGTTCGTCTCGATGTCGAGGCCGAGCTGGGCGACGACCAGGGCGACCCGGCGGCCGTTGGTGGAGAAGGGGTTGGTGTGCAGGACCATGTGAGACTCCGTTCGAGGGGGAGCCTCCTCTATCCGGTGATCAGGTCAGGATCCCGCCGACCGGGGCCACATCGGGCGGCAGCTCTGTGTCGCCCAGCGTCTGGAGCAGGCTGACCTCGATCACCCGGCACATCGCGTCCAGCGGCAGATCGTTGGGGTCGATCTCGAAGGGATCCTCAAGCTGGGTGCCCACGCTGTCCAGGCCCAGGAAGGCGAAGGAGATGAACACCGCCACCGCCGGGGTCAGGTCGCCCACCTGGCCCACGATCCCGAAGGGCAGCGCGAAGCAGTACAGGCCCACGATGCGGTGGGTCAGCACGGTGTAGCTCAGGGGCACCGGGGTGTTCTTGATGCGCTCGCAGCCGCCCTGGATGTTGGTGAGCGCGGTGATCTGCTCCTCCAGGGTGGGCAGGTGCAGGTCGTGGACCAGGCCGCGCGCCCAGGCGTCGCGGTAGAGGCGGCTCAAGGTGTGCAGCAGCATCACCGGCGCGTTGCGGGCGCCTTGGAGCGCCGCCAGCTCGTCGGGGGGCAGCCAGGGGGCCAGATCGTCCCAGCGGGGGTCCTGGCGCAGATGATCCCGCAGCGCATAGGCATACGCGATGATCCGGTGGACCACGGCCTCCTTGAAGGCGATCCGCTCAGGATCCCCGTCATCCGGGCCGATCAGAGACAGGGTCAGCCGCGCCAGGCTGCGGGTCGTGTTGATCAAGGCCCCCCACAGCTTCCGCGCCTCCCACCAGCGGTCGTAGCAGGCGTTGTTGCGGAAGCCCAGGAAGATGGAGAGCGCGAGCCCCGAGAGGGTGAACGGCACCAGCGTCAGGGTGAAGCGGTCCAGGTGCCAGGCCTCGTACTGGAGCGTCATCCCCAGGGAGAGGACGAAGATCACCAGCAACAGCGGCCAGATCCGGGAGATGGCGGTGCCGGTGAAGACCAGCAGGGTGTCCGGGAACTCCCGGCGGGGGTGGATCAGCATCACGGCTCCAGGGAGGCCGACATGGTAGCCTCATTCGCCGTGAGCACCCTCCGCCGCCTCGCCCTCCTCTTCGCCGCATGGCTGGTCGTCTCCGGCTGCTCGGCGAACCCCTACCCTGGCGAAGAGGGCACGGTGCTCCACGTCAGCATGCGCGGGCTGCCCAAGTCCTTCGACCCGCCGCTCATCGGCACCGAGTTCGACAACAAGCCCGGCAGCCAGGTCTTCGAGGGCCTGCTGATGTACCACCCCTACGCGCGGCCCTACCAGCTCATCCCCGCGATCGCGGCGTCCATGCCCGAGATCAGCGAGGACGGCCTGACCTACACCTTCACGCTGCGGCGGGACGTCACCTTCCACGACGACCCCGCCTTCCCCGGCGGCGAGGGCCGCGCCGTCACCGCCCAGGACTTCGTCTTCGCCTTCAAGCGCCTGGCGCACCCCCGGTCGCGCACGACGGGCTGGTGGCTGTTCTCCGGCAAGATCAAGGGCCTGGACGCCTGGCGCGACCAGCTCACCCGGGACACCCTGGCCGCCGAGCAGGCCGGCGAGGCCGTGGACACCCTGTGGGGCCTGGACCGCCCGGTCGAGGGCCTCACCGCCCTGGACGACCACACCCTGCAGATCCAGCTCGCCGAGCCCTACCCGCAGTTCCTGTGGACCCTGGCGATGAACTACACCGCCGTCTACCCCCGCGAGGCGGTGGCGGCCTACGGGGCCGAGGTCCGCACCCACCCCGTGGGCACCGGGCCGTTCCGGGTGGTGGAGGTCCACCCCACCTACCGCATGGTCCTGGAGGCCAACCCCGACTACCGCGACGTCCGGGTGCCCGACCCCCGGCACGACCCCGCCGACCGCCTGCCCGGCTGGGACTGGGAGGCCGACGAGGCCGCCGGCTTCCTGGCCCACGCCGGCGAGCGCCTCCCTCTGGTCGACGGCATCGAGATCCGCTTCATCCTGGAGGATCAGCCCCGCTGGCTCTACTACAAGGCCGGCTACTCCGACTGGCTGAACCCGCCCAAGGACAACCAGGCCGAGGCCCTCCAGGGCAAGGAGCTGAGCCCGGCCATGAAGGCGCGGGGCACGAAGCTCACCCTGCTGCCCGAGACCGGCACGGTCTACACCTGCTTCAACACCGACGACCCGGTGATGTCCAAGCCGGCGCTGCGCCAGGCGATCAGCCTCGCGGTGGACCTGAACTGGATGGTGGACAACCTGTACTCCGGCAGCGCCGTGGTGGCCGAGAGCCTCATCCCGCCGGGCATCTCGGGGCACGAGGACGGCTACCACCCCTGGCGCCCCGCCGACGGCGGCGCCGACCTGGAGCGGGCGCGGGCGAAGCTGGCCGAGGCCGGCTACCCCGGCGGCGTCGACCCGGCCACGGGCAAGCCCCTGCGGATCCGCTTCGAGACCTCGGGCACGAGCACCACCAACCGGCAGTTCGCCGAGCGCTTCCGCGATGAGCTGCGCCGCATCGGGATCGAGGTGGACATCATCGTCAACACCTGGCCCCAGATGAACGAGAAGATGCGCAACCGGGACTTCCAGTCCGCCGCGCTGGCGTGGGGCTTCGACTACCCCGACGCCCAGAACATCTTCCAGCTCCTCTACGGCCCCAACCA
Organism: Alphaproteobacteria bacterium; assembly: GCA_020632795.1. Lineage (GTDB taxonomy): Bacteria > Myxococcota_A > UBA796 > UBA796 > CAJQPC01 > JACKEV01. Next base: position 74,155 of record JACKEV010000017.1, read on the forward strand.
GGCCCCGGGCATCAACCGCTCCAACTACGCAAACCCGGCGTTTGATACCCTGTTCGAGCAGGCCAGCGGCATGGTGGACGGCCCGGAGCGCAGCGCGCTCTACCAGCAGATGGCCCGCATGGTCGCCGATGACGTGCCCTGGCTGGTGCGGGTCCACCGCATCCGCCCGAACCTGCAGCAGCCCTGGGTCCAGGGGGCGAGGTACACCGACGTTCACGCGCAGTGGTGGCGCTACGCCTCCGTCGACCGGGCCGATCGGGACCGGCGGGTGGCCGCGTGGAACCAGCCGGTGCTGTGGCCGGTCTACCTGGCCCTGGGCCTGTTGGCGGCGCTGATCGCGGGCACCGTCATGGGCCAGCGGCGCGCTGCGAAGGAGGCGGCGTGATCGTCTTCATCCTGCGCAAGCTGGCCACCGCCGTGCCCGTGCTGCTGGGGGTCGCGTTCATCACGCTGGTGCTGTTCGACGTGGCCGGCGGGGACCCCTGCCTCATCAAGCTCGGCAAGAACCCCAGCGAGGAGGAGGTCCAGCTCTGCCACCAGGCGCTGGGCCTGGACCAGGGGCTGTTCTGGCAGTACCTCGACTTCCTGCGGCAGACCGCGACCCTCGACTTCGGGGAGAGCTGGAGCTACGACACCCCCGTGCGCGAGATGTTCGCGCGAGGGCTGGGGCCGACCTTGAGCCTCACCGTGCCCGCCTTCCTGCTGGGCTCGGCCATCGCGGTGGCCCTGGCGCTGCTGGTGGCGTTCTACCGGGGCACCTGGCTGGACCGGGTGGTGACCGCGGGCGCCATCGCGGGCATCTCGGTCAGCTCGCTCATCTACATCCTGGTGGGGCAGTGGCTGTTCGCCGACCAGCTCAAGCTGTTCCCCATCTGGGGGTATGAGTTCGGGCCCCGGGCGGTCAGCTTCCTGGCGCTGCCCATCCTCATCTGGATCGCGCTGAGCGTCGGTACCGACGTGCGCTACTTCCGCACCGTCGCCCTGGAGGAGATCGGCCAGGACTACGTGCGCACCGCGCGGGCCAAGGGCATCAGCGAGCTGCGGGTGCTGTTCGTGCACGTCCTGCGCAACTGCGCGGTGCCCATCGTGACCCGCATGACGGTCATCATGCCCTTCCTCATCACGGGGTCCTTCCTGATGGAGATCTTCTTCGGGATCCCGGGGCTGGGCAGCACCCTCTACACCGCCATCACCAACTCCGACCTGCCGGTGGTCAAGGCGCTGACCATGCTGGGCGCGACCCTCTACGTGCTGTTCAACATCCTGGCCGACGTGCTCTATGCGGTCTTCGACCCCCGGATCCGGCTGTCATGAGCGCGCGCACCCCCGCGTCCGAGGCCTGGCGGCGCCTGAAGAAGGACCGGCTGGCGCTGGTGTGCCTGGGCATCTTCGTGATGTTCGCGGTGGTGGCGGTGGCCGCGCAGGTCGTGGAGCTGGTCCAGGGCACCCCGGGGCTCTACGACGTCACCCTCGCGGAGCAAGGCATCCCAGTGCCCGAGGCGGCTGTGGCGCCGTCCACGGTCCACTGGGAGGCGTGGTGGGGCACGACCGGCGCGGGCAAGAGCGTGCTGCTGCGCGTGTTCCACGGCACCAAGGTGGCCTTCGTGGTGGGCACCTGCGGGGCCGGGCTCTCGGTGGTCATCGGGATGACCCTGGGCGTGCTGGCGGGCTACTTCGGCGGCTGGGTCGACGAGGCGGTGCAGTACCTCTACCAGACCGTGGCGAGCATCCCCTACCTGCTGCTGCTGCTGGCGCTGGCCTTCGTCATCCGGCAGGGCCCGGTGGCCGCGGCGTGGTACGAGACCGCGCTGTCGGACTATGTCAGCCTCGGTCTGTTCAACATCATCGTGGTCATCGGCCTCACGAGCTGGGTGACCCTCTGCCGCCTCGTGCGCGCCGAGGTCATGAAGGTCCGTGAGTTGGAGTACGTGCAGGCCGCCCGGGCCCTGGGCCTGGGCTCGGGCCGCATCATGAGCCGGCACGTGCTGCCCAACGTCTTCCACCTCGTGATCATCAACTTCTCCCTGCGCTTCGTGACCGCCATCAAGTCCGAGGTCATCCTCACCTTCCTGGGGGTGGGCGTGGACAAGGAGCCGAGCTGGGGCCAGATGATCGCCGACGCCAAGAACGAGCTGATGCGCGGCATCTGGTGGCCGCTGCTGGCGTCCGGGGTGGCGCTGTTCCTGCTGACCCTGGCGATCAACTACCTGGGCGACGCCCTGCGGGACGCGCTGGATCCGAAGCTGCGAACCTGAAGGAGGCGCCGCGCAGGATGAACCTCGGCCGCCCCATCGGGCTGACCCAGCTCACCACCGCGTTGGAGGGAGGGCGGCTGGGCGAGCTGCTCGCGGTGCCCGGCTGCGTCCGCGTGTCCGGCGTGGCCTGGAATCCACGCAGCTACGTCGACGCCCTCGCTCGGGTCGGGCCCCTCGTGCCCACCCGATCGACCCACCTGAACCACCCGCTCCGCGAGGTCTTCGTCGTCGACGGGGGCCTGGACGTCGGCGCCAACTGGCACGCCGACCTCGTCTTCTGCGCCGAGGCGCCGCGGTTCTCGGCGCTGCTGTGCGAGGCAGCCCCCCAGGAGGGCGGCGAGACCGAGCTGGTGGACAGCCGCAGGTGCCTGGAGGAGCTGCCCCCGGACCTCCGAGCGCTGGTCCGCAGGGTCGAGGGCGTCTTCGACGGCGGCCTGGTGCAGGGGCGCAAGCTCCGCAGGCGAGGCCTCGTCGAAGAAGCCGAGCGTACGGAGACCGAGGCGCCCCTCCACGTTCCGCTCGCCCGCGTCCACCCCGAGAGCCACCGGTGGGGGCTGCGCTACCACGCCGAGTACCTCACCGGGTTCGTGGGTCTCTCCCCGCGTGACGCCGCCCGGCTCATGGAGGCGCTGCGCGCGGTCGTCGACCGGCCCGATCTGCGCTACAGGCACGCATGGCGGCCCGGCGACCTGCTGGTCTTCGACAACCGGGCCGTCCTCCATCGGCGCGCCCCGGGGCCCATCGCCGGGGCGCGCCGGCTGCTGCGCGTCATGATGTACTGAGGCGTCGATGTCCACGCTCTTTCTCCTCCTGTCTCTCGCCGCCCACGCCCAGGAGCCCGACACGTCGGCGCTCAGCGACCTGGGCTGCCTGGCCTGTCACAGCACCGACGGCGCGCCGCGGTCCGGCCCCACCCTCGCGGGCCTGTGGGGGCAGGAGCGTCCGATCGTGCGCGAGGGTCAGACCGTCACCGAGGTCTTCGACCGGGCGGCCTTGGAGCGCTCCCTGGCCACCCCGCGGGCCGAGGTGCGGGCCGGCTACTCCCCCACGATGCCCACGTTCGAGCTGGTCGAGGCCCAGCTCAACGCCCTGGAGGCCACCCTCCAGGCCCTGGAGCCCCCTGAGGAGCCCCCGCGTCACAGCCCGCCCTGGACCCTGGCCGTCGCGGCGGTCCTGTTCGCCTTCGGGCACATGGCCCTGTCCTCGCTCACCCTGCGCCCCCGGCTGGCGAGCGCGCTGGGAGAGGCCCGCTTCCAGGCCGTCTACAGCCTGCTCATCGGCGGCTCCTTCGTGTGGATGCTGTGGGCCTGGTACCACGCCCCGCCCATCGTGCTCTGGACCGCCCCCATCTGGACCACCCACCTGCCCATCTCGGTGATGCCGCTGGTCTTCATCGGGCTGGTCGCGGGCTACACCACCCCGGGGCCCACCCAGGCGGGGCAGGCCGGCAAGCTGCACGACGCCGAGCCCGCCCGGGGCATCCTGCGCATCACCCGGCACCCGGCGAACCTGTCGATGGCCCTGTGGGCGCTGATCCACCTCCCCGCCAACGGCGAGCTGCGCAACGTGCTGCTCATGGGCAGCGTGCTGGCGCTGGGGGTGCTCGGCTCCCTGCACATCGACGCCCGCCGCGCCGCGAAGGACCCGGAGGGCTGGGCGCGCTTCGCCGAGAAGACCTCGCTGGTGCCCTTCCTGGCCATCCTTCAGGGGCGCAACCGCTTCGTGTGGTCGGAGATCGGCTTCGGGCGGGTGCTGGGGGGCCTCGCGGCCTTCGGGGCGTTCGTGATGGTGCACGGGTGGGTCATCGGGGCGTCGCCCTGGCCGAGGTGAGGCTACATTGGAGGTGCACCTCCGCGCTGGTTGCCCCATCCCCCCCGACTTCCTCCTGGATCTGCTCCGATACGACCCCCTGACGGCGGCGGCTATCGTCCTGCCCCTCGCGATCTGCGCGGCGGGCTTCGGGCTGGTCGGCTTCGCCGCCTGGCGGCTGCGGCGACCCCCGAATCTCCCCGGCTGGCTGCTGGGCCCCACGGCGGGCCTGGTGGCGGCGGCTGGCGTCCTGGGCGTCTCGACGCCGCAGGCCGTGACGTTCATCCAGGCCGCCGAAGGGCGACCCACGTTGCAGCTCTTCGGAGCGATGCTCACGCTGCAGCTCCACGGGATGCTGCTGCTGCCCGTGCTGGTGCTGAGCGGGAGCGTCCTGCTGGGCGCGGCCTTCGTCTCGGCGCGGCGGGGCAGCGGGCGCGCCGCCGTGCTGGGCCTGTGCGGCGGGCTGCTGCTCGGCCTGGCGGGGGCGCGGTGGGCCCACCAGGAGATGGTCTTCGCCTGGCTGCAGGCCATCGACCTCAGCGTCCTGTACTGGGGCGACGCCGCAGACGCCTGGCAGCTCAAGGTCTGGCTGTTGCGCTACGTGGCCCTGCTCGCGGCCATCCTAGGCCTCGTGCTGTGGCAGCGGCGCGGCGACCGGGAGGGCTTCCGAGCGGCGATGATGGTCGGCGTGGCCGTGGTCGCGCTGGGGGTGGCGGTGGCCACGATGGACCGCCTGCATGCGATGGCCGGCCCGCTGGCGACCGGCCTGAGCCTCTCCGAACGGCCGGTCCACCCCGACCTCCTGCCGCAGCACTTCCCCGAGGCGGACCGCCGATAGATAGTCCCTTGGCAAGTCGGTCTTGATGTGCTGCTGTACGTCAAGGGGGGCACCGGGTGGCGGGCCGAAAATGGGGTCGTCCATCACGGACTCCAAGTTTCGAAGGCCCGTCACGGGCAGACGGAGGTCTCGAAGAATCGGCGATACACACAACGTATCGACGCGTGACCGCGAGCAGGCCGCCGAGGTACTTGTTGTTCTTCAGATAATGAATCGGGCATTCAAGTACCGCTGAGGTTTCATCGCGCCCACGCGCCGATCCGCTACGAGAACCTCCGATCTCTTCGGGGGCTCTGTCTGTCCTGGAAGGACCCACCCCACCCCCCAGATCGCCCATTCTCGCCCATCCAGCCCATCCGATCCTCCACCAACCCCGCCCACACCCGCCTTCACCGGCCTGATGTGGTCACAGTGCCCGCGCTCCAAGTCCCCGAGATGACGAGCGCGGGCCTCTCGCTTCAGCGCCATCGCCCCACCTCCTCCACCGTCAACACCCCATCCCCCCGCCGGTCCACGAACCCCACATCCAGCCACCTCGGCGCGGTCACGAACCCATCCACCGTGTCCGCCGCCGGCAGCCACCGGCTGCTCCACCGCCGCCCCTGGTGCTTGAACCGCTCGCCGCCCAGGCCGAGGGTGTCCAGCGGCCGCACCAGCTCCACCGGGTGCACCGCCGACGCATCGGCCGACCGCGCCTTCACCCGGCCCGCGTCCAGGTGCGCCTCCTGCCACAGCAGGAACGCCTCGCCCTCCCGCTCGGTCAGCGGGATCGGCCCCAGTGAGACGAGGTCGTGGCCGCTGTCCAGCTCCCGGACCGCCACGCCCAGCGCGAAGGCGTGGTGCGGGAAGAGGTCCATCGCCAGCGCGCGCAGCCGCAGCTCCAGGCGCACGCCGCGCGCCGGGGAGACCACCGACGCCCGCAGGAAGCTGAGCAGCGCCTCGCGCTCATCCCGCCAGCGCAGCACCAGCTCCAGCAGGTCCGGCGGCGTGAAGGCCAGGTGCCCGAAGGGCTCCTCGCAGTCCTCCAGCACCGTACCCTCGACCAGCCGGTAGCCCCCGCGCCCGCTGGGCAGCAGCTCCGGCTCGGGGAGCAGCTTGCGCACGTCGTTCACCAGCGCCCGCGGCCGGGGCGTGCGGTGCTTGATGCCCAGGAACGACAGCCCCAGGCCCAGCCCGTAGGTCAGGTCGTCCTGGGAGAGCCCCGCGACCCCTTCCCGCCGGGCCGCCTCGGCGAGCATCCAGACCAGCAGGTAGCCCTGGGCCCCCAGTCGGCACGCCGCCCGCCGCACGAGCGCGTCCCCGAAATACTGACGGGTGGGCTTGGGCCCCAGCCGCAACCGCAGCGCCGGCCCGGTGTCCGCGGGCGCGGTCACCCCCAGCCGGGTCGCGTCGATGAGCGGCTGGAGCGGACGCCCGGCGAGCTGGGCGGCGAGCAGCGGCTCCACCAGCGCGGGCGGCTCCCGAACAGTGACGTAGCTGAGCTGCTCCAGCAGCCACCGCGAGGCCGGCGCTGGCGCGGCCTTGCCCCGAGCCAGCGCCCGCAGCCAGTCAACCTCCTCCTTCAGCAGGTGGGAGAGGTCGTTCTCGACCCCCGCGACGATCTGCGACTCCGGCCGCGCCACCGGGTTCTGGAGCGCGAAGCCCAGCACATGCAGGAAGAAGGGGTTTCCGCCGCACACCGCCTTCAGGCCGCGCTGCTGCCCGGGGTCGAGGCCCGCGTCCGCCAGCATCGCGTCAACCGCCGCCGGCTGGAGGTTGCCCAGGGTCAGCGTGGGCAGGGCCTCGACCAGCGCCCGGGTCGCGCCCCGCGCCCGCAGGTCCAGGCCCCGGGTCGAGGTCAGGAACACCCGCACCGGGACCTCGCTCTGGTTCAGCAACTGGAGCAGCACCCGCGCCCCGCCTTCGTCCTTCAGCAGCGCGTGCCCCTCGTCCGCGAGCACCACGAGCTGGAAGGGGCGGAGGTCCATCGCCGCGTCGAGCGCCTCCAGCAGGATGTCCACCGGGCGGTCCGAGCTGCGCACCTCCCCCGAGAAGAAGGGCATGTTCAGCGGCCGCTCGGCGCCCAGGGCGATGCGGGCGGCGACCTCGTGGATGCCCTGTTGGATGGCCAGGTCGACGTAGGCCGGCACGCGCAGCACCCCAGCGGGCAGCCGCGCGGCGCGCACGCTCTGGGCGATGAAGCCAGCCAGCCCCTCGGGCGCCGTCGCGACCCGGTCCGGCTGGTTGTGAGCCCGCAGCAGCGCACCGATGGCGTGCAACAGAGAGGTCTTGCCCTGCCGACGCCGGCCCACGTAGCGCCGCCCGGTGGGTCCGCCCGCCAACAGGGCCCGCTGGGCGTCCTCCAGGAGCGCCCGCCGCCCGACGAAGCGCTCGTCGGCGACCCAGCGGCCCGCGCAGAACTGGTAGCTCGCCATCGCCGTGTTCATCCCGCCTCCCGTCGCGCCTCCCACAACCGCCGGCTCAGCGCAGGCCACTGATAGAACGGGTAGCCCGGCAGGAAGTGGTGGTCCTCGTGCCCCAGGGTCACCGCGCGCACCCAGGGCCTGGCCACCAGGTCCCACCGCGTCTCGGTCCCGATGCCCAGGACACCATGCGGCAGGTAGCTGCCCAGCACCCAGAAGAGGAGCAGCGCCACGGCCAGAGGCGAAGCCCAGCCCAGCAGCACGAGCGTCGGAGACGCCCACGCCAACGCCGTGATGACCGCCAGGATCGCCACGCTGCGCGCCCGCATCGCCCCGCCCTCGGCCCAGGCCGCCGCGTGGCAGTACAGCTCGAAGGACACCCCGCGCAGCAGCCCCTCCACCCAGTGCAGCGGCGACGAGCGCGGCGCCCGCGGCATCTGCCAGCGCTCGACGTCACCCGGCTGCATCGGGCGGGCGTGGTGTCTGAGGTGCTGCTTGCGGTGCATGCGGAAGCTCCCCCCGAGCATCAGGGAACAGACGACGCCGATGGCGTCATTGACCCGCGGGTCGTCGTGGGCGGCGCCGTGGATGGCGTCGTGGTCCAGGGTGATGACCAGGAAGAGGATGACCCCCTGCATCCCCACATACGCCCCCCAGGGCAGCCCGCCGGTGAGCGCGGCGGCGAGCAGGGCGGTGAAGGCGGGCAGGGTCAGGAGCAGCAAGAGCAGGTCGGTGCCCCGCCGCAGCGGCAGCTCGCGGCGGAGCCTGCGGCGCAGGCCCGGGAAGTCCGGTCGGAATCCCGGCCCGGCCGCGCGCGCGGTCGGCATCGCCGTGGCTCCAGGGTGGTGTCGGTGGGCGAGGCATCCTGCTCCAGGGGTCGGTGTCGAGGCCCACCGTACCGCGGGTTTCAGGCACGTCGGACTAATCTGACGTACGGTGGGCGACCGGATCTCCAGGAGACGATAGCCCTTGGATATGCCCCATCCGCTCGCTCGCCTCGCCCGATGGTGCGCCGCCCACCCCGCGCTGACGGTGGCGGTCCACCTCGCGCTGCTGCTCGCCGCGGGGGTCTACGCCGGCCAGCGCCTCAGCCAGGCCGAGGGCCCCAACGGCGTCGCCCTGGCCCTGTTCGACAACAGCCCCGAGCGGGTGTGGGGCGAGGGCTCCGAACCGCTCCAGCAATACCACCGCTTCCGGGACCGCTTCGGCGCCGACGGCATCGAGCTGATCGCGGTCCACGCCCCGGACACCCTGGACGTCGACGATCTCGATGTGCTCGACCGATTCGCAGACAGCCTCGCGGAGGAGCCCGGCTGGTCGGCCTTCTGGGCGGGCGACCTCCCCTATGCCCCCCGGGAGCGGAGCGACGGAAGCCTCGCGGTCTTCCTGGAGACGCTCGACCAGGACCCCGGCGCCCGGCGGCTGCTCCACGCCGAGGACGGGGGCTGGACCGCCGGGGTGCTGCTGGTCCTCGCCCCCGAGGTCACCGACGACGTCTCCCGGCGGGCCATCGCCCCCACGATCCGGTCACGGTGGGACGAAGTCGCGCCCCCGGGCTGGACGATGGCCTCGGCGGGCACGCCCTCGCTGTTCGGGGCGCTGGGCTCGGCGGTGGTGGACAGCATGCAGGTCAACCTGCCCGTCGCGAACGGGGTGGTGCTGCTGCTGGCGGCCTGGGCGTTCCGGCGGCCGTGGATGGTGTTCGCGGCGATGGCGGCGCTGTTGCAGGGCGAGGCCCTGGTCCTGGCGGCCTTCGTGGGCAGCGGGCGCTCGTTCAACTACGTGAGCTGCTACATGGCCATCTGCGTGGTGGTCGTGGGCTTCGCGGCGAACATCCACCTCTTCGCGCGCTACACCGAGCTGCGGAGGGGCAAGCCCCACGCCCAGGCGCTGGCCCAGGCCGCCGACGGCATCGCCGGGCCGGTGACCGCGTCGCTGCTGACCACCAGCGGGGCGATGCTGGCCCTGGCCGGGGCCGAGCAGACCGCCATCGTGGAGTTCGGGGCCTTCTCGGCGGGGGGCATCGCGGCGGTGCTGCTGTGCGCGTTCACCCTGGGGCCGGCGCTGTTGACCCTGGGCGGGGGCCCGGTGGCGCCCACCCCGCGCCTGCCGGACCCCTCGGCCATCGGGGCCTGGGCGTGGCGGAATGCCGGGGCGGTGCTGACTGGAACAGCCCTCGCTGCCGCGCTGGCCGGCTGGGGCGTGAGCCGCCTGGCCCTGGGCTCCAGCGTCGAGGAGTGCTTCACCGCGGACCACCCGGTCACCCGATCGGTCCAGGAGGTCCGGGCGCGCATGGGGGCGTTCTCGAACATGGAGGTGGTCCTGAGCTGGCCCAAGGGCGGGGCCGGGGACCTCGTCCGCACGCTGCGAACGGTCGAGGACGCGCTGGTGACGGGCCTCACCCCCGAGCGCGGCCCGGTGCAGGCCGGCGACGTCTTGAGCCTCGCGGGCGCGGGTCGTGCGTTCTGCCTGGCGCCGGGGACCGCGTTCTTCTGTGCGCCCGACGGCTTGCCCAAGCCGCAGCACACCGCGCGGCTGATGGACCGGCTCCAGAAGCGCTTCGGGCTCTCGCTGGTGACGGTGGACGAGGACGGCGTGCACGCCCGGGTGAGCGTGCTGCTGGACCTGCCGGAGGCCCGGGCGTCGAACGACCTGGCCGCCCAGGCCGAGGTCATCGCCCGAGAAGCTGCGCCGGACGCCCGGATCGAGGTCACCGGCTTCGGCCCGCTGTGGTCCTCCCTGGAGGAGGCCATCGTGGATGACCTGCTGCGCAGCTTCTTGTGGAGCGCGGGGGTGGTCGCGGGCCTGCTGCTGCTGCTCCTGCGGAGCGTGAGGCTGTGGGCGGTGGCGCTGCCGGCGAACGCTCTGCCTCTGCTGGGGGTCGCGGGTACGGGCGGGGCGGTGCTGGTCTTCGGCGGCATGCACGTCAACTCCACCGCCGCGATGGTCCTGACCGTGACCATCGGCATCATCGTGGACGACACGCTGTTCTTCCTGCTGGGGTTGAAGCGGCGGGGGGACTTCTCCGAGGCCGCCGTGCGCGACGTGCTGCGGGAGGTCGGACCGGGCATCGTGCTGACCAGCCTGTGCCTGGGGCTGGGCTTCGCGACGCTGGGGGCGTCGAGCTTCGTGAACGCCCAGGTCGTGGGCCTGGCCTCGGCGACGGTCATCGCGGTGGCGCTGCTCGGGGACCTGCTGGTGCTGCCGGCCTGCGTGCGGGTGCTGGCCGCCACACAGTCGCCCCGGAGCACCCCATGAGGACCCTCTGGCTGCTCGTCGCCGCCGCCCTGGCCGAGCCCGCGGTCCGCACCTCCCAGGCCAGCACCTACCTGGGCCGAGGCCCCGAGGAGACCGGCATCGCGGGCCTTCCCGACGACGCCGAGCTGTACCACGAGGAGGTCGAGGTCACCTTCACCCTGGCCGACTACGGCCCGGTCCCGGAGGGGGAGCAGGCCATCCGCGCCCACGCGCTGGGCCTCTTCGAGCAGGCCACCCGCGACTACGATGCCTACAACTACATCAGCCCTCTCATCCGCCAGGCCTGGGGGGTGACCGGCACGAAGGAGGCCACGCCCACGCCGCTGGAGGCCATGCACGCCCTGCTCGACGCCAAGGACGCCCGGGGGAGGCCCCTGCTGCCGCCGCGTCGGGTGAAGGAGCTGGCCATCTCGCTCATCGACGGCTGGCCGGTGACCCACGGGGCGCTCTCTGAGTGCCGCGAGGACGTCCACGCTTGGCTCCAGGCCGCGGGCGACCCCGCCACCTTCCAGACCGCCGACGGCTCGGCGCTGCGCGAGGCCCTGCTCGCCGCGAAGCCCTCCGGCTGCGCGCGCCCCGGGCCCCGCGACTACCTCTTCATGAGCCACGGCCTGGGGGTGGGCCCCCAGGCGAGCTGGGTGTTCATCGAGATCGACTACTCCCGCCCCAGCCCGGCCCGCTCGATGGAGCAGCTCATCCCCTACCACCTCGTCGCCGGCCCCAGCCGGTACTTCGAGGGCGCCTACGCGCTGCGCGTCGACCCGCAGGCGAAGACGCTGTTCCTGCGCTACGGCTACGTGGTGGACCTCTCCCCCTGGCCCGAGCAGGCGGTCACCCGCTACCACGAGCAGGTGCTGCTGGACTTCGTCTATGTGCTGCACGAGCGCCTGACGCCGGGATGGCAGCGGTGATCCTGGCGCTGCTGGGCGCGGCCCTGGCCCAGACAGCCGCCAGCCTGCCGTCGGAGTGCTGGGGCTCGGCGAGCGAGCCCTGGCTGGGCATCGGCGCGGACGGCGACGGCCGCCCGGTGGGGGCGCCGCGCTACGACGAGCCCCTGGTCCACCCGAGCTTCCACGAGCACGAAGGCCGCCTCTGGATCGGCGAGCCTGACCGCCTGTCTCGCCACCGCTTCTCCGAGGACCGCTTCATCACCGAGTGGAGCAGCGAGCAGGGCCCTGGCGTCTTCGGCTTCTCCAACGGCGCGATGCTTTGGACCGCCCGCGACCCGTCGCCGGAGCAGGTCGAGCTGCTGCGCCTGCCCCTCCAGCCTGGCCCCAGCAGCACCACCGCGCGCCTCGACGTCGCCGCCCTGCTCGCCGCCCAGCCCTGGGGGCCGGACGTCGTCGCCGAGGGATACCGCTGGATGTCCCCGGTGGCCCTGCTCGCCGGGCAGGACTCGGCCTGGCTGGTGGTGGAGCTGAGCCGCTCGGTCGCCGTCCGGGGCGCGGTCATCGAGCTGCGTGGGGAGGGTCTTGAGCCCGGCCGGGTGTGGCCGCTGCCCGAGGTCTACGACCGGCACCTGGTCGTGCCCGGGGCGCCGGACCGGCTGGTCACCGTCGACAACGCCACCTACCTGACCGCAATGGACCTCACCACCGGCGCGCCGGTGGCGGTCCCGGAGCTGGTGGACGTCACCGCGCTGGCCCTGGGCGGGCAGGCGCTGCTGGTGGGGGACGGCCGGGGCTGCGTCACGCCGCTGTCCCGAGCGGACTTTGCGGCGAGGGAGGGCGGCTGTGTCTCGCCCTCGGGCAACCCGGTCCGAGGTCTCTCGGCCCACGGTGAGGCGCTGCTCGTGGCTCTGGACCACCCCGACGGCTCCGGCCGCGCTGTCGTCTCGATGGGGGTGGACGTCCCCCTGTTCTCTGCCGAGGCTCGGGAGAGCGCCGCCGTGCATGTGGACGGCCACGGCCGGCTGTGGGCCGCCCTGCCGGACCACCTCCAGCGCCTGGATGCGCCCTTCGTGCCGGCGAGCGGCCTGCCCACGGTGACGGGCCTGCCGCTGAACAACCTGCCGAAACCACCGGAGATCGAGGACTCTGCGCGGCTGCTCTTCGCTCACCGCGACGCCGCCGGGGATCTGGCGGTCCTGGCCGCCGACGAGCGCGGTCTGCTGCACCTGACGGAAGACGGCGTTGTGACCCGCCTGGCCCTGCGCGCGCCCCCCGAGGCCCGCCGCGACGCCGCCCCGGACTGCCCCAGCCGCGAGCGCCCGACCTTGAGTGACGCCCGAATCGACGAGGAGGGGCGCCTGTGGGTCGAGCTTCAACGCGGTCGGCTCACCGAGTGGCTGGAGGGGCCGCTGGTGCCCTGGCTGCCGCGCTTCTCGGTGGACTGGCGGCTGCTGCGGCCGTTGCGCATCCGGCCCGACGGCGCGCCGGAGCCTCGCCTGTGGCTGTCCAGCGACTGCGCGGTCGACCCCGAGCCTGTGCCCTGGACCGAGGGGGTTGCCCTGGACCTGGGCTGGAGCACCGCGCCCCTCCGCCGCTGCACGGTCACCGTCGCGAACGCCTTCCGCACCGGCAGCCTCTCCCGGACGGTGTGGCTGCCCATGCCCCCGGTGCTCGCGGGCTGGGCGCTGGTGTTCGCCGGGATCGGGCTGGCCTTTGCGCGGTGGCGGGTCCGGGCGCGGCGGGAGCGCGCGGCGGTCCAGGCGATGGCCGAGCGCCTCGCGGTGCCCTACGTCGCCGGGCCGCCGGTCAGCGGGGCGCTGTTCTTCGGGCGGGGGCGGCTGCTCCAGGTGCTGGAGGACGGCGCGCGGCAGGGCGGGGTGTTCGCGCTGGTCTCCGACGTGAAGCGCATCGGCAAGACCAGCCTGCTGCTGGAGCTGCGGCGTCGGCTGTCCCAGGGCGGCGACGCGGTGCCGGTCTTCCTCTCCCTGGAGCGCACCGACGACGGCGCGCGCTTCTTCTCCGAGCTGTGGCCCCGGGTGGCCGAGGCCGTGGACCCCGAACTGACCCGCGGGCTGGAGCCCCAGGACGAGCGCGAGGCTTTCGAGGCCCTCGACGCCCTGGTGCGTCGCTTGTTCGAGGACGGGTGCCCCGAGCGCCTGGTGCTGCTGTTCGACGAGTTCCAGATCTTGGCAGGGGACTACGCCTCGGAGCCGGCGAAGCGCAACGCCCAGCGGCTGCGCTCCATCACCGCGGACGTCGCCCGGGACCACCTGTCCTGGGTCGCGGCCGGGGTCGCCGCCCAGCTCAGCCCGCGCCCCAGGGACGAGCACAGCGACCTGCTGCTCATCGGGCCGCGCTACAGCCTGGGTGCTTTGGACGCCGAGGCCGCCCGCGCGCTGATCCGGGGCCCGCTGGAGGGCCTGCCGGCGCGCTTCACCGCCGAGGCCGAGGCGGCGCTGTTGGACTACACCCGGGGGCACCCCTTCGTGTTGCAGCATGTGTGCCGGGTGCTGCTGACCGACGCGGTGCTGCGGGCGGCGGGCGCGGGGCGCGTGGGAGAGGTGGTCGTGGACGGGGCGCGGGTCGCGGCGCTGCTCGCGGAGGGGCCGCTGCGGGAGGTGCTGGAGGCCTGGGACGGGTGATCTGACGTCAGATTACTCGCCGGCCTGTGTGCTCTGACGTCGGGCGAGACGCAGCATCGTAGCCTTCCGATAGGTCGATGAGGACGGCGTCATCGACGACGCCCTCGCAGGAAGGAGGGACCGGATGTCCGGCAAGCAACTGAAGGAGGCCTTCGGGCAGCGGCTCCGCGCGCTGCGCCAGGAGGCGGGCATGACCCAGGGCGAGCTGGGGTTCCTGGCCGGCGGCATCGGCGCGCCGGAGATCTGCCGGTACGAGCGCGGCGCCCGGCTGCCGACGCTGGCGACGGTCTTCGACCTGGCCCGCGGGCTGGGGGTGCCGGTCGCGGCGCTGATGGTCCGGCCGGAGCAGGAGGTGGAGGCGCTCTGCGCGGAGGTCATGGCGGAGCTGGATGGGCAGCCGGCGGAGGTGGTGAGAAGGGTGTTGGGGGTGGTCCGGGTGTTGGTGAGAAGGGCGGATGGGGAGGACGGACCATAAGGGCGTTCTCTGCCGCGTATCATGCTATCTACCGTCGATTCTGCCGTGCTACCGTGTCTGTTTCGACAACAGCCAAAGTACCCGTGGCATCATGGCCGTCGCTTTTCCTGTTTCAGGACGTCCCGCCTCCAGGGCTCCAGATCATAGATGGTGAAGGTGATGATTCGCTCCGAGAACAGCGATGATAGAACCGTGATGGGTTCGAGCGAAAAGCCCGCTGTGCAGGGTGCATCTTGATTGGTCTGGCTGTCATCAGGGTAGTTCTCCTCGAGACAGGAATAGTATGCATTAATGCTCGTTCTCGCCGGTTCGATGGCGTTGTCCAACACCTGTTCGTCGATCAGGCCTGTCCCCCGTGCCTGGATGATGTTGAGGTCGTCCTTGGCCGCATTCAGGGTTTCTCTCCACGGGGAATACCCACCATACTTCTCTCTTGCGGAGATGAAGGCTTTCTCTTTGCGCAACAGTCCCTCGAGTGCGAGTGCTCGTGACTCACCGGACTCCAGGCGGGCGAGTGCTCGCTCATAGAGCGATCGGTCCTCGAAGGCCTTCGTCTGGATGCGGGTTGCAAGGCAGTTGCTCAGACCGAAGGTCACCAGCAGCAACAACACCGGTGCGAGCAATTTTTCGAAAAGCATGGTGGCAGTAATGAGGTCACTCTGTGCCTTCGACGTAGTAACCCCGGAGTTCAACGATCCTGTCAGCTTCGGCTTATCCATTACAGACCCCCAAAAGAGTGTAAGTTACGTCTACGCGACGGTGATAGGCTGCCTTGTTGATGTTCCCGGTAGTCGTAGGGTAATCGTAGGCATAGAGTGGCACATCCGAGAAGGTCAATCCGAGGCCAACGCGGCTCTCCAACCTCGTTCTCACCACACACGCTCTCAGTTTTGCTAAATCTGGATCCAGATAGCTTCCTGTCCGCTTCTCCGCACAGGATGGGGTCTGACTGTAGACCGTCGCCCAGTCTCCGACACCGCTTCCATCATCGTGTGCGTCAGCCGTACCCTGAATTCCCAAGTCGACGATCATCTGACCATCACGCCTTGCCATATCGAATGCGTGGGCGATCTGACCAACGAATACATCCATAGCGACGTGGTGATGTTGGCCCACCCCGAAGTCCAGAAGGGAAAGTGTGCAGGCTGCGGTTGAAGAGTCCGTACAATGACATTCCTCGCGGATGACGGCGTCAGTACTTGGCGCATTCGGGTGGTCGTTGTTGGGCACTGGTCTCGACGCTGGGCAAGGGTAGTCCTGAACATAGTCGCGGAAGGGTATCCCCTCAGTAGCCGCCTGCTTGCGTCTCAATTCCTGGCAGGAAACCTCCGCATGTGCGGGAGACCACGTCACAAATCCTAGGAGCACCAGAGAGGAGTGGATGTTCTTCAAGGTCATGATTTGCGAGTCCTAACCCATGTGATGTGGTGTTGCCGCCATGCAGTAGGCCCGGCAGCGTTGAAATCCCTCCGAGCGCTGAATGGGTCTCCTTGGAGCCTGCGTTCGCCAGCGCTCCCAGGGTCGAGATATCCCAAGGACCTCTTCTACAGGTGTACCCGGCCACGCACATCAGCCCAGACTGGCGTACCCCAACGGTGGAACCGGCTTGCCCGGAGCCTTCGGATTCCAGACGCCACAGATTGACACCTCCATGAGTATGGTATTCTTGGTTTGACGCCCATAGTGGAATCTATCCGAGGGTGAAGAGCGCGACTTCGTCAAGCCGCGCACCTACCGACTGAGGCTCGAAGCACCCCCTACCCGGTTCCTGGCCCCGCCCCTACCTGACCCCCGTCAACTCGCATCACCAACGCGAACGCCTCCCGCCACCCGAGCGCTCGGCCGTTCGCCGTATGGAGCAGCCAGTGGGTGAGCCACGACCCGACGCCGGGGAAGGCCCCTGGGTCCTCCAGCCAGGTCTCCGCGAGCCGGACCAACTCCGGCGTGTGCTCGCCCGGAGCGGTGGACACGATGCGGGACAGGGGGCTGCCGTGGTTCGGGTCTTGTTTGACGTCGGGGTCTCGCCCCAATGTCTCCGCCAGCGACAGGAGCCGCTCCGGGCAGCGTGCCCACAGAGATCGGGGGATGGCGTACCGGACCTCGACGTGCAGCTCATCCAGAAGGAGGGGGAGCAGCAGATCCTCGGGGATGAAGGACAGCATCTCAGGCTGCTGGAGGTGCGGATCGACCGTTGAGGCACGGAGCTGATACACCCACTCCTGCCAGAAGGAGCGTGGCAGGACGGGCCAGACGCTGGCCGGGAGGAAGCGCACGGCCTCGAGCAGACCCGGGAAGTGGGCGTCGGACGGACGCAGCGTCCACAACGTCACCGCGTCCTCGACCGACAAGGTGGGATGCCGCCGAGGCTCGAACACCAGGGGTGGGCACCAGCGATCGCGCGCGGACCAGCGCCTCCAGCACCACGCGACGACCGTGGAGAGCTCCACATCGTTCCGTTGGCAGGCTTCGCGCAACGCCGGCAGGCCGAACTCAAGCCTGAGCAACTGGCGCGTCCGGTCTTCCGGCAGGGTCTCCAGGAGCCCCGCGCCGAGCCGCACCAACAGATCGGGGTGCTGGATGTCCGGCTCGCCCGGGCCGAAACTCAGCCGGATGCCCTCTTCCAGGAGCACGCCGCCCAGCCTGTAGAGGCCGAGGCGGATACGGCCGGCGGGCTCGGTGTCCCCGGTATCGTGTCTGCTCGCCATCAGCTGGCCGCTGTCGCGGATCTTCTGATCCTCAGGGCTCAGGGGCGTGGGGGCCCAGGGGTCCAGCGTGGCCGGGATGCCAGGGACGGGGTTGTCGCGGACGATCCAGGCCAGCGCGAGGGCGGCGGTGAACCAGCGGTGGGTGGCAACGAGTCCCTTGAAGAGATGCTGGCCGCCAGCCAGCAGCACCGGGACCGGCGGCCAGTTGGTCCACCGCCTCCGCAGGAGGGGGAGCATCCTCGCCCACAGCCGCCTGGCCAGATCGACCGGGACCGCCTCGGGGTCGATCAAGGCGGCGAGCCCCGCTATGCGGAACGCCCCCTCCAACACGAGGCACTGCTCAGGGGTCTGGGGCGCTTCGCACAGGGCGGCTTCGATGGCGCCCGGCCTGCGCTTCAGGACCTCGTCCAGCCAGCGGCGCAGGAGCCGCTCGGCGGTGCTCTCATACAGGAGCAGCGTGCCCCGATCGTCCACTGAGCCCTTGGCCAGGCGCTCGAAGGCGGCGTCAGCCGTCGTGAGGGTCAACCAGCGAGGCCCCAGCCGGTAGCCGTCGCCGTCGGCGTGCAGCAGGCCCGCCGCCCTCAGGCCCTGGATCACCGTCTCGGGATCGGGCCGGAGGGCGTCACGGAGCTTCGTGGCGAGGTCGTCCGGCTCCTGCACGGCGAGCTGGAGCAGCGCGTCGCGATCCAGCGGCGGGGCGCGCTCGGGAGGGACGAGGTCGGTCCAGGTCTCTGCGGGGAGGACACCCGCCGGATCGACGCCCTGGCGCAGCGCGGCGGTGGCCATCTCGGTCAACAGGTCCGCTCCCTCCTTCCGCAGCAGAGCGGCCATGCCCGGTGGCGCCTTGCGATCCGAGCGGTCCGCCGCGAGCTTCAGCCACGCGCGCACCCAGCGCGACGCCTGGCGCTGGTGGGGGCCCCCGTCATTGACGCTGCCCCAGCCGGCCTCGTCGATGACCCCCAAGAAGGCGAGGGCGTCGCCGGGGGTGTCGAACAGCTCGAGGTTCTCCGGCGCGCACAGGCCCTCCCGGGCCGTCGAAGCATCGAAGCCGCCGCCTGGGGTCACCCTCTGCGCGGCCCAGTCGATGAGCCGCTCCATCCACGCCGAGGCTGGCGGGGTCTCGACGATGCGCCAGTCTGTCGCCTGCTCGGCACGTTCATGGGGCTCATGCAGCAATAGAGGAGACTCAGCGCCTGGCGGTCTCTCGCTCGTCGGGGGGCTCGGCGACCCGGGCGTCGCCACACAGAGCCGCAGCTCCGCCCGCTCCTTGAGCCACGCGGTCGGCTCCTCTGCCGGGTCGCTCAGCTCCAGGAACACGTGCCCTGTCGAGGGCATCTCCCGGAGCGCCTCGGGCCACCCGCCGGCCTGGATGACGTGCCAACTGCGCCGCTCCAACCACCGCCCCGCCAGGGTCTTGCCCGCCCCGGGCGGGGCCACCCACCAGGTGCGCGGCGCGGCCGGGCCGCCGCTCCGGGCGATCTCGCCAGGGATGCCTGGCATCAGCCCCTCCTGGTCGAGGTGGAGCGGCCGCAGCGCGGTGAACATGTTGAAGGCGTACATCGCCCCGTCGTTCGCGACGGACGCCGGGCGCATGCGCCGCTCCAGCTCGCTCTCCTCCAGCTTCAGGACCTCGGCGAGCAGGGGACGGAAGGGCGCGCCCCTACGGTCCCACCACCCCAGACCCTTGCCCTTGTCAAGATCGCGCAGCTTGTTGGCGAAGGACTCGAAGCTCAGCGAGGCGTCGTCGGGCCACTGCCCCTCGTCGTGCATGAGTTTCGCGAGCGCGCGCAGGCTCAGGTCTTTCGTGTCGAGAGCGAGTTGCTTGAGCCAGGCCATGGGGACACTCCAGGGAGTCTTGCATGATACATGATGTATCCATGATGTATTCAGGATGTAGAATGCTTGCCCCCGCGACCTGAAGAGGTCATCTTGCTTGTGCCGCTTCGACTTCCCGATGCGGCGAACCAACCCCGGGAGGGACCATGGGCAACAAGCCTGGAAAGAAGACCCCGATGACGCCGGACGCCGCCCGGCGCATCCAGAGCCACGCCGACCGCACGAAGACCAACCAGGGCTTCAAGCAGCGGGCCCAGAGCACCGCCGCCAAGAACAGCGGCGGCAAGAAGGGCGGCGGCAAGAAGGGCGGATGACGCCTCGCGGGTCCCCGGCCACGGACGGCCGGGGGCACGCCCCCGCATCCGGGCGGCCTCCGACGGCCGATTCCGTGCTACCCTCCCCGCCATCGGCCCCCCAGGACGCGAGGGGAGGGAGCCCCCATGACCCCCGAACAGCAAGCCCGCCAGGACATCGACGCCCAGCTCCTCCAGGCCGGCTGGATCGTACAGGACGCGCGCGCAATCAACCTGGGCGCAGGCCGCGGGGTCGCGGTGCGCGAGTACCACACCGACGCCGGTCCCGCCGACTACGTGCTCTTCCTGGACGGCCAGGCCGCCGGCATCATCGAGGCCAAGCCGGTCGGGACCACGCTCGCCAGCGTCGAGGCGCAGACCCTGGCCTACGCCGCGTCCCTGCCCGCGCATGTCCCCGCGCCGGTCCGGCCGCTGCCCTTCCTCTTCGAGTCCACCGGGGCGGAGACCTGGTTCACCGACCGGCTCGCGCCCATCTCCCGCTCGCGCCGGGTGTTCAGCTTCTTCCAGCCCAGGACGCTGGCCGAGGAGCTGACCGCCGAGGCGCATCGCCTGCAAGGGCGCCCCAGCGCCCCGGCCGCCGCCACCCTGGTGGGGCGGATGCGCCAGGCCCCGCCGCTGAACACCGTCGGCATGTGGCCCGCCCAGATCCGGGCGGTGCAGAACCTGGAGACCTCCATCCGGGAGGGGCGGCGCCGGGCGCTCATCCAGATGGCGACGGGCGCGGGCAAGACCTACACCACGGTGGCCGCGCTCTACCGGCTCATCCGCCATGGCGGCGCGCGGCGGGTGCTGTTCCTGGTCGACCGGGCCAACCTGGGGGAGCAGGCCCTGACCGAGTTCGAGGGCTACACCGCCCCGGACGACGGGCGCAAGTTCAGCGACCTCTACAACGTCGTCCACCTCACCCACAACACCGTGGGCCCCATCAACAAGGTGGTCATCAGCACCATCCAGCGCCTCTACTCCATCCTCCAGGGGGAGCCGGAGCTGGACCCGGCGCTGGACGAGCGCTCGGCGATGCTGGAGGGCCCGCTCATCACCGAGCCCCCGCCGGTGGTCTACAGCCCGCACATCCCGCCGGAGTTCTTCGACGTCATCGTCGTCGACGAGTGCCACCGCTCCATCTACAGCCTGTGGCGCCAGGTGCTGGAGTACTTCGACGCGCAGCTCATCGGGCTGACCGCCACGCCCGACGCGCGCACCTTCGCCTTCTTCCGGCGCAACGTGGTCTCGGAGTACCGCCACGAGCACGCGGTCCGGGACCGGGTGAACGTGCCCTATGAGGTCTACGAGATCCGCACGCGCATCGGGGAGAACGGCTCGGTGGTCGCCTCGGGGGGCGACGCGGTCATCGGCAAGCGGGACCGACAGACCCGCCAGGTCCGCTGGGAGGCGGTCGACGAGGACATCACCTACACCGCCCGGCAGCTCGACCGCAGCGTGGTGGCCCTCGACCAGATCCGCACAGTGGTCCGCGAGCTGCGGGCGAAGATGTTCACCGAGATCTTCCCGGGGCGCACCACCCTGCCCAAGACCCTGTTCTTCGCCAAGAGCGACAGCCACGCCGACGACATCCTGCGGGTCGTGCGCGAGGAGTTCGGCCTGAGCAACGAGGAGGCCGTCAAGATCACCTACAAGACGGGCCTGGACGCGGACGGGCGGCGCATCAAGGGCGCCTCGAAGCGGCCGGGGCAGCTCATCAAGGACTTCCGCACCCGGTTCAACCCCCGGGTCGCGGTGACCGTGGACAAGATCGCGACGGGCACGGACGTGAAGCCCCTGGAGTGCGTGGTGTTCATGCGTACGGTGAAGTCCCGGGGGCTGTTCGAGCAGATGAAGGGGCGCGGCGTGCGGGTGATGAACGACACCGACTTCCAGACGGTCACCCCCGACGCGAAGCGCAAGACCCACTTCGTCCTGGTGGACTGCGTGGGGGTCTGCGAGAGCCCCAAGACCGACCCGCCGCTGATCCGGGAGCGCAGCGCCACCCTCAAGCAGCTCCTGGACCGGGTGGCCGTGGGGGATCGACGGGACGAGACCCTGGCCACCCTCGCCGGTCGCCTCGACCGCATGGAGCGCCAGCTCGACGGGGACCAGACCCGCCAGGTGGAGGAGGCCAGCGGCGGGGTCTCGCTGCTGAGCATCGTCGGGGGCCTGATCGAGTGCATCGACGCGGACCGGGAGGACGCGCGGGCGCGGGAGATCTTCCAGCTTTCGCCGGACCAGGCGCCCACCGAGGCGCAGCTCCAGGTGGCCCAGCGCGAGCTGCGCGATGGCGCCGCGGCGGTGCTCGCCCACAACCCCACGCTGCGGGAGGTGCTGCTGGAGGTCCGCCGGCTGCAGGAGCAGCTCATCGACGCCGAGAGCCTGGACGCGGTGGTCCACGCCGGCCGTGCGCGAGACAGGGAGATCGACTACGACCAGCAGCTCGTGGCCTCGTTCGAGACCTTCATCGAAGAGAACAAGGACAGGATCACCGCCTTGCAGGTCCTCTACGCCCGCCCCTACGCCCAGCGCCTGACCCGGGCGCAGCTCCGCGAGCTGGCCGAGGCCATCGAGGCGCCACCGAGGAGCTGGACCCCGGACCGGCTGTGGGCGGCCTACGAACGCCTGCAGGCCAGCCGGGTGCGCGGCAGCGGCGGCCAGGTCTGGACCGACATCGTCTCCCTGGCCCGGCACGCTCTGCACCCGACCGAGGACCTGGTGCCCTTCGCGGAGACGGTGGCCGCGCGCTTCGAGAACTGGCTGGCCCAGCAGCAGAACACCGGGCGCCGGTTCACCGAGGAGCAGCTGGTGTGGCTGAGGCTCATCGCGGAGCGCATCGGCGTGGACGCCGGGGTGCGGGTCGAGGACCTCCAGGACAGCCCGTTCTTCGAGCGCGGCGGGCTGACGCGGGGGCTGGAGGTGTTCGGGGGGGAGCTGGAGGAGATCGTGACGCGGTTGAATGAGGAGTTGGTGGCGTGATGAAGGAGGAGGTATCTGGACTGCCGACGGGGTGGACTTGGACGCAGCTTGGCACGTTGCTCGACGATATTGAGGCCGGGAAGAGCTTTCAGGTCAATCCGGCCAGACCTGCCTCCGGGGATGTCGGGATACTCAAGGTCAGCGCGGTCTCGTGGGGTGAGTACCAAGAAGACGAGAGCAAGACTGTAGACGACCCGAGCAGGGTCAACCCTGACGTGTTTGTGCAGCAGGGAGACTTTCTGTTCAGCCGGGCCAACACAATCGAGTTGGTCGGAGCGTGTGTCATCGCTCGGAGGGTTACTCGCCGGTCGATGTTGAGCGACAAGACGCTGAGGTTCCGCTTCCGAGTTCCCATGAAGGAATGGGTGCTTTATGGGCTTCGTAGCCCACATGGCCGAGCAGAGATTCAGCGCCTCGCAACAGGCAACCAGGACTCCATGCGGAACATCGGACAACGCCGGATTCGGCAGATCCGAATCCCTGTTCCCCCTCTCCCCGAACAACGCCGCATCGTCGCCGAGATCGAGAAGCACTTCACCCGCCTCGACGCCGCC
This sequence comes from Alphaproteobacteria bacterium, assembly GCA_020632795.1. Lineage (GTDB taxonomy): Bacteria > Myxococcota_A > UBA796 > UBA796 > CAJQPC01 > JACKEV01. The sequence goes on from JACKEV010000017.1 coordinate 97,097, forward strand.
GTCGCCGCTCTGGAGCGCGTGAAGGCCCGGCTCGTGCGGGCGCGGGCCAGCGTGCTCAAGACGGCCGTGGAGGGCCGCCTCGTGCCCACGGAGGCCGAACTGGCGCGGGCTGAGGGGCGGGACTACGAGACGGGCGAGGTGTTGCTGGAGCGCATCCTGGTCGAGCGCCGGGCCCGGCACGAGGAGGCGCAGCAGGGGGCGAAGCGGAAGAACCGGTACGTCGAGCCCAAGGCGCCGGAGACGGAGGGGTTGCCGGAGCTGCCGGAGGGGTGGGTGTGGGCAACCGGCACGCAGCTTCTCGGCGGCCTTCAGACAGGCCCTTTTGGAAGCATGCTGCACAAGTCGGACTACGTCTCTGATGGCACGCCTGTGGTGAACCCACAACACTTTCGGCACGGGAGGATCACACCCGATGAAGCTGTATCCGTGCCACCCAGCATCGCCAAGAAGCTGAAGAGATACAGTTTGCGGGCGGGAGATGTCCTCCTCGCGCGACGCGGTGAAATGGGACGGTGTGCGTTGGTTGGGCACAGGGAGGATGGCTGGCTGCTGGGCACAGGCAGTTTGTCGCTACGGCTGGCCGGCCCCCTGAATCTTCAGTACTTCTGTTGGTTCCTACGCAGTCCTTCCACCGTCCGTCGCTTGGAGGGCGAGTCGGTTGGGTCGACAATGACCAACTTGAACCAGAAGATTTTGTTAGCCCTCCCTGTCCCACTCCCCCCCCTCGCCGAACAACACCGCATCGTCGCCGAGGTCGACCGCCGCCTCTCCGTCATCGACGCCCTCGAGTCCACCGTCGACACGAACCTCGCCCGCTGCGCCCGCCTGCGCCAGGCCATCCTCAAGCGCGCCTTCGAGGGCCGACTCGTTCCCCAGGACCCCCGCGACGAGCCGGCGGCGGAGATGCTGGCCCGGGTGAAGGCGGGCGGGCCTGCGGAGATGCCGATGTCATCGACGTCACGGAAGACCGAGCCCTCATCCCCCCGGGTCGCGCAGCGTGACCTCTTCGAGGACCGAGCACCATGACACCAGACCCGGTCGCTCCCTCGGAGCACCTGCATCAACACCCGCCGCCCGTGTCGGCTGACCCCGTCGGCTTGACGGGCCTCCGACGCCGCTTCGTGGATGGCCTGCTCGCCCTCCTCCAGCAGGATACCTCGTCCGCTCGCGAGCTCAGCGCGGCCGAGCGGGGCTTCGTGGACGGCTTCCTCCGTCGGCTCGCCGAGCACGAGGCGCCGTCCGGCTTGAGCGACGCCCAGCGCCGGTTCGTCGATGGCTTCGTCGCGCGCGCCAGACCGAGCCAGCCCGCCGAGACGCCCGCCGAGGAGTTCCGGCGGGTGGTCATGGAGCGATGGGAGCTGATCACCTGGCGGGCGCACGGCGCGGTGGCCATCGAGTTCACCCGCCTCGAACCCGAGCGGCTGCGTATGCTGACCTTGTTGGAGCAGACGCCACCCCTGCTCGCGCCTCTGAACCGTTCGCGGGACGAGGTCACGCACAGCGCGCTGCTGGGCTGGGCCTTGCGCCGGCCGGGGGCGCTGGGCACGCAGCTCCGGTCGGCCTTCCTTCGGTGCCTGGACCAGCGCTACAGCCTCGACGGCTGGCTGGTGGAGACCGAGCGCACGCTCGGGAAGGGGTGCCGGGTGGACGTGGACATCACCGTGCCTGGCGCGTGGCGCTGCATGATCGAGATGAAGGTGGACGCTCAAGAGCGCGACCGCCAGCTCGACGACTACCGGGAGCACCTGGACCAGGCCTGCGACGATCTGTCCCTCGACGGGACCCTGGTGTTCCTCACCTTGGACGGACGCAAAGGCAAGACCCGGGTTGACCACACGCGCTTGTCCTTCAAACGGATCCTGGGCGCGTGGCTCCCGCTGACGGTTCGCCATGAGCCGGATGCCCTCTACCTGCGGCTGTGGTTGGCCAGCGTCGCGCGCGACTTCTGTGGGCTGGGCGTCGGGCAGCCGCTCTCCCGCTGGAGCTTCTCCCAGCGCATCGCCGCCCTGGACTTCCTCAACGAGCTTGGAGAGAGAGATGTCTGATGTCGTGAGCCCCCTGGCGGCGTTCGTGTTTCAACATGGCGCCTTGGCGGGGAACATCTTGTTTCGGAACGTGGACGAGGACGAGGACGGGGAGGTTCCCGGACTGACCGGCGAGGAGCGCGCCGCCATGAACCGCGCCGAGCCCATGCTCCGCGAGACCTGGCTGGGCATCCTCAACGCCGGACGAGACGCCTTTCGACGTCTGGCGGCCGGTCACCCCGCGCAGCAGGAGATCGACAGCTACAACAAGCGCAAGAAGAAGATGTGGCTGGACGGGGAGGTGAAGTTCAAGCTTGCGCCGGACTGGCGTGCAGAGTGCGGCATCATCCTGCACCACTGGGGAGCAGACACCTACAACATGCACGTCTGGGTCTGGACCCAGGTGCGTCACAGGCACGCCGCAGAGGTGGCCATCGCAGGCCTCCAGCCTGTGCCTTGGCGGAACGACCACGGCTCCTTCATCCGCACGCTGGGGGTGCCCCAGGAGGGGGAGGCCTACGCCGACATCGCGGGCCGTGCCGCCGAGGCCCTCTGGTCCCTGGCTCGCCCTATCGCGGACGCCATCCACGCCGAGCTGGATCGCTGAGTCATGGGCACCTGGATCTTCCGTGTTGTCCGTCCCCTTGGGCCTGAGCGGGAGGCCGGCGGCCCCGCGCGAGAAGCGGGCTGGTCCGCTACAATACCGATGACATCGACGTCACGGAAGACCCCGTCGCAAGAACGACAGCTCCCACACCTGGAGGCCTGACCATGTTCGGCTTCGCCAAGGGCCAACCCAACGAGGACCGTTTGACGGCAGCCGTCTTCGGTTTGATGCGCTATCTCCCACCCCAGGAGTGGCTCCACCCCTTCATGGAGCAGGTGGGCGCTCGCCACCCGGAGCTGTGCTGGGACCCGAACCGTCTCCCCGAGGAGCACGAGCTGTTGCCCTGGCCGGTCAGCGAGATTCCGGAGTCGATGAGGCGCCGCTTTGCGAAGACGTCGGACGATTGGGGCAAGGGTCGGGTCATCCCCGACGCCGCCATCCGCCTGCACTGGGTCCGCTGGGGTGACGCGCGGACATCCCGTCGCGTCACCCTCTTCATCGAAGCCGAGCACTCCAAGACTGTCGAGGCCGAGCAGCTCGCCCAGCAGTGGGCGGTGCTCTCCGGTGAGCGCACGCCCGGGGAGGAGCGCTTCATCCTGCTGGTCAACCCATCCTCCACGCTCCCCTGGCCCGAGAGCACCCGCCCGACGGCCTGGGAGGGTGAGGGGTCTCGCATCGCCCCCCATGACCTGCGGGCCTGGAGTTCTCTGCGGGCCCACTACCTGCGCACCGGGGAGCGCCTGTCCGCGCTGGACCAGCTCCCCGAGACGGATCGCCTGCCTCTGCTCCACTTCCCCTGGGCGGCCATCGCCGCGCTGGTGCGTCGGCTGCGGGACCGAAGCTGGCCGTACCAGCAGGTCTTCGACGGCCTCCTGGAGTATCTGGCGTCAGCCGGGTACACCGCGCCGTTGCGACTCCACGAGGTGGTGGAGCTGGCGTCGGACGTGCCCATCCTCGCTCCGCTCCGGCAGCGTCCCACCCTGATGGAGGCGCTCCCGCAGGAGTAGCTCTTCACCGGATCCAAGCACTTCCCCACACACTGATCCCAGGAGTCTGCCATGGAGTGGTCCATCCAGGTACTCAACAGCATGGAGACCGTCTTTCGAACCTACGACTTCGCCGCCCATGTGCTTGACACGATCACGCGGGATGCCGAGTCGCGGGGATTGAAGCACCACGGGTATGAAGCGGTGCGACATGGTGAGAACCTTCGTATCCCCAAATGGCGGCTTCTTTGGTTCGACCCCGTGGAGGATCTCCGGGTAGACGCCGGAACCACGAAGATCCACAAGCTGATCGGGGAGGACGGCGCACCCCACCCGCTGCAGGTGGGGCTTCTCATGGCGATCTACTGGAGAAAACGGGGTGAGGACCTGAAGGCGGGCCTGCCACCACAGATCCTGTGCGGGGCGGGGACCTTGTATCTGAAGCCGTGGGGAACCAGTCAAGACTACAAGAACTACTTCCGCGAGCTCTGCACCGAGGCCAACAACGCCCGCCCCCACTGGACGGACCAGCCGCTCCAGGGGACCCAGCATGTGGCGTTCGGGGAGGACTTCAAGTGGGTGGGGCCGGTGGCCCTGGAGCACATCGACTCGGATGAGAAGCTGAGCGACATCGTGAAGGCGATGGCCGGGAATCTGGCGAGGGTGGCGATGTCATGAGCAGCGAATGCCCTGATGAGGTCGGTTGCGAGAAGCACCCTGACGAGCGGGCCTGGTTCAAGGGCATGGGAAGGGCCCAGGAGCGTTCAGGCGAGTTGAACGAAGTTGCCACCTTCAAGACCACGCTGATGTCCGCCCGCGAGAACACCCCGTGACCGACACCTCCCGCATCGTCAACAAGCTCTGGTCCTACTGCAACGTCCTCCGCGACGACGGCCTCTCCTACGGCGACTACCTTGAGCAGCTCAGCTACCTGCTGTTCCTCAAGATGGCCGACGAGCAGCACCAGCTCCAGATCAAGCTCGCCGAGCTGCGCAAGCAGGACCCGCCCGCCCCCCTGGTCCCCGAGGGCTTCGGCTGGCCCGCGCTGAACACCAAGGACGGCCCCGCGCTGGAGGGCCACTACCGCGAGACCCTCAAGGCGCTGGGCCGCCAGCCCGGCCTGCTCGGCCTCGTGTTTCGCAAGGCCCAGAACCGCATCCAGGACCCCGCCAAGCTCAAGCGCCTGGTCTCCGACCTCATCGACCGGGAGAGCTGGTCGGGCATGAGCGCGGACGTGAAGGGCGACGCCTACGAGGGGCTGCTGGAGAAGAACGCCCAGGACACCAAGTCCGGCGCGGGCCAGTACTTCACCCCCCGGCCGGTCATCGAGGCGATGGTCCGCTGCGTGGACCCCCAGCCCGGCGAGACCCTCACCGACCCGGCCTCGGGCACCGGCGGGTTCCTGCTGGCGGCCCACCGCCACATCACGGCCGAGAACCCGAACCTGAGCCGGGAGCAGCGCGAGCACCTGCGGCTGCACGCGATCCGAGGCGTGGAGCTGGTCCAGGCGGTGACCCGGCTCTGCGCGATGAACCTGATGCTGCACGGCGTAGGCCCGACCCTCCAGGATCTGGAGACCCTCCGGGCCGACCTGGCGTCCCAGGGCGCGGACGCCGACCGCGTCGCCGAGGCGATGGACGCCCTGCTGCCGGTGCGCACCGACGACGCCCTGCGTGAGCTGGGCGGGGACCGCTTCGACGTCGTCCTGACCAACCCGCCGTTCGGCAAGAAGTCCAGCGTGCTGGTGGTGGCCGACGACGGGGGCACCGAGCGCCAGGCGGTGACCTACGCCCGCGAGGACTTCCAGGCGACCACGACCAACAAGCAGCTCAACTTCGTCCAGCACGTCCGCTCGCTGCTCAAGATGCACGGTCGGGCGGCGGTGGTCGTCCCGGACAACGTGCTGTTCGAGGGCGGCGCCGGGGAGACCGTCCGGCGCTCCCTGCTGGCCGACTGCGACGTCCACACCCTGCTGCGCCTGCCCACGGGCATCTTCTACGCCCAGGGGGTCAAGGCGAACGTGCTCTTCTTCGACCGCAAGCCCGCGCGGAAGGAGCCCTGGACCTCGACACTGTGGGTCTACGACCTGCGCACCAACAAGCACTTCACGTTGAAGACGAAGCCGATGCGGGCCTCGGACCTCGCCGAGTTCGTGGCGCTCTACCAGCCGGGGCGGCGGGGCGCGCGGGAAGAGACGTGGACGGAGGCGAACCCCGACGGCCGCTGGCGCAGCTACCCCTACGCGGAGCTGGTCGCCCGAGACAAGTGCAGCCTGGACCTGAGCTGGATCCGGGACGAGAGCCTGCTGGACGCCGCGAACCTGCGAGAGCCCGAGGAGATCGCGCGGGACATCGCGGAGGATCTGCGGGGTGCGCTGGAGCTGATCGAGGAGATCGTGGGGGATCTGGAGGGGGAGGTGGCGTGATGGCGAAGTTGACGTTCCTGGACGCCGCAGAGCGGGTGCTCAAGGAGGCCGGGGAGCCCCTGCACGCCGACGCGATCACTGAGCGGGTGCTGACGGGGGAGCTCATCGACTCGCATGGCAAGACCCCGGCGGCGACGATGCACTCGATGCTGGCCGTGGCGGTCCGCAAAAAAGGCGAGGGCAGCCGCTTCATGCGAACCGCCCCGGGGACCTTCGGCCTGCGGGCCTGGGCGCCGGCCTCCGACGCCGAGCCTGTCGCCGCCCCGGACTTCGGCGGCGTGAAGGTGCCCCACTACCCTACGAACGCCGAGGTCCGCGCCGTCCTGCCGGTGTGGGACGGCGTGCCCCGCCCCGACATCACCGGCATGCGCCGCGCCATCTCCAAGGTCACGGGCACACCCCAGGAGAACCTGGACTGGAAGCAGCCCGACCAATGGATCCCCGCCCGCCTGGAGGGCGCCGCGCAGGCGCTCGCGATGGCGACCTGGACCGGCACCCAGGGCTTGGTGAACCCCCGTCACACCAACGGCGTGTGGCTGGTGGCCACCAACTACGAGCTGCTTCGGCCGGACGACCAGGACGTCATGCGGCTGACGGATCGGGGGCGGGACTTTCTGGCCCACCCCGCCGGCAACGTGGTCCAGGACATCGACGAAGCCGAGGGGCTGATCCGCCTGCTGGGCGTCGTCGCGGAGCAGGGGCCGGCGGCCAGCACGGACTTCCTGGAGGCGTGGATGCTGCACCTCCAGCGGGTCAGCCGCATCCGTATGGAGTCCTCGGCGCGGTCGCGGCTGTACTACCGGCTGCGCAACCTGGAAGCGCGCGGCCTGGTCGTCCGAAAGGGCCGTAGCTGGGGCATCACGGAAGAGGGGCTCGCGACGCTCGGGGAGGCGCAGGTCCAGTCCGATGCGTCCGGGACGCCCCTCGATGCGGAGATCCGCCGGCTGCTCCAGCAGCAGAAGGCGCAGGTCCAGGAGGCGATGCAGGCGCTGCTCCAGGAGATGGACCCCTACGCCTTCGAGCGCCTGATCGGTCGGCTGCTGGACGTGATGGACTACCGCGACGTCGAGGTGACCTCGCCCTCCAACGACAAGGGGGTGGATGTGGTCGGAGACATCGAGCTGGGCATCACGCGGGTGCGCGAGGTCATCCAGGTGAAGCGGCAGCGCGGGAACATCCGACGCCCTGTGCTGGACGCGCTGCGCGGGTCGCTGCACCGCTGGCAGGCCATGCGCGGCACCATCATCACCACGGGGGGCTTCTCCAAGGGCACCCAGGCCGCTGCCTTCGAGCGCGGGGCCGCGCCGATCACGCTGATCGACGGCGAGAAGCTCATCGAGCTGCTCATCGAGCACAACATCGGCGTGGTGAAGAAGGAGGTGGTCCTCTGGGAGCTGGACGCCTCGGCCTTCGAAGAAGAGGAGTAGGTCGCGGCTCGCCGTCGACCGGAGGTGGTGAACCATGGCCAACGCCAAGTCCGCTCTGCTGATTCGCGATCGCTACCAGATCCTGGTGGCGGCGTGGCGAGCCGCTGACCTGCTCGCCGCGCATCAACTCCGAGAAGATGGCGCCGAGCGGCTGTTCATCGAGCGAGAGCAGTTCGACGGCCTGGATGACATCGTCGAGTGGTGGTCGGATTCCCCTGGGCGGCAGCACTACCGCGCCTGGCAGGTCAAGGACCAGGAGACGGATCTGGACTGGGAACACCTGCAGAAGCCCCTCCAGGCGCTGATCGCGCACCCTGAGCTGGACCGTGCCGTGCTCTTCATCAGCCACAACGTCTCCGTGGTCGACGGCCGGCGTAAGCTGGGGGAGCTTCGTGTCCTCGGTCGCCTGGCGGATCGGCTGCGGGCTGGCGAGGTCGAGGTTCGGGGGTTCCGAGGCCAGCTCAATGGCATACAAACCGCGTGGGTTGAGGCCCTGGAGAGCCGGTTGGGGGTTGGGACGGCGACGCTCGTCGGGCTGCTGGGTCGTCTGTTCATCGTACGGGAGGACGACGCGACGGCCATCGTGCGGAGAGGACGCGAGCGCCTGAGCGCGGCCTGGTTCGAGCAGCCGGAGGCGGCCTGGACCGCGCTGGTGGACTTCATCGCCGTCCATCCCTTTGGCGAGAGCGCCGTCACGGCGGACGGTCTCCTGCAAGGCCCGCTGCGGCAGCATGCCCGCCGCCCCCCACGGCCACCGCGGCGGGCCCTCGAAGAGCGCGGGCGCTTCCTGCGGGGGCTGCAGGAGGCCTGGGAGCGCAGGAGCTTATTGAACGACAGCATGGCCCTCGACGGCCTGGGGCTGACCCTGAAGGCGGTCTGGGTCGCCCGGCGGATCGCGGTGGCCGTGCCCTCCGCGTTCGCGGGCGGGGCGGTGGCCGTCGACGTCGAGGCACGAGACGGTGCGACGGGGATCAAGGGGGATGTCGTGTTCAGCAACGAGTAGCACCCGATCCCGCCGACGCCTCGCCTGGCCAGGTCGAGATCACAACCGCCCCAGGACGGGCCATGAGCTTGCAGAACCCAACCGCTTCGCCCAGGCCCTCTGATGTTCCTTCTCCCCGCCCTGCTCCTCGCGACCTCGCTCCAGCCTGCCCAGGCCCAGGAGCCCGACTCCATCACCCGCTGCGAGGTCACGGACAGCAACCGGCCCTTCTCGCGCCCCTACGCGACCCACATCGCCATCGCGGACTTCAAGCTGAGCGGTGAGGACGTCCCCGACTCGGCCGGTGGAGACATCTCGGACTTCCTGTGCGCTGCCCTGGACACCTTCGTCGAGATCGAGCTGAAGAAGGAGGGGATCGTGATCCCGGTGGAGGATCTGGAGATCGTCCGGGTGGGTCAGGCGGTGAGCAGCCTGCCAGCAGGGAAGCGGCTCGGGGAGGAGCTTGGCGCGGACGTGGTGATCTGGGGGGCGGGGAGCTGTGCGCCGCCGTCTGGAGAGCTGCGGCTCACGGGCAGTGAATCCTCGCGAGCAGCGGTCGACGGAAACCTCAAGGCCACGGGCTACAAGGACGTCGTCATCGAAGGAAACGGAGTGACGGGGGACGCCGAGATCATCGCTGGGGTATCCCGCTACGCGGTCTGTACTCGCGCGGCGATGGTGAGTTGGGACCTGATCCGGCAGCAGAAGCAGAGTTCAGATCTGTTGTCGATGGGCCAACTCCAGGACGTCCCCCTGGGTCAGTTCATGGTGGGTGACCCGAGGGCCGTGCTGGATCTCATCCTGGCGCTGCACTTCGCCTACCGACGGTCGCCGGTCGAAGCGAGTCACTTCCTCACCAGCGCCCGGCCTGTGTTGGACGAGCGGCCCGACCTCATCATGCTGGCCCTCTGGGTGGCCCGCATCGACGATGACCTGGGGGAGAAGGAGCGCGCCCGGAGCATCCTGGAAGGTGTCTTGGAGCGAGTCCGGGACCTTGGTGATGAGGGAATGTTGGCCACCACGCTCAACAACATCGGTCTGGTGTACGACGACCTGGGGGAGAAGGAGCGGGCGCTGGGGTACTACGAGGAGGCCCTGCCCCTCAGACGCGCCGTGGGGGACCGCTCGGGCGAGGCGGTCACGCTCAACAACATCGGGGCGGTGTACTACTCCCTGGGGGAGAAGGAGCGGGCGCTGGGGTACTTTGAGGAGGCCCTGCCCCTCCTCCGCGCCGTGGGGAACCGCTCGGGCGAGGCGCTCACGCTCAACAACATCGGGGGGGTGTACTCCTCCCTGGGAGAGAAGGAGCGGGCGCTGGGGTTCTACGAGGAGGCCCTGCCCCTATCCCGCGCCGTGGGGGACCGCTCGGGCGAGGCGCTCACGCTCAACAACATCGGTCTGGTGTACGACGACCTGGGGAGAAGGAGCGGGCGCTGGGGTTCTACGAGGAGGCCCTGCCCTATCCCGCGCCGTGGGGGACCGCTCGGGCGAGGCGCTCACGCTCAACAACATCGGGGCGGTGTACTCCGACCTGGGGGAGAAGGAGCGGGCGCTGGGGTTCTACGAGGAGGCCCTGCCCCTCAGACGCGCCGTGGGGGACCGCTCGGGCGAGGCGGTCACGCTCAACAACATCGGTTTGGTGTACTCCGACCTGGGGGAGAAGGAGCGGGCGCTGGGGTTCTACGAGGGGAGGCCCTGCCCTCCTCCGCGCCGTGGGGACCGCTCGGGCGAGGCGGGCACGCTCAACAACATCGGTTTGGTGTACTCCGACCTGGGGAGAAGGGCGGGCGCTGGGGTTCTACGAGGAGGCCCTGCCCCTCTTCCGCGCCGTGGGGGACCGCTCGGGCGAGGCGGTCACGCTCAACAACATCGGTTTGGTGTACTCCGACCTGGGGAGAAGGGCGGGCGCTGGGGTTCTGAGGAGGCCCTGCCCTCAGACGCGCCGTGGGGGACCGCTCGGGCGAGGCGGGCACGCTCACCAACATCAGGGGCGGTGTACTCCTCCTGGGGAGAAGGGCGTGCGCTGGGGTACTACGAGGAGGCCCTGCCCCTCTTCCGCGCCGTGGGGAACCGCTCGGGCGAGGCGCTCACGCTCAACAACATCGGGGGGGTGTACTCCTCCCTGGGGGAGAAGGAGCGTGCGCTGGGGTACTACGAGGAGGCCCTGCCCCTCTTCCGCGCCGTGGGGGACCGCTCGGGCGAGGCGGTCACGCTCAACAACATCGGGAAGGTGTACGACGACTTGGGGGAGAAGGAGCGGGCGCTGGGGTACTACGAGGAGGCCCTGCCCCTCTTCCGCGCCGTGGGGGACCGCTCGGGCGAGGCGGTCACGCTCAACAACATCGGTTTGGTGTACTCCTCCCTGGGGGAGAAGGAGCGGGCGCTGGGGTTCTACGAGGAGGCCCTGCCCCTATCCCGCGCCGTGGGGGACCGCTCGGGCGAGGCGGTCACGCTCAACAACATCGGGCGGGTGTACTCCGACCTGGGGGAGAAGGAGCGGGCGCTGGGGTACTACGAGGAGGCCCTGCCCCTCAAACGCGCCGTGGGGGACCCGTGGGGACTCAACTCCACGCTCTTCAATCTGGCCCTCGTTGAGTTGAGCTTGGGGAGACCCCAAGCCGGACTGAGCCACCTGGAAGAAGCAGCCCGAGTCGGTTGTGAGGCAGGGCACCCGGACTGTTGGGATGACTGTGGCACTTGGTATGCCGTCGCCCGCAACCTGGGGGATCAACCCTCTACACTGCGTGCGCTGACCGAGCTGACCGAGCTACTTCCAGAGATCCCACCGATCCTTGCGGCAGCCCAGCGACGCCTCGCCCACCCCCCCGAACTCGGCGGTCAGGGCGTCTTGGTGACCGAGGTGCTACCGGGCGAGCACGCCGCCGAGGCTGGGGTGCGAGACGGCGACATCATCGTCCGCTACGACGGCCAGAATGTCGAGTCCGCTGAAGGCTTCGTGGAGATGGTCAACACAACCGAGGGCCGAGAAGACGCCATCTTGCTGGTCATCATCCGTGACGACGAGGTGATACGCCTCCAGGCACTCCCAGGCCGTCTTGGAGTCCGCATCACCACCATCCCGTAGACCTGGAGACAGCCATGACCCCACCCACTCCAGCATCCCGCCACGCCCAACTGACCGACCTCCTGACCTCCCTGTTCACCTCTACCGAGGAGCTCCGTCGCTACATCTGGCGAGGTGAGCAAGGTCCCAAGCTCAACGCCGAGCTGTCCGGGGGCAAGGCCCCCATCGCCCAGGTCGGCCACGAGTTGGTCAGCATCTTGATCGCCAGGGGCAAGGTGAAGCCAGAGCTGTTCGCCTCCCTACGGAGGGACTTCCCTGACCGCTCCGAGGACATCGAGCAGGTAGAGCGGGCCTGGTTCGGAGAGGTCTCCACCCTCCGGGAACGCCCACGGGTTGCCGCGACGACGGGCTCGTCGATGCGGTTGTGGCTCGTCGCAGTGCTCGCCCTCATCATCGGTGTCGCCGTGATGCTGTGGTCGGAGCGGCGTGAACCTCCAGCCGACGAGCTCGCCGTTGAGGCTTCGGTCCCCCCGGCCTCGCAACCGACCCCCGGCGCCGAGGAGGCTGCGGTCGACGACCTCGAAGACCCCAAGCCCCCCGAGGAGACGCCGTCACCCACCACCGCTGAGACCAATCCGGGCGAGCCCGACGCTGTCCGCATCAGCGCAACGGGCCGAGGCTCCAAGGGCATTGATGGCGACGTTCGAGGAAATACCGGCCACTTCGGGGTAAAGGGGGAAAAGGGGGGCATTGGCGTTGACGGAAACACGAACGTCAACGCCAGAACGGTCGAGATCGAAGCCCAGGATAGCGGGACGGGCATCAAGGGGGATGTCGTGTTCAGCAACGAGTAGCATCCGATCCCGCCGACGCCTCGCCTGGCCAGGTCGAGATCACAACCGCCCCAGGACGGGCCATGAGCTTGCAGAACCCAACCGCTTCGCCCAGGCCCTCTGATGCTCCTTCTCCCCGCCCTGCTCCTCGCGACCTCGCTCCAGCCCGCCCGGGCCCAGGAGCCCGACTCCATCACCCGCTGCGAGGTCACCGACAGCGACCGGCCCTTCTCGCGCCCCTACGCCACCCGCATCGCCATCGCGGACTTCAAGCTGAGCGGGGAGGACGTCCCCGACTCGGCCGGTGGAGACATCGCGGACTTCTTGTGCGCTGCCCTGGACACCTTCGTCGAGATCGAGCTGAAGAAGGAGGGGATCGTGATCCCGGTGGAGGACCTGGAGATCGTCCGGGTGGGTCAGGCGGTGAGCAGCCTGCCAGCAGGGAAGCGGCTCGGGGAGGAGCTTGGCGCGGACGTGGTGATCTGGGGAGCGGGGAGCTGTGCGCCGCCGTCTGGAGAGCTGCGGCTCACGGGCAGTGAATCCTCGCGAGCAGCGGTCGACGGAAACCTCAAGACCACGGGCTACAAGGACGTCTTCATCGAAGGAAACGGAGTGACGGGGGACGCCGAGATCATCGCTGGGGTATCCCGCTACGCGGTCTGTACTCGCGCGGCGATGGTGAGTTGGGACCTGATCCGGCAGCAGAAGCAGAGTTCAGATCTGTTGTCGATGGGCCAACTCCAGGACGTCCCCCTGGGTCAGTTCATGGTGGGTGACCCGAGGGCCGTGCTGGATCTCATCCTGGCGCTGCACTTTGCTTACCGACGGTCGCCGGTCGAAGCGAATCACTTCCTCACCAGCGTCCGGCCTGTGTTGGACGAGCGGCCCGACCTCATCATGCTGGCCCTCTGGGTGGCCAGCATCGACTCTGACCTGGGGGAGAAGGAGCGCGCCCGGAGCATCCTGAAAGGTGTCTTGGAGCGAGTCCGGGACCTTGGTGATGAGGGAATGTTGGCCACCACGCTCAACAATATCGGGCGGGTGTACAACGACCTGGGGGAGAAGGAGCGTGCGCTGGGGTACTTTGAGGAGGCCCTGCCCCTCAGACGCGCCGTGGGGGACCGCTCGGGCGAGGCGGTCACGCTCAACAACATCGGGGCGGTGTACTCCTCCCTGGGGGAGAAGGAGCGGGCGCTGGGGTACTACGAGGAGGCCCTGCCCCTCTTCCGCGCCGTGGGGGACCGCTCGGGCGAGGCGCTCACGCTCAACAACATCGGGGCGGTGTACGACGACCTGGGGGAGAAGGAGCGGGCGCTGGGGTACTACGAGGAGGCCCTGCCCCTCTTCCGCGCCGTGGGGAACCGCTCGGGCGAGGCGCTCACGCTCAACAACATCGGTTTGGTGTACGACGACCTGGGGAAGAAGGAGCGGGCGCTGGGGTACTACGAGGAGGCCCTGCCCCTCTTCCGCGCCGTGGGGGACCGCTCGGGCGAGGCGGGCACGCTCAACAACATCGGGGCGGTGTACGACGACCTGGGGGAGAAGGAGCGGGCGCTGGGGTACTACGAGGAGGCCCTGCCCCTATCCCGCGCCGTGGGGGACCGCTCGGGCGAGGCGCTCACGCTCAACAACATCGGGGGGGTGTACGACGACCTGGGGGAGAAGGAGCGGGCGCTGGGGTACTTTGAGGAGGCCCTGCCCTCTTCCGCGCCGTGGGGACCGCTCGGGCGAGGCGCTCACGCTCAACAACATCGGGGCGGTGTACGCCGACCTGGGGGAGAAGGAGCGGGCGCTGGGGTACTACGAGGAGGCCCTGCCCCTCAGACGCGCCGTGGGGACCGCTCGGGCGAGGCCGCCACGCTCACCAACATCAGGGGGGTGTACGACGACCTGGGGAGAAGGAGCGGGCGCTGGGGTACTACGAGGAGGCCCTGCCCCTCAGACGCGCCGTGGGGACCGCTCGGGCGAGGGCGATCACGCTCAACAACATCGGTTTGGTGTACTCCTCCCTGGGGGAAGGAGCAGGCGCTGGGGTACTTTGAGGAGGCCCTGCCCTCTTCCGCGCCGTGGGGACCGCTCGGGCGAGGCGGTCACGCTCAGCAACATCGGGGCGGTGTACGACGACATGGGGAGAAGGGCGGGCGCTGGGGTACTACGAGGAGGCCCTGCCCCTCAGACGCGCCGTGGGGGACCGCTCGGGCGAGGCGGTCACGCTCAACAACATCGGGGCGGTGTACTCCTCCTGGGGAGAAGGAGCGTGCGCTGGGGTACTACGAGGAGGCCCTGCCCCTCTCCCGCGCCGTGGGGGACCGCTTGGGCGAGGCGGTCACGCTCAACAACATCGGGCGGGTGTACGACGACCTGGGGGAGAAGGAGCGTGCGCTGGGGTACTACGAGGAGGCCCTGCCCCTCTTCCGCGCCGTGGGGGACCGCTTGGGCGAGGCGGTCACGCTCAACAACATCGGGGGGGTGTACGACGACCTGGGGGAGAAGGAGCGGGCGCTGGGGTACTACGAGGAGGCCCTGCCCCTCAGACGCGCCGTGGGGGACCCGTGGGGACTCAACTCCACGCTCTTCAATCTGGCCGTCGTTGAGTTGAGCTTGGGGAGACCTCAAGCCGGACTGAGTCACCTGGAAGAAGCAGCCCGAGTCGGTTGTGAGGCAGGGCACCCGGACTGTTGGGATGACTGTGGCACTTGGTATGCCGTCGCCCGCAACCTGGGGGATCAACCCTCTACACTGCGTGCGCTGACCGAGCTGACCGAGCTACTTCCAGAGATCCCACCGATCCTTGCGGCAGCCCAGCGACGCCTCGCCCACCCCCCCGAACTCGGCGGTCAGGGCGTCTTGGTGACCGAGGTGCTACCGGGCGAGCACGCCGCCGAGGCTGGGATGCGAGACGGCGACATCATCGTCCGCTACGACGGCCAGGACGTCGAGTCCGCTGAAGGCTTCGTGGAGATGGTCAACGCGACCGTGGGTCGAGAAGAACCCATCCTGCTGGTCATCATCCGTGGCGACGAGGTGATACGCCTCCAGGCACCCCCAGGTCGTCTTGGCGTCCGAGTCACCACCATCCCGTAGACCTGGAGACAGCCATGACCCCACCCACCCCAGCATCCCGCCACGCCCAACTGACCGACCTCCTGACCTCCCTGTTCACCTCTACCGAGGAGCTCCGTCGCTACATCTGGCGAGGGGAGCAAGGTCCTAAGCTCAACGCCGAGCTGTCCGGGGACAAAACCCCCATCGCCCAGGTCGGCCACGAGCTGGTCAGCATCTTGATCGCCAGGGGCAAGGTGAAGCCAGAGCTGTTCGCCTCCCTACGGAGGGACTTCCCTGACCGCTCCGAGGACATCGAGCAGGTAGAGCGGGCCTGGTTCGGAGAGGTCTCCACCCTCCGTGAACGCCCACGGGTTGCTGCGACGACGGGCTCGTCGATGCGGTTGGGGCTCGTCACAGTGCTCGCCCTCATCATCGGCGTCGCCGTGATGCTGTGGTCGGAGCGGCGTGAACCTCCAGCCGACGAGCTCGCCGTTGAGGCTTCGGTCCCCCCGGCCTCGCAACCGACCCCTGGCGCCGAGGAGATCGCCGTCGACGACCTCGAAGACCCCAAGCCCCCCGAGGAGACGCCGTCACCCACCACCGCTGAGACCAAGCCGGACGCACCCGACACCGTCCAGTTCACCGCCAGCGGGCAAGGCTCCAAGGCCGTAGAGGGAGACGTCAAGGGGAAGACCGAGCACTTCAAGGTGGACGCCGAAGACGGAGCCACCGGCGTGGAAGGGAACACCGACGTGAAGGCGAAGACCGTCGAGGTCGAGGCACGAGACGGTGCGACGGGGATCAAGGGGGATGTCGTGTTCAGCAACGAGTAGCACCCGATCCCGCCGACGCCTCGCCTGGCCAGGTCGAGATCACAACCGCCCCAGGACGGGCCATGAGCATGCAGAACCCAACCGCTTCGCCCAGGCCCTCTGATGTTCCTTCTCCCCGCCCTGCTCCTCGCGACCTCGCTCCAGCCCGCCCAGGCCCAGGAGCCCGACTCCATCACCCGCTGCGAGGTCACCGACAGCGACCGGCCCTTCTCGCGCCCCTACGCCACCCGCATCGCCATCGCGGACTTCAAGCTGAGCGGTGAGGACGTCCCCGACTCAGCCGGTGGAGACATCGCGGACTTCTTGTGCGCTGCCCTGGACACCTTTGTCGAGATCGAGCTGAAGAAGGAGGGGATCGTGATCCCGGTGGAGGACCTGGAGATCGTCCGGGTGGGTCAGGCGGTGAGCAGCCTGCCAGCAGGGAAGCGGCTCGGGGAGGAGCTTGGCGCGGACGTGGTGATCTGGGGAGCGGGGAGCTGTGAACCGCCGTCTGGAGAGCTGCGGCTCACGGGCAGTGAATCCTCGCGAGCAGCGGTCGACGGAAACCTCAAGGCCACGGGCTACAAGGACGTCGTCATCGAAGGAAACGGAGTGACGGGGGACGCCGAGATCATCGCTGGGGTATCCCGCTACGCGGTCTGTACTCGCGCGGCGATGGTGAGTTGGGACCTGCTCCGGCAGCAGAGGCAGAGTTCAGATCTGTTGTCGATGGGCCAACTCCAGGACGTCTCCCTGGGTCAGTTCATGGTCGGTGACCCGAGGGCCGTCCTGGATCTCATCCTGGCGCTGCACTTTGCCTACCGCCGGTCGCCGGTTGAAGCGAATCACTTCCTCACCAGCGTCCGGCCTGTTTTGGAGGAGCGGCCCGACCTCATCATGTTGGCCCTCTGGGTGGCCGACATCGACTCTGACCTGGGGGAGAAGGAGCGCGCCCGGAGCATCCTGGAAGGTGTCTTGGAGCGAGTCCGTGACCTGAGCGATGAGGGGTTATTGGCCACCACGCTCACCGGCATCGGTTTGGTGTACGACGACCTGGGGGAGAAGGAGCGGGCGCTGGGGTACTACGAGGAGGCCCTGCCCCTCAGACGCGCCGTGGGGGACCGCTCGGGCGAGGCGCTCTCGCTCAACAACATCGGGGGGGTGTACGACGACCTGGGGGAGAAGGAGCGTGCGTTGGGGTACTTTGAGGAGGCCCTGCCCCTATCCCGCGCCGTGGGGGACCGCTCGGGCGAGGCGCTCTCGCTCAACAACATCGGGGGTGTACGACGACCTGGGGGAGAAGGAGCGGGCGCTGGGGTACTACGAGGAGGCCCTGCCCCTCAGACGCGCCGTGGGGGACCGCTCGGGCGAGGCGGGCACGCTCAACAACATCGGGGCGGTGTACTCCTCCCTGGGGGAGAAGGAGCGTGCGTTGGGGTACTTTGAGGAGGCCCTGCCCCTCCTCCGCGCCGTGGGGGACCGCTCGGGCGAGGCGGGCACGCTCAACAACATCGGGGCGGTGTACTCCTCCCCTGGGGAGAAGGAGCGTGCGTTGGGGTACTTTGAGGAGGCCCTGCCCCTCCTCCGCGCCGTGGGGGACCGCTCGGGCGAGGCCACCACGCTCAACAACATCGGGGCAGTGTACGACGACCTGGGGGAGAAGGAGCGGGCGCTGGGGTACTACGAGGAGGCCCTGCCCCTCAGACGCGCCGTGGGGGACCGCTCGGGCGAGGCCACCACGCTCAACAACATCGGGGGGGTGTACGACGACCTGGGGGAGAAGGAGCGGGCGCTGGGGTACTACGAGGAGGCCCTGCCCCTCCTCCGCGCCGTGGGGGACCGCTCGGGCGAGGCGGTTACGCTCACCAACATCAGGAAGGTGTACAACGACCTGGGGAGAAGGGCGGGCGCTGGGGTACTACGAGGAGGCCCTGCCCCTCTTCCGCGCCGTGGGGGACCGCTCGGGCGAGGCGCTCACGCTCACCGGAATCGGGCGGGTGTACGACGACCTGGGGGAGAAGGAGCGGGCGCTGGGGTACTACGAAGAGGCCCTGCCCCTCTTCCGCGCCGTGGGGACCGCTCGGGCGAGGCGGTCACGCTCAACAACATCAGGGGGTGTACGACGACCTGGGGAGAAGGAGCGGGCGCTGGGACACTACGAGGAGGGCTCTGCCCCTCAGACGCGCCGTGGGGGACCGCTCGGGCGAGGCGGTCACGCTCAACAACATCGGGGGGGTATACGCCGACCTGGGGGAGAAGGAGCGGGCGCTGGGGTACTACGAGGAGGCCCTGCCCCTCTTCCGCGCCGTGGGGGACCGCTCGGGCGAGGCGGTCACGCTCAACAACATCGGGGGGGTATACGCCGACCTGGGGGAGAAGGAGCGGGCGCTGGGGTACTACGAGGAGGCCCTGCCCCTCTTCCGCGCTGTGGGGGACCGCTCGGGCGAGGCGGGCACGCTCAACAACATCGGTTTGGTGTACTCCTCCCTGGGGGAGAAGGAGCGTGCGCTGGGGTACTACGAGGAGGCCCTGCCCCTCTTCCGCGCCGTGGGGGACCCGTGGGGACTCAACTCCACGCTCTACAACCTGGCCCTCGTTGAGTTGAGCTTGGGGAGGTCTCAAGCCGGACTGAGCCACCTGGAAGAAGCAGCCCGAGTCGGCTGTGAAGCAGGGCACCCGGACTGTTGGGATGACTGTGGCACTTGGTATGCCGTCGCCCGCAATCTGGGGGATCGACCCTCTGCACGTCGGGCGCTCGCCGTTCGGAGACGCCACCGCTCCTGGTAGCAGCTCAGCGACGCCTCTCCCACCCGTCAGAACTCGGCGGTCAGGGCGTCCTGGTGACTGAGGTGCTACCAGGCGAGCACGCCGCCGAGACTGGGATGCGAGACGGCGACATCATCGTCCGCTACGACGGCCAGGACATCGAGTCCGCCGAAGGCTTCGAAGAAATGACCATCGCGACTGAAGGTCGCGGCGAACCCATCACTCTGGTTGTCATTCGAGACGACGACGTCGTGCAACTCAAGGCTTCCCCAGGCCGCCTCGGGCTCGTCGTCTACACGATCCCCTGAGTAGCGGGACGCCGCTGTGTCAACCCGCCACCGCGACAACCCCCCGCCGCTTCCGCTCCGCCACCGTCTCGCTCATCCAGTACCGATCCCACTCCCCCTCGATCGCCACCTCCAACTCCCAGCACCACCGCGGCCGCTCCTTCTCGCCGCAGTCCCCATGAAGCACCCCCTCCGGCTCGACCACGAACCTCCCCCGCGACCCCCGAGGCACCGCCAGCCGCGCCGTCCGTCGCCGCGCCGCCATCGACATCCAAGACGACGGCTCTCCGATGGCGTCGGTGTAGTCGTCCACGTAGAAGTCCTCGCTCCCACGGATCCGCTCCCCGGCGCGTGACAGCTCGGCCAGCTCCTCGGCGGCCCGGTCCTCCGCGAGCGTCAGCGGCGCGGCCCACGACCGCCCCACCATCGCCCGCCGCCGGTTGCTGTCCATCGACACGGCCGTCTCCGGGCTGTGCCAGGCCGCCAGCGCCAACAGCCGCGCCGCCCGCTGTCGCCGAGGCCCCATCCCGAGGATGTGGAGGCGCGCGGGCCGGGCCACCGCGAGCAGCTCCGCGACCTCCTCGTCGCTGGCGGCGGCCTTGTTCCCCGGGATCGCCGGCGTGAACGGCACGTCCAGCAGCCCCCGCGCGGTCTCCCAGGCCCCGACGAGCCCCCCAGGCCCCCGCTGGAGCGGCACGATCAGCTCCGCGCCCAATTCCACCAACCCGGAGACCCGCAACGCCCAGCGCGCCAGGCGGCGAGCGGAGACCACCGCGTCCCCGACCTTGTCCGGCGCCACCAGCGCCACCTGCCCTCCGAGCCGCCGGGCCAACACCTCGTAGACCTCGAGCTTCCGCGACCAGTCCGCCTCGGTGATGGGCGAAGCCTCCGTCTCGCTGAACGCCCCTGAGTCCACGAACACGCGCGCGCCCGTCCCGGCCAGCTTCGCGAGCGCCCCCATCATCCCCCGCCGCCCCAGCTCGCTGACCGAGACCCCGACGGGCTGACCGACCGCCGCCCACCCCCGGACCTCGCCGGGGTGGTTCGTTCCCGACGCGAACCACGTCACTGAGAGCCGCCGCACGAAGCCCGCCGCCGCGAGCAAGCGCTCCAGCTCCGGCCGCCGCCGGGCGACGAAACCCTCCAGCTCTGCCTCGCTGACGCCAACCGGCAGCCGCCCCCGGACCCACTCCACCAGCGCCTCCAGGGTCACCCGCATCCCCCCTTCAGCAACGACCAGTCCGCCGGCCCGGCCAGCGGCCCCGCCTCCCACCGGATCTTCGACACCTCCGGCCGCCCGCTCCTCGACCCCCGCCGCCGTCCCCCCGGCCGACGCCCCGCGACACACGCGACGGGCCGAAGCCCCTTGCCCCGGAGCGCCTTGTAGACCGCCCCCTGCTCGGTGGAGAACTGGTAGGTGACGAAGCGCCAGCCCGAACCCTCGACGCTCCGAGGAGCCAGGTCGACGAGCCGCGAGACCAACATGGACGCCGCGTTCTGCACGGTCCCATCACTCGCCACCCGCGTCAGCTCGATGACCTCCCCCGGCGAAGCCCACCGCCCCGTCGGCGTCCCGGCCGTGGCCACCGCGACAAGCCGCCGGCCCAGACAGGCCCCCAGCGCGTACATGAGCCCGCGCGGGTTGAGCCTGGGCAGGTGGCGGTGGTGCTTCGCGATGAAGTCCCGCGCGGTCTCCTTGGAGACGTTCACGAGCCGCAGCCGCCCAGCAGGCGCGAGGTGGTCCTCCAGCACCGCGACCGCCGCCCAGCGCGGGAGGGCGTAGCCCTCGCCCCGGCTGTAGCGCTCCAGGTCCCGCCCTTCGGCGCGCATCGGGTCGATCTCCATCGCCAGCCGGATGGCGTCGACGGCCAGGGAGAGCCGCCACGCGAAGGAGGCCCGATGCCCGCCTGCGTCGCTGAGCGGGACCCCGAGCAGGTCGGGCAGATCCTCCTGGGTCCAGTCGGCGTCGGGGGTGCCCCGAGGGGTCGTCCACGCCTGGAAAAACTCCGGATCCTCCATCAGCTCGGTGGCCCGGTCGATGGCGGTGGTGGCGACCTCGCCGGGGCTCCGGCCGTTGAGGGCGCACGGAGGAGGCTTCGGCGGTGGTCGGTAGCCGCGCTCGCCGGGGCGAGGCGCGGCCTGGTGGCCCCGGCGGTCAAACCAACTCCAGCCGGCGTCGGCGAGGGCAGCGTCAAGGATCCGCTCCAGCTCGGCACGGTGGCGACGGGCGAAGCGGGAGACCTCGACCTCGGTGACCCCCGGGACCTGGAAGCGAGCGAGGACGTCGTCGACGGTCATTCGGCGCCCTTCAAGCCTCCCCCACCGCCGCCTTCGCCCCCGGCATCCGCGCCCGCATCATCGCCATCATCCACGCCGCCCCCTCCTCCGGCCCCAGCCGCTCGACCCCGTCGGCGAGGTGCAGCACCCCGTCGTCATCGATCGTCGCGACCCCCTGCGTCACCAGCGCCCGACCCGAGCGCTCCAGCACCGCATGCAGGAAGGTGGAGAGCTCCACCAGATCGATCTCCTTCCCCATCCGCAACACCCCTTCAAACAAGGGCGCGAGCACCTCGACCACCTCATCCACCGACAGCGCGAGCCTCATCTCAACCTCCCAGTCCCTCGATGTGCAGGTGCGCAGGCCGTGACTCCACGACCGCGCGGGCGCCCAGCCGCTGACACATCATCACGAGCAGGGCGAGTTGTTCTTGCGACAGCCCTCGGATCCGCAGGTCCAGGGCATCCCCGCGCATGTGTCGGCTCATCGCGACACCCCGGGCGAGCCACTCTCGCAGCACCGCCGACATCGCGGGCACGGTGTTCGCGACGGCCAGGAGCGAGGCGACGATCTGCGGCCCGTGGCCCCGGCGGTAGAGCGCGTAGAGGTCATCCCCCAACGTGCGCTTGCGCTGGAGCGCGGCGGCCTGGGCCTCGGGCGTGCGGACCCCCGAGGTCACCACCAGCGGGATCGAGGCGGGTACGACCGCCCGGAGCCGCGCGAGGAATCGCAGCAACGCCGGCGAGAGCACCACCCCGCGCTTCATGTACACCCCGGGCAGCCCCGAGACGGGGACAGCACCCTCCAGGGTCGTCCCCGAGGGCGGGGCCATCGCAGCCGGAGCCGGAGACGAGGACGCCGCGAGCCACGCGACGCCCAGGCCCAGCCCACCAAGCAAAAACCACATGCGAACCCGCCTTCTCAAGCAGCCTGTGCGGTGGCGCGGCTCAGGTGCCCCCTGGGGAAGCGCCGACCCCACCACCGCCAGGCCACGCGGGTGAGCACCTTGAAGCTGAGCTTCGAGTCCGGCGCGAGCGCGAGCAGCCGGCTCCAGCCCGCCTCGGTCGGTGGGATGACCTCATGCCGAAGCACCTCCCCGCCGACCCGCAGGCCCAGGCCACCGTCCACCACGACCGGCAGCGGGTGGGGGCTGAACGCCTCGGAGAGTCGCTGCACAACCTCCTTCCCGGCCAACGCCCAGGCCCGCCGCCGGAAGCTGTCGGTCGCGAGCCCCCAGCCCAGCCGATGCCAGGCGTCGCCGTACCGCGAGCCCTGCTTCTCGACCACCGCTCGGATGGCCGCGTCCAGCCCCGCGTCCACCTCGGGGGGCCAGGTTTCCGCCACCCCGTCTTCCGTGATGCCGTCCAGACGGGCAAAGTCGGCGAGGGGCATGCGACTCCAGCTCGCCTCACCACCCTCCCGAAGCGCGAGGGTGACCTCGTCGTCCTGCTGGATACGACCGACCTCCAGATAGCGTTTGCGCTCAGGGTTCAGGG
Organism: Alphaproteobacteria bacterium; assembly: GCA_020632795.1. Classification (GTDB taxonomy): domain Bacteria; phylum Myxococcota_A; class UBA796; order UBA796; family CAJQPC01; genus JACKEV01. Next base: position 120,090 of record JACKEV010000017.1, read on the forward strand.
CGTCGGGCAGCATCAGCCGCAGGCCCTCGAACAGGGGCATGTTCGCGTGGGACCGGAGCAGCTCGGGCTCAGCGGGGACCACGAAGACCTCCTGCTCCCGGACGGCGTACATCTGCCGCGCCCAGGGCCAGCCGTCCCGGTCCCAGCGGGCCAGCTCGCTGAGCCGGGCCTCGGCCTCGTCCCGCAGCCGCGCGGCCTCCACCGGAGAGGCCAGCTTCTCCGCGCGCCGGAAGCGGCTGTTCACGCTGCGCAGGATGTTCCCGGCCGCGTCACTCAGCTCCCGACGGCGCCGCTCGGCCTCCTTGGCTTTCAGCTTCTCCAGCATCTTCCGGGTCTTCTCGGGCTCCCGGGAGATGAGCAGCAGCACCTCCTCGGGGCCGAGGTTCTGCTGGGCGCCGGGGTTGTTCGTGTCGCGGTCCTGGGACTCGACGAGCTGGGTCAGCCAGCCGCGCTTGCCCTGGATGAGGTTGAAGCGCAGCCCGTCCAGGGAGCGACGGGCGAAGTAGTAGTAGATCGCGATGTTCGCGAGGGTGTTGCCCTGTCGCACGCCGCGCCCGTTGCGCTGCTGGAGGGTGGCCGGCTCCCAGGGCAGGTCCAGGTGGTGGATCGCGCAGGTGCGGGTCTGGAGGTCGACGCCCTCATACGCGATGGCGTTGGCGATGACGACGTCGTAGGCGGGCTCCACGCCGGCCTCGGGGTCGCCGTTGAACGCCTCGGCGATGCGCTGCCGCTCGATGTCCTGCTTGGCGACGGTGGCGTTCAGGATCGCGATGCGCGCGGGGTCGATGCCCTGTCGCACGAGCACCTGTCGCATCCACCAGTGCGCGGCGGTGTTGTCGACGAAGATGATGTGTCCGCAGCGCCGGTTGGCCAGGACCCGCCGGGCGCAGGCGGTGAACTTGGGCGATTCGGCGGCCACCCCCTTGGCCTTCTTCGCCCCCTTCCAGTCCATGCCCACCAGCTCGGGGTGGATGGCGACCAGCGCCATGCGCGCGAGGTAGCCCAGGATGGCGCCCTTGTCGCTGGGGTCGTTGGAGTCGACGGCCTGCTCGATGGAGGCGACCAGCTCCTCGTAGCGCTCCTCCTGGGCCTCGTTCATGTCGACCTCGACGACCTGAACGGTGGGCTCGGGCAGCTTGAGCGCGACGTGCTTCTCGGGGTCGAAGTCGGCGTCCTCGGGGTTCTTGGCGACCTTGAACTCGGCGTAACGGAACAGCAGGTCCCGCAGCTCGTCCAGGTTGCGGAAGCCGGTCACCGCGCCCTGCTGCTCAGCCTGCATCCGTGTGTTGAGCACCGTGCGAAGCTCGATTCTCATGTACCGGCTGATGAAGACCTCGGGGTTGGTGATGCCGGCTTGCGTCCAGAGGCCCGGGTCGACGAGCTGGAGCAGGTTGTAGATCTCGAGGGGGGAGTTCTTCGCCGGGGTCGCGCTCAGGAGGAACACCCCCGCGCCCTGGTTCTGTCGCCGCACGGCGGCGGCCCGGAAGTCGAGCTGCCAGGCGCGCTGGCTGCCCTCGCCGGGGTTGCCCATGAAGCGGGGCACCCCGCCCTCCCGAGGCTCGGGCAGATACAGGTTCTTGAAGTTCTGGGCCTCATCCACCATCAGGAAGTCGATGCCCAGGTCATCCCAGGCGACCCCTGGGTCGTAGGCCCAGCCCTCGGGCAGCTCGACCCGCTCGGAGAGCCAGGCGGCGGTGCCCTCCTTGAGCAGGGCCTTCTGACGCTCGGTGATGGTGCTTCGGCCCCGGGCGTTTCGCTGCCGGAGAGAGACCTCCCGGCGGATGGCGTCGATGGCAGCGGCGTAGGTCCGAAGGGCCCCCTCGTTCATCCGGGTGCGACCCAGCGCGGGGACGGTCAGCAGCACCACGTCGACCTCGCCGGCCTGGAACTGCGTCCACTTGCGGGCCCGCTCCTCGGGCGTGTCGGTCTCCGAGACCCAGCGGGTGGGGCCCTCGGGGCCGTAGCCAAGTTGGAGAAGTCCTTGTTCCGACAAGGTGCTCAGCAGGCTCCGGGTCGCGCCCCTGAGCTGAGACACCAATTCTGCGACAGGGAGCGGCCCATGTGACAGGGCCTCAGCGATGGCCCGCTGGTTGCGGGCTCGGGTGCCGATGGCGTCGAGCACCCGGCTCAAGGGGCGGGCGAGCGCGACGGTCTGCGGCTCGGTGGGCACCTGCCGGCGCTTGGAGCCGATCACCGCGATCCGGTAGTCGGGCAGCACCTTTCGGATGTCCCGGTGCCACTTCCACACGATGCTCTTGGGCACCACGATGACCGGTCGCCGGCCCCAGCCCTCCTGTCGGGCGGCGGCGAGCACCGCCAGGCCGGTGAAGGTCTTGCCCAGCCCCACATCGAAGGCGAGCAGCCCCCGGCGGTTGGCGATGAGCCGGCGGGCGGCAGCGACCTGATAGGGGTGCAGGCGGATGTCCGAGGACCAGCGCGCGACATGCAGGGGTTCGGTGCCGTAGCGCGGGGCCACGAAGCCCTTGAACGCACGGTTGTAGGCGTGCTCGATGCGCTGCCGGCGCGCGTCGCTCGCTCCGCACCACATCTGGAAGCCCGCCTCCCACGCCTGGGCCAGAGCGAAGCGGACCGTGTCGAGATCCTCCCCCTCCTTGCGCTTGACCGAGGGTCGGAAGACCGTCTTGTCGTGGTTCATCCAGCCGATGCACAGCACGACCGACTTGGAGACCAGGCGGTCGGACGCCCCCTTGATGTCGTCGTAGCGGACCTGGGCCAGCCGCACGAGCCCCTCGTCCCGCAGGAGCTTCACCTCGCCGAAGCCGGCCCGCTGGAGCTGTTCGGTCATCCACGCCGCGATGAGGCTGAGCGGCACCCAGCCGTGGCGAGGGGAGAGGGAGGCGGAGAAGTCCTCGAACACCGCAGGCTGGATCACCTCGATGAGCCGCTCGGCGTTCTTCGCAGCCTCAGCGTCTCCCTTCTCCGCGAGGGCCTTGGCCCGGTCGTAGCGGGGCCAGAGAGCCCCCGTCAGGTAGTCCTCGGCGGGCATGAGGGCTGCGCCGTCGCGCACCCAGCCGGCCTGTCGCAGCATGTCGCACGCGATTTCTTGCGACAGGGTCCCGCCCCAGCGGACCGCGTGGGCCTCCATCAGCGCATCGACGCTCAGGGCGCGGGCGTTGCGGTAGAGGGCTTCGGCCTGGCCGACGATGTCGCCGGGCTGGAGCCTCACCCGGGGCTGCCATGCGGGCTTCTGGGCGAGGGCCTCCACCAGCTTGCCCGAGCGGGTCCAGGCGCTCAGGAAGCGCTCGGCGGCGGTGTTGCCGACCTTGGCCAGCCGGACCAGCTCGATGTGCCCGTGTGGGGTCCCGTGGGCGTCGCGCCACGCGCGCAGAGCCTCGACCAGCTCCCGCCACAGCAGGCGCGGCAGGTCGCTGTCCTCCCGGGCGCGGGCCGCCAGGTAGCGGTCGACCCGCTGGCCGAGCTGCACGGCTGCGGCGACCTCCTCCGGCAGGCCCTCGGTGGACGAGGTGATGCTGCGGGTCACGCCAGCGCGACCGGAGGTGCGGGCCTGGGCGAGGTCCACGACCACGCAGGCGTGGCACATGGGCCGCTCGACCAGATCGGGCAGGCGGGAGAAGGTCCCCTCGACCTGGTAGCCCCACCGGGGCTTCCGGGTCTGGTCGTCGTCGTTGGCGCCACGACCCAACTCCCGACCCAGGATGTGGGTCGGGAAGTCCTCGAAGTAGCGGCCCTCCAGGATGAAGCGGTCGTCGGCGTCGACCTCGGCCAGAGAGCCGCCCCGAGCCCGGAAGAAGAGCAGATCGGTGACCAGCATCGCACCGGGGAAGAGCGCGGCCTTGCCCTGGGGGCTGACGCTGGGCAGACGGTAGGCCGCGGCGAGGTGGTGCCGCTTGAGCACCGCCTCCCGGGCGGCGATGAGGGCCTTGCTCTGCCCGGTCAGGAAGCCGTAGGGCACCAGGAAGACGCCCAGGCCGCCTTCGGCGAGCAGGTCCAGGCCCCGCCGCAGGAAGTAGAGGTACGCCTTCTTCTCCCGGTAGGAGCGGTCGGGGTCCTCGGTGATGGCCGCGCCTCGGGGGCCGTAGGGCGGGTTGGCCACGACCAGGCCGAAGCGACCGGCCCACTTGGGCCCGCGCTCCCGGACCCAGCGCTCGAAGGGGCCGTGGTAGAGGTCGATGTCCGGTCGAAGCGCGGCCAGCAGTTGATGCGACAGCGCGGACCACTCCACCGCCTGCCACCGCACGGTCTCGAAGCCAGGACCGGAGAACGCTCGGAGGAAGCGGCCGATGCCCGCCGAGGGCTCCAGGGCGTGGAGGACGTCCCCGCGACCGGCCAGCGCGGCGAGATGGGGCTGAACGACCCGAGCGACCTCGCGGCACACCGCCGTGGGGGTGTAGTACTCGTGGATGAGGCCGCGCTCCTCGGGGATGGGCACCCCCTTGGGGAAGCGCTGCTTCACCTTGGCGATCGAGAGCCCACCCCAGCCGCTGTAGCGGGCCAGGACCCGGCGGTCGTCACCGTTCATCTTGCTTGGCGGCTTGGCGGCCAGCAGCGCCATCGCGGCGAGGTTGGCCTCGGTCCGCTCCCGTGGGCTCCAGGCTTCGGGCAGCGCAGGGCGGCGCCGCTGGCGCCTGGCCAGGCTCCGGTCGAGCACGGCGACCATCTGGGGGCGATTGCGGGCGACGAAGCCATCGAAGTAGCCGGGCGTGACGCCGGGGGGGAGGCGGTGGCGCATCAGGACGGTGATGCGGTCGAGGAGGGTCTCGGCGGGGGTCATGCGGCTTCCTTCAGCGCCGCGCGGATCGCCTCCTCGAAGGCACCCATCAACAGCGCATCCTTCTCCGGGTCGGCCTCGGGCGCGTTCTTCCGTGAGCGTGTCTTTTTCGACGTCCCGGACGACCGCCTTACCGACGATGCCCGTGGCGTCGACCTCGTCGAGACCGCCTCCTTCCGGGGTGCCGACGGCGTCGCAGTCTCCGCGCTGTCCAAGAGCGCCGTCAGGCTCTGCTGCCCCCGCGCACACGACCGACTCGACTGCGCGGCAGTCAGCGCGACGGTGGCCGCCAGGCGCCGGATGGTCCGGATGGCGGCGGCGTCCTGGCCCGCCACGAGCTGGGCGCGGGCCTCCTCGTACTGGGCGACAGCCTGCTTCAGAAGCCCCAGCGCCTCCTTCCGATCCTCGCCCTGGCAGCGCGGCGAGCGCACCGCCGCCCCTGCGTAGCGCACCAGGCTCCGGGCGCGCTCGAGCTGCATCGGGGTGGTCCGTTGGAGCTGCTCGTACTCCTTGAGGCGCCGCGCTGCGGTCTTGTAGGGCTCGCGCCGGAGCTTGCCCCGACCGGCCTCCTTGAGCTGCTCGCGCTGCTGTCGCATGAAGCCATCCAGCGACAGCGGCCGGTCCCGAGGCGGATAGCGTCCCTCGGTGTACTGCTGCAGGGACTCGCCGATGACCTGAAGCACCGTGCCCTTGCGGCCGGGGCCGAAGAACCACTCCACCAGCTCGGGCAGCGGGGTCTGGGGCTCGGTCGCGCCCGGGTCGAGGCCCGCGAGGGCCTGCGCGTCGGCGCCGATGGCCTGGGCGACCGCCGCCAGCTCCGCGTCGGTCTTGGGCGGGGGCGGCAGCGGGCTCCCATCCTCCACCGGCTTGCAGCTCACCTTGCGCCCGAAGCGCTCGGTGGGATCGCGGGTCGGCTTGGGCGGCCGGATCGGATGCTTCTGCGCGTAGCCCTCATCGAAGGCCGCACGCCGCCGGGTGTCGCGGAAGCTGCACGACTCCTGGACCAGCTCCATCGCATGCACCACGCCCCGCTCGATGGCCCGAGTCAGGGTCGCGTAGCCCGGGGTGGCCGCCTCCTTGGGGGTGGCGTACCAGGCGCTGGTCCTGGTGGGGGCGCGCTCGAAGCGCCAGGCCCACCCGTCGGCGCCTGAGGAGCGCAGGTGCAGCGTGCCGTAGGTCGACAATCTACGCTTCAGCTCGATGTGGGGCTGGCCGTCCTCCCAGACGAGCGCGCCGCTCCACTGACCGCGCAGGGTCACCGGGCCCTCCTTGGGCAGCTCCCGCTGGAGGGCCTTGACCTCCCGGAGCGCGTCGCAGGGCGACATCGCCTCGTTGGGGGCAGCCGGCGCGTCGCTCAGCTCAGCGGTGATGCCCTCGGCGAAGACGGTCGGGCCGGGCCGCCACACCTGGGCGGCGTTGCCCTTGGTGTCCATGAACACCAGCAAGCCCTTGCCCTCGGTGCAGCGGTGGACCAGGGCGACCTCGCCGCCGGGGACCCGGCCCCAGGCGCGAAGCAGCCTGGGCTGGTCCTCGGTCTTGCCGACGATGGACAGCCGCATGCGGCGAGGGGTGCTCATGCGACATCCTCCAGAGCGTCATCGGCGAGCCCCAGCGCGGCCAGGGCCCCCTGGCGCATCGCAGCGGCCAGGAAGGGAACGCCGTCCCCGGCCTGGAGCGCCCCACCGGCGCGTCCGGGCTCGAAGCGCCAGGCCCAGGCGCCCTCGCCGTCAGAGAAGACCTCCAGCACGCCGCGCCGGCCCATCTTGCGGGTGAACTCCAGCTCGATGGCTTCGCCGTGCAGGGTCGCGGTGACCGCCCAGGAGCCGGGCAGCGGGCTGGGGCCGGGCTCGGTGGCCTTGGCGTGGAGCAGCTTGGGGAGCTGCTGGGCCGGCACCCAGGTCTGTGGCCAGCCGGGGGCGTCGCCGCTGCCGTCGGAGCGCCAGGCGAGGACGTCACCATCCTCGGTCCTGAGCGCGACCGCCGCGGTGCGGGCCAGGGGCGCGAGGGTGAAGCCCAGCTCGCCCTCGTCGATCGGACCGTAGCCCCGGATGACCGGGGGGATGAGGGCGCTGGGGTGGGAGAGTGTCGCAGAAATGGAGGTCGACATGCTTCAGGTCCGTTTCAGGAGGAGGGTGGCCCCGGCGGCCAGCGCGAGGCCGCCGAGCAGGAGGAGCCCCGCGCCGCCGGGCTTCGGCGGCGGCGTGGGCAGGGTGGAGGGTTGGAGGGGGCGGCCCTCGCGGCTGGCGGCGATGCGGGCCTCCAGCTCGCGCTCGGCGAGGGCGGTCTGGTCGCGCAGGTTGGCCGCGTACTCATGGGCGGCCATCGCCCAGGCCACCCCGACCGCGCCCACCGCGAGGCCGCCCACGATCAGCACCGGGGCGACACCCACCTCGGGGCGGGTGATGGGCGTGGCGTGGGCGTAGAGCCCCGCCGCGAGGTCGTGGTAGCGCGTGGACAACGACGCGATGCGCCGCGTCCAGGTCGCGTCGGGGGCCTTCTGTCGCATGCGCGCCAGGCGGTCCCGCACATCCTCCAGGTCCGCGACGAAGCCCCGGACGGTCTGCTTCACCGCCTCGGGGTCGGTCGCGGCGGCGTAGAGCTGGCGCCCGGTGGCCTCCAGGGCCTGCCAGCCCTCGGACCAAGACGCCTTGAGCTGCGCCCAGGTGCTCATCGCCGCCCCCCTCGGCACCCGCAGCCGATCACGTCGTTCAGGTCGCGGGGGTCGGCCCAGCCCACCGAGGGCTGGGGCGGCGGCGCGGGCGGGCGCTCGGGCCGGAGCTGGCGGACGAGGGCGGAGCCGTCCTCCAGGCGCTGCTGCCGCAGGTCCACGATCCGCTGGAACAGGCCGGGCTGGGCGGGGTCGCCGTTGCTCATCGCCCGGGTCGCGGCGCGCACCATCAGCGGCGCGAGCAGCGGGGCGAAGCCGAACTCCGAGCGGGTCACCGCGTCGGGCAGCTCGGCCACCAGACACAGACCTTCCCGGAGCGGGATGACCGCCGCGCGGTAGCCCACCGCCGCCTGCACCCGCACGTTCTCGCTCATCGGGACCAGTGGCCCCCAGCCGTCCTCCATGCCCCAGGACCACTGCGGGGCCGGGACCAGCTCGGCGGGCGGCGCGGGCTTGGGCGGCAGCGCCTCCTCCCGCGTGGAGGCCCGAGGCAGCGGCCGCTTCGGAGGAGGGGCAGGCCGATGACGCCGGCTGCATCGGGATCGCTTGGGGGTCCCTCCGCTGAAGTCGGCCAGCGGTCGGGCGGTCTGGTAGCTCATGCGGTCCTCCCGGACGGGGTGCGGCCCTGGCGCTTCCAACGCCGCAGGACCGATGGGTCGATGGTTCCGTGCATGCCGAGGCGGGCGCTGGGGTCGTCCCGGTGCCAGCGCCCGGCGACGCGGTAGCGCGTGACACAGTGGTAGAGGCCCGGCTTGCCGCGCTCGGTGCGGGTCCTCAGCAGCACCTCGGCCTGGATCGTGTCGAGTCGAAGGCGGCGGGCCTCGGCGTAGCCGGGCTCGTCGGAGGAGAGCGCCCGCGCCCCTCGGGCCAGCAGCTCTCCGGCGCGGGCGGCGGCCAGGCCGTCGCAGTCCTCCCAGCCCTGGGCGAGCAGGTGCAGCACGTCGGGCCAGGTCTCATCGGGCTCCCGGCGGTAGACCACCCCGGCGTCGTAGAGCAGGGGCAGCTCGGGCTGGGCCCGCAGGATGAAGGCGTTCTCCCGGGCCAGGTGGTTGAGCAGGCGCACGGCGGCCCGCTCGTCGAAGGCGAGCTTCAAGGTGATGTTCATGAATCACAGTGCCAGGGTGAAGGTGGCTCGGAGGTGGACGGGGTCGTCGGCCTGGACCTCGACCCGGTGGGTCGCCCCCAGGGGCAGGCCCCCCGGGGGCAGGGCGTCCAGGCGCAGGCTCTCCCGGACCGTGCCCATGCCGTCGAGCAGGCGCAGGACGGTGTAGGGGCGCAGGTCCGGCTGGTCGACGCCCACCCACAGGTGCGTCGCGAAGGGCGGCACGGCGAGGGCGGCGACGGGGTCGGTGACGGCGTGCTCCTCCCACTGGTTCGCGGTCAGGGCGAAGCCATCCGCCACGGTCACCGAGACGCGGTTCTCCGGCTCGGCGCGGTTGGCGGCCTCGACGCGCAGGCTGCGGGCGAAGACACAGACCCGGGTGGCGTGCGGTGCACAGACCCAGGCCTGGCCGCCGCTGGCCTGGGCCGAGGACCAGCCCAGGCGCAGGGCGAAGGGGGCGCCCCTCGCGGAGCGCGCCTCGACGATGCGCCAGCCGTCGCGGGCGTCCTCCCCCGAGAGCAGCGGGGACCAGCGCAGGTCTCCGTCGCCTGGGGGGAGGGTGCTTCGTTCGGCGCGCACGTTCACTCAGATCACCCGCAGGGGGACGTCACGGGCTTGAGGCCGGTGACCGTGACGGTGAACTCGCCCGCGTCGCGCAGCACCCCGTTGACCGTGATGTCGCGCCCGCCCTGCACCTCCTGGCCCTCCAGGATGCCCCGGAGCTGGCTGTTCGAGCCGAACACAGACGCGGGCACCCCGGCGGGCTGGGACCACACGACGTGGTCCCCGAAGAAGATGCTCTGCACCTTGGCGGACTCGTGGGAGCCGTCGAAGGTGATGTCGCTGGCCTTGAAGTCGTGCTGGAGGCGGATCTCCACGCTGACCGGGCCGCCGCCCTCGCCCACGGAGTCGCTGCCGCCCACCACGGTCATGCCCCAGCGCTGCTTGGGCTTGGGGGCGGCGGGCTGGCGCTCGCCCCGGTGGCCGCTGCGGCGGCCCTGGCGGTCGCGCTTGCGGCTGGACCGGCGGCTCTTGCGGCGGCTGCGGCGGGAGCGGAGGCGGTCGCCCAGGGCGCCGAACTCCTCGTCGTCGCCGAACTCGTCGTCCTCGTCGTCGCCGAACTCGTCGTCGTCGTCCTCGAAGCCGAAGTCGTCGCCGGCGAAGTCGCCGCGCCGCAGGCTGTCGGTGTCGACGACCAGCTCACCGTCGTCGTTGCGGTAGACCCGGGCGGTGCCCAGGGAGATCATCTCAGACATGGAGTCTCCTGTTCAGGTTGGGTTGGATACAGACTGGGTGGTTCTTCGATGGGGGGTCGTCCGTCACGGACTCCAAGTTCTGAAGGTCCGTCACGGACAGACAGAGGTCTCGGAGGATCGGTGGTGAATGGAACGTCCTGGCGCGTGACCGCGAGGGGACCATGGAGGCGCTTGTCAGCCTCTGAATCTGAATTCCAGGACTTCAAGCGGCACTGAGGTTGCCTCGCGACCACGCGCCGATCCGTTCCCCGAACCTCCAGTACTTCGAGGTCTCTGTCTGTCCGTGACGGACCTTCGAATCTTGGAGTCCGTGACGGACGACACTCCCACGAATCCCCACCTCCATCTCAGTCCTGACGCGCCCGCACGAAGCGGTTCGTGTCAGCTTCCCCCTCCGTGCTCGGCGTGAGCATCACCTCCCGCAGCGGGCCGGCGGTCGTCGGCTCGGGGGTGAGGTGGACCGTGGGCTCGGGGAGCAGGCCGCGGAAGATCTGCGGCTCGCTGGGCACCGTGAAGGTCGTCGGGGGCTCGGCCGCGCGGCGCTGCTGGAGGCTCTGGCCGGCCTTCACGCCGACTGAGGCCAGCCACGAGCCGAACAGCCCGTTGCCCAGCGCGAGCGCGTGTCCGCCGTCCTTCTTGCCCGTGAGGGTGCGGATCAGGCCGTAGCCCTTCGCCGCCACGCCCGAGATCGCCCGCAGGTCGATGCCCGCGATCTTGAGCTTCTCCGAGCCGAAGTAGCCCTCGGCGAAGGAGGACAGCAGCAGCGAGCCCTGGGTCTCCGCGATGTGCACGAGCTGCTCGCCCGTGTTGTCGATGGCCTCCTGGCTGCGCCCGTCCCGGCGCTGGAGGCTGGTGATCTTCGTGACCGCCGCGCCCAGCGCAGACTGCGCCTGGCGGTCGCTGACCTGGCCGCCTTGCAGAGCGGTCTTCAACGGACTGGACTTGCCCATCCGTCCTCCCGTGTGTGTTCGATGGCTGTGCCGCGTTGAAGGCGGCCTCTGCGCGTCGGTCGTGCCGAGGTCCATCCGTCCGCTGACCGACATCGAGACCCTACGCTGAAAAGCCCTCGATTGTCTACAGAATCCGTTTCCAGCCGTTTCCCGAAGACTTCCATGAAGTGCCGTGAAGTGCGCCTACGGCACCGTGAGGGGTGATCTCCACCTACAGTTCGAGGTCCAGGTGGGCCAGAATCCGGGAAATTTTCGGGAAGCTGACGGGAAGTGCTTCACCAGAGTGCGTGAAGTGATCCGGGAAGTGCGGCGCCATGCGTCACAATCTGCCTCCAAGCTGTCTTCTCGGCACAATTGTACACGCCGCCAATTTACAGCCTCCAACGCCGTGGATAGGGTTCAGCTACCACGACGGAGAGCAACCGATGGACGAAATGGACTTCACCTTCAAGGCGCTCGACGAGCTCTGTGACAGCCTGCGCGAGGTGGCGGCGGACTTCGCCTACCTCATCCTCTACGACCGCACGAACCAGCACAGGGACGTCAGCCTGGGGCGCTTCGACGCGAACCGGGAGATGCTGCGGCACCGCCTGATGCGCCAGGACCCGGAGGTCGACTGGAGCGACGAGGCCCTGGACCACGAGGCCGCCGAGCGGGCCTGCGATTGGGTGCGACGCACCGCGATGCGCAACACCTTCGGGGACCGGCGGCGGCGCTTCCGGGTGCGCATCTACGGCCCCAAGGGCGTCCAGACCCTGGCCAGCGGGCAGTTCGTGTGCACCTGGCACGGGGATCTGGACGAGGTGGACGACGAAGCGCTCCATGTGGCCCCCGCCGAGCCCGCGCTCCCCCGCATGCCCCAGGCGCAGTTCGACGGCGTCGAGGACAGCATGACGGGCCCCGGCATGCGTGCCCTGGGCGAGTACTACACCCAGTGGGGCAACCTGATGCTGGGCAGCTTCGGCCAACTCCAGAGCCTGCACATCCAGGCCGCCGACCGCACCCAGCGCGAGCTGGTCGACGCCCGGGAGCAGATCGAGCGCCTGGTCGCCGCCTTGATGGAGGTGCGCTTCGAGCACAGCAAGGCCCTCTTGGACGACGACCGCGCGGTCCGGGAGCAGGCCCTGCGGGCCCAGCTCGTCCGCGAGTCGGTCAGCCAGCTCGGGGACGCCGCCAAGCTGATGCTGCTCTCCAAGGGCCTCACGCCCCAGATGATGGAGGTCGTGCACATGCTGGGCAGCTCGGACGAGCTGATGGCCGCGCTCAGCGACCCCGGCGTCCGTGCGTTGATGAGCGATCCCAAGCACCTCTCCCAGCTCGCGGGGCTGCTCAAGGGCTTCGCCGCCCAGCACCAGCAGATGCTCGCGATGGCCCAGCCCCCCCAGGTCGACGGGCCCACCGAGCCCCAGCCGGGCTGACCGGACTTCACTGACCACCCAAGCACGGGCCGTCGAGCGCCCGAACAGGAGGACTCTGTGTCTCATTCCCCATCCTGGATGCGCGTCGCGCGCACCCTGTACGGAGACGCCTTCGAGGCGCGGACCCGCGACGCGGTCGCCGAGGCGATGGGCGACTGGGCCCAGCTCAACCGCGCCGAGCAGGGCTTCGCCATCGCGCACCTGCTCTACCTGAACCTGCGGGCCCAGGCGAGCACCCAGCACGCATTGCGGGTGCTCACCGAGGCCGTCGAGGAGGGGCTGGACGACGCCCTCGACGCGCTGGGCGACCCCGAGGACGAGCCCACCGAGGAGCTCCCCTTCCGAAAGGTCGATGAACACGACCTCTCGGAGGAGTGATGGGCGTGCCCATCCGACTGCGGCTCGTCCGCCCGGCGACCCGCGTGTCCCTGGGGGCGCTGTCCATCGACCTGGTGGAGCAGGCCCTCGGCGTGTCCCTGGCGGCGCTGCTGGGGCCGCTGCTGGACGGCCCGATCACACAGCGCGGCGGCGCGATGGTCTACCCGCTCGCGCTGCCCGAGGGGCAGGGGGTCGCGATCCCGATGGGCGGCTGGGGCGAGCTGGGCGTGGCGAACCGGGCGGGCCTGCTGTGGCTCCGCGTGCCGGTGGCGGTCGCGCCGATCGTGGCGTTGCGGCTGGGCGCGGCGGTGGTCGCGGGGCCGCAGATCGCCGGGGGGAGTGCTGCGATGGGCGTGCGGTTGCGGCCGGGGATGGCGGTGTCGTGGCCGCTGGCCGGGGTCGGGGAGATCGGGGTGGAGGCGGTGTAGCGGATGCGCTATGGGGAGGGCCGGGCCCGGGTGCTGCGCCAGTCCTCCCCCATTTCCAGGCGCGCCCCGGGCTCTCCCACATCTGCGGGGTATGCTGCGTTGGTCCGGGGATGCGCGCCCCAACGCCCTCTGTGCCGAAGATGACCGCTGAGCTGCCGTCGTAGATGTCTGAGAAGCCCCCCGCCATCGGCGTCTCCGACGCCCACCTGACCCTCCGCTTCGGCCGGTTCGCCTTCGGCGATGCCGAGCAGCTCAGCGTCAGGCGCCCGACGGACGAGGAGCGCAACGAGCCCTTCGCCTCGCCCTGGACGATGGACGCGCTCGGAGAGAAGCTCCGAGCGCTCGCCCTGCTCAACGCGGGCAGCGAGACCGAGCAGACCCTGGTGGACGTGGGCGAGACGCTCGCGGCCGGTCTGTCAGGCGGCGTGCATCGCGACCTGTCGGCCGCCGAGCACCTCCTGATCGGCTCCGAACCGGACGGAGACGACGTCCAGCGGCTGCCCTGGGAGCTGCTGGTTCCCCCCGGGTCGCGGATCGCGCTGGGGGTGGAGCCTGACCGCGCCGTCGTCCGACAGGTCCACCGCAGCGCCGGCCGCCTGCCGGCCGAGGGGCCCACCCCCTGCGTGCTGTTCGCCTGGTCGGAGGCCGGCGGGGGCGTTCCCCACAAGAACCACCTGCGGGCGCTCCAGCGGGGCCCGCTGGAGGTGGTGGAGCTGCCCGACGCGACCCCCGACGCCATCCAGAACCGCATCCGCGCCCTCACCGACGCGGGGCGTCCCCCCTGGCTGGTCCATGTGCTGTGCCACGGCACCCTCGCCGAGCGTGGCCTCACCGGCCTGGCGCTGGGGCGGCGCGCGTATGAGGGCCATCGGCCCAGCGGCGCCCATCTGGGGGGGACCCTGGCCCACGCGCCCGCGCCCGCGCTGTTGTCCGTCGCGGCGTGCCATCGCGCGGAGCTGGACGGCGGCGCGCTGGGCCCCCTGTTGGCCTCCCTCAGCCGGAACGCCGGGGTCCCGGTCCTCGGCAGCCAGCTCCCGCTCGGCCGGTCGGCGTCCGTGGACGCGCTCAACGCGCTGGTGCAGGCCTGGCGCGAAGGCCGCACGATCGTCGCGATGGCCCAGGCGGTGCGGCTCGCGCTGCGGGGAGCCCACAGCAAGACGGCGGATTGGGCCGCCCTGTCGCTGGTCCTGCCGGAGTATGCGCCGGAGCACCTCACCGCGATGGCCTCCGACGCGGTCGCCCTGACGCGCGCGCTGACCACGCTCCCCGCTGCGGAGCTGACCGAGCTCGCCGAGGACGCGCTGAAGGCGCCGGTCGCGGAGCTGTGGGGGCAGAACGACACCAAACACGCGCGGGCGCGCTCGCTCATCCGCTGGGCGTCTCGGCAGCCCGGGGGGCTGGACCGGCTCCGGTCCGCGCTGGGCCACGCCGCAGGGAGCATCATGTCGGAAGCATCTGAGAACCCGGCGTCGGATGCGCTGGTCCGTGACCTCTGCGGGCTGTCGGACACGCAGTGGGGCGAGGTGCTGGAGGCGATCGGGCCGGGCGTCCGATCACGCATCCCTGGAGGCCAGGCGTCCCGGCGGGAGATCGCGCGGGATCTGGCGCGCCGCGCGGCGGGAAGCTCGGCCCTCCAGGGCACGATCGAAGCCGTCATGCGCGACCAGGGCACCCTCGGCGGCTGGGAGGTCACCCAGGCCTGGCTCGACGCGGTCCACGAGGACTGCCGCGCCGTCCCCATCGTCGGCTTCCGCGACCGCGACCGCTTCCGCCTCTCCATCCGGGAGGTCTACGTCCCGCTTCAGCTCAGCGCCGCCGACCTCCCCCGCGCCGAGCCCATGAAGCGAGAGGAGCGCGCTGACCTCGAAGCACACGTAGGCGAGACCCGCATCGCCGACGCCTTCGCCGAGCTGGAGCGCCGCGTCGCTGCAGGCGCCCGCCTGCGCGGCCTGGCCATCGTGGGTGACCCGGGCTCCGGCAAGACCACGCTGCTCAAGCATGTGCTGTGTTGTGTGCGCGACGGGGAGGACCTGAACCTGCCCGCCGGCCTGACCCCGGTGTTCCTGCGCTGCTCCCGGCTGGCTGAGGTGGTGGTCGAGCGGCCCAAGGGGCTTCTGCTCCCCAAGATGATCGAGCACGCCGCCTCGATCGACTTCCCGGGCGCGGGCCGGGCGGTGCGGCCCGAGGCGGGGCCGTTCCTGTTCCTGCTGGACGGGCTGGACGAGGTCAGCGACGAGGCCACCCGCAAGAAGGTCGCCGCCTGGCTGACCCGCGAGATGTCCCGCTGGCCGGGGAGCCGCTTCGTGGTGAGCTGTCGCAGGGCCGCCTGGGTTCGCGCCCGGGAGCGCCTGAGACCGCACCTGCTGACCCTCAAGGTGATGGACTTCGGGGAGGACGACATCCTGGCCTACGTCGAGGCCTGGTTCACCGAGGTGCTCCGTGGCTACGGGCGCGTCGGGCGTTCGGAGGACGAGCGCGCTGAAGAGGCGAAGCAGCGGGCATCCTCGCTGGTCGGTGCGCTGAAGAGCGCCGAGCGCGCCGCCAGCGGACGGCTGCGCCGCATGGCCGCCAACCCCTTGATGCTCTCCAACATCTGCCTGGTCCACTACGCCATCGGCCGACTGCCGGACGCCCGCGTGGAGCTGTACAGGGAGTGCC
The DNA here is from genome assembly GCA_020632795.1 of Alphaproteobacteria bacterium. Classification (GTDB taxonomy): domain Bacteria; phylum Myxococcota_A; class UBA796; order UBA796; family CAJQPC01; genus JACKEV01. The sequence goes on from JACKEV010000017.1 coordinate 135,698, forward strand.
TGGGCCTGCTGCTGCAGGCCTGGGCCGAGCACAAGGAGCTGGGCCACGGCCTGCCCCACCGGGACGCGATGCTGGTGCTGGCGCCCCTGGCCTGGGCCATGCAGGAGGCCGGGGACGGCAAGGAGACGACGCACCTGCCCAGGTCCGACGTGGTCCAGCACATTCAGGGTCCGATGGCGACGACCCGGAGCTTTCGGGAGACGGCCCCCGAGGCGCTGCTCCAGCAGCTCCACGAGCAGTGCGGCGTGCTGGTGGAGAGCGACGTCGACAGGTATGCGTTCCCCCACCTGACGTTTCAGGAGTACCTGGCCGCGCGCCACGCCCAGGGACAGAACGGGGCCCGCGAACTGGCCGAGCGCATGCAGGAGCCCCGGTGGCGGGAGCCCATCCTGCTGGCCATGGGGCTGGAGGGCATGTTCGCGCCCTTCATCGAGGCCGCCTTGGAGCGGGAGGACGTCCCAGACCACGAGGCGCTGCTCCGGGAGTGCCTGACCGACGCGCTCCAGGTTCAGCCGGAGCCCTTCGAGGGCTTCCTGCGACGGGCTCATCCCCGGCCACCGCCGACCTGGATCGAGCGGCTCAGAGCGCGGTGGGGTGGGGTGCCCTTGCCACCCCCCGCGCCGTCGGTGGAGGCGGTGGCCACCGTCCTCAAGCTGGCGCAGCAGGCCAGGCTCCCTGGGATCGAGGCGGTGGTGCAGCCCCTCACCGACCATCCCTCCGCCCAGGTGCAGGCCCTCGCCCGCAGCCTCTGCGGCCAGCCCGAGGCCCCACGCGCCGACCGCCCACCCGCCGACCCTGCGCCGGGCACGCTCTGGCGGGTGTCGGGCCTGGGCGTCGAGTTCGTGTGGGTGCCGCCGGGGCGCTTCCTGATGGGCGCGACGACGCAGGAGGGCGCCGAGGGCTACGATCCTGGAGCCTACAGCGACGAGTCGCCCCCCCATCGGGTGCGGATCAAGGACGGCTTCTGGCTGGGCCGCTTCCCGGTGACCGTCGCGCAGTACCGGGCCTTCGTCGCGGCGAACGACGACGTCGAGGAGCCTCGCATCTTCCGGGACTCGGACTACAACCAGGACGGGCAGCCGGTGACAACGGTGAGCTGGCACGACGCCCGTCGCTTCTGCGTCTGGCTGGGTACACAGCTCCAAGCCGAGGTGGAGCTGCCCACCGAGGCGGAGTGGGAGTGGGCGGCGAGGGGAGAAGACGGACGGCGCTACCCCTGGGGCAAGCAGGACCCTGATCCCCAGCGGGCCAACTTCGCCTCGTCACGGCTGGAGCCTGTCGGCGGTCGACCGCTCGGGCGGGGGCCGTTCAACGCGGAGGAGCAGGCCGGCGGGGTCTTGGAGTGGTGTCGTGACGTCTACGCGGCCTACCCCTCTGACATTGAGGAGCTTGTCGACAATTGTCGACACGATGACGCCTCCGAGGCGCCTCGCGTGCTGCGGGGCGGGTCCTGGCTCAGCGATCCCTGGAACCTGCGCTGCGCGTACCGGCGCTGGAACGGGCCCGGGAGCCGGTTCCCGCACTTCGGGTTTCGCCTGTGTGTCCGTTTCCCCCCCAGCACGCGCTTTGAACCTCGATAAATTGAAAAATCGGCGCGAAGCGCCGATCGCGATGTTTTGTCACCTTGTCAACAAGGTGACACCGTGCAACTGACCCTCTCCGAGGCCGCCCAGCTCCTGGGTTTGACGCCCCGCCAGGTCCGCTACCGCGTCAAGAACGGCGAGCTGAAGGCCACCAGGCGCAACGGCCGCTGGTCCTTTGACGAGGACGATCTGCCCATGACGCCGTCTCGCAAGCGCGCCCAGGCCGCTCAGGCCGAGGCGCTTCAGTCGGCGGTGGACGAGGCGCTCCAGCCTCACACCCGCAAGGGCAAGCGCTACACGGTGGCCTCCATGAAGGCGTTCACGGGGTCGCCCGTCCCAGGGCTCCGAGGACGCAGAGGGTCCGTCCCGGACCAGGGAGGCCCCGGAGAGGTTGATGGTGAACGCTACGTTCCGGCGCGTGGCCGCGATGAACCGGTCCGCCGGGTTGTGGGCGGACAGATTCTGGTCGGAAGTGTTCATAGACGAAATGAGCCACCATCAGAGGTGAACATGAGCGAGCTTTCCGGTGCCGTGATCGGCGCCGCAATCGAGGTCCATCGCTGTCTGGGGCCGGGCCTCCTTGAGCGGGTCTATCAAGACTGTCTGGCCTGGGAGTTGGGTCAGCGAGGGCTGCATGTAGGTGTCGAACGTGAACTGCCCATTCGCTACAAAGATCTCACGGCTCCTGGCAGCTACCGGGTGGACCTCCTGGTTGAGGAGCGCTTGATCGTCGAAGTCAAGTCGGTATCCACGATTCTTCCACTTCACCGGTCTCAGCTCCTGACCTATCTGCGCCTCGGTGGGTTCGAGGAGGGCCTGCTGATCAACTTCAACGTTGCTCTCCTTCGTGAAGGGATTCACCGCATCTCGAACACCGCGAGTTCGATAACAACCCCCTCCAACGCTTCCTCGCGGCCACGCGCCAGGGCGTAGCGTTCACCATGAACCTCTCCGGGGCCTCCCTCGTCCGGGACGGACCCTCTGCGTCCTCGGAGCCCCGGACGGGCGACCTCATCGACCCGCAGGAAGCTGCTGAATTCCGGCGCCGACCTCTACCGCCGCAAGGACGTCGTCCCCTGGCTGGGCTGACTCGTCCCCATGCGCTCGGGGCTGCGGCCCCCGCCCACCCCCACCAGTAGCCTCGGCGACCGTCGGGGTGGGCCCTCCGTGAAGTCCTTCCGCTGCCAAGCCGAGCTGGTCGACCCCGTGAACGTGTGGCGGGCCTGGCGCGACTTCGAGCGCGGCAAGCGCCGCCGCCCCGACGTCGCGGCGTTCTCCGTGGAGGCCGAGCGCCACGTCCTGGCCCTGGCCGACGCCCTGGCCTCCGGCCGCTACGTCCCCGGCCCCTATCGCCTGCTCCATGTGGTCGATCCCAAGCGGCGCATCGTGGCCGCCGCGGCGGTGCGGGACCGGGTGGTCCACCACGCCATCCACCGGGTGCTCGCGCCCCGCCTGAACCGCCGCTTCATCGCGCACAGCTACGCCTGCCTGCCCAACCGGGGCAGCCACCGGGCGATCCGGCGCTTCCAGCGCAGCCTGCGGCGCCACCGCTTCGTCCTGCAGCTCGACGTCCGCCGCTACTTCTACAGCATCGACCGCGCCCGGCTGCGCGCCCTGCTGCACCGCAGGCTGCCGGAGCCGCCCCTGCGCGAGCTGCTGGATCAGGTCCTGAACTCCGGCGCCGATCTCTACCGCCGCCAGGACGTCGTCGCCTGGCTGGGCTGGCCCGGCCCCATGCCCCCAGGACGCGGCCTGCCCATCGGCAACCTGACCAGCCAGTGGTGGGGAAACCTCTACCTGGACGCGCTGGACCACCTGGCCTGCCGGCGCCTGCGGATCCCCGGCTACCAGCGCTACATGGATGACTTCGCCCTGTTTGGCGACGACGTCCAGGCCCTGCGGGACCAGCGCGACCAGCTCGCCGCATGGCTGGACGCCGAGCGGGGGCTGTGTCTCAAGGTCCCCGACGCCGAGCCTCGCTCCTGCCGGGCGGCCCACGCCTACCTGGGCTACCGGGTCACGCCGGACACCCTGACCCTGGGCCCCAAGGCCCGACAGCGCCTGCCGGCCAACCTCTCGCGGGTCGCGCACGACCCGGAGCGGGCGGCGGCGGTGGTGCAGGCGTATGGGGCCGCGTGGACGTTCGGGGTGTGACGTCGTGTCGGAGTGTTGACAAGTGTCGGGTGATGGCGCTCGGACGTGTCAACGCAGTGACACCGGCGGGTGCGGCATCACGGACACGGGGGCTGTGATCTTCCCCTGTTCATCGGCAATAGAGTGTATCTCCCAGCCATGAGGGCGCGCAGACCGGGGTTGTCACCGTGGTGACCAGCCCGTCTGACGTTCGGTGTCACCTTGTTGACAATGTGACAAAATATCGCGATCGGCGCTTCGCGGCGATTCTTCAACTGATAGAGGTTTATAGTGCGTGCTGGGGGGGGAAACAGACACACGGGCGAAAGCCCACGTACCTGAGCTGGATCTCGGGCACGATCCCGAGACGGCTCGCGTAGCGCAGGCGCCAGGGAAGGTCGTCCCAGGACCCGCCCCGCAGCACGCGAGGCGCCCCGGATGTGTCACCTTGTCGACAACTGTCGACAATCCGACAATCTCGATGCTGCCCCCGGTCAAGGATGGATGCGCACCATTCCCACACGTTGCCGGCGAGGTCCACCCAGGGTCCGGCGTCGCCCTTGGGGAACATGCCCACCGGCGTCGGGTGCCTGGGCGGCTCTCCACGCCAGACGTGGTTGGCCCTGGCCGCATCCTCCCGCCCGGGTTCATCCTTGCCCCAAGGAAACGGTCCGCCGCGGGTCAGCCGCGCGGCAGCCTCCCACTCCTGCGACGTCGGCAAGTCCAGGACGCCGCCTTCGGGCACCGTCCAGGTCTTCTGCGCCCAGCGGCAGAACGCCCGCGCCTCCCACCAGCTCACGCCCGTCACTGGGCGGTTCTTGTGGCGGTGCTGGGTGGACCACCCGCCGGGCCCGGGGGGAGGCTCGGCCTCCGGGTCCCACCACGTATCTGCGCGATAGCCCCCGGCCTCGACGAAGGCTGCGTACTCACCCACGGTGACCGGCCAACTCCGCAGCAGGAAGCGGTCCAGGGTGACCCGCTGCGCGGGGAGGGACTGCCATGCCTCGCGGTCCCCGCCGATCGCATAGGTGCCGGCGGGCACCTCTCCCCATCCCTCGGTCGTCGGCACCGCCAACCTCGGATCCCCCAGCACCCCCAGCGCCTCCAGCGCCAGCAGCCGGTCCTTCCACGGCCAGTCCGCTCCCTGCGCGGCGAAGCGCCCCGCGATGGTCTGCGGCAGGGTCTTCAGCAGCGCGTGCCCTTCGAAGTACTCCCGCTGGTACTCCGCGAGCCCCGCCGACGCGAGGCCCAGCAGTCGGCCCTCCCGCTTGGGGTGCGGGTCCGCCTCAGCCATCGCCACCAGGGTCTCCACTACCGCCCGAGCCTTGTCCGAGCCAGTCTGGCCGAAAGCCCCGACTGCAAAGCGCAGCGCGCCCTCCCAGCCCGGGTCGAACAGCAGACCCGAGGCCAGAGCCCGGATGCGTTTCCCTTCGTCGCCGCGCCGGTGGGCCAGGCGCCGGGCGGCCAGGTACTCCTGGAAGCTGCGGTGCCAGGGGCGCACCACCGGCCCGCCCTCTCGCGACTCGAAGCGCAGGATGCCCGTGCGCGCGGCGAGCAGGTCCACCTGCTCCCGCATCTCGTCCGCGTCGCGGGCCCGGTCCTGCGGGGCGCGGCGCTCCTGGGGTTGCCGCTGGCGGCGCGCCCTCAGGAGCGCGTCCACCAGCGCTCGGACCGGCATCGCCGTGGTTCCTGCGCTCTGCATGAGCCAGGCGATCTCCTCCAGCAGCTCGCGCCAGGCCGCCGCGCTGCGGTCCTGGTCCTCCTTCCGGACATCCTCCTCCACCCGGCTGTACACCAGCAGCTTGACCATCGCGCCGTACAGGTCGGCGGTGTTGTCGGGCAGCCGCTTCTGTGAGAGGAAGACGATCATCACGCAGGTCAGCAGCAGCGGGTTCTCCAGGGGGCTGCGGTCGTCGGGGGCGGCGGGGAAGCGCTCGGTGAGGCCCGCCAGAGCGTCGCGCAGGCGCTGGGCGGTGGCCTCGGGCAGGGCCTGCACGGTGACCCAGCGGTCGACCAGGGCCGCGCGGCGGTCGTCGTCGAGGGGGGCGATGCGGACGTAGGCAAAGCCCTGAGGCATGGAGACCCGGGTGTGGGCGGAGGGGCGGGTGGTCAGGACCACGCGGCAGCGACTGCGCCGAGACAGACCGGCGAGGGCGGCGACGACGCGCTCCCGCCCGGCCTGCGTCGGCACCTCGTCCAGAGAGTCGACCAGCAGCAGGTAGCGGCCCTGCTCCAGCAGGGGGCGCAGGGTGACGCGGTCGCAGCCCAGCTCCTCGCACAGCAGGGTGTCGATGCAGGCCGCGCCCTTGCGCGACGCGAGCTGCCGGGCCTCGACCAGCACCGGGATGGGGGCGAGCGCGGCGTCCGCCCACAGGGCGTCGAGGCGGGCGGCCTCGGGAAGAGGCTCGTGCAGGTGGTGACAGGCCAGGGTCCAGGCGACGTGCTGGAGCAGCACGCTCTTGCCGCTGCCGGCCTCGCCGATGATGACGAGGTGGGGCAGGTCGGGGTGGGCGATCAGCTCGTCGAGGAAGACGGGCTTCCGCTCGCCCCGGTCGGACGGCTCTTCAGCGGCGCGCTCGTCTGTGATCACGACAGCGTCGGCCTCATCGCGGCCCCATCGTCCGGGACCCGCGTGGAGGCTGACGTAGAGCGAGGCGCGCTCCAGGCGCACCCGCCCGTCCTGACCCGCTCGGCGGTCGATGCCCGAGAGCGCCCCGGCTCGTCCCTTGCGCCAGGCCTCCATCTGCTGCTGGAGCATGTGGCGCTCCCAGTCCTCCAGCATGGCCGGGCCGCCCTTGTCTGGTGGGCACAGCTCGCGGAGGCGGCGGTGGATGGGGTCCTGGAGGGTGGGGAGGAGATCGGTGGGGCTGAAGCGAAGCGCGGCGCGCTCGTGCAGGTCCATCGCGTCCATCATCTCGGCGCGGTAGCGGCGCCAGCGCTCGTTCGGGATGGGGTTGAGGCAGGCGCTGATGGCCCTGTCGAGCACCTCACCCAGCAGCGCTGCGCCTTCGGGCCCCGAGGTCGAGGCGCCCAGCAGCACCACGACCAGATCGGCCCCGTCCAGTAGCTCGCGTGCGTCGGGCGAGCCCGGATCCACCCGGCGGATGCGCGCGATCTGATCCCGCAGCTTGCGCAGCCAGGCGGAGAGCGCGGAGGCCTCGGGGTTCATCTCCGGGGCGGCGACGATCGCGGCGATGACGGTGCCCTTGCCCAGAGGCTCCGGGGTGTCGGGGACGTAGAGGCCCGCGTCTCGCATGGCCTGAGCGATGCGGGAGAGCTGGCCGCGCTCCGCGCCGGCGGCGGTGAGGAGCCAGGCGGCCTTCTGGGCGGGGGAGGCGTCCCCTGAAGGCAGGTCGGCCACGCTCAGGCCCAGCTCCTTCGCGACGAGGGCGAGGTAGTGGACGGAGCAGCTCTCCAGGATGCGACGCAGGGTTTCGAGCATGGCGGGTCCTCCCGACCTCCAGGGAATGGCCTGCTGGTCCCTGATCGGCAACCGGGCTTGCCAAGGCTCTTGAACCTTATGTTAAATGCCTCCGTGCACCTCCTCCACCCCCGCAACGACGACCGCTGCCCACGCTGGAGGTCCGCGCACATCCACCCCATCCGCCCCGGAGAACGCCCCCCTCCGGTGCAGGAGAGCCGATTCGGGGGCAGGGTGGGTCCGGCCGAGTGCCACCTCGAACCGGACCCGGAGGCACGCTGCAGTGAACAGCGCACCCCCAATGAAGCCCGCGACGCGCCGCGAAGGCGGCTGGCCGCGCCAACTCTATCAGGACCCTGACCCGGGAGACGCCCCGGACGGGTAGGCGCTCGCCCGAGCGCTGAGGAAGTACCCCCGGCCCCGGTGCACGCCACCGGTGCGCCGGGCGGCCGCGCTGTCGCCCGCTCAACGGGCGAGGCGCACCGCTCTGTCTCGCATCCGCCCGGCGGGCCAGGCCCACCGGCCCCGGACGGATCCGCCTGGAGGTGGGCCCCCTTTCACGGACCTGAACCATGTCCCGAGTCACCGACTCCATCGACGATCTCCTGGACGCCGCCGTCCACCTGCTCGACCTCGACGACGCCGTGAGCGCCGCCATCGAGGACACCTACCGCCGCGCCGTCGACCTGCGCGACGCCCACGACCGCGGCGCGCCCGCCGAGCTGCGCGCCCTGCTCGTGGCCTACGGCGGCCTGCGCGCCATGATGGCCCAGGCCGACGACCGCCTCCGCGCCCTGGGCGAAGCCCTCGACGCCCTGCCCCTCGCGACCCCCGAGGGGGAGGAGTGACCCCCCGCGAGCGAGGGCAGACCCTCGTCGAGCGGGCCCGCTCCGGCCTCCCCGTGGCCTGGCGCGAAGGGGACGATTGGCATCGCCTGGAGCTGGCCGGCGCCGACGCCGAGGACGCCGACCTGCGCGGCGCCGACCTCCACCGGGCCGACCTGCGCGGGGCGAAGCTGGGCCGCGCGACCCTGCGCGACGCGGACGCTCGCCTCGCGGACCTGCGCGAAGCCGACCTTCGGGGCGCCTGCCTCGTCGGCGCGGACCTTCGCGGCGCCGACCTCGGGGACGCCGACCTGCGCGGCGCGGACCTCGCCGGTGCGGTGGTCGACCGGACCACCTTCCTGCGCTCGGGCTGGTCGATGTGGCCCGCCTGGGTCACCGCCGGCCTGGGGCTGGTCTTCGACGCCCCCGATGGCGTCGCGCTGGTCGCAGCGCGGTCGGCCGAGGACCCGACGCGCGCGGCCATCGCGGAGACGATGCTCGCGGCCGGGGAGCTGCTGGCGGCCATCGACCGGCTCGATCGGGCGTGGCACGGGCAGGGAGCGACGCTGGAGGCGGCGCAGGCGGCGACCCGGAGGGGCGTGGCCGTAGTCGCGGCGCTGGTGCGGGTGGAGGACGCCTTGTGAGTCCTCAAGGATCCCCCGGTCTTGGCGGCGACGACAAGATCGGGGGCTTCGCCTTGGCGTCCCGGACAAGGTCGGCAGCGGTCTGCGCGCGGCGGCCGCAAGCTCAGGTGTGTCCAACCCAGGAGGCAAGATGCCTGCACCGGAGCCGCGCTTCCAAAGCGCCACCGCCTGCGACCTCGGCGGGGACCCGCCTCGCTTCGAAGGCGAGGCCGACCCCACCGACGACGCCCGCGAGGTCACCCTCGCCGAGCCCACCCCGCGCCAGCGTCGGGCCGACCGTCTGCGTCGGCTCCAGGCGCGGGCCGCGCTGTTCGCCAGCCCGGAGACCTGCTGCTCCGCGACCGAGTTCGCGGACGTGATGGGCATGCGCGAAGGCGACGCGCGCTGCCTCCAGCCTGCTGGCCTGACCCCATCCGGGCGAAGCCGCCGGGCCCCCTTCCGGGCCTGGCTGGACGCACTCCATTGCAGAGACGTCGCCAACGATCCCGAACCTGCCGAGATCCCCGCGCCGCGCCCGGTGAAGCGACCGCGCCACGCGAGGCCTCGGACCCTCAAACCCCTCGGCGGTCATCGCCGCTGAGCTGACTGGACCTGAACATGAACAAACCCATCCGACCCAAGCCCGCCGAGATCGGTGACGTCCGCATCAGCGTCGTGCGAGGCCCGCGTCACGACGGCCGCTGGTACTGGCGAGGCCGCCGCAAGGGCCGCCGCGACACTCTGTGGACGGGCTGGGCGACCCGCCGCGAGGCGATGGCCGTCGTCGCGACTCTGGTGGTCAACGGCCTGCCCGAACCCGAACCGGCCACGCCCGTGGTCGAGACGATGGAGCATCTCCTCAGCGCCTGGGTGGAGCGGCAGGAGCTGCGGGCCGACCTCGCTCCGGCCACCCTCACGCACTACACCGTCTGCGCTCGCCATCTGGTGACGTGGCTGGGCGACCTCGCGCCCCGCTCCATCTCCCGGGACACCCTGGAGCGCTACCGCGACGAGCGGCTGCGCGAGGGCGCTTCACCGCGCGTCATCCTCCAGGAGTTCAAGCGGCTGCGCTCGGCCTGGATCTGGGGCACCGACTGCCGGCTGATCCACGCGGGTCCGTTGCCCAAGGTCACGGTGCGCGTCGTCGGCTACCGCATCAACCATCGGACCCCCTCTCCCGAGGACGTCAACCGCGTGCTGGACCACCTCAGCGGTGACTGTCGGCTCGCCGTTCGGCTGCTCGCCGCGACGGGGGCTCGGATCTCCGAAGTCTGCGAGCTGCGGCGATGCGACGTGCTGGTGAACTCGCGCGAGGTCCTCCTGCGTGGCAAGACCGGCACCCGACGCTTCCCGTTGCCCGAGCGGCTGGTGGCGCAGCTCCGGGACCGCGTCGACGGCAGCAAGGCACCCCTGCTGGACCTCCCGCCGTCGCGGGACAAGGCGCTGCGCTACGCCCTGTCCAGCGCCTGCCGCAAGGCGAGCGTCGAGCCCTTCACCCCCCACGGCTTGCGGCGCATGGTCGTCGACCGGATGGCGCGCCGTGGGGTCGACATCGGCACGGCTGCCAGCTTGACGGGCCACAGCCCGACGGTGATGCTCCGGCACTATCGGCAGGTGACGCAGCGGGACCGCGAGGAAGCGGTGGTGAAGGCGGGGCTGGCGGAGTTGGCCGGAGAGGATGTGGTCACAGATGACGGGCACGAGGGGGATAAGTAGGCGGGATTGTTATGGGGGTAGAGTTCTGGAAGGACCTTCAGAACTTGGAGTCCGTGATGGACGACCTTGAACAGCCCTCCGCCAACGCATCAAACCCAGGTTGACATAGCACAGGCCGTGGGAAGGCTCAGAACAGCCGGTTCACCCCCAACTCCAGCCACAACTTCCCGACCGGGTGGATGTCGAGCAACCCCGGCACGTCCGCCGGCTGGATCCGCACGCAGTCGGGCAGCCCCGCGGTGAAGTAGCGGGCCGCGAAGTCGTCGGCGAAGGTCCGATCCCGGACCACGGCGTTGATCTCGTAGTGCTTGAAGAAGCTGGACTGGTTGTAGTTCGCCGAGCCGATGACCACGTCGTCATCGATGACCGCGATCTTGGAGTGGGCCATGTGGTGGCGCTGCTCGTAGATCCGCGCGCCGGCCTCCATCAGGCCCGCGTATTTCATGCGCCCCGAGTAGAAGAAGTCCAGCGAGTCGTTGTAGCGGCCCCCCGGGAAGATGCAGAGCACGTCCACGCCCCGGCGGGCGGCGCGCTCCAGGGCGGCGGCGACCTCCTGGCTGGAAAAGTAGGCGTTGGCGATGCAGATCCGCCGCCGGGCGCCGTCGATGGCGCTCAGGGTGTGGGCGTGGATGTGCATGCGCGCCCCGGGGGTGGTGTTGACGATGCGCACCGGCAGGCCATTCACCCGGGGCGGGATCGTGGGGAACACCGGGTGCGTCGGCGGCCGGTCCTGGCCGGGGGCGTCGAAGGGTGCGCCCCCCGCGGTGATCCAACGCTCCCGGAACAGGCGCTGGGCCTCCCGGGCGGCAGGGCCCTGCACATGCACGAAGCAGTCCCGCCACTTCACCCAGGGCTCGGCCGCGCTGCGCTTCGCGTCGGTCACCGCGTCCAGGCCGGGGTCGATGGGCTCGGTGTAGAGGTACTCCTGGCCGATGTTCATGCCGCCCAGCAGCACCTCCCGGCCGTCCAGGATGAGCATCTTGCGGTGGTCGATGCGGGCCACGGTCACCGCCGGCAGGGCGTCCTCCAGCTCGCGGTACAGGGCGGGGGCGCCGTCCGGCGCGTCGGGCTCGATCTCGACGTAGGGGAAGCTGGCGTCGACGAACTCCAGGTTCGGGGTGGCCTCGAACTGGGCGATGAGCGCGGCGGTGTCGCCCCGGATGCGGTCGGCCTCCTGGGCCTCGTCCAGCTCCGCCATCCAGGCCGCCCGCTGGGCCTCGCCCAGATAGAGCAGCTTGGAGACCCAGATCTTGCGCAGGTTGATGTGCTTGGGGGTGTCGGCGGTGGTGCGCCGGTCGAACATCACCCGCACCCGCACCCCGGCGCGGGCCCGCGCGCACAAGAGCGCGGCGACGCGGCGGCCGATGGGGTCGTTGAACAGGAACATCACCTCGACGTGGATGCTGCGCGTGGCCCGCCGCAAGGCGTCCTCGATGGCGGCGAGGGTCTCGGGCCCGTCGATCAGGGCGCGCGCGGCGTTGCCGGGCACGAAGCCCGGCGGGCTGTCGCCCACGTCGAAGATGTAGGGGTTGTCCGCCCGCCCGATGCGGGAGCCGACGAAGTCCTGCCAGTAGCCGGAGCGATCCGGGTTCCCCAGGGCGAAGGCCTCGCGGCTGCTCCACCGGCCCCCGGGCAGGTCCACGGTGACGTAGAGGTCGGGGTGGCGCTCCACCGGGGGCTCCAGGCGCAGGTGGACCCGCCCGTCGGCGCGGGTGTGGCCCTCGGCGAGCACCCGGTCCAGGCCGAAGGGCTCGGCGTCCCAGGCCCGCACCACCGTGCCCGCGGGCACCGGAGCGTAGTCCCCCGCCGCCTCGTCCCAGCGCACGAAGCGCAGGAAGGCGTCGAAGGTCAGCCGGAAGGTCACCGGGTGGGTAGGGCTGCCCCAGACGTCCCCCTCGAAGCGCTCCTGCAGGCCCGGGGTGTAATCCTTGGCGAACCGGGAGATCGAGGTCCACCGCGCCGGCAGCCGCCAGGCCTTGTGGCCCTCCAGCTCGTGGTCCAGCACGCGGTTGCGGGCGAGGTCCACCCTGCGCCCCTCCCCCCGCACCTCCAGGTAGAGGTCGGGGCGGCGCTCGTCGCGGTCTGCGGCGCGCAGGGTCACCTGGCCGCGGCCGTCGGTGTGGCCCCAGGCCAGGGTGTCGTCGTCGCTGATCAGATCCCGGTCGCGCAGGCGGACCAGCACCCCCGCAGGCAGCGGGACGTCGCCCAGGATGGGGTTGTGGTAGACGAAAGCGGCATGCACGACGAGGTCAGGCAAGGCTCATGCTCCTGCAGCGTGGATGTCGGCGCCCTCCAGGATGGACTTGGGGTGCCCGTCCCGAGCGACGTGGATCAAGGCCCGCCCCAGCTCCTCGGTGGTGGTGATGTAGGCCGGCGCGACGGCCTTGAGCAGGGAGAAGGCCCACCCCAGCGTGGCGTAGAGGATTCGGTAGGATCGAACGCCGGAGTTGACACCCTTCCGGGGCAGGATGAGCGCGGGCCGGAACATGTGCGCGGAGGTCCAGGGCATGGCCAGCAGGGCCTGCTCGGCCTCGCCCTTCACCCGCGCCCACATCTGACGGCTGTGGAGGTCGGTGCCCGCCCCCGAGATGAAGCACAGGCGCATCCCCGGGTTGGCCCGCAGCAGCGCCTCGCCCGCGGCGACGGCGAAGTCCAGGGTGATGCGGCGGTAGTCGGCCTCGGACATGCCGGCGGAGGCGATGCCCAGGGCGTACAAGCAGGCGTCGTAGCCCCGAAGCTGGTCCTCCACGCCGGAATAGTCCAGGAAGTCGCTGATGATCAGTTCGGTGAGCTTGGGGTGGGTGCGGCCGGTGGGGCGGCGGACGACGGCGAGCACCTGCGCCACGTCGTCGTCCTCCAGACACTCGATGAGCGCGCCCGCGCCGATCATGCCGGTGGCGCCGAAGAGGATGACCTTCACCGTGGACTCCTGGATCCGAGGGACGAGCCTACCCTATGAACCGCGGCGTGTGGGGGCACTGGCGGAGCGCGCCATTCCACCTGCGGATCACGCCACGCCCCCACCGCTGCAGAGCGACCGCGTGGCTGGATGATGCGCGATCCGATATCGGAAGAACGTGCAGGATCTCGGTCGGCTGCTGGCGCGCTGCTTCGACGCTGCGGGGCTGGTCACCTGGCTCCGCGAGGGCGCCCGGACCAATGAGCTTGCGCTCTATGTGGCCGAGGACGACCCGGACCTGTTCCGGTCGGTGGCCGAGGCGCTGGCGCGGCGAGACCTCGTGGACGAGGCCCTCCTGGACCACCTGGAGGCGCGGTGCCCGGCGCAGCGGGACGCCATCGCGCGCTTCCGGGCCGGCGAGGCGCCGCTGGAGGAGCCTGACGCGCTGGCGGACCTGCTCTCCGCCCTGCCCGACGCCGACGGGGAGCTGGGCGACCTGGGGCTCGGGCGTCTGCGGCCGTGGGCGCGCTACGGCTGGCCGGCCGTGGTCCAGGCCGCGACCCCCGCCGAGCGGGCCGCGCTCATCGCCCGCGCCTGCCCGGCCGTCGAGGCGCTGGACGAGGACGGGCTGCTCACCCTGGTCGGCGTGGCCCTGGCGGCAGCCCCGCTGACCCGCGCGCAGTGGCGCTGGCTGGCCGCCGAGGCCGGCGTGGCGATGCCCCGTCCCGCACCGCACCTGGCTCCGTGGGTGGCGGCGCTGGTGCGGAGCGCTTCGGTTCAGGCGCCCTCCCCGCAGCGTCCGGCGGGTGCCCTGGGGGTGCTGCTCCACCTCGCGGCGGGCAGCGTGGGACCCGAGGGCGCGCCTCTGCGCCTCGTGCCCCTCGCCGACGCCTGGGGCGCGCGGATGGCGGTGGTCAACGCCCGGGTGGTCCAGGAGAAGGCCGCCGCAGAGGGTGACCATGCCGCCGCGGCCCGAGCGCTCGCAGGCTTCGATGATGCCGATGCCGTCGATATCACGGAAGACCTCATCCCCCAGGACGACCGCGTCGCGCTGGCCTTGTTGGACGAGGCATGGGCCCGCACCCTCGGCCGGCGGGTGTTCGAGCTGATCGGCGCCTACGCCCTGGCTCGCCGCGCCCGCTCCCTCAACCCTGCGCTCGCCGAGGAGGGGGCCACGCTGGAGGCCGAGCTGCGCCAGATGGTCCAGGAGGCGCGGCTCGGCCGGTGGGGTGCGCGGGCGTACTTCGGTGCCTGGGTCCTGTCGCTGGCCAAGCACCTCCACCTGCTGGGCGGCGCGGTGGCGCTGCTCGCCAAGGCCCTGGCCTTCGTGCTGCGCCCGGCGGTGCTGGTGGCGTTCTTCACCCTGGTCGGGGGCGGCGGCCTGGTGCAGGTCGTCTCCAACGCGGCGCACCGGGAGGCCCGGGTCGGGGAGACCATCGAGCGCCTGCTGGGGTTGGAGGAGGCGGACGGCGCCGCTCCGACGACGGTCGGGCCGATGCCCGCACCTCGGGTGGCGCGGGCCCTGCTCCCCTCCCCGCCCAAGCGTGACCCGGCAGAGGGGACCCTCCCACGCTCCGCTCCTTCGGAGGCCGCAGAGACCCTGAGCGACGTCACGCTGATGGCCGGCGCGGGCGCCCTGGACCTGGACGCGCCCCTGCCCGCGCTGGAGCAGGACGCCTACACCGAGGAGGACGTCGAGCGCCTGCGGGAGATCGCCGAGCTGGAGCTGCCCGAGGCTGAGGACGCCCGGCAGGTGCTCGCCTGGCTGGAGACGGAGGGGGTGACAGCGGTGGAGGTGGACGGGACGCGCGTGGGGCTGGGGGTGGAGGGGGCCGAGGATCGCCGTGGAAATGCGGTCTTCGGGATGCACCGGGCCCAACAACGCGCGCCGCTGTGGTCCCCGGACGGGCAGTGGCTGGGGGTGGCCAGCGTTGAAGGGCTCCGCGCGCGAACCTGGCTGCTCATGTCGGACGCGGCGGGCGTGGACGCCGCCATCTCTGAGATGAAGGCCCCTGGGGCGGCCTCCAGCTTCGGCGCTCACGGCGCCACCGCCGAGCTCGTGGAGTGGTGCGTCCAGCCGAGCCTGATGGGGATCCTGGAGGGTCGTGGTAGCGACACCCAGCGGCTCTACTACTTCGTTCCTGGCAGGGGTGCGCCCAATGAGCTGCTGACCGCTGCCCAGATCGGCGGCACCGTCGGCGCCCCAGCCTGTACCACCGACGGAAACCGCTTCGCCTTCGTATCGGCAGACCGGCGCAACAACACCCACATGTGGGACGTCCGGACGGGTGACATCTTCATACCGAAGCCCGAGGAGTACGCGCACGCCGCCCTCTCCTTCTCGGCCGACGGCCAGCGCCTCTTGATGGAGCGCAGCCCCCCCGCCGAGGACCTCGAACCCACCCACATCGCCATCCTCGACCTGGAAGAAGAGACCCTCCGACCCCTCGCGCCCGCCGAGGTCGACCAGCGCCGCCCACGTTGGCGCGAAGACGACGTCGTCTTCTTCCAGGCCAGCGGGCACGACACCTGGGACCTGATGCTCTGGCAACCCGGTCATGCGCCTCGCCGGCTCGGCGGCGGCTTCCGCCTTCCGTCCCAGCCTCGCCCCTACCTGACCCCTGACGGTGACTACGCCCTCGCCACCCGCCCGCGCTCCGACGCCATCACCCTGGTCCCCCTGGACGGCGGTTTGCCCGTCGAGCTGCACACCGGCCTCCTCGACCTCCAGGACCCCACCGCCGTCCGCGCCGGTGACCGCGTGCTCCTGGCCTTCGTGGCCGTCAGCCCCTCCAGCGACGGCTTCCGCGTCCTCCACACCCTGGACATCACGGAGATCCTGGAGACCGCTACGACAGGATCGCCTCCAACAGCCCCGCCTCCGGCAGCCGCTCCCCCGGGTCCACGTCCCCCAGCGCCATGAGCGTCGCCCCCAGCTCCGCGAAGCTCAGGCGCACGCCGTCGTCCCGGCGCTCGCCGGTGGTCGGGTCGAGCTTCCAGCCGTAGAAGCTCTCGTCCATGCCGCCCAGGGTGCGCCCGCCCGCGATGCCCGAGCCGAGCACCAGCGCCGAGGTGTAGGGCCAGTGGTCCTTGCCGCCCGAGGGGGTGAGCCAGGGGGTGCGGCCCATCTCGGAGAGCACCACCACCACGGTCTCCTCGGCCAGGGTCGCGCCCGAGGGGCCGGCGGTGGTGTCCAGGGCCTCCATCAAGGTGACGAGGCCGGCGAACAGGTCCTCGAAGAGGTTCTGCTGCATCGTGTCGTTCTGGGAGTGGCTGTCCCAGGCGTGGTTGCCCCGGATGACCGGGTGCTCGATGGACACGCAGCGGGACACGCCCCGGGCGAGCACGTCGGCCGCGAGGGTGGCCTGGGCGGACATCGTGCCGCCGGCCACGAAGCTCAGCGCCCCGGCCTGCGTCTTGAGGTCCCCGGCGCGGGCCAGAGCGAAGTCGTAGTCCTGGAGCTGGGCCTGCCAGGCGGGGTCGGGCTGCTGCGCCAGGCGGCGGGCGACCGCGTCGGCGGTGAAGGCGTCCAGCAGGGCCTCGGCGTCGGCCTCGGGGGGCTCGACCGGCACGTCCGCGTCGGCGATGAGGCTGCCGTCCAGCAGCCCGTCGAGCTGACCGTCCCCGCCGACCCGGCAGGTCACCTCGGTCAGGTCCCCGGGGAAGGACACGTTGCCGAGCACGAGGTGGGGCAGCGGGAAGGCGTCCCGCCGCGCGGCGGCCAGGGTGGTGGGCCAGTCCGGCGAGGTGCCCGCGCTGCCGCCGGTGAGCAATAGCCCCCGGCACGCCTCGTGGGCCACGCTGGGCACCAGCATGCCGTTCAGCAGGGCCAGCCGGCTGTGATACGCCTCGAAGAAGGCCCGCACCGAGGGGCGGTCGGGGTGGTCGACGAAGCGCAGGTCCCCGGCGGTGGCGGCGGCGGCCTGCTCCTCCATGTCCACCTGCGGGAGGTCGAACGAGGGCGTGAACACCCGGGTGGTGTCCCAGCCGCCGTTGGCCAGCACGAAGACGAAGCGCCGCTCGCTGGCGGACACCGCCGCGCGGGCCCGCACCCCACCCAGGGCGGCGGTGGCGCCGAGCGCGGCCAGGAGTTGACGTCGGGAGAGCTTCATCATCAGTACAGGAGGAAGGCGGGGTCGCGCATGAGCGCGGTGAGCACGCCGGCCCAGGCGGCGCGGGGGTCGTCGTCGAGGCCGTAGAGGGCGTCCCAGAGGTCGGCGAGGGCGTCCAGCTCGGCTTCGGTGGGGGTCTGGGAGAGCACGGCGATGTGCAGCGCCTCCAGGTCGTCGGCCTCCGGGGGGCTGTCCAGGTCCACGCCCCGGAGGAGCCCCATCGGGTCTTGAGCGACGGCGTGGGCGGCGGCGGCCTCGGCGAGGCGCTGCTGCACCAGGACCAGCGTCGGGTTCGGGGAGCGGGTGCGCAGGGTGCCCTCGAAGCCGTCCAGGCCGCCGGCCAGCGTGCGGACGCCGCTGCGGTCCGACATCATCGCGTCCACCCCCTCCAGGGTCAGGCGGTAGCCGGTCAGGGCCTCCACCTGGCTGGCGAGCAGGCGCGGCGTGACCAGCTTGACCGCGACCGTGCCCACGACGTCGTCGGCCCGGTAGCGCGGGTCGTCCAGGATCGAGCGCCACAGGGCGCGAAGGGTGAGGTCCCCGGTCAGGAAGGCCTCCCGATGGGCGCTCAGGGCGTCGGTGTCGGCCAGGGTCGGGTCCCGGCGCAGCAGGCCCCGCCAGACGTGCTCCACCGCGCAGTCCGGGAAGCGGGGGTCGGCGGCCAGGTGCCAGCCGAGGTCGCTGACGTCCCCGCTCTCCTGCCCGAAGAAGCCCGGCCCCACCCCCAGGAAGGTCGTCCAGTAGACCTCCCGCTCGGGGTGGTAGGCGTTGGCGTCGCCGGGGTTCTGCTGGAAGTGGTAGAAGAAGCCGAACAGATGCGCCGCGACGGGGTCCAGCGCGGCGTGGCAGCCCACGCAGCCGGGCACGGTGCGCACGGCCTCGGCGAAGCTGTCGGGGTCGGAGACGTCCACGCTGTCGTCGAACAGGATGGGCTGCCCGATGAAGTCGTTGCACACGAACAGCCGGGCGATGGCGTTGGCGCGCTTGCGGTTGGCGTTCGAGAGCGTCGAGTCGTAGCGCCAGTAGAACGAGTTGGTGCTCAGGATGCCCGCCGCCGGCCGGCCGTCGGTGTAGTGGGCGACCCGCCAGCCGGAGGCCCCCTCGGGGTAGTCCAGGGCCCACAGCTCGGCGAGCACCTCGTTGGCCATCGTCCAGTCGCCGGTGACCGCCTCGGTCCACGGCAGGTCCTGCTCGGCGATGCGGCCGATGATCTGCGGGATCTCACCGCCGACCGCGGCGTAGAACGCGTCGTCGTCCGAGATGCCGAAGAGATCGGGATCCTGGAGGTACAGCTCGCTGCGGGTCAGGGTGGCCTCGTCGAACACGTCCTGGACCCGCTCCCCGAAGGCGGGGTCCAGCAGGAAGGTGTCCAGGCGGGTCTCCAGGGTGCCGGGGGTCTGGGTGACCGCCGCCAGCTCCGCGGCGTCCGGGCGGCGCCCCCGCAGATCCAGGCTGGCGCGGGTCAGCACGAACGCCGGGTCGACGCCCCCGGCGGGCTCCGCCTCGGGGCCGGTGCAGGCCAGGGCCAGCAGCGCGATCACCACGGCGACGCCGTCCAGTCCAGCAGGGGCGCGGGGTCGACGCAGACCGCGCCGACGCTCTGGTTGTCCTGGTAGAGCACCCCGCAGCCGTCGCAGACCGCGTCGTCCACGGCGTCGTCGGGGCTGATGGCGCCCTGGAACTCCACGATGGACCAGCGCCCGGCCCGGTCCCGCAGCCACAGCGCGCCCCCCAGCTCCTGGGGGCAGTCGCCCTCGGCCATCGCGGTCAGCTCGACGGCGCTGAAGGCGGGGATGTCCCCCTCCAGCCCGGAGACCGGCCCGAGGATGGTGATCATGGGCGCGCCCCGCCACCAGGACTGCATCTCCAGCTCCGCGGCGACGCCCTGGGTGAACCAGGCGTCGGGGTAGCTGGACCCGGTCCACAGGATGGTGCCCTGCACGCCGCTCAGGGTGGAGAAGTTGCGGCCGGCGTTGTCCGCGCCCCGGATGAGGTAGGCCACGCCGCCGGCCACGAAGGTGCCGGCGTCGTCGACCACCACGGCGTTGCCCTTGATGTCGGAGCCCGCGTAGGTCAGGCCGTCGGCCTGCCGCCGCGCGTCGTACTCCCGATAGTAGGTGTAGCCGTCGAAGGTCACGCCCTGGCTGGTGACGCAGCCGTCGCCGTACCAGTACTCGCTGATCGTGCCCTCCTCGTCCTCGCTCTCCACGACCTCGCGGTAGGGGCAGCCGGGCTCGCCCATCGCCACGCGCTCGTCGTAGAGGGCCATGACGTCGACCGCGTCCAGCTCCAGCATCAGGGCGAGCAGACCCGGGAGCGCCGCCTCGATCTGGGCGACGGTCAGGGGCTCGGTGTCCTCGGCGGGCACGTCGACCTCCCAGGCGCTGGGGATCAGCGGCGCGTCGGGGGCGCTGTCGACGGGCTCAGGGTCCCTGCAGCCGCCGAGCACGACGATCGCGATGAGGAGCCGAACGTACACCGTTGCCTTCCTGGCCGGAGCCTGGAGTGTAGCCCGACGCGGTGGTGATCAGCGACCGCGGCTCGTCAAGTTCCCGAGAACTGGACGCCGTCGAACAGCAGCGTGGGCAGCCGCGAGCTGGAGAAGACCCAGGGGTCGTCGGCGGCCTCCACGAAGTCGGCCAGCAGGTCGACGAGGTTGCCCGAGATGTTCATCTCGCTGAGGTTGGCCACCGGCTCGCCGTGCTCCAGGAGCTGGCCCCGGATCCCGAAGGAGAAGTCGCCGGACGCGGGGTTGGAGTTGCCCCCGAGGAAGGAGGTGACCCGGATGGCCCGGGGCAGATCGGCGGCGATCTGCTGCCAGGACCGCATCCCCGGTGTGACGACCAGGTTGGAGGACTGGCCGGTGGTGGGCGCGCGCTCCAGCTTGCGGGCGTGGTAGACGTCCAGGAACCAGGTGCGCAGGACGCCGTCCTCGAAGATGGGGCGCCGCTGGGCCTTGAGGCCGTCGGCGTCGTAGGGGCGGCTGCCCAGGCCCCGGGGCACGGTGGGGTCGTCCCACAGGGTGAAGTGGGGGGCGGCGACGGCCTGGTCGAGCTTGTCGAGGAACACCGAGCGGCGCTCGTGCAGGGCCACGCCGCTCAGGGGGCGCAGGACCGCGCCCAGCAGCCGGCCGGCGGCGCGGTTGTCCAGCAGCATGGGGTAGCGCCCCGACGCTGCGGGCCCGGCCTTGCGGGTCTGGTCGACCCGGGAGAGCAGGTCGGCGACGATGATGTCGCGCTCCGGCAGGTCGGAGAGGTGGCTCGCGCTGACGAAGTTGTAGGCCTCGGGCAGCTTGCCGTCGGGCTCGCGGATGGTGGCGTGGCCGCCCCAGCCGAACCAGGTGCGGGCGTTGCGCCCCTGGAAGCCGTTGGAGTAGACCGTGCAGCCCTCGGAGCGGACCTCCCACGCATACGCGGTGGCCGAGACCAGATCCTCGGGCCCCTGGTCCTGGATGGCGCGCTCCAGCTCGGAGACCCGGTCCCGGCTGGCCTCGGGGGTGCGGGCGGCGAACGCCGCGTCGTCGGCGGTGTCCAGGGAGGACGGGTCCAGGGTGCCCATCTCGTCGACGGGGAGCATGGCGCGGTCGGGGTCGGGCTCGAGGTAGCGGGTGGCGTCCACCGCCCGCTGGATGAAGGCCGACAGCGCGTCGGGGCGCAGGTCGCTGGTGGAGTGGGTGGAGTAGCGCTCGTCCACCAGCAACGAGACCGACAGGGAGAGGGTGGCGGCCTCGGTGCAGCGCTCCAGCCGGCCCTCGCGCTGTTGCAGGTCGACGTGGGTGGAGCGGGAGGTGACGGCCTTGACCTGATCGGCGCCGGCGGCCTGGCCGAGGCGCACGGC
The DNA here is from genome assembly GCA_020632795.1 of Alphaproteobacteria bacterium. Taxonomy (GTDB): domain Bacteria; phylum Myxococcota_A; class UBA796; order UBA796; family CAJQPC01; genus JACKEV01. The sequence continues at coordinate 156,846 of JACKEV010000017.1, forward strand.
CTCGGCGGCGGTGTCCAGCAGGCTCATGCGTCCACCCCGCCAACCACCAGGGAGCCGATCTTGACGGTGGGCTGGCCCTGGGAGACCGGCACGCCCTGCCCGTCCTTGCCGCAGGTCCAGCCGCCCTCGTCCAGCTGCATGTCGTGTCCGACCATCTCGACGCGCTCCAGAGCCGCCGGCCCGTTCCCGATGATGTTGACGTCCTTGATGGGGCGGGTCAGCTTGCCGTCCTCGATGAGGTAGCCGGTCTTCATGTAGAACGCGAAGTCCCCTGCCCCGATCTGGACCTGCCCGTTGGCGAAGGTCTCGCAGTAGATGCCCTTCTTGACCGAGCGGATGATGTCCGCGGGGTCGTGGGGGCCGGGCTCCATGTAGGTGGCCCGCATCCGGGGGATGGGGTGGTGCTGGAAGGACTCACGGCGGCCCGAGCCGGTGGGCTTGACCCCGTAGTGGGCGGCGGAGATCTCGTCGTGGATGTAGCTGCGCAGCACGCCGTCCTGGACCAGCACGGTGCGCTCGGTGGCGTTGCCCTCGTCGTCGACGTTGATGGCACCGCGGGTGTGCGGCAGGGTGCCGTTGTCCACGATGGTGACGAACTCCGGCGCGATGCGCTGGCCCATCCGGGAGGAGTAGATCGACACGCCCTTGCGGTTGAAGTCCGCCTCCATGCCGTGGCCGATGGCCTCGTGGAGCAGGATGCCCGAGGCCCCCGCCGCCAACACCACCGGCATCTCCCCGGCGGGGGGCTTGCCCGCCCCCAGCAGGAACACGGTGCGGTCCACGGCCTGGCGGACCATGCGGTCGATGCGCTCGGGGTCGGCGTAGTACTCCAGCCCGGCGCGGGAGGCGAGGTTGGCGGTGTTGGACTCGCGCACGCCGTCCTGGGCGGCGGTGCACTGCACCATCGCCCGGGTCATCGGCTGGTAGTCCACCGCCATGCGCCCGTCGGGCCGCACGATGAGGATGACCTTCTCGGCGTCCACCAGGGCGGTGCGCACCTTCTCAATGCGAGAATCCAGGGCGAAGGCGGCTTCTTCCCAGGCGCGGACCATCGGCACGCGGACGTCCATGCCCACCGCGTCCCAGGGCTGGGCCACCGGGTAGTAGCTCGGCAGGCTCAGGGCCCGCAGGTCGACCGGGGCGTGGCCGGGCTTCGCGTCGGCGATCTGGGCGGCCAGGCGGGCGGCCGAGACCATCGCGGGGGTGGACAGGTCCTCGGTGTAGGCGTAGCCGACCTGGTCGCCCACCCGCGCCCGCACCCCAAGCCCCAGGCTGACGTGGGTGCTCGCCTTGTTCACCGCGCCGTCGGAGAGGGACACCGAGTTGATGACGCTGTGCTCGAAGTAGAGGTCACAGTCATCGGCGCCCCGGGACATCGCCGCGGCGAGCACCCGACGGATGGCCTCGGGGGTGACCCCGAAGCGCTCGAAATAGGTGACGTCCGGCGTTCGGACGACTGCAGGGGAGGGTTCAGCCACGGCCGACTTCCTGTTCGGGAGAGGAGAGCAGAGAGCAGATCAGTAACCTAATCACGCCAGCCCGAGGGGCCACCGCTCCCGGTCACACCGTCAGGATCCGTGCCATCGACGGCCGCGCGGAGGCCGCCGAGCGGGCCAGGGCGAGCTGCCCCTCGGCCCGCAAGAGGTTGTGCTCGCCCCGGGTGGGCGCGACCGCCGGGCTCCACCCGAAGTAGGACTCCCGCAGGGCGTCGGCGCAGAACCGCGCCGACAGCTCCAGGCAGATGCGCTCCACGCCGGCCGGCAGGGTGGCCCGGACCGCCGCGTCCAGGGGCCTCACCGTGAGGTACGCCTTTGCTGAAGCTTCGAACAGATCGAGATCAAAGCGGGTCTCGCTGCTGTCCTCGGCCGCCGGGTTGCACCAGCTCCGCCAGGCATCCCCCAGCTCCACGTCCAGGGACAGGGGCCCCATCGTGTCGAGGTCCAGCAGGCAGAGCCCCTCCCCCGCCTCGGAGAACCGCAGGTTCGAGATCTTGAGGTCGCCGTGGGCCACCCGGGGCGGGTGGTCGGTGCGGCCGTCCCAGCGGTCCCAGCCCGAGAGGATGGCGTCGGCGACCGGCGCGACGCGGTCGTAGAGGCGGTGGTCCCGGTGCGCGGCCAGGGCCTCCCGGAGCACGCCCATGTGGTGGTCGGTGTCGTGGGCCAGGGGGCGGCGGTGGACGAAGTCGTGCGCGAGGTCGTCGGTCGCCTGGTGCCACCGGGCCACCAGGGCCCCGGCCGCGGCGGCCTGGGCGGGGGTCCGAAGCTTGTGCCAGGTCACCCCGGGGACCCAGCTCAGCGCCCGCCAGCAGGCGCCCTCGTCGTCGACGTGCCAGAGGCCGTCCTCGGCGGTGCGCAGCAGGCGCGGGGTGCGCATGCCCCGGGCGGCGACGTGCGCGGTGACCGCCTCGATGTCCAGGTGGACCGTCGGTCCGAACACCGGATGGAGCCGCTGGAGCGCGGCGACGGGGGGGTCCCCGACCACCCAGGAGGCGTTGATGAGGCCCCCGGCGAGCGGTCGGACGGGCTGGCCGGCGAGCGCTGGCCACGCGGCGATGGGCGGTCTTACATTCTCGGGTGGTGTCACTTTTCACCCCTGGGGCACCCGAATATAGTCCGGTTGACCCCAAAGAGCGTCACCTTGAAGGAGCTCTCCATGCGTATCCCCCTCGCTTCCACCCTTCTCCTCGGCGTCGGCCTCCTCGTCACCCCCGCCTGCAAGAAGAAGGGCGAGGTCACCGAGTCCCCGCTCGACCAGCCCTCCGACCTCGTCGAGCCGGAGCCCGCGGCCAAGAACGTCCCCGACCACGTCAAGAGCATGGTCGAGAACTTCAACAAGGTCTTCTTCGACTTCGACTCGTCGGAGCTGACCGACCCGTCCAAGGGCGCCTTGGACGAGAACGTCCGCATCCTGCAGGAGCACCCCGACGTCAAGGTCCAGATCCAGGGCCACGCCGACGAGCGCGGCACCACCGAGTACAACCTGGCCCTCGGCCAGCGCCGGGCCAACTCCCTCAAGGAGTACCTGATCGGCCAGGGCATCGCCCCCTCCCGCCTGACCCTGCTCTCCTACGGCGAGGAGCGCCCCCTGGACAGCCGCTCCAACGAGACCGCCTGGTCCAAGAACCGCCGCGCCGAGTTCGTCATCACCTGGGGCGGCTCCGACGATGTGAAGAGCTCCACCGAGTAGCGGCCGGTGGGCTGGTTCGACAGCCATTGCCACCTGGACTTCCCCGCCTTTGACGCGGATCGGGACGCGGTGGTCGACCGCGCCCGGTCCGCTGGCGTCGAGGCCATCCTGGTCCCCGGGGTGGCCTCGCCTGCTTGGGGCCGCGTCCTGGCGTGCCGCGCGCGGTACCCGGACCTCGTGCATGTGGCCCTGGGGCTTCACCCGGCCTTCCTGGATCAGGTCCCCGTAGCCGACCTGGACGCCGCCCTGGCGGAGCTGGGGCCCCGCCTGCAGGGCGCGGGCGCGGTGGCCCTGGGGGAGTGCGGCCTCGACAAGCTCTGTGCTGTGCCGCTGGACCTCCAGATCCGGGTGTTCCGGACCCAGCTCGAGCTGGCCGCGCGCCTGGACCTGCCGGTGTTGCTGCACTGCGTGCGCGCCCACGGCCTCATGCTGGAGCTGCTCGCGCCCTTCGCCCCGCTCCAGGGGGTCCTGCACAGCTACAGCGGCTCGGCGGAGCTGGTCCCCCGCTACGCGGCGATGGGCCTGATGTTCAGCTTCTCCGGCTCGGTCACCCGGCCCCGGGCGCGCCGCATCCGCGCGGCGGCGAGGGCCGTGCCCGCCGAGCGCCTGCTGGTGGAGACCGACGCCCCGGACCAGCCGCCGGAGGGCGCGCCGAGCCGCCGGAACGAGCCGGCGCACGGGCGGCTGGTGATCGAGGCGCTGGAGGCGCTGCGGGGGGCGGCGGTGCCGGACAACCGGGGGGCGCTGCTGGGGGGGTGAGGCAGCAGCCCTTCACCGGCTCAGCCACCACCCCCGCTTCTTGACCTGGACCTCCTCGCCCATCAATTTGGCCTTGAGGAAGCGCAGGTTCTCGCTGACCTCGTGGCGGGGGGCCATCTCGACCACGCTCACGCCCCGGTCCAGCGCCGCGCTGACGATGTCGTAGTCCGCGGCGATGGTGGCGGTGATCTCGTGGCGGAGCTGCTTGGCGATCTCTTCCTTCCCGGGCTTGCGGCGCGGGTTGTAGCGGTTGAGCACGACGTGGACCTTGCCCATGTCCACGCCGAGTTGGTCGAGCAGGCGCAGCCGCCGGACCGCCGTGCGCAGGGAGACGATCTCCTGGTCGGTGACCAGCACGATCTGGCCGGCCTCGCGGGCCAGCTCGCGCCCGGCGTCGCCGAAGGCCACCCCGGAGTCCACCACGACGTGGGTGAAGGCCCGCCGCACCGTGGCGATGAGGGGGTTGACGTCGCGCTCGGTGACCGTGACGGTGTCGAGGTCCTCCTCGGGCTGGGGCAGCACCCAGACGCCGCTCTCCCGGCGCTGGACCGCCGCGCGGATCTTGGCCACGTCGAGGCTGTCGATGGAGGTGAGCAGGTCGTGGGTGGTGTAGCGCTCGCGCACGTCGACCGCTGCCATCAGGTCGCCGCCCGCCTGGTCGACGTCGATCAGCACGACCGCGTTGCGCCGATCCTCGGCCAGCAGCGAGGAGAGGCTGACCGCGACGGTGGTGACGCCGATGCCGCCCCGGCAGCCCAGGACGGAGATGACCTCGCCCTGGCCCTCGGGCTGATCGGTGAGCTTGCCGGACAACTCGGCCACCAGCTCGACCAGGCGATCGGCCTCGCGGTAGGGGTGGATCAGATCGCGGCAGCCTGCCCGCATCACCGAACGCAGCCGATCGGTGGAGCTGCCCTCGGCGAGCATCACCATCTCCAGCCGGCCCCGGGCGGCCAGGGTCTTGGAGACCGACAGCGCGGCGTCGAAGTCGTTCAGCCCGTTGATGAGGAGGATCTGGGGACCGACCTCCTCGACGTGGGCGGGCGGGGTGTAGAGATCGGGCCAGCTCCCTACGGGGTAGGCGTAGACCTCGACGAGCTGTCGGATGTGTGCGTCCAGGACCGAGGTGCCCCCCAGCAACCCGTAGCGAATGGTCAAAGCGCCTCCAGGCAGGGTGTGGTGCGGAGAGAACCCTACGTATCGGGTCCGACACGTCGCTTCCAGCGGCCCAGGGCCCGAAGCCTCGCGGTCAAGAGCGCGACGTCGTCGTCCGGCTCCACCGGCTCGCCCGCGAGCAGGCGCGCCTGGAGCTGCAGGACGTCGGCAGCGGCGCGCTTCCCGGCCTCCACCCCCGGCTGATGATAGGCGTTGATCCCGATCAATGATGCGTAGAGGCCCACCGCGCGCTCGTAGAGGGCGACGAGGACGCCCAGGGTCCGCGCGTCCACCCGCTCGACCACCAGGGTCAGGGAGCGGCGCCCGGCCTCGCTCAGCGCGCGCCGGGTGCCCAGCAGGAATCCCAGCAGGTAGTCGCCGGTCGTGATCCCGGGCTCGACCTCCAGGTCAGGCCCCTCGCGGTCCACCAGCGCGGCGATGAAGGTCACGAAGAAGTCGTCGGGGCCGTCGCGGAGCTGCTGCACGTAGGCGTGCTGGTCGGTGGAGCCCTTGTTGCCGTAGACGGTCAGCCCCTGGTGCACCGCGCGGCCCTGGAGGTCCAGGCGCTTGCCGAGGGACTCCATCACGAGCTGCTGGAGGTAGCGGGAGAACAGGAGCAGGCGATCCTTGTAGGGCAGGAGCACCATCGCGCGGCGCCCGTGGCCGTCGCCGGCCGCGTACCAGGCCCGCGCCAGCAGCGCGGCGGGGTTGTCGGGCCGCCGCTGGCGGGTCACCGCGTCGCAGGCCGCCGCCCCCTCCAGGAAGGCCCGCCAGTCCTGCCCCATCAGCGCCAGCGGCAGGAGCCCCACCGCCGCGGTCACCGAGGTGCGCCCGCCCACCCAGTCCCACATCGGCAGCCGGGCGCGCCAGCCCTCCGCCTCGGCGAGGCGGTCCAGCGACGAGCCCTGCCCGGTGACCGCGATCGCGCGGGGCGCGAAGTCCACGCCCTCGCGGTCGTAGGCGGCGCGCACCTCCAGCATGGCGTTCCGGGTCTCCTGGGTGCCGCCGGACTTGGACACCACAACCACCAGGGTGCGGGCGGGCTCGATCTGGGCGAGGGTGCGCTCGATGCCGTCGGGATCGGTGTTGTCGAGGAAGCGCGGGCGCAGGCCCCGCCCCGACGGGCCAAGGGCGTCGGCGAGGAGCTGCGGCCCCAGGGCCGAGCCCCCGATGCCCACCAGCAGGAAGTCCGTGAACACCCCCCAGGCGCCGTCCGCGGCGTCCTGGACGGCGTCCCACTGGGCCCGGATCGCCTCCCCCAGCCCGTCGGGGGCGCGGTCGGGATCCCGCAGCCAGTAGTGGCCGACCTGGCGGCCCTCATCCGGGTTGGCGATGGCCCCGGCCTCCAGGGCGTCCATCGCGTCGTATGCTGCTTCCATCAAGCCTTTCGGGAGCTGGAAGCCCTCCATCCCCATGCGGCGGGCGTCGACCTGAAGGCCGAGGGGGTCGTCGCGGAACTCGAGCACGGGATCTCCTGTGCGGCTGGAGGCTGGACCGGTGGCCTCCCGAGCCAGCACACGATACCCCTGCGGCATGCTCATGCTGATCATCGCACTCGCCTGCGCCACGGGTTCCCCGGACAGCAGCCCCGCGTCCCCGGTGCGTTCAGCGGCCGACTACCCCTGGGCCTACCCGGGCGACGGCATCCCCCCCCTCTCCTCCACCGACACGATCGAGTGGCCCGGCGGGCTGGTGCAGACGGTCATCGAGCCCGGCGACGGCCCCATCCCCCGCGAGGGCGCGATGGTCGCCATCCACTTCAACGGCTGGCTGGCGGAGTCGGGCAAGCTGATCGACTCCTCGGCCATCTCCGGCAAGCCGGTGCAGTTCCTGCTGGGCCAGGGCCGCGTGCTCCAGGGCTGGGACCAGGGCATCTCCAAGATGCGGGTCGGCGAGCGCTCCCGCTTCCAGGTGCCCTCCGAGCTGGCCTTCAAGAAGTACGGCAGCCCCGACGGCACCGTGCCCCCCCACGCGGACATCGTCTACGACATCTGGCTGGTGGCGGCGGCGGACTGATCAGCCCTGAAGCACGATCCGCACGACGTCCTTGACGTTGACGCAGGCGCTGCGGCGGTCGCCGGGGGGCACAAACACGCGGTAGGGGCCGCCCTGCTTCTGCGGGAACGGCCCGTCTCCCAGGGAGTGGGCCAGCAGCGCGTCGCCCACCTCGGCCACGGGCGCGGGCGGGGTGGTCAGGCCGTCTCCGGCCACCAGCACGAAGGTGGACGCCGGGCCCATCAGCGCGAGCACCTCGCGCAGCGGGACCGCACGGCCCTGCCGACCGGGCACCTGGGCCGAGAGGTCCTCGACCTGATCCGGCAGCGCGGCCAGCGCGAGCCGGGTCAGCGGCGCGACGGACCCGTTGGGGTCGACCAGCCGCACCACCGGCTCGGCGTCGGCCTGGGGCGGGGTCCACTCGGCCGCGTCGAGGCGCTCCACCAGCCCCAGGGCGTCGGTGGGGCGGCCCTGGACGATGACGTCCACCGCCGAGGCCGAGCGCAGCCCCGAGGGCACCCGGTCCACCTGCCCCGAGGCCCTATCGAAGCGGTACCAGCCCAGGTCGGTGCGGAAGAGGCCCTTGACCCGCTCGGCGTCGCTGGCCTCCAGCGCGGCGGTCAGGGCGCCGTGGTCGAACACCCGCTCGGCCGGCCACACCCGGGAGACCGCCGACCAGCCCTCGGTGGAGGCGTGGTCGTGGTCGTGGTCGTGGGGGCGCGTCAGGTCCCGCCGCAGGTCGAACAGCTCGGTGGAGACCACCCCCATGTCCGCCCGGGGCGCGGCGATCAGGGGCGGGTACAGCGTCGCCTCGATCTCCTCCCAGGCGTCCCAGGTGGCGTCGTCGGCCAGGCTGGCCCGGTTGAGCACCGCGATGTCCGCGGCATCGAGCTGCTCCAGCAGGAGCGGCGGGGGCTCCCCCACCAGCCGCCGCGGATCCAGCACCACCACCACCGGCGCCAGGGTCACCTGCGCCGCCAGGGGGCTGCGGGCGAGGGTGTCGAGGATGTCGGCGGGGCGGGCCAGCCCGGTGGCCTCGATGAACACCCGGTCGGGCGCCAGCTCGCCGAGGATGGCCTGGAGGCTGGGGACGAGGGCCTCGGGCGCGGTGCAGCACACGCAGCCCCCGGCGATCTCGCTGACCGCGACCGTGCCGCCCAGCAGGGTGGCGTCGATCCGGGCCTCACCGAAGTCGTTGACGATGACCGCGCAGCGCTCCTGATCCTGACGGCGGGCGAGCTGGTCGAGCAGAAGGGTGGTCTTGCCGGCCCCCAGGAAGCCGGCGACGACGTGGACGGGGACGGGCACGCTTGACCTCCGGGTCACTCCATCGGAGGTGCAGGTATCCTGATGACCGGCATCTCGCCCACCACGCTCATGCGGTGGACGAGGCCCTCCGCCCCCACCACCCACGCGGCCCCGTCCGGCCCCAGGTTCACCGCCGCGAGGTCCTCGCGGGTGTCGAGGGTCGAGGACACCGGCCGCAGCCCCGGCCCGCTCATGCAGGCGACCGTGCCGCCGTCCCCGACGATCCAGGCCGCGCCGTCCTCCCCCACGTCGACGCCGCGCAAGTCCGGCGCGCCCAGGGCGCTGACCGTCCAGCGCAGGCCGCCGTCCTCGGTCCAGGCCACCAGCCCCCCCTCCCCCACCGCGACGCCGCGCTGGGGGTTGGAGAAGGCCACGGCGTGCAGGTCGCGGTCGGTGAACGGCTCGCCCAGAGCCCAGGTGTACCCGCCGTCCTCGCTGCGGATCCAGGCGCCGTCGTCGCCCACCACCACCCGGACGTCCGGGTCGGGGGCGGCCACCGCGTTGAAGTCCCAGGCCGGGGTGAGCCGCCCCAACAGCCAGCTCTGGCCGCCGTTGGTGGTGCGCACCAGCAGGCCGTCGGCCCCCACGGCCAGCCCGTGCGCGCCATCGGCGAAGTCCAGGCCGCGAAGCCGGGCGTCGGCGTCGATGCCCGCGGAGGTCCACCCCCGAGGCCCCCGGAACCAGAGCGCCCCCTGGTCGCCCACCGCCCAGGCGTCGCCGCTGGGGAGGTAGGCGATGGCCTCCAGCGCGGCGGGGGCGGGGGTCTCCTCGCGGCGCCAGGTGGCCCCGCCGTCGCGGGTGGAGAGCACCAGCCCGTCCCGGCCGACCGCCCAGCCCACCGGCCCGGCGTGCACGTCGGTCAGGGGCCCGGCGGTGCGGCTGGCGCCCTCGACCCGGGCCTCGGTCAGCCTGGGGCAGACGCCGACGTCGTCCGGGGGCGGCGGCTCAGCGCGAGCGGTGGACAGGAGGAGCGCGGAGAGCGCAGCGAGCAGGAGGGCGGTGTGATCGGTCATGTCTCTTCAGACACGCCAACCTCCTGGAAGTGCGACCTCTTGCTGACCGTCTACGAATCGTCGGCGAAGCGGATGAGCTTGGAGACGTCCTGCCAGCGCCAGGCGCTGCGGCCGGCGCCCAGCACCGCCAGCGCGAGGGTGCGGCCGCCGGGGCTCTGCACCACGCCCGCGAAGCAGTAGCCGGCGGTGTCGGTGTAGCCGGTCTTGCCGGCCAGCACCTGCATGTCGCTGCGGCCCACCAGGCGGTCGGTGGAGAACAGCGTGCGGGTGGCCGGGGTGCGCAGGCTGCGGGTCTCGGCGTCGAGGACCCGCCCGATGCGCCAGAACGGCGCGCTCGCCGCGATGGACAGCGTCGGGTGCGCCGCGACCGCGACCGCCGCCCGCGCCATGTCCCGCGCCGTGGAGAGGTTGTCGTCCTCCAGCCCGGAGGGATCGGCCCAGCTCGACTGCGTCATGACCAGGTCTTCGGAGACCGCGTCCATGCGCTCGACGAACGCGCCGTAGGGCAGCCCGGAGGTGACCTGGAGCCCGAAGGCGCCCCGGTTGTCCGAGGACACGAGCGCCGCGCCCAGCAGATCCCAGCCGGTGTAGCACTCGCCGGTGGACAGCTTGGAGCGCGCCCCGGAGCGGTTGGGCCAGAAGCGCTTGTCCACGCAGTGCACCGCGTCCAGGTCAGCGTCCTCGCTGGCCAGGGCCAGGGACGACACGAGCTTCGTCAAGGAGGCCACCGGCCGGCGGTCGTCGGAGGCCCGATCGACGATGATCTCGTCGGCGTCGAGGTCATAGACGAACGCAGCCCTGGCGCGCAGGCGGGGCGACGATCTCTGCGCGTGGCCCTCCATGTCGGGCAGCGCGGCGAGGCCCTCGGGGTAGGGGTGCCAGTCCGGCGCGCGCCAGGGCGCAGGGGGCGACGGGGCGGGCCGCTCCAGGTCCGCCTGGGCGGCGTGGGGGCGCAGATCCCAGGCGATCAACGCGAGACAGAGGACCCACGCGGTGGCCACCGCGCGCCGCAACCAGAACATCGGACTCACCCTCCGGCGACCCGGCCAGTTGAACGCAATTCTATTGACCTGTCAAGTGGTCAGGATCCTGACGCTGTTGCTCCGGCCGATCGTAGCGCGCTTGGCCCCAGGTCTGCGGGGGACTATGCTTGCGTCGACCTCTTCTGGGAGGCCCTCGTGCGCCCTCTCCTCTCCTTGGTGCCCTTCGTGGCCCTGGCCTGCGCCTCCGGCAAGGATGACCCCGCCCCCGAGGGCTGGCCCGAGGGCCTGGAGCCGGTCATCGACTGCGCGGTGGACGCGCCGGGCTCCGAGGAGCTGGGCGACACGCCCGAGCTGCTCAACCTGGAGAGCGAGGAGGGCGAGCCCGGCTGGGTGTGCGCCCACGCCTGGATCCAGGCGCCCGTCGCGGATGTATGGGCGGCCTTCCAGGACGACGACGTGGTGGTCGACCGCCGCGCGGTGGCCGAGTGGACCATCGCCCGCGAGGACGACCCGGCCTTCGACGTGGGCTTCGTCATCCACAACGTGGTCCACGACGTGGTCACCGTGGAGTTCGACATCACCTGGAACGAGGGCGTGGTGGTGGGCACCGCCGCCGACCCCGAGCACGTCGCCATCACCTTCGAGAAGACCGACGGCACCCCCTTCATCCACCTGCTCGACGGCTCGGTCCAGCTCTACGCCTTCGACGAGGCCACCACCGAGCTGATCCTGGCCGAGCGCCTGCACGGCGCCACCGGCGGCATCGAGGACGCGGTGGGCTACATCACGGACCTGTATGCGGACGCGCTGGCGTCGGCGCATGGGGAGGCGCTGCCGACGTACGACTGAGGGGTGGGCGAAACACCTGTAACCTATCAGGTGTCGCCCCCCGGCCGTCTCCCCAGGTTCGGCGGGGCGGCGTCGCCGCCAGGCTCGAACGCCACCCGGTGGCCCAGGCCCGCGCGGATCTTGAGGCAGATCGTGGCGTGCATGGGGCGGCCCAGGGCGCGCATGAAGGAGAAGACGCTGTCGTCGTCGAGGTGGTGGGCCGGGACGATGCCCAGGCGGGTGGAGAAGCGCTCCCGGGCGGCGGCGGACTTCTCCTCCAGCTCGTCGGGGAAGACCTCGCCGTCCTCGGGCAGCGACAGCGCGAGCGCGGTGATGTAGCCCCACAGGCTCTCGGGCGCGGGCACCGCCGGCAGGGTCAGCTCCAGCACGCTGTCCAGGTGCACCGCCGTGCGCACCGCCGTCATCGCGGGCAGCAGGGGCAGGGCCTCCCCCTCGGCGTGGGCGTTGGGGCCCACCCCGCTGAGGATGTACTGGATGTCGATGGGATAGGACGGGTACCACCACAGGTTCGGGGTGTAGCCGCGCAGCTCGCCGCTGGCGTCGCGCTCGATCCAGCCGGAGCGCTCGTCCTGGGAGAGGTACCAGGCCTCCAGCGCCGGGGGGAGCGCGCTGACCCGGGGCCGACGGGACGGGATCTTGCGCCCCGCGACCTTCTCCTCGGGGAGGATGTCCTGGAGCCCCGCGCCCATGGCCTGGCCCAGGTCCCGCCAGGTGTCCGGGATCGTGCTGGGCTCCTTGCCCCGGGCGGGGTTCATCAGCGAGCGGCCGGCGTCGTTGTGGTCCAGCATCTTCTCCGGGCCGAGCCGGAACGGGAACACGATCAGCAGCGGACGCTCCACCGGGCCCGAGGGGAAGCGGTCCAGCACGGTGACGTCCTGGTCCAGCCCCGCGTCGGTCAGGGCCTGGCGCACCCAGGCCAGCAGGCCGTCATGGATCGCCTCGGTCACCGCCCGGGCGTGCCGGTGGGTGACCTGCATGACGTGATCCTCGGCGCGCACGCGGCTCATGTGACCTCCACCAGCTCCTGGCCGGCGTCGTCGAAGGTGATCTGGCCGCCGAGCAGGCAGGTGGCCTTGCAGCCGTCGGTCAGCGCCGCGATGTTGGTGATCTTGACCTTCGAGGCGCCCGAGCTCCACGGCATCATGACCGTGGGTGTGCAGGGCGCCTCCTTGGTGGCGCCCTGGCTGGACGCGATGATGGCCTGCACCGCCGGGTTCGTCGCGGACTTGCACATCGTGAACGTCGGGATGTTGGTCATCGGCTGGAAGTCGAAGATGTTGGCCGCGTCGGCGCCCTCCGCGGTGATGGTGGGCCGGATGCAGGCGAACTTGGTGGAGGCGGAGCCCTGGTCACAGGAGATGCCAGCGCCTTTGACGACGAGCAGTGCCATCAGTTTCTCTGGTCGGGGTTGTCGGGGTTCACGATCGCGAGGGTGACGATGGCGTCCAGCGCGCCCTGGGCGCCCCGCTGGACGGCGTCGGCGGGCCAGGGGCACCGCGCGGTGGGCCGGGTGGGCAGCTCCGCGTCGCCGCGGGCCACGATCTCCAGGCTCGGGAGGAGGGGCTCATCGGGGGCGGCCGCGCCGGAGGAGGCGGCGAGGTCCTGCATGAAGTCCCCGATGCACTCCTGGATGGGCGCGTCCATCAGCCCCTCCGCCGGCGAGGGCAGCGCGTTGGCCGCCGCCCACAGGGCCAGCGACCAGGCCTGGGCCTGGCTGGGCAGCACCGGCACCCGGCCGCCAGCGCGGCTGATCAGCAGGGTCTCCTGCACCGCGCCGAGGCCGGTGGCGTGGGCCATGGCCGACCAGCGGTCCTCCATGCGGGGGTCGCTGAGGGCCTCGGCCAGCAGCTCGCCGACCACGCCGTTCTCCTCGGTCTCGGGGATGGGCTCGCCGAACTCGTTGGCCGCGCGGCCGGAGAGGCCCCAGCGGCCCGCCCGGACCTGGCCCTCCAGCACCGCCAGATAGTCCGAGGGGCAGCGGAGCTGGGGGTCGGGGTGCCATGTCATCGCGAAGAGCGGCAGCTCGTAGCCGAGCACCTGGCGGTGGGCGAGGCAGCGGGTGACGTCGGGCTTCCGAGCGCCGCGCTCGGACATGCCGCTGACCACCGCGCCCAGCAGCCCGTCGAAGGCGCGGGTGTCGCGGGCCAGCAGGGCCTCGCTGCCCATGCGCGCCCCGCCCAGCTCCAGGGCGATGGCCCGCGCCCCGGACGGCGCCAGCGCGACCTCGGCCTGGAAGCGGCGCTTCTCGGCGACCGCCCCGAGCTGCTCCACCAGGGAGGCCCGCTCGGAGAGGCAGGTGACCTCCGCCAGCAGGGCGGACTGGGCGGCGGCCTGGGCGGCGGCGGCCTCGGACTCGGCGGTGGCGGCGGCCTCCTCGGCCTCCACCCGGGACTGGTACTGGTAGTAGAAGGCGATGCCGCTGGCGGCGAGGTAGACGCCGACGACGATGAGCCAGGCCACCGTGCGCGGCGAGATGCCCAGCCGCTTCCCCAGAGCGCGCATCTGGTTGTAGAACCAGGCGGGCACGTCGGCGATGATGCTCCAGGCCGAGGGCACCAGCCACAGCGCGCCGGACGAGGCGGCCAGGATCTCGCTCTGCTCCCCTCCCCCGCTGGTGCCGACCAGGGCCTCGGGGCGGGCAGCGTCAGCGCCCCCCCGGGGCTCCAGGCTGAAGGGGATGCGCCGGGCGTCCGGCAGGTAGACCTCCAGCCGGGCGCCGCTCAGGATGGCGACGCCAGGGACCAGCCGGCTGCGGTGGTCGGCGCGGAGCTGGTCCACCGGCAGGGTGGGGTTGGTGCGCACCACCCGCAGACGCTCGTCCTCGCGGCCCGCGCCGGGCTCCTCCACCCGCACGCGGAGGAGGAGCTGGGCGCCGTAGGGGGGGAGCTGGTCGGGGGCCCGCAGGATGGTCGCCCGAAGGCCGCCCTCCCGGGGGCCGCCGTCGTCGAGCATCCACACGGTGAACACGCCGTCGTCCGCGACCGTCAGGCTGGCGACGGGCGGGCGGCTCCGGGGCTCGATGCAGTGAATGGTGACCGACATGGGGGGTCCTGGCTACTCGGGGATGGAGACCTCGGGGGGTTCAGGGGCGGCGCCGCCGAGGCGAAGCTGGGTGCGCACCCCGACGTTCACCGTCCAGCTCCCGGTCTCCACCAGGTAGCGCTCGGTGGCGACGCCGCTGGTGAAGCCGTACTGGACGCGAACGAAGGGGCCGAACAGCACGAGCGGGCGGTAGGGCGACACCAGGGCGGCGGGGGCGCGCTCGGCCATCAGGGAGCGTGCGGCCCACAGCTCGGTGAGCGCGGTGTACTCCATCCCGTTGAACCCGGGGCCCATCAGGAAGCCGCCGCGCACCCCGGCCTGGATCCGCCCGCTGCGGGTGGCGCCGTCGGGGGCGTCCGCGCCCCAGGGCACGGGGGCCCGCTCGCTGCCGGGGTTGCTGTGGCGCCACAGCCCGGGCGGGGGCGGGGCGAACCGCAGGCCCACGATGGGCCCGGCCTGGAAGCGGTACGACCAGTCGTACTGGATGGCGCTGGCGACCCCGGGGTCGGCGCCGGCCGCCGGGCCCCAGTACCACGACTGCCCGGCGTGCAGGATGTCCAGCCGCGTCTCCAAGCCGAACTCGCCCGCCAGGCGAGGCCGGTCGTGGGGCCAGAACGAGGCCATGCCCTGGAAGTCCACGCCGAAGCCCTCGGTCTGCTGGAGCACCGTGCCGGTCTTGGGCAGCGGCATCTTGGGCGCCAGGCCCGAGGAGCCGGTCAGCGCTGCGATGCTGGCGCAGGGCGCCACCGTGGCGTCCCAGGAGGTCGTGGTCGTGGTGTAGGCGCAGTCCGACCAGACCCGCCGGGACGGGAAGTGGGACAGGCCGAGCCCCAGGGTCCAGTCCAGGGTGCGAGGGCGTGTCCAACGGGGCACGCTGACCTGGGCGCCCGGCGGGAAGCGGGGTCGGAAGTCCGGCCCCAGCGGGGTCAGCTCCGTGTCCAGGCCCTCTGAGAACATGACCCAGCCAGCGCTGCGGACCTGCAGGCCCTCCCCAGCCGCGCGCTTGACCCGCCCGTAGGGCGTGCGGGGCAGGGTGTCCCGCAGCGGCGCGTCCGACGGGGAGACGGAGTGGTGGAAGACGAAGATCACCATGGGCTGGCCGGCGGTGCCGGAGCGGGCCAGCCCCGAGACCACCACCGAGCGCAGGTAGGACAGCGCGTCGGAGGGCGCGACCTCGGAGACCAGGGCCCGCCCCAGGTCGAGCTGGGTGGTGCTGTCGACCACCTCCCCGGTGCGCGCGGTGGTCTCGCCCGCGGCGATCTGCTCGCCGGTGGTCTCGACGGCGTCGGCCACGTCCTCGGTCTTCGCGACGACCGCCATCGCGCCCGCGACGGCGAGGTCGGTGTCGCCCTGGGGCGCCGGGGCCTTGCGGCGGGGCTCGTCCAGCTCCCGGCGCAGGGTCGGCTCGGTGGGGCGGAACACGTCGTCGAGCATCGCGGCCCGCACCACGGTGGCCAGGTCGTCCGGGGCGGTGAACACCATGTCGTCGCACACCGCCGCGACCCGCAGCACCGCGCGGGTGGTGCCGTCTGCGCCGGCCTCCCGGCTCCACAGCAGGTGCCAGCCGGTCCACACCTTCCACCGCACCCGGTAGAGCGCCCTGTCGCCGGGAAGCGCGGAGAGGCGATCCAGGCGCGGGCGCGTCGTCGCCGGCTGGTCGATGGCCAGGAACGGCAGGTCGCCGCGGCGCTCCCACAGCACAGCCAGGGCGCCGGTGGCGCCGTCGGTCGCCGAGAGCACCAGGTCGATGTCCACGGCCCCGAACACCGGCTCGCTCAGCGCGGAGCGGCCATCGAGGGTGGTGCAGATCGACATCGGGTCGACCGCGCCCAGGCCCTGCCCGATGGGCGAGCTGATGACCCCGTGCCGGGAGAGCACCGTGCGCCACTGGTCGGTCCCGGCGGTGGTGACGTCGTTCGGGGAGCGGCGCACCCCGGGGGTCGCGTCGAAGGTGTTGGCGAAGGCCTGGTGGAGGTGGTCCAGCAGGATCCAGGTCTCGACCCGCTCCCGGGTCCAGCCGTCGGCCACGCCCGGTGTGTCGGCCTCGGGCAGCCGGTCCACCAGCCGCACGAGCGCCCGGTAGCGGATGTCCTGGGCGATGGCCTGGGTGTTGATGGCCTCGCGGAGGTTCTCCCGGGCCCAGCGCTGCAGCTCGGCGTCGTCGACGGTGCGGGGCAGCGGCGCGATCGCGCTCAGCCCGCGGCGCCGCAGGTCCTCCATGTCCCGCTGCACGTCCGCGTCCAGGTCCTGCCAGAACGAGGTGGGCGGCCAGTACTCCGCCGAGGGCGGCCCGCTCCAGCCCAGCAGGGCGGCCACCCATGCGTTCACCACGGACTCGGGGAGCTGGTCGTACCGCAGGATGAAGCTCTCGCGGATGGCGAGCGGGTCGGACCCCAGGCGGCTCAGGGCGGCGGCCTCGTCGTCGGTCTGCCCCAGGGCGGCGGCGACGATGTCCCGGGTCATGCCGGTGGTCGACTCCAGCCCCCCCGGCGGGTAGCTCATCGCCGTGAGCGCGGTGAACACGCGCATCTGGTTGGCGGTGTGGTCGATCATGCCGAACTCGGCCACCCGGGAGCCCAGCAGCCGGGCGAAGGTGCCGAAGTGGTCGTCGGCCACGCCCAGCAGCGAGGCCATGTCGTCGGTGGCGAGGGGCACGCCGGTGGTGCGCTCCATCGCCTCGCCGTCGGGGCCGGAGGTGGTGCCCACGAACGCGACCAGGGGCCGGGGGCGCCCCTCATCCCCCACCCGGTCCCGCCGGAAGGGGTAGAGCTGCTCGTAGAAGGGCCCGGCGGTCTCCGGCCCGATGTCCAGGATGTTGCAGTCGGCCCCGTCGCAGGTCAGCCGGCGGCCCTGGTAGCCCAGCCGCTGGGCGAAGCGGCCGGAGAGCATCACCAGCGGCGCGGGCTGGGGGGCCTCGGGCACATGCTGGTAGCGCACGTCCGGGAAGAGGGGGTGGGCGTTCGGCGCGACGACGGGATCCTCGCGCCACCGGGTCGCGCTGAGGGCCCCGGCGTGCTCGGGCAGAGCCACGGACAGCTCGCGGCCGTCGCGCCCGGCGCTGGTCTCGTGGACCCGCACCGCGTCCCACTGGCTGGCCAGCGGCGGCGGACGGGTCACCCCCAGGCCGACGATCTTGTCGCCCGCCGGGGTCTCCGGGTCGGAGAGCTGCCAGGTGATGTCCTCCCAGAGCCAGCCGTTGAGGTCCGAGGTGTTCCGGGCGCGGGCCAGGGCGGTGTCGTCGTCGGTGGCCCAGGAGCCCTTGGCCTCCATCAGGGGATCGAAGCGGACCTCCTCGATGCAGAGGCCGTCGCGGGACTCCACCGGGTCACAGTGCTCGCCCCCGGCGTCGTCCACGAAGGACACCCAGCGCAGCTCGGGCCACACCTCGGCTTGCTCGTCGCCGGGCAGGGAGGGCACGCCCTGGGCGAAGGCGACGGCGGAGAGCGACAGGCCCAGAGCCGAGGCGAACATCCGAGCGGCGAGGTTGGACCGGGTCATTCGTACTTCCTCAGGCGGGAGAGGTCGCGCAGCTCGGCCATCTGACGGCGGACGTCCCGGACGAGGCGGCGGGCCTCGGGGTTGTCGTCGACCATGCGGCGCAGGACCGTGAGCAGCTCGCGCTCGCGGGCGGTGGCGATGGCCGGTGGCGCGCGCTGCGCGGGCGGCTCGCGGGGAGGGGCTTGGGGAGGCTCTTCGAAGAGGTGGTCCGGGGGCGGGCCGCGCCGCTTGCGCTCCCACTCCAGGCCTTGGGGGGCCTCCTCGGAGGGCTTCCTGTCCGACTTCGGGGGGGGGGCGTCGGGGGCGCGCCGCTCAGCGCGGGGGGTCTTGCCGGCGGAGGGCCGCTTGGCGCCTGGACGACCGCGCTCGGGAGGGGGCGGCGGGGCGCCCGGCCGGAAGGAGCGCAGCAGCAGCAGACCCGCGTCCGAGGCCTGGGCGGGCTCCTCGACCCGGGCGCGGGAGGGGACGAACCGGACCTCGGCGTCGACCGCCCCCGGGCGGCGCCGGGAGGTGGCGGTCATCGATCGGGGCGCGTCGGCGGGGGCCGGCAGGGGCCAGCGCAGGCGCCCGCTGCGCGACTCGACCCTGGGGGCGCGGCGCACCAGGGTGCCGACGGCTTCGACCTTTCGGAAGGCGACGCGCGGGCGGGGGGCGGCGCGACCGGAGCGCAGCGCGGGGGCCGGCGCCCGCAGCACCCGAGGCGCGAGGTCACTGGGGGGCGCCACCCCCGGCCTGCGGCGCTCGGACCGGGTGACCAGGGTGGGCGCGCCAGCGAAGCGGCGCCAGGTGCGCATGGAGGTGGCAGGGAGGAAGAGCGCCTGGCTCCAGGTGGGGGCGGCCCAGCGCCGGGCCTCGGCGATGAACGGGGCCGGCAGGCCGGGCGCAGGACGCCGCGTCGGGAGCGGCGCCGAGGACCGGGTCGCGGGGGGACGGGCCGCGGGGGGCGCGACGGCCTGGACCGCCTGACGCAGCCCGGCGAGCACGACCCCCACCGACCGCGGGGAGGCGGCCGGGCGCCTGCGGCCCGGGGTGGTCCGACCGCTGCGCAGCACCGCCGGGGCCTGGCGAAGCTCGCCGATCCAGGTCTCCACCACCGGCAGGAGGTCCGCCGTGATGGGGGCCGGCGGCCGCATGGAGACGGTGGTCTGGGGACCGGCCGCCCGGCGCAGGAGCTGCGTCGCGAAGGTCCGGGCGGCGGCGCGCAGGGTGACCGGGCGTAGCGGTGGTGGAGCGACCCGGTCTGGATGGACCCGGTCCGGATGGACCCGGTCTGGATGGACCCGGTCCGGATGGACCCGGTCCGGATGGACCCGGTCCGGATGGACACGGTCAGCACGGACACGGTCAGCACGGACACGGTCAGCACGGACACGGTCCGGATGGGCCCGGCCTGGACGGACACGGTCAGCACGAACGCGGTCTGGCGAGACCCGGTCCGCACGGACACGGTCCGGCGAGACCCGGTCCGGACCGGCATGGGTTGGACGAGCCCGCTCGGGCGTCACGCGGTCGGGCCGGAGGCGCTCCGTCGGGCCCCGACGAGCCGGCGCGGCCCGACCGGGCGTGAACCGCTCGGGGGTGCCCCGCCGAAGCACGACCCGCTCGGGGTCGACGTGGCGCGGCAGGGTCCGCTCGGCGCCCCGCCGGGGGGGCGGCTGAGGCGCGCCGCGGGGGGCCGGACGATCCCGACGCGGGGTGGCTGTCGGCGAGGTTGGGGGCTTCGCCTCCCGGCGGGGCGACCGGGACGGCGTCGGGCCGGGGCGGGCCTGGGTGCGAAGCGGAGGGGCGGCGGGCGAACGCTGGGCAGGCGCCTCGCGTCGACGCCGGGCGGGCGCCGCCACCTCCGCGAGCGGGCGAGAGAGCAGGACCCCCACGGCGCTCGCCGCGACGGGCCGGCCGCGCAGGTAGCGGGCCCGCTGGGGGGCCGGCATGGCCTGGGCCAGCATGGCGTCCGGGCGACGAAGCTCCGGGACCACGGCCACCACGCCCACCACCCCGGCCGGGCCTCGGCGGAAGACCACCGGCCGGCCGATCAGCGTGGCGGCCGGCCGGGGCGTCGGCGTCCCTGCAGCCACGGGGGACACCTCCGGGGGCGGCCGGGGTGCCGGGGGGCGCGCCGTCAGCAGCGGCGTGGCCCGGCGGAGCGAGGCCGGGCGGACGGGCGCGGCGGGCGCCTGGCTCCACCCCTGGCGGGTGGGGTGCGGCGTCGGGGCGGGCGCTGCGGGCGCGGATCGCTGGAGGCGGGTGGGCCGGGCGGCGACCGGGCCGGGCGGACGCGCGGGGTCGTCCGAGGGGTCGGGGGCGTCGGGGCTTCGGCGCGGCGGGTCCTCGGCGCGGTCGGGGCCTGCGCGGCGGGGGCCTGCGCCTGTGGCGGCGCGCTCCTGCGGGGGGCTTCGCTGCGGGGCGGCCTTCCGTCGCCCCGACGGGCGGGGGCGCCAGCGAAGGCGTCTGCCGGAGCGCCGATGGCGCGGGCCTCTCCGAAGACGACGGCGCCACGTGGCCCGCGCGGCGGCCCTCGCCAGCGGGCCGCTTGACGAGCACGCCCGCGTCGGCAGCCCGGGCGGGGGGCCTGGGCAGAGGCGGGGGGGTCGGGACATGGGCCGGGGCGCGCGCGGGCGGTCGCGGCGACGACGGGCGAAGGAGGTCCGCAGGTGCACCGGCGTCCGGGCCTGGGGTCGGCCGGGTCCCACGGGACGAAGCGGGCGGGCCTGCGACCTGCCGGCGCGCGGGGCGGCGCATAGCCCTCGGCGGCGCGGGCTGCGGGGAGCCGGGACGACGCGGCCCGGCCCGGGCGCCACCGGACCGCGCGGGGCCCGCTGGCCGGGGAGGCGCTCTCTGACGGTCGCCGGGGCTCGCGGGGCTCCTGGGCAGGCGTCGGCCGCGCCGCGTCCGGGCGGGTGGCGCGCTGGGGCGACTCGGGGCGGGTCGTCGCAGAGGTGGGGCGCTCCGCCGGGGCACGGTCTGGTGGGGCACGATCCGGGCGGCTGCGGTCTGGTGGGGCACGGTCCGGCGGGACACGGTCGCCAGAGACACGGTCCGGCGAGACACGGTCTGACGAGACACGGTCCGGACGGCCACGAGCCGTCTGCGCACGGTCCGGATGGCCACGATCTGGCTGGACGCGGCCCGGGCGGCCACGGTCCGGCGAGACACGGTCTGGCGAGACCCGGTCTGGCGAGACCCGGTCTGGCGAGACCCGGTCTGGCGAGACCCGGTCCGCCGAGGTCCGCCCCGCAGAGGTCTTCTCCGGCCGCGCCTGCTGCCGCCGCGACGGGCGGGCGGTGTCCGGCTGGAGCCGGCTCAGCTCACGCCGCCCGCGCTCCGTCAAACCGGGCCGCGCGCGGGCGGGGGTGGTGCGCTCCGGGCGCGCTCGGGCCGGCTGGGCGCGCTCGGCGGGCGTCCGATCCCGCCGGGTCCGCTCGGCCTGCGTTCGAGCCGACGGCGTGCGCTCCGGCCGGGTGCGGTCCCGCCGCCCGTCCGGGCGCAGGAGGGTCGGCGCGCTCTGGCGCTCCTCGATGGCTTGCGGCGCCGCAGAGGGCCGACCCTTGCGCGTCACCTTCCGCTTGAGCACGGTGCCCGGCACCTGCGCCGGCCCGCGCCCCAGCGTGGGCACGCCCGCGCGCACCACCCCGGAGCGCAGCAGCATCGGGTCCGGCGTCATCGGCTCAGGCCACGGCCGCGCCCGGAAGCCTCGCACCGGCCGAGGGGCCGGCTGGGGACGGACGGGGCCGCCAGGCCGGACCAGGTAGGTCAGGCCGATGCGCCAGCCCCCCCACCGGGAGAACGGCCCGCGCCAGGCCACCCCGCCGGGCCAGGCCATGCCGACCCGCCAGGGCAGCGCCGCCCGCAGCGGGCGAGGCCAGGACAGCCGCGAGGGGCGCAGGAGCTGGCGACGCGCGCTCACCGGGTGAACCTCCGCAGCTCCCGCAGGGTCACCTCCTCCTGCTCCTGCTCCATCAGCAGGCGCGCGAGGGCGCGGATCAGGCGGTCGCGCTGGTCGGGGTTGAGCCCCTCCATCAGCGCGGCCAGCTCGGCGTCGGGCAGGCGGCGGCTCACGCGCCCTCCGACGCGATGACGGTGGTGCCGGGCCCGTCAGGCCCGCCCTCGCCCGCGTTCGGCTTGTCCTGCGGGCGACCCGGCCAGTACGCCGCGCGCTCCTCAGGCACCCGGCGCCACAGCTCCGGCAGCCGCACCAGCCCGGTGAACAGGGCGATCAGCAGCGCCGCGAGCCCCGCGATGGTGGCGGCGTGCTCCTCGGCGCGCTGGGCCTTGCGGACCTGCCCCCAGGTCGGCGGGGTCTCCCCCACCAGGGCGATGGGCTGGCGGCCCGCCAGCAGGCCGACCATGTAGCCCCACCGCCGCTGGAGGTCCCGGGGTCCGCGCCCCAGCCCGCCGGTCAGCTCCAGGGCCGTGGAGCCGGGGGACCAGTCGGCGAAGGGCTCGCCGTCCTGCTTGACCTGGACGAACAGCTCCTCGGGGTGGTTGAGCACCCAGGAGACCGCGTCGACCCCGGAGGGCAGGACCCGCATGGGGTTCTCCGGGGCGTCGGCGTGGACCCGGCTGACCGCCTCGACGAGCTGCCAGTTGGGCACCAGCAGCAGGGCGTAGCGGGTCCGGTCGCCGTTGGGGCCGACCGCCGGGTAGCGCAGCGGGACCTCGGCGAGCAGGTCGGGCAGGGTCTCCAGATCGAGGGCGCCGGAGGCGTCGCTGGCCCCGGCCACGCACTGGTCGACGACGCGGCTCGGCCCGTGGCCGTCCTCCCACTCGACCCGGATGCAGGCCTCGGCGTCCTCGCGAACCACAGCGACCGACAAGCGCCCCCATACGGGCCTGAGGCGATCGGCGATGTCATGCCCGCCGTCGCCAGCGACGATGGGCAGGGTGCCGGGGATGTCGTCCTGCTCGGTCAGCATGCCCGGCACGACGTCGGGCGGGCAGCGATCCAGGGTCGCGCCCCACAGGTCCGCCGGAACCAGGTCGACGCTGGCCTGGCCGCGGACGCCCCCCGAGGCGACCTCCTCGCCGCCGAGGATGCAGGCGCGCGGCGGGCCCAGCATGGGCGGGGCGGGGTCACGCTGGCCGCCGAAGTACTTCCGGTCGGCCTGGGGGCGGCCCTTGAGGTCCTTGTCCGGGGGCGCGAGCAGGATGGCCTGGCGCACGTTCTGCTCGTCGCCGCCGATCCAGCCCCGGCCCACCTTGTGCTCCAGGCACAGGAGCATCTCGAGCTGCCGGCGGATGAGCTGCCAGGTCGCGGCTTCGTCCTCGTCGACCTCAGCGGCGCCGGGCGGGGGCGCGCCGAGCAGCTCCACCATGATCGAGCGGGGCAGCGTGGCGGGCTGGAGGAGGACCTCCGGGCTCCCCTTCCCCACCGCGACGCGGACGTGGCGGTTGGTCAGCGGGCCGGCGGGCGCGCCCGGCTGGCGCTCCAGCAGCAGCGCGAGGGTCGGCGAGAGCCCCTGGGCGATGACCTCCGCGTCGAACAGGCCGAGCCCGTCGGGGGACTTGGTGGGGCCGCAGCTCAGGTTCATCCCGCTGTCGGGCCGCCAGGCCCAGTCGATCTGCGCCTCGGGGTTGGCCCGCATGGCGTCGGAGAGGTCGTAGGCGGCCACCAGGCGCCACGGCGGGTCGGGGTCCGCCGCAGCGGCGACCCCCAGGGCGGCGAGAAGCAGCGTGGACGTCAGCATCAGCCCGCCTCCGTGTAGTCTTCGAGCTGGGGCGGCCGGGTACGCTTGACCGTGCGCTCCTGGGGCAGCCCCTTGCCGATCTCAAGCTCGTAGGCCCGCGCGACGCCCTCCGCGGACAGCACCAGGATGCAGCCGTCGGTCAGGCGCAGCTCGTCGGTGGCCGCGTCCAGGACCTGCAGGGAGCCCCGGGGCAGCTTGTCGTCCCAGAGGTAGGTGGGCGTCTCCTCGGCCTCCTCGCCCACGTCCGGGAAGGGCGTGATGACCACGACCCGCCGGTACTGGGCGCCCCCCAGGGTCAGCGAGCTCATGTCGGTGCGGCGGGCGATGCGGAGCGTCAGCACGTCGGTCTGCACCGCGCCGGTGACCGGGTCGGGCTCGAAGGCGGCCTCGCCGAGGATGTGGGCGGCCACCGGCGGCGCGGTGCGCAGCCACAGCGGGCGGACCGGGTCGTCCAACTCCTGGATACGGGAGGCCCGCACCGGGACCAGCCAGGGGTGGACCGAACGGGTGCGCCGGACCTCCAGCGGGTTGAGGCGCAGGGCGCCCTCCGGCGGGCGCTCGAAGCCACGGGCGGCGGCGTCGCCGGGGCGGTCCCGCCCGCCGTCGGGCACGACCTCGTGCAGCATGCAAGGCACCGTGACGGGCGGGTCGGTCGGCCAGATCACCCCCACCCAGGCCAGCACGAACAGCGAGCCCACGAAGCCCTGGGTGAAGCCGATGGGGCCGATCTGGGCGTCGGCGAGGGCCAGCAGCATCCACAGGCCGGCGCCGGGGCCCAGCAGGGCGAGCAGCGGCCGGAACACCTCCGGGCGGTAGGGCCCGCCGTCGGTGCGCCCGGCGGAGGCGCGCTGGTGCTGGTTGCGGGGGGCGCCGTAGATGATGCCCACCACCAGGAAGTTCAACCCGAGCTGCAGGCCCCGCGCCGCCCAGCTCGTGGAGCCCTCGGGGTAGCGGTGGTCCAGGTTGCCCAGCAGAATCGACACGAGGATGGAGGCCACGGCCATCGCGATCCAGACCGGCAGATCCGTGCCCCGCCGCGGGTTCCACGAGGTGCGCCCCTCGTCCCGGGACAGCCACAGGGCCGCCGCCACCGCCAGCGCGCTCACGACCACCTGCCCGCCCAGGTCGGGGTCGGGGTTGAGGCCCAGGTCGTAGGCGAACGCGAGGGTCATGGTCGCGCCGGACGCCCCCAGCGCCCGCATGATCCGGCCACTCCAGGTCCGCCGGGGCACGAGCATCGGGTGCGGCCCGGGGCCCAGCCGGCCGCCGCGGATGAACACCGCCGCCGCCAGGGTCACCGCCACCCAGGGCATCAGGTCGTCCCGCACCAGGATCTGCCCCGGGGCAAGCAGGGGCTGCACGACGGCCAGCGCCACCCACAGGGCGGCGAGGTCACGGTTGTGCCAGGTGACCCGGCGGATCGTGCGGACGAGCGCTGCGAACAGGGATCTCATGGCGCGCCCCCGGTCGAGACGCCGCCGGTGCCGATGCGGCTCAGCAGCGTGGCGGTCTGGGTGCGCATCTCCTCGACCCCCAGCGCGCAGGGATAGTCCAGCTCGCCCTCGGGCAGCTCACCCGTCGGGCTCAGGTAGGGGGTGATGAGGGTGCACCAGGGAGAGTGCTGGTCGAAGCGGCCGACCTCGGGGCCCCCGCGCCCGCCCACCCAGGCCTGCCAGCGGCCGAGCCAGGCGTAGGGCTGGAGCGTCGGGTCGCCCATCACCGACAGCATGCCGTCGGCGAAGCACTGGGCGGCCACCACCCCGCAGGTCGCCCGGCTGCGGGAGCGGCCGTAGGTGGACATGCCCACCGCCCCCTGCCGGGCCACGCCGGACTTGCCGCCCGCGATGCCGTTGACGCTGTCGAGGTCGCCGGCCCAAAGGGGCGGGGCGAGGCCGTCGGGCAGGGTCCAGCCCTGCTCGGCGAAGTAGCCCTGGGCGATGAGGTTGAAGGCGCACACCGCGTCGGCGTCGGTCTCCTGCCACCCTCGGCGCTCCTCGCCGTTCCAGGGGATCTGGAGGGTGTCCAGCATGCGGGTCCAGTCCTTGGAGCGCCACGCCTTGTCGTTCTCCGGCGGGAAGTCCGGGGCGCTGGTGCTGACGCAGGCGGCGAGGTCCTCGCCCCGGGTCCACCAGCGGTCGCCGTCGGGCGAGCTCGCCACCCGGTACGCGGTCGCGCAGATCTGGCCGCAGAGCTGCTGCTCCGGCGAGGGCCAGGGGGTCACCGAGCGGGATGGGAGCAGCGGATGAACAGGGTCGTACCTGGAGATCCGGCCGGTCACCGTGCGCCAGCAGTCCCCCACCGAGAGGCCCGGGTTCTCCCCGAGGGTGAGCAGGGCCGCGTCCAGCGCGAGCTGGTTGGAGACCCCCTCGTCGTCACCGTAGCGATCGGGCACCGGCAGCCGCTGGCCCCACCGGGTGGGCAGGGGGTCGAGGATGGGCGGGTCGCCGTGGGTCTCGGTGGCGCCGGACAGGGTGAGGTGGCAGCGCCACAGGTCCGGGGTGCCCGACGCGGGGGTGATGGCGCGGGCGTCGCCCCGGGTGAACCGGGCGCGGACGTAGGTCTGGAGCAGCGTGGGGGCGTCGTCCTCCAGCGGGGTGGCGGGGGCGAAGGCCTGCCAGGCCGCGTTGCCGGCGGTGAAGCGTCGGTCGGAGGCCTCGGTGCCGCCGCAGAGGGTGTCGTAGCCCTTGGCCTCGGGCAGGCCCTCGGACACGCCGCCGATGAAGCACTCCACCGCGTCGTCCTCCATGCCCGCGCGGGCCACCCGCTCCAGCTCGGTGCGCAGGCCGCTCCGATCGTCGATGTGCTCGGCGAACACGGCGCCCTCGACCCGGGCCTCCAGGCGGCCCCGGTAGCGGTCGCAGGCGGCGTCCATCTGGGCGACGACGTCGGCGAGGCCCTGCAGGCGCTGCTGGCCGTTGAGCAGGAACAGGCGGGGGTCGGCCCGGTGGATCTTGTCCCGGGCGAGCAGGTCGTCGTCGGGCAGCTCGTAGGCGTAGGGCTGGCCCAGGGAGTTGAAGCAGGCCTGCGAGGCCGCCACGTCCGCCCAGGTCACGCCCACGCCGATCCCGTCGGTGAACACGGGCTCGCCGTCCAGCGCCACCCGGTCGCGCAGCCCGCACCAGGCCGCCCGGAGGTCGCCCTGGGGGCCGGTCGGCATGCGGCGCTCCTGGCCCTCATCCCGGGCGTCGCCGCAGTTGCCGTAGCCCCAGCTCCGGGTGTCCCCCGACAGGGCGCCGAGCTGGCAGCGCAGCTCCTCCTTGAACCTCTGGGGCTCGGCGGAGCAGATGGAGAGCCCCGGCTGGGGGTCGCTCTGGGGCGGCTGCGGCAGGTCCTCGGGGGGCCAGCTGATGGCCCGCTCCACCGCCACGAACACGATGAACACGGCGAAGAGGATGCCCAGGGTGATGGCGGAGGCCAGGGCCGACTGGGCGATCCAGCGGCTGCCGACGTCGCGGGGGCGCAGCTCGCCGGACCGCACCGACCAGAGCTGCTCGGGCCAGGGGGCGAGGGCCCGGGTGAGCCAGCCCGACAGGGGGAAGCCGACGCGCCCGCCGGGCAAGCCCAGGGGCAGGCCGATGTGGGGCGGGGTGGGCTCCTCGGTGGACGGGGCCGGGGCCTGGGTGGCGGCGATCCACCACTCGTCCAGGGCGACGGCTTGATCGGCGGTCCCGCCGGGCAGGGCGTCGGGCACCACCAGGTGGAAGCCACCCCGGTGGGTGCGGCGGTCGTAGGACAGGGTGCCCGAGATGACCGTCAGCAGGGCGCGCTGGGAGGGCAGCGTGGGCCTGGCCATGCGGGTGGGGGCCACGCTGTCGCTCTCGACCTCCACCTCCGCGCGCACGCCGCCCTTGAGGCCCACGTCCAGCCAGCCGGCGTCCAGCTCGTCGCCGCGCCCGCCGCCCTGGTCGTAGGGGTCGGGCTCGGGCACCTCGACGCCGGGGGGCGACAGGGGGGCGCGGGAGGCCAGCGACGGGGGCCACTCCACGACCACCAGGGGGCGCCAGGTGCCGCCCTCCTCCGGCCACACCTGGAGGGTGCGCCACCAGACCTGCTCGGTCAGGGCGGTGAGCAGCTCGTGGGCGAACGGGGGCACGCCCTCGGGGGCGGGCGGCGGGCCCTCCCCCAGGAAGTTCGGGCCGATCACCAGCCAGAAGCCGGCGATGGCGAAGCGCCCGTCGTCGTCGTGCCAGACCACGTACAGCCCGGGCTCGTTGCCGTCGCCCTCCTTGGGCGGACCGCCGGAGCGCAGGACGGCCTCAGCCTCCGTCAGGGCTCGGGCGGCGCTCGCGGTGGGCGCCGACAGGTCGAAGGTGAACGGTCCCTGGACGATCACGAGTCAGCGCGCTCCGAGCGACGCCGCAGCCCTGCCGCGAGCAGCCCGACGAGGGCCAGCCACAGGGCATGCGGCTGCAGCTTCCAGCCGATGGGGTTGGTCCCTGCGCACCCGCCCTGGGCGCAGGGGCTCTGACTGCCGCCGCCGCAGCCCGCGCCCTGCCCGACGAAGCAGGCGGCGCAGGTGGGGTCGGCGCAGTCGATCAAGCCGTCACAGTTGTTGTCGATGCCGTCGAGGCAGGCCGCGCAGGTCTCTGCGCTGGTGAGCGTGCCCTGGCGGGCGTACCAGATGCCCAGCAGGTCCTGGGGGCCCTCCGGGGTGTCCCGGTTGGCGGTGGCGTCGCCGTCGGAGCAGTCCCCGCCCACGACCTGCTTGCTGTCTCCCAGGTCGTAGGCCGGATCGCCCCAGCACCAGCCCACCACCAGGCTGGTCTTCGCCGGGCTGTAGCGGGCCAGCTCCTTCCACCACAGCCAGGCGGTCGCAGCGACCGCCTCGTCGGCGTCGTTGACCGAGGTGCTCAGGGTCTGCGAGGGCATGGTGGAGGTGTCCACCAGGTCGCAGGTGGTGCCGTAGAGCCGCTCGCAGTCGTAGCGGGCGACCGTGCGGCGCGCCGCGAAGATGCGGGCGGGGGTCCACACCGTGCGGGTGATCTCCTCGGCGGGCTCGATGCACACGTCAGAGGTCCACCCGGTACAGTCGGGCAGGAAGCCGGTGGTCCAGCGCGTCGTGGAGTCGCAGGTGTCGGTGTCCGAGGTCTCGGTGAGGGTGAGCCGCACGATGTCGCAGCTCAGGTTGGCGTCGCTGGCCAGGCAGAGGTCCACGAGGGACTCCGGCGTGCCGGCGGTCATCGCCGCGTCGACGATGCCGCTCAAGCCCAGCGCAGACTCCAGGGAGAGCAGCTCGGTGGCCAGGGTGACGTCGCAGGCCGCGACCGTGCTGGTGAGGTTCGTGACCGTGCTGGTGCCGGAGCGCGGCAGCATCAGGGGAACGACGAGCCCGTTGAACGAGGCCACGCCGGAGGTGCCCCCCGTGTCGCCGGTGCCGCCGGTCGTGGTGCCGGTGCCGCCGGTGCTGGTGCCAGTGCCGCCGGTGCTCCCGCCGGAGTCCGTCAGCCCCGTGCCGCCCAGGCCGGTGCCGCCCATCCCGGTGCCCCCGGTGCCGGTGGTGGTCGTGCCGCTGCCCCAGGAGGCCACGATGACGTAGACGTCCTCGTCCACGATGGTGCCGTCGGTCACCCAGGGGCCGCAGGTCTCCAGCCCGTCGCCGTCGGCGTCGGTGCCCTCGGCCGCGCCGTCACAGTCGCCCAGGAAGCCGTCGCAGCGCTCGGTGGCCGCCGGGAAGGTGATCCCACACAGGGAGTTGCAGTCGTCGAGGGTGGTGTCCGTGTTCAGGGCCTCCGCGTCGCAGCTCCCGCCGCCGTCGTAGGGCTGGCTGCTGCTCGTGGAGAAGGAGCCGCACGAGAACACGCCGTCCCCGTCGAGGTCGATCTCCTCCAGGGAGACCGTGCCGACGCTCTGCGCGCCGCTGATCATCGAGTCCGGCAGCCCGGCGTAGATGCTGTCGTAGGCGCTGGCGTCGGCGATGACCACGCCGGAGCAGTCGTTGTCGATGCCGTCGCAGGACTCCGAGGCGTCCGGGCAGCGGGACGAGCACTGGTCGTCGCAGTCGGAGGTGCCGCTGCAGGTCCGGGTCGCGGAGTAGATGCGCTTGCCGCCGGAGTAGCGGCTGCCGAAGGCGTCGGTGGACTCGGTGTAGCTGAACAGCCAGAGCCCGGTGGCCGCGTCGCACAGCAGGCGGACGTTGTCCTGGTCCGACCAGCAGGGCACCTCCAGCACGCCCGCGTCCGTCTGCCCGGTGAGCAGCACGTCGGGGTCGCAGGGGGTGAGGCCCAGCTCGGCGGCGGAGCTGGTCCCGGCGGTGGGGGCGGCGATGGGCAGCGCCGGCAGCGCGCCGTCATCGTCGCAGTCCAGCTCCAGCGCGAGCACGCGGCCGTCGCAGTCGTTGTCGTCGCCGTCCACCGGGATGGGGATGATCTGGCCGTCCTCGGTCCACCGGGCGGTGTCGAAGTTGACGTCCTCCTGGGGCTCGGTGGTGGCGTCGCGGCACAGGTCGTCGTCGCTGTCGGTCAGCCCGTCGCCGTTGTTGTCGATGCCGTCGGCGCAGGTGTTGCACTCCGGGTCGTTGTAGTCGGTCAGGCCGTCGCCGTCGTTGTCCGCCCCGTCGTTGCAGGGATCGTAGGGGTAGACGTTGGGGTCGGTGTCGACGCAGTCGTCGATCTGGTCGGTGTAGTCGTAGCCGCCGTAGGACGTGGAGGTGGAGCTGCCGGTGAGGCAGAGGCACAGACTCACGTCCAGGTCGCCGTAGCCGTCACCGTCCACGTCCCGGTAGAGGTCGACGCAGCCGGCGTCGGTGGCGAGGTCATCGGGCTCGTCGGCCTGATCGTCGCAGTCGTCGTCCTCGCCGTCGCAGTACTCCGGCGCGCCGGGGTAGCGACCGTTGTCGTAGTCGTCACAGTCGGTGCCCGAGGTGGACCAGCCCGTCTCATACGAGCAGACCTGGACCGAGGAGTAGGCGACCTGGTTGCCGTTGGTGTCGTAGACGTAGGTGCCGTCGGAGTTCTGCTCCCAGCGCGCGCCGAAGCCGTCGGCGTCCAGGTCGATGTAGGCGGTGATGCCCTCCCCGCTGCCCAGGAACGGAGAGCCGCCCTCGGTGTTGACGTCGCCGTCGCAGTCGTTGTCGATCTGGTTGCCGGTCTCGCAGACCTCGGCGGAGCTGGGGGAGACCTCGGCGTTGGTGTCGTCGCAGTCGTCGCCGCTGTAGGCGTCGCTGTCGTGCCCGTCGACGTCGGCGTCGTAGTCGCTGTTGCCGTCGCAGTCCTGGTCCGTCCCGTCGTACCAGACCTCCGTCGCGCTGCCGTTGATGGTGTTGGCGGCGAGCCCGGCGTCGTTGGGGTAGGCGGTGGTGTCGTCCTCGCTGGTGCCCTCGTGGCAGTCGGTCCCGCCGTAGTTGATGTGGGGGTCGCCGTCGCTGTCGGCGTCATAGTCGTCCGCGCCGTCGCAGTCCTGGTCCGTCCCGTCGTACCAGGTGTCGGTGGCCGCCGCGTTGATCGTGTCGGCGGCGAGCCCGCCGTCGTTGGGGTAGGCGGTGGTGTCGTCAGCGGTGGTGCCCTCGTGGCAGTCCGTGCCGCTGTAGTTCAGGTGGTCCTCGCCGTCATAGTCCGCGTCGAAGTCAGACCATCCATCACAGTCCTGGTCCGTCCCGTCGTACCAGGTCTCCGACGCCGCGGCGTTGATCTGGTCGGCGGCCAGCCCGCCGTCGTTGGGGTAGGCGGTGGTGTCGTCCTCGCTGGTGCCCTCGTAGCAGTCGGTGCCGCTGAAGTTGATGTGGTCCTCACCGTCGAAGTCCGCGTCGTAGTCGGACCATCCATCACAGTCCTGGTCCGTCCCGTCGTACCAGACCTCCGTCGCGGCGGCGCTGATGGTGGCGTCGGCGTCGTCGCAGTCGGTCCCGCCGTAGAGGTCGCTGTCCTCGCCGTCGTAGTCCGCGTCGTAGTCCGAGAGGCCGTCACAGTCCTGGTCCACCCCGTTGTACCAGACCTCCGTCGCGGCCGTGTTGATGGTGCTGTCGAAGTCGTCGCAGTCGGTCCCGCCGTAGACGTCGCTGTCCTCGCCGTCGCCGTCCTGGTCGTAGTCGCCGCCGCCGCTGCAGTCCTGATCCGTCCCGTCGTACCAGGTCTCGACGGCGCCGGGGTGGATGATGTCCGGCTGGAAGTTGGCGTCGTTGGGGTAGGCGGTGAGGTCGTCCGCGCTGGTGCCCTCGTGGCAGTCGGTCCCGCCGTAGGTCAGGTGCGTATAGCCGTCGCCGTCGGCGTCGTAGTCGTTCGCGCCGTCACAGTCCTGGTCCGTCCCATCGTACCAGGTCTCGGTGGCCCCGAGGTAGATCTGGTCGGGGTCCAGAGGGTAGTTGTTGGGGTGGTTGGTGGTGTCGTCGTAGCTGGTGCCTTCGTGGCAGTCGTCGCCGCCGAAGTGCATGTGATCCTGACCGTCGTAGTCGGCGTCGAAGTCCGACCACCCGTCACAGTTCTGGTCGACGCCGTCGTACCACACCTCGTTGGAGCCGCCGCTGATGCTGGGGTCGGTGTCGTCGCAGTCGGTCCCGCCGTAGAGGCTGCTGTCGTAGGTGTCCTCGTCCGCGTCGTAGTCGCTCAGCCCGTTACAGTCCTGGTCCACCCCATTGTACCAGACCTCCGTCGCGGCGGGGTTGATGGCGTTGTCCGTGTCGTCGCAGTCGGTCCCGCCGTAGCCGTCGCTGTCGTAGGTGTCCTCGTCCGCGTCGTAGTCGCTCAACCCGTTACAGTCCTGGTCCGTCCCGTCGTACCAGATCTCCGTCGCGGCGATGTTGACGGAGCTGTCCGTGTCGTCGCAGTCATCGCCGCCGTAGCCGTCGCTGTCGTAGGTGTCCACGTCCGCGTCGTAGTCGCTCGCGTTGTCGCAGTTCTGGTCCGTCCCGTCGTACCAGATCTCCGTGGCGGCGGGGTTGATCGCGCTGGCCGTGTCGTTGCAGTCCTGGCCGCCGTATGCGTCGCTGTTGTAGCCGTCGCTGTCCGCGTCGTAGTCGCTCGCGTTGTCGCAGTTCTCGTCGGTCCCGTTGTACCAGGTCTCCGACGCGCCCGGGTTGATGCTGGGGTTGGCGTCGTTGCAGTCCTGGCCGCTGTAGAGGTCGCTGTCGTACCCGTCGCTGTCCGCGTCGAAGTCGCTCGCGTTGCCGCTGCAGTCGTCGTCGACCCCGTTGTACCAGGTCTCCGACGCCGAGGTGTTGACGTTCGGGTCGGTGTCGTCGCAGTCGGTGCCGCCGTAGCTGTCGCTGTCGAAGCCGTCCACGTCCGCGTCGTAGTCGCTGCCCAGGTTGCAGTCCTGGTCGGTCCCGTCGTACCAGGTCTCGGTGGCGGCGGAGTTGATCAGCTCCGGGAGGAGGTTGTCCGCGTTCGGGTAGGTCACCTCGTCGTCCTGGGCGGTGCCCTCGTGGCAGTCCGTACCCCCCGAGAAGTTGATGTGGTCCTCGCCGTCGCCGTCGGCGTCGTAGTCGCTGACGTTGCCGCTGCAGTCGTCGTCGACGCCGTTGTACCAGGTCTCCGAGACGCCGGGGTTGACCCCGCTGGCGGTGTCGTCGCAGTCGGTGCCCGCGGTGACGTTCGCGTTGCTGGGGTTGTCGTCCCCATAGTTGTCGCCGTCGGCGTCCGCCATGCAGTCGGTGATGCTGTCGGTGGAGGCCGCCCCCGGGAAGGTGGTGATGACGGCGTCATCGCAGTCCGTGCCGGCGTCGACGTTGGCGTTGCTGGGGTTGTCGTCGCCGTAGTTGTCCCCGTCGAGGTCCCGGGTGCACAGCGCCGCGCCGTCGAGGCTGGCCGAGCCCACGTAGGTGAACGCGTCGGAGTCATCACAGTCCGAGCCCGCGGTCACGCCGGTGGCCGGGCTGTCGCTGCCGTAGCCGTCGTCGTCCACGTCGGTCATGCAGCCGTTGCTGCTCTGGTTCTGGGCCGCACCAGGAAACGTGAACGAATCGGAGTCGTCGCAGTCCGTACCCGCGGTCACCCCGCTGGCCGGGCTGTCGCTGCCGTAGCCGTCTCCGTCGGCGTCGGTCCGGCAGGCGTTGCCCGACTGGTTGTAGGCCGCGCCCGGGTAGGTGTCGACGTCGGTGTCGTCGCAGTCGTTCGTGCTGATCGTGCTGCAGGCTGCGTTCGTGCTGCTGGTGCAGCTCGAGCTGTCCTCGCAGTAGCAGTCGCCGTCGTCGTCGATGGTGTCGGCGAAGGCCGGTGTTGTCACGACCAACCCGGCCAGGGCGATGGCGAGCGCCCCCCACAGGTTCGTGCGCGTCATACGGCCTCCTTGGCCGCCTCGTCGGCGGCGTCTGTCTCGACCAGGACGAGGGCTTCTCGGCGAAGCAGCTCGATCTGCTCGGGCTCGAACCAGTCCCACTCGGCGACGGATACGCCGGGCAGGGTCGGTGAACGGGGCTCTTCCCCGTCCTCATCCAGGGGCTGCCGCTGGAAGTCCAGGCGCCCCAGGGGGCGGACAGGCAGCTCGGTCATGGGGGCGTCGGCGCTGTAGGGGCGGTAACCCAGCGGCGTGCTCACCCCCCGGACGCCCGCGGGGCGCATCCGGTCGGTGGCCAGCCAGGCGCGCAGCGCCTTGCCCTCGATGCGATCGACCCACAGCCCCGGCTCGCCCTTGTGGGCAGGTGGCGGGGACACCGGGATCCAGAGGTCCAGCTTGGAGTTCCGGACCTCGTCGGGGCGGGTCTCGTCGACGAAGCGCCGGCGGAAGGCCAGGCGCAGCTCCAGGGGCAGCAGCCCCACGTCGAGCTGGAGCGTCAGGGTCTCGCCGCCCTCGGGCACCAGATCCCGCAGCCGGGCGGCCCCCAGGGCGAAGCGCGCGCGCTGGGTGGGCCGGGCGTAGGTCATGCGGTGGCTGACCTGGCCGAACCAGATCCAGGCGCAGATGCGGCTGGCCCGCTCCCGGGCGAGCTGGGCGGCGCGCTTGACCATCGGGTCGTCGGCGCCCTTCCACATCTCCAGGCGCGCGTGGGCCAGGGCGAGGGCCTGGGCCACGGAGATGACATCGGGCATCTCCAGGGTGCCCAGCGTGATCCAGCGCTCCCGACCGCTCACCCGAGCGTCGGGCGGGACGGGCTGGCCCATCGGCCAGGACAGGGTGTCGAGGCGCTCCAGGCCGTTGAGCACGTCGATGTCCGAGGTCCACAGGGACACCACGTTGAAGCGCAGCATGCGGTCCGCGGCCAGGAAGGGCTGCTGACAGCGCCGACACCACTCCCCGGGCTCCCACTTCTTGTTCGCCGGGTAGAGCTGACCGCAGATCTCGCCCCACAGGGTCGGGTTGCCGCAGGCGACGACCTCTCCGTCGGGGGGGACCTTGCCGATGGCGCTCTCGACGCCGGCCGCCGGGGCCAGCTCGAGCTGATCGAGGAGCTTTGCCCCGATGCCCGAGGACCGCAGCCGCCGGTCGCGCAGCCCGTTGGCCCCGGTCACCGCCGCCGCCACCAGCAGGATGGCCAGCCAGGCCGGGATGTCCCCTGACCAGGCCGGCTCCAGCAGGGTGCCGGGGAGGTAGGGGTTGCCGGGGACCTCGTTCACCACGCAGATCTGGTCGATGCCCGAGCCCCCGAGCCAGTGCGCCGGGGTCTTGAGCACGCCGGCCATGTCCTCGGTGCAGCGGCTGGAGAAGCTGTACCGGATCAGCGCTCGCGTGGCGAACAGCACGCCGCAGGTGATCACCACCGACCAGAACACGATGCGGCGGGGGCGGCGGCGCCCGATCATGTAGAGGTGCCGGGCCATCGCCCACGACGTCACCGCGACGCAGCCCCCCAGGACGCAGGCCAGCTCCACCTCGGTCGCCGGGCGACCGGTGGTCGGCGTGGAGAGCAGCTTCCAGGCGAACCCCCAGGCCGTCGCCGCCGCGAACAGCGACAGCGCGGAGTCCAGCGCGTTCTCCTCGGCGCGCCAGCGGGCCATGGCCTGGAGCGGGTTGATCACGGCGCCTCCGGGCCCACGCCCTCGATCACCGCGCGATACACGCCGGCCTCCTCGACCGGGCCGATGACCTGGGCGAGCTGGGTGGCGGCGCGCTCGACGCTGCGGCGGAGCAGCAGGTAGAGGGTGGCCAGCAGGCGAACCCGCTCGGCGGTGGTCATCGCGTGGGTGGCGAGCTGGATGCGGGAGGCCTGCAGGGCGCTGGCGGCCATCGTCTGGTAGCGGACCCAGTTGCGGCCCAGGACCTGGCGCTCCCACACCGCGCCCTCAGGCTCGGCGTTCCAGATGGGATCCTCCAGCGCCTCCAGGCGGCCGTTGAGGCTGCGCACGCCGGGGTGGCCGGGCTGCCAGATGCGGCGCAGGTCGGTGGCCCAGTCCCGGCCGTTGCCCACGGAGGACCCCAGCGGCAGCACATGGGGCACGTCCGCGCGGTCCATCGGCACGAAGCCCAGCCGCACGCTGACCTGGTCCCGGGCCACGGTCAGGCCGCCGGCCCCGCTCTGGGGCTCGACGGTGGGGGTGAGCACGAGCACGCCGCGCACCGCCGCGCCCGCGCGGGTGGGCCACGCGGCGCGCAGGGGCTCCTTGATCTCGACGAGGTGGGGGATCCCGTCGGCGTCCTGGACGACGGCCCGGCCAGGGCCGATCACCACGCCGCTGGCCTGCGGGTCGGGGCGCACCGTGCCGGGAGGCCCGCTGCTGGACCAGGCGCCCTCCAGCTCCAGGCCGGAGAGCACCACCCCGGCCACCCCGCCCCACCGCGCCGCCAGCGCCGTGCGCAGGGCCTGCGGCGCGGCGTCAGCCAGGGCGTTGAGGCTCTCCAGATCGAGGATCGCGCCGTCGCGAGGGCGAAATCGGATGGGCATGGAAGTCAAGGGGGGCTCCTCTCAGCGTTCGGTGGTGACCAGCCGCACCGAGGCCCAGGCCGGCAGCAGTCGGATGAGGTGGCGGGAGAGGCGCGCGCCGTCGGCGAGGCCGATGAGCACGTCCTCCTGGACGAGTTCGAAGACAGGACCCTCCAGGGGCTGGTGCCGCAGGGCACCCCCGGAGACCCGGTACTGGGGGGCCGCCCCGGGCTGGCGGCGCAGGGCCCACCAGGCGTCCGAGCGGCAGGTGAACAGCTCGTCGCGCACGTCCGGGCGTCGGGGCACCGGGCCGTCGCGATCGCGGGCGGCGACGCTCAGGGTGACCGCCTCGCCAGCGCCCTCCCAGAGCATCTCGATGGCGGAGGCCAGGTTGCCCCGCTGGGGGCGCCACCGGGGCAGGCGCGCCGCGATGCGGGAGAGCCGCTTGGGGTCGGCCCGGTGCATGGACGCCTCGATGCCCCAGCGCTCCACCAGCCAGGCGAGCAGCCGAGGCTCCGGGGACAGCGGCGACCACAGCAGCGGGCGGGCCAGGATGAGCCACTCGGGGCGGGCGGTGAGCATCATCACCGCCTCCATCGCCGAGACCTCGCCGCGGGCCTGGGCGTCGACCATCGCCTCGGTCATCGCCTCCGGCAGGAAGCGACTGTAGGGCATGTGTCGGAAGCGCGGCGGCCCGTCGCCGTCCGGGACCATCTCGAACGGGGCCCTGCGGGGCTTGAGGTCGGTCTCGACCCAGTCCAGGTCCGACAGCTCTCCAGCCGCGGACCGCTGGGCCCACTCCAGGACAGCCTGGCGCAGCAGCAGCTCCTGGGTCACCGCAGCCTCCCGGTGGGCGCGCCGACCGCGCACACCGCCGCGTTGAGCAGCAGCGCGGCGCGAGGCGGCCCGGCGGCGGTGCCCTGGGGATCCACCAGGCGACCGCGCAGCTCGTGCACGTCGAAGCAGGGCAGCGGGACCGCGTCGCCGGGGGCCTCGGGCTGGAGGGTCAGAGGCACCAGCCGGTCGACGATGGCGTCCCGGATGGTGGGCGAGCGCTTGCGGATGCGGCGGACCAGGGCGTGCACGGCGCGCCGGGCCCAGTCCAGGTCCCGCTCCAACAGCAGCTTGCCGGGCTCTCCGATGAACACGGCGAGGGTGTCGGTGCCGGCCTCCTCCAGGCGGCGACGCAGGCGACGGGTCGCGTCGTCGGGCTCGCCATCCGGGGACCAGGGCCACAGCGCGCCGCTCAGGTGCGCCCGCTCGCCGTGGGTCCAGACCCGCACCATCCAGCCCGCGCCCCGCACGCCCAGGGCGGCGCGGATCTCGCGCTCCCAGTCTGCAGCGAGCACCGGCACCCCGGTGGACGCCCCGAACAGGCGCTCCACCGCGGCCTCGTCCTGCTCCCGGTCCTGGCCGAAGAAGGTGGGCAGGGGGTTGGCCACGCGCACGATGCGGGGCCGGCGGGCGGCCTTCTGCTGGGAGAAGGAGATGGCCCCGGGCTCGACGTTGCCGTCGCCGCCGTGGGTCCGCCGGTACCAGCTCACCTCGATCTTCGTGCCCGGGCGGAGGGTCCGCAGCGCCCCGCGCGCGTCCGGGGCGTTGAGCACCAGCTCACCGGCGGCGGCGTCGATCTCCACCCCGGCGAAGTCCACCAGCGGGTCCTGGCCCTTCACCTCGAACCGGGCCAGCTCCAACGCGCGCAGCAGGGCCACCAGGGTGTCCGGCAGCGGCTCGGCGAGCATGTCGTCAAGCACCTCGGGGGTGACGAGGTCCTCCTCCAGGAGGGAGACCGGGGTGGGCACGGTGCGCTCGATGGTGACGTCGCGGCCGTCGGGCACGATCGCCAGGTTGCCGACCAGCAGCGGGTTCAGGAGCACCCCCTGGATCTCCGGGGGGACCACCAGCAGGAGCCCGTCCACGCCCGGCTCCAGGACGACGTCCAGGGCGCTGACCCGCATCAGGCGGGGGCGCTCGTCGGGCGGGGGCAGGGGCAGGGTCCACGCCGGGGTCACGTCGAGGACGTTCTCGCGCAGGCCATCGGAGGGGTCGAGCCCGTAGGCGCGCAGGGCCACCGGACCGGCGTCCCGGGGCGGGTCGTCCACCAGGGCCAGGCGCAGGGTCGGCGCACGCTGGGCGTCTCGGGGCAGCTTGATGTGGACGAAGCGCGCCGGGCCGTCCTCGGTCAGGGAGACCCAGGCGTCGGCCTTCATCACGCCCTGGAGCCACTCGACCTCGGGGGGCTTCTCGACCTTGGCCGGGAAGACCAGGCGGCGCTCCGTGGTGGGGCGCATCGTGGACAGCCGCCGGTCCGCGTTGACCAGGGTGCGCCACACCGACCGCACCACGTCGCCCGGCATGGGGACCGGGTCGCGCACGAGCAGCTTCTCGACGGGGAAGTCCACCGGCACGTCGGGGATGCGGATGCGGCCCTCCCGGGAGCCGGGCAGGGGGCGACCCAGTCGCAGGTCCAGGGGCAGGCGGGGGTCGTCCGCTATGCGCACCGGGGGGGTCCAGATGCTGTCGTCCAGCGCGCCCCACGCGGGCTCCAGGTCGCCGCCGGGGGCGAGGCCGCCGGGCGCGACGTCGGCGAAGGCCGCGCCGAGGTCGACGTACACCTCCAGGGCCAGGCGCTGGTTGTCGATGGGCACGACCTCCGCGCCCAGCCAGCCCACGCCGCGCGACTTGATCGCGGCGACGCCGCGCTCCAGGGCCTCCTTCAGCTCCTGGACCCGGGCGCCCAGCAGGGTGAACCGCACCCGCTCGTGCTCGAAGACCATGCTGGGCTCGCCCTCGGCGATCCAGGCGACCTCCTTGTTGAGGGCGTCGGTGCGGCCCGGGTGGAACGCCCGCATGGTCAGGCGGTCGTCGGCGACATCGCCGATCGCGGCGATCTCGGCAGGGACCAGGGCGATCTGCGCCTCCAGCGGGGTGAAGGGGATGAGGTCCCGGGACTCGGTGCGGGCCGAGGTGAAGCTCACCTGGGGCTCGGCGCTGACGGGCATCTCCAGGACGCCGGACTGGAGGGGCCGCAGCACCACGCAGCCCAGGGCGGGCCGGGCCGGGCGGAGCTGCCCGCCCATCAGGTGGACGAGCTGACGCAGCACCGCCCAGGGGTAGCGGTCGAGTTGCTCGGAGAGCATCTCCACCATCCAGGCGGTCTCCTCGACCAGCAGCCAGCCCGGATCAGAGGGATCATCGAGCAGGCCGGCGAAGGCGCCGAGCTTCTGCTCCAGCCGCGCGCGCACGTCTGCGAGCAGCGCTTCGCGGTCCAGCTTGAGCGTGACGGGGCGGGAGACCTGCACCGGTCCTCCAGGGAATCAGGGAGAGAGGTTCGCGGAGACGGAGACCTCGCCAGCGGGAGAGCTGACGTCGAGGCGGACATCGAGGGTGGCCTGCACGCCCAGCCGGACCAGGGCGGCCTCAGCCAGGGGCACCTCGCGGAGCCGACCCGGGGCCGTGCCCACGTCGGTGACCGCCTTGACCTCGATGCGGCGGACCTTGATGCCGGGGATCTGCGTGACCAGGGCGGCCTCGACCTGGAGCTTGACCGCCTCGATGCGGCGATCGGTGGCCGGCTGGCCGGCGAAGGACGACAGATCGCAGCCGAAGTCGGGGCGGAAGGGCAGATCGCCGGGGCGGGTCTCGAGCACCATGCGGATGCGGGTGGCCAGGGCCTGAGCGGGGCTCAGGGCGGGCCGGCGGGACCCGAGCAGCACAGCGGGATGGAGCGTGGTCAGCACAGGCGCCCTCTAGGTCTTCGCCGCGAGGCTGTTGGAGTAGAAGGTGATCTCGGTCGTGATGCCGTCATCGGGCGAATAGGTGTGCGTCACGTCCGAGATGACGAAGGTGCCCTTGTAGGGCCAGGGCGCCTCGGCCACCGTGACCGTGCAGTCCTGGGAAGCCTTGAGCTTGCCCAGGCAGGACAGCGATCCCATCACGAACTTGTCCGAGAGGTTCTGCATGACCGCGTTGGCGCGGGTCATCAGGTTGTCCTTGGTGTTGGGGAAGCCCACCGGCCACGCCTGACCCCAGGACTGCTCGGTGACCTTGTTGGCCCCGAATGCGCTCTTTCGAAGGTCGGTGCCCAGGAAGTCCGAGGACTGGCGGGTGAGCTTGACCGCCGTGATGTTGACGTTCAGGTCCTCCTTTCCCAGGGGCTGGAGCCCCATCACCTCGACCGCCGTCGCGACCTGGGAGAGGTCCAGGGTCATGTTGATCTCCTTGAGATCAAAGCCCCAGGTGACGGTCACGTCCTCGCTGGGGTCCCGGTCCTTCAGCGCGATCTGCTTGGCCTCCGGATCCCACACAATCCGCTGGTTGCTGCGGTCGGCGATCTGCTTGAGCAGGGCGAGCTTGGACTGGTCGAGGATGATGGGGGTGTCCTCGGCGTAGCTCTTGCCCTCCAGCTTGCCGGTGGCCTTGACCTCCTCGCCGCACTCGGCGATGAGGTCGGCGACCTCGACGGTGGCGGTGCCGTCGGGCACGCTGGTGATGTTGATGCCCTTGAGGCGGTGAAGGCTCTCCAGCCCGGTCAGCGCCACGGTCCACCGCCCGTCCACGGTCAAGCCGTGGCGCACCGACACGATGTCGCCGGTGGGCGCGGGGTCGATGGCCAGGGTGGTGCTGGGGGTGCTCCCGGTGGGGTGCTCGTAGAACTCCAGCTTGAA
This sequence comes from Alphaproteobacteria bacterium, assembly GCA_020632795.1. GTDB lineage: Bacteria > Myxococcota_A > UBA796 > UBA796 > CAJQPC01 > JACKEV01. The sequence goes on from JACKEV010000017.1 coordinate 197,712, forward strand.
GGAGCCGCCGGGCAGGAACACCATCGTCTGGAAGTCGTCCAGGGTGTCGTCGCCCAGATCATCGGCCTCGGGCACCACCAGCGTCACGCTCATGGAGTTGAGCTGCTCGGAGGAGTCCGACCACCGCAGGCTGCGCACCCACGGGGTCACGTCGATGCTGGAGCTGCCCGACGCGGGGGTCAGGGTCAGCTTGACCTGCGGGTAGACGAGCGTAGGGTCGGCCATCAGAAGTCGTCGACCCCCGTGTCCATCTCTTCGAGCAGATCCATGCGGGGATCGTCGAAGAAGCCGACGTCAAGCGCCTCGATGTTGTCGCTGGCCGCGCTGGGCGTGAAGGTGGGGTCGAACAGGGCGTCGACGCTGGCCAGCTTCTGGAACGCGCGCCCCTTCATGGTCACCTGGGCGGTGGCCCGGCGGGGGAAGCCCTCGCGATCGAAGGGCTTGATGTCAAACGACACAGACTCGATGACGCCGCAGAACTGGAACGGTCCCCACAACAGCGCCACGACAGGCGGCCGCATCAGGCCGCCCGCGTTGCCGGTGTGGGTCTCCAGCGGGATGGTCAGGCGGTACAGCGCCACGACGTGGGGCAGCACGGACTGCTCCAGAAGGCTGCTCATCCCAGGGATCTCAGCGACCGCCGTCGCCGTGGCCATCGCCACGATGGGCAGGTAGGACAGCGCGGTGCGCAGGAGCGTGCTCTTGGGCAGCAGCTCCGACTCGTCGAACAGGAGCGAGAAGCTCAGGCTGTCGGGGCCGCCCTTGGTGTAGGAGAGCGAGCCCCAGGGCACCAGGGCCTCGTTGCCGGGGGCCCAGGTGACGCTGCGCTGGAGCTGGAGGTTCTCCGGGTTGTAGGGCAGCGGGTCGATGGACCAGTCGGAGTTGTCCAGGCAGGCGAGCACCGCCTTGTCCGGCTCGTCCGAGGTGACCATCTTCGCGATCTCAAGGGCCAGGTTGAACATGGCTCAGGCCTCCTCGTCCGTGGGTCCGCCGGCGTCGTCGCCATCGTCGCCGCCGTCGTCGGAGTCGTAGATGTCGTCGCCGAAGGCGCTGGGGGGCGCGGGCGCCTCGCCGTCGTCCTCCTCCTCTCCGTCGTCCTCGCCGACGTCGGCCGCGAAGGCGCTGGGCGGCGGCGGGGCGTCCTCGTCGTCCTCCTCCTCTTCATCCTCCTCGCCGACGTCATCGGCGAATGCGCTGGGCGGGGGCGGAGCGTCCGCGTCCTCGGCCTCCTCGTCGGCGTCGCGGATGTCGTCGCCGAAGGCGCTGGTGACCGTGTCGGTGGACTCGCCGGCCTCCTCGGCCGCAGCCTTCTCTGCCGCCTCGGCCTCGCGGGCCGCCTCCTGCTCGGCACGCCATGCGTCCAGGTCGGCCTGGTCCTTCTCGTAGTCGGTCAGCTCGGGCTCCTCTCCGGACTCCTCGGCCGCCGCCTTCTCAGCCTCCAGCGCCGCGCGCTCCTCCTCCCGCTTGGTGCGCCACTCCTCGACCTCGTTCCAGTAGCCTTCGTCGAGCTCGGCGTCGCTGGTGGTGATCTCGGAGTCCTCGGAGTCCGAGAAGTCCGCCCGCCCCACACCGGAGATGGTGTTCAGGATCTCGGTGGAGAAGAAGGCCAGGATGTTCGTGGGGATCACGAGCACGTTGACGTCGTCGTAGGTCAGCACCAGCTCCTCGACCGCCCAGCTGTTGCTGTTCGCGTCGATGGCGCCCATGTTCCAGCGCACCGGGAACGCGCTGCTGAGGCGGATCAGCCGCAGCGGCGACTTCTGCCGATCGAGCTGGAGGATGTAGACGTCCTTGCGGAAGAAGTACCCCCGCTCCACCGCCATCATCCACTGGTAGAGGGCGGGGCGGCTGAGCATGCCCCAGCGCAGGGTGACCTCACCCCGCCGCGCCGGGCCGTCCCAGCGCTTGTTGATGGTGGAGTGGTTGCGGCCACCCTCGCTGTACTTGAAGACGTTCTGCTCGATCGAGATCCCCTCGACGGCGTGGAAGTCGCCGAGGGTCTCCAGGCCGACCATCACATAGAAGTGGAACCCGACGTTGATCGGGTGGGTCGCCAGCTCGGAGTCAGGGGAGAAGGTCGGGATGAGGCCCATCAGATTCCCTCCAGCGCGGGTTTCTGGCCGGGTTGCACCCGCACGCGGATGCGGACATTGCGGGCCCAGGGGCGGAGCTGTGCGGTGACATCCGCCACGAACCCGGGGGTGGCCGGGTTGCGGTCGACCTGGGCGTCGATCTCGGGGGCGCCAGCCCCACCCGGGCCGACGATGATGCCCTCGTCGGCGAAGGGGCGGATGATCTGGCTCAAGGCGATGACCAGCTTGAAGGCCTCGGCCTCCTGAAGCGGTCGGAACACGAAGGGGTCGGCCGCCCGCACGATGGAGCGGTGCAGGGCCTTCGCGGTGCGCAGCGCGGGCATGCGCCAGGCGCCGATGGGGCGGCGCAGCGTGCCCTCGGACACGACGTGGGCCACGTCCTGCCGGCCCTCGATCCGGAGCTGGATCGCGTACTCGCTGCGGTCGGGGCGACGATCCTCGTAGAGGGGGGCGCGGCCCAGCAGCATGCCCTTGTCCCGGCGGGCCCGGCGCCCCGGGCCCAGGGTCACCGTGCGGCCGGCCATCGCGCCGAACACATCCAGCGGATCGGCGGCCAGCATGGCGGCGGACGCCACCGCCGCTGAGCGCCAGCCGTGGGCCCGCAGCCGGATGGGCGTGCCCGTCCAGCAGCAGGCCGCCGCGTCCACCCCGGCCAGGCGGGGGAACAGGTCGTCATCGGGGGTCCGCTCGTCGGGGGGCAGGTCGAAGAGCGCGACCTGATAGCGCTCGCGCAGGCCCTCGGCGAAGCGCTTGAGGGTGCGCTCCAGGGTCGAGCGGCGCTCGTCCAGCGGCGCCATGAGCTCCGGCCCGGTGCTCAAGGGGCCGCCCAGGTCCGGCAGCACGATCATCGCCCCGGGCATCTCCTCCAGGAACGGGTCGAGCAGCCCCATGATCCGCTCGTCATCGAGGTTCCAGGGGGCCAGGCCGCTGAGGTGGACCGCCAGGATGTCCACCGCCTCGGCCCCGGCGGTGAGCGCCAGGACCACCGAGTCCCGCAGCCGACTGGGCAGCAGCGGGTCCAGGCCGGGCAGGCGCCCGAAGTCCTGCACGGCGGTGAAGCGCAGGTGCTCCACCGAGCCCTCCGACCGCTGGGCGAAGCGCGTCCTGCGCACCACCGCCCGCGGGAAGTGCCAGGCGAGGCGACCCACGCCTGGTGGCACGACCACCACCAGGCAGAGGGCCACGAAGGCGGCGCCTTGCCCCTTCTGGGGCTCGACGCCGACCTCGACCCGCACGCGTCGGTCAGACAAGTGGCCAACCGGTGACGCCATCTCTCAGCGCTCCGACTCGAGGATCGCCTTGTTGATGTTGCTGACCTGACCTACCCACTGGACCCGCTCACGGTGCGGGAGTTCGAGAATCTCGGCCAGGCTCCAGTGGAGGTGGTAGGCGATGAACGCCACCTCCGCCCGGAGCTTGTCCAGCGGGTAGGTCACCGTCACCCCCCGGGCTCGTCGGGGTCCTCTTCCGGCAGGGCATCGGCGCCGTAGGTCAAGCGATACACCGCATACTCGAGCGCTCGCACGTCCATCGCGTGCAGCTTGCTGATGTCGTGGATCGACACCGGCTTCTTGTCTCCGAGCCGGGTCACGGTCCTGGACAGCAGGAGCGTCTTGTAGACGAGATCGTTCGGGCTGCGGTTGTACTCCGGCGACATGCCGATGTACAGCTCGTCGGCGCCGGTGACCGGCCGCACCTCGGCTTCCTGGACGAGCTCGCCTTGAGCGTCCTTGAAGCCGACAGGCAGCGAGACCACCTCGCGATAGCTGGGGAGCTGAGGTCCGGACACGCAAGTCTCCTTACGACGTCGTGATGACGCGTTCCATCGTCAGGGTGATGCGCTCCACCGCGCCGCTGGACCCGCTGGTGTCCATCTCGGGGAGCTCCCAGCGGCTGGGGTAGGCGTTGATGCACTTGGTGGTGCGCGCGAGGCTGCCGTCGGGCTTCATCAGCTCGATCACGACATCCTTGCGGTCGATCGTGCCCTCCTCGATGGCGAGGCGCCACTCGTAGAAGGCGTCGGTGCCGTTGTAGACCCGCTCGAGGGTCATGTCTTCGAAGCTGGCCCGGCCGGGGGCCTTGCGGACGTAGGGGTCGACGCCGTGCATGAACTCCATCGGCTCCGACTGGGAGACGACGCCGCTGATGCGGATGAAGCCCTGGTTGACGTCGTCGGTCACGCCGTCGATCTTGACGCGGAAATTCCAAGCGCCAATGTAGTTGTCGATTTCCATCTGGGGGATGAGCGCCATCGTGTACCTCGTTCCTCAGAGAACCTGGGGGGTGTTGACCCGGAGGCGGCTGTCCGCCTCCGGGCGTGATGTTGAAACAGCAGGGATCAGCTCGGGGCCGCCATGGGGGTCTGGCGGAAGCGGATGCGGATGAACTCGGCGGGGAACACCGGGCGGAACTGCACGTCCACGGTCAGGATGCCGCTGCGCACGTCCACGTCGGGGTTGTTCTCCCGGTCGCACTGGACCTGGAAGCTGTCCTTCCAGTTCACACCGTCGAGCATGCCGCGGTTGTAGAGCTGGAAGAGGAAGCTGCCGATGGTGTCGGCGAGGTCGCGGCGGGTGACGTCGTTGTTGGGCAGGAACACCGCCCAGTTGATCGCATCCCGCACAGAGCGCTCGACGAACAGGAACAGCCGCCGCACGTTCACGTAGGTCCACAGCGGGTCCGACGCGGTGGTGCGCGCGCCCCAGATGCGGATGCCCGCGGCCGGGCGGTGGCGGATGATGTTGATGCCCTTCATGTTGAGGGTGCCCTGCTCGCGGTCGGACACGCTGGTGACCAGCTCCGCGACGCCCGACACCAGCTCGTTGGCCGGGGCCTTGTGCACGCCGCCGCCGCCCTTGAGGTCGGTCATGGCGATGACGCCCGCGACGTGGCCGGCCGGCGGGCAGATCACGTAGCGGTCATGGGCGCCGCTGGACAGCGGGTTGTCGACCATCAGCCAGGGGCCGTAGGCCGCGCCGTAGCCGCCGTCGTCGCGGGGGACCGAGCGGTCCAGCACGGTGTCCGAGGAGTAGCCGCCGAAGCGCAGCTCGGTGGCGTCGGGGGCCGAGGCCACCTGAAGCTGGGCGATCTCGTAGGGGGAGTCGCCGCGGGTCCAGCGGAAGTCGTCGACCTCGGTGCCGCGGGGGGCGCGGGTCAGCAGGTAGCGGGGGGCCTCCATGATGGCGAACAGATCGCCGCGGCCCTTGGGGCCGGCGTAGTCCAGGATGGCCTGCTGCCAGGACAGCTCCAGGCCAGGGGCGCAGAGCATGGCGACGGCGGCGACGGAGTCGAAGGAGCGCTCCAGGAAGGCGCGCTTGTTGGGGCCGCCGGCCCCGTGGGTCTGCACGGCGCAGGCGATGTAGGCGCTGGTGCCGCCGTTCTCGAAGAAGCCGCTCAGCGCCAGCTCGAGGCGACGGATGCCGGGGTGGCTGCGCAGCCAGTAGTCCCACGCCTGCTTGGCGTCACCGGAGAGGGTGTCCCACATGGCCTGGGCCTTGCTCTCGTTCACGCCCTTGGAGGTCTGGTAGGCGATCTCCTTGAACAGGGCCTCGGCGAACTCGGCCCGCCAGGCGTGGTAGCCCTCCAGGCTGTGGATGACCGGGGCGTTCCCGGCCAGGGCGTCGTGGATGGTGTCGGCGTCGATGGACGCGGACTTGCGGGCGTCGGCGACGGGCAGGTCACCGGAGTGCTTGATGCCCTGGGCCAGGGCAAAGCCGCTGATGAGCTGGAGCACGCGGACCTCGTCCGCGCCCCAGGCCAGATCCCACTCGCGGGCGCCGTTGTCGCCCTCCTTGACGTTCATCAGGGTGCGGCTGACCGGGAACCGGATGGCGTCGCCGGCCGCGTTGGTCAGGGTGATCGCGTCGTCGCCGTTGGGGGCCTGGATGTCCCACTTGCCGGGCAGGGCGGCGTCCACGAGGGTGCGCAGCCGGTTCTCGGAGGACGCATCGGGGGCCTTGGCGGCGGTCTTGGACGCGCTGGAGGACTTGGACTTGTCGTCCTTCTTGCCGTCCGCCGAGGCCGGGGCGGACGCCGACGCGGCCGTATCGGCGATGTCGGCGGCGGCGGCGACCTCGACCAGCGGCCGGAACGCCAGCGCCCTGTTCCAGGCGAGCTGGGGCTCATCGGCGATGGCCGGCACGAACATCCCGGAGGCCTTGCCCCGACCCGCGTTGAACGAGTCGGGCAGCGTCAGCACCGCGATGAATCCGGTGTCAGTGGTGGACGACGGCTGGATCGGGCGAGGTCCACCGGAGATCTCTTCGATATATACGCCTGGGGTGCGGTACTCGGGCACGGATCACTCCATCATGAGGAGACGGTTGGCGGCTTGTTGGAGCCGGCTCGGGGGACCCGCACCGGCTTGAACGGGTAGGTGATCTCCAGAGTCCCTGCGACGACCCTCTGCTCGAGGGCATGCCGCGCCGGGCCCAGGTCCCGCGAAACCTGGAGCGCCAGCAAGGGAAACCGGAGTCTGCGAACCCCGTAGAGCACGCAGGGCGGCTCCCGAGGGATGGACGACCGCCCCCGTCCGAGGCGACAGGACACCTCGTGGGAGCGTCGAAACGGGGAGGTGGTGGGGAGCTTCATGGTGGTCACCCCAGCTTGATCGCGCTGCCGCTGATGGCGACCTCGCCGCCCGTCAGGGAGATCTTGCTGGAGCCGTTGATGTCCACCGTCTTCGCGCCGTCGATCTTGACCGTCTCGGACTTCTCGATGGTGACGCTGGTGGATCCGGTGATGACGACGGTCTTGCCGGTGACGTTGACGGCCTCGGTGGAGACGATCTTGACGGCCTTGTCGCCGGTGATGATCACCTCGCCGTTGGCCATGTCCATCACCACGCTGAGCTTGGTGTCCGAGGTGGTGATGGAGATCTTCTCCTCGCCGGAGACCTCGCTGAGGGTGATCTCATGCCCCGCCTTGGTGCGGAGCTGCTTGATGGCGTTGTTGCCGTCGGCGTCGATGGCGGTGGCCGAGGGTGCGTTGTCCAGGCCATAGAGGCAGCCGAGCACGATCAGGCCGTCGGGGTGGTCGCCGAAGCCCCGCAGGATGACGACCTCGCTGTCCACGTCGGGCAGGAAGTAGTGGCCGAACTCCGCGCCCGCGCTGGGCTGGAGCACCCGCAGCCAGGGGGTGGTCCAGGCCTCGGCGAAGCCGCGAAGCTCCACCTGGACGCGGCCGAGGCCTTCCTCGTCCTTGTTGTCCAGGACCTTGCCGAGCAGGATGTTTGATTCAATAGGCATTCGTGTTTTTGCGAATCAGCACTTATTGAGGTTGCGGGGGAAGGGTAAGAGGTTTCGTAAGAAAAATGACGGGCCGCAGGCTTGGGTCGCGGCCTAGGTCTCCGCCTCGGGTACGCCGGAGAGGATCCGCACGAGATCCAGCAGGTCGGCGCCGAGATCCTTCGCGGCCTCCAGGTTGTCCTCCAGGCGCACCACCTTGTGGCCGGGCATGCGGTCGCGCCACTTGAGCTGCCCGAACAGGGCCTTGGACACCTCGCCCACCCGGCGCAGGGCGTCCGAGCAGGCGTCGTGCAGGTTGTCGGCGTCGGCCGCAGCGTTGCCGTCCAGGACGTCCCGGACCTCGTCCAGGGGCACCTCGACGTTGATGAAGTCCTCCATGTCCTTGCTGGACACGGCCAGGGCCCACTTGCGGGCGCCCTGCTCGATGGCGCGAACCGCCGTCTCGGTCTTCTTGTTGAGCGCGTCGGGCAGGGGGACGGTGTCGGAGTTCGCCGCGATGGTGCGGGCCAGGTCCACCGCCTCCTCGACCAGCTCGCGGCGCCAGCGGGTCACCAGGGCGTCCATGATCTCCTGGAAGCGCACCTTGCCCTCGGCGGCTCGCCGGGCCTTGCGGGCGGCGGCGCGGTCCTGACGGGAGGAGCGGGAGCCGACGCCGGGGTCCGGCGGCGGGGGGGGAGGTTCGGGGTAGCGGGGCTCGGGTTCGCCAGGCGCGGCGGCCGGGGCGGCCTGCTGCGGCGCCGGGGCAGCCGCCGCGGGCGCAGGCGCCGCCGCTTCCGGCTCCGGCTCCGGCTCATCGGCGCCCTGGTCCGGGTCCTCATCGCCCAGCCCCAGCACCACCGAATCCTGCATCCAGGGGATGCCCGCCGCGAGCGCGCCCTTGAGGTCGGACTCGAAGCTGGGGTGGTCGGTCCGGGCGGTCCGGAACAGGGGCCGCCCGCCTGCGCTGCGCTGGAGCTGCCCCATCACCAGGGTCTTGTCCTGCGCCGACTTCATCAGCCCCACCATCTCCATCGGCGGCACCTTGGGACGGCCCACCAGCAGCGTGGGTTTCCCGTTCTCATCCGCGGACGTGTAGATGAAGGCGGCGGGCTCGCCGTCCTCCTGCACGCCGTTGACCACCTCGGCCCAGGGACCGACCGCGCCGCCACCGTCGCCGCCGTCCTCGGCCTCCGGAGACTTCCCCTTGTCGGGATCGTCGTCCGCGAGGCCGATGACGTGGGCCTTCGCGAGCCAGGGCATGACCTCGGCCAAGGGCCCCTTGAGGTGCTCACCGAGCTGGGGGTGGTCGGTGCGCGCGGTCCGGAACAGCGGGTTGTGGGCGTCGCTGCGCTGGACCTGACCCATGACCAGGGTCTTGTCCTGCGCCGACTTCATCAGCCCCACCATCTCCATCGGCGGGACCTTGGGCCGCCCCACCAGCAGGGTGGGGGCGCCGTCCTCGCCCGCCGCCGTATAGATGAAGGCGGCGGGATCTCCACTTTCCTTGACCTCGGCCACGACGGCCAGCCAGGCGGGCTCACTCATGCGACATTACTCCTGCTTCTCACTGTCGTCGAAGACGTTGTCGAGACGGTAGGGGTCGTTCTTGCGGAGCTTCGTGTTCTCGACCATCGTCTCCAGCGGGCTGGGGGAGGTGGTGGTCGTCGTGTTCGTGTTCGTGTTCGTATTCGTGTTCGTCGTGTTCGTCGTGTCCGTCGTGTTCGTCGTGTTCGTCGTCGTCGTGTTCTGTGTCGTCTGGGTGGTCTCATCCTGGAACTTGACGGACTTCTTGGGCTTCTTGGACTTCACTCCCTGCAGTCCGCTGTCCATGATGTCGTTCAGCAGGCCCGTATCCGGGACGGTGCTCACGTTCGGATCGTCGACGAGGTTGTCGAGGTTGTCTTCCATGGTGTCCTGCCGATCCAGCTCGTTCCGCAGGTGCTCGATCAGGTTCTGTGCCACGTTCGGATCCGGGGCCTTGCCGAACTCCGACTGCTGCCAGAGGAACGCAATCCACTGCTTCTCACTGCCGAAGGAGAGCCCCATGTCATCGGTCTGACGCTCGGGGTGGCCGATGGTCTCATTCGGATCGGGCGGCATGAGGTTGCCGCTGGAGTCCAGCCACGGGAAGCGCTTGTCGGGGCCCAACTGTTCGTTGTACACTTCCTGCAGGTCGTTGTCGTCGAGCCCGAAGTCCTGCATCGTGCCCACGGACCGGAGCGAGCGGTGGGACATGATGATCTCGTTGCCGACGCGGTAGTCGATCAGGTCCTCGTCTCCTCCGTACTCGATGTCGAGCTGCAGGACGAGGGCGTTGTACGCCTCGACGACCTCGTTGAACACGTCCTCCGACGGGATGTTCTTGTTCTTGAACATCTCGGGGGCGTCGACGTCGGGGGCCACCTCATCGATCCAGGCGTCCACCTGCGCGGTCAACCGATACATCACGCCGACCTCGGGCTTTGCGGCCAGCTTGATGCCGGACTTCGTCTTCTTGAGCGCCGTGACGAGCGCCTCCCAGGGCTTCTTGACCCGCTTCGGCACGTCGGACCACTTCTCACCAAAGCGGTCCGACTCCGTGCTCTTGCTCCAGAACTTGATCTTCTTCACCAGGTTCCTGCCGTGGGACTTGACGAGGTTCCCCAGGTGGGCCTGCGCGCGCTTGGTGTCCTTCGAGGTGTACTCACGGCCGAAGGTGCCCTTGACCTTGGCGCCCTCGGTCTCCATCTTGATGTACAGTCGCGTCTGATCACCGCGCTCAAAGGTCTGGAACAACATCGCCTGCAGGCCGTAGGGCAGCTTGAGCATCGGATCGTCGAAGTAGTCGTCGGAGGTGTAGAAGTCGATGCCGATCGCGCGGTCCTCGCCCTCTTCCTTGGCCGCCTTGATGGACTTGTTCTGCATGAAGGACTTGCCGCCGGGGGTGTCCTTGGGCAGGTGGGATGTCCCGCGCTGGTAGTTCTGCGGCAGGCGGCGCAGCCACTTGTTGATCTTGCCGTCCGGGTCCGGGATCTGGATCGCCCCCTTCACCCAGTCCTTGCCCTGCTGGTTCTCCGAAGAGGCGCGGATGTACCAGGCGAAGGCGGCGAGGTCCCGCTGCGTCGGCGGGTCGGCGGTGTCCGGATCGAAGTCCGGGCTGATCAAGCGGTCAACGAGCTGCTTGCCGCGGTTGAGCTGCTGCTCGATGACCTCGATGGCCTCGTAGCGCTCGGAGCGGGGCTTGTCCTCGAGCCCGGGGTACATCTTGCCGATGTCGAACTCCACGCCGCCCACGTTGGGGATCTTGAACTCGTCCACGGTGGAGCCGCCGGCCTCGACGACCTCCTGCTCGAGCTGGGTCAACCGGGCGCCGAGGTCCTGGAGGTTGTTGAGGGATTCGAGGTACGTCTCCCGCTGCGGCCCCTCGATCTCCGCGTCGAAAGCGTTGGCCCGGCGGATGAAGTTTGCGATCAGCGTGCGCCTCGCCCGGGCCTCGTTCGCCTCGTTGCTGTTGTCGTTCTGCTCGGGCTCATCGGGCTTGTTGACGTCCAGGTCGTGGATCTTGAGGGAGACCTGCTGGTAGGTCGCGAAGGCCTCGTTGGCCAGGTTGTCGCAGCGCCGCTTCCTGCGCCAGGCGTTGGCCAGCAGGTCGCGGGCCTCAGTCTTGCGGGTCTCCAGCCGCTCGGCCCCCTGCTTGAAGTTGTTCGTGCTGGTGTTGTAGGCCATGACCACGTGGTTGCGCAGGACGGCCTCTTGCTGCACGTAGCCAAGGCGCTCTGCTCTGCCGTACTTCAGATCCGCCCAGCTCAACAGCAGCGCCGCCAGCTCATCCAGGGTCTGGACGGCCTTGTTGTAGCGCCGCTGGCGGTTGTTCGCGTGCGCGTCGCTGTTGACATCTTCGCGGAAGATTCGCTTGAGTTTCAGGAATGAAGGCATGGTTCACGCGCTCCAGGCTCAGAAGCCGACGTTGTGGAGATAGGCGAGGGCGGACTGGACGGTCGGGAGCAGCGTGGTCTGGAACCCGATGGTGACCTGGGTGGCCCCCTGCTCACCCTTGACGTTGTCATCGACCGCCTTGATGACGTCGGACTGAAGGGCCTCCTCCAGATCCTGGAGGTACTTCTTGCAGGCCGTGATGGCGACGCGCTTGGAGTCGCCCTGGCTCACCGTGACGTCGAGCAGAGACCCGATCGTGCCCTCCAACGAGCCCCGGGTGAGGCTGTTCCGCAGCTCCTTGTCGGCGATGTCCCGCACCACCGGGTCTTGAGACTGCTTCATCAGGTCGATGAGCTTGTTCAGGCCGCTCTGCGTGACCCCGAAGGCGTCGGTGATTTCCCCGGAGAAGTTGGACCAGGCTGTGTCGTCGAACAGGTCGAGCGGGTCGAGCATCTGGTTCTGAGGCGGGGTGTCGTCCAGCTCGGTCGCGTCCAGCCCGGTCGTCTGGTTGGGGTCGACCTCCTGGGTCTGCAGCACCGGCCCGACGTTCGGGTCGATGTTCTGCTCGATCATCTGCTGGACGACCGTCTCGACCAGGAGGTTGATGTCGTCGGTGGACACCAGCTCGTACTTGGCGAGCAGGGTGATCTTGGGGAGGCCCTTCTGGTTGTTCCCCGCCTTGAAGCCACGCCAGAGCTTCTCCAGCGCCTCGTCGACCACCATGCCGCGGGTCCAGTTCTTCCCGATCTTGAAGCCGCCGAGCTTGGAGTCCCAGACCAGGCGGCCGCCCGCGCCCCACTGCGCGCCCTTGGCGCGGCCGTAGATGCCGGGCAGGCTGCCGGCACCGGGCTTGACGATCTGCAGCTCGATGTCCGTCGGGCTCCTGTAGATGATGAGCCACTGGTACTTGGGAGAGGTCTTGGCCAGGGACAGGAGGGCTGCGACGGCCTTGGCGTCAGTAGGCACGAGAACTCCTACGGAAGAAGGGAGCGAAGGGGGACAGCTTGCATTGGCTTTGTTGGCTTATGCGCAAAAATATGGTTCACCGAACCATCACCGGCACGTCCACCGCCGCAGGTGCGCGGGATGCCTGAGAGAGGTGTCGCGGGTCCGCGGCCTTCGACGCCACGGGGGCAGCGATCCTCTCCCCGTCCAGGGGAGTGCAGGCGGGGCAAAGTGTTTCTTCGTCAATAGTTTCTGGAGGACACCAGGGATGGCCCGGCGGAGGTCGCACCATGACACGGCGGACAACCAGAAGGTGTCCGCGGGGTCGAGGGGGGTCGCCGGAGCCATCCTGGCGGGGCAGCGGGGGGAGAGCCGCTAGGGGTGAGCTTCAATGCTCATCCGCATTTTAACGATAGCGAGGCTCGTGTCACCCCCAAGTGCCTTTCGCTGACTTACGGCTCACACCCCGAGGTTGGAGATGTAGGCCAGCACGTCCTTCAGCGCGCCACCGAAGTCCCTCGCCATGCCGATCTTGATGTGATCGCCGCCCGGCAGGTTCACGTCCACCGCCGCCACCCGGACGTCGTCGTTGATGTAGGTGATCATCTGGTTGATCGTGGTCTTCAGCTCGCCGAGCTGGGTCTTGAGCTGCTGCTTGTTCTTCACGTTGACGCCCTGCAGCGCCAGGATCACGGAGGCCACGCTGGTGCCGGTGACGTCGTCGAGCTTGGTCTTGGCGATGGTCTGGAGATCCACGTCGTCGGTCTCGGCGAGCATGCGCTTCTTGAGGGCGCTCAGCCCCTCCTCGACCTGGGTGTAGGCGCCGATCACCGCGGTCACCAGGCCGGACCAGAGGACGACGTCGAAGAGGTCGATGGGGTCGCTGACGGTGTTCTGCGTGGTCTGCGACGTCGTCGTCGTCTGCGTCGTCTCCGTGGTCTGCGTCGTCTGCGTCGTCTCCGTCGTCTGCGTCGTCCCCGACTTCAAGGCCTCCTGCTTGATGAGCTGCTCCTGCTGCTCGATGGCCTCGTCCAGGGCGGTGCCCTCCACCAGCTCGTACTTGGCCAGGAGGGTCACCTTGGGAATCTGCTTCTCGGTGTTGCCGGCCTTGAAGAAGCGCCAGAGCTTGACGTACTCGCCGTCGGGCACCGTCCCGCGGCTCCAGGTGGCCCCGATCTTGAACCCGCCCAGCCGGCTGTCCCACACCAGCTTGCCGCCGATGCCCCACTTGGCGCCCTGGACCTTGCCGTACTCCCCCGGCATGCTCCCGGTGCCCGGCTTGAGGACCCTCAGCTCGATGTCCGTGGGCCCCTTGAAGATCATCAGCCAGCGGTACTTGGGGGAGGCCTTCGCGAGGGTCAGGAGGCCGTTGAGGGTCTTCAGGTCAGTCGGCATCAGGGGCTCCGGTCAGATCTCGTGGGTCTTGGCGCATCCCCTGCTCTTGGGATGGCCACAACGCAATACCACGATAACCAGCGCGAGGTCTGCTGAAGCTGTCCAGGATCAACCCGCGACCAGCTCCTGGAGCTTCACCGCGCGCAGCTCCCCGGCGCGCAGGCTGCGGATCGCAGCGACCAACGCCTCGGCCGCGCGCAGCGTCGTGATGCAGGGCACGCCGAAGCGCAGGCCGGCCAGGCGCATCGCGGCCTCGTCGGCCACGCCCTTCTTGCCGATGGGGGTGTTGATCATGAGCTGCACGCGGCCGTTGCGGACGTGGTCGACGATGTCTGGGCGCCCCTCGCGCACCTTGTAGACCCGCTCAGCGGGGATGCCGGCCTTCTGGAGCGCCGCGTGGGTGCCCCGGGTGGCCATCAGGTGGAAGCCCATGGAGTAGAGCGGTCCCGCGATGTCGGCCAGGCGGGGCTTGTCCTCGTCCCGCAGGCTCAAGAAGACGCCGCCCTCGGTGGGCAGCCGCATGCCCGCGCCCATCAGCGCCTTGGCGTAGGCCTCGCCGAAGCTGCGGCCGATGCCCATGACCTCGCCGGTGCTGTGCATCTCGGGGCCCAGCACCACGTCCCGCACCGTGAACCGCCGCCAGGGGAACACCGGCGCCTTGATGAAGTGCATGCCGCGCCCGTGGCCCTGGGGCAGGTCGAACTCGCTGAGCTTGTGGCCCAGGCACAGCATCGTGGCCACCCGCGGCAGGGCCAGCCCGGTGGCCTTGGACACATAGGGGATGGTGCGGGAGGCGCGGGGGTTGACCTCCAGGACGTAGACCAGCCCCTCGTGTACGGCGAACTGCACGTTCACCAGGCCCACCACCCCCAGGCGCAGGGCCAGGCGGGTGGTGGCGTCGATCATCTCGGCGCGCTGGGCCTCGGTGAGCACCACCGGGGGGATGACGCAGGCGCTGTCGCCGCTGTGGACCCCGGCCTCCTCGATGTGCTCCATGATGCCGGCGACATGGACCCGCTCGCCGTCGCAGAGGGCGTCGAGGTCGTACTCCACCGCCCCCTCCAGGAAGCGGTCCAGCAGCACCGGGTGCTGCGCGCTGACCTCCAGCGCCTCGTCCAAAGCGGCCAGGAAGTCTGCTTCATCGTAGCAGATCGCCATCGCGCGGCCGCCCAGCACGTAGCTGGGCCGCACCAGCAGCGGGAAGCCGATGCGCCCCGCAGCGACGATCGCCTCGGCCCGGGTGTGGGGCATCGCGCCCTCGGGCTGCCGGATGCCCAGGCTCCCCAGGAGCTTGTTGAAGCGCTCCCGGTCCTCACAGAGGTCGATGGCGTCCGCGCTCGTGCCCAGGATGGGCCCGATGGTGTGGGAGAGCTTCAAGGGCGTCTGCCCGCCGAACTGCAGGATGACCCCCCGCGGCTTCTCCCGGGCCAGCACCGCGCCGACGTGCTCCTGGGTGACCGGCTCGAAGTAGAGCTTGTCGGAGGTGTCGTAGTCGGTGCTGACGGTCTCGGGGTTGCAGTTGACCATCACCGAGGTCAGCCCGGCGTCGCGCACCGCGAAGGCGGCGTGGCAGCAGCAGTAGTCGAACTCCAGGCCCTGGCCGATGCGGTTGGGGCCGTTGCCCAGGATGACCACCCGGTCGGGCTCGCCGCCGCCGGCCTCGTCCTCCTCCTCGAAGGTGGAGTAGAGGTAGGGCGTGTGGCTCTCGAACTCCGCCGCGCAGGTGTCCACCCGCTTGAAGACCGGGAGGATCTCGTCGGCGTGGCGGCGGGCGGCCACGGCGTCTTCGGTGGTGCCGAGGATGCGGGCGAGGTGCTCGTCGGGGAAGCCCATGCGCTTGGCGCGGCGCAGCTCCTCGGGGCTGACGCTGGACAAAAAGCGCCCGTCCAGCGCGGCCTCGGTGGCCACGATCTCGGCCATCTCGTGCAGGAACCAGCGGTCGATGCCGCTGAGCTGGTGGATGTCGCTGGGGTCGAAGCCCCGGCGCATCGCCTCGAACAGCGCGGGCATGCGGTCGGGGGTGGGGATGGCCAGCTTCTCGCGGATGTCCTGGCTGTCCCAGGCGCTGGCGTCGGCGTAGCCGCCCTCCAGGCTGGAGATGGCCTTGAGCAGGGCCTCCTTGAAGGTGCGCCCCAGGCCCATGACCTCGCCCACCGACTTCATCTGGGTGTCGAGGGTGCGGGCCGTGCCGGGGAACTTCTCGAAGTTCCAGCGCGGGTACTTGACCACCGTGTAATCGAGGGTGGGCTCGAAGCAGGCCGGGGTCTTGCGGGTGATGTCGTTGTCGATCTCATCCAGGGTCAGGCCCACGGCGAGCTGGGCGGCGATCTTGGCGATGGGGAAGCCCGTGGCCTTCGACGCCAGCGCGCTGGAGCGGCTGACCCGGGGGTTCATCTCGATGACGACGACCTCGCCGTCCTCGGGGTTGATGGCGAACTGGATGTTGCTGCCCCCCGTCTCGACCCCCACCGCGCGGATGACCTGCAGGGAGATGTCGCGCAGCCGCTGGTACTCCCGGTCGCTCAGGGTCTGGGCGGGGGCGACGGTGATGGAGTCGCCGGTGTGCACGCCCATCGGGTCCACGTTCTCGATGGAGCAGATGATGATGACGTTGTCGGCGAGGTCGCGCATGACCTCCAGCTCGTACTCCTTCCAGCCCAGGACGCTGCGCTCGATCAGGAGCTGGCGGATCGGCGAGAGGTCCAGGCCCCGGGAGACGATCTCGCGGAACTCGTCCCGGTTGTAGGCCACCCCGCCGCCCTCGCCGCCCAGGGTGAAGCTGGGGCGGATGATGGCGGGCAGGCCCACGCCGTCGAGCAGGGCCTCGGCCTCCTCCAGGGTGTGGGCGATGCCGCTGGCGGGCACGCCCAGGCCGTTCTCGATCATGCAGGCCTTGAAGCGCTGCCGGTCTTCCGCGACGTCGATGGCGTCGGGACGAGCGCCGATCAGGCTCACGCCGTACTCGTCCAGCACGCCCTCCCGGTGCAGGGCCATCGCGAGGTTGAGGCCGGTCTGCCCGCCCACCGTGGGCAGCAGGGCGTCGGGCCGCTCCCGGGCGATGACCTGGCGGGCGAAGTCCACCGTCAGCGGCTCGATGTAGGTGGCGTCGGCGACCTCGGGGTCGGTCATGATGGTCGCCGGGTTGCTGTTGAGCAGCACCACCCGGTAGCCCAGGGCGCGCAGGGCCTTGCAGGCCTGGGTCCCGGAGTAGTCGAACTCGCAGGCCTGTCCGATGACGATCGGGCCGGAGCCGATGACGAGGATGGATTGGATGTCGGTGCGGCGGGGCATGGCGGGGGGCTCCAGCAGGCGTGGCGGCCCCTCTAACGCCACGCCTCCGCGCTGTCAGCGGGTCGTCACCGGAGGGTTGCGGAGAGTGGAGGGTGGAAGGGTATGCGCGGACATTTTGGGTTTATGCAGAAAGGATCTGCCTGCACCGCGCGGGGGGCCTCCACCCGACCGAGCCAGGGGCTCAGGCCTCAATCCCCACGGTCAGGCGGATGGTGTAGCCCTCGCTGGCGCTCCCGCTGATCGTGGGCATCTGGTCCTCCACGCCGTCGCTGAACACGTTGTCGCTGTCCAGGGTGATCTGCTGGAGGTTGCGCACGCTGTCCTCGTAGCCGCTGGTGGCGTAGACCGCCTCGCAGGCGTCCTCAGGCAGGGCGATCTGCGAGGTCTTCACGTTGTTCCGACCGTTGCTGGCCTCCGCCAGGCTGGAGAACACCTCGAAGTGGATGTGCGGCCAGCGCCCCGAATAGCAGCCGGGGAAGATGGACGTGAAGCTCAGCACGCCGTCGTCATCGGTGACCTGCACGCCCCGCAGGTAGTTCTGGTCGGTGATGCTGTAGAGGGAGTAGTTGCCGTCCCGGTCGCAGTGCCACAGGTAGATCGCGTAGCCGGCCAGGGGCGCGCAGCCGTTGTTGACGTCGACCACCCGCAGGCGGATGGTCAGCGGGACCCCCGCGGCGGTGCCCGAGAGGTCGCCGATGCTGCTGCGGATGTCGCTGCGCACGATGTCGTCCAGGGCCAGGGCGTCGGGGCCGTTGGTGCCGTCCCCGGGGTAGGGCCCCTCGGTCTCCTCCGGGATGACCGCGCAGGAGTCGCTGTTCCAGCCCGAGTCACCGCCAGCGCCGCCGGTCTCGGCGGACTCGCCGGCCTTCTCGTCGTCGCCGCAGCCGATCAGCGGCAGGCAGGCCGCTACCCCCAGCCAGCCGAGCACCTCGCGCCGCCGCGGGGTCGCCATGCGCTCCAGATCAAACACCAGGCCCTTGTCGTGGTCTTCCATGTCGGTCTCCGTCCGACCCGCTACCGCAGCGGGTCATGCTTCAGACCGTATGGGGCGAACCTTGCGGAACCCTTTCGGGGGCCAACGCCCCGCTCAACGTCACCTCCAGCCCTCCCCCCTCCGCCGGGGCAAACCCCAGCTCAAACCCGTGAACCCGGGCGACCCGGTGGGCGATGTCCAGGCCCAGGCCCTGCCCCTCGGGCGCCCGGGAGCGGGCCTCGTCCCCTCGGAAGCCCCGCTCGGCCAGCCGATGGAGCTGCTCCGGAGAGACCCCCGGGCCGTCGTCGAGCACCCGCAGGGTGAACCGCCCCCCGCCCACATCCAACACAATCGCGACGTGCCCGCCGGGACGATTGTATCGCACCGCGTTGTACGCGAGGTTGTTGACCGCCTGCTCGATGAGCGTCACGTCCCCCAGGGTGTGCGCCGGCTCGCCCGGCAGGGCGGCGTGCACCTCGATGCCCCGGGGCCGGGCCAGGGGACGGTGCCGCGCCGCCACCCGCTCCACCAGCGCGGAGAGGTCGACCGGGGCGCGCTCCAGGGTCTGCGCCCCCACGTCGAGCTGCGCCGCCGCGGCGAGGTTGTGGACCATCGCGCCCAGGTAGTGGGCCTCGTCCATGGCCTGGAGCAGGGTGGCGCTCCCCTCCCCTTCGGCGGATTGCCGCTGCAGCGCGTCGAGGTGCCCGCGCAGCACCGTCAGCGGCAGCAGCAGATCGTGGCTGGTGTTGGCCAGGAAGTCCCGCAGGGCCTGCTCCCGGCGCTCGGTCTCCCGGATCTGGCGCTGGAGGGCGTGCCCTGCCTCGTCGAAGGCCCGCGCCAGCTCGCCCACCTCGTCGTCTCCCAATACAGGCACGGGCTCCTGGTAGCCCCGGGCGGCGACCCCCCGGACCGCCTCGGTGAGCCGACGGATGCGCTCCACCGCCGAGCCGGCCGCCAGCAGCACGCCGACCAGCACCCCGAACAGCGGCGTCAGCCAGATCGGCGTCGCCGGCAGGACCGCGCCCATCCAGCCGGGCACGGTGGAGCCCGTCACGGCCACGAAGGCGCAGGGCTCCCCCCAGCCGGTGCGGGTGACCACGGCGACCGCAGACCCCAGCCGCGGGGTGGGCGTCCGGGTGACCTCCCCCACGGCCAACGCCGCCACGTCGGCCGGCAGCGCGGGGGCCTCGGAGCGCGCGGGGGTGCCGTCCGCGCCATAGGCCCACAGCGTGGGCGGCGCGCCGTGGGGCTGGTCGGGCGGCGGACGGCGGTCTCGGGTCCAGGCGGGGTCGTCGGGGGGCGGCTGGGGTCCGCCCCAGCTCCGGGGCGCGCCGACGCAGGCCCCCTCGCCTCCCTCAAGCATCTGCGGGAGCATCGCGGCAAGGGCCTGCTCGGCGGCCGCCCGACGGGACTGGAGGTCCCAGGCCGCCAGCAGCCCGAGCTGGGGGATGGCCACCGCCACGGTGACCAGGGCCAGGCGCGCCCGCAGCTTCACGGGGCCTCCACGGCGAGGCGGTAGCCCACACCCCACACGGTCTCGATGAGGTCCGCGCCCACCTTGCGGCGCAGTCGGGAGGCGTGCACGTCCAGGGCGCGCTCGCTGCCCTCCCGGTCGGGGTCCAGGACCCGCTCGGCCAGCCAGCGCCGGGTGATGGCCACGCCGGGGCGCCGCACCAGGGCCAGCAGGAACTCGAACTCCCCGGGGGTCAGCTCCACGGGCGCGCCGTGCACCCACACCGCCCGCTGCCCCACGTCCACCCGCACCGGGCCCACCTCGATGGCGGCGTCCCGGGCCAGCAGCGGGCGACGGATGCGCGCCCGGACCCGCTCGATCAGCTCCTCGGGCCAGAAGGGCTTGGTCATGTAGTCGTCGGCCCCCAGGCGCAGGGCGTGGACCTTGTCGGGGGTGCCGTTCCGGGCGCTCAGCACGAGCACGGGCACGTCCGAGGCCACCCGCAGCTCCCGCAGCATGTCCATCCCGGGGACCCGGGGCATCATCAGGTCGAGCACGACCAGCGCGACGTCCGGGGGAGCCTCTGCGGGGATGTGATGGCCCTCGCGCCACCACAGGCAGTCGTAGCCGGCCTCCTCCAGGGTGCGCACGATCTGCGCCCCCAGAGCCTCGTCGTCCTCGATGAGCAGGATGGTGTCGGCCACGGTGGCGGGGCTCCGGGGGATGGGGGAGCATAGCGGCGCCAGGCGTTCGAGGCGACGTGGGTGTGGATGTCCCGGTATGGAACGCGCCGATGCCGTTCACCGACCCGACCCGGCTCCTGGAAGCCCCGATGGAGGCTCTGACGCATCCTGCGCGGCCGCGCCCCCCTACACCTCGTCCTTCGGCATCTCCACCCACCGCAGGTCCACCACCTGCCAGGGCCGCTCCTCGCCCTCAAGCTGCCGGGCCAGGGTCATCTCGCAGATGCACGTCGGCGGCTCCTGGGGGGGCACGGTCTTGCCGTCCTGGACCCACACCCGCACCGGCGCGGCCATGCGCAGGTCCACGAACTCGTGGGTCGCGTCGCGGGTGATGTCGATCTCACCGCGGTGCTCGACGGGTCCCACCGTGACGTGCCGCACCACGCCGGCGTTGGAGAGCAGCTCGTGCTCGTACCGAAGCCGGCGCCCCATCATGCCCGGCAGCAGCAGGCCCCGGCGGTCGGTCACCTGGCGGAGCAGCTCCTCGGCGAGGGGCTGGAGGGCGCTGAGGGGCTCGTCCGGGTAGCGGTCGGACCACTCCATGCGCTTGACCGCGATGTCCGGGGCGTTGGGGACCGCGAAGCCCGGGGGCCCCAGCGGCAGGCCCACCGGCGGGGAGGGCTGGGGGTTGCGGCGCATGCTGCCGATGGCGGCGACCTGCCAGTGGTGCTCTGCGCCCGCGCGCTGCGCGCCGCAGTCCAGGCACTCCTTGGTCTCCCCCACCGGGGCGGTGCTGCCGCAGTGGGGGCAGCCCAGGCTCATCAGGACGTCCCGGGACGGGCTCTTCACGTCCGACCGGCGGCGGAAGCGCCAGCTCTCGGTGCGGAAGATCCGGACGAAGTCGTCCTTCACCCGCTCGACCATCACGGCCTTGAACTCGATCTCCACGCTGGCCCAGTGCTCGTCGGCGTAGACCCGCAGGGTGCGCACGCCGCCCACCCGGATGTCCTGCACCGAGTCGAGGTCGGCCATGCCCGAGAGGAAGGTGTCCAGCGCGATGTCCGAGAGGAAGGCCGACAGGCTCAGGAAGTCCCGCTTGGGCCGCAGGGTGTGGGCCCAGGTGTAGAGCGCGACGGCGAACTCCAGGAAGTCCAGCTCGGAGAAGCGCGCGTCCACGCGGTGGATGGGCTCGAGGCGCGGCGCGCGCGGGGTGGCGCCGTGGCCGGTGGTGTTGCCGATGCCGGAGTTGGTGCCGTGGCTGGTGATCGGCTTCTCGCCGTCCCAGCTCCGATACGACGCCTTGGCGTGATGCAGATCATCCTGGAAGCGGGGGCGGGCGCGGTCCTCGACCTCCTTGAGGCGCTCCACCGAGGACTTCTGGCGGAGGCTGAGCCGGATGAAGCCGAGGCCCACGACGGCGAAGACCATCACGAGGATGACGGCGAGCTGCTCGATGAAGTCGTTCATGCCCTTCCCGGTCCGCCGCGGTGGGTCGCCACGCGCACCGGGTGCATCCTACCGCAGCGCGGGGGGGCCGTCGGGCTACAGGTGACCGAGGATCGCGTCCCGCACGGCCGCGCAGCCGTCCTCGCCGCCCTGGTCGGCGGTGTGCAGCCCGTCGGCGAGCGCCGCACGCAGGGCGCGGTCGATGCCCGTCGCCGCCTGGGCCTCGCCCAGGGAGCGCAGCAGCGCGATCCCCTGCACCAGGTTGGGGATGGGGTTGGCCCGCCCCGTGCCCACCAGCCCGGGCGCCCGGCCGTGGGGGTTGTGGAACATCTCGATGCCGTCGCCGTGGTTCTGGGCGCCGCCGACCACGATGCCCCCGGCCAGCCCCGCCGCCAGATCCGCGACGATGTCCCCGAACAGGTTGCCGCACACCAGCACGTCGAAGCTCTGCGGCCAGCGCACCAGGCGCATGCACAGGGCGTCCACGATGACCTCGTCGCAGGCGACGTCGGGGTAGTCCGCCGCGACCGCCTGCGCCGTGCGCAGGAACAGCCCGTCGGAGCGCTTCATGATGTTGGACTTGTGGACGACGGTGACCTTCTCGCGGCCCTCGGCCCGGGCCAGCTCGAAGGCGTAGCGGGCGATGCGGGCGCAGCCCGGCTCGGTGGTGACCTTCACCGACTCGAACACCCCTGGCGCGGTCTGGTGCTCGAAGCCCTTGTAGATGTCCTCGGAGGTCTCGCGGACCACCACGAGGTCCACGTCCGAGAAGCGCGCCGGCACCCCCGGCATGTTGCGAACCCGGCGGACCTGGGCCCACAGGCCCAGCTCCTTGCGGAGCTGGATCGACAGGGGGAGCTGCCCGGGCACGCGGGGGGCGCGCAGGCGGTTGGCGAGGACGCGGCGGGTGCGCCGGGCCGAGGCGAGCGCGGCCTCGGAGAGCACGCCGTCCTCCAGGCCGAAGGTCTCCCAGGCGATGTCCACGCCCGCGGCGGCGATGATCTCCTGGACGACGGCGGTGGTCTCGGGCCCGACCCAATCCCCGGGCAGCAGGGTGACGCTGTGGCTCATGGGGTGCTCCTACAACTTGTCGATGAGGGCGGCGGTGAACTCGGCGGTGTCCGCCTTGCCCCCGAGGTCGCGGGTCAGGTGCTTGCGCTCCTCCAGGACCGCCCAGATCGCGCCGTTGATGCGGTCCGCGATGCGCCGCTCGCCGATGTGCTCCAGCATCATCACCCCGGACATCAGCACCGCCAGGGGGTTGGCCACGCCCTTGCCGGCGATGTCGGGGGCGGTGCCGTGGACCGCCTCGAAGACCGCGATCTTGTCGCCCACGTTGGCCCCCGGGACCACCCCCAGGCCGCCCACGAGCCCGGCGCAGAGGTCCGAGATGATGTCCCCGTAGAGGTTCTGGAGCAGCAGCACGTCGAAGCGCGTCGGGTCCATCGCCAGGTACATCGAGAGGTTGTCGATGGGCAGGTTGGCCTGGGCGATGAAGGGGTAGTCCGCGCCGACCTCGTTGAAGGCGTCCAGGAACGCGCCGTCGGCCAGGGGCGAGACCCCGGCCTTGTGGCAGCAGGCGATCTCGCGCCGGCCGGTGTAGCGCATGAACTCGAAGGCCCACTGGGCGATGCGCAGGCCCGCCGAGCGGGTGGAGACCTTCAGGCTGATGACCTCGCCCGGCATGATCTCGTGCTCGATGCCGGCGTAGAGGTCCTCGGTGTTCTCGCGCAGGACCACGATGTCCACGTCGCGGTAGGGGGTGCTGATGCCCGGCAGGCTCTTCACCGGTCGCAGGCCCGTGTACAGCTCCAGCGTCTGCCGGATCGTGACGTTGGCGCTGCGGAAGCCCTTGCCCTTGGGGGTCTCCAGGGGCCCCTTGAGGCCGACACGGTTCTTGCGGATGGAGCGGAACACCGCCTCGGGGACCGGCTCGCCGACCTCCTCGAAGGCGCGGCGGCCGGCGTGGACGATCTCCCACTCGATGGGCGCGCCGGCGGCGGCCAGCACCTCGCGGGTCGCCCCGGTGACCTCGGGGCCGATCCCGTCGCCCGGGATCAAGGTGATGGTGTAGGACATCGTGCCTCCGGTGGATGCGCAGGTGCCGGACCTAACACCTCCGCCACCTCCATGTTAGGGCCTCGGGCCATGAGCGCCGAAAAGCCACAGGTCAGCCCGCTGCGCGTCCTCTTCGTCACCTCCCCGTTGATGCTGGCGATGGTGCTGGGGGTCAGCGTCGCGGTGCTGATCGCCCTCTCCTGGATCGGCGGGACCGCTGAGGGCGCGCGCGCCGAGATCACCTTCGAGAGCGACTGCCCGGCGCAGTGGGCCGAGCGGGTCCAGGCCCGCGCCGGCGCCATCGGCCTGGGGGATCCCAGCCTGGCCCAGCGCGGCGCGCAGGTCTCCCTGACCGCCACCCTGCCCGGCCTGGAGGACGACCAGACCGCCATCCCGGCGCTGTTGACCGCGCCCGGCGTGTTCGCGGTCTACGCCGCCGAGACCGTGGACAGCGCCCCGGAGGGTACGCCCCTGGCCACCAACGACGACATCGAGGACGTCTTCTTCCAGCTCGACGCCACCGGCCACCCCTACACCCAGGTCGACCTCTCCCCGGTCGCCGGCCAGCGCGTCGAGGCGGCCGCCCCCCCCGCCCTGCTCTACGTGCTCGACGGCCAGGTGGTCGACACCTTCCACTCCGAGCTGGGCTTCAAGGGCTCCAAGCTGGAGCTGCACCCCAAGCTCCTCTCCACCAAGGAGGAGGTGCGCCGGGCCACCGACTGGATGCTGATGCTCAAGTTCGGCCCGGCGCCGTGCGAGGCGCGGGGGGTGGGGATCCGGGTGGTGGAGTAGGATGGTGCGCCTCCCCTGTTGGAGCCCGGGATGATCAGCAGCTTCCAAGCGAACGGCTACCGGAACGTGAAGGTCGACGATCTCCGTTTCGGGAAGGTCAACCTGCTGATCGGCCCGAACAACTCCGGGAAGAGCAACTTCATCCGCGCGATGGGCTTCCTGCGGGACATGCTCGGGTTCAGCATCGAGCTCCGGCGCGACGAGAACCCGTTCGAGAAGGCTGTCGCAGTGCATGGGGGAGCGCGCATCCCGGACCGACGGGCTGCTCAGGCCTCCAACGTCGCGATGCGTTGGGCCTTCGCAGCGGGCGAGGAGGAGGTCTCCTTCGCCCTGGAGATGATGATCACCGCCTCGCCGCACCACAGCGACCGCGCCCGCATCCTCATGGAGCGTCTCGCTGGAGAGGGCCCGGAGGGGAGCTGGGATTTCCGCCGCATCAACACCGGTACCCCGCGCGATCTGTACCGGCCGGAGCTGACCGGCCCTGCCCAGAAGATCGACCTCAACCTCGACCCATCATTGAGCGCGCTGCACCAGGACGACCGCACGGTCAACGCGGTGGGCGGCCTGGTCGGCGGCCGCTACGCCTCCGCCGCCCTCACCGCCCAGGAGTGGGCCGTCGAAAGCCGCGCCTACGCCTGCAACCGCTTCGACCTCGACGGGATGTCCGGCGCCGTCGACACCCGCACCGGCCTGAACGACCTCGACCCCACCGCCACCGAGCTGGCCAACGTTCTGCGCACCTGGGAGCTTCGCCCCGAGGGCCTGGAGGCCTACACCGAGGCCCTGCAGACCCTGGTGCCGGACCTCCAGCGGGTCTGGGTGCAGGAGGCCGCCGGCCGCCGCTGGGTCAGCCTGCGCGTCGGCGGCAAGCAGTACGAGCTGAACGAGATGTCCAACGGCACCCTCCAGGCCATGGCCCTGGCGTATCTGCTGTTCACGCCCTTCCGGGTGGAGACCCTCTGCCTGGACGAGCCTGAGGTCAACCTCCACCCCGCCTGGCAGAAGGTCGTCGGCCGCTGGCTTCAGCAGCGCCGCTCCGCCGACCAGCTCTTCATCAGCACCCACTCCCCCGACCTGCTGGACACCTTCACCGAGGCCTTCCGCGCCGGAGAGGCGAAGGTGTTCGCCTTCCAGCCCACCACCGCTGAGCCCCAGGAAGGCTCCATCGCCCGCGAGGTCACCGCCCAGGAGCTGGCCGACCGCCTGGACGAAGGCTGGGAGCTGGGCGATCTGTATCGTGTGGGGGACCCGCAGCTCGGTGGCTGGCCGTGGTGACGGTCGGGTACTTCTGTACGAAGAGCTACACCGAGGTCGGCGGCATCCAGGCGCTCCTGCAGAAGATCAACCCCCGGGTCCGCTGGCAGCGTTGCTTCCCGGCGGTGCTCAAGCCCGGCCCCAAGCCCGGCCGCCTGGCGCTCCCGCTTGGCGATCAGGACATGGGCGCCACCGGCGAATCCTTGATCCGGCGCATGGAGCAGCGCCTGCGCGACCACTACCGAGGCGCCGCGCTCGATGCGCTCCTGCTCATCGACGACGCGGACTGTCGCTTCTGCGGCGACGACCCGCCAAAGAGCCAGGCCGAGGCCATCGAGGCCCTCACCCGCCGCGCCCGTACCGCCCTCGGTCGGGACGACATCCCCGTCTTCGCGTTGTTCGCGTCCCCGGAGGTCGAGGCGTGGCTGCTGGCGGACTGGGATCGCTCCTTCGGAGCAGACCATCCCCACTTGAGCCACACTCTGCGTCACCACCTCGCCCAGCGCCTCACGCCGCACTGGCCGGCGACCGAGGGCTACGGGTGCCCGGAGCTGCGCGGAGGGGGATGCACCACCAAGCTCAGCGAGGTGCTTCAGGACGTGATGGCCGACCCGGCGACCTACGCCTGGGCGAAGCTCGATCCGGCCAAGGATGGGCGCCGCTACAGCAAGAAGGTGGACGGCGCGCTGATGCTTCAGCGGGTGCGACCTGAGCGGATTAGCGAACACTGTTCGCTTTTCTTTGCCCCGGTCGCCCGCCAGCTCGCCGCGCTCCCGTAAGCGCGGCGCCACATGCTCAGGACGGGCACTCGCCCGGTCGAGAGAACGACGATGTGCTCTCGCAGGCCCCGTCGGCGGTCTCGGTGTCGCACTGGTCGCCCGTGCCGCCGCCTCCGTAGCCGACGTCGGAGGCGGCGCCGCCCCAGAGGACGTCGTCGTCCCCATCACCCCAGAGGTAGTCCCCATCATCATCTCCACAGATGACATCTTCGCCATCGTCACCGTGGATGTAGTCCACGTCGTCGCCTCCGGAGATGTAGTCCACGCCGGTTCCTCCAAAGATTGTGTCGTCTCCCGCTTCTCCCCGGATCACATCGTCCTCGGTGCCGCCCCAGATCTCGTCGTCGCCGGGGCCGCCGTAGAT
This sequence comes from Alphaproteobacteria bacterium, assembly GCA_020632795.1. Taxonomy (GTDB): domain Bacteria; phylum Myxococcota_A; class UBA796; order UBA796; family CAJQPC01; genus JACKEV01. Next base: position 224,381 of record JACKEV010000017.1, read on the forward strand.
CGTGTCGAACTGCGCCCCGCCATACAGCCGGTCATGCTCTTCCCCCCCTCGGATGATGTCATCCCCCAGATCACCATAGATGACATCCTCGCCAAGCTCACCCCAGAGCTGGTCGTCGTGCTGGCCTCCTCGGATGGTGTCGTTTCCCGCTGAGCCCCAGATCATGTCGTCACCGTCTCCACCAAACAGGTCCTCGTGGTAGTTCGCGCCCGACTCGTCGGAGCCGACGATGATGTCTTCACCATCTCCGGCGTCCACGCTGACAAACAGGTTGGAGCCGGAGTCATACGGCGCCAGCTCCGCGGAGGACGAACCGAGGCTGTCATACAGCTTGATGTCGTCCCCCGCGTCCCCACCCACCACGCGCACCTGATCGATGGCATCGACGGATGGATCCAGCTCGCAGCAGAAGTAGTACGACGACGACGAGCCGGCAGCCTCGTTCCCATAGGCCTTGTACAGCCCAGCGGCAGAGTCCCACACCACGTTCACGAATGCCGTCACATGCGTCCCGCTCGCGTTCGTTGTGACGTCGCACTCCCAGATCAGGTCACCTGCGCCATTTGTCACGGTGACACAGTTGTCATCCGCCGAGCTGCTCCCGCTCCCGTAGCAGGCGGCGCTCGACCAGGCCCCTGGGCACGCCCCGGCGGTCGTCGGGAACACAGACAGAGCAGCAGCAAGGACCGCAGCGGTCTTGAACAGGCGCATGAAGACGCTCCGACATGGGAGGGGTTGTGGCTCCCATCTGCCCCGGACTCTACCGAACCGCGTCGACCCGCTGCAAGGCACCGCGTCATTTTTTTCGACCCCCCCGTGATCCACTCCGCCCCCTGCCCCGTACCCCCATCGACAGCGCGCCACGGTGACCCCCTGAGAACCCCCATCCGAAGGGGATCGGGGCCCGTGCGCCCGCCGTCCATGACCCCCAAGACGGAGCAGAGACCATGTCCGACGTGAACTTCCCCGCCACCGCCCAGCTCCTCAACGTGCTCGCCCAGATGGAGGGCGGGCTGGAGATGGGCCTCAAGGTGCTGGACGTGCCCGGCGTCCCCAACGTGGGCCCCACCAAGCTCACCGCCATCTTCAACCGCATCCGCACCACCGGCCCGGTGGAGACCCCCGCCGACATCATGGAGGCCGAGGGCGTGGGAGAGATCCTGACCACGCGCATCGGCGAGGCCCTCAACGCCCGTGGCGTGGTGACCGCCGAGGGGCTCTCGCCGGCCTTCGTCGAGGGCCTCAAGCGCGGCGACCTGAGCTTCATGGCCACCGCTGAGGTGCCCGCGTCCCAGGCCCCCGGCCGCGCCGCGCGGGTGCTCGACGCCCTGGTCCGCCGGGCGGCCGGCCCCGAGCAGCTCGCCCTGGCCAGCCTGCTGCGGACCGCCATCCGCCTGGGCGCGGGGGCCCCGCTCGACCCGGTGGACCGCGTCCTCGGCCAGGTCCTTCGCTCCAGCGCCGCCGCCGAGGACGTGTTCGCCGGCTTCGCCGAGGCCCTGCCCGCCAACCCCGCCGCCGCCGCCCTCGTCGACCGCCACAACCTCTCCGGCGATCGCCCCTCCACCCTGGCCCTGGCCTTCGCCCGCCCGCGCCTGGCCGCGCGCCTGCAGGACGAGGTGGAGCCCGCGCCGCTGTTCCAGGACACCAGCCCGCCGGTCTTCACCGACAGCCTCATCGACAAGGTGAAGGGTGGCGACCTCGGCGCCGCGAAGGAGCTGATCGAGCGGGTCTCCAAGGGCGACCTCTCCGGCGTGCTCCAGGGGGTCGGCCCCGACCAGATCAAGGAGCTGGTCGAGAAGGCCGTCTCGACGATCAACAAGAAGGACAAGGACAGCGCGACCCCCCAGCCCACCACGAAGCGCACCACCGTCATCGAGCGCACCGACGGCACCAAGGTCACCGAGACCGAGGAGCGCACCGGCACCCCCGAGAAGAACAACGACGAGGACGGCCGCCCCACCCGCGCGCCGCCGGAGCGCATCCCCGAGGGGGATCTGTATCGCATCTCGGTGCACACGGTCACCTGCCGCGAGGTCCAGGGGCGGTTCATCAACGCCCTGTCCAACGACGAGATCTCCTATGTCATCGACGGCGACGTGAAGTTCAACCAGGCGAACCCCACCGTGCCGCTCAAGTTCGCCAGCGGCCTGCACGAGAACGTGAACACCGGAGAGACGCTGAGCACCATCAGCGACCTCATCCCGGACGGCAAGTCGGACACCCACATCTTCACCGAGAACGAGACCGTCCTGGTGGCCAAGCAGCCCGTCCTGGGCAAGCAGAAGCTCGGCCAGGCCCCGCTCTCCATCGCGAACGCCTACTTCAAGCTGGATGACTTCAAGAAGGTCACCTTCGACATGACCCTGCTCGAGAACGACAGCGACACCATCAAGCTGGTCAAGCGCGCGTTCAAGCTGGCCCAGGGCCTGGTCGACAAGCTCGCCGAGCTGAAGCCCTCCCTGCCGATCCAGCTCCTCGCCGACACCAAGGCCATCGAGGAGCTGGGCAAGCTCATCGTCGAGCTGCTGGGCAGCGACGACAAGATCGGCACCTGGACCGGCGTGACCATCACCAACCGGGACGTCAAGACCATCACCGCTCAGTCCCCCGCCGGCAAGACCGACAGCTTCGTGTACTGGGTCGCCCGCACCAGCGGCGCCAAGGTCTTCAAGTCCGGGGGCGCCGACTACCGGGCGCAGATCCGCATCGAGAGGCTGCTGGTCGATTGAGGCCGCTGCTACGATGGGGGTCCGCCGGAGCCCTGGTGACCCACCCCGATGACGACGCTGCCCTGATCGACCGCGTGTCCCGCGGCGACCAGGCGGCGCTCGCCGCGCTCTACCAGCGCCACGCCCCGCTCCTGCTGGGCGCGGCGCTGCGGCGGCTGGGGGACCGGAGCGAGGCCGAGGACCTCGTGCACGACCTCTTCGTGGAGGTCTGGCACAAGGCGACCACCTTCGACCCCGCCCGGGGCAGCGCCCGGACCTGGCTGCTGGTGCGCCTCAACAGCCGCGCCGTCGACCGGCTGCGGGCCCCCCGCCGCGCCCGCCGCGCCCCCGCCCCCCCGGACCCGGGCCAGCTCGTGACCACCCCCTCCGCCACATCCCCCGATCAGCTCTGGGTGCGCGGCCGCATGCAGGCGCTGCCGGAGCGGGAGCGGGCGGTGCTGGAGCTGGCCTACTTCGACGGCCTGTCCACCCGGGAGATCGCCAGCCAGCAGGGCATCCCGGTGGGCACGGTCAAGTCACGCATGGCGGCGGGCCTCAAGCGCCTGCGGGTCGACGCCCAGGGAGGCCCCCCATGAGCACCGAGCACGACGCCAGGCTCGCCGAGTGGCTGCTCGGTGTGGCCGATGACATCGACCCTTCAGCGCCCGTCGACGCGGCGGAGGCCGACGCGCTGGCCGCGCCGCTGCTCGGCCCGCCGGTGGACCTGCCCGAGGCGCTCTTCAGCAGGCTGTCCGCCTCGCTGGAGGCCGCCGGGCCCCTCGCGCCCTTCCTCGACCGGGTCTCGGCGCTGTTCGCGCTGGACCCCGAGGCCACCCGGGCCCTGCTGCGGGTCCCGCCGGGCGAACCCGACTGGCCGCCCATGTTCCCCGGCATCCGGGCCCGCCGGGTCCCCTCCCCGGCCGGCACCCAGGGTGCGCTGGTCTGGGTCGCCCCCGGGCTGGTGTTCCCCACCCACCGCCACCAGGGGCCCGAGCGCCTGCTGTTCCTGCGCGGCGCCTGCGCCGACGACGCCGGCCGACGCTACCGCGCGGGCGACCGCTGCGACTCCGCGCCGGGCACCGCCCACGCCTTCACCGTGGACCTGGACCAGCCGCTGCTGTTCGCGGTGCTCGCCCGAGGGGTGGTGTTCGTCGTCGAGGATCGCTGAAACCCCCTCCCCCCCGTGGAATCCTGGCGCCATGCTCCTCCTCGCCCTGTGGGCCTGTGCTGACCCCGTGGCCCCGACAGACAGCCCCCAGCCGGTCGACAGCGCCGCCCCCACCAAGGGCGACTGGCCGGACCCCATCCGGCGCATCGGTACGATCGAGGTCGACAACGAGGGCATGGAGCTGACCGACGCGGTGCGCGCAGGCGACCGCCTGGCCCTGCTGGGGCAGCAGCAGCAGGCGCGGGGCGGGGTGTGGCTGTTCGACATCGCCGAGCCCGCCGCCCCGGCCTTCCTGGGGCGCACCGAGCTGTGGCATGTCCAGTCCGGCTGCTGGAGCGGTCAGCTCCTGTGGGGCGTGGACCGCGACCACACCCTCTCCGCCTTCGACATCAGCGGGAGCGAACCCCAGCGGCGCTCCACCTGGACCATCGGCGGCCCCGACGGCGACGTGGACTGCGCGGGCGAGTGGGTGGCCTGGGGCCGGGGGCGCAGCGGCGGCGGGCTGGCCCGGGTGGAGGCCGAGACGATCCTGGAGCAGTGGCCCGTCGACGCGGAGGTCGTGGGGGTTCGCCTGGACGGGGAGACCCTGTGGACCGCCGCCACCGGCGAGCTCCGTTCCTGGCGCCTCACCGCGGAGGGGCCCGTGGCCCTGGCCTCGGTGGCCCTGGAGGGCGCCTGCCGGGACATCGCGGTCGCCGAGGGGCGGCTGGCGGTGGCCTGCGGGGCCGCCGGGGTCTGGGTGCTCGACGCCGATCCCGACAACCCCGCCGTGCTCGGCCACTGGCAGGGCTACGCCTCGGCGCGCTCGGTGGTGCTGAGCGGCGAGACGATGTGGGTCGCCGGGTGGACCGATCTGCTGGCCTTCTCCCTCACCGACGCCGGGGAGCCCGTGTTCATCGGCGCCGAGGCCGCGAACTCCTCCGTCATGGCGATGGCCGCCGGGGACGACGGCTTCGTGTGGGTGGCCGACTGGCGCACCCCGTTCATGGCGCAGCTCGACGGCGGGCGGGCCCCGGAGGTCCGGGTGGAGCCCCGCACCGTGGAGGCCGGCGGCGTCACCATCGTGATGAACGACGGCGTCGAGCCGCTGTGGCTGGGGGAGCCCGACGTCGGCGACCTGAGCGCCGCGGTGCTCCAGCCCGGGGAGACCGCGCGCTGGCGCCTGCCCGGCGACGTCGCGGTGGACAGCACCCCGCGCCTGCCCACCGACGACCCCGACGAGCCCGAGATCACCGTCACCGTCGGCGCGCTGGGGGGGCTGGTGGTCGGCGAGCCGGCCCCGGCCTTCGTGGAGGTCGACACCGACGGCACCCGCTGGGACCTCCAGGCCCTGCACGGCGAGGTGGTGTTCCTGGGCCTGTTCGCGGACGGCTGACCGGTGTGCAGCTCCGAGGTCTCGGACACCGAACACACCCTGCGACAGCGCTTCGAAGGCACCGAGGGCCTGACGACCCTGTGGTCCTTCTTCGGGCCCGAGCACCGGGCCGAAGCCTGGATCGACCAGTACGGCCTCACCTTCCCGGTGCTGGTGGACGAGGACGGCTCGCTGTACGACGCCTGGTTCGTGGGCCAGGCCGACGGCGACGCCTGGGCCGGGAACCCCCGCCACTACGTCATCGACCGGGAGGGCATCCTGGTCTACGCCTCCACCAGCCCCTCCCCCGAGGCCCTGGTCGACGCCCTGGAGGCCACCCTCGCCGACTCACGGTGAGGGCATCGGCCAGCCGTAGCCCTCCATGAAGGTGCGCAGCGCGGGGTCGTCCAGGGACAGCGGGCGCAGGTACGTGCCGAGGTCGTCTCGGGTCCACCAGGCCGCCGCCCCCGGCGGCGCGAAGGCGTAGCGGTACAGCTCCAGGCGCACGAACGGCGGGGGCGCGTCCGGGAAGGGGCTCTCTCCCATCAGGCCCTGGACATCGGGATCTCCGGCCAGCAGGCGCGCGACGAGGTGGACCATCCAGGGGTGCTCGTAGATGTCCGAGAAGGGCGCGAACCAGGCCTGCCAGTCCAGCCGGAGGTGGTACGGGGTCAGCCAGCAGGGCCGCGCGTCCACGTCCACCGGCTGGCAGCGCCACGGGATGTCGGTCCACGGCCCCTCCGCAGACGGCCCGCCCTGCACCACCACCGTCAGCCGCTCCCGCCCCACCGAGCCGAACGCGCCGTAGGTGTTGACCAGCCGCAGCCGGTCGAACGAGCTGTTCATGACCTGCCCCGGGGAGAGCATGTTGGCCACCGGCGCCAGGCTCAGGAGCCCCACCACCACCGCCAAAGCGCCCAGCACCCAGCGGCGGGCGGGGTGCGGAGGCGGTTGTCGCATTTTTGAGACATCAATATGCGACAATAAACGCTTCATGGGCTCATCCTCGAAGCAGGACAGGCCGATGACCAGGGTGAGCCAGTTCAGGAAGGAAAGGTTCCCGCTGGCGATCAGCGAGAGCTGGAACCCGACCAGCGCCACCCCCGCGGCCGTGCGCAGCGGGCGAGGCGCGAAGATGAAGAAGGGCACGACCAGCTCGACGGCGTGGTTGACCAGCACCCCGGCGGCGTGCGCCCCGTCGGGCAGGCGGTGCCACAGCGCGCTCAGCGGGTGCGGCATCGGCTGGGTCTCGTAGTGGAACTGGAGGCAGGTCAGATCCGTCCAGCAGGCGTCCCCGCGCAGCTTGATGAGCCCGGCGCCGAACATCAGGCGGAACGCCAGCCATCGGTAGAGCCAGATGACCAGCTCGGCGGGCGGGCTGCGGGGGTCGAACAGCCGCCCGCTTCGCCAGGGGGCCAGGAAGATGGCCAGGAAACCCGCCTCGCACAGCAGGGTCTCCCAGCCGTAGCCGTACCAGACCTGCCCGACGTGCACGATGGACAGGTAGAGCGCCCACATCCCCAGGAAGACCGGGCCCCGGACCCGGCCCGCCGCCGCCGCCAGCCCCAGCGCCACCCCCACCCAGGCCGCGCCCAGCAGCGTCGCATCTGAAGCATCGAGCCAGAACAGGCTCGGCCGGGCGACAAAGCCCGCCAGCCGGCCACCGTACGCCTCGCCCATGCGCTCCAGGAAGGCCCTGGCCGGGGTCAGGCCCCCCGCGCCGATGAGCACCCGGTTCTGGAGGGCCGCCACCAGGAACGCCACCGCGTAGACCGCGCCCAGGCCCCGCAGCACCAGCGCCCGGGTCAGCCACAGCCGCGCCCCGGGGCGAAAGTCCTCGCTCACCGCTCCGACCAGCGCTCGATGGCCTGGAGGGCGTCCGTCCACAGGGTCTCGCGGAACGTGTCCCGGAAGAAGCCGAAGTGTCCGATCTCCGGGACCCCGATGGCAGCGGGCGCGATGAGCCGGCGGTCCACCGGGGCCGAGGTCAGCAGCGCCAGCAGGGCATCCACGGTGACCGCGGGGGCGTAGAAGGTGTCGTCGGCCAGAGCGACCGCGATCACCGGGGCGCGGATCGCGGCCAGCCGCTGGGCGGCCTCGGGGAACTCGGAGAGGAGGTAGCCCTCCGACAGCCCCCACCGCGCCCACTGCCGCGCCACGCCCGCGGGCAGGTCCTCTCCCATGCCGGCCTGCCGGGGGTAGTAGCCGAGGGTCCGCGTCAACAGGGGCGTGAACACCCCCCAGAACAGCCGGATGCGCAGCCGATCCCAGGCCGAGGGCCACAGGGAGAGCTGCCCGAGCTGGGCGGCGACCAGCCAGATGCCGGCGAGGGGGATGTCGTCGGGCAGGAACGCCAGCGCCTGGCCCCCGAAGCTGTGCCCGATGAGGGAGAGCGGCCGGCCCTGGGCGCGCTGGTGCATCCAGCGCAGGGCGGTCGGGAAGTCCTGGCTGCCCCAGTCGCTGAGCCGCCCGGGACAGCCGCGCAGGCGCGCGGGGCGGGCCTCGCCGACCCCCCGGTAGTCATACGTGAGGGTCTCGACGCCGTTCTCCGCCAGGAAGGCCGCGAAGCGCCGATAGTATCGCTGCCTCACCCCCACCGCGCCGTTGATCAGGGCGAAGGCGCGGGGCGCCTCGGCCCGGAACAGGCGGGCGGGCACGGCGTGACCGTCCGGGGTCGGGAGGACGACGGCTTCTGCAGACATGGGCCCGTTCTATCCCGCCGCCGGGTTACTCCCCAGCGATGGCCTTCGCCCTGCTGACGCTGCTGCTCGGCTGCCCCCGGGCGGTCGACGCCCCCGACCCGGAGGACTTCCCGACGGTCATCCTCATCTCGTCCGACGGCATGCGGTGGGACTACCCCGACCGCACCGACACCCCCACCCTGGATCGCCTCGCCGCGGAGGGGGTGCGCGCCGACGCCCTCATCCCGTCCTTCCCCTCCAAGACCTTCCCCAACCACTACACCCTGGCCACCGGCCTCTACCCCGAGCACCACGGCATCGTGGAGAACACGATGTACGACCCGGGCTCGGGGCGCTGGTACACGATCACCGACAGCGCGGCGGTCTCGGATCCCTGGTGGTACGGCGGTGAGCCCATCTGGGTCACCGCCGAGAACGCCGGCCTGCCCGCCGGGACGGTGTTCTGGGTCGGCAGCGAGGCGGACATCGGCGGGGTGCGCCCCAGCTACTGGATGCCCTACCGGGGCAGCATGACCTTCGGGCAGCGGGTGACCCAGGCCCTGGAGTGGCTGGACGCCCCCGTCTCCCGCCGGCCTCGGCTGCTCACCCTCTACTTCGACGAGCCCGACCACGCCGGCCACAGCCACGGCCCGGACGGCGCCGAGGTGGAGGACGCCGCCGCCCAGGTGGACGTGGCCCTGGGCGCCCTGGTCGACGGCCTGGAGGAGCGCGGGCTCCTGGACGCGGTCGACCTCTTCGTCGTCTCCGACCACGGCATGGCCGCGCTGTCCCCCGACCGGGTGGTCTACCTGGACGACTACATCGACCTCCGCGAGGTCGACGTCATCAACTGGTCCCCCGCCGCGACGATGTGGGTGGACGAGGCGCGCATCCCCGGGCTGGTGGAGCAGCTCTCGGCGGCCGAGCACATGCTCTGCGCGGCGAAGGAGGACCTGCCCGAGCACCTCCACTACGCCGCCCACCACCGCATCCCCCCGCTGGTCTGCGTCGCGGACCCGGGCTGGGCCATCTCCACCCGGGGCTACCCCAGCGACTTCACCGGGGGCACCCACGGCTGGGATCCGCTCTCCACCGACATGCAGGGCATCTTCTACGCCCGGGGGCCCCACGTCCGGGAGGGCCTGCGGGTGGAGCCCTTCGAGAACGTGGACGTCTACAACCTGCTGGCCGCGATCCTGGACCTCACGCCCGCCCCCAACGACGGCGACCCGGCCCGGGTCGACGCCCTGCTTCAGGAGCTGCCGTGACGCTCTTCGCGCTGGCCCTGGCCTGCTCGACCGCGCCGGACACCCTCACGCCCCCGCCCGTCGAGGCCCGGCTGCCCGCGGAGGCGCCGCCGGCCGAGGCCCCGCCCCCGGTCGAGGCGCCCCCGGCCGAGCCCGAGGCGCCCGAGATCGTGGACCGGCCCCTGCCAAACGCCGAGCGCCGCCTCGCGCTGTCGCAGGAATACTGGCGGGTCCACTACGGTGAGCCGCCCGAGCCCCTCGCCATCACCCCCCGCGTGGTGGTGCTGCACTGGACGGTCACTGACACCGCAGACGCGGCCTGGAACACCTTCGCCCCCGCCGAGCTGGGGGGGCGCCCGGAGCTGGGCGGGGGCGTGAACGTCTCGGCCCACTTCCTGGTGGACCAGGACGGCACCATCTACCGCCTGCTGCCCGACACGGCCATGGCCCGGCACGTCATCGGCCTGAACCCGGTGGCCATCGGCGTGGAGAACGTGGGCGGCACGCCCGCTCACCCCCTCACCGAGGCCCAGGTCCAGGCCGACGCCGCGCTGGTCCGCTGGCTGGCTGGCCGCTACGACATCACCCACCTCATCGGGCACCTGGAGTACCGCAGCTTCGAGGGTCACCCCTACTGGGCCGAGCTGGACCCCGACTACCGGACGACCAAGCCCGACCCCGGCGCCGATTTCATGCGACAGGTGCGACAGGAGGTGTCGGACCTGGGGCTGGAGGGGCCTCCGGGGTGACCAGGCCCAGCAGGGCGCGCAGCCTGGGCTCTGCCTTCTTCGCGCCCTTGCTGCGGAGCTTGATGGCGACGATGCAGTCTGCGGGGACGTGCCGGGTGAGGATGACGCCGTTGGGGCTCACCCACAGCGGCCAGCCCCGCGCCCGCATGCGCGCCGGGCAGATGCCGAGGAGCACGGACACGTTCCAGCGCTTGCCCACCTTGCTCTCCGTGGAGGACGCCAGGTGGACGTGGCTGCGGGCGCAGTGCCGGATGCCCTCGGCGGCGATGCCCTCGATGGCGTTGACGTGCGTGCCGTGCCACACCAGCGCGTCGCGGGCGTAGGGCACCCAGCTCTCCTCCAGCGCGTCCCGGGTGACCGGCGTGCCGTCCAGGGAGTGGCCCTGGGTGGCGCGGATGCGGTCGCCGCGCACCTGCAGGCGCTGCTTGTCGTTCTGCGCGACGATGGCGTCAAGCTGGGCGGGGGAGATGCGGGCGAGGCGGAGCACGTCCGCGGTCCGGGCCCAGCCCGCCGGGTCCATGTCCAGGCCGGACTCGTTGGCGCCGTGGCGGAGGAGCCAGGAGAGCTGCTTGCTGCGATGCTTCAGGGTGTGAGGGTTCATGATGGCCTCCCTCTCATGTTCAGGTTCACCCGGAATGTAGGGCGACAACAACTCATTCACCACGAGTTGTTTCAGATGATTCATCAGATTTCCTGATAGCATCGCGCCATGATCCGCACCGACCACCTCGACGCCTTCGCCGTCTTCGCCCGGCACCTCAACTTCACCCACGCCGCGAAGGCGCTGCACCTCTCCCAGCCGGCGCTGCACGCCCAGGTCAACCAGCTCGCCGAGGACCTGGGCGTGCCTCTGTACCGTCGGGTGGGGCGGGGTCTGGAGCTGACCGCCGAGGGGGAGCGCCTGGCCGCCTTCGCCCGCCAGCAGCGGCGGGTCCACGCGGCGATGCGGGCGGAGCTGGTGGGCCGGAGCGCCGCGCTGCCGGTCACCCTCGCCGCTGGGGAGGGGGCCTACCTCTACCTGCTGGGGCCGGGGCTCCAGCGGTTCCGCGATACATGCGACAGCCCGCTTCAGCTCCTCACCCTGGACCGGGCGGGCTGCCTGGAGGCGGTGCGCCTGGGGCGCGCCCAGCTCGCGGTGACGGCGCTGGACCGGGTGCCCCGGGACCTCACGGGCGTCCGCGTCGCCCGGATCGGGGCCGCGATCGCCGCGCCCGCAGACCACCCCCTCGCCGGGCTCAAGGCCGTCCACCCGGCGGATCTGGAGGGCGCGCGCCTGGTGGTGCCCCCGGAGGGCGCGCCGCTGCGCGCGGCGGTGGAGCGGGCGCTGGCCGGGGTGGACTGGACCGTCGCGGTCGAGGCCCGGGGCTGGCCGCTGACGCTGCGCTTCGCCGCCCTGGGCCTGGGGGTGGCGGTGGTCAACGGCTTCGTGTCCCCGCCGGAGGGGGTGGTGCTGCGACCGTTCGTGGGGCTGCCAACGGTGGACTACCAGCTCCTGCGGCGCCGGGGGGCGGAGCTGTTCGGGGGGACGCAGGCGCTGTGGGAGGCGCTGCGGGCTACAGCGTAGCCGCCTCCCCCGTCTGCACCGCCCACAGCCGCGCGTACACCCCATCGTTCGCGACGAGCTGCTCGTGGACCCCCTCCTCCACGATCTCCCCCTGATCGATGACCACGATGCGATCGACGTGCCGGATGGTGGACAGCCGGTGGGCGATGAACAGCGTGGTGCGGCCCTGGATGACCCGCGCGAGGCTGCGCTGGATGGCGGCCTCGGTCTCGTTGTCCACCGCCGAGGTGGCCTCGTCCAGGATGAGGATGGGCGCGTCCTTCAGGATGGCCCGGGCGATGGAGAGGCGCTGGGCCTGGCCGCCGGAGAGCTTCTGGCCGCGCTCGCCGATGGGGGTGTCGTAGCCCTGGGGCAGCGCCTCGATGAACTCGTGGGCCTCGGCCTGGCGGGCGGCGGCGATGATGTCCTCGCGGGTGGCGCCCTCCCGACCGTAGCCGATGTTCTCGGCCACCGTGCCGGGGAAGAGGTACACCCCCTGGCTCACATACGCGATGGCCGCGCGCAGGTCGGCCTGCTTGAGGTCGCGCACGTCCTGCTCGTCCAGGAGCACCCGCCCGCCCTGGGGGTCGTAGAACCGCATCAGCAGACGGACCAGCGTACTCTTGCCCGCGCCGGTGGCGCCCACGATGGCCAGGGACTGCCCCGCCGGGACCTCCAGGTTGAAGCCGGTCAGCAGCGGGGGGCGCTCCGCGTAGGTGAACGTCACGTCCTCAAAGCGCAGCGCCCCCTGGACATGGGCCAGGGGCTGGTCGCCGTCCTGCAGGGTGATGGGCGTGTCCAGCAGGTCCAGCGCCCGCGCCGTGGACGCCATCGCGCGCTGGTACAGGTCGAAGGTGTTCCCGAGCGCGGTGAGCGGCCACAGCAGCCGCTGGGTGAGGAAGACCAGGACGCTGTAGGTACCGACCTCCATCACGCCGTCGAAGACCTGCATGCCGCCGATCAGCAGGGTGGCCGAGAAGCCGACCAGGATGGCCATGCGGATGAGGGGGATGAAGGCGCTGGAGACCCGGATGGCCTCGCGGTTGGCCTCCAGGTAGTCGCGGCTGGCGCGCTCCACCCGGTCCAGCTCCCGGGACTCCGCGGTGAAGCTGCGGATGGTGGCGATGCCATCCAGGTTGGAGGCCAGGATGGCGCTGAGCAGGGACACCCGCTCCCGCACGGCAGCGTAGCGGGGGGCGATGCGGTTCTGGAAGGCGAAGCTGCCCCACAGGATGACGGGGATGGGCGCGACGGCCAGCAGCGCGATGAGCGGCGAGGAGGCGAAGAACACCGTGCCGATCACCACGACGGTGGTGGCGGTCTGCAGGATGTCGTTGGCGCCGTGGTCCAGGAAGCGCTCGAGCTGGTTGACGTCGTCGTTGAGCACGGCCATCAGGCCGCCCTTGGAGCGCTCGGAGAACCAGCCCAGGTCGAGCTGCTGGATGCGGTCGTAGGCGTCCAGGCGCAGCTCGTGCTGCACGGTCTGGGCGAGGTTCCGCCACAGCACCGCGAAGAGGTACTCGAACAGGGACTCCAGGCCCCAGATCACCGCCGTCGCGGCCACCAGCACCCAGAGCTGCGTCTCCACGTCGGCCACGCCCCAGCTCGCCAGCAGGGAGTCCTCGCGCTTGACGACGACGTCGACCGCCGCGCCGATGAGCGCCGGGGGGGCCAGGTCGAAGAGCCGGTTCAGGATGGAGCAGGCCGTGGCCGCCCACACCGTGCGCCGGTGGGGCTCGGCGTAGGCGAACAGGCGCCCGAGGGACTCGCCAGGGGGGGTGCTCATTCGGGCTTCCAGCGGCGCTCGGCCTTCTTCCGGGCGTGGCGGCGGCGGGCGTCCTCGCGGCGGCGCTCCACGCCCTTGGAGGGGCGGGTCTCGTGGCGGGGCTTCCTGGGCCGCTGGAGCTGGTCGAGCTTGCACGCCATGCGGTCAAAAGCTGAGTCCATATTCCGCTTTCGGCTGCGACGCTCGGTGGCGGTGATCACCAGCCCGGTGGGGCGGTGGGTGAGGCGCACGCCGGTCTCGTTCTTGTTGGCGTGCTGGCCCCCCGGGCCACCGCCCCGGATGGCCTCGACCTCGCAGTCCCGCTCCAGGGAGGCCCGGTCGGTGGGGTGGCGCTCGGAAGACATGGCGCCCCCTAAGCGGTGCGCCCCGGCGCCGTCAATAGATGTACTCGTCGTTGCCCTCGGTGGCGGTCACGTAGACGATGGTGTCCGCCCGCACGGCCTCGTCGACCAGGGCCCAGGCCTCCTCGATGCGCGCGGCGTGGTCGGGGGTGTAGGCGATCACGCTGAGGATCTGCCTGGTCCAGGCGTCGGAGGCGTCGACGTTGGCGGTGGACAGCAGCACGTCGGCGAGCTTGTCCTCCAGCAGATCCTGGGCCTGCGCCACGGTGTAGGGGTCATCGGGGGGCCAGGCGAAGGCCCGGGTGACGCTGACGCCGATCCGCTGCCCGTCGATCTCGACCAGCAGGTCGGTCTTCTTGCCGCCGCTGTCCACGTAGGTGATCTCCCCCTCGGTCTTGATGAGGGCGGCCAGCTCGCAGCGGTAGAGCACCTCGTAGGCGAAGATCTCGGAGTGGAGGGAGCTGCCGCCCAGGTTGCCGTCGTCGTACACCTCCTGGCCGCCGGCGCTCAGGGCGTCGTAGTCGAACTCGGCGTCGCCGAAGTCCAGGGTGTTCATGAAGAGGAAGGGGCCCGCGTCGCTCAGCTCGGTGTCGAGCATGTCGCAGTCGCCGGTGAGGGTCCCGAAGCCCTCCAGCGGGGTCTCCGTGCTGGTGTCGGATGTATCAGATGTGTCAGATGTATCAGATGTGTCGCCGGTCTCCGTGGTGTCCGCGGTGTCATCCGTGGAGACGGCCGTGTCGTCGGCGTTCGCGGCGGTGTCGTCGGAGGGCGCGTCCTTGTCGCCGCAGGCGAGCAGGCACAGCAGGAGCGGGGTCCATCGCATCGGGCGACTCCGAGATGCAGGGGGCGTCGGCATCGTAGCGGAGCGCTCCGCGCGCGTCGACCGGTCGCTGCCGAACCAGGCCGCACTTTGTCACGATAGGCTGATAGAGGTGCTGGCCCCGACCGGAGACACCATGCCCCTCGCCCTGCTCCTCCTCGGCTGCGTCGGCCGGAACACCGCCGACACCGCCGACCTCGTCCACTACAGCGCCCCCGCGGACTGCGGCCCCGGGGTCGCGCCGGGCTCGGTGGAGGGCCTGGTGCGCTGGCCCTACCCCCAGTGGGTCACGACGAGCGCCGCGACGGTGGCCTGGGGCGGGCTGGCCGGCACGACCCGCGCGAAGCTGTGGTGGGGCCGCAGCGGCGACAACCTGAAGCCCGAGGTGGCCTCAGCGTCGCTGATCTACGTGGACGACGAGGGCACCGGCGCCAACCTCTGGACCGCTCGGATCGAGGGGCTCCGCCCCGGCACCGAGTACTGCTACGGCGTGGAGGTGGACGGCGTGATGCTGGCCTCGGGCCTGCGCCTTCGCACCGCGCCGGAGAGCCCCTGGGCGCCGGTGCGCTTCATGGTCATCGGGGACTTCGGCGCCGGCACCGAGGACCAGATGGCGCTGCGCGACGTGATGCTGTCCCACGCCGAGGGCGTGGACCTGCTGCTCACCACCGGCGACAACGCCTACTCCAGCGGCACCTGGGGCGAATTCCAGCGCAACGTCTTCGAGCCGTACCAGGAGATGACGACCCGGGTGGTGGTCTACCCCACCCCGGGCAACCACGACTACAGCACCGACGAGGCCGCCCCCTACCTGGCCAACTACGTGCTGCCCACCAACGCCTGGCGCGAGGCCGACGCCGAGCGCTACTACTCGATGGACTGGGGGCCGATGCACTTCATCGGGCTGGACACCGAGACCCCCGCCCTCCAGATCCGGGAGAGCGACACCGACGACCAGCTCGACTGGCTGCGCGCCGACCTGGCCGAGGCCGACCGCCCGTGGACCGTCGCGGCCTGGCACAAGCCGGCGGTGTCGGGGCACGCCACCCGCAGCCCCGACATCTTCGCCCTGGGCTACTTCAAGCCCGCGCTGGAGGAGGCCGGCGCCCAGCTCGTGCTCCAGGGGCACAACCACTTCTACGAGCGCTTCTACCCCATCCAGGGCGAGGCGCTGGCCGACGACGGCGTCACCTACATCACCACCGGGGGCGGGGGCCGCAGCCTCTACCCCCAGAAGGACGACGAGCGCCGCGCGGTGGGCGTCATCGACCACCACTTCCTGCTGGGCGAGGTCACCGGCTGCCGGCTGTCCATCGAGGCGATCAACAAGCAGGGGGAGGTCATCGACCGGTTCGAGCTGACCCGGTGCGACGGGGACGGGTAGCTACGGCGCGAACAGCGCCCGGATCACGTCGGTCTGGTCGGAGTCCGTGACACACCAGGCCGCGAGGTGCGCCAGCAGGTTGACCCGGACCGGATCCAGGTTGATGTGGATCGTCGAGTAGCAGGGGAAGCCGTCGCAGGTCGTCAGATCGTCGAACGCCCCGTGGATGCGGCGCACCGAGGGGTGCAGCCGCTCGTACCACGCCTGGACGCGCCCCAAGTAGCAGACCACCAGGGTCACCGGCTCGGGGTTCGCGTCGCCCTCCCCTCCCCTGCCCCGCACGCCGAGGCTCGGGTTGGCCAGGACGCGAAGCGCCAGGCGCGCGGTGGCCGGCTGGCTGAACGCGCCCTCGCCGCTGGACCGCCACAGCGCCTGGAGCAGGCTCACGAAGGCCGAGGATTCGAACACCTGATGGTGCCCGCGCTCGGGCTTGACGGGCTCGGGGTCGCCCGCGTAGAGGCGATAGCCGATGCCCTCGCGGTAGGGCTGATAGCCGAACAGCGGCGGGAGCTGCCCGGAGACGAAGATGCGACTGTGTGGGATCTCCGCGCCGTCCGCGTCCAGGACGCCAAGCGCCGCCTCGGCCAGGGGCTCGAACGTGTTCTGGAACGCGACGATGTGGTCGATGTCCTCGAACACCAGCAGCGAGGTGACGCCCGTGTTGTCCAGGACGCCCCCGTCGGCGAAGTCGGTGCGGGCGGCGCCGCCGGGGGTGGTGTGCGGGCCGACGTAGTTGTAGGCCGCCACCAGGGCTTCGGACCCGGAGACGGTGGTGACCGCGCGGGTGTCGGCCGCCCCCTCCACCGCGTCCGCGGCCAGCTCCTCCCACTGCTGCTCCAGGTGCTGTCGAAGCTGGGGGGTGAACCAGGACGGCGCGTCCGGCACGCCACCCTGCACAGACTCCCGGATCTCGGGGTCCTCCAGCAGGCGCCCCCGCAGGTTGCGGATGGGCTCGGCCAGGAAGGCGCTGGACACGCCCATCATGTCGTAGAGGGTGAACGGCCGGGCCACCTCGACCGTCAGGCCGGCCGCATCCCGCTCCTGGACGACCCCCGCGAAGCCGAAGGGCTGGACCGCGCCCCCGCCGGGGGCCTCGCCGTTGGCGTCGACCCCCTCCGGCTGTCCCATGATCCCGCAGAAGAAGGGGGTCATCAGGACCTCGGCCAGGGCGCGCATCTCCTGCTCGGGGCGCTCCACCATCATCGCGCCCTGGCAGATGAGGAACGGGCGGCGGGCCCGGGTGGGGTCGCGCTGGTCGGCGTAGAGGTGGACCGGCAGGTCGGCCAGCGCGGGGTTGTCCGCGAGCACGTCGCGCTGGAGCTGGTTCATGCTGTGGGCGGCGAGGCTGGGGGGCTCTCCGGCGGCCTCCTGCCAGCCGTCATAGAGGCCGTAGGGGGTGAGGAGGTGGCTGGAGACCAGGGTCTGCCAGGCCATGCGGTCGGGCACGCCCAGGCGCTCGCCCTGATCGATGACCTGGAGGGTCCAGGGCGCCGGGTGGAAGCCCGGGCTGGCGGCGACCCGACCGATGTTGCCGTCCCGAAGCCAGGCCAGGCAGTGATCCCGTGGTATGCCGGGCGCCTTGACCGGGCGGAGCTGTTCGGGGGGGACGAGCGGCCCCAGGAAGTCCTCGTCCGAGGTGTCCCCGGAGAGGAAGGTGTAGGGCACCGCCAGCCAGGAGCCCCCGGAGACCGCGCAGATCGCCTTGACCTGGGAGAGCGCGCTGCGGCCGTTGACCTGGAGGGCGTCGAGGCCGCGGAGCTGCCCCATGCCGGCGCACATCGCCCGGGAGCCGCCGCCGCACAGCGCGACGCCGACGTTCCCGGGGGTGTCGGCGACGAGGAAGTCCTCGACGCGCAGCGGGAGGGTGAACGTGCGGGCGCGGATGGTCAGCGGGTCAGAGCGGTCGGACTTCATGCCGCGATGATAGCGCAGCGGGCCTCAGGGGCAGTCGTAGGCCCAGGTCGTCTCCCAGGTGGAGCGGATCTGGCCGCGGTTGAAGTCCGTGGTGTGCTCGGCGACGCGGTACCCCTCGTCGTCGTAGTCCGTCCTGCGCTCCTGCCGGTCCCGCTCGCTGCCCTCGACGCTGAAGGCCGCGGTGAAGACCACCTCCAGGCCGTCCTCCCGGTAGGTCCACTGTGTGTCTTCGACCAGGTCGTCCGGCTGCATCTCGCTGTGGTAGGAGATCGGGCGGTCCAGATCGTCGATGACGGAGCGGACGGCGAAGCTGGCCCCCGCCGGTTCGACGAAGGTGCAGGCCAGGGTGGTCTGCTGGCCCTCCTCGACCGGGGTGACAGCCCCAGCGCACTCCAGGTCCACCACGCCGTCGCCGTCCTGATCCTGGGTCATCGCGATGAGCGCGCCGCGGTCGTAGGTGCGCTCCTCGATGAAGAAGGCGGTGCCCTCGCCGTCGGTGATCTCGTGACGCAGCAGCAGATCGCCGTCCCAGGTCCACAGCTCCTCCTGCAGGAGCTCGCCGGTGGCCGGCAGGATCTGGCGCCGGGTGACCGCGTGGTGGTCGTCGTCGTAGGCCCACTGCTCCTCGGTCTCCCAGGCGTCGTCGTCGGGGGTGGTGTCGGTGAGGCGCTCGGCCACGCGGCCGGCGTCGGTGAACGTCAGCCGGACGTCCAGCGCGTAGTCGGCCGAGGACTCCTCGATGACGGTCTGGCCCTCGGCGACGCAGTCTGCGTAGAGGCCGTAGGCGAGCTTCTCGTACCGGCGCGCGTCGCAGGCGCCCAGCAGGAGCACGAACAGGATGGGGGTCGGTGTGCGCATCTGGCGCTCCTATCTCAGGGATGCCCTGGCGTCACGGCGACGCCCCGGCGGGGTGTCCGGCCCCCAGCCGGTCGCTGCGGTAGACTTCGGCCCTGAGGCGCTTTCTTGATCACCCGACCCCCCAGCACGACCCTCCCCACGCGGACGCCCATCGTGGCGATCTGCCTCGCCGTGCACGCGGTGGGGTTGCTGGCGGGGCTGGGCTACGAGCTGCTGATCGTGGACGGCAACGGCGTGGAGATGGGGCACTACCCCGGCTATGCCCTGGCCGCCGTGCACGTCTTCGGGGTGGCCATGGTGCTGGTGTGGTCCTCGGTGATGTCCATGCCCCTGGAGCGGCTGCGCTACGCCCTGGCCCAGGGCACGCCCATCCCCGAGCTGCCGCTGGCCGACCTGCGCGCCACCGTCTACATGCACGAGCGCGCCTGGCGCAACCTGACGTTGACGTGGGGCATCGGCGCGCCGTTGTGCTTCGCGGCGGCCTGGGCCTTCGGCTGGCGCGAGGAGCCGGTGGCCACCCACATGATGCTGATGAGCGTGCTGGAGGGCATGATCGTCGGCCTCATCCTGCGCTACGTGATGCGGTGGTACGAGGCCCGCCGGCTGTCGCCGCTGCTCCTGGCCGGGGGCAACCTGGAGCGCATGACGCCCATGTCGCTGCGGCCGACGTGGCACCACCTGGCGATGCTGTTGTTCCTGGTGGTGGGGGTGCTGCCGCTGTCGCTGTTCCTGCTCCTCATGTCCGGGCTGGCCACCCAGCCTCTGTACATCTACCTCTACGCCCACTTCGTGTGGGTCACCGGGCTGGTGGGGGGGATGATCGTGCTGGGTATCTCGGAGCCCCTGGGCAACCTGGAGCGCCGCATGCTCAAGGTGCGGAGCGGGGATCTCAACGTGATCGCGCGCATCTACGCCGCGGACACCCTGGGCGCGATGGCCGCCCACTTCAACGAGATGGTGGTCAACCTGCGGCAGCAGGCCCACCTCCGCGAACTGTTCGGCCGCTACGTCACCAAGGAGGTCGCCGACGAGATCCTCTCCGGACGGGTTGAGCTGGGGGGCGAGCGGCGGATAGCGACTGTGTTGTTTGCGGACATCCAGGGGTTCACCGCCATCGCCGAGCAGATGGAGCCCGAGGAGGCCCTGGCCCTGCTCAACCGCTACCTCGGGGCGATGGCGGACTGCGTCATCGCGCACGGTGGGACCCTGGACAAGTTCCTGGGGGACGCGGTGATGGCCCTGTTCGGGGCGCCCTTGTCCCAGGGCAGCGACGCCATCGACGCCCAGGCGGCCGTGGACTGCGCTCTGGCGATGAGCCGGGAGGTCGACCGCCTCAACAGCGAGCGCACCGCGGAGGGGGAGCTGCCCGTGGAGCTGGGCATCGGGGTGCACACCGGCGAGCTGGTCGCGGGCAACGTGGGCACCGACAAGCGCGCGGAGTACACCGCCATCGGCGACGCGGTGAACCTCGCCTCCCGGCTGCAGGGGCTCACCCGCCGCCTGGGCCGCCGCGTCGTGATCAGCGCCGAGACCCGGGAGCGCCTGGACCTCGACCTGGACCGGGACGACGCCTTCACCGTGCGGGTGCGCGGGCGCAAGCGCACGGTGGAGGTCTATGTGCTCGGCCCGGTGTGGGCGGCCAGCCGCCACTTCAAGCCCAGCGACGAGCACACGCTGACGTTCATCACGGAGCCTTGAGGCGACGGCCGGCTACTCGTCGGGGCGACGGAGGAAGATCCGGCGGTAGGGGGCCTCCCAGGTGTCGGAAGTGTCGGGGCGTTTGACGCGGATCTCGGCGTACTCGGTGGCGACGGGCCAGTCGAGGGTAATCTCGCCTCGGAAGGAGATGGTGTCGTTGTAGAGGTCCGCACCCTCGGCGAAGCGCTGGACGGTGACGCTCTCGCCCTCGACGTCGTGGCTGTCGGCCGTCAGCCCGATGACGCGGAGATCCAGCTCGCCGAGGGACAGGGGCAGGGCATGATAGAGGATGACCTGGCCTGCCTGGGTGCCGACCAAGCTGGAGTTCAGCCGATAGGCTTCGACATGTAGAGGCCGAAAAACCTCGTCAAGCGTCAAGTTCATCAAATGCAGATCCGGCCGGAGGCGACCTTCCGCGAGCTCAGATCCGATGAAGTGGTAGGGCTCGATGAGGACCGAGCGCGAATTTCGATGCAGCTTCTCCGTATCCAGGGTCTCCCCAAGGGCTTCACCGAGCACGGCGACATACCGGCCGTCACTCTCAAGCCGAGAGGCGCGGTGCAAGGTCCGATGGATTGTATCATATTCCGCTGGCGCATGTGATGGGCCCAACCCAGGACCTCCAGTGGATACCCAAGGAGAGTACCTGATACTCCTCGCTGGAGCCACCACGTATCTGGCGGTCGCGATCCACGACCGCTCTCTGAAGTATCCGCTGTCCAACCCCCAGCCCTTGCCGAACCAGGATGCCCTGACCCAGCTTGCGGTCAACGACCGGTCTTCGTCTGTTCGAGTGAGCAGATCGAGCATCCTGTCGATCAGCAGGTTGATCGCCAAGGTCGCCAGGAGGCCGAGGCCGCCCGCCAAGGGGCCGGCAAAGGCGAACACGAAGGCGAGCCTTCGAAAGTGCATGACACCCCGCCCGAGGGCAGCGGCCATCCTGGGTCCGAAGATCAGGAAGAACATGGACTGTGCCGTTTTCGTTCCCTCCCTCCACATCTTCCCCCGGCGTCCCTCCATGAAGGCGTCCCAGGCCTTGACCGTGTGATTGATCACCGTCGCAGCGACGACAATTCGGGTGAACCACGCGTCCATCTGCGCCGCCAACGTCAGCGTGCCCCTCGTCATCCGGTATGCTGCGCGATTGGCCGCGCGAGCGAAGTTGGTCTGGAGGATGAAGGACTGGAGGGCCTGGCCCATGTTACCGAGGAGGCCTTCCAACCACCCCCCGTTGGCGACCACCGGCTTCCTGGAGCCAGCGGGGAGACCCACGGTCCCACGGAGTGCGACGGAGTCCTGCTCTGAGGTCCAGCCCTCCACCGCCGCCGCCAGCGTGCTCAGAATTCCGTACTGGCGGGCGTCGTAGAGCGCCGCAGCGAAGCCGCTCTGGCTCACCACCGGGTCCTGGAACCGCGCCTGATACATACGCTGGAGCAACGGCGCCAAGGCCTCCTCCAGGGACAGAGAGACCAGGACGTCGCCGTAGAGGAGGTGGTGGGATGCCAGCTCTATCAACGAGAGTCGTTGGTCATCCTCCAGGAGATGGGATGCCGTACGATCGGCGATCTCCGCGATGAGCGCCGCCGTCGTCTCGCTGATGAGGGAATCCAGTCGGTCACCGCCGGCCCCCCACGACTCAAGCTCAGCCTTGAGCGCATCGAAGTGCTCGGCGACGGCGGCCTGCCGCTCGTTCGCGTCGCTCGCGGCGACCACCAGGTCGAACAAGGTGCTCGCCTCCCCCGGATCCTCGGCGAGCACCGCCGACCTCGTCATCGCGTAAGCGACTGCCCGGCGGCGTGACCAGATCGCATCCGTCAGGCGCTCCCTCTCCATGTGGCGTGCCGCGACACGCTGCCAGGTCTCTTCGAACAGCTCCGCGAGCGCGTCCTGCTGCTCATCGGAGATCAGCGCGTACCCCAGCAGATCGGTCAGGCGGTCAACGTCGTGCCGACGGCGTCGCCCCTCAGCCGCCCAGCGACACACCCGACCAGCCAGCAGGGCCGTGAGCTTCTGCGCAACGCCGCTTGTCGACAGCTTCATCCGGGTCGTTGTCTGAGCAGTACGGTACGTCTCGAAGCTCTGACCGAGCTGCCACTCGGTCGAGCTGAGTTGCTGAATCAAGGCATCGGGGGTCGGCAGCCCCGAGAAGGCCGGCGCCAGGCGTACCGGGTGCCCCAGCGGCAGCTCCGCCGCGATGACCCAGGGTACGGCCACGGTGAGCATCGGGTCCGGCTGGGGCTGGCCCTCGGAGACCAGGATGATGGTATCCCCACGACGCACCTCCAGGATGGACGCGCCGTCCGGGAGGACTGGCGAACGGTCTGCTTGGATTCGTACGAAGTGGTTCTGTGCGGGTTCCTGGTCGTCGCTGGGGAGCACATGGATCAGGAAGAGCCGACTGGCGTACAGAGTCCCTGGCTGTTCGAAGTCCCCGTCCACGAAGAGCGGCTGGGTGATCGATGGGACGTGACTCGGCACAGGCACAGCCATGCCCATCGGGTAGTTGAACCCATCGGCGCCACCTTGGAATTCCGCCGCGACGGCGACATCGACGAGCGTGGCCAGCTCCACCCAGCTGGAGTGGGTGGAGGAGCGCGCCACCAGGAACACCTCTGTGTCACCCACCAGCCGCTCCAAACGGATGCTCCCACCGGCGGCGATGTCGAGGATATCCTCGGCGATGGCCTGGGGTGCGCCGTCCTCGGGTGGGCTGTGGAAGCCATCCGGCCAGAGTTGAACGACGCGGCTGGCAGACCGTCCGGCCTCATGCATCCTGATGGACAGCCAGGAGACCTGAAGCTCCGGGTCACTCCTGGTGGGGGCGGCCACCAGGAGCGGAGCGAGTTCCGCCGTCGCAGACTCGCGATCGGTCGCATGATACCTGTCCCGAGCGAACGTCGGGTTGTTGGGGAGGCCGACCACCAGGGGCGCATCGTGCACCCACGACGCCAGGATCCGGGGGAGGCCGTTCATGGGGAAGTGCTCGATGTTGAATACAAAGGCCAGCCAGTCTCCTCGCTTGACCTCCGTCACGTCGGCCTCCAGCGGAGGGGTGACCGCGCCGAGATCAGGGGACACATTGGCGACATGCACGAGGCCGCCCCACAGCCGATCTGCCTCACTCACGGAGATGGTGACCGTACGCTGGCTGGTCAGGTTCGCGGGCCCCAGGAGTGGATCGATGACGAACAGGTGATGTGTGCCCGCCCGAAGCGTATCCGGGACCTGCAGCATGACCGCGAAGGCCTCCGGCGTCTCACTCTCCTGCACCCCGTTGAGGATGTCCCACCGCACCAGGTTCAGGATCTCCTGCGGCTGGGGCCAGTACGCCCGCGCCACCTGGGTCAGGGGATGCTGCACGTCATGAAGAGCCCGGAGGGAGGTTAGACGGACCGAAGGTGTGACGTCCGCCTGCGACACCGTCACTGTGGAGCCTCGGGCGAGGACCAGCTCCTGCACCTCGTTGGCCGTCCCTTCCTCCAGGAAGCCGGCCAACCCCAGCGCCAGGGCGCGGGTATCTTCGACCAGCGGTGTCGCAGGATCGCCGCCGGCCCGGACGAACCGAGCGGCTCGGTCCTCCACCGTGATCAGGACGGCCGGGATCGAGCCCACCCCGAACGCCGACAGGTCCGCCGGAAGGAGCACGAACTGCCCGACCTCATCCAGCTCCAGCTCCACCGCCTGGCCGCCCGTCGAGATATATTCACGCACAGTCGATCGGATTGGAAGGTGGCGCACCGAAGGCCACACGGTCGTATCCAGGTAGCCCTCCCCCTCTGAGACGCCGTCCAGGCCCACGAGGAGCTGCGCGACCAGGAATGCGTGCTCCGCGCTGTCCCGCCCTCTCAGCAGGGCTCGATGCCTGTGAATCGCCTTGACGAGCGATCGGCCCCCGCTCGCGATGCCCACCTGCATGCCCTCGGCCGTCCTCACGAACTGGTTGTAGTAGGGCCCCCCGACCTGCTCCTGTGTGTCCTTGCCGACCATATTGCTGTAGCTCTCGTCCTTCGACAGGTCGAGCAGCTTCTGTACGCGGTCGAACAGCGGCATCATCTCGGCGACCGTCGGCATCTGGTCCTGACCGATCACATCCTTGAAGAGAGATGAGGTCTCCACAAGTCGACCCACCATGTCCTGGACCGCGCGCGCGGCGTTCTGATCGAAGTCCGGTTCCCGCAGGGTGGCCCGATCGGCGGGCAGTCCAAGCCACGACACCCACGATCTGGCTACCGCGACCAGCGACACATGACGGGCGACCAGCTCACCCATAGGCCACCGCGCCGAGTCCGGGGCATACCCCGCGCCGTCCTCGCTGGAGGCGTTCTTGGGGAGGAACACCGGGCCGGTGCCATTGTGCCACGCCGGGTAGTCCAGGCCCATCGGCGGCTCAGCGTCCGACGGGCAGAACACCGGGCGCATGTGATAGATCCCCTCTCCGTCGACGGTCTCGTTGGCCTGAAGCCACCAGGTCCCCGATTCGATGTCGTCGCTGGTCGGCTGCGGCCAGGCTCGGCGGACGTAGAAGCCGCTCGCGCCGTCGCAGACCTCCACCTCCAACCGCTCAAGAAGCTGCGCTCTGCGGAGGTGCTCCGGGAGCTGGGACCACACGAGGTCTTCATGGTCCGGGTCATCGGTGGCCCGGAGTCTGACCTTCGCGGTGAGCGCGAGCCTGCGCCCTGCGATCAACCCCAGGCGCTTTGAGGACGCCGCTCTGTTGGGATCCATGGAGTCAGGGTCCGGCACCGTCGTCCAGGTGCTGCACCATTGATGTCGGGCCAGATAGACCGCGTTGAGGTCCCACTCCTCCACGCGCGTGGTCGTGCCATCCTGCGCAAGGTAGGCTCGTCGAATCTGCGGGACAGTGATGATGTTCCCGCCGGAGAACTGCACCCTCATCCAGCGTCCCTTGTGCGCGCCGATCTGCGTGATGGCGGCGTCGGCATCAAAGACCAGCCTTATCTGTCCGGTCTGCTGCAGCGGGTCACCGTCAGGGTGGTGCCTCTGCTGGACCGGCGACCAGTTGCCTGTCGCATCAAAATACTCCCACACCAGACTCGCGTCTGGCCCCAGGTCGATCGCCGTGATGACCTCCAGGAGCAGGGTGTTGTGGGTCCCGACCTGGAAGTCGAGCCCAAAGCAGCACTCACCGCCCCCCTGGGTGCTCGGGAACACATCGGTGATGACAAGAACCTCCCCTTCATCTGCGTTCACGCTGGTGGAGGGTGGCGCGAGCACCGCAGTCCGGTTCACCAGCGAGCCACCGTCACCGTTGAGCACGCGCACGCACTGATCCCCCGCCCGCTTGAACGCCGCCAAGCTGGAGTCCTCGGCAGAGAACGTGACGTCACCCTGGATGCACGGCGCGACAACGCTCACCCCCGCAAACGGTACGGGCGTGATCGAATGCCTCATCGGAGGGGGGACGACCTCATCCTCCATCCCGAAGGCGCCGATCGCGAGCAGGGGGTGGCTTCGTCCGGTGCGCAGCCCGCGGACAGTCGCCCGCCCCCCCAAGCGGTGAGCTGCACCGCCCAGCAGGCGTGCCATCGGTGCGCTGAAGAGTACCCAGGCATCCGAACGGACCTCGGCCCGGGTCGACGGGATGTGGAGGTTCACGGCGAGGTCGTTGGCGAGGCCCAGGATGCGCACCGCCTCGATGCGGGTCCACCCCTCCAGCGAGATGAGCTGATCGGTGCTCAGGATCGTGTGGGGTTCCGCGACGAGATCGTCGGCGCCGGCCCGCCGTCCCAGGATCATCAACTGCGCGTTGATGGCAGCCTCGGGGGCCTCAACACGGAGACTGCTGCCCGGCGGCGGCGTGCATGCGTGCAGGTAGGCGAAGCCCGCGGTCGCCGGGCCGGTGAAGGTGTGAAGCGCCTCCGCAGGCGGCCCCAGGCGCCAGGTGAAGGTCCCGGAGCCCGCTCCCCTCTCCCGGGTGTTCCAGGCCGCAATTCCATACAGATTCTTGTACCGTTGGCTGGCCTCAAACCTGCGAAATGCCCGCAACCTCAGCCGCTCGCGCCGCAACGTGTCCGTGACGTCCACGCCGTACAGGACCAACTCCGTGAGTTGGGCGTCCTCGCTGGCGCCTCCGTGGACAGCGCCGCCGTTGGGGAGTGTGGGCACCTCCCAGGGCAGCGCCGAGTCGTCGGTCAGCGTCACCGTCACCTGCTCCGGGACCCCGGTTCGAGTCCGGTCCATGCCGAGAACGCCCCCATGCATCACAACGTTGATGCGCACAGGATCGGACGTGGATCCTGATGTGGCGCGAATCGCCACGATCTCGGACCACTGCGCTGCCAGTTCCGGCAGATCCTCTGTGAGGTCGCCATGACTCCCCACGAAGACTGGGACCTCTCCGTTGCTGGGGATGTCAAAGGAGACAGTCCCCAGTTCGTCCAGGGCGTTACGCACCACAAGTGTTACGGAGGCCTGCGACGCACCGGGGTTCAAGACGGTCGGTACCGCCCTGAGATCAGCGGCCAGGATGTAGAGCGGCGTCAGCCCTGCACCCGAGCGCTCCCACAGGGTGAAATAGATGTCTGGTCCTCTCGACACCGTACCGTTCACAGCCACTGGCCGGTCCTGGGAATCCAGCACGAGGACACCCAGCAGGCTGGACCAGGACGTCTCCGTCGTGACGGTGTCGCCGGTGGGGACATGTACGGTCTCCACCGTGAAGGCATTGTAGTCATCCAAGCCGAGGACCAGCACCCGTCTGACCTCCTGGGACAGGCCAATGGTGATCTGGCCGTTCGGAGTGTCCAGCTCACCTGTTGTCCAGATGGGCAGGCTGAACGCCAGCTCCACCGCCTCCCCCCGCTCCAGGCTCGGCCGCCCGTCGCGCTGCAGCCAGAGCCCGCACGGCGGCACCTCGAACACCTCGATGGCCACCTCGTCGGCCAGCGGGACGCGCGGGGTGTCGTTGTTCAGCGGATCCGGGACCTCCACCCCCCGGAGATCCGCCACGATCTCCAGGAACGTCGGGCTCGAACGCAGGTGCAGGATCTCCTGGGGCATCTTGGCCTCCTTCAGAAAGTACAAAATCTGTATTGAATGTCGTGATTCAGGTGCTCAGGACCAGCCAGCCCTCGCGGGTGAGCGGGCCGTGGTCGGGGTAGCTCGCCCGGTCGTCGGCTTTGGTGACCGGGCGGGCGACCCAGCGGCCAGGGACCTCCCGCTCGCTCCAGCTCCACACCTCGCCGCCGGGCACGGTCAGGGACACCTCATCGGGTGGCGTGAGCACCGGGCCCAGGGCGAAGCTCGGCCGCATCGCGCTGAGCGCCGCGTGCACGTGCGCCCGCACCAGGCGCAGCGCCTTCTGGGGCAGCAGGCCCATCGTGGCGTGGACCGCCGCGAGCGGGTGCATCAGCATCGTCACCCGGATCGTCTGATCCTTGCGCAGCGTCAGGGTGTGATCGTGCTCGATGAAGGGGTGCAGCACGTCCACCAGCGCCTCCATGCCCTCGACCCGGCCCAGGGCGTTCTGGAGCGCGCGCTGCCCGAACACCGGGTAGAACCGGCTGTAGTCCTCGTTCAGGAAGTAGCCCACCAGCCCGTCCTCCCGGCGGGTGAGCGCCCCCAACCGCACCTCGAGGGCTGCCCGGGAGAGGGCGGCCGGCGGCGCCTCGTCGTAGCGCACGTCGTCCGCCTCGATCTCCAGGCGCAGCTCGGCGCGGACCAGGGCCAGCGGCCGCCCCAGCATCAGCGCCAGGTGCTCGTCCTCACCGTGCCCGAAGGGGTTGATCGTCCAGAAGGTCGAGTCGATCACGCCCATCAGCGCCTCCAGCACCCCCAGCGGGGGCGGCGCGCCCGCCGCGGCGTCGGCCTGCTCCCGAGCCCCCCAGGCGATCAGCGAATCCAGCACCCCGGCCAGCACCGGGTTGTCCGTGGCCGGGGGGTGCTGCCCCGCGGGCGCGTCCACGCCGGGGGGCGGCTCCCACATCACGCCGTGGTTCGCGTGCCGGAGCTGCCCCAGGCTCGCCCCGTTCACGTCGAACACCTCCAGCGCGCGGTCGATGTGGTCCGGCAGCAGATAGCCGCACACCGGAGACGTCGATGGCAACGACATCGCGGAGAGCCCGGTCGTGGGATCGAGGAAGCGGAACCACAGCCGCGCGGGGTGGAGCAGGCGCGGGGGCAGCTCCGCGGTCCTGCGCCAGCCGTCGACCGCCTCCTGCGCCATGGTCGCGCCCAGGTACACCACGGGCGCGTCGTTCACCGGCTCGATGTCCACCCGCCGACCGAAGGGGTCGATGAGCCGCAGCCGCGTCAGGGTCAGGCGCCCGGAGCGCAGACCGCCGGAGTCCTCGGTCACCGCGCGGAGCTGGTCGTGCAGGCCGTTGAGCGTGCAGAACACCGCGTCGTAGTGGCGGAGCTGCTCCTGGAGATTGTACAGCCCCTCGCGCAGCGTTGAGAGCGCGTCCTCGTCGATCTCGTCCCGCTGGGCCAGCCCGGCCAGCTCCGACCACAGACGGCCCACCCGATCGGCGATGCCATCAAAGGCCGCCGCCGAGACGACCGTGCGCCCGCTGTAGGACGCGCTGTTCGGGAACGCGGTCCCGTCGCTCACGAAGTCCAGCTCGTCCAACGCGAAGTGCGCCATCGGGTCGTCGGAGGAGGTCCATGTCGCCTCCCACTCCGCGATCACCGGCGCGGGCGTGGGCGTCCACGGCGTCAGCGCCAGCGGCGACGGCATCACCGCCGCCTCCTCCGTCGACGCGTCCAGCCAGAAGCCCTCGTCCGGGTAGCCCTGCACCTGGATCACCGGGTCGGGGCCGGGGACCCCCTGGGCGCTGACCGAGTCGAAGCCCACCCGCATGCCGAAGCGGAGGCGCCAGGCGTTGTGGAGCGAGCTGTAGCGGGGGGCGCCCGACCACCAGCTCATCTGGAGCCGCTGGATGTGGTCCCAGAAGTACCAGAACGGCGTGGCGCCATCCTGCCCGACCGAGGCGAGGTCCACCGGGGACTCCAGGTCGGCGTGGTTGTTGGGCCGGTTCGGCCACGACTGCGCGGCGATGACGAAGGCGTGGGTGGGATCCATCAACGCGACCTCCCCCACCACGTCCCAGGCCACCGCCGGGCAGTCGACCTGGGCCGGAGGCAGGCCCATGACCAGGTCCGGGGTGACCGTGGGGTGGATGAACCAGGACTTCACGATCCCGTTGTCCCGGTTGCCCTGGCGCACCACGAACTCCTGCACCACGTCCCCGGACAGCCGGACCCGCAGCGTGCCGTCGTCCGTGTACTGGTCGTCCTCGCCCCGGGAGAAGCTGCGCTGGGGCCCGAGCACCGCCACCACCGGGTCCCGAGGCACGTAGTAGCGTGGGCCCGGCCGGCGGACCGCGCGCACCTCCTGGCCGTCGAGGGTCGAGGTCTCGCCCACCGCGAGGGCCCCCATCAAGGCCAGCTTGCTGAGGTGCCCGTCGGCGTCGTCGGCGCGCTGCGTCGCCACCACCTCCGCCGCGTCCACCGGCACGAGGTCGTCGAAGTAGCCGCCGGGCCGCGCGGCGAAGCCCGCCTGGTGGGACAGGGACAGCAGCTCGGCCAGCCCATCGTCCCCTCGGCTCAGCGCCGACAGCCGATCCTTGAGGAAGCCGTGCATGCGGATCTGCTCGACCAGGAGCTGACGGTCCGTGAGGTCCCCATAGGAGGTCTCGTTGGAGACATAGCTCGCCTGCTCGCCCCCCAGCAGCGCAGCCAGGGCCTCGGTCTCGTCCGCGCCGAGGGCCAGCATCACGTCGGTCTCCTCGTCCGGGAGCATGCCCTGCGCCGCCACGTTGCGCCGCCGACGCCAGGCGTCCTCCAGCAGCGAGCCGTCGGCGAGGACCTCCGTGTTGTCCGGCGCGGTCCACGCCACGTCCAGCAGGGCGCCATGGAACAAGCAGCGGTCCGGCACCCGGTCCAGCGACAGCTCGTCCACCGCCAGCGCCCAGCCCAGCTCGGCCAGCCGCGCCAGCACCGCGTCGCGGGTCACCTCGTCGTCCCCGGCCTGGAACACCGCCTCCAGCGGACCGTACACCGGGTCGTCGGTGTCCTCGTCGTACCAGCCGATGATCACGTAGCTGACGGGCCCGCGGACGCCGCCGGCCATCGCGTCGTGGAACGCGAAGCGGTGCAGCACGTTGTCATAGACCGCCGCCCAGGTGTGGTCCCCGGGCCCGATGGCCGTGAGGTCACCCGGGTCCACGGTGGTCACCGCCGCCGGATCGGCGCCGGCGCCGTGGGCCAGCTCGGCGGTGCCCGTCGCCGCGTCGATGAGCCACACCCGCAGCTCCCGCGGGGACGTGCTGGTCCACCACCGGTCGTGGGCGTCCTCTCCGACAGGGGTGGAGAAGCGCACCACCATCCAGCGATCGGGCAGACGCGGGAAGTCCGGCACCGCGCTGGAGTCCGCGGCGGCCGCCTTCTCGTAGGGAGACGGCTCGCCGTCGTCCTCGGGGGTGCTGTCCGGGAGGTGCGCTGTGGTGAGGGCGTCGGGCATGGCCCACATCAGGTGGATGCCCTTGTCCAGGCCGAAGCCGTGGTCCTGGAACAGCGGCGCGGGGGTCACCCCGGTGGTGCTCTCGACCAGCCCCAGGTCAGCGCGCTCCGCGTGGTACAGCGGGTCGGTGGCGTCCTCGGGCTGGAGCACGGCCTCGACGGCGATGGGGATCAGGATGCGTTCGGGCACGGGGGCCTCCTCAGCCTGCGGTCAGGATGGGCAGTTCGAAGGGGTCGAGGTAGAGCAGGTCGGCGATCCGGGCCGGGCCGAGCATGTCGTCGGGGACGGCGATGAGGTTGTGCTGGACCATCAGCTCGTCGCGCATGTCCTCCTGGACCTGCTCGACGTCGATGACCCCCGCGAACCCGGCCTCGCCGCGCTGGGCGATGTCGAGGTCCCCGTGCACGGCCGGGAACGTGTCCCGGAGGTTGAACAGGAGGTTCCGCAGCGGCGCGGTCGGGAGCGTGGGCGTGCCCTCCACCCGGGGGACGGCGCCCTCCATCGGCTCGCGCAGCACCACCAGGTCCGGCACCCCGTCCCACAGGACCAGCAGGGTGCTGGGGCCCAGGAACACCCGCCGCGCCACCGGCAGCAGCTCGTCCGCGCTGAACACGCCCAGGGCCGCGTCCCCGCCCGCGCACGCCTCGATCACCACGCCCGGCCAGTACTCCACCAGCTCAGAGCGCAGTATCAACCCGGTGATCGGCCCCCTCGGCGCCAACCCCCGGATCGACCACCAGGTGAGGTCCTGGGCGTCCTCACGCGCGGACGCGTCCGGGCGGGGGCTGCGCTTGGACGGCTGGGGCTGCCCCGGCCCCCCCCGTCGGTTGAGGGCGTAGCGCGCCCCCTCGCTCAGCCCGGGGACCCCGGGCGGCGTGTCGTCCAGGGGGTCGTAGGTGGTCGGCGGGGAGATGGTGCCGTTGGAGTAGGGCGCCATCCGGTCCGCGAAGCGGTCGGACATCCAGGTCCGGGCGTCGTCGCTGGCGGCCTCGCGCTGGGTGTGGAACGCCCCCTCCATGCGATCCAGGGTGTCGTTGAGGTGGCCGTAGAGCTGCTCGTTGGCCCGGGAGCGCTGCGGATCGACCGCGGCCACCGACAGCGCCCCGTCGACCAGAGCGTCCAGGAAGCGCCGGTCCACCGGGAACATGCGCAGCGCGCCGTTGGGCAGCATGCGCGCGTCGGGCACCAGGTAGCGGAACGGCACCCCCTCCAGCCGGCGGAGCTGGATGAGGAAGTCCAGCACGGCCTGGGGGATGGGCCGCTCGGGGAGCGCCTGGGGGGCGTTGGTGCGGGCGAAGGCCCGCTCGGCGGCCACGTCGACGGCGGTCGCGGAGAACATGAGGCGGAAGCGGATCATGGCCTACGGCTCCTCGAAGGACGGGTTCGGGTCGATGTCGACGGGATCGACCGGCGGGTCGACCTCCTCAGGCGCGGGGAAGACCTCGTTGAGGGTCACCGCGCGCCGCAGGTGCTCGATCTCGCGCAGCTCGCGCAGCTCCTCGGGGTCCAGGCGTTCGTTGTTCGAGAACAGCCCGTCGAGTTCGGCCTCGATCCGGCTCTGGGCGTCCAGCACGTCGTCGTCCTGGCGCAGCTCCAGGGTGCGCGCCTCGGCCAGCGTGCCGTGCCACTGGAGCATGCCGGCCACAAAGGGCCGGTCGCTGGCGCCCAGCAGCCGCCCCAGCTCGAACGCCGCCGCCAGGGTGATGTCCGGTGGCGGGACCTCCACGCCGAGGCCGGCCGCCCGCCGCGCCGCCTTGGTCGCCTCCGAGCGCCCGGCGGCGATCTCCTCGGCATCCTTGAGGAACGGCGCGCTCTTGGCCGGCGGGTTCGGATCCTCGGTGTCCGGCACCACCAGCGGGCTGCGGTAGCGCACCGCGTCGCGGGTGCCGTCCCGGGCGGCGCGGTCCAGCGACACCTCGGGCACGGCCGCGCCCATCGCCCCGATGTCCAGCGCGGTGACGAGCGACTCGAAGTCCAGCCCCGAGGGCATCGTGCGGAAGGACCACGCCCGCAGCACGGCCACGTTGAAGGTGTCGCTGAGCCGCGCGTCCAAGGGGTGTGGATCGGCGCGCGTGTCCTGGAGCAGCGCCGCCCAGCCCTCCAGGCTGATGATGGCGGCCACGTACTCGCTGTCCGGCTGGAGGATGCGGTTGGACAGCAGCGCCGAGAACCACCCGTCGGGGTCGTCGCGGACCAGCGCCTTGTCGGAGAGGTTCACCCGCCGCACGTGGGCCAGCAGGCGCAGCTCCGCGATGGTGGGCAGCAGGGCCCGCAGGGTCTCGCCGGGCACCTTCATGGTGTCCACCGCCAGGCGCGCGGCCTCGGCCGCGGGCAGGTCGTCGAGCCCCAGGGCCTCCACGACCTCCAGGGGCAGGACGTCCGCGGGCCGGGCGTCCCGGGTGATGGCGGACGCCACGCGGATCGCCTCGTCGGTGGTCGCCACGCCGGGGATGAACTCCGAGCGAAGCTCGATGTCCCCCTCCACCAGCCAGTCCCCGACGCTGCCGTCGCCCCCCTCCGGCCCCAGGAGCTCGACGGTGGAGCTGCTGGCGGACGGGCTGTACAGGTAGCGCTTGCGGATGACGAGCAGGTGCATCCAGGGCGTGTCGTCGGGGATGTTCGGGTCGACGCCGCCGGCCAGGGTCCGGCTCCACGGCAGCTCCCGGTCATGGAGCACCGCCAGCGGCACCCGTAGGATGGGCGCCACGGTGTTGGGGGGCGGGTAGACCGAGAAGACGTCCGCGTCGCCGAGCCGCCACTGCAGGCCGGAGACATCAAAACGCAGGCAGCGCGCGTCGGGCTCATCGAGGAGCACGCCAGGGCCCGTGACCTCCTGGCCGACCTCGAGGCAGTACTGGCCGGCCCGCAAGCCGGGCAGCACGCTGTCGTACAACCAGACCATGCCGATGTCGGGGATGCTGTCGCTCATCGCAGACCTCCCAGGGGGGCGAGGGCGCGCGCAGGCGCGAGGGGTTCAAGGTCGAGCAGGTGGAGGGTGGAGCGGCCGCCGCCGCGGGGCGCGAGGGGGAGAGCGCTCGTCGCCTCGCCGGAGACGGCCGCCCGGAGCGTCACGCCCTGCGGGAGGGTCATGGCCAGCCGGACCTCGCCGGCCACCGGCGTCACCGGGAGGATGAGGAGCTGGAGGTCTCCCTCCTGCGCCGTGCGGAGCGGCGCCCGCAGCCGGCCGAGCGGGAGGCTCAGGTCAGTGGGCAGCGCAGGGCGCCCGCCCGGACCCCGGAAGGCCAGCGTGAGGGTGTCGGGCTCCCCGGCGAAGGACAGCCGGACCACCGGCTGGTCCGCCAGCAGCGCCGCGGCCAGCCGCCGGTGGTCCGCAGCGCCCGCAGGCGCCCAGGCCCGGACCAGCTCCACCGCTACGCCGTGCCCCAGCCAGGTCAGCGGTCCGCCCGCGCGCAGCACGCTGCCCGAGCGGAAGCCCACCGCCTCGGGGGCCCGCGCACCCAGCCCCGTGGCGACCAGCCGCGCCGCGCCCGGGGGGGCGTCCAGGGTCACCGCGCCCGGCGGAACGACCACCTGCCGCAGCAGCCGCCCGCTCCGCCCGAGGAAGGCCAGCCGGGCGTGCTGCGCGCCCTCGATCCGCGCGACGACGCGGCGATCGTGGGGCAGCGGCAGGCTCAGGTGCCCTCGGGGGGGGAGCGCGCTGGACCGGGGGACGCGCAGGGCCCGCGCGGCCACGGCGGCGGGGGGCTCCGGCGCCGCCAGGGGGAGGTCCGGCAGCGCAGGCCGGGTCGCCCGCCGCGCCGCCGCGAACACGCCGCTGGCGTCCACCGCCCCGGTGTCCGGCCGCCGGAAGTTGTTGGCGTCGAAGATGCCCTTGGGCTCGTCGAAGGACGGCTCCGCCCGCAGCTCCACGCCCACGATGGCGGCGGTGAACGTCGCGTCTGCGTCGGCCTGGGGGGCGCCGTTGCCGTCGACCCCCTCGAACAGCCACAGCGCGCCGGGCACGTTCTCCACGATGGGGGTGAGCACGAGGCGCTCGGGCTCGTCATCGTCCCAGTCATCCCCGGCGGTGGCCCGGTACTTCAGCACCAGGCGCAGCGTCGACGCGATGTCCTCGAGCTGACAGGGGCGCGCGTCCAGCCGGATGCCGATGCCATCGCTCCGCGCGCCGTCCCACCACAGGTGGTCACCGTAGCTGCCCTGCGTGAGCTTGGGGACGGGGGCCTGGCCGGCCCCGAAGACGACCCGGGTGGCCGGCAGGCGGGTCCGCACCTCCAGCAGCGCCCGGGCGGTGAGCTGGACGGGCCGGTCGGGACTCCACTCCTTCTCGCGCTCGATGTTGGGGTCCGCGGATGCGTCGTAGGCGCCCACCCAGGCCCCGGGGTCGTTCACCTGCCCCTGGAGGACCCGGGGCTGGATGAGGCCATCCGCGGCGACGTCGCCGACGTCCTCCGTGGCGCCGGCCCCCATCACGTTCTCCAGGAAGAACGTGTCGAAGCTCTTGGCCTGGATCTGTCGGCGCTCGGCGGCCCCGAAGGAGAACGACACCTCGATCATGTGCCAGCGCACCTTGATCCGCCCGCGCAGGGGGGGCCCGTAGATGCGCAGCTTCGCGCCGACCCCGCCGCCGACCCAGCCGAGGATGGGCAGCTTGATCTCCCCCTCCAGCCACGCCCCGATGGAGAAGTCGTAGTAGAAGGGGTCCCAGCTCACCAGGATGTCGACCGTCGCGCCCGCGCTCGCCCGCAGCCAGCTCCGCCGGTGGGAGGCCTCGATCGAGCCGCCGGTCATCACCGCAGACGAGGTCAGCGCGAAGTAGGTGCCGCCCTTGATCGTGGTGCGCCGGTCGACCTCCCAGAGGAAGCCCAGCCGGGGCACGTCGGGGTAGTACGACGGCTTGCGGAACGCGGGGTGGTACCCGCCCACGGTGAAGACGAAGTCGCCGCGCCCGTACCAGTACACCAGGGCGAAGCCGCCGGTGAGCTGAACCTGGTTCTCGGCGAACAGCCAGGAGTCGTCGGTGAGCTGCGCCCGCAGCGAGATGACCTCGTTGGGGACATCCACCTTGGCGGCCAGGTTCATGGCGAGGTGGGCGATGGGGGCGTCCTCAGGCAGCTCGGCCGAGGCCGTGCCCACGATCCCGATCTCGACCCCGCTGCCCCAGCGGACATACGCCAGCAGGTTGGAGTGGATCAGCTCGTAGCTGACGCCCTGGACCCCGAACGCGGCCCAGTGGTGCCCGCGCCGCACCGGCATGGTCTCGTCGATCCGGTTGAGCACCGTGATGGGATCGGCAGGTTCATCGACGGTCGACGCCACCTCGATCAGCGGGAACTCGTCGACGTCCCCGACCTCAGGCACGGTCAGGTCCCGGTTGTAGCCGAAGCCCCCGGCCAGGCCCTCCACGCTGTAGATGCCCGGCCCCCCCAGGGCCAGCGGCATCGCGCCGAACACGAACAGGGAGACCTCGCCGTTGTCCATGGCCGAGAAGGCCCCCAACGCCGACACCGTCCACCCCGCCGCGCGGAGCTGGCAGAGGCCCTGGTAGTCGCCGTCGTGGTTGCGCAGCGCGCCGGAGAGGGTCACCGCGTCCGCGCTGTAGTTGATGCCCAGCCCCACCAGGGAGAGCGACCAGCTCAGCGGATCGAGCAGGTCGGTCAGCGCCGCGGTCAGGGTGAGGTCGTCCAGCGAGATGCGGAGCGCGCCGATGTCCACGCGGCCGTCCACCTTGAGGGACACCGCGTCGCTGTCGGCGGCCACGCCGACCTGCTGGATGTAGAGCGGACCGAAGTCCCGGCGCACGTTGAACCAGCGCTCGGGCACGCCCCAGTCGCCCAGCCCGACCTCCAGGCCGTCGTTCCAGGCGCCCACGTAGAGGTCGAAGCCCGGGCTGACCGAGCCCTGGTCGCTGACCCCCTCCGACAGGAGCGCCACCGCCACCGGATCCGTGTCCCCGCCAGCGAAGATCTCGCCGAGCGGCAGGCCCAGGTCCAGCAGCTCCAGCGCCCCGCCAGCGTCCACGCTGATGTTGAGGGGATCGGCCAGATCCACGTCCATTCGGGTGATCAGGCGCATCGCCCCCAGGCGGGCCCCGCCGATCTCCAGCAGCGGCGAGCCGTCGGCGCGGGCGAGGCCCAGGGCCAGCCCCCGCACGCTCAGGGCCAGCGCGGGCGCGCAGTCCCCGTTGGCATCCTCGTGCAGCAGGATGAGGGCGACCCCAGCGGACTCCCCCTCCTCCAGGAGCACCGGGTGCTCGACCAGGCTCACGGTGGCCACCAGATCGTCGTCGGCGCCCTCGACCAGGGCCAGCTCGCCGTCCAGGGCCAGGGTGACGCCGTAGTCGCCCGAGAGGTCCTCGCCCCCGAGCGGGGACACGGTCAGCGGCCCGAAGGCGAAGCCGGCCGCGACCTCCGAGAGGGCCCGGAGCGCCACGCAGGGCAGCTCGCCGAGCAGGTCGGCGGGCGCGGGCAGCGGGTCCTCGACCGTCCAGGCGTCCACGCCGTCGAAGTCGAGCAGGCCGAGGGCCTCCAGCGCGCCGCCAGCGGTCATCGCCCCGCCGGGGAGCAGGGGCAGGCTCAGGACGTCGTGGCCCAGCGCCACGGCCGTCCGAAGGGCGAGCGCGCCCAGGATCGGCCCGGCGTCGCCGCTCAGGCTGACGTCGGGCAGCAGCGTGATCGCGCCCCCGCCGGGCAGGCCCACCGTCAGCGCCAGGTCGTCCTCGAAGCCCAGGCCCAGCGAGAGCCCCAGGGCCTCCCCGAGGGGGCCGAGCACAGCACCCCCCAGGGTCGCGGCCACCGACGGCGCCAGCGCGGCGGTGTGGTAGATCTCGTTGGCCAGGTTCGCGGTCCCGCCGTCCTCCACGCCCACGGTCAGCTCGGCGCCAGCCTCGGCCCGCCCGACGCTCAGGACCCACGTGGAGCTGGTCGTCGCGCCGATGCGCAGGGTGACGGTCCAGCCGCCCGCGGTCAGGGTGGCCATGTCGTCGTCGGGGTCGGAGACCAGGCCGGTGGCGCCCTCGGCCACCGCGGTGAGCAGCGCCCCCAGCCGCCCGTAGCGCAGCGAGGCCGCCAGCAAGCCCGCGGTGTTCACCGCCCACGCCCGCCACTGCTGGGACACCGCCGCCGAATTGCCGCCGTCGTACCACAGCCCCTCGGCCTGGAGGAAGGTGGCCCAGGCCGCGCCCCCGGGGAGGGTGGTGCCCGCCTCGGTGGCCCGCCGGACCACCTCGCCCAGCAGCGAGGTGCCCCCCACCGTGATGAGGTCGACCAGGTCCATCCACTCCGGGCCCCCGGGGAGGATGTTCATCGTGCCCGTCGTGGTGTCCGTCTCCTCGTAGTCCACCCACAGGCGGACGACGCCCGCGCTGTCCGCCGAGACGTTGACCACGACCCAGCTCAAGCCCCCCGCCGCGTCGCTCAGGTCGACGTAGAACGAGGCGGTGGCGGTCGCGGTGGTGACGAAGCGGTCGGGGTCGTCGGGCGCCCCCTGGCCCTCCAGCATGTAGACGTCGTCGACGTGCAGGGCGACGTGCAGCCTGGCAGGCAGCGCCTCGTCGGCGGCGCCCTCGGTGCCCAGGCGCACGGTGAGCTTGTGGGGGCTCGCGTCGCGCACCTCCACCAACACGCCCTCGTCCTCGCCCACCTGCACCGAGGTGTACGCGGTGTGCTCGGTCTCCAGCTCGAGCAGCGCCCCGAAGAAGGCCTGGGTCAGCTCGACCACCAGCGGCGCGAAGCCGGTGATGGACGCGTCGGTGGAGCGCTCGACGGCCGCGACGACCGTGCCCACCGGGTCCAGGAAGAGCCCGTCCAGGAAGCCCAGACCCACCCGCTGCTCCCCCTCGACCTCGAAGCGGCGCGCGAGCCCGAGCAACCAGACGAGGTCGCCCGCCGGATCCAGGACGCTGAGCAGCTCCTCCAGGCCCCAGGACACCGAGGACGACGCCAGCAGGCGCCCGATCAGCGCGCGCAGGGGCTCGACCCGATCAGCGTCTGCGCCCCACAGCTCCAGGGTCTCGGAGAGCCCGTCCACCGGGGTGTCGGCGAGGCCGGGCAGGGAGAGGACCGCCGAGGGCTCCGGCCCTGCGGAGAAGGTGAGCTGGATGGCCTCGAAGGGGCCGGGCAGGTTGACGTGGGCGAGCTGGCCCTGGGCCACCCCGACGCCGTCCGCGGTCATGGTGAGGGTGAGGTCCAGAGTGGTCTGGCCGAAGAGCTCGTCGGCGTCGACCGCGCGCAGGGGCAGGCCGGTCAGGGACAGGCCGAGGGTGCCGTCCTGGTCCAGCCAGGTCTGCAGGGGCAGGTCGGTCTCCGGGCCCAGGTCCCCGTCGGTGAGGCCCATGGCCGCGCTGAGGTTCCACTGGAGCGAGCCGAGGGTGGCGTCGGCCCCGAACCAGCCGGACAGGGTCTCGCGGGGGGTGTCGATGAGCGCGCGGAGCATGCCCAGGTCGATCCGCCAGTTGACGTCCAGCAGGCCCGCCGCCGAGACCACGTCCTTGAGCGCCGAGAGCGCGCCGCCGTACTCCGCCGCGTCGAGCGCGGGCCCGAGCGCCCCCACGGCGGCCTCGAACAGGGGAGAGGGCGCGTCGTCGCCGGTCTGCAGGGTCAACGTGGCGGCGCTGGCGCCGTCAAAGCAGGGGTCGTGCAGGGTGGCGGCGACCGACCAGCCGTCCGCCCCCTGGGTGAACGAGGCCCGCAGGCTGCGCAGCCGGGCGCTGGCGGCGGCGTCGCCGACCAGCCAGGCGCCGGGGCGGGAAATCGTAACCTCCAAGGTCACGCCGGACGTCACGGTGACGCCGCCCAGCCCGGCGAGGTCCGCGCGGACACGCCAGTCCACCGCCACGCCGTCGGCGCCCGGGGCGAGGCCCGGGGGGTGGAGCGAGAGCCCGACGCCCGCGCCGGTGGGCTCGGCGCGCTCGAAGGCGTGGTCCTCCCCCAGGCGACGGCGCAGGCCCTCCAGCATCGCCAGCACCGAGGCCCGCAGGTCCGCCACCGCCGGGCCGCAGGGGAAGTCCAGCACCATCGTGGCCCCGGCCACCGGCAGCGGCGCGCCCGCGTTGAGCAAGCCGAACAGGGTGCGCTCGTCGTGGGGGCGGTCCGGGGCGCTGTCCCGGGCATCCTCCGCCAGGGTGTAGAGCCAGTGGATGAGGTCGCCCAGCGCGCTGGTCTCGGGCAGGTCCTCCTCGGTCAGGGCGTGGGTGTCCGCCTCCCACAGCCCGCCCATCGCCTCGATGACCCGCACGGCGTCCCCCCCCGGGCCGGCGAGCTGCGCCATCAGGCCGGTGCCCCAGTGCGGGCTGGCGATGGCCAGGACCCCGCCCACGTTGACGGGGGCGATGTAGGCGAAGTGGGTGGCCAGGCGCGCGCCCAGCCCGTGGCCCACCAGCGTGACCGCGGCGCCGTTGAAGTGCCCCACCGCGGCGATGAGCTGGGTGAAGAGGTCGGCGAGGGGGTCGTCCCCCTCCCCGGCCCGCAGCAGCACCCGGTAGCGCAGCAGGTCCGTGGGGACCTCGGAGAGATCGATCTGCGCGACCGGCACCCCGGCCTCCCGCAGGCTCAGCGTGCCCATGTCCCCGTCGAGGTCGTGGTCCGCCCAGACGTCCTCGTCCTCGCCGGGCAGCACGATGAACAGCGCGGGCGCGGGCACCACGCCGCCCTTGAGGGCGTTGACCGCCCACACGGCGGTGGGGTGGGCGCGGGCCGACAGCACGTCGGTGTCCGTGAGCACCTCCACCTGGAACCCGACGCCGACCTGGCTGGCCTGGGTGGCCATCCCGTCGGTCTCGGTGAGCCAGGTCTCCAGCGCGGAGAACGCCGCGGCGAGCCCGTCGATCCCCAGCGCCTCCACGGCGGCGGCGGCCGGGGTGGCGGGGGCGAGGGTCGCGACAGCCTGGGCGATCTCTTCCCAGGTCAGGGCGTCGACGTGGCGGCGGGCCTCCTCGGCGTCGTCCGAGGCCAGCGCCAGCGCCCGCTGCGCGCCGATGGGGGCCGAGGCCCAGGCCAGGTCCACCGCGCCGCCGGGCAGCCAGGCCTGCCCGTCCAGCCGGGGCCGGGGGCCGTCCGGGGTCACCCAGGTGAGCAGCGACACCGCGCCGCTGTCCAGGGGCGCGGACCAGGGGACCGCGGCCGTGCCGAGGCCGCTGACGGCGACGCGCTCCGGCCAGGCCACGGTGTGGCCGCTGATGGACCAGCCCAGATCGGGCCGGGTCAGGTCGGGGGCCTCCGCCCGCAACAGCGACGCCAGCCAGCGGGTCGCGGTCACGCCGTGGGGCGCCCCGGTGACCGAGCTGGCCGCGACGAGCGTCCCCAGGTGGTCGAACAGGAAGGGCAGCGGGTCCTCCAGCCACGCATCCAGGGACACGGCGTCCCCCTGCTGGAGGAAGCCGGGCCAGTCCACCGGCAGCCCGAAGAAGCCGTTGGCGAGGCTCAACCGCCCGGGGAGCATCCGGGTCGGGTCACCCTCCGGCCAGGTGAGGTCGTGGAGGAGCGCGATCCATCGCCGGGCGGACTCCCCCTGCAGGTCCAGGCCGGTCGGGTCGGCGGCGAGCCCCAGCAGCGCAGAGAGGCCCATGCCCAGGGAGCCACCCCGGTGCTCCAGGTGCGCGCCCGCGACCACCGAGGCGAGGCGCAGCAGGATCGGCGAGAGCGAGGCGTCCACAGACACGCCGTCGGCGCCCACGGCGATCCGCAGGTCGTCCAGCGGCACCGAGAAGCCGCTGACGTCGTCCTCGTCCAACGGGTCGTCCCCGTACTCGGGCACCAGCCCGGTCTGGGCGATGCGCTCCGGGGTCGCCCAGATGTCGCCGGTGAGGTCGAAGTAGTTCTCGTAGGGCACCCTGCCCCAGGCCACCCGCGGCGATAGCAGCGCCAGCTCCAGCCGGATGCCCTGCTCCGGGCTCCAGGACAGCGAGGCGGTGGCCCGCTCGGCCGAGGCCTCCAGCGGCCCCATCGAGGCGGTCAGCCCCTCGCCGTAGACCAGGTCCACGCGGCCGGACAGCGGCGCGCGCACGGCCACCGCCTCGGGATCGGCGGGCAGGTCGACGTCGAACAGCGTGGCGGACAGGACCGCCCACACCGCGCGGCTCGACGACACGGTGCGCTGCGCCGCGATGGACCGCAGCCCGACGACCACCCCGTAGCCGTCCCCGCGCGCCTCCCGGTAGAGGGTCAGCGCGGGCGCCAGGTTGTCGGCGAACAGGGGCACCAGCCAGGGGTCGGCCTCGATGCCGGAGCCCGCGACCGTGGCGACCTCCAGCGCCTGCTCGGCGTCCGCGCCGTCCAGGCCCAGGGGGAAGAGCAGCGGCAGCAGCGCCTCGGCGAGCACCTCGGCCATCGCGGGCGGGTCCACCGGGTCGCCGTTCGCGTCCACCGCGACGCCGTCCTCGTCGAGGGTCGGGATCTCCGCCCCGGCGACCGCCACGTCGTTGACCACCTTGTGGTCGATGAGGTCGAACCAGTAGCGCGCCAGGGCGGCGGCCGGGCCGAGCAGCCAGTGGCGCACCTCGGGCAGCGGCGGCTCCGACGGCGGCGCCACGAGCCCGATGAGCATGCCGAGCCGGCGCGCGCTGTCCGAGAGGGCCGCGTCGCCGAGCAGCTCCTCCAGCCGGTCGAGCAGCGCGTCCTCCAGCCCGTCGCCGATGCTCTCCAGGGCGTCGGTCAGGCGCACCAGCTCGCGGACGCGGTCCGGACTCTCGTCGGTGAAGGCCACGTCCCGGAGCTTGAAGATGGGGACCACGGTGTGGCCGGCCGCGACGCCGTCGCTCAGCACCTCGCGGACCTCCACGCCCAGCTCCGCCCCCGCGATGGACAGGTCCGTGCCGGCGAGCGCCGCGTCGTGGATGAGCCGCACCGACGCGCTGGGGAGCCCCCGCGGCGCGCCGTCGCCGGTGAGGGGCAGGGAGAGCGCCCAGGCGTCCAGGGCCACGGTGTTGTCCCCGCTCGCCCAGCCCACGCGCACCCCCAGCCACAGCTCCCGGCGTCCCGCCGACGCCACCACCCGGGCGCACAGCGCCGTGGTCAGGTCCGGCAGGGCGCCCAGCGGCGCGAGGGTCGCCCGCCAGACGTCCGCCTCGTCGTCCCAGGCCACCGCGGCCGGCAGCTCCCCCAACAGCAGCGCACACAGCGCGGAGAGCGCCTCCTCCAGGGCCTCGTCCACCAGCCGGGTGAGCCAGAGGTCCAGGCCCGCGCGCCGCCCCTCCAGCAGCAGCGCCAGCGCCTCGGCGGAGGGCACCAGCGCGGGGTCCAGCCCCGCGACCGCCAGCACGCCCCCCAGCGCCTCGGACAGGATCCCCACCGCCAGGCGGCGGGCCTCGACGGCCAGGTCCCCGGCGGCGTCGCTGGAGAGATCCTGCGCCTGGCCGCTCCCGAAGTCGACGCCGATCAGCCGCACGGCGAAGCTGTCCTCGGTCCCGGTGATCCCGACGCCCTGGAGGGTCACGCTGTGCGCGCCGTCGCTCACGGAGAACCCGCCGTCCTCATGGCGCAGGACGGCGTCCACCTCCACGGCGACCGCGCCGTCCAGCAGCGGCTGCGGGTCCGCCTCGCCCCACCCGATGTACGTGGAGCACAGCGGCACCCGCAGAGACCCGGATAGCGTGACGTCGGCCGAGAGCGCCAGGTCCCCGCTCAGCTCCAGCAGGAAGCGCATCCGCGACGCCTGCTCGTCCAGCTCCGTCACCAGGTACAGCGGCGTCTCCCCCAGCCGCACCCGGCCGGGCTGGGGGTCCTCCTCGCCCGCGAACCCCGAGATCAGCGTCGTCAGCGCGTTGATGCGCGTCTCGTTGGCGAACAGGTAGCGGGCCCCGGCGTTGTTGTACCCCCAGGGGTCGGTCAGCCAGAAGGGCTCGAACTGGACGTTCTCCCCGCCGGTGTACGACGTGAAGAAGCCGGCGGCGATCCCCGCGGCGTCCAGCAGCGCGGTCCGGGTCTCGTCCTGCAAGGTGGGGTCGACGGCCATGGGGGCTTCCTCCTGCGTCCGGGTCACGCTCGCGAGGGGCACGGGTCCCTCGCCGGCACCGCCGGGCGCTCACCCCTCGTGGGTCGCCCGGCTTACCTCCACCCTGACCCCGGCTCGCGCGGATGCCCCGCAACAGAAGGTGACGACCTGTGTCTGAAGCCGATCGCATCTGCGTCGACGTGCGTCTGTCGTGACAGAGACGATGACCTCGACGGGCCGGACAGCCCCCGGTCCGCTCGGGGCAATATCCTGTCAGGCGATCTGACATCAGGGAAAGGACGGCATGGACGCGACCGAACGACTGAGGTTCGGGCCCTCTCGGGTCGATCTGCGGCGCCGCGTGGTGACCTGCGGCGACAGGCGGGAGGGGCTGACCGAGCTGGAGGCCCGGCTGCTGCGCTACCTCGTGGA
Organism: Alphaproteobacteria bacterium; assembly: GCA_020632795.1. Taxonomy (GTDB): domain Bacteria; phylum Myxococcota_A; class UBA796; order UBA796; family CAJQPC01; genus JACKEV01. Next base: position 268,432 of record JACKEV010000017.1, read on the forward strand.
GCGGCGGGGCCAGCTCGTCTCCCGAGAGCAGCTGCTGGTCGAGGTCTGGGGCTACGCGCCCGAGGTGCAGACCCGCGCGGTGGACACCGCCATCCGCCGCCTCCGGGGCAAGGTGGAGCCGGACCCCCGGAACCCGATCGTCATCCAGACCGTCTACGGGGAGGGCTACCGGATGCCTCTGGCGACCGAGCCGCCCGAACCCGGGCCGGACGACGCCGACGCGCCAACGGCGCTCCCCGAGACCGTCGGCGCGTTCTTCGGGCGGGAGGCCCCGCTGGCGCGGCTCGATCAGGCGCTGGCGGAGGGCCGTCGGCTGGTGACCGTCGTGGGCACGGCGGGGGTCGGCAAGACCCGTCTCGTCCTGGAGCACCTGCGCCAGGGCACGGCGGGGGTCGAGACCTGGTTCTGCGACCTTTCCGCGTGCCGCGCGGTGGACGAGGCGCGCGCCCAGCTCGCCCGGACCCTCCGCGTGCCGCCCGGGACCGGGAGCCTCGACGCGCGGATCCAGGCGCAGCTCGCGTCAACGGGCCCCGCGCTGCTCGTGCTCGACAACCTGGAGCAGCTCCTGCCCGAGGTGCGGCCCTTCGTCGAGTCCCTGCTGGACGCGGGTCCCGACCTGCAGCTCCTCGTCACCTCCCGCTCCCCCACCGACAGCCTCGCGGAGCACCTGCTCGCGCTCAGCCCGCTGCCCGCGCCCCCGCCCTCGGACAGCGACCCCGGCCCGGCGGTGGCCCTCTACCTGGAGCGCGCCACCCTCGCCCGCGGCCGAGGCGCGCTGCCGGAGCGCTGGCAGGCCGACGCCCGGCCCCTCGTCGCGGCGCTGGACGGCCTGCCCCTGGCCATCGAGCTGGCCGCCTCCCGCGCCCGCCACCTGTCCCCCAACGACCTGCTCCGGCACCTGGAGCGGCGCTTCCGGGTGCTCGTGCGGCCCCAGGCCGGGGGCCCGGACCGCCAGAGCACCCTCCGGCGGGCCTTCGACTGGTCCTGGGCCCTGCTCTCCCGCGACGAGCAGATCGCCCTGACCCGCCTCTCCGTGTTCGAGGGGGGCTTCTCCCTGGAGCGCGCCGAGGCCCTGCTCGACCTGGAGGCCCCGGTCCACGACCTGTGGGCGCCTGAGCTGATCGCGCGGCTGGTGGACCAGAGCCTCGTCCGGCCCCCCGACCCCAGCGGGCGCTATCGGCTGCTGGTCTCGGTGCAGGCCTACGCCCTGGAGCGCCTGGAGGACCCCGAGGCCATCCCCGGCGCGACCGGCCCGGACGCCCGCCTGGAGGTGGAGGAGCGCCACGCCCGCCTCTTCGCCGCCGCCGCCGGCCCCCTGTTTCAGCCCGGCGCCTCCGAGGTCGAGGAGGTCGCGCGCCGGGAGGGCCTCTTCGACGACCTGGGCAACCTCCGGGCGGCGCTGCGCCGGTCCACCGCGGGCGGGTGGAGCGAGCACGCCGGCCCGCTGGCCTCGGCGATGGGCGCGATCTCGTGGCAGCTCGGGCTCTTCGAGGAGTTCCAGCGGATCTCCGACGCGCTCCAGCGCACCCCCGGTTTGCCCGAGGTCGCGAAGGTGGTGGTGCTCTTCTGGGCGGCCGTCGGGGAGCGCTCCGCCCGAGGCTGCTCCGGCTCCACCGACGCCCTCGCCGCGGCGGTGGAGCCGGAGGCGCCGGCCCTCCCTGAGGCGCTGCGGGGGCGGGCGCTGCGCCTGCTGGCCACCGTGTACCGTGAGCGCGGCGACGATCAGGCCGCCGTCCTGGCCGCCCGACGCGCCGTCGCCCTGCTGGAGCCGCTGTCTCCCTGCCCGGAGCTGTCGATGGCCTGGTGCAGCCTGGGGCTGGCCCTCTCGGACATCGGCGACCTCGCCGCCGCGGAGGGCGCGCTGGAGTCGGCCGGCCGCGTCGCCCGCGGCACGGGGCTCTCCGCGCAGCTCTCGGTCAGCTTCATGCACCTCGCCCTGGCCCGCCACGCCGCCGGGCAGCTCCACGGGGCCGCGACCTCCTTCGTCCGGGCCCTGGATCTGGCGGAGCACCCCCGCATGCGGGGCTTGATCCGGATGAACTTCGGCTCCCTGCGCTGGGACATGGGCGACCTGGAGGCAGCGAGCCGCCTGTACCAGGAGGCCCGCGAGCGCGCACTGGAGGACGGCTTCCCGCGCCTGGCCGCCCAGGTGCTCGCCAACTGGGGCGAGATGATGCTGTCCTACGGCCACCTGGACGAGGCCCGGGACATGCTGACCCGGGCCATCGCGGAGCTGGAGGCCACCGATCTGCGGCGCTGGGCCGTCTGGTTCCTCCTTCGGCTGGCCGAGCTGGAGATGCAGGAGGGCAACCTCGCGGAGGCGACGGTGGCCTTCCAGAGCGCGCGGCGGCGCCTGGGCGCGCACCACGACCCCAAGATCGAGGCCGACTTCGACGCCACCTGGGGGCTGCTGCTCACCCTCCAGGGGCGCCTGGACGAGGCCCACGTCCACATGGACACCGCGGTCATCGTGGCCCGAGGGCGGGTGGAGCCGCTCTCGTCAGCCCGGGTGCTCTGCCTGGCCGCCGATCAGCGCCGCGTCGCCGGCGAGCCGGAGGCGTCCCGCGCCCTCGCCGAGCGGGCCCTGGCCCTGACCGACGCCCTGCCCCTGCGCCCCGAGGCGCCGGTCCGCCGCATGGCCCGTCAGGTGCTCGACGCCCTGGGGCAGGACCGCTACGGCCCGCCCCTCGTGCTCTGGTCCACGGAGGTCACCGCGCCCAAGCTCCCCGCGCTGCAGGTGCTCACCGGCGCTTGAGGAAGAACGCCTTCTCCAGGGCCCCGCAGATCGCGATCTGCCGGTCGGTCGGCCCGGCCAGCTCCCAGGGCGAGAGCGCGGGCGTGGACGCCGCGAACACCGCGAAGGTGTGGCCCCGGGTGTACAGGCGCAGGCCCGCCGCCCAGTTGAGCTGGTCAGGCGCGGCGAAGGGCACCTGGACCTCCCCGAAGATCCCGTGGATCGGGATGGGCCGGAACTCCACCCCCAGGCCCGCCGAGGCCCGCGCGCTGTCGCTGACCCCGGGCGAGAGCGCCCCGGTGCCGTTGGCCCGGAGGGCCAGCTTGCGGTCGAGCAGGTCCCGCTCCAGGACGAACTGCCCGTAGAGCGCAGGCGCCTCGTAGGTCCGGGCGTAGCCCCCGCCGCCCACAACCGCCACGGACAGTGGCATGGGGCGCGCGCCGTGCTGGTGGAGCGGCCGGACCTTGACCTCCAGCCCGCCCAGGCCCGGCCGGCCGTAGTCCCCGACGGTGAGGTCGACCAGGCCGCCGAAGCTGTAGCCGACCTGCATGCCGATGCCGGAGGGGATGTCGGCGTCGGTGGAGACGCTGTGGCCGACCCGCAGGGCGATGCTGCGGGCGGGGCCCACGCCGCTGGCGGGCAGCAGGCCCACCCGGGCGCCCTCCAGGCGGGCCTCGTGGGGATGCCCGCTCACCATCCGCCCGTTCGACGGCCCTTCGTCTTCGATCTCATCCCCCACCGCGCCCAACCGGTAGCCCTCCAGGATGCGGCGCGCGGCCTCGGAGTGCCCGCCCTCCAGATCGCGGTGCTCGAAGAACCAGGAGGCGTCCTTGCCGCAGCCCCGCAGGATCTCGTCGCCGCCGGGGTGGGCCCCGACCCAGTCGGTGAGGTCGTAGACCTGACCTTCGATGACCATCCAGCAGTTCGTGGGGGTGTCGTGGCGGGCGACCTCGGCGGTGGTCAAGGTCAGGGCGTGGGCGGTCGCGAGCAGGGAGAGCAGCATCGGGTCAGGGCTCGGGGTCTGTGTCGGATGGGGGGGCGGGGTCGTCGGCGGGAGCGAGCAGCGCGTTGAGGCCCTCGAAGGTGGAGGGCACAGGGTGGAGCTGCGCGGGGCGGCCCAGGGTCTGCCACGTGGTCGGCGACACCAGCAGCAGCGGCGGGCCCAGGGGGCGCAGGCTCGTCAGCAGCCCCTCGGGCGGGTCGCTGAACAGGGCGTCGAGGGCGCCCTCGGGGTTCGCCGCGATCTCGCGCGCCCTGGCGTCGGGCACGACCAGCGCGAGGTGGGAGACGTCGAGGTCGGGCAGGTTCACCGGGGTGTCCGCGTCCCGGGGGCCCCACAGCCGCTCGACGAACGGGTCCGGCAGCACGAGCCCCCGGGCGCCCTCGGTCAGGGGCCAGTCCGCGACGAGGTTCATGCCACCGGCCTTGTTGTCGAAGAAGATCACCAGCCAGGTCGGCGCGACCATCTGCCCCAAGGTGAGCGGGCGACGCCGCAGCGCCCGGCGCCAGGTCTGCAACGCCGCGTTGACCGCGTCGCTGAGGGTGCCCGCGGCGATGAGGTTGGTCGCCCACTCCTCGGCGGTGCCCTCCTGACCCAGCAGGCGCAGCGCGGGCACCGCGAGCCAGGGCGGACTCTCCCGGTCCCCCGCCATGCCGTACACCGCCATCGCGCTCCAGAAGGTCACCCCCTCGCCGTCCAGCATCGGCTGGGTCAGGGCGCGGGGTGGCACCTCGGCGAGGGCGGCGAGCAGGTCCCCGGCCTCCACCGGGAAGCGGGTCTGCCCCGTCTCCAGGTAGCGGGTGAAGCGGTGCAGCCAGCCGGTCCAGAAGCGCTCGCGCAGGGCGGCCATGTCCGGGAGCGCGACCTCCCCGCGGACGAGGCCGCGGATGTAGCTGGTCTTCTCCTCCGTCCAAGGGGGGAGCCCCAGCACCTCGGCCAGCTCGCCGGCCAGCCGCTCCAGCTCCACCGTGAGGTCGCCCTGCTCCCGCAGGAAGCGCAGGTACGGCTCCAGCTCCAACGCACCCTGCCGAAGCTGCTCCTCTGGCCCGAAGTCCTTGAGGTGCCGCCCCAGCAGCGCCGCGACCACCAGCGCCCGCTGCACCGCTGGCGCGGCCTCCCGGGCCTGCCGCACCACCCGCCGCGCGCAGTCCTCGGCGTCCCGCAAGCCGACCGGATCTCCGTCACCCCGCGCCAGCCGGGCCCGCGCAGCCTCGAACGCGGATGCGCTCGGCGTGGCGGGCAACAGCCCGGCCCGCTCTGCAAGGAAGCCGAGGGTGAGGGCCTCTCCGCCGAGCTGCTTGAGGCTGTCCGCGAAGGCGTCGAGCCAGGCCAGCTCCTGATCGAGCGGCGTGTCCCGGGGCTCCCCACGCAGCCGATGCCCGAACGCGTCGAAGCGCCAGGCCCAGCGCTCGCCCTCGCCCTCCGGCGGGTCCAGCAGCCCCTCGTCCAGGCGCACCAGCGCGCTCTCCAGCGTGCTGGGATCCCTCAAGAACCCCACGAGCCGCCCCACCTCGCCGTGGAGCAGGCTCAGGGTGGCCTCGTCCAGCCAGCGGTCCGCCCCCTCGGGCAGCGCCTCGGTGTCCATGCGGTCCAGCAGGGTGCGCTCCACGGCGCCGCGGGACAGGTCCACCGTGGGCGAGCCGTCCAGCCAGCGCTTGGCGAGGTGGTACAGCGCGTCGCTGGCAAGCTGGGCGAAGTAGGGGTCCCGGCTGATCCGGGCGTGCAGCGGCTCGGTGGACAGCACCCGCTCCACGGCGAGCTGGATGAACACCTCCCGCTGGTAGACCGGGGCGCGCTCGATGTCCCCGGGCCGGACCACCAGGGCGCCGTCCTCCCCCTGGAGCTGGCGAAGCTGGCGGCGCAGCTCCAGCAGGTGCTGCCGGGAGCGCAGCAGCAGCACGTAGCGCAGCCGCTCCATGTCCCGGGCGTCCTGCGCGGCGACGTCGCTGCCCGCGGGGGCGTCGGAGACCAGGCTGGCCTCCAGGAAGCGGTGCAGGTCCGCCGACTGGTAGCTGACGTAGAGCCGGTCGGTGAAGTAGGTGTGCTCCTCGGGGTAGTCGTCGCCCTCGGTCTTCCAGCGCAGGTATTCGAAGTAGTCGCGGTCGGTGACGAAGGTGAAGAAGGCGTCCTCGTTGACCAGGGCCTTGAGGTGGCGCACGAGTTGGCGCATGCGGTCGCGGAGCTGGGGGATCTTGTCCAGCTCGTCGATGACGAAGACCGGGGCCAGCCCGATGTCCCGGAGCTGCTGGACCAGGCGCGGCAGCATCAGCGACAGGGCGTAGACCGAGGTGTCGGGCTTGAAGGAGAAGCTGCGGTCCTCGGTGGAGCGCACCAGACGCTCGGCGGTGAAGTTGAGGGTGGTGGCGGTGGCCAACCCCACCAGGGTGCCCATGACGGCGGCCATGAAGCCGCCCTGGTCGTTCTCCAGCAGGCTCCAGCCCACCACCGAGCCCGACAGCAGGCCGAACAGGGGGTTGAGCAGCTCCTTGCCGGTGGTGAGGACCTTCCAGGAGCTGGCGTCCTTGCGCTCGGTGTTCTGCTCCTCCCCCATGCTCTGCTCGAGCTTGCCCCGGGTGATGAGCGACGCGCGGCTGCACGCCCAGAGGACCCGGATCTCCTGGAAGCCCGCGCCCTCGGCCCCCGGCGCCCCGAACAGGCCGCACTCCAAAAGCCCCGCGCGGCCCCAGATGTCCCGCAGGCCCCGCAGGGTCGGCACGGCCTCCAGCTCCAGGCGCAGGCGAGCGGACAGCTCGGACAGCTCCCCGGGGGGCGCCTGACGGCCGAGGGGCTGCCCCCGGGCGACGTCGCGCAGGAAGCTGCTGTGGACCTCGTCCATCACCGCGTTGACCAGCACCATCGTGACCCGCTTGAGGACCTGGCCGACGTCGGTCGCTCCCTCGGAGGGGTCGGCGTCGGGGGCCAGGCTGTCGGTCTCCAGCAGCAGGCCGGGGCCCTGGATGCGGACCAGCAGCGGGCGGCGGCCCTCGCTGTACAGGGCCGCGCGGGCCTCGTGCAGGGCGTGCAGCACCATCGAGGTCTTGCCTGAGCCGCGGTGCCCGGACACCAGCACCGAGCGCCCCAGGATCTCGCCCTTGGTGTAGCGGACCAGCTCCCGGGCCAGGTGGGCCTGGGCGTGGCTGCGGGCCCGGGGCTCGATCAGGGAGAGGTCGTCGAGCGCGGTGCGCGACAGCGGCTGGGCGGGCTCGTTGAGGAGAATGGCCACAGCAGCCTCAGCGGTTGTCGAAGAGGTCGGCGGGGGGGGGGGTGCCGCAGGGGTTCTCGGCACCCTGGGGGTCGTCGGGCGCGTCCACGAGGCCCAACGCCTCGGCGGTCTCGCTGCGCTCGGCCACCACGACCAGCATGCCCCCGAACCACAGCGCTCCCAGCAGGTAGACGAGCGAGGGGGAGATGCGCCAGCCGCCCAGGCCGCCGCCCAGGCCGCCCCAGTGGGACTCCAGGGTGGGCCAGTGCCCCCGGGTCATGGAGTCCCCGAAGAGCTGGAGGAACCACAGGGTGACCGCCGCGAGCAGCAGCATCACGCCCGCCCGCCAGGCCCCCAGCTCGCCCTGGTAGGTGGCCAGGGCCAGGAAGATCCCGAAGAAGGCCAGGATGAAGCCCGCCCAGCCCCCGGAGGGGTGGGGGGGGTCGCGGTCGGGGGTCGTCTCGCTCATCGACAGCTCCAGTGCCTTCGCAGGATAGCGGCCCGGTTGACCCGCGCAAGGCGCCTTCGTAGAGTCCGAAGGGTTTTCCCGATCATACGAGGTCCACGATGTCCTTTGAATCGACCCCCGCCCGGGTCCTGCGCCAGGGGCGCCTGAACGGCGACCGCCCGGCCTACCACGTCTTCGAGGGCGGCGCGTGGCGGGCCACGAGCTGGCGGCGCTACGCCCAGGAGGTCCGGGAGGTGGGCCGCGCGCTGATGGCGCTGGGCCTGGAGCCGGGGCAGGCGGTCAACATCCTGGGCTTCAACCGCCCGGAGTGGACGATCTTCGACGTCGGGGCGATGGCGGTGGGGGGCGCCCCCGCCGGCATCTACACCACCTGCTCCTCCGCCGAGGTGGCCTGGATCATCCAGCACTCCGGCGCCCCCGTCGTGCTGGTCGAGGACGCCGCCCAGTGGGAGAAGATCCGCCAGCGGCGTCAGGATCTGCCGGGCCTGCGCCACGTCGTCACCATGCGGGGCGCGGGCCCGATGGACGACGACATGGTGCTCACCTGGGCTGAGTTCGTGGCCCGGGGCGAGGCGGTCGACGACGCCGCCTTCGACGCCCGCCTCGACGCCCTGGAGGCGGACCAGCTCGCCTCGATGATCTACACCTCGGGCACCACCGGGCCGCCCAAGGGGGTGATGCTCTCCCACAAGAACCTCACCTGGACCGCCGACACCGTGCTGTCCTTCATCGAGCTGGGGCCCGAGAACGCCACCCTGTCCTACCTGCCGCTCTCCCACATCGCCGAGCAGATGTTCACGGTCCACGCCGCCGCGGCGACCGGCTACCAGACCTTCTACGCCGAGTCGATCGAGCGGCTGCTGGACAACCTCAAGGACGTGCAGCCCACCATCTTCTTCGGGGTGCCGCGCATCTGGGAGAAGTTCCACGCCGGGCTGAGCGCGAAGATGGCCGAGGCCACCGGGGTCAAGGCGGCGCTGCTGCGCTGGGCGCTCAAGGTCGGCGCGGCGGTCAGCGCCTGCGGCTGTCGCGGCGACGCGCCCGGGGCCAGCCTGGCGCTCCAGCACCGCCTGGCGAACAAGCTCGTGTTCTCCAAGGTCAAGGAGGCGGTGGGTCTGGGGCGGGTCGAGTACGCGGTGACCGGCGCGGCCCCGGTCAGCCGGGAGATCCTGGAGTTCTTCGCCAGCCTCGACCTGCTCATCTTCGAGGTCTACGGCCAGTCCGAGGGCAGCGGCCCGACCACCTTCAACCGCCCCGGGGCCACCCGCATGGGCTCGGTGGGCCAGCCCATCCCCGGCTGCGAGGTCCGCATCGCCGAGGACGGCGAGATCATGGTGCGCGGAGACAACGTGTTCATCGGCTACTTCAAGGACGAGGCCGCCACCGCCGAGGCCATCACCGACGGCTGGATGCACTCCGGGGACCTGGGCAAGCTGGACGCCGAGGGCTTCCTCCACATCACCGGCCGCAAGAAGGACATCATCATCACCGCGGGCGGCAAGAACATCGCGCCCAAGCTCATCGAGGCGGCGCTCAAGGACCACGAGCTGGTCAACGAGGCCGTGGTCATCGGCGATCGCCGCAAGTACCTCGCCGCGCTGCTCACCCTGGAGCCCGAGGCCGCCGAGCGCTGGGCCCACGCCCAGGGCACCTCCACCGAGGGCCTGCACGAGAACACCGCGCTGCTGGCGGTCCTCCAGGCCCACGTCGACGCGAAGAACGCCGACTTCGCCCGGGTGGAGCAGATCAAGCGCTTCGCCGTGCTGCCCCGCCAGCTCTCCATGGAGGAGGGGGAGCTGACCCCCACCCTGAAGGTGAAGCGCAAGGTGGTCCACGAGCACTTCGCGGACGCCATCGAGGGGCTGTACGCGTGATCACGCCAGCGCGGCGATGACCCCCATCTCCACCAGCCACAGGTAGAACAGCACCCGGGGCACCCGCCACAGCGACACCAGCATGAAGCGGTCAAAGGGCATGCCCAGAGCACCGCAGCTCCAGGCCATCAGGCAGTACGGCAGCGGCGTGATGGCGCCCGCGGCCACGGCCTTCTCGCCGTGCTTCGCCACCAGGAAGCGCGCGGCGTCCCCCTGGCGGCCCGTCACCCGGTGGAACCACGCGGTGCCCCCCAGCAGCCGGCCGAGCTGGTAGCCCACCGCCCCCCCGACGAGGCTGCCGGCGCTGGCCCAGGCCGCGATGGCCCAGAAGTCCAGGCCGCCCATGACCGCCAGGGCCAGGATGCCCTCGTGGGGGACCGGGATGGTGAGCGCGTCGGGGAGGAAGAAGCCCAGCGCCACGCCGGGGCCGCCGAGGTGCTCCACGAAGGCCCGCCCCACCCCCAGCAGGGCGTCCTGGAAGGCGAAGGCGATCAGGCCCAGCGCCAGCATGAACAGGCCGATGCCCGCCAGCATGCGGAGCACCAGCCCCCGAAGATCGATGTCCTCGGCCAGCGAGTCGCCGGAGGGCGCATGCGGCGGGGTGTTCACAGGCTGTCCAGCAGGCGGCGCCCGAAGTCATAGCAGGCCTCCGGCTCGTTGTCGCAGGCCGACCAGGGGGTGATGCGCGCGACCATCATCCACACCGCCCCCGGACGGCGCAGCCAGCGCACCGCCAGCTCGGAGACGTCGAGGGCGTGGGCGCCGTTGACGTTGATGAGGTTGGCCTCGACCCGCCAGGCGTCCCCCCCCGGGTCGACCGTGCGCCAGATCGTGGTGGGCAGCGGGTGGCTCTGCTGCCCCACCCGCTCGACGCCGTGCCCCGCGCCCACCATCACATGCCGCGGCCCGTGCAGCTCCCGCACCGGGGACGCCGAGCGCAGCAGCAGCACCTCGGGCTCCACCCGCGGGCCTCGATACCACCGCTTCTCCGGGCTGCCCCCGTGGCGCCCGAAGTAGGCGCTCTGGGGCTGGGAGAGCGGGATGCGCGCCCCGGTCCAGGGACCGAGCTGCTCCGGCAGCGCCGGGCTGGTGATCGGCGGGGCGGCGTCGAAGTCGACCGGCGGCGGCGCCAGGCCCCCCAGGCACAGGATCGAGGCCACCAGCGCCACGCCAGGCCGCAGCGGCGGCATCCCGAACGCCCCCCGGGGCTGGAGGAGGCTCTGCCGCGACGCCACGGCGACCAGAGGCGCGACCGCCACGGCCAGGCACAGCCAGCCCCGGGCGTACTCGGAGAGCCCGAAGCCCCCCGCCAGCTTCAACCCCAGGTTGACCACGTTGCCGGACAGGGCACCCACCCCCGCCGCGAGCAGGCCCAGCGCCAGCGCCCCGCGGCGCAGCTCCAGCCGGGACACCAGCGCGAAGCCCAGGATGCCCAGCAGGTAGAGGCGATGGACGCCGCCGGTCAGCTCCACCCGGGCGCCGTGCAGCGGGTCCACGAGCATGGGCCCGGTCCACTCCAGCCCGGGGAAGAACGCCCCGAGCACGGGCGCGGCAACCGAGGCCGACACCCGCTGCATCGGCCAGGCCAGGAAGTGGTGGAGCTGCTGCTCCACCGGCATGCTGATCGCGAACAGCGCGGCCACCGCCCAGGGGCGCACCGGCCAGGGGCGCTCCCGGGTGCGCAGGACGATGGCCACCGCCGCCACCCCGGCCGCGAGCCCCAGCGCCGACACCGCCGGCACCCGGGTGGCCTGCCCCAGGGCCGAGAGCGCCCCGGCCAGGCACAACGAGGCCCCCAGCGGTCGCCCGGGGGCCGTCCCGGCCGGCGCCGGGCCGCTCAGCGTCGAGCGCGCCAGCAGCGCGAACACCAGCAGCGCCAGCCAGGCCCCGCTGTTGTCGTAGTCCGGCCCCGCCCAGGTGGTCAGCAGCCACCACCCCGGCCCGAGCAGCAGCGCCAGCGCTCCGGGCAGGATGAGCAGGCGGACGAGCGGGGCGTGGGGCATGGTCTCCGTCAGACAACAGGGGGCGGCGATCGGATCACGGGAAGCCGAGCCTACCCCAACGTACGGTCACCACCGGACAATCCACCGAACGTACGGTCAACGGGCGGGGATCCTGGAACAGGAATACAGGAGAACAGATGTTCAAGGAGCCCGTCATGCGCAAGGTCGTTCGTCGCGGCGTGTCCGTGGTCGCGCTGGTGCTGGGCCGCGTCGCCCCGCTGGGGTTCTGAGCGCTCAGTCCCCTCGCCCCTCGTCCACATCGATCTCCGCCAGGGCCTCGGCCCCCGGGAACCGCTCCCGCGCGCGCTGCAGCCGCTCCCGGGCCTTCTCGCGCATGCCGGACTCCAGCAGGTGCTCGATGGCGGCGGCCTCGGCCTCGGCGGTGGTGGGGCGCTCGTCGGAGAGCTGGCGCTGCAGGCGGCGCAGCTCGGGGCGACGCTTGCCGGTCTCGGCGAGCTGGCGCACCGCCTCCTCGGCCACCGGGCGCATGCCGCGGTTCAGGGCCTCCTCGGCCACCACGATGAGGCCCATCGGGTTGCCCGTGACCAGCCCCAGAGCCTCGGCGGTCAGGGCGTCCCGCTGCTCCGGGCGCGCCGCCCCGGCCCGCACCATGCGCTTGCGGGCCTGCTTGGTGCGGAAGTTCACCCGATAGAGCGGCAGGAACAGCAACGCGAGCAGCGCCGCCGCGAGCGGGGCCATCCAAGGCGCCAGCTTCAGGCCGAGCGCGGACAGCATCAGGTTGAGGGTCTGCTTCATCGCCCGCATGAGGGAACGAGGTAACCTGTCGCGGATGCAGCGTGTCGTCCTGATCAGCGGAGCGAGCCGAGGGATCGGGCTGGCCAGCGCGGTGCGCCTCGCCCGCGGGGGCTGGGCGGTGGTGGGCCTGAGCCGCAGCACCGACGGCGACGCGGCCCTACGCGAGGCCGGCGCCCTGCCCCTGAGCGCAGACGTCACCGACGTGACCTCGATGCAGCGGGCGTTTCAGACGATCGCCGCGCAGCACGGCCGCCTGGACGCGGTCATCGCCAACGCCGGCGCGGGGCTGGTGGGCTGCTTCGAGGACCTGGACGACGCGCAGATCCGTGCGCTGTTCGAGGTCAACGTGTTCGGCGTCCTGGCCCTGACCCGCCTGGCCCTGCCCGCCCTCCGCGCGTCCCAGGGGCGCGTGGTGGTGATCTCCTCGGTGGCTGGACGGCTGGCGGCGCCGTCCAGCTCGGCCTACGCCGCCAGCAAGTTCGCGGTGGAGGGCTGGGCCGAGGCCCTTCGGCACGAGCTGGCGCCGTTCCGGGTGCCGGTGGTGCTCATCGAGCCCGGGGCGACCCGCACCGACTTCTTCCGGGCCCGCGCACGGGGCACGCGGGTGGGCACGGGGGCCTATGCCTCCCTGAGCGCGCGCCTGCTGGCCCTCCAGGACGCCCAGAGCACGAAGGGGGTCGACCCGGACGTCGTCGCTCGATCCATCGAGCGCGCCCTGGTCGACCCCGCGCCGCCCCTGCGCGTCCCGACCGGGGCAGGGACCCGCGCCCAGCTCCTGGCGCGCCGGCTCCTGCCCTGGCGGGTCTATGAGGGGCTGCTCCGGCTGGCCCTGCGGCTGCCGGAGCCCTGAGGGTTCAGATCTCCAGGCACAGCTCGTAGGTGCCGCTGCCGCTGTAGCTGGTGATCAGCCAGGTGTACGTGCCGCGGTTGCCGTTGTAGCTGATGGACTCCTCGGACGAGCCGGACTCCGACGCGCCGACCTGCTGCCAGCCCCGCCGGCTGTTCCACTTGTAGAGGTACAGGTCGAAGTCAGCGCTGGAGGGCCCGGAGAGGGTGCCGACGTGGTCCTGGCGGCTGCTGGTGGTGTAGCTGCCGCCGTTGGGCTCCTGGACCTGAGCGCCGGAGCCGCTCAAGGTGCCGGTGTACAGGGTGCCGTTGGTGCACGCCAGACCACCGCCGGTGCCGCCCGTGTCGCCGCCGGTGTCCGCGGTGTCATCACCACCGCCGGTGTCGCCGCCGCCGCAGGTCGACGCGCTGCCCACGCCGACCGCCGCCCAGGCGTCCTCGACGGCCTGGACCTGGGCGGAGCAGGCCCCGTAGAGGTCCTCGGCCGCCTGGACGGTGGCCGTGCGGCTGCCCGAGAAGTTGGTGCTGGAGGTCATGTAGCGGGTCAGCGCGCGGTACCAGATGTCCGCCGCGTCGTCGATGCCCACGCCGGACACCGTGATGCCGTTGCTGACGCGGGGGTGGCTGCCACCCGCAGAAACCAGGTAGAATGCCAGGTTGCCGATGCCGGAGTTCCAGTGGACGCCGCCGTTGTCCTGGCTGCCGGTGTAGCGGGAGCTGTAGTGGTCCTTGCTGGAGTTGTCGGCGGTGGGGTTGTCCATGTAGCGCAGGGCGTCGCCGCTGGTGTTCGGGGTCCAGGCCGCCTCGCCGATGGCCCACACGTCGGCGCTGAGGCCGTTGGTGTAGGCTTCGACGGCCGCGCCGAACACGTCGGACATCGACTCGTTCATGGCCCCGGACTCGTTGGCGTAGGTCAGGTTGGCGGTGTGCTCGGTGACGCCGTGGGTCATCTCGTGGCCCGCGATGTCCAGCGCGGTCAGCGGCCCGGAGTCGGTCCCGTTGCCGTCGCCGTAGACCATGTAGTCCCCGCTCCAGTAGGCGTTGACGTAGTTGGTGCCGTACTCGACCAGGGAGGTCAGGTAGCTGTCCCCGTGGGTGCTGATGTAGGTGGGGCCGCCGCTGCCGTCCAGGCCGTTCCGACCGTGGGCGCTCTGGTAGTAGTCGTAGGTCTGCATGGCGCCGTAGTGGGCCTCGACCGCCGAGGGGTTGGTGCTCCCGAAGTTCGAGCTGGAGCTGGACACGTAGTACAGGCTGGAGGTGCCGCCGTTGAACGTGAACGTGCCCAGGCCGCGGGTCTGGTCCTCGGGGTACCAGGAGGAGCCGTCGGTGTAGGCGTTGAAGGAGACGGTGCCGTAGTAGTTGGTGGAGCCGGTGGCGGTCTGGAGGTTGTCGTAGCTCCAGATCCGGCGGCCGGTGTGGGCGTCCACGAAGATGACCGGCATCGCGGTCTCGGCGGAGCCGTCCAGGCGCTTGAGCTGGACCCGCCAGGCCAGGTGGTCGGTGCCCTTGTGGCGCAGCACCCAGAGGTCGACCTTGGGGGCCTCGGTCAGCATCGTGCGGTCGCCCCAGCTCGCCAGGGCCAGCTCGATGGCCTCGTCGGCGACGTAGAGCGGGGTGGTGTCGACGTCGACGCCGCGGAGGATGTTGTCGGTCACCGCGCGCAGCGAGCCGTCACCGCGCAGGTGGACGATGGCCTCACCGCCGAAGACCGGGACGCCGCCGCTCATCTGCTGGAAGCGGGTGTGGGCCATGTCCATCTGGTCGACGCTGACCTGCATGACGTTGAACTGGTCGACGTCATGATCCAGCGCGAAGAGATGATCGCTGGCCATCTCGATGGCCAGCTCCTGGGACGCCGCGCTGTCGTCGAACAGCGGCGCGTTCGAGGCCGGCGTGTCGCAGGCCACCCCCGCCAGGGCGAGGGTGAGGGGCAGGAAACAGATCGACAGAACCTTCGAGGGCTTGTTCACGGAACCTCCGGGGGGGCCCGTCCTGGGCTTGGAGTGGGCCCGCCATCCGTTGGCAGGCGTTGTGGGGCTTGATGAGCGCCGGACGAGTGTCGCCGCCGGCCTGTCCTGGGCCGCAGGCACCCCGCCGACGCTGTGAGCGAAGCAAACATACCGGATGGGCCCGCCGTGGACGTCAAAATCCTGACCGGCCTGACGGAACCGCCCCCTGCCGGGGCACCAGGCCGGCAATCTTCCCTTTCATACAGACTTACGGAGACTTACAGATCAGTCCTTCGCGCAGATCCCCTCGGAGAGATCGCAGCGGACCGTGGCGCGTTCGCCCGGAGCCAGCGTCACCTCCCCCGCCTGGAAGCCCCCCGACTTCGCCATCACCCACACCGGGTAGGTGCCCGCCGGCAGCGGGCCCTCGTCGTAGCACCGGGCATCGGCCTGCAGGCAGACCCGCGCCTTGCCCCCGGTGACGAAGACGGTGACCCGCGCGGGGGCGTGCGGTCGGGGGGCAGGCGCGGCGGGCTCCTCCACGGGCAGGGGCTGCTCCGCGACGCCCCCGACGTCCAGGGGCGGCGGGGTCTCCTCGGCCGGCGGACCCGAGGCGAACAGCCAGATGGCCACCGCCAGCGTGCCCAGCACCACCGCCACCCCCGCGACGACGCGAGCAGTCGTCTCCAGGGGGTCCCGCGCGGGTCCGGGCGCGGTGTCGTCGTCCTTCTTGCGCCACACCGTCGGGGTCATCGCGGCCAGGCGGGCCTCCCGGGCCTGGGTGTCCAGCTCGGCGGGCTCGGGGCGGTGAGGGGTGTTCGGGGTGGCTGCTCGGCGCAGGGCCTCGACCTTCTGTTCGCGGACGCGCTCCCGGACCCGCTCCAGCGTCTGGTCGGAGCCCGGCGTGGGGATGGAGACGCTGCCGCCCCAGGTGTCCTCGGAGTACCCCGGGGCCGAGAAGAGGCGCTCCGGGATGGCGTGGCGCCGCTCGCCGCTGAGCACCTCGCGCAGGGCGTCGCAGTCGGGGATGCGACGCGCCCGGTCGGGCTCCAGGCAGCCGGCGATGGCCTCCCGGACCCGCTGGGGCAGATCCGGTGCCAGCTCCTCGGGGGGGATGTAGCGGCCGGCCACCACGTCGTTGAGGAGCTGCACCACGCTGTCGCTGTCGAAGGGCTTCCGGCCGCACACCATCTGGTAGAGGATGCAGCCCAGCGAGAAGACGTCGGCGCGGGCGTCCACCGACTTGGGGTCGTGGATCTGCTCGGGCGCCATGAAGCCCGGTGTGCCCAGGAGCAGGCCCGAGGCGGTCTCCTCCTCCACCAGGGAGCGCTGGGTGTGCCGGGCCAGGCCGAAGTCGGTGATCTTGGGGAAGGGCAGGTCCCGCCCCATCGCCAGCAGCACGTTGCCCGGCTTGAGGTCCCGGTGGATGAGCCCGTGGGCGTGGGCGTGGGCGACGCCCTGGATGATGCCGTCGAAGATGGCCAGGGCGTCGCGCAGGTCGGGCTTGTGGCGGGCCAACCAGCGGTTCAGGGGCGGTCCGTCGACGTACTCCATCACCAGGCCGGGCATGCCCCCCACCTCGACGACGTCGACCACCATCGCGATGTTGGGGTGGCGCAGGGCGGCCTGGGCCCGGCCCTCGGCGGCGAAGCGGCGGCGGGCGGAGTCGTCCATCAGCCGGACCAGCTTGAGCGCGTAGGTGGCGCCGAGCTGGTTGTGCCGCACCTTGAAGACGACCGCCATGCCCCCCCGGCCCAGCTCCTCCTCGATGGTGTAGCGGCCAATGGCCTCGCCGACGGTCAGCACCTCGAAGCCTCCACGAGAGGGCAGTCTATCCCCACCGGATGGCCGTCGCCTTGATCACGGCGGTCGCAGGGGCGCCCTCGGCGAGCCCCAGGGAGGCCACCGCGTCCTCCGTCAGCTCGACGCGGACGGGCACGCCGAGGTCCAGGGTGGCCAGCACGCGGCCGTGCACGGGCCGGAGGCTCTGCACCGTCCCCGGCAGCGCGTTCCGCGCGGAGAGCCCGACCACCGGGCGCACGGCGACGAGCACGTCCTCGGGCCGCACCAGCACGGTGGTCGTGGCGCCGACCGGGGCCGTGCCCAGGGGGAGGCGCAGGGTGTGGTCGCCCAGCCGCACGGCGCTGGTGCCCGCCGCCGCGTCATGGGCGAGCACGGTCACCGGCAGCACGTTCTCCAGCCCCAGGGCCTCGGCCAGGGTGAAGACCTCGTCGCGGCCCAGCACCTCGAAGAAGGGCCCCTGGCCAAGGACGCGACCCGCGTCCAGCACGACCACCTCCTCGGCCAGGCGCAGGACCTCGGCGACCTGGTGGGAGACCAGCAGGAGCGGGGTCTCCAGGGTGTCCCGGACCTCCAGCAGCAGGCGGGTCATGCGCTCCCGGCGGGCCGCGTCCAGGCCGACCAGGGGCTCGTCCAGCAGCAGCAGCTCCGGGGAGGTCAGCAGCGCCCGCCCCAGGGCGACCCGCCGCCGCTCCCCGCCGGAGAGCCCGGCCGGCCAGCGGTCCATCAAGGGCGCCAGCTCCAGCACGCCGACGACGGTGTCCGGGTCCAGGCGGCGCCGCGCGGCGGGGGTCCGCCGCCACCCGAAGCGCAGGTTTTCGCGCACGCGGAGGTGCGGGAACAGCCGCGGCTCCTGGAAGACCACGCCGAGCCGGCGCTGCTCGGGCGGCAGCGTGTGCAGGTCCCGCCCGCCCAGGCGGACCTCTCCCTCGCCGGGCAGCAGGCCGGCGATGAGCTTGAGCACGGTGGACTTGCCCGCCCCGGAGGGCCCGAACAGCGCCGTGGAGCGCGCGGCGGCGGTGAACGCGCAGTCCAGGGAGAAGTCCCCCGCCGACCATCGCAGCGAGACGGAGAGCATCAGCGCCGCGCCCCCCCGCGGCGGGCCAGCCACTCGCCCAGCGCCGCCGCACTCAGGGCCAGCCCCACCGACAGCGCCACCATGCGCGCGGCCACGAGGTCGCCCCCCGGGGCCTGCAGCGCCGACCAGATCGCCAGGGTCAGGGTGCGGCTGGTGCCGGGGATGTTGCCGGCGAAGGTGATGGTCGCCCCGAACTCGCCCAGCGCCCGCGCGAAGCACAGCAGCGCCCCCGAGAGCAGCCCCGGCCAGGCCAGGGGCAGGGTGACCGCGCGGAAGGTGTCCACCGGGCCGGCGCCCAGGGTGCGGGCGGCCTGCTCCAGCCGGGGGTCGACCGCCTCGATGGAGAGCCGCAGGGCGCGCAGCAGCAGGGGGAAGCCCATGACGCCGGCCACGAGGGCCGCCGCCGCGGTCGTGAAGGCCAGGTCCAGCCCCAGCGGCCCACCCAGAAGCCCTCTTCGGCCCAGCAAGACGAGCAGCAGGTAGCCCGTCACCACGGGCGGGAGCACGAGCGGGAGCCCCAGGATCGCCTCCACCACGGCCTTCCCGGGGAACGACCTGCGCGCGAGCAGCCAGGCGAGGGGCACCGCGGCGGGCAGCGCCGCGAGGGTGCCCAGGGCGGCGACCTGCAGCGAGAGCGCCAGGGCCTCCAGCTCGGCGGGGGTCAGGGGCGGGCCTCGCTGTGGGGCGCGGTGATGGTCAGGTCGCAGCGGGCGAGCACCGCGGGGCGCTGGGGCTGGGCGCGCATGGTTCCACCTCCAGGGGTCTCAGGCCCGGTCCGACTGGAGCCGCCGCGCGATGAGGAAGGCCAGCTCCAGGCTCTGGGCGAAGTTCAGGCGAGGGTCGCACCAGGTCTCATAGCTCCGGGAGAGGTCCTCCACCGACAAACCCTGGGGGCCCCCGGTGCACTCGGTCACGTCCTCGCCGGTCAGCTCGAAGTGGACCCCGGCCAGGTGGGAGCCCAGCGCGCGGTGCAGCTCGAAGGCCTCGCGCAGCTCGCCCCGGATGTCGTCGAAGTCGCGGGTCTTGAGGCCCGTGGTGGTGTTGCGGGTGTTGCCGTGCATGGGGTCGGAGGACCACACCACCGCGCGCCCCGAGCGCCGCACCGCCGCGACCAGCGGGGGCAGGGTCTCGGAGAGGCGACCCCGCCCGAAGCGGCTGATCAGGGTGAGCCGACCCGGCTCGTTGTCCGGGTTCAAGGCGGCGATCAGCTCGACCAGCTCGTCGGGGTCGGTGCCCGGCCCCACCTTGATGCCCAGGGGGTTGGCCACGCCTCTGAAGTACTCGACGTGGGCCCCGTCGAGCTGGCGGGTGCGGTGCCCGATCCAGAGCAGGTGCGCCCCGAGGTTGTACCAGCGGCCGTCGACCTTGCGGGTGAGGGCCTCCTCGTAGTCCAGCAGCAGGCCCTCGTGGCTGGTGTAGAAGTCCACGGTGCGCAGGGCCGCGGACGCGGTGACCCCGGACGACTCGATGAACGAGAGGGCGTCGCCGATGGCCTGGAGCATCTCCTGGTACTCGGCGCGGTGCTCGGGGCGCTGGACGAAGTCGAGGTCCCAGTGGTCGGGGTGGTGCAGGTCCGCGAAGCCGCCGTCCAGCAGCGCGCGCACGTAGTTCAACGTGGCGGCCGAGTGGAAGTAGGCCCGCACCAGGCGCTCGGGATCGGGGGTGCGGTCCCCGGCGTCGAAGCCGTTGACGTGGTCGCCCCGGTAGGTGGGCACCTCCACCCCGTCGACCACCTCGGTGGCGCTGCTGCGGGGCTTGGCGAACTGCCCGGCCATGCGAGCCACCCGGACGACCGGCGTGCGGGCCCCCCAGGTCAGCACCACGCTCATCTGGAGCAGGATCTTGAGCTTGTTCTCGATCGCGCGGCTGTTGCAGTCCTGGAAGCGCTCGGCGCAGTCGCCCCCCTGAAGCAGGAAGCGCTCGCCTCGGGCGGCCTCGGCGAGCTGCGTCTTGAGGCGCTCGACCTCGCCGGCGTGCACGAGCGGGGGGAGGCTGCGCACGCGGGCGAGGGCGGCGTTGACGGCGTGTTGATCGGTGTATTCGGGCTGCTGCCGGATGGGCCGCGTCCGCCACGAGTCGAGGGTCCAGGTGTTCATCCCCTCGGGCTAGCGCGGCACGCGGCCCCCGGCAAGCCTCAGGCTTCGGCCGTGGTCCCGATGGGGATGCGGCGCCGACGCTGAGCGGCGGACCGGGGCAGGTCCACCCGCAGCAGGCCGTCCTCGAAGCGGGCGGTGATCCGCTCAGCGTCGATGCCGTCGGGCAGCTTGAGGGAGCGCCGCCAGGTGACCGGGGCGAACTGGCGCTCCACGACGCGGCCCGGCTCGGGCTCGGTGGTGGTGGCCGACAGGCTGAGCGTGTCCTTCTCGACGCTCAGCTCCAGATCCTCGGCGCGCACGCCGGGGACCTCCGCGATGACCAGGAAGGCGTCGTCGGACTCGAACAGATCAAGGCGGGCACGACGGTCAGAGGTCGTCGTCATGGCAAGCTCCGATGCTAGCGGTTGGTGATGGGGATGCGGCGGGTGCGCTCGGTCGTGGCCAGAGGCAAGCGGACCGTGAGCACGCCGTCTTCGAGGGTGGCGGTGGCGCTCTCCGGGTCGACGCGCACCCCCAGGCGGAAGGCGCGGGTCAGCTCGGCGCCGGTGCGCTCGCGGTAGACCGCGCGGAAGCCCTCGGGGGCGTCCAGGTCGCGGGTCGCGGAGATGCGCAGCACGCCGTCCTCGATGTCGAGGGTGAGCTGCTCCTGGGTGACGCCGGGCAGGAGGGCCCGGAAGACGAGGGCGTCGTCGGAGGCGTACACGTTGACAGGGAAGCCGGGACGCGGCGCCGCGCGGGTCAGGGCGTCCAGGGCGTCGAAGGCCGCGAAGGCGGGGAATGCGCTGAGGTTCGAGAGCATGGGTATGGCTCCTTCATCGGGGCGCGCGGCCGGAGCGCGGAGGCCCAGCACGCGCCATTGAGGGCGTTGTTCCTTGGTTCACCGCTCCACATCCAGCGGTCGACCTCAATGTGATCACCACACCCGGAGCGTCAAGCCTGCGGCAGGTCCAGCTCGGGGTAGCGGCGGAAGATGCCGCTCTCGTTGAACGGGATCCGTTGGTCTGAGGCCAGGTATGCCGCGATCGCCGGCTGCGCGGCGACCCGATCGCGCAATACCATCAGCCCGGGGAGGTCCACCGAGACCCGGGCGAAGTTGCTCGGGAAGGCGTAGGCCAGCCCCTCCAGCACCTGGAAGACCGAGGTGTCCACGTAGCTGAACGAGGCACCCAGCATCCAGGGCCCCCCGCCGTGGTCCAGCACCCGCTCGAAGTAGCCCAGGAACTTCGGCAGCCGCTTGGCCAGGAAGTCCCGGGCCCGCAGCGGGGCGAACTCCTTCTGGCTCTCATAGCGCTGGCTGCTGGTGATCGGGTGGTGGGTGTCGTGGGCCTCGGTGACCAGATCCGCCACGGTGAGCTGGAGCTGGGCGGCGGTGAACCGGGCCGCCTCGTCGTCGGGCACCAGGCCGTGGCGCTCCCCGATGTAGCGCACGATGTTGGCGGTCTGCGCGATGACCCGGTCCCCGTCCACCAGGATGGGCGGCGCCAGCGGCGGCACGCCGTCGGCCTCCCCCCGGTTGTAGCGGAGCACCGCGCCCACGCCGCCGCCCTGGTCCTCGGGCAGGCGGGCGAGGTCGACATAGGGCACGCCAGCGGCCACCAGCGCGAGGCGGACGAACTCGCCGCGACCCTGCAGGCCGGGCCAGTAGACGAGGACGTAGGGAGGCATGGCCTACTCCGGCTTCTCGGCGGTCTCCGGCGGCGTGGGGGGCGGCTGACCGGGCAGCTCCTCGCCATCGGCCGGGTGCGTGGGCCCCGAGCCCGGCTCGACCGGGGCCGGCGGGATCTTCGAGGCGCGCTCCCCGCCCCCAGGCCCGCCCAGGGTGGCCTTGCAGTC
>JACKEV010000018.1 GCA_020632795.1 Alphaproteobacteria bacterium
CCAGGTGTCCATCTTGAACTCCTTACAGATCGATGAAGTCGGCCTTCTCTTCCTGCATGTCGGCGGAGGAGCGCAGCTCCAGGCCGTAGTACTTCGAGACGTACTCCTTGAGCACGTCGAGGAAGTCCGGCGCGTCGCGGGGGACGTAGCGGGCCTCCAGGGCGTTTCGGAGCTCCCCGGGGACCTTCTGGGTGATCTCATCGCGGGCGTTGAGGTCGTCGGCGATGTCGTTGAGGTAGCCGAGCAGGCCGGGCTCGGAGGAGAGCACGCGCAGGCGGCCGTCGGCGTCGATCTCGACGTCGCCGACGGGCATGACCTCCTCGGTGTCCGGGTCCAGGCGGATGGCGCTGTACAGGCGGGGGATGAGGGCCATGAGGGGCTCCTGGGGTCGGAGAGGTCGGCGGCCCGGCGCCGAGCCGCGGGGAACCGGGCTGGTGGGGCCAGGATCAGGACGGGGTCCTTGAACGTAGATTAATCGCAAACTTGCGTATCATCAAATGTCCACCCCCCACGCAGGAAACGACGGACTCCGGCGCCGTGCCGGAGCCCATCGGGAGGGGGGTGCTGTAGCCCGCAGGCGGGCCGAGGGGGCTCGCTCAGAGATCCTTGACGCGCTCGTTCAGGATCAGGCGGATGGACTCGCCGGCCACCTTGTCGTTGTCGGTGCCCTGGTTCAGCACGGGCCGCTTGGGGTCGGTCTCGTCGAACGTGAGCTTCACCAGCGGGTCGTAGGTGCTGGTGTCCAGGTTGAGCTGGAGCCGGAACTCGTCGATGACCTCGATGATCCGGACCTTCGCGCTCCGGAGGCTGCCGCCCTTCTTGATGTTCTCCAGGATCAGCTTCTTGTCGCTGGCCTCCTCGCCCTCCCACTCGTCGCCATAGATGCCGTGGCGCTCGTTGAGGGTGACCGTGCAGCGGGCCTCGCGGGTGACCGCCTTGACGAGCCATATCTTGGACTTCATCGCGCGGCTGGACTCGAAGCTCTCGATCTGGGGGGGCACCAGCAGGGACTTCGAGATGGTGCCGCCGGTGGTCCAGGAGTGCTCCTCGAAGGGCTCGTGGCGGTAGGCGTCGCTGGAGAGCTTCCGGGCTGCCGAGCTCCCCTTGAAGTCGTCCCGGTCGATGTAGGTCTCCTCGTTCTCCAGGAAGAGCTGGGCCTGCACGCCCAGGTCCGGGTCATTGAGCAGCTCCTGCTTGTCGGTGTCGGTGAAGGGGTCCTCGGCCTTGAGCTTCTTGACGAGCATGGCCTGGAACGCGTGGGCGTTCTCGTGGACGATCGTGTCGACCTGCTCCTTGAAGTCCCCGAACTTGTCGCTGGTGGTGTTGATCGCGATGAAGGTGGGGAAGCCCGCCTCGCAGTACCCGAACAGGTTCGGCTTCGGCGGGTTCGGGGTGTCCAGGCGGACCTTGACCGGCACGTCCGGGAACTGGGTCGTCACACCGTTCTTCGTACGGGAGAGGCCCTTCTGGTTGTGGCCCAGGATCCGGCACTGGATCTTGATGGCCTGGTTGAAGAAGGCCTCGATCCTGGCGGTGTTGTTGTTCCTCACCCAGTCGGACCAGTTGTCGCGGGCCTCCTCGAACATGGGGTCATTCCGGAGGGCGGTGGTGGTCTCCTTGCGCTTCTGCTGGTCGTGCTGCTCGAACTCGTCGGTGAGCTTCATCTCCTTGAACATGAACGCGCGCGCGATCAGCAGGTTCCGGGTCAGGCTGTTCTTGGTCACGTTGGTCCCGGTCGAGTCCTTGTACTTGAACCGGAACGCGAGCTTGGGCTCATACTGCCAGTCGCCGGCGCCGCAGCTCGCGCACGTCCCGCCGCCGCTGAAGTCCCAGGGCTCCATACAGTCGTCGTCTTCGCAGTAGGCCGGGATGTCGACGTTGATGCTGTTGCAGTCGGTGACGCCGTCGGCCTCCTTGTTGGGGCAGCGGTCGCCGTTGTTGGCGAAGGCATTGACCTCGAAGCCCTGGTCGCAGTCCTTGCAGAAGCAGAGCTGGGTGCGCAGGCTCTTGAGCAGCTTGAGCTGCTGCTGGGGCGACATCTCCCGGATGAGGCCGGGGGTTCGGGCGAGCTGGAGGACCAGGTCCTTGGACTTGTTCGCCGAGCCGTGGGTCCCGTCGGTGGCGGTGTTGATGTCGGCGTTCAGCGCGGTGGTCCGCGCCGTGGACAGCGCGTCGATCCGCGTCTCCAGGGTGGTGAGCAGGGTCAGGCCCTGGGCGAAGTCGCGCTTGGGCGGGTTGACCTCGGTCCGCACGGCCTGCAGCGCGGTGTCGAAGGCGACGCGCTCGGCCTTCCAGGGGGTGTCCACGCCGCTCTCCTGCTCGGGGAGGGCCCTGGCGAGGGTGATGCGGGGCGTGAGCTTCTTGAGAGCGGCGTAATACCTGCGCATCGCGGCGTCGTGGTCCGCGATGGGCTTGCCGGCCTCCGTCAGCTTTGTCTTGAGGTTCTCCAACGCCTCGGAGGCCGCCTCCAGGGCGTCCCACGCCTCCAACATGGCCGAGAGCTGATCGAGGCCCGTGCCGGAGGCGGCCCGCTTCTGCGCGGCCTCGGCGGTCTCCAGGAGCTTGATCTTGCCCTGGTACTGCGCGCGGGCCTTCCCCACCGCCATCTGGTGGGCGGCCACCTGCGGAGAGCGGTATTTCTTGGGGTACTTCAGGATGTCTTCGATCTTGAGGTGGTAGCGCGGGTAGACGTCGCGGGGGTCGAGGCGGTTCAGCTCGCGCTGGACCTCCTGGTTGCGCTCGAAGCCATAGACGAAGGCCTTGTACTTGCCGAGGGCGGCCTTGGCCTCGTCGAGCTTGCTGGCCTTGACCGCAGCCAACAGCGCGTTCACCCAGGTGGTGACGTCCTGCTGCTGGCTCTGGGTGAGGTCATCGGGCTCCCGCCGCTTCGCGCCGACGTACTGGGCCATCACCCAGTCCAGCTCCTCCAGCGACGCGATGATCCCGTTGAGCACGCCGATGGCCTCCAGGAATTGATCGGACTCGGCGAGCTGGTTGAGCAGGTCCTCGGCGTCGTCGAGGTGGGTCGCGATGGGCTCGGGCCTGTCGGCCCCGCACACCACGATGTGCTCGATCTGGAACTTCGCGTTCTGGAGCATCTCCTCGAAGTGCTCCTTGTCCTCCAGGCGCTGCTGCTCGCGCTGCTCCGCGCGTTGCCGGTCGGTCTGCGCCCGGGAGAGCAGGGTCCGGGCCGGCTCGACGAGCTTGAAGAGCCGCTTGAAGGCCGTGCCGGGGTCCTTCTCGGATTTGGTGTCGATGGCCTGGAGCTTGCCGTGAAGATCGGTCCACTCCTCTTCGATGTCCCCCAGGACGTCCTCCCGCAGCAGCCCCTTGCCCCGGGCGAGCAGGATCAGCTCGACGTCCGCGATGGGGTCGGCGGCCTGCGGTCGCAGCTCCTGGTAGCGCTTGCGGTTGCTGCTCTTGGAGCCGAACGCGGTCTTGATGGTGGTCCAGGTGTCCATCTTGAACTCCTTACAGATCGATGAAGTCGGCCTTCTCTTCCTGCATGTCGGCGGAGGAGCGCAGCTCCAGGCCGTAGTACTTCGAGACGTACTCCTTGAGCACGTCGAGGAAGTCGGGGGCGTCGCGGGGGACGTAGCGGGCCTCGAGGGCGTTTCGGAGCTCGCCGGGGACCTTCTGGGTGATCTCGTCGCGGGCGTTGAGGTCGTCGGCGATGTCGTTGAGGTAGCCGAGCAGGCCGGGCTCGGAGGAGAGCACGCGCAGGCGGCCGTCGGCGTCGATCTCGACGTCGCCGACGGGCATGACCTCCTCGGTGTCCGGGTCCAGGCGGATGGCGCTGTACAAGCGGGGGATGAGGGCCATGAGGGGCTCCTTGGGTTCAGCGTTGGGGAGACGGTGGCGATCCGCAGCGCGGAGCGGAGGTCCAGGGGAGCGCCTCCCGCAGGAGGTCACCCTACCGAACGGGCGAGAGGCGAGGGGATCCTGCGGCAGCGCGCGCCCGGAAACCGGGCCGGGGAGGTATGGAATGATGATGATCCCGGGGGAATGATGATACCGTAGGATGGCGCATCCGCCAACACAGCCTGTTCCTCAGAGATCCGAGGCGCGCTCGTGGAGGATCAGGCGGATGGACTCGCCGGCCACCCTGTTGACGTCGATGCCCTGCTCCAGGACCTTGGACGGATGCTCCAGGTGGTCGAACGAGAGCAGCCGGAGCGGGTCGTAGCTGCGGGTGTCCAGGGTGAGCTCCAGCGTGTACGCGTCGATGACCTGCCGGATCCGCACGCGCACGCTCTGGAGCTTGTTGCCCTTCTTGATGTTCTCCAGGGTGAGCTGCTTGTCGCTGGCCTGCTCGCCCTCCCACTCGCCCACGTAGAGGCCGTGGCGCTCCGCGAGGGTGAGCGTACACAGGCTCGCCCGGCTGACCTCCTGGACGAACCAGATCCTGCTTCGCAGGGTGTCCTTGGAGCTGAAGCTCTCGATCTGGGGGGGCACCAGCAGGGCGCTGGAGATGGTCCCGCCGGTGCTCCAGGCGTGCTCCTCGAGGGGCTCGTGGCGGTAGGCCCGGCGGGACATCGCCCGCTCCGCGTCGTCGGCGTTGAGGGTGTCGTTCTTGACGTAGCTCTTCTCGTTCTCCAGGAAGAGCCGCGCCTGCATGCCCAGCGCCGGATCATGGAGCAGCGCGTCCCTGTGGCTGTCATCAAAGGGGTCCTCGGGCCGGAGCTTCCGGGTCAGCATGTGCTGGAAGGCGTGGGCGTTCTCGTGGACGATCGTGTCGACCTGCTCCTTGAAGTCGCCGAACTGGCGGTTGGTGGTGTTGATCGAGATCCAGGTGGGGAAGCCCGCCTCGCAGTGTCCGTATTCGTGCGGCTTGGGCGGGTCGGGCGTGTCCAGCCGCACCTTGACCGGGACGTCCGGGAAGTGATGCGTGGTGCCGTCCCGGGTCCGGGTGAGCCCCTTCTGATCGTGGCCCAGGATCCGGCACTGGATCCGGATGGCCTGGTTGAAGAAGGCCTCGATCTTCGCGGTGTTGTTGTCCTTCACCCACGTCGCCCAGTGCTCCCGGGCCTCCGCGAACAGCTTGTCCTCCCGCAGCGCGGCGATGGTCTCCCGACGCTTCTTCTGATCGTGCTCCTCGAACGCCGGGGTGAGCTTCATCTCCGAGAACATCTTCGCGCGGGTCACCAGCAGATCGCGGTTGGGGCTCGGCTTGCCGTTGCTGAACCGGGCTCGGATCGTCCGGGTGACGGTCCAGCGGGTGCTGCCGCAGTCCGGGCAGGGGTTCGTGCGGGTGAAGAGGCCCGACGTGCGGCAGTCCTCGTTGTTGCAGACCGCCGGGATGTCCACGTCGGTGCTGTTGCAGGCGGTCGCCCCGTCCGCGAGCGTGTTGGGACACCGGTTGCCTCTGCGGCGGAACGCTCTGTGGTCGAAGCCGTGGTCGCAGGTGTTGCAGAACCAGAGCTGCGTGCGCAGACCTTCGAGCACCTTGAGCTGCTGCTCCGGCTTCATCTCTGCGATCAGCCCCGGGGTCTCCGCGAGCGTGTCCACCAGCGCCTTCGTCTTCCGCGCCGAGCCGTGCGTGGCGTCGGTGGCGGCGTCGATGTCGGCGTTGAGGGCGGCGGTCCGGGCGGCGGACAGCGCGTCGATGGCCTCCTCCAGCGGGCGGAGCAGCGCGCGGCCCTCCTTGTACCGCCGCTTGGGGGGGTCGACCGCGGCCTTGACGGCGGCCAGGGCCTTGTCGAAGTCGAGGCGCTGTGCCTTCCAGGGGGTGTCGACGCCGTCCTCCTGCGTGGGCTGGGCGTTGGCGAAGGTGACGCGGGGCTTCAGCGTCTTGAGGGCGGCGTAGTACCGGCGCAGCTCGGCGTCGTGGTCCGCCAGGGGCCGGACGGCGTCCGCCAGCGCCTGCTTCAGCGCGTCGAGGGCTTTGTGGGTGTCCTCCAGCGCGGCCTCGACGTCCATGCGGGCGAAGAGCTGCCCGGGGTCGGCGTCGCTGGCGGTCTCCTGGAGATCCCGCTCGGCCTCGTCCAGGAGGGCGAGGCGGGTCCGGACCTTTCGCCGCGCTCTTCGGACCGACTTCTGCTGCCGCCTCACCGCCCGGGAGGCGTAGCTGGACGGATAGTCCAGGATGTCCCGGATCTTGAGCTGGAGGCGCTGGTACGCGTCGCGGGGGTCGGGTCGACCCGACGGTTGAAGCGCCCGATCCCGCTCGTCGCGCAGGATGTGGGGCACGATGAACTCCTTGAGGGCCTCGACCGCGGCTCTGGCCACGGCGACCTGGCCGTCCCGCACCGCCACCGTCACGCCCTGGAAGAGCTGGTCGAACGACCGGGCCAGGCCCTTGGGGAGGTCCGCGGGCACGCGCCGTTTGAGCGCCCCGGCGCGGGCCATCTGCGTCGCCAGCCCGATCAGGGGGTCCGACACCATCTCATCCACCTTGGCCCTGGCCTGGTCGTACTGATCGACCGCGTGGCGCCGGTTGAGCAGGGCCTCGAAGCCCTCCAGGTTCGTGGTGATCGGCTCGGGGCGCACACCGCCGCTGTCGAGGATGATCCGGAGGTGACCCTTCGCGATGTCGAGGCGCTCGCTGAACGCGCGCTCGTGCTCGCGCCGCTCTGCCTCGATGCGCTTCGCGGCTTCGACCTCGACCTTGACCGTGGTGAGCAGCGTGCGCGCGGGCTCGACGATCTTGAAGAGCTGCTTGAAGGCGGGGCCGGGCTTTGCCCTGGAGAGCGCCCGGGCGGCATGGAGCAGGCCGTCCAGCTCCGCCCAGCGTTCCGCGAGGTCGGCGAGGCGGTCCTCCGGGACGGTCTCAGCGCCTGGGCTCACCAGGAGCATCCGGACCTCCTCGAGCGGGGTGACGGCCAGCGGCAGCAGCTTCTTGAACCGCTGACGGTTGCTGGCCTTGACGCTGAACGCCACCTTGATGGTGGTCCAGGTGTCCATCAGGCCTGCCCTGCGCCCGCCGCAGGCGCCGACTGTGCATGATTCGCTCGTGCCGTCATGGCGCGACCTCCCGTCTCGATGAGGTCACGATATCGGCGCTTCAAGGCATGGGGTGGCTTGTCGAACTATTGCCACGCGGCGCGGGCACCCCCCCGCGACCCACGAGCCGACCGGGCCGACTCGTGGGGATCAGGCGTCCCCCCCGGAGGCCCTACAGATCGACGAAGTCGGCCTTCTCTTCCTGCATGTCGGCGGAGGAGCGCAGCTCCAGGCCGTAGTACTTCGAGACGTACTCCTTGAGCACGTCGAGGAAGTCGGGGGCGTCGCGGGGGACGTAGCGGGCTTCGAGGGCGTTTCGGAGCTCCCCGGGGACCTTCTCGGTGATCTCGTCGCGGGCGTTGAGGTCGTCGGCGATGTCGTTGAGGTAGCCCAGCAGGCCGGGCTCGGAGGAGAGCACGCGCAGGCGGCCGTCGGCGTCGATCTCGACGTCGCCGACGGGCATGACCTCCTCGGTGTCCGGGTCCAGGCGGATGGCGCTGTACAAGCGGGGGATGAGGGCCATCAGAGCTTCCTTTGTATGGATTGAAAACCGTGTTGAATCAGAGATCCTGGATACGCTCGTCGAGCATCAGGCGGATGGACTCACCGGCGACCTTGGTGTTGTCGTCGGGGTGGGCGTCGAAGCCGCTGGTGTTGAGGTTCACCTTGAGCTTGTACTCGTCGACCACCTGGACGATCGTCACCGCCTTGGCCTTCAAGCTACCGCTCTTCTTGATGTTCTCCAGCGTGAGCTTCTTGTCACGGGCCTCCTCGCCCTCCCACTCGTCCACGTAGATGCCGTGGCGCTCGGTGAGGGTGATCGTGCACTGGTTCTCCTTGGTGACGGAAGCGACCATCCACATCTTGCTGCGCATCGTGCGCTTGGACTCGAAGCTCTCGATCTGCGGGGGCACCAGCAGGGACTTGGAGATCACGCCGCCGGTGGTCCAGGAGTGCTCCTCGAAGGGCTCGTGGCGGTAGGCCTTGTTGGAGATCTGCTGCTCCTGCTGGGTGTCGGCCAGCGTGTCGCTGTTGATGTAGGTCTCCTCGTTCTCCAGGAAGAGCTGGCCCTGCATGCTCAGGCTGTTGTCGTTGAGGACCTCCTGCTTGTCTGTGTTGGTGAAGGGGGCCTCGGCCTTGAGCTTCTTGACGATCATGGCCTGGAAGGCGTGGGCGTTCTCATGCACGATCGTGTCGACCTGCTCCTTGAAGTCCCCGTACTGTCGGCAGGTGGTGTTGATGGCGATGAAGGTGGGGAAGCCCGCCTCGCAGTACCCGTACAGGCCGGGCTTCGCGGGGTTCGGCGTGTCCAGGCGCACCTTGACCGGCACGTCGGGGAAGCTCACGATGGTGCCGGAGTTGGGAGGCACCTCGCGGGTGAGGTTCTTCTGGTTGTGTCCCAGGATCTTGCACTGGATCTTGATGGCCTGGTTGAAGAAGGCCTCGATCTTGGCGGTGTTGCCCTCCCGGACCCACTTGGCCCAGTTCTCCTTGGCCTCGTTGAACACAGGGTCCTTGCGCAGGGCGGTGACGGTCTCCTTGCGCTTCTGCTGGTCATGCTGCTCGAACTCGTCGGTGAGCTTCATCTCCTTGAACATCAACGCGCGGGCCACCAGCTTGTCGCGGTTGGGGTTCTTCTTGCCATCCTTGATGGTGGCGCTGACGAAGTTCACGACGAGCCAGTTGTTGTTGTTGCAGTCCGGGCACCGGTTGGTGGAGGTGTAGAGGCCCTCCTTGAGGCAGTCATGGTTGGAGCAGACCGCCGGGATCTCCACGTTGGTGCTGTTGCAGTCGGTGGTGCCGTCCGAGAGCTTGTTCGGGCACTTGTTCCCGTTGCGGCGGAAGGCGTTGGCGTCGAAGCCCTTGTCGCAGTTGTTGCAGAAGCAGAGCTGCTCCCGCAGGCTCTTGAGCAGCTTGAGCTGCTGCTGGGGCTGCATCTCCTTGATGAGGCCCGGGTTCTGGGAGAGCTTCTTCACCAGCTCCATGGACTTCTTCGCCGAGCCGTGCGTCGCGTCGGTGGCGGTGTTGATGCTGCTGTTGAGCGCGGTGGTGCGCGCGGTGGCCAGCAGGTTGATCTTGGCCTCCAGGACCCCCAGCTTGGTGATGCCCGTCGCGAAGTCGCGCTTCGGCGGGTCGACCTCGGCCTTCACGGCGGCCAGCGCGGTGTCGAAGGCGACGCGCTCGGCCTTCCAGGCCGTGTCGGCGTTGTTCTCCTGCTGGGGCTGGGCCTTGGCGAAGACGATGCGGGGCTGGAGCTTCTTGAGCGCGGCGTAGTACTTGCGCATGGCCGCGTCGTGGTCGCCCATCGGCTTGACGGCCTGCTCCAGCTTCTTCTTGAGGTCGTTCAGGGCGTCGGTGGCGTCTTCCATCGCGTTCTGCACGTCCGCCTTGGCGAAGAGCAGCCCGACGTCGGAGTCGGGGGAGGTGTCCTTCAGCTCCTGCTCAGCCTTCTCCAGCAGGCTCACCGCGTTGAGCCACTTCTTGTTGGCGTCGTCGACCGCCTTCTGATGCTGCTTGACCACCGGGGAGGCGTAGGTGGCGGGGTATTGCAGGATGTCCTTGATCTTGAGCGAGTAGCGCACGTAGACGTCGCGGGGGTCGAGCTGGCTCAGCTCCCGCTGGACCTGCTGGTTGCGCTCGAACCCGTAGACGAAGGCCTTGTACTGGTTGACCGCCGTCCGCGCTTCCTTGACCTTGCCGGCCTTGACGGCGTTCTTCAGCGCGGTGAACCAGCCGGTGACCTGGCCCTGCTGGGTCTGGTTGAGGTTCGTGGGCTCCTTCTGCTTCGTGCCGACCCAGGTAGACATGATCCAGTCCAGATCCTCCAGCCCGTCGATGAGGCCGTTGAGGATGTCGTGGGCCTGGCGGAACTGGTCGCTGTCGGTGAACTGCTTGAGCAGATCCTCGGCGTTGGCGAGGTTGGTCACGATGGGCGTGGGCTTCTCGGCCCCCATCAGCACGATGTGGTCGAGGTGGGCCTGCGCGCCCAGCATCAGCAGCTCGTAGTCCGCCTTGTCCTTGAGCCGGATCTCCTCGCGCTGCTCGGCGATCTCCTTGTCCTCCTTGGCCCGCGTCTCCAGCGAGCGGGCGGGCTCGACCAGGGCGAAGAGCTGACGGAAGGCGCCAGCCGAGTTGGTCTGGGC
Source organism: Alphaproteobacteria bacterium (assembly GCA_020632795.1). Lineage (GTDB taxonomy): Bacteria > Myxococcota_A > UBA796 > UBA796 > CAJQPC01 > JACKEV01. Next base: position 10,086 of record JACKEV010000018.1, read on the forward strand.
CAGCGTGTCGGCGGCCTTGAGCTTGCCCGCCAGCTCGGTGTAGGTCTCCTCGACGTCCTCCAGGACGTCCGCGCGGAGGAGGCCCTTGCCGCGGGCTTCAAGGATCTTCTTGACCTCATCCAGCGGGCGGGCGGCCTGGGGCCGCAGGTCGTTGAAGCGCTTGAGGTTGCCGGCCTGGGTGTTGAACGCGGTCTTGAGCGTGGTCCAGATGTCCATGGATAGAGCCTCCGTCAGGGAGGTCACGCTACCGGACCCGCAGGCCACCCGAGACCTCCACCCGATGCCCGTCCAGGAGATGCGGCGCACAAGAGGAAGAATGAACGAAATCCCGAGGAGATCCTTGGGACCGCACTCGACCGCAACATGGCGCATAAGCCAATGAGTCAGCCCACGTCGGGGCGCCTCGCCTCCAGATAGTGGGTCAGGAAGACGTGGGCGCTGCGGTCGTGGCGGCGCAGCACCCAGGGCAGGGCGGGCTCGTCCAGCTCGACCGTCATGGCCAGCTCCGGTGCGCGGGCGGGCATCCCCCCGGTCAGGAGCGTGCGCAGGGCCGCCGCGGGGTCTTCGCTGTCCTCGGTCCGGATGGCCTCGCCCAGGCGGAAGGCCCGGGGGGTGGCCCGCTCGGACCAGTCGTAGGGCGTGGAGAGGGATAGCACGCCGCCGGGCTTGAGGGCGGCGTGGAGCTGGCGCACCAGCTTCACGGGCTCGGCGACGTTGTCAAGCAGGTTCCAGGCGACCGCCAGATCGGCCACCCCGGCGCGCAGGGGCGGGTCGAGGGCGTCGGCGGCCACCAGGGCCACCCGCGCCGGATCCACCCCCTCGGGCAGGGTGAGCGTGGCCTCCACGAAGTCGAAGCCCCCGTGCCGCCAGCGCGGCGCCTCGGTTCGGCCCTCCGCGAGCAGCCGAGCCAGCATGCGCAGCGCCCCGAACTCCGAGTCGAGGGCCAGGACACGCCCGCCCCGCGCGGCGGCCGGGAGCGTGGCCGCCCCGAGGCCGCAGCCCGCGTCGATCATCAGGGCGCCCTCTGCGATGAGGACGTCCAGACGGGCGTCACGGAAGCCCTGGCCGCTGGCCTCCAGGGCGCTGAGGGGGTGGTCGGCCGGGCCCGGGGACAGGGCGCGGGCGTAGACCGCCAGCATCTGGCGGCGCCAGTTGGGGTCCTCGTCGTCGGTCCAGGCCCCGCGCAGCCAGCGCGCCACGTCGGGGTGGAGGTCGCCCCGCCACATCACCGCCCGCTCCTGCTGGCGCAGCCAGGCCCCGACGTCCTTGAAGACCACCAGCACGCCGTCGAGCAGGGGGTAGCGGGCCGCGCAGGCCTCGCAGGCGGCGAAGCCCTGGTGGGGCCGCCCGGCGCGGGCCTCGTGGACCTCGGCCAGGCGCAGGGGGGCGTTGCGGAACACGCCGTCCACCCAGCCTCGGCAGGCAGGGCAGGTCAGGAGACCCGCATCGAGCAGCGCGCGCAGCATCCGCGAAGCCTACCAGGGTCCGTCCGCGCGCGCCGGGCCGAGCGCTTTGATTCCCTTGAGTTGGGCCCCTCCATCGGCTATCCTGACCCTCCCCCTCTCGTTGCGGAGTTCGAGCGATGGCGGGTCCTCCGGCTTCACGCATCACCGATGACTCTCAGGGTGTGCCCCACTGCCACTCGGTCCACCCCTGGAGCCCTGTGCCCCACCCGGTCATCGGGCCGATCGTCTCCGGTTCGCCGGACGTCATCATCGAGAGCCAGCCCGCCGCGCGGCTGACCGACGACGGCGTGCACGCCTCGGCGGTGTGCTGCGGGCCGAACACCTACAAGATCACCAGCGGCTCGGGCACGGTCTACACCAATGATCTGGCCCAGGCGCGCATCGGGGATCAGACGCTGCATTGCAGCATGGCCTCGGGCGCGATCATCATGGGGGCGGGGACCGTCTTCGTCGGCGGCTGATGAACCTGCTGCTCACCCGCGGCTGCAATGAGACCTGCGCCTTCTGCTACGCGGGGGACTTCTTCGCCAAGGCCCCCCCGGCCGATCTCTCCATCGTGCTCGACGCCCTGAGCGCCTACGCGGCGCTGGTCCAGGACGCGCCGCCGTTGCCGCCGTGGCGCGACGACCTGCCTGAGCTGGCGATGACCCTGTTCGCCTCCCGCACGGTGAACATCCTGGGCGGCGAGCCCACGCTGCACCCGGGCTTCGTGCGGGTGGTCGAGCACGTCCACGGCCTGGGCCTGGGGGCCATCGTCTTCACCAACGGCTCCCAGCCCGAGCGCCTCAAGGCCGTGGCCGACAAGCTGTGGAACGTGACGATCAACGGGCACTTCGCCCACCGTGCGCCCCAGCTCGGGGTGGACCTCTCCCGGGTGTTCGCCAACCTGCCGGTGCGCCCCCGGGACGACGTGGTCGCCGCGCTGACCCGCATCCGGGACGCGGGCATCAAGGTCATCTTCCTGGCCTTCGCCACCCCGGTCGGTGGCGCCGACCCCGACTGCTACAACCCCGACGACCAGGCCGAGATGCGCCGGGTCCACGCCCAGGCCCTGGACTTCTGCGCCGCCAACGGCCTCTACCTCGGCTACGACTGCTCCTTCCCGCTGTGCGTGGACGAGCGGGTGCAGCAGACGAAGTGCACCAGCGTGCCGGTCATGGACGCCGCCGGCTTCATGAGCATCTGCGGCGGCGAGTACTACATGACCGACGGGCGCCGACACATCGGCACGTTCGAGAGCCTCGACGCCCTGCACCGCCACACCTTCAACAAGATCGAGGGCCTGCGGGCCCTGCCGTCGATGTTCGAGGTGTGCAACGCCTGCCCGGAGTTCAACGTGCGGTGCCACGGGATGTGCTTGGCGTATCGGGCTTCGGCGTAGGCCCGCCTACACCCTCGGCACCGGGATCGCCCCCCCACCTCGCCCCAAGCACCACTCGTCCCACCGCTGAACCATCCCCCGCAGGTCCCGCCCCGGCACCACGAACCCCCGCTCCCCCTCCTCAAAGGTGAACGGACGCGGCGCCTGACCGTAGGCCACGTAGTCGGCCAGGGTGCGCAGACGAACTTCCGTGACGCCGTGTCCATCGGGATCACGGAGGAGCGGGCTCGCGGGGTCCAGGGTGTGGCAGATGTTCATGACCCGCACCCGGTCCGGCGGCAGGCGGTCCAGGATGCGCTCGGCCAGCGCGACGGTGGCCTCCAGGGTGTGCGCATCCTCGCCGGGCAGGTTCAGGGAGAAGAACACGAACACCGAGAGGTCCCGGGCCGCCAGGGCGTCCAGGCGCTCCAGCAGGGCGGCGTTGTCGTAGCGCTTGCCGTTTCGCCAGCGCACGGTCTCGTCCCCGGAGAGCGGCGTGATGGCCAGCTCGCTGTGCTCGGGGTCGGCGCGGCGGGCCAGGTGGTCCAGCAGGCGCACCGAGGGGAGCTGGAAGGACTCCACGTACAGGCCCGGCCGCGTGGACTGCGCCGTGAGGGCCTCGAAGAAGGCGTCCTGGTGGCGGCGGCCCAGCATGTCCGGGTCCAGGGTGAGCGCGACCTGCTGCACCCCCAGGGCCTGGAGCCGCGCCACGTCCCGGGCCAGGGTCGCCGGGTCCCGCTTGAGCACCCGGCTCAGGCCCGAGAGCGCCTGGTGCGAGGAGCGCGCGCCCCCACAGTAGAGGCACTCAAAAGCACAGCCCCGCCCGTTGATGAGCCACTGCCCCCGGGCGTCGATGGAGGGGCCCAGGCGCGCGGGTCGACTGTGTACCATGCGGCGGTAGGCATCAGCGTGGGCCAGCCAGCCCAAGGAGACGCTGTCCATTGCGTCGAGGGTGGCCTGGGGGGTGGTGGCGGAGGCTCCGCTGCGGACCGGCCGGCCGTCGGGGCCCCGAGAGACGAGGTTGGGGGCCTCCTCTCCACGGGCGAGCGCCAGCACCGCCGCCTCGGCGTCCCCGGCGACCACCGCGTCCACCGCGGGGCACAAGGCCAGCAACTCCTCGGCGAAGCGGGTCGCGGTCAGCCCGCCCACCACGATCCGGGCCCCCGGCCAGCCCCGCCGCACCCGCGCGGCCGTGTCGACCACCCCGGCGGCGTGCTCGTACCAGTGCAGGTCCAGGAATACGAGCGCCGGCTCCGACCCCGCCGCCATCCAACCCTCCAGGGAGAACGCCGGGTCCAGGACGCGCTCCACCGGCAGGTTCAGCCCCCGCACCGACACCCCGGCGGCGACCAGGGCGTTCATGTGGGCCACCGCGCCCACCGGCAGCACCGGGTAGGTGGCCCCGGCGCGGTCGGGGCGCGGCTCGGGGTGCAGGTAGACGACCGCGCTCACGCCCCCGCCGACCCCGAGCCCAGCGCGGGCGGCGCCACCACCCCGCGCCGGGCTTTGAGGTGCCGATCCTGGACCGCCAGCAGCTTGAGGTAGCTGAGGTAGATGTCCCCGGCGGGGTAGGCGTCGAGCTGGGCGACCGGGCGGTTCGTGCGCCGCCAAAGCGCCCAGTCGCGGCTCAGGATCTCGATCCCGTGGCGGTCCGGGCTGCTATAGAAGGGGGTGCCCGGGTAGGGGGTGAAGGTCGAGGCGTCCACCCAGTCCAGGGTGCCCCGGGCCATCTCTTCGTCCACCAGGGCCAGGGTCTGCGCGGTCTCGGCGGGGGTGTCGCCCGGATGCCCGATGATGAAGAAGGCCGAGGTCGACACGCCGGCGCGGTGGGCGCAGGCCAGGCCCTGGCGGATCTGCGCCACCCGCAGGCCCTTGTTCATCGCATCCAGCACAGTCTGGGAGCCGCTCTCCGCGCCCATCATCACCCAGCGCAGCCCCGCGTCCCGCATGGCGCGGGCGCCGTCGTCGTGGATGGTGTCCAGGCGGGTGAGCAGCCCGAAGTTGTCGGTGAGGTGGGGGCTCCGGCCCAGGGCCGCGACCAGCTCCATGAAGTAGTCGGTGCCCATGTCGAGCATGCTGTCGTCGATGCCCTGGAGGTGGTTGCCGAACGCAGCCAGCCGCTCCATCTCCCCCAAAGCACGGGCGACGGGGTGCTCCCGGACCACCCCGCCCCAGTAGCGGAACTCGTGGCAGAACCGGCAGCGGAACGCGCAGCCCCGGCTGGTCAGCGCGGTGATGTCCATGCGGTGGCAGAAGTCGGCGGGCAGCAGCTCGAAGTTGACCGGCGGCAGCTCCAGGACGTTGCCCAGCGGGCGCTTGCCGTTGCGCACGACGGAGCCATCGGGGGCGCGCCAGGTGATGCCGGGGACCGCGCTCAGCGGCTCGCCCCGGCGCAGCGCGTCGACCAGCGCCAGGGCGGTCCACTCGCCCTCGCCGCGCACCACGACGTCGATCTCGGGGGTCTCCAGCAGGCACTCGCGGTCCTGGTAGGTGACGTGGGGGCCGCCGATGAGGATGGGCACGCTGGGGGCCAGCCGCCGCACCGCCCGCGCGATGGCCTGGCCCTGAGGGTAGAGGTAGGAGAAGGTCACCGAGATGCCCACGGCGCGGGGGCGGTAGGCGTCCAGGGCGTCGGCGAGGGCGGTCTCGGTGCGGGCCTGGGCGGTGGCCACGTCGGCGTCGGCGGGCACGTGCGCGGCCAGGGGCAGCACCCGGGCGGGCACGCCGTTCGCCTCCAGGAAGGACGCCACGGACACCGCCCCGCGAGGGAACAGCGGCCCGGTGCCGCCGAAGGCCGGGGGCGCGACGAGCAGCACGGGGCCCTCGCCCGGGGCGGGGCCGGCGCGGCGCATCGAGGCCAGATCGAGGTTCAACGCCCGATCCTCGACCGAGGTGTACAGCATGCCCGACTCGCGGACGCGGTCGGGGTGGGCCTGCTGGAGGGCGGCGACCCGGCCCTGGGCGGCGATGGCCTCGTCCAGCGCGCCCTGGTAGCGGTGCAGGTCCACCAGCGCGGCCAGGGCGGGCAGGCGGTCGGGGGCGTCGGCCAGAGCGGCGGCACGCTCCAGCTCGCCCCGGGCCTCGTCGAGGCGGTTCACGGCGACCAGGGCGAGGCCCCGGTTGTAGCGCAGGCGGCGCTCCAGGGGGCTCTCGTCGGGGGTCAGCAGGGCGGCGGCGCGGTCGAGGTGGGCGGCGGCGCGGGCGGGGTCGCGCAGCAGGTAGCGCAGGCCGCCGAGGTTCACCAGGGCCTCGACCAGGGGCCGGCCGGCGAGGGCGGGCAGGGCGGCTTCGTAGTCCTGGACGGCGGCGGCGCGGTCCCCGGCGTGGACGTGGAGGCCCGCGCGCATGACCCGGGCACGGGCGGCCTCGGCGGGCACCGGCAGGTGGTCCACCGCGCGGGTCAGGGCCTCCAGGGCGCCGGCCGGGTCGGCCTGCAGCAGCAGCTCCCCCTCGAACAGCGACGCGAAGCCCACCGCGGCGGGCTGGTCTTCTGTGAGGCCGATGGCGCGGGCCTCACGGAAGGCGCGCAGCGCGGCGTCGCGGTCCCCCTGGAGGCTGAGGGCCCGGCCCAGGTTGCACAGCGCGAGGCCGTCGGGGGGCAGGCCGGCGTCGGCGCGGCGGCGCAGGGCGTCGCGGAGCAGCGCGGCGGCCCGGGCGGGCTGGCCGGCGACGAGGGCGGCGGTGCCGGCGTTGCCGGCGGCGGTGGCCGCGCCTGCGGGGTCTCCCTCGGCGTCAAAGCGGTCCCGGGCCCGCGAGAGGGCGTCCAGGGCGGCGGGCCCGTCGCGCAGCAGCACCAGGCCCAGGCCCAGCCACGCCGGGCCCGACTCGTGCAGGGCGTTGGCGGCGCGGTAGGCGGCGGCGGCCTCGGGGCCCTCGCCCCGGGCGCGGTGGCCGTCGCCCAGGCCCACGAGCGCCGCCGCGAGGTCGGCGGGGGCGGCGCCTTCAGCGAGGCGGCGGTAGAGGTCGGCGGGCTCGATCACGGAGACAGAGTACCCCTTGCGCGGGTGGAGAGGATTGGAGGGGCCGGTCAAGCAATCTCTATTCGCCCGGGTCGCGCTTACAGGTAGCCTTACCGGGACCTCAGACGAGGCGGCCGGCGCGATTCGAGCGCCCGCAGCAGAAGGAGGAGCGATGGACGCTCCGGATGGACGACGTGTCGACGACGCCGTCGGGTTCGACGGCTTCGACCTGGCCGTCGGGCTCAGCCTCCCGGCGCTCAACATGAACCTGGCGATCCTCCAGGGGCTGGGCAGCTTCCCGGAGGAGTGGCGCGTCACGCTGCGCCCCGGGGCTGCGCTGGACGTGTGGCTGGACCCGCCCGAGGTCTCGGTGATCGAGGGCGCCCGGCTGCCCGAGGAGGTCGGCCGGGTCCTCTTCACCCTCACCCTCGCGGAGGGGACCTTCACCGCCGACGGCGTCGAGATCCCGGTGGAGGACTGGGGGCTGACCTTCCCCCTGGACCTCGCCTACGCGGACCTCGTCGCGGCGTTCGAGCGGGCCGGGCGCGAGGTGCCGCCGTTCCTGCGGGAGCGGCTGACCCGGTTCCCGCCCGAGCGGTTCTCGCTCCAGGCGATGCTGCTGGACTTCACCAACGCCCACCTCATCGTGGAGGAGGCCTCGATCCGCTTCGGCAACGCCTGCGAGCTGACGCCCGAGCAGATGGCGGTGTTCAAGGAGGCGCTGGTCAAGCTGCTGGAGACGCTGCGGCTGCGGCCCGACGCCCACCTGCTGGGCCTCACCGCGCAGCCGGGCGCCCAGGTCGGCGCCCTCTGGGCGCAGCGCTGGCTGATCCCCACCGGGGGGGCGGTCACGGCGTATCAGTCGTACTGGGGCGGACCCAAGGTCCCCACCCTGGCCACGCTGATCACGACCCGCGGGCAGCGGGTCCCCACCCTCACCGAGGCGCCGCGGGCCTACGGCTACGGCTGCCGCGTGCTGGGGCAGCGCCTCGACGCCCAGGGGAGCCTGCTGATCAGCCAGCGCGCGCTGTGCGGCTACCTGTTCGACCAGCTCATCCCACCGCTGCAGCTGGCCGGGGCCACCTTCCACGACGAGGGGCTGGCGTATGCGTGGACGGCGCCGCGCTCCTTTGGCGGCACCGTGCGCCTGACGCTGAGGCCCGTGGAGGGCGCCGGGGCCGAGGCCGGCACCGTGGACCTCGACCTCGGGTGGCGGTACCAGCACCAGCACCCCATCGAGCTGCCCGGGGGGAAGGTCGTCGACGTGTACGAGCTGGACTTCCGCGGGGGCGGCACGGTGACCGTGCGCTTCACCGGGGCGCCTCAAGAGGGGGGGACGAGCGCCCGCCTGGGGTTCCGGTTCGCCGCGGGTGCGTCGGTGCCGGCGTACACCCGGCGCTCCGACGGATACCAGGGCATCATGGAGCCGGAGGTCCTGCGGCGCTCGAGCGATCTGTCATGGCTGTTGGCGTATGTGCGGGACAACATGCACCTGGTGGGGCCGGGGGCCGAGGCGGCCATCGCCTGGATCAGCGGGACGGGGCAGCTCTATCGGCCGTGGGCCGCCGCGAACGCGGAGCTGGAGGCCATCGATCGCCTCCCGCCGCTGCTCATGAGCGTCCAGGTGATGCTACCCGGGGCGAAGACCAGCACCTACAAGGACCTGCGCTTTGAGCGCTCGATCGGCGGGACCCACCTGGTGATGGGTCTGTCCATGGTGATGTGAAGCACGAACAAACCGGGCGGCGCGGACGCGCCTTCATCTGACACAATCCATAGGAGCAGAACATGCGCATCAACACCGGCGTCGCCTTCGACCTGTCGGCCTCCGCGGGCGCCTCCCGCGTGGACGTCATCACCGAGCTGATGGAGGGGCACGAGGCCGGCTCCCCCATCGCGGGGGACGGCCGCGCCCAGGTCATCTCCGAGGACGGGGCGCTGACCCTGTTCAGCGTCGGCACCGACGGCCAGCTCTACGCGATCCGGGAGGCGACCCGGCCCGACGCGCCCGAGGCGACGTCGTTCCTGCCTGCGGCGCTGGACGCGGACACCGGCTGGCGACAGACCCGGCTCAACGAGAGGCTGGGCGAGCGGGTGGACGCCTTCCGCGCCCAGGCGGACGCCCAGGCGGACGCCCAGGGGGTGGCGATGCTGGTGGCCACCGAGGACGACGACCTCAAGGGCAGCCGGGTCCACCTGACCTGGCGGCTCTCCGAGACGCCGACGGACAGCGACTGGCTCGATCTGGGCGGGGTGGCCGGGACGACCGTGGACTCGCTGCGCTTCGTGCCCCGCACCGGCCAGCCCCCGCGGGTGCTCCTGGCGGGGCGGCCGGAGGGCGCTCGGCTGGCCCGGGCGTGGATCGCCGAGCCCGGCGCCGCCGAGGTGAGCTGGCAGCCCTTCCACATGCCCATGGACTTCGAGGAGATCCTGGACGCCCGGCCGGGGCACGCCCGGGGGTTGGGGCAGGGGCTCTATGTGCTCTATCGGGACCGTGACGGGCGCGGGCTGGTGTTCGTCTCCCAGGACCGCGTCGCTGGCGGCGTGCCGGCCATCCGTCGCATCCCCATTCCTCCGGACCCCACGGCGTTCGACCTGCTCCCGGAGCCCGGGCGGCAGGGCTACTCCGAGCTGTTCGTGGCCTGCGGGGACGCGCTGTGGACCCTGGACGCCAACGAGCAGCTCCCCGGCCGGGGCGGGCGGCAGATCGCCACGCTGGAGGGGCAGACCTTCACCGACGTGTTCGCCGCCAAGGGTGAGCGCGGGGAGGTGTCGGTCTACGTCCGGGACAGCGGGCGCGAGGTCCGCTACCTCGCGCGGCGGCTCGACGACGCGGCCACCCTGGGCTGGAGCCCCCTGGCCACGATGCACACCGACGCGGCGGTGGTCGCGCCGGTCCGCACCGGGGACCACAAGGTGAACGCGCTGTTCGTCATCCGCCAGCGCGACCGGCGGTGCACTTTTCTGTGGCAGGACGACGTGGAGACCGTGTGGCAGGAGAACCCCGTGATCGTACGGGATACGGCCCACGAGGTCCCGATCAACGGCACCCGCACGCGCCTGCGCTTCTGCCAGGCCGACGACATGCCCCGCGCTCGGGCCAAGGCGCAGCTCTCGGCGACCTCCAGCGCGTATGTGCGGGTCAACGGCGTCCCCGTGTACGTCGAGCCCGGCCACGCCGCCGCCGTGGAGACCGACGCCAACGGCGCGTTGACCCTGGAGCTGACCCTGGACGACGGCGCGGCCCCGCCCCACCTTTCCGTCAGCGCCGACTTCCTGGACGACACGATCGTGATCGATCCGATGGCGACGACGTTTGAGCGCATGCGCGGGCAGACCGCCGAGGCGGTGTTGGCGGCGAAGACCCGCGACGGCGAGCCCCTGGTGACGGGGGAGCACCGCGACGAGGGCCGGATCGACGCGGTGCTGGGGGCGTCGCGCGAGATGATGAAGACCCTGGGGGCGGCCTCTGTGATGCCTGCGGGGATCTCCGGGGCCTCGCCCGAGCTGCTGGCGGCCCAGGGGGTGCGCTTCGTGCCCGCGGGCGCGGACGCGACGACGAGGCTGAGCCTGGACGGCCTCCCCGACGGCCCGCTGTGGTGCCTGGACAACACCGGGGACCAGCTCGTGCTCCTGGACCCCGCTGAGACCGCGGCGGTCCTCGCGGACCAGGCCGGGGTCGCGGCCCTCGACTTCGGGCGGTGGATCGGCGACGCCCTGCGCACGGTCGCCCAGACCGCTGAGCGGCTCCTGCGGGCGACCTGCGAGAAGCTCCGCGAGGGGCTGGAGTTCGTGTTCACCTTCGCGAAGCAGGTCATCCGGGTGGTGGTGGAGACGGCCGGGCAGGTCGCCCAGACCATCCACACGCTGACGAAGCGCTACCTGGGCATCGACCTCAGCAAGCTGGTGGACTGGCTGGGGTTTGTGTTTGATTGGGGCGACATCCTCAAGACCCACGACTTCCTGCGCGGGGCGGTGACCCGGACCTTCGGGGCGCTGCGGCGCGAGGTGGTGTCGGTGAAGGACCAGCTCGATGGCATCCTGGCCGATCTGGAGGACCTCGTCCGGGACGCCCGCCCCCTCCCGCCGGACCTGGCCGATGGCGCCGTGGAGCCGCGCCACAAGGAGATGCAGCGCGTGGGCGGCGACGAGCACGCGCAGAAGATCGACGACACGTCGCGGGTCGGGCTGAACAACCCGGCGGTGACCTGGGGGAGCCAGAAGCTCCTGGAGGGTCTGGGCGGCATGTCCAACGCCCTCGGCCTCCCGCCGTCCTTGCTCGTGACCCTCCAGCGGCTGATCGATGGCGTCACCAATGAGGTCGGCCCGGAGCTGAGGGAGGGCTTCGAGGACGTCTTCAAGACCCTGGCGGAGGCGCTGGAGGGGCCGGGGGCGACCCTGGGGTCTGTGCTGGAGGCGGTGGGCCCGGCGGCGCTCCAGCGCTTCGCCGCCCAGGCGCGCAAGGTGCTGGGGGTGCTGATGGACGTGCTCGCGGACCTCCTTGAGGTGGTGGAGGAGGGCGCGACGGAGACCGTCATCGAGGTGCCCCTGCTCAGCGCGCTCTACCGCCTCATCTCAAACGGTCGGGGGCTGACGCTCATCGATCTGGTGCTGCTGCCGGTCGCGATCCCGACCACCATCGTGGCGAAGCTGCTGCGCGGCGAGGCGCCCTTCGAGGGCATCACCCTGCCCGAGGAGCCGTCGCTGAACCCCCCGGCGGCGCCCGACGCGAAGCGGGCGATGCTCCCCATCGGGATCCGCACGCAGCTCTCCATCTGGATGGCCGGGCTGGCCGGCTTCTTCGTCGACGTCATCGCCGGCGGGGTCGCGACCTTCGAGGCGGGCCTCTCCTACATGGAGACGCCCCCCGCCACGCTCAGCGCCGTGCTCAAGTTCCTCTCCGGCGCCTGCAAGGCGGTGCAGGTGGCCTTCAACCTGCCGGCGTGGGCCTTCACGGGGGACGAGGGCGCGGAGCTGACGTGGACCTGGGTCGCCTGGTTCATCAACACCGTGTACACCGTCTTCCAGCTCTCAGAGGGGTATCTGTACACGCGGATGGCCAAGCTGGTGAAGTGGTTCGCGTGGATTGTGGACGTGCTGGCGTTGGTCCTGAACATCGTGACCGAGAGCACCCTGACGGTGCTGCGCATGGTCAACGCGAAGGGGCCCCTCGATCGCCTCAACGACGTGGGCTTCATCGGCCAGCTCGCGCTGCTGTGGAGCGGAGCGGGCTGCTACCTGGCCTTGGCGGTCATGCCGAAGGAGCCCCAGACCTGGGGGGCGGTGTACGGGACCGGGATCGTGCTGCTGGTGGCTGGCGGGACGATGCAGATCTGCCGCGTCGTGTCCTCGGCGCTGAACCAGCACCGGCACGTGGCGCTGTAGCGCGGCGCGGTCGGGTCTCCGCCAGGGACTGTCTCTCGAACTTTCTCTATAGGTGCGGCTGCCCCCAGGGCGTAGGGTGTGTGGAGACCGGTTGACATGTTCGGAGGCCAGGATGGCAGAGACCCCTCGCGCAGAGCAGGCCGACCAGGCCGACCAGACCTCCGGCCTGGACGCCTTCGACCTCGCGTACGGCCTGCGGGTCGACACCCTCAACATGAACCTCAAGGCGCTCCAGGAGCTGGGCAGCTTCCCGGAGGAGTGGCGCGTGACGCTGCGCCCCGGGGCCGCGCTGGACGTCGCGCTGGGCCCGCCCACCGTGGCGGTGATCGAGCGGGGCCGGTTCCCTGAGGAGGTCGGCCGCGTCCTGTTCACCCTGACCCTCGCGGAGGGGACCTTCACCGCCGACGGCGTCGAGATCCCGGTGGAGGACTGGGGGCTGACCTTCCCGCTGAACCTGGCCTACGCCGACCTGATCGCGGAGATGGAGCGGGCCGGGCGCGAGGTGCCGCCGTATCTGCGGGAGCGCCTGACCCGCTTCCCGCCGGAGCGCTTCTCGCTCAAGGCCCTGCTGGTGGACTTCACCAACGCGCACCTGATCGTGGAGGGGGTCCAGGTGCGCTTCGGCAACGCCCGCGAGCTGACGCCGGAGCAGATGAAGGTCTTCAAGGAGGCGCTGGTCAAGCTGCTGGAGACGCTGCGCAGCCGGCCCGACGGCAACCTGTTGGGCCTCACCGCCCAGCCCCGCCGCGTCGGCGACACGGCGGCCGACCCCCAGCGCTGGCTCACGCCGACCGGCGGCGCGATGACCGCCCACCACGAATTCTATCAGGGGGAGGTGTTCCCGACCCTGGCCACCCTCATGGTCACTCAGGGCGCCCCGGTGCCTGTGGCGAGGGACGCGCCCTACGCCTACGGCTACGCCTGCCGGGTGCTGGGGCAGCGGAAGGACGCCCAAGGCAGCCTGCTGATCAGCCAGCGCGCGCTGCTCGGGTATCTGATGGAGCACCTGAGGGGGCCGCTGGCGCTGGAGGGCGTGCCGGCGAAGTGGGGGGGGGATGGGACGTCCTGGAGCGTCACCCGACCGGACGGCGCCAAGGTGCGGCTGACCCTGAAGCCGGACGAGGGCGGGGCGACCCTCCAGGTGCGCTGGCGTTGGGAGCAGTACCACCTGATGACGCTGCCACAGACGAGCCTCCGGGAGGAGTTCGACCTGGAGTACACGGCGTCCGGCGCGCTGGAGGTGCGCTTCACCGGGCCCCCCAGGGCGAGCGGGACCAGCTCCCACCTCACCTTCAGATACACGCCGGGGTCGGCGGTCTGTCGGGTCAGGCAGCGCAGGGTGGGGAAGTGGGGGGAGCTGAGCACAGAGTTCCTGGAGAAGATCCAGGATCCCAAGTGGGTGATGGAGTACCTCCTCGAGAAGCTGGGGGGAGGGGGGTTGCTCTTCCTGCAGGTGTACATGGCCTTCTACGCCATGATGGCGAACCTCTACAAGGGCTACGCCGCCGGGTATCGCGAGCTTCAACGCCTCGACCAGCTCCCGCCGCTGCTGATGCAGACCACGGTGATGCTGCCCGGCGCGAAGGACATCATGTACCGGGACCTGCGGTTCGAGCGGACCCTCACCGGGCCCCACCTCGTGATGGGCCTCTACGCCTCCATCTGACACAATACAAAGGAGCAGAGCATGCGCATCAACACCGGCGTGTCCTTCGATCTGATGGCCTCCGCGGGCCTGTCCCGGGTGGACGTCATCACCGAGCTGATGGAGGGGCACGAGGCCGGCTCGCCCATCGCGGGGGACGGCCGCGCCCAGCTCGTCGCGCTGCCCGGCGCGCTGACCCTGTTCAGCGTCGGCACCGACGGCCAGCTCCATGCCATCCGGGAGGCGTCCCGCGAGGAGCCGGACATGGCCTCGTCCCTGCTGCCCGCCGAGCTGCGCGCCGACACCGGCTGGAGCCAGGCGAAGCTCAACGAGGGCCTGGGGAGCCGGGTGGACGCCTTCCGGGCGCAGGGCGACGGCGCGGGGGTGGCCATGCTGCTCGCCACGAAGGACGACGCCCTCAAGGGAAGCCGGGTGCGGCTGTGCCGGAAGCTCGCCGAGGAGCCCGGCGAGAACGAGTGGCTCGACCTGGGCGGGGTGGCCGGGACGACCGTGGACACCCTGCGCTTCGTGCCCCGCACGGACAAGCCGCCGCGGGTGCTCGCCGCCGGGCGCCCGGCGAACAGCCGGCTGGCGCGGGCATGGGTCGCCGAGCCCGGCGTCACGGAGGGCTGGACGCCCTTCGAGGTGCCCATGGACTTCGAGGAGATCCTGGACGCCCGGCCGGGGCACGCCCGCGGCCTGGGGCAGGGGCTCTACGTGCTCTACCGGGACCACGAGGGGCGCGGGCTGGTGTTCGTCTCCCAGGACCGCGTGACCGGTGGCGTGCCCGCCATCCGGCGCATCCCGACGCCGCCGAACCCCTCGGCCTTCGACCTGCTGCCCGAGCCCGTGCGGCAGGGCTACTCCGAGCTGTTCGTGGCCTGCGGCGACGCGCTGTGGACGCTGGATTCGAAGGAGCAGCTGCCCGACGGGGGCGGGCGCCGCATCGCCACCTTGAAGGACCGGACCTTCACCGATGTGTTCGCCGCCAAGGGGGATCGCGGCGAGGTCTCGGTCTACGCCCGGGACGACGGGCGTCAGGTCCACTACCTCGCGCGCCGTCCGAGTCAAACCGACGCGCTGGGCTGGAGCCCGCTGGCCACGATGTACACGGACGCCGCGGCGGTCGCCCCGGTCCGCAGCGGCGAGCACCGGGTCAACGCGCTGTTCGTGCTCCGCCGGGCGGACAAGCGCTGCGCGGTCCTGTGGCAGGACGACGTGGAGACCGTGTGGCAGGAGAACCCGGTGATCGTACGGGATACGACCCACCAGGTGCCCATCAACGGGGTTCGAAGCCGCCTCCGCTTCTCCATGGAGGACGACCTGCCCCGGGCGATGGCCGACGTGAAGCTGTCGGCCACCTCCTGCGGGTACGTGCGGGTGAACGGGGCGCCGGTCTACGTGGAGCAGGGGCGCAGCGTCCCGGTGAAGACCGACAGTCAGGGCGGGCTGACGCTGGAGATGACCCTGGACGACGGCGCGGCCCCGCCGCACCTCACGCTCACCGCGGACTTCCTGGACGACCAGATCGTGATCGACCCGATGGCGAACACCTTCGACCGCATGCGCGAGCAGGACGCCGACCAGGTCCTGGCGGCGAAGACCCGGGACGGCGAGCCCCTGGTGACGGGGGAGAACGCCGACAGGGGGCGCATCGACGCGGTGCTGGGGGCGTCGCGCGAGGTGCTGAAGGTCATGACGCTGGCCTCCGCGGCGCCCGCGGGGCTCTCCGGGGCTTCGCCCGAGCGCCTTGCCGCCCAGGGGGTGCGCTTCGCGCCGGTGGGCGCCGACGCGACGACCACCCTGGACTTGAGCGGGATCCCCGACGGCCCGCTGTGGTGCCTGGACAACACCGGGGACCAGCTCGTGCTGTTGGGGCCCGAGGAGACCGCCGCGGTCCTGGCGAGCCAGGCCGACGCCGAGGTCACCGACTTCTGGCGCTGGGTCGGCGACGCTCTGCGCACGGTCGCGGAGAGCGCCCAGAGGCTCCTCAAGGCGACCTGCGAGAAGATCGGGCAGGGCCTGAGGTTCGTGTTCACCTTCGCGAAGCAGGTCATCCGCATCGTGGTGGAGAAGGCCGGGCAGATCGCCCAGGCCATCAACACCCTGGCGAAGCGCTACCTGGGCATCGACCTGGGAAAGCTGGTGGACTGGCTGGGGTTTGTGTTTGATTGGGGCGACATCCTCAAGACCCATGCGTTCCTGCGGGGGGCGGTGACCCGGACCTTCGGCGCCACGCGGCGCGAGGTCGTCGCGCTGGGGAAGATGCTCGACGCCGAGCTGGCGAAGCTGGAGGAGCGCGCTCGGAGCGCCCGGCCGCTGCCTCCGGAGCTGGCGAACCGGCAACTGGGCGCTCAGCATCGGGACACCCGGCGGCTGGTCAGCGGGGATCAGGGCGAGAAGGTCGACGAGTCGAGCCGCGTCTCGACGACCAACCCGGCGGTCACCTGGGGGACGCAGAAGCTGATGGAGGGCCTGACGGGCCTGGCCACGAAGCTCGGCATCCCCGAGAAGCTGCTCCAGGCCATTCATCGCCTGATCGACGGCGTCGTCAACGAGGTCGGCGGCGAGCTGAAGGCCGGCTTCGAGGACATCTTGAGGACCTTGACGACCGCGCTGCAGAGGCCGGGGATGACGCTGGGGGGTGTGGTGGCCGCGCTCGGCCCGGCGGTCGTCCAGCGCTTCGCCGCCCAGGCGCGCAAGGTGCTGGGGGTGCTGATGAACCTGCTGGGGGACGTCCTGGAGGTCATCGAGGAGGGCATGACGAAGACCCCCCTTGAGATACCGCTCCTCAGCGCGCTCTACCGGCTCATCACGGGGGGCCAGGACCTGACGCTCATCGACCTGCTGCTGCTGCCGGTCGCCATCCCGACGACCATCCTGGCCAAGCTGCTGCGGGGCGAGGCGCCCTTCAAGGGGATCACGCTCCCGGAGAAGCTGCCCCTGGGCATCGCGGGCGAGGCGCTCGACGCGGAGGGCGGGGAGATCCCCGAGGCGACCCGGGTGGAGCTGTCGATCTGGATGGCCGGCGTGGGGGGCTTCTTCGTGGGGGTGGTGTCCTCGGTGGTCGCATCGATCGAAGGAGCCCTCACGTTCGGGGAGGAGCCCCCGGCGCTGCTGACCGGCGTGCTCAAGGTGGTCGGCAACGTCTGCAAGTGGGTGCAGGTCGTCATCACGTTCCCCGCGCTGACCTACACCGGGCACCCGGGCGCCGAGCGCTTGTTGACCCTGATCACCTGGGGCCTGAACCTGCTGGACACCATCTTCACGTCGACGACGTACTACCTGCACAAGGCCTGGCCCAAGCTGGCGGACGCGATCGAGTGGCTGGAGGGGCTCCTGGCCCTGATCCTGAACATCCTGATGGAGCTGATCCTGACGGTGGTGCGCGCGGCGAACGCGACGAAGCCCATCGACCACGTCAACAACGTGAGCTTCCTCTGCCAGCTCATCCTGCAGTGGGGGGGGGCGGGCTGCTATCAGGCGCTCCCGGTGCTCAAGGTACCCCTGGTTCGCAAAAAGGTCTTCCTGGTGGGCGGCGCCCTGGTGATCGGCGGGGGGTTCGTGCAGGGCTTCCGGGTCTTCATCTCGGCGGTGGCCCACTACCGCCACGTCCCAGTATAGCGAACACTGTTCGCTTTTGGTGGGCGCGCGCCGGGCCGGCCCACCGGATAGGCTTCAGGAGGACTCTCCCCAGGCAGGCGCATGTTCCAGAGCGGATGGCTACGGGTCGCGCGGCTACGCGGGGCCGACCTGCGTCTGCACTGGACGCTGCCGCTGATGGCGGTGGTGCTGGGGGGGCGGCACTTCTCGGCGGGGTTCTTCCTGGGCTTCGTGCTGCTGGTGCTCATCCACGAGCTGGGTCACGCCGCGATGGTGTGGCGCTACGGCTACGCGGTGCGCAGCATCGACGTGCATGGGCTGGGCGGCTGGTGCCGGTGGGCGGGGCGGCCCACGCAGATGGAGCGCTCGGCGGTGGCCTGGGGCGGCGTGCTGGCGCAAGGCGCGCTCTACGCGGTGACCTGGGGCTTGTTGCAGGTCTTCGGCCGCCCGCCCTGGGGCCCGGCGGTCGAGCTGGCCTACGTGTTCACCGAGACCAACGTGTGGCTCATCGCGCTGAACCTCATCCCCATCCCCCCGCTGGACGGGGCCGAGGCCTGGCTCCTGCCCCAGCGCTGGCTGGAGCGCTACCGGGGCTACGCCCGGCGGCAGATCGCCATCGCCCAGGCGCTGACCGAGGACGACCCGGACCGCACCGACCGGGTGCCGCTGGAGGACTTTGCAGACGAGGCGCCCATCCCCGCCGCCGAGCTGCCCCCGCCGGACCCATCCTTCGACCTGGAGGACGACGAGATCCCGGACACGGTGCGCGCCGAGGTGGACGCGATCCTGGGGGAGCTGCTGGCGGGGGAGGAGAAGGAGTAGGGGTCATGTGGCTTTCTTGGTGCCGCCCTGGGAGGGTGGCGTAGACAGCCGCTGCAGGATGGCCTTGGCGGCCTTGTCGAGCGACTTGTCGCGCTTGAAGATCTCCTGCAGTTCTGTGAGGAGCGCCTGGTCTTGCTTGATCGCCTTCAGGTCACGGTCCGTCACCTTGGCCGGACGCTGGGCATGGGCGTCCTTGAGCGGCGGCGACACCCAACTGGCGGGCTCCTTCTGCCACTTCTTCCAGGCGCTCTCGGCCTGCTGGACCTGGTTGTGTGTCGCCTTGCCGTCGTTCTTCAGCTTCTGATAGTCAGCATACAGACTCTGACCCCTCGTCCTCCAGGCCTGGTAATCTCCGGGTTTGGGGGTCTTCTGTGGATCAGAGCCCGCTTGGGTCATGGACAGAACATGGAACACGCTCTGCACCTTCTCCTGCTCCAACGTCGCGGCGTTGCGGAGCAGGAGCAGGTTTGTGACGTTGGCGACCGGGTCTCGCGTCGGCTCGGCTACGAAGGCGGCGATCATCAACACCGAGGCCGTATCTTCTGTGACGGACTCTGGGAACCTCTCGATGAACTCGGCTGCGGCGAGCGGTGTGACGGGGTGATCGGGGTAGCTGAATTGATTTCGGGCGATGTCGGCTGTCTTGAGTGTGGGCGCGCCGGGCTGTCCGGTGGGAGCGGAGGTCGCGGCGACCGGGGTCGGGAGCTGGTTCAGCTGGTTCCACGTTGGCTTGTCGGTCTTCTTGAAGTACTTCTTGCAGCTCGATCTCAGGGTCGTCGCTTCGGTCACGAACGCGGCGAGCTCGGCGTCTGCCGAAGGCAAGGCCTTGTCCAGGTGCTCCTGCAGCTTCTTCACCTTCTGGTCGTTCTTGGAGTGATCCGCGATGAGCTCCCTCATCGTACCGAGTTCGCTCTGTGCCTTCTGGCGCGCCTGCCCCGAGTCGGGCTGCCCGGAGCTGCGCTCCCCGACGGTGATCTTTGCGTTGGGCCGCGACGGTGCTACGCCGGCCCTGGCCTCCTCAAGCCAGCCTTCAGCCTTCAGGTGGTAGGCTGGGACAAGAGGATCGGTGATCCGTGAGGCAGGCATGACGTAGCAGTTGATCCGCTGATCGACGAAGAACGCGACCTTGCCCAGCTTGAAGCGGTTGTCGGCGTAGGTTGGCGCCTTGCATGCGTCCCGATAGGCCCGCTGGGCGGTCGCCAGCGCGCCCAGGCGCCCCTTCACCTTCGCGGCCTCCTTCGCCACGGCCTGCAAAGGGGTCGCGAGGGCCTGGTTGATCCGGGTGATGTCCAGGAGGCGGAACTCCTTCTCCTTCTCCTTCTCCTTGGAGTCCTTCTGCTTCCCCTGCTTCTTCTTGCCGCTGGATGTCCCCTCTCCTGGCGGTGCATCTCTGGGATCAGGAGTATCGAGGCCGGTGAGGGCGTTTCCGGCCTTCAACAGGGCATTATATACAAATTTGTCGAACGCCGGGTCCTCCAGAACCAGCACCGGGTGCTCGTAGGTGTAGTCAGGCTCGTAGTTGTTGGGCGCGATCCGGATCGTGAAGTCGATGTCCCCGTCCTTGCGGTCCTTCGCCACAGGTAGGAACAGCACCTTCATCCGGATGGGCTTCTTGAGCGTGCTCGATGCCTCCTTCTCCAGCGCCTTCGCCCGCGTCTGCATCGCCTTGCGGGCCTTCGCGTAGGTGGATTCCTTGCTGGCGGCCTCCTTCAGGGCCTTCGCGGCGGCGTCCGCCACCTGCTTGTGGTGGCCCTTGCCCACCGGCGGCTTGATCGGCTTGGCCTTGCCCTTCGACTTCGCGCCCTTGGCCACGCCGCGGGCGGGCGGCGGCTTCCCGCCGTGGCGCACCGCGGCCTTCATGTGCGCCCGCACGGTCCTGCCGTCGGCGGTCCGCGCCTTGGGGTCAGCCGTGCCCCCACCCCTGGCCGCGTCCCTGGCCATCTTGGACTTCGCCGGCGTCGCCGGCCCGGTCTTGCCGACCGGCGCTCCCTTGCCCTTGGGCTTGGGCACCGGGCTGGCCTTGGTGTTCTTCTCCTTCCAGCGGGCAGGCTGCCGGTCCTTCTTCCCGCCCCCGCCGGCCTTCGTCTTGTCGTGGTAGAGGTCCGACATGAACTTGTCGGCTGAGAAGGTCGACTTCTTGAAGGTGAGCTTGGGGGCGGTCTTCGCGCCGAAGACGTGCTCGATCTCCGCCTTGACCCCGAAGGAGCCGGGCAGCGGCCAGGTCTTGCCGCCCAGCGGCCAGGTCCAGCGCTTGTCGGGCACGGGGGACCACCACGGGGCGTCCACCTCGACGAACACGTCCCCGGACAGCTCGAAGAAGGGCTGGGCGCCGACGTCCAGCTCGCCCTTGATGAAGAACTCGCCCTTCTTGTCCTCGCCCTTCCTGCCCTGCTTCTCGCGGTAGCCCACCAGGGGGGTGGCGTCGGCGTACGCCTTGATGCCCGCCGTGGCGTTCACCGCGCCGCCCGCCTTGATGTCGTGGGCCAGGATGCGCACGCCCACGCCAGCCTCGCCCCGCAGCTTCAGCCCGGCCGCCGCCGAGACGTTCAGGCTGCCCTTGATGTTGAAGTGGCGCTGCACCTCGGGATCGGTGGAGTACTTGCCCGCGATGGCGATGTTGTAGAACTTCGCCGGCCCCAGCGCGGCGAAGGCCTCCACGCCGACGTTGCCGAAGATGAAGACGTTGCCCACCACCGGGATGCCGTAGATGACGCGGGCCTCGGCCTTGAACAGCTTCTCGTTGTAGTCCTTCTGCGGGAAGAGGATGATCTCCTTCTGCGGCGTGATCTCCCCGATGACGGTGAGGTGGCCGGTGGGCCCCACGATGACCTGGGCCTTTCCGCTGAGCCACTCGCTCATCTGCACGCTCAGCTCGCCCTCGCCGAACACTGCGTACTGCGGCTTCGCGGGCTTCCTGCCCTTGGCCTCCTTCCTGGGCGCCTTGGGGGGGAGGCCCTTCTTGTCGGCTTCCAGCTTCTTCGCCCGCCCCTTCTCCATGATGTGCAGGGTGAGTGTGCCGGAGAGCTTCTCGCCTTGGACGGTGATCCGGCCCTCGCCCTCCAGCATCCTGCCGTCCCAGCTCACCGTGATTTCGCCGGAGAGGCTCTTGGAGAGCTTGACCCCCAGGCCCACCTTGCCGGTGGTCCGGCCCTTGGGGTCCCGGGCCAGCTCCAGACGGCCGGACTCCAGCCCGGGGATCTGCACCTCGATCGCGCCCTTGAAGGTGACAAGCGCGTTGCCGATGCCCAGGTCCAGGGTCCCGGAGAAGGCGCCCAGGTTTACGCCCATCCCGGTGAAGCTGACGTTCAGCGCGCCGCCCTTCAGCTCGTTCGTCAGCTCGGGCATGTTGGGGACGGTGAAGCCCGCCATGCCGATGAGATCGGGGTACTTGCGGATCGCCTCCTGGAGGCTCTTGGGCCTGGCGACCCGCTTTGGGGGGCCCAACCCCACGTAGCCCTCCACCCGCCGGGCGCTGTCGGTCTTGAGCACGAGCTGGGGGCGCCGATGGCCGGGCAGGGACCTGAGCAACGCATGGGTGAAGGGGATGGCCTGGGGCTTGTTGAGGGCGTACCGGCCATCGCCGACGCGGCGCACGATGACGGTGCCGCGGGCCATGTTCCCGAAGCGGACCGGTACCGGGGCCTCGCCTTCGGCGTCCAGGGTCGCGCGCAGGGCCTCGGGCGGGGCCAGCGGGCGGGGGTTGCCCATCAGCTCCAGCGGGGGGACGGTCGCCGCAGCGGGCGCCTTCGTCGGCTCAGCCTTGCGCTGCACGCCGCGCGTCCCCCCGCGCTGCTGCACCACATGGGCCAGCTCGTGGGCGAGCAGATCCTGGCCGCCCCTGGTGTCCGGGGCGTAGCGCCCGGCGCTGAAGAAGATGTCCCGCCCGTGGGTGAAGGCCTGGGCGTTCAAGGAGCGGCTGAGCTGGTGGGCGGCGGGGCCGGTGTGGACGCGGACGTCGGCCAGGCTGGCGCCGAAGCGGGGCTCCCAGGCTGCCCGGAGCGCGGGCGGGAGCGGGGTTCCCTGGCCCTCGGCGCTGCGCAGGGTCGCCGGGGCAGGCGCGGCGGGCTCGGGAGCCGTTCGGCGCTGCCCCCCGGCCCCCCCCAGCCGCGAGATCGGCGGCGCGCTCCCCCCCTCAACCACCCGCTGGGCCACGGCGTCGGCCTCGCGCTCGAAGGCGTCGTCCGCCGGCCGCACGTCGAGCTTCGCCTGGAGGGTCTCGGGCGCCTCGGGCTCCTGGGCGGGGCGGCGCTGGACCGCGCTCTCCGGCTCTTCAGGCTCCTGCGCCGGCCGCCGCTGCAGGAACCGCGGCATCCCGGCCCGCGTCCCCGGCGCCGCCTGGCGCTGGACCGCCGTCCGCCGAGGGGTCTCGGTCGCGTGGGCGGCTGTGCGGGTGAGCGGAGCGTGCACCGTCGGTTCAGCGTACCCCGCGCGGCGGGCGGGGGGGCTTCAGAGCCGCTGGCATGGGGCGCCCCAGCTTGCGAAGCTCGATCTTGAGGCCGCGCATCAGCTCGGGCCAGCCGATGGGGGTGCCCGCGGCGTGGGCCAGCGTGGCGGCGGTGAACACCACGTTGCGGATGTGGCCGCCGCACAGCTCGGCGGTGGCGGACAGGCGGTTGAGCTGCTCGGTGGTGAGACGGACCTCGGCCCCCAGGTGGGCCCGCCAGAGCGCGCGGCGCTCCTCCGGGCCGGGGGCCGGGAACTCCACGATGGCGTCCAGCCGGCGGGTGAAGGCCTCGTCGAAGCGGCTGCGGCTGTTGCTGGTGAGCAGCACGATGCCTTCGTAGCGCTCGATGCGCTGCAGCAGATAGTTCGTCTGCGCGTTGGCGAAGCGGTCGTTGGCGTGGCGCACCTCGGTGCGCTTGCCGAACAGGGCGTCCGCCTCGTCAAACAGCAGGATGACCTCGGCCTGCTCGGCCCGGGCGAGGAGCTGGGAGAGGTTCTTCTCGGTCTCCCCGATGTACTTGCTCAGCACAGAGGCCAGGTCCACCCGATACAGAGGCAGCCCCAGCCGGGTGGCCAACCAGCTCGCCGCCAGGGTCTTGCCCGTGCCCGACGGCCCCACCATCAGCGCGCAGACCCCGTGCCGGTAGCGCGCCTTCGCCGACGGCCCCAGCCCGGCCCCCAGCGCCTCCCGGGCCTCGCAGCGCTTCAGCAGCAGCCCCAGCTCCTCGTCGATCGAGGGCGACAGGATGAGGGCGTCGTCCGGGATCCGGTCCCGCATCGGCTGGGCGAGGCCGTCGGGGCCGTCCCCCTCGCCGTCCCAGGCGGCGTGCAGCAGGTCCTCCCGGGTCAGGGCGGCGCGGCCCTGCATGGCGCAGCGGTGGGCCCCGAGCCGGGCGAGGTGGGCGATGCGCCCGGCGCCGTGGCGGTGGGCGGCGGCCATCTCCTCGGCCAGCGCGCTGGGGCCGCCCTCCGCGAGCGCCACCCGCCACAGTCCCGCCCGCTCCTCGCGCGGGGGGATGGGCAGGGTCCACTGGATCACCGCCCCCGCGGGGGACTCCACCCGACCGTCCGGGCCGGTGACCACCAGCACCGGGCCGTCATGGAGCGGCAGGGCGGGCAGGGTGAAGCGCTCGCCGGGGCCCAGCTCGCGGACGAACACCGGGATCAGCGCCCGGAGGAGCATCCAGGGGACGAGTCCCTCCAGCGGCGCGCGCTCCGTGAGGAAGACGGGCCGGCGGC
Source organism: Alphaproteobacteria bacterium (assembly GCA_020632795.1). Lineage (GTDB taxonomy): Bacteria > Myxococcota_A > UBA796 > UBA796 > CAJQPC01 > JACKEV01. The sequence goes on from JACKEV010000018.1 coordinate 34,008, forward strand.
CGAGGGCGTCGGCCAGCGCCGCGGCGACCGCGCGCCCCTCGGCCTGGGAGCCGGTGCGCAGGACCATCGCGCTTCCGTTGCCCAGCGCGGCGGCGTGTCGCTGCGCCTCATTCAACACAGATGGCGGCAGCGGGACGGGATCGGACTCCCCGAGGCTCGCGCCCGGCCACGCGCCGTCCCGGTCGCGCAGGGCCAGCAGCACAGGCAGCGGGACGCCCAGGGTCTGCTCGGCCAGCGGCAGCTCGGCGCCCCGCAGCACCAGCGCGCCGCACCCCACCGCCGCGCCCGAGGCGACGGACTCCACCGGGTGCCCCTCTGCGACCGCCGACGCGAGCAGGCCCAGGGTCGGCCGGGAGCCCCCCAGCGGCGCCTGCAGCCAGGCCACCGCGCGCCCGGCCATCGGGTTGACCTCGACCTCGGCGGCCAGGGCCAGGGACAGACGCTCGGCCAGGGTGAACCGCAGGGCGTCCGCGAGGGCGCGCTGGGGGCCTTCGCAGTCGGGCAGGACGTCCGGCCAGCCGATCCCGCCCAGGGCCAGGGCCTGCTCCCGCAGCCAGGCGGCCTCCTCGGCGGTGTCGCCCGAGGCGAGCGCGGCCAGGGCCGCCAGCGCGCAGTCAGCAGGGGTCGGGGACGAGGGCATGGAGGGACTCGGCGTCGAGGTAGTGGTAGGCGATGATCCAACCCAGCCAGGGCACCCAGCCGGGGTCCAGGTCGAGCCCGGCGCGGCGCACGTTCACGTCCACGCCCGCCAGCGCCAGGAAGACGTCGACGTGAATCCGCCCGACAGCACACAGAGCGGGGCGGCGGACCACGGCCTGGAGGGAGCGCTCGCACCCGGCCTGGAGCAGCGCCTCGACGCGGTCCACCCAGGCCTCGGCCTCGGTGGAGATGTCGACCCCCTCGGGCAGGGCCAGGGGCGCCAGGCACGGGTCCGCGGGGTCCGCCTCGGCGCGCAGGGCTGCGGCCCGCAGGATCTGTCGGGGCAGCGCGGCGTCGATGGCGTCGGGGTGGGTCTCCAGGTGCGCGGGCAGCCCCAGGGCCCGCAGCGCCGGGATCAGGAAGAAGAGGCCGCCGAGCGCGGTGGGGCGGGGTTCGCCGTCCAGGAGCAGGCCCGGGGTCGCATCAGAGGCGCTTCGGGGCCGACGGGGCCGGGGGGAGGGGGCCTCGGCGGAGCGTCGGGGGGGTCGCGTCGAAGGCCGGGCGGGGGTGGGCTCCTCCTGCGGGCGCGCGCGCGGAGAGGAGGCGGGGGCTTCGGTCGGCCAGGGCGCCCCTCCAGGCGGGGGGGGATGGCTCGACGGGGGATGGACCGGGGACGGGCGGGCGGACGTCGGCAGGGGGTCCACCCGCGCGGGCTCCGGCGGCTCGGTGAGCAGCGCGTGGTCGGGGACCGTATGGGCAGGAGCGGGCGTGCGCTGCGGGACGTGGAGGGCCTCCGCCAGCGCTCGGGCCGTTCGGGGAACATGCCTCGGGTCCCTCGCCCGGCCCGGCGCGTCGGTGAGGGCCGACACCGCCGCCACCCAGACGGCGCGCGCGTCCTGGGGGCCCCACGTCCGCAGGTGGGGAAGGCAGGGCAGGAGGCTCCGGGGCAGGGGAGGGGGGGCCGCCGCGGGCGGGCCGGCCCGGCTCGGCGCCGGGAGCGGTGGTGCGGACCTGCCCGAGGCCGCCAGCAGCGTATCCCCGTCCTCCGGCCGCAGAGCGTCCCGCACCGGTGGGGCCTCCGCGTGCAGGCCGGTCCGGCTCGGCGCCGGGCGCGGTGGTGCAGACCAGCCCGAGGCCGCCAGCAGCGTATCCCCGTCTTCCGGCCGCAGGGCGTCCAGCACCGACGCCATGACCCCACGCTCCTGCAGCGCCGCCAGCAGCGCCGCCGCCGCCACCGGGCCCGGCGGCAGGCGAAGGGTGTCCAGGAGCAGCGCGCGCAGGGCCTGCGGGCGGGTCTGTGTCGGATGCCAGGCCGTCACGGCCAGGGGCCAGAACCACGCCACCGGCGCCGGGCCCCGGATCAACCGCGTCGCCAAAGCCACGCGGGCGTGGATGGGGTCATCGAAGAACACCGCGCGGGCCTGAGGGGCCTGGGGGTGCTCGGCGGACACAGCGCTGGCGATCACCGCGCGGGCGAGCTGCTCGACCTGCAGCGAGAGCGCGCTGGAGGGGACGTCCGCCGTGAAGCGCCCCAGGTCCAGGCGGCGGACCAGGACAAGGCGCCCGCCGGAGGCTGAGGGCAGGGTGGCGGTGCGCAGCGCGTCCTCCAGCAGGATGCGGCCGCGCTGGAGCAGCGCCTCCTCGGGCGCGGTCAGGCGCAGCGCGCGGACCCGCCGCTCGGTCACTTGAACGACCCGAGCGGGGTGAAGGTCGCGTTCCCCGGCAGCGGGTCCGTCTTGAGCGCGCCGAGAGCGGTCGGGCCGCCCTCGGCCACGAACTGGACCTTGGCCCCGGCCTCCAGGGTGGTGGAGGTCGCCGTGGCTGAGATCACCTGTGTGATCGCCTTGCCGTCGGCGATGTCGGCGACCTTGCCGTGGCCCACCACCTCGCCCTTGGCGTACAGCAGGGTCTGCATGCCGACGTGGATCTGGCCCAGGTCGACCACGACCGGGATCAGGGTGCCGGGCAACAGCGGCGTGGGGGCGGGCAGGTGCCCCGCGATGATGCGGTCCACCGGCGCATGGGCCGCCAGCAGCAGGGCGCCCCGGACCGTGTCGCTCATGAGGCCGCGGGCGGTCGGGCCGTCGGCGAGCCGATCGAACAGCCAGTCCACCAGCGCCTGGATCTCCTGCCGGGCCAGGTCGTCGATCTCCCCCCAGCGGGGCAGCCGCGAGGGCTCGGAGAGGTCCACCGGCTGGTCGAACTGGCTGAGCCGGTGGGACCAGTCCAGGCGGATGCGGGGCGGCACGGCCTTCAGCTCCCGGTGCAGGCCCGCGACGACCCGCCGGAGCTGCTCCAGCGCGCGCGCTGCGCCCTCGGCCACCAAGGCGGAGACCCTGGCCCCCTCGATGAGGTCGCCCAGGGTGACGACGTCGTCGGCCTTGGCCCGGAGCTGCTTCCAGGAGCCCGCACCCAGGCTCAGGGACGCGGCCGCCTCGTGGACGGGCTGCAACGCGCTCTTGCCGATCTTCAGGACCTTCTGGAAGGACTCCACCCCGGAGATGAGGGACACGGGGGCGGCCACCGAGGCCAGGCCCCGGGCCTGCGCCTGGGTCAGGATCTGCGTGAGGGGGGTGACCTGGTTGAGGCTGTCCAGCAGTCCGGCCCCCACCCCCAGCCACCGGGCCGGGGCCTCCCGCCACAGGTCCACCAGGGCGTTCAGCGCGGGTGGGGCCGGCAGCGGGCTCTCCAGGCAGGCCAGCACCGGGGAGCGCACCAGCCCCGGGAGCACGGTGCGCACCGGCGTCGACACGACCGCCTCCAGCACGCGGGGGCGGTGGAAGGCCAGGAAGGGCACCTCCTCAGCCAGGATGCGCGCGCGGCGGAGGTTGACGTCGTCGATGCGGCGCAGCTCCTCGGCCCGCAGGGCGCGGGCGGCGGCGACGTCGTGGCGGGCCTCGGCCAGCTCGGTCTCCAGGACGGCCAGCCGCTGCCGGGCCTCGGCCTCGTAGGCCCGGAGGGTCGCGAGGGCCTCCCGGGCCCGCTCGACCACGATCCCGATCTGCACCAGCCGGGCCTCGACCCGCTTGAGGGAGACAAAGATGGTGTCGAACAGCGCCAGCGCATGCTGGAGCATCCCCGGGGCGTCGTTGTCTGAGAACGGGTTGTCATGGTCACCCGCGGCGATCTGGGCGAGCAGGGTGTCGTTGGGGATCTGCTCGCCCTCGGGGGTCTCCGTGACGACGGCCACCTCGATCAGCGTGTGATTGCCGTCGGGGTCAATCTGCTGGAAGCCCGGCAGCTTGACGTCGGTGAGCTTCACGCCGAGCAGGGCGATGTGGCGGAGGATCTCCATCCAGGCGGAGCGGGCCTGGCCGAGCAGGGCCTCCGGCACCGGGGTGGCCTGGATCGCGCTGACCGTGGGGAGGTCCAGGACCGTCGGGCCCCCGTCCACCTCCAGCTTGGCCTGGAGCGGCGCTTCAACCAGCGTGGACCCCTGGAAGATCGCCTGCGGGCCGAGGATCTCCTTGAAGGGCGCGTCCGTGACGCCCATCCCCAGGCCCATCGTCTGCTGGAGGTCGGCCTGCGCCACGGCCTGCATCATCGGCGGGGCGGCGGACTTGAAGGTGTAGAGCTGGACATGCTCGGCCTGCTGGGGGGCCGGTGTGGCCTTGGCCAGCTCGGCGATCGTGCTGTGCACCCGGACGACGAGGGTCTGCACCTGGAGGGCGCTGAGGCTGAGGCTGCTGGCGGCGGCCTGGATGCGGCGCTCCATGCGCTCGATGAAGCCGGCGACCCCCAGCGTGCGCAGCATGGCCAGGTCCTTCTTGGAGAGCACGCTGTCGGCGCCGCTGAGCGCCGCCTCCAGCTCGAGCAGCGCCACCGCCTCCACCCCTCGGGTGGTCAGGACCGTGCCGAAGGCGTCCTCCCCGGTGGGGTCGGGGAGCTGGTCGAGCAGGCTCTGCGGCAGGTCCTCGGGCGTGGTGCGCAGCGCCTTGAGCAGCTCGATGGTGAGGGTGGCCAGCTCCACCTGCTCGGGGTCGGTCAGCGTGAGGGTCACGCTGTCGAGGGTGAGCGTCGCCACGCGGCCGTTCAGGCGGGCCTTCTCGTCCTCGTCGTCGGAGGCGTCGGCGAGCTGCTCCACCTGTTCTCGGCGCGCGGCGATGGCGTCGTTGTCGCCGCCGGGGTCGGTCAACTCCACCGCTCCGGGCACCGGGCGCAGCCCCCGAGCGCTGCCGTCGCGCGCCCCGGTCGCGCCCACGAGCACGGCGATGTCGTCGAGCCGGTCCTCCACGTCGGTCCCCGGAGGGAGAACGAGTGTCCAGGCGGGCTTGTCGGCGAGGGCCTTGCCGAGGGTCCAGCTCTCCGCGGCCACCCGCGCGCCCAGCCCGGTCAGCGTCCGGCCCAGGTCGAGGCCGCCTGCGGGGCTGTCCCAGTACACCCGGGGCTCTTCGCCCTGCTTGACCGCGTTGATGGCCGCCTGCGCCTGGTCCTCGGTCAGGCCGGCCTCGTAGAGGGCCTTGAGGATCGGGGCATCTGCAGACCGCACGCCGGTGAGCACGATGCGGTGCTCGACCTCCTGGAGCGGGTCCCACACCACCCGGACGCGGGCCCCGAAGCGGTCCTGAAGGTAGCGGGCGAGGCTCCGGGCCAGGGTCGGCTCGTAGAGGGCGGCGACGCAGACCTCGCGGTCCCTGGCGTGCTTGAAGGCCTCCGCCAGCTGCTCGACGTGCGCCATGCCGCCGAAAGACCAGGGCGCCAGGGTCTCCGCCACGCGCTCGGGCGAGCGGACGTCGGCCACCAGCAGCAGCGCACGGGTCACGGGGGCGCTGTCGAGCATCGAGGACGGCACGAGGCGGGTGGTGACGCCCTCGGAGCGCTCGAAGGCCTGCGCCGCGCGTCGGGCCTCCTCTTCGGTGAGGCCGCGCGCCAGGGTCAGGCCCGGCGCCACGGTGGCCGGGAGGCGGCCGGTGAGCATGAGCAGGGTGTCCTCCAGAGAGAGCGCCTCCGGCTCTTCCCGCTCCTGTACCATGGGCGCCTTCTTGAGCATGCTGCGCTCGCGGCCGTACCCCTCCTCCAGCACCACGTCGTAGCGCCGACGGAGCGGCTCCGTGTCCGCGGGCCGCTCGAGGTACTCCTCCGCGCCGGGGTAGGTCCGGATGGGCTCCAGGTAGGGGACCGGGTCGGTCCAACGGGCCAGCCCGTCGAGGCCGACGGCCATCCGGGCGATGGCCCGCTCCCGGACCTCGACCTCTGCGCCCGCGTCGTTCAGGGCCTCGGCCCAACGCACGGCGGTCTTGCGGTCGGGGATGCCGTCCCGCACCGTCGGCGCGTCGCCGGCCTGCGCGGCGTCGAGCAGCGCCTTGACCTCGGCGGGGCCGACCAGCCCCTCCAGCGCGCCGGCCAGCTCACTGCGGCGGGAGGGCAGCGCGACGAGCTTCAGCGCCAACCCCTCGGTCTGGGGCGGCCTGGTCACCACCGCCACTGCTGGCCCCAGGTGCTGGGGGCGGCCCAGCGCGGCCACGAGCCGGCTGAACGTGGGCTCGCCGTGCAAAGGGTAGAACGTGGGGAACCGGAGTTCCTTCAACGGGGGATGCGCCCTCCCGCATACGTCCACCAGGCTGGTGCCGCTGAGGTGCACGCCTCGGGTCTGCTTCACGCCCGCCTGCTCACCCAGGACCACCTCGACGACGGGCGTCTGCTGAGATTGGTCAAGTGACTTGACGATCAGGACGGCGGTCTCGCCGTTCCCGGTGATCGCCGTTGCGAGCAGTTGGATGACCAGGGGATCGGTGGGCGAGAGCTCGCCCGCCTGGATGGTCATGATCAGCGGCGCGATGTCCCCCACACCCCGGGTGCCCTCGGGCTCCAGCGCCCCCGGATCGGGAGACGCCCAGATCGGCGCCGCGGAGGGTCCGCCGATCGCCTGCAGCAGCGCAGAGAGGCGGCGGCGCACCACCTCGCGCCGCCCCAGCAGGGTGCCGCGGCGCTTGACGAAGCCTTCCAGGATCGTGTCGAACGCCGGGTCGAGGGTCTCTGTCTTGAGCAGGTGAGGGTCATAGAGCTGCTGGGGCACGGGGACCAGGACGCGGATCTCCTCCAGCGCGGCGTCGACGTGGATGGGCGCCAGCTCGGCGGCGGCCCTGGCCACCACGTCGAGCTGCTCCAGCGGGATGGGGGCGAGGGTCAGCTTGAAGCCGGCGGGGAAGAAATGGGTGCTGTGGTGCTCCAGGTCCACCAGCTCGCGGGGCAGCAGCCCGAAGGGCGGCAGGTAGCGGAAGCGGTCCTCGGCGTGCAGGCTTGCGAGGTCCCCGTCGACGTCGAACAGCTCGCCGGTGAGCTGGTCGATCTGGGCCAGCAGCCGGGGGTTGTCGGACTCCCGCTCGCGGCGCATCGGGCCCCCGCCGCGCCGGACCACCGCAGCGCGGTCGATGAAGACGACCGTGTCGCCAAGGACCTCGATCAGCGCGATGGGCGTGGCGTCCGGCCACAGGGGGCCGCCGTCCTGCTCCCGGTCGAACAGGGACCAGGCCAGCTCGTTGCGGCGGCGGGGGTTCAGGGGGAAGAGCCCCGGGAGCGAGAGGGGCGCCCAGGTCAGCAGACAGCCGTCCACCACCTGGAGGTCCGAGAAGGGCTCCAGCTCGGGATCCCGGGCGCAGGGGTCGGAGGCGATGTCGTCACGGATGAGCGCGTCGCCCTGGCCCTGGTCCTCGTAGCGGACCGGCTTGAGGAGCAGCACGCCGTGTCGCGGGGCGGGGGGGGGGAGCCTCTCCGCCGGCCTTGGCGCTCGGGCGGGGGCCGGCGCGTCGCCTTGAGGGAGGGCGTTCACCAGCAGGGTGCGGAGCGGCACCCGCAGCACCTGGGAGACCCGCACGTCCTGCCCCGCCGCGGTCAGGGCGGACCCGGGCTGGACGACGATGTGCGGCACCCACTGGGGCGCGTGGTGAGCGTCCAGGGCGGCGAGGTCGTCCTCGACGCTCACCTCCAGACCCTCGATGACGCCCGGGGTGAGGGAGCAGGCCAGCGCGGTCAGTCGGCGGGCCCGGTGCTCCTGCTCGTTGGTCAGCGCGGTCGCGGTGAGGGTGCGGCCGGTGTGGCAGTGGAGGCGGCGGGGCCACCACTCGCGCGCCGCGTCGGCGGTCTCGGGCTGGAGCCCGACGACGCGCTCGCCCTCCAGCGGATGCTCGATGGGTCGGACGCTCACGAGGTCACCTTCCTGCGCAGGGCGTCGATGGCCTCCCGGTTCCTGGCCGAGGGGCCGTCAGCCAGTGCCTCCAGGAGCTGGTTGAGGGTCTCTTCGTGTCCCTCCTGGCCATCGGCGGCGGCGCGCAGCAGCTCGTCCGCCTCGGGCAGCAGCCCGCCCGCGACCAGGGCCTCCCGGACCTTCTTGGAGGGCTCGCGCTGCTCCAGCAGGGCGACGCCCCGGCCGAAGTCCGCCTTGGTGAAGCGGGTGGCGACCTCCAGGGCGGCCTGCTTGTCGACGCGCCTCTTGGACTCCAGCTCCTGGATGGCGCCCAGGAGCAGCAGGGGGCTCTCCCGGCGCATCACCGAGGCCAGGGTCCGGACCAGCTCCGCCTCGGCGTAGGTGGTGCCCCGCCGCTTGAGGTTGGTGTAGCGCTTCTTGAGGTTCAGCGCCGCGAGGCGCTCGAGCAGGGCCTGCTCCTCGGCGCGGTCGTCGCCGGTCAGGGGGACGCCCTCCCCGAAGAGCTCGGAGCTGTAGTGCATGCTGCGCCGCCGCACATACCAGAGCGGCCCCAGCGCGGCGCCCACCGCGCGGGCCCAGGCCTGGTCCTCGGTGTCGACCTCGGGCTTGATGATCTGGGGGAGGTGGGCGAGCTGGAGCTGCTGGAGCGCCAGCATGGGACTGCGGTCGCGCAGCAGCCGGGTCCGCCCGTCGGTCAGGGAGCGGCGCAAGGTCTGCAGGTCGTTCTGCAGCTCCCGCAGCTTGCCGCGCTCCACCAGGATCAGCACCAGCACCGACGTCGACGCCAGGGCCTCGCCGGAGAGCCGCAGGTCGATGGGCGGCAGCGCCAGGCTCTCCGAGATCAGGGCGGGCAGCTCATCGTGGGGGATGACCGTCAGCTCGACGTCCACCTCGGGGGGGAAGAAGCGCTGGGCGAAGTCGCTGGTGTCGATGACCCCGGCGGGCAGCGGGCCGATGGGGGGCAGCACCTGGAAGTGCTCGGCGGCCACGATGCGCTTGAGCTGGGGGCTCGCCTCCACGTCCTGGAGGTGGGCCTTGTATTGCAGCACGCTGGCCTCGCGGGTGGCCTTGGGGATCCCGGAGAAGCCCAGGCTCACGCCGCGATCCGAGCCGGCCTCCCGGCGCACCATCCAGGGGTCCACCCACACCACCGCGCCGTGGTCCAGGGCCAGCATGGCCAGGGGCAGCGCGTCCTCCGGGCTCCCCTTGGGGCTCCCGTCGACGAAGATCTCCCGAGCGACCTGGGCCCGATGCCGCAGCGAAGGGCGCCCCAGGTCCGGCGTGGGGTAGGGGATCAGCGTGAACGCGACCCCCTCGATGATGTCGCCGTGCTCCAGCGTGCGCTGCCCGGTGACGGAGGTGGGGTAGGCGGTCACCGGGTTGGCGGTGAACTCGACCGGGCGCAGCGCCAGGATGAACAGCCCGCTGCGGGTGCGGGCCGGCGCCTGGGGCCGCTCCACCAGGCCGAAGTGGGCGTCCAGTCGCTGGCCGGTGGGGATGCTGGTCAGGTCCAGGGTGAACGCGTCGGGCACGACCACCAGCTCTCCGGCGGGGGTGACCCCGTGGCCGGCGGTGACGTGCAGGCGGGCGCGCTTGTCGTCGAGCGCGCGCACGCCCATGCCCCGGATGACCCCCCAGCCCACGGCCCGCCCCAGGTCGGCCTGGCGGCTCAGCACGTAGGTCTGGTCCCGGGTGAGGTCCCGGGCCGCCAGGAAGCGGCCGTTGAAGTAGCGGGGGCGTCGCCGGGCGTCGTTGACGATCAGGACGCCGTCCTTCAGGTAGTCCGTGACCTGCTCCTTGGTCAGCTCGAGGCGGGCGGTGATGTTCAGGAGATCAGGCATTCTGGGGTCCCTCCAGCCAGCGGATCAGGGCTGCGGTGGGGTAGACGAAGGGGCGGTCGGCTTCGTAGTGTGGGACCGCAGCCCCGACGGTACGGACCGGGCGGTGGGCCAGCGTGACAGCGGCGTCTGCGGCCAGCGCCGGGGCTGGGGCCGTCGGGATGACGACCTGCGCCAGGAAGATGTCCGGCGGGGTCTTCTCCTCGTTGCCCTTCCAGGCGCCCAGGATCCGGGTGTGGACGGCCGCGCGCCAGTCCTCGAAGCTCTGGCCCCGGGCGGGCGTGGGCCAGAGGTTGTCGGGCTTCGGGATCGCGTCGGTGCCGCGCAGGCGCAGCTCCAGCGCGTAGCTGTCGCGCGTGCGGTGGGGGACCGTCGCGCTCAGGGCGTCGTAGGGGCCGGCGGCGAAGGCCGGCGTGCGCCCTTGGGGGCAGGCGTGGAAGCGCAGGAGCAGCGCGGCGTGGACCCCCCGCACGAAGCCACCATCAGCGTCTCGCCAGGACTCATTGAGCCGGCGGATCCGCCAGTTCTCCTCCTTGCCGCTGTCCTTCTCGGGCGGCGGGTTCCATTCATACCAGCGCTTGAGGTTGATGCAGGCGAGGCGGGGCACTTCCACCAGCCGCCCGAAGGGATCGATGGCCAGCCCCGGATCCACCTGCAGCTCGTCCTTGTCCACCTTGTAGGAGACCTCGAGCCCGGCGGCGGTGCCCGAGCCGTGCAGGTAGGCCAGGGTTCGCGCCAGGCGCCCCCGGTGGTAGGACTGCTCGGCGGTGAAGTCGCTCGCGTCCAGGTTCACCCCCTCGGCGTAGAACGGCCGCTCGGGGGGAGAGAGGACCTCGTCGCGGTCGTCGCTTTGGCTCATCACACATCTCCTTCCAGGCGGGGGTCGAGGCTGGGGGCCTGACGCAGCCGGTCCTGGATGCCCAGGCGGCTGCGGCCCAGTTCGAAGGGCCGCGCCGTGGCATCAGCGGTGGGGCGGGTGTCGACGCCGACCAGCGCGCTCAGGCCGACGATCAGGCTGCGGTCCGTCTCGTGGACCTCGGTGACCACATGGGCCGGGATCTCCCGGGCGACCACCCGCCGCACCCGGCCGATGACCTCCGGGGGCAGCCCGGCGTGGACCAGCACGAGGACCCGGTGGGCCAGGTCGTCGTACAGGCGGTCGATCTGCGCGATCTCCGATCGGCTCTTGAGGAGGTCGTCACGGAACAGGGCCAGGAAGGCCTTCTGTGCTTCATCGCCCAGGAACAGGGTGTCGCCGACGAAGCTGTTGCCGCTGACGGCCAGGCCGGCCAGCAGGGGGTCGTCCTCGTCGGCCAGGTCTGCGCCCAGGATGGTCGCGACCGTGCGCCGCAGCCGCCAGCCCTCCAGCACGATGACGTCCCGGCGCGCCACCGCATCGTCGCTCACCGCGTCCAGGGCCATCGTCAGCCCCCACAGCGTGCCCCGCCAGCGGAACTGCTCGGTGGCCTGGGTCAGCAGGCGGCGGCGCACCTCGGCCGGCCAGCTGGGGTCCAGGGCGAAGCCGAGCCAGCCCGCCAGCCAGTCCAGGGCGCCCGCCGGGGTGATCCGGGGGTCGGTCAGCCGCCAGGACTCGGCGACGAGGTCCTCCATCCGGGTCAGCTCCCCTTCGAACAGCCCCAGCCAGCGCTCCAGGAAGTCGGCGCCGGTGGCGGCGTCGGGGGCGTCGGCGTCCGGGCCGAAGCGGTCCTCGTGGTACAGCTCCGGCAGGTAGTGGGTCACATACGAGAAGCGCGGCGCCCAGGCCCGCACCGCCGCCAGCTCGGGGGAGGAGCGGCCGTCGCCGTGCAGCGTCGCCTGCACCCACAGGTAGCGACCCTGAAGGGTGCGGACCGCGCGCCCGGGGCGCTGGATGAGCGCCGTGAACAGCCCGGCCCGGTCGGGGTGGGGCGCGCAGGGCAGGAGACCCGGGTGGAGGGGCAGCTCGGAGGCCTGGGGCAGCCAGGCGCCCTGGGGGGCGTCCGCCGCGTCCCCGGGAACCGCGCCGAAGCGGTGGGGGTGCCACGCCTCCGGGGCGTCGGGCGGGGTGGGCTCGTCGGAGGCGGCCAGCCGCAGCTCGACCCCGCACCCGGGCGGCAGCACGGCCTCCACGTAGAGTCGATGCCAGGAGATGCCCGCCTGACCGGCATCAAAGGGGCGCGCGCTGCTGGCGTCGGCCTGGCGTGGGACCGACGGAAGAGAGAGCCGCTTGAGGGTGGTGGGTCGGCCGCCGCTGCGGACGTGGGGCGTCGGGCTGGGGGCGTGGACGAAGGGACCGCCGTCGTGGTCACGCAGAGGGTGGACGTCCCCCAGCGCCCAGGCGGTCGGCGCGCCGGGCTGCAGGGGGAAGACCAGGGCCTCGGGGACCTTGGGGGCTTCGGCGAGGGCGACCATCACGGCGACCTGGTCCACGCCGAACCAGGCCAGGCTCCAGGGGAAGCGCACCCCGGCGAGCGCGACGCTGTGGGTGGGCGCGCCGTCGGGGTCCAGCAGCCGGAGTCGGGCTGCGTCGTCGCCCCAGGTGAGGACCGCCAGGCGCCCGTCGGCGCTGCACGCCAAGGCGACGGCTCGCGCGCCGTTCAGCCAGCCCGCGTCCGGGTGGATGACCTCGATGGTGGGCCGCACCGGGCCGTCGGGGTCGGGCCGGAAGGTGTCGGGGCGGACCTCCACGTAGGGGGGCTCGTGGGTGGGGGTGCCGGTCCAGCGGCCCAGGCCGCCGTCTCGGGACAGCAGCCAGGCGCCGCCCTGGGGCCGAGGGGCCACCCGCCAGGCGGGGAAGCCGGTCAACGTGAGGGGCGCCCAGCTCCGCCGCAGGTCCGCCAACACCACCCGGCCGGCGATCGCCACGGTCAGCACGCCGTCCCAGCCGGCGGCCAGGTCGGTGATGATCTCGAAGGGAGCGGCGATGTCCCGGCCGTCCCGGTCCTGCTGGGGGAGGATGGGGACCGGATCCGGGGTGACGCCGCTCGCCAGGACCGTCGACCGCCCCTGTCGCAGCCCGGAGGCCGCGAGGTTGCCGTAGGCGTCGGTGCTGGCGGGGGTGCGGTTGAGGCGCGCGGTGGCCACGGCCTCGTCTTCGACGAGCGGACGGGCGCGCCGGCTGGCCATGCGCAGGGTCCCCCGCGCGGCGTCCCAGCGCGCCTCCGGGGAGGGACGCCAGTCCTCCGCCCGCGCGAGCATCCACGATCGCAGCCCGTTGGCGTCCACGTCAGCAGACCTCCGGGACCACGGGGATGCCCCAGGTCCGCGCGCCCTGGGCGGCCCCGTCGACGTCCTGCGGGTCGACGTAGGGCCCAGCCGTGCCCTGGAGGTGGGTCGGCGGGGGCTGGTCGGTCACCACGGTGAAGGCGGCCAGCTCGGGGAGCTGCCAGGCGGTCATGGAGACCGAGGCGGCCCCGTCACCCTGGAGCGGGCGCCAGGCCCAGTGCCCGCCCTGCCAGGCGAACAGGTTCACGCCGAGCAGCTCGTCGACCCCGGGCACCCGGGCGACCACGACCTCGATCTCCCGGTCGCGCACCGCCCGCCCCAGCGGCCAGCCTCGCCCGTCGGCGTAGGGGCCGCCGGGGGACAGCGGCCACAGGTACCGGCGCACCGCCTCCCGGACGGCGGTGAGGGTCTCGTCCCGGCCATACCCGGACCGCACCTCGATCCCCACGGTGACGCCGATGGGCACGTACTCACAGCCGATGACATACATCTCGGTGGCCAGGGGCCGGCGCGGGTCCAGCCAGCCGTACACCGCCTCGATGAAGCGGCGGTCCGGGCGCGGGTTGGGCGGGGCGTAGCCGGGCGCGTCGGGCAGCACCATCACCGACACCACCCCGGGCACCCCCAGCTTGCGCTGATGGGGCTTGAAGTGCTCCAGCAGCTCGACGCGGCCCACCCGCACGCCGGGGGTGACGCGGGCCAGCTCGCGGTAGTCCTGGCCGGTCACCGCGCGGTTTCGGTGGCGCAGCCAGGCGGGCAGGCGGCGCTCGGCCTCCGCCAGGGTCTCGGCGTCCACCCCGCCGGTGGTGGGCAGGGGCTGGAGGACCTTCAAGGGGCGGTTGACCACAGCCCCCGCGTCGTCGAAGGCGCGGAGCTGCTTGAGGGAGCCGGCGGGCAGGTTGCCGGCGCTGCCGCCGCCAAACCGCATGGTCCGGACCCGGATCCGCGCCCCCGGAGGCGGCACCAGCCCGAACAGCCCGTCCCCGAAGTGGACCCGACCGGCCTCGGCGTCCAGGCTGTACGCCTGGAGATGTGGGCTGGCCTGGGCGAGGTCCGCGAGCTGCGTCCAGGGCACGTAGCGCTTGTCCTGCTCGACCTCGAGCTGAAGCGAGGCGGGCTCCACGGACCGGCCGGGCAGCTCGAAGACCTGATCGGCGGTGCCGTCGCTCTGACCGAGGACCGTGGGGGGCACGACGACGTGCTGCTCGACCTCCACCGCGTTGATGCCCGCCCAGCGCAGCCGGAGCTGGTGGGTCGCCCCGGTCAGGCGCAGGCGCAGCCAGGTCACCATGCGGGCGGCCTGCACCGGGTCATCGACGCGCGGAGGCAGGTCCCCGGAGCCGGCCTTCAGGTCCGTGAGCACGTCGTTGGGTGGCGCCCAGAGCAGATCCTCGGCCGCCAGGCCGGTGGGCAGGGCCAGCTCCACCACGCCCGCGCGGTTCAGACCGTCGGTGGTGTCGCTGTGCGGCTCCAGAGCGACATAGCGCACCTTGCGGTCGCCATCGACGCGTCGGCCGACCGCCACCTCCCAGGTGGAGGGCACCCGCAGGCGCTCGGCGACCGGCCGGGCGTCGCCGGTGAAGGGGTCGAAGGGCTCGTCGGTGGGCACCACGCCCACCCGCACGCGCCAGCCCCCGCTGGCCAGCTCTCGGCGGACCACGTCCACATCGGCTGTCGGCGCGGCGACCAGGGCCACCCAGAGGGCCTGATCGATGCTCTCCGCGGCCACGTCCACGGGGCCGGCCCCCTCCACGAACAGAGGGGTGCTGACGTAGGGCGTGACGTCCAGGTCATCGGCCCCCTCGGGGGCGTACAGCTCGGTGAGGGAGGGCATCAGGGCGTCGAGCTGCTGCATCTCGGCCTCGGTGGGCCGGCGCTTGATGTAGACATGGCCCAGCACCGGCAGGACGTGCAGCTCGGTGAGGGTGCGGAAGGGCACCGGCTTGTCGACGCGCAGCCCGGCGCGCAGGCGCTGGCCGACGGTCGCGTCCTCCTCGTCCAGGCGAATCGACACAATCCCCCGGGCCGGCTGTGCCGGGCGGAGGGGTTTGTTCAGCAGCCGCAGGAAGGCCAGCCGCTGCCGCTCCGGGAGCCGGTTGACCCGATACAGGAGCGCGTCCCCCAGCCAGGCGAACAGCTCGATGAGGGTGCGGCCCGGGTCGCCGGGCAGCGGGTGGGTGTACTCGGGGGTGTGGGCCGGGATGCGGGCGACCAGCTCCTCGACGAGGTCGTCAAAGCTGCGGTCGTCCAGGACGGGCGGTTGGATGGGCATCCTCAGGACTCCAGCTCAAGGGTCAGCCCCAGGGTGCGGGGCTCGCCGGTCCGGCGCAGGCGGTAGGCGATCTCCACCCGCACCTCGGCGGGACGGCCTGGTCGCTCCATCACCTCGACCCGGTCCAGGGCGACGCGAGGCTCCCAGCGCTCCAGGGACTCCATCACCCGCTCGCGGATGCGCGCTCGCGTGGAGAGCGTGTTGGGCTGGTGCAGGAACTCCTGCAAGCCCGCGCCGAAGCCGGGCCGCCGGAGCTGCTCCCCGGGGCGGGTGGACAGGATGACCTGGATGGTCTCGCGCACGCTGCGATCCAGGTCGGGCCAGGCCAGCCGGCCGCCTTCGGGGCGGGGCAGCAGAGGCCACCCGATCGGCTCGGGGGAGAGGCGACTCATCATGACTCCCGGTTGGTGGGGATCGGGAAGCAGATCTTGACCCAGGGCAGCCACCAGAAGATCCAGTGCAGCAGGTAGAGGATGATATACAATAGGAAGAAGGCGCAGATCGTGATGATCGGGATGTTGAACCCGCAGATCCATCCAGGGAAGCTCCCCTTGGCGCCCTCCTGGATGTTGCCCTTGAAGACCTGCTTCGGCGTATTCGCCCCCACGAAGTCAAACAGATCCTGGGGGATCTCAAACGCCACGTTGGGGCGCAGCGACTTGAAGAAGTCACGGGAGATGCCGGGGAGCTTGATCGAGGTCGGCTGCACCTCGGCCGGGCCGGGCTCATACCACTCTGCGATGGTGAACACCGCGCTCTCATCGGTCCAGACGAGCCGGGGCGGGCAGCCGTCATCGCGACGGACGCGGGCGAAGCAGCGCACCACGTAGCGGGCGCTGCGGCGCCCATAGCGGGGGATCCCGGAGGCGATCTGGTCGTAGCGCTGCTGCGCGGCGCCCTGCAGGCAGCGCTGGAGCCGCCGGGCCTGTCGCGTGGTGATCTTCGGCCAGGCCCTTGGCATCTCGACGGCGGCGTCGTCTCCGCTGATCAGCGCGGCGGCGGCCTGCCGGAGGTGCTCGAAGGTGGTCCGCGCCTGGCCGGATGGGAAGCTCAGCGTGATCGTGTTGAGTGCTTTCGCCAGCTCGCTGTCCGCGTCCTCCAGGGCGTCGAACTGGATGAGCAGGGCGCGGAGGAGTTGGATGTAGTCGTCGACGTCCTCGGTCACCGCGCTGGCCTGATCGAGCTGGGTCGCGGTCAGCATGCCCCAGCTCCGCATGTCCTCGCGGCCGACCTTCTGTTCGAGATCGATCCGGGTCTCTCCCGCGCTCGGCGCACCCCGAAGGCGTACAGTCTGCCCGGCCCAGGGGACCGTGCGGGGGGCCTTTGTGGTGAGGTAGGTGGGGATGACGTGGGCGAGGTCCGCGTCGGCGATTCGGGCGGGCTCGCGCTGGGCTACCTCGGATGACGCCAGGGGGATCAGACCATAGAGCAGGGTTCGCCCGCAGGCCTCCATCACGTCCGGAGGGGGAAGGAACAAGGGTGTGACGCGCTCGGCGAGCGGGGAGGGCGTCGCCAGGTGACGGTCGACCTCGGGGTGCCCGGCGCCGGGGGCGCGGCGGCGGCGGGGGTCGGGATCCTCGTCGCGCTGGAGGTCGTCCTCGATCTCCACCCAGCCCTCGATCTTCTCGTCGCGGACGACCCAGCGCTCCTGTCGGTCGGGGTGCTCCCGACTGACGCGCCGAACCACCAGCCCCGCGCTCTCGATCTTGCGGGGATCCAGGCGGGGGAAGCCGGGCATCTCACACACAAGCTCGGTCAGCGCGAGGTGGAAGGTGCGGTGCACAGGCTGGTAGAGCAGCAGGCCGTTGTCGTCGGTGGGTGTGGGGCGGTCCTGGTTGAGGGCCGCGCGGCCCGCCGGGGAGCGCAGCGCGTCGAGCACCGCCGGCAGGAACTGCTGGTCCGTCCGCTTGAGGATGGCGGGCGCCCTGCCCTGGCCCGGGAAGAGGCGGGGGAAGCGCGCGATGGTGGCGTGGTCTACCATACGTTGCCCGCCCCCGGCGTGTAGGTGGAGGCGACCACGGTGGTGGCCTGGAGGGTCGTACACTTCACGATGCCCGAGAAGTCGGCCATCGCGGCCGAGACGCTCACCATGCCGGCGGACACCTCGACCTTGCTGCCGGTCACCGAGACCGTGGACGCGGCGTCGACGGTCACCCCGCCGGAGTCGATGGTCACCGTGTTGCCGGCGGCCACGATCTCGACCTTGCCGCCGCCGTCGTCGGTCAGCGTGCCGGTGACCCCGCCGGGGGTGGAGAAGGCGATGGTGTCCTGGCCGCCGCCCTCCTCCACGATGGCGATGCGGGTGCCGTTCTTGCCGGTCAGGGTCCAGCGGTCGACCCGGTCGCCCCCCAGGGTCTCGGGGGCCGACTGTGCGCCGTTCCACAGGGAGCCGACCACCACCGGGAAGCGGGGGTCGCCGTTGACGAAGGTGACCAGGACCTCGTCCCCCACGTCGGGGATGAAGAACGCGCCGCGGTCGGTTCCGGCGAAGGGCGCGGCCACGCGCGCCCAGATCGGTCCGTCCTGGCCGTCGGGGCCGTCGCAGCTCATCAGGCGGATCTCGACGCGCTTGCCGGAGTCCTCGACCGTGATGACCTCGGCGAGCTGGGCCTCGGAGAAGCAGGGCGCCCAGCCGCCGGGGGGCCGCTCGAACGGGGGGAAGGGGGTCATCCAGCGTCTCCCAGGTAGGCGCAGGCGGCCTCGATGTCGGTCTCGTAGCCGCGCTCCAGGTCGAAGCGGTGGCAGGCTCGCGTGATGAGGTAGGTGTTGCTGAACCGCGGCCCCAGGCCCCGGGCCGCGACGTGTGCGCCGACCCGCAGGGCGGGGTTGCCCGCGCAGGTGCCCTCCAGCACCACGAAGCGCCGCGCGCGCTGGCGCCAGGCGGCCTCGACCAGGGCGTCGGCCTCGGCGCTGTCCTCTACGGCGAGGTGGCCGAGGTGCTCGGAGCGAGGGCGCAGCTCCTGGGGCAGCAGCTCGGCGCCGATGCGCCCCGCACCCGGGCCCGGGGCGGCGCTGCCCCCGGCGCGGGCGCCCACCCGCTGGCCTTCAGCGGCGTCCCACCCGGTCAGGGTGATCTGGGTGACCTGATGGGCGAGGTCTGCGAACACCCGGGCCTCGCGGAGCTGACTGTGCAGGTGGACCTCCACCGGGGTGGGGGCGTCCTGGTCGCGGGGGGCGGCGTGCAGGGTGTCGCCTTGGACCCACATCGCGACGTCGTGCCGGTCCAGCACCCTGCGCAGGAAGGCCAGGTCGCTCTCGTTGCGCTGGACCTGCACCCCCACGGTCGCGCTGAGCCCGGCGAGGCTCGTGGTGACGCCGCTGCCTTCGAGCACGGCGTCGACCAGCTCCTGGAGGCTGCCCTCCTCGTAGGTCTTCGTGCGGCGCCGCATCCGCGCCTTCTGGAGGACGTCCTCGGCGAAGACCACCAGCTCGGGGGGGTCGTGCTGGGGAAAGCGGGCCTCCAGGCCGGTCACCACGCCGTAGAAGACCTCGGTGGGGTCCTGCTCGTCGCCGCACTTCACCCGAACCCGGGAGCCCAGCGCCAGGAGCTCCTCGTCCTCGAACGCGAAGTCGGCGTCGCCCTGGTCGTCGCTGACGATGTTGCTGAACCGCAGCTCCATCGTGGCGAGCCCGTCGTCCTGCTCCTCCACGGTCATCGAGAGCAGCAGATCGCGCAGCTCGGCGTGGGTCTGCTCGTCGACGAGCACGGTGGGCCGGGCGCTGTAGGCCGGATCCTCGCTCAGGGCTTTCTCGGGCAAGGGGGGGCTCCTCAGGTGGCGCGGCGGCGCAGGCGCAGGCGTCGGACACGGTGGAGCGCGCGGGTGAGGCGCTCCGGCTCCGGCGGGGCAGGCGGCTGGGTGGACGGCGGCTCGGAGGGGCTCTCCGTGGTGGCGGGGGCAGGCGCCACGGTCCCGACCACCTCATCGAACACGATTCCCATCTAGGCTTCCTCCTGGTTGAACAGCCCGCCGAAGCGCATCCTGCTCTTGAAGGCCGCGGTGGCCCCGACGTCGGTCCGCAGGCTGGCCGCGCCGGAGAGCTGCGCCTGGCCGCCCAGGGCGACGCCCGCGACCGCGCTGAGGCCGCCGGAGCCGGCCCCCTGGAGCAGGCGCTGCGGGTCGAGCTTGCTGGAGATGTCCGGTGAGATCACCACCGAGTCGACGTTGGGGTGCCTCAGGCTCTCGACGCCGTTCGCGGCCGCGATGGCTCGGGCCGCGCTCGGGTCGCCGGCCGCGTTGGCCAGCCCCTGGATGCCTGTGGGGCCTTCAGGGGCGGACGTCCCGTCCTTCGCCGCCTGCTGCGTCTTCTTGTCCCCGCTGGAGCCGGGTTTGTCGAAGGCCTTGTCCTGCTTGGACAGGCCGAGGCTGACCGCCGCGCGCAAGGGCACGCCGTCGGCCGAGAACAGCTCCAGGGTCTCCCTGAAGGACTCCACGACGCCCCGGAACGAGAAGGTCCCCCACTGGAAGGTCACCTGAGGGGGCACCTTCCGAGGGGAGTCGTCGCCCTTGTCGTCGGCGGGCATCATCAGGGCGGCGAGCCTGCGGGTCTGTGTGCGCACGTCCTGGCCGTCGTGGGTGGAGTCGAAGACCAGCTCCATGCTGAGCTTCGCGGTGCTCTGGGTGACGTACTGCTTGACCTGACTGTTCTTGCCCTTGTTCTCCAGGGTGTTGGACAGCGAGGTCTGCAGCCTCTCCGGGTTGAACTGGACCTCGATGGTCTCCGCGCCGCCGCCCTTCCGCTCCACCTTGAAGCTGGCGTGGACGACCGTGGGCTCGGGGATCATGTCGCACCTCCGTCCACCGGGACCTCGTGGAGCCCCTCGTGGACCAGGTGGAGCTCCTCGACGCCGACCGACCCGGACGCGGCGGCGTTCAGATCGGCGGCCTTGTACTTCACCGGCATCGCCCGCTGGAGGACCCAGGAGAGCTTGTCTGTGTCGGATGCGTCCTGCACCGTGATGGTGACCTGGAGTCTGTAGGTGTAGCCCCCGAGCGCGACCTGCTGGAACCACTTCGCCAGCTCGCGGTTGTCGGTGATGCCGCGCTTGAGCACGACGGTGGCGAAGCTCACCCGCCCGACCCGCAGGATGGTGCCGTAGTTCCGGCCGCCCTCCCTGATGATCCTGGGCTCCATCGTGGCCTCCAGGCCCGTGCACTCCGAGAAGGCGCCGCGGCAGATCACCACCGGCCCCTTCTTGGAGCCGGACAGCGGCGTCTCGGCGAACGCGACGTTGAATCGGAAGGGGATGAGCGGGAGGCTCTCCTGGGCAGGCGTAGCCATCACATCTCCTCCAGCCCGGCGAGCCGCACCTGGCCCCCCCGGGCGACCGAGAGGCTCACGGCGATCTGGTCCACGGGCAGCGAGGGCTGGAAGCGCACCTCACAGGTGAGCCGCCCGCTGTCGAGATCGTGCTGGGTCATCGTGCTGCGATCGCAGCGCACCTCGAAGGCCGCCCGGGCGTCCTCGCCGCGCAGCGCTCCCGCGTGGAAGAGCGACAGCATCACCTCTGCCATCTGTGTTCGAAGCAGCCCCCACGTCCGGGGGCTGGAGGGCTCGAAGGTGGTCTCCAGGCCGACCTGCTCAGCGGCGCGGAGGATCACGGAGACCAGACGGCTGACCGGGCCGTGGCGGTAGACCTCGTCCCGCGAGGGGGTCCGGTCACCGCGCAGCCGCAGACCCGCCGGGGTCCAGACGAGCAGGGACACCCGGTCACACAAGGCCCTGTGGTCCCCCAGCTCGGGGAAGCGGTCCTGTGACGCCGGGGCCTCCATCTGGGCGCGGGACAGCGCAGGCTCCAGGCCCGTCACATCCCCCAGAGTCGCGCCGGCAGCGCTGCGCCAGGTCCCCCGGGTCAGGGCGTTTCGGGCGAGCACGCCCGCCAGCACCGGGCCAGGCGGCTCCAGCCCCTCGGGCAGGGCCACCGCCCCCGACGTGCGCACCCAGGGCCACGCGAGCTGGATGAACGCGCTCGCCACGCCGCCCTGATCGATGGGCTGGAAGGCCCCCCACTCGCTGAGCGCGGTCATGGGGTCGCGGGCCATCTCGGCGAGAGGGTCCAGCATTGGATCAGCGGACGGCGGGGTCTGCGCGGGCAGCGGGATGCCGGCGATCAGGTGGACCGTGCGCAGCAGGCGATGCTGGAGCAGCCGGCCGACCGCGTTCAGAGCCTGGAGCCACAATTCGTAACCTGGAAGGTCACAACGGGGAACATGCACCGGAGCGCGTCGTTTGTCCGACGGGGGCTCCGGCGCGGGCTCGGCGCACTCCAGGAAGACCTCCTCCTGCTCGACCGTCTCCGGCTGGAAGGGCGCGGGGCTCGGCCTGGGGGAGACCATCTCACACAGATCCGGCAGGTTCAGAAGACTGACGTCGGGCAGCCCGAAGAGGTGCGCGACCCCGCGCCAGTCGGAGCGGTCGTGGGGGGCGGGGCGCGGCCCGCCGTCCAGGCCCGGGATCAGCAGGTCGAGCGCCTGGCGCCGTTTGGCGAGTGACCAGGGCTTCACTGGCGGGGCCAGGGGCGGGGGCACCCGGATGGCCACAACGTAGCAGCGACGCCCGCCCTGGGCGAAGAATGAACGGACCGCTGCACCCATCCAGGTGGAGCCCAGCCCGCCGAGGGGGTCGACGGCGCGCCGCTCCCAGGCGAACAGTCGGTCGAAGCCCACCCAGTCCTCCACCGGGATGGGCAGGCCCAGCCCCTCGTCGTCCTGGAGACGCCGCCGCCATCCCTGCTCCTCCAACCAGCGCCGCAGCGCATCGGGCAGGGGGAGCGCCGCAGAGTCCGGCCCGTCCACCCGCCGCCGATCCACGAAGCCGACGAAGCAGGCGACGTCCGCCCGCTCCGGCGCGCTGGGGCGCGCTTCGGTCTCGACCTCGAAGCTCAGTCCACGCATGGGCTACCGTGCTCGCTTTGGGGGGCGTCGGATCAGTTCAGCTCCAAGGACTCGATGGAGAGGACGATCTCCTCCATCGCCACGTCACCGTGGGCCTTGGCGGCCAGGGTCGGGCCGGTCCACTTCAGCGGGATGGCGCCCCGCAGGGTCCAGGACGCGGCGGGCTCACCGGCCTCGTCCTGGAGGGTGATGACCACGTCCTTCCTGGCCAGGGAGCCGGTGGTGCGGACCGCCTCGATCCACTCCCACATCTTCTTGGTGTTGATCAGCCCGCGCTTCAGGGTGACGTCGGAGACCTTGAACAGGCCCGCGACCTTCCTGACGTGGTTGCCCTTGGCGTTTCCGGTGCGGTACTCCGCGACCGTGAACTCCGTGCCCAGGCCGGACACGTCGGAGAAGCCTCCGGTGACGTGATCCTGGGGATCCAGCTCCGGGATGCTCACCTGGAAGTTGAACGCGCCGTAGGGGATCTGTCGGTTGCCGTTGCTCATGAGGGTCCTCTTTGAATCAGTCGCGCGCGGACGCGGTCTTCTGGCCGATGCGGAAGATGACGAACTCCGCCGGGCGGATGATGGCGACGCCGATCTCGCAGACCAGTCGGCCATTGTCGAGGTCGTTCTGGGTCATCGTGCTGCGGTCGCAGCGCACGAAGTAGGCCTCCTTGCGGGAGGCGCCGAGCAGTGCCCCGCCGCGCCACTCGTTGTAGAGGAAGGCGTCGAGGGCCTCGCGTACGTTGGCCCACAGTCGCTCGCCGTTGGGCTCGAAGACGACCCACTGCATGCTCCGGTCGATCGAGGCCTCCAGGTAGTTGAAGTAGCGGCGATCGCTCACATACTTCCACTCCGGATCCGAGCTGATCAGCCGCGCCCCCCACACCCGGTTGCCGCGCCCGGTGAGGGACCGCAGACAGTTGACGCCGAAGGGGTTGAGGGCCTCCTGCTCGCCGTGGCTCAAGTTGCGCTCGAAGCGCAGCGCCCCGAGCACGATCTCGTTGGCCGGGGCCTTCCAGACCCCGCGCTCGTTGTCGTTCCGGGCGTAGATCCCGCAGATGTAGCCGGAGGGCGGGAGGTTGATCTCCCGAGGCTGGCGGACGCCGGGTCGGGCCAGGGGGTTGGGGGCGGTGATCCAGGGGTAGTAGAGGGCCGCCCGGATGGAGTCGAACTTCCCCCGGTGCTCCTTGATCTCCTGGGGTTCGTAGTTCGGCGGGGCGTCGAGGACCGCGATGCGGTAGCGGCTCTGGGTGTCGACGTGGGTGATGAGGGCGTTGGCGATGGCCTGGCCCTCTGCATAGGCGGACGCGCCCGGCGTCGCGACGATGGAGATGTCGTCCACCCGCTGGAGGGCCTTGAGGCCGCCCTCGGGCGTGTTCGCGGCGGCCTCCTGGGTGTAGGCGGCGGCGATGGGCTCGGCCCCGTCGGAGCCGCGGCTCAGGCGCAGGACGGGGTCGTCGCCCCCGCTGAAAAGCAGCGCGCGCAGCGCGACGCCGTCGACGCCAGCGGCCACTTCCACCCGGTACAGATTGCGGAGCCGGTCCCCGAGGCGATCGGGCCGCGCCGGCATGCGGTGGCCCAGCCACTGGGGGTGGGTGGGGTCGAAGGCGGCGCCCTCCACGACGTGGATGCTGCCGTCGGCGTCGGTGGCCAGGACGTTGAGGCTGAGCAGGTCGAGGGTGTTGCCCTCCAGATCGGCCAGGTTCAGCGGGTCGCCCAGGCCGTTCACGAGCCAGTCGCCGGACTTGAGGAGGGCGTACCGGGTCTGGTTGCCCTCGGTGCCCTGGGCCGCCGGACCGACCGCCAGGCCGAGCGCCCCGTGGATCGCGGTCGGGTCGTCGCGCAGCACCAGGGTCTTGTTCGCGCCGGTGGCGGTCGTGCGGAGCAGCAGCTTGCCGGCGGCGTCTGTGGTGGCCTCGACCCCCTTACCGTTCAGCAGGGCGTTCAACTCGGCCACGGTGACCTGGCGGAGCGAGACCACGTCGCCCGCTCCGTTCTGCTGGATATCCGCGTCGAAGCCGAGATCTGCGCTGGCCTTCACAGAGACGCGGCTCCCTGTGCCCCGCCCGTCGCTGGTGAGGACGAGCTTGTTGGCGTCCAGCGCGACGTGGCCCCCCCTCAAGCCCGCGTTGAGGGCGACGGCCAGCGCAGCGTGCGTGTACGGGCCGGCGTGTACGACGGCGCTCTGCTCGACGCCGTCCTCGAAGGTCACCGTCAGGGTCGTGTCGTTGGCCAGGTTGATGGGCGCCCCAGCCAGCGGTTGCTGCGCGGTCACGGCCGCTGCGGTCGCGCTGAGCGTGACGTCGTCGTCGTTGCCGTCCAGCGTGAACAGCAGCTTGCCCGGGTCGGGCAGCGCGAAGGGCGGCGTCCCGCCTGGCCCCAGCGTGGCCGGCGTCGCGCTGGTGCCGCCGATACGCATCAGCGAGCCCGAGGGGACGCGCCCTTTCGTCAGGACCGTCGAGGAGATCGGGCTGGCGATCTGCTGCAGGGCCACGGTGCCGTCCCCGGCCTTCCCCGGGTTCCGGGCGTAGAACGTCACCTTGACGTCGCCCGCGGCGTCCCTGACCTCGACCCGGGAGGCGCCGTCCTCGGCCGCCAGCGCGTTGTACACCCGCGCCACATAGAGCCGCCGCCCGCCGTTCTCAAAGTACGCCCGCGCGGCGTGGGCCAGGTAGTTGGGGGTGGGCGGATTGCCGAACGCCAGATCCTCCAGCTCCCCGTAGACGCGCGCGAAGTCGCCGAAGCTGGTCAACAGCACCGCCTCGCCGACCGGACCCTTGCGGGTGGGCCCGGCGAAGGCGGTCGTGCTGGTGCTGACCCCCTCGATGGACTTGGCTCGGAAGCTGGTCTCTTCTACATAGACGCCAGGGGCGAGGTATTCAGGCAAGGGTTCCCCCTTCGCTCGGGTGGTTGGGGTGGGTTCGGGAGACAGACAAGAGGGCTCCTCAGGAGAGGTCGATCTGCATGGGGATCCGGATGGGGTAGTGCTGTCCGGACGACAGCGAGAAGGAGGCGACGGAGGAGCGCCGCAGGTGGGTCCAGACCCCCTGCAGCGCGTCGGGATCCGGGACCGCCTGCAGGGTCCGCTCGGCGTCGTACAGCGCGGGGTGGGCGCCGGCCTGCACGCTGACGGTCAGCCCCTGGGCCAGGACCGCCGTGTCCGCTGAGGCCCCCCAGGTCACCCGAGGGATGTCGGGGACGCGGAGCTGCGCCTCCCCCTGGTCGTCGGTCATGCCCCAGACCTCGACCGTGCTCCCGGCGGTGAGGCGGAGCAGCGCCCCGGGCAGGCGCACGCCGACGGTGTCCTGGACCTGGGCGCGCACGACCGCCCAGCCCGACCGCGCGGGGGCGGCGGGCGAGGGCAGGAGCTGGAGGGTATGGGGGGTGAACAACGCGGGCCCGGCCTGATCGGCGGGGCGTTCCTTCGGCCAGGGCAGGGTGAACGTAGCGATTCGCCGCAGGTACTGCCCCAGGGGGTCGGAGATCTCCACGGTCGCGTTGTGCGGGGGCGTGTTCGCCGGGGGCGCCTCGAAAGCGACGGTGTAGTCCTGGAAGCCGGGGGCGTCCCGGATGACGTAGAGCCCGCTGCGGTTGCGGAAAAGGGTGAGGGTCTCGGAGCGCACCCGCAGCGGGCGCTCGACCGGGAGTCGGCTGGTGGCGTCGACCAGGCGCAGCGCGCCGAGGTAGCGGGTCACCGCGCCGGTCACGAGGCGTCCTCCTCGGCCAGGCGGGGGTGGGCGTCGTAGCGGGTGACGACCACGGGCGCGCCGTCGCCGTCGGTGACGGGCTGGATGCGCACGACCCGGATGACGTAGGGGATGCTCAGGCGGTAGGGCTGCCCCAGCGCGTCCCAGATCCGCATCAGATCCTCGTTGCTCAGCTCTTCGGGCAGGATCTGGAGGACGTCCTGATCGGTCCAGTCGCCGTCCGGGGTGAGCGACGCGGCGTCTAGGATGGGGTGGCGGTGCAGCTCCAGCATCACCCACGCGGCGATGACCTGCTCAGCGTCGGGCTTGTCCGCCCACACGGAGATGAGGTAGTGCAGGTCCAGGGACAGTGGGCCCAGCGGCGCGCCGAGGGTGGGCCCGGCGTTGTGGAGGTGGCGGTTTCGAGTGACGCGGTAGAGCAGGATGGACAGGATCGAGTTGGCGGTCGTGTCCATGGACTCAAGCTGCTTGCTGGAGACCAGCTTGAACGTGCAGGGATGGTCCGCACTCAGATCAGTGGGGTACGCCGCCTGGAGGTAGCTCTCCAGGGACGCTCCAACGGAGTGGATGGCTTCGATACCGGCCAGCGTGGCTCCTTCGGGCAGGTGGCAGCGAGTCCGGGTCTTCTCCCACACGAGGACGGTCGGGTCAACATCTGATCGTGACGCCGATGACGAACATCAGATCGGACGATGAATCAGATTGAAATTACTATATTATGAATATTCAAGCCAATGCCATCATGGCGATATCGTAATTGTATTCATTCAACTCGGGTCGGAGCACGGACCGCGCCAGCGCCTCCCTCATCCAGGACGGTCGGGTCGAGGATCGCGCCACATGATGGGGGCGTGGAGGGATGGCGGGGTATGGGAGGGGATGGGACCGGCACCGCTTCGTCCACTGGGGATGGCTGGGAAGCGGAGCCGGCCGGGGCTGCGCGCGTCGGCTGCGGGCCGGGGGCGGGGCGACCCCTGCCCAGCGGCTGGCATGGTCATCGACGCCGCCGCTGTCGTCCTCCGCTGAGACTGGCCCCTGGTCGTGGCCCTCGATACCCAGGGGCGCCGAGCAGGAGGTGCCCATGCCCTGGTTCGTCGTCCACGACGAGGCAGGCGCGGTCCCCGATGCGCTGTCCTTCGCGTCTCGTCGACACCACCCCCTCTCCATGCCTGAAGACGTCACCGAGACGAGACAGGTGGAAGACCAGAAGCTGTCCGTATCCGGCACCCTCTCTCATGAGGACAGGGGGATCAAGCCTGGGCTTGGACGGTCGCTCTCCCTGCGGGGCCTTCTGGGGTTCAGGAGGCCAACGGTGAGGGCGGACTCCTGGCCTCAGCCGGTGCGGGAGAGGCCCTCCTGCACCCACGGCGGGATCACAATCCGCCTTCCCCGCGCTATACCCGGTGGCCGGAGAAGCCGTGAAGACCCCCCAGGCCAAGCTGGAAGACCTGCTGCTGGAGCTGCACACCCCCGAGGAGCTGTCTCGGTGGCTGCGCCGCCGGTATGGCCGCGGGGCGCTGAACGATCTGGCCGA
Organism: Alphaproteobacteria bacterium; assembly: GCA_020632795.1. Lineage (GTDB taxonomy): Bacteria > Myxococcota_A > UBA796 > UBA796 > CAJQPC01 > JACKEV01. The sequence goes on from JACKEV010000018.1 coordinate 61,229, forward strand.
TCCGGGGAAGACGAAGGCCGCCACCTGGGTCCACGAGGCCGTCGACCTGCTGGACCGACGCGGGAAGCTGCCCGAGATCATCGAGGCGATGGCCCAGCAGCACGGCCACCGGGCCGAGGAGCTGCGGGGGGTCGCCGAGGAGCTGGCCGAGCTGGGGCGGGGTCGGCAGGACGAGGACGAGCAGGCCGGCGGCGGCGCGGAGTCCGGTGCGCCCGGCGCGGCGGCGTCCCCCGGCCCGGCTGAGGGGCGAGGGCCCGGCGCGGGGGACGCGGCCGGCGTAGGGGGCGTGGCCGGCACCGAGCAGCCCACGGACGCAGAGACCCCCCGGCCCGCCGAGCCGGCCGGGCCGCGCCGCTGGCCGCTGGTGGCCGCGCTCGCCGCCGGGGCGGTGGTGCTGGCCGGCGCCTACCTGGCCTCCCGCATCGAGGGCCCGCCCCCGCTGCCCCCGGTCCCCGAGGCCACCCTGGACCTCGCGGTGGTCATGCCGGACCCGGGGCGCGCCCAGCCGGAGGGCTGCGAGGGGGACACCCGGCTGTGCCTGCTGGCCGAGGCGCTGTCGGTCGTCCTCGCCCGGGGCCCCCGCGCCGTCCTCATCGACAGGGCCTTCGAGGAGGGCCAGGACGTGCGCGCGCTGGGCCCCGCTCTGGACGCCAAGGGGGGCGTCCCCGTGCTCGCCCTGCGGCCCCTGAACGGCGTCTCCGCGCTGCCCGTCTGCGCCCCCGGCGCGGAGTTCGGGTGCGTGGACATGCTGCTCCGGGTGGCGGACCCGCTGCTGGAGCAGCCTGCCGGCCAGCCGCTGACGCTGTGCGCTGGAGGAGGGAGCGAGCCCACGGCCTCTCTGGCCCTGGCGGCGCTGGCCCTGGACCCCGAGGCCCTCGCGGACGGGCGGCGCGGCCTCTCGGGCCTCTGCGTGTCCGGGGAGAGGAGCCTGCGCGCGCTGCCCGAGGAGCCCTGCGGCGGGGTGATGACCCGGGCCTACGTCTCCGAGCTGCGTGCGGGGCAGCCCATCGAGGGCGAGGACCCGCTGACCCTGCTGCCCCGCGTGGCCTGCCCCGGGGCCCTGGAGTTGGAGGGCCGTGTCGTCCTCCTCTCGGACCCCTGGGAGGGCGGGCAGGAGCGCGAGCAGGTGGCGCTGGAGCTGGGCCGGGGGCAGAGGAAGACGTGGATGCCACAGGCTGAGGCCAAGGCGCTGCTCGCCTGGAACGTCCTCGGCTGGTTGGAAGAGGAGGAACGCTGATGGGGAATCGGACGGTGCGGCGTGTGGCCGCGTTGGGGCTGCTCGCGGGGGCGGGGGCTGCGCTGGCCTCGAACCAGCAGGCGTGGGACCCGATGGTCTGCCAGAACGGCCACCGGGCCTTCGGGCGCCTGGACAAGGTGGTTGATCTCACCGAGTTCGGCCTCTTCGGCGACGACGTCTACCGTCTGGTGCGGGTTTACCGTCCCACCTCCAGCGGCGATGTCCGTCCACGGAGCGGCTGGCGGGACATGCAGCTCTGCGACGGGGACCGCTTCATCTCCTTCGATGGCGCGGCGGCGACCCTGGTGCGCTACGGCTCGGGAGGGGTGGGCATCGGCACGCTCCACACGGTCGGCGACACCGTCGTCGTCCTGGACGACCAGGAGGTGCTCCAGGAGCGCGGCGTCGTGGACTACCTGTTCTTCGACGACGCCCCGGATGAGCCCTGGCGTGTACCTCGGACGGTGGTCAGGGCAGGGGAGTACCTGCTGGAGATCGTCGAGTTCGAGAGTTCGTTCCGGCTGGAGGTGAACGAGGGCTGCGGGGGCAAGACCCTCATTGCGGTGAGTCCTTACCCTGACGGCTTCGATGGGACGGTTGGGCCCGAGGACGGGCACTATGTCACCGTGAGACTCAGGCACGCGGACCGGCGAGACCGGGGGCCGGCGTGGGGGCGGGAGATGAAGGTCAAGGGGGGGCGGGCGCTGCTGGTCGACACCGAGAAGAAGTTCATGCGCCCGCTGGACCCGGGCGAGGACAAGTCGGCGGCGGCGGCCTGCGACGGCGTCGTGGCCAGCCACAAGGCGCTCATGGAGCCGTTCCACGGGTTCGAGGAGCCGCCGGAGGACGAGGCGTACCCGAACCTGCGGCTGAGGCGGGAGCTTCGGGTCGTCGCGGAGGCGCGACCGGGGTCGGTCACGGTGGACGGTCTGCCGGCTCAGACGTGGGGGTGGTCCAGGGAGCGGGACCTGGCGGGGCAGCGGTTCTGGGTCTCCAACCGCTCACTGGAGCTGGCCGAGGGGCCGCATCGCGTCGCAGTGGAGGTGGAGGGGGAGACGTGGACGGTGGCAGCTCAGGTGGAGTCGTCTGCGATGGACGGGTACATCGAGGTGGCGAGGCCGGCGCAGAGGGAGCCGCCTCCCCTGCCACCGGAGGACGAGATGGGCGGGCCGACCGGAGAACTCCTCGTCGGGCTGGAGGGGACGGAGCACCCCTTCGACATGGTGGTCCTGTCGGGGGGGACGTTCCTGATGGGGAGCCCACAGGATGAGGCTGGCCGGAACGACGATGAGACCTTGCATGAGGTGACCCTCACGCGGCCTTTCGCGATCAGCAGGACTGAGGTGACTCAGGCGCAGTACGAGTTCGTGATGGGCGAGAATCCATCCCGCGGCGAGTACCGGGAGGTCTCCCTTCTGGGCGCAGACTTCCCTGTACAGAACGTGAGCTGGTTTGATGCCATCCGGTTCTGCAACACCCTGTCCGAGCGAGAGGGCTTGACCCCGGCATATCGAATCGATGGTGAAGTGGTGAGATGGGATCGAGAGGCCGACGGCTACCGCCTTCCGACGGAGGCCGAGTGGGAGTACGCGGCGCGCGCGGGGACGAGGAGCCTGTACGCGGGGACCTCCGACCCTGAAGAGGTGTGCGAGTACGGGAATGTGGTGGATGCCTCGGCTCGGAGCATGTTCGGATGGGTGACCGCGTTCGAGTGCGATGACGGGGTGGTTGGCCTGGCCTCGGTGGGCGCCTATCGGCTGAACCCTTGGGGGCTGGCAGACATGACCGGCAACCTGTGGGAGTGGGTGTGGGACTGGTATCAGTTCGATCTTCAGGACTCGCTTCAGGAAAACCCTGAAGGTTCTTCAGTGGGCTCCTACCGGGTGATCCGTAGCGGGTCCTGGCTCGACCTCCCCGTCGACGCACGGGTGGCCAACCGGTTCTGGTGGTCGCCCTCCTCCCGCGGCTCCAACCTCGGCTTCCGCCCCGCGAGGTCTTTGCCCTCTGCTCTCTGACCCTTTGACCCTCTGCCCTTCGGCGTCTCCATCAGCACCACCAGCGAAGCGCTGAAGACGGGCCCAGCGAAGCAAGGCCCGGCGCCAGCGCGGAGCGGCAGGGGTGACGTAGGCGTGGCATCCAGACGCCTTCAGCGGAGCGCTGAAGTCCACCGCTCGGGGGCGCAGGAAAGGAGCAGAGGGCTTCGGCGCGGTGGTGCCCCTCTGAGCACCCCGCTGGCCCCGCCCGCCGCACCCGAATAAGCCCTTGGCGGACCATTCTGGCCAGGACGAGCCCTGGCCCTGCGAGGCGAGTATGGCGGGGGACGATTCCCTGACCCTCAAGCGACCCGAGCGCTGGTATCGGAAGGATCTGGAGCCCGAGCTGGGCGGGATGGCGAAGGCGTTCGCCAAGGCGTCCTGGGCCCTGTTCAGGGGGAACGCTGACTCGGCCTTCGAGACCGCCGCCGAAGGCCTGGGCGCCGCCGGTATCAAGACCGCGCCCGAGGAGCTGGCGTGGAGGCTGGTCCACGACGCCCTCAGCGCCGCTGTGCTGGACCTCGCCAAGGAGCAGGCCCACCACTTCACCCTCAAGCCCAAGGACACCAAGGCGCTGTTCGAGGGCCTGGGGGAGAGGCTGGACGCCTCCGCCATGGAGATCAACAAGGCGTTCTTCCGCCGGCCCGATCAGGCCGCCTTCATCCAGCGCCTGATCGCCCCCCTCGCGGAGTGGTTCCAGCTCCTCGGGCTGGAGGAGCGCCAGGCCAGCGCCGTCGCCTACCGTCTGCCCAGCTACTTCGTCGTCGCCCTGGAGAAGGTCTGGAGGGCAGACCGCGAGGCGTACAAGCGCATCGAGGACGTGCTGGAGGACACGCCCTTCTCTGCGGCCGAGGAGTACACGCAGGCGTGGAGGCGGTACAACGCCCAGCTCCAGGCCGAGATCGACAAGCCGGTCTTCGGGGAGCCCTACGGCCTGCGGCAGATCTACATCTGGCCGAGGGCGTACTACGACGTCCGGGAGAAGGGTGGGGGAGTCCGGCGGCGTCAGAGCGGGCACCAGCCCCCGGTGGAGGGCCTGGACGAGGAGAGGAAGGTCACGCGGCACATCGTGAACCTCCGCGAGGAGCTGCACGCCTGGGTGGATGCCGAGGACTGCGCCAGGCCGGTCCGGCTGCTCAGCGGTGGCCCCGGGAGCGGCAAGTCCTCATTCGGCAAGATGTTCGCCGCAGAGCGCAGCCTCCAGGGCAGCGTCCCCGTCCTCTACATCCCCATCCACGAACTGGACGTCGAGGGCAACCTCGGGGACGCCGTGGCCGAGTGGGCTCGCCTCGGAGGGAGGCGGTTCCCGTACTCACCGCTGGACCCCGACCACGGTGAGAGCCAGCTCCTACTCATCTTCGACGGGCTCGACGAGGTCGCGCTGGAGGGGGAGTCGGCGTCGCAGCGGGTGCGGCAGCTCGCGGAGAGGGTGGAGCGGTTGGTCTCGCGGCGCAACACCTCGGACCGGAACCGCCGGCTCCGGGTGCTGCTCGTGGGCCGGGAGGCCGTCGTCCAGTCCCAGGCCGTGCGCTTCGATGGGAAAGGGCAGATCCTGCATCTGGTGTCGTACACGGGCGAGGAGGTCGGCGGGGATCGTGGTGAGGGCGCCGAGCGGCAAGCCTTGCTCGGAAGGCAGCAGGTCAAGGTCAGCGATCCCAACGGCCTGCTTGAGGGGGAGAAGAAGGACCAGCGCGCGGCCTGGTGGGGCCGCTACGCGGACCTGAACGGGTGCGACGCCGGGCCCATCCTGGAGCGGGTGAAGGAGGGCGACCTCAACGAGGTGACCAGCCAGCCCTTGCTGAACTACCTCGTGGCCCTTGCGTATCTCCGGGGTGACCTCGTCCTGGACGAGGATTTCAACCTCAGCAAGCTGTACGGATCCCTGCTGAACTCGGTCTATAAGCGGGAGTGGTCGAACCACAGGCACCCCTGGCTGGCCGACGTGGCCAAGGAGGACTTCGAGGCGGTCCTGGAGGAGATCGCGCTGACGGCATGGCATCGCGGCGGTCGTGTGACGACGCTCGATGCGATTCGGAAGCAGTGCGAGAAGGCTGGGTTGTCCGACGTCCTCCGGGCGTTCGAGCAGGGGGCCGATGAGGGGCTCCTCACGCTCTTGGCAGCCTTCTACTTCCGCAAGACCTCAGCCCATCAGGCAGTCGGGGGTGGGGTGGAGTTCACGCACAAGACGTTCAGCGAGTACCTGACGGCGCGGCGGCTGAGGAGGATGCTGGAGGACATCACCTTCGACTGGCGAGGCCGGAAGGAGGGAGGGCGGCGTCGTGGAAGGTGGACGGAGCGCGATGGCCTGTTAGAGATCCTGAACGTGACGGGCAAGGCGAGCATCAGCGATGGCCTATGGATGTTCCTGGAGGCCGAAATAGGGCGTCATGACCGCCAGATGCTTGGAGAGTGGCACGTGGTGGTGGTGGGTCTTCTCAACTGGATGCTGAGGGAAGACATTCCATGTGAACTGATGGACCCCCGTCCCTCCTTCGCCGATGAAATCCAGGCTGCAAAGTGTGGGGCTGAGATGGTATTTGCCTTGAGGAGTGTGATTGCAGATTCCGTATCGACAGTGTCGTCGGTCGAATGGCCGGCCGAAGATACGATGGAGGGCTGGTTGAGACGGCTGCATCGTTCTTCTGTGCAGGATGGGCCTACTGTTGTGCTCAGATCATTGAGGTATTTGAATCTATCGGACCAGGATCTGTGGGGGCAGGAAATGGCTTTCGCTGACCTACGGTGTTCGGTGCTGCAGGGAGTACACCTGAATCAGTGCAATCTATTCAGAGCCGACCTCCGAGAAACAAATCTGATGCGGATCGAGTTGGGGAGGGCGTACTTGCCTCAAGCGAACCTGCATGCCGCGAATCTTCGGCATGCACAACTTCGCCACGCCCTCCTCAATAAAGCCAAGCTCCAGAATGCCAACGCCCAGGGAGCTACTCTTGCCCTTGCCGACCTCCGGGGCGCCGACCTCCGGGGCGCCGACCTCCAGGGCGCCGACCTCCAGGACGCCGACCTCCAGGACGCCGACCTCCAAGACGCCGACCTCCGGGGCGCCGACCTCCAGGACGCCGACCTCCAGGGCGCCGGCCTCTGGGACGCCGACCTCCGGCATGCCTTCCTCGATGGCGTTGACCTCACGGATGCGAAGTTGGAAGGTGCGATGCTGGAGGGTGTGAGTTGGGACGCCCACACCAAGTGGCCGGAGGGCTTCGAGCCCCCCCCTGAGCAGCGCGGGCAGGGCTAGGGGCAACGTCGTTGCCCAGCCCGGCCCCGGGGCCGCCGTGTCCAGCAGGAGCCGTTGGAGGCCCTCCTGGCTGGCGATGTCCCGGGTGGCTCCCTCCTGGCTGCTGGGGCTGCGCTCCAGGGCCCGCGCCGGCCTGGAGCTGGAGGAAGCGCTGCCCGGCGCTGGCGGGTCCTGGGCGGGCAGGGAGCGCCATCTCGGCGCAGACGTTGTGAGGTAGGCCAGCCCACCCCCACCCAGCTCAGTCCCCCACGTCCTCCACGATCTCCCGCAGCGCGTCCCCGACCTCGCCGCTGACGGCGTCGCCTACGATCTGCTTCCCCGCCCCCCTCGCCACCCACCTGACCAGGCGCTGCTCCCCCGTGGCCATGAGCGCCCTGTCCTTGGTGAGCAGGTGGGCCTTGGCCTTGTCCTCCTGCATCTCGATGACGTCGTCGGAGGGCCGGTACATGGACTCCTGGACCATCTTCACCACGCGGCCCAGCAACTCGTCGATGGGGCCCTTCATCTTCGCCACGCGCATCCTCTCGTTCATCTCGACGAGCAGGGCCAGCTCTTCGTCCTGGCGCTCCAGGGCCGCCTCCAGCTCGGCCTCGGAGCGCTTCTGCTCCAACTCCTCGTCGATGTAGCGGGCGATGGCCTCGGCGACCTCGGTGAGTTCCTCGTCGCTCCCGCCGGTGAGGCGGATGAGGGTGCGGTCCTCGAACCGTAGGGTCTCCGCGATCTCCACCGTGGCCCGGGGGTTGGCGCCGCGCAGGATGTGGCGAAGGAGGATGTCCTCGTCGAAGTTGACGGTGCCCCGGATGTAGAGGGTGAGGCCCTGGTGGTCGCCGGTGACGGCGTGGCGAAGGTCGGGGGGCCAGTCCTGGAGGTCGACGAAGCGAGCGCCCCGGCTCTTCCAGTCGCGGAGGGTGTTGGCGTCGAGGTTCGACCTGCGAACGGTGTCCAGATTCACCCTTGTGTTGGTGAGCTTGGCACCCACGAGCACGGCCCCAGGAAGATGGGCCCCGGTGAGTTTGGCCAACTTGAGGTCGGCCCCGGTGAGGTCGGCCCTGGTGAGCTTGGCCTCGGTGAAGTCGGCGTCGAAGGAGTTGGCCCCGGTAAGCTTGGCCTCGGTGAGGTCGGCCTGGGAGAACGTGGCCTCGGCGAGGTCAGCTCCGGTGAGGTCGGCCCCCGCGAGATTGGCGCCAAAGAGGACAGTACCGGCGAGATTGACCCGGACGAGCTTGACCCCTTCGAGGTCGGCGTTGATGAGTTTGGCCCTGAAGAGGGATGCCGCAGTGAAGTCGGCCCCGGAGAGGTTGGCCTCAAAGAGGTTGGCCCCGGAGAGGTTGGCCCCGATCAGCTTGACCCTGGAGAGGGCGGCCTCGGCAAGGTGGGCCTCAGAGAGGTCGGCCCCGGAGAGGTCGGCTCCGACGAGGGTCGCATCGGTGAGGTTGGCCCTGGCGAGGTTGACCCTGGCGAGGCTTGCCCCAGGAGTATTGAGCCCAATCAAGTCGGCGCGCCGGAAGTCCAACCCCACCATCGACTTCCCACGCTTCACGTACTCCTTCAGCAGGTTCCCCTTCTCCTCCGGCGTCATCCCCTCATGAGGCTTCGGCAGTTCGTCGGCCATGCTCACCCTCGCGTCCTGTCCTTCCTCCCATAACCCCAGGCCCCGCCTCGGTCTCGGCCTACAACGGCCTCACGAACACCCTGACCGGGAAGGGCTCGTCGCGCTGGAGGTCGTCCTCGGCGGGGCAGCAGGCCAGCGATGGCCCGGGGGGAGGCGGCGCGGCGCTGAGGGGTTGGGCAGCGGCGTGGGAGCGCGGGGGGTAGCTCCCGCCAGGAAGGGGACGAGAACGTCAGGCCCGTCTCTTGGCTCCGAGGGCACGTTCAGGAGGCGGTGGGTCGAAGCCTTCCGGCCATTTGGTGTGCTCGTCGTAGATCACGTCCTCCAGCTTCGCGCCCCACAACCACGCATCCGAAAGATCTGCTCCATCGAGCATGGCATGCCGGAGATTGGCGCGGTAGAGGTTTGCACCCCGGAGGTTGGAGTGCCGGAGGTCAGCGTCCGGGAATTGGGCCTGCCTGAGGTCGGCGTCCTGGAGGTTGGCGCGTTGTAGGTTGGCGTTCCACAGACGGGCCCCCTGAAGCTTTGCATCACGGAGGTTGGCGTCCCGGAGATCGGACTGACCCAGATCGGCGCCCCGGAGAACAGCACCTTGGAGATCGGCCTGTTGAAGGTGGGCGCTCCAGAGGTCGGCACCCTGGAGGTCCATACCCCGGAGGTCGGCACGCTCGAACTCACGCCACATGGCGTGGGTGTGTTGCAGAGCAGGCCCGCGGGGCACGTCTCGACCCCTTAATAGTCTCACACTGACAGCGGATTCAGTCTCTTCGTCGACTGGTCGATCCTCGACATACTCCATCAGTGCCTGCAACCACTCCGGTTCCCCAGATAGAATCAACCGAATGCTCCCACGTTCCACGACCAGTAGCCGCAACGCCTTGGAACCAGACCACCGTCGAATCCGACCGAGCAGAGCCGCAAGATCAGCGGGTGTAAGCGTTTCGTAGTCCAGGTCCAGTTCGACCACAACGTACCGGCCGCCACGACTCGCTGCTGAGAAGGGAAAACCACCCCAAAGCGAGGCAATTTCCTGGATGTCCTCACCCCGCTTCGGCCGTGCAAAGCGCAAAAGGGTGAAGATGTCGCCCGATTCGATCCAGCCGTGTTGCTTCAAGACGCGCACGGCCTCATCCATGAACGCCCCTGGAGGGGTGTCGGCCCCGGGGAGGGCCCTGACGACCTCCTCACCGCCCTCCACCCGCCGCAGCTCACGCACCAACTCCTTCGGATCCATGAGGTCGCACAGCAGGTCCGCGAGCAGCGCCTCCCGGGTCTTCCTCAAGCGCGGTGCCGACGCCGGCTCCACCCCTACACCCACGTACTCGTCCATGCCTTTCTCCTGGGCGCCCCCTCCTCATGCCCGGAGCGCGTGTGGCGTCCTCCCTGAACATGCCACGTTGAGAGCCGAGGATCCAGGATGTCTCTCCTGCCACGCGGCTCCTCACCCCTTCTCGCAGGCCCTCCACCGCTCCAGCACCTCCTCGATCTCCTCCACGCGCCCCGGCACCTCTCCCTTGAGCCGCCCCAGCACCTCCTCGACGACCCCGGCCTTGCTCATCGCCCTGGCCGCCGCCCAGGCAAGCTGAGCGGGGCTCGCCGTCCCCCCGGGCAGCAGGGGCGCCAGCGCGGTCGTCGACACCCCCAAGCTCAGCAGGCGCCGGAGGTCCGTGGCCGTGGGCAGCAGGCGCTCCAGTAGCCGCGCCAAGGCGACCTCGGCGTCGTCGCTCAGGTCCCAACTCGCCACCAACTCCAGGGCCTGCCTCCCCTTGGCCTCCTCGTCCAGCATGGCGTTGGCCTCCTCGGAGGGCAGGCGCAGCTCCATCCGGTCGAGCTGCACGCGGAGGACATCGAGGCTTCCGCCCATAGCCTGGAGGGCCGCCAAGCGCTTCGTGATCTCGTCGAGCTGAGGGGCCGCGAGGGCGAATGCAGCGTTGCCGGCCACGTTGATCTGTTGGCCGATGGGGGAGTTGTTCTCGATGCGCTGAGCGCGGGTGGCTTCGTCCCAGACTCGGTGCCAGAGGGCGTCGGCGACCAGTTCAAGGTCGGCTTGGTGCTCGCCGGTGAGGCGGACGATGGTGCGCTCCCCCTCCTGGCGGAACTCGGCGACCTCGACGTCTGTGTCGCGCCCGAGGAGGCCAACGATGACACCGTCGACCAGGAAGCGGTCGAAGCGGGTCAGGCGGGTGTTGAAGAAGAGGGTGAGGCCCTGGTGGTAGCCGCTAATGGCGCGGAGAAGGTGTGTGGGCCAGTCCTGGAAGTCGACGAAGCGCGCCCCCCGGCGCTTCCAGTCGCGGAGGGTGTCGGCGTCGAGGTGTGACCTCCGAACCGTGTCCAGGTTCACAGTCGTGCCAGTGAGTTTGGCGTTCGAGACATCGGCCCCGACGAGAGATGTCCCGCCGAGGTTGACCCCTCCAAGGTCGGCCTCGGAGAGGTTGGTCCTTTCGAGGTTGGCACCCCGGATGCTCCTGACTCGCAGTTTGACCCCCGTGAGGTCGGCACTGGAGAGGTCGGCCTCTTCGAGGAAGGCCCCTCTGAGGTTCGCTGACGTGAGGTCGGCCCCTCCGAGGTCGGCCCCTCCGAGGTCGGCCTCGGAGAAGTTGGCCTCAGTGAGGTTGACCCCTCTGAGGTTGGCCCCTCTGAGGTTGGCCCCTCCGAGGTTGGCCCCTCCGAGGTTGACCCCTCCGAGGTCGGCCTCGGAGAGGTTGGCCTCAGTGAGGTTGGCCCCTCCGAGGTCGGCCCCTCCGAGGTCGGCCCCAGAGAGGTTGGTCCTTTCGAGGTTGGCCCCCCGGATGCTCCTGACTCGCAGTTTGACCCCCGTGAGGTCGGCCTCGGAGAGGTCGGCCTCGGAGAGGTTGGCCTCAGTGAGGTCGGCCCCTCTGAGGTCGGCCCCTCTGAGGTTGCCCCCAGAGAGGTTGGCCCCAGAGAGGTTGGCCCCAGAGAGGTTGGCCTCGGAGAGGTTGGCCCCTCTGAGGTTGGCCCAGCAGAGGACCGTACCGGAGAGGTTGGCTCCAGGGAGTGGTGCCCTCTTGAGGTTGGCGCGGCTGAAGTCCAACCCCGCCACCGACTTCCCGGGCCGCACGTACTCCAGCAGCAGCAGACACTTATCCTCCGGCGTCATCCCCACATGAGGCTTCGGCAGTTCGTCGGCCATGCTCATCCTCGGGTCCGGTCCTTCGTCCCATAACCCCAGGCCCCGCCTCGGTCTCGCCCTACAACGGCCTCACGAACACCCTGACCGGGAAGGGCTCGTCGCGCTGGAGGGCGACCTCCGTGGGCAGCAGGCCGGCGGTGACGCGGAGGGGAGGCGGCGTGGCGCTGAGGGCCTGGGCTGTGCAAGCTCACCACGCGGCTTCTCACTCCCTCTCGCCGACCCTCCACAGCTCCAGCACCACCTCGATCTCCTGGACGCGCCCCGGCACCTCTCCCTTGAGCCGCCCCAGCACCTCCTCGACGACCCCGGCCTTGCTCATCGCCCTGGCCGCCGCCCAGACAAGCTGAGCGGGGCTCGCCGTCCCCGCAGGCAGCAGGGGCGCCAGCGCGGTTGTCGACGCCCCCGAGCCCAGCAGGCGCCGGAGGTCCGTGGCCGTGGGCAGCAGGCGCTCCAGCAGCCGCGCCAGGGCGACCTCGGGGTCGTCGCTCAGGTCCCAGTTCGCCACCAGCTCCAGGGCCTGCCTCGCCTTGGCCTCCTCGTCCAGCATGGCGTTGGCCTCCTCGGAGGGCAGGCGCAACTCCATCCGGTCCAGGCGGTGGACGACGAGGTCGGTAAGGGCCTCGCGCATCTCCAGGCCCAGGGTGCGCCGGAGGCGAACGAGGGCGGTCTCCTCGGCCTGGCGCTCGGCGGTCTCCCAGGCGCGGCGGTACAGGGCCTCGGCGACGGCCTCCAGGTCGGCTTGGTGCTCGCCGGTGAGGCGGACGATGGCCCGCTCCCCCTCCTGGCGGAACTCGGCGACCTCGACGTCTGTGTCGCGTCCGAGGATGCCAACGATGACGCCGTCGACCAGGAAGCGGTCGAAGCGGGTCAGGCGGGTGTTGAAGAAGAGGGTGAGGCCCTGGTGGTCGCCGGTGATGATGTGGCGAAGGTGGGGGGGCCAGTCCAATATGTCAGGAATAAGGATACCTCGACCACTCAGGCAACGTAGGGTGTCATCGTTGAACCGGGTCCTGCGAAACGTCTCGACGTCCATGGTCGACCGCGCAAGCCTAGTCCGAGTGAAATCAGCTCCAGATAGCGTCGTTCCTTTCAGGTTGGCCTCCGAAAGGTCTGCGCCGACCAGTGTTGATCTGGCGAGGATTGCCCCTTGTAGAACTACTCCGCACATGGTGGCCCAGGACAGGTTCGCATCGGACAAGTCGACCTGAGACCAGTCCGCTCCAGAGAGGTTCGCTCCTGCGAGATTGACCATATTCAGCTTGGCACCGGTGAAGACAGCGCCCGCAAGCATCGCTGAGGACAGGTCCATCCAAGAGAGGTCGATGTGCGACAAATCAGCGTTGTCGAATCTGGTCCCGGAAAGGACCGCTCCGAAGAAATCTGCTCCGGCCAAGCAGGTCTGTGTTAGGGTCGCCCAAGACAGATCGGCGTCAGCGAATTTCGACCTTTCTACATGAGAACCTGTGAGGTTCGCCTTGGTCAGACATGCATTGGAGAAGTCCGCTTCGGGAAGGTCCGCACCAGAGAGATTCACCTCTGATAGGACGGCCCCTTGGAAGACGACAGCATGCAGGGAGGTCGATGCGAGCGTGGCACGGCTCAGATCCGCGTAGCTAAGGTTCGCGCGGTGGAGGAGCGAGCCTTCCAAGTTGACACCTCGCAGGTCCGCTCCGCGGAGGTCAGCATCGCATAAGTTCGCGTCCCTGATGACGGCCCCGCGGAGATCAGCACTGCTGAGGTTAGCACTACGAAGGTTCGCATGTCGGAGGTTTGCTCGCTGAAGGTTGGCGCCACGAAGGTCCGCAAAATGTAGATTTGCGCGCCAGAAGTTGGCCCGTTGAAGGTTGGCTTGGCACAACTGGGAGGAGCTGAAATTCGAGCGGTAGAAGTACGCGTCCTGGAGCACAGCACCGCGCAGATCAGCACCGCGAAAGTCCAAGCGAACCGCCGACTCCCCACGCCGCAGGTAGGCCAGCAGCAACTCCCCCTTCTCCTTCGCCGTCATCCCCTCATGAGGATCCGGTAGCTTCTCCATGTCGTCCCACATCCCCTCAATCCTCGGGCTCAGGTCCATCCCAGCCATAACTTCGGGTATCATGGAGGTCTCGCCCCCGGCCTCCTACGCCAGCCTCACTCCCCAACCGGCAACGGCCCCTCAACGATGGCGCTGGTCCCCCAGGCCGCGCTGGCCTCCCCACCGAGGGGCCCGGCACGCTCCGCACGACGCCGCGCGGCGCCAAGCTCGCGGCCAGTCGCCTCGCGCCCCCTCCGGCCTCGCCCATCCCTACCGCTGCATGGCCCGCTCACCGCGCCCTGGAGCACCTCGAAGTGGACTCGTCGCCTGAGTGGTCCTCGCGTGGTCGGACTCGGGCACCGGGCAGCCCTGGCCCCGAGAGGCCGTCCTCATGGACCTCCGGTGGTGGGTGGACCAGGTCGCGATGGGTGGGAGCAGTGTGTCTCTGGTCGGAGAGCGCTGACAGCGCGCTGGGGCTGGTGGACCCGCAGGTGCGCAAGGTGCTCCGCGAGGGCGCCTGAGACGATTCCGCCAGCGCGCCGCCAGCGCGCCGCCAGCGCGCCGCCAGCGCGCCGCCAGCGCACCGCCAGCCCCGAGACGGGCGGACGCCGAGAATGGCGCAGATTCCGCCAGCGCGCCGCCAGCCGGCCGCCAGCGCGCCGCCAGCGCGCCTCCACAGCGCGTACCTTCAGAGCCCAGAGCCCAGAGCCCAGAAGCGATACCCCCAACCCCCTCCGCCTCCGGCCGAGGGGGCTCCGGCTCCAGGCGGTGGGCAGCTCGACCAGCGGAGCCCGACCAGGCCCTGGCCCAGGTCGACGCCCTGGCTCCCCCCGCATCGGGACCACACCCCACCGCCGCCGATGCCCCCAGGGCCGCCGAGGTTCGATCCTGCTGGACGCGGACGGGGTCACCCGAGGTTCCAAGTCATCCTGGAGCACGCGATCGATCCTGAAGCCGTACAGGCCGTCGGCGGGCTGGAGGTGCTGCTGGGGGTGCTGGGGCTGCTGGAGGAACCGGTGCGGTCGTTCCTCGGTTGGTGACCACGCCTCCAGCGGGAGCACCCCGCGCTGGCCTGGAGACGGAGGTGGCGCTGGCTGGGGGCTGATACCAACCTGCAATGAACCAGAGACCCTCACGCGGGTGATGGCCACCAGTGGAACCGGGTGAGTCCACGGATCAACTCGGTGGCCTTGTCCAGACACCGCAGGCGCTGGGCCAGGACCTCCTGGAGCTGGTCGAGCGTGCTGAATGGGCGGTTCGCGACGGCCTCCCGGGTCAGGGGCCAGAGGCGCTCCGCAGGCTGGAGCTGAGGTGAACAGGGCGGGAGGAAGACCAGATGGATGCCCTCGGGGATCCTGAGGTTCTGCCCGGTGTGCCAGCCCGCGCCATCGACCACGAGGACCACCCGCTTGCCAGGCCCGACGCCCTGGGTCAGGGCGAACTCCTCGAGGGAGACCTCCCAGGCGGCCTTGTTCACGCAGGGCATGAGCTGCCAATGGACATCGCCGGTGTCGGGTCGGACGAACCCGTAGACGTAGAGCCACTTGTAGCGGGGGTGCTGCCGGGCGATGAGCGGCTGTCCGCGGCGCGCCCACACCGCCCTCAACACCGGCTTGAGGCCGATACGGGCCTCATCGTGGGCCCACAGCTCGACCTCGGCGTCGGGGTACTTCGTGCGGATGTCCTCCACAGCCTCCAGGAGGGCACGGCGTTTGAAGTCCTCCTGGGCGTCGGGGTCGGCCTGAACATGGGAGGGCCGAGGACGGCGTCGGCGATAGCCCAGCCGCTTCATGTACCGGTAGGCCGTGGTCTCATCCACCGTCCGACCCGTGCGCTCCCGGATCCAGTCCACGACCTGGCGACCGCTCCACAGACCGCCGTCGGCCGGACGACCCTCCAAGGCCTCAGCGAGCGCCACCAGCCCCTCCTCATCCAAGAGGCGCGCTGCCCCAGGATTGTTGGCGCGCCGGTCGCCCATCGAGGCCGGGCCTTCCGCGTTGTAACGACGCACGATCTCGAACAACCAGCTCCGGGATACCCCGGTGAGCTCGCTGATGGACCGCGCGCTGTGGCCTCGCATCGCCAGCAGGATGACCTGCCACTGCGCATACGCGTCCGCCTTCTTGGCCGCCTTCATCCGCCTCTCCAAGGCGGGCTCGTCCAGGTGATCGATTACCGTGCGTCGGTGTGCCATCTGACCTCCGTGGCAAGGAGATCCTTGGCTTCTGTCCTGATCCTGGGTTCAGCGCAGGTTGATATGAGGCGGCGTTGACGGCAG
The DNA here is from genome assembly GCA_020632795.1 of Alphaproteobacteria bacterium. GTDB lineage: Bacteria > Myxococcota_A > UBA796 > UBA796 > CAJQPC01 > JACKEV01. The sequence goes on from JACKEV010000018.1 coordinate 76,804, forward strand.
GGGAGGGAAGCCAGGGCGGGGCTGGGGTGGGCAGCCTGCGCCGGGAAGCCGGTTGTGGGATGGGGCCGCAGGACTGGAGGCTCAAGAGAGAGGCTGCCCGAGTCCGCAGCTACGGAACCTGCTCCTGGCTCGCTCCCGCCCAGACTTGATCAAACTCCTTGGACAACATGTCGTACAGGTCGCCGGAATAGTCGACATCGTTCACAATTAGCGACCAGGGGAGATTCAGCGCGGAGTTGATCGCGGAAATCCTCCCCATGACCAGAAGATCTCCAAAAAACCACAGGGGGCCGGCCAGAATCGTGTCATAGAATCGAATCTCGATATTGTGGCCTGCTCCTTTTTCTCTGGCCTTATCTGTGAGTTTGTTGTGGTCATACTTGGAATACTCAGCAATTTCATCCCAGGAGAGCGTGGGGCACAATGCCTCGATGATCTTGATTAGACCTTCCTTAGACTCATCAACCGGGCTCTTGAATTTGCTCTTCGGGGGGTTGTTCCCGCTCTTCTTTGCTAGAGCAGCTTTGCCCATCGCCTTTGCTCTAGCCTCTGCGAACTTACTGTGAGGATTGGCGAGGCAGATTTGCAGTCCCTGATCGGTGGCGGGACGTCCGCGACTGAAGATCTTCCGCAGCAGTTCAGTTTCCACAGTGTCAGCCATGAAGGTGCTCAACATGCGGATATTCTTATGTTCCTCTCGGGCATAGTCGCTAAGTACGAGGGCTCTTCCGATGAAGTCCATGAATTCGTCGCGTTTCTTGTAGAAATGGGTCTCAATGACACCATTTGTGGCTCGGTAGGCAAGTTGTCGCCTTCGGCTGCGTGATGGGTTGCGTTCGTCATCGTCGCCGCCGCCGCCGCCTCCATCACCGTCCCAAAGGCGGCGCAACCCCTGAATGGCGTCAGGGTGCTTCGGCCGTTCATTCAGAAGACGGTCGAAGAGTTCACCGTCGATATGATTGTGGTAGCGGAGATTGTCCACAGCACTGCCGAAGAACTCTTCAACTGAAGCCACCGGACCAGGAAGTTTGGAAACAAACCCACGTCCATACCAGGACTTCAGAAGTTTGCGGAATTCATCAACATCAAACGCAGTCTGAAGAAAGGTTAGCAACTCGTCGTAGAGAAGCTGATTCGCAACGTCACTCGGGCTCATGTACGTCCTCCCATGCAAATGTACGCCAGAAAAGCTACTTCGACGTTCCGGGATGTGTCAATCGATCGGAGGAAAGTTCGGCCAGAAAATCAGGGATGCTCCTCTACGGAGCCCACCAGCGGGTCGTTGCACCCCACTTCAGGCAGGGGAGCCCGCACACGCCCGCCAGGAGCTGGAGGCGCTATCCGGGGAGGAGGGTCACCCCGTGCGCCGGACAGGACATGGGTGACACTTCAGGTGGGGGTGTAGGTGACAGGTCCATGCCTTGTCACTTAGGCTCAGACTTCAGGTTCATCGATCTCTTTCGGCGACCAACCCACCAACGGCCGTATAAGCGAGGATGATCGCCACCTCTCGACGGGATATCCGCCCTTCTTTCTGGAGGTCCGAGATGCAAGCTGCGCAGGTCCAAGAGCTGTTCGAGGCGGTCTTTCCCGTGGAGTTCATCGAGTCTGAGGCGACCCGGCTGGGCGTTCAGTTGCGGCAGCGCCACCTGCGCGTCGCCGAGCTGATGGTGTCGCTGGTGTTGATGGGAGGCTCTCCCGAGGCCGGGCGTATCAGCGCGGCGGTGCGCGACTACTGCAATCGCGGCAACCCCAAGGTGGTGCGCAGCGCGTCGTCGAAGTGGTTCGATGAGGAGCTGCTCACGCTCGTGACCACGCTGTCGGCCCGCGCTCGCGAGTACGTCAGCGGCATGCCTCTCCATCTGCCTGGAATCCTGGCAGGTCGAAGGGATTGGCGCGCCTTCGACTCGACGACCGTGAAGCTCGACAAGCGCCTCCTCGAGGTCTGGCCGGGGACGGGAGACTACGCCGCCCTCAAGGTTCACAAGGAGCTCTCGCTGGGCTGCGAGAACGTCGTCGACTACCACATCAGCCCCGCCAAGGAGCACGACGCGCCGCACCTCTGCATCGACGAGGGCCGGCGAGGTACCGGGCTCATCGTCGACCTTGGCTACGTCAGCCACAAGCTGTTCCGGTCCTGCGAGGCCCACGATGTCCACCTCGTCGTGCGCCTCAAGGAGGGCTGGAAGCTCCGGCTGGATGACTCGGTCACCGCTGGAGAGTCGATCGCTTGGCTCGCCGACGAGGACCAGATCGACCTGCTCGCCGCTGGGGACTGCACGCTGCGTGACCTCCCGGAGAAGGAGATGGACATCGACGTGCGCTTCGGGCCCGAGGATGACCCGATTCATGCCCGGCTGATCGTCTTCGAGGCCAAGGGCGGCTGGGGCTACCTCCTCACCAACGTCCCCCGCGAGACGCACACGGGCGCTGAGGTCGCGATGCTGTATCGGCTCCGTTGGAGCGTTGAGCTGCAGAACAAGCTCGCGAAGACCGGCTGTCAGCTCGACGAGATCACCGCCAGAACCGCCGTCCCCGCCGAGATCCTCGTCCACGCCGCAATGATCGCCTCCATCCTCGCCAACGCCGTCGCTCATCTCGAGCACCTCGACCAAGGCCTCGTCGGTGAGACGTGTCGCAAGATGAAGAGCCCGCCCCTGCATGCGATGCTCGTCTGGAAGTGCATCACCACCGCGACCTACAATCTGGCGACCCTCCTGGTCGCGCCAGAGGACACCTCCATGACCTGGGAGCAGCTGGCCCAATTCCTGAGACACGGGGGCCAAGACCCCAACTGGAAGGGCAAGCCCAGCGCCATCGACCAGGTCAAGGGGAGGACCGCCTCAGGCCGAGCCTGGAAGGACCTCGCGGGGCGGCGGCGGAGGGCGGTGGCTTAAGTGATCAGGCATGGTGACAGGTCAACCCTGGTCGAAGGTCACAGGTAGAGCGTCAGCGGTCTCCGTGTGTCATGTGTGATGGTTGTTCAAGATTCATTGTATATCATCATCGAGGCTGTGGGCGCTGTGGGCAGGCGCGGAGCGGCTGTCCAAGCCGTTGTGGGCGTTGTGGGCGAGTGACCCGTAGGGGAAGTCGTCCACATCGTCCACATCGGCGTCAGCGTCCATGGCCGGGGCTCAAGCCGCCTCGGCGAGCTGGCCGAGGGAGAGGTTGTAGAAGAACATCTCGGTGTCCCCCGCGTCGTTGTGGAGGAAGGCGATGGAGTGCCCGGCGAGGGCCATGCTGACGTAGAGGCTGCGGCCTGCGTACTTGACGCACCCCTTCTTGTTGACGCGGCGGACGGCAGCGCCAGGGGGATACCAGGGCTTCTTGGGGCCCAGGAAGGGCCTGTCGGAGCGTCGGTAGATGTCGGCGGGGACCTTCATGTCCAGCGCCTCGTGGGGCCGGACGTGGTTGAACTCCTGCCTCCACTTGTTGAGGGCGACGCGCTGGGCGTCGAGGTCGTCAGCCGGCGCGTCCTCCACATCGAAGCGCAGGTCGAGGTGCATCCGCTCGTGCCCTCCGTTGTCCTGGGGGCAGCCCGGCCGGCTCCTCACGATGCGGATCCCCAGGGACACCCACCAGGCCGAGAGGGTCGTCAGCCCGGCTGGAGAGCGCATGGACACGAACGGCGACCCGTTGTCCACGAGGATGGTCCCAGGCAGCCCGTGCCGCTCGAAGAGGCGCTGGAAGACCCCCCGGACCACCTCCGCCTTCGTCGTCTCCATCAGCTCCGCGCACAGCACGTAGCGGCTGAACCCATCTCGCACCGTCAGGGGTTCTGCGCGGGTGCCGTCCTGCGTCCGCCACCAGCCCTTGAAGTCCACCGTCCACACGTCGTTGGGAGCCTCCGCGACGACCTCCGGCGGCACCGTCGGGCCCTCCCTCGACGGCCGACTCTTTCGCGTGCGCACCACACCCGCCCGCTCCAGGATGCGCGCGATCGTCCGCCGGCCAGGGACCTCCTCGTCCTTCAAGCCGCGCGACAGCACCGCGTGCAGCTTCTTCGGGCCCCACCTTGGGTGCGCTCGTCTCAGCTCCAGCACCTGCAGGACCACCTCCCCAGACGTCCGCAGCGGCGAGCTGTGCGGACGCCTCGACAGATCTCTCAGCCCTTCCACCCCTCGCTCCTTGAACCGCGCAACCCACTTGTACCCTGTCTTCCTGCTGATCCCGTACTCCCGGCACAGCGCCGACAGGTTCGCGTCAGGCTCCAGTGCCCGCAGCACAAACTCCTCTTTCAGTGTCGCCAAATCGACCTCCTTCCACGGCATCTGCTCTCCTCAACTCGCGCTGAAGAGACCTTCGCTCAGAGGCTCGACCTGTCACCCATGTCCTGGCGCGAAGTTGTCACCCATCTCCTGGCACCGGACCCCCGGAGTGCTCCCGCTGGAGTCAGCCACCCTGGGACGTGGCCTGTGGGCGCCGACCAGGCCCGCCTACTCGTCCTGGACCATCTCGGGCACCAGCACCAGGCCGAGCCCACCTCTACTCCCTCGCCAACCTCAGCTCCACCAACATTCCCGACGGCGTCAACCTCGGCTCGGCGTACCCAGGCTCCACCGCCCAGCTCCCCAGGACGGCGTCCTCTCCGCCGCGCCCCCGCACCAGCTCGGTGGCGGTGACCTGGGCGATGTGCTGGGCCTGCTTCATCCAGGTGACGACCCGCTCGACCTGCTGGCCCACGTCGATGCGGAGCCGCCGGCCGGTGTGATCGAACCCCCGGTTGGTGACCACGGGGACCTCCAGGGAGAGCACGCCCCCGTCCGCCAGGAGCTGGAGGCGTGGAGGGAGGGCGCCGCCCAGCCGCCGCCCAGCCGCCGCCCAGCCGCCGCCCAGCCGCCGCCCAGCCGCCGCCCAGCCGCCGCCCAGCCGCCGCCCAGCCCGGAACGGTTGAACCTGGACAATCAGCGAGATTCCGCCCAGCCGCCGCCCAGCCGCCGCCCAGCCGCCGCCCAAAACTCTCCACACGCGCGATCTACACCTCCCCACCTCTCCACCTCGCCACCAGAGCACCCCCAACCTGTCGTCACCCTCCAAGACCCGCCCCGGTCCGGGTTGATGACGTCCTTGGTGGTCCACAAGAGGCAGCATCTCTTCCGAGCAACCCTTGGCTTGCCAGGGGTCCGCTCCTGGCCTGCCTAGCGAACAGCTCCAGAGCACCGAGGTGACCATCGACTCGACAGATGATCAAGAACCCCCTGTGGTCGGCCACCGGAACCGCCCCTCCCAGTGAAACCCGCTGTTCTCGAACAGGTCGCCCCAAGGTCGCTCGGAGCGTTGTGGACGCCAGCACATCTTCCCGGTCACGGCGTCTGCGACCCTGGGGCCAATCGAGTCGGAAGGAGCCACCCGGGAAGGCTGGAGGTGACGCCGCGCTCGATGGCCGCCGGGAGCGCGCCCGTGCCGGCCTGGAGTTGGAGAAAGCGCTGCCCGGCGCTGACGGGTCCAGGGCGAGCAGGGAGCTCCAGCCTGCGGAGCGTCTCTGGCCGCTGACCCGGGAGGCGGTCGCGAACCGCCCATTCAGCACGCTCTACCCGCTCCAGGAGGTCCTGGCGCAGCGCCTGCGGTGTCTGGACAAGGCCACCGAGTTGATCCGTGGACTCACCCGGTTCCGCTGGTGGCTGTCACCCGCGTGAGAGTCTCTGGCTCAATGCAAATGGGTATCAGTCGACGCCCTTTCCTCCAGACATGAACACCTGAGAGATCCGGGGCACAGTGACCACCGTCGGCTCTCCAGGGCCCTCTCCGGCTCCCATGACCGACCCCGACCCCCTCAAAACGCCCCGAAGATCGCCCCTTTCACCCCCCAGAAGACTACTCCACATACCCCAACGCCCGCAGCCCCTCCACGCTCCCCACGTCCAACTCCAACCCCACCCCGCCGCTCGGCCCGGCCGTCGCCTCCAGCCTCGGCGCTGCCATCGCCCGCAGCCGCGCGGTGACGTCCGGCTCCGCCCAGCTCCGGTCCTGCACCTCGTCGGGATCCTCCAAGACCTGATACAGTGAGGTCTGACCGTTCGCATGCAGGGTCAGGTGCCAGGGGCCGTCCACCACCAGCGCGCCGGGGAGATCGTAGAGGTTGCCCTCCGCGAAGCGCGGCCCCTGGGGCGCCGGTCCCAGCGGCGGCAGCGTCACGCCGACGTCGTCACCCGCCACGGAGGGGACATCGAGCCCGGCGAGCGCCAGCGTGGTCGGGAACACGTCGACGTGCCCGACCGGCGCCGAGACCACCCCTGGCGACACGCCGGGCCCCCACAGCACCAACGGCGCCCGGGTGACCTCCCGCCAGTAGGCATGCCCGTGCTCGAAGCCGCCGTGATCCCACAGCTCCTCGCCGTGGTCCGCGGTGAACACCACCACCGGTGGGTTGGGCCGCGCCCGCAGGGCGTCCAGCAGGCGCCCGATCTCCTGGTCCACATAGACCACCGCCCGATCGTAGTACGTCTCCAGCCGCGCCCGGTCGGCCGGCGTGAGCCACAGAGCCCCGGACCGGACGTCGTGGATGGCCGAGAACCGAGGCCCCACCACCGTGCCATCGGGTTGCAGCGCCTTCGGCGGCTCCAGCAGGTCCAGGGGGCGGACCCACTCCAACTGTGTGGGATCTTCCAGGTAGGGCGAGTGGGGATCGGCGTAGTGGACCCACAGGAACAGCGGACGGGAGGCGTCCTCGGCCAGCACCGCCAGCGCGCGGTCCGTGATGCCCTGTGCCCGGATGTCCCCCACGTCCTCGGGCGGGACCACCGACAGCAGCACCCGCGTCAGCGGCAACTCCAGGAGCGCGCCCACCGCGCCGACCATCAACAGGGGGTTCTCAAAGGCCTGAAAACCCTGGTCGAAGCCCATCGCCGGGGAGAGGAACGCGTTCGACACCACCGCGTGGGTGCGGTACCCGGCCGCCGCGAAGCGCTCGGCGAGGGCCTCGTGCGCCCCGTCCAGCGGGGTGCGCAGGAACGGCGCGCTCGGATCGAGGGGGAGCCCCGCGCCATGCCGCACGGTCGACAGCCCGGTGTGGATCGAGGCCAGGCTGGGCACCGTCCAGGGCGAGGCGGTGACCCCATGGTCGAAGCGCAGGCCCTCCGCGGCCAGAGCGTCCAGGTTCGGCGTGAGCCCCCCCGGGTGGCCGTAGAAGCCCATCCGATCCGCCCGAAGTGTGTCCACGGTGATCAGGATCACATCCGGTGCACCCGCGGTCGGCGACGCCGCCGGAACCGAGGACGCCGGCGGCGGAGGGGAGAGGCGCGCCGCCGTCCAGGGGACGACCAGCACTGCCCCAAGCCCCGCGAGCACCCCGCCCCAACGCAGCACCCCGCGCGGCGGCGTGGGCAGCACCCAACCCACCCAGGCCGCCAGCAGCGCGGGCCCGACCCGGAGCGCCGCCGCCGCGAGGGTGCCCGCCCCCATGTTGCCCAGGAGCTTGTCCGCGAGCATCCACGCCATCACCGCGCCCGCCCAGGCCAGCGCCGCACCCCAGCTCGCCCCTGCAGCGTCCCCCGACCGCCACGCCCGGTGGAAGCGCCGGGCGAGCGCGACCACGGGGGTCGCCAGCACGCCGGTGGCGAAGCCCACCACCGTCCCCAGCCCGGCGATCGGCGCCAGCACTGCCCAGGAGGGGATGAACGCCGCCATGCCCCCGGCCAGCACCGCCCCGTGCCACAGACCGAGCAGCGCCGCGGCGAGCGCGATCGGCGCCCCGAGGTCGAGCAGCACCCGGAGACCATGGCGCAGAGAGGGGTACACTGTGGTCGAAGAGTGTAGCGGAGCCCGGCGCCGACGTGTGGTGGCTGATCCTGATTTCCTGCGACAGCGCCTGCCCCGAGGGGCAGATCCGCGAGCCGGACGGCTGCGTGGACTACACGCCGACCGACCCCGTCCCTGCGGAGGGCGTGTGGCAGCCGGCCCCGGGCACGGCCTGGCAGTGGCAGCTCCAGGGGGCGGTCGACACCTCCCTCGACGTGGAGATGGTCGACATCGACCTCGTCGACCCCCCCGACGCCACCTTCGAGGCCCTGCAGGCCGACGGCCGGGTGGTCACCTGCTACTTCTCCGCCGGCACCTGGGAGGACTGGCGCGACGACGTCGGCGACGTCCCCCCGGAGGCCATCGGCGACCGCCTGCCCGAGTGGGAGGGGGAGTCCTGGTGGGACGTGCGACACCCGGCGGTCCGCGAGGTCCTGGAGGGGCGCCTGGACCTGGCCGTCGCGCGCGGCTGTGACGCCGTCGAGCCGGACAACGTCGACGGCTACGACAACCGCAACGGGCTGGCTCTGACCGCCACCGAGCAGCTCGCGTTCAACCGCTGGATCGCCGATGAGGCCCACACCCGGGGCCTGTCCGTCGGCCTGAAGAACGACCTGGGGCAGCTCGATGCGCTGGAGCCCTGGTTCGACTGGGCCCTGAACGAGGAGTGTGTCGCATTTAACGAATGCGACGTGTATCAGACCTTCCTGTCGCAGGAGAAGGCCGTGTTTCACGTCGAGTATGTTGACGACTGGGCCGACGCCCCCGCCCTCGCGGAGGAGGTCTGCGGCGCCGCGCCCGGCCTGGACACCCTGATCAAGCTCTGGGATCTGACCCCCGAGCGGCTCGCCTGCGAGGACTGAGATCCTGCGCCCGGTCACGATCACCCCCGATGACGGCGCCCCCCGCGGCGCGGCGGCGCTGGCCGGCTGGCTCCACGCCCGCCGCGCCGCGCTGGTCGGGCAGCTTCGCCGCGACGGCGCTGTGCTGCTTCGGGGGCTCGGACTCCGCAGCGCCCGCGACTTCGAGGTCGCCCTGGCGGGCTTCGAGGAGCGGCCGCGCCGATACATCGAGGGGCAGTCCCAGCGGGACCCGGTCCGGGGCGACATCTACACGTCCACCGCCTACCCCGCCGCCGAGCGCATCCCCCTGCACCACGAGCTGTCCTACACCGCAGACCCGCCGCCGTTCCTGGCGTTCTTCTGCGAGGTCGCCCCACAGGAGGGCGGCGCGACGCCGCTGCTGGACGGGCGTCGCATGCTTCAGGCGATGCCCGACACACTCCGGCGGGCCTTCGACGGGCGAGGCATCCGCTACATCAAGACCATGCATGGCGGGGGCCTCGGCTTCGGCAAGTCCTGGCAGGAGCACTTCGAGACCGACGACCGCGACGCCGTGTCGCGTCACCTGGCCGCGTCGGGCGCGGCGTTCACCTGGCTGGAGGACGGCGGCCTGCGCACCGCCCAGGTCCGGCCGGCCATCGCCCCACACCCCGCCACCGGCGAGCCCCGCTGGTTCAACCAGCTCACCCTCTGGCACATCTCCAGGCTGGGCGCGCGCGGGCAGCGGCTGACGCGGCTCCTGGGAGAGGACCGCCTGCCCACCCACGCCACGTTCGAGGACGGCACCCCCATCCCGGACGCCCTGGTCGACGCGGTGCGCGCGCTGGAGTGGCAGACCTCCAGCCGATTCCCCTGGGAGGAAGGGGATCTGCTGATGCTGGACAACCTCCTGGTCGCCCACGGACGGGAGCCCTTCGACGGGCCCCGTCGCGTCCTGGTGGCCATGGGCGGGGGGCCGGCGCTTGATGACCCGGCAGGTGGGAAGTAACGTATCGGCTCTGTCCACCCTGGAGAGCCCTTGACCCCTCGCGCCGCGCTGCAGGAGCTGTGGGCAGGCCTGACCGAGCCCTCAACCGGCGCCGTCGCGGGCGCGCTGGGGGTGGCGCTGGCTTGCCTCGTCCTGTGCATGGCCCTGCTGACCCCGGCCCTGGTCGCCGATGGCATGCTCGTGACCTGGCCGGGGGACGACTACGCGGCGCTGGCGGCGGACGTGCTGCGGTCCTCCGCCGCGCCGAGACCCGTCGTCAACGTCGTGCTCATCGGCTCTTCAGCGAGCCGTGAGGCCATCGAGCAGCCCCACCGCGTCGAGCTGGACCTCGCCCGCGCGCTCGGCGTGCCGCCCCGGACCGTCCGCCTCCGGGTCTTCACGGCCGCAGACCTCGCCGCCATCGAGGCCCTGGCCGTCGTCGAGCAGCTCCCCGATGGCTTCGCGGACCTCGTGGTGGTCGAGGTCTCCGCCCGCAACGTGGCCGTGTGCCCGGAGCGGCTCCGCGCGCTGCACCGCGCGCCCCGGCTGCCCTTCGACGGGGCGCGGGCCGAGGACTTCCTGGTGGAGGCCGGCCTGGTCACCCCCCGCTGGCGCACCGGGAACTACTTCCTGGACCACCACGGCTTCTTCCTGGCCCGCCCCGACGCCCTCAAGTACCTCCACCGCCCCCCCCCCCATGCCCCAGTTCCACCAGGTCGAGATCCTGCCCGACCCCACAGCAGCCGAGTGGGCCGAGCGGGTGATCCCACGCCTGTCGGAGTGGACCACGGACTACGCGGCGTGCGCGCCCCTGGGCTGGCGCATCTACGAGGCCGTGCTCGACGAGGCGCTCCGGGTCGCGGGCCCGCCGGTCCTGCTGCTCCAGGCGCCTCGAAACCCGGAGGTCATGACACAGGCCTTCGACACGGCCGAGGAGCGCGCCGCGCTGAAGCAGTATCGTGAGGACCGCGCTGAATTCATGCGACAGCACGGCAGCACGCTCCTGGATCTGATCCCGGAGATCGAGGTCTCCTCTGCGGACTTCAAGGATCAGGCGCACATCCAGGACCCTGACGCCCGCCACGCGTTCACCGCGGCGCTGAGCCGCCACCTGATCGAGCACCTGCAGGGCCGGAGCTGGGACGTGCCCGATCCGCCCCCCCGGAGGAACCCGTGACGCTCCCCCGCAAGCTCGGCGTGTTGCTTCAGGCCCTGCTGCTGGGGCTCCTGCTCTTCTTCGCCGTCAGCAAGCTCATCGCCACCGAGACCGAAGCGCGGGTCTTCCGCTATCAGATGTATTGATGCTACCCGCCCCCTCGTTCTGGCTGCTCCTCGCCGTGAGCGTGCCCGCCTTCTGGGCGGTGCCGGAGCGGTGGCGGATGCGCCTGCTCGCGGGGGTCTCGGTGGCGGCCGTCGCCGCCGCCGCACCCTGGGTGGCGCTGGGCCTGCTGGCCTGGGTGATCACCTTCTTCTTCCTGTTGCGGGACCCACGGACACGACGCGTCGCATTTGTCGCTTTTTTTGTCGGCCTGCTGCTTCAGCTCGCCGCCTTCAAGTACCTGCCCCCGGCGCTGCCCGGGTGGTTCGGGGCGGACTTCGTCGTTCCCCTGGGTCTGAGCTTCTTCACCTTCAAGCTGCTTCACTACGGGATCGAGGTCGTCCGGGGCCGCCTGGAGGGGCACCGGCTGGACGAGCTGGTGGCCTGGGTCTTCCTGTTCCCGATCTTCACCGCCGGGCCCATCGAGCGGCTGGACCACTTCCTGGCCGAGCGGCAGCCCCGCTGGCAGATGGACGACACCGTGGCCGGCCTGACCCGCATCATGCACGGCCTGATCAAGAAGTTCGTGATCGCCGACGTGGTGCTGGTGGGGTGGATGATCACGCCGGATCCCTTGGACGCGCTCGCCTCGATCGCGGGCCCCGGCGTGGGGCCCTGGCTGCAGGCGTGGCGGTTCCTGGGGCTGTCCTTCCTGGGCCTGTACATGGGCTTCTCGGGATACTGCGACATGGCCATCGGGGCCAGCCGGTTGTTCGGGCTCCGGATCACCGAGAACTTCAACTGGCCCATCGTCGCGCGGAACCCCAGCGACTTCTGGCAGCGCTGGCACATCAGCCTGTCGGCCTGGTGCCAGTCCTACATCTACCTGCCGATGATCGGGCTGACCCGGAACCCCTACCTGGCCGCCCTCGTCACCTTCCTGGTCATGGGCATGTGGCACGCCGGCTCCGTGCACTGGCTGCTGTGGGGGCTGTGGCATGCGACCGGGGTGGTCGCCTACATGCGCTGGCAGCGCTTCAAGCGGCGCCGGGGGTGGCGGCGGCTGGACCAGGGGCCGCTGCGCTACGCTGGGGTGCCGCTGACCCTGGCGTGGGTCAGCATGGCGCACGCCTTCACCGCCTTCCACGGCCGGGGGACGGTGTGGGACTCGGTGCGGCTGATCGCGAAGTGCCTCTGGATCGACCTGCCGGCGGTGCCGTGATGTCGCATGGTGATACACTTTTATTTCTGCTACAGCGCGCTGCCCAGGACCGGCCGGAGCACCCTGCGGTCGAGGATGGGGCCCGCACGCTGGGCTACGGTGCGCTGCACGCGGCTGCGGAGGCCCTCGCGGCCAGGCTCCTGGGGGCGGGTGTGGTCCCCGGAGCGCGGGTGCTGCTCCACCTGCGGCCTGGCGCCGACGAGGTCATCGCCTGGTTCGCGGTGATGCGCCTCGGCGCCATCGCGGTCCCCACCCACCAGGCTTGGCGGGCCCGCCAGCTCCGGCACGTCCTGGAGGACAGCGGCGCCAGCGCGGTGGTCAGCGACGCGCCGGGGCGCTGGCCCGACGCGGGCGTGGCGGTGGTCACGCCCGGAGGCCCGCCGGCCGGCGACCCGTTGCCGCTCCCTGCTCCACCTGAGCCGGACGCCCTGGCGGCCATCTTCTACACCTCCGGCTCCACCGGGTCGCCCAAGGGGGTCACCCACACCCACGGGGCCCTGGCGGCCTGCGCCCGCAGCATCACGCAGACCCTCGGGAACACGCCCGACGACCGACTGCTGGGCCTGCTGCCTTTGGCGTTCCACTACGGGTTCTCCCAGCTCAGCACGATGGTGACGGTGGGCGGCACCCTGATCCTCGAGCCGCTGGTGATGCCGGCGGCCGTGCTGGATCGCGCGGTGGAGCATCGGGTCACTGGAATTGCAGGGGTTCCAGCCACCTGGGCCCTGCTCACCGGGATGCTTCAGGAGGCGCCCCGTGCCCTGCCCGATCTGCGCTACGTCACCAACGCGGGCGGCGCGCTCTCCCCCCGGGTGCTTCAGGCGCTGCCAGAGGTGTTCCCCGGGGTGGACATCCACCTGCTCTACGGCATGACGGAGGCGCTGCGCTCGACGGCCCTGCCCCCGGGCCGGTTCGCGGAGAAGCCCGGCGCCATCGGCTGCGCCGTCCCCGGGGCCGAGGTCTTCGTGGTCGCGGAGGACGGCCGGCTGTGCGACACCGGCCAGCTCGGCGAGCTGGTGCACCGCGGGGCGTTCGTGTCTCCCGGCTATTGGCGGCAGCCCGAGGCCAGCGCCCGGAAGTTCCGACCCTGCCCTGCGGCGGGGGAGGGGGCGCGGGTGTGCTGGAGCGGGGACCTGGTGCGGCGGGACGCCGAGGGGATCCTGTGGTTCGTCAGCCGCAAGGACGCGCTGATGAAGGTCGGCGGGTACCGCGTGGGGCCGGGCGAGATCGAGGACGCCCTGGTCGACACCGGGCTGGTGGACGAGGCCGTGGCGGTGGGGGTCCCGCACCCGGTCACCGGCCAGGCGGTCGCTGTGGCGGTCTCCGGCCCGGACGTGGACGAGGCCGCCCTCAAGCGGGCCTGGCAGCGGGACCTGCCCCGCTACATGTGGCCCCAGCGGCTGCTGGTGTGGCCCGGCCCGTTGCCCCGCACCGCGACGGGCAAGCCGGATCGTGCGGCGGTGCGCGCCGCCCTGGGATAAGCCCTGTCCCCACGGAGGTGTGCGTTGGACCGAGCAGAACTGGTGCGGTGGCTCAAGGAGGAGCAGGGCCTCGACGTGTCCACCCTGCAGGACGACACGAAGCTCTTCTCGTCCGGTCTGCTGGACTCCCTGGCGATGGTCGACCTCATCGCCTTCATCGAGGACCAAGCCGGGGTCCGTGTGCGGTGGACGGAGGTCAGCCTGGAGCACCTCGACAGCGTCGGCGCGGTGCTCGGCTACGTGGCGTCGAAGCGGTGACGAGCCGGCGGGCTCAGTTCGGCAGCTCGACCGCGTCCACGAGGTTCTTGTAGACCGGGTCCTTGCGCATCTGTGCGACGAACAGACGCTTGAACTCCGGCGACAGCGCGCACTCTTCGATGATGCGCTTGTTGGCCTGGCGGGTCAGGTGGGTCTGTCGATCGTGCAGGTGCGTCAGGTTCGCGTGGGTGCGCGTCGTGATGTGATCGAAGAGGGCGTCGCGCTCGGCCCGCGGGATGTCCTGGAAGATGACGGCCTCATCCAACACGGTCTTCCAGTAGGAGAGCCGGTAGTCCGCCTGCCGGTTGGCTGGGAAGGCAGCTTTGACAGCCATCTTGAAGAGGAACTGGCTCTCGCGGGGCAGGGTGTCGAGCACCTCGGTGGACAGCCTGGCGATGTACAGCGCCGTGGCCATGTGACGCGACTCGTCGAGGCGGTGGAGGTGACTGATCATCTTCATGCCCTCGTGGCCGTCGTCAAACGTGGCGATGGCGTTCTCGAAGGGCTTGAAGTTGTGGGTCTTGAGGCCGCGGGTGAGGAAGAACAGGACCGGGAAGTTGGCGCCCAGCATCTTCTCGGCGGCCACGCCGATTGTGTGGCGAACCACCGAGTTCAGACGGTTGCTGCCGAAGCCCGAGGCCGGCTTGGACCACAGAGCGCCGGCCTTGTGCGGGAAGTAGCGGGACCGCAGGCCCTCCAGGACCACCTCGAAAGCCTGGATGTGGTCGACCTCCTCGTAGGACTCGCGGTGCTCCAGATCGACGATGCTGGGGAGCACATCCTTGTACTGGCGGACCGCGTAGTTGTTCAGGACGATGATCTGACGCTCGCCCTGGGCCACGACGGTGTACTCCATGCCCCACTGGAGGTGGTTCCAGGCGAGCTGCTGCTCGGGGGAGAAGCTGTGCTGGAACACCGGGTGGTTGCGAGCCTCGCCGATGTCGAAGTCGTCCGGGACCCACTTGTGCTTCCAGACGTTCGGGTCCTCGAAGGCCTTCTCGGCCTTGCTGTGCAGGGTACCGTGGCGCGCGTACTGGTCGTAGGAGTGGCGCACGCACATCCTTGCGTAGCGATCAAGCTCCTGGAGGGCAGCCTGGTGACCGGTCATGGTCCAACCTCGGGTGAGAGGGACAGGCACACAGGATACGCGGTCCCAGGCCCCTGGGCAAGTGGATGAAAGCTGACCTGTGACAGGGGTTTAGACAGCCACGCGCCGCGCCGACCGGGGTCGACGCGGCGCTGTGGAGCGGGCGCTTCCGACCTCAGCTCGGGTCGGGCTTCGGCGTCTTGGGGCCGCTCGCCGGCAGCTCGGGCTTCGCGATGTAGTCCTTGGGCAGCTCGCCGGTGAGGCTCTTGAGGAATGCCTCGATGGAAGCGACCTTCTCGTCGGACAGGTCCTGGCCGAGCTGGTGGGCGCCCATCAGGCGGATGGCCTCGGGCAGGGTCGCCACCGAGCCGTCGTGGAAGTACGGGCCCGTCTTCTCGATGTTGCGCAGGCTGGGCACCTTGAAGAAGAACTTGTCGGCGTCGTTGCCGGTGATCTCGGCGCGGCCGACGTCCGCGGTCTCATACGGGCGCACCATGCCCAGCTTCATGTAGCTCTGGCCACCCAGCAGCGCGCCGCTGTGGCAGGACACGCAGCCGGTGTCCATGAAGGTCTTGAGGCCCGCCTGCTGCTCGGCGGTCAGCGCGTCCTCCTTGCCGCCCAGGAAGGCGTCGAAGGGGGAGGGGGTCACGAGCTGGCGCTCGAAGGCGCCGATGGCCAGCGCGACGTTGTCGTAGTTGATCGGGTCCGGGTTGTCGGGGAAGGCTGCCGCGAACTTGTCGGCGTAGCCCGGGATCGACTTGAGGGTGGCGATGACCACGTCCTCGGAGGGCATGGCCATCTCGATGGGGTTGAGGACCGGACCCTTGGCCTGCGCCTCGACGTCGGCGGCGCGGCCGTCCCAGAACTGGGCCAGGTGGAAGGCGGCGTTGTAGGTGGTCGGCGAGTTGCGACCGCCGCGCTGCCCCTTGTGGCCGGGGCTGGTGGGCTCGTTGTCCACACCGTAGCGGTCGAGCATGTGGCAGGAGTTGCAGGAGATCTCCTGGGCCTTGGACATCCGGTTCTCGTAGTAGAGCATCCGGCCCAGCTCGACCTTGGCGTCGGTGATGGGGTTCGTCTCGCTCTCGGCGACCGAGGGCAGCGGGGCGAAGACCTTGTTGGCGCTCTCGATGAGGGCCTTGGCGTCGGACTTGGCGGGGGGCTCGGGCGTGGGCTCGGGGGTGGTGGTGTCCGCACCGCCGCAGGCCGCGAGCATCGCGATCAGCATCAGGGGCTTCATGGGGTCTCCGGGGCAGGGTTGGGAGATTTAGAACGGATCTAATCTAATCGATTCTGCTGGCGGATGTAAGCCGCTGCGCGCGCCCGGGTCGCGGCGGGATCGTCCCCGAAGACACCGCCGAGGGCGGCCACCCCTTCGATCCCCATCCTCCAGGCCGCCCCCGCGCGCTCGGGGGTGAGGCCCCCCAGCGCGAAGACGATCCCCGGGACCGCGCGCTGAACCTGGAGGATACGCTGGAGCCCCAGGGGAGGTCGCCGGTCGTCGGGCTTGGAGAGGGGCGCGAAGGCGGGAGACAGCAGCACCCACGCGGCCCCCTGCGAGAAGGCGTCGCGGGCCTGATCGGGCGCATGGGTGGAGATCCCCACGGGCCCGTCGAAGCGCTCGCGGGTGGCGCGCAGGTCCATCCACGCGGGGAGGTGGAGCGGCGCCCCGAGCGATTGCGCCACGTCCACGCCGCCGGGGCAGCGGGCGTGGACGATCAGCCCGGGCAGCAGGGCGCGCAGGTCCTCGGCCAGGGCGAGGACGTCCGCCGGGTCCCGCTCGGGCTCCCGCAGGAGCAGCGCGTCGCAGCCGGCCTGCGCCAGCGCGCGGGCGTCGGCGCGCAGATCCCGGGTGGGGTCCCCCGGGGTGATGGGCAGCAGGCGACGCACTCAGTCGACCGGGCGGCGCACCTGGATGAGCCCGTCCGTCGGGCTGGACGCGCTGGCGTAGAGCTTGCGCGGGATGCGCCCCGCCTCGAAGGCCAGCCGCCCGGACTCGACGGCCATGCGCATCGCGGTGGCCATCTTCACGGGGTCCTTCGCGCCCGCGATGGCGGTGTTCAGCAGCACGCCGTCCACCCCCAGCTCCATCGCGACCGCCGCGTCGGACGCCGTGCCCACGCCCGCGTCCACGATCACCGGGATGGAGACGGCCTCCAGGATGAGCGCGAGGTTGGTGGGGTTGCGGATGCCCATGCCCGAGCCGATGGGCGCGGCCAGGGGCATGACCGCGGCGCAGCCGATGTCCTGGAGCTTTCGGCAGGCGATCGGGTCGTCCAGGCAGTACGGCAGCACGGTGAAGCCATCCTCCACCAGGGCCCGGGCGGCCTCCAGGGTGCCCTCGTTGTCGGGGAACAGGGTGCGGGGGTCGCCGATGACCTCCAGCTTGAGCAGGTCGGTCCCCAGCAGA
The DNA here is from genome assembly GCA_020632795.1 of Alphaproteobacteria bacterium. Lineage (GTDB taxonomy): Bacteria > Myxococcota_A > UBA796 > UBA796 > CAJQPC01 > JACKEV01. The sequence goes on from JACKEV010000018.1 coordinate 94,063, forward strand.
TCGCGGGCCAGCCGGGCGGTCACGATGGCCTCCTCGGCGGTGTAGCAGCCCGCGGTGTTCGGCAGCAGCAGGATCTGCTCCCGATCGATGTAGTCGAGGATGTTCGCGCCCTCAGCGGCGTTGAGGTCGACCCGCCGGATGGCCAGGGTGACCATGCCGGCGCCGGCGGCCTGGTGGCAGGCGCGCATCTGTTCGAAGTCGCGGTACTTGCCGGTGCCCACGATCAGCCGCGAGCGCAGGGTGTGGTCGCCGAGGGTCAACATCGCCGGGCTCCGAGCGGGAGGGAGGAGGGGTTATGCAGCCGGCAGGGTGGTGGCAAGCCACACCACGCCCACGGCGATCGCCACCAGGCCGCTCACCGCGACGAGCCGGCGGACCGCCGCAGGGCTGCCCCACCGCAGGAGCTGCCCCAGCGCGCCCCCGAACGCGGCCATCGAGAGGACCGCCGCCACCAGGTAGCCGAGCAGGTAGAGCACCGCGTCCGGCGTCTCCAGCGCGAGGGCGGGCAGCACGCCGAAGAGGTGCCCCGCGCCCGCAGCGCCGTGCAGGACGCCCACCCCGAACGCGGCGTGGGTGTGCCGCCGGTGCGCCCGGGGGTGGTCGTGGGGGTGGGCGCCGGTGTGGACGTGGAGGTGGCTGTGCCCGGTGGCCTCATGGTGGTGCGGGTGGGCGTGGATGGTGAGCGCGCGGGCCCGCCGCAGCGCCCACACCCCCAACCCGACGAGGAGGACCCCCACCAGCCGCTCGGACCACGCGGAGACCACGGCGAGGTCCACCCAGGCGCGGGCCAGCAGGCCCAGCCCGCCGGCCGCCACCACCCCGAGGCCGTGCCCGAGGCCCCAGATTGCGCCCCGCCACCCGGCGCGGGCCCGGTCCTCCAGGGCGAGGGGGGCCAGAGCCGCGAGGTGGTCGGGCCCGGAGACGACGTGCAGGCTGCCTGCGGCCAGACCGGTGAGGAGGGCGATCACCCCCCGCGCATATCCCGGACCTCAGCGCAGGTCGACCGTCTCGAAGTCCGGGAAGGCCGACCAGGCGTGCAGCGGACCCGTCACACGGATGTAGTCGGCGGTGCCGTCGTTCGCGCTGCTGCAGTAGCCGTCGTCGCCGTAGGCGAGGATGTAGAAGTCGGGGTTGGTCGAGTCGATGGTCAGGCGCACGTCGTCGTCGCCGGAGCCGCCGGAGACCGCCCCCACGAGCCAGGGGTAGCCCCACTCGTTGAGCCAGCCAGCCGGCCAGGTGATCTGGATGTCGTCGTCGTCGCCGCCGCCGTGGACCGCGCTCGCGCCGCTGCTGTCGCGCAGGATGTCAGGCCCGTCGCCGCCGTGCAGGCGGTCGTATGGCCCGTCGCCGCCCTTCAGCTCGTCCAGCCCGTCGTCCCCGCAGAGCACGTCGTCGGCGTCCCCGCCGCGCACGACGTCGGACTCGGTGTCGCCGGCCATGACGTCCTCGCCGCCGCTGCCCAGCATCCAGTCGTTGCCGCCGCCGCCGTACAGCTCGTCGTCGCCGTCGCCGCCCTTGATGTAGTCCTCACCGTCGCCGCCGTCGATCCAGTCGTCGCCGCCGTTGCCGACGATCCAGTCGTCGCCGTCGCCGGAGCCCGTGCCGCTGCCGTCGTCCCCGAAGATGATGTCATCATCATCATTGCCGTTGATGGAGTCGGCCCCCAGCCCTCCGTAGATGATGTCGTTCCCGTTGCCGCCGTAGATGACGTCGTCGCCCTCCAGGCCGTCGATGATGTCATCGCCGCCCTTGCCGATGATGCAGTCGTTGCCGCTGGTCCCGATCAGCGTGTCATCGCCGCTGGTCCCCGTGATCACGTTGTAGTCCGTGGGGCACGTCGGCTCTGCGTTCGCGATCGAGGGTGCCGCCAACATCAGGATGGCGGTGACGCCAAGGACGTGTGTTGACTTGCTCATGCTCTCTCCCTGGGTTATGCTCTCCGGTTGCTGTATAAAAAAGTGTAAGGAATGACTCCAGAGATCTGAAGCACTTCTGCAGATCGAGGCGCGGCAACCTCAGACATTCCGTCCCTTGAAAGGGACTTATTCACAAATCAAGAAATCTTGATGTCTTAGGCGATCGGCGGTCGTCGCCGATGCAGCGCCGGTCAGCCCGCTGAAAACCAGCGGCGCCAGTTCCGCCGTACCGCCAACACCGCGCCCCCGAGGCCGACGATCGAGCAGCCCAGCGCGACCCTCGGGAAGGGGCCCCCCGGTGTATCCAGCCAGGTCTCGAACAGCGGCCGCAGGGTGAACACGCCCAGGAAGAACAGCCCGACCCCGTAGATCCGCAGCGTGATCCAGCGCTCCTGACCCCACCAGGGCAGCAGCACCAGCGCCGCGAGGAGGCCGCTGATCTGACGCCCCAGGACCCGTCCGTCCGCCATCATCGCGGACACCGACATCACCCAGGCGGTGTAGGCGACGACCCAGGCCCAGCCCAGGTCCATGTTCATGTGCTCCACCTCGCGCACCGGTCCGTAGGAGACCGAGCGCCAGCCCCCGATCCCGACGAGCACCAGCACACCCACCAGCGCGTTCAGCGGCGTGCCGTAGCTCAGGTCGATGGCGATGCCCGGCACCACGTTGAGCACGAGGGAGAGGATGGCGAGCCACCCGAAGAGCCTCAAGGATGAGCGCTGCCAGATGGGCCTGATGCTGATCCCGAGCGCGCTGAGGATGAAGACCGTGCCCTTGATGAGGTCCACCGGTGACCACGCCGAGAGCGGCTGGTGCATGAACCAGATCGGCACGGTGACCAGCGGCACGACGACCCAGAACGCGGTGGACACCTGCCATGGCGCACGGATCATGAAGTGGGCCAGGGGCACGAGCCCGAGCCAGAGCAGGGCGTAGGGCAGCAGGGTGGAGAGCATGAAGGGATCTACACCGAGATCGCACCTTGACGGAAGTCCGACGCGCCAATCTTGACGTTCACCAGCGCGGGCTTGCCGCTGGCCAGCGCCCGGTCGATGGCGGGCCGCATGTCCTCGGGGCGCTCGACGAACTCGCCGTGCCCGCCCAGGGCCTCGACCATCTTGTCGTAGCGGGTGAACTCCAGCTCGGTGGCCGGGGCGCGGTCCGGGGAGAAGATCTGCACCTGGCCCCGGCGGATCTGGGTCCAGGCGGCGTCGTTGCCCACCACGCCGATGATGGGGATGTCCTGGCGCACAGCGGCCTCGAACTCCATGCCGTTGAGCCCGAAGGAGCCGTCCCCGTAGATGATGAACACGGGGCTCTCGGGGCGGGCCAGGCGCGCGGCCATCGCGTAGGACGGGCCCACGCCCAGGGTGCCCAGCGGCCCGGGATCCATCCAGTGGCCGCCCCGGTGGGTGGCCACCAGCTTGGCGGCGGTGCCGACGATGTCGCCGCCGTCGCAGACCACCGTGGCGTCGGGCGGGATGGCGTCGGCCAGCTCCTTGGAGAAGCGCAGGGGGTTGACCGGCGAGGCGTCCGACTGCATCTCGGGGACCATCTTCGCGAACTTCGCCTGCTCGAAGCCGCGCACCGCCTCCAGCCAGTCGGCGTGGGTGGCCGACGCGCCGGCCTCGACGAGCTGCTTCATCACCAGGCCCGTGTCCCCGACCACGCCCACCTGGGCGCCCCGGTTGTGCCCGATGACGTCGGGGTCGAGGTCGACCTGCACCACCGGCACCTCCGCGGGCACCTTCTGGCCGTAGCCCAGGCGGAAGTCCCACGGCGTCCCGAAGATGAGCACGAGGTCGCTCAGGGCCATGGCCTTGGAGCGGCAGAGGCGGAAGTTGTTGGGGTGGTCCGGCGGCAGCGCGCCCCGTGCGCCCCCGTTGAAGAACACGGGCAGGTCGAAGTGCTCCACGAACTGCGCCACGACGTCGCGGTAGGGGGACCACCACCACTGGGTGCCGACCACGGCCACAGGCCGCTCGGCCTTGGCCAGCAGGGCCGCCGCTTGCTCGATGTAGGCGGGGTCGCCGCCGGGCGCGGCCGCGGTGCGGTAGTCGGAGGGCCAGTTGACGCCGTCCATCTTCTCGAAGTTCATCAGGATGTCGAGGGGCATCTCCAGGAACACCGGCCCCGGGACCCCGGTGGTGGCCTTGCGGAAGGCCATCGCGATGTAGTCGGGGATGCGTCGGGTCTCCGGGATGGTGACCGACCACTTGGTGATGGAGCGCAGCAGCGAGACGTGGTCCATCTCCTGGAGGCTGCCCATCTCGCGGAAGAAGGCCGGGCCCTGGCCGCCGATGAGGATCATGGGGGTGCCGCCGCGGAAGGCGTTGGCGGCGGCGGTCACCGCGTCGGTGACGCCGGGGCCCGCGGTGACGGCGGCCACGCCGGGCTGGCCCGTGGCCCGCGCCCAGCCCTCGGCGGCGTGCCCGGCGGCCTGCTCGTGGCGGAAGTCGACCACCCGGATGCCCTCATCCAGACAGCCGTCGTAGATGTGCTGGATGTGCCCCCCGCAGAGGGTGAAGAGGTGGCTCACGCCTTCGTTCGCGAGCGCGCGCGCGACCAATCGACCGCCGTGGACCATCGGGGACTCCTGGGTGGGGGGCAACAAGGAAGCCGGCTTGCCCCATAGCCTGATACGGTGCATAGAGCAGCCCCCCGGAGGTGCCCTTGAGCAACGCCGACGCCCCGCGTGCGCTGATGAGCCGGCGCAGCCTGCTCCGGGTGGGGCTCGTGGTGGGGGGCCTGGGGGCGGCTGGCGGCGTGGGCCGACTGGCCTGGCTGGGCGCGCCGGCCCCGGGGGCGGCGCTGCTCACCCGCCGCGAGCTGGAGATCATCGAGGCGATCAGCGAGTTGATGTTCCCGGAGGGCAACGCCATCGGTGTCTCCTGGCGGGAGGTCGATCTGCCGCTGCGGGTGGACGCGCTCATGACGAACACCCTCGCCGAGGCGGCCTCGGTCTCCTTCCGCTACCTGCTGCGCGCGCTGGATCTGACCTCGGTGTTCACCCACGGCACCCGCTTCCACGCCGGCACCCGCGCAGAGCAGGCCGAGATCCTGACCGCCTGGGCCGAGGACTTCCCCCAGAACCTCGGCGTCGACGCCATCAAGTCCGTCATGGCGATGGCCTTCTTCAACCACCCGCGCGTGCTGGAGGCCGTGGGCTTCCAATACCGCTGCCCGCCCGGAGGTCCGGCATGAGCCTGCGCACGGGGAAGCTGGGGCACGCCGACTACGGCGGGACCCTGGAGGTCGCCGCCGACGTCGCCGTCATCGGCGCGGGGGCGGGGGGCTGCGCGGCGGCCTTCGCCCTGGCGCGGCGCGGCCTCAAGGTGGCGGTCTTCGAGGAGGGGCGCCACTGGAGCCCCGCGGACTTCAAGCCGGACAACCCCTTCGCCCTGCGCAACCTCTACCAGGATCAGGGCACCCGCGCGGCCATCGGCGAGGGCTTGATGCCCATCAACGGCGGCCGGGGGGTGGGCGGCAGCACGCTCATCAACTCCGCGATCTCGTTCCGCACGCCGCCCCAGGTGCTGTCCGGGTGGCGCGAGCGGTTCGGCTTCGACCCCGAGGGCAGCTTCGAGCGGCGCCTGGACGAGGTCTGGGAGACCCTGGGCATCATCGTCAACCCCGAGAACGTCCAGGGGCGCAACAACACGATCTTCCGGGACGGGGTCGAGGCCCTGGGCATCCCCGGGGGCGCGTTCATGCACCGGTCGGCGCCGGGCTGCGGGGGCTGCGGGGTCTGCCAACTCGGCTGCCCGTCCGGGGGCAAGAACTCGGCGGACCGCACCTTCCTGGCCCGCGCGCTGCTGAGCGGGAACGTTGGGGTCTACGCCGACTGTCGGGCCGAGTCGGTCGAGAGCGACGGCGGGCGGGTCACCGCCGTGGGCGGGCGCGTCCTGGACCACGACTTCAACACGGTGGGGACCTGGCGGGTGACCGCGCCCCGGTTCGTGCTCTCCGGCGGCCCCATCGGCTCGCCCCGCTTCCTGACCGCCAACGGCATGGCCCCCAACGACCACGTCGGCCGGCACCTCCGCCTGCACCCGGCCTCGGCGGTCTGCGCGAAGTTCGACGAGCCGATCCGCCACTGGTGGGGCGTCAGCCAGGGCTACTACGTCGACCGCTGGGAAGAGGGCTTCCTGCTCGAGACCGGCACGGTCACCCCCGACGTGAGCTTCATGGCGCTGCCGCTGGCGCTGGGCGAGGAGATCAACCAGGTGATGGCGGACCTGCCCTACCTCGCGGCGGCGGGGGCGATGGTCCACGACGAGGACACCGTGGCCGAGGTGGGGGCGACCACCATCTCGTTCTCCTTCGGGGAGCAGGACCGCCGCCGCCTGATCCAGGGGCTGCGGGCCTGCGCGCGGATCTTCTTCGCCGCCGGGGCCCGCTACGCCGTCCCCCCCGTCACCGGTCTGGGCATCCTCCGCCCCGGAGACGATCTGGACGCGGCGCTGTCGCTGGACCTGCCCTTCCACCGGATCCGGGCGCTCTCCAGTCACCCGATGGGCACCTGCCGCATGGGGACCGATCCGGACACCTCGGTCGTCGGCCCGGACGGACGGGTGTGGGGCTGGGAGAACCTGCACGTCGCAGACGCCTCGGTCTTCCCCAGCTCTCTCGGGGTGAACCCTCAGGTGACGGTGATGGCCTGCGGGCTGATGATCGGGGACGCGGCCGCTGCGGCCGAGGGGGCCTGATCCGTCACGACATTTGACCGCTCTGGAGGGGGCGTTAAACATCCCGGCCCCCCCATTCCCTCTGAGGAGACGGTCCCATGGCTCAGCCCAAGAGCAAGAACATCACCTGGCATCACGCGAACGTGACCACCGCTGAGCGCCAGGACGCCACCGGCCAGCGCGGCTGCGTCGTGTGGTTCACGGGGCTGTCCGGCAGCGGAAAGAGCACGGTGTCCCGCCGCGTCGAGCAGCTCCTGCTGGAGCGCGGGCGCACCTCCTACTCCCTCGACGGCGACAACATCCGCCACGGGCTCAACAAGGATCTGGGCTTCTCCCCCGAGGACCGGACCGAGAACATCCGCCGCATCGGCGAGGTCGCCAAGCTCTTCGCCGACGCCACGGTCATCACCACCACCGCGTTCATCTCCCCCTACCGGGAGGACCGTGACTCGGTGCGCAGCATCATGCCCCCGGGCACCTTCGTCGAGGTCTTCGTGGACGCGCCCCTGGAGGTCTGTGAGGAGCGCGACCCCAAGGGCCTCTACAAGAAGGCCCGGGCCGGCATCATCCCCGAGTTCACCGGCATCAGCGCCCCCTACGAGGAGCCGGAGAGCCCCGAGATCGTGCTGAAGACCGCCGACCACGACGTCGACGCCTGCGCGAACCAGGTGATCGCCTTCCTGGCCGCCCGGGGCTTCGTCAACGGCCGCTGATCGCCTGGGCGAGCGCCGCGATGGCGTCGTCCCGGCTCGCGTAGCGCTGGTGGGCGTGGGGGTCCACCAGCGTCGCGGTGGAGGCGATGGCGCCGATCACGTTGCCGAACACCAGGTCCGAGCCGGTGCGCTGGAGCTGCGCCCGGCAGATGTCCACGAGCGCCTCGGGCGTGGTCTCCGGGCCGGCGGCCTTGAAGCTGACCAGGAACAGGCCCGGCGCCCGGGGGCGCAGCCCGTCGAGGATCTTGGGCGCCGGCTTGAGGCGGACCAGCAGCTCGGCCTGCCCTGACGGGATCTTGCCCCCCTCAGCGTCCGCCTCATAGTCGCCCACGGCGGCCGCGTGGACCACCACGCCTGCGGGGTTCGCGTCGATCCAGGCGTGCATCCGGGCCTGGAGGTCCCGGGTGGAGCCGAACCCCTCGGTCGGGCAGACGTCCCCCGCGCGCAGGCTGGCCTCGGCGGAGGCGAGCAGGTGGACGGGGTGGCGGGGGGCCAGCGCCCGCGCCAGGGCGACGCCGGTGCGCCCGGACGACCACGCCGAGATGTAGCGCATCGCGTCGATGGGGTTCCGGGTCGCGCCCGCCGTGATCAACACCGCTCGTGACATGGGAGACTCCTGTGTGGGGGTGGGTAGGTTAAGGGGCCGCTCATGCGCCGGCCCGTCGAAGGACTGATCGCTGTGCTCGGGGCCGCCGCGGTGTCCGCTGCGACGCTGTGGCCGGCCCTGGGGCGGCTTGGGGAGGCGCTGCCCGGCGGCTGGGCGGCGTGGGGCCAGGGCTGGGGCATGGCGCGGACGCGCTGGGCGCTGACCGGCGTGGAGGCTCCCCCGGTCGACGGCCCGGTGGTCCTGGCCGGCAAGCTCCAGCTCCTCACCGGGGCGCTGTTGAGCGGCGCGGTGTCCCTGCCGGCGGCGGTGACGCTCACCACCTGGGCCTGGCTGGCGGCGGGGGTGCTCGCCTTGTACGGCGTCGCCCGCGCGGTGGGGGCGGGCCCGGTGGCGGCGGCGGCGGCGGCGGCGGTCGGGGGGCTGAACCCGGCGGTGCTCCAGGCCGTGCACAGCGGCTGGCTGGAGTGGCTGGGCGTGCCGCTGGTGGCGCTGGCCTTGTGGGGGGCGGCGAGCCCGGAGGCGGGCTGGCGTGCCCCGGTGGTCGGCGGCGTGGCGGCTGGGCTGGCCGCGCTGTGCACCCCCGTCTTCGGCGTGGTCACCCTGATGATGGCGGGCTGGGCCTCGCTGGGGGCGGGGGGACGGCGCACCGCAGCGGTGGTCGGGCTCGGCGCGGCGGTCGCAGCACCCGCGCTGTGGCCCTGGCGCCACGGCGCGGCGATGCCGAGGCCGATGGTGGAGGGGTTGGTGGCCTACGTGGACCCCGTGGACCTCGCCGCGCCGCTGTGGACCTGGCGGGCGTGGGGCGTTCACGCCGGCCTGGCGGGCCTGGCGGCGCTGGCCGGAGGGCTGTGGCTGATGCGTCGGCACCGGGGCTGGGTGGCCGCCCTCGGCGGCGCTGCGGCGCTGGGCGTGGTGCTCGCGCTGGGGCCGGAGGTCGCCTGGGGGGGCATCAAGCTCCGGTTGGGCGGCGGCGCGGTGCCCCTGCCAGCGCGGCTGCTCCAGCTCCCTCTGCCGCCGGGCACGGTGCTCAACTGGAAGATCGCGATGGTGCCGGCGATGGCGGCGGCGGGGCTGCTGGTCGCCCGCCTGCCCCGACGTCCGGCCGCCGGGGTGCTGGCCCTCGCGCTGGTCGAGGCCCTGGCGCTCTCCGGCACCTGCCCCACGGTGGACGGGCGCGTCCCCGTGGCCATCGCCCAGCTCGCCGAGGGGGAGGGCACGGTCCTGCACCTGCCCATCGAGACCGGCCCGGAGAGCGAGGGCCTGAACCTGCGCGCGCTCTACTTCCAGGCGGTACACCGCCGCCCGCTGCTCACCGGGATGGGGCCCACCTGGCGCAGCCGCCTGCTGGCGGACCCGCTGGTGGTGCTGGCGGCGAACGCCCAGGCCGAGGAGCCCCGCTGGGCCGTCCCGCCGGCCGGGCCGGTGTCCGTGCTCCGCGACCTCGGGGTGACGGCGCTGGTGCTGGACCGCGCGCCTCTGGGGCCGGGGCCGCTGGCGGTGCTGGACCGCCTGCTCACCAAGGCCTGCGAGTCCCCCCAGCGCGATCTGGCCGGGCGTGTCGACCTCTTCCACATCCCCCCCGGGGAGCCGACCGGCTTCCCGATCGAGGCGCTCCCCCTGGCGCCGGTGGACCAGCGCCCCGACCGCTGGCTGACCCCTGCGGAGTACCTGGCGCGGTGGCGTTGAGGGCAGGCGCTGGCGCAGCATGCGCAGATCCGATATATTCGATCGGATCGCTCACCGGAATCCCGTGCCCCAACACGCTGAGGACATCCTCAAGCAGGTCGACGCCGCAACCCAGGCGCTCCAGGATCGATTCGGACCCCCGCCCGACGCGGTGATCCTGTTGGGCAGCGGCCTGGGGGGCCTCCGGGAGCTGCTCGCCGAGCCTGATGTGGCCCCCTACGCCTCCCTGGGCCTGCCGCCCACCAGCGTGGTGGGCCACGCCGGCGAGCTGGTGGTGGGGGCGATGGGCCGCGCCCGGGTCGCCCTGCTCGCCGGTCGGGTGCACGCCTACGAGGGGCGCCCCATCGATGAGGTCGTGCGGGCCGTACGCGCGGTCGCCCGCTGGGGCGTGAAGCGGGTCATCCTGACCAGCGCTGTGGGCTCCATCGCGCCCGGGCTCGCGCCGGGGGACCTGTTCCTGATCCGGGACCACATCAACCTGATGGGCGTGAACCCCCTGTACGGGCCCCAGGGCGACCTCTTCGGCGCCCGGCACCCGGACCTCACCCGGCTCTACGACCCCGGGCTCGCCGCGAGGGTCGCCGAGCGGGCGCTGGCGCTGGGCCTGACCCTGCACCAGGGCGTCTATGGCGCCATGCCGGGCCCCAGCTACGAGACCCCCGCCGAGATCCGCATGCTGCGCACCCTGGGCGCGGACGTGGTGGGCATGTCGATGGTGCCCGAGGTGCTGGCCCTCTCCCAGTTCCTCGACCGGCTCCAGGTGCTGGCCTTCGCGATGGTGTCCAACCTGGGCGCCGGGCTGGGCGAGGGGCCGCTGGAGCATGAGGACGTGCTGCGCTCCGTCGACCAGGCCCGGGGGCACCTGGAGCCGCTGCTGCTCGACCTCGTGGAGCGGGTGGCGTGAGCGACAGCGCGCTCGTCGCGGCGGCCACCCGGGTGCGCGTGCACGCCTGGGCGCCCTACTCCGACGTGCAGGTCGGGGCGGCGGTGCTGGCGGACGACGGCCGCATCTTCGCCGGGGTCAACGTGGAGAACGCCAGCTTCTCCCACGTCTGCTGCGCCGAGCGGGTGGCGGTCTTCAAGGCGGTCAGCGAGGGCGCAAGGCGCCTGGTGGCCTGCGCGGTGGTCACCGACCACGACCAGCCGGTCAGCCCCTGCGGGGCCTGCCGACAGGTGCTGCACGAGTTCGGCCCGGACATGCGGCTGATCCTGGCGACCACCGACGGCGTGCGTCGGGAGACCACGCTGCGCGCGCTGCTGCCAGAGCCCTTCGAGGCCCGGCACGTGCTCGATCACCGCCGGGCGTAGGCCTCCAGCCAGGCCACGATGTCGGCGGACTCCAGCAGGGGCACGTCGTCGATGAGCAGGCAGGGGACCTGGGTGCCCCCGGCGATGCGGACCAGCTCGGCCCGGGCGCCCGGCTCCATGCGGGTGTCGCGGGTGGGCACGTCCAGGCCCAGGCGCTCGATGGCCACGGCCACCCGCTGGCAGTAGGGGCAGGCGTCGAACTTGTAGAGGAGCAGCCTGCGGTCGACGTCGGCGGACGGGACCGTCGCGCGGCCCCGTCGGCCCTCCAGCCAGCGGCGGATCATGGCGCCTCCTGGGGTGGGGCCTCGGCGAGGCCCAGCAGCACGGCAATGTAGCCCATCGGCGCCTCGACCTGGGCGTGCCATTCGGTCAAGGCGTCCTGGTGCTGGCCGTGGTTGTCGAGCAGCGCGCGCAGCTCCAACTCCAGATCCCGGCGCCGCTGCTGGACGGCGTCGTCCTGGAAGGTGGGCAGCTTGCCGATCTCCAGGGACATGAAGTCGGCCAGCTCGCGGGAGGCCTCGACCCGGGCGGGGCCCACGGCGGCGGACTTGAGGTCCTCGTGGCGGCGCTCCACCTGCTCGACGTTGTAGCTGCGGGCGGGGCCGTCGTCAGGCTCCTGCAGGGCGAGGACGACCAGCTCCTTGTACTCGGCGACCATGTCGTCCTGCTCGCCCATCATCTCGTCGAGCTGGACCCCCACCCGGTCGGCGCGCTCGGTGGCCTCGCCCACCATGCCAGCGCCGAACCAGCCGACGATGAGCAGCGCCACACCCAGCACCAGCAGGGGGGCCGCGACGAGCAGGAGGGTGCGGGCCAGGTTGCCCAGCGCCTCGCCCACGTCGGGGCGCGCGGGCTCGTCGGGCGGGGGCGGGGGCTCGGGGGTGTCGACAGAGGCGTCGACCACGGGGGCGCTGCCGACCTCGGAGGTGGCCAGCGACTCGGCGATCGCGCTGGAGACGTCCCGGCCGATGGGGCGGGTCCGCCGCGGCGGCGGCTCGGGCGCGGGCCGGGGAGGCTCAGGGCGGGGCTGAACAGGGAGCGGCGGCGTGGCCCGCGGGGGCGGCGGCGCCGGCTTTGGCGGCGCCGGCATTGGCGGCGCGGGCCGGGGGGGCTCCGGGGCCGGCGTGGGCGGCTCGGGTTCGGGCGGGAGCGGCTCGGGGTCGGAGGACACGGAGATGGCGCTGCGGCTCTGCTCCGGCGAGGGGGGCGGCTTCCAGGTCTTGACCCTGGGCTTTCGCGTCGGCGGGGGCGCGGCCAGAGGCGTGGCGTCAGCGCCGGGCAGGCCGAAGCCGTCTTCGTTGTCCTCCGGCGACCAGGTGTCCACCGCGTCGGCGGGGTCGGTCTCGCCGCTGTCGCCCACCCCGTCCAGGCTCACCGGCTCGACGTCGAGGAAGTCCGAGGCGGTGTTGAAGGCCGGGGTCTCGTCGGTCAACGGGTCGGGGGACAGGGTCGGGTGGCTGGCCAGGTACTCGTCGAACGTGGAGGTGGCCTTCGGCCGCGCGGGGTCGGTCGGCGGTCGCTTCACGGGCGCGCGGGGCGGCGGGCGCGTGGTGGGCGGCAGGGTGGCGCCCGCGCGCGCGGTCGGTGGGATCGTGTCGTCGCCCGTGGGAGGGATGGTCTTGAGGGGCACGATGTGGCGGGCGATCCCGAGGGCCCGGGCCAGCGCCATGCAGCTCTGGAAGCGGTCCTCCGGGCGGACCTGGAGGGCCTTGCGCACGGCGTCGTCGATGTGCTCGGGGACCGCGGGGACCCGCTCGCGCAGCGGCGTGTAGCGGCCCTCGGAGGTGCGCGTCAGCACCTGGGACACCGAGCGGCCGCCGAAGGTGCGGCGCCCGCTGATCATCTCGTAGAGGATCGCCCCCAGAGCGAAGACGTCGGAGCGGGCGTCGGCCTGGGAGGCGTCGGAGATCTGCTCGGGGGCCATGTAGCCCGGGGTGCCCACCGGGGAGTTCTTGCCCGAGCGCAGCTCCTCGTCGCTGCTGGAGAACTTGGCGATCCCGAAGTCGGCGACCTTGGCGACCACCCGGTCGTCCTCGGCGGTGAGCAGCACGTTGGCGGGCTTGAGGTCGCGGTGCAGGACCCCGGCCTGGTGGGCGGCGGCGACCCCGGAGAGGATCTGGCCGAACAGATCCATCGCCTCGGTCAGCTCCATCGGGCCGCCCTCGCGGATGCACTCCTCGAGGCTGTAGCCCTCGATGAACTCCATCACCAGGCCGATCTGGCCCTTCTCTTCGACCAGATCGGTGACCGCGACGACGTTGGGGTGGCGCAGGTGGGCCTGGATGCGGCCCTCCTGGACCAGCCGCTTGGCCATGCCCCGCCGCGCCACCGGGAGCAGCTTGAGCGCGTGGACGGTGTCCAGCAGCTCGTGGCGCACCTGGTAGACCTGCGCGATCCCGCCCTCACCGAGCATGCGCTCGATGCGGAAACGGCCGACGCGATCTCCGGGCGATTTCACGGGCTCCCCGCGGTGAAGGACTCCAAGGGACGTATCCTGGGGTAGTTCAAGCGTGTCCGGGCGGTTGGCGCCCCGAGCAGGATAAACCCGTCCGAGACTTCATTTGAAGCGGCCTGCGCGGTCATGCCCAGAGGTAGAGAGATATCCTGTGCTTCCGAGGCGCGCCCCTCCTCCCGGGCGGCGGGCTCGTGCGCCTGATGGCGGGCGTCGCGCTCGCCCTCTGGCTGGGCGTGGCCCGCGGCGCGGCGGGGGGGCCGCTGGCCGAGGGGTTCTACATCCATGACCCCGAGCGGCTGATGGCCGAGCACCGCAAGGCGGACCTCCACGTCCGGGCCGCTGCGCTGCACCGGGCGCGAGGCGCGGCGCCAGTCATGCTGGCGGCGTCGCGGTGCCCGGATGTCGAGGCGGTGCGGGCGGACTGGGCGCTCGCCCCCGAGGAGGTCCTGATCGTCGTCTGCTCGGCGCAGGGGGCGGCGCGGGTCGCGGCGGGGGCGCCCGGTCGGTCCGGGATCGATCGGGCGGCGCAGCGATCCCTGGCGGACGCCGCGGAGGCCGCTCTGGCAAGCGATGGGATCGAGGCGGCCTTTGAGGCGGCGCTGCTCGGGCTGGAGGGCACCGCGACCGCCGCACCCCCCGGGCCACCCCGGCGCGCGCAGGCCCAGGACTTCGCTCTGGCCGCCCTGGCGGCCGGGCTCGCAGCGATGATACGCGTGCTCTCCGGATGGCGCGCCTTTGATCGCGCCGATCCGCAGCGTTAGGGGGGAAGGTGCGCCTGAGATGGAACAGAGATGGATGAGACCCCGCTGATCATGGTTGAGGACGCGGACACCCTCGCGTCCATATGCGAACACCTTCACCAACAGGCTGTCATCGGGGTGGACACCGAGTCCGACTCGATGCACCACTACCGAGAGAAGGTCTGCCTCATCCAGATCTCGGACAGCGCCAGGGACTACATCATCGATCCGCTGGCGATCGAGGACATCTCGGCCCTGGGGCCGGTGCTGGCGGACCCCGCGGTGGTCAAGGTGTTGCACGGGGCCGACTACGACGTCGTCTGCCTCAAGCGGGACTTCGACTTCAACCTGCGGGGGATCTTCGACACGATGATCGCCGCCCAGTTCCTGGGCCTGCCCAAGGTGGGGCTCGCCGATCTCATCGAGCGCTTCTTCGGCGTGCACATCGACAAGAAGTACCAGACCCACGACTGGGCCATGCGCCCGCTGCAGCCCGAGCACGTCGACTACGCCCGGGGCGACACCCACTTCCTGATCGCGCTGCGCGAGGTGCTCTCCCTCAAGCTCGAGCGCAAGGGGCGGGCCCACATCGTGGCCGAGGAGTGCGCGCTGGTCGAGCAGCGGGAGTGGCGCCAGCGCTCCGAGGTCAACGCCTGGATGCACATGAAGGGCGTGCGCCGCATGGACGAGACCAGCCAGCGGGTGCTGCGCCAGCTCCACAACCTGCGGGACGACCGCGCCCAGGCAATGGATCGCCCTCCCTACAAGGTCTTCCCGGATCAGATCATGACCCGGCTGGCGGTGCGCCGCCCCACCACCCTGGACGGGCTCCACCAGCTCGGGCGGCCCCGGTCGTCGATGTTCCGGCGCTACGGGGAGGCCATGCTGGAGGCCGTGAAGGCCGGCCTGGAGGACGCCTCCCCGCTGCCCGAGCCGCCGCCCCGCAAGAAGTCGGGCACCCGCTCCCTGTTCGGCACCCGCGAGACCGAGCGCTTCGCCGGCCTGCTCAAGGAGTGGCGGGCCAAGGTGCGCAAGCGCGATCAGGTGCCGCTGGTGCTGGTGGCCTCCAACGCCCAGCTCAAGGCCATCGCCGGGGTGCGCCCCCAGACGCTCGACCAGCTCCGCGAGATCGACGAGATCCGCGGGTGGCAGGTCACCCTCTATGGCGAGGAGATCCTGGAGCAGGTCCACCGCTTCGAGGAGACGGTGGAGGCCACCCGCAGCCGCAGCGGGAAGACCAGCCGCAAGCGCCGCAAGCGCCGCCGCAAGGAGAGCTGACGCCCCGGGGGGCGGGTCAGTCGTTCAGCGCGGCGATGCAGTCGATCTCGACGCGGGCGCCCAGGGGCAGACCCTTCACCGCGATGGTCACCCGGGCGGGCTTGTGATCGCCGAAGGCCGCCGCGAACTCCTCGTTCATGGCCGCGCCGTCGGTGATCTCGGCCAGGTAGACGGTGACCTTGAGGGCGCGGGACATGCTGCTGCCGGCGGCCTCCAGCACCGCGCGCAGGTTGCGCAGCACCTGGCGGGTCTCGCCGCGGACCGAGTCGCGGACCATCTCGCCGGTCTTGGGGTCGATGGCGACCTGGCCGGCGCACCAGACCACGCCGCCGTGGACGATGGCGGGGCTGTAGTGGGCGACGGGGGCGGGGGCGTCGTCGGTATGGATGATCTTCATGGCGTATACACCGCGATGTAGGGGAGGTTCCGGTAGACCTCACCCAGGTCCAGGCCGTAGCCCACCACGAACTCGTCGGGGATGGTGAAGCCCACGAAGTCGACGTCGACGTCGACCTCGCGGTTGGTCGGCTTGTCCAGCAGGGTGACGATCTTGAGGCTGCGGGGCTTGCGCACCTGGAGCAGGCGCAGCAGGTAGTCCATGGTCAGGCCGGTGTCGACGATGTCTTCGACGATCAGGCAGTGCTGGCCTTCGATGGGGTGCTTGAGGTCCTGGGTGATGCGGACCACGCCCGTGGAGCGGGTGCCGCCGTGGTAGGAGCTGACCCCCAGGAACTCGCAGCGCACCTCCCCGCCGATGGCGCGCACGAGATCGGCCATGAACATGAAGCTGCCCTTGAGCACGGCGATGGCCGTGACGGGGGCGTCGCCGTACTCGGCGCGGATCTCCGCTCCCAGGTCCTGGATGCGGGCGCGCAGCGCGTCTTCGTCGATGAGGACGCGGACTCGACTCAGGTCCATGTCACACCCACGCGTTGTTCATCAGCTCGCCCAGCCCGCCAGCGCCGGGGACGATGTACTGGTTGTCGTTCAGGCCCTTCTCCTGGTCCCAGTGGACGCCGGGCGCGGCGGCGAGGGCCTGGGGCGTGGAGAGCCCCCGGTCCAGCCGGATGGCGTAGATGATGGCGTTCGGGAAGGTCTCGCAGACCCGCTGGATGTACTCCGGGGTCACGATGAGGTGGGCGGCGATGAGGGCGCGGGGGGTGCCGGGGACGTGGTCCTGGTAGAGGCGCAGCACCTCGATCAGCGAGCGGCCGGTGGCGCCCATCGGGTCGGGGAGCAGGACCACCGCGTCGTCCACCGGCCCGCCGATCTTGCTGCCGGAGAGCTCCACGCCCACCACCTGGCCGGACGCGTCGGTGCGGCGCCCCAGGAAGACGTGGTCCTGGCGCACGCAGGGGGGATCCAGCAGGTAGTTGAGGGCGTCGTAGAAGCGCATGCCCGGCAGGATGCCCGCTCGGGCCATCGCGGCGACGACGACCTTCTGGGAGGGGTCCAGCACCTGGCCGGCGTAGACGCCTTCAGGGTTGTAGACCTTCATGCGGGTGGGCAGGTCAGCCCGCGCGGTGGCCAGCTCGCGGCTGGCGATCTCTCCCAGCAGCCAGTCGTACAGGGTGCAGACGATCTGGTTGAAGCGGGGCTGCCCCGTGGTCTCCGCGCACAGCTCGGCGAGCAGGGACATGGGGTAGGGGTAGGAGAGCAGGTGGACGCGGTCGCCGTAGCGATGGTCCACGCCTGCGCCGGGGCGCGGCAGCGCCTGGTAGTGGGCGTCGGTGTGCAGCAACTCAGGCCTCGGTGTCGTCGAATTCCAGCAGCGCGAAGGTCCAGTCCATCCACGCGAGCACCGCGTCGAGGGTACCCCCGGTAACCAGCCGGGCGTACCAGGGCATGGGGCCTTCGCGTGACACTTCGGCGCGTCCCACGGCGTCGACGACCTCGGGGGTCTCCAGGATGCGCAGCGCCGCACCGGCGATGGCGTCGTCCCGGAGCGCGGGGGCGAGGGCCCGGACGCCCTCCAGCTCGGGGTCCAGCGCCGCGATGGGGGCGATGAGATCGGCGATGTGGCCGGTCTCGGCGTCGGTGCGGTCCAGCAGGCCGCCCAGGTTGCCGATCGCCACCCAGGTCTCGTCGCGAAGGGTGATGGCCCTCAAGGCCGGGGCCAGCTCCTCGACTGCGGTGCGGCCGGAGCCGCGCGGAGAGAACGCCGCCTGCGCGATCGCCCACACGCCGTCGAAGTCCAGGGGGGCGGCGCCCTCCGGGAAGCTGGAGGTGTCCAGGTTGCCAGCGGGGTCGAGCACCACCGGGACCAGATCGAGCACGTCATAGACCAGCGCCCGGGTGCCCACGTCGCGCAGCAGCTCCTCGAAGGGCTCGGTGGCCTCGAAGGCGTGCACGGTGGCCAGGATGTCCACCAGCTCGGGCATGCGGGACGTGGGCCCGTCGTAGACCGCGTCGAGGACGTCCAGGATGACGATCAGGAGGTCGGAGGTCTCGGGGTCGTTGAACCGGTCGATCGACTCCAGGTCCGCGACCATCTGGCGGTCCAGGGCGGGGCAGACGCCGCTGTCGGCGACGGACTCCAGGATCCCCTGGCTGAGCGGCCAGCCGATGACCGTGCCCAGCAGGTCGACGCCGCCGGTGACCGTGGAGGGATCGAGCTGGGCCATCTCCTCGAGCAGGCTGACCGAGAGGTTGCCCAGGTCAACGTCCAGGTTGGTCACCCACAGGTCGAGGGAGCAGCGCATGGGGGTGTTGGCGTCGTGGATGAGCCGCAGCAGCGTGACGAGGGCAGAGTCCTCGCCGGTCTGGAGGCTGCCGCCCTCGGCGTCCACCTGGGCCAGGTAGAGGAGCTGGGGGGGCACCGGGCGCAGGCGGCCCTGGGTGTCCAGGCGCCTGAAGGCGGCCCCCATGCGGTCGCGCAGGGTCTCGTCGGCCAGCATGACCCGGGCGGGGTCGGCGAGGTGCTCCAGGGCGATGCGCCCGTCGTTGCCCGTCTCGACCATGAGCTTGTCCGAGAGGTCCCGCAGGGAGTCCCCCGAGGCCTCGGCCCAGCGGTCGTTGCTGGCGTCGCGGCTGCGCTCGATGGCGTCGGCCACGTCGCGGGGCAGGTCGTCGAGGGTGGCGCGGAGCCCGGCGTCGTCGGTGGTGGAGAGCGCGGCGACGGTGTGCAGGGCGTCCACCGCCAGCGGAGACTCCAGGGCGTCGGCCAGCAGATCGTTGACGAGGAGGTCGTCATCGAGGGTGGCGGTGGCCGCGCGCCGCAGCCCCGGGAGCAGGGGGCGCACGACGCCGTTGTCCAGGGACGAGCCGGGCTGGAGGTTGACCTCGCCGTTGGCGAGCCGCGTCCAGGAGGTGCCGTAGAGCAGCTCCACCGAGGCCCGCACGGCAAGCTCCAGCGGACGGTCCTCGCTCTGCAGCAGGTCCAGCGCGCCGCCGGCGAGCCCGAACAGGTCCAGCTCCACCCCCCGGGCGGCCTCGATGGCCAGGGCCAGCTCCACGCCGGCGGGCTCCCCCGAGCGGGTGGGGGTGTCCAGGGCGTCCACGACGGGGGACAGGGGCTCCAGCAGCCCGGTACGGTTCAGGCAGTCGAAGGTGTCGTGCAGCTCGTCGGTGGACGCGGTGGACAGGCCGTCCAGCAGGTTCGCCCGGTAGCACGGGCCGCTGGCTTCGACCTCGTCCAGCCAGCCGGGCTGGTCGGAGACCGGCGGGGAGCACGCGACGAGCGAGCCCAGGGCGCAGGCGATGAGCGCAGGTCGGAGCGGCAAGGAATCAGTCGAACATGAAGCGAACCCCGAGGTTCGCGTTGACGCCGTGGTAGAAGTTCTTGCGGATACGAAGGTTGTAGGCCAGCTCTGCGTTGATCTGGATCTGCTCGGTGAGCCCGTAGTGGGCGCCCGCGCCGACCTCCGCGAGGATGAACTCGGTGTTGTCATTCGTCAACACACCAGCCCCGAGGCTGGTGACGGCGTTGAGCTGGAGCGCGCCCGGGTCGGGCAGGATGCCCCACTGCACGCCCGCCAGCGCAAGCCCCATCGGCCGGGCCTCGGTGCGGGGCAGGGCGTAGAGCAGGCCGTCCTCGCCGGGCTCGGCGCCCTTGGCCTGGGCCTTGTCGATGACGCCGCTGTCGATGGGGGGGGAGTCCGACATGTAGTAGAACTTCATCAGGCCCAGGACGCGATCATCGCGGTCGCCGAGCAGGCCCTGGATGCCGAAGCCGTAGTTGGGGCGCTGCTGGTAGACGATGGTCTGGACGGTGTCCGGGTTCTCCACGTCGTAGCTGTCGTAGACGTAGATGTTCTCCTGGTGGAACCCGCCGGTGGTGAAGACGCCGACGCCACCAGCGAAGGCGGCGGGGGAGAGGGCGGCGGCCAGCGCGAGCATGGCGCAGCCGACGGCGGTGGGGGCGGTTCGCATCAAGGACTCCAAGCAGCGGGGCATGGACGAAGTGTCGCGCCAACAAGGCGAAGTTAAGCGATATGGCACCGCAGAGGAAGATCGGGCCGTGAAGGGAGACGGTACTGTATAGCGCCGGTCGGCCCTGCGCGGCAAGCGCCGGATGGCTCACTCCGAGTCGGAGTCTCCGCCCGAGGTGTCCGCGGTGTCGTCGCCTGCGGTGTCCCCGGTGTCGTCGCCCCCGGTGGACAGCACCGTGAAGTCGAGGCGCTTGGAGCCGCCGTGGGTGTTGAACATCGAGATGGCGGTGGGGCCGGCGCCCAGGTCGGGCACCAGGACGGTGACCGTCTCGACGCAGGTGCTCACGCACAGGGCGTCGCAGGCGTCGCAATCGCTGCAGACGTCGCACGCGTAGGACACCCGGCAGGAGTCGCACTCCTCGCAGCCGGTGCGATCGAGGGAGACCACCTCGGCGCGCTCCGAGCCGATCAGGACGGCGGTGTCCCAGGACTCGGTCAGCGGGCCCGCGGTGAGGGTGATCGCGTCGCCGGGCAGCGCCGCGGCAGGCTCGACGGCGGCCAGATCGACTTCGCAGGTGAGGAAGGTCGAGGTGATGGCGGTCGTACAGGACAGCAGGGCCAGCAGCAGAGGCACGGGGGTCAGAACTCCTTGGTGAGCAGGTCTTCGGCCGAGGTCTGGCCGACCTCTGTAGCAACGTTCTGGGGGACCGTGCCTGGAACGAAGGGCATGCCCCGCCCGCCGGTGGCCACCCGGCCGGTGGACTCGTCGATCGGGGCCCACACCGCGCCCGGGATCTCGGGGAAGGGGCGGTCCCGCTCCTTGGGGTAGGCCTCGCGCATGTAGTCCATCCAGATCGGCAGCGCGACCCGGCCGCCGGTGGAGGAGACCCCCATGCTCTGCGGGCGGTCGTAGCCCACCCAGGCGGCCGCGATGATGTCGGGGGAGAAGCCGACGAACCAGCCGTCCTTGAAGTCGTTGGTGGTGCCGGTCTTGCCCGCGACGTGCAGCCCGAGCTGGTTGGAGCGGGCGCCGGTGCCGGCGGTGGCGACCTCACGCAGCAGCCAGGTGGTGATGCCGGCGACGGTGGGGTCGAGCACCCGGCGGGGCGGGGTGACCTTGTGCTGCTCCAGCACGGTGCCGTCGCGATCCTCGACCTTCTCGATGAACCAGGGCTCGACCAGATCGCCGTAGGTGGCGAAGGCCGAGTAGGCCCGCGCCAGTTCGAACATGGTCAGCGACGAGGAGCCCAGGCCCATGGAGAGGTCCAGCTCCAGGTGGGACTCGATGCCCAGGTTGCGGGCCATGTTGTAGACCGCGTCCAGCCCCACGACGTCGAGCACGCGCACGGTGCAGACGTTGCGGGAGAGGGCCAGGGCCTTGCGCAGGGTGATGTTGCCCAGGTACTCCTCGCCGTAGTTGCCGGGCTTCCAGAGCTTCTCGTCGAGGGTGTTGTAGGTCACCGGCGCGTCGAGCACGATCGAGCCGGGGGTGAACGCCTTCTCGTCGATGGCGGTGGCGTAGACGATGGGCTTGAAGGTGGAGCCCACCTGACGCTGGGCCTGGTAGGCGCGGTTGTACTCGCTGTCCTCGATGTCCACCCCGCCGACCATCGAGAGGACCCGGCCGTCGTTGAGGTCGAAGGCCAGCATCGCGCCCTGCAGCGCCGGGTCCTGGTAGAGCCGGGCGGCGGCGTAGGTGCCCTCGGTGGCGGGGCCGTAGCCCTCGAGGGCCTTGGCGTCCTGGGAGTTGAGGTTCTCGACGGTGACGGTGACGACGTCGCCCCGCTTGAGGGTGCTCTCCATGTTGTCGTTGGAGCGGTAGCGCCAGGAGCGCTCCGGGTTGGGCTCGAAGCCCCACTTGGTCCAGGACAGCGGGATCATCGCCTTGTGGACGCCGACGCCCACCACCGCGTGCTTGCGCTCGACCTCCAGCACCACCGCCTCGAAGCGCTCGCCTTCGCGCAGGGACGAGACGTCCGGCACCGGGCCGCGGCGGGCGTTGTCCGCCAGGAACTGGTCCTGCTCGCGCATGGCCTGCTCCTGGGCGTCGAGCCGGGCCTGGATGGCGGCGTCGCCCTCCAGGGTCTCGATGGGGCCGCGCCAGCCCAGGTTCGCGTCCATCTCGGTGACGTTGCGGGTGACCGCCTCCTGGGCGACCTGCTGGAGGTCCAGGTCGCAGGTGGTGGTGGCGACCAGGCCCTCGTTGTAGACCCGGTCGAAGCCGTAGGTCTCCACCAGGTGCCGCCGGACGTGTTCGGTGAAGTAGGGCGCCAGGATGCGGATGGGGTTGGGCGTCTTGACGACGCGGATGTCCTCGGCCCTGGCGGCGTCGGACTCGGCCTGGGTGATGAAGCCCTTCTGGACCATCTGGCCGAGCACGTAGCCCTGGCGGGCGCGGGCCTTCTCCCAGTGCCGGTGGGGGGAGTAGTCCGAGGGGCGCTGGGGCAGCCCGGCCAGCAGCGCGGACTCGGCCAGGGTCAGCTCCTCGACGTGCTTGTCGAAGTAGATGCGCGCGGCGGCCTCGACCCCGTAGGCCCCGGAGCCCAGGTAGATCTGGTTGAGGTAGAGGTAGAGGATGTGCTCCTTGTCGAAGGCCTCCTCGATGCGGGTGGCCAGGATGGCCTCGCGGATCTTGCGGGAGAGCTTCTTCTCGGAGGTGAGCAGGAAGTTCCGCGCCACCTGCTGGGTGATGGTGGACGCGCCCTGGGCCATCTCGCCCTTGGAGAGGTTGCGCAGCATCGCCCGGACGATGCCCATGGGGTCCACGCCGCCGTGGTTGTAGAAGTTGGCGTCCTCGGCCGCCAGGAAGGCGTCCTTGAGGTGCTGGGGGAAGGCGTCGAACTCCACCACGTAGCGGCGCTGCTCGTAGATCTCGCCCAGGATGCGGCCCTCGTGGTCCTTGACGAGGGTGACCGTGGGGGGGCGGTAGTTGCTCAGGGTCTCCAGGGTGGGGAGGTCCTGGGAGAAGGTGTACAGGACGCCGCCCGCGCCGACGCCGCCCAGGATGACCGCCGCCACCCCCAGCTTGAGCAGCCTGGAGAGGCAGCCCCCGCGGCGGCGCTTCGGCGCGGGGGCCGGCGTGGTGGCGGGCAGGGACGGGGGGGCTGGCGGGGCGGGCGCCGGGGCCACCCGAGGCGGGCGCGGCGGGCGCGGCGGTGCGGAGACCGGGGGCGCCGTCAGCGCGGGGGGCGGCGCCGGGGCGGGCGTCGGCTCCTGGACCGGCGGGGGGAGCTGGAAGGGCTCATCGCCCATGTCGAGCAGCTCGGGCGGGACGTCCTCCATCACGGTGGGGGCCTCTTCGTCGACGCCGTGGTCGACGTAGGTGCCGCGCTGGTCGGGGTCGGGCAGGGCGTCCGAGAGGTCGGGCACCGGGGCCGACCACTGCGTGGGCTCGGGGGGCAGCGCCGGGGCCAGCGGCGCCATGTCCATCGGCGCCATGTCCGGGGTGATGCGCTGCACCTGATCCTGGAAGCTCTCCCCCCGGGCGCGGATCTGGGCCATCGCTTTGGGGGAGAACGAGAGCGACAGGATGCGCCCGCAGTGACACTGCAGCTCGCTACCGGGCGGGGGGTAGGGGTTGTGGAGGCGGTGGACGCGCCCACAGGAGGGACAGGTGATCTTGAGGGCCATCGCTCAGGCTGGCTTGCAGGAGGGGGGCCGCGGGGCGGCGCCTTAGCGTAAGCCGGAACGGGTCGTCGAGCGACCCCCCGACACTCACATCGCCCGCAACGTAACCGGATTCCACCCGCTTGAAACGCTCTGCACCCGTTTGAATGGCTTTGTCAAATCCCGCCGCGCGGGTGAACCCCGGGCTGCCGACGCGGGTCCTGGTGATTACGGCTATGATCGTACTTCCGAAACACAGCAGATGGAGCGCGCCGACGTGAACGGACTGGTCAGGCACTTCGCGATCCTTGGCGTCGCCACCACGAGCGCGCTGTTCGCCTATCACTACGCGGCCAACGCCTCGGTGGCCCGCCCCGAGGACGACCCGTCTGACTGGCGGGAGTCCATCGACGCGGCGGTGGGGACCACCGCTGAGGTCGACCTCTCCAGGATGCGGCTGCTCGAACGCACCGTGTTCTTCGTCACCGATCGGTACGTCGAGCCGGAGCGCATCGACCCCGAGGCGATGTTCGACGCCTCGCTCGATCTGGTGGAGCGGCAGGTCCCCGAGGTGCTGTTCCGGCGGCAGCCCGGCGGCAGCCAGCTCCACGTCTCGGTGGGCAGCTACACCACCACCCTGCCGCTGCCCAAGCTGGCCGACACCACGGTGATGGTTGAGCAGCTCGAGCGCGTGGGCGCGGTCCTCCAGGAGCACCTCTCCGACGAGATCACCCCCGCCGAGGTCGAGTACGCCTTCATCAACGGCGTGCTGAGCACCCTCGACCCCCACTCCATCCTGCTGCCCCCCGAGCAGTCCCGGGAGATGGAGGTCGACAACGCCGGCGAGTTCGGCGGGCTGGGCATCAACATCACCCTGGACGACGGGCGGCTCACCGTCGAGCGCCCGCTGCCCGACACCCCGGCCTCGCGGGCCGGCCTCAAGCCCGACGACCGCATCGTGCGCATCGACGGCGAGTCCACGGTCAACATGGACCTCAACGAGGCCGTGTCCAAGCTCCGCGGGCCGGTGGGCGCGCCGGTGACCATCACCGTGCGGCGGGCCAGCTTCGACAAGGATCGCGACTTCACCATCGTCCGCGACAAGATCAAGATCAACCCGGTGGTCGGCGAGCTGATGGAGGGCGGGGTCGGCTACGCCCGCATCAACAACTTCCACGCGGCGGTCTCCAGCGACCTCACCAACCTGCTCACCCGCCTGCGCCGCGAGAACGACGGCGAGGAGCTGCGCGGGCTCATCCTGGACCTGCGCGGCAACCCCGGCGGCTACCTGCACCAGGCGGTCGAGGTCTCCGACCTGTTCCTCTCCCAGGGCGCGATCGTGTCCACGGTCGAGCGGGGGAACCGACGGGTGGACGTCAAGAACGCCAGCCGGTCGGGCACCCAGCCGCCGTACTCGATGGTGGTGCTGGTCAACGCCAACTCCGCCTCGGCCTCCGAGATCGTCGCCGGGGCCCTGCTGAACAACGGCCGCGCGGTGGTCGTGGGCCAGCGCACCTTCGGCAAGGGCTCGGTCCAGAACCTCTACAAGAACCCCGACGACTCCCAGCTCAAGCTGACCGTCGCCAAGTACCTCACCCCCAACGACCAGAGCATCCAGTCGGTGGGCATCCCCGCCGACATCCAGCTCAACCCGGCGGTGGTCGACGTCCGCACCGACGCGGACACCGGCAAGACCGACCCGGTCGTGGCGCTCTTCTACCACGAGCGCGCCCGCCGCGAGGCCGACCTGGACCACCACCTGGAGTGGGCCTCGGGCAAGGGCGGCGACGCGGTCTACGACGTGCGCTACCTGCGCTCGCTGGAGGACGACGAGCTGCGCGCCTCCGAGCGCGACCTCTCCAAGGACTGGGAGGCCCAGTTCTGCCGGGACCTGCTGATTTCGGCCCCTGAGGGCGCCAGCCGCGCCGACATCCTGGCCAGCGTGGGCCCCGTCATCGCCACCCACCAGCGCCGCGAGGCCAGCAGCATCGACGAAGCGTTCAAGACCTTCGGCGTGGACTGGGCGGCCGGACCGCAGCCAGCCAGCCCCTCCCTGGAGGCCAGCCTGGACCTGGGCGGGGACGGCGTGGTCATGGCCGGCGAGGCCAACGAGGAGATCATCCAGCTCAAGGTGAAGAACACCGGCGACGCCCCGGTCTATCAGGTGCTGGCGGTGGCCGACTCGGGCTTCGAGTGGCTGGGCGGCTCCGAGTTCTTCTTCGGCCGCATCGACCCCGGCGAGACCCGCGCCTGGCCGCGCCGGGTCACGCTCCCCGAGGGCTACCCCGACGAGGTCGGGAAGGTCAGCTTCACCCTGATGGACGGCAGCCGCCAGGAGCTGGCCACCGACGAGCTGCTCGTCCGCACCATCGGCCAGCAGCTCCCGCGCTTCGCCTGGGACTGGACGCTGACCGACCGCGGCGTCGAGGGCACCCACGGCGACGGGGACGGCATCGCGGAGCCCGGCGAGACGGTGGCCCTCAAGGTCAACGTCACCAACCTGGGCCCCGGCCCCACCGGCGAGGCCTTCGCCAAGCTCAAGAACCGCGCCGGGCGCGACCTGGACCTGCAGGTCGGCGTGGCCGAGCTGGGCGAGATGGCCGTCAACGAGTCCAGGGACGCGGTGTTCCTGTTCAAGGTGCTGGGCAGCGAGCCCAGCCTGGACGTGGAGCTGCGGGTGGGCGACCAGGATCGCTACGACTACGCGGCCATCTGGCAGGGCGGCTTCTACGACCACTTCCTGCAGAGCGTCGAGCTGTCGGTGCCCGTGGGCAAGCCCATGGAGCCGGGCCGGCGGGTCACCCCCAGCCTGGAGATCACGCGGGCGCCGGCGCTGATGGAGCAGACCGAGCACGCGGTGCTCTCCGGCATGGCCCGCGCCGAGTCCGGGGTGCGCGACGTGCTCGTCTACCACAAGAGCGACGCCCACGAGGGCAAGGTCTTCTACCAGGGCGGCGTGGGCGAGGCCCAGGCGCTGCCGTTCTCCGCTGAGATCACCCTCGACCCCGGGGAGAACACCCTCGTGGTCCTGGTGCGGGGGCAGGACGGCCTCTCCCAGCTCCGCTCGGTGAACGTCTGGTACGACGAGACGGGCAGCGCCCGCATGGCCGCGGCGGAGCTGCCGCTGGGCGGCGGCTGAGGCCGGCCCCCGATCTTGTCAATTGCGTGACGGGATCTGGTCAACGACCCGGCCCGAGGCCGTGTATGGTCGGAATCGAACGCTGCGTCGGAGATCACCTTGAGGACGTTCATGCGATGGCAGGTGGTGCTGCTGGTGTTGGGCGGATGTGGACCGCCCAAGCTGGACTGGGACTGGGAGAACCCCGGGGACTCCCGCGTCAACACCGACGACTCTGCCCCCCCTGACGACACCGCTGCACCGGACGACTCGGACGAGCCGGACGACTCCGCCGAGCCCGTGGAGTACGACTGTGACAACCTCCCCGAGTTCAACCTCGGGGACGCCACCATCGAGGAGGCCCGGGGCTACCACGGCCTGGTGATGGACGACGAGGGGCACGCCATCGGCTGGGACGGCCGGAACGCCCTGGTCAAGGCGACCTACGACGGCGATCGCGAGGCCTGGCTGCCCGGCCAGCGCAGCGCCGAGCAGCTCGCCCGCCACCCCATCACCGGCGACATCTACATGGCCCGGCCCAGCGAGGGCGCGGTGGTCAAGATCACCCCCGACGGGGCCACCACCACGCTGATCACCGACCTGTGGGGCATCTACGGGGTGATCATCGGCCCGGACGAGAACCTGTACCTGGCCAACCACGACGTCCATCGCCTCGACCTGGACACGATGGAGCTGACGCTGATGGCGGAGGCCCCCAACAACGGGTCCTGGAGCGCCCACTCCCTGGGGTTCGGCCTGGACAGCACCTACCTCTACATCGGCACCATCGGGCAGGGGCAGGTCTTCCGGCTCCCGCTGGATGAGGACCTCAACCCGGCGGGCGAGCTGGAGCTGTTCACCCGGCTGCCCGGGGGCTGGCTCGACGCGGTGGGGGTGGACGCCTGCGGCAACCTGTGGGTGCCGGACTACTACTCCTCGGCCCTGTTCCGGATCACGCCCGACGGCGAGTACCAGCACATGGTGCGGACCGACTCCCGGGCCTACGGGCACGGCCTGGCCTGGGGCAGCGGCATCGGCGGGTGGCGCAACGACACCCTCTACATGCCCCAGCCCTACAACAACAACCGGGTGCGCGAGGTCATCATCGGCGTGCCGGATGGCCGCTTCGTGCGCACCTGGAACGGGAACCCGGTGCCGTTTTGAGGCTGCTCCTCGTCGTCGGGCTCCTCGCGACCGGCTGCAAGGATCGGGACGCTCCGGTGGAGTGGGACTGCGTGCTGGCGGCCGACAGCGACCCGGACTTCAGCCAGCAGATCGGCTGCCGGGGGGACTTCGACCAGCTCGCCTCGCTGCCGCTGGACGCCTCGATCCCGGGGGCGCGCTCGGCCAAGACGGTCATGGACCGGGTGGATGACGGCGCGCTGTACTTCACCAACTCCAGCCGCTACCCCATCCACTACGACTTCGCCTCGGCGCACCTGAGCGGCAACGGGCTGCCCATCGTGGCGGACCTCGGCAGCTTCAACGCCACCGAGTACTACGCCCCCGACCGCCGCTTCCTGCTGGGCGCGGTGACCTGGTACGAGGAGCCCGGGGTCTTCGTCTACGAGCTGGCCCCCTACGACACCTCCGACGCCGACATGATCACCACCGCCTACCGGGCGATCGCGGAGAACACCTACTTCGGCGAGGAGCTGTACTTCCACCCCACCTCCCAGTCCATCGAGGGGCTGGTGCCCCAGCTCCCCTCGGACGTGCGCATCATCACCACCGACGAGCTGTTCGCCGGCATCACCTACCAGCCGCTGAACCTGGGCACGTCGATGGGCCAGCTCCGCTTCTACCGGGCCCAGGAGGTCGAGGACTTCGTCAACTACCGGGAGATCGTCGTGCTCGACGAGATCCCCAACGACATCTCCATCGTCGCCGGCACCATCACCGCCGAGTTCCAGACCCCGCTCGCCCACATCAACGTGCTCGCCCAGAACCGCGGCACGCCCAACATGGCCCTCAAGGGCGCCTGGGAGGACGAGCGGCTGCGCGCGCTGGAGGGCGCCTGGGTGGAGCTGACCGTCGAGGGGCTGGGCTGGAGCATCCGCGAGGTCACCGAGGCCGAGGCCGACGCCTGGTGGGCGCAGAGCCGCCCCGACCCCCTCGACGTCATCCCGATGGACCTCACCGTCACCGGCATCTGGGACTGCGCCGACATCATCGACCCCGAGCTGCCCCTGGGCGACGCCATCTCCGCCCGGGTGCCCGCTTTCGGCGGCAAGGCCACCAACATGGCCGCGATGACCCACATCGGGCCCGAGGTCCCCATGCCCGGCTGCTTCGCCACGCCGGTCTACTACTACAACCAGCACATGGAGACCCACGGCCTGTGGGACCGCTACCACGAGCTGACCCAGGACCCCGAGTGGGGGGACGCCCGCGCCCGCGCGGACCTGCTGGAGCAGCTCCAGGAGGAGATCGTCGCGGCCCCGCTGGACCCGGCGCTGCTCGCGCTGATCATGGACAAGATCGACGCGGACTTCGGTCGGGCGAAGATGCGCTTCCGGTCCTCCACCAACGCCGAGGACCTGGGCAACTTCACCGGCGCGGGCCTGTACACCAGCAAGTCCGGCGAGTGGGATGCCGATGGCGAGGACATCACGGACGCCATCAAGGACGTGTGGGCGTCGGTGTGGAACCCGCGGGCCTGGGAGGAGCGGGAGTACTGGGGCATCGCCCACACCGACGTGGGCATGGCCATGCTCTCCAACCCCGCCTACGACCTGGAGTGGGCCAACGGGGTGGCGGTGACCGGCAACGTCTTCGACACCTCGGGGCTGGAGCCCGCCTTCTACATCAACGTGCAGCGGGGCGAGGCCAGCGTGGTGCTGCCCGAGGACGGCGACACCACCGACCAGATCGTCTACTACTACAGCCTGCCGGGTCAGCCGGTGGTCTACATCAACCACTCCAACCGCGTGCCCGACGGCGAGACGGTGCTGACCAACGCCCAGCTCTACGAGCTGGGGACCGCCCTCGACGCCATCCACCGCTACTTCTATGAAGCCTACGGCACCGGCGGCGGCTGGTACGCGATGGACACCGAGTTCAAGTTCACCCGGGACCGCGAGCTGAGCATGAAGCAGGCCCGGCCCTACCCGGGGTGGAGCAACGCGGAGTGAGCATGCGCGCCTCCTTCATCGCCCTGCTGGCCGCGGCGGCCTGCTCGGGCAAGGTCACCGACGACACCGGCTCGGAGAACGTCGACCCGTCCAACGTGCCGCTGGACGGGGTCTGCGACCAGGCCCTGCGCTGGGGCGGCTTCACCGTGGACAGCAACGAGGACTACGCCACGGTCGACGGCCAGGTGTCCGACGGGGTGGTGCCCGCCGACATCCTCACCGAGCTGGTGGTGGCCGGGGACTGCACCATCTGGCGGCGGGAGAACCCCTTCTGCGACCCGGGCTGCGCCTCTGGCACGGTCTGCGACCACGACGGCCAGTGCGTGCCCTACCCCGAGGGGCAGAACCTCGGCACGGTCACCGTCAGCGGGCTCAGCACTGCGGTCAGCATGGAGCCGGTGGAGCCGGGCTGGTCCTACTTCGACACCTCGCTGGACAACCCGCCCTGGACGCCGGGGGACCTCATCACCCTGCGCACGGGGGAAGGGGTCTACGACCCGGTCACGATGCACGGCGTCGCGCCCGAGGCCCTGGTCATCGAGAGCGCCGACTGGTACCTCACCCCGGGCGAGCCCTTCACGGTGCGCTGGGACGCCGCCTCCGAGGGCACCCGCACCGAGGTGGTCCTGCGCTTGCGGGTGGACCAGCACGGCCTGACCCCCTCGGCGCTGGAGTGCGTCTTCGAGGACGACGGCGAGGGCGAGGTCCCAGCGGCCACCTTCGACTCCCTGGTGGAGTACGGCCTCACGGGCTTCCCCTTCGGCGACCTGCGGCGTCGGACCGTCGATCACGCCGCGCTCTCCGACGGCGGCTGCGCGGAGTTCCACCTGACCTCCTCGCGGCTCGCCCGGGTGGAGGTCGAGGGCTACACGCCCTGCCGCACCGACCGGGAGTGCCCCGACGGCCAGGAGTGCAACGAGCTGCTGGAGCGCTGCGAGTAGAATCCAGGACATGGAGGTCAAGATGACCCGCAGCCTGCTCCTGATCCTGCTCGCCGCCTGCACCGCGAAGGACGGCGAGCCCGTCGACAGCTCGGTCCCCACCGACGACACCGACCCCGGGGTGGTGGACGCCGACGGCGACGGCTCCCCCGAGGGGGAGGACTGCGACGACGGCGACGCCACGGTGTACCCCGAGGCCACCGAGCAGTGCGACGCCGTCGATCAGGACTGCGACGGCGCGGTGGACGAGGGGCTGGAGCAGACCTGGTACGCCGATCAGGACGGCGACGGCTACGGCAACCCCGACGCGGCGCAGGTCGACTGCGCCCAGCCCTCCGACGCCGTCGCGGACGACACCGACTGCGACGACGCCCTGTCCGGGGTGAACCCGGGGGCCACCGAGGTCTGGTACGACGGCATCGATCAGGACTGCGCGGGGGACGACGACTTCGACGCCGACGGCGACGGCGACCGCTCTGATGATTGGGCGGGCACCGACTGCGACGACGCCGACCCCGCCCGCTACGGGGGGGTGGGCTGCCGACCCCAGGCCGACTGCGCCCACCCGGCGGTCCCCACCCTGGAGGCCTACGCGCCCGGCAGCGCCAGCGACGTCGTCTTCAACGACGCCTGCGAGGCGCTCATCGGCACCCAGATCAGCGGCCTCGACAAGGTTCGTGTGGTGGACCACGTCGGCGGCTACCGCGATCTGAACTGGACCGCCGACCAGCGGGACGTGGGCGCGGTGGCGTTCCACCCCACCGACGGCACGATCTACGCGGTCTTCAACAGCACCAGCTCGGTGGGGGTGGAGTCGGGCGGCGGCTTCTCCCTCATCGCCTCGGGCGTGTTCACCCAGGGCAGCAACCGCGTGGTCTCCTACGCCAACTGGTCGCCCAGCTCAGCGGCGATGGACGCCTCCTGCCTGTGGATCCCCAACTTCGCTGGGGCGGGCACGGTGGTCTGCGTGCAGCCCGACGGCAGCCAGTCCACCCTGACCACCCTCTCCGGCTACGTGGAGACCGTCGCGCTGGGCCCCGACGGCGCCCTCTACGCCTCGGTGGGCGACACCCTCTACCAGCTCGACACCGGCACCGGCGCGTCCACGGCCGCGCTCACCGCGGGGGCGGTCATCCTGGATGCAGTCATTGACTACAACGGGGACACCTATGTCGAGACCACCGCCCGCGAGATCGAGCTGCACCCCGGGAGTGGCGGTTCCAGCTCGGTCTTCGCGACCGTGGCTGACGACGGAAAGATCGCCATCAGCCCGGACGGGTGGCTGGTGCGGATCCGGCCGGTGGTGAATGGGACGGCGGGGTGGGAGGAGTGGGCGCTGGAGGACTGAGCGTCACCCCCCCATCCCCGCGCACACGTCCTCCCCCAGAACCGCCCCGTACTGCCAGAGGCAGGCGGCCTCGGCCCCCTCCCGTTCCTCGATCTGCTCGGCGATCCCGACGGCCTCGAACATGTACTGCGCCACCAGTCGGGGGTCGTGGCGGGCGGTCACCGACGAGGCCTCCTCCACGGAGTCCGCGTCGATCACCCAGACGAGCCACAGGACCCCGGGGGTGTCGTCCGCCGGCCGCGCCCAAAGCCAGCCGCCATCCCCGAGGTCGCGTCGCGTGGCGGCGTCCCCCGCCAGGGCGATGTCCGTGGTGAGGGCCAGGGCGGTCTCCCGATCCAGGAGCGGCCCGGTGTACACGCCGTCCATGCGCCCGAACGCCGCGGTCAGGGCGTGCAGCGTCGCGTTGTTCACCAGGACGGTGAAGACCTCGGAGCCGTCGACCATGCAGCCGGTGTGGTCGTAGCCGGCGCGGGTCGTCCGGTCGATGAGGGGTCCGCTGACGCCAGGGTAGCCCACGGTCATCAGGGTGGCGGTGCCTGCGGCGTAGCCCATCGCCGTCAACTTGAAGTGCACCACCGGGAGCAGGACCCAGGGGGCCAGGACGACCGCGGCCTGTCGCCAGCCGCCCGGCAGCAGGATCAGGCCCAGCCCCCACAGGAACGCGCCCGCCGGCCAGAAGATGTACAGCAGCCCCCATGCGACGAGCAGGCTGAAGAACAGGGGCACGGCCGGGCGGAGGTCCACGCCCCCAGGATACCGCATGAAACGGCGATGATGCCCGTTTCATCGACTACGGAGCGGCAACTCCAGCGCGATGTGCTGCGAGGGGCGCGCCTGCAGTTCGAGCAGGATCCAGGCGTCGATCAGCTCCTGAACGGTCGCTGCCTCGGGGATGAGGCGGACGGCGCCGGACAGCGCCTCGTGGCACGCCGCGTCGAGGGCCTCCGTCAGGGTCTCCGGCGAGGTGACCACGTCGGCGACCCGGAGCGTACCCCCATCGAGGGTGACCTGGACCAGCTCCGGCGCGTGGGTGGGGTCCTCCTGCGGCGCGAGGCGGACGCGCACGCCCTGGACGCCGGTCGCGCCCTGGACCGCCAGGGTGAGCCCGCTGCCCCACTCGCCTCGAGGGATCTGGGCCACGAGCACCTGGAGATCGGCGACGTCCCGGTCCGCCGCGATCGACACGCCGACGGGCTCGAACGAGGTGGCCGCGGCCAGGCAGGCCGCCTCCGTGAGCCCGCAGGAGCCGCCGCCCGGCAGATACACCCGGTCCTCCACCACGGAGAACCAGCGCACGGACCTCGGCAGACCCGCCTCTGAGCGCGGCAGGGCCTCTGCCTCGGGCGCGGTCTCCGGCAGCAGGGTCAGGCCGAAGCAGCCGCCGACGATGTCCTCGGCGCAGGCCGCCTCGAACGCCGGGCGGGCCTGCAGCAGGTCGCCGTCGGTGAGGTGGTGCACCCCGACCCCCAGCCGGGCGTGGGCCAGGGCGGACGCGGTCCTCGGGTCGTCGGGGTGGGCCGCGGCGCAGCGCTCCAGGCCGGGCAGCACCTCGGCCTCCAGGGTGGGGCGGATGGCCTCGACCTGCTCGGGGGCGGCGTGGGCGAGGGCGTCGCCGTATCGACCCAGCGCCGCCAGCTCGGCGGTGCAGACCTGCGGCGCCGGGGTGGCGGGCGTGAAGGCCGCCGACGCTGCCGGGGGGCCGTCGCCGCGGTCGAGGATCAGGGCGCCGCCCTGGATGCGGGTCCGCACGTCGAAGGGTCCGGGGAGGTCCCTTGTGGGGAGCTGCATCCGAAGGTTCGTGGGCAGGAGCTGCTCAGGGACGACGTGGGCGGTCACCCCGGGGGCGACCCACTCGGCCTCGCCGAAGTGCTCGGCGGCGTCCAGGCCGATGCCCAGCAGGAGCACCTGGCCCTCCCGGACGAGCGAGAACGCCCACTCGGGCCGCGGGGGCGGGTTCTCCGCCATGAAGTCCCGCAGCTTCTGCTCCATCGCGGCCGCGGCCGCCCGCGAGGAGAGCTGGAGCGCGAGCCCGGTGGGCGGGGGCGAGGCGGGGCCGGGCAGGGCCACCACACGAAGGGCCACGATCTCCAGGCGTCCGGGCCCCCGGCCCTCGGGCAGGCTGCCCAGGAGGGTGGCGAGGTAGGCCCAGGGGGAGGAGACGAGCATGGCCGGGCAGCTCGGGCCGCAGATCTCGCCCAGCCGGAGCATGCTGGTGGGCGTGGCCGGATCCAGGTTGAGCCGCAGTGAGGCCTCCAGCCGGGCGGCGACGTCGCCCGCGAAGCTCAGCTCCAGCGCGGGCTCCGGGCCGGTCCAGGTCGGCAGCCGCCCGGGGCGTCGGTGCTGTCGGAGGCGAGCGCCGTGCTCGGTCAAGGTCGTGACGGCCTGCCATCCGGCGTCGGTCTCGCGCAGCAGCAGGTCCTCGGCCTCCAGCGCCTGTGGGTCCATGCGCGTGACCGCGCTGTGGTTGATGCCTGCGGCGGCCCACCACAGGGTCCATCGCGACTCCGAAGAGGAGCCCCTGACGGCCTGCTCCGCGAGGAGGGTCCCTTCGCGCAGACTCCAGTCCGGCAGCATGACGGTGCGGAGCAGCGCGCCGTTCTTCGTCTCCGGGGCCAGGAGGCTCGCGACGGCTGGGGTCTTCGGGAGCGCGCCGGTGGCCTCCAGAGTGGCGCGCCAGTCCGCCGCGCTCATCTCGCCGTCGGCGCTGAGCGCGGCGACCAGACGCAGGGCGTCGGGGGGGGTGAGGACGGCGAGCTGCGAGGGCAGCCAGGAGCGCTTCTCCGGGTTGACCCACAGGGTGCAGTCCGCGCCGCAGTCCAGGGGGGAGGGGGTCCACGCCAGCGCCTCCAGCCGGGCGCGGACCTCGATGTTGGCGGCCGCGGGGTCATCGACCGGCACCCAGGCCTGCTGGAGCGACGTCCTGGGGGCGACGCTGGCGGCGCCGAGGGCGAGCATCCACCGCGCGTCGCCCTGCTGGGGCAGGGGCTCCTCCAGGAGCTGTGCGATGGGGGACGCCGCCAACTCCTGGGTCCGGCTGACATAGGCCAGCGGCGTGCCCTCCATCGTGAAGCCGGGCTCCAGGGCGGCGAGGATGACCGGATCCCAGGCCAGGAGCTGCGGCGGGAGGTCGGCGGCGTGGGCGGAGAGCGTGAGGAGGAAGCTGAGCATCCGGGCACGTAACCCGTCGGCTCACCGCGTCCCGAGGTCCAGGCTCACCGGCAGCCCGGGGTGGGTCTCCGGGCGGTCGAGCAGGCTCCACAGGTCCACCAGGTCCTGCATCGTCGCCCGCT
This sequence comes from Alphaproteobacteria bacterium, assembly GCA_020632795.1. Classification (GTDB taxonomy): domain Bacteria; phylum Myxococcota_A; class UBA796; order UBA796; family CAJQPC01; genus JACKEV01. The sequence goes on from JACKEV010000018.1 coordinate 129,264, forward strand.
CCAGGGAGAGGTAGACCTCCATCGCCTGCGTGTCCTCGGCGGCCTGATCCACGGCCGCCAGCAGGGCGTCGCGCTCGACCCGCGCGCCGTTGACCCACAGCTCCCCGCCGCGCATCGCGACGCGCACCACCGGGGGGGGCTCGCCGGGCGGCGCGAGGTGCAGGCGCAGCCCCTGGACGCCGGTCGCGCCCAGGACCGCCAGGGTGACCTGGCCGCCGTGCTCGCCCCGCAGCACCTGCAGCACGTCCCCAGGCCACGAGACGTCCTCTCCGGCCACGATCCAGACGCCGACCGGCTCACCCTTCAGCGTCGGCGCGAAGCAGGGCACCGCGGTGACCGGGCAGGCCCGCCCGCCGGGCAGGTGCACCCGGGCCCCCACGACCGAGACCCAGCGCACGGGCACCGCACGCCCCGCGTCCGAGCGGGGCAGGGTTGTGGGGTCGGGGACGACCTCGGGCATCAAGGTGAGCCCCAAGCACCCCCCGGGGACATTCTCCGCGCAGGACCGCTCGAACACCGGCCGGGCCTGCTGGACGTCGCCGGTCACGAGGAGGTTCACCCCTGCGCCCAGCCGCGCCATCGCCAGCGCTGAGGCGACGAGCGCGTCGTCGGGGTGCTGTGCAGCGCAACGCTCCAGCGCGGGCAGCCGCTCGGCCTCCAGCGCGGGGCGCGCGTCGGCGACGAGCGCCTGCGAGGCGTGGGCCATGACCTCGGCGTAGTCGGCGAAGTCCCGCAGCTCCTGGGCGCAGGCGGTGGGTGAGGGGGAGGCGGGGGTGAACGCCACCGTCGCAGGCGGGGGCGGGCCCCCCGCGTCGACGACCAGGGCTCCGGCCTCGACGCGGGACTGCAGGACGAAGCCGTCGACCGCCGGATCCAGGTTGAGCCGCATGCGCAGGGGCTCGGGCGCCTCGTAGAGCTGGAAGGCGAGGCCCGGGGCGACCCGGGCGCTCTTGCCGAAGCCCTCAGCGGGGTCGACGCCGATGCCGACCAGCACCACCGGCCCGCGTCGCGCCACCGCCATGTCGTCCCCGGGCAGCATCCCCTCCTTGGTGGCCAGGATCTCGTTGAGCTGCCGCTCGGCGATGACGGCGGCGGCGCGCGAGCGGAGGCGGATCGCGAGGCCCACCTCGGGCGCCCCCGGCTGGCCGGCGAAGGTGAACCGGAGGGCCTCGACGCCGGTCGGCTCCGGCCGCAGGTCCTCGGGGAGCCCCGCCAGCAGGGTCGCGACGTAGGTCCAGGGGGAGGACAGGACCAGCGGTACGCAGGCTGGCCCGCAGAGCTTGCTGAGCTGCGCGAGAGCGCGCGGGTCGCCCATCTCCGGCTCGGGCAGCAGCGGCGAGGCCGCCAGCAGGCCCTCCACGTCGCCCACCAGGCTCAGCTCCAGGAGGGGGGTGGGGCCGGTCCACGTCGGGAGGCGCTGCGCGCGCGCCCCGCCCCGCAGCGCCGCGCCGCGCTCGGTCAGGGTGGCGATGGCCTGCCACCCCGCCTCGGTCTCGCGGAGCAGCGCGTCCTGGAACTCCAGCGCCTCCGGGGCCATGCTGGCGATCGCGCGGACGTTGTAGCCCGTCGCCGCCCACCACAGCGTCCAGCGGGTCTCCGGCGAGGCCTTGACGACGGCCTGGCCTGCGGCGAACGTGCCGTAGCGCATCGTCCAGGCCGGCAGCGCGGTGATGCGCAGCAGCACAGCGTTTCGGGAGTCCTCGGCCAGGAGGCTCGCCGCCGCCGGGGTGTCCGACAGCGCACCGGTGGCCTCGAGCGCGCTCTGCCAGAGCGCCGCGGGGACGTTGTCCTCGATCCCCTGGAGGGCGACCAGGCGCAGCGCGTCAGGCGCTTCGACCACGGCCAGGTTCGGGTAGCGCCAGAGGTCCTCCGGCACCCACAGCGCGCAGCCCGCGCCACAGTCCACCTCCGGGAACGGCGCCCAGCCACCCGCCTCCAGCCGGGACCGGAGGTCTTCGGACGCCGCCGAAAGGTCCTCCACCGGAACCCAGGCCTGCTCCAACTCCACTGCAGGGGCCTGGGTGCCGCCGCCCAGCGCGAGGGTCCACCGCGCGTGCCCCTGGCCCGCCAGAGGCTCGGCCATCAGCCCCACGATGGGGGAGCGGTCCAGGCGGTGGAGCTGGCCATAGCTCGCCAGGGGCGTCCCCTCCGTCGTGAAGCCGGGCTCCACGACGGCGATGACGACGGGGTCCCAGGCCAGGACCTGCGGGGGCAGATCCGCGGCCTGGGCCGAGAGTGAGAGGAGGAAGGTCAGCATCGGGGGAAGCTAACCCGCCCGGCTCAGTAGCTGGCGCAGCTCGCGTTCGCGGAGTGGTCGCAGCCATCCCGACCGATGTAGCGCTGGGTGCTGTACTCGGCGGTCGGAAGCCGCGACAGGCTCTGGCCCGAGGCGTCCAGCAGCTCCATGAAGTCCACCATGCCCTGGGCGTACTCGGTGTAGGTGTCCACATACTCGCCCGCGTCGAACACCACCCCGAAGGTGTCGTAGCCGTCCTGCCCCCGGGCGATGAAGTCGTTGGTGACCACCGTGTAGGTCGCGTTCAGGTCGATGGCGGTCCAGTTTCCGCTCACCCGGGGGTTGACCTCCACGCTGGAGACCCGGCTGCCGTAGGCCTGGCTGGCGTCGACCGCGTAGCGCAGGCCCGCGGCGTAGGGGTAGGAGCCCGTCGAGCCATCGTCATCGAGGACGTTGGACAGCGCGTCCTCCAGCACGTCCACGATCTGCTGGCCGGTCATGTCCAGGGTGACCAGGGTGTTGGAGAAGGGGAGCAGGGTGAACGCGGTGCCGTAGGTGAAGTCCCCCGCCGCGACGTCGGTGCGCACGCCGCCGGCGTTCTGGATGCCGATGTCGGCGGTCGGGGTCACGGTCAGGAAGGCCTTGGCCACCAGGTTGGAGATGTCGCTCCCGCGCGCGTAGGTCTCTGAGGCGTCGCAGATCGTCGAGCGCGCCTGGCCGGGGAAGCGCTCCAGGCACAGATCCTCGCCGACGGTGCCGATCACGGCGGTCTCCAGCGCGGCGACCTGCGCGTCGAAGGGGGCCAGGGCGCTGAGGGCGGCGGCGTCCTCCTCGACCGCGTGGAAGCCCTCCAGAGCCTCCAGCGCGGTGGTCACCAGGGCGGCGTCGGCGGCGCTGAGGGTGCCGTCGTCGGTCTCGAAGGCGTCGCCGTCGAAGGGCACCTGGGGCGCGCCGCTGCAGCCCGTGACCACGCCGTCCGCGTCGAAGTGGACCTCCAGCTCGCCGATCAGGTGGGCGTATTCCCAGCCCTGCACCACGCACACCGGCTCGCCGTCGGCGTTGCTGATCTGGGTGGGGTACTCCGCGATGACGTTGAAGCCGACGTCGCTGAGCGCGCTGCCCCCCAGCAGGGTGTGGGAGTCGCCGCCCACGATGACGTCCACGCCGGTGAGGCTGGCCGCAAGCTCCAGGTCGTTGTCGTAGGTGTAGTGGGTGACCAGGATGATCTTGTCCACGCCCAGGCTGCTCAGCTCGTCGATGTAGAGCTGGGCGGTCTCCCGCTCGTCCAGCAGGATCGTGCCCTCGTCGGGGCTGGAGGAGGCCATCGTCTTCTGGGCGATGTCGATGCCGATGACGCCGACCTGCTGGCCGTCCACCTCGAGGATGGTGTTGGGGAGCAGGTAGCCGCCGTTCAGGGGCGAGCCGGCGCCGGGCTGCACGTTGGCCGCGAGCACCGGGGTGCCGCACGAGCCCGCCCCCAGGAAGTCCAGGAAGGTCGCCAGGCCGCCGTCGCCGCCGTCGAACTCGTGATTGCCGAGGGCGAAGGCGTCGAAGCAGACGAGGTTCATCATCGCCGCGTCCGCCTCGCCGTCGAACAGGGTGTAGTAGAGCGTCCCGGTCACCGCGTCGCCCGCGTGCAGCTTGAGCACGTTGTTGCTGGCGGCCTCGCGCGCGGCGAACAGGCTGATCAGGCGGGGGAAGCCGCCGTAGCGCACCGCCACCAAGTCCACGCCCGCGGAGAGGCCCAGGCTGGAGACGTCGAAGTCGAAGGTGGCGTCGGCCAGGTGGCTGTGGTGGTCGTTGATGTGCAGGATGGTGAGGTCGAGGGGGGCGCCCTGGGGGCCGGTGTCGTCGGCCCCGGTGTCGTCGGCGCTGGAGTCGTCCGTCGCGGTGTCGTCGGCGCTGGTGTCGTCGGTGGTGGTGCCGGTGTCGTCCGTCGCGCCGGAGTCGTCGCCATCCTTGTCACCGCAGCCCACGGTCAGGCCGAGGGGCAGGAGCAGGGCGAGGGGGCGAAGCGTCATGGTCATCTCCTTCTCGTGGGGAGAGCAGGGATGACATGGCGGGGCGCCGCGGGGCGGGCTGACCGGAAGTTGTGGCAGGCTCGCCGCTGTCGGTCGCCGCGCGACCGGGTTCCGTCACGCGGGGTGCGGGCGGTCCGGTCGGGGTTGGCGCGGGCGGGTGCGGTGTGAATCCAGATGAAAGCGCTCTTGAACTTCGCATCCAGATTAAAACAAACGCCACTATTTTTTAAACTCAATCACCACCTTAAAGAACCTTCATGGACGCCAGCCTCTTCGAGCAGACCCGCACGGGCCGCCTGATCCCCATCTCCATCCCGGTCCACGACGTCGCGTTCCTGCCCGACCCGCTCCCTCAGCACTTCGTGCTGCCGGTCCACCTCTGGCCTCTGCTGGTGGAGGCCCGCGCCGAGCTGGCGCGGCTCGACGGCGCCGGTCGCCACCTCTCCAACCCCGAGCTGCTGCTCACCCCCCTCAAGCGCCGCGAGGCGTTGAAGTCCAGCAGCATCGAGGGCACCTTCGCCACGGCCGAGCAGCTCCTGCTGTACGAGGCCTCTGGCGGCGCGGCGGCGCCCCGCAGCGGGGCTGAGGTCCGGGAGGTCTTCAACTACTCCGCCGCGCTGGAGCTGGGGCTGGCCCTGCTCGCGGAGCTGCCCTTCTGCCTTCGCCTGATCCGCGAGATGCACGGCCGCCTGATGCAGGGGGTGCGTGGGGGCAACAAGGCGCCGGGCCAGCTCCGGCGGGTGCAGGTCCACCTGGGCCTGGACCGCCGATATGTCCCGCCGCCGCCGGACGTGCTGCAGGTCTGCCTCGGTGACTTCGAGCGCGACATGCACGCCGAGATCCCCATCGATCCCCTGATCTGGAGCTACATGCTCCACTACCAGTTCGAGGCCATCCACCCCTTCTCCGACGGAAACGGTCGCGTCGGGCGCCTGCTGCTGGCGCTGCTCATCGGGGAGCGCTGCGGGCTCCAGCGCCCCTGGCTCTACATGAGCCCCTGGTTCGACCAGCACAAGAGCGAGTACGTCGACCGCATGTTCGCCGTCAGCGCCCGGGGCGACTGGGAGCCCTGGCTCGGCTTCTGCCTGCGCGGCACCATCGCCCAGGCCCGGGACGCCCTGCGGCGGCTGGAGGACCTCATCGCCCTGCGCGCCCGCTACCGGGACGCCCTGGCCCGGAGCGGGGGCAGCATTCGCCTGCACCGCATCGTGGACGAGCTGTTCGACCTCGCCCCGGTCGCCCGGGTGGCCAGCCTCGCGCACACCCTGGACGTGACCTACCCCACCGCGAAGGCCGACCTGGACCGCCTCGTCGAGCTGGGCATCCTGGCGGAGGTCGACGGCGCCTACCCCAAGACCTTCTTCGCCCCGGAGATCATCCGCGTGGGCATCGGCTCGTAGCTCACCATCTCGACAGAGCAGGAGTCCATGCAACCTCACGCAGGATCAGATCAGGGACTCTCCGGTGAAGTCGAACGAGTCGACCACTGTTTCCAGATCGGCGGTCTTGAGGTCGAACGTCCCCATCAGCATCATGTAGGTGTAGCTCTTCTGGAACTCCTCGAAGCGCTTCTGCAGGTAGTTCTGCAGGACGTACCGGCCCGCGTCGAAGACGAGGTTCCGGGCTGCTTCGTCGGTGCCGGGGGTGCCACCAGGTCCGAACATCCGATCGAAGCGTTGCCTGAGCGAGTGGCTGAGGTTGACCTGGAGGACCATGGTCGCAGCCTCCAGGTCGAAGATGTCGTCGGGCTCGGGGGGGTTGATCAGGTCCGTGTACAGCGCCCGCGCCGCGTCCACGCCGAGCCTGTTGACGACGATGTCCTGGCAGCGGTCGAAGAACGAGAGGTTCTCCACCGCGAAGTGCGTCGTCATGTATTTCCGGAACAGGCCCTTGAGCACCGGGTTGTCGAGCACCCCGTTGAGCGTCTGTGCGTCCTCCCGGAGCGACTCGGCGGGGGAAGCCGACGCCGCGCTCGTCGCGCTGAGAGAGCTGTCGCTGCTGGCGCTCTCCATCAGGCCCTTGACCTGTCCCTGCCGCTCCGCGAGCCTGGCCCTCCGGCCGGCCCTCACCGCCTCCGCATACCGGGCCTCCTCCTCCTCTTTTCGCCGTCGAGCCGCGGCCGCCTCGCGCTCGTCTTTCTCAGCCTTCTTCCTGGCCTTCCGCTTCGCCCACCAATCCCCTGGCCCCCGCTGCACCCTGGGCGCGGCGCCGGCCTGCTGCTGGGCGTGGGAGGCCTCGTGGAAGAGGAGCTCGCGTCCTTCGGCGGTGTCGGGGCGGTAGCCGCCGCTGCGGAAGAACACGTCGCTGCCCACGGTGAACGCCGCGGCCCCCAGCTCGCCGGAGAGCCGATCGGCGGTGGCGTCGGTGTGGACGCGCAGGCCGGCGGCCTCGGGGCCCAGGCTGCGGCCCAGGTAGCTGCGCATCCCGGCGTCCAGGGGCGCGCCCTCGCCGCGCCGGGCGTGAATGGTGGCGGCGACGTCGGGGGCCACCGCGCCGCCCCCTTCGCCGCCGAGCCGCTGCACCCGGGCCGGGCCAGCCACGGCGCTGACCTTGGCCGAGAGGTCGAAGCCCGCGCTGAGCCGATCGGCGACGTCGTGGGCTTCGCGCTCGTAGCGGTCGTCGGGGGCGCCCAGGCTCAGGGTGGCCTGGTTGCCGACCCGGCTCTGGAGGACGTGGGCGTCCTCGGCCATCCGGGTGTGGGAGCCCTCCCCGACGCGGAGCCGTTCAGCGGCTGCGGCGGTGTGTGTGTGGGCACCCACGGGCGCGTCGGCCCGCTCCGGCGAGGCGGGGGTGGCGCGCCCGGGGGACATCGTCCTGCTCTTCATGGGGTGCTCCGTGATGCAGAGGTGATCGTCATCATCGCTGGCCCCTTCGCGGAGACCCCCGCTTGGAGGGGAGCTTCGACGATTGAGGCGCTCCAGGGCCCGCGCCGGGGCCGTTCGCTGCAGGCGGACTTGACGACCGATGGAGGGTAGGTTTCCAACGGAGCGCGTCGTCTCACGGCGCGAACGTCGGGAGTCCCCATGTCCGACCTCGCCTTCCCCTCCACCCTGCGCACCCCCCGGCTGCGGCTCTCCGCCTGGCGGCTGGAGGACGTCGAGGCCCTGCGCGCCGCCCTCGACGCCAGCGACGCCCACCTGCGCCCCTGGATCCCCTTCATGCGGGCCGAGCCCCGCAGCATCGAACAGACCCGCAGCCGCGTGGCCGGCTTCATCGCGTTCTTCGTGGCCGGGCAGCACTTCCGGTACGCGGTGTGGCGGCAGCCCGACGGCGCGCTCGTGGGAGAGGTGATGCTGCTGGGGCGGGCCGGACCCCACGCGCTGGAGGTGGGCTACTGGCTGCACAGCGCCCACACCGGCCAGGGCTACGCCATCGAGGCGGTCCGGGCCCTGGTGGACGCCGCCTTCACCCACCCCGACATCGAGGCGCTGCGCTTCCGCTGTGACGTGCGCAACACCCCCAGCAACGCCCTGCCCCGCAAGCTCGGGGCCCGCGTCATCACCACCGAGACCCTGGAGGAGGACGGCGCCCCGGTCGTCCTGAACGTGTGGTCCCTGGATCGATCGGAGGGGTGAACCGGTTGGCCAGGCCGGTGTCTCGTGCTGCTGGAAGGGCGGATGAACGCTACTGCGGCACGGGCAGGTCCAGGGTCTCCAGGACCGCCCGCAGGAGCACGTCGACCGGCGCGGGCTTGGGCACCCGGTTGACGCCGTACTCGTCGAGCAGCTCGACCATCGCGTACTCGTTGCAGGCCGTGTGCACCAGCACCACCGGGGGCCGGTGCATGCGGTCGATCTCGTCGAGCAGCAGGAGGCCCCCCAGGTGCTCGATGTCCTTGGCCGCCCTGCGGGCCCTGGGCCCCATGACCAGCCCCGGGTCCTCGCCCACGGGGATGAAGACGTCGGTGATCACCAGCTCCACCGGCTCGGCGTCGTGCCGGTGCAGGGCGGCGACGGCGTCCTGGACGGAGCCCACCTGCTCGACGGTGGCGTCGAGCACCTCGGCCAGCAGGCTTCGCACGAAGTCGACGTTCTCGGGCTCGTCGTCCACGAACAGGATGCGCATCGCGGCCTCCACGCCTACTTGTATTCCACCGCGACCACCATGGCCGGGGCGGTGCGGTGGACCCCCGCGACGACGACGCGGGCCTGGGCAGCGTGGATGTGGCGCACCGCCCAGCCCACCAGCCCGCGCAGCAGCCACCGCTCGGGCTTCGTCAGCGCGTCGTACACCGGGCGGCGCAGGGAGGGCTTGCGGCGGGGGTAGATCCGGGCGACCACGTCGGCGGACGGTCGGAAATCCAGCTCAAACCAGCCCTCCTCCGAGCGGCGGATCAGCCCGCCGTCGTGGGTCAGCGTGCGGTCGCCCACCCGGATCCAGCTCACGGCCAGCCCGCCGGTCTGGTCCACCCCCAGCGCCAGGTCCCGGTCCAGCACGAAGATGCTGACCCGCTCGGTGCCCCGCAGCGCGGGCGGGTCGGCGCCCCAGCGGTGCAGCAGCACGCCGTGGCCGTCGATCAGCTCGTCCCGCTCCCCGGCGGTGATGAAGCCCCGGAGCTGCCCGGAGGTGACCGGGGCCTGCACGCTCCACCGGCCGCGTCCGGTCTCCTGGGTGGCGGGCAGGGTGGGGGGGCCGGCCGGGTCCAGCGTGAGACGCAGGTCGAGGCCGTCGGCCCGCATGCCCAGCGCCCAGCGCCCGTCCTCCCGCGTGAGCGTGTCGGGGCCGATGACCAGGCCGTCCTCCGGCGGGCGGGACACGTCGTCGGCCAGGCTGTCCCGGCCGTACTCCAAGGGGATCTGGCCCTTGCGGACCACCGAGAGGCGGGCCCGCCCCTGGCCCCGCAGGAGCCCCCCGCTGCCCACGGAGAGCCGGGCGTCGATGAGGGTCTGCTCGTGGTTCATGCCCAGGAACTCCCACTGCTCCTGGTCGGTGATGGGCGGCCCGTCGCCGCAGCTCGTCATCATGAAGAGCGCCATCGCGATCATCTCAGGGCGGCCTCGGCTGGAAGGTGGGGGCGGGCGTCGGCGCACCCTGTGAAGGCGGCGCACCCTCCGGTGGGGTCGGGGCGTCCGGGGCGGCGTCACCGGGGGCCACCCGTCCGCCGTGGATGGGGCGGAAGACGGGGTTCCAGGGGCGGGCGACGTCCGGGGTGCAGGCGTTCTCCAGCCCCTTGACCGCGGCGTTGTCCAGGCGGGGGTCGGGCACGTAGAGCCCGGCGAGCACGTTGGACGGCACCAGGGCGAGGGGGTCCTCGGGGGCCTCGTCGCCCATCGCGCGGCAGGCCCGGTCCAGGGCGCGCGGGTCGAAGCCGGGGCGGATCACCGTCTCGGTGACGTAGCGCTCCACGAAGCGCACGGTGCCGCGCACGCAGCGCGCCCGGTCGTCCTCGGCCAGGGCCTCGCAGGCGGCGAGGTCGGCGGGCTTGTTGCGGCTGTGGGCGAAGTACCACCAGTCGTCCCACAACAGCGCCTCGGGGTCCTGGGCCACCGAGCGCACCCCGGACCAGAAGCGCACGACCTTGCGGCCGGCCTCCAGGTGATCGACGGCCCGGGTCTGCACGTCGGCACGCTCGGGCTCGGCGGTGGCCTGCAGCTCCCGGCTCCAGGCGTGGTAGAGGCATTCGTCGTAGTAGGGGCCAGCGAGCCCGCAGTGGCGCAGGCCCCCCCAGCGGTCGCCCTGGGCGATGAGCCGCTCGGACACCGCGAAGTGGCACTCGCCCCGCCAGCGGGGGTCGGGGATGTCCCCGCAGCGCTCGGGGTCGGCGTCGGGGCGGTCGCGGAGGACGGTCGCCGCGCACTCCGAGGCGCCCTCGCGGAGCTGGACGCAGGCCTCCAGAGCCTCGTCGACGGGCAGCTCAGGGCGCATGGCCTCGGCGTAGAGCGCCGCGTCCGGCGGCGGATCGGCGCAGGCCAGCAGGAGGGACAGCATCACGGGGGCGGCCCGCCGGGGGGACCCGCGCCGGGCAGGCCGCCAGGGGGCGGGGGCGACCGCCGCGCGCTCGGGTCGCAGAGGTCGGCGGCGCGCCGCTCGGCGAGGCGCGCGTCCAGGGCCGGGTCGGGGGCGTAGCGCGCCGCCGGGGGCAGCTCGCCCTCGCAGAGGGCCTCCCCGCGATCCCGCAGGTGGTTCAGGCGGTCGTCGAACAGGGCGAGGGCGGTCTGCGCGCAGGCCTCCTGCTGCAGGGGCGTGGGCGCGTCCGCGCAGGTGGAGCGATCCAGCGGGCGCTGGCCGCCCAGGACGAAGCGGTAGAGGGCAGACCAGGGGCGCGGATCGTCCACCGAGAGCCCGGCGGCCTGGATGGGGGCGGCGGCGAGGGGCTCCACCGCGCCGGGGGCCGCGCCCCGCGGGAGCCACCCGCCCATGCCCTGGGAGAAGACGTGCAGACGGCAGTCGTCCTCGTTGGGGGCGGCCTTCGCGCACCACGATGCGTCGCCCCGCAGCTCGGCGAGGCGGAAGTAGCACTCCCCCTGGCCCCGCCCCTGGAGCCCGTCGCAGAGGGCGGCGGCGGCCTCGCCGTCGACGGGGGCGAGGGCCTCGACCACCGCCCAGGTGCACTCGGTGTGGAGCTGTGGATCGTTGATCTGCGCGCAGGTGGCCGCGGCGCCGCGCGGGTCGGCCTCCCGCTGGCGGAGCGCCTGCTCGCTCAGGGCGATGTCCTGAGAGGGCGAGGACGTCGAGCAGGCCAGCAACCACCACATCATCATCCTGTGGACTCTATCGCATCGGGTGGTACGCTGCTGTCGGCATGACCCTTCAACGCACACCCGCCGCCGATCGCAACAAGGTCCCCCTCCTCGAGGTGCTGCGCAGGGTCCTGCCGGCCGAGGGGCTGGTGCTGGAGGTCGCCAGCGGCACCGGGCAGCACGCCCGCTACTTCGCCGACGCGCTGCCGGGCCTGACCTGGCAGCCCAGCGACGTCAACGACCTCGCGCTGGACACCATCCGGGCCTGGTCCGACGGCGGGCCGGACAACCTGCTGCCGCCGATCCGGCTCGACGTCCGGGAGCCGGCCTGGGGGCTGGAGCGGGCTGACGTCATCCTCTCGGTGAACCTCATCCACATCGCGCCCTGGTCGGCCACCGAGGGGCTGGTGCAGGGGGCGGCGCGGCTGCTCCCGATGGGGGGCCTGCTCGTCACCTACGGGCCCTACAAGGTGGGGGGGCAGCACACCGCGCCGGGCAACGAGCGCTTCGACCGCTCCCTGAGGGCGCGCAACCCGGGCTGGGGGGTTCGGGACATCGAGGACATCCAGCGCCTGGCCGCCGCGCAGGGGCTGGCCCTGGTGCGCCGCGAGCCGATGCCGGTGAACAACTTCACCCTGGTGTTTCGTCGACTGGAGATGTGACCGCTGCCCGGGGGTGTCATTGTACTGTAACTGATATCACTTGACACATTCTCCACGCATGATACGATCACTATGCGACCCGATGACGAGCGCCAACCCCGCCCATCGGTGGTCGAGATGTCCAACCCACGCCTGGAGGCTTTATCACACCCCGTCACCTGTCCCTCAACCCTCATCAGTCACAGTCCGTGTGGGGACGCGCCCTGGGCGCCGCGACGATCGCGCTGCTCCTGACCGGCTGTCAGCAGGAACCCGAACAGCAGCTCCGTGAGGAGTCGAAGGAGGCCGTGCAGGCCATCACCGACGACGACGCCCGCTTCAGCGACGAGCTGGGTGAGGCGGTGGACGCGGCCGGCGAGGCGCTCCACGCCAAGGACCACAAGACCTTCGGTGACCGCGTCGAGGACGCGCTCGAGCGCGCAGAGGACGGCGTCGAGGACATGCGCGCCCGCATGACCGGCGACGGCTTCGAGGACCGCCTCAGCGGCCTGGAGCGCGAGCTGGCCGAGGCCCGCGCCGAGCTGACGCAGCTCGCGGAGACCAGCGAGGAGCGCTGGGAGGACCGCGCCGAGCGCCTGAACGCGCGCGTGGTCAAGCTCTCGGAGCGCATCGAGGCGCTGGACCAGGAGATGAAGAAGGACGAGGAGCGCTGACCGGCGCCCTCCTCCTGCCCCCTGACCGGCGCCACCCCCGGCGCCGCAGGGGACCCCTTCACCCCCTTCCATTCCACACAAAGGAGAGACATGCTTCGCTCCATCGCCACCCCTCTGTCCCTCACCGCTACGGTCCTGCTCGCCGCGGCCTGCGCTGCGAAGCAGCCCGCCCCCGAGCCCGCCGCCGTCGAGGTCACCACCTGGAAGGTCGACCCGGTCGAGCTGGAGGCCGTCACGGTCATCCCGGTGTACGTCCAGCAGATCGAGGACAACTTCCGCCGGGTCTGGTTCGAGTTCGACAGCGCCGAGCTGACCCCGGAGAGCCACGCCCGCCTGCAGGAGAACGTGCGCCTGCTCGACGAGCACCCCGACGTGCACATCCGCGTCCAGGGCCACGCCGATGAGCGCGGCACCACCGACTACAACCTCGCGCTGGGCCAGCGCCGGGCCGAGGCCATCCGCGACGCGCTGGTCGCCGAGGGCATCTCCCCCGTGCGGATCGACACGATCAGCTACGGCGAGGAGCGCCCGCTGGTGGACCGCTCCACCCCGAGCGCCTGGTCCCGGAACCGCCGCGCGGAGTTCGTGATCACCTGGGGCGACGACGAGGCGATCGACGGGAGCACTGAGGTCGTGCGCTGACCCGCGCCCACCTCACGTCCCCGTTCAACCCACGCCAAGGAACGCCATGTTGCGATACACCATCAGCTTCCTGATCATCGCCATCCTCTCGGCCGTGCTGGGCTTCTCCGGCATCGCCGCGACCTCCGCCTGGATCGCCAAGGTCCTGTTCTTCATCTCCCTGGCCCTCTTCCTGGCGAGCCTGCTCCCGCTGCCGTCCCGGCTGACCTGACGCACCGCCGAGCCGCGCAATCCCCGAAACCCCAACCCAAGGAGTCCCATGACCCGCGCCCTCTTCGCCCTCACCGCCCTCATCCCCGTCCTCGTCGCCTGTGAGGACAGCGAGATCGCCATCCAGGCGTCCTGCCACAACTACTGCGATCAGCGCTCCGACTGTGACGGAGACGTGGACTACGACAGCTGCGTCAGCGAGTGTGAGGCCGACATCAACGACTGCCAGGCCGACGAGGTCAGCGCCACGCTGGACGACATGGACGCGTGCGCCGACAAGGCCTGCGATGAGATGGGCGCCTGTGAGATCGGCGCCGAGCTGCAGTGCCACTTCGGCATCTGACCCCCGCGAACAACCCAAGCGCCCGCCGACGGCTCCTCGGAGCCCGGCGGGCGCTGCTACTCTGTGGACTCGATGGAGGACCCTGCCATGCACGTGCTCCTGATGGTCCTGTTGAACGGAGGCTGCGTCCCTTCGCCCTACACCGTCACCATCGACCGCACCATCGAACAGGTGGCCCTGAGCCCCGCGCCCACCGGCCCGATGGCGGTCGGGCCGGCGCACCTGCAGGGCCAGAAGGTCATCTCGGGGGGATTCTGGCGCGGCGCCGCCAACGACCTCGACCAGGGCCTCGACTCGGGGGCGCCCGGCATGGTGCTGACCCCCGGCGGCGCCTGGGGCGCAGGGGCGTGGGCGCCCCTCGACGGGTGGACCCTGGGCGCCTTCGGACAGGTGGCCTTGGGCAGCCGCCAGGTCCTGCTCGCCCGTGACCTCGACCCGGCGTTGATCCCGCCCGATCGCCTGCCGGGCTTCGGGCTCCACACCCGCTACCGCTTCGCCCGGGACCGGGAGGGCCCCTCCTTCGGCGTGCTGGGGCAGCTCTCGGGCCACCTGGTGGTGATGTCCCGGCAGGTGACCGAGGAGGAGTGGGTCGCGCGCGAGGACGGGGTCGAGCACACCGAGCCGGTCACCCGCGTCGAGACGTCCGAGCTGCTGCTCCCGCGGGGCGGGGCGGGCGTGTTCCTGGACCGCCGCAGCGACGCGGGGGGCGTCCAGGCGTCGGCCATGATCCAGACGGCGAACGTCTTCTTCGGGCGCCTGGAGAGCGACTTCCAGTGCAGCTATGAGGGCGGGGAGCCCACCGAGGACTGCGTGGGCGTGGAGCGCGCCAGCGAGGTGCGCGCCTGGCGGCCGCAGCCCCTGCTGACCTTCGCGGTGGACGCGGATCTGGTGCTGGAGCCTCTGGTCCTGGGCGCGGGCGTCTGGGCCCACGCCGGCACGGGCGTGCCGAGGGGGAGCCCGGTGGGGATCCGGGCGACCATGGGGGTGCTGTTCTGAGCTGCGCTCAGCACCCGCAGGGGTCGTTCCGGCGCACGTCCACCACCTGCCCGCCCTCCCAGCGCACCGCGCAGCAGGCCTCCAGCAGGGCCAGCAGCCTGCGCCGCCCCCGCTGCACCCGGGTCCGCGCGCCGGACGCTGACATGCCCAGGCGCTCGGCGACCTCCTTCTGGCTGAGGCCCTCCAGCTCGGACAGGCGCACGGCCTCCCGGTAGGGCTCGGGCAGGGCCTCGACGAAGGTGGGCAGCCAGCTCGCGACCATCGCCTCCAGGGCGGGCTCCGGGGCGTCGACCGCCAGCGGGGGGGCGTCCTCGGGGGACACCGAGGGGCGCTGCCGGCGGTGGTGGTCCACCCGGACGCTGCGGGCGACGCGCCACACCCAGGGGACCAGCCGCTCGGGATCGCGCACCGCGGACGCGCTCCGGTGGATCCGCAGGAAGGTCTCCTGTACGAGGTCGTCGGCGGTGGCCCCGTCGGCGACGTGCCGGGCGAAGTAGCGCCGCAGCTCGCCGCCGAGGGTCTGGTAGAGGTCCTGGGTCGTCACGCGCAGCAGCTCGTCCTGGGGGCAGGGGCCTGTTCGGGCTGGTCGTCCAGGATGGCATAGACCTCCCAGGCGTGCCCGTCGGGATCGGTGAGCCAGAGCTTCTTCTGGCGGGCGTGGCAGCAGACGACGTCGTCCTCGGTGTCCGGCATCAGCCCGGCGGACCGCAGCCGGGACTCGGCGCCCGTGAGCAGCGCGGGGTCATCCAGGCGGATGCCCATGTGGTCGACGCGCCCGACCTCGCCCTGGGCGGGCAGGGCCATCAGGGTGAGCACGATGGGGACCTCCGGCGGGGCGAAGCGGGCGTAGCCGTCGCGGCGCTTGTCGGGGGCGGCGCCGAACAGCGCGGTGTAGAAGGTCTCGGAGGCGGGCAGGTCGCTGGCGCGCAGCGAGAGGTGGACTCGAGCGGACATGGGGGGCTCCTTTCTGCAGGTTCACCCCTTCAGACGCGCGAGGCGCGGGGGTGACGCAGGTCTCCGCATCACAGAGGGTCGCGCTGGGGCCATGTACACTCCTGCCCCGCAGATTCAGGAGGACAGATCATGACCGACACCCCGCTGCCCTTCACCCCGGAGTCCGAGGACCGCCCCGCCCGCTGGTTGGTGGTCGTCGCCGCGAAGCACCAGGAGGACTGGGGATACGAGCCCTACTCGGTAAACGCCGTCGCCCGCCTGGGCGAGCAGCGGGCCCGCGCGCTGGAGCGGGTCGTCGTGCTGCACACCGACGACGCTGTCGGCGCGCAGGCGCTGCAGCGCACCCGGGAGGGGCTCGACCGGCTGGGCTGGCTGGGGGAGGGGGTGGTGGCGCCGCGGGCCTTCTCTGCGGGCATCATCAACGACCCCCCGCAGCTCTTCCGGCTCTTCTCGAACATCTACGTCGACGCCGAGGAGGCCGACGTCTCCGAGGACGAGGTCGTGCTGGACTTCACCGGGGGCACGAAGTCCTCGGCGGTGGCGATGGCGCTGGCGGCGGCGATGCCGGGGAGGCGCATCCAGTACCTGGAGCCCGAGCAGAGGGGAGAGAGCGGCTACCCGGCGAAGGGCACGGCGTTCATGGCCCGCGAGATCCGGCGGCTGCAGATGGATCGCCAGGAGGGCCTGAACCTGCGGTTCGCCACCGCGCTCGACCCCTGGGACCAGGCGCTGATGCACGTTCTGGTGGGCGAGCTGCGCAAGGCGCGCGTGGGATCGAACGCCCGGGTCGTCGAGCTGCGAGAGCTGGAGCGCGGCGGCACCCTGGTCCGGGTGCGCGCTGACGACCCCGAGGATCTGGAGGCCCTCGCCGACGCCTTCTGGGTCGTGGACGAGGGTGCTGCACAAAAGCTTCAGGCGCTGGAGACCACAGCGCTCACGCAGGTCCAGCCCCAGTTGGCCGACCGCGTGGGGTGGGTGTTGGTCCGGTTGGAGGAGCAGGAGCTGCTGGGGCGGCGGGGTGGGGCGCTGCAGCGGGAGCTTGTCCGGAACCGTAAGATGACCCCGACCGCAGCGCTCGCCCATCTGTTGAGGTGGCTGTTCGGATCGGCTTCACAACTTCGCGTATGGGTCGGTCATTTCAGTATGGAGATTCTGGACTACCTTCCGGCCCCAACAGTCTCTATCGTGGAGTTCTCGTTCGACGCAGCGGACCATCTGGGGAGGGGCGGGTACGTAGACCAGGATTTCTTTCAGATTCTGCTGGAGAAGTTTCCGCGTAGGAGCAGGGTGATCGTTCAGGTGGCGAGCATATGGGGGATCGTTCCCGCAATGCCGTTGGAGAGCGCAAAGAGAGAGCTCCTGGGCCAACCAGGGGTCGAGTTTCGAGACTATGGCTGGAATGGCGACGGAGAGCCTTGACCTGATAGGGTTGATGGAGTACAAACTAATTGGGCAATACAGCTCAATATTAAATTGGATATCAAGCATATGAATAAAATACGAAAAGGCAAGTGCTCATACGAATCAGCTCGTACCCCAAAAACTACGTCGCTTGATGTCGAAGGTCAGCTCAAGGTTGCCAAGGCGTGTGAACGTTTGTACCGCCAACAGGCAGCTGTATATCGAGAAAAGGTGTCAATGAGCCGTTGGCAGTGTGGATATCTGCTCTTGCAGACGGTCTATTTGGTCATGGCTTACCGACTTGTCTTGACGATAGGCCATTCCCTGATCTCGTAGAGTTCGGTCTACCGATTGCATGTATCGTGGCTTCCAGACTTGGGGCCACGGTACATGCCTTCTGCCCGTAACAGAGGGCATTGAAGCGACGTATTCTTTGGGTACGTGCTGAGTCCGTATGAGTACTTCTGGTACAGACGGATCGGCATGGGAGGGTCGGCATCGCCGACCCTCCCTTATTTTTCCATTCCCTTTCTACGTGGGCACACCAAGGTGCTTCCGTCGCCGGAAATCTGGCCTTCCTCATCACAACGCCCCCCCCTCACGCCATTCCCCTCCGAACACGCCTCCCCGGAGCCCTCCATGCCCGACACCCCTACGCCACCCGGGCCGGTCGACGCGCTCGGCCGGCTGCTCATTGAGGTCGGCGTCTCCCGCCAGGCCGCCCCGCTCATCCTGGACGGTGAGTCCCTGGACGGCCCCGGCGTCCACGACCGCACCCTCGCCCTCGTGGCCACCGACCCTCTGGGCATCCAGGAGCTGATCCAGGCCTCGCGCCGGCCTCTGACCACCCTGGGGGCCTCCACCACCCTGACCGACTGGGACCGCGCGCTGCGGCACGAATCCACCAGGTTTGTCGACCTCGGAGACCTCCCCCAGCGTACGCCCTGGGTCCCTCTGTACGCGGGCGGCGGGCAGGGGCTGCTGCTCACCCGCGCCCAGGACGCCGATGCCCTGGTTCAGTCCTTGAAGGAGCAGTTCACCGAGAAGGTTCACGGCACCCTGGGTGCGGCCTGGCTGAAGGTGTCGCCCCAGGAGCTGGCCCAGGGGCCCAAAGAGAAGGGATTCGGTGCCCTGCTGCGGGCGGTCGGGGTCGCCCTGGGGAGGGAGCGCGACGGGTACGGCCCGCCGGTGAAGGTCTGGAACGGCCCCCGCTGCGACGAGTGCGGGGTGCGCCCGGTCGCAGAAGGCAAGGTCTGCAAGCCCTGCCACGGCTTCGCGAAGATCGGGCAGGAGGTGCGGGGGGAGTGGGGCATCGACCCGGAGCACGCCAGCATCTCCGACCTCGCCGAGAGCCACGTCGCGGTGCTTGCCCTCGACGGCACCCGGGTGGGCAAGCACCTCCGGGGGCAGGAGACCCTGCGCGACTACATCCACGCCAGCCACGCCTTGCTGGAGGCCTTCTCTTCAGACACGGTCCGCCGCGCCCTCCACATCGGCCCGGACGGCCTGCGCGCCCTGCCCGTGATGCTCGGCGGTGATGACGTTCAACTCGTCTTCGACGCCCGGAACAGCGAGGGCGCCCCCGCCCTCGCCCTCCAGCTCATCAACGCCATCGAACGCGAGTTGGACACGCACCGCCTGCCCATCGGGGTCGGCGCCGGGCTGGTCATCAGCCGGCACCTGGGCTTCCAGGAGGCCGTGGGGCTCGCCCGCCAGCTCGTGGTGACCGCGAAGGCCGCCGCACGCCAGGCCGATCAGCGCTCCGGCTTCGACTTCGAGGTCGTTCACGGTGGCGCGGTGCTCTCCGAGTCGGTGGCCCGGCTGCGGCAGGACCGCGTCGGCACGCTGGCGCTGACGGTGGGGGGATCTCTACGAACGCGCACCTTCCGCCACGGCCTGCGGCCGCTCACGCTCGACGAGGCCGAGGCGCTGGTGGCGCTGGCCCGCTCCCTGCACCTCCGCGAGCTGCATCAGCTCCGTCACATCGCCGCCGACCTCCAGGAGGACCCTCTGGTGGGGTTGATCACGGCGAGCGACCTCACCGGCCGGGCCCGGACGCGCGGCGAGCGGCCCCTGCTGGAGCGCCTGCGCGCGCCGGAACCGCCCTGGGCGCCCCGCGAGGTGCCGCCCGACGGCTGGCTGTTGCGGGAGCGAGAGGAGCGCGCCCTGGACAAGGTCTCGACGGTGTGGGCCACCGCCCTGCCCGAGCTGATCACCCTCGCGGACTGGACGGGAGGTGCCGCATGACCGAGCTGAGGACCGGCCGGATCCACATCGCGCTCGACGGACCCCTGCTGGTGGGCGGGCACACCCCGCCGCCGTCGGGCTTCCACGCCGCGACCGCGCGCTCCGAAGCGGGGGTGCTCATCCCGGCCTCGGCCCTGAAGGGGGCCATCCGGGAGGCGGTGTGGCGCCGCGCCAGGACCGAGTGGGAGGAGCGGCTCACCTCCTCGGAAGAGAAGCGGGCCACCAGGGAGGCGGTGAAGCCGGTCTGCGAGCCCTGGCAGCCCTGGAAAGAACGGAAGAGCGGCTGCGACGTCAATCCCTGCCGGATCTGCCGCATCTTCGGAGCACCGGGCGCCGATCGTCCCGGCGTGGTCGATAGCATCACCGACACCGGCCGCACGGAGCCGACGGGCACGGGCTGGGGGACCGAGGGTCTGCGCCTCACAGACGCCCGACCCGAGCCTGACGCGGAGGTCCCCACCGGCGCGCGCTTCGGGGTCGCCATCGATCGGGTGACCGGCCACGCCGCGCCGGATCGGCTGTTCCGGCGAGAGGTCGCCGAGGGCCACGGCGCGGCGCTGGTCGCGTGCTTTCGGGCCCGCCTTACCCCCGAGGATTTCGAGTACCTCCGCGAGACCCTCGCCCTGGTGGACAGCATCGGCAACAGCCGCACCCGAGGCTACGGCCGCGTGCGGCTCACCCTGGAGCAGGACGATGAGGTTGAGTCCGTCGCCGGCCTCTCCCTGCCTGAGGGGGCGCTCGACGAGGGCTACGCCCGGGTGGTCGTCGACGCCTTGGAGCCCCTCCACTTCGGGCGGCCGCCCCTGCCGGGCAGCACCCGGGGCACCGAGCGCTTCATCGCGGGAGGGGCGTTGCTGGGGGCGCTGATCGGCGGCCTGCTGCGCATCGGCGAGCCCACTGAGGTCATCGAGCAGGTCGCGGCCCTGAGCCTCTCCGACCTCTGGCCCGCGGAGCCTTCCTCGGCGGCAATCTCGACGCCGTTCCCCCGCACCGCTGGCCTGTGCCGCTGCGGCCAGGAGGTGGACCGGACCCTCCTGGGCGCCCTGGTTCGGCGTCAGACATCCTCCGGCGGCACCCTCGACGCGCTGGACGCCGCGCTGCTTGACGAAGGGGAGCGGTGCCCGGCCTGCGGTCCGGACGGCGACATCAAGCCACGTCGCGGGGTCCTGGGGGGTGAGCCTCCGCGGATCCGCCTGGTGACCCGCCTGGCCCTGGACCCCCACACCAGCAGCTTCGCCCACGGCATGCTCTACGCCCGGGAGCAGATCGAGCCGGGGCAGCGCTTCACGGGCTCCGCGGCTGGCTTGACCCCGGCGGTCTTGACCGCCCTGCGTCGCCTCGCGGCGTCCGGCGAGCCCCTCCAGGTCGGCGGGCTGCGCAACCGGGGGCTGGGGGGCGTGCGGATTCAGTTCGAGCCCTGGACCGACACCCTGGGCGTGCGGGTCGCGTCCTTTCAGCGGCGCGCTGGAGGGTTCCTGCGGGCCCACCCGGTGCAGGACTGGCAGGCCGACCGACTGCTGTTCGTCGTCGCTCGGACCCCGCTGGCCGTGAGCGGCCCGGTGGAGGCCGCGCTGGGCGAGGCCCTGTTCGGCGACTCCGCGCACCGGCCTCTGGCCACCTGGCAGCGCTGGACCAGCCGCTCGGGCTGGGACGCGCGCAAACGCCGCCCCCGCGACGTCCGGCCCGTCGTACGCCCGGGGAGCTGCTGGCTCTTCCTGGCCCCCGCGAGCCTCCCGGACCTCGCCTCGCTGCGCCGCCTGGAGGTGGATGGCCTGGGCGCCGACGAGGACCGTCGCCTGGGCCTGGGCCGCCTCCACTTCTTCCCTGACCTCATTTCGAGGAGCACACCATGACCCTGTCCCTGCGCGCGCAGACCGCGCGGAAGGCTGTGGCGCTTTGCGCCGAAGACAGCGAACTGCGCAAGGCGCTGACGCCCACCAACCCCAGCGCGATGAAGAACCTCGCCAAGGTCGCCGCCGAGGCCGAGATCCCGGAGGAGCTGCAGATCTTCCTGCGCTACCAGGGCGCCCGCGCTGGCCGCGACGGCCTGTCCACGCAAGCCGCGACAGAGCTGCTCAAGGCCCTCCAGGCGCTGTGGAACGAGCACGACGACGACGAGCGCCGCATGCAGGCCGCTCGCCACCTCATCGGCCACCTCACCCGGCTCCACCGGGAGTTCGGCGAGCAGCCCGAGCGAGGTGGAAAGGCCCGCCAGAGCGGTCGGGACCGCCAGAGCGGTCGGGACCGCCACAGCGGTCGGGGAGGTCGTCGATGAGCACCCCCCGACGCTTCGTGGGCTTCGATCGCATCGTCGCCCGACACACCCTGTCCGCTCGGCTGGTGGCGAAGACCGCGTTTCGCATCGGCGCGGGCCGCTCCCTGGACGCCGTGACCACCGACCTGCCCGTCGTGCGCTCCGGCGACGACCGGCTGGTCGTGCCAGGGTCCAGCTTGAAGGGGGTCTTTCGCAGCGCTGCCGAAGGGCTGCTCGCCAGTATCGGCCCCCGAGATGGCCAGGACCTGGCCTGCGACCTCTTCGCCGATCCCTGCTGGAAGGGCACCGATGAGGAGGAGCGCGCATGGAAGCGGGAGGTCGACCGGCTGCCCGTGGGCGAGCGGATTCGGGCCAACCGGGAGTGCCTGCAGAGCCGCCTCTGCCAGGCCTGCGCCACGTTCGGGGCGCCGGGCCTGTCGGCGGTGATCCGCTTCGCGGACGCCCTGGTGGAAGGCGCCCGGGTCTCGGTGCGGGACGGCGTCGGCATGAGCCGCGACCTCGGCCGCGCCCAGGACGGCCTGAAGTACGACTTCGAGGTGGTCGAGCCCGGGGCCTCCATCCCGCTGGAGATCCGCTTCGAGAACGCCGCTGACTGGCAGGTGGGCCTGGTGCTCGCTGTCCTCGACATGATCCACGAGGGCGAGGTCCGCATCGGCGGCTTCGGCAGCCGGGGGCTGGGGTGGTTCGTGAAGGTCGAGGAGCCGACCGTGTTCCGGCGCGGCCTCCAGGAGCTGCTGAAGCGGGATGAAGAGAAGCCAAAGCCCATGAACCTTGACGTCTTCCGTGATGCCCTGTTCATCGGCCTCACGGAAGACCGCCCCCTTCCTGTCGGCCCTCGGCCTCTGGAGGCGCGCTGATGCACCGGCTCAAGCTCAACCAGCTTCACCTCACTTTGGACCTTTTCCCGGTGGGCGGCTTCCTGATCGCCACCGGCGACAAGGGCGCGGCCCTGCTCCACCCCGAGCGGCCCGACCGCAGCCCCATGCGGATCCGCGCGCAGCACCCGGGGACCGGGGTGTTGGACGAAACCGTCTATATGCCTGGAAGTACTATTAAAGGCTGCTTCAGATCGTCTGCGGAGCGCGCGCTGCGCACGCTCCAGGCTGCGATGGCTTGCGACCCCTGGGATCGGCACAGCGCCTGCCGCCGCCGCCAGGGTCGCGGCGAGTCCGACGCCCAGGTCCACGCGCGTCAGTGCATGGTCTGTCGAACCTTCGGCAGCCAGCAGACCGGAGGGCATCTGCACTTCACCGACGCTCTACCCCCGGACGCCGGGTCCTGGGACGCCGCCAACCGGACCCGCGTGCGCTCCGGGGTGTCCATCGACCGCCGCACGGGGGGCCCCGCCCAGGGCAAGCTCTACGACGCCGAGCTGGTCACCGGCGGCGCGTTCCGGGCCCACCTGCACCTGGAGAACTACCAGATCTGGCAGCTCGCGCTGCTGGGCACCCTGGTCGAGGATCTGGACGCGGGGGAGCTTCGGCTCGGCTCGGGGCAGACCCGGGGGCTGGGGGGCTTCCGGGCGCGGATCGTCGCCCTGGAGCACTGGCAGGCCGGCGGGAAGGTCCGGTCGCCGGCCGGGGTCGGCGCGCTGCGGCCGGATCTGGCGCCGGCCTACGGATGGCTCGATGACGGCGCCCTTGATGTGGAGGAGCCAGGTCGACCCTCTCGCGGCGGGCTGCGGTGGCGCTGGGAGGGCGAGGCTGGCGCCGCGGTGTTGGAGCGGTCCCAGGAGCCCGGGTGGGCGGCGCTGAGTCAGCGCGCGGTCCGAGGTGAGGCATGAGCCGCTACCCGCCGCCGCCTCGGAACTACACCGCCCTACCGACGGGCCCGGTCCGGCGGGGGCCGCGTGACGTTCGCCACGATCAGCGGCTCCCTGGCCTCCTCAGCGGCGTGCTGCTGCTCCGGCTGGAGGCCCTGGACCCACTGCATGTCGGCACCGGGGGGCTGGCCCCCGTCCGGCGCGGCGGGGGAGGGGTCGCTCTGGCGCTGGATCTGGTCACCCAGAACAACGCTGCGGCGATCCCCGGGTCTTCTCTGAAGGGCCTCGCTCGGTCCACCTACGAGGCGTTGGCGGGGGGCTGCGACCTGCACGGCTCCTGCAACCCGCGCTGCACGGCGTGCCTGCTGTTCGGCTACGTCGAGCGGCAGCAGACCTTCGCGGGCCGGGTGGGCTTCGAGGACGCGCTCGCCATCAAGCCCCACACGGTCCCTACGGTGGCGGCCCCGCTGCCCCAGGCCTTCCAGCCCCGCCGGGCCGTCGGGCGGCGCGTCTACGGGCCCCCTGTCCAGGGACGCGCGACGCCGGTTCGAGCGCTCGCGGCGCCCGCCGGGACCCGTTTCCTGAGCCGAATGACCCTTCGCAATGTGTCCCCCCAGGAGCTGGGGTTGGTGCTGCTGGGCCTGGGCGTAGACGGCAGCTTTGCGCCGCGGGTTGGCGGTGGTCGCTACCATGGCCTCGGCCGGGTGGCCATCACGGTTCGGCGTGCGCGGCTGCGGGAGGGGAGGCAGGTCCGACCGGAGACGCTCCGCCAGGACCGGCTGGCCCGGCAGGTCGAGGCGTGGCTGGAGGCAGCGGAACCTACGTCGAACGGCCGGGAGGCGCTGACGGTGCTTCGCAACCCGGGAGGTTCGCGGTGAATCTCTCCCGAGGACGTCTGCTCCAGGAAGCGGAGGCGCTGGCCGCCACATTCAGCAGGTTCCGGACCCCGGGCTCCGGCCAGCCGGTGGCCCCCGCGCTGGTGGGGCAGGTGCTCCGGCTCCTTCAGGACAGCCCATCCCTGGAGGCCTTGGAGTTGTACCTGCGGGCGTTGCCAGGATCGTCCATTGCCCAGCGGACCGGCTCCAGCGGTCCCCAGGTCACGGAGGTCGTCCGGAGGGTTCGTGCCCTCGCGGGGGCGTTGCGCGACGAGGCCCCGGAGCCCGAGGTCGTCGAGGGACTGCGCTACGTGCTCGGCTGGACCCGTCGGCTGATGGTCGCAGGCTGAGTCCCCAGCACCCACCCCTTCAGCCCCGGGTTCGCGTCCCCCATCTTCCAGATGAACCCGTCCAGCACGTAGTGGGTGACCTGGGGCACGGACAGCACCGGCACCAGCCAGTGGGTCATCACCGCCTCGACGCCCCAGTCCCCGAACAGCCCGGGGTGGTCGCCCCACACGAAGACGTCCCACAGGGCCTCCTCGACGAACGCGAGCCCCAGCAGCGGCGCGAGGAAGGCCGCCGCCCCCAGCCCGACGAACCACCCCGGGCGCCCCGGCCCCCGCCCGGTCAAAACCCACTTGCGGTGCACCGTCCAGGCCACCAGGGCCAGGTAGGGCACCCCGTGGGCCACCACGTTGGAGAGGGTGAAGGCCAGATCGGCGTCGGTGAGCACGATGCCGCCGAACCACACCGCCGCGGTCGTCGCCAGCCAGAGGTCCCGCCCCGGGGTCCACACCCCCGAGCGCAGCCGGAAGCCCAGGTGCGCCACCGCGAGCGCCCCCAGCGCCAGCGCGGCCGGCGCCAGCACCCCGGCCGGAAGCCCCGGGAGGAAGTCCCCGGGCATGAACCAGTCGAAGGACCGGGGCAGGTGGACGTGCCACCACAGCACCGGGAACAGGGTCACCCCGTAGACCAGCCAGCGCTCGACCCGGGCGTCCCAGGTGCCCATCGGCAGCCCCGCCCGCAGCCGGTAGAGGATCTGGAAGCCCATCTGCTGGCGCACGAAGTGGTAGACCGCGAGGTAGGCCATCGCCGTCCAGAACCACCCGGGGGAGGCGCCGAACAGGGCGGACGTGGCGACCAGCACCGCCAGGGGCGTCAGCGCCAGCAGCAGGGGCCGGCGGCGGCGCTCCTCGGGGTCGAGGTAGGTCCGCCACAGCGAGGCGTAGACGTGGGCGACGTCGATCGCCAGCACCAGCGCCACGTAGCCCCACCCGGGCAGCGCGGTGTGCGGGGGCACCGCGAAGCCCAGCGCCACCGCGAGCAGCGCGGGGCCGAGCAGCAGGCCGAGGTCGAAGGCCGGGGAGACGAGCCAGCGGGGATCGCTCACAGCAGGCTCTCCCCGGTGACCCCCAGCGCCGCCATCGCCTCCTCGGCCGCGCGCACCCCGTGCCAGCTCGCCTCCTCGAACAGGCTCATGCCGGAGAGGTCCGTGTGGGCGAAGGACACCCCGGGCAGCGGCGCGGCGGCGGCGCTCAGGACCCCGGCGTCCAGGGCGTGCAGGCCCGGGACCGGCCGGGTGGTGCCGTGGCCCCAGTGCCCCACATGCGCCCCCTGGACGCGGTCCAGCAGATCCGGGTGGCAGCCCCGCAGCGCCTCGATGGCCCGCGCGGCGCTGTCGGCCCAGGGGGTCTCCAGCAGGGCGCGGCGGGCCTCGGCGGGGTCCTGGCCGGACAGGGGCTCGTACCAGGACAGGGTGGTGCGGCCGCCGTAGGAGCCGGTCTGGTGGGCGTTGGAGACATAGCCCAGGCCGACGCCCTGGTAGACGACGCTGTCCCAGGCCAGCGGGACGCCCCGGGAGGCGGGCGGCGCGTCGCAGTGCAGGTGGACCACCCGCCACGGGGTGAAGTCCGGGCGCGGGGCCTCGGGCCGAGTGACCAGGTGGTCCGCCACCCGCGCCGGCACCGCCAGGATGACATGGCGGGCGTCGATGGCGCCGACGCCGTCGGCCTCATGGAAGACGAGGCGGTGAAGATCCCCGACCGGCTCGACGCGACGGACGAGGACCTCGGGGCGGACGCTCCAGGGGAGCGCGGCGGCCAGGGCGTCGACCAGCCAGCCGTTGCCCGCCGGCCAGGTCAGCACGTGGGTGCCCACCGGGTCGGCGGGGTCGGGGCGCCGGGCGCAGTGGTAGTGCAGGCCGGCCCAGGCGCTGGTTTCGGCGAGCGTGGTGCCGAAGTCGTCGCGGGTGGCGTACTCGAGGGTCCAGCGCAGGGCAGGGCTGTCGAAGCCCTGGGTGTCCAGCCAGTCGGCGAAGGAGACGCGGGCCAGGACACGGATCGCCGGATCCTGCGAGGAGCGGGCCACCGGGATCGCGAACGCAGGCTGCCCGTTGGCCCCCACTGCGTGGGTCCAGGTGTCGACCAGGGCGTCCCAGGCCTCCTTCTGGATCCGGTCCGCGGCGGTGGCCAGGGCGGTGGGCCACAGGCCCTCGATCCACTGCCCGGCGACGTAGAGCCGCTCTTGAGGGGCGAAGCAGAGGTCGGTGTCCCGGTAGCGGGGGCGCCCCTCGGCGTCGAAGCCGGTGATGACGCCCAGGTCGGCCAGCATCGCCCGCACATGCCGCGCCTCGGGGGAGGGCAGGGTGATGTAGTGGGCGCCCGCCGGGAACGCGCCGTTCGGACCGTCCCCCCAGCCCGCCGTGCCGCCGACCCGATCCGCCAACTCCAGGAGCTGGACCCGACCCGGGTAGCCCGCCCGCGCCAGGCGCCAGGCGGCGCTCAGGCCCGCGACCCCGGCGCCCACGATGGCGATGTCCACGGTTTCATGGGGGGTGGGCGCTGTCGGCGGTGGGCTCCACAGGCGGTGGGCGCTGGCGGCCAACCCGGCCTGGAGCGCGAGGACCGGAGGAGGGGCGGGGGGCGCGCTGGGGCGGCAGCCCACCGCCGCCGACGCGCCCAGCGCGGCCAGGATCTGGCGTCGACTGAGGTGGGCGCAGGGCAGGACAGGCTCCCGAGAAGCGTCCCCGGCAGGGGAAACCAAATAGTTTATCACATCCCTGAAGGATCGCAACACTTCGATGGCGGCCGGGCGGCCGAGTGAAGCTGAACGTCTTCAGAAGTGCAAGAAATAAGACGTGAAAGAGAAATTGATCCGAGTTGTAAATTTTCCCTTGCGTTGATTCGCAATTATGCGATGATTCTTTCAAGACACGCTGATGCACGGGCCATGAGGCCCAACCCGAAGACGGGTGAAGACGCTGACCCAAGGGCACGACGCCCTCCGCTCCCACGACGGAACGAACCGCAGCCCACCCACGCCGTGCCATGACGGCGCTGACGCCCCGATGACGGGGCGCCCTCCTCTTCCACCCGGCCCATGAGGGCCGCGCATCCTCGTCCCAGGAAGGGCGCGCCTGAGCGGAGACGCCATGTCTCTCCGACAGATCCTCTCTGTCCTGCTCCTGAGCCTGATCTGCTCAACGGCAGCCTACGCCGATCCCCTGCCGGTCGTCGCCGAGGCCCCTGCCGATCCGCGCGCCTCCACCCCGAACGTCATCTTCCTGCTCGACCTGTCCACCGGCATGGACGCGGACTGCGGCGGCGTCACCTGCCTGGAGCTGACCCGCTCGGTGCTCTCCGAGGTCATCGCGGAGAACGACTGGGCCTGGTTCGGGGTCGTCGGCACCGCCAGCTCCGCGATGGACGACACCTACGTGCCCATCGCACCCATCCGCTCCACCCGCGAGGAGCTGCTCGCCCACCTGGCGACGATGCAGAGCTCGGGCACCAACGTGCGCAACCTGGCCGAGGCCCTCGCCGCGCTGTCCCTGGACTACCTGTCCCTGGACGCGGACGCGGGGCAGGCCAGCTTCGCCGCCGCGCCGATCTGCGCCTCCTGCCAGGACACCTACGTGGTGACCATCACCACCGGGCTGCCCCGGTACGACGACAACCCGGCGGCCTGGGACAGCCTGGCTGCCGGGTGGAACTACACCTGCGACGACTACGGGAACGACTACACCGCCTCCGACACCCGCTGCATGTACGACAACGTGGTCGGCTGGGCCTACGACACCGACCACCGGCCCGATCTGGACGGCGTCCAGGGCGTGATCACCCACACCATCGGGCTCGGCTTCGACTACGACACCAACGAGGTCGCGGCGACCCTGGCGGTGGCCGCCGCGTACGCGGCCTGGCCCGAGGGGCGGGTCTCCCTGGCCTGGGACCCTGACTACCTGCGGGTCTCGGTGCTCGCGGTGCTCGACGAGATCCGGCGGGACCGGGCCTTCGTGTCGGCGCCCCTGCCCACTTTCGACGACTCGATCCTGGTGACCTCCTTCTACGAGACCGGGGTGAGCCCGCTGGCCCAGGGGCACCTGCGCGCCTTCCGCATGGGGACCGACCCCTTCGACCTCAGCACCTGGGGTCGGCCCATCGAGGACGGCCCGGCCGCGTACGGCGGCGCCATGTGGGACGCGGGCGTGCTCCTCCAGGGCCGCTACGTGCCCGGCAGCGAGTACAACGGCGGCGACTTCGACGGCTACGGCCGCCGCGACATCTTCACCTACGTGCCCGAGCTGCGTCAGAGCTACGACATGGACCAGCAGGCCCGGCTCTACGGCCGCATGTCCTTCGACCGCAGCATGGTGCGCGCGCTCTACGACGACCCCTGGCTGCTGGACCTCTTCCTTCCCCCCGGGACCGGCGGCCCGGAGGTGGACGCGGACCTGGACTGGGACGGGGACGTGGACGTCGCGGACTTCCAGCGCCTGGTGGACTTCGTGCGCGGGGTGGAGTGGGTGCCCTTCCGCCACCTGTGGTGGAGCCGGGGCGACTGGCGGCTGGGGGACTCCCCGACCGGCTCCCCGACCATCGTGCGGGCCACCCAGGGGCGCTACGGCACGGACCCGACCTACCGGCACTTCCTGGACCAGCTCCGCGCCTCCGACGCCCCGGACATCGTGCTCACCGCCGCGAACGACGGCATGCTGCACGCCTTCCGGCTGACGGACGGCCGCGAGCTGTGGGCCTGGGTGCCCGGCTACCTGCTCTACCGTCAGCCCCATGAGGACTGGTCCGGGCGCCTGATGGACCTCATCGTGCGTGGGCGGGTCTCCCTGCTGGAGGGCACCCCCGTGGTCGAGGACGTCTGGATCGACGACGACGGCGACGGGGAGCGGGAGTGCGACGACACCCGCTGCGAGTGGCATCGGGTGGCCGTGGTGGGCCAGGGCCGGGGCGGCCCGGTGGTGCTGGCGCTGGACATCACCGACCCCGAGCGGCCGGTCTTCCTGTGGGAGCACCTCAACCTCGACCAGGCCGACGCCAACGGCTACACCGTCTCCACCCCGGTGATGGCCAACGTGGGCAACGCCTGGGAGGTCGGCGGGGACCACTGGGTCGCGCTGTGGGGCAGCGGGCGGCCGGTCTCCGACCAGATCGACGCGGGCGCCTTCGGGGCGATGGAGCCCAACCTCTACGGCCGCGCCCTGGGCGAGGACTTCCTGTCGGTGACCTGGACCAGCCACGCCGATCAGGTGCTGGACGCCACGCTGGCCACCTCCGGCCTGCACGCGGCCGACGCCAACGCCACGTCCCTGACCGACACCGACGCCGACGGCCGGTTCGAGCAGGCCCACATCGCCGGCCAGCCCGCGGTCGTGGACGTGGACGCCGACGGCGACGCGGACATCGCCTACGTGGTGACCCACAACCACCCCGACGGCACCAGCGCGCTCTACAAGCTGCTCATCGACGCGCAGGATCTCAGCCTCTCGACCTGGTGCCCGATGGTGGACACCGCCGACCTGGGCGGGGTGACCGAGGAGACGGGCTTCGGCGTGACCGCGACCTGGATGGGCGACGGCTCCCTGGGCCTGTTCTGGGGCACGGGCAGCCGCTTCGAGGTGCCCGACAGCGACGCGGGCGCGTTCTTCGGCTTCCGGGACACCAACCCCCTGGGCTGCGCGACCCCGGTGCCGCTGTGCGGGGACGACGGCGTGTTCGATCTGGACCCCGAGGAGGGCCTCACCGACAGGCCGCGGGTCTACGCGGGCGTGGTGCTCTTCCCCACCTGGACCCCGGCGGAGGACGACGGCGGCTGCGGGCAGGGTGAAGGCCGGCTCTACGGCCTGGACTTCTCCACCTGCCAGGGCGTGCTGCCCCCCGACGACCTGAACGCCAGCCCGCGGACGTTCCTGACGGTGGACGGCTACCCCCACAAGATGGAGATCACCACCCAGGGCGCGGTCTACGTGAGCACCACGGGCCCGACGACGGTGATCAGCGACACGCTGCGCGAGGTCATCGCGCCCGGGGGCGAGATGCGGACGAAGGCGATGGGGTACCGGATGCGGGATTGAGGAGGCGGCCCGCGGCCACCCTCGCCGTGAGCCTGGCCGCGGGGAGGCGCCGGAACGTGCTCCCGGACAGCGTGGGATGGCTCGCCCCTGACCTGCTCCTGTCCCGCCCCGCCCCGACCCGTTAACCACTGAAATGCCTCGCGCCCGCCCGATGGAGCCCGAAGACCGCCGCAGCCAGCTCCTGGACTCGGCGCGCCAGGTGTTCGCCGAGAAGGGCTACCACCGGGCCTCGGTGGCGGACATCATCCGGGAGGCGGGGGTGGCCCGGGGGACGTTCTACAACTACTTCGAAAGCAAGCGCGCTGTCTTCCAGGCCGTGCTGGAGGGCATCATGGACGACATCTGGTCGGTCGTGGTGCCCATCGACGTGGGCCAGCCCATCGAGGCCCAGGTGCGGCTGAACATCGCCCGCATCGTCGAGGCCGTGGTGGACCCGGCGGCCAGCCGGCTGCTCCTGACCGAGGCCGTGGGCATCGACGCCGAGGGCGACGCCGCCGTGCGCGACTTCTACGCCCGCGCCACCGACCGGGTTCAGCTCGCCCTGGTGCGCGGCCAGCGCATGGGCGTGGTGGCCGACGGCGATATGCGCCTGGTGGCCCGCTGCCTGATGGGCCTGGTCAAGGAGCCGGTGTTCCAGGGCCGCCTGGCCGGCGAAGCGCCCACGCCCAAGGAGCTGGCGGACGAGCTGTTCCGGCTCTTGAGCGGGGGGCTGCTGGTGGGGCTGAAGGGGTGAGGTCTCGGGGGAGGCTTCAGGCGGGCTGAAGGGGGGCGGGGGCTCGTTCGGGGTCGTCCGTCCAGGACTCCTTGAGGGGGCTGAATCGGTGAATCTGGAGTGATTTCAGCCCCTGAGTAGCGTCGGAGTCAGCCCGAGGCCGCCTACGAGAGCCCAATGTGGTCACTGTGCCCGCGTGGGAGAGGGGTTCTCGGAGGGGGTTGAGGGCTGGCCCTCCCCACTGCCGTCACCCAAGCCCCCCGTTGGCACCGCCGCGCGTCGGCCGCCGCGCCGACACCTCGACCGAGGCCCAGCGCACGGGCGTGGACCCTCCGGGGAGGTTCGACAGCCGCCCCCCCTCTGCCGTCAGGAACCGCCTCTGGCGGCGCGCGATCATCTCCTGGACGATCTGCCGACGGACGGGGTCGCTCAAGCCGTCGACCACCGGGAAGATCACCTCTTCTTCCGCCTCGATGTGGGTGAGGAGCGGGGGCACCACGGCGACCACCCGCTCCCGCAAGAGGAGCGCAGGGACGGGGCCGTCCTCCGCGAACGCATCCAGGCTCGTGAGCAGCGGCGGGAGAGCCGCCTCCAAGGCGTCGTGCTGCTCCATCATGCGGGCCAGCGCGGCGCGAGCGGTGTCACCCAGGCGGAGCGTGGCCAGGCGGGGGCTCAAGGAGAGCTCCTCATCCTCGGCGTGCAGCGGGAGGCTCTCCCGCAGATACCGTGCACAGCCCCTCGCGGCCTGGCGGGCCTCCGGGGAGCGCGGCCCTCCCTCGGCCGCGAGGAGCTGCAGCAGCGCAGAGAATCGACGGATCTGTTGGTGGCACCGCAGAAGGTGCGCGACGGGCTCTGCCATCGTGACCTCTCAGACCAGCGCGTGGACGAAGGAACAGGCCAGGACGCTACACAGGGACGAAGACCGGAGTCCGTGGACTCGGCGCCGTCGCTGGAGCCATCGAAGCCAGCCTTCGCCCAGTGGGGACAGGTGAGCCCGCACACATCGCGTAGAGCGTGACAGCATCGAACCTCCCAGGTTGGGATCTATAAATAGATCTATAGGTCCATTTATAGATTGTCAACCACCCGCGCGATGAGCAGCCCCTCGCGCCAGGCTCAGCCCTGGCTCAGCCCTGGCTCACCTGGGCCGGTGGGATGGAGGGGACCACGCCGTCAGGCTGCACCGCCTCGAGGGTGGTGACGTTGGCCCACTCGATGACGCAGCGGGTCAGCTCGGTCCAGGCCGGGTGGAGCGGGCAAGGGGCCTTGGCGTTGCAGCTCTCCAGCCCGAAGGCGCAGTGGCGGTCGTCCGCGTTGAAGTCGGTGGCCTCCAGGATGTCGATGAAGTGGATCGTCGACGGCGGGCGAGCGAGCTGGAACCCACCCCCCCGCCCACGCCGGGAGTCGACCAGCCCCGCCACCACCAGGCGGCGCAGCAC
Organism: Alphaproteobacteria bacterium; assembly: GCA_020632795.1. Classification (GTDB taxonomy): domain Bacteria; phylum Myxococcota_A; class UBA796; order UBA796; family CAJQPC01; genus JACKEV01. Next base: position 161,742 of record JACKEV010000018.1, read on the forward strand.
CTTGGACACGTAGTGCCTGGGGATCCGGGCCTTGGTGGAGATCTCCGCAGAGCGGACCTGGCGATCACCTTCGATGGTCGCCAGATAGGCCATGACCCGGAGGGCGTACTCGGCGGTCTGATTGAAGACATTCATGGGCGCTCGCTGGCGGGCGACGATCGGGTTGACGTACTTCACGGATCAATGTAAGGACAGTTTTATGGATAATCTTATCCATAATAAGGATCGGTTTGTCCTCACGGAGCTCCCGTTGCCCCCTACGGCCTGGACCTCCTGACGTTCCCGTCGCCAGCCGGAGCGGTTGATGCTCTCCAAATCGCAAGCCCGCTTGTTCTTCCTCACCGCGACCGCCGGCTTCTCTGGCGTCTTCCTCTTCCTGACCGTGGACACCATCCGCCAGGTCCCCGAGCGCTCCAACGAGGACGCGATGACCGAGCAGGTCGTCCGCGGCAAGGAGATCTGGGAGAAGAACAACTGCATGGGGTGCCACACGATCCTGGGGGAGGGGGCCTACTACGCCCCCGAACTGACCCGCGCCTACGTGCGGCGCGGAGAGGACTGGCTCAAGATCTTCCTGGCGGATCCCCAGGCGATGTACCCCGGCCAGCGCAAGATGGTGCAGTACGACTTCTCCGAGCAGGAGATCGACGACGTCATCGCCTTCCTCAAGTGGATCGGCGAGATCGACACCAACGGCTTCCCCCGGGAGCCGGACCTGGCGCTGCCGGTGCAGACCGCCGCGGCGTCCACCTCGAGCCCCGGCCCTGCGGCCCCGGCCATCTTCTCCACGGTCTGCGTGGGCTGCCACGCGCTGGGTGGACAGGGGGGCGTGGTGGGGCCGGCCCTGGACGGGGTGGGGATGCGCTACAGCGAGGCCGAGCTGCGCGCCTGGCTGGCCGACCCCCAGTCCATCAAGCCCGGCACCACGATGCCGAACCTGACCCTCTCCGACGCGGATCTGGACGGCCTCACCGCCTTCCTGATGGCCCAGAAGTAGACGGGAGCCTCTCATGGACGCCCTCAAGTATCGATCGTGGCAGGTCTCCTGGGCCTTCTTCGCCACCTGCATGCTGCTGCTCACCCTGCAGCTCGTCTACGGCTTCATCATGGGCTTCGCCCACATGGGCTTCGACGGGCTGCACGACTGGATCCCGTTCAACGCGGCTCGGGCCACCCACACGAACCTGCTGGTGGTGTGGCTGCTCGCGGGCTTCATGGGCTCGGCCTACTACATCATCCCCGATGAGTGCGAGCGCGAGCTGTGGAACATCCCGCTGGCCTGGGTGCAGCTCGCCTCGCTGGTGCTGGTGGGCGTCGTCGCGATCATCGGGTTCCACATGAACTGGTGGGAGGGTCGGAAGTTCCTGGAGATCCCCAGGCCGCTGGACGTGCTGGTGGTCATCAACGTGCTGGTCTTCCTGCTGAACATCGGGATGACCATCTTCCAGGGCAAGCGCTACACGACCACGGCGTTGACGCTCCTGGTGGGGCTGGTGGCCGCGGCGCTGCTGTACCTGCCGGGCATGATCACCTTCGACTCCCAGGTCTACGACTCCTACTTCCGCTGGTGGGTCGTCCACCTCTGGGTGGAGGGCGTCTGGGAGCTGATCATGGGGGCGATCCTGAGCTTCCTGCTGATCAAGCTCACCGGCGTGGACCGCGAGATCGTGGAGAAGTGGCTCTACCTCATCGTGGGGCTCACGTTCCTGAGCGGGATCCTGGGGACCGGCCACCACTACTACTGGATCGGCACGCCCGAGTACTGGCTGGTGGTCGGCGGGGTGTTCTCGGCGCTGGAGCCGCTGGCCTTCCTGGGCATGGCGCTCTACACCGTCACGATGGCCCGGCGCGGGGGGCGCAAGCACCCCAACCGCATCGCGCTGTACTGGGCGGTAGGCACCGGCATCATGTCCTTCGTCGGGGCGGGGTTCCTGGGCTTCGCGCACACGCTGCCCCAGGTCAACATCTGGACCCACGGCACCCTGGTCACCGCGATGCACGGCCACATGGCCTTCTGGGGCGCCTACGGCATGCTCATCTTCGCGATGATCAGCTACGCGCTGCCCGAGATGACCGGTCGCAAGCTCTACGTCGGCTGGCTGCCCGAGTGGGCGTTCTGGCTGGCCAACATCGGCATGGTGGCGATGACCGGCGCGTTCGCGGTCGCCGGCATCACCCAGGTCTACCTGGAGCGGCGCGTGGGCATGGACTTCCTGGCGGTGCAGGACGCCGTCGCCGTCCACTTCTTCGGGCTGGTCCTGGCGGCGTTGCTGTTCTCGCTGGGGGTGGGGATGTTCATCTGGCACTTCTCCCGCTACGGCGTGCCCGGCCGCGACGCGCCCGCCGCGGCTGTCCCTGTCCCCGCCAAGTGATCGGAGAGACCTTGATGTTCGAGGAGCCCGCCGAGACCGCCCTGCCCTGGTATCAGGAGGTCGCCGGGGAGCGCGCCCTGTTCGAGCACGCCTGGCGCCAGCGCCTCCCGCTGATGCTCAAGGGCCCGACCGGCTGCGGCAAGTCCCGCTTCGTGGAGCACATGGCCGCGCGCCTGGGGCGACCGCTGGTGACCGTGGCCGCCCACGAGGAGACCAGCGCCGTGGACCTGCTCGGCCGCTACCTGATCCAGGGCGGCGAGACCGTGTGGCAGGATGGCCCGGTCACCCGCGCGGTCCGCCAGGGCGCCATCCTCTACGTCGACGAGGTCGCCGAGGCCCGCAGCGACGTCGTCGTCGTGCTGCACCCCCTGACCGACCACCGCCGGCAGCTCTTCCTGGACCGCCGGGACGAGCTGCTGGTGGCCCCGCCCGAGTTCATGCTCGTGGTCAGCTTCAACCCGGGCTATCAGCAGGGCTTCAAGGAGCTGAAGCCCTCCACCCGCCAGCGCTTCGTGGGGCTGCGCTTCGACTACCCCGAGCCCCCCCTGGAGGTCACGATCCTGTGCGGTGAGACAGGCATCGACGAGCGTCGCGCCAAGGCGCTGGTGGCGCTGGCCACCAAGCTGCGGACGCTGCCCCAGCTCGGGCTCGCCCAGCCCCCCTCCACCCGGCTGCTGGTCGGCGCCGCCACGCTGATGCGCGCTGGCGTCCACCCTCGGCTGGCCTGCCGGGCGGCCATCGTGGAGCCCATGACCGATGACGTCGAGCTGGCCGAGGGGCTGGGCGATGTCGTGGACCTGGTGTTCTGATGGGCGCGCTCCGGCTGGACCTCGACTGGGAGCTTGGCGTCTTCAAGGCGGCGCGGGCCCTGTGGCGGTCGCTGGTCCCGGAGCCTGGGCCTTATTCCCCGGAGCGCGCTGCGGTCCTGGAGCCGCTCACCCCCCGCCTGCGGGTCGTGGCCCAGCTCGTGGCGGCCCACCCCGTCCGGCTGCAGGCCGCGCGGGGCGTGGGGGGGCTGCGGGGCGATGATCTGCTGCTTCCCCCTTGGATCGAGCTGGCCGCAGACCCCGACCGCAACCGGATCCTCTACGTCGTCCGCGTGGCCATGAACGCGGGCATGCACCGGTACGCCCCCCGCGCCTCCGGTGATCCGATCGACGACGCCGTCGCTACGCTGGTCGTGGCGGAGCGGGCCTGGCGGGCGCTCTATGACGAGCTGCCCCGCTTCCGCGTCGTCTGGGAGGAGGCCGCGACGACCTGCCTGGCCGCCAGGCGCGCCGGCCCCGCGTGTCGGGGCCGGGCCGCGGTCCTGGAGGCCTGGCGGCAGAACCTGCTGGCCGGGGCTCCGCTGCCATCTGCCGAGACCATGCGCCGCGCGCTGCGCGACCGCGCAGAGGTCGGACCGCCGAGCCCTGAGGCCCTTCTATGGGGGCGTCTCATCCTCGCCGAGTTGGAACACCAGGAGCCTGTGCGGACCTCTGACTCCCCGGCAGGCCCTGGAGGAACCGAGGTTGAGGCGCCCTCTATAGAGGACGTCAAGGTGGTCGAGCTGGACGAGCAGCGTCACCTGGAGCTGCCCATCCACGCCTTCGAGAAGGTGGAGACCCTGGAGGGTTTCAGCGGCAGCCTGCGCCAGCTCGACGGCGAAGACGACCTCGACGACCACCTGGAGGCGCTCCAGGAGGTCGACCTGAGCAACCTCGTGCGGGGCGGACCAGAGGCCGCCGCGGTGCTCCGCGCCGAGGTGGGCCTGGAGGCCGACATCCCCGACGTGGCCCGGATCGGCGACGACGAGGAGGCCATCCTCTACGACGAGTGGGACCCGCGCAGGCGGCGCTACCGGGAGGGCTGGTGCCGGGTCTACCCCACCGCGCTGCCCACGGGCAGCCAGCGCTGGGCCGACGAGGCGATGGAGAAGCACTGCGCGCTCATCGAGCAGCTCTACGGGCGGCTGGTCCAGTGGCGGGAGCAGCGCCGCTGTCGCCCCCGGCAGCTCGACGGCGCGTCCATCGACACGGACGCCGTGGTGGACGCGCGGGCCACGCTGGCTGCCGGACGGGAGCCCGACCCGCGCCTGTACCGGGCCTGGCGTCGCCACCAGCGGGACCTCGCCACCCTGGTGCTCATGGACCTGTCCCTCTCCACAGACTCCTGGTTCGAAGACCGCAGGGTGTTGGACGTCTCCCGGGAGGCCGTGCTGGTGCTCGGGGAGCTGGCCCATCGGCTGGGGGATCGGCTCCAGGTCACGGGCTTCGCCTCCCACACCCGCAACCGGGTGCGCGCCTTCGGGATCAAGGGCTGGCGGGAGCCCTGGTCGTCCGGGCGCGGTCGGCTGGGGCTGCTCCGGCCCCAGGGCTACACCCGCATCGGCCCCGCGCTGCGCCACGCGACGGCCGAGCTGGGGCAGATCGACGCCAGCCACCGGGTGCTGCTGCTGCTCACCGACGGCAAGCCCACCGACTACGACCGCTACGAAGGGCGATATGGGCTGGGGGATGTGCGCTGCGCGGTCCGCGAGGCTCGCAGCCGGGGCATCGCCGTCCACGCCCTCACCGTGGACAGCCGCGCGCGCGAGGCGCTCCCTGCGATGATGGGGCCGGGGGGCTGGAGCGTGCTGCCCCACCCCGACCAGCTCCCGGAGGCCCTCTCACGGGTCTGGGCCCGGCACGGCTGAGGGGGACAACGCGTGCTGGCGTTCGCGGCGCTGCGCGTCGTCCTTGGCGCCATCCGATCGCCCCGAAGAGCGGATAGACTGCCTGCGTGCGTTTGACCTCACACACCGACTACGGCCTGCGCGTCCTGATGTACCTGGCCGTCCAGGAGGACCACAACGCCACGGCGCCGGACATGGCGGACGCGCATGGGCTCTCGCTGCACCACCTCCGCAAGGTCATCCAGGCGCTGGCGCAGGCCGACCTGGTCACCACGGTGAGGGGACGAGGCGGCGGCGTGACGCTGAAGCTGCCGCCGGACCAGATCCGGGTCGGGGCGGTCGTCCGGGTCCTGGAGACCGATCTCGACATCGTGGAGTGCTTCGGGCCTGAGCCCGTCGCCTGCGCGATCGCGCCCGCCTGCCGCCTCAAGGCGGCGCTGCATGGCGCGCGAGAGGCCTTCTTGAAGCACCTCGATCAGGTGAGCCTGGCCGACGTCAGCCGCAACGGGCGCGCGCTGAACCGACTCCTGGGGGTTCAGGCCCCAGAAGAGGGCTGCGCGGGGTAGCCGGCCAGGGTCATCTCCGTGATGGCGCCGTATGCGGCCAACCAGGCGTCCTCGTAGCGCTCGCTCCAGGCGTCTCCGGCGACCTCCGCGAGGGTGGCCACCAGGCACTCGCCCACCCAGGGGTACATCTCGGCGGTGACGGCGTAGTCCACATGCCGACGCCCCAGGGCGGCCAGCTCGCTGCGCAGCCAGCCCGGGTCCTCGAGGTGCTCGATGACCTTGGCCAGCATGTCGGTGAGCATGCGCTGCTGCTCAGGGCCGCTGTGACGACCGAAGAGCGGCTTCACCTGGGGATAGCGCTCGAACAGGATGGGGTAGAAGCGGGAAGCCACGACGGGCTCCCGCTCCACGACGAGGTCGAAGCTCTCGCGGAGGGCGTCAACATCCAGGGCCATTTGTCACTCCTTCTGGGTTGGGAATTTAAACTGGAACAAGATATACCAGTTTATAAACCACAGCGCACCCCCGATGATCGAAACTCCCCTCACGCCGCCTGCTGCCCCCCCCGAGCCTGAGCCCGTTGGCTCCACTCTGCGCCTGCTGGGCGCGACCCCCCACCGGGCCTGGTTCCTCCTGGGGCTGACCTCGGCGCTGGCCTCGATGCTGTGGTGGTCGGCCTTCTGGGGGGCGGCCCTGTACGCGCCGACCGCGCTGGTGATGCCGCCCGTCGCCCCGGCCCACGTCCACGGGCTCCTGATGAGCCACGGGCTGATGGGCTTCTTCATCTTCGGCTTCCTCACGACGGTGTTCCCGCGGTGGCAGGACCGCCCCCCCGTGCCCCGCGGGGCCTGGCTCCCGGCCGTGCTGGTCAGCGCTGCGGGCTACGCGCTGGTCCTCGTCGGCGCGCTCACCAGCCGGACCGTCCTGCTCGCGGGCGCGGTGGGCCTGGCCGTGGGGCACCTGCTGGCCAGCGCGCCGCTGCTGCGCGTCTATCTCCAGGCGGGCGCGTCCCGGGTGCTTCACGCGCGGGTCGCCCTGCTGGCGCTGGGGGTGGGGGCGCTCGACCTGCTGGCCTTCGCATGGGGCGTGGCCACGCAGGACGCGGGGCTGCTCTCCGCCGCCGTCGACGTCGCCGTGCGCGGCTACCTGCTGCTCCTCTTCGCGACGGTGGGCCACCGGATGATCCCCTTCTTCAGTCGGCGCCTGTTGCCGGACTACACCCAGCGTCGCCCGGCCTGGCCGCTGGCGGGCGTGGCCCTGGGGGCGGCGGCGCAGTTGGCCCTGGGCTGGGCGGGGATGCGGGCTTGGGCCTGGGTGCCTGCCCTGCTCGCGGCGGGCTCGGCGCTCTGGCTCAGCGTGCTGTGGAAGCCCTGGCGCTGTCGCTCGCCTCGATTGCTGGGCTCCCTCCACCTGGGCTTCGCCTGGCTCCCCCTGGCGATGGGGCTGTACGCCGCGCAGAGCGCCTGGGAGGCCTGGGGCGGGCAGCTCCTCATGGCTCGAGGTCCGCTGCACGCGCTGACCATCGGCTTCTACGGCACCCTGCTGGTCGCGATGGTGTCGCGGGTGAGCCTGGGGCACTCCGGGCGCGCGCTGCGCATGGGCGGGCTGACCTGGGCGCTGCTGCTCGGGGTCCAGCTCGTCGCGGTGGTGCGCCTGGCGGGGGAGCTGCCCCTGGCCGGGCTCGCGTCTCATGCCAACCTGGGGGCCGCGGGCCTCTGGCTCGTGGTCATGGGGATCTGGGCGGCGATCTACGGGCCCATGCTGTGGCGACCCCGGGTCGACGGGAGGCCAGGATGACGGACACGCCGCCGCGCCAGGCGCCCCGCTGGGCTCCCCTCACAGGGGGGGAGGCGATCTGGATCTTCATGACCGTGGAGCTGGTGACCTTCGGCGGCTTCCTGCTCTGGCACGCCGCCACCTGGCGGACCCGGCCCGAGGTGTTCGCCGAGGCACGCGCCCACCTCGATCTCCGCTCCGGCGTTCTGGGCACGCTGCTGCTGCTGCTGGGGAGCTGGGCGGCCTACCAGGGGGTGCTCAGCAACGCCCTCGGCCGCACCCGGGCGGCGGCCGGCTGGCTGCTCGCCGCGAGCCTGGGGGGCGTGGCCTTCACGATCAACAAGATCATCGAGTGGGTCCCGCATTGGCAGGAGGGCTTGTCCCTCTCCACCGACGCCTTCTGGTTCACCTACTTCTTCCTCACCCAGCTCCATGTGATGCACGTCGTCCCGGGGATCGTCATCCTCGCCGTGCTGGCCTGGCGCAGCGCGCGGGGCGCCTATGGCCCGGACAACGCGCTGTCCGTCGAGGCGGGCGCGGCCTACTGGCACCTCGTCGACGTCATCTGGATCCTCCTGTTCACCGTCGTCTATGTGATGCACCCATGAAGCGCGCTGCCCTCTCCCTCGCCGTCATCCTCACCCTGGTCGGGCTCACGGTCACCAGCGGGTGGGCCTCGGACGCCGACGTCGGGCCCCTCGGCGTGGCGGCCCTGGGGGCACTCAAGATCGGCGTCATCGGCCTGGTCTTTCTGGAGTTGGACCGGGCCTGGCCCGTGTGGGCGGCGCTGGCGGCGATCCTGATCCTCACGCTGACCGTGGGCTCTGCGCTGCTCATGGGCGCTTGACAGGGCCTGGAGGCGGCGGAGCGCCAGGCGAGGACCACATCCAGCCCAGCTCCGTGGCCACCGCCACGACCCTTCGGTCATGGGCCTCCTCCGGGACCCGATCGAGCCGCTGACAGGAGAACGCGAGCATCACCCCTGGCCCGGTTCGGCTCAAGGTCCGGTCGTAGTACCCGCCGCCCGCCCCCAGCCGGGCGCCGCGCTCGTCGAAGCCCAACCCCGGGACGACGACGAGCTGCAGCGCGTCGAGCCGGGCGCGCGCCGCCGACGGCTCGGGCTCCAGCGCGCCGTACCGCGCCCGCTTGAGCGGGGTGGTCGGCTCCACCCAGCGGAACACCAGCGGGCTGCCCAAGGGAGGGGTCACGGGGAGCGCGACCCGCCGGCCATCGCGCCAGGCCGACTCCAGGAGCGAGCGCGTGGACACCTCGTCCGGCATGGCGTGGAACAGCGCCACCCGCTCGGCCTGTCGCCAGAGCGCGCTGGCCATGAGCGCCGCGCACGCCTGGTTGGAGGCGCGCGCCCGGTCCCCGGGCGCCAGCGTCGCTCTGCGCGCCTTCAGCTCGGCGCGCAGCCGACGCTTCTCCAGCACCACACCCAGGCTCATTCGAGCGGCTCGTTCGCGGAGGTCCGGCCCGCGGGGGTGAGGTCTGTGTCCAGCGAAGGCTCCAAGGGGTGAATGGGTATATAGAATACCTGTTCAGCCGCGTGGTCGGCCACCGCGGCGGGCGCGCCTGGTCCTACCAGTCCCTCACCCAGTCGGCGATGACGCCAGGGTCGAGGCGGAACAAGAGATTGTACTCGGTGAACGCGGTGGCGACACACTGGTTGCACGGCGGCGGCGGGAGCCCCTGGAGGGCGGCCTGATAGCCTCCGTCCAGCACGTTGGGGAGCCCCGACGCGCCGACCAGCAGGGAGCACGGCGCCATCTGACCGTTGGTGTCGATGTTGATGAACAGCGTGCCGGCCGCGCACGGCGGGCTGGCCGGGTCCATCCACGTCGGCGGGCGCCCCAGCTCCGTCCAGCGCAGGAGGTGTTGGAGCTGTCGCCGGGAGTTGGCGACCGGGCGCCCCCGACGGCGCGCGTCCAGCAGGAAGCGGAGGGCGCGCAGCAGGCTCGCGCGGCTCGGGGCCAGGGTCTGCCCCCGCCCGTCGTCGAGCGCTTCGGGGTGGTGCAGGACCTGGAAGGCGGCCTTGTGCCCCGAGCCCTCCGCCAGCTCCACCAGCCAGGGCAGATCCTGGAGGTTGTGCCGGGTGAGGACCGTCAGGGTCCAGGCCCCCAGCCCCAGCTCCCGCGCGACCGCGAGCGCGTCGAGCACCTTCGCGTGGCTCCCTGGGCCGCGCTGCCGGTCGTGCGCCTCGGCCCTCCCGTCCAGGCTCAGGAGCAGGTGGTCCAGCTTCGTCAGAGCGTCCCGGCGCAGCGGGACGAGGTCGCCGTTGGAGACCATGGAGGTCCAGAGCCCGAGGTCGCGGGTGTGCGCGAGCAGCTCCCCGATGTCCTTCCGAATCAGGGGTTCGCCGCCCCAGAAGCCGACGCGGTGTACGCCGCCGCGCCGCAGCTCGGTCAGCAGCTCCAGGAGCTGTACGGTGTTCGGCTCCGGGCTCCGGCGGTCGGGGATCGCGCAGTAGTCGCAGCGGCGGGAGCACCGATCCGTGAGGGAGATCATCACGTTGATGGGCCGGGGTGCGCCGCTGAGGCGCTGCCGCAGCACCCCGAGCCCCATGCGGACCAGGGGGGGCCGGCTCACGGCTTCGCCGGGCCGCCGGGCCGGCCCGGTCGGCGATCGGACGCCTCGAAGCGCTGCTCTCGGAGCAGGTTGGCCACCGCGCCGCTCTCCTCGAAGCCCCCGTCGACCGACAGCTCCCCCTTGCCGCAGCCCTGCGCGACCTGCGCGTCGAAGTTCGCCGGATCGCAGGCCGTGATGAAGCCGATCAGCAGGAGCTTCTCGGGCACCTTGGACAGGTTCATGCCGTCCCGGAGCAGCTCCTGGAGGGTCCACAGCTCGCGGGCCAGCCCGCGCGCGTTCGGCCCGAGGCCCAGCCGGGCGAGGCCCGCCGCCAGCCTGGGGCGAGCGAGGCGGTGACCGGCGCGCACATCGGCCCGATAGCGCTCGGCGATCGCCTCGAGCCGCTCCAGATCCAGCCACTCGTGCACCGGAGAGGCGCCGCCGGGGCGCCGCGCGACCAGATAGTGCTGGATGTAGAGGCACTTCCGAAGCCGTAGGGCCCCGAGCATGGCGAAGTAGCCCTTGTTGAACTGCCGGACCCGCTCACGGGTGACACCGGGGACCTGCTGCGTCGCCAGCTCGATCAGATCGTCCGGCATCAGGGCGGCGCGCTCCACGCTGAGCTCGCCCTGCTTGAGCCGGTCCCGCGCGCTCCCCAGCAGGCGCAGCCCCAGGAACAACAGCTCGCGGACGTGGTCGTTCTCCGGGCGGAGCGCGAAGCGCCAGGTCTCCCCGATCTGCGCCTCGTTCAGGCCGCCCGCGATGACGACCACCAAGCTGGTGCCGATGCCCGCGGCCCGCAGGTTCGCCAGGGCGCGCATCCGGCGGTCCAGCAGTCGGGCCCCCCGGAGCGCCTGGTTGGCGTCCTCGTCGAAGCCGTCGAACTGCAGGAAGACCTCGTCCACCCCGGCCGCCGCGAGCTGCGCGACGTAGGCCGGGTCCGCCAGCTTGATCCCGTTGGTGTGCAGAGCGGCGATGTGGCCCTGCGCCTTGACCGCGCGGACCCAGTCGAGGAGATCCGGGCGCAGCGTCGGCTCGGCGGCCATCAGGTCGATCTTGAGGCCCCGCCGCTGGCTCAAGAGGTCGGCCAGGCCGCTGAGGTCGAGGTCTGGTGTGTCCTCGGTGTTCGCCTTGGCCAGGCAGATGGGGCAGCTCAGGTTGCAGCGCTCGGTCATCCGGACGATGAAGTCCCGTTGCTCCTGCTCGACGGGGTTCACGTCCATGAAGAAGGCGTCGAGGTCGGCCCAGTAGTCGGGCGCGGTCGACAGCCGCTGCCGCGTCTCGCCGTGCTCGGGGCAACGCTTGACCAGCGTGACGGTGTCCGCGTCTCGCACCACGGCGGCCGGGACGCGGGCCAGGCATGTGGTGCAGGCGCCGGTGGTCTCTCGAAGGATCCGGGGCGTCATGGGCTCACCTCCTCCAGCGGGCGCTTATATTATGGATAAGTATATCCAGATATAGATGGATTGTGGAGCGATCGGTGAAGAAAAACCAGGATCGAGGCTATGCCTCGCCCGACCGACGGCCGCCCGGTGCAGAGGACGCGCTGCCCCTCTCCATCCAGCACCTCGGCATGAGCGGCCTCCGCCTTGTCCTCGCCGGGGAGGGGCTCTGCGTCGATCCTCCCGCTCCTGTGCAGGAGCCCGTGCTCGTGACCTGGAGTGAGGCCGAGCGCGTGGCGGGCGCCGTGCGCGGGGGGCTGCTCGCGCTGCCGGAGGTGCTCCGCTGGCTCGGCCGCGGCGGCGTCGCGCTGGACGCGGCGCGCGCCGTGCGATGGGGTGAGCTGCGGATCGCCGTCCGGCCATACCGCCCGATCCCCTACGCCACGCCCCCCGAGGCAGCGCGGAAGGCCCTCATCGCGCTGCGTCGGCCTCGATTCGCGGCCAGGCGCCTGGCCCACACCCTACGGCGACCCGGCGACCCGCCTCTCGCGGTGCGCCTGGACTGGCGAGGCGTCCGGATCGCCCTGTGCCAACAGGCGCTCCACCGCTTCGTCTCCCGCGACGAGTCCGACGCGCTCCGCGCCTTCTTCGCCGGCAGCGTCGTGGCCATCGCCAGCCCCGACTTCGAGGACGAGGAGGCCTGCGGGCGGCTGCTCGCGGACCTCGGCGCCGCCCACAACGTGCTCATCGACAGCATCGGTCCGGTGCGGCGTATGCTCGGGCTCCCCACCCGACCGCTGTCCACCTCCCTGCCCTGGGCGCCGGCCGGAACGCTGCTGCTGGAGGACGGCGAGCGGCTGGCCCTGGCGGTCGAGCGGCGCGCCGTGGGCTCCCCTCCAGCGCGGGTATCCTGACCTCCGGGCTCGCATCTCCGACACCTCTCACGAGCGCTGTTCACGGCTCATGGCTCCACGGTCATCCCACATCCGCCTCCTCGCCTTCGCGCTCCTCTGCGCGTGCGGGAGCGCCGCTGAGCGGCCCGCGACGCCCGTCGAGGAGCCGCCCGCGGTCTTCGCCGCCGGCCCCGAGGCCCCGCCCTACGACGACGCCCTGCGCGCGGCGCTCGAGGCGGCCTGGCGCGCGCTGCCCCCGGGCTACGCGCCCCGCACCCGACACCTCACGGACGCGGGCGCCCCTCGGTTCACCAACCGGCTGCTGCTGTCCACCTCGCCCTACCTGCGCCAGCACGCCCACAACCCCGTCGACTGGCACCCCTGGGGCGACGCCGCGTTCGAGATCGCCCGGCGCCTGGGCCGCCCGGTGCTGCTGAGCGTCGGCTACAGCACCTGCCACTGGTGCCACGTCATGGAGGAGGAGTCCTTCGAGGACCTCGAGATCGCCGCGTTCATCAACGCCCACACCGTGCCGATCAAGGTCGATCGCGAGGAGCGCCCCGACGTGGACGCCGTCTACATGGCCGCCGTGCGGCGCTTCCAGGGTGACAGCGGCTGGCCCATGACCCTCTGGCTCGATCACGACCGTCGCCCCTGGTACGGCGCCACCTACCTCCCGCCGCGGGACGGCGATCGCGGCCACAGCGCCGGCCTGCTCACCGTCCTGCGTCGCCTGGACGAGGCCTGGCGCACCCAGCCGGACAAGGTCGACGAGGTCGGCGCCACCGTGGTCGCTGACCTGCAGCGGGAGATGGACAGCGCCCGGGGGGGCGACGTCGACGCTGAGGCGGCCATCCAGGCTGCCCTCACCGCGGCGACCGCCGCTGGCGACGAGACCTGGGGCGGTCGGCGGGGCGCCCCCAAGTTCCCCAGCCACCTCCCGCTCCGGCTGATGCTGCGAGAGGCCCACCGCGACGGCGACGCCGGGCGCCTCGCGCGCCTGACCCTGGACCGCATTGAGCGGGGCGGCCTGCACGATCAGGTCGGGGGGGGCTTCCACCGCTACAGCACGGACCGGCAGTGGCGGGTGCCCCACTTCGAGAAGATGCTCTACGACAACGCGCTGCTGGCCGAGACCTACCTCGACGCCTGGCTGCTGTGGGGCGACGAGGCCCACGCCCGGGTGGTCCGGGACACCCTGGGCTTCCTGCTGCGGGACATGGCGCAGCCCGGCGGCGGCTTCGCGTCGGCCATGGACGCCGACAGCCTGGGGCCGGACGGCGAGCGCCAGGAGGGCCGTTGGCTGACGTGGACTCCGGCGGAGCTGTCGGCGCTGCTCAGCCCCGAGGCGCTGCGCCTGGCGACGGTGGCCTACGGGATCGACGAGGCGGGCGACGTCGACGGCCGCGCCCTGCCCTGGCGAGCCCGCCCCGACGCAGAGGTCGCCGCCGAGCTGGGCCTCGGCGGCGCCTCCGAGCTGCACGAGGCGCTCCAGGAGCTGAACCGGACCCTGCTGGCCGCCCGACAGGCGCGCCCCCAACCGCTCGTGGACGACAAGCGCGTCGCCGCGTGGAACGGGATGGCCATCGCCGCGCTGGCCCGCGCCGGGCTCGCGCTCGACGAGCCCGCATGGATCGCCGCCGCTGAGGACGCCGCGGCCTTCGTGCTCGACGAGATGGTCGTCGACGGGCGTCTCCGCCGTAGCTGGCGCGCCGGGGAGGCCCGGCACGCGGCCATGCTGGAGGATCAGAGCCACCTCGCGCGGGGGCTGCTGGAGCTGTACAGCGCGACGGGTGACGTGCGCTGGCTGGACGGCGCGCTCGCCCGCTGCGCCGAGATCGAGGCGCACCACCACGACCCCGCCACCGGCGGCCTCTTCCGCGCCCCCGACGACGCCGAGGCCCTGCTGGTGCGGGAGCGCGACGCCCGCGACGGGGCCGAGCCCTCCGGCACCAGCGTGCACCTGGGCAACCTGCTGCGCCTGGCCAGCCTGACCGGCGAGGCGCGCTGGCGTCAGCGAGCCGACGCGCTCGCCCGCTCCCTGGGCGACACCCTCGCCGCGTTCGACCACGCGCTGCTGGCCCTCGCCTGGCAGCGCGAGGGGCCCCGGGAGGTGGTGCTCGTGCGGCCGGACGGGTCGAGCGACGCCGCGCTGGTGCGAGCGGTGGTGGACGCCGGGCTTGCGGCCCATGTGCTCGTGCGGGTCGAGGAGGCCGAGGTGGACGCGGTCGCGCGGCGCCTGGCCCCGGTGGCCAACAAGGGCGCCTTGAATGAGCAGCCCACCGCCTACGTCTGCACCGGGGGCCTCTGCCGCGCGCCGACCACGGATCCGGCCGAGCTCACCCGACAGCTCAGAAGATGATCTCGATCGCCTTGTCCCAGACAGGGCAGTCGGCCCGGCACAGGCCGCAGCCGTTGCAGACCTTCGAATCGATGGACGGGCGGCCCAGCGAGGTGTGCAGCGCGCCGACGGGGCAGGAGTTGCGGCAGGCTCCACACTCGGGGCCCCGGAACGGCAGGCAGCGCTCCGGGTCCACCATCGCGATGCCCAGCAGGATGCCCGCGGCCCCGACAGGCGCGAGGGCGCCGTCCTCGCAGGCGGTGATGCAGGGGGTGTCCTCGCAGAGGTGGCAGGGCGCCACGTTGGGGTTCATGGCCGGGGTGCCGGCGGTGGGTCCGCTGGGGAGCGTGCCGATGGCGCCGTGGGGGCAGGCCTCGATGCAGTCGCCGCAGCGGGTGCAGGCGCGGAGGAAGTCCGCCTCGCTGAGGGCCCCCGGGGGGCGGGGCCAGCCGGGGCCGTCGGGATCGGCCTCGCCGAGCCTCAGCAGGCTGGTGAACAGCGCGCGCCGCCCGCTCACATCCGGCCCATGCGCATGTTCATGTCCAGGTGCATCAGCCAGAGCCCGGCGACGCTGAGCAGCACCATCATCACCAGCGTGGGGATCAGGCTGCGGGTCGCGGCCCACTTGTCCGAGAACAGCCGACGCGAGATGCGATGGGCCACCACCACGCCGAAGACGTGGCCCACGAGGATGAGCAGCACCTGGATGGCCCAGACAGGGCCCTCGCCGAGCAGGGGGTCCAGGTGCCACGACGCCGTGCCGAACCAGTCGCTGCCCCGGCCGAGCGGGTCGCTGAGCAGGGGCACGATGTCCTGGCCCTCCATGAACAGGTGCATGGCGTTGTGGGCGAGGTGGTAGAAGAGCGCGACGGGGAGCACGGACCAGGCGTAGGCGTCGAAGAGCGCCCAGAAGCCCACGCCGGTGTCCCGCACCCAGGCCCAGGCCGCGCCGATGCTGACGGCGTAGGCCAGCACCGGGAGCACCATGACCGCGGCCATGCCCACGGTGAAGGCCCCCAGCTCGCTGACGCCCAGCGCGGTCTGGAGGGTGGCGACGATGTCGGTGGTGCCGGGCGCGAAGTTCTGCCAGAGCGGGGTCATCGACAGACCGTGGAAGCCCGTCAATGCCAGCAGGACCAGGGCGAACCAGGCCTCATCCCGCCGGGGTTGCTTCCTCCGGGACAGGTCTGCGCCGGGGGCCCGCAGGCGCACGTGGGGGACGAAGGTCGGGCAGGACTTGAAGCACTCCGTGCACAGGGTGCAGTTGGTGTTCACGTCGAGCGTGCCGAGGTCCAGGCCGGTCGGGCAGGCGTAGCCGCGATCGTTGCCGTTCAGGCAGTCGCGGGTGGTGCAGACGCCGCAGACCCGCGTGTCCCGGGGGCGGATCTCCACCGGCGAGAAGTTGCTGTACATCCCGCTCACCCGCCCGACCAGGCAGACGTGGGCGCAGAAGGCCTTCTTCTCGAAGAGCAGGGCCATGACCACGGCCGCGGCCGCCATGGCCAGGCCGAAGATGGCGGTCTGGCGAGGGTTGTTGGTGATGCCCCACCCCAGCTCCAGCCAGGTCATTCCGACGAACAGGGCCAGGGCCGGGTAGAGGTTGGCCAGGGCCGGCGGCACGCTCCAGCCCAAGGACAGGCCCGGGGTCCGCTTCCAGAAGCTGAGCCGACTCGCCAGGTTGGCCAGGGCGTCCCAGGGGCACATGAAGCACCACAGGTTGCCGAACATCGCCACGGCGAAGATGAGCCCGGCCCACCAGATCGTCCAGACGATGACGGGCGTGATGTTCCGCGCGTAGTTGCCGAACAGGCCCGCGTAGCAGACGAACAGGAAGATCAGGAGCACCGGCGCCTGGAAGGCGAACTGGAACCAGCGCTTGCGCACGAGGCGGTGGATGGCCGGCGTGGGGGTGAGGCTCCAGGTGCGCCCGGAGAGCGCCCGGACGCCGCGGCGCTCGGTCACCACGAAGCTCAGGACGATGACCAGGC
The DNA here is from genome assembly GCA_020632795.1 of Alphaproteobacteria bacterium. Classification (GTDB taxonomy): domain Bacteria; phylum Myxococcota_A; class UBA796; order UBA796; family CAJQPC01; genus JACKEV01. The sequence goes on from JACKEV010000018.1 coordinate 178,221, forward strand.
TGACCGCCAGCCCGAACATCCAGCCCGGGATGCCGCTCATGACCATGACGACGCCGTCCTCGGTCATATAGTGGGCCATCTTGCTGTGGTCCATGAGGCCTCCCTACCCGGTGGCGGCCGGGGCGCGGGGGGCGTGGCGGCGGCGACGCCCGGAGAGGGCCAGCCCGAACACCACGGCCACGCCGAGCCCCATGCCGCCGAGCAGCGGCCAGTTGATGGCGTCGGCCGCGAGGTCTACGTGGAAGGGGAGGGTCAGGGTGACGTCCTGCCCCCGATCCTCGAAGTCGTACTGCAGCACGTAGTCGCCCGACGAGGGCAGGGTCTCGCGCGTGATGTAGACGCCCTCCTGGTCGGGCTCCAGGCGCTGGAACCGCGTGATGACCTCGCCGTCCTTCAGGATGGTGAAGTCGATGGGCGCCCGAACGGTGGCCTTGGCGTCGAGATCGTAGGCGTAGACGTAGAACTTGATGTCGTTGGGGGTGTCGCTGGTCTCGCGGGACTCCAGGCCCTGGAAGTTGAACAGGACGCCCCCCACCTCCCACTTGCCGTCGATGCGGATGTAGTCGTCGGTGGGCACCTGAGGGTAGTTCTCGAAGTAGCCGTAGTGGGGCAGGCCCTTGTTGTGGTGCGCGGCGGCGGGGCCCGACAGAAGGGAGAGGCCGAGGGCGAGCGTTCCGATCATCGGGGAAGCTCCAGGGATCGATGGAGGCGGGTGTCCGGACACACGACGGTGCAGCGTCCGCAGCCGTCGCAGCTCGGGAAGTGGGTCTCGCGGCCCGGGAACAGGCCGTAGGGGCAGGCGCGCTGACAGAGGTTGCAGGTCTCGGGGCAGGCGCGGCCGACCTCGACGTCCGGGGCCTTGCGCAGGCGCCACGGGGCCCAGGTGCCCACCAGCCCCAGCAGCGCCCCCGTGGGGCAGAGCGAGCGACAGATCTGCCCCGGCGCGACCAGGACATCGACGGCCACCATCGCCGCGAAGGCCAGGCCCGCGGCGCCGAGCGTGCCGCTCAACACCAGACTGAAGATCCCGGCGCCCAGGCCCAGGTAGGGCAGCACGAAGTGGAAGCTGGCCGCGCCCGCGGACGCGGCGAACAGCGCGGTGCCCAGCCCCACCCACAGGCCCACGGGCGGGATGGCGAGGTCTCCCAGGGGGAGGCCCAGGCGGAGCAGGCCCTGGCGCACCAGCCCGCCCACCTCGAAGACGAGCCGCGCCGGGCACAGCCAGGCGCAGAACAGGCGACCAGCGACGAGGGCGATGCCCAGCGGCACCAGCACGCCCAGCCACATGCTCAGGGGCGGCACCTGACCGCCGCTGGCCACCGCGGCCAGCGACCAGGGGTCGGTGAAGCCGAGCCCGGCGATGCGCATGCCCCACGGCACCCCGAGGAAGCCCTCGGAGACGGAGAGGGGATCGCCGAACAGCTCCAGCAGCTTGTTGTTGCGGCCATAGAGCCACGCGGTCGTGTCGTTCTCCAGGAGCCCGACGATGCGCTCGGAGTTGTGCGCCACCTTGTAGTTCCGCCAGGTGGTCCCCAGGGCGGTCCAGACGACGAGGCTGAGCACGCTGAGCTGTACGAGCTTCCTCAGGACCTGGCCGCGCACAGCCTGGCGACGCGCCCGGCGGCTCCGGGCGGTGTTTCGACGGCCGGCGCGCGCTCTGCCCCTCTTCATCGGCGCCTCTCCTTCGCGGCTCATGAGGTCTCCCGATCGAAGGGGATGACGCGGATGGCCTGGGGCAGGTGGATGCAGCTCTGCTCGCACAGCCCGCAGCCGATGCACTTGTCCCGGTGCACCGTGGGGCGCTCCCAGAGGCCGATGGTCATGGCCTCGCCGGGGTAGGGGCAGGCGCGGTAGCAGACGCCGCAGGTCCGCGCGGGCTCGGCGAAGCTGTAGCACATGTCCTCGTTGAGCCGCGCCAGGCCCATCTTGGCCGTGGGGTCGTGGATGACGAGGTCCGGATCCGGATCGACGGGCAGGATGGCCCCCGAGGGGCAGACCTCCGTGCACTTCATGCAGCCGATGCAGCCCTGCTCGCGGGGGTTGATGTAGGGCGTGAAGGCCTGGCCCAGACCCGCGTCCAGGCCGTGGAACTGGATGGCGCCGTTGGGGCAGACGTTGCCGCACTGGAAGCAGCGGATGCAGCGCTGCACGAACTCGGACTCGGCGACCGAGCCGGGAGGCCGGAGGTAGGGGCGCGCGGCGACGCGGCTCACGAAGCCGACCGCGCGGCCCGCCATCGCCGCAGCCGCGGTCAACGCGAGCCCGAACAGGTTGCGGCGGGAGACGCTCAAGGGCGCCTCCTGCTGCCCGACGCGGGCCACAGGCGCCCCGCGAACAGGAGCGCCCACACCGCCACCACCCCCATGGGCGCGACCAGCAGCGCTGCGGCTCGGGGGGGGCGCGCGGTGGTCCACGCGCTGCCCGCCATCGGGCCGGACTCGAAGCGCACCGTGATCGGCAGGCTCGCCGCGAGGCGCCCCTCGTAGAGGGTGGGCTCGGGCACGCTGCGGGGGTGCTTGGGCCGCTCGAACTCGACCCGGGTGGCGCCCTCTGCGTTCTCGATGGTGAGGGCCAGAGGGCCGGTGTAGGGGTCACCCGGCGCCTCCTCCAGGAAGACGCGCAAGGCCACCTCGTCGCCCTTCATGCGGGCGGTGCCGATGGAGACCGCGCAGAGCGCCGAGGCGTCGTCCGGGCAGGGGTGGTCGACCTCCAGGAAGGTGATCTCGGCGGCCAGCTCGGGGTCGGAGGGCGGCATGAAGGGGGAGGCTTCGATGCGTGAGCCCTCGATCACCTCGGGGGCGCGGGCCTGGGCGACCCCTGAGCCCGCCAGCAGGAGGCCCGCCAGGAGGACCGGGGCGCCTCGCCAGGGGACGCGGACCATGGTCTGCAGGCGGTTGTTGGGGCACGACAGGACGCAGCGGCCGCAGCCGTCGCAGTCCGGGTCCGGGGCGCCCCCGCGGGGGTCCAAGCCGATCCAGCAGGCCGAGGCGCAGTTGTGGCAGCCCTTGTCGCAGCGTCGATCGCTGCGGGCCTGCAGGCGATACAGCCGGAAGCGACCCAGCAGGCCCTGCAGCGCGCCGCTGGGGCAGAGCGATCGACACACCCCCGTGTCCCAGAGCAGCACGTCGCTGAGCAGCATCGTCGCCACGACCGCGACGCTGGCCCCCAGCCCTCCCCAGAGCGCCGCGTGGAACACCCGCGTCACGGCGAGGTAGGGCAGCGCCCAGGCGACGATCGAGCCGCCGAAGACCGGCGCCGCCAGCACCGCGGCGAGCACCACCCAGCGAACCTGCCGGGGCAGGCGGACGTCGTGCACCAGGCCCCAGCGCTTCAGCGGGCGCCGCAGCCGCAGGGCCTGCCGGGAGAGGATGCCGTACGGGCAGAGCACCGCGCAGAACAGGCGCCCGAACAGCACATGGAAGGCGAGCACGAGCGCGGCGCCGACCAGCAGGGAGGCGGCCGGCAGAGCCCCGCCGAAGGCCACCGTCAAGAGGGCGATGGGGTCGGCCAGCTCGACGGGGCCGAGGCGGATGGACCAGGCGCCGCCGACCAGCCAGCCGGGCAGCCAGTCGGGGGGGGCGCCCAGCGTGCCGCGCAAGAAGCCGTTCACCTGGGCAGCGGCGGGCCCGTAGCGGCTCGTCAGCTCGGCCTCGCTCCAGACCCGGGCGGTGCCCACCCCCCAGAGCTGAACCGCGGGCGTGGCCACGATGACCGCGAAGGCCACCCCCTGGAGCACCCGCCTCAGGCCGGGCGTCAGCGGGGCGGTGCGCCACCACGCGCCCTTCATGCGGACGGTGGACGCGCTAGTCATCGTTCTCTCCGGGGCCGACCCATCGCGGCCCGGGGTCGTCCCGGAACACGCGGATGGCCGCCGGGACCTGGGGGCAGCGCTCCTCGCAGCGCCCGCAGCCGACGCAGGCGTCGAGCACCTCGGGGAGCGCGCGGGAGACCAGGCGGATGGCGTCCTGGGGGTAGGGGCAGGCGTCGTGGCAGACGCCGCAGACCCGCCCCTGGTAGGACAGGCACAGGCCGTGGTCCACATAGGCCGTGCCCATGTCGATCTGCGCGAGCACGGCCTCCTTCTCGGCCGGGACCGGCGTCAGCGCCCCCGTGGGGCAGACGTCGGTGCAGCGCATGCAGGTGTTGCAGCCGGCCCGCCGGGGCTCGATGTAGGGGGTGCCGGCCCGGTCCGGCCGCGCCCAGGGTGGGTGGAACTCGATGCAGCCGGCCGTGCAGACCTCACCGCAGCGATAGCAGCGGATGCACCGGGCCCAGAAGTCTTCAGGGGTCCCGGCGGTGGGCGGCAGGATGGTGCCCTTGGCCTCGGCGGCGGGGGTGCAGCCCCCCGCCGCCAGGCCCATGGCGCCCGCGACTCCGTGCAGCAGCTCGCGACGCGACACGCTCATCCGGATCTCCCAGGGCGCCGGCGGAGCGACGCCCGCGCCATCAGGCCTTGGGCAGCTTGTTGACCCGGCCCGCCAGCTTCTTGAAGTCCACCTGTCCGCTGACCGGGTCGAAGGCGCGGTGGCTGACGCCGTTGGCCAGCCAGCGGTTCTTCGCGGGGTCGGCCGAGTCCGCGACCGAGAGGTTCCACGGGCTGAAGAGGTAGCCCTTGGGCACCAGGTTCCGGGCGGGCTTGACCACGCTGTCCAGCCCCACGCTCACCCGCGCCTGGTAGGTGCCGCGGCGGGTCTCGATCTCGACCCACTCGCCGTCCTGCACGCCCAGCTCCGCGGCGTCGTCCGGGTGCATCTCGACGTACTGCTCGGGCACCAGCTTGCGGGTGGTCCCGGAGCGGATGGTCTTGGCGGTGTGGAAGTGCTCATACACCACGCCCAGGCCGACCCAGAAGGGGTACTTGCCCGCCGGGACCTCCTCGGCCTTCTTGCCCAGGTGCTCCGCGTCGGGCAGCTCCGGGGTCAGGGCCATGTCCCGCGCCTTCTCGAGGAGCGGGATGTTGTCGATGGCGTAGAACTCCTCCTCGCCCTTGGCCCCCATGCGCATCAGCTCGGCGGTGATCTCCTTGCGCTGGGAGTAGTCCTGCTCACACATGTGGATGTGCAGCTTGCCGTCGGCGTGGCGGAAGGAGCCGTAGGGCTTCTCCGTCCAGTGGGCGTCCTCCTGGTTCATGTAGCGGCGCTTGGTGCCGCCGGCCTTGGCGATCTCGTAGGTGGGCGCGGGCCACTGGATGCCGCGGTGGTTGCGGATCTGGTCGTACAGGCCGACGCCGTCCTTCGCCTCCACCTCCAGCATGCCGGTGAGGTCCGCGTCGCTGCCCTTGGACGCCGTGACGAAGTCCCGGAACACCTCCTCCGGATCGTAGAAGCCGTTCTCCTTGCGCTCGTAGGGGAAGATGGCCTTGCCGTCGAGGCCCAGCTTGTCGGCGATGAGGATGCCCTTGTCGATGACCATGTCGAGGTCGGGGCGGGTGTTGGGGATGGGGTTGGCCGTGCCGTCGGTGACGTAGAAGCGGCGCTCGGACTGGATGTAGGTGCCGCTCACCCACTCGCCCCAGGTCGCCGCCGGCAGGATGACGTCAGCGTAGAGGTTGTTCGGGGCGTGGCGGTAGATCTCCTGGACCACGTTGAAGGTCCGGGAGAGGGCCGGCCGCACCAGGTTGTACTGGTCGGGCAGATCGATGTGCGTGGCGTAGATGAGGAACATGGCGTGGACCTCACCCTTGAGCGCCCGCTCCATCATCCCGACGGCGTAGCCGGGGTTGCTGGCCTGGGCGACGTTCGCCAGGCGGTCCCGCGGGATGCGCCAGGCGTCGGCGATGTGGTCGCGCCACTGCTCGTTGTTGAGGCCCTGGTTGAAGGGCAGCCGGCCCGTCAGGCCGCCCGTGAGCCGCTCGCCCATGGCGTTGGGCTGGCCGGTCATGGAGAAGGGCCCGCAGCCCGGTCGGCCGATGTTGCCGGTGAGCGCCATCAGGTTGATGAGGCTGACGGTGTTGTGCTGGCCGTGGATGTGCTGGTTGTAGCCGATGCCCCAGAAGCTGAGCACGCCGCCCTGGCCGCGCTCCCGCCCCTTGACGGAGGCCTCGGCCCAGACCTCAGCCACCTTCCAGAGGTACGCCGGGTCGACCATCGTCATGTCGGCGACCTTCTCGGGAGCGTAGCGCTTCACCCCCTCGACGTAGGCCTCCCAGCCGGTGGTGTGGTTCTTCAAGAGATCCCAGTCCACCGCGTCCTTGAACTTCGTCAGCATGCAGTACGCCAGCGCGTTGTGGATGCTGATGTCGCCGTTGATGGTGCGGAAGTGGTAACTGTTGTCCGGGTTGATCTCCTCGTAGCCCTGGACCGTGCCCGTGCGGCGGGGGTCGACGATCAGGGTGGGGATGCCCTTCTGCTTCTTGTGGTCGGCGTTGCGCCAGAACACGATGGGGTGCGCGCCGCGGGCGTTGTGCCCCCAGTGGGTGATCATGTCGGAGAGCTCGATGTCCTCGTAGGACGTCGGCGGCGTGTCGCTGCCGAGGCTCTTGAAGTAGCCGGTCACCGCCGAGGTCATGCACATGCGCGCGTTGGCCTCGATGGTGTTCGAGCCGAGCACCCCCTTCATGAACAGGTTCTCGAGCCACTGGCCCTCGACCGGGAGCTGGCCGGAGCCGTACAGCGCCACGGAGTTGCCGCCCTTGGCCTTGACGATGGCCGCGATCTTCTCGGCGACCATCTCCTCGGCCTCGTCCCAGCTCATCTCCTCGAAGACGTCGTCGTCGAAGCGCCCCTTCGTCGCGGAGACGTGGCCGGTCAGCGGGTCGGACATGTCCTTGCGGACCAGCACCTTGTTGAGCCGATCGACGTAGATGGCCTCGTTGCTGCTGAGCCCCTTGATGCACTGCAGCCCCTTGTTGGTGGGGTGCTTGCTGTCGGGGATCATGCCGACGATCTTGCCCTTCTCGGTCTGGATCATCGTGCCGCAGCCCACGCCGCAGTAGGGGCAGGCGGCGAGGATGTTGTTCGGCACCTCCTTGACGGGGGGCTCGTCGGAGGTGACCACGACGGGCTTCTTGACGTCGGGGCCGGTGGTCTGCTCGGTGCCGTCTGAGGAGTCGCCGCTGCACGCCACCGTGGCGGCGGCGGCGCCGAGGGCCATGCCCTTGAGCACGCCGCGCCGGGTGTGGCCGGTGGGGACCGGCTCCTCGGGCATGCGGTCCATGATCTCGCGGTCACGCGCTTCGAAGATGCCGGGCTTGTCGTTGTTCATGGGAGACTCCTGCCCTACCAGGCGTTCGCGCGGAGGTAGGCGATGATGGCGTCGATCTCTTCGTCGGTGAGGTTGGCGACGGCGGTGGGGGCGTCCTTGTCGAAGGGCCGCATGGCGGTGTTGTCCTTGCCCTTGTGAATGAGGCTGCGGAGCTCGCCGTCCGAGATGGCGCCCAGGAAGGCGCTGCCGCCGATGCCGGAGCCGGAGCCCAGCTCGGCGTAGCCCCGAGCGCTGCGGCCGTGGCAGCGGCTGCAGATGTTCTGGTAGAGCTCGGCCCCCTGCTCGGCGGTGCCCTTGAGCGGGGAGGTGTCCAGCTCGTAGCCGTCGATCGTCTGCCAGCTCCGCAGGAAGGCGACGAGGTCGGAGACGGTGTCCTCGCCCAGGGACGCGCCCCAGGGGATCATGTTGGTCTGGGCCCGGCCGTCGCGGATGGTGGTGGCCAGGAACTCGTTGCTCACCGAGGCGAGGTAGCTGGGGCTGTTGAGGCGCGGCCCCATGCCGACGCGCCCCTCGCCCTCGGCGCCGTGGCAGCCGCCGCAGGCGATGAAGGCGGTCTTGCCACGCTCGATCTGCTCAGCGGTTCCAGGCTGCTGATCGGCGCGATGGCTGACGTCCGCGGCGACGGCGACGCCGGCCAGGACGAGCCCGGCCGTGACAACAAGGCGGGTCCGGTGGGTAGGTTTCATCGGGTCTCCTGGCTTTCGCTCGGTTCGGCTGGGTTGGGAGGATAGTACATCGCGGGAGGTGATTTCCAGTTCGTACCTGGAGAAGCCGTGGAGGCTGCCTTGGCGGCGCCCCGTCCACGCTCGGCGCAGGGACCGGGGGGACCCCACAGCGCGGCCTGACGGATACGACCTGGAGCGTGGGAGATGACGCCGCCGAGGATCAGCGCGGTCCACAGGCAGGGCAGCAGCAGCGATGGGACGGCGGCGCCCAGGGTGACCAGCCCCAGCTTGAGCAGGACCACCTGGCCCTGAACGAAGCGGAGCCAGTCGGCGCCGTAGCGGTAGAGGTCGTCTCCCACGATGCCGGCGCCGGTCAGCACCAACCCCGCGGGCCACCAGCCCGCCTCGGCGCCGAACTGGGCCGCGCCCAGGGTGCAGGCCGCGCAGCCAATGTGCGCTGTGCGCAAGGCGATGCGCAAGGCCCGCTGGCCGGGGTAGCGTCGGGCGCCCGTGGAGACGCCAGCGTGTCGAAGAGGGGCGGTGCGGGGGTACATCGACATAATGTGGATATATTTGTCTGGTTATCATGAAGTAATCCGTTCCCTTCGATCTGTACACACCGGAATGGAGCCGCCATGACGACCTTCGACTTCTCTTCGGACACCCGCGTCGCCGATGCCCTGCGCCGCCGCCCGGAGCTGCGTCGTCTGCTTCCCGCCTTCCACCCGGCCTTCGAGCGCTTGAACCACCCCGTGCTGGGGCGGGTGCTGCCCCGCCTCGTCACCTTGGGGGACGCCGCGCGCATCGCCGGTGTGGATCCCGACGCCCTGATCGAGATCTGCAATCTGCCGGGTCCGCCCACCGGGCCGCCGCCTCCGGCCGCGCGCCGCATGGACCCGGAGCCCGCCTGGTTGAAGGGGGCCCCGCTCCAGGAGCTGGACCTCCGGCCGATCCTGGCTGCTGGAGAGGAGCCCTTCCCGCATGTCTTCTCGGCGCTCCGGGCGCTGCCCGTCGGCGCCGTCCTGCGGCTCCGGGTGGCGTTCGAGCCCGCCCCGTTGCTCCGGCTGTTGGGGAAGCGAGGCTGGCGCGACCACGTCACCTGGGCCGGTGAAGACTGCCTGGTGTCCCTCTGGCGGCCCCCGGAGGCGAGCCTCCCCCAGCCGCTCGACCCGGGCGAGCGCCTGGTGGATGGCGTGCTGGACCTCCGGGGCCTGGAGCCTCCCATGCCGCTGCGGCTGAGCCTCTCCGCGCTGGAGACCACGCTGCCGCTGACGCTGCTCCACGACCGGGAGCCTGCGCTGCTCTACCCCCGCCTGGAGGAGCGGGGCCTGACGTGGACCGTCGAGCGGGAGGACGGGCACCTGCGGATCCGGATCCATGCGCCCTGACCGGGCCGCGCTGGTCGACCTCCGGCTGGTCGTCTGGCCTCTGGGGGTCACGGCGCTGGCCGAGTGCGCGGCCTGGGTCCTGCTGGCGCGCGCCGAGGGGGTCCTCAGCGGCGCGTGGTTCGGGCACCCGGACCTCCTGGGGGCGACCCACCTGATCACGCTCGGCGTGCTCGGGCTGGCCATCCAGGCGGCGGGGTGGCAGCTCGTCCCGGTGGTCACGGCCCGGCCTCCGCCGTCGGGGTGGTCCAGGATCGCGTGGGGGTGCAACGCGCTGCTGGTGGGCGGGCTCCTGGCGCTGCTGTCGGGCCTCTGGCGAGGGGGACCGCTGCTGCTCGTCGGCGCGGGCGCGGTCATCGGCGGGCTCACGCTGCGCATGGTCGCCGTCGTGCTGGCGCTCTTGAGCGCGCAGGGACGAGGCCTGACCCGGGCGTGGCTGCTGGCGGCCGAGGGCGCGCTGGCGGCCGGGCTCGTGTTCGCGGGGGCGCTGGTCGCGGCGCGCGCCGGACACAGCGTCCTGCCCGACCACCTCCTGGGCATCGGGCGGCACGCCAGCCTGCTCCTGGGGGGGTGGGTGGGCGGCTGGATCCTCGGCCTCGGCGGGGTGCTGCTGCCCATGTTCGCCGTGGCGCCAGAGCCACGTGGCGCGCTCCACGGCCTGGCCTGGCTGCTGTGGTTCGGTGGTCTCGCCCTGGGCTGGCCGATCCTCTGGGCGCTGGGGGCCGCGGTCGCGGTCACGGGCTTGCTGGACAGCCTGCGTCGCCGCGCGCGCCGGGGCCTGGAGGCCGGCGTGCTGGGCGCCGCGCTGGGGCTGCTGGGGCTGCTCGCGGTCGCGGCCATCGTGGGGGCGCGGGGCCTGGGGCTGGCCGCGGTGGCCCTGGGGCTCACCGGCTGGGGGCTGCCCTTTCTTCGGGGCGTCGCGCTGCGGGTGGTGCCCTTCTTGAGCTGGGTGCACCGCTTCGGCGAGCACCCCCGGCGCGCCCCCCCGGTGGCCAGCCTCCTGCCGCGCGCGCTGCCCGGGCTCTCCGTCTTCGGCAGCGCGGCGGCCGGCGTGGGGGTCGCAGCAGCGCTGTGGAGCGGCGAGCCCCTCCTGCTGCGCGCGGCGGGCACGCTGGGTGTCTTCGGCACCGTCTGCTTCGCGCTCACCCTGTTCATCGTTCAGCTACGCTGTCGCCTCGCTGCCCTCCGGGAGGGCGGGGTGGCGGGCATGGAGGCCTCATGACTCTGCGCGATCGGATCAGCGCCCTCTTCAGCACCGCAGACCCCGTCACCCCCCTCTACGAAGCGGAGGGCCCGGCCGGTGAGCTGCTGCGCGCGCTGGGCCATGTGATCGACCCCGAGGTGGAGCTGGACGTCGTCTCGCTCGGCCTCATTCGAGACCTGAGCGTGCAGGACGGCGTGGCCGCGCTCCGCATGACCCTGACCACGCCGGGCTGCCCGGTGGCGGACCAGCTCATCGGGGAGGTCGCCGCGCAGATCGAGGCGCTGGGCTACGAGCCCCACCTCTCGATCGAGCTGGACCCCCGGTGGCGACCTGAGCACATCTCAGAGGAGGGGCTCCGACAGTTGGCGTCCTCCAAAGGATGATCCGGATCACCATCCTGGAGTGGCCCACCTAAATAGATTTACAGACCCATAAATCTATTTATGAGACGCCATGCTCCTCCTCGCGCTCCTCCCGCTCGCCGTGGCCGACCCCCCGGCCGCCGACCCTCCACCTACCCCGCCGGTCGATCTGAGCGGCGTCTACGCGATCTGGGGCCTGAACCAGCACGGCTTCCTGTTGGGCAAGGACCACCCCTTGGACGACGCGGACTACGTCGTGCAGATGCTGCGGATCAACGCCAAGGCGACCCGCGAGCACTTCGGGGTGAACGCTCGCCTGGACGCCGCTCAGGGCTGGTGGGGCGTCGACAACGAGCCCGACGTCAGCGAGCTGGTCTCCGTGGACGACGCGGGCGCGGTCTCCAACACGACCACCTACAACCCCTACGCCTTGTTCCGCGACAAGGACACCAACTACACGGTGCACTTCGACCTGGCGTATGTATGGGTCGAGGCGCCCTGGGTGCCCTTCTCGGTGAAGGTCCAGGCGGGGCGACAGTACTTCGGCGTCGGCCACAAGCTCGTGCTCGATCAGGACGCCGACGGCGTGCAGCTCATCGCCCAGCCCACCGAGGCGTTCGGTGTGGACCTGATGTGGGCCAAGGTCTCCGAGGGTCAGGGCTCCTACAAGTCTCCCAAGGGGCTGCTGATGTCGGATGACGACGCCTGGGCGGACGCGGATCTGTTCGGCGGCCGGGCTCGCCTGGGGCTCGGAGAGGGCTTCGCCGGAGAGCTGTACGGCCTGCACTACCGGGACCGCTCCGGCGCGGACGCGGCGACCTGGAACCCCGAGGGCCTGGGGCACTTCAACGCGCGCTTCTCGCCGAACGTCTCGGTGGCCACGGCGCTGGGGCTGTCCGCCGACGGTCGGCTGGAGCTGGCCGAGGGGCTGCGCTACGCGGTGGAGGGGGCCTGGCTGTTCGGGACGGACGCGGTCGACAACGACGACCACCTGGGCGGCCTGCTGGACATCAACAACGGCCAGCTCTCCGGCTGGACGGCGTATGTGGCCCTCGACCAACACTTCGCGCTCGGCGTCCCCATGCGGGTCGGCGCCACCTTCGGCGCGGGCTCCGGCGACGACGACGTGACCAGCGGCCCGGGGAACATCAACAAGATCATGACGATGGGCTTCTTCCCCTTCACCAACGTCTGGGAGGACTCGGTGATGCCCGACATCGAGGGCATCTCTCCCCAGGGGCTCGGCTCTCCGGTCAGCCGGGGCTATCGGGAGTTCAGCAACACCATCGCGGTCCAGGGGCGGGCGGGGGTGACGCCGCACGAGAAGCTGGACCTGCAGGTCAGCTACACCTGGCTGAGGGCCACCGCTCCCATCCGAGGCTTCGACGCCACGGGCACGCCCACCGGCCAGGGCTCGACGGAGCTGGGGCAGGAGATCGACGCCAACCTCAAGATCAAGGTGTGGAAGGGCTTCTCCTACGCCGCTCTGTTCGGCGTGTTCCTGCCGGGTGACGCCGCTGGCAAGCTGATCAACGGCAGCACGGACACGCTCGAGCCGGCCTGGGAGGTGAAGCAGGTGGTGAGCGCGGCGTTCTGAGTGGAGGGGGGGCGGGGTCGTCCTCGCTCAGGCTTCAGGTGCCCCTCGAGCGGTACACGACCCTGTGATCCACCTCGGCGGTGACCCCGAAGCCATACTCGGCCACCCAGCGCCACGCACCGACCACGGGCGTGCCGCGATAGTCCAGGTATCCCCGGGTGTCAAAGCCATCTTCGTGCCGGGTGGCCTGTCGGGCCATGCGGGTCAGGGGCCACTGGTCGGCGGGCCCGGCGGACGGCTCTGCCACCCGGAGGCGGAGCGGTGTCTGGCACCCGTCCGCAGGGAGCAGCCCAGCCGCATGGAGGTGGTCGGGGAAGAGGCTGTTGGACAGCATCATCCCTTCGCTGTCGAACGCGTAGGTCTCCAGGCTGGGCAGCGGGCCCGGCTGGCCGAGGATCCGGAGGAAGTCGTCCTCTGCGTTGAAGAACAGGAGCAGTACGCCGTCCGATCCCGTCCGCGCGCCAGCGAGCACGATGAGCCGGTCGGGATCGTCCTGCTGTCGCAGCGGCAGAGAGGTCGTCTGGCCCAGGCGCTGCAAGCGCTGGAAGAACGCCGTGAGCGCCGGGCTGTGTGCCGGAGCGGCCGTGCTCTGGGGCAAGGCTCCAGCGGAGGTGCGGAGGTGCCAGCCGACCGCCCCCTGAGCGCGGCAGTACTCGTCCAACTCCACCTGCAGCCGACGCTGGAGGCGCGTGTCCGGGAGTTGCCCGGTCTCTGCCATCGCGAGCACGGTCTCCACTGTCTGGGAGCCCAGGATTCGGCGCGCCACCTCCGCCTGCCAGTCCATCCAGGCTCGGATGGCCTCCACCCGAGCCTCGACCAGCGCGTTCAAGAGGTCCGCCGTGTCGACGGGGTGGCGGTATATGCGCGGCGTGTGGACTGGAGCCGGGGCGCCGTGGAGGAATCGGGGTCCACCGATGACCACCGGACAGGCGAGCCGATGCACCAGACGCTCGGCGACGCCGCGCCAGAGGGTCTTCGACATCCAGGAGCGTGGGGGCTCTTCGGCCACCACCAGGTCCACCGGGTGGGCATCGACCAGGCCTTGCAGGATCTCCTCGGGGTCGCCCACCTCGAAGCGATGGCGGAAGCGCACGCCAGGAGCGGAGGGGGTCAGGGAGCGCACCCACGCCTCGGCTCGCCCCTCGATGACCTCCAGCGCCGAGTACAGCATCGCCTCGCCATCCGCGGGCCGGCAGGGCACGACGTGGACGAAGAGCAGCACGGCGTTGAGCCGGGCCGCCAGACGGGTCGCCAACTCAAGGGTGGAGCCGTGCAGCGCCGGCGCCCAGGTGACGAGTACGACGTGGTGGTCCTTCATGCTGACGCTCCTGCCTCCTGGTATCAGAGTAGCCGCCGTGAGCAGCAGGCTCTACTCTCGGGAGCGGGACGACCCGGTCCGGTGCCACGGCGTCGAGTCGCCGACGGCCTCGGCTGCATGCCCGTCCACCGGACGGGGTCGACCTGCTCGCTCCTCGCTACCCTCCAGCCCTCGTTGCAGGCTGCAGCGCCTGCCTCCGCCAACAACCCCGCCAGCCACACCACCTCCGCCCGCGCCGCCTCGACCTCCCGGCGCATCCGCTGCTCCACCTCCGCGTACAAGGCCTCCTGCACCTGGAGGCTCCCAAGGAACAGCCGCCCCCACCGCGCATACGCCTCCCCGAGCTCCCGCATCGTCACCGGCCTCGGCGGCCGACGCGCGCACACGAACGCCGCGTTCCCCACGGTCGTCTTGCCCCGCGCCCCGTAGAGCCGGACCCGGAACCGCCGCCACGGCCGCGACCCCGTGTGCGCCTCCGCGACCGTCCGCACCCAGGCCGCGATCATCGCGTCGGTGTCCCACACGCCAGGCGTCAGCCGAGCGACCCGCACGTCCCGCTGCCGCTCCGTCCGGTCGTAGACGACGAGGTAGGCCAGCCGCCAGCGCTCCTGGTGGAGCACGGCGTCCACCCGCTCGACGCCCTCGAAGACGTAGTCCTGCTCGCCCATCGCCGCCTCCTGGCCCTGGTGGAGACATCGCACGCCGAGGTGCGGGGCACCATTGGCGTCGGCGACAAGATCGGCGATCATCAGGGTTGGACGGTGGTTCCATCGTCGAGGCCGTCACTTCACAGCTTCCTTCCAGCTTCCAGACCCCCACTTCCCGAAAATTTCCACGGCCCCCTGGGCGAAAACAAGCCCTGAATCGGCCCTCACGCCCCCAAGGAGTCCACTTCTGCAGGTTCCCGCGCCTCTGGTCACGTCAAGGGCCGATTCGGGAAGTTACTGGAATCCATAAACTCTGAAGAGAATCTCAACGCCGCGGTCCAATCCTGACCGCCCTCCGGTGCTACGCTCCTCCAAGACCACAGGGGACCCAGGACGTCGTCCCGAAGCCGACATCGGGAGGACGCCATGCTTCACCGCGCTGCCGCGCTACTCGTCGCCTGTTGGCTCGGCCCGGCCCATGCCAGCGACGCCGAAGGTCGCCTCGGCGCCCCCGAGGCCACGCCGCAGCTTGACCCCACCCCCGGCCTCTCCCGAGGCGCCTGGGTCGACGTCATCCCCATCGCGCTGCCCCCGGCCCCCAACGTCCCTGACCTCGCGCTCATCCTCGACCCCACCTTCCGCGACGGGCCCTTGGGCGCAGGCGCCCGCCTCGACGTCCCCACCATCACCCGCCGCTCGGCGACCGGCGGCGTCCCCGAGTCCGGCGATGTCCGCTTCCAGCTCGACGGCCAGGACCTCGTCCAGGTCGGCGGCTGGTATGAGCCTGAGACGTGGGACGGCTCCCGCTTCGACTACGACCTGGAGTCCAACACCTGGACCCGCCGACAAGACGGATGGCGATGGGTCTACGGAGAGTCGTCCACCGCTGGTGTCGACGCCACCGTGCTCATCGATGAGTCCGATGCTGAAACCCTGATGAACACGGCCCAATGGAAGCTCGCGCTGGTGGTCGACCCGTCAGGCAACACGGTCGTCTACGACTACGTCTCGTTCACGAGCTGGCCCCTGCTCGACCGCATCACGTATGGCGATGGCCACGTCGAGATCCGCTTCGCCTACGAGGCCCGCCCCGACCCGCGCGCCGATCTCTCGTCGGGCCTGCTCCAGCTCCACGCAGACCGCTTGGACGAGGTCACCGTCGAGGTCGACGGCCACCTCTGGAGCCGCCACACCGTCGAGTACCAGGACGAGCCCGGTACGGACTGCTCGGGTCGGCTTGCCGGTAACGCCACCGTCTCCCGCGTCCGCCGCATCTGGCAGCACGGCGACGCGGGAGCGGCCAAGCCACTTCGCTGCGTCACCCCCCACACCGAGACCGACGACTGGTCCCCCGGCCTCGACCTCAGCGTCGAGCTGCCCCGCCCCTTCGGCAACGCCACCGCAACCATCGACGGCCAGTGGACCCTTCCGATGGCCGTTTCGCTCAACGGCGACGCCCTGCCCGACCTCGTCGTCCTCGGCTTCCGCTGCAACGCACCACCGCTCACCGCAGAGAGCCCCTGGAACCAGCCGACCCCGCCCTTCGGCTGCGCCGTCGACCATCAGGCGTATGTCAACACCGGCGGCTCCTTCGTCGCGGACCCGGCCTGGGCGTCCCTCCTGGAGCAGGAGATCGACGCCACCCTCGTCGAGACCCAGCGCGGTTTCGCCCTCGTTGACCTCGACGGCGACGGCCAGGACGAGCTGCTCGTCAACTCCGGCTCGGGCGCGGAGGTGCTCCAAGGCCAGCAACGCCGCGCCTTGGGCCTCTCGACCTTCGCCCACGCCCAGCACGACGTCCTCCGCGACGGCACCTTCGTCGACGTCGACGGCGACGGCCTCGTCGACCTCGTCCTGCCGGCCGCCGGAGACGGCGTCCACTGGACCCACGCCGAGACCTGGTGGATCCCGAACACGGGTGTGGAGCCCTGGTTCGATCCTGCCGATGCTCGACCGATGGACGTCCCCTTGGAGCGCACGGGCATGTTCGGCTACGACGACCGCCCCGCCGACTTCCTCGCCGCGCTGGCCACCTGTCCCAGCAGCGCGAACACAGTGCCCACCCACACGCTGGGCCCCCTGACCGACCGAGCCTACGCCGCTTCCCAGAGCCGCTTCACCGACCTCAACAACGACGGTCTCACCGACCTCGCCGTCGCGCTCTACGCCTGCTGGGAGGAGCAGACCGACGCCCAGGGCCACACCCGCGATGTTCCGGTGGAGACCTCTCTCTTCAGCCGCATCTTCTACGGTGACGGTCGAGGCGGCTTCGTGGACTCGGGGCTGTCCGCAGGCCGTCCTTTCATGGCCGAGGTCGACCTCTCCCACTACGGCTTCCTGCTGAACGGTGGCTGGTTCCACACCTTCCGCGAGCACTTCGCGGCGCTGGATCTGAACCGCAGCGGGACCGTCGAGCTGCTCCAGTTGGAGATCGGCGGCGGGGGTGCCGGGGGCGTGGTCATGGGTGGCTACGATCGCGGCCTCATCGATGGCTTTGGCCTTGTCGCCAGCGGCGGGGAGGACGTGCCCGTCGACTTCGACCCCGGCCTCAGCGCCATCGGCGGGCAGATGCCCTGGCCGGGCTCCACCGTGCTCGCGGACTTCGACGGGGACGGATTCGCCGACCAGCTCGTCTTCGACCCTCAGCCTTCGGCCGGGCACCCTCCCGAGGACCTCGTCTTCGACTGGCAGGTGGAGCTTCGCCTCAGCACCCGCACCCAGCCCGAGGGCTGGCCGGTGGAGGTCCAAGGCCCCTGGGGTGGCACGACTTCGCTGAGCTGGGGCGCCTCCGCCCTCGACAACCCCGATCTCCCCGACAACCTCATCGTCCTGGAGTCCGAGGACGGCGCCGACGGCCTCGTGACCTACCGCTACCAGCGCGGGGTGATGTGGGACCGGGAGTTCCAGGGCTTCGGGCTGGTCGAACGCACGAACGCGCGGGGTGCGCTCGAAGCCTTCTCCTTCGGCACCCTGCCGCACGTCGCTGGCCTGCCGATCTACAGCGCGGCGTGGCGTACCGATGGAACGCTCGCGCGCGTCAGCGTCGCCTCCTACTACGAGGAGACCTCCTCCGGCTGGTTCTTCGACGCCTCACCGCCCTACTTCAACCCCCTCCAGCGGGCCTGCGAGGCTGAGGTGGGTCATGGCTGGACCGACGCCATGGGCAACCGGCGACAGTCGGTCACGGCCGACGACGTCATCGCCGACTGCCTGGGCTGGAGCACGACGCCGCCGGGCGCCGAGGAGTGGATCGCCTCGCTGGGCTGGTATCTCGACCCGCCCGAGGACGAACCCAGCGCCGACGTTCTTGTCCCGGCTGACGAGCGCCCCGCCTTCATCGCCCTCTCCGGCCTGGCCGACCGGGCGCCAGGGCCGCCCGTGGTCCCGGTTGCCGGTGAACCCTCCTCGACGCCCGTCACGCTGGACACGCCGCTCCCGGACGTCGCCCCCGACTTCGTCGGCACCCACCCCTCCATCCCCTGGCCCGAGGCCACCGACCCCACCGAGGTCGACCTCCGCATCACCACCTGGGCCTACGACGCCGACCACCAGCTCACCCGCCGCTCGGACTGGCGTGACCCCGACATCCCCGACGACGACCTCTTCACCGACCTCTCCTGGGGCCCCTTCGACACCACGGCCTGGGGCGCCCGCGCGCTGGGTTGGAGCGTCTCCGACGCCCGGACCACCTACGAGAGCGTCACCCGCTCCCGCTTCGTCGCCTTCGATCTGCCGGAAGAGGAGGAGGTCTGCGGCACCGGCACCCGCTGCCTGAGCACCACGACGAGCTACGACGCCCACGGCCAGATCGTCGCTGTTGCCCACCCTGACGGCACTTCGGAAGCCTGGTCACGGGAGTGGTGTGGCCTCGCCACCCGCTACACCGATCCCGTCGGTCGAGTCCGCACCGCGACCCCCGACGCCCTCTGCCGCCCCGAGGTGGAGACCTGGGAGGGCGTCGAGACCATCACCGCCTACGACGCCTTCAACCGGGCCCACGTCGTCACCACGACCGTCCCCAACGACGACGGCGCCGTCACGACCCTGGAGACCTCGACCACCTACGACGACGACCCGGCCACCACCGGACCGCGCGAGACGACCCTCTCCAACGACGGCCGCTTGGAGCGGCTGTGGCTCGACGGTTTCGGTCGCCCGACCCTCACCTCCGTGTGCGAGGACGCAGGCGGCGCCTGCCTCGACGAGATCCGCCAGTGGACGGGCTACGGCAGCGACGGCCTCCCCATGGTCGTCAGCGCCCCCTACGGCACCGACGGCGGCCCGGCCATCGCCGAGACCCTGACCCGAGATGGTCTCGGTCGAATTGTTGCAGTGCAGCATGCGGCCCACGAGACGACGCTGCGCTGGCTCACCACCCGAGTCGAGCACCACCCCGGCCACCGCCTCGTCGTCGACCCCCTCGGCCGCGAGCACGAGGTCATCACCGACACCCTCGGCGGGGAGCGCTGGCTTGAAGGCCGCTTGCGCTCGGCGTGGGAGGTCGACGCTTACGGCCGCACCCTCTGGACCGAGGACCCCGAGGGCATCACCGACTACGGCTACGACGACCTCCACCGCCTCAACGCTGCCCAGCTTCGCGCCACCACGAGCTGCCTGCCCGCCACCGGCACCGCGCTGACGACCTGCACCCGCGCCTGGTCCTGGGACCACGATCCGATGGGCCGGGTCCTCCGCGCCGAGCAGCCCGACGGCGTCGCCGAGGTCTACACCTGGGACGGTGTCGGCCGGCTCACCAGCTTGGTCCTCCATGACGGCACGCTCACGACCCTCGAATCGAGGGTCTGGACCGACGCGACCTCGTCATCGTTCCCCCGCGTCGCGATCACCGATGAGCACGGCAACGTGAGCGTCGAGACCACTGACGCCCTCGGCCGCCCCCAGCGCCTCGAAGACCTCTCCGGCGTCACCACCTGGGCCTTTGGCGACGATGTCGAGCCCATCGGCCTCATCGACGTCAACGGCCGTGCGGTGGCCTTCGAACACGACGTCCACGGCCGCCGCACCGGCGTCGCCCGGGGTGGGGTGTGGGTGGAGCAGGTCGCCTACACCGCCCAAGGTCAGCCCTTCGAGATCGTCGACGGCGACGGCGTCATCCGCTTCATCGACCACACCCTCACCGGCCTGCCCGCCGAGGTCAGCCAGGGTCCCTGGACCTTGAACGCCTGGACCTACGACGACGCAGGGCGGATCATCGAGCAGACCACAGAGGGCGTCACCGAGTCGCTTGTGTGGGACCCCTGGGATCGCGTCGCTGAGCGCGAGGTCGCTGGAGTCTGGGGCGAGGTCTACGCCTGGACGGCCGCTGATCGCCTCGCCAGCGTCACCGCCTGGCCCGTCCACAGCGGCACCGGCACAACGCGCTTCACCCACGACGCCTGGGGCGAGCTGCGCGAGATCCTCCAGCCCGATGGCGGCCTGGAGCACCGTGACGTCGACGTCCTGGGCCGCCTTCGCCGCCACACCGACGCCGAGGGCGCCGAGTCCCTCTGGCGCTACGACCCCCGAGGTCGCGAGCGCTTCCATCAAGACGCCCAAGGCGCGAGCTGGTCCACCCGCTACGCCAGCGCCAACGGCTTCGCCGAGACCACCGTCACCGACGCCGTCGGCGCGACCACGACCACCTGGCACGACAGCCTCGGCCGCCTCGTCGCTGAGGTCCAACCGGACGGCACCACCCAGCGCTTCCTCTACGACGGCGCCGACCTCTGGCAGCGCCAGCACCTCGACGCCACCGGCTCTGTCCTCGCCCGCGAGGTCACCGACTTCGACAGCGCCGGCCGCCCCGTCACCGTCTGGGGCTGGTTCGATGATCCCGTCTGGCAGCCCACCGATCTCCCCGGCCTGAGCGACTACGTCGTCGACCTGACCTGGACCACCGCCGGTCGCATCGACACCCTCGCCACCCCCGACGAGACGACGCAGTTCGACTACGACCACGGCTTCCTCTCCGAAGAGCGCTGGGGATCCGGCGCCCAGACCCGCCGTATCCACCGCGAAGATGCCGCCCCCTGGGTCACCCGAGAGGAGCGCATCGGCAGCGGCGGGGGCTGGCGCCAGACCACGCTGCACCGCGACGCCGCCGGACGAATCATCGCCCAGGAGGTCGACGACGGCGACGTCCTCGTCTCCGAAGTCATGAACCTAGACGCCTGGGGCAACCCGGCGACCACGCGCAGCGCGCTCAACGGCCTCATCCTGGCGAGCGAGACCTGGACCTACGACGCCGCCGGCCGCCCTCACCAGAGACAGAGCGTCGTCGCCGGCCACGCCTCGACCACGGACTGGGAGTCGTTCCGCAACGGGCACTTACGCCGCGTGGTCACCCCGGCCGGGCGGGGCATCGACTACGACCGACGTCTCTCTGGAGGCGCCTTCACCCTCGACCAGGTCGAGCTGGACGGCGCCGTCGTCGCCCGCTTCCCCGGCCGGGATGCGATGGCGCGGGCCACCGACGTCCAGACCCCCGACACCTCCCTCGCCATCACCTATGACCTGATGGGCCGCGTCGAGGACATCGACGCCCAGGGTTCATGGGGAAGGTCAAC
Organism: Alphaproteobacteria bacterium; assembly: GCA_020632795.1. GTDB lineage: Bacteria > Myxococcota_A > UBA796 > UBA796 > CAJQPC01 > JACKEV01. The sequence goes on from JACKEV010000018.1 coordinate 199,168, forward strand.
CTGGTCCGGCGTCTTCGACGACCGAGGCCGGCTCACCGACGAGATCCGCTTCGACAGCGCCGTGGGTGGCTGGACGAACACCTACGCCTACGCCGAGCCCGGTTGGCTCGTCGACGAGGTCCGGGGCCTCACCGGAGAGGCCCTTCACTACGAGCTGGACGCCGCCGGTCGGCGCACCGAGGTCCTGCGGGACGGCGCGCTCGAACAGGAGGTCTCCTGGCAGGGCTCGCTGCCCTCGGCCGTCGACAGCGCGACCCTCTACGATGACGATCTGGACGGCATCACGGAAGACCACCGTGCGCTGTACTACGAGCGCTTCCCGGACGGATCGCTCTCCGGGATCGGGGATGGGCAGGGCCTGCTCTACAGCTTCGTGCGGGACGCTTCAGGCCGAGTCGTCTCGATGGATGAGGGCGGCGCCCAGCCTCGCCGGACGGCGTGGCGCCTCGGCGGGCGATGGCCGCTGGAGGTCGCCCAGAGCGACGGGACCGACCGCAGCTATGTGGTCGCCGAGGGCCTCTTGCTGGGTGCCTTCGACGGGCAGTGGCGAACCCTGGTCACCGATCCACGAGGGAGTGTGCTACGCACGGGCTCCAGCGTGGTCGCCCCCAATGCCTTCGGTGGGGGCCTCGGCCCCGTCGCGGACGACGAGCGCTTCCTCTTTGCTGGGCTGGAGGTGCTGCCCGACGCGCCGGGGGTGCTGCTGGCGCGGCACCGAGCGTACGACGCCGACGCCGGCCACTTCCTGAGCACCGATCCCAAGGGCCTCGCGGGTGGCCTGCACCGCTTCCGCTACGCGGAGGGCGACCCGCTGCGGTACGTCGATCCCCTTGGCTTCACGGCCGAGCGCAAGGAGCGCCGCAAGCAGCGACGCAAGGAGCGGCGGGCGAAGCGCTCGGAGCGGCGCAACCAAGGTGTCTACGCGGTGTGGCGAGGAAGCAGCGAGGTCGACCCGAGCCGTGCCGGCCGTCCTGGGCGACGAGGCCCGGTCGAGGAGGCGACGAACCCCTACGCCGAGACGCCCGGGTGGGCGACGCGCAGGACCTTCCGCTCCCGGCTCCGGGCCTCGTTCGCCCACTGGCGGACCGGCACGGTCTGGGACGGCGAGCTGGGCTGGATGCCGGATCTGAGCACGGACACCGGAGCCAGGTGGCTTCGCGGGGCCTGGGACGCGCTCCGATCGCCCCGAGAGGCCCACCTCGGCTACGGCCACCAGCTCTCCAGCGATCTGGCCCTCGGCACCCTCGACCCCATGATCGAGCACCACCGCCAGACCTCGACTGACCCGTTCTGGTACGACGGCGGCCGGGTGTGGGGCCGCATGGTGTCCACCGGCTACGCGATGTGGGAGATGCAGCAGGGCGCCAACCTGATGTGGACCGGCGGCGAGGCCCTGCTCACCGTGCCGGTGACCGGACCGGCCGGGGCTGGGGCTGGAACGGCGGCGACGGGGTTGGGCGGCGGCTTGCTGGCGCATGGCGGCAGCGTCGTGATCAATAACGTCGACCCGGACCGGACCATCGGGTGGCAGGTGCTCAGCGAGGGGCCGGGGGGGACGCCGCCGTCAGCGGACGGGCCGGGGAGGTGGGTCGCCAAGCCCGAGGGGATGTCGCCCCGAGCGCGCAAGTACCAGGGGCAGGTCACGGGAGCGCCCGAAGGGTGGACCTACAAGGTCGATGACGTCGAGTTCGATGGCTTCAAGGACGGCGTCCTCATCGAAGCGAAGGGACCGGGGTACAAGGGGTTCATCGACAAGGGAGGTAAGGGTTGGAGGGACTGGTTCACGAAGGGCGAGGACACGATTACGCAGATGATCCGCCAGTCGGAGGCCGCTGGTCGTACTCCGGTTCATTGGCATGTCGCTGAGAAGGACTTCGCAGATTTCCTCCGCCAGCGGGCGGTTGATGAAGGGCTGGACAACGTCACCATTGTCTGGACCGCGCCGGGACTGTAGGAGGAACGGATGTCGAACTTGAAGGTCATCGGCCGGTGGGGTCCACGCCAAGAGGATCTGGGCGCATGTGCGGAGCGTGCCGCCCATCTGCTTCGACGTCTCCAACCCCTCCATCCGGCCTACGCCTGCTGGTACGAGAAGGGAATGAGCCGCAGCCAGGCCATGGAACACCCGATTGAAGAGTTCACGGGTGAACGGCTGCGGCCGCTCCTGGCCAAGAGGAAAGGGCAGGGGGTAGACAAATTGAATCCTTATGGATTCACAGGTGGAGCATGGAACGGGGCTACTTCTGACGACGAGTCGGTCAGCTTCTCAAGTCGCGCGGGAGCGACGGGGAAGCGCTTCATCTGGAACAGCGTTGAGGTCAGGCTCCCAGACGAGTGCGTCTCCGAGCCGATCACCACACCTGACGGCATCAAGCCCGTCCTCGCCGCGGTTATCGCAGCCTATGAACCAGACTGGGGCGCGGTCACCAATCTCCTTCTCTCCGACGCCAACCACGACCTCCGCCTCAAGCAGAAGGGCTACCCCGGCTGGATGACCTGGCTCCGAGGCCCCGTCCTCCCCGTCGACGGCCTGGGCGACGACGCCACCGTCGAGCCCTTCGAAGGCGGCGCCCTCATCACCCTCGGCCAGCGCCCGATGCACCACGACAACCCCGAGGACATCGCCCGCATCCGAGACGCTTGGCTCAAGCTCCGCGAGGCCGGCTACCCCCTTTGAGACCCCAGAGGTCGTCGAGGCTCACAGCCACCACGCCTCCTCGTCCGCCACCGCACTTTCGCGCTCACCACCGCGCTTCCGCGCTCACCACCGCAGCCACCGCACCGCCACCGCAGGTTCAGTCAAGCGCGGTGGCGTCGCGAAAGCTCACAGGCGGTCCCGATAGGCCGGATCCCAGAGCTGGAGGACCAGCTCGTCCAGCTCCGCGCCGCGCACGTAGCGCTCCGGGTTCCGGATGAGCCGCTCGGTCTTCCAGATGAGCCGGTAGCCCTCGTCCTCCAGCTCGTCGGCGATCAGGTCGCCGAGGTGGAACAGCTCCCAGGACGCCCACCCGATGGCGTGGTCCGGCCCGCGTCGAGCCTCTGCGACCTCCGTGAGCACCCCCGCGATGGCGTCGATCTGGTCCCAGGTGATGGAAACGTCTCCGCGCTCGACCTTGCTGACCAGCCCCTGCGGCCAGTCCAGCGCGCGAGCGAACGCCCTCTGGCTCAGACCCCAACGACGGCGCAGGTGTGCCACGATCCGGCCCATCAGCTCGTTGACCAAAATCAAGGGAGGACGGTCATCCTTGGCTGGGGGGTGGCGGCGGAAGCGAGGTGGACGATCTCTTTTTCGAGGCATTTGACTACAAAGTGTGTTCTATTGGTGTTGAAGACATCGAGGTCTCTATGCCGCTATCCGTTCAACGCGCCGTCGCAACCTCTGAGCCGCCCACCATCCTTGGCCTCGACCGGGCTCGTCGCCTGTTCTGGGCGCAGCGCCCGCCCGAGGCAGACCACATCACCGCCACCCTCGTCGACGCCGGCCGTCGTGAGACCACCGTGGCGAGGACTGCGCCGCTGCGGCCTGACGCGCTGCTCGCCTGGGCGCGTAGCGTCGTCGAGGCCCACCTCCAGCCCGGCGACGGTCAGGCGCTCCGCTTGCGGGTCTGGGCAGCCGGGGGCAGCGCGCTTGGCAGCGTGACGCTCCGTCTGGCCAAAGCGTCTCGTCGCGGACGGGGAGCGCGTTCGGCGACCCGACGCCACCACGAACCCACTGCCCACCAAGGAGAGGGGTTGGCTTCCCTCCTGTCCGCGCAACACACCCACGGCGCCGCGGTCGCCCGTCCGCACGAGCAGAACGCCGAGCTGGAGCGGCTCCGTGCGATCGCTCGGCGACATCCCCGGACGCGCAAGCGGCTCCAAGAGGCCCGTGAGCGTATCGCCGTACTCACCGCCAGCGAGGCCCAACATCAAGCCGCAGCCGCCCAGGCGCGCGTCGATCAGGAGAAGATCCAGGCCCGGGTTGAGACGCTGACCGAGCGCCTGGCCCGCGCCGAGGCGGAACGAGACGCCGCGCGCGACGAGGCCGCGCGCAATGAGGAGCTGTGCCTCGCCGCCATCGCCCAGCGGGATGAGGCCATCGGGCGCCACAACAAGCTGGACGCGGACTTCGCCGAGTTCATCGCGGACGCCACAGAGCACCTTCGAAGGTCCAGCGCCTTCCTGGATGACGAGTGATGGACGTGCGCCCCCACGCCCATGCCCGCCGTGGCCACCTTCGTCTGCTGTCGGAGCCGGTCGAGGCCGTCTTCGCCGGGGTCGACGACGACGCCGACGACCCGGTCTCCGGCCGACGCCGCACCCGCGCCGACCGCCTGGACCGGCTGCTCGTCCGCGCCGCCCTCTACGCCAGCCCGAGCACCCCATGCAGCGCCCAGGAGGTCGCGGACGCCCTGGGCATGCGGGAAGGGGACGTCCGCAGGCTGAACCCCGCCGGGCTGCGCCGCTACGGGCGCTCGCTCAGGGCGCCGTTCTCATGCTGGCTGGACGCGCTGCATGACAAGGACGACGCACCACCTCCGCGTCGCCGCGAGCGCATCCGCAGCCCACGGCTTCGCCCACTTGGTGGTCCGAAGCATCGTTGATTTGCATTTAAATATGCGTCTCTCGCCTGACCGCTCTTGCTTCCGCACGCTGATTATGTCACTTCAAGATACCAGGGTCAGCTCCTCTGACCCACCCGCCGCCGAGGACCGCTCTCCCCTCGTCGTCGGTCCCCCTCCCGGAGAGCGAAGGTGGGCCCGGCCGAGTTGGCGCTCGAACCGGGCCCGGGAGAAAGCTGAATGTCCAGCCATCCCCCTGAGCTTCATCTCAGGCCGCCATCCGTGACGTCGAAGACGTCGAGAGTGTACCCAACCCCACGGTCTCCGTCCGCTGCGCGCGGACGCACGGGTCCCCCCGACGGCTGACGCCCCCGCAGAGCCTTCGCCCGACCGGCGCGCCTCCATGGCGTGCCGACAGAGGAAGGCTCTGCCCCCCGTCCAGCCTCAAGAACCCCCTTTCAACGTAGAGACCGAACCATGTGTACACAAGACGACCGCCCCGAGACCCAGGCCCTCCGCGAGATCGCCAGCCGCGCCTCCAGCCTCTTCGTGCTGGGCGACGCCCTGGACGAGGCCTTCGAGAAGAACGCCGCCGCCGCCAACGCCCTGAGCGAGCGCTGGTGCTCGGGCGAGGACCCGGATCCGCGCCCGCTGCTCGACGCCCACGCGCGCCTGTGCGCCCTGATCGACTACGCCAAGGGCCTCGCCGACAACCAGGGCCGTGAGCTTCACGACCTGAGCATCACCCTCGGCACGCGAGCCTGACCTCCACGGCTTCCATGCCCTTCCATCGGATCTGGAGGTTCGTGGAAGGCGCATGGAAGCCCTGGTGGTGGCCGATTCCGGCGACCGCGCCCTCCACGAGGCCCTGGAAGCGTGGGAGCGCTCCTCAAGGGGTCCAAAACAGATCCGTGGGGAGCAGATCGTGCACACATCAGCGCCCTCGGGCGCCGACGCACCGGGCTCTCTCGCGCCGCTGAGGCCGCCTGAGCGCGTGAACTCCCCTGTTCTCGCGCCTCTCGATGACCGATCCCGAAAATTCACTTCTCGATCACCGGCGTCCCAACAGCGCTCTCGGCCGATCTGAGCCCTCCTTCGATGTGGACTTCCACGCACCGCCCCACCTCAAGACCCCATCTGTCCCCGAAAACAACCCTCTCCCCCAGAGAACGGTCAAGATCCCGCCTCCATCCACCCGCATGGAAGCGCCCCCCAAGGGCGCCTCACTCCGGCCACCGCCGGATGACCTGCCGCGCCAATCCCCGCCCCCGCAGGAGCTGCTCCGGTTTCGGCCACAGCCGCCCCGTCGACCACACGAAGGCGTAGCCGTCCTTCGACATGCCCTCCACCAGATCCTCCACCATGTTCATCACGTCCGAGGTCACCAGCCCGAGCTCGTCGTCGTACAGCTCGCGGTCGATGGCGTCCAGCGCCGCGACCACGGTGTCGAGCTGCTCCACGGTGGGGTTGATCTCCCCGCGCTCCAGCTTGCTGAGCATCGACTGCGGCCAGAGCAGCCGCTCGGCCAGCTCGGTCTGCTTCACCCGCAGCCGACGGCGAAAGTGGGCCAGCACCGTGCCGATCAGCTCAGGCATCAGGACGAGGCGCCCCTCGCCGAAGGACACCGGGCGCGCGGGCACGAAGCGAGGCGGGCGATCGATCTTTCGAGGCATGTGAATTTTTCTCTTGGCGGGTCGTAAAGTCATCCTTAGAATATTCTAAGGAGGGAATCTCGATGACAAGAAGACCATCTAACCCGACCTACACGAACGTGCGCCGCACCGAGCAGCTCCTGAAGCTGGCGGCCCGGATGGACGAGGGCTACGTCACGCTCTCGCTGCTGGAGAAGGGCAACCGGGAGACCACGGTGGCCCGCCGCGCGGTCGACGACGCTCAAGAGCTGGCGTACTGGCTGCGTCATCGCCTCGCGGCGGTGCTGCCCGACCAGCCTGACGTGCGGATGCGTTTCCGCGTCTACGCGCCCGGCGGCCGGCCGATCCGAAGCGCGGTGCTGCGCCGGACCCAGCCCGAGCCGCCGCCGCCGCCCGAGCACCACCGACGCAGCCCGCAGAGCGTCGTCTGCCGCCGCTGCATCGACCGGGACGAGCTGATTCGGAGCCTGCAGAAGCGGATCGTCCAGTCCAAGACCGAGAACGCCCGGATGCGGCTGGCGCTGGAGCGCTCCGAGGCGAAGCTCGCGCAGCACGAGGCTCTCGTCGAGCACATCAACCGGCTGGAGGCGTGATGAAGCTCGTCCCTGCCATCCCGCTCTCCCTGGTGCGCTCCGCTCGGGCCGAGTTCGACCCACCCCGCTTCGACGGCGAGGACTGCGGCGACGGCCCCGAGCGCGAGGTCACCCTCAGCGCCCCCCGCCGTCGCACCCAGGGCGAGCGCCTGCGCCGGCTCCACGTCCGCGCGGTGCTCTACGGCAGCCCCGACACCTGCTGCTCGGCGGTCGAGTTCGCCGACGCGATGGGCATGCGGGAGGGCGACGCCCGCGCTCTCCAGCCCCTGGGCCTCCGTCGCCTCGGTCGAAGCCTCCGGGCCCCCTTCGGAGCCTGGCTCGACGCCCTCTTCGGAGCGGACCCCTCCGATGATGCCGACCCCATCGCGCTTCCCGCGCCTCGGCCTGCAAGCCGGCGCCGCCGCTCGGGCCCTCGGAAGCTCAAGCCTCTCGGCGGCCGCCGCCGCTGACCCCCTCTCCCCCGCGAGCCAACCCAAAGGAACCTGGAGAACATGAACAAACCCATCCGACCCAAACCCGCCGAGATCGGCGATGTCCGCATCAGCGTCGTGCGCGGCCCCCGCCACGACGGCAAATGGTATTGGCGCGGCCGCCGCAAAGGCCGCCGCGACACGCTGTGGACGGGCTGGGCGACCCGCCGCGAGGCGATGGCCGCCGTCGCCAGGCTGGTCGCCAAGGGCCTGCCCCACCCGGTCGCCCCCGCGTTGCCCGAGATCGCCACGACCCAGGAGCTGCTGAGCACCTGGATCGAGCGCCAGGAGCGCCGCGCCGACCTCAAGCCCAAGACGGTGACCCACTACACCCTCTGCGCCCGCCACCTCGTCGCGTGGCTGGGCGAGCTGCCCGTCACCGACCTCAACCGCGCGACCCTGGAGCGCTACCGCGACGAGCGTCTGCGCGAAGGGGCCTCACCCCGGGCCATCACCCAGGAGTTCAAGCGCCTGCGCTCGGCCTGGGCATGGGCCCGGGACTGCGGGCTCATCGACGGCGGCGTGCTGCCCAGGGTCAAGGTCCGCGTCAACGGCTACCGCATCAACCACCGGACGCCGACCCCCGAGGACGTCCGCGCCGTGCTCCAGCACCTCGACGGGGACGTCCTCCTCGCCGTGCGGCTGCTCGCGGTGACCGGGGCGCGGATCTCCGAGGTCTGCGGGCTGCGGCGCGTCGACGTGCTCGTCTCCACCTCCGAGCTGGTCCTGCGGGGCAAGACCGGGCCTCGGCGGTTCCCGTTGCCGGAGGGCGTGCTGGCGGTGCTCTCCCGGCGGGCCGATGGCACCGAGGCGTCACTGCTGGCGCTGCCCGTCAAGGCCCAGGACGGCATCCGCAACGCGCTGACCCGAGCCTGCGCCGACGCGGGTGTCGAGGCGTTCACGCCCCACGGCCTCCGGCGCATGGTCGTCGACCGGATGGCCCGGCGGGGGGTCGACATCGCGACCGCTGCCAGCCTGACCGGCCACAGCCCCGAGGTGATGCTTCGGCACTACCGGAAGGTGACGCAGCGGGACCGGGAGGAGGCGGTGATCAAGGCGGGGCTGGGGGACTTGGGGGAGGTCGGGTACGAGTCGGGAGACGAGGATGTGGTCACAGATGAGGGGCACACGGGTGGTAAGGAGGCTGAATGACAGGTGGATTGGGAGTCCGTCCAGAAAGACCTCGGCGAAGGGCCGGGAAGGGTCGCCCCGCCTCCGGCGCGGGTCCGACTCCGAGGACGCAGAGGGCCCATCCAGGGCTGAAGAGGCCTCGGAGGGGTTGGAGGTCCGGCTTGCGTAGAGACGCGTGGCCGCGATGAAGCGCCGTCGCTTCTTGTAGACCTCTGAATTCTATATCAAGGATTACAAGAACCTCTGTGGCTTCCTCGCGGGCCGCGCGCCGGGATGTGACGTCTACCACCGATCCTTCGGGGCCTCCCTTGTCCGGGACGGACCCTCTGCGTCCTCGGAGTCCTGGATGGACGACCGCTCCCGCCCTACCCCAGAAGGCAACTTCACCCTGCCCACCCCCTACAACCGCCGCCCCAGCACCTCCCGCAGCCGCTCGGCCAGGTCCGGCCCGTCGTCCACCACGCCGTGGCTGGGCACCAGGCGGGTCGGCGGGGCGGCCTCCAGCTTCGCCTCGAAGTAGCGCCGGATCGCCTTCTTGTCGCCGCGAACCAGCATCAGCGCCAGGGTGTTGACGTTCAGGCCCGGCGTCACGCGGAACAGCTTGAAGGCCATGCGTACGGGGAAGCTCTTCGGCCAGGCGGCGGCGTTGCAGAGCGCCTCGTTGGTGAACCAGGTGACGCCGTCGTCCCGGCGGGTGACCAGGTGGACGTCGGGCTGGCCCATGCCCTCGGCCTCCTCGACGGTGACGCCCTCGGGCAGCAGCGCGGCCAGCGCGTCGAGGTCGGAGAGCGGGGGCAGCTCCTTGTGGAGCTTGCCGATGTGCGCGATGGCGGCCTTGGGCGCGTAGAGCCCGGCCTCGGGGTAGCGGGCGTGCCAGGCGGGCATGCCCATGTTGTGGTACGCGCCGGGGGAGACGATGGCGCGGACCTGCCCGAGCTGGTCGACGGCCTCGAAGTCATCGGGCCCCAGGTCGGTGCCCGGGCCCAGGACGAGCAGGCCACCCTCCGGCAGGCTCACCAGCGCGGTGTTGATGCGGTTGCCGTTGGAGTCGTAGGGGCGGATCCGGATGCCGTCGCCGACCTGCTCGATGGGGGTCATGGGGGGCTACTATGCCTCCAAGGCCCTGGCGGGCCGTGAGAGCGTGAACGTGTTTTGTGGGGTGCGGCGTCCCAGGACACCCGTAATCGGGGGCTTGCGGCACGACCGCGTCATGGAGTTTCGGTCCGGACGCCCACCCCACGCCCGCGAATTACAACATGCGGCTTCGACTGCGCAATTCAGTAGCCAGCGGCGGGGTGGGCGTCTCCGGAGCCCCGGGTCGCCACCCACCCAGAAGGAAGGAGAGAAGCGATGACCGAGGAGAGCGTGAGCGCGGTCCAGCAGACCGCCCGCACCTTCGTCGGCGTCGATGTCGCCAGCAGGAAGCTTGACGTCGTCTACGTCGACGCCACGGGGAGCCCCGTGAGGCCCCGCCAGACGCTCGCGAACGACCCGCAGGGTTTTGCCGAGCTGCTGAGGAGCATCGAGCCCTTGGAGGGCCCGGTGCTGCTGGGCTGCGAGTCGACAGCGGCCTACCATCGACCACTGCTGGTGGCGCTGGAGGGCAGCGGCGTGGCGGTGGTGGAGCTCAACCCCCTGACCATCAAGCAGTTCACGAAGCTGAAGCTGCGGGGCTCTCGCAGCGACCGCACGGACTCCAACGACATCGCGCAGTACCTGCGGACGTTCCGGCCAGCGCCGAAGGCCTTGCCGGAGCGCTTGCGGCGAGAGCTGTCGATGGCAGTGCGGACGCGGCGCCGCCTGGTGGAGGAGCGGACGCGCCTGCTCAACCGCCTTCGTCGGCGCTTGGCCGAGCTGCTCCCCGGCTTCACGCGCCGGTTTCGGGGGAAGACCCCCTTGTGGCTGAGCACGCTCTTGGAGGCCTTCCCTTCGCCTGAGCGGCTGCTGGCGGCCACCGAGGCCGACCTGGCGGAGCTGCGGACTCCCAGGGGGGGCCGAGTTCGCCTGAAACACCTCCAGCGGCTGCAGGAGCTGGCCACCATGACGCTTGAGCCACACTGGTCGCGGATCGTGCAGCAGACGGTCGTGCAACTCACCCGCGCGATCCGTCGCTGCTACGAGGACGTCCAGGAGCTGGAGTCGCTCATCCAGGCGCACGTACGAGAGCACGCCAAGGACCACGTTCTGCTGACCATCCCAGGGGTCGGAGAGCTCACGCTCGCCGTCCTGCTGGCCGAAGCCGGTGATCCCCACCGCTTCGCGACGGTCGACAAGTTCATCGGCTACTGCGGGCTCTACCCCGGGTCGAAGCGCAGCGGAGACGGGGGCTACAGCACGCGCATGGTGCGCAAGGGCAACCGAATGCTGCGCCTCCAGATCCTCCTCGCCTCGACCACCGCGAGGCAGTTCAACGCGCCCGTCCGCGCCTTCTACAGGCGCAAGGTCGAGCAGGGCAAGTCGAGCGGGACAGCCGGTGGCGCGGCCGGGCGGAAGTTCGCAGCGCAGATCTACGCCGTCTGGCGCTCCGGGAGGCCCTTCGAGCCCGAGTATGAGAGGCCGCCCACCTCTTGATGTAGACGGAGGCAGCGCCGCAACAAACTCGTCGAGGGACGAAAGACCTCGATTCCGCAGTCGTCTGCCTCCAAGCTTCAACCTATCCAAACTAGAAACCTGGCGCACCCACAAGTGACCCAAACCCATAAAACCAAAGAGCTTATGAAGCTCGTCGGCCATGCCACCGTCGTCAACGGCCAGGACCGCTGGGGAAGCCCGCTCCGGCGAAGCCGGTGGCTGGGGGGGGAGGGGCGGGCCTGGGGCCACAGCGGTCCTGGCCGTCGCAGCGCCGCCGACCGGCCGCGCCCACTGTCGTGGGCCACGCAGGCCGTGACGATTTCGCTTGACGGCGGGGGGCATTACAACTCCTTTGGGACGCCCGCACCATCCCACAGCGGGCAGGGTGGTGTCCATGCGCGCCTCCCTCAAGGATATGGCACACTCAAGGGGACCTCTTGCGGAGGAGTCCCCCATGAAGCTCGCCTGGCCCCTGGTGGGCGTCGCGCTGGTCCCGGCCGCGGCCGGGCTGGCGTTGCGGGAGCCGGAGCCCGAGCCTCCGGTGCGGCGCTCCATTGCGGAGGACGAGGTCCCGCCTTTCGGGCAGTGGGCATGGATCGAGAGCCGGGACATGTACGTGGCGCATCCCCCCCGGGAGGTCATCCGAACGCTGCTGGGCGACGACGTCGTCGATGTCTGCGACGCCTGGTTCGACCAGGGCTATTGGAGCTGTACGACCGACGGAGGTTGCTTCGGTGTACGGATGACGATGACGGGCAACAGCCAGATGAACATCCCTGGCGCGGCCGACTGCGAGCTTCAGCCTCCAGAGCGCATCCGGATCGCCGGGCACGACGATAAGACCAGGGGGGCGCTCGATCTGCGACGGGACCCGGAGACCGGGGCGTGGACGGTCTTCCAGAAGCTCCCGCCGCCACCCTGATTCGCGGCGCCGCCTTCCATTACGCCCTGACCATCGGCATCACGGAGCCTTGAGCGGCGTCCCGAAGGTCAGGTGGTGCCCGTCGGGGTCGTGCAGGTCGAAGTCCCGCACGCCGTACTCCCGGTCCTCCGGGGCGGCCACGTCCGTGAGCCCGCGCGCCACCATCGCGGCCCAGGTCGCGTCCACGTCGGCCACCGAGACGTAGAGGTCGCTCGTCTGCGCCTTGTCGGCCCCGTGCTCGCTCAGGTGCAGGCTGAGGCCATCGCGGCTGACCTGGACGTAGAGCGGCCAGCCCTCGGCGAAGCGGTGTTCCCAGTCCAGGGTGAAGCCGAGCACCTCCACGTAGAAGCGGGCGCTGGCCGTGGCGTCCTGGACGGTGAAGATGGGCACCCAGGCGAGCAGGCGGTCGCTCACGCGGCGTGGCCGCTCCACCGCGCCACCACGTCCGCCAGGCCCTGCTCCGCGTCCAGGAACCTCGGCACCCAGCCCAGGGCCTCGCGGGTCTCGTCGTTGGTGCTGCGGCAGGAGGTGGTGGCCATCTCGGCGATGGGCGCGCCGGCGAACACCGAGACGAGGTTGCGAGGCACATGCCGCAGCACGCCGCCGCCGCAGGCCTGGAGCACCCGCTCCCCGAACTCGGTCATCGTCATGGGGTGGTCGTCGACCACATGCAGGATCTGGCCCACCGGCGGGGACAGGATGGCCTTCTCATACGCCGCGCAGACGTCGTCGATGTGGACCGGGGAGACGTAGTTGTCGCCGCTGCCGATGATGGGCAGGGCGCCGTCGGAGGCGCGCTTGAGGAAGTACTGGGCGAAGCTGCCGTCCGGGCTGTAGACCATGCCCACGCGCAGGGTGCAGGCGGGCAGGCCGTCGTCGGCGGCCTGCTGTATCATGGCTTCGCCCGCGCGGTGGTAGCGGCCCATCTGGGTGTCCCGGGGTGGGGTGGACCGGCTGACCCAGGCGTCCCCGTGGTCGCCCACCGCCACCGTGCCCGAGGTGTCGATGATCACCTGGCAGCGCCCGCCGGCCATCGCGGCCTTGATGAGCCCGCGCAGGGCCGCCTTCTCGGCCTCGGTGGCCAGCTCCAGCCACACCGCGCCGTGGCGCACGCCGCGCCGCAGCATCGCGCAGTGGATCAGGGCGTCGGCGTGGGCGGCCTCGGTGCGCCACTCCTGGCTGTGCTGCATGTTGCCCATGACAGGGTGGTAGCCCCGCTCCCGGAGCCGCAGCAGATCCTGCTCGGACTGGGCCAGCGCGACGATCTCGTAGCCCAGCCCCGCCAGGTGCGCGGCGACGTGCCCGCCGATGAAGCCGGTGGCGCCGGTGATGAAGACGCGCATGGATGCTCCCTGATAGATGAGGACCCAGCGATGGTCTACAGCAAGCCAGTCCTCGGTGCAAGCCACCGGGGGCCCGCCAGGCGCTATGCTCTGCGCGCACGCCGCTGCCCCCGCCCCGCCGCGGTCCGCTTCAGAGCCTGGATATGACCCCTTCTTCCAACAACTCCTCCTTCCGCGCGGTCCCGCGCACCGGCGTGATCTACGTCATGGCGGAGGCCGCCGCGCGCGGCTTCGCCTACGGGCACCCGGACTGGGCCAACCTGGGCCAGGGGGCCCCCGAGACCGGGCCGCTGCCCGGCGCAGCCCCCCGCGTCCACAGCATCACCCTGGACGACCGCGCCCACGAGTACGGCCCGGTGGGCGGCACGATGGCCATGCGCGAGGCGGTCGCCGCGCTGTACAACCGGCGCTACCGGCGGGGCATGGGCTCGCAGTACTCGGCCGAGAACGTCGCGATCGCTGGCGGTGGGCGCACCGCGCTGACCCGCCTGGCCGCGGCCCTCGGCGAGATCCACCTGGGGCACCTGCTGCCCGACTATACCGCCTACGAGGAGCTGCTGGAGGTCTTCAAGGCCTTCGTGCCCATCCCCATCCTGGTGCGCCCCGAGGAGGGCTGGTGGCTGTCGCCCCGGCGCCTGCGGGAGACCATCGTGGGCTCCGGGCTGGGGGCCGTGCTGCTCTCCAACCCCTGCAACCCCACCGGACAGCTCGTGGAGGGCGGCGACCTGCGCGCCTGGGTCGAGACCTGCACCCACCTGGGCTGCGCGCTCATCCTGGACGAGTTCTACGCCCACTACGTCTACGAGGGCGAGGAGGCCGGGCGCACCGTCAGCGCGGCCTGCTACGTCGAGGACGTCGACCGCGACCCGGTGGTCCTCGTCGACAGCCTGACCAAGAACTGGCGCTACCCCGGCTGGCGCCTGAAGGGCTGGACAGTGGGCCCCAGGACGTCATCGAGCGGGTGACCTCGGCGGGCAGCTTCCTGGACGGCGGTCCCGGCCACCCCCCTCCAGCGGGCCGCGCTGCCGCTGCTCGACCCGACCATCGCCCGCCAGGAGGCCGTCGCCATCCAGCAGGCCTTCTCCCAGAAACGCGAGCTGATGCTGACGCGCTGCGCCGAGATCGGCATGAAGGTCCACGGCGCGCCCCAGGGGCCTTCTACGTGTTCGCCAGCCTGGAGGGTCTGCCCGACCCGCTGCGCAACGGCCTGGACTTCTTCCGCGCCGCCCTGGCCCAGCAGGTCATCTGCGTGCCGGGCGAGTTCTTCGACGTCAACCCGGGCAAGCGCCGCAGCCATCCCCAGCCGCCTGCTGCAGCTTCGTGCGCCTGAGCTTCGGGCCCTCCCTGGACGCGGTCCGCATGGGCCTGGACAGGCTGGAGGCCGTGGTTCAGTCGGTCTGATACCGAACCGCGTTGAAGCCCGGATCGTCGCGCTGGCAGCGGGGGGGCGGCCATCTTCACGTCAATTCACCCCAAACCGGCGAGGTTGTGGACGCGCACCCCCGGCCAGGAGTTGACGCCAACACGCCGACATGGCGGCTGCTGGGGCGCGCGGCGCTTATCGCGACGAAATCCTTGGGTGGTAAACGAAGCCTCACCCATCCTTGAAGGAAGGGACCCCTCCAGTCGTCCCGACCGGGGCCCTTCCTTCGCTCACCTTCGGCTCGCTGACCATCCCCCGGGGTCTCGCCCTACGGGCGCCGGGCGACCAGTCCACGGTTCATGGAGGGTCCGTATGAGGCCTGAGACCCGCCTTGCGTCGCCGCCACAGGGTCGCGCCCACCGCGAGGGTGGCCAGGCCCAGCCCCCCGTAGAGCGCGTGCAGGGGGTGGAAGGTGCGCAGCAGGGCCACCTCGACGAGGATCCAGGTGGTCATGGACACCCCTGCGGCCACCGAGGCGGGCTCACCCAGGGGGTGGCGCCGCAGCACCGTCACGGCCGCGGCGAGGTTCAGCAGCCCCACGAACACCATCAGCAGGACACCGGGGATCACGAAGTCGGTGAACGGCGAGTGCTGGAGGATGGTGCTGTCGAGGCCCATGTAGTCGGCGCCGTGGGGCAGCAGGATCAGCTCGACGCCGCCGCCGGTGGCGGTCAGGCCGACCAGGAGGGTCATGACCCCCGCGGCGACGCGTAAGGCCCGCTGGGGCTTCACGGCGGCGGGCGGGGTAGGGGTGTGGTCGTCCAGCTCGCCCTCGATCTGCCGCGCCCAGGCCGCGACGGCCTCGGGGCTCCGCCAGTCGCCGGCCATGCCCCGCTTCGCCATCGCCCCGGCGATGAAGCCGCCGGGGTGCTCCGACAGCCGCCCTCCGAAGGTGACGTGGTCCCGCGCGCCGACCTGCGCCATGAGGCCCTGCACCTGGGGGGTCGGCGGGATGTCGGGCTGCTGGTGCTCCTCGCCCAGGGGCCCGCTGGAGAAGAACCACACCGGCACCCGGCGCAGCTCCTCGGCGTGCCGCTCCACGAAGCGCCGCAGCGCCCGGGGCCAGCGGCCGGCGTAGAGGGCGCCGCCCACGATGACCGCGTCCCAGGCGCCGACACCGTCGATGCCCCGGGGCTTTCGGACGTCGACCTCGTGACCTGGGAGGGCCTCGGCCAGCATCCGGGCCAGGCCCTCGGTGCCGCCGCGCTTCGAACCACAGACGATGAGGACGCGCATGGGTGCTCCTTGGGGAGCGGAGACTGCAAGGGGCGTGCCCGGGGCCAGGCCCCCGCTCGGGGTCGTCGGGGGCCCTGCTGTGTCGTCTCCCACACTCCCCTGTGTGACGACCTCCACTCGACGTGTGGGAAAAGCGCGCTACGTTCGCCGGCATGTGGCTCGCCCTGCTGTCGCTGGCCTTCGCCGTCCCGCTCGCTGAGCCGGGGGAGACCCTGGGCGGCAGCACCGTCCTGACCGTCGAGGAGCACCCCGAGTTCCAGCGGGTGGCGGTGCAGCTCCCCGACGGGCGCGCGCTCCAGGTCGAGGCCGTGGTGGGGGAGGGCGGGGCCTGCGCCGAGGGGGACCTGGCGCTGTTCCCCCGGTGGGAGCTGCTGGGGGAGCAGCGCGAGGCCGAGGACCAGCCGCCGGTGGTGCAGGCGCTGTGCGCGCGGCTGGCCGAGCGCGGGGAGCGCCTCAACCTGCACCCCCCGATGGGCACGGCCGGCCGCGCGGTGGGCCCCGAGGGCACGCCCTCCGGCGGCGAAGGCTGGACGATGCCGGGGCCCTCCACGCCGGGGCCGGGCTATGGGCCGCTGCACGGAGCGCTGCTGGGGCTGGTCCTGAGCGCGCTGGTGGCGCTGGCGGGGCCCGGCCGGCGGGGGTGGGCCGCGCTGGAGCCCGAGGCGCGGCGGTCGCTGGTGGCGGTCGGCCTCATCGGCGCGGTGGCGCGGCTGGCGCTGTCGCCGCGGGTGGTGTTCTGGGGGCCCTTCTTCGGCTTCGGGCGGCTGACCGAGGCCTGGGGCGCGGACCTCACCCACCCGCTGTACGGCGGCGGCTTCGCGACGCTGATGGGGCCGCTCTCCAGCGTGGTGGGCTACAGCCCCGGCGCGGTGTTCGGCATGCACCTGCTCATGGCCTCGCTCGCGCCACCGCTGGTGTGGGTGCTCGCGCGGCTGTTGATGCCGGGGGAGCGGCTGGGGCCGCTGGTGGCCGGGCTGGGCATGGCGCTCTTGCCGGTGGCGCTGCGCATGTCGGGCACCGAGGTGATGCACGTCGATGTGTCCACGTTCGAGCTGCTCTCGGTGACCGCGGCGGTGGCCTTTACCCGGGTCGGGGGCCTGTCCCTGGCGCTGACGAGCGCGCTGGCCATCGGCTTCGCGACCCACATCCGCCCGGAGGTGCTGCCGGCGGTCGCCGTGCCGGTGGTCGCCGTGCTCGCCAAGGCGGAGCGGCGGCACGTCCCCGGGGTGGCCGTGGCGGCGGTGCTCATCGCCGGGCTGGCCGGGGTGCGGGCGCTGCAGATCCTGACGAACACGCACAGCGCGGCGGTGAACTACGACCGGGCGCTGTCGCTCTGGTTTGTGTGGGAGGCGCTGCTGCCGGCGGTGCGTCCGCCGGGGGCGACCAGCTACACAAACGTCTTCCTCAACCTGTGGGTGACGCCGCCGATCCTGCCGGCGCTGGCGGTGGCGGCGTTCCTGGGGTCCCGGCGGCGCCTGGCGCTGGGGCTGTTGGGGTGGTGGGCGCTGGCGGCGCTGCCGGTGCTGCCCAAGTCCTGGCCGCTGGCCGACGCCTTCCGTCTGCAGCTCCCGTCGCAGGCGCCGCTGGTCCTGCTGGCGGGGCTGGGGGCCTCCGCGCTGGCCCAGAGGCGAGGCGAGGTCTTCCGAAAGGTCCTGCCCATCGGCATCGTCGCGCTGTCCATCCCCTACGTGCCCTGGGTGGTGCGGCCCTGGGCCTGCCACGCGGAGTTCCGCTTCCTGCGCGAGACGGCGGGGGCGCTGCCCTCCAACGTGATCGTCTACTACGACGACGCCGGCCCCCACCACGACGCCTTCGGCCGCTGGATGCGCTTCGCCACGGGGCGGGACTGGGTGGGGATGAGCACCTTCGACGCCCAGGACACGGCGTTCCGAATGGTGTACCTGGGCAGCTCCTGCCGGGTGGGCCGCCCCCAGGGGACCGAGCGGGACTACGGCCCCTGGCTGACGGCCTGCCCGGAGATCGAGGCGCGGTGTACCCTCACGCCGTGGAAGACGACGACGCTGCCGGCCGAGACGGATGTGGACGTGTGGTTGGAGGGGCCGGTGGAGGTCGGGTACTACGAGGTGGAGGGGTGTCGGGGCTCATAGGGGAGTTGCCCACCGACTCCGTTGACCCCGTCGAGTAGACAGACCGTGAGTCGTCCCGAGTTCGGCGACCCTGGATGGAGCAGGGTACTGGCCCGGTCGGTACCGCTGCACCAGAGTCTCCAGCCCCTTCTCGCGGTCAACACGACGTCCTGAACCATGGACGCTCTTGGTTCAGGGTGAACGAGGTGGGCCATCTGGCCAGAAAACGCTGATATTTTAGAAATATGCCTCAGAAGGTTCTGGATTATTCACCGAAAATATGCCAAATATTTGGCGGTAGTAGTTGACCAGCGTGCAGGAGGGGGTAATAGTCGTGCACGTAGAGAATGGGAGTTGAAGCATGTCTGATGAGACCAAGGCAGAAAAGTTCAAGCGATTGGCGGAGCGTCGCGTAAATCGTGCGATCAAGGACATCCGCTCGATAGGAAACCTGGCCAACCCCTCCAACTATGAGTACACCGACGACCAGGTACGACGCATCGTCAGGGCCCTCAAGAACGAGGTTTCGGGACTACAGACGAGATTTCAGACTACGGGGAGTAGCGGTGAGGGCGAATTCACCTTGTAGCAGTACTCAACGAGGGAGGGAGGCATCCGTGTCCTGGAAATTCCTAAAATACCAGCATGGTGAGGTTGAGCAGGACCCCACACAAGAAGAGCAGTTCGATAATGACGGGGTTGATCTGGAACAGGCCCTTCTGAGGGAGACAGTGCAGAACTCCCTGGACGCGGTTCGCCTTTCCGATGATGGTACACCGAGTGAGAAAGTCCGAGTCAGGGTACGATTCGTCAACCTCGGGGACACGAGTGAACACGCGAACAGACTCAGAGATCTCGTCAGCGCGCTGGAACCACATATTGCCGCTTGCGGTCGGGATCTCGGTGCAGTTCTGAAGAAGGATGCCTCAGTTCTCGTGATTGAGGATTTCGGAACCAAGGGCCTCTGTGGGTCTGCAGACAGCATGGACAGCGGAGATTTCTCCAATTTCTGGCGCCGTATGGGATTGTCCAAGAAGGGAGGCACCACGCTGGGCAGATGGGGCCTGGGGAAGATAGTCTTCCCAATGGCATCTCAAGTTCGGGCCTTCTTTGGATACACGGTCCGTTGGGATGATGATAGGAGACTGTTCATGGGAGGCGCGCTCCTCCAGACTCATGAGATTGACGGTGAGAGATACAAGGCTCATGGGTTCTATGCGCAACATCAATCGAACGGTTTTCAAGTTCCCTTCGAGGAACAATCGCTCCTGCGATGGAATCTCGATACACTTGGAATCACGAGAAAGAATGATGAACCTGGGTTGTCGATAGCAGTACCCTTTCCGCGGGAAGAAGTCACCGTCGAGGCGATGATCACGACCACAGTGAGAGACTTCTTTTATCCTATCTTGACAGCTCAACTTGAGGTTCAGATCGGTGAAGTTCTCCTGAACGATGAGACGATCCGTGGACATGTAGATGGCGTATTCGATGGTGCCGATGGCCTCTTCGACTTTGTTCAGGAAGCCTGGACTACTCCTCCAGAAAGGTTGATCGAGGCCAAAGACACTTGGGTATCGAAGAAGGTGAAGGAAGAAGTATTCTCCGAAGAGCAACTTGACTCGCTTCGCGAGTCCTTCGCCAAAGGGGAGACGGTTGGTGTTCAACTCCCCCTGACAATCTCGAAGCATGGTGAGTTGAACCGTGCTACGTACGTAAAAGCCTTCTTGCGTTCCGTTCCTGATGCTGTAAGGGGACATGATCTCTATGTCCGTGGGAGGATCACGCTTCCAGAGGAACGCAAGCTGGGCCAGCGTAGGGCCTATGGACTGCTTCTGGCAGAGGAAGCTGTCATTTCAGAATTCCTGGGAGATGCTGAGAATCCCGCCCACACCAAATGGAATAGCAAGGCCAAGCGCCTGAGCGCCTACGTGGCAGCTCGGGGCCGAATTACCCGCATTCGGAGGAGCCTGCCGGAACTCTATGATCTTCTGGCGCAAGCGCAGAACAGAGAGGATCGTAGCGCGCTTCAGCGGTTCTTCTCCCGCCCTGGGATTGAGCACGACCCGTCCGACACAAAGGTGTCATCGGACTCTATCCCACCCGCGTCGCCACCCCCAGTTCCGCCGAGTCGACATCCTCTTAGAATCAGGCGAATTGAAGGAGGGTTTGCAGCCTCTCTGAAGAGGGCAGCATCAACTGTGTTGCCAGTTGATGTGGAATTTGAAGTTGTGTACGATGTTGTACGAGGACGGCCCAAGTATCATCCAGCAGATTTCAATCTGGACGACTCCGAAATCGTCGTTCAGGCAACGGGCGTTGAAGTTGTGTCGAGATCTCTGAATCGGATAGTTGTTCGGTTCACACATAGTGACGGGTCTTTGAAGGTTGTGGGGTTTGACCGCAAGCGCGATCTGGTCGTTCACGCTTCCGTCGATTCCTTGGTGGAGGGGGCATGAAACGCAGGTTCAATTATACAGGGCGCGTGGAGCTGGAGGCGTCAGAGGTACTGGTATCAGTTGGCCCTGGAGCGAATGGAGTTCCGACCTTCTCGGCTACCTTGCATCTGGAGGAGCGTTCTTTTCCGCATGATGCTAGGATACTCCTTGAAGTAGATATGAAGAATCTTTTTCACCGGTATGCCTGGGGATCGATGGGGAATCTCGAACCGTTGGCCACTCCTGAAATACCGGGACTCAAGAATGAGGATCTTCAAAGCGGATTGCCGCTCTATTTCAGGGTCAAGATAGTATCGTCAACCGGACAGATAATAGCGCACAGAAATCGGTTCAAACCCTCAATGGCTGGATTGGGCGAACGTCGCACCGGACTGTTACTGGTAGCATATCAAGATCTTGACGACCTGGCGTGGGATCTTGAACTGCTACTTGATTCTTCTTCGGAGCCACGCCTTATTATCAACAATCGAATTCCAGGTGTTGACGACTTGGTGAGGCATGATGCGGGATTCCACGCCTTTGTCATACCCGAGGTGTTGAAACGGATTCTGACCCACATTGTGGTCAACGGTTACCATGAGGATGAGGACGCGACTTGGGCTAGATACTGGATGGATCTGGCGACATGTCTCGTCGGTCAGCCAGAAGTCGACGAGGATGGTAGAGATGCCTGGATTGCTCTTGTTGTACAGCAGTTCTGCAGAACACATCAGGTTTTTCGACGGTTCATTGATAGCAGGGAGGCTATGTGATGGTTCGGCAAGCGAGGCGTCTGAACCGTGATGGTGTGGATCAGTTTCGGATCTGGATCATGGAAGGAGCGGTTACGCCGTTGCCATCAGGTCTGTTGACGCAATCTGATAGCAGTGAGCCCATGGTGCATGGACCATTGTTATCCCAGCAAAAATGTGATACAAAACTAGATTTTGCCCGACATCTGGTCGGAGAGTTGTCGGGCGTGGAGCCAGCCCTCATCGACTACGATGCAGGGTTCTGGAATTGGATGGCCTTGTTTCACTTTGATACGATTTGTCCAATGGACGAGAACGGCAGGCGATCGCTATTAAAACCCTGGTGTTACCTCCTTCATTCGACGTCACTGGCATTTGCTCGACATCTTTGTCGAACCCCGTGGGCGCTATATCGTTTGTATGGCGAATCATCCGCACCAGTTCTGAATGGAGTTCGAAGGCTTGCTACTGCCCCCTTTCAACACAACGATTCATGCGAGCAATTTGTGGCAGGAGGCGATCTGTTTCGGAGCAGTTCGAGATTTCATGCAGCAGTTCAGTTGTTTTCAGATCCGCAAAGAGAAAGGATGCTTCGGGGGAGTCTGAGTTCAAAGGCTCCACCAGGAAGTCTTCGTAGATTCAAGCAAGTGCTTCAGCAACTTGGTCGGACATATGATCTGGATGGTATGGGTGCGGAGGCGATCCTTGAACTCCTCCCATCTGAGTTTTCCACAGCGCGTTCAGCATGACGTTGGAGTGGTTGCGACTGGGGAGATCTGATGAGTGTGGGAGAAAACCGGAAATTCGAATGTACCAGCAACCAGATTACACCTCAACTGAGCCGCAATCGCCCACGCCAGCAGCGGCGGAACCGCATTCCCAATCATCCCGAACGCAGCGTTCATCGCAGAGCAGAACTCAAATCCATCAGGGAACGACTGCAGGCGCGCAGCCTCCCGAACAGAGATGGTTCGGCCCTGCTCGCTGTCATAGTGGATGTGCGTATAGGAGTCGTGCGATAGATGGGCCATCAACGTTCGTGAGGGGAAATCACGCTCCAACTTCCGCCACTTGTTCGGGAATTTGTCTGGATCGTATGGAGGGACGATAGCTTTCCACAGTTTGGCCCACCCGGCAGATCCTTCCAGGAGTCGTTCACCCTTCGAACGTCGTTTCTCAAGGCGGCCTTGGAAGATCTTCTCGGCGATCTCCAACGCCTTCGGATAGTCTGCGCCCTCCTCCATCTGGGCGAATGTCTCGTAGTCACGCGGGAGAGCTCTGATGACATGAGCCGTCACCCCATTCTTGGTCTCGAAGCCCGTCCAACCGCGCATACGACGCTGATAGGCGTTTTTCGCGTCGCAGCGGTACGATTGCATCACTGCGAGATTTCGGGCTCGCCGCTTCAGGCCTGCCTTGAAGGCCTCTCCCAGGAACGGCAGATCTGAGAGCGCGTCCTCGCAGCTGACAGCAGCGGCCAGCTCCTCTGAAGGTCGGGGCAGTGGACAAGCGTGATCAGGCCGCTCCTCCTTTGGCAGCCGGTCCCACAGCGCCGCCTTCCCCCGGGTCCCCCGATATCCAACCGGCACATCGAAGTAGTGTGTCGGCTCAGGGAACGTCGGGACGACGCCGACAGACTTGTGAATCCCGATCAGGAACCATCGCTCGCGGGTCTGCGGCACCCCGTAGTTGGCGGCGTTGAGGAGCGTGTAGCGCACCTCATAGCCCAATTCGTCCAGACTCCTTGCGATCAACTCGCCAACATTTACGCCACCGAAACGCAGGATGTCCGGCACGTTCTCCATGACGACGGCCACGGGCTGGGTCTCCTCCACCCAGGTAAGGTAGGTGGCGTACAGACCGCCCCGTGGGTCATCCAGATGGGCCTTGGCGCTCTTTGCGATCTCCCTCAGCTTCGCGCGGCCGACCCGGGCATAGGCTTGACACGGCGGGCCGCCGACAATCACGTCGACTCGTGGGCGCCTTTTCCCGGTGATGTCCCTGAGGATCTCCTCGGGCGAGGAGGCCGTGATGTCCCGACCCTTGGCGTGCGCCGCCTCTCGGTCGCCGGGATGAAAGTTCCGGGCGTGCGTTCGCGCGCGCACATCCTCCTTCTCAACGCCTGCGAGGATGTTGTAGCCGGCATCCCTGAAACCCAGGCTCATGCCCCCACATCCGGAGAACAGGTCCACCACGTCGGGCTTCTCACCCTTCAGGAGGCGCCTGAGTTTGCGCTTGACGACGTGGTCGGGAACAGGAGTCATAGGCAGATGAACAACGCTGTATACAGGGTTCAATAGCAGGCGTCTACACATCCTGTAGCAGCCGGACAGCCCGGAGCCTCGGCTACCCCTTCGGCCGCCGCCACTTCGCCGTCACCCTCGGCCCCATCTCCTCCCGACCCTGACTCGCATCCCGCAGCGTCTCAAGGATCCGCCTCTCGATCCGGCTCCCCGGGTCCACCACGTCCACCCGCACGACCCGATACGCCGGCTCAGGCGCCCAGTCCTCCCCCTCCACTGCGAGCCTCACCCGCGCCACGCAGGCCTCCAACTCCTCGAACACCGCGTGCTCCCACAGCCGTACGACCCGCCACCCGGCCTCCTCCAGCGCAAGTGTCTGCCTGCGATCCCGGTCGACGTTCGCCTTGAGCTTCTCGGCCCAGAACGCCTCTCGGGTCCCGGGCCGGACGTAGTGCAGGGGGCACCCGTGCCAGAAGCATCCATCGATGAACACGGCAACCTTCCGGCCCGGGAAGACCACATCCGGCCGACCGGCCGGGGTCCGGTGGTGGAGCCGGTATCGCAGCCCCGCTGACCACAAGGCCCTCCGCAGCCGCAGCTCGGGTTGGGTGTTCTTCCCACGGATGCGGGACATCTGCTCAGAGCGCGTGAGAGGCATGCCGGAATGTAGTGTGCAGCACCGTGATCTCCAAGTATCGCCCCGGTGGACTCCTCAGCCGCTCCAAGCCTCGAAGCTTCCAGGCAGGCAGGACAGGGAGCCGGCACACCGGCGCGAGGCCAGGACCCCTCCCTGGCGGGAAAGGACTGTCGGAGGCCGATGGCAGGACCAGAGAGGACATCTCCGGATCGGGCCGGCCCAGGATCCCCACAGCCTGCGCCTCGTCACCCCTCTTCTTGGCCCGTCAGCGACCCACCTACAACCCGCCCCGCCCCTCCCAATGGTCCGCGCAGCTCGTCGCGGGCCGCGCGGGCGCCAGCCCCCGGGACTGGTACCCCCACGCCACCTCCGCCAGCAGCGCGTCCAGGTCGCCCTGGTCGTACCACTGCCCGCGCGCCATCACGCCGACGCGGTCCTGCAGGGCGGCGGTGTCCAGCCGGGGGTCCGCGTTCACCAGCAGCAGGTCCGCGCGTTGCCCCACGGCGATCTGGCCGAACACCTCCTCCTGCCCGAGGGCGCGGGCGGCCTGCAGCGTCGCCGCGTCCAGGGCCTCGGCCGGGGTGAGGCCGCTTTCGACCAGGAGGTCCAGCTCATCGTGCACGGCGTACCCGTGGAAGACCCAGGGGTTGCCCGCGTCGGTCCCCACCGCCAGCGGGGCGTCGGCCCCGCGCAGCGCCGCCACGACGTCCTGCCCGAACTGGAGGACGTCCGTCATCGCGACAGGGACGCTCGGGGAGAGGTTCTCGGCCGACTGGAACCAGCTCGCGCGGGTCACGGGGGACATGTAGGCCAGCCGGGGGTCGTTGCTGTCCCAGGTGTCGGCGGTCGCGTAGCTCTGCATGACCACGAGGGTGGGCACGCTCCAGGCGCCGGTGGCGGCGGTGGCCTCGGCGACGCCGGCGATCCGCTCCTCGGTCATGGCCTCCAGCGCGGCGGTGCGATGCGGGTCGTCCATCAGGGGGAACGGCTCCATCCCGGCGGCGGCAGCGAGCACGTCATCCAGGTGCTCGACCGTGCGCTGACCGCCCTGGATGGCCTCCAGGTAGCCGACCTCGTCCGGGATGTGGCCGACCACCGGCACGCCCGCCTGAGCCCCGGCGTCGATGAGGGCCTGCCAGGCCTCGGCCGGCACGCCGTCGTAGACCTTGAGCGCGGCGAAGGTCATCTGCACCTGGAGGTCGGCGACCAACGCGGCCTCCTCGGCGTCGCGGACCACCTCCCTGCTGGTCAGGAAGCCCTCCGGCCCGTCGATGATGGGGCCGCTCGTGATGAGGGTCGGCCCCGCCCGACGCCCCGCGACGAGGTCGTCGCGTATCGAGAGGTGCCAGGTGTCCCCGGAGAGGTTCCGGATCGTCGTGACGCCGTTGGCCAGGTACACGGACAGGTCGCCCTCGGACCACACGTGCACGTGCAGGTCGACCAGGCCGGGGGTGAGGAAGCGATCGGCGCCGTCGATCTCCTCCACCTCGCCGTCGAGCTCGGCGCCGGGCTCCAGGAGCGCCGCGATGTGGTCCCCGGCGACGACCACGTCTCGCACGTCGCCTTGGGGGAGCACGGTCGCCCCTCGGATGACGACCCCCGGCTCGGAGAGCGTGAAGTCGGGCGCGCAGGCGGCGAGCAGGGCGAGGAGCATGGCGGCCTCCCGGAGAGGGCTCAGCGGAGCAGCGGCCTCAGCGCGCGCGGATCGACGCGTTCGAAGGTCCTTCCCTCCAACCATAGCCGGCTTCCCTCGGGCAGTCCGAGGTACAGCCCGCGCGCGGCCCCCAGGGTGCGGTCGTGGGGCGCCTCCCAGCGGTGGGCCGCGGCGAGCTGCGCCAGCGCGTCGGGATCCCGGGCCCGCCAGCGCGCGACGTGCGGCGCGGCGGCCAGGTGGTCCCGCTTGTGGTTGTTGCAGTCGGCGTGGGCCACCACGAGGTTCTCCAGGCCGTTGTCCGGGTGCCGGGACCAGGGGATGAAGTGGTCGACCACCGCGGCCTTTGCGGTCAGGCGGTCCTCACAGAAGAAGCAGCGGCCCGCCTGCAGGTCGAGCAGCGGCGCGCGCACCGGCTCCAGGTCCGCCCGGCTCGCCCCGAACAGGAACTGGCGCAGGCGGTCCTGCTCCAGGGCGTTGACCCGGGCGACGTGCCGGGCCCAGGCCTCCTCCACGAAGGGGCGCAGCAGGCCGTGCAGGCGGGCGAAGGTGGTGGCGACGTCGGGCCGCAGGTGGAGACGGTTGTCGAAGTCGCGGCGGCGGATCTGCCCGGCGGTGGGCAGGTGGTCGAGGTCCCAGGCGATGTCGTAGAGCCAGCCGGTGTCCTCGCCGTTGATCCGCTGGAGCCGGGGCAGAGGCTGGGTGACCAGCCGCAGCTCGACCGCGTCGACAGTGGCCGCGTAGCGCTTCGGCATCGCCGCTGCGACCCGGCCCACCCCCGCCCCGGCAGAGACCTCGGCGGTGGCCGCGTCGCGCAGGGCCGCGACCGCCTTGGGGATGGCGGCGTCCCGGTTGCGGGTCTGGGCCAGCCGGCCGCCATCCCACGCGCGCACCTGCGGCCAGTACAGGGCGACGACCTTCTCCGCGAGCTGGCGCGTCGTCAGCACCTGCGGCGGCCAGCCCCGGGCGCTGGTCATCTCGACGCAGAGGTCCATGATGCCGATGAGCACGGCGTACTTGTAGGTGGACTGGAAGGAGCCGTGCTGGAGGAGCTGGAGCATCCGCTCGACGACGACCATGTTCCGCTCGCTCAGTAGGGGGTGCCGTCCTTGTGCGTGAACACCCAGCCGCCCTCCGGCGTGGTGTGGGCCGCGATGTCGTCCTCCGGGTAGACCACGGACTCGCCCAGGGAGCGGTCGCCGATCTCCAGGTAGACCACCGGCGCGTCGGTGCGGTTGACGAGCTGGTGCGCGCCCCCGCCCGCCGGGAAGCCGGCGCACAGGCCGGGCGCGAGCTGGACGTCGCCCTGCTCGGTGCGCAGGGTGGGGTGGCCCTCCAGGATGTAGATCAGCTCGTCCTGCACGGCGTGGCGGTGGAGCAGGGCGGACGCCGCGCCCGGGGCCAGGGTGGTGTGGTTCACCCCGAAGTTGCGCAGGCCGAAGTGGTCGCCCAGCTTGCGCTTCTCGCGCCCGGCCACGCGGGCCTTGAGCGGCGGCGGGTAGTTCGTGCCCGTGTGGGCGGGGACCGCGGTGGCCTCGACGGCCAGGGGCGGGGTCTTCTCGTCAGACATGGGGCACCTCGCGGAGGATGAAGCCGTCCACCAGCGGTCCGACCCCATAGCCCAGCCGAAGGGCGAGGCGCTTGCTGATGGGGTTGGCGGCGGTCCAGGCCGGGTGCAGGCCCTGGGCCAGGCACCATCGGGCCAGCGCTGCGGCGACCCCGCCGGCCAGCCCGCGCCCCCGGTGGTCGACGTGGGTGGAGACGGCGATCTCCACCCCCCCGGCGGAGCGGGCGTAGGGGGTGCAGGCCGCCACCAGCCGGTCGCCGTGGAGCACCCCGAACGCGGGCGCGCTCGACAGCATCGCCTCGGTGGAGGGATGGCTCTGCAGGCCGTGGGGCGCGAGCGCCGGGCCGAGCTGCGCGGCCAGCGGGGCGTCCAGCGCCCGAAGCGCGTAGCCGGCCGGCAGGGACTCTACGAAGGTGGAGAGCCGGTCGGTGGTCAGGGGGGCGCTGGAGAAGGTCCGCATCGGCCGCTCCAACAGCCGCGCGCCGAAGCGGTCGTGGAGCGCGTCCAGCCAGCCGGGGTCGTGGGGCGGCACCAGCTCCACGCCCGGGCCCAGGTCCGCGTCGGGCAGCAGGTGGTCCAGGGCCGCGCGCGAGGCGGCGCCGCCGAGGATGTGGTAGCAGCCCAGCGACACCCGCGCGGCGGTCGCGCCGTACCCGCGCACGGTCCCCAGGCGGCCCTCCAGGGCGGCGTCGATCACCACGCGGAGGCCGACGTGGGCGTCGAACAGGCGGCGGACGGCGGGGGGGACGGGGGGCATGGTGTGGCGATCCCGAGAGGGGCTCAACATATCCCAGGCGGCCCCGCGCGGGGGCTCAGGCCAGGCCCTCGGCCCCCTCGACGCGCGCCTGGAGGTCCCGCACGAAGCGCGCGGCGGGGCCGCCGTCCACGAGGTCGTGGTTGAAGGCGACGGTGAGGCTCAGGACGGAGCGGACGCGGATCTCCCCGTCGACGACCCGAGGCTTCTCCAGGACCGAGCCCAGGGCGAAGGCGGTCGCCTTGGGGCCCCCGATGTAGGGCACGACGAAGCCGCCAGCCGTGGCGAACCGGGACACCGAGGTCACGAAGGTGGTGCCGGAGCGGCGCTTGACCGTGCGCGGAGCCTGCATCACCTGGCGCAGGGCGGCGTTCCGCGCGGCCTTGGGCACCCACAGCAGCGCGCGCATCATCGCGCGGCCCCAGCGGTCCTCGCCCCCGGCGACCCCGGAGTTCGCCTGCTGGCTGCGCGCGGCCTCGATCTCGCCGTAGATCTCCGCAGCGGTCTTGTCCTGGGCCCGGCGGATGACGATTTGGTGAGGGAAGGGGCCGGACTTCGTCTTCAGCTCGATGGGCACGCTGACGTCGACGTCCTCGAACGTGAAGATGCGGGCGCCGCTGCGCAGGGCGTTGAGCGAGGGGTGGGCTGCCAGGGTGGCGGCGATGGCCTGCACGACGAAGGCGAACAGGGTCACCCGCGCGCCGGCCTCCTGCTGGGCGCGGATCGCGGCCAGGGTGTCGGTGACGTCCAGCTCCAGCAGGGCGAACATCTGGTGCCCCGGCGGGATGGCGTCGAAGGCCTCCATCGTGAGGCGGCGGAGGAAGGGCGGCTTGGCGGCGGTGTAGACGCCGATGGGGTCGGGCTGGCTCATGGGACGGGAGACAGCAAGGGTCGTGCCACGGGCGGACGGCGTCGGCGGGGCGGCCGATGGTGTCGCTTGCCCCTGGGGGGTGTGGGAGGAGGCACAGGCGGGGGGCGCGGGTCAGGCTCGCACGACGACGGCGTGCCTCCCGGAGTCCAGAGCGATGTCCTCGATACTGAGCCGCTCCTCGATCTCCGGCGCTGCGCTTCGTACGTCGAAGATCACCAGCCACCCACGGGTCAGCCCGAGCCGAGAGAGGTAGCCGTCGAGCTGCTTCAGCCCTGAATCGGTCGGATCCCGCTTCTTGTCTCGATCGCGCCAGACCTTGATCTCCACGGCCTCGGCCTGCCAATGGCGCACCCCGTCCACGGTGTGGGGCCATCGCAGCAGCAGGTCGATGCGCCCCCTGCCCACGCCGACCTCGCGCTCGATGCTCCCGCCGCCGTTGACGACCCGATGCAGCCAGGCCATCAGCACGAGCTGTGGCGCGGCTTCGGGGTAGGGCATGCCGCGGAGCAGCGCCTCGCTGTGCTGACTCCAGAACTCCAGGAAGCGCTCCAGCAATCGCCGCATGTCCAGCAGGCCATCGGGGCCGAGATGGTCCCGCGCCTCCTCCACGACGTTCGCCTCGGCCGGGCTGGCGAGCACCCGCAGGATGACCTCTCGGTAGATCGGGTTCGCGATGCGCACCGGGGGCCTGGGTTCGACCAGCCCCAGGTCGACCACGTACTGGAAGTCATCGTCGAAGCTGGGGCTGTCGATCAGCTCCCCGGCGATGACAGGCTCCAGCACCCGTCGGACCCGGTCCTCCCGGAGCCGGGCGAGCAGGCTGTCGAGGTGCGTGGCGCGCGCCAGGATCAGTCTCTCCTTGGCCGTGGCCATGTGCTCGGCGGTGACGGGCACGTCGGCCGGGACCGCCATGACCTCCACCACCTCCCGGGCGAGG
The DNA here is from genome assembly GCA_020632795.1 of Alphaproteobacteria bacterium. Classification (GTDB taxonomy): domain Bacteria; phylum Myxococcota_A; class UBA796; order UBA796; family CAJQPC01; genus JACKEV01. The sequence continues at coordinate 228,987 of JACKEV010000018.1, forward strand.
GCGTTCACCAGCCAGGGCTGGCCCCGGGTGAGCTGCCAGGCGAGGGCGAGGGCCTCCTCCGTGAACACCTGGCCGGTCTCTGCGGTGTGCTGGGCATAGAGGGCGCGCAGGTCGGCCTCGGAGAAGTTGTCGAGCCGGAGGGAGGCCTCCTTGATGTTGAACGGAGAGGCGGAGCCGACCCGGACCGGACCGCCGCCGCTCGCGGTCTTGTAGTCCCGCACGTCGCGCATGCCGCAGAGGATGACGGTGTGTGGGAACGGGGAGGGCCGATGCACGTAGCCGTCCCGAAGCTGGCTCAGCACCGAGCTGAGGGCGTCGCCGGGGAGGGCGTCGATCTCGTCCAGGACGAGGACCACAGGGAGGGCGCAGGCGTCCGCCCAGGCGGCGAGCGCCTCTCGGAGCTGGCTCCCGACGCCGCGCTTCGGGACCTCAGGGGGACGGAGCGGGGGGGGCAGGCCCTCGTTCGCGGCGCCGATCACCGCGGTCCAGATGGCCTGCTCCGCCAGCCCCACGTCCTGGAACACACGGGCGCGCTCACAGGACACATACAACCCCGCGTATCGCCCCTCGGCCGTGAGTCGCTTTGCCAGAGCCTTCATCGCCGTCGTCTTGCCGGTCTGGCGCGGCGCGTGCACGACGAAGAACGCGCCCTTGTCCACCAGCCGGTCCAGCTCGGGCAGCCGGCCCTCTGGCGGCAGCATGTAGTGCCGGTCGGGGAGGCAGGGGCCGGCGATGTTGAAGTACTTCATCGGTGGTGGATCCCGGGCCTACTCCAGATACCCCAACGCCCTCAGCGCCTCCACATCCACCCCCTCCACGCCGCCCTCCACCCGGAACCGCTCCGCCAGGCCATCCCGGCTCTCCGGCCCCCGCCGCGGGTCGCCCAGCAGCACCCGCCCCGTCAGGTCCTGCGCTGGCGCCACGCCCAGCAGAGCCTGCAGCGTCGGCGCCACGTCCAGCAGAGCCGCCTCCCGAGGCAGCGCCCCCGCCTCGATCCCGGGGCCCGCCGCGATGAAGATGCCCGCGCCGTCGTGCTCTCCGGGGGTCGGCTCTCCGAGACGGGCGTAGTCGGCCAGGGGTTCGCCGCCCACCGTCCCGGCCCCCAGGGCCGCCGCGTCCCGCGCCGACACCACCAGCTCCACCCCCAGCGTGTCCGCCGCGCCCGGCACCGGCTCCCAGGCGTAGGCGGGCGCCCCGTCGCCGTCGACCAGCGCGGCCAGCGCCTCGATCAGCGCGTCCGTGGAGGCCTCCTCGGCGGTGACGGTGAGCTTCTGACCCAGCCGCGCCACCTGCACCCGCCCGAGCTGGGCGCCCAGCCGGGCCTGCAGCCGCTCGGTGAGCGGGACCAGCGGCGCGGCGTCCACCCCCGGCCGGAAGGCCCGGAAGCCGTGGTCCGAGAGCACGACGACGGTGGTGTCCGGCCCCACCCGGGCCATCAGCTCCCCCAGGATGGCGTCCGCCTGGCGGTAGGCGTCCCGGACGGCTTCGCCGTAGGCGGCCACCCGCGCGGGCGGCGTGTCCGGCCCCGGCGCGTGGGCGTCCCAGAACCGGTGGGCCAGCCCGTCGGTGGCGTAGTACGTGAACGTGGCCAGGTCGGGCTGGTGGGCGTGGACCGCGTGCACGAACACGTCCCGGTCGATCTGCCCCCGGATGCGCTGCATCGCGACCTGCCGGTCGTCCGTGCCGGGTCGCTCCAGCCGCTCGGTGAGCTTCCAACGAAAGGCCGCCCACAGGGTGCCGAACCGCAGGCCGTGGGGGATGCCCGCCAGCGCCAGCGCCACCGTGCCGCGCCGGGCCGCCACCTGACGGCGCTCCAGGCGGTTGGCCAGCTCCAGCTCCTTCACGAAGGAGAGCGTTGACGGGGCGGTCTCGGGGGAGGGGGCCAGCCAGCCCGGCACCATGAAGCCGGGCACCTCACGCGGCGGATAGGTGACCAGCCACTTGTACACCCCCACCCGCAGGCCCGCGTCCTCGGCGATGTCCCACAGGCGGGGGACCCGGCAGTCGGTCGAGCGGGTGAAGAAGCCCCGCACGCCGTGCTGCTCGGGGGGCTTGCCCGTGGCCATCGTGGTCCACAACAGCGGCGAGAACATCGGCTCCATCGAGCGCAGCACGGTCCGGTCGCCGGCCCCCTGGAGCGCCGCGAAGGCGGGCAGCGCCCCGGCGGCCACCATCGGGTCGATGACGTCGAAGGTCGCGCCGTCCACCCCCACCACCAGCAGCTTCACCGGGTCGGGGCCGGGCCGGGGCCAGAAGAGGAGCAGCAGGGCCGCGTGCAGCGGGGCGAGCCACAAAAGCTGCGCCCGCCCCGCCGGACGCCGATCCAGCAGCGCCCCCAGAGCAGCCAGCGCCGCCGCCGGCAGCGCCACGGCCAGGCCCAGGAACAGCCACGGTCGGTCCAGGAACCAGGGGTTCTGCACCACCGCCCAGGCCCCGAACACCAGCCCGGGGGCCGAGCCGAGCAGGCCCCCCAAGGCCGCGCCCCGGGAGGTCATGGGTCCGGCTCCAGGAAGCGCCCCGGCTCGAACTCGTCCCAGAAGTGCCAGTCCCCGGGGTGGTCCCGCAGCCAGCGCTCGAGCTGCACCGCGACGATCTCCGCGCCCAGCTCCAGGGCGACGTCCCGGGGCTCGTCGCGGGGAAGGTCCAGGGGAGGGCGGATCTCGGTGACGTAGTCGGGCCCCCAGGTGGGGTTGCGGAAGGTCACCAGGGGCAGCAGCGGCGCGCCCGACGCCAGCGCCAGCCACACCGCGCCCACCGGCACCCGCATCGGCTGGCCCAGCACCTCCCGGGTGTAGCGCCGGCCCAGCTCGTGGCCGCCGCCGGTGCCGTCCACCGCGCTCATCACGACCTCGCCCTGGCGCAGCGCCCGCACCAGCGGCCGCAGGTAGCCCGCGCCGTCCCAGATGCGGGCGGGGATGTGGCCCTCCAGCTCGGCCCGCGTCGCGGCGGCCCGCTGGCCCTCGGCGCTCAGCGGCTGGGCCACTCCGCCCCCGCCGATCTGGTTCATCCGGTAATACCTGGATCCAAGCACACACAAGGGGAGCTGGGCGGGGCCCATGTGCGGGTGCATCAGCACCGCGCCCCGGCCCTGCTTGAGGGCGTGGTCGAGGTGATGCAGCCCCTCGATGCGCAGGTAGGCGTCGCCCCCGCCCGTCGCGATGCGGGCGAAGGACCAGGAGATGTACTGGTCGACGAAGTGGGTCTCGAAGATCGCGCCGATCAGCGTGTCGAGATCGTCCCGCTCGCCGAAGGCGCGCCGCAGGTTGCGGGCGAGCTGCTCACGCCGGGCCTTGGAGGCCCGCATCACCGCCCGCCCCAGGCGCCGGTTGGCCCGCAGCTCGTAGCCCTCGGGCAGGCGCAACAAGGCCCGCCGCCAGGGGCCCCAGACCACCCGGCGGTAGCTGTCCTTCAGCGGGGACTCGGGGAAGACCATCCCCGAGCCCTTAACGCGCTGGCTCAGCCGCCGAGGAACTCGAACAGCCCGACGCCCGCGCCAGCGGGGTCGGCGATGGCCGCCATCTTGCCGAAGCTGCCCAGCGGCGTCGGCGGCATGAGGACCTGACCGCCCAGCGCGGCGCTCCGGGCCAGGGTGTCGTCCAGGTTCGCCACGCAGATGGACAGGGCCCAGTGCGGCGGCCGGGGGTCGCCCTCGGCCAGGGGCACCATGCCCGCGATCTGGTGCTCGCCCAGGTGGCAGATCGCCTGGGTGGACCCGCCCATGGTGACGTCCTTCACCGTCCAACCCACCAGGGCGCTCCAGAAGGCGATGGAGGCTGCGACGTCCGGGGTGTTGAGGGTGTACCAGCAGAACTGACCGGGCTGGGGGCTCTGCGCGGGGGGCTTGGCGACCTCGTTGAGCTGGATGAGGGTGATGTGGGCGCCCTGGTTGTCGTGGATGATGGCGAAGCGCCCCACGTTGGGGATGGGCATGGGGCCGAAGTCCACGCCGCCGCCCAGCTCCGGGACCTGCTGGACGGCCTTGTCCAGGTCGTCGACGGTCACGTAGGGCATCCAGTGGGGCGGATGCCCGGCGTCCTCCATCGCGACGAAGCCGCCGTGCTCCTGCTGGCCGTCGTGGAAGATGGGGTAGGGGCCCATCGGGGTGGGCATGTCCTTGTGGGTCCAGCCCAGCAGGGCCTCGTAGAAAGCCAGGGGGGCCTGGATGTCCTTGGACATGTGATCGTGCCAGACGAAGAGTCCGCTCGACATGGATCGCTCCTTGCGCGTGGTGGTGGACGGCCAATCTGGTGTACCGTGGCTGTCCTGGCAAGCCCCTGCCCCGAAATCCTCACCCCGGAACCCCGATACCGGCCCGTTTGTGTTATCCGGTGGGGCTGCCATTCCCGATCCCGGAGTGCCGAACATGACCGACCGCGCGCGGCTCGACGACCAACACACCCTGCTGGGGCACCCCACGGGCCTCTACGTCCTCTTCTTCGCGGAGATGTGGGAGCGTTTTTCGTACTATGGCATGAGAGCCCTGCTCGTCTTCTACATGATCAAGGGCTTCCTGGGCTACAACGACAACGACGCCTACGCGGTCTACGGCGCCTACACCGCGCTGGTCTACGCCACCCCGTTCATCGGCGGCATCCTGGCGGACCGGCTGCTCGGGCAGCGCAAGGCGGTCATCCTGGGCGGCGCCTTGATGGCCGCCGGCCACCTGCTGATGACCATCGAGCAGGACACCATCTTCTTCGGCGCGCTGGCGCTGCTCATCTGCGGAAACGGCTTCTTCAAGCCCAACATCTCCACCATCGTCGGCTCCCTCTACCCCCAGGGCAGCGCCCGCCGGGACAGCGGCTTCACCCTGTTCTACATCGGCATCAACCTGGGCGCGGCCATGTCGGGGCTCCTGTGCGGGTACGTCGGCGAGACCTTCGGCTGGCACTACGGCTTCGGCCTGGCCACCGTCGGCATGCTGGTGGGCCTGGCTGTGTTCTGGGCCCCCACCCGGCTGGCCCAGGCGCTGATCGGCGGCACCGGTCTGCTCACCGCCGGGGCCATGTTCACCCTGGAGAAGGACCCCATCAGCCTGGCCATCAACGCGCTGGTCGGCACGGCGCTCATGGTCTCGGCGGGCATCGCCGTCGCCGCCCTGAACCGCGGCGGGCTGCCCGACTGGGCCGGCCTGCCCAAGGACCCTGCGCTGCTCAAGAAGAAGGTGCTCGGCCCCCTCAACGCCGAGTGGGCGGTCTACCTGGGCACCTTCCTGGCGGTGCCGCTCATCGCGCTGCTGGTCCAGCGCAACACCCTGGCGGGCATCCTGCTCTCGGTCATCGGCGTCGTCGCCCTGGCTTCGCTGCTGCTGGCGGTGGTCAAGTCCTCCACCGTCGAGCGCCAGCGTATGTTCGTCATCATGGTGCTGATGTTCTTCTCGATGCTGTTCTGGGCCTTCTTCGAGCAGGCCGGCAGCTCCATCAACAACTTCACCGACCGCAACGTCGACCGGGTCTTCGAGGAGCGGGTCATCACCCAGGCTGACGTGGGCCAGACCGTCTCCATCCCGCTGAACCAGGGCCAGGTCGGCCTGCCCTGGGGCGGGCCCGGGCTGGACGGCCTGCTGAAGGACCTGTGGGCGGACGTGCCCCTGGAGGAGGGCGAGGCGGCCGGCCTGCCCGAGGACGCCAGCGCCCTCCTCGTCAACGGCCTGACCACCATCACCGCCAACGAGGAGGTCCTCGAGCCCGAGCAGAAGCGGGCCCAGGCCGAGACCCGCTCCCCCAACCCCACCGAGGTCGCCTGGACCGTCAAGCCCGAGCACGTCGGCATGAAGGTGGGCGGCACCGAGATCCGGGCCACCAAGTTCCAGTCCGCCAACCCCATCTTCATCATGCTCTTCGGGCTGGTGTTCTCGATGCTGTGGGTGGGGCTGGGCAAGCTCAACCTGGACCCCCCCATCCCGGTCAAGTTCGGCCTGGGGCTCCTGCAGCTCGGCCTGGGCTTCGGGGCCCTGTGGTACGGCTGCTCCCTGGCCGATGAGCGCGGCATGGTCGGCATGGGCTGGCTGGTGCTGGGCTACCTGCTGCACACCACCGGCGAGCTGTGCCTGAGCCCGGTGGGCCTCTCGATGGTCACCAAGCTGGCCCCCGGTCGCATCGTCAGCATGGTCATGGGCGCCTGGTTCCTGGCCACGGCCTTCTCCGCCTACCTCGCCGGCCTCATCGCGATGCTGACCGGCGCGGAGCACGGCGGCGACGGCCCGGCGGTCATCCCGCCGCCCCAGGACACCGTCGGCGTCTTCGGCGAGGTGTTCGGCCAGATCGCCATCGCGGCCATCATCTCCTCGGTCATCGTCTTCGCGCTCTCTCCCATCCTGACGAAGTGGATGCACATGGAGGTCCTGGAGGAGGAGGCCGAGGGCGCGGCGGCCGGCGGTCACTGAGTGCTCCTGCTGCTCGGGGCCCTGGCCTGCACCCCCAGGGCCGCCCCACCGGAGCCCGCCGCCCAGGAGGTCTCCTTGAACGACGACGCCACCGCCGGGGTCACCGACCCCGCGCTGCGACAGCTCCTGCATGACCACTGGGAGGCCGACATGCGGCGCTGGCCCCGCTGGGCCACCCGCATGGGCGACCACCGCTACGACCACCTGCTGGAGGACATCTCCCCCGAGGCCAGCCAGGCCGCCCAGGACGAGGCGGAGGCGATGCTGGCCCGCGCCCGCGCCCTGGGCGACCTCAACCCGGCCGACGCGGTCACCCGCGAGCTGCTGGTGTTCTCGCTCCAGTCGGACGTGGACAGCGAGGTCTGCCGCATGGACCAGTGGAACGTCCTCCTGTACAGCAACCTGATCAACAGCCTCAACCGCCTGCCCGAGGTCCACCCGCTGATCACCCCCGAGGGCGGCGACAGCTACGTGGCCCGCCTCCGGGCCATGCCCGCGCTCCTGGACGCCCGCGCCGCCAACCTGCGCGCCGGGCTGGCCGAGGGCCGGGTGGCCAACGCCGAGACCCTGCGGCGCATGGTGGCCCTCATCGACGCTCAGCTCGCCCTGCCCGTCTCGGAGTGGCCCCTGGCCGTCCCGGCCGCGGACGAGCGGGTCGGCTGGCCCCCCGAGCGCGAGGCCGCCTTCCGAGAGGCCGTGCTCATCGAGATCACAGACGGCGTGGCCCCCGCGTTGACCCGCCTGCGGGACACGATGGAGGGCGAGCTGCTGCCCCGTGCCCGGACCGGGCGCGACGTCGGGCTCACCGGCGTGCCCGACGGCGCGGCCTGCTACGCGACGCAGATCCGGCGCTACACCACGCTCTCGCTGGACCCCGACGCCGTCCACCAGACCGGCCTGGAGGAGCTGGCGCGGGTCCACGCCGACATGCGGGCCCTGGGCGCGGAGGTGCTGGGCACCGACGACCTCGCCCGCATCTTCGCCCGCCTGCGGGAGGACCCGGCCCTGCGGTTCACCTCCGCCGAGGAGATCCTGGAGACGGCGCGGTCCGCGCTCTCCCGGGCGGGGGCAGCCACCCCGCGCATCCTCAAGGCCCCGCCCGACGCCCAGTGCGTGGTCACCGAGGTCCCGCCCCTGGACGCGCCGTACACGACCATCGCCTACTACCGGCCCCCCCGGAACGACGGCAGCCCCGGCGAGTACGTGGTCAACACCAGCGCGCCCACCACCCGGGCCCGCTACGAGGCCGAGGCCCTGGCCTTCCACGAGTCCATCCCCGGCCACCACCTCCAGAACGCCCTCTCCCGGGAGCTGCCCGACACCCCGGCGTTCCGGCGCACCCTGAACCTCTCGGCCTTCGGCGAGGGCTGGGCCCTGTACAGCGAGCGCCTGGCCGACGAGCTGGGCCTCTACACCGGCCCCATCGACCGGCTGGGCATGCTCGCCTTCGACGCCTGGCGGGCGGCGCGGCTGGTGGTCGACACGGGCATCCACCACCAGGGCTGGAGCCGGGAAGACGCGGTCGCCTTCATGCTGGAGAACACCGCCCTGGCCCCCACCAACGTCGACAACGAGGTCGACCGCTACATCTCCTGGCCGGGTCAGGCGCTCTCCTACAAGATCGGCCAGCTCGAGGTCCTGGCCATCCGGGCCGACGCCGAGGCCGCCCTGGGGCCCGCCTTCGACCTGCCGGCCTTCCATGACCGCCTGCTGGGCCGGGGCGCGGTGACCCTGCCGATGCTGAGGGAGGACGTCGAGGCCTGGGTGGAGACCCAGGCCCCGTGACGCGGGACTACCCCCACATGTCGAACGTCGTCTTCAACAGCGCCGTGCAGACCGCGTAGGGGTCGGCGTTGGCCGCCGGGCGGCGATCCTCCAGGTAGCCCCGGCCCTCCTCGTTCACGAGCAGGGGGATGCGGATCGAGGCGGTGCGGTCGGCGACGCCCCAGCGGAACTCCTTGTAGGAGCAGGTCTCGTGGTGACCGGTCAGCCGGGCCTCGTTGCCCGCGCCGTAGACGTCCAGGTGCTCACTCACGCGCTGGCCGATCTTGTCGCAGGTGGCCTTGATGACGGCGCGGCCGCCCTCGGAGCGCATGGCGGGGGTGGAGAAGTTGGTGTGCATGCCCGCGCCGTTCCAGTCGCCGGGGACCGGCTTGGGGTCGAGGGTCGCGGAGATGTCGTGGTCCTCGCCCACGCGGTAGAGCAGCCAGCGGGACAGCCACAGGTGGTCGGAGGCCTCGAGGGGGCTCACGCCGGGGCCGCCGCACTGGTACTCCCACTGGCCGGGCATGACCTCGGCGTTGATGCCGGTCAGCTGGATGCCGGCGTCGAGGCAGGCGGCCAGGTGGTCCTCGACCACCTCACGGCCATAGACCTCGTCGGCGCCGACGCCGCAGTAGTAGGGGCCCTGGGCGGCGGGGTAGCGGCGCTCAGCGGGGAAGCCCAGCGGCCGGGAGCCGACGAAGAAGGTGTACTCCTGCTCGAAGGCCACCCAGGGCTCGTGGGCCGCCGCGCCGGCCGCCATCACCGCCCGCAGGTTCGCGCGCTTGTTGCTCTTGTGGGCGGTGCCGTCGGGGTTGAAGACCTCGCACATCACCAGGTAGGCGCTCTTGCCGCGCACCGGGTCGGGCACGAAGGCCACCGGCTTGAGGATGCGGTCGGAGCTGTGGCCGGGGGCCTGGTTGGTGCTGGAGCCGTCGAAGACCCAGACAGGGAAGGCGTCGAGCTTGATGAGGGAGGGGACCTGGGGGATGACCCGGGTCTTGGAGCGGGCGATGGAGGTGGGCTCCGTGCCGTCGATCCAGATGTACTCGGCGATGAGGGGCATGGGGGGGAAGCTCCGGGGTTGTTGAGGTGGGTGGAGCCCTGAGCAAGCACCGTGCCAGCCCCCGGATTCGGCCCTCAGGGGCTCTGGAGGCGGTTTCGGCCGCTGCGTGGGCTACAAGAATGTAGGAATCGTGGATGCAGGGTACGAAAATGTAGGATCCTTGAAGAACCCCTCTCCAATGGCCCGAACACGGCGATCAGCCCGGAGACGATCCAGCGCGGGCCGCCCCCGGACAGCCCCGGGCGCACCCTCAGCAGGGGGTCCTACATTTCTGTAGGATTGCGTCAAGAGCTGCGATCTCCCCGGAACCGCTGGGGGTCGATGTCGTAGCGGGCCACCCGCAGGCCCATGATGCGCTCGGTCACCTCCAGCTTTCGGGCGGCGGCGGCCATGTTGCCGCGGGTGGACTTCAGCGCGTCCAGGATCAGCTCCCGCTCGAACGCGGCCAGCCGGTCCTTGAGGCCCTGGTGGACCTCGGTGTCCGAGGCCTCGGCGGTCTGGAGGGTGGGGGGCAGGTGGTGGCCCAGGATGGCGTCCTCGCGGGCCAGCAGCACCGCGCGCTCGATGCAGTTCTCCAGCTCGCGCACGTTGCCGGGCCAGTGGTAGGCCATCAGCATGTCGATGGCCGAGGTGGACACCCGGCGCACGTTGCGCCCGTGGGCCCGGTTGCACAGCTCGACGAAGTGGTCGGCCAGCAGCAGGATGTCGGCCTTGCGCTCCCTCAGGGGGGGCAGGCGGATGGGGAAGACGTTGAGCCGGTAGTAGAGGTCGGCCCGGAAGCCGGTGCCCTCGATCATGGTCTCCAGGTCGCGGCTGGTGGCGGCGATGATGCGGGCGTCGCTGGTGAGCGGGGTGGTGCCGCCGACCCGCTCGAACTCCTTCTCCTGGAGCACCCGCAGCAGGCGCACCTGGACCGCCGGGGAGATGTCCCCGATCTCGTCCAGGAAGAGGGTGCCGCCCCGGGCCAGCTCGAAGCGGCCCTTGCGCTCGCGGATCGCCCCGGTGAACGCCCCCTTCTCGTGGCCGAACAGCTCGCTCTCGATCACCCCCTCGGGCAGCGCGGCGCAGTTGACCTTCACGAAGGGGCCGGCGGCGCGGGGGCTGTGGGTGTGCAGGGCCTGGGCGACCAGCTCCTTGCCGGTGCCCGACTCGCCGCGCAGCAGCACCGTGGTGGTGGTCCCGGCGACCTGCCCGATGAGGTCGAACACCCCGCGCATGGCCTTGGAGCGGCCCACGAGGTTGTCGGGCTGGAGGCGCAGCTCGGCGGGGGGCTGGGGCGGCTCCGCGTAGCTGCGCAGGCGGGGCCGGGCCAGGGGGGCCAGCAGGGCGGCGACCGTGGCCAGGGTGCGCAGGTCGTCGAACAGCTCGTGCTCCCGGGCGTCCAGCCGGTAGGCCCCCAAGGCGCCCACGCAGCCGCCCTCGCTCAGCAGGGGGGCGGCGGCGAAGGAGGGGTCCACCCCCCGGGCGCGCACCCCGGTCCAGTCCACGAAGTCGGGGGCCTCGGAGATGCGCAGCACGCCGTAGGGCTGGCCCTCGGCGATGACCCGGCCCATCAGGCCCTGGCCGGGCTGGAGGCGGGCCCGGCGGACCTCGGCGGGGGTCAGGCCGTGGGCGGCCTCGATGCGGATGACCCCCTGCTCGTCGTCCAGCAGCGCCAGGGTGGCGCGGTGCAGGCCCACCCGCTCGGAGAGCAGGCGCAGCACCGGCCCCAGCACCTCGTCCAGCTCGACCGCGCGGCTGCACAGGGCGGAGATCTCGGCCAGCAGGTCCAGGGTGGGGGAGGTCACGGCGCGCTCCACGTGAGCGCTCTCCATATCCAGTCGCCAGGGGGAGGCGCCCGACCCGCAGAAAGGGAGGACGAGACTTCGCTATGCGAATTGACCTGAATCTGTTACTGTTTCGGCACAACTCGACCAGACCCTGGGCCCGCCGAGCGCCGCGCGGATCAGGTTTTGGGGGTCTCATGAAGAAGCGTAGCCGCCTGCAGGATCGAGACGGGCAGGTCCCTGGTGAGGCGACCCCGGAGGGTGGCCTCGGCCTGCCCGACATGCTGGGCAACGGAGCGATGCAGCAGCTCCTGCGGGGCAGCCAGGACGGCGCCCCGCCCAACGACAGCGGCGGTCCGCTGGGCCCCCTGCAGGAGCAGATCGAGGCCTTCTTCGGAACCGACTTCAGCCAGGTGTCGATCGCCCAGGACGGCCGTCCCGAGGACATCGGCGCGCAGGCGCTGACCCAGGGGGAGTCCCTGAGCTTCGCCGCCGGCCGCTTCGATCCATCCTCCCCGCAGGGGATGGCGCTGCTGGGGCATGAGCTGGCCCATGTGGTGCAGCAGCGACAGGGTCGGGTGGACACCGCCCAGGCCAAGGGCGGAGACATCGTCGCCGACGGCTCGCTGGAGTCCGAGGCCGACGCGGCCGGCGCAGCCCTGGCCCGTGGCGGTGAGGCCCCGTCCTCCCTGCGCGGCGGCCCCGCGTCCGGCGGGGGTGGCGGGACCCAGGCCAAGTCCGAGGACAGCCCCATCCAGCTCTTCGGCTCCGCCGAGCACAAGTCGCTGGGCGACAACGTCGAGGGCGGCGGCTACACGATGGGCGACCAGCAGGGCCCCCCGGAGGCCGCCGAGTACAACAGCCGCTTCGTCCTCACCCACGGCGACATCATCATGCTCAGCGGCGACTTCTTCTCGCCGCGGGACACCCGGGTGAACGCCGAGGGGCAGGAGGAGCCCGACCCGGACTCCCTGTTCCGCATCTCCGCGGTGCCCTCAGGCTCCCCCGGCCAGCAGGTCGGCTCCCGGGACGAGGTGGTCTACGCCATCAAGAAGGCCACCCCGGACGATCCGCGCTTCGACCAGGTCTGCTCCGAGGACCCCGAGCGGGGCAAGTGGGGTCTGGTGCAGTTCTCCAGCGCGGTCATCGCCGCGGTGGACGCCCGCTACCTCAACCGCGCGGCGAGCAACGACGAGCACTTCGTGGCGCCCAACGGCACCGACGCCGGCCCGCTGGCCGGGGACGGCGCCTCCGCGGGCGGCTCCTACCGCGCGCTGCATGAGTTCGCGCTGGCCACCGCCTTCGACCTGGGGGCCGGGGGCAGCGACGCCGGCATGGGCCTGGCCCGTGAGGCCGCCGCCCAGCACTTCCTCACCGACCACTTCGCCGCCGGCCACCTGCGCACGCCCCGGGGCTCCATCCGCACCCACTGGCAGGGCATCTACCCGCTGTTCTGGAACAACATCCGCGCCAAGATCGCCCTGGACGTCGCCACCTGGATCAACGACAACGACAACATCGGCTACCTCGCCACCGTCGACCAGATCTTCACCGACACCCACGCCACCGTCCTCGCGGAGACCGAGGACATCCCGCCCATGGGCTTCGACGACCTCGTGTCGCTGATCAGCCATGACTACGACAACGAGAACGGCCTCTGGGTCACCAACGACCTCAACATCCAGTGGAAGCTGTTCGGCGACGGCAACCTGGACAGCACCGACCCGGCCAACCGCACCCGCGAGATGGCCGAGCTGGCCGTGCGTCTGGGCGACGACGACGTCCGCGTGGCCCACAGCCTGGGCCAGCAGATGGGGGAGGGTGGCCTCTCCCAGGACGAGCTGCACGCCCAGGTCCGCGCCCGCTCCGCGTCGCCCGCCAACCCCGGCGGCGAGCGCTACGCCCCCGAGCAGGTGCTCCCGCGCCCCGATCCCGCCCGCGAGGAGGACAACGGCCGGCAGAACTGGGAGCAGGACAGCGTCGAGGACCTGTGGACCACCCCGGTCACCAGCTCCACCGAGGAGACCTTCGGCGACGCGATCAGCGCCGCGATGCAGGGCGGCGAGCTGAACCACGAGCTGTCCGACATGGCCAGCAAGTTCCCCGAGTCCCAGACCGTGAAGTCGATCTTCGAGGTCCACCCGCGCCGGGGCTTCAACGAGGGCTTCCTGAACCCCCTGGTGGCCAACCCGCGCCAGGGCCTGCTCGACATCATCCACTTCTCCCCCTCGCGCGGTCAGGCGACCCAGAACGAGGACGACGCGGTGATGCGCGAGCTGGCCGGCGAGGACGGCGAGGGCGGCATGTCCGACGAGGAGATGCAGGGCCTCACGCTCCAGCAGCGCGCCGAGCGGGTGCGCCAGCTCATCGGCGGGTGGACCGGCGAGGACGAGGGCGAGCAGGTGATCCGCCTGTTCTCGACGGCCAGCGCGGGACAGCGGCCGGTGTTGTATGAGATGGTGGAGGGCCATCGCTGGGAGGGCTCCTTCCGGCACGGCGTCTTCACCACCGACGACGACATCTGGGACGCGCTGTACACGTCCCAGCTCAACCGCCTGAAGGACATCATCAACGGAGGCTGAGCCATCCTGCTCCTGCTGCTGTCCTGCCTCAATGGGGGCCCCGTGAACACCCCGGACGTCCTGGAGGAGCCTGACGTGAGCTGGACCCTCCTCGGCCGGGTTGACGTGGACGGCGCGCTGCTCGAGGGCAGCGCGGCCAACCGCCTGCTGGCGGGGGACGAGGCCGTTGCGGCCACCTCGGACGGCGGGGTGCTCGCGGTCGGGCTGCCCGGCGCCTGGCCGGGGCGGGTGGCGCGCGGGCAGGCGGGCGCTGTGGAGGAGGTCCCGGGGCTGATGCCGTCGCCCGGCCTGCCCTGGGTGTTCACGACAGACGGCGAGGGCCTGCGGGCTGTGCCCCTCTCGGGGGGGGCGGCGGTCGAGGCCGCCGCCCAGGTGGGGCTCGGTGAGGCGCCGACCTGCTGCGGCTGGTGGGAGCACACCGCCTGGTCCGGCGCGGCCAGCGCCCCCGAGGCGGGGCTTCTCCGCGCGGTCAGCCCCCCCCGCGGCGGCTGGAGCCTCGTGGAGCTGCTGCGGCCCGGCACGGCAGACCCCGCCTGGCGGGTCGAGCTGACGGAGGAGCCCGCCCGGATCGCCGCCTCCGCCCTGAGCCCGGACGGCGCGCGGGCCCTCGTGGCCCTGAGCGACGGAGCGGGCAAGGCGAGCCTGGTGGCCCTGGACGCCGCCGACGGCCACGCGCTGTGGCGGGTCAGCCCGCCCGGCGAGGTCCACGGCTGGCGCGCCCGCGCGGGCGCCCTCGGCGTGGACGCGACCCGGGGCGTGCTGCTGCTCGACGCCCCGTCCGGCCCGGCGCTGTGGGTCTTCTCCCTGGAGGACGGCCGCGCCCTGCGCCAGGTGGACCTCGGGGCGCTGACCCCGCCGCCGAACCCCCGGATCGGGCTTCTGGGCGATGAGGTCTGGCTCTTCGAGTACCTGCCGCCGACCGCCAGCGGCATGAGCGAGCGCGCCGAGGGCTGCGTCTACGCGGCCTGGGGCCTGGACGACGGCGCGCGCACCCGGCGGGCCGAGCGCCGCCTCGGGCAGGTCTTCGCCGAGGGCCTCTCCGACCGCTGGAAGGCGGAGCTGGCGTCCTGCCAGGTGCGCCGCATCCTGCCTCTGGGGGAGGCATTGGGCATCTGGACCCAGCCTGCCCCCCTGAGCCTGGCGCTGTACCGGGGGCCGCTGCCCTGACGGCGCGCGGCGGGCTGCTCAGCCGGCGGCCTCGGCGGGCAGGGGCCAGGTCGGGTCGAAGCGCTTGAGGGGCTCGGCCAGGGTCTGCCCGGCGGCCCGGCGGAAGGCGCCCATCACCCCGTGCGTCTGCGGCCCGGGGCACGCGATGCGCCACAGCGGCGCCTCCGGGGGGTGGGTGGGCGGCATCCACCAGAAGCGGTGGGGCTTGACCGAGAACGCCGCGTCCCAGTGGTAGCCCGAGGCGGGCACGCCGAAGGTGCGGGCGAAGAAGGGCGCGAACCAGCGGGCGCTGCGCCCGGCGTGGAAGAACGCCTCGGCCCCTGGGGCGAAGGGGATGTCCAGCGCACGCCAGTCCTCGGGGCTGAGCGCCTCACCCCCTGCGAAGCGCGGTCCGTCGGCGTCTCCGTCGGAGACGAGGTGCAGCTCCTCGATGGGGTCGGCGCCGGCCAGAGCGCGGACGAAGTCCTCCCGGGTGGGGGTGGGCGTCACCCGGACGTCGGCCTCCGGGCGCGTCCGGCGGCGGGCCTCGCCCAGGGTGCGGGCGGCCTGGCCCATGCGGTCGCGGCCCCCCGCGGGCGTGGTGTAGCAGATGAGGATCACGGCGCCACCCGCCAGCGGCGCCAGGGCTGGTCGGGGTCCCAGGGGGTGCGGGGCACGAAGTCGTCGATGAAGCCGGCGGCGGGGTCGTCGTCCGGGCGCTCGTCGTTCAGGAGGATGATGGCGCCGGGATCGACCTCCGCGATGCGCTCGGCGACGTGGCGGGGCACCACGTAGTACTCGGTGTCGTCGAGGTAGGGCTGGACCAGCGCGGCGATGCCGTTGCGACCGTCGGCCAGGCCCCGGGCCAGGGAGAGCGGCAGCTCCATGCAGTGGAGGGTGTCGCCCTGGAGCGCGCGGTGGTGGAAGCGGATGGGGGCGCCGCGGGTGCCGGTGACGCCGTGGTGGCGCACGAGCTGGCGCACCCGGTGGGTGCGGGCCTGGGCCTCCTGCAGGTCGCGCAGCCGGCGGCGGGCCTCCAGGCGCTCCTCGCGGCGGGTGTCGGCCCGAGCGCGGGCCTCCTCCTGCTCCCGGGCGCGCAGGACGCTCTTCTTCTCGCGGTGGCCCTGCTCCGCCTTGCGGGCCTTCTTGAGGTCGCGGTTGGCCTTGTTGACCTGCTTCTTGGAGACCACGCCGGCTTGCAGCAGGGCGTCGCGCAGGGACATGGGGGCGTCCTCGTCGGGGGGAGGGTGCAGTCTATCGCGGCTGCTTGGAGGGCGGCAGCCAGGGGCCGTCCCGCCCCCAGGGGCTCAGCCGCCCCCGCCACAGGTCGCTGGAGCCCGCCCGCAGCCACACCCGCCCGTCGAGCTGCGCGGCGGGCACGGGCCCCCACCACCGGGAGTCCACCCCGAGGTCGCGATCGTCGGCCATCAGCCACACCTGCCCCTCGGGTACGGTGACCTGGCGGTCGGGGTCGCGCAGGGGCCGGACGCGGTGGCGGATGAGCCAGAGGTTGGCCTCGGAGAGCACGACGTGGGTGTCGTCGCGGCCCATCTCCCGGAGCCGGGTGCGCTCGCCGTCGATGCGCAGGAAGCCGCCGCCGCTGCCCACCTCGGCCCCGGCCAGGGCCAGCACCCGGCGCAGCACCACCCGGCCGGGCTCCCTGGGGTCCTCCAGCCGCACGACGTCGCCCGCAGCCGGCGCGCCGGGGCCGATGAGCACCCAGTCCCCCGGCTGGAGGGAGGGGCTCATCTCGGCGCCGGTCACCTGACGCAGGTCGAAGGTCCAGGCCGCGGCGGCCCAGAGGGCGAGGGCGATGGCGATGACAGCGAGGCGTCGCACGCCGCCAAGGTTATCAGCCTCCTCAAGGAGACCCCATGCCCTTCCACCACACCGTGACCGTCCGCTTCTCCGAGGTCGACGGGGCCGGCATCGCCTACTTCTCCCGCGTCTTCGAGTACTGCCACGCCGCCTACGAGGAGCTGCTGCGGGCCGGCGACGTGCCCCTCCAGCGCCTGCTCGCCGAGGAGAGCTGGGTGCTGCCCCTGGTCCACGCCGAGGCCGACTTCAAGCGGCCGCTGCGCCTGGGGGACCGCGTCCGGGTGGAGGTGGCGGTCTCCCGCCTGGGCCGCACCAGCGTTCACTACGCCTACCGCCTGGTGGGCGAGGAGGGCACCACCCGGGCCACCGCCGAGCTGGTGCACGCCTTCATCGACAAGGAGAGCCAGCGGCCGCGCCCCATCCCCGAGTCATTCGCGGCGGCGCTGGGCCGGCTCGGGCTGCTGCCGGAGTAGCGCCGACCGGGAGAGCTTGCCCAGCTCGGTGCGGGGCAGGGCGTCCAGCCAGAACACCGCGTCGGGCGCCTTGAACACCGTCAGGCGGGCGCGGCACCAGTCGATCAGCGCCTCGGCCTGGAGATCCGCCTGGGCGGGCACCACCCAGGCCACCGGGCGCTCCCCCCAGCGGGGGTCCGGGCGCCCGACCACCGCCGCGTCGGCGACGCCGGGGTGGGCCTTGAGCACGGCCTCGACCTCGGCGGGGTCGATGTTCTCGCCGCCGGAGATGATGACGTCGTCGCGGCGCCCGGTCACCACCACCCGACCCTCGTCGTCGAGGTGGCCCAGGTCCCGGGTCTCCAGCCGCCCGCCGGGGGCCAGGGGGCCGGTGACGACCAGGGCGCCCCCGGGGCCGGCGGCGACCTCGGCGAAGGGCAGGGGCGGGCCGGCGTGCATGGGGGCGTCGAGGTCGCCGGGGAAGCGGGTGGCGACCTGGCTGGCGGTCTCGGTCATGCCCCAGGTCAGCGCGACGGGGACCCCCAGGCGGCGGCAGCGCGCCACCAGCGCCGGGGGCGTGGCCGCGCCGCCGATGAGCGCCGCCCGCAGCCGAGGCGGGAAGGGGACCTCGGCGCGGGCGTCGAGCACCGCACTCAGCATCGCCGGCACCAGGGAGACCAGGGTGACGTCCCCGCTGTCCAGCGCGGCGGCCACCTGCGCGGCGTCGAAGCGCCCGTGCAGCCTCGCGGTGGTCCCGTACAGGGCGCAGCGCAGCAGGATGGAGAGCCCGCCGACGTGGTGCAGGGGCAGGCAGCACAGCCAGCGGTCGTCCAGCGCGTGCCCCAGCCGCAGCGCCGACGCCATCGCCGAGAACACGAGCTGCCCGGCGCTGAGGTCGATGGGGCGGGGCGGACCGGTGGTCCCGCTGCTGAGGATGACCAGCCGTCGGTCCTTCAGCAGCCAGGGCTGCGGGTCCAGGGGCGGGCCCGCGGCGTCGTCCTGGCCGTCGACGGCGTGGTCGGGGCGCAGGACAGCCAGCGCGGCGTCCCGCTCGGTCGCCCTCGCCCGGGGGGAGAGCGGGGCCGGCGCCGCCCCCAGCCACATCAGGGCGTGGGCGTTGACCACCCAGGCGCGGCTCGGCCAGCCGGTGAGGGCCACGACCTGCCCGGGACGCACCCCCTCGGCGGCGAGGGCTCCGGCGCGGCGGGCCACCGCCTTGGCCAGCGCGCGGTAGTCCAGGGTCCCCTCGGCGGTCTCCAGCGCCGGGTGCGCCGGGCGGGCCCGGGCCGAGGCCGCCAGCGGGTTGGGCAGCGCCGTCACCGGTATGGATCCGAGAAGCGGGGGTCGGTCAGGAAGCCCTCGTCGGTGAACAGCTTCAGCGCCGCGACCATCGCGGCGATGTCGTCATCGGAGAGGTTCAGGCGCAGGGGCGCCCCGTCGCGCTGGAGCAGCGGGTCCAGGTTGCCGCTGTCCACCAGGTGTTCGTTGTAGTGGTGGAGGACCTCCTCCAGGGTGGCGAAGCGCCCGTCGTGCATGTAGGGCCCGGTCACCGCGATGTTGCGGATGGTCGGCACCCTGAAGCGCCCTCGGTCGGCGGGGTCGCCGGTGACCGCCTCGCGGCCGGGGTCGACGGCGGGGGCCTCCAGCCCGCTGTTGCGGAACCGCGCATCCGAGAAGAGGCCCATCATGTCGGCCTCGGCGGGCTGCCGCACGCCGCGGTGCTGGTCGTGGCATTCGTTGCACAGGTCGGGCACGCCGTCGGGGTCGCCCTGGGGCAGGGTCATCGACAGCAGGTCGGTCCCCCGCTGCTCCAACGGGGAGAGGGCGTAGGCGTCGTCCCGCAGGCGGTCGATGGGGGCGTCGAAGGACACCAGGGCGCGCACGAACTGGGCGAGGGCCTTGGCCAGGGTCTCCTCGTTGAGGGGCTGGCCGGGGAACGCGGCCTGGAAGCGGGCGGGGTAGTCGGGGTGGGCGCGCAGCTCGTCCAGCAGGGTGGGCAGGTCCTGGGCCAGCTCCCGAGGGTCCTGGATGGGGATGAGGACCTGCTCCTCCAGGGTGGAGGCGCGGCCCTCCCAGAAGAAGCGCTCCTCCCAGGCCAGGTTGATGAGGGCCATCGTGTTGCGCTGCACCGGCTCGCCGTAGGTGCCCACGGCCCGGGGCAGGCCGTCGGTGAAGGCGTAGCGCTGCAGGTGGCAGCTCGCGCAGGCAAAGTCGTCGTCCCCGGAGAGCAGGGGGTCGTAGAACAGGTAGCGGCCCAGGGCGACCCCCTCGACGGTCAGGGGGTTGTCCGCGGGCACCGGCATGGGGGTGACGTGCGCGGGGACGTGGACGACATACGGCGTCAGGCCGGAGGGGTTCGAGGGGGGCGGATCCGGGGGCGGCGGCGACGGCGCGCTGCCCGTGCAGGCCAGCAGCGTCCACATCATGGCGGCTCCGGGCCGGGTCGGACCGCCCCCAGGCCCGGGGTGTCGTCCAGCACCCACATGCCCCCCCGCCGCACCGGGTCCCCGGCGACGTCCCGGGCCAGCCAGCCGCCGGTGTCCAGGCCGCAGGGCTGGAGGGCCCCGGGGGGCACCGCCGCCGCGAGGTGCGCGGCCCCCCGGCGGCCGACCGCGCTGTCGACGACCGAGGTGACGACCACGCCCACCCCCGCCGCGCTCGCCTGCCGGGCCAGCCGCAGGGCGGGCAGCAGGCCCCCGAGGAAGGCCGGCTTGAGCACGACCATGTCGATGGCCCGCGCGGACAGCAGCGCCCCCAGGTCCCGCGGGTCGCGCACCGACTCGTCCGCCGCCACCGGTACGCCGGCGTCGCGCAGCGCGCAGAGGCCGTCGGGATCGGGGTTCCGGAGGGGCTCCTCCACGCAGTGGGGGCGGAGCGGGCGCAGCCGCTCCAGCAGGCGCCGGGCGTCGTCCAGGTCGTAGCCCTGGTTGGCGTCCAGGCGGAGGTCCACGTCGGGGCCCACCGCCTCGCGCACGGCCCTGGCGTGGGCGACCGCCTCCTTCACCGGGCCGGTGAGCTTGAGCTTCACGCTGGTGAGCCCCTGGTCCACTGCGGCGCGGGCCTCATCGGGGTCGGCGACCAGCCGCGACAGCGCCAGCTCCCGCCGCCACTCCGAGGACAGGAGCGCGGCGACCGGCAGCTCCTTGCGCTGGGCAAGCAGGTCCAGCAGAGCCTGCTCCAGCCCGAACCGCACCGACGGGGGCAGGGCGCGGTGGCCCAGGGCGGCGTCCACGATGTCGTCCAGCAGCATCGTGATCGCTTGGACCCGCGCAGGGGGAGGCTCCCCCTCGACCACCCCCAGGGCCTGCCCCAGGGCGAAGCTGGCCTCGCCCACGCTCTCGGCGGAGAAGCCGGGCAGGGGCGCGGCCTCGCCCCAGGCGACGTGCCCCTCCTGGTCCTCCAGCCGGATCAGGATGCCCCGGCGCACCCGGAAGGTCCCCGCAGAGGTCACCAGCGGCCGGGTCAGCGGCAGGCGGTAGGGCAGGGCGCGGGCGGAGCGGAGCATCCCAGGTCCAGCCTACCCCACCAGCACCCCGACACACAGCAGCGCGCCGAAGACCAGCTCCAGCCGGGCGGTGGCGCCCAGGTGGGGGTTCAGCGCGGCGCCGTCCAGGGTGTAGATGGCGCGCAGCTCGCGGATGGCCAGCGGGGTGGCCAGCAGGGGCGCGAGCCAGCCCCAGCCCCCCAGGCCCAGGGCCAGGGCGACGAAGGGGGTGGCGAAGGACAGGCCCAGCAGCGCGGCGTACTCGGCGCGGGCCGCGCGGGCCCCGAAGCGCACCGCCAGCGTGCGCTTGTTCGCGGCGGCGTCGGTGACGCGGTCCCGCAGGTTGTTGACCACCAGGATGGCCGTGGCCAGCAGCCCGATGGGCGCGGCGGCCAGCATCACCGCCGGGGTCAGCGTGAGGGCCTGCACCCAGTAGGTCCCCCCGACCGCCACGAAGCCGAAGAACACGAGCACGAAGAGGTCCCCCAGCCCGTGGTAGGCCAGGGGGTAGGGCCCGCCGGTGTAGAGCACCGCCAGGGCGATGGACACCAGTCCGATGACCAGGATGGGCCAGCCGGCCACCGACACGAGGTAGAGGCCCACCGCGAAGGCCGCCAGCAGCACCACCGCCGCCCCGGTGGCCACCTGGCGGGGGGTGATCCAGCCCTTCTGGGTGGCCCGGGCGGGCCCCAGCCGGTGCTCGTTGTCGGCCCCGGACCTGAAGTCGAAGTAGTCGTTCGCCAGGTTCGTGCCGATCTGGATGAGCAGGGAGCCCAGCAGCGCGGCGAGCGCCGGCCCCCAGGCCAGGACCCCGTCGGCGGCGGCCAGGGCGGTGCCCACGAACACCGGCGTGGCCCCGGCGAGCAGGGTCGCCGGGCGGGTGGCCAGCGCCCAGGCCTTGAGCGCCGAGGGGCGGGCCTCAGAGGACATCGGCCACCGCCGCCCGCACCGCCGCCCAGGTCTGGCGGTGGCGGGCCAGGTTCTGGGCGCGGTCGATGGGCACGTAGAGCAGGGTGGGGCCCGCCTGACGCAGCGCACCCTGAAGGGCTCCGGCCAGGCCGGGGGCGTCAGCGCAGCGCACCACGCTCCACCGGGCCGCCGCGGCGATGGCGCAGAGGTCGTCGTCGTGGGGGGTGATGAAGTGGGGCACGAAGGCGGTGGGGTGCCGCGCGATGGGCAGGTGCTCGAAGATGCCCCCGCCGCCGTTGTCCACGACCACCACCACGAAGGGGGTGTCCAGCCCGCGCGCCAGCCCCAGCGCCCCCTGGTCATGGAGGAAGGCGAGGTCCCCGAGGAGCACCACGGTCGGGCCGTCGTGGGCGCGGGCCTGCCCGATGGCCGTGGCCAGCGTGCCGTCGATGCCGTTGGCGCCCCGGTTCGCGGTCACGATCGCGCCCTCGGCCTCCGAGATGCCGAAGCCATCGAGATCACGGACGGGCATGCTGCTGGCGACGTGCAGCAGCGCGCCCGGCGGCAGCGCGCGGCTGAGCTGCCGGGCGACCGCGCCCTCCCACAGCGGGCCGCCGCAGGCGTCGTCGATGACGGCCTGCGCCCGAGCCTCCAGGGTCTGCCAGCGCGCGCCCCAGCCCGGGTCGAGGGGCTGGTGGTCGGGGAGGCGCGCCAGCAGGGCCTCGCAGAGCGCGGCGGGCTCAGCGGCGAGCACCGTATCGATCCGGTGGTCGGGGTCATGCCAGCGCCCGCTGGGGTCGACGGCCACGCCGCCCTCCACCTTGGCCAGCCACTGGAAGACGGGCTTGGAGGTGGGGAGCTGGCCGAAGCGCACGGCGAGGCGGGGCAGGGGCGCGCCGGCCCGACAAAGGGCGTCTGCGGCGCAGATCCGCAGGGGGTGGGGGCGCCCGAAGCGCAGGTTGGAGGTCGGCTCCGCGAGCACCGGCCAGCCCAGGCGCTCCGCGAGGGCGTAGAGGGGATCGCACAGGCCGTACTGCCCCCAGGGGACCCGCTCCAGGGCCAGCTCCAGAGGGCCGGCCACGAAGACCCCGCGCGGCGTCTCGGCCAGGCGTCGGGCCAGGGCGTCGACGGTGTGTGGGGCGAGGGTGGGGGGCCCCCGAATGATGGCGGGGGCCGCCGCCGGCACAGCCGGCTCTGCTGAAGCCTCGATCCACAGGGGCTCGCGGAAGGGGAGGTTCAGGTGGACGGGGCCGGGCGTGTGGCCGCAGGCGGCGTCCAGGGCGCGGGCCGCCACCCCGCCCAGCCACCGGGGGTCGACCGGGCCGGGCTCGCTGAGGTCGGCGGACCAGCGGAGCTGCCCCTGGTAGAGGGTGCGCTGGTCGATGGTCTGGGGGGCGCCGCAGCCTTGCAGCTCCGCGGGCCGGTCGGCGGTCAGCGCGATGAGGGGCACCCGGCTCTGGTTCGCCTCGATGAGGGCGGGCAGGTAGTGGGCCCCGGCGCTGCCCGAGGTGCAGGAGAGCAGCGCGGGCGCGCCCGTGACGCGGGACAGGCCCAGGGCGAGGAAGCCCGCCGCCCGCTCATCGAGCACGCTGTGTACGGTCAGCCGCCCCTCCTGGGCCAGGGCGTGGACCGCCAGCACCACCGGGGTGTTCCGGGAGCCCGGCGAGAGCACCGCGTGGCGCACGCCCCCGGCGACCAGGGCGCCGATCAGGGCGCGGGCGGCGCGCTCATTGAGGTCGGCGGCCATCGCTCACCCCAGCGCCAGCCCCGAGCGCACCGCCTCCAGCTTCTGGCAGGTCTCCACCCACTCGGCCCGGGGGTCGGAGCCCTCCACCAGACCGCAGCCGGCGAAGGCCGTGGCCAGCGGGCCTTGCAGCAGCGCCGAGCGCAGCGCGACCACGAACACCCCGCCGCCGCCGGGGCCGATCCAGCCCAGGGGGCCGGCGTACCAGCCGCGGTCGAGGTCCTCGTGGGCCTCCAGCCACCGCAGGGCGTCGGTCCGAGGCAGCCCGCCCACCGCCGGGGTGGGGTGCAGGCGCGCAAGGAGTTCGAAGACATCGACGTCATCGCGAAGCGTCGCGCGGATGGGGCTGCGCAGGTGCTGGACCTGGGCGAAGCGGGCGACCTCGGGCTGCTCGGGGACGTCGAGCTGCTCGGAGAGGGGGGCGAGGGCGTCGCGGATGGCCTGGAGGACGTGGCGCTGCTCGCGGCGGTCCTTGTCGTTCGAGAGCATCTCGCGGCCCAGGGCGGCGTCCTGGTCGCCCTCGGCGCGGCGGCGGGTGCCGGCCAGGGCGACGGTGTGCAGGGTGCGGCCGCGCAGGCGCAGCAGGTCCTCGGGGGTGGCGCCCACGAAGGACTGGCCGTCGGCGCCCCGCACCAGGAAGGTCACGCAGGAGGCCTGCTGGTCGCGCAGCAGGCGGGCGGTGGCCAGGGGGTCGAAGTCCCCGGTGGCGCTCTCGAAGCGCTCGGCGCGGGCCAGCACGACCTTGGCGAGGTCCTCGCCGCGCAGGGCGTCGGCGGCGTCCAGCACGCCCTGCCGCCAGGTGCGCCAGGCCCGCTCGCTCAGAGCGGAGGCGGCCCGGGGGCTGGCGAGCCGGGGGGCGGCGGGGGGCCGGGCCTCGGCCAGCAGGGCGTCGAGCAGGGCGTTGAGGCGATCCAGCCCGGCGTCGGCGCCGGCCCCGGCGGGCACGGTGAGGGCGGCCCAGCAGGCCCCGGCGTGGCGCTGGATGAGCAGCTCGGGCACCCACAGCAGGCCGTCGCCCCAGGCCTCCCAGGCGGCGGAGCGCCGGGGGGTGGGGGAGAAGGCGAAGCCCGCCAGGGCGAAGGGCAGGGGCTCGGCGGGGCCCGCGCCGCGCAGCTCCACCCGCTGGGCCTCGAAGTCCCGCCAGGCTGCGCCGGCCTGGGCGAAGCGCTCCGGCCCGGTGGGCCACAGCTCCCGGGCGTGGCCCGCCGCGAGCAGGCAGCGCTCCTCGGTCGGGTCGTTCCAGGCCGCCAGGCGCAGGCCGTCGAGGTGGCGGGAGCCCAGCAGCGCCCAGGGGTCCTCCACCTGGAGGGGGCGGAGGAAGCGCAGCAGGCGCGGGGGGGCGGGCTCGGCGCGGCGCTCGGGGGTGC
This sequence comes from Alphaproteobacteria bacterium, assembly GCA_020632795.1. GTDB lineage: Bacteria > Myxococcota_A > UBA796 > UBA796 > CAJQPC01 > JACKEV01. The sequence goes on from JACKEV010000018.1 coordinate 253,467, forward strand.
AGGTCAGCAGCTCAGGCATGGGGCACCTCCGGGCTCCGCACGCCCACGACGATGGAGGCCACCGGCGGGAACACCTCCCAGCCCTCGGCGGCGAAGCCGGCCTCGCCCATGAGGGTGACGAACGCGGGCCGGGTGCAGAAGGCGTCGATGGAGCCGGCCAGGTAGCGGTAGGCCTCCCCGAAGCCGGTGATGAGGCCGCCGACCACCGGCACGACCAGGCGGTTGTAGCTGGCCTGGAGCAGCCGGGGCACCGCGCCCTCGGGGGTGAAGAAGTCGAGGACCACCAGGCGCCCGCCGGGCCGCAGCACCCGGGCGCACTCGGCGACGGCGCGCTCCACCTCGGGCACGTTGCGCAGGCCGAAGCCGCAGATGATGGCGTCGACGCTGTTGTCGTCGAGGGGGAGCGCCCGGGCGTCGGCGGTGGCCACGGTGACCGGGGCGTCGGGGGGCAGCTTGGCGCGGCCGACCTCCAGCATCTTCGCCGAGAAGTCCAGGGCGTGGACCTGGGCGGCGCCCCCGGCGAGCAGGTGCTCGGTGAGGTCGAGGGTGCCGGCGCAGAGGTCCACGGCGACCCGGCCTTGAAGCGGCCCGAGGGCGGCCACGGCGCGGCGGCGCCAGGACTGGTCCAGGCCGAGGCTCAGGACCCGGTTGGCAAGGTCGTAGCGCGGGGCGAGCTGCTCGAACATCTCCCGCACCTGGGGGGCGCGGTCCTGCGCGCCCGCGACCGGAGGGGCGGGGGTCATCGGGTGCGCTCCACGAGGTGGTGGGCCAGCGCGACGAGGGCGCGCTTCGCGGGGGAGTCGGGGAGGGGGGCCAGCGCGGTGAGGCTGTCGGAGACGTGCTGCCGGGCGCAGCGCAGGGCGTCGGTGACCGCCCCGCTGTCGCGCACGAGGACGAGCAGCTCGTCCAGCTCCTCGTCGGCCGGTGGGGCGGCGAGGCGTTCTCGGAGGCCGTCCACCCGGTCCAGGGCCAGCAGCAGCGGCAGGGTGGGCTTGCGCTGGGCGAGGTCCAGGCCGCGCGGCTTGCCGGTGAGGGTGCGCTTGCCGATGTAGTCGAGCACGTCGTCCGCGATCTGGAAGCCGAGGCCGACCTGGCGGCCGTACTCGGCGAGCGCGTCGGCGGCCGCGGTGTTCCCCACCGCCCAGGCCCCCGCGGACGCGCACCAGGCGATGAGCGAGGCGGACTTCTTGTCGATGACCTCGTAGTAGTCGGCGACGGGGAGGTCCAGGCGGCCGGCGTTGAGGAGCTGCTGGATCTCGCCCTCGGACATCGCCGCGACGGTGCGGGCGAGGCCGGTCGCGGCGGTGAGGCCGGCCTCGTCGGCGGCGATGGCCAGCCCCCGGGCCACGCAGAAGTCGCCGGTGAGGATGACGCCGGGGTTGCCGTAGACCCGCTGCGCGGCGGGCAGGCCGCGGCGCTCGATGCCGCTGTCGACCACGTCGTCGTGCAGCAGCGAGCCCAGGTGCACCAGCTCGCCGACGCACATCAGCCGGGCGATGGGCCCGGCGTGGCCGGCGGCCCGGGCGCCGAGGCCGGTCAGCAGGGGACGGAGCCGCTTACCTCCGGCGCCGGCGAGGTAGCGGCCGATCTCCGCGACGGCGGGCACCGTGGAGGCCAGGCTCTCCCGGAGCTGACGCTCGGCCTCAGCCATCTCAGCGGCGACGAGCTGGACGATCTCGGGCAGCGGCTGGATGAAGGTGCGCGGGGCGCCGGCGTGCAGCCCGGTGGGCGAGGGGCGGTGAAGCTGGACCTGCATCGACGTCCTCTGGCCACTTCAATTTATTCAGTAGCAATTGAAATCAAGGACGTCCTATGCGGTCGGATGCCGGGTGGCAAGACGGAAAGTGCGACGCGGGCGGGCTGACGCTATCCTTCCACGCATGAAGCGTCGACTCCTGACCCGCGCCCTGCGCGCGATGTTGCCGACCCCGTCGCGGATCTGGGACCTCGCGGCGCGGGCGCTGTCGGTGGCGCACCCCACGAACGCGAGCGGGAACAACCAGTCTCAGCGCTGACGCAGCAAGAACCTCTGCAGCGCCACCACCGCCAGCGCGTGGTCGATCGCCCCGCGCTCCAGCATCCCCGGCAGCGCCGCGCGCGGGCGCAGCTCCACCCGGAGATCCTGCTCGCCGGGCCCCAGCTCGGGCGCCCCCAGCCGCCGCGCGCCCCGCATCGCGAACAGCCAGGTCCGGTTGTCCTGGATCGCCGGGTTGGACCACACTACCCCCATCGGAGCCAGCGCCCCCCCGCCGTAGCCGGTCTCCTCCCGCAGCTCCCGGACCGCCGCCTCGGCCGGGGTCTCGCCCGGATCGACGCAGCCCCCAGGGATCTCCAGGGTCTCCTGGTCGATCCCGAAGCGGTGCTGGCGCACGAGCACCAGCCGGTCGTCCTCGGTCAGCGCGACCACGTTCACCCAGTCAGGCATGCGCAGCCGGACGTAGAGCTGCGGGCCGGCGGTGGTCTGCACCGGGATCCCCTCGACCCGGAGGATGGGGTGCTCCAGCAGGACACGAGCGCGCATCGTTCTTCACCTCGGGCCGGACCGGATTCCGCTTAGAGGTCAGCCGTCCTATCGGGTAACATTCAAAATCCGGGATCCCTACGTCCATCCGCCATCGGAGTCCGCCCGTGCCCAACGCCGGATACCAGGAGCGCGGCCGAAGCGGCCGTGAGCAGTCCTCGTCCACCAGCTCTTCGACCTCCAGCGAGATCGAGGTCGCCGACGAGAGCAACCAGGCCATGCAGGAGGCCATGTCCGAGCAGGAGGCCGACACCGGCCCCACCTTGCGCGAGCTGCGCATGCTGCAGCCCAACAGCGTCGGGGGCTTCGTGGCCCAGATCATCGACGCCACGGGCACCTGCACCCCCATCTCCCAGCTCCTGCCCACCCAGGATCCCCAGGATCTCAAGCGGGCCATCACCCGCGGCGAGTCCGCGATGGTCATCTACAACGCGCTGGAGCTGGGCGAGACCTTCGAGGGCAAGCCGACGACCTTCGACGACGTCCCCATGTCGTATGACTGCGCGGTCCCGCTGTACCGATGCCGCGAGGAGGGCATCTTCGAGGGCCCCGGCCAGGACCGCTTCATGCCCTACGAGATGCTGCGGGCCGAGCACGTCCTGCCGCTGACCCAGCTGGTGGAGACCTGGAACGACTCGATGGGGGCGGACACCCAGATGCTCGATCCCGGCGACCTCTTCGACACCGACCCGGTGTTCATGGAGGACGCCATGGGCCTCAAGGCAGAGGGCATGGGCTCGGCGATGACGAGCCAGGACTCCGCTGGCGCCCAGCAGGTCATGAGCACCGAGCAGGCGCTGCTGCTGCCCTCCCAGACCGCAGGCGGGTTCACCGCGCGCCTGCTCCAGGCCCAGGGCAGCTCGGCCAGCCCCGCCGAGGTGCTCGCCGGCATGGACCTCAACGGCCCCCTGACCCGCGCCCAGGCTGCGGTCCTCATGGCCCGGGTGATGGGCCTCGGCGACCGCCTCGGCGGCCAGCCGGCGGTGTACAACGACCTGCCCCTGTCCCACTGGGCGGCCTCGGCGGTCTACCGCTGCCAGGAGGAGGGCATCATGGGGGCTGCGGTCTCCGGCGGCTTCGCGCCCTCGCGCACCCTGGACGCCTCCAGCGCGGAGCAGTTCGTCCAGCAGAGCCAGAACCCCGGCCCCAGCGGCCCGACCCCCGTCGCCACCGGTCCCCAGGAGGCCAGCAACGAGCCCTCCTCGGACGTCCAGCAGACCCCCGAGCAGGCCCTGCAAGGCCAGGGCGCCCTGATGACCGAGCTGGAGAAGATCGCGGCCTCCCAGGGCGGCGGCGCGGGCGGGCAGCAGGGCGGTGTGGCCAGCCTGTTCGGCAACCTGTTCGGCGGCCAGCTCCCGGTGGGCGGGGCCGAGGCGGCGCTGCTCGTCGGGCGCGCCACCGGCGACAGCGCGCGCCTGCCCTTCGACCGCGCCTCGGCCACCTCCGCCTCCGACACCGCCCGGGCCGCCCAGGGCGACGTGCAGGCCGCCGCGGTGCTGGACTCGGTCACCGCCTCGGTCTCCAAGGCCACCAACACCCGCCCCGATCAGGTCCTGTTCGTCGGGGGCACCCTGCGCTGGGGCGTGGGTCGGATCTCGGGCGGGGACGTCGCCCGGCAGCTCGACGCCTACCTCAAGTACGCCGCCGACAACGGGCTCACCGACCGCCTGCAGGGCTACTTCGGCGGCTCCGGCCAGTTCGACGCGCTGCGGGACCGCTTCGCCGCCCAGGGCGACGCCACCACCGTCACCCCCGCCGAGCTGGCCGCGCTCCAGGCCCTGGGGCGGGACCGCGACCTCGCCGCCGCCCACAACCAGATCGCCAAGGAGGACGTCGCCGCGGACCTCGCCCGCATCGGCGACATGAAGCCGGCCTACCCCTTCATCGACGACCGCAACACCATCTCCGAGCTGGCCGCGCACGTCTTCACCCACGCCATCCGCTTCGTGGGCGACCCCGACGTGGTCCACCGCGCGGTGCTCGCCCGCCTCGGCGGCGACCCCGACCGCATCGCCCAGACCGTCGGCGAGCGCGCGTTCCTCGGCTTCGTGCGCGACGCGGTGCTGCGCTGGGTGCAGCCCAACGAGCGGCGCGGCGTGGAGATGAGCTTCCGCGAGATCTTCAACAACTACGGCACCGAGCTGCTGCGCTACCCCCTCGGCAACACCTCCAAGTCCAACGACATGGAGGGCCAGGTCAACGACGAGAACGGCCGCCCGGTCGCCAACCAGCGCGTCACCGTGCGCAGCACCCGGGGCGAGGAGTTCACCGCCCGCACCAACGTGCGCGGCTTCTTCTGGCTCTCCGCGGGCCTCACCCCCGGCGACTACACCGTCGAGCTGGACGACGGCGTGCGGCAGGCGGTGCAGATCGTCGGCGGGCAGACCTCCTGGGTCGAGCTGCAGGCCCAGCAGGGCGCCGGGGAGGCTTAGCCCCTCGGTTGATTCCTTAGAGAGGCGCGGGCGAAGCTCCGATCCGGGTCGTCCATCACGGCTCACCACTAGTCACATCTCGAGGGCCATCCTGTCGGCCAAGGGCCAAGAGGCTG
>JACKEV010000019.1 GCA_020632795.1 Alphaproteobacteria bacterium
TCGGTGGCCTGCTCGACGAAGGACGGCGGGGCGCGGTGGATGGGCAGGGTGACGTCGGGCTCGACGGGGCCCAGCTCGTCGACGGGCTCGCCCACGACGTTCAGGATGCGGCCGAGGGTCTTGGCGCCCACGGGCATCGCGATGGGGCCGCCGGTGTCCCGGACCCGGTCGCCGCGGCGCAGGCCCTCGGTGGTGTCCATCGAGATGCAGCGCACGGTGTTCTGCCCCAGGTGCTGGGCGACCTCGACGACGAGGTTCTCGGCCTGGTCGTTGATGGCGGCGTTGGTCAGCCGGAGGGCGTTGTAGATGGCGGGCAGGTTCCCGGAGGGGAACTCCACGTCGACGACGGGGCCCATGATCTGCTTGATCGTGCCGATGTTGGCGTCCATCCGAGGGTCTCCTGAGATCTAGAGGGCTTCGGCGCCGGACACGACCTCGATGATCTCGGTCGTGATCGCGGCCTGGCGGGCCCGGTTGTATTCGAGGGTGAGGGAGTCGATGAGCTCGGAGGCGTTCCGCGTCGCGCTGTCCATCGCGGTCATGCGGGAGGCCTGCTCGCCAGCTTCGGTCTCCAGGAGCGCCTGGAGCAGCGTGGTGTGGAGCTGCAGGGGCAGCAGGGTGTCGATGAGCTGCTGGCCGTCGGGCTCATACATGTAGTCGGTGTCCGGGGCGTCCGCGTCCTCGGTGGTGCCGATGCTCAGCGGCAGCACCCGGGGGAAGATGGGCGTCTGGACCATCACCGACCGGAAGTCGTTGTAGGCCAGGTAGACCTCCTGGACCGCGCCGCTGGTGAAGTCGGCGGTGAGCCGCTGGGCCAGCTCGCGGGCCAGGTCGACGTACTTGTCGGAGTGCAGGTCGATGACCTCCTGGACGACGGGCCAGGGCCGGGAGGCGAAGAAGGCCTTGGCCTTCTTGCCGTAGATCCGCAGGGAGACCTTGCGCCCCTGCCGGGTGAGGTCCTCGCAGAAGTAGACGGTCTTGCGGAACAGGGCGTTGTTGAACGAGCCGCAGAGGCCCCGGTCCGAGCCCATGACCACCACCACCACCTCGTCGACCGCCTCGTGCTGGGTCAACAGCGGGTGGGTGACGTCGCCGCCCGCGCTGGCCGCGACGCGGCCGAGCACCCGGTTGAGGGAGCGGGCGTAGGGGCGGGCCTGCTCGGCGCGCTCCTGGGCCCGGCGCAGCTTGGCGCCGGCCACCAGCTTCATCGCCCGGGTGATCTGCCGGGTGTTCCTGACCGTCCCGATGCGGCGCTTGATGTCGCGGAGATTGGCCATGAAGGCCTCCTGTCAGCGGGTCCGGACTCAGGCGGTCCAGGTCGCCTTGAAGTCACGGATGGCCTGGACGACGCGATCCTGGAGGTCGCTCTTCTTGAAGGTGCCGCGCTCGATGATCTCGGCCAGCAGGGCGGACTCGTTGGCCTCGAAGTGGGTGGCCAGCGCGTCCATGAAGGCGCCCATGTCGTCGACCGCGATGTCGTCACAGGCGCCGCTGGTGCCCGCCAGGACCTGCACGATCTGCATGTTCACCGGCATCGGCATGTACTGACCCTGCTTGAGGATCTCGACCAGGCGGGCGCCGCGGGTCAGCTTGCGCTGGGTGACCGCGTCGAGGTCGGAGCCGAACTGGGCGAAGGCGGCCAGCTCGCGGTACGACGCCAGCTCGAGGCGGAGGCGCCCGGCGACCTTCTTCATCGCCTTGGTCTGGGCGGCGCCGCCGACGCGCGACACCGAGATGCCGACGTTCACGGCCGGCCGGAGGCCGGAGTAGAACAGGTCGGCCTCGAGGAAGATCTGGCCGTCGGTGATCGAGATGACGTTGGTCGGGATGTACGCCGAGACGTCGCCGGCCTGGGTCTCGATGATGGGCAGCGCGGTCAGCGAGCCGGCGCCCTCCTTGTCGGACATCTTGGCGGCGCGCTCGAGCAGGCGGCTGTGCAGGTAGAAGACGTCGCCCGGGTAGGCCTCGCGACCCGGCGGGCGGCGCAGCAGCAGCGACATCTGCCGGTAGGCGACCGCCTGCTTGGAGAGATCGTCGTAGACGATGAGGGCGTGGCGACCGCTGTCGCGGTAGTACTCGGCCATCGTGCAGCCGGTGTAGGCCGCGATGAACTGCAGCGGCGCCGGCTCCGAGGCGCCGGCGAGGATGACCGTCGTGTACTCCATCGCGCCCGACTTCTGGAGCCGGTCGACGACGGTGGCCACGGTCGACTGCTTCTGGCCGATGGCCACGTAGAAGCAGTACACGTCCAGGCCCTTCTGGTTGATGATCGTGTCGATCGCGACGGCGGTCTTGCCGGTGCCGCGGTCGCCGATGATCAGCTCGCGCTGGCCGCGGCCGATCGGGATCATCGAGTCGATGGACTTGAGGCCGGTCTGCATCGGCTCGTGCACGCCCTTCCGGGCGATGATGCCGGGGGCCTTGACGTCGACCTCGCGCAGGTTCTCCTGGGGGATGGGGTCGCCGCCGTCGATGGGGTTGCCCAGGGCGTCGACCACGCGGCCCATGAGGGCGGGGCCGGTGGGCACCGACACGATGCGGCCGGTGCGCTCGACGGTGGAGCCCTCCTTGACCACCCGGTCGTCGCCGAAGATGGCGGCGCCGACGTTGTCCTCCTCGAGGTTGAGGGCCATGCCGACCAGCCCGCCAGGGAACTGGAGCAGCTCGCCCGCCATGACGTTGTCGAGGCCGTGGATGCGGGCGATGCCGTCGCCGACGGAGAGCACGGTGCCGGTCTCCGCGACGGAGACGCGGGCGTCGTAGTTGCGGATCTGGGCCTTGAGGATCTTGGAGATCTCTTCAGCGCGGATGTCCATGAGGGGGCTCCAATGGAAGGAAGCGGGTGAAAGCGGAGAAGATGAAGGGGCTCAGGCTTCCGCGACGGCGGAGGCGTCGAGCAGGCGCTGGCGGAGGTTCAGCAGCCGCGTGCGCAGGGAGGCGTCGAAGACCCGGCCCTCGACCTCGGCGATCACGCCGCCGATGATCGAGGCGTCGACCTGCTCCTCGAGCAGGACGATCTTGCCGGTGGCGCGTTCGAGGGAGGCCTGCACCTCGGCGCGCATGCCCTTGTCCAGAGGCTGGGCAGTGGTCACGAGGGCGCGGACGCGGCCCGCGAGCTTGTCGGCCTGGCGGTGGTAGGCGCTGATGATCTGCGGGAGCAGCGCGGCGCGGTCCTTCTCCAGCACGAGCCGGAGGAAGTTGGCCAGCATCGGGTTGGGGTTGAGCCGCTGCATCACCGCGTCCAGGGCGGCGCGGCGCTCGTCCATCGAGAAGCCGGGGTGGGAGAGGGTCTGCAGCAGCAGGGACTCGGGATCGTTGAGCAGCCGGGCGAAGGTCTCCAGCTCCATCGCGAAGCGGTCGACGAGGGTGTCCTCGACGCCGATCTCGATGAGGGCCTGGGCGTACCGGGCGGCGGTCGCGGAGTCAGCCATTGGAGGAGCCCTCCGTGGTGATGGCGCCCAGGAACTCCTGGGAGAGCCGGTCCTGATCGGCGGCGGTGAGCTGCTGGCGCAGGTTCTCTTCGGCCAGGCGCACCGCCAGCTCCACCGACTCCCGGCGCAGCGCGAGGCGGGCGTTGCGGGTCTCGTCGCGGATGGTCTTCTCGGTGGTGGCCCGGATGTGCTCGACGTCGCGCGTGGTCTTCTCGGCGATGGTCTGCGCCTCGCGCTCGGCCTCGACCAGGCCCTCGGCCCGCATCTCCTCGACCTGGTTCTCGAAGCGCGCCAGGCGGGACTCGAGGTCCTCGAAGCGGTTGAGGGCCTCCTTGCGGAGCCGGTTGGACTCCTCAAGCTCGTCGCGGATGACCGCCGTGCGGTTCTTGAGCGCGTCGCTGATCGGGGTGCGCAGCAGGAAGGCCAGCAGCCCCACCAGCAAGGTGAAGTTGATGGCGTGGATGCCGATCTCCTGCCAGGGCGGGCCGTGGCCGTGGCCCTCGGCGGCGAACGCGATGGCGGGGACCATCAGGCCGGCGAGGGTGAATGCGAGCCGGGTCATGGGGCAATCCTCGGGGCTCAGGCCGCGGTCGCGCGGCCGAGCACCTTCTGGGTGATGTCGGAGGCCAGCTCGCCGGACAGCCGCTCAAGCTGCTGGGCCGCGAGCGCGCGCTCCCCGTTGATGGCTTCGATGGCTTCGTTGAGGCGGGCCTCAGCCTCGGCGCGGGCCTGGGCCAGGGCCGCCTCGCGCGCCTCCATGGCCTTCGCCCGGTGCGCGGCGCGGACCTTGGCGACCTCGGCGCGGGCCTCGGCCAGCTTCGCCTCGTACCGGGCGAGCCGCTCCTCGGCCTTCTGCTGGAGCTCGAGGGCCTCGGCGCGGGCGCCGGCGGTGGCCGCCTCGCGGTCCTCCAGGTAGGCGATGAAGGGCTTGAAGGCGAGGCTGTGGAGGATCGCCATCGCGGCGAAGAAGGGCAGCATCTGCACCGCGACCAGCACCGGATCCGGGATGATCGACAGGTCGCTCGAAGCGTGCGCTGCGGGCACGAGGAGGAAGAGGGTCAAGCTCATCAGCTTTCCTGAGGCAGCCCCGTGGGACGCCTTCCTGAGTGTTCCGGGGGGCCGGGGGTATCACGGAGAGGGGCCCTCGGCAACCGGAACCGGGCCCCCTTCAGCGCACCTTCAGAACATGAACTGGAGGCGCAGCGCGGCCTCCGGCGCCCACAGCGCGCTGGCGACGAGGCTGTCCTCCTGGAGGGCCTGCCCCCGGTGGTAGACCACCGCGGCCCGCATGCCCACCGCCAGCCCCGGGAGCAGCTCGTAGTCGCAGCCCAGGCCCGCGCGCCCGCCGACGCCGCCGACCCGCCCCGCGGTGGCCCGGCGGCCCTCCTGGGCGTCGGCGGCCTCCTCTTCGGTGTAGGAGCTGGAGCGATCCGTGATGACGGGGATGTTGCCGTGCACCCCCAGGCCCACCCACACCGCAGGGCGCCGGTAGGCGCGTGCGTTGAGGTAGCGCTGGGCGTCCACCGCCAACCGCACCGCCCCCGCGCCGGTGACCCGCCGACCGTCGGGGGTCCAGTTGACCTCTCCGTAGCGGGCCCAGGCCGCCCCCAGCGTCCAGGTGGTCCTGGGCCGGATCGCGCCGAAGTACGCGGTCAGCGGGGGCTGGATGAAGCCGTCCAGCTCGCCGACATACGTGCCCGTCTGCATCGCGTCGGCGCTCCAGGCCAGATCTGAGCGCAGCGCGGCGGGCACGAAGTCCAGGCCCACCGCCCAGCGGGCCGGCTCAGGGGCCTCCGCTTCGGCGGCCAGGGCGGCGGTGGTCAGCGCGACGAGCAGCACCCGCGCATCTTACGCGATACGGGATCGTCCGACCCCCTGGAGGGCTGACGAATGTGGATCCGAGGCGTCTCCGTCGAGGGCTTCGCGGCCCTCCCCCGATTCGAGGCCACGGAGCTGGAGCGCGTGGTGCGGGTGGGCGGCGACCCCGCCGCCTGCGGCGCGCTCTACCAGGCGCTGCTCCTGGGGCTCTCGGCCTTCTCCGCCGTCGACCTGCGCGGCGCGTTCGCGCGCCTGGGCTTCGGCGCCGACGTCCAGGTCGAGGGCGACGGCCTGCCCGACGCGGTCATCCTCGGCGTGCCCGAGCGCGCGCGCGCCTGGCTGGCCCCGAGCGGCGATCGGTCCCTCAAGGTCTCCCTGGAGATCGCCCTCGATCCCCCCCAGTTCGGCGTGGTGCAGCAGCACGCCCTGCGGGAGCCGGGCCTGGCCACCGCCCTGGGCGAGGACGCCGCGAGCCTCCTGCTCACCGCCGGCTTCGCCTTCACCCGCGACCTCTCGGTGATCTCCTGCGCGCTGTTCTCCATCCGCCTGGGGGACGTCGAGCCCCGCCCCGGCGAGAAGTCCCCCTGGAAGGACGCCCTGCTGACCGGTCTCGCCGGGCGGGTCTGCGCCCGGGACCCCCTGGAGCTGGACCCGCTGGCCTTCGCCGCCGCCGAGCGCTCCCCCGACCCCGACGCCCGCGCCGCCGTCGCGAAGGCCCGCGCCGCTCTGAGCGGGGCCCCCTTCTCCCTCGGCGCCCCCCAGGTCGTCGACCCCGGCGACGGCGCGGTGTGGCTCGCCATCGGCGACGACCTCCAGCCCCTCACCGCCCTGGGCCCCGAGGCCGTGGACGCCGCGGGCCTCTGCCAGTCTGTCTTCTGTGACCCCGGGGAGATCCTGCTGATCCGCAACCCCGGCGCCCTCGCCGCCGACCCGGAGGCCGTGCGGGCCTGGCTCGCCGGGCAGGTCGAGACGGCCGGCGGGCCCCTGGAGCAGGTCTGGATGTTCGGCGCCCCGAATGTAACCCTTGAGGTTACAAAACCTCCTGCCCCCGCCGCGGCGGGCCGGGTCTCCTTCCGGTGAAGGGCGCCCGCGGGATCTGCATCCGCTGCGCGTCCTACAAGGATCGCGCCCTCGGGTCCTGCCCCGCCTGCGGCCACCGCCCCGAGGGCGACGAGCGCCTGGTCGCCTGGCTGTTCTCCCGCCACTTCCTCGACGAAGAGGAGCTGGAGCAGGCCGCCGCGCGCCTGGCCTCCGGCGAGGAGGTCAAGCCCCCGCCCGAGCTGCTCGACCGGGCGCGCCGGGCGCTCTACCCCGCCGAGGGCTCTGCCGCCGACGGCCTGCAGCCGGTCGGCGCGGGGGTGCTGGGGCGGGACACCGGGCTGACCGGCGAGCAGCAGGTGCTCCTCGGACTGGCCAACGTCGTGCTCACGCCGCTGCTGGGCTTCGTCTACTGGTGGAGCCTGCGCCGGGTGCGCCCGGTGGCCTCCCGGCAGGCCCTCCAGGTCACCCTGCCGGTGGCGCTGGTGATGGGGGTCATCTGGGCCTGGGTCATGGCCTTCGCCCGCTGGAACGGCTCGCCGTGAGCGCCGGCCTGCTCTTCGCTCTGGCAGCGGCCCCCTGCTGGGCCGCCCTGGACGCCCAGCGCAAGGCCCTGGCGCGCCACCTGGGGCCCCTGCCGCTGTTCACCCTGCTCATCCTGGGGCAGATCCCCCTCTACCTCGCGTGGAGCCTGAGCGAGGGCCTCGCCCGGCCCGCGCCCGCCTACCTGGGCCCGGGGGTGGCGGACGCCGCGCTCAACCTGGTGGCGCAGCTCCTCTTCGTGGGCGCCGTGCGGGTCTCACCCCTGAGCCTGACCATCCCGATGCTCTCGCTCACCCCGGTGTTCGCGGTGGGCACGGGCTGGCTGTTCCTGGCCGAGCGCCCCGGGCCCGTGCAGGCGGCGGGCATCGCGGCGGTGGTCGCGGGGGCGGCCATCCTGCAGTCCGGCGGCGGCCTGCAGGGGCTGTGGCGGGAGCGCGGGGTGTGGATGATGACCGGCGTGGCGGCCTGCTGGTCGATGACGATGGTGTTCGACAAGCTCTGCCTGCGCGCAGCCAGCGTGCCCACCCACGCCCTGCTCCAGGCCCTCGGCATGGCGGCGGGGGCGGTGTCGCTGCTGGCGCTGCGGCGGGAGCTGCGGTCCCTCTCGGCGGCCTGGCCCCACCGCGGCCTGCTCGCCTTCGCGGCGATCACCGCCTGCGCGGCGACCGGCCTCCAGCTCTTCGCGGTGGAGCGCATCCTGGTCAGCCTCGTCGAGGCGATCAAGCGCGCCTTCGGCCTCGCGGCCTCGGTGGTCAACGGGCGCGTCTTCTTCGGAGAGCCCATCACCGGGCGCAAGGTGGCCGCCATCGCGGTGATGGGCGCGGGGGTGGTGACGCTGCTGCTGGGCTGAGCGCGCTACTTCTTCGCGCCCGCCGCGGCGTGCCGCCGCTCCAACAGCCGCAGCTCCCGCTGGGCGGGCAGGTGGTTGGCGTTGTACTCCAGGCACTTCCGGAAGGCCGCCCGGGCCTTCTTCTCGTCGTTGGCGAGGCGCAGCAGGCGCCCCAGCCGGTAGGCGATCTCGCCGCGCTGCCGGTCGTTGGCGGGCTGCAGCTCGGCCAGCGCCGCGATCGCCTCCATCGGCGCCCGCTCCTTGACGACCGCCGACAGGAAGACGTCCAGGATCTTCGGCTCGATGGCCATGGGGTCGACCTGCATGGCCTCCGCCAGCACGTCCCGCGCGATGACCCAGCTCCGGCTGCGCTCGAGCTGCTCGGCCTTCCGGAACAGCACCCGCGCCTTCTCCTGGTCGACCTCGCTCACCCACACCTCCCCCCGCTGGCGGGCGGCGTGCTTCTGCCGCTCGATCTCCAGGGCGTCGGGGTCGGAGACCGAGCGGGCGTGGTCGTTGAGCACGGCGAACACCTCGGCGGCGGCCTCCTGGACCTCCGCGGACCGCCGGGCGAAGCGGTCGGGGTGGTAGGCCTGGGCCAGGGAGCGGAACGCGGAGTCGACGCGATCGCGGGTGATCGCGGCCACGGGCTCGTCGTCGGGGATGCCCAGGGCGTCGAGGGGGCCCAGCTCCTTGAGCCGGGCGGCGGTGTCCAGCAGCTCGGCGGCCTGGGCGGCGTCCTCCGGGCCGGGCCGGGCCCCGCCGGGCCCCGATGGGCCGGACCCCGCGGGTGCAGGGGGCGCCGCCTCAGGCTCGGGCGCCTCGGGCTCCTCGAAGGCCTCCGCACCCTCCGGCGCCTCCAGCCCGACCACCCCGAGCTGGAGCAGCAGATCGAGGGCGCGCCAGGCCGCCGCCCGCCGGGCCGATCCGCCTGCGGCGGAGGTCGCGATGACGTCCTCCACGGTGGGCCCGCCCCTGCAGCGCTTGAGGGTGCGCAGCGCCACCGGGTCCAGCTCCCCGGAGATGCTCGCGTCCACGATGTGGACCCGGTGGTAGCGCAGCGGCCGGAGCGCCTGGGCGATCGCCCGGGAGGAGCGCACCTCGCGCATCCCCTGCAGCAGGAGCGTCCCGATGGGGGTGGGGAGCGGGAAGCTGCCCGGCGGCGCGGGGACGCCTTCGGTGAAACCCGCCTCGACCTCCGGCGTCTCCAAGGAGCGCGCGAGCCACCGCCCCAGGGCCTCGGCTGCCGCCGCCAGCGCGAGGTCGATGTCGACCCCGCTCGCGGCCGCTGCCCCCAGCCCGGCGACCAGAGCGCCGCGATCCTGCGCACCGCTCACCCCGACCTTCTCGAGCAGCCCATCCACCCCCTCGACCTGAACCACCCGCCCCCTCTGCAGGTAGACCTTGCCGTCGCCGTCCGGGGTGTGCACGGTATAGAGACCGGTCGCCCGAGCCCGCCAGGCCCGGAACAGCAGCGCGATGATGGAGTCGGAGACCTCGGGCATGCCCCTTCCTGGTGCGGCGCGACCGTGGACACCGGCCGCGCCCCCAGTCTACTCAAAACCTTCACCAGCCGACGCCCGCGGGGCGCGGTATACCCCTCAAGTAAACCCCCAAGAACGGTGATGCGATGGCCACGCTGGACTACGTGACGGATGACAACTTCGAGGCGCAGGTCCTCAACAGCGAGCTCCCCGTGCTGCTCGACTTCACGGCCACCTGGTGCCAGCCCTGCAAGAAGCTCGCCCCCAAGGTCGAGGAGCTGGCCGACGAGATGTCCGGCTCCCTGCGGGTCTTCAAGGTCGACGTGGACCAGTCCCAGAAGCTCGCGATGCGCTACAACGTGCGCTCCGTGCCCACCCTGCTGGTCTTCAACAAGGGCCAGGTGAAGGGCAGCATCATGGGCAACGTGCCCATGGGCAAGATCCAGAACCTCGTGGAGAAGGCGCACCAGTAGGGGCGCTCGGCGCGGTCAGCTCCCGATGGCCCGCAGCAGCTCCTCGTGGGCCATCGCCCGCGCCGCGCCCAGGACCGTGGCGTCGGCGGGCTCTGACGCGACCACCACCGGAACGCCGCAGGCGTCACGCAGGACCCGGTCCAGGCCGGGGAGCTGCGCGCCGCCCCCGGTCAGCACCACGCCGGTGTCGGTGATGTCGGCGGACAGCTCGGGCGGGGTGCGGTCGAGGGTGGCGAGCACCGCCTCCACGATGAGCGCGACCGGCCCGGCCAGCGCGCGGTGGACCTCGGCGGCGCTGACCCGGTGCGCGCGGGGGTAGCCGGAGGCGAGGTCCCGACCCCGCACGTCCAGGTACGCGCCCCCCTGGGGCGGCGTGGCCGAGCCCAGGGTGAGCTTGAGGTGCTCGGCGGTGACCGGGCCGATGAGCAGCTCGCGCTCGGCGCGGAGCTGGCGCACGATGGCCTCGTCCATCTGGTCCCCACCCACCCGCACGGAGCGGGAGCGCACCGTGCCGGCCAGCGCGAGCACGGCGACCTGGGTGGTGCCGCCGCCGATGTCCACGACCATGCAGCCCTGGGGGGCGGTGACGTCCAGCCCGGCCCCCAGCGCGGCGGCGATGGGCTGCTCCAGCATCACGACCTCGCGCACCCCGGCGGCCTCGGCGCACTCGCGCAGGGCCCGGCGCTCCACGTCGGTGGTGCCCAGGGGCACGCACATCACCGCCCGGGGCCCGACCAGGAGCCCGCCGGTGCTCAAGAGCACGAACTCGCGCAGCATCGCCTCGGTCACCTCGAAGTCCGAGATGACCCCGTCGCGGATGGGGCGGATGACCTCGATGTCCACGGGGGTGCGGCCGAGCATGCGCCGAGCGTCCCCGCCCACCGCGATGACCTGGCGCCCGCCCCGCTGGCCGCCCCGGGCGGCCCCCCGCACGGCGACCATGGACGGCTCGGCGAGCACGACCCCCCGGCCCTTGACCGCCACGCGGGTCTCGGACGTGCCGAGGTCGATCGCGACGTCCTGGGACAGCGCGCCCAGCATCCCGGAGATCACGCCGGAGACCATGAGGGTCGGATCCTTCGTTGAAAGGAATGGTGTCAGGGCGCCATGAATGTCGCCGACATCGCCTGCGTATAGCCAACAGCAGAGGTGCGCTCAAGGCGGACCTGCCCGAGCGCGCCCCGCGGATCCCTGGTTAAGCAAGACGAGACATCGGCGAGCCTCGCCGCCCCACCGCCCTCCCCGGAGCAGCCCCATGCGCGTACGACAGCTCTCCCGAGCCCTGGCGGCCACCCTCATCGGGTCGGTCCTCCTCTCGGCCTGCGTGAAGGTCCCCGTCACCGGCCGGCGGCAGTTCAACATCATCCCCGATGGCCTCATGCGCCAGCTCGGCGCGTCGACCTACACCTCGATGCTCTCCAGCGAGACCATCTCGAAGGGCAACGACAACGCCAAGTCCATCAACACCGTGGGCAACGCGATCGCCAAGGCCGCCAACCAGAAGAAGTACGACTGGGAGTTCAAGCTCATCCAGGACAACGACACCCTCAACGCCTGGTGCCTGCCCGGGGGCAAGATCGCGGTGTACACGGGGCTGCTGCCGGTGGTCGAGAACGAGGCCGGCCTGGCCTTCGTCATGGGCCACGAGGTCGGCCACGCCACCGCCCACCACGGCGCCGAGCGCATGTCCCAGCAGCTCGCGGCCCTCGGCGGCATGGCGGGGCTCTACCTCTACCTCGACCAGAAGAGCGAGCTGAACGAGAAGCAGAAGGCCCTCATCGTGGCGGCGATGGGCCTGGGGGTCGAGGTCGGCGTGCTGCTGCCCTTCTCCCGCGCCCACGAGAAGGAGGCCGACATCATCGGCATGATGTACATGGCCAAGTCCGGCTACCCGCCCGCCGAGTCCAAGAAGGTCTGGGACCGCATGGAGGCCGCCACCGGCGGCGGCATCCCCGCGTTCATCTCCACCCACCCCTCCAACGAGAAGCGGAAGGAGAACCTGGAGGAGTGGATGCCCCAGGCGAAGAAGCGGTACGAGCGGAACAAGCTGAGCCGGAATACGCAGCAGACGCTCTGGACGAACGCGGACTTCTCGGGTGGTGGGGGTGGCGGCGGCGGCGGGAAGAAGAAGTAGGCGAAGCCGCTGGCGCGTGGTGATCGGCGTCGACGCACGCACATCCACCCACCCCCACCGGTTACGATGCTCCAACCGCCCGACGCTTCGGAGCACCCCCCGTGGAGCACCTCCTCTTCGCCCTCGCCCTCGCGGGCTACCTGGCCGTCGCGCTGAGCCGGGTGCCCGGCTTCGAGCGGCGGCCGGGGTGGGTGGAGCCGGCGGGGCGGGTGGCGCTGTGGGGCGGCGTGGCCACCCACCTCGCCGGGCTGGTGTGGATGTCGGTCTCCAGCGACCAGCTCCCGGTGTACACCCCCGGCGCCTCGATGGTGCTGCTCTCGGGGACCATCGGCCTCGTCACCCTCGCTGTCCAGCGCATGCCCCGCGCCGAGGCCCTCAGCGGCCTGCTCGCTGCCCTCGTCGTCGTGCTGCTGGGCCTCGGGCTCATCCTGCCCAACCCCATCCGCGCCACGAGCGAGGGCATCGGCAGCCTGTGGTTCCCCATCCACGCGGCGATGATCTTCCTCGGCCTCGCCGGGTTCGCCCTCGCCTTCGGGGTCAGCCTGCTCTACCTGACGGTGCGGGGGCGCCTCAAGCAGAAGCGGCTGGCCGGCCTGCAGCGCCTGCCCGCCCTGGACTCCCTCGACGCGCTGAACACCCGCTTCATCGTGTTCGGCTTCCTGGCCCTGACCGTCGGCATCGCCGCCGGGGGCCTGTGGGCCGCCTCCCTGGAGGGCGACGCCGCGATGGGGCCCACCGTCTACGCCACCCTGGTGCTGTGGGGCTGGTACGCGGCGGCCGTGGGCGTGCGGGTGGTCGGGGGCTGGCGCGGGCGGCTGGCCGCGCACTTCTCGGTCGTGGGCTTCGTCGGCCTGCTGCTGGGCCTGGGGGCGATCGGGGTGGCCTTCCAGGGGTGGCACTGATGCTCGGAGGCCAGGAGCTGGTCACGATAGGGCTCAGCCACCGCACCGCGCCCGTCGCGCTGCGGGAGCAGGTGGCCATCACCCAGGAGCGCATCCCGGAGCACCTGGAGGCCTTCCGGGCCCGGCAGCTCTCCCAGGAGTCCGTCATCCTCTCCACCTGCAACCGGGTGGAGATCTACGCCCTGGTCGCGGCCGAGGACCAGGGCCAGGGCATCGCCCGCTACCTCGCCCAGGCCCACGGCCTGCCCGCCCGGCAGCTCGACGCCCACCTCTACCGCTACGCCGGGGCCGACGCGGTCTCCCACCTGTTCCGGGTGGCGTCGTCGCTGGACTCCCTGGTGGTGGGCGAGCCGCAGATCCTCGGCCAGGTCAAGGAGGCGTTCCGGGTCGCCGAGGACCACCACGCGGTGGGCCGCTACCTGGCGCCGCTGATGCGCCGGGCGCTGTCGGTGGCCAAGCGGGTGCGCACCGAGACCCGCATCGGCCAGGAGCCGGTGTCGGTGGGCAGCGCCGGGGTGGAGCTGGCCCGCCAGCTCTTCGGGCGGCTGGCCGGGCGGCGCGCGCTCCTGATCGGCGCCGGCGAGATGGGGCGCGCGGTGGCCCGCTCCATGCTGGGCCAGGGGGTCGAGGAGCTGGTGGTCGCCAACCGCACCTACGAGCGGGCCACCGACCTCGCCAAGGAGTTCGGCGGCACCGCCGTCCACCTCGACCAGCTCGAGCGCTACCTCGGCCAGGTCGACATCGTGGTCACCTCCACCGGATCCCAGCGGCACCTGCTGACCCGGGCCTTCATGAGCCCGATCATGCGCGCGCGCCGCTACCGCCCCCTGTTCCTGGTGGACCTCTCCGTCCCCCGGAACATCGAGCCCCAGGTCCACGACCTGGAGGGCGCCTACCTGTTCAACGTGGACGACCTCACCGAGGTCGCCCAGCGCGGCCTCCAGCGGCGCCAGGAAGAAGCCAGCCGCGCCGAGACCATCGTGCGGCAGGAGGCCACCCGCTGCTACCGCAGCCTGGGCGCGCGCTCGGCCGACCCGATCATCGCCGCGATCACCCGCGGCGCCGAGGCCGCCCGCCGCGCCGAATTGGAGCGCAGCGCCCCCACCCTCGACCAGCTCACCCCCGAGCAGCGCCAGGTCGTCGACGCGATGTCCCGGGCGATGTTCAAGCGATTCCTGCACAACGCCCTGCGCCAGGCCCGCCGCCTGGGCGAGCAGGGTGACGACGAGGGCCTGCGCGTCCTGAGCGAGGCCTTCGGCGCGGAGGACCCCCCCGATGCCTGACCTCCTCGTCCTCGGGACCCGCGGCAGCCAGCTCGCCCTGGCCCAGTCCGGCCAGGTCGCCGAGCAGATCACCCGCGCCAGCGGCGTCCCCGTCCGGCTGGAGGTCATCTCCACCAAGGGCGACCGCGTGCAGGACCGCCCCCTGCCCGAGGTGGGCGGGAAGGGCCTTTTCACCGCCGAGCTGGAGCAGGCCCTGCGCGACGGCGGCATCGACCTCGCGGTCCACTCCCTCAAGGATCTGCCCACCGAGATGCCCGAGGGCTTGACCCTGGGGGCGGTGCCGGAGCGCGCCGACCCCCGGGACGTGCTCGTGGGGTCGACCGTCGAGGCGCTCTGGCCCGGGGCGATCGTCGGCACAGGCTCGGCGCGCCGGGCGACCCAGCTCAAGGCCCTGCGCCCCGACGTCGAGATCCTGGGCATCCGGGGCAACGTGGACACCCGGCTGCGCAAGCTGCACGAGGGCCCCTACGACGCCATCGTGCTGGCGGCGGCGGGGCTCGCCCGGCTGGGCCTGGAGGTCGAGGGCCAGCGCCTCGACCCGCGCCTCTGCCTGCCCGCGCCGGGCCAGGGCGCTCTGGGGGTGCAGTGCCGCGCCGGAGACGCCGACGTGCTCGGGGTCCTGGCGTCCATCGAGGATCGCGCCACCCGCCTCCGGGTCACCGCCGAGCGGGCCTTCCTGGAGGCCATCGCCGGGGGCTGCTCGGTGCCCGCGGGGGCCCTGGCCACCCTCGACGGCGTCGCGCTGACCCTGCGCGTGGTGCTCGCGGACGCCAGCGGGCAGCTTCACCACGCCGAGCGCACCGGCCTGGCCGCCGACGCGGAGGCGCTGGGGCGGTCGCTGGGTGAGGCGCTGCGGGCCGTCGTGCCCTGACTACTCGGCGGCGCTGCACGCCTGCGCGCAGGCCGCCGGGTACTCGGGGGTCTCCTCGCCGCAGGCCATCTGCTGCAGGCCCTCGACGCAGTCCTTGGCCGCGCCCGCGTCGTAGACCTCGCAGTCCGGCGGATCCTGGGCGTCCCAGCCCTCGGCCTCGGAGACGCAGTCGTCCACGTCGTCGTAGCCCAGGGGGCCGAGCATGTCGCAGCGCTGCCACCAGTCGCAGGTCGCGGCGTTCTCGTCGGCCAGGTAGTCCTCGTAGGGGTAGCAGCCGGCGATCCCGAGGATCAGCAGGCCCAGCAGCGGTCGTCTCATGGGGTGCTCCGGTCGGCGAGGCTCTGATACCTCGTTCCGGGGGCGCGCGTTAGGGCGGAGTGATGCGCGCGCTGGTGACGAGGGCTGAAGGCGAGAACGACACCCTGCGAGATGCCCTGGTGCGCGGCGGGGCCGAGGTCGTCGCGGTGCCGCTCATCGCCTTCCAGGCCACCGGCTGCGCCATCCCTGCCCCCCGGCCCGGCGACGTCGTCGCGCTGACCTCGGCCACCGCCGCGCGGGCCCTGGCGGCGGTCGGGCGGGACGACCTCCTGCGGGTCGGCACCCTCGCGGTGGTCGGGCCCCGCACCGAGGCAGAGGTCCGCGCCCTCGGGGTCATCCCCGCCCTCACCCCGCGCCGGGCCCTCGCCGACGCCCTCGCCGACGCCCTCGGAGACCTCACCGGCCGCCGGGTGCTCTACCCCCGCGCCGAGGTCGTCCCCCCCCGCTTCGAGCAGCGCCTGCGCGCGGCCGGCGCCGAGGTCGTGCCCATCCCGCTCTACCGCACCGTCTGCCCGCCCGGGGCCGGCGCGCTGCTGGACGCGGCCCTGCCCGTCGACGTCATCACCCTGGCGTCGGGCTCGGCGGCCCGGCACCTCGTCGCCCTGGGGCGCGACCTCGGGCACGCCCGGATCGTCGCCATCGGCCCCTCCACCGCACGAGAGGCCCGCGCCCTGGGCCTCACCGTCGCCGCCGTCGCCGACCCCCACACCGCCGAGGGCCTGGCCGCCGCCGCGCTCAGCGCGTCATCGCCCGGGTGAGGTCCTTGGTGATGTTCTTCTGGTGGGACTCCAGCGTGCCCCCGCCGATCTCCAGCAGCTTGGCGTCCCGCAGCAGCCGCTCGACAGGGTACTCCCGGCAGTAGCCCTGGCCGCCCATGACCTGCATGGCGTTGTCGGCGACCTCCTTGCCCACCGGCGCGGCGAACAGCTTGGCGGCGTCCGAGCCCAGGCGGTTGTGCTTGGCGGGCCCCACGTCCAGGGCGACGGCGTAGACCAGCGCCCGCGCGGCCTCGGTCTTCGCGTAGGACTCGCCGATGTAGCGCTGGATCTGCCCGAAGCGGTTGATGGGGTTGCCGAAGGCCACCCGCTCGGCGGCGTGGTTGACCATCAGCTCCAGGCAGCGATCGGCGATGCCCAGGCTCATGGCCGCCAGGGTCAGCCGCTCGATCTCCAGGTTGCGCATCATGTGGATCAGCCCGCCGCCCGGCTCGCCCAGCAGGTTGCCCACCGGGACGCGGCAGTCCTCGAAGATCAGCTCGCTCATCGACGAGGCCCGCATGCCCATCTTGGGGATGTGGTTGGAGGTGGAGAAGCCCGGACAGTCCCGGTCGACCACGAAGGAGGTCACCCGCCCGTCGACCTTGGCGTAGATGAGGAAGCAGAAGCCCTCGGGGCCGTTGGTGATGTAGGTCTTGGTCCCGTTGATCACCCAGTGCGCGCCGTCCCGCACCGCCGTGGTGGTCATGCCCAGCACGTCGGTGCCGTAGCCCGGCTCGGTCATGGCCATGCCGGCGACCCACTCCCCGCTGAGCACCCGGGGCAGGTACCGCGCGCGCTGCTCGGCGTCGCTGCAGTTGTAGAAGTTGTTCACGAACAGCATCGCGTGGGCCAGGTAGGCCAGGCAGAAGCCCGGATCGGACTTCGACAGCTCGTGGTGCACGATGACCGCGGCGGTGGCGTCCATGCCCGCGCCGCCGTCCTCCATGGGGACGGTGACCCCCAGGAGGCCCAGCTCACCGAGCTTTCGGAAGAGGGGGACGTTGAGGCACTCCCGCGTGTCGTACTCTTCCGCCTGCGGCTCCACCTCCTGACGGGTGAAGTCAGCCACCATCTCCCGGAGCATCCGATGCTCGTCGGTGGGGTTGTACAGGCTGTCGCTGGTCATGGGAGCCTCCTGGTTGTTCCCTCTAACCGCCCGGCGCCCGGCCGGAGCCCCCCCGACCGATCCATGACAGAGCCCACGGCATGAAGCTCCGCCCCGCGCTCCTCCTCGCCCTGATCGCGGCCGCGCTGCTGGCGCAGGAGCTGTCGTTCGGCCTGAATGTCCAGGACGACGCCTTCATCTCCTACCGCTACGCCCGCAACCTTTCCGAGGGCCACGGCCTGGTGTTCAACCTCGGCGAGCCGGTGGAGGGCTTCACCAACTTCCTGTGGACCGTCGGGCTGGCCGGGGTCATCGCGGCCGGGGGCGACCCGCTGTGGGCCTCGGTGTGGGGCGGCATCCTCGCCTCGCTGGTCATGCTGTGGGCCCTGTGGGCCATCGGCCGCCCCGTCGTCGGGGACCGCGCCGCCCTCGTCGCCCCTGCCCTGCTCGCCGTCAACGCCCCGTTCGCCCTGGAGGCCGTGCAGGGGCTGGAGACCGCCGCTTTCGCCGCGCTCGGGGTCGTCGCGCTGGGGCTCATGCTGCGCGAGGTCGAGGACCCCCGGCGCTTCCCCTGGTCCTGCGTGGTGCTGGGGGTGGCCGCGCTGACCCGGCCCGAGGGCATCCTGCTGTTCGGCCTGCTGCATGGCGCACGGCTTTTGGGCGATCGCCCCGCCGACCGGGCGGCCTGGCGCCGCCTGGGCCTGGGCTGGGCCGCCTTCGCGGGGATCGTCGGCGCCCTGTTCGCCTTCCGGCTGGCCTACTACGGCCAGCCCCTGCCCAACACCTTCTACGCCAAGACCGGCGGCGGCAGCGCCCAGTGGTTGCGGGGCGTGGCCTACATCGCCGGCTTCGTCGCCGACCACCCCGCCCTCTGCGCCCTGGCCCTGCTGGGCGCGGGGCTGGCCGCGACGCGCGTCCAGCAGGCCCGCGAACGGCTTCTGCTGGCGATCACCCTGGGGTATGGCGGCTACATCGTCGCGGTGGGCGGAGACTTCAAGGTCACCTGGCGCTTCATCGCCCCCTTCCTGGGGCCGCTCTGCCTGCTGGCCCAGGACGGGCTGGTGTGGACGACGAGGTCCCTCGCCGCGCGGTCCCGCCCCCTGGCCGCGGGGGTCGTCGGCCTCGCCGCCCTGGCCGTGCTGGGCAGCGCCATCCCCAGCTACCGCAGCATGCTCGCCGAGGCCCGCTTCCGCGCGCAGGTCATGGAGGACCGGCTGGCCGTGGGCCGCGCCCTCGCCCGCCTCTTCCCCCCCGACGCCGTGCTCGCCATCCACTCCGCCGGCACGATCCCCTACGCCGCCGGGCTGCGGACCCTCGACATGTGGGGCCTCAGCGACCCCTACATCGCCCGCAAGCCCGTCGAGGACATGGGCGCCGGCATGGCCGGCCACGAGAAGTTCGACTACCCCTACGTCTTCGGCAAGCGCCCCGACCTCTACGTGCCCGAGCAGGACTACCTCACCGACGCGCCGGTGAAGCTCGCCAAGGTCGGCGTGGACGCCTTCCTGGAGAACTACGAGCAGCGCTCCCTGCCGCTGGGCGAGCGCTGGCTGAACCTCTTCGTCCTGGTCGAGGCGCCGCCGGCTCCCGCTCCGTGATATGCCCCAACGGCGCACCCCCGGAGACCGACATGCCCAAGAAGCTCTTCCTGATCGACGGCAGCAACCACGCCTTCCGCGTCTTCCACGGCATGCCCAAGATGACCGCGAACGGCGTCCACACCGGCGCGCTGCTGGGCTTCGCGAACATGCTGCGCAAGCTCCAGCGGGAGCATGAGCCCGACTACATCGTCGTGGTCTTCGACAAGGGCCCCTCCTTCCGGGTCGACATCTATGCCGACTACAAGGGCCACCGCCCCGAGATGCCCGAGGAGCTGCGCGAGCAGTGGCCCAGGTTCGAGGAGCTGGTCGAGGCCTGGGGCTACCGCTACCTCGCCATCGAGAACCTCGAGGCCGACGACATCATCGGCACCCTGGCCAAGCGCTGGGCGGGCGAGGACCTCAAGGCCGTGCTGGTCACCGGCGACAAGGACCTCTGCCAGCTCGTCGACGAGAACATCACCATCCTCGACATCATGAAGGACCAGCTCATCGACACCGCCGGGGTGGTCGACCGCTTCGGCGTGCCCCCCGAGCGCGTCGTCGACATCCTGGCCCTGGCCGGCGACGCCTCCGACAACATCCCCGGCGTGCGCGGCATCGGCGTGAAGACCGCCAGCCAGTACGTGCAGAAGTACGGCGGCCTGGAGGACGTCATCGCCCACGCCGCCGACATCGGCGGCAAGCGGGGCAAGACCATCGCCGACGAGGCCGAGAGCGCCCGCCTCTCCTACACCCTCGCCACCATCAAGGTCGACTGCGAGCTGCCCCTCACCCTGGAGGAGTTGGAGGCCCACGACCGCGACGACGACCGCCTGCGCAGCCTGTTCATGGCCTGGCAGTTCCGCACCCACCTCCGCGACCTCCAGGAGGAGTCCCCCGCCGTCGCCGAGGCCTCCCCGGTCGACCTCGACAAGTACCGCACCGTGCGCACCCTGGAGCAGCTCGACGTCGCCATCGGCCGGATCCGCAAGGCCGGCCGGGTGGCGGTGGACACCGAGACCACCTCCCTCGACCCCCTCCAGGCGAAGCTCGTCGGCGTGTGCCTGAGCTGGTCCGCGGACGACGCGGTCTACGTGCCCGTGGGCCACACCGAGGGCGAGCAGCTCTCCGAGGCGATGGCCATGTCCCGCATCGGCCCGCTGCTGCGCGACCCCAACATCATCAAGGTCGGCCAGAACCTCAAGTACGACCTCTCGGTGCTCGCGCAGAACGGCTACGCCATCGCCGGCATCGGCGGCGACACCATGCTCGCCGACTACCTGCTCGAGCCCGACCGCAACCGCCACGGCCTCGACGACCTCGCCCTGCGCTACCTCGGCCACAGCATGATCGCCTACGCCGAGGCCACCGCCGGGCTGGGCCCCAACGCCACCTTCGCCGACGTGCCCATCGACAAGGCCACCCGCTACGGCGCCGAGGACGCCCACGTCACCTGGCTGCTCGACCAGGAGCTGGGCAAGCGCCTGGAGGCCGCCCAGCTCACCGAGGTCTACCGCGACATCGAGCTGCCCCTGGTCCCCGTGCTCTCCGAGATGGAGCGCAACGGCATCGGCCTGGACGTCGAGCGCCTCAAGGCCCTCTCCGTCGAGCTGACCGGCCGCATCAAGGAGCTGCAGGACGAGATCTACAAGCTCGCCGGCCGCAAGTTCACCATCAACTCCCCCAAGCAGCTCCGCGAGGTGCTGTTCGACGAGCTGGGCCTGGAGCCCATCAAGAAGACCAAGACCGGCTTCAGCACCGACGCCTCCACCCTGGAGCGCCTGCGCAACCAGCACCCGCTGCCCGGGACCATCCTCGACTTCCGGGCGCTGACCAAGCTCAAGAGCACCTACGTCGACACCCTGCCCTCCGCGGTCTCCAAGGTCACCGGCCGGGTCCACACCAGCTTCCACCAGGCCGTCGCGGCCACCGGCCGGCTGTCCTCCAACGACCCCAACCTCCAGAACATCCCCGTCCGCTCCGACGACGGCCGCCGCATCCGCGACTGCTTCATCGCCGCCGAAGGCCAGGTCTTCCTGTCCTGCGACTACTCCCAGGTCGAGCTGCGGCTGCTGGCCCACTACTGCAAGGAGGGCCCCCTGGTCGAAGCCTTCCTCCAGGGCCAGGACATCCACCGCCGCACCGCCTCCGAGATCTTCGGCGTGGCCCAGGACGCCGTCACCCCCACCCAACGCAGCGCGGCCAAGGCGATCAACTTCGGCATCGTCTACGGCATGAGCGCCTTCCGGCTGTCCAACGATCTGGGCATCCCCAGGGGCGAGGCCCAGGCCTACATCGACAACTACTTCGCCCGCTACAGCCAGGTGCGCACGTACATGGACCAGGCCATCGCCGACGCCAAGGCGAACGGCTTCGCCCGCACCCTGTGGGGCCGCCGCCGCCCCATCGCCGACCTCACCAGCCGCAACGTCCGCGACCGCATGGCCGCCGAGCGCATCGCGATCAACACCCCCATCCAGGGCTCCGCCGCCGACCTCATCAAGATCGCGATGGCCCGCGTCCATCGCCGGCTCCACGCCGAGGCGCCCGACGCGAAGCTGCTGCTGCAGGTCCACGACGAGCTGCTGCTGGAGGTCCCCGAGGGCCGGGTCGACGCGGTGGCCGCGCTGGTCAAGCAGGAGATGGAGTCCGCCGCCGAGCTGGTGGTCCCGCTGCGCGTCGACACCGGCCACGCCCGCACCTGGGCCGGGGCGCACTGACCCTGCCTCTTGGATTGTACTACCCTGCCCGGGGGTCCCCCCCTACGACTGCGGAGACGAGCAACACCCATGGCCATGACTGCAGAGCAGCGCACCCAGGACCGCGAGGCGGTCGAGGCGGTCCTCGCCGGTGACCCGACGGCCTACCGCGCGCTGGTCGAGCGCTACCAGGGGCGCGTCTACACGATGGTCTGCGGCATGGTCCGCGATCGCGAGGAGGCCCGCGACCTCACCCAGGAGGCCTTCATCAAGGCCTACCACAACCTGAACCGCTTCCGGCTGGAGGCCAGCTTCTACACCTGGCTCTACCGGATCGCCATGAACGTGGCGATCGATCACGTCCGCAAGCACAAGAAGCACCAGGCCACCGAGTTCGACGAGTCCATCGCCACCCGCGACGCCGACGGCGGCATCGATCCCAACCACCACGTCGGCGATCCGGGCCGCGAGCTGGCCCGCAAGCAGCTCCAGCAGCGCATCCTCGACGCCCTGGACACCCTCTCCCCCGATCACCGCCAGATCATCGTGCTGCGCGAGGTCGAGGGCCTGTCCTACAAGGAGATCTCCGACGCGCTGGAGGTCCCCGAAGGCACGGTGATGAGCCGGCTTTTCTACGCGCGGAAGAAGCTGCAGGGGCTGTTGAAGGATGACATGCCGAGGCGTTGAAGAAACCGCGACCCCAGCCGTCCCAGGGTGTGAACGGAGCATGCGATGACCGATCGTGACAGGCTTCGAAGAATCCTGAATGAATCGGCGCCGCGCCCGTCCAAGTCGACAAGCCCGGGTCCATGCCCCCGCCCGGGGCGGACGGAGAGATCATGAGCCAGCCCGAGATCGCACGCCTCGACGCGCTCCTGATGCGCGCCCTCGACGGCGAAGCCAGCGCCGCCGAGCGCGACGAGCTGCTGGCCCTCGCCGACGCCGAGCCCCGCCTGGCCGAGCTGCGCGACCTGCGCGGTCGCCTCCGCGTCGCGCTCCTGGAGAACGCCGGTCCACCGGTCGATGTCGTGGCCGACGTCATGGCCGCCCTGACCCTGGACGACGGCTGGGACGCCACCTCCGCCGCCCTGCGCGAGGCCCTCACCGCCGAGCCCGCGCTGCCGGTGGTCGACGCGGTCATGGCCGCCGTGCTGCCCGAGCCTGAGCCCGACCCCGACGCGCTGCTCTCCGCCCTGCACGACGGCGAGCTGAGCCGGGAACAGCGCCTCGCCCTGGTCCAGCGCCTCAGCGCGGACCGCGGCGCGCACCGGACCATGAACCGCTACGCCGAGCTGGGCCGCATGGTGCGCGAGGCGATCAACACCGAAGCCAGGCCCGCGGAGTTCGAGAGCCTCTGGCCCGTCATCGCCCACGACCTGGGCATGGAGGACCCCGAGCACGTGCCCGGCTGGGACCCGATCGCCCGGGAGCTGCGCGCGGCGGTGGCCGCCACGGCCGCCATGAGCGCCGAGGAGGACGTCGCCCTCACCGCCGCGATCATGAACAGCCTGCCCCGCCCCGAGCCCCGCCCCATCGACGAGCCCGACGCCGAGCCCGAGCCGGTCCCGCTGTGGCGGCTGCTGCTGGGCAACCCCACCCTCATCGTGGCGGCGGTCGCGGCCCTGCTCATCGGCGTCTACAGCGCCGACCCCAACCGCCTGGGCGGCGTCGAGCAGACCCCCACGGAGGTCGAGACCCCTGTGGCCACGGTCACCGATCCGCCCGCCCCGGACCCCGAGCTGGAGATCCTCGAAAACAACGGCGCGGCGGTCGAATCCCTTGAATACGCGGACGAGGTGATCGTCCAGGTGGTACAGCTCGAAGACGGCGCCCCCATCTTCCTGATGATTGACGAGGGCGAGGTCTGAGCGTATGCAGGAGCGAACCATGTCCCCCACCCGTCGCTGGCTCCTCGCCCTCCCTCTGGCGCTCGTGCTCGCCTTCGCGGCGCCGTCCGACGTGGCCTGGGCCCAGGGGGGCAAGCCGCCGCCGGCCCGCCCGGCCCCTGCGAAGAGCGCCCCTGTCGCCGACAAGGTCGACATCCAGCTCATGGTCGTCCACGCCAAGGAGGGCGCCGAGTACGTCGACCCCCGGCTCAAGAACATCGAGCGGCACCTCGCGATCCTCCGCTACAACAACTTCACCGTGCTCGACACCAACCGCAGCGCGGTGGCCGTGGGCAAGGACGCCTCGTTCTCGGTGGAGGGCGGGCGCAAGGTCACCGTGACGGTGCTCTCGGTGGACGACCAGCGCGCCCGGGTGCGGGTCGAGATGTACAAGCAGAGCAACAAGCTGATCGACACGACGGTCTCGATCAACCGAGGGAGCACCATGATGGTGGCCGGACCGAGGTATGAGGAGGGCATGCTGATCCTCCCCATCACCGCCAGCTACTGAGCCCGCTGCATGCCCACCTTGTTCGAGAAGATCATCAGCCGGGACATCCCCGCCGACATCGTCTACGAGGACGAGTGGGTCGTGGCCTTCCGGGACATCAACCCCCAGGCCCCCGTGCATGTGCTCGTGGTGCCCCGCAAGCCGCTGGTCAACGTGGCCGAGGCCGGGCCCGAGGACGCCGAATTGCTGGGCAGGGTGATGCTGGCGGCGGCCGAGGTCGCCCGCCGCGAGGGCGTCGCCGCCAGCGGCTATCGCCTGGTGCTGAACAACGGCGAAGGCGCCGGTCAGAGCGTGTTCCACCTGCACTGTCACGTGCTGGGCGGGCGCGGCCTGCGCTGGCCTCCGGGGTAGGGCGGGCGCGGCCGGGACGAACGTGCTACGTTCCGTCGCTGTCTTTTCCCGGGCTCCGGCCTGTCGAACCTACCACCCCTACTCACGGAGGAACGCGCAGGTGGCCACCTTTGACGGCACACTTTATGTCGAAGCCTTCGAGAACATGGAGCGGGGCCGGAAGACGGTCTACGCGGTCCTGAACACGCTCGAGTACAGCATGATGTCCTCGGGCGATCGCCTCGAATTCGGCAGCCACGGCTCGATCACCATCGGCACGGTGCGGCGCTACCCGAACCTGGAGGCCCTCTGCGAAGCCGAGAGCTGGCAGAACCTGGTCCCCGAGGCCAACAGCGAGACCGAGGCCATCGCCAGCATCCGCGCGCCCGACGAATGGAACGCCGAGATCGAGAAGGAGCGGGGCGTGCTCGCGCTTCGGGTTCGGGAGACCCGCCGCAAGTAGCCCTCACCCGCCGGCCAGCTCCTGGAACACGCCGGGGGGCAGCATGGCCAGCGCGGCGTCGATGAACTCGGTCGGGTCGGTGCCCTGGTCGCGGCTGTAGCGCGCGGCCTGCAGGGCCAGCTCCAGCTTGTCGCAGGCCTTGACGAAGCGCCCCTCGGCGTCCTGGCCGTAGGCGTTCCACAGGTCCATCAGCTCGCCCCCGGTGGGGATGGGGGCCATCAGCGCGGCCATCGCCTCGGCCTCCCTGCGCTGCTTCTCGGCCTTGGGGATGTTGTCGTGGGGGGTGATGTCGCCGACGCGGACCTCAGCGAGGTCGTGCAGCACGGCGATGGCCAGGGCGCGGCCTCGGTCCAGCTCCGGCGGGCAGAGCGCCAGCACCAGCCAGGCCACCCCCCAGCTGTGGGCGGCCACCGACTCGGGCTCGACCACCCCCGCGCGCACCCAGCCGGCCCGAGGCAGCTCCTTGAGCTGGAGGATCTCCAGCAGCCGCTCCCGGAACGCCTGGCTCAAGCGGTCACCCGGGTGCGCTGCTCGGGCCGGGCCATGGACAGCGCCACGGGGCGGTCGCTGGCCTGGGCCTCCATGAAGTCCTGCCGGTCGCGCAGGCCGCGCCAGCCCGCCTCGATGAGGGCCTGGGCGACGGGGGCCCCCAGGGTGTCGCCGGGGCCGGGCAGCAGCACTGCGTCGGGGGCGAAGCTGCCCATCGCGGTCCGGACACAGGCGGTGAGGTCGAAGGTGTCGGTGACCTGGGTGGTCAAGGTGTAGTCCAGGATCGCCGCGGGGCTGGCCCAGGGGCGGAACACCCGCCCACCGCCCCCCACGAGGGTCACAGCGGGGCCGGTGACGGGCAGCCGGCCGAGGTCCGCGCGGGCCTGGACCGAGGTCGCGGCCAGCAGCGGGGTGTGGAAGGCCGAGTGCAGGGGGAGCTGGAGCGGGAAGGTGCGCGACCCGCGCTGGAGCGGCGGCAGGTGCTCCATCAGCCAGCGCAGGCCGTCGCGATCCGCGCCCAGGACGGCGGTGCCGCCCAGCCGGATCGACAGGTACACCCCGGGCTGGGCCAGGGCGTGGGCGACCGTGGCGGCCAGGGTGGGGTCGGGGCGCCAGTCCTCTCCCACGGTGGGGTAGAGCACCTGGGCGCCGATGACGTTGCCCGCCTGGTAGGCGCCCATCGTCTCGATGAGCTGCGCGGCCGCGCTCAAGCCCAGGGCGCCCGCCGCGTAGAGCGCCGTGTACCAGCCCATCGAGTTGCCGGCGACCGCGACCACGCGGGCCTTGGACGGGTCGAGGGCCTCCAGGTCGTGGGCGGTGGCGCCAAAGGTGAGCAGCGAGGCGTGCTCCCCGGCCAGGTGGGTGCGGGGGGAGAAGCGCTCGGCGGCGTCGAGCTGGCGCAGGGTGGGCCGCCCGAGGGCGGCGCGGAAGGCGTCGAGGGTGTCCAGGACCGCGGAGGGGCCCTGCAGGGAGCCGAGCTGGGCGCGGCCGTAGGAGCCCCGCCCCGGGCAGAGCAGCAGCAGGCGGGTCATGGGGTCTCCAGGCCGAGCAGCGCGCAGGCGGCGCGGTGGATGTCGGGCTCCTGGACGAGCACCCGGTTGGCGGCGTCGCCCAGGGGGATGAAGCTGTCGTGCCCGGCGACCCGGGCCATCGGGCCCTGGAAGCCGCCCTCGACCAGGGCGGTGATGACGGCCTCGGCCACCCCGCCGGTGCGGCGGGTCTCGTCGACCACGAGCACCTTGCCGGTGGCGTTGGCCTCGCGCAGGAGGTCGTCCACCGGCAGAGGGGCCAGCCAGCGCATGTCGAGGACCCGGCAGCGCACGCCGTGCTCAGCCTCCAACTGGTGGGCCACCCGCAGGCTCATCCACAGGCCGTTGGCCCAGGACACCAGGGTGAGGTCGGCCCCGTCGCCCCAGGTGCGGCCGACCCCGATGGGCACGGGCTCGGCGTCGGGGTCGTAGGGCACGGTCCATTCCCCGTCGCCGTCGATCAGATCCTTGGTCATGTAGAGGGCGATGGGCTCCAGGAAGGCGACCACCGCGCCGTCGACGTGGGCGGCGGCCACGCAGGTGCGCAGCATGCCCACCGCGTCGTCGGCCCGCGCCGGGGAGGCGATGATCAGGCCGGGGATGTCCCGCAGCACCCCGATGGCGTTGTCGTTGTGGAAGTGGCCGCCGAAGCCCTTCTGGTAGGCGTAGGACGCGATCCGGACCACCATCGGGTTGCGGTACTGGTCGCGGGAGAAGAAGCGCAGGGTGGCGGCCTCGCCGCGGAGCTGGTCCTCGGCGTTGTGGAGGTAGGCCAGGTACTGGATCTCGGGGATGGGCAGGCAGCCCATCTGGCCGGCGCCGATGGCCAGGCCGAGGATGGCCTGCTCGTCGAGCAGGGTGTTGAAGACCCGGCCCACCCCGGCGCGCCGGGAGAGGTCGGCGGTGACGTGGTAGACGCCCCCCTTCTTCGCGACGTCCTCGCCGAAGATGAGCAGCTCGGGGTGCTTGACCAGCAGGTCGCCCAGGCAGCGGTTGAGCTGCATGGCCATGTGGCGGGGGCGGTCGGCCTCGGGCAGGCGATTGCCCCAGAAGGCGCGGCGGGCGTCGTCGCTGGCCCGGCGACGGGCCTCGGCCTGGATGGCGTCGGGGCGCAGCGGGGCGAGCGGGGCCATGACCTCCTCGGCCGTGGTGAGCTTGGGGCGCTCGCTGGCCTCGATGGCCAGGGCGCGGACGCGCTCGCGCAGCTCCTCGTAGAGGTCCAGCACCGCCTGCGGGGTGAGCCAGCCGTTCTCCACCAGCAGCCGCGCGGAGGCGAGCACCGGGTCCTGCGCCTCGTCGGCCTCGATGGTGGCGGAGGCGCGGTAGAGCTGCTCGACGTCGGAGCCGGCGTGGCCCAGCAGGCGCACGAGGCTCAGGTGCAGGAAGGCGGGCCGGCGGGCGCGGCGCACGAACTCGACCGCGCGGGCGGCGGCCTCGTAGGCGTCCGCCAGATCCAGGCCGTCGCCGTGCACGTAGTGGAGCCCCGGGCGGGTGCCGTAGGCCGCGCCGATCCAGCCGCGCGGGGTGTTCACGGAGATGCCCAGACCGTTGTCCTCGCACACGAACAACAGAGGCACCGGGATGTTCTGGAAGGCCGCCCAGGCCGCCGCGTTGATGGCCCCGGTGGCGGTGGAGTGGTTGGCCGAGGCGTCGCCGAAGGTGCAGACGACGATCTTGTCGGGGTCGGGGTCCTGGAGGCCCAGGCGCCGCCGCCGGTCCACGGTCATGGCCGCGCCCACCGCCTTGGGCAGGTGGGAGGCGATGGTGGAGGTCTGGGGGGGGATGGCCAGGGGCACGCTGCCGAAGACCTTGTGGCGCCCGCCAGCGATGGGCTCGTCGGCGGAGGCGCAGACCCCCAGCAGCACGTCGAGCAGGGGGGTCTGCCCGGGGACCTGCCGGGCGCGCTCCACGAAGAAGGCGCCGGAGCGGTAGTGGAGGAAGGCCGGGTCGGAGGGGCGCAGGGCGGCGGCGACCGCGGCGTTGCCCTCGTGGCCGGAGGAGCCGATGGTGTAGAAGGACTGGTCCCGGGTCTTCAGCCAGCGGCTGGCGAGGTCGAGGTGGCGGCTGGCCACCTGGGACTCGAAGATGCCGAGGGCCTCGCGGGCGGTGAGGCGCGCGCCGGGGCGCACGGGGCTGTCCGGATCGTCGCGCAGAGGGGCGGCGGTGAGCCGACGCACCTGCTCGGTGAAGTTCTGATCGACGACCTCGGCGCGGTTGACGGCCATCGCGCGGTCTCCTGTGGGGCGGTGAGGGGGGTGACCTAACCCGACGGCGGGTCAACGGCTGCGGGTCGCGTCGCCCGCACCAGCACGTAGGCCAACGGGCCGGACGCGCCCTGCTCGTGGAGGCGGGAGAGCGCGGCGAGGGCGGCGCGGCGCACCGGGCCCGGCAGGGCGTCGGGCTCGCGCTCGAGCAGCTCGACCCAGCGGCCCAGGCCCGCGAACACGGGCTCCGAGAGGTCGATGACCTCGATGTCCTGGAAGCCCGCGTCGTGAAGATGCCGACGCCAGGCGTCCGCCGCGCCGAAGCGCAGCCGCTCAGCCAGCCGCGCCTTGATCCCGGAGGGGTGCGCGCGCAGGACGAGGTCGGTCAGGGCCAGGCGTCCGCCCGGACGCAGGGTCACCCAGGCCTGGCCGGCGAACTGCCCCCGGTCCCGGAAGTGCACGGCGGCGTCGATGCTGTAGAGGACGTCGAAGCTGCCGTAGGGGAAGGGCAGCGCGTCGGCGTCCCCCACCAGGAAGCGCAGGCGGGGGTCGCGGTGCTGCGCGCGGGCGGCGTCGATGACCGGCTCGCGCACGTCGAGACCGGTGACGCGCAGGTCGGGGTGGGCGGCCACCAGCGCGGCGGCCACCCCGCCGTAGCCGCAGCCCACGTCCAGCCAGTCGCCCGCTCGGGGCAGGCCCTCCAGGACCCGGCGGGCCAGGGCGCGCTGGGCCTCGTGCAGCTCGGCGGCGGGGTCCTCGAACAGGCCCAGGTTCAGCAGGCCGCTGTCCTGGCCGATGCGCTCGAAGAGCACGTCGAAGGCACGGTAGAGGTCGCGGGCGCGCTTGACCGCGTCGACGCGGAGCAGCGCGGTGAGGGCAGCAGCGACAGCGCTCATCCTGAACACCCGTTGGGCTCTTCCAGCAGCCAGGCCTCGACGAGGCCCTCTCGGACCGCGCCCCGGGAGCTGGTGACCCGCTGGACCTCCAGCTCGCGGAGCAGCTCCAGGAATACCACAGCTCCAGGGAGCAGGGTGTCCCGACGGCGGGCGTCGAAGCCGGGCATCTCCAGGCGCTGGGGCGCGGGGGTGGCCTCGATCGTGTCGACCAGGGTGATCAGCTCAGGCAGGGTCGCGGTGAGGCCGTGGCGGTCGGGGGGGGTGGCCTCGCCCCGGGCGCGGGCGGCCATGTCCATCAGGGTGAGCGCGGTGCCGGCGGTGCCGGCGGCCACGCGCCAGCCCCCCGCCCGGAAGTGGGGGCGCACCGGACCGACGATGGCGCGGGCGTGCGCGGCCAGGCCCGCGCGATCCCAGGGTTTCATCCAGCTCCAGCAGCGCAGGTGCCCCAGCGGCAGCGAGGCTGCGCGGAGCACCCGGTCCCCCTCCCCCAGGGCCAGCTCGGTGGACCGGCCCCCCAGGTCGATGACCAGCGCGGGGGTCTCCCCCAGGTCGAGGCGACGCCGGGCGCCCAGCCAGGCCATGCGGGCCTCGTCCTCCCCGGAGAGCACCCGAACGGGCACGCCGCTGATCTGCGACAGGGTGGCGGCGGCCTGGGCGCCGTCGGTGGCATCGCGCAGGGAGGCGGTGGCGGAGGCGCGGACCTCGTCGCAGCCCGCTGCGCGGGCCCGGGTGGCGAGGCGGCGCAGGGCGACGGCCGCCGCGTCCAGGGCCTCGGGGCGCACCCGGCCGGCCACGTAGGCGCCCAGCCGGACGGGCACCCGCCAGGTGTCCAGCATGCGGGGGGCGGCGTCGCCGCGAAGCTCGGCGACCTGGAGGTGCAGGGAGTTCGAGCCGATGTCGACCACGGCCACGCGGCGGGGGCGCAGGGCGACCGGCGCCGTCATTTGAAGCAGCGGGCGAAGATGGGTGGGGCGAAGAACAGCAGCTCGGCGGGGCGGCGGGGCGGCAGGCCGTCCACCCGGAAGCAGGCCAGCGCGGCGGGTTGGAAGCTCAGGACCCCCTTGGCGCCCAGCAGGTCGGCGGCGAGGCGGCTCAGGCTGGGCTCGTGGCCCACGATGATGGGGTCGATCAGCTCGCGCCAGCCCAGCTCGTCGAGCAGGCCGTCCTCGGGGCGGAGCACCTCGGGCATGACCTCCAGAGGGGTGCCCGGGTAGGCGTCCAGCACGACCTGGGCGGTCTGCCGGGCCCGGGTCAGCGGGGAGGTGATCACCACGCCGGGCATCCAGCCGCCGCCGCGCAGGCCCCGGATGACGTCGCTGGCGATGCGGCGCCCGCCCTCGGTGAGCTGACGATCCGCGTCGGAGCCGGCCCACTTCTCGGCGATGCCGTGGCGCATCAGGGTGAGCAGCATGGGGACCTCATGATGCTAGTCTACCGGGTCTGCGCCGAACACCCGCGGGGCGAAGGGCACCCCGGCGTCCTCGGCGGCGCGGGCGACGGCGGTGAGCAGGGCGGTCTCGTCGGCGCGATCCGCGAGGCCCCGGGCGCGCTCGAGGTGCGCGGCGCGGCGCTCGGGCTCGGCGCGGGCCACGCAGAGCAGGGCGAGCACCTGCTCCCGGGTGGCGCCGTCGCAGGCCAGGGCGCGCGCGAGGCCCTCTCGGGCCAGCGCCAGAGCGTCCTCGCCCTGGTCGAGGGCCTGGTTGGCCTTGCGCACGAAGACCATCGCGGCGTCCCGGGGGGTCTCGGCCGCGGCGAGCAGGGCCTCCAAGGAGGCGTCGAGGGCCTCGGCCTCATCCGCCGCGAGGCGCGCCTGGTGCTGATCCTCGGCCAGGCGGGCGTAGACGCGGCCGTTAAGGGCCCGGAGCTGGTGCAGGCCGTCGGGGTCGTTCAGGTCGCGGGCGAGGCGCAGGGCGCCGCGCAGGGCGTCGCGGGCCTCGGGGGCCCGCCCCAGGGCCAGCAGGGCCTGCGCCTGGAGGCCGAGGGCGCGGGCGCGCACGGAGGGAGACGCCAGCGCGGGCAGCGCGTCACGCAGCAGGGCCTCGGCCCGGGCGGGATCGCCACGCTGGAGAGCCTCCACGGCCTCGAACACGCGGCGGGTGGACTCGTCCACTCAACTCAGCTCTGGCCGAGGGCGTTGAGCGCAAGCTGGGCGACCTCGGCCTCGATGGAGACGGGGACGAGGACCTCGCCCGGCTTCAGCGCGGCCTGCGCGAGCCACTCCAGGGTCATGCCCAGCAGCGCGAACTGCATCAGCACGGGCTCGGGGGAGCCGGAGTTGGTCACGATGTTGAGGGGGTGGCCGCCGCCGAGCACGGTGAGCCAGGGGCCGCCGGGCAGCTTGTAGCGGGTGCAGAGCGGCCCGAGCTGGTCGCCCTTCTCGGCGACCTCGCGCAGGCGGGCGACGTCGATCTCCTGGCCGCCGTGGCCGGCGTTGACCAGGACGAGGCCGTCGCGGGCGACCTCCAGGTGCTCCAGGGCGATGGCGCGCTCGACCCCGGTGGCGGTGACGGCGATCTCGGCGCGGGCCAGGCCCTCGCCCAGGGAGGGGGTGATGAAGCCGTCGTAGTGGGCCGAGAGCCGGCGGATGGGGTCGCGGTCGACCACCGAGACCGCCGCGCCCTGGGCCCGGGCGTAGGCGGCGAGCCCCTGGCCCACCGGGCCGTAGCCGACGACCAGCACGCGGCGCCCGGCGATCTGCATGTCGGTGATGGCGGTGACCGAGGTCCACAGCCCGTTGCCCACGCCGTGGCGGTTCTCCAGGTTGGACTTCAACAGACCGTCGTTGAGGTTCACCACCGCGAAGGGGAGCGAGGCCGCCCGCAGCCGGGTGACGCCGGTGCGGGTGATCTCCACCGCCGCGCGCAGCCCCTGGGCCTGCTCGGGGCGCCGGGCCAGCAGGGTGCCCAGCAGCTCGAAGCCGACGTCGGCGATCAGCTCGGGGTTGTCGTCGAGGGTGGAGAGGTGGCGGTTGGTGAGGTCGCCGCCGGTGTAGACGCTCACGCCCTCCTCGCGCAGCAGCTCGACCACCGCGAGGTCGGTGGTGGCCGGGCTGGACGCGCAGACCGACCACTCGCCGCCGCCCAGGGTCAGCTCGCGCATCAGGGCGGCGGTGAGGGTGGTCAGGTGGGCGTTGACCGCCACCCGCATGCCCTCCCAGGGGCGACGCCGCGCCCAGCGGTTGCCGAGGGTGGGCATCAGGGGGAAGAAGGTGTTCATGCGGGCCACCTCAGCGGCCGCGTGGGTGCTCCGGCTCGTCGTCACCGTCCCTCCTCGTCGGGCTTCGGACTCTCGATCCTCCCCCTATCCCGACGCTCGCAGCGCGGCGATCCAGGGGATGTCATCCCCGCCGTCGACCGCCGCGAGCCAGCGGTCGACCAGCGCGCGGTGCGCCTCCGGGTCGAGGATCCCCTCCGTGTCCGCCGTCACCCGCAGCGCGAGGGTGGCCGCGCTCTGGGCCTCCGCGACCCCGAGGGCCTGCTCCAGCACCTCGCGGGCGGCGTCGGTCTGCCCCTGCTGGCGCAGCGCCTTCGCGCGGATGCGCAGCAGCTCGGAGCGCCAGGTGTCGCTCTCCATCGCGTCCAGCAGCGCCAGCGCGCTGTCGACCCACTGGTGCGCCTGCGCCGGGTCCTGCGCGATCACGAACTCGGCGATCACCGCGTACAGCAGCGGCTGAAGGGTGTCCGTGCCGGTCTCCTGCCACTTCTCCAGCCGGCCGAGCATCGCGCTCATGGGGTCGGGCACCGGCGCGAGCTGGGCGTCGCTCCACCACTGGAAGAACTCCGCCAGCGGCGCGTAGCCCCCGAAGCGGTGGGTCTCGATGAGCGCGCTGAGGGCCGCAGCGCGGGCGTTGACCACCTCGGGCTCCCCGCGCCACAGGTAGAGCACCACCTCGCAGGCCACCAGCACGGCGTCGGAGAACGGGTGCCCCAGGGCGTCGACCTGATGCCGGGTCTGCTGAAAGAGGGCCATCGCCTCGTCCGGTCGGCCGAGCAGGAAGACCGCGAGGCCCCGGTAGGCGAAGGCGACGACGGCCGGCAGGGGCCCCATGAGGGCGGCCGGGCCGTGGCTCACTTCGAGGGTGGCGACGTCCGGGACGGCCGCGAGGTGCTCCAGGGCCT
Source organism: Alphaproteobacteria bacterium (assembly GCA_020632795.1). Classification (GTDB taxonomy): domain Bacteria; phylum Myxococcota_A; class UBA796; order UBA796; family CAJQPC01; genus JACKEV01. Next base: position 33,192 of record JACKEV010000019.1, read on the forward strand.
CGACGTAGTGGGCCAGGTAGTAGAGCGGCACCCCCACGGCGGTGTGGGCGTAGAGGAGCTGGGGCGGCGCCTGGGTGGCCTGAGCGGTCTCCAGCAGCGACTGGCCCATCTCCAGGGCCTCCTTGTACGCGCCGCGGGCCAGCTCATAGGCGCAGATGCCCCAGCGGACCTGGAAGGTCAGCTCCGGGTCCTCGATCTCGGGCAGCAGGGTCCGGGCGCGGGCGTAGGTCTGCTCCACCACCTGGGCGGCGTAGCCGACGCGCTCCATGTACAGGGGGCCCAGCAGGCTGCGGGTGCGGATCTCCACGATGTGACGCGGGGGGTCGTCCGGGAGCTTCGCCAGGGCGCCGAGCACGGACTCCAGCGCGTCGATGGCCTCGGCGTTCGCGCCCGCGATCAGGTGGAGCCGGGCCGCCTGCATCCAGCGATCCACCGCCGCCTCGGGGGCCCCGGACGCCTCCAGGTGGCGCGCGATGACCTCGAAGGGGGTGCGCTCGGCGCCGGGCCCGTCCAGCACGGCGGCGATGCGGGCGTGGCGGACCCGGCGCTCGGTGTCGGGGATGCGGTTGTAGGCCACCTCGCCGGTGACCGGGTGGCGGAAGCCGAAGCGCGCGCCGCCGCCCACGCCGCTCTTGTGGACGAGGATGTCAGCGCTGACGAGGGCGCGCAGCGCCGCGTCGATCCGGTCGGGCGCGGGGGTGGCGATGTCCCGGAGCAGCGCCCGGTCGAAGTCCGCGCCCAGGACCGCCACGTCGTAGAGCAGGCTCAGGGCGTCCCCCTCGATCCGGGAGAGCAGCCCGTCCACGACGCCGACGAGGTTGTCGGTCAGCGCGCCGCCCGGGGGCACCTTCACCAGGTGCTCCAGCAGCAGCGGCACCCCGCCGGCGCGCGCGACGATGTCGTCGACGTCGTCCGGGTCGAGGGGCGCCCCCTCGGTCAGCGCGGCGACCAGGGCGCGGGCGTCGTCCTCGCTCAGCTCCTGGAGGCGCTGCTGGAGGTCGATCGGCGACCACTCGGCCGGCGGGCCCCGCTCCTTCTCCCAGGGCGTCTGCCAGGTCATGATGACCAGCAGAGGGAGCTGGCTGACGCCGGGCAGCAGCGTCCCGATGGCCTCCAGGGTGGAGCGGTCCGCCCAGTGGAGGTCCTCCAGGACGAGCAGCACCGGGGCGCGGGCCGCGGTGGCCTTGAGCCAGGTCCAGATCGCCTGGGCCCGCTCGTCGCGCATGCTGGCGGCGCTGGCGTTCGAGGGGCGGTGGTCCCGGGTGTTGGGGTTCAGGATGGCAGAGATCGTCGGGATGAGGTGGGCGAGGCCCGCCCGGCTCAGGGTGTCCCGGAGGAGGAGGATCCGCTGCGGGTCGTTGAGGTCCCGCCCCAGGCGCATGGACTGCTCCAGGGCGTCGATGAAGACGTGGAGCGGCGTCGCGCGGCGATCCGCGTAGCCGTGGCCCTCGATGACCAACCCCCCTCGGGCCACGACCTTGCGGGCGAACTCGCTCACCAGGCGGGTCTTGCCGATGCCCTTGCCGCCGGTGAACAGCGCCGCCTGGCCGCGCCCCCCGGCCGCCTCCCGCCACCGCGCGTCCAGCTCGCGGAGCTGCAGCTCCCGGCCCAGCAGCGGGGCCGCGGGGGCCGCGGGGACCAGCGCGATCAGCTTGTGGGCCTGGGTGACCCGCGCGCCCTCGGGCAGGGGCAGGGGCAGCGTGTTGATCTGGCCGGCGAGGGCGTCGTGCACGCCGGATGAGATCGCGATGGTGGCGTCCGGCGCCAGCGCGGCCAGGTCCTCGGCCAGGTTCGCGCCGATGCCCCGGACCACCGGGGGGTCCAGCAGCTCCACGAAGGTGTGCTGCTGGTTCAGGCCGATGCGGGCGATCAAGGCGGGGATGTCGCGGCGGTCCAGGCTGCGCATGCGGTCGCGCAGGTCGATCGCGGCGTCGGCCCCCCGGCTCAGGGGAGGGCGCACGTCGTCCTCCAGGCCGAAGCGCAGGACGGCCCGCAGGCCCTCGGCCTGGGTGATGTGGCCGCCCCAGGCCTGGGCGACCTCCCGGACCTGCTCCTGGAAGGCGTCGACGCCGCGGCTGAGGGCCTCCACCGGCAGACTCTCGCCGGAGAGCGGCCAGGCGTGGGCGGCCATGTACACCAGCAGGCGGCGCTCGAAGCGGGTCGGCGCGACCGGGGCGGCGTCGGGCGCGGTCCACGCCACGCGGCTGCGCAGCCCGCCCCGGGTGCGGTGATAGAGCTGGAGCCCGGCCCAGGCCTGGGCGTCGAAGCGGCTGGCGAGCGCGGCCTGCGCGGCGCGCACCGCGTCCTCCACCGGCGCCCGTGACCGCAGCAGCGCCCCCCAGAGGGCCTCGCAGAGCGCGGTGGAGGCGTCGACGCGGATGGGGAAGCGGGTGCCGACCACCGCCTCCACCCCCGGCCAGTGCAGCTCGAGCGCGGGGTTGCTGGTCAGGTAGGAGAACGCGGGGTTGCCGCCGCCGCTGCAGGCCGCGAGCACGACGAGCCGCAGGAGCGAGAAGGACGGCGCGAGGAGCTGGCGCAGCTCAGGCCCGGTGACCTCGAGCTCCGCCCCGGGGCGACCCAGCACCAGGCCCTGGGTCAAGGCCTCGCCGATGGACCGGCCGTGGCAGAGCAGGTGGAGCGCCAGCACCGGCGGCCCGGCGGCCCGGAGGGCCTCGCGCAGGGTCTCGGGGGTGGCCCGGGGCACCACGTCCCGGTTGGGGTCGAACACCACCCCGCCGTCCTGGGCGGCCTGGGCGATCGCCGCGACGTGCTCGGTGTGGGGCACGGCCCCGCCCGCGTCGGACCAGGCCACCAGCAGCCGCCCCGGCTCGGTGAGGGTCGCGGGCTCCACCTGCTTGCCCCGATCCAGGGTGTAGCGCAGCAGCACCCGCTCCGCCTGGCCCAGGCGGACCCCGGCGCGGGGCAGGGGCACCAGCTCCCAGGGCAGCGCGAACAGCTCGATGGCGTCGGTGCAGACGGTGAGGTCCACCGGCAGGCCCTGGCGGAGGGCGTCCTCCACCCGGGCCTCGGTCACCGCCCAGCCCAGAGGATCGAGGAAGCTCGCCAGGCGCTCCGCCAGCCGGTTGCGCTGGTGGGGCAGGCTCGTCCCGCGGCGGAGCGCGGAGAGCAGGCCGCGCATCTCCTCATCCCAAGCCAGGACGGCGGGGGTCGAGAGCCCCCCGGTCTCCGGGATCAAGCGGTAGGTCTGACGCTCCGAGCGGGTGGCCGCCTCGGTGTCCCGCGTGAGCCGCAGGCGGATCGCGCAGCACTCGGGCAGCTCGACGACATCAATGGGGGTTCGCGGTTGTCCAGGCATGACGTCCCCTCATGTTGGCCGGACAGGATACCGGATAGAGGACGAAGAATGGCGCTCCGGATCAGGATTGTGATCGATGCGCCCGGTCAGTCGCGCCGCGGCGCCAGCGCGGATAGGGGCTCCAGGACACCCGGAGGCCCGCCATGCGACCCAACCGACGCCAGTTCCTGGCCAGCGCGACCGCCGCCGCCGTGCTGCCCGCCTGCGCTGACGACCCCCTCGACGACTCCGGCGGGCCCACCGCGGCGCCCTCCCGCGATCCGGAGCCCGCGCCCTGGGACGCCCCGGGACGCTGGGACGAGGCCTCCTTCGCCTGGGGCGTCCGGATCGGCGACGCCACCTCCGACACAGCGCTGGTGGCCTGCCGCAGCGCCGAGCCCGCCCTCACGCTGGTGCTGATGCGCGCGGACGGCGACGAATGGGTGCAGGAGCGGCGCTTCCACTGCCCCGCGCCCATCAACGGGGTCACCCAGGTCGGGCTGGTCAACCTGGCCGCCGACGCCGCCTACAGCCTGGCCTTCTATGCGGCGGACGGGGAGCGCCGCAGCGAGGTCGCCCGCTTCCGCTCGGCCCTGGGCCCGGGCGGATATCGCGTCCTCCGATTCGGCGCCACGAGCTGCCTGGGCAGCGAGAACCCGGACTGGGAGAGCCTGAACCACGCGGCGGCCGAGGCCTTCGACTTCTTCCTGCTGCTGGGGGACACCGTCTACGCCGACGGGGCGTACACGGTCGAGGAGTACCGGGCGTACTGGGAGCGGGCGTTCGCCACCCCCTCGCTGCGGAGCCTGAGCAACAGCACCAGCCTCGTCGCCACCTGGGACGACCACGAGGTGGGCAACAACTGGATCCTGGGGGAGACGGTCACCGTCGAGCAGGTCGAGAACGCCACCCTCGCCTTCCGGGAGGACGTGCCCATGCAGGTCGGCCCCGGGGGCAGCGGGCTGTGGCGGACCCTGCGCTGGGGCGAGGTCCTCCAGCTCTTCGTCCTGGACTGCCGGGGGGAGCGGGACGTCGACCAGATCGTCTCCCCCGAGCAGCTCCTGTGGCTCGTCGACGCCCTGGCGATCAGCACCGCGCGCTTCAAGGTGGTGCTCAGCAGCGTGCACTTCACCGACCACAGCGCCCTGTTCGGCACCCTGTTCGACGAGGACCGCTGGCAGGGCTACCCCGCGCAGCGCCAGGTCGCCCTGGAGGCCGCGCTGGCGACGCCCGGCGTGGTCTTCGTGACCGGGGACCTGCACTACGGCGGCCTGGCCACCGTCTCCCCGCCCGGCGTGGACGGCGACGACCTCTACGAGGTGGCGGCGGGCCCCTCCGGCAGCTTCATCAACCCCATCGCGGAGCTGTTCCAGGGCGACCGCGCCCAGTACCCGGTGCTGCTGGGCACCTGGAGCTATTGCCTCTTCGAGGCCGACCCCGGCACCGGCACCCTGCGGGTCGCCTTCGTCGACGACCAGGGCACGATACTGGCGGACGAGACCCTGACGCTGTGACCGCGGCCCTCGGACGGCATACGTGCAAGCGCACGCAGGCAAGGAGTCCGAGATGAAGACGGTCGAGGTGGACGTCGCGATCCTGGGGGCGGGCACGGCGGGGCTCAACGCCCGCCGCGCCGCCGAGAAGGCGGGCGCCACCGCCGTGATGATCGACCCGGGGCCCCTGGGCACCACCTGCGCGCGCGTGGGCTGCATGCCCTCCAAGCTGCTGATCGCCGCCGCCGACGCCGCCTGGCATGCCCGGCACGCCGGCGTGTTCGGGGTCGGCGTCGAGGGCGTCACCGTGGACGGCCCGGCCGTGCTGGACCGGGTCAAGCGGGAGCGGGACCGCTTCGTCGGCTTCGTGCTGGAGGCCACCGACGCGCACGCCGAGGCCGGGCGCCTCCTCCACGGGCGCGGGCGCTTCGTCGACCCCCACACCCTCCGGGTGGACGACCACACCGAGGTCCGCTTCAAGGCGGCGGTCATCGCCACCGGCAGCCACCCCTTCATCCCCCCGCCCTTCCGGGGCCTGGGCGACGCCCTGATGCAGAACGACGACGTCTTCGACCTGGACGACCTCCCCGAGAGCGTCCTGGTCGTGGGCACCGGCGTCATCGGCCTGGAGCTGGGCCAGGCCCTGCACCGCCTGGGGGTCCGCACCACCCTCGTGGGCATCCGCAACGTCATCGGCCCCCTGAGCGACCCCTGCGTCAAGCGGGAGGCCGCCCGCGTGTTCGCCGAGGAGCTGGACGTGCGCTTCGACTACGCCCTCCACGGCGTCGAGCGGGTCGAGGGCGGCGTGCGGGTTCGCTTCGACGACCGGGACGAGGTCTACGAGCGGGTGCTGGTGGCCGCCGGCCGCCGCCCCAGCCTGGACGGCCTGAACCTGGGCTGCACGGGGCTGCTCTCCGAGGGCGAGGGCCTGCACCGCGTCGACCCGCTGACCGGGCGCTGCGGCGACGGGCACATCTTCTTCGCCGGGGACGTCGCCGGCTACCGCCCGCTGCTGCACGAGGCTGCCGACGAGGGCAGCATCGCGGGGGAGAACGCCGCGACCTTCCCCAAGGTGCGGGCCCACCGACGCCGCACCCCGCTGGCGGTGGTGTTCACCGACCCGCAGATCGCGATGGTGGGCGCGCGCTGGGTGGACCTGGACCCCGAGCAGCACAACTGGGGCGAGATCGACTATGGCGACCAGGGTCGCTCTCGGGTCATGAACGTGAACAAGGGCCTGGTGCGCGTCTACGGCGAGCGGGCCACCGGCCGCCTGGTGGGCGCCGAGATGTTCGGCCCCCGGGTCGAGCACACCGGGCACCTGCTGGCCTGGGCCGTGCAGGAGGGCCTGACCGTGGACCGCGCCCTGGAGATGCCCTTCTACCACCCGGTCGTCGAGGAGGGCATCCGGACGGCGCTGCGGGACCTGCAGGCGCGCTTGAGCTTCGCGGGGCAGATGGAGACGCCGTGTGAAGAGGTCGGGCCGCGGTCCGGCGAGCCGGGGGCGTGAGGGCGACGCTGGTCCTGTTCCGAGGAGAGGAGCGGCTGCTGGCGTGGCCGCTGCGGGGCGGCCGCGTGGCGCTGGGGCGAGCGGACACCTGCGACCTGGTCATCCCGGACGAAGCGGTCAGCCGGATCCACTGCGTGCTCACCGAGCGGGCAGGCCGCTGGAGCCTCCAGGACAACAGCCGCCACGGCACCACGGTCAACGAGACCCCCGTCGTCGGGCAGGTCGACCTCCGAGAGGCCGACGTCATCGGCGTCTGCGGGTACACGCTGCGCTTCTCCCAGGCCAGCCCGGCCCCCCGCACCTCCACCCAGACCCGGCGGGCCTCCCCGGCGGTCCGGGTGCTGGGGAGCTGGCGGGGCCCGGCGGTTGAGGGCGTCGCGCTGGTCGCGGAGAGCGGCCCGGCGGAGGGCCAGCGCTGGGTCCTGACCCGGCGACGCCAGGGGGTGGGCGGACCGGGCAGCCGGGTGGAGGTCCCGGACCCCCGCATGGCGCCGAACCACTTCTTCCTGGTGCTGGTCCGCGGGAGGCCGCTGATCGAGCCCGGCGACGGCATCACCCTGCTGGACGGCGAGCGGCTGTGGGACCCCACCCCGCTCTACCCCGACGACCGGGTGCGGGCCGGAGACACCGTCCTGCGCATCGAGCGCGCGCTGGACGACCACATCCCCGAGGCCACCTGGTTCGGGGAGCTGGTCGGGGAGAGCGCGCTGTCCCGGAGGCTGTTCGGGACCCTGAAGATCCTGGCCGGCTGCGAATACCCGGTGCTGATCCAGGGGGAGCCGGGCACGGGCAAGGAGGAGGCCGCCCGCGGCCTGCACACCGAGGGCCCCCGCGCGGACGGCCCGTTCGTGCCGTTGAACTGCGGGGCGCTGCCCGAAGCGCTGATCGAGTCCGAGCTGTTCGGGCACGAGAAGGGGGCGTTCACCGGGGCCTCATCCCGCCGGGACGGGGCCTTCCTGCAGGCGGCGGGGGGCACGCTGTTCCTCGACGAGATCGGGGAGATGCCGCTGCTCGCGCAGGGCAAGCTCCTGCGGGTGCTGCAGACCGGCGAGGTCCGTCGGGTGAGCGGAGACACGGTGCTCTACCCGGACGTGCGGGTGATCGCGGCGACCAACCGGGATCTCGCCGCGGAGGTCCAGGCCGGGCGCTTCCGGCGGGACCTCCTGTTCCGCATCAACGCGCTGGAGGTGCGCCTGCCGTCGCTGCGCGAGCGCCCTGAGGACATCCCGGTGATCGCCCGCGCCCTCTGCGCCCGCATGGACGGGGGTGTGCGGCTCTCGGGCGGCGCCATCGAGGCGCTGCGGGCATATTCGTTCCCGGACAACGTGCGCGAGCTGCGCAACGTGCTCGTCCGGGCGAGGGTGTTCGGCGGCCCGACCATCACGCGGCGCCACATCACCTTCAGCGGCGGCGTGGGCGAGGTCGGCACCCCCACCGACCCGGAGGCCGCCGAGCGGCGCCTGCTGGTGGAGGCGCTGGAGCGCCACGGCGGGAACCGCTCAGCGACGGCGCGAGAGCTGGGGATCCCGAGGTCGACCTTGCTGTATCGGATGGGGCGGTACGGGCTGATGGGGTGAGGGTCAGCGCAACGGCCTGCACATCTTCCCCTCGTGGGTGACCTGGACTTTGTACAGGCGAGCTTCGGTCAGCTCCAACACGCAGCGGGCCTGCGCGCCGTCCGCCCAGGTCAGCTCCAGCTCGTAGCGCCCGGGATCAAAGGGCTGGTCCACCGGGTAGGGCCCCCCCTCGCCGCGCAGGAGGGCGCGGGTCAGGGCGGGGACGTCAGGGTTGGCGTGGATGAGTTGGAGCCGGGCCTGGGGAGGCGGTGGTTCGGGGTCTTCAGCAGGGAGGGGTTCGCGGTTCCCGTGTACATCGACCTTGTCGGGGTTTGCGTCGCCAGGAGGCGGCGCGGGCGGCGGTAGCGTAGACTCCGTCTGCCTGGTGGGGCGTCCGGCCTTCGACTCCGCGGCCTCCTGCGCCACGGTCGGGGCGGGGATGGGCGCCGTCTCGTGGGGAGGGTCCGCAGGCGGCTCCTCCGGTGGCTCCGTCGGTGGTTCCACCAGCGGAGTGGCGACCACCACCGACGCCGGCTCCTCCGAACCCGTCATCAGGGTCATCAGGAGCACCCCCACCCCCAACGCGATCAGGCCGACGAACACCACCACCCACCCCCGCCGCTTGCGCTCCGGCTCCGGCGTGGGCAGCGCGACCGACGGGGTCCGCTCGATCAGGATCGACCCGGTCAACGCGTCCGGGGGGTGCGCCGCCTCGGCCCGCGCCGCCTCGCCCTGAAGCGTCGCCAGCCGCGCGATGCGCTCGATGGCCCAGCGCTTGAGGCTGTCGCCCGGCAAGGAGGCGGCGAGCGCGTCGCAGGTCTGCTCGACCTCGGCCGCGTCGGGTCGCGCCTCGGGCTCGAAGGCCAGCATGGCCTCCACCAGCGCCACGACAGGCGCGGGCGCGGCCTCCCGCAGCGCCGGCAGGTTGCGCGCCAGCACGTCCGCGTGGCGCCCCGGAGAGACGTGGGTGCGCCCGAAGCGCCGCGCCAGCAGGGTCTCATAGAGGATGACCCCCAGCGCGTAGACGTCACCGGCCGGGTGGTCGACGAAGTCCAGGCGCTCCGGCGACATGTACTCGGGGGTGCCGAACATCACCGAGCGGGTCTCGGACTCGCGGCTGTCGAAGTCGCCCCGGGCGATGCCGAAGTCCAGCAGCTTGACCGTGCCGTGCCGGGTCAGGCGCAGGTTGCCGGGCTTGAGGTCGCGGTGCAGCAGGTTCAGGGGGGCGCCGGCGGGGTCGAGCGTGGTGCGGGCGGCGTTCAAGGCGGCGGCGACCTCGCCCACGAGCTGCACGGCGGCCCGGGGCGGCGCGGGACCCAGGCGCAGGCACGTGCCCAGGTCGGCGCCGTCGATGTACTCCATGACCACCGACCAGCGGCCGTCCAGGCAGACCAGATCGTCGACCTGCACGATGGCGTGGTGGTGGATGAGGGCGAGCAGCCGGGCCTCGTCCTTGAGGCGGGTGACCACCTCGGCCACCGAGGCCATCTCGGGCCGGAGCACCTTGAGGGCCACCTGCTTGGAGAAGCCCTCCACCCCCAGCAGCCGCGCGCGGTAGACCGTGCCGAATCCCCCCTGCCCCAGGGCCTCCAGGACCTCGTAGCGGCGGGGGGACTGCATCAGAAGCGGACCCGGATGACGAGCGCGGTGGTGGTGATGCCCAGCGCGACGCCGGTGGTGGCGGTGGCGGCGGTGCGCCAGGTCCGGTAACGCTCAAGGTCGGCCAGATTCGTCGCGCGGCTGGACGGGATGTCCGGGCCCAACAGCTGCCCCCTGTCCACCACCGTCACGTTGTCCTGATGGACCTGCCGCGCCGCGAGCCCCGTGGCGGTCCACACCCCGCCGACCGCGAGCATGGACACGCTGGTCAGCGCCAGAGGCCACCGTGGCGGACGAGGCTTCGGGCAGGGGTCGACCAGGAGCGCATCGGGCGGCATCCATTCGGTGAGCACCGGGACGTCGTCGGTGTCGAAGACCTGCACCACGCAGGGCCGGTCGGTGGGGCGCCGGGTGTCCGGGGCCCCGTCGATGTGGACAAGGCAGCCGGTCGGGACGGGCGCCGTGGGACCAGCAGGTCGGGTGCGGGCCTCCTCGCAGACCTCCCGAGCAGGGTCCCCCTCGGGCAGGGCGCTCAGGTCAACGTCCGGGTCGACCGCGAACAGCGCCTGGCAGGTCCGGGCGAGCTGCTCGTGGCTGGCGTCAAGCGCGAGCTTCTGTTCATAGACGTGGACGCGATGGATCCGAGCGACCAGCGCTGGGGGGATGGGCTCGGTGAGGCAGGCCAGAGCCTGGTCCACCTCCGCGCGGGCGGCGGTGAAGGTGTCGAAGTCCCAGCCCGCGAAGGCCTGCTCGGCGCGGTCGAGCTGCGCGCTCAGGTCGGCGTTGGTGCAGGCCGCGTGGGCCTCCCCGGCCCCCAGGAGCCCGACGCACAGAGCGAGCGCGCAGCGGGTCATCGATGCGTCCACCTCCAGGAGTCCGCGGGAGAGTGTAGCGGGGCGGCGCGAACAGGGGAAGCGCGGGCGCGCTGAACCGGAGGGATCCTGACCGTTTGACATGGCGATCTCTCATCACGATGTGCGATCGCAGGGACAGCAAGAGCCATGCCACCGGCTGGGCGGATGCCGCGCCGCGCCACCCGGCCGACCGGGAGGATCTCGGGGCGTTTTGATTCGTTCTTCTGCGATGGATGCATTGCTTCGCGGGAGGCTCGTTCCAGCTCCTGACAGACCACCGTCAGTCCTCCATCCAGATATGAATCTCCTGATTTCAAACCATTGTGCGACTTGCAGCCTCAAGGTGACGGACGTCCGTCACCTCCGACAGCGTCCCCGACGGTCGTCCGGCCTCCAGGGCCCCATGCTGGCCGCTTCTCCCTGGCACGCCCCTTGCTCTTCCATCCGGCGGGCCGTCCCTGTTCTTGTGGGAGGGGGCGGGGGTGGCCCCCCCTTTTCATCTCCTGGTTGGGAGGACGACGTGCGACGACAGGACATCTTGATGGTGGTGCTGGGCCTGAGCTGGCTCGCCAACGGCTGCGATGAGACCGGCTCGGTGCCGGACGACTTCTGCGAGACGGAGGCGGGCCTGGACTGTATGGAGGCGCTGGACCGGGTGACGGAGTTGGAGGCTCGAATCGCTACGCTGGAGGAGGAGCTGGCGTGGGCGCGCAACGGGGGGGCCTACGTGACGGTCGTCGCGGACGGGGACAACGGGGACGTGTACTTCGACGGGGTGAACGTGCATGTGCGGAACGGCCTGGGCGAAACGCCGACCCGAAACGGCTACGGAAACCTCATCATAGGATACAACGAAGACTCTGCCGAGTTGGACGATGACACGGGGACATCAGCCAACCCCAGCATTCGGACCGGCTCGCACAATGTTGTCGTAGGCCCCTATCACAGCTGGTCCCACTGGGGCGGAGTCATCTCCGGGTATCGGAACGAGGCCATCGCGGAGTACACGAACCTTCTCGGCGGCGCGCAGAACATCGCCAGATACGCGGGGTCAACCATCCTGGGTGGTGAACTGAATCTCGCAGATGGAGGATTTGCCACTATCTCAGGTGGTTGGGAGAACAGGGCTACCAACGAGCATGCCACCATCTGCGGGGGGCATGGCAATCGCGCCGAAGGTCCTGCCTCGAGCATCCTTGGAGGCACGGACAACCTGATCACCCCAGACTCCACCGACAGCGGGACCATTGTCGGAGGAAAGAACAACACAGTCTCCACGCCGTTCGCCTCCATCGCAGGTGGTGAAGGGAACATGGCTCAAGGTGAGACGGGGGCGGTGTTCGGGGGCTACCAAAATACCTCCTCCGGGCTGCATAGTGCCGTCCTTGGCGGCTCACAGAACACCTCTGAGGGCGAAAAGGCCACTATCTGTGGAGGAATCCTCAACACCACGACGGTAGCAGGCCGGGGAGGCTTCGTTGGAGGCGGCTACCTCAACACCGCAGCCTCAGACAAGGCTGGTGTCGTCGGCGGGAACTCCAATCAAGCCCTGGAGGTGTACTCGCAGGTCTGTGGTGGAACGAACAACACCGCCAACGAAAGGGGCGCTGTCGTTGTCGGCGGGGAAGACAACACCGCCAACGGCATGAGGTCTATCGTGGTCGGTGGGCAGGGGAACACCGCCGAACACGACTACTCCACATCGGCCGGTGGACAGGGCCAGACGACCACGGCGGAATATGGCACGGTCGTGGGTCAGTGAGGGCGTGAACCCCTACCCCCGCACCCACGCCGACACCCGCCCGCCGCCCTCCAGAGGCCACCACGCCACCATGTGATAGCGATCCCGCCCCGATCGCACCGTCTCGATCACCGGCGGCAGCGCCTCCAGGCTGTAGTGGTGCTGCTCCATCAGCGCCTCCAGCCGGGCCTCGCTCGGCCAGCCGGGGGTGCCGTCGGCGCTGACGTAGATGAAGCCCCGGGCGGTGTTGAACCACTCGAAGGTGCCCTGGGGGTCGCCGATGACCCCCCGCACCCCACCGCCGCGGCGCTCCCGGAGCTGCAGCACCAGGAAGCCCTCGAACCAGGTCTGGTCCTCGGAGAAGACGATGACCTCCCCCGGCGGCAGGCTGGCCGCCAGGGCGTCCACCGGCAGGCGCAGGTCCCGGGGTGGGCGGGCCTGGGGGTGCCGGGGCGCGACCCAGGCCTCGGGCAGGCTGGGGCCGCCCACCCACGCCGCCGCCCGCTCCGGCATCGGCAGGCCCGACCGCCACATCCGCCAGCCGTGCTGGTGGACCCCCGCGAGCAGCACCACCGCGCCCACGGGCCACCGTCCCCGCCCGAGCGCCGCCAGCCGCTCCGCCGCGACCACCGCCAGGCAGCCCAGCATGGGGATCGTGTAGTAGACCTGCTTCTTGGCCACCAGCGTGAACAGCGCCGTGCCCGTGAGCACCACCGTCAGCGGCACCCGCCGCCGGTCCCGCAGGCCCGGCAGCGCCCAGGCCAGCGCCAGGAGCGCCCAGGCCCCGGGCACGAGCCCCGCCTGCCCGTCCAGCAGGGTCGCCGGGTAGTACAAGAGCTGCCCCAGCGCGCTGTGGGACTCGGTGATCGCCCCGGTCTCGTCGATCTCCCCCACCCCGCCCTGGGAGAGGATCTCCTCCAGGTGGTGCTGAACGAAGGCGACGTGCCACCACCCGCTGACCGCCAGCACCACCGCCACCGCCCCCAGCCCGTGCAGCAGCCGCGCCCGACGCTCCCCCGGCCCCAGGCCCCGCTCGGCCAGGCCCAGGCCCCACTCGACGGCCGCCGGGATCACCAGGAAGGCCCCCAGAGTCAGCCGGTCCATCAAGAGCCCCACCCCGCACACCAGCCCGAAGCCCAGCGCGCTGCGGCGGTGGGTGAAGCGATTGCTGCGTTGCAACATGAGCGCCCCGAGGGTCACCCAGGCCAGCGCCGCGAGGTTGGGCTCGTAGCGGGTCAGGTTGCCGAACACCGAGGGCCAGATCGCCATCGTCAGCATGGCCGCCGCCCCCGCGAAGCGCCCGCCCAGGGGGCGCGCCAGGCCCCACACCGCCCCCAGAAGCACCGCGAGGTGCCCGAGGTTGGCCAGCACCATCGCCCGGTGGGTGGCGCCGAGGGCCTTGAACAGCGGCCAGGGCCACACGTAGAAGCCCGGCGGCCAGTAGTTGGTGCTCAGGTAGTAGCGCAGGTGCCAGCCGTCCCGGTCGACCAGGGCCCCCCACAGGTCCAGGGCGTTGCCGACGTGCAGGTACTCGTTCTGGTAGCCGTCGGGCAGGCCGTTCCGGGTCAGCCACGCGGCGGTCTCCTCGCCCAGCCCGAGCAGCAGCGCGGCGCCGAGCAGCCAGGGCAAGCTGCGCTGGAGGGCCCGGGAGGGCATTTCGAGGTCTATCTCCGCGTCATCTTTGACAACGAGGTCCGTTGAAATCAGCTAAGCTCAACACCTCGGAGGAAAGTATGCACGCAGGACGCGTCGACGGGCTCAAGGTCGCCCTGGTCTACCCGCCCTACGGTCCCGTCAAGAACGAGCCCGGCATCAAGACGGTCAAGGAGAACTACGGCATCTTCCCCAGCCTCTCGCTGCTCTACGTCGCGGGCATCCTGGAGGACGCGGGTGCCGAGGTCGTCTTCATCGACGCGCACGCCGAGGGCCTGACCCTGGACGAGACCCTCGCGCGCCTGCGCGCTTTCGGGCCCGCCTACATCGGCTACACGATCACCACCTACCTCTTCTTCCAGACCCTGGACTGGATCAAGGCGATCAAGGCGGCGATGCCCGTCCCCACGATCGTCGGCGGCGTGCACCTCTCCATCTACCCCAAGGAGACCCTGACCCACGACGCCATCGACTACGCGGTGACCAACGAGGCCGAATATTCCCTTCCGAACCTTCTCTTTGCGCTGACGAACGGGCGGGACCTCAGCGCGGTCAAGGGCATCGCCTACCGCGAGGGCGGCCCGGTGTCCGAGGGCGGCCGGGTGGTGGTGACCCCCAACGAGAAGACCTGCGACGTGGACCAGGTCGCCTTCCCCGCGCGGCACCTGCTCGACAACACGCTTTATTACTCCTTCATCTCCAAGTACAAGAACTTCACCTGCTTCATCACCAGCCGGGGGTGCCCCTACAAGTGCATCTTCTGCGAGCAGGGCAGCAAGGCGTTCCGGGCGCGCTCCCCGGCCAACGTGGTCGACGAGCTGGAGCTGTGCCGCCACGAGTTCGGCATCCGGGAGCTGGACTTCTTCGACAGCTCCTTCACCATCCGGAAGGACCGCGTCATCGCCATCTGCGAGGAGATCAACCGCCGGGGCCTCAACGACATCATCTGGTCGGCGCGCACCCGGGTGGACTGCATCAACCGCGATGTGCTGTCGGCGATGCGCCGGGCGGGCTGCACCCGCATCTACTACGGCATCGAGTCGGGCAACCGGGAGATCCTCAAGGTCTTGAAGAAGTCCACCTCCCTGGACCTCATCAAGCGGGTCGTGCGGGAGACCCGCGAGGAGGGCATCGACACCTTCGGCTACTTCATGGTCGGCAACCCCTACGAGACCCCCGCGACCATCCGGCAGACCATCCGGCTGGCCCTGGATCTGGACCTGGACTACGCCCAGTTCTCCAAGGTCACCCCGATGCCGGCGACCGAGATGTACACGATGCTCCTGGAGGAGACCGGCCGGGACTACTGGCGCGAGTTCGTCCTCAACCCCCACGACGACCTGGTCCCCCGCCCCCGCTGCGACATGACCGACGCCGAGATCCAGCGCTGGACCCGGCTGGCCTACCTGCGCTTCTACTACCGCCCCAAGATGGTCCGTCACCACCTGCGCAAGATGAAGTCCGTCGACGAGCTGCGCCGCTCCGCCGAGACCGCCCTCCAGATGCTGCGCGACCGGGAGCTGGGCGAGGACGCCACGGGCATGGAGATCGTCGGTTAGGATCCCGGCATGCTGATCCTCGGCCTGGCGGACAACCACGACGCCGGCGCGGCTCTGGTACAGGATGGCCGGTTGGTCGCCGCTTGTGGCCAGGAGCGCGTCGACCGCGTCAAGAACAGCGGCGCGTTCCCCTGGGGCGCGATCGACGCAGTGCTCGACCAGGTCGGGGCGCGGTACCGGGATGTGGACCGGGTGGTCTTCGGCACGGCCTTCACCCCGAGCTGGCTGCTGCGCCGCTTCCCGGACCTGCACCACCGCCGCAAGGCCGAGGGCGGGCAGTTCGACCCGCTGCTGAACCTCTACGTCGCCTACCAGGTGGGCCTGCGGCGCACCGGGCTCTACCAGCTCGAGGTCACCGCGAACCAGCGCCTGCTGGCCGCGCGCATGCTGGAGCGGGGCTTCACCAGCGCGAACGTCGAGCTGATGGACCACCACGAGGCCCACGCCCACGCCGCCTACCGCAGCCAGCCCCACCCCACCTGCCTCGTGCTGACGGTCGACGCGATGGGCGACGGCCTGAGCTGCACCGCCTCGGTGGGCACGGTGGGGCAGCTCAACCGCGAGTGGGCCCAGTCGGGCTTCGCGGCGGTGAACACGTACTACTCCCGGGTCACCGAGGTCCTGGGCTTCAAGCCCAACCGCCACGAGGGCAAGATCACGGGCCTGGCCGCCTACGCGCCCGCGCCGCCCGAGCTGGTGGAGCACTTCGGCCGCCAGCTCCGCTTCGTGGGCCCCGGCTTCAACCGCGAGAACTACCTCCAGCGTCAGGCCCCCGACGACAACTTCTACGGGCGCCTGAAGGACTTCAGCCGCGAGCAGGTCGCCGCCGCCCTGCAGGTCAACCTGGAGCGCGCGGTCACCGCCCTGGTGCGCTACTGGGTGGACCGCACCGGGGTGCGCGACGTGGCCGTGTGCGGCGGCGTCTTCGCCAACGTGAAGCTGAACCAGCGCATCGCGCAGATGGAGGAGGTCGACAGCCTCTGGGTCTTCCCGAACATGGGGGACGGCGGGCTGGCGATGGGCGCGGCGATGGGGGCCGCGGGCCTGCCGCCGCACGCGCTGGAGGGCATGACCCTGGGGCCTGCCTACACCCGCACCCAGATCAGCCGGGAGCTGCACATCGCGAAGCTCCCCGCCGCGCGCCCCTCCGACCTCGCCGATCGGGTCGCGGCGCTGCTGGCGGACGGCAAGGTCGTGGCCCGCTTCGACGGCGCGATGGAGTTCGGCCCCCGCGCGCTGGGCAACCGCACCGTGCTGGTCAGCCCGACCGACCCCAGCGTCAACGACTGGCTCAACCAGCGGCTCCAGCGCAGCGAGTTCATGCCCTTCGCCCCGGTGGTGCTGGCCGAGGACGCCCCCCGCCTGTTCAAGGGCGTCGAGAAGGCCGCCCAGTCCGCCCGCTTCATGACGGTCTGCTTCGACTGCACCGACGCGATGAAGCGCCTGGCCCCGGGCTGCGTCCACGTCGACGGCACCGCCCGCCCCCAGATCGTCCACCCCGGCGAGAACCCCGGCTACGCGGCCATCCTGCGGGCCTTCCGGGACCGCACGGGGGTCCCCGCGCTCATCAACACCAGCTTCAACATGCACGAGGAGCCGATCGTGTGCTCGCCGTACGATGCGATCCGGGCGTGGAAGCAGGCGAAGCTGGATGCGCTGGTGGTGGGGGAGTTCCTGGTGGAGCGCGAAGAGGCCCGCTGACACCCAAGAACTCCGTCATGGTTGACGAACGTCGCGCCCTCTTAGGGACGCCGAACGTCTCGCCTCCCCGAAGAAGGGCTCGTCCGCTCCAGGACTCGCTGGAGGCTCTGTGGCGTGGACAGAGGTCGGCGTGGAGGGGGCGCGTCCAGCGCCCTGGAGACCACAGAGGAGGAAAGAGTCAGGGGGTGACCTCCTTCTGCTCAAGGTCTCTCTGGCGGGATGATCTGTGTCAACGCCATCGACAAGCTGGGCTGTTCTCCAGCGCGCTGGACGCGCGCCCTCCACGCCAAGGATCGCACTCTTCTCTGAGCCTCCAGCGAGTCCTGGAGCGGACGAGCCCTATTCCGGGGGAGCGCCGTCGTCCGCCAACCCGAACAGCGTCCCGTGGGATCCGCTTCCGAACCCGCCCCCTACCTGAACACCTCCCGCACCACCCGCTTCACCACCCCCGGCAGCGCCACATACGTCGGCGCGTGGAACCGCCGCCCCCGTCCGGCCAGCGCCATGCCGGTGCACGCCCGCGTGCCCTGGGGCAGGTCCCGCCCCACCTGGATGACGTGCAGGGCCGGGAAGCGCCGCGCCACGGTGACCGGGTCGACGCCCACGTTCGCGATGCCGTCGGACATCAACAGCCCCACCCGCTCCCGACGGCTGGAGCGGTGGAGCTGGTTCAGGCCCTCCTCCAGGCCGGCGCTGATGTGGGTGTAGCCCTGGGCGGGCACGGTGAGCACCCGGCGCACCAGCGCGCGCAGGCTGGGGCGCTCGCCCACCCGGACCAGGGTGTGGGCGTTCGTGTCGAAGGCCACCACCGCGACCTGCTCCAGCTTGAGGTGGAGGATCGCAGCCGAGACCGCCGTGAGCGCGATCTTCTCCCCCGTCATGGACAAGCTCATGTCCAGGATCGCGACCACATCGGCATCTCGGGGCTCTCGCCTGACGACGTGCAGGTTCTGCGGGTCCCACGGCGCGCGGCGTGGATCGAGCCGGGGGCGCGGGGGCTCAGCCAGGGTGGCCTCGGCGTCCAGGATGCCCGGCGCCGGCCAGCGGTCCCGGACCTCCCGGGTGGGGCGCGCGGCGTGGCGGAGGAGGCTGCGCGCCCGCTGGATGACCGCGTCGATGGCCCGCTCGGTGACCGCGTGCAGGATCGGCCCCTGGCGCAGGGTGCGGCGCAGGCGGTGGAGCTGCTGGGCGGCCTCCCAGCCGGTGGGGAGCTGGTCGAGCAGGGCGCGGGGCACCGGGCCCGCCAGCGGGGCGGTGGGGCCCCGCGCGGCGGCCCCCGGCGGCGGCGGTCTCACTGAAGCGAATTCAGGGACGTTTTTTTTTTCAGCTCGTCGAGGAGCTGGGGCAGGTCCGTGCCCCGGGGGTCCACCAGCTCGATGCGGGTGGGCAGAGCGAGCTGCGCGGCGCGCTGCACGTCCCCGCCCAGGTGGGTGGCGATGTCGGCGATGGCGATGGCCGCGCGCACCGAGGCCCCCCGGCGCACCCGGAGGTGCCCCCGGGTGGCCCGGGTCAGGGCCACGGCCTGGGCGATGACGTCCTCTGAAGGCGCGCTGCGGGCCTGCTGGCGGACGATCTGGGCCTCGTCCTCGGCGGACTGGTAGTCCAGGCGCACCAGCTCGAAGCGGTCCATCAGCGCCTCGGAGAGGTCCCCCGTGGCCACGAACTCGGCGGGGTTCTGGGTGGCCATCACCAGGAAGCCCTCGGCCGCCCGCACCTCGCCGTAGTGGGGCACGACCACCAGGCCCTCGTCCAGGGCCGGCAGCAGCACGTTCTGCACGCCCTCGGGCATGCGGTTCAGCTCGTTGAGCAGGAGCACCGCGCCGTCCTGCATCGCGCGCACCAGCGGGCCGGGCAGGAAGGCCTCGCGCACATACCCCCGCTCCAGCACCAGCGGCGGGTCGAACTGCCCCACCAGCCGGGCCTCGGTGTAGCGGCCGTCGCCGTCCACCCGCACCAGCCCGCGCCCCAGGGCGTCGGCCAGCGCGCGGGCCAGCGCGGTCTTGCCCACCCCGACGGGGCCCTCGAGCAGCACATGGCGGGCCGCCGCGACGCAGGCCAGCAGCGCCGTCAGCTCGTCCTGGCGGCCGACGACGCGCTGCTCGGTGCGGATCCGGTCGAGCACATGCTTCACCCCAAGCCCCTAACGTGGCGCCCGGCCCGGGGCTGCACAGCGCCTGCACACGATCCCCACGGGATCCCCGCAGGCCCGGCGCGCCGGGGTGCACAGCCGCCCCATAGGGTGGTCAGGTCCCCGGAGGGTTTGAAGATGCACCCCGTTGTCCGCCTGTTCTCGATCGGTGTTGTGTTCCTGGCGACCTGCGTCGCGTGGATGGTCCTGGGCGGGGTCACCCACGAGCGGAACAACCAGCAGCTCCACGCCCTGCGCGGCAAGGTCACCGAGCTGTGGGGCAGCCCCCAGGAGCAGCGCGCCCCGGAGCTGGCCTTCCGCTGGACCACCGAGGAGACGGAGACCTCCTGGGAGGAGACCCAGGACGGCAGCCGGAAGGCGGTCACCCGGGTCGTCGTGAGGACCCACGAGAAGCTGATGTCCCCCTCCAAGTCCACGATCGCGGTGGACCTGGACCTCGACATGCGCCGCAAGGGCCTGATGTGGTACCCGCTCTACGACGTCGACTTCGAGGGCGGCTGGTCCTACCGCCACGGCGAGCCCCAGGACGGCGAGCTGGTGGTGACCTTCCCCTTCCCCACCCAGGACGGCATCTACGACGACTTCCGCCTGGTGGTCGACGGCGTGGACCGCGCCCGCGAGCTGGTGCCCGAGGCCGGCGCGGTGAGCTGGAGCGTGGCGGTCGAGCCCGGCCAGGAGGTCACCATCGGCGCCGGCTACCGCAGCCGCGGCATGACCGAGTGGCGCTACGTGCCCTCCTCCGGCGTCGCCAACATCGAGAACTTCTCCCTGGCGATGACCACCGACTTCGCCGACATCGACTTCCCCGCCCAGACCATGAGCCCCTCGGACAAGTCCCGCAACGGCCCGGGCTGGACCCTGCGCTGGGACTTCGATCAGGTCATCACCGGCTTCGGCGTGGGCATGGTGATGCCCGAGCGCATCCAGCCCGGCGAGCTGGCCGCGGAGCTGGCCTTCTCCGCGCCGGTCTCCCTCTTGTTCTTCTTCCTGGTCATCTTCGCCCTGGCCACCCTGCGCGGGATCGAGCTCCACCCGATCAACTACATGTTCCTGGCCGGCGCGTTCTTCGCCTTCCACCTGCTGTTCGCCTACAGCGCCGACCACCTGCCGGTCAGCGCCGCCTTCGGCCTGTCCAGCGTGGTGAGCGTGGCCCTGGTGGTGAGCTACCTGCGGCTGGTGGTCTCCCCGCGCTTCGCCTTCCTGGAGGCGGCCGGCGCCCAGATGGTCTACCTCGTGGGCTTCTCCCTGGCGCACTTCTGGGACGGCTACACCGGGCTGACGGTCACCGCGCTGTCCATCATCACGCTGTTCCTGCTGATGCAGTGGACCGGGCGCATCAAGTGGAGCGAGGTCCTGAGCCGGCCGCCGGATCCGGTGGCCCCGCGCCAGGCGGCCTGAGCCTGCCGAATCTGCAGCTGCACAGAGTGCCGAATCCGCACCCACGCCCGACCTGGCCGATCACGGCGGGGTCGGGCGCTGGCACGAAGGTTGCAAACACCGCGTCAACTGGAGGAGCCCCCCCCATGCCCGACCCGGTGAGCACCTTCGCCGAGCTGCTCGTCATGATCGCCATGATGGGCGGCCTGGCCACGCTGGCCCTGTGTACGCCGCGGGGGCCTGCCCGGGGCATGGAGGGCTTCAGGCGGCTCGCCATCCCCCTGCTGCTGCTGGGGACGGATCTGGCGCTGGTCTTCGACGGCGCCCCTCTGGTCGCGCCCTTCACCGACCCGGTCCGGCTGGCCCTGACCGGCTGGCTGGCCTTCGGCATCGTGGACGTCATCGGTCGCCGCCTCTGGCCGCAGCGGCGCGCGACCACTGAGCGGGAGATGCGCCAGGTCCCGGGTTAATCGGGCTCGTCTCCCTACGACGAGGTCGAGCAGTGGACATCTCCGGCAAGAAGGTCGTGGTCACGGGCAACATCACCGGGCTCTCCCGCGCGCAGGTCAAGGCCCGCCTGGAGGCCCTGGGGGCCCAGGTCGCCGGCAGCGTGTCGTCGAAGACCGACCTGGTCTTCGCGGGCAGCGCGGCGGGCAGCAAGCGGGAGAAGGCCCTGGCGCTGGGCGTGCCGGTGCACGACGAGGCCGCGCTGCTCGCCCTCATCGGCGGGGTCGCGGCGGCGCCGCCCCCCAAGGCCGCGACCACCCGCGTCACCGTCGCCGAGGGCCCCGAGGCCACCCCCCGGGACGACGGTCCACCCGCGCCGGTGACGCCGATGGGCCCCGACCTGGGGGACCGCCGCGCCCTCCACGGCGACGCGGTGCGCGCCCTGGTGGTCGTCGACGGCCACACCCTGAGCTTCGCGGACGGGCACCTGCACCTGTGGAGCGCCGCGGGGGTGCTGCTCGACCGGCAGCCGCTGGACGGCGTGCCGGGGTACGGCGACCTTTCCTTCTACCCCAGCGCGCTGGACGGCCACGTCGTCTTCGGGCCCGGCAGCGTGCTGACCGACTGCGCCTTTGTCCGGGTGCAGGTGGCCGACGGGCGCATCGCCCCGGGCGCGCGCCTCCCGGCGGCGCTGAGCACCGACATCTCCTACAGCGTGGACGCGGTCGACCTGGGCGACGCCCTGCTGGTGGGGCACTCCAACGGCGCCGCGCTGCGGCCCTGGGGGGGCGGCGAGGCCCGCACCCTCACAAGCCCGCTGGCCGCCGACCGCTCCAACGGCGTCGCGGTGTCCCGGGACGGGACGATGGTCGCCTTCGGGCACTGGGAGGACAACACGGTCGTCGTGCTCCGGGTGGCCGACGGCGCGGAGCTGTCCCGGTTCACCGCCACGAAGATCCACGGCGGCTTCGGCACCGTGCTGAGCTTCTCCTGGGACGGGCGCGCGGTGCTCACCGCCTACAGCCAGATGTACCGGACCGGGCTGGAGATCTGGGACCTCACCACCGGCGCGCGCGCGAAGGAGCTGGCCTGCCACGTCAGCCCGGGGGACGTGTTCACCGTCCTCCCGGCCTCGGACGGGGACCACGTGCTCGTGCGCACCGCCGGCGTGGACCTGCTGTGCTGGTCCATCGCCCAGGAGCGGCTGGCCTGGTCCCGGGAGAAGCAGGCCCTGCCGGCGCTGTGGGCCTGGGACGGTGCGGAGGGCGTGCTGGCGGCGGATCGGCGGCTGGTGCGGATCGACGCCGACGGCGCGGAGCCCGGCGCCGTCGGGCTGAACGGCGCGGCGAAGGCGCTCCACCGGGACCCGGCGACCGGGCGGGTGGTGGCGCTGGGGGCCGGCGCGGCGGTGGTCTTCGGGCCGGAGGGCGAGGTGCTGGCCAGCCACCCGGCCGAGTCGCTCTTCCCGGTGCCTGGCCGGAGCGCCGTGCTGATCCGGCGGCCGAGGCGCCACTACGCGCTCGCGGAGGTGCTCTCCCTCGACCTGGGCACCCTGCAGGTCCGCCCCCTGGTCAGCGGGCACTTCGAGCGGCTTCACCACAACGGCGACGGCTTCGTCACCGCCGACAACTACTTCGCCCCCAAGCCCAAGCTCGCGCGGGTGTGGACCGGCGCCGGCAAGGAGGTCCGCGCCCTGGGCCGCAGCGCCCCCGATCACGTCGCGCTGTCGGCGGACGGGCAGCGGGTGATCGCGGCGAAGGGCACGGGCCTCAACCTGTGGTCGACGGTGACCGGCGAGGCCCTCTGGCAGCGCAAGAAGGCCCACAAGCGGTCCATCGAGCGGCTGCTGTTCAGCCCGTCGGGGGCGCGCTTCGCGTCGCTCTCCGAGAAGGGGGTGCGGGTCTGGGACGGCGTCAGCGACGCCCCCACGCTGACCTGCCCCCTGCCGGCGAAGCCCCTGGACGCGCGCTTCGTCCGCGAGGACCGGCTCGCCGTGATCACGCAGCGCGGCGAGGTGCTGGCCATCGACATCACGGAGGCCCGCGTCGCCACGATCGCGGCCCTGGGGCCCTCCCTGACGGCCGCGTCGCTGGGCGAGGACGGGGTCGTGGTGGTGGGCGCCAAGGCCGGCGGGGTGCTGCGCTACGACCTGGCTGACCGGCTGGGCGTCGAGGCGCCGCCGGCCGCCGCCGCCGCGGGGGCGTTCGTCGACCTGGCGCCCCTCGCCGACGCCGCGCCCGAGGCCATCGCGGCCGCCCTGGGGGACGCCGACTGGTCCGCGTTCGACCCGACGCGGGACCTGCTGCCCCTGCGCGCCCTGCTCTCGGCCCTGGAGACCCGCGCGGGGATCACCGCCGCCCACCACCTCGCCGTCGCCCGCCTGCTGGCGCGCCCCGACACCATCGTCCGCCACGACTGGGGCCACGAGGAGGCCATCACCGCCTACGGCCTGAGCCCCTGCGGGCGCTGGCTGGCCACGGGGAGTTGGACCGGCAGCGACTACGAGCGCGGCGGCACCCTGATGATCTGGGCGCTGCCCGAGGGGCGCTGCGTCAACGTGCTCGACCCCGTCGACGGCGGGGTGGGCTGGCCGGACTACGCCCGCAACGTGCAGTGGAGCCCGGACGGCGCGCAGGTCGGCCTGGCCTACAACACCAACGTGGTCGGTAACTTCCTGCCCTTCGAGGCCGGCAGCGAGCCCCTGACCGCCGCCTGGGTCACCAACGGCTGGAGCCGCCCGCCCCAGTGGTGCTGGAGCCCGGACGGCCGCGCCGTCGCCATCGGCGCCTGGGGCCCCTCCCCCATCCCGGGCTGCGTGGTCACCCTGGACCGCGCCTCGGTGTCCGAGGACACCGCCCGCTGGTTCGCCAACGAGGCCCCCGAGGGCACCCCCGAGCTGGAGCCCCACAAGGAGATGATGTGGGTGGAGGGCCGCATCCAGGGCCACAACAACCACGGCCAGGCCTTCGCCATCAACCCCGTCAGCGGCGCGCTCCTGTGGCACACGAAGGTCTCCGAGCCGGTGGCCTGGAGCCCCGACGGGGCACGCTTCGCCCACGGCCTGGCCGGGCTGGTGGTCTACGACGCGGAGGCGGGCCTGCCCGTCCCCAGCCAGCTCCCCATGATCATGGGGGTCACCGACCTGTTGTGGGCCTCGGACAGCCGCACCCTGGCGGCGGTGGTGGGCCCGCGCAACAACGCGGGGGCCGGCCCCGGCGTCCACCTCTACCGGGACGGCGTCCACATCGGCAGCGCGGAGGGCACCCCCGCCCGGGACCGCTGGGACTTCCCCGACGGGCGGGCCTGGGCGTTCTCACCGGACGCCACGGCCGGGGTCCTGCTGACCGAGGACGGCACCCTGTCGGCCTGGGGGCTCGACCCGGTGGCCCGGCGCTGGCAGGTCGACCTCGAGGACGGCGCGGGCGGCGTGCTCTGGGGCGCGGGGGCGATCGTGGTGGTGGGCCAGGGGGTGCTGGCGTTCCGCTCCCCCGAGGACGGGCGCCTGCTGCGCCGCTACCGGCCCGGCAACCCCAAGGCCGACCTCATCGAGGACCCCAGCCCGCTGCAGAAGGGCCGGGTCGACGCCGGGGCGCGCTTCGGGGTCGACCCCTGCTTCCCGATGGCCGAGGGCAGCGCGTGGCGTTGGGTCGTGGCCTTCGAGACCGGGCTCGTCGTCGCCCCTGAGGCCCTGCACGGGCAGCTCGACGACCACCTGAGCGTGGTCGTGGGGCGCCGATATGCGCTGCCGTGGCGGTGGATGCAGCCAGCGGTGTTCGCCACGCTGGCCGAGGCCGCCGACCACCCCGCCCTGCCGCTGACCGAGCCGGAGCGCGCCGCCCTGATCCCCGAGCAGGCGCCCCCCCCGAAGCGGCAGGCGCGCCGCAACAAGCCCCTGCCCATCGGCACCAGCGCAGGGTTCCCCGCGCTGGCCGAGGCGTACTGGGTGGCGGTGAAGGACCTGCACGCGGGCTGGCACAGCCACATCTCCGAGCAGCTCGCCACGATCGTGGACAAGCTCACCCGGCTCGGCGCGATGGGGCCGGCCCAGGCCCACACCAGCCGCATCCCGGAGGTCTGGTGGCGGGTGGTGGCGCGGGCCCGGGTGGCCGCGACGCTGGCGGACCGCGACCCGGAGGCCGCGCGGACCTGGCTGTCCCAGGCCGAGGCGGACCTCAGCGCCAGCGACGCCCTGGCCGACTGGAACGACACCTTCGTCTGCGGTGCGCTGGGCGCGGCCCACGCCCGCCTGGGGGACACGGCGAAGGCCGACGCGCTGTTCGCCCAGGCCCGGGTGCACATCGCCGACGAGGCCAACCCCTTCCAGCGCTACGCCTCGCTGGCCCGAAGCCTCGCCGACGCCGGGCGCCCGGACGAGGCCGACGCGGTGCTGCGCGAGGGGCCTTGGGACAAGGGCTACATCAGCCACTTCTTCAAGGATCACGTCGCCGAGCTGCTCCGGGGCGGGGACCTCGCCCGAGGCAGGGCCTGGATCGACCACCTCATCGAGGTCAAGGGCAAGATGGACGAGTGGGACATCGCCGACGCCGCGGTGGCCGGGCTGCTGGAGGCGGGCCGCTGGCGCGAGGTCCTGGACTGGCTGCCGCTGTTCGAGGGCCTCTCCACCGACCACTACGTGCTGCAGGTCGTCGAGGAGCGGCTGGCCGCCGGGGACACGGCGGCGGCGGTGCAGGTGCTGGTGGGGCGCTGCGAGGCGGAGCAGGAGTGGGCCTCCAGCCTCACCGAGTGGGCCGAGCCCCTGGCGCGCATCGACCCCGACGCCGCCCGCCCCTGGGTGGACGCGCTGCTGGGTCGCCTCGATGAGCTGGACAAGGCCTGGCGCCCGGCCGAGAGCTACGGGCGGCTGGCGGCGGCGCTGGGCTGGCTGGGTCGGGTGGACGAGGCCCGCGCGCTGACCGGCCGGGTGAGCGGCGACGCGCAGGTCCTCACCGTGCTCCAGGGCGCGCTGCGCGGGGCCCCCGACGCCGACGACCTCACGGCGCAGGCGATCGCGGTCCTGGACACCTTGGGGCCTCGGGAGGCCGCGTCCGGCTGGATGCGCCTCGCCCTGAGCGCCACCGGCGCGCCGCGCGCCGAGCGCCTGGCCCGGGCGCTGGAGGTGGCGAAGACCGCCACCCGCGACGATCAGCGCTGGACGGTGGAGGACATGATCCGGGTCGCCTGTCGGGCCGACGCCCTGGAGGAGGCCTGGCAGGCCCTCCAGGTGCTGCCCAAGTCCAAGCGCCGGTGGAGCGCCTCACCCCTCATCGACGCCTGCGCCCGGGGCGGGCACGCCGACGCCATCCTCCGCGTCGCCAGCGACCTCCCCGCCAAGGATCTCAACGACCGCCCCAACGCCCTCTTCCGGGCCATCGAGCGCTTCCCGCTGCGCGGGTGAGGCCCCCGCGACAAACTCGGCGACGGTCATCTTGGGCCAGCCCGCGCGGTGGATCGGGGTGTCGTCGAACGGCGAGAGGTTGAAGCAGGCGCAGCCCCGGGAGGCCGCCCAGGTGAGCAGCTCCTTGTGGAAGCGCTCGCGCCGGGGGCTCCAGCCGCCGCCGCCGGTGGAGCGGACGAGGCGGCCGTCGCCGTAGAAGTGGGTGTCCCTGCGCTTGGACCGCAGGTCCGGCGCCGAGAAGTCGACGCCGATGATGCCCAGCCGGGAGGCGCCCGCGAGGACGGCGATCTGCATGGCGTAGGCGCTGGTGGTGCCCTCGCGGATGATCCGGCCGGCGTTCTCCTCCGGCCAGCGCAGCGCACCCCGGGGCATGGAACCCGCCAACTCGAAGTAGCGCGCGTTGGACATCTCGTGTACGTAGCAGCGGCGCAGTCCGTGCCAGGTCAGGATCGGTCCGGTGTGACAGCGGATGTCCGAGGCCTCCTCTGTCACGATGGGCATGTCGGTCAGAAGCAGGACGTCCGGACGGAAGATCCGACACACCCGGTTCAGGCCGATGGTCCAGATCCGCCGCAACGGAGTGAGGTCAACCGCTGCGAGGGCGGGCGAATTGCCCAGAACAACCACAGTCTGTCCGCGCAAATCCATACGTGGTTCTGTACACCAATGCGGGAGGCCGGAGCCGACCACATGGGGCGCGCGGGCGCTCCTTCGTCCAGAGGACTTGCGCTGTCGGTTGGACCTTGTATGACGCTTGGCAGGCCTGACGACGTGCCCTGGAGGGGGTCGGCCCTCTGGCCTGGCAGGCGCGCCGTCCATCACCCGCTCAGACGGCGCTTCAGCCTCGACCTCCACGGTGGACGAATCCGGACCGGGTGCACTCCCTTCGGCGCGAGGACGTTCAACACGATGATTGACTTTATACTGGTTGAAGGTTCGTTTCCACTGTTGCTCGGGCTTCTTCTTGCGGCGTCGACGAGCGCGAAGTTGTTCTCTGCGGGTTGGCATATTCGTCCTCTTACTGTCCGCCTTACAAAGGCCGTTCATTTTGTCCTTGTGGCGACTCTACAGGGAAGGTTAACGTCCTCGCAAGCCAATCGAAAACCCCGCCTCGGAGGGACCCCTTGGCACCCGGAAATCCTCGTTCGCCCAGGCTCCTCAAGGGAGCCCTGGTCGCGATGGATCCGTCTGACCCGGACCCATCGCCCACAGTCATCCCCTTCCAGTACAACCCCACCACGATGACCCGCAAGCTGGAGGTCCAGTCTGCGTCAGATGGTGGATCGTTCTCTGAAGTCCATCGCCTGACCGGCCCGCCGATCGAGACGATCTCAGTGGAGATCGAGCTGGATGCGACCGACGCGCTGGAGCAGGAGGACGACGCTGCCGTCGACGGAGGGATCCACGCCCAGCTCGCCGCCCTGGAGATGCTGGTGTACCCCACCAGCCAGTCGATCGTGGACAACGAGCGGCTGGTGTCCGAGGGGACGATCGAGATCGCGCCGACCCAGGGACCCTTCACGCTCCTGATCTGGGGGCGGAAGCGGGTCCTCCCCGTCCGCATCGCGGACTTCTCGATCACCGAGGAGGCCTTCGACCCGAACCTGAACCCGATCCGCGCCCGGATCTCCATCAGCATGCGCGTGCTGAGCTACAACGACCTCCCATCGAGCCACCAGGGCTACGGGCTGTTCATGGCGCACCACGTCTCCAAGGAGGCGCTGGCGGCCACCGGCTCTGTGTCCAGCCTGGACGGCGTCCTCGGCGCGACGCTCGAAGAGGTGCTCAGCGACGCCGGATGACCTTCACCTTCGGGGGAACCCATGTTCGACAGCAAGAGCCGCTACGCCGACCTCGAGACGGCCAGCTACACCACCAGCTCCGGGGACCAGATCGAGTACGTACGTCGTCGCATCCTGCCCTCGGGTGAGGACATGACGCTGCTCGCCGAGGTCACCGTGGACGAGGGGGATCGCCTGGACCTCATCGCCCACAGATCACTCGGGAGCTCTCTTCATTACTGGAAGATCGCGGACGCCACCGACGCGATGAACCCCCTGGAGTTGACCGAGGCCGGCCAACTCCTGCGAATCCCGCTCCCCGGCAACTGAGGGTCTCATGGCATCTCCCGGATACCACCTGACCCTCCAGGTGGGCCCCACCATCCCCCAGCCCGCGCCGCGCGCGATCCTCGAGGCCATCGACAGCATCGAGGTCCGACACAGCGACCAGGGGAGATCCGGCTTCCAGATCGTGCTGCGCACGGGGCGCTCCCGCACGGATCTGATCGACGACCCGCTGGTCATCGAGGACCTCATCCAGCCGTTCTCAAGGGTCAGGATCATCGTGACCATCGCGGGCGAGTCCAACGTCCTCATGGACGGGTTCATCACCACCCACCAGTTCTCGCCGGGTGCGACCGCCGGGACCGGCACGCTGACGCTCACCGGCGAAGACATCAGCGTGATGATGGACCGTGAGGAGTGGACCATCCCCTGGCCCATCGCGCCCTACCTGCGCGTGCTCGCGATCCTCGCCAAGTACGCGGTCCTGGGCGTGGTCCCGGTCGCGATCCCCCCGACCACGCTGCTCGCGCCGAACCCCATCGACGAGATCCCCACCCAGTCCAACGCCACGGACCGCGCCTACCTGACCAGCCTCGCTGATCTGTTCGGCTACGTCTTCTATGTCGATCCAGGCCCCGCCACCGGTGTGAACACCGCCTACTGGGGGCCGCCGATCCGCGTCGGGGTGCCCCAGCCCGCCCTGACCTGGAACATGGGCGCGTCCTCGAACGTCACCTCGATCAACTTCCAGCACGATCCGACCCCAGGGACGATCTACTACGGCCTCGTCCACACGCCGATCCCTGGCCTCTCGACGCTGCCCGTGGCCACCGTGGGGACGCTCCGCATCCCCCTCAGCAAGCGCCCCTCGCTCCAGAACAACCTGCTCTACGCCCAGAAGAAGCTCATCAAGCCGGAGTGGGGGAATGACACGATCGCGCTCCTGGTTCGGGCGCAGAGCGCCACGGACCGGTCCACGGACACCACCGCGACCGCGAACGGCGAGCTGGACGTGTTCCGCTACGGCGGCGTGCTCAAGGCACGGCAGCTCGTCGAGTTGCGCGGCGTGGGGCAGAGCTACGACGGCACCTGGTACGTCAAGGAGGTCACCCACTCCATACGGATCGGTGAGTATCGCCAGAGCTTCAGCCTGGCCCGCGAGGGCCTCGGGGCCAAGTCGGACAAGGTGAGCGTATGAGCCAGTTCTTCGGAAAATACCGCGGCAAGGTCACCAACAACATCGACCCGCTCCAGCAGGGCAGGCTCCAGGTGGCCGTGCCGTCTGTGCTGGGCCTCAACGTCCTGGCGTGGGCGCTGCCCTGCGTGCCCTTCGCAGGGAACAACGTCGGCTTCCACATGATCCCCGGCATCGGCGCCAACATCTGGGTGGAGTTCGAGGGCGGAGACCCCGATCGCCCCATCTGGGTGGGGTGCTTCTGGGGGGACGGCAACCTGCTGCCCGCCATCCCGTCCACCGCCTACACCAAGGTCATCAAGACCGACGCCTGCACCCTGAAGCTCGATGACACGCCCGGCATCGGCGGCCTGACCCTGGAGGTCGGGCCGCCGATCAGCGCGACCCCGCTCCAGATCGTCATGGATGTCACCGGCATCAAGATCGTCAACGGCAAGAACAGCATCAAGCTGTCCATCGCCTCTGTGTCCGTCAACGACGGCGCCCTCGAGGTGATCTGAACCTCTCCACATCGCCTCCTCCCTTGGAGTCCCGGATGTCCTTCCTGCTCCACGCAGGCGCGACCGTGCTCTGTCCGCACGGCGGAAGCGCCCAAGCGGTCACCTCCCAGCCCCGGGTGACGCTCAGCAAGCAGCCTGTCACCACGGTCACGGACAGCTACCTCATCTCGGCCTGCCCGTTCACGGTCCCGGCCGCTGTCCCGCAGCCCTGCGTCACCATCCAGTGGATCGTGCCCGCCACGCGGGTGTTCGTGGGGGGCAGCCCTGTGCTGTTGAGCAGCAGCTCAGGCCTCTGCCAGAGCGCGACCCAGATCCCCCAGGGTTCACCCATTCCGACCGCCGTCCAGGCCCGCGTGAGGGGACAATGAGACAGTTTGCATTTCCATATCGCCCGAACTCCAGCGGCCGGACCGCAGACGCGACCCTGGAGGAGCACGTCAAGCAGCTCATCGAGCAGGTCATCTTCACCTCACCAGGAGAGCGGGTCAACCGGCCGGAGTTCGGCAGCGGTCTGCTGCAGATGGCGTTCGCCCCGGCCGGCGACGAGATGGCCACCGCGACCCAGTACCTGGTGCAGGGAGCGCTCCAGCAATGGCTGGATGAAGCAATCAAGGTGGAGGCTGTCGACGTGCGCGCGAGCGATGGGGCGCTGACGGTCTCCGTCCAGTACGTCATCCGCCGCAACCAGGAGCGGCATGTCGCACAGTACTCCAGGGAGCTTTGACGATGGCTCTTCAATACACCTGTTCCAGCCCTGTCCGACGGCAGTTGATCGCCGAAGGCGTGGGCAGCCCGCCCCTCAACGGCATCGACTACCTCGAGGTGCTCGACGGCGACCTGCCGCCGAGCAGCCTGGACCGTCAGAAGTACCTGATCGTCTACCTCTTCCACCCGCCCCAGGTCACCTTCACCACCGGGAACCTGAGCATCACGGGGGGTAGTCGGATCACCACCATCAACGTCGAATGGGTCCACCTCGCGGCTGACCTCGCGGCCAGCCCTCTCACCCAGCCCAGCGACATCACCCGGACCGGCGACTGGATCATCGCGAAGAACCTCGCCGGGATCATCGTGGGTTCCACCTTCGCCATCGCACCGAACCTGCTGGATCGCGCGCTGATCGTGCGGGTTGACAAGCCCGGTGACTTCACCGAGTACACCCTCAAGCTGGTCTCAGCGCTCGGCTCGACGGCGCTCATCTCCGGCTTCGACAACGTCTTCTCCCAGGTGACCTTCAGCTTCAAGGCGGACTGCCCGACCGACCTGGACTGTCGGCAGGACTCGACCGCAGGCGAGACCGCCGGGACCTCACCGGACATCGACTACCTGGCGCGGGACTTCACCAGCCTGCGCCGCATGATGCTGGATCGACTGTCGCTGGTTCTACCGGACTGGGAGGAGCGCACCGCAGCAGACCTCGGCGTCACCCTGGTCGAACTGCTCGCCTACTTCGGCGACTACCTCAGCTACTATCAGGACGCGGTGGCAACCGAGGCGTACCTTTCCACCGCCAGGCGACGTCCGTCTGTTCGCCGTCACGCCCGCCTGCTGGACTACCACGTCCACGACGGGAACAATGCGCGCACCTGGGCGTCCTTCACGCTCGCCGCGAGCGCGTCTGATGTGGTCCTCGCCGCACAGACCCAGCTGCTCACGCGGGTCGTCGGGCTCGGCGTGGTGCTGGACGACGACGAATATGAGGCCGCTCTGTACCAGTCCCCTGAGGTCTTCGAGACCATGTATGAGGTCACGCTCCAGAAGGAGCGGAACGAGATCCGGATCCACACCTGGGGCGACGGTCAATGCCACCTGCAGGCGGGGGCGACCTCTGCGGTGCTGGCGAAGACAGGCAGCCTGACGCTCGCCGCAGGGGACGTGCTGGTCTTCGAAGAGGTGCGCTCTCCCACCTCCGGCCTCGCCTCCGAGGCCAACCCCACCAGACGGCACGCGGTGCGGCTGACCGAAGATCCCACCGCCTCCGTGGACGCCGTATTTGGCACAGATCTTCTGGAGATCACATGGTCATCTGAAGACGCGCTGCCCTTCTCGCTGCCTGTACGCATGGTCGACGACGGGAGCGGCGGCACCACGCCGTCCTGCATCGTCCACGGAAACGTGGTGCTGGCTGACCACGGCAGGACCGTGTCGAATGAGGCGCTGGCGCTGCCCGAGCAGGGGCAACGCTACAGCCCGACCCTCCTCGAGAACGAGCTGTCCTTCGCGGAGGAGTTGGACGTCACCGATCTCACCCTGAGCGCGAGCGCGATGATGCAGCAGGCCCCTCGCGACGCCGTCCCACTCATCTCCCTCAGCGAGGGAGGCCGGATCTGGCTCCCCCGGCGGGACCTGCTCTCCTCCGGTCACGACGCTCAGGAGTTCGTGGTCGAGATGGAGGAGGACGGGAGCGCGAAGCTGCGCTTCGGGGACAACCTCCTCGGGCGGCGGCCCACCGCGGCGACCTCCTTCGTGGCGACCTACCGGATCGGTCGAGGCACCAGCGGCAACATCGGCGCAGACAGCCTGTACCACATCTACCTCTCCAACGACACCGGCGAGATCGAAGGGGTCTGCAACCCGATCGCCGCGAGCGGGGGAACGGACCCCGAGACGCTCCAGGACGTCAAGCGCTTCGCGCCTCAAGCGTTCCGCTCCCTCAAGCGCGCAGTGACCCCCGAGGACTACGTCACGCTGGCCGAGAAGCATGAGGACGTCCAGGCCGCAGTGGCGACCCTGGAGTGGACCGGGAGTTGGTCCACGATGCTGGTCGCCATCGATCGGCTGGGCGGCGACGAGGTCGACGACGACTTCGTCGAGGAGATGCTGACCTACCTGGAGCCCTACCGGCTCATGGGTGGAGATATCCGTATCCGAGGACCCGTCTACGTCCCCCTCCGCGTCGCCCTGACCGTCTGCGTTGACTCCGATTACTCCCAGTCGCAGGTCCACCGTTCGCTGAGGAAACGCTTCTCCGCAGAGGAACTGGAGGACGGGACGCTGGGCTTCTTCCATCCGGACAACTTCACGTTCGGCGACACGGTATATTTCAGCCAGATCGTGAAGGCGGCGATGGCCGTCCCAGGTGTCCACATCGTCTACACGGAGGTCGACGAGGACGAGGGCATCGAGCTCCTGTTTGAGCGCTGGGGCATGGGTGATCAGGGCGAGCTTGCCGCCGGGCGCATCGAGACGGATGAGTTCGAGGTGCCGCGTGTGGACAGCGACCCGGATCGCCCAGAGAACGGAACCATCAGCTTCACGCTCATCGGAGGTCTGTGATCCATGCCCACTGACAGCACCTGCTGCGACGAAACGACGACTGACGAAGTGGTCATCGACAACCTCCCGCAACTGTCGGCCATCGAGTACCGGGTCGGCCGCTGGTCAACGATCTACGATCGCCTGCTGAGCAGGCTGACCAGCCAGGAGATCGAGGACGGCGACAACGAGGGAGAGCGCCCGCTGGCGGCCTTGACGACCCGCACTGAGGATGACCCCACGATGGCGCTCTGTGACGCCTTCGCCTGCATGGGGGACATCCTCACCTTCTACCAGGAGCGCATCGCCAACGAGGGATACCTGCGCACAGCGACCGAGCGCTACTCCATCCTCCAGCTCACCAGCGCTCTGGGGTACAGCTTCTCCCCCGCGGTGTCCGCCAGCGCGTGGCTGGCCTTCACCCTCGACGACCACGACAGCGCGGCGGACTCGGTGACCATCCCGGCGGGCACCAAGGTCAAGAGCACCCCCTCCTCCGACGATGAGCTGCCCCAGACCTTCGAGACCTCCGAGGCGCTGGTCGCCTACAAGGATTGGAACGCGATCGAGGTGCGGCAGACCGTCTCGATCGACCTGGACGCCCTCGCGATCACGGAGTCACCGGAGACAGACGAGCTGTACTTCAGCGGCGTGGGGCTGAACCTGTCCCCGGGAGACATGCTGCTGTTCGTGGCTGGAAACATCCAGGAACCCTATACGGACGTCGACCATCACCACATGGCGAAGATCATCGAGGTAGAGGAGGATGCGACCCTCAGCCAGACCTGGGTGCGGCTTGGTCGACCCATGTTCTTCTTCCCCCCCAACGGCGTCAACAGCCCGTTGCCCGTCGACATCACCGCATACGTCTTCCGCTCGGTGATGTACGCCTTCGGGCACAACGCGCCGGAGTGGGACGGCATGCCTGCAGCCTTCAAGGCTGAGTACGCTGCCAGCCCGCAGAATGAGAGCGACTGGCCTGGCTTCGAGACCTTCTGGCGCCTGCCCTGGTCCTCGGAGCCAAACACCTGGCGCGGCCGCCTGTCCGGAGACAATAAAGCCATTGTCCCAGGTAGCTGGCTGAAGTTCGTCGTCTTCCAAGGTGAGCAGGGAGGCTCCCCTCCGCCCCCACCGTACATCTCAGGTGGGCTGTTCCTGGTTGAGCGGGTCTGGAGAACAAACTACACGAACTTCACCATCACCAGCAAGGTGACTGACGTCGAGATCATCGGTCCGTCGATCCGTGGTATCAACGACCCCTTTTCCATCTGGGACCGCCGCCGCTGGCTCACCATCTACACCCAGTCTGAGGAGCTGACGGTTGGAGGGACACCCATCACAGACAATGTCTCTGGCACAACGATCCAGCTCTCGTCCGCCATCACGGGTCTGGAGGTCGGTCAGATCGTCGCGGTCCGAGGTGACCTGGCCGACGGGAGCGGCGAAGCCAGCGAACTGGCCACGATCGCCTCCATCGACACCTCTACGGACGCCGACCAGGTCACCGTGCTCACCCTGGCGAGCGCGCTCTCGAACACCTACAGTCGCTCCGGCTGCACCGTCAACGCCAACGTGGTCGCGGCAACCCACGGTGAAACCACCGACGAGGTGCTCGGCAGCGGCGACGCCTCCTCGAAGCACCAGACCTTCACGCTGAGCCACACACCGCTCAGCTACGTCTCCTCCAGCGACGCCGACGGCATGGACTCCACACTCTCGCTGAGCGTCAGCGGGATCACCTGGACGGAGGTGGAGAGCTTCTACGAGCAGGAGCCCGGCGCCCGCGTGTTCACCGTGCGTCATGATGAGGACGGAGTGGCGACCCTCCGGTTCGGCGACGGGCGTTCCGGGGCCCGACTGCCCACGGGCCTGGAGAATGTCATCGCCGCCTACCGAAAGGGCGCGGGGGTCGACGGGAACGTCGCAATCGACACGTTGAACCTGCTCCAGACCCGCCCCGTGGGCGTGCGCAGCGTCACCAACCCCGCCGCGGCGAGCGGCGGCCAGGACGCCGAAGAGATCGAGGACATTCGCGAGAACGCACCTCGTACGGTGCTGGACATGGAGCGCCTGGTGTCGCTCCAGGACTACGAGGACTTCGCCAACAACTTCGCCGGCGTGGCCAAGGCCCACGCGACCTCCCTGCTGTATCAACGGCGACGGGCTGTATTCGTCACGATCCTGGGCGAGGACGGCGCCGAATTGGATGCGACATCTGCGGTGTTGACGAGCCTGGAGGAGGCCCTGGGCGACTACGGTCTCCCCGAGCTGCGCGTGTTCGTCGGGAGCAAGGTCCCCATCGTCTTCAACGTCGACGGCTCCGTCCTGGTCGAGGACGAATACGACACAGATGATGTGATGGAGGCGGTGCTCGACGCGCTCGAAGAGGCGTTCTCCTTCGACGCGCGGGACTTCACCCAGGCCGTCACCACTGCGGAGATCATCGAAGTGATGCACAGCGTCGAGGGCGTCAAGGCGGTCGACCTCGACGGGATGTACCTGACCGGCACCTCGCCCAGCCCGCCGCCGAGCCCCTCCTACGAGTCCATCCTCATCGCTGAGGAGGCCGACATCGTGATCGTCAGCGGTGTCGCCACGCTGGTGGCTGCGGACATCCTCGTGATCGGGACGGCCAACCTGACGGAGATGGAAGATGAGTAGTCGAGAACGCCTCTATGCCCTGCTCCCTGCGGTCTACCGGGTGCGGGACCACCAGCAGGGTGAGCCCCTTCGCGCGCTGCTCGCGGCGATGCAAGACGAGTTGGACCTGCTGGAGGAGAACATCCACCAGCTCTACGATGACTGGTTCGCGGAGACCTGCTCGGAGTGGGCGACCGCGTACCTGGGTGACCTGGTGGATGTCCGCGGCATCCAGCGCGTGGACGGTCACACCCTCCGACCCTACGTCGCGAACACGATCGCCGCGCGCCGTCGGAAGGGCACGTCCACGGCGTTGGAGCAGGCCTCCAGGGACGCCTCAGGCTGGCCCTCCCACGCCGTGGAGTTCTTCCAACACCTAGTGACGACGCAACATATGCGCCATGTCCGGAGCGCATCCCAGGCCACCGCCTCGTTCCGGAACGCCGAGCAGCTCCAGCTCAACCACGGCCCGTTTGAGCAGGAGACCCACACTGTCGACATCCGGCGCATCGAAACCGGACGGGGTCGCTACAACATCCGCAGCATCGGTGTCTTCTCATGGAGGCTGCGCGCCTATCACCTGCGCGACGTCGGCGCTGCGGAGACCGCGCCCGGCAGCAACCGGTTCACATTCAACCCGATGGGCGTGGACATGCCGCTCTACAATCGTCCACAGACGGAGACCAGCATCACCCAGGTCACCCAGGAGCAGCACGTCCCCGGAGCTCTGCGCCGCCGCGCCCTTCATGCCGACCTGCAGATGAACGAAGAGGACCGTGTCTACTTCGGCACGACGCCAGTGCTACGCGTCAAGCTCCGAGAGATCGGGTCGCCGGACGGCGAATACGTAGAGATCGACCCGGATCGCATCCTCATCTGTACACTGGACGGGGTCGGCAGCCCGGACGAGTGGCCGCTCATCCAGGGCTCGCCTCCGCCGTATGACGTCGCCATCGACCCGGAGCAGGGGCGACTGTCCCTCCCCGCTACGCAGCCGGCGAGCGAGGTGCTGGTGAGCTACAGCTACGGCTTCGCGTCCGAGCTGGGCGGTGGTCCATATGATCGTACGGACTCCGTTGAGGAGGGCCTGGCAGACCTCGACGTGGACTGGCAGGTTGGCGTCCGCACCGAGGGTGGCGCGGTGTCAGGAGAGATCTACACCAGCCTGCCGGAGGCCATCGCTGCATGGAACACGGAAGCCGCAGCCAACCCCGGCGCGTTCACGGGTGTGATCGCCATCATGGACAACCGCACCTATTCCATCCCGGAGTCGCCTGAGCTGATCGTTCAGATCGGGCCACACCAGCGCCTCCTCATCGTGGCCGCCGACTGGCCACAGGACAGCGACGGGGAACGCGAGGAAGGGGGGTTCGTTGCTCACGGTCTCTTCCCTCATGTCGACGGCGACATCCTCGTCGAGGGCACCGGCGCGGGCTCCGGCGACCCGGGAGACCGAGGTGTCCTGGTGCTGGACGGGCTCCTTGTAGACGGTGAGGTCGTGCTCATGCCAGGAGACCTCGGCGCGCTGCGGATCGCACACTGCACGATCGTCCCGGGCCAGGGCGGCGTCCGGATGGAGTCTGGCAGCCCCTCAGCCGACAACGGCAGCCTGTCCGTGACCCTGCACCGCTCTATCATCGCAGGGGTGAACCTGGAGAACAGTGGTTCGTCACTCACGATCACGGACTGCATCATCGATCAGACCAGCAGCCTGGCGAGCCCCAACGCCACATACTGCGTGAGCGCACCGTCGGTGGACCTATCCATCGACGACAGCACGCTCCTCGGGGCGGCGAGCGTGCGGAGCCTCGACGCATCCAACACCATCTTCGCGCAGCCTGTCACGACGGAGCGTCTCCAGACGGGCTGCGTTCGCTACAGCTACGTCCCACTCCTCTCCAGGACCCCAAGGCGATACAGGTGTCAGCCCGACTTGAGCGTCGGAGACGAGACGAGCGCGGCGCTCATCCGACGCATCGAGAACCGCACGTCGCCCTGGTTCATGTCCACGGACTACCCGACCCCCGACTATGGCCGCCTCGATCTCCGCACGGACTCCGTGGTCCTGACCGGCGCTGACGACGGGGCGGAGATGGGCGCCTATCACCACATCCTGCATCCCCTGCGCGAATCCAATCTGGAGAGCGCGATGGACGAGTTCGTCCGCTTCGGCATGAGCGCCGGAACCATCTTCGAGACCTAGGAGCACACGCCATGAAGGGCGACTTCTCTCGCGTCACATTCGACAACAATGACAACGACTACACGGGGACCCGGCTGCAACAGGGGCGGGTCCTGACCGACTGGGACTTCAACGAGAACCAGGACATCCTCGCCTGGAGGCGTCGTCGCGCCCGCTCGGACATGATGGGCACCGTGGGCGTCCGAGACGGAGACCTGGATGCGTTCAGAGTCGCCTTCGCTCCGTCCGGCGATCTCCGCATCAAGGCCGGACGGATCTACGTCGACGGCATGCTCGTCAAGGTGGACGACGACACGGACTTCGACGTCCTGACCGGACTGTCGACCCCCGGCACCTACATGGTCTATCTGGTGGCGTGGGAGGAGACGCTGCGTTCCCCGGAGGAGCCGGAGCTGATCGAGGTGGCGCTGGAGGGCCCGGACACCTCTGCGCGCTCCAAGATCGTCTGGTCCATCGGAGTCGCCTGGATTTCATCCAACACGGATGCTACCCAGGCCTGGCTTGAATTCGCCTCACCCAATGCGTGGAGGGACATCACATCCGGCGTCCCGGGGACCATGACGGTCAGCGTCGAGGCCCCCAGTCAGACGACGGATCCTTGCCTCGGTCCGTCCGCTGAAGGCTACCGTGGGCTCGAGAACCAGCTCTATCGTGTCGAGATCCACCAGAGCAGCGACGGTGGCCCCAGCCCCCTCCCGACCTACAAGTGGAGCCGCGAGAACGCCAGCATTGTCACCTTCTGGGTGGACGACGGGACCTGGCCTCGCACGCCATCCTCTCCCGACAACGAGGTCACCATTACGGTCGGCTCCGTCGGTTCAGGCACACTGGGCTTCGCGGCCGGCGACAAGGTCGAGCTGACCAGCAACGGCTACGAAGCCGAGGGGCGCCCCGGTGTCCTGGGCATCATCTCCGAGATCAACGGCTCCACGATGACCATCGCGCTGGAGAGCAGCGCAGACCTCGACCGCGATGAGTTTGGAGACACGCCGAAGGTCCGCCGATGGGAGATGGCGTCCGGAGAGGATCTGGACCCGGTGATCCCCACCGGCTCGCCATCGCAGGAGCTGGAGGATGGCATCTCCATCAGGTTCAACTTCAACCCTGCCACCCACACGTTCAAGACCGGAGACTACTGGACGTTCGCGGCGCGCACGATCACCGGCCAGGTCCATGACTTCATCGCGTCCGGCGAGCCTCCGCGGGGGCCAGAGCGCCGCTACGCCCCGCTCTACACGCTCGTCTTTGATGGAACCAGCAGCCCGGCAGCGTGGGCCCTCGGCAAGGACTGCCGCCTTCGGTTCCCCCCGCTCACGGAGCTGACCAGGCTCTCGTATGTGTGTGGTGACGGACAGCCCGGCTACCCCGGGATGTGGCTCCGCCATCCCCTTCGCGTCGGGGTCACCAACGGCAACCGGCCTGTGCAGAATGCCCTCGTGCGCTTCGAGATCATGAGCCCGACCACCGGCTCTCCCTTGGAGATCTCTGGTGAGCTGTCTGAGGATCCGTATGGCGTGTCACCAGCTCCCGCCGACTTCATCGACATCCTGACCGGATCGGACGGGATCGCCAGCGTCTACTGGAAACCCGGCACCGACCTGGAGCAGCTCGATCACGAGGTACGGGCTACCCTCTACGATCACACCGGCTCCCAGGTCGGCCTGCCGGTATGCTTCCATACGGAGCTGCCCAACTTCTGGCTTATCGAGGCTGAGCTTCGGACGGCCTCGTCTCCCAACACGGTGGTGGTGGTCCACCCGCGTGCGACCACGGACGACACATCTCCCTTCATGTCAGGCGAGGTGAAGATCCAGGACCCCAACGCGGCGTTTGAGATGACCATCCTCCTGGGCACGACCAGCCCTGACCTGACGTTTTACGCTGGGAATATCGTCGTCACGCGGGACGGACCCGCGTTCCAGACCGGCGCCGGGCCGTTCTCCACCTCAGTTCACACCCCAGTGAACCGTCTCATCGCGCCCTTTGCGGCGACCCCGACCACCATGGCCAACGGTGTCACACAGTGGGAGTTGACCTGGGACGCCACGGATGGCGGCCTCAACGGGGCGTTCCCCGCTGGAGACCAACGCGTCCGCGTGCGCATCTTCGCCAACCTGGCCGACAACCCGGACGAGAGTCCCATCGGTTCGACCGCATACCAATGGGGGACGATCGAGTTCACGTTCATCCTCAACGCATAGGCGACCACAAGACGAGACACAGACAAGCGCGATACAAACCACACAACACGAGGTGCAAGGATGCCAGTCAACCCGACCTACCCGGGCGTCTACATTCAGGAGCTGCCTTCGGGCTCCCGGACCATCAGCGGCGTGGCCACGTCGATCACGGCCTTCGTCGGGCGCGCGAAGAAGGGCCCGGTGAGCGACGCCACCACCATCAACAACTTCGGCGACTACGAGCGCCGCTTCGGCGGCCTCTGGGTCTCCTCTCCCATGAGCTACGCCGTCCAGCAGTTCTTCCGCGCGGGAGGGGGGCAGGCCATCATCGTGCGGGTGGTCGACACCACCGCTGGCACCGGCACGGCCGCCAAGGCTTCCGTGACGCTGGGCACCGGCGCCTACCTTCGGCTGCGCGCGAACGCCTCGGGCTCCTCGGGCGCGCTGCTGCGGGCTGAGATCGCTCAGAGCACCAGCCCGAACGACCAGTTCACCCTCACGCTCTACAGCACGGCCTCCCCGTCTGACACGGAGGTGTACACGATCACGATGAACCCCGACGACGGCGTGGACGTGGACAGCGGGAGCGGCGGCGGACCGTACTACATCGCTGACCTCGCCCAGGTCCTCGTCAACGCTGGCAGCGTGGCACGGGTGACGGACATCCCGTACGAACGCCCCGACGACACGGGGACCGGCGGTGAGGCCTTCGCGCTCGCTTCGGCCAGCGCGACCTACGCCACGGCCGCGCTGGGGGCGACCCAGAGCTCCCCCACCAACGACAGCCTGGTGCTCCAGGCGGTCAGCGAGGGCGCGTGGGGCAACGACCTGCAGGTCAGCGTGTCTCATGACGTCGGCGACCCCGACGACCTGTCCACCTTCAACCTGATCATCGAGGAGCTGGACGACGACGGGAACGTCGTGCAGACCGAGACCTTCCGCAACCTCACCTTCGACCCTGATGAGGCGCGGTACGTGGCTACGGTGCTCGAGGAGGAGTCCAAGCTGGTCGAGGTGTACGGCGCGGTGCCGGCCCTGGGCACCGGCGCGGACTGGTACTCCCGTCCGGACGAGGTGACCGACAGCCCGCTGACCGGAGGGGACGACGGCGGCGTGGTGACGGACCTCGACATCCTCGGCTCCGAGTCCGCCAAGACCGGCCTGTACGCTCTGCTCGACGCCGACCTGTTCAACCTCGTAGTGATCCCTCCTCCATCTCCAGACACGGACTTCTCCTCATGGAGTACGGTCATCGGCTTCTGTGAGGATCACCGCGCGGTCGTGATCGTTGATCCGCCCAGCACGTGGACGACCAAGGACGACGCCACGGAGGGCATGTCCGCCACCTCGCTGTCCGACCTGAGCATCTCGGCTTCCTCGAACGCCGCCATGTACTTCCCCTACGTGCGAATCCCGGATCCGCTCCGTGAGAACCGCCTGGCTGACTTCCCGCCGGCCGCGGTGGTCGCGGGCGTGATCGCGAAGACGGACGCCGACCGCGGTATCTGGAAGGCTCCCGCCGGGCTCGACGCGAGGCTGCGCCCGGTGCGCTCTCTCAAGGTGGCGCTCACCGACGCAGAGAACGGCGAGCTGAACCCGCTGGGGCTCAACTGCCTCCGCTCGATGCCGGCCGTCGGCCCTGTGGTCTGGGGGACCCGCACCCTGGAAGGGTCCGATCGCCTCGCGTCGGAGTGGAAGTACCTGCCGGTCCGTCGTCTGGCCCTCTACATCCAGGAGAGCCTGTACAGAGGAACCCAGTGGGTGGTCTTCGAGCCCAACGACGAACCCCTCTGGTCTCAGATCCGTCTCAGCGTGGGCTCCTTCATGCAGACCTTGTTCCGGCAGGGTGCCTTCCAGGGATCCAGCCCCTCTGAGGCCTACTTCGTGAAGTGTGACAGCGAGACCACGACCCAGGACGACATCGATCGCGGGATCGTGAACATCCTGGTCGGCTTCGCGCCGCTCAAGCCCGCCGAGTTCGTCATCATCAGCCTGCAGCAGATCGCCGGCCAGAGCGCCGCGTAGATCGGAGGACATCATGGCTCAGTTCAGCGTCAACAGCACCCGGTTCGACCCCTACAAGAACTTCAAGTTCCGCCTCAAGTGGGACGGCAACTACGTCGCCGGGATCTCCAAGGTCAGCCCGCTGAAGCGGACCACGGAGGTCATCGAGCACCGGAGCGGGGGCGATCCCTCCACGCCGTACAAGGCGCCGGGGATGACCAAGTACGAACCCATCACGCTCGAGCGCGGCGTCACCCACGATGTGACCTTCGAGCAGTGGGCGAACAAGGTCTGGAACCACGGAGCGTCCCTCGGCGCGGAGGTCTCGCTCAAGGACTTCCGGAAGGACATGATCCTCGAGGTCTATAACGAGGCGGGTCAGCTCGTCCTCGCCTACAAGATCTACCGCGCCTGGGTCTCTGAGTTCCAGGCCATGCCCGAGCTGGACGCCAACGGCAACGCGGTCGCGATCCAGATGCTCACCCTCGAGAACGAAGGGTGGGAGCGTGACTACGACGTCGGCGAGCCCACCGAGCCCTCGTTCGACGAGCCCGCTGCGTGAGCACATGGCCATCCCCCGCATCATCACGTACGTCACCCTCGGCTCTCCCTATGAGCAGAAGGTCACGAGCCTGAGCCGCTCTTGCGAGCATTTCGGGCTCCTGCTGGAGATCCACAGGATCCCCGACCTCGGGGGACGCGACCAGAACCTCGCTCAGAAGGCGATCGTTTGCCGAGACGCCGCAGAGGAAGGCCTGCCCTTCGTCTTCATGGACGCGGACGCAGAGTTCTCTGCGAAGCCGGTGCTCCTGGATCCTGAGCGCCACGCCGGCTTCGACCTCGCGGCGACCCGAAACGGACGTCGTGATGTGCGCTCGGGTACGGTCCTGTATCTCG
This sequence comes from Alphaproteobacteria bacterium, assembly GCA_020632795.1. GTDB lineage: Bacteria > Myxococcota_A > UBA796 > UBA796 > CAJQPC01 > JACKEV01. Next base: position 76,461 of record JACKEV010000019.1, read on the forward strand.
ACACGGACCGTACCCGTGAGGTGCTCCATGCATGGGCTCGACTGGCTCCATCCGTGACGAAGCCAGGGTATGGAGACCAGCGCTCACTCACCACAGAGATCAACCGACTGGGAGCAAAGGTCTCCATCCTCCCAGCCAGCTACTGCACCATTCGCCCGGACGGAAGAGCGCAACATGGCGCGGTCGTGGTTCACCACGACCGCAGGGGATGGATGCCGAAGAATGAGGAAAACAGCCGATTCTGGCCAAACGGGCGCCCGGAGGGGTTCGTCCAGACCCGCTCCCGCGCGTGGGGCAAGCGGAGGCGCCGGAGCTGATGAACATGCCATCTGAACCAGGCAGCGCTGGGGCCATCGACACCCGGCCGACCTTCATCACATACTACACTGTGGATACGCCCTATGAGGAGAAGGTAGAGGATCTGCTGCGCTCGCTCCGCGCCCTCCAGCTCCCATACCGCGCCCTCCCCCTTCCAGATCACGGAGATTGGGTCTCGAACTGCGCAGCCAAGCCGGCCGCCATCCGCCGCCTGGTCGAGGAGGTCGGGCTGCCGATCGTGTGGCTGGACGCGGACTGCACAGTGCTCCGTCCGCCGACACTGCTCCTGGATCCGGTGCAGGACCACGACGTCGCCGCATATGTCAAGCCGGACGGTAGGGTTCGCAGCGGGCTGGTCTATCTTGCGGACACAGAGGCCGCTCGATCGCTTCTGACACGATGGGAGGCGCTCTGCAAGGCCAACCCCGAAGAGTGGGACCAGGTCATGCTCGACCGAGCGATCTCGGAGACCGGATGTAGACTTCGCAAGCTCCCCCACGAGTACTGCTACCTGCGGGGGCTCGACCGGGAGCCAGCTGCGCCGGTGGTCGTCGAACACCTCAGGCGCCGCCTGTGGAACAACACCGCCACACAGCCTCCCACAAAGCCGCGTCCCCATCGAAGCGGGCGTCGACGGCAACGGCGGCGGCGAGGGAGCGCCCCCAAGGGGGGCAGACCCGAGCCCACCCAAGGCCCCCCTCTCCGCTCCATGGATGCGCTGATCGCCGGGATGCCCAAGTCCGGCACCACCATGCTCTGCAACGTGATGACTCGACTCCCGCACGGCGTCATCCTGTACGAACCGGGCCTTGAGCGGACCCGTCTGAGCGCGCTGTGCGCGCGGCAGTTGGAGAGCCTTGGCTACGGCGGCCCCATGACCGCCAGGCAGGTCGAAGCCTGGGCGTCGGCGCTGCCCAGGTGGGGGGCCAAGGAGGTGACCGTGGCCGGGATCCGGGGTGTGATGTCCCGCCACAACCCGACCCGCGTGATCCTCATGCTCCGCAGCCCCTGGGACGCCGCATGCTCCATGTACGAGATGATCCTGCGGGTCGGCCGGAACAGCAGATCGAGCCGGATGAACTGGATGGTCGCGGCGGCCTCTGAGGTGGTGAGGCTTCGTGACACATTGCCACCGGAGCGCCTTGTAGAGGTACGCTACGAGAGCTTTGTCCAGAATCCGGAATACCGCACCGCCATCCAGGAGGACCTGGGATGGCCGCAGCTCGACGGCGACGTCGGGCGCGGGCTCGCGAGCTGGCTACGTCGACCACACGAGGCAAATCGGCACAATGGCAGGATCAGCGACGCCTCGCTGGCACGCTGGAGCGGCGCCGTGGAACCGGAGAGAGCCCGGTTCGCACGCGACGTGCTCCGTCAATGCACAGACTACTGCGAACGATTTGGATATGAGGTAGTGCCCCGATGACCAACCCGTTGGACCCGACCCCGCTGTTGAGCGTCATCATCCCGGCGTACAACGTGGAGCGCTACGTGCTGGAGTGCGTGCACAGCGTGCTGGGCTCATCGGTCCAGGATCTGGAGGTGCTGGTCTTCGTCGATGCATGTACAGACAACACGGGCGCGAAGGTGACCAGCTTGGACAATCACCGCGTAAGGGTGTTCCATAGCGCGGTCAATCGAGGGCCCGCCTACGGACGGAACCGATTGTTTGAACAGGCCCGGGGTCGCTTCATCGCGCTGGTCGACGCGGATGACATTGTGCTCCCCGACAGGTTTTCGGCGCAGCTCGGGGAGCTTGAGCGGCGAGATCTGATCGCCGTGGGCTGCGGCATGATCTGGCAGCCGGCTGGCCACATCCGCATGCCTGTCACAGGCCCGAAGCGGGTCCGGGAGGTCCAGATGCAGGGTGGAAAGGCCATCATGGGACCCACGCTGACGTTCCGGCGCGAGGTCCTGGACACCGGACTGCGCTATGACGAGGATCTCCGGCGAGGCGAGGATCGCCTCTTCGAAGCAAGAATCCAGGAGCGATATCCGCTCCGGACAGACAACGTCCCCCAAGCTCTCTATCACTACAGGAGACACGCCGGGTCGCTCATGGCCACCCAACGACAGGTCCCTGCGGAGGTCCGTCGGATCGATGCAGAGGTGCATCGGAGGATCATGGCAGTCTTCGGGAAGCCAGCGACCGAGCCGCCTTCGAACGAACGGAGCGTCAGCCGCCGCGTCGCGCGGAGGCGGCGGAAGGATGTTCGGAGGAGACGATGACCCGAGACCAGAATCGTCGGCGCCTCGCGACGAGGAATCGGAAACGCAAGGAGCGCGCCGCCCAGGCCCGGAACCTGCGTCCGTTTGAACGCACCGCGGACTCCCCTGAGCCTTCGACTCTGCCTGCTCCCTCCTCTGTGAGCCAAGAGAAGCGTGCGGGAGCGGCGTTGGCCTGGAAGCGACGCGGGGTTCACCTGATGACGGACGTCCCCGACGTCATCCACGCGGATCGGGTGTTCATCGTAGTGGGAATGTGTCGGTCCGGGCACCACGCGGTGATCAACTGGCTGCTGGCCCACGAGGACAAACCGTCCATCTTCCTGAACAACCAACTGGCCTGGCGGAACGATCGTCCACGGCGGGATCACGTCGTCCTGCGCAACGGCGCCTCGTTGACGCAGCCCGCGAGTCTGCTTGTTGTGAACATCGAGGATGTCACCCCCGAAGCCGCAGCGCTCACCATCAATCAGCGCAGTGTTGCGCTCCGACTGCCCTCAGACACCCCCACGCGCATCATCCAGGTGATTCGAGATCCATTCAATCTCTTCGCCAGCAGGGCGTCCAAGGCCCAGGATGGCGCCCCGAACTTCCGCTCGGCGCCGCGTGCGCGGCACCTCTGGCTGGCCCACGCAGACGAGGCCTCCGGACGAACCTCGCACCTTGGCGAGGATTTCGTATTGATAAAATACAATGATTGGCTCACGGACAGCGTGTATCGTGCCCGCGTCAGTCAACAACTCAGCTTTGACCACTCTACCCCGCTCCCCATGAGGGTCGCGAGGTTCGGCGACGGGTCTTCATTCGACGGCCTGTCCTTCGACGGGCGTGCAGATGAGATGGACACCCTGGAGCGATGGAGGAGTCTGATCCACCACAAATCATTCCTCCGGCAACTCCGGTCACCCGTGCTGCTCCAAAGCGCCCGGGCGTTGGGCTGGAACCTCCCCCAAGACCTCGCCCTGCCGACGGAGACGAAGCCACCCCGGCCCAGCTCCCCGAAGCACATGGACCCCCGCGACTTCCTGTTCTCCCTCTTGCCCACCGGCGGCGATGTGGCCGAGATCGGCGTCTTCCGTGGCGCGTTCAGCCGTCGTATCCTCAACGACTCCCGCCCCAGGACCCTGCACCTGATCGATCCCTGGCAGTTTCGATCAGGCGTCCGATACCAGGGCGCCCTGTACGGCGGTCGCGCTGGATCCCAGGAGAAGATGGACCGGATCTTCCAGGAGGTCTCCCGCGAGTTCAGGGTAGAGATCGAAGCTGCTCAGGTCCACATCATACGCTCACCGAGCACTGCCGCCGCCAGCGACTTCGGCGCTGACTCCCTCGACTGGATCTACCTGGACGGGGACCACACCGAGGCGCAGGTCCTTGAGGATCTTCGACATTGGTCCGATCGGGTCAAGCCCGGCGGACACATCGTGGCTGATGACTACGATAGAACGGGATGGTGGAACGACGGCGTCACCCGCGCCGTGAAGCGATTTTGTACAGAGAGCGCATACGAGCTCATCCTGGTCCGTCATCACCAGGCCATCCTCCGGCGCCCCAACGCCCCCAACGCCCCCCTGGAGGCTCCGTGATCCCCGAAGCCGCCCGAGATCGGACCCGCCGCAGGACCCTGCGGAGCGTTGAAGGACCCCCTTCCAACCGCGCCATCGCGCGCGCCGTTATCCGCGATGAGGCGCGAGCGTTGCTCACGCTCGCCGATGAACTCGGCCGGGACTTCGACGCCCTCGTCGAGCTACTGCTCGCCACCCGCGGGCGCGTCATCTGCTCCGGTCTGGGCAAGTCGGGCCTCGTGATGCGCAAAGTCTCCGCCACACTGTCATCCACAGGGACGCCGTCGTGGTTCCTTCACCCCACCGAAGCCATGCATGGTGACCTGGGTGCGGTGTGCGCCGATGACATCGCCCTGCTCGCCTCCTGCTCCGGGCGGACCCAGGAGGTGCTGGCCCTGGCGGAGGCGCTCAGGGAGCGCGGCGTGCTCGTCGCGGTCCTCACCGGTGACGCGGCAAGCCCGCTGTCCCAGCTCGCCCACACCGTGGTGAGTCATCCGTACGTCGAGGAGGCTGGGATCCTTGGGCTCGCCCCGACCACATCGTCCGTCACACTCCTCGCGCTCGGCGACGCCCTCGCGATGACCGTCGCGGAGCGTCGCGGCCTCAGCGTCAACGCGTTCTCCCTCAACCACCCCGGCGGCCGGCTCGGCCGCCAGTGTGCTCCGGTGACCTCGATCATGCGCCCGCCGCCTTGGATCCCCCTCGTCAAGCAGGACGACTCCCTCGGGGAGGTCAGCGCCGAGATGCGGCGCACCGGCCTCTCCGTCGTCGGTGTTCTCTGTGTGCAGGGTCGTCTCCGTGGGATCATCTGCGCGACCCACCTCATCGGAGCCAACCCAGGACCGGCTGGCGAACTGATGATCCAACCCGCCGTCCTCCGTGACCACTTCACCGTGCTGGATGCCCGCCGAGCCCTGATGGATCGAGGCGTCGCCGCTGGCTTCGTCGTCGACGACGTCCATAGGCCCCTCGGCGTCGTCCTGCACACGGACCTCTGAGATGAGCCACCCCGTCCAGGCCCCCGCCCTCCATGCGCTTGGATCCGCAGAGATCCTGTCTGTATGGGAGCGCGGCACCCGAGCCTCACGGACGCGACGAGCGCTGCTCCTGCTCGCCGCAGGGCAGCCGGACACCGACATCGACGCTCTGGCTCGGCTTCCGATCGGGGAACGCGACCGCCGACTGCTTCTGCTGCGACGTCTCACCTTCGGCGACCGCATGAGCAGCGTCGCCGAGTGCCCCGCCTGCGCGGAGCGGCTTGAGTTCATGTTGAATGTCTCCGAGCTGCTCGTGCCCCCCCCTGCATCCGAGCGGTTGGCGTTTCGCCAGGATGGTTGGTCCCTCTCACTCCGGCCGCCGGACACCCTCGACCTCCTCTCCATCGAATGCCTTTCCGACATCGGTCGCGCCGTCCGCGCGCTCGTGGCGCGCTGCGTCACAGAGGTTGCCCGCGACGAGGGCGAGGCGACGGTGGAGGCCCTCCCGGAGGCGCTGATCGAGCACCTCTCCGAGCTGCTGGATGCGTACGATCCCCAGGCCGATGTCCGCCTGAGCTTGAGCTGCCCGGCCTGCGACCACACCTGGTCCGCGCGGTTCGACATCGCCGACACGCTGTGGCGTGAGGTCGCCTCCGAGGCCCGCAGAGTCGCCTGGGACGTCCACCTCCTGGCGACCGCATACGGCTGGACGGAGGCGGAGATCTTCAACCTGAGCGCCACCCGACGCGCCCTCTACATCCAGATGGTGACCGGATGACCACGTTCCTGCACCGACTCGCGGAGCGGACCCTCGGCACCCCGGCGTCCGTGCAGCCCCGACTGGCCTCCGCATTCGAGCCACGGGGAGGCCTGGATCCGGGCCCCGGTCCCGCGTTCTCCACGCAACAGTCGACGGTGCTGGCCGCGCCACCTGAACGCGCGCCCGCAGCGCATCTCCCCGCCGTACCGCGTACGGTGACCTCGCTTCCCCGCCCCGAGGGCATGGCCCCGCCGCTGATCGAGCGCGTCCTGAACTCCACCACAGAGCGTGTGGTCGAGCGGGAGGTCCGCCGGGTTGATCTGGTCGCGAACAGACCACCCATGACTGAAGTCCACCAGCACGTGCACTCCAACACGGTCACTCCCGTGGTCCAGCAGATCGTCCCAGTGGAGCGGGGTATGGCGGCGCCTCCTCCCCCTGCGACGCCGATCCAGGACGACAAGGGACCGATAGAGGTCGTCCACCTGGAGCAGCGCTCCCACACGGTCGAGGTTCGCCCTGTCCGCACTGAGCGCGTGTTCCAGGAGACCGGGCCCAACACCGGTACACTCGCCGTCCGAACGCCCGGGCCGGCGACGGCGGCGCCCTCCACGCCTCGGCCCTCCCCAACTGTGACAGAACCGCCCCCACGTCCGGTCATCAAGGTGTCCATCGGCCGCGTGGTCTTCTCCACCAACCAACCCGAGCGCCCTCCGCCCCGGCGTGTCACACGACGCCCCGCCCCTGCAGAGAGCCTCAGCGACTACCTGTCTCGAAAGGGAGGCAAGCAATGAGCAACTTCCTCGCCATCGGCGCGGTGACCGCCGCGATCGAGAAGATCATCTCTCAGTCCGTCACGGGCGACGTAACCGGCTCCCAGGTCGAGGTAGGGAATCCCTCCGACGTCAGCTCAGCCTCGGGCATCCCGACCGTGAACCTGTTCCTGTTCCAGGTGACTCCGAACGCACAGCTCCGGAACATGAACGTGCCGACCCGCGGCAGCTCCGGCTTGATGCGTCGCCCGCAGGTCGCCTTGGACCTTCACTATCTCGTGACGTTCCACGGCAACCACGCCAACCTGGAACCGGAGCGCCTCATGGGCAGCACGGTCGTCGCGCTGGAGGCCCACCCGGTGCTCACGGCGAGCGATATCGCGGACGGCATCTCGGCCTACGCGTCGCCCAGCGTGCTGGACACCTCCGACCTCGCCGACCAGCTCGACCGTGTGCGGTTGACCCAGCAGACCCTGAGCATCGAGGAGCTGACGAACCTCTGGACGGCCTTCCCCGACGCACCCTTCCTGACCTCCCTGATCTACACCGCCTCGGTGGTCCTCATGGAGGCTCAGGTGTCCGCGCGCACCCCCTACCCGGTCAGCACCGCCGCCCTCTACGTGCGCACCTTCCAGCAGCCGCAGATCGACACGATCAAGCACGAGGACGGCGCGTCCGTCCCCATCGAGCACGACAGCGCGATCGTGCTGCGGGGCTCATCGCTGCGGGCCACCCCCACCGTCGTCTCGATCGACGGGGTCGAGGTCACCATGTCGGCCTCTGTGGTTCGCGCGACGCGCATTGACGTGGACCTGGGCACGGACTTCGCCGGGCTCCTGCCGGCCGGGGTCCTGATCGTTCGGGTTCGACACCCGGTCGAGATGGACCAGGGTGGGGTGGCGGTGGAGCACACCGGCTTCACGTCGAACTCCATCCCCATCGTGCTCCATCCAACCATCACGGTGGCGTCCAGCCCCGATCCCGTGACGGTCAGCCAGAGCAACAGCGACGGGACCTCTGACGGCACCATCACCATCGGCGTGCAGCCGGCCTTGCAGGCCAACCAGGATGTGCGCCTGCAGATGAACGGCGCGGCCTCTCCCTCCCAGGGCGGCTACCAGCTCACGGAGTGGAGCTACAGCGAGAGCGCTCAGGAGGTTACCTTCAACTTCGCGAACGTCGCGTCCGGCCCCTACGTGGTCAGGCTGTACGTGGACGGCGCCGAGAGCGTGCTCACCCAGACCAGCCCGGACGATCTGTACGCCATGCCGACGGTGGAGGTGCCTTGATCGAGCCGCGACGGGACCAGTTCGCCCTCGCCCTCGCCGTGACGCGGGTGCGGCATATCCTTGCAGCGACCCTCGCACGCCGGGACGGAGAGGACGAGCCCACGCCACCGACCATCCCGACGCTACCGGACGGCCCCACCACCCGGCTGGACCAGGTAGCCTCGGCCTTCGGGCTCTCCCCCTTCGAGCGGGCGGTCCTGGTCCTGTGCTCGGGCGTCGAGATCGACGGGCAGGTCCCCACCATCTGTGCGGCATTGCAGGGCGATGCGCGTCGCGCCCACGCCAGCCTGGGCGTCGCGATCGAGGCCCTCCCTGGCGGCGACTGGGCCTCGCTCACCCCGGACGCCCCGCTGCGTCGCTGGCGGCTCGTCCATCTGGCCGATCCACTACGCCTGACCACCGCCGCGCTGCGGATCGACGAGCGCGTCCTGCACCACCTGATGGGCGTGGACACCACCGCCGCTTCCCTGGCTCCGCTCGTCGAACCCCTGGTTGCACCACGATCTCTCCCGCCCAGTCATGCCCGTCTTCGAGACGCGTTGATCCGCCGGTTGGACGTCGGTCAGGCCGTCGTGCAGCTCTGTGGCCCCCCCTCTGCGGACCTCGGCGCGCTGTTCGCGGCCACCTGCCAGGCCCGCGACCTTCGCGCACTGTATACCAAAGCCACCATGCTGCCCACGGCCCCCGCCGACCTGGACGAGCTGCGGCAGGTCTGGGAGCGGGAGCACCGCTTGAACCCGAGCGGTCTGCTCATCGACGGACTCGGGGCGGACGCGCGGGCCCTGGAGCGGGCTGTCGACTGGACATCCCGAACAGACGGCTTCTGCGTCATCGCACACGATGAGCCCCTGCGCCCCGGCTCGGCTGCTGTCGCGCGGGTGGACGTGGGGCGACCGACCGTGGACGAGCAGCGCGCTCTGTGGGTGGAGACCCTGGGGCAGAAAGAGGACGTCTCCGCCGAGCACGTCGACGCGCTGGTGTCCAACTTCGACCTCGGGGCGGCGGGCATCCGCGCGGTGTGCGCCATGCGGACCAGCGAGCCCCAGGAGGATCAGGCACAGATCCTCTGGACGGGGTGCCGCGCGCTCGCGCGGGGGCGCCTCGACGATCTGGCCCAGCGCATCACGCCCCGTGCTACCTGGGCGGACCTCGTGCTGCCCGACCCACAGGTGGACCTCCTGCGGGAGATCGTGACCCAGGTCCGCTGCCGGAGCCTCGTGTACGACCGGTGGGGATTCTCCCGCAGCAGCGGCCGCGGGCTCGGCATCAGCGCGCTGTTCGCCGGGACCAGCGGCACCGGGAAGACGATGGCCGGCGAGGTGCTGGCTGGCGAGCTGCAGCTCGATCTGTACCGAATCGACCTCAGCTCGGTGGTCAGCAAGTACATCGGCGAGACGGAGAAGAACCTGCGTCGCGTGTTCGACGCGGCGGAGCAGGGGGGCGCGATCCTCCTGTTTGATGAAGCGGACGCCCTGTTCGGCAAGCGCAGCGAGGTCAAGGACAGCCACGACCGGTTCGCCAACATCGAGGTCTCCTACCTGCTCCAGCGCATGGAGGCCTACCGTGGCCTGGCCATCCTCACCACGAACCTCAAGAAGGCCATCGACGAGGCCTTCCTGCGGCGTCTGCGCTTCGTGGTGGACTTCCCATTCCCGGATCAGGCCGCCCGGGCGCGCATCTGGTCCGCGTTGTTCCCACCGGAGCTGCCCACTCTGGGTCTGGATATGCTGCGCCTCTCCCAGCTCAATGTGGCGGGTGGTAACATCCGGAACATCGCGATGAACGCGGCCTTCCTCGCCGCGGGCTCCGGCGGTCCGCTGCGCATGCGGCACCTGGCGCGGGCAGCCCGAACCGAGCTTCGAAAGATCGGCCGAAACGTCGCGGACAGCGAGCTGCAGGGGTGGACATGAAGCACGATCCTCAGCGCCCCCGGGCCGACGTCGAGCTGCACATCGACAGCCTCGTGCTGGAGGGCGTGCCGCAGGCCCACCACCACAGAGTCGCCGCGAGCCTGCAGGCGGAGCTGGCGCAGCTCGTGGAGCGGGACGGGCTGGAGCCGGGCGCGATGAGCGGTCGCCAACTCGACACGGTCAACGGAGGGCACCTCCCGGCGTCCGCCCGCGAGACCCCGGAGCGGCTGGGCGCGGCCCTCGCCCGCGCGATCCACCGGGAGCTGAGCCGATGAGAGCACGCCCCCTCACCGCGGCAGCCTCCAGCCGGAGCGCGATCGTTCACCCCCCGACCCCAGCACGCCCGACGCCCACCCCCACGGAGGCCCGTGACCCGAGCGACGTAGACGTCGAGGACGCCGATCAGGACGAGCTTGCGGAAGAGTCGGAGCTGGAGGAGGAGGGTCGTCGCCCGGACGTGCTCGCGGCGCTGGGGCTGGTGCCGCCGCCGGAGGACCCGCCGCAGGAGATCCCTTTGCCGCACCGGGGGCGGCTGGAGCGGGGCTTCGGTGTGCCGCTGGGAGCGCTGCGGGTGCTGACCGGGCCGACGATCCGGCTGGCGCTGGACGGGCTGGGGGCGCGGGCGGCGTCTGTGGGGGATACGATCCTGCTGCGGGACCGGGGCGCGTCGCTGCCGACGGTGGCCCATGAGGTGGCCCACGCCCTCCAGCCGACCACATCCGACACGAACTCGGGCGTGGAGGCGGCGGACACGCCGGCGGAGCAGGAGGCCCACCGCGCCTCGGCGGCGCTGGTCGCGGGGGCGCATGTTCCCCGCCCGGTGTCCCCGCGCGCCCCGGGCTCGCTGGCGCTCCTTCGCCTGGGCGATCTGGAGGGCTTCATCGGGTCCCAGCTCCAGTTCCCGGACCCCGAGGCCCTGCGGGACGCCGCGCGGGGGGCCATCGAGGCGGCCACGGTCGGCGGCAAGGAAGAAGAAGAGCCCGAAGAGGAGGAGGAAGAGGAGAAGAAGACCCTCAAGGAGCAGCTCCAGGCGGCGCTGGCGGCGCAGAAGAGCCTGATCGTCGGGGATCCCATACAGAAGACGGAGGAGGTGGTCGAGGAGCCGGCCCCCGAGCCGGAGAAGGCGCCCGAGGAGCGCCGGACCTTCAAGCAGCAGCTCCGCGACGCCCTGGCCCCGACCCTGGGCCCGCGCGCCCTGCCCGAGACCACCGAGGAGACCCCCACCGAGGAGGCCGCGCCGCCCGAGGGCGAGGTCGACGAGGCCCGGGTGGAGGCCGCTGAGGCCGAGGCGGTCGAGGACGTGGAGGCCCCCACCGCCGAGGAGGTCGCCGAGGAGGCCGCCGCCCCCGCCGAAGACACACAGACTCTCCCCGCCGCTGCGGCCGACGCGGAGCCCGAGCGCCAGCCCCGGACCCTCGCCGAGGGCCTGCGGGCGATGGTGGCGATGCCGCCGTCTGTGGCGGTGGAGGCCCTGGCCCCGGCCGCCGCGCGGCTCGGAGACCTCGCACAGTCGGAGCACAAGGCCCTCGTCGAGGCCACCCCGGACCTGCCCGTGGTCATGGAGGGCCGCGCCGAGCCCGTTGAGGTGGACACCGACGCCCTGGTCGCCGCCGCCGAGCCGGTGGATCTGCCCCAATCTGACACAGAACAAACACCTGAGGTCGCCGAGGCCGAGGCGCCTGCGCCCTTCGTCATCGACCCCGGGGTCACCGCAGAGCTGGCTGCCTCCGACGCGGACGCGCCCCCCGGCGAGACCGCCACCCTGGCCGCGGAGGCGGCTGCAGCCCTGCCCACCGACGACCCGGGGCTGGTGACCTCGCCGGGCCCAGCCCCCTCGGCCGCGCTGGCCGCGTCGGAGGGCCAGGGTCAGCTCACCACGAACGCCGGCTTGTTCACGCTGTCCGCCGAGGAGGGCTTCACGACCGCCGAGGCCGCAATCCAATACGGTCCCGGGGAGGAGGTCATCCAGCCCCAGGCCCTGGAGGAGCAGCTTGAGGTCCCCGAGGTCGAGGCCCCCGAGGTCGAGGCCCCTGAGGTGGACGTCGCCGACCTGGGCGACCACTGCGTGGAGGGAGAGCAGATCGAGGCGCTGGACGCGGAGGCCCAGCCCGTCTTCGAGGAGCACGCCGCGCCGCAGCTCTCTGCCATCGAGGGGGCGGACGTCGAGCGTCAGGAGGGCTGGGCTGCCGCCGAGCAGACCGCCCTGGACGACGCGGCGGTGGCGCAGGAGGACGCCGAGGTCGCGCAGACCGCGGTGGTGGAGGCCCAGCGAGAGCGCATCGCCACAGCCCGGGCCGACACCCTGGCGCGGCAGCAGGAGGCGGTGGCCGAGACCGAGCAGGGCCTCCAGACACAGAAGGAGGCCGAGAACAAGACGGTCCAGGGTGAGGTCACCGCAGCCCAGACGCTCATCGACAACAAGTACAGTCAGACCGAGCGGCAGGCCCAGGACAAGGCCGACCAGGCCCGCGCGGACGCCGAAGCCAAGCAGAAGGAGGCCGAGGAGCCGGGCTGGCTGGCCCAGGCCCGGGACAAGATCGTCTCGGCGATCGGGGCGCTGCGCACAGCCATCGGGGACATCTTCGACCGGGCCCGGCAGGCCCTGCACGACCTGATCGACAAGGCCAGGACCTTCGCCCAGGGTCAGATCGACCGTGTGGCGTCCGCTGCCAAGGACGCGGTCGGGCGGTTCGGGACCTTCGCCAAGGGCGCGGTGGACACGCTGCTGGGCTCGACCCTGCCAGGGCTGGCCGAGGACCTGGGGAACCTCATCGACGACGGGGTGGCCCTGGCCAGCGACGGCATCGACGCGGTCGCGGAGGGCTACAGGGGCGCGGTGGCGTTCGTGGCGGATGGGCTGCACACAGCCACCGACGTGGTCACGACGGCCTACGAGACCCTGGTGGACACCCAGCTCGCGGTGTGGGAGGCCACGATCGCGGGGGACTGGGAGACCCTGCTGGACATGGGCCTGGACGCGGTCAGCCTGCTGGGCGAGCCCTTGATGGACCTGCTGCGCACGATCTCGCCGGAGCTGGCCGACTTCATCGACCAGGGGCCGGTCCAGCTGCTGATGGCGGAGGTCGCCCAGCGCCTGGACGCCTGGCTCTGCGACCTGGTCGGGGACATGGAGCTGGCCGAGACGGTCACGGCGTTCGTGGACAGCACCTCGGGGGCGCTCAAGGGTCTGTACGAGGGCTTCTTCGCCGAGAACGCCGACGCCTGCGAGGACTTCACCGCGTTCACCACCAAGCTGACCGACTTCACCGCGGTGCTGTTCGACAACCCGGTGGTGAACACCCTCAAGGCCCTCATGGAGGGGGCCAACGACATCCTCGCGACCGTGCTGGGTCTGCTGGTGGAGGTCAACCTCGCCCTGCTCCAGCCGGTCTGGGACGCCCTGGGCTTCCTGGCGGACGGCGTGGGGGCGATGTTCGGGGCGGTGAAGGACGCCTCCGCGCAGCTCTGGACCTGGGTGAGCGGGCTGCTGGGCCTGGATTCCTGCGAGGAGGACACCGGCGAGGGCTCGGGTCTGTGGGGCATGCTCAGCGACGCGGCCAGCACCGTGTGGACCGTCATCAAGGAGGACATCGGCCCCGCCTTCATCGACGGGATCAGCACCGCCGCGAAGCTGTGGTGGGACTTCTCCATCTTCAAGCTGCTGTTCGACCTCGTCGACGCGGCGGGCTCGGCCATCACCGCCCTCAAGGAGTGGTTCAACTCCTCGGAGACCATCCAGAGCGCGCCGGAGAAGTTGGGCGAGGTGGTCCTGCCGGTCCTGGAGAGCGCGCTGCTGTTCATGGGCGACACCTTCGCCTCGGTCGTCGACAGCCTCGCGGGCATGGCCAGCGGGCTCGCCGACGCCGTGGTGGGCGCGCTCGCCGCGTTTACCGGCGGGGACCTCGCCCACTGTGCGCAGCACTTCCTGGACGATGTTCAGCTCCTCACCCAGTCCCTCGCCGACTGGGTGGTGGACCTGCTCGTCCCCACCAAGGACAACGTCCGCGACGTCATCATCGAGGGCGCACGCAGCACGATCCGCACCATCATCCAGGTCATCTCCATGCTGGGCCTGGTGATGGTCTCCGGCGGGGCCGCGCTCGGGCCCATGCTGGCCTCGGTCGCCTGGAAGCTGCTGCCCGACTGCTACAAACCCGCCATCATCGACGTCGTCGTCACTGTGCTCCTCCAGTGGCTCAACGCCCAGCCCGACCTCCCCCTGTTCGGCCCGCTGTGGTCGCTCCTCAAGCCCGGGGTGGTGGGCTTCCTGGAGGCCGTGCTCAACTGGCAGCCCGAGGAGAAGATCGCCGTCTCCAACCGGCTGGCGTCGATCCTCACCAGTGACGCGCCGCAGTTCATGGGCGGGTTCGTGTTGGGTCTGCTCCAGGGCCTGTGGGAGGGGCTCACCGACCCCTTCATGATGATCTGGATGGCCGCCGACGGCCTGCGCACCCTGGTGGACTGGGTCGCTACCCTCTCGGGCAACCCCGAGAACAGCATCAAGCCGAAGCAGGACGAGGCCGCCGCCGCTGAGCCGGCCGCGCAGGCCGAGGGCGAGGTCCGCACCCTGCACAAACGGGCCCGGGCCGAGGCGGCCCGCGAGCCCGACCTGGACGCCGCCGCCCGAGCGGCCGCCGCCGTCGATCCCCAGAACCCCGTCCAGAGCGCGGCGGCCGCCTCCTCGGTCTACGCCAAGGCCGTCGAGGACGCCGAGCCGGCGCTGACACCCGCGAATGACATACAGATGCCCGGCGCCGCCTCAGCCGCCGCCCCCGGCGCCGCCCAGCCTGGCGACGACGCCGCCCTGGTCGGTCGCCTCGGCGAGATGGGCGAGGAGCTGCGGCCCGACGTCGAGGACGTGGGCGACAACTTCATGCCCGCGGTGGAGGAGCACTTCTCCAGCAGCGAGGGCGCCGGCTTCGGCAGCGTCACCGAGAAGCTCGGGGACATGTGGACCTCCGCCCAGGACGCCATCCACGGGGCCGGCGGCGACCTCGCCAACAGCCTCAAGGACGCCCTGCTCGGCGTGCCCAAGCCCGCTGACGGCGAGGCCGTCGCCGCCGAGAGCCCCGAGGCCGCCGCCCAGGGCCTGAACATGTTCGAGATCGGCAAGACCGTCGGCTGGATCGCCGGCATGATCGCCTTCGAGGTCATCCTCGGCCTCCTGACCGTCGGCTCCTGGACCGCCGCCAGCGGCGCGATGAAGGTCCTCAAGGGCATCGCCACCCTCATCAACAAGATCAACGACCTCTTCGGCCTCGTCTTCCAGCTCTTCGGCAAGGTCGGAAAGGCCCTCCTCAAGGCCCTCGATCCCATCAAGAAGCTCCTCGGACGCGCCAAGGGCAAGGCCGGCGAGCTGATCACCGCCATCCGACGCATCGGGGACAAGCTGCTGGGCTGGGCCGATGAGCTGTTGGCGAAGTTCGGCGTGAAGAAGAAGGGCGCGACCCCGCCGGGGGCGGGCAAGGCGGATGATGTCGCCAGGAAGGCTGATGATGTCGCTGCGCGGGAGGTCCGGGAGGAGGTCGGGGAGCAGGGGGCGAAGGGGGCGCGGAAGGCAGATGACGTGGCGGACGCGACTGAGAAGAAGCGGGTCGCGGCGGAGGCAAGCGTGGCCTCGGAAATCCTGGAGGAGCGGGGTCTGCCAGCGGCAGCCAATGCGGAGGTACTGTTCTCCGTCTTCAAGCCTCAGCATGCGTGGATCAAAGACTTCACTTGGACGAAGGAAGGAACAAAGGCTGCGATCTGGATGATCGCGAGCAAGGACAACATCAACGACTACGACAAGCCCAACAAGGATGACTCCGACTTGACGAAGGGAGGCGACAACCTCGACGAACTCCCAACAAACTCTACCGATTCCATCGACGGAGCGCAAACGCCCAACAAGGTCGAGTCGCCAGCGATCGTCGATGAGAACCCGATCCCCCTCAAGGGCGATGGTCTGGATCACATTCGTCGAGGCCTCACGCCGGAACAGTTGAGGGGCCTGGACATGCTGTCCGCCCACGCCGACGCGGCGACTGTTGAAAGAATCGTCAGCAAGAAGAGCGATGACTTCCTGGCAAACTTTGCAGCGGGTCCCAGAGTCATGAACGTTGGTTCAGGTACCAATCCACTCCCAGGGGCAATAAACACAGATATCCGAGATCTGCCAGATGTCGATGTCGTGGCAAATGCATCGGGAGGCATACCGTTCTCAGATGGCCTGTTTGATGAGGTTCTGTCCAAGAACCCAGAGGGCTTCAACCCTCTCGCCACTGACGCAGTCCGAGTCCTCAAGCCAGGTGGCACGTTCACCGTTGTCGGCCAACCAAGCAACTATCAACTTCGGCAGCTCAAAAGGATGTCTGATGCAGACCTGCGCAAGCTCGGGCTCAAGAGACTGGACCCGATAGACAAACTTCCTCATATGGAAGAGAAATATTTGTTTGGTACAACAAGACTAACGAAAGGCGATGAAATCTACCTGGGCCCAAGAGCCTCTGGTGTTATGGTGGGGCGTCAACTGACATTCAGGAAGCTGCAATGACTGTAAAGATTGACATCTCTGAGCACCGGTTCGACGACATGGTTGATTCAGACAACGCTGGTCTCCAGGTTCACATCCAGCGACATCCTACGAATCTTATCCTTGTCAAACTTACAGGGTTGGTGCTCCATGTCGACAATCTTCGTGACCGCTCGATTCTGGCGGGGTTGCCGGAGTACGCGACGGCTGCCTCGAAGTTGCTCCCGGGTGAGTGCTCGATGGAGTTTCACGATGTTGCATACCTGGATATCACCGTCACGCTGTACCAGTCCCTGGACGACAAGACCTTCATCCAGAAGAAGGATGGTAGTCCTGTAGTTCTGTCACGCACTTGGGGAAGACCAGATGACGGATACGAATACTATATGGGCGGAACACTTGACTGGCCGTCAGGTGACTGCAACATAGAGATCAGGAGTGGCGGTCCTGTGATTCTTACCTTCGAGGAGGACACCCTTCAGATCACCTGACAGTCCTGTCTGGGGCTCGCCTACGAACGGGTGGGCGACACGAGGACGGTTGAGCCTTCAGCTGTTGACCAGACCTGCGCTCCAGAGTCAGTGTCAGCCATGACTGTCAAACAGATCCACACACTCCTCACCGCCATCGAATCCGACCCCTACCTCATGCTCTCAGGAGACACGGCCCCCGTCGAGCCCATCGTCTCCGCCCTCCTGGAGATCGACCCCGACGACCTCAGCGTCCGACTCCTGCGGTGGTCCTTGGACGCCCCCAGCGCGGTGACGCCGCTCCTGGAAGCCGTCGCCAAGGAACCGACCGCAGCAACTCATGTCAGCAAGGCCCTGGTGCGCCAACTGACCGCCTGGAACCGGAACCACCCGGATGACGACGCCATCGACAGCATCCTCATCCAGGTATTCCCCACCCTCATCGCCCCCTTCCGCGACTGGACGGCCGAGCGCCCCCTCGTCCGCGCGCACTTCAAGCTCATCCCCGGCAAGGAATACGTACACCTGGGACCCGTCGACCAGACCCACCGCCTGAATCCCGGCCAACGCGCGCCGCCACCCCTCACCCCCGCCGGCGCCCAGGTGCGCCTGCTCGACCTCGACTACAACTGCGGACCGATCACGGGAGAATGGAACGACGCGACCCTGTGGGCGCTCAACCGCTACCGTTACGAATGCTATCTCCCCATGAGCGACACCGTGGACGACGAGACCCTGGAGCACCTCGCCTCCAACTTCGACGACACCTACTGACTCAATACAAACCCCTCCCCCCACCCCATCCGCTCCTCCGTCAGCGCATCGGCCGTCAACGCCCGCATCTCCCGGATCAGCGCCACCGCCTCTTCCGGCGGCCTCCCCAGAGAACGCAGGAACCCATACGCGACCATGCCCGTCCGGTGGAGCCCCGCCGAGCAGTGGAGGTACACCCGCCCCCCCTGCTGGAGCTCGTCCCGCATCCGGGTGAAGAGCGCGCGGGCCTCCGCGTCCCGCTCCGACCCCGGCGGATCCGCCGACTGAAGACGGAACCGGACCCGCTGGGCGCTCTCGGAGGCGCGACTCTCCTTCTCCGAGAGCAGGTTCACCACCAGGGTGCAGCTCTCCTCCTCCAGCTGCTTTCGCAGCCGCTTGCCAGGCTTGTGACCGATCGCGAGGTGGCCGCCCGACACCGGACACCACGTCAGCAGATAGCTGCTCATTCCTCCAACGTAGCCGCCGCCACCCCCGCCAGCACCGCCTCCACCAACCCCGCCAGCTCCCCCCGCTCCACGATCCCCTGATCCCACACGATCCGCGCGTCGACCGCCTCCAGCGTATCCCGCAGCGCCCGCCGCCCCTTCGCGCCGCGCGCGTGCACCCCGACCGCCGCGGTGATCGCGACCACCTTCTGGTGCAGCTCACCTGAGCCGATCACCCAGTCCACGCCGTTCTTGAGCGCCCCGGGCAGGCTGAAGCCGTACTCCGGGCAGGCGAAGACCACCGCGTCGCTGGCCGCCAGGGCCTCCCGCCAGGCCACCACCGGCGCCGGCGCGGGGCCCGTGTCCTCGATGTCGGGGTTGAACAGGGGCAGGTGCCGCAGGAGGTCCACGATCACGACCTCCGCCCGGTCCGTCTCGGCCAGCATCCGCAGCAGGACCAGGTTGCCGGAGGTCGCCTTGAGGCTGCCGCACACCGCCGCGATCCGCATCTCTCGCTCCTCTACCAAATGGTAGACAACTCTACCACCATACAGTAGATTCCCGCCATGAACGACGCCCTCGACGTGCGCGCCGCCCTGCTGACCGCCGCCACCCGGCGCTTCGCCCAGGGCGGCTACGCGGGCACCAGCCTCCAGGTCGTGGCCGACGACGTCGGGGTGCGCAAGGCGTCGCTGCTGTACTGGTTCCCCTCCAAGGCCGACCTGCGCGAGGCGGTCATCGACGCCCAGCTCGACCGGTGGAAGGACACCCTGCCCGCCGCCCTGGCCGCCGCCACCACCGGGCGCGACCGCTTCGCCCGCATCCTCCAGGTCGCTCTGGAGTTCTTCGACGAGGACCCCGACCGCGCCCGCCTGCTGCTGCGGGAGTGCCTCGACCGCCCCGACGCCATGCGCGCCCGCCTGCTCACCCGGGTCGCGCCCTGGATGGGCCTGGTCACCGAGGCCATCCGCCAGGGCCAGCGCGAGGGCCGCGTCCGCCCCGACCTCGACCCGGAGGCCTGGCTGGTGCAGGTCGTCGTCCTGGTCCTGGGCAGCGCCGCGCTGGGGGACGTGGCCGACCGCACCGTGCTCCACCACAGCGCTGCCCAGCACCAGGACGCCGCCGACCGGCGGCTGCGCGAGCTGGTCCGGGTCGCCCGCTCCAGCCTCTACCTCGACGACGCCCCGGAGGGCTGAAGATGTCCAGCTTCTACGACGACAACGACGATCTTCGCTTCTACGTCGACCGGGGCATCGACTGGGGCCCGCTGGTCGAGAACACCGCCCTGGGCGCGGCCAGCGACGACGCCGGCTTCGACTCCACCGCCGACGCCGTGGACTTCTACCGCGAGGTGCTCCAGCTCGTCGGGGGCTTCGCCGCCGAAGCCATCGCCCCCCACGCCGCCGAGCTGGACCGGAACCCGCCCCGCCTGGTCGACGGCGAGGTCGTCCTGGGCGAGCGCCAGCAGGCCATCTTCGACCAGATCGCCGAGATGGGCCTGCACGGCCTCTGCGTGCCCGGCGACTTCGGCGGCATGAACTGCCCGCTGACCGTCTACATGCTCACCGCCGAGCTGATGGCCCGCGCCGACGTCTCGATCATGACCCATCACAGCTTCCACGGCGGCATCGCCCTGGCCATGCTCATGTACAGCGCGCTGGAGGGCTCCACCGAGATCGAGCGCGACCCCCTGCGCATCAAGGCCACCCGCTTCGCCCCCGAGATCGAGCGCATCGTGGCCGGCGAGGCCTGGGGCAGCATGGACATCACCGAGCCGGGGGCGGGCTCGGACATGGGCGCCCTGCGCGCCCGCGCGGTCCAGGACGAGGCCGGCGACTGGTTCGTCACCGGCGAGAAGGTCTTCATCACCTCCGGCCACGGGCGCTACCACTTCGTCATCGCCCGCACCGAGGACGCCGCCGCGGGCGGCCTGGGCCTCGAGGCTTTAAGCCTCTTCCTGGTCGAGGCCTGGACCGAGGGCCCCGACGGCGCGCGGGTCCGCCACGCCACCGTCGAGCGCATCGAGGAGAAGCTCGGCCACCACGCCTCCCCCACCGTCAGCGTGCGCTACGACCGCAGCCCCGCCCGCCTGGTGGGCGAGCGCGGCGAGGGCTTCAAGCTGATGCTGCTGCTCATGAACAACGCCCGCGTCGCCGTGGGCTTCGAGAGCCTCGGCATCATGGAGGCCGCCTGGCGCATGGCCCGCGCCTACGCCGCCCAGCGCGAGAGCATGGGCAAGACCATCGATCAGCACGAGATCATCGCGGACTGGCTCGACGAGATGCAGATCGACATCCAGGGCCTGCGCGCCCTGGCGGTCCAGGCGACGGTCAACGAGGAGCTGCACCAGCGCAAGCGCCTGCGGCTCCAGTACCTCCAGGACGTCGACGCCGCGGAGGTCGAGCGCCTGCGGTGGACCTCCCGGCTGATCACCCCCCTGGTGAAGTACGTGGGCGCCGAGCGCGCGGTGGAGACCTGCCGCCGCGCCCTCCAGATCCACGGCGGCTACGGCTACACCGCCGAGTACGGCGCCGAGAAGCTGCTGCGCGACGCCCTGGTCCTGCCCATCTACGAGGGCACCAGCCAGATCCAGGCCCTGATGGCCACCAAGGACAGCCTGCTGTGGATCCTGCGCAACCCCCAGGGCTTCGTGAAGGCCACCGCCGACGCCCGGTGGCGGGCCCGCTTCGGGGCCGACCCCCTGGAGCGCCGCGTCGCCGCCCTGCGGGGGCAGGCCCTGGCCGCCCAGCGCGCCCTCATCACCCGCATCGTGCGCGCCCGGCTGGGCCAGCGCGACGGCACGCCCCTGCGCGAGACCCTCAGCGACTGGGACCCCAAGCGCGACTTCGGGCCCGCCCTGCTGCACGCCGAGCACCTCACCCGCCTTCTGGCCGACGCGGCCATCGCCGACGCCCTGCTGGACCAGGCCCACGCCCACGCCGACCGGGCGGAGGTCCTGGCCCGCCACCTGGAGCGCGCCGAGCCCCGCGCCCGCCACCACCTCGACCTCATCAAGCACAGCGGCGACCGGCTGCTCGCCTCCCTGCGGGGGCGCGCGGACACCCGAGCCGCCGCGAAGTAGGACTCCTCCATGGCCGACGCCCTGCTCAAGCTCTCCGGCAACCCCACCGCGCGGCGCCTGATCCGCGGCGTGGGGCTGCCCATCCCCATGCCCGTCAACCTGCGCCGCGGCGGCCCCTGGGTCGAGCGCCCCCTGGCCGACCGACACGTCGTCGTGGGCGGCCCGGGGGTGTTGAGCCCCCAGCTCGCCCCCGCCCTGGGCGCGGCCGGCGCCCGGGTCAGCCGGGTGGGCCCGGTGGAGCGCGCCTGGACCGAGGCCGCCGAGGCCTGGGGCCAGCCCCTGGAGACCCCCGACGCCCCGCCCGAGGGCGCCCGGGCCGACGCCCTGGTCTTCGACGCCACCGGCCTGGAGGACGCCGACGCCCTCGACGGCCTCTACGCCTTCTTCCACCCCTGGCTGCGCACCCTCGGTCGCTGCGGGCGGGTGGTGGTCCTGGGGCGGCCCCTGGCCGAGGCGAGGACCGCCACCCAGGCCGCCGCGCTCGCCGCCCTCGACCCCTTCACCCGCAGCGTCGCCAAGGAGATCGGCCGCAAGGGCAGCACCGCCAACCGCATCGAGGTGCCCACGGGCGCCGAGGACCGCGTCTCGCCCACGCTGCGCTGGCTGCTCTCCGACAACGCCGCCTTCGTCAGCGCCCAGCCCCTGGTGCTGTCCGCCCGGGTGCCCGCCCAGGCCCCGCTCCGGACCCGCCCCCTGGACGGCAAGGTCGCCCTGATCACCGGCGCAGGCCGGGGCATCGGGCTGGCCACCGCCCGCCGCCTCGCCCAGGAGGGCGCCCGGGTCATCGGCCTGGACCGCCCCGGCGGCGGCCTCGCAGAGGCCATGAAGGACATCGGCGCTGAAGCCCTGGAGATCGACATCACGGACGAGCAGGCCGCCGCGTTGATCGCCGCCGCCCCCCCCGAGGGGCTGGACGTGGTGGTCCACAACGCGGGCGTGACCCGGGACCGCACCCTGGCCAAGATGAGCCCCGAGCAGTGGGGCCTCGTGCTGGAGGTCAACCTGCGCGCCATCGTGCGCACCACCGACGCCCTGCTGGAGCGGGGCCTCCGGGACGGCGGGCGCGTCATCCTGCTGTCGAGCACCACCGGACTGGCCGGCAACCTGGGCCAGACCAACTACGCCGCCACCAAGGGCGGGGTCATCGGCCTCGCCCGCCACCTCGCCGCCCCCCTCGCCCCGCGCGGGGTCACCATCAACGCCATCGCCCCCGGCTTCGTCGAGACCGCCATGACCGCCGCCATGCCCGTGGCCCTGCGCGAGGCGGGCCGCCGCCTATCGGCCCTCTCCCAGGGCGGCCTGCCGATCGACATCGCCGAGGCCGTCGTCTTCCTCGCCTCCCCCGGCGCCAGCGGCGTCACCGGCCAGGTCCTGCGGGTCTGCGGCGGCCTGATGGTGGGAGCCTGAACCCATGCCCGTCTCCATCCACAGCAAGCCTCCCCGCCGCGCCGTCGTCATCGCCGGCAACCGCACCCCCTTCCAGCGCGTGTTCACCGGGCTGACCCCCCTCGACGCCGTCGACCTGGGGGTGGCCGCCGTGCGCGGCCTGCTGGAGCGCACCCAGCTCCCCTGGAAGGAGGTCGACAGCCTCGTCTGGGGCGGGGTCATCCTGCCCTCGGGGGCCCCGAACGTCGGCCGGGAGATCGTGCTGGACCTGGGGCTGCCCCCTGAGGTCGAGGCGATGACCGTCAGCCGGGCCTGCGCCACGGGCCTTCAGGCGGTGACCCTCGCGGCGGCGGCCATCGAGCGGGGCGAGGCCGACGTCGTGATCGCCGGCGGCGGAGACAGCACCTCCAACGCCGAGATCAAGATGGGCAAACGCCTGGTCCAGGTCCTCGGGCCGGTCTCGATGAACCGAAAGGCGGGCCCTCTGGACTGGCTCTCAGCGGTCGCCCAGCTCCGCCCCCTGTCCGAGGTCCTGCCCCGCAAGCCCGAGGTCGCCGAGCGCTCCACCGGCGAATTGATGGGCGAGGCCGCCGAGAAGATGGCGAAGCGCAACCACATCGCCCGGGAGGACCAGGACGCCTTCACCGTGACCAGCCACCAACGCGCCGCTGCGGCCATCGCCTCCGGACGATTTAACAAAGAGCTGACAGCCCTTGAGATCGGTGAAAGGTCGGTTGACCGCGACAACATCGTCCGCGCCGACACCAGCGTCGAGCAGCTCGCCCGCCTCAAGCCCGTGTTCGACCGCAAGGCCGGTACCCTGACCGCCGGCAACGCCAGCGCGCTGACCGACGGCGCGGCCTCGGTCCTGCTGATGAGCGAGGAGAAGGCCCGCGCCCTGGGCCTCACCCCCCTCGCCGCCCTGCGGAGCTGGTCCTTTGTAGGCGTCGATCCTGCCGATCAGCTCCTCATCGGGCCGGCCATCGCCATGCCCCGGGCCCTGGAGCGCGCCGGTCTGACCCTCGGTGAGGTCGACCTCGTCGACATCCACGAGGCCTTCGCCGCCCAGGTGCTCTGCGTGCTCAAGGCCCTGGCCAGCGAGGGCTGGGCGAAGCAGCGCCTGGGTCGCGACGCCGCCGTGGGCGAGGTCGACCCGGCGCGCCTCAACGTGCACGGGGGCTCGCTGGCTTTGGGGCACCCCTTCGCAGCCACCGGCGCCCGCATGGTCACCACGATGGCCCGAGAGCTGGCGCTGTCGGACAAACAGACTGCAATTCTGGGGATCTGCGCGGCCGGGGGGCTGGGGGCGGCGGCGGTGCTGGAGCGCGTCTGAGTCGGTTCGATTTGGATCTTTTCTACTACTTTTATATTTATCGTTTTGTATCACTGAGGGTCTTTCAGATGTAAGTCGTGCGTCACGCAACTTTTCCCCCGGGGTAGACTATGCTGAGTGTGCAACCCATCCTGAGACCAGGACGGTCCCCATGATGACCCTCGCCGCATTCGCGTTTCTGTCCCTCGTGGCCGTTGGACTCTGTGTCTGGTTCTATGCCCAGACCCGCACCCTTCAGAGCGAACTGGAGGTCAGCTTCTCCAGGCGCCGTGCCCTGGAGGGCGAGCTGGAGACCAGCGAGCGCCAGCGCCACGACCTCCAGGCCGAGGCGACCCGCGTCCAGGAGTCCCACACCCAGGTCTCCGCGGAGATGGGGCGCCTTCGCAAGCTCCACGAGCGCGCGGACTCCCGCACCGACCAGCTTCAGGTCGAGCTGAAGGAGGTCCGCACCTGGACCGAGTCCCTGCGCGACCAGCTCTCCCTCTCCGAGCAGGAGCGCGCCCAGCTCCAGGGCGCCCTGGAGACGATGCGCACCCAGAACGCCCGCCTCGTCGAGCAGCGCGACGGCCTGGAGTCCAAGCTGCGCGCGACCCGCGAGGAGTACGCCCACCTCCACTCCTCCTTCGAAGAGCTGGAGCTGAGCTTTCCCGAGGCCGCCCGAGAGGGAGTGACCCTGCGCCTCGTCAAGTAGGCGGATAGTCTGGAGGCGGGAGGCATGATGCTGCTCGCCCTGCTCGCCCTTGTCGCCTGCACCGAGAACCTCTGTGACACCGTCGAAGCCCTGCCCGAGGGCGGCGACGTGCTGGCCATCGGCGACAGCCTGCTCGCCTGGAAGGCGCCCCGCTGCCAGTCGGTGCCGGACCACCTGGCCATGACGCGGGGCCGCAAGGTCACCAACCGCGCCATCAACGGCACCCGGGTGCTCGACGGCGGGGACGCCATCCCCGCCCAGTACTCCCCCGACGGCTGGGCGTGGGTGATCGTGGACGGCGGCGGCAACGACCTCAACAGCTCCTGCGACTGCGAGAACTGCGACTTCCTGCTGGACCAGATCGTGAGCGAGGACGGCTCGACCGGCGACATGCCCGATCTGGTCGACCGCGTCGTCGGCGACGGCGCCCAGGTGATGCTGCTGGGCTACTACCTGCTGCCCGAGAACGCCCGCTATGGCTTCGCCGAGTGCCGCGACAGCGAGTTCCCCGAGCTCTTCGTCCGCTACGAAGCCCTCGCCTCCGCCCGGGACGGGGTCACCTTCGTGAACCTCGGCGAGGTGATGGACCCCACGTCCACCCCCGAGGCCTACGACAACGACCACCTCCACCCCTCCCCCGAGGGCGCGGCCCTGCTCGGCGCGCTGCTGGCCGAGAAGCTCGCGGAGGCGACCCCGTAAGCGCGGGGGATGGCCGGCCGACCCGCGGTCGCCTATACCTCTCGGCGATGCCCGCACCCCTCGCCCTGCCGGCCGACGTGCGCGCCTACAAGCGCACCCGCACCTTCACCGAGGCCACCGTGCCCCGCGCCCTGACCACGGACCACGACACCCGCCCGGGTGTCTGGGGCCGCATCGTCATCGCGTCCGGCGCCCTGGACTACGTGGTGCTGGAGGGGCCGCACACGGGGCGATACCCCCTCGACCCGGACACCCCCGGGGTGGTGGCGCCGACCGTGCGCCACCGGGTCGAGCTGCGCGGGCCCGTCTCGTTCTACGTGGAGTTCCACCGATGACGCGCAGCCGCATCTTCCGAAACCCCGTGCTCCTCGGCGCAATCGTGGTGTGGACCGGCTGGCTGATCCTCATGATCACCGGGGACCGCTGGGCCCTGCTGGCCGAGGGCTGGCCCATGACCCTGACGATGATCGTCGGCTCCTTCATCGCCGGGGCCACCAGCGAGGGCGGCGGGGCGGTGGCCTTCCCGGTGATGACCCTGGGCCTCGGCATCACCCCGGCGGTCGCCCGCGACTTCTCCCTGATGATCCAGTCCATCGGCATGACCGCTGCCGCGTTCACCATCGTGCGCACCCGCACGCCGATCTCCTGGCGGGCGCTGCGCTGGGCCAGCCTGGGCGGGGCCGCGGGCGTCATCCTGGGGCTGGAGTTCGTCGCGCCCTTCGTGCCCCCGCCCAGCGTCAAGGTGCTGTTCACCAGCCTGTGGCTGAGCTTCGCGGTGGCGCTGGTGCTCATCAACCGCAACCACGACCGCGCGATCCTGGAGCGCCTGCCTGCCCTGGAGAACCACCAGCGGGCGCTGCTGGTGGGCGTGGGCGTGGTGGGCGGGGTGATCACCTCGCTGACCGGCAGCGGGCTGGACATCCTCACCTTCTCGGTGCTGGTGCTGGGCTTCGGCCTCAGCGAGAAGGTCGGCACGCCCACCTCGGTCGTGCTGATGGCCGGCAACGCGGTGGTCGGGGCGGTGTGGAAGGGCACCTTCGGCGCCGGGCTCGAACCCGAGGCCTGGATGTGGTGGTACGCCGCGGTGCCGGTGGTCGTGGTGGGGGCGCCGCTGGGGGCGCGCTTCATCCAGGGTCAGCCGCGCATCCGCATCGTGGCCTTCCTGATCTTCTCGATCCTGGCCCAGTTCCTCGCCGGCATCCTCATCATCCCCCAGACCCCGGAGCGGATCGCGCTGAGCGTGGTCACCTTCTCCATCGGGGCGACGGTGTTCGTCGTGATGTCCCAGCTCGGGGCGGCCCGGGTGCGGCGGGCGGCGGGGCCCTACAGCTCCACGACCCAGGTGTAGCGCTGGTCCGTCGCGGGCACGGCCAGCCCGGCGATGGAGGCCTCGACGCAGGACAGCACCGCCTCGCCCTTCACGTCCGCGCTGACGAAGGAGCCCCGCAGCACCCGCCCGTTGCCCACGTCCAGCTCCACCAGGCCCAGGGGGCGCGGGGCCATCGCCGGCAGCAGGCCCGCGCAGTCCGGGGAGCGGGACATCTCCAGGGTGCCGCGCAGGGCGTCGTGGGCAGGGTCGCCGTCGATGGGCGTGGGGTAGCCCAGGGCGGTGAGGAAGGCCGGGAACTCGGGCGTGGGCTTCGTGTAGCCCACCGAGTAGCCGTTGCCCCGGATCAGCGCCGAGGGGGAGACCCAGTCCGGGTCGACGTGCAGGGACCACCGCGCGGTGGCGCCCTCCTCGGCGGCGCGGACCATGACCCGCCGGGCCCCGCTCTCCAGGCACTTGATGAGCTTGTCGTCCTCGGTGCCGGAGACCTCGGCGGAGAGGAGCCGGCCGCTGGTGTCGTAGGTCGCCAGCACCCCGACCGCCCCGCGCGTCGAGGGGTCCCGGCCCAGCGCGTCCCCGAGGCAGGCGTCTGCGTGCATCGTGAAGATCCGGTGAATCGCGGGCGCGGACGGCTCCGGGATGCCGGTCAGCTCGGGCAGCGGTTGGGCCAGCGGCGGCAGCCCACCCCGCGGCGGACCGGGGTCGGGCGCCTCGACGCCGTCGCTCGCCTCCACGGGCGCCCCGCCGAGGCCCACCTCGATGGGGACGGGCTCCTTGGGCACGCAGGCCAACACCAGCAGGGTCGCGATCATGCCGGCCAGTCTACGCGCTGCGCGGCCCCAAGAGGAACCCCGCAGCCTGCTCCACCGCCTGGGCGAGGTTGTCGGCCTCGCTGAAGCCGGAGCGCTTGCGTGGCTTGAAGCTGTGCTCTCCGTCGGGCAGGTAGCGCACGCGGATCGCGTCGCTCAGGGCGTAGTCGGCGATCTCCGCGCGGGTGCCCATCGGGTCGCGCTCCCCCTGCAGGATGAGGGTGGGGGTGCGCAGACCGGCGAGGTGCTCGGTGCGCAGCTTCTCGGGACGCCCGGGGGGGTGGAAGGGGTAGCCCAGCACCACCAGCGCCTCCGCGCCGACCTCGTCCGCGATGAGCGAGGCCACCCGGCCGCCCATCGACTTGCCGCCGATCGCCACCCGACCGTCCTGGGCAGCGATGACCTCCCGGAAGGTCTCCTGCAGCACAGGCAGCCGATCCGGCGGGCGCTGCTTCGAATCGACCCGCCGCTGCGCCATGTAGGGGAACGCGAAGCGCACCACCCGCACCCCGCGCGCGGCGATGCCCTCCGCGATCGCGTTCATGAAGGGGTGGTCCGAGGGCGCGCCCGCCCCGTGGGCCAGCACCAGGGTGAGCGCGGCGTCAGCGGGGCCGTCGACGTGGGTGAGCGCGGACATGGGATCTCCGGTGGTGCGCGGTGTCCCGACTCTGTAATGGGGTTCGAGGAGGTTGGAGATGACCGACGGCGTCGCGCAGGTGGCGCGCTGGCTGTCCGAGGCCGACAGCGCGCTCTTCGTCACCGGGGCGGGGGTGTCCGCCGACTCGGGCCTGCCCACCTACCGGGGCGTGGGCGGGCTCTACGACCGGGGACCCACCGAGGAGGGCGTGCCCATCGAGGTCGCGCTCTCCGGCCACACCCTGCGCACCGACCCCGCGCTGTGCTGGAAGTACATGGCGCAGATCGGCAGGGCCTGCGAGGGCGCCGCCCCCAACGCCGCCCACCGGGCCATCGCGGCGCTGGAGCGTCGGCTGCCGCGGGTCTGGGTGCTGACCCAGAACGTCGACGGGCTGCACCGGGCGGCCGGCTCCACGAACGTCATCGAGGTCCACGGGGGCCTGAGCCCGCTCTTCTGCATGGACTGCGGCCACGCCGCGCCCCCGGGCCCCGTGGCCGACCTCAAGCTGCCCCCGCTGTGTGAGCGCTGCGGCGGGGTGCTGCGCCCGCCGGTGGTGCTCTTCGGCGAGGCCCTGCCCGACCGGGCGATCGCCACCCTGGAGCGGGAGCTGGCCCTGGGCTTCGACGTGGTCGTCACCATCGGCACCAGCGCGGTGTTCCCCTACATCGCCTGGCCCACCCGGGCCGCCCGCGCGCGGGGCCTTCCCACCGTGGAGATCAACCCCGCGCGCAGCGAGATCTCCCGGCTGGTGGACCTGCGCCTGGAGCTGGGCGCGGCCGAGGCGATGGCGGCCATCCTGGCGGCGATGCCGTGACGACCGCTGCGACAAATTGCCGCAGACCGGTCCGTCGGTCATGTGGATAACTGCCCGCAAGCCTGGAGGACCCCATGACCAAGCCCCTGCTCTCCGCCCTCGCCCTGCTGGGCGCCCTCACCCTGGCCGCCTGCGGCGACAAGGAGGCCGCCTGCACCGACGGCGACTTCCAGTGCGACGGCGACGTCCTGCAGGAGTGCGGCTCGGGCGGCTGGGAGGACGTCCAGGACTGCTCCACCGACGGCATGATGTGCCACGCCGAGATGGGCCACTGCATGGAGATGAGCGACGACTCCGGCGGGATGTGACCCGCTGGATCCGGTGCGCTCATCCTCGGACTCCGCCCGCCTGATCACCGTCCGGTGGCTGCTCCGGCTGCGCTGGGTGGCGATCGCGGCGCTGGGCGCGCTGCTGGTTGCCGGGCTCTTCGGCGCCGGGCCGCGCTGGCCGCTGGCGGTGCCGGCGGTCGCGCTTACGCTGGGGGTGGCCTCCACCCTCGCGCTGCACGCCCGGGAGCGCCGCGCGGGCGGGCTCGGGGACGGCCCGATCGCCGCCGCCCTGGTGCTCGACAGCGCGCTGCTCACCGCGCTGTTCGCGTCCTCCGGCGGCGAGGCCAACCCCTTCGCCCTGCTCTACCTCTTCCCGGTGATCCTGGGCAGCCTCGCGGTGCGCCCGACCCTGAGCTGGCTGCTGCTGGCGGTCACCACGGTGGCCTACGCCAGCCTCTTCCAGCTCGCCCCCGCGCCCCTGCACATCCACGACCCCAAGGCCATGCGCCTGCACCTGCTGGGCATGTTCGCGGCGTACGTGCTGGCGGGGGCGCTGATGGTCTTCGCGGTGGGCCGCCTGCGGGTCAGCAAGGATGAGGCCGACGCGCGCATCGCCCGCGCCCGGGAGCTGGAGGCCCAGCAGCGCCAGCTCGCCGCGCTGGCCACCCTGGCCGCCGGGGCCGCCCACGAGCTGGCCACGCCGCTCTCCACCATCCTCATCGCCACCCGGGAGCTGGAGCGCCGGGCCGCCGCGCCCCGGGACCTCGAGGACCTCGCCCTGGTCCGGGAGGAGATCGGGCGCTGCCAGGAGGTGCTCACCCAGCTCTCGGCCGGCGCGGGCGAGGGCGTGGGCGAGATGCCCGCCGACGCCGACACCCGGGCCCTGCTGGAGCGGGCGCTGGAGGGCTTCCGGGAGGATCACCCCATCGTCCGAGACGCCGACGGCGCGCCGATCCGCGTGCCCACCCGGCTCGTCGAGCAGGTGCTGCGCCGGCTGGTGGACAACGCCTGCGACGCCTCCGCGCCGGACGCCGAGGTCACCGTCTCCGCCCGGGTCCACCAGGGCGCGCTGACCCTGGAGGTCCGGGACAAGGGCGCGGGCATGCCGGCCGAGCGCCTCGCCCGGGTCGGGGAGCCCTTCTTCACCACCCGCGCGGACCAGGGCGGCAAGGGCCTGGGCCTCTACTTCGTGCGCTCGGTGGCCGAGCAGCTCGGCGGGGCCCTGGAGCTGGACTCGACCGTCGGGGTCGGCACCACCGCCCGGGTCCGCCTGCCGGCCCGCATCGGAGACGCCCCATGAGCGACCTCCCCGAGCCGGGCAGCGTGTTCCTGCTGGTGGACGACGACGTCCGTCTGCGGGAGCGCCTGGCGCTGGCCCTGCGGGACCGGGGCTACGGCGTCCACACCGCCGACGGCCCGACCGCGGCGCTGGCGAAGCACGCGGAGCGCCCCACCCACGCGGTGGTGGACCTGCGCATGCCCGAGGGCTCGGGCCTGGATCTGGTCGCCGCGCTGCTGGAGCAGGACCCGGACCTGAAGGTCATCGTGCTGACCGGCTACGGCAGCATCGCCACCGCGGTGGACGCGATGCGCCTGGGGGCAGTCAACTACCTCACCAAGCCCGCCGACGCCGACATGGTGCTGGCCGGCTTCGCGCGCGGCGAGGCCCCGCCCCTGAGCGAGGCCCCCGACTACGCCCCCCCCAGCCTGGCCCGCGCGGAGTGGGAGCACATCAACCGGGTGCTGGAGGACTGCGGCGGCAACATCTCCAAGGCTGCGCGAAAGCTGGGGATGCACCGCAGGACCCTGCAGCGCAAGCTGGCGACCTTCCCGCCCCGCAAGTAAAAGCGAACG
This sequence comes from Alphaproteobacteria bacterium, assembly GCA_020632795.1. Taxonomy (GTDB): domain Bacteria; phylum Myxococcota_A; class UBA796; order UBA796; family CAJQPC01; genus JACKEV01. The sequence goes on from JACKEV010000019.1 coordinate 107,360, forward strand.
GCGTTCGCTATTGAGGGGACGCGCCCCAGTCGATGTCGGTGTAGGCCGAGCACGGCGCGTCGTCGGCCGCCATCGCGTCGCGCCGCGTCGTGCAGGTGGCCTCCAGCCAGCCATCCTTGTCCGCGTCCTGCTCCAGCAGGGCCATCTCCCAGCCCCAGGTCTCGCAGGAGGTCCGGAAGTCCTCGGCGTCGTCGTAGCCGGCGGTGCTCCAGTCCGCGCCCCAGTCGGTGAGGCAGGCGCCGTACAAGGCCTCGGCCGCGTCGCACATCTGCGCGCAGACCGCCGGGGGGTCGGGCTCGGCGCAGCCGAGCAGGGCCAGCAGGGCCATCCACACGGGCGCCTCCAGACCCCGGATAGCCCGTTGCGCAGGAGCAGGCTGCGGAATCATCATGATATTGACTTTCATTTTCAATGATATCAGAATGCACCTCCCTGAACCAAGGAGCCCTCCATGACCCTCCTCCTGCTCCTGGCCGCCTGCGGCCGCGAGGTCTGCGAGCCCAACGCCACCCGGGTGTGCTACTGCCCCGGGGCCGCAGAGAGCGCCCAGGTCTGCGACGCCGACGGCGCCGGCTGGGGCCCCTGCGCCTGCGGCGGCGACGACACCAGCGGCAGCACCACCGACGACACCGACGGCGGCGCCCTGGACGGGCAGGCGCTCTACACACGCCACTGCGCGACCTGCCACGGCCCCGACGGCGCCGGCACCTCCGCGGGCCCCGACATCCGCGAGGAGGTCTTCGAGGAGCCCATCGATGAGCTGGTCGAGGTGATGCAGGAGGGCGAGGACGACATGCCCCCCACCGGCGTCACCGCGGCCGAGGGCCGGGCCATCGCGCAGTGGATGCGCGCCACCTTCACCGAGCCCGACGACGACGACGACGAGGTCGACGAGGACTGAGCCGATCAATAGAACGCGATCGCGTAGGGCGCGAGCAGGGTCTCCACCGGCCCGCTGGTCGTCAGCGCCGCGCAGGTCGCGATGTCGTAGACGATGGCGCCGTTGTCGGCGGCGGGGTTGCTCCAGTGGGTCCGGGCCGCGATCCAGGCCTCCCCCCGGTCGTCGCCGGCGATGTCGGAGAGGTAGTTGTCGACGGTCTCGGCGTGGGTGTAGGCCCAGGTGCCCAGGTCCACGCAGCCCACCCCGTAGTGGCCGCTCGCGTCGAGGGTCATCACCACCGCGTCCTGGCCCCAGGACACGAAGCCCAGCACCGCCACGCCCTCCGAGACCTCGTCCAGCAGGGCCTCGGAGAGGGTGCCGGCCGCGGTGTCCAGCAGGTGCAGCCCGGCGTCGGAGTGCACGACGACCTGGCTGCCGTCGGGGGCGTAGGGGTAGACGGTGGCCTGCCCGTCGACGTCCCAGCTGTTCGTGACCGTCTTGCTGGCGCAGTCCACCTCCACCACCCGGCCGCCCACCGAGGACCAGTCGGTGTTGCGGTCCAGGCGCTGGAGCCCCACGTAGAGCCTGCCGTTGTCGGCCTGCACGATCGAGGCGGACTCCGGGGTGCCGTCGCCGTCGTCGTGGGCGGACAGGTCCACCGTGCCCACCAGCGCCCCGGACTCCGGGTCGAGGACCACCATGCGGTCCAGGCCGTACTGGGTGATGAAGGCCTCGCCGCCGCAGACCTCGACGTCGTGGGGGTTGGCCAGGTCGTCCAGGGCGACCTCCGCGACGGGCGCGGCCCAGTCGCCGGGGGCATAGATCCGGACGTTGTCGTAACCGAAGCCGTTGGTCTGGAAGACGTGGCCGCCGCTGACCACCACCCCGGCGTCGCCGGTGAGGTCGGTGATCGCGTCGGTCACCGCGCGGCCGTCCAGGGCCACCGTGGCCAGGGCGCCCACCGAGTAGTCGTCGGCGACGGTGGCCAGGACCGCGACGCTGTGGCCCTCTTCGGCGCCGGTGTCGTCCGTCGCGGCGGTGTCATCGGGGTTTCCGCTGTCATCGCCGTCCTTGTCGGCGCAGGCGCCCAGGGCGAGCAGGGCGATCCAGGGGAGGGGCTTGAGGGGCATGGGTCACTCCGTGGGGCCGGTCTCCAGCGCCCAGCGCAGGGTCAGCAGGACCGTGCGGCCGGGCAGCGGGTAGCCGACGAAGTCGGTGATCGGTTGGACGACCCGGGCGTCATCGCTCGGGTCGAGGGGGTTGCGGGGGACGACCTCGACGGTGCGGTCGGTCAGGTTGAGCAGGTCCAGCTCCACGTCAGGCCCGCGCGGCAGGGGGCGCACCCGCACGAACACGCCGTGGATGGAGCGCGGCGCGGCCCGGTACCAGTTGGTGCGGTCCCAGTAGTTGCCGTCGGTGTAGGACCAGGTGTGGCCGACCCGGAGCCGGTCGCCCCAGACCACGGCGGTGCGCTGGGCGGCCTCCCACCGGGGCAGCCGGGGCAGCTGGTTGCCGTCCCAGGCCGCGTTGTCCGTGCGGATCTCGGACTGGTTGAAGGTCAGGTTGGACTGGGAGGAGACCCAGCCGAAGGCGTCCAGGCTCAGGGCCAGCTCCACGCCCCGGACCCGCGCCGCGTCCAGGTTCATCGGGACCATCGTGCGCTGGGCGTTCTGGACCATCACGATGAGGTCGTCCACCCGGCTCCAGTAGACGCCCGCCTCCACCGCGCCCGCCACCGGCCAGGGCTCGGGCAGCATCACCCGCACCCCGGCGTCCGCCTGAAGGCCCCGCTCCGGGCGCAGGTCGGTGTTGCCGACGACCGCACCCCGGTCGCCGAACAGCTCGGTGAAGTCCGGGGGGCGCAGGTAACGCCCGGCGTTGGCCTTGACGGCCACCAGGGGCACCGGGCGCAGCAGCACCCCGCCCCGCGGGTCGATCCGCCGGTAGGTCTTCCGTGAATCCGGCGCGATCGGCTCTTCGGAGAAGGGCACCGCGCCCAGGCTGCGGTTGTCGAGCCAGGTCCCCTGGAGCACCGGGGAGAGCACCAGCCGCTCCCCCCACAGCCAGGCGTCCGCGCTCAGGGACAGGGTCCCGGCGTACCGGACCCGGGCGGCGTCGAGGGTCTCGCGGGTGAGCAGGTTGGTCGTGGTGTAGCGGTCCTGGCGGAGCGAGGCGGTCAGCGCCGGGCTGAGCTGGGGCAGCGGCGCCCAGGCCGCGTGCCCCAGCGCCCCCAGCGAGCCGAAGCGGTCCTCGTTCCACTGGGTGCCGACGCCGATCTCCCCCTCCCGGTCGTCGAAGCGCTCCTCGCGCAGGTAGAGCCAGGCGCGGCCCTCCGCGGCCAGGGGGCCCCGCTGGCCCTCCAGGGAGGCCGACGTGAGGCTGCGGGTGGTGCCCAGGTCGACCGCGGTGGTTGGGCTGTTGACGTGGCCGGGGATCCCCTCGTCCCGGCTCAGGAAGGCCTCCAGCAGGCTGAACCGGGCCCGCCGGGTCCCCACCCGCCACCGGCCGTGCAGGTTGAGCTGGCGCTTGTCGTTGTTCGCCCGGGTGGGCCGGCTGTCGTCGAAGAGGTTGTACTCGGTGCCGTTGTCCGAGAAGTAGCGGTAGTCCCCCTGAGTCGTGAAGGCCTCGGCGACCACCAGCAGGTCGGTGGGCTGGGCGCCGAGCTGGCCCGGGGCCCGGCTGAGCGCGGTCACCCGGGTGGTGCGGAGGGAGCCCACGCTGACCGAGGCCCCGACGCCTGCGCCCTCGGCGTCCCCGGTGCGCAGGTCGACCACCCCGCCGATGGGCGAGGCCCCGAGCTGCGGCGGCGCGTTGCCCCGGTAGATCTCCACCCGCTGGAAGGCCCACAGAGGCAGCTCGGCGAGGTTGACCGAGGCCGCGCCGTCGGGGTTCAGGGGCACGCCGTCCAGGTGGACCTGGACCTGCCGGGTGGTCGAGCCCCGGATGCTGACCGCCGCGTAGTCCCCCAGGCCTCCCAGGCGGACCACGGTGGTGCCCGAGGCGCTGTCCACCACGCCCGCGACGTCCGAGGCGGCGGGCAGCGCCTCGTTCACCTCGATGACCGTGACCGAGGCGGGGTCGGACATCGGGTCGGGGCGGTCCCTGGACGTCTCCTCCACGACGATGACCGCCCCGGGGGGCTCATCGTCGTCGTCCTGGGCCCAGGCGAGGCCCCAGGGGGGCATCAGCCCCAAGCAGAGGTGGAGACAGACCATTCTTCCCTCCGAAGAACGTCGGTGAAGGATGGCAGCGGCCGGTCTCCTGGCTCACGAGAGGGTCGTCAGACCCTGCGCCGCGCGCCTTCCCGGGAGCGTGTTCTCCCAGTGGCGTGTGCGCTGCGCGCTCGTTCACAGTGGCGGGGGCCGCGCCGGCTTACGCACCGAAGTGCGCACCGGACTTCCCGTTTCACCTCCCCGGAGGGAGGCACCGCTGCCTTGGGGTGGGGGAAAAGATCGACCCCGGCAGCATGGCGCGCCGGGGCAGGCGTGTCAAGTCGCCCCCAGCGCGGTCAGGCCGCCTGCGCCCAGGTCAAGCCGTCCCGAACCATCGTCAGGGGCAACGGCTCGGGGTCGGCCTTGGCGAGCCTGCCCAGCTCCTCATCCCAGGCCGCATGGTCGTCGATGGGCTCCCGAACCCGGGCGAGGCTCCGCAGGAGTTTGTCAGCGGTCTCCGAGATCGCCACCTTGTCGTTCTCCCAGCGGGAGACGTGCTCAGGGGTGAAACCCAGCCGCTCGGCGGTGTCCTGTCCGGACCATCCCAGCCACTTCCGCAGAGTGCTGGTTCACATACTGGCAACTCGGCGGATCAAGGTCGTCCATCCGGGACGACCGAGAGCAGGGAGTTGGGCCGTCCTCGGCCCTGGAGTGCCTCGGAGGGGCTGGAGATGATGGATTCGACCTCGCCCCGTGGCCGGTCAAAAAACTCAGTGAAACTTGAAATCGACTAAATTGGTTGATTGACCAATTCATTCCTTTCCCGATATCGACAATCACAAGTACCCATCCGATATTTGCGCGGCCACGCGTCACGAAGGGTCCTGTTGCCACCGTCCTCTCCGAGGCACTCCAGGGCCCAGGACGGCCCAACTCCCTGATCTCAGGAGTCCTGGATGGGCTCCCCCAAAGTCGCCCGGATGGATCCGCTGGCAGCGTGTTGGCCGTTGGGATGGCCCTCCAGATGGGACTGGTTGTGAGCCTGAATGGCCCCTACTTCAACCCCTCGACCACCACGCCCCACTCCACTCCGTGGGCGCCCTCGCGGTCGAAGGGCACCACCACCGGCTCGGGCATGGGTCCGCAGCCCGCGCCGTCGGCCACCAGCAGCCACAGGCGGTGCACCGGCAGCGCCGGCTGGATGTGCAGGCCCGCGTAGGGCGCCACCTCGGCTTGAGGGTAGACCGCGTAGCCGTCGGCGGAGGGCAGGTCGTGGACCCAGGCGTCCACGAAGTCGTCCCGCTCCCGGGCGTCGAAGCCGTAGGTGCCCAGGATCTCAGCCATCGCGTCCACCGCGCCCTCCGCGGGCAGACACCAGCCCTCCTCCCGCTGGAGGCGCTTGCCCTGGGCGGGGGTGAGCGAGACCTCGTAGAACAGGAAGGGCGCCCGCTCCGAGCCCACCGAGAAGGTGCCGTCGGGGTGGGCCACGCCGCGCCAGGCCCCGCGGTAGGGGGGCGCGCTGGCCACCACCGACTGCCGCGGCGCCAGCTCCAGGCGCACCGCCGTGGGGGTGTCCTGCGCCGGGTAGAGGTAGAGGTTGGGCTTGTCGGCGGTGAGGCACTCCTCGAAGGAGAAGTCGTGCGGGTACTCCTCGCAGGCCTCCACCGTGAGGACGAGGTCCTCGGCGATGCAGTCGGTGAACTCGTCGGGCTGGTAGCTGGCGTCGATGATCCACTCGACCCCGCCGCTCAGGTTCAGCTCGTACTTGCCGTCGCTGTCGGTCAGCGTCTGGATGGGGGTGCTGGCCCCGTCGTCCGCCCAGACCGTGGCCCCCTGCACCGGGGTCACCCCGTCGGGGTCGAAGACCGTGCCGAAGACGAAGCCCTGGGTGCTGCCGCACTGCAGCCCCGTGTCGTCGGTGGTCACCTTGTCGTCGTGCACGACGATGATGCAGCCGCTCAGGCCCAGGCACACGATCCATGCTCTCATGCGTTCACCTCCAGGGGGGGAGCATACCCGTCGTCCTCGGGGGCCGGGGCGTGAGGCACTCCTCGAAGGTGATGTCGAGGTTGTACTCCCCGCACGCCTCCACCGTGAGGACGACCGCCTCGACGAAGCAGTCGGTGGACTCGTCCGGCTGCCAGGTGGCGTCGATGATCCACGCCACGCCGCCGCTCAGGTTCAGCTCGTACCGGCCGTCGCTGTCGGTCAGCGTCTGAATGGGGGTGCTGGCCCCGTCGTCCACCCAGACCGTGGCCCCCTGCGCCGGGGTCACCCCGTCGAGGTCGAAGACCGTCCCGAAGACGACGCCCTGGGTGCTGCCACACTGCAGGCCCGTGTCGTCGACCGGCGTCTTGTCGTCCGCGACCAGGACGCAGCCGCTCAGCCCCAGGCAGATCCACCACGCCCTCATGCGCGCACCTCCGAGGGGGCAACGTAGCCCGGCCCCTGGGGGTCGAGGGGCGCTACAGTGTGCGGTATGCGCTGGCGCTGGATCCTCGTCCCGGCCCTGACCCTGATCACCGCTGCGGTCGGCGTGGAGGCGCTCGCCCGGCGCATGCAGCTCGATCAGCGGCAGGGCACCGCCATCGCCGTCGCGCGGCACCAGCTCATCGCCGAGTTCAACTGGAAGACCGGCGAGGCCGTGGGCCTGGACTACGTGCCCCGGGGCTTCTCGGCGGACGCTGAGGGGTTCACCTCGGCCTGGGGGCGCTGCGACTACGCGCACCCCGGCCCCACCCTGCTGGCCCTGGGCGACAGCACCACCCGGCAGACCGGCCACGTCGGCGATCTTCCCTCCGACGATCCCCGGCACGCCTGGCCCGCCCTGCTGCGCCAGCGACTGCCCGAGGGCTGGCAGCTCTGCGCCTTCGCCGAGGACGGCTACCACCCCAGCGACCTCGCCGCCTTTTTGGAGGCGGTCGGGCCGAAGCTGAAGCCTGCGCTGGTGGTGGCACTGCTCTGCGAGAACGACCTCCAGGACGAGCTGCCCCGGCTCGTCATCGAGCGCGGCGATCGCCTGGCCCTCTACCAGCCCGCCCAGGAGCGCCTCGCCTTCGCGCCGCTCTACGTCGGGCCGCTCTACGACGCCTCCGAGGCGTTCCGCTTCCTGCACTTCCGCCTGCAGGACCGCTTCGGCCACACCCGGGCGCTGCCCGCGCCCCAGGCGCCCGCCCGACGGTACGCCGACGCCATCCGCCGGCTGGAGGCAGACCCCTCCGAGCTGGCGCTGTTCTACCTGCCCCGGCTGGAGGACCCGCCGCCCAGCCGCACCCCTGGCCCGCCGGTGCACACCCTCCAGCTCCCCACCCCCCTGCGCGCCCTGCGCCGCGAGCCCGACGACCCCATCCACCTCAACCCGGCGGGGCAGCGAGCGGTCGCGGACGCGATGACGCCGATGCTCACGGCTCTTCAGCAGAGTCCCTGACGAAGTCGACCACCCCCAACGCGATGGCGGCGGTGGCCGTGGTGCGCTCCAGGGCCATCAGGGGGAGGCAGGCCAGGGCGAAGCGCCGTCCCCCGGCGTCGGCCAGAAAGGCCAGCAGGTCCCGCTCGGCGACGGCCAGAGCGCCCAGGCACAGCGCCGCCCGCCCCCAGCGCCCGGTCAGGGCGAAGCCGGTGGCCCCCAGGCCCAGGGGGATGGTGAGCACGTAGCGGCGCATCCGGGCGTCCGCCGGGCGGTCTCCGGCGACCGACGTGCCCCCGGCTGCGCGCCGCCGCAGGGTGGCCGAGACCAGCCGACGCAGCTTGTGGGCGTCGTTGCGCACTGCCGAGCCCAGGGTGAACCGGTGGCGGTGCTCCGCCTCCAGCCCCGGGTCGAGCAGCACCCGCCCGCCCGCGTCCACCAGGGCCCGGCCCAACTCCACGTCCTCCACGGACACGGTGGTCAGGCGGGTGTCGAAGCCGCCCACCGCCTCGAAGGCCTCCCGGCGCACGGCCGCCAGCATGGTGGTGAGGTGCGGGGTCTCGACGAGGCCGTGGCGGTCGCCCTGTCGCAGGGTGAAATGCCGGTGGGTGAGGTTCTTGTAGCGGCTGACCGGGCCGGGGTGGGGGTGCGCGGCGGTCACCGTGCCCCAGACCGCGGCGGCGTCGGGGTGGGCCTCCAGGGCGGCGGCCAGCCGGGCGAAGGTGTCGGGGGGCACGCAGATGTCGGCGTCCACGAAGACGAGGACCGGGGCGGTGGTGGCCCGCGCGCCCGCGTTCCGGGCCGAGGCGGGCCCTGCGTTCGGCTGCCGGATCACCTCGAAAGCGCCCGCGAGCCCCCAGGGCGCGAGGTCGATGGGCTCCGGCGAGCCGTCGTCCACCACCACCGCCTCGGCCGGCGCGGGGTCGCACTGCGCGAGGGCCTCCAGGCAGCGCCGCAGGTTCTCGGCGTGCTCCGGGGTGCGCACGAGCGCGGGGACGACGACGGCGAAGGCGGACACAGGCCCATCATAGGCCATCGGGCTCGCGCCGGAAGCGGGCCGCAGCCTTGGACTCCTGCCCCAGGTCCCACTGCTCGTAGGTGCCGAACACCGCGACCATCGAGCTGAAGGGGGTGACGACGGAGGCGTCGACCGCGAGGTCGTGCAGGACGTCGAGCGGCTCCCGCTCGCCCAGGTCCACCTGACGGCTGAGGGCGAGGATGTGCTGCCGGGCGGCCAGGGGGGCGAAGCCCGGGCTGTCGGAGACCGCCGTGGCCTGGGGGTCCAGGTGCCACCGATAGCCACCGGCGAGGTCGAGGGTGTCCGGGCCAGCCGAGCGGAGCCGGGCGATCCGGGCCACCGCCTCGTCCAGGCTCAGCGCCACGCCCCCGCCGGTGCCCGTCACCGCGTCCAGCACGGTGTCCTCGATCCAGGGGGCCAGGGCGCCGTCGACGTGGACGATCCAGAGCGGGTCCTGGAAGCGCCAGGGCTCCCGCCGGTGGACCAGCAGCGCCTCACTGCCCGCGTCGGTGAGCACCAGGACGGCGTCGTAGCGCTGGCCCTCGGACAGGGTGAGGAGCTGCTCGATGACCCCGTAGAGGGTGTGGCCGCCGTACCACAGGGGCTCCGTCAACGTGTCCAGGGACGCTCGGCCCGGCGCCTCGGCCCCGTGGGGGGAGCGCGCCAGGTAGAGGTCGACGGCGTTGTCCCGGGCGAAGCCGTCCCGGGCGCAGCGAAGGTCCGCCATCACCGCGTCGGCGTGGGCCGCCATCGAGCGGGAGGTGTCCAGCACCACCGCCAGGCGCAGGCCCTCGGGGCGCGGCGCGGCGCGGGTCTCGTCCAGCGGCGTGGCCCGCACCACGGTGCCGTCCGCCAGGGTCGCGGCCAGGGGTCGGGGGGCGAGCACCGCCGCGCTCGACGCGTCCGCGAACGCGGGCAGCCATGCTGAAGCGTCGACCTCACCGGACACATCGCGCACCGTGTCCGCGTCCCGATACACGTTGCGCTGCTCGATGAGCTGGGGCATCGGCCAGCCCTGGGGCGCCCCCAGCGTGGTCCAGCCCATCCACACATGGAGGCGCTCGGCCCCCGGAGCGATGGAGGACTGCACCGGCACCGGGAACAGGCGCAGGCGGTACTGGCGCGGGCCGACCTGCTCCAGCGTCGCGGGGCCCAACCGGTCCAGCGGCCCGCCGCGCTCGCGATGGACCTGCTTGAGCTGGATCTCCTGGGCAGCTCCCCGTGGGGTGACCGCGTGGGCCTGGGCCTGGGTCCGGTCCGGGGTCGTGCCCAGCCACAGGCCCGTCAGCGCTGCGCCAGGGGGCAGGGTGAAGGTGTAGGACACCTCGTGCTGAGCGGCGGTGAGGCCCTCGTAGACCTCGTACAGCTCCAGCTCGGCCACCCCGGGGTGCTCGACGATGGTGACGATCTGCTCTGCCACCCGCACCCGCCGCGCGTCGATGTCCACCAGCTCGGCCTCGGCGTCGCCGATCGGCCGGGAGGAGGCCATGGAGCGCAGCAGGGTGTCCCGCTCGCCGCGCTGGATGGGGGCGTCGAAGAGGCGCGCGTAGTGCCGCTCTGCGGCGACGCGGTCCCCCCTGAAGACCGACCGGGCGTTGTGCGGCCCCCCCCGTTGACCAACGGGCCTCCAGCGCCCCCCGGTCGGGACGTCCTGATAGAGGAAGGGCGCCGCCAGGACGTTCCAGGCCTCCTGCACGGCCTGCGCCGCAGCGGGGCTGACGCCGGAGCCCGCCTGGCACAGCGCGCCGATCTCCCAGGCCGAGGCCTCGGTGTCCACGTAGCGCTGCTCGGCGAGCCAGGCGTTCAGCAGGCCCGCCCGGAGCACCTCGGAGCGGGCCAGCAGGGCCTGCCGCTCCGCGTCGGTGCCCGGGAGACGCTCCAGCGCCTCGAAGGCCGCCCGCTGGGGCTGCGGCGTGGTCCACACGAACCCGGCCACCCCCGCCCCCACCGTGCCAGCGGTGAGGGTCAGGGTCAGGGGCCAACCCAGGGACGCGGCGGTGACCCGCGCGGCCCGCCCGAAGCTGCGCAGGGTGACCGAGAGCGTCGCCGCTGGCGCGACCCCCCACAGGAGCGCGGTCAGCAGCGGGAACCCCAGGGCCATGATCCCGTACCAGAGCCCCACAGCGCCGGCCGGCGCCGCGTGGGGCCCCAGCAGGAAGTACACCTGCAAGGGGAGCCCGCGTCCCAGCGGCGGGACGTAGGACAGGCAGCTCAGGACGCAGCCCCCCAGGAAGGCCCGGACCAGCAGCGCGAGGAAGGCCCCGAGCAGCACGGCCGCGTAGAGCCCGCCGAGCAGCGCCGCGCTGTGCCCCACCAGCCGCGCCGCGCTGGCCGCCTTGGAGAGCCGGGGAAGCCCCACGAACAGCTCCACCGCGACCGCCGCGACCCCCACCCCCAAGATGGCGCTGACCCACCCCACCGCTGCGGTCACCTCCCGGATCTCCAGAACCCGCATCCACAGCATGAAGACCGCTGGGAGGGTGACACCGAAGAACAGCCGCATCAGCTTGAGGGGTTCAGCCCGAAAGCGCAGGTAGCCCACCGCGACGGAGAGCACCGGCAGCGCCATCAGGGTCAGCTCGATGGCGGCCAGCCCCAGCGGAACCTGCCCCTGCCAGGCCGCCCGGACCACCGGCGCGGCGACCTCCGGCCCCAGCTTGACCTCCAGCAGCGCCACGTAGAGGACATGCCAGGGCCAGAAGACGGCGTGGGCGACGATCGTGCCGTCCCGGACGGCCTCGCGGAAGCTCATCCTGAACCCCTACCAAGCGAGCGGCGGACCTCCCCAGCCCTGGAGCGCCTCCAGCGCCCGGCGACGCCGGCTGGCCAGCAGCAGGATGACCGCCACGCCGATGAGGGCCCACTCCTCGGGCTCGGGGGTGCCGGTCATGTCGGCGAAGCCCATGCCGCCGCTGATGGCCTCCTTGCCGTTCTCGGCCTCGCGCTGGAAGCGGTCCTCGCCCTCGGTGGCCTGCTTGAGGGCCTCGCGCTGGCGGTCGTTGACCAGCACGATCATCGAGCTGTAGGGGGTCACGACGTGGTGGGCGACCGCGATGTGGTGCAGGCTGTCCAGGGCCTCGACCTGGCCCAGGTCCACCTGGCGGCTGCGGGCGACGGCGAGCTGGCGGGCGGCCAGGGGGGCGAAGCCGGGGCTGTCGGAGACCACGGTACCCTCGGGCGCCAGGCTCCACCGGTAGCCGTCGGCGACGTCGATGGTGTCCACGCCGGCCGCGCGGAGCCGCGCGACCCGGGTGACCGCCTCGTCCAGGCTCAGCGCGACGTCCCCGCCGGTGGACTGCACCGCGTCCAGGACTGCGTCCTCGTACCAGGGGGCCAGGGTGCCGCCGACGTGCACGATCCAGAGCGGGTCCCGGACGGTCAGGGGGTTGCGGACGTCGGCGAGCAGGGCCTCGCTGCCCGCGTCGGTGACCACCAGCACGGCGTCATAGCGGTCACCCTCGGCCAGGGTCTCGTACTGCCGGATGACGTCGTAGAGGGTGTGGCCGCCGAACCACAGGGGCTCCTCCACCGCGTCCAGGGACGCCCGGACGGGGTCCCCGCCGCCGTAGAACGACCGCGACAGGTAGAGGTCCACGGTGTTGTCCCGGGCGAAGCCGTCCCGGGCGCGGGCGAGGTTGTCCATGACCTCGTCGGCGTGGGCCTCCATCGAGCGGGAGGTGTCCAGGACCACCGCCAGGCGCAGGCCGTGGGGCTGCGCGCCGGCCAGGGTGCCGTCCAGGGGGGTGGCCCGGACCACGCTGCCGTCCGCCAGGGTCGCGGCGAGGGCGCGGGGGGCCAGCAGGCTGGGGTCGCTGGCCTCGGCGAACGCGGGCAGCCACGCTGAAGCGCCCACCCTGCCGGGCACATCGCGATCCGTGTCGCGATCCAGGAACACGTTGCGCTGCTCGGCGAGGCGCGGCATCGGCCAGCCCTCGGGCGCGCCCGCCGTGGTCCAGCTCATCCACAGGTAGAGGTGTTCGATCTCGTCGCTGGACTCGGGGCGCGGCTTGCGGGGCACGGGGAAGGCCCGCAGCCGGTACTGGCGGGGGCCGACCTGCTCCAGCAGGGCGGGGTCCACGCGGCGGCGGACCTCGTTCCGGTAGACCTGCTGGGCCGCACCCCGGGGGGCGACGGTGTAGACGTCGGCCTCGGACTTGTCGGGGCTCATGCCCAGCCAGAGGCCGGTCAACGCGGCGCCCTGGGGCAGGCTGAAGCTGTAGTACAGCTCCTGCTGGTCGAAGGTGCGGTTCTCGTAGACCTCGAACAGCTCCAGCTCGGCCACCCCGGGGTGCTCGGTGACCGTGACCCGCTGCTCCACGACGTGGACGCGCTGCTCGCCGATGTTCAGCAGGCCGGCTTCGGCGGCGTCGGTGTCGTAGGTCGAGGTCATCGCGTGCAGCACGGCGGCCTGCTCGGCGCGCTGGATGGGGGCGTCGAAGAAGCGCTCGTAGAGCTGGTCGGCCTCGCGGCGGTCGTCGGCGACGTAGAGCGAGGCGTACCGGACCCCTCGCCAGAAATCAATGCCCTTCCTGTGTTCCTGCTGCTTGACGTTCTGGTACAGGAAGGGCGCCGCGGCCACGTTCCAGACATCCTGAAGCGCCTGGGCGGTGGTGTCCTCCAGGTCGAAGGCCTCGTCGTAGAAGCTGGAGACCAGCCGGACGGACAGCTCGGTCTCCATGTACCGGAAGTCGGCCAGGTAGGCGTTGAGCAGGCCCTCGCGGATGGCCTCGGAGCGGTCCAGCAGGGCCTGGCGCTCGCCGTCGGACTCCGGCGTCTGCTGCAGGCTCTCGAAGGCGGCGGCCTGGGGCTGCTGGCTGGTCCACACGAAGCCGCCCAGCGCCACGCCCAGCGAGGCTGCGGTGACCGCGACGCTCAGGGGCTTGCCCAGGGTCGCCGCGGAGGCCTGGAAGGCCCGTCGGAAGCTGCGCACATACAGGGTCACCACCGCCACGGGCATGGCCAGCCACAGGCTCGCGCTCATCACGAAGAACGCGAAGCCGAGCCAGGCCAGCCAGGCAAACCAGAGGCCCTTGGTGGTGACGTCCAGCAGGTCGCTCAGCGAGAAGTTGACCAGCTCGCCCACGATGTCCTCGACGATGTCGGGGATGTGGACGATCAGCTCGACCACGACGTCCTTCACGAACATCCACCCCAACGGCGGGATGAAGGCCCCCAGCAGCACCGCCACGTAGAGCCCGGTGAACAGCGCCGCGCTGTGCCCGGCCAGCCGCAGCGCGCTGGCGGCCTTGGAGAGCCGGGGCAGCCCTGCGAACAGCTCCACGGTGAAGGCCACCATGCCCGCCGCGATCAGCGCGCAGAGCCAACCCACCGCCGAGGTCAGCTCCTGCATCGCGAACAGGCGCACCATCAGCAGGGTCAGCGCCGGCGCGGAGATCCCGTAGAACAGCCCCAGCAGCTTGAGGGGCTCGCCCCGGAGGAACCGGAAGCCCACCCCGATGGACACCAGGGGCAGCGCCATCAGGGTCATGGCGGTGGCGGTGATGCCCAGGGGCGTGACGCCGCTGAGGGTCGACTCGAGCAGCGGCCACGCCACGTAGGGCCCCAGCCCGAAGGCCAGGAACACCACGTAGATGACGTGCCAGGGCCAGAAGATGCCGTGGGCGTACAGCATCGGGCTCCGCAGGAAGCGCAGCAGGGTCTTGAGGAAGGTCATCGCTCTGTACTCCAAGAGGGGTGCTCTGTGCGTGCCAGCGGGCGCGCCCCGTGGAGGGACGCTGCGACCGCGTCGCGCAGGGCGAGGTGCAGGCGGCGGAGGGCGTCGTCGTCGGGGCGCCGGGGGTGGTCGACGACCATCGAGACCATCACCCACTCCTGGTGGGGCTGAAGCACCCCGGCGAAGGTGCGCTCGGTGAAGTCGTCGGTGGTGTGGCCGACGGTCTGGAACCAGAAGCTGGCCTCTGCGGCGCCGCCGTCCAGGATCAAGGTGCGAACGGGGAAGTCGGGGGTCACCAGGACCCCGCGCTCCTCCTCGATGGTGAAGCCCTGGCCCTGGAGGCAGAGGGTCGGGGGGTGGTGGGCCCGCCAGGAGCGGCTGCGCACCACGATGAGCCCGCCCTGGAGACCCTCCCAGGAGAAGGACCACTTGTGGGCGTCGCTGGCGCCGTGGCGCATGAACAGGTCGGCCTCCTTGGGCGTGAAGTCCAGCTCCACCAGGTCGAGGGCGGGCGGCAGGCTCAGGGCCAGGGGGGCGGCCGTGGTCGTCGGGATGGGGCGGGGGGCGTAGACCAGGGCGCCGACCGCCAGCGCGGCGGCCAGGCCCAGGCCCAGCGCAGGCCGCCCCGGGGCGACGGTGTCCGTGGCCGGGGGCAGCGGCGGGCACAGCCGCAGGAGCCCCCAGCCCGCCACGCAGGCCAGTCCGAAGCCGAGCACCCCGAGGGGCACGTGCACGAGCGCCGCCGAGAACGAGGCCCCCAGCACCGTGTCGAGAACGACCAGGGCCATGACCCGCAGCACGTTCGCCGCGAACAGGGCGAGCACCAGGAACACCCCGGCGGAGAGCCAGGCCAGCCCCACCCGGCGCCGCTCCAGCCAGGTCGCGGCCAGGAAGAACAGCCCGCCGGCCCACAGGCTGCGGACCCCGGCGCAGGGCAGGTCGACCTGGGCGGCCCGGCTCATCACCACCAGCACGGTGCCGGTGCCCTGGACGGGCACGCCCATGGCCTGCAGTCCGGCCTCGACGGTGCGCGCGATGACCACCCGGGCGGGGAAGCCCACGTAGATGTCGGCCTGATGACCGAAGGGCAGCGCCCCGATCAGCAGCAGCGCCGCCGGAAAGCCCCGCCACCACGCGCTCCTGGAGACGTAGAGCCCCAGGATGCCGTAGCCGGCAAGCCCACAGCACAGCGACGAGATGAGGTCGATGTCCAGCAGGCGCTCACAGGCCAGCCAGGCCAGCCCGCTGACCGCGACCAGCGCGAGCGGCGCGGCGTGGGCCCGGGGCCCCTCGGCCAGGGCCCGCCCCAGCGCCGCCAGCGAGGACCGCGCGACGATGACCGCGCCCAGGGCCAGCGCCAGCAGCAGGTTCAGCCGGAAGTCGCTGTCGCCGAGGGTGCCCTGGATCCAGCGCAGCGTGGGCGCGAACATCCAGGCCCAGGCCCCCACCAGCAGGGTGGAGGCGACAGCGCCGGTCCAGGGATGGCGGAGGTGCAGCACGGCTTGAGTGTGGCCCGTCGAGGGGTCCTGGACCAACCTCGATTCCGGTGAATTGGTGTGCAGGAGTTGTGCAGGGGGTCAGGTGCGAGCCGCCACGCGCGCTCGGATGGTCTCGACGTCCCGGATGAACGCGGGCCACCAGGGTTCGCGGTCGAGGTGGTGCCGATCCGTGGAGACGATCCAGGCGTCGAAGACCCTCAGCATCAGGTCGTCGAAGTCCGCGTGGCTGAGCACGACCTCTTCTTCGTAGTCGTTGACCTGGACACCGACGAAGGGCTCCTCGTCATCCTCTTCGTCGATGTCTGTGTCGTAGGTGAAGCCGTAGTACTCGTTCCCGAACCCATGACCAGCGACCATGGCTTCGGCCACCCAATCGAGGTGATTGGACGTCGACCGGACCATATTCCGCATCGGCCGTGGAACGGTCGTGTAGAGCTCCCAACAGCGGTGCCTGCGGAGGACGGTGAACGGGTGACGCTCCCAGCGCGACAACGTCTGGTCCTCACCCACGAGTCGCTACCCGCGCCCGGATGACCTCGACGTCCCGGATGAACTCTGGCCACCAGCGTTCGCGGTCAAGGTACTGGCGCGCGCTGATGGCGATCCAGGCGTCAAACACCTTGAGCATGAAGGCGTCGAACTCGGCCTCAGTCACGTCCACTTCGTCGAAGGGATCGAAGATCCTGACACCATCGAGGGGCGCCTCTTCGTCTTCCTCTTCGATGTCGGTGGAGTAGATGAACCCTGTCCCTTCGATGGCGTAGCCGTGCCGCTCACGGATGGCGCGGGCGTAGGATGTGAGCCGCGTGCTCGGCATGCCGTCGATGATGTGGCAGATCGGCGGCTCGGCGTCGCACTGAGCCCTGAAATCAAAGAACTCGCGCCGGATGATCCGGACGCTGGTGTCAGACAGCCCATCACTCATGGCAACCTCTCACCCTCGAAAAAGGCGCTCAGGGACATCCGATAAACGCAGCGCGCCCCACGGGCGCGAGACGCCACCGACACCGCCGCGAACCAGGAGCACCTCCGCGCCGACGCCCTCGTCAGGGTCTTCAACCTCAAACTCGTGCCCGAGGCCGACCCAGGGAAGCTCCAGAGCCAGGAGTAGGCGCTCTGCGAGCCCCACCAGAGCATCGACGACGTGGCTCGCGCCCAGTCCGTTGACCAGTTGGAGGTAGTCCTCCTCATGGAGGTCCAGGACGGTGGAGCCCCAGCCGCCGTCTTCCGGATAGCTGCGACGGGTGAGCCTCACAGGCCGACCGTCGAAGGACCACAGCCAGTCGTCGACGAGCTGCTCCTCCGCGAAGATGCCGGGTTCGGCACAGGAGAGGCCCAGCGCAGCCAGCGCGTGAGGGATGGCGTCGTCATGCTCAGGGGAGCGAGGACGAGGGAAGCCGATGGAGATGAAGGCGCCCATCCGGGTTCACCCTGCCCGTGCCTGGATTCTGCGACAGGATGCCCGGAGCCGTTCGACCTGGGCTGGCGAAAGCAAAGCCGGCTCCTCCTGGATGTACTGCAGGACATCCTCCAACCACCTTGCCATCCAGACATCGACATCGCGCCTGGAGAGGGTGGCGCGGTCCTCGGCATAGCGATGCTCGA
Source organism: Alphaproteobacteria bacterium (assembly GCA_020632795.1). GTDB lineage: Bacteria > Myxococcota_A > UBA796 > UBA796 > CAJQPC01 > JACKEV01. The sequence goes on from JACKEV010000019.1 coordinate 124,594, forward strand.
AGCAGACACCGGAGAACGGCGTCTCCCCAGCCTCCAGGTCATCGTCGTACCGAAACCCGGCCAACTCGAAGCCCATCCCACGCTGCGCAGCGACGGCCTCAGCGAAGCCAGGCAGCGACGCCCAGGTGAGGGACGCGAAGAAGTCCTCGACCGCTTCGGACCTCGGTGACGTCCTGACTCGGAGTGGGGAGTCCGGAAGGCTGGTCAGGGTGATGGAGGTGTCGGGGGTAGACCTGGGCATGGTGTCCTCAGCCACGGGCCGCCGCGCGCGCTCGGATGGTCTCGACGTCTCGGAGGAAGTCAGGCCACCAGGGTTCGCGGTCGAGGTGGTGCTGATCCGTGGAGACGATCCAGGCGTCGAAGACCCGCAACATCAGGTCGTCGAAGTCCGCGTGGCTGAGTACGACCTCCTCGTCGGGATCGTAGATCTGAACGCCGACGAAGGGATCCTCGTCATCCTCCTCGTCAAGATCGGTGTCGTAGAGGAAGCCGAAGAGCTCCATCCCGACACCGTGACCAGCGACCATGGCTTCGGCCACCCTCGGCAGGGTCCAGGAGCTGAAGTCCACGATGTAGCAGATCGGTCTCTCTACAGTGGTATGGACGCGCCAGTTGAGGTCACCCTTCCTCAGATCAAATTGATGATCATCCCATCGAGACATCGCAAGATCCTCACCCACGGGTCGCCACGCGGGCCCGAATGGTCTCGACGTCCCGGAGGAAGTCGGGCCACCAGGGCTTGCGGTCAAGGTCGTGCTCCGCGCTGACAGCGATCCACGCATCGAAGAGCTTGAGCATGAGAGCATCGAACTGGGCCTCTGTCACAACCATCTCGTCGAAGGGGTCGTGAAGCTGCACGCCCTCGAAGGGCTCCTCCTCATCGTCTTCGTCGAGGTCTGTCGGGTAGGTGAAGCCAGTCCCTTCGATGCCGTAGCCATACTTGTTTCGGAGAGCCCGGCCAAGCGATGGAAGGTCGCCGCTCGACATGAAGTGGATGACATGCAGAATGGGGGGCGCGGCATCACTCTGAGAGCGAGGGCCCAGCCTGTCCTTGCCAATCCAGATCTGGATATCGTCGATGTGAGGGTTCATCGCTCTACGCTCCTGGAAGCTTCGGGAACAGCGTCGTGATCTTGCCGTTGCGGAAGTAGCCTACCCACGGGACACCTACGATCTGAATCCCTCCGATGGTGTCTCCCCCCACCGGGAACACCCCGTCACGGATGGAAGCATCGATTGCCGACTCGATCCGACCCCACCAGGTCCCCCAGTCGTCAGAGAGTCCTTTCACAACGGTCTTCGGGAGGACGCTCGCTTTTGGGCCCGAACCATCGGCCTTCATCAGCGAGTAGTCGTAGTAGGTGTACGGACCTTGGTGAACCTCCTTCCGCACCACCACCTGCCGCTCCGTCGCCGGGCTGATGTACATGCGCTCGAAGGTCGCCGCGTCGTGGCAGCCGTTCACGCCGCTCTTGGCATTCTTCACCCCGTCCCCCACCTTCAGGTGGTGGGCGAAGTCCGGCGCGAAGCCCTTGAAGGCCTTGAACCAGTCCACGCCGTAGTGGAGCATCGCCCGGCCGCCGTACCTCTGCGCGATCTCGACCGTCCGCTTGAGCCCGAGCTGGGCGACGTAGCGTTTGACCCACGTTGGGCCGATCTCGCGGGAGAGCCGCGCCAACCCCTCCTCCCCCAACTCGTCCGCCAACCGCTCGATGCTGTCGTCGGAGAGCGCGACCGCGAGGCGCTCGTAGCGCTCCCGCCCCAGCCGCTCCGCCAGCCCCGACAGCGTGCCCCGCGCCGCCCTCGTCACCGACCGCTTGACCACGGCCTTGACCGCGTCGCCCACCAGCGGGATGAGCCCGATGACTGCGAGCGCGCCCAGGCCGCCCAGCAGCCACCACGGACCCCGCCCCTTCAGCGGGTAGACGACGCAGTACTTCACCAGGTCCCGCAGGTCCCCGTACTGGAGGAGGCCCGCGACCACGTCCCCGGTGAACGCGGCGGCCTCGGCCCCCGGGATCTCGGGGAACCAGGCCTCGCCCCACACGAAGCCCCAGGCCAGGTTCGCGGACTGCTGGAAGCTGTACCGGGCCCGGCCCAGCAGGGCGTCGAGGCCCATCGACAGCAGGTCGCTGAACGAGGCCTCCCGCAGCGTGTCGAGGTCAGCGCGGAGGGTGGACGCCGCGCTGCGAAAGCCCTCCCCCACCGCCGCCCGGCCCTCGCTCAGGCCGGTCTGCCAGCGGGCGGTCGCGTGGTCGGTCGCCGCGCGCCAGGTGTCTCCGAGGGCCAGCAGGCGAGCGGTCTCCTGCGCGGTGGCCTGCTGAAGCGCCGATGTGCTCTGCATCGTCGCGTCCATCGCCGCTGAAGAAGCCTGCCCGACGGCCTCGCCGAGCTGCCCGTCCGCGGCGCCCAGGGTGGCGACGACCTGCTCGGCGAGCTGACGGTCGGAGGCCCGCCAGCCCTCGTCCGAGGCCCGCCGCCAGCGCTGAAGCCCCCCATCGACCGCCTGGAGCAGCGCGCCGTCAGGGTCGTCGGGGGCGGTGTCCAGCTCAGCGTGGAGCTGGGCGCGCAGGGTGTTGAGGTGGTCGCGCTCCTGGGTGAGGGCCTCGTCGATGGCGGCGCCGGCCTCGGTCAGCCCGGCGTCAGCGCCGCTGAGGGCCGCGTCTTCGCTGGCGTCGAGGCCGGCGGGCTCCAGGTCAGGCGCCTGGATGGTCGGCAGGGGCTGCGCCTGGGCCTGCTCCTGGAGGCCGCCGCGCAGGGCGTCGAGCTGACCGGCACCCTCGGCGCTGGCGCGGGTCAGGAGAGCCTCGGCGTCGGCGGTGGCGGCGGCGAGGTCTTCGTCCACGCCGAGGCCGTCGACGTCGACGGCGAGAGGCGCCTCACCCTGCTCCAGGGCGGGGCGCTCGCTCAGGGTCGCGCGGGTCTCGGCGGCCTGCTCGCTGACCTGAGCGTCAGCGGCCCCCTGGGCATCGGCGAGCCGGGCGCCGACCAGCGCCTCCAGCTCGGCGAGGCGGCTCCGGGCGCCCTCGAAGCGGGCGAAGAGGCCGCCGCGCAGGGCCTCGGCCTGGGCGTCCAACTGGCTGCGGGCGAGGTCGCCGCGCGCATCGACGTTGGCGACCTCCAGATCGAAGCGGGCGTCGAGGGCTGCGCGCAGGGCCTCGACGTCGTCGGTCTGCGGCGCGGCGAAGGACGGGTCGGGCATCGCGCCCAGCAGCGCGACGCGGGCGGCGTTGCCCAGGCCGTCGGCGGGCCCGCCGAGCTCGGGCATCGGCTGGCGCAGCGGGCTGGGGGCGCGGGGGGCGTGGGACTTGGACACGCTGGGCTCCTCGACAGGTCGCCGAGGGGGTAAGCAAGGAGCGTGCCGTCAGTGTTCGATCCTGGTTTGAGGGTCGTTTTTGGTGAATTGGAGGCCAGAGGGTGTCGGATATCGACAGGGGGGTGTCGGGGGTTAATGGGTGGATATGCTTCGGCGGGTGGTCCAGGTCCTGACGGTGTGGAACGTGGCGTGTGGGGTGTCCGTGACGTTGTTCGCCTTGTTGTTCATGGTGAACGGCCGCTTGCCCGACAACCTCCCTCTCTGGCTGGATGCGCTCTCCACACCTTTCCTGATCGGCTGGCTCGTGGTCGTGCCGTTCACGAGCATCGCCGTGCTGATCGCCAACTACTGGGTCCGCTGGAGACCGGCGACGCTGCTCAGTCTCCTCTTCCTGGTGCTCTGGCCGCTGTCCATCCTGGGCATGTTCGTCCAGGATCACTCACTTCAACGGCCCGAGCAGGAGGCTCGTTGAGGGTCACTCCTCGAACAGCCAGCGCTGAATGTCCTCCAGGGTCTCCAGCCCTTCCCGGCGGGCCGCGTCCTTGGCGTCGAGGAAGCTCTCCACGCCGCCCATCAGGCCATCGGACCATGCGGGATCCTCCTCTCGGAGTGTATAGCCCTCCTCGTCCTGCCCCCAGGTCACGGTGCCGCCCTCGAAGCCAGGGGCGCCGTTCTGTGCATGGACCCCAGCGGTGACTGGCACACCCCAGACCTCACTCAGCACGTAGACCGCGCGGTCGCCCGCCTCATCGGCCCCGAAGTTGCAGCCGTGGATCTCTACCCGACCGGTCTCGTGGAAGTGCGGCGTCAGCCTCTGGAGTTGGGGAAGCTCATCGGTCAGATCGGCGCCGTTCAGCTGGTCTCCACCGACGTAGAGTTGCCCCGGACGAGCGTGGGCGAAGATGGAGAGCGTGCCGATCGGTCGTCCGTCTGCCTGAGCGAGCACGTTGTTGATCATGCTCCTGAGACCACCAGCGGCGTTTACGCTCGCAGGGTTGAACTTGATCGCGAAGTAAGCCGCCCATGAACCGTCATCGTCGATCGCCACCACATCCACCGGCTCCAGGTCCCCCTGCGCCACCCCCTCATGCTCCCGGAGCTGCTCCAAAGCGAAGCCGTTGCCTCGACCTTGTTGGAACTCCGGCGTCGGCAGGTCGACCTGGGGGAGATCACACTCGATGTTGGCGTTGTCGTGCTGCTGACACTTCATGAGAGACCTCGTCGTTCGTCGAGGTCATCCAAAGCAAGGAGTATGCCGTCAGATCCTGTTCCTGCTTCTAGGGTCGTTATCGACGAATTCAGGCTCTGAGGGTGTCAGATATCGACAGGGGGGTGTCGAGGGTTATGGGGTTGTCATGCTTCGCCGGGTGGTCCAGGTCCTGACGGTGTGGAACGTGGCGTGTGGGGTGTTCGTGACGCTGTTCGCCGCGCCGTTCCTGGTGGTCGACGAGCTCCCCTTCGAGGTGCCGGACCTGTGGATCACCCTGGCCAGCCCCCTGGTCCTGGGTTGGGTGTTCGGCATCCCCTTCACGACCCTCGTCGCCCTGATCGCCAACCGCTGGGCGCGATGGCGACCAGCGAAGCTGTTCAACCTCTTCCTGCTCGTGCTCTGGCTCCCCTCAATGTGCGGCATGACCTGGTTGGAGCACAGGCCTCATCGCCATGGACAGGTGGAGCGCTGAGCCGTCAATCCTCGAACAGCCAGCGTTCAATGTCCTCGATCCTGCTCAGCGTGCCGTCGTAGAAGCCGCTCGCCGCGTCAAAGGTCGCCTCGATCCCGGCCATGATTCCATCCGTACGTGCAGGGTCCTGGGAGAACCTGGGGGTTCCCTCTTCGTCCGGCCCCCAGGTCACCGTGCCCCCCTCGAAGCCCGGGGCGCCGTTCTGCATGAACACCCCGGCGGTGACGGGGACGCCCCACACCTGACTGAGGACGTAGACCGCGTTGTCTCCGGCCTTCCCCGCGCCGAAGTTGCAGCCGTGGATCTCCGCCTTGCCCGTCTCGTGAAAGTGCGGGGCCAGACGCTCCAACTCAGGAATGTATTCGCGCAGGTCAGCGCCATTGAGGTGGTCGTCGCCTACGAAGAGCTGCCCTGGGAGACCATGCGCGTAGATGGTGAGGGTGCGAACAGGGTGACCATCGGCCTGAGCGAGCACGTTGTCCACCAACGCCTTGACCCCACCTGAGGCGTCGACACTTCCCGGGTGGAACATACGAGCGAAGAGGACTGCGAACGAGAGTTCCTGGTCGATGGCCACCACATCCACCGGCGCCAGCTCCCCCTGCTCCACCGCCCGCTGCTCCTGGAGCTGCTCCACGGCGAAGCTGTTACCTCGACCCTGCTGGAACTCCGGCGTCGGGGCGTCGACCTGGGGGATATCCATCTCGGGCGTGGCGTTGTCGTGCTGCAGGCGCTTCATGAGGGACCTCGTCGTTCGTCGAGGCCAGGGAAAGCAAGGAGCGTACCGTCAGTGTTCGATCCTGGTTTGAGGGTCGTTTTCGGTAAAACGGCGGCCAGGGGTGTCGGATATCGACAGGGGGGTACCGAGCGTTATGGGTCAGCCATGCTTCGGTACTTCGTCCAGGTCCTGACGGCGTGGAACGTCATCTTCGGCGTATCCGTCACCGTGTTCGTGGTGCTGCACTGGTCGGGCGTCAACATCCTGGACGACCTGCCGGGCTGTATGGACCGGGTGACCGCGACCCTCATGCTCAGCTGGTTCATGGCGCTGCCGTTCACCGCCATCCTCGCGCTGGTCCTCAACATCTGGGTCCGGTGGCGGACCGGGACGGTGCTCAACGTCCTCCTCCTGCTCGTCTGGCCGCCCTCGCTGCTCGCTACGTTCTTCTGACGCGGGGCGGTTCACTCACAAACCCACCCCCACGCCGTCTCCACCCGCTCGTCCACGTCGGTGGCCCGGCGCCGGGTGGTGTGCTGCTCCTCGGCCACCGGGAGGCCGACCGGGTCGTACCAGGTCTGTGTGGTCCAGGCCTCCTCGACGCCGTCGGGGCGGACGCGCTCGAAGTCGGAGCCGGTCAGGAGGCTCCAGTCGTTGTAGGCCCAGGTCCGGGTGTCGATGAGGTCGCCGTTGTTGATGTCCACGACCGAGCGCAGGAAGGCCCCGCCCTCGCCCACCCAGACCTCGCTGGTGTTCAGCGTGCGGCTGCCCGCCGCGCAGGAGCCCGCGCGCAGCCAGGACGCGCCGTGCTCGTCCGTCTCGGACCAGGAGAACTCGCACACCTCGTCGACCCGGCCGTCGCCGTCGGGGTCGCGCTCTGTGCGGATGAGCTGCGCGCCGTCGTAGGCGTAGGTCTCCGTGAGGTCGTCCACGCCGTCGTTGTCGCGGTCGAAGCCCTCATAGACCAGCAGCCCCCCCTCCCAGCGCCAGGTGGTCACCACGTCGACCGCGCCGTCGGCGTCCTCGTCGATGTCCTCGCGGATCGGCTGGTCATCGGCGTCGTAGGTCCAGGCACGGCGCTGGTCGGCGGCGCCGTCGGCGTCCTCGTCGGTCTCCCGGGTCAGCTCCCCGGCGTGGGGGCCCCAGGTGGAGACCTCGATCTGGTCGACGTCACCGTCCCGGTGCTCGTCCTCGGCGGCGGTGCTGGTGCAGCCGGCCCGCACCAGGGGGTCGTAGACGAAGGGCGCGGAGTCGACGACGGTGTCGTCCTTGCCGCAGGCCAGGGCGAGCAGCCAGATCATCGGCGCCTCCGGGCCAGCAGGAGCAGGGCGAGCCAGGCGAAGGGCGCCGTCGGGGCCGCGGCGCAGCGCCCGCCGGGGTCCTCGGGCTCGGGCTCGGGGCCCACGCGGACGTCCGCGGTGACCGTGTCACTTCCGGTGGGGCCGGAGATGGAGAGGGTGACCGTGTAGACCCCCGGCCCGGGGACCTCGGTGGAGAGGTTCCAGTCCTCGCCCTCGGTGATGCGGTCTCCGGCGGCGTCCGCCACGGTCCAGAGCAGCGCGTTGATGCAGGCCGCGGGCGCGTCGGTGCGGTTGACGACGCGCAGGGCGTCCCCGGCCAGGGGCTCGGCGTCGAAGTCGGCGGCCAGCTCGGGGCAGGCGCTCAGGGGCCCGGCCTCGGCGCACAGCTCGAAGCCGCCGCAGGTCGGGTAGGTGAGGCAGGCGTAGGGGGCGTACACCCCCGCTTCGGTGTAGGTGTGCTCGACCGAGCCGCCGTCCACGGTGGCGCCGTCGCCCATGTCCCAGGACCCGCCCGAGGCCCCCGCCGCGTCGCAGGTCACCGCGAAGGGCAGCGCTCCCGCCTTCTCGCCGGCCAGCCCCGCGCAGGTCGGCAGCTCGACGGTCGCGAAGTCGGCCTCCGGTCCGTAGAGCACGAACAGCCCCTCCTCGTCGTCCACGGAGAGGGTGCTGCGGGAGCTGTCGCACTGGCCCACCGTCCAGTTCATCGTGGCGGCCTCGGCGAGCGGGTCGCAGTCCTCGCCGCGCTCGCAGGCGTGGCCCAGGCCCAGGGCGTGGCCCAGCTCGTGGGTGGCGGTGGCCCGGAAGCTGGGGCGCTCGTCCTGGCAGGTCCCTGCGGCGATCTCCTCGTCGGTGGCCATGTCCAGGTTGTCGTTGAAGACGAGGTCCGCCTCCAGCGCGACGTAGACGTCCGCACCGCCGAGGGTGCGGAACACCGAGACGTTGCTGTAGGTGGTCGTCGTGACCGCGATGACGCCGGTGCCCAGGCCATCGTTGGGGTCGTTGAAGCTGACGCTGTTGACGCCGTCGCGCACCACGCCCAGGGTGCCGTCCCCCTCGGCGAGGACCAGCCCGGCGGAGACGCAGGGCGCCGCGTTCCAGGCGGCCACCGCGTCCGCCAGGGCCTGGGGCACGTAGCCCTCGGGCAGGGACTCCTCGTGGTCGGGGTGGATGTGGATGGGGATGGGGTGGTCGGCCTCGGGCCAGCCCCAGCCTTCGTGGACCCAGGCGGCGGCCGGGGGGGCGGCGAGGAGGGTGAGGAAGGAGAGCACGGGACCTCCAGAGGGAGGACGGTAGCATGGGCAGGCACCGTTGACTCTCCCGGACTTCTGCGCTGGAACCACGCTCGACGACACCGCTGACGGCCCCTGAGACCTCAGCGCTGGAACCACGCTCGATTCGAGTCCGCACATCGTCACCCGTCACGCCGCCCCTACGCCCTCCCGGCTCCGTGGGCCTGTACCGTCGGACCGTTCGTCGGGCCGCATCCAGCGTCCCTCCTCTCTCGGCTTCGCATCGGGCTCCGTCTGTCCAGGACTCCCGCCCTCGCTCAGACGTCCGACTCCACAGGCCCACTCCGCCTACGGGCTTCGGGGCTGAGAGCTGACTTGGAACGCCGCTCCTCCGACCATGAAAACTGTTCGAGAGAACATGATATGAACAACCCCAAGCTTGCCTTCAACACATCAAGGTCGATAGAACGAAGTACAGGTCCATCCACTCGAACCAAGAAGTCGCACATGCCGAAACACCAGTTCATCAAGTCGTCCCAAGTGGACTCCACAGTATTGTTGCTCACCAGGGAAATCGAGGCTCGACGCCAAGCCATCAGTTCACTTCTCGATACCGGTCGAAAGTTCGAGAAGTGGTGACAGTACTCGCTCGCTCTGGAGTTGCAGCAAGCGCCCTGGAATCGCCGGCTCGGCCCAGGCGTTCGGGATCGTGACATCCCACACGGCCCACTGGACGACGGCTGGACTTCAGCGCTGCGAGGAACAGTGCTTGAACAGGTTCATCCCGAGGATCTGCCTCGTCCTGGAAGGCGCATCGACATGCTTGTCAGACGAGGCGGTCCGAAGTCCTGGGTCCACGCGATCGAACTCAAGATCAGTCCATCCACTGTTACCGATGTTTCCAAAGACATCGAGGGGCTTCGGGACTGGTCCGGCCTTCCGGCGGTTTCGTCGGCATGGCTGATCTGTCTCTGCACGAGTACGAACGCTGTGGAATTGACCCGTCGAGTTCTTCCTGGCGCAGTTCTACCACACATCCGGAGACATCCCATCGCTATTCGTGGCTGCAAGGGAGCTGCTCTTCTTGGGCTCCGGGTACAAGAGAACTCCTGGGTCGACGGAGAATGAGGACACTCTCGGCGGTACGCTCCCAACCCTGCAGCGTGAGTCAGCCGCTTCCAACAACTACCAGCCTCGAAGGCCGACAGCGAGCAACTCCTTCACAAGAACCGTCCAAGGCCATACGCCCCGAGCCCACGCTCAGCCCCGAAGCCCGTAGGCGGAGTGGGCCTGTGAAGTCGGACGTCTGAGCGAGGGCGGGAGGCTTGGATTGCCGGAGCCCGATGCGAAGCCGAGAGAGGAGGGCCGCTGGATGCGGCCCGACGAACGGTCCGACGAAGCAGGCCCACGGAGCCGGGAGGGCGTAGGGGCGGTGTGACGGGTGACGATGTGCGTGCTCGAATCGAGCGCGGGAGGTGTCGCAGCGGCCTCATGCGACCCCCAGCCTCCAGATCCAACCTCGACCAACTCCTCCCCTGACGCCCCCGCCGCGTTACGGGGCCACGATGCCGACCAGCCTCGTCGACCTCCTGGAGCTGCGCGCCGAAGAGGCCCCGGACGCGACGCTCTATCGCTTCCTGGAGACCGGCGACGTCGACGGGCCGGTGACCGCGTGGACCCGCGCCGACCTGCACCGGCGCGCGGTCGCGGTGGCCCGGGCCCTCGACGCCCGGCCCGGCGACCGCGCGCTGCTGCTCTTCCCCGCCGGGCTCGACTTCATCGGGGCCTTCTTCGGCTGCCTCGCCGCCGGGGTGCTGCCCGTGCCCGTCGCGCCCCCCGACCCCGCCCGGCTGGGCGTGGGGCTGGGCCGGCTCACCGCCATCGCCCAGGACGCCGCGCCCGCCGCCGTGCTGACCACCCAGGCCATCGCGCTGATGCGCGGGGCCACCCCCACCCTGCGCGAGCTGCCCTGGATCGCCGTCAACACCCTGCCCGAGCACGGCGACACCCTGCCCCACCGGCCCACCGCCGACCAGCTCGCCTTCCTGCAGTACACCTCCGGCTCGACCGGGGACCCGCGCGGCGTCCAGGTGTCCCACGGCAACCTGATGCACAACCTGTCGGCGCTTCAGGGCACCAGCGGGCTGCTGGCCGACGACCACCTGGTCTCCTGGCTGCCGATGTTCCATGACCTCGGTCTCATCGGCATGGTCCTCTACCCGCTCTACGCGGGCAGCGGCTGCACCTTCCTCTCGCCCCACGACTTCCTGCGGCGGCCGGCGCGCTGGGTCGAGGCGGTCCACGACACCGGGGCCTCGGTCTCCACCGCCCCGGACTTCGGCTTCGCCCTGGTCACCCACCGCACCACCCCCGAGCAGCGCGCGGCCCTGGACCTGTCCCGCTGGCGCATGGCCGGCAGCGGCGCCGAGCCCGTCCACGCCGACACCATCGACCGCTTCTGCGCCGCTTTCGCCCCCGCCGGCTTCCGCCGGGGCGCGTTCTGCCCCATCTACGGCCTCGCCGAGCACACCCTGGGCCTCGCCGGACGGGCCCCCACCGCGGAGGGCGGCCCCACCGTCCTGCGCCTGGATCCCGCCGCCCTCGACGCCCACCGCGTCGAGCCTTCAGCAGAGGGGCGCTCCATCGTGGGCTGCGGCCGGGCCGCGCGGGAGGACATCGAGCTGCTCGCCGTCGACCCCGAGACCCGCCAGCCCACCCCCCCCGACCGGGTCGGCGAGCTGTGGGTGCGCAGCCCCAGCGTGGCGAAGGGCTATCGGGGCCAGCCCGAGCGCAGCGCCGAGGTCTTCGAGGCCACCCTCGCCGACGGGGAGGGCCCCTGGCTGCGCACCGGCGACCTGGGCTTCCTCCGGGGCGGTGAGGTCTTCATCACCGGGCGGCTCAAGGACCTCATCATCGTCGCCGGCCGGAACCTCTACCCCCAGGACATCGAGCGCACCGTAGCCGCCGCCCACCCGGCGCTGCGGGCCGGCGGGGCCGCCGCCTTCGGGGTGGACGACGGCCAGGCCGAGACCCTCGCGGTGGTCGCCGAGCTGCGGGAGCGGGTCCACCCCGACAGCGTGGGGGACGAGGTCGCCGAGGCCATCGTGGAGGCCGTGGTGCGGGAGCACGGGGTCGCGCCCTCCCGGGTCGCCCTGCTGCGGGCCCGCCGGCTGCCCAAGACCTCCAGCGGCAAGGTGCGCCGCCAGCCCACCCGCCGCGCCCTGCTCGACGGCACCTTGCGCCCGGTCCGGACACACGAGCCCTCCCCGCCGGTGGAGACCCCTGCCGTCGACCCCTTCGAAGAGGTGCTCGCCAGCGCCCTGGGCCGCCCCCTGCGCCCGGGGGACCTGGACCGCAGCTTCGCCGCCCTGGGCCTGGACTCCGCCGGGCAGGTCGGCCTCGCTGGCGCTTTGGAGCTGGCCCTGGGCCGCCCCGTGCCCACCGTCGCCCTGTTCGAGCACCCCAGCCCCCGCCGCCTCGCCGGATGGCTCGCCGCTGAAGCCGACGCCGTCGGTCTCTCGGACGACCTGCCCGCCGACGAGCCCGTCGCCATCGTGGGCATGGCCTGCCGCTTCCCCGGCGGGGCCGACGACCCGGAGTCCCTGTGGACGCTGCTGCTGGGTGAGGTCGACCCCATCGGCCCGGTGCCCGCCGCCCGCTGGGACAACGACGCCCTGCTCGGCCCGCCCCGCACCCCGGGCCGCACCTGCTCCCCGGCCGGGGGCTTCATCGAGGGCATCGAGGACCTCGACGCCGACTTCTTCGGCCTGACCGGGCGCGCCGCCGACCGCCTGGACCCCCAGCAGCGCCTCGCCCTGGAGCTGGGCTGGGAGGCCCTGGAGCACGCCGGCCTCGACCCCTCCCGCCTGCGGGACGCCCCGGTCGGCGTCACCGTGGGGGCCAGCGGCAGCGAGTTCGCCGCGCAGAGCGTGTTCGGCCCCGAGGGCCCCGACGCCTGGGCCGGCACCGGCGCCCACCCCGCCATGATCGCCGGCCGACTGGCCCACGTCCTGGGCACCCGGGGCCCGGCCATGACCGTGGACACCGCCTGCTCCAGCGGCCTCGTCGCCGTGCTGGCCGCCTGCCGGGACCTGCGGGACCGGGCCTGCCGGGTGGCCCTGGCCGGCGCGGTCAACGTGCTGCTGCGGCCGGAGCCCTCGGTCTTCCTCTCCCAGCTCGGGGTGCTCTCCCCCTCCGGGCGCTGCCGCAGCTTCGCCGCCGACGCCGACGGCTACGTGCGCGCCGAGGGCGGGGCGATGGTGGTCCTCAAGCGCCTGGCCGACGCGAAGGCCGACGGCGACGACGTCATCGCGGTCATCCGGGGCGGGGCGGTCAACCACGACGGCGCCAGCAACGGCCTGACCGCCCCCAGCGGCGAGGCCCAGGAGGCCGTGCTGCGCGCCGCGCTGGCCCGCGCCCGGGTCCGCCCCGGCGAGCTGGGCTTCGTCGAGGCCCACGGCACCGGCACCGTGCTGGGGGACGCCGTGGAGCTGCGCGCTCTGGGCCGGGTGTTCGGGGCCCACGCCCCGGCGGTGGGCTCGGTCAAGACCCGCCTGGGTCACCTGGAGGCCGCCGCCGGGCTCGCCGGGCTCCTGCGGGCGGCGCTGGCGGTGCAGCGCGGGGTCCTGCCCCCGGACCTGCACCGCGACGCCCCCGCCGAGGCCCTGACCGCCTCCGGCCTGCGCGCGGTCGCGGCCCCCGAGCCCTGGGGCGGCCGCCGGGTGGCCGGGGTGTCCTCCTTCGGGCTCAGCGGGACCAACGCCCACCTCATCCTGACCGCGCCCGCGCCGCACGCGCCCCGCCCCCGGCCCGCGCACGTCGTCGCCCTGTCCGCCGCCGACCCCGACGCCCTGGAGGCCCGCCGCGCCCAGGCCCTCGACGCCCTGCAGCGCCACGACCGGGACGCCGTCTTCCGGGGAGCCACCCAGGGCCGCGCCGGCCTGCCCTGGCGCCTCGCCGCCACCGGCGACCTGGCCCGCGCCGCGCCGGTCCACGCCCCCACGCCCGCCCCCCTCGCCTTCATCTTCCCCGGGCAGGGCGCACAGATCGTGGGCATGGGCCAGGCGCTCTACGAGGCCGAGCCCGCCTTCCGGGAGGCCCTCGACCGCTGCGCCGCGCTCATGGACCCCCACCTGCCCGCGCCGCTGCGGCCCGCGATGTTCGGCGACGCCGAGGCGCTGGGCCGCACGGTGATGACCCAGCCCGCCCTGTTCGCCCTGGGCTGGTCCCTGGCGTGGCTGCTGGAGGGCTGGGGGGTCCGCCCGGCCGCCGTCGTCGGCCTCAGCCTCGGGGAGCTGACCGCCGCCTGCGTGGCCGGCGCCCTGTCTCTGGAGGAGGCCTGCCGCGTCGTCACCACCCGCGCCCTGGCCGTCGAGGCCCTGCCCGAGGGCGGCGCCAGCGCCGGGGTGGCCCTCTCCGAGGCCGAGGCCCGGGCCCTGGTCCGCGAGCTGCCCGCGCTGTCCCTGGCCGCCGTGAACGGGCCGCGCCGCTGCGTGCTCTCGGGCCCCGAGGACGCCGTCGCGGAGGCCCTGCGCCGCCTCGCCGCGCGGGGCAGGGCCGCCGCCCGGCTGGAGACCCGGCACGCCTTCCACAGCCCGCTCATCGAGCCCGCCTTGCAGCCCTTCCTCGATGAACTCGGCCCCATCGAGGCTTCAGCGCCCCGGGTTCCCCTGATCTCGACCCTGTCGGGCCAGCGGGAGGCCGCCGCGCTGGCCGAGCCCGCGCACTGGGCCCGCCAGCTCCGGGAGCCGGTGCGCTTCCACGACGCGGTCCGCAGCCTGGTGGCGATGGGCGTCACCGCCGCGATCGAGCTGGGGCCGCGCCCGGTGCTCACCCCCCTGGTCGCCCGCGCCGGGGTGCCGGCCGCGCTGCGCCCGCCCACCGACCCCGACAGCCTCGCCGCCCTGGCCGCCCGGCTGCACACCCTCGGCCACACCCTGGACTGGCGCGCCGTGCAGGGCCCCGGGCCCCGGGCACCCTTGCCCCCCTACCCCTTCCAGCGCCGCCGCCACTGGTTCGGCGTGGCCCCGCCCCCCTCCACCGAGGGCTGGGTCCACCTCGCCGAGCGGGACCCGGCGGGCGGCCTGGTGTGGCGCCCCTGCCCGCGCGGCCCCTCGCCGCTGCACGCCCACGGCCGCTACCTCATCACCGGCGGCACCGGGGGCATCGGGCGGCGGCTGGCCCTGTGGCTGGCCGAGCGCTTCCAGGCCCGGCTGGAGCTGGTGGGGCGCACCCCGGCGGGCGAACGCCACCGCGCCCTGCTCGCCGAGGTCGAGGCCCGGGGCGGGCAGGCCCACCTCCACGCCGTCGACCTGCGCGACCCCGCCGCCGCGCGCGCCCTCGTGGAGGAGCTGGGTCCGGTCGACGGCCTCTTCCACCTCGCCGGGGGCCCGGACGCCATCGCCGCCAAGACCGAGGGCCTGCGCAACCTGGACGGCCTGGAGGCCGGCTTCCGCTGCCTGTTCTCCTCGATCTCCGCGCTGCTGCCGGCCCTGGCCCGGGGCATCGAGCCCTACGCCGAGGCCAACGCCTGGCTCGACCGGGCCGCCCGGGAGCGCGCCGCCGCCGGCCAGCGGGTGGTCAGCGTGCAGCTCGCCCCCTGGGCCGAGGTGGGCCAGGCCGCCGACGTGGCCGCCGCGTTCGCCGAGCGGGGCATCACCCCGATCCCGCCCGCGCTGGGGCTCGCGGCGGTGGAGCACGCCCTGTCCTCCGGCCAGCCCGTGGTGGTGGTGCTCGACCGCCGCCACCAGCTCCCGGCCCCCGCCGCGCTGCCCGCCGACCTGGAGGCGCGGGTGCGGACCCTCGTGGCCCGGGTCGCCCGCCTCGCGCCCGAGGACCTTGACCCCGACGCCACCTTCACGTCCCTGGGCGTCGACTCGGTCCAGGCCCTCGACGTGGTCCGCGACCTGGAGGCCCTCACCGGCCGCGGCCTGCCCACCACCCTGCTCTACGAGGCCGAGACCCTCAACGCCCTGCTCGCAGCGCTGCGGGGGCGGCTCCAGCGGGAGGAGGCGCCGCTGGAGACCGAGGCGCCGCTGCCCGGCCTCCCCCTCCTCCCCGCCCAGCAGACCTTCGTCGTCCAGCGCCGCTTCTTCCCGGACATGCCCGGAAACGTCACGATCTCGGTCGCGCTCCAGGCCGACAGTCCCTTGGACCTCGACCGCCTCCAAACCGTCCTCGACGCGCTGACCGAGCGCCACCCCGCCCTGGGCTCGGTGCTGCGCCCCCACGGCGGGCGGTGGCGTCAGCACTTCGGCGCCGTCCGGCCCGTGGTGGAGCGCTGCGAGCCCCTGGACGAGGATGCCCTCATCAACCGCCCCTTCGACCTGGAGCGCGGCCCGCTGGTGCGCGTCCACACCGACGGGCGGCGGCTCATCCTGAACGGGCACCACGCGGTGGTCGACGCCTGGTCCCAGCGCAACGTGCTCGTGGAGCTGCTGGAGGGCTACGAGGCCCTGCGCCAGGGCCAGCCCCTGCCCTGGCCGCCGCTGGAGGCCAACTGGACCGAGGCCGCCGAGGCCCTGCGCCGCAGCGAGACCGGGGACCTGAGCTGGTGGACCGAGCGCTTCGGGGGCGGGGTGCCGCCGCTGCACCTGGACTGGACCGCCTCCGTCCACGAGCCCGCCCACGGGGGCGTGGGCACCGCCCACCGCCGCCTCGACCCCGACCGCACCGCCGCCCTGGAGGCCGCCGCCCAGGCGCGCGGGGTCACCCTGCCCGCCCTGGTGCTCGCCGCGTACATGCAGGCCCTGTTCGACGCCAGCGGCCAGCACGACGTCACCGTCCGCGTGGCCCACGGCCGCCGGGAGGTCCGGGTGCCCGACGTCACCCGCATCGTCGGCTCCTTCGCCGACAGCCTGCCGGTGCGCGCCGAGGTCGCCGTGGGCGAGCCGCTGCTGGACCTCGCCGCGCGGGTGCAGGCCGAGGGGGTCGCGGTCCGGGGCCACGCCCAGGCCAGCTCGATGGCGCTGGCCTCGATGGCCGAGCGCAGCCCCGCCGGGCCGGTGGGCCTGACCCCGGCGGGCTTCTCCTTCCCCAAGCTGCCCGCCCCCGAGCACATCGGCGGGCTGGAGGTCTTCGACCCCCAGGGCGCGGCGGGCGCGGGCTTCACCCGGATCGCCCTGCTGGCCTGGGTGTTCCGCGGGTCGCTGCACACCTCGTGGAGCTGGGCCCGCAGCCACCTGGACGCGACCCGCGTCCAGTCCCTGGCGGAGCGGGTGGAGGCCGCCCTGGACGCGGTGCTCCACCCCCCGGCGCCGCTGCCGGAGACCCTGCACGGGCGGGTGCTGGCCACCTGCAGGGCCCACCCCGAGCGCATCGCGGTGTGGCCGGACCTCCGCTACGGAGACCTGGACCGGCGCTCGGCGGCCCTGGCGGCGCGGCTCTCGGGGCCCCGCATCGCCGTGCTGGCCAGCCCCTCCCCCGACGCGGTCATCGCCCTGCTGGCCGTGCTCCGCTCGGGCGCGGCGTATGTGCCGCTCGATCCGCGCTGGCCGGATCCGCGGATCGCGCAGGTGGCGGGGGCGGCGAAGGTCTCGGCGCTGATCTGTCCTGGGGTGTTGGTGGCGCGGGCCAGGCGTCTGGTGCCAGGAGTGGCGGTCCTGGCAACCACGGTTGGACTGGGGGAGTGGGAGCGAGAGGTACGAGAGACCTCAGTGTCACCCGTCGCAACGCCCCTGCGTCCTTCCGGGCCCTTTCCGCCTACGGACTCCGGGGCTTCCAGCGACCTCGGAGCGTCTGCAGCCGCAACACAGGAACGTCGTTCGTCTCCCGAAGCAGGGGAGGCCAACGAACGCTCTTCAAACAACAAGCTCGCCTACATCATGTTCACCAGCGGCAGCACGGGCGCCCCCAAGGGCGTCATGGTCGATCACGCCGCCGTGCTCTGCTGGCTGGAGTGGGTTCTCCGCGTGTTCGGGGTCACGCCTCAAGACCGCTTCGCCTACAGCTCGTCGCTCTCCTACGGCGGCTCCCTGCGGCAGATCTGGGCCCCGCTGCTGGCCGGCGCGCAGGTCCACCCCCTGCCTCTCGAGGTCGTACGCGACCCCGAGGCCCTGCTCGACGCCATCGAGGACCAGGGCCTGACGGTGTGGAACTCGGTGCCCTCGCTGTGGGGCCACCTCATCGACGCCGCCGCGCGGCGCCCGGGGCCCTCCTTCACGAAGGTCCGCTGGATGCTGGTGGGCGGCGAGGCCGTTCCCGCCGACCTCGTGCGCCGGTGGCGGCGCAGCTTCCCGGAGTCCCCCGCCCGGCTGGTGAACCTGTACGGCTCCACCGAGACCATCGTGAACGCGACCTTCTACGAGGTCACTGAGGACCCCGCCCCCGACCAGCGCCACACCCCCATCGGCTGGTCCAGGGCCGGGGTGGAGACCCTGCTGCTGGACCCGGTCGACGGGGTCGGCGAGTTGGTCGTGCGCGGCGCCATCGCCCGGGGCTACTTCGACGCCCCCGAGCAGACCGCCGCCGCCTTCGTCGACCACCCCACCCTGGGCCGGGTCTACCGCATGGGCGACCTCGCCCGCCAGCAGGAGGACGGCGCCTTCGTCTACCTGGGCCGGCGGGACACCCAGGTCCAGATCCACGGCAACCGGGTGGAGCTGAGCGAGGTGGAGCACGAGCTGTGCAACCACCCCGACGTCGCCCAGGCCGTGGTGGTCTACGAGGGGGAGCGGCTGCGCGCGGCGGTGGAGTCCAGCGGTTCGGCCGAGGGCCTGCGGGGGTGGCTGGCCGAGCGCCTGCCTCCCTACATGGTGCCGACCCGGATCGTCGCGCTCGACGCCCTGCCCCGCAACCCGGCCGGAAAGGCAGACCGCCGGGCCGTCGCGGCACTGCTGGCGGGCACCCCGGCACCCCCATCTTCCGAAAGCCCCGCCCCGTCGACCTCACGGAAGACGCCCCCACGCGGCGGGGCCCGCGCTCTGCTGGCGGACGCCTGGCAGCGGGTGCTCGACCTGCCCACACCCCCCGGCGAGGCCGACCACTTCTTCGCCCTGGGCGGGGACTCCATCCGCGCCCTGGAGGTGCTCGACCGCCTGCGCCCCCACCTGCGCGCCGAGCTGCGGCCGATGGTGCTCTACCAGTACCGCACCCTGGGTGCGCTGGCCGACGCCCTCGACCGGCTGGAGGCCCGCGCCGCGCCAGCCCCGACCCCGTCGGCCTCTGACGACGGGCCCGCCCCGCTGGGCGCGGTGCAGCGGGGCTTCCTGGCCGCGCACCTGCGCTCCCCGGACCGGCCGCCCACCTGGTGCGCCCGGGTCCCCCTGGAGGGCGAGCCCGACCTCGACGCCCTGCGGGCCGCCCTGCGCTGGCTGGTCGCCCGACACCCCCAGCTCCGCACGGTCTTCGACCCCGGGCCGCCGCCCACCCAGCGCGCCCTGCCCGCGATGGACCTCCCGCTCCAGTACGACGACCTCTCGGCCCTGCCCCCCGACGCCCAGAGCCGCGCCCTCGACGCCCGCTGGGACGAGGAGACCTGCGCCCGCTTCGACGTCACCACCGGACCGCTGGCCCGGCTGCGCCTCATCCGGCTGGGCCGGGGGCGCCACAGCCTGCTGCTGACCGCCCACCACCTCATCAGCGACGCCTGGAGCGCCTGGCTGCTGGCCGCCGAGCTGCTGACCGCCCACGACGCCCTGGCCGCCGGGCGCACCCCCGAGCTGCCCCCGCCGCCCCTGCGCTACGCCGACCTCGTCGCCCGGGAGTCCTTCGTCGACGACCGGTGGTGGCGCGGGGCCCTCGCCGGGCTCACCCAGGGCCCCGGCCCCGAGGAGCCCGCCCAGCGCGCCACCCGGGTGGTGCTGGGCGAGGCGGTGTGGTCCGCGCTGAAGCGCCGGGCCCGCGAGGCCTCCGTCAGCCCCTACCAGCTCGCCCTCGCCGCGCTGTTCGAGACGCTGATGGCGCTGCTGGAGACCGACGACGTGGTCGTGGCCACCGCCATCACCGGGCGGGACAGCGCCGCGGGGGACGTGGGCCGGGTGGTCGGGGCCTTCGCCCGGGGCCTGCCGGTGCGGGTGAAGGGGGAGCCCTCCCTGCCGGCCGTCGCGGCGGCGTTCACCGAGGCCGCCGCCCACTCCCAGGCCAGCCCCATGAGCATGGGCGCGGCGCTGGGGGCGAGGGCGCCCGAGATCCTGGGCCGCTTCTTCCTGACCTGGCAGGACCCCAGCGCCGTTCCCGCCCCCGACAGCCGCCTGCGGCTGCGCTGGGACCAGGCCCGCAGCCGCTTCGCCACCGCCTCCACCCGCACCGAGCTGATGGTGGGCGCGGTGGCCACCGAGACCTTGAGCCTCAACCTCTACGGCGGCGCCCTGGTGGACCGGGCCGCCCCCACGCTGGAGCGCCGCCTGCGCCGCATGGCCGGGGTGGACGCCGCCCTGCTCATCTACGCGCCGTCCGGGGTGCAGGTGCCCCTGGCCGAGCCCACCGTGGTCGAGCGGGTCGAGGGGGCCGGCGGGGTCAGCGAGCTGGTGCTGCTGCCGATGAACGCGGACGAGCTGAGCAGAGCAGACGTCTGGGATCTCGTGCAGGCGGGGGCTTCAGCAACCTCGGCGCCCATCATCGCGCTGGCGGGCATGCTCCCGGCGACGACCGGGCTGGGGGCCCGTGGGCTGGCGGACAAGCAGCTCACCACCGGCCACGCCGCGACGGTCGCGGCCATCGCCCTGAACCTGGAGGCCACCCTGGCCGCCCTCGGCTGGGACTGGTCCACGCTGACGGTCGGGGTGCTGGGCTACGGGGCCATCGGGCGAGCCGCGCTGGCGCTGGCGCAGGACCGGCTGGGAGCCCCCGCCGCGCTGCGCATCCAGGACCCGAGCTGGCCGGACTCGGCGTCGGTGGTGGGCTGCGACGTCATCCTGGGGGCGACCAGCGGGGGTCGGGCGTTGGACGTCGCGACCCTGCCGCCGGGGACCGTGGTGCTGGACGACTCCTTCCCCCTGGCTTTCGACCCGGACGCGGCGCGGGCGCGCATGCTGCGCCAGCGGGACGTGCTGCTGCTGGGCGCGGGGACCCTGGACGCCGGGCCGTTGGCGCGGACCTCGCCGTTCCCCCAGGCCGAGGCGGTGCGGGCGCGCTTCCCGGCGCAGCTCATGCCGGGCTGTCACGCTGAGGCGATGCTGCTGGCGTTTGATCCGGCGCTGGGGCCCACGGTGGGGCCGGTGACGCTGGCGCGGGCGCGGGCGGTGATGGCGGCGGTCGAGGCGGCGGGGTGGAGGGCGGCGCCGCTGCACCTGGGGGCGTGGGCGGTGCCGGAGGCGGTGGTGGCGGGGGTTCGGGGGAGGCGGTGACAAGCGTCGACAGTTTGTCGGCAAAGCCTCTGACGACCATGACGATCGTCGACAGATGAGCAGTCGTCGGTACTGGTCCGTCCGGCGCTACAGCGAGCTGGGCTACCGGGTCAGCCGACGCGGTCTGCGTCCTGGGCCCAAGATGCTCGCCCGCGTCTCTCGGAACGTGGAGGGCAAGGAACCGGAGGCCCTCCAAGCGTCGGTGGCGGTAATGGCGGCAGCCTGGACCTGGGGGTCGTGAGGCGACAACTTGTCGCCAATTGTTGACCATCGTCGGTTCTCAGAGATCGCGATCGACCCTCGCTCCGCTCGGGTCATAGCCGCAGCATAACAAAGGTCAAAACTCAAAAATCAACGCTCGGGGGCCGGAACGCAGACCACGCGAAACCCGACGCTGCCGCTCCGGTGCCCGGACCGGATCCCGAGCCGGCACGAGCAGCGCAGGTGCCTGGAGTCGAGGAACCAGGAGCCGCCCCGGACCACGCGGTCCGAAACGGCAGATTCATCCATGACAAATGGCAAAAAACCACCTTGTCGCCACTTGTCGACATCCTTCTTGTCCCGCCAGTGGTCCGCGCACCACTCCCACACGTTGCCGGCGAGGTCCACCACCCTTCGGGCCCCGACCTCGACGTCCCCCAGCGGGAAGGCGCCCACCGGGGTCAGCTCTCCCGGACGGCCGGGGCCCCAGTCGTAGTTGGCGCGCGCCTGATCCCCCGCGCCCGGCTCCTCCTTTGTCCCCCAGGGGTAGCGCCGGCCCTCCTCCCCGGCGGCCAGGAACTCCCGCTCCGCCTCGCTCGGCAGTCGGATCGTCCAGCCCTCGGGCACCGGCCAGTGGTCATTGGCCCAGCCGCAGAACGCCACCGCGTCGTGCCAGCTCACGCGGACGACCGGTCGGTTGGGGTGGAAGCGCTGCCTCGGCCAGTCCGGCGGGGCGGGATAGCCGCCTTCCACGAAAGCCGCATAGTCCTGAACCGTCACCGGCCGCCAGGCCACCTTGAAGGCCGGGACCTCCACTTCATGAGGCGGGGCAGCCTGATACGCATCCTGATCCGCCCCCATCGTGAACGTCCCCCCAGGCACATCCACCCAGATGTCCTCCAACTCCAGACGCGGGTCCCCCAGCGCCCCCAGCGCCTCCAAAGCCAACAGACGGTCCAACAAGGGCCAGCCCGCGCCCTCTTCAGCGAAGCGATCCGCGATCTCCCCGGCCAGATCGACCTCTCTGCGCTCGGCGTCCCTCAGCGTGAAGCCGTCGAAGTGCTCCCGGTACTCGGTCAGCGCGGTGCCCACCAGCCCCAGCAGCCGGCCCCGGCGCGACCCCTCTGCGGCATGATGGTAGAGCCGGCTCACCCAGGCCCGCGCCCGCGCGCTGCCCCGGGCTCCGTGGACCCCCACCATGAAGCGCAGCACGCCCTCCCAGCTCGGGTCAGCGGCTCGGCCGGTCTTCACAAGCTCGTCCACCACCGCGTCGACCGACTCCTCCCGGGCGGCGAGCTGACAGGCCGCCAAGTACTCCTGGAAGCTGCGGTGCCAGGGACGCACCACCCGCAGACGGCGATTGCCCTGGTCCTCGAAGCGCAACAGCCCCGTGTCGTTGCCCAGGCGGTCCAGCAGGGTGCGCCCGGCGGCGTCGTCCGCGAGCGGACTCGGCTGCCAGTCGCGCAGCAGCTTCGCGGCCTCAGACACCTGGAGTGCGGTGCCCCCGGCCTCCTGCATCGCGTAGAACACCCGCTCCAGCGCCTGGCGCTTGAGGTCCGCGCTGATCAGCGCCTCGCTGCCCGGCCAGCGGGTCTTCTTGGCCACGCACAGCACCTCCACCAGCTCCCGGTACAGGCTCGCCGTGGAGTCGGGCAGGGTCTGCTGGCGACCGTACACCAGCATCGCGGCGGTCAGCAGCATAGGGTTCGCGGCGAGCTGAACGCCCCCGTGCCTTCGGGAAGTCTCGTCTATAGCAGCGATCAGATCGGCCTCGTAGGCGTGGCTATAGTGCTTTGCCGCACACCACCGCGCCATCAGCCTTCGAGCGGTTTCGCGATCCAACGGTGCCATACGGACAATGGGCAAGCCCTCTAGGGATACCGCCGGGTAGGCCGCTGGACGGGTGGTGAGCGTCGCCCGGGAGCGCCACGCCTCTCCTTGAGCAGACAGTCCGGCCAAGCAATGGACGACCCGCTGCCGAGGCTCCCAACCGGGCACCTCGTCCAAGGCGTCGATGAGCAGCCAGTAGCGGCCGACGCGCAAGCCGGCCCGCAGGCCGTCAAGGTCCACCGTGACCCCAGTGGCAGCCTCGATCTCGTCCGATACAGCCAGGGCCAGCCCATTGACCCCCTCACTCTGTGTAAGGCGCCGGGCCAAGGCGCTGGCCTCCAGGAATACGGGGATCGGAGCGGCCAGTGGACCCTCGGCCAGCCGATCCAATGCCAAGATGTGTTCGGGCACAGGGCTGGCCAAGTGTTGGGCAGCCAAGACTGTGGCGAGGTGCTGAAGCAGTACGGTCTTGCCCGACCCTGCCTCACCCTCGACCACACAAGTCTGCAGAACGGGTTCGCAAAGAGCTTCTTCCGCGGGCGTCCGTCGATGAGTTCCTTGTTCGATTATCCGCGTTTGGAGCAATTCGCCTACAATCGCGACATCCTCCTTCGCATTGACAAGATGCAACTCAGCCATCAGTGGAACGTAAAGCGCCACCCTATACAACCGCTCGCTGCCAGCGATTGCGGTCAACCCGGCATGCCGTCCCTGGGTCCACAAACGAAGGCGCTGGGCCAGCAGGGCGCGCTCGGTCTCATCCAACACGGGTGATTCCCCGGGGGCGGCCGAGATTCGACCCTGCAACCAAATGCTGAACGCGGCAAGGGCCTTTTCGGCGGCATCTTCTGGGCCATCAAAGCGCTGCTGGACACTAGCATGGAGTCGAATTGCATCCCCCAGTTCAGACGGAACCAGTCGGGTGAGGTCCAAATGCTCGGTCTTCAATGCAACGATTTGCTCAACTTGCTCAAGAGTCTGCGACAGGAGCGTGGTTCCCCCGGTACGACCACCAATCAAAACCACGATAAAATCTCCGCCAAACGCTCCTGGGCGTGCAGCATCGACAATCCGCACACCTGCGACACGAGATACCCGTCTAAAACGCTCAGCAACAGCATCCTGAGTCTCGGCCAACTCTGCACGTACCGCTAAGACGACCACGCGTACAGCGTCCATTCCGGTGCGAGTTGCGATCAACTCTGTGGATAGTCGCCGTAGCGCAGCGAGTCGAGAAGCATCTGGCTCCAAACCTATAGGAAAATACTCCATGGATGTAGCGAAGGTGGGCAATGGCGCATCGTTCCGAGCGAAAAAAATCCGCCTCCTCCCCTGAAAGGAGCGTAGCTTCTGGACGACCGTTTCAGGAACGGGGTTCAACAAATGCACAGACGGAACCAGCCCTATTGCCCGTGTTTCGGTCAACCAGAAGTCATCCGTCGCATCTGGGTAGGTGACCACCCGTATTCGCAGCGCGTCTCCCAAGGCCTCTACAAGCGTATTCACAAGAGATTGCTCGGCAGGGTCAAATAGCAAGACCAAATCGTATGAAAAAAACAGGTACGAACTCTCCTGCGGCTCCTCCGTGAGACGAAGAACCTCATCTGAACGAAGCGCTCTGTCAACCTCATCAAAAGCTGAACGTTCGTCTGGACCAAAGGCATCTCGGAGTTCCTCAGCGGCCACCAAATCCTGGCGCGCCTGTTCCCACCGCCCAAGCGCAACACAAGCCCTCGCCCGGCAGATAAGTGCAGAGGCCCGCCCTCTCAAAAAACCCGTCCTTTGCACGTATGACTCAGCTGACGTACTAGTGTTAATGACCTCCTGCCAGCGTTCCTGCTCAAGAAAGCGTCCCATTAACCGCAACCAAGCGTCGGCCAACGCCTGCGGAGGCGGTGGAGCTTTGTCAGATTCTAAGTCTGACAACAAATCTACCTCTGCTTCCAACACATCCCGCCGAGGTCCTTCGACGTGGAAGGTCCCGCTGCGTACGTCGTAGAGGTCGTGGGCGATCTGGCCGAACCGGGCCTGCTCCTCGGGGGTCATCAGGAGCACCAGAGGCCCCTGAAGCGCCAGCCCCAGGGCGTCCCGGGCGCCGTTGAGGGCCCACAGCACCTCCTGACGGCGGATCAAGGCGCCCCCGTCCGGCAGGATCGCGCCCGCCCGGGTGCCCTGCTCGCTCAGCAGCCCACGCAGCCAGCGGTCCAACTCCTGCACCCCGGCGTCGCCGTCGGGCAACACGGTCAGCTTCAAGACCCGGGCCCGCTCCTGCAGCCAGTCGATGACGTCCGCCCGCGCCTGCGGCGTGGCGGTGAGCAGCAGCAGCCGGAAGCCCTTCGCCCGCGCCATCGCCCGCCCCAACGCGTCCAACTCCTGCTGGTCGGGCTCCGGGAAGCGCCGCTCAAGCATCTCCCCGTGCCTTCAAGGTCGCCTGCACCTTGGAGCAGGAGGCCGCGAGGGGGTGGGCGCTGAACCAGGAAGGAACCTCACCGTTCTGATACTCCAGCACGAAGAGATGCCGCAGCATGCCCTGCTTGACCTCGGGCGGGCAGGCGTCGCTGAACCGGTCGTTCGCCACCACGTAGAGCAACTCGGCGATCCAGGCCTCCGGCAGCGCCCGGTTGTACTCCGCCCGCAGGGTGTCGATGGCCCGGTGGACGGACTCGACGGTGACCGGCGGGTCGTCGTGGCGGCTGATGGCCAGGTACAGGATGCGCAGGGCGTGGCGGATGCAGCCGCCGCTGACCCGCGCGACCTCCCGGGCAGTGTCCTGGGCGCCTTCGAAGAGCAACCCGAAGTCCACCCGCAGCGCCATCAAGGCCACCAGGGCGTCGAGCCCCTCGTCGCAGTCGCCTCCGCCCTTCTCCTGGCGCTCCCGCACCTTGATCATGGGCAGGACCACCACCTCGCCGCCGTAGCGTGCGGTCAGGCTGGCCCCGGCTACGCCGTAGCACAGGTACAGCGGCACGGTGATGACCAGGTGCGCCTGGAGGTCCTTCAGAGCCCCCAGGCGCTCCAGGTAGAGCCGCTCCACCACCTCGGCCTGGGCCTCGGCGAGCTTCTCCAGGTTGTCGATGAGGAACACCACGTTGGCGGAGCCCTCGAACGGAGAGTCCGCCGCCCGGAACGCCATCAGCGCCTTGTTCAGCCCGTCGATCAGCGCACCGGAGACGTCCCCCAGGGCGGTCCGCAGCCGCTTGCGCTGGTCGACCGCCGGGGCCTTGAAGTCGTTGAGCAGCTTGCCCAGGGCGTCGGGCAACGCAGCGGGCAGGTTGACCACCAGACCGGACAAGGCGCTGAGGATCTGGTCCCTCCAGACCGGCGCGAGCACGCGCTCGGCCGCCTTCGGGTTCGCGTCGGCCACCACCTTCCACAGCCCGACGAGGATGTCCTCCAGGTCGACGTCCTGGCGGTTCAGGTCCTTCATCGCGTCGAGCATCAGCACATGGGTGTCCGCGCCCAGCCGAGGATCGGTCTCGATCTCGTGCTTCATGCGCAGCAGCTCGGTGGTCTTGCCCGAGCCGGTGTGCCCCGACAGGAAGTGCAGGGTGGGCAGCCCCTGGGCCCGGCGGATGTTGCGCCGGATGCTGGCCAGGCGGTCCTCGCCCCGGACCCGGGCCAGATCCTGGTGGACGGCGGCGTCCTGCTCCGGGTCCAGCGGCATGGACGAGTCGCAGAGCACCGCCGCGTCGTCGAGGTTTCGGGCGGGGGCCGAAGCCCGCTGGGAGAGGGGCCGCAGAGGTGTCATCGGGGGCAGGATAACCCACCCCGGCGCCCCCTCAAGGAGACCGCAGGGCCTGCTCCTGAAACTCCAAGATGGCCGTCCAGACCCCCAGCCCCACGCCCTGGGCGAGCTGCTCGGCCTCGACCATGTTGTGCGTCATGAAGATCCGGACGGAGCGCTCGACCGGATCCGCGCGCCACCAGCTCCCGTAGGCGCCGGGCCACCCCACCGCGCCCCGGTTTCCGCCGCAGAGCAGGGGGTCCGCGCTCTCGGGCTCGGTGACCACCGCGACGCCCAGGCCGAAGCCGTGGCCGGTGGCGAACAGGGGTCGCCCCAGCATCATCGACGCCGCCCGCTGAGGCGCGGTGAGCTGGTTGGTGGTCATCCGCGCGACGGTCTCCGGGCGGAGCAGCCCCGCGCCACCCTCGACGAAGATCCGGGCGAAGGACAGGTAGTCGTCGACCGTGGACCACAGGCCCTGCCCGCCGGAGACGAAGGTCATCCCCTCGGGGCGCTCGGGCAGGGCGTGGGCGCCCGGAACGGTGGCCCGGGTCCTCACCTGCCCGTCCGCGTCGAACCCGCAGCAGGCCGCGCGCCGAGGACGCTTCGCCTCGGGCACCGCGAAGCCGGTGTCCACCATCCCCAGCGGCTCGAAGACGCGGCGCCTGAGCACCTCGCCCAGCGGCGCGTCCTCGACGCGAGCCAGGATGAACCCCAGCAGATCGGCGGCGTGGCCGTACTCGAAGACTTCCCCGGGCTGATGAAGCAGCGGAAGCTCGGCGAGCCGGGCGATCCATTCATCCGGCGAGCGCGCGTTGTCGATGTGTCCACCCAGCGCGTCCCGATACGCCGCGGCGATCGGGCCCTGCAGGAAGTCGCTGTAGGAGAGGCCGGCGCGGTGGGTGAGCAGGTCGTGGAACGTGAGGGGCCGCCGGGCGGGCACGGTGTCGGTGAGGGCTCCACCCGGGGCGCGGAGCACCTGCATCCGGGCCAGCTCCGGCGCCCAGCGGGTGATGGGGTCGGACAGCTCGAAGCGTCCTTCTTCGACGAGGCTCAGCGTCGCTGCGGCGGTGATGGGCTTGGTGAGGGAGGCGACGCGGAACAGGGTGTCCCGCTCCACCGGCAGGCGGGCGTCGGGATCCCGCCACCCCGCGCAGGTCACCTCCGCGATCGCCCCCTCCCGCCAGATGAGGGTGACCGCGCCGGCCAGATCACCCGCGTCGACCATGCTCTGGAGGGCATCTTCGGCCTGTATACTGCTCATTTCAGCATCCCACAGAATATGATTTCGTTATAAAATAATCTCGTTATATTTTGAGTGCAAGCTGATCCGACAGCGGAGGAAGAACCCATGGGCCGCCCCAAGGGTGACAAGCGCGCGCGGACCCGCGCCAGGCTCCTGGCTGCGGCCCGCGAGCTGGTGCGCGAGAAGGGCTACCAAACCACCACCCTGGAGGACATCGCCCAACGCGCGGGGATGACGACCGGGGCCATCTACAGCAACTTCCGGAACCGGCAGGCGCTGTTCACGGCCCTCTCGGAGACGTACTGGGCGCCGATCAAGCCTCGGATCCCGGAGGGCGCGAGCCTGGCGCAGATCCTCGAAGCCTTCGCCCAAGCCACCATCGAGGCGATCCCCGCCCGCCGTGAGGCCGCCGAGGGCTTCCTGACCGGCCGGGCCTTCGCCCTGAACGATCCCGAGACCCTCGCGCAGGCCAGGGAGGTCACGGCGACCCACTACGAAGAGGGCGCCCGCTGGCTGCGCGGGCTCGTGGATGAGCCGGACCTGCTCATCCCCCTCGAACAGCTCCCCCCCATCCTGCACGCCCTCTCCGATGGCCTGGTCCTTCAGCGCCTGCTCACGCCTGCGCTGATCCCCGACGCGGTGATCCACTCGGCTTTCGCGGCGCTCGCGGCGAGGGCGCGGGGCGACGGGCGTGACCCGGAGGACGCGGACTCCACAGCCCAGGGGATGGATCCGCGTCCCTGATCCGGGGGGCGCACAGGATACAGAGCGCCTGGTACCCCCACCCCGGAAGGTTCCGTGATCATCAAGTCCATCCGCTGCACCGTGCCGGACGGCAGTCGCGCGGCGTTCGACCGCGCCCAGCGCGCCTGGGCCGCCCTGCAGGGCTTCGAGGGCTTCCTCGGCCAGGTGGGGGGCTGGGACACCCGTCAGCCCGGCGACGCCGTGGTGCTCGGCCTCTGGCGCGACGCCGAGGCCCTCCAGCGCTTCATGGGCGGGCTGCACGACGACGTCGTGGCCGCCAACAACCAGGGCGTCACCTACACCGCCTCGGACATCCGCACGCTCGATCACGTCATGGACATGCCCGGCGCGCACCCGGACCTCACCGAGGCCCTCTTCGAAGGGGCGCTGCTGCGCACCGCGCTGTGCCACGTCTACCCCTCGGCGCAGGCCGCCTTTGAGGACAGCCAGCGCGAGGTGTGGCGTCCGGGGATGAACGCGGCGGCGGGCATGCTCGGCGGCGCCTTCTTCCAGCGGCGGGACGGCGCCCCGGTGTACCTGGTCGCGACGCTGTGGGAGAGCGCTGAGGCGCACGCCGCCTACGCGCAGGACCACCTGCCAAGGCTGCGGGCCGCCTCCGGGGCGGCGGCTCAGCTGTCCGCGATCGTGGGGGGCCAGGTGCCGCTGGAGCCGGCCTGGACGGTGCGTCCCTGAGCGGCACGGCTCACCTGCGGAGCAAGGCGTCGACGCTCTCAGCGGTGAAGATGCGCTCGGTCCAGGTGGTCAGGGTGTCCAGGTCGGCCTGCTCCACCCGCTCGCGCGCGTCGGACGACAGGGAGCCATAGCGACGCTCCAACAGGCGCACCAGCAGCTCCTTAGCCTGCTGGCGGCGGCCTTGCTCGATGCCTTGCTCGCGGCCTTGCTCGAAGCCTTTCTCGAAGCCCTCAGCTCTCCAGTTGTCGACCAGGCTCATGATGTACTCCTCGTTGCCGGGGCCGAGGACCTCAGCGACCATCTGCTGCAGGACCTCGACAATGCGCTCGTCGTTGCTGACTTGGAAGAGGAACCGCGCACTGATTTCAATTGGACGCCGCCTTGCCTCGACCACCGCCTGATGGAATGCCACCAGCCAGCCAGGCAAGCTGTCCAACACATCCTTGTCCCAGGCGTGCTCCATCAAGATCTTCACCTCGGCGAGCAACACCTCCGGGGTCAAGTCCTCATCGTGGGAGAGCCCCGTGCGGTCGTCGCTCAGATGAAACAGCGCCTCGGCAAAGATCTCGGCAACCTCCTCCGGGAGGTCGATGAGATCGGTCTGCTTGAGGGGCGTCGTCCATGCTCGCTGGCCGTCGTGGAGGACCAGCGGGTACACTCGCGGGAGGCGCTTGGCGTTGGGGTGCGTTTCGAACCAGTGGGCCCAGATGCGTAGGAAGTACACCATCAAACGGTAGGGCACCATGGGTTCGGATGCCGTCGGGTGTTCGAAGAGCAGGTAGACCAAGGCCTCGCCGCCGGACTTGAGGCGAACGGTGAACAAGAGGTCCGCGTGCTGCTCGCCCAGCTCGCCGTCGACGAAGCTGCGCTCCACGCGCTCCAGGGTGTCGAGGTCCACCCAGGCCAGCACCTCGGCCGGCAGCGCCCCGCGCAGGTGCTCCGCGGCGACCTCAGGGTCACCGAAGACGTCCTTGAACAGGTTGTCGTGGGGTTGGGTCATGGGGTCGGCTCTCCGACCCCTGCCCTATCCCGATGGGTGTTCGCCTGTCGATGAGCGGATGTCCGGTCATTTGTACGGTCGTGACCGTACGTCGGGCGAGCGGGGAGCGGCCCGGATACCATGGCGTCGTCCGTCGCGCCGGGCGCCCCGGCACCCCGGAGGAGTCATGTTCCGTAACGCCCTGCTCATCGCCCTCCTCGGCCTGGCTTCCTGCGCGGAGGCCCGCATGGAGCGCGCCGTCGAGGCCGCCGCGACCTGCGACGTGGACGCCGACTGCGCGCTGGTTGTGGCGAAGTGCCCCTACGGCTGCTTCGTCGCGGTCAACGTGGCCGAGGTCGACCGCATCGAGCGCCGCCTGGATCGGGCGCCCAGCACCTGTGACTACGACTGCATCGAGGCCCTCGGCGTCTTCTGCGACGAGGGCACCTGCCAGGTGGACTACGGCGAGTAGCGACGCCGCCGCAGGGCGATGAGCCCCACCAGCAACCCGAGCCAGGCGCCCGCCGCCGAGCCGGAGGCGCTGGCGCAGCCGCACCCGCCGCCGCCCGTGGCGACCCCGTCCAGCTTCTCGCCGGTGTCGTCGAGACCGGTGTCGTCGCCGACACCAGGTTCGTCGTCGCTCGGGTCGAGCGGGTCGGTGCCCGCGGCCACCTCGTCGCCGTCGTTGACGCCGCCGCCGTCGGTGTCCGCGGCGTTCGGGTCCGTGCCGTGCTCGTTCACCTCGTCGCCGTCCGAGAGCCCGTCCCCGTCGCTGTCCGCGGCGTTCGGATCGGTGCCGTGCTCGTTCACCTCATCGCCGTCCGAGAGCCCGTCCCCGTCGCTGTCCGGGGAGAGCGGATCGGTGCCGTGCCCGTTCACCTCGTCGCCGTCCGAGAGCCCGTCGTCATCGGTGTCGTCGTCGAGCGGATCCGTACCCAGGGCCGACTCCTCGGCGTCGGTGAGGCCGTCGCCGTCCGAGTCCACGATGATGTCCTGATCGTCGCTCGGGTCGAGCGGGTCGGTGCCCGCGGCCACCTCGTCGCCATCGCTCACGCCGCCGCCGTCGGTGTCCGCGTCCAGCGGGTCGGTGTCCCAGATGTCCACCTCGTCGCCGTCCGAGAGCCCGTCGTCATCGGAGTCGTCGTCCAGCGGGTCGGTGCCGAGCACCGTCTCCTCGGCGTCGGTGAGGCCGTCGCCGTCGGTGTCGGTGGCGTCGACCACGTCGTCGCTGCCGTCCAGCGGGTCGGTGCCGTCGACGATGACCTCGACGCCGTCGGGCACGCCGCCGTTGTCGGTGTCCTCGTCGGTCGGGTCCGTCCCCCAGGTGTTGACCTCCTCGCCGTCGTCCAGGCCGTCGTTGTCGGTGTCGCTGTCCGTCGGGTCGGTGCCGGTCTCGGTGACCTCCTCGCCGTCGCCCAGGCCGTCCCCGTCGGTGTCCGCGTTGTTCGGGTCGCTGCCCCAGGTGTTGACCTCGTCGCCGTCGCTCAGGCCGTCGTCGTCGCTGTCCCGGTCGATGGGATCGGTGCCGTGGGTGTTGACCTCGTCGCCGTCGCTCAGGCCGTCGTTGTCGGTGTCGTCGTCGGTCGGGTCGGTGCCGTGGGTGTTGACCTCGTCGCCGTCGCTCAGGCCGTCCCCGTCGGTGTCGGCGCTGGTCGGGTCGGTGCCGTGCTCAAGGACCTCGTCGCCGTCGTCCAGGCCGTCGCCGTCGGTGTCCGCGTTGTTCGGGTCGGAGCCGATGGCGGCCTCGTCACTGTCGCTGAGACCGTCCCCGTCGCTGTCCACGCCGACGACGTCGTCGCTGCCGTCCAGCGGGTCGGTGCCGTCCACCAGGACCTCGGTCCCGTCGGCCACGCCGCCGTTGTCGGTGTCGCGGTCGGCCGGGTCCGTCCCGTAGGTGTTGACCTCCTCGCCGTCGTCCAGGCCGTCTCCGTCGGTGTCGCTGTCCGTCGGGTCGGTGCCCCAGGTGTCGACCTCCTCGCCGTCCTCCAGGCCGTCGCCGTCGGTGTCCACGTTCAGCGGGTCGGTGCTGTGGGTGTTGACCTCGTCGCCGTCGTCCAGGCCGTCTCCGTCCGTGTCGGCGTTGGTGGGGTCGGTGCCCTGGGTGTTGACCTCGTTGCCGTCCTGGAGGCCGTCGTTGTCGGTGTCGCGGTCGGCGGGGTCGGTGCCCCAGGTGTTCACCTCGGCGCCGTCGCCCAGGCCGTCCCCGTCGCTGTCGGTGTCGGTGGGGTCGGTGCCCCAGATGTCGACCTCGTCGCCGTCGCTCAGGCCGTCCCCGTCGGTGTCCGCGTCCAGCGGATCGGTGCCCCAGGTGCCGACCTCGTCGCCGTCGCTCAGGCCGTCGCCGTCGGTGTCCGCCAGCGTCGGGTCCGTGCCGTGGACGTTGACCTCGTCGCCGTCGTTCAGGCCGTCGTTGTCGGTGTCGCGGTCGTTCGGGTCGGTGCCGTGGGTGTTGACCTCGTCGCCGTCGTCCAGGCCGTCCCCGTCGGTGTCCGCGTCCGTGGGGTCGGTGCCGTGGACGCTGACCTCATCGCCGTCGTTCAAGCCGTCCCCGTCGGTGTCGGGGTCGTTGGGGTCGGTGCCCAGGGCGGCCTCGTCGCTGTCGGTCAGGCCGTCCCCGTCGGTGTCAGTGCCGATCACGTCGTCGGCGCCGTCCAGCGGGTCGGTGCCGTCGACGAGCACCTCGGTGCCGTCCGCCACGCCGCCGTTGTCGGTGTCCGTGTCCAGCGGGTCCGTCCCGTAGGTGTTGACCTCCTCGCCGTCGTCCAGGCCGTCTCCGTCGGTGTCGCTGTCTGTCGGGTCGGTGCCCCAGGTGTTCACCTCATCGCCGTCGTCCAGGCTGTCGCCGTCGGTGTCCGCGTCCAGCGGGTCGGTGCTCCAGGTGTTCACCTCATCGCCGTCGTTGAGCCCGTCTCCGTCGGTGTCGCTGTCGGTCGGATCGGTGCCGTGGGTGTTCACCTCCGCGCCGTCCCGGAGGCCGTCGCCGTCGCTGTCGGTGATGAGGGGGTTGGTGCTCCAGGTGTTCACCTCCGCGCCGTCGCTGAGCCCGTCCCCGTCGGTGTCGTTGTCGGTCGGGTCGGTGCCGTGGACGTCGACCTCGTCGCCGTCGCTCAGGCCGTCGTTGTCGCTGTCGCTGTCCAGCGGGTCGGTGCCATGGGTGTTGACCTCGTCGCCGTCGCTCAGGCCGTCGCTGTCCGTGTCCGGGTCGAGGGGGTTGGTGCCCTCGGTGTTGACCTCCTCGCCGTCGGTGAGCCCGTCGTTGTCGCTGTCGGGGTCGTTGGGGTCGGTGCCCTCGATGAGCACCTCCTCGCCGTCGTCGAGTCCGTCGTTGTCGCTGTCGGCGTCCAGCGGGTCGGTGCCCTGGGTGTTCACCTCGTCGCCGTCGCTCAGGCCGTCGCCGTCGCTGTCGGGGTCGTTGGGGTCGGTGCCCAGGGCGGCCTCGTCGCTGTCGGTCAGGCCGTCACCGTCGCTGTCGGTGGAGAGGACGTCGTCGCCGCCGTCCAGCGGGTCGGTGCCGTCGACCAGCACCTCGGTCCCGTCGCCCACGCCGCCGTTGTCGGTGTCCGTGTCCAGCGGGTCCGTGCCGTAGGTGTTGACCTCCGCGCCGTCGCCCAGGCCGTCCCCGTCGGTGTCGCTGTCCAGCGGGTCCGTCCCGTGCGTGTTCACCTCCTCCCCGTCGTCGAGGTTGTCCCCGTCGGTGTCACTGTCCAGCGGATCCGTGCCGTGCGTGTTCACCTCGGCGCCGTCGCTCAGGCCGTCCCCGTCGGTGTCGCTGTCCAGCGGATCCGTGCCGTGCGTGTTCACCTCGTTGCCGTCGATGAGGCCGTCCCCATCGGTGTCACGGACGGTCGGATCCGTTCCGTGGGTGTTCACCTCGGCGCCATCGTCCAGGCCGTCGTTGTCCGTGTCCGTGTCCAGCGGGTCGGACCCGTGGGTGTTCACCTCGTCGCCGTCGGAGAGGCCGTCCCCGTCGGTGTCGCCGTCCAGGGGATCCGTGCCCTCCGTGTTGACTTCGTCGCCGTCGGAGAGGCCGTCCCCGTCGGTGTCGTCGTCCAGCGGGTCGGTGCCGTGGGTGTTCACCTCGGCGCCGTCGTTGAGGCCGTCGTCGTCGGTGTCGCGGTCCAGCGGGTCGGTGCCCTCGGTGGTCACCTCCTGGCCGTCCGTCAGGCCGTCCCCGTCGGTGTCCGCGTCCGTCGGGTCGGTGCCGTGGGTCAGGACCTCCTCACCGTCGTCCAGGCCGTCCCCGTCGGTGTCGACGTCCAGGGGGTCGGAGCCGTAGGTCAGGACCTCCTCGCCGTCCTCCAGGCCGTCCCCGTCGGTGTCGGGGTCGTTGGGGTCAGTGCCCAGCGCCGCCTCCTCCGTGTCGGTGAGGCCGTCGCCGTCGGAGTCGACGACCACCACGTCGTCGCTGCCGTCCAGGGGGTCGGTGCCGTCGATCAGCACCTCGGTCCCGTCGCTGACGCCGCCGCCGTCGGTGTCGCTGTCGTTGGGATCCGTACCGTAGGTGTTGACCTCCTCCCCGTCGTCCAGGCCGTCGTTGTCGCTGTCGGCGTCGGTGGGGTCGGTCGCGGTGGTGTTGACCTCGTCGCCGTCATCCAGGCTGTCGCCGTCGGTG
The DNA here is from genome assembly GCA_020632795.1 of Alphaproteobacteria bacterium. Lineage (GTDB taxonomy): Bacteria > Myxococcota_A > UBA796 > UBA796 > CAJQPC01 > JACKEV01. The sequence goes on from JACKEV010000019.1 coordinate 159,153, forward strand.
TCGGCGTCGGCGGGGTCGGTGCCCCAGGTGTTGACCTCGTCGCCGTCATCCAGGCCGTCCCCGTCGGTGTCGACCAGCAGCGGGTCGGACCCGTGGATGAGCACCTCGTCCCCGTCGGTGAGGCCGTCCCCGTCGGTGTCGGGGTCCTGGGGGTCGCTGCCCCAGACGTTGACCTCCTCCTCGTTGGTCAGGCCGTCGGCGTCGGAGTCACCGTTGAGGACGCGGTCGGCCCAGTCCAGGCAGCTCGGCACGCTGTTGTCGCAGCCCGCGACGTCCTTGGAGAAGCGCCTTGGAGGACGCCGAGGTGCCGAAGACGAAGTACAGCTCGCTGGGGTCGCTGGCCCCGGTCGCGGCGGCCAGGTCGGCCCAGGGGACGTACCAGTCGACGAAGTAGTCCGCCGGGGTGGTGTTCAGCCCGCAGAGGTCCGTGCCGGCGTCCACGTAGCCGGCGTGGTCGGCGCTCGCGGAGTTCGACGGCGCGACGGGGGCGGTGTAGGTGGAGAGGTCGATCTCGGGGGCGTCGGTGGTGAACGCCGTGTTGCCCGAGGTGTTCTCCGAGAGGGTGATCTGGTCGTTGTTCCCGTCGACGTAGATGATGAAGTCGTACTTGACGTTGGTGCTGTCCCAGTCCGACTCGATCATCACGCCCCAGCCGAAGTTCTTCCAGCTCCGGGGGTCACCGTTGCTGCGGAAGTTCAGGGGCTCGCCGCCGATGCGCAGGCGGAACCAGATGTCGGTGCCGTCGTAGTGGTAGTACCCGGCGGGATCGCTGGCGTCGCCGACGATGTCCCACCAGGAGTTCCCGTTGACGTCCCCACATGGATCGACGAGATCTGCGCCGAAGTCCTGGACGGGATCCCAGTCGGCGTCCGCCGGCCAGGCCAGCGCAGCGCGGGGGACACAGAGGGCGAGCAGGGCAACAGGCAAGGCACGAGAGCTGGGCATAGACGCCTCCATTCACGGCAGGGTCGTCCTGCTGCCGCGCGAGGGAATCCCCGGTGTCGGCGGGTCACGAGGTGCTCTCAGTCTGACGCATCGCGCGATGTGAGACACTTTCTACTGAGATGACACCTCTCATCCACCCCTTGGAAGCCGCTGACACGGCCCCTCCACGCACACCTCTGGAGAACCCATGCGTCACACCGCCCGGCTCATCGCCCTCATCGCTGGCCTCACCACCCTGATCGCCTGCGGCTGCGAGGTCGACGGCGTCCACTACAACAACGGCGAGACCGTCCCCTCGGGGGACTGCAACACCTGCGTCTGCGAGGACGGCGGGGTGTCCTGCACCACGATGGGCTGCCCGACCACCTGCACCGACGCCGACGGCGGCACCCGCACCGAGGGGGAGACCTGGGAGCAGAACTGCAACAGCTGCACCTGCGAGGCGGACGGCTCGCTGACCTGCACCTCGGTGGCCTGCGACACGGCGATCTGACCGTCGAGGGCGGACCTGCGCGCTACAGGTTCCCCCCCAGGAACAGATAGACCACCCCGGCGTTCATCGCCGCCGCGTTGCTCTCCGGCGCGGAGACCAGCAGGTCGCCGAAGCCGTCCCCGTTGACGTCCCCGGCCGAGCCCAGCGCCTCTCCGAAGCTGTGCGCGCCGGACCAGGTCAGCGTGACGTCGAGGTCGGCGGCCTGCTGGACGCCAGTGAGCGGCCCCAGCGCCACGAAGCCCGGCCCGGCGGTGACCCGCTCCGCGTCGGGCAACGCCAGGACCACGTCCCCCCACCCGTCGCCGTTGAGGTCCCCGGCGTCCGCGATGGCCGTGCCCAGCCGGTTCATGGGCATCTCCCCGAGGATCTGCGCGGTGGCCAGCTCGGCCACCCCTCCGCTGACCACCGGCCCCGGCACCAGGTAGACCACCCCCTGCCGCGACTGCGCCCCCGACGCCCCGACCAGCAGGTCGCTGTGCCCGTCGCCGTCGTGGTCTGCCAGCCCCACGATGCTCCAGCCCAGCCCGTCGCCGGCCGCCTCGCCCTGGATGTGGGCGTCGCCCTCACCGACCGGCGCGGTCTGCGTCACCGGGCCCAGGTGGACGTGGACGTCCCCGCCCACCCCCGCGTTCGGCGCGCCGATGACGAGATCCGCGAGCCCATCCCCGTCCAGATCCCGGTGCGCGGCCAGCCCTCGCCCGGCGTGACTGTACGCGCCCCCCGGCCGGAGCATCACCGCGGCGTCCATCACGCTGCCGCCGCCGTCGGTCCCAGGGGAGAGCACCAGCACGGCGTCCTCCACGACCCGGCCGTTGACCACCGCCATCACCAGCTCGGCGACGCCGTCCCCGTCCAGGTCCCCGGCCACCGCCGGGCCCTGCTCCTCCGAGCCCTCCAGCTCGGTGTACACCACGTCCGCGTCCGCCGCGTCCACGTCGGCGGTCAGCGGCCCGAACCACACGTACAGGCTGCCGAAGTCGACGCTCTCGGTCGCGGTCAGGGCCAGGTCGAGCTGCCCGTCGCCGTTGAAGTCCGCGATCGCGCTGCGGTCGCCCAGGAAGGACCGCACCCGGCAGTCCGCGCAGTCCACCCGCAGCGCCGCGATCTCGTCCAGCGCGCCGCCCCGGGTCACCGGCCCGGCCACCACCCAGGCCCGCCCCGGCCCCGACAGGCTGGAGGGGTTCCCCGCTCCGGTGATGAGCAGGTCATCGACCCCATCCCCGGTGAGGTCCCCGACCCCCACCGTGCTGCCCGCCTGCTGCGCCGCGTCGGTGCCCAGGAAGGTGTAGGCCGCGCCGCCCGCGTCCCAGGTCCGACAGAGCAGCTCGCCGTCGACGCAGTCGTTGTCCACCCCGTCGCCGCAGACCTCGGTCGCGTCGGGGCTCCGGCCGGCGTCGCCGTCGTCGCAGTCCAGGTGGTTGTCCGCGTAGCGCGGGCCGGGCTGCGCGCAGGCGAGCCGGGCCCGCTGCTCGATCCCGAAGCCGTCGCCGTCCTCGTCCGGGTACCAGACGGTGGGCTCGCAGTCCGCGGAGTCGACGGGGGGCGCGTCCTTGCCGCAGCCCATCAGCGGCAGGAGGAGCAGGAGCGGGCGCATCAGGCCTCCGGGTGGGGCCCCTCAGCTTAACCGCTGCCCCTACTGGCCCGCCCCCGCGAGGACGAACACCGCCCCCGCCTCCGTCGCGGCCCCGTCGTCCAGGACCGCGGAGAGCAGCAGCTCGCTGTAGCCGTCGTCGTCGAGGTCTCCGGCGAGGCTCATGGCCGCGCCCAGGCCGTCGGTGCCGCTCGGGCTGACCGTCTGGTCCGCGTCGCCTGCCCGCAGCGCGCCGCTCAAGGGCCCGAAGAACACGTAGGCCGCCCCGGTCCGGTAGTTGATGGACGCGCTCAGCCCCAGGGCGACGTCCGGGTCGCCGTCGCCGTTCATGTCCCCGGCGTCGGCGATGACCTCGCCCAGGCAGTCCGAGCTGCGGGCGCCGGTGATCTGCGCAGGCGACGCCGCACTGACGTCCCCGCTGCGGATCGGTCCGGGCACCAGGTAGACCGTGCCGGCGCGGGACAGCGCCCCCGAGGCGCCGATGAGCAGGTCGGCGTAGCCGTCGCCGTCGTGGTCGGGCTGCGCCGACACGCGCACCCCCAGGTCATCCCCGGTGACCGCGCCCGTCAGGATCGCGTCGGCCTGCCCCAGGGCGCCCGACGCGTCGATCGGTCCGCTGAACACGTACACCTTGCCGCTGCTGCCCGCGTCCGGGGCGCCCACGGCCAGATCCCCGACGCCGTCGCCGTCCAGGTCCATGCCCGCGGCGAGCCCGGCGCCCGCCTCGGCCACGCCGGCCGCCCCGCTCAGGGTCACTGCAGCGTCGGACACCGAGCCGCTGGCGGCCGTCCCATCCACGACGTGGATGGCGTTGCCCGCCGAGGCGTCCACCACCGCGAACACAAGCTCCGCGACGCCGTCGTCATCGACATCTCCGGCGACCGCCGGGCCCACCGCGCCGTCCCCCTGGATGCCGGTGAGCAGCACGTCGGCGTCGTAGGCGTCCAGGTCGGCGCCCAGCGGCCCGTAGAACAGGAAGGCGGTGCCGCGGTCGCCGTCGTCATAGCGGTCGTCATGGGCGGTCACCGCGAGGTCGACCTGCCCGTCGCCGTTGAAGTCCCCGACGGCGCTGCGCTCCCCGAAGAAGGACCGCAGGTCGCAGGAGCCGCAGTCCAGGGTCACCGCGGCGACGGTGTCCAGCGCGCCGTCCGCCGACAGCGGCCCGGCGATGACCCAGGCCACGCCCGGCTCGGTGGTGTTGAGGTTGCTCTCCTCGGCGGTGATGACCAGGTCCACCACGCCGTCCCCGGTGAGGTCGCCCACCCCCAGGGTGGTGCCGGCCCGCTGGCTCTCCTCGACGCCGGTGAAGGCCCGGACCGCGTCCGCCTCGGTCAGGCTGCCCGTGACGCAGACGCTGTCGTCGTCGTCGCAGTCGTTGTCGACCCCGTCGCCGCAGACCTCGGCCACGCCGGGGCCGATGTCGACCGCGTCGTCGGCGCAGTCCCCGCCGCGCAGCACCGCGTCCTCCGACGGCGCGCCGCAGGACACCAGGACGCTGTCGTCCCCTCCGAAGCCGTCCCCGTCCGCGTCCACGTACCAGCTCCGCTCCGTGAACGCGTCGGGGTCGGTGTCGTCGCAGTCATCGCCATCCTGGACGTCGCCCGTCCGCCCGTCGCAGGCCTCGTAGGCTGTCGCCCCGTCCCCGTGGCCGTCCCCGTCCGCGTCCACATAGAAGGTGCGCAGGTCGACGGCGTCCTCGTCCACCGCGTCGTCGCAGTCGTTGTCCACGTCGTCGCACAGCTCGTCGGCACCAGGGGTGCGGTCGAGGTCGCTGTCGTCGCAGTCCCCGCCCTCGGCGACGTAGCCGGCCGGCCGCTCGCAGGCGCTGAGGGAGGTCTCCCCGCCCACGCCGTCGCGGTCGTTGTCGTAGTACCAGAGCGTCGCGTCGACCGCGCCCCCGTCGTCGACCCCGCCGAGGCAGTCGTTGTCGATCCGGTCTCCACAGACCTCGGCCTCGCCCGGGTTGCGGTAGGGGTTGAGATCGTCGCAGTCCCCGGCGTTGGAGGCGTAGCCGGGCCCCGGGTTGTCACAGGACGCGACCGCGCGGTCCGAGACCGCGATGCCGTAGCCGTCACCGTCCTCGTCGGGGTACCAGCGCGTCGCGCCGACCTCCGGGTCGCCGTCGTCGCAGTCGTCGCCCTCGGCCACGTAGCCCTCGGGGCGCAGGCAGGCGGCCAGCTCGGAGGCCGGGTCGCCGTAGCCGTCGTCGTCGGCGTCGGCGTACCAGGTGGCCTCACAGGGGAACTGCACGTCGATGGTGCCGCAGCCGGCCAGCATCATCCAGATCACGGTCCGCATCAGAACACCCTCACGGAGATCTCAAGGGCCACGTCGGCGCTGACCCGGGGCATGGCCTCGTGGCTGCTCTGGTCGTCGTGCAGCATCACCTGCGTGAAATCGATGGGGGCGCGGCCCACCAGGTTCACCGCGAAGCGCTCGGTGAGCTGCCCGCTCACCCCGACCTCCGGCCCCACGAAGGGGATCCAGGCGGCGCCGGGATCACCCTGCTCGAACCGGCGCGAGGTCACCCCGCCCAGCACCCCCAGCCGGGGAGAGACCCGCAGGCTCGTGTCGAACCAAAGCCCCGCGCCCACGGCGCGGTCGCTCACCCGGTAGAGGTCGTGGAAGCGACCCCCCAGGTCGTAGCGGCCGAACACCCCCGCCGACACCAGCATCGGGAAGCGCCACCCCGCCGACACCCAGCCCCCCCCCGAGCGGCTGAGGGCGTTGTTGAGGTGCACGCCCGGCCCCACCGCCACCCACAGGTGGGGGTCCTTGCGGAAGGGCAGCGGCGCGTCATCGACCAGCTCGCGCTCGACCAGCACCTCACCCCACTCCCGCAGGGCCATGTCCGACCCGACCTCGGCCACCCCGTCCCCCCACGGCGCCGAGGGCCCCATCGCCGGAGCGGCCTCGTCCGGGCCCAGCAGGCGCAGGTAGCCGCCCTGGACGTAGGGGTTGCCCTGGACGGTCGAGGCGTTCGTCGGCGCGCCGATGGCGGCCCAGCTCCGCTCCAGCCAGCTCCCCGACGCGGTGTCGAAGCGCCCCGTGGCCCAGGCGTCCACGGTGTAGGCCACCCCCTGGGCCCCCAGGACGGGGTTGCCCCCGTACAGGTAGACGCGCCCGCCGTCCCCCAGCGCGACGGTGCCGCGCCCCTCGCTCTCCACGACCAGGGTGGATTCGCCCTCCCAGCGCGGCGTATGCGCCATCCGCGCGGTGGACACCGAGGCCATGTCGTAGGGGGAGCTGACGACCAGCCAGTCCCGCGCCGTCCACGGGCTGTCGGAGACCTCCGGCGGCGTCAGCTCCAGGCCGGCCAGCGCGCGGCGGAACATCAGGCGGAGCATCTCGTGCTGCCCGGCCCAGGCCGCGTCCCGCTTGGAGAAGCCCTCCAGGTCCACCCCCAGCAGGCGCCCGTCGCGCCCCAGGCGGACCTGGAGGTAGGCGTCCTGGAGCAGGCGCTCGTACTCGGTGAGCACGGCCGCGAGGTCCCCCTCTCCCTCGACGCTCTGGGACGCCAGCAGCTCCAGGTCGTCCAGGTCGCAGCGCAGCCTCCAGGCGTCCTCGGTGGCCGAGACGACCCCGCAGGTCGTCACGAAGCGCAGGCGGGTGTAGCTCACCCGGACCTGGTTGTTGGGCAGCCGGTACCACCACTCGATGGGCACCCCCAGGGTGCTCTCGACATAGAAGCGCCGGCGCTCATCCTCCGGCCAGGCCCAGGTGGGGTCGGCCGCGTGGGCGTCGCTCAGGGCGAGCGCGAGTGCGATCAACAAGTCTGCTTCCCTCCTCTCGCTTGAAGACCTCCGTGGCCAGAGAGGCCACACGGGCCTCCTTCCCCAAACGGCCTTTGAGAGGTACCCTGCCTCCGGCCCACGTCACCCTCCGCGTAAGGAGTCCCCCGATGCTGCTGCTCTCCCTCATCACCGCCGCCTCCGCTGGAGGCTGGACCCAGCCCCAGGGCGACGTGTACGCCAAGGCCTGGGTCCGCTCCCTCGTGGGCGCCAACGCCTTCCTGGCCGACGGCGCCATCGAAGAGCTGCCCGACGGCTACGTGGACGAGTCGCTGAACCTCTACGCCGAGGGCGGGCTGACCGACAAGTGGACCCTGCTGGGCTTCGCGACCCCGGTGGGCTACGCGTCCGCCACGGAGAGCACCGTCTACGTGGGCAACATCGCGCTGGGCGTGCGCCGCGCGCTGCTCACCGGCGCGTTCAACCTGGCCGCTGAGGTGCGGGTCGGCGGGGCCCCCGGCGTAGGCGAGACCTCCGTGGCCGACGGCACCACCGACGCGGGGATCGCCTACGTGATGATCCCCACGGTGCGGACCTTCCGGACGGACGCCGAGCTGCAGGCCGGCGTGGGCTTCGGCCAGGGGCGCGGCTGGTTCCAGGCCAGCGCGGGGGCCGCGTGGCACTCCCGCAGCACCATCGACCCCGCGATCCTGGGCCAGCTCAAGGGCGGCTGGACCTTCAAGCGGGGCCTCCAGCCCTCCCTGCAGATCGACGTGTGGATGCCGGTGGGGGCCGTCGATGCGGTCAACGTGCTGGGCGCGGGGCAGACCCGGTACGTGGGCATCACCCCGGAGCTGTCGTGGTGGTGGTCGGAGCACTGGTCCGTCAACGCCTCCTTTGGGAGCGCCCTCATGGCCCAGTCCAACGCCGCCGCCCCGGCGGTGACCGCGGGGGTGGCGTGGCGCGGGCACCCTCGGGCCGAGGCGGGTGGTGAAGCGCCCTGAGGCGGGCTAACCTGCGGGGGACCTCACCTGGAGTGCGCTGATGTTCGCCTTGCTCCTGCTCGCCTGCACCGGCGACGACCCCGCGGTGGACGACTCCGCCGCCACCGACGACACCGGCGAGGTGGTCGACACCGCGCCCCAGCCCCCCACCCCGGCGGCCTACTCCGGCGGGACCTGCCCCACCCTGGAGGCCGGCTGGAACGACGCCTTCCTCTCGGCGGACGTCGAGCGCCGCTTCAACCTGGTGCTGCCCCCCGACCCCGACGGCGCGGGCGTGCTCTTCGTCTTCCACTGGCTGGGGGGCAGCGCGGCGCAGTTCCTCAACTACACCCCGGTGGCCGATCTCGCCGAGCAGAACGACCTCATCCTGGTGGTGCCGGACTCCTGCTGCGGGGCCTTCGAGTGGCCCTTCACCCCCAACGAGGACCCCACCCCCGACCTCACCTTCTTCGACGACGCCCTGAGCTGCCTCTCCGAGCAGCACAGCGTGGACCTGAGCCGGGTGTACGCCACGGGCATGAGCGCGGGCGGGCTGTGGACCAGCTTCCTGACCATGCACCGGGCCGAGGCCCTCGCGGCCACCGCGCCGCTCTCCGGGGGCACCGAGGGCGCGATGCTGTGGACCGAGCCGGCGCGCCCCCTGCCGGTGCTGCTCACCTGGGGCGGCGAGAACGACACCTTCGGCAGCGGCGGCACCCAGCTCTCCTTCCACGACGCCAACCTGGCCTTCTCCGCCGACCTCACCGAGAGCGGGAGCTGGGTGGGCCACTGCGTGCACGACCTGGGCCACGACATCCACCCCGACAGCATCGACTACCTGGCCACCTTCTTCGGGGACCACGTCTGGGGCCAGCCCTCCCCCTACGCGGACGGCTTCCCGTCCAGCTTCCCGGACTGGTGCGGCCTGCCGGGCGAGGTGTGGTGATCACGCGACGCGCGGCGCTGCTGGGCCTGGGGGCGCTCCCCTTCATCCCCGCCCCGGCCCTCGCCCAGGACACCCCCGCTCCCATCGCCCCGCTGACCCTGCTGGCCAGCCATCTGGTGGTGGAGGCCGTCCTGCGGGTCCCGGTCGCGGCGATCGTCGACCAGATGCGCGGGGCGGCGCACCCCGCGCTGGTCCCGCTGACCCTGGAGGAGCCCCGCTCCCTCTTCGGCGAGGTCCGCGAGCACCCCACGGTCATGGCCTGGCACCCGGGCATGCCCGAGCTGGGCCCCGCCCCGGAGCGCGTGCTCGCCCTGCACGAGGCGAAGGTCGTCGCCGCCCTGGCCCCCCAGGACTGGGGCGGGGGCATGCGCTGGCACTTCGCCGGCTTCGACCCCGGCGCGCTCCAGCCCACCAGCCCCCAGGTGCTCTCCGCGGCCGAGGCGGAGCTGGCCCGGCAGGCCGCCGCCCTCGACCGCTACCTGCGCGAGCCCGCGGCCTCTGAGCCCCAGGAGTCCACCGTGGTCGAGCTGATCGCGGCCATGGGCGACGTCGGCGCGGGGGTCGCCGCGCTGGGGCTGACCGCCCTGGGGCCCGGCGCGGCCCCCTCGATCATCCGCCACATGGACGACCGGCGGCCCTACGGGGAGCCGCAGCTCACCCTGAAGGGCCCCGGGGGCCAGCCGCTCGTCTACCAGCCCGACCACGTGCTGGACGCCCTGGCCGCCGTGCTCAACCTGCTCACCGGCGTCGCGTTCAACGTCATCTACAGCGGGGGGAACGAGGCCCAGCGCGCCCACGAGCTGCGCTGCTGGCGGACCTGGCGCGCGCTGGAAACGATGGATGTGCCATAAGATCGCGGTCTGACGGAGCGCGACGTGGCTCAATACCCCCCCCCTGCGGCCACCTCGGCCGGCCGACCTGCTGAAGCCCCGATGAAGCCGGGCTCATGGAACCTGCTGCTGCCAGCGGGGGCCCTCCCGGACGACGCCCTCCAGCGCCTGATCGCCCGGCGAAACCCCGACGCCCAGGTCCTCCACCCTCCCCATGAGCCGGACGCGCTGGACGCCTGGCTGGACGCCGTCGCCCCGAAGAACCTGAACCCCCGACCCCAGGTGCTCATCGTCGGCACCCCGCCCCGGGTGCCCTGGGCCGTTCAGCTCGCGCTGGCCGGGCGCGCCGACGTCGGACGGCTGCCCTTCGACACCCCCGAGCCCGTCCGCCGCTACGTCGACAAGCTGCTCCGCTGGGAGTCCACGGCGCTTGAGGAGCGCCCGCCGGTCCTGCTGGTCCGGAGCGATCTGGGCAACCCCGGCCGGCAGAGCCTGAACCAGGGATGGATCCGGAACCTGAAGAGCGACCTGCTCTCGGGGCTCGCCTCAGGCAGCGGCCGGCCAGGCTCCGTGGAGGTCCTCAGCAGCGCCGCCCAGGACACCCTGGAGCGCCTCAAGCTGGCAGCCCCGGCGCTGGTCCTGGCCCACAACCCCCCGGAAGACCCGAACCACGCGATCCTCTGGCCGGACGCGGAGACCCAGCGGCGCTCCCTGGGCGCGCTGCTGCTCACCCCGGAGGATGTGCTCCGGGGGGAGGACGTCCCGCAGACGGGCGCCGCGCTGGTGGACGGCGGCGTGATCCTGCTGGCGGGCCCCAACACGGCCGGGGCCGACGCCGACACCCCCATGCTGGCGCACTTCGACGCCGACACCCTGGACGCCAGGACCATGCAGGCCAACCTGCCCGTGGACGGCTCGCCCTTCGCCGCCGCCCTCCCCGCCGCCCTGCTGTCGGCGGAGACGGGCCCGGTGGCGGTCATCGGGCACCTCGGCCCCACCCTCGACAGCTCGCTGGACCCCACCGCCGTGCGGGTCCCTGGGCTGGACGGCCTGCTCGCCTCGGTGTTGGGTGACCTGCTCACCGGCGACCCGGTGGGCCTGGCCAACCACCGCTTCCAGGAGGCCCTCACCCGGCTCAACCAGACCCGCCCGGAGCGACAGACCGAAGACATCATGCGGCTGCGCGCCCTGGCCCGGGAGGACCTCGCGCGCTGGGTCGTGCTCGGCGACCCCGCCGCGCGCCTGTCGGGCGCCTACACTGTCGAGGCCTCTGTGTTCGACGACCCCTTCGCCAGCGTCCCCCAGGACGAACAGCAGGACGAGCAGCAGGACGACGGCTCGGGCGTCGGGGGCATGGTCGTGGAGAACCCGCGGCCGCCGCCGGACCTGACCGCCGACCCCTTCGCGGAGGTCCACGCCGACGACCTCGGCTCGCCCGTGCTGCACCTCGCGGTGGACCCCCGCGGGCAGAGCTACGCGGTGGCCACCGAGGACGGCCAGGTGCGCCGGGGAGACCTGAGCGGCGGACCCTTGAAGCTGGTCATGCGCCACAAGGAGCCGGTCTGCACCCTGACGTTCGGGGACGACGGGGGCATCCTGAGCGGCTCGGAGGAGGGCTCGGTCGCCGCCGAGCAGAGCGGGGGCGCCCCCCCCCAGTCGATGAAGGGGCGAGGCACCCCGGTCGTGCTCTTCCGACGGGTCAGCCCGAGCGACCTGCTCCTCGTCCAGCAGGACGGCGACGCCCTCCTGGCGGCGGGGGGCCTGGCGGGGGTGGTCCGGCGGGCGTTCACCACCAGCACGGTCAACCACGCGGACGTCGCGGGCGGCCGGGTGGCCCTGGGGCTCGCCGACGGGCGCGTCATGCTCACCCGGGTCGGCGAGCGGGAGGTGGAGCCGCTGATGTCCGCCCAGGGCGCGGTGGACCGGGTCGCCCTCTCCGCCGAGGGCCTGCGCCTGGCGGTGGGGGCGCAGGACGGCACGCTGACCCTCTGGGACCTCGAGGCGCGTCGGCAGGTCGACGGCTGGCGCCTCCCCCGTCGACCGGTGCAGAGCCTCCACCTCAGCCGGGACGGCGCCCGCCTCACGGCGCTGCTCGCCGGCGCCTGGCTGGCCCTGGGGACCTCCGGCGGGCGCTGCGTCGTGCACAAGGGCCTCCGCGCCTCCTGCAAGCTGACGATCGTGCGGCCCCACCCCGGCGCCCCGGAGCGCCTCGCGCTCGGCTTCGAGGACGGCGCCGTCTGGCAGTGGGACCTGAAGCAGGACGCGATCCGCAGCGTGACCGCCCACACGGGGCGGGTGAGCGCGCTGGCCTGGACCGCCGACGGGCGGCTGCTCTCCGGCGGGGCGGACCACGCGGTGCGGATCCTGGCACCGGAGGACTTCACCGAGAGCGTCCTGCCTCCGGGCACCCCCGACGTCATGGAGCGCTTCGGGGATCCGCCGTCGGCCGACCCCGCCTCGGACAGCTCGACCCCGACGCTGCCCACGGAGCCTGTCCCCCTGGAGGGCGTCTACTGCGCCGCCCTGCGCGCCGGCACCCTGGTGCTGGGCGGCAAACTCGGGGCGCGCGTCGCCCGGGACGAGCTGGGCCCGGTCGTGGACGTGCACACCGCCCCCATCCTCCAGCTCCGGCTCAACGCCGACGGCTCCCGCGCGCTGAGCGTGGATGAGCTGGGGGACGCCGCGATCTGGTCCACCCGGGGCGACCCCGCACCCCGCACCCTGCGCGGCATCCGGAGCGAGCTGATCGCGGCGCAGCTCTCGGACACCGGCGACGACGCCCTCATCGCCTATGCGTCCGGCCGCGTCGTCCACTGGCGGGTCGCGGCGCCCGCCTCCTCCCGCGCGCTGCTGATGCCCGACGACAAGCTCCTCGACGCCGCGCTCTCCTCGGACGGGGCCTTCGTCGCGGCGACGACGGGCGCGGCGCGGGTCTGGAGCGCGAGCACCGGGGCGCTCATCGCAGAGCTGGAGCAGCCGGAGAACACCTTCCTCTCGCTCGCCTTCCGCCCCGGTCACCCCGAGCTGGTCGCCGGCACGTTCCGCGGCGCGCTCCAAAGGTGGCGCGTCGCGCCGGGCGGCCTCACCCCGCTGCCGGCCCCCCACATGGAGCCCGCCGGCAAGGAGAACCCCCTCACCCGGCTGACCTTCAGCCCCGACGGGCGGCTCATGACCGCCACGCGGGGCGAAAAGGACCTCGTGGTGTGGGCGCTGGACGAGGGCGAGGCCTACGTGATCCCGGAGCGCGCCATCGGCGAGCCGGTGTTCAGCGCCTGGCCGCTGGACGACGGCACCCTCCGCATCCTCTCCGAGATGGGCAACCTGCTTCACTGGGACCCCCGCGGCGTGCAGCCCACCACCGCCGTCTCCAAGCGCCTGGAGCCGGGGCGCTTCGGCTGCGATCCGGCGCTCGGCGTCGTCATCTACGACGGGGACGGGGCCACGTTCCACCGCTTCGAGGACATCTCCTCATCGGCCACCAGCTTCCCCAGGGAGGCCGCCCTCGCGATGGGCTTCGCGGAGGTGTCCGAGGCGGTCGCCGGGTCAGTGCCCGCAGCGTCCCCCGGGTCGGAGCCCGCGGCGACCAGCGGCCTGCTGGGGGCCTCCTCCAGCGCGGTGTCCTTCGCGGAGGACCTCGACGCCGCATCGGGCGCGGGGGACGATGATCCCGATCCCGTCGAGGTCACGGAAGACCGCTCCTCGCCGACGCCGGTCCCGACCGTGGCCCCCGTCCACGTCCACATGGCCCCGGCGGTCGCCCCCGCTCTGCCCCGGGCGAGGGACCGCCTGCTGCGGCTCCGGGTCAGCCTGGACCGGGTCGAGCTGGAGGTCGACGGCGATGTCTACACCTCCGCCAACCTGCTGCCCGCCCACGCCGCCGAGCTGGCCCAGCTCATCGACCCCACCCGCTACGGCCGCGCCCTGTTCGGCGCCGTCTTCCACGACACCCTGCCCACCGGCCCCGACGGCCTGCCCCTGGGCCACCCCGACTGGACCACCCGGGTCGGCCTGCTGCACGCCCTGCGGGACGCCCCCGAGAACACCCGCATCGAGCTGCTGCTCTCCGACGACCCCGAGGTCCGGACCCCCCTCTGGGAGACCCTCACCCCGCCCCAGGGCGACCCCATCACCGTGCGACGGGCCACCCCCATCAGCCGACGGGTCCACCCCGGCCCGGACGAGACCGGCGCGCCCGAGCCGCTGCGCCTGCTGGCCGCCATCTGCGACCATCCCCGCCTGGGGGAGACCGGCCAGAACGCCCACGCCGTGCTGAGCCAGCTCACCCCGCTGGACGTGCCCCACCACCGGGCCGTGCTGGACCGCGGGCTGACCCGGCTGCGGGAGGCCGGGCTGGTCCAGGTCACCTGGGTCAACGACGCCGCCGAGCCGGTCACCCTCGACGCCCTGAGCCAGGCCCTGGAGGAGGATCACAACGCCCTGCACCTCGTCTGCCACGGGGTGTTCGTCAACGGCAGCTTCCGGCTGGTCATGCCCCGCGAGGGCCACCGCTCCCCCTTCGTCACCCCCGAGGAGCTGCTCGACGCGGTGCAGGGCCGCCTGCGCATGGTCGTGCTCGCGGCCTGTGACAGCGCCCGCCCCGGCGAGGAGAGCGGCTTCAACCCCCTGGGGGTGCAGCTCGCCCACAAGGTGCCCGCCGTCATCGCGATGCAGCGCCCCCTCTCCGTCGAGGCCGCCCAGCTCTTCGCCGGGCACTTCTACGACGACCTCGCCCGGACCGGCGACCCGGCGCGGGCGCTCTCCGCGACCCGGCGGGCGCTGCGGCAGTTCGACCAGAAGCGCAAGCTCACCAACTGGGGGGTGCCGGTCCTGTTCACCTCCACCGACCTCGCGCAGCTCTTCGAGGGGGACCGCGACGCGGTGGACCGCCTGGCCCCCCTCGCCGCCCCCGAGGCCCACCTCGAGCACCAGCGCCGCGAGATCCAGCGCACCCTGGAGCGTCACGCCCCCCACCTGGACGCCGCGCGCGTCTACCAGGTGCTCACCACGGCCGGCGAGACACCCGATACAAAGCACCGCCCTGCCCCCCAGGACCGCGCCGGGATCGAGGCCGCCGTCACCGCGGCGGTGGACCTGCACCGCGAGAACCTCGTGGGCGAGGACGGCTTCGAGGTGGAGGGCCTGGAGGCCTTCGTCGCCCGCCAGGATCCCCCGCTCATCTTCGACCGGCGGGTCTACGAGCAGCTCTGCTCCGCGCTGAACGCCCGCAAGCACGTCGTGCTCATCGGCCCCCCGGGCACCGGCAAGACCACCCTGGCCCACTACGCCTGCGCCTACGCCCAGGAGCGCGGCATGACGGTGGGCGGCCTGCCCACCACTGCCACCGCCGACTGGACCACATTCGACACGATCGGCGGCTACCTCCCGGGGCCCGACGGGGGCCTGCGCTTCCGGCCCGGCATCTTCCTTCGGGCCATCACCGAGGGCCGCTGGCTGGTCATCGACGAGCTGAACCGCGCCGAGATCGACAAGGCCATCGGCGAGCTGTTCACCTCCATCGCCGGGCAGGCCGTGGAGCTGCCCTATCAGGTGGGCGGCCAGCCCCTGCGGGTCCTGCCCCCGGCGGGGCGCGCCCTGCGCGGCTGGGACGCCCACGCGACCAGCGGCTACGACCTCGTCATCCACCCGAACTGGCGCATCCTGGCCACGATGAACGTCTACGACCGCAGCTCCCTGTACGCGATGTCCTTCGCGTTCATGCGGCGCTTCGCGTTCGTGGAGGTCGCCAACCCGCCCTATCCCGACTTCTGCGGGCTGGTGGACCGCTGGTCGCGCAAGCTGCCCGACCCCGAGCCGGTGCGGGAGCGCCTCTGCGCCCTCATCGACCCGGGCAGCCCGCTGATGCAGCGACGCTCGATGGGTCCCGCGATCCTCCGGGACATGCTGCGCTACATCGAGGACCGCGCCCGCTTCGGCGTGGACCCGCTGACCCTGGTGGGCGAGTCCTTCCTGCTCTACGCCTGCTCCCAGCTCGACGGGCTCGACCTGGACGCGGCGACCGAGCTGCACCTGGAGCTGGGGCGCTGGTTGTCCGGCTCCTCGGCCGCGCCGGAGGTGCTGGCGCGGCTGCGCAGCCTCTACCCGGCGGTGCAGCCCGAGGCCTGGCCCAAGCCCCCGCCGTCCGCGCAGCGGCTCCAGGACATCTCCCCGCCCTCGCTCCCCAACCCCAAGCCTTGAGCCGGCCGTGGCCTTGACCGAACACCTGCTCAGGCTGCTCGCGTTGGACCTGGCCGCGCTGCCGGTGGCCACCCGGGCCACGCTCGGGCGGGCGTGCTTCGTGCTGGATCCCTCCACCGAGTGCTTCATCGGCCTCACCCTGCCGCGGCTCCTGCGCCACCTGCGCACGTTCAACGAGCGCCAGGTGATGGACGACCAGGGGCAGGTGCGGGGGCACATCCACTGGCCCTCCACCCTCAAGGCCCGGGGCCAGCGCGGGCCGGGCGAGATCCGGGTCCGGCGGGCTGTGCGCAGCCATGACCTGCCGGAGAACCAGCTCCTGATCTGGCTGCTCCGGGAGATCGAGGCGGGCCTCGCCGCCCTGCCGCCGGTGATACATCAAGGCACATGCTACACCCCGGGGGATGCGACACCCGTTCGGGTGGCGACGCGGCTGGGCCAGCTCAGCGCCGGCCTGGGCCGCGCGCGCCGGGATCCCCGGCTGGCCCGGATCACCCTGCCGCTCGGGCCCACCGCCACCATGGTGCTGCGCGCCCAGGACACCGGCATGGTCGCGTACCAGACCCTCGCTCTGCTGTGCGTGCGCCTGGAGGCCCTCGCCCGGCGCGGCGACGTGGAGGCCCTGCTGGAGCTGGGGCGCCGCTCCATCGTGCTGCCGGCCTCATCCGACGGAGAGGGGCTGCTGTGGGCGCGCCTGGGGGCGGCGCAGGTGTCGCATCAAGACATCAAGGGTTTCGCGACCACCACGCCGCCACCTCGTCCAGCCGGCTCTGGTGGATGAGCATCAGCTCGTGGTCCATGTGGTACGGCTCGGTGGTGACGGGCAACTCGAACAGCGTCGGCGGCCCGCCGTCCGGGTCCAGCCGCAGGAACACGAAGCCCAGCGCACGGCTGAGCCCGATGACGGGGCAGGTGTCCCAGGGGGTGTTCCGGTAGGGCAGGAACACCGCCGCGCCGACCTCGCCCTTCCACAGCCGGGCGATGCTGATGCCGATGCTGCCGCTGGTGGTCTCGATGTCCTGGAACAAGCCGCCCTCGGGGGCCAGAACGCGCCGGGTCCGGGGGGCGTAGGCCGCCGGGCGCTCCCGCAGGAGCACATGCTGCTTGGAGAGGGGCCGCTCGGCGTCGATGGACAGGGCCTCGGCGAAGCCGAACTCGCTGATCCTGAAGACCACCGTGGAGTCCGGGCGCAGGGCGTAGACCTCCTGGGTCATGACGTCCCCCACGCAGGCCGCGATGACCTGACCGTCCCGGACCAGCGCCAGCATCGTGCCCACGCCGTGGGACTGCCGGCGCACGAAGGCGGAGGTGCCGTCCAGAGGGTCGACGGTGAACCAGAGGTCGTGGGGCCCGTGGGTGCAGGGCACCGACAGGGCGTCCTCCTCAGCCACGATCCCATAGGTGGGAAACCAGTCCCGCAGCAGCTTGATGTAGACCCGCTGGGCCTCGTGGTCCGCGTTGGTCACCAGGTCCGGCTTGCCGCTGGCCCGCCGCCCCTTGACCTCGGCCTCGAAGGTGAAGCGCTGCGCCCGGATCGCCACGATGGCGCGACGGACCGCCTCTTTCATCAGGGTACCGATCACATGGGGGTTCTGCGCCCCGTAGTCCAGCTCGCTCATGGGCCTCCCCTAACGCAGGGTGTGGGGATCAGCCGACAAATGCCTTCAGGGATCCGCCTTCAGAAGAGGTCCTGGATGTACCCGCTGGAGCTTCGCATCGACGAGTGGAGCGCCTCGGATCGGCCCCGCATCTGCGTCGTCACCGGCCAGACCCACGACCTCACCGCCGCCGCGGGCTTCTACGCGAAGCCCCACCTCGTCCGCACCCCGGCGGTGTCGCTGTACATCTCCAGGGGTGTGCTCTGGCGCCTGCGGCTCACCCGCGCGGCGACCCTGCTCGCGTTCGCCCTGGTGTGCGTGGGCGTGGCCTCGACGGTGGGCCTGGCCGCGTCGGGGAGCGTGCTGCTCGCCGCGCTGCTCGGCGCCTCCTCCGCGCTGGTCGCGCTGACCGCGACCTGGCTCAACCTGAGCCCTCGGCCCCTCTTCGTGGCGCAAGCCGACGATCGCCTCACCCTGGCGCTGCCGTCCCGCGCCGCCCGGGACGCGCTGCGCGCCCACGCCCAGCGCACCCGTCAGGCGCGCCGGTTCAGCGGCGAGGGGTCACCCGGGAGCGTCGCCCGGAGCGCCTGACCGCTCGCCACGGTATCCTCGGGGAATGGCGTGTCAATACAATCCCCTCGCGCGGAAGCGCCCGGGCTGGTGGCTGCCCTCGCTGCTCCTGGCGGTGCCCGCGCAGGGCCTCGCGGACACCGGGCTGGGGCCGGCTGAGTACGTCGAGCACAAGGTCATCGCCTCGGATGGCGCCGCGGATGACCGCTTCGGCTCGTCGGTCTCCGGCGCGGGGGACGTGAACGGCGACGGCTACCCCGACGTCGTGGTGGGCGCCCCCTACGACGACGACCAGGGCGTGTCGTCCGGCTCGATCTATGTGTACTACGGCTCCTCCGCGGGCTTCTGGCAGGGCGCCGAGGAGAAGCTCATCCCCTCGGACGGGGGCACCTCCAACACCTTCGGGTTCACGCTCTCCGGCGCGGGCGACGTGAACGGCGACGGCCATGACGACCTCATCGTGGGCGCCAACGGGCACACCCACGGGGGCGTCACCAGCGGCGCCGCCTACGTGCTCCTCGGCTCCGGGAGCGGCATCCAGCCCAGCGGAGAGCTGGAGATCATCCCCTCGGACGGCGCGAACGGCGACAGCTTCGGGTACGCGGTCTCCGGCGCAGGCGACGTGGACGGCGACGGCTACGCGGACGTGTTGATCGGGGCGCACGGGGTCGATGACCTCGGCATCACCAGCGGCGCGGCCTACCTCTACTACGGCTCCTCGGTGGGCCTCCCGCTGCTCTCCGAGCAGAAGCTCTACGCTTGGGACGCCATGACGGACGACGCCTTCGGGCGCGCGGTCTCGGGCGCAGGGGACGTGAACGGCGACGGCTACGCCGACCTGCTGGTGGGGGCCGACGGCGACGACGACAACGGCAGCTTCAGCGGCTCGGTGTACGTCTTCTATGGCGCGGTGTCCGGCGTCTCCGCCGCCGCGCAGGACAAGCTCATCGCCTCGGACGGCGCGACCGACGACCTCTTCGGGCGCGCGCTCGCGGCCGCCGGGGACGTGGACGGCGACGGGCTCGGCGACGTGCTGGTGGGCGCCTTCGGGGACGAGCGGGACGGCCCCCAGGGGGGCTCGGCCTATGTGTACTACGGCGCGGTCACCGGCATCTCCGCGCTCTCCGAGGACAAGCTCGAGCCGTCGGACGGCGCGGCGCGGGACTGCTACGCCGTCGCCGTCGCGGGCGCGGGGGACGTGAACGGCGACGGCCTCGACGACCTGCTCATCGGAGCCTACTGGGACGACGACGACGGCTTCAACAGCGGCACGGCCTGGGTGTACTACGGCACCCTCACCGGCATCTCCCAGGCCTCCGGGGACAAGCTCACCACGGGAGACGCCCGCTCCGGGGAGCAATTCGGGACCGCGGTCGCCGGGGGGGGCGACCTGGACGGAGACGGCTTCGCCGACCTGCTGGTGGGGATCCCCGGGGACGGCAACAACGGCAGCAGCAGCGGCTCGGTGTCGGCGTTCGCCGGGGGCTGCCGCGATGAAGACGCGGACGGCGCCTGCGCGTACGCGGACTGCGACGACAGCGACCCCGCCGTGGGCCCGAGCGCGGCCGAGCAGGTCGCGGACGGCGTGGACAGCGACTGCGACGGCTTCGAGCTGTGCTACGCCGACGCCGACGCCGACGGCTACACCGACGGCACCACCACCGCCAGCCCGGACCTCGACTGCGACGGCGCTGGCGAGGCGCCGGCCGACGCCCCGGACGGGGACTGCGACGACACCGACCCCTCGGTCTGGCCCGGGGCGCCCGAGGCGGTGGGCGACGAGGTGGACAGCGACTGCGACGGACGCGAGCTGTGCTACGCCGACGCCGATGACGACGGCTACACCGGCGGTGAAACGGTGGAGAGCGCCGACACGGGCTGCCGCGACCCCGGCGAGGCCACCGCCAGCGACCCCGACGGGGACTGCGACGACCAGGATCCGACCCGCAACCCCGGCGCGACCGAGGAGATCGACGACGGGACGGACAGCGACTGCGACGGCCTCGAGCTGTGCTACGCCGACGCCGACGCCGACGGCTTCACCAGCGGCGCGACCACGACGAGCGCCGATCCTGACTGCCTGGACCCGGGGGAGGCCTCCTCGGAGACCCCGCCGGGCGACTGCGATGACGCCGACGCCACGGTGTACCCCGGCGCCGCGGAGATCCCGGGCGACGGGATCGACCAGGACTGTGACGGCGTAGATGCAGAGGAACCGGCCGAGGACGACACCGGCTTCAGCGGAGACAAGGGCGGCGGCTGCGGGGCCTGCGCCTCACAGGATGCGCGTCCGGGCCTCCAGTGGCTCGCCCTGCTCGGCGCGCTCACCGCCTGGCGCCGGAGGCGGTCGTGCTCCTCCTGATGGTCCCCCTCGCCCTGGCCGCGCCGGACGGGCTGGCCCTCAAGCTCACCGACCCGCGCGGCGAGGTCATCGCCGAACAGCTCGCCCCCCTCCCCCTGGCGCTGCGCCTGGAGCAGACCCTGGGCGGCCAGAACTACACGATCGCGGTGCGCTCCGAGGCCGGCGACGGGATCACCCTGGACGTGGCGGGCCCTCGCCACGCCGGCTCCGCAGCCCTCCCGCTGGGCGAGGGGGGTCATACCGTGGCGCAGGTTGCGCTGCGGGCCCCTCGCGCCGCCCGCGCCGAGGTCGGGCAGAAGCCGCTCACCTGGACCCTCGACGTCCAGCGGATCGAGCCGCTCACCCCGCTCCCCCACGACCCCGAGCCGCCAGCGGACTGGCCCCAGCGCAGCTTCGCGCTGGCGTGGGACGACGCGGGGCTCTACGCCGACCCCCGGGATCGCGAGGCATCCGAGCGCTCCCGCGTCCTGCCCGAGGGGCGCCAGGACCCCGCCACCCAGGCCTCTCCCATGCGCGTCGTCGCCCACTGGGAGGCCCGCCGGGTCGAGCTGGAGACGGTGGTGTCGCAGCCTGAAGCACACTGTCACATCAACGGACCGCCACCCCGGGGCTACGCGTTCCAGTACTTCGTGAGCCGCGACGACCTCGTCCCGGTCACGACGCGGGAGGTGCGGGTGGATCACCCGGACGGCAGCGGGCTCACCCTGGCCGCCGGGGTCGCCGTGCGGCCCCTCCCGGATGGGCGCTACGGGGTCACCCTCGACGGCGTGCAGTTCGAGGTGGACCTGCCGGAGGACGCCGTGGGGTTGCAATACAGGCCCTCAGGGCATTTCCTGCGACAGGAGACCGGGCTGACCCTGACGCCCGACGCCCAGGGGGTGCTGGGCACGCTGGGCGGCACCGAGGTCCACGGCGCGCAGCCCTGGGTCGTGCAGGGCCGCCAGGGCCTGGTCGAGCCGATCGTCACCCTGCGCACGGACTGCGCCGAGCTGCGGCTGCGGGCAGAGCCGGAGCGGCTGACTGTCGCACCCTGAAGCACGTCGCGCGTGCTACAGCGCCTCGTCCACGACGACATCCACGGTGGCGACCGGGACCCGACCCGAGGCCGCCCCCCGCCGCAGCCAGGCCCACTCCTGCCCCCGGGGCTGGGCGACCAGGTGATCGATGCGGGGCAGGGCGACCCCCCAGCGCTGGCGCCCCGGGTCGGCATCGGCCCGCAGGTCGAGCGGGAAGGCCCCCAGCTCGTCGCGGGGGAGCTGATCCAGGCGCAGGGCCTCGCGGGGGCCCCGCGGGTAGCGGATCGCCCAGCCGTCCGCCGCTCGCCGCAGCACGACCACCGCGCGGGCGCCGGGGTCCGGGAGCGGGTCGATGCGGACCTGGAAGCGATCCCCGGGGCGCAGCCCGGAGGCGGAGAACACCATCGGCAGCCCCGCGCTGGCGCCGACCCCCAGGCCGGGCGGCGGCAGGCGCCACTTGGGGACGGAGAGGTCCACCTCGGGGTTCCAGCGGTCGTCGAGCGCGGCGAGGCGGGCCCGCAGCGTGGCGTCGCTCGCGAGCCGATCGGCCAGCTCGACGGCCTGATCCGGATCCAGCAGCCCGGCGCGGAAGAAGACGAGGTCACGGTGGATCGACATGGCTCCTCCTGCCTCAATCTGACACCGGCACGTCCAGGATATTCGACGGATCGACGAGAAACCGACCGGGCCCTACTTGATGAAGGGGTTCGCCCGACCCTGGATCTCGGCGATCCGGGTGTTGCGCTTGCGCTCCCAGGCGTCGGGGGGGTCCTCCTGGCTCCAGCGCTCGTACTGCTTGCGCTCGGCGCTGCTCAGCACCAGGCCGTAGGTGCTCGCCATGTAGAGGTAGGTCCGGGCGATGTCTCCGCGCCGCTCCGGGGGCGGCTCGACCACGTCGCGCTCGGTGTCGACCTCCATGTCGCACTTGCCGTACTCGCGGGGCTCTCCGGTCACCTCCCCGAAGGGCATGTTGCTGCGATCGCCGTTGACCTCGCCGACCGCCGGCTGGAGGTTGTGGAGGTCGTTGTGGGCCGCCCGGAAGACGTCGTCCTTCTCGTAGCAGCACTCCCGGCCGCCGAAGGCCTTGCCGTCGCTGTCGGTGCAGACGTCCTTCTCCCAGCAGCCCAGCGACATGCCGATGGCGTAGGCGGGCATGACGTGCTCGGCCTCGACGCGCTCGGCGCGGGCGCGGCTGCGGCGGGGGGTGACGCCGCAGCGCTTGAGGTCGATGTCGCGGTCGCTGTCGTAGGGGCAGCCGCAGTAGAAGGTCTCCCGGTGGTCGGGGTGGACCTCCTCGTAGAGCAGGCGCTTGGAGGTCTCGAATGAGCCGGGGATGCCCTCGGCGAGGGTCACCGTGCCCTGGGGGCCGTTGGACCGGGGCGGGTCGGTGCCCTTGGGCGACTCGGTGCCCTGAAGCAGGCTGCGGGCCAGATCCACGATGGGTTCGCGCTGCTCGGGGGGCAGGATGAACGCGACCGCCAGCAGGATCAGCCCCAGCACCACCACCCCGAGCGATCGCTTGCCGCCCGTCCTGCGCTTGCTCGTCCTCGCCATCGCCGCTCGCTCCGTCGTTGGGGCCTGCGGCGAGAGCCTATCACCCCCAGGGGGCGGCGCCGGGCGGTATGCTGAGGGTCGCCCCCGGAGACGCCATGCTCGCTGTGCTGCTGCTGACCCTGGCCCTCACGCCGCCCGACGCGGTGGTGCGCGCGGTCGCCGAGCCCGACGGCTGGGTGGACGTCGGCAGCGACACCCGCGACGGCGTGGGCCCCATCCACGCCCGCCACAAGGCCCTCGACGGCGTGGACTGCCTCGAAGCCAGCACGGTCACCACCCAGCCCCCCGCGCTGCTCCGGGAGATCATCCTGGACATCCCGGGGAACCTCCAGTGGAGCAGCGCCGACCTGAAGCGCTCGATCGTCCTGGATGACCGGGACGGACGGATCGACTACGTGCAGGTCCTGGGCATGCCGCCGCCGTTCAGCGACCGCTACTGGTTCCTGCGCGGGCAAGTCGTGGAGGGCACCGACGGGCCGGGCTCATGGAGCTTCTCCTGGGCGCGCATCGACGGCGCGGCGCTGTACCCGGCGCAGTCCGCCGCGCTCAAGGACGACTTCAACGACCCCGTCGAGATCACCCTCAACGTGGGGAGCTGGGCGCTGCTGCCCCACGCCGAGGGCACGGTGGCGCGGTTCCGATCCTGCTCGGACGCGGGCGGGGCGGTGCCGCGCTGGGCCGGCGAGAAGGCGGCGCGCATGATGCTGCCCAACAACGTCGTCGATCTGGTGAAGGAGGCGGAGCGCCGAGGCGCCCTGTAGCTCAGAAGCCCACCTTCACCGTGGCGAACAGGCTGCGGCCCGGCTGGGGCAGCTCGGCCTGGAGCAGGTCGTAGCCGCCGGGGTGGGTGACGTCCCAGTCCAGCAGGTTGCGCACCCCGAAGCCGTACTCCACCGGCTGCTCGGGCAGGGCGCCGGTGAGGGTGACGTCCCAGATCACCGCCCAGCCCGTCCAGGTGTCCTGGGTGGTGAGCCGGGGGCTGCCGACCTGGACGCGGGTCGCGACCGTGGTCCCGGGCAGCGGCGCGGGGGCGGCGGCCTTGAGCGCGGCCAGGGCCCAGGGGGAGTTGGTGAGGTACTCGCCTCCGAGCCAGTCGCCGACCCGGGTGCGCTGCAGCGAGCCCTGGGCCGCGATCATCGCGCCCTGGCGCCAGTCGCGGCGCAGCTCCAGCTCCACGCCGCCGGTGTGGACGCGGTCCTCGACGTTGGTGAAGCGCAGGACCACCTCGTCGTCCTCCTCGGCGACGACCTCGGTGTCCACCAGCGAGAGGATCTGGTTGAAGTAGGCCGCGGCGGTGCCGGAGATGACCTCGGTGAAGCGCCGGGTGTACTCCAACTCGGCGGTGCGGACCCGCTCGGGCTCCAGCTTGGCCGGGCGGACCTGGGTGAGCCCGCCGTCGTTGTAGAACAGCTCGTAGGGGCTGGGGGCGCGGAACGCCGTGCCCCCCAGCACCTTGAGCACGTCGTCCTCGCCTGGCTGGAGGATGGCGGCGAGCCGGGGGTTGAAGGTGCCCCCGATGTCCTCCAGGGTGAAGTAATCGTAGCGGGCCTCGGCGGAGGCGCGCAGCCAGCGGGCGGCCTGGGCCTCGACCACGCCGTAGGCGGAGATCACGGCCTGGCGGGGCTCCTCTTCGAGCAGCGGGCCGTCGGGGCTGTAGCTGTCCAGCTCGGCCAGGAAGTTGAAGCGCGCCTCGACGCCTGCGGTGATGTCCAGGCGCTCGACGGGCGAGAGGCGGACGCGGGGCTCCACCCCGGCCCAGGTGCCCTGCCAGCGATCCCGGTACAGGCCCTCGTCCTCGTAGGGGAAGTCCCCGACGAAGCGGTAGCGGTCGACGTACGCGCGAGCCGAGAGGTTCGCCCGGGGGCCGAGGCTCGGGGTGTAGCGCAGCTCGGCGAAGGAGCGGTGGTCGTCGCTGGTGGCGCGGGGGTCCCCCAGGATGGTCTCGAAGGCGCCGGTGGGGACCTGCTTCATCCGGCCGGTGTAGAAGGCCTGGGCGGTCCAGTCGCCGAGCCAGGCCTTGCCGTGGAGGGTCCAGGCCCGGGTGCGGTCGGCGTCGTTGACGACGCCCTCGCCGTCGCCCTCCTCGTAGGCCTCGAAGGCGTAGTCGCGCCCCTGGGAGACCATGCCGGCCGCCGACACGCTGGCCCCGCGCTGCGCGTCGCCCACCGAGGCCCCGGCCCGGGTGCGGAGGGTGCGGCCGCCGTCGGCGGTGACGACCGCGTGGGGGCCCAGGGCGCTGTCGCGCTCCCGGGTGACCACGTTGATGACGCCGAAGAAGGCGTTGCTGCCGTACAGCGCAGAGCCTGGGCCCCGGACGATCTCGATCTGCTCGACGTCATGGAGGTCGACCATCAGATCGGAGCCGACGTAGCTGGCCCCGATCTGGTCGTCGTTCAGGGTGTGGCCGTCCACGGTGACGAGCACCCGGTTGCCGTAGTCGCCGGGCCGGCCGAAGCCGCGGAAGCCGAGGTACTGGTAGGTCAGGTCGTTGGTGGTGTACAGGCCCCGGGTGCCCGCGACGGCGTCGTAGACCTCCTGGTAGCCGAACGCGCGCAGCTCGGCGCCGGTGATGATGGAGACGCTGGCGGGGGCGTCCTCGGCGCGGCGCAGGTCGCGGGAGGCGGCGGACAGCTCCTGCTGGGAGCGCAGGCGCACCGAGAGCGCGCTGCGCTCGTCGGTGTTGATCTCGATGTCCTGTTCGAAGGTACGGAAGCCGGGCTTGGAGATGCGCACCTGGTGGGCGCCCACCGGCAGGTCGAGCACGGCCGGGGTGAAGCCCTCGGGCACGCCGTCGACCTCGATCAGGGCGCCGCGCTCGGCTGCGTCGACGACCAGGGTGCCGCTCAGCTCCTCCAGGGCGATCGCGCGCTGGACAAGCCCGTCGGCCTCGACCTCGACCAGCTCCCTCGCGGTGCGGTAGCCGTCCTTCTCGATGACGAGGAGCTGGGGCCCCGGGGCGAGGGTCAGGGTGCCGGGCAGCTCGCCCACCGGCGTGCCGTCGGTGTCGCCCAGGAACACCCGGGCGCCGGCGGGCTCGCCCGACAGCTCGACCTGGCCGCGGATCGGGACCAGCACGACGGAGACCTCGGCGGTCCCGCCCACCGCCAGGGAGGTGCGGGCCTGGGTGGGGTGGTAGCCCTCCTGCTTCACGAAGACGGTGTGCTCGCCGGGGGGCAGCGCCAGGGTCAGCGGCGTGACCCCGCGGGCGCCCAGGTCCTCGCGGTCGATGTAGACGGTCGCGCCCACCGGGGCGGCCTCGATGGTGACCAGGGCGACCCGCGCCGCGATGCGCGACATCGCCTCGCGGCCCTCGGCCTGCAGCTCGGGGTCGTCCTCCATGCGGACGTAGTCGTTGTAGTAGCGAAAGGCGCTGTCGAACTGGCCGAGCTGCTCGTAGGTGCGCGCGATGTTGAAGACGACGTTGCGGTTCGGCGCGAGGCGGTTGGAGAGCAGGAGGTGCTCCAGGGCCTCGTCGTAGTCGCGGCGGCGGTAGGCGTCTGCGGCCCGCTCGAAGTGGAGGTCGGCCTCCTCGGCGAGGTCGCCGGGGGGGGCCTGCTGCGCGAGGGCCACGGGCCCGGCCAGGGCGAGGAGCAGGAGCACGGGCTATCTCCGGGTGCGGAAGCCCGGATCCTCGGGCGGGTTGGCGGGCGGCGTCGGCGCCCGCTTGGGGACAGGGCGGGGCTCCAGCGGGGCGACCCAGGTGACGTCCACCGCGGAGGGGCCTCGGGTGTAGCTGGCCTCCTTGTAGCCCTCGAGGCGCAGCGTGAACGCGCGGCCCGGGGCGTCGGGGTCAGCGGACAGGGGCAGCGACAGCGGCGTGACCCCGTGCTTCACCTCGCCCTCCCAGACCTCGGCCCCGGGGGGCGTCGACTCGATGGAGAAGGTGACCTCCGTGGGCGCGGGGGGCGGCTCCGGGGCGACTTCGGGCTCGGTGACCACCGGCTCGGGCGGAGACGGGGCCAGCAGCACCCAGGCGCCGCCCGCCCCCAACGCGAGGCCCAGGAGCACGATGAGCGCCAGCATCGGGCCCCGCCCGCGGCGCTCCTCCGGGGTGGCCATCACCTCGGCGCGGGCGATGGTGTGCTGGGAGTCCGGCTCCGCCTCCTCCGGGATGGGCATGGGGCGGATCGGGCCGGTGGAGACCGCCGTGGGCCGCTCCCCGAGGGCGTCGAGGATCTGTAGCATCTCCTGTCGCAGGCTCGATGTATCAGGGAAGCGATCCCGGGGAGACTTGGCGAGCAGGCGGTTGACCAGGGCCTCGATCGACGGCGGGATGGGCTGGGCGGCGTGCTGGGAGAGGGAGGGCGCAGGATCCTGGAGGTGGGCGAACAGGGTCGCGAGCTGGGTGGGCCGGGCGAAGGGGCTCAGGCCGGTCATCAGCTCGAAGAGGATGACCCCCAGCGCGTAGTGATCCGTGGCCGGCGAGATGCCCTCGTTGTGGATCTGCTCGGGGGCCATGTAGCGCGGCGAGCCGACGAGCTGGTCGGCCCGGGTGATGTGGAGCTTCTCCTCGTGCTCCTCGAGCACCTTCGCGATGCCGAAGTCGAGCACCTTGACGAACTCGCCCTCGGCGCCGCGCCCGATCATCACGTTGCCGGGCTTGAGGTCGCGGTGGACCACGCCGGCCTCGTGGGCCTCCCCCAGGGCCCGGGTCACCTCGTAGGCCAGGCGCAGGGCGCGGGCCGGGGGCAGCGGGCCCTCCTCCTTGAGCAGGCGGGTCAGGGTGCGGCCCTCGACGTACTCCATGACGATGTAGACGAGGTGGAGCGGGTCGTAGACGCCATAGTCGTAGACGGTGACGGTGTTGGGGTGGCGCAGGCGCCCGAGGGTGGCGGCCTCCAGCAGGAAGCGCGCGCGGAACTCGGGATCCCGGCCGTCGGCCTTGCGGTTGTCCAGCACCTTCAGCGCCACGATCCGGCCCAGGGGGCGCTGCTCCGCCCGGTAGATCCGGCCCATGCCGCCCTTGGCGATCCGCTCCAGGACGACGTACTTCTCCGCCAGGATCTGCCCGATGAGGGGATCCGCTGGTGCAACGCCGGAGGAGGCCGGCTGGGATGGCGGTGGGTGCTCGCGCTCGGCCACGCAGCGCTCCGGGGCGATCGCCCGCAAGGGTAGCACAGCGCGGCTGCGGCGCTCGCCCCATCGGGTCCGCTCAGGCCGGGCCGGCGCGCTCCACCGGCTCGATGGCGTCGCGCACGAACCCCAGCGCGCCGCCGTGGGCCATGACATGGACCCGCTCCAGGGCGATCTCCTGGGCCGCGAGCACCTCCGGCAGCAGCACCCAGGGCCCGTGGTCCAGGGGCTCGTCCGTGAGGTCGTAGGTGCCCCAGTGCATGGCCATGAAGTGCCGGGCCCCCAGGGCGTGGAAGGCGCGCGCGCTGTCCTCCGGGCTCATGTGCTGCTCGCCCATGAACCACCGCGGCTCGTAGGCCCCCAGGGGGAGCGAGGCGACGTCGATGCCGGGGAACACCCGCCCGATGGCCTCGAAGCCGCCGAACCATCCCGTGTCGCCGGAGTGATACACCGAGCGGGAGCCCCGGATCACCCAGCCTCCCCAGAGCGCGCGGTTGCGGTCCAGTGGGCCGCGCTGGTGCCAGTGCTGGGCGGGCACGAGGTTCAGGGAGACGCCGCGCACCTCGACCCGCTGCCACCAGTCCAGCTCGACGACGCGGCGGGCCTCTCGGGGCAGGGACCGGCCCAGCCCCAGCGGGGTGACGAAGAGCAGCGCCTCGCCGAACCGGCGGGCCAGGGCGCGCAGGCTGGGGGCGTCCATGTGGTCCCGGTGGCCGTGGGACAGCAGCACCGCGTCGACGTGGGGCAGCGCGTCGACCGACAGCGGCGCGGGCACCGCCCGCGGGACCACGCCCGCGCGACCGAAGATGGGGTCGATGAGCGCGACCACGCCGTCGACCTCGACGAGCACGGTGGCGTGGCCCAGCCACTGGATCCGCGCGCCCTCGTCCAGGGTGTGGAAGGCGTCGGCGGGGTCCCGGGCGACCGGGAGGGAGGGCCGCCGGCGCTTGGCGGCCTTGAAGGGGTTGGACTGGAGCTGCCAGCGCAGCACCTCGCCCACGCCGCGCACCGACGCGGCCCCCCAGGGGTTGGAGAAGCCGTCGGCGCCCTGGTGAGGCGCGAAGAAGACCTCCAGCGCGGCGGGCAGGTCCGCCGGCCGGTCGAGGTCCACAGGTTCAGGCAGCGGGCTCATGCCGTCAATGGTCCATGGGGAGGCGCTACTTGCGGACCACCCGGCGGCGGGCGGCGCTGACGACCTCGGGACGCAGGTTACCCTGCCGGGCGATGCGTCGCAGCGTGCTGGGGCTCAGGCGGGGCACCAGCTCGACAGCCACCGTCACCGGGGTGTGCGGGCTTCGGATGAGGGCCTCGGCGACCTGGGGGCTGCCGATGAGATCCTGCCGCTGGAGGACCCGCTTGATGAAGTCCTGGTTGGGGGCGCCGGTGCGGATGAGCGAGGCCAGCTCCTGGGGCTTGAGGCCCGGGTTGTTGAGGATGTACTGGTGCAGGGTCCGGTCCTTGTCCTTGAAGATCATGCGCCGGGCGTCGGCGCTCCCGGTGCGGGCGAGCCGGACCTTCTCCAGCTTGTCCATCTGCTCGTAGCGGTGCCACAGCGGCGCGTCGCCGCTCGACTCCTCCGGGATGTCCGCCTCATCGACCTCATCCGGCTCAGGCTCCGGGAAGCCCACCAGCGCCAGGCGCCGCGCGGCCGCCGGCTCGAAGGACAGCGCGACGTGATCCTCTGATACATGTATCACCCGCGCTTCGGCGCGAGCGAAGCGCTCCCCCCGGGCCTGGAAGCCGATCGCCGTGACGGTGAGGGCGCGGACCTCCTGGCCGTCGCGGGGGACCTGGGCGGCGCCGTGCTGCTCGAGCTGCTGGAGGACCTCGCGCCAGGCCGCGGCGCTGGGGATGGAGACGGTGAGCATGGGCACCTCACGGTGACGCGTCCTGCGTCGCGCTCTGGTTGTACCATCCCCCCACCCCGTCCCCGAAGCCCTGGGCGCCCTGGCGATGGACAGCGGGTTCACGATGTATGTGGGGGACGCGTTCACGTTTTGCCGCGACACCCTTGCGTTGATCTACGGAGTCGGGCATCGGTTCTGATGCGCCGACGCCGCCCGGAGGGCCTCCCGACCCGCGGAAAGACCGCGCCGGACCGCCTGCGCCGGCTGGACGCCTTCCTCTCCCTCTACGATCCAGCGCTGCTGGCCCCCTGGGGCAGGCTGGCCTCGGGGGTGTGCGTGGACCTCGGCTTCGGCCGCCTGCCGCTCACGACCGTGCAGCTCCTGCGCACCCTGCGGCGCCACGACCCCGGCGCCCGGGTCATCGGCGTGGAGCTGGACCCCGAGCGGGTCGCCGCCGCAGAGCCCTACGCCGGCCCCGGGCTGACCTTCCGCCGCGGCGGCTTCAACCTGCCCCTGGAGCCCGGCGAGGGCGTGCGGCTCATCCGGGCGATGAACGTGCTGCGGCAGTACCCACCGGAGCGCTGCGTCGGCACCCACGCCGACCTCGTCGCCCAGCTCCTGCCGGGGGGCCTGCTGCTGGAGGGGACATCCGACCCCTTCGGGCAGGTCATGGCGGTGTCGGTGATGCGTCGCCGCGGCGACGCCCCCCACCTGGAGGCGCTCCTGTTTGCGACAAACATGCGACAGGGCGGCCACCCGGACATCTTCCCCCCGGTGCTGCCGCGCCACCTCATCCAGCGCATGGTGCCCGGGGAGCCGATCTTCCGGTTCTTCGAGCGCTGGCGCCACGCCTGGGCCTGCGCCGCGCCGGCAGGGAGCTTCGGCGAGCGCCAGCGCTGGGCGCGGGCGGCAGAGATTCTGGCCGACGACTGGCCGGGCGTGCTCGCCCAGCGCCGCTGGCTGCGGCGGGGCATGCTGGTGTGGCGGAACCCGCCCTACCCCTGAGGGGGACTACAGGCCGTTGACGATCTGGTCGGGCCAGACGATCTCGGCGAACGGGACGTAGTTGTTCTCGCCCGAGATGGCGCGGGTGTCGGTCCAGACCAGCACGCCGCCCAGGTAGATGTTGACGGTGACGTCGTTGCTGGCCTGGTAGGTGCTGCCCGGGTAGTCATGCACGTAGACGGTGAACGTGCCGGTCTCGGGGGAGGCGATGTTGATGTTCTCCGGGCCGGTGCCGGGGATGTCATCAATGTCCAGGGTCGGGTTGTCGCTGCTGACCCCGGACTGGCCCCAATCCAGGCCCCGGCCGGTGCAGTTGCCGTAGTAACAGTCGCCCATCGTGGTGAGCTGCCCGCCCGGCTTGAGCAGGTGGAGGTCCATGTCGTCGCCGGAGTGGACCCAGTACATCTCGACCCAGAGGTCCTGGGAGGGCTCGGCGTCCAGCTCGACCAGGCAGGGCTCGGAGGAGACCCCCAGCTCGTTGGTGACCACCAGCTCGGCGATGTAGGTGCCGACCATGTCGGTCTGGAAGCCGTTGCGGTTCGGGCGGCTGGTCTGGCCGGAGGGCATGTTCGCGGCCGAGCCCGAGGGGCGGGACACCAGGCGCCAGTCGTAGTCGGTCAGGATGAGCCCGGCGGGGTCGTAGGAGTCCTCCCCGATGAAGTTGGCCCGCTGGTAGAAGACCGAGACCGGGTTGGGGGTCGCGCTGCAGATGGCCACCGGGCGCTCCTCGCTGGTGGCGCGCAGGGGCACGATGCGGTCAGGACCGGGCGCGTTGCTGCTGATCCAGGCCTCACCGAGGTAGGAGCCGATGTCGGTCGGGGAGAAGGTGACCTCCATCTCGGCCTCCTGGCCGGGATCCAGGACCAGGGGGGTGGCGGCCCAGGCGTCGAAGGGCGCGCCGTCGGTGGCGACCAGTTCGATCTCCAGCACCTCGCCGCCGGAGTTGATGAGGCGGACGATCTCGGTGTGGGAGTCGTTGACCGAGACGAAGCCGAAGTCGACCTCCTCGGGGTCGACGGTGAGCTGGGGCAGCAGGCCGCCGCCGTTGAGGGTCACCACCGCCTCGGGCAGGTTCAGGGCGTTGGAGTGGATGGTGACGTAGCCGCTGTCCTCGGGGCTCAGGGGGCTGTAGGCGACCTCAAGCTCGGCGAACGCGCCGGGCTCCAGAGCGGTCCCGTCCAGCTCGTTGAGCAGGGTGAAGGCGCCCGTGCCGTTGAGGTCCAGCTCGCGGAGGTTCAGGGTGGTGGTGCCCACGCTCTCGATCTCGATGACCTCGACCACGGTCTCGCCGCTGCGCACGCCGCCGAAGGAGATGTCGACCGGGGTGACCTCGATCCGGGCGTCCGGCTCCACGTCCTCTTCGATGGACTTGATGTCGTAGTCGTTGCAGCCCGCGACGCAGAGGGCCGCAACGAGGAGCGAGTGGCGCATGCTGTCTCCGATTCCTGGTCCCGCGCCGCCCTGACCCGTGGGCGCGGCTCGACCTCTACATAGTGCAGAGCCCCCCGGGTCCGCCACCGGATCACCCTGGATTTCCTGGCCCTGGGACAGCGTCAGGAGGCCCCCGCAGCGCCCGCTCGGCCGCCTCGACGGCGATCGACCAGCGCGCCTCCCAGCTCCCCCGGACGACCACACAGGGCCGCCCGGCCTCGATCAGGGCCTGCTCACAGCGCTGGAAGAAGGCCTGACGCGCTTCAGGCAGGTAGCGCACGGGGTCGTCCACCCAGGGCACGTCCACGTCGCAGAGCAGGGTCAGCGCGTAGCGCCGCGCCGCGGCGGCCTCCCGGATCCAGGCCGGGCATCGGCCGTAGAGGACCTCGGACCAGATGACCGTGGTCAGCAGGTCGGTGTCGCAGAAGAGGAGCCGGTTGGCGTCGCGGGCGAGGGCGTCCTCTGAGGCAGCCTGGCCCTCGGCGATGTGGGGGATGTCGTCCTCGCAGACGTCGCCCCCGCGCGCCTCCAGCCAGATCCGGGCGTACTCGGGCACACACAAGGTGTCGAAGCGCTCGGCCAGCCGGCGAGCCAGGGTGGTCTTGCCCGTGGACTCGGGGCCGAACACGCAGATCCGCCGCGCGTACCAGGGGCGGACGCAGTCCGGCAGCAGGCCCCAGTGGGCGAACGGGTCCGCCCGGATGGCCGTCCCGCTGCTCCCGTGGACCCGCCCGGGGTCGACCGGGGTGAAGCGGGCGCCCAGCTCCGCCGCCAGCCGCACGCCGTAGGGCTCGGAGGCGAACACCCGATCGATCGGCCAGGGGACGGCCGCCAGCAGCGCCTCCCGCCACAGCGCCCAGAAGTCCGGGTGCTCATGGGGGTACTGCGGCATCGCGCGGCCCAGGTCGACCACCACGCAGTCGGGGAGCAGCTCGCGCATCCAGGCCACCCGGACCGCGCCGGGGATCGGCGCGTCGGCGGGGGTGTCCACCACCACGCAGAGCCGGTCAACGCAGCTCCGCGCGAAGTGACACAGGTAGAGGTGCCCGCGGTGGGGCGGGAGGAACTTGCCCAGCACGAGCCCGGTCGTCACATCGTCTCCAGGAATTCCTGCGACAGCGCGACATGCGCATACCGCTGCAGGAGCGCTGCGTCGGGGGGAGCGCACACCGCCCGGCCCAGGGCGGCCTCGGTCTGTCGCATGTCGAAGCGCACGTCGGTGGCCTGGAACAGGTCCATGCCCCGCAGGCGCTGGAAGCGGTCCGGCGCCAGTCGGCGGCACAAGGCCAGGGCGGCGGCGGCGGCGTCCGGGGTCGGGGCGTCCCCCAGGCGCGCGGAGAAGGCCGCCTCGTCGACCTCGTCCACGGTGACCCCCTCCGCGCGCAGCGCGTCGACGAGCCCGGAGAGCCGCGCAGGGACGCGGTTGGCGAGGTGCCAGGTCCCCGGACCAGCCCCCAGCGCGAGGTCCAGGATCGCCTCGGTCACCCGATCGATCGGCGAGATGTCCACCTCCAGGTCCAGCGCGGCCTCCGGCACGCAGCCGAGCTGCGCCACCCCCCGGAGGAAGCGCCCCAGGAAGTCCAACCCGCCGCCCGCGCCGGTCCGGCTGTCCCCGGTGAGCAGCCCGGGGCGGTAGACGCGCAGCGCCTGGAGACCTGAGGCCCGCGCCAGGCGCTCCGCGGCCCACTTGGTCTGGGCGTAGCCTCCCCACACCGCCGACGTGCGGGTCAGGTCGTCGTCCTCCCGCACCGCGCCGGTGTTCCGGTCGGTGGCGACGAAGACCGAGAGGGTGGAGATCAGCTCCAGCCGCTTGGGCGCGCCCTCCGCCGCGAGGTGCAGGAGCCGCCGCACGCCGTCGACGTTGCAGGGGGCGAGCGCGGCCCAGGGGGCGAGCAGGTGGACCCGGGCGGCGGCGTGGACGATGGTGTCCACCCGCGCGGCGAGGGCGGACCAGACCTCGGGCGGCAGGCCCAGCCGGGCCACGGCGAGGTCGCCTCGGAGCACCCGCACCCGCGGATGCCTGGGGAGCCGGGCCTGCGCGGCGGCGTCATCCGGGGCCCGCACGAGGCACCACAGGGTGGCGTCGGTGCGGGCCAGCAGCCCGTCGAGCAGCCGCCGCCCCAGACCCCCGGTCGCCCCGGTGAGCAGGACGTGCCGCGGCGGCCCTGAAGGCGCAGGGCGGGCGGAGAGGTCGGGCGCGTCGTCCACCGCCACGCGCTGCAGGATCTCCGCAGCCCCCATGCGGTCGCTCACCTGTCGCAGGGCGCGCTCCGCTGAAGCAACCGTAGCGTGCGACAGCCAGAGCCCCGGCGGCACCACCAGCCCGGCCCGCTCGGCGGCGGCGCTCACCTGGAGCGCCATCGCGCTGTCGGCCCCGCGCCCCAGCAGGTCCACGTCCTCCTGCAGGTCAGCCCCCAGGTGCCGGCGCCACAGGCCCAGCAGCAGGCTGGCGGGGCCCGCCGCGGTGTCCAGCGGGGCCTCCTGCAGGGCGGTGAGGTCCACCTTCCCGTTGACGGTGCGCGGCAGCGACCCCCAGCGCACCCGGGCGGGCACCTGCCACCGGGGCAGCCGCTCCGCCAGCCACGCCCTCAGCGAAGCCTCTTCCGTGAGGCCGTCCCCATCGGTAAAAGCGACGAGCAGGCCGCTGCGGTGGGTCACCACCGCAGCCTCTCGCACCGCCGGGTGCTCCCGCAGCACGGCCTCGACCCCCTCGGGCTCGAAGCGCCGCCCGGCGAGCTGCACCTGCCGGTCGACCCGCCCCAGGAAGACCCACCCGTCGCCCTGCCGCACGACCCGGTCGCCGGTGCGGTACCAGCGACG
The DNA here is from genome assembly GCA_020632795.1 of Alphaproteobacteria bacterium. GTDB lineage: Bacteria > Myxococcota_A > UBA796 > UBA796 > CAJQPC01 > JACKEV01. The sequence continues at coordinate 194,143 of JACKEV010000019.1, forward strand.
CCCGCCGTGGTGGATGAAGCGCCGGGCGGTGCGCGCCTCATCCCCGCGATAGCCCGCCGCGAGCCCGATCCCGGCGATGAGCAGCTCCCCCGGGGTGCCGGTGGGGGTCGGCGCCAGCGCGGGGTCGACCACCGCGAAGTCCACCCCGGGCAGGGGTGCGCCGATCCAGGGGCGGTCCCAGTCCGCCGTGCAGCGGACGAGGCTGGCGCAGACGGTGGCCTCGGTGGGGCCGTACACGTTGAACAGCCGCACCGCCGGGGCCCAGGCCCGCACGCAGGCCGTCGGGCAGACCTCCCCGCCGATGATGACCGTGCGCAGGGAGGCCGGGCGATCCTTGGGATCCAGGAGCTGAAGCGTCGCCGGGGGGATGTCGACGGTGGAGATACGACAGCGCCGCAGGGCCTCCAGGACCCCGCCGGGGGTGCCGTCGATGTCAGCGATGACCAGGGTGGCCCCGGAGAGCAGAGCGCAGCCGAGGTCCGACATCGCGGCGTCGAACCCCACCGCGTGGAGGAACAGGGAGCGGTCCTCCGGCCCCATGCCGAAGGCCGCGCGCTGGGCGTCGAGCAGGTTGAGGACCCCCCGGTGAGGCACCTCCACCGCCCCGGCCCGGCCGGTGCTGCCGGAGGTGAAGATGATCCAGGCCAGGGTGTCCTCGCGCAGGGCGACGGGGGGCGACGGGGCGTCTCCTGCGACGCTGTGCCGGTCGACCACGGCACCCACCCGGGCCTGTCGCAGGTATTGCTGCTTCAGCTCCTGCGGCAGCCCCTCGGAGAGCGGGACCGCCGCCGCTCCTGCCCACCAGCACGCGATCACAGCGATGACCTGGTCTGCGGAGCGGGGCAGGTCGATGGCCACAGCCTCACAGCCCCGCAGGGTCGCGGCCAGGCGCGCGGCCCGTTCCACCAGCACGGCGTAGGTCAGCGGCTGCCCCCGATCCTCCACCGCGACCGCGTCCGGCCAGCGCCGGGCGACCGCCTGCAGCCGATCGATGATGCTCACCACGGGTAGTCCTTCGAGGCGTCACCCGTGCAGCGCGCGTCGACCCCGGGCGCGCCCAGCCCCGCCGCCCGGTCCGCGCGGTGGACCGATCGGAAGTCGACCGAGAGCCGGGTGAGCGGGCCGTCGAAGCGTGGGCTCCGGTGGAGCTGGTCCGCCGAGAACAGAAGCACGGCGGCGGCGGCCATCCCCTGCCCCACCCCGTCCGCCTCGGCCTCGGGGCCGGTGGCGTGGGGGTAGACCGCGCCCCCCTGGCGCGCCTGCCAGCCAGCCTGTCGCATGAACACGTCGTAGTCGAAGCGCGCCGAGTCGTTCTCCACCGGGAACCCGAAGGACGCCGGGAGGAAGCGCAGCCCGTCGCGCGCGGAGACGTCGTGCAGCGGGATCCACCAGTTGAGCTGAGCGCGGGGGTTGGCGTACCAGGTGTCCCGGTGGACCGACCAGGCCACCGCGGCCCCCGGCGCCCGCCACCCGCCCGGGGTCACCGCGCGCAAGCGCAGCAGGTCGACCGCGCAGGCCTCCGGCGCCTGCCCCGCGGCGCGCATCACCGCGTGGACGAGGCCACGGAAGGGCTCGGCGCGCAGGGCCGCGCGGGCCTCGGCCAGCCGGTCGAGCAGCGCGGGCGTGGTCAGGCGCTCGTGGACCCGACGAGGATCCGGGCCCAACGCCGCCTCAACGACCGCCCACACCGCCGCCACCAGGGCGCGGCTGGCGTCACCGGGCGGCAGCACCCGCCGCGCGCCGCCGTAGACAGCCTGTCGCAGGGCTGTCGCATCCTCGCTCACGCCGGCCTCCGGCCCAGGACCAGCACGCGGGGGTGCTCGAGCCGCAGCGGCGCCCCGCTCAGGTCGGCCATCACCGCCACGTCCTCAAAGCCCACCTCGGCCATCATCTCCGCGATGCGGTGGGGCATGTACAGCCGGGTGGTGCCGTACCGGGTCCAGGAGTCCCCTTCCGGGGGGTGGAAGGTCCACCGCTGGGCGAACAGGCCGCGACGCAGGTCCAACTCGGAGTCCCGGACCACCCGCACCCCGCCGAGCACCTGCTCGAAGCGGGGCGTGGGCTGCCGCAGCAGGCTCGGCACGTTGTGGGTCTCCACTGCGTAGAGACCGCCGGGGCGCAGCGCCTCGAACGCGCGGGCCAGCAGGGCGCGGTTGCCGGCGTCGTCCGGGGCATAGCCGAAGCTGGTCCACCAGCACAGGGCCGCGTCCACCGGCGCATCCGGCACGAAGGCGGCGGCGTCTGCGGCGACGAAGCGGGCGGGCAGCCCCTCCGCACGCGCCTCCGCGCGCGCCACATACGCCGGGATGACGTCGACCCCGACCACCGCCACCCCCCGCCGGGCCAGCGGGATCGAGAGCCGCCCGACGCCGCAGCACTGGTCCAGCGCCCGGTCGCCCGGGGACAGCGCGAGCCGCGCCATCAGGCCGTCGATCATCGCCTCGTCCGGCGCCTGGGAGAGGGCGATATCGGCGTAGCGCAGGTCGAAGAAGTCATGGACCCAGCTCACCAGGGGGCCTCCACGCTGTAGCGTTTTTGTAGCATGCCCAGGCTCAGCGCCATCCACAGGGCCGGATCCCAGGCCACCCGGTCCGCGTGGGCGAGGTCGGGCCAGCGCCGCACCAGCGCCAGCAGGGCAACGCGGTCCAGGATCCCGGGCAGGGGGTCGGCCGCGAAGACCGCCTCGGCGCGCCGGAGCAGCGGCCCCCCCGGGCGCATCGGGGGCGCCATGAAGGGCTGCTTGGGCCGAGCACAGATCGCCTCGGGCAGCCGCCCCCGCGCGGCCTCCCGCAGGGGCCACTTCTCCACGCCGTCCCGGATGAGCCAGCCCACCGGGGCGGCGGCCAGGGCCTCGAACAAGCCGTGGTCGAGCAGGGGCAGGCGATCCTCCACGCCGTGGGCGGCCATCATCGGGTCCCCGACCACCTGGAGCACGTAGGCCGGCAGCCCCAGCTCCAGCCACAGGCGCTGGCTGCGCCGCACCGGGTCCGCAGGCAGGCGCCGGCCGGCGAAGGCGTCCACCACCGCGGCCGCCGCATCCCGCTGACGCCACCGCTGGCGGGCGTCGTCGGCGAGCAGAGTGGAGACGCGCCAGCCCAGGGTCGCCTTGGCCGCCAGGAAGCCGGGCACCGCGCCGAAGGCCCGCGCGAGGGCCTCGGTGGGCAGGGTGTCCCCTCGCGGCAGGTGGATCCCGGTGGTCACCTGCTCCCGGGCGGACAGCGCGGCCCGCTCGGCCTCAGCGCTGCGCTCGTAGCGAAAGTGGGCGTAGCCCAGGGCCAGCTCGTCGGCGCCCTCGCCGGTGAGCATGACCCGGTAGCCGGCGGCCCGCACCTGCCGGGCGAGCAGCCACTTCGCGGGGGCGTGGGCGTTGATGAGGGGCCCGGAGGTGTGCGCCACCGCCTCGGGCAGGGCCTCGACCAGCGCCTCCTCACCCACCGGGACGACGTGGTGGGCCAGGCCCAGGTGCCGGGCGACCGCCGCGGCGTGGTCCCGCTCGTCCCAGGGCGGGGTGTCGAAGGCGACAGTGAACGCGGGGAGAAGCGCGCCCCGGGCCGCCGCGCTCGCCGCGACGAGACTGCTGTCGAGCCCGCCGGAGAGCTGCACGGCCACGGGGACCTCCGCGCGCAGGCGCAGCCGCACCGCCTCGTCGACGAGGGCGCTGACGCGCCGCGCCAGAGCCTCGGGCGTCCGCGCGGTCGACGGCTCCGGGATCTCCGGCGTCCACCACCGCACGATCCGCTCCCCGTCGGCGTCTGCGATGAGCGCGTGTCCGGGCGGCAGGCTGTGGACCCCCTGGAGGAGGGACTGGCCGGGCAGCAGGTACTGGAGGTGCAGCGCCTGGTGCAACGCGGCCTCATCCCACCGCGCCCGCAGCCCGGCGCGCAGCAGGGCCTGGACCTCGGAGGCCAGCCACAGGGTCTGCCCCACCCGAGCCCACAAGAGCGGCCGCACCCCGAAGCGGTCCCGGGCAGCCAGCAGCCGCCTTTGCCGCGCATCCCAGAGCACCAGGGCGAACTCCCCACGCAGGTGTCGCAGAAAATCCACCCCGTGGGACTGATACAGGTGCACCACCAGCTCGCTGTCGCTGCGGGTGGAGAAGCGACACCCCTCGGCCTCCAGCCGGCGGCGCAGGGCCTGCTCATCGTACAGCTCCCCGTTCACCACGGCGACGACCTGCCCGTCGGGGGACACCAGCGGCTGGGCGCCGCCGTCCACGTCCACGATGGCCAGGCGGCGGTGCCCGAGCCCCACCCGCCCGTCCACCGAGCGCCAGCGGCCCTCCCCGTCCGGGCCGCGGTGCGACAGGGTGTGCATCACCTGCGACAGCAGCCCATACGCCGGGGGCGCTCCCTGGGCGAGGTGCGCGACCAGCCCGCACATGCCCTTCAGCCCCAGGGGTCGAGGAAGTGCTTCCGGGGCGCGTCGGCGTCGAGCACCTCGGCCCACCGGGACAGCGGGGTGGGCGCGCCCAGCAGGTCATCCACCTGGACGCGCTCCTCGGCGAGCCACTGCGCCGCACGGCTGAAGCTGCCGTACCACACCCCGCGCAGCGTGAGACGTTTTTGAGACACCTGCCCCCAGGGCAGCGGGCGAAGCCCGGCGGGGCGGCTCTTGAGGAGCAGGGTCGCGCCATCGGGCAGCGCCTCAACCAGCTCGAAGACGCTGTCGGGGTCGGCCTCGACCGCCGCGTCGATGGGGCCGGCGTCGCAGATCCGGAAGCCCTCGGCGGCCAGCACCCGCCGCGCCAGGGTGGCGATGCGCCCGAGCCCGCCGACCCGCACCCGGGCCCCGGGGGGCAGCCCGCCCTCCAGCACGGCCAGCGCGGCGGCCATGGGCTCCACGAAGGCGGCGCGGGAAGGGGCGAGGGATGCGGAGACCGGCACGAGGCAGCTCGCGGGGAGGCAGAGGGCGCGGGCGAAGCCGCCGTCCCGGTCCACCCCGAGCTGCGCCCGGCCCACCCAGGGGTTGACCGAGACCCGTCGGCCCAGCCAGTCGCGGTCCGCGCCCGGACCGAGGGCGTCCACGACCCCGCACAGCTCGTGCCCCAGGACCACCGGATCGGCGTGGGGGAGCTGATCCCGCGCGACATACACGTCGGTGCGACAGACCCCGGCGAGCTGGACCGCAAGGCGCACCTCATGAGGGCCGGGCGTGGGGTTCGGGCGCTCTTGAAGACCCAGCGTGGGGCCGTCCTTGACCAGACCGACGTTCATGGAGGGACATGCTATCAGGTTGAGCCATGCCCATCGACCTCCACCGCGCCCGCGCCGAGACCCCCGGCTGCGACCACGTCATCCACCTCAACAACGCAGGCGCCGCGCTGATGCCAGCCGCGGTGCTCCACGCGGTCACCGCCCACCTCCACCGGGAGGCGCGGCTCGGCGGCTACGAGGCCGCCCGGGAGGCCGCCGACCAGCAGGCCGCCGCCTACACCTGCGCGGCCCGGGTGCTCGGCTGCGCGCCCGACGAGATCGCCTTCACCGACAGCGCCACGCGGGCGTTCGACACGGCGCTGTGGGCGCTGCCGCTGGGCGCGGGCGACCGGATCGCGGTGAGCCGGGTGTGCTACGGCAGCAACGCCCTGGCGCTGCTGGAGCTGAAGCGCCGGGTGGGGGTGCGGGTGGTGGTCCTGCCCTCCGTCCCCGACGGCGCAGTGGACCTCGACGCCCTGGAGGCCGCCCTGCGCGAGGGCCTCGCGGCGGTGGCGCTGACCCACATCCCCACCAACAGCGGCCTGATCCAACCGGCGGCGGAGGTCGGGGCGCTGGCCCGGGCCCACGGCGTGCCGTACCTGCTGGACGCCTGCCAGAGCTTCGGGCAGCTCCAGCTCGACGTCGAGGCCCTGGGCTGCGACGTGCTGACCGCGACCTCTCGCAAGTACATGCGCGGCCCGCGCGGCCAGGGCGTTCTCTATGTGCGGCGCGCGCTGCTGGAGCGGCTGCACCCCCCCATGCCCGACCTGGGCAGCGCGCGGTGGACCGACCCGGACACCTTCACCTGGGTGGACGGGGCGCGCCGGCTGGAGTGCTGGGAGCACAGCGTCGCCAGCCGGCTGGGCTTCGCCGCGGCGATGGAGGTGGCGCTGGGCTTCGGCCTGGACGCCATCGAGGCCCGGGTGCTCGAGCTGGGGGCGCAGGCCCGGGCGCGCCTGGCCGCGGTGGACGGGGTGACGGTTCAGGATCCAGGCCCGAGGCGCTGCGGGATCGTCACCTTCACCAAGCGGGGCGTGGCGCCAGCGCACCTCCAGGCCGCGCTCGCCGAGCGCCGCATCCACACCTCAGTGGCCGACGCGCCGGGGGCGCTGCTGGACATGCGCGCGCGGGGCCTCGACGCGGTGGTGCGCGCCTCGGTGCACTACTACAACACCCTCGACGAGCTGGACCAGCTCGCCGAGGCGGTCGCGCAGATCCCCTGAGCGTCGGCGCTTCAGAGGAGCGCCCGTCCGGAATCCCCTACCGCTCCAGCTCCCGGACGAGGGCCTCGATCACCGCGATCACCTTCGACTGATCCGTCGAGGGCAGCGTGCGGATGCGCTCGTTGAGCGCCCCGAGGCCCGGGTCCGGGGATGCGGAGTCCTGGACGTCCACCAGGGTGGACACCGACACGCCCAGGCCTTCGCTCAGGCGCGCCATCGTCTCCAGGCTCGGGGAGCGGTGGGCGTTCTCATACCGGCTGATCTCACCCGGCTTGATGCCCCCGGCGCGCGCGCCGAGCTCCTTCTGGGTCAGCCCGCACTGCTCGCGCAGCACCCGCAGGCGTTGTCCGACCCGCAGCCGGATGGTCTCCTCCAGCGGGCGACGGGGTTCGGTTCCGTTCTCGGAAAGTCCAGCCATCCTTGGCTCCGTGCTTGGCGAACAGCTTACATCGCGGGTAGCGGTTGGCGGAAGTCCAAGCGACGGATCAAGGGCTGCAGTCCGCTGCGTTCTGGTCCAGGAATGTGCGGAGCCGGTCGCCGTACTGGCCCAATCCCGCCTCAGGCACGCCCCCTCCGCTGATGCCGTGGGAGACCCCGGGGAGCACCCACAGCGCGGTGGCGCCCGGGGCGTTGTCCAACATCTGCGCGACGTCGTCCACCGGGAAGAGGGGGTCGACGGTGCCGATCATGGCCAGCACGGGGCCCTCGTAGCCCGCGATCTTCTCGATGTTCTCGAAGCGCCCGTCGGAGACGAAGCTGCCGGGCACGCCCAGGGTCGTGCTGCCCTCGACCAGGGCGGTCATGCTGGTGAAGGGGGCCTCCATGAGCAGCGCGCAGGGCTGATGCACGATGGCCATCTCCACCCCCGGGATCGCCCCCAGGGAGTAGGCGTAGGGCACCCGCGCGCCCTCGGCGAAGTCCCCCGCGCGCTCGTACGCCAGCGCGGCGTCGTCGAGGAACTGCTGCGGGGTGGGCGTGCCCATCGGCTCGCTCTTCCCGTAGCCCCGGTAGTCCCAGACGAAGATCCCGTAGCCCAGCTCGTGGAGCATGCGGACGCGGGGCAGGTAGTGCTCGATGCCGGCGTAGTTGCCGTGGTTGTAGACGAGGGTGAGCGCGGCGGCCTCGGGGTCGTCGCCGTGGGCGGGGATGTACCAGGCGTCCAGGTCGGCGGCGCCGTCGGCCGTGGTGAAGCCGGCGTCGACGACCTCCGCAGGGTCGATGGGGCGCACCGCGTCCCCGGCCCCCAGGGTGCCGTCCATCCAGGGGTAGTCCCGATCCCAGGGCAGCGGCTGGTCGCAGGGCAGGCAGATCGCGTCCCACTCCCCCTTCTGCTCGCAGGTGGCCGGGCCGATGGTGGAGCAGTGGACGGGGTTGTGGATCATCGCGTCGATGTCCACGCAGCCCGCGGCCATCAGGATCGTGAACGCGATCATCGCTCCTCCCGCGCGCGCGACGTCCAGCTCGCGCCCAGGGTGAGGCCCACCGCGCCCCGCCCCAGGGAGATCCAGGGCACGGCGGTGTTGACCGGGGCGGCGTTGGCGGCGAAGTAGCGCGACTCGACCTGCAGGCCGAAGCCCCCGGGGCGCCCGAAGTCGAGCGCCGCCCCGGCGAAGGGGGTCAGGGTCAGCCGGGGGTTGCGGAAGTCCAGGTACTCGGCGGCGCCCAGGTACAGGAGCTGCCCCTTGGGGGCCCAGCTCGCGGTCAGCTCGAGCTGGTCCATCGCCCAGAGGGCGCGGGACTCGGCGGCGTCGCTGCGGTCGAGGTGGTTGTCGTAGACGTAGAGCCGATCGGTGGCCGAGAGCGCCGGGCGGGCGCCCCTCTGGTCGAGCAGCAGGTGGGACGCCCCGACGTGGCCGCCGACCACGCCGAATGCGGCGGCGGTGAGGTTCAGCCCGTAGTTGAGGTCCGTGGGGCGCCCGGCCAGCGCCGGGAGGCCCGAGCGCCCCTCCAAGACCGCGTTGGGCAGGGGGATGGGGGCGCCGAGGTTCACCATCGGGCCGCCCACGGTGAGGCCCACCGCGTGCTGGCCCTGGGTCAGCGGCCGGGCGCCGTTCATGGTGCCGCAGGCCGCGAGGGTCAACAGGGGAAGCAGCGCGCGCATTCCAGGAGGATAGCCCAGGTCAGGGGGTGGCGGTGGCCTCCGCGACCAGGAGCCTCCAGTCGTCGATGTAGGGGCCGGCCAGGTCGCCGGCCCGGGTCTCGAAGTTGGTGGTCGCCTCGGTGTTGAGGTGCGCGGCGATGTAGTACAGTCGCCGCGAGTCCGTGCTGTGCGGCCCCTCCAGCCCGCCGTCGAAGCGCTGCTGGAGGAAGTAGGGCGGGGTGGCCTGGGCGTACAGCCGGGCGGTGACCCGCCCCACCTTCGCGCCCGCCGGCAGGGTGACCGTGTAGGTGGTGGTGTCGGCGCCGGTGAGCTGCGCGGCGGTGTAGTCCGGGTCGTCGCCGACGCCGTGGGGCTTGATGAACTCCGCGTAGGGGCCGTCCTGGCGCCAGCCCTGCGGGCGCAGCCGGTTGTCCTTCACGTCCTCGTAGCGGTGGATGAAGCTGGTGGTGAACACGCCCGCGCTGTCCTGGTTCAGCTCCTCGTAGATCTGGACCTGGCTGCCGTCGGTGATGGTGGTGTGGTGGGGCTGCCAGGTGGCCTCGCCGTTGTGCTCCAGGAACTCGGTGGGCAGCGGCTCGTCCGTGGTGCCGTTCAGGATGATCCCCAGGTCATTTGTTCGGCCAGATGCCCACAATACCGAACCATCTTCGCCCAGGACCACAAACTCGACGAACAACCTTCGGAAGCCGACCCCGCTGGGCAGGTTGTGCCCGCCGAGGTTCTGCACGGTCACGTCGACGCTCAAGGTGTCGCCCTCGCGCTTCAGCGCGCCCAGGCTAACCGTGGCGGTCTCGGTGCGGGCGAACTTGATGGCCTCGTCCTGGGCGTTCAGCAGGGCGGGCAGGGACCTGCTGTCCATCGCGGAGAGCTGGCGGTAGCCCAGCAGCAGGGGGAACTGCTGGAACATCGCGTTCACGAACAGGTTGAGCCCGTAGAGGGTGTGGCGGCGGTAGCCCTCGCGCTCGTCGAGGTCCAGCTCATCCTGCACGGAGTGCTCGCTCTCCGGGTAGGTGGCGTCCTGGACGTTGGCGATGCGGAAGTCGAGGGCCTCGGGCGTGCCGTCGGGGGCGACGAACTCGTGGCTCATGTGGCAGTCCTGGCAGGACCGTGCGGTCTCGGCGCTGCCCGAGGGGGAGTCGGCGTCGAAGATGCTGTTCTTCCACTCCAGGTAGGTGGCCTGCTCGTAGCTGTAGCTGCCCTCGGGGTGCTGCTCGGACTGCGGACGCAGGTTCCCCTGGTTGTCGAAGACCGGCAGCAGGATGGCGTGGCAGCTCCCGCACATCTCGGAGCGGGTGAGGGCCTCGCTGTAGACCGGCTTGATGGCCAGGGCCTGCTCCATCGGGTGGGTCTTGACCTCCTCGAAGGGGCCGAACAGCTCGTCGGCGGGGCCGAGGTGGAAGTTGCCGGTGAAGGTGGACGCCTCGCCCAGGCCCTCCTCGGCGACGTGGTGGCAGACCGCGCAGGAGATGCCGTCGCGGGCGAGGCCGGCGTAGCGGGCGTTGTCGGGGTCCTCGCCGGGCCAGGCGGCGACCTTGTCGCGGGTGAACAGAGCGCCGCCGAAGGTCTGCTCCATCAGGTTGGCCGGGTCGGCGGGCAGCACGCCCGCGCAGGCGTCGATGGAGGGGGTGTCCCGGGTGTCGAGCAGGTGCTGGCGCTGCCCCATTACGCCGTGGCAGTGCAGGCAGAGGTTCTGCACACAGTCGACCTTGTCCTTGAGCCCCGGCTCCTTGAGGGCGCGGTTGCGCTCGCTCTCGAGCTGGGCGAAGAAGATGGGGTCGCGGCCGGCGAGGCCCATCGGGGAGGCGCTCCACTCCTGATAGGGGGTCAGGGACAGCCGCACGGGGGTGTCGTCCTTGCCCTCGACGTTGATGGTCATGTTGTAGGCGGGGGTGGAGTCGTGGCAGCCGATGCACTGGTCGGAGGTGAGGAAGGGCTGGGCCTCGCCGGCGGCGGCGACGGTGTGGTCCCAGGTCTGTGCGGGGAAGCGGTCGGCCCAGACGTCGGCCATCCGGGTGCCGGCGAACTGGGGGAAGGTCTCCTCGAAGCCGGCCTGGGGCTGGCCGTCGGGCAGGGCCTGGGGGAAGCAGCCCAGCGCGGGGGTGTTGCCGCTGGCGGGGTGGGCGCACAGCGGGCTCTCCTCCTCCTCGATGTGCTCGTCGGTGTTGACCGGGGGGTTGGGGCCCTTGGCGATGACGCTGTAGCCGGCCTCCTGGCCCAGCAGGTTGGCGAAGGCGGAGAAGGTCAGCTCCGTCTCGGCGGAGGCGTGGCACCGCACACAGTAGTTGCCGAAGCCCTCGTCCAGGTAGGCGACGTCGTGGTTGTTGTTGAAGGTGGGGAGCCAGCCCACGCCGCGCTCGTCGACGAGCTGGGCCCAGGCGGCGTTGCCCGGCTCGGGGAAGGGCCGGGTGATGAAGCCGCTCTTGTCCAGGATGGGGAGGTTGTACTGTACATCATCCCCGGTGGGCTGCTCGCCCAGGTAGCCCCAGAACCACCCGTCGGCGGAGTTGTCCTGGCCCTTGATCATGTAGGCCCAGGAGATCCCGTCGGTGTAGTCGGCGTCCACCCAGAGGGTGCTCATCGTGCCCTCGCGCACCCGCAGGTCGCCGACGACGGGGCTGTGCATCTCCTTGAGGATGGCCGCGCCGGGGGGCAGGGTGGCGGCGTTCAGGTCCTGGCCGGCCTGGCGGGTCCTGCACATCCACTGGATGACCTCGGGGGAGTACCACACCCGGACCCAGGCGTGGGTGCCCTTGTAGGCGCCGTTGTTCTGTGCGGGATCGTCGCCGGTCTCGTCGGGGCAGCCCACGTAGGGGCCGGCGAGGCGCCAGTTGGGGTCGTGCATCCAGCCGAGGCCGGGTTGGCCCTCGGCGTCTGTGCTGCGGTACTTGTAGTTCCACAGGAAGTCGTGCACGGTGTCGCCGTAGGCGTTGCGGGTGGTGAGCTGGTTCCAGTCGGCGGCGTCGGGGGGCACACCCTGGGTCCAGGGCTGACCGAGCTGCCCGCTCTCGCACAGCTCGGCGGCGGTGCTCCAGTCCAGGCCGGGGTCGGGGAACGCCGCGACGGGCAGCTTCGCGCAGGCGATGGGCGCGGTGTCGGGCAGGTAGGACATGCCCCCGGCGCGCAGCTCGGGCTCGTCTTCGGGGAGGGGCGGCTCCGAGGTGGGGTCCGGGGAGCGGCCGTCGCAGGCGACCAGGCCGACGGAGAGGGCGAGCAGCAGGCGGAACATGAGGGGCTCCCTGTGTGGTTCGGGGAGTGTCGCACAGGTGGGTGCGCGCAGCGGCGGTCGGGGCGGGGGGGAGGTGGGGTAGAGTGGCGTTGGAGTGCCCATGAGATCGGTGCAGCGCGTCAGACCCAGGAGACGCCACGCCCTGTCGGCGTTGGTGGTGCTGGCGGTCGCGTGCGGCGGCGACCCGGCTCCCGGTCCTCCTCCGAGCGAGGTTGAGCAGGAGGTGGAGGCGGCAGAGGGCTTGTCGCTGAAGCAACGTGAGGGCCTCGTCTTGTGGGTGACCTCTTTGGATGTGGACCTCCCCTCAGCGATACACGCCCCCCCGGCGTCCACCAGATCGGCTGTCCTCTTGTCGGTCGACGCCACACACCTCCCTGGCATGTCTCCGATGCCCAGGCTCCGATGGGATGATCCCACTCCACCAGACATGGATCCGCGCCTCTCGTACCGATCTCTCGAAGAGCGGCTGGCTGAAGTGCAGAGAATTCTCAGTGTTCCCGCCGGCCCCACCACCCTCTGGTCGGACGAGGAGGTTCCGTTCCGACGCATCCTGCAGACGCTGGACGTCCTTGAGGAGGCCGGGCACGCGCCGCTGAACCTCGGCGTCCGTCGGCCATCTCCAGACACTGTGGAGGACTTCGGCGCGTTCCCTGTCTCCATCGACCATGACCCCCTGGTGCTGATGGTGAACCTCGGCTTCCTCGAACCCGAAGCGTGGGAGCGGCAGCGGAGGCCCGCAGACTTGCGGCTCTCTCGCGACGGTCGGGTGACGGTGGTGTCCGGGTGCTGCACCGCCGCCCCCTGGGAGACCTCAGCGCTCACTGTGTGGGTCGAGCCGGAGACGCCCTGCTCGGTGCTCGTGCGGCTGCTCGACCTCGTCCAGGCGCGCACGTCCCGCGGCGCAGAGCCGTCGGTCACGCTCATGCTGGATTTTGAGCCCGCCCCCTACCCGCTTGAAGGCCTCTTCGACCGTGAGGGTCGTGGTCTGCTGGAGAATCTTCGTGTCCACCCGTGAGGAGCGCGCGCAGGTCATGGCTGCGCTGCTGGCGCTCTGGGAGGCGTACCCGGACTGGCGGATCGGGCAGCTGGTGGCGAACGTCGCCATGATGGCCCGGGGGGTCGAGCCGGGGGCCGTCTGGGAGATGAGCAGCCAGGAGGTGGTTGAGGCGGTGGAGAGGCACCTGGCCAGGCGGCGAGGATAAATAGAGGAAATTATTTAATACTTTAATGGAGTTTGTGAGATGACTCATCGCGCGCTCCTGGTCCTGCTTGGGCAGCCGATCCCGGGGTTCTCAACCCACCGTCGTTGATTTCCAAGGATTAAACTTGACAAGAGTCTAACAACCGTCAAGGAGCGCATCGTCCCCGACCGTGTGATCAGCGTCGGATGCACGTCGACACCCTCCGCACCCGCTCGCTGCCCGCCGGCCACCTACCGGTCATCCGGGGCATCATCGATCAACTCGGCATCGTCGACATCATCGACGACCGACTACCGAAGCACCCGCTGGCCAAGGTGTCCGACGCGGAGTGCGTCGTGGCGATGCTGCTCAACATCCTGTCCGGCCGGGTGGCGCTGTGGCGGATGGACAGGTGGCTGGACAAGTTGGACGTGGAGTTGATGCTGGGCGAAGGCGTGGAGGCGGGCTTCTTCCATGACACCCGACTCGGCCAGGCTCTGGATCGCCTCGACGAGATCGGGACGGACCGCATCCTGGGCGACGTCGTCACCCGCTACCTCACCCGTCGGGTGCGAAACACCGAGTGGTCGCTGCACCTCGACACGACGACGGTGTCCGTCTACGGTGAGTACGATGCAGACGAAGAGTTGGCGTTGACCCACGGATTCTCGAAGGACAAACGCCCCGACCTCAAGCAACTGGTGTTCGGTCTGTCAGTGCATGGCTCGGCTGGTATCCCGCTGACGATGTCGGTCAGCAGTGGGAACACCTCGGATCAGATCTCCAACCGGGACCACCTCGCGCGGCTGGCGAAGCTGCTGCCCGACGAGGACGAGATCACCGTGGTCGCGGACTGCAAGCTGGTCGACGCTGACACACTCGGGCAGCTCTCGCGTTCGGGCTTCCATATGGTCAGCCTGGTGCCCAAGACCTTCGGCCTGCGCGCTGGACTCATCGACCGCGCCTGGGCCGCGGAGGCCGACATCGAGGCCTGGCCGATACTTGCCGAGCGGCCTGGACCCAAGAAGGCCGACCCACCCCGTCTGTACCGGGGCCGCTCCTTCCACGAGGTGCTGCCTGTGACCTTCGACACCGACGACGAGGGACAGACCATCCTGTCGCATGAGACATGGCGCTTCCTCGTCGTACACTCCGACCAGCTCGCCGCGCGGTTCGACAAGTCGCTCCCCGGCAAGCTGGAGCGTGAGGCCGGGACGGTGGCCGAGACACACAAGCGCCAGCTCACGAAAGGCTTCGCATGTGAAGCAGACGCCCTCCAGGCTGCGGAGCGCCTGGTCAAGGGCTTGAAGCTGCACCGTGCCGAGGTCTCCGTGCGCAGCGAGGAGCGCACCCTCAAGCGCGAGCGACGCGGTCGTCCTCGCAACGGGGAGGCGGCTCCTACCGAGATCGTCTGGTTCGCCGATGTCGCGCTCGAGCCCGATGGCGCGGTCATCGAAGCGCTCCGGCGGCACGCCTCGTGCTTTGTGCTCATCACGGACTGGATGGAGGACTCCTGGGACGACCAGAAGGTGCTCGCGGAGTACCGCCACCAGTCGCTCGTCGAGGGGCACACCGGGTTCCGCTGGCTCAAGGGGCCTGCCGGCGTCGCCCCGGTCATGCTCAACAACCCTGAACGGATACGTGCTCTCGGGCTCGTCATGATCCTCGGACTGATGGTCCGCAATCACCTCCAGTTCACCCTCCGCGCGCGAATGCTGGAGCGGGGCGAGGGCATCATGCACCCCTTCCGCAAGAAGGAGGACCTCAAGCTCACCACCGAAATGGCCCTGGAGTGGTTCGGGGGCATCCACGTCGTCTTTGTCTCCATCGACCAACAACCTTGGCGCCGCACCGCGCCGGAGCTGTGTGCGGAGGCGCTCGACATCCTCAAGCTGCTCGATCTCAAGCCGATGATCTACGCACGGCCGCCGCCGAGACGCTGAAAGGGGACGGGGCCGCTCGAATATTCGAGGGAGGTGCCTGTCAGACCCCGGGATTCACAGCTTGGGGTCATCCTGGGGGCCGTTGGTCTGCACGTCGTCACAGCCTGGCTGCGGAGCGAGCTGTCCTTCGGCACCCACGAGTGGGAACCTGGGTGCTGGGTGCTGACCCAGCCGGTCGCCCTCGGGGGCGAGCACGCCGCGCAGGCTACGGGTCCGTACCTGCCCGCCGGCACAGAGGTCGAGGTCCTCCGTTCCCACGCCAGCGGCGACCACGAGCTGCAGGTCGTCTTCGCGATCCGCGCGCCGCTGCTGGAGCCCTGCGCGCACGATCGGCCACAGCCGAGCTTCGGCCTCACCCTCTTGCCTGAGTCAACCGGGGCGTTCAGCCGTTGACCCGATGGCTCATGGGGTGCTTTTCCCTCGGCCGCGTCGTTCCCCTGCGCGCGGAGGCCGGGCCCCAGGAACCACGGCGGCGCCCTCGTGTCTCACCGGGGGAGCCGCGCCCCTGAGGGCGCCCTGCGATAGGGTCGGTCTGTCGAACAACAGGAGATCCCAGATGGCCCAGCCCGACGAGACGGTGCGGTTCGTCTCCTGGCGAGACGGCTTCCACAAGATCGCGTTCACGAAGCTGCTGCGGACATCGGTGAGCCACCCGGGCCTCAAGGAAGCGCACGACGCCACCAACCACCTGATGGGCGGTGGGGTGCTGGAGGTGGTGGTGCGGTCCGGTGAGCAGGAGGCGCTCGTGCGACGTGCGGAGGCGCTGGGGGCTGTACCAGGCCCTCGGCAGCAAGACGGAGACTCGTCGTGTTCACCCGGGTAGACCGATGGTCGCACGGCGACGTGCTCCCCGCCGCCCTCATCAAGCTGTCGCCGGAGCAGCTCGCGGACACCTGCGGCGTCCGACTTCAGCCCGACGTCGAGCCCGACCTCGGGGACTTCCTGGTCGCTGAGTTCGCGTCTGAGGAGAGCGCTTTTGTCCTGGCCTTCTGGCTTCATGGGCACCGCCTCGGCGTGGACCTGATGCTGCCCATACACACCGCCTGCGTCGAGCAGACTCTGTATGACGTGCTGTCCTGGCTCTCCCTGGACCACCATGATGTTCGCTGGGTTGCGGAGACCATCCAGTTCACCCGGTTCGGGTTCTTCCAGGTCTGGGAGATGGACGCCAGCTCAGAGAGGCTGGCGTTGGCGGCCGTGTGCGGTACCCTCGGGAAGGCGCAGCGGCTCTGCAGGGAGCTGTCCTCCAGCGCGCTGCCTGAGATCCGTCGATTCTGTGTCGTATCGTGAGGAGAGATCCGTGATTCAGGTATCGGCCAGCCTCCCGTTGACGATCCTCCTGACGATTACGCTGGCCGTGGCCGAGTGCGCGCGGACGGACGGAGGGCAGCCCTTCATCGACACCTACCAGAACCTGGAGTTCGTCGTCATCTCAGCCGCCGCCAGCTCATCCGGCGCGGACCCCCAGGGCATCCCTGAAGCACCCTGGCGCCCCATCGCGGAGTACAGGTTCTCCGATGCCTTCGGTGTGAGCTTTGACGCCGATGTCCAGGACTACTACGTGCAGCGTCCATCTCCCGGGCTGGTCTGTGCAGCCAACCGGAGGACGCGCGCGATGCTGTGCGAAGACCGCGGCAGCGGCCGGAGGTTCGGCAACTGTCAACTCGAAACCCGACCGAGGCGGTAGATGACGCATCCCGTATCCGAAGACATGCAACAGTACAGGTCTACATCATGTATACTCCCATGATACTCCACGTCCTCCTTGCTTGCTCGAGGCCTCTCTTCTCTCCCTCCTATGCAGAGCGAGCCGTCATCTGCGACGCTCTCCACCGGGTAGCCGCGGTGGCCTATATCCATGATTTTCACATTCATGATGTGATCTTCCAACAAGAATGGCAGCCGGCGTCAACGGTTGACTACTTCAGGGAGAGCATGACGGCCTCCGCCATCCCGGAGCGGGATGTTGTGTTTCGAATGCCAACAGAACACATCTTCTGCGTGAAGGACGTCGACATGCATCAGATCGAATGTGTTGAGCTCCCCTCGATGACGTTCTTCGGGAATTGTGATCCTTAGCTCCGCTTCCGCATGAAGTGGCGTCGACTTCATGGACACGCCTCACGGCGGCACGCTGGCCCGCGCCGGAGGCGATCTGCTGGCCTGCGCCGTCTCGGGAGCTGCCGGCCGAGCTGCGGGAGGCCCCGATGAGGCCGCTCCGGGGTATCCTGGATGGATGGAGTGCTCAGGCTCAACGCCCCCCCTTCAGGTTCATGAGATCGTCGCGTGCCGCGTCGTCGAGGTCGGGCAGTGGGGCGCATACATCGAGCATCCCTCCGGCGAGCAGGGCTTCGTGGACGGCATGGAGTTCTCATGGACGTCCGCGTCGACCGACCACGTCCGGCCTGGCGACGTCATCCGCGTCAAGGTGATGAGGCTGTTGGCTGGCCGGTCGGGGCTCAGGGGCACCGTCTTCGTGGCGTCCATACGAGAGGTCACCCCAGAGCTGAACCCCTGGTTCAAGCCAGATATCTATCGTCCAGGTGTCCTGTTTCCGGGCTCTGTGATGAGATCCGGGCGCGACTTCCTGATCGCGCGGTTGAGCACCGGCGCCCTCGCGTGTGTCCTCCCAGGAGGATGGCGGGGACGACCTCCCGCGGAGGGTGAGGCCGTCGACATCCGGCTGACGTCGGTCGACGCGGATGACCGGAAGCTCTACGGGGTGATGCAACATGACACATCGAACACCATCGCCCAGGATGGGGACCCTGGTTCGTAGCGCTCTGCGGCCGGGCCGCATGAACCACCGCGGCGCCCTGGTGTCTCACCGGGGGGAGCCGTGCGCGAGGAGTGACCATGCACCAGCTGCTGATGAGGGACGTGCTCCTGCTCGTCGCCATCCTCGTCGGCGGGCTGGGAGGGATCGTCTGGCGCAACAACCGCAGAGCGAGGCGAGTCCACGATACGGCGTTCGTCGCGCTGGCCGGGGTCTTGTGCTCCGTCGGCGGGGCGCTGGCCGGCGCCCAGCTCCCACACTTCCGGATCCCGTCAAACTGGGGGGGTCGGGGGCCCCATCCACGCCGCCGGGTGGGTCAACGGCGGCCTCCGCTATGTGCTGGCGCCGCTGGGTGCCGGCTACATGCCCGGCGCGCTGGTCCTCGTGGGCGGCCTCTGGTTCGGGCCGCAGTCGCCCGCCCGCTCGCTCCTCCTCCCCCGGCGCTGGTTGGCGACCGGCGTCCTGACTGTGAATCCCGGGGTCTGACAGGCACCTCCCTCGAATATTCGAGCGGCCCCGTCCCCTTTCAGCGTCTCGGCGGCGGCCGTGCGTAGATCATCGGCTTGAGATCGAGCAGCTTGAGGATGTCGAGCGCCTCCTCACACAGCTCCGGCGCGGTGCGGCGCCAAGGTTGTTGGTCGATGGAGACAAAGACGACGTGGATGCCCCCGAACCACTCCAGGGCCATCTCGGTGGTGAGCTTGAGGTCCTCCTTCTTGCGGAAGGGGTGCATGATGCCCTCGCCCCGCTCCAGCATTCGCGCGCGGAGGGTGAACTGGAGGTGATTGCGGACCATCAGTCCGAGGATCATGACGAGCCCGAGAGCACGTATCCGTTCAGGGTTGTTGAGCATGACCGGGGCGACGCCGGCAGGCCCCTTGAGCCAGCGGAACCCGGTGTGTCCCTCGACGAGCGACTGGTGGCGATACTCCGCGAGCACCTTCTGGTCGTCCCAGGAGTCCTCCATCCAGTCGGTGATGAGCACAAAGCACGAGGCGTGCCGCCGGAGCGCTTCGATGACCGCGCCATCGGGCTCGAGCGCGACATCGGCGAACCAGACGATCTCGGTAGGAGCCGCCTCCCCGTTGCGAGGACGACCGCGTCGCTCGCGCTTGAGGGTGCGCTCCTCGCTGCGCACGGAGACCTCGGCACGGTGCAGCTTCAAGCCCTTGACCAGGCGCTCCGCAGCCTGGAGAGCGTCTGCTTCACATGCGAAGCCTTTCGTGAGCTGGCGCTTGTGTGTCTCGGCTACCGTCCCGGCCTCGCGCTCCAGCTTGCTGGGGAGCGACTTGTCGAACCGCGCGGCGAGCTGGTCGGAATGTACGACGAGGAAGCGCCATGTCTCATGCGACAGGATGGTCTGTCCCTCGTCGTCGGTGTCGAAGGTCACAGGCAGCACCTCGTGGAAGGAGCGGCCCCGGTACAGACGGGGTGGGTCGGCCTTCTTGGGTCCAGGCCGCTCGGCAAGTATCGGCCAGGCCTCGATGTCGGCCTCCGCGGCCCAGGCGCGGTCGATGAGTCCAGCGCGCAGGCCGAAGGTCTTGGGCACCAGGCTGACCATATGGAAGCCCGAACGCGAGAGCTGCCCGAGTGTGTCAGCGTCGACCAGCTTGCAGTCCGCGACCACGGTGATCTCGTCCTCGTCGGGCAGCAGCTTCGCCAGCCGCGCGAGGTGGTCCCGGTTGGAGATCTGATCCGAGGTGTTCCCACTGCTGACCGACATCGTCAGCGGGATACCAGCCGAGCCATGCACTGACAGACCGAACACCAGTTGCTTGAGGTCGGGGCGTTTGTCCTTCGAGAATCCGTGGGTCAACGCCAACTCTTCGTCTGCATCGTACTCACCGTAGACGGACACCGTCGTCGTGTCGAGGTGCAGCGACCACTCGGTGTTTCGCACCCGACGGGTGAGGTAGCGGGTGACGATGTCGCCCAGGATGCGGTCCGTCCCGATCTCGTCGAGGCGATCCAGAGCCTGGCCGAGTCGGGTGTCATGGAAGAAGCCCGCCTCCACGCCTTCGCCCAGCATCAACTCCACGTCCAACTTGTCCAGCCACCTGTCCATCCGCCACAGCGCCACCCGGCCAGAGAGGATGTTGAGCAGCATCGCCACGACGCACTCCGCGTCGGACACCTTGGCCAGCGGGTGCTTCGGTAGTCGGTCGTCGATGATGTCGACGATGCCGAGTTGATCGATGATGCCCCGGATGACCGGCAGGTGGCCGGCGGGCAGTGAGCGGGTGCGAAGGGTGTCGAGGTGCATCCGACGCTGATCACACGGTCGGGGACGATGCGCTCCTTGACAGTTGTTAGACTATTGTCAAGTTTAATCCTTGAAAATCAACGGATGTGGATTGAAAATCCCGGGATCGGCTGTCCTGATGAGTTGGCTGTCGATGGAGTTTCTGCTCTCCTCGATCCTGCACCTACTCCAGGTGCCCTTGATCTCGCCTGGGGATGTCATCGCGGATGTGCCCAACGCGCGCCTGCAGCAGACGCTCGCGGAGGTGGCCTGGGGGGCGAGGAGCGCCGTGGCCCTGTCCGTCGTGGCGGCCGGGGTGTGGGGTGTAGGGCCGGTGGTGGCGCGCGGAACTGTACATCACGCGAGAGGGGACGTATGCAAGCCAGGCTCCCGTTGACGATCTTCCTGACGACTACACTGGCCGTGGTCGAGTGCGCGCGGACGGGCGGAGGGCGACCCTTCATCAAGACCTGCCAGACCCTGCACTACATCGTCGACGTGGTCTCCAACCCCCCAGGGGACCTGGATCCTCAAGCCGTTCCTCAGTCCACCTAGTCCCCCATCGCGGACTTCACGTTCTCCGATGCCGTCCGCGAGATCCATGACGCCGATGTCCAAGACTACTACGTGCAGCGTCCCGCTGCGGGGCTGGTCTGTGCCGCCAACCGGAGGACGCGCGCGATGCTGTGTGAAGACCGCGGCAGCGGCCGGAGGTTCGGCAACTGTCAACTCGAAACCCGACCGAGGCGGTAGATGATGCCGATTCATGACCGGTTGCTATCTGCTGAAGGGTCGAAGCGACCTGCGACACGCTTGGGTGCGGGTAGACGCCATGTATACAGGACTCACAAGGTAGTGATGCGTATCTTCCCAGGCTTGGTGCTGTTGTCATGCTGCAACGCAAAAACAACGGCGCCTCCACCAGAGACCTTCAGCATGCCGAGCGGCATTCGTGGCTCAGATCCCCTGCTCATCTGGCGCTCCGGTGACCAGATCGTCGTCCGGATCGTCGGGCCCCCTGCTGTCAGCCTGAATGAGGTCTGCTCTACGTCCATGAACGCCGTATTGTTGATCGATGTAAACGAACAATGCCGCGAGGTAACCCTTGACCACTCCCTTGGCTTGCTGATCGGGGGGGTTGTATCCATGCGAACAAACCCATGCGACACATGGACTCCAACCGATTCAGAAAAAAGTCAACTGACCCTCGCACGACACCCCATCGGAGTCCCCGTCTCTTGTCGATACACGGGTACCATGAATATGCTGGTGCAGGAACACGATTTGTACTGGACTGTCAACTGATCTCCAAGAGGAGCGTTGTATCGTCAAAGCGATCCACAACGAAGCGGCCGTGGATCTCAAACCAAGCCATATACGAGTCTTCCATGATTGAGAGATCAACCTGGACCGCAAGGGCACACCCCATGACCCTGCTCCTCTGTTTCATCTATGGGATCGGCTGTTCAAGCCCCACCACACCATCCTCTACAACCGCGGACGAATGCCGTCATGACAATTGTGTCGACAAGATCCTCTCCTCCTTTCCTGTAGCAGATCCCATCGCGTTCTCGGCTGATTGTCTTGGGCAGAAGGTCGTGGTGCATGTCAGTGATACGGGAATCTCCTTCCAATCTAACGAAACGGATCTTCGATGGAGGTGGGATGAGTTGACCATTGCGCCAACCTTCTCACCCGTCATCGACGAGCTTTGGACAGCGGCCGAGAATGAATCTGCCGCAAATCAGGGATTGGGCCATCCAACCTGTCTATCAGGAAGACAGTTGTTTGTTACGGTAATCTACCACGAACCCATTAACCACGAACGATACCAACTGGTTACCCGATCGATTCTGTTTCACTCGTTGGCCTGGGTGAATATTCGATCATCCGAGGACTATTCCCCGGACTCTCCTCTCAAATCCAACTAGTGCTACAACTTCTCCTACTTCCAGATTTCCCGCGTCCCCATGAAGTGGCGTCGAAACTCGGACCTGTGCCGTTTGACACACCGCGACCCCCTTTGCCTGTCTCTGTCCGGGGGGTCCGCTGACCCGAGGTTTTTTCTTGCGGGTCGGAACCGGGGACTCAAGACTGCCGTCCATCGGAGTACCCCAGGACGCGGAGGCGACAGAGGGGGGTCATGCGAATCGGGATCGTCGACTTCAAGGACACGCCCCACGGCGACACGCTGGCCCGCGCCGCGTGGGACGCCGGCCTCGCGCCGGAGGCCATCTGCTGGCTCGCGCCGTCTCGGGAGCTGCCCGCCGCGCTGCGGGAGGCCCCGGATCTCGCCGCGCTCGCGGTGCCTGTAGGGCTGCGCGGCGCGACGCCATTGAGTCGCGTCACCCGAGCTTGGATGAAGGCTTTTGAAGACCTCCAGGCGCGCGGCGTGCCCGTCTTCGTCTCCACCCGGCCGGGCCGGCCCAACCTGCTGGCCTCGGTCGCCACCCCCATCCCCGATCAGGCGGGGACCTCGGCTTCGGTCGGGGCCGTGCTCGCGGCGATCCGCGCTGCGCGAATGACCTGATTCTTACATCGCGACTTACTCAACACAAATCATCAGCACCATCGCCCGCCGGCGAAGGGAGGGACTCCTATGGCCAACGCGATCCACAAGACCGACGCCGGAGAGACGCTCGCCAGCATCGCCCAGGACTACTACGCGGTGGGGCGGCCGGACGGCACGACCGATGACATCCGCCTGTGCATGGTGATCGACGCGATCCGGGCGGCGACGCCCACCAGCCTCATCGATCTGGATCCACAGAACTACGGCCCCGACGACACGCTGCCGACCAGCAGCGTCATCTTCGTCCCGACCCTGCGCCGGCTGAACCGCCAGATCTTCGCCGGCTATCCGCAAGGCACCACCGAGGACAACGTGCTGGCCGACCTGCGGGCGGCGGGCTTCACCCACGCCCGCAAGTTGCTGCGCTACACCCAGCAGGAGGTCGTCGACCTGATGGACGACCTCTACCCGAGCACCTGGACCGGCGGGGAGATCGAGAAGGCCTATGTGGTGACGGCGCTGTTGAACCTGGACGGCATGGACCGCTACACCGCCGACTACCTCCATGACGCCGAGAGCATCGGGGTCGGCGCCCCGCCCTACGAGGACCTGGCCGGGCAGACCCAGGTGGATCTGGCGGGCTGGCTGGACGACCTGGTCAGCACGGAGTCCCGCCCCGCCGAGCTGGACCAGCAGAGCTTCGACACCCGCTGGCTTTTGGAGGCCCGGCGCATCGCCAACCCCGGGGTCTCCGAGCTGATGCGGGCGGTGGGCTTCTCCGGGCCGTTCTCGTCCCAGGAGTCGGAGCGGATCTCCAACGCACTGACGGCCACCTCGGTGCTGGACAACACCGACGCCGACGACACCGAGGCTGCGGAGTGCCTCGCCGTGCTGCTGCGCTTCCAGGCCGCCGTGCTGCGAGGCAACGAGGCCATCCTGGCGGGCAAGAGCCGGGACGCGGTGACCGCCTACCAGCAGGCCCGCCGGCACTGGCACCATCTGGCCCAGCAGTTCGACGTGGTCGGCGACCTGGACCACGCCGAGGGGCTGACCCTGGATGAGTCCGCGGTGGTCTCCTGCTGCGTCTGCAAGGCCTTCCCCGGCTCGGACGACACGCCGCTTGGGGTGTCGTGGCCCCAACTGCGGCGGGACAAGCACGTCTCCCGGTTCCGGCTGCGGGGCTTCACCTTTGACGAGCTGGACTCCGCTGAGCAGACCAGCTTCCGCGGCGCGATCAGCTCGGAGAACGCCGAGGTCAACACCCTGCCCCGCCTGACCCGCGCGGCGCTGCAGCGGGCGGTGCAGGACAAGTCCTGGAAGAACCTGAGCGACGCCGACACGGGGCTGGTCAGCGGCCTGCTGAGCGGCGGCGACCTAACCCGCGCCCGGGACTTCGACGCCAAGGAGAAGGAGGTCCTGCGCCGGAACGTCGGGGGCAGCAAGATCACGAACTTCTTCGACACGGCCAACAAGCTGGACCTGTTCGACGCCGTGGGCGACAAGATCGCGCTCTCGGAGTTCGAGGGCCGTTTCGGCAGCTTGTGGGCCTCGGCGACCGCCGCGTCGGTGCTGGACCTGCCCTCCCCGAGCCCGTACCCCACCACGTTGTTGAACAACATGAGCGTCACGCCCTACACCAAGTTCGTGGTGCTCCCGGGGCCGACGTCGAGCGACGAGGACGTCTACATCCCCATCCTGGACGCCAGCTTCGTCACCGACCTCAAGGCCGCGTTCAAGGAGCGGCTCAAGTCCACGTCGGGTGAGGCGCTGGTGTGGGACGAGGCCTGCTGGGCCAACCCGGGCGTGTTCGCGGTGATCGCGACCTGGCTGTACTGCGTACAGATCCCCCTGGGCCTGCGCAAGGCGTGGATGGCTCTGGGCCGGGTGGACATGGCGGACCGCTACGGCGGGCTGAAGGTGAACCTGTACAAGTCGGACGGCACCCAGAAGCGAGACGTGAGCAGCACGCGGGACCTGCCGGGGCAGCACTCGGCGAACCTGCTGATGTGCTCGACGCGGTGGCTGGACTCCACCACGGGCGGGGCGGTCGAGAGCGGCTCGGACACCGCCGTCGTCAAGCTCAGCGTGGTGGATTACTGCGAAGGCATCCTGGACCTGGCGGATCGATACTACCGCCGAGATGAGCGGGATGAGGCGCTGCGCTGGTACAACGACGCGCTGTGCGCCATCACGAACTGGGACAGCAGCATCGTCGACGAGGCCCGCGCGGCGATGACCGGGCTGTATCAGACCATCACCGAGCGAAACGCCTCGAAGAAGGCCCCGAACAGCGGTCATGACATCGGCGATCTGAGCATCTTCGCGGTGACCTACGAGGAGAGCGGGGCCTACCCGGTCCTGGAGGACCACGTCTACGTGGTGCGCCGGCCACCCTCGATCCACCAGGTGCCGTTGCTGGAGGCCCAGGAGCGGATCACCTGCGCCTACGACTTCTTCGCGGCCCCGACGTTCACGAGCGCCTACGTCAGCAGCACCATCCCGGAGTTGAATGAGGACGACGCCATGCGCCCAACCCGGGGGATTCAGTCCGGAGACCTGGACATCACCTGGTCGGCGTCCTCTGAGGTCCGGATGAAGCTGTTCGCCATCGCTTGCGTGGCGCTGGGCAAGGTCAACGGCATCAACGCGGGCATGAACTGGATGGGCTTCCGGGACGACTTCGTGCCGCCCTGGTCCTTCCAGCACCTCTACCAGGAGGCCCGCAACCTCTGCGACCGGGCCCTGCAGGCGGAGCAGCGGGTGCTGTCGATGCTGCAGTCCTACGAGCAGGCCCAGGCGATCGAGTTCCAGGCCGAGCAGGGGGTGGAGTTGGCGAACGCGGAGGTCGAGGTCGCCGAGCTGCGGGTGGACATGACCAACGCGCAGTGCAGGATGAGCGCCGCGCAGGCGGCCTACACCGTGACGCAGTCGACCGCGGCCGAGGCGCGCAGCGCAGTGGTGGACGAGGAGGTGTTGGAGAGCCGCCCGGTCGCGCGGTGGCGCCAGGAGAGGTACGAGGGATTGGATGCCTTCGTGGCCGGGGAGCAGCCGAATGGGGAGCCGGTCGAGGGGCAACCTGTCTTCTCCCGCGCCTGGCAGTTCCTCCACGGCGAGTCCGGCTACACCGACTACGCCCGCGCGACCCAGCGCGCCCAGGCGGCGAACAACATCCCATACGTAGGCCAGGCGGCCAGCGCCAAGCTGGGCATGCAGGCCCAGCGCATCGCCCACGAGTGGGACGAAGCCGTGCTGGAGAGCGCGAAGTATGCGTTCGACGCCACCGTGGCGTATTGCTCGGCCGCCCACAACGTCGCCATCGCCGAGCGCGACCTCGCCGCCCTGCGCGCCAGCCAGGCCGCCGACTACCTGGCCTTCCTCCAGGATCAGACCCTCTCCAGCGAGGGCTACGGGGTGCTGCTGGCCCAGGCCCGGCAGACCCACGAGGCCCTGCTGGTGCACGCCAACCGCCTGTGCTGGCTGGCCCAGCGGGCGCTGATCCACGAGACCCTGCGGTACTTCGGGGTGGTGAAGACCTCCTACGAGAAGGAGGGGGAGCTGTCCAAGCTCAGCGAGGGCCAGCGCATGCTGACCGACCTGGAGACCCTGCGCGCCGAGTACACCTCCGGGCAGACCTTCCGCTTCCAGGAGGTCAAGTGGACGATCTCGCTGTCCACGCTCTCGGCCACCGCGATGGAGAGCCTGCGGGACAGCGGGAGCTGCACCTTCGTGCTGCGCCAGCAGGACATCGACCGCCACTTCCCGGGCACCTACCTGCACCGGGTCAAGGACGCGCGGGTGGAGATCGTGGGGCTGGTGCCGCCGTCGGGGGTGCGCGGGGTGCTGGTGTCGCCGGGGGCCTATGTGGTGCGGGTGCCCAACACCAACGACTACGTCGAGGGCGAGGTCAACGCCGACTGGACCTATGACCCGCTGACCACCCTGCAGAGCCCCGCCGACGACTACACCGACTACGTGCTCAAGCCGGTCTCCGGGGTGCTGGGGGTGCTCCAGCTCTCGCAGTTCGACGTGCGCGGCGACCGCGCGGTGCTGTCGGCGCCCCAGGGCATGCTCAAGCCCATCGAGCACCAGGGGCTGGAGTCGGGCTGGACGCTGCGCCTGCAGCGCATCGCCAACAACTTCGACTTCAACGACATCGTGGACGTGGAGCTGACGTTCTGGTTCCTGTGCGCCTACGACCAGGATCTGGAGGAGAAGCAGAACGCGGCCTGGACCCTGATGGGCGACGACGGCCAGCTGCTGGACACCGTCTACACCTCGTTCGCGACGAAGGCGGACGAGACCTTCCGCGCGTTCACCGCGATGCGGGAGGACACCGAGGCGCTGGATGTGCGGCTGCTGTCGCTGGACGTGCGCAGCCTGCCGCTGTGGCAGTCCAACCCGGTGCTGATCGACGCGCTGCTGGCCTCGCCGCTGCTGGGCGCGGACGAGGAGTCCCCCTCCCCGGCCCTGGTGGTGCGGCTGTGTCACGAGGACGACCCCGCCGGGGTCAAGCTGACGCTCACCGACCAGATCGCCTACACCGCGCTGGGCGGGGACCTGAGCACCGACCCGGACGCCAGCCCGAACACCACGCTGGAGACCTGGCTGCAGGACACCTTCTACACGGGCAGCCCGGCCCAGCCCAGCGGCTCGCCGCTGGGGCGGTGGGTCATCAAGGTGCAGCCGGCCACGGCGGGCAGCGACTTCGAGCGGGTGGACTGGGACGGCGACGCGGTGGAGACCAGCAAGGGCCCGCTGGAGGGCACCGAGGGCATGAGCGCGTCGGGGGTGGCGACCTACGACGACGGGGACGCCTGGACCGACGTGCTGATGCGCGTGAAGCTGCGCCTGGGCGGGGGCACCGCCCGGCTGCGCCTGCGGGACGACGGCACGGATCACTACGCGGTGGAGCTCACCGCGACCACGGTGAAGGTCTTCAAGGTGATCAGCGGCGCCGACACCCAGCTCGGCAGCACGTACACGGTGCCGGGCAGCGGCTTCCCCTCGGATGAGTACCTGCTGGTGGACGTGTCGGTGTACGACGACGTCCTGAGCGTGACCGTGGACACCTTCACGCTGATCGAGCAGGTGCAGGACGGCACGGGTCCGCTGACGGCGGGCACGGTGGGGCTGGAGGTGGTCGCGACCAGCGGCGGCCCGGTGCGGTTCGACGACGTGGAGGTCCACCGGCTGACGGTGCTGGGGTATCGGGACGAGCAGCTCCTGAGCGAGCCGTTCACCAGCCTGCCGTCCGACTGGACCTTCGTGGACGGCACGACGCCCTGGGCGGTCAGCTCGACGGGGCACGGGACGCTGGACCTGAGTCGCGTCCAGGACGTGCGCCTGATGCTGGAGTACGCCCACAGCGTGGTCCTCAACTAAGTCGATCGGGAGGGAATCATGAGCACCCCAGGCAACCTCTCCGAGCAGATCCTGGCGCTGCCGAGCGGCGCGGGCAGCGTCCACTCGGCGGGTCAGACGTTCCAGGCGGACCCCTACAGCGGCACGGGGCGCTACAGCGTGCCCATCGAGGCGCCGCCAGGGCACGCGGGGCTGGCCCCGGCGCTGGCGCTGTCGTATTCGACCCACGCGGGCAACGGCCTGTGCGGCCAGGGCTGGTCGCTGGGGCTGGCCAGCGTGTCGCGTCGCATCGACCGGGGTCTGCCATGCTACGACGACGGCGTGGACACCTTCGCCCTGCAGGGGGACGAGCTGATCGCCCTGGGCGGAGGCCGGTATCGGCCGCGCATCGAGCAGCGCTTCGCCCGGATCCGCCACGAGGCCGCCGGGGGGCGGGACTACTGGGTGGTCACCGAGCGGGACGGCACCCGGGTGTTCTACGGCCTGGAGCCCGACCACCGTCTGCACGATGACCACGGTCGCGTCGCGACGTGGTACGTCTCCCGAAAGCAGGATGTCCACGGCAATACCGTCGAGTACACCTACACGCGCAGCGCGGCGGACCGGGCCCCGCGGCTGGTGGAGGTGAGCTGGGCGGGCTGCTTCCGCATCACCCTGAGCTACGACGAGCGGCCCGACCCGATCCGCTCGGCGCGGGTGGGCTTTGGCTGGCTGCAGCGCTACCGGCTGGCCCGCGTCGACTGCGAGGTGCAGCGAAGCTCGAACCAGGCCTGGTTCGTGTATCGCTGCTACAACTTGAGCTACACACGCTCGACCCTGACGGGGCGCTCCCTCTTGAGCGGGGTAGCCATCACCGGCTACGACACCGACAGCTGCAGCCGCACCCTGCCGGGCCTGAGCTTCGGATATGTGAGTCCAGAGCAGGACTCTCGGTGGACGAAGGTGGCGGGGGCGCTGCCCGGGGGGAGCCTGTCGCAGCGGGACCTTACCCTGGTGCGACAGAGCGGCAGCGGGCTGCCGGACCTGCTGCGCACCACGGACACCGCGCACTGGCTGTGGGAGAACCTGGGTGATGGGGTGTATGCCTCACCGCGCCGGGTCGGCGCGCCAGCGCGGGCGCGCCTGGACCAGCCGGGGGTCTTCATCTCGGACATGAGCGGAGACGGCTGGGGGGATCTGGTCGTCAACGGCGGCGCGAGGGTGTACCGCGGGGTCCCGGGCGGGGGCTGGGGTGCGCCGTATGTGTCGTCGCGTGCGCCCTCAGTGGACCTGGATGCGCCGGGGGTGCGCACGGTGGACCTGAACGCGGACGGGGTGCCCGACGCGCTGCGCGCGGGGGTCGGGGGCTGGGTGATGTTCCTGAACCTGGGGGAGGGCGAGTGGGCCCCGGGGGTGATCCTGCCGAGCCCGCCGCCGGTTCGGCTGGACGATCCGAGGGTCTTCTTCGCGGACATCACGGGGGACGGCCTGGCGGACCTGGTGCATGTGGGCCCGCGTCGCATCACGGTGTGGCCGGCGCTGGGGCTGGGGCGGTTCGACGCGCCGTTCCAGCTGGAGGGGGCGCCGAACCTCACCGACGTGGATCCCCGGAGCCTGCGCTGGGCGGACGTCAGCGGCTCGGGCCAGGCGGACCTGATCTGGCACCAGCCGGGTCAGGCGGTGGTGTTCTTCAACCAGGCGGGGTGGGGCCTGAGCCCCGGAGAGGCCCACCGGCTGGGCTGGGCGAGCGGGGACGCGCAGCTCGAGCCCGTGGACCTGCTGGGCAGCGGGGCGCAGGGGATGCTGTTCACCGACCCGGTGCATCCGTATGGGCACTGGCGGTTCCTGGAGCTGTTCCCCGAGGGCCAGCCCGAGCTGCTGGAGACGGTGGACAACGGCCTGGGGGCGACGACCACGATCGCCTATGGCAGCTCGGCGTCGCACTGGGCGCGGGACCGGGCGGCGGGTCAGCCGTGGCGGAGTGCCATGCCCTCGGCGCAGCGGGTGGTGGAGCAGGTGACGACCACCGACGTCGTCACGGGCAACACCCTGGGGGTGACGTATCGGTATCACCACGGGGTGTACGACGGGGTGGAGCGGGAGTTCCGGGGCTTCGCCCAGGTCGACCAGCTCGACCGCGAGGCCGAGGTGGGGGACCCGCAACCCCTGTCGCAGATATTGGTGAAGCGCTGGTATCACCCCGGCGTGTCGGTGCCCTTGCGGGACAGCTACCACCCCTACCCCTTCGGGGCCCTGGGCCAGGACATCCCCGCCGCCCCGGGTGCTGAGCGGGCCCTGCGGGGGCGCATGCTGCGGGAGGAGACGTACAGCCTGGACGACACCGCGAAGCCCTATGTGGTCAAGGAGTCGGGGTATCGGGTCTTCGCCACCGGTCGCACCCCGGGCACGGACAAGCTCAGCTTCGCGCCGCTTCCGGTGACCGCGCGGGTGATCCACAGCGAGCGCGGCACCGACTGGCGCCGGGTGGAGACCACGACGACCTATGATCTGCACGAGGGCCGGGGCTACGGCCTGCCCACCCGGGTGGACGAGGTGGGGTATGGCCGAAAGGGTGTCTACACCTCCGACCACGAGCAGCCCCAGACCGAGACCCTGTCGCGATACACGACCACGACGTATCACGACCCTGTGGACAGCGATCCCGGCGACGACTTCGGGACCTACACCCCCAGCTACCTCATCGGCTTCGTGTATCAGGTGGAGCGCTACGCCCCAGGGAGCCCCGATACACTCTTGTCGCGTGAGAAGCGCTTCTACGACGGCACCGCGTATCAGGGCCTGGGCTACCCGGGCAGCGGCACGTCCGCGGGGGTGACCCAGGGCAAGCTGAGCGGCCGGCTGGTCCTGGCGCTGACCGACAGCCTCATCAGCGCGACCTACCCCGGCGGCTCGGGGGCCTCAGCGGCCCGAAGCGCAAGAGGGAACTACATCACCGACAGCACCGACCACTACGTCGCCGCCGAGCGATACCAGTACAACAGCGACGGCCTGGTCACCGGCGCGAAGGACCCCAACGGCAACACCACCACCTTCACCTACGAGGGCACCTGGGACCTCTTCCCCACCCAAGTGACGGATGCAGCCGGCCACCCCACCACCCTGACCCGCGCCGAGCTGCCCTTCCACGTGGACCATGTCGAGGACGCCAACGATAACCGAACAGCGTTCGGTTATGACCCCAGCGGCCTGCCTGCCTGGAAGGCCGTGCAGGGCAAGTACGTCAGCAGCGCCTGGCAGGGCGACCCCACGACCCACCCCACCGAGGAGTACGACTACGACTTCGACACC
This sequence comes from Alphaproteobacteria bacterium, assembly GCA_020632795.1. Lineage (GTDB taxonomy): Bacteria > Myxococcota_A > UBA796 > UBA796 > CAJQPC01 > JACKEV01. The sequence continues at coordinate 225,188 of JACKEV010000019.1, forward strand.
CAGCCCATCCGGGTCCTCATCCAGACGCGACAGGTGCGACAAGGCGACACATTTGACGTATACCGCTACCTGGACGGCTTCGGCCGGGTGCTCCAGGAGCGCCACACCGCCGAGCCCGAGCCCGGCAGCCCCTCCACCCCCCGCTACCGGGTGACCGGGCATCAGCTCTACAACCACAAGGGCCTGGTGGTGAAGGCCTGGCAGCCGAGCTTCTCGGGCTCGTCGGCCTATGCCGAGGCCCCGGGTGACGGGGACTACGTCGAGACGACCTACGACCCCCTGGGGCGGCCGGTGCGGGTGGATCACCCCGACGGGACCTATGAGACGACGACCTATCACCCCTGGGTGCGCGAGGCGGCGGACCGCAACGACAACAGCGGGCACCTGACCGGCGGGGACTCTCGCTACGGCAGCACCCTGAGCTGGTTCTCCGGGCACGAGGACACCCCCACCCAGGTGTTCATGGACGCCCTGGGCCGCGAGATCGCGGTGGAGGAGGACCTGGGTGGCAGCACCACGCACGTCACCCGAAGCGTCTACAACCTGCGCGACGAGGTCACCGCGGTCTGGGACGCCCGGGGCTTGATGAGCGCGACCTGGACCTTCGGCTACGACTACGCCGGGCGGCGTATCGAGAGCGAACACAGCACAGCACTCGGCACGCGCTACGCCCTGGCCGACGCGGCCGGCAACCCCATCTGGTCGAGGGACGCCCGGGACATCGAGGTCGACCGCACCTTCGACGCCCTGAACCGACCGCTGGAGGAGGAGACCGACGACGGCACCGACGTCAAGCTGAGGCGGATGTGGACGTATATCGCGTATGACGATCAGCACGTCGACTTCACCACCTACCAGTCCAAGAACCTCTTCGGCCGGGTCGAGGAGCAGCGCGACGCAGACGGGGTGCGCTTCTTCGAGTACGACTGGCGGGGGTTGGTGACCAAGACCAGTCACCGCTTCTGGCCCCAGGAGGACGGAAGTGCGAAGGCCTGGGACAACGCGACCAGTGACTTGTGGGCCGACGGCGCGGACTGGGACCCCGAGGTCGACGACACCGCCAGGGACAGCGTCAGCACCTGGCTGACCCTGAACGATCTGACCGACACCACCACGATCGAGATCGACGCGAGCTATGATGCCGCCGGTCGCGTCACGCAGGTGGACTATCCTGAGGGCATGTCGTTGAGGACCAGCTACAACGCAGCAGGGATGCCGGAGCAGCTCGAGCTGGACCGGGGGACCGGCGGTGGCTGGGAGGACGTGGTCTCCAGCGTCGAGTACAACGCGAGGGGTCAGGTGACCCGGCTGGTTCACGGCAACGGGGTCGAGACCGAGCGGGAGTACGACAGCGCCATCGAGCGGCTTACCCGGATCTTCACCCAGCTCCCCGGGAGCCCCGACACCCACCTCCAGGACCTGGAGTACCTCTACGATCCCGTCGGCAACCCGCTCAAGATCACCGACAACTTGAGCACCTCGGGCTACGCGGCCAACGACATCATCCCCAACACCCGCACCTTCCGCTATGACGCGCGGTATCGGCTGACCCGGGCGACGGGCAAGAAGCACAACACCATCACCGATCGCTCCACGGGGGTGACGGTCACCAGCCCCGACCCCAACGACTACGTCAGCTACGACTACACCTACGCCTACGACGAGGTCGGAAACCTCACCCGCAACGACGAGTACCAGTCGACCGGCTCGACGACCCTGAACTACAAGTCGACAAGGATCGACCTCTTCAACGGCAACAACACCGAGGCCACCAGCAGCGACCCCACCATGGGGAACTTCATCTACGATGAGAACGGCAACACGCTCAGCACCCCGAGGATCACCGAGCTGGCCTACACCCACGACAACCAGGTCCGGTACGTGGACCTGTCGGGTGGGGGGGAGGTTCGCTACTTCCGGCATGGGGACCAGCGGGTCGTGCGCATGGTCAAGAAGACCGGGGTGATGGGGCTATCCATCTACCTGGGGCCCTTCGAGTACCACTACCGGGACGCGACCACGGCCTACACCAAGCTGGTGCTGCACGCGGCGATGCACGGGCGGCACGCGCAGGCTGAGGTGGTGTTGGATGGGAGTGACCCGGACAGCCTGGATGTCTTCTTCCACCACAGCGATCACCTCGGCAGCGGGCATGTGCTGACGCAGGATGACGGGACCCTGTTGAGTCAGGAGGAGTACTTCCCGTATGGGCGGGCCTCGGATCGGCGGGACGCAAGGAACCGATACCGGTTCATCGGGGTGGAGCGGGATGAGGACACCGGGCTGTGTATGACAGGGCCTCGGACGTATGATCCGGTGAGTGGACGGTTTCTGCAGGGGGATCCTCTTTCAAGTAATCTCCCACCGACTACTCCGTTCGAATACGCAATGTCATCGCCAATATCCACGTTCGATTCATCCGGTTATTACCCGGCAGACACTGCACCTGAATCACCCGTCGAATTCATTAATTTTCCTCCCCCACCCGATCCTAAACCACCGGACTATGCCAACAGACTTCTCCAAACAGCTTATGAAGGACGGTGGGATCTGATGGAGCCCGTCCATCCCGTTGTTGATCCTCTCCGTCAAGTGAAGGGGCCTGGGGACCCGATTGGTGAAAGGATCTTGACCCACTGGTTGTGGGGTTCTGGGCTTCCCCTCAACATCAACCATGACCCACAATGGTCAGAATACGTAAAGGACAGTTACGGCTACACTGCATGGACGACAACCAACCTTTACAATGACGCAAATAGCCGCGAGTTCAACCAAGGCACCATGCCCGGACAATACAGCATCAACTGGACATGGTGGGACACCAATGTGTCACCAAACCATGAACGCACGTACTTCAGTCTTATAGAACCAACTGACACTTGGGGAACAGGTCGTCATCTACTGAACCAGCCAAACCCAGGCGTAATTGTTACCGGTACACTGACCATCACTGATTCTGGCATATACAAGTACGATCTTGAGTTCTCATACCGAGACCGTGTAGATCCAAACTACAACATCCGAAGCGATGCTTATGATATGTTTTTTGTTCGGAATATTCTCAGATTGGTTGAAGGTCAAAATTCACCAACCGACTATGATATCACCATTTCGTGGTCGGACACCTTTACCATCAATCCTGACGTAGATCATCCCAGAAACTCGCGAATAGATCAGTAATACTTAATATTATAGAAATCTTGTGCGCATGCATCCTTACATACCACCAAATCCGCAACAAGGATCTGTCTGAGAATACTTGATGACCCCTTCCATCTCGCTCGTTTTTCTGCTCTCATGCACTTCAGACTTCTGGATCGGTTCCCACAGAGAATCATCTCTCGAAGTCTCCAGACGAATGAATAGAGAAATTCTATATGTCAACATGTGGAAAGCATGTGGCTACAATGCAAGAATGGGCCAATTTCCAGAACACCTGGAACAACTATGGGCGAGCGATTCACACAAATTAGTCCGAGATGGATTTCTCCAGCCAATTCACTACCAGATCACCACGCGAATTGATGGAGACTTCATTTCTTTGTGTAGTTTTGGGGCAGACGGACGCCAAGGAGGTATACTACGTTGGTCAGATGAGTGCCTGTGCTTCTCGCTATACGATTGCACTAAGGAAACAAGTTATCATGTCCCGTTGGTAAGAGAATGTCCATGAGATCATCCCATGTGCATTTCTATCGGGCCGCAATATCCTCCGCGTGAGGGGGCGTAGGGGCGCCGAAGGCGGTCCGGGCCACAGGCCCGGACGGAACCCCCGCAGCACCCGACCCGGAGCGAAGCGGAGGGGCACGCCCAGCCCCGCTGCTTCTTGTTGACCTCGGGCACAGAGAGCCGAGCCTGCTCTGTGTACGTGCGCTGAGCGCTTGACGCGAAGCGACAGACAGGAACCGCATCTCGGACCTGAGCGGAGACGGCTGGGGGGATCTGGTCGTCAACGGCGGCGCGAGGGTGTACCGCGGGGTCCCGGGCGGGGGCTGGGGTGCGCCGTATGTGTCGTCGCGTGCGCCCTCGGTGTATCCACCCGGCGAACGGTCATAGCCCCGACGGCGTCGCCATGTGACCTTCTCGCTCAAGCCTCCACGCCCGCGGCAGCAGCTCAGCGATGCGACGGATCGGGTGGGTCGGCAGTCGCTTGAAGACGTCGACCAGGTAGGTGTGAGGATCGATGCCCTGGAGGAAGCAGGTTCCGATGAGCGAGTACAGATCGGCGGCGGCCTTGGCGCCGCCGGCTGAGCCGGCGAAGAGCCAGTTCTTTCGACCGACGACGGGCTGTCGGAGCATCAACTCGGTGAGGTTGTTGTGCATGGGGAGCTCGCCGTGGTCGAGGTAGACGCGCATGGCGGACTCTTGATTCAGGGCGTAGGTGAGGGCGTTTCCGAGCTTGGACGCCGGGCGTATGAAGGCCGACATCTCTCGGCACCAGCGGAAGAGGCCGTCGACGAGGGGCTTGGCGCGGGCCTGGCGTTGGACGCGTCGCTCCTCGGGGGTGAGCCCGGCGAGCTCTCGCTCCAGGCAGAAGAGATCCCGTACGGTCCCCAGGGCGAGCCCGGCCTCGGCGGGGTGGTAGGCGAGGGCCTCGAAGAAGTAACGGCGCAGATGAGACCAGCAGCCGGCGCGCTCGAGGCCCAGGTTGCGGACGACGCGGTTGAACTCGGAGCCGCCGTCGACGAGGAGGAGGTCTCCTTGGAAGCCGGCGAGGAGGTCGGCGGGGAAGACGCCCGCCTTGGAGTCGGTGAAGGCGTAGAACACATGCTCCTGATCGGTGAACGCCCACATCCGGCCCTTTCGCAGCGCGCCGTCCGAGCCGTCCTGGACGGGCAGGCCGGTGTCGTCGCCCAGCAGGAAGCTCCCGGCGAGCAGGCCCAAGCGGAGGGCACGCACGAGCGGCCTCAAGGCGTCGGCACCCTGCTGGATCCATCCGGCGAGGGTGTTGGTGTGGACCTCGAAGCCCTCGCGCTGCATGCGTCGGGCCTGACGGTGCAGCGGGAGGTGATCCGCGAACTTGTCGACGATGACCCGGGCCAGCAGGGCATCTCCGCAGAGCGCACGGTCGAGCAGGTAGGGCCCCGGGACGGTGAGCACGCCCTCTTGCGGACACTTCGGACAGGCGCACTTGTCACGGACGACGTCCTCGACGATGAAGTGGCCGGGGACCCATTCGATACGGAACGACTCGGCCTGACCGATCACCTGGAGCGCGCCGCCGCAGCGGACGCAAGCCGCGCCCGGGTCAGCCGGACAGGTCACGGTTCGGGAGGGCAGGTGCTTGAAGTCCTCACGCCGTCGCCGCTTCGGACGTCGCTTGGCCCGACGGCCGCGCGCGGGCGTACTCGGCTCGCCCTCCTCGACCGAATCGGGCACGGGCATGCGCGGCGGCGCCTCGACGTCGCTGGGGAAGGGAAGCTCTCCCTGGCCCTCGGGCACGAAGCGCTCCGAAGCCGGGCGACGGGCCTTGAGCTTGAGCCACGCGAGGTGCTGCTCGAGCTGGTCGGCGCGGGCCTTGAGGGCGTCGACCATGACGTCGCGCCGGGCCAGCTCCGCCCGCTGGGCGCTCAACTCCTGCTCCTTCTCCGCGATCTGGGCTTCAAAGTGCGCCCGCTGAGCGTCAAGCTGTGCGCGCAGGCGGCGGTTCTCATCGAGGATCTGGGCCAAGCCGGTCATGACCCCCTCTACCCCGTATCCCGTACAGATTCAACACCCGTCTTCGGGTTCCAGCGACCCAGACGACGACAGCGCGAGAGGTCGATCCCCTCGAGCAGCGCGGCCAACTCGGCCGAGGTGATGCGTCGTCGATCGGCGCTCATCTCGGGCCAGCGAAACCTCCCCCGCTCCAACTTCTTGTACAGAAGCAGGAAGCCCCCGTGCGTCCAGATGAGCATCTTCAGCGCGGTGTTCCGCCGGTTACGGAACACAAACAACGTGCCATCCAGCGGACTCTCCCGCAGCTCCACCTCACACAGCGCCGCCAGACCATCGATCTGCTTCCGAAAATCCACCGCCTCCCGGGCCACCAGGATGCGCGTCGGGGCCGTGATCAGCACAGCGCCTCCAGCACCTCGCGCAGCCACGCGAGATCAGTGTCCCGGGTCACCTGGACCTGGACACCCAGGCCCCTGATCTCCAGCAGGACCACACCCGTCCCGGTGGGCTCATCCACCACGAGCTCCAGAAACGGAGAGCGCTCCGCGGCGCGACCCCGGGTTCGCTCCAGCTTCCAGCGCCACCAGGCCAGCGTCGACGGGTTCAGACCTCGCGACTCCGCGAACTCACGCACGCTCTGACCCGAGGCCTCCTGTGCGTCGATCAGCACGCTCCACCGCGCCACTGTTGCATGCTGGGGCATCGTCTACTCCTCCATCTCCTCGGGCTCGCTCCTTCGGCCCTCCAGGATGCTCGCGCTCAGCGAGCGCGCCTCCGCACCCAGCACCCGCACCAGCGCCAGCACACCGCCGATGTGCAACAGTTGCTCCAACTCCTCCTCGCTCGACAGCACCGCCTCCGCCTCTACCTCCACCTGCTCGGCCAGCAGCGCGATCTGGTACATGTGGTCCCCGACGGCGTCGGGCGGGAGCATCGTTGACATGGGCTTCTCCTTGGTTGGGAGAAGACTCCTCACATGGGCGGATCAAGCTCGGAAGATGCCGGGACTGAGGGGATACCCCTCGGTGGACCTGGACGCGCCAGGGGTGCGCACGGTGGACCTGAACGCGGACGGGGTGCCCGATGCGCTGCGGGCGGGGGTCGGGGGCTGGGTGATGTTCCTGAACCTGGGGGAGGGCGCGTGGGCCCCGGGGGTGATCCTGCCGAGCCCGCCGCCGGTTCGGCTGGATGATCCGAGGGTCTTCTTCGCGGACATCACAGGGGACGGCCTGGCGGACCTGGTGCATGTGGGCCCGCGTCGCATCACGGTGTGGCCGGCGCTGGGGTTGGGCCGGTTCGACGCGCCGTTCCAGCTGGAGGGGGCGCCGAACCTCACCGACGTGGATCCCCGGAGCCTGCGCTGGGCGGACGTCAGCGGCTCGGGCCAGGCGGATCTGATCTGGCACCAGCCGGGTCAAGCGGTGGTGTTCTTCAACCAGGCGGGGTGGGGCCTGAGCCCCGGGGAGGCCCACCGGCTGGGCTGGGCGAGCGGGGACGCGCAGCTCGAGCCCGTGGACCTGCTGGGCAGCGGGGCGCAGGGGATGCTGTTCACCGACCCGGTGCATCCGTATGGGCACTGGCGGTTCCTGGAGCTGTTCCCCGAGGGCCAGCCCGAGCTGCTGGAGACGGTGGACAACGGCCTGGGGGCGACGACGACGATCGCCTATGGCAGCTCGGCGTCGCACTGGGCCCGGGACCGGGCGGCGGGCCAGCCCTGGCGGAGTGCGATGCCCTCGGCCCAGCGGGTGGTGGAGCAGGTGACGACCACCGACGTCGTCACGGGCAACACCCTGGGGGTGACGTATCGGTATCACCACGGGGTGTACGACGGGGTGGAGCGGGAGTTCCGGGGCTTCGCCCAGGTCGACCAGCTCGACCGCGAGGCCGAGGTGGGAGACCCGCAACCCCTGTCGCAGGTCCTGGTGAAGCGCTGGTATCACCCCGGCGTGTCGGTGCCCTTGCGGGACACCTACCACCCCTACCCCTTCGGGGCCCTGGGCCAGGACATTCCTGCCGCCCCAGGGGCCGCGCGGGCCCTGCGGGGCCGCATGCTGCGGGAGGAGACGTACAGCCTGGACGACACCGCGAAGCCCTATGTGGTCAAGGAGTCGGGGTATCGGGTGTTCGCCGTCGGGCGCACCCCGGGCACGGACAAGCTCAGCTTCGCGCCGCTTCCAGTGACCGCAAGGGTGATCCACAGCGAGCGCGGCACCGACTGGCGCCGGGTGGAGACCACCACGACCTACGACCTGCACGAGGGTCGGGGCTATGGCCTGCCCACCCGGGTGGACGAGGTGGGGTATGGCCGGAAGGGTGTCTACACCTCCGATCACGAGCAACCCCAGACCGTGACCCTGTCGCGATACACGACCACGACGTATCACGACCCCGTGGACAGCGACCCGGGCGACGACTTCGGCGCCTACACCCCCAGCTACCTCATCGGCTTCGTGTATCAGGTCGAGCGATACGCCCCGGGCAGCCCCGATACACTCTTGTCGCGTGAGAAGCGCTTCTATGACGGCACCGCGTATCAGGGCCTGGGCTACCCGGGCAGCGGCACGTCCGCGGGGGTGACCCAGGGTAAGCTGAGCGGCCGGCTGGTGCTGGCGCTGACCGACAGCCTCATCAGCGCGACCTACCCCGGCGGCTCGGGGGCCTCAGCGGCCCGAAGCGCAAGAGGGAACTACATCACCGACAGCACCGACCACTACGTCGCCGCCGAGCGATACCAGTACAACAGCGACGGCCTGGTCACCGGCGCGAAGGACCCCAACGGCAACACCACCACCTTCACCTACGAGGGCACCTGGGATCTCTTCCCGATCGGCGTCACCGACCCGGCCGGCCACCCCACCACCCTCACCCGCGCCGAGCTGCCCTTCCGCGTGGACCATGTCGAGGACGCCAACGATAACCGAACATCGTTCGGTTATGACCCCAGCGGCCTGCCCGCCTGGAAGGCCGTGCAGGGCAAGTACGTCAGCAGCGCCTGGCAGGGCGACCCCACGACCCACCCCACCGAAGAGTACGACTACGACTTCGACACCCAGCCGATCCGCGTGTTGATAAAAACGCGACAGGTGCGACAAGGCGATACATTTGATGTGGTTCGGTATCTGGACGGCTTCGGCCGGGTGCTCCAGGAGCGCCACACCGCCGAGCCCGAGCCGGGCAGCCCCTCCACCCCCCGCTACCGGGTGACCGGGCATCAGCTCTACAACCACAAGGGCCTGGTGGTGAAGGCCTGGCAGCCGAGCTTCTCGGGCTCGTCGGCCTACGCCGAGGCCCCGAGTGACGGGGACTTCGTCGAGACGACCTACGACCCCTTGGGGCGGCCGGTGCGGGTGGATCACCCTGACGGGACCTATGAGACGACGACCTATCACCCCTGGGTGCGCGAGGCGGCGGACCGAAACGACAACAGCGGGCACCTGACCGGCGGGGACTCCCGCTACGGCAGCACCCTGAGCTGGTTCTCCGGGCATGAGGGCACCCCCACCCAGGTGTTCATGGACGCCCTGGGCCGCGAGATCGCCGTGGAGGAGGATCTGGGCGGCAGCACCACCCACGTCACCCGAAGCGTCTACAACCTGCGCGACGAGGTCACCGCGGTCTGGGACGCCCGGGGTTTGATGAGCGCGACCTGGACCTTCGGCTACGACTACGCCGGGCGGCGCATCGAGAGCGAACACGGCACCGCGCTCGGCGCGCGCTACGCCCTGGCCGACGCCGCCGGCAACCCCATCTGGTCGAGGGACGCCCGGGACATCGAGGTGGACCGCACCTTCGACGCCCTGAGCCGACCGCTGGAGGAAGAGACCGACGACGGCACCGACGTCAAGCTGAGGCGGATGTGGACGTACATTGAGTACGACGATCAACACGTCGACTTCGCGACCTACCAGTCCAAGAACCTCTTCGGCCGGGTCGAGGAGCAGCGCGACGCAGACGGGGTCCGCTTCTTCGAGTACGACTGGCGGGGGCTGGTGACGAAGACCAGTCACCGCTTCTGGCCCCAGGAGGACGGAAGTGCGAAGGCCTGGGACAACGCGACCAGTGATTTGTGGGCGGATGGTGCGGACTGGGATCCCGAGGTGGACGACACCGCGCGGGACAGCGTGAGCACCTGGCTGACCCTGAACGACCTGACCGACACCACCACGATCGAGATCGACGCGAGCTATGATGCCGCCGGTCGCGTCACGCAGGTGGACTATCCTGAGGGCATGTCGTTGAGGACCAGCTACAACGCAGCAGGGATGCCGGAGCAGCTCGAGCTGGACCGGGGGACCGGCGGTGGCTGGGAGGACGTGGTCTCCAGCGTCGAGTACAACGCGAGGGGTCAGGTGACCCGGCTGGTACACGGCAACGGGGTCGAGACCGAGCGGGAGTACGACAGCGCCATCGAGCGGCTCACAAGGATCTTCACCCAGCTCCCCGGCAGCCCCGACACCCACCTCCAGGACCTGGAGTACCTCTACGATCCCGTCGGCAACCCGCTCAAGATCACCGACAACTTGAGCACCTCGGGCTACGCGGCCAACGACATCATCCCCAACACCCGCACCTTCCGCTATGACGCGCGGTATCGGCTGACGCGAGCGACCGGCAAGAAGCACAACACCATCACCGACCGCTCCACCGGGGTGACGGTCACCAGCCCCGACCCCAACGACTACGTCAGCTACGACTACACCTACGCCTACGACGAGGTGGGCAACCTCACGCGCAACGACGAGTACCAGTCGACGGGATCGACGACCCTGAACTACAAGTCGACCCGGATCGACCTCTTCAACGGCAACAACACCGAGGCCACCAGCACCGACCCCACGATGGGGAACTTCATCTACGATGAGAACGGCAACACCCTGAGCACGCCGAGGATCACCGAGCTGGCCTACACCCACGACAACCAGGTCCGGTACGTGGATCTGTCGGGCGGGGGGGAGGTCCGGTACTTCCGGCATGGGGACCAGCGGGTGGTGCGCATGGTCAAGAAGACCGGGGTGATGGGGCTATCCATCTACCTGGGACCCTTCGAGTACCACTATCGGGACGCGACGACGGCCTACACCAAGCTGGTGCTGCACGCGGGGATGCACGGGCGGCATGCGCAGACTGAGGTGGTGTTGGATGGGAGTGACCCGGACAGCCTGGATGTCTTCTTCCACCACAGCGACCACCTGGGCAGCGGGCATGTGCTGACGCAGGATGATGGGACCCTGTTGAGTCAGGAGGAGTACTTCCCGTATGGGCGGGCCTCGGATCGCCGGGATGCGCGGAATCGGTATCGGTTCATCGGGGTCGAGCGGGATGAGGACACCGGGCTGTGTATGACAGGGCCTCGGACGTATGATCCGGTGAGTGGGCGGTTTCTGCAGGGGGATCCGTTGATCTCGGGGGGGATGAGTCCGTTTGTGTATGCGTCGGGGAATCCGGTGCGGCGGAGTGATGGTGGGGGGTATGCGGATGAGGAGGCGGCGAATGCGAGTGGGGCGGATCCTGACTCCTTCTCTTCCAGTTCTGCATTCGACGAGGCTGAAGAACCACCTCTTGTCCCCGACCCACCTGAACCACCAGACTTCCTCGGCACCATTCTACTCTGGCAGGAAACTGGGGTCCTCGATCAACTGAGACCTCTTGACGTCGATCCAATCCCTGTTCTGGATGGTGACTGCGATGACGACCCATTGTTTGCAGGGAATAAAACACGTAATCGAAAGAAGAATGGCAACAACGACCCCAGAAGAGACTCTTCAAATCGAAAGGACGTAGGACATACAAAAAACCCACGCGAAAGCAATCGAAACAAACATGAACAAGCAGAGAAACGCCGCGACAAGGATGCTGGGACAGAAAAAGGAGACAAACGAAGAAAATACATCAGACGAAAAAAGCCCCCAGGATGGCCCGGTTCTTGGCCACCCAAAAAGACTATCGGGCGTACAATTGGCCGTGCAGGTAGAATCCTCGGTCGGCGAGCAGGTCCTTTAGGGGTTCTTGATGCCATTCTGGAATCGCCCGAAGCAGGTGCTTCCTATGGATACAACCCCATTACTGGATGGGACAATCTATCTGAAGAAGAGGCGCTGTTTGTTCGCAACCTGAATCCCTCCCAAATAGAATTTCTGAGTGATCTTTGGACAATTAGGCATGATATAGATCTTTGGATAGACGCGGGCTACTTTGATGGTGGGGGTCGGCATGGTCACTTCCGCCAAGGAGGTGATGAATGAATATCTATTTCCAACGCACTCCACCCCACCAGCAAAAACACTTCCTCCGTCACCGTTCTGGAGTTCTGGAATGACCAACCGATATCAAACACTATCTCTGAGAATGCGCCGTCTTTCAGGGTCAACAGACTCACACGCATGGCTTCAATTGGGTCGTGATTTCGATTCTGGTCGAGATCCAGACGAGGTATCTGCATACACCTGCTATCTGGAATCTGCAAGGTTAGGCGATGCTGTTGCACAGGAACTGGTAGGCGAAAGTCTGCGGAAAGGCACTGGTGTCGAAGCCAATCCTGTGGAGGCAATCCACTGGTACAAGAAATCCGCCGCGCAGGGTCTTTCTTCTGCACAACTGGAATTGGGATACTGTTACTGGAGTGGCGAAGGGGTCCCTCAGGATCTAGAAACGGCACGACGTTGGTATCAGAAGGCTGCTGATGCTGGGAACGAAAAAGCACAATTCAATCTTGCGTGTATGTATGCCGAAGGCGATGGGGTCTCTCAGAGTTGGGAGAAGGCCCTGCATTGGTATCACTCTGCCGCAGAGAAGGGACATATACGCGCGATTCGTGAGTTGGCAATGATTTACTGCGGAGAGCGTGGAGTAGAGGCACAGTATGACAAAGCACACGAGTGGCTCCCACGAGCGATGAAAACTGGTGATATGGAAGCAACGTGCGCTTTAGGTGTATACTATCAGCACGGACTCGGTGTTGAGCAGGACTACACTATTGCCGCCAAGCTATACCGCATGGCAGCAAAAGGAGATTATCCTTGGGCCATGTATCTTTTGGGGCTTCTGTATTGGAATGGAGATGGTGTAAGGAAGAGCCCTCGATGGGCAAAACATTGGCTGATGAAGGCCGCCGAGCATATTCCTGCGGCCCAGGGCGACCTGGAGCGGTTGGTTTCATCTCGCTGACGAGACGACGCTTGCTTTCCACTTTTTATTGTGTTTTATATGGCCCGGGTGAGGGGGCGTAGGGGCGCCGAAGGCGGTCCGGGCCACAGGCCCGGACGGAACCCCCGCAGCACCCGACCCGGAGCGAAGCGGAGGGGCACGCCCAGCCCCGCTGCTCCCTGCTGACCTCGGCCTCGGGGAGCCGAGCCTCCCTCTTCGAGCGTGCGCTGAGCGCTTGACGCGAAGCGACCGGAAGACACCGGACCTACATCGCCTACGACGACCAGCACGTCGACTTCACCACCTACCAGTCCAAGAACCTCTTCGGCCGGGTCGAGGAGCAGCGCGACGCGGACGGTGTGCGCTTCTTCGAGTACGACTGGCGGGGGTTGGTGACGAAGACCAGTCACCGCTTCTGGCCCCAGGAGGACGGAAGTGCGAAGGCCTGGGACAACGCGACGAGTGACTTGTGGGCGGATGGCGCGGACTGGGATCCCGAGGTCGACGACACCGCGAGGGACAGTGTCAGCACCTGGCTGACCCTGAACGATCTGACCGACACGACCACGATCGAGATCGACGCGAGCTATGATGCCGCCGGTCGCGTCACGCAGGTGGACTATCCTGAGGGCATGTCGTTGAGGACCAGCTACAACGAAGCGGGAATGCCGGAGCAGCTCGAGCTGGACCGGGGGACCGGGGGTGGCTGGGAGGACGTGGTCTCCAGCGTGGCGTACAACGCCCGGGGTCAGGTGACCCGACTGGTTCACGGCAACGGGGTCGAGACCGAGCGGGAGTACGACAGCGCCATCGAGCGACTGACGAGGATCTTCACCCAGCTCCCCGGCAGCCCCGACACCCACCTCCAGGACCTGGAGTACCTCTACGATCCCGTCGGCAACCCGCTCAAGATCACCGACGCCTTGAGCACCTCGGGCTACGCCGCCAACGACATCATCCCCAACACCCGGACCTTCCGCTATGACGCGCGGTATCGCCTGACGCGGGCGACGGGCAAGAAGCACAACACCATCACCGACCGCTCCACCGGGGTGACGGTCACCAGCCCCGACCCCAACGACTACGTCGCCTACGACTACACCTACGCCTACGACGAGGTCGGCAACCTCACGCGGAATGACGAGTACCAGTCGACGGGCTCGACGACCCTGAACTACAAGTCGACAAGAATCGACCTCTTCAACGGCAACAACACCGAGGCCACCAACAGCGACCCCACCATGGGGAACTTCATCTACGATGAGAACGGCAACACCCTGAGCACCCCGAGGAGCACCGAGCTGGCCTACACCCACGACAACCAGGTCCGGTACGTGGACCTGTCGGGTGGGGGTGAGGTCCGCTACTTCCGGCATGGGGACCAGCGGGTCGTGCGCATGGTCAAGAAGACCGGGGTGATGGGGCTCTCCATCTACCTGGGGCCCTTCGAGTACCACTACCGTGACGCGACGACGAGCTACACCAAGCTGGTGCTGCACGCGGCGATGCACGGGCGGCACGCGCAGGCTGAGGTGGTGTTGGATGGGAGTGATCCGGACAGCCTGGATGTCTTCTTCCACCACAGCGATCACCTCGGCAGCGGGCATGTGTTGACGCAGGATGATGGGACGCTGTTGAGTCAGGAGGAGTACTTCCCGTATGGGCGGGCCTCGGATCGCCGAGATGCGCGGAATCGGTATCGGTTCATCGGGGTCGAGCGGGATGAGGACACCGGGCTGTGTATGACGGGGCCTCGGACGTATGATCCGGTGAGCGGGCGGTTTCTGCAGGGGGATCCGATCGCAGCAGCGAAGGCAACCTCGACTCCCTTTGGCTATGCAGGTCAAAGACCTTCTCTTTTGAGAGACACGAACGGATACGATGAATCTGTGGCGACAGAGGATGGTTCCAACCCAGATGAACCCGAATCCGACTTGCACGTACGACTTTTAACATGGTCTCCGGTTGGAGACCTAAGTGCCTGGAATAGTGATAGCGATGGTACGTCAAGCTATTTTGACGGAGGGTTCGCGGGAGCGCGGAAATTGGTACAAACAGCCAGAGGAACACCTATTGAATCCAGAATTGAACACCAGACGTTTCGACAAGCACAGCACCGGAAGAGGTCTGGAGATTCTGGGGAAGGTCGTCATGTAGCTGTTGTATTGGCACACGACGCCTACAGAGATTCTCGAAGAAATGTTGTAATGCGAGGCAAAGGTACTCCCGTCCAGGGCAATAAGAACATTACTACCGATGGAGACATGACCGCCACAGGATTAGTGCAACTCTTTGAACAGTCCGGTGTTTCTCACGAATCTGGCACAGAACTGTTAATCATGGCAGTCTGCAATTCCGGCCAAATTCACAGAGTTGACGATGTTCAACAAGTCGCAAACGCCCTACAGGTGCCAGTTCTTGCGCCTGTCAACGAAGTCGAACCGACGAGGTATTTGGGTCTCCCCGTATTGGAGACCAAAGATCTATCCTTGACCAACTCCACAATGAATCGCATCGCGTTAGATCCTGACATGCTGGAAAACCTTATCAATAGAGTAAACATGCTTACGCTACTGTCTGACCTGGAGTCGCAGGGGGTGGCCGATGAACAAGAGTTAACCGCTCTCCAAGAGGGGAGAGACACGTTCAGGCAACAAGGTTGGACTCTTTACGTTCCCCAGCAAATCCAATGAACACAACTGCCATCCGGTCACGCGAGAGCCGAACAGCATGAACGTGGGGCAGCCATGAATGCGTTCGTGCCCCATCTATAGCAAGACAACAACCACTTACACGGAAGAAAACGTGAGGCACACCCAAAGCAGAGAAATCCATACTTGGTGGAGATTCCTTCAGCCAACCTACATGGTGATGTCAACTATCATTATGGGCTGTGGCGACAGAGAAATTGCTCAAGAGAAAGCGGAAGCATTCAACCCAACCTTGTCTGGATTATTCGCAGACAACTTAGATAACGAAGAATGCTCAACGCCTCGCCGAGTGATTGACTTGTCGCCCGAGGGGGTCAAGTTTTGTGAACTTGACCCCCCCAGATGGCCGTCAGGGAGCGAGTTGAACCAACAGATCGTGGACAAGATGAGTCCCCGCGAGATCGAATTCGCATGGCAGAAGGTCGAACAAATAGTCACTCCATCTGTTCGGCATCACAAACACTCTGTGCCCATCATGCTCCGAATTCATCCTGAAACCTCCTTCTTGGAGTTGGGCAAATTCGTAGCGACAGCTCACAAGGCTGGAATTATCAACATTCTGGTTGTTTCTCCTGACGAACTGTCATCCCAGACACTCGAAGACCTCGCGCCCATGTGCAGATGGACAGCCAATCTCCCAGAGGCCGCGCTGGCTTCGGTGGTTGTGGACAAGGATGGTAATGGTAGAGCGTTAATTGGCGTCCCTGACATGGAGACTACAAACGCCCAGGTCGTTTCTGTTCTACCATGGACGATGGTTGATCGGCAAGTAGGTGGAAGGGTCCACCCTCTGGTGGTCGTTCACCCAGAAGCAGAAGTTGGGCAAACGATGTCTACGATGGACAAATTTGTTTCCTCGTGCGGACGAGATATTTCCGTGCTGATGGACACAGAATTGACCTCTATTATGCCCTCTGCCTCTGTTGACCGACACAAACGGGAAGTACTGAAAGGGGAGGAGGTTGTTCCCGTAGCTTTTTGGCTCCAGTTGGCAACCACTGACCTTGAGTTTGTGTATCTGGATGTATGGACCACAGATAAACCCCTGAGGTACTTGAGCATCCCCCGTGTCGATTTGAAGTGGTCCGGTGAATAGAGACTTGTCGTTCACAACCTCGCGTGAGGGGGCGTAGGGGCGCCGGAGGCGGTCCGGGCCAGGGGCCCGGACGGAACCCCCGCAACCCCAGACCGTGACCCTGT
>JACKEV010000002.1 GCA_020632795.1 Alphaproteobacteria bacterium
GGTCGAGGCCGAGGAGAACCCCGGCGACAACATCCAGCTCGGCGCGGTGGACCTGGAGAGCTCCGTCGGCGTCGTGCAGCTGGCCACCACCCCCGAGGGCGACACGGTCTGCCACCAGACCAAGGGCGCCCCCATGCTCCTGGCCGACCTCGACGTGGTGCTCTACGGGCAGCAGTCCGACGTCGACTCCGAGAACGACCTCGAGGCCCCCATCCGCATGCGCCACCGCATCTGCCCGGCCGACGCGGACGGCGACGTGCGGGAGACGGGCTGCGACCGCCAGGAGGACGCCTGGGTCAACCTCCTGGCCAACCCCCAGGGCGAGGCACCCCATGAGGCCCTCTCCCCCGAGGACCGCGCGGCCTTCGAGCAGGCCTTCGGCGAGGACTTCCACCCCAGCGAGCGCCCGGAGGTGGCCCGCGGCGAGCTGGAGGCCGGCGCCCAGGACGACAGCATCGACAGCCTGCGCTACCTCGAGACCGGCGAGGTCCAGCAGGAGCTCATCCTGCCCTTCGACGCCTGCGAGGACCGCTTTGACGTCGCCGACCCCTCGTCCAGCTGGGTGATCGAGAGCTGCGCGATGGTGGAGGGCCAGGACAGCGCCTACAGCGGGGGCGACGACAACTGCGTGCGCCAGCTCGTCGAGCTCGTCGCCGAGGACGTCGACGTGCCCCTGCCCACCTACCGCTCGGCCAACACCCTGGTCGACTACTCCCACGACGTCTGGCTCACCAGCTACGGGGACACGGACTTCATGAAGTTCAACGCCCTGGCCGAGACCAGGAATGAGATCTGGACCGCGCCCATCGTCCGGGGCTCGAACCTCTTCTATGCGAACGTCACGGGCGCGGCGGGCATGAGCATCATCAGCACGTACGAGAACCACTACCTGAGCCTCGACTACGGCAGCTCGATCGACTTCAGCCTGAGCCTCTTCGGCAGCAGCGTGGTCTCCGAGAGCGCCGACATCTCCAGCTACGAGTACACCTACACCCTCACCACCCTGCCCGTGACCGAGGCCTGCACCAGCTTCCAGGAGAGCTTCTTCGTGATCGTCTCCATCGACGGCTGCGTCAGCGGGGAGTGGGGCCCCTACGTGGGCGTGGAGTACGACACCACCGGGGCCGATGGCTACGACATCAGCGCGACCTTCGGGGAGTTCGGCGCGCAGGTCAACATCGGCGCGGACGGCAGCCTGGGCGTCGGCATCCCCAACGTGCTGACCGCGGAGGTCGGCGGCGACCTCGACCCCCTGGCCTACGGGCAGGTCGAGGTCTACTCCGGCAACCTCGGGGCGAACATCTACTCCAACTACATGACGCTCAACTACTACTCCCAGTACGGAGATTTCAGCTACAACCTCGTGGATGGCTCGGTGTACCTGCGCGGCTGCATCGGCACGCTCTGCGACCGCGTCACGTTCGTCAACAAGGGCGGCCTCAACGGGAGCTGGACGGCCTCGACGACCACCTACCCCACCACCACCATCAGCTTCTGAGCGAGGCCCCCACCATGCTGCTCCTCCCCCTCCTCCTCGCCTGCTCGTCCCCCGCGCCCGTCGTGGCGCTCTCCGAGGCCCAAGCCTCGGGCGTGGGGCCCCAGCCCTCCTGTCACTTCGCCGAAGGTCAGCGCTTGAGCTACAGCCTCGACGCCCGCGTGGAGCTCGCCGGCACCACCGGCCCGAGCGAGCCCGCCCAGCGCGCCGAGCAGCGCTCCAGCGCGACCTTGGACCTGCGGGTGTTGGAGGCGGAGGAGGGGCAGCCCGCCCTCGTCGAGTGGACCACAAGGGTCCTGAGCCCCGAGCTCGAGCCCCCGCACCGCGCCCTGGTCCGCGTCGACGCGCGCTGCGGCTTCTTGGACTACGGCTTCCCTGAGCAGGCCTTGCCGACCGAGCGCGTCGAGCTGGTCGAGCTCACCCGCACCCTGCAGTTCCTGGGCGCGGAGGCCGCGACGCCGACGGGCTGGGTGGCCACCCAGTGGTCCGATGGCGCGGAGCTCCCGATGGCCTACCAGGCCGAACGCACGCCCGAGGGCGAGACCCTGCTGCGCCGCCGCGTCGCCGGGGGCGTCGACCCCGCCGAGCTGCCCCAGGTGCACACGGAGGCCTCGGCCTGGGTGCGCCCCGGGGAGCCCTGGCTGGCGCGCCTGAGCGCCACTCGGAGCCACCACAACCAGAGCTTCGGCGCCGACCTCGACGTGCGCGAGCACGTGGAGCTCGAGCGCCTCTACGACCCCGAGCACGCCCTGCCCGCGCCCTTGTCCCCCGAGGCGGTGCGCTGGGTGGGGCAGCGCCCCGCGCCCGAGGTGAAGAACCGCCGCTACGACCTCGACAAGGTCGATCCCGCCACCCTCGCCCTCCCCGTCGAGGCCCTGGCCCAGGCCCTCGCCGGCCCGCTCGACGCCGCGACCCTGGGCGAGCGCAACGCCGCGCGCCTGGCCCTGGTGGCCTACCTGCGCGCCCACCGCGAGCGCGCGCAGGCCATGCTCCCGGCCCTGGAGGCCGCGGGGGCCTCGCGCCGCTCCCTGGACTGGGCCACCCTGGCCCTGAGCGACGTGGGCAGCCCCCAGGCCGAGGCGGCCCTGCTCACGCGGGTGCAGTCCGTGCTGGCCGAGGAGCCCCACGCCCTCGTGCTGCACATGGTCTCTCGCCAGGTGACGCCTGGGCAGGCCAGCGTCGAGGCCCTGGAGCACCTGGCCTTCTCCTCCAGCGTCGACCCACGCCTGCAGAACCAAGCCCACCTGGCGCTGGGGACCCTCGTGGGCCGAGGCCGCCTGCCCCTCGCCCTGGAGGGCCGGGCTCGGACCCGCCTGCTCGACGCCCTCCTGGAGGCCGAGGGCAGCTCCGCGCAGGCCCAGGCCCTCGTCGCCCTGGGCAACACCCGCGACCCCAGCCTCGCGCCCAGCGTGCGGGCCTTCGTGAACGCCGAGGCCCCCATCGTGCGGGCCCAGGCCTGGCGCACCCTGGTGCAGCTCGGCGCGGGCGTGCACCCCCGAGAGCTCCTGGAGGCGATGCGCGAGGACGAGCGCGGCACGCTCCGCGGGATGGTGACCGAGAGCCTGCTCGCCAAGACCCTGACCCCCGACGCCGAGGACCGGCGCTACGCCTGGGCCCTCATCGAGTCCTCACCGGAGGACTACGAGCTCCGGAGCGCCGCCATCCAGGTCCTGGGCCGGGTCGCCCCCCGCCGCCCCTCCACCCGCGCGCGCCTCGCTGACTGGTTCCACCAGGAGCCCGTCGCCCGGCTCAAGGCCCTCATCGGGCGCTACGTGAGCGCGGAGGCGCTGCGGGCGGCGCGGCCGACGCCCTGACCGAGCCGCGCTACTCGGGGGCGCCCCGGCGGAGCGTCCTCGAGGGCGGCGCCTCTAAAAACGCCGCCTCAAACCCCTGAATCTCCCGCGCCCCGAAGCCGAGGTCCCCGCCGATGGGGCTCTCGGTCTTCACGCGGAGCTGCAGCCGGCTGGCCGTCAGGCCCGCGGGCGTGGCCAGCAGGTCGATGGTGGCGGGGGCGCCCAGGGGGCCCTCGGCCTGGCAGCGCAGGTGCCGAGGCTCGAGCTCCTCGCAGCCGGTCCAGCCGGGCCGGGCGGCCGCGACCTCCTGGGCGTGGCGGAAGAGCAGGCGCGCCGGAATGGGCTGGTGGATGGACCGAAGCTCAGGGTAGGCTTCGGATTCGCCCGTGGTGACGTCAGCGACGGTCAGCGCCCGACAGGCCGTCAGCAGCAGGAGCCACATCATCCCTCCCACCTAACGCGCGTGAGGCAGCCATGCTCCACTGCAAGACGATGGCCCTCCTGAGCGCGGCCTGGCTGCTGCCGGACCAGCGGCCGGACGCGGTCGAGTACGTGGACGACACCGAGTCGGAGCTGCGCTGCCACGTGCAGAGCATCGAGGACCTGGACCGCTGCGAGGCGGTGTTCCCGGTGGTGCGGGACGCCTGGGCCACCCAGGTCGACGGCTGGGGCTGGTACCCGCCCGTGCCCGACGATGGCGTCGGCGGCACCGACGGCTTCGACATCTACATCCACACCGACGCCGAGGGCGGCGCCTACGTCGTGGGGCCCTACATCGACGTGGACCGCACGGACGACCGCATGGCGTCCAGCTCCTACATGGTCATCGACCCGAGCATCTCGGACGAGGAGCTGCCGCTCTACCTGGCCCACGAGTTCAACCACGCCCTGCAGTTCGCCACGGACTTCACCGAGCCCACCTACGTGGCCTGGGAGGCCTCGGCGACCTGGGCCGAGGAGGCCACCTACCCGGAGCTGAGCGACCTGCGCTACGGGGTGCCGAGCTTCCAGGAGGTGCCCTGGGTGGGCCTGCTGGGCGACTCGGACCTGCTCTGGAACCGCTTCCAGATCTGGTCCTACTTCGAGTACGGCGCGGTCATGTGGCTGCACCACGTCGAGGCCACGTACGGGGCGACGCCCCTGGACCTGTGGATGTCGATGACCAACCCCACTTGGGACAACGAGCCGGACTTCCTGGACGCCATCGACGCGGCCACCGGCGGCTGGGAGCAGGCGGTGCTGCAGTTCGCCCTGGAGCGCCCCTTCGTGGGCCGGGGGGACGAGGCGCCGGAGTGGTCCCGGGCGGCCTACGACGGCGACTGGGCCCGCATGCGCCCCGAGGACGAGCTCTCGGCGCTGGACGAGATGAGCGCGCCCACCCACGCCACCTACGACCTGGGCACGGCCTACTTCCTCGTGAACGTCGGCGAGGTCCCCGTGGAGTTCCACTACGACGGGGCCTCGGCGGTGCGCTGGGCCGTGGTGCTGCCCGCCCAGGGCCACATCGTGGAGGACGGCGAGGCGATCATTCTGGAGGAGAGCCAGATCGTCGGCGTCGTGAACCTGGGCCCCGAGGGCTTCGACGGCGACGACACCATCCGCCCCCGGGACCTCGAGGTGTGGCTGACCGAGGCCGAGCTGCCCGCGGACACCGGCGACACCGGCGACGCCTGGGTCGACACCGGGGAGACCCCCGGCGGCGGCAAGGGCTGCGCCTGCAGCGCGCGCGCCCAGGCCCCCTCCCCCGCCTGGGCCCTGGCCCTGCTCGGCCTGCTCGCCCTGCGGCGACGGGAGCGCTGAAGATGCGACGGCGCCTGGCAATGCGCCTGGTGTTCGCGCTCAGCGTGAGGTCGGCCAGCTCCGCGCGAGGCGGAAGCCCATGAAGGCGTCGCGCAGGAAGGGGTTGTAGCCGTTTCGCCAGGCGAGGCGGGCGACCTCCTGGGAGCCGGACCAGAAGCCGCCCCGGCGCACCCGGTAGCGGCCCTGCTGCTCGGGGTCCTCGGAGAGAGCGTCGAGGTCCTCGAGGGCGGCCTCGGCGAGGGCGTCGAGGGTGGCGCCGCCCAGGGGGTACTCGCAGGCGGGGGCGTACTCGGGCTCCCAGGGCTCGAGGCACCAGTCGGACATGCCCCCGGACATGCCGCGCAGGCCGTAGGGGCTCTCGTCCACGGGGAAGGCCTCGACGGAGGCCGGCAGGGGGCGGCCGGGGTGGCTCTCCAGCACGCAGGCCCAGCTCGGGTCGATGAAGTCGCCCCAGGGGTAGAGCCGGCCGTCGGCCCCGCGCGCGGCCTTCTCCCACTCCCACTCCCCGGGCAGGCGCCAGGGCTGGCCGGTGCGCTCGCGCATCCAGCGGGCGTAGGCCATGGCGCAGAACCAGCCGACGTGCACCACGGGCCAGTCAGGCTCCCAGAGGTCCCCCTCGCCGTCGGGCACCAGCACGAAGCGCCCGTCCGCGTCGCGGCCGTAGAGCATGGCGCCGGACTGGGCGGCCATCCAGGAGCGCTCGCGCGGGGCCCAGCGCAGGGCCTCCTGCTCCCGGCCCTGGGCCAGCAGGTCGTTGAGGAAGTGCAGGTACTGGGCGTTGGTGACGGGGGTGCGCTGCAGCACGGCGCCCTCGACCCAGACCTGTCGGCGGGGGGCGGCGCGGTAGGCCTTGGGGTCGCCGCCGATCCAGGCCCAGCCGGCGGGCACGTAGCGCTCGTCAGGCCCCAGGCTGCCCTCGGGGGGCAGGGCGACGGCCCGGGGCCCCGCCGCGCCCGGGGGGGTGACCGAGGCGTGGGCGTTTCGCCCGACGTGCACGGGGTAGCGCACGGGCTCGCAGCCCTCGGCGCGCAGCTCCAGCAGGTAGCGGCCCATGGGCAGCTCCAGCTCCTCCAGGGGCACGACGCCCAGCTCCCGCTCGAAGACCGGCACGAGGCGGCGGTCCCGGAGGGCGTAGCGGTGCAGGTCCACCCGCGCGCCCGAGGGCGCCGTGCGCAGGCTCAGGCTGCCCTGGCCCTCGAGGTAGGCGGCCCAGCGCCCGCGGTCGTGGGCGCGCAGGCCGACCTCGGCCTCGCTGGCGGCGTCGGCGTCCCCTCGGGCCTCGGCGGCGGCGTGGGCGCGCTGGTGGTGGGCGGCGAGGCGCTCCAGGGCCTCCTCGAGCTCGGGCGAGGCGGCCAGGGCCAGGCGCAGGGTCTCCAGGCGGCGCAGCTCCAGGCGGCGGGCCTCTCGCTCCAGCTCCTTGGCCTCGTCCTCCAGGCGCCACACGGGGGCCTTGGCGGCCTCCGGGTCCCAGGGCTTGAGGGCGAGGCCGGCGATCTGCGCCTCCTCACGCAGGGCCCGGGCCCGGCGGCGGCGCTCGGCGAGGCCCAGGGCCAGGCGGTCGGCCTCGGCCACGTGGGTGAGGGCGCGCTCGCGCTGGGCGGCGCCCTCGAGCCAGTCGGAGATGGCGTCGGCGAGCTCGGCGGCGTCCCGGTAGCGGTCGGCGGGGTCGGGGCGCATGGCCCGGGCGCAGATGTCACGCAGGGCCTGGGGGCCGGTGCGCAGGCGGGCAGGGAGCTGGCCGTCGCGCAGGGCGGTGAGGGCCTCGCGCGGGGGCAGCTCGCCGAAGGGCGCGTCCCCGCCGACCACGCGGTAGAGCACCGCGCCGAGCGACCACACGTCGGACCAGGGCCCCGGCTGCAGCTCGCCCCGGGCCTGCTCCGGGGCCATGTACCAGGGCGTGCCCAGGATGAGGTCCGCGAGCTCCACGCGCTGGCCGGCCAGGGAGGCGATGCCCCAGTCCACGACGAGCACCTGGCCGAAGGGCCCGACCATGATGTTGGCGGGCTTGAGGTCCCGGTGCACGACGCCCCGGCTGTGGGCGTAGGCGACCGTCTCGCAGGCGCGCCGGAAGATGCCCACGTGCCGGCGCAGGGCCGAGCTGGACACCCGGGGCTCCAGGGCCAGGACCTCGGAGAGGGTGCGCCCCTCGATCTCGGCCATGGTGAAGTAGAGCCGCCCGTCGGGCAGGCGGCCCAGCTCGTGCACGGGCACCACGCCGGGGTGGTTGAGGGAGGCGGTGGCCCGGGCCTCGGCCAGGAAGCGCTCGGCGAAGCCGGTCTCCAGGGTGAGCTCGGGCTTGAGCACCTTGAGGGCCAGGGTGCGGTCCAGCTCCGGATCCCGCACCCGGTAGACCCGCCCCATGCCGCCCTCGCCCAGCAGGCCGTGCAGCTCGAAGCGCCCCAGGCGCGGGGACTCGGGCGCGGGCTCCTCGGCCGTGGGGGGCTCCTCGTCGGCGTAGTACCAGAGGGTGGCCTGGCGGTCGACGGGCTCCCGGATGGTCGCGACGGTCGCGTCCGGCAGGGCCTGACCGAGGTCCTGGGCCCGGGCGACCTGGTGCACCAGCCCCTCC
>JACKEV010000020.1 GCA_020632795.1 Alphaproteobacteria bacterium
CCACGCGCGCGCTCAGGGCGGGCTCGCGGTGGTAGCCGGGGGTGGTGGCGGGCCCGGCGGTCCACAGCTCCCCGACGTGCCCGGCTTGGCAGAGGAAGCGCCCCTCGGGCTGCACGGCGATGACGCGGGTGTCCCCGAGGGGCCGGCCGTTGCTGAGGAAGGTCACCGCGTCGGTCGCGTCCTTCGGGGGGCGGACGCGGCGGAAGCGCAGGGCGTCCCGGCTGACCACGAGGCGCGCCGGCCCCCTCCCCTGCGGGATGGAGGTGCACAGGGTCTCGGTCATGCCGTAGTAGGGGCGCAGGATCTCCAGGCGGACCCCGGCGGGCGCGAAGCGGGCGAAGAAGCGGTCCACCGTCGCCGGCCGGATCTTCTCGCCGCCGCTGACCGCCATGCGCCAGGCGGAGAGGTCCAGGCCCGCGACGTCCGCGTCCGTGGCGACCGCCGCGCACAGGGCGTAGGCGAAGTCGGGGGCGGCGCTGAAGGTGCAGCGGTGCTCCGAGAGCATGCGCAGCCAGGACAGCGGCTGCCGGGAGAACGCTGCGGGGGGCATCACCACCACCTCGGCGGGCGCGACCACCCCCATCAGGCGGGTGTAGAGCCCGGCGATGTGGGCGTGGGGCAGCCAGGTGCCGATCCGGGCGGTATCGCCGGGGGACGCCGAAGCGACCAGATCGCCGATGTTGCCGATGAGCGCGGCGTGACGGACGACGACGCCCTTGGGATCGCCGGTCGATCCGGAGGTGTAGAGCAGCAGCGCGTCCTCGGCCGGAGCGGCGACACGGGGCGGCCCCTCGGCCTCCACGGGCACCAGGGTGGGGGCCAAAGCCCCCAGGCGCGCTCCGAGCCCGGCGACGAGGGAGGCGCCGATGGCCTGGGGCGCGACCAGCCGCCGGGCCCCCGACGCCCGCGCCACCCGGGCGATGGTGTCCAGCGCCGCGCCTTCGTCCCCGGGCGGCGGGGGGTAGACGGGCACGGCCACCGCGCCGGCCGCCCAGGTCCCGAAGAGGCCGACGGCCTGCGCCTCCTCCGGGCCGGTGCAGACGAGCACCGCCTCCCCCGCGGCGTCCAGCGCGCCGGACAGGGTGGCAGCCCGGTGGGCCAGCCCGGCGGCGGTCAGGGCACGGCGCTGCCCCAGGAACCGGTAGAGGGGGCCCTCGGGCGCGCGCTCCGCGAGGGAGACCAGGCGCCCGTAGAGGTCAGAGCGGCTCACGCGGACACCCCGCCGTGGGCCTCGAAGCGCCCCTCCTGCCACAGCGCGCGGGTCGCGGCGCGCTGGACCTTGCCGCTGGTGGTCTTGGGGATCTGGCCGTGGTGGACCAGCAGGACCTCGTCGACCCGGATCTGGTGCTCGCTCGCGACCCGGCGCATCACCGCGCGCCCGACCTGCTCGACGTCCAGGCCGGCGACCGCCGCGCGGCGGACCTCCACGACCACCACGATGTGCTCCCGGTCCTCGACCTGGGCGGAGAACGCGGCGGCGAAGTTGGGGCGCACGGCGGGGTCGGCGCCCTCGGCGGTCTCCTCCAGGTCCTGGGGGTAGTGGTTGCGCCCGCAGACCACGATGACGTCCTTGACGCGTCCGGTGATGAAGAGGTGGCCGTCCTCGTCGACGAAGCCCAGGTCCCCGGTGCGCAGCCAGGTCCGGTCGTCCCCGGCGAGCCGCCCGCCGAAGGCCCGCGCGGTGGCGTCCGGTCGGCGCCAGTAGCCGGCGGTGACGCTGGGTCCGGCGAGCCAGACCTCCCCCACCGCCAGAGGCGCGCAGGCTGCGCCGGTCTCGGGGTCCACGATCCGCAGGGCGACCCCGGGGGTGGGCAGGCCGCTCGCGGTGAGGCGCCGGGCGCCGCCGTCCGTCGGGGGCGCGGCGAAGCCCTGGCCCAGCGCCTCGGGGTCGACGTCCCGCTGGGTGGGCAGGGCCCCGGGCCGGGTGCTCGTGGCGACCAGGGTGACCTCGGCGAGGCCGTAGGCCGGGCACATGGTCTCGGCGGCGAAGCCCAGCGGGCCGAAGGCCTCCTGGAAGCGGGCCAGGGTCGAGGTGCGCACGGGCTCCGCGCCGTTGAGGGCCCGTGTCCAGCAGGACAGGTCGACCCCCGCGAGCGAGGTGGGGTCCACCACGTCCGCGCACAGGTCGTAGCAGAAGTTCGGGCCGCCGCTGAAGGTCGCCCGCCGCGCGGCGATCTGCCGCAGCCAGCGGTCGGGGTGCTTCACGAAGGCCAGCGGGCTGGTCAGGCCGATGGGGAAGCCGGCGTAGAGCGCCACCATCGGCCCCAGGAACAGCCCCATGTCGTGGTACAGAGGCAGCCAGGAGATGGCGTGGTCCCGGGGCGTGAACGCCCAGGCCCGCTGGAGCATCGCGCAGTGGTGGGCCATGTTGCCGTGCCGCACCATCACGCCCCGGGGCGCGCCGGTGGAGCCCGAGGTGTACTGGAGCAGGGCCAGGGACTCCGGGTCCGGGGCGTCCTCGCGCCAGCGGTCCGCCCCGGCCTCCCCGACCTCGTCCACGCGGATCCAGTGCAGGGCCCGCAGGGTCCGGGACTCCCCCATGCGACTGTGGATGATGCGGGAGGCCCCGCCGCTGGTCAGCAGCACGGTCGCCCCGCAGTCCTCGGCGACCCCGCACAGCCGGGCGACGTGCTTGGCCCGGCTGGGGAGCAGCAGGTTCACCCCCACGCAGCGGGCGTACATGCAGGCGATGAGGCCCACCACGTAGTCGGGGTGGTTGGCCATCACCAGGAGCACCCGCGCCCCGGGCTCGGTCAGCTCCTGGAGCCGGGCGGCAAGGGCCCGTGCCCGCCGGTCGAGCTGGCCGTAGGTCAGCGGGCTGGCGACCTCCTGCAGCTCGGGCAGGGCGTAGAGCGCCAGCACGTCGGGCTGACGGCGCGCGCGGAAGCGCACACAGTCCGCCAGGGTGTCGAAAGCGAGCTGCTCCCGACCGGTGGTGTCCAGCTCAGCGGCGTCGTGCATGGGTCCTCCCAGGGCCGCTCCGGCCCCTCTGAAGGTTCGTGTGGGATGTTCAGTCTGCGAAGGCGGCGTGCCAGGCGGCGGTGTCGGCGTACTCGATCCAGCGCCAGACCCGGCCCCCCCGCACGGTCGCGACGCCCATGTGCTCGTTGTCGCACACCTTGCCGGTGGCCTTGCACCGGCAGCGCTCCAGGCACCGGACGACCACCCGCTCCTCGTCCACCGGCAGGAAATCCCGGACGGTGTACTCGAGGAAGTCGAGCTGGTCCTTGACCGTGTCCAGGAAGCGCCTGAAGTCGCGGCCCTCCCACCAGCCTGCCCAGGGCAGGATCGCGGGGTCCCCCGGGAAGAACCAGCGGCCCTCCGGGTGGACCAGGGCCATCACGCCGTCGTCGTCGCCCAGGGCGTAGCCGGCGAAGAGCTGCTTCATCACGGTCACCGGATCAGCGGACATGCGGCCTCCGAAGGGGGCGGGCCATTGCGGCCGCCCGACACCCTGGAGCCTACCGGGGGCCGTGTATCAGCGAGGTCGCGGCTTGTGGGGAGATGTCGCCCATACACACACACATCCTGCGACCTGCGCGCGACACGGCGCGGCCTACGGTGGGGATGCGCAGAGAGCAGGAGACTCCCTCATTTTCGTATGGAGCGTACCCCCATGACATTCAAGCCGGCCGCCAGCCTCCTGGCCCCCCGCGTCCTCACCACCCTCGCGCTCACCGGCGCGCTGCTGGTCCCCACCGCCGCCTCCGCCGACGAGGTCGAGGACTGCTGCGTCGCGGTCTGTGAGCAGTGGTGCGAGGACACCTGCAACCAGTTCTACGACATCTGCGTCGCAGCCGCCGAGGGCAACGAGCACGAGCTGCTGATCTGCGAGATCAACCTCCTCGGGTGCCTGAACGCCTGTCCGGTGGACGACTGCACCGACGACTGCGTCGCCGACCCGGTCCCCGACGGCTGCGCCGCGGACAGCGACGGCGACGGCGTGCCCGACGACAGCGACCTCTGCGAGGGCGACGACGCCACCGGCGACGCCGACGCCGACGGCTTCTGCGGCGACACCGACCTCTTCCCCGACGACTCCAGCGAGTGGGCCGACAGCGACGGCGACGGCGTCGGCGACAACGGCGACCTCTTCCCCGACGACCCCAACGAGACCGGGGACGCCGACGGCGACGGCGTCGGCGACAACAGCGACCCCTGCGACGGCTTCCCCAACGACGACGTCGACGGCGACGGGATCTGCGACGCCTCGGACGTCTGCCCCACCGATCCCGCGGACCTGGACGACGACAACGACGGCGTCTGTGACGTCGAGGACGTCTGCGTCGGCGCCGACAACGTCGACAGCGACGGCGACCAGATCTGCGACGACCTGGACCTCTGCGCCGGCAACGACGCCACCGGCGACACCGACAGCGACGGCCTCTGCGATGCCTCCGACAACTGCCCGGAGGACGCCAACAGCGACCAGGCCGACGCCGACGGGGACGAGATCGGCGACGCCTGCGAGGCCGACAGCGACCTGGACGGCGTGATCGACGACGACGACAACTGCCCCGACGACGCCAACGACGACCAGAGCGACCTGGACGGCGACGGCGACGGCGACGCCTGCGACGACGACGACGACGACGACGGCGTGCCCGACGCCTCGGACAACTGCCCGTTCTACGACAACGCCGATCAGGCCGACTTCGACGGCGACGGCTACGGGGACGTCTGCGACGGCGACGACGACGCCGACGGGGTCTCCGACGAGGTCGACTCCTGCCCCGGCACCCCCCTGAGCGCCCCCTTCGACGCCCTGGGCTGCTCCGGCGCCCAGCGGGTGGAGCTGATCTGCGGCGTCCCGGACGACTACACCTGGCACCGCCGCTACCGCTACGTGGCCTGCGTGACCCGCGAGGCCAACTCCGGCTGGCGCTCGGGGCTGCTCACCCTGCGGGAGCGGGCGCGGCTCATCCGGCAGTCCGTGCACGAGGTCTGGGTCCACTACGTCCGCCGCCTCCTGCGCTGGTGCTGACATGAAGTCCCCTGAGCTGCTCCAGAACCCCCTCCTCTGGATCGTCGCGCTCTTCGTGGTGACGACCCTCGGCATGGCCTCCGTGACCCTCCTGACGACGCCGCGCGCGGTCACGCCGTGGGGCGCTCCCCCGGAGCAGGCCGCCGTCGACCCCGAGGTCGTCCCCTCCCTGGAGGACACCGTGGCGTCCCTCGACGACGAGCCTCTGTACGGGGCCTTCCCCGAGGAGGAGCTGGAGATGGCCGAGCGGAACCGCCGCGCGGTGTTCGAGCGGAACCTCTCCACCCTCCAGGAGGCGGCGGCCGAGGCCGAGCGTCAGGGGCAGGCCGAGCGCGCGGCGCTGCTCCGCCGCCGGGCGGACGCCCTGCAGCGACGCGCCGCCGAGGAGCGCTGAGGCCGGCGGTCGCCCGGATGGGGTGATACGCTCAACGCGCCCGGACGACCCGCCACGGAGGGGTCGTCCGGGCGCTCTTCGCGCACCCCTGACCCCAGGAACGCCCATGCCCATCCGCGTGCTGTCCGTGTTCGGAACCCGACCCGAGGCCATCAAGATGGCCCCGGTGGTCCAGGCCCTCGACGCCGCCCCGGGCGTCGACAGCCGGATCTGCGTCACCGGCCAGCACCGCGACATGCTCGACCAGGTGCTCGACCTGTTCGAGCTGACCCCGCACCACGACCTCGCGGTGATGAAGCCCGGCCAGCACCTCACCGAGCTGACCGCGCGCATCCTGATGGGCATGAAGCCGGTGCTGGACCAGGAGAAGCCCGACGTGGTGCTCGTCCACGGCGACACGACCACCACCCTGGCCGCCACCCTGGCCGCGTTCTACGTCCACGTCCCGGTGGGCCACGTCGAGGCCGGACTGCGCACCCGGAACCTCCAGGCCCCCTTCCCCGAGGAGGCCAACCGCCTGCTCGCCGACCAGCTCTGCCGCTTCCACTTCGCCCCCACGGCCCGCTCCCGCCAGAACCTGCTGGACGACGGCCTGCCCGAGGCCGGCATCCACGTCACCGGCAACACCGTCATCGACGCGCTCTTGTGGGTGCGCGACCGGGTGGTGGGCCAGCCCCTGGACACCTGGGGCGACGCCTTCGGCCCCGCCCTGGCGGCCCTGCGCTCCGACGCCCGGGTGGTCGCGATCACCGGCCACCGCCGCGAGAACTTCGGCGGCGGCTTCCTGGACATCTGCCGGGCCATCGCGACCCTGGCCGACCGGCACCCCGACGTCCACTTCATCTACCCCGTCCACCTCAACCCCAACGTGCAGCGCCCGGTCTACGAGACCCTCGCCGGGCGCGGCAACATCCACCTGCTGGCCCCGATGGACTACGCGCCCTTCGTGCGGCTGATGGACCGGGCGCACATCATCCTGACCGACTCCGGGGGCATCCAGGAGGAGGCCCCCAGCCTGGGCAAGCCGGTGCTGGTGATGCGGGAGACCACCGAGCGCCCCGAGGCGGTCGACGCCGGCACGGTCAAGCTGGTGGGCACCGACGCGGACCGCATCGTCTCCGGGGTCAGCCGCCTGCTGCAGGACGAGGCCCACTACCAGGCGATGTCCCGGGCCCACAACCCCTACGGCGACGGCCAGGCCGCCGCCCGCATCACCCGGATCCTGCAGGACGCGCTGGGGTCTTGATCTGGCTGGTGCTGGCCGCCTGCAAGGGCACCGACGTCGATGACACCGGTGAGACGGGCGTCACGGAAGACTGCGCGGTGGAGATGGCCGGCAGCGGGCTCCCCGTAGGGCCCGCCGACTGCGCCGACGGGGTGTGCGAGGTGCCCGCCGGCCCGTTCTGGCAGGGGGCCCCCTCCCCCGCCCGGCCCGCCGAGTGCCCCGCCCGCCAGGTCACCCTCTCGGCTTTCGCCATCGACCAGGACGAGGTCACCGTCGGCCGCTGGCAGGCCTGCGTCGACGCCGGGTCCTGCGCGGCCCTGCCCGAGACCTGCTACTTCGGCTTCGAGGGCCCTCTGGACGGCCTGCCCGCCGTCTGCGTGACCTGGACCCAGGCCGCCGACTTCTGCGCCTGGGCCGGCGGGCGCCTGCCCACGGAGGCCGAGTGGGAGAAGGCCGCCCGGGGCACCGAGGGCGCGGCCTTCCCCTGGGGCAGCCGGGTGCCGCTATGCGCCGACGCCAACTACCGCACCGCGGTGGCCTACTGCGCCTACTCGGTCATCGACGTGGGCTCCTTCCCGGACAGCGTCACCGCGTACGGGCTGCGGGACACCGTGGGCAACGCCTGGGAGTGGGTCGCCGACCACTGGGACGCCGGGTACTACCGGGACGCCCCCGACGCCGACCCGCCGGGCCCCGCCGAGGGCTGCCGGGAGACGGTCGACGACGCCCCCGGCGAATGTGTCTTCCGCGGCATGCGAGGGGGGGCCTACAACACCACAGTGGAGAACGTGAAGGGCGCCGGTAGAAGCTTCAACAGCCCGGAAACATGGGACGTGAACCTCGGCCTGCGCTGCGCCTACGACCGCTGACATCTCCTTGACGAGCCCCTGTTTTCGGGCCAAGCCTGTAGCAGCGGTTCTCCAAGATGGTCCTGTCGCGTCTCCAGCTCCTCGTCCCCCTCCTCGCCGTAGCGGCCTGCAGGCCGGCGACCCCCGACACCGCTGCGCCCGCCCCCTGGTTCACCCCGGGCGAGCTGATCCCGGCGTTTGAGCACGCGAACGCCATCTGGGCCGGCGTCGCGATGCTCGACTACGACGGCGACGGCTGGCTGGACCTCTACTTCACCAACGGCCTGAACCACCCCGACGCCCTGTACCGCAACCAGGGGGACGGCACCTTCCAGGACGTCACCGCCGCCGCCGGGCTGGGATCGCTGCTGGAGAACGGCTCGGTGGTGGCCGGGGACCTCGACAACGACGGCGACCCCGACATGGTGCTGGCCGGGGCCTGCTCCACCGGGACCATCAACCCGGACAACAACCTCTCCCTGTACGACGGGCACAAGCGGGTGCTGCGCAACAACGGCGACGGCACCTTCACCACCGAGCTGGTGCCCATCGACAGCCCCATCCTGACGCTGTGCACCACCGGCATGACCCTGGCCGACCTCGACCAGGACGGCTGGCTGGATCTGGTCGTCTCCAACTCCGATGACGCCGACTTCGCGCCCCCCTGGGGCCTGCGCAAGGGCGCCGGGGTCAACGCGAACCTGCTGCTGTACAACGACGGCGCGGGCAACCTCACCCGGGTCGTGGGCGCGCCCCGGGACGGGGAGCACCCCTACACCACCTTCACCACGGTGGTGATGGACCTCACCGACGACGGACGCCCCGACCTGCTCTACGGCGAGGGCGGCTGGTACGTCCACGTCATGACCCAGGACAGCGAGGGCGCGTTCCACTACAACCCCGCGCGCTCCGAGACCGGACACGGCCTGTGGATGGGCATGGCGGTCGCCGACTACGACCTGGACGGCGACCTGGACGTGTACGCCACCAACCAGGGCCTGAGCACCCTGATCGCCGGGTTCGACAACTTCACCGACCTGGACCTGGAGTCCGGCGAGTTCGTGAACCTCTACCACGCCGTGCTGGCCAACGAGGGCGGCGTGCTGGTGCCCGAGGCCTGGCCGGTCACCGCAGACCACCCGCTGGCCGGGGACGGCTTCGCGGGCATCGACGGGGGCTACCTGGACCTCACCGCGCCCGAGGGCCTCGACCGCATGCCCTGGGGCTGGGGCGCGGTGAGCCTGGACGCCGACGCGGACAGCCTCCCCGACGTCGCCTTCGTGGGGAACAACTGCAGCCCGCCGCTGATGATCATCCACGACGAGCCCCACGGCGCCGGGCCCGGCGCGCTCCTGCTCAACGACGGCGCCGGGGGCTTCCGGGACGTCACCTGGGAGGCCGGGATCGCCAACCTGGACGAGCAGGGCCGCTACCCCGACGGGCGGGGCATCGCCACGGGCGACCTCAACAACGACGGCTACGCCGACCTCGTCTTCGCCAACCGCAGCTACAACCCCTCCGAGACCAGCTCCCTGACCCAACAGCCCGGGATCCCGCTGATCTGGCTGAGCACGCCTCGGGACCACGCCTGGTTGAGGGTGCGCCCGGTGGGCGACGCGGGCAGCAACCGCGACGGCATCGGCGCTGTCGTGCGGGTCTCCTGGGACGACGAGACGCGCGTCCACCTGCTGGGCGGCGGCGGGGAGACCAGCTCCTCTTCGGAGCGGGTGCTGACCCTGGGGGTCGGGGACGCCGACCTCGTCGACGTCGAGGTAGAGTTCCCCTCCGGGCGGACGGTGCGCGTCGAGGGCGTCACCCCCCGCCAGGAGTTGGTCGTGAGGGAGTCTGACGCATGACGCACCTGCTTGTGCTGCTCCTGTCGGCCTGCGGGGACCCCCCCCAGGACACCGCGACGCCGCCCGTCGACGCGCCGCTTGAGAACTACAGCCCGGCCGCCGAGTGCGCCGACTGCCACCCCCGCCAGTACGCCGAGTGGCGCCAGTCCATGCACGCCTATGCCGCGAAGAGCCCCGTCTTCGACGCGATGGCGGCCAAGGCGTTCCGGGACACCTCCGGCGAGGTCGGCACCTTCTGCACCGGCTGCCACACCCAGGCCGGCACCCGGGCCGGCGAGCCCGGCTCGACCACCGCCGCCACCCGCAGCGATCTGTCCCTGGAGGGCATCACCTGCGACTTCTGCCACAGCGCCACCGGACACTCCGGCCCCATCGGCAACACGAACATCGTGTCCGAGCCGGGCATGGTCAAGGTCGGGCCCTACGCGGACGGCACCAGCGCCTACCACGCCTCCGCGCAGTCCGACTTCATCACCTCCCCCGACTTCTGCGGGAGCTGCCACGACGTCTTCAAGTTCCCCGGGCTGCGCATCGAGGAGGCCTACACCGAGTACGTCGTCTCCCCGGCCGCCGAGGAGGCCGTGCGCTGCCAGGACTGCCACATGGGCGTCACCCCCGGCGTGCCCGGCGAGCGCCCCGTCGGCCCCTCGGCGGTGGTCGAGGGCGTGCCCGGCCCCGACCGCGAGGTCACCAGCCACGCCTTCGTGGGCCCCGACTACAGCCTGATCGACGCCTTCCCCTTCCCCGACGACCTCGCCGCCAGCGCCGAAGCCCAGGCCGCCTACCTCGAGAAGGTCGAGGTGCTGCTCTCCAACGCCGGGCGCCTCCGCGACCTGTCCGCCCGCGCCCTGGCCGGCAGCGAGAGCCTCGCGGTGCGGGTGGACCTGACCCTGGAGAACCTCATCTCCGGGCACGGCTTCCCCACCGGCTTCACCTCCGAGCGCCAGGTCTGGATCGAGCTGACCATCACCGACCGCGACGGCACCGTGTACCCCGTCTCCGGCGACCTGGACGCCTGGGGCGACCTCCGGGACGCCCACTCCTGGGCGGTGGGCAGCGGGGCCGCCGCGCGCGACGCGCAGCTCGTCAACCTCCAGTCCGAGAACTTCGTCAGCCGCCACGGCTACGACGCCGCGGGCGATCAGCTCCCCCTCATGGACGCCAACGACATCGAGGAGTCGTCGACCATCTTCCCCTTCGACGCCAGCTCCATCCTCAAGAACAACCTGGAGCCCCTGGAGCAGCGCCCCGTCAGCTACGTCGCCGAGCTGCCCCTGGAGGCGCGGCCGCCGTTCACGGTCACCGCGCGCCTGCACTACCGCAACCTGCCCCCCTACCTGCTGCGGGCCCTGCACCTCGACGACCTCGTCGACCGTCTGCACGTCTTCACGATCGACGAGGCCCAGGTCACCATCAACCCGTGAGCGCTACTGCTCCACGCCCAGGATGAGGTACAGAGCGCCAGCGTCTGTGCCGCCCGCGTCGTTGCCCGCGGAGTTGATCAGGATGTCGGCGAAGCCGTCGCCGGTGTTCGCGAGGTCGGGGGCCATGCCCACGGTGGTGCCGGCGGAGTCGTCGGTGGCCTCGCCCTGGAAGCGCGCGTCGGCGCTGGTCAGCGCGTAGGTCCCTGACATCCCGGAGGCGCTGCCGAAGAACAGGTACACCGCGCCCTGGTCGAGCAGCCCCTCGTCGCTGGAGGCGATGAGCACGTCGTTGTGGCCGTCGCCGTCCACGTCGCCGCCGCCGCCCACCGAGTCGCCCGCCGAGTCGCCGGTGCTCGTCCCCCGGAACTTGGCGGTGTAGGCGGACAGGCTGCCGCTGACCAGCCCGTTGCCGGAGATGAGGTAGGCCGCGCCGGTGTTGGAGCCGACGTCGTCGTCGCCGGGGGCGCCGACCAGGATCTCGTCGTAGCCGTCGCCGTCCATGTCGCCCGCGCTGGCGATGGCCTGGCCGGCGGTGTCGCCGGTGGACTCGCCGGTGAGCTTGATGTCGGCGTTGCCCAGGCTGAAGCGCCCGGTGGTGCCGCCGAAGACCACGTACACCGCGCCGGAGCTGGCGCCCGCGGTGTCCTCCAGGGGCGCGCCGACGACCAGATCCTGCTGCCCGTCGCCGTTGATGTCGGCCGAGGCCAGCCGGTCGCCCACCGAGTCGCTGCTGGTCTCGCCCTCCAGGATCAGCTCGGCGTCCTCGACGTCGTAGTCCCCGCGCGCGAAGGGCCCGGAGGCGACGTAGATGATGCCCGCCGAGCGCACCGAGCTGCTCACGTTGGCGTAGGGGGCGCCCATGGCGATGTCGGCGTTGTTGTCGCCGTCGGTGTCGCCCATCACCAGGGAGGCGATGCCGAGGCGGTCCCACTGGGCCTCGCCGTAGAAGTACGTGTCCGCGTCGTTGGAGAGCACGACGTCCCCGGTGACGGGCCCGCGCACGAGGTAGACCACCCCGGCGCGGTTGGCGAGGTCGCCCGCGCTGCGGTGCGCGCCAGCGATGACGTCGGGGGTCCCGTCGCCGCTGAGGTCGTAGCCGCCGCTGACGAAGCGCGCGGCCTGCTCGTCCGCGTTGCCCATGAGCTTGGCGTCGTAGTTGGACAGGTCGATCGAGGCGTCCGTGATCGGCCCGAGGACGAGGTAGGCCGCGCCCGCGTCGGCGCCGTTGCTGTCCTCCAGAGGGGCGCCGATCCAGAGGTCCCCGGCGCCGTCGCCGTTGACGTCGCCCGCGTAGGAGAAGTCGGTGCCCGCGCCGCCGTTGGCGGACTCGCCGATCAGGATGGTGTCGGCGGTGGAGAGGTCCTGCTCGCAGGCGTTGAAGCCGCCGTCGCAGTCGTTGTCGACGCCGTCGTTGCAGACCTCGATGGCGTCGGGGTTCACGTCTGCTGAAGCGTCGTCGCAGTCGGTGTCATCGTCGACGAAGCCGTTGGGCTGCTCGCAGGAGGTGGTCCCGGTGGCGCTGTCGCCGAAGGTGTCGCCGTCGCTGTCCAGGTACCAGGTGTCGGCGTCGGCGGCGTCGTCCTCGTCGGTGGTGCCGTCGCAGTCGTTGTCGATGAGGTCGCAGAGCTCCAGGGCCCCCGGGTTGACGCCGGGGTCGCTGTCGTCGCAGTCGTCGATGTTGTCGGCGTAGCCGGCGGGCTGCTCGCAGGAGAAGTCGTAGCCGCCTGCGTAGCCGTAGCCGTCGCCGTCGCTGTCGAGGAACCAGATGGTGGTCGGGTTCAGGTCGCCGTCGGCGTCGTCGCAGTCGTCCGCGTTGTCGACGTAGCCGGAGGGCTGCTCGCAGGAGGTCAGGGTGCTGTCGGGGTCGCCGTAGTCGTCGGCGTCGGCGTCGGCGTACCAGACGGTGTCGGGGTTGACGCTGGCGTCGTTGTCGTCGCAGTCGTCGGGGTTGTCGACGTACCGGGAGGGCTGCTCGCAGGCCCGGGTGGTGTTGTCGGCGGTGCCGTAGGTGTCGCGGTCGGAGTCGTAGTACCAGGTGGGCGCGTCGACGGCGCCGTCCTCGTCGATCTCGCCGTCGCAGTTGTTATCGACCGCGTCGCACAGCTCGTCGGCGTCGGGGTTGATGTCGGCGACGCCGTCGTCACACTCCTCGCAGGCGGCGAAGCCGTCGCCGTCGCCGTCCTCGAAGCCCACGCTGCCGTCGCAGTTGTAGTCGTTGGGGTCGGTGCAGTCGTCCTCGGTGGCGCCGGGGTGGTAGTCCTGGTCGGCGTCGTTGCAGTCCCCGCCGTCCAGGGCGTAGCCCTCCAGGGCCTCGCAGGAGATCACCGCGCGGCCGTCGTCGCCCCAGCCGTCGCGGTCGCCGTCGGTGTAGTAGGTGACGCCGTCGACGGCGTCGTTGTCGGTCAGGCCGTCGCAGTCGTTGTCGACGCCGTCGCACACCTCGTCGGCGCCCACGTGCACGTCGGGGTTGAGGTCGTCGCAGTCCTCGTCGCCGCCGTAGCCATCGCCGTCCTCGTCGACGAGGGGGACGCCGGTGTCGTCGCCGGTGTTGTCCTTGCGGCAGCCGACGCTGGCGATGAGCGCGAAGGTGAGGATCAGTCGTCCGGTCGTCATGGGCTGTCTCCTGGGAGGCCTGGCTGCTTGAGCATAGCCGGCCCGGTGGTGTCCCTGCAGAGGGTGCAGGAGGGCTGCTGGATCACTGAGGACATGGCTGGGCGGGGGGTCAGCCGATACAGGCGATCCGTTCAGCCCCCCGGCGGCTCTGTCGGGAGCGGAGGCCCATGCAGACCCCTGTCCACATCGCCCTCGGCGCCCTGCTCGGCGCCCTGCTCGGCGCCGTCTGGTGGGCCGCCTACGTGCCCACCGCCTACCCCCTCGGGATCCTGCTCGGGGCCCACGCCGCCGGGGGCGCGGCCCTTGCCGCCGGCCTCTCCGCCCTGGGCGCCGAGGCCCGCCGGGGGCCGCCCCTGGTCCTCGCCCTGCTGTTCGGAGGGGTCGTCGTGCCCGCCGCCCTGCCGCCGGTCTACCAGGCCGGCCTCGTCGGGGGCAAGGCCGGGGCGGTGGTCTTCGCCCTCGCCGCGCTGGTGGGGGTGGGTCTGGGCGCGGGCGTGGGGCTGGCCTGGGTGCGCGGCAGCCGCGCCATCGCCCTGGGAGCGGCGGCCCTGGGGCTCGGTGGGGCGGCGGGGGTCTTCCTCACCGGACAGGGGGCCATCCCCGACGAGAGCCAGCCCACCGCGCAGCCCGCGGCGACCCGCTTCCCCCAGGCGCCGGTGATGGTCTTCGGCATCGACGGCGGGGACTGGCGGGTCATGGACCCTCTGCTGGAGCGGGGCGAGCTGCCCAACCTCGCCGCCCTGATCGCCCGGGGGCGGCACGGCGTGCTGCGCTCGATGGAGCCGATGGCCTCCCCGGTCATCTGGACCACCATCTTCACCGGCATGACCCCCGAGGGCCACGGCCTGGTGGACTGGAACCGCTCCGACGCCCGCAGCCGGCGGGTGCCGATGCTCTGGGACATCTTCGGGGCCCACGCCCGCAGCTCCCTGACGGTCAACGTGCCGGGGAGCTGGCCGCCGCACCCGGTGCTCTATGGGCGGCTTATCTCGGGCTTCCCCATCCCCGGGCTGACCAGCGGGGACACCGGGCACCTGCTGGGGCGGGTGGTCACGACCGAGGACAGCGGCGGGCTGGTGCCCACCACCGTCGCCCAGGGCGGGGACGGCGCGTTCACCGCCACCCTGCCGCTGGCCATCCCCGAGATCGCGCCCCGGGTGCCGGGCGTGCGCAGCGTGCTCATCGATCAGCTCGCCATGCAGAGCCTGCTGCCGGTCAACGGCGACACCCTGAGCCTGCAGGTGTCCACCGACGCCCACGGCGCGGAGGTCCGCGGGGACTTCGAGGCCGCCGCAGTGCGCCTCTCCGTGGGGGGTTGGAGCCCCTGGCTGGAGGTGCGGCGCGCCGGGCTGGTATGCTGGATCCGATTGTATCTCATGGAGGCAGGACCCCAGCGCCTCACCCTGTTCGTCAGCCCGGCGTTCCAGGACCCCCGCGCACCCCGCCACCCCTACCAGACCGGCGTCGATCCCGAGGCCCTGGTGACCGGTGAGGGGCCCTACGTGGTCGAGGGCCTGGGCTGGATCGCCCACCGCGACCCGCGGGTGGCGCGCCTGGTGCCCGACATGATCTTCGAGGTGCAGCAGACCCAGGTGGAGGCCGCCGACCGGCTGCTGGCGGGCGGCCCGGTGGACCTGCTGTCCTTCGTGTACACCGCGACCGACCGGCTGCAGCACCCGTTCTGGCCCCTGCACGACGCCTCGGAGTACGGCGAATGGTCTCCACCCGACACGGTCAAGGGGCTCGACCCGGTGGTGGACGCCTACCGCCAGGCGGACGACGCCCTGGGGCGCCTGCTCCAGCGCATGCCCGAGGACACGCTCGTCTTCATCGTCAGCGACCACGGCGCGGACCCCCACGACGGCCACATGGACGAGGGCGAGGCCGGGCACCGGCTCACCGGGATCTGGATCGCGGCGGGGCCGGGGGTGCCGGCCGACCCCGAGCGGCTGGAGATGTCTGTGGTGGATGTCACGCCGACCGTGCTGCATTGCGCGGGCGCGCCGGTGGCGCAGGACTTCGAGGGCGCGGCAGTCGGGGCGGTGTGCCCGGAGGTCGGCGCGGCGGGGCCGGTGGCGAGCTACATCGGCGACGCCGGGAGCGCGACGGAGGCGGGGGAGGAGGTGGACGCCGAGCAGGTGGAGCAGATCCGGGCGTTGGGGTATATGGATTGACTGCGGGTGGGGCAGAATCCCCCTCCCAGCCGTCCTCTCCGCAGCCCCGAGGATCCGATGATGCGTGCAATTGTAGTGAATGTCCCCGGGGGCCCCGACTGCTTCGACTACGAGGAGCGTCCCATCCCCGAGCCCGAGGCAGGCTGGATCCGCATCCGCATCGAGGCCTTCGGCCTGAACCGCAGCGAGTGGTTCACCCGCCGCGGCGAGTCCGCCACCGTGTCCTTCCCCCGCGTGCTCGGCATCGAGTGCGTCGGCGTGGTGGACAAGGACCCCAGCGGCGCGCTGACTGTCGGGCAGAACGTCGCCGCGCTGATGGGCGGCATGGGCCGCCAGTTCGACGGCGGCTACGCGGAGTACACGGTGGTGCCCGCCGCCAACGTGGTCCCCTTCGAGAGCGCGCTGCCCTGGCACGTGCTCGGCGCGCTCCCGGAGATGTTCCAGACCGCCCACGGCTCCCTGACGGCGGGGCTGGCGTGCGAGGCGGGGGAGACCCTGCTCATCCGCGGGGGCACCACCTCGGTCGGCATGATGGCCGCCCAGATCGCAAAGTCGATGGGCCTCCGTGTGCTGTCCACGACCCGGAACCCCGGCAAGGTCGAGGCGCTGCAGGCGCTCGGCGTCGACCATGTGCTCCTCGACAGCGGCGCGATCGTCGATGAGGTCCGTGCCGTGGCGGGGGGCAAGGTGGACAGGCTCCTGGAGCTGGTCGGCGGGGCCACCATCCTGGACAGCCTCCAGTGCGTGCGCCCGCGCGGCGTCGTCTGCTGGACCGGCTTCGTGAGCAGCGTGTGGCGCATCGAGCGCTTCAGCCCGCTCTTCCACCTCCCCCACACCGTCCGGCTGACCTTCTACGGCGGTGGCGCCGAGGACCTCGACCGCGCCGCCTTCCAGCGCCTCCTCGACGACGTGGCCGCCGGGCGGGCCACCGTGCCGATCGCCCGGGTGTTCGACTTTGACGAGATCGTGGAGGCCCACCGCCACATGGACGAGAGCCGCGGGGCGGGCAAGCTGGTGGTGCTCACCCGCAGCGCCTGAGGGCGGCCGGGCATCCGACACGCCGGACGCCACCCCCTCAGGGGTCAGCGCCCCAGCAGCCCCAGCACCACCTCCACCGCCTCTGCAGCGTCCTTCACCCCGACCACCGCGTCCGCCCGCCGCTCGTCCAGCCGCTCCCCAGCCAGCCGGGCGCTCCAGCCCTCCCCCAGCTCCAGCGCGACGATCGGCTTGTGGTGCTGCCAGGCCATCGCGATCTCGCTGAGGGTGCCCGCCCCGCCCCCGACCGCGACCACCACGTCCGCCATCGCCACCAGGATGACGTTGCGGGCGTAGCCCATGCCGGTGGGCACGGCGACGTCGACCCAGGGGTTGGCGTCGTCCGCTGAGGCTCCCGGCAGCACCCCGACCACCCGGCCCTCCTCCCAGCCGTCCGCCTGCCGCGCCCCTCGGGAGGCCGCCGCCATCACGCCCCCAAGCCCGCCTGTCGCCACGCGGAAGCCCGCGTCCACGAGCCCACGCCCCAGCGCCTCGGCCTCGGCGAGCGCTTCGACCGAGGCGTCCTTCGCGCCG
Source organism: Alphaproteobacteria bacterium (assembly GCA_020632795.1). Lineage (GTDB taxonomy): Bacteria > Myxococcota_A > UBA796 > UBA796 > CAJQPC01 > JACKEV01. The sequence continues at coordinate 17,088 of JACKEV010000020.1, forward strand.
ATGACCGCGATGACCGGGCGGCGGCTCACCCCCCCTCCGCCTGGAACACCACCCCCAGGCACATCTCATCCCCCGTCCCCTCGCCCCAGTTGATGTCCTCGTCCGTCGGGTTGTCGAACGTACACGTCACGTTGAACGTGTCCCCCTCGCTCAGCACCAACGGCTCGGCCAGGCGGTAGGACCGCTGCCAGTTGAAGTCCCAGGTGTCGAACCGCACCAGGCAGGTCTCGCTGCCGTCCGCGTGCGTCACCGACAGCTCGCCGGAGCGTCCGAAGGTGTGCATGTGCATGCCCACGTCGTAGAGCGTGCTGGTGCCGACCCAAGGGATCTCGGCACGGTGGGTCACCCCCTCGCTGTTCGCCGGGATCTCCATCGAGTGGGTGGCCGGCCACAGCCGGTTCGTGATGGGGCTGGTCCAGCCCACGCGCTCCACCTCGTCGTCGAGCTTGAGGAGCAGCTCGGTCTGGTCGGACAGCTCGCCGGTGGTGCTGTCGCTGTTGTAGTGCATCTGCACGATGATCTTGCTGCCCGGCTCCACGAACACCCCCGTGCCCTCGGGGTTGTCCCACCCGACGGCGCCCGGCACCCAGGCGCCCAGCCAGTTGATCGGCTCCGAGGGGAACTCATCGCCAAACGGCCCGCCGTAGCAGCTGTAGCCCGGCCCGGGATCGGCCGCGTCGATGCTCTCGAAGGTGTCCAGCAGCTCGGGGGTGGCCACGAAGGCGATGACGTGGTGCACGATGGACAGCTCCCCAGGAGCCACGCCGAAGCCGGTCACGTAGACGTCCTCCTCCTCCGGCCAGTCCAGGAGGAAGCAGCGGTACTCGTCGGGCTGGATCTCGGGGGAGTAGGGGGTGGGCATCGGGATGCGCAGGTCGATGCGAGACAGCTCCAGGGGGTCCGGCTCCGGCTCGATGTCCAGGGCGTCGGCCGGGTCGCCCTCGGGGGCGCCGCCGTCGGCCCAGCGGGCGATGATGTCCCGCTCCTCCTCGGTGAGCGCGGGGTCGGTGACGTACTCGTTGCAGCCGTCCGCCACCTGGGCGGGGGGCATGCGGCGCTCCACGACCGCGCTCGCCACCCAGTCCGCCACCGGGCCGACCTCTTCGTATGAGGTCAGGGGCATCGGGCCGATGCCGCCGCTGACGTGGCAGTTCACGCAGCTCTCCGTCAGGATGGGCTCGACGTCGGCGTAGTAGGTGGGCACCGGCCCCGTGTCGGCGGTGCTGTCCTTGCCGTTGCAGGCCACCGTGAGCGCGACGAGGGGGAGGAGGAGGCGGAGGGACATGGGGGCTCCTTCTGTGCGGGGGCGCCCGCAGACGATTGAGCGTGTTGCACCTTGACCCTATCGGAGTCCGCGCCGCCTGCCCTGGCAAGATTGCCGCCACGGGGTGGCAAATCCCCCTGCGGAGTGGAAGGATGCCCGCCATGCCCGCCCCCCGCTGCCCCATCGTGGACGAAGCCGCGCTCCGCCGCTGGAAGGACGAGGGGCCGCGTCACCTGTTGGGCGTGATGGGCTTCGCCGGGGCGTGGAGCCGCTCGGGCCACCAGGGAGACGCCCTGCGCGCCTTCAAGCTGAACGCCCGTCGCGCCCTGGAGCAGGCGCTGCTCGCCGCGCGAGACGCCTGGGGCCCACGCCTGGCGGTGGTCAGCGGGGCCACCGACGCGGGCGTGCTCCAGCTCGCCTACGCGCTCTGCGCCGCGCACGGCATCCCCGCCGCCGGGGTGGCCCCCCGCCGGGTGCTGCGCTACCGCACCGCCGAGATGGCGCTCCTGCTGCTGCACGGCCAGCGCTTCGGGGACGAGTCCGCCCTGTTCGTGGACCTCTGCGACGACTTCCTGGTGCTGGGCGGCGGGCCTCAGTCCGAGCGGGAGGCCCGCATGGCCGTCGCCGCTGGCAAGCCCGTCACCCTGATCCGGGGCTTCGGGGGCGCGGCGGACGCGCTGGCCGCCGAGGGGCTCGCCGGGGCGCGCGTCGTCGTCGGGCGCTGATCATCGTCGGCCGCCGATGGTGGTATACCCCGGCCGTGTGGACCGTCGCTGACCTCAACCGCGCCCTCGACCGCCTTCCCCGGGCGCGGGTGCGGCTGGGGGACCGCACCGTGCCGACCTACCAGGTCGCCGGCCTCTCCGGCGCGCTGGCCGCCAGCCTCACCACGGTCGCGCTGACCGCCGCCACCGGGCAGAGCGTGCTGGTGGGCTTCGGGGTGGTCGCCCTGGCCCTGGCCGCCTTCCCCCTCTGGGGCCTGCTGCGCCGCGCCCTCACCGGCGCGGAGACCTACGTGCTGCTGGAGATGCTCCTGGCCATCCTGGGCCTGCAGGCGCTGGGGCTGTGGGCCCTGGGCCTGGAGGTGCGGCCGGGCCTGGACCGCTCCATCGTGGGACTGTGTGTGTTCATGGCCTTCGGGCGCGCCGGCTGCCTGGTGAACGGCTGCTGCTACGGCCTGCCCGCGCCGCTGGGGGTGCGCTACCCCCGGGAGTGCCGCCGGGCGGGCGCCCCCGACGTGCGCCGGCTTCCGGTCCAGGCCATCGAGTGCGGCGCGTGGGTGCTCCTCGCCGCGATCTCGGCGGTCGTGGTGATCCTCGGCCGGCCCGGGGACGCCCTCGCGCTGGTGCTGGCCTGCTACGCGGGCCTGCGCTTCTCCCTGGAGGGGCTGCGCGCCGACCCCCGGCCCCACGCCCTGGGCCTGAGCGAGTCCCGCTGGATCTCCCTCGGACTGCTGCCCCTCGCGGCCTGGGCCCAGCCGGGACCGCTCTCCCGTGAGGCCCTGTTCATGGGGATCACAGGAGGCGCGCTCGCTGCGGTCCTGTGGGCGACCCGGCGCTGGTGGTGGGCGCCCCACGCGCCGCCCGACCCTGCGCTCCGCCAGAGGCTTGCCGAGATCGGCCGCCAGCTCCGGGACGCCTCCCCGGACGGCGTGCAGACGTGGTCCGCCGGCTCGCTGGTCATCGGCGCGTCCACCGACGCCGACGCCCTCATCGTGTCCATCTCCCGCCCCGGGCAGGTCCTCACCCGGGCCGAGGCGAACCTCCACCTGGAGCCCGTGCTCAGGTCCCTTGGTCTGACCGAGCCTCTCCCCTTGGTCGCCGAAGGACGAGGTGCTATCCTCGTGGTCAGGATTCCGACGGACGTGCCGTTGTAGATCGTTGAAACCCCAGAAGAAGGGGCATCCCATGGCCAGAGCTCACGCCCAGGTCGCCCGCGCTCCCCAGGTGCAGGGCCCGCAGCAGGGCAACGACCCCACCCAGAGCGCGGCTCCCCTGTCCGAAGAGGGGCTGACCCCGGACGTTGCCGGCGCCAACCAGGACGCCGCCGGCAACGCCTTCGTCCAGGACATGGTCGGCGATCAGGCCCCCGAGACCGAGGCGGGCGCGGCCCCCTCCGGCCCCGGGGGCGACGGCTGGTGGGACGTCGACGACCCCGCCGGCGACGCCGCCACCGAGATCGCCCGGGGCCTCCAGGGCGCAGACGGCGGCGACGGCCCCCCGGTCCAGGAGATCCAGGAGAACGTCGACGCCTGGGCCAGCGGCCAGGACATCTCCGGCACCCTGGAGGAGGGCGGGCTGGGCGCCACCGCCGCCACCCTCCAGGCCAACGAGAGCGGCCTGGGCGAGGGCGAGGCGATGGACAGCGGCACGCTGGGCCGCATGGAGGGCGCTTTCGGCGCGGACTTCTCCCAGGTGCGCATCCACACCGACGGCGCCGGCCAGTCCATGGCCAGCCGCGAGGGCGCGCTGGCGGTCACCCTGGGCAGCGACGTGGCCTTCGCCCCCGGCCGCTACCGCCCCGGCACCCCCGAGGGCGACGCCCTGCTCGCCCACGAGCTGGCCCACGTGCTCCAGCAGGGCAACCAGGCCCGCCAGCAGGCGATGGCCAAGTCCGCCGGCGGCACCGGCGCGGGCGGGCTGGAGGGGGACGCCGACAGCGCCGCGTACGGCGTGATGTCGAAGCTCTACGGCGGCGAGCAGGACGCCGACGTCGAGCCCAAGCAGAGCGCCGGCCTCAAGGTCCAGGCCTGCGGCGGCGAGCCCCCGCTCACCGAGAACGTCAAGGCCTTCGTCGACGCCCTGGACGCCGGCAACAAGACCCAGGCCCAGGAGGCCTGGGACGCCCTGTCCGGCGACGAGCGCAGCTCCCTGCGCAGCCACTCCACCTTCAACGACCGCATGCTGCAGGCCCTGCAGGTCATGGGCACCGACGGCCTGGCCATCATGAAGGACGTCGGCGCGAACTTCGGCGTCGACCGGCGCTTCGGCGCCCACATCCTGGACCAGGGCAACCCCGGCACCTGGGTCCAGCCGATGAAGGACAACGGGCTGTTCGACAGCTTCCTGTCCGCCGAGCCCCGCCGACAGAACCTCAGCGACGAGCAGGCCGGCAAGCTCAAGCCCATCCTGGACGGCGCCTCGGGCATGGCCGAGGGCCGCCCCATCTTCGAGAAGGCCTACCCCGCGCTCCAGGACACCACCTACGACTCCGCGAAGCTCCAGACCGTGGCCTGGCAGATCGACTGGACCCAGCGCCTCTATGAGCTGCTGAGCCAGTACCTGCCGGTCGCCCACGTCCAGACCATCCGGGACGGCTTCTACATGGGCAGCCAGGTGATGAAGAACGGCTCCTGGCAGACGCTGACCTACGCCTGGTACAACTCCGGCGGGCGCTGCGTGCTGCCCGAGAACTCGGCCTCGTCGGCCACCGAGGGCGGCGACACCCACAACATGACCGGCGGCGCCGGCAGCAGCACCCACATGTCCCACTTCGCCACCTCGGTGCTGCACGAGATCGGCCACGGCGTGGGCGACCGCAGCGACGGCAACGACTGGGCCTACAGCAACGACTACGTCGACTGGACCGAGGAGAGCGACGGCGACTGGGGCACCGCCCTGTTCGACACCGCCGCCGCCCAGACCGCCATCGACGCCCTGCCCGCCACCGCCGACGTGGTCACCCCCGCCCAGGCGCGGGACTACATGATCGGCGCGATCAAGTCCGGCTCGGGCACGGTGCCCTCCGGCTGGCTGGAGGCGGACCTCAAGACCTTCCTGACCACCAACCTGATGACCGAGAAGCTCACCAGGTACTGGGACCACGTCCGCAACCAGAGCAAGTCGGAGTACAGGTTCTCCGGGGACATGTGCGTCTCCGGCAGCCGGGTCTACGTGATGCTGACCCGCTGGGACGACAAGCTCTGCTCCTACAAGAAGGCCGCCTACGACAACAAGGTGTCCTGGTACAGCCTCTCCTCCCCCAAGGAGTGGTTCGCCGAGCAGTACGCCCACTACTACCGCACCAGCGGCGCGGGCCAGGACGCGACGGTCACCACCAAGCTCTCCGAGCTGGACGACCTCGGCTTCGACCCCGACAGCGAGGACCTGGAGGGCGACAGCGCCAGCGAGAGCGCCGGCGGCGACAGCGCCGGGGCCGACGCCGCCGCCGAGGAGGAGCTTCGTCTCCCCTTCTCCTGGTAGACTCCCGAGGATGACGCTCTTCACGCTCCTGCTGCTGACCGGGTGCGGGGCCACCGACCCCGCGCCCACCGCCCCCAAGCCCGCCGCAGCCGCCGAGCCTCTGGCCCCCGCCGAGCCCGCCCCGGAGGCCCCCCAGCTCTACTTCCCGCCGGACGGCGAGGTGGGCACGGTGAAGGCCACCGAGGCCGGCTGGACCGAGGCCGAGGCCACCCTGCGCACCTTCCTCGAGGCCCGCGACGGCGCGCCCCCCTTCGCCCTTGTGCGCTACGAGCGGGTGCCCTACCTCTTCAAGGTCAAGCTCAACCGCTACGACCTGGAGTACCAGCTCGTCTGGAAGGGCGCGGTGACCGAGCAGCGCGACATCGTCCTGCTGAGCGCCTACCTGCGGGATATCGGCATGCTCACCCTGCCGGCGTTCACCGCCGACGACCTCATCCGGCTCATCCACCTCATGGACGCCTGGCCCCCGGCCACCCCGGCCCGCGGCTACCCCAGCCCCACCGGCTACCGCCCCGAGGGCAACCCGTTCCCCACCCTGGCCCCCGCCCTGGAGCGAACGCCGGAGGGCGCCCGCCTCATCCTCAACTACGACCTCAAGACCCCCCCCGACGGTGCGGTCCCCGAGGGCGAGCCCACCGTGCTCCCCATCGGCCGCTGGACCCTGGAGATCCAGCCGAACTACGCCCTGCGCTGGACCGAGGAGCGGGTGGACTTCAAGAAGCCGGGGGAGTGAAGTACAGATGATTCGAATGGGGTCGCCCCTCCACCGACCACCTCTCCCACCCTGAAGACTTCCACATGTCCATCTCCGAGCTGGAAGCCCTCGCCTGCGACCACTGCGGCGCCACCATCCGCGCCCGCGTCTTCACCAGCGTGAACGCCGAGCGCCATCCGCACCTGCGGGACGAGATCCTGGCGCGGCGCTTCCACGTCTTCGCCTGCCCGACCTGCGGCCAGGACACCCTGGTGGACGGCAAGGTGCTCTACCTGGACCTGGGGCGGCGGCAGCTCCTCGGGGTCTACCCCCGCGACCGCATGGCCGACGCGGCGACCGCCGCCCAGGAGGTCTTCGAGACCTGGCAGGAGTCCTTCGTCGAGGGGCCCCCGCCGACCCGCCCGCTGGCGAAGCGCATGCTGGTCCGGGTCTGCTTCGGGCTGGAGGAGCTGCGCGAGAAGCTCGTCATCGACGCGGCCGGCCTCGTCGATCTCTACGTCGAGGCCCTCAAGGCCGGGCTCCTGGCGGGCGACCCCCGCTTCGCCGCCCTCCAGGTCACCGGCCTGAGCCTCGACGCGGTCACCCCGGAGGGCGCCCTGCGCTTCATCCCCCTGGGCCTCGGCAGGGCGACCGACGGCAAGGTCCCGCTCATCGAGATCCCGGAAAAGGCCTACGCGGAGATGGCCGGCCGGCGGGGCGAGCTGCTGGCGGCAAAGCCGTGCCTGGCCTCGGGGCCGCACGTCAGCGTCGCGCGGCTCGTGCTGGCCGCCGAGGGGTAGACTCCATTCGAATAGGGTGTTACTGACCCTTATAAGGAGTCGTCATGAACCTCTATGATCTTCGCGACGCCGTCAACGCCGGCCAGAGCTTCGACTACCTCCTCTTCTGGGGCCACCGCCCCAGCAAGGACGGGCGCATCCACTCGAGCTGCCTCAGCCAGTGGTGGCCGGCGCGGTTCGTCGTGGACGGCGTGGCCTACGCCACCGCGGAGCACTTCATGATGGCCGGCAAGGCCCGGCTGTTCGGGGACGACGAGATGCTCGCCCGCATCCTGGAGGCCCCCTCCCCCGCCGCCGCCAAGAAGCTGGGCCGCAAGGTCCGGGGCTTCGACGAGGAGACCTGGAAGGCCCACCGCTTCGACATCGTGCGCGACGCCAGCGCGGCGAAGTTCGGCCAGGACCCGGGCTTGAGGGACTACCTGCTGGGCACCGGCGACAAGGTGCTGGTCGAGGCCAGCCCCTACGACCGCATCTGGGGCATCGGCCTCAAGGCCGCCGACCCCCGCGCGGCCGACCCGCGCACCTGGCAGGGCCAGAACCTGCTGGGCTTCGCGCTGATGGAGGCGAGGACCTACTTGCGGACGTAGCGCATCGTCCAGCGCAGGGGCTCCTCCATGAACGGGCTGTGGATGGACTTCTCCACCACCAGCCCGTCGGCGGTGCCGGTGTAGAGCACCTCCTGGTGGCCCTGCTCGCCGCTGAACTTGAGCCAGATGGCGTCGCCCCGGACCTGCACCCCCAGCGGGAAGCGCTCGCCGTCCCGGTTGGTGAACGTCGCCTCCGAGCCGTCCAGCGGCGCGACCACCGGCGGCTTGCCGTCGCACGAGACCGTGAACTGCGTCGCGTCGCGGGTCATCTCGTAGCTCTGGCACCAGTTGACGACGCCCTCCAGCTCGCGCGCGGCGAGGGGGCGCAGGGCAAAGTTCATCTCGGCCAGGGTGCGCTCGATGGCGCGCTCCTTCTCGGCGGCCAGCTCGGCCTGGGAGCTGACCAGCACGTAGCCACCGTTCATGGGGGCGGCGGCGAGCGCGACGGGGGCGAGCAGGAGCAGGCGCATGGGGTCATCCTGTCCGATCGGCGCAGGCTCTGCCACTGCCCCGCGCAGGTTATGCACCCATGACCCCGCTGGAACGCCCGTGCTTCCCCTGCTCCTCCTGCTCTCCTGCGCCGACCCGCCCCCCGAGGGCGAGCTGATCTTCCTGCGGGACGCCGTGCTCGTCCAAGGAGGCGCCGGTGACGAGGGCCGCGCCCTGCCCGACGGCCGCCGCCTCGTGGAGCGGGCCTGGGCCCCAGGCGCTTCGGTGACCCTTGCCGGGCTCACCGGGGTCGCCCCCCGCCGGGCCGAGTGCCTGCCCCTGTTCTCGGTGGACCTGGGCGACGTCTCCCGGCTCATCGCTTCCGGGGGCATGAACCCCGACACCACCCTGGCCTTCTCCCCCGGCGACGCCCGCTGGCTGGCCATCGGCAGCCACCGGGGCGAGGTCCTGGTCGTGGACGGCTGGACCGGCGAGGTCCGCGCCCGGCGCAGCCTGGCCGAGACGATGGTCAAGGAGGTCGCCTGGTCCCCCGACGGCGCCACCCTCTACGCCGCCGAGCAGTCCCCCGACGCCACCCTGCACGCCCTCGACCCCGCGACCCTCGCCGACCGCTGGACCCTCGACCTCGCCGACCGGGTCGGCCGCTCCACGCCCCCCGCGGGCGAGGATCTGTACGGCGTGTTCAGCCTGCCTGCCGCCTACGGGCTGGAGGTGCTGCCCGACGGGGCGCTGGTCACCGCCGCCCTGCACAGCTGGAGCGAGGACGGTGTGGCCCTCAACCGCGCCCAGCTCCTGCGGATCTCCCCGGACGGCGGGGTGGTGGACGCCTGGCCGGACACCCCCGTCGACGCGCTGCTGCGCGACCCCTCGGTGGATGTGGCCGGCGGGCTGGTCTCGGTCGTGGTGGACCACACCGCCTCGGGGCCGCCCCCGGAGGGCCTGCCCCTGGGCGGGGTCCAGGTGCTCACCCTGGAGGGCTTCGAGCCGGTCACCGGCGTCACCGCCGAGCCCCTGAAGCCCTGGTTCAAGGTGGCCCGGATCTGGTCCGCCGCAGACGTATCGAGGGCCGACGACACCGTGCTCATGGGGGTTTCGGACGGGCGCTTGCGGCTGTCGGGGCTCGACGGCGTCCTGCGCGCGGAGCACCGGGAGGGCGCGCCCCTCCTGGCCGGGGACGTGCCCATCCACGCCAGCATCGGGTGGGGCCGCCTCCACCGGGGCCAGGCGATCTACGCCACCACCAACACCTACATCCCGTGGGGCTCGGCCTCCCCCGACCTGCGCCCGCCCGCCGCGCACCCCCACGAGAACACCCTCTGGGTGCTCAACCTCGACGGCTCGGTGGCCTGGAGCTGGACGGGCCCCCAGCGCATCACCGGGTTCACCCTGAGCGACGACGGCGACCACCTCGCCGTGGGCGCCGGGGCCCGCACCACCGACACCCGCCGGGACCTGTACGGGGGCCTCGTGTTCGACCTCGCGCAGAGTGACGGTACTGGCGAAGCCACCGGCGAAGCCACCGGCGAAGCCACCGGCGAAGCCACTGGCGAAGCCCGCCTCACCGCCTTCTGCCCCACCGAGGGGCCGGTGTTCTTCAGGCACGCGCTTGCGGCCGACGGGCGGCTGGCCCTGGCCGAGCACCCCTACGCCGAGGAGTCCGGCGCCCAGCGCGGCGCCTATCGGGTCACGGTGCTGCGCTGACGATGACCGCGCTGCTGCTGCTGGCCTGCGCCGGGCCGCCCGCCGCGCCCACCGTCACCCTCCACCCGGAGGGCCTGACCCTGCGCGCCGAGGGCGGCGTGGACCGGGCCACCCTCACCGACCCCGACGGCGTGCCCGCCCTCACCCGGCGCACCCCCGCCCCGGTGGACACCCTGGCCCTGGATACGCTGTGGACCCGCGGCGGGGCCTGGACCCTGGACGTGCGCGGCCCGGGGGGTTCCTGGACCCTCCCCCTCGCCGTGGACGCCGACGCCCTCGGCCTGGGGGTGGAGATCGAGCGCTCGGACGGCGCCGGCCGGGCGACCGTGTCCCCCGGCGAGACCGTGCCCGTGGTCTCCATCGACGGCGCCCCGGCGGCGGTGGCCGTCCACGTCGTCACCGCGACCGGCGGCGAGGCCGTCGTCCGCGTCGGCGACGAGACCACCCGCCTCCGCCTGGCCCCGGGCCGCCACCGGGTGGCCGAGGCCGTCGTCACCGCCTCCACCCCCGTGTCCGTGCAGATCGGCGCGAAAACACGGTCCTTCACCCTGGCGCCGCAGACGCTGACCGGCGAGGCCCTCGCCCAGCGCCTGTCCATCGCCGAGGTCACCTTCCCCGCCGACAGCGCCGGGGTGCCCGACGTCGCCCGCCCCAACGGCCGGGTGACCCTGCCCGCTGCGTGGTGGCGCGACACCCTCGACGGGTTGGGCCTGGGCGCCCGCGCCCGCGACCCCTGGGCCCCGTGGGCCTGGACCGGGGTGACCCTGGAGAACACCGGCGACGAGCCCCTCAACGTGGTCGTCCGGCTCCAGGTCACCGACGACGCGGGCGCGCCCGCCCCGGCCTTCCGGCCCCAGCTCCGCGAGGGCGATGACGGCAGCGGGCAGCTCCGCGTCCTGCTGCGGGTGCCCCCCCACGACCGGGCCACCGCCGCGCTGCCCCTGTTCGTGGACGAGGCCCTGCTCGACGCCCACGCCGCCGCAGAGGGCCGCTGGGTCCGGCACGTCGAGGTCACCCCCCTGGGCGCGACCCGGGCCGTGGCCACCGACCGCGCCCCCCTGTTCGTCTCCCGGGGCAGCACCGTGGCCAGCCTGGGCCTGCTGACCGCGCTGGTCGCCGCCGCGCTGGGCAGCGCGCTCCTCGCCGTTCGCCTGCCGGTCTGGCTGCGCACCACGCCCACCAGCGCCCTGACCACCATCGCCCTGTTCGGGGCGCTGAGCTTCGTGGTCGGCGCCGCCGGGCAGCTCCTGACGATGGGGCTGGCCACTGTGCTCGGGCCCTTCGCCGGCCTGCTCACCGGGCTCATCGACGACGCCCTGCGCTACGCCCTGCTGGCCACCCTGCTCACCCTGCTGCCCCGTCCGGGCACCGCCGCCCTGGCCACCCTGGTGCGCTGGCTGCTGTCCGGCGTGGCGATGGGGACCTTCTCCCCCACCGACCTGCTGTTCGTGGGCGGGCGGGTGCTCTGGCTGGAGGGCGCCTTGTGGCTGGCCGGGGTCACCCGAAACCCGCGCTGGCTCGACGAGCCCCCCGCCCTGCGCTGGCTGCGGCTCTCCACCGGCTTCGGGGTGGCCTCGGTGCTCACCAGCGCCACGGGGCTGGTGCTGCACGTCACCCTCTACCGGCTCTTCCTGGCGGACTGGTACGTCGCGCTGATGCTGGCGGGGCCCGGCTTCCTCTACGTGGTCGCGGCCTGCGGGATGGCGGTGCCGTTCGCGGAGAGCCTGCGGAGGATCCGGCGGTGACGGGAGGGGTGGCGATTCATGAGGTTGGGGCCTCCATGGGAGGCAACGTCAAGTGTTGGTTCACACGCTGGCAACTCAGCGGATCAAGGTCGGCCATCCAGGCCGACCGAGAACAGGGAGTTGGGCCGTCCTCGGCCCGGGAGTGCCTCGGAGGAGCCAGAGAAGATGGGTACGACCTCGCCCCGTGGCCGGGCAAGAACCTCAGCAAGACCTGCAATCGATGGAGTTGGTCTTTCTACCGGTTCATGCCTTTCCCGATATCGACGAGCACAAGTACCCATCTGATATTTGCGCGGCCACGCGTCATGAAGGGTCCTGTTGCCAGGAACGTCTCCGAGGCTCTCCCGGGCCGAGGACGGCCCAACTCCCTCATCTCAGGAGCCCTGGATGGGCTCCCCCAAAGTCGGAACGACGGATCCGCTGGCAGTGCCCAGGCCCTTTGCCAGCGGGATGGCCCCGGAGATGTGACTGGTTGTGAAACGCTGATTGCGGCGATGATCGCCGAGCTTGACGCAACGAAACCCACCCCCGATGGGAGGCATGCTGGAAGGCACCGCGCTCATGAAGCGCTCTGGCAGGAACTGCGCCAGATCATGTGGCCGAAGCGACTTGTCACGGACTGGCTCATCAATCCTCCGATAAGTTCGTTAAAGGAGGATTCTCGCGGATTGTGGGGAGTCGCGAGCCGTGACGGACGACCTGCTCCAGCCCGCCACCCTCCGCGCCTCTCCAGGGAGGTGGGACCATGACCCTCTCCCTCCAGGCCCTGGGCTACCGCTACCCCTCCGCCGCCTCCCCGGCCCTCGACGGCCTCACCGTGGAGGTCGCTGCGGGCGAGGTGGTCCTGCTCACCGGACCGACCGGCTGCGGCAAGTCCACCGCTCTGCGGCTCGCGGCGGGGCTCCTGCAGCGGCACGGGGCCGGCGCGGTCCAGGGCGCGGTCTCCCTCGACGGCCAGGACCCCGCCGCCATGCCCCCCCACCAGCGGGTGCGACGCCTCGGCTTCGTCTCCCAGGAGCCCGGCGACCAGCTCGTCAGCCGGCAGGTGGGCGACGAATTGGCCTTCGCGATGGAGTCCGCCGGGCTCTCCGCCGCCGAGATGGAGGCCCGCATCCCTGCCCTGCTGGAGGCCGTGGGGCTGGCGGTCGGACCGGAGCGGGACACCCTGGCCCTCTCCGGCGGGCAGGTGCAGCGGCTGGTCACCGGCGCGGCCTTGTCGGCCGGGGCGCAGGTGCTGCTGCTGGATGAGCCTCTGGCCAACCTCGACCCGGACGGCGCGGCCGCGCTGATGGGGCGGCTGCGGGGCCTCGCCGACCATGATGGCGTGGCGGTGCTCGTGGTGGAGCACCGGCTGGAGGCCTGCCTGCCGTTCCTGGACCGCGTCGTCATCCTGGCCGAGGGGCGGGTGGTGGCCCAGGGGCCCGCCCGGCAGCTCGCCCCCGGCCTGCCGCTGCTTCAGGCCGCCCGGCGCCTGGGCCTGAGCGTGCCCGGGCCCCTCGATCTGGCCGACCGCCTGGCCCCCCGCGACCCCGACGACGCCGCCTTCATGGAGGCCGAGGCCCCTGTGACGCCCACGGGATCGGCCTTGTGGACGACCGGGCCGCTCCAGTGGCGCTACCCCGGGGGCGACGGAGACGCACTGCGCGCCGCGCCTCTCACCCTGCGGGCCGGGGAGCGGGTCGCCCTGGTCGGTGGCAACGGCGCAGGCAAGAGCACCCTGCTGGGCCTGCTGAGCGGCGCGTTGGCGGGCGCCCGACCGCCCCGCGGCCTGCGCGTCATCGCCATCCCCCAGGACCCCGACCTCGCCCTCTTCTGCCCCACCGCCCGGGACGAGCTGGCCTACGGGCCTCGGGAGCAGCGCCTTCCCCCGACCGAGGTCCAGGCCCGGGTGGCCGAGGCCGCCGCCGCCCTGAGCGTCGGGCCCCTGCTGGACCGGCCCCCCCAGGCCCTCTCCCGGGGGCAGCGGCTGCGGGTGGCGGTGGCCGCCGCGGTGGCCTGCGCCCCTGACCTGCTGCTGCTGGACGAGCCCACCGCCGGCCAGGACCACGGCCAGGTCGAGCACATGATGGCGGCGCTCACCGCGCAGCTCTCGGGCGGGGTGCTGGTGTTCGCGACCCACGACCTGGGGCTGGCCCTGCGCCACGCCACCCGGGCGCTGGTGCTGGACGCCGGTCGCGTCCTGCGGGACGGCCCGCCCGCCGAGGTCCTGGCCGACCTGCCCGCGACCCTGCCGCTGCGCCTGCCGCCCCTCGCGGCGTGGTGCATGGCCCGGGGCCTGCGCCCCGACACCGCCGAGGCCCTGGCCGCCCGGGTGCGGCCGTGATGGACCCCCGCACCCGGCTCTGGCTGGTGATCTGCGCTGGCGTGCTGGCGGTGACCCTGGAGCGCCCGGCCGCGCTGCTCGCCTTCGCGGCCACCTGCGCCGCGCCGATGCTCTGGCTGCGCCCGCCCTGGGCGTGGTGGCGGCGGGGGCTCATCGCCACGGCCACCATCCTGTGGAGCACGACCCTCTCCCAGGGCCTGTTCTACGCCGAGCAGCCCCGGGTGGCCTGGGCGGTCCTGGGGCCGCTCACCCTGTGGCGGGAGGGCCTGAGCTGGGGGCTGGCCCAGTCTCTGCGCTTCGTGGGGACCTCCCTGGCGGGCCTGACCCTGGCCCTCAGCACGCCGCCGGACCGCATGTACGCCGCCCTGCTGCGCCTGCGGGTGCCCTTCGGCCTCGCGCTGATGGCCAGCACGGCGCTGCGCTTCGTGCCCGAGGTCGGCCGGGAGCTGTGGGTGGTGCGCCGGGCGCGGGCGGGGCGGGGCCGGCCGGTGTGGCGCCGCAGCCCCTGGGCCTGGCTGCGGCTGGAGGTGCAGCTCCTGGGGCCGGTGGTGGCCCGGGCCTGGCGGCGGGCGCAGAACCTCGCCGAGTCCCTGGACGCCCGGGGCTTCGACCCCCTCGCCCCCCGCGCGGTGCGACGACCGCTGCGCTTCTCGGCCCTGGACATCGGGATCATCGCAGCCTCGGGCGCTTTGACCCTGGGCGTGGCGGGGGCGCGGATCCTCTACGTGCTCTACACCTCGGACACCTGGTACCACCCCGCGCTGCGGCCGCTGTATGGCTTCGTGCGGGGGTGGTTATGAGGGCGACACCCCCGCGAACACCGCCAGCGTCGCCAGCTCCACCGCGACCACCGAGGCGCCGGCCAGATCCCCGGTGATCCCGCCGACCCGGCGCCAGTACCACCGGCCCAGAGCCGCCGTGATGAGCCCGCAGGCCCCCAGGGCGGCCAGCCCAGGCAGCCCGAAGCCCAGCGCGAGCGCCAGGGCGGTGAGCGAGGCGACGCCCACATGCCAGGGGAGGACCCCGCGGACCATCGGCTGCGCCAGGCCCTCGGCGTCACCCCGGGCGTAGGGCAGCGCCGCGATCAGCAGGACCGGCGCCAGCCGCCCCACCCCGTGGGCCACGATCAGGGCGCCCGCCCAGGCCTCCGGGGCCATGCCCGCCAGCGCCGCCGCCCGCAGCAGCAGCGCCGCGACCAGCGCGATGGCGCCGTAGGCCCCCACCCGGCTGTCCCGCATGATCTCCAGCGCCCGCTCCCGCGTCCAGCCGCCCCCCAGGCCGTCGAAGGTGTCCGCCAGGCCGTCCTCGTGGAGCCCCCCGGTGAGCAGCGGCGCGGCCACGGCCACCAACGCCGCGCACAGGATCGGCGCCAGCGGCGTGGCGCTCAGGGCCAGCCCCAGAGCCCCCAGCAGCGCGCCTACCAGGGCCCCAACCGCCGGGTACCACGCCAGGCTGGCCGCGAAGGTGGCGTCATCAACCTCGTGGCCGCCCGGCACCGGCAGGCGGGTCAGGAAGCGCAGGGCGATGCCCAGCGACCTCATCCGGCCAGCACCTCAGCCAGGGTCGCCATCTCGTGGAGCAGCGCGCTGGCGGACCGGCAGGCGGGGATGAGCAGCGCCGCCCCGCTGGCCTCGCCCAGGCGGAGCCCCCAGTCCAGCAGCGGCGCCGGGGTGCCCAGGGCCTCGATGACGGCGCGGTGGCCGGGCTCCGCTGAGGCGGTGGCCGGCATCAAGGCACGGGCCAGCTCGGGCCGGTGCCGGACCGCCACCAGGGCCGCCGCGCCCACGATGAAGCCGTCCAGCAGGATGGGGATGCGCTGGCTGGACGCCTCCAGCATGCAGCCGACCAGCGCGGCGATCTCGAAGCCGCCCAGGTCGGCCAGCGCGCCCATCGGGTCGCGGGGGCCGTTGCGGTCGAGGGCCCGCTGGACCACGGTGGCCTTGTGGCGGACCCCTTCCGCGTCCAGGCCGGTCCCCGGGCCGACCACCATGCTGGCCGGGACCCCCAGCAGGCGCGCAGTGAGCGCCGAGGCCGGCGTGGTGTTGCCGATGCCCATCTCCCCGAGGGCCAGCAGGTCGACGCCGTCGGCCGCCGCCCGGAGCGCGGCCCGTCGGCCCGCTGCGATGGCGGCGTCCCGCTGGCCAGGGGTCATCGCCGGGCCGCGCGCGAGGTTCAGGGTCCCCGGCGCGACCCGGGCCCGCACGACGCCCTCCACCGGCTGGTCCAGCCCGCGTACGCCGACGTCCACCACCTCCAGAGCGGCGCCGGCCTGCCGGGCGAGCACCGCCACCGCCGCCCGGCCCTCCGCGAAGGTCCGCACCATCGTGGCGGTGACCTCCGGCGGGTAGGGGCTGACCGCCTCGTCCCGGGCGACCCCGTGATCGCCGGCGAAGACGATGACGCGGGGGTTGTCCACCCGGGGCTTTGCGCGCCCCTGGACCCCGGCGAGCCACACCGCGAGGCTCTCCAGCCGCCCCAGGCTGCCCGGGGGCTTGGCCAGCCCGTCCATGGCCGCCTGGGCCTCCGCGGCGGCGGTCTCGTCAAACGAAGCGCTGCTCATCGATCCTCCATCGGCGCGCCCTTGACCCACATCGGCAGGCCGGCGACGCAGAGCACGACCTCATCGCAGACCGAGGCGAGGGCCTGGGCCAGCCGGCCGGCCTCATCGCGGAAGCGGCGGGCGAGCGGGTTCATCGGGACGATGCCCAGGCCGACCTCGTTGGTGACCAGCACCACGGGGTTGGGGGCCTCGGCCACCGCGCGCACGAGCCCGTCGAGCGCGTCGTCCAGCGGGGCGTCCTCGCCCCGGGCCAGCAGCAGGTTGCTGACCCACAGGGTGAGGCAGTCCACGAGCACGACGCCGGGCCCGGCGACGCGGGGCGCGATGTCCAGGGGCTCCTCCACCGTGGTCCAGGTCGCGTCGCGATCCTGCTGGTGGCGGCGGATGCGCGCGGCCATCTCGGCGTCGAGCGCCTGGGCGGTGGCCAGGTAGCGCCGCTGCGGCCCCAACGCCTCGGCGCGAGCCTGGGCGAAGCGGCTCTTTCCGCTGCGAGCGCCGCCCGTCACGAGCACCTTCACGCCGCCTCCAGGTCGACCTGCGGCGCGCGGGCGCGCGGCCCTGGAGGGGATCTCAGGGCGCTGAACGCCGGGCAGAACACGCGCCGGGCCGCCGAAAATCCAGCCGCGTCAGACATCGCGCGCAATATACCCGCGCGCCGGAGGCCGTCAACGGGGCCGCGGCGCCCCGGGGTAGCGGGCCCGGTAGACCGCCTCGCGGTAGTCCAGCCGCTGGCCGAGGAACCGGCGGATCGCCATGCCGAACAGAGGGTGCTTCGGGCCGACAGCCATGACGAAGTCCTTGCGGGAGGGGGCGTCGGCGTTGGCCGCGACCAGCGCCTCGACCGCGCGCTCCATCGCCGCCACGGCCCCGTCCAGCTCCGCGAGCTGCGCGTCGATCCACATGCGCAGCTCCTCGGAGACGAGCGGGCGCAGGGCGGCGGCGGTGCCGGCGTACCAGTGGTCCGCGAGCGCGCGCTCGGTGAGCCCGGTGATCAGGCGGTGGACCCGCTTGTAGGCCCGGGACTTGACCTTCACCCGATGGTCGCCCCAGCGCAGCACGAAGCCCTCGTGCTGGTCGTCCAGCGCCTCGGCGCGCTCCAGGAGGGCGGGCAGATCGCCCTCCACGGGCTCGGTCACCGCGAGCCCAGCGCCCAGGGCCCAGCGCCGCACGCCGACATAGGGCAGATCCTCTCCGGTGAAGCGGTCGCGCGCGCCCAGCACCACCATCTCCTCCTCGTCGTAGCGCACGACGTTGCGGGTCACCGGGTGGATGATCTCGACGAGCAGGGTCCACGCCTCGGGTACGGGGACGTCGGCATACCGCGCGTCCCACAGGGCCTGCGCGGCCGCAGCCTGGGGGCTGAAGAAGCTGCCGCGGGTGGTCCACCGCAGCCGCCCGTCCGCGCGGAAGCCGATGCCCAGGGAGCCGTCGAGCTTGACGGTGACCTCGGGGGCGCCGTCCGGGATGACCGCGTGGGGCTCATCGTGGTTGAAGAACTTGGGGAAGGGCAGCGCGACCACCTCCGCGGTCGCGCGGTCCAGCACGAGCCCCCGGCAGGCGAGGGTCACCGCATCCCACCGGCCCTCGAAGACCGTCTTGGGGGTGTAGTTCCAGATGCTCAGCGGACCATCGTCGACGCGGGTCAGCCACCCATCGTCGACGTAGGTGTCCAGCAGCGCGGGGTCGAAGGAAACAGGCACGGCACACCATCCTGTCGTGCCGGCGGTCGTCCCTCCCAACCTAACGCCGCTACTCGAGGACGACGACCTCGGGCACGCAGATGTCGGTCACCGTGGTGGGGTAGACCATGCCGATGGTGGCGCACATCTCGATGGGGAAGTCGATGACCTCGTCGGTGTCGTTGTACCAGGCGCAGGTGGAGTGGAAGTACTCCCCGGCCTTGACCTGGAACTCGCCCGGCTCGAAGTTCAGGATGGGGGGCGCATCGCGGAAGGCGATGTCCCACTCGGGCACCGAGTAGATGTTCTCGATGCTGCCGTCCAAGCGCTCGTAGTCGATGCTGTAGGACGTGCCCCATTCGTGCAGGTGCCCGAGCAGGTTGACCATCGTGTAGTCGTTCTCGAAGGGACACGACACCCGGATGCGCTTGCTCTGCCCCGGCTGGAGGTCCAGGTCGACCTGGGTGTGCACAAAAGAAGCGCCGAAGGTCTCCACCTCCTCAGCCGGCTTGGTCGTCAGGTTGATCGCTGAGTTCACCAGGATGGGCTCGGCGGTATAGTTGATGTGGTGCTGCTGCACCAGCAGGCGGGTGCCGCTCTCCAGGAGCATGGCCACGCCGTCAGGCAGGACCAGCTCGGCGTTGCGGGGGTCGCCCTCGACGCCCGTGGGGGTGCCCAGCATGAACGGCATCGACTCGTCCATGTTGAGGGTGTCGCTCTCTGCGCAGTCGTACTCGCTGCCGTCGGGCATCATGTGCTCGGGGATCGTCGTGATCAACGCGATGACGTGGTGGCCGAAGTCGGGGTGCTGGTAGAAGTCCCCGCCCGTCAGACCGACGTCGGGGCCGGTGTAGGTGGTGACCCAGCACCGGGTGTCGTCGGCGTAGGGCTGGACCACGACGGGCGCCGGGGCGAGCTGGAAGCCCTCCGCCGACGGGGCGGGGTGCTCCATCGTCAGGTCGACGTAGTCCTGGGTGTCGTCAGGGTCAGCGGGGGCGCAGCCGAGCGCGAGGGTGAGCAGCAGCACGGGGACCTCGGGGTTCAGGGGTTGAGGATGCCGAAGACGACGGTGGCCTCGGTCTCTTGACCGGCGACCACCTCGAAGATGTTCTCGTAGGGCAGGGTGACGGGGTCGCCGTCGTCCGGGCCCGTGGACTCCGGGATGACGTTGCCGTCGGAGTCCATGAAACAGAGGACCCCCCACCAGCCGGGGTCCAGCTCGGGGTAGTCGTGCACGAACCCGCTGGGGCCGGCGGTGAGGTCCAGCGCCACGGAGAAGTTGGGATAGGGCTGCTCGGCGCCTTCGACGGGGCCGGTGCCCTCGATGTCGTCCCCTTCGTAGATGCCGCAGTAGACGGTGCCGACCGGCGGCTCGTCCATGACGGCCGCCTGGTTGGGGTCGATGTCGAAGCGCACGGACAGGGCGCCGACCGTCGGCGCGGTGTCGACGGCGGCGTCGTCGGGCGCAGCGGCGCAGGCGAGGAGCAGCAGGAGCACGACCAGACCTCCACATCGGGACGATCTGGTTTTAGCTGACAAATGTTAGTGACAGACGTTAATCAGTGAATATCGTCACCAGATTGACACATCTGACGCAAGGCGGATCCGCTCACCCCCGCCCGTGGAGCGCCGCCCACGCCTGCAGGATCTCCCTGCGCTCTCGCAGGCTTCGCAGGGCGTTCCGCCCGTCCCGGCCGATGGGTGGCATGGCCCGGCGAAGGCGGGAGAGCCCCCGCATGGCCTCGGGGACGGGCTCGCCCAGGTCGGCGAAGATCTCCTCGGCCACCCGGGCGCCGCTCTCGGCCGCGCCCTCCATCCAGCCCTGGAAGTCGGGGCTGGTGTGCTCGCCGCAGAAGTGGAGGTCGCCCTCCTGCTCGCCCTCCAGGGACCACCACGTCCACTGCCCGGGGCGATAGCAGGTGTAGCTGCCCAGCGCGCTGGCCACCGTGGGCCAGTGCATGCGGACGGCGGTCCCCGTGAACGCGTCGGCGGTGCCCGGGAAGACCAGGTCGAGGCCGGGCAGGACCTCCTGCTCGATCCAGCCCTCGGCGGTCCCCTCCCCGCTGGCCACGCCCTGGTCGCCGCCCAGGAAGTTCGTCAGGATCGCGCTGTCCCCCGCCTGGCCCAGGCTGGAGTCCCAGCTCTGCTGGAAGGGCAGGTCGGCGGTGGCGGTGCCCGAGGCGCCGTGGTCCTCGCGCCACACCGGGCGGGAGAAGCCGGCCATGACCTTGGCGTTGGTGCCGTAGCCCAGCTCCATGACGATCTGCCGCTTCTCGTCGGTCAGCGTCAGGTCCGCGATGTCCAGGGTGCGCAGGACGCTGTAGGGCAGCGCGAAGACGACCTTGTCGAAGGTCTCGGTGACCTCGCCGTCGGGGGTGTCGAAGGTGAGCTGGTAGGGGCCGTCGCCCTCGGCGCGGGTCAGGCGGTGGGACAGGGCCACGGTGCCCTCGGGCAGGGTCGCGGCCATCTCGGTGACGAAGGTGTCGTTGCCGAGGTGGGTGTGGTAGCGCTCGTCGCTGTCGCCGAAGATGTAGAAGGCGTCGGTGCTCAGGCCCAGCAGGTAGATGAGGTTCAGGGCCGACTGCTCGTCGTTCTCCAGGCCGTACTCGCCCCGGTAGGCCACATCGAGCACGACGTGCAGCTCGGCATACTGCGCCCGGGGGATGCGGCGCTCCAGCCAGTCCGTCAGCGACTCGACGTCCAGGGCGGCGTAGGCGTCGTCGTCGCTCTCCGCGGCGTCGTAGTCGGCCTGGATGTCGTCCACCACCTCGATGAGCTGGTCGAGCAGGGTCTCGGCCGACACCAACGCGCCGTCGACCCAGAAGGTCTCGACCTCCAGGTCCGCGTACGCCCCGCCCTGGCGGTCGTCGAGGGCGATGCCCAGCTCCTCGGAGAGCTGCCAGAGAGTGGCGTGGTTGGTGTCGATCAGCTCGCCGCCCAGCTCGCAGATCTGGCCGTCCAGGAACTGGTCGCGCCCGGTGAACATGCGCCCGCCCAGACGGTCCTCGGCCTCGAACAGGGTGCAGGCCAGCTCGCCCTGGTTCAGGCGGTAGGCGCAGTGGACCCCCGCGACGCCGCCGCCCACGATCGCGATGCGGCGGCCCTTGTTGCAGCCCGAGGTGCCGAGGGGCAGCGCGGTGGCGGCCAGCGTGGCGGCCAGCGCCGAGAGGGCCTCGCGGCGGGAGGGATCACCGGAGGCGGCGCGTGCGGCGGCGCGGATGGCGGCGGGGTCGCGCAGGCCGTGCTGGCGCCCGAAGCGGGCCAGGGCGACGAGGTGCTGGAGGTGCGAGAAGAGGGCAGTTCGAGGCATGTGCGGCTCCCGTTGAAGGCGACGCCAGTCTCAACCGCCCCGGTCGCCGCTGACAAGTCTGTTGGTTCCTTGGCCCACCCCACGGCGGCCCCCGCGCCGCGACGCCCGCGCCGGGTTAGCTTCGCGGTCATGCTCCTGCTGATGCTCGGCTGCGCGGCGCGCCCCCTTGTCCCCCCCGACGCGGTCGAGCCGCCCCGGGTCAGCGTGGTCGGGGGCAGCGCCTGGCCCGCCCCTGGCGCGTCCCCCGACACCGTCGGCGTGCCCTCCCTGGAGGTGCGGCTGCAGGTCGACAACCCCAACGCGGTGCCGCTGACCCTGGATGAGGTGGTGTGGTCGGCCGATGGCGGACCAGCCTGGGCCTTCTCCCCGGCGCGGGACCTGGCCCCGGGGGCCAGCGACGACGTGGGCGTGTACGTCCACCTCGACCCGCCGCCCCCCGGCGGCCTGTTCGCGGCGCCCGTGGCGGTCGAGGGGACCCTGCGGTGGCGGACCGGCCGCGAGCCCGGCGGCCCGCCCGAGGGCGAGGTGCCCTTCTCCGGGGTCGTCCCGGTGGCCTCGCCGATCCGGATCTCGGTGGTCGAGGCCGCGCCGTACATGCACGGCGGGGACGGCGACCACGTCCCCCTCACGGTGCGGTGGGTGGCCGCTGTGGTGGTGACCAACCAGAGCCCTGTGGCGCTGGAGCCGGTCGCGGCGCGGTGGAGCGCTACGGGGCCCGCCCTGGACCTCTCCGGTGCGGTCGACCCCCTCCGGCTGGAGCCTTGGGCGGAGGCCACGCTGCGCGTGGACCGGTCCATGACCGTGGACGAGCTGCGCGCCTCCCGAGAGGGTCCCCTCACCTTCTCCGGCGCGGTGACCTGGGCCGTCCCCGGCGGACCCAGCGGCGAGGCGCCGTTCTCCAGCCCGATCGAGCCGTACTGGTGAGGGGCGGCGGCGCCGGGACGGGCTAAGGGGGTCCATCGGAGGCGCCATGACCCTGCCCCTGCCCGAGTACGACGACCAGGACGCCACCGGACTCGCCGCGTGGGTCCGCGACGGGGAGGTCTCCTCCACCGAGCTGCTCGACGCCGCGATCGCCCGCATCGAGGCCCGGAACGGCCAGCTCAACGCCGTGGTCGAGCGCACCTTCGACTACGCCCGGGAGCGCCTGGAGCGCCTGCCCGACGAGGGCCCCCTGCGCGGGGTGCCCTTCCTGCTCAAGGATCTCAAGCTGCAGCTCCGGGGCACGCCCACCACCAACTCCACAAAGCTCATGGCCCGGCACGTCGCCTCGGAGACCAGCGAGCTGGCCCGCCGCTACGAGCGCGCCGGGCTGGTGGTGGTGGGCAAGACCAACACCTCCGAGATGGGGCTGGTGGGCTACACCAACCCCGACCTGCGGGGGCCCTGCCGAAACCCCTGGGACCTCGGGCTGACCCCGGGGGGCTCCTCGGGGGGCTCGGCGTCGGCGGTGGCCGCGCGCATCGTGCCCGCCGCGCACGGGGGCGACGTGGGCGGCTCCATCCGCATCCCGGCCGCCCACTGCGGGCTGTTCGGGCTCAAGCCCACCCGCGGGCGGGTGACGATGGCGCCGTTCTACGGCGAGGCCATGTGCGGCTTCGGCCAGGAGCACGTCCTGACCCGCAGCGTCCGGGACAGCGCCCTGCTCCTGGACATCGCCGACGCCCCCACCCTGGGGGAGCCCTATGTTGCACCGCAAAAAGAGCGCCCCTGGCTGGAGGAGGTGGGCGCGGATCCCGGCCAGCTCCGGATCGCGTTCAGCGGCGAGCCCCTGTTCGCCGACGGGACCCACCCCCAGTGTCGCGCGGCGGTGGAGCGCGCCGTGGGCCTGCTGGAGGAGCTGGGCCACACCGTCGTGGAGGATCGACCGCGCTTCCCCCGCGAGGACCTGGTGCACGCCTACTTCGTGGTCATCGCCTCGGGCGTCGCGGCCTTCGTGGACGCGGTCGCGACCCAGGCCGCGGTCAAGCCCCGCCCCGCGGACTTCGAGACCCCCACCTGGGCGATGGCCCTCATCGGCTGGAACACGCCGGCCTCCGAGCTGGTGGCCGCCCAGTCGGTCATCCACCGGGCCAGCCGGGTCATCGCGCCCTTCTTCCAGCAGTACGACGCCTTCCTGCTGCCCACCACCGCCCAGCTCCCGGTGGGCATCGGCACCCTCAAGCCCCCGCTCCTCCAGCAGATCGGCGTGACTGCGCTGACCGCAATGCCCCTGCGGGCCATCCTCGACCGCATCCTGGCGGTGCTCGGCTCGAAGAACCTCGCCCCCACCCCCAACACCCAGCTCTTCAACCAGACCGGCCAGCCCGCGATGACCGTGCCCTTGCACTGGACCCCCGAGGGCGTGCCGGTGGGCGCGCAGTTCGCGGCGCGGTTCGGCGGAGAGGCCGTGCTGCTCCGCCTGGCCAGCCAGCTCGAGCAGGCCGCGCCCTGGGCGCACAAGCGGCCGCGGATGCTGGGGTAGCCCCGGGCTCCTCCGTCACTCCGGGTCGCAGGCCCCCTCGCAGGGGTGGATCAGCTCCCCCTCCGTGAACAGGTGCTCGATCTGCGCGTAGGTCGCGGGCTGCAGCACCGCGGCGTTGTGTACGCCGTTGTCGGTCTCCGGCATCGTGTTCTGGTCCGGCGGGAAGTAGGCGTCCAGCAGCTCGGGCACCCGCACCTGGGTCAGCGCGGGTCCGAGGTCCGGCCCGTCGACCTGATCCAGGCCGTAGACCGGGTCGGTGGGCTCGCCCAGGTGGTGCACTCCCATCGCGCGGCTCAGGGTGTCGGTGGCCAGGTTGGGCACCTGGCAGTCGCCGATGGCCTCCTGGATGACGACCACCTTGTCCGGGGCGTCGGGCCAGTCGGGGTCATCGACCACCAGCGGCGCGAAGACCGCCGGGTCCGCCCGGTCGAAGAAGCCCTGGATCGCCGCCAGGAACAGGCTCTGGGACAGCGGATCCGGGTAGAGGGCGTCGATGATCGCCTCCAGCGGCCGGAGCTGGGTGGAGCGCTGGATCATGTTCGTCCACCCTGCCCCGGGCACCGCGAGCACCGCCCGGGAGATGGACGGGGAGATGGCCACCTGGGTGGACCCCTCGATGCCCCCCAGGCTGATGCCGTAGTAGAAGACCTGCTCGGGATCGACGAGCGGGTCCGGCTGGGTGCGGCCGATCGCGGGGTCATCCCCCAGCCCGGCGGCGACCCGCTCCACCAGGGACATCGCGTTGATCTGGCCCTGGGCCAGGCGGTCGGTGATCACCCGCACCCGAGAGAGATCCGGCAGGATCTCCCGGACGATCAGGTCCAGATCGCCGCCGGAGAAGCCGATCCAGTCGGTGGCGACCATGACCACGCCGAGCTGGTTGGCGAAGGGCTGCAGCAGGTCCCGCCCGCTGCCGTTCGTGAGCATGCTGTCGCCGGTGCCGAACATGCCGTGGCCGATGAGCACCAGCGGCAGGCCCCCCCGCTCGCGGGCCACCGGCGGGATGATCATCGTGAACGGGTAGGACGGCGCGTCGCTCTGGGGGATGGCCGCCCAGGCCTCGTCCAGGGCCAGGGTGTTGTCCTCGGCCAGGAAGCTCATGGGCTGGAAGGTCCCCCGGACGATCCAGGCCACGTCCGCGTTGGGGTCGGTCTCGACGCTGTCGATGGTGTAGGCGATCTCCGGCGCCACCGGGGCGGCCTGGGCCCGCATCGACAAGAGCGGCCCCCGGGCCCAGGTCTCGCTGACCACCGGGATCTCCCAGGCCAGCAGGAGGTCCTCCCGCGCCCAGCCCGCGTCGCCCAGGGTCTCGAAGAGCTGCTCGTAGCGGGGCCGCAGGGCCTCCACCGCCGGATCATCGGTGAGGATGTCGTCGCGGAGGGCCTGGAAGACCGGCGGGCTCTCGAAGGCCTGGCCGTCGACGTCGGTGATGTCCTGGGTGAGCACGGCGATGACCCGCCCGCCGTAGGGCATGGGCGCGAGCGGGCGCAGGATGAGGGCGCGGCGGCCGTCGTACTCAGGCAGGTCCCGGTTGCTGGCGTCCATCTCGCTCAACAGCGGGATGGGCGCGCCGGTCGCGGCATCGAGGAGCGCGATGGCGGCGCCGGGCGCCACGGTCTCGGCCTGGTCGCCCCAGCCGGAGAGCCAGGCCGGGTCCACGTCCACGCCCAGGTTGATGAGAACGGGGTGGACCGGAGAGACCCCGTCGGCCTCGTTGAACAGGGCGAGGTCCACGGGCAGCGGCCCGTCGGGGGTGTTGAAGTCGTCGTTCTGCAGGTTCAGGCGCAGGCCGGTGGGGCTGTCGGGGTCGTCGCTTGTCCACCACACGCTGGGGTACGGGGTGAGGCAGTCGTCGGCCATCGCCATCGGGTTGCAGTCCTCGTCCCACTCGATGGCCCAGCGCTCGACCTCAGTGTCCCGGGTGTCCACGGTGTCGGCGGTGTCGTCCGCGGTGGCCGCGCTGTCGTCGGCGGGGGCGGCGGTGTCGTCGGCGGGCTTCGCGCCGGAGCAGGCGACGAGCAGGGCGAGGAGCAGGGGCATGACGTCTCCGGGGGCGAGCAGGCAACATAGTGCCATCGAAGGCGCGCCGGCAGGTCGAACCCGCCAACCCGTGACCTTGTCCTCCGAGTTGCCGATGAACACGACCTCTCGGAAGAGCCATCGGTTCGTCAGTCGCAGGACTGCGGCACCCGCGCGTCGCAGCCCGCCGGCCAGATCGGAAGCGGACGGGCCATGCCAACGGGGCGCCCGGCGCGGGCCTCGGCGGCTCGGGCGGCCAGCCAGGCCCGCAGCGCGCCGACGCTGGGGTCCGTCAGGCCGGACCAGCCCGCCAGGGACCCGCGCAGGCTCGGGCCGCGTCGAGGTTCCCAGCGCCCCTCGGCCAGCGCCGCGTCCACGGCGGCGAAAGCCTCGGCCTCCCCGCGCCACAGCAGGCGGTGGACCGCCGCGAGGTCGGGCTCGTCGGTGGAGAGCATGGCGCGGGCCTCGATCAGCGCGGCGGGTTCGCTGGCGTCGACGCGCTCCAGGAAGAGGGCGCGATCTTCTGCGAACCAGAACGGTATCTCCCGATACTGAGGGGGAAACCGAATCTCGGCCTCGCGCTCCTCGGGGACGTGCCGCGCGAGGATCAGCGCCGCCCACCGGTCGCCCTTCCGGGTGCGCGCATAGGGCACCGCCACCGGGTCGTCGAGCCCGTAGAGGGCTGCGCTGAGATACCCCAGCGGCTCCAGGGCTTCGACGTTCTCCAGCAGCGCGGACGCGACGCCCGCTTGCTGGCGCAGCTCGCCGGCCGCGTCCGTCGCGACCGCGTCCCCCTCGCGCACCGAGGCCCAGGCCAGACGCTCCCGGCTCCAACCCTGGTGGGCGTCGAGCCAGTCCAGCAGCGCGGCGCGGGCCTGGTCGCGGGCGGCGTCGTCCTCGGCCCACATCAGCGGCCGGATGATGTCGAGGTGCAGGGTCGCGTCGATGAACAGGTTGGCGGCGAGATCGTTCACGGCGTAGAAGCCGTAGGGCTGCGTCCTGAAGGGCTCCCGGAAGAGAGGGGTAAGCGTCAAGTCGGGGTCGCCCAGGGCCTCCACCAGCGCGCGGGCGTCCTCGATGCCCTGGAGCTGCATGTCGAGCAGCGTCTCGTAGGGGTCAACGACCTCGGGGCCGGGGAAGCGGAGGACGGTCGAGCAGCCGCGCTGGTGTGAGCCCCACCGTGCGAGGTGACTGTGATAGATCTGCAGGCGAGCGGCCAGATAGCGGATCTGCTCCGCCCGGCCAAGCGCGTCCGTGAGCGCCGCCCACTCCTCCAGCGTCGGCAGGGTCAGCGTATCGAAGTCCATCTCCCGATGGGGGAGCTGCGCGGCGAGCGTGACGGCGTCCCGATGGCCGGGGATCCCCTGGAAGAAGGGATCGGTGAGGCGCGCCAGGGTCTCCATCGCGGCGTCGTAGTCCCGGCGCTCGGCGAAGCGGTCGACCAGCTCCACGAAGCCCACCACCATGCCCAGGTCCGCAGCCGTGGTCTCCTTCTCCGTCCAGTGCACCAGCTTTCCAAGGATCGGCCCGAGTCGGCGCAGCGCCCCGGCCCGGTGGCCCCGCTGCAGCGCGTAGGCCGCCTCGATCCATCGCTCCATGAACAGATCCCGATAGTCCAGCTGCCCCCCGCCGAAGTCCCGAAGCTCGCGGAGCCAGGGGCGCGGGACGACCCGCGCGGTGTCCAGCAGGGCCTGCTCCAGCTCCGGGGGCAGGGTGGCCCGCTTCTTCGGCGCGTCCAGCCCCCAGCCCAGGAGCGCGGCCCGGGCGTCCTCGCGCACGGCGTCGGCGGGGTGGTCCAGCAGCGCCCTCAGCTCAGGCTCCACGGCGCGGACCTCCCAGTCCACAGCCTGCTCGATGGCCAGGAGCAGCAGCTTCGGCTCGGACGGGCGGCCCAGCGCGGGGAGAAGCAGCGCCTCCGGGCGGGTCGGCGCACGGGTCTGGCGCAGGAACGCCTGCAGGCGCAGGGAGGGCATCGGCTCACGCTCCAGCGACCACCGCACGAGCACCGCCTGGGCGTCGGGGCTGAGCCCGTAGCGGCTCAGGCCACGCGAGGTGAGGAGCATGCGGATCTTGGTGACCAGGGGGACGTCCATGAACTCGACGTTGAAGGCCCAGCGTCGCGGGAAGATCCAGGCGCTCTGCTCCCACGCCACCAGCCCGTCCAGCACCCCCCACAGCACCGCCTCGGCCTCCACCCGCGCGGCGGGCTCCTCGGCGTCGAGCTGCGCCAGCCAGGGGCGCATCAGCTCATTGGGGTCATGATCCGCAGCGCGAATCTCTGCCACGACCTCGGCGGCGATGTCCTCCGGCGCGGCGTGGGCGACCCCGCACCACAACGCGAGGGCCAGCACCGCGAGCCTGCGCCAACCGGACGAAGGGTCGACGGGGGCGAGATCGATGGGCATGGCGGGAGCGTAGCAGAGCGAAGCGGGCTCCGGGCGGCGCAGGCCCCGCCACGATGCGCTCAGCAACAAGGCCGATGAACACGACCTCTCGGAAGGGACATCGGTGCGTCAGTCGCAGGACTGCGGCACCCGCGCGTCACAGCCCGCCGGCCAGATCGGCAGCGGGCGGGCCATGCCAACGGGGCGCCCGGCGCGGGCCTCGGCGGCCCGAGCGGCCAGCCAGGCCCGCAGCGCGCCGACGCTGGGGTCCGTCAGGCCGGACCAGCCCGCCAGGGACCCGCGCAGGCTCGGGCCCCATCGGGGCTCCCAGCGCCCCTCGGCCAGCGCCGCGTCCACGGCGGCGAAGGCCTCGGCCTCCCCGCGCCACAGCAGGCGGTGGACCGCGGCGAGGTCGGGCTCCTCGGTGGAGAGCATGGCGCGGGCCTCGGTCAGCGCGTCGGGTTCGCTGGCGTCGACGCGCTCCAGGAAAAGCGCCCGCGGCGTGAGCTGCAGCTTGTAGCCGATGTCCATCAGGCCGGCGGCGTGGGCCAGCCAGGCCTCCCGCTCCTCCGGCACATGGCGGGCGAGGATGAGCGCCGCCCACACGTTCTTCTCCTGCCCCCGGGCGTAGGGCACCGCAGCGGGGTCATCCAGGCCGTAGAGCAGCGCCAACAGCCCATGGTCCGGTTGGATACGCGGGTTCTCGGCCAGCGGCACCACCAGCCCCCGCATGCCGCGCAGCTCGCCAGCCGCGACGTCGGCCCAGGTTTCCCCGCTCAGGACCGAGGCCACGGCCAGGCGCTCCCGGCTCCAGCCCTGGTGGGCGTCGAGCCAGTCCAGCAGCGCCGCGCGGGCCGCCGCGCGCTCGGCGTCGGTGCGCGCCCGGACGAGCGGCACGACCACATCCAGGTGCAGCACCGCGTCCGCGAACAGGTCCGCCATCAGCTCGTTGACCCGCCAGAACGAGCGGGGCTCCAGGTCGAAGAAGGGGGACTCCGTGGGCGTCAGGGTGAAGGCGTCGTCGGCCAGGGCGTCCACCAGCGCCCGCGCGTCGTCGACCCCGGAGAGGTCCATGCGCCACAGCGCCGTGTAGGGGTCGATGACGGGCGGGTCGTCCGGGGGGTGCCCCCGCCGCCAGCCCGTCCCCCAGCAGGGGCGGTCGTGGACCAGCCGCATCCAGGCCCCGAGGGCGCGGATCTGAGCCTCCCGGCTGAGCGTCTGCTGCTGCGCCGCCCAGCCTTCGACGGTGGGCAGGGTCAGGGTGACGAAGTCCTCGCCCCGCTCGGGGAGCTGGGCGGCGAGGTCCACCGCGACGTCGTAGCCGGGCGTCCGGGCGAAGAAGGGATCGGTGAGCCAGGCCAGCGTGTCCATCGCCGCGGCGTAGTCGTGGCGCTCGGCGTAGCGCGCCGTCAGCTCGGTGAAGCCCTCGCGCATCGCCCGCTCCGCGACGTGGAAGGCTGCCTGCGTCCAGAGCACATCATCGCCGAGCGACGGCCCGAGCAGGCGCATCGCCGCCCCCTCCCGGCCCCGCTGCAGGGCCCGGCCGGCGTCGATCCATCGCTCCAGGTCGCCGAAGGGTGGCCGCCTGCGAAGCACCCCGGCGTGGACGCGCTGCCGCCGCAGGACCCGTCGGATGGAGGGAGGCGTCAGCCGCGCGGTGTCCAGCAGGGCCTGCGCCAGCTCCGGGGGCAGCGCCGGGGCGCGCGCCGTCGCCTCCAGACCCCACCCCATCAGCGCCGCGCGCGCGCCCTTCCGCACCGCGTCGGCCGGGTGGTCCAGCAGCGTCTGCAGCGCAGGGGCGACCGATCGGGCCTCCCAGGCCACCGCGCGCTCGATCGCCAGCACCACCAGCGCCGGCTCGTCCGGGCGGGAGAGCGCCGGGACGAGCACCGCTTCGGGCTGCTGCGGGCGCCGCTCCAGGGCCTGGAGCGCGAGGAGGCGGAGCGGGGGGAGCGGCTCCCGCGTCATCGCCCACCGCGCCAGCGCCGCCTGGGCGTCCGGGCTGAGCTGGCGGTACTCCGACGAGGCGCCGAACAGGTACCGGCGCAGCCGGGCCGCCAGCGTGATGGTGTAGGTGTTGACGGTGTAGCGCGCGTCCACGGGCGTCGTGAACGCCTCGTCCTCCCACGCCACCAGCCCGTCCAGCACCCCCCACACCACCGCCTCGGCCTCTGCGCGCGCGGCCGGATCCTCGGCGTCGAGCCGGGCCAGCCAGGGGCGCACCGGGTCGCGCAGGTCTCCGTCGGTGGTCCGGATCTCCGCGACGACCTCGGCGGCGATGTCCTCGGATGCGGCGTGCGCCACCCCCACCCACAACGCGAGGGCCAGCGCCACCCCGCCCGCGAGCCGGCGAAGGGCGGTAGAGGGCGCCGCAGAGGTGCGTTCGATGCTCACGGCGAGAGCGTAGCAGAGCCCACCGGGACCCGCGTCAGACGGGGTCTTCTGCGCGACGGGCCTCCAGGAGGCCGATGAACACGACCTCTCGGAAGACGCCCCTACTTGGGCTCGACCTCCAGCATCGTGAACCAGCCCTCGCCGTACCACTCCGCGATGAAGCGGTTCACCGACTTGACGTCCAGCGCGCCGACCTGCTCCAGCAGGCGCTCCTCGAAGCCCAGGTCCAGCCCCTGGGCCAGCTCGTCCAGAGCGCCGTCGAGCCGCTGGGCGGGGGACTGCAGCTCCAGCAGCCGGCTGCCCTGCAGGGCGCCGATGGCGTCGTCCAGCTCCTGCTGGGTGATGCCGTTTGCGTAGAAGCCGACGTGGGCGTCGCGGAGCTTCAGCTCGGTGTTGTCGCGGTTCTCGACCCGGGTGAAGGTCCACAGGCCGTAGCCCTCGGGCACCGGCGCGGCCTCGCCGTAGGTGCCTGCGCCGTAGGTCTCGCCGCCCTCGTGGCGCAGGGCGACGTAGAGCCGGGAGAAGAAGTGCCCGCCCAGGACGTGGTCGGCCACCATCCAGGCCGCGAGGTCCGGGTCGTCGAGCGCGGGGCCGTCGCGGAAATACGCGAAGTACACCTGCGTGAGGTTGTCCATCGGCTCCTTGATCTCGTGGGGGCGCTCGGGGAGATCCAGGAACACCGGCGCCAGATCCTCGGGCTCGGCCCCCAGCTCGGGCAGCAGAGCGGCGGCCAGCTCCCGGGCGCGGGCCTCGTCGATGTCGCCGCCGAAGCCCACCACCCGGCCCGGCAGGCCGGCGATGGTGTCGCGGGTGGCGGCCAGGACCTCAAGATCCTTGGAGACCTTGGGCGGCGCCTCGTACTCCACCCGGCGGGGGTCGCCCTTCGCGAACAGGCTCAGCGCTGCGGCCTGGCGCATGCGGAACAGGGGGTCCTTCTCCTGGGCCTGCCAGGAGATGCGCCGGCCCTGGTCCATGCGCTTCAGCTCCTTGGCGTCGAACGCGTCGTTGGCCAGGATGTCCCGGGCCAGGGCCACCGCGTCGTCGAGGTCCTGCTCCAGGCAGGAGATGGCCAGGCGGCTGGAGCGGTCGCCGACGTCGAGGGACACGTCCAGCGCCAGGGCGTCGGCGCGGGCCCGCAGCGCGCCGTCGGGGTCGTAGAGCTGGATCGCCCAGGCCTCCTCGCCGTGGTTGTCCCGGAACCACGGGCTGTACCGCCCCACCGGGAGGCTGAGGCGCAGCTCGACCAGGGGGGCGCGGTGGTCCTCGACCAGCACCAGCCGGGTGTCGGCGTCCAGCGCGATGAGCCGGGGGCCGGGCGCGGTCAGCTCGCCCAGGATCTGCGCGTCGGCGATGTCGTAGGTGGGGGCCGCCTCCGTTGCGGGGGGCTCCTCCGGGGGGAGGTCCTGGGCGAGGGACAGCGGCAGCAGCAGGGCCAGCAGCACGCGCATCATGGCTCCACCTCCTGGGCCTTGCCGCGCTTGACGAACAGCTCGACGGGGGTGGCGTCCATGACCCAGGTCTGCCAGGCGGTCCGGACCTGCGCCAGGGTGACCGCCTCGATGGCCTCGGTCGCGCCGCCCAGCGCCAGGGAGGGGTCGCCCTGCCAGCTCCAGGCCTGGCCGATGGCGTCGGCCATGTCCGCGGCGTAGTAGCGGGCCTCCAGAGTGTCGCGCAGCAGCCGGCGCCTCGCGGTGTCCAGGTTGGCCTGGCTCAGCCAGTCCGCGCCATCCAGGCCGTCGACCGCCGCATGCAGGTGCTTGAAGGCCCCGCGCTGGCTGCGGAAGGGCAGGTTGATCGAGCCGAAGGCCAGGATGCCCCCCGCGCGCAGCTCCTCGGCGATGGTGGCGGCCTCGACCGCCTTGCCGCGCTCGGTGACCAGCTCCTCGCGGAAGCGGTCCAGCTCGCCCCCGGCCAGCATCTCGACCATCACCTTCCAGGCCCAGTAGTCGGGGTCCTGGCGGGTGGGGCCGACGTACACGGCGCCAGCGACCTTGATGGGGGGCACGTCCTCGGTGAGGGTGACCCGCTCGGGGAAGTCCCAGCCGGCCAGCGCGGGCACCTCCGGCGGCACCAGGCGCTGCTTCTCGGTGGGGCCGAACAGGGCCTCGGCGCGGCGGACCACGGTGGGTGCGTCCACCGGCCCCACCACCACGAGGTGCATGTTCGCGGGGTGGTAGTAGCCGTCGTAGAACTTCTTCACCAGCTCCAGGTCGGCGTTGGCGATGTCGGCCTTGGTGCCCGCCGGGCTGTGGCCGTAGGGGTGCTCCCCGAACAGGGCCTCCAGCGCCGGGCTCAGCAGCCGGGCGAGGGGGTTGTTCTCGGTGCGCAGCCGCAGCTCCTCGGTGACGATCTTCTGCTCGTTGGCCAGGTTCTCGGCGTCGAGCACGAGGTTGACCATGCGGTCGGCCTCGAAGACCAGCACCGGGTCGTGCCACTGGGGCCCGATCTCGGAGATGTACACCGTGTTGTCGAAGGCGGTGTAGGCGTTCTCGTTCCCGCCGTGGGTGGTGTGGTGCCGGGAGTAGGCCTCCTTGTCGTAGCGGGTCGTGGCCCCGAACATCAGGTGCTCGAAGAGGTGAGCGAAGCCCGCCTCCGAGGGGGCCTCATGGGCGCTGCCCACCTGGACCCAGACCTGGGTGGCGACCACCGGCATGTCGGGCGCGGCCAGCACCGACACGGTCAGCCCGTTGTCGAGCTGACCGGTGACGAACATGGGCGCGAACGGCGGCGCCATCTCCTCGGGCCCGCCGTCGAGGCGGGTGACCTGGAAGCGCTCGTCGAGGGCCGAAGGCTCGGCGACGAGGGGCGGCGCGTCGGGGTCGAACATCTCGCCGGCGGGCTCCTGGGCCAGCGCGGCGGCGGCGCAGAGCGCCAGGGTCACCGTCATGGGCTACTCCTCGGTCTCCTCGGCGTACGGGTCGAGCTTCTCGCCCCGCTCGTCGATCTCCTCGCCCTCCAGCCGGCGCAGGAAGACGTCTCGCTTGTCGGACTTGTGCAGGTCGTAGAGGAAGCGCAGGCTGGTGAGGTCCGCGCCCAGGGCCCCGACGACGCCCACCAGCTTCCACTCCCCGCCGACCCACTGCACCGCGAAGCTGCGGTCCCGCTTGCTGCGCTTGTGGGTCATGGTGACGTGGTACATGCCGGGGATCTTCGGCTCCTTGCGGATGGACTCGATGTCGTCGAAGTCCTTGATCACGCCCTCGGTCCAGGCCACGCCGTCGCCGGGGCGGTCCTCGGCCCGGGGGTGGGGGCCGACCTGGATCAGCTCGGCGGGGGTGCAGCTCCCGAACTTCTTGTCGTCGTAGAGGTTGTAGCAGGCGACGTGCTCGAGGGCGGCGACCCGGTCGCGCTCCCACAGGTCGTCGTCGAACGCCTTCATCAGCTTGAGCACGTCCTCGCGGGTGGGCGGCTTGGGGGCGTCCTTGCGGGGCGCGTCCTTCTTGCCGGCGCGCTCCTCGCCCGGGGGCATGGGGTGGGGGCACGCGCTGGGGAGGAACGCCAGCTCGCCGTCGACCGCCGGCTGGCCGGCCTCGTCCTTGGAGACGCGCACGGTGGTGCGGATGGTGCGGTCGTTCAGGCACTCATACCAGGGCGAGGGCTTGGCGAACTTGTAGGTGACCGGCACGATCCAGGCGTCCTGCTCGACGCTGGGGGGGCCGACCTCGACCTGGAGGTCCTCGCCCAGGAGCACGCACCAGCCGCCGGGGGTGTCGGCGGTGATCCAGCGCTGGGACTGCCAGGTGGGCGAGATGCGGAGGGTCTCGGACTTCTTGGGGTCGTCGACGAAGGCCAGATCCTTGCGCTGGACGCACTCGGCCTCGAACATCTGGCCCTTGACCCAGCGGGACTTGCCCAGCAGCTCCATGCCGAAGCGGCCGGGGCCGGGGTTCGCCTTGGCGGCGGCCTGCTGGACAGCGTCAGCGGCCTGCTCTGACGTGAGGCCGGGACCACAGGCCGGTAGCAGGATCGACAGCAACAAGGCAGTGGACATCGGGATCTCCGGGGGCTGAGCCCACTAGAGGCTGCGGGGGTCGGTCAGGCGGCCGGTCACCGCGCTGGCCGCCGCGACCGCGGGGCTGACGAGGTAGACCGGGCCGGGTGCGCCCATGCGCCGGGCGAAGTTGCGGTTCGTGGTGGACGCGGTGGTCTCGCCGGGCAGCGGCACGCCGGGGCCGTTGCCGATGCAGGAGCCGCAGCCGGGCTCGGAGACCACCGCCCCGAGGTCCCGGAACAGCGGCAGGATGCCCTCGGCCTCGGCCTGGGCGGCCACGTCCGCGGAGCTGGGGGTGACGGTGACCCGCACGCCGTCGTGGATGGCTCGGCCGCGCAGCACGTCCGCCGCCGCCCGCAGGTCGGCCAGGGAGCCGCCGGTGCAGGAGGCGATGACCACGTTGTGGATGTCGACGGTGTCGGCGTCGCGCAGGGGCGCCCGGTTGCGGGAGTCCCCGGGGGTGGCCACGGTCAGCGGGACCTCGTCCAGGTCGACCCGGATGACCCGGGCGTAGGAAGCGCCCCGGTCGGGGTGGACCATGAGCCCGGAGACGTCCTTGCCCCGGCGCGCCTGGATGAAGTCGACGATGGGCCTGCACGGCGCGACCACGCCGGTCATCAGCCCACCCTCCACGGTCATGTTGGTGAGCACGGACAGCTCGTCGACGTCCCACTGGTCCAGGCCGGGCCCGGCGAACTCGACGACGCAGGTGTCGGTGGGGCTGGTGCGCCAGTGCTCCTCGCGGAAGTACGGGTCGCCGATGAGGTGGAGGATGAGGTCCTTGGGGGAGAGCACGCCGCGCGCGTCGCCGGTGACCTCGACCCGCACGACCTTGGGCACGGTGACCGGGATGAGCCCGGTGCGCAGCGCGAAGGCCATCGCCGTGGAGCCCACCCCGAAGGCGAAGGCGTTCATGACCCCGGCGGTGGGGCTGTGGGAGTCGGTGAGCACGATGACGTCGCCGGGCAGAGCGTAGTCCTCGACCACCAGGCGGTGGCAGACCCCCGGCGGGTACGGCCGCCCGGGGCCGTGGAGGCGCACGCCGAAGCGCGCGCAGGCCTCGACCATCTCCTCGGTGAGCTTCATGGCCGGGCCCAGCCGGGCGCGGCGCACCGCCTCGGGCACGGTGTCGTGGGCGATCAGGACGAAGTGGTCCTCGAACGCCGCGACCAGCTCGGGGCGGTGCATCTTCGCGAAGCCCCACTCGTCCTCGTAGAGCTTCATGACCATGCCGGCGGTGTACTCGTGCATGCCCCGGAACGCGGTGCGGCAGAGCACCTGGTCGCCGGGGGACACCGAGGCGACGCCGTCGGGCTGGCCCTCGCCGCGCCAGGCGGACCGGGCGATGATCTTCTCGACCACGTTCATGGGCCGGGGCGCACGGTCGACCGCGTAGGTGGGGCCGACCTCGCCGGCCAGCAGGCGGGTGCCGTAGGCCATCAGCCCGCCGGTCTCGGCCACCGCCCGAAAGAAGGGCGGCAGCGCGCCGGAGAGCGCGGTGAGGTCGACGTCCTCGCCCGCCTCCAGCCGGCCCACCACGCCCCGATCGGTGGTGAAGGGCATGCCGGCGTAGACCATGTTCTCCTGGAAGATGCGCTGGAAGCTGTCGGCCACCACCAGCTCGATGCCCGCGCCCTGGTGGGCCACGACGGCCACCTCGCGGGAGGAGCCGCTGCCGTAGGCGTCCCCGCCGACCACCACCTGGAAGCCGCCGGTGCGCACGTCGTCCTTCTTGACGGTCTCCTGGAAGTTCTCCAGGAAGTACGGGCCCAGGATGTCGGGCGTGTAGCCCAGGGTGCAGGCCTGGCCGGAGATCATCGCGTCGGTGTTGACGCCGTAGGCGTAGCCTGCGCCAGAGAGGTCGGGCGCTTCACCCTCGAGCTGGGCCTGGAGCCGCGCCGCGTCGTCCACGAGGTGGAGAATGCGTCCGGTGAGCTTCATGGGGTCCTCCGAAGGGCACCTTGTATCTCGTCGAGGGGGCGCGCGCTCAGGGCACGAGGCCGTGGAGCAGAGGCCCGTGTCCGGCGCCCAGGGCGTGGTCCGCGCTGCCCGCGATCAGGCGGGCGACGTAGTCCAGCGCCACGCCCACGGCCTGCTCCAGGGGGCGACCCCGGGCCAGCTCGGCCGCGATGGCCGAGGACAGCGTGCAGCCGGTGCCGTGGGTGTTCCGGCTCGACACGCGGGGGTGGGTCCAGGTGCGCGCGGCGCCGTCGGGCCACACCAGGCGGTCGGTGACCGTGGCGTCCGTGGCGTGCCCGCCCTTGACCAGCACGGGCACGGGCGCGGTGTCCAGCCAGGCCGCCCCGCCCAGCAGGGCCAGCTCCGGCAGGTTCGGGGTGACCACCGCGCACAGGGGCAGCAGGTGGTCCCGCAGCGCCGCCACCGCCTCCGGGTCCAGCAGCGGATCCCCCGAGGTGGCCACCATCACCGGGTCGAGCACGATCGGGGCCTGCACCTCGCGCAGCGCCTCGGCCACGGCCTCCACCAGCGCGGCGGTGGCCAGCATGCCGATCTTGATGGCGCCGGGGGGGAGGTCCTCCAGCACGGCCTGGAGCTGGGCCTGCACGGCCGCCACCGGGACCGGGTGCACGAGGCGCACGCCGAGGGTGTTCTGGGCCGTGACGGCGGTGAGGACCGAGGCGCCATACACCCCGCGGTCCAGGAACGTCTTGAGGTCGGCCTGGATGCCCGCGCCGCCGCCGGAGTCGGATCCGGCGATGGTCAGCGCGACGGGGACGCTCGATGTCATGAACCCCGTATATCCACCCTCTGCGCCCGCGCAGCCCTCCGGGCTACAATAGGACATGGAGGAAGATGATGAAGACACCACGCATCGCCCTGTGGCTCGTCCCGCTGCTGCTCGTCGGGTGCCTCAAGGAGGTCACGGACGACAGCTCCCCGACCACCGACGACACCCAGGTCACCACCGACGACACCCAGCCTCCGGCGAACTGCACCTTCTACGCCGACGGTGACGGCGACGGCTACGGGCACCCCCAAGCCTCCCTCGACGCCCCCTGCGACGCCGCGCCGAACGGCTACGTCGACAACGATCAGGACTGCGACGACGCCGACGGCGAGGTCAACCCCGACGCGGTCGAGGTCTGCGACGGGCAGGACAACAACTGCAACGGCACCGTGGACGACGACGCCCCCGAGAAGCCGGTCTTCTTCTATGACGGCGACCAGGACGGCTACGGCAACCCCGACGCCTCCCTGCAGGAGTGCACCGCCCCGGCCGGCTACGTCGACAACAGCGAGGACTGCGACGACAACAACGGCAGCACCTACCCGGGCGCCGACGAGGTCTGCGACGGCATCGACAACAACTGCGACGCCCTGACCGACGGCGACGACGCCATCGACCGGCTCTCCTGGTACAGCGACAGCGACGGCGACAACTACGGCCGCGACAGCACCGAGGTGTTGTCCTGCGTTTCCCCCGGCGCGGGCTACACCCTGACCGGTGAGGACTGCAACGACGACGACAACATCGTGAACCCCGGGCAGACCAGCTTCTTCAGCGAGGCCCACAGCGGCGGGGACTACGACTACAACTGCGACGACGTCGAGGAGCAGGAGTACCCCGACCCGGGGGGCTGCTCCCTGGACACCTTCGGAAACTGCCAGTACACCGCCGGCTATCTCATCACGAACATCCCGGCGTGTGGGGCCACGGCGACGTATGTCCGGGGGTGCGACGGGCTGTGTCAGATCCAGACCAACAACAGCCGCCGGCAGAAGTGTCACTGAGGGAGACGCAGGGGGCGACGGCCCCCTACGGCACCACCACCCCATAGAACTTCATCTTCCCGGCGCTCAGCGACGACAGCCCCGTGTTCGTGTTCGTGAAGTTCGACGAGTCCGCGTTCTCCATGCCCGCGATGCCCACCGCGCAGGCGCAGCCGGAGGGGAACGCCACCGCCGGGATGGTCAGGGAGCTGACGTTGCCCGAGCCGTGGGTGAAGTCGTAGACCTCGCGGATGGTCTCGGGGCGGTTGGTCCAGGTGGCTTCGCCCGCGGTGACGTCGATGACCACGGCCAGCACCGCGTCGAAGCTCGCGCCCAGGTCCAGGTTCATCGCCGTGCCGCCGTTGTGGGTCTCGGGCACGTCCACGTTGACCGCCGCCGGCAGGGTGATGCTCATCTGGGAGCTGTCGTCGCCGTAGTTCATCGTCACGACCGAGGGCTGCTGGGCGACGTAGCTGAAGCCGTCGGTGCCGTCGGCGGAGTAGGCGCCGTCGGCGCTCTCGGTCAGCCACACCGCGGCGGTCTCGCCCACCCGGATCTTGACGTCAGCGCCGGAGACCGGGGCGTTCTCCAGGTCGTTCACGCTCGCCGCGTCCGCGAGGAACGCCTGGATGGTCGCGCCCTGGCTGAAGTCCGTGCCCGAGAGGTCGATCTCGGAGCTCTCCGGCTCGGCCACCCCCAGGATGATCGTCTGGGCGACCAGCGGGTTGGTCAGCCCGTCCACGGTGTTCTTGATGTCGTTGAACTGGTCGCAGCCGGCCATCAGGCCGAGGGAAAGCAGAAGCATGGCGTCTCCGGAGGCTGAGCGGATCAGGCGTCGATGCCGCGTCGACGCCGGAGTGTTCATCGTAACCATACGACGACTGCGGCCGCTACATCGTTGACAGCCCTCCCGGACCACAATAGGAGCGCTGGACGCTGAACCCTCCTGGAGCACCACATGGCTTCCAACACCAAGCAGACCAGCTTCCGCCGCGCGCTTCGCCTGAAGAAGGCCGGGCGCAAGGCCAAGAACCAGCGGCGCCTCCACGGCTCCACCCCGTCGTTCCCGATCCACACCCCCGAGGCGGACGCGAACGCCCCGGATCAGGCCAAGCAGGACTGAACGACCCCTCGGCTTGAGCATCGGCCGGCGATCCCTCGCCGGCCTTTCGCGCTTCAGGATCGGCGTCTCCACTGCTGAGCCGCGGAGGTGGACGCCCTCCGGACTCAGAGGCGGACGCGAGCCGTCGCAGACCCCCCGGAAAGAGCTCGTCCGCTCCAGGACTCGCTGGAGCGGACGAGCCCATCCCCGGTGAGCCTCAACGTCCACCACCTCGAAGGACGCCCTCAGGAAGGCCTCGCTCTTCAGATCCCGAAGAAGCGACAAGCATTCTCGGTCGTCAGCCGGGCCACCTCGTCCCGTGGCCGACCCATCACCGCCGCGACGCAGTCCACGGTCAGCGCGACGTGGCAGGGCTCGTTGCGCCGCCCGCGCAGGGGCTCCGGGGTGAGGAAGGGGGCGTCGGTCTCCACCAGCAGCCGGTCCGGGGGCGCGGCCCGCACCACGTCGCGGGTCTGCTCGGCCTTGCGCCAGGTGACCGTGCCCGGGATGGACACGTAGCCCCCCAGCGCCACCAATTCGCGCATCTGGGGCACGTCGCCCGCGTAGCAGTGGTAGAGCACGCCCGCGCCGTGGAACGCCCCCTCATCCTTGAGGATCTCCAGGGTCTCCCCCTCGGAGTCGCGGTCGTGGAGGATGAGGGGCAGCTCCAGCTCCAGCGCGACGCGGATCTGGCGGCGCAGGGCGTCCCGTTGAACATCCCGGGGGGCGTTGTCGTAGTAGAAGTCCAGGCCCACCTCGCCCCAGGCGACCACCTCGGGGTCCAGGGCCAGCGCCACCAGGGCCTCCATCGCGGCGTCGTCGAGGGTGGAGGCGTCGTGGGGGTGGACGCCGACGCTGGCCCACACCCCCTCGTGCCGCCGCGCGACCGCGACCGCCCGCGCGGCGGTGCCGTCGCCGTAGCCCGCCCCCACCGTGAGCATGCGGGTGACCCCGGCGGCCTTGGCGGTGGCGATGACCGCGTCCACCCCGGCGTCCCCGCCGTAGGTCCGCGGGTCGAGGTGGCAGTGGGAGTCGAAGATCATCGGGCCCTCCGGGCGCGGCCCAGCTCGGTGGCGGCGCGGGCCAGCAGCGACTCCGCGATGAGCCGGGGGTTGACGTAGAGCGAGAGCCGCTGGCGCCCCTCGTCGACCTGGCGCTGGAGCCGCTCGACCCCCACCGGCCACAGGGCCTGGGCCCAGGCGGCGACCACCTCGGGGCGGTCCCCGTTGATGACCCCGGCCTCGCGCCCGTTGGCCCACAGGGTCGCGTCGCGCAGCAGGACCTCCAGGGCGTCGAGGGTGCCCCGCAGGGTGTCGCGGCCCTCGGCGCCCTTGAGGGACTCAGCGTAGGCGAACAGCTCGGCGGGCCCCCGGGCGAGCACGTCCAGCAGGGCGTCCCGGGCCTTGTCCGCCTCGGCCAGGCCGCCGTCGGCCAGCGCCAGCGCGTACCCCGGGCAGCCCAGGGACAGCCGGGCGATGCGCGCGGACTCGGCCACCCCCCGCGCCTCGAGCCAGCCCGTCAGGCGCGCCTCGGGCACCGACCGGAAGCGCACCCGCTGGGAGCGGGACAGCACCGTGGGCAGCAGGTCGCTCACCCGGGCGGTGATGAGGATGAAGCCGGTGCCGGCGGGGGGCTCCTCCAGGGTCTTGAGCAGGGCGTTGGCGGCCTGGGGCATCAGCGCGTCGGCGGGATCGACGATGACGGTGCGCCACCGCGCCGAGTAGCGCCGCAGCCGCACGCTGCGGTTGACCTCGCGCACCTGATCGACGCCGATGGTGCGGCTCTTGCGCTCGGGATCGGGCTCCAGGCGGATCAGGTCGGGGTGGGTGCCCTTGAGCATGGGGTGGCAGTGCCGGCAGCGCCCGCAGGGGCGGGGGCCGTCGGTGGCCTCGCAGGCCGCCGCCATCGCGATCTGCAGCGCGGCGGTGCCCTTGCCCACCTGGGGCGGCCCTTCGAAGATGTAGCAGTGGTGGAGGTGCTCCTGGGCCGCGGCGTTGAGCAGCCGGCCCATCACCTCCTCCTGCCCGAGCAGCGGCTGGAGTCGGTCCGACATGGCCCCTCCCTAATCTGCGGGACGCCCGCGCGCCCCTCGGGGGTCGGCAGGTTAGAGGTCCCCTCCCCCTTGGAGAACGTGATGCGCCTGCTCCTCCCGCTCGTCTTCGCAGCGCTCGCCGGTGACGCCCCCGCCGGCTACTACCACCCCGATCGGGTGGCCGCCTCCAGCCTGACCTTCGCCCGCTACGCCGAGGCGCTGGGTCCGAAGTTCGAGGAGGTCCAGGGCACCCTGGCCCGCACCGGCGAGGACCTGGCTGAGCTGGAGCAGGCCCTGCTGCTGGCCGGCGACCGCGCCCCGGAGGGCACCCGCGCCTGGTACGAGGACCAGCGCCGCAAGCTCACCCACGGCTACCTGCGCACCCAGGCCCACGTCTCCTTCCTGGAGGAGGACTCCCTGGCCACCTTCAGCGCGGCGATGGAGCGCGCCCTGGCCGACGTGGGCGGGCCGTACAGCCTCACCGAGTGCGCCGGCGCCACCGGCATCGCCGCGATGACCGGCCCCGGGCGCAGCGGCGCCAGCAAGTGCGAGGGCGTCGACCTCAACGACCCGATCGCGAAGGCGATGGACGCCGACGCCGCCCTGACGAAGGCGGTCGACGAGATCCTCGGCGTCGAGTGGCCCGAGGTCGCCCCCGAGCCCGCGCCCCAGCCGCTCATCGCCATCACCGGCACCGCCGAGGTCGTCGCGCTCGCCCCCCTGGCCCGCGCCCTCATCGGCGACAAGCTCGACGCCCACGCCGCGCAGTTCGAGGCCGAGCTGGCCCCCCTGGAGCGCGGCATCGAGAGCAAGGACGCCGAGGCCATCGAGGCCGCCGCGCAGGTCCGCGCGCGCTACGAGGCCGCGGTCACCGCCGAGGGCCAGGCCCTGCTCGCCGCCCTGGACAAGCGCGCCCCCAAGCTCAACAAGGAGCTGGCCCTCTGCGTGAACCCCCAGAGCCTCGGTGGCTGCGAGGGCCCCGCCCCCAGCGAGGCGCTGCTGAACCTGTTGGCCCAGGACAAGAAGCTGTTGAAGTCGCTGAAGTAGCGATCACCTCGAGATCACGGGGCTCAGGCTTCCCCAGACCGCGACCTGCGGGCCCTCCCGGTCCTCGGCGTAGCCGATCCGCCCGCCCACGGTGACGCAGCCGCAGGCCAGGGAGAGGGAGAGCGAGGCCCCCGCCGCGGCCACCGCGTCCGGGCGGGCCACCAGGTCGACCCCGGGCTGCCACACACCTCGGCTCCGCTGAAGCTTCAGGTCGGCCGCGGCCACGCCCTGGTAGACGTCGACGGCGTCCTCCTGGGCCCGCACCCCCGCGGTGGCGCTCAAGATGTCCCCCGAGCGCTGGACCAGACCGACGGCCCGCCACGCGCCATTCCGCCCCACCCCGGAGCCCCGGACCGACCAGCCGCCCGCGGCCAGGGACACCCCGCCCGCCCAGCCCAGGCCCTCGGTGCCATAGGGCACCCGGGCGTCCAGCTCCAGGCGCGCTCCTCCGGGCCCCAGCCAGCGGCTCTCCACCGCCGGCCCCAGCCACACCCCCTCCGGGCCCCGCTGGTTCAGCGGGAAGGTCCCCAGCAGGCCCGCCCAGGCCACGCCGAGGGGGTCGGTGACCGTCAGGGGGACCTCGGCGCGGTCCGGCTGGTGGAAGAGCCCGTCGCCCACGCCGGCCCGAGCGCCCAGGACCAGCTCATGCCGCCAGCGGCCGTGGTCCGCCCACATCGGCAGCCCCGCGCCCAGCTCCGCGCGGCCCTCCAGGCCCCGGTCCGGGCCCATCGCCCGCCCCTCCCCCAGCGCGGACAGCTCCACCGGCCCGAGGTGATGCAGGGTCGCGGCGGAGGCGCCGATCTCCCCGGTGAGGCTGCGGGCCCCGACCGCCGCGTCGCCGCGCGCCCAGCTCGTCAGCCGCACCGGCCCCAGGGCGCGGGCCTCGTCCCGCACGAGCAGCGAGGCCACGCCGTCGGTCTGCGGGGCCTGCTCCTGCCAGCCGGTCCACTGGAGCCGGGCAGGCCCCCAGCCCAGGGCCGCGCGGTGGGTGCTCCAGGGCTGCCCCCGGTAGAGCACGTCCCCGCTGTAGTCGTCCAGGTAGGTCCCGTCGGAGACCCACCAGCCGGAGGCGGCGGCCTCGAAGCGCCCCGCGCTGGCGGTGGCTGTCCCCTCCAGGAGGCCCCGGGGGGCCTTCTCGGCCCGATCCCAGCCCGCCGCACCGGACACCTCCACCGCGGTCCCCTCGCCTTCGAGGTCCACCCCGGCCCGACCCCGGAAGCCCCGGTTCATGCTCCACCCCGGGGCCACGGTGAGCCGCCCCGCGCCCACCCGCAGCCAGAGGGGCAGCGCCGCCTCCAGGCCGTTCGCGCCCCGACCGATGGCCGGCAGCGACACCCCGGCGCGGCGCTGGGACAGCCGCAGGCGGCCCGCCGGCCAGGCGAACACCGGCACGCGCCCCAGGGTCACCCGGCCGCCGGTGAAGCGCAGCGCGTCGTCCTCGACCCAGGCCTCCCGTGCGGTCAGGGCCCAGATGCCTCCGCCGCAGGCGCCGCAGGGCTCCAGGCGGGGGGCCTCCAGGTAGAGCGGCTCGCCGTAGGCCCAGCGCATGCGCTCTGCGGTCAGGGCGGCGTTGCCCATGTACAGCCGGACGTCCCCCGCGGCCTCGACCCCCTCGACGGTGCCGGTGATGTGGTCGGCGAGAACCTCGACCTCAGCGGCGAGCGCGCTCCCCACGGCCAGCCACTCCGGCCCCAACGGTCACGACGCCTGGGGGTGCAGATCGAGGACCGCGCCGACCAGGTACAGGCTGCCGGCCACCACGGTGAGGCCCTCGCCGCCGCGGGCCAGGGGCAGCGCCTGCTCGATGGGCCCCGCGGGCATCACCGGCACGTCCAGGCCCACCAGCGCCTCCGCGACCTTGCCCGGCGACATCGAGCGGGGGTGCCCGCAGGAGGTGGTGAGGATGCGGTCGACCTCGGGGGCGAGGGCGGCGGCGATCGAGCGGATCTCCTTGTCCTCGGAGACGCCGAAGACCAGCGTGCGACGCCGATCCCGGGGCAGCTCGCGCAGGTAGGCGGCCAGGCGCTCGGCGCCGCTGGTGTTGTGGGCGCCGTCGACCAGCAGGTCCGACGCCAGCCACTGGCAGCGCCCGGGGTGCAGGACGTCCTGGAGCCCCT
Organism: Alphaproteobacteria bacterium; assembly: GCA_020632795.1. Classification (GTDB taxonomy): domain Bacteria; phylum Myxococcota_A; class UBA796; order UBA796; family CAJQPC01; genus JACKEV01. Next base: position 61,685 of record JACKEV010000020.1, read on the forward strand.
GGCGCAGCGCGGCCTCGCCCACCCGGAGGTCGGGCTTGCGCGCCCCCAGCGCCTCCAGCACGGCGACGGCGACCGCGGCGTTGTCCACCTGATGGGCCCCGTCCAGCCCCACCGAGAGCCCGGCGAGCGCGCGCCCGGGGCCCCGCCAGGTGAAGCTGCGCGGGGTGCCCTCGCCGGTGAAGTCCTCGCCCAGCACCTGCATCGGGCAGCCCCGGTCGGCGGCCATCGGGCGCAGCACGCGCAGGGCGTCGCGGCTCACCCGGCCGATGACCACCGGCACGCCAGCCTTGAAGATGCCGGCCTTCTCGGCGGCGACCGAGGGGATGTCGGGCCCGAGGCGGTCGCAGTGGTCCAGATCGACCGTGGTGATGGCGCAGACCTCGGGCCGCACGACGTTGGTGGCGTCCAGCCGGCCCCCGAGCCCCACCTCGACCACCGCGACGTCCACCCGCTGGCGCACGAACCACACGAAGGCCGCCACGATCATCAGCTCGAAGTAGGTCAGCGGCGGGGCGCCGTCGCCCATGTCGGTGAGGTGCGCGCGCGCCCAGGCGGTGGACACCTGGTCCAGCTCGACCAGCAGCGCGGCGAGGTCGTCGTCCGAGATGTCGACGCCATCGACCCGGATGCGCTCGTTCACGCTGCGCAGGTGCGGCGAGAGGGTGAGGCCGACCTTGAGGCCCTGGGCCCGCAGGCCGGAGGCCACCAGGCTCGCCACGCTGCCCTTGCCGTTGGTGCCCCCGATGTGCACCACGGGCACGGCGAGGTGCGGGTCTCCCAGCTCCCGCAGCAGGCGGGTCACCCGGTCCAGCCCCATGCGGATGCCCGCCGCGATGTGCCGGGTCAGCACGGGGTGGGTGATCACTCCTCGGCCTCCTCGAGCTTGATCACCTGGCGGGCGCCCATCCACAGCAGCAGCGCCACGAGGGTCTCCCGGAGCTGGTCGCGGTGGACGATGCGGTCGATCATGCCGTGCTCCAGCAGGTACTCGCTGGTCTGGAAGCCCTCGGGCAGGGCCTCGCCGATGGTCTGCTCGATGACCCGGGGCCCGGCGAAGCCGATCAGGGCGTCGGGCTCGGCCAGGATGACGTCCCCCAGCATGGCGAACGACGCGGCGACGCCGCCGGTCGTGGGGTGGGTCAACAGCGAGATGTAGGGCTGGCCGGCCTCGTCGCGCAGCCGGGCGAGGGCCGCGCAGGTCTTGGCCATCTGCATCAGGGAGAGGATGCCCTCCTGCATGCGGGCGCCGCCCGAGGAGGAGATGACGATGGCCGGCACGCGGCGCTCGGTGGCCCGCTCGAACAGCCGGGTGATGCACTCGCCCACCACCGAGCCCATCGAGCCGCCCATGAAGCGGAAGTCGAAGGCGCCCAGCTCCACGTCGATGCCGTCGATGCTGCAGGAGCCGGCGAGGAACGCGTCCCACTCCCCCACCTTCTGCTGGGACCTGACCAGGCGCTGGGTGTAGGGCTTGGAGTCGACGAAGCCCAGCGGATCGCCCGGGGCGAGGTGGGCGTCGTGGCGGCGCCAGGAGCCCTCGTCGATCAGGAGCAGCACCCGCTCCCGCGCCCCCAGCTTGAAGTGGTGGGCGCAGTGCATGCAGACCTGGTGGCGATCCGCCAGGACCGGCCGGTAGAGGATCTCGCTGCAGCTCGGGCAGCGGGTCCACAGATCCTTGTCCGCGACGCGGGAAGGAGCGCGGTTCCGCAGCGGCTTGGGCGGCTGCTCGAACCAGCGGTTGCCGGTGTCGCTCATCCTGATCTCCGGGGGCTTGAAGGTCCCAACCTAACCGGGCGGCCCTCCGGGAGGCTACCAGCGACCCAGGCCATCCAGCGCCCCGACCACCGCGTCGTGCACCGCGGGTCGAAGATCCCGGATGCGGATGTCGTCCACGGAGGGGTGGACGCGGTTGGTAAGCAGGGCGACGACGACCTGCTGCCGGGGCGCGATCCAGAGGGAGGTCCCGGTGAAGCCCAGGTGCCCCACCGCGTCGCTGGGGAAGCGCGCCCCCGACGAGGAGTTCTCGCCCTCGCGCCCGTCCCAGCCCAGCCAGTGGGAGCCCACCCCCCGGGTGGTCCAGGCGCGCCGGATGGCGTCCCCCGCCAGCGGCCCCCGGCCGTGGAAGGCGTCGAGGAAGGTCTGCCCGGCCAGGCCGACCGCCGCGGCGTCCCCGAACAGCCCGGCGTGGCTGGAGACCCCGCCCATGCTGGCGCAGTTCAGGTCGTGGACCTGCCCGACGATCACCCCGCCCCGGCGCGGGCACCGCTCGGTGGCCGCCGCGCGGGGGCTTCCCCACACCAGGCCCGTCCAGCCCGCCGGCTCGGCCACCAGCGCGCGCCACAGCCGGTCCAGGCGCTGTCCCCCCACCGCCTCCAGCGCCGCGCAGAGCACCAGGAAGCCCAGGTCCGAGTAGGCGTGCTGCGCCCCGGGGCGGCTCTGGAGGGGCTCCAGGGCGGCCTCGCGCAGCACCAGGCGGCGGGCGGCGGGGCTGCCCCAGGCCAGGCCGGCGGCGTCGACCCGCTCGTACAGGGGGCGCCAGGGGACGTAGCCCGCTGTGTGGGACAGGAGGTGGGCCACGGTGATGCGGCCGTCCACGCCGGGCACGTAGCGCCGGACCCGATCCTCGAAGGAGAGCTGCCCCCGGTCGATGAGGGCGTAGCACACCGACGCCCCGGCCAGGACCTTGGTGAGCGAGGCCAGGTCCCACCGGGTGTCGTCGGCCAGCGGGCGGGCCAGCGGCTGGAGCTGCGCCTGGCCGACCCGGGCGCTGTAGACCACCTCGCCCCCGGCGCGGACCTCCAGGTCCACCGAGGGGGTCACGCCCTCGGCCACCGCGCGCGCCAGCACCGCGTCCACCGCCGCCCAGCTCACCGGGGGTCCTCCAGGACCAGGGCGTGCCGGGTCAGGGTGGCCGGCGCCCCGTGGAGGAAGGCCCGGTTGCGCGCCCCGTGCCCCACAGGCAGCCCGGCGACCACGGGCACCTCCAACCGCCCGATGTGCTCCATCAGGACGTCCTCGATGGTCCAGGTGTCGTGGGTCGGCAGGGTCGAGCCCACGAAGTCCCCCAGCGCCACGCCGACCACGCCTTCGAACACCCCGGCCTGATCGAGCTGCTCCAGGGTGCGGTCCAGCTTGTAGGGGGGCTCGCTGACGTCCTCCAGCAGCAAGATGCAGCCCCGGGCGTCGAGCTGGAGGGGCGTGCCGCAGGTGGAGGCCAGCATGCAGAGGTTGCCGCCGACCAGCGGCGCGGTGACCTCGCCCTTCACCAGGCTGTGGCCGTCGAGCTGCGCGGCGCCGTCGCCGCCGAGCAGGGCGCGGAGGTGGTCCTGGGAGGGGGGGTCGGTGAGGTCGGCCACCGAGTGCAGCACCGGGCCGTGAACCCCCACCACGCCGCGCTGCCAGAGCGCCGACATCAGCGCGGTGCCGTCGGAGAAGCCGATCACGGGCCGGGGTGGCAGCCGCTCCGGCAGGCCGCCCCGCAGCAGCCGGGTGAGGCCGTAGCCCCCCCGCGCCATCCAGGCGGCGTCCAGGCCGGGGTCGGTCAGCGCCCAGACCATGTCCCGGGTCCGCTGGACGTCGGTCCCGGCCAGGTAACGGAAGACGCCCCCCAGGTTGGGGGCCTCGACGGGCTCGAAGCCCCAGCCCCGGATGAGGTCGCAGCCCTTGGCCACGCGCTCCGGGTTGAAGGCGCCCGAGGGGGCGAAGACCCCGATCCGGGCGCCAGGCTTGAGGGGAGGCGGCAGCACAGCAGAGGACAGCGTGTTCATGGGGAGGATGATAGCCTTGCAGCCGTGTGGATGCTCCTGCTGGCCTGCGTCGAGCCCTCCTCCCAGCCTCCCGGGGACGGTCCCCCCGCGGCGCCGGACCAGGATCCGCGCCGCCTGGAGCCCCTGGCCCTGCCCGACACCCTGCCCTTCACCGCCTGGACCCGCACCACCCCCATCACCCTGGTCGACGAGCACGGCACCCCGCTGCTGGTCCTCGACGCGATCGGCGTGGAGGTCGAGGTCCAGCGGCTGCTGGTGGATCGGGCCTGGGTCACCTGCACCGGCTGCCGCGCCGAGGTCGACGCCTGGGTGCAGCGCAGCGCCCTGTTCGCCGGAGACGCCGCCGCCGACGGGCCCTCCGATCCCTTGCTGGCCTGGCTCAGCGCCCAGGGCGACGCCCTGACCGGCCTGCGGCGCCACGGCTTCACCGTCGCCGAGGACGGCGCCTGGATCAGCCCCCCCTGGCACGACGAAGGGGGATATGGGGGGGACACGCTCGTCATCCGCGCCGAGGGCGCGGGCTTCGTCCGCGTAGAGCCGGCCCCCTCTCCCGAGGATCCCTGAGATGGAACGTCAAATCTGGTCGATCGAAGGCAACACCCAGCGGCTGGACGGGGGCGCGATGTTCGGCAACGCCCCCCGCGCGCTGTGGGAGCGCTGGGCCATGCCCGACGAGCGCAACCGGATCGACCTCGCCTGCCGCGCCCTGCTCGTGCGCGAGCCGGACCGCAACCTCCTGTTCGAGACCGGCATCGGCGCCTTCTTCGAGCCCAAGCTCAAGGACCGCTACGGGGTCGAGGAGGACGAGCACATCCTCCTGCAGAGCCTCGCGGACGTGGGCCTGAGCCACAAGGACATCGACGTGGTGGTGCTCTCCCACCTCCACTTCGACCACGCCGGGGGCCTGCTCAGCTCCTACCGGGAGGGCCACCCGCCCAAGCTCCTCTTCCCCAAGGCCACCTTCGTGGTCGGCGCGCGGGCCTGGGAGCGGGCCAACCACCCCCACGCCCGCGACAAGGCCAGCTTCATCCCGGAGCTTCAGCGCCTGCTGGTCGAGTCCGGCCGGCTGGAGGTCGTCGACGGCGACCACACCCCCGCCCTGGGCGACGACTACCGGCTCCACTACTCCGACGGCCACACCCCGGGGCTGATGATGACGGAGATCCCGGGCACTTCGGGGCCCATCCTCTACGCCTCCGACCTCATCCCCGGGCGGGCCTGGGTCCACACCTCCATCACGATGGGCTACGACCGCTTCCCCGAGCGGCTCATCGACGAGAAGCGCGCGCTGCTGGACGACCTCGCGGCGCGGCACGGCCGGCTGTTCTTCACCCACGACCCGGCGGTGGCCCTGGCCTTCGTCACCAAGGACGAGCGGTCCCGGTTCGGCACCTCGATGAACCGGGCGCGGGTGGTCGGGCTGGTCGCCTGATGGCGAACCTGGTCCTGCCCCCGCGCTGGCGGCTGCCGGAGTCCCAGGTCACCCCCCACGACGCCTGGCTGAACCGCCGCCAGCTCGTCGCGGCGCTGGGCCTGGGCTGCGTGGGCGCGGCGGTGGGCTGCACCCCCGGGCCGGCGTCGGGCCCCGTCCCGGAGCGCTACCCCTACGCCCTGCCGGAGTTCGCCCGCAGCTCCCGCTACCCGGGCGGCCGGCCCCCCACCGTCGAGATCACGCCGGAGGAGGCCGCCTCCGCCTACAACAACTTCTACGAGTTCACCACCGACAAGGCCGAGGTCTGGAAGCTCGCCCGCGGCTTCCAGCCCACCCCCTGGGCGGTGGAGGTCGCCGGCCTCTGCCACAAGCCCCAGACCCTCGACCTGGAGACCCTGCTCGCCACCATGCCCGTCGAGGAGCGGGTCTACCGCTTCCGCTGCGTGGAGGCCTGGTCGATGGTGGTGCCCTGGGTGGGCTTCCCCCTCAAGGCCCTGCTCGACCGGGTGGAGCCGCTGGGCAGCGCCACCCACGTCCGCATGGTCAGCTTCGCCGACAAGGCGCAGATGCCCGGGGTCGCGGACCAGCCCTGGTACCCCTGGCCCTACTTCGAGGCCCTGACGCTGGCCGAGGCCCGCCACGAGCTGACGCTGCTGGCGACGGGCATCTACGGCCACGCCCTGCCCCGCCAGCACGGCGCCCCGGTGCGCCTCGTCGCGCCCTGGAAGTACGGCTACAAGCAGCTCAAGTCCATCGTGCGGATCGAGCTGGTGGCCAGCCAGCCCCCCACCTTCTGGAACCAGCTCGCCGCAGACGAGTACGACTTCCTCGGCAACGTGCGCCCCGACATCCCCCACCCCCGGTGGAGCCAGGCGACCGACCGGGTCATCCCGACGGGGGAGCGGGTGAAGACGCCGATGTACAACGGGTATGCGGCGCAGGTGGCGGGGCTGTATTAGCCCCCCAGCGGATCCATCAGCACCGCCACGAGCTGCAGCAGCAGGATCCCGCCGAAGAACGCCAGGAACGCGAACCCGCTCAGCAGCATCATCCGGGACAGGATGTTCCGGGAGGTCCACGCCTCGGGCCAGGTCACCCCGCCCCGCAGGCTGCCCCGCCAGGCACCCAGGCCCTCGACGACCCGGGCGGGGGCCCGGCGCCACAGCGCGAAGCCCACGACCGACACCGTCATGGCCAGCGCGACCACCCACACCGAGGCCAGCCCGGCCAGCGGCACGCCGAGCACCACAAGGCCCACCAGCCCGAGGCCGTGCTCCCGCAGGGAGGTGCCCGGCCGGGCCAGGACCACCGCCCCGGCCACCGCCAGGCCCGCGAAGAACGCCAGCGCCAGCGGCGCCCGCAGCCAGCGCCGCATCGACCAGAACGACACCGTGATGGGGTGGTCGCCCTCGACCCAGTAGCGGTTGTGGTGCAGGGTGATGCCGCCCTCGGGCAGCTCGATCTTCACCGGCATCGAGCCGGTCTCGCCAGCGGACACCACGCCCCCGGCGAACGCGGGGCCGGCGTACCCGCCGCCGCCGCTGGCCTGGTACCACCGCCCGCTGCCCGCGTAGATCTGGGGCTCGACCTCCCCCTCCAGCGCGCTGTAGAGGTCCCGCGCGGGCAGCCGCACCGACCAGGACAGCGACGACACCGGCAGCTCCAGCGCCGGCAGGGCCAGATCCCGGTAGCTGATCAGCCCCTGGGGCGGGACGTGGCTCTCCAGCACGACCTGGACGGTGAACGAGGCGTCCCCCACCGAGCGCTTCAGCGGCAGCAGCAGCAGGCCCTCGGGGGTGCGGCTGGGCTTGACCGGCTGGCCGTCCAGCAGGCTGGAGCGGACCTCCATGCCCTCGGGCAGGCGGAGCTGGAGGCTGTGGCGCAATCGATTGCGCATGCGGATGCGCAGATCGGTGAGCGCCGCGCCCTCCACGCTGACCACCGTGTCGGCGATGACCCGGTCGATGGACGCCGCCGCCGGCTCGACCTCGGGAAGGCGGGTGCCCTTGAGGCCCACCCGGGCGTCGGCGCTGTGGTAGCGGTAGGCCCGCAGGATGGGGCTGACCGCCGACTGCACCATCTCCCAGGGGAGCTGCCGCACGTCCACCGCCAGGACCTCGGTGCGGGCGGTCTCCTCGAGCTGGAGCTTGCCGACGACCTCGACCCCCAGCCAGCCGTACTCCCGCTCCACCCCCTGGCTGCGGGGCAGGGCCAGTTCGAAGGGCGCGCCGCTGGCGTCGATCTCGCGGCGCAGGCGCAGGGACAGCTCGTAGCTGTTGCGGATGGGGAAGGCCGTCTCGCCCTTCACCACCGTACCGCCGCCCTCGGCGGGCTCCAGGGCGTACCGGAACGCGCCCTCGCCGTCCGCCGAGACCACCTCCAGCCCCTCGGGCACGAACACCTCGAAGCGCTTGGTGCCGGCGTAGAGGATGTTGTAGCGCACCACGGTGAAGAGATCGGCCACGCCCTCGTCCATCGAGAGCAGGTTGAGGCTCTCGGCGTAGACCCGGGCCTCGCGCCCGGCGTCGTCGCCCATGTCCCGGAAGCCGACCAGGTGGATGCGCGGGGTGGGCGCCAGGGAGGCGGTGAGCCGGGTGGCGCCGGGCAGCGGCGTGATCTCGGCCTGCACCGCCGAGCGCAGCCGGGGCTCCAGGCCCTCGGTGGGGAACGTGCAGTCGAACCGGGTGACCGGCGTGCGGGCGATGAGGAACTCGTACTCCAGCGAGCCCCGCCGCCCCTGGGAGGGCACCAGGAGCTGCAGCTCCAGGCGCTGCTCGCCCGTGGTCTGCGTGATCCAGACGTGGTAGCCGCTCTGCCGCGACAGGGGGATGGGCCGGCCGTCGACCCGGGCGTCGACCACCACCACGCCCTCGCCCACCAGGGGCACGGTCTTCCACAGGCCCTCGCCGGTCAGGGTCACCCGGTAGTCCAGGTCCAGGGCCAGCGCGCCGTCGATGGCCCGCCCGGTGAAGGACGAGGCCCCCAGCACCACCAGCGGCGGGGGCTCGATGGCGGCCTCGGCGTCCAGGGCGCGGAGCTGCTCCCGGGCGTCCTCGTAGCGGTCCAGCGGGACGGTGGCCCGCGGGGCGGCCCGCGCGGGGGCCTGCGGGCCGAAGGCCGGCGCCTGGGCAGCGGGCGCGGGCGCGCCGTCATCGATGTACCCCAACGCCCGCAGCGGCTCCTCCGCCGCCTGCTTGGCGGGCGGCGCGTAGGCGTTCGACATCATGACCGTCGAGAACTGCATGTCCGCCGCCTCTTCGGCGGCCTCGTGGTAGGCGGCGTCCCGGTCCTGGGCCCGGGCGGGCAGCGCCATGAACAGCAACAGCAGGAGCGTGATCATCGCAGGACCCTCCGCACGAACAGCAGCCCGGCGAAGGCCGCGGTGGACAGCAGCAACGGCATCGCGGTCACCACGGTCAGGCCGAACAACAGCCCGAAGCCGAGGAACAGGTTCCGCCAGCTCAGCCAGGTCAGCGCCACCGCCGGCCAGGCCGCCCAGCCCTTGAGCCCCCGGATGAACCCGGGGCCGTGGTCCCGCGCCAACGCGATGACCAGCGCCGCGTCCACCCCCCAGAGCATGCGCCGGTGGACCCCCAGGACGTGGTGGGCGAGCACCAGCAGCGCCCCGAAGCCGGCCAGGGCCGCGGGCCAGCGCCGCCGGTCCCCCAGCGCCCACAGCACCAGCCCCATGGAGGCGAAGAAGGCCCCCCAGCGCAGCGGCGGCAGGGCCTGATCGCTCACGTAGGTGACCGCCACCTCAGGGGTCTCCTGCCCCAGCAGGATGCGCTTGAAGCGGTAGCGCTCCCCCACCAGCGGGAAGCTGGAGACCAGCTCCTGCCCGCCGTCCCGCTTGCTGGACTCGGCCCGCCAGATGCTGCGCCGCTGGGTCAGGATGCTCCGGTACTCCCCCGCCCAGGCCGAGCGGATGCGCAGGGCGTCCCCCAGGAAGTCCCGGAGGCGCCGCACCGGGTCGTAGCGCAGGTTGGAGTGCTGGGTCAGGTTGCCGTCGAAGCGCAGCGGGCTCAGCGCGTGGGGCAGGTAGATGTGCCAGTTCAGCGCCACCACGTCCACGTCGAGCCCGGGGAGGGAGAGCCCCCGGCGCCCCAGGCTGCCCAGCGCCTTCTGCTGGCGCTTGTAGGCCAGCTCGATGACGAAGCTGGACTCCTCCACCGCGCCCCCGAGGGTCGGGACACGGATCACCATCCCCGGGGAGAGGTCTTCCGCGAGGTAGAGCTGATCGGTGTTGTGGGCGAGCAGGTCGCGCCAGCGGGAGGGGTCGCCGTAGTACAGCGCGGCGATGCCGCTCAGGGTCTCGCCGGGGCCGACCAGGTGGGTCTGGGCCTGCCCGGGGGCCAGCCGCTCGGACTGCCGCAGGGGGAACAGCAGCCGCTCGACCCCGCCCTCGTCCTTGACCAGGGCCGGGCGCACCGGCTGCCCGTCGATGAGCGAGTGGGTCAGCACCGAGCCCGGCGGCAGGGTGGCCGAGAGCACCTGGCGGGTGTTGTTGCGCAGGCGCATCCGCAGCTTGGTGATCTCGCTGCCGTCCTCGATCAGGACCGTGGAGGCCTGGACGTCGTCGACCAGCGTGCTGGTCAGCTCGACCTCCTCGTGGCGGGTGACCTGGAGGGCCAGCGCGGGGGGCTCGGTGAACGAGAAGCCCATGAGCAGCGGGTTGGGGGTCAGCTCGGTCAGCTCGGGGGGCAGGTCCCGCAGGGCCAGGGTCTCGGCCTGCTGGACCGCGGAGACCTCGACCTGGAGACCGGCGGGGCCCTGCACGCCCACCGCGCCGCTCAGGGGCACGCCCTCGGCCGGCAGGGGCATGCGCAGCGCCACGGGCTCCTCGATGTCCACCGGGAACTGGAAGTGGACCTGGAGCGGCACCTCATCGTCCACCAGGTAGCGCAGCAGGACCACCAGCCGCCCGCCGTCCTGGGACTCGGTCTGCCACTGGAGCACGGCGTCGCCGGTGACGTCGACCACCTCGATGTCGGGGGGCAGCCGCAGCTCCACCCGGTCGGTCTCGCCCTCCAGCAGGCTCAGCTCCAGCTCGGTGACCCCCCGGACCAGGGCCTCGTGCAGGGTGAACAGGGTGTGGACCCGGGCCTCGGCGCGGACCTGGGCGGCGCTGCGGTGGGTGACCTTGCGGCGCCAGGTCAGGTCCAGGGTGCCCGTGGCGTCGAGGTTGCCGACCAGCAGGGTGCCGCCGCGCTCGGGGTCCTGGCGGGTCAGCGCGCCGTGGGCCAGGGTGGCCTCGATGTCCTGCTCCGGCACGAAGACGGTGACCGCGGTGGCCCCCGAGTCGGGGAGCTGGAAGGCCAGCCGCCGGGCGAAGCGGTCGTCCTCGCGGCCCTGGAAGAACCGCACGGTGACGACGTGCTCGCCGTCCCCCAGCACGCCGAGGGTGTAGAGCCCGCCCTCCTGCAAGAGCGACGTGGGCTTGCCGTCGAGCAGGACCTCCTGGATGGAGGTGGCGCTGTCGAGCACCGGCACGCGGATGGGGCGATCGCCCTCCAGCACCACGAACCGGGCGGTCAGCGTGCCGGTGAACACCCCCTTGCGGAACTCGCCCTGCACCGAGCGGGACACCGGCAGCACCTCGACCGGCGGCCGGGGGACCTGCTGGGAGGCGTGGAGGCGGTCGAGCACGACCTCCCAGGTGGACAGGGGCACCTCCACCTCCCCGTCGCCGGGCTCGGCGAACGCGGGGAGGCTGAGCAGGGTCATGATCAGGATCAGCAGCATGGGCGCAGACCTCAGGAGAGCTTCAAGCCGACAGCCTTGGAGATAGCTCAGTTCCCACATTCCGGCCCGCGTCACGAGGCCTCTTACGCCGACGCTCGCACGGGTTACGGGGACGCGCCCACAAAGGAGAGGTCCATGCTCGCGATCCTGCTCGCCCTGAGCCCGGCCGCCACCGCCGCCACCACGATCGATGAGGAGGAGGTCTACACGCTGCCGCAAGGAGAGATCCTCGACGACGACCTCTACGTCTTCGCCCGGGAGATCCGCATCGAGGGCACCGTCACCGGCGACGTGGTCGCCTTCGGGCAGCTCGTGACGGTGCCGGGCGAGGTCCGCGGGGACCTCATCGCCGGGGCCCAGGCGGTCCGGGTGGACGGCCGGATCGGCGACGACCTGCGGGCGGCGGGTCAGGCCGTGCAGGTCAGCCCCGGGGCCACGGTCGCCGACCACGTCGTCAGCGCGGGCTACAGCGTGCAGGTCGCCGAGGGCGCCGAGGTCCTCGGGGACGCGGCCCTTGCCGGCTATCAGGTCGCGGTCGACGGCGCGGTGGGCGGCACCCTGGACGCGGCGGCGGGGGCCGTGCGCCTGGCGGGCCACTTCGGGGACGGGGTGAGCGTGGAGGTCGGCCCCTCGAACCAGGCGCCCTACAGCTACGCGGGCGAGCCCCCACCGGAGATCGCCATGCCGACGGTGCAGCCGGGGCTCACGGTCACCGACGGCGCGCGCTTCGACGGCCCGATGCGCTACCGCTCCCCCGACCCGGGCCGGATCTCGCAGGCCGCCCAGTTCGCCAGCCCCCCGGCGTACACCCCTGACGTGGACGAGCCGGAGGCGGGGGCACCCCAGGCGTCTCCCCTCGGCGCGATGGTCGGGGGATTCTTCCGTCAGGTCGTGGCGATGGGCATCGTGAACACGCTGCTCTCCGTGATCGCCGCTGGATGGCTGGAGCGGGTGACCGGGCGGCTGCGCGCGGACCTCGCCCGCAGCGGCCTGCGCGGGCTGGTGGCCTTCTTCCTCGGGGGGGTCGGGCTGGGCCTCATCCCGGTGGTGACGATCGCGCTGGCCGTGATGCTGGGCTTCGCCGGCATCGGGCCGCTGGTGGGCGCGACCCTGGGGCTGGGCCTGCTCGGCGTCGTGGCCGTGGCGGTGGGGCTGGGCGTGGGGCTGGCCCTGGTCGGGCCGGCGGTCACCGGGCTGGTGGCGCTCGACGCCCTCATCGAGAAGGCCGGCGCGAAGCCCCTCACCGGCGCGGTGCGCGGGCTGGTGGCCGGGGTGCTCATCGGCGCGCTGACCGGCCTGCCCTTCGTGGGGGGACTCATCGGGGTGTTGGCGGGCTTCCTGGGCCTGGGCGCCATCGTGGCGCGGGGGCCGGTCAGAGCCGCGCCATGAAGCCCAGGATGGCCTTGGCGATGGGCACGGGCAGCTCCTCCACCGCGAAGTGCCCGGCGTCGAGCAGGCGCAGCGCCGCGTCGGGCAGATCCCGCAGGTAGGCCTCGGCGCCCGCAGGGATGAACGCGGCGTCGCGGCGCCCCCACAGGATCAGCGCCGGAGGCTGTCGCTCCCGCAGGAAGCGCTGCCAGCGCGGGTAGGCGTCCAGGTTGGTGGCGTAGTCCTGGAAGAGCTGGACCTGGATGGCGCGGTCGGCCTCGGTGGACAGCCCCGCGAGGTCGTGGGTCCAGGCGTCGGGGCTCATCCGGCTGGCCTCCGCCTCGGGCACGTCCCGGAGGTACTGCCGCTCGATGACCCCCTCCCGGCTGACGTGCCGGAACAGACCCGCGACCGCCTCCTCGGAGCGATCGTCGTGGGCGTCCCGGAAGAACGCCTGGCGCGGCGGGGTGAGGCCGTCCAGGTAGGCGTTCGCGTTCTGCACGATCAGCCCCTCGAGCCGCTCCGGCTGCGCCAGCATCAGGCGGAAGCCCACCGGCGCGCCGAAATCCTGGAGGTAGAGCACGTAGCGGGCGAGGCCCAGGGCATCGACGAGGCCCTCGACATGCCGCGCCAGCCGGTCGAAGGTGTAGGGCTCCGTCGCCGGATCGGGCCGGGCGCTGTAGCCCGAGCCCAGGTAGTCCGGCGCGACGACGTGGAGGTGGCCGGAGAGCAGCGGGATCAGCTCCCGGTAGGTGTGCGACGACGACGGGAAGCCGTGAAGCAGCAGCAGGGTCGGCCGGTCCGGGTCGCCGGCCTCGCGGTAGAAGATCCGCTGCCCGAGGACCTCTGCGGTGCGGTAGCGGGTCTTGGCCGGCCACGCGGGCGCGACCTCGTCGGAGGGTGCCGCAGCGGCGGGGGCGCGGCGGGCGGCGCACGCGCTCAGGGGCACGGCGGTCAGGAAGGCGCGGCGGTTCATGCCGAGCCCCTATCTGTCCTGAAGAATGGTACAAGAGGTCGATGTTCAGTCATTCTGTCTCTGTTTCAGAGACATCAAGGAGCCCTCGATGGACCCCCTGGACCGCCTCCGCCTGTTCGCGGGCCTGGTCGGCTGCCGAAGCTTCGCCGAGGCCGGGCGCCAGATGGGCGTCCCCCGCGCCCAGGTCAGCCGCGCCGTGCAGGAGCTGGAGTTGGCGCTGTCGGTGCGGCTGGTCCACCGCAGCACGCGGGCCATGCACCTCACCGAGCGCGGCGAGGCGGTCGCCGAGCGGGCCGCCACCATCCTGCGCCACGTCGACGCGCTGCAGGACGTCACCGCGCCAGCGGACGTGCCTTGCGGAGAGCTGCGCGTCGCCGCCCCCCGCAACCTGGGCGAGCGCGCCATCGTCCCCATCCTCTCCGCGTTCGCCGCGCGCTACCCCGACGTCCGGCTGCGCCTGACCCTGCGCGACCGTCCGGTCCGCCTGGTGGAGGAGGGCTTCGACCTGGCCATCCGCGTCGTCGAGCTGGAGGACTCCGAGCTGATCGCCCGGCGGCTGCTGCGCTGCCGGGTCGTGCTGTGCGCGTCCCCCGGCTACCTGCGCCGCGCGGGCGCGCCCCAGGCCGTCGCGGACCTGGCCGAGCACCGCTGCGTCGTCGACACCAACTACCGCATGGGCAGCCGCTGGCGGTTCCGCAGCGGCGCGACGCGACGCGCCGTCACCGTCGACCCCGTGCTGACCTGCAACAGCCCCGAGGCGGTGCGGCGCTGGCTGCTCGACGGCCACGGCGTGGGCTTCTCCAACACCATCCACATCGGGGACGACCTGCGGGCGGGGCGGCTGGTCCCGGTGCTGCCCGACAGCCCTGTGGACGCGCGGGCCTCGGTCTGGGCGGTCACCCCCAGCCGACGTCTGGTCTCGGCCGCCGTGCGGGCGCTGATGGCGCAGCTCCCCGGCGCCATCCAGGCCCGCTACCCCTACGACACCACGCTGGAGCCCCCCGACCCCGGACAGATTCTGGTATGATTCGCCTCCATGTCGCGGACGCTGTTCCTCCTGCTGCTTGGCTGCGGGCCGAACGTCACCTACACCGGCCAGGACGGCGACACCTCGGCAGACGCCTGCGGTGACGACGCCGCTCCGGGGGCCTCCCCGGAGAACCCCGAGGTCTGCGACGGCCTGGACGACGACTGCGACGGCGCGATCGACGAGGGCGTCCTGGGCGTCTACCACCCCGACGCCGACGGTGACGGCTTCGGTGACGTCCTTCGGGGCGTGGAGGCCTGCAGCCCGCCCGCCGGGCACACCCCCGACGGCTCGGACTGCGACGACGCCGACCCCGCCATACACCCCGACGCCGCCGAGGTCTGCGACGCGCGGGACAACGACTGCGACGGCGCGCGGGACGAGGGCCTCACCCTGACCGCCTGGGTGGACGCCGACGGCGACGGCTACGGGGATACCGCGCGCCCCCAGTGGGTCTGCGCCCTCGACGCGGGCCTCTCCGCGGTGGACGGCGACTGCGACGACGCCGACCCCGCCGTGAACCCCGACGCCGAGGAGGTCTGCGACGGCGTCGACAACGACTGCGACGGGCAGACCGACGAGGCCGGGCGGATCTGGTACGCCGACCGGGACTATGACGGCTACGGCGACCCCGCAAGCCCCGTCGAGGGCTGCGACCAGCCCCCCGGCGCGGTGGCCAACGCCGACGACTGCGACGACAGCAGCGCGTCCACCTGGCCCGGCGCGGACGACTCCTGCGACGGCGTCGACAGCGACTGCGACGGCGCCGTGGACGAGGACCACGACGTCGGCTGGGTCCTGCTCACCGTCCACAGCGACGGGGTCGTCTACGAGGTGGACACCACCACCGCCGACATGACCCCGGTGAGCACCCTCGACCTCCCCCAGGCGGCGGTCTCCACCAGCGACGTGCGGGACGACGGGGTCGCCATCATCTTCAACGGGCTCACCGGCGAGCTGATGGAGATGGACGCCTGCGACGGCACCACCAGCGCCATCGGGGAGACCGGCCTGGCCTCGGTCGGCGGCATCGCCTTCGGCGCGGGGGGCGTGCTCTACGGGGTCTCCCACCGCGAGGAGGCCCTCGTCCAGCTCGACCTGCGCACCGGCGCCGGCACCATCATCGGCGCCGGGCTGGGCTACGACGTCGGCCACGCCGGCATGGCCTGGGACTGCGCCACCGACACCCTCTACGTGCTGGACGCGGCGGCGGGCGTGGTCTATCCGGTGGACACCACCACCGGCCTGCCCGGCCCCTCCGTCCCCCTGGGCTTCACCTTCGGCTCGGCCGGGCTGGAGTTCGACCGCGCCACCGGGCTGATGTGGCTGTCCACCGGCGACGACCTCTACACCCTCGACCCCACCACCGGCGTCGCCACCTTCATCGGCGCGTTCCCCGAGCACCACGTCAACGATCTCGCCTTCCACCCCCCCTGCAACTGACCTTGCGCTATGTTGGGGTGAGGAGAGCGCATGGGTTCGTGGCGCTGGCTGGTCCTGCTTCCGCTGGCTTGCGGGGACAAGGATCTCAACGACTCCGTCCCCCAGGACGCCGACGGGGACGGCGTCGTCGCGGCCGAGGACTGCGATGACGCCGCGGCCACCGTGTACCCGGGGGCCGAGGAGCGCTGCGACGACGTGGACAACGACTGCGACGACGCCGTGGACGAGGGGGTCATGCAGACCTGGTACCCCGACGCCGACCAGGACGGCTTCGGGGACGCGGAGGGCGGCGTCCTGGCCTGCGCCGCGCCCGCCGGGCACCTGGCCGAGGGCCTGGACTGCGACGACAGCGACGCGGACATCCGCCCCGGCGCGACCGAGACCTGCGACGGCGTGGACGACGACTGCGACGCCAGCGTCGACGAGGGGACGCTCCTGACGCTGTACCGGGACGCGGACGGCGACGGCTACGGGTCGGGCACCGACGCCACCCAGGCCTGCGCGCCGGGCAGCGGCTGGGTCTCGACGGGGGGTGACTGCGACGACAGCGACGCCGCCGTCCACCCCGACCAGGAGGACCCCTGCGACGAGGTCGACAGCGACTGCGACCGCATCGTCGACGAGGATGGCCCGCTCTGGTACACCGACGCCGACGCTGACGGCTTCGGCGACCCCGCCAGCACCCCCACCCGGGCCTGCGAGGCGCCGCACGGCCAGGTCGCCGACAACACCGACTGCGACGACGGCAGCGCGGCGACATACCCTGGCGCCAACGACGGCTGCGACGGCGACGACAACGACTGCGACGCCGCCGTGGACGAGGACCACAAGGCCGGCTGGCTCCTCCTGACCTTCCACCGGGACGGCGCGGTCTACGAGGTCGACCCCGCCACGGCCAACCTGACCGCCCTCAGCACCCTGTCGACGGCCGCCAACCCCTCCTCCTCAGACGTCCGCGAGGACGGCCTCGCCGTGCTGCACACCGAGGAGGTCCTGCAGGAGACCGACGCCTGCACGGGCGCCGTCACCGACCTCGGCCCCACCGGGGCGGGCTTCCTCGGGGGCATCAGCTTCGGCCCGTCCGGGGTCCTCTACGGGCTGGACTACGACAACGACCAGACCGTGCGCCTGGACACGCGCACGGGGGCGGCGACGGTCATCGGAGACGTGGGCTTCGACCTGGGCTACACCGGCATGGCCTACGACTGCACCCACGACATCCTCTACGGCGTGGACCAGTACAACCGGCGCCTGTTCGAGGTCGACCCCACGACGGGGCGCGCGCAGAACTTCGTCCCGCTCAACCTGACGTATGTGGTGGTCGGGCTGGAGTACGACGCCGCGCGCGGGGTGCTGCTGACCTCCACGGGCCCCGACCTGTACGAGATCGAGCCGTCCACCGGGCGCACCACCTACGTGGGGGCTTTCGGGTTCTCGGCGATCAACGACCTGGCCTTCCACCCCCCCTGCAATTGAGAGGACCGATGCGCCCCATGATGTGGCTGGCCCTGCTTCCGCTGGCCTGCGGAGACAAGGATCTCAACGACTCCGTCCCCCAGGACGCCGACGGGGACGGGGTCGTCGCGGCCGAGGACTGCGACGACGCGGCGGCGACGGTGTTCCCGGGGGCCGAGGAGCGGTGCGACGGCGTCGATCAGGACTGCGACGACGCGATCGACGAGGGGGTCACGCAGACCTGGTACCCCGACGCCGACCAGGACGGCTTCGGGGACGCCGACGGCGGGGTGGAGGCCTGCAGCCCGCCCGCCGGGCACCTCGCCACCGGAGAGGACTGCGACGACGCCGACCCCGACGCCCGCCCCAACGGCACCGAGGTCTGCGACGACGCCGACAACGACTGCGACGGCGACGTGGACGAGGGCCTGCGCTCGACCTTCTACGAGGACGCGGACGGCGACGGCTACGGGCGGAGCACCGGCAGCGCACAGCTCTGCGGTCCGACCAGCGGCTACGCCGAACAGACCGGCGACTGCGACGACGGCGACGCCGCGGTCCACCCCGACCAGGAGGACCCCTGCGACGAGGTCGACAATGACTGCGACCGTGCGGTCGACGAGGATGGCCCCTACTGGTACGCCGACGTCGACGCCGACAGCTACGGCGACCCCGCGAACACCACCCGGGCCTGCACGCAGCCCACGGGCTACGTCGCCGCAGTCGCGGACGACGACAACACCGACTGCGACGACGGCAGCGCCGCGACCTACCCGGGCGCCGCCGATCGCTGCGACGGCGACGACAACGACTGCGACAGCGCGGTGGACGAGGAGTACAAGGCCGGCTGGACCCTGGTGACCTACCACGAGGAGGGCGAGGTCTACGAGGTCGACCCCGCGACCGGGGCGCTGACCCTCCTCACCACCCTGGCCCTCACGGGCAACCCCTCCACCTCGGACGTCCGGGAGGACGGGCTCTCCGTCATCCACGACGCCACGGATCTGTCCATCAAGGAGACCGACCTCTGCACCAGCACGGTGACCGACATCGGCCCCACCGGCGCGGGCATCCTGGGCGGGATCGGCTTCGGCCCGGGGGGCATCCTGTACGGGCTGGACTACAACAACGACAACACCGTCCGCCTGGACACGAGCACCGGAACCGCGTCGGTCATCGGGGGCGTCGGCTTCGACCTGGGCTACACCGGCCTGGCCTACGACTGCACCCACGACATCCTCTACGGCGTGGATCGGACCTCCCAGCGGCTGTTCCAGGTCGACACCTCCACCGGCCGGCTGGGGAGCTTCGTCTCGGTGAACCTGAGCTGGCAGGTGGTCGGGCTGGAGTACGACGCCGCCCGCGGCCTGCTGCTGACCTCCACCGGCACCGACCTCTACGAGATCGACCCGTCCACCGGGAGCGCCACCCACGTCGGGTCCTTCGGGACGGACCGGATCTCCGACCTCGCCTGGCACCCGCCCTGCAACTGAGGAGCGCCGGGCAAACGTCACGCACACGATACATCGATCAAAAACAAGGATTGACTTCATCAATCCAGGAATCGTCCGCCCCGGACACCGCTTGGTCGCGGCGGCTTCACCACGGCGTCACACGCTGCCCGGTTCCTGTCACACGGCGCGTCTAAATCTCGCTCCACACCCGAGAAGCCACCCGGGCCATGCGAGGACACGCCATGAAGCTCAACCCCCTGTCCCTCTCCTGCATCCTGGCCGTCGCCGCGCTCAGCGCGGGCTGCGGCGACAAGGACGCCGACGACTCCGGCACCACCGACGACTCCGCCACCACCAACTGCAACGCTGACGGCTCGGTCTGCTACCTCACCGGCGAGTACACCGAGGACCTCACGCTGACCGCCGACGTCTCCTGGGTCCTCCAGTCCGGCGTCTTCATCGGCGACGACACCTCCAACACCGTGCTCACCATCGAGCCCGGCACCACCATCTACGGCGAGTCCAGCTCCCTGGGCATGCTCGTCATCCGCCGCAACGCCCGCATCGAGGCGGCCGGCACCTCGTCCGCGCCCATCGTCTTCACCTCCGACCAGCCCGTGGGCTCCCGCGCCGCGGGCGACTGGGGCGGGCTCATCCTGAACGGCAACGCGCCCATCAACGTCTGCTACGACGGCTCCGAGGTCCTGCCCTGCGAGGCCGAGGGCGAGGGCTCCACGGGCACCTACGGCGGCGACAACCCCAACGACAACAGCGGCACCCTCCAGTACGTGCGCGTCGAGTTCGCCGGGGCCCTCATCACCTCCGAGAACGAGCTGAACGGCATCGCCTTCCAGGCCGTCGGCTCGGGCACCACCGTCGACTACGTCCAGGTCCACAAGAACGCCGACGACGGCATCGAGTTCTTCGGCGGCAACGCCAACGTCAAGCACGTCGTCATCAGCGGCGTGGGCGACGACTTCACCGACTGGACCGACGGCTGGCAGGGCAACGCCCAGTTCCTGGTGCTCCAGGGCGCGGCCGACGCTGGCGACAACGGCATGGAGGCCGACAACGAGGAGGACGCCAACGACGCGACCCCCCGCTCGATGCCCACCATCGCCAACGTCACCCTCATCGGCACCGCCGGCAACGACCTCGGCATGCTGCTGCGGCTGGGCACCGCCGGTGACTTCCACAACTTCATCATCGACGGCTTCGGCGACGGCTGCATCGCGGTGGACGGCGACGCCTCCCTCGCCCAGCTCGCGGCGGGCCACCTGTCCTTCGACCACTTCATGATCAACTGCGGCACGAACTTCTTCGAGGACGACGGCACCGTCGAGGTCGCCTTCCTGGCCGGCAGCGGCAACTCCGTGTCCGACCCGCAGCTCAGCGGCTTCGTGCCCGGCAACAGCGCCGCGGCGAGCGGCGGCGCGGGCCCCGGTGGCTCGTTCTTCACCGCCGCCGCCTACTACGGCGCGATCGATCCGAACGGCGCCGACTGGACCGCCGGCTGGACGAACTTCCCCGAGAACTGATCGCCCAGGGACCTGATGCGTCACCCATCTCTCTTCACACGCATCATCGCTTTCGCCGGGGTTGGCCTGCTCACGCTGGCCGCCCCGGCGTTCGCGGTGGATCTCGACCGCTTCGCCGAGCGGCTCTCCACCCTGCGCGGCGACGTCGAGGCCCTCTCCACGGAGCTGGACCTCACCAAGGAGGACCTCCGGGGCCGGCTGCGCGCCCTGGACGCCCAGAAGGCCGACCTCCAGGTGCGCGTCCGCCAGGAGGAGCTGCGGCTGGAGCAGCTCGAGCAGGCCCTGGAGCGGGAGCGGGAGGTCCGCGAGGTGGACGCCGCCGCGTCCGCCGCCCTGGCCCCCTCCGTGCGCGCCTCGGTCGCCGCGGTGCGGGCCTCGGTCCAGCGGAGCCTGCCCTTCCGCCTGTCCGAGCGCCTCGCGGAGCTGGACAAGCTGGAGGTCGCGCTGGACGACGGCAGCATGACCCCCCGCGAGGTCGCCTCCCGGCTTTGGAGCTTCACCGAGGACGAGCTGCGCCTCGCCCGCGAGAACGCCATCGACCGGCAGGTCATCACCCTCGACGGCGAGGAGACCCTGGTGGACGTCGCCCGGCTGGGCATGGTCGCGCTCTACTTCCGCGCCGACGACGGCCGGGTGGGCCGCGCGGTGCCCCAGGGCGAAGGCCGCTGGGCCTGGCAGGCCTACACCAGCGAGGACGACCAGCGCCGCCTCGCGGACCTGTTCGACGCCCTGGCCAAGCAGATCCGGGTCGGCTGGTTCGAGCTGCCCGCCGCCTTCCCCGAGGTGCAGCGATGATCGCGCTCGCCCTGGCCGCGTCGCTGGCCTTCGCCCAGGAGCCCGTCTCCGACCTGGAGAAGGCCTACGAGAAGGAGTACGCCTTCCTGCAGGCCGAGAAGACCACCCTGGAGCGGCGCCTGGCCGAGGTCAAGGCCGACGCCGACCGCCGCACGGGTGCGGCCGAGCGGGAGCTGGAGCAGCTCCAGGGCCGCCTGGTGCGCCTGACCCTGGCCGCGGATCAGGCCCAGGACAAGGCGTCCCGCGCCGAGCAGGAGAGCTGGGACGTCGAGGAGGACAAGGCCCGGCTCAGCACCCTGGTCAGCCAGGCCGGCACCACCCTGGAGGGCGACGGCTTCACCATCCCCGAGGCCGACGAGGGCGACGCCCTGGCTCAGGGCGCCCGAATTGAGGCCATCTTCACCGAGGCCGCCGCGCGCATCGACCAGGCCAACAGCGTGCGGGTCGAGCCCGGCGTGTTCTTCCTGCCCGATGGCACCCAGGCGACGGGACAGCTCGTGCGCGTGGGCCGCGTCGCGACCTACGGCGTCGCCGACAGCGGGGCGGGGGCGCTGGCCCCGGCCGGCGAGGGCCAGCTCCAGCTCTGGCCTGAGGACGCCAGCGCGACCGCCCGCAGCGTCGCCAGCGGCGCCTGGCCCGCGACCGTGGGCGTCTTCCTGTACGAGAACCTGGAGAAGCGGGTCGAGGAGAAGCCCGAGAAGACCTTCAGCACCCTGATGGCGGCCGGCGGCGTGGTCGGCTGGATCATCCTGGGCCTGGGCGTCGTGGCGCTGCTCCTGTCCGCGTTCCGCCTGTTCGTGCTCGGCACCGTCGCAGGCGACGCCGACCGGCTGGTGGAGCAGGTGCTGCCGCTGCTGCACCAGGGCAAGCGGGTCGAGGCCCTGGCGCTGCTGGCCCGGGGCAAGGCCGCCGGCCGGGTGATGCGCGGGGTCGTCGAGCACCTCGGCCGCAGCCGCGAGGCCCTGGAGGACGTGGCGATGGAGGGCCTGCTCCGGGAGACCCCCCGGCTGGAGCGGTTCGGGGCCGCGATCCTGGTGATCGCCGCGGTCGCGCCGCTCTTGGGCCTGCTCGGGACCGTCACCGGCATGATCTCGACCTTCGACATCATCACCGAGTTCGGCACCGGCGACCCCAAGATGCTCTCCGGCGGCATCTCCGAGGCGCTGGTCACCACCCAGCTCGGGCTCATCGTGGCCATCCCGGCCGTGCTGCTGGGCAACGCGATGTCCGGGCGCACCGAGGCGGTGCTCTCCGCCATCGAGCGCGGCGCCCTGACCCTGGTGAACCTGGGGGCCGAGCTGGCCGAGGGCGGCGCGGATGGTTGAAAACCTTCGGGAGACCTGGGTGGCCGGCGGCTTCGTGATGCCGCCGCTGGCGCTCTGCGCCTTCCTGCTGTGGTGGACCCTGGGCAGCCGCTGGTTCACCCTGCGGCGAGGCTCCCGGCGGACGCTGGCGCAGCTCATCGCGGACGCGCGGGCGGGCACCCTGAAGCCCCGAGGCCTCGTCGACGCGGCGGTGTTTGACGGGGTGCGGCTCCAGGGGGCCCTGGTGGGTCACCCCCTGCGCGGGCCGCTGGACCTGCTCGTGGACCACCTGCGCGCCGAGTGCCGCTCCGGCCGCATCCTGGTCCGCACCCTGGTGGCGGTGGCCCCCCTCGCCGGGCTGCTGGGTACGGTCACCGGCATGATCGAGACCTTCGACTCCCTGGCCACGATGGCGCTGTTCTCCCGCTCCGGGGGCATCGCGGGCGGCGTGGCCCAGGCGCTGGTCTCCACCCAGATGGGCCTCGCGGTGGCCATCCCCGGGGTCATCGCCGGCAAGACCCTGGAGAGCCGCCAGGCCGCCATCATCAACGAGCTGGACGAGCTGGTCGAGGCGCTGTGCGCCGACCACGCCCGCGAGGAGGCCGCGTGAAGCGCCTGCGGTCCCGGAAGGATGACGGCGGGAGCATCGACATCTCCCCGCTCATCGACGTCGTGTTCATCCTGCTCATCTTCTTCATGGTCACCACGACCTTCGTGAAGGACATGAAGCTGGACCTGGAGCGCCCCAGCGCGCGCAGCTCCACCCGGGCGTCCACCAAGGCCATCCGGGTCTACGTGGACCGGGGCGAGCGGGTGTACATCGACGAGGTCCCGGTGAAGCCCTGGATGGTGGAGAGCCGCGTGCGCGAGCTGCTCGCCGGCCAGGACGAGCCCACCGTGGTGGTGGTCACCGACCGCCGGGTGCCCGCCGAGACCCTCATCGAGGTCGTGGACCGCTGCCGGCTGGCCGGGGCGCAGAACGTGGGCGTCATCACCGACGCCGAGGAGGGCTGAGTGATCGAGGATCCAGCCGTGTCCCCGTCGGAGATCCCCTCCTCATCGGTCTCAGCAGAGGTCGTTCTGCTGCATGGCGGGCTGCGCCGGCCCTTCGTAAGGACGCGCCGCCTGGGCGCGGCGGCCTCCTCGGTCTTCGGGATGGCCCTGGTGTTCGGGCTGGTCACCCTGCTGAACGCCGACGGGCCGAAGAAGGAGGCCGCCGAGGGCCGCCCGCCGGTCGAGGTCTCGGTGGCCCCCAAGCCGCCCAAGCCGCCGGAGCCGCGGCGCTCCCGGCCCCCGCCGCCCGCCCGCCCCAGGGCCAACCCGCCGCCGACCCCCAACCTGGCCTCCTCCCTGGCCGGGCTGGACATGGGGCTGCCCGGCTTCGGGCCGGTGGGGCTGGACGACCTCTCCGGCGGGCTCCTGGGGGATGTCAGCGACGTGGTGATGACCGAGGACGCGGTCGACGCCCCGCCCCAGCCGGTCAACCGCGCGGCGCCCGCCTACCCGCCCCGGGCGCGGGCCAAGGGCATCACCGGCTTCGTCACCCTGAACCTGCGGGTGGGCTTCGACGGCCGGGTGGAGGACGCCCGGGTCGTGGAGGCCCAGCCCAAGGGCGTCTTCGAGCAGCCCGCGCTGGAGGCGGTGCGCCAGTGGACCTTCCGGCCGGCCACCTACGAGGGGCGGCCGGTGACCGTGCGGGTGCGTCAGACCCTGCGCTTCGAGCTGGAGTAGGCCCGTGCGCGCGCTGCTCGTCCTGCTCTGCGTCCTCTGCCTCGCCCTGTCCCCGGGCTACGCCCAGGAGGACGAGGACGTCGACCCGGTGGCGCTCGCCGCGCTGCTGATCAGCGACGGGCACTGGGACCGGGCCGCCGCGGTGCTGGCCGACGTGGACCCCACCGACGAGGGCCTGGACCTCGCCCGCTACCACACCCTGCGCGGGCTGGTACACCTCCAGGCCGGGGAGCACCTGCTGGCCGCCGAGGCGCTGGAGGCCGCGCTGGCCGCCGGGGCCACCGACCCGTGGCTGCGCCTGCACCTGGCCCAGGCGTACATCAGCGGCGGGGACCCGCAGGCCGCCCTCCGGGTGCTGGACCAGAACGCCGCCGTGGTCGACCCCATCGCCGAGGCGTGGCTCCTGCGGGCCCAGGCGTGGCGGGCGGCCGAGGACCGGGTGGGCGCCTGGGTGGCGCTCTCCCAGGGGGCGGTGCGCTTCCCCGACCGCGATGAGTTCGACCAGCAGCGCGTCCTGCTGCTCGTGGAGCTGGGGCTCTACCAGGAGGCCCGGGAGATGGGGCAGGCCGTCCTGCGCGCCCGCGGGGCCAGCGCGGACACCTGGATCATCATCGCCGAGGCCATGAAGCGCTCCAACCAGCGCGCCCAGGCCGCCATCCTGCTGGAGGAGGCCCGCCTGCGCTTCCCCGAGCACCCCGACCTGCCCAAGCACCTCGCCCAGGTCTACCTCGCCGACGGCAAGCCCCTGGCCGCCGCCACAGTGCTGCAGGTCGCCGCCGAGCGGGACCCCGCCCTCTACCAGCAGTCCGCCGAGTGCTTCCGCCGGGCCGGGCAGGTCGACGCCGCGCTGCGCATGAACCAGCTCGTGCCCGACCCCACCGAGAAGACGCGCCAGCGGCTCTCCATCCTGCTGGAGGCCCAGGACTTCGAGCGCATGGTGGCCCTGGCCCCGCGCCTGTCCCGGCTGGGGCTCCTGGAGGATGACAACATCCGCTACGGGCTGGCTTACGCCTGGTTCATGCTGGGGGAGGTCGACGCCGCCGAGGCCCAGCTCAAGCGCGTCCGGGACCCGGAGATCTTCCGGCAGGCCACCCAGCTCCGGCAGGCGATGGAGGCCTGTCGCGAGGCCGGGAGCTGCGGCACATGATCCCGCTCCTGCTCGCGCTGTGCGCCCCTGCCCATGCCGACGGCACCCTCCAGGGCTTCGTCTTCGAGGAGGGCAGCGGCCTGCCGCTCTCCGGGCAGACCCTGGAGATCGCCGGCCAGCCCGTGCGCACCGACGCCGACGGGGGCTTCTCCGTCACCCTGCCCCAGGGGGAGCACCCCGTGCGGCTGCGGGACTACAGCGCCGCGCTCACCGTGGCCGACGGCGAGGTCACCGAGCTGCTGCTCACCGTGGGGCCTTCCGGTGTCACCGCGCTGGTCGAGGCGCCCGCGCTGCGGTCCGGGCCGGTGGCCGCAGGGCCCCCCGGCACCCTGCACGGCCGCATCCTGCACGCCGAGGAGGGCACCCCCATCGTAGGCGCCCGGGTCTTCGTGCGCGGCGAGGAGGTGGAGGGCCGCAGCGACGCCGACGGCGTGTTCGAGCTGGAGCTGCCCTCCGGCACCCACGAGCTGTCCATCGTGCGCAGCGGCTTCTCCACGATGGCGGTGCCCGACGTGGTGGTCGAGGCGGACACCGTCAGCGAGCTGCGGGTGGAGCTGCTGCCCGCCGGGCTGGAGATGGCCGACTACACCATCAAGGCCCCCCGCGTCGAGGGCGGCAGCGCCGAGCTGCTCGCCCAGCAGCGAGACGCCAGCGCGGTCACCAACGTCATGGGCGCCGAGGACATGGCGAAGTCGGGCGCCTCCGACGCCGCCGCCGCGCTGTCCCGGGTGACCGGCATCACCGTGGTCGGCGGCAAGTACGTCTACGTGCGCGGCCTGGGCGAGCGCTACTCGGCCACCCTGCTCAACGGCTCCTCCCTGCCCAGCCCCGAGCCGGAGCGCCGGGTGGTGCCCCTGGACCTGTTCCCGGCCTCGGCCCTGGAGTCCATCACCGTCCAGAAGTCCTACACCCCCGACATGCCCGGCGAGTTCGGCGGCGGCGTGCTCCAGCTCAAGACCCGCAGCGCGCCGCCCCAGCTCACCGCGTCGGTCAGCGTGGGCGGGGAGTGGGTGCAGGGGGTGACCTTCCAGGAGGGCCCGCTGGGCTACGTGGGCGACCGGGACTGGATGGGCTTCGACGATGGGGGGCGCGACCTGCCCGCGCCCATCGCGAACGCCGACCCCGCCAAGGCCCTGCGCCCCGGCGGCATCTTCGACGACGACGCCTACACCGAGGAGGAGCTGGAGACCTTCGGCGAGTCCTTCCCCAACCGCTGGTTCCTGGACACGAAGGACATCCCCCCGGCCTGGAGCGGCAAGCTCTCGGTGGGCGGCAGCAAGGAGCTGGGGCGCGTGCGGGTGGGCGGGCTGCTGGGCAGCGCCTACAGCAACGCCTGGGACTACGACCGATACACGTTCAACGCCTACGGCCGCAACGGCGACGCGCTGACCATCAACCAGCAGTACGCCTGGGAGGAGACCAGCAACAAGATCCGCGCCGGCCTCATCGGCACCGCCAGCGTGGGCGTGGGCGAGGACCACCTCATCACCCTCACCAGCGTGACGACGCGCATCAGCGACCACACCAGCCGCACGCTGGAGGGGGACTACGACAACTCCTACATCAAGGTCGCCCGGGACCAGTGGGTGGAGCGGCAGCTCCTGTTCGAGCAGGTCTCCGGCGCCCACACCCTCGCCCCCCTCGGGGATCTCCACGTCGACTGGCGCTACGCCTTCTCCAACGCCGCCCGCGACGAGCCCCTGCGCCGGGAGTGGCGGGTGGACCGGGAGCTGGACGGGACCTGGCTGCTCTCCGACCGGCCCGAGGGCAACGAGATCTTCTACAGCGATCTCACCGATGTGAACCACGACCTCGGCCTGGACCTCACCAAGCCCTTCACCCTGAAGAGCGACGAGACCCTGCGCGTGAAGGCCGGGGGCTGGGTCGTCCGCAAGACCCGGGAGTCCGGCACCCGGCGGTTCAAGTACCAGGAGAACGGCGCCTCCGAGGCGCTGCGGGCCGAGGACCCCGACCAGTGGTTCACCAAGGAGACCATCGGCCAGGAGTTCCGTCTGCGCGAGTCCACCAACCAATCGGACGACTACTTCGCGGATCAGTCGATCATCGCGGGCTACTTGATGGGGGATGTCCCGGTGGGCCCGAGCGTTCGGCTCGTCGGCGGCGTGCGCATGGAGTACTCCGCGCAGTCGGTGACCACCTACGAGCTGTACGTGGCCGAGGCCGAGCCGGCGGTGGCCTCCCTGGACACCGTGGACTGGCTGCCCGCGCTCAACGCGACCTGGGCCTTCGCCCCCGACATGCAGCTCCGGGCGGGCTACGGCAAGACCCTCTCCCGGCCGGACTTCCGCGAGCTGAGCGAGGTGCCCTACGCCCAGGTCACCGGCGGGCGCACGGTCAAGGGCAACAGCGACCTCGACCGCACCCGCATCCACAACGTGGACCTGCGCTGGGAGTGGTACCCCAACCCCGGCGAGAGCCTCTCCTTCGCGACCTTCTACAAGTACTTCGTCGGCCCCATCGAGCAGATCGTGCAGAACGGCGCCGAGGAGGTGGTGACCTACCAGAACGTGGACTTCGCCCACGACCTGGGGGCCGAGGTGGAGTGGAAGAAGGCGATGCCGGCGCTGGGCGGCAAGCTGTGGCTCCAGGACTTCTACACCGCCGGCAACATGACGTTCATCTGGTCCCGGGTGGACGACCCCCGGGGCGAGGAGTACCCCGCCCGCGCCCTGCAGGGCCAGGCGCCCTGGGTGGGCAACGTGCAGCTCGGCTACGACAACCCCGAGATCGGCACCCAGGTCACGCTGCTGCTGAACCTGCTGGGGCCTCGGGCGATAGAGATCAGCGACCTGACCCGCCCCGGCGACCCGGTCTCCCTCGACCCCATCCAGTACGCCTCCCCGGGCCTGGACCTCATCTACCGCCAGAAGCTGCCCAAGGGCTTCAACCTCACGTTCAAGGCGCGGAACCTGCTGAACCCCAGGATGGGGACGTTCCAGCGCGGGCCGCTGGACGACTACGCGAAGACGGACGGGCTGTATGACGGGATCAAGCTGGGGTTGAGCGTGGGGTGGGGGGTTTGATCTCCGGTCCGGGTTAGAGTCGGGGTATGCGCTGGTTCAACACCGCCGGGCCGTGTCAGGCCGACACGCACTACACGCTGCTGGAGCGCGAGGGTGTGCCGGACCTCCGGCGCCTCATCGACCGGCGCCAGTACTTCGTGCTGCATGCGCCCCGGCAGACCGGCAAGACGACCACCATCCTCAACCTCGCCCAGGCCCTGATCGAGGAGGGGCGCTACGCGGCGGTGGCCCTGAGCGTGGAGGTCGGCGCGCCCTTCAACGGGGAGCGCCTCGCGATGCTGGAGGGGGCGGTGCTCGGGGCGTGGCGGACCCAGTGCCGGGCGCGCCTGCCCGAGTCCCTCCAGCCGCCACCCTGGCCCGATGCCCAGCCCGGCCAGCGCCTCCGCTCGGCCCTGGCGGCCTGGGCATCGGCCTCAGCGCGCCCGCTCGTGCTCTTCGTCGACGAGGTGGACGCCCTGCAGGAGGACGCCCTGATCAGCGTCTTGCGCCAGCTCCGGGACGGCTTCCCGGACCGGCCCGGCCACTTCCCCCACAGCATGGGGCTGGTGGGCATGCGGGACGTGCGGGACTACGTGGTGGCCTCCGGCGGCCGGGGGCGTCTGGGCTCGGCCTCGCCGTTCAACGTCAAGGTCGCCTCCATCCGCATCGGGGACTTCACCCGGGCCGAGGTGGAGGCCCTGCTGGGTCAGCACAGCGCCGAGACCGGTCAGCCCTTCACGCCCTCTGCGGTCGAGCGGGTGTGGACGCTCACGCGGGGCCAACCCTGGCTGGTCAACGCCCTGGCGGCTCAAGCCATCGACGTGCTGGTGCCCGACCGCGCCGTGCCCATCGACGCCGCGGACGTGGACCGCGCTCGAGACGCCCTGGTGAAGCGCCAGGACACCCACCTCGACAGCCTGGCCGAGCGCCTGCGGGAGCCTCGGGTCCGCGCGGTCATCGAGCCCATCCTGGCCGGGCAGACGCCGGAGGATCTGCCGCCGGACGACGTGCGCTATGTGATCGACCTGGGGCTGGTGCGCCGCAGCGACCAGGGCGGCCTGACCATCGCGAACCCCATCTACCGCGAGGTCATCCCCACCAGCCTGGCGTCCAACCCCCGCAACTTCATGCCGGCCATCGCGCCGAGCTGGCTGGACGACGCGGGCCGGCTGGTGGCGGCGAAGCTCCTGTCGGCCTTCCTCGACTTCTGGCGCCGGAACGGCGAACCGCTGATGCGCTCAGCGCCCTACCACGAGGTCGCGCCGCATCTGGTGATGATGGCGTTCCTGGATCGGGTGTCCAACGGCGGTGGGAGGGTGGAGCGGGAGTACGCCATCGGCAGTGGGCGCATGGATCTGTGTCTGATGTACGGGACGCAGCGGCTGGCGATGGAGCTGAAGGTCTGGCGGCCGGGCGAGCCGGACCCGCTGGCGGAGGGGCTGACGCAGCTCGACGGGTATCTGGCGGGGCTGGGGCTGGAGACGGGGTGGCTGGTGATCTTTGATCGGCGGCCGGGGATCGGGAGGCTGGCGGAGCGGACGGGAGTGGAGGCGGCGAGGACCGCGAGCGGGCGGGAGGTCGTGGTGGTGCGGGGATGACTCCATCTCGGCCCATGGCCGCCCGGCACCTGGATGCC
The DNA here is from genome assembly GCA_020632795.1 of Alphaproteobacteria bacterium. Lineage (GTDB taxonomy): Bacteria > Myxococcota_A > UBA796 > UBA796 > CAJQPC01 > JACKEV01. Next base: position 91,523 of record JACKEV010000020.1, read on the forward strand.
GAACGATCCGCTCCAGCACCCGAACGATCCGCTCCAGCACCCGCTCGCGCAGCACCGGCACCCGTCGGCCATACCAGGCCGCGGTATCGAACAGCTCTTCCTCAGCTTCGCTGTGGAACTCAACCCCGTCGAGCATCTCGCAGAACGTCCGCCGCTGACCGCGTCCGCGCCGTGCCGTTCAGGAGCTCTCCCAGCCGGCGCTCGACGACGCGGGCCCAGGCCCGCTCGGTCTCGTGGTCGGCAGACACGGGCAAGCTCGCGACCAGCTTCAGGGCGAGGTCTTCCCGCTCCTCGTCCGGCAGGGCGAGGGCTTGGGTCACGAGCGCGGTAGCAGGAGGCATATTCGAAGTGTGGTCACGCACGGTGGCCCCGTCCACCGCCGGCGCTCGCGTCGTGCCACAATCCCCCCATGCTGCTCGCCCTGCTCCCCGCCGCCCTGGCCAACCCGCCCACGGCCCTCCCGGACGCCGCTCCCCGCGAGCCCGGCGCGGCCCACGTCGCCGTCGGCGCCCTGGGGGCCCTGAGCGTGGAGGACCCCTGGGGCGCGGTCGGCGGCTACCTGGGCGCGGAGCGGGCCTTCGGCGACCGCCTGCTGCTTCAGGCGCGCCTGCCGGCGATCTGGATGCCGAACCCCCAGCCGCTGCGCACCGGGCCTTCCCTGGGCGGGGTCGTGGGCGCGGCCTCGGTCTCCTTCCGCGGCACGGTCGTGGACAAGCCGGCCCTCCACCTCGCACCGTACGTCATGCTGGGCGGCCTGACCTCCTACAGCGCCCCCGCGGGCCTGCGGGGTGGGGGCCTGGGGCTCCTGGGTGTAGCGATGGAGGGCGGCGGCGAGCGGGTCCGGGTGGACGCGAGCCTCTCCGTGCTGGGGCTGGCCGGCTCCCCGGGCGGCGGCACGCCCCTGTTCTTCGCGCCCTGGACGGCGGTGGCGTTCTCCGAGGGCGGGGTGTCGTTCCCGATCCTGGAGGGCCACCGGCTGCGGCTGGGCCTGCTCTCGATGCTGCCCACGGTGGGGTGGATGTTCGAGCACGAGCAGCTCACCGCCGAGGTCAGCGTCTCGTCGCTGGGCATCTTCAATGTGGGGCGGGCCGAGCTGGGGTGGCGGTTCTGATCAGTACAGCACCACCCGCCCCGGCGCCCCCCGCTCGATGGCCTTGTGCGCCTGGGCCGCGTTCACCAGCGTGACCCGGTGCAGCGCGCGCACCTTCAGGCGCCCCCCGATGAACATCACCGACAGCGCGTCCAGCGCCCGCTGGATCTGCGCGGCCGTGAGGCTCGACGGGGACCAGCCGGTGATGCTGACCCCGCGGCGCAGATCTTCGGCGTCGACCTGCAGCACCCCGGACGGGCCCAGGTAGATCATCTGGCCGCCGTCGGCCATCGACTGCACGCTGGTGGCGAAGTCGGGGCCGCTGGTCTGCTGGAGCACCCGGTCGAAGGGGTCCGCGCCCAGGCGGTCGTCCGGGCCGAGCACCTCCTGCGCGCCGCAGTCCCGCAGGAGCCCCATGTTCTCGGCGTGGGCGGCCACCGCGACCACCCGGGCCCCCCGGCACCGGGCGACCTGGATGAGCATCTGGCCGATGGCTGAGTCCGCCCGGTCGATGAGCAGCTCGTGCCCGCCCCGCAGGCCCATGCGCTCGGCGAGCAGCCAGGCGCTGAGCGCCGGCAGACCGAGGGTCCCGGCGTCCTCCAGGCTGAGGGCCTCGGGCACCACCGCGAGGGTGTCGGCCGGCAGGGTGACGAGGCGCTGGTAGCCCCCGGGGTAGCGCTCCCCCAGGCCCTGCATCGCGGTGAGCACCTCATCCCCCACCTTCACCGCGTCCACCCCCCGCCCGACCAGCAGCACGCGCCCGCAGGCCTCGACCCCGGGCACCGCCACGTCCAGATTGCACCGCCGCAGGTCGTCCGGGTTCACCCCGGCCACGGTCATGTGGATGACGACTTCGCCCCGGCCGGGCTCGGGCATGGGCGCGCGGGTGGGCTTGAGGCCGTCGGGGCCGCCGGTCGCGGACATCTCGATGCGCAGGTTCACCGGTGGACTCCCGTGCAGCGACTACCCTAACGCGTGTCGACTCAGGGCGGGGCCTCCAGCACGTCGTGGAGCGCCACCCAGCCGCTGCGCCCGTCATAGCAGATCAGCAGCACGCCCTGACAGTCGACGTCCGACAGCTCCGTGAACCGCACCGGCCCGAAGACGTGATCGTTGAGCTGAAGATACCAGCAGCGCTGGTGCCCGGCGGCCCGGACCCGCGCCCGGACCCGCGCCACCGCCTCCTGGTACGCGGCCTCCTCAGATGGATCCCAGGCGCCGTTCTCGTTGGCGTCCCAGAAGGTCAGCAGCGCGCTGCGGCGCTCGGCGGCCTCGCGGGCGTCGGCCTCCTCCTCCAGGTCGGCGATCAGCTCGTTCAGCCGGCGGGCGGCGTCGTGGCGGCCCAGGGCGCGCAGGTGGGCGTGCTCCCGCTCCAGCACCGCCAGGGCGTGGGCCTCGCGCCACCGGCTGGGCATCAGCCCCATCTTGTGCAGCAGCCAGGGCGTGAACATCGAGGTCGCGGGGATGGGAAGCACGGAGTTGGCCACCGCCACGAGGCCCGCGGGGACGACCCTGAAGATGTCCAGGAGCTGCGCCCGGATCGCGTCGGTCTCCTCCGGCGTCAGCTCCCGCTCGCCGGCCATGCGCGCCCGCAGGAGCTGCCACAGCTCGCGGCTCTCCTCCAGCTCGCCCAGCACGTGCTGCCAGTGGGTCTCGGCCGCGCGGCGCAGGTTCTCCGTCATCCGGGAGAACAGGCCGGGGGGGCGCACGATCTCGGCCAGCTCGGCGTTGACCGAGCGCAGCCGCTCGGCGTCGTCGACGAGGCCCTCCGCCTCCAGATCCTCGGCCAGCTCGACCAGCTCGGGGTGCGACATCGGCGCTGCTCCGCCGCAGAAGCTAACTCACCGGAGGTGCGGGGGGCAGACCCGCGCCGGGTGGTCGAGGGGCAGCCACGGCGCGAGGTCCACCGCCACGCGGGCGGCGAGGACCGCCGCGTCGCGATCCTCGGGGGTGTCCGTCCAGCGCGCCCGGGTCCACATCTCGGCGGCCGCCCAACCCGCGAGGCGGCCGACCTCCATCCGCTGCGCCTCGTCCGTCCTGTCGATCCAGGGCGCGCTTCGCTGGACGAGCCAATCCAGCCCCCGCTCCGGCCCCCACACCAGCATGGTGAGCTGAGCCTGGTAGATCGCCCACCGGCCCGCGTCCGGGTGCTCGGGGTGCTCGGCGAGGAGCACATTGAGCATGAGCCACGCGGTTTGGAAGAACCCGTGGGCCACCGCGTCGTCGGCCAGGATCAAGCCCGCGCGCGGGGGCAGGGGCCCGATCGCGGTGATGATCTCGGCGTCCCCGGCGTCCGCGTAGAAGCGCAGCAGGTCGACGACCGCCGCGTCGCTGAGCTCGGCGGCGTCGGCCTCCGGATCGTCCAGCGTCGGCGCGGCCGGCCGCGCGACCACCCGCGCGGGCTCGAACTGCTCGATCTCCGCCACCCCGGCCATCTGCCGCATGCGCGCGTCGCACCACGCCACGTCCGGCCGCGGCGCCGCGACCACCCAGACCAGGAAGGGGACGGCTGCGAACACCCCGCCACCTCAGAGCAGATCCGGGCAGACCCGCGCCGGGTGGCTCACCGGCAGCCACCACGCCGCCCGCAGGGCCTCCCTGGCGATGATCTGCGCCTGGGCTCGCGCCCCCGGCGTGCCCGCCCAGCGCGCCTCCACGTAGGCGTGGGCCGCCGCCCAGCCCGCGACGAGCCCGATCTCGGACCGCAGCGCGGTGTCCGTCGGCTTCGAGGCCTTCGACGCCTGCTCCAGCGCCCACAGCCCGGAGGCGAGGTTCCCGTCCAGGATCAAGACCTCGGCCAGGTAGAGGTTCCACCGGGCCACCTCGGGGTGGTCGGGGTTCTGCCGGATCACAAAGGCCAGCTCCTGGCTCGCCGATGGCCAGTCCCCGACCGAGGCGGACGCGTTGGCCACGGTGACGCCGATGCTGGGGGGCGGGCGCCCGACCTTGCAGATGTAGACGTCGCCGTGGTCGCCGCCGCAGTAGCCCTCCATCCAGAGCAGGTCCGTTCCGGCCGCGTCGGCCAGCTCCGCCAGGCTCGGGGGCGAGCCGTCCGGCGCCAGGGTCGGACCCCGCAGCGCAGGCTCGATCTCCATCGGCTCGAAGCGCTCCAACGCCACCACGCCCGCCATCTGCCGCATGCGCGCGTCGCACCAGGCCACGTCCGGCCGCGGCGCCGCGACCATCCAGACGAGGAGGGGCAGGGAGACGAGCATCCGTCCTCCTCAGGGCAGCCGCTGGGGGCAGACCCGCGCCGGGTGGCTCACGGGAAGCCACCACGCCACCTGCAGGGCCTCCTGGGCCACGCGCTCGGCCTCGGCGTAGGCCCGCGGGGTGTCCACCCGGCGCGCCTCGACCCAGGCGTCGGCCGCCGTCCAGCCCGCCACCGTCCCGATCTCGACGCGCAGCCTGACGTCCGTCGTCCTCGCCGCCTGCGCCAGCGCGGCCAGCCCGGCGTCGCGGTCCCCGTCCAGCAGGTACAGCTCGGCCAGGTAGACGCTCCACCGGGGCACGTCGGGGTGGTCCGGGTTCTGCTGGATCAGCCAGGCCAGCTCCTGGCTCGCCATCCGCCAGTTGCCGTCGGCGGCCGCCCCGTCGGCGGCCGGGACGCCGATGTGGGGCGGGTAGCGGCCGATCTTGCAGTAGAGGTGGTAGAAGTTCTCCCCGTAGGCGTTGGCCTCCATCCAGATGGTGTCGGCGCCGGCCGCCAGCTCCAGCGCCGCCGGGCTGGGGGCAGCGTCGCCCAGCGCCAGGGTGGGCGTCGGCCAGGCCGGGTGGACCGCCAGATCCTCGACGCGCTCCTGCTCCACCAGCCCCGCCATCTGCTGCATGCGCGCATCGCACTGCGCGAGGTCGGGCCGCGGGGCCGCGATCATCCACGCGACGAAGGGGAGCGCTGTAATCATGCCGATGCAGACGCCGTCTCTGCGGTTCAGGTTCCCATGATGCCCTGAAGCACAGCCTCATAGCGCGCCCAGGTGCGGTCCCAGGCGTAGCGCTGCTCCACGAAGGCGCGCCCCTCGGCGCCCACCTTGGCCCGCAGGTCCGGGTCGTCCATCAGTTGGCGCATCGCGTCGCGCATGGCCTCGACGTCGCCCTGGGGCACGGGGAAGCCGACGCCGCCGGTGGCCTCGCGCACGGCGGGCTGGTCGCTCCAGATGACCGGCTTGCCGCAGGCCATGCCGTCGATGGCGGTGAAGCCGAAGCCCTCCTCCATCAGGGTCGGGAAGAGGATCACGTCCGCGCCCTGGTGGATCGGGGCGATCCGGGGCACGTTGGTGAGGATCTCCACGGGCTGGTTGTAGGCCTGGATGCGGAGCTGATCGACGAAGATGGGGTCGGCGGCGGCCCCGGCGATGACCAGGTGGGCGCGCTCCTTGTAGCGGCGGGGCAGCCGGGCCAGGGCGTCGAGGGCCAGGTGCTGGCCTTTGCCCGGCAGGATGCGCCCGGGGCAGGCGAAGCGCACGAAGTCGGCGGGCTCGTCGGGGCTGTGCGCGCGGGGCACGGGCCGGAACACGTCGAGGTCTACGCCGTTGTGGATGACGTGGATGCGCTCGGGGTCCACGCCCAGCTCGACCAGCCGGTCGGCGGTGGCCTGGGACACCGCGACGACCGCGTCGAGCCAGCCGCACTTGGCCCGGTAGAACCACTCCCGCGCCAGGGTGCCGGCGCCGCGCTGGGCGAGGCCGAAGTTGAGGTCGTGCACGATGCAGGCGGTCGGCGCACCGAGCGTCGGCGTCTCGATGGAGTTCGCCAGCACCGCGTCGGGGCGGAAGCGCCGCAGCTCCCGGAACGCCGTCACCCACAGCCGCTTCCAGGCCTGCGGCCGCCGCGCGCCGCGCAGGTCCACCGCCACCGCGTCAGGAGGCACCAGGTCCCGTCGCTGCTGGAACCCCACCACCAGCCGCACCTCGTGCCGCCGCCGGGCGTGCTGCCACAGGTTCTCGAACACCGTCTCGGTGCCGGAGCGCACGTCAGGGGGGAAGCGTCGGGCAACCATCAGGAGCTTCATGGGGTGCCTTTATGGCGGGGGGGTTGGCGTCACCAGCCCATGAAGGGCAAGAGCGGGCTCGACTCTCGTGGCGTCGTCGTCTCCCGTCACAACGCCCCTTCGCCCTTCACGGCTCCCAGGGCCCGGATCGCGGGACCGTTCGTCGGACTCCATCCCGGAGTCCTCCTCTCTCGGCTTCGCATCGGGCTCCGGCAGTCCAAGCCTCCCGCCCTCGCTCAGACGTCCCGCGTTCCGGGCCCTGTCCGCCTGCGGGCTACGGGGCTTCGCGGGGGTTCGGTAGCTCGACCAGGCGAGTCGAAGCGCAACGCAGGGCCGCCCGGGCGGACATCAGCCGACGCAAACGCCAACAACTCCAAACACATCCACAACCCCGGGTTTCAGCCAACAACCCCCGTAATCACAACCCCACCCCCAACCACACGGTCCTGAGCCCCCGCCCTCTCCTGCTGACCTCTCGAACCCCCGCGAAGCCCCGTCGTCGAACGCGGCCCAGCCCGACGCGCAGTGGGGCTCCAACGGGGGACGTCTGAGCAGAGGCGCATCCCACAACCCCGGATTTCAGCCAACAACCCCCTCAATCACAACACCACCCCTAACCACACGGTCCTGAGCCCCCGATCGCCCCTGCTGACCTTCCGAACCCCCGCGAAGCCCCGTAGCCGAACGCGGCCCGGCCCGAGGCGCAGTGGGGCTCCAACGAGGGACGTCTGAGCGAGGGCGGGAGGCTTGGACTGCCGGAGCCCGATGCGAAGCCGAGAGAGGAGGTCCGCTGGACGCGGACCGACGAACGGCCTTCCAGGCCGGGTCCACGTTGGAGCCCCACGGAGCCGTACAGGGCGAAGGGGCGTTGTGACGGGAGACGACGACGCCACAAGAATCGAACCAGGTCGCCGCCACGAGAAGCCAAGCCGCCACGACCAGAAACCAAGACGCCTCCGACAACCAACTACCAACAACGCCGCAACAACCCTGCCCCAAAGCACAATCCATGGACGCTGTAAGCCCCCTGCAGGTGTCCCAACGGGCAGTCACCCGATAATCAACCCATGCACAGCGAAGAGGTCCTCATGATCCGCACCACGACGGTCACCCTGCTCGCCCTCCTGCTCGCCACCCCCGCCTTCGCCGCCCCCGAGCTGACCCCCGAGCAGCGCGCGATGATCCCCGCCGACGCCCAGGCGCCCCTCGCCGAGCAGGAGGCGAAGCTCGCCGCCCTCGACGCGCAGATCGTCGACGCCCGCGCCGCGGTCCAGGCCGCCGAGGCCGCCCAGGCCGCCGCCGAGGGCCAGGTGGCGTCCGCCAAGGACACCGTCGACGCCGCCGAGGACGCCGTCGACGACCAGAAGACCGCCCTCAAGGCCCAGCAGGCCGACGTCGACGTGGCCGAGGCCCAGGCCGACGCCCAGAAGGCCGCGGTCAAGGACGCGAAGTCCGACGTCAAGGAGGCCAAGGACCAGGCCCGCGCGGTCAAGGAGCAGGGCAAGGCCGGCGTCGAGGACGCCAAGGCCGTCGTCGAGCTGCGCAAGACGGAGCTGGACGCCGCCGAGGGCAACCATGACGAGGCCACAGCCACCTGGAAGGCCTCCAAGGCCCGCATCAAGGAGGCCAAGGCCGCCCACAAGGCCGCGAAGTCCGAGTACAAGGCGGGCACCACCACCAAGGATGACGTCGACGCCGCCAAGGCCGCCATCGGCGACGCCAAGTCCGCCAGCAAGGACGCCAAGGCCCGCAGGCACGAGGCCAAGGCCGCGGTGAAGCAGGCCAAGGCCGCGGTCAAGGACGCGAAGTCCGGCGTGAAGCAGGCCAAGGCCAACGCCAAGGAGGCCGAGGACGTCGCCAAGGCCAACGTCGACGCCCAGAAGGCCGAGGTCAAGACCGAGCAGGCCGAGCTGGACGCCGCCCGCGACGCCGTCGACGCCGAGAAGTCCGACGTCAAGGACGCCAAGGCCGAGGTCAAGGACGCCAAGGCCGACGTGCGGGACGAGAAGTCCGACGTCGGCGAGGCCAAGGACGCCGCGGGCCAGGAGTCCGACGCGGTCAAGGCCGCGAAGCGCGCCCTCAAGGCGCTGGAGGCCGAGCGCGCCCTGACCCGGGCCCGGCTGGAGCTGGCCCGCGCCGAGCTGGTCAACGCCAACGGCGGGACCCTGGACCTCGCGCCGTTCAAGGATGAGGTCATCAAGACCGAGGCCGCCTACGACCGCGCCGCCAAGCGGGTCGAGTAGCGCGCTGGCGCCGCTGCGGTAGGCTGATCCCGTGAGCCTCCGCACCCTCACCTTCGCCCTGCTGCTGCCCGGCCTGCGCCCGGAGGACCTCGCGCCGCTGGCCGCCTCCGACAGCCGCGCGGCCCGGGAGGCCCTCGTCGATCTCGTCTGGCGGGGCCCCAGCGCCACCCTGTCCATCGCGGCCCTGCGCGCGCTGGGCCGACACGACCACCCCCTGTCCCGCGAGGTGGTGCGGGACGCCCTCCAGGCCCCCCAGCCCGGCCTCCGTCGCGCCGCGGTGGCGTCCCTGTGCGCCCTGGGCCACGACGCGGACACCCCCCCGCTGCTCGACCGCCTGGCGGTTGACCCGGCCTGGTCCCTGCGGGCCGACGTGATCCGCCTGCTCGACGCGCCCCGCCGCTGGGGCCTGCTCGTCGCCGCGGACGATCCCCACTGGCGGGTGCGCTACGCCCTGAGCGAGGCGCTGCTCGGCTGGGACGTGCCCACCGCCGAGCTGGCCGCCCACGCCCCCGACGACCCGCGCGCCCGTGGCCTGCTGCGCTTCCTGGCCCGCATGCGCGGCGAGGCGCCCGCCCCCCTGCCCCCGCCCCCGGACGACCCGCTGAGCGCCGCGCCCTGGTGGGACCCCGATCCGCCCGCCGTCGGCGCTCGGCTCAGTGGCCTGGACAAGCGCGCCCTGCGCGCCGAGCTGCCCTGGATGGTCCACCTGCTGGGCCACGAGGACGCAAGCGCCCGCCGCGTCGCGGTCCACAGCCTCCGCCGCTGGGCGGACACCGCGCGGCTGGCCGACGCCGTGCGCCGCCTCGCCGAGCCCCGCGCGCCCTTCGTCGCGGACAGCCTGGATCGCCTGCTGCCGCACCTGGACCTCGATCAGCGGGAGGCGGTCAGCCGGGCGCTGCTCGCCAGCGCCGAGGAGCCCCCGGCCGCGCTGCGCTGGGCGCTGGCGCAGGTGGGCACGGCCTATCCCCTGGAGCCGGCGGACCGGGCGATGCTCCAGGCCGCCCTCAACCTGGTCCGCCGGGACGACCTCGGCGCCGCCGCGATCGCCGCCGTGTGCCGCTCGGGGGTGCCCGCCGAGCAGCTCGTGGACACGCTGCGCCCCGCCCTGGCGCACCCCGCCCTGGCCCCCGCCACGCTCCGGGGTCTGGGGACCTGGCTCCCCGTAGACGCCCTCGCCCCCCACCGCCTGCCCGACACCCCCGCGGTGCGCCGGGCCTGGGCGGCGCTGCTGCCCCGGCGCACCGACCTGCCCGACGACTGGCTGGAGGCGGCCACCCGCGACCCCGACCCGGTGGTGCGGGCCCACGCCGCCGACGCGCGGGCGCGGCTGGGGCAGCTCCCGACGAGCCACCCCCTCCACGACGACGACGACCTCCGGGTGCGCGCGGCCGCGATGACCCCGGCGCGGGCCGAGCAGCTCTGGCAGAACCCGGACGCTGAGACCTCCTGGCGGGTGCTGGGGCGCGCCGCGCAGGTCCTCGGCCACCCGCTGACCGCCCTGGCCGCCCGCCTGCCGCCGCGGATCACGCCCCCCGACCCCCTGCCGGAGACCGCGCTCGCGCCCACCCTGGGGGATGCCCCCCGCCGCCGCCTGGGCCCGGACGGCCCCGAGGTCTCCCTGCTGGGCCTCAGCGGGCACTACGGGCTGGAGGAGGCCGGCTATGCCCGCGGCCTGGAGGCGGGGATCAACCTCTTCTTCTGGGAGCCGGACTACAGCCCGATGACCCGCTTCCTGCGGGGGCTGCCCCCGGCGCTCAAGCGGCAGGTGGTCGTGGTCACCGGCACCTACGACGCCGGGCCGGACGCGGCGAGGCGGGACCTCGACCGGGCGATGCGGGCCCTGGACCTGCCCCAGCTCGGGGCGTTCCTGGTCTTCTGGGCGCGCTCCCCTTCCCGGCTGGACGACGCCACCCGCGCCGTGCTGGAGGAAGCCCGCCTGCAGGGGGCGCTGGCCACCTGGGGGCTCTCCACCCACGCGCGCGCGCTCGCTGAAGACTCGATGACGCGGGGGCTTCCGCTGATCATGCTGCGACACAACGGCGCCCATCGAGGCGCGGAGCAGGCCCTCTTCCCTCTGGCCGAGCAGCAGGGCATCCCGGTGCTGAGTTTCTCCGCGCTGTGCTACGGGCGCATGCTGCGCCGCCCCACGCCCGCCGCGCCCGCGCCCCCCACCGCGGCGGACTGCTACCGCTACAGCCTGATGCAGCCGGCGGTCCGGGCCACCTGGAGCGCCCCCAAGGATCTGGGCGAGCTGGAGCAGAACCTGGCGGTCCTCAAGGACCCGACCCTGCCGCCGGAGCGCGCCGACGCCTTGCGGGCCTTCGGGGACCACGTCTACGCCCGCAACCGGGCCTTCGCGGAGGACGTGCGGTGGCGGTGACCGCGCGAAGGGTCCTGCGGGTCTTCGTGGCGGTGGTCGGGCCGCTGGCCGGCGCGCTCGGGTCCTGGGCGACGGGGATGTTCCTGTTCTTCCTGATCCTCCCGTCGCTGGGCCTGCTGGAGAACGACACCTTCCTGCGGGACATGGCGGCCTTCGCGGCGGGCATGGGCGTGACCTGGGCCTGCGTACCGGCGCTCTCGACCTGGCTGGCGCTGCGGCGCCGACGCGGCGGCGGGGCCATCGCGCTGGCGGTCTGGATGACCTGGGCCGGGGTGGGGGGGGCGTGCTGGTTCTCGGCGATGGGCCTGGTGGTGCAGGCGTTGCTCGGGCTCGGGGCGGTCACCGCGCTGATCGTCGGCGCGCTGGCCTGGCGGAGCGCGTAGGCCCATGCTCCTCCTCGCCCTGCTGCTGGCCTGCACCCGCCCCCTGGCCTCGCCGGGGGTGCTCGTGGTGACCATCGACACCTGGCGGGCCGACCACCTTACCCGCTCCATCTCCCCCCACGCCTGGCGGCTGGCCCAGCGGGGCACCCGGTTCACCGACGCCTGGAGCCCCATCGGGCTGACGACGGCCGCGCACGCCAGCCTGTTCACGGGGCTCTTGCCTCCCCGGCACGGGCTGCGGGGCAACAACCACCACGGCTATACCCTGGAGCCCCAGTTCACCACCCTGGCGGAGCGCTTCCAGGCCGCAGGCTGGGACACCGGCGCGTTCGTGAGCGCCTGGCCGGCCGGCCCCGCGGGGGGCCTGGACCAGGGCTTCGAGACCTTCTCGGGCCCGAGCGCCGGGGAGCGGCCCACCGCCGAGACCCTGGCGGAGGCCACCGCCTGGCTGGAGGCCCGGCGCCGCCCCTGGTTCGCCTGGGTCCACGCCTACGACCCCCACGGGCCCTACACCCCGCCGGACCGGGACTGGCGGGAGGTCGGCGGGGGCGACGACGACAAGGCCCGCTACGCCGGCGAGGTGTACGCCGCCGATCGCATGCTCGGTCCCCTCATCGAGCGGGCCTACGAGAGCGGCGCCACCGTGCTTTTGACCGCCGACCACGGCGAGGTCCACGACGAGGAGCGCTGCGGCTGGCAGCACGAGCGGTCCTCGTCGGAGGTGGTCCTGCGGGTGCCGATGGTGCTGCTGGGCCCCGACGTGCCGGAGCAGGTCATCGACGCCCGGGTGGGGCTCATCGACGCCTTCCCCACCCTGCTGCGCCTGGCCGGCGTGGAGGACCTGGGCGGCCACCAGGGCCAGGACCTGCTGGGCCCGCCCCAGCGCGCGGTGTGGATGGGCGAGTCGGGCCTGTGCGACCCGGCCTGCGCCGCGGGCTGCGCGCCCCCCGGCTTCCTGGGCAAGGATCGGGTGGTGTTCGGCCCCCGGAGCGTGCTGGTGGACCGCCCCGGGGTGGGCCACGAGGGCGACCCCACCCTCGCGCCGCACCTCGAGCGCTATGCCCCGCCCCGTCGGGATCCTGAGGGAGGCGACGCCGAGAGGACCCGCGCCCTGGGCTACACGGATCCGCCGTAGGCTCCCCCCGGCGACGCAAACAGGGCCCGCAGCCGCCCTCCCAGACCGGACGCCGCGCGCACATCCCGCCACAGGTCCCGCCACGGCGAGAGCTGGATGTCCGCCAGGCTGCCCGCGTCCACCGGCTCCAGCACGCCGTAGTCGGGGGGCTCGACCTCGGGCGCCCAGGTGCCGAACAGGTGGTCCCACAGGGTGAGCACCTCTCCGAAGTTCTGGTCGATGTACGCCGGGTTCCGGCCGTGGTGGACCCGGTGGACGCTCGGGGTGACCAGCCAGCGGTCCAGCGCCCCCAGCCGCCCCACGAAGCGGGGGTGGACGTGGGTCAGCACCCCCCAGATGCGCCCGAACGCCTCCACGATGAGGACCACCGAGGGGTGCACGCCGAGCAGCGGGATCCAGACGAAGAACCAGGGCAGGTACACGAAGTCGAGGGCCGAGCCCCGGACGGCGGCGACCAGGCGCATCTCCTCGCTGGTGTGGTGGACGGCGTGGAAGCACCACAAGAGCCGCACCCGGTGCCCGGCGACGTGGGCCACCCAGAACATGAGGTCGTAGACCACGAAGCCCACGCCGAAGGCCAGCAGGCCCAGGCCCAGGTCCGCGAGGCGATGCGCCCAGGCCACGTGCATCAGGCCCACGAAGACCAGGCGGTTGGCCAGGGCCAGCCCCCCGAAGGAGAGCCCCCCGGAGAGCAGGCTCGCCTTGCCCGCGCGGCGGTCCACGGGCACGGCCAGCCTGCGCAAGGCGAGGAACTCCCCCAGGATGACCGCGACCGACACGACATAGGTGGCCGGGATGGCCAGGGCGAGCAGGCGTTCGAGGGAGTCCGGGCTCATCCCGCAGAGGGTACTTCAGTTCGTGAACGAGATCGTGGCGCGCTCCGCGACCAGCCCGTCGACGGCGGCCGTGAGCACGTCCAGGTCGACGGAGACGTCGTCGGTGTCGGGCAGGTCGACGGGGTCCCCGTCCAGCGCCATCAGGGTGATGGTGTAGGTGTGGGTCCCGGCGCTGTCCGGGGGCGCGCAGGGCGGGGTGTAGCCGGTGTCCACCTCGTCCTTGTTGCTGCCCTCGGTCCCGACGCTCTCGGCGTTGCCCCTGGACAGGCTGCGGGTGCCTGCGGGGATGTCCCACAGCAGCCAGTAGTGGTTGTCGGCCTCGGCCACGGTCATGGTGAGCGCGAAGGACACGGCCACCTCGGCGGGATCGGACCAGGCCAGCGGCGGGCTGGCCCCGTCGCCGCCGTCCCGCTCGCAGCGGAGATCGTCGGGCAGGGCGTCGCCGTCGGCGAAAGCGTCGCTCCACAGGGTGAGGGCGTCGGCGGCGAACGAGTCATCGGTGACGGTGGTCTCCGCGCAGGCGGGGGCGAGCGCGGCGAGGAAGAGGATGGGGCGCACAGGGGACTCCTTCCTGGAGTGGGGGGGCGCCCTGTCCTACACCATCCGGGCGGAAAGCCAGTCACGGAAAGTTCAGAACCACAGGTGCGCCTGCACAAAGAGGTCCTTGCGCCACACCCCGCCGTAGGGGCTCACCCGGCCCATCGCCCCCAGGGTCACGCCGGGCAGCAGGCCGACGTCGACCCCCAGGCCGTAGCGCTGCTCCAGCACCATCGTGGACGTGGGCAGCTTCATCTCGTGGCGGGCCTTCGCGGTCACGCCGTTGCGCACCATCCAGCTCGCTTCGGCCCAGGACGCCGCGAAGGCCTCGCTGCTGCCGCCCACCGTGCGCCGCCCCATCGACACCTCGCCGAGCAGGGTCATCGGCACGCGCTCCAGGTAGTACGCCGGGTTGAAGCCCCAGGCCACCCCGGCCGCCAGCAGGTCGCCCTTGCCCTTGCCGTCCCGGTCGCGGAGCTGGGCGTGCCCGCTCAGGCTCCAGCCCAGGTCGCGGAAGCCGCCGTTCACCGCCGCACCCCAGCCCGCCCCGGGCACCGGCCCCAGGAGCTGGGCGGGGTCGTCCAGGAACACCGACGCCTGGGCGAAGGGGTAGTTCGGGGCCGTGCCCACCTCGACGCCCAGCACGGTGTCGTCGGGGTCGGAGACGTCCTGCTCGAAGCCCTCCCGGACATAGAGGGTGTGGTCGTCGGTGTAGGTCCCGAACGAGGGCATGAAGATACCCGCCTTCACCCAGGACATGCCGGGCAGCTCGTTGGCCATCACGAAGGCCCGCCGGGGGAAGACCGGGCCGGCCCCGCCGGTGGTGTGGCCCTTGGCGGCCACCGTGCCCATGAACATCAGGTGATGCATGGGGTGCAGCGAGGCGCTCAGCTCGGCCTGCATGGGGAAGAACGTGCGGCTGCCGCTCCACCAGGCCGCGCGGAAGTCCCCGCTCAGGTTCAGCAGCGGGTCGGCGTTGAGGTCGTCATAGCGGCCGTCCCAGAAGGCCATGACGTCGTCGCCGCCCAGGGGGTGGCCCCAGGCCGCCTGGTTGCCGGTCTGGCCCGCGCCCACGCCAGCCTGCGCCTCCGTCCAGTCGGAGGGGATGGTGCGCTCGCCGTGGGCCTCGGTCGTCTTGGGGTCGGCGTCCAGGAACTGCTGGATCCTCCAGATCTGGTCGGAGGAGAGCAGCTCCCGGTGGTGGTCGGAGTACGAGCGCTCCTGGGTGGGCACGATGGCCACGGTGGACTGGCCGTAGTAGCGCCCCGAGGCGTTGCGCATGCCGCCGCCGGTGGGGTCGGTATGGCAGGACACGCAGGACAGCGTGCACTTGCGCTGGAGCAGCTCGGGGTTGTCCCAGCCCTCGGGGTCCTCCAGGGTGGGGCTGACGTGGCAGTTGGCGCAGGTGCGGCCGGAGCGCTGGGCGTACATCGGCAGGGCCTGCGCGGGCTCCGAGAGGGCGAGCACCGCGGCGCCGGACAGCGCGGCGAGGGCGAGGGAGGCGAAGATCGTGCGGCGCATGGTCACTCCATCGCTCCGGCGGCGACCCAGCGGGCCAGGAGGAGCTGCTCGTCGTAGGGCAGGGGGTCGGAGGCGCCCGGCGGCATGGACAGGACCCGGAACCCCTCGCAAGGGCCCATGTCCTGGCTGCCGGCCAGGGGGAGCAGGTGGTCGCCGAACCGCTCGACCAGGTCGGGCGAGATGGCGGTGCAGACGCTGGAGACGCGGGTGGCGTGGGCGGCCTCGTAGCTGTCCAGCTCCACCCCCGCGAGCATGGGCCGGCCCCGCTGGTGGCAACGCACGCAGCGCGCCTCCAGGATGGGCTGGACGTCGTGGGCGTAGCTGGGGGCCTCGGGCAGCGCCCCGGTGTCCATCAGCGGGCCGGGGGCGCACCCCAGCAGCAGGGCGAGGAGCGTCACGGGGTCACCTCCATGCGCTCGGACCACTCGCGGTTGTGGCAGGTGTAGCAGCTCGGGCCGTCGCCGCCGTGGAGGTGGCGCTCCTCGGGCCACTCCCCGGAGTAGGTCATGCTGCCGTGGCAGCCCGCCGCGTCGCAGCTCAGGAACGCCGGCTCGGGGCGGCCGGTGTCCGGGCAGGTCACCCGCCCTCCGGTCTCGGGGTCCCGGCACAGGAACGGCAGCTCCTTGCCCCGGGCGTGGCCGTAGCCCTCCTCGAAGTCGTCGTGGGGCGGGTCGTCCGGCGGCACGAAGACCCGGTCACAGCCGGCGGCAAAGAGGAGGGTCAGGGCGAGCAGGCTTCGCATGGGGTTCCTCCGAGGAGACAGCGCGCTCGTGCGCTGCTCTCAAGGGACCCGGCGATCGCTCAAGTCGCTATGCGGCAGGCGGGGAAACGGGGGGCGTCACTTGACGCACCCTCTTCCGTAAGGCCCGTCTCATCGGCATTGTTCAGGCGAACAGAGCCTCGACGTCCACCACCAGCCCCGGCAGCCGAGGGGTGCTGAGCTGGTCGGTGATCTCCTCGGAGACCTGGAGACCCTCGCCGGTCCAGCGCTCGATGAGGCCCCCCTGCTCGACGACCCAGTACTCCGGCACGCCGGCCGCCGCGTAGATCAGGCGCTTGGTCACCCGGTCGTAGATGCGGTTGGAGGAGACGACCTCGACGCAGACCAGGGGCAGGCGGGTGATGGGGCCGGTGTGTTCGCGCGGCAGGCGCCCCTCCAGCACGAAGAGGTCGGGCTGGAGGATGCGACCGGGGCCGAAGCGGACATCGGCAGGGGATTGAATGACCGTGAAGGGCGACGGCTGTTCGTCTGCCCAAAGGCTCAGCGCGACAACCAGTCGCCGACAAACCTCCTGGTGCCACCATCGCGGCGCAGGAGACACAACCACCTCCCCGTCAACCAGCTCAACCTGCTGCATGGACTCGGGCAGCGCGAGGAACTCCGCTTCCGAGACCAGGGTTCGCTGAAGGGCATGCATCAAGGTGAGTATAGCCTCACCGCACCCGCAGGGTCCGCAGCCGGCTCAGCGCCGCCGCCACCTCGTGCCGCCGGGGCCGCACCAGCCCGCCCGCCGGCCACTCGCGGGGGGAGAGCAGCTCCACCCCCTCGGCGTCCAGCATCGCGTCCAGGGCGTCGAGCGCCGCAGGCAGGTCCCGCCGGCCGTCGACGATGTCCTCGTAGAGCAGGCGCAGGGCCTGGCCCACCGTCCAGGCCTGGGCCGGGTCCAGGAGCTGCTCCACCGCGCCCAGCTCGATCTCAGCGTCCCCGTAGCGCAGGCGGCGCTCGTCCCAGGCCCGGATCTTCCCCGGCTCCAGGCCCGCCCGCAGCGGGACCCGGGGGGCCGGGCGGGGCAGAGGCCCGGGGGCCGGAGGCGCGGGGATGCCGAGGGCGCGGGCCTCCGCGGTGCGGTCGTGGGCGCGGTGGTCCTCCATCGAGAGCACCACGTCGGCCACCCCCAGGTAGTCCCCCACCCCGCCGATGACGAGCACCACCGAGAGCCCCCAGGCGTCCACGAGCTGGCGGACCCGCTCCACCAGGGGCGTGATGGGCTCCCGGTCCCGGGGGATGAGGGCCCGCATGCGGGCGTCGCGGACCATCAGGTTGGTCGCGCAGGTGTCCTCGTCCATCAACAGCACCCGCGCGCCGGACTCCAGGGCCTCGACCAGCGCGGCGGCCTGGGAGGTGGAGCCCGAGGCGTCGTCGCTGAAGAAGGGCGCGGTGCTGAGGCCGCCGGGCAGCTCCCGCAGGAAGGCCGAGATGTCCACGCCCGCGACCCGCCGGCCGTCCTCGGCGCGGACCTTGACCGTGTCCGCCAGGGCCACCACCCGCTCCCGGCCGTCCCCGGGGACGTGGTCCAGGTGCCCCCGGGCCAGCGCCGCCAGCACCGTGGACTTGCCGTGGAAGCCCCCGCCCACGATGACGGTGACGCCGCGGGGCAGGCCCATGCCGGTCACCGCCCCGAAGGGGGTCTCCAGGGTGACCCGGAGGGCGGGCGGGCTCTCGAAGGGCACCGCGCTGGCCAGGGGCCGCGTGTCGACGCCCGAGGCCCGGGGCAGCACCGACCCATCAGCGACAAACGCGATGAGCCCGTGTTCATCGAGCTTTCGGCGGAGCGCCCGCTGGAGCCGCGCCGCGTGCACCTGCGCGGCCAGGGTCTCGTCGGGGCGGAGCCGGGCCACGGCGTGGGGGATGTCCTCGGTGAGCATCGCCCAGCCCTGGCGGCCCAGGACCCGCCGCCCCTGGGCGGGCAGGCCCGCCGCGAAGCGAAGCTCGGCGCGCCCGCCGCTCAGGAGCCGCGCGGCGGAGCGCTCCAGGATCTCCGGGCCGGGGCGGTAGATATCCAGCGCGCCGGAGCGCCCGCTGCCCCGCGGGTGGCCCTCCAGCACCGCCCCGAAGCGCCGCAGCAGCCAGTCCTCCGCCGCCAGCCGCCCGTCCGCGTCGCTGACCAGGCCCGGGTCGATCCCATGCGCGAACCGCACCCGCAGCGCGCTGGGCGCCGCGAACGGGTCTCCCTGGACGTGATCGACGACCAGCTGCAACGCGCCCAGGCGCCAGGTTCCCAGGAGATCGCGCCAGGCGGGATACGGCCGGCCGTCGATGCGGCGCAGCAGGCTCTGGAGGCGGTCGCGGTCGGGCATGGCTGACTCCGTATCTCACGCGGTCGGTCTGCGACCCCTTCCCCCGGTAGAATGCTCCCCTGGAGCCTCGCAGGATGTCTCGAGCCCTCATCGCGGCGGTGCTGTTCTCGGCGGCGTGCGTCCACGTCACCCGCGAGGTCGATCTGGATCGCACCGGCCCCGCCCAGCACCGGCTCCGGGTGGAGCGCAACACCCTGCCCGACCGCGACGCCCCCTCCCTGTCCGGCAGCCTGTGGATGCTGGAGGCCGAGCTGCCCAAGACCGGCGCGGTGCGCTACGAGCTGCTCTTCCTGGAGGGCGGCGCGCTGGAGAGCCGCAGCCCCCGCGACCGCACCCCCGACGACGACACCTGGCGCCAGCAGGGCGCCACCGTGTCCTTCAGGATGAACGACGGCTTCTGCGTGTACGAGGGGGTGTTCGTGACCCCCGACCGCATCGAGGGCGAGGCCCTCAACGTGCGCGAGGAGGCCTGGGCCTGGACCCTCACCCGGGTGGAGCCGGGGTGGTGATACGGTAGCCGGATGCACGACGATGTCGCCGCCCGCAGCTTCCTGCGGGACCTCCACAGCCTGCGCACCTGGAGCCGCGAGGGGGTGCGCGCGCCCCACAAGCCCCTCGTGCTGCTGACCGCCCTGGGTCGGATCAGCCGCGGGGAGCCCCGCCTGGCGCGCTACGGCGAGGTCGAGCCCCTGCTCAAGGAGCTGCTCGACGACTTCGGGCCCGCGCGTGCCTCTCAGGCCCCCCACCGCTCCTTCTGGCGGCTGGCCACCGACGGCGACCTGTGGGAGGTCCCCGCCCGGGACGGCCACAGCACGCCGCCCATGGACGCCATGCGCAAGGTCGAAGGGGGCTTCCCCGAGCCCGTCGACCGCCTTCTGCGGCGCCGCCCCGATCTGGTGGCCGACGCCGCGCTGCTCCTGCTGGTCGAGCACTTCCCCTCCAGCTACCACGCCGACCTCATGGACGCGGTGGGCCTCACCGCCCCCCTGCTCGACGCCGACACCCAGCGGCCCATCGAGGACGACCCTCTGCGATGGGCCCGCTCTCATCGGCGTCAGCACGACCGGGCCTTCCGTCAGCGCGTGCTCATCGCCCACGCGCACCGCTGCGCGGTCTGCGGCTGGGACGCCCACCTCGTCTCCCGACGGCGTGGCGTGGTCAGCGTGGGCGCGGTGCTGCTGGAGGCCACCCACGTGCGCTGGAGCAGCCACGACGGCCCCGACACCGTCGACAACGGCCTGGCCCTCTGCGTGCTGCACCGCAAGGCCTTCGACCGGGGCCTGGTGGCGCTGGACTCAAAGCACTGCATCCTGATCAGCCCCCGCCTGGCCGGCGGCGACGCGGTCACCGACGCCCTGAAGCGCCACGCGGGCCAGCCCATCGGCGGCCCCGGCGTGGACCCGGACCACGCCCTGTGGCACCGGGAGCAGGTGTTCAAGGACCGCTGATACGGACCCTCCATGAACCGTGGACTGGTCGCCCGGCGCCCGTAGGGCGTGACCCCGGGGGATGGTCAGCGAGCCAAAGGCGAGCGAAGGAAGGGACCTGGAGGGGTCCCTTCATTCAAGGATGGGTGAGGCTTCGTTTACCACCCAAGGATTTCGTCGCGACAAGCGCCGCGCGCACCAGCAGCCGCCATGTCGGCATCTTGGCGTCAACTCCTGGCCGGGGGTGCGCGTCCGCAACCTCGGCGGCTTGGGGTGAATTGACGTGAAGATGCCGCCCCCCCTTCCAATGCGACGATCCGGGCTTCAATGCGGTACGGCATGAGCGTCAGTACAGCAGCCCGTCGATCGGCTGCTCCCTGTCCGGCAGCTCGGTCTCACCCAGCATCTGCCGAAGGTCGATCTCGATGGTGCGGCACAGGGCGTTCATGGGGACGTCGTTCATGCTGCGCTCGAAGGGGTCCTCGCTGGAGTCGCCCACGCCCTCCATCGTGATGAACACCCAGGACACCATGGCCGAGGACAGGATCATGGGGATGATCACCGTGACGGTCCCGAGCAGCGTGTCCACGTCCCCCACGTGGTCGGCGAACACGTCCAGGAAGCCGAAGGGCACCAGGAAGACGAACACGCGGGTGAACAAGCGGCTGTACTCGGCGTACTGCCGGGGAAACGGCGTGTGCTTGATGCGCTCGGCCTTGCCCTGGAGGGTGTAGAGCTCCTCGATGACGTTCATCAGCTCGATCTGGTGGAACAGGTCGAGGCGCTGCGCCCCGTAGAGCCCGGCGAGCTGGGCGCCCTGGCGGGTCAACAGGTGGGTGGCCGGGTTGGCCATCGCCGAGACCTGCGCCAGCTCCTCGTCGGAGAGGAAGGGCGCCAGCTCCTTGTCCCAGTCGTTGCGCATGTGGTCGGCGTGGTCGCGCAGGCGCTTCGCGGTGGTGCGGGCGGGCTTGTCGAAGAAGCGCGAGGTCCGCCGGAGCTGCAGGCGCACCGCGTTGATCCAGGCGATGTGCCGGTAGATCAGCTCGCGGCGCACCGCGTGGGCGGCCTCGCTGGTGTCGCTCGGCAGCACGTAGCTCACCACGAAGTTGGCCCAGGTGCGGCTGCTGTTGACCACCCCGCCCCAGATCTTCCGCCCCTCCCAGAACCGGTCGTAGGCCGAGTTGTTCTTGAAGCCGACGTAGAACGCCACCGCCGTACCGATGGTCGCGATGGGCAGGAAGGGGACCCGCAGGAACTCCAGGCCCGCGCCCGCGAACAGCGCGAACACCGCCGTCGCCCAGATCGCGGAGAAGCCGAAGATGCGGCTGGCGTAGATCCACATCAGCCTGGGGGGGAACCGGCGGTTGACGAGCATCCGGGGACTCCGAGCGTGAGGGAGGGCGAGACTCCCCTACCCCGCCGCGCCCGGCTGCGTCACCCCCGCGCGCCACGCGCCCCAGCCGATGAACGCAGCCTGCGCCGCCACCCGGACGTACCGCTCGCCGTGGTCCACGATGTACGAGGCCTCGTCCCAGCTCAGCGGGAAGTTGGAGATGAGCAGGATCCAGAGCCGCAGGCTCCCCCAGTCGGCGACCGCCGCGAGGCCCATCCCCAGGACGCCGACCAGGAGCACCGCCTGCACCGGCTGCGCCCGCTCGAAGGCGCCCGTGGCGGCCATGACCGCGCCCGCCGCGATCGCAGCCGGCCCCTGCGGGACCATGAGGGGGAGCACCAGCGCGCTGCGCCAGATGATGCGGGGGCGCTCCAGGGGCCGCCCCCAGGCGCACAGCCAGGCCACGGCGAGCCACTGCGCCTGCACCGGGATCGCCGCGGTGGCCACCGCCAGGAGCCAGCTCAGGCCGGCGACCGCCAGCAGGCCGCGATGCTTGAACCCCATCCGACACCTCCACCCCGCTGAAACGGGTCAGGGCCGCGACCCTGGAGGCCCCCGCAGCCTGTAGGCTGGAGGGACCGATGTCGCTGCTCCTCCTGATCGCCGCCTGTTCGGGCCGCTGCCCCGACGGCACGTCGCCGGACGACGCCCGGGCGGCGGCCATCCTCGACCTGTCCGGGGCCCCCGACGCGCCGATCTGCTTCGGGGCGCGCGACCACTCGGTGATCACCGCCGACGGCGTGCTGCTGCTCGACGCCTCGATGGACGACCCGTCCGCCGCCGCGCGGGTCCTGCACCTGCTCGCCCACCGCGGGCCGGCCCCGCCCCCCGGCCCCGGCTGCGTGGAGGCGTCGCTCACCCAGGAGGCCGAGGCCTGGGCCCTGGAGCTGCGGGCGCGCGCCCGGATGGGGCTGCCCGCCGACCGCTACCCCTTCGAGCTGTCCTTCCGTCAGTCCGACGACATCGGCCTCATCGCGCGGTGGCTCCGCGAGCACCCCGACGGCGCGGGCCACGTCGACGCCGTGGGCGCGGGGATCGCGCGGCGATGCGGCCCCCAGACGACCGGCTCGCGCCGCTGAGGCAACAGGTATGCTCTGCGCATGCCCTTGACCCACTTCGAGATCCTCGGCCCCCTCGGAGAGGGCGGCATGGGCGTCGTGTGGCTGGCCCGCCACGTCGACACCGGGCTGCGGGTGGCGGTGAAGGTGCTGACCGCCGAGGGCGTGCGGCGGGCCACCCTGCTGCGGGCCTTCACCAACGAGGTCCGCACCATCGCGGGCCTGGACCACCCCTCCATCCTGCGGGTGTTCGACTACGGCCAGGTCCCCGAGGGGGCCGACCCGCGCCTGGAGCCGGGCAGCCCCTACCTGGTCATGGAGCTGGCCGAGGGCGGCAACCTGATGGCCTGGTCCGGGCAGATGCCCTGGCCGCTGCTGCGCGGGGTGCTGCTGCGCCTGCTCGACGGCCTCGCCCACGCCCACGCCCGGGGCATCATCCACCGGGACATCAAGCCGGCGAACGTACTGATCGGCGACTTCAGGCGCCCGGACGCCCAGGTGTGGCTCGCCGACTTCGGGCTGGCCCACGTCGCCGGGGAGGCCGGCGCGGGCGGCGGGGGCACCCCCTGGTTCATGGCCCCGGAGCAGAGCCAGGAGGCCACCGAGCCCCAGGGCCCCTGGACCGACCTCTACGCGGTGGGGCGCACCGCCGCCCTGCTCGCCTGGGGGCGCAGCGAGGACGACCCGCCCCTGGGGGATCGGCCCGAGGGCTTCCGGGGCTGGGTGGCGGTGCTGACCCAGCGCTCCCCCTGGCTGCGCTACCGCTCCGCCGCCGAGGCCGCCTGGGCCCTCGCCCAGCTCGGCCACGACCTGCTGGACGTGCATCAGCCGCTGATCGCGGACATCAGCGCGCTGACCACCCTCGCGCTCAGCACGGACGCCTGGTGGGACGGGGACCCGGAGGCCATCGAGGCCGCCGAGCAGGCCGTCGTCGTCGCCCCCCTCGACAAGCTGCCCATCCCGACGGACTGGCGCGGCTCGTCCCAGCGGGCCCCGGGGCCGCGGGCGCTCGCGGCCAGCCTGGACCTGTTCGCGCTGCGGCGGACGCCGCTCATCGGTCGGGAGGAGGCCCGGGACACCCTCTGGGCCTGGCTGACCCGTGCGATCGGCGAGGGGCGGGGTGGGGTGGCCCTCATCCGGGGGGCCCGGGGGCTGGGCGTGACCCGCCTCGCGGGCTGGCTGGGGGAGCGCGCCGACGAGCTGGGCGCGTGCAGCACGCTGTTCGTGCGCATGCGGGAGGGCGCGCAGGACCCTCTGGGGCAGGCGCTCCTGGGGATGCTGCGGTGCAGCGGGCTCGGCGCTCTGAAGCTCTCCTGGCGGCTGCGGGGCTGCTTCGGCGGCCCGGCCTGGCCCCACGAGGCCCTGAACGGGCTGGTCGCCCGGCTCCTGGGCCACGGCATCGGGACGGAGGACGCCCTGCTCGCCCGCGCCCTGGCCACCCTGCACCAGCGACGCCCGCTGCTG
Organism: Alphaproteobacteria bacterium; assembly: GCA_020632795.1. Classification (GTDB taxonomy): domain Bacteria; phylum Myxococcota_A; class UBA796; order UBA796; family CAJQPC01; genus JACKEV01. The sequence continues at coordinate 115,058 of JACKEV010000020.1, forward strand.
CTCGTGCTCGACGACGTCGGCGCGGACCACAGCGCGCTGGGGCTCATCCGGGACCTGCGGGCGGCGACCTCGGAGGGCCGGGGCGTGCCGGTGCTGCTGACCGACGCGGGCGACCTCGACCTCGACCTGGCGGCCGGGGTGGGCGTGCTGCCCGACCCGGTGGTCTCCCTGGAGCCCCTGCCGCCCTCCGACCACGCCCGCCTGGTGGGGGCGATGGTCCACCAGCCCGGCCCGCTCTCCTCCCTGTTGTTGGAGCGGACCCGCGGCAACCCGGGCTTCCTGGTGGAGCTGCTGCGGGGCTGGGTGGCCGAGGGGGTGGTGGAGGTGGCCGGCGAGGGGCTGGCCCTGGCCGAGGGCGCCGCGCCGGAGCTGCCCGACGCGATCCGCCCCCTGCGCAGCCGCCAGCTCCTGCGGGTCGTCGGCCTGCACCGCCGGCACGGGCGCCAGGCCCTCTACCTGGCGGCGCTGCTGGGCATCGACCTGTCCCGGGAGGAGTGGGAGGCCGCCTGCGTCGCCGCCCGGCTCACCCTCGGCGCCGATCCGCTGGAGCCGATGCTGCGCGCGGGGATGATGACATCAACCGGAACACAGCTCCGTTTTGTGGACCACATGGCCCGGGAGGGCCTGCTCCAGCTCGCCCGCAAGGAGGGCTTCGCCCAGGCCGGGCACCGGGCCTGCGCCGCAGCCTTGATCCAGCGCCACGGCCCGGTGGATCGCCAGCCGGCGGCCATCCTGGAGCGCTGCGCCCTGCACCTCTCCGGCGCCGGCCAGCTCCCCGAGGCGCTCGACGCGCTCACCCGGGTGCTCGACCTGACCGTCGACCGGTCGGGCAGCGCCGCGACCGAGCTGCTGATGCGGGAGCGCGCCCAGGTGGTCGAGGCGCTCGGCCTCCCCCCGGACGACCCCGCGCGGGGCTGGGGCGCGCTGCTGGAGAGCCAGCGGACCTACCGGAACGGCCGCATGACCGAGGCGCAGGCGTTCGCGGAGCGCGGCCTGGCCATCGCCCGCCAGCACGACCTGCCGGCGCTGCGGGTCCGCTGCCTGCGCCAGCTCGCCTGGGCGCGGTGGGGGCAGGGCCACGTCGACGACCTGCTGGCGCACCTCACCCGCGCGGAGGCCGAGGCCGAGGGCTACCAGCGGGTCCGGCTCCACCGGGACCTGGGCTACGCGAGCATGTACGCCGACCGGCTGGAGGAGGCCGCGACCTGGTCGGTCCGCGCGCTGGTCGGGGCCCGGGAGCGGGGCCAGCGCACGCTGGAGGCCGACGCCCTGCACCTGCAGGGCCTGGTCCTGGTCCGCATGGAAAAGCCGGACCGCGCGCCCGCCCTGCTGCGCGAGGCGCTCCGCATCCACGAGATCCTCGGCAACTACCTGGGCATCGTGCGCACCCGGAACGACCTGGGGGACACGCTCCGCCGCCTGGGCCAGCTCGACGAGGCCAGCCACTGCTTCGAGGTCGCCCTGCGCCTGTCCACCGCCCTGGGGACGCTCGCGTCGACAGTCGTGCGGGCGAACCTGGGGGTGGTCGAGGCCGACCGCGGCAACGACGCCGAGGCCCGCCGGCTCCTGGAGGACGCGCTGCTGCAGCTCGACAGCGGCGCGTTCGAGGTCGTGCGGACGGTGGTCACGGCCTACCTGGTCTGCGTGCTGGTGCGCCAGGGGGACTTCCAGGACGCCAGCGACCGGCTCGACGGCATCACCGAGGCGATCACCGGGGTCCACCGGGACGAGGCCGCCGAGCAGCTCCGGGCCGCCGCCGCGCTGTGCGAGGCGCAGGGGCAGCTCGCCCTGGCCGCCCGCCTCAGGGGTCGCCTGAAGCGGGCGTGATCAGGGTCTTGTCGGGCTCCCCTTGCGTGCGCATAGGTCTCCTTGATCACAAGGAGAACGAAGTGACCGAAGAGCAGCTCGTCCTCGCCCGCCAGCGCCACGTCGCCCGCAACCTCCGGCGGTCCGTCCGGGGGATCTTCTTCGCCCTGCTGGTCGTCGGGGTGGTGCTCTCCGGCGCCCTGCCGATGAGCGCCACGACCGCCAACGTCCTGCTGGTCCTCGCCGGCACGCTGGGCCTGACCCGCGCCATGCGGGCCCTGTGGGCGGTGCGCGTGGCCCGCCACCTGCTGGGGGGCTGGGGCCGCCGGCGCATCCCCGGCCGCTGGCGCCCCGTGCAGGCCCTGCCCGCCCCCGCCGCGCCCCCCGAGAGCGCCGACCGCCGCGCCGTGCGCGCGCTGACCGTCAACGCCGACGAGCCCCTGGTCGAGCGCGCCCGGGTCCAGGCCCTCGCCCTGGTCGATCGCATGGAGGAGCTGCGCGGCCTGCTGGCCGACACCGACCTCTCCGCCGTCCTGCGCCGCCCCCTGGCCGAGGCCCTCGCGGGCACCGAGGCCGACCTCGAGGCCCTGCTCCAGGCGCTCAGCGAGCTGTCCGACAGCAACGAGGCCTCCCAGCGCGCCGACCTGCTTCAGCGCCTCGCCGCCCGGCTGGAGGTCGACCGCCTCGCCACCCCGGCCCTGCTCGTCGCCCGCACCTAGCCGCCCACAGATAGCCGCCCACAGATAGCCGCCCGGCCTCCGCCGCCCTATGATCGCCTCCCCCTGAGTCGGAGGCGCCGTGGACTTCGCGCTGTCCCCCAAGGCCGAGGCGCTGCTCGGCCGCATCCAGGCCTTCATGGCCGAGCACATCGAGCCGGTCGAGGCGGAGCTGCTGCGCCGCCAGCGCCAGCTCGACGACCCCTGGGTCGAGCTGCCCGAGGTCACCGAGATGAAGGCCCGGGCCCGCGAGGCCGGGCTGTGGAACCTCTTCCTCCCCAGCGTCAGCGGCCTGTCCAACGTGGACTACGCCACCCTGGCCGAGCAGATGGGCCGCAGCCACCTGGCCCCCGAGGTGTTCAACTGCAACGCGCCGGACACAGGCAACATGGAAGTGCTGCTCAAGTACGGCTCGCAGGGGCAGAAGGATCAGTGGCTCGACCCCTTGCTGGACGGTCGCATCCGCAGTGTCTTCCTGATGACCGAGCCGGGCGTCGCCTCCTCGGACGCCACCAATATGGAGGCCACCGCGCGCCTGGACGGCGACGAGGTCGTCATCAACGGACGCAAGTGGTGGTCCACCGGCGCCGGCCACCCCGACGCCAAGGTCGGGATCTTCATGGGCCTGACCGACGAGTCGGCGCCCCGCCATCAACAGCACTCGATGGTCGCCGTCCCGCTCGACGCGCCCGGCGTGAAGGTCGAGCGGCTGCTGACCGCCATGGGCGTCTACGACGAACCGATCGGCCACGGCGAGGTGACGCTCACCGACGTGCGCCTCCCGGCCGAGGCGATCATCGCTGGGCCGGGGCGGGCCTTCGAGATCGCCCAGGGCCGACTCGGGCCGGGGCGAGTGCATCACTGCATGCGCCTCATCGGCCTGGCGGAGTACGCCCTGGAACTGGCCTGTGAGCGCTCGGTCCGTCGCGTCGCGTTCGGTAAGCCGATCGCCAACCTCGGCGGCAACCGCGACATCATCGCGAACGCCCGGGTGGACATCGAGATGGCCCGCCTGCTCACCCTCAAGGCCGCCTGGCTCATCGACACCGTGGGCGTCTTCGGCGCGATGACGGAGATCTCCGCGATCAAGGTGGTGGCCCCGAACGTGGCCTGCCGCGTCATCGACCAGGCCATCCAGGTGCACGGCGGGGCCGGGCTCTCCGAGGACCTCCCCCTGGTCGGCCTCTACGCGGGCGCCCGGGTGCTGCGCCTCGCCGACGGCCCCGACGAGGTCCACCGGGGCCTCATCGCCCGGTGGGAGCTGGCGAAGTACGCCGACCGCATGGCCCGGGGGAAGCGATGAGCGCCGCGCTGATCGACCGCCCCAAGCCCCCCCGCGACGACGACCGCCTGGACGTCCCGGCCGTCGCCGCCTGGCTGGCCGAGCACATCCCCGGCCTCACGGGCACGCCCCGCGTCCACCAGTACCGGGGCGGCGCGTCCAACCTCACCTACCTGCTGGAGTGGCCCGACCGGGAGATGATCCTGCGGCGCCCCCCCTTCGGCACCAAGGCCCGCTCGGCCCACGACATGGGCCGCGAAGTGCGCTTCCTCACCGCGCTCCGCCCCCACTACCCCGCCCTGCCCGAGGTCTACGCCCACTGCACCGACCCCGAGGTCGCCGGGGGGGAGTTCTACGTGATGGAGCGGATCCGCGGCATCATCCTGCGCCAGGATCTGCCGCCGGAGCTGGGCCTGGACGCCGCCCAGACCCGCCGGCTTTGCGAGGCGGTGCTCACCAAGCTGGTGGAGCTGCACCGCGTCGACGTCGAGGCCCACGGCCTCACCCACCTCGGCAAGGGCGCCGGCTACGGGCGCCGCCAGATCGAGGGCTGGTCCCGCCGCTACCGCGCCGCGCTCACCCCCGGGGCCGCCGACGGGGAGCGGGTGATGGCCTGGCTGGCCGGGCATATGCCCCCGGATCGCGCCACCTGCGTCATCCACGGGGACTTCCGCTTCGACAACGTCGTCCTCGATCCCGCCGACCCCATGCGGATCATCGGCGTGCTCGACTGGGAGATGGCCACCCTGGGCGATCCCCTGATGGACCTCGGCAACTCGCTCGCCTACTGGGTGCAGGCGGACGACGACGCCGTGATGCAGCTCACCCGCCGCCAGCCCACCAACGCCCCGGGCATGCTCACCCGGGCCGAGGTGTGGCGCTTCTACGGCGAGGCCACCGGCCTGGACGTGTCCGACACCGACTTCTACGAGGTCTACGGCCTCTTCCGCCTCGCGGTCATCGTCCAGCAGATCTTCTACCGCTACCACCACGGCCAGACGACCAACCCCGCCTTCATGGGCTTCGGGGAGCTGGCGAAGGTGCTCGACGCCCGCTGCCAGGCCATGCTCGACCGGCGGGGGGCGTAGACGGTGGCCGACATCTGGCTCATCCGACACGGTCAGGCCGGGGCGCTCATGGGGGACTACGACCGCCTGAGCCCCACCGGCTGGGCCCAGGCGCGCCGGGCCGGCGAGCGCTGGCGCCACCTCGGGGACGTCCACCGCGTCGTGCACGGCAGCATGCGCCGCCACCGGGAGTCCGCCCAGGGCTTCGCCGAGACCTGGCCGGGGCTGCCCGCGCCCGAGGAGGACCCCCGCTGGAACGAGTTCGACCACCGGGTCGTGATGCAAGCCGCCTTCGCCGCCGGCCAGCCCACCCCCACGGACAAGGCCGCCTTCTTCGCCCTGTTCATCGACGCCATGAACCGCTGGGCCGGCGGGCAGCACGACGCCGACTACACCGAGACCTATGGGCAGTTCCAGGCGCGGGTCGTGGCCGGCCTGGAGGCGGTCCAGGGTGCCCTGGGTCGGGGCGAGACCGCGCTGGTGTTCACCTCGGGCGGGGCGATCTCGGCGGTGTGCCGGCACCTGCTGGGCCTGACCCCGGAGATGGCGTTCCGCGTCAACCTCGTGCTGGTCAACACCGGGTTCACCCGGGTCCAGGTGGGGCGGGGCCAGGCCAGCCTGGTGAGCCTCAACGTCACGAGCCACCTGGACGACACCCCGGAGCTACGGACCTTGGCGTAGCCACCCCATCCGCCCGGCGTCGGTCTCCCGGGGCCCCGCCGCTCCATCCACCTGAGCGCCCACCGCCTCCACCACGGCCCGCTCCAGGGCCCCGGCGCGCGCCCCCAGCGACACGTTGAGGCAGAAGACCCGGCCCTTCATCACCGGGTTGACGGGCCGGGCCCGTCCGGTGGTCAGCCACAGCACCGACAGCGCGGCCCCGGCGGGCTGCTCCGCCTCGACGATGCCGAAGCCCAGGGCGTCGTGGAAGACGAGGTCTCCGTCGCGGTGCCAGCTCCGGCCCTTCAGCGCGGCCTCCAGCGCGGGTCGGACAGCCGACACAGCGGTCTCCAGCGCCGAGACGGCCCGCTCGGCCTGCGCCGCCGCCTCCAGGTGCGCCGCCCCGGAGGGCAGCCGCCGCACCAGCCCACGGAGCCGCCCCGGCGAGGCCGAGGCCAGCAGCGCGCTCGCCCCGTCCAGCCGCCGCGTCGCCAGGGCCTGCCGCAGCGGCCCCAGCGGCCCGCCCCAGTCCAGGCCCGCCAGCGCCGCGCGAAACGCTGTCCACAGCGTGCCGTCGCCCACCACCTCGGCGAAGACCTCGGGCCGGTCGACCATGCGCGCCTGCACCGTGGCGATCAGGCCGCCGTCCAGGGCGATCTGCAGGACGCCCTCCACGATCGCGCGGGCCTGCGCCGGGTCGATCCAGCGCGGCCCCCCCAGCAGCACCACGGCGACGGGGTAGCTCAGGCCCTGGACGAGCTGGGTGGCGGTGCACTCCTTGGCGAAGGCAGGCTCGGCGAGGCGCTTGACAAAGGTGTCGAGGTCCTGGGCCAGGCGCTTGCGCAGGCGCTCCGGCGCGGGCAGCCCCGGATCGACGCGGGGGGCGCGCTCCTCCTCGTCGTCGTCGCCGTTGCCATCGTCATCGTCGTCGTCATCATCGTCGTCGTCGTCCGGGTCGTCCGGGTCCCCGAACAGGGCGCGGAGGACCCCCGCGATGGGCAGCCCGGCCACCGGCGCGCTCCCCTCCCCGCCCCCGGGGGTGTCCACCAGGGCGTCCGCCAGGAGCGCCGGGTCCAGCGCGGGCGCGTCGCCGGGCTCAGCCGCCCGCCGCCCCCCACCCCGAGGCGGCGGATCGGGGTGCTCCCGAGGATCATGGAGGATCTCGGCGCTGAGCTGGTGGAGCTGGTCCAGCAGCCGGGTGGAGGCGTCGCCCGCCCGGGCCAGGCCCCCCAGCGCGTCGGCCATGCGGCGGTTGAACGGCGCGTTGCGCAGCTCCACGACGTCGTCGATCCAGCGCGGCGGGGTCTCGACCGGCAGGTCTTCTGCGGTGACCACCACCACCCGACCGGGCAGCCGCTCCTCGGGCCACCGCGCGCGCCACCCCTCCGGGCTCCACGCCAGCGCCAGGATCTCGGCGCCGATCCGCGCGCGGAGGCGGGCCCCCTCGGCCGGCTCCGGCGCCAACGTCAGGGTGAGCACGCCGCTGTGCCGATGCCAGCTCGCCGAGCGGATCTCCAGCGCCGGGGCCGGCGCAGCCCCGCCCCCCCCGGGGTCCACCGGGGCCCGCAGCGCCTCCGCCGGATCGAGCGGCGCCCAGGGGATCTCCGCGAAGATCGCGTCCATGTCCTCGGGCTGGACGTGATCGTAGGGGATCACCAGCTCGACGTTCCCGCCCCGCGCGGGAGGCAGGAGCCACGCCCGCGCCGAGCAGTTCGCCGAGCCCATCACCGCCGCGTCCCCCTCGGGCCCCGAGAAGTGGAGGAGCTTGGCGTGCAGGCCGCGCTTGCCGGTGACCGGCACCACCTTCACCGCCAGCGGCAGCCGGTCCAGGGCGGCGGGGTCGAAGGCCGCGCGCTCCGGGGGCACGGCCACCTCGGCGGACTCCACCCCGAAGGTCCGGTGCGCCCAGCCCAGCATCGCCCCGGCGACGTCGGTGGAGCCGGTCAGCACCCGCAGGGTCTCGAAGCGCCGACCCGCCCAGCGCTTCGCCAGGAGCCCGGCCAGGGTGTACGCCCCGGAGGGCCACAGCACCGGCGGGCGCTCCGGCGCGGCGGCCTCCTTGAGCCAGGGCAGCGCCAGGGCCCGCTCCAGGACGCGCCGGGCCAGCGCGCCGTCGCACAGGGTCTCCAGCCCCTCCAGCAGCGAACGAAGCCAGGCGCCGTCGTCGTCCTCCCCCGGGCCCACGGCCCAGGCCGCCCCCAGCTCCCGGTTGCCGCCCCAGCCGCCGAAGCTCAGGTTGCCGGAGCCCACCAGCACGCCGCCGCCCTCGGGCCCCAGGCGCATCGTCAGCTTGGGGTGGAAGTTGCCGTCATGCTGCGCGGGCTCGAACACGTAACGCCGCCCCAGCCCGGGGAGCTGGTGGCCCGCCACCGCCCGCGCCCGGGACGCGGCCTCGGCCCTCGCCTGCCCCCGGTCGCCCACGACGAGGATGTGCTCGGCGCCGCCAGCGGTCAGCTCCGGCAGCACCATCCGCTCGAAGAAGAGCAGGTCGGCGTTCCAGGTCAGCAGGATGGCGATGGGCAGCCGCCCGTCGGCGCACAGGGCCCGGGGCTTGATCATCGCTCGGCCTCCAGGGTGCGCAGCCCCCGCGTCAGCAGCGCCGCGCCCGTCGGGCTGCCCCACAGGCCGAGCTGCCCGCCCCACCGGATGGCGTTGTAGACCCGCGAGTTGGTGCGCCCGGCGGCGAAGTCCGCCCGCCAGCGCCACCGGTCGCCGTCCACGAAGAGGTGGGCCACGTCACTGCGGGCGTTCTGGCGCATGCGCGCCCAGGCCACCCGGAGGTGCTGGTCCACCGTGCGCCGGGTCAAGCGCAGGCCGGCCTCCAGCACGCTCACCCCCTCGGCGCGCAGGCGGTCCAGCTCGGGCAGCACCACCTGGGTCATGCCGATGCGCCCGCTCGGGGAGAGGAAGCGGTGGTCGGCCAGGCCCTCCTCCACCCCCAGCCGCGCCCGGCGCTCGGCGAGCAGCCAGGCCAGGGGCAGCAGGGCAAGGCTGCGATCCGGGGCGCCCTCGCAGAGGCCGATGAGGGCCTCCTCATGGAGATCGTCGTGCCACCAGCGCAGCCCGCCGCGGGTGTACAGCCCGGTCGAGGTCCGGTTGACGAGGCGCTGCGCCAGCGCGGTCAGGGGGAGGTCCGCGCAGCGCTCGCCCTCAGCCAGCAGCCCGAGGTCCCGCAGGGGGGCCTCGATCTCGGCCGAGGCCAGCTCGGCCAGCACCTCGGCGGCGGGGACCGAGCGCTTGCCCTCGTCCCCGCGGCGCCCCAGCGACAGGGTGACCGCGCGCATCACGGCCTCGTGCGCGGCCACCAGCACGTCCCGCACCAGATACAGAGCCCATCCATCCAGCACAGACTCCAGCGCGGGGGGGCTGGGGCGCGCGGGATCCAGGGCCAGCGCCCACAGCCGGCCCTCGGTGGGCTCGGCGCTCTGCCCCAGCCACAGGAGCGCGCACCAGGTCCCGGTGCGGCGCAGCTCCTGCGCTCGGGCCGCCGGGCTGGCCCCGGCCTGGGGCGCGTCGGGCATCAGCGCGGCGCACAGCAGGTCCACCTCCTCGGGCTGGAAGCGGTCCAGCCGCAGCCGCTCCCCCAGCGCTTTGAGATCGGCCCGGGAGGCGTGCTCTGAGGGCCCCTCTGTGTGGAGTCGCCGGCCCAGCGCGGTCTCCTCGGCGAGGCTGCGGAGGTGCGCGGCCAGCGGCGCCCCCCTCGACGGCGTGAGGCCATTGACCGCCGTGACGCGCTCGCCGAAGCGCGCGGTGTCCAGGCCGAGCTGCTCAGCGGCGCCCTTGTAGATGGTGTTCGCGGGCGTATCGACCACGGGGTCCAACGAGATCGGATCCTCGCTGCTTCGAAACCGCTCCACCCCCTTGTCCCCGCCGACCAGGTTCTCCCGGTTGCGGCCCGCCAGCAGGTTGCCCAGCACGACCGCCGCCTCCACCCGCCGGGCGAACGCGTCCAGCTCCTTGCGGTCCTCCGGACGCCGCTGCGCCCACCAGATGTCCAGGATCCAGCTCCGCAGCGAGAGGTACCGCACCTGGGGGGTCACCGAGGTGACCCCGTCCAGCAGGTGGTAGCCGATGCGCTGCGCCGCGGTGCGCAGGCCCAGGAAGTCCTGACCGCCCGAGCTGGGCGCGTCGCGGCCGGCGATCCACTCGGGCAGCGGGGGGGTCGACATCGCCGACCATGCTACAGCTTCAGGCGCGTCACCCCGAAGCCCGGCGCGTCGCAGGGGAACAGCCACCCCTTCTCCAGCCGCACCGCGCCGTCTGTCGGATCGTTCGCCAGATCCAGGTGCCCGTCGAGATCGGCAAAGCGCACCTCCGGGCAGGCCAGGGCCAGGTGCAGCCCCGCGGCGACGGACAGCGCGCACTCGTCGGTGCTGCCCACCATCAGCGACAGCTCCGCGGCGCGGGCCACCGCGGCGACGTGGAGCGCGGCGTCCACCCCGCCCACCTTCATCAGCTTGACGTTGAGCATGTCCACCCGCTCGTACCGGGCCAGGCGGAAGGCGTCGTCCAGGTTGAGCAGGCTCTCGTCGGCCATCACCGGGTAGGGAGACGCCTGGGTGACCGCCATGAGATCCTCGCCCTGGCCGCGCCGGGTGGGCTGTTCGAACATCTCCAGCTCCACGCCCTCGATCGCCGCCAGGAAGCGCCGCGCCTCGGCCACGGAGTAGCCCTGGTTCGCGTCGAAGCGCAGGGCCACCTGCGGGCCCACCGCCGCCCGGATGCGCCGCAGGATGTCGGCGTCGCCCTCGGGATCCAGGCCCCCCTTGATCTTGAGGGCCTCGAAGCCCTGCGCCAGCCGGGCGCGGGCCTCGGCGAGCATGCGCTCCGGCGTGTCGATGAACACGGTCACGCTGGTGGGCATCGAGCGCCGGTAGCCCCCCAGCAGGGTCACCACCGGCAGCCCCGCCGCCTTGCCCAGCAGGTCGAGCAGCGCCATGTCCAGGGCCGCCCGGGCCGCAGGGTGCCCGACCAGCGGCGAGCGCTCCAGCAGGTGGACCCGCCGCAGGGGGTCCTCCCCGACCAGAGCTTCCGTGATGCCGATGAGCGCGGCCTCACAGCCCTCCAGAGTCTCTCCGGTGACCGGCGGATCGGGCGCCGCGGCGCCGAAGCCCCGGTGCGGCCCGTCGGTCTCCAGCACGAGGAACACGAACCGGGCGGTGTCTACCGTCTCATAGGCGATCGTGTAGGGTTGAGCCAACGGGTATGTAGCACAGATAACGTCCGCGCGTGTGATGCGCATCATGCGCCTCCTGGCCGATGAAGCCTCTCCAGTGGGGTTGATTTCAGGTGTTCGCACAGCGCCACGAGGTTGCGGATCTGGATGTCCCACATCTCGCGGCCCTTCTCCGCGGTGGCCCGGGTGGGGTCGCCCATCGTCCCGGTGTCCGAGATGCGCCGGGTGCGGGCATACCACTCCACGCTCACCCCGCCGCCGAAGTCCAGGTACCGGCTGTCGAAGCGCGGGACCTCCGCTCGGGCGTGCTCCATGTGCACGAGGTGCGGCCGGGTGGCCAGCGCCGTGCTCGTCTCATACTCGCCGGCGTGCACGTCCCCGGCGGTCTCGATGAGGTGGGTCATCTCGGCGTCGGCGGTCTCCCCGGTGTCCACCGCGGTGAAGATGGCGGCGTCCCGGTTGATGAGCTGGGCGGCGAAGTGCAGGGCGGCGGCGTTGCCCCCGTGACCGTTGAGGATCAGGAGCTTGCGGATGCCCCACCGCGCCACGCTCACCCCCACCTCGTGCACCATGCGGGCCAGGGTGTCCGGGCTGACCGAGAGGGTGCCGGGGAAGTCCTCGTGGTGGTAGCTCACACCGTACGGGATCAGCGGGAGCACCAGAGGCTTGGGGTCGGTGCACGCTTCGGCCACCGCGTGGGCGATGTGCTCGGCGTCCCAGGCGTCGATGTCCAGGGGCAGGTGCAGGCCGTGCTGCTCGAACGCGCCCACCGGCAGCAGGGCGAGGTCGGTCTCCCGGAAGCGTCTCTGGGCCTGGGGCCAGGTCATCTCCCCCAGGATCCACGCCTTCTGCACGGGCTTGAGGTCCTCGACCCCGCGAGAGGGCAGGCGCTCGAAGGGGTGGGGATCCCCCAACTGCGACAGTGGATCGAAGGGCACCCAGGCCCCGTCGCGCCGCTCGACGGCGCCCTCGGCGACCTCCAGCAGGAGGCGTCGCAGGCCCGGCCGCAGGTCACTGGGCACGGTGGTGTGCGGGCTGGCCTCGGGGTCGTAGCGCAGCTTCATGGTCACCGGCGAGCGCCGGGCCTTCTGACCGAACGGGCTGTCCGCCGGGACGTGCCCCGACGCCACCAGCATCCAGGCGAGGTGCTCGGCGTCTTCGGCGATCTGCTTCGCGCCGGAGTCGGCCAGCCGCTCCATGCAGGCCGCGATGGCCTCGGGGCTGTAGCCGCACACCGCCGGGTCCTTCCCCAGGGCGGTCAGCATGCCCACGATGCGCCGACACTTCTCGCAGGCCCCACAGGGCAGGACCCGCTCCCCCTCGACGTGGGCCGAGTGGCAGCTCACCTGCTGGGCCAGCAGCTCGGGGTAGCGGGTGGCCAGGGCCTTCTCGATGAGCAGCTCCGAGCAGGTCCGCAGCACCGAGAACTGCACGATCCCCCAGCCCTTGCGGTCGAAGAAGCGGCTCAGATCCTCGTCGAACCAGCGGCTCTGGTCGTAGAGCGCGCCGTAGTGGGGGATGCCCGCGGTGACCTCCCGCGCGGTCGTGTCGAACTCGTCCCCGATGACCAGGCGCCCCAGGCCGCGCTTGCGGGCCAGGGGCAGGGTCGCGAACAGGAACACCGCGACCGTCCACAGCCGGATCGCGTAGATGTCCGCGCGGATCCGCCCGAAGTCCTGCCGCACGAAGGGCAGCCGCCGCAGCAGCCAGGTGAACAGCCGGTCGCAGTTGGTCCACACCCGCGCGGCGCGGGGGTGGGTTCGCTCCAGGTGCCGCCAGGCGTTGAGCGCGGTGAACCAGTGCCGCCCGGCCTCGTTCGCGAAGATGGGGTGGGCCTCGGCCCCCAGCTCCTCCAGGATGCCCAGGGAGAGCAGGCTGTCCTTGCCGCCGCTGCTGAGGATGAGCGCGCGATCCGGGGACGTGGTCCACCGCTCGAAGACGGGGGGCCGGGGGTCAGGGAAGTTGAGGTTGCAGGAGAAGTCCGCGTCTGGAGGGGCCGGCAGCGGCTCCAGCGTGAGGAACGGGTTCTTGACCATCAGCTTGTTGGTCAGGATCTCGCAGGCCGTGTTGGCGGCCATGGCCCGCAGCCAGCGCCGGTCCTCGTCGTCGAGGGGCCCGTAGATGCGGATCTCCTTGGCGAACAGGCCGTAGTTCAGCGCTGGCTGGACGGACAGCAGCGTCGCCAGGGCCACGTCGGCGGGGCTCCAGGGGTTGAGCACGTCCTCGCTGTACGAGGTGACCAGCTCGAAGGTGTCCTCGCCCACCTGATACGGACAGATCACCCGGCGGGGCTCCACGCGGACGGGGCCCACGGTGAGCCGGTCCCATACCTGCAGGTGCTTGAGGGCGTCGGTCATCCGTCACCTCCCAGGGCCAGCAGGGCGTCCAGGATCGGCTCCACCCCCTGGAGGAGCGGCGCGCAGGTCGGCCGGTGGTGCTGCCTTTCGTAGACCTCCACCGCCGCGAGGGCCTGGGCGCGGTCCATGCCCTCGTGGTTGATGGTGATCGCGACGACGGGGCGGCCGGAGATCAGCTCGATCGCCTGGATCTGGGTCTCCAGCGGCTGGATGCGGAAGCCCGGGAAGCCGTCGTACTCCACCCGGGTGGGGGCGTGCTGCATCACCACCCCGTGGGGACGGGCGGCGGCCAGGATCTCGTAGCCGCCGGGATAGGCGGGGTTCATCAGGCTGCCCTGCCCCTCGATGACGATGACCTCGGGGCGGACCTCATCCCAGGCCTGCACCACCGCGTGCTCGATCTCCCCCGACATGAAGTCGCTGATGAGGCTGTCCATCACGAAGCTGTAGGGGACCCCCTGCATCCAGGCGGTCTGACCGGTGCCGATCAGCTCCGCGCGCACGCCCCGGGCCCGCAGGGCCTGGACCAGCAGCACCGCTGTGGTGCGCTTGCCCACCGCCGAGTCGGTGCCCAGCACCGCGATGCGCACGGCGCCAACCTCGTTGATGCGGCCGGAGAAGTGGTGCATCACCGAGGCCGGCGGCGGCCGGCGGACGTCTCGGATCGTGACCCCGCGCGCTTCCGCGAGGGCCACCAGATCGGGATCATCGGAGAGGAGGTCGTGAAGCCCGCAGTCCACGTTCAGCCCCGCGTCGAGCGCGTCACGGGCCGCCTGGCGGTCAGGTCCGGTCAGCCGCCCGCCGTCGGGGGCGAGGCCCACCACGAAGTGGGTCGGCTTGAAGGCCAACGCAGCCTGGAGGCTCTCGACCACCGGGATGCCCCGGGGCCGCCCGTCCAGCACGTCCCCGGCGTCCTGGCCGGCGTAGCGGTCGTCGATCACCGCGCGCACCCGGTAGCGCTCGGTGAAGCGCACCAGGCCGTGGGCGGTCTTGCCGTTGGGGGTGTTGAAGTGGCCCTGGCACCAGACGACGGCGTCGCCGTCGGGCTGTCGGGGAGCGCTCATTCGGACCTCGCGGTGATCACGGCCACATAGCGGGCCGGCGGGAGAGGGTTGCGCTGGTGGGTCTCCAGCAGCGCGGCGAGCCCGGCGGTGGACGCCGGCTGGACGATGAGCCCCTGCTCGTGGCGCAGCATGCGGGCCAGGTCCCGGAGCCTGCGGTCGCTCAGGCCCACCGCCGCGCCGTCGGTCTCCCGGATGGCGTCCAGCGCCCGCTGGCCGTCGATGGCGTGCCAGTTGACCAGCGGCTCATTGACGGTGGTCTCGCGGATGCGCGTCGGCTCGAGGTCCGAGCAGACCGGGTCTCCGGTCTCCCAGGCCCGCACGATGGGGTTCATCCGGAACGCCGAGCCGCCGATCAGCCGGGGCATGTGGGAGCTTCGACCCCGACGCTCCAAGGACAGGAAGCCCCGGTGGAGCCCGGCCAGCGTGGTGCCGTTGGACACCGGCGCGGCCACCGCCGCGGGCGCGTCCCGCAGCTCATCGAAGATCTCATAGGCGATGGCGCGGTAGGCGCGGAGCTGGAGGTCCTCGTTCGCGCCGCCTGCGTTGGCGTCGTACAGGCCCTCGTCGAGGGCGATCCGTCGGGCGGCCGCCACCGCGCCCTCGTAGTCCTCACCCTCTCGCCGGATCTCCGCGCCGGTTGCGGCGATCTGCGGAGCCCGCGGGGCGTTGTAGGAGGCCGGCAGCACAGCCACGCAGCGCAGCCGGGCCACCCGGGCGGCGTAGCCCGCCGCCACCCCGTAGTTCCCGCAGGTCGCGAGGACCATGCCCCGGGAGCGGCGCCGCAGCGCGTCGTAGACCTGAGCGAACGCGATGCGGTCCTTCTGGGTGCCGGTGGGATTGTCGCCCTCCAGCTTGAGGAACACCTGCCGCAGCCCGAACGCGCGCTCGATGGACCGCACCCGGACCAGGGAGGTGTCGCCCACCTCGCTCTCCCAGACGTCTTCGAAGGCCTCCAGCCGCTCGATCAGCGGCAAGGAGGCGTCACGGCACGCGCTGCGCGCGCTCCGCGTTTCGGCAGAGAGGTGGAGGAGGGGGGGCGTGGGCGATCCCACGAGCAGATCACGCAACGGCGGGCTCCGTGCCAGGCTCGTTTCGCGCAGAACGTAGCGCCTGAGCGATGGGGAGCAAGGAGTGGGGGCGAAACGTAAGAAAACGCAGGGGTGGATGGTACAGTCCATCCAGAGGTGTCATGGGCGTCGACCTCCAGGTCCCTCTCTCCACTGAGCCTGCGGCCGTGCTCGACCGCGCGGCGTTCCTGCTGGAGTCCGAGGGCTTCGACGTGGAGCGACCGTCGGCGGATCGGCGTGAAGCCGAGCCTCAACGCCCGGAGCATGACCTGAGCCGCTACAACCCCTGATGTCCCGTCCGCTGGCATGTTACGTCCCCTCGCCCGAGGACCCGTCATGACGGCGCTGCTGCTCTCCCTGCTCGCGCTCCCGGCCCTGGCCGAGGAGCCCCTCCCCGAAGAGACCACAGAGGAGTCGGAGCCCCCGGCGCCCCCACCCGGCTCGGTGCTGCTCACCAACGCCCGGCTCATCGCGGACGCGGACAGCGACCCGGTCGACGGCGCGGCCCTGCTGGTCGTCGACGGCCGCATCGCCGCGCTCGCCGACAGCGCCGACGGCCTGCTGGCGGAGCGGGTCGTGGACCTGGAGGGCGCCACCGTCATCCCGGGGCTCATCGACAGCCACGTCCACACCACCCTGCTTCAGGGCGCGCCCTTCCGGGACGACACCGAGGCAGAGCGCCAGGACCTCATCCACCAGCAGCTCCGCAGCTACGTGGCCTGCGGGGTCACCACCGCGCTGGACGCCGCGGCCATGCCGGAGGACCGCGTGCACGTCCAGGGCTGGCTGGCCGAAGGCAACGTCGGCCCCACCCTCTACTGGCTGGCCTACCCGCCCTCACCCCCGGGCAGCTACATCCAGGCGGTCCTGCCCGGCTCGCCGGTCCAGGAGACCCCCGAGGAGGTCCGCGCCTACGTCCAGGCCCAGCCCGCCCCGGGCGTCATCGGCGTCAAGATCGCGATGGAGGAGGGCATGCTCCGGCGGATCTGGCCGATGCCTTCGGGGGAGTGGGCCGACGCCCTGGTCCAGGAGTCCGCCGCCGTTGGCCTGCCGATCTTCGCCCACGCGATGGGCCCGGAAGAGACCATCGCCGCGCTGGCGCTCCAGCCGCGCGCGCTGATGCACGGCCTCTTCGTGAACGACACCGAGGCCATCGAGGCCGTCGTGGCCTCGGGCGTCTGGGTGGTGCCCACGCTGGTGATCAGCGACAACAACTTCCTGGCGCTCGACCCGTCCCGCCTGGAGGACCCGCTGCTCCAGGCCGTCATCACCCCCCACGAGCTGGCCGCCCTCTCCGACCCCGAGGCGCTCGACCAGTCGTTCCGGGCCGTCGGGGCCATGGTCTCGCCGCGGCTGCCTCCGGGCCTCGTCGCGCGGATCTCCCGCTCGGAGCGCTACTACGACAAGGTGCTGGAGGATCGCCTCGCCGCCACCCGGCGCCTCCATGAGGCCGGCGTTCCCCTGGTCATGGGCAGCGACGCCCCGGCCTGGCCGATCATGTACAGCCAGATCCCCGGCTACAGCAGCGTGCGGGAGCTGGAGTTGCTCGGCCGGGTGGGCTTGAGCCCCGCCGAGGTGCTGGCCTCCGCCACCACCGTGCCCGCGGAGATGCTGGGCATCGAGGACAGCGCCGGCCGCATCGCCGAGGGCCGCCCCGCGGACCTGGTGGTGCTGGGTGATGACCCGCTCGAAGATGTATCAGCGTATCGGGAGATCCGGTACGTGATGCATCAGGGTGAGCTGCGGACGCCGGAGGGGTGGCTGGAGGACTGAGAGGCGCGCTCCCGGCGCTCATGGCGATATCGCCACAGACAACAATTACAGGCTTACAACGTACATTCTTCGCTTGACGAGCCCTCGGGTTCGGGCGACGCTCTGTGGGACGCACTCGGAGCATCGCATGAAGAGCCTCATCCGACGGGCCCAAGCCCCCGATCCCTTCAGCCCCGTCACCCAGGATCCAACGGAGCGCACCCCGGATCTGCTGACAGACCCCTTCGACGCTGGGCATCTGATCAACTCAAACCAGCACATGATGAGGCTGCTCGGCCTGGCAGCGGGTGAGGCCGTCGACCATTGCCCCGACGGCGTCACCGGCCGCGCACATGACGAGCGAAAGGTCCTCACGGAGCAGGGATTGATGACGACCGGCGCCCGTGAGCACATGGGCCACGAGCCAGAAGGCTCCCGAAATCCCAAGAGCTTCGCCCAGAAGATGCGGGCGGACATCGACGGGAGCATGAAAGCCGTTCATGGGGACGAGGCTCGACCCGAGGGCTTCAAGGATGCCCTTCAGAACGCGAGCCTCACCGAGCTCTCCATGCTGAGCGATCTTCAGGATCACGGCCTGACGCAGGAGGGCATGGTGGAGGTGCTGGAGGGCACGCACGTCCGCGTTGACGACGGCGGCGACATGGCCAGGGATTGGCGGGAGACCACCCGACGGGTCACCGGGGATCCCGAGCGCCCGGGCGGCTCCAGCCACTACCCGGACACCGGAAAGGACGAGAGCCACCTGGAGGGCCGCCTGCTCCACGAGAACCTGTTCGGCCGAGCCACCGCAGAGGGGAGCAAGACCGAAGACTCCTGGATGCAGTTGGAGAACGCCCCGACCTCTGAGAAGGCCGCGCACACATGCGACTTCCTGCAGTACTGCAAGGACGGGTTGAATCAAGGGCCTTGGGGAGCGTCCGCCCACACCGAGACCCACAAGCCGCTACTGCTCAAGCCCACCGCATCCGGCGAATGGACCCAGACCGTGGACAAGGCGCTGACGAAAAAGATCACCCCGGGCAAGTGCGCACAGAACGCCGCTGTGCGCGGGGTGAAGAGCGCCCTCAACACCGGCAAGGACGTCGGAGAGGAGGCCCTTGAGTTCGGCAAGGAGACGGCGAAGGGGACCCCAGGCGCCCTGAAGGACGCGGGGGAGGCGATCGGGGGAAAGGCCGTCGGCGTCCTCAAGGACACCGCAGAGAACCTCCCCGGACCGTCGATCCCGCCGAGGCCCGGGCCGAACCTCCCGAGCCCCCGTCTTCCGGATCTGTCCTTCCCGAGTCTCAAGCCCTTCTGACTCCTCCATCCTCCACCCCGATCAGCGCCGCGCTGTCGGCCCACAGCGCGTCCGCGAGCCCCAGGTCACGCGCCAGCTCCGAGGGCGGAATCCACTGGAGCACCCCACCCTTGAGCTTCGCGTACAGCGCCCCCTCGGGCGGAGTGATCCGCCCCAGCGCCAGCGCCGCGAGGGCGGCGCCCGCGTCCTCGGGGCTGGTCAGGCCCGTGAGGCGCTGCCCCAGCGACGTCGCGAACAGCCCCCCCACCAGGCGGAGCCCCAGGCCGGTGCTGCGGAGCAGGCCCGTGCCCGCCGTGGGGCCCGGCGTCCAGGCGACGACGGTGAGGTGCCGCGCCCGCGCCTCGGGGAGCGCCCGCACGGCCCGGGCCATGAGCACGTTGCACAGCTTGGAGGACGAATACGCCCGCCCGCCCGCGGCGCGGGGGGCCGCATCACGCTGGGGGTCCTGCTCCGGCCAGGCCAGCAGCCGGGCATCGGCGTGCCGGGGCGGGGGCAGGCGGGTCCCCTCGGCCGGATCGTGGGTTCCGCTGGAGGTGATCACCACCCGAGCGCCGTCGGCCAGCCGAGGCAGGAGGCGCTGTAGCAGAAATTGATGCGACAGGTGGTTCACGGCGAAGGTGGTCTCGAAGCCATCCGCGGTGCGCCCTTTGTCGGTGTGCAGGTAGACCCCGGCGTTCAGCACCAGCGCGTCGATCGCCGCGTCGCCCAGGCGGTCCAGCGCGGCGTCGGCGAAGGCCCGCACGCTCGCCAGCCGGGCGAGATCCAGGGGGAGCATGTCGCCGCTCGGCACGCGGGCCCCGAGGATCAGCGTGACCCCCGGCTCCCGGACCAGCCGCGTCGCCGCGACCGCCCCGAGCCCCGAGGTGCCGCCGGTCATCACGATCGTCGTCATCGTCGCGCTCCTTAAAATGAGTTGATACTCATGATCCATACATTAAGGTGAGCAGAACCTCAACTTCTTCAGCGCCGTGGAGCCCGCCGCCGTGCCCCCGTCGAAGCCCTCCTCGCGCCCGCTGCGCGCCGACGCCCGGCGAAACCAGGCGCACATCCTGGAGGCCGCTGAGGCGGTGTTCGACACCGAGGGGCCCTCCGGCTCCACCGAGGCGATCGCCCGCCGCGCCGGGGTGGCCGTGGGCACGGTGTTCCGGCACTTCCCCACCAAGGCCGACCTCATCCAGGCGGTGTTCACCGCCCGGCTCCAGCGCCTCACCGACCACGCCGTCCAGCTCCAGGGGGCCGAGGATCCGGGGGAGGCCTTCCTCGACTTCTTCCTGGGCTGGGCGGAGCTGTCTGCCACCAAGCTCACCTTCGCCGAGGCCCTGATCGGCGAGGGGGTCGACGTCCGCGCGCTGGCGCGCCAGGACGCCTACCTCAGGATGCGACAGAACCTGCTTCAGGCCGTGGAGGGGCTGCTTCAGCGCGCCCAGCGCGCGGGCCGGGTGCGGGGCGACGTCGGCATCACCGAGCTGAACGCCCTGCTCATCGGCACCGCCCGAGCGCTGGAGCAGGTCCGGGACGACCCCGACGCCTCCGCGCGCACCCTGGAGGTGGTGCTCGACGGGCTGCGGCTACGCGGGGCGCCGCCGCCGGACCGCTGACCTCGCGACGCCGGGATCCGTTGGTTAGGTCTCTCCCCCACCCTGCCGAGGCCGCCATGATCGTCCTGCTCTCCCCCGCCAAGTCCCTCGACTGGTCCCCGGTTCCGCTGGAGCTGCCCACCACCGAGCCCCGGCTGCCCCAGGACACCGCCGTGCTCATGCGCCGGTGCAAGCGGCTCAAGCCCCGTGATCTGTCCGACCTCATGGACATCAGCGACGATCTGGCCGAGCTGAACCACGGCCGCTTCCAGGAGATGACCGAAGCCCTGGACCCCGAGCGGGACCGCCCCGCCGCCCTGGCCTTCAACGGCGCGGTGTATCAGGGCCTCGACGCCCGCAGCCTGGACGCCGACGCCCTGGCCTGGGCACAGGACCACGTCGCCATCCTCTCCGGGCTCTACGGGCTGCTGCGCCCCCTCGACCTCATCCAGCCCTACCGCCTGGAGATGGGCACGCCCCTCAAGACCCGCCGCGGCGGCTCCCTGTACGATTTCTGGGGCGACAAGGTCACGAACAAGCTGAACCACCAGGTGCGCGCCCAGGACGACCGCACGGTCGTGAACCTGGCCAGCAACGAGTACTTCAAGGTCCTCCACAAGAAGAAGCTCGCCGGGCCGCTGCTCACCCCCGTCTTCAAGGAGGAGCTGCCCGATGGCCGGCTCCAGTCCATCAGCTTCTTCGCGAAGTGGGCCCGCGGGGCGATGGCCCGCTACGTCGTCGACCAGCGCCTGGAGACCCCCGAGGGGCTCAAGGACTTCACCGGCGGAGACTACCGCTTCCAGCCCGCGCTGTCCGACGCACGCACCTGGACGTTCACCCGCCCGAAGCCGCCGCCGGTCGGTTCAGCCTGATCCGGGTCACGCTGGGCGCCAGGGCGGCGTCCAGTCCTTCGGCGTGATGATCGGCAGCAGCCGGGGGTGCACCACCAGCCGGAAGTGGTTGCCGTCCACCCACTCCTCGCCGTCCACCTGGGAGGGCACGTCGGCCGCCTCGGGGCGGTACAGCTCCACCTCCACCTCGGCGGCCGAGAACGTCTCGGTGTGGGACACCCCCAGCGCGTCGAAGTGCTCCTGCCAGATGGGGACCTTGGCCAGGTCCAGCAGGGCCTTGGAGGCCCACTCCCGGCGGCCGGCCACGGGGACCACCTCGAAGCGCCCGTCGTCGGGCTCGGCGTCCCGGTCCAGCACCCAGTTGCCCCCGTACACCGGCGTCGCGTTGATGACGAGGTCGGTCAGGCCCTCGTAGCGCCGCTTCACGCCGTCGGCGGTGACCTCGGCCACGAACTTGGTGGGCTCGACCCAGGAGGCCAGGTAGCGGTTGAGCGTCGCGCCCGCGTAGACCGCGTAGTCCCGGTAGATCTGGCGCAGCAGGGGGAACTGGGCGACCAGCTCCTTGTCCTCGTTGCGCTGGGCCAGGATGTCGGGCTGCATGCCGAAGCCCACCGAGTGGAAGACCAGCTCACTGGCGTCCTCCCGGCCCTCGGCGTTGACCCGCCGCACCCGCCCGACGTCGAGCTGCGTGATGTGCCGGGCCCCGATGATGTCCAGGTTGCGGGCCAGGTTCTGGGGGCCGGAGCGGATGCCGAAGCTGCGCCCCTGGTCGTTGGCGGTGCCCGCCGGCAGCATGCCCAGCGGCCGGCGCTCGTCGGCCGCGAGCACGCCCTTGGCGACCTCGGCGAAGGTGCCGTCGCCCCCCAGGAAGATGACGACGTCGACCCGCCCCTCGTTCAGCCGGTCCCGCAGGGCGTTCACGGTCAGGCCGTCGGGCAGGGTGTGCATCAGCTCGACGACCCAGCCCCGGCGTCGCATCGCGGCCAGGGCCTCCTGGATGCGCTCCTCGGCCCGGCCGGACTGGGCGGCCGGGTTCCCGACCAGGAGGTGTCGGATCATGGGGTGCGGGTCTGCTCGATGAAGCTCAACATCTCGTCCGCGTAGGCGTCGGGCTGGTTGGACATGGGCGAGTGGCCGGAGGTCTCGAAGAGGACCAGCTCGACCGGGTCTCCCCCTAACGCGTCGACCGCCTCCTCCGCGAGCGCGGGCGGCACCACGAAGTCGTAGCGCCCCCACAGCAGCAGCGTGGGGATGGTCACCTCATCCAGCCGGTCGGCCAGGGCGACCTCCTCGACCCCGTCCTCCAGCAACAGCCCGCTGGTGGTGTTGCCCGCCCAGGCCGAGGTCAGCGGCGACACGCCGGAGCGCACCGTGTCCCCGACCAGCGCGCCGACCGTCGCGTCCGGGTCCCAGGTGATCGTGTCGATGAGGTACTCGGCGTCGTAGGCGTAGCGGTTGATCTCCCCGCCGATCTCCTCGGTGATGTTGTCGACGTCCACGCCCTCGGCCCAGCGCACGATCTCGCGCCAGCGGTTGGGGTAGTGTCCGGCGTCGATCTCGGCGCCGCCGACCTCGATGAACATCTCGATGGCGAGCTGGTTGAGCCGGGGGATGTCGTGGGCCCCGTCGGCCTCGATCCACCCGGAGAGCTTGGACTGGATGTCGGTGTGGAGCAGCGCCCAGGTGCCCAGCGTGCCGCCCCAACTGTGCCCCATCAGGTAGACCGAGATGTCGTCGCCGTACAGCGCGCGCAGCAGGTCGACCGCGGCGTCGGTGTCGTCGGAGAGCTGCTGGATGGTGACGTCCGCCGCGTCGTAGTTGCCGGTGGAGGCGCCCTGGCCGCGCTGGTCGTAGTAGACCATCACCAGCTCCGACTCCAGCCGCTCGGCGTAGCGCCCGCTGTTGTACTCGGCGCCGTTGCCGCCGGGGCCGCCGTGAACAACCAGCACGAAGGTGTCGGCGGCGCGGTTGCCCTGGGCCCGCAGCCGCAGGTCGGCGCCGTCGGTGCGCAGGTACAGCGTGTCGTCGATGACGTCCTCGGGCGCGCAGGCCAGGGTCAGCAGGAGCAGGCTCATCGCATCCACCCCGAGAGGTCTGTGAGGCGCAGGTTCAGCTCCAGGATGACATACAGTCCCGTGGAGGCGTTGGTGGGGGCGGTCCAGGTCACCCGGGGGCGCACGGTCCAGGCCACCGGGTGGGGCGTGCGGGCCCGGGAGAGGTCCTGGCCCAGCCCCAGCGCGACGCTGGGGGCGAAGGCCCAGCGCCCCGCGAGGGCCACCTTCTGCGCCTGGCCGTCCACCAGGGTGTAGGTGTCGCCGCCGAGGAAGCCCCGCCACACCGCCGCCCCCACCCAGTACTCCCGGGTGAAGCCTCGGGTCCGGACCTTGCGATATCCGGCCAGGCCGCCGAGCTGCAGGGCGGTGAGCGTGCGGGGGTGGACGAACCCGGCCAGCTCGGGGCCAGCCACCAGGCTGCGGGTGATGACCTTGGGGCCGCGGTCCCGCTCCTTCTCGCGCTGCCCCTGCACCAGGGTCCACTCGGCGGCCACCGAGAGCCCAGGGTGCCAGACGATCTCGCCGAAGTAGCCGACCGAGACGCTGTCGACGCCCAGCGGCGCGTCCTGCGCGGCGGCGAGGGGGGAGATCAGCAGGGCCGCGAGCGCCCCGAGCCATCGAACAAAGGTCGTCTTGGACATCGCGGTGACGGTAGACCGGGCCCCGCACCCGGTCAAGGGGTTATCAGGGCTGCCCGCACCCACCGGAGCCCTGATGACCCCCGACGTTCGTCACGACTGGACCCTCGACGAGGTCGAGGCCCTGTTCGCGCTGCCCTTCCACGAGCTGGCCTGGCGCGCCCAGTCGTTGCACCGCAGGCACCACGATCCGGGCCGGGTGCAGCTCTGCACCCTCTCCAACATCAAGCGGGGGGGCTGCCCCGAGGACTGCGGCTACTGCCCCCAGGCCGCCCGCTACCACACCGGCGTCAAGGGGGAGCCCCTGCTGGCCCTCGACGCGGTGGTGGACCAGGCCCGCCGGGCACGGGAGGCCGGGGCCAGCCGGTTCTGCATGGGCGCCGCCTGGCGGCAGGTGCGGGACGGGGCGGCTTTCGACCGGGTGCTGGAGATGGTCCGCGAGGTCAACGCCCTGGGGCTGGAGGTCTGCGTCACCCTGGGCATGCTCACCGACGAGCAGGCGCGGCGCCTTCGAGAGGCGGGCTTGACCGCCTACAATCACAACATCGACACCAGCCCCGGCTACTACGGCGAGGTCATCACCACGCGCCGCTTCGAGGACCGGCTGGGCACCCTGCGCTCGGTGCGCGCGGCGGGCATCACGGTCTGCTCCGGGGGCATCGTGGGCATGGGCGAGGGCGTGTTGGACCGCGCCCACATGCTCCAGGTGCTCGCCAACCTCGACCCCCACCCCGAGTCCGTGCCCATCAACCAGCTCGTCCGCGCCCCGGGCACGCCGCTGGCCGACCAGGAGCCCATCGACCCGCTGGACTTCCTCCGCACCATCGCGGTGGCCCGCATCCTGATGCCCAAGGCGATGGTGCGGCTGGCCGCCGGGCGGCTGTCCTTGAGCCGGGAGTCCCGGGTGCTCGCCTATCTGCTCGGCGCGAACAGCATCTTCTACGGCGAGGAGCTGCTCACCACCCCCAACCCCACCGCCGACGAGGACCGCGCCCTGTTCATGGACCTGGGCCTCGCCCCCCTCCAGCCCCGGCCGCTGGCGAAGTGAGCGCGCTGGGGCCGCGCCTCGACGCGCTCGACGCCCAGGGCCTGCGGCGGCGCCTCCGCCCGGTCGACGGGGCGGACCTCTCCGGCAACGACGCCCTGGGGCTCTCCCGCGACCCGCTCGTCCGTGAGGCCCTGCAGACCGCCCTCTCGGAAGGCTGGCCCCACGGGAGCACCGGCTCCCGGCTGCTCAGCGGAGACCACCCCGCCTGGTCCGCCCTGGAGGCCCGGGTCGCCGCGTGGCAGGGTACGGAGGCCGCGCTCTACTTCTCCACCGGCTACGCCGCGAACGTCGGCCTGCTGTCCGCCCTGCCCCAGGCCGGCGACCGTGTCATCAGCGACGCCCTGAACCACGCCAGCCTCATCGACGGGATGCGCCTGGGCCGCGCCGACCGGGTCGTCGTGCCCCACCGGGACGTCGACGCCGTGGCCCGCGTCCTCGCGCAGTCCCGCGGCCGGCGCTGCTGGGTGGCGGTGGAGTCCCTCTACAGCATGGACGGGGACCTGACGCCGCTCATGGCGCTGGCCGAGGTCTGTGCGGCGTACAGCGCGCACCTCCTCGTGGACGAGGCCCACGCGACGGGGCTGTACGGGCCGGAGGGGCAGGGACGGGTGGCGGCGGAGGGGCTGCGCGGTCCGGCGTCCCCCGTGTTCGCCTCCATCCACACCTGTGGCAAGGCCCTAGGCCTGAGCGGCGCGTTCGTGTGCGGCCCCCGCGCGCTCCGGGACTGGCTCATCAACCAAGCGCGATCCTTCGTGTTCTCCACCGCCACCCCGCCCTTCCTGGCCGCCGGGCTGGAGGCCGCGCTCGCCCGGGTTCGCCGGGACCCCGCCTTGCGGGCGCGCCCTGCGGCCCTGGGTCAGCGGCTGCGCGACGCCCTCGCCGGTCGGGTGGACACCGGCGCGAGCCAGAGCCACATCGTGCCCCTCCTCGTGGGCAGCCCCGAGGCCGCGCTGGCCCTGGAGGCCCGACTCGCCACCCGAGGCTGGCACGCCCGCGCCATCCGTCCGCCCACGGTCCCGCCGGGTTCGTGTCGGGTGCGGGTGGTGCTGCGCGCGGACCTGAGCGACGCGCAGGTCGACCGACTGGCCGCCGACATCCTGGAGAGCCTGGGATGAGGCTGCCCGATCGCATCTACGTCACCGGAACCGACACCGACGTCGGCAAGACCGTCGCCTCGGCGGCCCTCTGCGCGGCGTTCGGCTACCGGTACTGGAAGCCGGTACAGGCAGGGCTGGATGGCGAGACCGACACCCAGGTCGTCGCCCGGCTCAGCGGGGTCGAGACCTTCCCCGAGGCCTTCTGCCTGCGCCGCCCCGCCTCCCCTCACGCCGCCGCCGCCGATGAGGGCGTCGTCATCGATCCTTCAGCGCTGCGCCCGCCGGAGGGAAGGCTGCTGGTGGAGGGCGCCGGGGGGTGGTGCGTGCCCTACCACGATGAGCCGCTGCGCTGGCAGGCCGGGCTCGTGCGGCACCTGGGGCTGCCCGTGGTCGTCGTGGCCCGCACCGGCCTCGGCACGCTCAACCACACCTTCCTGACCCTGCGCGCGATCCGCGCCGACGGCGTGCCCGTGGCCGGCGTGCTGTTCGTGGGGGATCCACACCCGGAGAACGAGCGCGACGTGGCCCGCTGGGGCGGCGCTCCGGTGCTGGGGCGGCTGCCCCGGGTGGCGGACCCCGACCGGGACTTCCCTGCCCTGGTCGCCGCACTCCACACAGACAACGGAGCCCCGCGATGAGCCTGTGGCACCCCTTCACCCAGATGCGCGGCTTCGCCCCCATCGGGGAGGTCGTGGAGGCCAGGGGCGCCTGGCTCACCCTGGCGGACGGCCGCCGCCTGTTCGACGGCATCTCCTCCTGGTGGGTCACCCTGCACGGACACAGCCACCCCCGCATCGTGCAGGCCATCGCCGAGCAGGCCGCCCGCTTCGACCAGGTCATCCTCGCGGACTTCACCCACCGCCCGGCCGCCGAGCTGGCGCGCCGCCTCGCGGCGCGGATGCCCGGAGACCTCGATCACGTCTTCTTCTCGGACGACGGCTCCACGGCGGTGGAGGTCGCCCTCAAGATGGCCTGGCAGGGCCAGCGCGCCCAGGACCCCCGGCGCGACACCCTGGTCGCCATGCGCGGGGCCTACCACGGCGACACCCTGGGGGCGATGAGCGTCACCGAGCGCGACGTGTTCTCCCAGCCCTTCAACCCACTGCTGGTCGACGTGGTCTTCCTGGAGTGGCGCGCCGATGCGATACAGTCCTGGTTCCAGGAGCACGGCCACCGCGCCGTCGCCTGCATCGCCGAGCCCCTGGTCCAGGGCGCCCAGGGCATGCGCTTCCACGACCCCGCGCTGCTGCGGACCCTCGCCGAGGCCTGCCAGGGCGCCGGGGCGTGGCTCATCGCCGACGAGGTGATGACCGGCTTCGGCCGCCTGGGCACCTTGCTGGCCTGCGAGCGGGCGGGCGTCTCCCCAGAGCTGGTGTGCCTGTCCAAGGGCATCACCGGGGGCGCGCTGGCCCTCGGGGCGACCGTGTGCACCGACGCGGTGTATCGCCGCTTTCTGGGCGACCGCAAGCTCGACGCCTTCCTGCACGGTCACTCCTACACCGGAAACCCCATCGCCTGCGCCACCGCGCTGGCCTCCCTCGCGCTGTTCGAAGAGGAGCAGACCCTGGCCCGCGTCGCCGCGTTGGAGGCGCGCTACGCCGCGCAAGCGCCCGCCCTGGCCGCCCTCCCCGGGGTCACGAACCTGCGCTTCATGGGCTCGATCCTCGCCTTTGAAGTGGAGGGCGGGCCGGGTGGCTACTTCGATCCCGCGGGGGCTCGAGTGTGCGACGCGGCCCTGGCGCGTGGGCTGTTCCTGCGGCCGCTGGGCAACACGGTGTATCTGCTGCCGCCGCTGTGCACGACGCCGGACGAGCTGGGCTGGTGCCTGGACGTGCTCGCCGCGGCCATCCAGGAGGCCTGAGTGCCCGCCGAGCTGCGATGGCCCGGGAAGGCCCTGCCCGATGAGCAGCCCGCGCCGGACCTGCCCGGGTCGGAGGTCCACGGCGCGCCCCGGGACGGCTGGTTGGACCGGGTGTACCTGGGCGATGGGCTGGAGGTGTGCCGCCACCTGCTGCCCGGGCTGCGCGGGCAGGTCCGGCTGGTCACCATCGACCCGCCCTTCGACACCGGGTCGACCTGGACCCGCCGGGTGCGCCTGCGCGGTGCGGGGCCCACTGTGCGGGTTCACGAGACCCAGTACGATGACCGCTGGGCGCCGGGGACCTACCTGCAGCACCTCTACGAGCGCCTGGCCCTGCTCCGCCCGCTGATGGCCGAGGACGCCACGATCTGGGTCCACTGCGACGACCGCCGCAGCCACCACATCCGCTGCCTGCTCGACGAGCTGTTCGGGGCGCGCAACTTCCGCAGCGCGGTGACCTGGCGGCGCAAGCCAGGGCGCTCCAACACCCGAAATGTGTTCGACGCGGCCACCGACACGCTCCTGTTCTACAGCCGCTCGGACCGCTACCGCTTCGAGCGCCCGGTGACCCGGGAGAGCGAGGAGGCCCAGCGAACCATCCAAAAACGCTTCAGCTACACCGACGCCGACGGGCGGCGGTTCATGCCCACGCCCATCGTCAGTCCGAACCCTCGCCCCAACCTGTACTATCCCTACAAGGGCCGCCAGCCGCCCCCCAACGGCTGGTCCTTCTCGCTCGAGAAGATGCAGGCCTGGGACGCCGCCGGGCGGCTCTACTTCCCCGAGCGCGGCGGGCGCATCTACCGCAAGATCTACCTGGATGAGTACGAGGGGCAGCCTGTCTCGGACCTGTGGACAGATATCCACGTCATCAACCCGATGGCCCGGGAGCGGCTGGGCTACCCCACCCAGAAGCCCGAGGCGCTGCTGGAGCGCATCCTGCGCACGGTCACCGCGCCCGGGGATCTGGTGCTGGACACCTTCGCCGGCTCGGGCACCAGCGCGGCGGTGGCCCGGCGATTGGGGCGGCGGTTCATCGTGTGTGATGACAATCCGGGGGCTGTCCACACCATCACCCGGCGGCTGCTGACCCAGGACGTCGAGGACGCGCCGGGCTTCTCGGTGCACCGGGCCCCGACGCCCGAGGAGACCGGCGGTCTCCGGCTGGAACGTCGCGATGACGCCCTGCACATCGCGCACCTCGACGCCCCGAGTCTGCGGGCGCGCCTCGGGTCGGCCCGCGTCGACGACTGGCGCCGCCTGGCGGACTGCGTCCTGGTCGACACACAGTGGGACGGCGCGGTGCTCCGGCCGGACGTGGTGGACGTGCCAGGCGAGGGTGCCCTCGTCCGAGGGACCTATCCCCTGCCCGCGACCGCCGGGGCCGTGCGGGTTCGGGTGGTGGACCTGTTGGGCGCCGCCTGCGAGGCGACGCTCACGCTGCCAGGCGGCTGACGAGCCCGCGCGCGAGGGCCTCTGCGCCAACGGCGTCGGGCAGGCCCAGCGCCGCGGGCAGCGCGCGCAGCAGCGCTGGCGCCCGCTGAACAAGCGACCGCAGCTCGGCGGCCAGGGCCTCGTCCAGTTCATGGCGCTGCGGCTCCGGGAGGCGGGCGCGCAGCCAGGCGTGCAGGTCCCAGGCGAGCTGGGCGTGCGCGGCCTCCTCGGGGGCGATGCGGGCGTAGGCCGCGCGCAGCTCTGGGGTGCGGGCGTTGTGGGCCTTCCAGCCGGCCAGGAGCGCGGCCCAGGTCTCGCCCACGCAGCCCTCCACGGCGTTGTGGAGCGCGACGGCGTAGAGGTTGCAGGGGGCCGGGCGGCGCTGCGGTCGCTGGGGCGGGCAGCCCTCCGCGAGGGCGAGCGTGGAGATGGCGGCGGCGTGGCGCTCCTCGTCCTCGGCCGCCTCCAGGCAGCGCTGGATGAGGGCCGAGGGGGCGCCCCAGGCGACGAGCTGCTGCGCCAGCTCCTGGAAGGCGGTGACGCTGACGGCCTCGAGCTGGGCGCAGAGGGCGAGGTAGGGGCCGAGTCGGCTCAGGTCGGTGGGCGGGTCGACGTGGCCGAGGGGACGGCGGCCTTCCTTGCAGTCCTGGATGGTGGACACCTCGCCTCTACATGCGACGTGAATGGTGTCGGCCTCCAGGTCCACGGTCGCCTGACAGGACACCATCTCGCTCACCTCCATCCCGGTGTCCGTCTGCGCATCCCAGACCCATCCGCAGAGCTCGCGGCAGTGATTCGACGCATAGCTGAGCGCGTCCATGTAGTCCTCACCCTGGGTCATGCGGGCCTCCTCCTCCAGGATCCCCTCCATCTCGCCGCGGGAGAAGGTCTCCTCCAGCGTGAAGTCCCGGGTCTCGGTCGGCCCGCACCCGTAGCAGGCCGTCAACCCCTCCAGAAGGCTCAAAGACAGGATCAAACGAAGATCTGGCATCATGGTCTCCTCCCCCTGGACCATGCCATCGGGCGCGCCCGCCTGTCCAGCGCCTCGCGCTCAGGACTCCATCAGGTCCTTGAGCAATGACAGGTCCAGGGCGATCTGCCGCCGCACCGCGCCGCTGAGCAGCGGGCCGGTGAGCTTGTAGAAGCCCTTGGGGTCGCCCGCGGTGGTGATGGCCATGCGGGTGCCGCCGTCGGCGTCGGAGAGGGTGTAGGTCACCGTCATCGGGAAGGGGCCGGCGGTGGTGACCATGTCGACGCGCTCACCCTCCTCCAGGCCCGTGATCTCGATGGTGTAGACCATCTCGCGGCCGAGGAACTTCGAGACCCGCTCCACCCGGCTGCCCACGGCGAGCGGCCCCTCGTCCAGGCGACGGGCCCGCAGCAGGCCGCTGGTCCAGTCCGGGTCGCGCTCCACGTCCAGCAGGCGGTGGAAGAGCTGCGTGCGATCGCAGGCGATGACGGTGTCGACGTGGATGCTGACGCTCATGGGTGCCTCCAGGTGATACTTTTTTGATACCCTCACCATGTTCTCAGGACAATAGAGACTCCATGAGCAAGACTGTCACGTCAGATGGACAATCCTATCGCCTGGACGACCTGCGCCTGTTCTCGGTGGTCGCCCAGGCCGGCAGCTTCACCGCCGCGGCCGAGCAGCTCGGGCTGCCCAAGCAGACCGTCAGCCGACGCATCCGCCTCCTGGAGGAGTCGCTGGGGGTGCGTCTGCTGCACCGCACGACGCGCACCAGCCGGCTGACCACCGAGGGCGCGGCCTTCGCGGAGCACTGCCACGAGCTGGCCCGCCTCGCTGAGGAGGCGACCCGCAGCGTACAGAGCCGCGCCGCCACGCCCCAGGGCACCCTGCGCGTCACCACCACCCAGGCTCTGGCCGAGCCGCTGCTGGCGCCCTTGCTGGCCGACTATCTCGGCGCCTGGCCCGAGGTCTCGGTGGACCTCCTCCTCACCAACCGGCGGGTGGATCTGGTGGAGGAGGGCTTTGATCTGGCGCTCCGGGTCGGGCCGCTGCGGGACAGCGGGCTGGTGACCCGGCGGCTGGGGCCGGCCCGGGTGCGGTTCTGCGCGAGCCCGTCGCTGCTCGCCCGGCTGGGCGCGCCCGCCGAGCCGGCGGCCCTCGCCGACTACCCCTGTGTGATGCAGCCGGTCGACAGCGGACCGTCTGCGTGGCCGGTCGGCGGACCCGAGGGCCTGCGGATGGTGCCGGTGTGCGCGCGGCTGCGGGCCAACAGCGCGGCGCTGGTGCGCCAGGCGGCGCTCGACGGGCTGGGGCTGGCCATGCTGCCCGAGGCGGCCTGCGCGGGCGACTTGGGGGCCGGGCGGCTGGTGACCGTGTTGGATGACCACGTCCCGGACCTGGGCGTGGTGCAGCTCGTCTACCCGGGCAGGCGACTCTTGGCGGCCCGGGTGCGGGCCTTCATCGATCTGGCGGTGGCCCGCCTGGGGCCTTCTTCGTGACCTTGTTCACGGCGTCCTCGGCGTGCTCCCGCAGGCGCTGGAGCCAGCGGCGGGCCCACACGAACTCGGTGGCCAGCAGCGCGAGGCCCGCCGCCAGGGTCACCGTGCCGGGTCCGGGCAGGAACAGCAGCGCGATCCCCACCAACGCCAGGGAGGCCCCGCCGAGCACGACCAGCACCCGCGCGGCCTGCTGCACGGCCGGGGGGGCGTCCTCGGGCACGTAGCGCCGCATCAGCAGGCCCACCCCGGCCAGCGCTCCGACCGCGGCGATGCCTGCGAGGAGCCAGACCCACGGGCCGTCGGGCATCAGCGAGTCCGACCGAAGAGGCGGCGGAGCAGGCCGATGGTCACGCCGGGCATCACGATGAAGGCCGCGATGAGCACGGCGAAGGGGGCGACGACGACCTTGAACCACAGCGGCGTGTCGTCCGAGGGCTCGGGCGGGAGGCGTGCCATGAGCCCGACCTCCGGGCCCTCGGCGTGGGCGTAGACGCCGGCCTCGCTGTGATCCAGGGCGAGCACCCTGGCAGCCTCCGCGTCTGTGCCGGGTGCCGCCAGGAGCCCGCTCAGCGTGTCCGTGTCCATGACCCGCCAAGCGACCTCCATGAGGGCGCGACCTGCCTCCGATTCCATACAGATGGGCGCCCCGGTCAGCACGGCGACCCCGCCCTCGGTGCCCGGCAGCGCAGCCGGCAGCTCCGGGGCCACGATGAGCGTGAAGCCCGCGTACCCGGTGGTCGCGGACAGCGCCTCGTTGAGGGAGCCGAGATCCCGGACCTCGGCCTGCTCCCAGAATCCTGCGGCCCAGGCCTCGGCGCAGGGGGTGGCCCCCACGGTGAGGAGGCGGGCCTCCGACCCGCCCACCTCTTGATCGGCGGCGATGGAGGCCGCCTCCAGCCCGGCCTTGGTGGCTTCGATCCAGACGTCGTCCAGCCGGGCCTCCCACACGCCGTCCGGCGCGCGCCGGAGGGGGTAGGACGGGCCGTCCGGGTTGGCCAGGAAGCGCGGTTGATCCCCGGGGATGGCGTCGAGCAGGTCCAGGGCGTCCCGGTCGAGGTAGAGCGCGTGCTCGGGGGGGTCGGTGGCCAGGCGGCCGAGGGGGCGTAGCTCCTCCACGCCGGCGGCGTCGATGAGGCGGACGGCGTCGCCCTCGCGGGCCAGGTAGCGGGCGCCCAGGGGCAGGTCATCGACGTGCAGGAAGACGCTGCGGGCGGCGGCGGCGGCCCCGAGGGCCGAGGCCCCCTTGAGCGCCTTGCCGCCCTTGGCCAGCTTCGCGGCGGTGCCCGCGCCCTTGGCCCCCTTGGCCAGCTTGCCGGCCTTGGACGCGGCGCGCAGCAGGGACCCCAGGCCGGCGTGGGCCGGGGGCGCGGCGAGCAGCAGGGCGAGGAGAAGGCGCATGTCTGGTCCTTATCGGTCCTCGGGCCGGGGTTCCAGCGGATTCGCCGTCGGGCCGCCGTGTCGAGGCGTGGGCCGCTTGGGTCCTGTACAGT
This sequence comes from Alphaproteobacteria bacterium, assembly GCA_020632795.1. GTDB lineage: Bacteria > Myxococcota_A > UBA796 > UBA796 > CAJQPC01 > JACKEV01. The sequence continues at coordinate 147,842 of JACKEV010000020.1, forward strand.
CGCGGGGTGGAGGGCGGCAGGGCACGCATCACGCTGAGTCCGGGGCGGCCCTGCCGTGCTCCCGCCTGGCGACGCCGCCTACGCTGAGCGCTGGGGCGGCTGGAACGACGGCTTCAGCGTCCACGCCCGCTCTCGGGGGCGAGCCGATGATCGTGCTCGTCCCGGGCGCTCGGTGGCGGGGCCGAACGTCCGGCGAATCGCCCGGACTGAACCCGAGGTCCAGGACGACGCCCTTCCCGCGGGCGTGCGGCCTTGACAGCGGCGGGGGGGCAGAATAGAAGTGGCAGCGCTTGGAGGGAAACCTCCGGGTGGTTGATCCCGCTTAGCTCAGTTGGTCAGAGCATCTGACTGTTAATCAGAGGGTCGCTGGTTCAAGTCCAGCAGCGGGAGCCATGTCAGACGGTAAGGTAAACACAACCTCCCCGTTAAGAGCCTGGGTCGTGAAGGTGAAAATCCCCTTCCACCCAGGCTTTGGCATTTCGAAGGGTCGGCCCCCCGCCGCCGCGATGCGCCCGCCGCCGGGCCGAAGGAGGCGCCGCGGAGCCGGATCGGGCCCCCAGATGGGGGGTGTTAAATGCCCCCAGGGCACCCTCCGCCGCGATTCACCGCAGGTCCACCACGGGGTGTCTGCCGACGACCCCTGGGGCGAGCGCCGGGACGCCATCCGGGCGCGGGTCCTCCGGGCGCGGGCCTACCGGGAGCGGCTGGACCGGGCCGAGGTCTCCAGCCAGGCCGAGTTGGCCCAGGTCGAGGGCCTGACCCCGGCGCGGGTCAGCCAGCTCCTCGCCCTGCTCAAGCTCAACCCGCAGATCCTCGCGGAGTTGGAGGACGAGGAGGTGGAGGGTCCCCTGCCCTCGGAGCCGGCGCTGCGGCGGATCGCGGGGGTGCGCCCGCCGGAGGAGCAGCGGTATCGCTTCCGGCGGCTCTGTCGGGAGGCGGGGGCGGCGAAGCCGAGCCAGCACCGGCCCCGCCCGGAGAGCGGCGTGCGAAGGCGTGGGCTCCAGCACCTCTTCGATCAGGCGCGGCGTTGGCAGGAGGCGCTGGACCGGGGCGAGGCGCGAAGCCTCGCGGAGATCGGCCGCCAGGAGGGCATCACCGGGTCACGGGTGGCGCAGGTGGTCATGCTGCTTCACCTGCACCCGGACATCATCGCGCGGATGGACGTGCCGGCCGGCGAGCGGCCGAAGGGGATCACGAGTCGGCAGTTGAGAAGCCTCGCGCGGGTGGGGGATGTGGAGGAGCAGTTGAGGCGGTTTGATGAGATGGTGGTGGCTGGTCGAAGAAGTGCAGGAGCACACGATAGCAGGTCAACGACTCCACAAACCCAATCATTGGGTAGCATACCCTACCGGCAACTATTGGTGGATCCTGGTGTTCCGAACAGCTCATGAATTCCGTCGTCATAATAGGGCCTAGCACCACCCGTGGTCTCCGCATGACACCAAGCGTCACCCACCCCATTGTTTACAGTTCCCTCGGAAATCAACTGTTCATTCAGCTCGATCGACCATCCCCGGGGGTTGTGCGGCCAATCCCCAGATGTCTGGTAGTATAGTTGATTGATATCAAACTCATCCCATGAGCTATCACCCAGTCCACCGATGCTGATTCCCACGTAGGTCTGGGAGTCATTCCTCAGTCGAAAGGACGGATTCCCTGCCGCCCCAAGGGCCGAACTCTCGTTATTCTCTACTCCATAGGTGTAGTCGCATGCTCCAAGGTAGCCTGCATGAGTGAAGCTGGCATCCGTCAGAGTTGATTCGTCATAACAGAACACGACTCGTCCACCGACAGGGACCACAAGAGATACAGATATTACAAATGCCTCTTCGCCCGCCTGGCTGTTGTCCTCCCAGACCCGCATACCCCTCATATCAATTGGATGATTCGCGTAGTTGTACACCTCAAACCAGGTGTCGTCGACGCCATTTGGTCCCGCCGGATTATACATGATCTCAGAGATCAACAACTCATCTCCCGAGTAGCAGAGTTCATCCGAACCTTCGTCCACTATCAGGTCGCAGTCGTTGTCGACGCTGTCAAGGCACGAATCTTCAGCACCGGGGTTCGTAGTAGTAGAAGCGTCGTCGCAATCGCCATCGTTGTCGACATAGTCAGCGTCAGGGTCACAACTCATCCTATATACTGTCTCGCTTCCATATCCATCTGAATCTGAATCGCGGTAGAAGACGACAAAGCCCTCCACGGCTACGTCGGGGTCTGAATCGTCACTTAGCCCGTCGCAATCCTCATCCACGTCGTCGTCGTCACACACCTCAGTTGCTGAGGGGTTGATTCCTGAGTCTGAGTCGTCGCAATCATCTGCTCCTTCGACAAAACCTGACGGCTGAACACAAACTGCCACTGGGATTTCGGGATCTCCAAACCCATCCTGATCCATATCAAGATACCAGGACGGAGCGTTCACGACATCGTCATCCTCATCATCTGTCGCACCGTCGCAGTCGTTGTCAATTCCGTCACAGACCTCGTCTGCACCAGGATTGATTGCAGGCTCGTTCTCGTCACAGTCCCTATTTAAACCCACACCATTACCAGCATAGCCATCCCCGTCAAGATCGACACCGTCGACACCATCACAATTCCTATCAATTCCATGAGGATCCACCTCATCCCCCTCTTGGCCCGGATTGACATCCGCCGCCAAGTCGTCGCAGTCCTCATCCACACCATACCCATCACCATCCAGGTCGTCGTCTGGGGACTCCTCCGAGCAGTCGTTATCGGAACCGTCATAGGGGACCTCCTCAGCCCCCGGATGCACGTCGCCGTCTGCGTTGTCGCAGTCCGCCGGCCACGCGTACCCATCCCCATCCGGGTCTAGGTCTCCCGCCACCTCATCGTCCGACAGGAAGCACCCGGCCAACAGCAGCAACAGCATCGTCATCCTCCCACTTGGAGCGAAGAGAAGGAGTGTACCTCAAGCCTGTTCGCGCATGCGCCATCCCTTCGCGTCGTGTAGAATCCGGTGGCTCGACGCACTCGCGCTCCTGGAGGGCACTGTGAGGCCACATCCTGCCCCTGCTACCGCCATTCTCCTGGCCACCCTCTCGACCACCGAGGCCTTCGCCGCCGACTGCGCTACCCCGACGACCAGCGCGCAGGTTGGCGCATACGCGAACGCCGCTGTCGACGCCTTCTTCGTCACCTCGAACAAGCAGGCCTTCGTCGACGCGGTCGAGGGGATGCGGGCGGCGGTCCCCTGCCTGGGGGAGGTCGTCTCCAACGAGGACGCGGCGGCTCTGCACTTCGCCACCGCGCTGGAGGCCCTGATCGCGCAGCGCAACGACGACGTCGCGCGCTCGCTTCGCGCAGCGGTGAACGCGGCCCCCGGGTTCACGCTCACCGAGGAGCAGGCACCGCAGGGGAGCCCGCTCCGGGAAGCCCTGGACGACGCGCGTCGCGCCGCAGCGCCAGCCGCCGGGCAGCTCGCCCTGCCCCCCTGCGTCACCCTGTACGTCGACGGCGGCGCGTCTTCGATCTGGAGCGCCGATCGCCCGGCGCTTCTCCAGCCCGTCGGCCCCGATGGCTCGCCCCTCTGGAGCCGCCAAGTGGGCCCCGGCGAGCGCCCCCCGGAGGTGCTGTTCGACTGCCCGCAGGATGGCCCCGTCGCCTCCGCCTCAAGGCGAGGTGGCAGCTCGCCCGCCGCCAAGGCCGTCCTCGGCTCCGGAGCTGTCGCGTCAGCCGCCGCTGCGGGGCTGTTCTGGTGGCGCGCCGCAGCCGCCCACAGCGACTTCGACACCTTCGCGGACGACGTGGCCAACAACGCCAGCGCCCTGGACGGCTACGACAGCGACTATCCCGAGGTGCTCCAGAGTCGGGCCAACGGCTTCAGCGCCGCCGCCATCGGCGCGGGGGTGCTCGCGCTCGGCCTGGGGACGACCCTCGTGGTGACCTGGTGACACCGGAGGGGCAGGAGTACCGCATCCTCGACTGCATCGGACGAGGCGGGTTCGGCGAGGTCTACCGGGCGCAGAAGCTGGCGGCGGGCGGCTTCCGCAAGGATGTCGCGCTCAAGATGCCCAACGCCGACATGGCCCAGGTCAACGACGTCGCCAGCCGCTTGAAGGACGAGGCGCGGATCCTGGGGCTGCTGAACCACCGGGCCATCGTGAAGGTGGACCTGCTCGCGTTGTTCAACGACCGGTGGACGGTCGTGATGGAGTACGTCGAGGGCGGGGACCTCAAGCAGGTGCTCCGCCGCCACGGCCGGCTCCCGCTGCACGCCGCGCTGGAGATCGGCGCCGAGGTCGCCAGCGCGCTGGACTACGCCTACAATCACGAGATCGTCGACCCCAGCAACCCAGCCGAGGGACGCCGCGCGCTGCACCTCCTGCACCGCGACATCAAGCCCTCCAACATCCAGCTCACCCCGCACGGCGACGTGAAGGTGCTCGACTTCGGCATCGCCCGCGCAGAGTTCGACAGCCGGGAGGCGGTCACCGGCACGAACATGTTCCTCACCCGCGAGTATGCCGCGCCCGAGCGGCTCCGTGCGGTCGAACACCCCGGTGGGGACGTCTTCTCCCTGGGGGCGGTGCTCTACGAGCTGATCACCGGCTCGCGGCTCAACCTGCTGGGCCCGATGGTGGACTCGCTGCTCAAGGGGAAGGGGGACTTCAACCTGGGGACCTACCGAGACCGGCGCACGGCCGAGGCGTGGTCGGCGCTGACGGCCGTGGAGGGCATGGACGAGCCGCTGGCGAAGCTGCTGCTCCAGACCCTGGCGTGGACCCCGGAGCGGCGTCCGACAGCGCGGCTCCTCAAGAAGGAGCTGCGGCGCAACGCGGCGATCCTGCAGGAACACGAGAGCCTGAGCGAGTGGTGCGAGCGGGTGGTCGGGCCGATGGTCGAGGAGCGCAGGCTGAGCCTGGCTGCGGCCGCCGCCGAGGCCAAGGAGGCCGCCGAGGCCAAGGAGGCCACCGAGGCCAAGGAGGCCTCCGTCGACGCCCCACCCACGAAGGGCTCGCTCACCGGACGCACCATCGTCACGGATGGCCGCACCTTCCACCTCGTGCCCGCCAAGACCGTGCTCGATCGCACGGTTCGCTTGGAGCCCGACGAGCCGACGAGCGCGCAGTCCATCGAGAAGACCCGCTGGGGGGAGACCGCCCGGTCGACGATGGCGGTCGGACTCCAGCCGAGTCCACCAGGTCCGCCCGCTCAGCAGATCCAGGAACCCCAACCCCCGCGCTCGGGCAGCCCCATCCGGATGCCTGCGCTCGTCGTCGCCGTGGTGCTGTTGGTCGGGGTCGGGGTCGGGGTCCAGGCTTGGGACCGCTCACCGGAGCAAGCCCCAATGCCAGCCCCCGCGATCGCTCCAGAGCTCGCCGAGGAGGATGCTGGGATGAACGAGCCGCGTGGGGAGCGGCCCGACGCAGAAGGCGCCGCCGAGCCAGAACCGGTGGAGGAACCCGGAGGCACCCCCGCGCCGCGTTCGATGGTTCCTGAGCCTGCTCCTGCTCCACCGGAGGATGCGGCGGAGGAATCGACGCCGCCACCCAGGCCCCCTCCCCCGCCAGCGATGGGTTCGGTGGCCCTGTCCGGCGACGCGAAGTCCGTCGTGCTCAAGGGCGCTGCTGGGACCTTTGAGGTCACGTCCAGCGGACGGAGGGTGCCGGCCGGCGAGTATGATGTCCAGGCGCGATGGACCAGCGGCGAGCTGTCGAGGCCGCTGGGGGTCTACCCGATTCAAGCCGGGGGCGAGCTTTCGTTGGCTTGCGACTCCTGGCGGAAGTACTGCACGAGGAGGTAGGGGATGGAAGACACGATTTCTCGCCATTTCCCGGTAGATTTGCTCGGCAGTTCGCGACTGTCCTTGTTGGCCGCCAGGTGGAGTTTCTCCACGATGGTCCTTCTGGCTTCGCTGTCGGCCCCCGGATGCTTCGTCGATGACGACGAGCTCTCCAAAGCCCTGGATCCTGACGAGGACGGCTATGCCTGGTCCGAGGACTGTGACAGTGAGGACCCGTCGGTGAACGTGGAGACCATGTGGTTCCTGGACGTCGACGGAGACGGGTTCGGCCAGTCCGACCAGTTCAAGACCGCATGCGCCCGTCCATCCGGATACGCGGAGTCTTCTGGCGACTGCAACGACGATTCCACGGAGATCCATCCCGATCAAGACGAGCTGTGCGGGGACTCGGTCGACAACAACTGCAACGGCTTCGTGGATGAAGATGACGCCGTCGACGCCTCCTACTGGTATCCCGATGCCGACGGGGATGGGTATGGCGACTCCTCAAGCGGCGTGCGACGGTGTGAAGCGCCATCGGATACCATTGCCGATGGCACCGACTGCGACGACAGTAGCCCATCTGTGTACCCAGGAGCGATGGAGATCTGCGACAACGGTCAGGTTGACGACTGTGACTCCGACGACCAGACCGCGTACTCGCTCTGTGCTCCGTTTGGTGAACAAGGACTGGCTGCGGTGGGGCTGAAGTTCGTTGGAGAAGACATCGGCGACTGGGCCGGAAACTCTGTGGCAGGTGTCGGAGACGTGGACGGGGATGGTCTCGCCGATGTCATGGTCGGTGCTCCCTACCATGCGGGGACAGGGGCAGCGTACCTCGTCCTCGGCTCCCACAGCATCTCCGGGGCAGATCTCTCCCAGTCCTTCGCTACCCTCCTCGGCGAAGGAAGCGATGACAGGGCGGGAGCCCGCGTTGCCGGCGCAGGAGACTTCAACGCCGACGGCCACGACGACATCCTGATCGGCGCGCACCTGACAGACACCAGCAACGGTAGCGAATCGGGCGCTGTGTACCTGTTCCAGGGTCCCGTGGCCAGCGGAAGGATGAACCTGTCGGGAGCTGACCACGTTTTTTGGGGAGAGAACGCATACGATGAGGCTGGCTACTCTGTCGCGGGCGTGGGAGATGTCAATGGGGACGGATATATGGATCTCCTTGTCGGTGCCTTCCGGGAAGACACCGCTGGCAGCAGTGGAGGAGCAGCCTACCTTGTACTTGGCTCCTCCAACCTGCCATCCTCCCCCCAGAGTCTCGAAACATCCGATGTCAAGTTTGTTGCAGAGGGGCCAGGTGACTGGGCCGGACTGTCTGTGTCAGGAGCGGGTGACATGAACGGCGACGGTGTTGACGACGTTCTGATCGCCGCCGAGAAAGAGAGCTCTGCTGGTGAGCTGGCAGGTGCAGTGTACGTGGTGCTTGGACAGACCACCATGTCCACTGGGGTGCGACTGCTTTCCAGCGCCGACGCGAAGTACACGGGCGAGAGCCGGGATGACAGAGCTGGTGAACCGGTGGCTTGCGCAGGGGACGTCAACAACGACGGCTACAGTGACGTTCTCATAGGTGCGAGGGTCGCTTCGAACGGCGATGGCGCGGCCTATCTACTGCTCGGCGCTTCGACCTCACCCCCTGGAGGTAGCCTCAGCGCGGCCGACGTGAAGTATACGGCGTCATCAGGTGGCAGCCGCGTCGGGGAGTCCGTCGCGGGGGTCGGCGACGTCAACGCCGATGACTACGACGACGTGCTCATCGCGGCCCGAGGAGACAGTAGGATGGGAACTGAGGCAGGCGCCGTGTTCCTGCAGTTCGGTGTGGCGGCTCCTCCTGGCACCGTGGATCTTGACCAGACCCAGGACAAATACCTGGCAGAGAACGAAGGGGATCAGGCCGGCGAGTCCGTCGCCGGAGCTGGGGACGTGAACGGAGACGGCTTGCCCGATTTCCTGATCGGGGCCTACGGGGAAGACAGCGGTGGTGACGAAGCAGGAGCTGCCTACCTCATCCTCAACCACACCTACTAAGTCGGCCGCCGTTGCAGCTCGTGGATATGAATTCAACAATCAGATGTCTGGCTCGAACTCATACCGGCGTCCCTCCACCGCCCCCCGCCCCTCCTCCGTCACCCGATACCGCCGCGCCGATCCCCCTCGCCCGTTCATCATCAACAACCCCCGCCCGGCCAGCCGCACCAGGATCCGCGTCGCCGTCCTCGGCGCCACCGTCTCCCTGGCCAGTACGTCCCCCCGCGTGACGCTGCCCTTCTCCAGCGCGAGCTGGAGCACCCGCCGCTCCCGCTCGCCCAGGGGCGACACCGTCGTGGCCGTCTCGGTGCTCGCGTACAGTGTCAGCCGGCCCCGCCGGAGTTGGCGGACGAGGCCTTGCGCGCGCAGCTCCTTGAGCCGCCGCAGGACCGTGCTGGGGCTGAGATCGAAGGCCCGCGCCAGGGTCGCCACGCTCGCCGGGCCCTCGTCCTGGAGCCAGCGCAGGATCGGGCCGGACCCGACGGGCGGCGACGCGGACAGCCCCCGACCCGCCGCGTGGCTCAGCATCGCCGCTGTGATCGGCGCGCCCTGCGACTGCAGGGCCGCCCGCGCGAGCAGGTGCTGGAGGGTCCGCACGTTGCCGTTGAGCCGGCGACCCAGCAGCCAGCGCTCGGCGCTCTCGTCGAGGGTGCAGGGCGGCAGGCCCGACTCGGCCGGCACCCGCACCAGCCAGTCCCGAGCGATGAGCAGCACGTCGTGACCCCGCTCGTGGAGCGGCGGCAGCCGGATGGGGAGACGGGCGAGCCGGCAGTAGAAGTCCTCCCGGAGTTGCCCCGTGTCGCGATGCCGCTCCAGGTCCCGGTGCGTGGCGGCGACGACGCGCACGTCCACCTGGACCTCCTGACGGCCGCCCACCCGCCGCAACACACCGTTCTCCATGACCCGCAGCAGGGCGGCCTGGGTCCTGAGCGGCATCTCACCGATCTCGTCCAGGAACAGCGTGCCGCCGTGCGCCTGCTCGAAGATCCCGAGGTGCCGGTGGACCGCCCCCGTGAAGGCGCCGCGCTCGTGGCCGAACAGCGTGGAGCCCGTGGTGCCACCGTCCAGGTTCGCGCAGTTGACCTTGACGAAGGCGCCCGTCCGGCCGCTGACCGCATGCACCGTGCGGGCCAGGGCCTCCTTGCCCGTGCCGGTCTCGCCCAGGATGAGCACGCTCCACCGGCTGGGGGCCACCCGGCGCGCCAGGTCGTAGGCGCGGCAGAGGCCGGGGCTGGAGCCGATGACGCCGGGGGGCAGGCATGCGCCGCTGCGTCGCTTGGGTCGGAACAGAGCGTCTTCCATGATGCTCGGTGCCTCTCGTTGACGGTGTGCCCCTACACCAAGCAAGGAGCGTGCCGACGGGCGCTCCGGATCCGACAGTCCGTGATTCTGACGATTGCATCCAACCTATTGAAAATACACCTCTATCCCGGACAAACTCTGGCTGATAAGAACCTGACACCCCCCTCCCCTCCACCTTGGCGCTGTTCGGCAGACGGTGTGGCTTGTTGGTGATATGCCTCTTCCACCGGAGGCCAGCGCATGGACCCTCACACCCTCGAACAGCTCCAGGATCTGCTCGGCCGGCTGGGCATGCTGGAGCAGCTCGCCCGCAAGGGCCACGCCGACCGCCGGATGATCGCGAACCTGCTGGGGCGCGAGGTCTCCGCGCTCCAGGCGATCTGCGACGCCGCCGGCCCCGACGTGCTCACCCGGGAGCAGGTCACCCGTGGGCCCGCCGGCCGGGAGCGCTGCCCCCGGTGTGGGTCCGAGGTTCTGTGGAAGAAGATGGGCGACCGGTGGATCGGCGCCTGCAACGGCGGCGCGCCCTGCTGGTGGTCCGGCGAGTTCAAGGACTGACCAGGTCCAGTCCCCACGCCGCCAGCTCGGCCCGCAGCGCCGGCTCCCCGCCCTCGGGCGTCCGCAGGTAGACGTCCACCCAGCGCCGCTCCACCACCTCGATCCGGTCCACGAGGTGCATCACCACCCGCCGCCGGGTCGCGAAGGGCAGCGCCCCGAAGCGCTGGGCGAAGTCCGTCGCCAGGCCCTCCAACCAGAGGGCGCTGCGGCGCTGGGCGTCCCGGTAGTGGTCGGCCTCGCGGGCCAGCGCGGCCTCGGCCTCCACACGGGCGCGCTCGCCCTGCAGCTCCGCGACGTTCTGCTGACAGAGCAGCGGGTCCAGCCCCGCGCCGATGGCCCGGTAGAAGTTCGCGATGCGCCGATCGATGTCCTCTATCTGGCGCCGGGTCTGCTCGCCGTCGAGGCCGTAGGTCTGCTCCCGAGCCTCGATGCGCCCCAGCACGTCCGCCTCCAGCGCGGCCAGGGCCCGAGGCGTGGCCAGCCGGGCCTGCACCGCATCCAGCACGATCCCGTCCAGCCAGTCCCGCTTGAGCGGCAGCGAGGGACAGACCGCCTTCCCGCCCGAGCGATACCCCGCACAGTAATAGTTGTAGTACCAGACCTTGCGCCCGGCTTTGTTCCGAGCCCCGTAGCGTCGCCCCACGAAGACCTCACCGCAGTGCCCACAGCGGATGAGCCCGCTGAGCAGGTAGGACTCGGACTTGACCTCCCGGGGCCCGGTCTCGAAGCGCCGCGACCGGAGCTGGGCCTGGGCGCGTTCGAACAGCTCGCGGTCGACCAGGGGCTCGTGGGTGTCCGGCACGACGATCCAGTCCCCGCGCTCGGTCGAGGCGCGCTCGTGGCGGCCCACCTTGCGGGACTTGCCCCACACCGTCTCGCCCAGGTAGGTCCGGTTGGTCAGGATGAAGTGCAGGGACGCCGGACACCAGCGCCGCCCGGTCGGAGATCGAAACCCCTGGGTGTTGAGCCGCTGCGCGAGCCGCCCCACCCCCAGCCCCTGCTCGGCCACGAGCCTGAAGATCTCGCGCACCTGCTCCACCTCGCCGGGCGGGCCCGGGATGAGGCGCTTGGGGCTTCGCTCGGCGCTGGGGTGGACCGCCTCGACGACGTAGCCGAAGGGAGGCTTGCCACCGTTGAAGTGGCCGCGCTCCGCGTTCTCCCGCATGCCCTTCAAGGTCTCGGTCGCCAGGTTCATCGAGTAGAACTGGTTGATGACCTCGATCATGCCTTCGTAGAGGAAGCCCTGGGGCGTGCTGGGGTCGAAGCGCTCGGTGATGCTGCGCACGGTCACGCCATGACGCCGCAGCAGGCTCTTGAAGAGGATGGACTCCTCACGGTTGCGGCTGAACCGGTCCAGCTTGTGGACCAGGATGAGGTCGACGTCCTGACGGCGACACACGCGGATCATCTCGCAGAAGCCGGGGCGCCGGTCGGCGGGGGCATAGGCGGACTCGCCCTGGTCCTCGAAGCGGCCGACGATGGTGAGGTCGGGCTGCTCGGCGGCCCAGCGCTCCAGGGCCTTGCGCTGGGCGGGGATGCTGAGGTCCTTGGCGGCCTGCTCGTCGCTGGAGACGCGGCAGTAGGTGACGGCGTTGGGCACGGGGTCCTCCGGGATCGAGACGCCCCGCACCGATGCAAGTCGGATGCCACCGGGGCTGCCCGCCGGGGGCTCCCAAGAGGCCGAGGTTCCACGCCTCATCGGCATCGTCGCGCCACCGGCAGGCCCGGCGTGACCTGAAGCCCTGACGTCCTTGTGGCGCGAGACCCCGCACAGAGGCGCCGCGCGGGCGGGTCCGTCGGCTGGCACGACCCCTGCTCCACGTCGAGGCGAGCTGACGGAGAAGCGACATGAAGCCACGCCTCATCCCCCGACTGCGCCCCTGCCCCACCGCCGACGCGGAGGCCGACCACGCCGCCGCCCTGGACCTGCTGGCCGGGGCCATCGCCGACCTGCTGGTGCGCGAGGCCCGCGCCGACGCCGCCGCGCGCCTGGGGGTCGACGCGGCCCGCCTGGACCACGAGGCCGCCGAGGCCCCGAGGGTGTCCCTCGACGCGATGATGGAGGCGTCGTGAGCACCGCCCTCGCCCAGCGCCCCTGCGCCTCCTTCCACATCGAGCCCAGCCGCTGGGTCCACACCGCCCGGGGCCTGTGGCTGCAGGGCGACGTGGTCACCGACGACGGGCTGGTCTACGCGGACGTGACCCTGCCGCCGGAGGCCTGGCGGAGCCGACGCAGCTTCCTGGCCGCGCTGCCCGCCGCTGAGCTGGTGTGGTCCGGGGACGACGCCGACGTGCGCGCCCTGGTCCGCCGGCTGCGCAGGACAGACGCCCCCACCGTCCAGGGCACCCGCCGGACCGGCCTGCACGGCGACCGCTGGATCGGCCCGGGGCTGGCCCTGGATCAGGACGGACCCGTCCATGATCCCGATGTGGTCTACCTCTCGGAAGACGAGCCTGCGGCGCTCGACCTGCCGGTGGTGTCCTCGGACGCGGCGCGCCAGGTGGCCCGGCAGGCCCTGCCGCTGCTGCTGGGCCTGGCCGACCCCGACGTGCTGCTGCCGATGTTGGGGTGGTTCTTCGCGGCCCCGCTGCGGTCTCGCATGGACGGCTTCCCGGCGCTGTGGGTCACCGGGGAGGCTGCCCCGGTGGAGGCGCTCAGCAAGCTGTTCGGCCTGCGGGGCCCGACCCGCCCGCTGCCCCAGGAGCACGCCGCGCTGGCCAGCCTACTCGCGTCGACCAACGCCGTGCCCGTGGTCCGCGCCGCTCCCCAGGACACCCTGGGGCTGATGGGCGCGACGCGGCTGCTGTACAGCGGCGACGCCCTGGTCCAGCTCGGGGCGGCGGAGTGGGTGCTGACCGCGCCTCTGTGTGTGCTGGATCGACATCCGCCAATGGAGCCGGGCAGCCGCGTGGTGCCGCTGGCCTCGACCGGGGTGGACGCGCGGGTGCTGCGTCGGCTGCGCGCGCTGCCGCTGGCCTGGCTGGCGGTGCCCTACCTGCGCTTCGCGCTGGGTCGGGACACCGGGCGGGACCTGGCGGTCGTCGCCGCTCGGCTGGAGGCCGCGCTGCCCGCGCCGCTGCCGGGTCGGCGGCAGACCAACCAGCGCGCGCTGCTGTTCGGCCTGTGCATGCTGACGACCTTCGCGCGGGCGATGGGGGTGACGCTGCCGCCGCTCTCGCTGGGCGGGGTGCCCGTGCGCTCGCTCGGGGAGGAGCCAACGGACCCCTTCGAGCGCTTCGTCTGGGCCTGCGGAGGCCTGGCCCGGCGGCGACGGCTGCGGGAGGGCACCCACTACGCCGTCATCCAGGGGCTGACCTGCCTGGACCTGCGGGCGTGTCATGCGGTCTACGAGCTGGAGGACCCGCTGGGCGAGGTCGTCGGCCTGGAGGAGCTGCGGGCGGCGGCGCGGGCGAAGGCGCGGCGGGGGCGGGTGGTCCGGCAGATCGGCAAGCGGGTCCTGCTCGACGGGCGGCGGCGGCGGACGGTGGCGCTGCGGGTGGAGGCGGGGGTGTTCCCGTGTGCGCGGCCGAGGACGTGGGGCGGGCGGCGGTAGTCGACATCACAACCTTGCCCTCTGGGGCCATGTTGGGGTATCCCTCCAGCCCCACGGGGGCTCCGCATGGCCGAAGACCCACAAGCCTGGCAAGACGCCCTCGATCATCCGCTCGCGCAGGACCTGCGCGAGGAGCTGCGGGGTGGCCGGGTGGTGGCACTGGTCGGCAGCACGGTCAGCCAACTGCTGAGCGGCTACGCGCCCGCCACGACCTGGACGGGGCTGCTGCGCGACGGGCTGGAGCTAATGGTGGCCCTGGGGCGGATGGACGGCGAGGAGGCCACGCCCTTCCGGGAGATCCTGAAGGGCAGCCATCCTGACAGCCTGCTGCTCGTCGCAGAGCTGGTGTCTCGACTGCTGGCCGGCGGCGAGTACACCCGCTGGCTGCGGGAGCGCCTCAGCAACCTGACGGTCGACGCGCCGGCCATCGCCGAGGCCATCGCGGCGCTGGGGGTCCCGGTGGCCTCGGCCGCCTATGACACCCTGCTCGACACGGCTTTGGAGCGCCCCGCCTTGAGCTGGCGTCAGCGCTCCGAGGCCGAGCGCTGGCTGCGCGGCGAGGCCCCCGGCGTGCTCCACCTGCTCGGCTGCTGGAACCAGCCGGAGAGCGTGCTGCTGGGGGTCCGGGACTACGCCAAGGCCGTCGAGGACCCTCACGCCCAGGCGGTGCTGCAGTCCCTGCGCACCACGCGGACCCTGCTGCTCATCGGCTGCGCGGAGGAGCTGCGCACCCCGGCGCTCTCCGCGCTGTGGGCGTGGGCGCGGGAGCGCTTCGCGGAGTCGGAGCAGAGGGTGTATGTGCTGGTCCAGGAGAACCAGCTCCAGTCGATGCGGGCGAGCCTCCAACCCGAGGACCGCACCGTTCTGGTCTCCTACGGCTCGAACCCAGCGGACCTGGCGCCTTTCCTGAAGGGCATCGCGCCCAGGAAGCCCGCTCCCATCGACAGCTCAGCAGCCGATGCTCTCACGCTGTCCCAATACCACCTGGCGCTGCGTGCGGAAGCCGAGCAGCTCAGTCGAGTCTTCTGCCCTGACGGACGACGTGGGCTCTCCGACGTCTATGTCAGGCTTCGGATGCGGACGTCTGGTCTGGGGGATGGCCCTCCACCGCCCGCAGGCCCCCTGCGAGACTACCTGCGCCAGGATCACCGGCTGTGGGTGGTCCTGGGTTCTCCCGGCTCGGGGAAGACGTCGCTGCTGCGCAGGATGACCCTGGAGCTGCTGGAGGCGGGAGGTCCAGCCCCCCTGCTGCTGAAGGTGTCTGACATCTGCGCCAATAGACTGTGGGCCGCCACAGCGGATCGCTACGGCCCCGAGGTCGCCGAGTTGCTGCGAGCGCGGGCCGCAGAGGGCGGGCTGGTTGTGCTGCTGGACGGACTGGACGAGGCTCCAGACGTCCCCAAAGCCCGAAACCAGGTCGGTCGCATCGCCAACTCGGTTGCCCGCTGCTGCGTCGTCGTCTCCAGTCGGAAGGCCGACTACGACTATCTGCCGGGCGACTTTCGGGAGCTGGAGCTGCTGCCCCTGGACGAGTCCGGGCAGAACGAGCTGCTGTCCCGGTACTGCGCGGACGCCGGGATGGTCGATCGGGTGCTGCGAATGCTCCGCTCCCGACACCGCATGCGGGACCTCGCCGAGACACCGCTCCTGCTCAGCCTGGCCGGGGTGCTCCTGCGCGAGGGGCGAGGCATTCCTGAGAAGCGCGCTGATCTCTATGACAAGGCCCTCGGGCTCATGCTCGATCCCCACTCTCTGGACAGCGAGCGACCTCGCCTGAGGGACGTCGCGCTCGCGCGCCGCGCTCTGGGCGTCCTCTCTCTGGCCTTGCATGACTCGAAGCGAGACACCTACCCGCTGTCGGCCGTCCGAAAGGCCCTCAACGGAGCTGTCGGCGATTCGGTCCGACAGGCCTGGGGCAGCGTCGAGCGCATGCTGCGGGAGGTGCAGCGGGTCACCGGGCTGGTGGAGGTGGACGGCGAGCGCGGCGCTGCGCGGCAGCATCTCGTCTTCCCGCACCAGACCTTCCGCGAGTTCTTCGCCGCCGAGTCGCTGGTGTGGCAGATGGAAGAGCATGGTGTGCTGCAGCGACCGGCCCCGAGGCTGGAGACGCGGGCAGCCCTGACATCGGAGGCTCGCATAGTCCACGAGCTGCCCGGAGATTTGCCGCGCATCCTGCGAGGGAGCCGGGAGCGCCCCGAGGCCTGGTCCGAGGTGCTGGCGCTGGCGTGCGGGCTGCTGGATGGAGAGGCCGCCGACCGCCTGGTCGCCTGGGTCGCGTCAGAGGGTCACGGCCCATTGGTTGCGCGGGTGGTGGCCGAGGGAGAGGGGATGTCCCGTGAGACGGTGATGACGGCGCTGGGCCTGGAGGCCGGCTGGGAGAAATGGGAGACCCGACGGGATCTGCTGCTGGACTTACCCGAGACGGTCGGGGATCTGAGCGTTGTGGTCGGCCTGCTCGACACCTTCGCGCAGGGCACCACGGACGGCAACGATCTGTTCTGGGTCCGGGAGCTGCTGCGACGCATCGCGTCCGGTGAGGTGACCGGACCGGCGGCCGACGAGACCGCAGCCGACGTCCGACGGCGCGCAGACGTCCTGGCTGAGGATGTTCTGCGCCGGCACAGGCCCGAGATGCGGGCGAACCTGCTGCGAAAGCTGGACGCGGAGGAGCTGTGGAGACCCATCCCCCCAGGGTGGTTCAAGATGGGGAGTCGGTCTTCGGAGCGCGGACACTGGAAGGCCGAGGCCCCCCAACACCGCGTGGACATCCTGACGCCCTTCCTGATGCTGGCCGTCCCGGTGACATGGGAGATGTACGAGGCCTTTGACCCCGGGCATCAAGCCGCGAGAGACCCCGGCAACGGCCCCGCCGAACAGCAAGGGCGCCACCCCGTGAACGGCGTCACCTGGTACGCCGCTTGCGCGTTCGCGGAGTGGCTTGAGGCGCGCCTTCCGCTGGAGGCCGAGTGGGAGTACGCCTGCCGAGCCGGTACAACCTCCCGGTACTGGAGCGGAAACGCGGAGTCGGACCTGGCGGCCGTAGGTTGGTACGAGAGCAACGCCTCCGGCCGCACACACCCCGTCGGGACACCGCCCACGCCTCGGGGACACCGCCACCCCTTGGGCCTGCACGACATGCACGGCAACGTGTGGGAGCTTTGTCTGGACGCCTTCTCCACCAACTACCGGGGGCGGGGCGCCGGGGTCTCTGTCGACCCGCAGGGCGCGACGATGCTCCTCGGGGGCCAGGACACGGTCGTCGCGCCACCGGATCTGGCGGCTCCTCGTGTGGTTCGGGGAGGGAGTTGGAGCGTCACCGCAGACTACGCACGCTCGGCGTTCAGGTATGAGGGGTCTCCGGATACGGGGAGCCGGAACCGGGGGTTTCGGCTGGTTCGGCCTGTGATATCAGATCCTTGAACCTGGAATATGGGCGCGTTCGTACCTGGGTAGGGCGGACCTTCGTCCTGCTGGCAATGCCGAGTTCATCCAGCTCAGCGGACTGGACCTTGAGGTGCATGCCACCCTTGTACTCCAGGGCGTCGAAGACGGCGACCGCTTCGGCCAAGCGGTCGCCACACCCGGCGACCTTGACGGGGATGGCTTCGAGGAGCTCGTGATCGCGGCACCCTGCAGGCGTGCAGAAGAGGCTCCCGTGAACGAGCATGTCGGTGCGATCTACGTGGTGTGGGGCAACGCGACCCGCCTCAGTTCCCAGCGGACGATCCAGCTCGCGGCGCCAGAGCAGGATGACATCCTGGAGATCCAGGGGGAGTTTGCGGCGGACTGTGGAGCCACGGTCGGCCTGAGCAGCCTCGCGCAAGGGCAGGGAGACTACGACGGTGACGGCCTGCCTGACCTGGCCTTCGCGCGGGAGACCCTTGGGGTAGAGGTGGACAGCGGGGACACGTCGTTCGGGCTGGTCTATCTGCTGCGGTGGGCGGATCTGGATGATCCTTGAGGGATGGCGAGGAGGGCGCAGGAGACCCCATGCTCCGTGGAGGGCCGGGGTCGCGAAGAGAAAAGGCGACGCGGTTGGTGGGTCGACAAACCCTACTTGCGCGAATCCGCTATCCTTGCGCGACGCAAGCGGGAGTGAAGTGATGCGCACGTTGGGATCTCGATGCAGTCTGCTGGTCATCCTGCTGCTGGGCCTCCCGGCCTGCTTCGTGGGCGACCTCGACGCCACCCTCGACCCCGATGGCGACAAGGTCCCGTGGCCGGAGGACTGCGACAACGGCGACCCCGACCGATTCCCGGGCAACCCCGACGACGCCCAGGACGGGACCGACCAGAACTGCGACGGCGTGGACGGAACCGACGCCGATCGGGATGGCTGGGCCTCGACGGAGACAGGAGGGGCCGACTGCGATGACACCCGGCCCACCGTCAACCCCGGTGCCGATGAGATCTGCGACGGCGTGGACAACGATTGCTCGGGGGCGGTGGACGACGACGCCGTGGACGCCGATACATGGTTCACCGACGGCGACGGAGACAGCTATGGCGCCGACGAGACGCTGGTGCTGGCTTGCGAGCAGCCCAGCGGGCTTGTGGCCCATGGGGGAGACTGCGACGACACCGAGGAAGGCGAGCCGGTCGTCTACCCCGGTGCCCCCGAGCTGTGTGACGGGCTCGACAACGACTGCGATGGCGAGGCCGACGAGGAGGCTGAGGACGCTCCGACCTGGTACACCGACAGTGACGGAGACGGCTACGGCGACGAAGCATCTTCGACCATCGCGTGTGAACAGCCTGAAGATACAGTGGACGACGCGACCGACTGCGACGACTCAGCCGCCTCGGTGTTCCCAGGCGCCGAGGTGGTCTGCAACGATGGGCTGGTGAACGACTGCGACCGGTCCATTCGCGACGAGTTGTACGCCTGCTATCCAGGAGGCGAGGTGTCCTCCAACGCCGATGCTGCGCTCACCAGCTTCGGGATCGGGTCGCGCGGCACCCTCTCCAGCGCTGGCGACGTCGATGGAGACGGGCTCGCGGACATCCTGGTGGGGGGGAGGGCCCTCAACGACGACAGCGCCTATGTCGACGCTGTCTTCGTCATCACGGCTGCCCTCTCCGGTGAATCCAGCCCGGAGGAGGTCGCATCCACTACCTTCATGGCAGCCTCAGAGGGGGATGAGTTGGGTCAGGCTGTCGCCGCCACAGGGGACGTAGATGGCGATGGTCTCGGGGATTACCTCATGGCTGCGCCTTTGTCTCAGGACTATGTCACTGGGGGTGGCTCCGTCTACCTGGTGACAAGTCAGCCTGTCGGGCGCCAGGAGATCGAGGACTGGAGCGGCCGTGCGGTGTTCGCGGGAACAGAGCGTTACATGGCGCTGGGCTCAGCGATCGCCGCCGGAAGAGCCCTCACGGCGGACGGCGGCGTGAGCATTGTACTCAGCGCCGAAGGGTTCGAGGATGGTGACGTGTCTGGGGCCGTCTACGTCGTGGAGCCCCCAGAGGCTGGAGCTTCGGTGCTCCTGCCAGGCGCCGGGATCAGCATCTCCGGGGAGGATATCGGCGAGGCCATCGCCGTGCTTGGCGACGTGAACGGCGACGGGTTCAGCGAGCTGCTCCTCGGCTCTCACGAAGCCATCGGCGGCTACGGTGCCGCCTTCCTGTTCCTGGGTCCGCTGTCGGGCGACCGCTTGGCCGCCGACGCAGACCTGCAGCTCCTGGGCAACACCGATGTGGACGAGTCCCCCGCAAGGGCCGTCGCGACGGCGGGTGACGTCAACGGGGATGGCGCGGAGGACTTCCTGGTTTGCGGCTCCCGTGGGAGCGATGAGGACCATGAGGGTGCCGTCTACCTGGTCTCCGGGGCGGCTGTGGAGACCACCTCTCCCGTGGCCCTGGACGAGTGGGATTCGATCCAGGAAATCTATGGACCTCCAAACGGCGAACTCGGCTATTCATGTAACGCCGTGGCCGACGTCGATCGGGATGGCCACGCCGACTTCCTCATCGGCGCCCGTGACGCATCGGGAAGGAACGGTAGAGCGTACCTTGTTTATGGAAGCGAGTCCATCGAAGGGAGGCACTTGATCAACTCGCTCGACCATATCGAGTTTCAAGGAAGCAATGGAGAACGTCTGGGCAGCGATGCCCTGCAGGTGGGGGATATGGACGGGGATGGGTTGGACGACCTCCTGCTGAGCGGGTCCGATGGTGATGGTGTCATCTATCTGCTGTACGGTGCGTCCTGGTAGGGGGCTCCGGGTTCTCATGCGGAAGTTCCTCCCCCCGAGAACGACTGCATGGATGGCAACACAACACCTTTCCATGGCAGAAGATGGACCTCCCATCTCGACCGCAGCCAGCCTCAACATGGTACTCGCCACGGTGACAACGAGACCTCCCCGAAGCGCCACACAGTCAAATTCCGGCACCCTCAAACAAGTAGACCATACCTGCCCCAGCCTGGCCGGAGTTGTGGTTGTACGCGCCGATCAGCACGTCGTCGTGGCAGTCTCCGGTGACATCACCCGCGCCGCGGATCGCCAAGCCAGCGTGGTCACTTTGGGCCTCACCCACCAAGAAGATGTCCGCATCCTCAAGGTCACCCGACCCCGTCGGCACGCCAAGGTAGACCGAGATCCCCCCCTTGGAGGACGCATACCCGGGGCTGCCCACCGCCAGGTCGCGTGTCCCATCTCCATCGATGTCTCCGACGTCCTCCAGGACCTCCCCGCCGTCCGCGGGGTCGCTCATCCCGAGAATACCATCGCTCAACGATTCGAGGTCCCCAGAGCTCGCCAGAGGACCGGCAAGGATGAACACCCGCCCACGGCTCACGTTGTAGTCTGGCGAGCCCACCGCCAGATCCACATGGCCATCGCCGTCCATGTCCAGTGCGGCCACAGATGCTCCGGCCGGTTCGTTGGATCCCGCCTCAAAGAGAAGCGTCGCGGAGGCCTCCGCGTCGACGGTTCCGCTCAGCCCTGACTCCAGCACGTAGACCTCCCCGCCGCGGGAAGCTGTCGGGCTTCCAACGACCAGCTCGTCGGTTCCGTCGCCATCAACATCAGCCACCGCAGCCGAGCGGATGGCAGCCGTGGCCTCAACCGAGAAGGCCGCGCCAGTGGTTGAGGCTTCACCGCTGCTGAGCCCAGACATGCCATGGAGCGTGTCGAGCTCGCTCACCAGGAGATCGCTCGCTCCATCCCCGCTGAGATCTGCTCCGGCGTTCATGAGGACGTAGTGGCCGAGCTGTCCACTTGACGTCGAGCCATAGAGGCTTACCGCCGCGCTGCTTGGCGCGAGCGATGAGAAGCCTGCACTCCCCGCGAAGATGTACGCCACCCCTGCGTCCTGCGCACCGGTGTCATCATTGATGTCCGCGTAGGCCACCTCCTCGAAGCCGTCCCCGTTCAGGAGGTCCCCAAGTCCCGCAGCAGCGCGCCCACGGCCCACCCTTGACGAGTCCTGAGGGCTCTCTATGACGCTTGATGCATCCAGCGACAGGTCCCCGG
Source organism: Alphaproteobacteria bacterium (assembly GCA_020632795.1). Classification (GTDB taxonomy): domain Bacteria; phylum Myxococcota_A; class UBA796; order UBA796; family CAJQPC01; genus JACKEV01. The sequence goes on from JACKEV010000020.1 coordinate 168,532, forward strand.
TGATGGGTCCAAAGACCAGCCAGGCGCGCCCAAGGGTTCCATTCGAGTACTCATTGGACCCGATGATGGCGTCGGAAACCCCGTCGCCGTTGACATCGGCGGAGCCGAGCTTGTAGCCGGCGAGACCTTCCTGTCCGTAGCCCGCCAGCGCGTGCGATACAGAGTCGATGTCCTGCTGGCGGAGTCGGCAGTCACGGCTCTCGGTAGCGGCGTCGCCGTCACAGTCATTGACCAGACAGTCATCGCACACAGCGGGCGCCCCTGGGAATCGACTCTCGTCGCTGTCGTCGCAGTCCAGCTCGTTCTCCACATACCCGGCCGGTTGCTCGCACGCGGTCAAGGAGAACGATGGATCGCCGAAGCCATCCTGGTCGCCGTCGTAGAACCAGGGGTCCGCGTCAGTGGTAGCGTCCTCGTCCACGAGCGCGTCGCAGTCCTCGTCCACCTGGGTGTCGCATAGCTCTGTGGCGTGTGGATGAACCTCGGCGTCACCGTCGTCGCAGTCATCGCCCCTGCTCTGCCAGCCCTCAGGCTGCTCACAGCTCCGAACCTCCTCCCCTGCCCCAAAGCCGTCGCCGTCACCGTCGGCATACCAGGCATCCAGGTCCTCCTCCGCGATCTCCTCGTCCACCGACCCGTCGCAGTCGTCGTCCACTCCCCCACAGCGTTCTGTGGCATCCGGGTTCACCGTCGAGTCGGCATCATCACAGTCGCCATCAACAACGCTCGTTCCTTCTGGTTGTTCGCAGGCCGAGGTCGGAGAGCCCGCCCCGAAGCCATCGCCATCCGAGTCCACGAACCACTCACTTGGTTCCTCACAGCCGGAGTCGTCGGGGCTCTCCTCCAGGCAGTCGTCACCCGTCCAAGCAGATGCGTCGCTGTTGTCACAGTCCTCTGTCCATCCATGCTCATCCCCATCCGGGTCCTCGGCCTCCCACAGCTTTTCGCCCGAAATGAAGCAGCCAAGCAGTACCAGCAAGAGCATCGACATGGGCTGTAGTCCTCCTCTTCCCGCGCACCCCCGTGGGAGCGAGCATCCCGGAGAGTTTACCTCTGACCGGCGGAAGGTGTAGGATGCCGGCGATGACCCTGGCGGGAGACGAATGGCCATGAGGACGCTTCGACGACATGCAGGCGCCGTGCTGGTGGGCTCGCTGCTCTCCGGGGAGGCCTTGGCTGGCGACGGCCCCACAGCCACCACCAGCGCCGAGGTCGGCGCGCACGCCAACGCCGCCGCAGTCGCCTTCTTCGAGACCTCCGACCGCGAGGCCTTCCAGTCCTCGCTGAGCGCGGTGCAGGAGGGCATCCCCTGCCTCGGCGAGCCCATCGCCCGAGAAGACGCGGCGCAGGTCCACCTGGCTGGCGCTCTGGAGGCCGTCACCCAGCAGCGCGACGACGACGTGGTCCGCGCCCTGCGCGCAGCGGTCAACGCGGACCCGGGCTTCTCCCTGACCGACGCCCAGGCCCCCGAGGGGAGCCCTCTGCGCCTGGCCCTCGACGAAGCCCGGCGCCCATCGACCGGAGCGGTCGGCCAGCTCGACGCGCCCGCATGCGTGTCCCTGGTGGTGGACGGGCAGGCCTCGACCATCTGGAGCGCCGACCGCCCCGCCATCCTCCAGCCCCTGGGCCCGGATGGAGACCTGCTCTGGAGCCGCCTGGTCGCCGCCGGGGAGCGACCCCCGGCCGTGGCGGTGAGCTGCCCCAACGACCTCGCGTCCCGCTCCGCCCCCCGGGAGGGAAGCTCGCCGGTGGCGAAGGCGCTCCTGGGCGGCGGGACGGTCGTCGCGGCCGGAGCCGCGGGCGCATTCTGGTGGCGGGCCGCCGTGGCCAAGGGGCAGTTCGACGCCTTCGCGGACGCCGTGGAGGCGAACGACTTCGACACCCTCAACGCCCTCGACAACGACTACCCCGAGCAGCTCCAGGGCCGCGCGAACGGCTTCAGCACCGCCGCCATCGGAGCTGGCGTCGTGGCCGCTGGCCTCGGCACCGCGCTGGTGATCACCTGGTGACGCCGCAGGGCCAGCAGTTCCACATCCTGTCCTGCATCGGCAAGGGCGGCTTCGGCGAGCTCTATCGGGCCCGGAGCCAAGGCCGTCCAGCGCCCACCCGGTTGGGCGGTGGACTTCCTTCAATATCTGGCAATCTGAGATAGACTCTCCGGGCGGCCTGCTCTCACGGGGCACGCGGGGAGAGGAGGACTACAGCCCATGTCGATGCTCTTGCTGGTGCCGTTTGGCTGCTTCATCTCGGGCGACAAGCTGTGGGAGGCCGAGGACCCGGATGGGGATGAACATGCATGGACAGAGGACTGTGACAACAGCGATGGGTCTGTGTTGGTGCCGGGGGAATGGTACGTAGATGTCGACGGCGATGGATACGGGACCGGCACCCCGTTCTCGGCGTGTGAACAACCCTCAGGAACCGCCGTCGTAGGGGGAGACTGCGACGATGCGTCCGCTGAGACGTACCCCGGTGCAGCCCCACAGGACTCCGCCGAGGCCTGCATGAAGGATGCGGATGGGGATGGCTACGGAGATGCCGCCCCGTCAACCAGCGGCGTGGCCATCGGCACGGACTGCGACGACGCGGCGGCAGCGGTGTACCCGGACGCACCGGAGATCTGTGACGACGGACTGCTGAATGACTGCAACGGCAGTATCGCGGAGGCACGCGAGGCCTGCGTCCCGCTGGGTCGCCTGGATATGTCTACGGCCGACTCAAAGCTCTACGGCGTCGAGGCGAGCGGTTACGCCGGCCGGGAGGTGGAGGGCATCGGCGACGTCGACGGGGACGGCGTTGGGGAGATCCTGGTGTCCGCCGACACCTCGAACGGCGGCGGCGAGTCGTCCGGGGAGGTGTTCGTCATCAGCGGCGGGGCGCTCCGCGAGTTGCACCCCCTCGACGACCACCTAGCCCGATACGTGGGTGAGGCAGAGGACGACCGCGCCAGCTACGGCTTGGTGGGGCTGGGCTCCAGTGGTGATACCGAGTACCTCGCCATCGGCGCGTTCAACAACGACACCGCGGCCTACGATGCTGGCGCGACCTACATCGTCGCTGTCGAGCAAGGCTCCTGGAGCCTGGGGCTCTCCTACGCGACCTACTACGGAGAGACTGCCACGGCCAGCTCCGGGGCAACCCTCGCCGCCCTGGGGATCGCCAATTCAGAGGGCCCCCCCGGGCTGCTTATCGGCGCAGATAGCGAAGACCCTGGTGAACCCTTTCACGCGGGAGCAGCCTACCTGGTCCTGGCCCCCCAACCCGGCGAGAGGAGCCTGTCCGAGGCCGATGCGAAGCTCATCGGCGCTGAGGAGAGCTCCGATGCGGGCCGCTCCGTGGCCGCATTGGACTTCGACGGCGACGGCCGGGTGGACTACGTCGTCGGCGCGCCATCGGAGGACGCGGGCGTAAACAACCGGGGCGCAGTGCACCTGGTGCTCGGTCCGGTCGGCGGCGAATTCCGGCTCTCCAGCTCGCATGCGGTGTGGCGCGGCGTCAACGAGGGCGACGGGGTAGGACGGGTGCTGGCGAGGCTCGGCGACCTCAACGACGATGGCTTCGAGGATCTGGCCATCGGCGTAGACAACTTCGAATACGAGCAGGTCTCCAACACGGGTCTGGTGTGTATCGCATTGGGACACGCCGAGGTTCGGGGCGACTCCTCAACCATTCAGGAGTGTGATGCTCACGTTGTCGGCACTGTACAGAATCAGGAGGTAGGCCAAGCGGTCCAAGGCGCCTTTGACGCCGATCGGGACGGCGCGCTGGACCTGCTCATCGGAGGCGTAGGGGACGGCACGGGCGACACGGTAGCTTACCTGTTCTACAATCTGCCGCTCGACGGGAGCACGGTGATGGCCGAGGACGCGCACGTTCGCTTCCTCGCGGAGTCCGATGACTCTACCTCGGTGCTTGGGCTCGGGGTCTTGCCAGACCTCTCTGGCGACGGAGGGCCGACACTCCTGCTCGGCGTTCCACCGGACTCGGAGGTGGAGCCGAGGGCGGGAGCGGTGTTCGCGTTCCACTGGGAGGGATTGTGAAGGGATCTACCCTCCGAATCAACTATGGCTGAGGCACGGCACCTGAAGCATCCCCTCATGTAGCCCCCAGGATGTCAAGGTCCCGCTTGTCGAGCATCGTCTCATCGCTGCAGGGGGAGGGGTTCGGGGAAGGGGGGCACGCCCCCCTCCCCGTACGCAGCGAGTGCATAGCTGCGAACCGGTGTGGGTGTCGTGGGCCGAGCCTCGCGACGAGGATGTTCGGGGGAGTTCCCTCCCGCCTCGCCCTCATATCAACCTGCGCTGAACTCAGGATCAGGATAGAAGTCGAAGATCTCCTTGCCACGGAGGTCAGATGGCACGCCGACTCACGGTAATCGATCACCTGGACGAGCCCGCCTTGGAGAGGCGGATGAAGGCGGCCAAGAAGGCGGACGCGTATGCGCAGTGGCAGGTCATCCTGCTGGCGATGCGAGGCCACAGCGCGCGGTCCATCAGCGAGCTCACCGGGGTATCCCGGAGCTGGTTGTTCGAGATCGTGCGTCGCTACAACGCGGAAGGCCCGGCCTCGATGGGCGACCGGCGCGCCAACAATCCTGGGGCAGCGCGCCTCTTGGATGAGGAGGGGCTGGTGGCGCTCGCTGAGGCCTTGGAGGGTCGTCCGGCCGACGGCGGTCTGTGGAGCGGTCGCCAGGTCGTGGACTGGATCCGGGAGCGCACGGGTCGGACGGTGGATGAGACCACGGCCTACCGGTACATGAAGCGGCTGGGCTATCGCCGACGCCGTCCTCGGCCCTCCCATGTTCAGGCCGACCCCGACGCCCAGGAGGACTTCAAACGCCGTGCCCTCCTGGAGGCTGTGGAGGACATCCGCACGAAGTACCCCGACGCCGAGGTCGAGCTGTGGGCCCACGATGAGGCCCGTATCGGCCTCAAGCCGGTGTTGAGGGCGGTGTGGGCGCGCCGCGGACAGCCGCTCATCGCCCGGCAGCACCCCCGCTACAAGTGGCTCTACGTCTACGGGTTCGTCCGACCCGACACCGGCGATGTCCATTGGCAGCTCATGCCCTGCGTGAACAAGGCCGCCTGGGAGGTCTCCCTCGAGGAGTTCGCCCTGACCCAGGGCGTCGGGCCTGGCAAGCGGGTGGTCCTCGTGGTCGATGGCGCGGGCTGGCACACCGGGCAGAACCTCAGGATCCCCGAGGGCATCCATCTGGTCTTCCTCCCGCCCTGTTCGCCTCAGCTCCAGCCTGCGGAGCGCCTCTGGCCCCTGACCCGGGAGGCGGTCGCGAACCGCCCATTCAGCACGCTCGACCAGCTCCAGGAGGTCCTGGCCCAGCGCCTGCGGTGTCTGGACAAGGCCACCGAGTTGATCCGTGGACTCACCCGGTTCCACTGGTGGCCATCACCCGCGTGAGAGTCTCTGGTTCATTGCAGGTTGGTATGAGTACCCCGCCTGCACCATCTCTACGAGCCGGCGGCGGTACTCAGGGGGGTAGGTTTTTCTCGACATCGGGACACTCCGAATCCGAAGTTTGGGGGTGTCCACCAAAGCGGGTCAACTCCACAAATAGACGGCGCCACCGTCCTCAACACCAACGTCGGAGTAAGGAGCGCTGACCAGGAGGCCACCCTATGACGGCTCGCCTGGTCCACCCATACCGGCAACAGCCCATCCCAAAAGGGCCTGCTCTTCTTCCCCTCGGATCTTGAACCCGGCGTCCGCGAGCGTTGGTCCTCCCGCTGGCGGCCCAAGCAGGACATAGGCGGCACCCGAGTTGGATACCTCTCCATCGTTGCCGTGGGCTCCAACCGCCAGATCCGCGAAGCCATCCCCATTCAGGTCTCCAATCCCTGCTACGGACATCCCGGCCTTGTCCTCCAGGGCCTCTCCGATGAACTTGCCGTCAGCATCCGCCAGCCCTCGTTCTTCTGGGAACTCGCAGAGGGCGCGAGACACAGCGAGGCTGCCACTACAATCGTTCACCTTTCCATCGCGGCAGATCTCTTCTGCCCTGGGGAAGACATGGGGATCCTGGTCATCGCAATCCTCCCCGGCGATCCCATTAGCATTGGGGTTCTCGGCAGATGCCCACCCGTCTCCATCAGCGTCATAGTCGTTGTCCCCACCACAATCTTGATCTGTACCATCGTACCAGACCTCGGCCGCACCGGGGTAGCTGTGGTGGTCATCGTCGTCGCAGTCTTGTGCGGTCCCGTATCCATCCCGGTCCAGATCGTCGTCTGGAGTGTCTGAATCGCAGTCGTCGTCTGCACCGTTGTAGGGGATCTCCTCGGCCTCAGGACTGACCGCTGGATCGGAATCGTCGCAATCAGATCCCGGCTCGAGTGGCGCTTCAACGTCAATATCGCCGAAGCCATCCCCGTCAGCGTCACGCATGCACAGGCTGGTTGAGTCCTTCTCTGCTGCTCCTGGGAATGTGGAGCCGGCCCGGTTGTCGCAGTCCCTCGCCCAGCCATACCCATCCCCATCGGGATCGTCCGCCTCAGTGCGCTTCTCCTCGAAGATGAAGCAGCCGAGCAGCATTAGGATGAGCAGCGGCATGGGGCGTGTCCTCTTCCTTCCCGCGCGCCCCGTGGGAGCGGGCATCCTGGAGAGTTTACCTCTGACCAGCGGAAGTTGTAGGATATCTGCCATCCAACTGGACGGGAGCTGGACGACCTTGACGACCTTGAGAGACCAAGCAGGCGCGCTGCTGCTGCTGCTGGGGGCGCTCTCCTACGGGCCAGCCATCGCCGGCGACTGCCCCACAACCACCACCAGCGCCGAGGTCGGCGCGCACGCCAACGCCGCCGCAGTCGCCTTCTTCGAGACCTCCGACCGCGAGGCCTTCCAGTCTTCCCTGAGCGCGGTGCAGGAGGGCATCCCCTGCCTCGGCGAGCCCATCGCCCGGGAAGACGCGGCGCAGGTCCACCTGGCTGGCGCGCTGGAGGCCGTCACCCAGCAGCGCGACGACGACGTGGTCCGCGCCCTGCGCGCGGCCGTCAACGCGGACCCGGGCTTCTCCCTGTCCGACGCCCAGGCCCCCGAGGGGAGCCCCCTGCGATTGGCCCTCGACGAAGCCCGGCGCCCATCGACCGGAGCGGTCGGCCAACTCGACGCGCCCGCATGCGTGTCCTTGGTGGTGGACGGGCAGGCCTCGACCATCTGGAGCGCCGACCGCCCCGCCATCCTCCAGCCCCTGGGCCCGGATGGAGACCTGCTCTGGAGTCGCCTGGTCGCCGCCGGGGAGCGACCCCCGACCGTCACGGTGAGCTGCCCCAACGACCTCGCGTCCCGCTCCGCCCCCCGGGAGCGAAGCTCGCCGGTGGCGAAGGCGCTCCTGGGCGGCGGGACGGTCGTCGCGGCCGGAGCCGCGGGCGCATTCTGGTGGAGGGCCGCCGCGGCCAAGGGGCAGTTCGACGCCTTCGCGGACGCCGTGGAGGCGAACGACTTCGACACCCTCAACGCCCTCGACAGCGACTACCCCGAGCAGCTCCAGGGCCGCGCGAACGCCTTCAGCACCGCCGCCATCGGAGCTGGCGTCGTGGCCGCTGGCCTCGGCACCGCGCTGGTGATCACCTGGTGACGCCGCAGGGCCAGCAGTTCCACATCTTGTCCTGCATCGGCAAGGGCGGCTTCGGCGAGGTCTATCGGGCCCGCAAAGTCGGGGACGGCGGCTTCCGCAAGGACGTCGCCCTCAAGGTCCTCAACACCAACATGGCCCAGGTCGACGACGTCGCCCGTCGCCTCAAGGACGAAGCGCGCATCCTGGGTCTGCTCAACCACCGGGCCATCGTGAAGGTGGACCTCCTCGCGCAGTTGGAGGGCCGCTGGACCGTCGTCATGGAGTTCGTCGAGGGGGCGGACCTCAAGGAGATCCTCAAGGCGAACGGGCGGCTGCCCCTGGGGGCCGCGCTGGAGGTCTGCCAGGAGGTGGCCAGCGCCCTGGACTACGCCTACAACCACAAGGTCGACGACCCCGAGCACCCGGAGCGGGGCCGCAGGCCGCTCCACCTGCTGCACCGGGACATCAAGCCCTCGAACATCCAGCTCACGGCGCACGGCGACGTGAAGGTGCTCGACTTCGGCATCGCGCGGGCCGAGTTCGACAGCCGCGAGGCGGTCACCCGGACCAACATGTTCCTCACCAAGGAATACGCGGCTCCTGAACGCCTGAGCGGCAAGGAGCACCCCGGCGGCGACGTGTTCTCCCTCGGGGCGGTGCTCTACGAGCTGATCACAGGCGGGCGACTCAACCTGCTGGGCCCGGCCGTGGAAGCGCTGATGAGGGGCGAGCGGGGCTTCAGCCTGGCGTCCTACCAGCAGACGCGGATGGCCGGGGTCCGGGAGGCCCTGGCGCAGGTCGACGGCGTGAACGACGCGCTGGTCGAGTTGATCGTTCGAACCCTCGCCTGGAGCCCGGAGCCTCGCCCTAGCGCGCGAGAGTTCAAGAACGCGCTGCGGCGCCTGGTCCGAGAGCTTGGCGAGGGCGAGAGCCTGGGGGAGTGGGCGGAGCGCGTGGTCAGCCCGCTGGTCGAAGTGAAGCGGGCAGCGATGGCGGCCTCCCCTGCTGGAGAGAGCGGCGCGCCCGGGGGCGAGCTGGCGGGCCGTACCGTCGTCACCGACGGTCGCACCTTCAACCTCGTGCCGGCCGAGACGCAAATTGACCGGACCACCCTCCTGGACCTGGACGAGCCGAGCAGCGCGTGGTCCATCGAGCAGAGTCGCCTGAGCGGCGAGGTGCTGCCGCCGACGGAGGCGGTGGGGAGGGCGGTGCCGGAGCCCACGCTTCGGGAGGTGCCCCAGGAAGCGCCCCCTGTGGTCGTACCCGGCCGGCGCTGGCCTGTGTTCGCCCTCGTGGGCACCATGCTTCTTCTCGGCGCCTGTGCGGGGTTCGGGGGCCTCGTCTGGTGGGGACTGCCAAGCGCGCCGATGGCCGATGCCGTGACCGAAGAGGTCTCGCCCCCAGACCCCGGAGCCGTAGAGCCTGAGCCCTCCGCACAGCCCGTAGCGGAACCTCGCATGGAGAACACGGAGGGGTCTTCGAGTCCGCCCGAGGAGCAGATCAAGCGGCCTTCCGCGCCGAAGACCGGGGCTCCGGTGGCAAAGGAGAACGGCGCGGCCCCTGCGCCTCATACCACGCCGGAACCGTCGACCTCGTCCAGCCCCTGGGACACGCCGGTCACCGAGCCAGAGCCGAAGAAAGTGGTCGTCAGGCCCAGGCCCGCAGCAGCCTCAACGGGGAGGGTCAGCGTCTCCGGCGACGCGAAGGCGATCGTGCTCCAGGGCGACGGGGGGCGCTTCGAGTTCGGGGCGCCGGGGCAGTCGGTGCCGGTGGGGGAGTACGAGCTGCGGGCGCGGTGGGCGGATGGGACGCTGTCACGGTCTCAGGGGGTCTTCACCGTGGCCCCGAGCGGCGTATTCTCCATCAACTGCACCTCGTGGAACTTCACATGTTTGAAGAAGTAGGCAAGAGACTGACTGTGGTTGTTCTGCTGGGGGTCGTGGCGGGGCAGGGCTGCTACATCAGCGACCACAAGGTCGGGGAAGCTGGGGACCCGGATGAGGACGCCTCGGCGTGGACTGAGGACTGCGACAACGCAGATGACCAAACGAACCCGGAGGTTGACGAGATTCCCTACAACGGCGTCGACGACGACTGCGACGAGAACACGCCGGACGATGACCTTGATGGGGATGGTTACCTGCTCGAAGAGGACTGTGACGACGAGGATGCAGGCCGTCATCCCGGACAGGCTGATCCGCACTGTGATGGCTCTGACCAGAACTGCGATGGAATGGACGGCGTCGATGCGGACGGTGATGGCTGGGCGGTGAACGCGCTGGAGTCTTGTGATGAGGCCGATTGCGACGACTCGAACCCTGCTCGCTATCCTGGAGCAGCCGAGGAATGTGGCGATTCCGTGGTGAATGACTGCGGAGGGTCTGAGCAAGCAAGCTGGTCAGAGTGTTTCTGGAGCACATATAGTGATTTGAACGATCTACCTGTCCAATTGCACGGTGAAGGAGACGAAGATCGGGTGGGGAATGTACTCAGCTCCGCGAACGTCGATGGCCTGGGGGGGGAAGAGCTGATCGTGGGGGCCAAACTGTATGGTGAAGATGCCGATCTGAATCGTGGTGCCACATATGTAATTTCAGGAGCGGCCTTGCGGTCAGGAAGAGTCGACACCCACCTCAAGATCGTCGGGGAAGAGATCCAAGACTACGCCGGGAGCGACGTTGCCGGACTGGGGGATATCGACCAGGATGGACTGGACGAGCTTGTTGTGGGAGCATACGGCAACGACGCTGCGGTCAGCAACGGGGGAGCCGTCTATCTCTTGTCTGGAGCAGACCTCTCATTGGGACTTCCAGGAGCCAGATTGACCATCATCGGTGACCGGGAGGAGCAGGAGTTGGGCAAGGTTATCGCGACCCTTGGTGACGATCTGCTCCTTGGTGATTCGCACGCTGCGGGTGGAGCCGGCTCCGTACTGATGTTTGAGAGCAACAGGACAGGCATCGTTGACGCCAGTGACGCGGACAGCGTCATCGTTGGCGAAGGCTCGGGAGTTCTGACGTTAGGATACTGGGTCTTCGACGGAGCTGACGTTCTGGACGACGATGGGATTGACGACCTGATTCTCGGTGACGATGTAAACGGAGGCTTGATCATCCTCAAGGGGCCCATTTCTGACTACGTGGAAGTCGCCTACTTGCCGGACTCTGACACCAGTTTCTGGTATCGAGAGTCGGATGATCGAGGAGTGGAGCACTGTGTCGAATCAGGCGACATAGACGGAGACGGCAGTCTGGACGTTGTTGTAGGTGCTCCCTACTTCGAGCAGGAGTCCGGGACTGTAGGGGCTGTCTACATCCTGGGAGACCCTTCGGGTGACCATTCGCTGGCTGAGGCCTCGGCGGTGCTGTACGGCGAACAACCTGGTGACAGATTCGGCAGCTCCGTTGCCATCGTTGGCACGAACCTGCTCGATATGAATGCAGATGGAACACCGGAACTTCTTGTCGGTGCGCGAACGTACGAGCGTGATGGTCAGTCAGCGGCCAGGGGTGCGGCCTATCTGATCACAGACGTGCCATCAGCAGGGCGGCAGGTCGTAGACTCTTCGGTGGTTCTACCCGGATCAGGGGTAGGAGACAACGCTGGTTCGGCAGTCATTGGCGGGCTGGATCTGAACGCGGATGCATTCGCTGACTTCGCCGTGGCGGCAGAGCATTCTGATGTGGCCGTTGATAACGCAGGCACGATCCACATTGGATTCGGTGGCGGCTGGTGACGATGCTCCTCTGTTGAGACCCATGCCGCTCCGATCAGCCTTGCGGCAGGTGACCGTCTCCGGGTCGTGGACTCAGCGCTGTGGGTGATCGAGGACTCCTGACTCTGGGAACGGAGCACGTCGTGGAGTTGCCCCCCGCCCCCTCCCCGCGATACCCCACCAACATCCGGGGACCTCCATGCCCACCACCCTCCACGCCGACCTCCGCGCCGACCTCCACACCGCCCACGCCGTCGCCCTCGTTGGCAGCGCCGTCGCCCGCCACCTCAGCGCCGACGCCCCCACCACCTCCTGGACCGGCCTCCTGCGCCACGGCCTGGACCGCCTCGTCACCCTCGGCCGCCTCGTCGCCGCCCACCTCGCCCCCTACGAGGCCCTGCTGGCCACCAACCACCCCACCAGCCAGCACCTCGTCGCCGAGCTGGTCTCCCGCGAGCTGGGCCCCGGCGAGCGCGCCCGCTGGCTGCGCGACGCCCTCGGCGCCCTGACGCCGAAGGCCCCCGCCATCGCCCAGGCCCTCGGCGCCCTGGGCGTGCCCCTGGCCAGCGCCACCCCCGACACCCTGCTCGCCGCCGCCCTGGAGCGTCCCGCCATCCCCTGGACCGACCGCAGCGGCGCCGAGCGTTGGCTGCGCGGCGACGCCCCCGGCGTGCTCCACCTGCTGGGCTGCTGGGACACCCCCGACAGCGTGCTGCTCGGCGTCCGGGCCCTCGAAGACGCCCACGCCCAGGCCATCCTCCAGGCCCTGCGCACCTCCCGCACCCTGGTCCTCATCGGCTGCGCCGACGCGCTGCGCACCCCCGCCCTCGACGCCCTGTGGCGCTGGGCCCGCGCCCGCTTCGCGGAGTCCGAGAGCCGGGTCTACCTGCTGGCCCAGGACGACCAGGTCGACGCCTTGCGCGCCGGTCTCCCCAAGGAGGACCGCACCGTCGTCGTGCCCTACGGGGAGCGGGAGGACGACCTTCTGCCCTTCCTCCAAAGCCTCGCCCCCGTCCGTGAGCCCGTCGTCATCGAGTCTTCAGCAGACCACGCCGCGACTCTGGACCGCTACAAGCGCAAGCTCACCGCCGAGGCCGAGCTGCTCAACGCCCCCTTCGCCGCCCCCCACCGTCGCAAGCTCTCCGACGTCTACGTGCGCCTGCGCCTGCGCCCCCAGGCTGAGCACGAGCTGCGCGACCAGCCCGCCGAGGCCCCGCTCTCCGCCTACCTGCTGGGGAGCCGCCGCCGCTGGGTGGTCCTGGGCGGCCCCGGCTCCGGCAAGACCACCTCCGTACGCCAGCTCGCCCTGCGCCTGCTGGACGAGGACGGCCCCCTGCCCGTGCTGCTCAAGGTCCCCGACGTCTGCGCTGAGGGGCTGTGGGGCGCGGTGGAGCAGCGCTATGACGCCGACATCGCCGGGATGCTCCAGCAGCATGGCGAGCTGTTGTGGATGTTCGACGGCCTGGACGAAGCCCTGAACCCCAACGAGGCCCGCGAGAAGATGGTCAGCCTGGCCGCCGAGCTGCAAGGCCACCGCGTCGTGCTCTCCAGCCGGGACGCCGACTACGACCCCCTGACGGGCTTCGACGACCTCATGATCCGCGCGCTCGACGAAGACCAGCAGGAGGAGCTGCTGTTGTGCTACACGACCGACGCCCGCCGAGCCCACCGCGTGCTCACCCGCATGCGCGCTCGCCCCCGCACCCGGGACCTCGTGGAGACGCCGCTGCTGCTGAGCCTCATCGGCACCCTGCTGCGCGCGAACCCCGACCAGGACCCCCCCGAGCGCCGCGCGACCCTGTACAGCGAGGCCATCGCGCTGGCTTTGAACCCCAGCCTCCTGGACCGCAAGCGCCCAACGCTCAAGGACGAGGCCCTGGCCGGCGAGGTGCTGGGGGTGTTGTCGCTGGCCCTGCACGGCGAGGCTCGAGACCGCTACCCCATGCGGCAGGTGGCGCGGGCGCTACAGGAACACAAAGCGCTGAACGAGCAGGTCCGCGAGGTCTACGGCGACGTCGACGCCCTGCTGCGAGACGTCGCCAAGGTCACCCGGCTGGTCACCGTGCGCGGCCGGGCCCGCAGCGCCCAGGCCAGCGTCCACTTCCCCCACCGGACCTACCGGGAGTTCTTCGCTGCCGAGGCGCTGGTCGCCGCCCTGCACGACTGCCGATTGCTTGAGCGGGACGCCCCGGCCTGGAATGCGGGGGCCGCATTGAACGCCTCCCACAGCGGCCGAAGGACCGCCGAGCCCGTCCTGGAGCGCATCCTGGAGGACAGCCGGGAGCGCCCGCAGACCTGGTCTGAGGTGCTGGCCCTGACCTGTGGCCTTCTCGAAGGCACCGACGCCGACCGGCTGATCGCCTGGCTGGCGGCAGACGGCAACCCCCGGCTGGTCGCCCGGGTGGTCGCCGAGGGCGAGGGCCTGTCCGCAGAGACGGTGCAGCGCGCGCTGGGGCTGGAGTCGGGGTGGGGCCAGTGGGAGACCCGGCGCGACCTGCTGCTCAAGCTGCCCGAGACCGTCGGGGACCTGGGCGTGGTCGTGGGCCTGGTCGACAACGTCGCGCGCGGCACCACCGACGGCAACGACCTGTTCTGGGCGCGGGAGCTGCTGAGACGCATCGCACGGGGTGAGGTCACCGGAGAGGTGCCGAGAGGGACGACCCTGCAGGACGTTCAGGCGCGGGCGGGAGTGCTCGTCGAGGTGCTGCTGGCCAGGCATCGGCCGAAGGAGCGGGAGGCGCTACGGCGTTCACTCCGGGAGCAGGATCTGTGGAAGACCATCCCGGCCGGTGACTACCTCGTTGGCAGCCCAGAGAAGGAGGAGGGACGGTTCGACGATGAAGGCCCTCAGCATCCGGTGACGCTCACCAGCCCCTTTCAGATACTGGCCGTGCCGGTGACCTGGGCGATGTACGAGCACTTCGACCCGAGGCACCGCGCCGCCCGGGACGACTTCGACGGCCGCTGCCCTGTTGACCGGCAGGAGCAGCATCCCGTCTACAACGTCACCTGGTACGCGGCCGCCACCTTCGCCGAGTGGCTGGGGGCCCGACTGCCCCTGGAGGCCGAGTGGGAGATCGCATGCCGCGCGAGGACGACCACTCAATACTGGAACGGCGATACCGAGGCGGACCTGGCCGCGGTCGGCTGGTACGCCGGCAACTCTGGCCGGCACACCCACCCGGTCGCCACCCCACCGACGGACCAGGGCGCCGAGCACCCCTGGGGCCTGCACGATCTGCACGGCAACGTCCGGGAGTGGTGCCTGGACACCTGGGTCAACGACTACCGAGGTCGGGAGACCGGCGTCACCCTGGACCCGGATGTGCCGCAGATGACCCTGCAGGGGCGAGATTGGCCAGAGGAGCCGGCAAATCTGACCGCCCGTCGCATGGTCCGCGGTGGGAGTTGGAACAACACCGCGCGCAACGCATGCTCTGCGTACCGGAACAGCAGGAGCCCGAGGATCGGGGTCAGGAGCCAAGGCTTCCGGCTCGTTCTGTCCGCCGCCCCCGAGCCTTGATCCTGGATAGTGGAGCGTGTGTCTCGCCCCGGCGAACGCGGCGAGATCGCGCCGACGACCGGCGAGCAGGGTGACACGCTCGGCTGAGTGCCTGTAGCGCCTGATCCGTCGATGACACCGATGCTATCGGCGTCACGGAAGACCTGTCGCCGGACCGCGACGCGGCCGACCTCGCCGACGCACGCGGCGGATGTCGCCGCCGCCCGGCCACGCCCCGGCCACCCTCGCCGCCGATCGGCACCCCCCATGTGCCAACCTCGCCGGCCCACCGGCCCGACACCCCACGAACCGGCCGACCTCGCCGAACCGCCGGCCAAGCGCGCCGCCCCCCGGCCAACCTCGCCGCCCTCGCCCACCCCGCGTTACCTTCCCGCCTGGGCGCACCACCATGACCCTCCACCCAGACCTCGCCGAGACCCTCCGCTCCCGCGACGCCGTCCTCCTCGTCGGCCCGTCCCTGCTCCACCACCTCACCGGCGACGCCCGCCTCACCCCCGCCGGCCTGCTGGCCGCCGGCCTCGACCAGCTCGACCACCTCGACCCCGAGGAGCGGGACGACTGGCGCCGCATCCTCGCCCGCGGCCGGCTGACCGCCGTCGGCGACCTGCTGCGCGACCAGCTCGTCCCTGGGGCGCTGAAGAGCTGGCTCCGCGACACCTTCGAGCCCCTGACGCCCCCCGCCGCGCTCACTACCCTGGCCCAGCTCGACGTGCTCATCGCCACAGTCACCCCCGACGGCCTGCTCGCCCGCGCCCTGGGCCTGCCGGCGGTGCCTTGGACGAAGACCTCCGAGGTCGAGCGCCTGCTGCGCGGCCAGGCCAGGGGCGTGCTGCACCTCCACGGCCACTGGTCCGAGCCCGACTCCCTGCTGCTCGGCCGCGCCGACCTGGCCCGCCTCCACCACGACCCCGCCGCCGACGCCTTGCTCAAGGCCCTGCGCACCACCCGCACCTTCGTGCTGGTCGGCTTCGACGACGCCCTGAGCGACGGGGCCCTGCGTCGCCTGCTGGCCTGGTCGGGGCAGCTCTTCGCCGGCTCGGAGACCCGGCACTACCGCCTGGTCCGGGCCGACCGGGTCGAGGCCCTGCGCGCTGAGCACAGCGAGGGACAGCGCTTCGTGGTGCTGCCCTACGGGGAGCGGGAGGAGGAGCTGCTGCCGCTCCTCCAGCGCCTCGCGCCCGTCCGTGATCCCGTCCTCATCGAGTCTTCAGCAGACGAGGCCGCGCTGCTGACCCGCTACGCCGAGGCCCTGCGCGCCGAGGCCGAGCAGCTCAGCCGGGTCTTCTGCCCCGACGGCCGCCGGGACCTCTCCGAGGTCTACGTGCGCCTGCGGGTGCGGCCCACGGGCGCTGTGGACCAGCGCCTGCCCCCCGAGGCCCCCCTGCGCGACTATCTGCGCCGCGAGCACCGCCTGTGGGTGGTCCTGGGCGGCCCCGGCTCGGGCAAGACCACCCTGCTGCGCCAGCGCGCCCGCGAGCTGCTGGACGAGGGCGGGCCCGTGCCCCTGCTGCTCAAGGTCTCCGAGGTCTGCGACGCGGGGCTGTGGCGCGCGGCTGCCGCCCGCTACGGGCCCGACATCGCCGCCCTGCTGGAGCGCCGCGCGGCCCAGGGCGCGCTGGTCCTGCTGCTCGACGGCCTGGACGAAGCCCTGGACCTGCCCCGGGCGCGGCTCCAGGTCACCCGCATCGCCGCGACCCTCAGCCCCTGCCGCGTGGTCGTCTCCAGCCGGGTGGCCGACTACGACTACCTGCCCGGCGACTTCCGCGACCTGGAGCTGCTGCCCCTCGACCCGGACCGCCAGGCCGAGCTGCTCTCCCGCTACTGCACCGACCCCGGCCTGGTCGACCGGGTGCTGCGTCGGCTGCGCGCCCGTCACCGCATGCGCGACCTCGCCGAGACCCCCCTGCTGCTCAGCCTCGTCGGCGTGCTGCTGGGCCAGGGCGCGGGCATCCCGGACAAGCGCGCCGACCTCTACGCCACCGCCATCGGCCTGATGCTCGACCCCCACCCCCTGGACAGCGACCGGCCCCGGCTCACCGACGTCGCCCTGGCCCGCCGCGCCCTGGGCGCTGTCTCCCTGGCCCTGCACGACCGCAAGCGGGACGCCTACCCCCTGCGCGCCGTGCGCAAGGCCCTCCAGGGCTCGGCGGCGGGCCGGGTCTTCGGCGGTGTGGAGGCCATGCTGCGGGACATCCAGCGGGTCAGCGGCCTGGTCGAGGTCCACGGCGAGCCCGGCTCGGCGCGGCAGAGCCTCGTCTTCCCCCACCGCACCTTCCGGGAGTTCTTCGCCGCCGAGGCCCTGGTGGCGCAGATGGACGCGCTGGAGGTGCTGGAGCGCGAGGCACCGACGCTGGAGGCCAAGGCGGCCTTCTCCACGGCCTCGCGGGTGGTCAGCGAGCTGCCCGGAGACCTGCCGCGCATCCTCCAGGGCAGCCGGGAGCGGCCCGAGGCCTGGTCCGAGGTGCTGGCGCTCGCCTGCGGCCTGCTGGACGGGGAGCACGCCGACCGCCTGGTCGCCTGGGTCGCCGCCGAGGGCCACGGGGCGCTGGTCGCCCGGGTCGTCGCCGAGGGTGAGGGCCTCTCCCCCGAGACCGTGCGGACCGCCCTGGGCCTGGAGGGCGGCTGGGACAAGTGGGAGGCCCGTCGGGACCTGCTGCTGGAGCTGCCCGAGACCATCGGGGACCTGGGCGTGGTGGTCGGCCTGGTGGACACCTTCGCCCAGGGCACCACCGACGGGAACGACCTGTTCTGGGCGCGGGAGCTGCTGCGGCGCATCGCCCGGGGCGAGGTGGCCGGGACGGTGGCGGAGGGCACGGTCGCGGACGTGCGGGAGCGGGCGGGGGCCTTGGCGGAGGAGGTGCTGCGGCGGCATCGGCCGAGGGAGCGGGAGGGCTTGAGGCGGGAGTTGGAGGAGCGGGGGCTGTGGAAGACGATCCCGGCGGGGGAGTACGTCGTCGGGAGCCCGGAGGACGAGGAGGGCCGAGGCAGCGCCGAGGGGCCCCAGCATCCGGTGACGCTGCTCAAGCCGCTGCGCATGCTGGCGGTGCCGGTGACCTGGGCGAAGTACGAGCGCTTCGATCCGGGGCATCGAGAAGCGCGGAGCTCTTTCAACGGCCCCCCTGCTGATCAGACCCACCATCCGGTGAACAACATCACCTGGTACGCCGCCGTCGCCTTCGCCGAGTGGCTGGGAGCCCGCCTGCCCCTGGAGGCCGAGTGGGAGATCGCCTGCCGGGCAGAGACCACCACCCGGTACTGGAGCGGTGACACCGTGGCCGATCTGGCCGCCGTCGGCTGGTACGACGGCAACTCTGGCCAGCGCACCCACCCGGTCGCCACGCCGCCCACGGACCGGGGCGCCGAGCACCCCTGGGGTCTGTTCGACCTGCACGGCAACGTCTGGGAGTGGTGCCTGGACCCCTGGGTGCGCCACTACCGAGGCCGGGAGACCGGCGTCACCCTTGACCCGAATGTGCCAAGGATGACCGTCCAGGGGCAGGATTGGCCGGAGGAGCCGGCGGATCTCGCCGCCCTCCGCGTGGTCCGCGGCGGGAGCTGGTTCATCTCCGCGCGCTTCGCGCGCTCTGCGTTCCGGAACGACTGGGTCCCGGGGCTCGGGCTCGGGGACCGGGGCTTCCGGCTCGTTCTGTCCGCCGCCCCCGAGCCTTGATCCTGGATCATAGAGAGTGTGTCTCGCCCCGGCGAGCCCGGCGAGATCACGACGACGGCCGGCGAGTCGGGTGACCCCCACGGCGGAGGGGCTGTAGCACCTGGGCCATCGACGATGCCGATGACATCGGCGTCACGGAAGAGCTGTCGCCGGAACGCGACGTCGCCGACCTCGCCGACACACACGGCGGATGTGGCCGACGTCCGGCCACGCTCCGGCCACCTTGGCCACCGATCGGCCTCTCGGATGTGCCAACCTCGCCGGGCAGCCGGCCCGACACCCCACGAACCGGCCGACCTCGCCGGACCGCCGGCCAACCTCACCGTCCGCTCGCCGACGCCGGCCAGCTCAGAACAACATCACGCCGATCGACGACGCCAGGGACTGTTCCAGCGCTACCTGCGGCGCCTGCCCTGGCCGGCGGGTCGCCGCCTCACGGATCCGGGCCTGCATGCGCCGCTTCACCTTGCCCAGGGCGCGCCGATCGGTCCGGGTGATGCGGTAGCCCAGCGCGTCGAGGTGCCCCGCGCAGCTCAGGATCCGGGCGCTGGGGTGCTTGACCCGCAGGTCCCGCTCCTCGCGCACCCAGGCGACCACCGCCGCGCGCCACCGGCGCAGCTCGCCCCGGCCTCGGCCGAAGAGGAACAGATCGTCGACATAGCGCACGTAGCCTGGGACCTTGAGCTGCCGCTTGACCACATGGTCCAGCTCGTTGAGCACCACCTGGGCGGCGAAGAGCTGGCTGGTGAGCGCCCCGATGGGCAGGCCCCGGCCGCGCGGCGGCCAGTCGTCCGGCAGCCCCACCCAGGCGCGATCCGCCGGATCGTCGTACAGGCCCGCGCCGGCCTCCAGGACGGCGTCCAGCACGCCCATGAAGCGGGTGTCCCGCACCCGGCGGTCCACAAGCCGGGGCGGCAGGCATATGCGTCATCGGTCGCCGAGCGCCGCAGCGCCGGCCCCATCAGCTCGACCAGGGCGGTGTGTACCACCCGGTCCAGGATCGGCGCGCGGGCGATGAGCCGCCGCTTGGGCTCCTGGATGCGCAGCAGTTCGAAGCCCTGAGGGCGATAGCGCCCGCAGTACAGCGCCTCGCGCAGCTCGGCCAGCAGCGGCTCCTGGCGGAACAGGAACCACGCGACCTCGGAGCCCCGCCGCTTGCCGCGCACGGTCAGGGCTGCGGCGCGCTCCAGGTGGTCGGGGTCGACCAGCCTCGGGAACAGCCCGCGCGCGGTCCTCATGGGAGAGGGGGCTCGCCCGGACGTTCGGACGGCGCCGAGGCGCTCCTACCAGAACGGGCGAGCGGGGTCGGGCAGCCGAGGCTGCCGCTGGAGGCCGACCTGCTCGGGGTCCTGCTTCCACGCAGGTCACTGGGGACCTCGGGTTGGGGGCGGCGGACAGGACGAGCCGGAAGCCCTGATTGTGCCACTGGTTCCTGGGGTTGTTCCTGTTCCGGTACGCAGAGCGCGCGTCGCGCGCGGTGTTGTTCCAGCTCCCGCCGCGGACCACGCGGTGGGCGGTCCGGTCGGCCTCCTGTGGGGGTCACGTCGCGGTGAAGGCCCGGGCCTTCTTGCGCCAGCGCTTGCGCCAGCCGCCGAGCATGCGGCCGATCTGGTCCAGCTCACCCGCAGCGTAGCGGTGCGCGCCCGCGGACAGGCCGCCCAGGTCCCGGGCCAGGCGCAGGGTCACCCGCAAGCGGACGGCCGCCCGGTCAGCCCGCGCCAGGTGCTCGGCGCGCTCGGCGGGGAAGGTCAGGGCCAGGGAGACCGCGCTCAGCAGGACCTGGACGTCGCCGGCCAGCACATCGCCGGGGGCGGCGGGCATGGCGGGCGCCGCGCAGCGCTCCAGCAGCCAGCGCGCCAGGTCGTGGCAGCGCACGTACAGCGGCGCATCCCGCCAGCTCACGCGCGCCCCTGAGGCAGCCGCTCAGCCCAGCGGACCAGCCCGGAGAGGGCCGGCAGGGCCTCTCGCTCCAGCGTGGACAGCCAGGTGGCCTCGGGCTCGGCAGTGGGGTCCTCTGCGGCCAGTGCCAGGTGACCGATGGCCCGGCCCAGGTGGCTGCGCGCCTCGTTCAGCGCGGCCAGCTTGGGCTCCCGGTGGAAGAGGTGGCAGCCTTCGGCCAGGATAACCAGGCAGCGCTCCAGCTCCGCGGCGGCGGGCACCAGGGCGGGGCGGTCTGCGGCCTGGAGCGCCCGCAGCACCGGGCGGCCGACGCGGAAGGCCTCCAGGTCCACCACCGAGCGCAGCCCCTCCTTGCGGCGCCGGGCGGTGCGGGACGGCAGGGCGTCCTCGACCAGCTCCCGGACCTCGTCGGCCTTGGCCTGCAGGGCGCGGCGCTGCGGCTCGGTCAGCGGCAGCGTGTCAGAGGGGATGAGCCAGCGGCCGCCCTTCTTGCGGCCGGGCACGTCGCCGCGCGCGAGCTGGCCGCGCAGGGTGCGGGGGCTGCGGCCCAGCAGGGTCGCGGCTTCTCGAAGGGTCAGGTCCACTCGGATCTCCTGGTCTGGTATCGGCGGTGAGGACACAGGGGGCGGGTCGGGCATTCCCGAGGTGGACGATATCTGTCCGGGTGGCCGGGCGCGGCCACGAAGCGGCGGCATCCGCCGGTGGTCCGGCGAGGTCGGCCGGTTCAGGGGGAGCCGGGCCGGCGGGACGGCGAAGTTGGCACACGCGGGGTGCCGACCGGCGGCCAGGGTGGCCGGAGCGTGGCCGGGCGGCGGCCACATCGGCCGCGTGCGTCGGCGAGGTTGGCCGCGTAGCGTTCCGGCGACATCTCTTCCGTGATGCCGATGCCATCGACATCGTCGATGGTTCAGGCGCTATGGCCCCTCAGCCGTGGAGGTCACCCCGCTCGCCGGCCGTCGACGTGATCTTGCCGCGCTCGCCGGGGGGACACAGTCGGGTAGGCCGGGCCGTCACCGACCCGACCCCCCACAGATCCGGACGTGCGGAACTCCCGCATCCGGCTCCTCACAGCTCAGCGTTTCGCCGTCCGACGCAGGACTGAGTGAACGGCCACCGGCCCGGGGAGGGGGTACCTCGTCGTCAGCCGATGGAAGGTCGTCCAGCTCATCCGCGCTCTCTGGGAGCGTCGGTTGAGCCAGCTCTTCCAGATCCGTTTCACCTCGTGGAGGAAGCAGGCGAGCGCACGGGAGTTCCCCGTGGTCCCGTAGTAGGCGTAGTGCCCACGCAGCTTTCTCCCGAGCACCTTGGCCTGCATCTCCAGCGGCAAGTGGCGTGCCCATCGGCACCACCGGTTGATCCTCTTGAGCGCCCGGCTGAAGCGGCGCTTCGATGTCTTCTGCATGGGAACCCAACGACCTCGCCTGGACCTCGCCCAGTAGTGGGTGAAGCCCAGGAAGTCGAAGCTCTCCGCTCGCGGCCCGCGGCCCCTGATCGCCGGACACCGGAAGGGCACCAAGCGTGTCTTCTCGGGGTGCAGGGTCAGGCCGAAACGCCCAAATCGCTTCGGGAGCACTTCCATGACCCGTCGCGCGTCTGCCTCTGACTCGAAGACGACGAGCAGATCGTCGGCGTACCGGAACGGGTGTGCTTCACCGTGCAGCCGAGGCTTCACGTCGCGCACCCACCAGGCGTCGAAGATCTCGTGGAGGTAGATGTTCGCGAGCAGCGGCGACACCACGCCGCCTTGCGGGGTGCCGGCGTCAGGGCGGCTGAGCTGCCCGTCCTCCATCACGCCCGCGTTCAACCACTTGCCGACCAGACGAAGCAGGACCCCGTCGGCCACCCGTCGGCGCAGCATCTCTTGGAGCAGGTCTCGGTCGATCGTGTCGAAGAAGCTCTTGATGTCGACCTCCAGCACCACGCCGCCACGCATCTTCCAGAGCCGATGTTGGAGCGCCTTGAGCGCATCATGCGCGGACCGCCCAGGCCGGAAACCGTAGGAGAAGTCGAAGAACTCCTCCTCCCACAGCGGCTCCAAGGCCATCACCACGGCGCGCTGGAGCACCTTGTCTCCAAAGGTCGTGATGCCGATGGGGCGGGTCTTCCGACCGTCCCCCTTCGGGATGTGCACGCGGCGGACGGGCGGCGCGCGGTATCGGCCCGACTTCGCGTCGTCCAGCAGCCTCTGGAGGTTCCCCTCCAGCTCCCTGCTGAACGCCTGCGCGGTCTGACCGTCCACGCCCACCGCGCCGTCCTTGCGCGTGAGGCGATAGGCTTCCTTCATCCACTCCGGGTCGATGCGGCAGGACAGCGCGTGCAACGCCTGCTCCGGCATCTGCCGCGCCAGCTCCGCTATCCGTCGTTGTTGTGTTGAGATGGGGTCAGGCTTCGGTACGCCTGGCATCTGTCCCTCCAACGGCCCTGTTGCTGCGGCGACCCCTTCCCTCCGCCGGGTCCCCTGGGGCGGGTTCCCCGACCTCCGCAGTACTACGGGTCGCTCCGACTTCCTACGCCTCATCTCGCCTCGCTCTGGTTGCCCTCGCTCGGCGATACCTCACGGTGTCCGTCCTGTTCGCTCCCTGCCCGCAGCGGACACTCCTCGGGGCAGGGCCTGGACTGGGTCTCGGCTACTCCGCGCGCCGCGTTGGATGTCGCGGGGAAGGCGTAGGACCTCCCAAGTTCCCTGGGGACCTGATGTCAGCATGCCCCGGCCTCTGACCCCGGTGGAGTCTCGACGCCAGGCCCTCGCGGCGCCGAGATGTTGCCTTCCAACAGAGTGACGGTGTCGGCCTCCACGGGCGGATCATCTCTCGGGGTTCAATCACGCGGCCTGCTGACTCCCTGTGTACGCTTCACGTCGACAGTCACCCAGCGACGCGCAACACTCGGTTCCGGGTGGCGGGCCAGCCTTGCCCGGGTGGGGTCGTGCCCACGAGGTCCCTGTAGGGGGTTTCGATGCATGAGTCCTGCTACATGTCCACCTCCTCAGGGCTTGCTTGGCGCACCACTCTCTATGATCCAGGATCAAGGCTCGGGGGCGGCGGACAGAACGAGCCGGAAGCCCAGGTGCCTGAACCTGAACCCCGGGTTCCAGTCGTTCCGGAACGCAGAGCGCGCGTCGCGCGCGGTGTAGAACCAGCTCCCGCCACGGACCACGCGGTGGGCGGTCGGATCGGCCAGATTCGCCGGGTTGCCGGCCAGATCTTCATACCGGAGGTCCACCGGATCGAAGGTCACGCCATCCTCGCGGCCCCGGAAGTGGTCGATCCAGGGATCCAACGTCCACTCCCAGACGTTGCCGTGGACGTCGAAGAGGCCCCAAGGGTGTTCTGCGCCCCGGTTTGTGGGTGGCGCGGCGACCGGGTGGGTTCGCTGGCCAGAGTTGCCGCTGTACCAGCCGACGGCGGCCAGATCGTCCTCAGCATCACCGCTCCAGTACCGGGTCGTGCTCCCCGCCCTGGCCAGGTATTCCCACTCGGCCTCGGTGGGCAGGCGGTAGCCCTGCGTCGAGACCTGACGGATGGCGCCCGTCGATTCGCAGTCCTCCTCCACCCCATAGAAGGGCTCGAGGCCGTCCAGCTCGGACAGCGCAGCGGCGAAGCGCAGAGCGTCGCACCAGGTCACCTGCTCCACCGGGAGCCGAGGGTCGTCGGTGAAGAATGACGGGTTCTCCGGCACCCCATGCTTCCTCCCGGCCTCCGTGCCGGCGACAGACGCCCACTGCCCCTGGGTCACCTCGGTCTGCCCGGCGAAGAAGGCCGGAACCCGGACGCGGTGCTGAGGGCCTTCCTTGTCGTAGTGGCCGTCCTCCGTCGTCGGGCTGCCCATCGTGACCTCCCCCGCGCTCAGGCCGACGAAGCCCAGGGGGTGGTCGGTGTCGCTCAGCGCGAGGCAGTCGACGTCGGTGGCCCGGCCGATGGGGTCGTCGCCGATCGCGCCCAGGGGGCCAGTGAGGTCGGGGGGGCGCTGGAAGGTGGGGTCGGAGAGCAGCTCGCGGCAAGACGGGGCATCCAGCATCGGGGGCGTGACTCCGAGCCCTGTTCCGCCGTCCACGAAGCTCCAGCCAAGCCACCCCAGGCCGACCGCCACCAGGGCGAGGAGGAGCCAACGGGAGCGCGTAGACGATCGTGCAGCGGGCGACTCCACACGGAAAGCGGCAGGCGACTCCGGCGGCGACTCCGCCGTTCGTCCCAGCTCGACGGGCTCCAACGCGAGCCCCCCAGCCTCGCCGGTGTCCGCGTCCTCAAGGCTCGGGACGACGTCAGGCATGAAGGGCTCGAGCTGGTCACCGTTCAGAGGCTCCTGCGCGAGTCCGCTCACCTCCTCTGTGTCCGCGTCCTCGACGCTCGAGTCATCGCCAGGCATGGACGGCTTGACGACCTCCCCGCCGGGAGGCTCCCCAACCGGGCCCAGGTCGAGGGGCTCCGGGACCGGCGTCTCGTCGATGATGGGCTCCGGCTCAGGCGGCTGATCGACCACCTTGGAGGCCAGCACCGCCCCAGCCAACGCCTCCACGAACGCCCCCGCGCTGGCGTACCGCTGCTCCCGCGCGAACGCCAGCCCCTTCAACAAGACCTCCTCCACCTCCTTGGAGAACTCCTGCTCCTCGACGAAGGGGCCCAGGCGCAGCATCACGTCCGCCGGCAAGGCCCGGCCGCACAGGAGGAACAGCGCCGTCATCGCCAGCCCGTACACGTCCGCGCGCGCGTCGGCGTCCTTCGCGTCCAGCATCAGCTCGGGCGCGGCGAAGCCGAAGGTCCCCATGCCCACGTTCGTCCGCGTCCCGTCGGTGGAGCCCGCCGCCTTGACCAGATCGAAGTCGGTCAGCTTCGGAACGCCGTCCTCGGTCAGCAGCACGTTCTGGGGCTTGACGTCCCGGTGGACCAGATCGGCCCCGTGGGCGCAGCTCAGCGCGTCGGCCAGGGCCTGCACGATGGGCAGGGTGTGCGCCGCCTGGACCCGCCCCTCCAGCACCGCCCGGTACAGGTCCCCCCCGGGCACCAGCTCCATCGCGAACCAGCAGAAGCCGTGGTCCTCGCCGCCGGGGTCCAGCACCTCGACGATGCCCGGGTGCCGCAGCGTGGCCATGCGCTGGGCGCCCTTGAAGAAGCGGTCCCGACGGCTGCGCTCGCTGCTGTGCTGGCCGTGCAGCACCTTGACCGCCACGAAGCGCTCGCCCTCCTCGTCCCAGGCCTTCCACACCGAGGCGAAGGACCCTTTGCCCAGCCGCTCGCGGAGCTGGTAGCGGCCGTCGCCCAGGTACTCGCCCGGGGTCAGGACCGGGCCCTCCCGCAGGGCGCGCTTGTGATGGAGGATGCGCTCGCGCAGGGTCTCGGGGACCGGTGTCTCTTCCTTGAGCAGCGCGCGGCGCTCGGCGTAGGCGGTCTTGAGGGCCTGGGTGTGCTGTTCGCGGAACGCGACGACCTTGGGGCTCGGCGAGGCCAGGTCGCCGGTGAGCGGCTGGAGCGGTCGGCACGTCTCGCCCTCCCCGCTCGCCGTCGCCTCGGGGAGGGCTACCGAGGGCCCCCAGGGCACAACCATCCCCGTGTCGCACATGGCGTCGGCGATCTGCGCAGTCTGCCCATACCCCGCGCCGGCTGCGACCAGGAGCCACTCGACGCGCTCCGCCGGGGATGCGTTGCCCCCCGGGGCGTCGGCCAGTTCCAGGCCCAGCTTGTCGGCGACCTGGACCAGCCGATAGTCCGCCGCGCTGGAGAGGACGTCGCGGAGCAGATCCACGGACGGCGCCAGCGGCGGCTCCTCTTGCAGCGCGTCCTTCGACGTGCCCGATGTTGTCGGCATCGTGACGCTCTGGTCTGCTGAAGCGCCGCGGACACCGAGCGGCCCGGACGGTAGAGGCGCGCTGGGGGACGTCGCAAGCTCGCCGGGCCCGGCTTCGAAGCGTCGTCCCGACGACTCCTGCCGCTCGTTCAAGCCGAGAATGCTGAGCGGAAGGTGTTCGACGACACCTGCGTAGCGTTGGAGCCAGTCCAATAGCGCGCCGAGGTTCGGATCCTCGTTCGAGCCCTCGCAATCCACGAATACAAGGGTCTTCGTGGCTATCAGCCTGTACATGAGGGCCTGGGCTCGGGCGTCGCGCAGGATGTCCTCATAGTCTCGAATCCCGAGCGCCACCGTCCGGGGCTGTCTCCAGAGGCCGTTCAGGTGCAGGATGCCGGTCTCCTCTCTCTTCAGCCACCGCTCCACCGCCGGCCCGTCGTACCAGGTCAGAGGCTTCATGCCCGTGGCCTCCTCAAGCAGGCCGTCGTAGTTGAGGGTCGCGATGGGCAGGCCCAAGCCAGTGATGGCCTCGATGTACCGGGGATCCTGTACGCGAAGCGCTCCTGCAGTCACGCTGAGCCAGCGCCGATACGAGCCTCCTGTCGGCGCGCCCAAGGCCTTCGCCAGGCGCAGGGCGACGGTGACCAGATCGTCCGAGTCACCACGAGCCAGGAGCATCTGAAACTCGTCACGCTGCGTTTCATCCAGCAACCCGTAGGACCAAGCGTGGGCAACCCCGGAGCGCAGCAACACGCTCCACGAGGCCACCGGCCCCTCGTGGGGGAGAGGCGCGCTGGACAACTTCGCGACCCTGGCTCCGACGATCAGGATGCGGCTTGTCTCGCCCTCCCCGCTCGCCGTCGTCTCGGGGAGGGCTCCAGAGGGCCCAGGATCGCCCTCTGGGCCTGCCGGATGTCCGACTCTCGCCTGAGAAACGCCCTGACGAACTGGCGGCTTGTCTCGCCCTCCCCGCTTGCCGGTGTCGCGGAGAGGGCTACCGAGGGCCCAGGATCGCCCTCTGGGCCTGCCGGATGTCCTTCTCTCGCCTGCGGAGCGCCGTGACGAGCAGGTTGAAGAACGCCTCGTCCACGAAGCCCTTCCGCTCCAGGACCTCGGCCACCTTCGCGGCGGCCACGTCGTTCGAAGCGTCCGGCCCGGGGATGGCCAGGACTACCTCCTCGTAGCCCCTCCAGCGGCTGAAGGTCTGCCGCAGGTCCCGGCGGTCGGCGAACAGGGAGTAGAAGAGTTCGGTGAGGATGGCCTGGTCGGTGAGCCCGCCCACAGCCGGGGAGCCCGATGGCGCGGGGGTCGCGGCCCCCTGCCCCGCCGACGATCCCGACACCATCGGCGTCTCCACGGTCGCCTCTGCTGAAGCCCCGCCCCCATCGACCTCACGGACGACCAGACGACGAAGGAAGCCCGTCAGCTCGCCATACTCCGCCCCGTACACCAGCGGCACCACCCGCTGCTCGGGCGGGTGGGCCCGGCGCACCGCCTCGACCTCGCTCGCCCGACACAGCCGGTAGCGCCGGTACTCCGAGCCGCTGAACGTCCGCCCGGCCCAGGTCAGCAAGGCGCCCAGGTTGGGGTCCTCGGTGGTGCCGCCGCAGCCCACGAACACCAGGCTCCTGGTGGTCCACAGCGCGCGCATCACCGTCTGGGCGTGGCCGTCGCGCAGGATGTCCTCGTAGCTGCGCACCCCCAGGACCACGCTCTGGGGCTGCTTCCAGTAGCCGTGCAGGTGCAGGACACCGTGCTCCTGGCCCCGCAGCCAGCGCTCGACCTCGGAGCCCTCGCGCCAGGTCAAGGGGCCCAGGCCGGTGACCTGCTCCAGCAGGCCGTCGTAGTTGAGGGTGACGATGGGCGCGCCCAGCGCGGCGATGGCCTGGATGAGCTGGGGGTCGCGGACCTTCAAGGCCCCGACGGTCTCGCGCAGCCAGCGCTTGAACTCGCCGCCCTGGGGGGCGCCCAGCGCCTTCTCGACGCGGTGAGCGACGGTCACGAAGTCCTCGGTGTCGCCGTCTTCCAGGAGGCCCTGGTAGCGGCGGACCTGGCCCTCGTTCAGGGCACCCAGAGCCCCCGCGTGGGCGAGCCCCGCGCGAAGCAGGCCCGCCCAGGAGGCCACGGGCCCCTTGCCCGCCACCGGCGCGCTGGAGGCGACGCTGACGCCGGAGCCGACGACGATCACCGCTTGCCCCGCGGCCAGCAGGGCCTTCACATCCTGAACCAGCTCATCCACGCTCGCCCCCGATCCTGTGGGTGAAGGGTCAGGATAGCCCGTCTTGGGCGTACGGGACCACCCTCCAGGCGCCTGTGGCGTCGACATCTCCACCCCTGGCTGGACACCCCCACCCCCCATTATGTAATAAGACCCTGATCAACCGCGTCCCAAGACGCCCCGCCCGCAGAGCACGCCCCCCTCCGCGAGCGGTCCTTCACCCCGGGGGCAGGGTGAGCCCGGCCGAGCACCAACCCGACCGGCTCCTCCAGAGCGGACCCGAGACACGCTGCGATGACCCACACACCCCCGTCCAAGCCCGCGACACGCCGCAGAAGCGGCTGGCCGCGACCGCTGGCGGAGCCGCAGCGCGCAAAGACTTCACCCCCTCCCCTTCAACCGCGTCCCAAGACGCCCCGCCCGCAGAGCACGCCCCCCTCCGCGAGCGGTCCTTCACCCCGGGGGCAGGGTGGGCCCGGCCGAGCAGCAACTCGACCGAGCCCGGAGGCACGCTGCAGTGAACAGCGCACCCCCTTCCAAGCCCGCGACATGCCGCCGAAGCGGCTGGCCGCGACAACTCTACCAGCCTGAACAGCCGAGAGGACCCGACTCCGGGTAGGCGCTCCACGTCAGCGCCCTCCACTGCGCGTCGCCGGCGAGGTGCTGGCGACGCGCCACGCAGCCGCGGCCTCCCAACCCGGGAGCGCTGAGTGGCCCCGCTGCGCCTCGGCGCAGCCCCCGATCCCGACCCCATCCGCCGGCTGGCCTCGCCCACCGGCCCCGGCTGGATCCGTCCTCACGGTGGGCCCCAATCGGACCCGAGACCATGACCGAAACCACCCCTGCGATCCCCGATCTGGAGGATCTGCTCGACCCCGCCGTGCACCTGCTCGATCTCTCCGACGAGCTGGCCACGGCCATCGAAGACACCTACCGCCGCGCGGTCGATCTGCGCGACGCCCGCCTCGCCGGAAAGCCCGTGGACCTGCGCGCCCTGCTCATCGCCTACGGCGGCCTGTGCGCGCTGATGGCCCAGGCCCAGCAGCAGCTCCAGCGCATGGGCGAGGCCATCGAGGCGACCCCGCTGACCGTCCCCGGTGCGGACCGATGAGCGCCCGCGCCAAGGGGCGCACCCTCATCGACCGCGCGCGCGCTGGCCTGCCCGTGGCCTGGCGCGACGGCGAGCAGTGGAGGCACCTGGACCTGGAGGGTGCGGTCGCCGAGGGCGCCGACCTGAGCGGCGCCGACCTCCACCGCGCCCGGCTGTCCGGCGCGCGGCTGGCCCGCTGCGACCTCCAGAACGCCGACCTGCGCTACGCGGAGCTGACCGGCGCGGAGCTGACCGGCGCCGATCTCCGAGGCGCTGACCTCCGAGGCGCGGATCTGCGCGACGCCGACCTGAGCGCTGCGGCGCTCTCCGGGGCGGTCGTCGACCGGATCACCCTGCTGCGCTCGGGCTGGTCCGGCCTGCCGGCCTGGGCGGCGGCTGCCCTGGGCCTGGTCGTGGAGGGCAGGCCCCGCAGCGACCTCGCCCGCGCCGCGAGCGTCGCTGATCCCGTCCGCGCCGGCATCACGGAGGCCCTGCTCGCGCTGGGCGCCGACGGCACGGGGCTGATGGAGGCGATGGACGCCGTGGATCAGGCCTGGCACCGCGCTCGGCAGAGCGAGCCGCCGGACGCGCAGCCGCTGCGGGAGGCGCTGGCAGCAGCGCTCCGGGCGGCCGTGAACGTGTCGGTCGGGCTGGCGAAGGCAGAGCAGGGGCTCGAGGAGGTATGAGCCGTGGGTGGAGGCGGGGCCGAGGGCCTCGCCTCCACACCGCTTCCTTCCCGACGAGGGTAGACAGCGCCGCCGTGTACAGACGCCTGAACCATCCCTTGGGGACAAGATCATACGGATGCGTGCGTCGTCGAACACAAACTCGTCCAGAATGGAAAACACGAACTGCTACCCGATAAAGTCATGGGACCTCGGTTGACGGCTACATGGGGACGTTGGACGACCTGGTGGCGCTACTGGCCTTGCCGATGCCTACGGGGAGCGGAGGTGCCTACAACGCTTATCATGGGTAGGGGTACCCCAGAAGTGACTTCAGGAGAGCGGGTCGTCGGGGTCGGAGTGGAGGGCTTGGAGGCCGGCAACACAGCGAGCGGCGGGAGCCCGGGTAGGTGAGGTGCGCAATTAGGCCTTGAAAGGACGCGCTCCTCACGGATATGCTTATCCGCTAAGAGAAGGAGGGAAGGTTGCCGGTCTTCATCATCATGTTCCTTGGCCACCCCAGCATGGCCCAGACCTTCGACCCTGGGGTGCGCTACCCCTTTGACGACTGCGTGGAGTACGGGACCTCTCCCGGAGAGCCCGGCCCCGATCTGTCGCTGCACAACACAGGATGTGGTAACCCATCGATATCGTTGGGTAGCCACTTGGGCCATTCGTGGGACTCTGGAACAGCGCTGTATGGTGATGGCAACGATGACTATGGCGCGGCATCCGCGGATAGTGTCTTTCAGCCGACACAACTCACGCTCTCGCTGTGGGTGTACAGTAGTGATTGGGCAGGGTGTTCAGGTGGTGCGTGCAGCTTGGTGTCGAAGGCCAATACCGAAGAGGGGACCTCCAACGGGTATTGGCTCCTTGTTGAAAGTGCGTCGAGTTTGCTACGGTTTACGGTCGGAGACAACTCTGGGACTTCGTCCGTGTATGGTGTTCCGTTAAGCACTGGGCAATGGCACCATGTCGCGGCGACGTTCTCCTCAACCCAGGTGGCAACCGTCTACCTAAATGGGTCAGTTGTAGGTACAGGCACTTTGCCGAGATCTATCGGGTATGGCACCGAGGACTTCTTGGTAGGCGCTATGACCAACCGAAGATTCGACCATTTCGGATACATAGATGAGGTATCGCTCTGGGATCGTGCCCTTTCTGACGGCGACATCGCTTGGGTGTACGATTTCTATACAGACGGAGACGGGGATGGGTTCAACCACACGGACGATTGCGATCCTGACTCTGGCTCCGTTTTTCCCGGCGCGCCCGAAGTTTGTGATCAGTTGGACAACGACTGTGACTCGTCTGTGGATGAAGATGTGGATCTGTTCATTTGGTACGTTGACGCAGATGGGGACGGGTACGGCAACCCTGAATTCAGCATTGAGGACTGTCGCCAACCGAGTGGGTATGTGGCCGATTCTGCGGACTGCAACGACGACGATAGAACCACGTTTCCAGGGGCAGATGAGATACCATATGATGGAGTCGACCAGGATTGTGATGGAAGTGATCTTTGCGACGTAGATGATGATGGCTACGAGGCTCAGGAGTGCCAGGGAACAGATTGTGATGACTTGGATGCATCAAGCTATCCAGGAGCCGCCGGGCTCACAGATGACTGCCAGCAGGCAGATGGTGGTCCAGACAGCGGCATCGGCAACGCAGACTCAGGGGTTGGGGAAAATGACAAGGATGACCGCTGTGGGTGTGGCGTTGATGCGGGGGGGCAAACTGTGGGGTGGATCTCAATGTGCATCTTGATCCTGTTACTTCGACGGAGAACGGGCGCTTTTCTACCCGGAGAGTCAACACAGGAGAGGTCAACCCGTGCCCCGTGCAACCTCGGCTCTGGGTCTGCCAGCAGACGGCGCCCATGGAGCACAGGAATATGAGGGGTTGGCCGGTACACCAAGCAGGTTGAACCCGGGGGGGGCCCGATGCGGTGGGGCAGCTTCACGAGAGTCCCGTCTCCACGCGCTCACGCCGCCTCCACCCCCACCTCCCCGATCCCGCCGATCGGCCAGCTCGCCCGCATCCCGGCTCGCAGCCGCACCCGGAAGGTCGCCACCCAGGCCGCGCCGCACTGGCGCTGCTGCGGCCCATCCACCACAGCGTCTCCCAGCCGCTGGCGCACCCAGCCCGAGGCCGCCCAGGGCACGGTGAGCGCGAGCAGCCCGGCGTCGTTGGCGAAGCCGATCTCCCCGTGCGCCCCCAGGGGGATGGCGAGCCCCTCCCCTTCAGGCAAGGCAAGCGGGTAGACCTCCACCGCCGGCCCGCTCACCGAGGGCCGCTGGGTCACCGGACCGACCATCAGGGGGGCCAGCACATGGGCCAGGGGCGCGCCGATGGCGTGGGCGACGGGGTCGAAGGAGAACACCCCCACGCCGATGCGGGTGACCGGCAGGGTCAGGTTGACCCGGATGGCCTGGGGCCGTGTCGCAGGTGTCGCATGTCGCATGTTTCACTCCTCGGCCGCAGGCGCGGCGTCGTCCGTGAGGCCGTGGACATCGAGATCGTCGATGGGCGCCTCGGCGATGGGGGCGAGCGCGACGGCCAGGGCGTCGAGGCCCTCGTCGAGCTGCTCGGTGAGCTGGCCGTGGGCCTCCAGCAGCAAGGCCAGCCGGTGCGCGACGAGCGCCTGGGCGCGCAGGTTGAGGTAGCTCAGGTGCGCGAGCGCGAAGCTGCGCTCGGTGTCGTCGAGGGCGGCCCAGTCGCGCATGGAGCGGGCGGTGTCGTCGCGGTCCTCCACCTCGAAGGCGGGGCCGTAGATGCGCTGCGCGATGCGGAGGGCGCGGGGAAGGGTCGGGCGGGACATTGGGGTCTCCTGTCTTGGGGTCAGAGGGGGGTCACTCGGCGGCGGGCTGGGGAGCCGGCGGCGGGGGCGGGGCCTGGCGCTGCGCGCGGGCCTGCTGGCCTGCGGCGTGGAGCATCTGGGCGAGGGCGCTCAGGTTCTGGCGGTCCTGCATCAAGGCGCGGACGTCGGGGTCCTGGAGGGCGGCCAGCAGCTCGGGGGAGCTGGAGAGCGCGACCATGACCTCCTTCATCTGCGGGGGCATGCCCTGGGCGACGACCACCGCGCGGGCGGCCTCGCCGAGCTGCTGGAGGGCCTCGCGGGCCAGCTCGCTGCGGGCCTGGTCCTGGCGGGCGTCGGCCTCGCGCTGCTGCTCGCCGTCGACCTGGGCGACCCGGAACTCCAGGATGGCCGCGACGAGCTGGTCGACCTGCTCGCGGCTGTCGCTGAGCTGCCGGTTGACCTGGGTGAGGTTGCTGGTGTTGATGTCCTGGATCTGCCCGGCGGCGTCCAGCATGCGTTGACCGTACTGGGCGTACAGATCCCCCAGCTTCTGCATGCCCTGGAGCATCACCTCCCGCTCGCGCTGGTCGAACAGTTCGGCCCCTTCGGGCACGCGCAGGGTGGCCTGCGGGAGCGAAGGCGCCTTCGGCACCAGCGCGGTGGGCGTCTCGACCGGCGCGAGCGTGGCCTCAGGCTCGTTGTGACGGGTGTCGCGTACGGTGAAGCGGGCGCTGCCGAGCTTCTGGTAGCCCTTGGCGCCATAGAGCCGCACCCGGAAGCGCCCCCACTCCTCGCCGACCATGTTGCGGAGGGCCATCTCGCGGACCCAGGTGCAGGCCGCCTCCACGTAGCGATCCGGGTCGATCGGCTCGTCCGGGATGACCTCCTCCTCCTCGTCCTCCAGCGGGATGTCGAAGAGCCCCGCGTCGTCGGGCTCCTCGGGCTTGGGGCGAGCCCCCAGCCAGGGCGCGGCGCGCTGAGGGTCGAAGACCATGCGCCCGAGGGTGTCCTCATTGTAGCTGTCGGTGCGGTCGTACAGGGTCAGATAGTGGATGTCCTCGGCGTGCTCCCGGATGGCGTCGAAGACGGACTCCAGTCCTTCGAACGTGTAGCGTTCGCTCATCAGATCCTCCTGGCGGCGCTTCGGCTCGTCGTGGTCCTGGCCGCCACCCACAGCCTGACCCGGCGACCGTAGGGGATCAAGAGACCAAGATCCCGGGATCTTGAAAATGTCTCCCTCGAATCGCATGAATGACGCACAAAATAGTGCCCCCCAAGATCGAGACGGGATCTTGAAACGCTCTACCCGGGGCGTTTCAATTCCTTCCCCGAGGAGGGGCTGCAGCTCCCCAACGAGAACGCGGACACGTTCTGTCCACACACCGTCTTCCCCAAGTCGTTCGGGGAGCTCTTGACGCTGCGTTGGGGAACGATTCGTATGGATAAACCTGATTTTAAGTGGATAGCGTTGGATTGGGCGCAGCGAACGGCGCGCGCCCCGAACCATCCACCGAGGACAATTCATGGGAAAGGCATCATCCAGCAGCGCGCTCAAGGACGCGATGCAGGGGACCACGATGAGTGAGCGCCGGACCAAGTCTGCGCTGGGCGAGGCGGTGAGCCGCATTGCCAGCCTGACGCGCCGGACGGACAAGCAGCAGGAGGCGCTGTTGAACACGGCCACGGAGGTCGTGCATACGGCCGAAACGCAGGGCTCGCTGTTCCTGTCGTCGCTGGCGGAGGGCTACCTGGGCCCGGACAAGCTCAAGCTGGGCGGCGTGGACGTGCGCGCGGTCAGCGGCGTCGCCGCCAAGGGCTACGGGCTCTACCAGCTCGTGACCGGCCAGGCTGGGGGCACCCACGCCCTGGCGCTGGGCAAGGGCGTGTTCGGCTCCTGGCTGGCCTCGGTCGCCCGGAACGCTGGCGAGACCCTGGCCCGTCAGCGCAAGGGCGCGGCCCCCGAGCCCGCGTCCGTCGCCACCGTCACCGTCACCCCTGTGATGCAGGGAGCGCCCCAGACGCTCTACCTGCCGCAGCCTCAGCTCACGCCCGCGCCGAGCGTCGCCGGCCCGCCGCGTGAGGTCCTGCTCACCCCCGCGACCGAGGGCGAGGACCGCCCTGGCCGCTTCCCCCGCGCCCGCGACGCCTCGGACACCTGAACCCAAACACTCCATACAGAAGGAGCACACCATGAAGAAGCCCATCCCCCTGGGTACGGCCCCCGTGTACACCACCCCCGACGGCCGCATCGCCGTGGACACCGACAACATCCGCGCGGGCTTCGCCGGCGATGACTTCGGCTACGACGACGACGGCGACTTCGAGGGCGAGGACGACGACGACGATGACACCGAGGACGAGTTCGGCGGCCTGCGCGACCGGCTCCGGGCCGGCAAGCAGCGCCGCCAGACCCGCCGCACGAAGCGCCGCAGCAAGCGGCAGTCCAAGCACAGTGATGAGCCTCACCGCGAGCGCTCCCGGCCCCAGGCCCCCGCGCGCAAGTGGGCGACGACCCTGTTGGGCGGCTCCGAGACCATCTCGGAGTCCTCCGGCGGGCCCGTGTCCGTCGCTGTGCGGCTCCAGCACGACTTCCGCGCCCGGGACATCACCTTCAACGGCTCGTCCTCGACCGCGAAGGTGACCTCGATCTTCTTCGGGGATCAGGTCGTGTGGTCCCAGCCCACGGGCATCCCGGTCGGCGTGTTCAACACCGACGGGCAGGTCCGGGGCTTCCTGGAGGGCCAGGACATCCCGGCGGGGCGCGACATCGTGGTGACGGGGCTGCTGACGGCGGCGGGGACCTTCGAGGTCACCATCGTCGGCGAGAAGCCCGTCTCCAGCGCCTGCTGAGGTGAGCGATGGCCTCCACGAGCTTGAGCACCCGCTCCGACACCCGCGCGCTCACCCCGTACGATGGGGACGTGCTGCGCCCCTCTCGGCTGCTGATGGCCGAGGCCGGGGCGGCGTGCTGGCGCATCGTGGAGGCCTTCTCTCGCGATGACGCGCCCTTCGCGCTGATCCTACGCTGGTCCTCGGGCTGCGGTGCGGGAGCCTGGGCGAAGATGAGCGTCTCGCGTGCGGCCCGCACCTCGGTCTTCGCGCGCAGCGTGCAGGTCGAGGTCGCGAACCTGGCCGCCCGCGACAACCGCGTGGCCGTCACCCTGGCCGACGGCTTCGCCACCACCCGCAACCGCTGGGCGCAGCCCGCCCTGCTGGACGCCGAGCGCCCCCTGCGCGTCTCGATCCCGCCCTTCGCCGACCGGACCCGGGTGGAGCTGGCCGAGCCCTCGCTGGCCTCCACCACCACGCTGTCCCTGCTCGACGGCCTGGGCGTGGCACACGCCACACAGACCCTCGCCGCGCACCCCGCGGACGGGGTGGCCATCGCCGGGGCCGACGCCCTGGAGCTGCGCGCGGTGGCCGCCACCCGGCTGCGGGTCGTCTTCGAGCTCACCCTCTGACGGAGAACCCGATCATGAGCGTCTATCGCTACTTCGCCTCGCTGCTGGACCTCACCGACGAGCGCCAGCGCTCCCTCACGGGGCCCGCCTTCACCCTGGTGCCCCACGAGCCCGATCCATCCCAGCGCTTCGTGGCCTTCTTCCACCTCACCCAGTCCAGGCCGGCCGGCGAGGCGTTCGTCGAGGCGGCCGTCGAGACGAGCCTGGACGGGCAGCGCTGGGTCGCGGTCGCCGTGGGGGCGGAGGTCGTGGGGGATGGAGTGGTCGAGGATCTCGTCGAGGTGCCGATCCTGGGCCCCCGCGTCCGCGCGGTCTATCGGGGCCACGCCGGGGGCCAGGACACCACGGCGAGCGTGTGCGTGCAGCTCGCCAGCGACGCGCCCTTCCGGCTCGTCGAGGTGCCCTGATGCGCATCACCGTCCGCCTGGCGTTTGATGAGAACGCCGCGTTGCGGCTGCTCAACTGGCTGGCGACCGAGAACGCCCGCATCCTGCGCTCCCGGCCTGAGCTGCCCCTGCTCTACGACACGGGCGTGGTGTATCGCCGGGAGCGCAGCGAGACCTGGTCGGATGTGATCTGCATGCTGGCCCAGGGCTGGGAGGACTGTGATGCGCTGGCAGCGGCGCGGGCTGGAGAGTTGATGGCGCGGGGCTTTCGGGCCCTGGCCCCCGGTGAGGGGGGCTACGCCACCGCGCATGCCCTGGCGCTCGACACGATCCACGCCGAGGTCATGCTCACCACCCGCAGCGAGCCCGACCGCCCCGGCCTCTACCACTGCATCACGCGCTACCGCGTGGGCGAGCGCTGGCACCGAGACGACCCCAGCGCCCGCCTGGGCATGAACGGCCCCATCGACCCCGCCGTCCGTCGCCGCTGGGCGCGGGCGCGCACCGACCTTCACCGGAGAGCGACATGAACCTGGTCCCCGCCATCCCCCTGTCTTCCTGGAACGGAGACGAGATCGGCCGCCGCGATCGGCGCCGCAAGCCCCAGCGTCGGAAGCCTGAGCGCGACGAACCCCGGGAGCCCGGACGCCGGGAGCACCGCCTGCCCCGACGGGCCGACCGCCCCCATGAGCCCTCCTCGGAGGTCTGGACTCCGCCCCCGCCCACCTGGCAGGAGCCACAGAGCCGCTGCGCCCAGGATGCCCGGCTCATCGACGTCACGGAGAATTGGAGCGGCGTGGACACCTGGGGCCCCCGGGTCAAGGTGGGCCCGCACCTGCGCCTCCAGGCCCAGGTCGGCTACCGCGCGGCGGTCATCCCGCTTCGCCCGGGGCTCTACCTGGTCGCCGAGCTGCCCGAGGCGGCCACCCGCTCGGAGTTCGGCTTCGTGCCGCTGCTGGCCCCCCTGATGGTCAAGGCCGCCACCCGCGCTCTGAACCCCCAGCAGGCCCAGCAGCCGGGCATGCTTCAGAAGCTCATCGACATGCGACAAGAGCGGCTGGAGCAGGGCACCGCGCTGATCCCCAGCTTGCGACGGCAGCCCGAGCAGGTGGAGCCCGCCGATGTGCTGGGCTGGGTGGACCCCGGAGACGAGTTCGGCTGTGACGCCTGTGGGGGGTCGTGATGCCCACCTGGACCGAGCTGAAAGCAGGCTGGACCCAGGGCTGGCAGGCCCTGGAGGCCCAGGCCCGGCAGGCCTACGACGCCGCGATCCGGGCGACCCCCTCCGCGTTCCAGGACCGGGTGGCCGCCTTCGTGGCCGTGCTCCACAGCGCTCGCGGTGACCTGGACCTCAGCCGCGCTCTGGTGGCGAAGCTGCCCCCGGGCCCGGAGCAGGCCGGTGAGGTCCAGCGCCTCCAGCGCCTGGAGGAGCGCTACCACACCCTCGCAGCGGGTCTGTACAGTGACGCGACCGTGGCCCACCAGCCCGCGATGGGGGTGGCGCCGGTGCTGGTGGTCGGCGGCCTGGCCATCGGCGTGGCCGGCACGGCCTGGGCGGTGGCTGCCTACGAGTACGCCGCCAACCTGCGGGAGCAGACCGCGCTCGCGACCGAGGAGCTGTCCGCCCGCGTCGAGGCCAGCCGGGAGGGCCGACCCCTCCAGCCCTCCACCCTGCCAGCGCCTCCGCCGCCCACGCCGGGTGGTGGCTGGGCCCCCTACGCCCTGGGCGGCGCCGCCCTCCTCGGCGCGGTCCTCGTGCTGCCCCACTTCCTTCGGAGCTGAGCCATGTCCACCACCAAGCCCCGCCGCATGCGCCTGAACATCGTCGGCAGGACCGAGGACCAACCGCGCATGCTGCGTGCCTGGGGGCGCGTCCCCGGCGGCGAGGTCGCCCTGGTCCTGCGGCCCCGCGAGGGGGAAGGGCTGCTCATCCACCTGGACAAGAAGGCGGGCACCCGAGCCTGGGCGGCCGGGCCTGCGGTGCTCGCCGAGGGCGTGACCGCCGAGCGCTGCGACGCCCCGGGCGTCCCCGACACCGAGCGCGGTGAGTGTGAGGCGGTCGCGGCCATCAAGGCCGCCCAGAAGAGCCCGCCCAAGGCGGGACCCACCACCCTGCGGGGCCAGTGGGTCGGCACGCTGGCGTGGCGGGACGGGAAGCCCCAGGTGGAGCTGCGCCGCAAGCTCGCGACCTACGGCACCCTGCATGTGCACTCCACGGTGGACGACGGCTGGCGCTGGCGCTTCGAGCGCGCGCCGACCAAGGCCAGCGCCTGGTACGCCAAGGAGCAGAGCGAGGAGGGCAGCGGCTACGCCACCCTCTCCCGCGCCATCGAGCGCGGCGTGGTCCACGCGATGGCGCTGGTGCAGGAGTCCTGCGGCTTCCGGGACACCCGGCGACGCGCGGCCTTCGACCCCGCCTATGCCCGCAAGCACCCCATCCGCCCGCCCAAGCCGGGCCGCAACCCCACCGAGCGCCTGGGGCACAAGCTGGACTGCAAGCCGGTCGAGGACGGAAGCCCCCTCCCGCCCTCGCCCAAGACCGACACCGAGCTGGCCGCCGTCGCCCAGGCCATCGACGCCGACGCCCAGGCCCTGGCGGGCCCCGACTGGGCCCAGGCCGAGCCCAAGACTCCCCTGCCCGAGCTGGTGGAGTGGTTCTTCGGCCCTGGCCGCAAGGGCACAGTGATTCAGGTCATCGGGGAATCCCTCCAGCAGTACACCGAAGGGCGCTACCCGCCCCGAGACCGGCCGCTGTCGCTGGATGAATTCATGCGACAGCAGCGCGAGCGGCTCAAGAAGGCCGGGCGCGGCAAGCTGCGGCAGGAGCCCTACAAGACCGCCAAGCGGCTGCTCAACGAGTACGAGCAGCTCCAGCGCACGACCCCAGCGCAGCTCGAGCGCGCCCGCAGCCTGGTGCGCTACGCGGGGGCCACCGTGCGTTCTCCCCGCTGCCAGGGCGCCGACCGGAAGGAGGCCCTGGGCCTCTTGAAGCAGGCCGTCGCGCAGTATGAGGAGGCCCGCAAGCAGCTCGTGGCAGGCCAGGAGGCCGCAGCGATCCGGACCATCCGGCGTCTGGCCGCCACCGTCGCCCTGACCGCCGCGAAGG
The DNA here is from genome assembly GCA_020632795.1 of Alphaproteobacteria bacterium. Taxonomy (GTDB): domain Bacteria; phylum Myxococcota_A; class UBA796; order UBA796; family CAJQPC01; genus JACKEV01. Next base: position 208,419 of record JACKEV010000020.1, read on the forward strand.
CGAGCCGGTCGTGCGCGCGAGGGCAGCAGAGCCTGACGGCGCTGTTGGAGGGGAAGGCGCCGAGGAAGCCCTCGTCATCGGCATCGCGGAAGACGACGGCCACGAAGAAGGCGTCTCCATCGGCATCGCGGAAGACGAAGACGACGAAGAAGCCGTCTCCATCGGCCTCACGGAAGAGCAAAGCCTCCGCTGAACCGAAGGTGGACCCGGCGAAGGATGCGGTGCTGATGGCGGCTTTCGAGGATGCGATCCTTGAGGCGCTGAAGGAGGCGGCGTGACTGGGGGAAGGTTGGTGGCGGGCCGGATCTGGTCGCCCGTCCAGGGCTCCGAGGACGCAGAGGGTCCGTCCCGGACTGAAGAGGCCCCGGAGAGGTCGGAGAAGCACGACACGCCGCGGCGCGTGGCCGCGATGAAACGTCCGTGCGGCTGGTTCGCGTGCTCAGGGCCTGAGTTCAGCGACTTCAAGCACCCCCACGGTCTCCTCGCTGCCACGCGCCAGGACGCTCCGGTCACCACCACCATTGCCTCTGGACCCGGACAGGCGAGCGGAAAGACCTCGAAGAGGCCGGAGAGACATGAGGCAGAGCGGCGCGTAGTCGCGATGGGCCGAGGGCGCCTCTTGAGGTCTTCCACTGAATCTGAATCCAACGATTTCAAGCCTATCCGAGGCCCCCTCGCGGCCACGCGCCAGGGCGCTCCGGCCACCACCACCCCTTCGAGGCCTTCCCCGTCCTGGAAGGACCCTCTGCGTCCTCGGAGGCCTGGATGGCCGACCCCAACCGAGTCACCCCGAGTCTCCCCATGACCACCGCCGACACCCTCCTCGACCGTGTCGCACAATTGATGCGACAGCGCCTCCCCTCAGGCATCGAGCCCGCCTACTTCGACGCCTTCGTCGCCCGGCGCCGCCCCGAGATGGTCGCCGCCCTCGGCCGGGGCCTGGTCCTGCTCGCCGAGCGCCGCCAAGCCGCCCCGCCGGAGCTGTGGTCGCCCCGGGAGCGCACCGAGGCGAACATCGCCGCGATGGCGCTCCTGGCCACCAAGGAGCCCGGCAAGTTCAACGGCACGGAGCTTCGCACCCTGGCCCGCTACAGCGGGTGGGGCGGGCTCTCGATCGCCAAGGCGAAGCAGCACTTCCCCGAGGGTGTCCCGCACCCCGAGGAGCGCGGGCTCATCCATGAGTACTACACCCCCACCGCCGTCGCCCGCGCGGTCGCCGACACCCTCAAGCCGGTCCTGCCCGCTCTGGCCGGTCGCGGGGACGTGCTGAACGCCCTGGAGCCCTCCGCAGGCATCGGGCGCTTCATCCAGGCCTTCTCCGGCGCCGGCTTCCCGCCCATCCGCTGGCAGGCCGTGGAGTGGTCCGCGCTGTCGCATCAAATCCTCGCCGCCCTGCGCCCGGACGTAGACCTCTCCCACGGACCCTTCGAACGCTGGGTTCGGCTCAACGGGGCCAAGCAGACCGGGCGCGTCCAGCTCGTGGTGTCCAACCCGCCCTACGGGCCGCGCGGTGCGGCCATCACCGAGGACCCCGCGCGAGGCTACCGGGAGCGCAAGGCCTACCTCTACTTCCTGCGCCGCAGCCTGGACCTGCTCGCCGAGGGCGGCCTGGGTGTGTTCCTGGTGCCCTACGGCTTCCTGACCGGGCGCAGCAAGGCGCTCGTCGCCGCCCGGGAGAAGGTGCTCAAGCGCCACCACCTGGCCGCCGCCTACCGCCTGCCCAGCGTCTCCCCCGACGGGCGATCTGCTCTCTTCCCCGGGGCCATGCTGGTCACCGACCTCCTCTTCTTCCGGGCGAGAGGCGGGGCGCTGCCCGAGGTTGACGCCGAGGACCGCTTCATCCTGGAGGGGCGCTACTTCGCCGAGTTCCCCCGGCATGTGCTGGGCCAAGCGCTGGGCCAGGCCGGTGGCGAGGACGACCAGTCCCGAAAGCCCCGCTGGGGCTACCAGGTCCAGGGCGCCTTCGAGGGCCTGCCCGAGCTGGTCGAGCGGCCGATGTGTCACGCCTGCGTGGTCGCGGACGCCACCCCCGCGCCCCGCGTCGGTCGGGCCGGGGTCGCCCGAAGCCTCAAGCCCACGAGCACCGGCCTCCCCCGAGCGCTGGCCGACGCCCTCTCCCTGGGTGCTCGGGTCGACCGCTTCCTCGCTGCGCTCGCCCGCGAGGCCGACGAGACCCCCACCCTGATGTGGGGAGAGCTGAACGAGGCCCTCCGCGCCTGGCAGACCGCCCACCAGAACCCCCACGCCCACGAGGGCTTGCGTGCCCTGGCCCGCCGAGGCGAGGCCGCCGCCCAGCGCTTCCTCGCCGCCTGGACCCCAGGGGGGCAGCTCATCCCGGCCCTCGCCGAGAAGCCGACCTGGCGGCCCCGGGTGCGGCTCACGGCCGACGACGTCGTCGGTCAGGCCCAGGCCCTCTACCGCACCCGGCGCCAGCTCACGATCAGCGCCCTGATGCGCTGGCACCGGGAGCGCTTCCGGGGCAGCCTGTCGCAAGAAATCGCCGTCGAGAAGCTGCGACAGGCCGGCTGGATGCTGGATGGGCCCGACTGGGACCAGCTCATCCCCGAGGAGGACTACCTCACCGGTTCCTTGTGGCCCCGCTACGACCGGGCAAAGGCCCGCGCGTCGACCGGGGACGCCCAGGCCACCACCCAGGCCGCCCGCCTGCTGGAGGCCATCCGCCCGGTGGTCTTCGAGGACATCCAGGACAGCCTCTCCCCCCGGCACGGCTGGCTGCCGCTCGACCTGGTCGCGCGGTGGATGAGCGCCGCGTTGCAGTCCAAGGCCTACAAGCCGGTGCAGCTCTCCAAGGTCGACGGTGTCGTGAGGCTGCGTGATGTCGACTACGACGACATCAACGCCCAGCGCGACCGGCTCGTGAGCGCCCATGTGGTCTGGTGTGTCGGCTGGATGAACCACGACAAGACGGTCTTCCGGCCCAAGGTCAAGCGCAAGGAGGGCGAGAACCTCACCATCAAGCGCTTCCAACTGGCGACGGCCTGGGAGCGCTCGTTCATGCGCTGGTGCGGGGCCGAGCCGGAGCGCCGCCGGCAGGTGGAGGAGGCCTACAACCGAGCCTTCCGGGGCTTCGTGCCCCCGCGCTTCGGCACCGAGCCGCTCCAACTCACCCGCTGGTCCTCGGACATCCGCCTGCATCCCTATCAGGTGGCCGCCGCTCGCCGGCTGCTCGCCAACCGCCGGGGGCTCTTGGCCTTCGACGTGGGCCTGGGCAAGACCTTCACCGGCCTGGCCGTGCTCGCCGCCGCCCGACAGGAGGGCTGGGCCCGCCGCCCCGTCATCGTGGTGCCCAAGTCGATCGTGTGGAAGTGGCACCGAGACATCCGCCGGGTGCTGCCCGACTACCGGATCGAGGTCATCGGCTCCAAGCGCCATCGAGTGCAGCGGCGCCCGGATGGGGTGGCCCTGGCGGGCTCATTGAAGCGGGTGCTTGAGCGCGTCCCCAAGGGGGCCTCCAAGCAGCAGCAGATCGTGCAGGCTCTGGCCCAGGGGCCCCGGGACCCCGACGCGCTGCACCAGGAGCTGGGCGGCTCGACACGGAGCATCCTCAAGCGCCTGGCTGAGGAGGGCCTGTTGCGCTTCGTGTATGGACCCCAAGGCGAGTGGCGCGAGGCCAGCGAGACCGACACGCCTGAAGAGCGCGCCCAGAAGTGGACCCGCTTCCAGACCGGCGAGGTCGACGTGGTGCTTCTGACCTACCCCGCGCTCGGCCGGACCCGGATGAACGAGGACCACCTTCGCGCGTATGCCCGGAGCGTCGAGGCCATCCAGCGGGAGGTCAAGCTCTCCCAGCGAAACGCCGGCAAGCGCCGGAGCACCACCGAGCGCCAGGACGCCCTGCTCAAGGAGGGCGTGGCCGCCTGGGTGGCCCAGAAGGTCGAGATCCCCGCCGGCTGGCAGTACGACCCCGGCGTCGCCTGGGATGACCTGGCCATCGACTTCCTGATGGTGGACGAAGCACAGAACTTCAAGAACCTCTACCTGCCGGAGTCCCGGGAGGGCGGCGTGCCCCGCTTCATGGGCAACCCCGGCGAGGGAAGCCAGCGGGCCTGGCAGCTCGACTTCCGGGCCGCGGCCGTGCGCCGCGAGAGCCAGGGCGCGGGCGTCTTCCTGCTGAGCGCGACCCCCGCCAAGAACTCCCCCCTGGAGTTCTACAACCTGCTCCAGCTCGTCGATCCCGCCCTGTGGTCCGCCAGCGGCATCTCCAACCCCGAGGCCTTCATCAGCCGCTACATGCAGGTGGAGCTGCGCACGGTGCTGAACACCTCGATGACCGCCGAGGAGCGGGGGGCGGTGGTCGGGTTCAAGAACCTCCACGAGCTGCGGGAGCTGCTGTTCCGCTACGCCGAGTTCAAGGTGGCCCGGAACCCCGAGGATGCTGACTTCGATCCTGAGAAGCACGTCGCCCTCAGGCTGCCCGAGCCCCAGGTCCATGTGGTCGAGGTGGACCTGGATGACGCACAGACCGCGCTCTACGAGCAGTACACCGAGCAGATCGAGGCCGCCCTCAAGAGCACCGACCCCTCCGACAAGCAGAGCATCCTCGGTCTGCTCGCCCGCATGGGCCTGGTCTCCCTCCACGCCCACCTGGAGGGGATGAGCTGGAAGAAGGCGAAGAAGAGCCGCATCAACCCCAGCTCGCCCAAGTTCGACGCCTGCGCGCGGCGGGTGCTGGCCAACCGGCGCTGTGGGCACATCATCTTCGTCGACAACACCGCGGCCCACTGGTGGATGCGACAGGTGCTGGTGCGCCAGGGCGTGCCCGAGGCCCGCATCGCGGTCCTCAACGCCGAGGTCGCCCGGCAGGACATCGAGCGGCAGCGCATCGCCGAGGCCTTCAACGGCGACCCCGAGAACGGCGTGGAGCCCATCTACGACGTCGTCATCGCCAACGCCATCGCGTACGAAGGCGTCGACCTCCAGACCCGCACCTGCGCGATCCATCACCTGGACCTGCCCTGGGAGCCCGCGACCTTGCAGCAGCGTAACGGGCGCGGCGTGCGGCAGGGCAACACGCTCGCGACCATCGCGATCTACTACTACTTCGCCCGCCGCAGCATGGACGGCCTGCGCTTCAACCTCATCCAGGGCAAGCTCGGCTGGCTCATCCAGCTCATCGAGTCCCAGGACCGCGACACCAACAACCCCGGCGCCCAGCAGTCCATGGGCCCCGAGGAGGTGCTGCTGCTCATCTCCCGGGACCCCGAGGAGACCCGCAAACTCCTGGCGAGGATGCGGGCGAAGGCCGAGGGCCGCCAGCGGGTGCAGCTCTCCGACGCTGCTGGCCGGGTTCTGGAGAGCGTCAACGCGCGCTTCCGCAAGGCCGAGCGTACCCGGGACGCCGCTGAGGCCGCCCGGCTTCGGGAGGAGGCCGAGGCTCGGCTGGCCGACCTGGCCCGCTGGGACCGCCAGGCCTGGCCCTGGGCGGACTGGATGTACGCGGTGCGCGACCGGGAGGTCTGGGTGGTGCCCTCAGCGGGCGAGGACAGCCGCCCCCACGCCAACATGCCGCTCTACGAGGGCATGCGCCTGGTCCTCCCTGACGCCATCAACCCCCGGACGATGCGGTATCTGGAGGTCGGCCGCCTGGGCCAGGGGGCTCGGTCGCGGGTCGTGTGGCTTCGGGAGGGCGGCTCAGCGTCCTGGACCGAGCGCACCCTCCAGGAGCTGGCCTCCTTCGAGGGCCTCACCGCCGAGCGCATGCGCGTGGGCTGGCCCTCCGAGGTCGACGCCGACCTGAAGCAGAAATTGTCGCATCATGTCGCAAGAACGACCCGCTCCAGCTTGAAGGACCCCTGGGTGGCCCTGGGCTGGGGCATGGCCTCCGATGACTTCCTGGCCCTGGCCTGGCGCACGGTGGGGGATGAGGTCGTCGCCAGGCTGAGCGTCGCCCGTGTGTCGGGGCTCGTGCCCGTGGTGCGGGACGGGGGGCTTGTGCTGGTGCGCTTCCAGGCGGTCACCGTGGGGGCGGTGCTGCCGCCCACCGCCGAGGGCTGGGCGCGCTTCCTGGCCCTGGCGCCCGCCTCGGGCCGAACCTTCACCGAGCTGGACCAATGCGCGCAGCGCTGGTGGTCCCGTAGGCTGCCGCGCGCGCTCCTGGCCGACGCGCGGCGACAGGAGACGTCATGAAACACAGATTCCCGTGGATGCCCCTTCTGCTGGCCGGCGGTGGGCTGGGTGCGCTCGCGCTCCTCACCTCCAGCCCGGGTCGGGAGGCCATCGCCGAGGTGAGCGGCTGGGCCGAGCGGGTCATCGCCCGGGTGAGCCGGCACGAGGGCCCGCCCGACGCCATCAACCCCAACCGCGACGGCGCGGGCCTGAGCTTCGGGATCCTCCAGTGGGCGCAGATCGTCGGCAACCTGGGCGTGCTGCTGCGCGCGATGGCAGACACCGAGCCCAAGCGCTTCGCGGCCACCTTCGGGCCCCGGTGGAGGGAGCTGCTCGCGGTGACCAACGCCGCTACCCGACAGGCGCGCATGCAGGCTGTCGGCGGGCAGGTGCTGTGGCGGGAGCCCTGGCTCGCTCGCTTCCGGGCGGCCGGTCGGGATCCCGTGTTCATCGCCGTCCAGCACAAGCTCGCCCAGCAGGGCCACCACTGGCAGGGGGCGGTGCAGGTCGCCCGGCGGCTGGGGGTGGCCACCGAGCGAAGCCTGGCTCTCTTCTTCGACACCGCCGTCCAGCAGGGGCCCCGCGAGGCGCTCCGCATCGCGGAGAAGCTGCTCGCGCAGTACCAGGCCCAGGGGGTGAGGCAGGTGGGCTACCCCCAGGCGCTCGAGGACTACGCCCGGCTTGCGCCTGCTCACTTCCGCCGGACCACGCCGCCCACGAAGCCCTACCCCGTCGCCCACATCCAGTGGCGCCGGACCGGGGACGAGTGGCACGCCTGGGCGGGCCAGTTCGACCTCTACGCCGACATCCTGCGGCGCAGGATGGGGATCGTACGGGATCCCCAGCTCACCGACCAACCGGTCTCTCTGACCTGAACCAAGGAGTTCGCCATGTCCATCCCGATGGATCCCCTCAAGACCGCCGCCTTCCTCGCCCCCATGCTGGAGTCCGCCCTGCGCGGAGAAGGCTTCCTGGACCTTGACGCGCTGTGCTGCTTCGTCGAGGACGCCCTGCACTTCGCCGCCTGCCGCCTGGTCGAGCAGGAGACCGCCGAGCTTCGCGGCGGCGTGCTCTTCCTCGCGCCGGGCGAGCCGATGGGCGTGCCCGACGAGGCCACCGAGGCCGTCGAGCGGGAGCTGGGGGTGTTGAACGGGGCCTCGCCGCCGGTGGTCTCGCCGTTGATCGGCGGGCCGGTGGGGGAGGCTTGACGGAGCCGCGATGACTGTGGACGATGTCCTCGCTCGCCTCCAGGTCCCGGGGGTCACCGAGGCTGAGGTCAACCGCTTCGCCCGTCGCCACCGTGCTGAGCTGGAGCGAATCCTCGACGCCGCGGTAGCGGAGGCCGGGTGGAGCTGGTTTGACCGCCGGGGCCACCAGGCCGCCCCCCGCCCCGGCGAGCGCGGCTACCGATCGCCGCCGGAGCCTCCTCCCGGCACCCTCAACGGACGGAGCCCCGGCGAGGTCGCCGCCACCGCCATCGACCGGGCCACCGAGCTGATGGAGGACCCCGAGTTCTTCCAGGCGTGGACGACGCCAAGGGGCACGCCCGACGCCGACTGGACCCAGGAGGATCTGCCCGACCTGCTCGGTGTCCCGCTCAGCGACGCAGGCGGGCACCGGGCCTCCTTCGCGTGGCGGCTCTCCCTGGCCGTCGACGCCATCCGGCTCGCGATGGAGATCGACCCGATGCGCGCCGAAGGGCTGGACCTGGAGCGCTACAGCCAGGGGGAGGGCTACGCCTTGCCGCGCTGGGCGGCGGCCGCGGTGCTGGAGGACCACCTCGCGCCTGCTGGGCGGCTGCGGCTGGTGAACGTCTCCAAGGAGACCGCGCGGGACTTCATCGCGAAGCACCATCGCCACCTGCCCAGGCTCAACCCGCGCGGGCTCATGTACGCGCTGGGGGCCTGCCTGGGCCGGCGGCTCGTCGCGGTGGCCACGGCGGGGACGCCGACGGGGCGCTGGGCCTCGCCTGGAGAGGTCATCGAGCTGACGCGGGTGGCGAGTGATGGGACCGTGCAGAACGCGGCGTCCATGCTGGTCTCGCGGCTCGTCGACCTGGCCCCTCGGAGCGTGGAGGGCGCGGGCTGGCGCTTCGTCACCTACCAGTTCTCCACCGAGCAGGGGGCGGTCTACAGGGCGCTCCGGGGCAAGGGGCTTCGGCCTGTCGCATGTGTCGCAGGGCGCCGGCCGGGGGGACGGCGGCGGGGGTCGAGGGCCGGGCGGCCGGAGGTGGCGAAGATCCGGTGGGAGGCGGGGCCTCTGGCCGGGCCGGCGGACTGGTCGTTGCTGGAGGGGGGATGCGGGTGACTCTGGAGGCGCTGGTGGAGCGGGTCCGGGGGCGGCTGCCGGTTGGCGTCACCGAGGCGGAGCTGGAGGGCTTCGTTGCGCTCCGGCGGCCGGAGTTGGAGCGTTTGCTCGCGGCGGCGGGCTTCGTGCGGCGGCTGTCGGTGACGTGGTTCGCGTCGGGGACGAATCACCCCGGCGAGGTCCGGGGGTGGGCGGCGGTCGGTATCCCCTCAGCCCCGGCATCTTCCGAGCTTGATCCGCCCATGTGAGGAGTCTTCTCCCAACG
>JACKEV010000021.1 GCA_020632795.1 Alphaproteobacteria bacterium
GGCTCCACCCTGACGATGCAGACCTCCGAGAACCTCTTCCACCCCGGGGCCCGCAGCCCCGAGGCCAAGCTCTGGGAGCTGGTCGACACCTGGCGGCTGGAGACCCACTACAGCAAGGAGGACATCCTCGAGTTCTACGCGAACCAGTTCCACGTCTACGGCAACGGCCGGGGCCTGGGCATCGCCGCGCGCTACTTCTTCGACAAGGACGTCACCGAGCTGGACATCCAGGAGTGCGCCTTCATCGCCGGGCTGGTGAAGATCCCGGCGCGGTACAACCCCTTCATCGGCGGCACCGAGGAGCGGCGCCAGGAGGCCCGCGAGAAGGCCCAGACCCGGGTGCGCTACGTGCTCGGCCGCATGCACACCGACGGCCACATCACCGCCGAGCAGCTCAAGCTCTACTCCGAGCGGCCCATCCCCTTCAAGAAGGGCACCTTCCGCTACGACTCCTCCATCCTGATGGACGAGGTGGAGCGCCGCCTGGAGGCCGCGCCCTTCCCCGAGCTGATGGCCGCCGCCGGCATCGACAACCCGTCCACCGCCGGCATCCGCATCATCACGACCCTGGACGCGGGGGCGCAGCGGGCGGCGACCTACGGGCTGTGGCACCACCTCGCTGAGGTGGGCCCGGGGCTGGAGGGCCTCTCGGTCTCCGACTGGTTCCACGACGCCGCCAAGGCGCCTCGCCCCGACCCCAACAGCCCGCCCGAGCGCTTCGGCTTCCGCTACGCCACCATCACCGGCACCACCGACGACGGGGTGACCCTGGACCTGGGCGGCTTCCCCGGGCGGCTCGACGCGGAGGCGATGGACCGCGCGGCCTACACCCTGGCCCTCGCGGCCGGCGGCGACCGCTACGCGAAGCCCTCCAAGACGCTGCGCGGCCTGCTCGCCGAGTCCATGTCCGAGGGGCGGGTGGTCTGGGTCTCGATCCGGGACAAGGACGGCGACACCTGGCTCTGCGACCTGGAGGCCCGCCCCGAGCTGCAGGGCGCGGTGGTGGTCCTGGAGGACGGCCAGCTCCGCGCGATGGTCGGAGGCAACGACAACCGCAACTTCAACCGCGCGCTCAGCGCCCAGCGCCAGCTCGGCTCCACCTGGAAGGTGCTGGTCTACAACGCCGCGCTGCAGCTCGGCTGGGCCCCCACCGACACCCTGGACAACCGACGCGGTGTGTTCCCGTTCACCGGGACCTGGTACTACCCCCGCCCCGACCACAAGTCCGAGGACTTCGTCTCGATGGCCTGGGCCGGGGTGCGCTCCGAGAACCTCGCCACCATCTGGCTGCTCTACCACCTCGTCGATCGGCTGAACCCCGAGCAGGTGCGCCGCCTGGCCGAGCTGACCGACCTCGCCCGCCGCAAGGGGGAGAGCCAGAAGGACTACACCGTCCGCATCCGCGACGAGCACGGCGTCATCGCCACCGCCGACCGGGTGCCCGAGGGCCTGTTCCTGGCGGTGAAGGAGCAGGTCATCGCCGACCTCTCCTTCACCGGGCACCCCGAGGACGCCGCGGAGCTGCGCTCCCTGCACTACGGCCGGGGCTTCGCCGCCGAGCGCACCAAGGTGCGCCGCGGGAGCGGGGGAGAGGAGCGGGAGGCGAAGCTGTTCGCCCTGGAGGCCAACCTGCTCGACCTGGAGGCCATGCTGCCGGCCTGCCTGGCGCAGGTCAAGCGGGTCCGCGAGGCCGAAGCGCCGCTCATCCCCGCCGAGGTCAACCAGCTCTCGGTGCGGCTGGTGGACGGGCGCTTCAAGCTCAACTGCGGCCGGGCCCCCGAGGGCTGGGCCCCGGTGGGCGAGTCCCTGGCCGAGCGCCTGGGGGAGCCGGACCTCCCCGCGGTCGACCCCGACCCGCTGCTGCACAGCCGCATCCACGCCTCCACCGTCCAGGCCGTGCGCGCGGCCATCGACGAGCGCGCCGGGAAGCTCGCCGGCGTGGATCCCTACGACCCCGAGCTGCTCTACCTGCACCCCGACTTCCGGCTGGTGCTGGGCATGCGCTACCTCGCCGGGCTCGCCGAGCGCATGGGGGTGGAGAGCGAGCTGCCGCCGGTGCTCTCGATGCCCCTCGGCGCCGTCGACGTGACCCTCGCCGAGATGGCAGGGATCTACCAGGGCTTCCTCAAGGGGGAGCGGTGGACCTTCCCCGGCGAGGGCTACGAGCCCTCCACGGTCCCCGGGCTGCGCTCGTCCTTCGACCTGCCGGCGCCGGAGGGCGGCGGCCCGCTGCTCATCCTGGAGATCCGGGATCGGGACAACAACGTGCTCTACCGGGCGCAGCCCGAGCCGGAGCGGGTGGCCGACCCGGTGGCGGGGCGGCTGACCACCGACATCCTCTACAACGTCGTCGCCCACGGCACCGGGCGGCGGGCCAGCGCGCTGACCCCGGGCATCCCGCTGGCGGGCAAGACGGGCACGACCAACAGCTTCAAGAACGCCGCCTTCCTGGGCTTCGCCCCCATCATCGAGGACGACGCCCTCGACCCCACCCGGGGGTTCACGGTCGCGGCGTACGTGGGCTACGACGACAACCGGCCGATGACCCGCAACAACCTGCGGCTGGCCGGGGCCTCGGGCGCCCTGCCGGCCTGGATGGGCACGGTTCATGGGCTCTACCAGCTCGGGCTGATGGGGGAGCCCCCCACCATCCCGGTCGCCCCGCTGGAGGACGGCTTCACCCGGGTCGCCGCCGCGGACCTCTCCGGGCTGCCCCAGGGCCCGGCCACCGCCGAGGACCCCCGCCAGGTGCTGGTGCTCAGCCCCGCGGACAACCCCTCTCGCCGCTTCGCCCCGTTCGCGGAGCGCGCCCAGAAGGCGTCCGTCACCGAGGAGGCTCTGCCCGTCGACCTCGGCCTCGTCCAGGACCCCGAGCCCGGGACCCTGGAGGTGGAGCAGGCCCCCGAGGACGACACGGGCCTCGACATCGACCCCCGGCTGGGCGCCCCGCCCTCGATCTGGGACGACATCGCGCCGGAAATCGAGTAGGGGACTGCAAGCCGTCGGACAGGTCGGCGTTCCTGGAGTGGAGGTGATTCGAGATGCACGTCGCGCTGCTCATGCTCGCCTGCGTGGTCCACTACGGTGAGCCCCCCGAGGGCCCCGTCCCCGACGGCGACGGGGTCGCCGACGTGGCGGTCGACGACAGCAGCGCCTCCCCGGAGCGCCGCGCACGCCCCGACTACGCCGGGCTCGAGCAGGAGCTGCTGAACCTCGCGGAGTCCGACCCCGACATCGGCGTGGACCGCAACGACCGGCTCATGGCCGCCCAGGAGCTGACCGTCGCCCTGCGGCGCCCCCGCGCCGACGCCGACGCGGCGGTCGAGGCCTACCTGCGGCGGCTCATCGAGATCGAGTCCCGCGCGTTGGCCGACGAGCCCGTCGCCTTCGCCGAAGAGGGCGTCACCTTCGGCGGCTCCATCGCCGAGGAGGAGCTGGGCATCGACACCTCGGACGTCCCGCCCGCGGAGGTGCTCCCCCCTGAGGAGGCCGAGACCGCCGCCCGCGCCGCCCTGGCCGAGGACGACTACCGCCGCGCCATCCAGGTCCTCGAGCCCCACAAGGACGCCGAGGTGTGGCCCACCCTGGCGCCGGTGTGGAGCGAGGCGGTCGACGGCTGGGTCCACGAGGAGCGCGAGCGCGCCGGGCAGCTCTTCCTGGACGCCCGCGCGCTGCCCGAGGCCCAGCGGGGGCCCGCCGTGCACGAGGTCCTCGGCATCCTCAACGGGCTGGTCGAGGACTACCCGGAGAGCAGCTATCGGGCCGCCATCGAGCGCAACATCGAGCTGGTCGAGCGGGAGCTGCCCAAGGAGTGAACCCTCCTCGGGCGGCGCTGTCAGATCCTCCGGGCCGCGCGACGAAGCGCTTCCTGGAAGGCCCGGCGGAGGCGAGCCATGATGTCTGCGGTGGTGATGCTGCTCATGCTGACCGACGTGGCGCTGGCCACGGCGGTGTTCGTGGCGCTGGCGCGGCCCGACGTCGTGATCGCGTTCTCCTTCCGCACCTTCGGGCTCGGGGGCGACTGGTTCGAGGAGCACGTCGGCGAGCAGGAGCTGAGCCGGCTGCGCAACCTCGTCCGGCTGGGGAGCTGGGTGGGCCTGGGGACGGTCTTCGCCTGGTCCTTCGCGGTCGGGGTGATGGTGACCCTGATGAACCTCCGAGGGCCTTGACAGGGGCCCTGGAGGGGTTAGCTAAGGGGGCCGTATGGCTTCGTAGCTCAGCTGGTTAGAGCATGCGGTTCATACCCGCAGTGTCACTGGTTCAAATCCAGTCGAAGCCACCATCCGATGAGCCCGGCCTCCCCGCCGGGCTCTTCTGCTCTGGCGCCTACCAGTCGGTCAGGCCCACCAGCACCGGGAACGGCCAGCTCCCATGGGTGCCCAGCTCGTCGCGGTTCGCGGTGGAGTAGCCTGCGGTGGTGCCGTAGTAGACGTAGGTGTCCGCGCTCGTGGACCAGGAGCCCGTGTGGTAGTTGTTGAACACGATCTCCGGGTATCCGTCGCCGTTGACGTCCCCGATGTCCACCTTGCTGGCGCCGAGGGTGGGCAGGTCGGTGCGGTTGTTGTTCGACAGCCCGCTGGCGTCGCCCCAGTAGACATAGCTGGTCGCGCTGTGGCTGGTCCCGTTGTAGTAGACCGGGATGACGAGGTCGTCGTACCCGTCGCGGTCCAGGTCGGCCGCCTCCGGGTAGTAGCTGCCCCGGGTTTCGAACTGGTCGTAGACGCTGGCCGAGAAGCCGGCGCTGGAGTTCATGAACACCCGGGTGTAGGCCGCCGAGCTCCACGAGCCCGAGTGGTAGCCGCCGAAGACGAGGTCGATGTAGCCGTCGTTGTCGAAGTCCCCGGAGGTCACCCCCAGCGTCCCGTTGGTGGGGAAGCTGTCCCGGTAGGCCGTCGAGTAGCCTGAGCTGGTCCCGTAGTAGAGGTAGCTGTCGATGTTGTAGCTGCCGTTGTAGTGGTTCGCGAAGGCGATGTCGGGGTAGCCGTCGGCGTTGAAGTCCTCGATCTCCAGGTCCCGGCAGCCCAGGGTGGGCAGGCCGGTGCGGTCGCTGGAGGACCAGCCGCTGGAGCTGCCCCAGTAGATGTAGCTGTCGATGAAGTACGACGCGTTGTAGTGGTTGCAGACGACGATGTCCTTGTAGCCGTCGCTGTCGAGGTCCTCGATGCGGGTCTCCCAGGCCCCCTGGGTGGGCAGGACCGTGCGGTCGGACGGCGAGTAGCCGGAGGAGCTGCCCCAGTAGAGGTAGCTGTTCAGGGCGTAGGTGCCGTTGTAGTAGTTGAGGAACCAGAGGTCCAGGTAGCCGTCCTGGTCGACGTCATCGATGGTCACCTTGAGGCCGCCCTCGGTGGGCAGCTCGGTGCGGTCCGACGTGGAGTACCCCGCCGCGCTGCCCCAGTAGATGTAGCTGTCGATGGAGTTCGTGATGTCGTTGTGGTAGTTCGCGATGACGATGTCGTTGTAGCCGTCGTCGTCGAGGTCGGCGACCTCCACGTCGTAGGCGCCGTAGGTGGGCAGGCCGGTCCGGTCGCTGTCGCTGAACGCGGCGCCGTCGAAGAAGAAGGCGTAGGAGGTGGTGGTGTAGTTGCCGTCATAGTGGTCACCGATGAACAGGTCGGGCCAGCCGTCGCAGTTCAGGTCGGTGCAGACGTCCAGGCCGTCGCAGTCGGTGTCGACGCCGTCGAGGGGGGTCTCGGTCTCGTGGGAGCCGGGGTATGCGTCGGCGTCGGCGTCGTAGCAGTCCTGGTCGTCGGTGGTGTAGCCGGTGGGCTGGCTGCAGGCGCGCTGGCTGGTGTTCGGGTCGCCGTAGCCGTCCGCGTCGCTGTCGGCGTAGTAGAGGGTGCCGTCGGAGGGGCTCTCGTCGACGGTGTTGTCGCAGTCGTTGTCGGCCTGGTCGCAGGTCTCGGTGCCGCCGGGGTGGCTCGTGCGGTCCAGGTCGTCGCAGTCGTTGGCGTTGGCGACGTAGCCGGCGGGCTGGGTGCACTGGACGTCGGTGTAACTGGTGGAGCCGTAGCCGTCGGCGTCGGCGTCGATGTACCAGGTGGGCGCGTCGACGGCGCTGTCCTCATCGGTGTCGCCGTCACAGTCGTTGTCGACGTTGTCGCAGCGCTCGTCGGCGTCGGGGTTGATGCTGGCGTCGCCGTCGTCGCAGTCGTCGTCGTCGTCGGCGTAGCCGGTCGGGGTGTCGCAGGCCTGGGTGGTGGCGTCGCTGCTGCCGAAGCCGTCGGCGTCGCTGTCCACGTAGTACGTGGTGGTCACGCCCTCGTCCACGGTGACGTCGCAGTCGTTGTCCAGCTCGTCGCAGGCCTCGGGGTTGCCGGGGAAGGACGCGGGCTCGTCATCGTCGCAGTCGGTGCTGTCGGCCACGTACCCGCCGGGCGGGTCGCAGCTCTCCAGCGGCGCGGCGGCGTCCCCGAAGTTGTCGCCGTCGCTGTCGGCGTACCACTGGCTCTGCACGTCCTCGTCGACCGCGCTGTCGCAGTCGTTGTCCAGGCCCTCACAGCGCTCCGCCGCGCCGGGGTACACCTCGGCGTTGGCGTCGTCGCAGTCGGTGCTGTCGGCGGTGTAGCCGGAGGGGGCCTCGCAGGCCTCGGTGGTGGCGGAGGGGTCGCCGTAGCCGTCGCCGTCGCCGTCCGCGAAGAAGGTGAGGGTCACGCCCTCATCGGCGGTCCCGTCGCAGTTGTTGTCGACGCCGTCGCAGGCCTCGGCCGCGCCGGGGTTGATGGCGGCGTCCTCGTCGTCGCAGTCGGCCGGCGCGCTGTAGCCGTCGCCGTCGACGTCTGTTGTCTCGATGGGACCGGTGTCATCGGCGGGCTCGTCCTTGGTCAGGCAGCCCGCGGTGAGCGCGAACAGGAGGGGAAGGGTAGGGGCGCGCATCATGCTCTCCATCGGGTGAGTCATTCAGTGGATAAGTCTACTCGTGACCGTACAAAACCACCGTACGTCCGGTCGCAAGATCCGGTGGGGGTCGCCGTGGTAGGAGTGCCCGCATGGCTCAGGTCACGTTCACCCGACACCTCTATCGCTTCTTCCCCGACCTCACCGAGGGATCCGTGCCCGCCGAGAGCGTCGCCGCCCTGGTGCGCGCGCTCGACGCCCGGCACCCCGGGCTCGCCGGCTACCTGGTCGACGAGCGCGGGGCGCTGCGGAAGCACGTCAACGTGTTCGTGGACGGTGAGATGGTGCGTGACCGCCGCTCCTTGAGCGACCCGCTGACCGACGCCAGCGAGGTCTTCATCGTCCAGGCCCTCTCAGGAGGTTGAATCGTGGCTCGCACCCTGCTGCTCGGCACCCGCAAGGCGCTGTTGACCCTCACCCGCGGCCCCCGGGGCTGGTCTTTGGCCGAGGAGGCCCATCGGGGCATCCCGGTGTCCTACGCCACCCGGGATGCACGCACCGGGGTGACCTGGGCGGCCCTCGACCACGGGCACTGGGGTCAGAAGCTGCACCGGCAGGCGCCGGGCGGGGACTGGCAGGAGACCCCCGCCCCGGCCTACCCCGAGGACGCCCTCAGCGGCGACGCCCCGGCGACGCTGCGCTACATCTGGGTCATCCAGCCCACGCCCTCGGGGCGGATCTACCTGGGCACCGTGCCCGGCGGCCTGTTCGCCAGCGACGACGGGGGGGAGAGCTTCCAGCTCGTCCGGGGTCTGTGGGACCACCCCAGCCGGCCGAAGTGGTTCGGCGGCGGCATGGACCAGCCGGGCATCCACTCCGTGGTCGTCGACCCCCGCGACGCGCAGCGCCTGTGGGTGGGGGTGTCCTGCGGCGGGGTGTTCGAGAGCGCCGACGGCGGGGAGACCTGGGCGATCCGCAACAAGGGGGTCGCCGCGCCCTTCCTGCCGGACCCGGAGCCCGAGGTCGGCCAGGACCCGCACCTGCTGGTGTGCGCACCGTCCAACCCCGAGGTGCTCTGGCAGCAGAACCACCACGGCGTCTACCGCAGCGACGACGGCGGCCAGGGCTGGGCGGAGATCAGCGACAAGGACGCGGGCGTCTTCTTCGGCTTCCCCATCGCGGTGCACGCCGCCCGCGCGGACACGGCCTGGGTGGTGCCGGCGATCGGCGACGGGAAGCGCATGGCCATCGGCGGGGCGGTCAAGGTCTGCCGCACCGAGGACGGCGGGCGGAGCTGGACCTCGCTCACCCGGGGGCTCCCCCAGGCCGGGGCCTACGATCTGGTGTACCGCCACGCCCTGGACCTCGACGGCGAGACCCTCGCCTTCGGCAGCACCACCGGCAACCTCTGGATCTCCGAGGACGGCGGCGAGGGCTGGTCCCTGGTGTCGGGCACGCTGCCGCCGATCTACTCGGTGCGGTTCGCGGAGTAGTCCGGGCTCCCTCGGCGCGATACAGCGCAGCCCATGTCCCTGACCTGGAGAGCCCTGCACGCCTCGGTGGTGCAGATGGTCGAGCAGGCCCGCGAGGACGGCGCGACCGACGCCCTCCTCGCCGACGGGGTGCTGCGTCGCCAGCGCGACGAGGCCCTGCCCCCCGAGGCCGCTCCCTTCGCGCGCGCCGTCCGGCACCTGGGCTGGCTGCTGCTGGGGCGGATGCCCACGGTGGACCCGGCGGGCTCGGTGGCGCTCAAGGTCTCGCTCAGCATGACCGCGCAGGGCGTCGGGCCGCTCTCCGAGGCCATCCTGTTGGCGCGGGCCAGCGAGGAGGCGGACCAGGCGCAGGCCGCCGCCCTGCCTGCGCCCGAACGGGCCACGCGGTTCTACAACCGGGCGGTGGCTTTCGGCGAGCAGGGCGACGCGCTCAGCGCCATCGCGGACGCGACCGCCGCCCTGGCGGCCATGCCCGACGACACCCAGGCGCTGATGAACCGGGGCACCTGGCGCGTGCAGCTCCAGGACTACGACGGCGCGATGGCGGACTGGCTGCACGCGGTCGAGGTCGACCCGGGCTACGCGCTGGGCTGGCTCAAGATCGGCGCGTTGAAGCTCGGCTTCGGCATGCCCGAGGGCGTGGAGGACGTGAAGCGGGGGCTGGCGCTGGCCCCGCCGGACTGGCCGCACCGGGCCGAGGCGGAGGCCTGGGTGCGGCGCGCGGAGGGGTAGGCGCCTACCCCCGCTGCGCCACCCCCTCCAACCCCTGGTCCAGCCACGCGGCGGTGGCGGCGTCCAGGGGGAAGTACAGCTCCACGGTGAGTTCCTGGGCGGTGGCGTCCACGGGGGTGCCCAGGGTGGTCAGCAGGGTGGCCAGCCGCAGCTCCACGCCGCGGCGGCGCAGGTGGATGGGCACCAGCACGCCGTCGCCCCCGGTCATGGCGGGCTCCGGCACGCCGGGCCAGGCCAGCAGCTCGTCCAGGAGCTGGCCCGCGCCGTCCGGGTCCCGGGCGGCGTCGCGGCGCAGGCGGGCCAGGGTGACCCCGGCGACCTCGGGCCAGTTCACTACGAAGCGGCGCAGGCCGTCGGGGTGGAAGACGAGGTGCATGGCGTTGCCCATCACCCCGGGCGGCAGCGTGGCGTCGGCCAGGAACCAGGCCGCGAGCCGCGCGGCCCCCTGGTTCATGCCCTGGATGGCCCAGCGGCGGTCGACGGCCAGGGCGGGGTTGGGCTCGAACCGCTGGAAGAGGAAGTCCAGCGCGTGGCGGATCGGCGCCATCTCCGGCTCGCTGAGGTCGTGGGCGCCGTAGGCCGGGGTGAAGCCGGCGGCGGCGAGCAGGTCGTTGCGCTCGCGCAGCGGCACGTCCAGCGCGGAGGCGAGCAGCAGCACCATCTGGCGGCTGGGGGCGGAGCGGCCGTTCTCCAGGCAGGAGATGTGCCGGGTGGAGACCTCGGCGGCCTCGGAGAGGGCCTGCTGGCTCATGCGGCGGCGGCGGCGCCACTGGCGGAGCTGGGGGCCGAAGGGGGTCATGGAGACATCATATCGGACTTGATGTCAGACATCATGGTTTTCATGAAGTCGATGGGTCATGATGGAGGCAGGAGGTGCCCATGGCCCGACTCGTCGTCTACCTCGTCGTCCTCATCAGCTTCACCGTCTATTCGTCGTATGTGACGTTCCAGGAGGGGTACTGGGGGTTTCTGCACCTGGCGCTCCGGGAGCGCTGGGCCATGCAGGTGCTGCTGGACCTGTGCATCGCGCTGACGCTCTTGTGGGGGCCGATGAAGCGGGACGCGCAGAAGCACGGCATCAACTTCTGGCCGTACCTGCTGGCGACGCCGTTGTTGGGGTCGATCGCGCCGTTGGCGTACATGGTGCACCGGCGGTGGCGGCGGGTGCGTGCTGGGGAGGGCTGATTGTTCTGGGGGCTTTGGCGTTCATAGGGCTTTGGCGTTCAGGGGCTTTGGCGTTCAGGGGGCTTTGGCGTTCATAGGGCTTTGGCGTTCAGGGGGCTTTGGCGTTCAGGGGGCTTTGGCGTTCTGGGTGGCTTCAGCGCTCGATGCTTCAGGCGTCTTCGTCACCCGTCGCCACGCCCCTGCGCCCTTCACGGCTCCGTGGGGCTCCAACGTGGACCCGGCCTGGAAGGCCGTTCGTCGGGCTCCGTCACGGAGCCCTCCTCACTCGGCTTCGCATCGGGCTCCGGCAATCCAAGCCTCCCGCCCTCGCTCAGACGTCCCCCGTTGGAGCCCCACTGCGCCTCGGGCCGGGCCGCGTTCGGCTACGGGGCTTTGCGGGGGTTCGGCAGGTCGACGGGGTGGTCGTGTATCAGCAGCAACCGGCTTGGTTCGGAGTTGTGATTACGGGGTTTGTCGGTGTGATCCCGAAGGGGAAGGTGTTGCCGGTGTTGAATGCCTGACCTCCTTTGCCGACCTCCTTTGCCGACCTTTCGAGGGCCACCAGCGCCTCCTGCTGTCTCCGGTCGCATCGACGTGCCCTGTCGACCTCCCGAACCCCCGCTAAGCCCCGAAGCCCGCAGGCTCCAAGGGCCGTGATCGCGGGACGTCTGAGCGAGGGCGGGAGGCTTGGATTGCCGGAGCCCGATGCGAAGCCGAGTGAGGAGGAGCCCCGGACGGGGTCCGACGAACGGTCCCGCGATCACGGCCCTTGGAGCCGTGAAGGGCGCAGGGGCGTGGCGACGGGTGACGATGCCGCCGCAAGAACCGAGCGTGCAACCAACGGCGTCGCCACAAGAACCGAGCGTGCAACCAACGGCGCCGCCGCAAGAACCTCAGGGGTACCAGGTCTCCGAAACCTCGAAGTCGTCCCCCGCCCCATTGATGATCCAGTAGTCCACCGGCGCGGAGGTCTCCTCGGTGACCGCGTCGTAGTCCAGCGGGCCGGAGGCGCCGTCGAGGTCGACGCCGTCGCCGATCTCGAAGTGGGCCACGATGGAGGTCCAGGAGCCGGGGCGCACGGCGAAGGACTCACCGCTGGAGATGCGGCGCAGGCCCCGGGCGATGCCGATGCCGGAGACGGCCTCGCCCTCGTTGAACCAGGACCAGGCGTGGCCGTCGATGACCAGCCAGGCGGCGTCGAAGGCGTGGGCGGTGTAGCTGTACTGGGAGACGTCCTCGCCGCCGTAGCGACCCCGGTAGTTGGACTGGAAGGACTCGTAGACCGCCCCGGACGGCAGCGAGGGCGCGGAGCCGTGGATGTTGGGGAACAGCACGCTGGCGCCCGAGGCCTGGGCCAGGACGTCGGCGGTCCGGGCGGCGTCGGTCAGGAAGATGGGGACCGACCGGTAGCTCTCCTGGCCGGCCGCGCTGTTGAGGAAGGCGACCACGTCGGAGATGTCGGAGCTGATGAACAGCACCTGGCTGGGGTTGGAGAGGCCCACGTCGGTGACCGCCTCGGAGCGGGCGGTCTCGCTGTCGAAGGGGTAGAGGTCGACGTCGCCGGTGAAGTTGTCGGCGAACACCTCCGAGAGGCCGTCACCGTAGGCGCCGCTCTGGTAGATGACCGACACCCGGGCGACCCCGGTATCGATCATGTAGTCGGCGATGGCGCGGCCCTGCAGCGAGTCGGGGGGCGCGGTGCGCCACAGCAGGCCCGGGGTCTCGTCGGAGGCGACGAGCTGGTCGAGCACCGTCAGGGTGGGGCTGGTCGCCGAGGGCGAGATCATCAGCGTGGTGCCCAGAGGCTCGATGGCGTTGAACGCCGCCTCGGTGCGGGACGACGCCGCCGGACCCACGATGGCGGGCACGCCCACCTCGTCGGCCAGCCAGGTCGCCAGCGCGACGGTGGCCGTGTCCTTGTCGAGGCCGTCGCTGGGGTGAGCCTCCTGGTTGTCGCAGTGCAGGATGGCGAAGGGCTGGCCGTTCAGGCCGTCGCTGTCGTTGACCTGGGCGACCGCCAGCTCGGCGGAGCGGTAGCGGGCGACGTGGGTGTCGAGGCTGTGGTCGAAGAGGGTCGCGAAGAGGAAGGTCTCGCTGGGGTCCACCGGGAAGGTGAGGTCCTCGGGGAGGCTGTTCGTGCAGCGCTCGGGCACCTCGGTGACCTCGCAGAGGCCCTCGCCACCGCACACCGAGCCGAGGCCGAAAGCGTCGCGGCACTCGACGTTCGTGGTGCAGGGCTGGTTGTCGAAGGTGCTCAACGAGCAGGCCGGCGCGGCGGCGAGCAGCAGCGTCCAGGCGCGGGGGATCGTCAAGGCGCACTCCTGACTTTGGGGCGGCCATGCCTCGGCCGGCCGGCCAGCGAACCAGATGCAGAGGTTAGCACGGCGGGGGGGCGCGGGCTCGGGCACGTCGCCAGGGCGTCGACGGGTTCCCCCGGATATATGTGCCGTGGCCGCCCAGCGGATTCCCTGCGTGGTAGGCTGTCCCATCCTCCGGACCGTCAGGATGTCCGAGGAGGTGTGGAGTTCGGATGGACCCGGTGAACGACACGCCCAACCGCGCCACGGATGGCCGGGCGGATCCGCTCATCGGCCGTGTCCTGGACGGTCGGTACCGCATCCTGACCATGATCGCCAAGGGCGGAATGGGGCGGATCTACAAGGCCGAGCAGCAGCCCCTCAACCGCATCGTCGCCCTGAAGGTGCTCTCGGTGCCGCCCACCGACGCGGGGCGGGGCGAGGACTTCCGCCAGCGGTTCTACCGCGAAGCGTCGATCTGTTCGAAGCTGACCCACCCCAACACCGTCCGCATCTTCGACTACGGCAAGAGCGACGACGGCATCTACTTCATCGCGATGGAGTTCCTCGAGGGCCGCACCATGCGGCAGATCCTCGCCGACGAGGCCCCCATCGCGCCCTGGCGGGTCATCGACCTGCTCAAGCAGATCTGCTCCAGCCTCGCCGAGGCCCACTCGATGGGCCTCATCCACCGGGACCTCAAGCCCTCCAACGTCATCATCACCACCCACGCCGACGGCACCGAGTTCGTGAACGTCGTCGACTTCGGGCTGGTGAAGGACCTGGAGGGCGCGTTCGGGGACGGGGAGCAGACCCAGGCCGGGCTCATCGTCGGCTCGCCGATGTACATGTCGCCCGAGCAGATCCTCCAGGGCGAGCTGACCGAGCGCAGCGACATCTACAGCCTCGGCGTCATCATGTACGGGGCCCTGACCGGCCGGAAGCCGTTCAAGCAGGAGAGCGCGCTGGCGCTCATGAACTGCCACATCAACGTGCCGCCCCCGCCGTTCGCCGAGATCAACCCGGAGCTGGAGGTCTCCGCGAACCTGGAGTGGGTCGTCATGACCTGCCTCGCCAAGGACCCCAAGGGGCGCTTCGCCTCGGTCCAGGAGCTGTCCCGGGCGCTGTCCGCCTGCGACAAGGAGCTGCGGGGCATGGTCACCGGTCTCCAGCTCGAGATCCAGGAGGGGCGCGTCATCCTGCCGCTGGAGCTGGAGGAGCACCTCTCCCGCCGGCCCGCCGGCTCCTCGGGGCCGTACAGCGGCAGCCTGACCCTCAACCGCCCGATGCAGGTCGAGCCGCCGCCGCCCCGTCGGGTGGGGCTCTACGTCGGGCTGGGGGCGCTGGCGCTGCTGCTCTTCATCGGCGCGGCCGTGCTGGTCCTGGTCGCCGGGACGGACACGCCGCCGGAGGCCACCCCTGCGGCCACCGTCGCGCCCGCGCCGGTGGAGCCCGCCCCGCCCGTCGAGCCATCCCCGCCCGACGGCGCCGCTGCGGATACGCCCGCTGTGCCCACCCCGGCCCCGCCTCCCCAGGACAAGCCGGCGGCGACGCCCCGGCCGGCCGACAAGCCGGTGGCCCGGCCGGCGGACACGCCGGTCACGAAGCCCGCCGACAAGCCGACCGCGGCCCAGCCCGCCGATGTGCCTGCCGAGCCGCCCGCCGAGCCCGACAAGCCCGTGGCCGAGGGCACCGACAAGACCGACCCGCCCCCGGACCCCGGCGCCGGAGACGACTGGGGCAAGCCCCAGTCCGACATCCGCAACCCCTGGGAGGACTGACCGGATGACCCGCATCCTGCTGACGCTCGCGCTGCTGATCTGCGCTGCCACCCCCGAAGTCGCCCTCGCCCAGGCCCCCGACGACCCCACGCCGGAGCAGATCGCCCGCGCCAAGGAGCTGTTCGAGAACGGCCGCACCCTCTACGACGAGGGCCGCTACGAGGACGCCATCGTCGCCTGGAAGGAGTCCTACAAGCTCAGCGGCCAGCCGGTGCTGCTGTTCAACATCGCCAACGCCTACGAGCGCATGGGCGAGTACGACAAGGCCATCGACGCCCTGGGCCGCTACCGCGCCTTCGCCCCGGCGAGCGAGCGCGACAGCCTGGACCGGCGGCTCAAGAACCTGGAGGAGCGCCGGGACGAGCAGGCGTCCGCCGGGCCGCCGCCGCCGGACCCGGGCGGCTCCTCCAGCCAGGGCACCACCCGCTCGGCCTCCAGCTTCCCGGTCGTGCCGGTCGCGCTCTTCGGGGCGGGCGCGGCGGCGCTCGGCACGTCGGCGGTCTTCGGGCTGCGGGCGCGCTCGGCGCGGGCGGAGGCCGAGGGCCTGTGCGTCGCCGAGACGGGCCTGTGCCCCTATGAAGCCTCCGACGCCCTGGCCCGCGACACGAGCAGCTCGCTCATCGCGGACATCAGCCTGGCGGTCGGCGTGGCCGCGCTCACTGGGGGGACCACCGCGCTCCTGCTGGGGCGCGGCGACCGCGTCGCGATCTCGGCGTCCCCCTTCGGGGGGGTGTCGCTCCACGCGCGCTTCTGACCCCGGCGGCCACCGATGCGTTCCAACTCGTGGTTCTCCAAGCTCTTCCAGGGCAGTGATGAAGAGGCCGCCTGGCGACGGCGGGATGAGCGCCTCAGCGACGCGCTGGGCTACCCCGGCGCGAGCCTGCGCCTGCACCGGGCCGGGGGCAACCTCGCCACCGAGCCCCGGCTGGTCTGGCAGACCCGGGGCGAGCGGCCCGGCGGGCTGATGGAGCACATCACCGCCACCCGGGAGGTGCTGTTCTCCGACGTGCTGCTCATCCTGAGCCAGGCGGACTTCCTGCGGGCCACGGCCACCGGCGGGGTGCCCTGGCTGGCCCGACTCCAGAAGATCCTGGACGAGTCCTACGAGGGCTTGAGCCGCCGCGAGACCTGGCTGCCCGCCAACCGGCGCCTGAACGTCCGCATGGTGCGGGACGGTTCGGGGGACCTGGGGCAGCTCAAGTTCGGCTTGGAACCCGGAGAGTTCATCACGGGGCTGCTCCCGCAGCTCTACACCGGCCGCACCTCGCGCTCCCAGGAGGCGCTCGTGGTGCACCTCAACCTGCCCGGGGTGACCCAGGGCTACCAGCGGGTCGGGCGGCTCTACGACGATCAGGCGGCGTTCACCCTGGGCTCCCACTTCCTGGACAGCTACAGCCAGCCCGAGCTGCGGGAGCCCTGCCTCTATCGGGTCCTCCGGCGGGAGGACGGCGCGTTCGAGCACCAGCTCCGGGCCGATCTGGAGGGGGACTACCAGCTCGAGGCCAACCAGGAGGCCGGGGTCTCGGTCCTCACCATCACCCACAAGGGGGCGCCCCTCGCGCACATCGTGCTGGAGGTGGTCAGCGAGGCGCCCTCCCAGAGGGACTTCGAGGCCGAGGCCCGCCAGCGGGTGCGCCTGTCCTTCGATCTGGCGGGGGCCCTGGAGACCCTCGCCCGGACCAGCGCCCAGCAGGCCGAGGGCGAAGGCGCCCGGCACCCCAACTCCCAGATCGACATGGTCACGCTCTTCAGCGACCGCGCCATCGTGACCCGCAGCCGCTTCGTGAAGCTGGAGGAGGGCGCGGCTGAGGTCCGCTTCGAGGGCCTGCTGCCCTGGCTGGAGGGCAAGCACTTCCAGGCCGAGGTCCGGCGGGGCAAGGCCCGGGTGCGGCGGGTCGAGGCGCTCTCCGGCGCCCAGGTGGAGGCCCGGGAGCGGGCGGTGACCTGGCGCGAGGCCAAGGTCCTGGTCGACGCCATCGAGGAGGCCATCCGCCGCCTCGCCGACCTGATGCGCCAGAAGGCGGTCCTGGGCCGCACGCTGCTGTCCGGGGACGACGGGGAGCTGGACGTCAGCACGGTCACCGCCGTGCACAACCGCGTGGAGTACATCCACCGCACCCAGCGCGACCTGGACGCCGCCATCGACCGGGAGGTCGAACGCGCTGCGGCGATGGACGATCAGCTCGCCCCGCTCCTGCGGTCCCTGGAGCGCCCCGCCCCCGCCGGCCAGACCGCCGTGGTCCACCTGAGCTGCAAGAAGTCCGGCTCCGTGGAGATCGCCCTGAGCTACCCCATCCAGGAAGCCCGGTGGGCGCCGCGCTACCGGGCCCGGCTGCTGCCGACCTCGGGGATGGTGGAGATCGAGTGCCACGCGGTCATCACCCAGAGCTCCGGGGAGGAGTGGCAGGACGTGGAGCTGCGCCTCTCCAGCACGCTGGACACCCAGCGCGCCGAGCCACCGCCGCTGAACCGCTGGTCCATCGGCGACGCCGCCGAGCTGGCCGAGGTGCTGGCCCAGAAGCCCGAGGGCAGCCTGACCGTGGTCCTCGACAGCGACCAGGACACCGATGAGCAGGGCCTCATCGAGATCCCGGACCGCTGCACCGTCACCAACGAGGGTGAGCAGCGGGTGCTGATCACGGTGCAGACCGCGCCGATCGAGCCCCAGCACATCGCCATCCCGCGGCTCGATCCCCGGGTCTACCGGCTGGCCCGGGTCGCGGAGTGGGACGGACCCGCGCTGCCCGAGGGCCCGGTGAGCTGCTACGTCGGCGACGCCTACGTGGGCGCGGCGCGGCTGAGCGCGCTCGCCCCGGGGCAGCCGCTGTCGGTGGGGATGGGGGTGCGCAAGGGGATCCGGGTGCAGCGCGCCCTGGTCACCCGGGAGCGGCTGGCGGACCACCCGCAGCCGGGCCGGGTCTCCCACAGCTTCCACTACCGCACCAGCGTCTTCTCCGATCTGGCGAGCCCCATCGCCCTGGAGCTGATCGAGCAGTTCCCCACCGCGGCCGGGCCCGAGGCGGAGGTGGTGCTCCAACTCGCGACCTCCAACCGCGGCCAGGTGGCCGAGATCGACGACGCTGAGCACACCCTGCGCTGGTCGCTCTCCCTGGAGGGCAAGGACATGGCGATGGTGGACACGCGCTTCCTGATCACGGTCGGCGCAGATTGACTTGCCGATCGGGTCCTTGACGGGTCAAGATATCTACACACCCTGACCCCTCACCGGACGCGGGGGGACCTATGAGGAGGGCGCCATGCTGCTGCTCCTGCTGGCCTGCGTCGGCAGCTCGGACACCAAGGACTTCCCCCCGGTCATCTGGGGCGACCCCGAGACCGGCCTCGACGACACCGGCGTGGCGACCGCCGATGACACGGGCGACGACACCGGGGCCGTCGACGACACGGGCGACGACACCGGCCCGGTGACCAGCGACGAGGTCTGCTACCCCGGGCCCGCCGAGGACTGGACCGCCTGCCTGCCGGTCATCCCGTGGAGCGAGGGCTGGGGCGACGACTACGCCTACCCCGAGCCGCTGAACGACTCGCCCCAGTACGCCAGGCCGCTGTACTTCATCGACCTCGCCGAGGCCGACCCCGACATGGCCCTGGCCCCCAACTTTGTGCTCGACGAGTTCATGCAGGAGTGGAAGGGCCGCTACGGCCTGTTCATGCCCCACGTCGTCGAGACGCTCCAGGCGATCCGGGACAACATCGGCGGGCCGCTGGTGATCAACTCCGGCTATCGAAACGTGACCTACAACGCCGGGGTCGGCGGCGCGACGTGGTCCCGGCACATGTACGGCGACGCCGCCGACATGGCCTCCAGCGTGGCCAGCCTGGATGAGCTGGGCGAGATCTGCGACCTGATGGGGGCCGGCTACATCGGCTATTACGAGGCCCACATCCACTGCGACTGGCGGGACGACCCCTTGGAGCCCGCGTTCTACGGCGCGCGTCGCTCCAATGTGCTCGCGCCCCGCCCGGCGCTCGGGGCGATCCTGCGCTGGGACGGCGAGGCCTGGACCGCGCCCGCCGAGGGCTGGGACGAGGGCGAGCCGCTGCGCGTGTGGACCGCCGAGGATGCGCGGGGCAAAGCCATCGTCCATGAGACCACGCGGCGCTTCGTGCCGCCCCCTGGGACCGCTCAGGTGCGGGTGGATGTCGGGCACGCGGTGTGGCTCATGGCCCACCAACCTGATTGAGCCTTGTACATTTTATTTGTCATACCGCGCGTAGTTGTGATTGGGCCTGTGGCGGGGCAACCTCAAGTACAGACGCTACCCGTACTCCGCCGGAGGGTTCCAGCATGCGCACCTTCGCCCTGACCACTGCCCTTGCCCTCGTGGGCTGCAAGCCTGCCACCGTCTCGCTCGGCGATGACACGGGGGTGCTCGTCGATCCCGAGCAGTGCACCTGGTACTACGACGCCGACGAGGACGGCTTCGGCGACGACGACACCCTGACCGAGGGCCTCTGCGAGGACATGCCCGAGGGCATGGTCACCGTGGGCGGCGACTGCGACGACCTGATCGCCGCGATCAACCCCGAGGCCGATGAGGTCTGCGACGAGGTCGACAACAACTGCGACGGCGCCGTGGACGTCGACGCGGTGGACGCGGGCACCTGGTACGTGGACGCCGACGGGGACGGCTACGGCGACGACGCCACCGCGGCGGTGGTCTGCGAGCAGCCCCCCGACACCATCGCCCTCGGCGGGGACTGCGACGACACCGACACCGCCTGGAACCCCGGCGCGACCGAGGACGACTGCGCCGACCCCAACGACTACAACTGCGACGGCTCCACGGGCTACGACGACCTCGACGGCGACGGCTGGGCCGCCTGCGAGGAGTGCGACGACACCGACGCCGCCATCAACCCCGACGCCACCGAGGTCTGCGACGGCGCCGACAACGACTGCGACGCCCTGATCGACGACGCCGACGACTCCCTGGACGACGCCACCACCACCACCTTCTACGCGGACACCGACGGTGACGGCTACGGCGACGCCGCCAGCACCGTCCAGGCCTGCGCCGCGCCCGCAGGCACCGTCTCCAACGCCACCGACTGCGACGACGGGCGGGACGACATCAGCCCCGGCGCCGCAGAGGTCTGCGACGGCGTCGACAACGACTGCGACGGCCTGGCCGACGACGAGGACGGCAGCCTCGACACCACGACCACCTCCACCTGGTACGCCGACGACGACGCCGACGGCTACGGCGACAGCGCAGGCGGCACCGTGGACGCCTGCGCCGACCCGGGGGGCTACGCCGCCACCGACGACGACTGCGACGACAGCGACAGCGGGGTGAGCCCGGGTGCCGCCGAGCTGTGCGACGGCGCGGACCAGGACTGCGACGGCGTCGTGGACAACGGCTTCGCCGACACCGACAGCGACGGCACGATGGACTGCGTGGACGACTGCCCCGTCTACGCCGACCCCACGCTCTCCAGCAACGGCGACGGCTCCTCCTCCAGCCCCTACATGAGCGTCAACGACGCCATCTCCCTGCGCGGGGGCTACTGCGACGAGATCCTGCTCTATGCGGGCACCTACGAGGAGACGGTGGACTATGGCGGCGACGACCTGTCCATCGCCAGCATCGACGGCGCCGAGACCACCATCCTCGACGCCTCCTCCTCCGGCGGCTCGGTGGTCACCTTCACCAGCGGTGAATCCAGCGCGGCGGTGCTGGAGGGCGTGACCCTGACCGGCGGCACCGGCACGGCCGGCGACGGCTCCCGGGTGACCAACAGCTACTCGATGTCGAGCAACGACACCCACGGCGGCGGCGTCCTGATCATGAACGCCGACCCCACCATCCGGGACTGCATCATCACCGACAACAGCGTCGACGGCTTCGGCGGCGGGGTGGCGGCCTACGAGTACGCCGGGACCTTCGAGGGCAACACCGTGTCCTCCAACCTGGCCGAGTACGACCAGTTCAGCGGCGGCGGCCTCTGGCTGTACAACGCCACGGCCACGGTCACCGGCAACACCTTCATCGACAACGAGGCCGGGGGCAGCTCCGGCGACGGCGGCGGGGTGATGGGCGTCTACGGCACCCTGACCGTCAGCCACAACTGGTTCGAGGCCAACCTCGCGGCCGGCACCGGCGGGGGCGCGCGCTTCTACGACGTCGAGGGCACCTTCTACAACAACGTGATGGCCGACCACGCGGACGACGCGCTGGCCATGACCGATGGCTCCGCGATGGACGTCATCAACAACACCTTCAACGGCAACGGCCACGGCATCCTGCTGGACAGCAACAGCTACGACTACCCGTCGGGCGACTACATCAACAACAACATCACCAGCTCGGCCACCTACGGCCTGTACTCCAGCCGCTGGCTGTGCGGCGACATCAGCTTCGAGTACAACAACGTCTGGGACTCGGGCAGCGACGACTACTCCAGCGGCACGTGCGAGTACTACTTCGACGGCCGCAGCGGCAACACCAGCGAGGACCCGCTCTACAGCGACCCCCAGAACAACGACCTCAGCCTGCGCAGCAGCTCCGGGGTGAAGAACGCGGGCGCCGACACCTCGGGCTACGGCGTCAGCGACGACTACGACGGCGCGGCGCGCCCCCAGGGCAGCGGTTACAGCATCGGCGCCTACGAACAATAGGGATCCATGCCCGTCGCCGTCATCCTGGGCAGCGCGTTCAGCCAGGGCCTCGAACAGGCCGCCGAGCCGGTGGTCTGCCTCACGCCCTTCGGCGAGGTCACCCTGCACCGGGCGGAGCGGGGTTGGGTCCTGTTCCGCCACGGGCTGCCCCACCGCTGGCTGCCCAACCAGATCCCCTACCGGGCCCAGGCCTGGGCGCTGCACGCGCAGGGGGTCGAGGCCCTGCTCGTCACCAGCTCGGTTGGGGTGCTGAACCCCTACCTGCCGCTGTTCATGCCGATGCTGGTGTCGGACGTGGTCATGCTCGAGAACCGCCTGCCCGACGGCTCGGCCTGCACGATGTTCCCGACGCCCACCGAGGGGCAGGGGCACCTCGTGCTGGAGGAGGGGCTGCTCTCCGGGGCGCTCAAGGCGCAGCTCCGCGCGCTGGCGGACGACGAGGGCGTGCCGCTTCCCCAGCGCGAGGTCGTCTTCTCCTACGCCCAGGGCCCCCGCACCAAGACTGCCGCCGAGAACGCCCTGCTGGCCCGCCAGGGCATGGAGGTCAACTCCATGACCCTCGCCCCGGAGCTGGTCCTGGCCAACGAGCTGGGCATCCCGGCCGCGGCGCTGGTCGTGGGGCACAAGCGCTCGGTCCCCGGCGGGCCGACCCTCAGCGACGCCGACATCGCCGGCTCCCTGGAGCGCTCCAACGCCGCGATGTCCCGAATCGTGCGGGCGTTCCTGGCGCGCGGCGCGCCGGTGCCCTTCGGGAACCGGCTGTACCGCTTCGGCTGACTCAGTACGGAATGACCGCGCCGGTCTCGACGACCTCGAAGTCGCCACCGGTCAGCTCCCGCAGGTCGCGCAGGTTGTCGTCGCTCCAGCGTTCGTCCGGAGCGCCGGAGATGTACCAGTCGCTGCCGTTGTCCGCGACGAACATGCCGTAGGTCTTGAGCGCGTCGCAGATGACCTGGACCTCGGAAGAGAAGCCCGAGCAGTCCGTCGCCGCCTTCAGGCGCAGGCGCAGCCCCATCGGGGGGCGGTCCGGGTCGGTGTCGCTGGACGCGGCGTGGGTGGCGGGGTGGATGTAGCCGCGCTGGGAGCGGGAGACGGTGAAGCGCAGGGCGTGGTCGATGCGCCCGAGGGTCACGACCTCCTCGTAGCGGACCAGGCCAGGCAGGATCGGCAGCCCGGCGGCGTCGGCGGAGGTCCACCCGTCGGGGCGCAGGTCGTTCGAGGAGAGGTCGAAGATCGCGCCCGAGCCCGCCTCCCAGGAGCCGTCGGACTGGGGCCAGGCGTCGTACAGCTCGTAGAGCACGCAGTCGTCGGTCTGCACGACGAGGACGTGGCGATCGCCCGAGCCGTTCGGCCCCCCCTCGATCGGGGCGCCCTCCGGCACCGGGTAGGGGCCCGCGTCGCTCTCGTCGGCGTACATGAAGGACACCGCCACGCCGGGCTGGCTGGCGTCCACGGTCACGAAGGGGATGCCGTTGGGCGCGCCCTGCCAGGTGGTGCCGAAGTCGGGGTGCAGGCCCGTGCTCCGGCCGATGTTGTTGATGAAGGCGTCGGAGCGGGCGTGGAGCGGGGCGCCGGAGATGTCGGTGTTCCAGGGGTTGTCGCCGGGGAAGACCGCGCAGCCGCCCAGGTCGGCGTCGCCGGTGCGGCCCTCCCCGGTGTCGTCGGAGGTGCCGGTGTCGTCGGTGGTGGAGCTGGTGTCGTCGGTGGTGGTGCTGGTGTCGTCGGTCGGCGCGCTGTCGTCGGAGGTGGACTCCTTGGCGGTGCAGGCGACGAGGACGAGCAGAGGGAGCAGGCGCATGGCGAACCTCGGGTGGGGGGCACCCTCACGGTACCGCAGAGCTCCGCGAGGCCGATGGGTTCGATGCTTCAGCGCACCGCCTTCAGATCAGCGCCGCCACCATCTCCACGATCTCCTTGGGCGCCCGCGCAGGATTGCCGCAGTCGAAGGGCGGCGCGGGGTCGTACTCGATGCCGAGCTGGAGGGCCTGCCCCAGCGCGTCCCCGCCGATCCGCGCGGCGAGGGTCAGCGCCATGTCGATGCCGGACGAGACCCCGGCGGCGGTGACGATCCGGCCCCGCTCGACCACCCGCTCGCGCACCGGCACGGCGCCCAGGGCGGCCAATTCGTCCATGCAGGCCCAGTAGGTGGTGGCCTCGACGCCGTCCAGCAGCCCGGCGGCGGCCAGCACCAGCGAGCCGGTGCAGACCGAGGTGGTGAAGCGGGTGGTGCGGTGGACGCGCCGCAGCCAGTCCAGGATCCGGGGATCCTTCAGCGCGGCGCGGCTGCCGGGGCCGCCGGGCACGAGCACGATGTCGGGGGCGTCGACCTCGGCGATCGGCCGATCGACGGTGAGGGCCAGCCGGCCGGTGTCGGTGCGGACCGGGCCGACCTCGACCCCGACGAAGTCCAGGGTCGCGCCGGGCAGCCGGCTCAGCACCTCGTAGGGGCCGACGGCGTCCAGGGCGGTGACGTGCTCGAAGAGCAGGATGGCGACGTGCATCAGTTCTCCTCTGTGCGACGGCGGAACCGCTCGCGGTACGCGCCAGGGGTGACGGCGAGCGCGCCCAGGAAGCTGCGGCGCAGGCTCTCGACGGTGCCGAAGCCGCAGGTGGACGCGATCTCGGCCTGGCTCGCGTCGCTCCGCTCCAGGCGCTGGCGGGCGGCCTCGAGCCGGATCCGGCGCACGTAGCGGCCGGGGGAGACGCCGAGCTGCTCGCGGAAGCAGCGGGCGAAGTTGCGGGGGCTCATGCCCACCCGCGCGGCCAGGCGTGCCACGGTCAGGTCCGCGCCGGGGTGCTCCTGGATCCAGGCCTGCAGCTCGCGCAGCGGGGCGCGCTCGGCGGACTGGGCGGCGAGCTGCACGCTGAACTGGGACTGGCCGCCGGGCCGGCGCACGAACATCACCAGCCAGCGCGCGACCTCCAGGGCCAGCGCGGGGCCGTGGTCCTCCTCCACCAGGCTCAGGGCGAGGTCGATCCCCGCGGTGACCCCGGCCGACGTGCGCACCGGGCCGTCGGCGATGAAGATGGGGTCCTCGCGGACCTGGACCGCGGGGTAGCGCTCGGCGAGGGTGGCGCACCGGGACCAGTGGGTCGTCGCGGCGCGGCCGTCCAGGAGCCCGGCCTCGGCCAGCAGGAAGGCCCCGGTACACACCGAGCCCACCCGCCGCACCTTCGGCGCCACCGCGCGCAGCCAGTCCACCAGCGCGACCTGCTGGAGCGCGGCGTAGACCCCGGCCCCGCCAGCGACGAGCAGGGTGTCCGGCGGTGTCTCCACCGCGCACACGGCGGCGTCGGGGGTGACCTGCAGCCCGCTGGAGGTCCGCAGGGGCCCGCCGTCGAGGCTCAGGACCCGCGTGCGGTAGGCGGGGCCCCGCCCCTGTGCCTCCAGCAGCCGCCGGGAGACGCTGAACACCTCCAGCGGCCCGGCGAAGTCCAGCGTCTGGACCTCGGGAAAGACGAGCAGGGCGACGTCACGGGTCATGCCCCCCAACGTGCCGCCTCAGGAGGTTGGCAGCAATGACGTTGTGTCCACAGTTCCTGCCAGAGCCCGCTCAGCTCCCCAACCCCAGCGGGTCCTTGAGCTGGAGCCGGGCGGCGAGCCCCATGATGTCGGAGCTGCATCTCAGGTCGACGTAGCGCTCTCCGAGCCGCAGGGCTTCAGCGGAGCCCGGCGCTCAGTCCCCGTTGTCCCGCTGGGTCACCTCGCCGCCGACGTCGACGCGATCGAGGAAGGCCTGGATGGCGGCGCTCGAGAGGTACTGGTTGTCGATGATGGTGACGTTGCCGTCCACGGACCGCAGCCCCGTGAGCCCGTCGAGCGCGTTCAGTCTCTGGTTGCCCTCGATCTTGAGGGAGCCCAGGCGCTGGAGCGAGGACATCGGGGGCAGGTCGACCAGGAACTGATTGTCGGAGACCCACAGCTCTCCGCCGATCTCGGTGAGGGACGGGAGGCCGTCAACGGACTCCAGCGTGGGCGGCATGAACGCCAGCTCGAACTGACCCTCGACGACCTCCAGCGCGTCCAGGCCGTCCAGTGAGGCGAGCTCGCCGCCGTTGATCGTCACCCTGCCAGCCGATCGCAGACCCTCCAGGCCGGTGAAGTCCGGCATGACGTTGCTGATGAGGTAGAGGTAGCCCACGTGGACCAGCGCATCGACGCCCTGCATCGTGAACGCGCGGTTGGGCATCGCAGAGACCAGCAGGCGGTCCTCCACGTAGACTAGGCGCTCCAGGCCCTCCAGTGAGACCTGCGAGGTGTTGTAGGTCAGCTCCACCCCCCCGGCGAAGGTGAGGTTGGACAGGCCGGAGAGGTCGATGAGGCTGGGGTGCTCGGACACAAGCACGATGCCGTCGACCCGGCATAGGCTCTCCAGCCCCTCGAAGCTGTCCATGGAGTCGTGCAGCTCGAGGTGGCCGGTGATGTGGTTGACACCGGCGGCCTCGGCCTGCCCCCGCCAGGTGAGGTCGCCCTCCCACACCACCTCCGTCTCCGGCGTGATGCTGGGGTCCTGATCATCGCAGTCCTCGTCGAGTCCGTAGCCGTCGGCGTCGAGGTCGTCGTCCGGGGTGGCCTCGTCGCAGTCGTCATCCAGCCCGTTGTAGGGCTGCTCGCTGCGGCCCGGGGATATGGAGGCCAGGCTGTCATCGCAGTCACCGCCCTCGACCGCCCAGTCCGTGCCCACGCAGTCCCAGGTGCCGGCCCCATAGCCGTCGCGGTCGCTGTCCTGGAACCAGCCCTCGTCCACCGCGCCGTCGCAGTCGTTGTCGACGGCGTCGCAGACCTCGACGGCGTCGGGGTGGATGGTGATGTTCAGCGCCGCGCAGTCCTCGTCCGCTCCGTAGCCGTCGCCGTCCAGGTCGTCGCCCTGGCAGGCCACAAGCGCCGCGAGGGTGAGCGCGGTCAGAGGTCCTCGGTGGTACAAAAGTCCACCCCCAGGGTGATGTCGATGAAGGCGTCGGGGCCGTCGCAGGGCGAGGCGTCATAGACCTCGGTCATGCACCGAAGCGTGTCCCGATCCTGACGATCAGGGCCGCCGCAGAAGCCTCGCTCAAGCTCGGGGACGGCGACGCCCGCCGACTCGTGACACGCCGCCTGCGCGTCGAGCAGCTCCTGGCAGTCACCGCGCGCGCCGCAGGCAAGGAGAAGCATGAGGAACATCGTGGAGGAGGATATCAGAGTTCCGGGCTCGCGCCGCGCTGGACCTCCCCTCGGAGCGCCGCGCGCCCGCCTCAGATCCCCAACCCCAGCGGGTCCTTGAACTGGAGCTGGGCGGCCAGCCCCATGATGTCGGCGTAGTTCCAGATCTCGATGATCTGACCGTCGCGGACGTGGCCGATCTCCACACCCTCGGCGCGGACGAGCTTGTGGGTGGGCGGGATGCCCAGGAAGGGGGCGCGCTGCACGGCCTCCCAGTGGTAGCGCAGCACGACGCGGCCCTCGGCGCAGATGAACTCCTCGATGTGCCAGTGCAGCTCGGGGAAGGCGGCGTAGGACATCTGCATCAGCGCCTTGAAGCCGGCGAGCCCCTGGATCGTGCCGACCCGGGTGTGGCTCTTGAAGTCGGGCGGCATGAGGGCGTCGAGCAGGTCCAGGCGCCGCTCGTTGATCAGGTCGACGTAGCGCTTTCCGAGCCGCAGGGCTTCAGCGGTGGGGTCAGCCATGAGGGGCTCCAAGGGGGGGCGCGAAGGCCGCAGACGCGAACGTAGCCAGGGAGAGGAACACCCGGGCGTGTCGGGTCGTGAAGGCGTCGGGGGTGGCGGCCTCGCTGTCGATGACGCCCATCACCTCGCCGTGGCGGAGGATCGGGACGGCCAGCTCGGAGCGGCCGGGCACCAGGTCAGGCAGGTAGCGGGGGTCGGCGCGCACGTCGGCCACCCGGAGCGTGTCCCGGGCCGCCGCCGCGCAGCCGACCAGCCCCTCGCCGAGGCGCTGGGTCATCGGCGCGCGCACGCCGCCGTCCGGGGCGCGCTTGACGCCGCAGGCCGCGACCTGCACCAGCGCGTCGCCGTCCCGGAGGTAGACCACGCAGTCCTCGATGCCCAGCACGAGGCCGATGTGGTCGGTCAGGGAGCGCATCGCGGCCACCAGCTCCTCGTGGCGAGGCGGGGGCTCCACGAGCTGCGCGTCGAGGCGGTAGCCGGCCCCCCGAACCGA
The DNA here is from genome assembly GCA_020632795.1 of Alphaproteobacteria bacterium. Lineage (GTDB taxonomy): Bacteria > Myxococcota_A > UBA796 > UBA796 > CAJQPC01 > JACKEV01. The sequence goes on from JACKEV010000021.1 coordinate 27,102, forward strand.
GAGCACGAAGCCGGGGGCCCCGGGGTCGGCCTCCAGCTTTGCGCGCAGGCGATGGATCGTGTTCGAGAGCGCCCCCCGACGCCCCTCGATGCCGGCCAGGCGGGCCAGCTTGTCGGCGGAGACCACCGCGCCGCGCGCCTGGGCGAGCTGCTCCAGCACGAGGCGCTCCCGGTTGGTCAGCTCAACGGTGCCGCCGGGGGTCTCCACCTGGCCCGATGCGAGATCCACCACCCGGTCCCCGAGGCGAAGCGGTCGGCGCGGGATGGGGGTCCGCGCCGGGGGGGCCGCCCCGGGGGCTCGGGTGACCAGGCGATAGCCGGTCCCGTGCACGGTGAGCAGCACGTCAGGGGCGGCGGGGGTGCGCTCGAGCTTTCGGCGCAGCCGGGCCACGGTGTTGTCGAGGGCGCGGCTCAGGGAGAGGGAGTGGTGCCCCCAGACGTCGACCAGCAGGTCCTCACGGGAGACCGGCGCGCTGTCCACCCGGGCCAGGCGGCCCAGCAGCTCGGCCTCCAGCGGGGTGAGGCGCACCGCGCGGCCGTCGTCCCGGTGGAAGCGCTGCCGGATGAAGTCGATCAGCCCCGTCGCCACCCGCAGCTCGTAGCGTCGCTCGGACGCGGGCGCGGGGGACGGCGGGGCTGACAGCATCGGGGTCCAATCGGTGAGGGGCGCCATCATCAGCCAGCGCCCCGGGGTTTCGCAAGGAGAGGCTCAGGGGGTCTGGATCTGGAGGAAGAAGCCGTTGAGGTCGGCCATGTTCCAGGTCTCCACGATCTCGCAGTCTTCGACGAGATGGATCTCCATGCCCTGGCCGTACACGACGTTCCCGGTGGCGCCGTAGCCCATGAAGTCGCCGCGGTGCGTCCCGGTCCAGGAGTAGTACAGCGCGATGGTGTCGCCCTGGGCCACGACCTGCTCGACCTGGTAGGTCAGGTCGGGGAAGGCGTTGAACATCAGGGTCATCAGCCCGACGTAGTTGGCGTAGTCGACGTCCATCAGCGGGTTGTGGTTGACGTAGCCGGGGGCGAAGACGTCGACGAAGTCGGTGGTGTCGCCGTCGCTGTGCGTCGCGAGGTAGGCCTCCATGAACGCCTCCGCCTTTTCGCCGGAGCCGGGGTTGTAGCAGGGCGAGATCTCGGCGTGGGCGGGGGTGGCGGTCAGGGCGAGGGTGGCGAGGATGAGAGAGGTCATGGTCGTTGCTCCGTTGTGGTTCGAGGCCGTCCGTCGGCTTCAAACGACATGTATGAGCGGCACGATGTTGTCTCTCGCGGCTGAGATACGCTGCGACACATGGGACGGGGGGGGAGGTTGAGGGGACGCTGAGGTGGATGAAGAGGCTGGTAGCGGGGGTTGGCGCGTGGCGAGGCCCGCGTTGGTGAAGAGGAGCAGGCTCGGCGATTCGGGATGAAGCTGAGCCGGGCCTTGAAGAGATCAGCCCATCCTGAGCGACCTCGGCGCGTTCGCCCTCCAGATTCCACTACCTCGCCACTCTCTGTCCCTCCATCCTGTGCTCGAAAATTACTTAGTACCTGGTCAATTCGAGTTTGATGCGTTGGTGGAGGGTCGATCAGGGTCGTCCATCCAGGACTCCGAGGACGCGGAGGGTCCGTCCCGGACAACGGAGACCTCGGAGAGGTCGGAGGGACAGGCAATGGCCCGGCGCGTGGCCGCGATGAGCCCCTTTCGCCACTTGAAGAACTCTGAATTATTCGGACAATGATTTCAATAACCTCGGCAGTTCTCTCGTGGTCGCGCGTCCAGACGAGACCCTCATCTGCAGCCCCTCCGAGCTCTCTTCAGCCCTGGACGGGCCCTCTGCATCCTCGGAGTCCGACCCGCACAGGAGGTGGGGCGACCGGAACCGCCGGTCTTGCTGGCATGATGCGTCTGGCAACTCATCAAGCCCGACTTGACGAGCTATTGGTACGATAGATCGCGAATCCTTCACCTGTTTTACTACATCGAAGGATCACCGGGAAATCCATAAGCGCAATCCCTTCACTCCTCTGATTGCCCACCCCCGTGCACGAACAATACTTGTTGATCATGCTCCGGCATCTCGTCCGGCGGAAACAACACCCGCCAACGCTCTCTCATCCAGGTTCTGGAGCAGCGTCTCCCCTCTACTGCGGAGCACCGGGATTCGAATCGCGACAAGACAGCGTCAGCTTGGCCACCGTACTCGCGAAGCGCTTCGTCGAGCCGTAGGCGCGGCAGTCGCGGTAGCCACAGTGACAGCACCAGCGTTCTGGCGTCCAGCGTTCGATCCACAGTGCCAGTCAGGAAGGCTATCTTTCGCGACCCAGGCTGACGATCTGCAGACTCCTCCACTTTGATCTTCCATCCCTCCTGATCAAGCTCGCGAAGGCCCCAAAGGGCCTCCTCTCTCCGAGCTCCGTCTTCCAGCCCATAGGCGACGGAGAACGTCGGAACCACGCCGAAAAAGTCAATCGGCGAGGGAATCTCGTCCGAAAACACCGTCAGCTTTCCGGTGGTGTGGGTGCGCCATGCCACGGACGGGGCTGCCTCACCCCCCTGCGCCAGGCACTGCATGTGGTAGGCACGCCAGGATTCGACTACCTCCCAGCCCTCTTCCGAGACCAAGTGCAGCACGGCCTCCATGTATCTGGACTCCTGCTGCGTTTCGGAGAGTGGATCTCGTCCGTCGTCACGCTGATCGCCGAACAGCAGCGACTCGGCGAAGCCACCCTGTTGGCGCGGATGAAGCCAGGTAGCGAGGAACCTACCATCGACCCACGGAGCGCAGAAGTGGGGCGCAAGGGGGTCATCGGACCCCTCAGTGTCAGTGGCAATTCTACGGGGCACCAGACACGAGATAGATCGTGCCCACCAGATGTCGAAATGCTCGCGCTCTGCGATGGCAAGGCCGAGTTCGGAACGCGAGATCAGCGACCGGTACGTCAGGGTACACAGCAGATTGGTTTCTGGATGCAAGAGGCGGTACATCCCGCACATTTCCTGAAATGACTGGATCCAACTGGGTGGCAGCCATGGCCCGAGATCCTCCAGGAGGCGGGCGGACTCCAACATTGCGCCCCCATCCCGTCCCACGAACGTCTTGGCGGAGCCCCGGGACCCACGCGTCCAGGTGTCTTCGTTGTTGGTCGTTGGAGAGATTAGCGGTGCGCTCACCCGCACATGGCACTGGCTGTCCGGCGAAAGGGTCGCTGACCACCGCCGGGCGATGTGACTTCCGATCACCTCCTGAACGTCATCCAGGCGGTCGAGCGTCCAGTCGCCCGCCACGCGGACTGCGGCAACCTCCATGCCGCCAAGCCGACCTTCCCGGAGCGGAATGCCCCGCGCGGGTCGGAATGGAGAAAAGTCGCTGAAGAGAAAGTGGGTCCGTCCAATGGTCATGTTTGTCGCCGCATCCTCCCTGACGAGCCCAGCCAACGAGGGTGCCGGCACAGTATCGAGCAGTGTGACCAAGCTGATGGCCCGGTCATCGGGGGCCCGCCGACAGAGCACGCCGAAACAGGCGACGCGCCCCATGTGGCGGATTGCCACCCCGTCGACCCATAGCGCCGAGGTCAGCGGAGCGCGCCCAAGCGCATCCAGCAGATCGGGGCCCTCCATGAAATCCAAGGTCAGTCCGGGATAGGCACTTGCTGCATCTCTTTTCGCTGGCGCCGTAAGCCGCCCATTGGTGATGAACAGCCCTCGGGTTCGTCCAAGGCGGTGAAGCGCCAGGGGTAGCTCGCCAAACTCCGTCGCATCCGTGCTCCCATCCGGGCGTTCACGATGCTTCAACTGGATCACGCATGGCTGACCGTCAGGAGCGATAGCTTCGAGGTCTCGGCCTCCATCTCCCGGGCCGTCGAAGTCGCGAAACCGCCGGAAGCCATTCTCGGACAAGAGGTCTCGGACGAACAGCCGAAGTAGTGACGGTGACAAGCCCCTCGCCAGAGCTTCGAGGTCGGGTTCAGGACCAAGGGCCATGCAGGTCTCCTGGTGGGTGCGTTCCCGTTGTCATTGCTGGAATAGTGCTGGAATAACCTCACGAGAAACTCGTGGTCGGTTTCGTTGGACGGTGTCAGCGACGTTGGTGAGCAGTTCTCTCGAAAGCAACCCGACCGGATGCGTAAGGCGAGCCAGGACATCGTCCCTCTCGGCCGCGCTCCTTTCTAACTCCAGTGTCCGCGATGTGGAGAATCGATAGTCTTCAATCGAGTGTTGGCATCATCGAAAGCGCCGAGCAACTCGATTCCATTCCTCATCACCGAGCCCGGTCCCCGCCACCACCGTGTGCCTCGCCACACGTCAACACCCGCCCTAGACCTCGTCGCTTCCCCCGACCTCCCCCCCCCTTCAGAACCGCTCCGCCCGCGCGGCCGCCCAGTCCCGGGCCACGTCGGGGCTCACCTGCCCGCTGAGCAGCGCGTCCGCCTCCAGGATGGGGAACAGCACGTCCAGGGTGGTGGTCTCGGTGGGGCTGATGCGGCGGTGGATGAGGTGGGCGCGCAGGTCGTCGGGGTGGTCCAGCCCGGCCGCGCCGACCAGCTCCAGCAGGTGGCGCACGGTCTCCTTCTGGTAGTGGGCGACCCGCACCCGCTTGTCCTCGACGACCAGTCCCCGGACCAGCCGAGGGTCCTGGGTGGCCACGCCGGTGGGGCAGGTGTTGTTGTTGCAGCGCAGGGCCTGGATGCAGCCGAGCGAGAACATCATCCCGCGGGCGGAGTAGCAGAGATCCGCGCCGAGGGCGATCCGCACCGCCATGTCGAAGCCGTCGAGGACCCGACCGGAGGCGATGATCTTGATCCGGTCGCGGAGGCCGATCCCGACCAGGGCGCCGTGGACGAAGGTGAGGCCGTCGAAGAGCGGCCAGCCGACGCCGTTGGTGAACTCGAGGGGCGCCGCCCCGGTCCCCCCCTCGCCGCCGTCGACGGCGATGTAGTCCGGGGTGATCCCGGTCTCGAGCATCGCCTTGCAGACCCCGAGGAAGTCGCGCGGGTTGCCGACGCAGAGCTTGAAGCCGACCGGCTTGCCGCCGCTCAGCTCGCGGAGCTTGGCGACGAACTCGAGGAGCCCCCGCGGGGTCGAGAAGGTGGTGTGGGCCGGCGGCGAGAGGACGTCCTGGCCGAGCTGCACCAGGCGGATCTTGGCGATCTCCGGGGTCACCTTGGCGGCCGGCAGGATCCCGCCGTGGCCGGGCTTGGCCCCCTGCGAGAGCTTGATCTCGATCATCTTGACCTGGGGCAGAGTGGCGCGCTTCTTGAACTCCTCCTCCGAGAAGCCCCCGTCGTGGCTGCGGCAGCCGAAGTAGCCGGTGCCGATCTGCCAGATGATGTCGCCGCCCGGCTCGAGGTGGTAGGGGCTGAGGCCGCCCTCGCCGGTGTTGTGGGCGAAGCCGCCGTCGCGGGCGCCGCCGTTGAGCGCCCGGATCGCCGCCGGTGAGAGCGAGCCGAAGCTCATCGCCGAGATGTTGAGGAGGGCGGCGTCGTAGGGCTGGGTGCAGTCGGGCCCGCCGACGCGGATCCGGGTGTTGACGTCGGGGGCGCGGCGGGGGGCGAGGCTGTGCTCGATCCACTGATAGCCCTCGGCGTAGACGTCGTGGCGGGTGCCGAAGGGGACGGTGTCGAGGACGTGCTTGGCGCGCTGGTAGACCACCGAGCGCTGCTCCCGCGAGAACGGCGTGCCGTCGGTGTCGGTCTCGATGAAGTACTGGTGCATCTCCGGGCGCACCGACTCGAGGATGTACCGGAGGTTGCCGATCACCGGGAAGTTCCGCCGGATGGCGTGCTGGGGCTGGGCCATGTCGTAGAAGCCCAGCACCACGATCGGGATGATGAAGATGTAGAACGTCAGCGCGGGCGGGAAGGTCACCGAGACCAGCGCGTTGATCGCGATGACGAACATCGAGAGGGCGAGGAACAGGTTGCGGGCCATCAGCACCTCGAGCAGGCAGCGCAGCAGTGGGCGTACCTCTGTGGTGGCCCCGGGCGCAAGCCGCGCGCGTCAGGGGTGCTGCGCGAGCGCCCCGGGCTCTCGGTCCTCGAACCAGCGGACCAGCCCGTCCACGAAGACCCGCACCCGCGCGGGTTGGAGCTTTCGGCGCGCGTACACCGCGTGGAGGGGCAGCCGGACGCCGATCTGGTCGGGCAGGACCCGCACCAGCAGCCCCCGCGCCAGGGCCTGCGCGCTGCTGGACTCGCTGACCAGGGCGATCCCCCCGCCGGCCAGGGCGGCCTCCAGCAGGGCGCGCTGGTCGTTGGAGGAGAACGCGCCGCTGACGGGCACCCGCCCCCCGCTCCGCAGCGGCCACCACAGCATGGGGGTGCCCTCGGGGCCGTGGACCCGCAACAGCCGGTGGTCGGCGAGGTCCTCCACCCGCGCCGGGGTGCCGCGCCGGGCGAGGTAGTCCGGCGCGGCGACCGCGCTGATCTCGCTCGCCCCCAGGCGGCGCCGGATCAGGTCCGGGTCGCCCACCCGCCCCGCGCGCACCGCGACCTCCACCCGGTCCCCCCGCAGCTCCGCCCAGCGGATGTCTGCGAGCAGCTCGACCTCCAGCCGGGGGTGCTCCTGCTGGAGCTGGACGACCAGCCGGACGATGTCGGGGGCCAGCACCGGGGGCACCGAGGTCCGCAGCACGCCGGAGACCTCATCCCGCTCCTCCAGGGCGCTCTGCTCGATGCGGGCGAGGTCCTGGAGCACCGGGCGGAGCTGGTCCACCAGGCGGCGGCCGGCGGGGGTCGGCTCCACGCGCCGTGTCGTGCGGTGCAGCAGGGCCAGACCGAGGTGCGCCTCCAGCTCGCTGAGCCGGCGGCTGAGCGTGGGCCGGGAGAGGCCCAGGGCTGCGGCGGCGGCGGTGATGCTGCCGTGGTCGACGGTGGTCACCAGGCAGCGGTACAGGTCGAGATCCATGCCGAATTTGTATCGTGGCTGAACGAATCGGGTTCAGAATACCCTCTAACGGAATCAATCTTTTCAGATAGACAGAGGGTGTTCCCCATCCACTTCGGAGAAAGTCCCATGCTCGCCACCGTCTTTGCCTGGATCGTCGTCGTCCTTCATGTGCTCTTCGGGCTGATGGAGTCCGTCGGCTGGAGCCAGATGGCCCGCCGCTTCGGCTACTCCAAGGAGGCCACCGAGACCACCCGCCGCCTCGCCCTGAACCAGGGCGCGTACAACGCCGGCCTGGCCTGCGTGCTGGGCTGGGCGCTGGTCACCGGCCAGGCCGCCACGGTGGTCGCGATGCTGGCCTACGTGGTGGCGATGGCCCTGGTCGGCGCGCTCAGCGTGCGCTGGACCATCTTCGTCATCCAGGGGGTCCCGGCGGTGGTGGCCCTGGCGGCTACCCTGTGGATGTAGACCGCCAGTCGGAGTTCCACGAGCGCAGCGCGTCGCGCAGGTAGCGTCGGGACCGGGAGCGGGCCTTGCGCCGCTGCCGGAGCACCTCTCGGGTCAGGTAGCGCAGCGCGACGCTGACCTTCCAGGCGAAGATGCGCTGCGCCAGCGCGGGCGGCGCGTTGCGCAGGAACCACCACCGCAGCCGCAGGAGCCCCCCCACGGTGAACGCGGGGGTCGACCGCACGGCCTTGTCCCCCCACTGCCAGTAGTCGGGGGTGCAGGGCGAGGCCGCGAGCAGCGCGCGCAGCCGGTCGGCGATCGCGTCGGCGTTCGCGCCGTCGGGCTGGAGCGTGTCGAAGAGGGCGAACGCCTCCTCCAGCATCGCCCGGCACTCGGGCACCTGGGAGCCCAGCAGGCCCGTGGCCGGCTCGCGCTCGGTGGCCTTGAGGTCCGGCTCGAGGCCGGCCTCGTGGCGCATGTAGAGGTTCCCGTTGACCCCGGTGCCGATGAGAAGCCCGATCACCCAGACCCGATACCAGGCGTCCCAGAGCCCGAAGTGGTGGAACGAGCGGTAGCTGTTGGCGACCACGCGATCGTAGAGGTCCAGGTTCCGGAAGAAGAACGCCTCGATCGGCTCGAAGCGCGCGCGGCGGAAGTCGCCGTCCGCGCAGGCGGCCACGAGCAGGCTGGTGAGCTGGTCGACCACCCCGGCGGTCAGGTTCAGCCCCGAGCTGTAGAGGGGATCCACGAAGCCCGCGGCGTGGGCCATCAGCGCCCAGCGGTCGCCCACCACCTGCGACGCCCGCTGCTGGATGCGCCCCGTGGACACCCAGGGGCGCACCGCCGCCGCTCCCTCGAAGTGCCGGGCCATGTCCGGGAAGCGGGCGATGATCTCGCGGAACTCCTCCTCGGCGGGCTTGCCGGTCTCGGGGTATACCGAGCGATCGAGCATGAGCCCCACCGAGCACAGCGGGTTCACCGCGTCAGGGTGGTTGTCGAAGGGGATCACCCACATCCAGCCACCCGGGAAGACGTGGTGGAGGGTGGACTGGCAGAGCGGGTAGGGGATGCCCGCGGCGTTGACGTCGCCCACCAGCCCGTCGAAGGAGGGCACGCCGATCATGTGGGTGAACAGGGAGCGCGAGTCGGTCTGCAGGGTGAGGGGATCCTGCTGGAGGCCGAGCTGGCGCATGAGCGGGGAGCCGAAGCCGGCGGCGTCCACCAGGAAGCGTGCCCGGTGCTGCTCGCCGGTGTGCGTCTGCACCGTGACCCCGTCTTCGTCGAAGCGGATGTCGGTGGCGCGGGTGGACTGGTGGACCTTCGCGCCGTGGCGCATGGCCACGGTGACCATCCAGGCGTCGCTGTCCTGTCGGAAGAGATGACAGTCGGGGCCGAGCGGCGGGGCGAACGTCGGGTACTGGTGCGCCTGGTGGAGATCGACGGGGTGGCCAGGCTGGTGGTAGACGAAGCTGAACGCACGCTTGATCCCACTGGATGGACCGATCGCGTCGCGTAGAGCGTAGAACGCCCCGAGATCCGCGATCTCGGGGACGTCGTATTTGCGCGCCAGCAGCTTCAGGCGGAAGCTGGTGTCGGGCGTCGTCGCTTCACCGATGGCGAAGCGGGGGTGGACCCCCGCGTCGAGCATCGTCACCTTGACACCCCGGGACGCCAGGCAGGCGCCCAGGAGCGTGCCCCCCAGCCCGGTCCCCAGGATGAGGACGTCGGACCGGGTCATTGAATCAAAGCGAGGGCATGGGGGGGAAGCCGGGCATCTTCATGCCGCCGGGCATCTTCAGGCCGTCGGCCTTGCGCTCGACGACCACGACCACGGTCTGGGCGCCAGCGGCGAGCAGGCCGTCGCCCCGCAGCTCCTCGACGGCTGCGTGGACGTCGTCCATGAGCTTGCCCTTGCCCTTGCGCAGGCGCTTGACGTGCTTGCCCTTCTGCTTGCCCAGATCCACCACGACCAGCTTGTTCGAATTCACGGCTGGGGTCTTTTCGTCGGCCACGGTATGTACCTCCTGAGGCTTCGGTCGGAAGATATCATGTAGGCTGTGGTGCGCGAGTGAGCACGTAAGGTGATATAAGAAACTGGCATTCGGAGAACAATCCATGAGCAGCAACAGCGATCTCCCCAAGTCCGTCCGCCGCGTGACCGTCATCCAGGGTGATGGCGCCTCTCGCACCGTCTTCAAGAAGTCCAAGGACAAGAAGTCCCAGTCCTTCATGCTCAAGCCCTTCGAGCGCGTGCACCGCCGCATGGCCGAGGCCATGAAGGAGGGCGCCGCCGAGTACCTGGATCGCCACGAGCGCTCCAACGAGAAGAAGAAGAACGGTTGGGTCAAGGACATGGGCGACAACGTCTACAAGGCCAACCGCAAGGCCATGAAGAAGGCCCGCAAGGCCATGCCTGGCATGGGGTAGTTCCCTGCTGAGAACCGCCCTGTTCAGGCTCCTGACGCGCCTGGCCGTGCATCACGGCCGGGCCGTTGTGGTTGTGGCGGTGCTGGCGACCGCGGCCAGCCTCGCCATCACCACGCAGATCGAGCTGCGCACCAGCTTCAAGGATCTCCTCGGCGAGCAGGATCCTGTCGCGCAGCAGCTCGCCTATTTCGAAGACAACTTCCCGATCGCCTCCACGGTCCGCGTGCTGATGGAGGGGCGGGACCCCGATCGCCTGATCGCTGCGGGGGCCGCGCTCACCGAGCGCCTGGAGGCCCACCCCGATCGCATCCGCTACGTCGCCTTCGAGCAGCCGGTCGATTTCTTCGTCGAGCACAGCCTGCTCTACCTCGACGTCGACGATCTCCGCTTCGCAGAGGCCTCGCTCGCCGAGCAGCAGGCCCCGCTGCGCGCGCTGATGGCGGATCCGTCCGCCCTGGGCATGATGGGCGGGCTCGACGCGTTGATGGCCGAGCAGGCCCGGCCTGCGGACACCGTGGCCCGGATCAACTCCCGGGTCTTCGGGGAGCTGGAGCTGGGGGACGCCCCGGAGAGCGGGCAGGCCGCCAACGTCGGCCTGGCCCTGAACACCGGCTCGATCAACCGCCAGCTCTCTGAGCAGCTCATCCGAACGATCGAGCCGCTGCCGCTGCCGCCTTCGCGTGAAGAGACCCTCCAGGGCCTGCGCGCCGCCACCGAGCTGTTCGACATGGTGGCCGACGTGCTGGAGCAGGGCGAGCGGGTCACCCCCGAGGCGTTCAGCGCGCGGGCCCGGGCGCTCCAGGACCAGGGGCTCGCCGGGGCGGGCATGCCGCTGTCCCGCTACGCGCTCAGCCCCGACGGCACCGCGCTGGTCATCGACCTCTTCACCGCCGAGCCGGTCCTCGACATCGAGGTCGCGCGGCCCTTCCTGGCGTGGTTGGAGCCCATGGTCGACGAGGTCGCCAAGCTCTACCCCGACGTGTCGCTGCGGCTCACCGGCCTGCCGGTCATGTTCAAGCAGGAGAACGAGGCCCTGCTGGACAACTTCGCCCTGGTCACCCTGCTGGGCTTCGTGGGCATCCTGGCGGTGTTCATCATCGGCTTCGAGCGCGTGGGGCTGCCCTCGCTCTCGGGCATCCCCCTGGTGATGGGCGCGACCTGGACCTTCGGCGTGATCACGGTGGTCAACGGGGGCCTGACCCTGTTCTCGCTGACCTTCCCCGTGCTGCTGTTCGGCATCGGGATCGACTTCGCGATCCACCTGATGTCGGGCTACTCCGAGCAGCGTCGGGAGGGCCTGGAGCCCGAGGAAGCGCTGAACGTCGCGTTCGACAAGATCGGCGCGGGGCTGCTCACCGGGGCGCTGACCACGGCCATGGCCTTCCTGGTCATGATGACGTCCGCGTTCTACGGCTACAAGGACATGGGCTTCACCGCGGGCGTGGGGGTGCTCACCGCGCTGCTGGCGATGCTGACGGTGTTGCCGGCGATCATGGTCATGTGGGACCAGCGCCAGCAGGCCCGCGGGGAGATGCTCCCCGACGTGCCGTTCCCCTTCCTGGAGCCGCTGGGCCGCATCCTGGTGCGCAACCGCTACCTGGTGCTGGCGGCGTTCCTCGTGGTCAGCCTGACCTTCGGCTACTTCGCCGCCGAGAGCCGGCTCGACCAGAACTACCTCAACATCATCCCCAAGGACATCCCGGCCGCGCGGGCGCAGGCCCGCATCCTGGAGGTGTACGGCACCAGTAACGAGATCGTCACATTCTTCGCGGACGATCTCGAACAGGCGGAGCGCATCCGCGCGGCGGCCGAGGCCACCCCCTCCATCGCCGAGGTCATGAGCCCCTCTGCGCTGGTGCCTGAGCATCAGGCCGACAAGGAGCCCGCGATCACCGCGATCGGGGCGCGGCTGGCCGAGCTGCCGCCGCCCAGGCGCCGTCGCCCCACACCTACGACGCCGACGAGGTCGCCCAGCTCCGGCGGCACCTGGCCTCCATCAAGGTGAGCGCGCTCCAGCTCTCCATGCTCTCCGCCACGCTCTACGACGACGACGTGCGGCAGGCAGCGGGCGAGCTGCGGGACGTCATCAACCGGGTGGACGCGCGCACCAGCGTGGCGTCCGCTGGACGGCTGTCCTACCTCGACCGGCTCCTGGCCCAGGAGATCCACGGCACCTTCGAGCGCTTCCAGCGCATGAGCGGCAACACCTCCCTCACCCCCGAGCAGCTCCCGCAGGGTCTGCGCACGCAGCTCCAGGGTGCCGACGGGCGCTGGCTCGTCGTCGTCCGCGCGGCGGGGGACATCTGGGATCGGGAGTTCCGCGATCCCTTCATGCAGGACCTCGGCAGCATCTCGTCGGACTACGTCGGCGCGATCAGCGCCTGGCACCGGGGGCTGGTCCTCCTGGTCGCCGAGCTGCCCAAGGTGTTCGGGCTCACCGCCCTGGTGGTCTTCGGGCTGGTGTGGATCGACCTGCGAAGCCTGCGGGCCACCGCGCTGGCCATGGTGCCCCTGGTGCTGGGGCTCATCTGGACCGTCGGCACGATGGCGGTGCTGGACCTGCCGTTCAACATGCTCAGCATCATCGCCATCCCGCTGCTGGTGGGGATCGGCATCGACAACGGCGTGCACATCTACCACCGCGTCCGCAAGGAGCACGACATCCCGCTCGCGCTCGCCCGCAGCGGGAAGCCGGTGCTGCTGACCTCGATGACCACGGCCATCGGCTTCGGCAGCCTGATGCTCTCGGTCCACCCGGGCATCCACGACCTCGGCATGGTCACCGCCATCGGCATCGCGTCCTGCCTGTGCGTCAGCCTGCTGCTGCTGCCCGCGCTGGTGGCGATCTTCGATGAGGACGTGCTGGCCCCGAAGGACGAGGAGCCGTGATCGCGCTGGCGCTGCTGGCCTCGTGCATGCGGCCCCTGCCCGATCCCCTCGCCGAGCAGCGCGTGGCGTACACCGAGCTGCGCACCTCCGCGCTGCCCGCGGGCTGGGCCCCCCAGGCCTCGGTGGTGATGGGGCGGGAGGCCATCGATCAGGTCGTCGTCGCGGCGGTCAGCCACGCCCTGGAGCTGGCGGCCACCCCCCAGCAGGCCACCTTCATGGGCCTCACCGTCACCGTCACCCCCCAGGCCCGCATCCAGGACGCCCTGCTCTCGGTGACCGACGCCTGCGAGTCCTGCCTGTCGCTGGACGTCACCCTCGAGGGCAGCTCCCTGCTGGCGATGGCCAACCGCACCGGGCGTCGGGAGAGCGACTGGGGCTGGACCGCGCGGCTGCAGGGGGCGATGTCCATGTCCCTGGAGCGGGAGAGCCGCCGGGTCATGGCGGGCTTCGCCGCGCCGGAGTCCTGGAGCGTGGACCTCTCCCTGGACGACCTCCCCGCAGGCTGGAACCAGGCGCTCTCCGGGACCTTGAGCGACATGGTGCGCCAGCAGGTGCGCCGCCCGGAGCTGCCCACCATCGCGCTCGTCCAGCTCACCGACGACGTGCCTGACAGCCTGGCCGGGGTGCGGCTCCGCGCCGTCGATCAGGCCATCGCCCTCGACTTCGCCTTCCTCATCCCGGAGCCCGGTGAGGTGGACTCGCTGCCGGTGCCGGGCGCGGGGTGGGTGATGGTCATGCCCGAGGCCACCATGCTGGGCCTGCTGCGCGCCGAGGCCCTCTCCCAGCCCTATGACCCCGAGCTGCCGATCGCCCCGGAGCTGACCGGGCTGGCGCTGACCGACGAGGGCTTCGAAGCTGGGCGTGCGCGCCTGGCCCACCCGGGGGCGCGCCAAGCCCAAGGACACCCGCATCTTCGGCACCATCGGCCTGGACGGAGAGGGCGGGGTGCTGGTCGAGGCCACCCGCGCGGCCTGGGCGACCCCCAAGGGAACCCCCCCGGATCTCGGCTCCCTGCTGCTGGGGCGCCGCCTGCTGGACGGTCTGGTCACCGCCATCCGCTCCACGATGCCCGCGACGATCACCCAGGAGGCGGGCGGGGTCAAGCTGACCGCCACCCCCACCCGCGTCTCCACCGAGGGCGGGGTGCTGCGGATGGACGGTACACTGGACCAGATCTGACGCCCAAGACGGACCCGTGACCGCGATCGGCCCCATCCAACCGCTCCCGCTCCGCTGGACCCTCGGCGTGCTGCTGTTCGCGCTGATCGGGCTGGAGTGGGGGGTGCGCGCGCTCTACAGTCCCCCCCGCGCCCATGCTGCGCAAGGCCCTGGACTACGCGGACGCCCCCCACGACGGCCGGGAGCTGCTGATCCTGGGCACCTGCCTGCCCGAGCAGATCATCCACCCCGACGAGCTGGCCCGTCAGCTCGGGAGCGACGTGCGCATCCACCTGCTGGCCACCCCGGCGGCCAGCACCCGCCTGTTCTACCTGGTGGTCGACAACTTCGTCGAGCCGGACGCCCGGGTGGAGGCCATCCTGGTGCCCTACGGCCGGCGGGACCTCACCAACCTCATGGCCCCCTGGGAGTCCCAGGTCATGGAGCTGGCCGGCTGGGAGGACATCCCGCTGCTGGCGAAGTGGGCCTGCGACGGCGAGCTGGACTGCGCGCTGGAGATGGGCCTGCGCAAGGCCTCCTGGGCGTACCGCTACCGGGGCTTCCTCGCCAACCGCTTCTGGCAGGCGGCTGGCACCCGGGCGCCCATCCCCGGCTACGTGCTCTCGCCGGGGGCGGTGGACCCCAAGGATGACCCCGCCGCGCCCAAGGCCGGCCAGCCGCCCCCCCAGCGGCGCCCCGGCGAGCCCGGCCCCGAGGCGGCGGGCGCCGCCCTGGGCTGGGAGCGCCCCAGAGATGCTGGACGAGGCCGACCCCGCCCGCTTCCTCTACCTGGAGGCCCTGCTGGCCCTGGCCCGGCAGCGCGGGCTGCGCATGCTGTTCACGCCGCTGCCGGAGCGCTCCGCGTTCAGCCCCGGCGGCGCCCATCGCAACCCGGAGTACGAGCAGCGGGTCGCCGAGACCATCCGCGCGGGCGGCGGCGAGCTGCTCGACCTGGAGCAGATCCCCGGCCTCGGCCCCCAGCACTTCGAGGACGACGTCCACCTCAACGCCGAAGGCCAGCGCATCGTCACCCGGGCCATCGGCCAGGCGCTCGCCGCGAAGATGGAGCGCTGATGCTGGGGCTCTCCCTCGTCGGCGTCGCCCTGGCGCTGCCCGGCTGGCGGGCGGCCGGCCCCTGAGCGCGGGCACGTGGTGGACGCCGCCGCCTGCGCCGATCGGGTCCACGTCGCCACCCGGGTCGGCGTGATGACCGCGCCCGCCGACCTCTCCGGCTGGTCCCGGGACCCCCGCTTCCCCCCTGACCCCAAGCAGGTGGCCTGCGGGCCCGACGGGGTGTCCTGGGCGGCCCCGGCCGGCAGCCTGTGGCGGGTGGCCGCGGAGACGACCCGGGTGGCGCAGCTCAACGGCGCCGCGGTGGACCTCGCGGTGACCGGCGACGGCGCGCTCATCGCGGCGGTGCGCGGCGCTGAGGCCGGCGTGGTGCGGATCACGGAAGACGGCGCGTCGACTTCGCGGGTCCTGGAGGGGGTCGAACCCTGGCGGGTGCTGGCCGACGGTGCGCAGGTCTGGGTGGCGACGATCGACCAGGGGGTGTGGGCCAGCGACGACGGCGGGCGCAGCTTCGCCCCGGTGGTCAAGGAGGGCCGGGCCTCGGCGCTGGGGCGGGTCGACGGGCGCACCCTCGCCGCCTTCGCCGACGGGCGCCTGGTGGACCTGGACGCGGACGAGGTGCGGCTCACCCTCCAGGGGGCCTGGATCTCGGGCATCGCGGACGCCGGAGGCACGCCGCTGCTGACCATCGAGTCCATGGGCGGCCGCGTGCCGCCGCTCGCCCGGCTGGAGGGGGGCAGCCTGGTGGACGTGCCCCTGTTCAACCTCGACGAGGACGACGGCTTCGTGCGCCCGACCGGGGCGTGGACCCTCCCCGGGGGCGGGGCCCTGATCGGCACGTTCCGCCGGGGGCCGGTGCGCTACGCCGGCGGGAGCCTCTCGCTGGCCCGCGCCGGGTTCCAGGCCGGGGTCACCGGGGGCGTCGACGGCGCACCGGACGGACGGCTCTTGTGGGCGGCGATGGGCACCGGCGCCTACCTGAGCGACGACGGGCGACGCTGGACCCCGCAGCACGGGCGCCAGGGCCCGGTGACCGACGCCGTGGGGGTCACCTGGACGGGCGAGGGCTTCGTGGTCACCGACTTCGAGGGCCTGGCGGTGCTGGGGCAGTCCTGGAGCCGGGTCGACGGCCAGGAGGTCCCGCAGGTGCCCCGGCGCAGCGGGCTCTCCCAGGCCACCCGGGGGCCCGACGGGGCGTGGTGGGCGGTCGACGAGCGCGGCGTCCTGTGGCGGCGCGAGGGGAGCGCCTGGACGAGGTGCAAGGAGCAGGGCCGGCGCCTGGAGCGGGCCGGAGATCGGCTGGTGCTGGCCTCCAGCCGGGGGCTCCTGGCCATCGAGGGCTGCGCGCAGAGCGCGTCGCTGGCCTGGCCGGACCTCTCCCCCCAGCCCAAGGGCAGCGAGGCCCTCATCGACGGGCTGTGGGTGGCCGGCGGCGGCTCGCTGTGGCGGGACGGCGCGCTGGTCACGGCGCTGCCCGAGGGGCGGATCCAGGCCCTCGCCGGCCGGGAGGCCGAGGCGTTGGTGGTCACCGGCGACGGCCTGACCCTGCGCTGCGTGCCCGAGGGCTGCGCGCCGGTCGCCGCGCCGCTCACGGCGCCCGTGGTCGGGGTGGGCTGGCTGGCGGACGGCCGCGTGTGGGTGGCCGAAGCCAAGGGCACCGTCCTCGTCGCGGAGGGGGAGGGGAGCGTCGCTCCCTGGTCCACGGTCCAGGCCGCTGCGGCCTCGGTCCCCGACGCCCACACCCTCTACACCGCCCCCTGGGCCACCGAGGGGCAGGCCCACGCCGGTCCGCCGCCCGGCGGTCCGGGCCACCCCGGCCCTCCGGGGCCACCGCCCGGCGCTGTGTCGGCGCCGGCTCCCCCCGCGCCCGCTGCAGAGCCCGCCCAGGGTTGCGGCTGTGGCGGGGCGGGCGGCGCGGGCGCGGCCGGGGTGCTCGGGGTGGCCCTGGTCATCCTCCGCCGACGGCGGGATCGGGAGGTCCGATGAGGTCCTTGCTCTTCGCCGCGCTGAGCCTGATGTCTCCGGCGGGCGCCGCGGACGCCGAGGCGCCCCACCCCCACCAGGGGGTCCTCGAGCGCTACGCCAACCCGCCGGTGCCCGTGTCGCTGACCGCCGCCGAGGAGGCGCAGATCCGCACCGACAAGCCGGTCTTCAAGCAGATCGACAACGGCACCAGCGGGCGCGGCGCGGCGGTCTTCGTGGTCAACGCGCCCCCGGAGCGGGTGTGGCAGACCATCCGCAGCTTCGAGAAGTACCCCGACTGGATCGACGCCGTCGATGCCTGCGAGGTCTACGACGTGCGAGGCGACCACGTCTACGCCCGCTTCGTGCTCAAGAAATTTGGTATGGAGATTACCTATTTTATCGACCACACCTGGGCCGCCGAGGACGGCTGGGTGACCTGGACGCTGGACTACAGCCGCACGTCGGACTTCGACGACTCGGTGGGCATGTGGCGGGTCTCTGCCTTGCCGGAGGACCCCCAGCGGAGCAAGGTCGAGTATTCGGTCGACCTCTACGTCACCGCCTACGTGCCCGGCTTCGTGCGCAGCTTCGTGGTGGAGCAGGGCATCAAGGACGCGACGAAGTGGGTCAAGGCCCGGTCGGAGTGAGCTGCCTCGATGACCTTTGACGACCTGCTGCGCGCGCCGACGCCGCTGATCGGCGTGCTGCACCTGCCCCCGCTGCCCGGGGCGCCCCGGCCCGGTCCGGGCTTCACGGCCGTGCTCGACCACGCCCTGCGCGACGCGGAGGCGCTGGCGCGGGGCGGCGCGTCCGGCGTGATCGTTGAGAACCTGGGGGACGCCCCCTACCCGGCCGGAGCGGTGGAGCCCCACGTCGTCGCGATGCTGGGGGTCATCGCCCGGGAGGTGCGCCTGCGCTTCGGCGAGCAGCTCGCGGTGGGGGTCAACGCCCTGCGCAACGACGCGCTCGGGGCGCTCGGCGCTGCGGCGGCGGCCGGGGCGGGCTTCGTGCGGGTGAACGTGTTGGTGGGCGCGATGGTCACCGACCAGGGGCTCATCCAGGGGCAGGCCCGCGAGGCGCTGCTGTACCGCGCCCGGGTCGACCCCGGCGTGCGCGTCGTCGCGGACGTCCTGGTCAAGCACGCCGCCCCGCTGGGGCCGGTGGACCTCGCGCAGGTCAGCCGGGACACCTTCCGGCGAGGCGGCGCGGACGTGCTGGTGGTCACCGGCAGCGGCACGGGGCAGCCCACCGACCCCGCCCGGCTCGCGGCGGTGCGCGACGCGGTGCCCGAGGCGCCGGTCTGGGTGGGCAGCGGGGTGACCCTGGCGACCGCCGCGGACCTGGTCCGGGTCGCCCACGGCGCCATCGTCGGCACCGCCCTGCACCGGGACGGCGACCTCGACGCCCCGCTGGACGTGGAGCGGGTGCAGCGGATGGTGGGGGCGCTGCGGGATGCCTGAACCCGACGTGCCCTTCGGCGAGCGGATCCTGGTGACCGGCGGCGCCGGGTTCATCGGCAGCGCCTTCGTCCGCAGGGTGATCGACGGCAACGAGGTCGTCGTCCTGGACACGTTCTCCCGGGACGCGCTGGCGCGGTGGCCGGGCCTTCGGGAGCACCCCCACCTCACCGTCCGCGTGGGCAGCGTGACGGACCCGGAGGCCGTGGAGGCGGCGCTGGACGGCGCCACGATGGTGGTCCACTGCGCCGCCGTCGCAGGCATCGACAGCGTCGGCGTGCGGCCTGCGCGCACGATGGAGGTCAACCTGCTGGGCACGTGGCATGTGCTGGAGGCAGCGCGTCAGGTCGGCGGCCTGCGCCGGTTCGTGGACTTCTCGACCTCGGAGGTCTTCGGGACCCACGCCTGGCGGGTGTCGGAGTCCGACCCGGCGGTCATCCCGCCGCCCGGCGAACCCCGGTGGACCTACGCCGCCAGCAAGCTGGCTGCTGAGCACCTCACCCACGCCTTCCACCGCGAGCACGGGCTCCCAGTCACCAGCCTCCGGCCCTTCAACGTCTACGGCCCACGTCAGGTCGGAGAGGGGGCGGTCCACCACTTCATCCAGCGCGCGCTGCAGGGCGGGCCTGTCCGGGTCTACAACGACGGCGCCCAGGTGCGCGCATGGCTGTACGTCGACGACGCCGTCGACGCGGTGTGTCGGGCCTGCGTCCGCCCCGCTGCGGTGGGGGAGGCCTTCAACCTGGGCAACCCCGACGCAGCCATCACCGTGTGGGACCTCGCGCAGCGGGTCGCTCGCCTCGTCGGCGGGGACATCCCGGTGGTCCGCGTGCCTCGGCCGGGCCCCGACGTCGAGCTGCGGCTGCCGGTGGTCGACAAGGCTCGGCGTCTGCTGGGCTTCGAGCCTCGATGGGGCCTGAGCGAGGGCCTGCGATCCACGATCGCCTGGTATCGGGGGCAAGCGTGATCCCGCTCGCCCGGCCCCTGCTCGGCGCAGAGGAGGCCGCCGCGGTCGCGGCGGTCCTGGACAGCGGACAGCTCATCCAGGGACCGCGCGTCGCCGCTTTCGAGGCCGGCCTGCGCCCTTGGACCGGCACCCCCCACGTCGCCGCCTGCTCCTCGGGCACCGCGGCGCTGACCCTGGCCATCGAGGCGCTGGGGCTGCCCCCGGCGAGCCGCGTCGCGCTCCCGGCCTACACCTTCCCCGCCACCCTCAACGCCGTGCTGCTCGCCGGGCATGAGCCGATCCTGGTGGACGTCGACCCGGCGACCTGGAACCTCGAACCCGGGGATTGCGCCGAGGTCCTGGACACCTGGCGGCCTGCGGCGCTGCTCTGTGTGCACCAGTTCGGGGCCACGGCCCCGCTGCACGACCTGCTTCCGCTCTGCGAGGCGCGCGGGATCGTGGTCATCGAAGACGCGGCCTGCGCGCTCGGGGCCTGGCTGGAGGTTGACGAGGTGCAGGTGCCGGCCGGCGCGCTCGGCGCGGTGGGCTGCTTCAGCTTCCACCCTCGCAAGATCGTCACCACGGGCGAGGGGGGGGCCGTCTCGACGCGCGACGCGGGCTTGGACGCACGGGTCCGTCTCCTTCGGAACCACGGCATGCGCAGGGGGCCGTCCCATATGGTGTTCGAGCGACCCGGGTGGAACCTTCGGATGTCCGATCTCCACGCCGCCGTCGGCCTCGTCCAGCTCGATCGGCTGGCGGTGATCCTGGCGGACCGACGCCGGATCGCCGAGGGATACCGGCCTCGCCTCGTCGCGCTGCGGGAGCGGGGGGTGGAGCTGCCGGAGCTTCCGCCGGGGTGCTCCACCAACTGGCAGTCCTTCGTGCTCCGCCTCCCCCGCGGGGCCGAGGTGACCGAGGTCATCCGGGGCCTCGCCGCGCGGGGCGTGCAGGGGAGCATCGGGGCGCAGGCGCTACACCAGCAGCCGGCCTTCGCCGCCCTCGAGGGGGCCCGGCGGTCGCTGCCCGGCGCGGACGAGGCGATGGACCGCGCCCTCGCGCTGCCGATGCCGTTCGGCCTGGACGCCCAGGGCATGGATCGGGTCGTGGAGGCCCTCGCCGCCGCGCTGGGGGCCTGAGTGGCCCGGCGCCCGCCTCGGAGTCACGGCACGGGAGCCTTCTCGCCGGACCAGTTCCTCGCGCTGGGTGAGGGCGTGGTCTTCGAGGAGGGGGTTCGCGTCTTCCACCCCGAGCGGATCGAGATCGGAGACCGCGTCTACGTCGGCCACGACACCATCCTCAAGGGCTACCACCAGAACCGGATGCGCATCGGCGATGACTGCTGGATCGGTCAGCAGTGCTTCCTGCACAGCGCGGGAGGCCTGGACCTCGGGCCGTCGGTCGGCGTCGGCCCCGGCGTCCGGATCCTGACCTCCACCCACGCGGATCCAGGCCGCGATCGGCCGATCATCGAGGGAGCGCTGGTCTTCGGGGCCGTCACCATCGGCGAGGGCTCGGACCTGGGCGTCGGCTGTGTCATCCTCCCAGGGGTGCGGGTGGGGCGTGGCGTGCAGGTCGGGGCGGGGGCCGTGGTGACGACCGATCTGCCCGACCTCTCGGTCGCGGCCGGCGTCCCCGCCCGGGTGCTCCGACTCCGGCGCTGAGGTCGGCGCGGGGGGCCTGGCGGGTGCTCCTGGTCTACACTGTGCGGACGCCGGGGTTCCAGGAGGGTCCAATCGTGGGTTCAGAGATTGAAACAGCAGGATCAGTGTGGGCGACGCGGCTGGCTGAGCGCGTCGCGACGCGCGCCGCCCGGGTCAGCGTCGTCGGCGTGGGCTACGTGGGGTTGCCCATCGCCCGAGCGTTTGCGAGCCGAGGGTTTCCGGTCACCGGCGTCGAGCGCAGCGCCGTCCGCCGGGCGTCGGTGGAGGATGAAGCCTTCACCCTGGTCGAAGACCTCCGGGAGGTGGAGGAGTCGGACGTCGTCATCATGGCGGTGCCCACGCCGGTGACCTCGGATCGGACGCCTGACATGGGCGACATCGACGCTGTGGTCGCCGCCGTCGCGGCTCAGCTTCGGCCCGGCCAGCTGCTCTGCGGGGTGTCCACGGTCTACCCAGGCGCCACCCAGGAGCGTGTGCTGCCGGCCCTCACCGCTACGGGCCTGGAGCCGGATCGGGATTTCTTCCTGGCCTTCTCCCCCGAGCGAGCCAACCCCGGCGGGGGGCACTTCGACCTCTGGAACACCCCGCGCCTGGTGGGCGGCGTCGGGCCCCGGTCGCGGGCTCTGGCGCAGCAGATCCTGGAGCAGATCACCGAGACGGTCGTCCCGGTGACCTCGCCCCGCGTCGCGGAGCTGGCCAAACTCTATGAGAACAGCTTCCGGCTGGTGAACCTGGGCTTCGTCAATGAGTTCGCCCAGCTCTGCCACCGCATGGAGGAGGACGTCGGCGAGGTGCTCGGCGCGGCGCACACGAAGCCCTACGGCATCCTGCCCTTCCTGCCCGGGCCGGGCGTGGGTGGGCACTGCATCCCCGTCGACCCGCACTTCCTGGACTGGGCGGCCCGCGCGAAGGGCACCTCTTCCCGCTTCATCCGCCTGGCCGCCGAGGTCAACGGGGGCATGCCCCGCCACGTCGTTGAGCGCTGCGAGGTGTGGCTTCGGAGCGACGGGGTGGAGCGGGCTCGGGTGCGGGTCGTCGGGGTGAGCTACAAGCGCGACGTGCCTGACGTCCGGAACGCACCCGCCCTCGCCATCCTCGCCGACCTCTCCGCCAACGGGCACGAGGTCGACTACCATGACCCGCTGGTCCCCGAGCTGCAGGTCGGAGGGCGCCGCCTGCGCTCGACGCCCTTGGAGGAGGCCCCCCGGGCCGACCTCGCGATCATCGTGACAGACCACAGCGTGCTGGACCCGCAGGCCATCCTCGCCGCGGCCGAGCGGGTGTTCGACTGCCGGCGCATGCTGCCGAGCGACGACGGCGCCCAGGTTCGATACCTGTGAGCGTCCTCAGCCGCGCGCGTAGAAGTCGAGCACCGCGTCCGCCACGACGTCGAGCTGCTGCTGCGTCAGCTCCGGCTGGATGGGCAGGGAGAGCGCCTCGCGGGCGGCCCGCTCAGCCTCGGGGAGCTGACCCTGGCGGTAGCCCAGGTCTGCGAAGCAGGGTTGGAGGTGCAAGGGCACCGGGTAGTAGAGCCCGGTCCCGACGCCGCGCTCGCTGAGCCAGGTCTGCAGCGCGTCCCGACGAGGGGCCCGGATGGTGTACTGGTGGAAGACGCTGGTGTTGCCAGGGGCGACGGTCGGCGCGCGCACCGGGCTGCCCTCGAACCGCGCGCTGTAGTAGGCGGCGTTCCGCCGACGGGCCTCGTTCCAGCCCTGGAGGTGGGGCAGCCTGACCAGCAGCGCCGCGGCCTGAAGCTCGTCCAGGCGGAAGTTCCCCCCCACCGCGTGGTGGTGGTACCGGGGCCGGCTGCCGTGCGCGCGCAGCAGGCGTAGCCGCTCCGCAAAGCCCTCGTCGCTGGTGACGATCATGCCGCCGTCGCCCACGCCGCCCAGGTTCTTGGTGGGGTAGAAGCTCAGGCAGCCCGCCAGGCCGACCCCTCCGGCTCGGGAGGAGCCCTGCGTCGCGCCGATGGCCTGCGCGGCGTCCTCGATGACCACGAGATCGTTGCGCCGGGCCACCCCGAGGATCGCCGCCATGTCGGCCATCTGGCCGAACAGGTGTACGGGGAGCACCGCCCGCGTACGGTTCGTCATCCGGTCCTGCAGGCCCGCCGGGTCCAGGTTGCAGGTCTCCGGGTTGATGTCCGCGAAGACCGGCCGGGCCCCCAGGCGGGCGACGCAGCCCGCGGTGGCGAAGAACGTGAACGGCGTGGTGATGACCTCGTCTCCGGGACGGAGGTCGAGGGCCATCAAGCTGACGACGAGCGCGTCGGTGCCGCTGGAGACCCCCACGCCGAAACGGGCCCCGCAGAGCGCGGCGATCTGCTCCTCCAGGCGCTGGCCTCGAGGGCCGTTGATGTAGCGCTGCTCGTCGAGCACGGCGGTGAGGGCCGCGAGGGTCTCGCCCCGCAGCGCGCGGTGCTGGGCGCCCAGATCGATGAGGGGGACCTTCACGGCGTCTCCTGGGCGGCGGGGAGGGGCTTCCCGACCCGATGCTCCGGCGGCAGCGGGCGGTCTTCGTCCAGATCCAGACAGCGCAGGGTCCCGGGCTGCACCTCGGCGTAGCGGTAGCCGCTCTCCGGGCAGCGCATCTCTCCGCGCTCGTCCGGCGCGCCGAGGCGGCGCCCGTGTCGGCTCACCCAGCCGACCTGGCGGGCGGGCACGCCGAGCATGAGCGCATAGTCGGGCACGTCGCGGGTCACCACCCCGCCCGCGCCCACAAAGCAGTACCGGCCCAGGGTCACACCGCAGACGATGGTGGCGTTGGCGCCGACGGTCGCACCTCGTCTCAGCCGGGTCGTCTCGTAGAGGTCCCGACGCACGACCTGGGCGCGCGGGTGCGTCACGTTGGTCAGCACGCAGGAGGGGCCCAGGAAGACCTCATCCTCCACCACCACGCCGGCGTAGAGCGACACGTTGTTCTGGACCTTCACGCCGTCGCCGATCTGCACCCCGTTGGCGACGAAGACGTTCTGACCGAAGCTGCACCGCGCTCCGATCCGCGCGCCCCCCATGACGTGGCAGAAGTGCCAGATCCTCGTGCCGGGGCCGATCTGCGCGCCCTCGTCGACGACGCTGGAGGGGTGGACGTAGACATCGGGGGGGGCGGAGGTGGACATCAGCGGGGCTCAGAGCCTGTGTAGAGGGGGTGGGGGTCGTCTCCGTGAGGCTCCAGCGGGGCCTCCCGCAAGGCCGAGGCCAACCGGATGACAGGGAGCACCCCGGCCGGGTCCAGGCCCCGGCCCAGCAGGATCTCTCGATAGCACGCCGTATGAAGCTCCGTGAACCCGTTGGTGAAGTCCACCTGCTGGCCGTCGATGGTCAGCGAGCGGCAGGCGTGCGCGCCCTCCGGGGCGGACGCGCGCGCCAGATCGCGGCCGTCGATGGACAGGAACCACCGCACCCGGGCCCGCTCGAACGTCAGCGACCCGGCCACCTGTCGCGGCGTCCGGGCATGCACGACGCTGCTCTGTGGCGCGCCGAACACCTGCAGCAGCAGGTCGAAGAAGTGGATCCCGATGTTGAACACCAGCCCCCCCGACCGAAGCTCGTCTCCCTTCCAGGAGGCCAGGTACCACGGACCGCGGCGGGTGATGTAGGTCAGCGCCACGTCGAAGCGATGCCCCGCCGGGGCGGACTCCACGATGTCCCGGATGCGGCCCAGGACGGGGTGGAGGCGCAGCTGGAGCACCGGGTAGACCCTGCTGTTCGCCTGGCGTTGGGCGGCGATGAGGCGGTCCACGTCGCTTGGATGGAGCGCCAGGGGCTTCTCGCAGATCGCGTGCGCGCCGCGTTCCAGCGCTTGGAGGGCGTGGCGGGTGTGGACATGGTTCGGGGAGCAGATCGACACGAAGTCCACGCCTCTCCCCTCGCCGCGCAGCCTCCGGAGGTGCGCCCAGAAGCGCTCCGGCTGAACGAAGAAGTCAGCCTCGGGGAAGTAGCGGTCCAGCACGCCCACGGAGTCGCTGGTGTCCGTGGCGGCGACCAGCTCGTCGCCCAGCCGGTGGATGGCGGCCAGGTGGCGCGGCGCGATGTAGCCGGCAGCGCCGATCAGCGCGAAGCGTCGTGCGCGCGCGCCCTGTCCAGGTCTCGAGGACACGATCCTGACTCCAGGAGTAGCGCACCACCATCCCGGAGCGGCCCCCGGGCTGTCAAGATGAGCTGACGAACCGGCCGCTGGCCCTCGATGTCCCGACGGGCATCGCGAGAGATCCCCGCGGTCTTCGGGGGTCCAACGGAGTGTGCATGATGCGCGTCCCATCCCTGCTCCTCCTGCTCGCCGCCTCCTCCGCCGCGCGGCTCTCGCCGGAGCAGCTCGCGCAGTCCGGGGCGCTGGACGTGGTCCTGGCCGAGGAGTCTGAGCGGGCGCTGGTCATCCAGCTCGACCGGCCCCTGTACCGGCCGGGCGACCTGATCTGGTTCCGGATCTGGGACCTGGACCTGCGGGATCTCACCGGTGACGACGAGGCGGGCGTCGTCGAGATCGAGCTGCTGGACGTCCAGGGGAAGGTGGTCCAGCACCTGCGCGTCCGCAGCCAGCGCGGCGCGGCGATGAACGCGGTGCGGGTGCCGGGCGAGGCCCTGGGCGGCGTGTGGCGCCTGCGCGCGACCGCCTCGGACGGCCGGGAACGGACCCACGCCCTGAACGTGGCGTCCTACATGGCGCCTCCGCCCCGCGACACGCCGCCGCAGATCGCTCTGACCTTCCAACCCGAGGGCGGCGCGCTGGTCGAGGGCCTGGAGAGCCGGGTCTACTTCGCGGCGACCGGCGCCCACGGCGCGCCCGTGGCGGTGACCGGGCGGGTGCTGGACGACACCGGCGCGGTGGTCGCGACCTTCGAGAGCGTCCACGACGGGATGGGGCGGTTCGCCATCGTGCCCCGGCCCGGCCGCAGCTACCACGCCGAGCTGGACGCCCCGTCCGGGGTCGAGGAGGGCCATCCCCTGCCCGCGGCGAGCGCTGACGGCTGCGTGCTGCGCCCCCTCGACGGCCGGGCAGGCGGCGCGGTGCGGGCGCGCGTGCAGTGCGCCCAGCGGCAGGACGTCCTCGTGGTGGGGACCCTGCACGGCCAGGTGCTGGGCGCCGCCTCGGTGGTCGCCGGGCCCCGTCGACCTGTGGTGGTCCGGCTCGCCCCCGAGGACCCCGCGCTGGCCCGGACGCAGGGGGTGGCCCGGGTCACCGCCCTGACCGAGGACCTGGAGCCCCTCGCGGAGGGGCTCGTCCATCGGGACCTCGGCCAGCGCCTGGACATCCAGGTGGAGGCGGACCAGGAGCGCTACGGTCCCCGGGACAAGGTCACCCTGCGCATCACCACCCGGGATCCGGGAGGGCGGCCCGTGCCCGCCGAGCTGGCCCTGAGCGTGGTCGACGACGCGCTGCTGGCCTACCTCGGGGACGCGCGGCCCAGCCTGCTGGCGTCCCTCTACCTGGCGCCGGTGCTGGCCTCAGCGATCCACGATCCCGGCTACTACTTCGATCCGGGGGCGGAGGAGCGCGACCTCGCGCTGGAGATGCTGCTGGGCGCCCGCGGGGGCGGAGCCATGGCGGTGCGATATGCGGCGCTCCAGCCGCCGGAGGACCCCCCCGTCATCGTGCTGCCGCGCAACAAGGTCGCGCCGCTGCCGGAGCCGCCGACGCCGCCCGTCGAGGCCATCACCCCGAGCCCGACGATCGGCTCCGGGGGGCTCGCCTCGCGGGGCCCCGGGCTCACCAGCGGGGGCACCGCGTACCACGACGAGGGCCTGGGGAGCCCGGGGCGCGGCAGCACGTCGCCGGGCTATGGCAGCAGCGGTGGCTTCGGCATCCCCAAGTTCGGCTCCAAAGAGCCGACGGGCCGCCTCCGGGGGATCGGTGGCGACCCCATCATCCTGGGGGCGCTGGACCGGGCCCCGCTCGAACAGGTCCTGGAGCAGAACCTCGACGCGATCCTGGCGTGCTACGAGCGCGAGCTGGAGAAGGACCCCGAGCTGGGCGGCAAGGTGGTGATGAAGTTCGTCATCACCAAGGACGGCACGGTGACCAAGGCGGCGCCGAAGGTGAGCACGCTGGGCAATCAGGCGGCGGAGGCCTGCCTCACCAGCCGCCTCCTGGACCTCCGGTTCCCCGAGCCCAAGGGCGGCGGCATCGTCATCGTGTCCTACCCGTTCCGCTTCTCGCCCGAGGGCGGGTCGGGCCGGTCGGGGGGAGAGCCCATGTTCGTGCCCCTCGGGCCGGAGGGGTTCTTCCGGGGGCTGGCCGGGCCGTCGGAGGACGTCGCGTCCGACCGGGCGTTCCCACCGCCCCATCACGACGATGACGGCGCGCAGCGCGACGTCCGGGAGACGGTGATGTGGGCCCCGCGGGTCACCACCGACGCGCAGGGGACGGCGGAGGTCGAGCTGTGGCTGTCCGACCTGCCCACCACCTTCCGGGTCACCGTCGAGGGGGTGGGGGCGGGCCTGGCCGGGCACGCCGAGGCCCTGCTGGTGTCCGAGGCGCCCTGAGCCTGTCAAGAGAAGCTGACAAACCTCGGGCCGACCTCCGTTGTCCCAACCCGCATCCCGAGAGCCCCCCTGCGCGCAGCCTGCCGGCGCGCGGGCCGCCAGGAGTGTGCCCGATGCGTATCCCGTCCCTCGTCCTCCTCCTCGCCGCGTCCTGCGCCACCGCCCAGCCCGCGCCGCTGCCTGCGGAGCCGCCGCCGGCTCCCCCCGCGAGCGCCGAGGCGACCCCCGCCGAGGAGGCCCCCGTCGCGGACGCGCCCCGCCCCACCCTGCGCCACTACATCGACCCCGACGCCCGGGCGCTGGCCGAGAAGCTCGACACCCTATTCACCGCGCAGCCGGAGCGCCGGGTGGTCATCCAGCTCGACAAGCCCCTGTACCGCCCCGGCGAGACGGTGTGGTTCAAGACCTGGGACCTGGACCTGCGGGACCTCTCCGGCGACGCGGAGGTGCGGGGGGTGTGGGTCGAGCTGCTCGGCCCGCGCGGTCAGGTGGTGGAGCGCAAGCACGTCGAGGCCGAGCGCGGCATGGCGACGAACGACTTCGTGCTGCCGGGCGCGGCCCTCGGCGGGGTGTGGCAGCTCCGCGCGACCACCTACGACGGCCTGAAGCAGACCCGCGAGCTGGTCGTGGCCTCCTACGAGGCGCCCCGCATCCGCAAGGAGCTGGACTTCGTGCGCGAGGCCTACGGCCCCGGGGACGAGGTCTCCGCCCTCATCACCGTGGAGGCCCAGGCCGGCGGCCCTCTGGGCGGGGAGGCCCTGTTCGCCGACGTGCGGGTGGACGGGCAGAAGCTGGAGCGGCTCCAGGTCACCACCGACGGCGCGGGCGAGGCCCTCGTCCGGTTCCGCCTGCCGGACACCCTGGAGGACGGGCACGGCGTGCTCACCGTGCTGGTCGACGACGGCGGGGTCACCGAGTCCATCAGCAGGGCCATCCCCATCGTGATGGAGCGGATCGAGGTGGACTGGAGGCCCGAGGGCGGCGACCTCGTCGAGGGCCTGGAGAGCCGGGTCTACTTCGCCGCCACCGACGCCCACGGCGAGCCCGCGGACGTGGCCGGGCGGGTGCTGGATGACTCCGGCGCGGTGGTCGCCACCTTCGAGAGCGTGCACGACGGGCTGGGGCGGTTCACCTTCACGCCCCGGGCCGGCCGCAGCTACCACGCTGAGCTGGACGCCCCGGCGGGGATCGACGGGCGCTATCGGCTGCCGGAGGCGGTCGCCAACGGCTGCGTCCTGCGCACGCTCGATGACCTCAAGGGCGAGCACGAGACCCTGCGCGCCCAGGTCTGGTGCAGCCAGCGCCAGGACATCCTCGTGGTGGGGACCCTGCGCGGGCAGGTGCTGGACGCGGCCTCGGTGGTGGCCGGCCCCCAGAAGCCGGCGGTGGTGTGGCTCAAGCCCGACGACCGGTCGCTGGCCCGGACGCAGGGGGTGGCCCGGGTCACCGCCCTGACCGAGGACCTGGAGCCCCTCGCGGAGCGCCTCGTCTACCGGAACCTGGGGCGGGACCTGGACATCCAGGTGGAGGCCGACCGGGCGCGCTACGGCCCCCGGGACAAGGTCACCCTGCGCGTGACCACCCGCGACGCCGACGGCAGGCCCGTGCCCGCCGAGCTGGCCCTGAGCGTGGTGGACGACACAGTGCTCTCCTACGCCGACGACGAGCGGGCCAGCCTCATGGCCGCGCTCTTCCTGGAGCCGGACCTGCCCGTGGAGGTCCACGACCCCGACTTCTACTTCGACCCGGAGGAGGAGGACCGCGCCCTGGCGATGGAGATGCTGATGGGCGCCCGGGGCTGGCGCCGCTTCGACTGGGTCCGCATGGAGCCCGAGGCGTTGGCGGCGGCCGAGGCCGAGGCGATGGACGACGCGCAGGTGCAGGAGCTGGCCGGGCAGCTCGGCGCGTTCACGCCGCCCGCAGACCTCACCGGCGGCATCGGCGGCCTCATCGGCGCGAAGGGCGGCCAGTTCGGGTCCGGTGGTCTGGGATCCCGGGGCTCCGGCCTGGGCGGCGGGGGCACCGCCGAGGGCCTGGGCGGCCTGGGCACCAAGGGGGTCGGCAGCGGGGCGTCGGGCTACGGCGCGGGCGGCAACATCGGCGCCAAGGGGGTGGGCGCCGTCGGCCGGGTCGGCGGCGAACCCATCATCCTGGGGGCTGTGGACAAGACGGCCATCGAGGCGGTCATCCGGCGTCACCTCAACCAGATCCGGTACTGCTACCAGCGCGAGCTGACAAAGGACCCGGACCTCGGTGGCAAGCTGGTGATCAAGTTCCTCATCGCCCCCGACGGCACCGTGGCCAGCGCGGAGCCCAAGTCCAGCACCCTGGACAACCGCGCGGTGGAGGACTGCGTCGCGGGTCGCTTCATGCGCTTCCAGTTCCCCGAGCCCAAGGGAGGCGGCATCGTCATCGTGGCCTACCCCTTCATCTTCGCGCCGGAAGAGGGGGCGGGGCAGCCGGGGAACGACGGCCCCTATGTCCCCCCGGAGAGGAGCCTCTACACCTCCTACGTCGCGCAGCGGCCGGTGCCCTTCTCTCCGGTGCGCGTCTTCCCCGCGCCCGAACACACCGACGACGGCGTTCGGGGCGACTTCCGGGACACCGTGCTTTGGGCCCCCCGGGTCACCACCGACGCGCAGGGCGAGGCTGAGCTTGAGCTGACCCTCTCCGACGCGGTCACCACCTTCCGGGTGACCGCCGAGGGGGTGGGCGCGGGGCTCGCCGGGCACGCCGAGGCCGAGATCGTCTCGGAGCTGCCCTTCGCCATGGACCTGCGCCTGCCGCTGGAGGTCAGCGCCGGGGACCGCCTGTTGCTCCCGCTGAGTCTGGACAACAACCGCGATGAGGCCGTCGCCGTCGACCTCACAGCAGCCTTCGGCGCGCTGCTGAGGGCCACGAAGGACGTGCCCGAGCGCCTCACCCTGAGCGCGGGCGAGGAGCGGAGCATCTTCCTGCCGATGGAGGTGGAGCAGGCCCAGGGGCAGAGCGCCCTGCGCTTCGAAGCCGAGACCGCGGGCCTGCGCGACGCGGTCACCCGCGAGGTGCGGGTGGTGGGGCGGGGCTTCCCCCGCGCGCTGAGCGAGGGCGGGCGCCTCGACGACCGCGCGGAGCACGCCGTCGCGCTGGGCGAGGTCATGCCCGGCAGCGTCGAGGCCCGGGTGCGTTTCTACCCGAACCCCCTGGCCGACCTCGCCGCCGGCCTGGAGGGCATGCTGCAGGAGCCCCACGGCTGCTTCGAGCAGACCTCCAGCGGCAACTACCCCAACACGATGGTCCTGAGCTACCTGGACTCCGTGGGCATGGAGAGCCCCGGGCTGCGCGCGACCGCCAACCGGCTGCTCGCCAAGGGCTACGAGCGCCTGGTCGGCTTCGAGAGCGTGGGCGGCGGCTTTGAGTGGTACGGGCGCAGCCCGGCCCACCCCGAGCTGACCGCCTACGGGCTCCAGCAGTTCGTGGACATGTCCAAGGTCTGGTCGGGGGTGGACGACGCGCTGATCCGCCGGACCCGCCAGTGGTTGCTGGATCGAAGGGATGGCCGCGGGGGCTACAAGCGCGGCGGGCAGGCCCTGGACCAGTTCGGCAAGTCCCCGGACGAGGTCCGCGACGCCTACATCACCTGGAGCCTGGTGTATGCCGGGGAGACCGCCCTGGGCACGGAGCTGGCGGCGCAGCAGCAGCGGGCGCGCACAAGCCAGGATCCGTACGTGACCGCGATCGCGGCGCTCACCTTGCTGGAGAGCCCGGCCTGGCGCGAGGAGGGCGTGGCCGCCGCGCGCCGCCTGGCCGAGATGCAGAGCGGCTCGGGCCTCTGGGAGGGCGCGGGCGCCAGCATCACCCGCAGCTACGGCGCCGATCTCGTCACCGAGACCACCGCGCTGGCCACGATGGCCCTGCTCAAGGCCGGCGTGTCCCCCGCCGGGGTGGAGCGGGGCGTGGACGCGCTGCTCCAGCGCCGCCGGAACGGGCGCTTCGGCGCCACGCAGGCCACCGTGCTGACGCTGCGCACCCTGGTGGCCTGGAGCGCCGACACGGCCTCGCGGACCGACGGCCAGGTCGCCGTCAAGGTCGACGGGCAGCTGCTGGAGACCCTTCGCTATGGCCCCGAGACCCTCGGCGCGGTGGAGAGCGGCGACCTCTCCCGTTGGCTCGCGGGCGGCACCCACACCGTCACGCTGGTCCACGTCGGCCAGCGCCCGGTGCCCTACGGCGTGGACGTGCGCTGGCGCACCCTCACCCCGGCCAACGCCAAGGACGCGCGGGTGACGGTGGACGCCGAGCTGGGCGCCGCTGAGCTGTCCCTGGGAGAGAGCGTGGACCTGCGCGCCGAGGTCGTGAACACCTCCAGCGAGCCGGTGCCCAGCGCGATGGTGCGCCTGGGCTTCCCCGCCGGCCTCGCCCTGGAGACCCGCCAGCTCGAGGACATGAAGGACCGCGGCGAGATCGCGGCCTTCGAGACCGGCCCCCGAGAGGCGATCCTCTACCTGGACGGCCTGAACGCGGACGAGGTCCGCGTGTTCACCCTGAACCTGGACGCCCGCATCCCCGGGCACAGCGAAGGCCCGCCGTCGAGCGCCTGGCCGTACTACCAGGAGGAGTCGAGGTGGTGGGACGCGGGGCTGGCGGTGGCCATCTCGCCATGACCCCCGTGCGCGCGCTCTCCCTGGCCCTGCTGCTCGCGGCGTCCAGCGCGACCGCAGGGTCCGCCCTGAGGCGCGCCGAGGTCCCCGCCGAGGCGCTGGCCGCGGCGATCCCCGCGGACCCGGCGCGCCGCGTGGCCATCCAGCTCGACCGATCCCGATATCGGGCCGGGGACACGATCTGGTTCAAGGTCTGGGACCTGGACCCCCGGGACCTCTCGGGAGGCCCCGACGCGCGCCGCGTGACCGTCGAGCTGATCGCCCCCCAGGGGCAGGTGGTGAGCCGCAAGCTCCTCAAGATCGAAGGAGGGACGGCCACCAATGACTTCCAGCTCTCTGAGCGCGTGCTGCGCGGGGTGTGGACCCTGCGCGCGGTGACCGGGGAGGGCGTGGAGCGCACCCTCGCGGTGCCTGTCGGGGATGCGGAGGCCCCTCTCCTGACCGCGGCGCCGGTCGCGCTGACGCTCCACCCCGAGGGGGGCGCCCTGGTCGAGGGCCTGGAGAGCCGGGTGTTCTTCGCCGCCACCGACGCCCGCGGCGGGCCTGTGGACGTGTCCGGGCGGGTCCTGGACGACACCGGGGCGGTCGTGGCGACCCTGGAGAGCGCGCACGACGGGATGGGGCGGTTTGACCTCACCCCGAAGCCCGGCCGCCGCTACCACGTCGCGCTGGACGCGCCTGTCGGTGGGGAGGGGCGCTACGGGTTGCCCGAGGCGAGCGCGGAGGGCTGCGTGCTGCGCACGCGGGACGACCCGGAGGGCGAACACGAGGCGCTGCGCGTCCGGGTCTGGTGCGCCCGGCGCCAGTCGGTCGTGGTGGTGGGCACCGTGCGGGGGCATGCGCTGGGCGCGGCCTCGGGGGTCGCCGGGCCCCGTGTGCCCGCCGTCCTGGACCTCCTGCCCGACGACCCCGCCCTGACTCGCCTTCAGGGGGTGGCGCGCCTCACCGTGCTGGGGGACGACCTGGCGCCCCTCGCGGAGCGCCTCGTCTACCGGAACCTCGGGCGGGACCTGGACATCCAGGTGGAGGTGGACCGGACCGACGGCGTCCTCGCCCTCCGCATCACCACCCGGGACCCGGACGGGGTGCCGGTGCCGGCCGAGCTGGCCCTGAGCGTGGTGGACGAGGCCGCGGCGGCCGACGCCGCGCCTTCCAACCTGCTCGCGTCCCTCTACCTGGAGCCGGAGCTGGCCGGGGCGGTCCACAAGCCGGCCTTCTACGTCGACGCGGGGGAGCCGGACCGCGCCCTGGCGATGGCGCTGTGGATGGGCATCCAGGGGCCGCGTTCGGCGGCGGTGGTCCGCTGGTCACCGCCGGACCCGACCGGTCCACCCGACAGCGTCGCGTCCGCCGGGGAGGCGACCGCGCCGGTCACCTCGCCCGCCGTTGACGGGATGCTCCGCGCGGAGGGCGTTCGCGCCTCATCATCGCCGCTGGCTCCGATCGGCGCCGGCTGCACCTTCGACGACGACGACCCCATCCCCCAGGAGCCCGCCGGCCGTGTGGTCTCCGGGCCCCCCACGGTGGTCGGGTCGCTGGACAGCGCCGCGGTCCGGAGCGTGGTCGAGCGTGAGCTGGGGCGCGTAGGGGGCTGCTACGAGCGCGCGCTCCAGCAGACCCCGGACCTGGGCGGGGAGTTGGTGGTGCGGTTCGTCATCCCCAGCGACGGGCGGGTGCGCTACGCGACGCCAGGGGACAGCACCCTGGGCGAACAGACGCTGGAGCAGTGCGCCTCATCGGGGTTTCAGGGCATGCGTTTCCCGAAGCCCCCGGACGGCGGCGCCGTCATGGTGTCCTGCCCGCTCCTGTTCATGCCGGGCGGCACCGGCGGCTGGCAGCCGGGCAGCGGCGTCCCCTACCTGCCTCCCGCCCACCGGACGTTCGACGGGGAGGTGGGCCCGCTGGCGTCCTTCTCCCCGGTCCGCGCCTTCCCGCTCCGCCCCGAGGGCCGCCCCGGCACCGCGCTCTGGGTGCCCCAGGTGATCACCGACGCGCGCGGCGAGGCTCGAGTCGAGCTGCGCCTCCTGGACACCCGGGGCCGCTATCGGGTGGTCGTCGAGGGGGTGGGCGCGGGCCTGGCCGGCCACGCCGAGCTGGAGGTGACCCCTGAGCTGGCGGCCCCCGCCCCGCCGTGACACCTTGAGCCCATGCTGTGGTTGCTGCTGGCCTGCGCGCGCTACGAGGGTCCGCCCCAGGAGACGGGCCTCGCGGACGCCTACCCCCGCCCCCTGCTGGTCAGCGCAGCCGCCCCCCACCCCGACGTCCAGTGGCTGGACGTGCGCCCCGAGGCGGACTGGGCGGCCGGGCACGTCCCCGGCGCGGCCCAGGTCCGGTGGACCGATCTGGCCGGCTACGACGCCGACGGGGTGTGGACCGCCGCCGAGGTGGAGGCCGCCGCCGCCCTGCTGGCCGAGCGCGGCCTGCGCGCCGGGGTCCCCATCGTGGTGTACGACGACTGGAGCGACTCCTGGGGCGGGGACGGCTTCCTGTACTGGACCCTGCGCCAGATGGGCATCCCGGACGTCCAGGTGCTCAACGGCGGCTGGGACGCCTGGGTGGCGGTGGACGGGCCGATGGCCACCGACACCCCGCCCCCCGGGGACCTCGCCCCCCTGGGGTTCGAGGACGTCCAGGCCAGCACCGAGGAGGTCCAGGCCGCCCTGGAGGCCGGCACGCCGATGCTGCTCGACGTGCGCAGCGCCGAGGAGTACGAGGCCGGCCACATCCCCGGCGCGCACTGGCTGGAGTACACCCGGGCCCTGCACGCCGACGGTCGCCTGCGCACCCCCGAGGATCTCGCCGACCTGCTGGCGGACGCCGGCCTGGGCGACCCCGACGCCCCGGTCATCACCTACTGCGCGGGCGGTATCCGGGCCGGGCACACCTTCTTCGTGCTGGAGCTGATGGGGTACACGCAGGTGCAGGACTACGTGGGGTCGTGGCGGGCGTGGACGGCGGCGGGGGGGGCCGTTGAAAGTGACGCTGTGGAGTAGCGCTTCTTGCGGTAGGCTGCTCCCACCCCGTCCAGGAGGTTCAGGATGTCCCTTCGCCGCAGCGTTCCGCCGTTGTCTGCCCTCCTCCTGTGCGCCGCATGCCAGCGCGTCACCTCCGTCCAGGCCGCGCCGCAGGTGGTCGCCGACATCCACGTCGTCGCCCCGCCGTCCGCCTGCCTGCTGGACATGGGCTGGGAGGCCGCCGCCGATACGTGCCCGGCGCTGGTGGCCGGGATGAAGCCCATGGTGGACGAGACCCGGCCCGATGGGCTCCTGTCTGTCCATCCCCCGCCGGAGGGCAGCCTCTCCGGCGTGCTGCGGTCTGCAGATGGCGACGTGGCGGGGAGCTGCGGCCTCACCATGGGGATGACCCCGGAGGAGTTGAACTGGAGCATCCACGTGGATGCGTTCGGCTATCGCGGGGCCGTCTGGTGCGACCTCAGCGCCTGCCGCTCTCCGGTGGTCGACCTGGGCACGGTGAGCGATCTGGAGGGGGCGCAGGGCTGGGTTACCTACCACGCGGGGCTCTCCAAGGTGGCCATGCAGCGGTTCGAGGACCCCGCCTCCGCGCCGGTGCCGGATCTTCACGAGTACAAGCGCCCCTGCCCTGACGCGCCCACCGGCACGGCGGTGCGGAACACATATTGGTGACGCGCGGCTCGATCTCCAACTCCGCCCCCCCGGCGCGTTCAGAGCACACAGCACCCCGGAGCGCGTGTGCTCATCCTCCTCTCCACGCTGGCCCTCGCTGACGACCCCTGGGGGGCGCCCGTCGCCGAGCTGCGCGTCGAGGGCAACCGCCGCGTCGAGGAGGCCGCGGTGCTGGCCCCGACCCGCGTCCACATCGGCCAGTCCCTCCTCCCCGCGGACACCCGCGACCTCATCAAGGCCGTCTACGGCACCGGCCTGTTCGAGGACGTCGCGGTGGAGGTCGCCGACAGCGGCGCCGGCCTCATCGTCACCGTGGTGGTGGTCGAGAACCCCGCCATCCGCGAGGTGGTGATCGAGGGCCTGGACAAGCTCGACGAGGAGGACCTGCGCGAGCACATCGACGTCGCGCCCTTCTCGGTGCTCAGCGAGGCCGACGCGCTGGCCACCGTGCGGGCCGTCGAGGACTTCGCCCGCGCCGAGGGCCACCTGCTGGCCGAGGTCTCCTGGCGCGCCGAGCCGGTGGGCGAGGGCATCATCGAGCTGGTGCTGGAGGTCACCGAGGGCCCCAAGGTGGTGGTGGGCGAGGTGGCCATCCACGGCAACGCCGCGCTGCCCGACCGCAAGCTGCGCCGCGTGATGCAGACCAAGGTGGCCGGGCCGCTGGCCTTCCTGGGCGACCGGGGGGTGTTCGACCGCGACCTGCTGCAGGTCGACGTCGCCCAGCTCCAGCAGCTCTACATGGAGGAGGGCTACGTCGACGTCGCCGTCGACGCCCCGCGGGTCTACCTGGCCCCCGAGGGCGGGCGGGTGAGCGTCTCCATCCATGTCGACGAGGGGCCGCGCTACCAGCTCGGGCACCTGCGGGTCGAGGGCGCGTGGCAGCCCGACGACCCCGCCCTCACCGCCGCGCACGCGGCGGCCATCCTGCGCGGAGAGGCCGATGAACGCGGCCCCATCGCACGCTGGCTCTCCGAGGTGCCCGCCGCGCCGAGCCTTCGGACGGGCGACGTGTTCAGCCTCACCGGGCTCTACGGGATGGTCGACGCCCTGGAGGCGCCCTGGCGGGACCGGGGCTATGCCTTCGTCCAGGTGACCCCGCTGCCCGAGCCCGACCCGAGCGCCCGGGTCATCGACCTCACCTTCCGGGTGGACCCGGGACCGAAGGTCTCGGTGCGTCGCATCGACATCGGGGGCAACGACCCCACCTGGGATCATGTGCTGCGGCGGGAGATCCCCCAGGACGAGGGCACCCTCTACGACGGCCGCGCTCTGGAGACCGCCCGCCGGCGCGTCGAGCGTCTGGGCTTCTACGAGTCGGTCCAGCTCGCCACCCCCCGCGCCGACGCGCCGGACCGGGTGGACGCCGAGCTGCGGGTGGTGGAGCGGCCCACCGGCAGCTTCAACGTCGGCCTGAGCCTGATGAACGTCGACACCTTCGGCGCCCAGGGCCAGATCGCGAAGGAGAACTTCCTGGGCCTGGGCCTGGGCATGAACGCCTCGATCAACATCTCCAAGCCCATCCAGCAGGCCAGCGGCGCGCTCTACGACCCCTACCTGCTGGGCACCCGCTGGACCCTGGCCGTGCACGGGCGCTACGACCGCCAGGACTACATCGACGACCAGCTCCAGTGGGGTGGGGGCGTGGCCCTGGGCCGCTACCTGGACCCCGGCGACGACGTGCGGCTGACCCTGGACTACAGCCTGGAGCGGGTGGAGCTGCGCTCGCCGACCGTCCACCAGCGGCGCTGGATGGGCGGCAAGCTCTACAGCGACGGCACCCGCAGCGCGCTGGGGCTCCAGCTCGTGGTCGACAAGCGGGACCACCGCCTGCTGCCCACCCGGGGGCTGTACTTCTCGGTGTCCTCCAGCCTCTCCGGGGGCATCCGCACCGGGCCGGACGAGGTGCTGAACCTGCTGGGCGGGGACCTCTTCCTGCTGGAGACCAAGGCGAACCTGCGCCTCTACCAGCCCCTGCCCATCTGGGACGACCGCATGATCCTGCGCTTCAACAGCACGGTGGGTGACATACGGAGCACCGACGGGCAGGTGGTGCCCTACGCCTGGCGCTTCCGGGCGGGGGGCATCGACTCGGTGCGCGGCTTCGAGCGGCAGAGCCTGGGCCCCTCGCTGCGGGCCCTGGGCTCCGAGGACCCCACCCGGGCCGACGACCGCTACGTCATCGGCGGGGAGCAGATCTGGGTGAACAACCTGGAGCTGGAGACCGCGCTCATCCCCCAGGCCGGCATCGGGGTGGTGGTCTTCGCGGACGCAGGCAACGCCTTCAAGGACCCCTGGGGGGGCGACCCGCTGTCGGTGCGGGGGCTGCGGCCCACGGTGGGCACGGGGGTGCGCTGGCAGTCGCCGATGGGCCTGATGCGCTTCGAGGTGGGCATGCCGCTGGCCCCCTACGGCGACGAGCGGACGGTGGTGTTCGACATCGGGATGGGCGGGTTCTTCTGACGTTCACCCGACGATCGACTGCGCCAGCGCGAACACCTCCATCGGGGCTTCGCGCCCGCGCACCTGCAGGCGCCCCCGGCTGACCATCATCGGGAGGTCCCCCGCGCTGGCGGCCTCCATCGCATCGGCGGAGATGAGCACCGAGGCGCCCATCTCCTTGGTGGCCTGCTCCAGGCGGCTGGCCAGGTTCACCGCGTCGCCGACCACGGTGTACTGGAGCCGGTCCGAGGTGCCGATGTTCCCGGCGACGGCCTCGCCGTAGTGGACGCCGATGCCCTGGCGGAAGGGCTGGAGGCCCCGGGCGGCCCGGTCCCGGTTGTGCACGGCCAGCGCCGCCTGCATCTTGGCGGCGGCCCGCACCGCGCGGGCGGCCTCGTCGCCAGTGGCCTTGGGGATGCCCCACACCACCATGATGGCGTCGCCGATGTACTTGTCCACGACCCCCTGCTCCTCGCGCACCACGGCGACCATCGCGTCGAGGTAGTCGTTCAGCTCGCTCACCAGGCGCTCGGGGGGCAGGCGCTCGGCGTAGCGGGTGAACCCGCGCAGGTCCGAGAACAGCACCGCGATGTGTCGCCGCTCCCCGCCAGGCTCCAGGATGTCGCTGGTCAGCGCGGCCTCGGCGACCTCGGGGGAGACGTAGACCCCCAGGCGCTGGCGGGCCCGCTCGGCGTCGACCATCGCGAGCCCCCCCTCCTGGACCAGCGCCCGGGAGCGCCGCACCGTGGCCCAGGCCAGCGAGGAGCCGATGAAGAAGAAGATCCAGAACACCCGGTGGTCATCCGGTGGGATCTCCCGGGCGATGGGGTTCAGCTCCAGGTCGATCCACACCAGCGCGGCGGCACCCAGGCCGTTCAGGACGGCGCTCAGGGTCACCGCGCGCGGGCTCAGCCGCAACCCGGACACCAGCACCGCCATCAGGAAGCCGAAGGCGTGGGGGATGGACAGGAGGCCCCGGTAGTCCGAGGAGGGCCAGACCACGCTGGCGCCGATGATGGTGGTGGCCAGGATGGCGTCGATGGTCGCAGACACCTCCAGGATCGACGTCGGCGGATCGCCCTGGCGCATCCACAGCAGCGTGACCGCCGACCAGGCGCCCGCCAGGGAGAGCACGGTGAGCATCAGCGGGTACTTGATGCCCATGGACAGCAGCCCGCCCCGGTCGATGGCCGCCAGGATGATGTTCAGCGCCGCCAGCACCACCAGCACCAGCCGGATCCACGCCACCGTGCGCTCGCTGCTGTAGGACGAGCGCCGGAAGAACTGGGAGAGCACCGCACCGGAGGTGGACACGGGGGGACTCTAACGCAGGCGGGCGTCGATCATGCTTCAGTAGCTGAACGTCTGCCGCCCCAGGGCCAGCTCCAGCCCGCGGATCGCGTGGGCCGAGTCTCCGACGAGGTCCAGGTAGAGCTGCTCGTTCTCGCCCCGGATCTGCTCCAGGTTGTCCAGCGCACCCAGCTTCTTGAGCACCATGACCGTGGCGACCAGCACGTCGACGGCCTCGGCCATCTGCTGCTGCTCGGCAGGGGAGGGGGTGTAGAGCCCCGAGGCCGCCATCTTGTGGGCGCTCTCCAGCCAGTGGCCCACGAACTTGAGCTGCTGGGCGGTCAGGACGAGCTGGAAGTTGGGCTGGGCGATGGCGGCCTTGGCGTAGATCTCCAGCTCGCGGGGGAAGCGGTAGAACAGGAGCTGGCCCTGCACGGCCATCTTGTTGCGCTCGGCGTCCCCGCCGTAGCCCCGGGCCACCGCGAAGATGCTGCCCTGCAGGAGGTGCGCGCCGCCGCAGGTGTACTTGAAGATGCCTTGACCGCGCTTCTCGAAGCCCTCGTTCGAGGCCATCGCCCGGATCATGAACGCCGACTCGGTGGTCAGGACGTGCACCATCAGCCGGGTGAGGTCGTCGAGGGTCATCTCGGTGCCCTCGTAGGCCGTCCAGCGCAGGTTCGGCGGGGCCCAGGCGGCCAGCCCCTGGACGCCCCAGGGCATGTCGTTGGGGGAGTCGTAGGACGAGGAGCCGTCGGACTTCTTGAGGAAGGTCGTCAGCAGGCTGTGGCGCCAGGCGTCCCGGACCGCGAAGGAGGTGCCCCCCGCGGTGATGGGCTTGTCCGGCGACACCCCCACCTCGGTGAACACCTTGAGCAGCAGGTCGGTGTGGGGCTCGACCCGGATGTCGCCGACGCTGCGCGGGAAGGCGGGCAGGGTGTGGCCCGAGACCTCGGCGGGCTGGGCGTACTGGGAGAACAGCCAGTCCACCGCCGGCTGGCCGTTGGAGAGCTGGAGGTCCGGCCCCAGCGCGAGCATGCCGTGGCCGACCGCCCAGGGGTCCTCGGGGTCGGTGGCGTAGGTGCCGACCACCCCTTTGAGGACCTCCAGGGTCTTCTCCACGTCCGGGCTGGCGGGCACGGGGTAGGGGGTGGTGACGGTGTGCGCGGGCAGCACCGGCGTGGGCAGATCGGTCGACGCGGCGGGCGTCTCGGAGGCCGGCGTCTCCGAAGGGCCCGGCGGCGCGGGGATCTCCGCGGGCTCCTCTCCCGAGCAGCACGCCCACAGGGCCAGCCCGAGGGTCAGCGTGAGGGCCAGCGCGCGGCGCCTCACTCGGCGGTCTCCTCGGCGGCGTCCTCCGCGGCCTCCTCGGCGTCGATCTTCGCCTGGAGGGCGTCGAGCCGGATGATGCGGTCACGGTCCACGCAGTACAGGATGTCCTCCTGAACGGCGATCCGCGGGCGGATCAGCGAGACCTCCGAGAATCGCACCGCGTAG
The DNA here is from genome assembly GCA_020632795.1 of Alphaproteobacteria bacterium. Taxonomy (GTDB): domain Bacteria; phylum Myxococcota_A; class UBA796; order UBA796; family CAJQPC01; genus JACKEV01. The sequence continues at coordinate 67,976 of JACKEV010000021.1, forward strand.
TCCAGCTTGCGCTCGTTCTTGAACTTGTAGGCCCAGCCCTGATCGGTGACGATCCAGATGCGCTTGTCCTCGTCCAGGGTGAGGTCGAGGTCCTCGAAGCCCAGGCCGAGCTGCTCGGTGTCCCAGATGGTGCCGTGGCGGAAGCCGTCCAGCTCGTAGCGCACGATCTCGGTGCCGAACGCCAGGTAGAGCTTGCCCTTCTTGGAGACCTCGGCGGCGTTGGGGGTGCCGTCCTCGATCTCCCAGCGGGCGACCTCCTGGGCGTCGAGGGTGTAGGCGATGGCCTCGTTGCCCAGGATGACGAAGAGCCACTTGCGGCGGGGGATCCACACCAGGTAGCCCTCGCCGCCCACGCCCGGGTCGATCTGGGCGTCGGACTGCACGGGCCAGCCGATGAGCTGGCGCCCCTCGTCGTCGTAGATCTGCACCCGCTTGGTGACGTCGAGCACCGCGAAGCCCTCGCCCTCGCCGGCCGGGATCAGCTCGACGTCGAGGGGGTTGGTGAACTGGCCGTTGCGGTCGCCGGACGCCGCGCCGGTGACGTACCAGGTGCGGCCCCGGTCGAACCAGGCGTTGGTGATGTCGGCCTCCTGGCCGCCCCACTGGCGGTCGCCCCGGCCCTCGTAGGTGAAGCGCTGCACCCGGTTGTTGCCGATGTCGGCGATGTAGAGGTCGCCGTTGGCGTTGATCTCGATGGGCACGGGCTCACCGAAGGACTGGATGGCCCCGGGCTCCCAGCCGGTCTGGCCCCAGTAGGGCACGTTGGGGCTGGGGCCGCCGATCAGCTCCTGGTAGGCGTAGAAGATCTCGACCAGCTCCTGCAGCTCGGCGGAGCGCTGCCCCCAGGAGCGGAGCTGGGCCATCTCGATGGCCGGGATGCCGTTGGCGTCCTTGAGCTTGCGCAGCGCGTCGATCGCGATGGTGTCCGGGCGGATGGCCGCCGCGCGGTAGCCCACGTCCACCCGGCGGGTGGCCTCCTCGCGCAGCCAGGTGGGGCCGTCGCCGGCCTGGTCCATGATGAAGTCGAGCGAGTCGCTGTCCCCGAACTGCGCGTCCATGATGGTCTGGAAGGCCGTCTTGATCTCGGCCTCGTGCGCGTCGAACTTCTCGACGGCCTTGTCGCTGTCGAGGAAGGCGATCCAGTCATCCAGCGCCTCGCGGCTCTGCTTGAAGTTGACCGCGACCTCGGCGATGTACATGTCCGAGAAGACGAAGCCCTCGTAGACCTCGATCACGTCGATGCGCAGCTTGCGGGCGGAGACCGGCTCCTCGAACTCCACGTCGAAGCGCTGGAGCTTGTCCTGGAAGACGATCTCCTTCTCGACGGGATCGCCGCCGCCGCTCAGCGTCAGCTTGATCTTGCGGGGCCGGGAGTACTCCCGGTAGGACTTCTTGCCCTCGGAGAGGTTGCCGGGCCAGAGGTTGACCTCGTGGATCTCGGTGGTGCGGCCCAGGTCGATCTCCAGCCAGGAGCCCTCGCCGTAGCCGTCCTCGCCCTCACCCCAGCCGGAGCCGAACAGGCCGTCGACCGCCATGTCAGCGGTGTACTTGAGCTTGCGATCCTCTTCGTCGACCTTGACGGAAGAGGCCTTGGCGCGGCCGGAGACCGCCGCGTTGGCGGCCGGGGCCAGCAGACAGGCGCCGAGCGCCAGGAGCACCACACGGCGGGAAGCAGCGAACATCAGCCCACTCCTTGGAGGTTGGGAGGCGGTCCGGGTGGGGACCCGTTAGCGCAACCCCCGAGGCGGCGTCAACCTGCCGGCGGGGACTGCGCGAGCTCGGCGAGGTTGAGGCCCAGAGGCAGGGTCTGCTGGCGGGCCGCGTAGGGATCGGGGCTCCAGTGGGCCCGGCAGCGGGCCTCGTAGAGATCCTTGGCGCCGACCAGGACCCGGTCGTCGCCTTCGACCAGGCGCTGGGAGCGGTCGGCGGGGTTCCCGCAGACCGTGCAGATGGCCAGGTTCTTGGTGATGTATTCGGAGACCGCAAGCAGCTGCGGGAGCGGCTCGAAGGGGCGGCCACGGTAGTCCATGTCCAGCCCCGCCACGATGACCCGACGGCCCTCGTTGGCCAGGGACTCGCAGATGTCCACCAGCTCGGGGCCCAGGAACTGGGCCTCGTCGATGCCGATGACCTGGGCGTCCTGGACCAGGCGCAGGATCTGGCGGGGGTTGTCGATCTCGAAGGAGCGCAGCCGCAGGCCCGAGTGGGAGCCGACCGAGTCCTCCGCGTAGCGATCGTCGATGGAGGGCTTGAACACGACCACCCGCTGGCGGGCGTACTGGGCGCGGCGGACCCGCCGGATCAGCTCCTCGGTCTTGCCGGAGAACATGCAGCCGGTGATCACCTCGATCCAACCGACGCCGCGGGGGGTGGGTTCCATTCAACGCCCCAGCACGAAGGGGGGCGCGGCGCTCTCGTACCAGCGAAGCACGGACAGCCCGTCGCCGTCCCGGCGGCCCTCGGCGACCATCCGCATGGGCAGCTCCTCGGGCAGCAGCGGGTAGTGCCCCAGGGGGTTGGAGCAGGCGAAGCCGTCCACCACCAGGGCCTCGCCGCGCGCGCGGGCCAGCATCAGCACCCCCGCGACCATCTTGTAGAGGGGGTCCTTGAACAGGCAGGGCTCCCGGTCGCCGCTGATGGCGGCCTCCCAGGGGGCGTCATACGCCTCGCTGCCGGTCAGGGTCCAGCGGGGCTTGCCGTAGAGGAACTCGCGCATGTAGCCCCGGGTCATGCGCCAGGGCTGGTCGGCCACCGCGCACACGAGCACGGGGTCCAGGCCCCGGGGGCCGATGCGGTAGCGGTCCAGGTCGGCGACCACGCGGCGCTCGACCACCGACACCGTGCGCCCCGCCACGAAGGGGCCGATGGTGGTCACCACCGGGGAGGCCCCCGGCGCGGCCCGCTCGCCGCTGAGGCCGAACTCCAGGACCACCGCGTCGTCCTCGTAGGCGGCGAAGCGGCCGTCCCAGCGGCCGGCCTCGACCTCGCGCAGCCACAGCTCCACCGCCTGCCGGACCGGCTCGGGGTCGAAGTCCGAGGGCAGCCACTTGCGCACGAACACGGTGAAGCGCAGCCGACTGGACACCCGCTTGAGGGCGTTGTGCAGCCGCCGCACGGTCTGCTCGTCGACCTGGGGGCGGGCCGCGTGCAGGAAGGCCAGGGTGAGGACGTTGATGGTGTCGCCGTCGGGGCGGACCGCGCGGATGAGCCCGGTGGAGGAGAGGCCGTCGAGCCCCCACCCGGCGTCGCGCAGCAGCGAGGCCACCGTCAGCTCAGAGAAGCCCTGGAAGAAGCGTCGGTTGTCCAGGGAGGCCATGCGGTCCCGCAGCGGCTCGGCGACGTCGGCGGGCAGGCGGTTCAGGGCGTGGGTGATCCCCTCGCGGACCGGCGCCGCGCCCGGCGCGCAGAGCTGCCGGAGGTAGGAGTGGCGCGCGCCAGGCAGGCGCGTCATCTCCTGGATCAGGGCGTCAGAGAAGAGCTGCATCGCGATCGGGAGACCCCTCCACGGGGCGGGCTTTCATACAGGATTCCACGCTGGCCCGCAAGGCGACGACACCGAATCTTGGCGACCTTTCAAAGGGAGCCGCCGTCTTCGGGATCCACCGCGCGGCTGTACCGCTCGGGCCGGGTGGGCGCCGGTGCGTCGGCGTCCAGGGTGAGGGCGGCCCAGGCGGTGCCGTCCTGCTGCGGGTTCACGCGGGCGAAGCTGGACCCTCCGGCCCACCAGAGCTGCACCAGGGCGTCGGACGCCGCGAGGATCGCGCTGGTGTCCAGCAGGGCGTAGCGGGCGTCGACCACATGCAGGGTGTAGCGGCCCTCGACCCGCTCCACCGCCGCGATCGCCTCCTGCCCCGCGCCCTCCAGCTCGACCGCCGCGATCGGCTCGCCCCGAGGGGGGTGGACGGGCGCCTCCGCCCAGACATGGAACTGTCCGCCGTCTGCCCGGGGGCCGGTCAGGTGCAGGTCGAGGTCGTCCGGCCCCGTCCACACCAGGGCGGCCCGCAGCGCGGCCCCGTCGTCGGGGGCGAGCAGGCCGGTCTGGGGGACCGAGGCCCCCACGCGCACCGGGAAGCGGGAGGGCACATAGCCGTCGGCGGCCTCGGCGGTGGCGGTGTAGACCCCGGCGGGCAGGCTCACCGTGACGACACCCGCGGCGTCGGCTCCGGCGGCGGCGATCACGCGGCGCTCCGGCCCGGTGTCCCAGCCCTCCCGCAGCACCACCGCGGCGTGGGGGACCGGCGCCCCGGTGGTGGCGTCCAGGAGCTGGATGCGGGCGGTGGCGATCTCGTCGGGGCCCAGGCGCAGCGGCGCGAGGGTGGCGTCCGCGCCGGGGTCGAGCCAGCTCCAGGCCGCCGCCCCCCGTCGCCCCTCCGCCGCACCCCACAGCGCCACGGCGCCGTGCGCAGGCGCCGCCACCGACAGGGTGAAGGCCCCCTGGTCGTCGGCCTCGGCCTCGCCCAACCAGGCGCCGGTCTCGGCGTCCACCAGGGTCAGGGAGGCCGCCAGGGGGGCGCCGTCCAGGTCCAGGGCGAGGCCGTCCACCACGCTCAGGCCCTCGGGCGGCCCTGCGCAGGCGAGCGCGAGCAGCAGGATCACGCCCGCCTCCGGGCCAGCAGCAGGGGCAGGAGCAGGGCGACCCACCCGCCGCCGCCGCCCACGCCGCAGCCGCAGGACCCCGGCAGCGCGCGGGTGCGGACCTCGCCGGCCCCCGTGGCGTTGTCGACGCCGTCAGGCGCGATGTCCTCGGCCTGCTCCATCAGGATGTCCCGGACCGTGGAGACCCGGGCGTGGGTGCGCTGGCTGAGGATGAGCGCGGCGACCCCGGCGACGTGCGGCGCGGCGGCGGAGGTGCCCTCAAAAGCGAAGCCGGCCAGGCTGGCGGTGGACACCACGCCGGGGGCGACGACGTCGGGCTTGGTGCGGCCGTCGTCGGTGGGCCCGTGGCTGGAGTAGTCCAGCAGCGCGCCGGTGTCGGGGTCGGTGGCGCCCACCGCGATGGCCCCCTTCGCGTCGGCGGGCAGGGTCAGGGTGCTGTCGACGCTCGCCGTCTCGGTCGCCCCCAGGCCGGCGGGGGCGTAGAGGTAGCCGGTCAGGCCTTCGGGCAGCGCCCCGTCCGTGGTCACCCGCGCGACCACCAGCCCCCGCACGTTCGCGCAGGTCGCCGACTCGTAGGGCAGGTCGTCGCCGTCCTGTGCGTTGCGCCCGGCGTCGCAGACCCCGCTGGCGCCCACCAGCTCCAGGTCGAGGTCCACCGCGGCCTCCCCGAACACCTCGGACCAGCGCAGGGAGGCCTCGGCGTACCCGAAGCTGGCGTCCAGGGTGATCTCGCCCTGGCCGTCCAGCTCGACGAGGCCGTCGCCGTCGACGTCGGTGAGGGGGCCGATGCGGTAGCGGCCCACCTCGTTGCCGGCGGCGGCGACGTAGACCACGCCCTCGTCCGCCAGCGCGTCGACGAGCTGGGCGGCGTACCCCTCCCCGTCGGCGTGGGCGATGTTGTCGAAGCCGATGGAGGCGTTGACCACGTCCACCCCGTCGTCGGAGATGGCGACCATCTGCTCGCCGTACTCCACGTCGGTGAGGAAGCGGTACAGGCGCAGGGTGGCCCCGGGGGCGATGTCGTGGACGATCTCGGCGACGGCCGCGCCGTGCGAAGAGCTGCCGGCGTCGTCGAAGGCGGCGACGGTGTCCTCGGGCAGCTCCTCCCCGAGCAGGTCGTCCCAGCCGTTGAAGCCGATGTCCAGGATGGCGACGGTCACGCCCTCGCCGGTGACCCCCTGGGCGTGCCAGTCCTCCTCGAAGATGATGTCCCGGCCCTCGGTGACGACTTCCCGCGCGCGGGCGAGCCGGGGCTGGCGGACCCGGGCGACGCCCGCGATCCAGGCCAGGTCCGGCAGCACGTCGTAGGGCACGGCGAGCTGGAGCCGGCCGGGGGCGCGGGCCTCGACCCCGACCTCGGGGTGGAGCGCAAGGGCATCTTCCGTGACGCCCTGTTCATCGGCATCCTGGACAAGCTCCAGGACGATGGTCAGGATGGACGGGTCCGGGCGGGGCTGGGGCTGCCGGGTGGCCCAGGTCATGCGCTCGGGGCCGGCCGGCAGCGCCCAGGCGTCGAGCAGCGCGGCCTCCACCGAGGCGGGGGCGTCGGCGACCGCAGGCGAGGGGGGCGCGGCCAGGGCGGCCGGGAGGGTCAGGAGCAGCACGCGCACACCGGAGCAGAGGGCACAGGCGTTACGTTGCCCCGGTGAGCGCGGAAGCACAAGTCGGCGGCCTGCTACCCCCGTCGTTCTACGACCGTGACGCCCTGGAGGTCGCCGCGGCGCTGCTGGGCGCGGTGATCCGCCGGGGCCCGGTCGTCCTGCGGATCACCGAGGTGGAGGCGTACCGCTGGCCCGACGACAGCGCCAACCACTGCCGCAGCGGGCGCACCGCCCGGAACGCGCCGATGTGGGGGCCGCCGGGGCACGCCTACGTGTACCTGTGCTACGGCATCCACAGCATGCTCAACCTGGTGACCGGCCCCGAGGGCCACGGCGCGGCGGTGCTCATCCGGGCCTGCGCGCCGCTGGAGGGGCTGGAGACCATCCAGGCCCGGCGCGGCAAGGCCAAGGGCCCGGCGCTGCTGGCGGGGCCGGGGCGGGTGGGCGCGGCGCTGGGCCTGGACACCGGCTGGAGCGGGCATCCCTTGTTCACCGAGGGCGGGCTGGAGGTCCGGGCCGGGCGCCCCCCCGAGGCGGTGCTGGCCGGCCCCAGGGTGGGCATCGACTACGCCGAGCCCGCCCACCGGGACGCCCCGTGGCGACTCGCGGCGGCGGGCAGCCGGTGGGTGAGTCAGCGGCGGGGGTTGGACCGCCGCTGACGCCAGGTGCGTAGCGGGGTTCGCACCGAAAGAGGGAAGGGGACTGCGCACCAGGGCGCCTCTCGTCCTCTTTTTGGGTGTTTTTTCCCCGGGGTAAGGCAGGCATGCTTTTTGCTGACAAATGGCAGCAGTCGGCGCGGACGGCTTCTGACCCGCCTGGCTGAGAGGAGACCGAAGCACACAAAAGGGGGGATGGCATGACGCCGTTACATCGTCTTGAAGAGCTCCTGCTCAACCTGTTCAACGTCGACGAGCTGTGGCGGTGGGTGCGCCAGCGCTGGCCGGACCAGGGGCTCGACCGCCTGATCTCGTCAGACCTGTCACCCGCGCTGCGGACGCATGAGCTGGTCGAGGCGCTCAAGCGGCGCGGCCTCATCGACGCCGCGTTCTTCTTGCACCTCGTGGCGGCTCGGCCTCGACGGAAGGAGGCGATCCGTGAGGTCGAGCGCTGCTGGATGGAGCAGGGCGCCGCCAACCCCTTCCGCGCCCTGGTCCCGGAGGATCCCCAGTCGGGTCTGCTCCTGGACGCCTTCGTCGACACCGAGAACGCGAGCTACCTCTACTACGTCCACACCATGGACGGCACGCTGACCTGGATCTCCGAGGGGTGGTCCCACGACGCGCTGGTCAAGCACTACCAGCAGCGCATGGCGACCGGGGAGCTGAACATCCGGGACATGCTGGTCGATCCGACGATGGCGGACCACCTCATCCGGCACATGCTGGAGAAGGATGTCCACCGCGCCGAGGAGGCTGTGCTGAGCCACGTCGAGGCCGTCCGGGGGGGCGCGTCCCGCCCGCGCGCCTACCTGAACCTCTCCCCCCGCGTTCAGCCGAACTATGCGTACATCCGGCTGGTGGACGGGCGGGTCGAGCGCAAACTGCGCGTGGCCTTCAAGCCCCAGGTCATCGCCGCACTGGTCGGGCTGGGGGACATCACCGACGTCGCGGGCGGCTCCCTCCATCACCGCGTGGAGGTGGACGGGACGGTATGGGAGATCCGCGTGCAGGGGCAGATGTGGGTCCCCTTCCAGAGCAGCTTCGCCGACATCTTCGCCTTCTCGGACGAGCCCATCGTCATCTTCGACCCCCGTGGGAACATCACCCGGGCCAACCGGGCCGCCACCCGCCTGCTGGGGCCCGCACACCGCTGCACGCCGCACGATCTGAGGGGTCTCCCGATCTGGGACTTCCTGCCCCCGGACACCTGCGCGCTCCTGCGCCGTCGGCTCGAGGCGACCTCTCGTCAGCTGCTCCGGTTCCGTCGGCTCCTCAACGCGCGCGGCGCGTCGGCCGCCTGCCTCGCCGAGAACCTGGACCGCCTGAAGCTTCACCACGACACCTACCACGTCCCCCTGAGATGCGTGGAGCGGTCCAGGCGTGGGGCGCTTCGTCCGGTCTATCGCTTCCATCAGGTCAAGATCGGCTTCGCCATCATCGATCCGGATACGTACCACCCGCTCCGCTTCGTGGCGCGGATCCACCTCCCCACGGCGGTGGAGGCGCACCAGCGGGTCGCCGCGATGGGCGAGCCGGCCTGGCATATGTTGCTGGAGTCCCACCGGAGCCTCCGACACGCGATGGACAGGCGGGGGGGGTATCGCACCCTCCTGGACGCCCACACCGGCCGCCTGCTGCCACGCGCGGACTCCGAGGGGGAGGTGCTGATGGATCTCCGGATCCCCCGGACGCGGAGCGTGGTGCTGCTCCTGGCCAACCTGTCGCGCTCCTACGAGATCGTTCATCTGTTGAACCAGAAGGGGGAGATCGGGGACCGGATCCTGCGCAGGTTCGTGATGCGCCTCCGGGAAGGCGTCTCGAAGGCGATCCAGCGACACCACGGCTTCATCGTACGGTTCAGCGGGGACACCGTGCTCGCCGTGTTCGGCCTGCAGGAGGACCTGCTGCGATACACGCTGACCGAACGGCCACCTGAGCGCCACCCGACGCTCTCTCCGGCGCAGCAGAAGCAGGTCCGTGAAGCGACCTTGCATGCCCATGAGACCCTGCCGGATGCGGAGGCCCGGGAGCGCGCGGTCGCTTCGCCGCATGTCCAGGGGCTGCGCGCCGCCGTTGGCATTCGGGACGCCTACGTGGCCCTCAGGGACGACTACAACGCCTGCCTCGCCCGGAACATGCCGCTGGAACCGACCCGCCGTGAGGCCGGGCTCCGCGTCGCGCTCCACCAGGGCCTCGTGGTCGCCGGGGACATGGGCCCGCGGGCCATCCGCGCGGATCGGGAGATGCCCGCAGATCTCCGCTGGATCGTCCCCAGCAACCAGTCCTTCGAGGTGCTGGGGGAGGCGGTGAGCCTGCTGTACCGGGTCGTGGACAAGACCGACGCCGACAACATGATCCGGATCCGGTTCACCGAACCCTTCCGCGCGGTCCTCCAGAAGGAGGCGTCCAATGAGTTCGCGGTCGGCCATACGTCCGAGTCGGTCCGGCTGACCGACCTCGGCCACTACCCGATCTGGGATCTGGTCGGTCCGCCGGATCGCCGCTGACGCCACCCCACCAACGCCACCAGCAGCGCCAGAAGGCCACCGCCGATCGGCCCCGTGCCACATCGCCCCTCGATCAGCTCGATGTCCTCCTCCACCGGGGTGAGCGGCGCGGGCTTGGAGGGCGGCTCGGGGGCGGCGCTGCCCCCGCGCAGCACGCCGATCCAGGGGATGTCCTCGTCCACGAGCTGGCCCAGGGGGGCGTCGCTCTTCACCTTCCCGCCCTGGAGCCGGCCCTTGGCGGCCTGCACGCCCGGCTCCTTGCCGCCCCACACGCCGCGCACCGGGTTCTCACAGCGCATCGGCCCGTCCCACCAGTGCAGGATGACGTAGCGGCCCTGGAACTGGTTGTTGTAGCTGCTGACCACGGCCTGCTGCTCCTGCAGGGAGCCCTCGTTGTTCGGGGTGCCGCGCCCGCCGAGGATGGGCGGCGCGGCCCGGAACACCAGATCCTCGTCCAGGCCCTCGGCGGTGTAGCGGTAGTGCAGCCGGGTGAGCACCCAGCCCCGAGGGTTGCTCTCGCCCATCACGTCCCCGCCCAGGGTGAGGATCTCCTTGGCGCTCAGCGCCGGGGTGGGGCAGGGGTCGCAGCTCGACGCGTCCCAGGAGTACTCGGTGACCACCGTGCGGGGCTCGCCCGCGGTGGTCTTGCGGAACAGGGCGTCGTAGAACGTGCCGAAGTCGTGGCGGACCTTGTCCTGCACGCGGATGTTGGTGGGGATGAAGGCGTTGTCGTAGTTGGCGGCCTCGTAGCGCTGCCCGCGGGCCAGGACGTGGACGAGCAGGTCCTGCTCCCCGTCGCTGTTGAGCAGGCCCAGCCGCACCGGCAGGGAGAACTCCTGGCTGTCGAAGTGGACCCGCAGCGGGCTCAGCACCGCCCCAGAGCCGCTGAACCGGGCCCGCTTCGCGTCGACCTTGGCCACGAAGAACTTCGTGCCGGACGCGACGTAGGGCCGGAGCACCCCCTCGGCCCCCGCCGGGATGTTGTAGCCGTTGTCCCGCAGCCAGGCGTCCAGCCCGCCGGAGTCCCGGGCGCTCAGGATGACGATGTCGTACTCGCCGACCGCGAACTCGGCCTCGACGGTCACCTTGTAGTCCCGACGCGGCGGGGAGCGGGGCACGGCCATGGAGGTCGGCGCCGCCTCCATGAGGTCGTATTCATCGTAGTCGTACTGGGGCGGCTTGTAGCAGGGATCCCGCTCCCAGTACTCCACCAGCCGGGGCGCAGAGAGGCTGTCCACCCGGGTGAACACGTCCACGGGAAGGGTGCGCACGTTGTCCTCGCTGAGCACCACGGGCACGGGCACGACCAGGGCGAAGTCCTCAGGCGGGCCCTGGTAGTTGTTCTGCATCGAGAGCACCGTGCGCCGCCCCTCCCGCATCAGCACGACCATCGTGGCGTCGTTGTAGAGCGAGCCGTCCGCACCGCTGACGTAGAAGCCGCAGAAGGCCTGGGCGGTGGACGGGCACAGGGCCGCGAGGGCGGCGAGGAGGGCGAGCAGCGGGCGCATGCAGACTCCGGGCGTTCGGATGGCGCCAGGATAACGCCGCTACGCCCGAGCGCTTACGCCTTCTCGGGATCCCGGAAGACCTCCATCGTCTTGTCGAAGGCCTCCTTGGTCTTCGGCATGTAGGGCGGCTGGACCATCCAGTACGCGATGCCCATCAGCGTGGCGACCACCATGAGGTCCATGCCGGCGGCGGCCAGCGAGGACAGCACCCAGTTCAACCGCAGCAGGTCGTGGAAGGCCATGACCATCGTGAGGTTGATCATCAAAAAGGCGCAGGCCAGGAAGATCACCGACCCGATCATCAGCGAGAAGGCGATGACGAAGCGCTGGAGCTCCCGGGCGGCCTCCTGCTTCGCGACGCGGACGTGCTCTTCGACCAGGCGGCGGGCGAGGCCGAACAGGCGGTCGGAGAGCAGCCGGCTCCCGATGCGCCAGAGCCGCCCGACCACCCCCCAGGCGCGGCGCGCCAGGCTGAAACCGTTGGCGTCGCCGGGCTCAGCGGCCACGACTGCCGCCCAGCAGGAGCCCGATGATGAAGCCGAAGCCCACCGCGATCAGAAGGCTGACCAGCAGGTTCTCGTGGACCTTCTCCTCGACCTGGTCCTTGGCGGCCATCGCGCGCTCCCGGGCCTCGTCGCGCAGCTCGACGGCGCGCTTGCGGGCCTGGGGCACCAGCTCGTCCTTCACCTGGCCACTCAGCTCGTTCACGCGGGTCTCCAGGCGGTTGAGCATGCGCTCGATCTGGACGGAGGGGCCGTTGTTGGACTTGTTGTGGATGTGCTGCAGCTCGGCGAGCTGGTCGCGGACCAGGGTGCGGCTGTGGTCGGTCTGCTCGGCGACCACGCGCACGACCTCGTCGACCTCGCCGTCGGTGGCGTCCAGGGCGCCGGCCTCGATGTCGGGCCACTCGGAGAGGATCAGGCCCTTGAGGGCGTCGAAGTCGCGGGAGAAGTCGGCGGCGGACAGCGTGTAGGTCGCGGGCATCGGGGGCTCCTGCTCGGAAAGGCTCGAAAGGGTAGACTCCAGTGGGGTAACACGTCGGCGGCGGCCCTCACCGCCCGAAGGCGGCGGCGTGGCCCTGGGCGATGACGGCGCGCATCGCGGCCTCGTCCATGCCCGGGATTGCGGCGATCCGGGCGTGCTCGGTGGGGGCGTCGACCGCGGAGAGCAGCGTGTTGTCGGTGCAGACGCACACCGGGACCCCCAGCGCCACCCAGCGGGGGATGGGGTGGGCCTCGACCGCGGGGATGGCGCCGACGTGCCAGTTCGAGGTCGCGCAGGCCTCGATCGTGACGCCGCGCTCGATGATGAGGTCGACCAGCTCGGGATCCTGGAGGAGCGTGGTCCCGTGACCCACACGGCGGGCGCCGAGCTGCAGGATGGCCTGCTTGATCTCGGCGGGCGGGCGGCCCTCCCCGGCGTGCACGGTGCGGCCCAGCCCCAGCTCGGCCGCGCGCCGGAAGGCCGGGGCGTAGTCGTCCATGCGCCAGTGGTGCCCGGGGGTGGGCCCCCCGGCGAGGTCCAGCCCCACCACGCCCTCGCGCGACCCACCCAGCTCGGCGAGGCGGCGCAGGGTCTCGGGGGGCTCCCCGTAGAGCCCGCAGAGGGTGAGCCCGGCGCGGCCGTCCGCGCCCTCCAGGGCGGCGTCGAGGATGGCCTCCATCGGCGCGCCGCCGTGGAGCTGCGGGGCGAAGCGGATCTCCAGGGTGGTGACCCCCTCGGCGGCGGCGTCCTCGCACATCTCCGCGGCGACCCGGCGCACGGCGTCGGGCTCCTGGAGCAGGGAGAGGGTGAAGGCGAAGCGCGCCAGGGCGGCCTCCAGGCCCATGCCCGGGGCGAAGGGCAGGTCCGAGGGGACCTCCAGCCCGCGCGCGGCGGCCAGCGCGGCGACGGTGTCCGGCCGCAGGGAGCCGTCGAGGTGGCGGTGCAGATCCGCCAGCGGGAGCGCCGTCCACGACGCGGATGGGCTACATTCGCTCGTCATGTGAGGTGAACCATGTCCGAGGTCGACCAGATCTTCCAGCAGATGCCCTCCCGCTACAACCCCGGCAAGGTGAGCGCCACCCGGGTCTACTACTTCTCCATCGGGGACGTGAAGAAGACCGTCACGGTCACCCCGGCGGCCTGCACCGTGCAGGACGGCAAGGCGGTGGAGAACGCCGACGTCGTGCTGAAGACCACGCCCAAGCTCTTCGTGAACATGGTGCTCAAGGGCAAGATGCCCGGCCCCATCGACATCGCGCGCGGCAAGATCAAGACCAACGACCCCGCCGCGCTCGCCGAGCTGAAGGACCTGTTCCGCCTGTCGTGACCGCGGTCATGACCGGCCCGCGGGGGACCGGCCCTGGCGGGGCGTTCGGGCGGATCCCCAGGTGGCACGGGCCTTGCTTTGGTGGAGGGTGTCCCTCGACCGGAGCGCACGATGACCCGCCTCCTCCTCCTGGCCCTGCTCGCGCTGGTGACGCTGCCCGCCTGCGATGGCGATGACGGCGACACGGCGGACACCGCCGACACCGCGTCCGATGACACGGGGGGTCCCCCAGGGGAGCCGATGCACGACGCGGAGGACGACACGTGGACCGGCCCGCCGCTTACCCTGACCGGAGGGGGGCGGCGATAGCCCCTTGCCAGGACGGCTTTGAACCGTTGCCCCTTCAGCCCGCCGGCTCGGCCACCACCACGTAGTCCGCCCCGAAGCGCAGGCCATCCCGGGCCTTCACCACCTCCAGCGCCCGCGACCGCAGGGCCTCGATGTGCGCCTTCAAGGTCTCCGCCAGGGCCCGGTCGCGCAGCAGCGGCAGCTTGTTCACGCACACGTCGAGCTGGCCGTTGACGTAGCGCTCCCGGAAGATGATCGGCAGGCTCCAGCTCCGGGTCACGGTGAAGCCGGCGGCCTCCAGGGCCCGCTCCACCCAGGCGCGGGGGTACTCCCGATAGCAGCGATGCCCGGCCAGCAGGATGCAGGCGTCCCGCAGCCGGGCGATCTCCAGCACGATGCGGCCGGCCTCGGTGTCCGCGCCGTCAGGGAAGGGCTCCAGCCCCACCACGTACAGGCGCCCGGCCACGTGAGGCCGCAGCCGGGGGAACAGCCGGTCCTGGAAGTAGGGGGCGTGGCCGTCGACCGCGCCCAGCAGGTAGTCCGCCAGCACCGTCTCAAAGCGCTGCCCCGCGAGCAGGGTGGGATCGGTCCAGTTGCCGACGACGAGCTGATCCTGCCCACGCCATCGGCCAGAGAGCGCTGTCTCCATCTGCGTGGACGCGAACGACGAGGCCGTCACGCCGACGATCCGCTCGGTGGGCAGCGCGCTGAGCCAGCGCAGGGAGTGGATCCCTGCGCCCGCATCGAGCACCGCGCCCCAGGGGTGGTCCCCCTGGGCGCGGGCGATCTCTTCGAAGAGGCGGTCCGCCAACGGAGCGGCTGCTACTTCTTGGCGCCGCCCTGGGAGGCGGTGTTCTTGGCGGGGGCCGCGCCCGGGCTGGCCTTCACGGGAGCAGGGGCCGGTGCCTTCTGCACGCCACCGGCGGGCGGCGCGACGGCCTTCTTGTCCATGTCACCAGCCGGCTTGGCGCCCACGCCTGCGGGCTTCGGCGCGCCAGCGGGGGCCTGGCCCGCGGCGTCACCCGCCGCGTCGCCCTCGGCGCCGGCCTCGGCGGGGCGGGGGAAGGCCAGGTTCAGCTTGATGGCGACCTCATCCTTGATCAGGTCGTCGGGCTTGCCGGGGAAGGAGATGGCCCAGTCCTGCCGGTTGATCTGGAACTCGGCGGCGGCGGTGATCTTGTCGGCGGCCACGGTGATGGTGGCGGGGAAGGTCACGGCCTTCTTCACGCCGTGGAGGTCCAGCTCACCGGTGACGCTGTGGGTGGCGCCCTCGGCCTCGGCGGGCTTGATGTCGGTGCTGGTGAAGGTGGCGGTGTTGTAGGTGGCGACGTCGAAGAAGTCCGTGTCCTGCAGGTGGGCGGTGAGCTTCTCGGTGTCGGTCCAGAGCGAGGACAGGTCGATGGTGAACTCGGTGCCCACCGGCGTGTCGCCGTCCATCAGGATCTTGCCGTCGAAGGTCTTGAAGCCGCCGTCGTGGGTGCGGGTGACCTTGGCGCCCAGCCACTCGATCCTGCTGTTCGCGGCGTCGACCGCGACGGGGGTGCCGGTCGGCTTGGGCTCAGGCTTGGGCTCGGGCTTGACCTCGACCACCTCGGCCACAGGCTTGTTGTCGATCTCCTCGGCGCCCGTGCAGGCGAAGAGGCTGAAGGCCAGCCCGGCGGCGGCGGCGGTGAGCGCAATGTTGCGAAGCATACATACCTCTACAGATTGGAACAGAACGCCGTCCCCTAATCCACTGACGCCCCCGTCGGCAAGCGCCACGTCAGGGTGCGCCCGCGATAGACTGTCGCTCTCCGGCCCAGGAGCGCCCGATGGACACCACCCCGCGCGACGTGCTGACGTACTGGTTCGGCGACCCCGATGTCCCCTCCGAAGGCGACGGCGCAGAGATGAAGCGCTGGTTCTCCGGCGGGCCGGCGGTCGACGCGGAGATCCGGGCCCGCTTCGGGGCCGCCGTGGCCGCCGCGATGGCCGGGCACCTGGACGCCTGGGCGGACACCGCGCGGGGCCGCCTTGCGCTCATCCTCCTGCTGGACCAGTTCACCCGAAACGTCCACCGTGGCAGCCCCGACGCGTTCGCCGCCGACCCCCGGGCCCGGGCGCTCACCCGGGAGGGCGTGACCCGAGGCCACGACGCGCAGCTCTTCCCCATCCAGCGGATGTTCTTCTACATGCCCCTGGAGCACAGCGAGGCGCTGGCGGACCACGACCTCCTCCAGACGCTGTTCGATCGGCTGATCGCGGACGCCCCGGCGCACCTCCGGGGGAAGCTGGAGGGGTACAAGGCCTACGCCGACCAGCACCGCGACATCATCGTCCGCTTCGGCCGCTACCCGCACCGCAACCCCATCCTGGGGCGGGCGCACACCCCGGAGGAGGCCGACTTCCTGGCCGACGGCGGTCCCACCTTCGGCCAGAGCGCCTCCGATGGCTGAGCTGCCCCGCCTCCAGCGCCGCCAGCTCCTCAAGGGCGCGGTGGGCCTCGTCGCGGCCCTCGGCGCGGTGAAGGTCGGGGCGCGCAGCCTGCTGGGGCCGCCGCCCGCCTCGGCGCCCCCCTTGCAGCACCTCAGCCCCCGCCAGGCCGCCATCTTCACCGTCGTTGCGGCGGATCTGGTGGGCCCGGCCGGCCGGGAGGCCCTCGCCGCCGGCCGCTGGCAGCCCGCCGTGGACTTCGACGCCATGCTCGACACCCTGGCGCCCGACCAGCGCCAGCTCGCCGGGATCGGCCTGCACCTGTTCGAGGAGTGGACCCCGGGCCTGCAGGGCTACTCGCGGCGCGGGGACGCCGAGCGCGCCGCCTGGCTGGAGCGCTGGCGCACCAGCGACCTCGCCATCCAGCGCAGCCTGTGGGGCCTGCTGCACGTCGCCGCGGGCTTGAGCTTCGGTGCCACCCGCGATGCGTACTCCATCATGGGATATCCAGGCCCCTGTCTGCCCGTGGCGGGTTTCCCCGGCCGGGCGCCCGGCCAGTCCATCCCCTTCGCCTGGGACCCCGATGTCCTCTGAGCCTCGGCATGCCTGACGTCTACAAGGCCCTGGTCATCGGCTCGGGCGCAGGGGGTGCCCCCGCGGCGGCGGCCCTCGCGGCGCGATGGGGGGACGGCGTGCTGCTGGTCGAGGCCGGGCGGCACAACACCCGCACCGACTTCACCCAGGTCGAGGCCGACATGGTCCGTCGCCTCTACGTGGCCGGGGGCCAGCAGGCCACCGAGGACGGCGCGGTGGCGCTGCTCCAGGGGCGGGGGGTGGGGGGCTCGACGGTCATCAACGACGCCCTGTGCTTCCGACCCCCCTCGCACACCTTCGTCCACTGGCTGAACCACGGCGTCCACATCGATGAGGCCGCGCTCTCCCCCTACGTCGACGAGGTCTGGGCGCGGCTCTCGGTCACCCGGATGAGCCGCGCCCACATCAACAAGGCCAACTATCTGCTGGCTCTGGGGGCCTCGCGGCTGGGCCTGGAGGCCGAGCGGCTCCACCACAACAGCCCTGGCTGCGTGCAGTGCGGCTTCCGCAACCACGGCTGCGCCTACGGCGTGAAGCAGTCCATGGACCTCACCTTCGCGCCGCTGGCCCTGGAGCGGGGCGCGGTGCTCCGGGACCAGACCTGCGTCCACCACCTGGAGCGCCGAGGCGGGGTGTGGGAGGCCCACACCACCGACGGCGAGGTCCTGCGCGCCGAGCGGGTCGCCCTGGCGGCCGGCGCGGTGCAGACCCCGACCCTCCTGCTGCGCAGCGGGATCCAGGCGGGGGAGGGCTTCCAGGTCCACCTCCAGACCCCGGCCTTCGGGGACTTCGCCGAGCCGGTGGACGGCTTCGCCGGGATCTCGATGGCGGTGGGGATCCTGGAGCACGCCGACGTGTTCGGCCGCGCCGGCCCCGGCTACATCATCGAGGGGGTCAACGTGCAGCCGATGGCTTTCGCCGCCTGGATGCAGGGCGACGGCGAGGTCTACGAGGGCATCCTGCGGCGCTACCGCCACCTGGCCGGCGCGCTGATGGTGCTGCGCTCGAAGACGCAAGGCCGGGTGCGCCTGGGGCCGGGGGGGCGCCCGGCGATGGACTTCGCGGTGTCCTGGGCGCACGACGCCAACGCCCTCGCGCACTTCTACGCGCAGATCCACGCCATCTGGCGCGCGGCGGGGGCCGATCGGGTGCTGCTCGCCCACCGCCACCAGCAGTGGTTCACCGATCCCCCCAAGGACCTGCCCTTCGGCCCGGGGCGCCAGTTCCTCTACGCGGCGCACCTGTTCGGCGGGGCGTGCCGGGGGCACGTCCTGGACGAGGTCGGCCGCGTCAAGGGCCAGGACGACCTCTGGGTGGTCGACGCCAGCGGCTTCCCCGAGGCGCTGGGGGTCAACCCCCAGGTGACCATCGCGGCGCTGGCGCTGCAGGCGGCGGAGCGGATGTAGCGCCGCTCAGCTCGCGTTGAGGTACGCCTCCAGGCTCCCCTGACGCTTGGTGTGCCGCAGCTTCCGCAGGGCCTTGATCTCGATCTGCCGGATGCGCTCGCGGGTCAGGTTGAACTGGGAGCCGATCTGCTCCAGCGAGTAGTTGGTGGGCTCGCCGATGCCGTAGCGCATGCGCAGGACCTTCTCCTCGCGGGGGGAGAGGGTGCAGAGGGCCGCGTCGATCTCCTCCTTCAACGAGCACTCCTCCCAGTTGTCCGAGGGGCGCTCGGCGTTGGGGTTCTCGATGAAGTCGCCGATGGAGGAGCTGGAGTCGTCGGAGACCGGGGCGTCGAGGCTCATGGGCTCCTGGGTCAGGCGCATCAGCTCGATGACCTTCTCGGAGTCCTCGCCCAGGCGCTCAGCGACCTCCTCGAGGGTGGGCTCGCGGCCGCTCTCGCGGGCCATGATCTTCTGGGTCTGACGGACCTTGTTGATGACCTCGAGCTTGTAGATCGGGATACGGATGGTGCGCACCTGGGACTCGATGGCCCGGACGATGGACTGGCGGATCCACCAGGACGCGTAGGTCGAGAACTTGAAGCCGCGCTCGGGGTCGAACTTCTCGACGGCCTTCATCAGGCCGATGTTGCCCTCCTGGATGAGGTCGGAGAGCGGCAGGCCCCGGTAGGTGTACTGCTTGGCGATCGAGACCACCAGGCGCAGGTTGGAGTTGATGAGGATGACCTTGGCCAGCTCGGACTCGGGGCCCCCCTCGCGGACGCGGCGGGCCACCTCGATCTCGTCGGCGCGCTTGAGCAGGGGGATGCTGCCCATGCGCTTGAGATACTTGTTCAAGAGGACGTTTCCAGGCCCGGGATCCTTGTAGGAACGGGCGCGGGTCCGGGTACGGGTTGTGGCCATCCAGGTCCTCCTCTCTTGCTTGGGGGGCGAGGTGCCTGCACATATGCAAGCAAGTTCTGTACCAGGATCAGACACCGCGGGAACCGGGAACCGGGAACCGGCGTCAAGCACTCGTCAAGGGCATCTCCCTCCCCAGCCCCTCCGGCCACCGCCCGCCTGCTGACCAGAGAGCGCGACTTCCGTGTCACAAGTTCTTGCACGATGTACAAGAATCTTGAACATCGGCCCTGTCAGCGGTTCCTGACGGGGCTCTCGGGCCGCGTTGCGCTATGATTCGAAGGTCGACGATGTGGCGTCGGGAGAGCGCATGTCCGAGCGAAACACCGCCCTGCTGATCGCCGGGCATGTCCCCCCCCGGGAGCTGATCGCCACGCTGCTGGCCGCCCCGGGGGTCAACGCGGCGGACTTCGCCGGCGAGGAAGCGCCCCGGGTGGGACACGGCGCGCGCGCGGGGGTCGACTATACCCACCTTGCCCTGCGGCTCTTCGAGCTGGGGGGCCTGCTGTTGATGGACCGCAGCGAGCTGCCCGGCCCCGACGAGCTGGAGGTCTACCTGGGCTTGTCGCTGTCCGGGGCCCACGGGGCGGCGCTGTTTCTCTACTACGACGATGAGCAGGGCGTCGGAGGCCACGCGCTCTTCCAGGATGGGGTGCTGGTCAGCCGGGCGGTCGTCGACGGGCGCTGGGACGAGCCGGTGCGCCGCACCCTGGAGGGGGAGTCGGTGATCCCCGATGTGGACCCCTCGCACTGGGTATGGCCCTTGATCGCGGACGCCGTCGAGGCCGGGGCGCGGCCCCTGTTCGGCCCGGGCGTGCGCACGGACGACGACATCGAGGCCCTCATCAAGGCGGCGAAGGCGGGGCCGATCGAGGCCGCCGGGCCCCGCCCGCCCACCGCGGAGGCCGACCCCGCTGAGGCCGAGCCCCCCCGAAAGCGCGACCGGGTCCGCCGCGCGGTCAAGCGGCTGCTGGGGCGCGCATGAACGGGCCCCGACGCGCGCTGGTCCGAGGGCTCTCGGACCGCTACACCGACGCCACCGTGCACCACTTCGCGCACGAGGGCCCCATCAACCTCACCCGGGCCCGCGCCCAGCACGCCCGGTACGTGCGCGCCCTGGAGCGCATCGGCCTGAACGTGCGCCACCTCCCCGGGGATCCCCGGCTGCCGGACTGCTGCTTCGTCGAGGACATGGCGGTCGTCAGCGGGCACGTCGCGCTCATCACCCGCAGCGGCCTGCCCTCCCGACGCCCCGAGGCCGACGCCGTGCGCCGGGTGCTGTGCGAGCACCTCGACGTGCGGCTGATGCAGGCCCCTGCCCGCCTGGACGGCGGCGACGTGCTCAAGGTCGGTCGCGTGATGTTCGTGGGGCAGGGCGCGCGGACCAACGCCGAGGGCGCCGCCATCCTGGCCGACACCTTCATGCCCCGGGGCTACACCATCCGCCCGGTGCCGCTGCCGGACACCATCCTCCACCTCAAGAGCGTCTGCTCCAGCCCCGCCCCGGGCCTGGTGGTGCTGGCCGAGGGCACCCTGGACCCCGCCCTGTTCGACGGGCTGGCCCGTGTGGTGACCATCCCGGCCGAGGAGACCTACGCCGCGAACACGCTGGGCTGCAACGGCAAGGCCCTGGTGCCCCGCGGCTACCCCCGCACCCGCGCCGCTCTGGAGGCCGCCGGGCTGGAGGTCATCGGGCTGGAGATGTCCGAGATCCGGAAGGGCGACGGCTCACTGACCTGCCTCTCCGTCTGGTACTGACGCCTCGAACACCTGGATGTTGCCGAAGGCCATGCCGATGTAGGCGAAGGCGCGCCACAGGACCTCGCCCTCGGGGTCCAGCTCACCCAGCTCGCCCCGGAGGCCCCAGCTCACCAGGGTGTTGCCGTTCTCGCGGCGGCGGGCGTCCCCCAGCAGCATGATCTCGTCGCCATCGGGCCAGCGGGCCTCCCAGACCTGCTCGGCGACGCCGTCGTTCAGGGCGTACTCGATGACCCGCGCGCTGTCCTCGGGGGAGCCGTTGTCGAACAGGAGCAGCGTGCCGTCGGGGGTGATGCTGGGCCCGTGCAGGGTGGCGAACTTCGCCTCGGGGGGCGAGAAGTCCCAGCCCGCGGGCTCCCCCAGAGCGAAGCCGGTGGGCTGCCCGTCGGCGTCCAGCTCGATGACGCTGCGCCGGGCGTGGAAGGACATCAGGTAGGCGCCCCGGGCCTCGCTCCAGGAGAGGCCGTTGGCGTGGGGCCCCGCCTCGATGGAGTAGTCCCAGCTCTCCGGCCACAGCGTGAAGGTGTCGGTGAGGGTGGTGATCGCGCCATCGGGGCCCATGCGGTCGATGGCCTCGCCGTGGTGGAGCACGCCGTCGGCGTCCTCGACGATGTCCTGGCGGACCCAGGCGACCACGCCGGGCTCGGGCTGGGTGAGGGCGTGGTGGGCGTCCACCACGTCCCAGGCCTCGACCAGCGCGCCGTCCAGCCCCACCCGCAACAGCCGCCCGCGCTCCCCCTCCTCGTCGGCGTAGAGGTGCTGGGTGAGCACGTAGAGGTCGGTGGAGCCGCGCACCGGCTCCACGTCGATGCAGATGCGGTCGGGCTCCAGGGCGTAGTACCAGACCGGGCGCCCCTCGCGGTCCAGGATGACCGGCCCGGTGACGTCGCCCAGGAAGGTGGTGAGGAGCAGCGCGCCCTCCACCTCGCCGGGCTGCTCGATGCCCACCTCGGGGAGCACCCGGCCCAGGGTGCCGGTGGTCAGGGTCTGCGCGGCGCCCTCGAGCCGCTGGCCGTCGACGGTCATCACCGGCGTCACGGTGACCTCGGTGGCCTCGGGGGTGCCCACCACGAACACGCGCACCCGGCCGTCGTCCAGCCGCTCGGCCAGCCGGGAGACCTGACCGTCGCCGAACGCCACCTGGACCTCGGCGTCGTCGGGAGCCTCCCAGGTGACGACGACGACGGTGGGCATGTCGTCGGCGAGGGCCACCTCGGCGTCCACGGCGGGGTCGGCGGCGCAGCCGAGCAGAGCGGGCAGAGCATGCAGAGCGAGCAGGAGCGACGTCATGGGCCCCACTGTAGCGCGCCGCGCCCGGGTCAGAAGGCCACGTTCACGGGGTAGGTCACCGGCATGCCGTCGGTGATCTGGTGGGGCGGGAAGTCCGCGTGCCGGAGCACGTCCGTCGCGCAGGCGAGCCAGGCCGCGGGGGCGCCGCCGTCGTCCGCGACGGTGACCGCCGAGACCAGGCCGTCGCAGCCGATGGTCAGCTCGAAGACGAGGTCCCACTCCCCGGCGGCGCCCTCGCGGGGGCAGGACAGGGCGTGCTGGATGACCCCGTCCAGGCCCGCCCGGACCTGGTCGCGGCTCAGGCCTTCGGGGGTGACCATGCCCTCCTCGCCGGGGTCGGCGTCGAAGGGCACGCAGGGCTCGGCGGCGGGCATGGGCAGGGAGACAGGGCCCGAGGGGGCCTCGGGCGGGGCGGTGAGCCGGGCCGGTGGGGCGCGGGTCCGCTTTGAGGCCGATGGCGCGGGCGCTTCGGAAGACGCCTCTGCGCCCGGCGTGTGGATGAGCAGCACCTGGTCCACCTCGATGAGGTCCCCGGTGAGGCCGTTCCAGGCCCGCAGCTCGTCCACGGTCACCTCGTGGGCGCGGGCGATCTTCGAAAGCGTATCCCCGCGCACCACCACGTATTCGATGGGCGCGGGGCTTCGGTGGGTCCACCACCACGCCCCTGCAGCGAGCAGGAGGAGGACGACCAGACCCAGGGCGACGCGGCGCATCTACTCCGAGGTCTGGTCGCGGATGTAGCGGGCGGTGTAGCCGCCGCAGATGCGGGCGGCGTCGCGCATGCGCTGGCCGCTGGAGGGGTGGTAGACGTCGGCCTCGACCATGGCCTCGACCATGATCTCGTCGGTCAGCTCGCCGTTGACGGAGAAGGCGACCCGGGCGGCGACGCGGGTGGGGATGTTGACGAAGGCGGTGAACACGCCGGGCTCCACGAACTCCCAGCTCACGGTGACCTCGACGTCGCCGTCCTTCGCGCCGGTGTGGCCGACGGAGTAGCCGTCCTTGACGCCCGCGGAGGCGAAGCCCTCCACGAAGGCCTGGTGCATGCCCTCCTTGTCGCCCTGGAAGGACTCGCGGGTGTCGGCGTCCTTCTCGGCGAGGTAGGCGTCCTCGGACTTGCCGCCGACCTTGAGGTTGTCGTAGCTCGGCTCGACGTGGTAGCTCGTCTGGCCCAGCAGGGCGGAGGGGGCGGACTGCTTGAGCACGGTGTAGGGGGTGCACCCGGCGCCGAAGGTGACGGCGATCAGCAGCGCAGCGAAGAGACGGAGGAAGAGACGCATGGTTCGGGCTCCCGGAGACATCCTGTTTGAGCGGAGTCGCCGCGACATCCTCCCCTATCCGATACGCCGCGCGCAAGGGAGCGCCCGGGATGGGATACCATCTGTCCCCATCCCACCGCGCGGACCGCATGCTCCTCCTGCCCGCACTGCTGCTCTCCCTGGCGCCGGACGCCGCCGCGCAGGCGGTGACCGCCTACGCCGCCTTCCCCTACGCCGGGGAGCCCTCCGGGCGGCACGCCGTGGCGGTCTCTGAGACCGACCTCGTGATCGTGCGGCAGGACAGCGACGAGAGCGTGGTCATCGAGCGGTATGGCGAGGACCTTTCGCTGATCTGGTCGGCGCCGGTCGTGCTGCCGGACGTCACCCGCACCTGGCTGGGGGACGGGGGCTTCCGGGAGCTGTTCGGCGTGGGGGACAACTTCCTGTACTGGCCGGACCGCGCGCTCCTGGTGGAGGGCGATCAGGTCGCGCTGGTCAGCGCGTATGAGCAGGGCGTTCGCGCGTGGCGGGTGGACCTCGAGACCGGCGCGTTCCTGGGGGACGAGTCGCTGCTGGTCACCGCCCACCGCCCCGGGCTCTACCTGAGCGAGGACCGGCAGCGCGTCGCGGCGTTCTGGGGCGGCGACCGGGGCGAGCCCATGCAGGCGCAGGTCTGGGACGCCGGGCTCGAGACGACGTGGGCGGTGGAGATCCCCCACTTCGAGGCGGGCGTGCAGACCCGGATCGACGTCGCCGGGCGGCGGATCGAGGAGGTCCGGGTCCGGTTCGCGATGGACGACGCCGGCAACCTGTACATGGCGGCGAACC
The DNA here is from genome assembly GCA_020632795.1 of Alphaproteobacteria bacterium. GTDB lineage: Bacteria > Myxococcota_A > UBA796 > UBA796 > CAJQPC01 > JACKEV01. Next base: position 91,890 of record JACKEV010000021.1, read on the forward strand.
CGGAAGAGCGGCAGATCGTGGTGCGGCAGCTCCGGCCGGACGGGCAGACCCGCACCCTGGTCGCCGACCTGGGCGACGGCACCCTGGCCACCGTGGGCCTGACCTTCGGGCCCAGCGGCCAGGCCTGGGTCGTGGGCGTGGCGCGGACCACCAAGCTCCTCCGGGAGACCCACGCCGGGGTGACCGTGGCTGCCCTGGACTTCGAGGAGCAGCGGGTTCGGTGGACGGCCCTGGTGTCCCCGGACCGCTTCCGGGCGGCCTACGCCAACCAGGGCCAGCCCATCGCCGAGGCCAGCCTGGACTGGCACGCCCCGGTGGCCCTGCTGGAGCTGCCCGACGGAGGGGCGGTGCTGGTCACCCAGTACCAGGCCCTCAAGACCAGCACCACCAGCAACACCACGTCCGCCACTCTGGACTTCCAGGACCTCGCGGTCTACCGCTTCGATCAGGCCGGGGGCCTGGCCTGGACCTCCGGCGTGTCGCTGACCCAGACCGTGCCGGCCGGCGTGGGCAACCCGCAGGTCGGCCAGCACTACTGGCTCACCGACGACGCCCTGCGCATGGTCCAGATGGAGGTCCGCTCCAAGCTCCTGGGGGCCGAGCGCTTCGTGGGCCTGCGCGAGGTGTCCCTGGCCGACGGCGCCGCGAGCGCACCGGTGGAGCTGGCCGCGCTGCCCAGCAAGTACGACGTCTTCTTCGAGGACCTCACCGTGGTCCTGAGCGACGACGTCATCGTGCTGGCCAGCCGCATCGGGGCCGAGGAGGACATGGGGCTGCTCTCCCAGGTCGAGCTGGGGGCGCCGCCGCCCCCCAAGGTGCCGCTCATCCCTGCGGTGAACCCGGACCGGACCAGCCCAGACTACCGCGCCGGGCAGATCGTGGGCGGGCAGGCGGCCCTGGGGGCGCCCCGGAACGCGCTGGTGGGCTTCGCCAAGGGCGCCCCGATGGGCTTCGGCGGCATGGTGGGCGGGGCGCTGCTCTCACCGCTCTCGCCGGCGACCTGCGTGGCCGGCCCGGCGGCGGGCTGCGTGGGCGGGGCGCTGCTGGCGGGCTTCGCCACCCAGGCCTCGGCCGAGGCCCCGCTGGGGGACTTCTCCCCGGAGTTCCAGGCCGGCTGGATCGACGGCTACCGCCGCTACGCCCGGCGCAAGCAGGTGCGCTGGGCCATCCTGGGCGCGGGGGCGGGCGCGGTGGTCGCCTTCGTGCCGGCCACGGTCATCGCGACGATCGCGGCGGCGCCGTAGCCTCAGCGCAGCTCGGCGTCGGCCTCACCGACCATCTCGACCTCGTAGCCGCCGCCGCCGCCGCCCATGCGGACGTCGGTGGCCCAGTCGAGCCAGATCGAGCCGTCGTCGCCGCCGCCGGTCAGGTCGGCCTCGATCTCCTCGGTGCCGCCGCGGTCGAACCACTCGAAGGTCGCCACGCCCTCGATGTCGCCCTCGTCGCTGATCTGGCCCTCGAGGGAGATGCCCAGGTCGACGTCGTCGCCCCAGTCGCTCTCGTAGGTGCAGTAGCCGGCTCCGGCCAGGGCGCCGTCGTCCTCGATGGTGACCTCGACCTCGCCCTCGCAGGCCTGCCAGTCCCACTCGGGCACGAGGAGGCGGACGTCGCCCTGGTAGTCGCCGGCCCAGGCGTTGGGCTGGGGGCCGGTGTCCTGGGTGTCGCTGGTGTCGTCGGTGGTGACGCCGGTGTCGTCCCCGGACGACGTGCCGGTGTCGTCGCCGAGCTTGACGGAGCCGCCGGTGCAGCCCATGAGCGCGAGCATCAGGGGGAGGGTCATGATGTCTCCTGCGAGGGTGGGTGGAGCGCACCCAACCACGACCCCGGGCGGCTGGCAAGCAAAAAGGGCGTCGAGTATGCCCCGTGTCAGACTACGGCGGCGGTGGGCTCGGGCTCAGCGCTGCGCCGCGACATCAGCCCCGCCGGCAGCGCCACGAGCGCGCTCACGATCAGGCCGTAGGTGGCCGTCACGCCGGGGTTGCGCAGGCCGAGCTGGGTGGCGCTCTCATCGAACAGGAGCGCCACCGGGCCCAGCCCCGAGACGACCTGGACCAGGTCCACCCCCGCGTCGACCGCCCAGGAGCCCCAGGCGTACAGCGCGAAGTGGGTGATCATGCCGGAGAGGGCGGCGGCCAGCGCCACGCGGCGGCCCACCCCGGGGAACAGGATGCCGAACAGGATGGGCACGGTGGAGGCGGCCACGATGCCGTAGACGCCGACCTGCCCGAAGATGCCCAGCAGCTTCGGCGGGTGGAGCGCGATGAGGAAGGCCAGCACGCCCATCCCGATGAGGATGCCCTGGCCGGCCCGGTAGGCCAACGTCGCCTGCTCGGCCCGGTCCTTGCCCGCGAGGAGGTTGTCCTTGGTCAAGGCCAGGAACAGGTCGTTCGCCGCGATGGACGACAGGGAGACCAGGATGCCGTCGAGGGTGCTCATGCCCGCCGCCATCAGCGCCACCGTGATGAACGCCACCATCGTCGGGGAGAAGGTCTCGGTGATGTAGATGGTCATCACCAGGTCCTGCCGGAACGCCCCGGTCGCCGGGTCGACGAACAAGTCGGACCCCATGCCGGCGGCGTGGGCGTAGAGCCCCACCAGCAGCAGCGCGGTGAACAGCCCGAACACCACGAAGGTCACCCCCAGGAACGTCCACACGGCCCGGTCGGTCTTCACGTAGAGCGCCTTGGTCATGATGTGGGGCTGGCAGACCAGGGCGAAGCCGATGAAGAAGCCGCTGATGTAGACGGTGAACGGGCTGGAGAACAGCACGCTCTCGGGGTTGACCCCCCGCACGAGGTTCGGGTCGACCGCCGCCACCCGGTCCATGAACGCGCCCACCCCGTCCCCGAACAGGTGCAGCCCGCTGGCCAGGATCACGACGCACACCACCACCATGATCAGGCCCTGGAGGGTGTTGGTGTAGGCGTGGGCGTAGGTCCCGCCGATGAAGATGTAGCTGAACACGAAGCCGATGATGAGCAGGAGGCTCTCGACGTTGGACAGCCCCAGGGTCTGCTGCATCACGATGGACAGCCCGCCGACGATGAGCACCACGAAGCTCAGGCTCAGCAGGTTGATCAGCGCGAAGAGCACCCCCAGCCCCGGGCTGCCGTAGCGCTGGGCGACCCACTGGGGGATGGTCAACGCCCCGGCCCTGGCCCCGATGCGCCGGAACTGCACGCTCATCGTGAACAGGCCCAGCATGACCCCGCCGAAGACCGCGACCCCCAGGTGCATCAGCGCTGAGACCCCGTGCACGTACACGAAGCCGGGGTTGATGATGAAGGTCGCGGTGGACGCGATGGACGCGGCCAGGGTCACCCCGACCACGCCGGGGTGCAGGTCCCCCTTGCCCACCGCGAACGACTCGATGTCGCTGGTCTTCTTGTGCCCCAGCCAGGCCAGCCAGCCGGTGCCCGCCATGTAGAGCAGGAACAAGCCCCAGATCAGCGGGTTGGCGGCGATCAGGTCGACGTAGCGCATGGGGACTCCGACGGGGGCACCCCTGCGCTATGCCGCATCGCAGCATCGGTGTCAAGGGGAATTGTGCGGTGCAGCAAAGACCGCGGAGTCCCTACTTCGCCGCCCCGTTCTTCCGCCGCGCGAACTCCGGCTGCCCGGCGCTGCGCCGGATCTGCGCCACCGTCTTGTAGGGCAGCCCGTACAGCTTGAGGAAGCCGTCGGCGGTGGTGCGGTCGAAGGTGTCGCCAGCGGAGTAGGTGGCCAGGCCCTCGTCGTACAGGGAGAAGGGGCTGCGCCGCCCGGTGATGCGCGCCGAGCCCGCCGAGACCCGGATTCGGACCTCGCCGGTGACCGTGCGCTGGGACTCCTCGACGAAGGCCTGGAGCGCCTCGCGCAGCGGGCTGAACCAGAGGCCGTCGTAGATGAGGTTCGCGAAGTCCTGGGAGACCTTGCGCTTGTAGTTGAAGGTCACCCGGTCCAGGGTGATGCGCTCCAACTCGGTGTGGGCCATGTGGATGAGGGTGGCGGCCGGGGCCTCGTAGACCTCGCGGGACTTGAGGCCGACCACCCGGTTCTCCACCATGTCGATGCGGCCCACGCCGAAGGTGCCGCCCAGGTCGTTGAGGTACTCCAGCAGCTTGACGCCGCTCATGGGCCGGCCGTCGAGGCTGACCGGGATGCCCTGATCGAAGCCGATGATCAGCTCCACGCTGCCCTTGGGGGCGTGGGACGGATCCTTGGTCATGATCCAGGCGTCCTCGGGAGGCTCGGTCCAGAGGTCCTCCATCTCGCCGCACTCGATGGCGCAGCCCCAGATGTTCTGGTCGATGGAGTAGGGCTTCTCCAGGGTGACCGGCACCGGGATGCCGCGCTCCACGGCGTACTCGACCTCGGACTCCCGGGTGGTCAGCTCCCAGGTGCGCAGGGGCGCGATGATGCGGAGGTGGGGGGCGAGGGACTGGAAGGTGACCTCGAAGCGCACCTGGTCGTTGCCCTTGCCGGTGCAGCCGTGGGCCACCGCGTCGGCGCCCTCGGCCAGGGCCACCTCGACCAGCTTCTTGGCCAGCAGCGGGCGGCCCAGCGAGGTGTGCATGGGGTACATGCCCTCGTACACGGCCGAGGCCATGACCGCGGGCCAGATGTACTCCTCGATGAACTCCTCGCGGAGATCCTCGACGACGGCCATGGCCGCGCCGGTGTTCAGGGCCTTCTGGCGGATGGCGGAGAGGTCCTCCCCCTGCCCGAGGTCGCCGGTGAAGGCGATGATCTCGGCGCCGCCGAAGTTCTCGGACAGCCAGGGGATCATGCAGGAGGTGTCGAGCCCTCCGGAGTAGGCGGTGACGATCTTCACTTCGGCTCCTGTTCGAGGATCTCCAGGGTGCGGATCTCCTCGACGAGCGCGACGATGCGCGCGGTGTCCACGGGCGCGACGAACACGGTGTCGTCCCCGGCGACGGTGCCGAGGATGTTGTCGTGCCCCATGTTGTCCAGGTAGGCGGCCACCCCCTCGGCCCGCCCCGAGAGGGTGCGGATCACGATGAGGACGCCGTTGTGACGCACGTTCTGGATCTCCATGCCCACGACGCGCCGCAGCGCCTCGATGTAGGCCGAGCTTCGGTCGGCCTGATACACCGGGCCGGCGGAGGTCGTGCGTCGCACGATGTTCATGTCCCGCAGGTCCCGGGAGAGGGTGGCCTGGGTGCACGAGATGCCGTCGGCCTCGAGCATGCGCACCAGCTCCTCCTGGGAGCTGACCCGGTGCTCGTGGATGAGCCGCTTGATGGCGGCGCGGCGGCGTTCGCGAGACGTCATGGCCCGGCCATATACGTCGATATGAATAGGTATGCAAGAACTTCGGCGAAACGCTCCGACATCCTGTCTCATCCGCGGTAGGCTGGTGCGATGTCCCGCTCCTCCTGGCCTCTCGCTCCGATGTCCGCCCCCTTCCGGGTCCTGACCGGCGCGCTGCTGCTGCTCCCGGCGGGCTTCGCGGCCGGGGGGCTCCTCGGGGACGGCCCCGCCTGGGCGGCCGGCCTGGGCATGGCGGTGCTCCTGGGCGGGATCTACGCGGTGGTGTGGCTCTTCTGGCGCCCCACGCGCTTCGAGTTGGAGGGCGACGCGCTGAAGATCGTGTGGCCGCTTCGCTCCTGGCGTCTGCCCCTCCGGATCGTCGATGAGATCGAGGTCATGGACGCGAAGACGTTCAGGAGCCGCGTGCGCTGGGCGGTCCGGGTGGGCGCGGGCGGGCTGTGGGGCGGCTTCGGCTGGCTGGCCACGGGGGCCGGCTGGGTGCGGTTCTATGTCTCCCGCAGCGACGGGCTCGTGCTGCTGACCCTGGCGGGGCAGGCGCCGCTCCTGATCTCGCCGGAGGATCCCGAGGGTTTCGCGGCGGCGGTGCGGGGACCTTCGCCGCATCGCCCTTGAGGTACGATCCGCCTGAGCTGACGGGAGAGAACCATGCGCCTGACGAGCCTCACGGTGCCCATCCTTCTGACCGGTTGCTTCGGCTCCTCCGAGCCCCCGGCCCCACCGCCACCGCCTGAGCCGCTTCTCGACGTCTCCCAGCAGGGGGCCGCTGACCGCCTGCTCGTCTTCGAGTCGTGGACCTTCGGCGGCAAGGAGTCCTGGGTCGCCCACGAGGTCGGCTTCGGGGCCGAGCCGAACTTCGGCTCCTGGGCCGCGGACAAGGCGGGGCGGGGTGGGATCACCGAGGCCGCCCTGCTGGAGCAGCGCGCCCACCCCGGCGCCGACCTGCGCACCCCCCTGGGCGAGCCGGGCCTCAACATGGAGCTGGCCCCCCACGAGCTGGCCGGGCTCCAGAAGTTCCTGCTCGGCCCGGAGGAGGGCGCGTTCTGCAAGGCCAAGGAGGAGGCGCTCAACCCCGACGAGCCGGCGCTGTCCCCGGCCGGGGCGATCCGGGACTTCGAGTCCATCCGGATCACCCTGGTCCCGGTCAAGCTGGAGGTCCCCCAGGCCCCCACCACCTGGACCCTTGGCCCCTGCGACGGCTACAACGAGGACGCCATCGCGCCGGCCAACCTGCTGGACATGGAGCCGGCGACCCTGGTGCGCCGCCAGGAGCTGATGCGGGGGCGCAGCGGTCAGCCCTGAGTGATCGTTTGGGGACGACGCCGGCTCTGCCCTGGGGAACGAAGCCGGAGAGAGACATGAGACTGCTGCCCCTGCTCCTGATCGTGGCCTGCGGTGACAAGGACGGCGCCGACGACAGCGGCACCCCGCAGGACACCGATGACGAGCAGGCGGACACCAGCCCCCCCGAGGACACCGGCTTCCCCTACGTCGACGACCTCGATCAGGACGGCTCGCCCCGCGGCGAGGACTGCGACGACCTCAACCCGGCCATCTTCCCCGGGGCCGAGGAGACCTGCGACGGCGTGGACGAGGACTGCGACAGCGCCGTGGATGAGGGGTTGATGGCCACCTGGTACCTGGACATCGACCGCGACGGCCACGGGGGCGCCGACTACACGTTGGAGACCTGCGCGCCGCCCGAGGGCTGGGTCAGCTCCTCGGACGACTGCGACGACACCGACTTCACGGTCCACCCCGACGCCTTCGAGGTCTGCGACGACGACGTGGACAACGACTGCGACGGCGAGGACGACGCCTGCCCGCCCGAGCCGGGGGCCTGCTCAGACTTCATGCCCGTCGACAACGTCGGGATGGCCTTGGACTTCTACGACTCGGGCTCCGGCGGGGAGTACACCCGCTGGGACATCGACTACACCGGCGCGTCGACCTGGGACGGCTACGAGGTCTGGTTGACCGTGGAGACCGGGACCTACGTCTGCGACTGCGACTTCTTCGCCCAGTGGACCCGCACCCTGGCCTGGACCTGCGAGGTCGATGGGGTCCATCTGGTCTACGAGGACATGGAGAGCACCATCAACTCCCACGGCATCTCCTCAACGTCGGAGACCTTCACGGAGTACGGTGGCCGCCCGCTGGTGGTGCCGCTCACCATCGAGTCCGGGACCACCTGGCGCGTCGAGGGTGTGCGGCCGCAGGGCGGCCTCTACCACAGCTACCCCGCGCAGAGCGGCGGGGTGTGGCACATCCAGACCACCGAGCGCGACCGGGAGGTCGAGGCCGGCACCTGGTACGCCCACCGCATCATGACGCTGGACGACTCCGGCAACACCGACAGCTACTGGATCGCCGAGGGCGTGGGCATCATCCGTGACATCGCGGGCTGGGAGCCCCGCACGATCTCGGGGATCTGAGCATGCGGCCCTTCTTCTTCGGCGCCGCGCTGCTGGCGGGCTGCCCCGAGCCCCCCGCGACCGACGACTCTGCGGCGGTGGAGGACTCCGACGACACCAGCGACACCGGCTGCGCGCCGCAGACCTGGTATCTGGACGGCGACGGCGACGGCTGGGGCGGCGCGGTGACCTGGGCGGGCTGCGACCAGCCGGACCCCACCTACGTCGCGCAGGGCGGGGACTGCGACGACGCCGACGCCCGGATCCACCCCGAGGCCCAGGAGATCGGCGGCGATGGGGTCGACCAGGACTGCGACGGCGAGGACCCCTACGCGCTGAACCTCTACGAGGGTGAGCTGTTCATCGGCGCCACGGACGACCTCACCCTCTGTGAGGACGGCTACGACGGCGTCGACGGCGACCTGACCCTCTTCTTTGTCGACTGGACGGACCTCACGGCCCTCTCCTGTCTGGCCGAGGTGACCGGCAGCTTCACCCTCACGGGTCTGCAGGTCCAGTCGCTGGACGGCCTCCAGAGCCTGCGCCACGTCGGGGAGCTGCACCTCCGGAGCGCCGGTGCGCTGACCACCTTCGCGGGGCTGGACAACATCGAGCGGATCGACGACTACCTCGAGCTGTCCGGCGTGGCCGAGCTCCAGGACATCGGCGCGCTGGCGGGCCTCCAGGCGCCCCCCGGCGGGCTCGGCCTGCACTTCGACAGCGCGCTGGATCTGGTGGGCGACTGGTGGAGCCAGGGGGACTACCCCAACGGCCTGCGGCTCTACCTCTACACGGACCACATCCGGGCCTTCTCCGGGCTCACCCGGGTGCTCGGGGAGGTGACGATCTCCACCCCCGCGCCGGCGGAGGTCTTCGGCCTGGAGTCCCTCGAGGAGGTGGGCGGCCGGCTCCACCTGGGGTACTACGGCGCGGCCTTTCCGCCGCTGCCGGCGCTGCGCGCCGTCGGCGGGAACCTGGAGTTCGTCGGAAACTACAGCGATCCGACCCCCTTGCCCACCATGGCTGCCCTGGAGGAGGTCGGCGGGGACCTGGACCTCTACCAGATCGACGCCGACGGCCTTGAGGCGATGCCGAACCTGCGCTCGGTCGGCGGAACGCTGCGAATGGACCGGGTGGTGGACGGCCGGGATCTCTCCGGTCTGCAGTCCCTGACCTCGCTCGGGGCGGTCGCCGTGGAGTACTCCGAGCTGAGCGGCGTCGCCGGGCTGTCCGGGCTCACCACGCTGGGGTTCCTGAGCCTCCAGGACGCCCAGGTCCGCGACCTCTCCACGATGACGAGCCTGGTCACGCTGGGCGACCTGGACCTGGACGGCTGCGAGGCGGACACCCTCGGCCCGCTCATCGGCCCGCCCGCCCTGGCGCAGATCGACGAGGACATCCGCATCTACGCCTGCTGGAACATCACCGACGTCGCCGGCTTTGACGCGCTGACCGCCGTCGGCGGCGACCTCTCGATCCTGCGGAGCCGCGACCTGGCCGCCCTCTCCGGCTTCCCCGTCCTCGGCGAGGTCGGGGGGGACCTCACGATCCGAGACAACGGTGTGCTCCCGGAGGCCGAGGCCTGGGCGCTGGTCGAGCGCGTCGGAGAGGCGAACATCGGCGGATCCATCGACATCCGCGAGAACGGAGGCTGACCCATGCGAGCGCCCCTCATTCTCGCAGCGCTGCTGCTGGCGGGCTGCCCCAAGCCCCCCGCGACCGACGACTCCGCGGCCGTGGAGGACGTCGACGACACCGGCGAGACCGGCGACACAGGCTGCGCGCCGCAGACCTGGTTCCTCGACGGCGACGGTGACGGCTGGGGGGGCGAGGTCACCTGGGAGGCCTGCGCGCAGCCCAGCCCCTACTACGTCGACCAGGGTGGAGACTGCGACGACGCCGACGCCCGGGTCCACCCCGAGGCCCAGGAGGTCGGCGGCGACGGCGTCGACCAGGACTGCGACGGCGCCGACCCCTACGCGCTGAACCTCTACGACGGCGACCTGTTCGTCAGCGGCGCGGACGCCTTCACCCTCTGCGAGCAGGGCTACGACGGCGTCGACGGCGACCTGAGCATCTACTACAGCGACTGGACCGACCTCAGCCCGCTGAGCTGCCTCGTGGATGTCACCGGGCGCTTCGAGGTGGCCTATGTGCACGCGCTCACCTCGCTGGACGGACTGGAGCGCCTGCAGCACGTCGGCGAGCTGGCCGTCCGCCGCAACGACGGCCTGCTCAGCTTCGACGGGATGGACGCGCTGGAGCAGGTCGACGACCTCGTCGAGGTCTGGGGCAACGGCAGCCTGCGGGACATCCGGGCATTACGCAACCTCCAGGTTGCGCCTGGAGGCGTCCAGCTCTACCAGAACGGGCCGGTGACGGAGCTGGAGGGGGCGTGGTGGAGCCAGGGCGACTACCCGGGTGGGCTGCTGCTGAGCCTGGACGTCGGTCATCTGCGGATCCTCTCGGGCATCACCCACATCCAGGGGGACGTGGACATCGCCACCGACGACCCCGACGGCGCCTTCGGCCTGGAGGCGCTGGAGGAGGTCGGCGGGGGCCTGCGGCTCAGCGGGTATCGGGACGCCTTCCCGCCGCTGCCGGCGCTGCGGTCGGTCGGCGGGACGCTGGACCTGAACGGCTCCTTCAGCGACTACACGCCGCTCCCCGACCTGAGCGCCCTCGATCAGGTCAGCGGTGACCTCGACCTGTATCAGGTCAACGTGGACGGGATGAGCGCGCTCCCCAACCTGCGGTTCATCGGGCGCGAGCTGCTGATGGAGCGGATCGACGACGGTCGGGACCTCTCGGGCCTGCAGTCCCTGGAGGAGGTGGGGGGCGTCTACATCTACAACGCCGAGGTCACCGGCCTCGACGGCCTCTCGGCGCTGACCACGCTCGATCGCCTCGAGCTGGAGGATGTGCAGGTCCTGGACCTGTCGGTCCTGGGGAGCCTGGTCCAGCTCGGGGAGCTGCGCGTCTACGGGGTTGAGCCCGACGCGGCCGGCCCCTTCATCGGCCCGCCCGCCCTGGAGGAGATCACCGGCCACCTGGCCGTGATCTACAGCGACGACCTGACCGACATCGCCGGCTTCGACGCGCTGGGCGCGATCGGCGGTGACCTGAACATTCGGGGCAACGCCGACCTGACCGCCCTCTCGGGTTTTCCGGTGCTGGGCGCGGTGGGTGAGGACTTCACGGTGCGCGGCAACGGCGCGCTGCCCCGCGCCGAGGCCGAGGCCCTGCTGGACCGCGTCGGCCGGGAGAACGTCGGCGGCCAGGTGGACCTGGACGGGAACAACGGCTGAGGGGCCCTACAGGTCCTCCACCTTGATCTCGACCCCCGCGCGCTCCAGGCGCTCGATGAGCACCGACCCGATGGCGCTGGCGGGCGTGAGCACGCCGCCGTGGTCCGGGCCGCCGACGAGCGCGTCGCGGTCGAGCACCAGGGCCAGGGCGCACTGGGAGATGAGCAGGGAGGTGAACTTGTAGCCGGGGTCGCCCTTCCCGAAGAAGCTGAGCCGCGCCCGCCGGCCGTCCTCGGCGGTCCCGTAGAACAAGCCGCGGGTCCAGCCCTTCTCACGGGCATCCTTGGCGGGGCCTTCGCCGGGATCCGGGCCCAGCCGGGCCAGCAGCTTGCGCCCCAGCGGGGAGCTGGTCATCGCGGTCAGCGCGCCCAGGCCGGCAGCGGACATCGTGGCCTGGAGGCGCCCGGCGCTGCGGCCGAGCAGGGCGGCCTCGTTGTAGCTGAACAGGGGGCCGTAGGGGTGCCCCAGCGCGGCGTGGAGGGCGGCGCTGCGGCGCACCGCGCGGGTGTTGATGGCGGCCATCAGGAAGGGGGCGGTCCAGGCCCCCAGGTCCGGGTCGAAGCGCACGCTGGTGAGGTTGCGGCTGCGCGCCTTCACCTCTTCGGGGATGTCGCCCTCGGGGTTCAGCAGGAACGGGCGGGCCAGGCGGCGGATCTCCCCGGACTCCGCCATGTCCATCATCGAGTGCAGGGTGCCCCCGGAGACCCCGCCCTTGCCGCCCAGCAGGCCCTGGACGTGGCCCGTGGCCTGGCCGTGGCGGTCGCGGAAGTGGCGCACCAGCCCCAACGCGCCCACCTCGGAGGGCACCGAGTCGTACCCGCAGAAGTGGGTGATGCGGGCGCCGTTGGCCTTCGCGGTGTCGTGGTAGCGGTCGATCATGTCGCGGGCCCAGGGGGTCTCGCCGGTCAGGTCGACGTAGTCGGTGCCCAGCCGGGCGCAGGCGGCCACCAGGGGCTCGCCGTAGCGCGCGTAGGGCCCCACCGTGGTGATCACCACCCGGGTCTGGGCGGCCATCGCGTCCAGGGAGGCGTCGTCCGCGCTGTCGGCCCGCACGAGGGGCACGTCCAGCCCCTCGGCCTCGGCGACCGCCTTCAGCTTGTCGGTGTTGCGCCCGGCGATGGCCCAGCGCACCCCCTCGGGGGCGTGGTCCCGCAGGTAGACCGCGACGAGCCGCCCGGTGAAGCCGGTCGCGCCGTAGAGGATGATGTCGAAGCTCGGCTCGCCCATGCGCTACTCCTCCTCCTCGGGGTTGGCCCACAGCTCGGTCCAGGTGCTGGAGGCGAAGTCGAAGGACCACACGTCTGCCATGAACTCGGGCTCCTCGATGCGGAAGGTGTCCCCGCCCATGATGATGAAGGTGCCGCCGTCGGGGGTGATGTCCGAGACGTGGGCGTCCCGGATGATGGGGCCGCCGGTGTAGTCCCAGCCGCCCCAGGTCCCCGCGTCGGTTCCGGTCCCGGGGTCGAACGCCCACACCCGGTTCTCCTCGTCGTAGCCGCCCCAGGCCAGGATCCGGCCGTCGACGAGGTGCACGCTGTGGCTGGCCCGCTCGGGGGGCAGGGTGTCGCCCTGGTCCACCTCGGTCCAGGTCAGGGTGGTCGTGTCGACCTGGTAGAGCCAGTCGCCCCGGCGCTCCGGGGAGATGCCGGCGTGGACCCACACCGCGCCCCGGGCCTCGTCCCAGACCACGCCGTGGCGGTTGATCGCCGGGCTGTCGACCGGGGCCAGCTCGGTCCAGGTGTTCGCGGCGAAGTCGTACGCCCACAGGTCGTCGCGGATGATGTCCTCGTCGCCGTCGTTGTATCGCCCGCCGTGGACCCAGAGCTGGTCGCCCACCACGACCGAGGCGGCCTTGAAGCGCGGGGGCGGGGGGCCGCCGGAGGGCTCCAGCAGGGTCCAGGACCCATCGGCGCTGGCCCAGCGGTAGAGGCGGTCCGAGTCGAGGTTGCCCTCCACCGTGCCCCCGAACAGGTAGAAGTCCCCGTCGTAGCGGGCGATGGTGGCGCGGAAGATGGGCTCGGGCGGGTCGGGGAGCTGCTCCCAGGTCTGCGCCGCGAGGTCGAAGCGCCAGGCGTCGATGATCTTGCCGTCCTCGTCGCTGCCCCCGGCGATGTAGAGCTGCTCACCGGCCTCGTCCAGCGCACCGAGGTGCGAGTAGCGGGCGCGGGGGTGCTCCGGCTCGACGTCCTTCGCCGTGCACGCCAGCAGGATCAAGGGGATCCACATCCTGACCTCCTTCAACAGGCTCCCCTCGTCTATAGTGTGGTGCGACGGGAGGTGCGTGGTGCTCAGCATGATCCTCATCGCCGCTGCGGCGGCCGGCGAGCCCGATGACGGCGGCGTCATCATCCACCTCGGCGGCGAGGTCCGCGCGGCCGACGACGCGGGCAAGGCGCCGTTCGCGGCGCTGCCGAACCACCGGGTCACCATCGACGTGGTCGAGGCCGACGTGGGTGCGCTGCTGCGCCTGATGGCCACCAACGGCGACCTCAACATCGTGCTGGCCGACGGGGTGGCCGGGACGGTCACGGTGCAGGTCGAGGCCCAGCCCTGGGACCTCACTCTGGACCACATCCTGCAGGCCGCCGGGCTGGAGGCCACGCAGCTCGGGGACAACGTGCTCCTGGTGAGCCCCGCCGGGTGATCCAGCCCCTCCGGGACCTCTTCAAGCACCCGGCGATGGACGTCGGCTGGCTGCTGCTCGGCCTGCTCGTCGCGGGGGTGTGGGCGCCCCTGGTCGGGGATGAGCTGGAGATGGTCTCAGGTGGGGAGATCGCGCTGCTGGCCTGGCTGCGCTGCGCGCTGCACGAGCGCCTCGACTGGTTCTTCCGAGGCCTCGTGCTCATCGGCATCAGCGCGCCGCTCATCGCGGGGAGCACCGCGCCGCTGTTCTACAGCGGGGGCTTGTCCTGGCACGCCCTGAGCGAGACCGCGCTGCCGGCGGCGCTGCCTGGAGCGGCGCTGGTGGCCCTGGCGCTGTGGGGCCGCCGACACCAGGGGGCGGCCCTGACCGAGCCACCGGCCTGGCTGCCGCGGGTGCGCCTGGGCATGCGGGTGGCGGTGTGGTTCATCGTCATCGCGCTGTCGTCGGGGCAGTGGGGGCCGCTGACCATCGCGGCGGTCATCGGCGGTGCGCTGGCGGGCTTCGCCGGGCTGGTGGCGATCCTGCGGGTCCGGCTTCGCTTGACCGCCCGCGGCGTGGGCGCGCTGATCGGCGTCGTCGGCGCCGGGGTGGTGGGGGTCGGCGCGCTCCTGATCGCCACCCAGGGCGGGCGGGTCAGCGCTGAGGAGGCGGCCCTGGCGATGGTTCCGGGGGCGGTCCTCGTGGGGCTCGGCGGACTGGTGGCAGCGGCGGGCCGGGGACGTGCGATGATCGGCGCCTCCCCGAATGACTTGAGGTGAACCATGAGCCAGACCCCCAGCGACTTCCCGATGCTCGGCCGCCTGATCAAGCACGCCGCTGAGGCCGGGGCCAACGAGAGCGAGGTGATGCGCGCGCTGGCCCACAGGGACTTCCACTTCTTCCTGACCATCTTCATCCGGGACGACGGCATCCTGGACAAGGAGGAGCGGGCGATGCTGGAGTGGCTCCAGACCCGCCAGCGGGAGGGCACCTGGTACGAGCCGCCCGCCGAGCCGTGAGCCGCGTTAGAAGGGCCTGATGGCCACCCCCCTGCTGTGGGTGGAGGACGACCCCGCCCTCCGCCGCGTCTACCGCCCCCTGCTCCAGGCCGAGGGCTTCGAGGTCACCGAGGCTGGCGACCCCGCCGAGGCCCTGGCCGCCGCGCGCCGCGCCCCCCCCCAGGTGGTGCTGCTGGACCTCATGCTGCCCCCCAGCCAGACGACCGCCGAGGGCTTCGGCGTGCTGGACGCCCTGCTGGAGCGGGACCCGGGCACCAAGGTGGTCGTGGTCACCGGCGCGGGGGCCCGCACCACCGCGCTGGAGGCGGTGCGCCGGGGGGCCCACGACTTCCTGACCAAGCCCGTCGACCCCGACGTGCTGCTGGTCGTGCTCCAGCGGGCGCTCGCCCGGGCCCGGCTGGAGGCCCAGGTCACCAGCCTGCGCGACCAGCTCGCCCAGGCCCGGCCCCGAGGCTCGATGATCGGGGGCTCGGCGCCCTTCCAGGCGGCGGTGGACCTGGCCGACCGGGTCGCGCCCACCGACCTGCCCGTGCTGGTCACCGGCGAGAACGGCACGGGCAAGGAGCTGCTGGCCCGCCGGGTCCACGAGGCCAGCCGGCGGTCCGAGCGCCCCTTCGTGGCGGTCAACTGCGGGGCCCTGCCGCCCACCCTGCTGGAGAGCACCCTGTTCGGGCACGTCCGGGGGGCGTTCACCGGCGCGGATCGCAGCCGCCGGGGGCTCTTCCAGGAGGCCCACACCGGCACGCTCTTCCTGGACGAGGTCGGGGAGATGGAGCCGCCCACCCAGGTCCGCCTGCTGCGCGCCCTGGAGAGCGGTGAGATCCTGCCGGTGGGCGCGGACCGCCCCGTCACCGTGGACGTGCGGATCGTCTCGGCGACCAACCGCAAGCTCGAGGAGATGGTCTCGACGGGGGCGTTCCGCGACGACCTGTACTGGCGCCTGCGGGGCATCGAGATCACCCTGCCGCCCCTGCGGGACCGGGGCGACGACGTGCTGCTGCTGGCCCGCCACTTCCTCACCGACGCGCCCCTGGGCGGGCCCCACACCTTGTCCCCCCGCGCCGAGGACGCCCTGCGCGCCCACCCCTGGCCCGGCAACCTGCGGGAGCTGCGCCACGCGATGCAGCGCGCGGCGGTGATGGCCGGCCCCCGCCGCCTCATCGAGCCCCAGGACCTGGGTCTGCGCGCCCCCGACACCCCCGACGGTGACACCCTGGCCGAGCAGGTCGAGGCTCTGGAGCGCCGCGCCATCGCCGCCGCCCTGGCCGCCGAGGGCGGCAACCGCACCCGCGCGGCGAAGCGCCTGGGGCTGTCGCGGCAGGGGCTGCTGAACAAGATGGCGCGGTTCGAGTTGGAGTGATGACGAGGTCGTCGGAGCGGTACAAGGTCCCCCTCGGCCTGGGTCTGGCGCTGGATCAGGTCGGCGTCTCCCACACCGAGGTGCTGCGGCGTGCCGGGCTCCCGGGGGGTCTGTTCGACCAGAGTCGGGCCGCGCTGCCGCGATCCGACTACTTCGCGCTCTGGCGCGCCATCGCTGAGGTCTCGGGCGACCCGTCCGTCGGCCTGGCCATCGGCAGCGCGGCGGCGCCCGACGTGCTCGAGCCGGCGCTGCTGGCGGCCCTGGCCAGCGCGACGTACCGCGACGCGTTGACCCGCATCGCCCGGTTCAAGCGGCTGCTGTGCCACGAGGAGGTGACGCTGCACGACGCGGACGGCGTCGCCCCGGGCGCCGTCCGCGTGCGGTATCACGGCCAGGGCGACGCACCGGACGTCCCGGATGTCCTGGTCGACACGGAGTTCGCGTTCCTGCTGAACCTGGGGCGGCGCGGCACCCGCAGCCCCATCGCCCCGCTGGCCGTCCATCTGCGCCGCCGCGAGCTGGTCGTCGAGGTGGCCTATCGCGGGCTCTTCCGCTGCCCTCTGCGCACGGCCTGTCCGGTCGACGAGATCGTGCTCGCCGGGGTCGATCTGGATCGCCCGTTCGTGACGTTCAACGCTCCGCTTCTGGCGATCATCGAGCCTCGACTGGAGGCGGAGGTCGACGCCGCGCGCGCGCGCCGGACGACGACATCACGGGTGGAGGAGGCGCTCCGCAGCGGGCTCACCGGCGGCCGTCCGACGATCCACACCGTCGCCCGCCAGCTCGCGATGTCGGCGCGCACCCTGCAGCGGCAGCTCCGCGCGGAGGGCACGACGTTCGTAGACCGGGTCGGCGCCGTGCGGCGCGAGCTGTCCGAGCACTACCTCACCCACACCGCGTGGTCGCCCGCCGAGATCGCCTACCTCGTGGGCTACGAGGAGACCTCGTCGTTCTACCGCGCCTTCCAGGGGTGGACGGGCCAGACCCCCGGCGACTTCCGGGCGGACCAGGCCGTGCCGTAGGCGATCTGGCGCGCGCCGCCAACGATCTGGCGCGCGAGGGCAACGGCGCTGGGGACGACGCGCCCTAGAGTCGGGGCGCTCATCCACCCCCAGGAGCCTCCGATGTCCGGAAAGTACCGCCGCCCGCGCACGCCCGACGGCCTGGCCGTCACGCCGGCGTTCACCGAGATCACACAGATATCGGTCATCACCCGCGACACCGACGCCATGGTCGACGCCCTCGCGGCCGCGCTGCACCCCGGGTCGTTCAAGGTGCTGTCGATGACCGCACCCGAGCTGTTCGACCGCCTGTACGACGGCGAGCCCTCCGACTGGAGCATCCGCGCGGGCTTGACCTGGATCGGAGACATGCAGCTGGAGATCATCCAGCCGCTCACCGGGCGCACGGTGTTCGGTGACTTCCTGGAGGCCCGCGGCGGCCGGCCGGGCGTCGAGCACATCTACCTCGACCGGCGGACCGGATCGCTCACGGACGCCATCACGCTGCTCGCCGAAGCCGGCTTCCCGTGGCGACAGGAGGCCCACATGAACGCGGCCGGCAAGCTGGGGTGGATGCCGCTGCCCGCGATGCCCGGCTTCATGGCCCGAAAGCACGGGGCGCGCTTCGGGTACACCAGCACGCAGGGCACCCTGAAGGTCGACGTCGAGCTGGCGCGGTTTCCCCCCGGCGTGTCCCAGCGGCTGGCGCTGCGGGCGGCGATCCCCGAGAAGTGGGTGCCGGCGGGCGACGACCGGCACTTCGAGTCCATGCCGGCGGACACGATCCTCCGGGACATCGACGCGCCGTACGTCGTGGGCCACAGCATGGACGCCCTGCTGGCCCACTGGGGCAGGCTGACCGACCGCGCGCCGGAGGTGGTGCCCTACGACGACGACGCGCTGCCCGGTCGGGGGCGGGTGGCCCGCGTCGGCTTCAACACGACCTCGCTGTTCCTGGTGGAGCCGGAGGCCGGGATGGTCGCCGACGTCCTGGAGCGGAACGGCGAGGGCGTCGGCCTCGTTCGCGCCCGCCCGGCTGGATCGCTCGGCGACGCCGTGCCGGCGCTGGAGGCCCGCGGCTGGGCGGTCCGTGTCGTGGGGGAAGGCGCAGGCGCGACGCACCCGGACGTGCCGTTCGCGCTGTGGCTGACCGAGTCGCCCTAGCCCGCGCTGGCAGGGGAGGGGACAGGGCCTGCGGGATAACCTGCTCTCGGTGACGGAGACCCGCTGACGGCGTCGCAGGCGCGCTACACTCCTCCTCGCTGGTGCGCCTGGAGTGTGCCCATGACCCTCACCCCCGAGGCCGCAGAGGCGCTGCGCTTGTGAGCGCCCCCCTCCTCCGCGCCGCCGGTCTGCGCCGCCACCTTGACGGCCGTCTCCTCTACGACGCCGTGGACATCGACCTCTCGGAAGGCGAGACTCTCTTCGTGCGCGGCCCCTCGGGCTGTGGGAAGACGCTCCTGCTGCGCGCGCTGGCCGGGCTCGACCCCCTGGACGCCGGGACGCTGACCCTGGACGGGCGCGCCTTCGCCGAGTGGGGGCCCCGGGCGTGGCGGGCGGAGGTCACCCTCGTGCCCCAGACGCCGCCGGACGGGCCCTCCACCCCCGCAGACCTCGTCGCGCGCGTCGCCGGGCTCGCCGCCCAGGCCGGCCGGAGCGCCGCCGACCCCGTCGCCCTCGCCGAGGCCCTGGGCGTGCCCGCCGAAGCCTGGCAGCGCGCCTGGGACAAGCTCTCCGGCGGCGAGCGCCAGCGCCTGGCCCTGGCCCTGGCCCTCGCGCGCGGCCCCCGGGTGCTCCTGCTGGACGAGCCCACCGCCGCGCTCGACGACACCGCGACCACGGCGGTGGAGGCGCAGCTCGCCGGGCGCACCTGCGTCTGGGTCAGCCACGACGCCGCTCAGGCCGAGCGCCTCGCGGACCGGGTGCTCACCCTGGGGGCCTCATGACCGGCCCCGTGGACATCGGCCCCCTGGAGCTGGCGGCGGCGGCGTTCCTGCTCCTGCTGAACGGGCTCGTCTCGGTGGCCCTGGGCCTGGGGCTGGAGCGGCGCCTGGCGGTGGCGGCTTTGCGGTCGGTCGTGCAGCTCACCCTCCTGGGCGCGGTGCTGGTGCCGGTGTTCTCCATCGCCCACCCGGCGCTGGTGCTGGGCCTCGCGGCGGTCATGATCGCCCTGGCCGGGGTGGAGGCGGTGCGGCGGACCACGCGCAGCTTCCGGGGGGCGCGCTGGGCGGGGCTGGGGGCGATGGCGGTGTCGGCCTCGGTCACCACCGCGCTGGCCACGGCGGTCATCCTGGACGTCTCCCCATGGTGGACGCCGCGCTACTTCATCCCGATGCTGGGGATGATCCTGGGGAACTCCCTGACCGGTGTGAGCCTGGGGCTGGAGACCTCGCTGCGCCTGCTGGACACCCGCCGGGCCGAGGTGGAGCGCCTGCTGGCCTTCGGGGCGAGCTGGTGGGAGGCCAGCCGCGACATCGCCGCCGAGGCCGTCCGCACCGGCATGATCCCCATCCTGAACACCATGAGCGTGGTGGGTCTGGTCACCATCCCCGGCATGATGACCGGGCAGATCCTGGGGGGCACCGCGCCGGGCCTGGCCGCGCGTTACCAGATGCTCATCCTCTTCCTCATCGCGGCGGCGGTGGCCCTGGGGACGACGCTGGCCACGCTGGTGGCGGTGCGGGCGGTGTTCGACGGGGAGGACCGGCTGCGGGCGGAGCGGATCCTGGGGGGGTGACCCTCACCCCGGCCGCCACACCTCCCCCAACGCCGCCGCGCAGTCCAGGTCCCCATCCAGCCGCCACGGCCCCCGCCGGGTGTCGTCGGCCAGCCCGACCTGCAGCAGGGTGAGGTAGCGCTCCCGGGGGATGTCCTCGGCGCCGAAGCGGGCCAGGTGGTCGGTGTAGACCTGGCTGTCGATGAGGGAGAAGCGCCACCGCCGAAGCTGGGCCACCAGGGTGACGAAGCCCACCTTGGAGGCGTCGCTGGCCCTCGCGAACATCGACTCCCCGAAGTAGACGCTGCCCAGGGCCACCCCGTAGAGCCCGCCCACCAGCGCGCCGTCGTCCCAGACCTCCACGGAGTGCGCGAAGCCCAGGCGGTGGAGCTGGCAGTAGCCGTCCCGCATCTCGTCGGTGATCCAGGTGCCCCGCTGACCCGGGCGCCAGGCCTCGGCGCAGCCGTCGATGACGTCTTCGAAGCGCTGGTCCAGGGTGACCTCGAACGGCCGGCGGCGCATCACCTTGCGCAGGGAGCGCCCCACCGTCAGCGCGTCGGGCATCAGCACGAAGCGCGGGTCCGGGCTGTGCCACAGGATGGGCTGGCCCTCGGAGTACCACGGGAAGATGCCCATGCTGTAGGCCAGCAGCAGGCGGTGCGGGTGCAGGTCGCCGCCCACCGCGAGCAGCCCGTCGGAGCGCGCCAGGCGTGGATCCGGGAAGACGTGCTCGGGGGGCAGGGCGAAGACGGGCATCGCCGCGAAGCGTAGCAGGTTAGGATGCCAGCCACCGACCCCCGGACCCCGAGCATCATGGAACAACTCCAGGACATCTTCATCGGCATCGCCGGCATCATCGGCGCCGGCAAGACCACCCTCGCCACCGCCCTGGGCGAGCACCTCGGCCTGCCCGTCTACTTCGAACCGGTGGCCGACAACGAGTACCTGGAGGACTTCTACCGGGACACCGCGAAGTACGCCTTCGCCACCCAGATCTACCTGTTGAACCGCCGCTTCCAGCAGCACCAGGAGATCATCTGGCGCGGCGGCGGCGGGGTCCAGGACCGCACCATCTACGAGGACGCCGTCTTCGCCAAGATGCTCTCGGACATCGGCCTGATGGACGCGCGCGACTACCGCACCTACCTCCAGCTCTTCAAGCACATGAGCAACTTCATGTGCCGGCCCAGCGTCATCGTCTACCTCGACGTCAAGCCCGAGCGCAGCATGGAGCGGGTGAAGATGCGCAGCCGCGACGTCGAGTCCGGCCTCACCCTGGACTACCTCCAGGCGCTCTACGCCGAGTACGAGAACTTCATCGCCGACATCTCCCGCACCATCCCCGTCATCCGGGTGGACTGGGACCAGTTCCGGGACGCCGAGGAGATGGCCCAGGTCATCGAGCAGGAGTACCTGCACGCCACCTTCCTCAGGCAGGTGACCTGGAAGCCGACCAAGGCTTGATGCGCGGATGCCCTTCACCCCCAAGGACTGGGAGTGGATGGCGCTGGCCGCGGCGGCGGCGGGGTGGGCCCTGGGGCGCTGGGCGTGGCCCCGGGTGGCGGCCCGGGTGGCGCACCGTGTGCCCGAGCGGCTACGCGCGGCCTGGGCGCACCCGGCGACCGACTGGCTGCTCGCCGCCCTCTGCGTGCTCGCGGCGGGCTGGCCGGCCTGGGCGGTGTGGTCCCGGCTGACCCCGGCCCGCGCCCCGATGGGCCCGGACTACGAGAACTTCGTCGGCAGCGCCCTGGCCTTCGAGACCGGCCGCTGGGACCTCTACTTCAACGACCGCTACCCGGGCTACCCCTGGCTGGTCAGCGTGGTCGCCCCCGACGCCCTGTCCCTGCCGCGCGCCGGGACCACGCTGAGCATGGCGCTGACAGCGCTGGCGGCGGCGCCGCTGTACTGGATCGGGCGGCTGGTGTCGGGGCGGGCGGCCGGGGTGGTGGGCGCGCTCCTGGGGCTGCGGCTGGCGGTCAGCCTGGACGTGGGCCACAGCTTCACCCACTACCCCCTCACCGCGACCCTGGACCTCGCGATGGTGGCGCTGGCCTGCGGCCTGGCCCTGACCCGCTCCCGGGCGGTCGCGGTGGCCTGCGTCGGGGGCCTGGTGGCGGCGGCGACCCTGGCCATCGCCAGCGATCCCAAGCAGATCCCCCTCGCTCTGGGCCTCTGCGGGCTGGCCGCGCTCTCCGCGGCGGCGCGGGGACCGGGGCGCTGGCTGCGCCTGCCGCTGGCCCTGGCGACCTTCGCCCCGCTGCCCCTCGCCCACGCCCTGGTCGGGCGCTACCACCTCGGCCTGCTCAGCCTGGAGGCCCTGACCATCCGCACCCCGCTGACCTTCACCGACCGGGAGGCCCTCAAGGCCGTGCAGGAGCAGGGCTTCGCCCTGGGGGACCCCGGCGCGATGCAACTCCTGCTTCCGTCGTTCCGACGGGTGGCCGAGAACGTGCAGCCCAAGGTCCACGGCGCCCCGGACCCGGGCTTCGTGGAGGCCCTCGGGCAGATCTTCCCGATGACATCGATGTTGTGGGTGGGGCTGCTGCTGGCGCTGGTGCCGCTGTGGCTCGCCCGGGGGAGGGGACCTCGGGCAGGGCGGGCCCTGGCGGCGGTGGCGCTGCTGGGCTTCGCGGCCAGCGGGCTCAGCCCGGCGCGCCTGCACTACGCCCACCGCTACGGGCTGCCCTACGCCCAGGCGGCGCCGGTGGGGGCGGCCTCGGCGGTGGGGCTGGCCCTGGGCGGCTGGGGGGTCGCCGGGCTGGGGGCCGTGGCGCTGAGCGTCGGCCCCTACGCGGCGGTGGACCGCAGCTTCCTCCAGCGGGAGGCCGACCAGGGGGACATCTGGATCGGCTACGAGAAGGCCATGGACGTCGACACCCTGGAGTGGGTGGCCGAGCACCTGCCCGCCGACAGCACGATCTTCGACTTCGGGGAGCGCCAGGCCATGACCGTGCTCGCGGCGGCCTTCCCCTACGTGCGCTGCGCGGACGACGCCCGCGTGTGCAGCGGGGTGATGCCCGAGACCCCGGGGACCCTGGTGGCCCTGGTGCGGGCGAACGACTTCATCAGCTCCGAGCTGCCCGGCGGCCCCCGGGAGCGCCTCCGCGCCGACCGCTACGGCCGGCTGCCCGACACCCTGGGGGACTGCTGGCAGCGCCGCTACATGCCGGGGCCGAACATCGGCTTCTACGTGTGGACCTGCGCCTCACCCCCCGAGGGCTGGCCCAGCCCCGCCCCCCGGCCCGCCACCCACCGCTGAGGGATCCGGCATCGGGCGCAGCCAGCGGCCGCCGTTGCGCCGGAGGGCGACCAGCGCCAGCGCCGTAGCGAGGATCCCCAGCCCCTGGGCCCCGCCGGGCAGCGTGAGGTCCGGGGTGCCCAGCGGCCCGTCGTACAGCTCGGGGAAGAGCAGGCTGCCGGTGAACACCAGCCCCAGGCTGTGGATGCGGATGGCCATCCAGCGGTCTTGACCCCAGAGCGCCGCCAGGGTGAGCGAGACCCCGAACGTGATGATCTGCCGCCCCAGCGGGTGGAGGTCGGGGTTGTCGTGCTGGACGGCCGCGACCCACAGCCCCAGCCCCAGCAGCCAGGCCCACCCCAGGTCCAGCCGCAGGCTGGGCTGCTGCGGGTCTTTGCTCATCCAGGCGGTGGACCACCCGCCGATCCCGACGATGAGCAGCGCGGCGGCGATCAAAGGGGTCCACGCGCCGTTCTCGAAGGCCCAGATGGCGCTTCCGCCGATGTTGCCAGCGATGAGGAGGAAGACAAGCGTGCCCCCGATCCGTCGCGGCAAGGCCCGAAAGAGCGGCACGCAGGTGCACATCACCCCCGCCACCCACAGCGAGACGGTCTTGCCCAGGAGCAGGAGGTCAAACTCGACGTCCGCCCGGAGCACCAGCACCAGCACGGTGGCGACCGGCGCGAGCAGCCAGAACCCGAAGCTCAGCTTCCACGGCGCGCGGGCCAGCACCGCCGCCAGGACCAGCACGACCACGCCCATGGTGATCAACGCGATGACATTCATTGTTCCTCCAGATGGTGTCTCAGGTTCTTCAACAGCGCGGCCAGCATTCGGCCTGGCAGGTGGACCTCCACGGGCTCCTGCACCTCACCCCCCGCCCCCCGGCCCGCCACCCACCGCTGAGGGATCCGGCATCGGGCGCAGCCAGCGCGCCCCGTTGCGCCAGAGTCCGGCCAGGCCCAGGAGCGAAGCGAGCGCCCCCAGCCCCTCGGCCCCCCCCGGTATCTTGAGGTCCGGCGTGGCCAGGGGCCCTGCGTACAGCTCAGGGAAGAGCAGGTAGCCGAAGAAGATCAGGGTCAGGGTGTGGATGCGGATGGCCAGCCAGCGACTCTGACCCCAGAGCGCCGCCAGGATGAGCGAGGCCCCGATCGCGACCAACTGCCGCCCCAGCGGGTAGAGATCGGGGTTGTCGTGCTGGACGGCCGCGACCCACGCCGTCATCCCCAGCACCCAGGCCCACCCCAGGTCCACCCGCATGATCGGCTGCTGAGGGTCCTCGCTCACCCAGGTGGAGGACCACCCACCGATCCCGAGGATGAGCAGCGCGCCGGCGAGCGCAGGGGTCCACCCGCCGTTCTTCCAGGCCCAGATGGAGCTCGCGCCGAGGTTGCCGGCGACGAGGATGAAGATGATCGTGCCCCCGACCCGTCGCGGTAGGGCCCGCAACAACGGCACGCAGGAGCACATCACCGCCGCCATGCACAGCGAGGCGGCCTTGCCCAGGACCAGGAGATCCGACGCGGCGTCCGCCCGGAGCACCAGCACCAGCATGGTGGCCGCAGGCACAAGCAGCCAGAACCCGAAGCTCAGCTTCCACGGCGCGCGGCTCAGCGCCGCCGTCAGGGCCAGCACGACCACGCCAAGGATGCACAGCGCGATGACGTTCATTCAGCCTCCTGAACCTGTCGCGGGTTGCGCCGCGCCATCCGTCGGTGGGGGGACCACCATCGGGCGCAGCCAGCGCGCCCCATTGCGCCAGACGGCCGGCAGCGCCAGCAGCGCGGCGAGCGCCCCCAGCCCCTGGGCGCCCCCCGGTATCTGGAGGTCCGGCGTGGCCAGGGGCCCTGCGTACAGCTCGGGGAAGAGCACGAAGCCGGTGAACACCAGCGCGAGGCTGTGGATGCGGATGGCCAGCCAGCGCGCCTGCCCCCACAGCGCCGCCAGGATGAGCGAGACCCCGACCGTGACCAGTTGCCGCCCCATCGGGTAGAGGACGGGGTTGTCGTGCACGACGGCGGCGACATACGCCGCGAACCCCAGCACCCAGGCCCACCCCAGGTCCACCCGCAGGACGGGCTCCTGAGGGTCCTCGCTCACCCAGGTGGCGGACCACCCGCCGATCCCGAGGATGAGCAGCGCGCCAGCGACCACGGGGGCCCACGTGCCGTTGGTGTTGTAGGCCTTGAGGCCGCTCCCGGCGATGTTGCCACCGAGGATGAGGAGGGTGATCGTGCCGCCGACCCTTCGCGGCAAGGCCCGCAGGAGCGGTACGCAGCAGAGCAGCGCCGCCGCCAGGCACATCGAGGCGGCCTTGACCAGGACCATGCGACTCGGCGTGGGGTCCGGCTGGAGCACCTGGACCAGCACGGCGACGGCCGGCACGACCAGCCAGAACCCGAAGCTCAGCTTCCACGGCGCGTGGGCCAGCGCCGCCGTCAAGGCCAGCACCACCACGCCAAGGATGGCCAGCGCGAGCGGGTTCATGGGGTCGACCTCCGACGCCTGATGGCTCGCCACACGGTGATGAGCGCGGCCACGAGGGACAGCCCGCCGATCACCCACAGGTGGCCCGGGAGCGCCCAGCCCGGCGTGTCCAGGGCTGCGGCGAACCCTCCCGGCAGGGCGAGGGTCAGCAGGAAGACCAGCCCACCCTCAAAGATCCGCAAGCGCAGCCAGTGCTGCGGGCCCAGCCGGGCGGCGAAGCCGAGCAGCACGAACGCCGTGAGCACCTTGCGGCCCAGCAGGTTGATCCCCTCGATCTCCAGCGCCGTGGTCGGCAGCCACAGCGAGTACGCCACGATCCACCACCACCCCAGGTCCATGGTGCCGCCCGCGCGCTCCGCCCGCGCTTCCCAGCGGGTGGGGAAGAACACCAGCACCAGGATCAGCAGACCGGCGGCCAGGGCTGCGGGCCAGGCTCCCTCCTGGACCAGCTTCGGCATGCTCAGAGCGATGGCCGACCCGATGGCGAAGAACGCGAGCCCGCGCATGGTCCGCTCGGACAGGCGGCGCCACATGGGCTCGAAGGAGAAGGCGATGCTGCCGCAAGCCGTCACCGTGGCCTTCATGATGACGAAGGCGGTGTCCGGGGCGTCAGGCGCCAGAAGCATCCGGCTGGCCACCGCCGCGCACCAGGCCAGGCCCCAGAAGGCCACGACGTGGCGCCAGGGCAGCCGATCCAGCAGCAACAGCACCGCGAACAGGGCGACGCCGTAGCCGAACAGGGTGAGGATGGTCATCGGCACCTCCTGACAGCGGGGCAGCTTTCCGTGACGCCGACGGTGCCTACCTTATCGGACATGGAGGTTCCATGAACGTGACCTTGCTCCGCTATCGCGGCATCCCTCTTCGCCTGCACGGCAGCTTCCTGCTGCTGGGCGGCCTCTACGTGCTGTGGCAGCTCGTGAGCGTCGGGCTGTCGGCGGCGGTGTTCGCGGCGGTGTTCGCGGCGCTCCTGTTCGGCTCGGTGCTCCTGCACGAGCTGGGGCACGCCATGATGGCCCGCCGCTTCGGCATCCGCACCCGCGCCATCACCCTCTACCCCTTCGGCGGCGTGGCCTCCCTGGAGCGCGAGCCCCGCAACCCCACCGAGGAGCTGCTCGTCGCCCTGGCCGGGCCGGCGGTCAACGTGGTGCTCGCCCTGGTGGCCCTGCCCGGGGTCGCCCTGGGGGTCCCCGGCGCGTCCCTGTTCCTGGGCATGAACGTGGTGATGGCGGTCTTCAACCTGTTGCCGGCCTTCCCGATGGACGGCGGCCGGGTGCTGCGCGCCTGGCTGGCCCGACGGGAGGGCTACGTGAGGGCCACCGCGCGGGCGCTGCAGATCGGGCGCTGGTTCGCCTGGGGCATGGTGGCGCTGGGGCTGTTCGGCAACCCCTCGCTCCTGCTGGTGGGTGGCTTCCTGCTGCTGGCCATCTCGGGCGAGCGCCAGCGCCTGGCCCATGTGGTGAGCGGCCGGCTTCCGCAGGGCTACTCGGGGCCCGCGCCTCGACGGGTCCGCTGGGAGCCCCCCTCGCAGCGCGTGATCCACAGCGACACCTGGAACCACCCGGCGGTGTGACCTCATTCAGCCACCCGGCAGCCAGCGCCGGGCGTTGCGCCACAGCGCCGGGAGCAGCATCACCGCGCTGAACCCCGTCAGCACCGTCGGCAGCCGCGGGAAGTCCAGCGCGGGGGAGGCCATGCCCTCCACGAACACCGTGGGCCAGACCAGCAACCCGCAGAACTGGACGGTGGCCATGTACGCCCGCAGCCGCAGCCAGTGCTGCTGGCCGTGCCACAGCGCGAGCGCCGCGACCGTGGTCAGCAGGAACGCCTTGCGCCCCAGGAGGTTGGCGCCCTCGTAGTCTCCGCCGATGGTCAGGACCCATGCGCTGTAGCCGATGATCCAGGCCCAGCCCAGGTCGAGGGTGGCGGCGGGCGAGGGGGCCTCGTCGGACCAGCGGAAGTTCCGGGGGCCGCCCGTCGCCACGAACAGCAGCACGCCCAGGGCCGCTCCGGCCGGGCTTCCTCCCTTGAGCCGCGTGCCGATCCCACCGATCAGGATGACCCCGACCAGCGCCGTCGCGAGCACCGGGGTCGCCCGAGGCAGATGGCGCTTCCACAGCGGCTCCAGGCTGAGGACGATCGCGGGCACGCCGAAGCCGACCACCCGCAGCAGGTCCGTCGGCTTCAGGGACGGGGCGGGGTCTGCGGTCAGCACGGCGGCGGCGGTGGCCAGCAGCAGCACCACCCAGAACCCGACGCTCCACCGCCAGGGCCACCGGATGATGAGCAGCGGCGCCGCAGCCATCGCGAGGAGGGCAGCCAGGACGGCAGGATCGGTCATGGGGTCTCCTGGGGGCGCCACCAGCGCGGGGCGTTGCGCCATAGCGCGGGGACAAGGAGGGCTGCGGCGAGGGTGTTCAGCGCGGCGTCCATGCCCTCGAACTCGAGCCCCGGGGTCGCCATGCCCTCCACGAAGACCTCAGGGAAGAAGAACGCCCCAGCGCTCAGGGGGACGAGGAGGATGAACCGCGCCCGCAGCCAGTGCTGCTGCCCGCAGCGCGTCACGAGGAACACGGGGATCAGCATACCGAACAGCTTGAGGCCCACGAGGTTGTGCCCGTGGGCGTCCTGGGCCCCCGCCAGGTGCCAGGCGCAGTAGGCCCCGATCCACGCCCAGCCGAGGTCCGCGGTGACGCCCGCCGAGGGGGGATCCATGGACCACCGGAGGACCCGGGGGCCCCCGAACGCGACCGCCAGCAGAGCCCCCAGGGCCGCCGCTGGGGCGTCGCCATGCTTGAGCCGGAGCCCGCTGACCCCGAGGGTCATGAGGATCAACGTGCCCGCCAGGAGGCGCGCCGCGGTCTTCGACGAGGCCCCCCGCCAGGCCGGCGCGAGGGAGAGGACCACGCAGCCGAACAGGAAGGCGACGGCACGGACCGCCTCGAAGGGGTTCGTGCCGGGCGCCCGGCTCGTCCACAGCCAGAGCCCCCCCAGCAAGAGCGCACAGGCTGCCCACAGCCGAAGGCTCCACCGCCACGGCAGCCGGATCGCCACCGCGGGGACCACCGCCATCACGACGAGCCCGAGCAGGACGGCGGTGGAGGGCATCGGCGACTCCGAGGCGTGGACAAGGACAATATCGCAGGCCGCTCGCGGCGCTCATCCCAGGTAAGCGTTTGTAAGCAGCCGGGACCCTACCCTTTCCACCAGCGCTGGGCGTTTCGCCGCAGCGCCGGCACGAGGCACACCGCCGCGACGCCGTGCAGGATCCCCTGGAACCCCTCGAACCCCAGCGTCGGCGTGGACATGCCCTCCACGAACACCGCGGGCAGCAGGAGCGCGCCGCAGAACTGGAACGTGGCCATGTAGCTCCGCAGCCGCAGGTAGTGCTGCTGCCCGAACCACCCGGCCAGCGCCAGCAGCATGCCCAGGTGGACGATCTTGCGCCCCACCAGATTCATCCCCAGGTAGTGCTCCCCGATGGCCAGGACCCAGGCGCTGTAGGCCAGGATCCAGGCCCAGCCCACGTCGAGGGTGGCGCCCGCCGAGGGGCCCTCCGCCGACCAGCGGAAGCTGCGGGGGCCACCCGTGGCCACGAACAGCAGCAGGCCGAGGGCCACGCCCCCCCAGGCCCCCATCTGCGCGCGGGACGTGCTCCCCCCGAACAGGATGAACCCCACCAGCGCGGTGGCTACGACCGGCATGGCCCGGGGCCACCGGCGCCGCCACAGCGGCTCCAGGTTGAGCACCACGACCGGCAGCGCGAACGCCGACAGCCGGAACGCCTTCGCGGGCGTCAGGGCGGCGGTGGGGTCTACGACCAGGCTGATCCCGAGGACCGCCAGCCCGAAGACCACCCAGAACCCGACGCTGCGCCGCCACGGCAGCCGGATGACGACCGCGGGCACGGCCGCCATCACCAGGAACGCCAGCACGACCGCGAGCGGGTTCAATCGGGCGCCCTCCTCAGACCTCGGGGTCGTCCGGGCGCCACCAGCGCCGGACGTTCCGCCGCATCGCCGGGATCAGGAGGAGCACCGCGATCCCGTTCATCAGGGGCCGCAGGCCCTCGAACTCGAAGCCGGGCGTGGTCATGGCCTCCTCGAACACCTCCGGGAAGATGAACACCCCGGCGGTCTGGGGCGCGACGATGTAGAGCCGCAGCCGCAGCCACTGCTCCGGCCCGTGCACCAGGCAGAGCGTCAGCACCACCGCCATGACGAACAGCTTCCGCCCCAGCAGGTTGTGCCCCAGGTACTCCGGGCCGATGGCCAGATGCCACGCGGTGTAGGCCAGGATCCAGGCCCAGCCCACGTCGATGACGCCGCCGCCCGATGGCGGGCCGTCCGACCACCGGATGCTGCGGGGGCCGCCGATGGCCAGGATCATCAGCACCGTGACGACCACCCCCGGCCAGTCCCCGAGCTTGAACCTCAGGAACGCTCCCCCGAACAGCATGAAGACGACCAGCCCCATTGCGGCCGTGGGCATGGCCTTGCGGGGCAGGCGAAGCCACGCCGGGCGGAAGCAGACGAGGCCGCACCCGATCACGTAGGCCCCCACGCGGGCCACCTCGATCGGCTTGACCGCCTCGGCCGGCGCGAGCGCGAGCCACAATCCGACGGAGACGAGCAGGAGCGCGGCCCAGAACGCGATGTTCCACCGCGGGGGCAGCTTGATGACCAGCGACGGGACCGCAGCCAGGAACAGGAAGCCGGCCGCGATGGCGAGAGGGCTCATCTGGACTCCCGGAACCCTGTGGGCAGCCAGCGCCTGGCGTCGCGCTGGAGCGCGGGGAGCACGAGCAGCGCGGCGAAGCCGAGCGCGACGGGGAGGGGGCTCATGGGACTCCCATGTCAACCATGCGCAAGCTACCACGCCGGCCCTGGAACATGCCGGCGCCCTCCGGCATCGTGGTCGGCATGCGCACCGTCCTCCTCCTCCTGCTCCTCTCCTGCACCACGCCGCCCCCCGAGCCCCCGCCGCCTCCGGTGGACATGGCCGGCCCGCCCCCCGCCGACGCGGTGGCGGCCCGCCTCGCCGAGACCCACGCGCGTCTCGCGCAGTCCGAGGCCGGCCAGCAGCTCCGCCGCACCCTCGACGCCCACGGGGGCCTGGAGCCCTGGCTCTCGGCCGGGACCGTCACCTTCACCTTCGACTATCGACCCCTGGGCAAGCCCGAGCGCCGCATGTACACCCGGAACGAGGTCGACCTGTGGAGCGCCCGCGCCCGCCAGATCGAGCAGGGCGGGGACGCCTCGCTCGGCTGGGACGGGGAGGTCGCCTGGATCGTGCCCTGGCCGGAGGCCTTCCCCGGCGACGCGCGGTTCTGGGCGCTCACGCCCTACTACTTCACCGGCATGCCCTGGGTGGTCGCCGACCCGGGCACCCGCTTGAGCCTGCTGGAGCCGGTCGAGGTGCTGGGCCAGCGCTGGACCCGGCTCAAGGTCACCTACGCGGCCGGCACCGGGGACTCCCCGGACGACTACTACGTCCTGTTCATCGACCCCGAGACCGACCGCATGGGCGCGCTCATCTACATCGTGAGCTACCCGGGCTTCTTCGAGGAGGGGCAGAGCAGCCCGGAGAAGTTCATGCGCTACCTGGACCACGCCGAGGTCGACGGCCTGTCGGTGGTCGGGCGCATCGAGACCCTCCAGTGGGACCCTGAGACCCTCACCCCCGGCGACAAGACCACCGACGTCGACGTCACGGACGTCTCGTTCGGCCGGCCGTGGCCGGCGGCGCTGTTCAAGGCGCCGCCGGGGGCCTACCGCATCCCGGAGATCGAGCGCAGGAGCGACTAGGGCCTGCGTCAAGACCCGACAACAGAGGTTCGAGGAAGACAACGGGCCAATCTTCTTCTGGCCCAGGTCGGCCTGCTCGGCGTGTCCGATGAAGACGCGCTGTCTGAAAGGACGGCGGGGGTCGAAAGGACCTGATGCTCCACGTCAACGAGCAGGCGCTCAGGGCTCAGCGATCGGCCTGGAATACCCCAGAGATGCAGGCGGCCTGCCGACGACGCAGCGAGGGCGAACGCCTGATCTGCATCATGACCCGCTCGGGATGCCGACAAGCCCGCGCCTGGGGGCTCATGGCGGTGCAAGTGCAGGCCCACGGCTCGAGGCGCCCAAGGTCGAGCCGTCAACAACGGCTCCTTGCCTCCGTCGGCCTGGTCGAGGCGGGTCCTACCACACGCTCGCTGCCAAGCCCGCCCCCAACCTACCGCTCCAACCACCGCTGCGAGAACACCTCCTCCTCCAGCGGCACCGAGAAGCTCACCTCCGTGAACACCAGCTCGGTGTAGTTGGCCGGGTTCAGGGCGTCGGTGACCACCATCTTCGTGGGGTACCAGCGCTCGCCGAAGGCCTTGGGCTCGGACATCGTCCAGGTCTTGAGCAGGGTGCCGGAGACGGCATACAGCTCCTGATGGACCGGCAGGCCCCACTCCTGGTCGACGTGGACGACGCGGCGGGCGTAGGCCACGTCCGGGGCGGTGGCGGTCAGCTCGACCACCCAGGCCGGGCGGCCCTCCCACGGGGCCTCGCCGGTGACCGTGGCGGTGTAGTGCGCCCGCCAGGCGCTGGCCTCCAGCAGGTCCTCGTAGCTCATGTCCGAGCCCATCACGCCCTGGCGCAGCATGTGCCCGCTGAGCTTCTGCACCTTCTCGATGGAGGGCAGGTACATCCACAGCTCGTCGCCCTTCTTGAGCATCTTCGTGCCGGCGTCTCGGGCGGGGCTCAGGAACTCGGTGGCGCCCTCGTCGCCGCCCCGGGCGTAGGAGCGCAGCTCGTAGACCTTGGTGCGCCGGGGCTTCACCACGGTCATCGTGGCCGTGGAGCTGCGCGTGTCGAAGGTGAGGTTCTGGTCGATGCGCGTCAGCAGCGCGTCGGCGTCGGGGGGCTCGGCGGCCAGGGCGGGGGCCGCGAGCAGGGCGAAGAGGGGGAGGGCGCGTCTCATGAGGGGGATCTAACCCCTTGGAGGGGCGGGGACTTCCCTACCGACGCGCCCGCATCGCCTCCACCGGGGAGATGCGCGCCGCGCGCAGCGCCGGGGTCACCGCCCCCAGGGCCGCCATGCCCACCCCCAGGGCCACCGCGAAGAGCGCCAGCTCCAGGCTGGTCTCGGCGAAGAGGGTGGTGTCCACCGGCATCGACACCCGGGTGCTGACCTGGGCGCCGATGGGCAGGCCGTGGATCTCGAACCAGCGCGCCGGGCCCCAGCCCAGCGCCAGCCCCGCCAGCGCCCCGGCCCCGCCGATCACCAGGGCCTCGATGAGGAACAGCGCCACCACGCCCGCCCGGCCCAGGCCCATCGCCCGCAGCACCCCGATCTCGGCGGTGCGCTCCAGGACCGACATCATCATCGTGTTCAACACCCCCAGCGCCGCCACCAGCACGATGGCCCCGCCCAGCAGCCAGGTGACGAGCTGGACGGTGAACCCCAGGGTGGCGTAGGGCTCCCGCTGGGCCCAGGACTCCACCGTCAGGCCCTCCAGGGCGGGCAGGGCGCGCAGGCGCTCCACCAGGACGTGAGGGGGCAGCCCGTCGCTGTAGACCACCAGCTCCAGCGCGCCGTCGGGGATGTCGGTCATCCAGCGCAGCCGCTCGATGTCCAGGAAGGCCTGCCGGTCGGAGACCACGTTGCCCACGGCCACCAGCCCCGCCACCTGGATCTTGATGGGGGAGATGGAGCCGTCCTGGGTCTGCCCCAGGAAGATGACCTCGTCGCCGGGTCCCGCGCCCAGCTCCTCGGCCAGGACCACCCCGAGCAGACCCTCGTCTGGGGCGGCGGGCAGCCGGCCGACGGTCAGGCGCTCGGGCAGCTCCAGGATCTCCTGGTAGTAGGACGCCGGCGCCCCGACGATCTCGCAGAAGGTCTCCCCGACCGTGTCGCCCACGCTGGCCATGACCGGGGCGCGCAAGAGCGGCCAGGCCCGCAGCCCCTCGGCCTCGATGGCGGCCACCAGGGGGTCGGACGCGGGGAGGTTCTCGTAGAGGGGGTGCAGGGCCTCACGCTGGGCGTAGCCGGGGGCCACCACCCGGGCCTCGCCGATGACCGCCGCCACGTTGCGCAGCACCCCGCCGCCCAGGCCCTGCAGCCAGGCCAGCGAGACCACCAGGCAGGCCGTGCCCACCAGCACCGTGGCGGCGGTGAGCCCGCTGCGGCGGGTGTTGCGGAGCGCGTTGCGTGCGGCCAGCCCGAGCCAGAACATCAGTCCGCCCGCACGGCGTCGGCCGGGTTGAGGTTCGCGGCGTAGCGCGCGGCCACCAGGCTCGCGGCGGTCGCCATCACCGCGCCGAAGACCAGCGCGGCGAGCACCGGCCCCCACGCAAACGTCGTGTAGACCTGGGTGTCGAAGGTCAGCGCCGAGGCCGCCGCGGTGGTGAACGCGGAGACGTCCACCCCCACCGTGGCCAGGTAGCCGTTGAGCGCCGCGCCCAGCAGCGCGCCCACGGTGGCCGCCGCCAGCCCCAGCAGGGCCCCCTCCAGCAGGAAGAGCGCGCGGATGTCACGCCGGCTCATGCCCATCGCGGCCAGGGTGCCCACCTCGCGCACCCGCTCGTAGGCGCTCATCGCGGCGGTGTTGGCGATGCCCAGCCCCGCGATGACCATCAGCATGACCACCACGAAGCGCACCACCTGCCGCCGGGCGTGGTTCATATCCAGCATGTCGGCGGCCTCGTCGCGGTAGGTGTTCGCGGTCCAGGGGCCGGGCATGGCCGCGGCCACCTCGGCTGCGTCCCGGCGGTCCTCCAGCCGGAGCGCGATCTGGGAGGGCCCCGCCGCCAGGGTCAGGGCCTGGGCCTGGGCCATCGGCACGAAGAAGCCGAAGTTGTCGATGGCCGGGGTGCGGGTGCGGACCACCCCCACCACGGGCAGGGCGAGGGCGTTGATCGCGCCCTGGGCGGTGCGCAGCCGCACCATCACCGTATCGCCGACCCCCAGCTCCAGCAGGGTGGCCAGGCGCACCCCCAGCACCACGCCCTCGTCCTGGGGCCAGGCGCCCTGCAGGGCGTAGCCGTCCCGGGCGAAGACCTGCCCGTCCCGCGCGGGGTCGAAGCCGATGCCCCGGGCGCGGATGCTGTCCATCGGACCCACCAGGAAGCCGTCGAACAGGAGCCGCGGGGTCCAGGTGTAGGGCGCGAGGGCCTGGGCGAGGGGCTCGGGCACCGGCTCCAGCACGTCCAGCGGCGCGGTCAGCGCCGAGACGGGCGCCCCGGGGGGCCGCAGCAGGACATGCCCCGACTGGCTGTCGATCTGCGCCCGCAGGATGTTCTCGTCCAGCCCGTCGATCATGCCCACCCCGGGGATGAGGAAGGCCACCCCGGCGATGATCGCGGCCGAGGTGATCGCGGTCCGCTTGAGGTTCCGCGTGAGGCTCCGCCAGGCGAGCATCCAGAGCAGGCTCACGGCCCGGCCTCCACCCGACCGTCGCGCAGGCGGACCACCCGCCCGGCCCGCTCCAGCACCATCGGGTCGTGGGTGGAGAACAGGAAGGTGGTGCCGTGGCGCTGGTTGAGGTCCTTCATGAGGTCCAGCACCGCCGCGCCCGTGTGGCTGTCCAGGTTCGCCGTGGGCTCGTCGGCGATGACCAGCCTGGGGCGCTTCACCAGGGCGCGGGCGATGGCGACCCGCTGCTGCTGCCCCCCGGAGAGCTGGGCCGGACGCCGGTCCAGGAGGTCGGCGAGCCCTACCTCGGCCAGGGCCGCCGCGCACCGCGCCCGGTCCTTGGGCTGGCCGCCCAGCCGCAGGGCCACCTCCACGTTCTCGACCGCGGTCAGCACCGGGATGAGGTTGAACGACTGGAAGACGAAGCCCACCTTCTCGGCCCGCACCCGCCCCAGCTCGGCCTCGCCCAGGCCCCCCAGGTCCTGGCCGTCCAGCACGATGTGCCCCTCGCTGGGGCGGTCCAGGCAGCCGATGAGGTTCAACAGCGTGGTCTTGCCCGAGCCCGAGGGCCCGGCGAAGGCCAGGAACGCCCCGGCGTCGATGTCGAGGTCGACGCCCTGCAGCGCGAGCACCTCGGTCTCGCCCAGCGGGTAGCGCCTCCCGACGCCGCGCAGCTCGCAGATCCTCATGGCATCGACCTCACGGAAGACCTCACGGCGGACTCACAGGGCGTATCGCACGTAGGCGAAGGCGGTCCACTCGGGGATGAGCCCGCTGACGTCGAAGCGGGTGGGTCCCAGGGGGATGGTGGTCAGGAGCGGCCCCGGCGACAGCTCGCCCTCGCCCAGGGGGAGCTGCGCGCCCACGTTGAGCGACCAGGCCTGCCCCGGGGTCCAGGTGAACGTCGGCACCAGCAGGGTGGAGCGGTCCTGGAGGTTCATCACCGCCGCCACCGTGCCCCCCAGCACGTCGAGCGCCGCGACCTGCCCGTAGAGCATCGCGTAGTGCCGCCCGATGGTGAAGCGCTGGGGCCCGGAGGCCACGCCCTCGGCCTCCAGCTCGTCCTGAAGGCAGTCGGGCATCGGCACGGTCAGGCCCTTGGCGGCCAGGGTGTAGAGGGCCGGATCCTCCAGCCCGGTGGCGTCGTAGAGGTACTGGCCGGCGAAGACCAGCCGGTCGAGAACCGGCACGCTGTAGTCCAGCCCGGCGACCACCACCGGCGCGGGCTCGGTCAGGCTGGTGCGGCCCTCGACCCACCACCCCAGGACGAGCTGGCCGCGCAGGTCCCAGCCGGCGTAGACGTCCCCTGCCGTGGTGGCCCCGGCCAGCGCCGAGACGTCGGTCTCCAGGGCGTTGACCGTGCCCTTCACCGCGAAGCGCCCCTCGCTCAGGTCGCGGGTGAGCGCCGCCACGCCCACCACCTGGTGCCGCTCCCCGATGGGCACGGTGGCCCGGATCGCGTCCACCCCCACGCGCTGGGCCCAGGGCTGCGCCACGAACACCTGCTGGAAGAGGTCGGTGGGGTTGAAGAACTGCGCCGAGCCCCAGTTGAGCGCCTGGCGCCCCACCCGCACGTCCACCCGGGGCAGGTAGAGGTCCACGTACAGCCGCTCGACCCCCAGCAGGTCGTCGGCGCTGTCGTAGCGCGGCGGCGCGTCCAGGGAGCAGGCCGCCGCCTCCAGCACCGAGCCGAGCTGGGCCTCGGCCAGCGCGTAGCCCTCCTCCACCCGGTAGCGGCCCTGCTGCCACTCGGCCTGGACCGTCATGGACAGGCGCACGCGCTCGTGGGGCTGCACCTCCAGGGTGGGGCGGAAGACCTCGGCGGTCTCCCAGGGGCGACCCTCCAGCCCGCCGCTGAGCTGGCCCCGGACCTCGGCGTAGCCGGAGAGGTCTCCGGCCAACGCCAGCGTCGTGCCTGCCAGGAGCGCCCACATTCGTGGGCTGTAGCGTGTTCCTCCCCGGCGCGCTCGCCGTATGATGGCGCGCATGCTCGCCCCCCTGCTCTTCCTGGCCCTCGTCGGCCCCGGTGGTCCCGGCGGCTTCGCCCCCGACCGCGACTGGGACCTCCAGCATGTCGCTCTCGACCTGAAGCTCGACCCGGAGGCCGGGAAGGTCGAGGGCACCGCCACCCTCACCGTCGCGCCCATGCCGGCCGGGCGCGGCGAGCTGGTGCTCGATCAGGTGGGCCTCGACGTCCGACGGGTGACCGCTGGCGGCGAGGTCGTACCCTGGACCCTCAGCGAGCGCGACGTCCGCGTCACCCTGGGCCCCCGGGACGGGCCGGTGGACGTCGTCGTGGAGTACGCCGCCACCCCGCGCACCGGCCTGCACTTCCGCGCCCCCGGCCCGGACAGCCCCGACACCTACGTCGAGGTCTGGTCCCAGGGCGAGGACATCGACAACCGCCACTGGCTGCCGCTGCCCGACCACCCCAAGGACCGCTTCACCGTGGACGCCCGGTTCACCGCCCCCGAGGGCTACCGGATCCTCTCCAACGGCCTGGGCACCCGGGAGGGCGACGCCTGGCACTACCGGATGGACGAGCGCCTGGTCAGCTACCTCATCATGGTGGCCGCCGCGCCCTACCAGGTCTGGGAGACCACCTGGCGGGACCGCCCGGTGGAGGTGTGGGGCCCGCCGGACGCGAGTCGCGCCCAGCTCGAGCGGGTGGGCGCGTCGCTGCCCGACATGCTGGACTTCTTCTCGGACTACACCGGCGTGGACTACCCCTTCCCGACCTACCGGGAGGTCTACGTTCAGCGCTTCCTGTACGGCGGCATGGAGAACGCCACCGCCACGGTCATCGCCCGGAAGATGCTGGGGGACGCGGACGCGCCGATCCCCGGTCCCCGGGCCGAGTACGTCAGCGCCCACGAGCTGGCCCACCAGTGGTACGGCGACCTGCTGACCTGCCGCGGCTGGTCGGAGATGTGGCTGAACGAGGGCTTCGCGGCCTTCTTCGGGACGGAGTGGCTGGGCCACCGCTACGGCGAGGTCCTGCGCGCGGCGCGCATCGCCCGCACCTTCGACCGCGCCCGGGACGTCGGCCCGCTGTCCGGGCGGTGGTGGTCCACTGCGGACGGCAGCCACGGCGATCACGACGCGGTCTATGTCCGGGGGGCCTCGGTGCTGCGCATGCTCCAGGGCATGCTGGGGGACGACGCCTTCCGCGCCGCCATCCAGGTCTACACCCGGCGCCACGCCGACGGCGTCGTCGAGACCGAGGATCTGCGCCGCGCTTTCGAGGACACCACCGGCCGGGACCTGCGCTGGTTCTTCGACCAGTGGGTCCACCTGGGCGGCGCGCCCGAGGTCAAGGTCACCCAGGCGTGGAGCGAGGGGCAGCTCACCCTGGCCCTCACCCAGACCCCGCCCGACGGGCGGGCGCCCTACGCCATGCCCGTCACCGTGGAGCTGGGCGGCGCGGAGGGCCCGGTGCGCCGCTCGTTCTGGCTGGACGGCCCCAAGGTCCGGCTCGTCGTGGACCTGCCTGAGGCCCCCACCTACGTCGCCGTGGACCCTGACGGCGCGCTGCTCCCCAGGATCTCCGTGGAGCAGAGCCCGGCGATGTGGCGGGCGCAGGCGGCGTCCGCCTCCCCCTACGCGGTGCTCCGCGCGATCCAGCACCTGGGGGAGGGGGGGGCCTCCGATGAGAGCGTCGATCTTCTCACCGCGCTGCTCCGCGACCCCGAGCTGCCGCTCCGCATCGCGGCCATCCAGGCTCTGGGCGAGCTGGACGATCCCCAGGGCAACGGGCGCATCGGCGCGGTGCTCCTGGACCACGAGGCCGACCTGGAGGCCCGCATCGCGGCGGCCGAGGCCCTGGGCAAGGGCTCGGGGGAGGGCGACGTCGCCGCGCTCCTGTGGCGTGGCTGGGCCGAGGCCCGGCGCGCCGACGACATCGGGCACGAGAGCCTGGCCGCCGAGGTGCTGCTCGCCCTGCGCCGGCACGACCGCCAGGGCGCCCTCCGGGAGGCCCGCCAGGTGCTGCGTCGCCGCCCCGGCCGCCCTGCAGATGCCCCCCTCCACGCCGCCGCGCTGGAGGTCCTGGGCGACAAGGGGGAGCCCAAGGACCTCCAGGTCGTGCTGCGCTACCTCGACGGCCAGAGCAGCAGCGACCTCACCCACGCCGCCCTGGGCGCCGGCCAGCAGCTCGCCGAGCGCGCCCCCGCCGGGCAGCCCCGGGAGGACGCGAAGGCCCAGGTCGCCCGCGCCGCCGAGGGCCTGCTGGACGACCGCTTCGTCCGCACCCGCGGCCGCGCGATCCAGGTGCTGGGCCACGTCGGGGACAAGCAGACCATCGCCGCGCTGGAGCGCTTCCGCCGCGTGGAGACCGAGCCCGACCTCCTCAAGCTCGCCGACAACGCCCTCTCCACCCTGCGCGCCCGGGGCAAGGGCCCCGCAGGCGAGGACGCCAGGATCGACGGGCGGATCGAGGATCTGGAGGCTCGCCTCGACGCGCTGAGCCGCCAGCTCGAGGCGCTCAGCGAGCGGCGCTGAGCCGCCGCCGCAGCACCCCCACCAGCGCCAGCAGCACGAGCCAGCCCCCGCCAGCCCCGCCGCCGGTCGCGCAGGACGTCGTCGACTTCCCCTCGCCGCCGGCCAAAGCGGTGAGCCGCAGATCCTCCGCCTCCAGCGCGATCCCGTCGCCGTCCACGTCCTCCCACAGCTCGCCGCTCTCGCGGGCCTCCCGGGCCCAGTTGATGGCCGCCGCGTCGTCGGGGTCCAGGGAGACGTCCTCCCCCAGAGCCTCGATGTCATCGGCGTTCAGGAAGACCGAGAGGCTCAAGGTGAACAGCAGCAACTGCCCGTCGATCTCCAGCTCCTTGTCCAGGGCCAGGGTGCCCGGGTCCATGGAGACGTCGAACGTCGTGCCGCCTGTGGTCTGCCCGGAGACGCGAAGCCCGCCCTCGTCGGCCACCAGCAGCTCCACCCCGCACCAGGTGCCCGCCGGGACCTCGACGGGGTGGTCGGAGGGCTCGAACAGGTCCACGGTGAGGTAGACGTCGAGGGTCTCGCCGGGCTCGGCGCCGCAGCCGGGCAGCCACACCTGATCGATCTCCAGCTCAGCCTGCGCCACGTCGACGTCGCTGGGGCTGTCGGTGGCCGAGAAGCCCATGTTCCCGGGGTTTCCCACGGCGGTGCCGTCCTGGGGTTCCCCGGCGTGGCAGCCGAGCAGGGCGAGCGGGAGGAGGCGGATCATGGGTCCTGGGAGAGGGGGACGAGGTTGAGGTTGAGCTGGTAGACGCGCTCGGCGCCGGCGGCCTGCTCGTCGCAGAGGTGGAGCAGGCGCTCCTGGAAGCGGTCCAGCTCGCCCTTGAGGGTGTCCACGAGGGCGACGGGGATGGCCACGGTCACGCCGAGGAAGTGGCGCTCCTCGGCGCGGGCGTTGTCCAGGGCGTCGCGGGCGCGATCCAGCATCTGCAGGTGGTAGCGCCGGGCGATGATCTTCGCCACCTCGTGAGGCGTGGCCAGGGAGACCTCGGCGGGCCGCGTGTGCCCGTCCTCCTCGACCAGCAGGCCCAGCTCCAGCAGGGTGTCGAGGGCCTCGCGCGCCTGCTCAGGGGTGATCGGCGGCAGCATGCGGGGGGCGATCCACGCCGGGTCGGCCTGGAAGTCGGACCGCAGGGCCATCTCCCGGATGGCCGGCGTGTACCAGGTCGTGAGGTAGCGGGCCACCGAGGCGTCGATGGGGCGGGCGTTCCGGAAGCGTCGGCTGGCCGCGACCCGCGTCCAGGCGTCGTCCCGCTCCTCCTCGGTGGTGGCCTGATCCATCAGGACGAGGTCGCGGAAGAAGGCGGCGGCCTCGTCGTCCAGGCCCAGGGCCTGGATGAAGCCCTCCACCGTGATCGGCGTCAGGTTCCGGCGGCCCGCGATGACCTCGTTCAGCAGGGAGGGGGAGCGAACCCCGGCCCGGCGGGCGAAGAAGCGGTGGGAGAAGCGTGCGTCCGCGGCCTTGCGGGCGTCGTACCAGTCGCCGAGGAAGTCCCGGTAGGACAGGTAGGCGTACACCTCCGGTGTCGGTCCGCTGCGCATATCCGCACCTTAGCGCGCCGCCAGCCCTCACGCGCGGCGCCGCCGTACTCAGGGCGGGTACGCCCTACATGTCCGCGAAGATGACCTTGCCGGTGGGCTTCTTGTTGTAGAAGTCCTTCTTGTTGACGTGCTGGACCTGCAGGTAGGCCCAGCCGAAGAACACCGTCGGCATGTCCTCGAGGTCGGCCTCGTCCTTGGCGCCGAACACCTCGACGATGAGGTTGGCGTCCTCCTCGAAGGCCTTCTCCAGGGAGAGGGCGCCGGGGTCCTTGGCGTCGAGGAAGAGCCACTCGAGCCCGTCCACCCGGTCGGGGTCCCGGACCTTGTAGTAGACGCGGGCCTTGGACTCCTTGCGCTCTGTGAGCTTGGTCTCACCTCGGGCGATCGCTCGGGCCATCCACGTACTCCTGTTTTTCGGACGCCCGCAGCATAACCCGGCGTCGCGGCGGCGCCCCACTTGCGCGCCCCCTGTCGGAGAGAGGGGCGCGCCGGGAGCCGGGAATCCCAGCCTCGAAAAAAATTCCAGGCCCCGGTGTAAGAACCCTGGGACAGGTCCCGTTGTCGGGGCGCAACAACATCCGGAGGCCCTCAAATGTCCGCCCGCGCCCTCATCCCGTCCCTGCTGTTCGCCCTCTCCCTGACCGCCTGCTCCAAGCACTCCCCGGAGAGCTACAACCTCGATGAGGTCGACGAGGCGGGGTACGACGAGGACGGCGACGGGCTGGACGACCTCAACGACTACGAGGCCGCCGCCCCGAAGAACCCCGAGCGCTCGATCGAATACAAGCAGAAGACCGAGGCCGACTTCGACGGGACGGAGCTGAGCGGCGAGGTGGTCACCTCCGAGGGGCAGGCCATCGTGGTCGAGAGCAGCCGCCCGGCCGTGGACGTCCTCGACGACACCGTGGTGGACCAGCGGGTCAGCCTCAACGAGGAGGCGGACTACTTCGCCGAGCCCGAGGAGGAGTTCGAGTTCGCCGCCGGCCGCGCCGCCCCCTCGAAGGCCCACGACGCCCCCTCGATGGACTACGGCGACGATATGGACTACGGCGTCGAGATCACCAGCGTTTCGAGGGGTCGGGAGGGCCGCTCCACCAGCAGCCGCGCCGGGCTGGACCGCTCCAGCGGCAAGAAGGACTACGCCCCGGCGCCGCCGGTGGGCGCCTCGGTCGCCTCCACCACCAGCCCCGCGCCCTCGCCGAAGCCCGACCCGCGGCCGGTCCCGACCGCGACCCCCGCCGAGGCGCCGCCGCCGGTCGGCCAGCCGATCGCGAGCAACTCGGAGGGGTACACGCACTACGGCATCAACGACATGACGCTGACGGAGCAGGAC
This sequence comes from Alphaproteobacteria bacterium, assembly GCA_020632795.1. Lineage (GTDB taxonomy): Bacteria > Myxococcota_A > UBA796 > UBA796 > CAJQPC01 > JACKEV01. The sequence goes on from JACKEV010000021.1 coordinate 134,089, forward strand.
CGGTACTCGACGTTCTCGGTGGACGTGGACACGGCGAGCTACGCGATCGCGCGTCGGAAGCTGCGGGAGGGTGCGCTGCCGCCGACGGCGTCGGTGCGGGTGGAGGAGTTCGTCAACGCGATGGACTACAGCTACGCGCCTCCGGGGCGTGAGAGCGGGGGTGCGCCGTTCGCGGTGCACATGGAGGCGGCGCCGAACCCGTTCGACGAGAGCCACGCGCTGGTGCGGGTGGGGGTGAAGGGGATGGAGCTGGACCAGGCGGAGCGGAAGCCGGTGCACCTGACGTTCCTGATCGACACGTCGGGCTCGATGTCGAGCGGGGACAAGATCGGGCTGGCGAAGCGCTCGATGGCGTTCCTGACGCGGAACCTCCAGGAGGAGGACACGGTCGCCATCGCGACGTATGCGGGCTCGACGCGGGTGGTGCTGGAGCCGACGAGCGCGGCGGACAGCCGGACCATCCTGGCGGCGATCGAGGGGCTGGACACCGGGGGCGGGACGGCGATGGGCTCGGGCATGGAGCTGGCCTACCAGATGGCGTCGAACAGCTACGAGCACGGGCACGTCAACCGGGTGGTGGTGCTCTCGGACGGCGACGCGAACATCGGTCGGACCTCCCACGACGAGATCCTGCGGACCATCACCCAGCACGCCGAGGAGGGCATCACCCTGTCGACCATCGGCTTCGGGATGGGCAACTACCAGGACACGATGATGGAGCAGCTCGCCAACAAGGGCGACGGCAACTACTTCTACATCGACACCTTCGACGAGGCCCGCGAGGTCTTCGGCGAGAAGCTGGGCGGCACGCTCCAGGTCATCGCCAAGGACGTCAAGATCCAGGTCGAGTTCAACCCCGAGGCGGTCATGGCCTACCGCCTGGTGGGCTACGAGAACCGCGACATCGCCGACCGTGACTTCCGCAACGACCGCGTCGACGCCGGTGAGATCGGCGCCGGGCACACCGTCACCGCCCTCTACGACGTCATCCTCAAGGACGGCTACCACGACGAGCTGGCCACCGTGCGCCTCCGCGCCAAGCGCCCCGGCCCCGACTCCGCCGCCCGCGAGTGGGCCACCGTCCTCCACACCGACGCCCTGGGCGAGACCTTCGCCAGCGCCTCCAAGGACTTCCGCGTCGCCGTGGCCTCCGCCACCTTCGCCGAGCTCCTCCGCGGCAGCCCCTACACCGCCGAGGTCACCTACGCCCAGCTCTACGACCTCACCCGGAAGGCCAGCCGCGGCACCGCCGAGGACGCCGAGCTGCTCGACCTCATCAAGACCGCTGGCGTCATGTCCGGCGAGCGCGGGGCGGTGGCGTTCCGGTAGGGAAGCGCCCCGTATCTGCGCCGCGCCGCTCGGCCTTGCCTGGCGGCGCGGCGCTACTCTGCCGGCGATGTGTCGTCAGAGCGCCCTGAGAAGCGGCGCCGGGCCTCGGCCTCGGTGTGCGCGTCCTCCGGGAAGAAGACCTCCACCCGCAGCTCCTGGGCGGTGACGTCCTGGGGGGTGCCCAGCACGGTGACCGTGGAGAAGAAGCGCAGGTCGAGGTCACCCTTGCGGAAGTGGACCGGGATGACCGGCACCGAGGGCACCGTGACGTCGTGGCCGCGCAGCTCGGGCGGCACCCAGGGCATGACCTCGTCCAGCAGGGCCTCGGTCTCGGCGTCGAGGACCCGCTCCACGGCCTCCCGGCGGATGCGCCGCAGCAGCTCGGGCACCAGCGTGCGCCAGTTGGACACCAGGGGGCGCAGGCCGTCGGGGTCGAGCATCATGCGCAGCACGTTCACCGGGCCGGTGGGGGCGCGGTCCCCCAGCAGGAGCCCGAACAGCGCGCCGGCCGCCCGGTTGGTGGTCACCACATCCCACCGGCGGTTCAGGGCCACCGCCGGGAAGGGCTCGGCCTGGCGAAGCGTCCAGTCCAGGGCCCGCCGGACCGCGGCCATCGCCTGGCCGTCCAGGTCGCCCTCGGTGTAGGCGGGGGAGAAGCCCGCCGCCGCCAGCAGCACGTTCCGCTCCCGCAAGGGCACCTCCAATGCGCTGGCCAGCACCAGCACCATCTCCCGGCTGGGGCGGGCCCGGCCGGTCTCCAGGAAGGAGACGTGGCGGGGGGAGACCTCGGCGTCCTCGGCGAGGTCGAGCTGGCTGGTCCGGCGGACCACCCGCCACTGCTTGAGCAGGCCCCCGAAGGAGAGCTGGTGGGTCATGGGATCTCCCGGTCGAGAGGCCAGGATTCCACGCCCGCGGGGGCCGGACAACTACCTCCGAGGTCATCGTCCTGCTTCCCCGGGCCCCCTACCTTGGGGGTGTCCCGCACGGCGCGGGAAGGAGGTCCTCATGACACTGTACGGTCACCCCTGGAGCATCAACACCCGCAAGGTCCTGGTCACCGCGGCCGAGAAGGGCCACGCCCTGACCCTGTCCTTCGTGAACCTGCCGCGCGGCGCGCACAAGGCCGCCGCGCACCTTGCGCTGCACCCCTTCGGCAAGGTGCCGGTGCTGGACGACGACGGCTTCGTCCTGTACGAGACCGCCGCCATCATGCGCTACCTGGACGAGGCCCTGGACGGCCCGGCGCTGTGGCCCGACGACCCCCAGGCGCGGGCCCGCGCCCTCCAGTGGGACCGGGTGCAGCAGTCCTACTTCGAGCCTCCGGTGCACGGGCTGCTGGTGCACGCGCTGTTCTCCCGGCACCTGGGCTTCCCCCCGGACCCGGCGGTCCTCCAGGCCGGGCGGGCGGCGCTGGGGCAGGTGCTCGACGTGATCGAGCCGGCGCTGCGGGCGGCGCCCTTCCTGGCCGGGGAGGGGCTGTCCCTCGCGGATCTGACCTGGTTGCCCTACCTGGAGTACCTCACGCAGATCGGCGAGGGGGCGCCCATCGAGGCCCGCCCGGGGGTCCGGGCCTGGTTCGAGCGGCTCAGCAGCCGGCCGAGCTGGCAGGCGGTGGCCCGGACCGGCATGCAGCCCTACGACGCGGACGCCGACGCAGACGCCTTCGCGCAGCAGGCGGCGTAGCTCAGAGGTCGCGGGGGGTGCGGTCGATGGTGAGGCGGGCGCCCTGGAGCTTGACGTAGTCTTCGTCCTCGTCGTCCTCGTCGTAGTTCGAGAGGTTGTCGTCCAGATCCACCGTCCACTCGGACTTGACCTCCGAGAGCGTGACCTGGATGGTCCGAGGGAGGCCCCCCTGGAGCACGCCGGAGAGGGTCACCCGCAGGTCCGAGAGCCGCTCCTGGTCGACCTCCTGCTCCCGCAGCCCGTGCTTGTCCCGGAGGATGACCTGGGCGAACTCGTCGCGCTCCACGGACTCCACGAAGAACACCTGGCGCTGCTTCTGCTTGGACGCGAGGCTCTGCACGTCGGGGGGCGCGGCGAGGGAGCGGGAGAGCTTCCCGCCCAAGGTCCAGGCGTGCTCCTCGACCGGCTGGTGGCGGTAGGCCTTGTTCCGCAGCACCCGGTGATGCTCTCCCTTGAGCTTGGAGTGGTTGAAGTAGGACTCCTCGTTCTCCAGGAAGAGCTGGGCCTGGACCTTGAGCGCGGGGTCGTTGAGCACCCGCTCGCGGTCCTTCTGGGTGTAGGGCTTCTCCATGCGGAGCATCTTCGTGATCATCTGCTGCCAGGCGTGGGTGTTCTCATGGAGCACGGTGTCGACCTGATCCATGAACGAGCCGAAGCTGTTGCTGAACAGGTTGATGTCGATGACCGTGGGGAAGCCGTCCTGGCAGAGGCCGCTCTCGCCCGGGTTCTCCTTGTCCTTGATCAGGTTCACCTTGACGGGCGCGTCGTCGAATTTCACCACCCCGAGCCCGTCCATCTTGCGACGCAGGCCGGTCTGGTTGTGGCCCATGACGCCGCACTGCAGCTTGATGACGTGGTTGAAGAAGGCCTCGATCTCCTTCGCCTTGCCCTTCCTGCACCAGGTCTCCCAGCTCTGCTGGGCTTCCAGGAAGGTCGGGTCATTCCCGAGGATGTTCAGGAGCTGGCTGCGCTGCTGCTGGTCACGCTCCTTGAACTCGGGCGTCATGTCCATCTCCGAGAGGATGAGCGCGCGGGCCTCCACCAGCCTGGCGCCAGGGGCCTCCTTCTCGCTGGGGTCGAGCTGGTTGTAACGGCAGTCGTCGATCAGCGATGAGGCCCCCTTGCACTTGGGGCAGCGGTTGGACTGCGAATAGAGGCCGGGGTGCTGACACTTCTTGTTGGCGCAGTAGGCGGGCGCATCGAGGTTGACGCTCTGGCAGAACGGGCAGGACTGCTTGCCGATCTTGTACGCCTTGTCGTCGAAGGACTTGCCGCAGTCCCTGCACTGGATGAGCTGGGTGCGCATGCTCTGGAGCAGGGCGAGCTGCTGCTCGGGCTCCAGGGCGCGGATCAGGCCCGGGGTCCGGCTCAGCTCCACCACGAGCTGGGCGGACGCGCGGCCGAAGCCGGTCTCCGGATCGGTGACGCGCTTGAGGTCCTTCTGGAGGGCCTTCAGCCGCCACGCCTTCAGCTCCTGGATGGCGTTCTGCAGCTCGGGGAGGAGCAGCAGGCCCCTGGCGTAGTCGCGGGTGGGGGGATCGACGGCCTCCTTCACCAGCCGGCGGACCTTGTCGTACTCCAGGCGTTGGACCTTCCATCTCGTGTCGCCCTGGGTGTCGGTCGCGGGGAGGGCGTCGGCGAGGGTGATGTCGGGCCGCAGCTTCTTGAGGGCTGCGTAGTACCGGACCATCGCGTTCCGGTGCTTCGTGAGCGGCTTGCTGGCCTGCGTGAGCCGCTGGATGAGCACGTCGAGCTGGTCGTTGGCGTTGGTCCGCGCGGTCTCGGCCAGGTTGTCCAGGTTCTGCTGCAGATCCTCGTTCTGGTTGTTCTCCGCGTTGTCTCGGGTCTGCTGGAGGGTGAGCGCGCGCTGGAGGTAGGTCTGTCGGGCGGCGGCGACCAGGTTCTTGTGCTGGAGGATCGCCGCGGAGCACTGGTTGTCCGGGAAGTCGAGGACGTCGTCGATCCGTACGACGTAGCGCTTGTAGCGCTCGGTCGGGTCGGGGCCCTGGAGCGTGCCCTGCAGCTGCTGCTGGCGCCCGATGTTGATCAGCTCGGCCACGAGGTTGGTGTACAGGACGAGCGCGTTCCGTGCGTTCGCGAGGTCGAACCCGGAGACGTGGCCGAACACAGTGGTCCTGGCCAGATCGTGGCGGTTGAGATCGTTCTGGGTGAGGTTGTCGGGGAGCTGATGGACCGCGTCGGCGACCTGGCGGGTGACGCCCTCCAGCGCGGGGAGGTCTGTGATGAAGCCCTCCAGCGTGGTCTTGATGCGGAACACCCGCGGGCGCTTGCCCTTGGCGATGAGGTCGAACGCCAGCATGTCCAGCACGTTCAGCATGGCGTCGGCGTCGTCCACCCCGTTCTGCTCCATCGCGCGGATGTGGGCCTTCGCGCGGTTGAGGGCGGTCATGAAGTGGGCGTTCCGCTCGGTGAACGCCTCGGCGCTCAGCGCCTGCGCGCGCGTCGCCATGTTGATCATCGATGTGATCGCGCGGTTGACCTGGTTGTTGCCGAGATCCTGGTCTGCGGCGGTGAGGGCCAGGGACAGGGCCTGGATGTTGGCCTGGAGGTTCGTCAGCGTCCCGCCGAACGGCACGGTGGGCTGGAGATCTGCGAGGATGGCGAGGACATCCTGGATCGCACCCTGCACGATGGGCCGCAGCTCACGGTAGCGCTTGGTGTTGTCGGTGTCGCTGCGGAACGTCTTCTTGAGCTTCTCCCACTTGGGCTTGGGCATCGTGTCCACCTCCGTCGTCTGGGATGCGCGGGCCGAAACGCGGCGTCGTCGGCTCCCGGCGCACCAGATGAATATCGTATGGATACGATTGATCTCTCACGTCCGCTTACACGGACGCTTCGACCGCGCAGCGGCGCTCATACCGAACCGCGCTGAATCCCGGACCGTGGCATTGGCTGCGGGGGGGCGGCCCTCTTGACGTCCATTCGCCCCAAGCCGTCGAGGTTGCAGAAGCGCACCCCCTGCCAAGCGTTGACGCCAAGACGCCAACATGGCGGCTGCTGGTGCGCGCGGCGCTTATCGCGACGAAATCCTTGGGTGGTAAACGAAGCCTCACCCATCCTTGAAGGAAGGGACCCCTCCAGTCGTCCCGACCGGGTCCCTTCCTTCGCTCGCCTTTGGCTCGCTGACCATCCCCCGGGGTCGCGCCCTACGGGCGCCGGGTGACCAGTCCACGGTTCATGGAGGGTCCGTATCAGAGGTCCGCGTAGGTGGAGGGCTCCAGCTTGGGGTCGTCCGTGATCAGCGTCACCCCGTGGTAGCGCTCGATGGCCTCGATGAGGGCGTCGAGCAGGTCGGGGGCGTCGCGCGGGACCTCCTCGAAGCCGATCGCGCTGCGGTCGGCTCCTGGGGCCTTGCGCACCAGGGTCTCCCTCGCGTTCATGGCGGCGGCCATGTCGTCCAGGTACTCCAGGCAGCCCGGCTCGGCGTCGACGACCAGCAGCCGACCCTCCGCGTCCAGCTCCACGGCGCCCATGGGGGCGTCGGGCTCGGCGTCCAGGTTGAGGCGGTAGACGACGCGGCGGTGCGGTTCAATGGGCATCCTGGCTCCTGGGGATCAGAGGTCCCGGGGGGTACGGTCAATGGTGAGGCGGGCGCCTTGGAGCTTGACTTCATCGTTCTCTTGCGGGTCAGCGTCGTAGTCGCTCATGTCCAGGTCGGTCTCGAAGGTGCTGTTGTCGAACAGCCCGGCGAGGGTGAACTGGAGGGTCTGCGACTGGTTGTTCCGGAGGACCCCGGTCAGCGTGGCCCGAAGGCCCACGACGCTCTCCTGCCCGGCCTCCTGCTCTCGGAAGCCGTGGGGGCCGCGGACGGTGATGTAGGCGTCCGCCTCCCGGTCCACGGACGCCACGATGAAGACCTGGCGCTGCATGCGCTTTGAGGCGAGGCTCTGGATGTCCGGCGGCGCGGAGAGGGAGCGGGAGACCAGACCGCCGACGGTCCAGGCGTGCTCCTCGACCGGCTGGTTGCGGTACGCGCGGTTGTTGAGCACGCGGGTCTGCTCTCCTCGAAGGCTGGACCCGTGGTAGTAGGCCTTCTCGTTCTCCAGGAAGAGCCGGGCCTGCCGGGCCAGCTTGGGATCGTTGAGGACCTCGTCGCGGTCCTTGTTGGTGAAGGGGGGGTCCATGCGCAGCTTGGCGGTGATCATCTGCTGCCAGGCGTGGGTGTTCTCGTGGAGCACGGTGTCGACGATGTCGATGAACGACTCCAGACCGACCGACGCGATGTTCACCTTGATCTGCGTGGGGTAGCCGGGCTCGCAGGAGCCGGTGGTGTCCTTGCTCTCGTTGTCCCGGTGGAGCTTGATCTTGACCGGGCCCTTCTTGAAGGTCTCGACCTTGTCCTCGAGGTTGTCGTCGATGACGGTGCGCTGCAGGTCCTGGTGCGTGTGCCCCATGACCTCGCACTGCTTCGTCACCAGGTGCTGCAGGAACTTCCCGATGGTCCTGTAGTCCTTGTTCTTGACCCAATCGGACCACTTGCGCTGCGCCTCCAGGAACTCAGGATCCTGGCCGATCGTCTGGGCCAGGTTGTGGCGCTGCTGCTGGTCGAACTCCTTGAACTCGGGGGTCAGCTCCATCTCGGCCAGGAGGGTGGCCCGCGCGACGACGAGGTCGTAGACCGGAGACTTCTCCTTGGGGTTGTGGAGCTGGAAGCCGCTCATGCGGGTGCAGAGCTCGGACTTCTGGCCCTTGCACCCCGGGCAGCGGTTGGTGGAGGAGAAGTTCCCGGCCTTCTGGCACTTGGTGTTCGAGCACTGCATCGGCGCGTCGAGGTCGGTGCTGTTGCAGAAGGGGCACTTGCCTTTGGTCTGCTGGTAGTCGTCCGGGCCGCTGGCCTTGCCGCAGGAGCGGCACAGGATGGTCTGACTGCGCAGGCTCTGCAGCAGGGCAAGCTGCTGCTCAGGCTCCATGACCCGGAGGAGCCCGGGGGTCCTGGCGAGGTTCATGACCAGCTGGCAGGTCTTCGGCGCAGAGCCGGTCTCCGGGTTCGTGACGAGGTCGATGGTCTTCTGCAGGGCCTTGACCCGCTCGGACTTGAGGTCCGTGATGGCGTCCCGAAGCGCATCGAGGAGGGGGAGAGCGGTCGCGTAGTCGCGCGCGGGAGGGTCCACCAGCAGCTTGATCTGCCCGCGCAGCTCGGAGTAGGTCTGCAGCTGCACCTGCCAGAGTGAGTTGCTGTCCAGCTCGGTCCGCACCAGACCGTCGGCGAAGTCCACGTCGGACCGCAGCTCCTTGAGCGCGACGTAGTACTTCATCATCAGGTTCTTGTGGGTGCTGATCGGCTTCACCGCGGTGTTCAGCGCGCTGCTGAGCAGCTTCAGCGCGGCGTTGGCCTGCTCGCTGGCGGTCCTGGCCAGGTTGTCGAGGTTTCGCTGCTGGTTCTGCTGCTGGTTGTTCGCCGCGTTGTCCCGGGCCTGGATGAACTCCTGCTCTCGCTGGAGGTAGGTCCGCTGGGCGTCCCGCACGTTGGTCTTCTGCTGGAGGACCGCCACCGAGCAGTACTCATCGGGGAAGTCCAGGATGTCCTCGATCCGGATGCGCAGGCGCTGATAGCGGGCCGTCGGGTCCACCATCCGCACCAGCTCCTGCGCCTGCTGGGGCCGGCTGGCGTGGATCACGTTCCCCACGAGCGCGCTGTACTCGTCCTTGCGTGTGGTCGCGTTCTGGACGTTGAACGCGGTGATCTCCGCGTACACAAGCCCGCGGGCCGCCCCCAGCTCGTTCTGGCTCTGCTCGTCCACGTTGTTCGGCAGCGTCGCGGTGAGCATCACCACGTCATGGAGGACGGCCTCAAGCTGGCCCAGCGGCTGGAGGAAGGCGGTCAGGGCCTGGTAGGCGTGGGCGACCTGGGGGCGCTTGGCCAACTCGTTGATGTGGCGCATCCGGGTGTTGATGGCCTGCTTCATCGGCTGGACGTCCTGGAGCCCGCTCTGGCGCATGGTGTCGATCCGGCGTATGGCCTGCCGCGCGGTCTCCTTCAGGATGCGGTTGCGCGTGGTGTGGCACTCCTTCCGCAGGGCCTCGCCAGAGCTGACGTAGACGATGAGGTCGCTGATCGCCTCGCTGACCTGGTTGTTGGTGAGGGTCTGGTCTGCGTCATCTCCGCCCTGCGACAGGCCGTCTCGACGGTTCTCCAGCGGATTGACCGTCCCTGCGAGGTTCGGGTCGCTGTTGAGATCGGCCAGGATCGCCGCGACATCGGCGAGGTACTGGGTGAGTATCGGCCGAAGCTCGTTGTAGCGGGCCCTGTTCTGCTGGTCGTTCCGGAACGTCTTCTTGAGCTTTTCGAACTTCTTCAGGGGCATGTCCGATTCTCCACGTCCCGAGGGGCTGTCTCACCCGTCAAGTTATCGTATGAGGACGATGAAGAGATCTCCTGTCCTTATGGGGGCCTCGGCAGGGCGAAGAACAGCCGCCCGTCGACCTCCACGGGGTCCTGGCCCAGGGTGCGGAGGTGTCGCAGCACCCGATCCCGGGTGTGCGCGTCGGCGTAGAGCTGGGGCGTGACGATGATGCCCGCGAAGCCGTCAGCGGCCAGGCGGCGCCGGTCGGCGTCGAAGCGGGTGGGGTCGGGGTGGTCCAGGGACAGCAGCGTGCCCTGGTTCTCCTCGAACAGGAGCCGCGCGGTGAACTGGTTCTCCACCAGGTAGCGGGGGAAGAAGCCCTGGACCTCGTCGGCGATGGGGCGGCCGTGGACGAGCTGATGGGCGAAGTGCTGGCGGTTGAACACCGTGGTGCCCATCCGGGTGTAGGGCAGCTCGATGATCGCGCCGGGGGGGAGGTGCGCGTCGAGGTGGCGGTAGAGGTCGGGGACCTCCAGGCGGGCGGTGGGCAGGGGCACCGGCACCGGGGAGACCGCCGCGATCTCGACGACGATGACGACGGGCGCGACCCAGGCCACCCAGCCCCCCAGCCGGCGGGAGAGGGCGCTGACCCCGAAAGCGGCGCAGATGGCCAGCCCCAGCGCGGCCACCAGCCCGTAGCGGAAGGGCTCCAGGAGCATCGCGCCGCCGGGCATGGCGTAGGCGAGGCGCCACACCGGGTTCCACGGGCCGGGCAGGGACACCGCGCGGTTGATCGGCAGGAAGGGCCCCACCGAGGCCAGTACCCCCACCACCGCGAGCGCGGGCCAGAGCCACATGCCCCGCCGCCGCCGGAAGGCCACCACCCCGGCCAGGCCGAGCAGCAGGACGGAGATGCCCGGTGAGAAGGCGCGGTAATACCTTGAGCCAAGCTCCCGGGTGATCAGCGCGCCCTTGCCCACGCGCAGGTAGTCCACGAGGTAGGCGGTGTAGCGGTCGGGGACCTCGGGCTCCAGCCACTCAAACGGCGGCTGGTGGCGGGTCAGGGCGACCGACGCGGCGGACATCTGGCTGTCGGGGTCGTCCATCACCGCGCGGAGCTGGACCAGGGTGAAGCCCGCGATCAGCCCGGCGACCACCACGAGCCCCACCGCCGCCCGGCCCCACTGGCGGGGAGCCGGCTGGGGGGCGGCCTGGGGGTCGTCCACGACCGTGAACCGGTCCCGCAGCGCCAGCGGCAGCCAGAGCCCCCCCGGGAGCACCGCGATGGAGAACACCACCACGTTGTAGGGGCAGCTCGCCACGGCCAGCCCGGCGAACAGCCCCGCCAGCAGCCCGTCCCGCCAGCCCTCCCGCCGCAGGGCCCGCAGCGCGAACAGCATCGCCAGGGGGTAGGGCCAGAGGTTCAGCATGTCGGTGATGGCCCCGGCCACGGCGTAGACCAGCACCAGCGGCGTCAGGGCGAAGGCCACCCCGGCGGTCAGGGCCGCCCGCCCGTCCCGGCACAGGTCCCGCGCCAGGGCCCAGGTGGCCAGGGCGGTGCCCCAGAGCTGCAGGAAGAGGATGAGGTTGTAGCCCGCCACGTCCCCCAGCGGGCCGCGCAGCAGCCCCCACAGCGCGGTGGTCACCAGATCCGGGTTGTTCAGCGGCCCGGTGTTGGGGAAGCCGATGCTGTCGACGGGCCCGCCGAAGAAGCGGTCGGGGTGGGCGTAGGTCGCGTGCCCCCACAGCTTGACCGGCAGCTCGGACAGGGGGTCGGCCAGCCAGGCCCCCGGCTCCGCCAGCAATGACAGCATCGGGAGCGCGGCGAACGCCCCCAGGACGAGCGCGGCCAGCCACGGGCGGATGGGCGGTTGGGGCCTCATGCCTGCCCGGAACCTACCACAGGACGGATCTGGTAGGCTCGGCCCACCCGGAGTCGACCCCGACGTGCGCATCGCCCTCGTCCTGCTGCTGACCGCAGCCTGCCTCGCGTGGGTGCTGTGGGGGTTGAACCCCAGCCACATCGTCCAGGCGCTGCGCGAGGTCCGGTGGCAGTGGATGGTGCCGATGGTGCTGCTCCAGATCACCGTGGTCCACGGCCTGCGGACCCGCCGGCTCCAGGTGCTGCTGGACGTCCCGGTGCGCTTCGGGGCGCTGTTCTCCATCAACGCCGTGGGCAACCTGGCCATCAACGTGGTGCCCTTCCGGCTGGGGGAGCTGGTGCGGCCCTACCTGCTGATGGAGCAGCAGAAGGTGCCGCTGGGCGCGGCGTTCGCGGCCATCTTCGTGGCCCGGCTGCTCGACATGACGATGCTGCTCGCGCTGCTGACCGGGGTGGGGCTGGTGGTGTCCCTGCCGCCCCAGGGGCTGGTGGTCGGCGGGGTGGACGTCGTCGCGGTGGGGCAGCGCACCGGGGGCGTGGTCACGGTGGGGGGCCTGGGCTTCATCGCGGCGCTGGTGCTCGTCGGCGAGCCGGTGGTGCAGCTCGTGGAGCGCCTGCTGCCGGCGCACCCCGTGGTCGAGCGGGGCCTGGGGTTCCTGCGGGCCTTCCAGCGGGGCTTCGCCGGGCTGGCGCGCCAGCCGCTGCGCTTCGCCGAGGCGCTGCTGCACAGCGTGCTGGCCTGGGCGGCCACGGTGGTGGTGGTGCTCACCTGCATGCTCGCCTTCGACGGCATCCCCCACCGCCTGGACGTCGCCGCGACCATCTGGGCCACCACCATCACCGGGACCATCGTGGTGCCGACCCCCGGCTTCGTGGGGGCCTACGAGGCGTTCTGCCTGGCGGCGCTGCTGCTGTGGGACGTGCCCAAGGCGGTGGGCAGCACCTTCGCGGTGGTGCTGCACGCCGGCCAGCTCGCCTCCACGATCCTGCTGGGCTCGATCTTCCTGCTGCGGGAGGGGCTGTCGCTGCGGCAGATCGTTGCCTCCAGCCAGGAGGTGCTGCAGAAGGAGGAGATCCCTCTTCCGTGATCTCGATGGGATGGGGATCAGCGCCGGGCGCACCGCGCGCGGGGGCGATAGGGGAGGGGGCATGAGACCCGCCCTGCTCGTCCTCCACGGCGTGACCATGTCCGGCGCGTCGATGCTGCGCCACCTGGGCCCCCTGCGGGGGGCGTTGGAGGCCGCCGGCTTCGACCTGATCGCCCCCGACGGGGCCCACGCGATGTCCGACGACGAGGTCGAGCGGCTGGTCGGCTGGCTCGCCCGCCCCTACGGCGCCTTCGGGCAGGACCCCCGGGACTGGTTCAACGCCGAGCGGTTCTGGGAGGGCGGGCACTACGGCTGGTTCGACAGCGAGACCCTCCCCGACGGCCGCAAGCACTACCGCGCTCTGGAGCCCGGCCTGGAGAACATCCGGCGGGCCACCGAGGGCCGGCATGTGGTGGGCATCCTGGGCTTCTCCCAGGGCTGCGCGATGGCCGCGGTGGTCACCGGGGTGGCGCTGCGGTCCGCCCGCCTGCCCTTCGGCGACACCCTGCGCTTCGGGATCTACATCTGCGGCTTCAAGCCGGGCTTTGACGTGCCGAAGCTCGACCTCTGGCCGGTCGGCCCGCTGCCCGCGCTGGTGCTCTCGGGGTCCGAGGACCCGCTGTTCGCGGACATCCAGGGCGTTCACGACCTGGCGGCGGTGTTCACCGACCCGGAGGTCCATCGGATCGAGGGCCTCGGCCACGAGGTGCCCCACGACCCCGCCTGGGTGGCGCGCATCGCGGACTTCGCCAGGGCCCACGCGCCCGGATGATCGCTGCCCTCTGCGCCCAATGGGGGCTCCGGGCCGCGCCGGAGGTGCTCGGGGACGGGGTCAACCGGGTGTGGGGCGTGGGCGACCGGGTGCTCCGGTGGTCGGCCCGTTGGCCCCGGGCCCAGGTGGAGGCGGAGCTGGACTTCGTCCGTCACCTCGATGAACAGGGCGTCTCCGTGGCCCGACCCGCGGCGACCCCGGGCGGGGCGTGGACCGTCCCCCACGCCGGGGGGGTGGCGGTGGCCTTCGAGCGGGCTCCGGGCGTGAGCCCCACCGCGCTGACGCCGACCTTCCTGCGGGCCTGGGGCGCCCACCTCGCGGCCATGCACCGCGCCGCCGAGGGCTGGACCGGCGCGCGCCCCCACTGGCTGGAGGACCCCTGGTGGGTTCGGGCCCACGCCCTCATCCCGGCGGAGGATGAGGCCCTGCACGCCCGGGTGGACGCGGTGCTCGCCGCGGTGGAGGGCGCGGGCCCCCTGTGCCCCTGCCACGCCGACCACGGGCCGCAGAACCTCCACGCCCACGACGGTCGGATCATCACCTTCGACTTCGACAACCTGCACTTCCAGCCCCTGGCGCTCGACCTCGCGGTGCCCTGGTCGCGGCTGGTGCGGGAGCCCCCCGGCGCAGTGGCCGACTTCGTGGCGGGCTACCGCGCCGTAGCCCCGCTGCCCGACGGGATGGTCGCGGACATGCCCCGGTGGCTCGCGGTGCGGCGGGTCTACGTGCTGCTCTCCCGGCTCGACCTGTGGCCTGCGCCCACCTCAGAGCAGCGCGCGCTGCTGGCGCGCTACCGCCGCCTCGCCCTCGGGATAGAGGAGGCGTCCTGAACCGGAGGCCCGCCATGTCTGAGTCCGCCCCCCACCCCAACGCCGCGCTGATCCGCCGCTACCTGGCCGCCATCGAGGCCCGGGACATCGAGACCCTCACCGAGGTGCTCAGCCCCGACATCGTCCAGCGCGAGCTGCCCAACAAGCTGATGCCCGAGGGCGCCACCCGCACCCGCGAGAAGATGATGGAGGGCGTCGAGCGGGGCGCCAAGGCCCTGCGGTCCGAGCGCTACGAGGTCGAGGACATCCTCATCGACGGAGACCGGGCCGCCTGCCGCATCCGGTGGACCGGCGTGCTGGCCGTGCCGGTGCTGGGCAAGGAGCCCGGCGACGAGCTGCAGGCCGCCTTCGGGCTCTTCCTGACCATCCGGGACGGGCAGGTCGTCGAGCAGTTCAACTACGACTGCTTCCTCCCTTAGGGCACGCTGCGTGGTTATGGGGCTTGTCCCTCACACCCGGAGCACCCCATGGCCACGCTCAAGACCCACGAGACCGACGCCAGCGTCGACGCCTTCCTCGACGCGGTGGAGGACGAGCGCAAGCGCGCCGACGCCCGCGCCATCTGCGACCTGATGGCCGAGATCACCGGCGAGCCGCCCCGCATGTGGGGGCCCACCATCGTCGGCTTCGGCCGCTACGCCTACACCTACGAGAGCGGGCGCACCGGCGAGTGGATGCGGGTGGGCTTCTCGCCCCGAAAGCGCAACCTGACCCTCTACATCATGCCGGGCTTCTCGGAGTACGACGGCCTGATGGGTCAGCTGGGCCGGTTCAAGACCGGCAAGTCCTGCCTCTACATCAACAAGCTGGCAGACGTGGACCAGGGCGTGCTGCGGGAGCTGGTTTCGCGCTCGGTGCAGCACATGGCGGAGAAGTACCCGAGCTGAGGCTCAGCCCTCCATCCGGGCGGATCGACTCCCCCGGTTGGGGGTGTGCCGCGCGGCCGACTCAGGGCTGCAGCGGCTCCCCCTCGAAGTCCCCGCCTGCGTAGATCCCCACCTTCCGCCCGGCGTCGGAGCCCGCGAGGTTGCAGTTGACGATGGTCCCGTACACCAGGCCGGTGTTGTCGGTGTAGATGCAGAAGTCGTCGGCGACGTTGTGCAGGCGGGCGGGCCAGCGGGCCTCGTAGCCGCCCTGGTCGTAGGGCTCGAGGTCCCACTGCTGCTCGGCGCGGCCGGGCTCGCAGTCCTCGGCGGTGACCGTCCAGGGGCCGATGCCGATACCGCGCTGGCTCATGCACTGATCGTTGGCGCGGCTCTTGAGGCCCAGGTGGCCCCCGTCCTCGAAGACCTCCCACTGCTGGCGGCGGTCGGTGGGGTCGCAGTCGCTGGTGGACTCCACGTCGCTGGACCCCAGGATGAGGCAGCGCTCGCCGTGCTTGAACTGGACCAGCACGAAGTCGACGTGGTCGTCGCAGGCGTCGCCCAGGCCGTCCTCGTCGATGTCCTCCTGGAGGGGGTTGGCGTCGTCGGGGCAGTTGTCCTCGGCGTCCTCGATGCCGTCGGCGTCGGCGTCGAACTCGGGGGGCTCGTCGCCGGGCTCGGGGCAGATGGCGCCGTGGCAGGTCCAGTCGGGGAAGTCGTACTGGATCATCGCGGCGGCCGGGGCGCAGACCTCGTCGTCCAGGGGGTCGTCGGTGCAGCCGGCGGCGAAGCCCCCGCCGCTGCGGGCGGCGTCGGCGATGTCGATGCGGGACTCCACCCGGCCGACGAAGTCCCCGGAGAGGTCCAGGGTGCCTGACTCGAAGCCGTTGCCGTCGAAGTCGGTGTCCACGGTGATGACGCCGTCGAGGGTCAGCGAGACCTCCAGCGGCAGCGTGGCGGCCTCGTCCTGGAACCAGGGGTCGGCGGCGTAGTCGTGGACGTCGACGGTCGCGCTGGCCTCGCAGCCGGCGTAGGTGAACGTGCTGATGGCGCGCAGGCCGCTGAGGCCGACGTCCCAGTCCACCCGGCCCCCGCCGCAGCCCGTGGACCACTGGCCGGTGCCCGAGGGGTTCTCACAGCCGTTCATCCGGCACTGGAGGTCGTCCTTGATGGCGACGAAGGCGCGGACCAGCTCGTCGTTGCTCCACAGCACCACCGGGCCGTCCTGCACCGCGCAGCCGGGGGACTCCACGAGGTAGTTGGCGCTGTCGGTCTGCGCGCCGCCGTCCCAGGCGATGGTCAGGACCACGAAGCCGCAGGGCAGGAGCACCGCGCGGCTGTCGGTGAGCGGGTTGGCGCAGTCGCCGCCCGCCCAGTCCGGGGCGGCGCCGTCGGTGGTGAAGCAGATGAGCGGCTCGTCGTCCAGGCCGACGATGGTGACGGTGGGGTCGTCGCTGGTCAGGGTGGTGTCGCTCGGCGGGTCGAAGTGGTCGTCGACGGGGCGGACGACCTCGTCGCCGCAGGCGGCGAGCAGCAGGGGCAGGGCGGTGAGGCGCGGCATCGAAGGGCTCCCGAGGGCAGAGCGATCCTGCACCGCAGGGGCGGGTTGGCGCAATGGCGGAGTGCGCTTGGGCGATCAGCGGGCGCCGGTGTCCGCGGAGTCGTCGGTGGTGCCGGAGTCGTCGGTGGTGCCGGAGTCGTCGGCGGCGCCGGAGTCGTCGGTGGCGCCGGAGTCGTCTGTGGCGCCGGAGTCGTCGGCGGAGGACGTGTCGTCCGTCGCGCCGGTGTCATCGGCACTTCCGGTGTCGTCCGCGCTGCCGGTGTCGTCGCCGCCGGTGTCGCCGGGGATCACCGTCGGCGGCACGTCGTCCACGCAGTCCTCGCCGACCGCGTGCTGGCCCTCTTCACAGAGGACGACGTCCTGGAGGCCGCAGGCCGCCACGAGGGAGAGCAGAGGGAGGAGATTCGGTCGCATGGAGGGCACCCGGTCCTGGGAGTAGTTATCGTGCGCCGATGCGTCCCGCGACCCCGACCCTGCGCGCGCTCCTCGTGCTGATGGTCGCCTCAGGGGCCGCCGCCCTGAGCTACGAGGTGCTCTGGATGCGCCGGTTCGCGCTGCTGTTCGGCGGCGGCGCGGTGGCGGTCACCCTGACCGTGGCGACCCTGTTCGGGGGGCTGGGGCTGGGCGGGCTCCTGGGCGGCCGCGCGCGCGTCCGCGATCCGGCGCGGGCCTACGCCCGGCTGGAGGGTGGGGCTGCGGCCTGGGCGGTGGCGATGCCCTGGATGCTCACCGCGCTCACCCCCTGGGTGCGGGCGAACGAGGGCCTCGGCGTGCAGGCGGCGGTCGTCGCCGCGCTCGCGGGCCCCCCGGCCGTCGCGCTGGGGGCCACCCTGCCCGTGCTCGCCCGGAGCCTGGACCGCCGGGAGGCGGTGGCCTCGCTCTACGCCGCGAACACCACGGGCGCGGTGGCCGGGGTGCTGGCGGTGCCGGCGGTGCTGCTGCCGCTGCTCGGGGTGCGCGGGGCCGAGCTGCTCGCGGCGGGCACCGGGGGGTTGATCGCGCTGGTGGCCTGGCGGCTGGGGCCCTTCCCCGTGGTCGACGCGCCCCCCACCGAGGCGCGGGCGCGGCGCCGCCCCTTGATCGCCGTGGGGCTGGCCGGCCTGGCTGCGATGGCGCTGGAGGTGGCCTGGACCCGCCTGGCGGCGGTGCTGCTGGGCCCCTCCATCCACGCTTTCGCCTGGGTGCTGGCGGTGTTCCTGGCCGGGATCGCCCTGGGGGCGGGGCTGGGGCGGCGGCTGACGGGGCCCCGGGTGCTGTCCGGGGCGCTGGGGGCGATGGGCGTGCTGGCCCTGATCGGCGCCCAGGCCTACGGGCAGGCGCCCCTGTGGCTGGCGGGGCTGTACGGGCGGCTGGGGCCCTCGGGCATGGGGCTTGTGGAGGCGAGCCTGGCGGCGGTCACGATGGGCGGGGCGCCGGTGGCCTCCGGCGTGGTGTTCGCGCGGGCCCTGGCCGAGGCCGGCGGGGGCGCGGGGCGGGCGACGGGGCGGGTCTACAGCGTCAACACCCTGGCCGGCGTGGTGGGCTCGGCCGCGACGGGGCTGTGGCTGCTGCCCTGGCTGGGGGTGCAGGGGGTGGTGGCGCTGGCGGCGACGCTGTGCGCGGCGGGGGCGGCGCTGCTCGGGCGGCAGCCCACCTGGATCCTCGCCTGCGCGGTGCTGGTCTACGTGGCGCCGGACTGGGACGGCAAGCTCTACGCCGTGGGCGTGTACAACCGGGTCTCCGACCTGGGGGACCGCAGCCCCGAGGCGGTGCGGGCCTTCGCGGAGGAGGGCTGGGGGCTGGTGTCCTACGCCGACGGGCGCACGGCCGCGGTGGCGGTGGGGCGCTCCGAGCGCACCGGCAACGTGTGGCTCTCCATCAACGGCAAGGTGGACGCCTCCACGGGGGAGGACATGCCCACCCAGGTGCTCTCCGGGCAGCTCCCGGTGCGCATGGTCCGGGACCCGGCGCGGGCGCTGGTGGTCGGCCTGGCCTCGGGGGTGACCGCCGGGGCGGTGCTCGACGAGCCCGGGGTCGAGGCGCTGACGGTCGTGGAGCTGGAGGAGGAGGTCGTCGCCGCCAGCCACCACTTCGACCACGTCAACGGCCGCCCGCTGGAGGACCCGCGCACCACGCTGCTCGTCCGGGACGCCCGCGCGGTGCTCGCCCAGGACGGCCCGCCCTTCGACGTCATCGTCTCCGAGCCCTCCAACCCCTGGATCACCGGGGTCTCCAACCTGTTCACCTTGGAGTACTGGCAGCTCGGGCGGGCGCGGCTGGCCCCGGGCGGGGCGTTCTGCCAGTGGGTCCAGATCTACGGGCTGCACCCCGACCACCTGCGCTCCCTGGTGGCCACGTTCACGCAGGTCTTCCCGGAGGCCTGGCTGTTCGAGCCCATCCCCGGCGCGGACCTGCTGCTCATCGGGGGAGAGGGCCTGAGCGTCGACGACCTCCCGCTGGGGCCGCGGCTGGACCCGGCGGGGGTTCGCCGGCTGGGGCTTGGGGCACCGCTGAACACCGACGACCACCCCCGGGTGGAGCTGGGGGCGCCGCGGTCGATCCACCTGGCCACGGCGGAGGCGAACGAGGCGCTGCTGGACTGGGCAGCGGGGGGGTGAGGGGAGCGGTCGCTTGAAGGGAGCGCGGGTCGTCGGCCCCTCCGAGGTGCTACCCTTTCAAACCATGCGTCTCCTCTCCCCCCTCCGGGAGCGCGCGGTCACGCGCCTGCAGTCCCTGCCGCGCATCGCCCGCAGCCGGCTGCTCGGGGGCGTCGTGGTCTCCGAGGACCTCGCGCTGGTCTCCACCGCCGGCTACCGGGTGGCCGCGACCCTGCACCGGCCGCGCCACGGGGGGCCGCACCCCGGCGTGCTGCTCTGCCCCGGCACCGACGCGCCGGGCTCGATCTTCCTGGGCTGGACCGAGCCGCTCAACGCCCCGGAGCTGGCCAGCCTGGGCTACGCGGTGCTCCACTTCGACCCGGCCGGCCGGGGGCAGAGCTGGGGGGAGGAGGACTACGGCGGCCCCGAGCACCAGGATGACGTCCGCGTGGCGCTCAAGGCCCTGCTGGCGCACCGGGCGGTCGACCCGGAGCGGGTGGTGGTCGTGTCCATCTCCCTGGGGCTCTCGATGGCGGTCGGGGCCCTGGCCCGCTGGCCCGACGCGCTGCCGGTCCGCGCCCTCATCGACTGGGAGGGCCCCTGCGACCGCGAGATCATCACCGCGGGCGGCACCCGCATGGCCCCGGCGATGGGGCGGCGGCTGGACGACGACTTCTACTGGCACCCGCGGGAGGGCGTTCGGCACGTCGGGCAGCTCCGGTGCGGCTACGTGCGGGTGCAGTCGTCGCGCGATCACGCCCAGCCCGGTGAGCTGCGGCACGCCGAGCGCATGATCCTGGCGGCCTCAGCGGGCGCGCTGCCCTGGTTCCGGCTAAACGAGCATGAACCGGGGGAGATCCCTTCGACTCCCCGCTGGACCCCTCCGGGCAGAAGCGCCGCCAATCGGGTGTTGCTGCACTGGATCAAGAGGTTGTTGACGTGATCACGAGCTTGCTGATGGGCGCGGCGCTGGCCGCCCACCCCAAGATGATGGACCTCAAGGTCGTCGGCCCCGGCGACGCGGTGCTCTTGGAGGAAACCGTCGAGCTGCCCTACGACGGCGCCGAGCTGCCCGCCGACGTGGGCGGGGTGCCCTACCTCGTCACCCTGCGCACCGACACCCGGCACGACACGGTGATCGTCGAGGCGGTCATCTACCAGCTCAAGGGCGCCAAGCAGAAGCGCAAGGAGCAGGTGCGGCCCAAGCTCATCTTATACGAGGGCTACCCGGGCCATGTCGTGGTCAACTCCAAGGTGCCCCGGGGCTACGGGGGCCCCGATGTGGAGCAGCTCGACTGGGTCGTCGACGCCCAGTGGTACGAGAAGAAGCCCGAGGCGCCGCCCGCGCCCGTGGAGCCTGCGCCTGCGCCCGTCGAGCCGGCACCCGCCGAGCCCCTGGCGGAGCCCCCGGCGGAGCCCGCCCCGGACAGCGGCGGCGAGTAGTCAGCGCTACAGCACCACCACCGCGTCGCCAGGGCAGACCTCGCCGTCCCGGACCACCCGGGCGTGGATGCCCCGCAGGCGCAGGGCCTTGTAGTCGGCGTGGGCGGTCAGCTTGAGGGCGGGGCCGCCGAAGCGCTCGCGGAACAGGGTGCAGCCGTCGTGGGGTTCGGCGGTGACCTCCAGCTCGGCGGTGCCCACGGCCAGGCGGACGCCGGCGGGCAGGTTGTCGAGGGAGAGGTCCAGCTCCACGAGCAGGTTGTCCCCGGGCAGGCTCAGGGGTTGGCCGTTGCAGATCAGCCCGGCGACGTCGGCCCGCATGAGGGTGACCTGGGCCTCGGGCATGCGCCTGCCCTGGGCCCAGCGGTCGCCCTCGACCCCGTCGGCGACGGTGAGCCGCGCCCGGGCGGGGGTGCGGCGAGCACCCTCCGGCAGCCGCGCGGTGACCAGGGCCACGCGCCCCTCGCGGAGCGGCGGCGGGGGCAGGGCCGCGAAGCCCGCGACGAGCTGGTCCCAGCTCAGGTGCCGGGTGGGGTCGGGGGTCATGACGACAGCGTCGCGTCGGGCTCAGCCACCAGCTCCCCGTCGACCGCGCAGCCCACCAGCCGCAGCGCCGAGCGGTTGCGCGCCGCGCCCGCGCCGAGGCGGTTGTCCTTCAGGGTGCAGGCGTCGAGGGTGACCTCGGCGCTCAGGGAGGCCTCCACCCCCAGCCCGGTGTTGCCGGTGAGCTGGCAGCCCTGGGCCGCGACCCGGCCGCGCTCGGTGGCGCTCAGGGCGTGGGCCAGGTTGCCGGTCAGGCGGCAGCCCTCCAGGGTGAGGGCCGCGTCGCCGGTGACCCGCACCGCGCCCCCCAGGTTCTCGGTGACCAGCAGGTCGATGGCCTCGACCTTCGCGCGGTCGCCCACGGAGACGCCGATCTGCTGGCCTCCTCGGAAGACCCCTCGCTCCAGCTCGACCACGGCGTCGTCCTTCACGGTGAGCGCCGGGAGCAGGCAGCCGGTGACCTCCAGCTCCATGTAGGTGCCCCGGGCCTGCTCCTGGAGCAGCACGCCGCCCTTGTGGGACTCCTCGACGGTGAAGCCGTCGACGGTGGGGTCGGCCTGGCCGCGCACCTCCAGCCCGTCGAGGGTGGTGCGCTGGGCGAAGCAGCTGTACAGCTCGGGGCGGGACTGGCCGTGGATGAAGAAGCCGCCCGTGCCCGAGGCCACCACCGAGACCCCCACCAGCCGGGGGTGGGCGCTGGCGCCGATCTCGACTCCGGCGAACTGGCCGGAGATCACGGCCACCTGGGTGAAGGTGCCCCCGGCCTCCCCGGTGAACAGCAGGCCCGAGCCCCGCGCGGTGACCGTGAGGGTCTCCACGAGCGGCGCGGCGGTGTCCTGCACGCTGAGGCCGTTCCGGCAGCCCACGATCTTGACCTGCTCGATGCGGGGCGTGGCGTCGCCGCCGCAGGCGATGGCGGTCTCGGCGACCTCGATCTCCACCCCCTTGAGGTGGGGGCTGTCGCCCATGCACACGACGCCGTGGCCGTTGGGGTTCTCCACCCGGGTGTCGGTCAGCGTGACCGGGCCGCGCAGCCGCATGACCACCGCGTCGGTGCCGGCGATGATGCCGCCGGTGATGGTGACGTTCCGGGTGGTGTCCAGGAAGCCGGTCTCGGTGCGGCCGGTGATCCGGACGGTGTCCCCGGGGCTGGAGGCCGCGAGGGCCGCGGCCAGGTTCGGGTGGTCCTGGGGCACGCGCAGGGTGTCGGGCATCAGAGCAGGTCCTTGAGGGTCTTGACGTCGTTGGCGGCCGCGCGGGCGACGTCGGCGGAGATCAGGCCCTGCTCCAGGAAGGCCCGGATGGTGTGGTCCATGAGCTGCATGCCCGAGCCGCGCGCGGTCGACATCGTGTTGTGGAGCTGGTGGAGCTTGCCCTCGCGGATCTGGTTGCGGATCGCGCTGTTGGCGATGAGCAGCTCGCAGGCGAGCAGCCGCCCCAGGCCGTCGGCGCGGGGCAGGAGCTTCTGGGTGAGCACCGCCACCAGCGTGGACGCGAGCTGGGCCCGCACCTGGTTCTGCTGGTGGGCGGGGAAGACGTCCATGATGCGCGAGATGGTGCCCGGCGCCGAGGGGGTGTGGATGGTCGCGAGGACCAGGTGGCCCGTCTCGGCGGCGGTGATGGCGGTGGAGATGGACTCCAGGTCGCGCAGCTCGCCCACCGCGATGACGTCGGGGTCCTGGCGCAGGGCGTGCCGCAGCGCGGTCACGAAGTCGGGGGTGTCCTGGCCCACCTCGAGCTGCACGATCAGCCCCTGCTTGTGGGGGTGGCGGTACTCGATGGGGTCCTCGATGGTGATGATCTTGCGCCGCGCCCCGGAGTTGATGATGTCCAGCAGGGCGTTGAAGGTGGTGGTCTTGCCGTTGCCGGTGGGGCCGGTGACCAGGATGAGCCCGCTGTCCCGCATCGCGAGGCGGTTGAGGGCCTTGGGCACCCCCAGCTCGTCCAGGGCGAACAGGCGCTTGGCGGTGGACCGGATGGCCATCTCCAGCCCGCCCATCTGGGTGTAGACGTTGATGCGGAAGAAGCCCAGGTCCTCGATCTCGCGGGAGAAGGAGAGCTGGTAGTCCTCGTGGAACCGCGCGAGCTGCTCGTCGGAGACCAGCTCGCGCACCAGGCGCTCGCAGTCCTCACGGGTGAGCGCAGGGCCCTTGATCAGCCGGATGCGGCCGTTGGTCCTCAGAGCCGGAGGGGCGCCGGCGGTGATGTGCAGGTCGGACGAGCCCTGCTTGACCACCATGCGGAGCAGGTTGATCATCGTGTACATGAGGGGCTCATAGCCCGTCGCTCCGGTCCCCGCCCAGGCCGGAGGAGGAGGTCCTCCCGTGGTCCGAACGACCCTGCTCCTGCTGCCCCTGCTCTCCTGCACCTCCAAGATCGACGAGGCCAACTTCAAGGCCCGCGAGGGCGAGCCCTGCGAGGAGATCGACGGCTGCCGCACGGGGCTGGTGTGCGCCCACGACGGGATCTGTCAGCAGGAGGGCACGCCGGGCGCCTTCCTGGAGGACGACGACTGCCTGCTCACCGACGAGTGCGCCCTGGGGCTGGTCTGCGACGCCGACGGCGCCTGCGCCAGCCCCGGCGACGCGGGCACCGGCGGGGAGGGGGAGACCTGCGAGGACAACGGCGACTGCCAGATGGGCTTCGCCTGCCAGGACGGCGTCTGCGTCGACCTGGCCATCCCCTACTGGGCCGGGGAGACCTGCCTGCCCGAGACCGACGGCGACTTCAAGGTCTGGTTCGAGGTCCCCGAGCAGCCCCCGATCGCCAGTGACGTCTTCTACCGCCTGCCCTTCCCCAACGACGGGCGCCTGGTCGACGGCCACCCCGACCTCTCCGGGCACCCCAGCCCCGGCGCGCTGAGCCCCTCGGTGGACCTCTGGCTCGCCGCCGCCGAGCAGGCCGAGGGCTACCCCCTCAACCCGGTGGTCATCCTGCGCACCAACCACCGCCTGGAGCCCTCCAGCGTCAGCGCCTTCGGCGACCGGCCCGACACCCTGTTCTTCGCGGACATCACCCCCTCGTCCGACAACTACGGGCCGCGCAGCTCCTTCGTCTACCTGGCCACCACCGCGCGGGACCGCTACGCCTGCGGCAACCAGGTGACGGTCTCCACCTGGCCCGGCGTCCCGCTGGACCCGGACACCACCTACGCGGTGTGGCTGAGCACCGGCATCACCAGCGCACAGGGGGAGAGCCCCGTCCCCTCCGACGACTTCCTGGCCGTGCTCTCCCGCAGCCGCCCCGGGGACGACGGGGACTACCGCCTGGTGCCCACCTGGGACGCCTACGAACCCTTCCGGGACTACCTGGACGCCCAGGGCATCGACGCCGCCACCATCGCCGGGGCGGCGGTCTTCACCACGGGCGACCCGGCCGGGGCCATGCGCAGCGTGGGCTACGCGGTCGGGCAGGCGAACGTCGACCCCACCCCCCGGGCGCTGACGCTGTGCGGCGACGGCGCGGCCTCTCCCTGCGCGGACATCGCGGCCTGCGGGGCCGCCGAGCCGGGCTTCGCCGAGCTGCACGCGCTCCTGGACATGCCCTCCTTCCAGGGCGGGGACACGCCGTTCGCCACCGAGGGCGGCGGTTGGGTCTGGAGCCTGGACAACACGCCGGCGTACCGGGGCCGCGAGGAGGCCTGCCTGGCGATGAGCGTGCCCGAGGGCGAGCCTCCGGCGGCCGGCTGGCCGGTGGTGCTCTACGTGCCGGGCCAGGGCGAGGACTTCCGCGCCTTCGTGTCGCAGGGCTTCGCCGCCGCGATGGCCCAGGCCCCGCACCCCGACGGCGGGACCCTCGGCGCGGTGGTGATCTCGGCGGATCTGCCCACCCACGGCCACCGGGGCGCCGCGCCGGAGCTGTTCTTCAACCTGGACAACCCCGACGCCAGCCTCGGCAACCGCCTGCAGGTCGGCGCCGACCTGCACCAGGTCGTGGCCCTGGTCGAGGGCTGGTCGCTCTCCGCGGAGGAGTCGCCGACCGGCGTGGCCATCCCGCTGAACGCCGACCGGATCTCCCTGGTCGGGCGCGGGGCCGGGGTCGAGGCGGCCACGGGCTTCCTGGCCTGGACCCGGGACGTGGACGCGGCGGTGCTCGCCGGGGCCGGCGGCCTGACGGCGCTCTCCCTGACCACGCAGCAGGAGCCCGAGGTGATGCCCTATGCCCTGCGGCGCATGTTCGCGGACACCGCCCTCGATAGGCTCCACCCCATGGTCGGGGTGATGCAGATGTCCCTGGAGCGCAGCGACGCGGTGGTCTACGGCCGCATGCTCCTGAAGGACCCCGAGGTCGGCGGCGACCCCAAGCACCTCCTCCAGCTCTACGGCCTCGACGACCCGGTCGCCCCGGACGCGGTGCAGCAGGCCCTCCAGAGCGTCATGGGCCTGCCCACGGTGGGGGAGGTCGCCGTGGACTTCGAGCAGTACACCACCAGCGCGCCGGCCTCCGAGAACCTCCTGTCCGAGTTCGGGGGCCGCTACACCGGGGGCAGCCTGCAGCTCGACGGGGGCTACGACGCCCTGCTGGGCGCGGAGGGCCAGGCGGCGGCGGTGCGCTTCCTGGGCGCGGCGGCGGCGGGCGAGGCCCCGTCGATCGAGTAGGGCTCAGTTCGTGGACGAGGGCGGCGGCGCGGGCGTCGGGCTGCCCAGCTTGGGGGGGCCGGCGCCGAAGTGGGGCGTGCCCATGCGGGGGTCACCCAGCTTGGGCGGACCCAGGGCGCCCGGGGCGCCCATGGCGTGCGGGGCGCCGAGCTGAGGCGCCCCCGGTGATGCCGATGTGGTGGACTCTTCAGCAGCGCCGTCCTCCACGGGGGCCTCCGCGGGGGGGGGCGCAGGGGGAGGCGTCGGCGCCACGGTGGGCTCGGGCGGAGGCGCCGGAGGGTCTCCACACGCGGGCAGCGTCGCCATCAGGGCCGTGCAGCACAGCAAGCAGAGGGCGCGTCGGAGCATCGTTCAGGCCTCCCGGAGTCTGCAGGGTACGCCGCTCTGGGCGACCGTGCCGGAAAAAGGATCGAGGGTGTCGGCGTCCAGGAGGCGGCCCGCGTCCACGGCCCACCCCCAGGGTACGATCACCGTATCCGATCGCAGGGTCGGGTCGTGGCGGATGACGCCCTCGGCGCGCCCGTAGGGGGTCTCCACGATCACGGCGGCGCCGTCGACCCAGGTGGTGTCGGGGTGGACCCGCACGCCGGGCTCCTGGGCGTCGGGGACCCGCAGGCGGGCGCCGCGACCGGTGGGCAGGTTGACGGCGGTGATCAGCGACAGCGGGAAGTCGGGGTCCACGGTGGGCACCGAGAGCGCCAGGACGGCGGCCTCCAGCCGCTCGGGGGCCAGGTCGAGCTTCTCGTTCTCGGTGGTCGGGCGCCACACCGCCCGGTTCAGCTCGCCCCGGTCCAGGCCGCCGGGCAGCGCCTGCAGCTCCGCGAGGGGCGGCAGGCCCGACCAGTCCAGCACCCGGTCCACCCAGGGCTCCAGGGGCGCGGAGGCCAGGTAGCGGCCCGTCAGGCGCAGGTGCCGCCCCCAGGTCCCCCGCAGGGAGAGCCCCACCGGGACGCGCTTCGCCAGCTCGGCCAGGGTGTCCGCCAGGGTGCGGGCCTGCGCAGGCGGCTGGAGCACCGCCGGGGTGGCCTGCATGAAGCGGGTGGGCAGCGCGGCGTGGTCGAGCAGGTGCAGATCGGCCCGCTCCCAGAAGTGGACCCCGGGCAGCACCCAGTGGGCCCGCGCGGTGGTCTCGGAGGGCAGGTGGTCGAAGGCGACCAGCAGCTCCAGGGACTCCAGGGCGTCGGCGACCCGGCCGGGCTGGGGCAGGTCCGCGATGGGACAGCCGTCCAGGGCCAGCAGGGCGCGCACCTGCCCATCGCCGGGCTCCAGGATCTCCCGGGCCAGGGTGGTGGCCGGGGCCTGCATCAGCAGGTTGGGCAGGCCGTGGACCCGGGTGGTCGGCGCCCGGTCGGTGGGGAAGGAGGCCAGGATGGGCTGGAGGTCGATGAGTCCCTGGGCCTCGAACAGGCCCCCGGGCCGCAGCAGGTTGGCGGTCAGGGCGTGCACGACGAGCCAGGCCCAGCAGGCCACCGTCGCGTGGGGCCCCTGGATGACCAGCGGCGAGATCGCCACCGTGGCCATCGCCGAGCGGGCGAAGCGCAGGGCCACGCCGGCCAGCTCCCCAGGATCGACGTCGCAGATCGCCGCGCAGCGTGCGGGGGTCCAGGGCTCCAGCCAGCGCCGCAGGCGGTCGATGTTCACGCAGTAGTCGTCGAGGTACTGCTGGTCGGTCCAGTGGCGGAAGAGCACGCTGTGGGCCAGCCCCAGCAGGAAGAAGACCTCGGTCCCAGGCCGGATACGGAGGTGCTCGTCGGCCCCGGCGGCCTGGGGGGTGCGGCGCGGGTCGACGGCCACGAGCTTGTTCTGCTTGCGCCGGTTGCGGAAGTAGTCCAGGGCGAGGCCGTGGATGTTGCCGAGCTGGAGCGGCCCCCACAGCCCGTCGTCCTGGTCCGCGCCCAGCAGCACGGTGTAGTGGGCCCGCCCCACGTCGGCCTGCAGGGGCATGGGGGCGCCGGTGACCAGCTCGGCCGCCATCAGCCGGGCGGCCCCCCACATCGCCAGCGGGGT
The DNA here is from genome assembly GCA_020632795.1 of Alphaproteobacteria bacterium. Taxonomy (GTDB): domain Bacteria; phylum Myxococcota_A; class UBA796; order UBA796; family CAJQPC01; genus JACKEV01. The sequence goes on from JACKEV010000021.1 coordinate 161,566, forward strand.
GAACAGGTTGGGGGTGTCGAGGTGGAGCGCCAGCGCGGCGGTCCGCACGGCGCCGAGGTGGTCACAGGCGACCGGGTAGCCGGCGTAGAGGCCGACGGCGCGGGGGCCGTGGGCGCGGCGGATGCCCGCGAGGGCCTGGCCGATGGCGTCGAGGGCCTCGTCCCAGCTCGCCTCGACCAGGCGCCCGCCCTCGCGCTTGAGGGGGGTGGTGAGGCGGTCGGGGTGGTGGGGGAGGGCCGCGCTGGCCACCGTCAGCGGGCTCACGAAGCCCGCGGACTTGGGGTTCGCCGTGTCTCCCTCGAAGCCGACGATGCGTCCGCCCTCCACGGAGACCCGCACACCCTCCAGGGCCTCGGTCGCGCGGCTGTAGGAGGCGATGATCTCGGCCACGGCACTCTCCTTGGGCCGGCACGGCGGACGCCGTCATGGCCCGGGGCACACCCTGCGTTTTAGCATTCGGCGCCGCTGCAGGCCCGCCGCGCCTCCGCGAAGGGGGCGAGCGCGGCCCGCAGCCCGCCCGCAGCAGGCGAATCGACCACCTGGGCGGCGACCTGCGCGAGCAGCCCGTCGATGTGCGGCCCGCCGACCGCAGCGAGGAAGGGCACCACCGGCGCGTCGGACGCGGCGCGCAGCGCGGCCACCGCCGCGTCGACCGCCGCGTCGCGGGCGTCCACGGCGAGCAGCGCGGCGGCGGGCTCGGCGCGCCCGGAGGCCCCCTCGGCCCGCAGGGCCTCCAGGTGCCCCGCGCGGGCGTAGGCCCAGCAGATGGTCTCGTAGGCCGGGTGGTTGCGGCAGGCGGCCAGGTGGATGCGCCCCGGGACGGCCTCCACCTTGCCGCTGAGCGAGACGAGCCAGCCGGCGGCGGGGTGGCGCGCGGCGGCCACGGCGAGCACCGCCTCGGCGGTGTCCGCGTTCAGGGAGGCGAGGCGGCGGTACAGCCCGGAGGCGGCGGTGGCCTCCTCCAGGGCGTCGACCACGGCCAGCGCGGCGCCGACCGCCTCGGGCTGCCCCAGCGCGCGCGGGCCGATGGTGAGGTCCACCAGCGCCATCGCCTCGTCCCGGGCCAGCGCCGCGTACAGCGGCCCGAGGGGCTCGCCGCGGGCGAGGCCGGTCTCCACCGCGTCGCGCAGCACCGCAAGGTCCCGGGGCAGGCTCAGGCCCCGCAGGTCACCCTGGAGCAGCGCGCTCACGCCCGCACCCCGCAGAGGGCCAGGGCCTCCCGGGCCGACGGCGGCTCGACGGGCTCCCCGAAGCAGCGGGCGAGGTAGACCGGGCCGGGGGCCTGGGGGCCGAGCACCTTGGGGAGCTGCTCGGGCAGGCCCGGCTCCCCCAGCAGGGGGTGGTTCAGGTCGACGACGTCCCGCAGACGGCCGCGCTCCAGGGTCATCAGGCGCCCGAGGCCCACGCCGCTGATCAGCTCCCCGTCGGGATCCTCGACGACCATCAGCAGACAGAGGTCGCGGCCCTCGGCCGGGCCCAGGCGGGCGCGGTCGATCGTCAGCAGGCGCTCCCAGGCGTCCCGGCACAGGGCAAAGCGATCGCTCGCGGTGCAGCCCTCCAGGGCCTCGTGCAGCGCGAGCACGGCGTCCCAGGCGACCGGGGGGCGAGCCCCGGAGGCCACCCGGGCGGCGACGTGCGCGCGGGCGGGGCCGCCGCGGCGCTCGACGTACAGGTGCCCGTTGAAGGGCAGCCGCCCTGCGGATCCCAGCAGCATCGCCCGGGGCAGGGCCGTCGGGACGTCGGCGCGATCGGACATCTGTCCTCCGAGGGGAGACGGAGGCTATCATGTCCGCGGTCAGGGCGCTGGAGTTGCCGCCGCGCCCCCGTCGCGATAGGTCCGACGCCTTCGGAGGCTCCCGCCATGCAGAAGTTCATCATCCCCCTCGGCGGCATCCTGGCCGGCTCCGGCGTCATGACCATGCTCTTCGGCTGGAACATCGGGGCCGACGGCAAGGACAGCGCCGAGCAGATCTCCCAGGTCGGCTTCTCTGCGCTGAACGAGCTGGCCATGACCTCGCTCGGGCCGGTGGCTTTCGGGCTGATCATCGTCGGGCTCGCCCTCATGGTGTACGGCAACGCGACCGCCTGGAAAGAGACCGGCGGCTACTGATCCTCCTCCACCCCCGGACGGGCGGCTGTGCGCGACGATGACGCTCCACCCCGCAGCCCCATCCCGGAGGGCTTGCGCCGCATGGCGCGGCCGCTGGCCGCAGAGCTGGACCGCGCGCTCGGCGGCGAGCTGGACGACGTGCTCGCCCACGTCGAGCACGCCCTCGAAGACCTGATCACCGGCGAGGGCATGCCGTCCGGCTTCCACCCGGACAGCCACCTCGCCCCCGGCGTGCCACGCATCCGGCCGATCCTGGTGGTCCTGGCCACCCGCGCGGCCGGCGGCGAGGCCCGGAACACCGGCGACGCCGCCTTCTCGGCCGAGCTGCTGCACCTCGCCGTGGGTGTACACGACGCCGCGCTGGGGCGCCAGGGCGGCCGTCGCCGCCGGGTGGCCCGGCGCCTGATGGGGGGCGCGGTGCACTGGCTGGGGGGCAACCACCTCAGCCTGCGGGCCCTGGAGCTGGCGCGCCACGCCCCCGCCCCCGAGGTCCTGGGCGAGGCCCTCGACACCCTGCGGGAGATCTCCGAGGTCCAGGCCCTGGCCGAGGATCTGCGCGGTCGGGAGCCCTCCGAGCGGGACTACCGCGACTACGCCGACGGGCACACCGGCTCGGTGTTCTCCTTCTGCACCCGGGCCGGCGGGCGGCTGGCGGGGGCGCCGCGGCCGGTGGTCACCGCCCTGGGGCGCTACGGGCGGCACATGGGCGTGGCCTGGCACACCCTGGAGGACCACTGGAGCTTCTCCCTCGGGCCCGAGCAGCTCGCCATGCACCTGGCCCGCACCACGGCCACCGGTCGCCCGCTGCTCCCCCTCATCCGCGCGATGTCGGTGGACCCCGAGGTCGACGCGCTGCTCGATCGGGTCCTGGCTGGTGGCGACGCGGACGACACCGTGCAGCTCAACCAGCGGGTGGTGGCGGCCGGCGGCCTGTTCGTGACCCGCCGCCTGGTGGTCGAGGAGACCCTCGCCGCCCGCCGCGCCCTGCGCAGCCTCAACCCCTCGCCCCACCGGGACGCCCTGGAGCGCCTCGCCCGCAGCCTCGCGGCCAGCGGCGGCCGGGACGCGCTGGTCGAGGTGACCGAGTAGTCAGGGCGTCGTGAGCCGGGCGGCGTCCAGCGCGTCCCGGTAGTCCTGCCCCGCCGGGCCGGGGACCTCGTCGGACCAGTCGCTGAGCAGCGCCACCAGGGCCTGCCGGTCCGCCTGGGAGAGGTGGGTGAGCAGCACCGCGCGGTCATAGGGTCCGCCGTCCACCAGGGCGCGCGCCGCCGGGCGGGGGGCGCCGAGCCGGGCCTTCGCCGCCAGCATGACCGCGCCGGGCTCGTCCAGGGGGAGGTCGACGGCGGTGGCCATCAGGGAGACCGGGTCGGCGGCCCGCCGCCCCCGCAGCACGAGGGCGGCGTCCAGGGCCGGGTCTGCGGCGGCGAGGCCGGAGAGGTCCACCTCGCAGCGCCGCAGCACCGCCTGCACCCGCGCCCGCGTCCCGCCGGCCAGGGCCTCGGCGGCCAGGGCGTCGCAGTCCGAGGCGAGGCCCAGCTCGGCCAGGTCCACCGCGCCGGGCGCCCGCTCGGGCAGCGCCGGGCCGGGGCCGGGCGGGGGCAGGGCCGCGAAGCTGGGGCCGTCCACGGTGGGGCGGAACCGCAGAGGCTGCCCGGCGGTCCAGAACACCGAGCGGGAGTTCGCGGGCAGCACCCGGCTCATGTCCTCGCCCCACTCGGCCATCAGCGCCCGGTCCAGGTCCAGGCTGACCCGCACGAAGCCCTGGTCCAGGGTCAGGCCGAGCCCCACCAGGGTCAGCACCCCCATCACCGCGCCGACGCGGCGGCCGGCGGTCTCCGAGAGCGGCGGCGCGCGCCAGCCCCCCAGGACGCCCCCCGCGGCGGTCAGGCCCCAGATGAGGCCCCGCTCCCCGAGCATCAGGATCACCCCGAGGAGCACCAGCCCCACCGCCATCGTGCGGACGTGGGGGCGGGCGGACGGCCCGCGCGCGGCCCCGCCCAGCACCAGCCCCAGCAGCGCCAGGCGCCAGTTGTCCGGGGTCAGGGCCAGCGGCACGGCGAGCCCGGCCAGCCCCAGGCCCAGCGCGCCCCCCAGCACCCCGCCCAGCGGCCCGCTGCCCAGGGCCCAGGCCGCCATGGACCCGAACGCCAGCCCGGCGGCGGCGAGCTGGGGCGAGGTGAACAGGGCGGCGAGGGCGTCGGGCTCCGTGGGCAGCCCCTCCGCCAGCCAGGCCCCCAGCGCAGCCCCCACCAGAGCGCCCAGCAGCGCCCCCGGCCAGCGCAGCAGGGGCCCGGGCGCAGCCTCAGGGGCCGCCGCCTTCTTCTTCGCGGGCTTCTTCTTCTTCGCCGGGGACGACTTCTTGGAGCGCGCCATCGGGGCGCAGTAGCCGCCCGATCAGTTCTCGGCCAGTTGGTAGTCGGACTGGGCCACCGACATCCGGTAGTACTGGTCCAGGCCCTCGGCGGTGCTCTCGACGCTGGTGACCAGCACGTAGTAGGTGCCCGCGTCCAGCGGCCCGAGGTTGTAGAGGTCCGGGAAGTCGTCGCTGCCGTCGTCGGCGCTGGCGACCACGTTCAGCGCGCTGTCGTAGACGGTCACGTAGCCGTCGAGGTAGGAGCCCAGGTCGTCGGACGAGCCACGGATCGTCAGGTAGTACCCGTCATCGACCTCGATCTCATACCAGTCCTCGTCCCCGAAGGGGTCGATGGTGCCCCAGGTCAGGCCGACGCCGTAGGTGCCCCACTCGTTGGTCTCCCACTCCACGCTCATGACGTCGGCGTACTCGGGCAGGCCGTTGTCCTCGTTCTCGGAGGGCCAGCTGTAGCCGCGCTCGTCCACCGAGATGTAGACGAAGGTCCAGTAGTCGTCGCCGCCGCCGCCCTGGGCGTCGGAGACCTCCAGCACGGCCTCGCCGCCGTTGACCTCGAAGTAGGCGCCCGAGCCCTCGGGGCCCAGGCCCTCCTTGTGCATGAGGTGCACGCCGTCGGCGTCGTAGAGGTCCACGGTGGCCACCGCGTCGGTGCCGCTGGTGAACTGGCTGCCGCGCACGTAGATCGGGCACTCCTCCCAGGGGAGGTTGAGCTGGATGTAGTCGGCGTCTCCGGTCTCCTCCAGGGCGACGCCCACCGCCCAGATGGTGCCGGCGCGGTCCACGTCCAGGTCGTAGGAGGCGTCGTCGATGGCGTCGGTCTCCCGGGTGTGGCCGCCGGTCTCCCGCAGCAGCAGCTCGTAGGCGTGGGTGGTCTCGCCGACGCCGGCGAGGTCCTCCACCACGATGGTCCAGGTGCCGGCGTCGGGCAGGTACGCGTAGAGCACGGTGTCGTAGGTGCTGACCGGGCCGACCGCGTGGTCGTCCTCCTGCATGTGGAGCTTGCCGGTGGGGCTGTAGAGGGAGACGACGGTGTCCATCCCCTCGCGCTCCTCGGGGACGTGCTGGGTGGAGATGCGGATGAACTCGCCGCCCTCGGCCTGGAAGCTGTAGTAGTCCTGGTCGCCGTCCTGCTGGAGCACGCCCCGGATCTCCTGGTCCCAGAGGATGGCCTCGGCCTCGTCGAGGCTGTTGTTGCGGTCGCCGGTGATGCAGCCGTCGGGCTCGCAGATCTCCCACTCCGCGCACGCGTCGTCGTCCGCGCAGGTCTCGATCGGGGGGTCTCCGGAGTCGTCGGTGGTCTCGTCCTTGTCGCCGTTGCACGCCCCCGTCGCCAGGGCGATGGGGACGAGGAGCGCAGTCCATGGGCTCAGAGGGCGGGGTCGAGGGGTCATCGCGTCCACTCCGTGCTAAAAGGGTGGCCCTCAATGTAGCTTGCCAAATCCGCCGAGGTGTCTACATCGACATGTCCGGGCGGCCGCCGCAACCCGCATCCCTCGACCGCACCGAGGTGTCCTCATGGCGAGGCTCCGCTCGCTCACCGGAATCCAGCCCTCCGGGGTCCCGCACATCGGGAACCTCAAGGGCATGATCGAGCCCGCGCTCCAGCTCCAGCAGACCCACGAGCCGTTCTACTTCATCGCCTCCTACCACGCGCTGACCACGCTCAAGGATCCCGAGCTGATGCGGCAGAACCAGCTCGAGGCGGCGCTGACCTTCCTGGCGTTCGGCCTCGACCCTGCGCACACCGCGCTGTTCCGCCAGCAGGACGTGCCCGAGGTCACCGAGCTGGCCTGGGTCCTCGGCTGCCACGTCAACACGGGGCCGCTGGAGCGGGCCCACGCCTACAAGGCCGCCCGCGACGCCGGCAAGGAGATCAACCTCGGCACGTTCTCCTACCCGGTGCTCATGGCCGCCGACATCCTCATCTACGACAGCACCCACGTCCCCGTGGGGCAGGACCAGAAGCAGCACGTCGAGATGGCCCGCGACATGGCCCAGGCCTTCAACCACCACTACGGCGAGGTCTTCGTGCTGCCCGAGCCGCTGATCCGCCCCGAGGTGGCGGTGGTCCCGGGGATCGACGGCCGCAAGATGTCGAAGTCCTACGGCAACACCATCACCTTGTTCGACGCGCCGAAGAAGCTGCGCAAGCGGATCATGAAGATCGTCACCGACAGCCGAGGCGTCGATGACCCCAAGGATCCCGATGAGTCCGTCATCTTCGACCTCTACAAGCTGTTCGCCACCCCCGCGCAGCAGGCCGCGCTCGCCGAGCGCTACCGGGCCGGCGGCATGGGCTACGGTGAGGCCAAGCAGGAGCTGTTCGAGGTGCTGGACGCCTTCCTCGCCGAGCCCCGCGCGCGGTATCATGAGCTGCTCGCGCACCCTGAGCAGGTCGAAGCGATCCTCAGGGATGGTGCTGACCGCGCGCGCACGGTCGCCCGCGCCACGATGGAGCGGGTGCGTGACGCGGCTGGCATCCCCCGCACGCGCTGAGCCGGGCTCGATAATGGCTTTTAAGAGGGTTGTCATTTCCTTTGCCGGAATTTTGCATTAAAACGCGGCGTCAGCTTGTAGAACCCCCTCCCGTTTGATGTACAGCGGGTCCGCAGGCGGGTCATGGCGCCCGGAAGATCAAAGGTATTGAGGAGAATCCATGGGACTTTCCCGCACGAAATTCGGGTCGTCGGGTCCTTTCGAGCGTTCGAGCCGCAGCGAGAGGCTGACGGCCGACGAAGAGAAGGACATGGCCCGAAGGATCCGCCGTGCGGAGGCGATCGCCCGAGAGTCCATCGAGGTCATCGACTTCGCCTCGGAGATCCTGAACCGGCGGCCCGACCGTGCCGAACGGACCCGGGCGGGCGCGGTCAGCCGCCTGGAGGAGGCCGTCCTGGCGGTGGCCAAGGCGTCCCGCGGGGAGCCCGATCTCCGGGAGTCCGCCCGGCGCGCCGGCGCAGCCTGGCAGGAGGCTGAGAACCTCCGCTGGCGCCTCGCCATGTCCGGACGTCGCATCGCCCACGGTGAGGCCCGCAAGCTGGCCGGCCCGTTCATGGACGAGGAGGACCTGGTCCAGGAGGGCTACATCGGCCTGCTGCGCGCGGCCAAGCGCTTCGACCCCGACCGGGGCATCCGCTTCTCCACCTACGCCCGGTGGTGGGTGCGGGCCCAGATGACCCGCGCCATCGACCACACCGGCCGCCCGGTGCGCCTGCCCGGCTGCGCGGTCGAGCAGACCCGCAACCTCCGCAAGGCCATGAAGCGCTTCGAGGCCAGCGGCATCGAGTACAACATCCAGGACCTCGCCGAGGAGGTCGGGATCGACAAGGAGCGCGCCGAGCTGCTGCTCTCCCAGGGCAACACCATCTCCCTGGAGCAGCCGGTCGACGACGGCCCCCGCCCCCGCCCGCTGGAGCGGTTCCTCTCCGACGACGACGCCCCCCAGCCCGACGGCGAGGCCATCCAGACCCAGGAGCTCTCCCGGATGCACAAGGCGTTCGCGGCGGTGCTCTCCGACCGCCAGCGCTTCGTGCTCACGCGGCGCTACGGGCTCGACGACGGCGAGTTCCGCACCCTGTCCGAGGTCGGCAAGGAGATGGGCCTCTCCCGCGAGCGCGTCCGCCAGATCGAGCGCGAGGCGCTCATCCGGCTGCGCGACCACAGCGGGATCCGGGACGGGGCGTGGATGATGCGCGCGTCGTTGAGGATGTGACGGCGGCTTCGTTCGCGGGATAAGGACGCGCCATGCTCCTCCTCCTCCTCGCCTGCGCCACGCCTGAGCCCACCGACACCGCCCCGCAGACCGTCCCGTGGTCCGCGGGCCTGCCCCGCCTCGACGCCGAGGTGCGGGGGCGCCGCTACGTGCGGGGCATCGCGCACCTGCACTCGAGCTGGAGCCACGACGCCTGCGACGGCGACCCCCTGCCCGACGGGGCGGTGAATGAGCCCTGCCTCGCGGACCTGCGGGCCGCGCTCTGCACCGCTGGCATGGACTTCGCCTACCTGACCGACCACCCGACGCACGCCGCCGATCAGCCGTTTGAGGATCTCCTCCTCCCTCGTGGCGATGACATCGATGTGACAGACGACGGGTCCGTGATCGCCAAGTGGCTGGCGTGCGAGGACGGGACCAGGACGCTGTGGATGCCGGGCATCGAGGACACCCTGATGCCGCTGGGGCTGGAGCGCCACGCCGGCGACGGCGACCCCCGCGCGGTCTACACCTCTCGCGACCCCGCGGCCATCGCGGCGGAGCAGGAGGCCGGCGCCGTCGTGGTCGTGAACCACCCGGAGGGCGAGGCGCGGGAGACCCTGCTGGCCCTCCAGGAGGCCGGAATCCGAGGGTTGGAGGCCTTCAACCTGCACGCCATGGTCGACCCCTCCATCCGCGGCGAGGACCTCGGGCTGGACCCCTGGCAGTGGGCCTCCGACATCGCGCCGTTCACCGACCCGCACGCCCTGGCCGAGCCCGATCTGCTCTTCCTGGCCTTCTTCCAGGATCAACCTCCGTCTCTGGCCCACTGGGACGCGCTCTCGGCCGTCCGCGAGGGGGGGCCGGCCCTGGGCCTCGCGGGCACCGACGCGCACCAGAACGTGCTGCCCCTGGAGCTGCGCGACGGCGAGCGGGTGGACAGCTATCGCCGCATGATCCGGTGGTTCTCCAACTGGCTGGCCGTGGAGGGGGACCCCGCGCCGGCCACCCTGGACGCCGCTCTGGACGCCGGGCGGCTGTTCGTGGTCTTCGAGGCCCTGGGCACCCCCGCTGACCTCGACGTGGTCCTGGAGGCCGACGACGGCGCCCTCTACGAGCCCGGCCAGGACGCCCCCGCGGGCACGCTGCGGGTGAGCTGCCCCACCCTCGACCCCCGCAGCCCGCGCGGCACCGAGGCGCCCGAGCTGACCACCGAGATCCTGCGGGACGGCGAGATCGTCGCGACCGGCTGTGGCGACCATGTGGTCGACGTCCCCGGGGTGTACCGCGTCGTGCACCGGCTGACCCCCTACCACCTCCGGCCTTTCCTGGGGGATGACCCGGAGCCCTGGCTGCACCCCTACCCCTGGATCTACAGCAACCCGATCCGGGTCAGGGGCGGTGATTGAGGCCGATTGACACCCACTACGGGCGGGGGTACCTTGGCGGCTGGACCACGCACCCCGCGGAGCCCCCAATGGCCCTTGCCCGATCCCTCCCCGCCGTCGCCTTGCTGGTGGCTTCCCTGGGCCTTGAGGCCTGCAGCGGCTGCCGCAACAAGGACGCCACGGTCACCGACGACTCCACGGCCCCCACCCCGGAGGACCCCCACGACATCGGTCAGTACCTGTCGATGGCGGTCATGTCCGACGGCTCCCCGGCGGTCTCGTACTACGACCGCACCAAGGGGGCCCTGGCCTTCGCCATCTGGAACGGCGAGGGCTGGGACGAGGAGCGCATCGACGGCTACACCAACGAGAGCGGCCTCGACGTCGGCGATCGCGGCAAGTACACCTCCCTGGTGGTGGACGGCTCCGGCGCGGCCTGGATCACCTACTACGACGCCACCAACGGCAACCTGTTCTACGCCCACCGCGACGCCCCGAACGACTGGACCACCGGCACGGCGGACGTCGGCGGCGGGGCGACCCCCAACGCCGGGCAGTTCAGCTCCCTGGCCCTCGACGCCCAGGACAACCCGGTTGTGGCCCACCACGACGTCAACCGCGGTGAGCTGCGGGTGGCCCACTGGCGCGACGGCAGCTTCTCCGGCGAGTCGGTCGACGAGGGCGCGGACGTCACCCCCGACACCGGCGGCGACACCATCCCGGCCAACGTCGGCAAGTACGCCCACCTCGTCATCCACGACGGCACCGAGTACATCGCCTACTACGACGCCGCCGCGGGCGACCTCAAGCTCGCCACGGGCACCTCGGGCAACTACACCATCGAGGTGGTGGATGAGGCCGGCGACGTCGGCGCCTGGCCCTCCATCCTCATCGACGGCACCGACCTGCTGATCGCCTACCAGGACGTCGGCAACCAGGACCTCAAGCTGGCCCGAGGCTCCACCACCGGCGGCGGCTGGGACTTCGAGGTCATCGACGAGGGCGACTTCATCGGGGCCGACACCGAGCTCTTCCTGAACGGCTCCTACCCGGCCATCCTCTACTTCGACGGCAACGAGAACAACCTCAAGCTGGCCCAGTCCACCGGCAGCGCCTGGCAGATCGACACCGTCGCCGGCGACGAGGCCGCGCTGGGCTTCCACAACGAGACCGTCTCCACCAACGGCAAGCGCTACATCGGCTGCTACGACTACACGAACCGCACCATCTGGTTCACCGAATTGTAGTCAGTGGCCGGCCTGACGCTGGCGCTGTGGCTCATCAGCCTGCCCACCTGGGCGGGCACGATGACCGTCGACATGCTCGACGTCGGGCAGGGCGATGCGATCCTGATCACGTCCCCTGAGGGCAAGCGGGTCCTCATCGACGCAGGGGAGGACAAGGCCCGGGTGGTGGACCAGCTCACCCGGCTCGGGGTCACCGAGCTGGCCCTCGTCGTCGCCACCCACCCCCACGCCGACCACATCGGCGGCATGGCGGACGTGCTCTCGGCCTTCCCGCCGCGTCTGTACCTGGACAACGGGCTGAGCCACACCACCCAGACCTACACGTCGGTGATGGCCACGGTGGAGGAGCGCGGCATCCGCTACCAGACGGCGGTGGTCGGCAACACCGTTCGGCTGGACGATGGCATCGTGCTCACGGTGCTCTGGCCCGGGGAGCGGCCCCTGAACGGCACGCGGTCGGACCTGAACAGCAACTCGGTGGTGCTGCGGCTCGACCATGGAGACGACTGCTTCCTGTTCACCGGCGACGCCGAGCAGGACACCGAGCGCGCTCTGCTGCGCCGCGAGCTGGCTTCCTGCGATGTGCTCAAGGTGGCCCACCACGGCTCGGACCACAGCACCACCTCAGCGTTCCTGAGCGCCGTTCAGCCGCGCATCGCGCTCATCTCCGTAGGGGCGGACAACCGCTACGGCCACCCCGGCGACGAGACCGTACGGCGCCTCCAGCGGGCTGGCGTGACCATCTACCGCACGGACCACTCCGGGCACGTGCGCCTGGCCTCGGACGGCACGACCATCACCGTGGTGGACGGGCTGCCCTGGTGGTCCCCGCCTTCGCCGGACAGCACCACGGACGCCTCGGAGAACGACGGGTGAGCCACAGCCCCCTGGATTGGATCATCGACCGGATCGAGGCCGGCATGGCGGTGCTCGAGCGCGACGGCGTCACCGTGGAGCGCCCGGTGTCCGAGCTGCCCGACGGCGCGGGGGAGGGGGATCGCGTCCGCCTGGGTCCCCAGCCGATCCTGGTGGCGCGGGCCGAGGCGCTGCGGGAGGCCGCAGAGCAGCGCCTGGCGCGCCTCCGGGCGACGCACGGTCACGATGACGACATCGAGCTGTAGCCGTCACAAAGATGTTCACTGCGAACCCGCCACGGACAGGGCATTCTATGTGCGCGTCCGGCATGAATCTGTCCGGCGCCCCTCTCGTCACACGCACCCCCGCCCCGGATCCGGGGCGCAGACCGGAGGTTCCATGAGGCTCCTGCTTCGCGGTGTCCTGCTCACCGTGGCCCTGCTGTTGGGCTTCCCCGCGCTCGCCGCGGTCGACGTCAACCTGGCCGGGTCCTCTGAGCTGGAGTCGCTGCCGGGGATCGGCCCCGCCAAGGCTCAGGCCATCATCGACCACCGCGCCGCCCACGGGCCGTTCACCTCGATGGCCGACCTGGACGAGGTCAAGGGCATCGGCCCCGCCACCCTGGCCAACCTCGACGGCCTGGTGGTGTTCGGGGCCAGCGCCGCGGCAAACGCTGAGCCCGCGACGGTCGACCTCTCCGACGACGACAACCGCACCGACAGCCACGCGGTCCGCGAAGCCCCCTCGCGCCCCTCGGCCGGCGGGCAGATCAACATCAACACCGCGTCCGCCTCCGAGCTGGAGCAGCTCCCGGGCGTAGGCCCGGCCAAGGCCCAGGCCATCGTCGACGACCGCTCCTCCAACGGCCCCTACGGGACCTGCGACGACCTGACCCGCATCAGCGGCGTCGGGCCGGCGACGGTCGCCAACCTCTCGGACAACTGCACGACGAAGTAGGGCCGCGCGTCGACCCGGGCGGGCCCCCTACTCCGGGGGGGGCCCGATGAAGTCGACCACCGAGGCCCGGCGGCGCTCGATCTTGTCGATCATGTCCTGCTGGTAGGCCCGCACGTTGGACCAGCTGTAGTTGCGGTTGGGGTCGGCCTCGGCGGCGTCGGCGATCTGCTCGCGGACCGTCTCGGCGAAGCCCAGCATGTCCTCCGACTCGGCCACCTGCAGCACGTCATAGACGATGAGGGCCCAGTCGTCGCGGCAGCTCTGCACCTCGCGGCAGCGGGCGGAGAGGTGGCCCGCGGCGCGGGCCTCGAAGTTGTCGTTGTAGTAGAAGGACTCGTCGACGCCGTGGGGGATGTAGACGAGCTTGCCGCGGGTCGGGTCGTCGTAGACGTGGCAGTCGTCCCCGGCGAAGCGGAAGGGGTAGGCGTCGAAGTTCATGACGATGCTGCCCGCCGCCCAGTACCGGTGGAAGGCCTCCCAGTCCAGGCGCTCACCGGCCAGGGCCACCGCGTCAGGGCCGGAGTTCTCCAGGGCGTCGGCCACCCACTGGAGGCCGGAGCGGTCACCCTCGCCCTCCTCGAGCTGGAAGTAGGTGTTGTTCTGGACGTAGGCGTCGGTGTAGTCGCCGTCGTGCTGCTCGTACAGCGAGCCGGAGGTGTCCTCGAACCAGCGCCCCAGGAAGACGTCGTCGATGGTGTCCAGCAGCGCGAACAGGCCGTACAGCTCGCCGTTGAGGTGGACGATGGCGTGGTTGGCGCGGGACGCCGGAACGCCGGCCTTGCGGTAGAGCCAGTAGGCCACCCGCTCGTGCATCATGCTGTAGTCTTCATTCATCGCGTTGAGGGTCAGCCCCTTGAGGCCCAGGAAGCGCCCCGGGCCGCCCTCGTAGCGGTTGAAGTCCAGCTTGAGCGAGGACTTCTGGTTGATCGGCCGCCAGGAGTTCTCGCCCTTGGTGCGCACGCCGATGGGCTCGTAGCGCACGCCGTCGTAGATGAGCGTGCCCTCAACGTATTCGTAGGGGTTGCGCTGCAGGGCGTTGTAGGAGCTGCTGGACAGCTCCAGCTCCAGGACCGGCATGCGGCTCTGGTCGAACAGCACGTCGCTGTCGCTGGGGGTGCCGGGGATGTCCTCGATGTCCGTGTCGCCGACCAGCGTGTGGGAGTCGTCGATCGAGGCCGGACCGCTGTCATCGACCTTGATGGAGACCGGACCGCAGCCCACCGCCAGGATGAGCGGCCACATCACGGTGCCTCGGAGGGGTTCGACGCGCCGGGGGTGGCGTCGGCGGTGAGGGAGAACTCACCGCCGTTCGGGATGCGGGCGGCGGAGTAGTCGGTGACCTGATCGGTGTACGTGATCTGATCCAGGGGCACGCCCTCGGGGCTGAACAGGCCGATCGCGTCCTCCTCGCGGTTGAGCTTGAAGCCCAGGTGCTCGTCGCCCAGCTCCGGGTCTCCGTCGGCGTAGAGCAGCAGGAAGCCGCCCGCCGGGACCGAGAGGTCGCCCAGCGTGTGCTTGTCGGGCTCCTCCAGGTCGTCGGAGATCGTGAAGTCCTCCAGGTCCACCGACACGTCCGCGGGGTTGTAGATCTCGATCCAGTCGGGGGTCCAGGGGTCCTCGGGATCCGACTCGTCGAACACCCAGGCGCTGTTGGACGCCATGAACTCGTTGATGAAGAGCGTGATGTCCGTGGTCGGCTGGGTGTCGTTGGTGTCGTCGAGGGTGGTCAGCCCCGAGTCGTCACCGAGCTTGGGGGAGCCGCAGGCGACGAGGGTCAGGACGAGCAGGGTCAGGGTGTGCATTCAGGGTGCCTTTCAGGGTGCCTTTCAGGGGGCGTCAGGGCCGCCATGCAGGCCCATGTCGGAGCGGCTGCCGTCCTGGTCGCGGATGTTCGGGTCGCCCGCGTCGACGCAGGGGCTGGACGGGTCCAGCTCGAAGCCGCTGGTGAACAGGGGATCATCGGAGATGTTGCCGTCGACGCCGATGGGGTTCGACACGGTGGAGCCGATGGAGGAGTAGTCGAAGATGTCACTGTATCGGATGCCGATCTCGCCGTCGTCTTCGAGCAGGAACAGCGGGCCGCCGGAGTTGCCGGACAGGATGGCGTTGTTCACGACCACCACGCCCTCCAGCTTGGCGGCGATGGCGGCGGCGCCGGGGCCCTCGTTGTCCACCATGACCACGTTGGCCATGTCCACGTCGCCGGCCTTGACGTAGGCCACGCCGCCGTCGTCGCTGGCGTTGTTGTCGATGAACGCGAGGTTGCGGAGGCGGAGCACGCTGCGCTGGTAGTAGTCCTCCTGGCCGCCCACGTCCTCGGGGTCACGGTAGACCAGCTCGGTGCAGATGCCCGCGCCGTCGTCGGCGTTGTTGTCCTGGATGGTCAGGTTCTCGAGGGTGACCCGGTAGGGGTTGTTGTCGAAGGCCAGCGCGCCGCCGCAGTCGCCTGCGGTGTTGCCCTCGAAGTGGGAGTCGGAGATGGTGAAGCTCCGCTCGGTGCGCCAGTTGTGCAGCCCGCCGCCCCGGTAGGCCTGGTTGTTGAGGAACGTGCTGTCGGTGACCGCCGTGCTGTCGTTGTCCAGCTCGAGGCCGCCGCCCGCGTCGCCGGTGCGGTTGCCCTCGATGTGGTTGTTCACGAAGGTGTGGTGGGAGTGGGAGAGCTTGGCTCCGCCGCCGTCGTCGTTGGCGACGTTGTTGAGGATCTGGTTGCCCGTGATCGTGCTGTTGCCGACGTACAGGCGCAGCCCACCGGCGTCGTCGGCCGCCTCGTTGCCCTCGATGAGGTTGTCGGTGATCTGGGCGTTGGCGTAGTTGAAGTACAGGCCCGCGCCGTCCTCGTCGCAGCGGTTGTCGAGCACCTCGTTGGCGTCCACCGAGGGGGAGCCCCGGTAGAAGAACGCGCCGCCGCCGTTGTAGCCGGTGTGGTTCTCGGCGATGACGTTGCCGCGCACCAGGCTGTTCGCCCCCATCCAGAGGCCGCCGCCGCCGCTGCCCGCGCCCCACAGCTCCTCGTCGGTGGTCAGGGCATCGTTTCCGCGGATCTCGTTGTCCACGACGTCGACGTCGCCGTTGTAGATGAACAGGCCGCCGCCCTCGTCGCCGACGTTGCCCTCGATCAGGCTGTTGCTGACCGCGCCGTGGCTGCCCTCCAGGTACAGCCCGCCGCCCCGCCCGCCGGCCGTGTTGGCGGTGACGACCGACAGCTCGAGGGTGATGTCGCAGTCGTCGCCAGCGAGCCCGCCGCCGTGGGTCTCGGCGGTGTTGCCGCCGATGAGCGAGGTGGTGAGGGTCAGCTCGGCGTCGTCGCAGTAGACGCCGCCGCCGGACGTGGCGACGCCGCCGGTGATGGTGAGGCCCTCGATCACCACCTCGGCGCGGGAGCCGACGGTGATCACGGGGGAGCCCGCCTCGGCGGCCTCCACGACGGTCTCGGCGGCGCCCTCGAGCCCGATGAGGGTCACCTCACGCCCGCTCAGATCGAGGTTCTCGGCGTAGGTGCCGGGGCAGATGAGCACGACGCCGCCGTCGGGGGCCTCGTCCACCGCGTCCTGGATGACCTCGTGGGCGCCCTCGCAGACGTCGATCTCGTCGGTGTAGCCGTCGCAGTCGTTGTCCACACCGTCCTGGCCGTCCTCGGCGTCCGGGTTGATGGTGTCGTCGGTGTCGTCGCAGTCCTCGTCTGTGGAGAAGCCGTCCCCATCGAGATCATCGGGGTCTTCGGGTACAACGCCCCCGTCATCGCCGGTGTCACCCAGGTCGATCTTCACCGAGTTGCCGTCACAGGCGATGAGCAGAGCGAGCGAGATGGCAGGAATGTACCGGGTCATGGAGCGCTCCCTGGAGCGAGGGGGGCCTTGGATGTTACGACACGGTGTCCGAGGTCGGCTGTCAGTTTTTCATTAAGCGGATGTCAGGACCTCAATCTTCAATGCCTGCGCGCTCTTCGTCCTCCGTGAAGACCACCCGCTCCACGCCGCCGGACTCGGACAGCGCGCGCATCATCTCGGGGAGCTGCTCGTCGTCCTTGAGCCGCACGCGGTAGCGGTAGGACATCGTCTCGCCGAAGCGCAGGCTGCGCGCCTCCTCCAGCCAGCGCTCGCTGGTGTAGCGGTCGAGGATCTGGCGCACGCCGTCCTCGGCCTTCTCGTAGGCGGCCAGATCGCAGCGGATGCTGCGGCTGGGGGCGCCGCCGCCGAACCCGGGCAGCAGCCGCAGGGCGAGCACCGAGAGGGAGATCACCGTCGTGCCGATGACCGCCACCCGGGTCGCCCCCACGCCGCAGGCGATGCCGGTGGCCAGGGAGAAGAAGACAAACGTGATGTCCCAGGGGCTGCGCAGCCGGGTGCGGAAGCGGATGATCGCCAGCGCCCCCACCAGGGAGAAGGCCCGCGCCACGTTGTTGCCGATGACCATCATGACCATCGCCGCGATCATCGCCAGCAGCACCAGGGACGCCTGCATCGCCGGGGAGATCAGCCGCCGGCCCACGCTGACCCGGTACACCCCCATCACCGCCAGGCCCAGCAGCAGCGTGACGAGAAGGTTGGTGAACACCTCGGCGGCGCCCAGCGGGGTGCCCGAGTCCAGGGCCAGGACCAGCTCGTTCATGGGCAGGCCTCGGCGCGGCGCGGCGCGGCGTCGGCGCGCCAGTCGCCGGCCCGGGCGCCGAAGCTGCGGCGGGCGAAGGCGCCGATCCGGCGCAGGGGGTAGGGCGTGAAGAAGCGCAGCTCACGGGCGTGCCCGCCGCGGAACCCCAGGGCGACGCTGAGCCCGAACTTGGAGATCGGCACGGCGCGCAGGCCCAGGGCCGCGCAGATGCGTCGCATCCAGAGGGGGCGGTGGGCGCGGAACTTCATCTCCAGCACCACCCAGTCCCGGGGGATGAGGTCGACGTCCGGGGCGGCGTAGAGATCCAGGGACGTCGGGCAGGTCGTGGCGCAGACGTCCCGGTCGATGGTCAGGCGGCAGGCGGGGTCGTCGAGGGCGGTGTAGACCTCCCGAACGTAGTGCACGACCGAGACGGGGCGGCGGCCGTCGCCGACCACCCGCCGATCGAAGTCGCGGTAGGCGAAGCGATCCTTGGGGCGCAGGCCGGGCGCCAGCGCCCGCCACGGCGTGGGCCCCGGCGCCGCGTCCCAGCCTTCCGTGTTGCCGATGAGCGCGCGGGCCTTGACCACCCGGTCGTCCAGCTTGCGCTTGTTCTCCAGGAAGACGGGCTGCTCCTCTCCGCGGTGGCCGTAGGTGCGCACCCGCAGCCGGTCGCGGATCGAGCGCTCCGCGAGGCGCTCGAAGTAGTCGCGCAGGGTGGGGCGCTCGCCGTCGAAGGTGTCGTAGTAGAGGCTGTGGACCTCGTAGCCGTGGGCGTCGGCGCCGATGGAGCGCGCCTTGCGGTCGGGGATGGTGTGCGGCGCGGTGAGGTCCATCAGCTCGCTGCGGCGGGACAGCGGCAGGGCGTACTTGAACTCGTAGCGCCCCTCGTCCCACCCGGTCATGGGCCCACCGCCGCGAGGGCGCGGCCCAGCAGCTCGCGCGCCGGGGACACCTCCAGGGAGACCGTGCCGCTCATGCCCGGCCGCAGCCCTGCGCCCGGGTTGTCCAGCGTGGCGCAGGCCCAGAACACCTGGCGCCCGTTGAGGGGGTGGGCGGCGTCGCTGATCGAGACCAGCTCGCCCTGCACCGGAGCGCTCGTGACGGCGGACGTGAACGTGACCTTGGCTCCAGGGGAGAGCTGCGGGCGCCAGGCCTGCTCGATGGGGAAGCGGGCGTGCAGGGCGTCGATGTCCATCACCTGCAGCACCTCAGGGGCGGTCCGCAGCGCCAGCACGCCGGAGATCGGGCTGACGATCGGCCGCTCGGTGAGGTCCTCCAGGATGTCGACCCGGGCGCTCAGGCCGGCGAGGCGGGCGTCGATCTCCGCGAGGGCCTCGGGCCGGTCGGCGGAGCGGGCCACGGCGACCCCGGCGCGGGCGAGGTCCAGCTCGGTCTGCATGACGTCGGCGCGCAGCCGGGCCTCCTGGAGCTGCAGCTCCGAGACGACCGACTGGCCGTCCAGCTTGAGCAGGCGGTCCACCGAGGCCAGCGCCTCGGCCTGGCGAGCCTCGGCCACCCGGACCCGGCGCAGGGCCTCGGTGACCTCCTCGTCCCGGGAGCCGGCGGTGAGCAGGGCGCGGCGGGACTCCAGCGCGACGATCTGGGCGCGCAGGTCGGCCAGCTCCTCCTGCAGGCGGGTGGAGGTCAGCACGGCCAGGCGCTGCCCCATCTCGACCCGGTCTCCCGTGGTGAGGCCCTCCGCGACGTGCAGGGCGACGACGTCACCGCGATCCACCGCCACGGCGTCCTGCCAGCGCACCGTGGGGCCCTCGGGCTCGGGGCCGCCGCTCAAGGTCCACTGGTAGAGGCCGGGGGCCGGGGTGGAGAGGGTGAACAGGGTCTGGGCGCCGAGGATGGCGCGCTGCTCGGCCCGGTCGCCGCTCAACCAGGCCGCCAGCCCGAGCAGGGCCGCGACGGCGACCACCCCGAGCGCTGTGCTGAGGACACGCTGCCTGGTCATCGTTCAGCGGTTCTCCTGGCCGGGGGAGGGGACGCTCAGCGTCTGCCACGCCCCGCCGTCCGGCACCCGCCCCCAGGACACGTCAGGCTCCTGGGGGCCGAACTCGACCCCGTCGATCACGCTCGGGTTGCCGTCGTCGTCGACGTACACCAGGGCGAGGCGCTCGCCGTCCTTGCTCAGCTTGAAGGAGAGGTGCCAGGCGCTGATCTGGGGCTCCTCGTCGGCCCACAACAGCAGGTGGCCGCCGGCCGGGACCACGATGTCGCCCAGGGCGTGCAGGGTGGGCTCGTTCAGGTCGTCGGTCATGTACAGGCCCGCGACGGAGACGTCCTCGTCGGCGGGGTTGTACAGCTCGACCCAGTCCGCGTAGCTGCCCTCCTCGTTGGGGATGGTCTCCTGGTTGCTGGCCATGAACTCGTTGAGCACCAGGTCGAGCCGCGGGTCGGCCTTGCAGCCGAGCGACAGGGGCAGGAGCCAGGGAATCCAGCGGGGCATGGTGTCGGTTGCTCCACAGACGAGGCGTAGGATTGTGACATTGGGGTGACGGCGTGTCTATCGACCCGGCGTCAAGATGACGCTACGTTTGCTGACGCACAACCTCGGGCCACCACCGCCGTGATTCTGTCCATGCTGTTGAGCCAGGCCGCCTGGGGGGTCGAGGACGGGCGTTGCCACGCCTGGATGCCCGCCGAGCGGGTGGCCCGGATCGACCAGGACGCCCTCAACGAGCTGTCCGGGCTGGTCGCGAGCCGGGCGCACCCCGGCACGCTCTGGGCCCACAACGACGCCGGGGGCAGCGCCACCCTCTACGCGGTGGGGATCGACGGGGCCGACCAGGGGGCGTTCTTCCTCCCCGGGGCCGACAACGTCGACTGGGAGGACATCGCGGTGGGCCCCTGCGGCGCGGACGTCGACGCCTGCGCCTGCCTCTACATCGGCGACATCGGGGACAACGACGACGAGCGGGGCGGCGGGGTGATCTGGCGCGTGCCCGAGCCGATCCCCGGCGCGGGTGGCACGGGCCAGGGCGGCGTGCCCGAGGCCCTGCGCTTCCGCTACCCCGACGGCCCCCACGACGCCGAGGCGCTGCTCGTCGACCCCCTCACCGGCGAGGTCGCCGTCGTCACCAAGGAGAGCCCGGCGGGGGTCTACCTCTTCCCCCAGGCCCCCCCGGTGGCGGGCGCCGAGGTGGTCCTGACCCGCGCGGGCACCCTGGACCTCTCCGCGCTGGACGTGGACGAGACCGAGATCACCGGCGCCGACGTCTCGCCCCTGGGGGACCGGGTGGTGGTGCGCACCGACGCCGACGTGGTCCTCTTCCATCGGCCCGACGGCGGGGGGCTCGCCGAGACCCTGGCCAGCGCGGGCAGCCCCCTGCCCGGCCCCCCCGAGGAGGACGCCGAGGCGGTGGCGTTCACCCTGGACGGCCAGTCGCTCCTCCTGGCCGGGGAGTCCGAGCAGGCCGCGCTCTGGGCCATCGACTGCGTCAGCTTCGAGCCCTCCGAGGCCGACACCGCGGACCCGCTGGTGGCCTGCGACGGCCGGCGGTGCGGGTGCAGCGCAGCAGGGGGGCCCTCCGGGATGGCGATGGCGGCGGCGTTGTGGGGGATGCTCGCGCTGAAGCGGCGGCGTCGCGTACACTCGGGGCACCCCTGCGTCCGGAACGCCCCGAAGACGGAGAGATCCCATGTCCCTCGCTGACGCCCTGAAGAAGGTCCGGGATGACATCACCGACCTGACCGCCCTGGAGGTCCTCACCTTCACCGGCACGCTGGAGCAGACCGAGTTCAACGGCGACGCGCTGGACTGGAACCGCTTCACCCCCAACTCCGAGCGCAGCACGCTCGTCCTGGTCGCGGCCACCCGCGTCCGGCCGAACATGGACGTCGTGAACTTCTACACGAACAACCCCGGCACGGAGACGCGGGAGGAGCTGATCGAGCTGCACCGCTCCGTGCTGGAGGTCGGCATGCAGGTCCGCATGGACTTCATCAAGATGTTCAAGGACCAGATCCTGAGCCAGCTCACCGGATGAGCGGCCACGGGGACCGGCTCGACGCGCTCCTCGCGCTGCCGGACGACCTCTACACCCTCCAGCGCCGGCTCGGGGTCTCGCCGAACCCCGTCGTCGACGCCCCGGTTCGCCTGTATGCGGAGCCCCGCGCGGCGGAGGTGCGGCGGCGGCTCTCCCGGCTGGGCTACCCCGCGGACGGCCTCCGGCAGTTCCAGGAGGAGGCCGGCCTGCAGGCCGATGGGCACCTCGACCCGGCGTCCTGGGGGGCGCTGGCGTCGCTGGCGACCTTCGATGGGCCGCTCGACCCCGCGCGCTTTACCCGGGACGGCGCTCGCCTGCCCGCGCTGGAGCGCTCGCTGATGTGGCGCATGGCCCAGCTCAAGCTCGGGGATCCGCCCGACTTCTCGGCCGGACCTCCCGGAGGCGAGCAGGTGGGGGCGGCGCTCAGCCGCGGCCGCAGCCGGCTGGACCGGATGAAGCGGGAGCTGCGTGACAAGGCCGGGGCGCCCCCCGGAGACCCCCCGGAGCTGCTCGACCTGCTGCTCGACGTGGACGCGCTCCACCCCCCGCTGGGGCGCCGCGTCAAGACGTCAAGGGACGCTCAGGCTGCGCTGGCCGGGGTCCAGGGCCAGCTCGTGGGCCTGCCTGCCCGCCCGAGGCGCCGCAGAGGCCGCCGCCAGGAGGACCTGGACGTGCCCGTCGACGGCCTGGCCCAGGAGGTGGTCACCGAGGCGGAGCTGGACGGGGTCATCGAGGAGGTGCTGCCCCTCTTCGAGGCCGACGGCGTCGGCGCCGGCTGGAGCGCCTTCCTCCAGCGGCCGGAGCATGTGTGGACCGGGCAGCGGCACGCCGAGGGCTGGCTCAAGCGGGCGCGGGCGCGCGTCGAAGAGGGGCCGGGCGGCCTGCGGCGCGCGCTGGAGGGGCGGCTGGGGGGCGCGGAGGAGCTGGACGACGTCGCCTGGACCAGCGTGTTCCGGGTGGTCTACCACCGCCTCGTGGCGCTGTTCGACGCCTGCGTGCGCGCGGCGGCGGGCGTGGTCCGCGGGGTCGCCGGGGTCGTCACCCTGCCCGCGCAGGGGCCCGACACCGCGCTGATGCCGGTGGGGCCTCGGCTGCGCGTCCTGACGTCCACCGAGACCTCCCGGGAGGGGGTCCTCGCCCTGACGCGCGAGGTGCGGCGGCACGGCGAGATCGTCGGACTGTCTCTGGAGATCCTCGGCCTCATCGTGGACGTCACCGCGACGGTGGCCACCTCGGCGGCGGCGCCAGCGGTCCTGATCCCGCGGCTCCTGCGGCGGGCGCCCAGGGTCCTCCAGGCGGGCCGACGGCTGGCCGCGATCGCATAGACTCCTCGGCGTGTACGTCCACCCCGACACCGATCAGCTCCCCGGCGAGCCCCGGCGCGTCCGTGCGGCCACCGCCCCGTTCGCTGTGATGACAACCCTCTACGGGCTCTCGGTCACGGCCCTGCTGCTCCTGACCCTCGGCCTGTGGCCTCTGGCGCTCCTGGGGGTCGCGGTGTGGGGCTGGGTGCCCTGCCAGCCCCGCGCCGATCAGGTGCTGCGCTACCTCAAGGCCGCCTGGACCGAGCGCCCGCCGCCCCCGGGCATCCCGCCGCTGTCCCGGGTGTGGCTGAGCCTCTGCGTGCTCCAGAAGGTCGCGCTCACCCCCCTGCGCCTGCTGGCCTGGCACCTGGACGAGCTGCTGTACGGCCGGCGGCTCCGGGACACGCCGGTGGTGGCCCCGGTCATCGTGCTCTCGGCCGCGCGCAGCGGCAGCACCCAGATCGCCCGCTACCTGGAGGAGGACCCGGGCCTGGCCGCCCCCGCCATGATCCAGTGCGTGTTCCCCTACCTGTGGCTGTGGCGCCTGACGCGGGCCACGCTGGGCCGGGTCCTGCCGGCCGAGACCCTGGACGATTTGCTGCATCGCAGCATGACCCGGGAGTTCATCGAGCGCCACGAGCTGGACGCGCTGCGCACGGACAGCTTCGAGGTCATGTACTTCGCCCTGCAGCTCATCCACCTCTCCCCGATGTTCGGGCCGGCCTTCATGGCCGACGAGTTCGTGTTCGCGGGCACGGCCGCCCACAACCGCAGGATGTGGGACCAGGACTTCCCGGCCTTCATCGACCGGCTGGGGCGCAAGACCCTGCTGTTCTCCGGCCTGGGGCCGGACGGGGCGCCCCGGCGGCTGTTCATCAAGGGCCACTTCCTGGATGGCGCGGACGCGGTGGCGCGGCGCTTCCCCGACGCCCGCTTCCTCACGGTCATCCGCAAGCCGATCTCGCGCATCCGCAGCCAGCTCAACCACATGCACGGCAACCCCTTCGAGGAGTCGCTGGGCGCGGCGCCCTGGGCCTGGCTCACCGAGGTCATCGTGCCCGCCGAGGTGGCCTACTGCCGCGCGGAGCAGGCGTGGTTCACCCGCGCCGAGGGGCCCGCCCGCACGGTGGTCCGCTTCTCCGACTACGTCTCGGACCTGGAGGGCACGATGCGCACGGTGTACCGGGCCTGCCTGGACACCGAGGCGCTGCCGCCGCACGTCCCGACCGAGCACGCTCCCCGGGAGCGCACGAGCTACACGGTCAATCGGAGCCTGGAGCAGCTCGGCGTGGACAGCGACGCGGTGGAGGCGCAGCTCCAGGGGTACATCGCGTGGTGCGCTACGTGAGCAGCTCCGAGAACACCGTGTTCGCGTAGCCCGCGCCCGCCCCGAAGCTGGTGACGTCCACCCCGGCCCCGCGCAGCGCGGTGTAGACGCCGATGGAGGTGTTCTCCAGCGAGACGGAGCGGTAGTGGACCCCGCCGCGCAGCCGCCCGTTGCCCTTGCCGGCGACGAGGATGGGGTAGTTCTGGTTGGAGTGGGTCCAGCCGTCGGCCAGCTCGGTGGTGCAGAGGATGCCGCAGTGGTCGAGCAGGCTGCCGTCGCCCTCGGGGGTGTCCGCGAGGGTCTGCAGGAAGACCGCGAGCTGGCCCATCGTGAAGGTGATGGCCGCGTGCACGGTGTCCTGGGGCATGGCCTCCTCGTGGCAGAGGGTGTGCAGCCCGTTCGCGGCGCCCACCTGCCACACCACCACCCCCGAGCCGCAGGTGCTGAACTGCACCGAGAAGGCGCGGGTCAGGTCGCAGGCCAGGGCCAGGGCGATGAGCTGGCTCATGATGAGGTTCTTCTGCTCGATCTGCTCCTGGCCGTTGACGTCGGGGTAGGACTCCGGCTCGTCGAACGCCGTGCAGGCGCCCACGTTGGCGGCGATCTGTGTCTCCAGGGTGCGCACGCTGTCGAGGTACTGCTCCACCCGGAGCCGGTCGTCGTAGCCCAGGCTGCGCTGCAGGTCGATGGCCTGGTCGACCACGGCGTCGAGCACCGACTGGCGGGCGAGGTCCACGCGGGGGTCGTCGGGGGTGGAGAACAGGCGGTTGTAGACCGCGCGGGGGTCGTACTCGGAGGGGTTGACGTTGTTCGGGCCGTTGTGGCTGAGGTGCTCGAAGGTGGAGCCCTCGTCGGTGCCCCGGAAGCGGGTGACCCCCAGCTCCAGGCTGCGGAAGGGGGTCTGCCCGGAGAAGTGGTCGGCGGCGACCTGGTCCACCGA
The DNA here is from genome assembly GCA_020632795.1 of Alphaproteobacteria bacterium. Lineage (GTDB taxonomy): Bacteria > Myxococcota_A > UBA796 > UBA796 > CAJQPC01 > JACKEV01. Next base: position 186,338 of record JACKEV010000021.1, read on the forward strand.
CTGCCGGTTGAAGGTGGACACGATGGTGTCGCGGGTGGTGCCGAGCTGGTAGTAGACGTCGCCGGCCAGGATGCCCGACATGCCGGAGTGGTGGGGGTGGGTGGCGGTCTTGATCTCGCAGCCCGAGACCACGCTGAGGTAGGGGACCAGGCCGCTCAAGGGCGAAAGCTCGGCGCTGGGGGACCAGCCGGAGCCCGTGGTGGAGGGCACGAAGTGCTCGGGGCGGGTGCCGTTGCCCCAGAACCACAGGCCGAAGCGGTCGGGGGCGACGGCCTCGGTGGCCAGGGCCTGCCCGCGCCGCCAGAACATCGCCTCCAGCAGGGGCAGGGGCACGGCCACGGCCGCGCCGGCCATCATGCCCCGCAGGAGGGTGCGTCGGCTGATGCGCTTCGCGGTCATTCCGCCCCCTCGTGGGTGCCCAGGCAGGCGACGTAGGCCACGTCCCCGGAGTTCTCCAGCGGGCCGAAGCCGGTGGCGTAGCCCTGGGCGCGGCACCACTGGTGCATGGCCCGGTCGCAGCGGCGGCCCATGCGCTCGGTGCTGCCGTCGCAGGCCGGGTCGAACGCGCTCAGCGCGGTGTAGGTGGAGGAGAACCGGGTGGCGTTCGGGGTGCAGGCCACGGCGAGGTCCTCGCCAGCGTGCTCCAGCGGGCCGAAGCCGGTGCTGAGGCCCTGGGACGCACACCACCGGTTGATGGCGGCGTTGCAGTCGGGGCTGACCGGGTTGGTGCTGACGCAGCCGCCGTGCTGGGCGGCCATCGCGCCGAAGGTGGCGCCGAGCACGGTGACCTCGGTGGCGTCGAGGCAGCTCAGGGCCGCCGCGCCGTCGTCCTGGGCCACCGGGCCGAAGCCGGTCACCGCGCAGCCGTTCGCCGCGCAGGTGCGGTTCACCGCCGCGTTGCAGGGGCCGCTGGTCTCGGTGGCGTCGGGATCGCAGGCGCTGTGGGCGGCCACCAGGGCGGCGTCGGTGGTCACCCAGACGTCCACGCCCAGGGCCTCATCCACGGCCCCGTCGTCGTCGTTGTCGACCCCGTCGCAGGTCTCGGGGGGCGGCCAGGGGCCCACGCAGGTCAGCCAGCGGCCGTCGCTGCACTCCTGGAGGCCGCGCCCCCAGGGCGCCTCGCAGGCCCGCACCACGCCCTCGTCCACCGCGCCGTCGGCGTCCTGGTCGGCGCCGTCGCACAGCTCGTGGGGGGCGGGGGCGTCGACGTCGTCGGGCTCCAGGGCGTAGCGGAAGGGCTCGCTGGTGACGACGTCGATGACCAGGGGCTCGAAGCGGTATCCGGCGTCCGCGAAGCCCGCCGCCAGGGCGTCGAGGGCGGGCTGGTCCCAGGTCTCCTCGACGACCCCGAGGGCGTCCCGCCAGAGCTGGGACGGCACGCAGACCCCGAAGCGCTCGTGCGCGGCCAGCACGGCCCCCAGCTCGGTCGCGCCGTAGACGTCCTGGCCCTCGATGGTGGCCGAGGCGTCGATGTTCTGGCCGTTGTCCAGCTCGCGCCGCTGGCCGGCGGCGTCGAAGTGCTCCAGGGCGAAGCCCACCGGGTCCATGAGCTGGTGGCAGCTCGCGCAGGTGGGGTCGGTCATGTGCTGCTCGAGCTGGTCCCGAAGGGTGCCCCCGCCCTCGACCTCGTCCAGGGAGGCCAGCACGCCCTCCGGCGGCGGCGGGATGTCCTGGCACAGGATGCGGTTGCGCACGAACTTGCCGCGCAGGGTGGGGGAGGTCAGCGTGCTGTGGGCGTTCAGGGAGAGGATGCCCATGCGGCCCATCAGCCCGCCCCGGTCCAGCTCGGCGGGCAGCCGCACGCGCTGGAACCCCGGCCCCGAGTACGGCACGCCGTAGAGCCCCGCCAGGGTGGCGTCCACGTAGGCGATGTCGGTGGTCAGCAGGGTGCGCAGGTCGGCGTCCTCGTCCAGGGCGATCTCCTGGAACAGCAGGCGCAGCTCCTGGTCCATCGCGCTGCGGGCGGTGGCGTCGAACCAGGGGTAGAGGGTGGGGTCCTTGTCCACCAGGGCGATGCGGTCCAGGGCCATCCACTCGGCGAAGAAGCGGCCGAAGGCCTCCTGGGCGGCGTCGGTGGCCAGCAGGCGCTCGGCGTGCTCGCGCAGCACGTCGGGGTCGCTCAAGCGGCCGTCGTCAGCATCGGCGGCCAGCGCGGCGTCCGGGGGCCGATCGGTCAGGAAGAAGGCGAGGCGGGCGGCCAGCTCGTGGTCGGTGTAGCGGCGGCGCTCGCCCTCGGGGGCCCCGCGCTCCACCCGGAAGAGGAAGTGGGGGCTGAGCAGCACCATCGCGACCGACGCGCGGGCGGCGAGGGTGGGGTTGTCGAGGCTGGCGTCGACGGCGCTGTAGAGCGCGACGAGGTCGTCCAGCTCGGCGACGTCGACGGGGCGGCGCCAGGCGTCCCGGGCCAGCTCGGCCAGCCAGGGGCGCACGCAGCCCTCCACCGGGTCGTCGACGAGGTCCTCCCGGCCCAGCGGCCCGGCGGGGGCGCAGCCCAGGGTCTCGGTGAGCCCGGTGGCGTCGGGCAGGGCGAGCTCGGCCACCGCCCAGGCGGCGGACTCGTACTGCTCCAGCTCATAGGGCGCGACGGTGGCCTGCCCCGCGCCCACGGCGGCGAAGTTGTAGAGCACGTAGTCCGCCGGCAGCTCGCCCTCGAAGGCCACCCCGAGCAGGTCCTCGACGGCGTTCCGCCACTGCACCTCGGTGAGCCGGTGCATCGTGGCGCCGCGCACCGAGGACGCAGGCACCTCATCCGGGGGACCGGAGCGGCCCCGATCGCAGGCGCCGAGGAGGAGCAGGGCGGTCAGGAGGTGGCGGGGCATGAGGCGCGCAGTATAGCGCGGATGGGGACGCGGAGGGTGGCGATTGCGCTACCGGGCGTCGCTACCCTTCCACCTCCGCCGGCTCCTTTTCCTCCGCCTCCGGCTCATCCTTCCCGTCATACGAGAAGTCCAGCGCCCCGTCCTTCACGTCCACCTGGACCCGCCCGCCGCGCTTGAGCTTGCCGAACAGGATCTCATCGGCCAGGGGCTGCTTGATCTTCTCGTGGATGACCCGGCCCATCGGGCGGGCGCCCATGCGGTCGTCGTAGCCCTTGTCGGCCAGCCACAGGCGGGCGGCCTCGGTGAGGTCGAAGGTGACGTCGCGGTCGGAGAGCTGGGCCTCCAGCTCGATGATGAACTTGTCGACCACCCGCAGCACCGCCTCCATCGGCAGCTTGCCGAACCAGACCACCGCGTCCAGGCGGTTGCGGAACTCCGGCGAGAAGGTGCGCTCCATCGCGCCGCTGCCCCGGTCGGAGGCCTCGCCCTCGATGAAGCCCATGCCCTTGCGGGCCATCTCGCGGGCGCCGACGTTGGTGGTCATGATGAGCACGACGTTCCGGAAGTCCGACTTGCGGCCGTTGTTGTCGGTCAGGGTGGCGTGGTCCATGACCTGGAGCAGCACGTTGTAGATGTCGGGGTGGGCCTTCTCGATCTCGTCGAGCAGCAGCACGCAGTGGGGCGACTTGTTGATCGCCTCGGTCAGCAGGCCGCCCTGGTCGAAGCCGACGTAGCCCGGGGGCGCCCCGATGAGCCGCGAGACGGTGTGCTTCTCCATGTACTCGGACATGTCGAAGCGGATGAACTCGATGCCCATCGAGAAGGCGAGCTGGCGGGCCAGCTCGGTCTTGCCCACGCCGGTGGGCCCGGCGAACAGGAAGCTGCCGATGGGCTTCTCGGGGTGGCCCAGGCCCGCCCGGGAGAGCTTCACGGCGGTGGAGACCTTGTCGATGGCCGGATCCTGGCCGAAGATGACCGACTTGAGGCGCTCGGCGAGGCCCTCGAGCTGCTTCTCCTCGGACGCGGAGACCGTGCGGGCGGGGATCTTGGCCATGCGGGCCACGGTGGTCTCGATGTCGTTGACCTCGACCACCTCGCGCTCGGGGTTGAGCTGGACCTCGGCGCCGGCCTCGTCCATCACGTCGACGGCCTTGTCGGGCAGGAAGCGGTCGCGGATGTGCTTGTCGGCCAGCCGGGCGGCGGCCTCGATGGCGTCGTCGGTGTAGGTGACCTTGTGGTGCTCCTGGTACCCGGGCTTGAGGCCGTGCAGGATGGCGATGGTCTCGTCGATGGTGGGCTCGGTGATGGTCACCTTCTGGAAGCGGCGGGCCAAAGCGCGATCCCGCTCGATGGCGGTGCGGTACTCCTTGAAGGTGGTCGAGCCGATGCAGCGCAGCAGCCCCTTCTGGAGCGCCGGCTTGAGCATGTTGGAGGCGTCCATGCTGCCGCCGCTGGTGGCCCCCGCGCCCACGACGGTGTGGATCTCGTCGATGAACAGGATGGCCTTGGGGTCGTCCTCCAGGGCGGTGGTCACGCCCTTGAAGCGCTCCTCGAAGTCACCGCGGAAGCGGGTGCCGGCCAGCAGGGCGCCCATGTCCAGGGCGTAGATGCGGCAGTCCTTGAGGATGTCGGGCACGTCGCCTGTGTGGATGCGCTGGGCGAGGCCCTCGACCAGGGCGGTCTTGCCCACGCCGGGCTCGCCCACGTAGAGCGGGTTGTTCTTGCGCCGCCGGGCCAGGATGTGGATGGTGCGCTCCAGCTCGGGCTTGCGGCCGATGAGCGGGTCCAGGCGGCCCTTGGCGGCCTCGGCCACCAGCTCGGTGCAGAACGAGGTCAGCGGGTCGTCGCCGCCGGACTCGGCCTCGGGGGCCCCCCCGGCCGGCGCGCTGCGGCGCTTGGGGGCGCCGGCCTTGCGGATGCCGTGGGAGATGAAGTTGAGGATGTCGAGCCGCGTGACCTCCTGGAGCTGGAGCAGGTAGACGGCGTGGCTGTCCTGCTCGCGGAACATCGCGGCGAGCACGTTGCCGGCGTCCATCTCCTTCTGGCCGGAGGACTGGACCTGGTAGGCGGCGCGCTGGATGGTGCGCTGGAAGCCGAGGGTCTGCTCGGGGGAGCCGGCGTCCTCCTCGGGGAGCCGCTCCAGGCTCTCTTCGAGGAAGGCATCGACCTGCTCGCGCAGCTCGTCGACGTCGCCGCCGCAGGCCTCGATGATCTCGGAGCCCCGATGATCGTGGAGGATCGCGAACAGCAGGTGCTCGAGGGTGAGGTACTCGTGGCAGCGGCGCTGGGCCTCGGAGACCGCGAGCTGGAGGGTGATGCGGAGTTCCCGGGAGAGCATCTATGCCTCTTCGTAGGTGCATTGGAGCGGGAAGTCGGCCTGACGGGCCAGCTCCACGACCTTGCGCGTCTTGGTCTCGGCGATCTCGCGGGTGAACACGCCCGCGACGCCGATCCCGGTGTTGTGGATGTGCAGCATGATGCGCGTGGCCGACGCCTCGGTGTGCCGGAAGACGCGCTGGAGGACGTAGACCACGAACTCCATGGTGGTGTAGTGATCGTTGTGGAGCAGCACCTTGTACATGCGGGGCTTCTCGACCCGGGTGCGCTCCTTGAGCGCGAGGCTGCCCTTCTTGTCGGGGCGGCCCTGCTTGTCGTTGTCGTCGTCATCGGGCCCCGCGAGGCGGGGCACGTCTGCGGGTTCAGTCAGCATGGTCCGGTCTTGGCGGGTGGACAGTTTCTGTCAGGGTGGAGAGCGTGCTGCTAAAGAGGGTAGACACCGATCCCTCACCGTAAAGGATAGCGGCTCGATGACCCGAGTGGAGAAGGCGACGCGCATCGGCGAGCAGCTCGACGCGCTCTACCCCGAGCAGCCCATCCCCCTGGAACATGAGGACCCCTTCACCTTGCTGGTGGCGGTCCTGCTGTCCGCGCAGACCACCGACAAGAAGGTCAACGAGGTCACCCCGGCGCTGTTCGAGGCGGCGCCCACCCCCGCGAAGATGGCGGCGCTGGGCGCGAAGAAGATCCTCCCGTACATCCAGGTGCTGGGCCTGGCCCCGACCAAGGCGAAGAACATCGAGGCGCTCTCCAAGCTGCTGATCCAGCGTCACGGCGGCCAGGTCCCCGCCGACTTCACCGCCCTGGAGGCCCTGCCCGGGGTGGGCCACAAGACCGCCTCGGTGGTCATGGCCCAGGCCTTCGGGGTGCCGGCCTTCCCGGTGGACACCCACATCCACCGCCTGGCCGCGCGCTGGGGGCTCTCCCAGGCGAAGAACGTCGTCCAGACCGAGCGCGACCTCAAGAAGGTGTTCCCCCCGGACACCTGGAACCGCCGGCACCTCCAGATCATCTTCTTCGGCCGGGAGCACTGCCCTGCGCGGGGCCACGACCTCGACGCCTGCCCGATCTGCGGCTGGGCGGCCACGAAGAAGCGCAAGGCCGCCGAGGCCCGGCTCGGCGGGGCGCCCCGTTGACGCCCCTCTGCGAACACGGCAAACTCCGGCCATGATCCGCACCCTCCTCCTGCTCGGCCTCGGCGCGTTCACCGGCCTCGCCCACGCCGGGCAGCGGCTGGGCGACTGCACCCAGCAGACGACCCTGGCCGACCTCAACGCCGCCGCCGCCCGCGGCGAGCAGGCCTTCGCCGACCTCGACGTCGAGGCCCTCAACGCCGCCCGCGACGACGCGCTGGAGGCCCTGCCCTGCCTGGGCGAGTCCATCTCCCCCAGCGACGCGGCGGCCTTCCACCGGCTGATGGGCATGAGCGCCTTCGTGGCCCGCGAGCGCCAGCAGGTCACCTCCGAGTTCCACGCCGCCCGCAAGCTGCAGCCCGGCTACGAGGTCCCCGAGTCGGTCGCGCCCCCGGGCCACCCCCTCATCGAGGCCTACAACGACGCGGTGCTGGCCGACGAGGGCGCGCTGCGCACCCCCTACCCCCCGGTGGGCGGCTACGTCACCGTCGGCGGGGTCCGCGGCGCGCCCCGGCCGGCCAACAGCCCCGTCATCCTCCAGGTCTACGAGAGCGGCGACACCCTGGTCGAGACCCTGTACCTGCCCCCGGGCGAGACCCTGCCCGAGTGGGGCCCCGCGCCCCTGCCCGAGGACGCCCCCAACGTCCGCATGCCCCTGCTCATCGCCACCGGCGGCACCCTGCTGGCGGCGGGGGGCATGTATGGGGTGGCCAAGGTCTACAGCAACCAGTTCTATGACACCACGACCCCCACCAGCGAGCTGTCCGACCTGCGTGGCCGCACCAACACCTTCGCGTTCGGCTCGGTCGTGTTCTTCGGCGCGGCGGTGGGGCTCGGGACCGTCACCATCCTGAAGTGGTAGCGCCCACCAGCCTGGGGGACGGCCGCTACCAGCTCATCGAGCCGCTGGGCGAGGGCGGCATGGCCACGGTCTACCGGGCCTACGACGAGCGCCTCCAGGTGTATCGGGCCATCAAGCTGCTCTCCCCGGCGATGGCGATGAGTTCGAAGATCCGGGAGCGCTTCGTGACCGAGGCCCGCACGATGGCGCGCCTCCAGCACCCCCACATCGTCGCGGTCCACGACGTCATCGACGCCGGGTCCCAGCCGTTCATGGTGATGGAGCTGGTCGAGGGGGGCTCCCTGGAGGAGCACGTCGAGGCCCACGGCCCCATGCCCCCGGCGATGGCCTGCGGGCTGCTCCTCCGGGTGCTCGACGGGCTGGAGGCGGCGCACGACGCCGGGGTCATCCACCGGGACATCAAGCCCCACAACATCCTGGTCACCGCCAAGGGCAAGCCCAAGCTCACCGACTTCGGCATCGCCCGGCTGGACGAGGGCGCGGGGCTGACGAAGACCGGCTCGGTGATGGGCACCTGGGGCTTCATGGCCCCCGAGCAGCGCATCGACGCCCGCAAGGTCGACGTGCGGTCCGACCTCTACGCGGTGGGGGCGACCCTGTACCGGCTGGTGACCGGGGAGCAGCCGGTGGACCTGTTCGCCAGCGAGCTGGACGACCGGGTGCTCGGCGCCCTGCCGCCGGACGTCGGGGCGCTCATCCGGCACGCCACCCGGTTCAAGCCCGAGGAGCGCTTCGCCACCGCCGAGGAGATGCAGGCGGCGATGGCCAGCCTGCTGGAGCGCCTGCCGCCTGCCCCGCCGGACCATCCGGCGCCCGGCGCCTCGGCGAAGCCGAGGGACGCCGCGCCGCCGCCGTCGCCGGGCATGACCATGGTCCCGGAGATGTTCGACGGCGACCTGCTCTCTTCCGAGACGTCGTCCTCATCGGCATCTCCGACCCCTCGGGTCGCGCCGACCCTGGTGGCGGACGAGGCGGTCGGCGGCGGCGGGACCCTGGGCGACGGCGGGTTCTTCGACAGCGACGACACCGGGCTGGAGGGCGGGGAGGACGAGGTCTCCTGGGACACCGACCGGCGGGCGTCCCGGCGGCGCTGGGCGGTGCTGGCCCTGGCGCTGCTCATCGGCGGCGGGGGGGGCTGGTGGATGGCGTCGCGGTCGGCGGGGCCGGAGCCTTCGCCGCCTGCGGTCGTCGACGTCGCGCCGGTCCCGGAGCCGGCCCCACCGCCGACGGAGCCGACGGTCGAGCCGCCTCCGCCCGAGCCGACCCCCGAGCCGGTGGTCGCGCCGGTCACCCCTCCGGCGGAGGCGCCCACGCCCCCCGTCGCGACCCCCCCGTCCAAGCCGGTCGCCCCTCCGGCGGCCCCCCAGCCCGCGCGCCTCACCCTGGAGGGCGACGCCCTGAAGGTCATCCTGCGCGACCCGTCGGGCGCCGCCCGCCCCCTGGAAGCCCTGCCCGCCGGCACCTACGAGATCCGGGCCGCGTTCTCGGACGGGGTGCCGGTGTTCGCCGGGCGGGTGACGGTCGCCGAGGGGCAGCGGGCGGCGTTGACGTGCAGCGAGGCGTTCCAGATCTGCAAGCTGAAGTAGCCACGCCCGCTGCTGCGTTATGGTCGGCTGTCCCGGAGAACCCCCATGCTGAACGCCATCACGCTCACAGACGTCGGGCCCGCGCCGGGCATGGACTTCAGTCCCGTGGCGCCGCGGGTCAACCTGCTCACCGGCGACAACGGTCTGGGCAAGAGCTTCCTGCTGGACGTGGCCTGGTGGGCGCTGACCCGGTCGTGGCCGGATGAGCTGGGCGCGCTGCCGCATCGGGGCGCGGGGGTCACCCCGATGATCTCGTTCGCCTACAGCGGAGAGGTCGCGTTGACCGAGGACACCTGCCCGTTCGACTTCGAGGCCCAGAGCTGGAGGCGGAAGCGCGGCAAGCCGGCGGACCCCGGGCTCGTCCTCTACGCCCGCGTCGACGGCTCCTTCTCGGTGTGGGATCCGGCCCGCTATCGCTCCGAGTCCAAGGCCGGGACGCTCGGGGACGCGCGCGGCGCCATCCACCTCCAGGCGGACGAGGTCTGGAAGGGACGCCCGGAAGGCGCCGAAGAGCGGGGCGGCGCGTTCAAGGGGCTGCTCTCCGACTGGCTGCTGTGGCAGGCCCGGGGCGGTGACCCCTGGCGCCAGCTCACGGCGGTGCTTGAGGCCCTCTCGCCGGGTCCGCAGGAGGTCCTGGCCCCGGGAGACCCCACGCCTGTGTCCATCGACGGCGACGAGCAGCCGACCCTGCGCATGCCCTACGGGCAGGACGTCCCGCTGATGGCCGCCTCGGCCGGCATGCGTCGGATCTGTGCTCTGGCCTACCTGCTGGTCTGGGCCTGGGAGCGTCACCAGCGCATCTCGACCGTGATGAACCGCCCGGTCACCCGCGAGATCATCTTCCTGGTGGACGAGCTGGAGGCCCACCTCCACCCCAAGTGGCAGCGCCGCATCCTCGCCGCGCTCCTCGGGGTGATGGACTCCCTCACCGGGCAGGCCGACGTCCCGGTGCAGCTCATCGCGGCGACCCACTCCCCCCTGGTCCTGGCCTCGATGGAGCCGCGCTTCGAATCGGACCGCGACGCGCTCTGGGATCTGGATCTGGTGGACCACGAGGTCACCTTGAAGCGCGTGCCCTGGGTGCGCCGGGGCGACGCATCGTCGTGGCTGACCTCGGACATCTTCGACCTGGGGGCGGCGACCTCCGTCGAGGCCGAGGAGGCCCTTGGCCGCGCCCGCGCGCTGCTGCTGGAGGAGAGCCCGGAGCCGGCTGAGGTTGTGGCTGTGGACAAAGCGCTGCGGCAGACCCTGGGGGACCTGGACCCGTTCTTCGTCCGCTGGGGGTGGTTCGTGGAGAAGGTCACCGGCGGAGGGGCTTCGTGATCCCGGTCACCCTCCAACCCGAGCCGGCTGACTTCGACGGCGAGGTCCGTCAGCCGGGCCTCAGCGCGATGCAGGAGCAGATCGGCCAGCCCCCCACCCTCAAGCGGCGCGGCCCGAACATCCCGCAGCTCGTCGAGCCGAAGACGAAGAAGCCCATCACCCGCATTGAGGACATCCCGAGCGACGCGCTGAAGCCGTACTGGCGTGACTGCCTCGGCCAGCTCCACACGGCGTATGGCGGCATCTGCGCCTACGTCTGCACCTACATCCCGCTCGACACGGGCAGCCGTACTGTGGAGCACTTCGTCCCCAAGTCCGCAGATCGGCTCCAGGCGTATGAGTGGTCCAACTACCGCCTGGCCTGTGGGCTGGTCAATGCCAAGAAGGGCGTCATCCCCGACTGCATCGACCCCTTCGAGGTCATGGACGATTGGTTCGTGATGGACCTGGTGGGTGGTCAGATCAAGGCGAACCCGGATCTCAAGGACGAGGCGCTCAAGCGTCGCATCCAGGACACCATCAAGAAGCTGGGGCTGTCTGAATACGACGACTTCTGCGTGGCCCGGCGGACCTGGATTCGGGAGTACCTCAACGAGCACATCACGCTGGACTACCTCCAGCGGCGAGCCCCCTTCGTCGCCCGGGAGATGGAGCGCCAGGGCCGGCTGCTCGCCAAGGACCTATAGGCTCCGCGCCACCCGGAACCCCACGTTCACGTGCCGCCAGCTCTCCACGCTGGTGTACCGGAACGCCGAGCGCGTGTTCTGCGGCGGGTAGTCCCAGCAGCCGCCCCGGAACACCCGCCCCGCGATGCCGTAGCTGCCCTCGGCCGTGTTGTGCCAGGGCCCGTCCTTGTGGAAGACGTCCGCGCACCAGTCGCGCATGTTGCCGGCCATGCCCCGCACCCCGTAGGGGCTCTCGTCCAGCGGGAAGCGGTCCACCGGCACCGGCAGGGGGTGGCCGTCGTGGCTGTCCCGGGTGCAGGCCCAGGTGGGGTCGATGAAGTCGCCCCAGGGGAAGCAGCGGCCGTCCACGCCCCGGGCGGCCTTCTCCCACTCCAGCTCGCCGGGCAGGCGCCAGGGCTGGCCGGTGGTCTCGGCGAGCCAGGCGGCGTAGGCGGTGGCGCACTGCCAGCTCACCATGCAGACCGGCCACTGCGGGTCCCAGCGGTCCCCGTCGGCGTCGGCGGCCAGGTAGAAGCCGCCGTCGTCCCGCCGCCCGTAGATGAGCCGGCCCTGCTGGCCGTGGGTGCCGCCCCGCTCCCGGGGGGCCCAGGCCAGCGCCTCCGCCTCCCGGCCCCTGGCCACGAGGTCGTCGAGGAAGGCCAGGTACTCGACGTTGGTGACCGGGAAGCGCCGGATGACGAAGCCGTCCAGCCACACCCGCCGGCCCGGCAGCCCGGTCAGCACCTCGGGGTCGCCGCCGCACTCGAACCAGCCGGGCGCCACGTAGCCGTCGTCCGGGCCCAGCGCGTCGGCCGGGGGCAGGGGCACAGCGCTGGGCTCGGTCTGTCCGGGGGGCGCCCCGTCCCAGTGCTCGTTCCGCCGGATGAACACCGGGTAACGCACCGTCGCGCGGTCCGGGGCCCGCAGCTCGCACAGGTAGCGGCCCATGGGCAGGGGCTCGCCGACGAGCGGCGTGCGCCGGGCCTCTCGGAAGGGCTCGGCCACGAGACGCCGATCCTGTGGGCCATAGCGCAGGATGCGCACCTCGGCCTCGGGCGGGTCGGTGAGCAGGGTGAGGGCCCCGTCGCCGCTCAGGTAGGACGAGAACCGCCCGGTGTTGTCGTGGGCGCGGACCAGCGCCTCGTAGCGGCCGGCCTCCCGGGCGTCCCCGGCCGCCTCGGCGGCGGCGTGCTTGCCCCGGTAGTACCCGGCGAGCCCCGCCTCGGCCTCGGGCAGCCCCGGGTCCCGGTTCAGGGCGTTGTGCATCGTGCGGATGTAGAGCAGCTCGGCCTGCTCGGCCTCCCGGTCCATCCGCGCGGCCTCGTCCTGCTTCTGCCAGCCGGGGCGCTTGAGGTCGACCGGGTCCTGGGGGCGGGTCTTCTCCAGGGCGGCGGCGGCCTCGTCGCGCAGGGTGTCGGCGTGCAGGCGCAGCGCCTTGATCCGGGGCCGCAGCGACTCGGCCTGGCCCACCAGCTTGAGGGCCTGCTCCCGCCGGAAGGCCCCGTCCAGCCAGGAGCGCAGGTCGTCGGCCAGCCCGGAGGCGTCGCCGTAGCGCTCCTCCGGGCGGTGCGCCATCGCGCGGTGGCAGATGTCGGCGAGGTCATCGGGGATGGGGCAGCGGCCCTCCAGGGGCGCGGGTGTCCAGGTGGGGCCGACCTCGCGGGCGTGGGGGGGGCGGCCGGTGAGGATGTGGAAGAGCACGCAGCCCAGGGCATAGACGTCGCTGCGCTCGGTGATGCGGTCGTTCTGGCCGAAGGCCTGCTCCGGCGGCATGTAGGGAGGGCTGCCGCGCACCGCGCCGAAGTGGGTCTCGAACAGCGGGCTCTCGGTGCGGGCGGTGTGGACCTGCTCCTCGGCGTGGCCCGTGACCTTGGCCAGGCCCCAGTCCACCACCAGCACCTCGCCGAAGTCGCCGACCAGGATGTTGTCCGGCTTGAGGTCCCGGTGGAGCACGCCCCGGCTGTGGGCGTAGGCCACCGCCTCGCTGGCCCGGCGGAGCGCGTCGATGAGGCGCCGCAGGGTCCACCCGTCGGGGGAGGGCGCCCAGCCCTCGGTCGAGGCGCGGTGCACGGCCTTGATGTGGTGCCGCAGCGGGCGCCCGCGGACCTCCTTCATGGTGTAGTAGAGGCGGCGGTCGGGCATCGTGCCCAGCTCGTGGACCGGGACGATGCCGGGGTGCTCGAGCTGGGCGGTGATCTGGGCCTCCTCCACGAAGCGGGTGACCGCGTGGGCGCTGCCGGCCAGCCGGGGCTGGAGGGTCTTGAGCGCGAGGGTGCGGCGCAGGGCGAGGTCCTCGACCCGCCGCACCTCGCCCATGCCCCCCTTCCCGATGAGGCCGAGGTCCCGAAAGCGCCGCTCGAAGGGCGCCCGGGTGTCGTCCGCGGCGCGGGCGAGGGCCGCCGTGGGCGAGTCCCCCACCGACTCCGAGAGCAGCTCCTGGGAGGTCAGGGCGTCGAAGGTGTCGCTGTCCGCTCCCGTGGGGGGGCGGGTGATCTCCAGGATGGACTCCAGCGCGGCGCGATCCTCATCGGAGAGCCCGTACCGGGAGATGAGGGCGTCGATCAGGGAGAGCGGGTCGGTCATCCTGGTTACCCCGGGGGGAGGGCGCAACATAGCGGGTGGGGGTCTGACATGCCTCTGACGGGGGGTCTGCTTGACACCAGGGGCCTCGCGGACGAGCATTCCCCGTCCACCCTTCACAGGAGTCGAGCCCGTGGAAGCGACCGCCTTCGTCGACCGCGTCTTCCAGCACCTGCCTGGCACCCCCGTCAGCCGGTTCACCTTCTCCTCGTGGAGCCACGGGGGCCGGCCCACCGCCGAGGGCTTCGGCCTGCTCCCGGTCGGGCCCGTCGACGCGGATGGGGTCATCGCCCGAGTGATGGACGTGGACCACTACGTCGGCAACGTCGCGCACGTCGACGCCTGCCGCTCCATCGCGGACGCGCGCTTCCAGCCGCCCCAGGCGGTGCGCTTCTACCAGCTCATCAACCTCCCGGTCCTGGGGGGACTGCACAACGAGCTGGTGCTGACCGACGGCGGCACGCGGGACGGCTGGCGCTTCGCGTACTGGGGCATGCTCGGCCCGGAGACCCAGGCCCTCAGCGGCCGGACGGCGGCCCGGAGCGCCTACAACGTGGGCGCCTGGCTGGCCAAGGACGGGGTCGTCGGCTACGCGCTCAGCTCGGCGCCGTCGAAGGACGACGTCGGCCGCCTCAAGTTCGCCGCCATGACCCGGGGCGCGGACGCCGCCGCCCCCAAGGTGGTGAAGGACAACATCGAGGGCATGGTGCGCTGGGCCCGTCGCGCCGGGGCCTGAGACCGGATAGGGACCCCTCCCGGATTCTGTGGAGTGACCCCATGACCCTGCTGCTCCTCGGCCTGCTCGCCTGCGACAGCCAGCCCGCCGCCACCCCCGAGCCCCCCGCCGTCGAGGCGCCGGCCCCCGAGGCCCCCGCCCCCGAGGCGGCGCAGGCGGACTGGACCGAGCACGGCGCGGCCTTCACCGTCGACGAGGTCCTGCCCGCCAGCGCCCTGCTCGACGACCCGGCCGCCTTCGTCGACAAGACCGTGCGCGTCGAGGGCCGGGTGGCCGAGGTCTGCCAGAAGAAGGGCTGCTGGATGGTCCTGGCCGAGGGCGACAAGAGCATGCGCGTGCTGATGAAGGACCACGCCTTCTCCGTCCCCAAGGACGGCGCCGGCGGCCACTGCCAGGTCGAGGGCCGGGTCACCGTGCGCGAATTGGACGCCGAGTGGGTCGAGCACCTGGCCTCCGAGTCCGAGGACGCCGAGGCCATGCCCGAGAAGCAGGCCCAGGACAACAAGGTCTACGAGCTGGAGGCCAGCGGCGTGCGGATGCACAAGGCGGGGTGAAGGTTCCCGTAGGGATCCTCGGCGGAGGGGCTGCTTCGGGAAGTCAGGTGGGGGCCCGGATGGGGTCGTCCGTCACGGCTCACCACTAGTCACATCTCGAGGGCCATCCTGTCGGCCAAGGGCCAAGAGGCTA
>JACKEV010000022.1 GCA_020632795.1 Alphaproteobacteria bacterium
TATCCTGGCGTACCACCTCAAGGATGTGCGCTACGTCTCCCCGTGGAGCCAGTTCTTCCCCCAGCCCCTCCAGCGGGTGGGCGACCGGGTGTTCGTGTGGGGCATGCACAAGTACGAGTGGACCCCGCTGGGCCAGGGGGAGGTCGACCTGGACGCCGCGGTGATGGCCGCCCAGACCCTGTCCAGCCCGCCGCATCCGTGGTGCCTGGTGAGCGCGGAGTACGTGGCGGCGTCAGGGACGGAGGCGGAGGCGTTGGCGGTGTTGGAGGCGTACGGGGCGTTGGTGCGGGATGGGCGGGTGTAGTCCTTGTCAATCCGCCTTTGATGGGTTGGCGAAGGGTCTATCAGGGTCGTCCATCACGGACTCCGAGTTTCGAAGGCCCGTCACGGGCAGACAGAGCCCTCGAAGAGATCGGAGGTTCCCGTAGCGAATCGACGCGTGGGCGCGATGAAACCTCAGTGCCAGTTGCAGGCGTGATTCAAACTCTGAAGGACAACCAGCACCTCAGCGGCTTCCTCGCGGTCACGCGTCGATACGTTGCGTGTATCGTCGATTCTCCGAGACCTCTGTCTGTCCTGGATGGACCTTCAGATCTTGGAGTCCGTGATGGACGACCGAAACCGAGCCCGCCGCCGGTCTGATAACTCATCAAAACCGCCTCGACGGCCCCCCTCACCAATCAAACCCCACCGCCTCCACCCGCACCTCCGGCTTCGGCCCGCCGCGCCCGGCCTGCCCCTGCTGCCCGTACCCGCCGCTCGCACCCTGCCGCCCCTGCTGCCCGCTGCGAGACGCCGTGCCGCCCATGCCCGCCGAGCCGCCGGAGCCGCTCGATCCCCCGCTGCCGCCGCTCCCGCCGCTGTTCCCGGTGACGAAGACCGCCTCGTAGCCGGCCGCCGAGGGGTCGAGCAGGATCGTGATGGTGCCGCCGTCGCCGCCGTCGCCGCCGTCCCCGCCGTCGCCCCCATCCCCGCCGTCCCCGCCGTTCCCGCCGTGGCCCTGGTAGGCGTCGCCGCCGCTGCCGGGGTTCGCGCCGCGCCCCCCGTGGCCGCCGCGCCCGCCGCGACCGCCGGGGCCGCCGCTGCCGCCGTCCCCGCCGTGGGCCCACACCCCCAGGCTGCCGCCGTCGGGGTCGATGAGGAAACGCCATTGCGAGCCGGCGTCCGTGTCCTCGACCAGGACCTGCAGCATCTCCCTGCCCAGGGCCGCGTCCTGGACCGCGCGGGCCTGGACCATCACGTTGTGGCCGTGCTGGCCGGGACCGCCACGCTGCCCGTCGCCGCCGTCGCCGCCGTCCCCCGCGTCCCCGCCGTCGCCGTCCCCGTCGTCGGCGCCGTCGCGGCCCGCCGCGCCCTCCCGCCCCCAGTCCCCGCTGTCCCCGGACCAGCCCGAGAGGTTCGCGTTGAACCGCACCGCGTAGTCCATCGCCACCTCCAGGGTGGCGGTGTCGGCGGGGTCGTGGGCGTTGGTGACCGTCACGACCACGCGGTGGTCGGCGATCTCGCGGGGGTCCATCGCCGGATACACCTGCCCGCCCTTGAAGGCCCCGCCCTCGACCGCCACGGTGTAGTCCGACCACAGGGTCTGGCCGCCCCCGCCGCCCTCGGTGACCAGCACGCCGCCGTCGGCCAGGGTGGCCGTGGCGATCAGCTCGACCGCGCCCCCGGGGGCCGGGGTGCCCTCGCCCAGGGACAGCGCGACGGCGGTGACGTCCTTGCCCTGGAGGGTGTTGGCCTCGCGGATGCGCTTCTCCTCGGCCTCCTTCTCGGCGCGCAGCCGCTCGCGCTCGGCCTCCTCCCGGGCGTTCCGGCGCTTGGTGAGGACCGCCTTGGTGATGACCACGACCGCGATGACGCCCACCACGCCGCCGAGCACGAGGTAGCGGTTCTCCTGGATGACCTCGCCGACGCTCTGGGCCCGGGCGGGGCGAATGGCCTGGCCGATGGGGTTGAAGGTGAGGCCGAGCAGCGCGAGGGTGGCGGCGGCGGCGCGGACGGGGGTGCGGTGGGTGAGGGGGAGCGCCAAGGGAGAGCCTCCGAAGGGGGGCGGTCAACCTACGTCAGCGACGACCCCGGTTCAAGGCACCCCCAGCGCCCGCAGCCACACCGCCGCGTAGACCTCGGAGACCTCCCCCTGCGCCAGCGCCTCCCGGAGGGCCTCCGCCGCCGCCCCGGGCTGGCCGATGGCCGCATACAGATGCGCCCGGGTCAGCGGGTCGAGGGTGTCCGCGCCGCTGACCGCCAGCAGCGCGGCGGCCGCCGAGGGGGCCCCGTGCTCCGCCAACGTGAGCGCGTGCTGCGCGATGTCGCCGTGCTCATCGGCCTCACGTAAGGTCGCGTCGCGGGCCGGGTCCCAGGCGCGCAGGGTGCCATCGCTGCTGGCGGAGAGCAGCCGCTGGCCGGCGCGCTGCCAGATCGCGCCGTTGATCATGCCCCGGTGGGACAGGGTGCGCAGCTCCCGGCGGGTCTCCAGGTCCCAGAGGCGCATCGTCCAGTCCACGCCGCCGGACAGCAGCAGCCCCGGGACCTCCAGGAAGGCGACCTCCAGCGCGGGCGGGCTGTGGCCCTCCAGCCGGGCCTGCACCACGCCGGTCTCCAGATCCCACACGGTGACCACGCCGTCACCCCCGGCCGCGGCGAGCAGACGCTCGTCCGGCGAGACGTCGAGCTGATAGAACCAGGGCGCCTGGGAGGCGTAGGTGCGCAGGACCTCGCCGGTCTCCAGATCCCAGAGCAGCACCGTGTTGACCTCCGCCCCGAAGCCGGCGCTGGCCACGCGGCGCCCGTCGGAGAGCACCTGGAGGTGCCAGGCGGGGCCGTCGTGGACCTCGAAGGTGCGCAGCGTCTGCCCGGTGGTGAGGTCCACCAGCTCAATGGGGGCGTCGCGGCTGGAGATCAGCGCGCGGTCCTCCCCCAGCAGGGTGGCCGCCGCGATGGTGAGCCGCTCCCGCACCTTGAGGCGGTGGACCACCGCGCCGGTGCGCAGGTCCCACACCGTGAGGAAGCCACGCTGGCCCGCCGCGAACACCCGCTCCCCGTCGGCGGAGAAGCCCGCGATGTAGAGGAAGCCCACCCCGGAGTCCAGCTCCATCAGGAGCCGCCCGGTGGCCGCGTCCAGCACCCGCAGCGCCCCGTCGGAGGCCTCCGCCGCGATCAGACGCTCGTCCGGGCTCAGGGCGAGGCCGTACAGCTCCACCCCCTCCGGCGCCTGGTAGAGCACCCCGGAGACCGCGGACCCGGGCGGCGCCTCCAGCGGCCACAGCCGGACCCCGCCGACGTCGTCGGTGGCCAGCAGCCAGCCCGCAGACACCTCCAGGCCCCGGGGCGGGCCCACGCTGTGGTCGAACCGGGCGATGGGGACCCCGGCGCGGGGGTCCAGCTCCAGCAGCACCCCGTCCGCCCGCGCCGCGAACAGCCGCCCGTCGGGGCTGAAGCGCACCGCGCTCACGTTGCGCAGGTCGACGGAGGCCAGCAGGGCGCCGTCCCGGGCCCGCAGCAGCTCCAGGGCCTGATCCACGACGTTGAAGGCCGCGAGGGTGCGGCCGTCCGGGGAGAGGGCCCCCGCGCCGTACTCCCCGGGCCGGGAGGCCAGCACCCGACCGGAGGGCCGGACGAGGCGCAGGGCCCGGCGACTCGCGTCCACCACGCCCAGCACCAGCAGGTCGTCGTCCAGCGCGATGGCCCGCAGCGGGCGGCCCAGCGCGGCGGACACCGGCGCGCCCGTGGAGACCCGTCGGGCCTCGGCCCGCCCGGCCTCGGTGTCGACCGCCACGAGGCGATCGGCGTCGGGGTCCAGGACCAGGGTGCCCGGCCCGCGCAGCGCGGTGTCGACGCGCCAGGCGACCGCCCCGGTGTCCAGCCGCACCCGCGCCAGGGTCGCGCCGTCGTGCAGGATCGCGGCGGGGGCGCCGTCCAGCGCGCCGAGCCAGGCCACCCGGCCCTCGGGCACGGCCACCGGCGCGCCCCGCGACCCCAGGGGCAGGGACCAGCGCCAGGCCCGGCCGTCCTCGCTCACCCCCCAGACCGCGTCGCCGATGAGCGCCGCCCGCACCGGGGCGTCAGCCTGCAGCGTCATCGCCGGGGGGCGGTGGGTGAGCCAGGTCCCGGTCAGCCCCAGGTCCACCCCCAGGGTGGGCTCGCCCAGGGTCGCCAGGCTCTGGCGGGCGGCGCGGTAGAGGGCGCGGGCCTCGCCCAGCCGTCCGTCGTCGACCCAGGCGTCCGCGGTGGCCACCTGGGTGCGGGCGAGCTGGGTGAGGACCTCCCGCTCGGCGGCCTGGGCGCGCCGCAGCTCCTGCTGGGCCCGGTCCCGGCTGGCCTCGGCGGCGTTGCGGGCCGCGGTGACGTCCCGCACGTAGATCGCGAGCAGCGCGACGATGGCGAGGATCGCGACCCCGGCGGTGAACCCGACCCGGCTGACCAGGACGCGGTTCCGCCGGACCCACATCCGCAGCAGGTCGCGGGAGCTGTACTCCAGCGCGGCCAGCGGGCGACCCTCCAGCCAGGCCCGCACGTCGTCGGCGAAAGCGCCCACCGAGGGGTAGCGGTCGATGGGGTGCAGGGCCATGGCCCGCGCGACGACCGCCTCCAGCTCCGGGGGCACCTCGGGGGGGTAGGGGAGGCCGCGGACCCGCTCGGAGGGGGTGGGCAGCGCGCCTTCCCGGACCCGGTGGAGCACCTCGTCCACCGAGCCGGTCACCGGGGGGTGCAGGGTCAGCAGCGCGAAGAGCAGCGCGCCCAGGGAATACACGTCGGTGCGCGTGCTGATGGCGTCGATGTCCCCTCGGGCCTGCTCCGGGGCCATCCACATCGGGGTGCCGGCGATGCGGCCCTGCCGGGTGCGCTCGGCGTCGTCCAGGGCGGACTCGACGGGGGCCTCGTCGGGGGCGATGTCGAGCACCCGGGCCAGCCCCCAGTCCATGACCAGCACCTCGCCGAACCGCCCGACCATCACGTTGGCCGGCTTGAGGTCCCGGTGGATGACCCCCCGGTCGTGGGCGAAGGCCACCGCGTCGCAGACCTTGACCAGGATCGCCAGGTCGTCGACCAGCCCGGCGGTGTCGCGGGGGGCCCCGGCGGCGGCCCGGGCCCGCGCCTCGGCGAGGTGCTCCTCCAGGGAGCGCCCCCGGACCCGCTTCATCGTGAACCAGGCGTGCCCCCGATCGTCGAAGCCGGCGTCGTAGATGGGGATGATGTTGGGGTGGTCGAGCTGCCCGGTGACCTGGGCCTCCGCCAGGAAGCGCGCGCGGGCCTCAGGCGTGGGGGTGGTGGTCGCGAGCAGCTTCTTGGCCACCTCGCGGCGCAGCCGGGTGTCGAAGACCAGCCGCACCTCGCCCACCCCGCCCCGGCCCAGCAGGCCCCGGTCCTCGTGCCGGGCAGGGGGGTGGGTCGGGATCCAGGCCTCGATGGCCTTGGCCAGGGCCTCGCCGGTCAGCGCGGGGTCCAGCAGGTCCCCGTCCAGCGCGCGGGGCTCGGTCCAGTCGAAGGTGGCGTCGGGGGACAGCGCCCAGTCCACGGTGTGGGCGTCGACGCGCTCGGTCAGCGTGCGGAGCGCCTCGGTCAGCGCGCCCGCAGGCTCCCCGGCCCGCGCGCGGGCGGCCAGGGCGCGCAGCGCGGCGATCCGGTCCTCTTCCTTCATGGTCACGCCATGATTCTACCGGCGCATCACGCCTCCGCGTTGACCGCGATCGCGTAGCCCAGCGCACCCATCGCCAGCAGGAAGCAGATCGGCCACCAGAACGGCGGGGTCCAGCCCACCAGGGTGAGCACCAGATCCAGCGCCATCACCGGCGTGATCGCCACCGCCGCCAGCCGGGTCGCGGCGCCGTACTTCAGCGGGAGCCCCCGCATGCGCGCGACCCACAGCCCGATCCCGCCGTAGACGAGGGCCTGGCAGCAGCGCCAGGTGACCGACACCACGAAGGCCAGGGGGTAGAAGATCACGAAGAACCACAGCCGGGCCTGCTCCAGCCAGTCCAGCACCGTGTCCCCGTCGACGTAGAGGGCGGGGAAGCGCTTGATCGCGTAGGTGCGCGCCGGGATGTCGCCCTGGTCGATGAACAGGGTGTCCCGGGTGAACAGCATGCGCTCGGGGCGCCCGTCCAGGGAGGTGATGGTCCCCGAGGTGTCCACCAGCAGGAAGGGCTCGCCCGACTCGGGGTCGTTCCAGGTGTAGGGGACCTCGACGTCGGTGCGCAGCCGGCCCTGGTAGATGTGCAGGGCGGGGAAGTCCTCCAGCCCGGCGCGCCAGGTGTCCTCGACCGCGCGGTGCAGCCGCCACTGGTAGACCCCGGCGATGGGCAGCCAGATGACCGCGACGAGCACGTGCAGGTAGATGAACCCCCACCCCCGCCAGCGCTGCCCCACGTCCTGGTACAGCCCGCGGTGGAACAGCGGCGCCAGGACCAGCGCGTGCAGCATGCCGTAGCGGGGGGCTTCAGGATCGCTCATCGTGGGCAGACCCTATCAGAGGCGCCGGAGGAAGGGCATCACACCAGACGATATCTCAAGGTGATGATTTCCTTGCGCCGCTTGATCGTGACCTCCAGGCGCTTCTCGTTGCGCAGCCGCAGGTAGGCCCCGATCGCCTGGCGGGTGGTGGTGACCGGCTCGCCGTTGACCTCCTGGACCAGGTCCCCGCCCCGGAAGCCGAGCTGGTAGAGGTCGTTGCCGCAGCGGAGCCGGAACACACGGAAGCCGGTGATGTCGCCCTGGCCGCCCTTCTGCCACGCGGTGACCGCCAGCGCGGAGGCCTCCCGCAGGTGGTTGACGTAGTAGTCGATGAGGTCCTGCTTGACCCGGTAGCGGTGGTCGCCCATCGCGCGGATGTCGGGGTTGTCGGGCAGGCAGTCCTGGGCGCGGGCGCCCTCGCCGTCCTGGGTGGGGCCCTTGACCTTGCCGCCGCTGCGCTCGGTGGTGCTGCCGGGGGGCGGGGTCTTCTGGGACTGCTCGCCGGCCTCGATCTTCTTGCCGGGGCCGTCCTGGGGCTTGACCGGGGCGGTGGAGGAGGAGTCGGCGCGCTCGGGCTCGGGCGGGGGCTCGGTGGCCTCCTTGGAGCTGGGGGGCTCCAGCAGCTCCTGGGTGACCTCGATGACCTCGGCGTTTGGCTCCGGGAACGGGATCATCGACATCGACGCCATGTAGTCGACGGTGCGCTGCAGGGGCAGCTCGCTGACGATGGTGTCCTCGAGCGCCCCCACCAACACGGCGGCCGCGAGGGGCCCCAGGTAGAAGCCCGCGGTGAGGGTGAACGCCAGGATGGCCTGCACGATGGCCTTGATCCGGCGGCGGAGGAGGGTCGAGCGGCTCGCCACGAGGCCAGCTTATCCGCGCGCCGGGCGGGCTTCACACACCGTCGTCTGACACCTCCGGCGCGAAGACCGCCGCAGGGACCTCGATGCCCCGGAGGGCGAAGGTGCCCACCGCGCGCGTGGGCAGCCGGGTGGCCTTCGCGACGGCCTCGGACATGAGGAGCGGCTCCCCCAGCGGGCTGCACAGGCCCTCGATGCGGCTGGCCAGGTTCACCGCCGGCCCCACCACGGTGAAGTCGAGCCGCTCGGCCGCGCCGATGTTGCCGTAGCCCACCCGCCCCAGGTGCACGCCGATCCCGGCGCGCAGCGGGGTGTCGTCCGGGGCGGTGAGGGCCTCCACGTTCCGCAGGGCGTGGCGCGCGGCCTCGACGGCGCGGTCGGCTGCCTCGCGGGCCTCAGCGCAGTACAGCTCGGCGTCCTGGCGGGCGAAGGGGAACACGGCCAGCGCGGCGTCGCCGATGATCTTGAGGATCTCGCCGTCGTGGGCGGCCACCGCCTCGCCCACCGCGTCCAGGTAGCCGTTGAGCAGGGCGATCATCGGCTCATCGTCCAGCCGCTCGGAGAGCGCGGTGAAGCCCCGCAGGTCGCAGAACCACAGCGCCGCGTAGATGTGGCGCACGTTGCCTCGGGTGATCTCCCCCCGCAGCACCTCGCGCCCGGCGCGGGGGCCGATGTAGGTGGTGCAGACGATCTCCGCCTGCACCCGGCTCAGGGACAGCTCCAGCAGCAGCTCCAGAGGCTCCCGGGTGGCGCGGATGAGGTCCAGGGCGGCGTCGGGGAAGCCCCCCTCGGCCTTCGTGCCCATGCTGAGGAAGTGGATCTCCCCCACCGACGTGCGCACGGGGAGCCCGATGTAGTCGGTGAAGTCGCGCTTCAGCAGGTCGTGGCAGATGGGGTAGCGCAGGTCCGCGTCGGGGCCCACCAGGAGACAGCGCACCTCGGGCGTGCCGTCGTGGATGGCCTTGATGGGGCTCTCCTCGTAGGACCGGCCCAGCACCCGGTCGCGGGGGATGCGCAGCTCGGAGACCCCGTCCCCGTAGGTCCAGGTGATGCCCCAGACGCCGACCTGGGGGTGGTGGGGCCGCACCACGAAGGTGAGGCGATGGATCGGCACGCCCCGCTCGCGCAGGAGCCGCCCGTACTCCACCAGCAGGGCCGGCGGCTCCAGGGCGCGGGTCTCCAGGCGCAGGGCCCACTCGAAGAAGGTCTTCATGACGAGGCAGAGGATACAGGGTCGCGGCATGAACGCGCCCCTGGATCACGCCGAGGCCCTGGCCGCGCAGAGCGGCGCCCTGTCGGCGTGGCTGCACGCGCACCGCCGGGTGTGGGCGTCCCGCCCCTTTCGTGAGCAGCCCGCCCGCTGGGAGGCCGATGTCCCCGAGGTCTCTGCGTGGCTGCGCGCGCTGGACGACGACGCCCTGACCGCCCTGGAGGCCGACCCCCACCGCGCCGACGACGCCCCCGCCCCCTGGCAGGCCTGGGCGCGGCGTGCGCGGGCGCTCACCGAGGTCCCCGACCTCGCCGGCCCTGCCCTGGAGGCCCTGGACGACCCCGGGCTCCAGCGGCGCGTCCCCGCCCGCAAGTGGGCCCAGGTGCGCGCCTTCGCCGCGCTGGCCGCCGCGCGCCTGCCCGAGGGGGAGGTCGTGGACTGGTGCGCGGGCAAGGGGCACCTGGGCCGCGTCCTCGCGACGGCCACCGGGCGGCCCGCCCGCATGCTGGAGCGCGACCCGGACCTCTGCGCGGCGGGGCAGGCCCGCGCAGCGGCCGAGGGCGCCCCGTGCAGCGTCCGCCTCGGGGACGTGCTCGACCCCGCCATTCAAGAGGAGCTCCGCCCCGGGCGCTCGGCCGTCGCCCTGCACGCCTGCGGGACCCTGCACGAGACCCTGCTGCGGGAGGCTGCGGCCCGAGGCGTGGACGCGGTGGCGGTCGCGCCGTGCTGCTACCACCGCCGCCCGGCCGGGCCGGTGCCCCTGTTCTCGGCCGCGGGGCGGGCCAGCGGGCTGCGCCTCGACGCCCGGCAGCTCCGCCTGGCCACCGCCGAGGAGGTCGTCGCCCGGCCCCACCTGCGCGCGGTGCGCCGCCAGGAGATGGCCTGGCGCCAGGGCCTCGACCAGCTCCTCCGCCACGTCTCCGGGCAGGACCGCTACACGACCCTGCCCTCGGTCCCCCGCGCCGAGGTCCAGCGCCCGTTCGCCGACTTCTGCCGCTGGATGGCCGCCCGGGAGGGCATCGCCCTGCCCGCCTTCGACGCGGCCCGCTTCGAGGCCCTGGGCTGGCAGCGGGCCCGGGTCGCGCGGCTGCTGTCCCTGCCCCGCACCCTGTTCCGGCGCCCGCTGGAGCTGTGGCTGGTGCTGGACCGGGCGCTGGCCCAGGCCGAGGCCGGGCGCGCGGTGGCGGTCGGCGTGTTCTGCCGACGGGCGGTCACCCCGCGCAACCTCGTGGTGCTCTCCACCCGCCGTCCGTGACGGCCCCGTGACGAACTGACGAAACCGGCGGTCAGGAACTGGCCTGCCCCGATCACCCCCACTACGAGGAGGATGCACGCCCGGAGGTCTCCGATGACGCCCTCTCTTCGCCTCCTCGTCGCCCCGCTCCTCCTCACCGCCTGCTCCCCGGAGTCCGGCCTCAACCGCATCGAGGAGCCCCCCTCGGTCACCATCACCTCCCCCGCCCCGGGGGCGCTGGTCCGCCAGGGCGCGCCGCTGCGGGTCGAGGGCGTGGTCGACGACAGCTGGGATGTGCCCGCAGACCTCGTCGTGGAGTGGCTGGTGGACGGCGAGCCGGTGCCCGTCCTGCCCGCGGGCGACGGTCGGGTGGCCCTGGAGCTGGATGTCGAGGCCCTGCCCCTGGGCGACCTGCCCCTGGGCCTGCGGGCGCTGGACAGCGACGACAACCTGGGCGAGGACCTCGTCGTGGTCGAGCTGGCCGGGCCCGAGGGCGCCCCGGTCGTCGTCATCACCACCCCCGGCGACGGCGCCACCTTCGACGTCGACGCGCCCATCGCCTTCCAGGGCGAGGCCACCGACCTCGCCACCGCCCCCGACGACCTCATCTTCTGGTGGGCGGTCTCCCCCGAGGCGCCCCTCACCGAGCCCTTCAGCGGCGGCGGGCGCTCCGCCCTGCTGACCGAGGGCTGGGCCGCTGGCGAGTACACCGTCACCCTGTGGGCCCAGGACGACGACGGCGAGCAGGGCCAGGCCAGCGTCACCGTCCAGGTGGGCGACCGGCCCATCGACATCATCGTGGACGCCCAGCCCGGCGACCTGGTCTTCTCCGAGATGATGATCAACCCCGAGCTGGTCTGGGACGAGGTCGGGGAGTGGGTCGAGCTGTACAACACCTCGGACTACGCCGTCGACATCAGCGGCTACAGCTTCCACGACGACGACTACGACGCGTTCACCCTCGCCGGCCCCCTCATCGTGCAGCCCGGCGACTACGTGGTGCTCTGCGCGAGCACCGACCCGCTGGAGAACGGCGGGGTGACCTGCGACGCCTGGTTCAACCGCGACTACCGGGGCGACGGCCTGGCCCTGGCCAACACCGCGGACGAGGTCGTGCTCTCCCGCCCCGACGGCCTGGAGATCGACTGGCTGCACTACGACGACTCCTGGTTCAGGGCGGGCGTCGCCATCGGCGTCGACCCCAACCACCAGGACGGCAACGAGAACGACGACCCCAGCCGGTGGTGCGACCAGCGCTCGGTGATGACCAGCGGCGAGTACGGCACGCCGGGTCGCCAGAACGACCCCTGCTGAGGCCTACCAGACCCCGGCCTCCACGGCGGGGTGGACCCAGCGCTCGCCGTTGGCCCAGGTGACCTCGACGACGGTGCCCTGCCCCTGGGCGAGCCGCGGCCAGCGCAGCCCCCCAGCGAGCACCTGCGC
Source organism: Alphaproteobacteria bacterium (assembly GCA_020632795.1). GTDB lineage: Bacteria > Myxococcota_A > UBA796 > UBA796 > CAJQPC01 > JACKEV01. The sequence continues at coordinate 11,195 of JACKEV010000022.1, forward strand.
GCCGCGGTCCACGCCCCCGGGCGGGATCGACGCGGAGACCCGGGCGGTCATCGCCTCGTCGCCGTCGGTGGCCCGGGTGGGCTCGCCCTGGTCGTCGAAGAACGTGAACCGCACCGCATAGGCGGCCACCGCGCGCTCCGTGGGGTTGCGGACCCGGGCGGAGACCTCGCGCTTCATACCCAGGAGGCCGGCCAGCTCGACCTGGACCCCCTCGACCCCCAGCGGCGGGGTGGCAGAGACGAAAGGCGCGGCGGCGTCGTCATAGGCCTTCTGCGTGGCGGTGTCGTCGGGGTTGCGCTCCAGGTAGGCGCGCAGCATGCGCCAGCGCTCGGGGTGGTCCGGCCCGAGGTCCCGGGCCAGCAGGCGAGCCTGCTCGGCGGCCTGGGCCTTGAGGGTGTCGGTGTAGGCGGTGACCGCCGGGCTCGCGTCGAGCCCGGTCAGCTTCCAGGCGCCGTCCACCTGCGAGAACCAGGCGTCCAGGGTGTAGGGCTTGTCGTAGATGGTGACGGGCAGGGGCATCTGGCCGGTTTGGCGGCCCCGCCACACCGCGCGGACCCCGGGCTCCTGCAGGGCGACCCCCTCGCACAGCTCCTGGAGGTCGAGGGTGCCGAAGTCCTCGCGGACCTGCTGGGCCATCGCCGGGCCGGACTGCTCGACCAGGGCCTCCAGCCAGGGCTCGCCGACGGTGCGGGCGAGGTCGGCCAGGGGGTGGGGGGTCTGGAACTGGCGCTCCACGAAGTCCTCGCGGACCCGGACCGTGCCGCAGAGCCGCGCGACGGCGGGGGCGACGGCCTCCAGGTCCACCGCGCGCTCGAAGGCGGCGAGGTCGCGGTTGGCGAAGGCGAGCTGCGCCTGCTGGAGGGCGGTGTGGGGCCCGTCCACCAGGGTGCAGCCGGTCAGCAGGATCAAGGGGGAGAGGCGCATGGTCGAGGCTTAACCCGGCCGGGTCACCGCCGTCGCCGCAGCCGCGCTTGTCCGTGGGAGATGGCGTCGAAGCCCTCGCTGCTCAGTCCGCGAGGATCCGCTCCTCGGCGTTCTCCATCTCATCGCGGAGATGGATGCAGTTGTAGGCGTCCTGCTCGGTGTCGCAGAACCCGTACATGCGCCAGGCGGTGGCTGCCTGGTAGCCGTAGGCACCGCTCCAGTCCGTGTCGCAGTCGCGGGTGCCCCAATCCGGACACATCACATGGCCGGGCACGACGGCGTGGGAGGCCTCGTGGACCACGAAGGTCGCCCAGCCCGAGCCCTTGGGGAGCGCGGTCTCCTGCTCGACCTCCAGGGTCTTGTTCACCAGCATGGTCTGGTCCGCGATGACGTAGCGGAAGCCCTCGTCGATGCTGGTGTCGTCGATGATCAGCGTGATGTGGAAGGCTGAGAAGTTGTAGAGGAGCTGGCCCAGGTCGTCGGTGTGCAGGGCCTCAGCCATCTCGGTCATGTGGTCGATGAAGGGCTCGCGGACGTACTCGTCGACCTCCAGGGTGGAGACCTTGCCCTGGTCGCGCCCCAGCAGGTTGAAGAGCGCCTCGAGGACCCACGCCCGCACCTTCATCGAGTCGAACTGCTCGGCGACGCCGAAGTCCTCGGCGAGCTGGTCGCGGCAGGCCTCGGTGATCGGCGCGTAGCTGTCGGGGTGGACATCGTCCCGGACGAAGGGGGTGGGGGGCTCGCAGACCTCGCGGGCGACCGTCCAGCGATCCTCGATGTCGCGGTAGGGCGAGCAGGCGGTGATGGCGAGCAGCGCGAACATCGTGCGACCCAGGGGGGTGCTCCCGGGGCATCATAGCCCCGGGGAGCGGGTGGTCTCAGTTGCTGTAGCGGGAGAGCACGACCTCGTTCGCAGTGTTGGCCGGAGCCAGGCCGTTGCCCCGGTCGTCGCGGTTGAACCCGTCGTCGTCACCGCCATCGCCACAGCCCCCACACCCCAGTCCGGCATGAAGGACGCGCAGCCGTCGCCGCCCTTCACCTCGCCGTCGAGCCCGTCGTTGACCATGCCACCGGTCCGCGAGGATGGGCCACGATGTTGCCGTGTTCATCGGCATCACGGAAAAGCGGCTGCGTTCGGCCCCTTGGCCCCGGTGCGCGCCCGGAGGTGGGGCGGGTTACGCTGTGGTGTCCACAATCGAGGGGGCCCCATGTCGCCGAGCATCCTGGCTCTTCTGTTGATCGTCGTCGGTGTGCTGAACCTGGGGAACATCATCCGCCTGCTGCGCAACGACGAGGCGCTGACCACCTACGTCGAACAGAGCCCGAAGGCCTGGCTCTGGCGGAAGTGGCTCGGGGTGGAGGGCGCCAAGCGCACGATCCGGCGCGTCTTCGGACCCATCGGGGTGGTGGCGTCGGTGGTGTTCGTGGGGCTGGGCGTGCAGATGTTGTTGGCGGGGGGGTAGGGGTGGGTTGAGACGACGCTACGGTTCAGCGGTCGTCTCCATCCATTGGTCGGGCTTGACCCCAAGCTGTGTAGCCGCCAGGTGTTCAGCTCTACTCCTCGTCCAACACCAGCGCTCCGTCTCGCTACCGTCTGCGCAGATGGCGATGAGGAAGAACGCCTCTTCTGGCAGGTAGGCCCTCAGCTCAACCTCTACGACTTCACTCGTTTCGGGGGTTTTCATTTCTCCATCAACGATCTGCAGTCCTGGCCGAGAGGTGTACACGGGCCAGATACGAGGTGTTGGGAGTGCAGCCCTTGCCACCGTATGAAGGCGATGACGTCGGAACTCATCAAGCTCCTCGAAGAACGACCCCCACCCGTCTGCTCCCTCCTCAGAGGTCAGGAAGTGTTGCCATCCGCCCGTATGTAGTCCCTCGTCTCGGCGCGCCGCGACCCACATCCCGAAGTGTCTGAAATCAGGAGTTCCCATCGAGATCGGCAGATCATATTGGCGTAGCGTCCATTGGTAGGTTCCCCAGAAGGTGGCGAGATGACGAACGCTGTGCTCATGCAGGCACATCCATGGCCTTGCACGAACAGCATCGAGCACATCGTAGACCGTAGGTTCACCCATCAAAAATCCGTTTCGGTGATTTTGACGTTTCCAGAGACATACGTGTTCGGGTGGTAGTCCTTCGTCGGAAGACCTGCGGGATTGAAGTTGTCATATACTCGGTCGCCTGATTCGACGACCTCGTGGAATCCAGTTTCGCCAGCCTTCACGGTCTGACCGCCTGGCCCTGGGACTCCTATTGCGTCGGCTTCGATGCGAACGCGCTTTCCACCAAGCCCGCTCTCGGAGAGGTACTTCTGCGCCGCATCCGCGCACTCAACGCACTTGCCATATGTACCTGCGTTGGGGCCCATGGCGTTGCTGATGGCCTCCCCAAGCTGTCGTACATCCGGTCCCCCTTTGGAAGCCACCCACTCCGCCCCCTCCTCGACCAGCTCCCGCCCGACCGCCGCCACCTCATCCGCGCTGGGCGCCATCTTCCCGACCGCGTTGACCCCATCGACGACGTGGTCCCCCTTGGTCGTCACCCGGACGACCATCCCCCCGCCGGTCAGGAAGGGCACCGCCGCCCCGGCCCCGTCCGCGCCCAGCGCCATCCAGTTCGTCGAGGAGCCCGGCTCCTGCCAGAGGGTGTAGACGTCGTAGAGGATGAACAGCCCGTCGGCGATGGTGTCGACGATGCGCCCGTCGGGATCGTGGAAGCTGGTCGGAGAGTTCCGGGCGTAGCGGTAGGGGTGCAAGCGCAGGGGGTCTTCGAGGATCGAGCCCCCGGGTCGCTCCAGGAGCAGGGGCTCCGGTTGGAGCCACATGCCCGCGCCCAGCAGCAGGTGCCGCGCCCCGGCCGCCAGCAAGGGCAACCCGCCTGGCTCCTCCCGATGCCCATGCAGCCCCGGCGCGTCCTGGACCCCGCTGGCGGAGCGCACCGCCCCGAACGCACTCCGCTTGCGCTCGGACTGGAGCACGCCGAAGTCATCGACCACAGCCGCGACCGTACCCCCCAGCTCCGGCAGGATCCACGAGATCCGGCCGTCCTGGAAGAAGCCGACCCGCTGCCCGTCGACCCGGATGTCCTCCAGAACCGAGCCGGTGGTCGTGCGTCGCCAGTCGCCCAGGGCGTGCTCCACGGGCGCGTTGGGGTCGGCGGGGTCGCCCTCGACGCGGCGGACGATCTGCCCGTCGGCGTCTCGCTCCAGGACCAGGGCGAGGCGACCGTTCCGCTCGACCGCGCGCAGGCGGCTGAGGCCGTCGTAGCGGAAGGTCCAGCGGGAGGTGCCGTCGTCCCAGGTCTCCAACCGCCCGGCGCTGTCCCAGGTGAAGCCCTCGTTGACGACGCCGTCGGTCCGCGAGGTGGGCTTGTGGTGCCCGACGGGCGGCGTCCAAGTCCAGGTCCGCCCCGAGGGGGTGATCTGCGCGAAGACATCCCCGCCCGGCCCCCAACCGAAGGCCTCGGTCCAGGGCCCGGTGACCCCCTGGAGCTGCATGTGGTCGTCGTAGATGAAGGTGCTGGGGCCGTTGCCCTCGTCGACCGAGCCGGCGAGGCCGTTGGCCTTTCAGACGAAGTCCCGCTCGGCGAGCACCTGGGCCCCCAGGCGCAGGCTCACGGACTCCAACTCCCCCTCGGGGGAGGAGTGGCGGCGCAACTCGACACCGCTGCGGCTCTGCCAGCCCTCCGCGCGGCCGTAGAGGTCCCAACCGGCCTGGAGCAGCACCGCACCGTTGTGCCGCAGGGTCTCGGTGAAGCCCTGGTCGCGGCGGGCTTCGAGCAGCCGGCCCGAGGGCGTGCGGGTCCAGTCGACGCGCCCCTCCAGGTCATGCCCCCAGGCCCAGGTCGCGGCGGTGCTATCGCTCCAGGTGCGCTGGATGAGGGAGGTTCGGCCCAAGGCGTCATAGGCCCGCTGCTCGGCGCCGAAGGGGTCGGTGTGGCCGTCGCGCTCTCCCACCCAGGCCTGGTCCCAGGTCCCAGGTCTTGGTGAGGAACAAGGTTGGCATCGGCGTCCTCCCTGAGTCGGCCCGGAGCCTACCACGTCGGTCGCTTCATCCCCCGCATGCACCGAGCACCATGTCGATCGCCTTGGTTGAGCCGGTCAAGTCGAAGGTGACGGTCTGCGGCGTCCGGTTGTAGACGGGGAGTTCCACCAACCACTTCGAGCCGTCGCTCTCCTTGAAGCGCCTTGCCCAGCTCTTGGGGTCGCGCAGGAAGACTGCGTCCCTTGAGGTGCTGACGCCGCCGATGAGTTTCTCGGCCTTTGCATCGCCGAAGCGGTGCTGTCCAGAGACGGTATCATAGCGCCAGTTGGAGTCCAGCACCGTCCCGGCGTTAACGTAGGCCTCGAACTTTCCCTTCTGACATCTCACGATGAGGGCAGCCTTTTTGCCGAGGCCGACAGAGTTTGTGAGGCTGTCCAGGGACTCCAGGTAGACGACAGCATTCTCTTGGTCTGTCATCGGGTCCTTCTCCGTCGAGCCGCTCCAGCGACCGCCAAGCCAGTCCTTCGTCAGGGTGTCCAGCATAGTGCGCTCGAAGGCCACATCGGAGCGAACGGAGACTGCGGTGAAGTGCTCTTCTGGGATCTCAGCCAATGCTATGTCCACTTCATCAAGCTTGGCGCTGGCCTCGTCGAACTTCCAGTTCTCTTTTAGGGACTTGGCTTCGTCCACCAGGCCTTGAGCCTTCGTCGCAGCGTCCTCGTATCGCTTGATCTCAGCCCATCCAGTCACGATGCACCAGTCCTCTCCCTCCTTCTGAACCCGGAACGACTGTGAGTCCGTCTCGTCCCCCTTGGTCGGCTCAAGATGGACGGTGCCAGAGGTCTTGCCTGCGTCCAACTCCACGGATTGGACGGATCGAGACACCTGATCCTCCTCGGCCTTCTCCTTGAACAGGTCGGGGAACGACTCCTTCAACGCCTCAAGGGCGGCCTTCTGCTCCGCAAGGGACTTGGCTGCCTTGTCGTCGGCACAGACCATCGCGTAGCTCTGCTCCACTTCGGTGAGGGGGAGATTGGCATAGCGAAGGGCGATCTCGCTCGCCTCATCCTCAGGAGTGGAACAGGCAGCGAGAATGAGCGTGATCAGCATGCGAGGCTCCGACGAGAGTTGGGGGTGTGGCTCTGAAGAGTGGCAGGAAGATCCATCTCTCCCTCTCAAGGCGTGGAGGGACCGAAACCGAAACGGCTCCGTGCAGCAGGTCGGCTTATCGCGACTCGGGGCCCATCGCCTCCCGGTAGCGTGTTTGTCGCTACGTTTTCCTCTGGCGAACTAGGGACTCAAGGCTACGAAGTCCCCGTCCCCGCATCGGACGGGCTACGATGACCAAGAAGGCGAGCCGGAGGTCCCCCATGACCACCCCGCACCCGCCACTGTTTGCCTTCATCGCACCGACAGCTCGCCGCCTTCGCGCTGACGAGATGCCCCCCGAGGTCCAGGCCTGAGCCGACCCCATCCGCGCCGATCGCCTGGGCTGGTTGGACCACCAGATCGCCGTGCTGGAGCAAGACCTCCAGGCCGCCCGAGGCGCGGGCTCATCCGCCGTCGTGCTCCTCGTCCAGCTGCTTCACCGGGCTCGTCGGGAGCGCGAAGACTTGGCGGCTCGGGTAGGGGATGGTGTCCCCGACGCCGCCGCCGCCCAAGCCGCTGCCGTCCTGGACGCGCTGTGCTGGGGCCTGGACGACGAGGAAGCGCGTCAGCTCCGGGCCTTCGACCTGGAGGCGAGGGCGAGCGGCTGCATCGAGCCGTTGTCCAGGAGCAGGACTCCAGGAGGTGCCCGTGCGTGAGGAGCTGCTCGCCATGCTGCTGGGCGGTCGACCCGGTGCTGTCCTGGAGCCGTTGGAGGTTCAGTCCTGCCTGGTGCGGCAGCGTGAGCGCGAGCTGAGGGCCCTACTCGTGGACCTGGAGGCTGCGCGGGCAGCGGGTCGCTGGCGGGCGGTGGCTCACCTGCATCGTGCGGTTGACCAGGCGCGTCGGGAGCTGGAGGCTGCGCGGGCAGTCCGCGCGGATGTCGACCAGGAGGCGATGATCGAGGAGATCGTCGAGTGGTTCACGTGCCCGGAGGAGGTGTGTGGCTGGAGAAGGTGCGAGTTGCCCGTGGGGTTGCGTGAAGCGGCCGGGGGCCTGTGAGGCCAACGGTGCCCCCGTGTCCCCTCGCTCCAGGTAGTCCGGGGCCAACGGCCGCCGTCGGCGGGAGGAGGGAACACGAGGCGCCTGTCGCGGCCTGGCAAGAGGTCGGGTGGTTCCGGTGGACGTGGGGCACCGATCCGCTGTGGGAGAAGCCGACGGATAGGGGGCTTGGCTTTGAAGAAGATGTCGCCGGCTACTGGAGAGGATGGCCACAGTGTCCTTCCTCGAAGCCCCAGGCACCAGCGTGCTCACCGGCATCGAGGAGCTTGTAGGCTTCATGGATGTTGACCTCTGGTGGCACATCTACAGCGAGAACCCGGTCACCGCTCTCGAAGGAACAGCCAAGAGTCTGTAGGGGCGTCCAGCAGCGGTTGAACACGGTGTCGCTGTCGGTCGTCCTGATGATTCGGTATGTCGAATGTCCGCTGGGCTTGACGACCCGGTCGAACCAGAGTCTTCCATTCCGAGGGGCAGCGATGACCGCGTCCAGGAAGCTCACGCCGAATGCGTAGAAGGGGCTGTTCTCCAGGCGGTAGTGGCCATCCGCCAGTTCGGTAGCCCAAAGGGACTCCGTGGCGCTTCCATGCCAGGCACCATCCTCCAACTCGAACCAGACCTTGACCTTCGACGTCATTCTGCTGCCTTCACTATTCAAGGAACTCATCTGTGGTCTTGGCGCCCTTCTGCAGGTTGCAGGTCCGGCAGGTGTTCTGGGCGTTCTCCAGGGTGTTGTTGCCGCCTCTGCTCTTCGGAACGGCGTGGTCGGTGTGCCGCTGAGTCGGTCCAGGTGAACGTGTAGTCTCGACACCACAGAAGACGCAAGTGCCGTTCGCCTGCTGCTCCGCAGCATCCTTCACGCTCTGAGGGAACCGCTTCCCCGCTCCAGGACCGCCCTCAGCCCCCATCTTGGTGGACACCCACTCTGCGCCCTCCTCGACCAGCTCCCGTCCCGCCGCCGCCACCTCATCCGTGCTCGACGGGAGCATCTTCCCGACCGCGTTGACCCCATCGACGACGTGGTCCCCCTTGGTCGTCACGCGGACGACCATCCCCCCACCCGTCAGGAAGGGCACCGCCGCGCCGGCCCCGTCCGCGCCCAGCGCCATCCAGTTCGTCGAGGACCCCGGCTCCTGCCAGAGGGTGTAGACGTCGTAGAGGATGAACAGCCCGTCGGCAATGGTGTCGACGATGCGCCCGTCGGGGTCGTGGAAGCTGGTCGGGGAGTTGCGGGCGTAGCGGTAGGGGTGCAAGCGCAGGGGGTCTTCGAGGATCGAGCCCCCGGGTCGCTCCAGGAGCAGGGGCTCGGGCTGGAGCCACATCCCCGCCCCCAGCAGCAGATGCCTGGCCCCGGCGGCCAGCAAGGGCAACCCCCCGGGCTCCTCCCGATGCCCATGCAGCCCCGGCGCGTCCTGGAAGCCGGTGGCGGAGCGCACCGCCCCGAACGCGCTCCGCTTGCGCTCGGACTGGAGCACACCGAAGTCGTCGACCACAGCCGCGACCGTGCCCCCCAGTTCCGGCAGGACCCACGAGACCCGGCCGTCCTGGAAGAAGCCGACCCGCTGCCCGTCGACCCGGATGTCCTCCAGGACCGAGCCGGTGGTGGTGCGCCGCCAGTCGCCCAGGGCGTGCTCAATGGGGGCGTTGGGGTCGGCGGGGTCGCCCTCGATGCGGCGGACGATCTGCCCGTCCGCGTCTCGCTCCAGGACCAGGGCCAGGCGGCCGTTCCGCTCGACCGCGCGCAGGCGGCTGAGGCCGTCGTAGCGGAAGGTCCAGCGGGAGGTGCCGTCGTTCCAGGTCTCCAGCCGCCCGGCGTTGTCCCAGGTGAAGACCTCGTTGACGACGCCGTCGGTCCGCGAGGTGGGCTTGTGGTGTCCGACCGGGGGCGTCCAGCTCCAGGTCCGCCCGGAGGGGGTGATCTGCGCGAAGACATCGCCACCCGGCCCCCAGCCGAAGGCCTCGGTCCAGGGTCCGGTGACCCCCTGGAGCTGCATGTGGTCGTCGTAGATGAAGGTGCTGGGGCCGTTGCCCTCGTCGACCGATCCGGCGAGGCCGTTGGCCTTCCAGGCGATGTCCCGCTCGGCGAGCACCTGGGCCCCCAGGCGCAGGCTCACGGACTCCAGCTCGCCCTCGGGAGAGGAGCTGCGGCGCAGCTCGACGCCGCTTCGACTCTGCCACCCCTCGGCGCGGCCGTAGAGGTCCCATCCGGCCTGGAGCAGGATGGCGCCGTTGTGCCGCAGGGTCTCGGTGAAGCCCTGGTCGCGTCGGGCTTCGAGCAGCCGACCCGAAGGCGTTCGGGTCCAGTCGACGCGCCCCTCGAGGTCGTGGCCCCAGGCCCAGGTCGCGGTGGCGCCGTCGCTCCAGGTGCGCTGGATGAGAGAGGTCCGACCCATCGGGTCGTAGGCCCGCTGCTCCGAACCGAAGGGGTCGGTGTGGCCGTCGCGCTCGCCGACCCACATCCGATCCCAGGTCCAGGTGGTGGTGAGGATGCCGGCCAGGGGGTCGCTGACGTGGAGCTGCTGGGGGCGGCCCAGGGCATCGCGCGACCACTCGGCCCACCCCCCAGCGCTGTCCTCGACGCGCTGGAGGTGGGCGCCGACGTAGTGGTAGAGGCGCTCCCCGATGTCGGGGCTTCGGGCGGCGCGAACCCGCCCCGCGCCATCCGCGCTCCAGGTCGTCCGCACGCCAGCGGCGTCGGTCATCGCGATGAGGCGGCCGAGGGGGTCGTACTCGTAGCGGGCCTGGGGCACGAGGCTGTCCCCGCGCCCGGTCTCGACGGCGACAGGCCGCCCGAAGGCGTCGAAGGTGGTCCGGTGGAGGAAGCCCTCCTCGTCGGTGCGCTGGACCTGCCAGGCCGCGGGGTTCTCCATCACCCGCAGGTTGGGGTCGTTGACGTCGCGGTCGATCACGCGGGTCTGCCCCAGGGTGTCCCACCAGCTCTCCGCGAGGGTGGGGCACGACGTGCTCGTGTTCATCGGTATCACGGAAGAGGCACAGCGCTCGGTGCGGGCGCGCTCCCGACCCCACAGGTCATGGGTGAAGCCCTGGACGGCGTAGCCTCCATCGGGGTGGGAGAGCCACTGCACCGCCGCATTGCCGCCCCCGTCGAAGACGACCCCCGTGGTCCGCTCGATGTTGCCAGCGCTGTCGAAGTGGGACGTCCGCTCGGTGAAGGGCAGGCTGGAGTGAACGATGCTGCGCGAGGAGACCAGGAAGCGGGCGCCGGTCTGGTCCTCGACCCACGCGTGGATGGGCCGGTCCAGGGCGTCCCACTCGGTCTCCGAGGCGACGCCGTTGGCGAGGTCATCCACCCGGATGAGGCGGCCCCGGTGGTCGTAGCGGTGCTCGGTGAGGTGGACCCCATCATCCTCGACCTCGACCAGTGCATCCCCGAAGGTCCAGGTGAAGGTGCGGGTGAGCCCGGTGTCGTGCTCGATGGCCTGGAGGACCTCGCCGCGCGGACCGTGCTGCATCTCGACGCGACGCCAGGGTCCTGTGGAAGGGGTCTCGCCGGCCTCAACCCAGAACGCGGCGAGCCCGAACTCAGTGAGCAGCCCGTCGACCAGGCCGCCGTGGGTGTGGTCGTAGTCCCAGCGGCGGCGCTGGTGCTCCCGCCAGGTGCTGCTGAGGCCGTCCCAGCCGTAGACCCGCTCCTCAGAGACGCGCTGGAGCACACCGTTGTGGACGTGTTCCAGCTCGACTTCGAGGTCTCCATCCAGCGAAGCGCCGTCGCCTCCGTCGTGGACGAGGTGGGTGAGGAAGCCCGCGCTGTCGTAGTCGTAGTCCACGGACCACTGCTTCGCGGTGATGCTGCCGCTGGTGTCGTCGGCCTCCTGGGTCAGGGTCAGGGTGTCGACGAGGGAGTGGCTGCCGAACCAGTCCCAGGTCTGCTGCTCGTGGATGCGGAGCAGGAGCTGGGGGCCTCGACAGCGCTGGAGGGCGGGGGCGAAGGCGCGGCAGGCGTCGGTGTAGATCCGGCGGTCGGTGAGCGCGGGGGGCAACTCCAGGGAGAGGTCGTAGTCCTCCTCCTCGACCCGGAGCTGGCGGTCGCTGGCGCTCAAGGTGACGTCCCGGCCCTCGAAGCCCTGGAAGGTCTGGTCCTCGAAGACGCCGCCGTAGAAGGTGTAGTCGGTCGAGGCCCAGGCCCCGGAGAGCAGATCCTCGGTGAACACCTCGGCCACCAGATCGAGGGCGATGGGCAAGCGCTGGAGCTGCCCGGGGTCTCCGGCGGGCCACGCCGCCGAGGAGGGCTGCCACGCAACCTCCGTGAGCCGCCCCGCGCCGGTGTCCACCTCGATGAGCAGATGCGGTCCAGGGTAGTCGCCCCACTCGACCAGGGGGCCTCGGGTGAAGGTGGAGGTGTTGAGGTGTGCGCTGTCGGGCTGCTTGTCGTGGTTCAGGTCCCGCACGCTGGCCAGCTCGACGTGCTCCCAGCGCGTGCCCGCACCGGTGGTGGTGGACTGGACCTCGGTGATGCCCAGGGTCGCGAGCCCCCGAAGCCAGGTCGACGGGGTGGGCAGGGGCGTGGTGTCGAAGCCGTCCCCGAGGTTTCGATACCACTGGTGGACCGCGCGGCCCGTGGACAGATCGACCATCTCGACGGCGTCGAGCAGCCCGTCCCCGTCGACGTCCATGAGCCCCTGGAGGACGCGCTTGTCGAGGTTGGGGTCGCCGGCCGTTCGCCAGGAGAGCCGGGTGGAGGGTCCGGTCCAGGCGCGCGCGGGCTCCCAGCCCTCGCCGTTGCCCAGGTAGACGGTCCAGGGGGCGCTGGAGGGTGCCCCGACCAGCCAGTCCAGCCAGGGGTCGACGACGTAGTCCACCAGTCCGTCGCCGTTGAGGTCCACGAAGCCGCCGCCGGTGTAGATGTCCGAGACGACCGCGCCGCTGTGGTCGACCTCGACCTGGGAGAGCCCGCACCAGACCGCGTCGTTGGGGCCCATGTCGTCGCACCAGGGCGCGTCCACCGGCTGACCGGAGAGCCAGCCCCCGCCGCGAAGCCCGCTGTGGAGGAAGACCTCGGCGGGGCCGCTTCGGGCGAGCCGGACGATGTCCTGCCAGCCGTCGCCGTTGACGTCCACCAGGGTCTGGGTGACCTGGGCCGCGAACTGCGCCCAGGGGTCCTCCTGGTGGATGACCTCGACGGGGGCGGCTTCGGGGGTGTAGCTGCGATCGAAGCGGTTGCCGTCGCCGTACCAGACCGCCCAGGTCGTCGAGGGGCCCCCGTTGATCTTGGTGGTGCTGAGGAGGTCGGGGTTGCCGTCGCCGTCCAGGTCGGTGAGGCGGGTGGTCTGCTCATGCAGACCTCGGGCGCGGGTCCAGCGGTGCAGGAAGGACGGAGGGCCAGCGAAGCTCTGCGCGCCGCCGGCCCAGTGGTGTTCGCCGAAGGGGTCGCGCTCCTGGTTGGTGACCACCCACAGACCCTGGCCGTCGGACTCGATGTGGTCGGGCAGGCCATCCCCGTTGAAGTCCACCAGCGCCGACTCCTGCCACACCTCCGCGACCAAGCCGCTGCGGTCCTCCTGGACGACGACGCGGGAGAGGTCGCCGGGGAGGTAGACCCCGCTGTCCGGCGCGGGCGTCGTGGTGCCAGACCAGGGACTGTATCGGAAGCGCATCGGGGGCTCGGCCATGCGCCGGGTGCCGTCGAAGCCGACGAGGGTGAGGGACTCCAGCAGGGTCGCGCTCTCACCAGGGCGGGCCACCCAGCCCAACTCCCAGGCGCGCTGGCGGGTCCAGGTGCCGCTCTCTTCCATCCACAGGGTGATGTCGGTCAGCGCGCCGGATGTCTCCTCGACGAAGCCGGCGCGGGCGGTGGTCCGCGTCGCGGCCCCGGTGCCGTAGGTGAAGACGAGGGTGGCGAGGTGGGCGTCGCCGGTGGTGAGGTTGCCGCCGAAGGTGAGGGTGTCGATGCGGTCCTGGGTGTCGTAGGTGACCTCCACGGCGTTGCCCATGCGGTCGGACCAGGAGGTGACGCGCCAGCGGGCGGTCGGAGCGCCCGCGTCGTTGTCTTCGAGGGTGAAGGTGAGGCCGGCGCTGGTCTCGACGGTCCAGGTGTCTGTCGCGCTGTCGTAGACGGCCTGCACCTCCAGGTCCGGGGTGGTGTGGACCAGGCGGCAGGGCGAGCTGGCGCAGTCGAGGCGACCGCCGAAGCCAGGGCCGGCGAGCAGGAACTCGGTGCTCCGATACGCGCGCGTGTTCGGGCGCAGGATCTCCACCAAGCCGCCCAGGTGCCAACCGTAGGGCAGCTCGCGGTCCGCGCCGCCCCGGGCGTCGTAGTCGAGGCTCAAGCCCGGCTGGAGCCGAGCCGGGGGCAGCACGAGGGGGATGGAGAGGCGCGCCTCACCGCGCGGGCTGACCTGGATGGGCTGCGGAGGGGGTGGGACCTCGACACCGAAGGCGTCCAGCCAGTCCAGGGTCGAGCCGTCGGGGGCGTAGGCGTGGGAGACGCCGGGGAGGAGCAGGGACAGCGAGAACAGCAGGAGGAGCAGGCGGTCCCACATGGCGTCCCTCGGCGGTCACAGTTCAGAAATGGACCTTTGAGGGGAGACTAACAGCGCCAAGCCGCTGTTCAAGCGCGACGCGAGCCAACTCTTGTCAAGAAGCGCGGGCCGCGCTCACCACCGCCGCCGCAGCCCCACCAGCGCCACCAACCCGAGCAGCAGCCCCACCCCGCCGCCACCCGGCGAAGAGGACGCGCAGCCGCAGCCGTTGCCGCCCTTCGCCTCGCCGTCGAGCCCGGTGTCGTCGCCGCCGTCGGGGGTGTCGTCGGAGGCGTCCAGCGGGTCGGTGCCGTTGGCCAGCTCGTCGCCGTCGTTGACGCCGCCGCCGTCGGTGTCCGCGTTGGCGGGGTCGGTGCCGTGGGTGTTCACCTCGTCCCCGTCGTTCAGCCCGTCGCCGTCGGTGTCGGCGTTGGTGGGGTCGGTGCCGTGGGTGTTCACCTCGTCCCCGTCCGAGAGCCCGTCGTCATCGGTGTCCGCGTCGGTCGGGTCGCTGCCGGCGGCCACCTCGTCGCCGTCGCTCAGGCCGTCGTCGTCGGTGTCGGCGTCCAGCGGGTCGGTGTCGCCGCTGTTCTCCGCGCCGTCGCTCAGGCCGTCGCCGTCGGTGTCCGGGTTGTTCGGGTCGGTGCCCAGGACCAGCTCCTCGCGGTCGTTGAGGCCGTCGCCGTCGGTGTCGCCGTCGGGGATGTCGTCGGAGGCGTCGTTGGGGTCGGTGCCGTCGATCTCGATCTCGACGCCGTCGGAGGTGCCGCCGCCGTCGGTGTCGCTGTTGGTGGGGTCGGTGCCGTGGACGTTGACCTCGGCGCCGTCGGTCAGGCCGTCGCCGTCGGTGTCGTCGTCGGTGGGGTCGGTGCCGTGGGTGTTGACCTCATCGCCGTCGGAGAGGCCGTCGCTGTCGGTGTCGCTGTTGGTGGGGTCGGTGCCGGTGGTGTTGACCTCGTCCCCGTCGGAGAGGCCGTCGTCGTCGCTGTCGGTGTCCAGCGGGTCCGTGCCGTGGCTCGCCTCGTCCCCGTCGGAGAGGCCGTCGTCGTCGGTGTCGGCGTCCAGCGGGTCCGTGCCGTCGGTCTGCTCCTGGCCGTCCTCGACCCCGTCGCCGTCGGTGTCGGCGTCCAGCGGGTCGGTGCCGAGGTCCTGCTCGTCCTCGTCCGTGATGCCGTCGCCATCGGAGTCGTCCAGCTCGGTGACCCCGTCACAGTCGTTGTCCACCCCGTCGGCCAGCTCCGGCGCCCCGGCGTAGACCGTGGCGTCGGCGTCGTCGCAGTCATCACCGCTGTAGGCGTCGCTGTCGTGCCCGTCGCCGTCCGCGTCGTAGTCGGACCCGCCGTCACAGTCCTGGTCGGTCCCGTCGTACCACCGCTCGGTGGCGGAGGTGTTCACCGCGGCGTCGCTGTCATCGCAGTCGACCCCGCCCCAGGTGGCGCTCTCCTCCCCGTCGCCGTCCGCGTCGAAGTCCGAGCCGCCGTCGCAGTCCTGGTCGGTCCCGTCGTACCACCGCTCGGCCGCGGCGGTGTTCACCGCGGCGTCGTCGTCGTCGCAGTCGGTGCCGCCGTAGCCGTCGCTGTCCTCCCCGTCGCCGTCCGCGTCGTAGTCGGACCCGCCGTCGCAGTCCTGGTCGACGCCGTCGTACCAGCCCTCGCTGGCGGCGGTGTTGATCGAGGCGTCGGCGTCGTCGCAGTCGGTGCCGCCGTAGCCGTCGCTGTCCTCCCCGTCGCCGTCCGCGTCGTAGTCGCTGTCCCCGGCGCAGTCCGCGTCCACGCCGTCGTACCAGGCGTCGGCGGCCCCGGGATGCACGCCGCCGTCGGTGTCGTCGCAGTCCTGGTCGTCCGCGACGTAGCCGGAGGGGGCGTCGCAGGCGACGGTGCTGCTGGCGGCGTCGCCGTAGCCATCGGCGTCGGCGTCGGCGTACCAGGTGGCGGCGTCCACCGCCCCGGACTCGTCCACCAGGCCGTCGCCGTCGTTGTCCAGGGTGTCGCACTCCTCGGTGTCCACGCAGTCCGCGACGGCGTCGTTGTCGGTGTCGGGGAAGCCCTCGTCCACCTCCCCGTCGTTGTCGTTGTTGACGCCGTCGCAGTCCTCGACGTCCGAGCAGTTGAGGATGCCGTCGCCGTCGTCGTCGTCGTCGTGGATGCGGACGTTGTCCAGGCCCCAGCTCTCGTCGGAGAGGCCCTGCAGCCCGCTGCCGGTGAACGTGACCGTCAGCGCGCCGCCGGCGTGGGTGAACGGGATGGGCACGTCGTAGTAGACGGTGTCGTCCCAGCTGCTGAAGCCGTAGGCCGCGCGGCTGTAGTTGTCGTTGTCCACCAGCCAGGAGCAGCTCGACGTGCCGGTGCAGGCGCCGGTCATGTAGTGGTCGAACACGGTGGCGCCGTCGGCCACGACCGTGAACATGTCCGGCCCGCCGTAGGTGGCCCCGTTGCCGTCCCAGGAGTCGAGGATCAGCAGGTCGAGGTCCAGACAGTAGTCCCCCGCCGAGAGGCTGGACACGCTCAGGGTCTGGGTGTCGTTGCTGAACCGCCCGGTGAAGGTGGTCAGGGTGGCGTCGGTCGTGGTGGTGCTGCTGGACCACTCCGCGCCGATGCCGCTTTCGAAGTCCTCATCGTAGTAGTCGGTGGCCAGCGCGAGGCCCGGCAGCAGCCCGATGAGAAGCGGTGCGATCCTTGTGACTTGCATGGGACTCCTCCTGGTCCGAGGCCACAGGATCGGCGGAAGCGGTCCCCCTGTCAATGCCCTCTGACATCGAGGCGGGGAGGGGTGACCGCGCGCGGGGAACCGCTTAGGGATCAGGTCTTCACGCTCATGGATGGAACGCATGCGCCTCTTCACCCTCGCGCTCCTGGCCCTGATGGGCTGCAAGGACGGCGGAATCTTCAACAACGACGGCGACGACACCGGGCCGGGTACGGGCACGGACGACACCGGCTCCACCGGCCCGGCCTGCCTGGGGGACGGCTTCGAGTCCTCGGCGCAGTCCTGGACCCTGCCCTCAGGGGCGGCGAGCTGGGACGACTGGATGGACGCCACCGCCGAGTCCAACTCCAGCGACTGCACCCGCTCCAGCTTCTCCGCGACGACCTTCGACCTCACCGGCGACGGCAAGCTGGACCTCGTGGTCACCGACCAGTGTGACCTGGTGGGTGTCGGCACCGACAACTGGCTCGTCTACGAGAACACCGGCAGCCGCTTCGCCGAGAACGCGACCACCTGGTCGCTGCCCTCCGGGGTGGCGGGCTGGGATGACTGGATGGACGCCACCGCCGAGGCCAACTCCAACGACTGCACCCGCTCCAGCTTCACCGCCGCCACCTTCGACCTCACCGGCGACGGCAAGCCGGACCTCGTGGTCACCGACAACTGTGACCTGGTAGGTGTCGGCACCGACAACTGGCTCGTCTACGAGAACACCGGCAGCGGCTTCGCCAACAGCGCGACCACCTGGGCGCTGCCCTCAGGGGTGGCGGACTGGGACGACTGGATGGACGCGACCTACGAGGCCAACTCCAACGACTGCACCCGCTCCAGCTTCACCGCCACGCTCCTCGACCTCACCGGGGACCGCAAGCCGGACCTCGTGGTCACCGACCAGTGCGACCTGGTGGGCGTGGGCACCGACCACTGGCTGGTCTACGAGAACACCGGCAGCGGCTTCGCCAGCGGGGCGAACCAGTGGGCGCTGCCCCAGGGCGTCGCGAGCTGGGACGACTGGATGGACGCCACCGCCGAGGCCAACTCCAACGACTGCACCCGCTCCAGCTTCACCGCCGTCACCATGGACCTCACCGGGGACCGCAAGCCGGACCTCGTGGTGACCGACAACTGTGACCTGGTAGGTGTCGGCACCGACAACTGGCTCGTCTACGAGAACACCGGCAGCGGCTTCGCCAGCAACGCCACCTCGTGGGCGCTGCCCTCGGGCGTCGCGGACTGGGACGACTGGATGGACGCGACCTACGAGGCCAACTCCACCGACTGCGTCCGCTCCAGCTTCACCGCCACCACCGCCGACCTGACGGGGGACGGCAAGCCGGACCTCGTGGTCACCGACAACTGTGACCTGGTGGGTGTCGGCACCGACGAGTGGCTGGTCTACGAGAACACCGGCAGCGGCTTCTCCGGGAGCCCCCTGTCCTGGCCCCTGCCCCAGGGCGTGGCGGACTGGGAGGACTGGCTGGACAGCATGGCCGAGGCCAACTCCAGCGACTGCACCCGCTCCAGCTTCACCGCCGTGACCATGGACCTCACCGGCGACGGGGTCGTGGACCTCGTGGTGACGGACCAGTGTGACCTGGTGGGTGTCGGCACCGACGACTGGCGGGTCTGGCCGGGCACCTGCTCGGTGCGGTAGCTGGCCCCATAAGTGCGCGTCTATCCTGGGCTCACCCTGCTGCAAGGAACCCAGGAGACTCCCATGAACCCGACCCTCTCGCTCTACGGCATCCGCCTGTCCCTGCTCGGCGCCCTGATGGTGGGGGGCTGCATCGGCGGCGAAGACAAGCCCGACGACAGCACCCCCACCGACGACAGCTCCGTCACCACCAACCTCTGTGAGGGGGGCACGCCGGTCAACGACAGCAGGGGGCTGCCCTCGGGGCTGGTGGAGTGCCCGGACGGGACCCTCCAGCGGGCGCAGACGGCGGTCTGTGACGCCACGATCACCGCCGACGCCTGCGCGGGCACCGAGGACGAGCTGTACTGCACCGCCGACGCCGACTGCACCGACGGCGCCTACGGCAAGTGCATCCACGGGCTCAACGACTTCGACGTCGGCCCGTACTGCGGCTGCGTGTACTCCTGCGAGACCGACGCGGACTGCGCCACCGGGCAGGTCTGCCTCTGCGGCGGCTCGGTCCAGGCCGACGTGAGCTGGTCGATCTGCGTGCCGGCGGGCTGCACCACCAACGACGACTGCGCCTCCGAGGAGTGCGGGGTCTCCTCGTTCAACGACGGCTGCGGGACCGAGGTGCGGACCGAGTGCCGGGAGCCCGACACCGACGTCTGCCGCACCGACGACGACTGCACCAACTCAGGCCAGGGCGAGGCCTGCGCGGTCAACGGAGACACCTGGGCCTGCCGCTTCGTCGACTGCGCCATCGGCCGCCCGCTGATGGTCGAGGGCGCCGCCCGCACCGCCCCGGGGGCCGCCCGCGCGGACTGGGTCGCGGTCGCGGGCCCCTCCATCGAGGGCCTCTCCGACGCGCTGCGGTCCACCCTCGCCGGCCACTGGGCCTCGGTCGCCGCCCTGGAGCACGCCTCGGTGGCCAGCTTCGCCCGCTTCACCCTCCAGCTCCTCGCCCTGGGGGCGCCGCCCGAGCTGCTCGCCGACGCCCAGCGGGCCTCCGCCGATGAGGTCGAGCACGCTCGCCTCACCTACGGCCTGGCCAGCGCCTTCGCCGGCCGGGATGTCGGCCCCGGCCCGCTCGACCTCGGGGACCTCGGGGTGCACACCGACCGCCGCGCGGTCATCGCCGCGCTGATCGAGGAGGCCTGCGTCGGGGAGACCCTCGGCGTCGCCGAGGCCGCCGCCGCCGCCTCCTTCGCGGTCGATCCTGCTGTGAAGGCCGCCCTGTCGCGCATCGCGGAGGACGAGCTGCGCCACGCCGGGCTGGCCTGGCGCACCCTGCGCTGGCTCCTGGAGGGCGCCGACGCCGAGCTGCGCGCCTTCGCCGCGGTCACCCTGGAGCGCGCGCTGGCGGCCGTCGTGGTCCCCGAGGACCTGCCCCACCACCCCGACTGGGGCCTGCTGGGGGCTGAGGCCCGTCGTCAGGTCCACCGGGCGGCGATCTGCGGCGTCATCCGGCCCTGCGCCGAGGCGGCGGGCATCGGGATGGCGGAGTGCTGAGCCTCTGGCTGGCCCTGGCGCCGCCCGTCGAGGCGGACTGCTACCCCATCTTCATCGCCTGCGACGCCGGGATGGACTTCGCCCCCTTCGACGCCCTCCCCTTGGACGGCACCCTGCTGATGGAGGTCCACGCCCCGGTGATGGAGGCGCCGCCGTACACTGTGCTTACGGACGACCTCCAGGAGCTGAACGGCGTCTGGGTGCCGGTCGACGGCGTGGGCCAGCTCTGGGCCTGGCGGGCGAAGGATCCGCTGCAGCTCGGCCAGGAGTACCACCTCATCGACGACCGCGTCGGCGCCGGGTCCTGGTCCTTCCGCATGGTGGAGCCCCTCGGCGAGGCGGACCTGCCCTCGGTCCGGCTGGAGGAGGCGTTCGCCGACGTGTACCGGGACACCAACAACTGCAACCTCTTCAACCCCAAGCGCCGCCACGTCGGCGCCTTCGTGGCCTCCGACGACGACCCCCTGGCCTTCGAGGTCGAGATCGCCCGCTCCGACGACTTCAGCGACGCGCTCCGGGTGGGCGCGGTGAGCCCCTTCGCCTCGCTCGGCGAGCACCCCTGCGGGACCTCCCTCGACGTCAGCGAGGACGGGCCCTGGTTCGTGCGCGCCCGGGGGCTCAGCGCCCTGGGTGAACCCGGAGAATGGACCGAGGGCGAGGAGGTCTGGTTCTCCGACGGGGCCGGCTGCGGCCTGGGGCTCAAGCCCTCGGGGCTGTGGCTGCTGATCGCGGCGGCGCTGGGCCGGCGCCGTCGCCCGGGTCTCCGAACCGCGCCAGCAGCGCCGGCAGGATGAACAGGTCGCAGGCCAGCGCGGTGAGCAAGATCACCGCGCCCAGCGCCCCGTACATCCGGTTGGAGGGGAAGGCGCTGAGCAGGTTCACCCCGAAGCCCAGCGCCAGCAGCCCGGTGGTGATCGTCACCGCCCGGCCGCAGAAGCGCACCGCCCGGCGGATGGCCTCGGGGTGCGCGAAGCCGGCGGCGCGCTCCTCGCGGTAGCGGGCCAGCAGGTGGATGGTGTCGTCCACCGCGATGCCCAGGGCCATCGTGAAGATGACCGCCGGCCCGGGGTCGAGGGTCCAGCCCACCGCCCCCATCAGGCCATAGGCCAGCACCAGCGGCACCGCGTTGGGCAGCAGGCTGATGAGCCCCAGGCGCAGGCTGCGGAGCAGCAGCGTGATGAGCGCGGCGATGACCGCGAAGGCCACCAGCAGGCTCGTGCGCAGGTCCTCGGTGACCCGGTTGATGCCGGCGTAGGCCACCGTGGGCGTGCCGGTGATGTGGGCGTCGAGCCCCGCCGCGCGCAGGGGGGGCAGGGCGACCTCGGCGACGCGCTGCTCCATCGCGGCGAAGGCGCGGGCGCCCTCGTCCACCGCGCGCACCCGGATGCGGGCGTGCTGGCGGTCCGGGGTGAGCGCCGCGCCGAGCAGCGCCTGCTCCTCCAGGACCTTCAGGAGCCGGGCGACCCCGGCCTCCCCCGGGACGGCCCAGGGGCCGCCCATCGCCGCGCTGGCCCCGGCGATCAGCTCGGGCAGGCCCAAGGCGCTCCGCACCCCCTCGACCGCCTCGACCGCGCGCGCGGTGTCCCACAGGACCGCCAGGGCCTCGGGCTGGTCCAGACCCTCGCCCTCCACCTCGATCTCCATCGAGACCACCCCGCCCAGGCGCGCGTCCAGGACGCCGTTGGCCACCGAGGTGGGGTGATCGGCGGGCAGGGCGGCGGTGAGGTGGTTGTCGACCTCCACCCGGCTGCCGAAGCCCACCGCCACGACCACCAGCGCCGCGGTGATCCCCAGCACGCGCCCCGGCCACCGCACCGCCCAGGCCCCGCAGGCGGCGGCGAGGTCCTCCAGCCGCTGGAGGCCGGGGTTGTCCGCGCCCCGGGTCGGGCGGGCCCAGGCCAGGGCGACGGGCAGCACGAGCAGGAAGACCGCATAGGCCAGCCCCATGCCCACCGCCGCCCAGCTCCCGAAGCTGCGCAGCACCGGCATGCGCGCGGTGTTCAGGGAGAGGAAGCCGACCACGGTGGTGGCCGTGGTGAGCAGGCAGGCCGCCCCGATGTGCCCCAGGGCCCGGGTCACCGCCGCGCGGGCGGGCGCCCCGCCCTCCCCCTCCTCGTGGAAGCGGCTGACGAGGTGGACGGCGTCGGCGACCGCGATGACCGGCAGCAGGGTGAAGTAGACCTGGTTCACCAGCCCGATGGGCTCCCCGGCCCAGCCCATCGCCCCCAAGAGCGCGGCGGCCGGCAGCGCGGCGGCCACCAGCGGCACGAGGACCCCGTGCACGCTGCGGAACAGCGCGAGCAGCAGCAGCCCTATGAGCAGCGCCGCGATCGGCACGAAGCGGAGCTGATCCTGGACCAGGGCGTCGAGCAGGTCCGCCCGCACCGCCGGGATGCCCGCCGCCGCGAAGGACAGGCCCTCCCGCCCCTCGTAGCCGGCCAGGACCGCCTGGTTGGCCCGCACCGCCGGCCGCACATGCGTGATGCTGTTGGTGTCGCCACCCAGGCGCACCAGCACCACCGCGGCGGTGCCGTCGGGGGCGAGCAGGCTCGGCACCGCCACCGGGTCCGCCTGCAGGGCCGCCGCCCAGGCCTCCATCGCCGCCGGGTCCTGGGGGGCGGTGGCCAGCAGCGGGGTGGGCACCACCACCCCGGGGCCCGCCCGCCGGGGGCGCCGCAGGTCGGTCAGGGCGCGGGCGTCGGTGTTCTCGGGCAGCGCGCGCAGGGCCTCGGTGAGCCCCTGGATCGTCTCCAGCCGGGGGCGGGTCAGCACGGAGCGATCGCCGCCGTCCACGATGACGGCCATCAGGTCGTCGTCCGGGCCCCACCGGTCCCGGTGCGCGTCCAGGCGCAGGGTCGCAGGGTCGTCGCCGCCGAAGAAGGCCCGGGCCGAGAAGTCCACCTGCAGGCGCGGCAGCCCGGCCAGCAGCGGCAGGAGCAGCGCGGCGGCGAGCAGCATCGACGCGACGCGGTGGCGGGAGAGCAGCGCGGCGAGCCGTGCGAAGCGCATGGCGCCTCATAGCCGATCCAGCCGATCCAGGAGATGACCGGGCGCCCTCCCCGTGCTACCGTGCGCGTATGCGACCTTCCCTCCTGACGATCGGCCTCATCGGCGCCTGCGCCACCCCCCCCGAGGAGTGCGCGGCCCCCGAGATCGAGGTCTCCCCCGCCGACGGCGTCAACGACGCCTTCATCCTCGACCCCGTCACCGCGCGGCTCGATCCCCCTATGGCCGACGCACAGCTCGCCGTGGAGGGCGTCGCGGGGGTCTCCAGCGTCGACGCCGAGGGGGTGGTCACCTTCACCCCCGACGGGCCGCTGGAGCCGCTCACCGCGTACACCGCCACGCTCTCCTGGTGCGACGCGTCCACGAGCTGGACCTTCATGACCTCCGCCCTGGGCATGCCCCTGGACGAGCCCGAGGCCCTCGACGGCGCGGTCTTCCGGGTCCAGCCCTGGGACGCCGAGTGGATCGAGCCGGCCAACGCCAACGGCGTCGTCACCCTGCTGGGGGAGCCCACCGCGTTCCTGCTCCGGGTGGACTTCCTGGGGGACAACGCCCTGGGCTTCACCGCCGGGGTGGCCGATCCGGACGCGGAGGACGCGCAGGACCTCTGCCTGCCCACCGCCGCGCTGCCCGACGCCGCGCTGGTCGGCGCGATCTTCAGCGCCCCGGCCGGGGGCGGCACGGTCGACGCCGAGCTGGACTGGGGGGGCGCGCCCCTGCCCATCGACGGCCTGCGCTTCGACGGCGTGTTCACGGCGGACGGCGGGGCCTGGGCCCGGGGCAGCCTCGCCGGCGAGCTGCAGGTCTCCGGCCTGGCCACCGCTTTGGGGGAGGTCGAGCTGGGCGAGGCCGAGGTCTGCAGCCAGCTCGCCGGCTTCGGCGTCGACTGCCAGCCCTGCACCTCCGGCGAGGGCCAGTGCCTGCCCTTCCACCTGGAGCGGGTCTCCGCCGAGCGGGTGGGCGCCGCCTTCGCCGAGGTCGACGTCCGGGGCTGCGACCCCGGCTGCCCCGAGGCCGCCGACAACCCGGAGTGCGAGGGCTGATGCCGGCCCTGTGGTTGGCCCTCTTCGCCTGCCGCCTGGAGCCCGCCGACATCTGCGGGACCTACACCGCCTGCGTCTCCACCGTCGACGCCACCCGGGCCACCGCGACCCAGCTCGCCTACGGCCCGGAGTCCGCGTGCTGGGAGAGCGAGGAGGAGCACGACGCCTGCGCGGCGGCCTGCGAGGGCGGCCTGAGCGAGCTGCACGAGACGTTCCCGGTCACCGAGGCCTGCGACGACGGCACCGGGCCGCAGGCGGCGGCCGTGTTCAGCGCCCGGGACCGCTGGCACTACGCGGTGGACGCCCTGGGCGGGGACTGCGCAGACGCCACCATCGAGGACGTCGAGGTGACCTTCTACGCAGGCGAGGGCCCGGCCTTCACCGCGCGGGTGGACCTGGACGGCGCCCTGGACGGCGGGCAGTTCGAGACGGGCTGCACCCTGACCTGGGACCGCTGGAGCTGCGAGGTCGCCGACGACCTGCTCTCCTCGGCCCCGGCCACCTGGAGGCTCTCGGGCAGCTTCGCGCCCGCCCTGCTGTCCGGGGACCTCTACGTCGCCGGGGACCAGCCCGCCGAGGGGGGAGACTGCACGGTGGAGGCGGAGGCGTCGGGCGCGCCGCGGTGAGCGTCGTCCTCCAGCAGCCCGGTCAGATTCAGGCCCCCCGATGCGCGGACATCGGATAGAACAGAGTCACCGCTTGCGCCGCCCTCCGACGCCGCGCAGCGTCCGCCGAAGTACTCCAGCCCACTGGAATCACGCAACTGTTTCTGCGTGATCCGCGAGCGCCGCCCATCCCTGTCATCGTCCCCTTCCCCCGGACGGAGGACCCCTCATGCCTGCTCCCGAGACCGTCAGCGTCGTGCCCCGCCCGCGCGAGGCCCCCAAGAAGCGCAACCTCCACAAGGTCCCCTACGTCGAGCTGAGCGCCGGCCGCATGATGGGCGTCGTGTCCAGCGGCTCGGACGGCTCGCGGGTGTACTGCAACTTCATCGAGGCCGGCACGGGCGACTTCTACTGCTCGACCAACAACAACCGGCGCTGCGGCGGCCTGCGGGGGCCCTGCAAGCACATCAACTCGATGATCGAGCAGGCCATCGCCCAGTACGGCGGCGCTGAGGTCGCCCGCTTCATGCAGCTCGACGTGGACACCGTGCGGAGCGCCTACGACGTGCAGCGGCACGTCCGGGGCAGCGAGCGCAAGGAGCCGGCGGCCATCGTGTTCGCCCGCTTCCTCAACTACCTGCGGTACGTCGACCTCGAGGCCCCCGCCGAGCCCGTGCCCGAGATGAGCTGGTTCGTCACCGGCTGAGTTCCCTTCCTGCATCCTGTGGAGTCGACCGTGAACCTCTCCGCGCTGAGCGCGCTCCCTGCGGGCGTCGCCGAGGCACAGACCCTCATCCAGAACCTCGACACCTGCTTCATGCTCGGCTTCGCCCGGCTGGGGCAGGACCAGAAGGACGCGCTGGTCGCCCTGGGCCGCACCTTCACCGGCACCCCGCTGGCCGGCCTCCTCGACGCGGCCGTCGACGCGGTCACCTCGGGCCAGGTCACCGCCGAGCCCCTGCTGCACCTCGCGGTCGCCCGGGCCTCCCTCAACGGCGCGAGCCACGACGCCCTGCGGGCCCAGGCCCTCGACGCGGTGGGGCGCGCGGACGCGGAGACCCCCGCCACGTCGACCTCAGCGCACGACGACGCGCTGAAGCCCGCCCTGGACGGGGTCCGGCAGTGGCTGCTGGAGCTGGCCCTCGCCGGGCTCCTGAACCTGGACAACGACGCGCTGTCCCCCTTCCTGGCCACCCTGGAGACGATCCAGGGCGAGCCCCGCCTGGCCCGCCTCGCCGCCCTGCTCACCGGCATCCTCGACGAGTGGATGGGCAGCCTGCCGGTCGCCTCGATGGAGGTCGTGCCCACGCGGCGCTGGGTGGACCTGTGGTGCCGGGCCATGCTGCTCACCGTCGACCAGCGCGCGGCGGCTGAGGAGTCCACCGTCTCCGGCAAGCTCACCCCCTTCGCCGTCGAGCCTCAGCACCACGACCACCTCGTGCAGCTCGTGGTCTGGTCCGTGCTGGAGCCCGCCGGGGCGCCCGCGCAGGTCGTGCGGGTCGTGGTCTCGGCCTGGAAGGTCGACGCCGTGGCCGGCGACGAGGCCTGGCACGTCTTCGGCCACCGCAAGTCCGACCTGCTGGACGCGGTCGGCGAGGGCCACGGACTGATGGTCACCGACATGACGCTCACCTCGACCGGCGCGCTGCGCTGGACGGGGACCGCCAAGACGGCGGGGGCCATCGACCCCTTCCGGACCGCCGCGCTGCACCTGGGGGACGCCGCCCTGCCGACGGTCGCCCCCCAGGACCGCCACCCCGTGCAGCTCGCCCTGCCGGTGCTGCTCCAGGACGTCAAGGTGGCCGACGGCGAGGGCGGCCTCTGTGTGCAGTCCGGCGACGCCACCCTGCCCCTGGCCCTCGACCGGGTCAGCCCCCTGTCGGGCCTCGACCCCAAGACCCTGGGCAAGGCCGACGCCCTGATCGGGCTGCTGCGCTTCGACGGCGGTCGCTGGTCCGTCCAGCCCCTGCTGGGCTCCACCGGCGGCAAGAAGGCGACCCTGCTCGGCCCCGCGCTCAAGGGCGTGGCCAAGGGCCGCTCCGCCACCCTCTCCACCCTCCAGGAGCGCGCTGGCAAGCTGCTCCGCAAGAAGAGCTGAGTCATGGCTGACGACGACCGCGCCGCACGGAACCGCCGCCAGGCCGTCTACTGGCGCACCCTCTCCAGCGCCCTGGGCGAGGACGAGCGCCGCCCCGACCTCGAGCGCCTCAGCCAGGACATCGCGAAGGACGTCGGGCTGCCGCCGCTGCTGCTCGACCGCCGCTCCACGGTGGACGACCTGCTGCGCCGCCACCCCGAGCTGGCCCCCGAGATCGAGCAGCTCATCCCCGAGGGGGAGACCCCCATCGACGACGTGTCGGTGCGCCGGGCCCTGGTCTACAGCAAGCTGCTGCTCAACGTGTACGGCGCCGGGGCGGGATCCAGCACGATCTCGGCGAAGCAGTACAACGAGTGGATCCGGGACGTCGGGCACTTCGAGCGGGCGATGGGCTACGCCCCGGGCAGCCTGCGCGGCGCGCGGGGGGCGTCCGCGTCGTCGGGCATGCAGCACGGCGTGGGCCAGGACACCGACGCCACCGGCGTGGCCCCGGAGGTCACCAACGAGGACGTCGAGCACGCCCTCCAGGAGCTGCGCGCCGGCCGGGGCCTGATGTCCGAGCCCGAGATCAAGGCCAGCCTCGCGGGCATGGAGCGCTCCCTGGTCGACCGCATGGCCCTGCGCGAGGTGCTCAAGGACCGCAAGCTCGCCGAGAAGCTCACCCCCTCGATGGCCCTGGTCGAGCAGCTGCTGCGCGACAAGCGCAACCTCGAGGGCCCCGCCCTGGCCAACGCCAAGGTCATCATCCGCCGCTACGTGGACCAGCTCGCCGACGTCCTCGCCCGCGAGGTCGCCAGCGCCCCCAAGGGCAAGGTCGACAACACGATCCCGCCCAAACGGGTCTTCCGGAACCTCGACCTCAAACGGACGATCTGGAAGAACCTCACCAACTGGAACCCCGACGAGCAGCGTCTGTACGTCGACCGGCTCTACTACCGGCGCACGGCCACCAAGAAGAACAACACCCGGCTCATCATCGTGGTCGACCAGTCGGGCTCGATGCTCGACGCGATGGTCAACTGCACGATCCTGGCGTCCATCTTCGCCGGCCTGCCCAAGATCGAGGCGCACCTCATCGCCTTCGACACCCAGGTCATCGACCTCACCGCCTGGGTACACGACCCCTTCGAGGTGCTGCTGCGCACCAACCTGGGCGGCGGCAACGACGGCCCCAAGGCCATGCTGGCCGCCCTGCCCAAGATCGGCGACCCCCGCAACACCGTGATGGTCTGGATCTCGGACTTCTACGAGTTCTCCAACGACCGGCCTCTGTTCGCCATGATCAAGGCCGTCATCGAGAGCGGCGTGCACTTCGTGCCCGTCGGCTCCGTGTCCAGCTCCGGATACTTCAACGTCAACCCCTGGTTCCGCCAGCAGTTCAAGCAGATCGGCGTGCCGCTCATCTCCGGCAGCCTCAAGACCCTCATCACCGAACTCCGAACCGCCCTGCCCTGACGAGGACCCCCCGATGGCCAAGAAGAACACCAAGACCGAGACCACCGAGACCGCCCTCCGCCAGCCCTCCGAGGTCAAGTACGCCGAGGAGCTGGCCTGGCTGGAGAGCATCGACGACGGCGCCAAGCCCTTCTCCTGGCGCCTGTCCCCCAAGATGGTGCGCATCTTCGTGCTGGGCAGCACGCCCGGCGACAAGCTGGACCGCGCGGTCGAGCAGAAGTGGTTCGGTCACCCCTCCATCGTGGAGCGGGCGATCGTGACCCTGGCCTCGGACCGCGGCCTGCTGCTCATCGGCGACCCGGGCACCGGCAAGAGCTGGCTGGCCGAGCTGCTGGCCGCCGCGATCTCGGCCAACTCCACCCACGTCGTGCAGGGCACCGCGGGCACCACCGAGGATCAGATCAAGTACAGTTGGAACGTCGCGATGGTCATCGCGGCGGGGCAGTCCAAGGAGTCGATGATCCCCTCGCCCATCATGACCTCGATGCAGCGCGGCGAGCTGGGCCGCTTCGAGGAGCTGACCCGCTGCACCTCGGACGTGCAGGACGCGCTCATCTCCATCCTGTCCGAGAAGTACATCATGATCCCCGAGCTGAAAGGCGACAACGTGGTGTTCGCCAAGCCGGGCTTCAACATCATCGCGACCGCCAACAGCCGCGACCGCGGGTCAACGACCTCTCCAGCGCCCTCAAGCGCCGGTTCAACTTCGTCCACATCCCCGTGGTCACGAACAAGCGCTCCGAGAAGAAGATCGTGATGTACCGGGTCAACGACCTGCTCGCCCGCAACAAGTTCCAGGTCGAGATCCCGCCCGCGCTGCTCGACGTGCTGCTGCAGACCTTCGCCGACCTGCGCGAGGCCGCCGACGCCGCCAGCTCCGACGACGGCAAGCTGGAGTCGGCCCTGTCCACCGCCGAGCAGATCGGCGTGCTGGAGGACGCCATCCTGCACAGTCAGTTCTTCGGGGACACCGAGCTGAACGCGGACGTGCTCGCCCGCTCGGTGGTCGGCACCCTCGTCCAGCGCATCCCCGAGGACGTCTCGGTCATGAACAAGTTCTGGCACAGCGTGGTCGAGCGCCGGGCCAAGAAGGACGCGGGCCCCTGGGAGGAGTTCTCCAACGGCGGCAAGGACGCCATGAAGGCGATCAACTGACCTCCCGCACCCAGCACAGAGGCCCCCGCCATGTCTGACCTCACCGTGCCCGACACCTTCGCGCCGCTGCGCGACCAGCTCCTGGCCGCCGCGCGCGAGTTCGCCGACGAAGCCCACCCCTTCGGCAAGCTCATCGAGGCGCTGGTCGCCGACGTGCAGCGCGCCAGCGCCGAGCGGGTGGAGATCTTCCCGGTCTGTCACCACTCCCCCGCCAGCGCCGCCCACATGGTGCGGCGCCTCCGGGAGCGCCCGCCCCGGGTGATCTTCATGGAGCTGTGCGAGGACCTGCGCCCGGTGGTCGACGAGCTGAAGGACTGCACCCTGCCCGTCGCCCTCCAGGCCTTCGCCAACGAGCCGGTGGGCTTCCCCGGCATCAACGACGACCCGGAGGCCGACGTCGGCCCCCTGAGCGTCGTCGCCCCGCTCACCGACTTCTCGGCGGAGTTCCAGGCCATCGCGTACACGATGAACTACGCCGGCACCGAGCTGGTCTTCGTGGACCGCAGCGTCGACCACGTCTTCCAGTGGCGCCCCAAGGCCGCCGCGTCCGATGAGCCCGACGAGGACGCCGAGGAGGGCGAGGACATGCACGGCGGGGCCGTGGGCGTCGAGCTGGGCCAGGTCATGCCCACCTTCGACGAGTTCCTGGACTTCCTCCTGGTCAACGCGCGGGTCGGGCACTTCTCGGAGTGGTGGCAGCTCTACGTGGAGCAGCCCACCCTGGGCGCGGACACGCAGACCTACCGCGAGGTGATGTTCCTGGTCGGCAGCCTCATCCGGCGCCTGGGCTCCAGCCCCGAGCACCTGGAGAACTGCCGGCTGCGCGAGCGCTACATGTGGACGCGCATCAAGCGCTGGCTGGTGGAGAACGAGGTCGACCCCTCCGACGCCATGTACATCTGCGGCGCGGCGCACTCCGCCTCGGAGGTGCCCGAGTACGGCACACAGACCCTCGGCCAGCCCGACGATCCTCTGTGGGACATCCCCGCCCGCAGCGGGACCCAGTGGCTCTACGGCTTCATCCCCTCCAGCTTCTCGTCCATCGAGCGCCAGTTCGGCCACCCCCGGGGCACCATCTCCCTGGCGATGTCCACCTGGGAGAAGGCCATGAAGGCCTTCTCGATCGAGCCCTTCGCCCTGGACAAGAAGACGAAGCGCAAGAAGACCGCGCCCACCCCCCTCATCGAGACGAAGCGCCCCGACGATCAGGCCCTGGCCGGCCTGCTGACCACCCCGCCCGCGCTGGCGAAGCAGGACGAGGAGCAGCTCCTGGGCTGGTGCACCGGCGTGGTCCAGCTCGCCCGCAAGAACGGCTACCTGGCCAGCACCGCCGACGCGATCGCCATCTACGAGACCTCCGTGCTGCTCGCCTCCATGCGCAGCCGGCGGCACCCCTCGCCCTATGACTTCGTGGACGCGGCGATCACCTGCCTGGAGAAGGCCTCGGTGCCCGGCAAGCGCAGCGTGCGCCAGATCTGCGGCATCATGCTCGGCGGCGACCGGGTGGGGCACGTGGGCTACAGCTCGGCCCCCCCGCTTTTGAAGGACCTCTACGACCGCCTCGCCCCCCTGGGGGTCTCCCCCAAGAAGCGCACGATCACCCGCGCGCTGATGGACTTCCGCGCCGAGCCCCACCTGCGGGAGTTCTCGGACCTGCTGTGGCGGGTCCACTACCTGCTGCCCGACAGCAAGGTCGCCCGGCCCATCATGGGCGAGCGCCGCCTGGGGGAGACCCCGGCCCAGGAGAGCTGGGACATCCTGTTCAGCGGCGCTGAGCAGCGCGACGTCATCCAGCTCTCCTTCGAGGGGGTCACCGTCGAGCAGGTGCTGGAGATCCGCCTGCGGCGCGAGGCGTTCAAGGACGCCGCGAAGACGGTCGACGTCCTGCGGGTCATCGAAGCCGCGCTGCTCTACCTGGACAACCCCCGGCTGGTCGAGGGCCTGGGGCACCACGCCACCCAGAAGCTCACCGAGGAGCTGGGCGCGGACGACGCCCCCGAGATCTTCGAGCGGGCCCGCCGCCTGGTGCACTACCACCGCTCCACCCCCAGGGGCGTGCCCGACTGGCTGCGGAACTTCGTGGCCACCGGCTACCAGCACTACGCCACCCTGCTGCCCCAGTCCTTCGGCGACCGGGGCACCAGCCCCGGCCAGCTCGCCGGCATGCTCTCCTTCGTGTTCACCCTGGAGAGCCTCGCGCTGGCGATGGGCTGCCAGCGCAGCCAGCTCCTCATCGCGATCCGCCAGGCGGGGCCCCAGACCCACGACACCAACAAGGTGGGGCTCCTGTGGGCCGCGGAGTGGCTGCTGGAGCTGCGCACCACCGAGCAGATCCGGGCGAGCTTCGACCGCATCCTCGACAACCCGATGACCCTGCCCGCCCTGCCGGGCACCCTGAGCGGCTTCCTGCTGGCGCTCTCGTTCACGCCCCTGGTGGCGAAGCTGGCGGTCGAGCTGCTGTCCCGGGCCTTCTGCGAGCTGCCGGACGCGGTGCTGATGCCCTGGATGCCGGGGCTCATCGCCACCTTGAAGCCCCACGCCGGGGACCTGTTCCCGGCCCTGGCCAAGGAGGCCGCCCAGGGCATGCCGGGTCGGCTCGACGACCTGGACACCTGGACGCCGCCCTGGGAGCTGCGGACGCCCGCGCCCGAGGCCGCCGCGGCGACGCCTGCGGTCACCCTCGATCCGGGGGAGGCCCTGGCCCGGGACCTGCTCTTCGCCCACCGCGCCAGCGCGGACGGCTGGGCGGCGGCGCTGGGGGTCGGCGGCGACTGGACCGCCTCCTTGGGGGGCGAGGCGGCGGCGGTGCCCGCCGGACCGGCGCTCTCGGAGACCGAGGCCGCCGCGCGGGGCCTGCCTGCTGGCCCACCGCGGGGCCGCCGAGGGCTGGGCTTCAGCGCTCGGCGCCGCCGGGGACTGGGTCGCGGAGCTGGCTGCTGAAGCGCCGTCTTCATCGGCATCACAGCCGACGCTTCCTCCGGAACAGGCCGCCGCCGCCGCGCTCCTGGAGGCCCACCCGGCCACCGCTGCGGCCTGGGCAGAACACGTTCCCTGAGCCCATGCCGTCGGGTAGACTCTCGCCATGCCGGAGACCTTCGACTTCGACCGCATGAGCCTTCGCGCGTTCATGGCGCTGCAGCAGGACGTGGCGAAGGCGATCAAGCGGCGCTTCGAGCGGGAGATCGCGGTGGTGTTCACCGACGTGGTGGGCTCCACCGCCTACTTCGACCGCTTCGGGGACGCCGCCGGGCGCTCCCTGGTCGAGCGGCACCACACCCTGCTGCGCGCGGCGCTGGCCGCGAACAACGGCCGCATCATCGACACGGCCGGCGACGGCGCCTTCTGCGTGGCCGAGAGCGCCTTCGACGGCGCGAGCGCGCTGATCCGCTTCCAGGAGTCCATCGCCGACGACAACGCCCAGATGCCCGAGAGCCAGACCCTGCGGGTGCGGGCGGGGCTGCACTGGGGGACGGCCCTGGTCGACGGCGACACCGTCACCGGCGACGCGATCAACTTCACCGCCCGGGTCGCCGGCAGCGCCGAGCCCACCGAGATCCGCATCTCCGAGGCGGCGTACTCCCGGCTGCCGCCCGAGCTGCGCTACCGCTGCCGCCCGCTGCCGCTGGTCTCGCTCAAGGGCTACGCCGAGCCCGCCCGCCTGCTCACCCTGGCCTGGCGCGACCCGTCCAGCTCCCCGGACACCCTGGTCATTGAGGAGACCGGCCAGCGCATGATCCTCCCGGACAAGGAGATCATCAGCGCCGGCCGACTGGCCCAGCACGAGGGGCGCATCGCGAACGACCTCATCCTGAGCCACCCCGACCCCCAGCTCAACGGCTGCATCAGCCGCTGGCACTTCCAGCTCGAGCGCACCTCCGACGGCCTGCTGCTGCGTCAGCTCTCCCGGGGCCTCACCGAGGTGGACGACGCGCCCGTCGCCCAGGGCGACGCGGTCTCGGTGCAGGCCGGCTCGACGATCCGGGTGGCGAAGGTGCTCACGATGCGCCTGGTGGCGCGCTCCCGGGCGACCCAGGCCGCGACGGTGTACCCGGGGATGGGGTAGCCCGCCCCATCGCCGCCACCGCCGCGATCGCCACCCCCGTCGCCGCCACCGCCCACGCCAGCGATCCCTCCGCCCGATCCGGCGCGCCATCGCTCAGGAGCACGATGAGCAGGCCGTTGTTGAGCCCGTGGGCGATCATCGGCACCGCGATGGAGCGGCTTCGCGCCAGCGACAGGGAGAGCAGCACCCCCAGCGCCCCGGTCGTCAGGATGCGGGGCAGGGCCATGTGGATGAGCCCGAACATCGCCCCGACGGCGAGCGCCCGCGCCACCGGCCCCAGGCTGCCCCGCAGGAAGCCCTGGATCGCCCCTCGGAACGCCAGCTCCTCGCAGATCCCGGGCAGCACCGCGAAGCAGAGCACGAGCACCGCCAGGGGCGCGTCCGGGGTCAGGGCCTCGGCCATCCGGCTGTAGAAGGCCGACGGGGTCGGCAGCAGGGGCTGCTGGAGCCGATCGACCAGGCTCCCCACCCCCCAGAGGGAGAGGCCCAGGAGCACCCCGAGCGCGGCGTCCGCGGCGGAGGGCGCCCGCAGGCTGAGCAGCTCCCGCATCGGGCGACCCGACCACCACGCCGCCGCCACCGCCACCCCGGCCATGACGCCGAGCTGGGTGAACACCATGCCCCCGATCGGGTCGATGCCCTGGGCCGCCGAGCCCAGGAACCACATGCCCGTCGCCAGCACCGCGAAGGTGATCAGCGCCTCGGGCCACCACCGCCCCCGGGCGTGCCGCGCCCGCGCCGGCACCCCGCCCAGCAGCACCGCCTCCCGCCCCAGCAGCCGCGCCCCGCCCCACAACAGCGCCGCCGCCTGGACGCCGGTCGCCGCGATGACCAGCGCCGCCATGCCCGCCGACAGCTCCCCGACCAGGGCGTCCCGCATCGCCACGCAGGGCCCCGCGATGGGCACCAGAGCCAGCGCCGGGCTCAGGGTCACGAAGGGCAGGATCGACACGCTGGCCGGGGCCTGCACCGCCAGCATCAGGGGCAGGGAGACCGCCTGGCCGGTGCGGAAGTCGGGCACGAAGGCCGCAGAGAGGGCCAGGAGCGCGGCCAGCAGGGTCAACAGCGGCAGCGCGATGAGCGCCGCCAGCGCCAGCGCGCCCCCGCCGGGCAGCGCGAAGCCCTGGAAGGACTGCTCCCGCACGGCCAGAGTACCCGCGAACGCGAGCCCATAGAGCGCCAGCGTCCCCAGGATCACGAACCAGAGGTGGAGGAACTTCGCCGCCAGCACCACCCCCCGGGGAGGCGCGGCGGTGAGCAGGGTCTCCAGCGTGCCCCGCTCCCGCTCCCCGCTGATGGCGTCGAAGGCCACATACAGCCCGTTGAGGAACACCAGGAAGATGAGCAGGGCGGGCAGAAGCCCCCCGGCGGCGAACGCGCCGGCCTGGGCCTCGCTGGCCTGGTCGACCGGCTCGACCCGGGTGAGGTCGTCCGGGGCGACCGGCGCCCCCAGGGCGTGCCAGCGCTCGGCCTGCTCGGCGGCCTGCCAGCGGCGCATCACCTGCATGACCTTGCGCTTCGCCCGCTGGCCCCGGCCGCGGGTGGTGTAGCGGACCCGGGCGGGCTGCTCGGGGTCCTCGGGGATGCGCACCACGGCCAGCACCTCAGGGGGTGGGGTCGTCGGCGCGCAGGATGCCGTCGACCACCTCCAGACCGTCGTCCTCCTCCAGATGCGCGGCGAAGGCGGGCGGGGCGGCGACGGGCAGGGGGGACTGCCGCTGCTGCGCCCTGTTGTGGGCGATGGCCTGCTCGCCGAGCACCCCGGCCAGGGGCACCCCCACCAGGGGCATCAGGATCATCACCGCCAGGATCAGGGGCTCCCGGGCCAGCAACCGCAGCTCCAGGCCCAGCAGCGCCGCGAGCTGGCGCAGCGACGCCCTCACGGGCGCTCGCCGACCAGGGCCAGGAAGATGTCCTCCAGGTAGTGGCGCCCGGTCTGCGCCCGAAGCTCCTCCAGGGTGCCGCAGGCCAGCATGCGGCCCTTGTGCATCACGCCGACCCGGTCGCACACCCGCTCGGCCTGGCTCATGATGTGGGTGGAGAACAGCACGCAGCGCCCCTCGTCCCGGGCCCGGCGGATCTCGGCCAGGAACGACTGGGCCACCAGCACGTCCAGCCCGGTGGTGGGCTCATCCAGGATGAGCACCGGGGGGTCGGCGACCATCGCGCGGGCGATCGAGACCTTCTGCTTCATGCCGGTGGAGAGCCGGTCGCAGCGCAGGTCGGCGAAGGGGGTGATGTCGAAGCGGGCGATGAGGTCCTCGGCCCGGCCCCTGGGGTCCGCCACCCCCTGAAGGCGGGCGAAGGTGGCCAGCAGCTCCCGGGCGGTGAGGCGGCCGTACAGCCCCGTGGTGGTGGAGACGTAGCCGATGGAGGCCCGCACGGCGCGGGGCGCGGCGCGCAGGTCGTGCCCGGCGACCCGGGCGGCGCCGCTGTCGGGGGTCAGCAGGGTGGACAGCATGCGCAGGGTGGTGGTCTTGCCCGCGCCGTTGGGCCCGAGCAGGCCGAAGACCTCGCCGGGGCTGCAGGTGAACGACAGGGCGTCGACGGCCTGGACCGGCTCGGGGGTGTAGAAGCGCTTGGACAGGGCGTCGACGACGATGCCGCTCATTCCGGGCCTCCCGGGGAGAGCCAGCGGGTCCACCGGGGGGCCCAGTCCCCCAGCAGGTAGCGCTCGCTGGCCAGCACCCGGGCGCAGGCCCCCAGGCAGAGGGCGGCCAGCGCGAGGTTGACGCCGACGGCGAGCAGGGTCTGGGCGGCGGTCGCGCCCCCGTCCAGCGCCTCGGTGGACACCAGGATCGCCCCCAGCAGAGGCACCGCCGCCAGCCAGACGGTCAGCGTGGGCTCCAGCAGCGGCGCCATCATCACCACCATCACGCCCACCATCGTCAGCGAGGAGAAGTTCAAGGCTTCCTTGTAGGTGCGTCCGGGCAGCGCGGTGAGGGTCAAGAGCCCCACGACCGCCGGCAGCAGCGAGAGCAGCGCGGCGGTGGACAGCACCACGCCCTCGGCGGCGAAGGAGAAGTCCAGCCGCTGGAGCGCCTCGACCAGCCGCCCGTCCAGGGACTCGGCGAGGGTGACCATCAGGTGCCCCACGGTGATGGCGGCGGCCAGCACGCCGCCGAGCACGGAGAAGGTCGCCACGGCCATCACCGCGATGAGCTTTCCGGCGATGAGGACCCCGCGGGGGGCGGCGCTGACCAGGCTGGTCTCCAGGCTGCCCCGCTCCCGCTCGCCGATGACCAGCTCCACCACGGGATAGTAGGCGCCCAGCACCATCAGGTAGACCACCAGCATCGGCAGCACTATCGAGGCCACCTGCACGGTGACCTCCTCGGTGGAGTCGACGTTCACGGTGCGGACGGCGCGTGGGTCCAGGGCCTCGGGGCCCAGGCCCAGGGCGGCGGCCAGGGTGGCCCGGCGCAGGTCAGCGATGGGCGCGACGCGCTCCTGGACCAGCTCCAGCGCGGCCCGGGAGCGCGGCCGGGTGGAGAGGTGGTGCAGGGAGAGGGTGAGGGCGGGGCCGTCGGCCTCGGCGATGACGACGACGTCCGCGTCGCCGTCGGCCAGGGCCTCCACGACCCCGTCGGGGTCCACGGTGACCGCCTCGACGGGCGGCTCGGTCAGCGCCTCCAGCCCGGGGTAGGGGGCGATCACCGCCACCCGGGGCGGGCGCAGCTCCCGCAGGCCCTCCTCCAGGCTCAAGAGCGTGAACACCGCCCACATCGCCGCCGGGCAGAACACCAGCGGGAAGCCGACC
This sequence comes from Alphaproteobacteria bacterium, assembly GCA_020632795.1. Classification (GTDB taxonomy): domain Bacteria; phylum Myxococcota_A; class UBA796; order UBA796; family CAJQPC01; genus JACKEV01. The sequence goes on from JACKEV010000022.1 coordinate 47,768, forward strand.
GAGAACACCAGCACCGTGGAGTCACGGAGCTGGGTCAGCAGCTCCTTCCGCACCACCGCCGCGAGCACTGCCAGCATGGACCGCCTTCTTGGGGTTCATCATAGGGCATGGGCGGGTCATCCCCTGCGCGCCGTCCACAGCGGGTCCGCCCCCGCCCGCCCGAAGCGCCCCCGATCGTGTGGGGCGTTGAGGTCCAGCGCCGGCCCCAGGGGCACGATCCCGGTGGGGTTGATGGTCCGGTGGCTGGCGTAGTAGTGGCGCTTGATGTGGTCGAGGTGCACGGTCTCGGCCACCCCCGGCGCTTGGTAGAGCGCGCGTGTATAGCTCCACAGGTTGGGGAAGTCGACCAGCCGCCGCAGGTTGCACTTGAAGTGGCCGTGGTAGACAGGGTCGAAGCGCACCAGGGTGGTGAACAGGCGCCAGTCCGCCTCGGTCAGCCGGTCGCCCACCAGCCAGGGCTGCGCGGACAGGCGCTCCTCCAGCCAGTCCAGGGTCTCGAAGAGCGCGGTGACCGCCTCCTCGTAGGCGCTCTGGGTGGTGGCGAAGCCCGCCTTGTACACGCCGTTGTTGACGGTGTGGTAGACGCGCTGGTTGACCGCCTCGATCTCCTCGCGCAGGTCCTCGGGCCAGAGGTCGAGGGAGGCGTCGCCCCAGGCGTCGAAGGCGCGGTTGAAGATGCGGATGATCTCGGAGGACTCGTTGTTGACGATGCGCCCGGTCTCGCGGTCCCAGAGCACGGGCACGGTCACCCGGCCGGTGTAGTCCGGCTTCGCCCGGGTGTAGAGCTGGTGCAGGAAGCCGTGGCCGTAGAGGTGGTCGGGCAGGGCCTCGGAGAAGGTCCAGCCGTCCTCCAACATCAGCGGCTCGACCACGCTGACGGAGATGACCTCGGTGAGGCCCTTCAAGGCGCGGAAGAGGAGGGTGCGGTGCGCCCAGGGGCAGGCCCAGGAGACGTAGAGGTGGTAGCGCCCCGGGGCGGCGGGCAGGACCTCACCCTCGCCGATGCGCCCGCGGAACGAGGCGTCCTGGCGGACGAAGCGCCCGCCGGAGGTCTTCGTGTCGTACCAGCGGTCCTTCCATTCGCCGTTCACGAGCAGGCCCATGGGTGCCTCCAGAGGATTGTCCTCACCTTGGAATAATCGATGTCATTGAAGATTGAGCGGGATGTTTTGTTCCATTATCGGAACAATTGAGGCTTGAGGTCCGCTGGCACGCCCCTTGCTCAATCTCCGGGAGAACCCGCTCCTGGAGCCCGTCGTGACCCTGACCCTGAGCCTGGACCGCTGCTACGAGATCCTCGAACCCCTGGGTCGCGGGGGCTTCGGCACCGTCTATCGGGCCCGGTACCTGGGCGAGGGGGACTTCGCCAAGGAGGTCGCCCTCAAGGTGCTGCGCTCGGATGTGGACGCCCCCGAGGAGGTCGCCTCGCGGCTGCGGGATGAGGCCCGCATGCTGGCGATGCTGCGTCACCGGGCCATCGTGCAGGTCGACCAGCTCACCCGGCTCCAGGACCGCTGGGCGGTGGTCATGGAGTACGTCGAGGGGGTCGACCTGGGCCGGCTGCTCAGCCGGGGGCCCCTCCCGCAGGGCTGCGCGCTGGAGGTCGCCGCCGAGGTCGCCGGGGCCCTGCACGCGGCCTGGACCGGCCGCAACCCCGAGGGCGGCGCGCTGGAGCTGCTCCACCGGGACATCAAGCCCTCCAACCTGCGCCTGACCGCCCGCGGCGAGGTCAAGGTGCTGGACCTCGGCATCGCCCGCGCCCGCTTCGACAGCCGGGAGGCCCACACTCGCTCCCTGGCCCTCGGCACGCCCAGCTACATGGCCCCGGAGCGCTTCGAGCTGACCGACGGCCCCGAGGGGGACGTCTACGCCCTGGGCGTGGTGCTCTACGAGATGCTGACCGGCCGGCGCCTGGGGCGGACCTGGGTGAGCCGACGGCGGCACCAGGGCGTGATCGACGAGGCGATGGAGGCCCTCGACGACGCCGTGCTGCCCCAGGTCCGGGCCCTGGTGGAGGGCATGCTGGCCTGGCGCCCCAGCGACCGCCCCACCGCCCGGGACGTGGAGTGGATCACCCTGACCCTGGCGCGGCGCTGCGACGACCCGCCGCTGCGGTTCTGGGCGGAGCGGGCCGTGCTCCACGAGGCCCGACAGGAACGAGAGAGCAGCGCCAACGCCGCGGATCGGGAGGGGCTGGTCGGCTCCATCCTGGTGGCCCAGTCCACCCCCACCCGCGCCGAGCCCCGGCCGCCCACCCGCCGCGCGCCCCCACGCCGGTGGTGGTGGAGCCCGAGGACGCGCCATTCGCGGAGCCTGTCGGCGAGCTGCCCCTCGACGCCCTGGAGGAGGAGGCTCCCCCGCGCCGACGCCGCGCGCTGTGGTGGTTGGCGGCCGCCGCGCTGCTCGCAGGCTTCGCCCTGGGTCACCCCGCCACCCGGACCCGGGTCACCGCGGCGCTGTCCCCGGTCATGACCGAGGTCCGGGCGGTCATGGCCGCCGACGGCCTCCCTGGCGGGTCCCGAGGCTGGCACGGCGGTTGCATTCCCTCCAGCAGCGGCGCCCCCCCGGCGCCAGAGGAGGTCCCATGAACCGCACGATGTTCCTCATGATCCTCGCCGGCTGCAGCCTGCCCGTCCCCGAGGGCGAGTGCCCCGAGCTCGACGACCCCCCGTCGACACCTGCGACGACACCGCCGACCTCGACGGCGACGGCCTGCGCAACTGCGAGGACGACGACGACGACGGCGACGGCCTGCGCGACGCGTGGGACGCCGACGCCACCAACCCCGAGGGCCCCCGGGGCCCCACCCAGGGCTTCGGCACCGAAGGCGACCTGGTCGTCGACGACGTCGTCGTCCTCGCCACCCCGACCCGCCTGGTCTCCGCCTCGGCCGACGCCCTCGAGGTCGAGGACGCCTCGGGCTTCGCGGTGGGCGACGAGCTGCTCGTGCTCTCCCAGCAGGGCGTCGACCACGGCGCGCACCTGCTCGTCTTTGTCGCGGACATCGACGGCGCGCAGGTCTCCATCGAGCCCGCCCTCACGGTGGACTTCGACGCCGCCAGCGCGGTGCTGGTCCAGCGCGTGCCCCACTTCGACGACGTCACCGTGACCGCCAGCGGCGTGCTGACCGCCGAGCCCTTCGGCGAGGGCGTCGGCGGCGTGGTCGCCCTGCGGGCCAAGGGCCGCGTGGACATCGACGGCGCGGTGGACGTCTCCGGACTCGGCTTCCGGGGCGGGCGCGGCGTCGAGGGCAACCAGTCCGAGGGTGAGCAGGGCGAGGGGGCCCTCGGGCCGGGCCTCTCCGGCGACAACACCGCCAACGCGGGCGGCGGCGGCGCGGCCCTCTCCGACCGCGACCAGTGCGCGTCCGGCGCGGGCGGGGCCTACGGCGAGCCCGGCGCGCACGGCCTCGACTGGGAGGGCGGCGTGGTGTCCCAGGGCGGCGACGTGTACGGCGACGTCGAGCTGAACACCTGGAACCCGGGCTCGGGCGGCGGCGCGGGCGCCCCGGACGACGACCCCTACGAGCGCGACGGCGACAGCTTCCTGAACGTCTCCGGCGACGGCGGCGACGGCGGCGGCGTCGTGGCTCTGTGGGCCGGCGAGACGCTGCGGGTCGACGGCGTCATCCTGGCCGACGGCACCGACGGCGCCGACGGCGTGAGCGCGGGGGGCGAGGTCGGCGCGGGCGGCGGCGGCGCGGGCGGCCAGATCCTCCTCTCGGCCATGACCCTGGAGCTGTACGGCGACGTCAGCGCCGAGGGCGGCCTGGGCGGGACCGGCGTGCGCCAGAACGCCCTGGGCGACCAGTTCGTCGAGGGCTGGGGCGGCGACGGCGGCGCGGGCCGGGTGCGCCTGGACTGCGAGACCCTGATCGGCCAGCCCGTCACGGCCCCCGGCCACGAGGAGGACTGCCTGGGCACCCCGGACGGCCCTCCCGGCGGCGACCCCCCGACCGGCGGCGAGCCGACCCCCACCGACGACCCCGATCCGACCCCCCAGGACTGCGATGCCCCCTACATCGCCGGCTACGGCGCGGCGGGCTGCGCCACCAGCGGCGCGCAGCCCCGGCGCCCTGCTCGCCCTGATGTTCGGCTGGCTCGTCGGCCTGCGGCGTCGGTCCCACTGAGCCCGCTTCCCCCCTTTCAACCGCTCGATCTTCGGAGTCCACCATGGCCGCGCTCGCCACCCTCGTCGCGCTCAGCGCCCTCGCCTCCGCCCAGGACATCACGGGCACCACCAACGCCATGCGCCTCAGCAACCTGCCCTGCGCCGCCGGCCCGATGCTGGCCCAGGGCGCCGACCAGCCCGGCGCCAGGGACGTGCACCTCAACGTCATGGGCACCTACGCCCTCCAGCCGCTGTCCCTGTACAGCCCGGACGGCAGCCGCGAGGCCCTGCTCGACCACGTCGCCGGGGTGACCCTGAGCGGCTGCGGCGGGCTCACCGACCGCGTCTCCGTCGCCCTGGGTGCCCCCCTGTGGGCCTCCTTCGGGGAGGGGGACACCGGCCCGGCCCTGGGCGACGTCCGGGCGGCGGCCCCCATCCTGCTCCGGCCGGCCCGGGAGGACAGCCCGTGGGGCCTCGCGCTCATCCCGCACCTGAGCGTGTCCACCCCCCTGGCCGCCCGGTACCTGACCGACGGCGCGGCGGACCGCTTCTCCATCGCGGCGGTCGGGATCACCGCAGCCACCAGCGCCGAGCGCGGCGCCTGGGACTTCACCGCCGCGCTGGGCGTGGACGTCATCGGCCAGAACCAGCCCCTCAACCTGGAGGGCGGCCCCGGGGTGAGCACGAGCGCGTCCAGCTACCGCGAGGTCCGTGAGGATCGCCTGGCCGTGGGCCTGGAGGCGGCGGTGCGCGTGCCGGTGGGCAGCCACGAGGCCCGGTGGACCGAGACCACGCCGGAGGTGCTGCTGGGCGCTCGGGGTCGGACGGACACCGGCGTCGGCTGGGCGGCCGGGGCGGGCGTGGGCGCGGTGCCCGGGGCCGGGGCCTCTCCTCGGGCGCAGCTCAGCGTCAACTGGGGCAGCGGCCGCAGCGGCGACGCCCTGGAGCCCGCCGATCTGCTCGTCCTCGTCCAGGATCCCGACGGCGCGCCGATCTCCGAGGCCCAGGTGCGCCTGGACCAGACCGAGGTCCGCACCGGGACCGGCGGCATGGTCCGCTTCGACGACCTCGCGCCCTCCTCTACCCCCAGCCTGGCGGTCGACGCGGACGGCTACGAGGCCGAGGTGCGCCCCGCCATCGCGCTGGCCCCCGGCCTCAACGAGCAGATCGTCGTGCTCGACCCCGAGACGGGCAGCGTGCGGGTGCTCGCCTTCGACCAGCGCGGCGAGCCTGTGGACGGCCGGGTGCGCTTCCTCGACGGCCCCCGGGACCACCCGACCGAGGCCCTGGGCGAGGACGGCGAGGGCGTGTGGGACGTGACCCCCGGGACCTGGCGCCTGCTGGTCTCCAACCCCGCCTACGCCCCCATCGACGCCGAGGTCACCCTGGCCGCGGGCGATCGCCGGACCGTCGAGGTGCGCTTCCAGGACGCGCGCCCGGACATCCGCGAGCCGCTGATGGGCGACGTGCTGTTCGACTGGGACTCCGACGCGCTGCGCCCCGAGGCCCTGCCCATCCTCAAGCGGACCGCGAACACCATGCTCGACACCCCCGAGTACCGCCTCATCGAGGTGCAGGGGCACACCGACCGCAGCGGCAGCGTGGGCTACAACGACGACCTCTCCGACCGCCGGGCGGAGCGCGTCCGCAGCACCCTGGTGGGCTACGGGGTCGACGCCGAGCGCCTGACGGCCCGGGGCTACGGCGAGAGCACCCCGGCCGTGCAGACCGCCGACGGCGTGAAGCTCGCCGAGAACCGCCGGGTCGAGTTCCACATCCTCATCGCGGACGAGGAGACGCCTGTGGCGAACCGCTGAGCCGACCGCGCCGCCGGCCTCCGCCTCCGGGCGGGGGTCGGTGGTTGTTGTGCTTCAGGCTATCGAGTTGGACCTCTGTCCAGCCAATACCCCGGCGCTCGCCGCGCGTGCGCGACCGCGACGAACTCGATCGTCTCACCACGAATCTCATAGAAGATGAGAGAGGGGAACCGACGAAGGACGATTCGACGATATCGGTCATCCATCATCCAGATCGGCCACCGCATCGGAAACTCGGCGGCCTCGCTCATCGCCGCCTCCACCGCGCCAAGGAACTCCAACCCCAAGCCCACGCGCCGCTCTTCGTACCAGGCGTATGCGCGGTCCAGTTCGTCCTCCGCTTCGGGGAGGATCACCCGTTCAAGGCTCATCAGCGCGACAGACGTTGGAGAATCCGCTCCCGGACCTCTTCCCAGGTCGAACCACGAGGCTCCCCTCGGGCCGCGCGAGCGTCCGCTTCGGCCGTCCGACGCTGGATCTCCACCGTCCAGGCCTCCACCCACTCCGGGTCCTCGGGCCCCTCGACGCTGTCGATCAGCTCGGTGGCCAGCCGAAGCCGGTCCGCCGGGTCCAGCTCCATCGCTTCGGTGGTCAGGACATGCAGTGGACGTGCCATGAACCCATTCTACCCCTTCGACCGCAGCCTCGCCTTGAGCATGTCCCGGTTCATCCGGGCGATGTAGTCGACGCTGATCTCCTTGGGGCAGGCCACCTCGCACTCGCCGTGGTTGGTGCAGTGGCCGAAGCCGACCTCGTCCATGCGCTCGACCATGGCCAGCACGCGGGGGCCGCGCTCGGCCTGGCCCTGGGGCAGGACGCCGAGGTGGGTGACCTTGGCCGCCGTGAAGAGCATGGCGGAGGCGTTGGGGCAGGCCGCCACGCAGGCGCCGCAGCCGATGCACTGGGCGGCGTCCATGGAGAGGTCGGCGTCCGTCTTGGGGACGGGGATCTCGTTGGCGTCCCGGGGGGCCGCCGTGTTGACCGAGATGTAGCCGCCGGCCTGGATGATGCGGTCGAAGGCGCCGCGATCGACCACCAGGTCGCGCACCACGGGGAAGGCCGCGGCGCGCCACGGCTCCAGCCACAGCTCGTCGCCGTCCTTGAACTTGCGCATATGGAGCTGGCAGGTCGTCGTCAGCTCCTGGGGGCCGTGGGGCACGCCGTTGACCACCATGCCGCAGGCCCCGCAGATGCCCTCGCGGCAGTCGTGGTCGAAGGCCACGGGCCTCTCGCCCTTGGACCTCGAGCCGCTCGTTGATGACGTCGAGCATCCGAGCATCGACATGTCCGGGGTGATCTTCGCCTTGTAGGTCTGGAAGTCGCCGGGGGCGTCGGGGCCCTTCTGCCGCCAGATGTGCAGGGTGAGGTTCATCACTTGTAGCTCCGCTGGGCCAGCTTCACGTACTCGAAGGAGAGGTCCTCGCGGTGCATGACCGCCTCCTGCCCCTCGCCCTTCCACTCCCAGGCCGCGACATAGCTGAAGTTCTCGTCGTCGCGCAGGGCCTCGCCCTCGGGGGTCTGGCTCTCCTCGCGGAAGTGGCCGCCGCAGGACTCGCGCCGCTGGAGGGCGTCGCGGGCCATGAGCTCGGCCAGCTCGAAGAAGTCGGCCACGCGGCCGGCGCGCTCCAGGGACTGGTTGATGCCGCCGGCCGAGCCCGGCACCCGCGCCTCCTTCCAGAAGCGCTCCCGCAGCGCGGGATCTCCTCCAGCGCCGATCGCAGCCCGGCGTCGGTCCGCGAGATGCCGCAGTAGCCGTACATGATCCGCCCCAGCTCCCGATGGAACCAGTCCACGGACTTGTCGCCGGTCAGCCCCAGCAGCTTGTCGAGCTTCGCCCGGACCTCTGACTCGGCCTCGTCGAAGGCCGGGTGGCTGGTGTCGACGCCGCCGGGCTTCACCCGGGCCAGGTAGTCGGCCACGGTGTAGGGCGCCACGAAGTAGCCGTCCGCCAGGCCCTGCATGAGGGCGCTGGCGCCCAGCCGGTTGGCGCCGTGATCCGAGAAGTTGGCCTCGCCCAGCACGAAGAGGCCGGGGATGTTGCTCATCAGGTTGTAGTCCACCCACAGCCCGCCCATCGTGTAGTGGATGGCCGGGAAGATGCGCATGGGCACCTTGTAGGGGTCCTCGTCCGTGATGCGCTCGTACATCTCGAAGAGGTTGCCGTACCGCTCCTCGATGGTCTTCTGGCCGAGGCGCTGGATGGCGTCGCGGAAGTCGAGGAAGACGCCCTGGCCGCCGGGGCCGACGCCGCGGCCCTCGTCGCAGACGTCCTTGGCGTTGCGCGACGCGATGTCGCGGGGCACCAGGTTGCCGAAGGACGGGTACTTGCGCTCCAGGTAGTAGTCGCGGTCGGCCTCGGCGATGGAGCCGGGGTCCTTCGACGCGCGGCCGATGTCGTCGCGCTTCTTCGGCACCCAGACGCGGCCGTCGTTGCGCAGCGACTCGCTCATCAGGGTGAGCTTGGACTGGTGCTCGCCGCTCACGGGGATGCAGGTCGGGTGGATCTGCACGTAGCAGGGGTTGGCGAAGAGCGCCCCCTTGCGGTGCGCGCGCCACGCGGCGGTGCAGTTGGAGCCCATGGCGTTGGTGGAGAGGTAGAAGACGTTGCCGTAGCCGCCGGAGGCCAGCAGCACGGCGTCGCCCATCCGGGCCTCCACCTTGCCCGTCACCAGGTCGCGGATCACGATGCCCCGGGCCCGGCCGTCGACCACGATGAGGTCGAGCATCTCGGTGCGGGGGAACATCTGGACGGTGCCGGCCTCGACCTGCCGCTCGAGGGCCTGGTAGGCCCCCAGCAGGAGCTGCTGGCCCGTCTGGCCGCGGGCGTAGAAGGTGCGGGCCACCTGCGCGCCGCCGAAGGAGCGGTTGTCGAGCAGGCCGCCGTACTCCCGGGCGAAGGGCACGCCCTGGGCGACGCACTGGTCGATGATGTTCACGCTGACCTGGGCGAGGCGGTAGACGTTGCGCTCCCGCGAGCGGTAGTCGCCGCCCTTCACCGTGTCATAGAACAGCCGATAGATGCTGTCGCCGTCGCCGCGGTAGTTCTTGGCGGCGTTGATGCCGCCCTGGGCCGCGATGCTGTGGGCGCGGCGGGGGCTGTCCTGGAAGCAGAAGGCCTCCACGTTGTAGCCCATCTCGCCCAGGGTGGCCGCGGCCGAGCCGCCCGCCAGCCCGGTGCCCACCACCAGGACCTTGAACTTCCGCCGGTTCGCCGGGTTGACCAGCTTCATTTCGAAGCGGTGGCGGTCCCAGGCGGTCTCGATGGGTCCGGTCGGGCAGTTGCCGTCGAGTTCCATGAGGGATCCCTTATCCTTAGGAGACGATGCCGGTGATGACGGCGATGGGGACGGAGGAGAAGCCGGCGATGAGCAGCACGGCGAGGGTCACCGCAGCCGTCTTGCGCAGGGCGTTGTACTTGGGGTGGTTCAGGCCCAGGGTCTGGAGCATGCTCCAGGCGCCGTGGGAGAGGTGCAGGCCCAGCGAGGCCATCGCGATGAGGTAGGCGCCCACCACCACCGGGTTGGAGAAGCCCGTGACCACCATCGTGTAGACGTCGTGGCGCCCCTGGTCGTCCACCAGCGCGGCGAACTCAGGGTTCGGGACGTGCAGGGTGTAGTGGAGGATGTGGTAGACGATGAAGGCCAGCAGGATGAAGCCGCCGTACTTCATGGTGCGGGAGGCGTAGGTCGCGGCCTGTGCCTTGTGGTGCTTGTAGCGGCTGGGCCGGGCGGCCGCGCTGCGGCGCACCAGCGCGATCGCCGACCAGGCGTGCAGCGGGATCGCGAACAGGAGGGTGATGCGGGTGCCCCACAGCAGCGGGGCGTTGTGGTGGAGGCCCTCCGCGTAGCTGTTGATGGCGTCCGGCCCCAGGAAGACCAGCAGGTTGCCTGCCATGTGGCCGATGGTGAAGCCGAAGATGATGAGCCCGGTGACGGCCATGACGGCTTTCTTGCCGATGGTCGACCCATAGAGGCTTGCGAGCGCGTTCATCGGGTCTCCGTGAATGCGAGCCGGGGGGATCCCGTAACGGTTGGGGTACGGCTATACAACGCCGAAGTTTCGCACGCCAGCGCCCTCAATGTGCGGGCGACAGCTCCTCCACGATCCAGCCGGCGCCCTCCACCGCGTCGAGCAGCCACAGCACGTAGCGGATGTCGACGTGGATGGAGCGGGTGAGCGCCGGGTCGAACATCCAGTCCGCCGACATCGACTCGTAGTTTCCGTCGAACACGAAGCCGACCAGCTCGCCGCGGCCGTTGAGCGTGGCCGAGCCGGAGTTGCCCCCGGTGGTGTCCAGGGTGGAGAGGAAGTCCACCGGGACGTCTTTGAGGGCGGGGTCCGCGTAGGCGCTCTGCGGCGCGCCGGGGGCCGCGTCCAGGAGGCGCTGCGGAGCGTCGAAGGGGGCGGGCCCGGCCTTCTCCACCACCCCGGCCACGGTGGTCTGCGGCAGGTGGAGCACGCCGTCCCGGGGCGCGTAGCCCTCCACCCGGCCCACGGTGACCCGCAGGGTGCTGTTGGCGTCGGGGTAGAAGTGCCCGCCCCGGCTGGCCTGGAGCGCCTCGATGTAGAGGGGCTGGAGCCGCAGCCGCGCGCCCTCCCGCTCCCGCTCAAGCTGCCGCAGGGGGGCCTGCCAGGCCTCCAGCGCGACCGCCAGCTCCACCCAGGGGTCATCGGAGGCCTCGAAGGCCGCCCGGTCCATCTCCAGCAGCGCCAGCCGGGCCTCGGCTCCAGCGAGGGCGGGCGCCGCGTAGAGGCGCTCCAGCGCGGCGTCCACCCCGCCCTGGGCGGCGAGCCAGGCGTCGAGCTGGGGGACGCGGGCGTCGGCGGGCAGCGCCTGGGTCTCGCGGAGCAGCAGCGCCATCACCCGGCGATCGGCGGGCAGCCACAGGGTGTGGTCCATGGCCTCCAGCCGGTGCCGGGCCCGGGCGAGGTCGCGGTCCTGGTAGCCGGCGTCCCGCTTGAGGTCGGGCTTCTCCCGCTCGACGGCGAAGCGGTAGGCGGTGTGGGTGGCGCCCAGCAGGTCGGGCATCCACATCAACCAGCCCGCCACGGTGTCCCGCGCCCAGGTGGCTCGCTCGGCCTCCTCGATCGCGGCCAGCTCGGCGAGGGCCTCGGCGTGCGGCCCCCCGTGGGCCTCGACCCAGGCGGTGAGGGCCCGCTCCTCGGCCTCCTTGCGGGCGACCACGCCGCTCTTCTCGAAGTTGTCGAGCATGCCCCGGGCGTACTTGAGGCTGTTGCCCACGAAGTCGATGGGGGAGGAGAGCCGGGCGGCGGCCTCGGGGTCCTTCGCGGCCTCCTCGGTCAGCAGCGCGACCAGCTCGGTGTAGACGGCGACCTTGCGGGGGTAGACGGTCTCGGCGTGGAAGCGTAGTTCTGCGGCGCTGCGGTAGCGGTAGGTGGAGCCCGGGTAGCCGGCGACCATCACGAAGTCGCCGGGGGCGACGCCCTCCGTGGCCACGGTGAGGTGGTGGGGCGGCTTGTAGGGCACGTTCTCGGGGGCGTGGTCGGCGGTGCTGCCGTCGGGGGCGACATACGCCCGCAGGAACGCGAAGTCCCCGGCGTGCCGGGGCCACTCCCAGTTGTCCACCTCGCCCCCGTAGCTGCCCACCGCGTAGGGCGGGGCGTAGACCAGCCGCACGTCCCGCAGCTCCCGCTGGGTGATCAGCCGGTAGGTCCGGCCGCCGTAGTAGCTCGCCACCCGGCAGCGCCGGTTCGGCTGGGCCTCGCACGCGGCGACCAGGGCCTTCTTCGCGGCGTCCACCTGCTCCCGGCGCTTGAGGTCGGGGGTCCGGGGCCGCACCCGGCGCAGCACCGCGTCGGTGACGTCCTCGATGGACTCGACCACGTAGAGCCGGGCGGCGGGCCCGGCCCACAGCTCCTCCTCCCGGGAGCCCGCCAGGTAGCCGTCCCGGGCCCGGTCGTTCGCGGCGTCGGAGAGGTAGCTCAGGTAGCCGCTCACGCAGTGGTGGTTGGTGCCGATGAGCCCGTCCTCGGAGACGAAGGCCGCCGAGCAGAAGCCCAGGGAGACCACCGCCGCCAGGGGGTCCTGGGCGGGGTCGGCGAGCTGCGACGGCGGCAGCTCCAGGCCCAGCGCGGCCAGCTCGTCGGAGAGCCCGGGGAGCTGCTCGGGGAGCCACATGCCCTCATCGGCGCGGGCGACGCCGAGGATCAGGGAGAGGAGCGCGATCATGGGAGTCCTCCTGCCGGAACCACGGGGCCATAACCGAGCCGCGACGGCCCGGCGCGGGATCAGGTAGGCTTCCGGCCATGCGACGCCAACTCATCCTCGGGGCGCTGGCCCTGACCGCCTGCAGCCGCGAGCAGCGCGACGGGCTGCTCGAGCTGACCGTGTTCAAGGACGACGGCAGCACCTACGAGATGTCGGTCGAGGAGCCGACCCGCTGGGACGAGACCCTGATCGGCACCCAGGGCGCGCGGGCGTCCTGGCCCTACGCCGACGACATCACCGCCGACACCGAGGACTACCTCGTGGTCGACTTCCGGCCCGGGCGGGTCGGGGCCTTCGAGGCGGCGGTCGCCGAGCTGCGCTTCGACGGCGGCCAGGTGCTGAGCAACGTCGGCGCCGGCGGCCTGATGGTCACCGTCGAGCGCCTGCGCTGGAACGACGACGCGCGCTTCCCGTTCACCCACGAGGGCCGGCTGGAGGGCTTCGTCGGCATGCAGCAGGTCGAGGGCACCTTCACCGTTGATCATTTGAGCTGCGAGAGCGAGGACCAGGACTCCACCCTCCAGTGCGGCGCGCTGTGGCCGGCCACCGACCAGGACGCGCTGCAGGTCGACCTCATCTCCTTCTCCCAGGACGACTGCCCCGCGGCGGTCCGGGACCTCTACCTCGACGGCGCGGAGGCCACCTTCGGCCGCAAGTCCTTCCAGGTCGGGGCGGCGGAGACCCTGGACTGCGTAGACACGGGGCCGGGGAGCGTGGGCGAGCTGACCTCAGGGGAGGAGACCTTCGAGGCGGGCCCCTACGTCTGCGGCGGAAACGCCGAGGTGGAGGCCGAAGGTTGCACCTGGTCGGTCAGCGCCTGGGCCCGCTGGCGCAACGCCCCGGGGGACGTTCTGGCATTTGGCGTCGAGGCCGCAATCATCGACGGGAGCTGCGACCATGCAGAGTGCGCGGCGCTGTTGAGTGCCTCCCAGGTCACTCCTTGAGCCGTGCAGCAGATTAAGCTCTGCTCCTGACCCAGGAGATGATCTTGAACCAGCAGACACCGCCCGACGATCGGGCCGATTTCACGCCGCCTCAGGTCCCCGAGGGGGCCTTCCAGGACCGCTTCGGGGTCGAGCCGGGGGCGGTCATCCGCTCGATGGACGCCGCGCAGGATGACCCCGCGCGCCAGGCGCCCGCTCTGCGGATCGCGATCGGGCAGGTCGGGGTGGATCGCCACCACGTCCCGCTTCGGATCTCCTCGTTCGGCGAGCAGACGCTCCAGTGCACCGTCACGGTGCGGACCCGGCTGCCGGGGGATCAGCGCGGCATCCACGTCTCGCGGCTGGGCGACCTGGTCGCCCGCCTCTGCGACCAGAGCTTCGACGACCTGGCCCACGCCGCCGAGGCCTGCGCCCGCGAGGCCCGGGAGATCCAACACGGCGGGGCCACCGAGGTGGAGGTCGAGGGGGTGCTCGCCTACACCGTGGATGTGCCCGGCTGGTCGCCGCAGAAGCACAAGCGCTCCCTGGAGACCGTCGGCGTGTTCGGGGCCTGCCACGTCGACGACGACGCCCTCACCCGCACCACCGGGGTCGCGTTCGACCACATCACCGCCTGCCCCTGCGTGCAGCAGACGATGAAGCACACCGCCCGCCACGCCGACGATCTGGCCGAGCCGGGCGACCGCCACCCCCCGCTCCTGACCCACTCCCAGCGCTGCCGGACCCGGCTGAGCGTCGTCAGCGCGGGCGCGTTGCCCTCGACCTCGGCGCTGCTGGCGGCGGCGGATCAGGCCACCTTCCGCACCCGCTCCACCCTGCCGCGGGAGCACGAGCTGGCCCTGGTCCACGCCTCCCACCAGCACCCCCAGTTCCTGGAGGACGTGCTGCGCGAGCTGGCGGCGGCGGTGACCACCGGCTGCCCCGCGCTGGGCGACGGTGACCGGCTCGTCCTGTCCTCGACCAGCTTCGAGTCCATCCACGAGTACGACCTCAAGGGCGAGCTGTCCTGCACGGTCGGCGAGGTCCGGGGGCTCCTTCGTGGCTGAGCGGCCCCATGTGTTCATGAACATGGCCACCAGCCTCGACGGCAAGATCACCACCTTCGAGCACCTGAAGGTGCGGATCGGCAGCGCCGAGGACCGCCGGCGCATGGAGCTGCTCCGAAAGCGCGCGGACGCGGTGATCATCGGCAAGGGCACCCTGGTGACCGACGACCCCCCGCTGCTCATCCGGGACCCGCAGATCGCCGCCGCGCGTGAGGCCGAGCGGGGGGCGCCGCACCCGCTCAACGTCGCGCTGTCCTCCCGGCTGGACTTCGACGTCGCCGGGGCGCGCTTCCTTCACCAGAACCCTGCGCCCGTGCTGGTCCTCACCACCGAGGCGGCGCCCGCGGCGGCCCGCGCGGCGGTCGCGGCGGTCGCGGAGGTGGAGGTGGTCGAGGCGACCCCCGACGGGCGCGTCGACATGCGCGCCGCTCTGGCCGCGCTCGCCGCGCGAGGGGTGACGCAGCTCCTGCTGGAGGGCGGCGGCGGGCTCAACTTCTCCATGCTGGAGCTGGGGCTGGTCGACGAGATCTTCCTGACCCTGTGCCCCTACATCATCGGGGGGGTGACCAGCCCCTCGATGGTCGACGGCCGGGGCTTCACCAAGGACGCCGTCCGCAAGCTGACCCTGCAATCGGTCACCCCCCACGACAGCGGCGAGCTGTTCCTCCACTACGCGGTGGAGCAGGAGCGCGCCTCGGTCCGGGACAGCGAGACGTTCGCCGGCGGCTTCGAGATCCGTTGAGCCCGCCCGCGCTGCTGGCGGTCGACCTGGACGGCACCCTGCTGCACGGCTCGGACGGCGCCCGCGCCGAGCTGCGGGCCCAGACGGCCGCTGGCGCGCTGGAGGTGGTGTTCGTCACCGGGCGGCGGCTGGCGGATGTGCGCCCGCTGCTGGACGACCCCGGGCTGCCCGAGCCCCGCTACGTGATCGCCGACCACGGGGCCACGGTGGTACAGGTCAGCCAGAGCCTCCAGCCTCTGCGCGCCGCAGCGCAGACCCTGGACGCCCGGGCGCTGGCCCAGGCGCTGCGCCCCTTCCCGGGGGTGCGGCACGACCCGGTGCTGTCGTCGGCCCGGCGGGGGGCCTTCGTGCTGGAGCCCGAGGCGCCCGAGGCGGCGGTCGTGGCGGCGTTGACGGCGCAGGGCTGGTCGGTGGTCCACACGCCGGGCCGCTGGCTGGACGTGCTGCCGCCAGGGGTGGACAAGGGCCGGAGCCTGCGCCGGCTGCTCGCCGAGGCGTCGCTGGAGGACCGCGAGGTCATCGCGGCCGGCGATCAGCTCCCCGACCTCTCCATGATGGAGGCGGCCGCGCTCGCGGTCATCGTCGCCAACGCCAGCGAGGCCCTGCGGACCGCCGCGCGGCGCCTGCGGGCCGCCTTCTTCGCCCGCAGCGAGGGGGCGGACGGGATCGTCGAGGCCCTCAGAACCGCCCGCTGAGGCTGACGCCGTTGAAGGTGGGGGTGACCACCACGTCCGCGTCGCGCGCGGGCAGGAGGAAGAAGCCCGCCGCCGCGCCGGCCGCGCCGACCACGGCGACGCCGTAGCCCAGCGCCATCATCTTGCGGTCCTCCTCCATGAGCACCTCGAGCTGCAGCGCGGCCTCGCTCTGACTACGACCGGCGCGCACGAGCTGATCGTGGGTGGACTTGTTCTCAAGGTAGGGGCCGGTGTTGGCCGCGCCCAGGACGATGCCCCCCAGGGCCACCACCCCGCCGCCGGCCACCGCGAGGCCCCGCACCGGGATGTCGGGGCCGTCCTTCTTGTCGCGGGGGTCCTTGCGGGGCTTGGAGGAGCCGTCGAGGTCGTCCAGCTCGTCGTAGTCATCGACGTCGTCGATGTCCCCTTCGTCCTCGTCCTCGAGGTCGCGGAGGTCGCCGCCGCCCTCGTCGAACCCGTCGAAGTCGCCGCCGCCCTCGTCGAGGTCGTCCAGGGCGTCGTAGCGCCCGGGGTCGTCGTCCTCGTCGCGGTCGCGGTCGCGGCCGCGGCCCCGATCGTCGTCCTCGTCACCCTCGTCCAGCTCATCCAGCTCGTCGTAGCCGCTGTAGCCGTCGGGCCCGTCGTCGTAGGGGTCCGGCCCGTCGAGGTCGAGGTCGTCCGCAGCGGGGCGTTGCGGCGGGGTGACCTCCATGGAGATCTCGTCCAGCGCGAGGTCGAGGGTGGTCCACTTGCCGGTGGTGATGGCAGCCATCTCCTCGTGGTGCTGGAAGCCGGGGGCCTCGATCTCCACATGCCGCGCCCCGCAGGCCAACTGCACGCCCTCGGAGGCGTTGTCCACCGGGGCGCCGTCGATCAGGACCTGCGCGGCGTTGGGCAGCCCGCGCAGGCGCAGCGTGCCCTGACCGCCCCGGTTGTCCATGACCAGCGCGGCCACGGCGGTCTCGTCCTGGGCGACGGTGACCTCGGCCTTGCCGGCCAGGCAGCCGTACTCCAGCTCGATGACGTGATCGCCGGTGGGCACGTTGTCCAGCACCGCCGGGGCGTTCTTGCCGGTGGGGAAGCCATCCAGCACGATCTCACCGGGGGCCTTGGAGACCTGGACCTCGATGGAACCCGTCGCCGCCCAGGCCAGCGAGGGGGCGAACCACAACCCGAACATCAGCTTCCGCACCGATCCACTCCTGCTCTCGGGCCATCCCTGTAGCCAGAGCCTGTCTATAGCACCACTTCGACGGGGGCTGGCGAGCCGCTACTGGTTGATCATCTTGCGGATGTTTCCGTACTCGCGGACCTTCTGGAGGCTCAGCTCGCCCCGGAAGGCCATCTCAGCGGCGATGCTGGTCATGCGGACGAGGTTGGCGGACTGGGCCAGCTCCAGCAGCAGGTCGGGGTGGCGACGCCAGAACTCGCTGCGGTAGACCTTGCGGATCCACTCCCGCGGGATGAAGCGCTTGTTCACCAGCATGTAGAGGGCCAGGTAGAACTTGTCCTCGTTGCTGCGCTGCCAGTCGATGGAGACCCGGAACTGGCGGAAGGACTTGGTCGCGAAGCCCTCGACGTCGGACTCGGTGGCGTAGCCGGCGTCGATCATCTTCTCGGTGACCGAGGACCGGGGGTACAGGGTCAGCGAGTAGAGGTAGATCTTGTAGGGGGACTTGAGGTCCATCAGCAGGTGGAACAGGGCGTCCTTGTCGCTGGTGTAGGCCAGCGGGTTGTCGATGATGACGTCGTACTTGCAGTCGAGCCCCAGCTCCAGGTTCATCTCGTCAAAGGCCAGGATCTGCGCGACGGTGGAGGTGCGGTCGTAGACCTCCTTCTGCTCGCGGTCGCTGCCGGCCTCGATGCCCATCTGGCAGCCCCGCAGGCCGGCGTCCCGCAGCATGCGCAGGTTCTCCAGCCGGGCGACGTCGGGGGTGAGCATGCAGTCGAACGGCAGGTCGCCGAACTCGGCCTTGTACTTCTCGCAGAACTCGCGCAGCCAGCGCTTGGGGAAGACGAAGGTGTCGTCGTCGAACTTCACCCACGCCATGTTCGGCATCTTCTCGCGGGCCAGGCGCAGCTCGGCCATCACGTTGTCGACGCTGCGGCGGCGGTGGTAGTTGCCCTTGCCCTCGGGGAAGATCGCGCGCAGCGAGCTGTTGTAGCAGTACGCGCACTTGTAGGGGCAGCCCCGGCTGGCGAAGATGCGGTACTCGCGGTGGTGGACCAGCGGGTCGCCGCGGGTCAGCACCCCGTTGTCGATCATGAACTTGTCGTCCCCGCCGAACTCGCGGAAGGGCAGGTCGTCCAGGTCGGTGACCAGCTCGGAGGTGGGGTTCCGGGTGACCTCGCCGTCGGCCCCGCGCACCCAGAGGTTGGGCACGGTGTCCAGCGCCTCGCCGCGCTCGTAGCGGTTGACCAGCTCCAGCAGGGCGTACTCGCCCTCGCCCACGCAGACCATGTCGGCGTGGTCGATGCAGTGGTCGGGGGTGAGGGTGGGGTGGAGGCCGCCCCAGACCACGATGACCTTGTCGCCCAGGCGCTCCTTGATGCGCCGGGTGACCTCGATCGCCACGCGGTAGTAGGGCGATCCGAAGGAGAGCCCGACGATGTGGTAGCCCTCACGCTCGATGAGGTCGACCAGCAGGGCGTACTCGCTCTCCTCGGGCCACTCGACGCGGTTGTGGCGCCAGTCCTTGAAGAACATGAGATCGGCCCGGTAGCCGCCGCGCTGCTTGAGCATGGAGGTCAGGTGGCGGACGCCGCTGTTCTCGATGCCGTAGAGGCCGACCATCAGGCAACGGGTGAGCTTCATGCCGACTCCGAAGGGAGGAGAGAGGGGTCTTATATCCTATCAACGGACCTGCTGGTCTCCAAGTGAAACCTGCCGCTAACGTCAAGGTCCCTGACCGCGCGCAGCGATCGCAACCAGCCGGAATCCCGAAGCCCCATCAGCATGGCCGGCCTGCGGGGCCTCCGCCACCCTCAGAAGGGCATGCCCACCGCAACCTGAAGGCCGGTCCCCCGGGATCCACCGCGGGCCGCCGCCGAGAGCCAGGCCCGCTCCCGGAACAGGTACGACGCCGCCAGGGCCCCGTCCAGCCCCGCGCCGCGGGCGGGATCGACCACCAGCCGGGCGCCGCCGTAGAGCCACACCCGATCCAGGGGGCGCACCTGGGCCCCGCCGAAGGTCTCCAGCTCGTGGCGCAAGGCGGCCTCGTTGAACGCGATCTCGTCGGTGCGGTCCCGCTCCAGCCAGTCGACCTGCCAGTCGACCCGGTCCCAGCTCACCCCCGCGCCCCAGCCCCACCGGTCCTCTTCGCGACGGATCGCCAGCTCCATCCAGGAGGCGCGCTGGCTGTAGAGGTCCTCGGCGACAGGGAACGCGTCGTCCACCAGCCCCCCGCTGGACCAGGTCAGCCGGGCCCGTGCGGTGACCGTGTGGGGCCCCAGGGTGAGCCGGGGGGCCAGCTCGGCGGTGAGCTGGGGCCCGGCGACCTCCAGCTCGCCCGCCGGCTCCCGGACCCCGCCCGCGCCCAGTTCGGTGAGGATGGAGAGCCGAGGGCCGGGCTGGAAGGCCGCGGAGACCAGGGCCCCGCCGCCGACGTGGTCCGGGCCGCGCCAGCCGTAGGCGTTCACCCCCACGGGGATCGCTCCGCCTCGCGCGATGGCGAAGCGGCCGGCGGCGGAGCGCCCCTCGGCGGGGTCGGCGAGCTGGCGGGTGGGCCCGCCGTCGAAGGCGATGCGGTCGGCGTCCAGCGCGCCCACCGGGTGGCCCAGGGTCACCAGCTCCCCGACGAAGCCGTAGCGCCCGGTGGCCTGGCCCACCACCAGCCCGCCGCCCGCGCCCCCTGCGGCGGAATCCGCCTGCCCCCGCAGCTCGATCAGCCGCAGGGTGGTGCCGGGCAGCCAGGCGGCGTGCACCCCCAGGTCGGTCATGGAGGGCAGCGCGCCGAAGGTCGCCATACCCCGGATGCCCCCGCCGTCGAAGCGGTAGGGGTCGCGGGGGACCTCCCAGCCGGGGTCGTCCTGGGGCCACGTCCGCACCCCGGCCAGCTCCTCCAGCCGGCCGTTGGGCTGGGGGCCGCCGTTGTAGCCCTTCTCGATGGCGACCCGGGCCACCTGGGCGAAGGTGAGCTGCTCCGCGCCCTTGACGTGGACGGGCACCCAGGCCCCGAGCAGGCGCAGGCCCGCCTCGCTCCAGCCCTCCCGGGCCAGGGCGTCGAAGGCGGCGAGGTCCTCGTCCCGTGGCGGGCTGGGGGCCTCTCGGCCGGTGCCCCCGTAGAAGTCCTCCAGCACGGCCTGCTTCACGGCGACGGTGGCGTCGTAGCGGGGGGGCTTCTCCTGGATGGCCAGGACCTCGGGGCGCTCCGGCTCCGGGTCGGGGCGCTTGACGATCTCCTCCTCGCCCAGGGCGGTGGCCAGGTGGGACTCCAGGATGCCCCCGAGGGTGTAGCGCCCCGCGCCGTCGACGTTCGCCGCGATCCAGCGCACCGCGCGCTCCAGCTCGGCGGCGTCGCGCCCGGTCCCGGCCAGGGCGTCGATGTCGTCGGCGAGGAAGGCCTCGTCCGGCGCGACCCGCCCGGTGAGCTGGTAGAAGAGCAGCGCCACCCGACGGGCGTCCGCGTCGCTCAGGTCCGCCGCCGAGGCCGCGAGGCAGAGCGCCAGCAGGAGCCCCATCATGGCGCGTCCCCCTGGAGATAGCCGAGGGCCTCCAGCCGGGCGCGCTCGTCGTCGCTGAGGGCGCCGGCGTCCCCGGCGGAGCCCGCGCCGAGGTAGCGCAGCGGCCCGTCCGGCGGCGGCCGCTCCCCCCCGGCGGCCCGGTAGGGGCCCAGCGCCCCGTGGAACACGTCGGCGTCCACCGGGATCACCGCGAAGCGCGCGGTCTCGCCCAGCGTCAGCGGCCCGCGCACCTGCGCCCCGTCCATCAGGATCGCGCCCTCCGTGGTCACCGTGCCCGGGTCGGCCTCCCAGGGCGCCCCCAGGATCGCGGTGAGCTGACCGGAGAGCCGCTCGACGTCCTCGGGGCGATCCGCAGCGAGATCCTCGGCCTCGGACGGATCGGCGTAGAGCGCCCGGCCGCCCTTCGCCAGGTCCCAGTCCAGCCGCAGGCCGTCGGCCCACAGGCCGATCCGGTTGGTGTTGAAGCGGGAGGTCTCCGAGGGGAAGGCCCGCGCGGGCAGGGGCGCGCCCTCCAGCGCCGGCCACAGCGGCAGCCCCGCGCCGTCCATCGGGGCGTCCACCAGCGCCCCCAGGGTCGGCGCGATGTCCTGGAGGCCCACGGTGTCCTCGACCACCCGCCCCTCGGGCGCGCCGGGGCCCGCGAGGATCAGCGGCACATGGAGCTGCTCGGGGAAGAGGGTGTGGGCGTGGCCCCAGCTCCCCCGCTCGTAGAACTCCTCGCCGTGGTCGGCGGTCACCACCACCCAGGGGTCCCGCCCCGCCGACCGGAACGCCCCGATCAGGCGGGAGAGCTGGTCGTCCACGTAGGCCAGCTCCTCGTCGTACTGGTCGATCTGGTGCTGGAGCTGAGCCGGTTCCAGGGGCTGTCGCATGTGAACAAAGTAATTCTTGTATCGTGTATCACCGGGCTCCGGCGCGCGGTCGAACCGGGTGTTCCACGGGGCGGGGGCGTCGTAGGGGTAGTGCACGTCGTAGAGGTGCAGGAAGAGGAACACCGGGGTGTCCGGGCGGGCGGCGGTGAAGCCCAGCGCGGCGTCCACCACGTCCTCGGCGTCCACCACGCCCTTGAGGTTCTTCTTCTCGCCGTGGACGCCGAAGTCCTCGAACACCTCGAAGCCCCGGTCGAAGCCGAAGCGCCGCCCCACGTACAGGCTGGAGACGAAGCCCCCCGTCGCGTAGCCCGCCGCCGCGAAGGCCTCCTGGAGCAGCGGGGTGTCCGCCCCGATGCGGAGCCTGCCCTCCACCACGTGGTGCTGGTGGGGCAGCAGCCCGCTGAGCATCGTCGTGTGGCTGGGAAGGGTCCAGGGGGCCGGGGACCGGGCGTGGGCGAAGCGCACACCGCCCTCCGCGAGAGCGTCCAGGAAGGGAGTGGTGTCTCGATCGTAGCCGTAAACCCCGACGTGATCCGCGCGCAGCGTGTCGATGGAGATCAGCAGCACGTCCGGGCGGTCCCCGCCGGGCGGCAGGGCCGGGGGGTCGCCGCAGCGGCACGCGAGCAGCGCGAGCGCGGCATGCAGGGCGAGCGGCGCGATCACTGGAACCCCGTCGGCAGGAAGCGCAAGGTCAGAGGGACCAGCACCGCGAAGCAGATCACCGTCAGCAGGAAGCGCCACGGGGCGTCCCAGATGGCCTGGAGGGTCGGGCGGGGAGACGCGAGCAGCGCGGCCGCCCAGAGCAGCCAGAGGCCGTCCAGCGGCACCCGATACCGCGACAACCCCGCCAGGAGCCCGATCGCCGCGAAGTGGTAGAGCAGGATGCCGCCCATCACCACCACCCGCCAGCTTCGCCCCCGCCCCACCATGCCCGCGGTGCCCCCCAGGATGGCGGTCAGGCTCCACCCCACCGTGGCCAGGATGAGCCCCCGGCCCATCGCCTCGTTCAGCTCCTTCCACCGGCCCCACTTGAGGTGCCGGGTCAGGAAGGAGTGGGGGTTGAAGAGCTGGGCGAGTCGTAAGGGGATGCGCTGGACGAAGGCGTCGGGGTGCTCCTGGATCCACCGCACCCCCTTGCGCACCTCGCAGTCATCCCACACGGTGGGATCGCCCTGGAAGGGGCAGTGCGGGCGGCCCTGGATCAGCGCGCGGGTGTAGTCCTGCTGGGTCAGCGTGCCGTTGCCCCAGTCGAAGGTCATCGGCGGGAAATCATTGTTGCCCAGCCACATCATCTGGCCCAGGGTGCGGTCGGAGATCACCCGCCCCTCGTAGCGCGCCGAGGTCCGGGTGGCGTAGGGGCCCACCACCAGCGCGGCCCCCAGCGCGAGCGCGACCACCGACCCCCAGGCCCGCCCCGAGCGCCACCGCCCCCACAAGAGGCCCACCCCGAAGATGGGCAGCATGTAGGTGGCCACCCCCCGCAGAAGCACGCAGAGGCCCACCAGCGCCCCGGGCAGCGCCCCGCGCAAGAGCCCCCCGCGCCGCGCCCAGCCCAGGGCGAGGAGGGAGCCCAGCAGCAGGGTCAAGTAGAGCCACTCCGACCACATCGACACGGTGAAGAACACGAAGGTGGGCGAGAGGGCGTAGAGCCACACCGCCCAGCGGGCCGCCCCTCGCCCGCCGATGTCCCGGGCCAGGGTGTAGGCCAGGAGCATCGTGACCACCGACAGGGCCACCTGACTGCCCTTGATCGCCTCGGGCTGGCCCAGCAGCACGTCATGGGCGGCCATCACCGCGGGGTAGCCCGGCGCCCACAGCCAGCCCCCGGAGGCGGCGGTCATGCCCTCGCCGTCCACGATGCGCTCGGCCAGGTTGACGTAGGTGCACTCGTCCCGGATGCAGGGCGTCTGGGGCCACCGGGCCAGGGTCGCCGCGCGCAGCCAGAGCCCCGCCAGCAGCGCCCACCACGCCACGCGGTCTCGCCACCAGGGGATGGGAGGGGCCTCCGACATCGGGGCCCATCCTATCGAGGTGGAGCCCCGTCCGCCCCCCGAGCGGCGATCGGCTTTTTCCGATGCCACCCTTTACGAGACCTCGATGGCGTCTATGTTGGAGGACACAGCCGTCCCATGAAGCTCCTCCGCGCCATCGCCGTCTTCCTGCTCCTGGCCTTCGCCGCGCCGGCCGGCGCCGCGGAGTGGGGCAGCCTGGAGGACGTCCCCGAGGCGTTCGATCCCTTCGAGGCCCTGGCCCAGCGCCCTCCCCTGCCCGAGGACTTCATCGCCACGCGCGGCCTCTACGCCGACGTCCACGGCAGCCCCCGCGACCGCGCCACCGTGCTGCGCCTCGCGGAGCACGCCGAGGCGTCCATCCCGCGCGTCGCCGCCGCGCTGGGCGTGGGCACGGGCCCCCGCATGCGCATCACCCTGGCCGACGACCAGCGCGCCTTCGCCGAGCTGCAGCCCGGCGAGCCCCCCGGCTGGGCCGACGGCACCGCGTATCCGCACCAGGCCCTCATCTACCTGCGCGCCCCGCGCATCCGCGAGGGCACCGCGCGCCCGCTGGAGCAGGTGCTGGACCACGAGATCACCCACGTCCTGCTGGGGCAGGCCTTCGGCCACCGCCCCGTGCCCACCTGGCTGCAGGAGGGCCTCGCCCAGTGGGTGGCCGGGGAGTACGGCCCCGAGACCACCGAGCGCCTCGCCCGGGGCATGCTGGGCGGCGGCCTGCTCAAGCTCGACGACATCAAGCACGGCTTCCCCTCCGACCCGGTCCGGGCCCACCTGGCCTACGCCCAGAGCGCCGACCTCATCGCCTTCATGGCCTCCGAGTACGGCCCCGGCACCATCCCCACCCTGGTCAAGGAGCTGTCCCGGGGCGCGCCCTTCAACGCCGCCTTCCGCGCCGCCACCGGCGAGTTCGCCGACGCGGTCGACGAGCAGTGGCGGGGGCGGCTGGAGCGCTCCGACCTCTGGCTCACCCCCCTGACCTCCGAGGCGATGTGGTGGGGGCTGGGCGCCCCGATCCTCGTGCTGGGCTGGCTCGCGGTGCGCCGCCGCAACCGCCGGAAGCTGGAGCGCTGGCGCCACGAGGAGGCGATGCAGGAGGCCCTCTACAAGGCTCTGGAGCGGTCCTACAGCCGCCCCCAGCGGGCCGAGGAGCCCTGGCGCGCCGCCCCCTATGAGCCCCCCGGGGGCTGGGTGCATTGAGCGGGGGCGCACCTCGGGCGGGCCTGGCGCTGCTGCTGGGCCCCTTCGCGCTGCTGGCGCTGGCCCTCGCCCTGCGCCCCTCCCCCTGCGAGCGCTTCACCCTGGCCCTCTGCGGGCTGCCGAACCAGGACTGCGACCAGCTCCGGCAGCGGGTGGCCGCCGCCGGGCTCTCCGACGCGCGCTGCCGGGTGGGGCGCGACGTGGTCGAGGGCTGGAAGGCGATGCCCATGGCCGGGGTGCCCGCCGAGCGCCTCGTCGAGGGGCTGCTCGAAGGACAGGATCCGGTCCACATCGTCGAGGGCATGCGCCGCTGATCCGTCCCCAGGAGGCGCGCTGGTGTATCCTCATCGGGACCTTCGACGCCCGAGCGCGGCGAGGAAGCGAACATGATGTTGCTGACCCTGACCTTGCTCTCTCTGCTCTCTCTGCTCGCCTGCGTGGACCGACCGGACGGCCCGCCGCCGCCGCACCTCCCCCCCTCCGTGGACACCGCTGTCTTCGAGCCGCTCCAGGAGGCTGCGGACGAGGGCCGGCCGAACCGCCGCCCCCGCCTGACCACCTTTGAGCTGGGCCCCGAGGTCATCACCAGCACGACCGACGCGATCGCGAAGGTGAAGGCCAACGACCCCGACGGCGGCATGGCCACCACCCGCGTCCGCTGGCTGGTCAACGGCGAGGCGGTGCCCGGCCAGCGCTCCAACAGCCTGTCGCACACCTGGTACCAGCGGGGCGATCGCCTCCAGGTCGAGGTCGAGGTCAGCGACGGCATCGACGCCTTCACCAGCCGCAGCGAGCAGCGTGTGGTGGAGAACAGCCCCCCCAGCATCGAGATGCCCAAAGGGGGCTTCCAGGGCAACCCCGATGGGCTGCAGCTCCTGGCCTCCGACCCGGACGGCGACACCCTGAGCTACCGCATCGAGGACGGCCCGCCCGGCATGACCATCGACCGCAGCGGCGTCATCCACTTCTCCGGCGCCCCGGATCCCGCCGCCGCGGGCACCTTCAACGCGAAGATCATCGCCGAGGACACCGTGGGAGCCTACGCCGTGTGGCCGCTCACCTTGACCCTCACGCCGGGCAAGGCGACCGAGCAGATCCCCGCCAACTGAAGCATTTGTCGCATTTATTCACTGCGGGTGAGGCGAACCCGGATCTCCCGCAGCAGCAGCGCCACCAGGGACGGCACCGGCTCGGTCCCCTTGATGACGAGGTCGGCGTGCTCGGCGCAGGGCTGGATGTATCGATGATACCCGGGCCGAACGTCGCGCTCGTAGCGCTCCAATACCTGCGACACGTTCCAGCCCCGGGACACGACATCCCGGCGGATGCGACGGATGAGACAGATATCCAGGGGGGTGTCCACGAACACCGCGACGTCCATGCGCTCCCGGAGCGCCGGGTCGGAGAGGACCAGGATGCCCTCCACCAGCAGCACCCGGGCGGGCTCCACCCGCTCGGTGCGGGGTAGCCGGGCGTGGGTAGGGAAGTGATACACCGGCAGGTGTGCAGGCTGTCGCATACACAGCCGTTCAATGTGTGACACCATCAAAGATGTATCAAATGCTTCAGGCTCATCGTAGTTGAACGACGCGGGGTCGGCGACATCCTTGTAGTACCGGTCGTGGGTCAGCACGAGGGCGTCGCGCCCCAGGGCCTCGCGCAGGGCCTCGGTCACCGTGGTCTTGCCCGACGCCGACGCGCCGCCCAGGCCCACCACCAGGGGTTCGATGTTCACCGGGGCTCTCCTGCCTTGACCGTGGCGTCCAGTCGCGCGCCAGGGTGCATCTCCATGGCCGCCGCCTCGACCTCGCCGTGTATCACGCCGCCCTCGTCGAGCACCAGCAGGGTCGTGGCCACGACCCGGCCGCGCACCGTCCCGGAGATCCGCAGGGTGGCCGCCTCGATCTCCCCCTCCACCTGCCCGTGGGGACCGATCTCCAGGGTGTCCGACGCCTTCATGCGCCCGGTGAAGGTGCCGTCCAGGCGGACCCGGCCGTCGAAGGACAGGTCCCCTTCGAACGCCGCGCCGCGCCCCAGCAGCGCGGCGAGCGGGCGCTCCGACTCAGGGGCGGCCACGGCCTACTCGGGGCCGCGCAGCAGCTCGACGATGCGCTGGAGGTCGTCGTCCGAGTAGTAGTCGATGACCACCCGGCCGCCCTTGCCGCGCGCCTTGGGCTTCAGCTCGACGGCGGTGGAGAGGTGCCGGGACAGCTCCTGGGCGACCGAGCGGAGGGCCGGCGAGGGCGCGGGCTTCGCGCGGGAGGAGGGGGCCCGGCTCCGGCTGCGGACGAGGGCCTCGGTGGCCCGGACCGACAGGCCGCGCTCCAGGATCAAGGCGATGATGGACCGCAGGACCTTGGGATCCTGGACGGGCAGCAGGGCCTTGGCGTGGCCGGTGCTGAGCTGCCCGTCGCGGACCAGCGCCAGCGCGAAGTCGGGCAGGCGCAGCAGGCGCAGGCTGTTGGCCACGGTGCTGCGGTCCTTGCCGACCTTGCGGGCGATCTCCTCCTGGGTGTAGCCGAAGTCCTGCTGCAGGCGGGCGTAGCCCCGGGCGGCCTCCACCGGGTCGAGGTCCTCGCGCTGGAGGTTCTCCACCAGGGCCAGCTCGAGCTGGACCTCGGCGTTGTCGGCGTCGTCGCGGACGACCACCGGCACCTCGGTGAGCCCGGCGAGCCCGGCGGCGCGCAGGCGGCGCTCCCCGGAGATCAGGATGTAGCCAGTGATCGGGGCGGGCCGGACCACCAGGGGGCTGATGATCCCGTGGGCCCGGATGGAGGCGGCCAGCTCCTCCAGACCGCTCTGCTCAAAGCGGGTGCGGGGCTGCTCGGGGTTGGGGGAGATGTCGTCCAGGGAGACGGTGTGGACCCGCCCGACCCGGGCGTCGCCTGCGCCGGGTGCGGTCTCCATCACGTCGTCGGGGATCAGCGCGGCGAGGCCGCGGCCCAGGGCGCCGCGTCGGCTGGGGGTGCTCATGAGGCCACCTGCTGACGCTCACGGGCGACGAGCCCGTTCCGCTGGAGGAGCTCGGCGGCCAGGGCGGTGTAGGCCCGGGCCCCGCTGCTGGTCGCGGAGTAGGTGAAGATGCACTGGCCGTAGCTGGGGGCCTCGCCCAGGCGCACGTTCCGGGGGATCATCGTCTCGAAGACCTCCTCCCCCAGCACGTCCCGGAGCTGCGCGGCCACGTCGTGGCACAGCCGGTTGCGGCGGTCGAACAGGGTGACCACCTCCCCCTCTCGCACCAGGCGGGGGTTGAGGCGCTTGCGGACCTGCGACAGGGTGCGCAGGAGCTGGCCCAGGCCCTCCAACGCCAGGTACTCGGCCTGGACCGGGATGAGCACGGAGTCGGCGGCGGTCAGCGCGTTCAGGGTCAGGAAGCCCAGCGAGGGCGGGCAGTCCAGGAGCACGAAGTCCAGCCCGGCCGGCAGGGAGGCCATCGCCTGGCGCAGCCGCTGCTCCCGGTCGCGGGAGCCGATCAGCTCGACCTCCGCGCCGATGAGGGCGGCGCTGGCGGGCACCAGGGCCAGGCCCTCGATGTCCGTGGGCGCGGCCAGCTCCGCGAGGGTCTTCTCCCCCACCAGGGCGTGGAACACCCCCTCGGTGAGGTCCTCCTTGACGACGCCCAGCCCGGAGGTGGCGTTCGCCTGGGGATCCAGGTCGATCAGCAGCACCTGGTAGCCGGCGCGGGCCAGGGCGGCGGCGAGGTTGATGGTCGTGGTGGTCTTGCCGACCCCACCCTTCTGGTTGGAGACCGCGATGATGCGTGGCATGGCAGTGTGGCTCGGAGGCGGGGGAGTGTGAGGCGCTCACGGACGCAGCGCCTGGGAGGAAGGGGACGATAGCGCTCAGCCCTTGACTGTGCAAGACCTGCACCTCGACCGTGTGATGTTCTACGTGGAACACCCCGCCCCGACCCACCCCCCACGGGCACGTCGACACACGAATAAAACCCATTAAACCCGTGTTATTGCCGGAGACCGGCGCGGGGTACCCGAGCGTGACGGCGCCGGGCGCGCAAGGATCCTTGCGTCGCCCCCGCTCAGGGCTCCACAGGCAGGCGCACCACGCGCAGCTTCACCTGGGCGTCCTTGCCGAAGCTGAGCCCCGGGCTGTTCTCGACGGTGAGGGTGGACGCCTTGTCCAGCACGCACTCCATCTCCAGGTCCTTGCCCCGCTCGGTCTCGCAGTCCGTGCCGGCCACGCTGAG
The DNA here is from genome assembly GCA_020632795.1 of Alphaproteobacteria bacterium. Lineage (GTDB taxonomy): Bacteria > Myxococcota_A > UBA796 > UBA796 > CAJQPC01 > JACKEV01. The sequence goes on from JACKEV010000022.1 coordinate 76,298, forward strand.
CGCGATGGGGCTGTCCGAGCCGGCGCTCACCCGGTAGCGGCCGGGCTGGAGCGGGAAGCCGTGCTCCTTGCGGGGCGCGAGGTTCAGGTCGGAGCGGGCCAGCACCTGCTCGCCCACGACGACCTCGACCTCAGCGGTCTTGTCGCCTGCGGTGAGCCGGATCGTGGAGCGCCCCGGCTCCATCAACGTGACGGCGTAGCCCTCGCCCATGGAGACCACCTTGGCGTCCGTGGGGCTGGCCTGGACGAAGATCGTGCGGTTGAGCTCGTCCAGGTTGTCGACCACCTCCACCGTCAGGGGCTCGACCTTCACCGGCTTGAACGCGCCAGCGGAGTCCGGGACGAGGATCTGCTCGATTCGCTTGGGTCGAACACGGATCTCCTTGACCAGAACGCACTGCACCTGCACCGCGCGGGTCAGCTCCCCGACCGCCAGGGTGAGGGTGGCCTCCCCCGACCGCTGGCACTGCACCCGGCCGTCCTTGCCCACCCGCAGCAGCTCCTCGTCCGAGGAGCCCTGGACCGCGACCACCGCGTCCTTGAGCGCCTGGCCCTCGTCGTCCAGCGCGGCCGCCTTGACCACCTGCGGCGAGCCCTCCACGATCCGCAGCGGCTCGTCCACCTGGATGGAGACCGGCCCGGAGGAGCAGGCCACCAGGGCCAGCACGGCGGCGGGGGAGAGCGGGGTGAGCAGGCGGCGGAGGGAGACGAGGATGCGCTTCATCGAGGCTCCGTGGCGAGGTGACATCGGTCCCTTATGGGGTGGAGGAGCGGGTTGCCCTTTCAGCCTGCTTTCTTGTCCGTCGCCCGGTAGGCCACAGCCGCCCGGGGGCGGCCCTCCAGGGCGTAGTGTTCTACGTGGAACACCTCCAGCCCCGGGGCGGGCGGGGGGTCCTGGCGCGCGAGCATGAGGATCGCGATCCCCCCCGGCCTCAGCAGGCGCGCGGCGTCCTCCAGGAAGGCCTCGGGGGGCTTGTAGGCCCGAGACACCACCCCATCAAAAAATGTATCATTTAATGTTTCACTTCGGCAGCGCTGAACGGTGACGTTCCCCAGCCCCGCCTCCGCCGCCACCTGCTCCAGGAAGGCGGCCCTGCGGGCCCGGGGCTCCACCAGCCACACCCGCAGGGACGGGAAGCGCGCCGCGAGGGCCACCCCCGGGAAGCCCGCCCCTGAGCCCAGGTCCGCCCACAGGCCCTCGGGCGCCTCCAGCCAGCCCACTGCTCGGGCGGCGTCCTCGAAGTGCGGCTCGGCGGGGCCGGGGCCGATGAGGTTCATCGCCTTGCGCCACCGCTCCAGCAGCCGGAGGTGGGCCTGCTCCGCGGGGGTGAGGGGCAGCCGGCTCATCGGGCCCCCAGGTAGACCGCGAGGGTGGTGACCGCAGCGGGGGTGATCCCAGGCAGCCTGGCGGCGGCGTCGAGGGTCTCCGGCCGGTGGTGGCGCAGCCGCTCCCGCGCCTCCGAGGACAGCCCCGGGACCACGCCGAAGTCCACCTCTCGGAGTGATACATGCGACATGCGACGGGCGCGCTCTGCCCGCGCCTGGGCGCGCTGGATGTAGCCCGCGTACTTGACGTCCGTCTCTACCTGCGCGGTGGCCGCCTCGCCCAGCTCCGGCAGGCCCAGGGCCTGAACGAGGTCGCGGTAGCCCACCTCCGGGCGGCGCAGCAGCTCCTCGGCGGTGGAGGGCTTCTTCATCCCGGAGATGCCCACCTGCTTCAGATGCGACAAGGTCTCGGCGTCGGGCACCACCCGCCGGGCCAGCACCTCGAAGCCGCGCTGGATGCCCTCCTGCCGCGCCTCGAAGGCCGCCCAGTCCGCGTCGCCGATGAGCCCGAGGGCGCGCCCCAGGGGCATGAGCCTGCGGTCGGCGTTGTCCTCCCGCAGCAGCAGCCGGTGCTCGGCGCGGGAGGTGAACATGCGGTAGGGCTCCCCGCCCACCCCGCGGGTCACCAGGTCGTCGATGAGCACGCCGATGTAGGCCTGCTCCCGCCCCAGCACCAGCGGCTCGCCCCGGGCCGCCGAGACCCCGGCCACGAAGCCCTGCGCGGCGGCCTCCTCGTAGCCGGAGGTGCCGTTGACCTGGCCGGCCAGATAGAGCCCGGGCAGCGCCCGGTGCTGGAGGTCGTGCCCCAGGTCCCGGGGGTCGGCGAAGTCGTACTCCACGGCGTAGCCGTACTGGAGCAGCTCGGCGCGCTCCAGCCCGGGGATCGTGTGGACCATGTCCCGCTGCACGTCCTCGGGCAGGGAGGTGGACAGGCCGTTGACATAGATCCGGTCGGTGCCGTGGCCCTCGGGCTCCAGGAAGATGAGGTGCCGCTCCCGGTGGGCGAAGCGGCTGACCTTGTCCTCGATGGAGGGGCAGTACCGCGGGCCCACGCCCTGGATCGCGCCGGAGTACATGGCCGAGCGGTGCAGGTTGTCGCGGATGAGCCGGTGTGTCGCATCATTGGTGAAGGTGATGTGACAGCGCACCGGGGGCAGGCGGCGGGGCACCTCCGCGAAGGAGAAGCAGCCGCCGCCGTCGTCCTGCGGGGTGGTGGCGCTCCAGTCGATGCTGCCCGCCCGAAGCCGCGGCGGGGTGCCGGTCTTGAGGCGCCCCAGGCGCAGCCCCAGGCCACGCAGGCGCTCGGCCAGGGCCCAGGCGGCGCCGTCACCGATGCGTCCGCCGGCGGTCCGGGTGTCGCCCCGGTGCATCAGCCCCGACAGGAAGGTGCCGGTGGTCAGGATGGCCGCCCTGCAGGGCAGGCGGGTGCCGTCCGCGAGGGTCACCCCGTCGACCCGACCCCCGGACGTGGTGAGCCCGGTGGCCTCCCCCTCCAGGATGCGCAAGCTCGGGAGCGCGGCCAGGAGCTGTCGCATCTGTCGCGGATATTCTGCTACATCCACCTGGGCGCGACTGGAGCGCACCGCCAGGCCCTTGCGGGTGTTGAGCTGCCGGAACTGGATGGTGGTGGCGTCGGCGGCGCGGGCCATCAGGCCGCCGAGGGCGTCCAGCTCCCGCACCAGGCAGCCCTTCGCGAGGCCCCCGATGGCGGGGTTGCAGGAGAGCCGCGCGACGTGCTGCGCGTGGAAGGTGACCATGGCGACGCGGCAGCCCAGCCGCGCGGCGGCGGCGGCGGCCTCACAGCCGGCGTGCCCGGCGCCGACCACGACGATGTCGAAGGAGTCCATGTGGCCTACGAGAGCCGTGCGATCGTCCGGCGTCCTATAGCCCGGCGACCGAGGTGGAGTCATCCTCGTCGAAGGCCTCCAGCCACATCGGGGTGATGTCGGAGACGAGCGAGCGCGCCATGTCCCGGGCCAGCAGCCGCACCGGGGAGTGCTCGGTCAGGAGGCCGGCGTAGTCGTCCTCGTAGCGGAACAGCAGCTCGCCGTCGGCGGCCACCAGGGCCATGCCCACCCGGGCGTTGACCTCGTAGGGCTCGTTGTCGAAGTCGACCATCACCGGGGTGTCGCAGGACATCACGAGCTCGCCGACCATGTTGTGGGCCGTCAGGGGCTGGCCTTCGTTCTCGACGACCCAGATGACCAGCGTGGCGTCGCCGCCGGTGGCGCGGGCGGCCGCAGCCAGGGCGGCCTCCATCGAGCCCTCTCCGACCACGGCGCGGGCCAGGGCGCGGCGCTGGGGCAGGGGCAGCTCGCTGTCCCGGAACCAGCCGTCCCAGCCCGGGGGCAGCGCCGCGTACAGGGCGCCGGGCACCGACGCGCGCAGGGCCTCGGGCAGCCCATCGAGCTGCTCAGCGCGCTGGTTGCGGCCCTCCAACAGCCAGGGGTCGAGCTGCTCGCCCAGCATGTCGGTGGTGATCGGCTCCACCTGGGGGGAGACGATCACCGCCGGGACGACCCGGATGTCGCCCTCGACCATGCGGGGGTGGACGTCCCAGGCCAGCGTGTCCTCCATCGAGAGGGCGTGGCGGTGCGCGCAGCCGGTCGACAGGGCGAGGGAGAGCAGGGTCAGGGTCATGAGGCGCCTGGTCAGGGTTTCCCGGAGGCTCGGACACCGGTCCCCGCAGGCGGTTCCCGACAATGGAGAAAAACCTGCGGTTCGGGTTGAGGATACCATCCCCAGGTGCGCCTCCGTCCGCTGGTCTCCGCGCTGCTGTGCTTCGGGCTCGTCCTGCCCTTCGTGGGCAAGCCGGTGCACGTGGACGACGCCAACTTCCTCGTGCTCGCCGAGGGCGCCGCAGCGGACCCCTGGCGGCCCCACGCGGTGACCATCAACTGGCAGGGCACCACCGAGCGCGCCTTCGACGTGCTCTCCAACCCGCCCGGGGTGGCCTGGTGGCTCGCGCCGGTCGTCGACGCCCCGGTGGCGTGGCAGCACCTGTGGATGCTGCCCTGGCTGGCGCTGGCGCTCTTCGGGGCCTGGCGGCTGGGCCGGGCCTTCGCCGGGGACGGCGTCGCGGGCCTGCTCGTGCTGGGCACCGCGCCGGTGGTGGCGCTGGCCGCGCAGTCCCTCACCCCGGACCTGCCGCTGCTGGCCTGCGCGCTCGCCGGCGTGGGGGGCTTCCTGACCAGCCCGAAGCGGGCCTGGGCCTGGGCGCTGGTGGCGGGTGCGGCGGCGCTGTTCCGCTACTCCGGGGTCTGCCTCATCCCGCTGCTGCTGTTCGCGGGCTGGCAGCGGGGGCGGCTGCGGGCGGCGGCGCTCTCGGCGGCCCCGCTGGCGGCGCTGCTGCTGCACGACCTCGCGGCCTACGGCGAGGTGCACCTGCTGGCGATGACGGGCTTCCAGTCGGTGTCGAACACGCCTCGGGAGGTGCTGCGCAAGGGCATCGCAGCGCTGGCGATGCTGGGTGGGGTGGGGGTGCTGCCGCTGCTGGCCCCGGGGCGGCGGGGGGCGCTCGGGGCGCTCGCCGGGGCCGCGCTGGGCCTCGTCGGCGCGTGGATCTCCGGGCACGACGGGGCCCAGGCGGCGGCCACGGTGGCCTTCACCGCCGCGGGCGGCGCGGCGTTCGGCAGCCTGCGGCTCTCTCGGCCGGAGGACCGCCTGCTGGCGGCCTGGACGGTGGGGGGCTTCATGTTCCTCCTGACCCTGCGCTTCACCGCCGCGCGCTACTGGCTGCCCTTCCTGGCCGGGCCGGCGCTCGCCGCGCTGCGGGCGGGGGTGGGGCCCCGGCGGCTGGCGGCGGCGATCGCGGTGAACGCCCTCGTGGCCCTGGGGGTCTCGTTCGACGACCTGGAGATGGCGCGGGGCTGGCAGCGGGTTGCGGCCGAGGTCAGCGCGCGGGGGAGCGGGCAGTTCGCCGGGCACTGGGGCTGGCAGCGCGCGATGGAGGCGGCCGGCTGGCGCGCTCTGGAGGAGGGGGAGGTGCCGACAGGGCTGTTCGCGGTGGCCTGGGCGCCGTGGCCCCAGGAGCCGGGCGCGGCGGCCTGCCTGGTCCCGGTGGACCAGTGGGTCATCGAGGACCGCTTCTTCGGCCCGCGCGTCCACACGGCAGCGGGCGCGGCGAACGTGCACGCCTTCGTGGTCGCCGGCCTGCCCCCCACCGAGACCTACGCCCCCTGGACCCTCTCCGACGAGCCATACGACCGGGTCTCCCTGTATCGCCCCTGCGGCGCGGCCCTTGAAGGTCCCGCGGAGACAGGGCAGAATCCGCCCCCATGAGACGACGACTCCTGCGCATCCTCCTGGCGCTCATCGCGGTGATCGCCACCCCCCTCGGCATCCTGACCTTCACAGCCTACGACCCGCCGCCCGAGGCGCCCGCCGACGTGCGCTGCGCGGGCGACCAGGTGACCCTGCGGAAGGGCGACGCCTTCACCCTCGTCTCGTGGAACATCCAGTTCTCGGCCAGCCGGAAGCACCAGTTCTTCTACGACGGCGGGGACGTGGTCCAGGTACCTCGCGCGGACGTGGACGAGACGCTCGCCGCCATCGCCAAGGCCCTGCGCGCCCTGGGCCCGGACCTCGCGCTGCTCCAGGAGGTGGATCGGGGCTCGGATCGGACGCACCGGGTGGACCAGCTCGGGCCGCTGTTGGACGCCCTGAAGGACCCCTGCGAGGTCTCCGCGCCCTACCACCGTGCGCGCTTCGTGCCCTTCCCGGTGCCGGACTTCCTGGGGAAGGTGGACATGAACCTGGCGGTTCTGTCGCGTTTTTCGATGCGACAAGCGGCGCGGGTCCAGCTCCCCCTGCTGAAGGAGTCCCGGATCCGCCAAGCCTTCAACCTCAAGCGCGCCCTGCTGCACGCGGAGGTCCCCGTCGAGGGGCTGTCGCACCCGCTGGCGATCGCGGTCACCCACCTCTCGGCGTTCTCGCGGGGGGACGGCACGCTGGCCGAGCAGGTGGCCGTGCTGGAGGCGTGGATGTCGGCCCGGCCGGAGGGGCAGCCCTGGATCCTCGCGGGCGACCTCAACCTGCTGCCTCCGGGAGACGACCCCAAGCGGCTCAGGGTCCACTCGGAGCTGTTCGCGGACGAGGTGAACCCCATCGAGCGGCTGCTGCCTCGCTTCCAGGAGATCTTCGGCGCCCGCAACCAGCTCGACACCGAGAACCGGACCTACCTGCCCTTCGGCTACCAGGAGCCGGACCGCAAGATCGACTACGTGTTCTACGGCGGCCCGATCGAGGTGGAGGAGGCCGAGGTCCTGCGCCGCTACAGCGCGCTCTCCGATCACCTGCCGGTGCGGGCGGTGCTGCGCCTCGGGGAGGCGGCCGGGCGCCCTGGGGATGTCCGAGGGGGTGGAGGGGGCTCCAACGGCCAGAACCTCCCCCCACCCGGCGTGCCGCCCCACGAGCGGGTGCCCTACCACCCCAGCGACCCGGACAGCGCGCCGTCGAACATCGACACCGGCACGGGATGAACGCGCTACACTGACCCGCGATGCGCCTCCTCCTCCTGCTGACCCTGGCTGCGTGCAGCGACAAGACCGCGGACGACAGCGGCGCGGCGGGCTGCGACACCGGCCCCGCGCTGACCTGGCAGAACTGGGGGGACGGCTTCTTCGCCACCTACTGCCGCTCCTGTCACTCCGACACCACCCCCAACCGCATGGGGGCGCCGGAGAGCATCAACTTCAACACCCTGGAGCAGGTGCGCGACCAGGCTGCCCTCATCCGGGACTCGGTGCTGGTGCGGCAGAGCATGCCCGTCGGCGGCGGGGTCTATGAAGAGGACCTGGAGCTGCTGGGGATCTTCCTCGATTGCGGCATCTGAGCGACCGGGCGGCGGATCGCCTCACCCTGGCGGTGATCCTCGGGGTGGGCCTGTCGCATTTATGTTTCATCCTGTTGGATCAGCGGCTGCCCCGGGACCTGGGGCTGTACTACAAGGAGCTGCCCGCGCTCTTCGAGGCGCTGCAGGCGGGCCGCCTGCCGATGGAGGCGATGACCCGGCCCGGGGGCTGGCTCAACCTGCTCACCGCGGTGACCCTCTTCGTGGCCGGCCGCTCGGGGGAGGTGTTTCGGCTGCTGGACCTGGGGTGGCTGCTGCTGCTGCTGGGGGCGACCGCGGGCGTCGCCCGCCGGGTCGCGGGCCCCCGCGCGGCCCTGCTGGCCACCGCGATGACCGCGAGCGCGCCCATGGTCTACGTCTCCGCACGCATGGCCTGGATCCATGTGCCCGAGGCGGCGTTGTCGCTGGGGCTGTTGTATTTGATGCTACAACCTCCGACGCGGATGGGGGCTGCTGCCATGACCCTGTGCGGGGCGCTGGTCATCAGCCTGCGTCCCTCCGGGGTGATGTGGCTGGCGCCACTTGTCGCGTTTATTGTCGCACAATCATTTTTGCGACAGCGCCCGCTGCGCGGCGTCTTCCCGATGCTGCTCGCCTGGGGCCTGAGCCTGCTCGTGCCCTTGTCGCAGCTTCGGCCCTACCTCCAGGCCAAGCTGGACGCCCGCCCCCGCTACGCGGCGTTGCTGCCGGGGCTGGGGGATCAACTCCTCAGCGGGTTCGGGGTCTGGGTGCTGCCCCTCATCGCGCTGGGGGTCGTGGGCCTGCTCTCCCGGGATCGGGCACGGCTGGGCGGACCTCTGGCGGCGGTCCTGGGCGCCTGGATCGCGCTCCCCCTGCTGGCCTGGGCGGTCAGCCAGGCCGGCGTCGACAACTTCACCGCGATGGTGCCGGCCGCCGCCCTGCTCGCCGGGGTCGGGCTGGCCGCTCGATTCCCCTGGATGACCGTGCCCATCCTCCTGGTCCTGGCCTCGCTGCATGCCTGGCCCTGGGTCCCCCCGGAGGTGCTGGAGCGCGCCCGGGGGCTGCGTCGGATCCCCGGCATGCCACAGGTGATGAGCCAGCCCCACGTCCTGAACTACCGGCGGGCCTTCACCGGGGACGAGGCCCGGGTGCAGCTCGCCCTCATCGACGCGGCCTGCGCCACCCGCATGTGCTTCGTGGTCGTGGACGGGGGCCTGTTCTTTCCCCACGCCGAGGATCCCGGCCGGCTGGAGCTGTTCCTGGCGGGCTATGACCACGTCCTGCTGCACAACCCGCGCCGCGAACCGCCCCGCAGGCTGCCCCCCGACGCGATCGCGCGCTGGACCTGTGAGGCCCGCCCCGAGCGCCCGGAGCTGCCCGCGCCGGGGGGCGGACCGATGGAGCAGCACACCCGGGGCCTCACGCCGGTCTGGTCCGGCTGGCTCGATTGGTGCCGCCTGGACTGGTATGTGCCCGACGGGGTGCTGGAAGACCCGGACGCGCTGCCGCCTCCGATCCCACCCCAGCGCCGCCTGGAGGTCCAGCATCCCCTGATCCCCTCGGGTTGACAGCCCCTCTGGCCCTTGGCAGGTTTGAATCGGATGTCCATGTCCCAGCCCGCCGCCGCGCCCGCGACCGTGGCCCCAGGCCCCGTGGACGTGACCGATGCGCTCGCTGACCAGGCCCTCAACAACCTGGTCAACCAGTTCGCGCGCCCGATGGACTTCCTGCGGGAGCTGGTGCAGAACGCCATCGACGCGGGCACGCCCCGGGTGGACGTCTGGGTGCGCTACCGCCCGGACGTCGAGGTGCTGGAGATCCATGTCGACGACTACGGGGAGGGCATGGACGAGGACATCATCGACAACCACCTCACCCGGCTGTTCGCCTCCACCAAGGAGGACGACCTCACGAAGATCGGCAAGTTCGGCATCGGCTTCACGTCGATCTTCGCCATCGAGCCCGAGGCCGTGCTGGTGCGCACCGGGCGCCACGGCGAGAGCTGGGAGCTGCTCTTCCACGCCGACCGCAGCTTTGACAAGGTCCGGGCGCGCATCCCCCTCGACGGGACCCGCATCACCCTGTTCAAGCGCATCGGGGCGGCGGACGCCGAGCTGACCATGCGGGACTGCCGCTGGATCCTGAGCTGGTGGTGCGAGCACTCCGACACGCCGGTCACCTTCTGCGAGCGCGCGCCGGACGACCTGGTGACCGATGAGGTCGACCTGGACGACCCCTTCGCCGCCTTCGAGGCCCCCGCCTTCAGCCTGGGGCCCTCATTCGATACAGATTCATCCGGTACAGATGTCCCTGCGGCGGTGCCTCAGCGGATCTCCCGCCCGCTGGACCTCAACGGCGACCTCGTCGTCCACCACACCGAGCCTGGGGCAGAGGTGGTCGTCGGCTACACCCAAAGTCCGCGTTACGCCTACTACAATGGCGGCCTCACCCTGGTGAACACACGCAGTACAGACGTCCTCGGGGTGATGCGCTCTCGCCTCGCGCACGTCTCGTTCAAGGTCAAGAGCCGTCACCTGGAGCACACGCTGACCCGCGACAACGTGCTCCAGGATCGCAACTGGCACGACGTGATGCAGGTGGTGGTGCGCGCCGCGGACGCCCTGTTCGCCCGGCTGCTCGATCGGGTCGAGGCGGCGGTGCGGGACGGCGAGTCCCTGGAGCGCTGGCACGCCTACCTCGCCGAGGAGTGCAACCTGGACGGCGCCCGGCGGCGGGTCCGGGGCTGGTGGGGGCGCCCGCTGTTCCGCGATCACCGGGGCCACGGGGTGAGCCTGGCCACGATCGAGATCCACGAGGACCGGCAGGGCGCGGTGCTGATGGCCTCCGGGCCGCCGAGCCTCCACGAAGCCCTGGAGGCCGAGGGCATCCTGCTGCTGGAGGACAGCCCGCAGACCCGGGCGGTGCTCTACGCCTGCGAGGATCGCCCGGTGCTGGGCCCTCCCATCGGGCGCCGGCGGCTGGCGCTGGCCCGCGCCCGCTTCGTCACCCCCCAGCTCGTCTCCCCCATCGAGCTGCCGGCCGCTGAGCGCGCGCTCATCGACATCGCGGACCGCCTGCTGCGCGCGGCGACCCGGGGCCGCGTGCGCCTCAAGGCCGGAGACTTCGGCGGCGATGAGCCCGCCCTGGCGCTGGAGGGGCCCCCGGACGGCCGCATCTTCCAGCGGGGTCAGCCCTCCCTGCTGCGGCTTCCGGCCTGGCTTCGCCGGCGCACCCTGCTGGTCAACCGAGGGCACCCGTTCTACCAGCTCCAGCGCATCGCGGCCGCCGAGGACCCGGTGCTCGCGGCGGCGGGCCTGGCCCAGGCCGTGCTGCGGGACGAGCGCGCGGAGGGGGAGCGCAGCTACCGCCGCCTGGTCGAGGCCGCGCTGGAGGCCGCAGGATGAGCGGACTTGACGCCCTGATCGAGCGCAGCCGGGCTCCCGGTGAATTCGTCGAGCGCCGCCGCTTCTCCCTCTCGAAGGACAAGGCCATCGAGAAGCAGCGTGAGTTCGCGCTGCGCCACCCCTACCAGTACATCCTGGAGCTGATCCAGGCCGCCGTGCACGCCGGCGCGGGCTTCATCGCCATCGATGTCCACTACCAGCACCTGCTCGTCGCGTTCATCGGGGGCCGGGCCTTCTCGGCGGACGAGCTGACCAACCTGTTCGACTACCTGTTCGCGGACCGCACCGACCCGCGAAACCGCCACCTGGTCCAGCTCGCGGTCGGGCTGAACGCGCTGCTCCAGCGCAAGCCGCGGCGCATCCGCATCGAGAGCGGCGTGGGCGCCCACGCCGCCCGCATGGACGTCGACGCCTCCGGTACGGTCACCGTCGGTGAGCCCCTGGAGCCCTTGTCGGGCAGCTACCTCCTGGCCGAGCTGCCCGTCGGGCTGTTCACCCGCTTCCAGGACATCAAGGTCTTCCCGGAGCAGGCGCTGATCGAGGAGCGCTGCATCCACACCCCCGTGCCCATCATCGTCAACGGCTCCGCGCTGTTCGGCTACCGCACCACCCGGCGGGTCGACGTCTTCCAAGGCCACCACCGCCTGCAATTCGACACAGACGGGCGCTACGGCGTGCTCGCCCTGCCCAAGGTCGCCGGCCCCTCCCCCGGCTTCAAGATCGTGATGGGTGGGACCTGGATCACCACGCTCGATCTGCCGGAGCTGGGCATCGTGCAGATGCCCGACGGACGGGGACATCGGCTGCGGCAGCACCTGTTCGGGGTGATCTGCGACGACGGGCTCCGCAAGACCGCCGACGGCGCGGACATCGTGCGGGATCGCAGCTTCCACGAGATGCTCAAGGCCCTCCAGCCCTTCGCCCGCCAGCTCGCCGACCGTCTGGAGGGGGCCGCCCACTACGAAGCCCCCGAGCTGCCCGACGGCGAGGAGGGCGATCGCTCTCCCCTCCCCCGCTTCATCCCGCTGCTGCGTCAGGGGCAGGGCCTGCCGCCCGAGGAGATCGCCAGCCTGGTTGACGAGCCCCTGTTCTGGGTCGCCCCCGAGGAGCGGGACAGCATCGCCACCCAGGCCGACCCCTCCCGCTTCCCCTACCGGGTGCTGGAGCTGCGCGAGGCCGAGGCCCGCACCCTGAGCGACCTGCACCCCGCCCTGACCCTGCGACGCCTGACCAGCACCGCGGACGTCGACTTCGCGCGCCGGGTGATGCAGCGCAACCTGTCGCACGCGGAGCTGGTCCTCCACCCCGAGGGCCTGCCGCCCAACACGACTCTGCGCCTGCGCCTGCACCTCAGCGGCCCGGAGCCCGGCTGGGGTCGGGGCGAGGGGTCGGCCGCGCTGCTCTCGGTCGGCGAGGTCACCACCTGGTGCGGTCGGCTGCCCGAGGGCCCCCCCCGGGTGAGCGCCCTGCTCGAGCTGCCCTCCACCCGGGCCCGCGAGGGCGCGGAGCTGCGCCCCCGAGACACCCTGCGCGCGCTGCTCCAGGAGCTCTCGTGGCGCCTGATCGAGGAGGTGTCCCAGGACGTGTCGGCCCGGCGCGGGCTGGCCGCCCACCTGCTCGCCCGGTACGCCTGCCCCCGCTTCGTCCGAGGCGCGGAGGGCGCCATCCGTCTGGACGTGGACCTGCCGCCCCGCTGGAGCCAGGAGGCCTGCCAGGCGCTCCGGGAGGCCCCGCTGGCAGACGCGGAGGACGGCCCGGTCACCCTCTCCCGGCTCCTCGCCCTGGCCGGCCGCGACGCCCACCTCCGCCTGCTGACCCGGGCGGGCTTCGAGCGCCTGCTGCCGCTCGCGCTGCGCCTGGGGCCAGGCCACCTGCGCCCCCCTGACGCCACCCCCACGCTGGTCCTCGCCCCCCAGGGTGAGCGCTGGGCGGCGGTCCCCAAGCCCCCTGCGGCGGGACCCTGGGTCGCCCTCGCCCCGGCCCTGGCGACCAGGCCCGGGGTCCCGTCCGCCGCGCTCGTCGGCCAGGGCGTCACCGAGGACCACCCAGCCTGGCGCGAGCTGGGTGACCTGCTCCTGGACCGCCTCGCGGGGTCGCCTGGGGAGGATCTTGAGGTGGAGCGACAGCGGGAGTTGGCCCGCCTCGCCTTGCTGGACCTGGGCTACGCGGCGGTGCCGCCCCACGACGGCATCTCCCTCCCTGCGGGCGGGCCGCTGCGGGTCGTGGCGCACGGGGGTCTGCGGGCCCACCCCCCGGACGCGGTCCCGCTCACCGCAGACGTATTGGGTCGCGTGCAGGGATCCCGGGCTGTCTCGCTGTGCTACGGCCACGACCCGGCGACGTTGCGGCAGCTCGTCGGGGCGTCCCCGGGGGCGCCGGGCTGGCTCACGGTGGCGCCGGTGCGGATCTCGGGTGTGCGCGGGCAGATCGGCCTCCCGATCCCCTTCGAGCGGCGGCCGCTGCTGGTGGTGTGGGACGGCGCGGAGGCCTCCAGCGTGCCCGAAGTGGAGCGTCTGATGCCGGTCCTGGGCGTGCTGGAGCTGGTCGACGGGCCGCTGGACAGCGCCCGGATGGAGCTGCTCCAGGTGGCCGGGCTGGGGTTGTTCCAGGAGCTTGTGGAGCAGCTCACGGAGGACGCCGCCGGGCCGCGCGCCGAGGCCGCGGCTAAGTACGGCGCCACCTTCGCGGCCACGCGCCACGCCACGACCGGGGGTCTGGGCGGCACGGCGGCGGAGCTGGCCCGCCGGATCGCCATCCCGGACCCCGAGGGGGGGCGCTGGGGGTTCCTGGAGCGCTGGCTGTCGACCCCCGAGGATCAGCGACCCCCCTCCGCGCTGCCGGGCCCTCTGCGTCCCCCGGACCCGTCAGCGGCGCTCACCGTCCGCTCTCCTGCCGAGCGCCTCACCGGTCGCCTCACCCGCGCCCTGTCCGCGCTCCCCTCCGCGCCGGAGGTCATCCTCCACCCGACGGAGGGGCGAGGGCGGGTCCCGCTGCGGGCCCGGATCGAGGCCGGGCGGGTGATCCTCTACCCCGACACGACGCACCCGCTGGCCGGGCGGGCCCTCAGGGGCGAGCATGCGGCCGGCGAGCTGCTCCTGATGGAGGCCGCGCGGCTGGTGGCCGAGCAGGCCCGCCGCATGGACGAGTCGGTCGACCTGAACGCCATCTGGCAGGCCCTGATCGCCCAGCGCCTGTCGGAGGGCTGATCCGGTCAACCGTCGAGGAAGGCGCGCCCGGCGTCGGTGAGACGCACATCCATCGTCGCGCCGTCGACCTCCACGAAGCCCCCGTCGACGAAGAACTCCATCATGTCGGAGAAGGCCCGGTGGGCGATGAAGAAGCGACGCTCGGAGAAGTCGTGCATGTCCTTCATCGGCAGCGCGCCGCCCGCCTCCGCGACGTGCTGAAGAACGCCCTTCCGCGCCCTCTCCATGAAGCGCCGCTGCTTCTCCAGCTTGCGGGCCTCCTCCTCGTCTGTCGGCGAGGGGGGCGGGCCCACCGACGTCACCGCGGCGCTGCGGCCCCGGGAGACAGCGCCAGGGGGCACGACGGCCTTGGGGGGTGCCGCTGGAGGAGGAGCGGCCTGGGGTGAGACAGCCTTGGGGGGCGCCGTAGGAGGAGGAGCGGCCTGGGGCGCAGGCGGCGCGCGCGGCGGCTCGGGGCGCACCTCGGGCGCCGAATCCGGCTTGAGCAGGGACTTCACGCGCTTCTTGAGTCGGGAGCGGATCCCCATGAGCGACCTCCTGGCGTGCTCAAGGTAGCGCGGCGGGCAGGGGTGTTCCACGTAGAACATTGGGGTGGAGAAGAATTTATGCGACAATAAATGTATCAAACTCGGTGGGTGCTCCAAGCGGAACGTCCTGGAGGTGCCGCTGGGAGCGCCACACGGCGGGCTGCTGGGGGCGGGGGGCGCACGCGGAACTGCTTGGGCTGCCGCTTGGGGTCCTGCGCGACGGGCTACCGGGTGCCGGGGGCACCGTAGAGCAGCCTGGGCTACCGCCTGGAGCCCTGCGCGACGGGCGGCTGGGGGCCGAGGTTCACGAAGAACAGCCTGGGGCTGCCGCCTGGGGCCCTGCGCGACGGGCGGCTGGGGGCCTAGGATCGACGTGGAACAGCCTGGGCTGCCGCCAGGGGCCCTGCGCGACGGGCGGCAGCTCCGGGGTTCGCATGGAACACCCCGGGGTTGCCGCATGGGGCCTTGCGTGACGGGCGGCCGAGGGCCGGGGTTCACGTGGAACACCCCGGAGCTGCCCCTGGGGCCCTGCGCGACAGGCGGCGGGCGAGGGTGTTCCACGTAGAACATTCTGGGGCCACCACCTGGGCCCATGCACCGGGCCGCGGGGGTGAGCGTGTTCCACGTAGAACACTCTGGGGCCACTGCCTGGGCCTATGCGGCGGGCTGCGGGGGTGAGCGTGGTCCACGCAGGACCCTCTGGGGTTGCCGCCCAGGGCCCTGCGCGGCGGGTCGCCGACGTCGGGTTACGTTCGACGTGGAACACCCAGGAGCCCTCCATGTCCGCTCGCGAGCTGGTCGCGCTCGGCACCGCGAGCCAGGTCCCGACCCGCTATCGGAACCACAACGGATACCTGCTCCGGTGGGACGGCGTCGGGCTCCTGTTCGACCCTGGGGAGGGCACCCAGCGGCAGATGGTCATCCACGGGGTGGCGGCCCATGACCTCCACCACGTCCTCGTCACCCACTTCCACGGGGACCACTGTCTGGGCCTGGCCGGGCTCATCCAGCGCATCTCCCTCGACCGGGTCCCCCACCCGGTCCGGATCCACTACCCGGCCAGCGGGCAGGTCTTCTTCGATCGCCTCCGCCACGCGTCCATCTTCCGCGACCACAGCATCCTGGAGCCCCGACCGGTGCAGGAGCCCGGGGAGATCGCCCGAGAAGAGGATTTCTCCCTGCATACCCTGCCTCTGGACCACGGCGTGCCGAGCTGGGGCTACCGGCTGCAGGAGAAGGACGGGCGCCGCATGCTCCCGGAGCGGCTGCGGGCGCTGGGGCTCCGAGGGCGCGCCATCGGCGAGCTGGTGGCCCAGGGCGAGGTGGAGCACGAGGGTGCGCGGATCCGGGTAGAGGACGTGAGCGTGCCCCGGCCGGGCCAGTCTGTCGCCTTCGTCATGGACACCCGCCTCTGCGACAACGCCTTCCGGCTGGCCTCGGGCGTGGACCTGCTCATCTGCGAGTCCACGTTCCTCACCTCCGAGGCGCGGGAGGCGCGGCAGCATGGGCACATGACCGCCGCCCAGGCCGGGCGGGTGGCGCGGGAGGCTGGCGCCCGGCGCCTGGTGCTGACCCACTTCTCCCAACGCTACCCGGACATCCGGCGCTTCCTGGAGGAGGCCCTCGTGGAACACGACGACGTGGTCGCGGTCTGCGACGGGGACGTGGTGGAGGTCCCCAAGCGCGCCAAAGACTGATTTTGAAGACTGCTTCGTTTGTAGCATAATTTATGCTACAATTTATGCTACACCCTCGGAGGTGTTCCACGTAGAACACTCCGGGCCTCCAGCAAGGGCTCGATGACGTCCTGGACCAGCCGGATGCCGACCCCGCAGCGGCACCCCTTGCAGGACGCGCACGCCGCCAGCCCCAGCTCTTCCGCGACCGACACCGCCTGCTGCTGGACCTCAGCCGACGCCCCGGGGCTCTCCCGAACGCGCTGGAGGTGCAGGAAGGTGCAGGGGTTCCCCCAGCGGAGGGCCTCATCCGGCTCCAGGGGGTTTCGAGCGTGCAGGGGACAACCCTCCAGGCAGGCGTAGCAGTCGATGCAGCGGCCCAGCGCCTCGTGGGCTGCGGAGGGAGAGGTGGTGGGGACCGCTGGGGTGCCCGGCAGCCGACCGGCGAGCTGGGTGCGGACGGCGCTGCGCTCGACGACGAGGTCCCGCAGGGCAGGCAGGCTGGAGAGCGCGGAGAGCCGATCGCCGTCCTTCACCCGGTCGCGGCAGGCCAGCCGGGGGCGGCCGTTGATCTCGATGGTACACAGTCCGCAGAGGGCGGTGCGGCAGCCGTAGCGGAAGGCGAGGTCCGGGGCGTCCTGCGCCTGGGCGGCCTGGAGGACCTCCAGCGCGGTGGGGCGGTGGTCGCCGCGCCAGGTGAAGCGCAGCGCCTCGGCCGCCGCGCTGCGCTGGATGGTCACCGTGAGGGCCTGGGTGCCGGGGGCGGGGGCAGAGGGCTGGGACACGGCGCGCGGAACGACGCGGTGGGCGCCCTGGCTCGGCGATGTGCGGGCGGCCTCGGCCACCTGCCGGGCGACGGCCAGCAGGCTCTCCAGCTCGGCGCGCTCGATGAGGCGGGTGTTCCACGTAGAACATTCCCCCACCCGGAGCCCCCGGGCCGCCTCCTCCAGCGCGCCCAGCTCGGAGAGGAGGGACTGGAGGCCGTCGAGGGTGCGGGCCGGGCCCAGCGACCTCCAGGCCGCGCTCTGAAGGCGCCGGGTGAGCTGGACCGGGCTGCCGCGCGGAGGGCCCATCCAGGCGTGGACAGCCGCCAGGGCCTCCTCAGCGGCGGCGTGGACGTCCGAGGTAGGGTGGAGGCCCGCCCATCGGGCCGAGGCGCGGCCCGCGCGGCGCCCGAACACGATCAGCTCGGACAGGGAGGTCGAGCCGAGGCGGTTGCCCCCGTGGAGCCCGCCGAGGGCCTGGCCGGCGACAAACAGGCCGGGCAGGGTGCTCGCGCCGTCGGGATCGGCCCGGACCCCGCCCATGTGGTAGTGGGCGGTGGGGGTGATCTGCCAGGGCTCCTCGAAGCGGGCCGCCCGGGCGCCATAGGCCCTGCGGACCCGGCCCAGGCCCTTGGCGAAGCCGGCCCGGACGCCCTCTGCCCAGCCTTCGTCCCCCAGGTTGGGCCCGAGGTCGAGCCATACGCCGCCCTCCGGGGTCCCCCGGCCCTGCACCAGGGCCTCGCCGATGAGGCCCGCCAGCGCAGCGCGGCTCTGTCGGTGCAGGGCCTCGGCGAGGACGGCGCCGTCCCGGTCCAGCAGCACGCCGCGCGGCCCCGCGATGAGGGGGTCTCCGATGGCCAGCCCGCAGCTCGACGCCGGCCAGGTGAGCCCGAAGGGGGTGAACTGGACCTGCTCCATGTGGACGAGCGCCGCCCCCGCCCGCGCGGCGAGGGCGTAGCCGTCGCCGGTGGCGCCACGGCACTGGTCGGTGTGGGGCGCGAACAGGGCCCCCAGCCCGCCCGTGGCGAGCACGACCGCGCCCGCGTGGACCTCAAGGAGCCGCCCCCGGCGCGCGTCATAGGCCAGCGCACCGGCCGCGCGCCCGGCCGCGACGAGCAGCCGCAGCGCCCAGGTGTCGTCCAGCGCGTCGATCTCCTCTCGGAGGGCGCGGGCGCCGAGCGCCGCGGCGATGTCCAGCCCGCCGTTGGGGTGGGGGACCGAGCGCCGGGCGTCGTGGCCGCCCATCGGGGCGTGCAGCAGCCGCAGGTGCCCGTCCGGCGTGCGGCGGGGGCGGAGGCCCGAGGCCAGCAGCCAGCCGTAGGCGCCCGGGTTGTCCTGTGCGAAGGCGCGCACCAGCGCGGGGTCCCCCAAGCCCTCGCCGGCCGCCAGCATGTTGGCGGCGAGGCGCGCCGCGTCGTCCCCCGCGTCCCCGCTGCCCCGCACCGCCATGATGCCCGTAGAGATCCGGGTGTCGCCGGTCGCCAGCGGATCCTTCGTGAGCACCAGCACCCGGGCGCCCTGCGCGCGGGCCTCGCAGGCGACCGCGATGCCCGCGCCCCCGCCGCCCAGCACGAGCACGTCGGTGGACAGGCGCTCGGGCGAGGGGCGCACCTCAGTGAGGCCGAGGGAGGAGCGGGACGATCGCGCCAGCCCCGCCCCGGTCCTCACACCACGCCGTCAGGGGCCCCAGCACGTTCGGGGAGGCAGCGAACCGGCGCTCCCGGAAGGCCTGCAGGCCATCGGGCAGGGTCTCGCGGGGCGCGGGCTTCAGCGGGTCCCGGTGGACGGCGTGGTGGATGTCCTCGGCGAGCACCTCCACCTGGAGGTGCAGCAGCAGGCCGGAGGCCAGTACATTCGGTACAGTCGGTGGCAGGCTCCACCCCGGGAACCAGAACGGGCCGACGCGGCCGCGGGAGACACGCCGGATGTCCGCCTGGAGCAGGCGCGCGAGCTGCTGGACCAGCCCGGGGAGGGGGACCGCGAGGTGCCGGGCGAGGACCTCCTCCAGGCCCTCTGCCCAGACCGGCGCGCCAGCGGCGTCGAGGCGCAGCGCCCCGCGCCACACCGCCGGCGCGGAGACGTCCAGCTTCAGCCGGGTCCACAGCCCGTCGGGCCCGACCCGGTCGTAGCGCAGCACGACCTCCAGGCGGCGGCCCTTGCGGCGCAGCGCCCCGGTCAGCAGACCGTTGGGCAGCAGAGGATTCTGTAGCAGAAATTGTCGCATGTTTACACGCGACATCATGCGACAGCCCAGCTCCTGATCCAGCTTCAGCGCCCGCTCGGCCAGCGCCCTGGCGCGCTCCATGTCCTCATCCCAGGCCAGGCGCTGCTCGGCGCGGGCCCGCTCCAGCCAGGTGATCCGGGGCAGCCCGGCTTCAGGGTCCAGCTCCGCCGGCAGCAGGAGCGTGCCGGACAGGTCGGGGTCCAACGCCTGGAGGTGGGCCAGGGCGGCGTCCAGGGGCACATGGTCCTCGTTCGGCGCCAGGGCGTCCAGACCCGCCGCCAGGGCGCGCAGGTAGGATCCCACCCGCTCGGCCGGCAGCGCCTCGGGGCCGGGCACCCTGCTAATCCGGGTCGAGGGCGTCCACCTCAGCGGCGGCGGCCTCGATGAGCGCCTGGTCGGCCAGGGAGCGGGCCCGCTCGCGGCTGAGGTCCTGGACCTGGCCTGGAGCGCCGGCGAGCTGCTCGCGGAGCTTGGCGGTGAGGGAGGGCAGCACCCGCACCAGCATCTCCTGGGTGTCGCGCACGTAGGCGGCGGTGACCTCCATCGCGACGCCCAGGTCCTGGATGGACTCCTGGAGCTCGGCGATGACGATGGGGGTGTCGGCGGCCATGCCGAGGGCCTGGATGCGTCGGCCGACGTTGTCCATCGCCCGCCCCGCCGAGAGCAGGTAGCCCGAGAGGCCCTCGTGCAGCTCCAGCACGGTGTCCCGCAGGGCGCGGGTGGGGGCGATGTGCTCCTGGTTCAGCTCCGCGCTGGCCCGGAGCAGCTCCAGGGACAGGGACGCCTCCCGCAGCGCGAAGGTGAGGGCGTCGATGCGCCGGGCGCGCTCCTCGGGGCTCCACTCGCCCTCGCCACGCTCCAGGGCGCGCAGATCCTCCTCCAGCTCCAGCACGCGGGTGGCGTGGTCCCGCTGGCCTCCGCGGGCGGCGACGTGCTCGCGGTGGAGGCGGTCGACCTCCTCCTGCAGCTCCAGCGCGCAGAGGCGCAGCTCGTCGGAGAAGGCGGTGGCCTGCTGGAGCCGGGCGGTGGTCGTCTCGTACTGGCGGAGCAGGCCCTCGGCGATGGAGCGGCGGCCGAGCACCTGCTTGCGGGCGGTGAAGCGGCGGGTCAGGGCGGCGAACACGCCGGTGGCGTGCTGCTGAGCGTCCAGCCGACGCAGGGCGGTGTTGTGCTCCTCCAGCACGGCCAGCTCGCCCTCGAGGGCCTCACCGACCTCGGACTGGGTCCGGGCCAGCTCGTCCACCTTGGCGAGGGCCTCGGAGTGGCTCGCGCGGATGTCCTCGCGACGGCGCAGCAGCTCGGCGTGGGTGGGGACCGCCGGACCGCCCTCCTCGGTGACCTCGGCGTGGACCTCAATCGGCTGCTGTGGCTTCGTGCGGGCGCTCACCCGATCAGTGTGCCCCGGCCAGGCCCCTGATGCAACGTGCGGAGATGGGGGAAACGGGCCCCAGAGCCGATCCCTGTCATGACCTGTCCTCCCTGTCCGGGCTACATTGGGGCAGCTTTGAGGAGTTCCATGCGCACCCTTTCTCCTGTCCTTTGCTGTGGAGGCGCGCTGCTGGCGGGTCTCATCGGGGGCTGCGAGTCCAGCGACAAGGCCGACGACACCGGCCCGGTCGACACCAGCCCGGTCGAGACCGACGACTCCGGCGAGGTGCAGGGCCACTGCGGCGATCTGACCTCGGATGAGACCTGGACGGCGGACGAGAACCCCCACTACGTCACCTGCGACGTCACCGTGCTCAACGCCACCCTGACGATCACCGAGGGCGCAGAGCTGATCTTCTCCGACCGGGCCGGGCTGGCTGTCGGCAGCAGCTCGGTGCCCGGCGACCTCGTCGTCGAGGGCACATCGGACGCCCCGGTGCGGATGATCCCCCTCGCGGGCGAGGTCAACGGCACCTGGGACGGCGTGGGCGTCTACCTGGAGGGCGAGGCCTCGCTGCGGTACGCCGAGATCGTGGGCGCGGGCTCCGGCCCGGAGGCCAACCTCTACGTCGACGGCGCCGAGGTGCTGGTGGACCACGTCACCCTCTCGGACGGCGTCGGCTTCGGCGTCCGGCTGGTCGACGGGGGGCGGCTCCACGAGGACTCCACCGCCCTGACGGTCACCGGGACCGAGGGCTGGTCGGGCGAGGCCGCCGCGGACCAGGTCCACACCCTGCCCTCCGAAGACAGCAGCTACGACGGCAACCGCTTCGACGGCGTGCTCGTCAACGGCGCCACCGTCGAGACCTCGGTCACCTGGGAGGACCTCGGCGTGCCCTACGTCGTCCTGGGCAACGTCGACATGGAGGGCCTCGCCTCCGACCCGGCGGTGCTGACCGTCGGCCCGGGCGCGGTGCTCATGTTCGACGAGGGGCGGGGCCTGCGGCTGTCCCGGCGCGGGGGCGAGTCCGCGCTGGTGCTGGGTGAGGAGGGCGCCGACGTGGTCACCCTCACCGCGCTCAGCGCCCCGGAGCCCGGCTTCTGGGCGGGCATCGCCGCCTACGACGGCGCCACGGACCTGACCCTCGGCAGCGTGCTCATCGAGTGGGCCACCGGGGGCGAGGACGCCACGGTCTACGCCGAGGAGGGCGTGACGGTGCGCATGAACGACGTCCGCGTCAGCGGCTCGGCGCTCGACGGGGTGCGGCTGCTGCTCGGCGCCCGGTTCGACCCGGCCAGCGCGGACATCGAGATCACCGGCAACGAGCGCCACCCGGTGGTCATGGGGGCGGCCCAGATCCACACCCTGCCCCTGGAGAGCTACAGCGGCAACGGCTACGACGCCATCGGCGTCGAGGGCGAGGTGGTGCCGGTCTCGGTGAGCTGGCCGGACCACGGCATGCCCTACGTGGTCGATCAGGACGTGAAGATGGAGGGCATCACCGCCGCGCCCGCCATCCTCACGATCGAGCCGAACGTGGAGCTGCGCTTCACCCCGGGCAGCGGGCTCTTCCTCTCCGAGGACTCCGGCGCCTCGGGCCTCATCATCGACGGCGAGCCCGGCCGCGAGGTCGTGATGACCGCCGAGGGCGCGGGGGTGTCGGGGCACTGGGCGGGGGTGGGCGCGTACGACGGCGTGGACGACGACAACTTCCGCATCTCCAACACCATCATCGAGTGGGCGGGCGACGAGGCCTTCGACGCGGCGCTGTTCCTCCAGACCCACCAGGTGCTCATCGAGGACGTGGAGATCCGCAACTCCCGCGGCTTCGGCGTCACCATGCTCAACAACGCGCGCTTCACCTCCGGCAGCGCGGGGCTCACGATCTCCGACTGCCAGTGGCCGCTCACCATCAGCGCGGGCTGGGTGGACACCGTGCCCCTCGACGCCGACCTGACCGGGAACACCTTCGACTACCTCGTGGTTCACGGGCAGAGCCAGGTGACCGCCAGCATGACCTGGCCCCGGCACAGCGTGCCGTACTGGGTCGAGGACAGCGTGGAGGTGGGCAACGAGTTCAGCTCCAACGACATCACCCTGACCATCGAGCCGGGCGTGCAGATCGCCGTCGCCAACGACGAGGGCTTCCTGATCGGCGACGCCGCCGCGCGGGGGCCGGGCCGGCTGGTGGCGGAGGGCACCGCATCCCAGCCCATCGTGTTCACCGCCGCCCAGGCCTTCCAGCCCGGGGCCTGGACGGGCATCAACTTCGGGCCCTACTGCCCCAACCAGCCGTCCAGCCTGGAGCACGTCGAGGTGGCCTATGGGGGCAGCTACCGGGGCGGGCTGTTCGCCAACACCTGCGCGGTGGAGGCCTCCGACGTCACGCTGCGGGACAACGTCGGGTCGGGCATCATCGCCTCGGGCGGCGGCACGATCACCCTCCAGGACGTGGTCGTCGAGGGCGGAGAGATCGGCCTGGAGGCCCGGGACGTCGAGCTGACCGTCGACGGCCTGACCGTGTCGAATACCTCCAGCCACGGGGTGGCCATCTTCGACGGCGTGGCCACGCTGACCGGCGTGGTCGACGTCTCCTACAGCGGCGAGCACGGCGTCTACATCGACGACGCCGAGGTCCACCTCGACGGGCTCAACGTCGAGTACAGCGTCGGCGACGGCGTCCACTTCGCCACCACGAACGTCTCCGGCACGATCAGCGACGCCCTCATCCAGGACAACGGCATCAACGGCGTGTACTTCTCGGCCAACGGCGGAGACGTCACGATCTCGGACACCTCCATCCGCAACCACCCCGGCTACGGCATCTACGCGGACAGCCAGTACACCCGGCCCACCCGCGTCAACGTCACCTACGCCAACAACGCCCTCGGGGACATCGGCCCATGAGCAACCGACGCCGCAACAACGCCCTCCTCATCGCGCTCGTCGCCGGTGTCGGCTGCAAGGACGCCGGCACCGACGACACCGCCGGCCCCTCCATCGCCGGCCCGGACCACTGCGGGGACATCGTCTCCGATGAGATCTGGAGCGCCCGCAACAACCCGCACAACCTCCTGTGCGACGTCTCCATCAACGGCGGCACGGTGACCATCGAGGCCGGCGTGGAGGTGCGCGTGCAGCCCGGGGCCACGCTGCGGGTGGCGGACGGCGACGTCGAGTCGGGCCTGAGCATCCAGGGCACCCCCTCCGACGTTGTCGTCTTCGACCTCACCGACGAGCGGGACGAGGACGAGCTGTGGTGGGGCGGGATCGGCATCTACCGCCAGGCCACGGTCGCGGACCTGTCCAACGTCGAGCTGCGAAGCGGCGGCGAGCGGCTGGGGGCGGCCCTCTACGTGGAGGGCGCCGAGGTCACCGTCGACGGGCTGACCATCACGGGGGCCGAGACGGACGGGCTGCGCACCACCCAGGGGGCGCGCCTCTCCGAGGACAGCGCGAACCTGCGCATCAGCGGGGCCCAGGGCTGGGCGGCCTGGGTCGAGGGCGACGTGGCCCACACCCTGCCGTCCGCGGGCAGCGACTACACCGGCAACGCCGCTGACGCCGTGCTGCTGGACAACGCCACCATCACCGAGGAGGTCACCTGGGAGGACCTCGGGGTGCCCTACGTCATCGGCTCCCTGGTGGACGTCGGGGGCACCCTGGAGGCGCCCGCCGCCCTGACCATCGGCCCGGGCGCGGTGGTGCTGTTCGCTGAGGGCGCGTCCCTCGATATCGCCGATGACACCAGCGTGGCCTCGTTCTACGCGGGCGAGCCCGGCGGGGAGCGGGTCGTCTTCGCGCCCCTGTCCGGCAACGACCCCGGCTTGTGGGACGGCATCTCCGCCTCGCGCGGCATCCAGGCGGTGGAGCTGCACAACGTCGACCTCGTGCAGGGCGGCGTCGACGGCCAGCTCGGCGCAGCCCTGCACGTCCAGGGGCAGATCGACGTCCTGCTGGACGGCGTGACGATCACTGGCTCGACCGGGTACGGGGTCTATCTGCGCGACGGCGCTCGATTCCACCCGGACAGCGCGGACATCACGATCACGGACTGTGTCGGATACCCGGTGGTCATCGGCGCCGCCGAAGCCCACACCGTGCCCCCGGAGGACTACGCCGGCAACGACGCTGGCGGGGTGCTGGTCTTCGGGGACGTGGTGGATCAGTCGGTCACCTGGGAGGACCTCGGCGTCCCCTACGTGATCGACGGCGACATCCGCATGGAGGGCTACCTGGACGCGCCGGCCATCCTGACCCTGGACCGGGGCGTGACCCTCCAGTTCGACACCGGCGCGGGCATCCGCCTGTCCCAGAGCGGCGGGGCGGCGGGCCTGATCACCCTGGGCGAGCCCGGCGACGAGGTGACCATGACCGCGCTGCGCGCCGAGGAGGACGGCTTCTGGGAGGGCATCGCCGCCTACCACGGCGTGCAGGAGGGGGACTTCAGCCTGAGCTACACCACCATGAACTGGGGCGGCATGCGCGGCGCGGACGCGATGCTCAAGGTCCAGGACGCGGCGGTGTTCGTGGACAACCTCACCCTGTCCAACTCCCGGACCTACGGCTTCTACCTGCTGGACGACGCCTGGTTCATGGAGGGCTCCACCGGGCTGGTGCTGGACGGTAACTACGAGCACGGGGACCTGCCGGCCGGCTACCTGCACACCCTGCCCACCGACCTCAGCTTCGGCGCGGCCACCAGCTCAGACGGCCGCGGGCGCGGCTACCACGTCATCTTCATCAACGGCTCCCGCCAGCCGGCCACCTCGGCCACCTGGCGGGACCTGCCCGACGGCGGGGCGTACTGGGTGCAGCGCAGCATCGAGCTGAACGGCATCGCCGTCGACCCGGTGGTGATCACGCTGGAGCCCGGCGTGGACATGTGGATGGGCGACAACACCGGCTTCTACATCGCCAACGACGGCGGCGCGGCTGGGCTCATCGCGGACGCGAGCGCCGGGGACACCATCCGGTTCATCGCCGCCGAGGCGGCCGTGGCGGGGCGCTGGCAGGGCATCAAGGCCCTGACCCACTGCGAGGACGCGGACGTCGTCTTCGACAACGTCTACATCGGCTACGCCGGGGGCGCGGGGGACCTGATCCCCGATGCGAACCTCGTGCTGCTGGGCTGCGACGCCACCCTGAACAACATGACGGTGGAGGAGAGCAACACCGACGGGCTCTACCTGGCCAGCGACGCGGTGATCGACAACAGCACCTTCACCAGCAACCGGATCTGCGGCATCAACATCGCCTCCGGCTCCCCGGAGATCGGCGCCAACGTGGACACCCGAGGCAACGGCGGCGCGGGGGTGTGTCAATAAATGTATTGATACATTTATTGATGCGACAGCCTCGCCTTCCGGCGGCGCCACCCCCGCCACAGCTCATGGGAGACCCCCACCCCGCAGAGCAGGTGGTGCAGGCCCAGCCACAGCCAGCCCCGCATGCCCAGGCGGGGGCCGAACACCAGGGTCGCGCCGAGGGCCACGCCCAGCCAGCTCAGCGCGATGACCACGCCGAGGTCCGCCCGGCGGCGCGGGCTACTCGCGGGAGAAGAGCTGGTTGCCGACATTGGGGTCCCAGTTGCTGACGGCGAGGTCCCGGGGGGCGGGGGCGAGGACCTCCGCCTCGATGGCCCCCGGGCCGGTGATCCATCCGTCCCCGGCGACGCCGCCGGTGACCGAGAGGACCCGGGCGCGGCCGGGCACGGCGACGAGGCGATCCCCGGAGAGGGTCACCACCCGGTCGTGAGAGCCGTCCACGTCCGCCCAGGCGAAAGCCTCGATGACCGTGCGGGGCTCGGCGATGTGGTCCGGTGTGGCGGAGAGCCCGTCCCGGTTGAGGTACACCCGCACCGAGCCCCACCACGCCCCGGCGACCAGATCCAGGGTGCCGTCCCCGTCCACGTCCTCCAGGGAGACCGCCGACTGCATCGCGGGCTCGTCGGCGGAGGACCAGCAGCGCTCCAGGTCCGGCCCGCAGTACAGGCCGACCGTGCCGTCGCCGCCGAGCTGGTCGTTGTCGCTGACCACCAGGTCCAGCCAGCCGTCCCCGTCCACGTCCCCCCAATCCAGGGTGTTGCCCTCAAAGTCCTCGGGCTCGCCCTCCGCGATCCAGGCCGGCGTCTCCGCGAGCCGGCCGCCCTCGTTGAGGTAGAGGGTGTGGCCGCTGCCGCCGTTGGCGACCGCGAGGTCCAGCCAGCCGTCGTCGTCGAAGTCCGCCCAGGCGACGTCGAAGGCGTGGCGCGGGGTCTCGGTGGTCCAGGCTGAGGCCCCGAAGTCCCCGGTGCCGTCGTTGAGGTAGACCCGGGAGAGGTCCGGCTCGCCGAAGTACGCCTCGCCCACCGCCACCGCCAGGTCCAGGTCCCCGTCCAGGTCCACGTCGCCCAAAGCACAGGAGAAGCTGTAGAACAGCTCGGGGGCCTCCCAGGCGGGGCGATCTTCCAGCGCGCCGCCGTTGTTGAGGAAGACCTCCACGCCGCCGGGGTCGCCGAACCGCCCGTCCCCCAGGAAGCGTGACACCGCCACGTCCACCGCGCCGTCGCCGTTGACGTCCCCGACCGCCAGGTGCCCGTAGTAGTGGTCCTCGGCGGAGGTCCAGGACGCGCTCTCCTCCAGCACGCCGTCCTGGTTGAGGTACACCGCCAGGGGGCCCCGGTGCATGTCGTTGCCGTAGGCGATGATGAGGTCGGGGTCGCCGTCCCCGTCGATGTCCCCCCAGCCCGCGCCGGTGCCGTAGCCCGGCTCGGTGGACGTCCAGCCTGGGACAAGGGATAAAGACGTCCACGGCGGCGCGCCGGTGTCCACCAGCACATCGGTGTCGTCGAGGACGGCCGTGTCGTCCAGCGCGGGGCCGCCCGCGTCGCAAGCCAGCATCAACAGCAGCATCCCCCGCATCTTAGCCGCCCCGGCGCCCGATGAGCCAACCCGAAGAAGACCGCTACCGCGCCCTCGTCGTCGACCCCCGCGCCGCCGGCATGCGGGCGGACGTCTACCTGGCCGCGCGCTTCGGGGAGTGGTCCCGCACCGCGGTGGCCCGGGCGATCCGCAGCGGGGAGGTGCGCTCGGCGACGCGGGAGCTGAAGCCCTCGTCCACCCTGCTGCCCGGCGAGGAGCTGCAGGTCTTCGTCCCGACGATCGCGCCCGCCGGGCCCAAGCCTCCCTGCCCCCCGCTGCTGCACGAGGATCCTCGGGTGCTCGCCTTCGACAAGCCCGCCGGCCTGCTGGCCCACCCGGTGGGTCGGGCGTTCGCCTGGGGGCTCATCAACCTGGCCCGGGAGCGCTTCCCCGAGGAGCCGCTGCACCTCGCCCACCGCCTGGACCGGGAGACCTCCGGCGTGTCCCTCGTCGCCCGGGACGAGGACGCCAACCGCCAGCTCAAGGAGGCGTTCCGGGCCCGGGAGACCGCCAAGCGCTACCTCGCGCTGGTGCGGGGCCGGGTGCCCTGGGACCAGCAGCGGGTGGACGCGCCCATCGGCGACGACATGGCCTCGCCCATCCGGCTCAAGCAGGGGGTCCGCCCCGACGGGCTGCCCGCGGTGACCGAGGTGACGGTCGTGGAGCGCTTCGAGGCGCTGACCCTGGTGTCCTGCCGCCCCCTCACCGGCCGCACCCACCAGCTCCGCGTCCACCTCGACGCGCTGGGCTTCCCCATCCTCGGGGACAAGATCTACGGCCAGCCGCCAGAGGTGTTCCTGTCCATCTACGAGGGCCGCCCGCTGGAGGACCTCGACGCCCGTCTGGTCCACCTCCGACACGCCCTGCACGCCGCCGCGCTGACGATCCCCCACCCCGACGGCGGCGTGCTCTCGGTGGAGGCCCCCCTGCCTGCCGACTTCGTCGAGGTGATGGACCGCGCCCGCGGGGAGGCCCGGTGAGGAGCCCCTGGACGGCGCTCCTGGCGGTCCTGCCCGCCCTCTGGGGGTTGCGGGCGGGCACGGAGGCGGCGTTCGGGCGCTTCTCGGTGGACCTGGCCGGGCACCTCTGGATGGGGTGGAGCGCATCCCAGGGGCCGCTGACCCGCACGACGCTGGTGGGCTGGCCCGAGGGGCTGGACCTGATGCCGGTGCTGGGGGGCTGGCTGGACGTGATGCTGGTCGGCGCCCTGAGCCCGTGGCTGGGGCTGATCACCGCCTACAACCTCGTGATCGTGCTGTATCTGTTCGCGGCGGGGCTGGGGGGAGCGGCGCTGGCCCGCGCGCTGGGGGCGAGCGCCCCGGCGGCGGCGGCGGCGGGCCTGCTGCTCCAGCTCGATCCGTTTGTGTTGCATCACGTCGCCGGGGGTCGGCCGGAGCAGGTGGGCCTGGGCTTCGTGGCCCTGGCCCTGGCGGCGGCGGTGCGCTGCGGTCGGGGGGCGCAGCACTGGGCGCTCTGCGGGCTGGCGGGGGCGGCGGTCGTGTTCGTCTCCTGGGAGCTGACCCTGCTGCTCGCGCTGCTGACGGTGGGGGTCGTGGCGATCGTGGGCCTGGGCGAACGCCCGCCGGGCGCCCTCGGCCGATGGGTGCGGGCGCTGGGGGTGTTCGCGCTCACCGCAGGCCCCTGGATCGCCACCTTCCTGAGCCGGGCGGGCGCGGTCCGGGCCCGGGACGAGGGCAGCTTCGCCCTGGAGACCGCCGGGCACGCCTCGGTGGGGCTGCTGGGGTGGTTCGGGGCGGACGCGCTGCGCCCGGCAGCGCTGCCGCTGCTGGCTCTGCTGGCCCTGCCCTGGGCGCTGCGGCGGCGGGACCGGGCCCTGGGGGCGGGTGTCGCGGTGGCGCTGGGGGTGAGCCTGGCCCTGGCGCTGGGCCCCCGCCCCGGGTTGTGGACGCCGGGTCCGCCGGGCGAGCCACCGAGCGGGCTGTTCACCTGGATCCAGGGCCTGCCGATCCTGGGCTGGTTCCATTGGCCGGACCGGCTGCTGGCGGTGTGGAGCCTGGCGGTGGCGGCGGCCTCGGGGGCGGTGGTGCAGAAGCTCGGGGCCTGGCGGCGGGCGGCGGGCGTGCTCGCGGCGGCGGCGCTGGTGGGGAGCGCGGCGGCGCGGGTGGAGCGCCTGGACCTGTGGCCGGAGGCATCGTTCGAGGTGTACCAGCGCCCCGCAGCCCTGGCCCTGGGGGCGCTGGACGAGCCCGGCGCGGTGGTGGACCTGCCCATCCAGCCCGACATCGTGCGACACCTCGCCTACATGCTCGACCAGCTCGGCCACGGCCGCCCCATCCTGTTCCACATGGTGCTGGGGCACCTCGACGGCGGCGCGTCCGGGGGTCGGGTCGCCGCAGACCCCCTGCTGCGCTGGTTCGCGGAGCTGATGGCCCCGACCCCGCCGGCCCCGCGGGTCTTCCAGGCGGAGGACCTGCAGCCCCTGCGGGACCAGGGCTTCCGCTTCCTGGTGCTTCACCGGGAGGGCTGGCCCCCGGACCGCTGGGCGATGGGGCGGCGGGCGCTCCAGGAGAGCCTGGGGCCGCCGGTGCTGGAGGAGGGGGAGGACTGGCTGTGCTGGCGGTTGGAGGGGCGGTAGGAGGAGTGTTCTACGTGGATTGCCTCGTTGGCCACAGGATCGAGGATCCCTACGTCGACGCGGAGATGGCGCTGGCCCTCAGAGAGGCCGTCGAGCGCATCCTGGCCAATGCCGAGGGCCAGGAGAGCCGCATCAACACTCCTGATGAGCGCGTATCGTGAACTGCCAGGCTCCGACGGTCACCACGTCCTTTGCACTCGCAGACCCTCCCGTGACCTTGGTGACCTCCCATACTCTGCCCCCGGTGCTGACCCGCCAGGTGCTGGACCCAGCCTTGCTGACGAGCCAATGTGGCCCTGGTCCTGGTGGGGATGGGCATGGCTTCCGAGTCGTCGTGGGGACGCGGACCCGGTCCTCGTAGGATGCCCCCACATAAGGACAACGGGCCAACTCGGGGTTGTGCTTCGCATGGATGTCCATATCGACTTGCACCTGGCTACAAGTTCGGCGCCTCGTTTCGAAGGTCCACCCTTGCTCGACATAGGCCTTGCCCGAGAGGTGGCTTCGGACAGCCCTTACAAGATCGTCGTCAGATGGAGTAGCGCTCACCCTCACAGGTGGAGTCGGCGCGGGCCTTGGTCTCTCGCTCTCACAGCCAAGGCAGAGGAGCAGCATCAGTGTTGAGCAGACACGAATGGACATCGGGTTTCCCCCCAGATGTTGATGATGTAGAAGAGCTGTACCTTATCGCCACCAGGTGTGCAACTGGCTCTCCTCGCACAACCACCACGCGCCAGGGATGACGCCCGGTAGAGTCGGGTGGTGGACCTGCCCAAGCGCCGGCTGGTCGTCCTCCCCCCCGACACCCGGCACGACTCCTGCGTCATCGTCATCAAGCCAACTCCGAGGAATGACGACGCGGCCGTGATCTGCATCTGAGGGACGCCGATCAGAACCGAATGTCTCCAGGCAAAAAACCGGATTCTCCCTCAGAGCGGTGTTTCCAGTCCCTCCGAAGGAACCCGTCCATCGCTGGACGGCGGCTGCTCCCAGACCGAGTCGTCGTCGTCATGCACCAATTTGTTCTCAGGTACATCGGCGGAGTTCGCACCAGCATGGGCAGCGGGACAGAACAAGCCCAACAGCGCCATGCAGAGCAACGGCGCGAGGTGCTTCAGAGGTGCCTTGAGTCGGCTCCACCACGAGCAGCCTGGAAGATCTTCCAAACGTCGGGTCGCCTCGCCCAGCATCGGGTCCACGTACTTACGATAGCGAGGCTGCTCCCCCATCAACCTCAGAACCTCTCTCATTTCCTCCTGCGCTGTCACCATCAATGTGTCGCTGTCCTTCATCCCCATCGCACGGAAGGCTGCCCCCAGACCTGCACAGACCAGAGCCAGATTGTATCGTGGAACAGGATCATCGGGTACCAACTGACTCGCTTCCGCGAAATCCAACTTCGCCTTCTCCAGGTCAAGTTGCCACATTGGCTTCCGCTCAGGAATCGTTGTCAACAACTCCAAAGCAGGAATGGCATCCAAACCACGCTCCTTGTAGTATTCACCCAAGAAATTCAGGATCTTGGCGCGACTCTCCCGGTTCTCATGCCCGAAGTCCTCATCTGCGAGGCTCAACGCCAGCAAGGCAACGAAGGGAACACAATCCTTCAGATGCCTCAACTCCGGATCATAGTGCCGTTTGAGCAGCTTTCTCAGGACAAGCAGTTGATCTTGTGTGGTCCCGATCTGCAGGACCTTCGGGACCAACTTCAACAGGAGGTTCCACGAACGCCTCCTGTCTCCGTCCTTTGACCAAGCCATTGCCTCATCAATGGCTTGGTGCAGACGTTCGGAGAACGCCTCAGCGTCGTCTTCTGCGAGTGCGAGACGTCGGATGTGGTACTGGATCTTGACATCACGGTGCTTGGCACGTCTCTTCAGCTCAAAGCTGCCCCATAGGGCGCTCAGCTCATCGATCTCCAACCCCCGACCTGCATACACCTTCCTGAGCTTCTCGAAGAAGGGCTCTGAAAAAGCTCCCTTGAGGTCCAGGCTATCGACCAGCGCGGCAGCAAGCTCCGACGGCGAAGGACTGCCTGATGGCAGATGGGGGGTCGCCCCCATTCCAGCCGGCTCAAGTTGAAGGATTCGCTTGGCGTCAACAGGAGTCCTCACGACATCAGCGAAGAACCGGTTGGCCTGCGAAAGAAAGGCCCTGTGCTCGCGCACAAGATCTTCGTTGCAGGAAATCATCTGTGGCCCTATGTACAGATGGCTCCTCCTATTCAAGCCTCACAGGGTTGTCAACGCCTCTATGTGGAGCCGGGCCCTGCTCCTGGCCCGTATCTGCTTCAGGGTGCTCCAACGCACCCCCTTCGGTCCAGGCATGGCCCAGCCGACGAGCCCGTTATTGCGACAACCCAGATGAGACTCATGCAGCTCCGATCTGCTGAGCCCCACAATGGCGTGTTCGAGCGATGAGGTCGACGGCGATGATGGCCGGGTGCATGAAGCAGACAGGGATTCCCCATCATGTGGGGCTGCGGTGTTGCGAAGTGCAGTGTCTCCTGGTCCCGGGATGCGGGGGGGTGTGACAACACCTCGCTACCCACCACGGAGCCATCCTTCAACCCCTCGCTGTCACCCCCGGGGTGGGGGGCATTTCGTTACCCGGCAAGCGCTGGTACGTCGCGCTGGCATCGGAGCTGCATGAGTCTCACCCAGATGGCGGGTTTGTTTTAACGAGCGGGGAGTGTTCCACGTGGAACACTCCCGCGCTTGATACTTTTATTGTCGCATTTATTCGTCATACCCGGCCATCGAGCCCCCAAAGCCGGCACCGCGCACGAGGCCGGCAGCTTCGCTCAGGTCAGCGGACCAGCTGCAACGCCGAGGGCTGCCCCCTGAGGAGAGCCCCGCCGCCAGGCGCGCCCGCTGAACGGGCGCTGCTCCGGGCCAGCAGACCGCGCAGCCGGTCCAGCTCGCTCAGCAGCTCGTGGCGCTCTTCGAGCCAGATGCCGAACTCCACGTTCTGGTCCTTCGCGATGACCTGGAGGCGGGAGAGGTCGCCCTGCATGAGCGCGTAGATCCGCGACAGCATGTCCTGCTGCTCCTGGACGGCGGCCACCATGCTGTGGAGGTGCTCCGTCTGCACCACCTCCTTGTCCAGCAGCGCCTCCCTCCAGCGGGCCTCGTCGTTGCGGTGCTCGACGAGCCTCGCGAGGAAGACGGCCTCCATGTCCGCCGTCCGGAGCTTCTCCTTGCTGATCGCGACCTCGGCCGTCAGGGCGCGCTGATCCGCGAGGGCCACCAGCACCTGGGCCTGCTGACAGACCTGTTGCTGCCGCCGCGCGATGGCGACGATGACGAGCGTAAGGACGAGCGCGGAAGAGAGGATGAAGAGCATGGTCTGAAGCCTGGGCGGTTGGAAGGTCTATCCAAAAAATACCGCAGGGTTGGGCTGTCATTGCTTTCACAGGAATGACATTTCTGCATATTGAAGGTTTTTTCATTATCGCTCGTTTTCGGAGATGCGCTCGACGCTGGCCGGGCGCGCTGGCGGGCTCCCCGGCCCCGCCACGCTGCGGGGATCTCGTTCCACGTAGAACAACATCCCCCGCAACCCTTCTTCCGCCCCTGGCATACCCTCTCCCCCTGGCCCACACGCCGCTGTCCGATCACAGGGAGTCCCGATGTCTCAGAAGCTGGAGTGGTTCAAGGTCCTCAACCCCGATGAGCTGCCCGAGGGGCGGGTGGCGCCGGTGACCTGCGCGCACCGCACGGTCTGCGTGACCCGGTTCGAGGGGCAGTACGGCGCGCTGGACAACCGCTGCCCCCACCAGGGCGGGCCGATGGGGGAGGGCAGCATCGAGGGCGGCTTCCTGCGCTGCCCCTGGCACGGCTGGGACTACCACCCCCTCACCGGCAAGCCCCCCGGCGGCTACGACGACGGGCTGGAGACCTTCCCGGTGGAGGTGCGGGAGGACGGCGTCTACGTCGGCTTCCCGGTCGAGGCGCCCCACACCCGCACCGTCAGCGACGTCATGGCCGAGACCATGACCCGCTGGGGGGTGCGCTGGGTGTTCGGCATGGTGGGCCACTCCAACCTGGGGCTGGCCGACGGGCTGCGCCGGGAGACCGAGGCCGGGCGCCTGCGCTACGTGGGCGTGCGCCACGAGGGCGCGGCCTCCTTCGCCTGCTCCGCTTATGGCAAGCTCACCGGGCGGCCGGCCGCCTGCCTGGCCATCGCCGGACCCGGGGCGACCAACCTGCTGACCGGCCTGTGGGACGCCAACGTCGACCACGCCCCGGTGCTCGCCCTGACCGGGCAGGTGCAGACCCAGGTGCTGGGGCGGGGCGCCTTCCAGGAGATCGACCTCGCCGGCGCTTTCGGCAAGGTCGCCCGCTTCACGGCGACTGTGTTGCATCACAGCGATCACGCCGAGCTGATGACCCTGGCCTGCAAGCACGCCGTGCTGGAGAGCGGCGTGGCCCACCTGATCTTCCCCGACGAGGTGCAGACCGTGCCCGCCGAGGGGGTCGAGCCCGGGGGCCCGCAGGGGCGCATCGTGCCGCTGGAGGTCCTGCCCACCGACGGCCAGCTCGACCCGGCCCTGAGCTTGCTGCGCGAAGCCCGCCGGCCCCTCATCATCGTCGGGCACGGCGCCCGGGGCTGCATGGACCGGGTCACCGCCCTGGCCGAGCGCCTGCGCTGCCCGGTGGTGACCACCTTCAAGGCCAAGGGGCAGATCGCGGACGATCACCCCCTGGGCTGCGGCGTGCTGGGCCGCAGCGGCACCCCCATCGCGAGCTGGTTCATGAACGAGTCGGATCTGCTGGTGGTCTTCGGGGCCAGCTTCGCCAAGCACACCGGCATCACCTCCAAGAAGCCGACCGTGCAGGTGGACCGCGACCCGCTGGCGCTGGGGCGCTTCCACCCGGTCGACGCGCCGGTCTACGGGGAGCTGCGGCTGACCATCGATCGCGTGCTGGAGCGCCTCGGGGACGCCGCGTCCATCGACCACACCGAAGAGGTCGCCGCGCGGTGGGCGATCTGGCGGGCCGAGAAGCGGCGCCGCCTGCAGGAGAGCCGAGGGCAGGGCATCCACAGCGCGGCCCTCTTCGAGGCGATGACCCGCCGGGTGCCCGCCGACGCCGTCATCTGTGTGGACGTGGGCAACAACACCTACAGCTTCGGCCGCTACTTCGAGCCGCGCGGGCAGGCCGTGCTGATGTCCGGCTACCTGGGCAGCATCGGCTTCGCCCTGCCCGCCGCGATGGGTGCCTGGGCCGCCACCCAGGAGCCGGGCACCCCGTTCACCGGGCGCAAGGTGGTGTCGATCAGCGGCGACGGCGGCCTGGGTCAGTACCTCGCCGAGCTGACCACCCTGGTGCAGGGGGGCATGGACATCACCCACGTGGTGCTCAACAACGGCGAGCTGGGCAAGATCAGCAAGGAGCAGCGCTCCGGCAACTGGTCGGTGTGGCAGACCACGCTGCACAACCCCGGCTTCGCCCGCTTCGCCGAGGACTGCGGCGCCCTGGGCATCCGGGTCACCGAAGCCGCCGCGCTGGACGAGGCCCTGGCCCGCGCCCTGGCCCACCCGGGACCCGCGCTGGTGGAGGTGATGACGGACGCGGCCCTGGTGTAGCAGACTTTCCCTTTCAACGCCCGTTCCCGTACAATCATCGGGCTCAACCCGATCCACCGGAGCCCTGCCATGCCGATTCGTTCCAGCAAGCGCCGCGTCGCCTCCTGGTCCAGCCTGCCCGACCGCGAGCCGATCCACGCCCTGGTGTCCAACGTCGACCTCGTCATCGTCCGGTACGACAACAACGTGAGCGTGCTCTACGGGCGCTGCCACCACCGGGGGGCCCTGCTGGCCGACGGCTTCATCGACGGCCACAACCTCATCTGCGGCGTCCACCACTGGGACTACCGCTACGACACCGGGGTCTCCGAGTACAACAACGACGAGCGGCTCCACAAGTTCCGCGTCTGGGTGTCGGGGGAGGACGACGGCGTCTATGTCGATGAGGACGAGATCGCCGCCTGGCACGACCAGCACCCGCAGCCCTTCGATCGCGAGGCCTACCTGGGCCAGTACGCCGACACCCACCCCGAGCCGGCCGAGGATCAGAACGGCTACATCCAGCAGCTCGCCCGGGGCGGGATCGAGGGCATCGGCCACCACGGCGCGGTCTCGGCGATGGGGGTCTCCCGCAAGGAGCTGCCGTCCTGGGACCACATCCAGCTCCTCACCGCCCAGCTCGCCCGCCTGCCCCTGATGGAGGACGTGCCGGTGGGCACCGAGCTGGTCATCGGACCCGCCGCCGCGAGGCCGCTGCGGCTGGAGATCCCGCTCATCGTCAGCGACATGAGCTTCGGGGCGCTGTCCCAGGAGGCCAAGACCGCCCTGGCCCGGGGCGCCGAGCTGGCCGGAACGGGGATATGTTCGGGCGAAGGTGGAATGTTGCCCGAAGAGCAGCAGTCGAACAGCCGCTATTTCTACGAGCTGGCCTCGGCGAAGTTCGGCTGGGCCATCGAGAACGTCACGAAGGTCCAGTCCTTCCACTTCAAGGGGGGCCAGGGCGCGAAGACGGGCACCGGCGGGCACCTGCCCGGGGACAAGGTGCGCGGGCGCATCGCCGAGGTGCGCAAGCTGCCCGAGGGGCAGGCCGCGATCAGCCCGCCGCGCTTCCCGGACCTGGAGACCCCCGCCGACTTCCGCCGGGTGGCGGACGAGGTGCGCGAGGTCTCCGGGGGCATCCCCATCGGCTTCAAGC
Organism: Alphaproteobacteria bacterium; assembly: GCA_020632795.1. GTDB lineage: Bacteria > Myxococcota_A > UBA796 > UBA796 > CAJQPC01 > JACKEV01. The sequence continues at coordinate 112,828 of JACKEV010000022.1, forward strand.
TCTCCGCGCAGCACATCGAGGACGACATCGACTTCTGTCTGGAGGTGGGGGCGGACTACATCATCCTGGACGGCCGCGGCGGGGCCACCGGGGCGGCGCCGAACATCTTCAAGCAGAACATTTCGGTGCCCACGATGGTCGCGCTGGCCCGCGCGCGGCGCCACCTGGACGCCCGCAAGGCCGGCGACGTCACCCTGATCATCACCGGAGGGCTGCGCACGGAGAGCGACTTCGTGAAGGCGATGGCGATGGGGGCGGACGGCGTCGCGGTGGCGAACTCTGCGCTCCAGGCCATCGGCTGCCTGGGCATGCGCGCATGCCACACAAACAACTGCCCGGTGGGCATCGCGACCCAGAAGGATCACCTCCGTCAGCGCCTGATCGTGGGCGCTTCAGCGCAGCAGCTCAAGAATTACTTCGACGCCACCGTGCACCTGATGAAGGTGCTCGCCCGGGCGTGCGGTCACCACCACCTCAGCCAGCTCGCGCTGCGCGACCTGACCACCTGGGACCGGGACATCGCGCACCTGACGGGGGTCCCCTACGCGGGCGTGGGCGGGTTACACCCCACTGCATGACCGCTGACGATCAGGTCGCGCGTACGCGCGCGCTGTTTGACGACTGGGCCCGGCTGGGCAAGGGCGAGCGCATGGAGCGCAGCCACAGCCCGGCCGCGCGGCTGAGCTTCGCGCTCCTGGACCTCAAGCCCGGCCAGCGCTACCTCGACGTGGGCTGCGGCAGCGGGTACACCGTGCGCTGGGCGGCGGCGGTGGACCCCTCGGTGGAGGCTGTCGGGCTCGACGTGTCGCCCGAGATGATCACCCTGGCCCGCCGCCTGGCGGTGGACGTGCCCAACGCCGCCTTCCACCTGGGCGTGTTCCCCGATGACGCCCCGGATGGCCCCTTCGACGCGATCTTCTCGATGGAGGTGTTCTACTACCTGCCCGACCTCGACGGGGCCCTGGCCGCGGTGCACGGGCTGCTCCGCCCCGGGGGGCGCTTCGTGTGCGTCGTCGACTTCTATGCCGAGAACGTCGAGAGCGCGCCCTGGCCCGAGCAGCTCGACCTGCCGATGAACCGGCTGTCGATGGCGGGCTGGAAGGGGGCCTTCGAGGCGGCGGGCTTCGCCGCGATCCAGCAGGATCGCCTGGTCGTGGACGGCGGTCTCGCCGCCGGCAGCCTGATGACCACCGGCCGCCGCCGGGGGCTGTGAGGGCTACGGCGTCCCGCGGGTGAGGCGGCGGAACACCGCCTCCAGGTCGCTGCGGTGCTGGCCCAGCTCCAGCAGCACGACCCCCAGCTCCACGGCCTTTCGGAAGATCGCGGCCCGCACGTCGGCGTTGGCCCGCAGCTCCAGGGACACCTCGCCCTCGCCGAGCTGGGCGTCGGTGAGCACCCGCAGGGACTCCACGCCCGGGAGGCCCCGGATGGCCTCGGCGATCTGGTCGGGGGTGAGGCGCACCTTGCCGGGGGCCACGACGACGCGGACCACGTCCCCGGTGCTGACGGCGGTGACCTCGTCGGTGGGGCCGTCGGCCACCAGCTTGCCCTTGTTGATGATGAGGACCCGGTCGCAGGTGGCCTGGACCTCGCTGAGGATGTGGGTGGACAGGATGACGGTCTTGCGCTCGCCGATCTCCCGGATCAGGGCGCGGATGTCCATGATCTGGTTGGGGTCGAGACCGGAGGTGGGCTCGTCGAGGATCAGCAGGTCGGGGTCGTGCAGGATGGCCTGGGCGAGCCCGACGCGCTGACGGTAGCCCTTGGACAGCGTGCCGATGAGCTGGTGGACCCGGTCGCTGAGGCCGCAGCGCTCGACGGCGCGGGCGACGGCGCTGGCGCGCTCGGCCTCGCCCAGGCCGCGCACCCGGCCCATGAAGTGCAGGTAGTCCGCCACCTGCATGTCCCGATAGACCGGCGCCGACTCGGGAAGGTACCCCAGGTGGCGGCGGGCGGCGACGGGGTCGACCAGCACGTTGACCCCACGGATGCGGGCCCGGCCGGCGGTGGGGGCGATGAAGCCGGTGAGGATCTTCATGGTGGTGGTCTTGCCCGCGCCGTTGGGGCCCAGGAAGCCGACGATCTCGCCCTTGGAGATCGTGAAGTCCACGCCGGCGAGCGCCGCGTGGTCGCCGTAGCGCTTCTGAAGACCCTCGACTTCGACCATCGCCATGGGGATCACACCTCCTGCGGCTGGGATATCCGAGGTGTGTCAACGGAGCAAAGAGGACACGTTCATGCTGCGGGGCCTTCTGCGGTCCGGTTAAGTTGGCTTCTTCCACATGGAGACCTGATGCGCACCACCGCCCTCCTGCTCCTGTTCGCTGCGGCCTGCAGCCCCTCCTCCCCCAAGCTCGGTGACGACACCGGCGACATCACCGGCCCTGACGAGGAGGAGCTGGACGCGCTCTGGGGCGAGGCCACCTTGGAGATCCTCACCCCGCGCTCCGGGGACTTCGTGCCCTACGGCGAGGAGAGCGACTTCGAGGCGGTGGTCTACGACGCCGACGGCAACCCCACGGACTTCGCCGAGATCACCTGGAGCTCCAACGAGGACGAGGCCTGGCTGGGCGAGGGCGCGGCCTTCGTGGACGACACCCTGGACGTGGGCACCCACGCGCTCACCGCGATCGCCCGGCTGCCCAACGGCGACCGGCTGACGTACACCGTCGGCGGCGTGCTGGTGCAGTCGGCCTACGCGGGCACCTACACCGGCAGCGTGAGCGTCGACGCGACCTACAACGAATACCAGGTGGGCTGCTCTGGCTCCTCCACCGTGGTGATCGACGCCTACGGCGAGCAGGTCGAGGGCGGCGCGGGCTGCCTGCTGTCCTTCCAGGGCTTCGACATCGACCTCAGCTTCATCATCACCGCCGACAACGACGACGGTGACCTGGAGGGCGACGCGGCGGTGGACATCTTCGGCTTCGAATACGCCATGCCGATGGAGGGCGAGGTCGACCCCGACGGCGCCCTGTTCGCGACCTTCTCGGGCGACGCCTACATCGAGCTGGCCGGCGAGCTGGACCTCGTCCGCATCACCCGGGACACCGGCGAGGGCTGGGATTGATCCTCAGCCTGACCTGAACCGCCGGATCCAGTCTGCGCTGATCCCGTCGGCCTGACGGACGAGGGTGGGCGCGGGGATGTCGATGGCGTCGGCATCTCGGAAGCCCAGGTGTCCGAGGACCCGGCGGCAGGCGGCGGTCAGGTCGGCATCGAGCTGCTCGTAGGTGAGGTGGAGGGGGGACACCCCGGCCGCCTGGAGGGCCTGGCGCCAGCCCGCCTCGAAGGCGTGGATCCGGTCCAGGGCCCGCTGGATGCGGCGGCGGCTGTAGACCGGCGGCAGGTCCGCCCGCTGGGTCGACGCCCAGGCGCCGGTCTGCTGCGCGCGCGCCCAGGAGACCGCCTGGGCCACCGGATCCGCGCGGGTGAGCAGGATCCAGCGCGCCGGCCCCAGGGACTCGACCCGCCCGCCGTAGAAGCGCTGGAAGTGGTGGAAGTGCAGCTTGAGCCCGAAGTGGCCCTCCGGGCCGCTGCGCCGCGCCCGCACCCGGCTCAGGTGGGCGTCGCGGCGGTACGCGGACCAGCCGTGGCCGACCAGGGCCAGCAGCGGCCCCCGGATGAGCCCGTAGCGCAGCCGGGCCGCCGGGCCGTCGAAGCGAACGGACCAGTCCCGGAGCTGCATCGGGTTGAGGTACTCCTTGGGCGCACCCACCCGGCCGGTGTCCCACAGCGCCCGGCACAGCAGGGTGCTGCCCGTGCGGGGCAGGGACGCGATGACGTAGCGCTGCTCGGGCGCGCGGGGGGGTGGCAGGTCGAAGGCCGGTCCGTTGCGGGGGTCGAGCAGGGCGCCGGACGCCCGGCTCATCCGGGCTCAGCGTCCCGCCGGGTGTCGGTGGAGACGCGGCCGTCCACCATCTCCACGACGCGGCGGGCGTGGGCCACCACCCGGGGGTCGTGGGTGGAGAACAGGAAGGTCACCCCCCGCTCCCGGTTGAGGCGGCGCATCACGTCCAGCAGGCGCTCGGCGGTCTCGGAGTCGAGGTTCGCGGTGGGCTCGTCGGCCAGGACGATCGCCGGGTCCGAGGCGATGGCCCGGGCCACCGCAACCCGCTGCTGCTGGCCGCCGGACAGGGCGTCGGGGGTGCGGTGGGCCATGTCCGCCAGGCCCAGCTCGTCCAGCAGGGCCATCACCCGCTCCTTGCGCGCGGCGGGGGCCACCCCCTGGAGGGCCAGCACCGCCTCGGCGTTCTCGAAGGCCGTGAGCACGGGGATGAGGTTGTAGGACTGGAAGACGAAGCCGATGCGGTCGCGGCGCAGGGCGCTCAGCTCCTTCTCGGTGAGGTCGCTCAGGTCCACGCCCTCGATGGACACCCGACCGCCCGTGGGCCGATCCAGCGCGCCGACGAGGTTCAGGGCGGTGGTCTTGCCCGAGCCGGAGGGGCCCACCAGCGCGGTGAACTCGCCGGGCATCAGCGCGAGGTCCAGGCCGCGCAGCGCCCGCACCTCGACCGCGCCCTGGGTGTAGACCCGCGTGACCCCGGACAGCTCGACGATGGGCGCGCTCATGGGGTCCTCATTGCAGGCGGATGGTCTCGATGGGCACGACGCGCCCGGCCTTCCAGGCCGGATACACGCCGCTGAGCAGGGTGGCCAGCACGACGGAGAGCAGGATGATGGCGAGGTTCTCCGGGAAGATCCCCACCTGGAGGATCGGGGCCATGCCCACGCCCGCGACGTCCATGCTCTGGCCGCCGGACATCGCGGAGACGTCGATGCCGGTGCTGGCCAGCTTGTGATAGGGGCCCAGCGTGATGAGCCCGCCCATGACGCAGCCGACCAGGGCCAGCCAGAAGCTCTCCCACATGATCAGGCGGAAGAGCTGCCCCGGCGAGAAGCCGATGGCCCGCATGATGCCGAACTCGCGCATGCGCTCCATGACGCTGACGAACAGGGTGTTGAAGATGCTCGCCGCGACCAGGATCAGGGTGACCAGCTCCATGAAGCGCGCGCCGCCGACCTTCATCGCGATGAAGCCCGAGAGGTCGGGCTGGACCTGCTGCCAGGTCAGGGAGGCGGTGTCGGCGCCGATCGTGTCGCCCAGGCGCTCGGCGACCCGGCCCGACGCCCGCGCGTCGGTCAGGAACACCGCGACCTGGGTGGCCTCCCCCGGGCCGTAGCTGAGGGTCCGCCGCAGCGCGTCGATGGGCAGCAGGCACAGACCGCCGTCCGTGGCCGGGGAGCCGGTGTCGACGACGCCGGAGAGGCGGGCCAGGCCCCCGACGATCTCGCCCTCCCGGTCCATCAAGGTGTAGACGACCTTGTCGCCCATCTCCAGGCCCAGGTTGCGGGCCAGCCGGGTGCCCAGGACGATGCCCGGGCCGTCGGCCGCCTCGAACAGCTCGCCCTGGGTCACCCCGCCCAGGAAGGAGAGGGTGGTGTCGTCCTCCTGGGTGGGGTCGTAGGCCACGAAGAAGGCGCCATAGCTCTCGCCGGCGGTGGCCAGCATGATCTGCCCGGTGATGCGGGGGACCGCCTTGCGCACCCCCGGGTCGGCCTGGGCGGTGGTGATGAGGGCGGGGGCGTCGGTGACCGTGCGGGTGAGGGTGGGGGTGTCGAGGTACTCGGGGTGCTGGAGGGTGACGTGGCCGCCGCCCAGGCGCGCGGCGGTGTCGATCATGTCGGCGAAGCTGCGGTCCTGCATCGCCGTCATGAGGATGGCGAGGAACAGCCCGAAGGAGATGGAGATGAGGGTGAGCACCGTGCGGCGGCGGTTCCGCCACAGGTTGCGCCACGCCATCGCCGCCAGCCGGGGTCCGCTCATCGGTGCCTCATGGCCTCGACGGGCCGGATGACGGCGGCCTTGACCGCCGGGTAGATGACCGCCGCGCTGACGATGATGAGCATGGCCACGACCGGGCCGGCGAAGGTCTCAGCGTCGAACAGCCCGGTCCAGATGGGCGGCATGGCCATGCCCATGACCGACATGCCGCCCAGCTCGCCGACGTTGACGCCGACGTTGGTGAGGTACCAGGCCGCCGGCAGCGACAGGGTGAGCCCCAGCACCATCGCGACCAGCACCTGGAGCACGCTCTCGGCCAGGATCAGGGTGAGCACGGTGCGCGGGCTCATGCCCAGGGCCTTCATCACGCCGAACTCGCGCACCCGCTCGAACACGGCCATGAGCATCGCGTTGAGGATGAGGATGCCGATCGCGATGTAGACGATGAAGAAGACGAACACGATCAGGGAGCGGGAGGAGTCGAGCATCGTGGCCAGCACCGGCATCAGCTCGCGCCAGCTCATGACCTGGAGGCCCGGGGCGGCGGCCTTCGTGGCGACGACGGCCGCGTCGAGGTCCATCGTGTCGGGCTTTCGGACGACGATCTGGTGGGCGCCGCCGGGCAGGACCAGCAGCTCCCGCAGGGCGTCCTCGTTCATGAACACGCCCGCGCGGTCCACGCCGTCGCCGATGGTGACGAGCACACCCCGCACGGTGTAGAGGGCGTTGGCGATGCTGCCGTCGGCGCCCTGGGTCAGCACGATCAGCTCATCGCCGGGGCCGATGACCAGGGCCTTGGCAAGCCGCCAGCCGATGACGACGCCGGTGGGGTCGGCGGGGTCGAGCCACGCGCCCTGGCCCACCCGCTCGTGGATGCGGGAGACCGTGGCGTCCCGGGCCACGTTGACGCCGCGCAGGGAGACGCCCGCGGACTGGTCGCCCGCCGCGGCCAGCCCGCCGCCCATCAGCCGCGCGCTGCTGGAGAGGCCGGCCTCGTCCAGGGCGCTGAGCACGGCGTCGGGGTCCTCGATCCGGGTGTAGATGGAGGGGTCGTCCTGGTAGCCCTCGGCGAAGACCTGGACGTCCCCCATCTCGATCTCCAGGATGTTCCGCTCCATCCCGTGGATGTAGCCGGCGACCAGCCCGGAGTAGAGCACCATGACCCAGAGCCCGAAGGTCATCGCCGCGACGGTCACCCCGGTGCGTCGGGTGTTCCGAAGCAGGTTTCTCCAAGCCAGGCGGAGGATCAGCATGTTGTGCACAGCCTACCGCGCGCGCTCAGCGCGCACCAGTGACGCCCCGATGACCCGGGTCAGTCAAGCCCCGGAGAGCGCCGCGTCGAGCTGCGCGGACAGGGACTCGCCCAGCTCGGGCTGGGTCATGCGGATGTAGGCGACGTAGCCGCGCAGGCGGTCGATCGACTCGCCCTCGGGCAGGGGCTTGCCCTGGTTGAGGTTGTGGATCGCGGCGCGGAGCTGGCGCCGCAGCTCGCGGGGCGCGCGCGGGCCGTGGTCGTCGTTGATGACCATGCCGGTGATCTGCTGCCGGCCGCCCGACCGCGCGAACCGGGTCTTGTCCGGGTGCACGGTGAAGCCCTCGTCGGCGACGATGGTCTTGATGCCGCCCAGCAGCTTCGCGGTCTGGGGGGGCTTGGGCTTCTTGCGGCCCTGGGGGCGGGGCAGCGAGAAGGTGAGGTCGTCGGCGTAGCGGGTGTAGCGCCAACCCAGGGCCTGGGCGAGGCCGGTCAGCCGCCGGTCCAGGCGCAGGCAGAGGGTGTTGGTGAGCGCGGGGCTGGTGGGCGCGCCCTGGGGCAGGCAGCGCGGCCCCAGGGAGAGGAACCAGGTCTTGCCATCCTCCTCGACCACCTCGCGGGGGGACTCGGTGCACAGCAGCGCCAGCAGGGTGGCGACCTGCTCGCGGTAGCCGGCCTTGCGGAAGACGCCCTTGACCCGGGGCAGGGTGACCGTGGGGAAGAAGTCCTTGAGGTCCACCTTGACCACCACGCGGGCGTCGGCGTGGACCGCCGCGTTGGTGGCGATGGAGCGCCCGGCCACGAAGCCGTGGGCGGCGCCGTGGACGGGGAGCTTCTCGACGATCTCCCGCAGCACCCAGCGCTGGGCGGCCTTGAGCTTGGGCAGCGGCGCCCAGATCGCCCGCTCGCCGCCGCTGCGCTTGGGGATGGTGAAGCGGCGGTAGTGGACCCTGGCGGCGGCGTCGCGGTGCCAGGTGAGCCAGCGCAGCTCGGTGAGGGGCACCTCCAGGGCGTCGGCGAGCTGCTGGGGCTTGTCCAGCACCGGCAGGCCGTTCTCGGCCAGGCGCTCCTCGGCCTTGGGGTGGTCGAAGCGGTCGGCGTCGGCCGCGTCGTTCCAGTACACGCCCTCGCCGAGGTGGACGATGTGGTTGGCCTTGTAGGCCAGCCACGCCTCCTTCTTGAGGCGGCGGCGCTCAGCGGCCTCGTCCTTGAGCTGCTGCTTGTAGCGGGCCAGATCGCGCTTGCTCATGTTGTCGGTGGGGCGACGCTTGACGAGGAAGCCCTTCTCGACGAGCTGAGCGCTGACGTAGGCGTCGATCCCGCCTGCGTTGGCGATGGCGCGCCACAATGCGATGGGGTCGGTCGACATGGAACTGCTCCGGATCAGCCAGCCGTGGCGTCGAGGAAGCCGCGGGCTTCGAGGTCGTCCACGCGCGAGAAGTACGCATCCCGCGCGTCATCGACGGAGTTGAAGAAGAGGTTCTGGGCGCGCAGCGGCTGGCCGCGCTGGCCCCACCAGGTGCGCAGGCGCCGCTCGTCCAGGGAGACGCGGAAGACGTCCTCGCCCCGATCGTGGCGGCGGACGTAGGTGCGGGTCTCCACGGTGATGCTGGCGCGGGCCTTGCCCCGGCTGGCGAGGCGGTCGGCCTCGACCTGGGCCTGGCGGATGCGCAGGGCGATGAGGTGCGGGCAGGGGCCTTCCTTGAGCTTGTGCTGCCGGTAGAAGGCGCAGGTGCACTCGGCCTTGCGGACCCGGTTGTCCTCGGTGACCAGCATCTGGGGGCGGTACTCCCGCTTGTCGGCGGCGACCGCGACCGCGCCGGTCAGCTCGATGCCCTCGCCGAAGATGCGGTTCTCCTTGGTGATGCGGACCGCGCCCTTGGTGTTGAGCAGGTCCCAGGCCTGGCGCTCGTGGTTGTTGCGGTAGCGCAGGCGGGCGGGGTCGGGGGGCGTGGCCAGCAGAGGGCGCAGCCGGTAGACGCCCTCGGCGAGGTCGTACATGAGCACGCCCTGCTGGCAGCCCTCCTGGGCGGCGCGCAGCACCGCCTCGGCCTTGAGCTTCGTGGCCTTGGCCAGCTCGGCGGCGGTGGCGGACCAGCGGCCCTCGATGGCCTGGAGCACCGCCGTCAGGTCGGCACTCTGGCCGTCGGTGCGGGGCAGCAGGAGGTCGAACTGGGCGGCCGCCGACCAGTTGGCGGCGGTGAACCCGGACATCCCGAGGGTGAAGGTGAAGCCCCCGCCCCGCAGCACCCAGAAGCTGGGCAGGCCGCTGCCGAGCAGGTGGACGTCCACGGACTCGGCGAAGGGCAGCCAGCGGCGCAGCAGCATCAGGCGGCGGCGGCCCCAGACCTTGACGACCTGGGCGCGGTCGCCGACGTAGGGATCGGCGTGGGTCTCCAGGACCTCCTCCCAGGGCTCCAGCACCAGGCGGGGGCGCTCGCCGGGCACCAGCTCCACCCGCAGCGCCCGGCCCCGGGCCTTCTGGTCGGCGTTGAGCCGCAGGTGGCGCAGCAGGTTGTAGAGGTCGATGGGGGCGACCTGGAAGGAGGTGGTCGCCAGGGTGGCGGCGGACTGGACCTGGAGGAAGCCCCGCAGCCAGGAGTCGGGCACCTGGATGCGCTTCTCGATGACCTCGGGCTGGCCCTCGGTGGCCACGGCGACGGCCTCCGCGCCCACGCTCAGGCGGGTGGCGCGGTAGCTGCGCATGCGCTGCACGCCGTCGAACAGGGCGTCGGAGAAGTCGATGTTGGTGGTGCCGAAGGCGGGCTTGCCCGACAGCTCCAGGGCGTCCAGGCCGACCGCGAGGCGGGCGTAGGTGCCCTCATCCTTGCTGAACACCTCGAAGGCGAGCTGGTCGGGGGCCACCGAGACGATGGGGTCGAGCATGATCCAGGCGGTCGGGTCGTTGCGGGCCAGCCAGTCGAAGTACTCGGCCTGGGCCTTGGCGGTGTCCGTGCCGGAGGCGCGCTGGCGCTGGCGCTGGTAGGCCAGCCAGGCGGTGCGATCCTTGGGCTTGTAGCGGAAGTCGCTGCCGACCACCGCGTGCAGGGCCGAGAGGGCCTCGCGCAGCCGCAGGGCGTCGCGGACCACGCCGTCCACCTGGACGGGCGCGCGGTCGAGGTTGGCGAACAGGGCCAGCCGGGCGCCGTCGCCGTCCGCCACCAGCCCGCTGGCGCCGCCGTAGGCGAGGCGGACCGCCGTGCGCCCGGCCTCGCCGTCTGTCCCCTGAGGGGTGTCCGTGCTCATCGACGCACCTCCTGCCGGGCCCGCGCGCGCCGGGCGCGCCGAAGCGCGCGCCACGCGGCCTTGCGGACCTCTTCATCTTCATCGTTGTTGCCCGCCACGCTGAGCAGCGGCGGCTCCACGGCCGCGTCCGGGATGCGCCCCAGGCCCTCCACCGCGCCGATGCGGGTGGCGTCGGGCAGGGAGGCGTCGGAGAGGATGGCCGCGAGCCCCGCCACGTCCGCGCGGGCGACCAGCGCGGGCAGCGCCACCCCCTGCCAGGCGGCCTGGGCCGCGCCGGTGCGCAGGGTGTCGGTCTCGGAGGCCGCCCCGGTCAGCAGGCGCCCCAGGCTGCCCGGGTCGCCCAGGGCGTCGGCCAGCAGGGCCTCGGCGCGGGCGGGGGCCCGCTGGGCGAGCCCGCTGGAGGCCAGGGCGCGGGCCTCGGGGTCGGCGCCCTTCGCCGCCGCCGAGAGGGCGTCAACGGCGTCGTCTCCGCCCAGGCCCGCCGCGAGGGCGAGCAGGGCCGCCCGCCGGAGCCGCGCGGCCTGGTGACCGGCGTCGGTGGAGGTGGCCAGCGCGACCACATGGGCCGCGCCCACGCCCAGCCGACCGCAGGCCCAGACCAGGCGCTCCAGAGCGACGGCGAGGGTGTCCGTGCGGGTGGAGAGGTCCCCGCCTCGGCCGCTGCGCGCGTCCTCCACGCCCTGCCGCCAGAGGCCCAGGAGCCGCTCGGTGGCCGCCGCGAGGGCGTCGCCGTGCGCGGCCGCGTCGGCCCCGGCCCGGCCCAGGATGCGCGCGCCCACCCGCACCATCGCCTCGTTGGCGTGGGACAGGGCGGCGGCGCCCTCGGCGACCGGGATCGGGTCGCGGGAGAGCAGCGCCTCGACCAGCGCGGGGAGCAGGTCGTCCCGCCGCCCGTCGGGCAGGTCCTGCAGGAGCTTGAAGATGACCGCGGGGGTGGCCCGGGCGGCGACCCGGCCCAGAGCCTCGTCGTCCAGGCCGCCCATCTCGCTGCGCACGACCGCGAGGTCGGGCTCCAGGGCGTCGGGGCCGCAGCTCCGCCGCAGGCTCTCGACCGCGGCGGTGGCCACGTCCCAGTCGTGGTCCTCGACGATGAGCTTCTCCAGCACGGCGCGGGAGGCGTCGTGGTCGTCGAAGCCCAGCAGCTCGGCGCAGCGCTCCCGCACCCGCCAGGAGCTGCTCGACGCCCGGTCGCGGATGATGGCCCAGGCGTCGGCGCCGCCGAACCAGCGCAGGCCGGTGAGGGCGTGCATGCCCACGCCGGTGTCCTCGGCGGCGAGCCGGGCCAGGGCCTTGAAGATCTGCGGGGCCCGGTCCGCCGAGGAGAGGTGGCCGATGGCCTCGGCGGCCTGCTCCTGGAGGGCGTGGCCGTCCTCGGCGGCCAGCCGCAGCAGCAGCTCGAGGGCCTTGGGGTCGGCCAGGGTGCCCAGGGCGACGACCGCGCGCTGGCGGTAGTCCAGCTCGGGCATCAGCTCGACGCTGGCCAGCAGCACCGCGAGGCCCTCGCCGCGGTGGGCCAGGGCCAGCCCCTCGGCGCAGAGGAAGCGGACCTCGGCGTCGTCCGAGGACAGCCCGGCGAGCAGGGGCTCGGCGGGGCCGTCGCGCTTGCGCAGGCGCCAGGCGATGGCCAGCAGGGCCTCCATGCGGGTGTAGGCGTCCCGCAGGTTCAGCAGAGGGGCGAGCGCGGCGTCCAGCGCGGCGCCCTTCGCCCAGCGGGCGGCGGACAGGAGCTGCTGGAGGAGCGCGACCTCGCCCAGGCTGTAGACCGTCTCCAGCAGGCGGGCGAGCAGGGCGTCGTCGCGGGGGTGCTGGCGCTCCTGCCAGCTCTGGTCCCAGGGCCGCTCGTCGTCGGGATCGTCGATGTACTGGTCGTGGCCGGAGATGCTGAGCAAGGCGCTGAAGACGGTGGACCGGAGCCGCTTTTCGTCCAGCCAGCCCATGAGCCGGTCGGCGACCGACCCGGCCCGGAGGCCGCCCACGGTGCCGACGAGGGTGCTGAGGTCGGCGGTGCCGGCGGGGTCGGTCTCCACCCGGTCCAGCAGGGCGTCAGCGGCCCGGGGGTCGCCCAGCTCGGCGAGGCTTCGGGCGGCGTAGCGCTGGTCGCTGCGGGACTCCTGGCCCAGGCGCTCGATGAGCACGTCAAAGCAGGCGGCGTCGTGGTAGCCGGCAAGGGCCTGCGCGGCCTCGAAGCGCACCGCGCGGTAGCGGGAGCCGAGGGCGGCGCGCAGGGCGTCCGCCGCCCCGGGGGACTCGGTGTAGCGCTGGGAGATCCAGCCCACGGCGGTCCCCCTCAGGGACGCGGAGCGCGCCTCCAGCGCGGCCTGCGCCGTGGGGATGACCCCATCGCGCTCGGCGAGCAGCTCGGCGGCGGACTGCTCCAGCCCGTCGGTGCGGTCCTTCATGACCGAGCGCAGCACCGCGGTGCCGCCCGCGCCCGCGCCCGAGAGCAGCTTGAGGCCCATGACGCCGACGTCCCGGTGCTCGGAGGCCAGGGCCTCGGCCCCCAGGTCGGAGGCGTCGGTGCCCAGGGTGACCAGGCCGTCGAAGGCGACCTGACGCACGGCGTTGTTGGGGTCGTTCAGCGCGAGCACCAGCACCGAGCGGGTGGCCGCGACCAGGGCGGCGTCGGCCCGGGCCATCGCGATGAGGCGGTCCACCGAGCGGCGGCGGATGTCGGCGAGCTGCCAGCTGTTGCCCTGGCGGGCGAGGCCCACATACGCGCCGAAGACCAGCTCATGGTAGTCGTGGGCGTCGCCCCGATCCCGCGCGGCCTGCCGGGCCTCGGCGGCCTGGGTGGCGGCGTCGAGGGCGGGGCCGTGGCGGTCGACGAAGCGCGCCCAGGCCCGCTTGAAGGCCTCGGCCTCGCGGTCGTCCTGGTGGACGAGCAGCGCGCCGGCCTGCGCCCGGAGCTGGGGGTCGTCGGCGGACAGCGCCGCAGCGAAGCGGGTGACCACGGCGGCGTCGACGTCCCAGGGCAGGTTGCGGTCGCCCCGGTCGTTGAACGCGGCGGTGACCTGGGCCGCGAAGGCCGCGGCGTCGGCAAAGCCGCCCATGGCCTCGGCGGCGGTCAGCCGGACCTGGGGATCCTTGGCGGACAGCGCCGCCAGCAGCCGGCGGGGCGTGGGGTCATCGTCGCCCAGCTCCAGGAGCAGGACCGTGATGAGCACCCGGCGGCGCAGGGCGTCGTGGTCGACGTCGAGCTGGGAGAGCAGGGCGTCGCCGCCGAGGTCGCCCAGGCCCAGCGCCGCGCGCAGCGCCTGCTGGGCGCCATCGAGGTCGACGGAGCTGCTGCGGGACCGGCTGCGGCGGGAGGAGCGCGGCGGCTCGGGCGCCGAGAAGATCATCGAGGCGCCCGCCGGGTCGCCGTTGAAGGCCAGCCCCAGGGCGGCGCGCTTGCGGACCTCGGCGTCGCCATGGCGCAGCGCCCCCCGCAGGGCGTCGAGCTGGCCGGGGCGGGAGACCCAGGCCAGGGCGTCGGCGGCGGCCTTGCGCAGGTCGGCGTGGTCCGAGGCGAGGTGCGCAGCGACCGCCTCAAGCGCGCCGACGTCGCCCAGCTCGCCCAGGCCACCGAGGGCCTGGCTGACCCGGCCGCGCCACTCGCTGAGGCCGCCGGACTCGGGCTGGGGCTCGCCGACGATCTCGGTCAGGGGCTCCAGAGCGGCGGGGTCTCCGTGGGCGGCGCGCTCGCAGGCGGCGCGGACGCGCACGTCGGCGTGGCGGCTGTGCATGGCCTGACGCAGGGCGTCGGTCGCCTCCTCGACCACCAGGGCGTCGAGGGCGAGGCTGCGGACCTGGGCGTCGTCGTCGTCCAGGGCGCGGACCAGCAGGGCCTGGGCCCCGGCGGTGCGCTTCTTGGCGAGCTGGCGGGTGGCCTCGATCCGCAGGTCGGAGAACGCGCCCCCCAGGGCGGCCTCCAGCGGCGCGAGCGGACGCCCCTTGGACTTCTTGAGCGCGAAGTCGAAAGCCTCGCGGCGCAGCCCGGAGTCCGGGTCGGCGAGCAGCTCGATGAGCAGGTCCCAGGCCCACTCCTGTTCAATCTGGCCCATGACCTCGACCAGCACCTCGCGGCGCACGTCGGCGTGCAGGGAGTCGAGCACGAAGCGCAGGGTGTCGGCGCCGCCGCCGGCCACGTTGAGGTTGAGGGTGGCCTTGAACGCCTCGCTGCGCACGGCGGAGGCGGCGTCGTTCAGGGCGCGGCGCAGCAGGTCGTACGCCGGGTCGCTGAGCTTCGCGGGCAGCTTCTTGCGGAGCAGGCCGATGAGCACCTGGAGCCCGCGGCGCCGCACGTCCTCGTGCTCGGCGAGCAGCCCGGCCTCGGCGGCGGCGAGGGGCGTGCCGTCCAGCAGGCGGGAGAGGGCGGTGAACGCCGCGTCCCGGACCTGGGCGTCGCCGTCGCGGATCATCAGGCGCAGGCGGTCGAGGGCCTTGGGGTCGCCCAGGGTGGCGAGGGCCTTGGCGGCCTCGACCCGGGCCCCGGCGTCGTCCTCGCGGCTGAGCTGGAGCAGGCTGCCGAAGGCGCGGGGGTCCTGGAGGGTGGCGAGCCCACCGGCGCCGCGCAGGCAGGTGTCCAGCGCGCGGCTGGCCATCGCCTGGAGCAGGGGCCGCAGGTCCTCGGGCGCCAGCTCGCTCAGCTCGACCTTCTTGGGGCGGGGGAGCTTCTTGCGGGCTTCGTCGTCCTGGTGGCGGGTCTCCAGGTCGAAGAGCTGCCGGTGGAGGTCCTTGTCCCGGTAGCGCAGGGCGCCGGCCAGGACCGGCTGGCTGAGCACGGAGACGAGGAAGGTGGTCTGCCGCACGTCGGCGTCGCCGTCGTCGCCGTGGCGGCGCAGGGCGACCTGGGCGGGGGCGGTGTTGAGCAGGCCGCGCTCGAACAGGCGGATCAGGCCGAGCCGCCGCATGTCGGCGCGGCTGGACCGCAGCGCGACGAGGCTGGCCTCGGGGTCGGGGTCGGGGTGGAGCTGCTCCAGGGCCACCAGGGCGGCGGCGCGGACCTCGAGGGGATCGCCGCTGAGGGCCTCGGTGAGCTGGACATAGGCGTTGTCGTCGCGGGGCGCGAGCCCGAGCAGGGCGTCGACCGCGGCCACGCCCACGTCGGCCTTCTTCGCCTGCAGCGCGAGCTTGAGGGGCTCCAGGGAGCTGGGCCCGTCAAGCTTGCGCAGGCCGCCGAAGGCCGCCAGGCGAATGGCCTCATTGTTGTCGCTGAGCAGCCGGGCGAGGTGCTGGTGGGCGCGGCGGTTGCCGCTGTCGCCGAGCAGGGTGGTGGCCAGGACCCGCAGCTTGTGGTCGCTGTCGGAGCGGGCCTGGTCGGCGATGAGGTCGATGGAGGGGGTGTCGTTGTCGCCGGCGAGGGTCTCCAGGGCCTTCTGGCGCCGGGCGGGCTCGGGGGCGGCCAGCTCGTTGCGGGCCCAGGCCAGGGCGTCGCGCACGGTGAGCGCGACCTCGCCGACCTTGCCGCCAGCGTCCACCGCCAGCAGGCGGAGCCCGTCGGACATCGCGAGGGCGAGGTGGGGGCGGTCCTTGAAGTCGACGAAGGTGATCGAGCGGGTCTGGGTGACCCCGTCGCGCACGGTGGTGGGGCGCTTGCGGGCGGCCACGGGCCAAGCCTTGAGCACGCCGTCGTCGCCGGCGGTGTAGAGGCGACGGTCATCGCCCTGGGACGCCGGGCCGACGAGGATGTCGCGCACCGCGCTGTCGTGCATGTTGCGCCCGCCCCGGTCCTCGGGCTCCAGCTTGCCCCGGACGTGGGTGCTCAGCAGGCGGTTGTCGGCCCCGGTGGAGAGGAAGCGCAGCTCGTCGGGCTCGAAGGCGAGGGCGGTGACCTCGCCCTGGTGCAGGCGCTCGGACTCGCCGGCGAGGTACTCGGCCTTGCCCTCGCGGTCGAAGACCTGGATCGTGCCCCGGTTGGAGCCCACGACGATCCACACCCCGGAGGGGTCGGCGGCCAGGGCGGTGCCCGGCTCGGCCAGCTCGATGTCCTGGAGCACCGCGCCGTCCGCCCCCAGGACGCGCAGCGCGCCCCCGCAGAGCGCGGCGACGCGGCCCTCGGCCAGCGCGGCCAGGCGGGTGGGGGCCGGGTCGAGCGGGAGCCCGAGGGGCTGCAAGGAGCCGCCCCCGACCGGGCCCGCGTAGACGCGGCCGTCCACGCCGGCGATGAGCACGCGATCGTCGACGATGAGCAGGTCCGTGCCGCCCGTGGGCAGGGCGTCCTGGGCGAGGGAGGCCTTGTCGGTGTCGACCCGGTACAGCGCCGTGGCGTGGGCCTCGGGGTGCACCGTGGTGAACAGCAGGGTGGAGCCCCTGCCGTGGAGGCGGGTGATCGCGCCGCGGAAGCGCAGGAAGCGTTCAGCAGCCATGGCTAGGACTCCTGGAGGGGCAGCTCAGGGTGAGCGCGGGCGATGCGGGCGAGGGCCACCATGCAGGCGGCGTGCTCGGACTGGCCCCGGCTGCTCATGAACTCGCGCAGCAGGGGGGTGATGAGGCCGGCGAACGCGGCGTCCTCCACCGCGAGGTCGCGCATGACCTCGACCAGACCGAGCTTGGCCTTGCGGGCGGGCAGCGGGCGGGTGCGCTTGCCGTCGTGGGGCTTGGGCGGGCGGGCCGGCGGGATGCCGAACAGCACCGTGCGCATGAAGTCGCGCATCCGGGCGGCCTCAGCGGGCAGGGCCTCGGGGCGGCCGGCCACCGCGGCGGCGTCGGCCTTGGGCGGGGTCCAGCCCACGGTGACCGCGCGGCTGCGGTAGAGGCCCCAGAGGTGCCGGATGACGAAGGCGCGCACCTGGCGGTCGGGGCTCTCGGTGAGCCGGAACAGCTCCTCGGGGATGGCCAGCCGGGGGTTGCGCTGGATGAGGGTCATGCCCAGGGCCCGGGTGGCCGGGTCGAGGGACTCGCAGAAGCGATAGACCGCGTCGGCGGTGAGCCGGGCGGGGTCGACCCGGTAGCGGGCGTGGTCGCGGCTGTCGTCGGCCAGCAGGGCCTGGGTGACGAAGGCGCGCACGTCGCCGAAGGGGGCCTCGGAGAGGGCGACCAGCTCGGGCATGGGCGGCGCCCAGCGGGCGAACTCGAACCGGGCGAAGTCCAGCGCCAGGGCCCGCAGCTCGGGGCGCGGGTCGGTGAACAGGGGGCGCACCCGCTCGAAGGAGAGGAAGTCCTCGGGGATCTCGGCGCCGGGGTCCACGTGCCGGTCGGTCATCTCCAGCCCGATGTCGGGGTGGTGACGGCGCAGGTAGCGCAGGGCGAAGCGGGCCAGGGGGGTGTCCAGGCGGCCCTCGTTGGTGGCCATCTCCCACAGGCGGGTGGCGCCGGCCTCGACGGTGCCCTCGTCGAAGGAGCGCTGCTCGCCGGCGAGCATCTGGAGGAAGGCGGTCTCCGAGATGATGCGGATGCCCGCGCCGGCCTCGATGAGCTTCTCGGCCTTGACCTGCTTGGAGCCCTTGCGGCCCTGGCCGTAGAGCGGGGAGCCCTCGTCGCCGATGACAAGGTAGTCCAGGCTCTGGTTGACGCCGGAGGCGTTCTTGCCGCCCGCCGCGGTGACCTTCTTGGTGGCCTCGCCGCGGGACATCGTGGAGAGCTTGCCGGTGAACAGGAAGCTCTGGCCGCCGAGGTCGATGTTGATCTCGCCGGAGGGCGGGGCCTCCTCGGCGGGGGCCGCGTCGGCCTGCTCGGCGAAGTCCGCCGGGACGAAGGCCTTGATCATGTACTCGACAGCGAACTCGTGCCACAGGGGCTCGGTGCGCTGGACGAGCTGCATCAGCCAGTCGAAGCCGAGCTGGTCGGGGGAGAAGCGGCGCACGTCCCCCAGCCAGGCCAGGGCGCGGCCGGCCAGGCCGTGGTCGAAGCTGAGGTCGCGGTAGACCGCCGGGCCGGTGGTCCTGAGCTGGTGGACCCAGGCGGAGGCCTCCCAGGTGGGCTCGAAGGCGAGCACCTTGAGGAAGTCGGCGCCCAGGTCGGCCGCCTTGACGCGGTCCTGGTCGACGAGGTCGGCGAAGTGGCTGCGGCTGGCAGGCAACACCAGGGCGCGCTGCACGAAGTCGGCGCCCAGCTCGTCGGGGGAGAACCGGGACAGGGCGTCGAGGGTCCAGCTCGTGGCCAGCCAGGTGAGGCGCTCGTCCTCGATGAGCCCGGTGAAGAAGGCCGCGCCGAGCTTCTTGTGGGTGTGGACCTTCAAGAGCAGGTCGGCGGCGAAGCGGAACACCTCGCGGTCGTCGGAGAGCAGGCGCTCCCGGAACCAGTCGGGGGTCAGCTCGCTGGCGCCGAAGTGCTTGCGGATGGCGTCGGCGGCCAGGTCGTGGGCGTGGCGCGTGCCGAGCAGGCGGCCCCAGGCCTCCAGGCCCACGGCGTCGCGCGGGTGCCGGGCGCGCAGGAGGTCCTGGGCCATCTTGCGGACGGCCTCGTGGTCGTTGTTGGCCAGCAGGACGAGGCGCTCCAGGGCCAGGTCGCGGGCGTGGGTGCGGGCGTACTCGGCGGCCCAGGCGCGGGCGGCGCTGGAGGGCGAGTCGAGGAGCAGCAGCACCGGCTCGTGCAGGCCCAGCTCGTGGAAGGCGGCCTGCTCGAAGCGCGGCACGTTGTCGAGGAGCCAGATCACGAAGTCGTGGACGACGCTGCTGTCGACGTGGACGAGGCGCTCCACCCAGGCCGGCTCCACCGTCCGCAGGCTGGTGCGGAAGTCGGAGCGCAGGGCGTCGGTGGCGAAGCGGCGGGCCTGCTCCGAGCGGGCGCGCTCCAGCAGGTTGAAGAGCGGCCGCGGCGTGCGGCGCCACAGGTCGGCGAAGGCGCGGTGCTTCAGCAGGGTGGACGGGCGCTGCCGGAAGCGGAACCGGGTGCGCGAGTACTGGCCCGCGGCGTGGTAGAAAACGTGGTTGGCGATCCAGGCGTTACGCCAGTTCGTGTCCTCGGGGTAGCAGCGCAGGATCTCCACGGCGGCGTCTGGGTAGACGGCCGGGAGGGCCTCGCCGATGCGCCGCAGCGTGCGCCAGGCCCGGCGGACCAGGTAGGTGAGGGTGGGGCGGCGGATCTCGTCGCTGGCGCTGCGGTTGGCGAGGGCCATGTCCAGGCGCGCGGTCAGCGCCCCGAAGACCTCTACATCACCGGTGGCCTCGGCCTGCTTGAAGATCTGCTTGAGGGCGCGCCAGGGGCCCCAGCGCAGGGGCACGGTGGCGATGATCTCCAGCAGGCAGCCCCGGGCGTAGGCGTCGTCGGCCGCGTACAGCTCGAGCAGCAGGGCGTCGAGCTTGAGGCGATCGGGGGCGGGCACCCGGGGGTCGGCGGCGAGCTTCGCGAAGCCCTCGGTGCGGACGCGCTGCCGGTCGGCGGGCTTTCCGCGACGGTAGTCATAGCCGCGGAGCTGCCACTTGAACTTCTGGAGGGTGAAGTCATCGTCGCGGATGGGGCCGTCGAAGCGGGGCTCGTCGGTGCCCGCGAGGGCGGCCACCATGCGCGGCAGGTCCGGGTCGCGGGACTGCCAGGCGAGCTGTACGTCAACGAGGCGGGTGGAGCTGTCCAAAGTCACCCTCCGTCCATAGGAGAACTGGTCAACACGCGGGTAACCGGTTTTACCAGAGGCGACTTGTCTGCGCTCGCGGTCAGGCCTTGCGGGCGTCCGGGCCCAGCTCCAGGGCGAGCACCGCGCCCACCTGCTCCAGCGCGGCGGCGGTGTTTGCCCCCACCCGCGCGTAGACCCCCCCGCGGTGCACGCCGATCAGCACCCGGGCGTCCGGGCGCGCGCCGCACCACACCTGGGGGTCGCTGAACCAGAGCGCCTCGCAGCCCGCGGCGCCGGCCATCGCGGGCAGCAGGGTGGCGGCGTCCGCGATCCGCCCCGCCCACACCCCCTTGTGGGGCGAGGGGTCCAGCGCGCGCTGCTCGAAGAGCTGCCGGCACAGCAGGCCGGGCAGGGAGTCCGCGACGGGCACCGGCTCGGACAGGGCGGTCTCCACCACGCGGTGCCGGCCGTCGGGGAGGGTCTGCAGACAGAGGTCCACCCCCGGGAGCTCCGCCACGCCGATGATGAAGCGGTCCGGGGCGACCGCGCCCTCGAAGCCCAGGTCGTCCACCCGGTCGCGGGTGTACTCGAGCACGTCGTCGAAGCCGGTGAGGCAGTCCGGGTAGACCTCCAGCCCGCCGTGGTCCCGGCCCATCAGCCGCAGGAAGGCGAGGTACCCGGGCGGGAGGGGGCGCTCGTAGAGCGCGGCCAGCGGCGCGATCTCCAGGAGCGGGACCCCGACCACCGCGTCGAGCAGGTCGGGGGCCAGGGCGCGGGCGGCGCGGAGGAAGCGCTCCATGATCAAATCCCACGAAGGAGAGGGAGGAGGGTTCGTATCACCGGACGGAGGGGCGCACTACTCCTCACCGGAGAGCTGCTGGCGCCCCTCGGGGGTCACGAGCCGGTCGGAGTGCTGTTGGCAGGAGGGGCAGGGGCGCATGAAGCTGCCGTCCTTGTCTCCGCTCGTCGGCGAGAGGGGGTGCTTGTGCTGCTTGCCGAAGTAGAAGGTGGCGAGGCCCTCGACCACATCGTCCTTGTCGAGCTTCATGAAGGCTTTGGGCTCCGCGCAGCGCTCGCCGCTCCGGTAGTGCTTCGTCGGATCGCCGGGGGTCTTCACATGGGGGTCCCGCACCCAGTTGACCGCGTCGTCCGCCCACGCGAAGCCCGGGGGCAGGTCCACGGCTTGCCGGATCTTCTTGATCTCATCAAGGGTCCCGGCGATCCCGACGATGAAACGCTCGCTGTCGAGCTGGAGCACTGCGACGGCCACGCCCTGGCCGTAGTCGCTCCGGGAGAGCTTCGCGCCGTCGATCGCCGCCCATACCCGCCGTGCGGCCTCGATTGTCTTCGCGGTCGGGGGTGGGAACTCGCCCATGACCTCTTTCCACCGACCGCTGTCCATCAGATCCTGGAACTCCTTGAGCGCCTTCTGTCGGACCTCGATCTCCTGCTTCGCCAGCGCGCTGTCGGCGCCACCGTCTCTGGCTGCGGCGGCGAGCTGCTCGTCGGTCAGGCCCCGGATCCGGCGGCGGCGGGCCAGCTCGGACTCCGCCAGCTCACCGAAGTTCCTGGTCTTCCGGAGCTGCCGAAGCCTCACGTCCGACTCCTTCGTGACGTCGATCTCCTGGAGCTTCTCCTCCCTGGCGGCGGCATTGCGCTGCCTCCTGGCGCGCTTCTCCAGCGCCTCCTGTATGAGCTGCTCCCGCGTCTTCTCGGAAGTCGGGGAGGTCTCCGTGGTCTCGAGGGTCTTGTCGGTGGGGGTCGTGCTCTCCGTGAGGGTCTTGTCCGTCGGGGTCGTGCTCTCCGTGAGGGCCTTGTCGGTGGGGGTCGTGCTCTCCGTGAGGGTCTTGTCCGTCGGGGTCGTGGACTCGAGGATCTTGTCCGTCGGGGTCGTGGACTCCGTCGGGGTCGTGGGGTCGACCTCGACCTTGGAGGTCCCATCGAGATCCACCTTGGGTTTCCCGTCGACGTCCACCTTGACGCTCGGTGTATCCGGCGTCGCCGGGCGCCCCTTGAACGCGCCGCCGAACACCTCGACGACGCTCTTGAACACCGGGGCGGCCCCCGCGCCGGTCAGCCCGCCCATCGCCCCGTTCAGGGCCACCGTGCTGGAGACCCGGCCGAAGCCCTCCAGGAGCGTGCCCGTGTAGGTCTCCTCGTCCGCGAGCCCCTGCACCAGCCCGGCCCCGACGCCGCCGATGGTGCCGTCGATGCCGCCCTCCAGGCCGGCGGACAGGAGGAAGCTGCCCGCGCGCCCGAACACGCTCTGCGTGGTCTGCGCCACGCCCTGGCTGGCCGCGGCCGCGCTGGTGCCCAGCAG
>JACKEV010000023.1 GCA_020632795.1 Alphaproteobacteria bacterium
GGTGCAGTTCGGCACGACGATCTCGGCCTGCCCGTCGCCGTCGACGTCGACGATGGGGGCGTACTCGGTCACCGTCCAGGAGCTGTGGTCGGGGGACTCCAGCTTGATGGCGCCGTCGGTGCCGGAGAACACCCACACCCGGGTCTCGTCGGGGTAGACCGCCTCGGCTTGCCCGTCGCCCTCGAAGTCGAACACCGCCGAGCCGGTGACCCCCGAGGAGCCGTCCTGGGAGGGCCGCCACCACAGCAGCGCGCCGTCGGTGTCGAAGACCGCGTACAGCGAGATGCCCGCGACGCCGACCTCGGGCTCGCCGTCGCCGTCATAGTCGGCGATGGTGGGGGGGCCGGCGGTCGTGGAGCTGTTGGGCAGGCTCTGCTGCCAGAGGATCGCGCCGTCGGTGTCCAGCAGCCACACCCGGCCGTTGGCGGTGGCCACCACCTCGCCCTCACCGTCGCCGTCGAAGTCCCCCACCGCCGGGTAGCCGTCGGGCACGCTGGCCCGCCACAGCTCGTTGCCGTCCGCGTCGAAAGCCGCGTTGCCGGTGATGATCTCCTCGACGCCGTCGCCGTCCAGGTCCACGGGGAAGGACAGGGACGAGTAGGTGCCCGCCGAGCCGCGGCTGGTGGTGTTGCCCGGGCTGCGCACGGTGCCGTTGCTGTTCAGGACCACGGTGCCGACGATGACCTCCGGGGAGCCGTCGCCGTCCATGTCCGAGATCGCCGGGTAGGGCGCGTAGGCGAGCACGGTCTGGGTGAAGGCCCGGGAGCGCCACTTCTCGGTGCCGTCGTGCTCGAAGGCGATGATCTCGTGGGCCAGGGTGGCCCCGACGATCTCCACGACGCCGTCGCCGTCGAGATCCCCGGCGGCCAGGCCCGCGGAGCCCTCGAGCTGGACGGACGCCGTGAAGATCTCCCCGGAGCCGTCACCGTGCACCGCGCGCAGGTACCCCGCGCCGGTCCAGTTCGTGCCGGTGTAGGTGGTGAACAGCACGTCGGGGATGTCGTCGTCGTCGATGTCGCCGTCGCCGTTGTCGTCGGTGAGCGAGGCGACGATGGGCGTCATCATCACCTGGTCGTAGGCGGGCTGGGTCGAGAAGGTGGAGATGGACCACTCCACCACCGGGGTGAAGGTGCCGGTCTGGGGGATGACCTCGCAGGCCTCGACCACGTCGAGGTTCTGGGCCCCGAAGTAGAGGTCCTCACAGCGCGGCACCTCCTCGCCGGTGTCGTCGGGCTCGGCGGTCTCGCCCGTGTCCTCGCAGTCAGGGATCTGCGGCGGGCACTCCGGCTCGGCGGTGTCGTCGAGGATCTGCGGGTTGTCCTTCTCCCCTCCGAGGTTGTACTCGGAGCAGGCGGCGAGCAGCAGCAGGGCGAGCGGGAGGCGGGGCATGGCTGGGCTCCGGCGAGGCAGGGACATCAGCATAGCCCCTGTCCATGGGGGGAACGGTCAAGGATCGCAGCGGGTGTCCACCACGGTCGCCGCGTCGGCGCTGCGCAGGCGGTGCTCGAAGCCCAGCACCGGGTTGACCGAGGGGTCCCAGTCCACGCAGGGCAGGCTGTCGGGCTCCTGGCGGGGGCCGTCCCCGCAGGAGAAGCCGATGACCCCGTCGATCCGCCCGTCGCCCCAGGCCCAGGTCCGCGCCGCGCCGTCCCGGGTCAGGGTCAGGGTCGAGCTGAGCCGGGTGCCCGAGCCGTCGGCCAGGGGTACGGCGTCGTAGACCACGGTGACCGCGTCGGGCCGCTCCACGACGAAGACGCCGGTGGACCAGCCGTAGCCCGTCAGGAAGCGCCCCCCGCCGCGCCACTGCTCCGGGTCGAGGTCCACCCAGAAGGCCGAGGCGAAACCCGGGTAGTTCCTCAGCTCTCCCGGCAGCGGGGTGTCGTCGAAGGCCGAGCCCCGGTCCGCGACCGCGAAGCCGTCGGAGGACACCCCGATCGCGTCGTACACGAACCCGCAGAAGGCGTAGGGCGCCCCGCTCAGGTCCAGGGTGCGGAAGCCGGTGTCGCGCAGGCTGGAGATGGGCCAGGCGAAGTCGGGGTCGGCGCCGTCCACCGCGCCGTCGCAGTCGTTGTCGACCTCGTCCAGGCGGTCCTCAGGGGCGTCGGGGAAGACCGCGGGGTCGCCGTCGTCGCAGTCCCCTGCGCACACGCTGAAGCCGTCACCGTCGGCGTCCTGGGCGTCCGCGACGGCGCCGTCGTCCCCGGAGCAGTCCTGGTCGATGCCGTCGCCGCAGACCTCGACCGCGCCGGGGAAGACCGCGGGGTCGGTATCGTCGCAGTCCCCCGCGCAGCCCCGCACGCCGTCGCCGTCGCCGTCGACCTCGCCTGCCCCCAGTGCGCCGTCGCAGTCGTCGTCGACGCCGTCGCAGCGCTCTGTGGCGCCGGGGAAGACCGCGGGGTCGCCGTCGTCGCAGTCGGCGTCGCAGGGGCCGAAGCCGTCGCCGTCGCCGTCCTCATCCACCGCGCCGTCGCAGTCCTCGTCCAACCCGTCGCAGGTCTCCACGGCGCCGGGGTTCCAGGCGGGCGCGGCGTCGTCGCAGTCCAGGGCGGGCGCGGGCAGGGCGTCGGCCAGCCCGTCGCTCAGCCAGTCGCCCGCGCAGGCCTCCCAGACCACGCCCCCGGTGCGCTCGGCCGCCGCCGCCAGCCGGGGGGAGGGCCGCGCGATGCCCAGCGCACCGCCGCAGCCCTCCCAGCCCCCCGCGATCGCGCTGACCGAGACGAAGGGCGCGTCCCCCATCCGGTCGAGCAGGGCGTCGAGGGCACCCGGGGAGTGGTCCTCCCGGGCGGTGAGGGCCAGGACGAGGCGGGCGGCGCCAGGGCGCCCGTCGGTCTCCAGGGCCTCGGCGGCGACCTCCAGTGGGCGCGGCCAGCCCTCGGCCGCCGCGACGTCGACGGCCGCAGCAAGGGCGGCGGCGGGGTCCTCGGTGGCCGGGGTGATGGGGTCGGCGACGGGTTCCGGGTCGTCGGCCCCCAGCACCAGGAGCCGGTAGTCCTGCCGGGCGTCGACCAGGGCCTCGATCAGGGCCTCGGCGTCGAAGGCCGCGCGCAGGGCGGCGCTCTCGTCCCCCGCGTCGAGGACCAGGACGAGGTCAAGCCGGCCGCCCGTGTCCGGGCAGCCCACCCAGCCGTCGCCGTCGCTGTCGCCGTTGTCGATGATGCGGTCGCAGTCGTCGTCGACGCCGTTGCAGACCTCCGCCGCGCCGGGGAAGACCGCGGGGTCGGCCTCATCGCAGTCCTCGCAGGCCAGGGCCCCGTCGCCGTCGGCGTCCAGCTCGCGCTCAGGCAGCACCCCGTCGCAGTCGCTGTCCAAGCCGTCGCAGACCTCGGGCGCGCCGGGGAAAATGGCCGGGTCGGTGTCGTCGCAGTCCTCGCAGACCTCGAAGCCGTCGCCGTCGCCGTCGCCGTTGTCGATGGCGAGGTCGCAGTCGTTGTCGAGGAGGTCGCAGATCTCCCGGGCCCCCGGGTAGACCGTGACGTTGCCGTCGTCGCAGTCCCCGCTGACCGCGACGTAGCCGTCGGGCTGGAAGCAGGCGAGCAGGTGGCCCTCCTCGGCGCCCACCCCGTCGGCGTCGGCGTCGGGGTACCACAGGGTCTCGTCGCAGTCGGGATCCTTGCAGGCCGGGAAGGCCAGGAGCCCGATCAGGAGGGCGTCACGGAGGGGCACCCTGCGATTGTACCTGCTCCTGGCGCTGGATGATGAACTCCACCCGTCGGTTCACCGCCTTGCCCTCGTCGCTGTCGTTGGGGACCAGGGGGCGGGACTCGCCGTAGCCCTGCCAGCTCAGCCGCGCGGCCTCGACCCCCCGGCCGATGAGGTAGCGCACCACGGCCTCGGCGCGGCGGTGGGAGAGGTCCTGGTTGTAGTCGTCGGAGCCGTCGGAGTCGGTGTGGCCCTGGACCTCCAGGTTGACCTCCGGGTAGCGCTTGAGCACGTCGGCGGCCTCGTCGAGCAGGTGGTAGGAGTCGATGGTGATGCGGTCGCTGTCCACCTCGAAGTTGATGCCCCGGATCACGCCCGAGAAGCGCTCGATCTCCTTGGGGATCTCGGGCAGCACGTCGGGGCAGCCGTCCTCGTCCTCGAAGCCGTTGTAGGACTCGGGCAGGTCCCGACAGGCGTCCACGTCGTCGGTCAGGCCGTCGAGGTCGTTGTCGGGGTCGAAGCAGCCGTCGTAGTCCTGGTAGTGGTCCAGGTCCTCGGGGTCGTTCGGACAGCGGTCCTCCAGGTCCGGGATGCCGTCGCGGTCGTTGTCGGGCTCGGGGCAGCCGTCGCTGTCCTGGTAGCCGTCGCGGTCCTCGGGGTCCTCGGGACAGTCGTCGCGGTGGTCCAGGATGCCGTCGTGGTCGTTGTCGCCCTCGGGGCAGCCGTCGCGGTCCTCGAAGTGGTCGTAGTCCTCGGGGTCGTCGGGGCAGTCGTCGTGCCAGTCGACGATGTCGTCGTTGTCGTTGTCGTCGTCGGGGCAGCCGTCGTCGTCCTCGAAGCGGTCGTAGTCCTCGGGGTCGTCGGGGCAGGGGTCGAGCCGGTCGACCAGGCCGTCGCCGTCGGTGTCCCGGCGGCGCTCGGCGGCCCGGAAGACGAAGCCCGCGGTCAGCTCCCAGTCGTGGAACTGGTCGGAGATATCGCCGTGGGGCTCGGTGCCGACGTTGAACACCCAGCGACCGTCCAGGCGCAGGTTCATCGCCCCGGCGATGGGGACGAGCATGCCCACGCCCGCGTTGAGGAGCGCGTCGGTGTCGGGGTTCTTGTAGTTGCCGATGTTCTCGCCCGCGATGGGCTCGTCCGACCAGGAGTCGGGGTTGCGGCTGACCCGCTTGTAGATGAGCCCGGGGCCCGCGGCCACGAAGGGCTGGACCGGCGCGCCCGGGACCAGGTTCACGAGCAGGTTGAGGCGCGGGGTGAGGGCGTCGTAGCGGTACGCCCAGACCTTGGTGCGGCCCTGGTGGATGCCCATCTCGGCCTCCACCACGAAGCGCTCGCCGACCTGGTAGCCCAGGCGGGGCACCGCCGACCAGGTGGACTGCAGGTTCTCGTCGGCGTCGAATACCATCCAGCCCACCCCGGCGCCCGCGCTGACGCCGTAGAGGTCCTGCGCCAACGCCGGCGCGACGCACAAGCCGATGAGCGCGACGATCGCGGACATATTCCGTCCTCCAGGGGCCTGGAGGGTAGCCCGTGCGGTCGAAAAAAGGCAAGGCGATCGCCCGGACAGGTTTTGACCGACGCCTGGGTTATCCATCGCATGATGCCGTCCACCCCACCCGGAGTCCCACGATGAAGGGCGTCCATGCAGCCACCCACTTCGCGCTCTCGTCCGATGAGCTCGACGTGCTCTACGACACCGCCGACCTCACCGGCCAGCCTGCGCTGCGGGTCGGTGACCACCTCTTCCGGGGCGCAGAGATCCGCGCCGTCGAGGGCGAGCTGGGCACCCAGCTCACCGTCACGCTGGAGTCCATCCCCGACCTCCGGGTCCGCACCTTCACGCTCTTCGTGCCCCTGGTGCAGGTCGAGCAGGGCGGCACCGCCGAGATCAACGTGCTGGGCGTGATCACCACCACCCACAGCACCCTGGCCGGCCCGCCGCTGGGCCAGGAGAAGACCTACGAGCCCCTGGACCTCGCCGGGACCGCCCAGGTCACGCACAGCTGAGCGGGGTTCGTCAAAAGCGAACAGTGTTCGTTTTTGACGAACAGCCGACGAATCAGCGGTTCCAACGCTGAAGATGGCGGAGCTGGAACGGACGATCCTCCCAGAGGCCCAGCCGGAGCCCCCCTCCGGCCTCCTCCAGCAGGACCAGCTCGGCGCCGACCTCGACCAGCCAGGCCGTGGCGCGCTGCTCGTCCAGCGCCGCATGGGGCAGCCAGGCGACCCGGACCCCTTGCTCCTCGGCGAGGCGCCAGGCTGCGGCCAGGACCTCGTCCCGCGGACCCGCCTCGACGGGACACTCGGGGTTGAGGCGGGCGCGCAGGTCGTCGGCCTCCGCGAAGGCTACAGACCGGGGAGCCCGCGGCGGCAGGCGAACCGGGCCGATCATCCCCGGGGGCAGCGGCGGGTCCGGCCGGGCGTCGAAGTCGAGCTGCTCGTCGACCCACGAGACGAGGTCCGGCGCCAGCTCGTACAGCTCGGCGACGTCGTCCCGGTGGACCCAGAGGGCCAGCCCGAGCCGGCGGGTGCGCAGCCAGTCCCGGCGGCGGTTGAGGCCGCGCAGGACCTCGCGGCGCGCATCCGCGGTCAGGAGGGGCAGGCCGGAGGCGAAGGCGTTGGCGCCGGGAGGGAGGTCGAAGGGGTCCTCGTCCGCGAGGAGATCGACGAGCTGAGGGTCGCCCCGCGACAGGCCCAGCAGGAGTTGGCCGCTGACGGCGAGCCGGCGGCTGTGCGCCAGGAGGATCGTGGGCAGGCCGGTCCGTGGAGCTGCGTCAGCGAAGCTCTCGGGGTGTCCCACCAGGAACCCCATCACCAGCCCCGGTCAGGATACCGGTGCCGCAGGAAGCGCAGCACCAGCGGGGTTGGCCGGTACCACGGGAAGCCGTTCGCGTAGCAGTGCGCGAGGTTGCCGAACAGGAGCGCCTCGCCCTCGGGGCCGCCGGGCGCATCCCGGGTCTCCCAGCAGCGCAGCAGCGGCTCGTGGTGCTCGGGGCGGAGCCGCTCCAGGGTGCGGCGCTCCTGCGCCGAGATGGCGTAGGACACCTCCTCGGCGGTGAGCGCCTCGCGCTCGGGGTGACGGACCACGCCGCGACGAACGGCGGCCTCCACTATGCGGATCAGGCTGCGGGTGATGCCGCCGCTGGCCGCGATCAGCTCGTCCGCGATGCCTCCCGGCGTCAGGCCACCCTCGAAGACCTGCTCGGGCGTGAGGCCGGCGGCGTGGACGCGGCGGCGCAGCACCTCCCGCATCGACACGAGGCCTTCTGGGTTCTCGGCGCCGTCCGGCTCCGGCTGGAACACGCAGAAGTTCCCCAGCACCAGGAGCTGGAACCAGGCGTCGCTCGCCTGCCCCATCAGGCCGTGCCGAAGGGCGATGGGCGCGGCGTAGATCACGGAGGCTTCGGCGAGGGCCAGGATGCCGGAGCCGAACACCTCCTCGATGCGGTCGGGCTCGTCCAGCTTGTCCAGCCCGTCGACGAACAGGGTGATCGGCGCGCCCCCGCGGGATCGTCGGCCGAGGGTGAGGCAGCGGTTCACCGTCCCCGCGAGCCGGAGGACCGCCGGATCGTTGACCTCCAGAGCGCGACCGTGGCCGGGCAGGGCGAGAGGGGGAGCCTCCGAAGGGGGCATCTCGCCGATGATCTGCGGCCGCAGATCCCGGACGAGCGCGTCGACCTGAACCCGGGTGGAGGTGGCGTCGATGATGTCCTCGTAGGCGTATGCCAGGTCCTCGCGCTCCCGGGGCGCATCCAGCCCCTTGGCGGCGGCGAGGTGCAACCCCATGACGCCGATGAGGAACAGCACCTGCGGCGCGGAGAGCGCCTGGGGGACACACTGGTCCTCGAGGCGAAGCAGGGCGACCACCGCGTCGTGATCCAGCGCCCCCGCGCGGCTGGCCAGCCGCCGCAGCTCGGTGCTCTTCCCGCTGCCCGTCGCCCCGCAGAGCAGGCCGTGCACGACCCCACCCAACCCCAGCGCCTCGTCGAACTCGTCGTCAGTGTTGTCGTGGCGGGGGACGTAGAGCGCCACCTCAGCGGGACGCTTGTGATCCAGCCAGGGCAGAAGCTCCAGCGCCCGCGCTCTCAGCATCGCGCCACCTCAGAGGCCTACGACCCCTCCGTGAACCGGAACAGCGACTTCTCGATGAGCACGTAGTCGCCGGGCAGCAGGACCACGGGGCGGCCGTCCTCGGGCACGGTCTGGAAGGGGCCGTCGTCGCCCTGGCGCACGAAGAAGGGCAGGAAGCTGCCGTCGGCCTGGCGATAGCTGCGGATGTAGTTGGTCAGGGTCAGCTCGCCGCCCTGGTAGGTGCCCTCGCAGCGGATCGGGCCCAGGCGGACCTTGCGCTTGGCCTTGAGGGGGAACCCGATGGTGAACAGCGCCTGGGACATGCGGTCGCTGTGGTCGATGGCCAGGAGCTGGGCGCGGGGATCCGGCAGGGTGACGCTGGGGTCCAGGCGCAGGACGATGGAGAAGTCCTCGTCGCCGTCGGCGTCGCGGCGGATGATCTCGAACTCGACCTTGTCGATGTCGAGGGTGTTGCGCTTGTCCTCACCCTCGACCCGCATGCGGGCCTCGTCCGGGTCCAGGAGCTGGGCCTTGCCCCGGTTGTTCCGCACCTTGAGCCGGAAGTACTCCGTGGCGTGGAAGAGCTGGTGAGGCTCGGCGCGGGACTCGGGGATGATGACCGCGCACTCGTTGTAGTTGCCGACGGTGGCCTCGCCGGAGATCGCCCAGCCGAGCTGCAGCAGGCGCGCGGGGCGGGCCAGCTCGAGCTGCCAGCGCTGTTCGTGCACCACCGCGATGATGTCGTCCTCTTCGTCGTCGAAGGGGTCTTCGGTGGGCGGCGCGTTGGCCGGCGTGGGCGGGGTCGAATCCCGGGCCACCGGCTCGTGGGCGGGCTCGACCGCCTTGAGGGGCGAGATCGGGGAGATCGGGGGCGTGGGGTCGGGCTTGCGGCGCGGGGCGGCTGCGCCGCGCTGGGGCGCGGGGACCTTGGGGAGGCCGCCCAGGATGGAGTCGAAGCCGGGGCGCCCGATCTTGGGGGGCGCGGGCGGCGGCCCCCGCTCCCCCAGCCCGGCGGCCGGGGGTGGCTCGTCGTCGTCCACGAAGGGCTTGCGGCCGCGCGCCTCCAGGGCCGCGTCCAGGGTGCTCTGTCGCGGGTCCGGCGGTGCGGGCGGCTCGTCGTCATCGGGGGGCACGGTGGCCGGCGAGGCGCCGAGGGGGTCGTCGTCGGTGCGGGCCAGCGGGGTGCCCATGACCCGACCCAGGCGCTCCCGGGGGCCCAGCGGGCGCTGCGGCGGGGTGTCCTCGTCGAAGTCGGAGTCCAGGGCCCGGGCCAGGCTGTCGGCGGTGAGCTTGCGCGCGGCGGGCGTGGGCTCCGGCTGCGGGGTGGCCTGGCGGTCCTCCGCGGTGGGGGGCGGAGCCAGGGAGGCCGTGCCGAAGGCGCCCGGCGGCGGGAAGCCCACCTGGAAGAGGCAGTTGCCGGCCAGCAGGTCGTCGCCGTGCTGCAGCTCGATCCGGGCCGCACCGGCCTGCTTGGTGGGGTAGAGGGGCAGCAGCTCGTCGCCCCGGCGCACGTAGGTGAAGCAGTGCCGGGCGATGGAGTTGACGGCCGGGGTGTCCCCGCGCAGGTCGACCTCGGTGTGCTCGGAGGCGACCATGATGGAGTCGGTGTAGAACCGGCTCTTGGGGATCTCGCCGGAGCGGGCCCGGATGGTGGTGCCGTGGGCCGCCGCGTCCAGCCACACGATGTTCTCGTTGTGGGGCTCGTCGGGGAGCTGCACCTTGCAGCGGCGGTCCCGGCCGATGCGGTAGCGCCCCCCGAACACCATGTGGGTGGAGGACGCCGGGCGCAGGATCTCGCCCAGGTAGGGCCAGCCGTCCATGCGGATCCGGGAGAGGTCGTTGTACTCCAGCGCGTGGGGGCCGATCTTGAGCAGGGTGCGGTCGTAGAGGGACAGCGGGGTGTTGAGGTCGACCATGAAGCCGTTGACGGTGACCTCGGGCTTGTGCACCACCAGCTTCACCGCGTCGCCCCGCACCTGGAAGGTGGCGGCCGGGTCGTTGGCGTGGGTGCTGACCGTGCCGTTGCTGGCGACGTAGACGTCATAGCCCTGCATGAACTTCCGGAAGTGCACCTTCTGGAGCAGCGCGCCGCGCTCCTTGAGGGTGAAGATGCGCTCCTGGACGGTGTCGGGCACGATGGTCTTCTGCCCGAACATCGAGGCGGTGGACGGCCGGCTGGAGAGGCGGTCGGGGGGACCCGGGCGGGCCGGGGGCCGGGTCGGGGGGTCCAGCTCGAGGTCCGGGATGTCGGTCTCGGCGGGCTCCAGCGGAAGTGGGGCCAGGCGGCGGGGCTCGTCCGGCGGGGCGGAGTGGGCCTCGCTGACCACCGAGTCCATCAGGGCCATCACGATGTAGGCGACGACCGAGCCCCCGACCTCGGAGATGGTGAGGACCGACACGCCCTCGTTCTCGTCCGAGCTGACCTCGTAGCGGTCCTGCAGGTCGGGGTTGATGATGTGGACGATGTTGCCGTCCAGGAACTGCTGGACGCGGTAGAGCGCCGGCTCGCTGAGGGCGGGGTGGGAGAAGTTGTCCAGCCAGTGGTCGCCGATGGTGAACTGGACCTGGTCGGAGTACAGGCGCCCGACCTCGCGGTAGCCGTCCCAGACGCCCGGGACGTTGAGGTGGATCGCGATCACCGGCCGGGAGCCGGGCAGCGGGCCGGTGTAGAGGTTCGGCGGCAGCCCGGTGACGAACTCGCCCTTGATGAGGCCCAGGGAGACGCCGCCCATCTCGGGCCCGCCGTCCTGGATGATGCGGAACCGGGCGCCCCGCGAGCTGAACAGGAGCTGGTAGCCCTCCTCGCGGCAGAAGTTCTCGACCTCGGCGGTCAGGATGCGGGCGGCGGTGTCCTTCCAGGGCTCGGCGACCTGGTTGAAGGTGCGGCGGTAGTCGGCCTCGTTGATGACGACGAGGATGTCGGTGAAGTCGGCCTGGCCGGCCTCCTTCTGGGTGAGCAGGTGCTCGCGCAGGCCCGACCGGCGGCGCGCCCCGGTCTGCGAGGACCACAGCAGGAAGGGGTCCTCGATGATGTCGTCGCCGGACTCATGGCGCCGCAGCCGGCTGTTGAAGTAGGCGTCCCTCGGATCCAGAGACAGCTCATCGGCGTCACCGGAGAGGCCCTTGGCCGGGCCGGCGTTGAAGAGTCTCGAGATCCAGTCGGAGAATTGCGCCATGCGGGATGCCTGTGGTCCGGGATCACCTGAGCGAGGCGACCCGGTCGATGTGTAGCCTATTCAAAGCGATTGCCCGGGTAAAGCGGGCGCCAATGTATCGCCCTGCGGCCATCCCGGCCCGCTCGCTTGATCGGGGTCCTCACACGAGGTACGTCCCTCTGTCTCATGGAGGACCGAACATGGCAAGCATCCGCCCGTTCCACGGCGTCCGCCCTCGCTCGGAGCTGGCCGCCAGCGTGGTGTCTCCGCCCTACGATGTCCTCTCGGAACCGGAAGCCCGGGCGATCGTCGCGCGCGATCCGCTGTCGTTCCTGAAGGTCACCCGCCCCGAGGTCAACCTCCCCCCCGGAGCGGACGCCCACGGCGCAGACGCCTACGCGGCGGCCCGGGACGCGCTGGTCCGGATGATGGAGGACGGCACCCTGGTCCAGGATGCTGGTCCCTGCTTCTACCTCTACGGGCAGCGCATGGGCGACCACGCCCAGGTGGGCCTGATGGCGCTGTGCTCGGTGGACGAGTACGACCGGGGCCTCATCAAGAAGCACGAGCACACCCGCCCCGACAAGGAGCAGGACCGCGTCGACCACATCACCGGCGTGAACGCCCAGACGGGGCTGGTGTTCCTGGCCTACCGGCAGGATCCGGCGATCGCCCGGCTGATCGACGCCGCGCGCGCGGCCGATCCGCTGTACCGGGTCACCACCGACGACGCGGTGGTCCACACCCTCTGGCGGATCGACGATCCGGCGCAGGTCGCGGCCCTGGAGCGCGCCTTCGCCACCCTGCCGGCCCTCTACGTCGCCGACGGGCACCACCGCTCGGCGGCGGCCAGCCGGGTCTCGGCCGCGCGCGGGGGCCAGGGTGAGGCGGCCTGGTTCCTGGCCGGGCTCTTCCCCGACGACCAGCTCCAGGTGCTGGCCTACAACCGCCTGGTGAACGACCTCCACGGCCACACCCCCGAGGCCCTCAAGGCCGCGATCGCGCAGCACTTCACCCTCACGCCGGCCGACGACCCGGCGCCCCCGCGGCGGGGCAGCTTCACGATGTACCTGGGGGGCGCGTGGTGGCGCATGGACCCCCGGCCCGGGGTGGTCGACCCCTCCGACCCGGTGGCCTCGCTGGACGTCGCCGTGCTCCAGGACCGCGTTTTGGGGCCGCTGCTGGGCATCCACGACCCCCGGCGCGACGCGCGGATCTCCTTCGTCGGGGGCATCCGGGGCCACGGCTTCCTGTCCGACGCGGTGGACCGGGGCGAGGCGGCGGTGGCGTTCGCGCTGTTCCCCACCGGGCTCGCCCAGCTCTTCGACGTCGCGGACGCGGGGCAGGTGATGCCGCCCAAGTCCACCTGGTTCGAGCCCAAGCTGCGCGGCGGCGTGCTGATCCACCTCCTGTAGCTCAGGGCCACCGCCGCAGGGCCGCCTCCGCCGCGAAGAACCCGCACATCCCGTGCACCCCGCCGCCGGGGGGCGTGGACGCCGAGCACAGGAACAGCCGGGGGTTCGGGGTGCTGTACGGCACCCGGCGGGCCACCGGCCGGGTGAAGAGCTGCGTGATGTCCGGGGCCCCCCCGTTGACGTCGCCGCCGATGTAGTTGGCGTTGTACGCCTCGAAGCCCTCGGTGTTCGTCGCGGCCCGGGCCAGGACGCAGTCCCGGAAGCCGGGGGCGTAGCGCTCGACCTGGGCCTCGATGACCGCGGCGCGGTCCAGGGTGGAGCCGTTGGGGACGTGGCAGTAGGCCCAGCCGGTGTGCCGGCCGGCGGGGGCGCGGGTGTCGTCGAACAGGGACTGCTGGGCGAGCAGCACGAAGGGGCGCTCGACGTGCTCGCCGCGCCAGGCCTCCCGCTCGCCGACGGCCAGCTCGTCCAGGGTGCCGCCCAGGTGGACGGTGCCCGCGCGGGCGACCTGGGGGTCCCGCCAGGGGATGGGCTCGGCGAGCGCCCAGTCCACCTTGAACACCCCGGGGCCGTGGCGGAAGCGGCGGACGCGGCGCGCGTAGCCGTCGGGCAGGGCGTCCCCGGCGATCGCCAGCATGGCCCGGGGGGCGGTGTCGAAGAGCACGGGGCCCCGGGTGGGCAGGGCGTCGAGGCGCTCCACCCGGTGCCCGGTGACGATCTCGCCGCCGAGGGACCGCAGCAGCGAGGCCAGGGCGTCGCTCAGGGCCTGGGCCCCGCCGCGGGGCATGGGCCAGCCCACCGCGTGCCCGGCGACGCCCAGCATCAGCCCGATGGCCGACGAGAAGGGCTTCTCCAGGGGCAGGATGGCGTGGGCGGCGAGCCCCGCCAGCAGGGCGCGGGCCCGGGGCTCCCGGAACAGGGCCTTCGCCAGCCAGGTCGCCGGCCACATCGCCCGGGCACCGAAGCGGGCGAGCAGCAGGGGGCTTCGGGGCAGGCCCAGGGGGGCCATGCCGTCGGCAAAGAGGGCCTCCCAGCGGCGCACCATCGGGTCCATCAGCCAGCGGTAGCCGCGCCCGTCGCGCCCCAGGGCCTCGGCGGTGGCCGCCACCGAGCGCTCCATCAGGACCGCCGGACCGTCGTCGAAGGGGTGGGCCAGCGGGGCGTCGGGGTGGACCCAGCGCAGGCCGTGCGCCTCCAGGGGGAGGGTGCGCAGGAAGGGGGAGCCGATGGCCATCGGGTGGATGGCCGAGCAGACGTCGTGGTGAAAGCCCTCCAGGGTCAGGGCCGAGGTGCGGGCGCCGCCGCCGACGGTGTCCCGGGTCTCGTAGACCCGCACGGAGCGCCCGGCCCGGGCGAGGCGGATCGCCGCGCAGAGGCCGTTGGGGCCGCTGCCGATGACGACGGCGTCGACGGCCTCGCTCACGCCGCCCGCTCCAGCCGCTTCACCGCCTCGGTCGCGCCCTCCCGGAAGGCCCGCCGGTAGTCCGCGAAGCGCCCGCCCGCGCGCACCGCCGCGAGCACCGCCTCGCCGGCCTCGGGGCCGCCCTGGGCCAGCACCGCCTCCACCCAGGCCCAGCGGGCCGAGGTCGCGCGGATGTCCACCCGGCCGCGCTCCTTGCGCAGGGCCTGCTGGAGGCGCTTGAGCCGGGCCTCCACCACGGCCTTGCCCGCGAAGCCCGCCCCGTCCAGCGGGGTGTTCACCTTGGGCACGAAGGGCGCGATGCCCAGGGCGACGGGGTGGATGGCGGCCAGCTCGCGGGTGAACCGGGCCAGCTCGTCGACGTCGGCGTCGGTCTCGCCGGGCACGCCCAGCATCATGTAGACCTTGAGCAGCCGATAACGGTGCTCGGCGGCCAGCTTCGCGCAGTCCAGGAGGTGCTGCTCGGTGGTGCCCTTGGCGATGGTGCGGCGCAGGCGCTGGGAGGCCGCGTCGCTGGCCACGGTCAGGGTGCTGTAGCCCCCCTCGCGCAGAAGCCGCGCGATCTGCGGCTTTCGGGCCACCCGGTCCGCCCGGAGCGAGCTGATGCCCACCCCCTTGCCCGCCGTGACCAGGGCCTCCAGAAGCTCGGGCAGCCGGGGGTGGTCGCTGATCGCGGCCCCCACCAGGCCCACCCGGGGGGCGTGCTCGGGCACCAGGGACAGCACCCGCTCCGGGGTGACCAGGCGCATGCCGCCGTTCGTGGAGCGCCGCATCACGCAGAAGGTGCACTGGCGGTGGCAGCCCCGCTCCCCCTCCAGCAGGAACATGTTCGACAGCTCGGTGTCCGGGGTGACCCACCGGGAGCGCGCCGGCAGCAGGGTGTCGGTGGCCTTGGCGATCGGGGGCAGGCGCGCGCCGTCCCGCTCGGGCAGGTACGCCCCCGGCAGCGCCGCGCAGGCGTCCAGCCAGCCGGGCCCGCCCAGGGCGGCCTCCATCGCCGGGCCCACGGTCTCCTCGGCCTCCCCGAGCAGGAGCAGGTCCGCGAAGGGCGCCGCCGGCCGGGGGTTGGAGAAGGTCAGCGGCCCGCCCACGATCACCCGGGGGTGCTCGGGCCCCCGCGCGGCCCGCAGAGGGGGGATCCCGGCCAGCTCCAGCGCGGTGATGAGCCCGGCCAGCTCCAGCTCATAGGCCAGCGAGACCCCCACCACCGGGAAGCCGGACACCGGGCTCTGCGTCTCGACGGTCAAGAGCGGCGTGCGGCTCCTGCGCCAGGCGTCGACGTCGTCGGGCAAAAAGGCCCGCTCCACCGCGAAGCCCTGGTCCGCCAGCACCCCGCAGATCCATTGGTAGCCCAACGACGACATGCCCACCCGGTAGGGGCTCGGGTAGAGCATCACCACCCGCCTCGGACCGGGGGTGAACGCGGGGCCGCGCTCCAGGTCCAGCCGGTCGCGCAGCGCTTGGATGTGTGCCCAGGACATGCGAGGTGGCGCCGAAGGGAATACGATCCCGGTGGTTCGGTTTCAGGGTACCGCTACATATGCTGATCTCGACGATCCTGCTGTCCCTGGGCGTCGCCCAGGCCGCCGACACCACCCAGGTCCGCTACACGCTGGCGGTCGACGGCGAGCCCGTGGGCTTCCGCGAGCTGGAGGTCAAGTACCTGCTCTCCGAGGCCGGGGATGAGGTCCGCATCCTCGAGTCCTGGACCGAGCTGACGGTCACCGTCGCCGGGACCCCGTTCAGCTACCAGCAGCGCCTGGCCGGGCGCGGCGGGGACGGCGGCTTCGCCAGCGTGGTCAACGAGAACGGCGTCAACCGCGAGATCCAGGCGGTCCACACCCCCGGCGGCTGGATCGTCACGGTGGCCGAGGGCGGGCAGGCCAAGGTCTACAACATGGCCCCCACCGACTTCGACCTGACCTCGCTGCTGCTGGTCGACCCGGGCGCGACCCGGGGCCTGGACGGGCGCAGCCAGCTCCAGGTGCTCACCGCCGAGACCGGTCAGGTCATCGGGGGGACGCTGGCGACCCGGGGCGAGGTCCTGGTGCCCGTCGGCGACCGCACCCTCAAGGGCACGGAGTACATCTGGTCCCTGCCCGAGGGCGAGGTCCGCATGGCCTGGGGCGAGAAGGGCCACCTGCTGCGCTACACCATGCGCGTCGCGGGCCGCAACGTCACCGCGACCCTCGACGCCCCGCCCCCCGAGCGCTCCTGGGGCTCGGCCATGGAGACCCCGCTGATCCCCACGGCGCCGACCTTGAAGGAGGACGAGCTGTAAGGAGGGCGCGCGCGGCGGGGCTTCAGCGAAGCG
This sequence comes from Alphaproteobacteria bacterium, assembly GCA_020632795.1. Lineage (GTDB taxonomy): Bacteria > Myxococcota_A > UBA796 > UBA796 > CAJQPC01 > JACKEV01. The sequence goes on from JACKEV010000023.1 coordinate 16,015, forward strand.
GTCCGCGAGGGGTGCCCCCTCACCGCCCGATCGACCCGTCCTTCGCCACCTTCACCCCGGTCTCCGGGAAGTCCTCCGCCGAGAGCTGCCGGATGAGGTCGATGGCCTGGCCCTCGGGGTCCGGCGCGGGCACGCCCTCGCCCTCCTGGAGGGTGGGCAGGATGCGGCCCCCGGCGAAGCGGCCCCGGGCGTCCAGGGTCACGTCCAGGATGAGCCCCACGCCCAGGTAGCCGGACAGGTTGAACCGGCCGTAGGTCGCGAAGTTGCCCAGGGAGTAGGCGATGAGGCGGTCCTTGTACAGCTCCATCGCCCGGGGGACGTGGGGGCCGTGGCCGATGACCAGGTCCGCGCCCGCGTCGACCACCGCGTGGGTGAAGACCCTCAAGTCCCCTCGGTTCTCGCCGTAGAAGCGCTCCCCGCCGTGGGGGACGTGCAGGGCCTTGGCGCCCTCGGCCCCGCCGTGGAAGGAGACGATGACGAGGTCGTGGTCCGCGTCCACGGCCTGCACCAGGGCCACGGCGGTCTCGGTGTCGTTGAGGTTGTGGCAGCTGTCGGAGGTGTGGAAGCCGATGAGGCCGATCTTGAGGCCGTTGTGCTCCACGGTGGCGATGGTGCCCGGCCGGCCGCTGTAGTGGATGCCCAGGGCGTCGAGGGTGGCCTCGGTCTCCATCCGGCAGGTGTCGCCGAAGTCGCTGGCGTGGTTGTTGGCGGTGGAGGCCAGGTCCACCCCGACGTCGGCGAGGTATCGGCCGTAGCGGGTGGGGGAGCGGAAGGCGTAGCAGTTCTCGCCCTCGCCGCACTTGTCGGTGAACCCGCCGTCGCAGAGGGGGCCCTCCAGGTTCACGAAGGTGAGGTCAGCGTCCCGGAGCAGGGGCCCGACCGCGTCGAGCAGGCCCGCGCCGTCGTTCGGGGGCAGGTTGCCGGCGGGGAAGTCGGTGCCGAGCATGACGTCGCCCGCCGCGCGCAGGCGCACGGTGGCGCCCTCGGGGGGCGGGGTGCGCACGGTGTCGGGGGCGCCCTGGGCCGCGGCGGCGACCATGCGCTGGACCTCCAGGTTGCCCCGGGCGGTGCCGATGTGCCGGTCGACCTGGGGGTGGTCGGGCTCCAGGGCCTTGACCTTGTCCCAGGCCTGGACCACCCCGGCCCAGTCGGACTTGAGCCAGCGGGCCCAGCCCAGCTCCCACCAGCAGTCGGCGCGCGCGGGGTCGGCGGCGGTGCATGCCTCCAGAGCTGCGATGGCGGCGTCGGCGTCCTTCTGCTGAAGCGCGGCGACGCCAGCGGCGTAGTGCGCCTCGGCGGACTCCTGGGCGAGGGCGGGCGGTGCGAGCAGCAGGGCGAGGGGCAGGGCGCGCATCACGGCTCCGTTCTGGGGCGACCCCCGCGATAACCGGTTTCTTCCCTGGCGGGGGCCGCGATCCGCCGCGTAGGGTGGCGCAGGAGGAGGCGGCCGTGCTCCAGCCAGGGATGGGCCTCATCGTGGCGGCGTGCGCCGGGCTGGCGCTGGGCTGCGGCCAGCGCCACACCAGGCCCGACGACGACACCACCCTGACCCCCCGGGGCCACGGCTGCGTCGAGGTCACCGAGCAGACCGGCGAACGGGGCTGAGCCTGTTCTGAGACCGTCAGACGGAGATTTGTTGAATTTGCCGAACGCCCGGACTTGGGGGGGAAGGAGGCCGGTCGACCCGGTGGCCACAGTTCGGACACCAGAGGGGGTCCTTCAGGACCTTCTCTTCTGGAATGTCGGCTGAGAAGTGTGACTCGCAGCTCGGGCAGTGATCCCGGATGGAATGCACGACCGACTTCTCCACCTCGGCAGAGTACCGAACGACCTGATCCCGACCCTTGCGCTTCGCGTAGTTGACCGCTTCCTCGAGCAAGATGCGAATTCGACGAGCTGTCGGCGTGTCAGGGGCATCGTCCCCGACCGCCCACCCGATGCTGACCGTGCAACGCATCGTCTCCCGCATACCCGAGACCCGGATCTCGACCCGCTTGATGGACTCCCTGAAGTGCTCCAGGCTTCCATGGATGTCGGCGAAAATGGTCTCGGGCTCATCCTCCTCGATGTCACCCAAGAAGAAGAACTCATCTCCGTGGGCACGGAACGCCACGACGAGCCGGCCGGCAAAGTAGTCCCGCGCGGCGATCTCCATGTGGGTCGCGACCTTCTGCAGTAGCTTGTCGGCGTTCTGATAACCAAAGGCGTCGTTCAACCTCTTGAACCGATCAATCTCGACGAAACCTACCCAGAACCGGCGGCTCTGCTGGACATACCGCTCGACCGCTTCGGCGAGGCGTTCACTGAGCGCGAGGTCGTTCGGAAGACCTGTGAGCTGATCTCGAAGCTGCTCAATGCGGACAGCTTCTTTCATCAGGTGCTGGACCGTCTCCAGCGCCTCTTGAATCTTCTCACCAGATGCTTTCATGCGATACTTAAAGGTCGTGTAGCCCCTGAAAGCAGTCTTTGCACCAGATCTTCGAGCGTCTTGTCGGCGTAGGGCTTGGTATCAGGGTCGAAGTCGGCTCGGAAGTTCTGGAGCCCCTTGGCCGGGTTGTCGATGGTGACGAACCACACCGGGGTCTTCGCACCCAGCCTCCCCAGTTCGGCGGACACCAACTCCAAGCCTTGCTCACGCAGGCGCAGCTTGAGCTGTCTGTGGAAGCGATCCCGTTGCTCCTTTGCGGTGACCACGGACGCTCCAAGGACACCCAAACCCAGCAGGCCCGCCGCGATCAAGAGGCTGTTTGTGTCGTCGTTCGCTGCCATCTTCTTCAGGATAGGCGACCCCCCCAACGCTGACAAGCCACGCTGTGCCGATTCTGCTCCTGCGTCGAGGTCACCGAGCTGGCCGGCGAACGGGGCTGATCTCCAGCCCTTGACCGGTTAAGAGAGTCGGTCTCCCCGGGCTGCAGACCGCGCGGCCCGCTGATCCCCTCGGAGCCCTGCGCCCATGTCCGACCCGACCATCGCCGCGAGCCTGATCCCGATCAACATCGAAGACGAGATGCGGACGTCCTACCTGGACTATTCCATGTCCGTCATCATCGGCCGCGCCCTGCCAGACGTGCGCGACGGCCTCAAGCCGGTCCACCGCCGCATCCTCTACGCGATGTACGACGAGGGCCTGCTCGCCAGCCGCAAGTACAGCAAGTGCGCGGGCGTGGTCGGCGAGGTGCTCAAGAAGTACCACCCCCACGGCGACAGCGCGGTCTACGACGCCCTGGTCCGCATGGCCCAGCCCTGGAACATGCGGTACCCGCTGGTCGACGGCCAGGGCAACTTCGGCTCCCCCGACGGCGACTCCGCAGCGGCCTACCGCTACACCGAGTCCCGCATGATGAAGCTCGCGCAGGAGCTGCTCGCGGACATCGAGAAGGAGACCGTCAACTTCACCCCCAACTTCGACGGCGTACACCTTGAGCCCGAGGTGCTGCCCGCCCGCTTCCCCAACCTGCTGGTCAACGGCTCCGAGGGCATCGCGGTGGGCATGGCCACCAAGATCCCACCCCACAACCTCGCCGAGGTCATCAACGCCACCGTCGCCCTGATCGACGACCCCGAGCTGACCAGCGAGCAGCTCATGGCCGAGCACGTCCCGGGGCCCGACTTCCCCACCGGGGCGCTCATCTACGGCCGCGCCGGCATCCACGACGCCTACACCACCGGCCGGGGCCGGGTCATCATCCGCGCCCGCACCCACTTCGAGGACATCAGCGCCGAGCGCCAGGCCATCATCATCGACGAGCTGCCCTTCCAGGTGGGCGCCAACCGCATCATGGAGCAGATCGCCGGCCTGGTGCGGGACAAGCGCATCGAGGGCATCGCCGCGATCCGCGACGAGTCCGACCGCACCGGCCGCCGGGTGGTCATCGAGCTCAAGCGCGACGCCTACGGCGAGGTCGTGCTCAACAAGCTGTTCAAGCACACCGACCTCCAGGCCACCTTCGGCGTGATCCTGCTGGCCATCGTCAACGGCCAGCCCCAGGTGCTGACCCTGCGCGAGATGCTCGCCCAGTACATCTCCCACCGCCGCGACGTCATCACCCGGCGCTGCCGCTACGAGCTGCGCAAGGCCCGCGAGCGCGCGCACCTGGTGGAGGGCTTCCTCAAGGCCCTCGACCTCATCGACGAGATCATCGCCCTCATCCGCGCCTCCCGCACCACCGACGAGGCCCGCGAGGGCCTGATCTCCCGGTTCGAGTTCTCCGAGATCCAGGCCCGCGCCATCCTGGAGATGCAGCTCCGCCGCCTCACCGGCCTGGAGCGCGAGAAGCTGGAGGAGGAGTACGCCGAGCTGCTCGCCACCATCGAGCGCCTGGAGGCCATCCTGGCCTCGGACGCGCTCCTGATGCAGGTGGTCAAGGACGAGCTGATCGAGGTGCGCGACGCCTTCACCGACCCCCGGCGCACCGAGATCGTCGACGCGGTGGGCGAGCTGAACATCCTCGACCTCATCGCCGAGGAGGAGCAGGTCGTGACCATGTCGGTCAACGGCTACATCAAGCGCTCCTCCCTCGACCTCTACCAGGAGCAGCGCCGCGGCGGCATGGGCCGCAAGGGCATGCGCACCCGCGACGAGGACTCGGTGCGCGAGATCTTCATCGCGAACACCCACAGCTTCCTGCTGGTCTTCACCACCCAGGGCCTGGTCTACCGCCTGCCCGTCTACGCCATCCCCGAGGCCGGCCGCGACGCCAAGGGCAAGCCCATCGTCAACCTCGTCCAGCTCGAGCCCGACGAGGAGGTCGCCGCCGTCCTGAGCATCCGCGAGTTCGGCGAGGAGGACGACCTGCTGTTCTGCTCCCGGCGGGGCCTGGTCAAGCGCACCCCCCTGTCCGACTACAAGAACCTCCGCAACGTGGGCCTGCGCGCCTACGACTGCGCCGAGGACGACTCCCTGTTCACCGTGGTGCTGCGCGGCGACGAAGAGGAGGTCATGATCGCCACCCGCGACGGCATGTCCATCCGCTTCCCCGTCGAGGAGGTGCGCCACATGGGCCGCGTCGCCCGGGGCGTGAAGGGCATCCAGCTCCAGGACGACGATGAGATCGTCTCGACGGAGGTCATCGCCAACGACCCCTCCCTCGAGGTGCTCGCGGTCACCGAGAACGGCTACGGCAAGCGCACCGCGCTGGACGAGTACCGGGTCCAGGGTCGGGGCGGCCAGGGCATCATCAACATCAAGACCGACGAGCGCAACGGCCACGTCGCCGGCACCCTGCAGGTCCACGACGACGACAAGGTCATGCTGATCACCGACACCGGCCGGGTCATCAAGATCGCGGTGGCCGAGATCCGCTCCCAGGGCCGGAACACCATGGGCGTCACCCTGATGCGCGTCGGCGACGACGAGCGCATCGTCTCGGTCACCCGGGTGGTCGAGGAGGACGAGGACGACGAGGACGACGAGGTCGTCGGGCATGACGACGCCTTCGAGGACGGCGACGGCGAGGAGTAGGGGCGCGCGCCGGGTGGGCGCCGGTGACCGCTTCGGGTTATCCTCCGGGGGTACCTGGGTAGCATCACGCGAGGAATCGTGCGCTCGGCCATCGCGCTCCTTGGCCTGCGGTCCATCGTGGCCGCTACGCTCACCCTGATCGGCGTCCCCACCCTGGTGGCGCTGGGCGTCCTCGGCCCCTGGAGCCCCTGGGCCCTGGAGCGCGCCGACCGCACGGCCCGCAGCGGCGCGGTGGATGAGGCCCTGGTCGCCTACCAGCAGATCGCCCGCTACAGCCCCTGGGACGCCGATTGCGCCGACGCCCTGCTGCGCGCGGCGGTGCTCGCCGAGGCCGACAACCGCCCCCAGCGGGCCAACGCCCTGCTGCGCCGCTTCCAGGAGCGCTGGCCCGACCACCCCCGCGCCGCCGAGGCCATGGCCCGCCGGGGCCGCGTGGTCGCCACCGCCCTACGGGACCCCACCCGGGGCGCGCGCCTGCTGCGTGACGCTGCCGACCTTGACCCGCACCACCCCGACGTCGTCGCCTGGCGCCTGGAGGCCGCGCTGCACGCCGAGGCGGCGGGCGCTGAGCGCCTCGCCTGGCTCGATCTGGAGCAGATCGCCCGCGAGCACCCCGACGACGCCCCCCGCGCCTGGCTGGCCATGGCCCGCATGCGCCTGGCCGGCGGGGACCCCTCGGGCGCCCAGGTCCTCTACCAGCGGGTGCTGGACACGGGCACGGTGACCGAAGCCGACGAGACCCTCGCCCGGCTGGGCCTGTCCATCTGCCTGGAGGACCTCGGCGACGCTGAGGGCGCTGCGGCGGTGGCCGAGGCGGGCGCTTTGGACGTACGAAGAGATCGCGTGTTGCACCGCCACGAGGCCCGAAGCCGATGAGCCTGATCCTTGCCTTTGTCCTCGCGTGCACAGGCAAGGATGACTCCCCGGGCGTCTCTTTCCCCGATGACACCGACGTCACGGACGACACGGGCGAGATCGACCCGGACGCGGCGGTGCGGGCCATCGACCCCTCCACCCTGCCCGCCGGGGCCAACCCCTGCGACACGCCCCGCCTGGTGCGGGTGACCTGGGTGGTGGACGGCGACACCGCGGACGTGGTCCCCGACGGCGGCGGCCCCGAGGAGCGCCTGCGCTTCATCGGCCTCAACGCCCCCGAGCTGGCCTACGGCGGCAACGAGGGCGACTGCTACGGCGAGGAGGCCAGCCTCTTCGTGCGCGAGCTGATCAAGGACCGCCTGATCTGGTTGACCTTCGACGGCAACTGCACCGACCGCTACGACCGCACCCTCGCCTACCTGCACCTCGACGCGCGGGAGGAGGGCTTCGTCAACCGCTACATCGTGCGCAGCGGCTACGCCTTCGCCTACCCCTTCGACGAGACGGACACCTTCGAGGCCGAGTTCGACGCCGACGAGACCTTCGCGCGGGAGGCCGGCCTGGCCATGTGGGGCGCCTGCGACCTCTGAGCCCGGCGGCCTAAGGCTTGGGCGGGGTCAGCACCAGGGCGCTGCGGGCGAAGCGCTCGACCTGCTCGTTGGTGTAGTAGAGGTCGTTGCGGTCGCCCCGCGCCCAGGTCCGGAGCTGGTCCTGGTAGTGGCGGCTGGCGGGCTGCCCGGAGTTGCCGGGGGGCAGCACATAGGTCGACGCGCTGAGGTCCGACAGGGGCATGATGAGCCGGAACGACGAGATGTGGTCGGTCTGCCAGCCCTCGACCCAGCTCGACCCCCCGACGGCGACGGTGTTGTCGGAGCCCGCGCCAGCCACGGTGCCCGCGTTGAGCATGGAGAGCTGGGAGACCTCAGCGGCGAAGGGGTGGTCGAACGCGACCGCGTGCACGTCACCCCACTCCCACAAGCTGGTGTCCTCGCCGTAGGTGGCCACCAGGCTGTCCCAGGTGTTGAGGAGCGCCTTGCGGATGGCCATGTCGGGGTCTTCGGTGAACCGCTCCAGCCCGCCGTCGACGTCCAGCACGGTCTGCCCGGCGGGCGCGACGGCCAGGTACATCTCGACGCCGTCCTCGCCCAGCTCGTCGGTGAGGAGCTGCCGGATGAGCTGCTCCTGGAACTCCCCCCAGATCAGGGGCGCGATGGACTCGGCGTCGGTCTGGTAGTCCCAGTCCGCCAGGGTGTCGCGCACCCACTTCGCCCCGACGCTGTTGGGGTCGGAGACGTTGATGAGGCGGGCCAGGTTGGCCTTGGCCTGGGGGTCGTGGCGGTCGAGCTGGATCTCCGCGATGGTGTCGACGGTGTGGGTCGGGGTCTCGGACAGCAGGGCCTCGATGCGGTGCTGGCGCCAGGGCAGCTCGTACTGGGCGGCCATGACCGCCCCCAGGGGGGAGGGCGCGCCGTCGATCACCGGCAGGCTGTTGGCGGACGCGATGAAGCCGGCCTCGGGGGCCTGGATCCGGACGCGCTCGGCGGCGAAGCCGGTCCAGCCCGGGGCCACCAGCTCGACCGGCGGCGGCGGGGGGGGCTCCTCCGCGGCGGGCTTCTTCTTCTTGCTGCCCTTGGGCTCCTCCTCGGGGACGGGCGCGGGCCGCGCGTCCGAGGCGATGTAGGGCACCCGGCCGGTGTGGCCCTCGCGCACGGGGTGCTGGCCGGTGATGGTCCAGCCGAAGTCGCCGGTGGTGTCGGCCAGAAGGAGGTTCAGGGAGACGATCATCGAGGTGTCGGAGAGGGGCAGGGCCTCCTCCACCGAGCCGGCGCGGGCCAGGGCGCGCAGCACGTCCGCGCTGCGGTCGACGGTCTCCATGGCATGCCAGCGCAGCACCAGCAGGTGCTTGCCATCCAGCTCGGTGAGGACCGGCCCGAGCTTCGTCCAGTTCACGGTCTCGGTGCGGCTGCCCTCGTCCTTGACCTCGACGGTGACGCTGCGGGCCTCCAGGGTCTCGTCGACCCCGTTGAGCCGGTAGCCCTGCTCGCCGACCCGCTCGACCACCGCGAGGTCCATGTAGTCGGCGCCCACGTTGGTGACGCCCCAGGCCAGGCTGTCGTTGTGCCCCGCCACCACCCCGGGCAGGCCGGGCACGGTGAAGCCGGCGGCGTGCACGCCCCCGCCCGAGACGTCCGCCACGTACCACGGGCTGGGCACCAGCAGGTGGAGGTGCACGTCGTTGGCCAGGATGGGCTTGCCGTCGGCGCTGCGCTCGGGGCCGACGACCCAGGCGTTGGAGGCCTGGGGGCTGTGGTAGATGGTGAGGGTCTCGAAGAACGCCTTGGCGGGGCCGGTCAGCTCGCCGGCCTGGGTGGTGCGCAGCCGGCCCCAGTCGGCCTCCACAGGGGTGGCCTGGGGGTGGGGGCCGAACAGGGCGTCGACGTCGGCGCGGTCCAGGCGATCGCGCAGCTGGTAGGCGACCAGCTCCTGGGGGGCGTTGGTCGAGAGGGTCAACGAGAACAGGTAGATGGACGCCATCGTGTCGAGGGGGGTCCACTCGGTCCAGCGGTCCTGCTTGAGCAGGCGGTGCTCGATGGAGAGGCCCTTGAGGCTGTCGGCGCCGGCGTTGACCCCGGCGGTGTAGGCCGCGATGACGAACCGGGTCTCCGGCTCCAGGGCCTTGAGGGACGCCTCGGCCTGCGCGCGCAGCCCCAGGCCCGCCATGAAGGTGTCCAGGTCGGCGGTCTTGGGGCCGATGTAGGCGGACAGCTCGCCGTAGGCCAGGCGCCGGGTGGCGTCGAGCTGGAAGAGGCGGTCCTGGGCGTGGGCGTAGCCCAGGGCGAAGGCGGCGTCGGCCTCGGAGGCCGCGCGGATGTGGGGCACGCCGCGCTCGTCCCGGTGGACGACGACCTCGCCGGCCAGGCCTTCGGCCTCGGCTTCGCCAGCGAGCTGGGGGAGGCTGCGGCCCTGGGTCATCAGGGTGGTGAGCGCGCAGCCGGACAGGACCAGGGACAGGAGGATGGCGGTTCTCATGCGCGGCAGATTAACGCGGATCGGCCCGCCCTCGCCCGTGGTCATGTAGGATCCCCCCTTGGCCCTGGAGGTCCGTCGTGCGTGCGCTGAAGATCGCCCTGGATGGAGTGACGCGGGGGGTCCTGTCTGCGCTGGCCATGTGCATCTCTGAGGCCGGGGGCATGATCTTCATCTGGAACGTCTCCCGGGGGTTCCCGCTCTCGATGGAGGCCTACCGGTGGGGCAGTGCCCAGGAGGTGGTGCTGGGGGCGATCCTGGGGCTTGTGTTGTCCCCTGCCCTCTTGGCGCCGCGGGGGCGTGCGCTGCACGCGCTCGGGCTGATCGTCGTCTGGGTGGGCCTGGCTTGGGTGTTCCCGCCCGTCGAGAGCAGCATGGTCTTGAGCCTCGCCCCCGCGGTCGGCGGCAGCATGCTGTACCTGGGGGGGCTCGGGCTCGCGACGCGCTGGCCTCGAGCCTCGGTCGGGCTCGGGGCGACCACTCTGGCGCTGGTGCTGACCCTGCCCGAGTTCTTCCTGGGCGGCGCGCGCTCGGTGGAGGCCACCCGGCCCGATGCTGTGGCCGAGGGCCCCGACGTGGTGCTGGTCGTGATGGACACCGTCCGGGCCTCCAGCGTGTCGGCGTACGGCTACCCGGTCGAGACCACGCCCCACTTCGATCGGCTGGCGGCCGAGGGGGCCTTGTTCAAGCGGGCGGTGGCCCCGTCCACCTGGTCGCTGCCCTCGCATGCCTCCTTCTTCACCGGCCACTTCACCTCGGCGCACGGCGGCCACTCGGAGACCGGCACCCTGGACGAGGCCCTGCCCACCCTCGCCGATGTGTTCGCCGAGGCCGGCTACGAGACCGCGCTGTTCAGCGCGAACCCCCACCTCTCCGACGCCTTCGGGCTCGCCCGGGGCTACCGCTTCGAGGACCAGGCCTGGCGGGGGGACAGGACCATCGCCCATGTGTTCACGGCCCACCGGCTCCTCGCGGTGATGGGGTACGGGGAGGACGACAAGGGCGGGGGCCGGGTCGCGGGCAACTTCGAGCGCTGGGTGGCCAGGCGCCCGGCCGACGCGCCGCCGGCCTTCGTCACCCTCAACTTCCTGGAGGCCCACGCCCCCTACGAGAAGGTCCCCGAGCCCTTCCTGTCCCGGTTCACCGACCGGCCCCACGCCGAGCTGGCGGACGTCAGCAACCTGGCGATGGCCGACATCTTCAACGCCAGCCTCACCCCGGAGGACGTCGAGCGGATGCGCGTGCCGATGGGTGAGATGTACCACGCCAGCGTGGCCTACACCGACCACCTGCTCTCCCGGGTCGTCGACGCCCTGCGGGCCCGGGGCTCCCTCGACGACACCGTGCTCATCGTGTTGGCGGACCACGGCGAGCTGTTGGGCGAGCACAACCGCTTCGGCCACGGCCGCCCCCTCTACGAGCCCGATCTGTGGGTCCCCCTGATGATCCGCTACCCGGCCGCGGTGCCCGCCGGGGTCGCGGTGGACCAGCCGGTGTCGACGGTGGGGGTGATGGCGACCGCGCTGGCGCTGGCCGGGCTGGACGCCCCGCCGGTGCAGGTGGGCTCGCTGCTCCCCGCGCTCCGGGGGGAGCCCGCCGGCCAGCCGCTCATCGTGGAGCGCTACCGGATGGAGCGCGGCGCCCCCACGCAGGACCCGATGTCGATGCCCGACCAGCGCTATCGGGTCTACTACAGCGGGCCCTGGAAGCTGGTGACGTGGACCGGCGGCCCGCCGATGCTCTTCGACCTCGCGGCGGACCCCACCGAGGACCACGACCTCGCCGACCAGGACCCCGCGCAGCGCGCCGCCCTTGAGGCCGAGCTGGACGGCTGGGCGACGCGCCTGGGCCTGCCGCCCCTGGACGCGGCGGCCGTGGAGGGCGAGGGCCCGAAGATGGATGAGGAGACGCGGGATCGGCTGGAGGCGTTGGGGTACGTCGAGTGACGCCTCCCCATGACGACACCCCCGCTCGCCGCGTCGCCGCCGTCGCCGGCCCGACCCTGCTCGCGGTGACCAGCTCCGAGACCCTGAACCTCGGCATCTGGGCCCAGGGTCAGCCGACGCTGACCTACCTCAACGGCATGCTGCTCTTCGTCGCGGGCCTGATCGTCCTGCGCACCTGGCACCGGTGGACCCGGACCTGGGCGGTGGCCGTCACGATCACCGGCTGGCTGGCGCTGCTCGCCGGGCTGGCGCGCATGTTCTTCCCCGCCGCGCCCCAAGGGGGCGAGAACGCCGCCACCTACGCGTTCATCGGGCTCCTGTTCTCCCTGGGGCTGTGGCTGACGGTCCACGGGTACCGGCGGGGTGACGCGGAGGGGGCGTAGGCTATCCTGGTCGCCTCAAGCCCAGGGCCCGCGTGCGCCTGCTCACCCTCGTCCCGCCCTACCGCCACCGCCACTGCCCCCCGGCCGGGGCCGCTGCCCTGCTCGGCCAGGCCCGGATCGATGGACACGCGGATCTCGAGCTGCTGGACCTGAGGCCGCTGACCCCTGACGTGCTGGCGCCCACCTTCAACCCCGTGGGGACGTTCGGGGAGTCCTTCGTGATGGACATCCCGGACCTGCCGCTGGCGCTGGGCGTCCTGGCGGCCTTCAGGGACGGTGGCCCGCTGGCTGAGGGTACGCCCGAGCCGCTGTTCGAGCGCTACGCCCTGGAGCGGGGCATCCACCCCCGCTGGCTGCGCGGCTGGCTGGCTGACATGGAGGCGTTCCTGGAGGACGTCTGGCGTGGCCTGCCCGCGCTGAGCCTGGTCGGGCTGTCCGTCTGGTCCTCCAACCTCACGACGAGCCTGATGGCGGCCGCGATGCTCAAGCGCCGACCGGCGCCGCCGCTCATCGTGGCCGGCGGCCCCCAGGTCTCGGAGAGCCGGGCGTCGGCGCTGCTGGGCCTGCGGGCGGGGCTGTTCGACGCGGTCGTCGTGGGGGAAGGAGAGCGGGCCTTCTGCGAGATCCTGCGGCGCCATCGGGCCGGGGAAGCCCTGGAGGGCATCCCCGGCGTGCGCACCGCAGCGTGTCCGGCGCTGCCCGAGGCGAGCGCGCCCCTCATCAAGCTCGCCGAGGTGGCCCTCCCCGACTTCTCTCGCATGGACCTGGCCGCCTACCGCGCGCCTTCGGGCCAGCTTCGCCTGCCCTACCAGCTCTCTCGGGGGTGCACGGACCGCTGCACCTTCTGCAGCGAGTGGGTGTTCTGGCAGCGCTTCCGACCCGCCTCGGTGGAGCGGAGCCTCGTCCAGTTGGAGGTGCTGAGCGCGCGCTGGGGCGTGCGGGCCTTCCACTTCACCGACTCCCTGCTCAACGGGCACCCCAGGCAGCTGCGCGCCTTCGCCGAGGGTCTGCTGGAGCGGGATCTGCAGCTGGACTGGGGGGGCTTCATGCGGGCGCAGATGGACCCGGAGACCGCGAGGCTGCTGCGGGCGGCGGGCTGCAGCTACGCCTACATCGGCGTCGAGTCCCTCTCCGATGAGACCCTGGCAGCCATGAACAAGCGCCGCACCCGGGCTCAGAACCTGGAGGCCATCGACGCGCTGCTGGAGGCGGGGATCGCCGTCTCGGTGGGGGTGATCCCCGGCTTCCCTGGCGACACCCGGGCGCGGTTCCTGGCGACGGCCCGGGAGCTGGCCGCCCTGGCCGAGGCCTGGCCGGGCCGGTTCAGCTTCAACGTGGAGCCCTTCGTGGTCTCGCCGGCCCAGCCCCTGGCCCGGGACCTCGACGCGGTGGGCCTGCGCCCGGTGCCCTGGCCTCCCGAGATCCTGGACATCACGCCGGAGCTCGCCGACCTCCTGGAGGGCGTGGCCTGCGCCGTGGAGGGCGCCAACCAGGGCGCCGAGCGCGCCGGACAGCTCCAGGTGCTGGAGGTGCTCACCGACGCGACGCGAGGCGCGGCCGCCTCCCACCGCCCGGAGGACCTGCCCGAGGATCGGGCTCGCTTCCTCAGCGCCGGGTCCCTGCGCCTTGCGCTGGTCAAGCAGCGGGGTCGCCTGGTCGGCGCGCTGCTCCGCCCCGAGGAGGAGGCGCGGCTTCGAGCGCTGGTGCAGGAGGGTCGCCCGGGCGCCCCGCTGGGTCAGCATCCCGGCTTCGCGTCGACCTGGAGGGTCCTGCTGGAGCAGCAGGCCTGGCGTCCCGGGCGTCGGGCCTGGCCCGCGCGGCAGGTCGAGCGCGTGGAGGACCGCCACCGCTTGTGGGTGCCTGACCACGTCGTCGGCCGGGTCGAGCGCGGGCGGCTCGTGCTCGCCCACCTGCTGAATGGCCGCAGCGCGTCGCTCCCCGCCGCGCTCGCCACGCCGCTGGCTGCGCTGTCCGAGGCGGCCGGGGCGGCGCCGGCCCTGCGCGGCTGGCTGCCCCAGAGGGAGCTGGACGACCTCCACCGCCAGGGCTTCCTGCAGGTGCTGCCCCCCAGCGCTTGAGGTTCAGCGTCGGCCCGCCAGCGCAGCCCGCACCGCGACCCAGGGGGCCCGGTAGCGGTACGTCCGGGCGACGAGGGTGAAGCCGAGGCGCGCGTAGAGGCGGCGGGCCCCGGCGTTCACGCTGCTGACCTGGAGACGGGCGGCGTGTCCCCGGTCCAGGATCTGCCGCAGCACCGCGTCTCCCAGCGCTTGCCCCACCCCCTTGCCCTGCGCGGCGGGGTCCACGACGATGCTCTCGATCCACGTCGCGCCGCGGTCGGCCTCCAGGTGGGCGTAGCCGACCAGCGCGCCGTCCAGCCGAGCCACCCACAGCTCGGCGTCCACGAGCAGCTCGGCCATGCCGGGCGCGGTGAAGGGGACGAAGGAGATGTCCTCGGCGTAGGCCAGGTTGTGGAGCGCAGCGACCGCGTCGGCCACGGCGGACGGCTCAGCCACAGGCTCGACGCGGAGGCCCTCCACGACCCTCGATCGCCGGGCGGGGGCCTCCTCGCATCGCATCTCCAGCTCCTCCTCCACCACCGCGAAGCCCAACGCCTCCACGAAGCGGCGACCGGTCGCCCACGCCTCGGGGCAGAGGGTCTGCAGGGTGACCGCCTCGAGCGCCTGGTCCAGCTCGGTGATCGCCCACAGGAGCCGACCGCCGACGCCCTCCCGGCGGCGGGTGAGGTCGACCAGGACGCGAAAGTGACGCAGCGGGGTCCCCTCCGGGCTGCGCAGGGAGGAGGTCGCCAGGCCGATCAGGCGGCCGTCCTCCTCGGCCACGCGGAACCCGACGCCTCCTTGGTTGACCTCAAACCCCAGGAAGCGCTCCCACGCGGCGGCGCTGAGCGGTCCGCCGGTGCCGTCGGCGGCCAGGCGGTCGTAGAGGTCGACCACCGCGGGGGTGTCCTCGGCGCGGAGGGCGCGGATCAATACAGCCACTGCACGACTCCCTGCCGCGAGCGGCGACGGTTCGGTGTGATCGAGTGGTAGGCCGGGCCGCGCTGGAAGTCGAGCAGCACCAGGCGATTCGCCTGGGGCACGACCTGGGCGAGCAGGCGCGCGCGAGCGGGCCGCACCCCCACGGGCGCGGCCACCTCGACCTCCAGCGTGGTGGCTTCCTCCAGGAAGCCCAGCGGCCGGCCGACGAAGGCATCCCACCGGAGCAGGCCGGCGGGCGCGGGGTCGAGCGTCTCCACCTCCCAGAGCTGGAGGAGCCCCCCGTCCGCCGCCCGCCAGTCCGGGGTGAGGTAGAGCAGCGCCGCGGCGGACTTGCAGGCCTCCGGATCCCGGTCGGTGTGCGGCCAGAAACCCAGCGAATCCGGGGGATGACGCCGGGCCTTCACCACCGTGCGCCCGGGCTGGCGCAGCGTGATGTCCAGGGCCCGAGCCACCCAGTCGTGCCAGGCCGGGGACGTCCAGAGCTCGTGGCCCGGTGACGCCGGGTCGCCGTCCAGGCGCATGGCCAGCGCGTCGTAGTTGAGGTCGGGGGAGTCGGGGACCAGGGGCAGGGTCGCCCAGGCCGCCTGCAGCGCCTCCAGCGCCTCGGGCCGCAGCAGGTCGTCCACCACCAGGTAGCGCTCGAAGGGGCGGGCGCGGGCCTGCTCCTGAAGAGCCCGGGGATCGAGCAACTCGGGCCGCAGCCAGGCCTGGAGCACATCAGCGCTCGGCCCCGCGGACCTCATGCCACCCACTGCAGCACCGCGCGGCGCGCCCGGCCGTGGCTCGGGGTCACCGAGTGGACCGCCTGCTGCGGGTGGAGGCCGATGAGCACCGCCCGGTTGCGCTCCGGGACGACCTGATCGAGCAGGCGCAGGCGCGTGACCGGCAGGTTCCAGGGCCCCCCCAGCTCCAGCACCAGCTCCCGGCGCTCCTCCAGGAAGCCGAGGTGCTCGCGCTCGCGGTCCGCCCAGCGCATGGGCTCGTCCCCGGGGCGGGTGGGGAGCGCCTGCCAACGCTGGAGGAGCCCCCCGTCCGCCGCCCGCCAGCCCGGGTCGAGGTAGAGCAGCACGGCCAGGCGACGGGGGATGCCGGGCAGATCGTCGACGTGGGGCCAGAAGCCGCGCGCGTCGGGCGGGTGGATCCGAGCGGCGACGGTGAGGGCGCAGACCTCAGGCTCCGGCTCGTCCAGCGCGCGGTGCAGCCAACGCATCCAGGCGGGGGCGTAGAACAGCTCGGCCAGCGCGTCGTCCGGGGCCACCCGGCTGGAGGTGGAGTCGTAGGGCAGACCCTCGTTGTCGGGCGCGAAGCGGCGCCGGGCGAAGTCCGCGTCGATGCGCGCGAGGGCCTCCTCTCGCAGGAGCCCGTCCACGACCAGCCAGCGGCCGTGGGCGCAGGCTCGGGCGTCCTCGGCCAGGCGCGAGGGGTCCAGCCAACGTGGGGACAGCCAGCGCTCCAGCACCGTCAGATCCCAAGCGGCGGCCGCTGATCGGGGCCGTCGGCGTCCATGTCGTCCCAGTAGTCCTCCAGGGCGAGCTGGTAGGCGTAGAGGTCAGCGCTCACCGTGGGCTGGTCGGGGTCCAGCAGCGCCTGAAGGCGGCGGGCGTTGCGCCCCGCGCGGCTGCCCTCCGCCCGCGCCGCGCTGTGGGCGATCGCCTCGCGGAGCAGCGCGTCGCCGCGCAGCAGATCCAGGGCGTACCGGTTGCCGTCGAGGCTTCGGCGCAGCCAGCTCGGGGGACGCTCTCCCTTGAGGATGACGACGCTGTAGGGGAAGGACACATGCAGCAGGGGGCGGAGCCCGGCGCCGTGGAAGAAGCGGCTGGCCGCCCGCGCCGGGCCCTGGGCGTGGTGGAAGAAGTCGTCCAGGATGAGCAGCCCCCCCTCGACCAGCCTCGGCCAGAGGGCCTCCAGGCACTGCAGCACCGAGCGGTACAGGTCGGCGTCCACATGCACCAGCGCCAACGGTCCCTTGGGGAGGGTGGACAGGGTGCGCTCGAAGAAGCCAGGGACCGGCCGCACCACCGCGTCGAGGCCCTGCTCCGCCAGCAAGGCCCGGAAGCGCTCGAGCAGCGCCTCCCGGCCCGGTCGGGTCCGGTAGTCGCCTTCGCGGAAGTAGGGGTTGTCGACGGCGTCATCCGGCGGGGGGAGGCCTTCGAAGCTGTCCAGGGCGTACACCCGTCGACCCGCCGCGCGGGCGAAGTCCCCGAAGAAGACGCTGGTGCCGCCCCGCCCCACGCCGCACTCCACGAGGTCTCCCTCCAACTGTGGCAGGCGCTCGGCGAGGAGGTGGCCGTACGCCCAGTGCCCCCAGGGCCAGGGCGGCTTGAGGCAGTGGCGCTCCAGCGCGACGATGCGAGCGCCCAGCGGCCCGGCGTCCGCGAACCAGCGGGCGTCGAACAGGTCGAAGGGGAAGCTCATCCGGCCCCCTCGAGCTGGCGCTGCAGGGCCGCGAGCAGGCGGACGAGCCCGAAGACCACCACCTGACCGCTGCGGAGGGTGATCGGGTCCAGGTCCACGTCGTACTCAGTCCAGTCGGCCCCGACCAGGGGGAGGTCCAGGCGCCGTACGGTCTCCAGCACCCGGTCGAGGTCTCCCAGGGTCAGGCCCTCGGGCAGAGGGTGACGCACCGCAGGCAGCACGCTGGGGTCGAAGGCGTCGCTGTCCACGGTCAGGTAGACGGGCACGCCCGGCGCCAGGGCCTCGGCCAACCCCGCCACCGTGCTGCGCACCACCCCTGGCGTGGGCTCGGGGCGCAGGCTGCTGTAGCCCCGCACGCCCACCTGCACCACGCGCTCCACCTCGGGGCAGCGGGCCAGGAAGGAGACGAAGTTGGAGTGGGTGGGCAGGCTGTCGGGCCGCAGCGGCGCCAGGTCGTGGTGGGCGTCGAGCTGCAGCACCTGCAGGCCACCGATCGCCCGGGCCACCCCGCGGGCCAGGGGCAGGGAGACCGCATGGTCCCCCCCCAGCCCCAGCACCACCTTGCCCTGGCGGGCCAACGTCACCGCCGTGGCCTCCACCAGATCGAAGAAGTCCCGGTGTGGCCAGCTCGCCCGATGCACCAGGTCCCCGAGGTCGCTCAGCCGCAGGGAGGAGAGGACCAGCGCGTCCGTGGCGTAGTCGAGGATGCCCTCAGAGAGGCGCTCGCTGGCGGTCAGCCCCCGCAGGGTCGAGGGGGCGTGCAGGACGCCGCCGCCCCGGGCCGCGCCGTGGGCGAAGGCCACCCCCAGCGCCACCACCTGGCCCTCGTCCCCGGAGGGGGCCCCGAAGAGCGTGCTCATGGCTCCAGCCCATCCAGGTCGAGCAGCCCCTCCGCCAGCAGGCGTTCGCGGGCGTCCGGGCGGCGGTCGGTGAAGACCTCCCTGTCGCGGGTGAGCCCTCGGCAGGGGCTCGGGTGCCCGGGGCGCACGGACCAGAAGAAGCCGCTCTGCAGCGCGTCCCAGGCCGGGTCGAGGGCCGTGACCTTGCGCTGGTCCAGGCAGGCGGCGAAGTCCAGGTAGAGGTCGTCTCGCAGCCCCTCGTCCGCGCCCGGTCGCCGCAGGCCGAAGGCATCCCGGGCCCAGAAGAAGAAGCGGCTGTAGCCCTCGTAGGCCCGCCCCACCCCCACCGGGTCGGGCAAGGAGAAGCGCGGTTCGAAGAAGGCGTCCGAGGAGAGGAACGCGGACAGCCAGCGCTGGCCCAGGGCCTCGCGGGCGTCCCGGGCCCCCAGGTGCCGCAGGGTCGCGGCGAAGACCATCTCCAGATCCTGGGCGGCCAGCAGCCGCCGACCATGCATCTCCGCGCGGTGGCCCTCCGAGAGAGGGTCGGGCAGGCAGGCGGACCAGTGTGACGGTACCCGCCAGAGGGCGAGGACCGCCTCGGGGTCCTCCGCGAAGGCCTGGGCGGTGCGCTCGCAGTAGAGCAGCTTGAGGTGCAGCCGCTGCACCCGCACCAGCTCCAGGGAGCCGCTCACGACACCACGCGGCGGAGCTGCTCCAGGGTGCGGACGAGGTCCGTCTCCGGCGCGGCGTCCGAGTGCTCGAAGGTCACCGCCCGGAGCGCGGGCAGCTCCCGCACCAGGGTGGCGGTCAGCGTCAGGATCTCCTCCTCCGGGACCCGGTCGTGGCTGTCGTGCCACCAGCGTCCGCTCTGCCCGGCCCGGATGCCGGCGACGTGAAGCTCCACGATCCGCTCGGCGGGCAGGGCGTCCAGGCCGAAGTCGGCGGCTCGACCGAGGTTCCGGTTCGACGCCGTCCAGTGGGCGACGTCGAGGATGATCAGCGTGTCTCCGGCCTCAGCGACCCGGGCGAGGAAGCGCAGCTCGCTGTCCAGCGCTCCGACGTGCTGGTAGACCGGGGCCAGCTCCAGGGCGACCGGGCGACCGTAGAAGGCCTGCAGGGCGCGGGCGTTTCGGGCGGCCACCTCCACGAAGGCTTCGCAGAGGATCGGCGTCACGATGTAGCCCAGCCGGCCCTCCGCCCCGGGCCCGGCCCAGCAGAGGTGCTCGCCCACCCAGGGGCTGTCCCAGGCGTCCGCAGCCTCGCGCACCTGCTCGGCCAGGCGCAGGTTGACCCCCTGGGGGCTGGCGATGGGGTTGATGGGGCAGTGTACGAGCACGGGCACGCCCTCCCCCACCCGGGGAGGGTGCCCCGGGGTGATGGGGAAGTTCGCCTCGACGTAGTCGATGAGCCCCGCCGTGGCCGCCCGGGCCAGACGCTCATCCTGGTTGGGGTAGTCCCAGCGGGCGCCGAGGGTCGGGCGCCCGGTCGGCAAGCTCACGCGCCGTCCCGATCCGGGCCGGAGTCCTCGTCGTCGGCGGCCTCCACCGCGCGGGGCCCGACGTCTTCACGGGGCCGCAGAGCAGCGACCGCGCGGGGCCCGACGTCCTCACGGGGCCGCAGGGCAGCGACCGCGCGGGGCCCGACGTCCTCACGGGGCCGCAGAGCCTCCACCGCGCGGGGCCCGACGTCCTCACGGGGGCGCAGAGCCTCCACCGCGCGGGGCCCGACGTCCTCACGGGGGCGCAGGGCCTCCACCACGCGGGGCCCGACGTCCTCACGGGGGCGCAGGGCCTCCACCGTGCGAGGACCCACATCCCGACCCTTCTTCCGGCCGCCATCACCGCTGGAACTCATGGACACCTCCTGGCGGGATGCTACCATCCTCTCCGGTATGGTTCGGGGCTCCGTGCATGCGCCAGATCATCCGGAGGGATACCCCCAACGTCGCACGGAGCCCGATCCAACACAGCCGACTGCGGGCTGAGGTGTTCAGGATATCGGTGAAGTCACGCCGCTCCATCGCCGTCGTCGCCCTGCTCGTCCTCGCCGCCGTCAACGCGGTGGCGTACGCCCACGCCCGCGCCATGCTGACCTGGGCCCCCGACGGCGCGCGCACCCCGCCCCCCGAGCAGCTCTCCACCGCCGGGCGCCTGCGCACCCTGCTGCTCGGCGTGCGCATCCCCCGCCCCCGCCCCACCCGCACGCCGGACACGCTGGGTCTGCCCTTCGAGGCCCACACCCTGACCCCCCCGGGCGAGCCCGCCCTGTCCCTGTGGGAGGTCCCCGTCGAGGACCCCCGGGGCACGGTGGTCCTCATCCACGGCTACACCGCCGCGAAGGACCAGCTCCTGGAGCTGGCGCCGCCCCTACGGGAGATGGGCTGGCGGGTGGTGCTCGTCGACCTGCGGGGCTCCGGGGACAGCGGCGGCACCGGCACCACCATCGGGGTCACCGAGGCGCGGGACGTCGCGGCGGTCGCGGCCTGGGCCCCGCGGCCGGTGGTGCTCTATGGCTTCTCGATGGGCGCCGCCGCCGCCCTGCGCGCGGTCGCCGCCGAGGGCGCCACCCCGGACGGCCTCATCCTGGAGGCGGTCTTCGACCGGCTGCGCACCACCGTGGGCAACCGCTTCCGCTCGATGGGCCTGCCCGCCCGCCCCGGCGCCGATCTGCTTTTGTTCTGGGGCGGCATCATCTCGGGCTTCGACCCCGCCGGACACGCCCCCGTGAGCTACGCCACCCGGGTGCGCGCGCCGACGCTGGTGCTGCACGGGACCGAGGACCCCCGCGCCCACCTGGCCGAGGGCCGGGCGGTGTACGACGCGCTGGCAGGCCCGTCCCGCTGGGTGGCGTTCGAAGGCCTGGGGCACGAGCTCTCCGCGGTCGCCCAGCCCGCGCGGTGGGGGGGCGCGGTGGGGGCCTTCCTGGAGGCGCGGGCGCCGCAGGGCCAATAACGAACAGCGTTCGCTTTTGCGTCATCGCCGCGGTCAGGCCCGCCGCACCCTCGCAGGTGTACGATCGCCCTCTTCCCTGGAGATCGCATGAAGCGCCTGCTCTTCCTCGCTCTGTTTTCGTGGCTCCTGACCGCCGCGTCGCCGGCCCACGCGTCAGAGACCCCGTTGCCGATGCCGGTCGCGAAGACCTCGCCGGAGGCCGGCCAGCTCCGCACCCTGCAGGCGGTATGGGCGGGGGGCTTCGCGGGCAGCGTGTTCGCGCCGGTCCCTCTGCTGGGCGGCGCGTTCATGTCCCTGGTCACGTTCGAGGAGCGCCCGGTCCGCATCGGCCTGACGATGACGGAGGCCTTCATGGTGCTCGGGCCACCGGCGATGCTGCTGCCCACCCTCAAGGCGCGACAGATCCGCATCGAGCAGGGCTACCGGGTGGGCCCGGTGCCGGCGATCATCAGCGGTGGCCTGTGGGGGGTCTCCGTGCTGTCCCTGGCCACCGCCGAGGTGAGCTTTCGCAGCATCGGTCGCGCCGACGACATCGACACCCAGTTCGGGCTGGCCTTCCTGGGCACCCTGGCGGTGCCGGTCTCGGTGGCCGCCTACGTCGGCTCGGTGGTCAGCGGCACCATCTTCGGGGTGAAGACCTACAACCGCCCCAACCCGGACCGCCGACGGGCCTCGGTGGGCCTGGTCCCGGTGCTGAGCCGGGAGCGGCCCGGGGCGGCCCTGGTGGTGGTGTTCTGACCCGCCGTCAGATCTCCGAGAGCACCCGCTCCTTGGTGGCGTCGTACTCGGACTGCTCGATCAGCCCCTCGTCCAGCAGCGCCTTGAGGCGGCGCAGGCGGGCGACCGGGTCCTCGGGGGGCGCAGGCGCGGCCGCGGGGGCCTCGGCCTTCTGCTCGGCGGCGGCGGCCTCGGCCATGCCCCGGGCCTCGGCGCTGCGCATCTTCTCCGGTCGGAAGTCCTTCTTCGCGCGCGCGACGGTCTCCTTGTAGACCTGCTTCATGCGCTCCCGGGACAGCTCGCGGCCCTGGAAGTGTTCGCGGGCCACGGTACCGATCGCGATGGTGGAGGCATACATCAACGGCGCCCCCAGGAGCCCCCCGAGGCCGGGCAGCAGCACCTTGGCGGCGGTGGTCGCGAGCTGACTGGCCCCCAGGGAGAGCCCCACGGTCGCCCCGATGCGCAGCAGCAGCTCGGTGGCGTTGTCCCGGGTGACCTCCTCGCCGTAGATCTGGCCGATGCCCATGACCATGCCGACGTGGATGGGCATGACGCCGATCACCTCGCTGCCGGGCAGGGGCAGCAGGGTCAGCGCGGCGACCGCGTAGCCACACTTCTCGGCGAGGGCCTGGGCGGCGGCCTCGCGCTCGGACTCGGGGACGTGCTGGCCGACGATCTCTTCGAAGATCTGTTGGAACATGGGGTTCTCCCTGGACGTGGAGGGATCCTAACTCAACCCTTGATCACCGGGATCGTCTCCTGCCCGTCGAACTGCACGTCGAGCACGTCGAGCAGCGCCCCGAACACCGGCTCCTCGGCCGGGGGCAGGCGCGCGTCGGAGAACAGCGGGTCCTCGCCAGGGCCCAGCTCGGAGAAGGGGGTCGGCGCGCCGGTGTCGGGGTCGAAGCCGCAGATGAAGCCGTTGTTCGGGTCGGGCTCGCCCAGGGACTGGTTGCCCGCCAGCATCGGGCTGACCGCCAGCAGGCCGTTGTTGAGGTGGTGCCCGGTGCCGAAGCGGCCCCCGGTGTCCCACTTGTCCCGCCCGAACTCGGTCGCGAAGACGATCATCGTGCGGTCCCACAGGGTCTGGCCGGTGGGCTGGCCGTCCGGGTCCAGGTGCTCGCTGGCCTCCAGGAGCCGGATCAGGCGATCGGTGGTGTCCAGCACCCGATCCCAGTGGGTGGCCTGGGCGCTCTTGTGGTCGTTGTGGGACTGGTCGAAGGCCAGGAAGCCGTCGGTGCCGGGCTCCACCAGGGTCATCGCGGCGCTGGACTGCGTCTTGATGAGCAGGTAGGCCAGCGCGGCCTGGGCCTGGAGCCGGTCCCGGGCGATGCCCGAGGTGTTCGCCGGGAAGGAGTCGGGCAGGGCGCTGCGGACGCGGTCGACCTCCTCGCTGGGCTCGATGCCCCACTCCGAGAGGGGCAGGGCCTCGCCCAGGTCAGGCACGAAGAGCAGGCGGCGGATGAGGTCGTCGACCTCAAGCTGCGGATCGACGGTCTGCCGACTCCACAGGAGATCCCGGCGGATGCGGCTGTTGGCGAAGGTGCGTCCGAAGGGGGAGAGGTCCTCCAGGGTGCCGTCCCGCAGGGCCCGGGTGCGGGCCATCATCGCGGTGCGCACGTCGGGGTCCTGGGCGGGGGTGTCGCCCAGGGGCAGCACGCCGGCCTCGCCGTGGGTGGAGAAGGCGAAGGTCACCGGGTTGGTGACGATCTCGGCGCGGTAGCGCGGGTCGAGGGCGGGGTCGACGCCGGGCACGGTGAACCCGCCCCGGCCCATGTTGACGTTGGGCAGGGGCATGCCCGCCCCGTAGACCGCCGCGACCGACTCGGCGAGGGTGCGCCCGTTGAACACGTCGCGGCCGTTGATGGCGCGGGCCTGGGCGACCCAGTGGTTCACCGAGGAGGACTGGGTGCCCATCACCACGGTCTGGTCGGCGTAGCGCTCCAGGAAGGCCTTGGGCGTGGAGCGGTCCACGCAGCGGATGTTGCTGCCCGAGGGGTGAACGGTGTCGTAGCCGATGACCGTGCCCCGGTTGGGGTCGCTGACCACCTCGTTCTGGTTCAGGGGCATGAAGCAGTCGAGCATCGACGCGCCGCCGAAGCAGCCCAGGATGACGAGGTACCGGGGCCCGTCGTCGTCGGCGCGGGCGGCGCGCCAGAGCGCCCGGCCGCCCACGGCTCCGGTCGCCCCCGCAGCGAGCGCGCCCTTCAGCAGAGATCGGCGGGTCCACGACATCAGTACAGCAGAGCCTCCGTGCTGGTGCCCAGGGCGAAGCAGGACATCAGGGCCCACTCGGCGTTGCCGCCGCCGTCCTCGACCACCCCGGCGTGCAGGCCCACCAGGGCGTCGCGCTCCTCGGGCTCGGGGTCGCGGCCGAGCATGCGGCGGTAGAGGGTGGCGGCCTGGGCTTCGGCCTGGGCGACCTCCAGGGTGTCGCCGTCCAGCGGGATCTCCGCGAAGACCACGGGGGCCTCGGCGGCGCGGTCCAGCGCCAGGCGGTTCCAGCAGGCCTGGAGCACCATGCGCTCAATGGCCAGCCCGGTGGTGACCGAGAGCGCGTCGACCGGCTCGAAGATGCCGTTGGCGATGGACACCCCGCCCAGGGGCACGGCGTGCAGGTCCGCGCAGTCGTAGAGCCCGGTCTCCCGGCAGATCTGGTCCTCGGTCAGGGAGAGCGCGCCCTGGAGGTCCAGGGAGACCTGCCGCCAGCGCTTGAGGCGCAGGTCCGCGCGCACGGAGGGCTCCGCGCCGGTCCAGTCCGGCCCGTCGTCGACCACCTCGGGAGGGTCGCTGTCGGCGGGGGGCGTCTCGCAGGCCCCGAGCAGCAGCACGGCCAGCAGCAGGCGGCTCATGGGGTCCCGTAGGCGTCGAGGGTGATGAAGAGGCCGAGCATGGACTCGACGTTGCGGCCGTTGTCCCGGAAGTCGGTCCACAGGGCGTCGAACTCGCCCTGCTCGCAGGAGTAGGGGTCGCGGCGCATCAGGTAGCGCCAGAACAGCCCCGTGATGTTGCGGGAGAAGTCGTCGGAGGCCACCGCCGCCTGCACCCAGTCCTCGGGGCCGTCGATGGGCGCGCCGAAGATCCAGCCCTCGGTGGTGGGCAGGATGTCGGCGGCGCGATCGTCCAGGTAGATCGCGGTGGTGTCGCCCTCCAGGTCGATGCCGTTGTACCGGGCCCAGGGGTAGCTCAGAGCGTCGAGGGTGGTGTGGCAGCCCGCGCAGCCCTCCTGCCAGACGCCCCGGTCGTCGACGTCGCGGGGGGCGTCCCAGCTGTAGAGGCCGTCCAGCTCGTCGATGGAGTAGAGGCCCTCGGAGCGGGCGATGTCCAGGCCCAGGAGCTGGCGGTACCAGTGGGCGGCCAGGGTGCGGGGCACGGCCGAGAACATGACGTTCATGGCCAGGGAGTAGCGGGTGGTGATCAGCCCGTAGCGGTCCTCGGCGGCGAGGGGCTGGGCGTAGGTCTCCAGGCTGTCCCGGGGCTCGTCGATGGCGACGAGCACGCCGCTGCCGGAGGGCTCCTCGACCACCAGGTAGTCCGCGAGCATCAGGTCGGCGGCGTCGCGGTCGCCGCTCAGGGCGTAGGACCACAGGCGCAGGTCCCACTCCCAGTTGCCGAGGATGTTGACGTCGGTGGCCGGGCCGATGGGGCGCACCGCGCGCACACCCATCTCGCGCAGCACGTCGCGCCAGTAGGGGGACTGGAGGCAGAGGCCCAGGACCTCCTGCAGGGCGGCGTCGGGGTCGGTGGCCTCGGCGAAGGCGGCGCGCTCGTCGTAGCGGGGGCTGCGCCCGCAGAAGTCGAGCATCACCCGGCGGAAGGCGAAGTCGTGGTCGTAGGCGCCGACGCTGTAGTGCTTGTTGTCGAAGGTGGTCTGGGTGCTGCACTCGGGCTCGATCGTGCTGTCGAAGCCCGGCCAGGAGCCGGCGTCCAGCTCGTCGACGTTGCTCACGCCGTCGCCGTCGGCGTCGTCGAAGGCGATGGCCTCCAGGGCGGCGGGCAGGGCGAGGGCGAAGTCATCCCCCTCCAGGGCGTCGGCGAGGGCGGCGCCGTAGGGGTTGTGGGCCGGCGGGCCGCTCTCGGCGTGGCACATCGTGCAGGACACGGTGGACGAGACGCAGAACGGGGTGTCCGCGTAGGTCTCGCAGAACAGCGCGGGGGCCTCGGGCCGGGCCCAGGCGCTCGCCGACAGGACCAGCAGCAGCGCGCTCACCCGTAGCTGGCCCCCTCCGGCGCGCAGAGGCCGGTGAAGCCGAGGTCGAAGCAGGTCTGGCCGATCGGGCAGGTGCTGTCGTCGGGCACGCAGAGCAGCGCGCAGCTCGGGTGGTCCAGGCCGACGTCGTAGCAGATCGTGGTCACCCCGGAGGTGCCGGCGGGCGGGGGCGGGCAGGAGCCGTCGTCGCACCAGGGCAGGCAGGCGCCCTCGTCGATGCCCAGGTAGTCGCCGCCGAAGCAGGAGGACGCCTCGGGGCAGTCGGTGCCGTCGACGTTGGGGTGGGAGCAGGTCCCGTAGAAGCCCGCGGAGCCGTAGGGCTCGCCCGCGCAGAGGGAGAGGCCGTCCTCGGGGGGCTCGGGCATGCAGTCGAGGGCCTCGGGGCAGGAGTCCGGCTCGCCGCAGGCCCGCGCGCAGCGGCCGTTGGTCATGCACTGCGTCTCGAAGGGCAACGCACCGTCGAGGTCGCAGGCCGGGTCGGCGGGCTCCAGCGGGTCGCAGGGCGGGGCGCAGTACAGGCCGCCGAAGCCGGGGACCGTGGTGCAGGCCGCACCCGCGTCGCACTCGGCGTCGCTCACGCAGGGGACGTAGGCCGACCCCATCCATGGGAGGTAGCCGTCGTCCGCGGGGGCGGTGTCGACGACCGGGTCGGGGTCGGGGTCGGGCTCGCTGGCGGGGGTGCAGGCGAGGACGAGGGCGAGGAGGGGCAGCATGAGGGGGCATTCTACCCGAAGGTCGATGGTGTCGAGGTCTTGGATGGGGTGATGGGGGTCAGGAAGATGTCATCGGTGTCTTGGGAGCGCGGTCGGCTCGATCTTCTCGATCCTGGAGGCGTCGTCGGGAGGGCGTCGGCGCTGGTGCTCGGTGCTGGTGCTCGGTGGACGCTCGACGCGCGGGACGTCGGCGGGCGGGCGTCGGCGCTGGTGCTCGGTGGGCGCTCGGGACGTCGGCGGCGGGCGGGCGTCGGCGCTGGTGCTCGGTGGACGCTCGACGCTCGGAACGGCGTCGTCACCCGAAGCACCGCCCCTGCGCCCTGGACGGCTCCGTGGGGCTCCACCCGGGGACCGTTCGTCGGTCCCCGTCCGGGGGACCTCCTCTCTCGTCTTCGCATCGGCCTTCGTTCGTCCGAGAACTCCCGGCCTCGCTCAGGCGTCCCCGGATGGAGCCCCACTGCGCCTGCGGGCTTCGGGGCTGTTCGCGACCTCGGAGCGTAGTCCCCGGAGGCTCCTGGCGCGAGGCGGCGGAGGTGGCAACGGTGGCAACGGCGGCACAGGGGGAGGCGGGCGGCACGGGCGGGGCAGGTGGCGCTGGTGGCACGGGCGGCACGGGCGGGAGGCGGCACGGGCGGCACGGGCGGGGCGGGCGGCACAGGCGGCACGGGCGGGGCGGACGGCACGGGCAGCGCAGGCGACGCTCGCGGCGCTCGTAGCTGGTGGTGGTGGGCGCTGAAGGGCGCGGGGCACGGCTGGCGCCTGTTCGTGCTACGGTCGTCGGGCTTCCAGGACGTCGAAGCCGATGCGCCGCATCCTCCGCAACCTCGCCTTTGCCCTGCTCACCACGGTGCTCTTCTTCGGGCTGACCGAGGGGGTGCTGCGCTTGGCGTTCCCGATCGCGCGCACGGCCAGCCTGCCCGACGGCATGATCCGGGACCACCTGCGGGCCACCGCGTTCCGCTACGACCCGGACCTGTACTGGACCTGGAAGGATCTGCCCGAGCCCGGCCAGCCGCCGCGCGGGGAGATGCAGATCAATGCCTACGGCTTCCGGCGGGTGAAGCCCATGACCGTGGCGAAGCCGTCGGGGACCTGGCGGGTGTTCACGTTCGGGGACAGCCAGACCCTGGGCGCGGGCGTGGGCCCCGAGGAGACGTACTCGGCGTTCGCCGAGCAGGCCCTGGGGGAGGACTGGGAGGTCATCAACGCGGGGATCTCGGGCTACCGGACGTTGAACGTCTACCGGCTGCTGCGGCTGCACGTCGAGCAGTTCCAGCCCGACGTCCTGGTCGTCGACTGCATGCCCTTCGACAGCCCCCGCGACGACGGGCCGCTGGTGGGGCGCTCCCGGGGGCGCGTGTTCGACCGGATCCGGGGCTTCTTCTTCGAGAGCCACATCTACTACACGCTGCGGCTGCTGACCGGCAAGCTGCGCCCCGACCGCGCCCGCTGGCTGGACCAGGCCGACCCGGGCATGACCCGCAGCCGCGAGGGCCTGGGCAACCACGACCTCATCGCGGAGTGGGCCGACGCGCGCGGGGTGAAGACGGTGTTCATGACCTACGCGGTGTCCACGGAGGGCTGGGGCTACGGCTGCCACACCCGGGACGGCGAGCTGCCCGAGGGCTACCCACTGTTCGACGCCTGCGCGGTGGTGGCCGAGTCCGGGCAGCCCGCCCAGACCCTCTTCCAGGACCGCAACCACCTGACCGTGGCGGGCAACCAACTGGTGGGCGGAGCGCTGGCGGACCTGCTGCGGGGCCTCCGCCCTTGACGATCGCCGCCGCGGTGCCCACACCAGGGGCATGATCCGCGACGACTTCGTGCTCCGCCTCATCCGACAGGCCGCCCGCTCGGTCGCCCGCGCCCTGGGGCTCGCCCGCCAGCAGGAGCAGCCCGAGGCCTTCGCCACCCTGGAGGACGCCGCCCGGGGGCAGGTGGGCCTGGCCCTGAGCGTGGCGGACGTGCTGCCCGCGGATCAGGTGCTCGCCCTGCTGAGCGGCACCGAGGGCCTGGACGTGGGCCGGGCGGCGGCGTTCGCGGCCCTGCTCGGCGCGCGCGCGACCATCGCGCAGGACCAGGGTGACCTGGAGCGCTTCCGGATCTCCGGCGTGCGGGCCCTGGAGCTGTGGGCCGGCGCGGTGGAGGCCGGCCTGCCCACCGACGACACCGACGTAGGCGCGCGCATGGACGCGCTGGCGCAGGCGTTGGGTCCGGCGCAGCTCGCGCCCCAGGTGCTGGCCGCGCTGGCCACCTACGCGGCGCGCCAGGGTCGGCTCGCCGACGCCGAGGACTGGCTGGGCGTGATGCTGGATCGCTGCCAGCCCGGCGCGGTCGAGCAGGCCCGCGCCTTCTATGGCCGGCTCCTGTCCCGCCCCGAGGCCGAGTTGGAGGCCGGCGGGCTGACCCGCGACGAGGTTCGACAGGGGCTCGCGTCGCTGACGTAGACTGCCCCGCATGGCCGACACCCGCGTCCGCGACGCCGCCGCGATCGGCGCCCTGCTCTTCGGGGCGCACCTGCTGCGCTTCGCGGACACGATGTACGCGGCGGACGACGCCTGGATCGTCTTCCGGGTCGCCCGCAACTGGCTGGCCACCGGGGTCCCCGCCTTCGACCTGACCCGCCCCGTCGTGGAGGGGGCCACCAGCCCGATGTGGACCGTGCTGTCCGCCGCCTTCGGTGAAGACCCCATCGGTCCGGCCCGCGTCCTCGGGGGTCTGTTCGGGATCCTGGCGGTGTTCCTGGCCGCGCGGGCCGCCGGATCGGTGCGGGGTGCGGCCGGGGTGGGCCTGGCCCTGGCGGCTTGCGGGGGGTTGGCCTTCCACGCGGTCAACGGCCTGGAGACGGGTCTGTGGGTGATGCTGGTGGTGATCGCCGCGCTGGGGCACCGGTCGGCGCTCTTCCTGCTCCCCTGGTGTCGCCCCGAGGGGGTGCTGGTGGGCCTGATCGCCGCGCGGGACCGGCGGGGGCTGGCGCTGCTCGCGCTGGGCGCGGTGACGGTGGGGGCGTGGCGGTGGTTCCACTTCGGGGCGCTCGTCCCGAACACCTTCCTGGCCAAGCCCCCGGCTCCGGCGCAGGGCCTGGCGTATGTCGGGGCCTGGGTCGTGGCGCTGGGGGGCGCGCCGGTGCTGGCGCTGTTCACCCGCCGGTGGCGGTGGATCGCGCTCATCGGGGTGACGGCGGCGGGGGTGGCGTGGTCGGGCGGGGACTGGATGCCGGGGCAGCGGCGGCTGGCGGAGGCGAGCGTGCTGGTGGCGCTCGCGCTGGGGTCCTCCTTCCGAAAGCCCGGCGTCATCGGCCTCGTCGCGATGATCCTCGGCGGCCTGACGGCGGCCTGGCGGGGCATGGATCACGCGGCGTACTACCACGGGGAGCTGGCGGCGGTGGGGGCCCTGGCCGCACA
This sequence comes from Alphaproteobacteria bacterium, assembly GCA_020632795.1. Taxonomy (GTDB): domain Bacteria; phylum Myxococcota_A; class UBA796; order UBA796; family CAJQPC01; genus JACKEV01. Next base: position 45,956 of record JACKEV010000023.1, read on the forward strand.
GACCACGGCGATCACCCGCATCGCGGCGTTCGACATCGGCCGGCTGGGCTGGGTGTTCCCCGGCTCCATCTACGATCTGGCCGGCCTGACCGACGCCCGCCTGGCGAGGCGCCCCGGGGCCCACGGCCAGAAGGGCTGGGACAGCCCGTACTTCGACCGCCAGTCCCCGGAGCTGGTCCTGCTGACCGGCGCGGGGGACCCGGCGCATCCGGTCTTCATCAACGCCGAGCAGGCCGCCTGGGACGCCCTCAACGGGCGCGGGGACTACGAGCTGCTGGGGCCGGTGGCGGTGGGGCGGGATCATCTGTTTGTGCTGGTTCGGGAGGACGTGGTGCTGCCGCCGGAGGTCTGGGCGGGGTGGGAGGAGCGGGTGCGGTGAGGGTCACGCCTCTTCGTCGTCGTCCTCGTCTTCCTCATAGGGACTGTACAGCTCGCAGGCGCGGGCCATGAGCCCGCGGTCGAGCATGTCCTCGATGGCGCGGACCATGAGGGGCTCCACGACCCGCTCCACGAGGATCGAGTCGATCGTCCAGTGGTAGAGGCCGCCGTCGCGCTCACCGGTGTGTTTGTCCTTGTCCATGATCCACTGGATGTTGCGGAGCGTGAAGAAGGTGGGGATGTAGCGCTCGCCGGTCTCCAGGGTGATGTCCACGTCCAGGTTGACGTCGTCGGGATCCCATGGACGGTACGCGATGATTTTGCAGGTGTAGGCGGGGCGCTGGGCGAGCGGTGAGGACTCCGGGATCGCGTCCATGCGCTCAAAGGGTCCCTCCAGACAGCTCGTACACAGCATGTGCCACACCGCTCGGCGGATCCGATCCCGGGTCAGGCGCTCCAGGAAGACCATGCGCGGCGCCCAGAAGTAGCGCCCCCCGAGGCAGTCCCCGGTCTCCCGGTCCCGCTCGGTCTGTTGGCGGACGTGCTCCAGGGTGAGGAAGGTCGCGGCGTAACGGGGGCCGCCGGCGAGCTGGACCTCCACGGGGATGCGACCTGCGACCTCGTCCCAGGGGATGTCGGGGAGGTGGAGGGTGTAGTCGGGCGCGCCCACCCCCGCGTGGGGGAATGAATCATTGTCCATGATGTCTCTCCTCAGGAACGAATCCTCTCATGTCTGTTGTCGTGTTCAGGCCGATGGCCGCCCCTCCCAGGATCTCCGTGTCCCCACCGAACGACGCCATCCTCTGGCGGGCGGCCTGCTCGGAGCGGTGAACGCACGCGATCAGATCGAGGTCCATCGGTCGTCTCCATCCTGTCCGTTGCTCAGCTCCCGAATCCAGAACGCCGCCACCTCCCGCCCCTCGGGCCCCGGCCGGGCCAGGACGTGCTCCCGCAGCGCCGCACGAATCCGCTCCGCCAGCTCTGGCGCCAACGACCCGCAGAGCCCCAACAGGTCGATGCTGATGAGCCGCGCCGTCGGATCCCCTCCAGCGAGGTGGCTCATGTAGAGCGGGTAGCCCCGCACGATCTCCTGCTCCACCGCGGCGACCAGGGCGTGGTAGCCAGCCGGTGGATCCAGCGGCGCCTCGTCCGCCGAGGTCATCTGCTGGAGCAGCTCCAGCAGGAAGGGCACGCCCCGCCGAGCGCAGCGGGCGAGGCCCAGCACCCCTGCCGCCGCCATCGGCCGTGCGATGGGCTGCAGCACGCCCTCCACGATGGCCTTGTTCTCCAGCCGCCAGTAGACCGGGTCCAGCGCACTGTGCTGAGGCGCGCGGCAGAGCAGCTCGAGGTCGGCGAGGGTGGCCTCGTCGGGGTGGTGGGGGTCGGGTGGTGGTCCAGAGGGCGGCATCGTGGGTATATGTTTGGAATTTGTGGAGGTTCAGGGGTGCCTTCCAGGAACGGTTGGCGTGCGCGGTGGAGGGCATGTCCCGACTCACTTCCGGCTCAGGGTGTCGTCGAAGGCCCATACGGAAAAGGCCCGCTCCCCGCAGGAAATCGCACCAGATGGTCGAAGTACCCCTCACGACGCAGCCCCTCCACAGCGCGCTCCATCTGCTCGGGCGTCACCCGCTCCACGATGATGAGCGCAGGGTCCGCGAGGTGCTCCGGTCCGTACTCATCGGCCGATCCGATGTCACAAGAGACGCCGACGGGATCGTAGAAGTAGAGGGGGATGAAGGAGCCATCGGGGAACTCGGCCTGGGCCCAGGCGCAGTAGCTCCGGGCTTCAGACTCGTAGGCCTCCCGCTCTCCGAAGCCCTCGTCAAAGACGAGCCTCGGCCCGGTGTCGGCCGACCGGTCGCCTGCGGTTTCGCCGGGCCCTCCAGGAGGAGGCCTCGCCACGACCTCATCGAAGAAGTGCTCCCTGTACATGCCCTCCACCGCGCGCGCCATCCGCTCCCGGGTCACGCGAGGGAGGACGACGAGACCGGGGACAGCGAGCCAGGTCTGCCCCCTCTCTGAGCGGGCCTGCATCTCCTGCTCCAGGCGGACGAGGTCGTAGAAGACGAGCGGGACGAAGGAGCCGTCGGGGAACTCGGCCTGGGCGAGGTCGCAGAAGCCTCGGGTCTCGCACTCGTGGGCATCTCTCTCTCCAAAGGGGGTGGTGAAGACGAGCCTGGGTTGTGGGGTCGTGGGCATGGTGTCGTCCTGGTATTGGATTGTGGTGAAATGGTTGAACGTGGCCTGGCAAAGTTCAAGGCCGGGCTGCGGGCGCAGGTGTTCTGGTGACGATGGGTTCGTCCGTCGTGGTTCCTGGTCGTCGTCCTGTGTGGGGACGACTCCTAGGTCGGGTGCCCGATGGTCAGGCTTCGAGCGGTGAGGTCCAACCGGATGGTCTTGAACTCGCCTGAGTCGGTCCACTCGGTGGTCGTGAGCCCGAAGCTCACCGTGAAGCCAACCGCGGCAGGAGAGACCTCCATATCCTCGATTCGGACCTCTCCACCGACAAACGGGATCTGACAGTACAGATGCTCGATCCCGTCGAAGCGGATCCACCCCGAGCTGACGTCATGGGTGACCAGCCCGCTGAAGACATCGTCGACATGGAGCTCGACCCGTCGACGGGCGTAGTCCTGGATCAACCGCTCGATCAGAGCGTCGTGGAAGCCACCGTACTCGGCGAGCAGCCGGATCGCCGCGTGGTGGTCGGATGCAAGGCGAAGGGTCGGGTTGGTGGTGTGGTCAGGGGGCATAGACTTCTCTCGTGTCGACCTGGTCGAACAGGGAGGCACCTGGGGTGTCTCGGAGTTGGTGGGGTCGGGTGGCCTCCCCCCTTGGTTGTGAATCTGTTGGTCATGATCGTCTTCTGTCGCGGAACAGTGTTCCGCTCACCCGCAGTTCGCGGAGCGCTCACGGAACGTCGACCAATCTCGGATCCACCAGATCGGACATGGCGACGCCCTGGGACTTGATGAAGTCCTCGGCCTCCTCGGCCGTGCGAAACCGAAAGACGTCGAGTCGACGATAGTCGTCACCAATCTCATAGATCCCCGACTCGTGGACCTCGCGGTCGAGTTCGATGATGTGGACGCAATACGGAGTGGTCAGATTGCTGGCCTCGTACTTGTATGCGCTGTGTTCGGGACAGTCGTGCAGCACTTCCAGGATTCGCATGTTTGGAATGAGTTTCTCTGCGATCAACCAGCCGAGGTACTTCTTGGAGTTGGTGGGGATTCGGATGGCCCCGCCCCAGTCGGAGAGGAATCGACGTCGCATGTCTGGAGCTCCATCGAGAGGGTTGAATGGGTCGGTCCAATTCTTCCAGGATGTTCATACCCGCTGTGGGTCGAGGGACTACGGAACGTCGACCACTCTGGGATCGACCAGATCGGACATGGCGACGCCCTGGGCCGTGATGAAGTCCTCGGCCTCCTCGGCCGTACGAAACCGAAAGACGTCGAGTCGGCGATAGTCGTCACCGGTTTCATAGACCCCCGACTCGTGGACCTCGCGGTCGAGTTCGATGATGCGGACGCGATACGGGGTGGTCAGTTTGCTGGTCTCAGCTTTGTAGGCGCGATGCTCGGGGCAGTCGTGCAGTACTTCCAGGGTTCGCATGTTTGGAACCAGTTTCTCTGCGATCAGCCAGCCGAGGTACTTCTCGGAGTTGGTGGGGATTCGGATGGCCCCGCCCCAGTCGGAGAGGAATCGACGTCGCATCTCTGAAGCTCCATCGAGAGGGTTGAAGGGTGCTGTCCAATTGGACGTGCGGCAGGTGGTCGCGAAGGTGGGTCGTCTCCCTGTGGCCCGACTACGCTTTCTCACCGCTCTTGGAGTTCATGCAGGCTCTGAGGTGGGTAGCCGCAGGTTCAAAGGCGTTGTCGATGAGCGCTTGGGCTGACTCGATCCAGGCGTCGACGGAAGCCAGGTCGACGTCGTCGTTCTGCCATGTGTAAGGCTTCACCTCCATCAGGGTTCCACCGGTTCCTGTGCAGAGGTCTGCGTTGAGAGAGTGGTTGTGGCCATCTGTCCAGATGCTCACACACAAAACCAACAACTCGTCACCATCAGAGTGATCTTCACAGACACTGATGTATGCGTAGAGAGGATATGCTCGCATGCCGTTCTCGGAGTTGACCACGAGGAGCCTCGGAAACGCGCCAACAAGATGATGTTCGAGCGCTTCTATGGGTTCTTTCAATGCGACCAGCAGTCGCTGTGAGATCGATTCTATGAAGTTCATCTGGATCTCGTTTCCTGGCCAATGCTGGTGTCCTGGACCATCTTGCGCTGGTTTGCCTGTATGCTATCAGCGTTGCATCTGAGCCACACGGGGCTGAAGACTGAACGATCAGGTTTGACAAATCAAACGCCCACAAGGCCTTGGGTACTCCCTTGAACGTAGGAGTTTACGGAACTCGAATTCCCTCAAACGCCCTCGGTGTTCTGAAGAGATTCAAGATCTTCCAGCCATACTGAGACCAACTTCTTCGAAAACGGATCTTGACTGAGAACTATATGCCTTCGCAGTGCAAAGCAAATCCTATGGGCCAGGGACAAATCCAGATAGCCACACAAGCCCAGGAGATCGATGCATGTTCTTTGGGAGTCCAGATCGCCCTTATCGAGGTAGTACATATAGAAAGGATATCCCCGCGCCACCTCCCCTCGAACGCGCTGAACCAACTCCAGATACTCTGGAGTGACATCGGGGTCGTCATCCTGCACTGCCGTGATTTCAAAGAGCAGATCGAGCAACTTAGGCAGCCCTGTCTCAGCAACGTCCACCAAGTTCAAGATGCCAACGATCGCAACAGGAACGGCGACAGCCTGCAACTCTCCGTCTGGTATCGCCAGCTTCTCCAGGAACCTGTACGAGTCCTCCACTCTCTGAGCATCAAGAGAACTACACAGTTCGTTGATCATGACCTCGATGCTGTTGTTTCCATATTGGCTCCAATCCACGAATCGATGATCTGGCATGGTGAACCTCCTATCTATTGGGCCTGTACGGGGCGACAGGTGGTTTCGGTGATATGCACAGGATTTATTCGGTTCCGATGAACTCTCCCAACCTGCCCAGCACAAGAGCGGAGATGGCCTCCTCAATGCTCCGCCCGATGAGAAAGGCCTCATCCATCGCAGAGAGCACACGACCATCCTCTGCGATGAGCAGGAAGGCTTCTCCGGCCTCCGCTTCTCCGATGGGACACAGGCGTGTCCCCAGCGCTCTCTCAAACTCGGCAAATCTGTCCGATTCGCCCACCGCGACAGTGGGATCGAAACAGAAGCTCCGTCGAGCGACAGTCTCGCCTGGCCCATCCTGTTCAAAGGAAAGGCCTCCGAACTCAAGCAGCACCGTGCGGGCGTTGGCGTGGAGCGAAAACTCGCCAGCGGAGAAGTACTCTCGTTCCCATTGATCAACCAGTTCCTTGGCAGAGCGACCGGGTGTCCAACCGGCCTGGAGGAGGGTGGTGAGGATGGAGGTTGTCGAAGACGCTGGTTTCATCAGGTTGGTTTCCTTTCCTGAGCCGGTCAAGTGTTCAAATCGTCCGGTAGCAGGAGCTCACTTCCGTCAGTCATCTGAGGGAATGCTGGCGATGGTGTTGCGCTGATCAAGCCGGCTTCCTGGTGGCAGTCGCACAAGGTTGTCGAAGAACCTCTCCCGATGCACCCCCTCCAAGGCGCGCTCCATGTACTCCTGAGTCACCCTCTTGACGACGATGAGTCCGGGATTCCCAAGGAACTTTCTTCCTCCTTCCGAGAGGAGCCTGACATCCTCTTTGAGTCGGACAGGATCATAGAAGACGAGAGGGATGAATGACCCATCCGAATACTCGGCACGGGCACGGTCGCAATAGCCCTTGGACTCGGACTCACGGGCATCCTGTTCCCCGTACGAAGGGGCAAAAACGAGCTTGGGTGGTTGCTTGTCGGTCATGGTTCACGCTCCGTGTCTGATCGTTCAGAATCTAGGGTCCTTGGTGCCTGAGGGAAGTCGAACAAATCGATCAAAGAACCCTTCTTTGTGTAGCTCTGCGACAGCGGTCTCCATCTGCTCCAGGGTCACATTCTCTACCACGATCAGCCCAGGTTCGGCGATGTATGGCCTTCCCCACCGTGCTTCTTCTTGAAGATCTTGTGCGATCCTTGTAGTGGTGTAGAATGTCAGCGGAATGCAGGATCCATCGGAATACTGGGCTCGCGCATCTCCCAAGAATCCCTTGGACTCTGCCTCGAAAGCATCCCTTTCACCAAAGGGCAACTCAAACATTAGTTTTGGTGGAGCAGTCTTCATCTGTTGCTCGCCTCCAGATAGCTTGACTTGACCAAGCAGCTCATTGTATTCATCCAACGTCATCGATCTGTCCAGCATGATCTCAAGATGGGCGAGTCGATCACCACGTTGTTCTACCCTCAGTCCTTCGGGGATACACTCCACGAGGTATGCTCCACCGAACTCTTTCACGTTGTCGAGACGCTACTGTTGACGAGATACATGGTCTCCTACGCAGGTGCCTGTTCGGTTCTGATGAACTCCCCCAGCCTGCCCAGTACCAGAGCAGATATGGCCTCCTCAATGCTCCACCCGATGAGAAAGGCATCATCCATCGCAGAGAGCACACGACCATCCTCTGCGATAAGCAGGAAGGCTTCACTGGCCTCCGCTTCTCCGATGGGACACAGGTGCGTCCCCAGCGCTCTCTCAAACTCGGCGAACCTGTCGGATTCACCTGCCGCGACGGTCGGGTCGAAGCAGAAGCTCCGTCGAGCGACGGTCTCACCAGGCCCGTCCTGTTCGAAGGACAGGCCTCCGAACTCGAGCAGGACGGCGCGGGCGGTGGCGTGGAGCGAAAACTCGCCAGCGGAGAAGAACTCCCGTTCCCATTGATCAACCAGTTCCTTGGCAGAGCGACCGGGTATCCAACCGGCCTGGCGGAGGGTGGTGAGGATGGGGGTTGTCGAAGACTTGATGTTCATACCGTTGGTCATCCAGAACCTGCTGTCGGACAGGTCATGGGAATTCCCTCAATACTGTTCTGCCACATGTGGTGTGGATAAGATGTCCATACCCGCTGTCGGCAGAAGAACTATGGGACGTCGACCTCTCTTGGATGGACCAAGTCGGACATAGCGATACCCTGAGACTTGATGAAATCTTCGGCCTCCTCGGCCGTTCGGAAACAGAATACATCGAGGCGACGATAGTCGTCTCCGGTCTCATAGGCCCCCGACTCATGAACCTTTCGGTCGAGTTCGATGATAGAAACGCTATATGGCGTGGCCAGCTTTCTTGACTCGGATTTGTACGCAGGATGATCCGGGCAATCGTGTAGAACCTCCAATATTCGGATATTGGGGGAGAGTTTTTCAGCTATCAACCATCCCAAGTATTGCTCGGAATCCGTTGGAATTCGAATTGCTCCACCCCACTCGGTACGGCTTAGGTGTTTCATCTCATTCTCCGTCAAAGAAGATTCGAATTACTCTTCTCTGGTCGTCGTGAATCTGAAGATGGGGACGACCTCCATGCTCTACGTCCTCCATGTCCCAATGGTAGGTGCATTTCTTGGAATCGAACGCTTTTCTCACTTTCTTTCCTGTCATGCCCGTTGTGTTTCTATAGCCATTTCCATGATAGAATCTGAGAAATAGTTCACCAGCTTGATCTCGATTGTCCACGGTTACGTTGATACTCTTTGTCGTGCTGTTTTCGATCTTCTTGGCCGCATCCCGGACCTTCTTCGACGACCAGGGAATGGTCGCTGCTTCGGCGAGGCGCGTCAAGTCAACGCGAGACCCTAACGTCTCGACAACTTCTATCGCCCCCTTCTCGGCCTTCTGGGCGAGCCGACTCTCCCCACCTGGGCCCGGCATGTAGTAGTCACCAACGGCCACCCCGATGATTCCTACCACAGCCCCGTACTGCGCGATGCTTGCGCTGTGGCCATCCGCCCGCGCATACGCCTCGACCCCCCAATCGCGGGTAGCCGCGACGGCACTGGACTCCTTGAGGATGCCCTCCAGGGGTCCCCTGGCCCAAGGGTGCCCGGTGATATCTGCCGTAGTGGGCAGCGACTCCAGACCATCCGCCAGATAGGACGCCCCTCCCGCGGCGGCCCCCCAGGCCCCCGCCTCAAGGTCCTCCAGCGCGGATCGCCCGAAGTGCCGAAGCCGCCCTGCGAACGCCGACCCCTGGCAACCCCAGACGCTCGACCCCTCGACGCGCCGGAACACGTTCGACAGAACCTCCCGCAGGCCCCTTCGACCGGTGACAACCAGCTCGTACTCCGGTACCAGACCGCTCTTGGTCTTCTGGAAGGACCCGGGGCCACGACCACCCCACAGCCGCTTGAAGAACGCCAGGATCCCCTTCTCCGGCTCCACCTCCGCCTCGGCGCCGCCGTCATCACGTCCCCTGCGCCGCTTCGGAGAGAGGTTGAGCACCCCGCCCTGACCCCAGGGCGAGCTCGACCCGCAAGACGTCGGATCCGCCCGACAGGGATCCTGCACCCCCAGCCCGCCGAGCGAGCCGCTCTGCAGGGACCCCCACCCGCCAGCGCTGCCGGTGATCGGCTGCGCGGTGAAGCCGATGGGATCGACGTACCCGAGGGGGTCGTTCTCCGCGTAGCGCGCCCGGTGGAGGCCTCCGGCGAGGCCCAGCGGGTCGGGGCGGTCGAACACGCCCGAGGCGGGCAGCAGGGCGCGGTTGCGGGCGAGCATGAGGCCGCCGTCGGGCAGGCGCTCGAGGCCCGCGTAGACGTAGCGCTCGTCCAGGGTGGTGGGAGCCTGCGCGCGCTCCCCGAAGGCCCCGGCGTAGGGCAGGGTCTCGCCGCCGAGCTGGAGCAGGCTGCCGCGCGGATCGGTCAGGGCGCGGGTCACGCCCTCCTCACCTCGGAGCTGGCCCAGCCACACCCCCTCGAACACCAGGTTCGTGATGTCCTCGGTCGCGGTCTGCACCTCCAGGGGCAACGCCCCCTCCAGGCCCCAGGTGGTCCAGCGCTCGCCCTCGGGCTCCACGGCCAGCACGGGCCAGCCCGCCGGATCCCGCACAAACGTGGTGATCGCGCCCTCGGGGGTCTCGCGCTCGGCCAGCCCGCCCGCCGGGTCCCGGAAGAGCAGCGCACCCGTGGGGTCGACCTCCAAGGCATCCCAGGGGTCGCGGTCCGCGGTCACGCCGTCGAAGTCCGCCGGCAACGCGCCCGACCAGCCCAGGGTGGAGAGCACGTCCGTGCCGTCGTCGACCGCCTCGCGCCGACCACCCTCGTCATAGGTGAAGCCGCGCACCTCGATCTCGCCCTCGCTGGGGGTGAAGACCTGCTCCACCAACCAGCCGGGCTCCTGCCAGGCGTAGTCGGCCGTCCAGTCGCTGTCGGGGCCGATGAACTGCTCCCAGGCCAGGCGACCGCGATCGTCCCAGACGCCCTCCCAGGAGGCACCACCCTGCCAGGCCCGCTGCGTGGGCCGCCCCAGATCATCCCAGCCCAGGGTCAGACCGTGGCCGTCGACCTCCAGCGCGGTGGGGCGCAGCGCGCCGTCCCGCTGGAGCACCTCGACCAGCACGTCGCCGCCAGGGCCGCGCATGCGCTCAGCCAGGCGGTCGTTGCCCGACCAGCCGTAGTCCAGGCTCAGGGTGCGGCCGGAGGGCAGGCCCAGCTCCTCCAAGGCGCCGTCGGCGGTCCAGGCCCAGGTGGTGACCTGGGTGAGGCCGTCCACCCACAGGCTGCGCGCCACCGGGCGGCCCGCCGCGTCCCAGGTCCAGGCCTCGGACGACTCGGTCACCCCGCTCCAGTCCCGCACGACGTCGGCGGGCAGATCCCGGGCGTCCAGGCCCTCGTAGCGGGTCTCCAGGATGGAGGCGCCGTCGTCCACGAGCACGGAGGTGACCCGGCCCAGGGCGTCCCGACCGTAGGTGGTGCTGCGCACGCTGCCGTCCACGCCGACCTCCTGGGAGAGGTCGAGCTCGCCGTAGCCGTCGTAGCGCCAGGTCCGCTGGCGCACGCCGCCGTCCCAGGTCTCGGTGTCGAGCCGCCCGTCCACCCAGGTGTACGCGGTCTGCTCGCCGCCCACGCCCACAGAGGCCAGGCGCCCGGCGTCGGTCCAGCCATAGTCAACGACGTAGTCTGCCGGGCCGGGCACCCCGAAGTCGTACCGCGACGGCGTGACGCCACCGGAGAAGGGCGCCTCGAACCAACCCCACTCGGTGAGGGGGCGGCCGGTGGTGGGGTCGTGGAGCCACACGGTCATGGCCAGGGGGACCCCCGCGGGGTCACGGACCTCGACCGCCCAGCGCTGCCCGGCGTCGATGTGATGCCGCTCCACCACGCCGGTGGGGTCCTCGACGCCGACCACGCGGCCCGCGCCGTCCAGCCACTGGCGCCACACCGCGCCCTCGCCGTCGGTCTCGGTGACCCGGAGCAGAGCGCTATGGCCGTCCCAGCTCATGTTCGTCGCGTAGGACCAGGACCGGGGCCCCTCGCCAGCGAGATCCTGGGCGACCACCCGCCCCAGGGAATCGTATCGGGTGCGCGAGACCGCGCCCGCCGGGTCCTGGTGGAAGCGGGCCTGGCCCAGGGCGTCATAGAACCAACGCTCAGTGGTGGCGTCGGGGTGCTCGACCTCGCGCAGCCAGCCGAGATCGTGCCAGGTGTACCGGGTGATCAGGCTGCCGCTGTCCACCGGACCGAGGGTGCGGGAGGTCAGGCGGTCCACGTCGGCCCAGGCCCACGTCTGCCAGCGCAGGGGCGCGGACTCGGGGCCCTCCTCCACCCGGACGGGGCGGCTGAGGTCGTCGTACTCGGTGCGGCGCTCGGCGACGCCCTGCCACTCCCGGATCGGGCGGCCCAGCACGTCGTACTCGGCCTCGTAGCGCAGCGCGCCGCCAGCGATCAGCTCCTCCAGGAAGCCGCCGGGGGCGTAGCCGAAGGTGGTCTCCACCCCGTCGGCATCGACGTGCCAGTCGACGTCCCCCAGCCCGGTGTAGGCCCAGGTGTCCAGCGGGTCGACGCAGGCGCCGGACCAGCCGTCGGGGTGACAGGTGGCGACGGGCTGGCCGAACACGTCACGCTCGATGTACAGGCTCTGGCCGGCGGGCAGGTCCACCCGGTCCACCCCGGCCGGACCCCACACGGTGGCGGTCTCGCCGTCGAGGTCGAGCAGGGAGATGCTGCGGCCCAGGCCGTCGAAGGTCTCGGTGGTCACCGCGCCCTGGAGGTCGGTGGAGACCACATGCGCGGGCAGGCTGGACTGCCGATCGTGCCAGGTGTTGGTCACCACGGTCTGCCCGTCCACGGTCTGGTCGAGCAGGCGGCCGGCGGCGTCGAAGCGCGACACGGTGCTGAGGCCCCCCGGGTCGGTGACCGTGTGCTCGCGCCGGGAGAGGTCGTAGCGGTGAACCCACACGAAGCTGCACGCGGCGTCCAGGGGGACATCCCCGGTCGCGTGCTCGCAGGCGTCGTCGCCAGGGGTGACCGAGGGGTCGCCCAGGCGCTCCACCGTCTCGACCCGGTGCAGGCTGTCGTAGCCGGTGAGGGTCATCACGCCGGTGGCGTCGCGCCGGACCTCCACCCGGCCCAGGGCGTCCCGGGTCTCGCTGACCCGAAGGATCCCGGCCCGGGAGACCTCGGTGGAGAGGCTGTCCCAGGTGGTCACGGTGTCCACCCCCATCGGGTCGGTGACCGAGGCCACGCCTGGACGGCGTACGGTCGTGGTCAGCCCGTGGCCGCCCGCCGGGGAGGGCGCCAGCGCGGCGACCTCGCGGCCCAGGGCGTCCCAGGTGAAGCCGGTGATCGCCGGGTCCTCCCAGCCGTCGAGGTGGGGCTCCACGGCGTAGCCGAGCGCGCCGTCGTCGGTCCACAGGAGCGCCTCCACCCGGATGGGCTGCGCGGCGTCACAGGACCAGTCGCCCCAGGGCCAGGGGTGACCCTCGCCCTCGGTGCACACCGTGGAGAGGGTGGGGCGGCCGAAGCCGTCGGTCTCGACCGCCTCCAGCCGGCCGTCGTTGCGCAGGGTGAGCTGGCGCAGGCTGCCCCAGGAGGCCTCCCAGGGGGGCAGCTCCTGGGGGGCGTAGGCCCGCTCGGTCACGATGAGGTCCGCGTCGCCCGCGTCGTCGGCGTCAGGGTCCACCGTCTCGGTGATCACGCGGTGCAGGTCGTCGAAGGTGCGGGTGATGAGGGAGCCCTGCCAGCGCTCCTCCTCGACCCGGCACAGAGCGTCCAGGGTGAGGCTGCGGACCCGGCCGACCCCGTCGACCTGCTCGACGGCGACGCCGCACAGAGGGTCGACGGTGACTGTCTCCACCGCGCCGTCGGGGCGGGTGACGGCCTGGGCCTGCCCGGTGAACGGGCCGGTGGCGGTGTAGTCGAGCTGCAGCTCCACGAAGTCGGTGCCGTCGCCCCACTGGCGGACGCGCTCGGGCAGGCCGAAGCCCTGCGCGTGCAGGTCGAGGCGCTCGACCCGGGCCAGGGTGGGGCCGCCACCGGGGCCGGTGGTCTCGACCTCCAGCAGCGCGGCGCCCCACGCGGCCGTGTCGAAGGGGTACCAGGAGAAGTGCTGCTCCAGGTCGTCGTCGCTGCGGCCGATCTCGCGGTGGTGCTCCGCTGAAGCGAGCCGCTGATCGGCGTCGTAGCGCCAGGTGGTCGCGGTGACGCGCAGCTCGGTGGGCCAGGCCCCCGAGGGCTCGGGGGCGTCGGGCAGGCCGGGCAGGTCGCTGTCCCACGGGTGCTCGGTGACCACGGCCCGGTCCCCGAAGGGGTCCTCCGGCGTGGGCAGGTCGGAGAAGTCGAGGGCCGCAGGGTCCCCGAGCCGGCCGCCCAGGTCGACGGAGGCGGCGGGCTCCAGGCCGCGGACCGCCTCGGCGACCGTGCGGAGGTCAGCGGCGTCTGTCCAGGGGAGGTGGCCCAGGCGCGCGCTGACGGCGGCGGCAGAGAGGGACCCTGCGCCCTCGGCGGAGGCGCAGGTGGTGATGAGATCCTCGATCGTGACGCTCTGGGCGCCGCCGACCCCGTGCCCCAGCTCGACCTCGCAGCGGCGGGCCAGGGGGTTGAAGTAAGGGGCCAGGGCGTCGACGTACCAGGGCCCGGCGCCGTCGGAGCGACCGTACAGGTTCACGGTCGCGGCGGCGAGGGTGCCGTCGGCCCGCAGGCGGGCGCCGTACGCCCAGGCCCCCGGGGAGACCACCGAGAGGTCGAAGGCGTGCAGGTCTGCGCCGTCGCGGCGGCGGGCCTCGACCAGGCCGAAGCCCCGGAAGCGCTGCCCGTCGTGGAAGCCGTGGCGGTAGCGGTAAGTGACCAGCCCCTGCTCGCCCTCCTGAGCGCGCAGGACCTCCAGGTTGACCGACAGCTCGGGGTTCTCGGAGGGGTAGGAGGCCGAGAACCCCCAGTCCAGCGCGGTCGTGCCGCCCCAGGGCCCCGTCATCGCGATCACGCGGCCCTGGGCGGTGTCCCGCTGCGCGGGGCGGAAGGTGACCTGGAAGATGGCCCCGTCCAGCGAGGGGGAGGTCTGTGTGGGATCCGCCGGGATCAGCGCGGCGACGAGCTGGTCGGGGAAGCCGTCGCCGTCGAAGTCCGCGATCGCCGCGCGGGAGCGCCAGGGGTAGTCGGACCCGAGCGCAGAGATGCCCAGGGAGAAGTCCGCCGGGGCGTCCGCGACCAGGCCGAAGCCCTCGACCAGCCCCCGGTCGTAGGCCCCGCCCAGGACCGCGAGGCCGTCGGCGTCGAGCCCAGCGAGCTGGAGCAGCTCGGGCGCCCCGGAGCGGTCCACGTCGAGCGCGGTGAAGGCGTCCAGGGTGAAGCGGTCGTCGAGCCGGGGCCAGAGGGCGGCGTCCTCGACGTCGGTGTCGAAGGGCAGGCCCGCGGACAGCCCGGAGTCGTGGAAGCCGCCACGGCCGTCCCCGTAGAAGATACGGGAGAAGGCCGAGGCCGGATCGGGCTCGTCGTCGTCGGACCAGCAGGCGTAAACCGCCAGCGCGAGGTCGGTGACGCCGTCGCCGTTGAGGTCGGCCAGGCGGCTGTTGGCGGCCCGCCAGGCCTCGCCGGTGGCGGCCAGGGACGGGGGCGCGGGGTTGGGGAAGCCCGCCGCGCAGGTGGAGGCCGCCGCCCAGCCCTCGGGCTCGACCGCGGACTCCAGGGGCCAGGCCAGGGGCTCCTCGACGTCAAACCACTGTGTGGGATCGCCGGTGTTGCGGCGCCAGGTGGACAGGGTGACCGTGCCCTGGGCGTCCTCCCAGGCGGGGGTCACGAGGTCGGGCAGGCCGTCGCCGTTGAGGTCGGCGAGCTGGCCACGGCGCAGCTCCGAGGCGCTCAGGGAGAGCACGTCCTCGCCGATGGTGCGGGTCCAGGGATCGGTGTCCAGGCGACGGGCCGCGTCGGCCTCGGTGACGAGCAGGTCGGTCCAGCCGTCCCGGTCCAGGTCGCCCATGGCGTAGGCGGGCACCCCGGGCTCGCTGGAGAGCCAGGCGTTGAGCCGAGCGGTCCAGGCGGCGTCCTCGACCAGGTTGAAGGTGTGGGTGGCCCAGGTGGTGGCGGGGTTCGGGTCCTGGTTGAGCCAGGCGATGGCCTCGGAGTTGCAGACCTGGACCGTGCCCAGGTCGGCCCAGGCCTCGTCCGGGTCGGGGTCGGAGTTGCCGGCGTAGGTGTCGCAGGCGGTGACGAGGACCACGAGGTCGGGCAGCCCGTCGCCGTTGAGGTTGACCGCGTGCATGCGCCAGGCGATGTCCTGGTCGGCCTCGAGGTCGACGAGCATGGGCAGCTCGAGCTGCGTGGTGACGCCGCTGGTCTGATCGGCCCAGGCGTCGGCCTGATCCGCCGTGGTCATGCAGCGCAGCACCACGTGATCGCCGCCGTAGCGGCCCCCCGAGGCTTCGCGCACGATCCGCTGGAGGGTGAGCTGGAAGGGGGCGGGGTCGGCGGAGACCGGCTGGCCGTCGCAGTCCACCGCGTCGGCGGCGGAGGGGTAGTCGGCCTGATCGGCGTAGCCCAGGCTGACCCGGCTGTAGCGCTGCTTGGCGTGACGGGCCTCGACGGCCACGATGCGCCGGCTGTTCACGCCGAGCACGCCGGTGCTGGCGTCCAGGCGGGGGTCGGGGCGCAGCTCGGCCTCGAAGACCACCTCGCCCGCCTGACCGTACTCGATGCGCTCGGGGCGGGGCAGGCCCCGCGCGGTGTCCAGCAGGGGGCTGCCGGAGAGGTCGCGGTCGATGGTCCAGGTCCACCGGATGGGCTCGCCCGCCGGCCCCTGCACCTCGGTGAGATACCAGAGCGCGGTGTCCCCGGCGGTGGCGGGGTCGTCGATGACCCCCCAGGTGGCGTCGCCGCCGCCGTACACCCGCCGCCAGCCGTCCCGGCGCCACAGCCAGGTGTTGTCCTGGTCCTGCCAGGTGAGGCAGCTCCCGTCCCAGACCTCGGGCTCCCAGCAGCCGGTGTCGGTGTTGTAGAGGAGGTCGACGCCGTCGAGGCGCCAGACATCCGTGGTGCGGGGCGGGCCGGGGGCGAAGGCGGGCACCCCGCCGGTCGCGCTGCGCCGCTCGACGCGGGAGGGGCCGCTGAGGCCCCAGCCGAAGCCCAGCCAGCCGTCGCGGTAGGCGGGGTCGTGCACCAGGGCGAGGTCGGGGACCACTCCTGCGGGTGCGGGGGCCAGGTCCAGGGGGACCCGGTCGACCCAGGCGCCGCGCGCGAGGCCGGGGGCGAGGGGCTCGACGGCCGCCGGGGGCGGGTCGAGCGGGGGTTGGGGGTCGATGGGGGTGGCGGCGGAGGCCGTCAGCAGGGCGGCGAGGGTCGCGAAGGCGATGGACATGGGGTCTCCCGTGTCGAGGTCACGGGGCCCCTCCAAGCAAGGCTCATGCCATCACCTGATGTTCAAGGTTCCAAGAAGGTTCTTCCTGAAATCGACCGATCAGGGTGACCGAATTTCGTCACCCCCCTCCCCGGGCGCCGACACCCAGCCCAGCGCCCGCAGCTCGTCCACCGCCAGCCGGGCCACCAGGCGGTGCCCCGCGTCGGAGAGGTGAACCCGGTCCACGAACAGGCCCGGCCCGCCCTCGTCCAGGGCCCGGGCGGTGTCCAGGAAGGCCACGCCCTCGGTGTCCTCGGCGACCGCGCGCATGACGGCGTAGTGGGCCTCCAGGGCGGGCGCCCGGGGCCGCACCGCCCCCTCGCTCATCAGCAGCACCCGGGCGCCCAGGTCCTGGGCCAGGGCCGCGAGGGTGCGCAGGTTGTGGTCCATCTCTGCGGTGGTGACCGCAGGCACGTCGCTGCGGGCCCGCGCCGGGGTCAGCACGCTCACGAGGCCCTGGTAGAGCACCATCCGGCGCAGCGGCCCGGCCACGGCCTCGCCCCGGCTGCGGGCCCTCCAGCTCTGGTAGAGGCGCTCGTAGGTGTCGGGCGGGCCGTCCCCGCTGTCGTTGCAGCTCACGTAGAGGGTGACGAGGTCCGGCGCCAGCTCGGCCAGCCGGGCGCGGGCGTACTCGCGGATGTGGAAGGTGGTCCAGCCGCCGACGCCCTGGTTGACGACCTCGACGCCAGGGCCCAGCAGCTCGTCCATGCGGGCGGGGTAGAACTCGTCGAGGCTGCTGTTGTGGCTGGCGCCCCCGGTGGAGGAGCCGCCGAAGGCCACCAGCCGGACCGGCGCCTGCCGGGGCCCGAACGCGACGGGGTAGCCCGCCGAGGGGTAGGCGGTGTGCTTGCCCCGGGCCAGGCCGAGGAAGTCGTGCACCGGGCTGGAGGAGCTGCGGTCCCGGTCCGCGGCCTCGTCGACCCAGGACCAGCCGTAGGCCACCGACCAGCCCACCCCGGTCAGGGTGTGGCGGGCGCCCAGCTCCAGGCCGGCCACACCCACGGCGAAGGCCGCGAGAGAGATGAGGTTGAACCTTCGTAGCCGCGCGGCGTTCACGTTGGCCCACAGGACCACCCCCAGGGCCGCGCCGCTCAGGCCGAAGCCTGCCAGGGCCAGGGGCTTCGTCGCCCCCAGGGCCGCGCTGAGCAGGGCCGCGCCCCCCGCGAGCGCGGCGACGGCCCGGACGGGGGTGGCGCGCATCCGCATGCCCGCCTCGACCAGCAGCTTGAGGCCGACCGCGGGCCCCACCGCCGCCGCCACCGCCAGCCAGGGGGTGTCCAGGGCCGGCATGCGCAGGGCCTCCGCGACCATCGCCGGGTCCGCCCGGCGCAGCGCGACCCCCAGCAACGCGGGCGTCCAGGTCAGCAGGATCACGGAGTTCCGACGCCCGGTCCACCGCTCGACGCCCGCCAGGGTGAGGACCGCCAGCGCCCCGACGAGCCCGGCCCCCAGGCGCACCGGCGGCGGCAGTGGGCTGGGGGCGGCGCCGGCCTCGGTCGCCAGGGTGTGCACGTTCACCCGACGCACCCCGGCGACCAGGGCGGGTCCGGCCTGGGGCAGGGCGGCGGCGCAGCGCAGGTCCCCGGCGGCGAAGCCCTCGGAGGTCCGCTCGATCTCCAGGCGGTAGCGCGCCCCGGTCCAGGCCGCCAGCGCGCCCTCGCACCGCGCCCCGTCCACCTCGGGGCGGCGCCCCTCCAGGCGCAGCAGGCGCAGGGTCGGCCCCTCGGCCCCCGCCGGAGAGACCATCAGCTCGCCGCCCTCGCTGGCCTCGACCTCAAGGATGAGGCGCGCGGCGGCGGCGTCGGCCTGGAGGCCCTGGCGGTGGTGCAGGCTCCACGCGCCGGGGTCCGGAGGCAGGGTCCCGGTGGCGTCGGGGGCGTAGAAGGCCATCTGGGGACCGATCCGGCGCCAGCCCTCCGGGGCGGAGGCCGAGAAGGCCAGCCCGTAGCCCCGGGCCCACAGCCCGCCGAGGCCCCAGCCCAGCGCGGCGAGGGCGGCCCAGGGGAGCCAGCGGGCGAGCGGACCGAGGGCCCTCAGATCCCCGGCCCCAGGACCACATAGACGGCGCCGGCCTCGTCGCCGCCGTCGTCATCGCCGATCGCGCCGATGAGCAGGTCCATCGCGCCGTCGCCGTCGAGGTCTCCGGGGGCCCCGAGCGTTGCCCCGGCGGAGTCGTCGGCGGACTCCCCGGTCAGGATGGAGTCGGCCTCAGTCACGTCAACGGTTCCGGAGACCGGACCCAGGAAGAGGTATGCCCGCCCGGTGCTGCTGCTGCCCGGCGCGCCGATCATCAGGTCCGCGTTGCCGTCCACGTCGACGTCCCCCGGGCCGACCACCGCCGTGCCGGCGAGGTCGTCGCGCCGCTCCCCGTCGAACTTCGCGTCCGCGTTGTTCAGGAAGATCGTGCCGCTGGAGCCCCCCAGCACCAGATAGACCGCGCCGTTGTTGCCGTTGCCCACCCGAGGGGCGCCCACCAGCACGTCGTCGAGGCCGTCGCCGTCGGTGTCCCCGAGGCCGGCCACCGACCAGCCCGCGTAGTCGTCGCCGTTCTGGCCCAGCAGGAGCGCCTGGGCGTCGGAGATGCTGAAGCTCGCGCTGAGCGGCCCCGCGATGACCGCGGCCGCCCCGGAGCGGTTCGCCCCACCGAAAGCCTGGTACGCCCCGACGATGAGGTCGGGGGTGCCGTCGCCGTTGAAGTCGCCAGCGCGGTCCAGAGCCCAGCCGGCGAGCTGGTTCGAGGTCGCCCCGGTCATCTTGATGTCGGCGTCGCGGACGTTCACCTCGCCGCTCTGCGGCCCCGAGAACACGTAGACCGCCCCGGCGTCCGAGCCGTTGTCGTCGTTGCCCGGCGCCCCCAGCACCAGGTCCGCGAGGCCGTCGCCGGTGAGGTCGTCCACCCCGACCACCGCCCGGCCGAGCTGGTCCCCCGCCGCCCAGCCGGTCAGCTTCGCGGCGGTCGAACTGGAGAGGCTCAGGTCCCCGCGCGTGGTCCCGGAGACGAGGTAGACGGCGCCTGCGCCGTCGGCGACGGTGCTCTCGCCGGGGGCGCCGACGAGGAAGGCCGGGGCGCCGTCCCCGAGCACGTCGGGGGCCCCGGACACCGCCGCGCCGGCCTCGTCGTCGCTGGCCTCACCCAGCATGCGCGCCGCCGCGTCGCTCAGGTCTCCGGTGGCCCGGCCGTCGAGCACCAGGTAGGCCGCGCCGGTTCGCAGGCCCGCACCGTCGTGCCCGGCGGCGCCGATGAGCATGTCGTCGAGGCCGTCGCCGTCCGCGTCCCCCGCGCCGGCCATCGCGCCGCCAGCCTCATGGTCCCGGCGCTCGCCGAGCCGCTTGGCGTTGGCGTCCGACAGGTCGATCGCCGCCTGGAGCACGCACTGCGCCCGCGCGTCGGCCTCGGAGCCGTCGCAGTCGTTGACCACGCCGTCGTTGCAGACCTCGGCGGCGCCGGGGTGCTGCAGGTCGTAGGCGTCGTTGCAGTCGGTGTCGTCGGCGGTGTAGCCGGAGGGCGCCGCGCAGGCGCGGGCGACGTTCTCGGGGTCGCCGAAGCCGTCGCCGTCGAGGTCGGCGTACCAGTCCTGGGCGTCGGTGGCGTCGGCGCCGTCGGGGGTGCCGTCGCAGTCGTTGTCGACGCCGTCGCAGATCTCCTCGGCGTCGGGGTTCACCGCCTCGGCGGTGTCGTCGCAGTCGTCGGCGTTGCCCACGTAGCCGCTGGCCCCGCAGCCCTCGATGCTGCTGTCCGGGTCGCCGAAGCCGTCGCCGTCCGCGTCGGCGTACTGGGTGCCGGTGACCCCGTCGTCCACCTCCCCGTTGCAGTCGTTGTCCGCCTGGTCGCAGGCCTCGGCGGCGCCGGGGTAGGTGGTCGGGTCGGCGTCGTCACAGTCCCCGGTCTCCGCGACGTAGCCCTCGGGCTGGGCGCAGGCGGTGCTGGTGACGTCCTCGGAGCCGACGCCGTCGCCGTCGCCGTCCTCGAACCAGATGACGTTGCAGCCGGTGTCGTCGCTGTTGTCCTTGCAGCCGAGCAGAGGCAGCAGCAGCGCGAGCGTCGTGAGGGTGCGCATGCAGATCTCCATCCTGGCGGGCATGTGTGAGGATAGCACCCCGACGGCGCGCGCGGTCAGGGGCGTTTCGCGGGCCCCGCGTCCGGGCTGTCGTGGAAGCGGGCGCCTTCGGGCGCAGGGGCCCGCAGGCTGCGCACATGGGCGTAGACCGCCTTGAGCTGGGCCTCGCTCAGGTCCACCCCCGCGCCCTGGCCCTCGCCGTAGCCCTGCATGGCCGTGCCGGTGAAGCCGGCGCGGATGATCTCCAGGCGCCCCGCGTCCGAGAAGAAGCGCGCCTTGCCCGGGTGGGAGAGGTCGGAGGGGTGGGGCACCAGCGACGATGCGTCCGGCCCGCCCCGCCCGGTCTCGCCGTGGCAGCGCAGGCAGTGCGCCCGGTAGAGGGCCTCCCCCTGCGCGAGGTCCGCCTCGTCCAGGCCGGGGACCGGGGCGGCGTAGGCGTCCCCCAGGCGCTCCTGGAGGGTCTGCAGCATGGCCATGCGCAGGGCGCGGTGCTCGCCCATGGGCAGGCCGCTGGGGCCCGGGGCCTTGGGGGCCTCCTCGGTCGTGGGCGCGGGCGGCGCCGGGGCCTCTCCGCCGCAGGCCAGGGCCAGCAGCAGCAGGATCATCCGGCGTTGGGGTCGTTCTGGAGCACCGCCTCGATGCGGGCCATGACCTCGTCGGTGAGCCGGGGCAGCACCGCCAGGGCCTTCATGTTCTCGTGGACCTGCTCGGGGCGGCTGGCCCCGGTGATGACGGTGCTCACGCCGGGGTACTTCGCCGCCCAGGCCAGGGCGAGCTGGGCCATCGTGCAGCCCAGGTCCCCGGCGATGGGGGTGAGCTGGCGCACCTTCTCGACGCGCTCGGGGGTGATGACCATGTCCTTGAGCCAGGACAGGTTGGGCAGGGCGATGCGGGAGCCCTCGGGCACGCCGTCGTTGTACTTGCCGGTCAGGAGCCCGGAGGACAGGGGGCTCCAGATGGTCGTGCCCAGGCCGATCTCGTCGTACAGCGGGGCCAGCTCGCGCTCCACCCGGTCGCGGTGGAACATGTGGTACTGGGGCTGCTCGCAGGTGGGCGGGGTGAGGTTGTAGCGCCGGGCGGTCTCGTATGCCTCGCGGACCTGGGCGGCCGACCACTCGCTGGTGCCCCAGTACAGCACCTTGCCCTGCTGGATCAGCGTGTCCATCGCCCGCACGGTCTCCTCCACCGGCGTGGAGGGGTCGGGGCGGTGGCAGAAGTAGAGGTCGAGGTAGTCCACCTGCAGGCGCTGGAGGGCGGCGTGGCAGGCCTCGGTGACGTGCTTGCGGTTCAGGCCGGTGTCGTTGGGGCCCTCGCCGCCCCAGAACACCTTGCTGGAGATGATGAGGCTCTCGCGGCGCAGCTCCTTGAGCACGTCGCCCACGACCCGCTCGGCCTCGCCGCCGGCGTAGGCCTCGGCGTTGTCGAAGAAGTTGACCCCGTGCTCATAGGCCGCCAGCAGGCACTTGCGGGCGCGCTTCCTGCCGACCTGACCCCCGAAGGTCACCCAGGAGCCGATGGAGAAGCGGGACACCTTGAGGCCGGAGCCCCCGAGACGGTTGTAGATCATGTCGCTCATCGGACGGAGATCTCCTCGAAGCGGATGACGACGCCGCCGTCGCCGATCGCCACGTGACGGGTGGACAGGTTCAGCGCGCCGAAGCGCTGGTGGCCGGCCCAGGTGAAGGCGCCCTGGCGCCCGGACTGGAGGGTGAAGGCCCACTGGGTGGGCAGGCCGTCGGGGCCGATGGTGAAGGTATAGGTGTCGCCGGGGGTCAGGCCCACCCCCTCGAAGCTCAGCACCAGCCGCCCCTCGGTGTCCAGGGAGCGCCGGACCCCCGGGTCGAGCACCTTGCAGGGGGCGAGCAGCCAGTAGCTGTCGTTGATGAACGCGCCGTGGGCTTGCTCGACGTCCTCGGGCGCGGCGCCCTCGGCCCCGGTGGGCGGGTCCAGCTTGACCAGGGTGGTCTCGAAGCCCTCCCACGACGAGGTGACCGTGCCGCCCTGGGGCGACCAGACGTGGCGTCGCCGGGCCTTCTCCTCGCCGTCCTTCTCCACGACGAAGGTGAAGGCGATCTCCTGCTGGGCGTAGACCGGGCCGCAGGCCTCGGCCATGCGCGCGGCCACGTCATCGGCGTCCGGCCTGGCGGGTTCCAGAGGGATGACGTCGGCAGCGGCGACGCCGAGGAGGACCAGGGTGAGGCTTCGCATGAGGCATGCTTAGCACGACCCCCGCCTGGAGAGCACCCTGGACCCGCTGACCGAGCTGTTCCGCAGCGCCCGCTACGAGGCCCTGCTGGAGACCACCCGCGACGACCCCGCCCCGGAGGTCCGGGCGCTGCGGGCCCGCGCCCTGGTGCGCCTGGGTCGCGCCGAGGAGGCCGTGGACGAGGCCCGAGGTGGCGCGGGGGCGCTCGGCGCCCTGGCCCTGGGCGAGGCGCTGCTCGCCGCCGGGGACCTCGCCGAGGCCCGCGCCCTGCTGCTTGAGGCCACCGCTCCCCAGCTCCTGCGGCTGCGGGCCGAGGTGCTGTCCACCGCCGGGGAGCCCGAGCAGGCCCTGGGCCTGGCCACCCGGGCCCTCGCCGCGCTGACCGAGCCTCTGGAGCGCGCCGAGGCCGAGGCCACCCTGGCCGCCTGCCTGCACCGGGCCGCCGCCTGGCCCGCCGCCCTGCACCACTGGGAGGCCGCCCGGGTGGGCCTCATCGCCGAGCTGGGCCCCGATCACCCCGACGTCGCCGCCATCCTGGACGGCCTCGGCCTCACGATGCGCCGCCTGGGCCGCTATCGGGAGTCCCTCGAGCTGCACCAGGCCGCCCTGCCCCTGCACCAGCGGGCCTTCGGCGCCTGGCACCCCGGGGTCGCCGGCAACCTGCACGCCCAGGCCCAGACCCTGCGTCGGCTGGGGGACTTCGAGGAGGCCCGGGACGCCCTGGCCGAGGCCTGGCAGGTCTCGGTGCGGGTCCAGGGGGAGCACCACCCCGACACGCTGACGACGGCATTTGAGCTGGGCCGGCTGGAGGTCGACTGCGGTCAGGTGGAGGAGGGGTTCGGGCGGATGGGGGCGGCCTACGAGGCGCTGCGGGTGAGGTTGGGGCCGCAGCACCCGACGGTGGTGGCGATGGAGGGGTGGTTGTGAGGGGCCGTCAGCCCACGGCTCCGAGGAGATGCGCCGCAAAGGACCGGAACAGCGCCCGGGGGGCGGTCGCCTCGGACATCGTCCAGTAGGCGCCATTGTCGCCGTCGGACTGGGACGACATCATCAGCCCGACGCCGTTGTACAGCCGCTCGCTCATCAGCCGCTCGGCCATGATGCGATATCGGTCGGCGTAGGTGGCGCCCGTGAACACCGGGTCGTGCCCGAGCGCCCCGGCCGCGATGGACACCGGCTCCTTCGATGACCGTGGCGTGTCCTCCAGGAGCAGGAGGTAGCCCAGGAACGGCGGCCGTGGATCCTCCACGATGTCCAGCGGCTCACCCTCGGTGGTCTCGCCGTCGGGCCTCGCCACCGGCTCGACCAGCCCGTGGCGCCGCGCGGTCCAGAAGTCGTGGCCCAGGCCCACGACCTCCTCGATCCGGTTGTTCTGGTTGTTCCCGAAAGAGCCCACCTGGGACTTGAACTCCAGCGCAGCCAGCAGGCGCCCCTCGTGGAGCACCACCGCATCCCAGTTCTTGGAGGCCCGGAAGTAGCCGGGCAGGGTCAGCCTCGCGCCTCGAGTGAGGATCGACGCCTCGGGGAGCCCCGCGTGCTGCGCGACGCGCTGGAAGATCTGCGTGAAGCCATCCATGTGCTTGCCCGACAGCACCGAGCTGCGGGTGCCGCCCTGACTGTGCGTGATCTTGTTCCCTTTGGTTGTCCAGAACAGGCGCACCGCCTCAAAGAGCAGCGCGTCGAAGTCCGCCGGAAGGAGCCCGCTCATCGCCCACCCCTCGCGCGCTCCGCGGCCTCCGTGATGACCATCGCCGCCGAGGCGTCGAGGCCGTAGGCCCGGTACACCACAGCGTCCAGGGCCGCCTGATCTGTGCTGCATGCCAGCTCCGCCAGCGCCGAGCGCAGCGGCGGCGCGAGAGCCGACCACCGCGGCAGCCGGATCCGGCGCAGGTACTGCGCCTGAAAGCGCAGGAAGCCCCCGGACATCTTGATGCAGTAGGCGTTGACGAAGAGCAGCGCCACCGATGAGCGCAGCACGGCCTGGAGCGCCCGGAGGTCCCAGTCCTCGGCGGTCACGTAGTAGAGGTTGTGGTGCGGGTAGTAGCGGCCCTCGTCGTAGCTGACCTCGGCCGCGCCCTTGATGTCCGGGATCAGGAGCTTGGGGGTCCCGACCAGCGCCGGCCAGATGCGGTCGATGGTGCGATACCAGCGCGGGCCGCTGCGCTTCGCGACGTGCCGGCGCTTGAGCCGCTCGGCGTGCTGCTGGATGTAGGCGGCGAACTGCGGGTAGCGCTCGAAGGAAGCCAGCTCGCCGTCCGGCTCGAAGGGGTTGACGACGCCCTTCCCGCCCCAACGCACGCCGCCGCCCTGCAGGTCCGCGGGCATGGCCAGGGGCAGCTTGCGCTCGGGCTCGACCGGGAGATCGTCGTAGGGGCCGGTGAACACCCGGTCCGCGCCGGTGGCCACGCCGATGCCGACCTTGCAGCCCGCGCCCTCCAGGGTGGGGAGGCGAGCCTCCAGGTCGCGCACCAGGCGCAGCTCGGCGGCGGCGTCCAGCAGCCAGGGGTCCCGGTCGCGCACGACCTCGGTCAGCTCCTCGACCCGGGCGTCGGTGGCGGGGCCCCCGTTCTCCATCGCGCGGGCGAGCTGGGAGAGCTCGGAGAGCGGCGGTCGCCGAACGACGCGGGTGACCGAACCCTCACCGCGCTCGATGACGGTGATGGCCGGGTAGGCCACCACCTCGGAGGTGAAGGCGTCGGTGCCGACCATGTCGACGCTGTGGACGAGGTGGAAGCCGCTCGCCACCAGCGCCCGCAGCGGGCCGCCGTACTTGTTCTTCATCCAGCGGTCCGAGCAGATGAAGGCCAGCCGCCCGCCTGGCGCGAGCAGCTTGAGGCCGCGCTCGTAGAACGGGACGTACAGGTCGGCGCGGTCGTAGACGGTCGCGTAGCGCCGGCGGTATTCCTGGAGCAGCGCGCCGGGGATACGCTCCTGGCGCACATAGGGCGGGTTGCCGACCACCCCATCGAAGGACCCGGAGAGGCCGGTCAGGAGGAAGTCGTCCTCGCGCAGCCAGTCTTCCGTGAGGCCGATGGCGTCGGCCTCCTTGAGGCCCCAGGCCGCCAGTCGCCCGGCGACGGCGCGGCGGGTGTGCGCGACGGAGTCCGCGTTCAGCTCGACGCCACGCAGCGCGCGGGACAGGTGCTGGCGCGCGTCCTCCGGTGTGCCCCCGGCCGCCGCGTAGGCGGCCAGCAGGCGCTCGAGCGCCGGGAGCAGGAAGTCCCCGTTCCCGAAGGAGGGCTCCAGCAGCCGGAGCCGGTGCAGCGGCCGGTCCGTCGTGTAGCCGGCGAGGTCCAGGATGGCCTCGACGACGACGCGGCGGGTGAACACAGCCCCCCGCTCGGTCTCGCTGGTCTCGGAGAGGGCCGAGATGGCCTTCTTCAGGGCAGGGGCGCGGGGGGTGGTCTGGGGGTCGAAGAGTTCCACACGGCTCCTCTATCCGACGCACCCGCGGAGCGTGGAGATCGTCCTCAACGTCCTGGCGCATACCGCTGACAGAACCTGCCTCCTCGGCCGCCCCGGCCCCGCGCAGGGCCGTCGCGCCGTCGAGCGCTCACTCCAACGACAGCACCATGAGCGCGGTCTTGCGGCTCCACGTAGAGACGTCGCGGCAGGGGTGGTCCCGCTCCGGCTTGTTGAAGGTGTAGCCCTCGATCGCCGTCAGCTCCACGGCCACAGCCAGCTCCGAGAGCGTGGCGGCGATGGTCTCGTTCTGTCGGGCGTCGGCGCGGACCAGGCAGGGGGCGCCGCCGGGCGCGCAGGCGATCTCCACGCGGGAGAGGTATCGGCTCACGCCCAGCAGAGCGTCCAGGATGGCTGGATCCGGCAGGGCGCGCCAGCCCCGGGCCTCAGACTCCTGGACGAACGCCGCGTCCAGCCCTGGAGGAGACCAGGGCGCCCAGGTGGGGCGCTCCGGCGGGGTGTCGGGGGTGAGCACCAGGGGCTCGGTGTCCTCGGCCCAGCGATCCCGCAGCGTGAGCGCGCCGGGGGCGATGGACAGCACCTCGTAGCGGGGCCACCAGCCGTCGACCTGATACCCACCGCCCAGCAGATCGCCCACGCCAAGCAGGTGGACCCCGCCCGCCGGGTCCTCCACGCGCGCGCGGCCGTCGTCGACCTCCAGCACGGTGTAGGCCACCGCCGGACAGTCCGTGGGGCCGTAGCGCAGCGTCTCCCAGTGGCGCAGAAGCTCCGGCGTGGCGCCCCAATCCGGG
Source organism: Alphaproteobacteria bacterium (assembly GCA_020632795.1). Classification (GTDB taxonomy): domain Bacteria; phylum Myxococcota_A; class UBA796; order UBA796; family CAJQPC01; genus JACKEV01. The sequence continues at coordinate 72,643 of JACKEV010000023.1, forward strand.
CCCCAGGGGCGGCTCAGGGCCGCCACGTCTCGCACGGCGTCCCCCAGGCAGCCGTAGGTCACGAAGTCCTCGGGGGCGGCCAGCGCCTTCAGGTCGTCCGTGGTGGCCCAGGGGGGGACTTCGGCCCTGGCAGCGAGCGTCAGCGCCAGCAGCGCCACCGTCACGACGTGACCCCGACGGCGGCCGAAGGGAGTGCGCAGACGGCCACGAGGAAGCGGCGTTGAATCAGGACATCACCCGACATACTCGTGCGCCTCCGCCCGCGCCTGCGCCTCCCCGCCCTTGACCATCGTCTTCACGAAGTTCCGCACCATGCCCAGGCTCGGCTTCTCCGCGTTGTAGAACAGGAAGCTGAACAGGTTCGACGCCTGCACGTACTTGGCGACGTCCCGCCAGGACTCGATGCCCTCCAGGTGCCGCGCCAGGGTGACCGGGCGGAAGTAGAACTCCCGGTAGAACTGCCGGTGGTAGCGGATGAGGTCGTCGGGCTCCAGGCCCCAGGGCACGAAGGTGGGCTCCCAGAAGCTCTTCTCGCTGGTGGTCTCGTTGATGACCCGGCCCCACTTCTCGCCCTCCCGCTCCCAGATCTCCATCTGCGGGGTGCGCGGCAGCAGGGTGTTGATCTGCACGGTGACGTCGTGCAGGGGGATGGACTTGGCGAAGTTGATGGTCTCCTGGATGGTCTCGTGGGTGTCGGGCATGTGCCCCACCATGAAGAAGGCCTTGGGGCGCAGGCCGACCTCGTGGGCCCAGGTGATGGCGTTGCGGATCTTCTCCTTGGTGATGCCCTTGGAGATGAAGTCGAGCACCTGGTCGCTGCCGGACTCGATGCCGAACCGGGTGCGCCAGCAGCCCGCGTCCTTCATGCGCTGGAGCATCTCCTTGTCCACCACCTCCACCCGGGAGGAGCAGGTCCAGCTCACCTTGACGCCCCGGCGGATGATCTCGTCGCAGATCGCCATCACCCGGCGCTTGTTGGCGCAGAACAGCGAGTCCACGAAGGCGATGTCCCGCACCCCGAAGTCCCGCACGAGGTGCTCGATCTCGTCGACCACCGCCACCGGGCTGCGGCTGCGATAGCCGGTGCGCGACTTCTGGCAGAACGCGCAGGCGTGGGGGCAGCCCCGGCTGGTGACCATCGCGAACTTGGGCATCGCGTGCTCGTCGACCGGCACGGGCTTGTAGAGGTTCGGGGGCAGCAGGTGACGGGCGGGGAAGGGCAGCTCATCGAGCTTGCGGAAGGTCTTGCGGTGCGGGGTGTGGTGGACGGCGCCGTCGTCGCGCCGGTAGACGATGCCCTCGATGTCCTCCAGCGCGCGCTGGCCCTCGTAGTGCTCCACCAGCTCGAGCATGGTGTGCTCGCCCTCGTGGATGACGCCCACGTCGAAGCAGCCGTGCTGCATGGCCTCTTCAGGCAGCAGGGTGACGTGGTAGCCGCCCAGCACGACGGGCACCGCGGGCAGGGCCTCCTTGAGGCGCTTCGCCAACTCCACCGCCCCGTCGAACACCACGGTGGTGGAGCCGATGCCGATGATGTCCGGCGCGAAGTCCACGATCCGCTGCACCGTCCTGGGGATGTCCAGCAGCTCGGCCGCCGCGTCGACGCAGGCCACGGTGTCCCCCCGCCGCTCCAGCACCGCCGCGATGTAGAGCAGGCCCAGGGGCGCGGAGTTGTAGAACAGGTAACTGGTGACCGGGTCGACGTGGCCGTCGCGGATGACCGAGTCCAGGGGCGGGTTGATCAGGATGATGCGCATGGGACCATTCCTTGGGGGATCGCGCGAGGGGCGAGGCAACCAGCGTACCCGCAACTCTGCTGAATGAGAAGATCGCCGGGCGCGCTGTCAGGGAGCCATAGCCGACCGACCCGCCGCCTGCGGGGTGTCCCGAGCCGCCGAGCCGGATATTCCGCTGGAGATGGCCAGGAAGAAGGACCCCGCCCGCTCCGACGACCGGCCGCTCATCGAGCGGCTGAGCGCCCTGCGTGGATCCCCCTGGGACCTCGCCCGGTGGGGCTTCTGGGTGCCCTTCCGCGACTTCCTGGACCCCGAGCAGCCCGACGCCCTGCGCACCCTCTACCCCCTGTGGCGCCTCCAGTACGGCCTCGCCGGCGAGCAGCGCGAGCTGATGCGCCAGGAGCTGGCCGCCAGCTTCGGCGGCGACACCGACGCTGCGGTGCGGGCCTCCTACCGGGTCGCGTTCCGGGTCCACCTCGAGGAGCTGCTGCTGGGCAAGCTCACCCGGGACAACTGGCGCCACTACCTGCGCTTCGACGGCGTCGAGCACCTGGACGCCGCCCTCGACCGCGGCAAGGGCGCGATCATCCTGTTCCCCCACGCGGGCAACTTCATGATGATGATCGCGGCGGTCAGCCTGTCGGGCTACCGCTACACCCAGTACGCCGCCCGGGGCATGGCCCCCGACGAGGTCGCCGCCGAGCACGCCAAGGTCATGGGGCACAACCGCTGGCGCCTGGCCGCCCGCCTGGCCCGCGAGGGCAACGAGGACCGCCTGCCGGCCAGCTTCATCACCCTGGACACCCCCGTCCGGCACCTCTACCGCCGCCTGAAGGACAACGAGGTCGTGGGCATCGCCTTCGACGGGCGCATCGGGTCCCGGTTCGTGAAGGCGGATTACCTGGGCCGCGAGGCCCTCATCAGCCCTGGCCCCTACCGCCTGGCGGCCTCCACGGGGGCCGCGATCGTGCCCACCCTCTGCGCCTGCCCCGAGGAGGGCCCCAACGTCTGCACCTTCGGGGCGCCCATCTTCGGCAAGGCCTGGCCCGACCTGATGGACCGCTACGTGCACGGCGCGGTGGAGCCCTGGCTGCGCGAGCACCCCGGCGAGTACGGCCTGTGGCTGGCCCACTGCCGCCAGCGCCGCGCGGTGGACGACCACCCCTTCTTCATCGACTACGCCCCCGATGACCGCTACAAGCGCTACCTGTGATGCCCCCTGACCCCTGGTCCGAGCTGCTCGCCTCCCTGCCGGAGACCCCCCTCGACGCCTGCCTGCGGCGACACGCGCTCCAGAAGCCCGACCACATCGCCCTCATCGACCGGGGGCTGCGCTTCACCTACGCCGCGCTGGACGACCGGGTCTCCCGGCT
>JACKEV010000024.1 GCA_020632795.1 Alphaproteobacteria bacterium
AATCGGTAAACACCCAATTTAATCGATTGCAAGTTTTACTGAGCTTTTTGCCCGGCCACGGGGCGAGACCAGATTCATCATCTCCGACACCTCCGAGGCACTCCAGGGCCTGGACCCGCCGTGGAGCGGGGCCCAACTCCCTGATCTCAGGAGCCCTGGATGGGCTCCCCAAGGTCGGCAGGACGGAGTCGTTAGCAGCGTCTTGGCCCTTGGCCAGAGGGATGGCCCTCGATATGTGACTGGTCGTGAGCCGTGACGGACCTTCAGATCTTGGAGTCGGATCCGCCCCGGAGGGGGGACGACCCTTCTCGGCCCTCCACCAACCCATCAACCTCGAATCGACAAGGTCCTACCCCAGCGCCCGGATCACCGCCTCGTGCCCTTCGTAGGCCGCCCAGTCCTTCGCCCCCATGCCGTTGTGGTCCACCCGGCCCAGGTCGGCGCCGGCCGCGCGCAGCAGGCGCACGTTGACGTCCTGGCCGGACATCGCGGCGCGGACCAGGGGTGTCTGTCCGTAGTGGTTGGGCTGCTCCACCGACGCGCCGGCCTCCAGCAGGGCCTGGACGACGTCGGGCACGGCCTCGGTGGCGGCCAGGGCCAGGGGGGTGTCGCCGTTGACGTCGACGGAATCGACCCGGGCCTTCGCGGCCAGCAGGGCCTTCACCACGTCGAAGTGGTCCTGCCAGGCGGCGATGTGCAGGGGGGTGTGATCGTAGAGGCTGGCGCGGTCGGCGTCGGCGCCGGCCTCCAGCAGCAGGCGCACGATCCCGGCGTGGCCCTGGTCCGAGGCCTGGTGCAGGGCGGTGCGGCCCTGGACGTTGACCGCCTCCAGGTCGACGCCGAGGTCCAGCAGGCGGCGCACGACGGCGCCGTGCCCGTTGAAGGCCGCCGCGATGAGCGGGGTGGGCAGCCCCGGGGCGCAGGGGTTCATCCCGTTGGGGGAGGCGCCCTTCTTGAGCAGGGCGTCGAGGGCGGTGAGGTCGCCGTCCGAGGCGGCGGCGTGCAGCAGGCGCTCCCAGCTCCGGCGCCGGCCGCTGGGCAGCATGGCGGTCATCCAGGGCTGCTCGAAGATCATCGCGGCGACCAGCGCGGCGTCCATGGCCTCCCGGCTGCCGGCCGGGGGCTTCGTCCACATCGCGGCGAGCTGGTCGGCGAACAGCTCCAGCAGCTCGGGCGACGCGGTGTCCCGCAGCACGGCGGCGGTGGTCTCGGCGGCCATCTGTGCGCCGTCCCGGTCGCCGTCGGCCAGCCGAAGCTCCAGCGCCCGCAGGCCGTGGTCCAGCGCACGCTCGGGCAGGCCCAGGCGCGCGGCCAGCTCGGCGCCCACGGAGTGCATCCACGCGGCGTTCTTGAGGCTCAGGTGGTAGGGCCGGGGCTCGGGGCTGTCGAGCAGGGTCAGCCCGTCGAGGTCGCGCCCGAGCCGGTAGTAGCACCGGAACTCGTAGTACCGGACCCAACCCAACTGCGCCGGATCCACCATCGGGGCTTCCAGGAGCTGGGCCTTGAGGGACCAGGCCATCGCGAGGGCCTGGGCATAGGACTGGGATTCGAAGGCGCGCGTCAGCGCCGCCATGCGCTCGGGGAAGGGCATGCTCTCTCTCCTGGCTGGGGGGCCGGTCTGGGGGGATGCAACCGGTGTGCCAGGGAGATTTCGGGGGATTCGGGGGGTGGGGTGATCGGTTTTGGATCAGTGATCCGATTCGGAGCGATCCACTCCGGAGCATCCACGCCCACGTCGCGTTGAGCGTCCAGCGCCGCCATGCTCCCCCATCCCCCGGAGCCCCGCCACCGGGCGCAGCGCCCCGGGAGGCCACCCCCCGGCTACCCCTCCAACAACGCCCGCACCGCCCCGTACGCCGACTCCATCGCCCCCGGCACCGTCGCGCCGTTGTCCCGGCTCAGCGCCTCGCCGGCGAAGAACAGCCGCCCCCCCACCGGCGCATTCAGGGCGTCGAGGATGTCGCGGGTGTCGCCGTCGAAGGTGTAGCTGTAGGCGCCCCGGATCCAGGGCTCGGCGGACCAGTTCTGCACGACGGCCTGGAGCAGGGCGGGGCTGGCCCGGCCGTCGAAGAGCTGGTCCAGCTCGGCCAGGACAGCCTCCACGATGGCCTCATCCGAGCCGAGCGCGGTGAACTCCTCAGCGGTCCTGCCTACATAGAACAGGGCCAGCACGTTGGCGTCGAGCCCCTTGCGGAACATCGCGTCGTAGTAGACCTTCTCGGGGTCGCCGTTGGTCTCGCCGCTGGAGAGGCCCCGGATCAGCGTGGCGTCCGGGTAGAAGCGCTCGGAGAACGCCAGGAAGACCTTCAGGCCGGGGGGGACGAACACCGCGTCGATGGCCGCGAGCTTGTCCTCGGGGAGCGCCGGGGCGAACGTGATGAGCCGCTCCTGGAGGATCTTGAGGGGCACGGTGACGAGCACGGCGTCGGCCTCCAGGGTCCCGCCGTCGGCGTCGGTCAGCACGACGCGGTCGCCGGCGTGGTCGATCCGCGTGATGGGGCGGGCGGTGTGGACGCGGTCCAGGATGCCCGCGGCGATGTGGTCGCGCAGGAAGCCGGCCCAGGTGGTGCGGCGGAACTTGTACTCGCTGTAGAAGTTCGAGCCGGCGTTCACGGTGGTCAGGCGGCCGTCCCGGGCGAGGGCCAGGGTCTCCGGGCTGTAGGGGATGACGTCGATGACGCCCTCCGCGTCGGGGTCGTCCACCAGCTCGGCCAGGACCGAGGGGTCCTGATGGATCCACTCCGCGCCGACGTCGAGGTCCACCGACACGAAGCCCTCGAGGGCGCGGACCCGGCCGCCGATGACCGGGGCGGCCTCGACGATCTCGAAGTCGATCCCGTAGCGGTCCAGCAGATAGCCGGCCGCCAGGCCCGCCGCGCCGGCCCCCACGACGACCACCCTGCCCGTGAAGGTCACGTCGAAGTCCCAGTACAGCCCCTCGCCCGGGGCGCAGGCCGGCAGCCCGGCGAACGGCGCCGCCAGGCCCAGGGCGGCGAAGCGCTGCAGCAGCTCCCGGCGGGTCATACAGCCCCCAATCGGAGCCGAAGCCCATGCTCCACCATGAGGAGCAGCTCGCCCGGGGCGCCGATGGGCACGCGGCGCCCGACGGAGAGGCCGGCGAAGACGCTGAGGCGAGGGGACAGGCGCCAGCCGAGCTGCCCGTTCAGGGTCGGCATCAGGCTGTGTTGGAGGGCGCGGTCCCGGGTGCTGCTGCCGGTGCCCAGGGTGACGGTCCGGGTGAGGGTCTGCGCCCGCAGCTCGTAGCCGAGGCCCAGCGAGGCCGCCGCGGTCATGGTGCTGCGCCAGGGCTTCTGCAGTCCGACCTCCAGCTCGGCCATGCCCGCGAGGTGGTTGTCGGGTCGGGCGCTGAAGGCGAGCTGCTGACGCAGGAACAGGTGTTCGCCCAGCGGCTCGCTCAGGCTGGCCTGGACGCCGGGGTGGACGCCGTAGGGCATCACCATCCCGACCGAGAGCGACGGGGCGGGGGGCGGGTCGGCGGCCTGCGCCGTCGCCGCCAGCATCAGGAAGAAGGGGAGCGGGCTCATGCGGGGACTCCTGCGGAGGGCTCGGGACCACCCGAACCCATACACGGAAGATCGCCCGGCGGCCTGCCTTTGCCGCGCTTACAGCGGCCCTCTTCAGCGCAGCCGCACCACCGTCTCGCCCTCCTCCACCAGCGTCGTCACCAGCAGCAGGGCGAGGCGCAGCACCGGCTCGGGCTGGTCCTGGAGGAGCTGCCGGATCGCAACGACCGGCTCGGGCTCCCGGCAGGCCATGCTGAACAGGAAGAACTCCTGCAGGGGCACGCCGAGCGCCTCCGCGATCCGGGCGAGGGAGTCCAGGGTGGGGAGGCGGCGGCCAAGCTCGTATTTGCTCAAGTCCGCCGCGGCGATGCCGCAGCGCGCCGCGAGGCGCTTTTGCGAGAAGCCACAAGCGACCCGCACTTCTCGAATGCGTGGGCCGAGCTGATCCGTACTGTTGGTGGGCATCCGCGCCCCCTGTTTTGTTGTAAGTAACAATTTCTTTTGTCTATAATACCTATCCCTTTTCATGGAGAGATACAAGTGCTCCCCCCGATCCTTGACAAAAATCCCCTTGCAAGGACAGGGGGGAGCGCTAGTGCGCCTCGGGGTGGACCAGGACCTCGACGATGCGGCGGGCGAGCCGGAGGGTCTCATCGGAGCTGTTCAGCAGCAGGGCGATGATCCGGTCCAGCTCGGGGCGGGCGGGTGGATCGGTCAGCTCGAACAGCTCGGCGGGTGGGACGCCGAGCCCGTCCGCCAGCTTGATGAGGCTCTCGACGTTGGGGCCGCGCTTGCCGGTCTCCCACTTGGAGAGGTCCGCGATCTGCACGTCCGCGCGCTGGGCCAGATCCGCGAGGGTCCAGCCCCGCGCCTTGCGGAGGTGGCGGATGCGGCTGCCCAGGCGCTCGCGCACGTTGTTCGGGTTCAGGGTGCCATCAGGTTGGGGCTCGGTCTTCGTCATCGGTGTCGGGTATCTCAGTTGCCGGGATCGGGGTAGGCTTTGATCCTCAACCTTGCACACTCCGGCGAGGTTCTCGTTCGCTGAGCGGGATCGTACGGTAGAACACCTCCAGGCCCGCGCGCGGCGAGGTGTGGGCCCCAGGAGCGGTATGGGTCTCCTCGACGATCTGGAGAAGATGCTGGGGCAGGCCGTCGCGGCCACCCGGAAGAGCGCGGGCGACGCCGCCGCGAAGGCGGCCCGGCGGCAGGCGGAGCGTCGGGTGGAGGGCGCCCTGGACGGCTTCGCGGCAGACGCCGAGGCGCGGCTCAAGGCCGCCCAGGAGGCCGACGCGAAGCGGGACAAGCCGAACCTGCCCGTCGGCGAGGTGGAGACCCCGGACTGGGCCCGGCGCGCGGAGGAGACCGCCGAGGCCGCGCGGCCGGCCGGCGACGCCAGGCCGTCGGCACAGGACAAGGAGGCCCGCGCCCGCGCAGAGCTGGAGGCCCTCAAGGCGAAGATGAAGCGCGGTTGACCCGCGGCGCCACCGCCGCGACGCCGAACGCTGCCAGCGCGCCCCACTTCGGCGAGGGCGGGCCCCAGCAGCAGGGTGACCAGCGCCAGGGGGAAGCGGGCCTCGACCCCCTCCGGCGTGCCCGGGAACCCGGTCCCTGCGGTGGCGAGCAGGACGTCACCCCAGGAAGGGGCGAACGTGAGCGCGAAGCAGAGCAGCGCCTGTCGGTTGGGGCGTCCGGGCTCCGGCAGGTTGGCAGACCTCCCGTCAAGCCCTGCATGCCACCGGGCGGAGGCGGTGTCCTGGGCGTCGGGGGCAGAGTGGGCGGGGATGACCTGGCGCAGGGCGGGGGGGATTCGCCGGCGCGCCGACACCGGTTCACAGACCGTACGCCATGAGCGTACAGCCTGTGATGAGCGTGATTTGCAGGTGGACGATGGAGGGCTGTACGGTGTCCTGGTACCTCAGACGAGCTGGATCCCCACCGGGGCGGGCCCGAGATGGAGTGGCGTATGTCCGTGCGAAGAGACGGCTTTACCCTCGTTGAGTTGATGATCGCGCTGGCCTGCATCGGCATCCTGGCGGCCATCGCTGTACCCACCTGGCTGGAGTGGCGCTCCGACGCCCGGCTGGGCGAGGCCAACGTCTGCGTCCGGGGCATCAAAGGCCACCAGATGGCCTATGAGGCCACGTTCAACGAGTTCCTGCCACTTCCGCTGTACCCCACCTCGGATCCTGGCGTGGTCCTCCGCGTGTGGAACCCGAGCGATCCGGACTGGCAGGCCCTGGGCTTCTTCCCGGAGGGCGCGGTGCGAGGCGCCTACGGCGTCACCACGACGCCCCCGAGCACCAGCACGCCGGGCGGAGACTTCCTGGTGACCGGCCTGATGGACGTCGACGGCGATGACAACAACGCCATCTTCACCGCCACGAAGTCGATCAACCCCCGGCGCATCACGAGCCGCGGGGTTCGCTGAGCGTGCCGCGCCCTGCTGCGGTGACGACCCCACCCGAGCGCCCGGGTAGGGTGACGTCGAGGTCGATCTGAGCAGGAGCCCGAAGATGAGGCGGTTCAAGCGCGTATTGGGCGCGATACGGAGGGTCTTGCGGCCCGAACGCCGAACCATGTTCAGACAGTCTGGCTTGAAGAGGCGGGGCGTGACGCTGGCCCTGGGTCTGCACCTGGGCCTCTCCTTCGTGTTCCTGGGCGTGCTCCTGTGGGGCGGCCGGGCCCTCGTCGACGACGACGCCCGGCCTCCGGAGCGCCAGGAGCGCCCGCCGGAGAAGCACCCCCGGCGGGGCGGTGGCCTCATCATGGGCGGCTGAACGAGCGCATCGACAGCCACCGCACGTAGATCAGCTCGGCGAGCCGGTCCATCCACCTCGTCCGCAGCTTGCAGAGCTGGTTCTTGAAGGTGTTGTTCAGCCTCTGGAGGGCCGGCGGTTCCTTGTCGAGGGGCGCGTCGGGGTCCCCATGAAGGAGCCCATCCACGCCAGCCTGCGCCACCTCGGCCAACAGCTTCCTCGTCAGCCCGGCGGCGAAGGAGCTGCTCCAGGGGGGCCGGTTCAGGCGCGCCCTCCAGTCTGTGAGCAGCACCCCGGTGCGCGCCGCGAGGGTCTGACTCGCGCGCCGGAGGTCCGGCTCGGGGGGGACCCGGAGGCCCTCCAGGGCGTCGTTGATCGTGGCGAGGTCCTGCGCTGCGATCGCGGTCTCGATGGCGTCGAGGGCAGCGAAGAGCAGCTGCAGGTCCGGGTGCATCGCCAGCGTCGCCAGGCACGTCCGGTACCTTACCGCGCCGGGCGCGTCGTCCAACACGCGACCCTCCAGCAGCCGCGTGGGGATGCAGAGCGGCGCGAGGACCATCGCGAACACCAGGCCGCAGTCCGACGGGCTCCACGCATCCACCTCGGCGCTGGCCTGGGCGATGGCCTGAAGCGTCGCCTGCACCATCGCCTCAGGGCCCAGCTCGACCGGGGGGCACGGGCGGTCCAGCGCGCCGTCGCGGCGCAGCGCCTCGAAGGCCGGACACACCGACCAGACTCCGCCGCGGCGCACGAACACCGCGCGGCTGCTGTGCAGATGGGCCAGCAGCGGCCGGGTGTTGTCGGCGGGCAGCCGGACCGAGCCGCCGGCCGAGAGGCGGTTGCGGCGGCTCCATCCGATGGGCGTCTGCCCCCAGTACTCCTCCACGCCCCCGAAGGAGACGCCGATCCGGACACCGCTGGCGTCCAGGAGGGGGGTGGAGGCCTTCACCTTGATGGACCCGCCGACGAGCAGGTCCATCACCTCCATCGGGGGACCGAGGAGCCAGGGACCGGCGTCGGGTGGGCGCAGGGGCATCGCGCTGATGAGGTCGCGCGCGACCTCGGCGCGCCGCTCCGGGGGGGCCTCCAGGATCGGCCCGAGGCGCCTCGCGATCTCCTCCTGGGGGTTCGGGGGGGCTCCCTTGAGCGGGTGCCCCTGCTCGGGCTCCAGCAGGTGACGCAGCACCCGCCGGGGTTCGTTGAGCAACACCCAGGGATCGAGCAAGGGCGGCTGGAAGAAGCTCCCGCTCATGGGACCTCCGTGTCCGGCAGCGTCCAGGCGCAGACCCTCAGCTCGGCGCTCGTGGCTTCCTCGAACCACGTCAGGACGTCCTGCTCTGGCCCCATGACGTGGGGGCGGCCGAACTCCTGGGTTGGAAGGTGTGGATCGGAGCCGTCGCGGAGGCGGACCAGGCCCACCACCATCAGCGGAGCCGGCCGGGGGGACAGGGTCGTCGGGCGGCGGGCCACGCGGACGACGTAGTCCTCCTCGGCGACGCCGAGCGTGACGTCGAGGGCCCACCCGGGGACGCCGGGGACCACCAGCGGCTGGATCGTTCGCAGCGGCGGGCGCTCCCCGGTGTCGCTGGCCAGGGCGTGCAGCGGCTCGACGATCGAGGGGTGGCGCCCCAGCCGGTCGTGGAGCTGGTTCGTCGCCTCCAGGCGGGACGCGGTCATGACCTCGGACAGCTCGGGATCCCTCAGCACGCGGTCCAGCGCGGTGTGGACGCCCTGCGGAGAGGCCGGCGCGTCGTGGATCCACAGGGACGTCCAGGGGTCCCCCGGCGTGGCGGCCTCGCGCCAGGGACCCAGGCGGAGCTGCTGGAGGTGGGCCAGCTCGACGAAGAGGAGCGCCCGGGGGTCCAAAGCCTGCACACGGAGCGCGGCGGCCTCGGGGCGCGCCAGGAGTTGACGGTAGAGGGCCTCCCAGCGGTCCGGCCAGCGGGCCATGAAGGCGGGGGTCGCGTGGACCTTGTCCTCTCCTGACGCGGCCCGGGGGCCGCCACAGATCAACGCCACCTCGATGGCGTCGATGAAGCTCCGGAGGGTCGCGGGAAGGGCAATCGGCCCCGGGGAGCGGTCGTCTGTGGTCATTCAATCCTCCTGCTGGTGGGTCGCGTCGAGGCGCTGGGCGGCGCCCTGGTCTTCCTGAAGGCTGTGGGTGCGCTCCTGAAGCTCGCGGACCATCTCCTCGGCCCGCGAGACCTTGTGGGCGAGGTGCGCCACGTAGATGATGGCGACCATCTCGCTGAGGATGAGGACCATCAGGAGGAGCACGATGCGGCGGAGCTGCTGGCCGGAGACCCGCACGGAGGGCACGAAGGGGAGCTGGACCTTCGTCTGGAGCGCGTCGGACAGGCGCACGGCAAAGCCCTGCGGCTCGAGGACGACCTCCGCCGGGTCGTCCGCCACGAGCACACCCGCCAGGGCCTTCTGGATGGCGCCGGGGCACCGCAGGCTCAAGATCCGCTCCGCCAGATCGTCCACCGTCAGGCGCCGCTGGGGCAGCGGGTCGTCGGAGAGCAGGGCCAGCGTGAGCGTCGCCAGGGCGTGGGTGGTGGCCCGAAGACCCTCGACCGCACCGACGCCGTTGGTGGGACGGGAGAGCGTGTTGCGATACAGGTACGGTGCCTGTGTCTCGTCGAAGGCCAGCAGGGCATGGGGCTCGTCGTAGCGGTGGACGAAGGCGAACGAGACCAGGCTCAGGCCCTCCGGGCCAAGGACGAGGGTCTCGGGCGGCAGGCCGAACAGGCAGAGCTGATGGCCGCGGAGGGTGACGCACAGGTCTGCGAGCTTACGGACCAGGGTGACCACCTCGTTCAGGTCGCCGGGCCCCCAGGCCTGCGGATCCAGCGGCCGGCCGTCGACCCAGTCGTGCACGATGTAGCGGTGAAAGCTGTCGTCTCCGTCGGTCACCTGGATCCTCGGGACGGCGCGGTGCTCGACCACCGACATCTGATCGGCCGATCGGCTCAAGGCGTACCAGACCTGCGGGCCGGCGTCGTCCGCCAGGATGGTCAGCGCGACCGTGTGGCCGGTCTCGGCGGAGCGCGCGCGCCAGGTGCTCCAGCGCCTGGGTCGGCGGGCCAGCAGCTCCAGAAGCTCATAGGTCCCGCCTGGGCCCACGAGGGTGCCCGGCTGAGGCTCCAGCCGCCCGCACACGAGCTGCGCGGTGAGCTTCTCCCAGGCATCGAGGACGCGGGGGGAGGTGTAGTCGGTCTCCTCCCCGGCCGCCTGATCCCAGCGCTGCTGCCGGATGCGCTCGACGAACGTGGCGATGGCGTCGATCAGCAGCTGATGGAGGCGTTTCATCTCCGCCTTTCGGCCGCGCAAGCTCACGCGCTGCCAGATCCAGGCGCGCTGCTCGACGAAGTCCCGCCATTCGGTCAGCGGCCCGTCGGGGGCCGGCTGGCCCACCACGGCGGCTTGCAGCTCGGCGACGTCGCGGACCCGGTAGAGCTCCACCTCCACCAGCGCGTGCCCCTCGACTCCGCCTGGCCGGGTGAACGACCGACGGACGGTCCAGGTCACCTCGTCGGCGAGGGGGGCGAGGCCGGCGGCGCGCAGCCCGGCCCGGACCTCTGCGTCCGGCTGCTCGTCGGCCAGCACGACGCGCACCACCAGCGGCGGGCGGGACGCCGAGCGCTCGGCGAGCACCGCGTCGATGGCCTCGCCGAGGCGTCGGGCCTTCTCCTCCCAACCCAGGATCGGGCCGAAGAGATGGTGCTCCTGCCCCGCCTCGTTGACCCGCAGGACCAGTGAGGCTGACCCGGTCCAGATCACGTCGGGCCCCGTGCGGCCACCGGGGCGGGCCATCCGTTCGCCGTCGTGCCGGGGCAGCAGCGCGGCGAGCGCGCTGGCCGCGAGCACCACGTCGGCGCTGTGCCCTTCCGGGACGCCGCCGCGGTGATCGCGATGCCAGGGGAGCACCTCGACCAGCACGCAGCCCCCCCGCTCCAGGTGTTGCTTCACCACCGTCAAGCGCCCCAACGCCTGGGATGTCCGGTCCAGCGGCAGCCGGACCGTGGCCGGTGACTCGCCGGGCCAGCTCTGCATGGCCGGCCCGGACGGTGGGGTGTCACCGAAGATCGGCGGGATTGTCTGTATCAGACACGACAGCGCGGGGGTGAGCGCGAGGCCGACGACGACGAGCGTGGGGTCCGGGTCCATCCTGTTCTCCGGGTTGGGGTCTGGAGCGAGTCGTGGCCTGCACAGCCACCGTAGAGGGTCGATGGGAGGGGGTCGTCATCGCGAGGGGACGGTGACGACCCCTCGGCCGGGCTGTGGCCATCGTGTGCGGGTGCCGAGCGGCCCTGGAGAGCAGGCGCCGGTCGGTGACCGAGCCCTCTCCCCCCTCTGCCCAGGAGCCCCCCATGCCGTCCCGCCACCCACACGCCGCGTCGCTCGCGGCGCTCCTCTTCCTCTGCAACGTCAGCCTCGCCGGGGTCGTGCTTGGAGACCCGGAGCCCGCCAGCCTCTGGTTTGAAAGCGCCCTGGGCGAGACCCGGATCGTGTCCTTGCAGGGAGAGCTGGTGCTCACGCCCTGCGTCGCGGGCGAGGCGGCGCTGCGTCTCCCGCTCGCCGCAGGGTCCACCGACGCGGTGTCCTTCGCCGCGCCGCCGCCTTGCGGCGTGGAGGTCGCGCTGGAGGAGGGCGCGCTCGATCTCGACCTCGGCCTGCTCATCCTTCGGGTGGACCTGCCCGCCCAGCAGCTCGCCCTCCACCCGGGCGCCGCCGAAGGCGCGGTGACCCTGCGCGTCGCGATCGGCGACCAGCTCCGGAGCGCTGCGGTCTGGTATTGATGGCCCCCCCCGGTGCATCTCAATCCGTCCTGGGGAACAACGCCAGGCTGAGTTGGAAGACCCGCCCCCGTCCCCGGGGCTCCGCCTCGGCCAGGGTCACCAGCTCCCGCAGAAGCTGGATGCACCGGCGCTTGGCCTCGTCCATGCGCTCCTCGGGGATGCGCACGAACGCTGTGCCGTAGTACCGCTCCGGCAGATCGAAGCGATCCAGGCCATCCAGCGCGTGCTGCAGCGAGAAGCGGTACAGAAGGTCCAAGGCCATCTGCTGGACGTTGGTGGAGGAGCGGGCGATGCCGTCGAACAGGTCGTCGGTCGGCGCCAGGCGCCCGGCTTTGTCGCGGCGCGCGAAGCCCTGATCGAGCAGGTAGGCGAGCCCGTCCTCCACCTCGGAGCGGCTCACGGCGGGGATGACACGGCGGGCGAGCTGCTCGGGGTCCTGGGAGAGGGCGTCGTCGCGGAGCATCTCCAGGAGGATCGGCAGGTACCAGCGCTCGGCCAGCTCCATGTGCTGGAGGTCCACCGCGCGGGCCTGGGCGAAGCGGCGGAAGGTGGCCATGCGCAGCCAGGCCCGCCGCTGGAGCCGGGGCCTGCCCTGCTCGAAGGCGTGGGTGTAGTCCCGCAGGGCGCGGAAGAACTCGGCCTCTGCGGGCGTGAAGCCCAGCGCGGTGATGACGTCCTCGGCCCGCTGCTCGGTGAGGTTGCGTCGGCGCGCCGCGCTGTCCGTGATCATCTGGCTGATCAGCGCGGGGGTGCAGTCGAGCCGGGCGGCGAAGGCCGCCTGGGTCCAGCCGCCAGCGCGGAGCCGATCGCGCAGGAGGCTGCGGTAGCTCAGGTACTCAAAGAGCGACTTCTGGGTGGCCTCGGGCATGATCGCGACACCTCATCGTGTACGCATACTCTACCCAAGGAGCGCTGTTTTCGGACTCTGGTTCCTCTTGGAGAGCGTACAACTTGTACGCCTCAGAGAAGATCTCACCGCCCCGCCAGCGCCTCCCGCAGCGGCTCCAGGTAGCGCCGGCTCACCGGCACCTCGGCGCCGCAGGCCAGCCGCAGGTGCAGCTCCCCGGACGAGGGGGCGTGGAGGGCGCGCACGCGGCGGGTGTTCACGATGGCGGTGCGGTGGCAGCGCAGGAAGTCACCCCCGCCCAGGCGCCGCAGCATGTCGCTCATCGTCGCCCGCTCCATGAAGGTGGCGCCGCCGCTGTGCACGACCACGTAGTTGCCGGCGGACTCGACCCAGTCCACCTCGCCGACGGGCAACCAGACCGTGTCGGCGCCGTCCCGCAGCTCCAGGCGCTGGGGGTCTCCGAGCCCGGACAGCAGGCGCTGGAGGCGGGCGGTCAGCCCCGGTTCGGCGGGCGCGCGCAGGCGGCGGCGGGCCCGCTCCAGGCAGCGGGTGAAGCGCTCCCGGTCGTAGGGCTTGAGCAGGTAGTCGAGGGCGTTCAGCTCGAAAGCCTCGATGGCGTGCCGATCGTAGGCGGTGACGAACACGACCGCCGGCCCGCCCTCCCGGGCGAGGGCCCGCGCCGCCTCGATCCCGGTCATCTCGGGCATGCGGATGTCGAGGAAGAGCAGGTCCGGGGCCTCGGCGCGGGCGCGGTCCAGGGCCTCGCGGCCGTCGGCGCAGGCGCCGAGCAGCTCGACGTCGGGCTCGGTCTCGAGCAGGCCGGCCAGGCGCTGGCGGGCCAGGGGTTCGTCGTCGGCGATGAGGGTGCGGATGGGCATGGCGGCTCACGCGGCCCGGCGGGCGGGCAGGGTGAGGGTGACGCGGGTGCCCCGGGGCGTGTCCTCGGCCAGCTCCAGACGCCCGGCCTCACCATAGAGGGTCGCCAGGCGCTGCCGGACGTTGCTCAGGCCCACGCCGAGGCTGATCTGCTCCGGATCGAGGCCGTTGAGGCCCGGGCCGTCGTCCCGGACGCACAGCTCCAGGGTGTCGCCGCGCCGCGCCGCGCGCAGCGCCACCCGCGCGGGCCCCGCCCGGGAGGCCACCCCGTGCCGCAGGGCGTTCTCCACGATGGGCTGCAGGATGAAGGCGGGCACCGCCAGGATCTCGGTGCCCGGCTCCGGGTCGACCGAGACGGTCAAGCGGTCCCCGAAGCGCACCCGCTCGATGTCCAGGTACAGCTCCAGCACCTCCAGCTCCTGGGCCAGCGGCACCTCGCCGCCCTGCTGGGACGCCAGGGTGACCCGCAGCAGGTCGCCCAGCCGCGCGATCATGCGCTCGGCGGCGTCGGGGTCGACGGAGACCAGGGCCGAGATGCTGTTGAGGGTGTTGAACAGGAAGTGGGGGTTGAGCTGCAGGCGAAGCGCCTCCAGCCGGGCCTCGCCGAGGGCGGTCTCCAGCCGGGCCGCCGACAGGGCGCGCTCCTGGGCCTCTCGGATGGAGCGGGCCGCGATGAGCGCGGCGCTGACGCCCAGGGCGTTGAGCAGGTTGAACCAGGAGGAGGCGATGCTGATCTCCCGGAGGTGCTCCAGGGGGTGGAGCTCCTTGGTGCGCAGCGCGCTCGCGCAGATGTCGAAGCTGATGTGGATGAGGGGGTGGACGGTCAGCGCGACCGGCACGGCCACGGCCAGGGCCGCGGCGGTCCGACCCCAGCGCCCCGGGCCTGGCTGGAGGCGCTGGATCAGCAGGTAGAAGGCCGGCGTGAGCAGGAACCAGCCCAGGGAGGCGACCATGCCGCTCTCCAGGGCCATGCCGACGGTCATGTCGAAGCCCTTGGCCGGCCAGGCCACGTAGGCGTGGGCCGCGTTCAGCAGCCCCATCGCCGTCCACACCAGGGCGTTGATGCCCCAGAGGACGGCGGCGGACAGGGGCGGCTGAGGCTCGGGCATCCGGGGCTCCGATCCCCGAGCGTAGCGCCGCGCTCCGCCCCCGTCCATCAGCGCTGCCGCACCCACGCGCTGGCGATGAGCAGGCCCCCGCGCTGGTCGCAGCCGTCCGGGCCCACCTCGAAGACCAGGGCGTCGTCCTCCACCAGCGCGTGGTGCTCGCTGGCGCCGCGGGGCCCGTCGGCGTCGAACCAGAGGGTGAGGGCGTCGCCGTCGAGGGCCCAGTCACAGGTCCCGATCGGCTCGCCGGTGTCCACGAGCCACATGGCGCAGCGCCCGGTGTCGCTGAACGAGAGCCCGGCCTGGAGGCCCGGGATCGCGTGCTGGGGGACCCACTGACCGGCGAGGCCGGGCGGGCCCTCGTCGAAGCGGGGCACGTCCCCGGCCTGCCCGCTGTCCACCACCGAGCCCTTCGCGCAGCCGCCCAGGGCCATCGTGATCGCCAACCTCGTCATCGTCCGCATCGCTCGCTCCTCGGGTGGGCCGCCGGGTCCGGGCGGTGGGGACAGGGTAGGGGCGTTGCGGGTCGCCTCCGGGGGCCTTGTGGTGAGCGAGGGCGCTGGCGGGGTGAGCGGGGGACGGGGGGGGATGAGTGGGGTGTCAGCGCTGCGGGGTCGTCGCAGGTCTTGATGAGCCCGACGACGTGCTCGCTGCCACCTGCGGCGGGGACGGCGTCCAGCAGGTTGGGGGCGGGCGACGCAGGCGTATCGCGTGTGCGGGCGGGTTGGGTTCGCCGTGCGCGCCGAGCTCGTGCCGCACAAAGCATTGAGATCTGGAGGCGCGACACAGAATCATGGAAAATATGCGACCCGCTGGGACAAACCCGACGGGCCACCGGTAGTGGGGGGTGAGATGAACGCACAGCAAGCCCCGATCCACGAGCCCTCGGATGAGGTGCTGATGGCCCGCGTCCGCCAGGACGACCGCGTTGCCTACGAGCAGCTCTTCGCCCGCTGGCGGCAGCCGCTCTATCGGTACCTGCACCGGCGCACCGGCTCGGCGAGCCTCGCGGACGACGCCTTCCAGGAGACCTGGCTGAAGGTCTACAAGCACCGCGCACGTTTCGACCCGGCCCGGCGCTTCAAGCCCTGGCTGTACCGCATCGCCACCAACGGCGGCCTGTAGCCACCCCTGGGGAGGGGGGACCTGGGGGCTGCCCACGGGCACCCCCAGGTCGTAGCCTCCTCACCGCTGATCCCCATGAACACGACCTTACGGAAGCGCCGCCAGCGCCTTCAAGGCTGCCCGATCCGCCGCTCTCTGCGCCACCCGCCGCTCGTAGCTCCGCTGGTTCTTCGTCAGCACGAGCGTGTGCGGGCTGCCCCGCCGCTCGGTTTGACCGTATACATCGTAGAGACGTTGACGGATCTCTGCCTCCACGTGATGCCGCCGGTCCTTCGCCGCCTTCAGCCGCCAGGTCTCCTGCGCCGGGTCGACGAGGAAGCCGCGCAGCGCCCGGCAATCTTCGCAAGCACAGCCCGGGGCCGCCTCTCGACGCCAGTCGCTCGGCGGCGCCAGAGGGAGCGCGACGCGGGCGCGCAGGTGGGTCAGACAGGCCTCCAACAACGAATCGTAGCGGATCGGGCCGAGACACCAGCCCAGCGTCAGGGTCGCCGGCAGCAGGACGTCATCGATGGGGTAGGCGTCCGGCCGCGCCAGCATCCCCGTCACGGCACGCTCTCGCAGTTCGGGGACCTCAAGCCGCCACAGAGCCTCCAGCAGATTCGACACGAACGTGGCGTCAGGCATCTCCGGGCGACGCCAGCCCTCGTATCGGCGGCTCGGGTCCGGTCCGACCGGCAGGTGGCCGACCAGCGCCTCGGCGGCGGGGCGCAGCGCCTCCAGGTCAACATCGAGCATGGGGTCGCAGGCGAGGTTGAGGAGCGCAGCACAGGCCGCGAACCCGAAGTGGGCGTGGCGCTCGACCAGCCTGCGCAGCAGGTCGCTGGCGACCTCCGGCTCCAGCAGCGTCAGCGCGTCGGCCAGCGCCTCGTTCTCGCTGCCTTCGTAGCGGATCCCGATCAACACCTGCGAGACCATCGCGGTGACCAGCGTCGGCGATCCCAGCTCGGTGAACAAGGCCAGCGCCGCCGCGGCCTGGTCGGTGCGCGGCGGGCTTCGCCACGTCCAGGAGGTCTCCGGCCAGGTGTCGACCATGCGGTGGCCCAGCGCGCAGGCGTCCCGCCGCTCGGGCGCGGCCAGGTCCTCGCCGCCCTCGACCCAGCGGGCCACCAGCCCCTCCAGATAGGGCAGGCTGGCGCCCAGCCCGCTCTTTGCGACCACATCCATCGTGCGGGGCCGTGGCCAGAGCACCAGCGCGGCGCGGCGCCAGGCGCGCGCGAAGGTCGCGCCCTCGTTGCCGCTGGCCTCCTGGTAGGTCTTCTCGTCCGGGTCGGTGTCCTCCAGCGCACCCGGGGGGCTCAGCGCGTCGTCCTCCAGGACCAGCACGCCGAGGGGGGCCTCGTCGTCCTCTGGCGTCCGCCAGTCGGTCAAGGTCTGCGTGCGCTCCAGGACCTCCATGACCTCGAAGTCCTCGTTCGACCTGGCCTCCCACCCGTCACGATACCAACGCCGCCCCCTCCGGGGTTCGTACCAGGTGGAGTGGGCGCTGCCGCTCTCCTCGATGGAGACCAGCGCGAGGTGGAGGGCGCAGTCCGCAGCCTCGGCTGCGGCCTCCAGCACGTTGGCCGCAGCCGCGTCACCGTTCTTGAGCGCCGCGAAGGCGTGCTCGGCGGAGGTGTAGCGGTGCTCCAGCAGGTAGACGAGCTTCTCGGGGACGTCCTCGTCGTTCGGGTCTCCGAGGTCCCGCTGCCAGCGCTCCAGCAGCGCGGCGACCCGCCGGACCACCGCGCGATGATCCGGCGGCTGGGGGCGCCGGCCCCGGTCCCGTCGCACGAGGTTGTAGATCAACGCCAGTCGGACGCCCTCGGTGACCGGCCTCAGCTCGTGCAGGCAGTCCGCGTAGAACGCCGCGTAGCTGACCTGGAAGGACGGCGCCCCGGGCAGGGGGAGTACGGCCTCCTCGCCGAGGTGTCGCACGACCAGCTCGCCGCCTTCGTGCGGGGAGGGGAGCACGATGACCAGCGTCCCGAACATGCCGGCGGTCTTCTCGGTGTCACGGTGCTCAGCGAAGAAGCTCTGTGGGTCATAGACCACCATTTTGTACAGTTGTGCGTCGACCTCTCCGGCGACCCCCAGCCCGTGAGCGGCCGCGCGCACGATGGCGTCGAGGGTCTCGGACCAGGGCCCTTCGCCGACGCGCAGCTGATCCGGCGAGAGCTGCCAGGCCCGTCGCACCTGTGTGTCCACCAGCGTGTCCGGGCCGCGACCGTACGGGGCTCGTTCGGCGACCGCGATCAGGCGGCGCGCCTGCTCCGGCGGCAGGGGGAAGGAGAGCGGGCCGACCCCGTCGACCTCCAGTGCGGGCATGGGCGTGATCCGGACGCCTGACGTGTAGAAGTGGCCGGGGTGGTCGACCGTCTTGAGGAGGGCGGCGAGCTCGGTGGGGAGGGACATGGGGCCTCTGGCGAGGAGAAGCAAGGGTCTGTAGCACCGGCGGACAGAATCTGTCCAGGCCCTGCGGGCGCCCCCCGCCCGATCCGGATATTGTCCGGGAGCCCCGACCGAGGCCCCCCATGTCCACAGCCGCCCTTGAACGACTCCAGCCCGCCGAGCGGCACCTCATCGAGATCCTCGCGGTCGCCGAGGACGGCTTGACGCGGAGCATCCTGGGGCGCATGCTCGGCTCCCTGGGCGTCCGGGTCAAGGGGCGCGCGCCGAGCACGGCGGCGGTGGACGACATCGCGACGCCGCTCCTCCAGCAGGGGCTCCTGATCGACGACGGGCGGCTCTGCGCAGCGCCGGAGGCGGGCGAGGCGGCCTTCCGCGAGATGGTCGCCGAGGGCCGCTGTGAGGCGATGTACGCGCGCCTCAGCGCGCTGGAGCCCCTGGAGCTGCCCCGATGGCATGGGGGCTGGTATCACGGCCGGCCGGGCACGCTGAAGCGAGAGCTCCGTCACGCCATGCTGAGCGGGGATCTGCCCCAGTACAAGTCTCTGTTGCGCTTCCACAAGGGTCCTCTTCCGCTGCGCCGGTGGTTCACCGACCCCCTGCAGACCGGGCAGCTCGATCGGCTCGCGTCGAGCCTGCGGGAAGCGGTCCTCGCCCACCTGGCCCGGGACAGCTTCGAGGGGGCGTGGTCTGTGTCGGGTCTCGCCACGTACACCGAGGCCTGCAAGGAGAGCCGAGCGCTGCCGTTGTGGTTGGAGAGCGGGGCGAGCCTGGCCATGCTCGCGGGGGAGTTCGCGCTGGCGGAGCGGCTCCTGGCGGCGCTCCCCGACGACACCTCCGCGGTCCGGGCGTGGCTCCAGCTCGTCCGAGGCGACCTCAAGGGCGCTGCGACGTCCTTCGCCAAGGTGCTGGCCGAGGTGCGTGGTCGGGTGGGGAAGCGAAACATCGTGATCAACGGGGCCGAGGGGGCCCTGATGCCCCTGGCCTTCATCCTGGAGGGCTCCAAGACCCGGCGCAAGCAGGCCGTGTCCATGCTCACCTACGGCGTGGAGGAGTACGGGCGTCGCCCGGGGTCGAGCCTGAGCGGCTGGCCGCATCTGCTGCACCTCGTGGAGCCTGAACGCAAGCCCCTCGGCCCGGCCATGCATCCCTTCGGGGTCCTGCTCGAGGGCCTGGTCGCGCGCTGGTCGGACAAGGAGCTGCCCGAGCCCCGACTGAACGAGGCGATCGCGCACGCCCGGCGGATCGGCTGGGGCTGGGTGGTCGGCGAGCTGGAGAGCCTGCGCGGCGGCGAATCGGTCGCTGGGGCCGTGTCCCTGGTCCAGCACCGGGCGTCGTCCCCGACCTGGGCCCGCCGCCTGGCGCAGCTCGAGGAGGCCCTGAGCGGGGAGACGCCCCAGAAGACCAGGCGCATCGCCTGGACGCTCAGGACCGGCCCGGACGGGGTGGACCTGGAGGCCCGCGAGCAGACCCGCGGCAAGAAGGGCGGGTGGTCCAAGGGGCGGACCGTCGCGCTGTCCCGCCTGCACGGCGAGCCCGGCTCCGTCGCCGGGATGAGCGACGCCGATCTGCGCGTCGTGGCCCACCTCAAGGCCCGGAGCTGGAGGAGCTACCGCGGCTACACCGAGACCGAGTACCTGTGGGGCGAGGGGGTGTGGGCGGCGCTGGCGGGGCACGACGCGGTGTTCTCACCCGACGGCAGGCCGCTCACCATCGTCAGGCTGGAGCCGAGCCTCGTCCAGGAGCAGAAGGGCGGCCAGTTGCACGTCAAGGTGAGCCCGCCGCCGGGGTCGGGCGTGGTAGTGCAGCCCGTGGGGGACCAGGGCCACGAGGTCGTCGAGTTCAGCCCCAAGCAGCTGGAGCTGGCGGCGTTGCTCGGCGGTGGGTTGAGCGTGCCCAAGGCCGAAGCCCCTCGCCTGGACGCCCTCATGGAGCGCATGGGCGAGCACTTCAGGCTGAGCGCGGGCGGCGCGGGGGCGCGGGAGGTCGACGGCGATCCCCGCCCGGTGGTGCGCCTCTGGCCCGAGGGCCGCAGCGTGAAGGCGCGCGTCGGGGTCACCCCCGCGGGGCCCGGCACGGCGATGCTGGAGCCCGGGGCGGGCGCCACCACCCTGCTCGCCCGGGTGGACGGGCGGCCGGCGCGGGTGGCGAGGGACCTGGAGGCCGAGGCCGCGGCCCGCGCGGCGTTCGACCACGACGTCCCGTCCCTGCTCGCCGCGGAGTGGAACGGGGCGCACCACCTCTTCGCAGAGGCCGAGGACGCGCTGCCCTTCCTGGAGGAGCTGGGCCGCCTGAGCGAGGACCGCGTGGTGGTCGAGTGGCCCGAGGGCGCCAGCCTGCGCCTGCGGGCCTCGGTGGACGCCCGCGCCCTCACGATCGCGGTGCGCACCGCCAAGGATTGGTTCACCGCCACCGGGTCGCTTCGGGTGGATGAGGCGCTGACCCTGCGGCTCGACGCGCTGCTGCGGCAGGTCCAGGCCACGAAGGGTCGCTTCCTTCGCCTGGACGACGGCAGCTTCGTGGCCCTGACCGAGCGCCTGCGCCAGCAGCTCGACGCCCTGGCCCGGGTGAACGGCGGGCGTGGCCAGAGCGTCAAGGTGCACCCGCTGGCCGCGGAGACCCTCGCCCCCCTGGTCGACGAGGCGGCCCGCCCGAGCGTGGACCAGGGCTGGCGCGAGGGGCTGGCCCGGCTGCGCAGCCTGCCGGAGCGCCCGACGTTGCCGGAGGGCTTCGCCGCCACGCTGCGCCCCTACCAGCACGACGGCTACGTCTGGCTCGCCCGCCTGGCCGAGCTGGGCGCGGGCGCCTGCCTCGCCGACGACATGGGGCTGGGCAAGACGGTCATGGCGCTGGCCCTGCTGCTGCGACGGGCCCGCCAGGGGCCCGCCCTGGTCGTCGCGCCCACCTCGGTGTGCGGCAACTGGGCCCAGGAAGCCTGGCGCTTCGCCCCGGGGCTGCGGGTCCTGCGCTTCGGCGCGGGCGACCGGCAGGCGATGCTGGGCGGGCTCCAGCCCGGCGATCTGGTGGTGTGCAGCTATGGCCTGCTCGTCACCGAGGCCGAGGCCCTGGCGGCGGTGGCGTGGGCCACCGTGGTGCTCGACGAGGCACAGGCCATCAAGAACCCCGCGACGCAGCGGCACAAGGCGGCCCTCGGCCTGCAGGCCGGCTTCCGCCTGGGCCTGACCGGCACCCCGCTGGAGAACCACCTGGGCGAGCTGCACGCCCTGTTCGGCTTCCTCAACCCGGGTTTCCTGGGCTCGATCAAGCGCTTCAACGCCATGTTTCGCAAGCCCGTCGAGGCGGGGGACCGGGACGCCCAGCGCCAGCTCGCCCGGCTCATCGCGCCGTTTGTGCTGCGTCGCACAAAATCCACTGTCCTTCAGGAGCTGCCCTCCCGCACCGAGGTGGACGTCCTCGTCGAGCCGGCCCCGGCGGAGGCCGCCTTCCTGGAGGTGCTGCGGCGCCGCGCGCTGGCCGAGCTGGAGCAGGACGCGCGTCCTGGGCACGTCCAGGTGCTTGCCCAGCTCACCCGCCTGCGCCTGGCGGCCTGCTCGCCTCGGCTCGTGGAGGGCGGCGAGCACGTCGCGGGGGCGGGGTCCAAGCTGGAGGCCTTCGGGGAGCTGGTGGAGCAGCTGGAGCAGGGGCACCACCGGGCGCTCGTGTTCTCCCAGTTCGTCAAGCACCTGGCCCTGCTGCGGGCGTGGCTGGACGCGCGGGGCGTGCCCTACCAGTACCTGGATGGCGCGACGCCCGCGAAGGAGCGGGACAAGCGGGTCGCGGCGTTCCAGGCCGGGGCGGGGCGGGTCTTCCTCATCAGCCTGCGCGCGGGGGGCGCCGGGCTCAACCTGACCGCGGCCGACTACGTCATCCACGTCGACCCCTGGTGGAACCCGGCGGTGGAGGACCAGGCCAGCGACCGCGCGCACCGCATCGGTCAGACCCGGCCGGTCACGATCTACCGCCTCATCAGCGAGGGCAGCATCGAGCAGCGCATCCTGGCCTTGCACCGCAGCAAGCGGGCGCTGGCCGACAAGGTCCTCGCCGGCACGGACGCGGCGGGCGGCCTGAGCGCGGAGGAGATGCTGGAGCTGATCCGGGAGGGGTGAGCGCGCTCAGCGCGCCGCGCACCGCTCCGCCCCCGCCGCTTCAGCCTCCTCGTCCGAGGTTCGGAAGGGGTCCGCCGCCCGCACCAGCGGCCCGCCGAGCGTGAGCTGCACGGTGACCGGGTCGCGCCCGGCGCCGACCAGCGCCACGGCGCGGCCCGCCTCGTCACAGACGGTGAGGACCGTCTCGAACAGGGGCGACTCGCCGAGCAGCGGTGTGACCCCGGTGGACCAGCCCGGCAGGGTGAAGTGCCCCTGGTCGTCGGTGACCGCGTGCAGCGGCGCGTCGCAGCGGAACGGCTCCCAGGTGGACCAGGTGCAGGCCTCGACGGTCGCGCCGGCCAGGGGTGCGTCTCCGCGCAGCACCTGCCCGTCCAGCGGGGGCCGGTGGTGCTCCGGGATGGGCAGGCAGCCGAGGAGGAGGAGGAACACAGCGGGCATGGGCAGCTCCGGGGCGGCGACCATCCGGTTGCCGCTGCGTCATCCTACAAGCGCAGCCGCCCGGATGGCGGCGCGATACCCTTCGTCGTCGAGCACACCATGTCCCTCCTCGCCCTCGTCGCCACCCCCAGCCGAAGCGCCTGGGCGCAGCTCACCGCGGCGCTTGTGCCCGACGATCCCGATCTGGAGGGCATCACGGAAGCCTTGACCGCCTGGCCCGACGCGCTGCGGTGCGCCCCGGAGCCCTGGCGCCGGGCCGGGGATCCCCGCCTCGCACTGTGCCGCAGCCTCTCGGGGGTCTACCTGCGGCGCCGGCACGGGCTCAGCTACTTCGTGCGCTTCTACCCCGACGGCGTGCTGCACCGCGTCGCGGTCGGCGGCCGGGGCTCGACCGGGGACCTCGTCCGGCAGGTCGCTCTCTGGTTCCGCCGACCCCACCGCCGCGACACCTCGCCGCCCATCCCCTACACCTTCGACGGGGCCACGCTGCGCTACACGCTCACCCCCGACCACCCGGTCCTGGACGTGGAGGCCCGCTTCGACGCGGACGGGGTCCTGGTGCGGCAGCTCACGAACCGGCTGGGCGGGCGGCAGATGACCTGGCCCTGCGCGTGGGTCGACGGCTTCCTGGACCCGCCCGTGGACCTCAACACCGACGGGGTGGAGCGGCTGGCGACGCTGCCGGGGATCTCGATGAAGCGGGCGGTGGCGGTGGTCGCGTACCGGGCGGCGAGGGGGCCGTTCGGGGCTCTGGAGGAGCTGGCGGCGGTGCCGGGGATCGGGGAGCGGACGGTCGCGGGGCTGCGGGGGTTGGTGGTGGTGGCGGGGTGAGACATCAGTCCTTGGGGAAGCGGAGGCAGAGGCGGAAGCCGGTGTTCGGATTCCGGAACTCAGGCTTGAGCCCGACCCTGTCCGCGCAGCGGAGGCCCATGGGGCTGAAGTACCAGGAGCCACCTCGCAGCACCCGTGGCCCCTCGGAGTCTCTTCCCTGTCCGCAATCGTCGGCCATTCGGCAGCTTCGATCCTGCTCGTTCCGCTCGTCGAAGACAGACGCGCACCACTCCCACACGTTGCCGGCGAGGTCCACCCAAGGTCCAGCGTTGCCAAGTGGGAACATACCAATGGGTGTCGGGTGTCTTGGCGACTCTCCTTCCCAGGTGTGGTTGGCCCTGGCCTCATCCTCTCGCCCCGGGCTGTCCGCCCCCCAGGGAAACGGGCCGCCGTGGGTGAGCCGCGCGGCGGCCTCCCATTCCTGGGAGGTGGGTAGATCCAGGACACCGCCTGGGGGTAGCGCCCAGGCCTGCTGCGCCCAGCGGCAGAACGCCCGCGCCTCCCACCAGCTCACCCCCATCACCGGGCGATTTGTGTGGCGCCGCTGCGTGGACCACCCCTCAGGCCCGGCGGGGTGCTTGATCTGCCGGTCCCACCACCGGTCGTCGCGGTAGCCCCCGGCCTCCACGAAGTCTGCGTACTCGTCCACGATGACTGGCCAGCTCCGAAGCAGGAAGCGGTCCAGTTTGCTTTGCTGCGCCTGGAGAGACTGATACGCCTCGCGATCCCCGCCAATTGCGTAGGTGCCCGCCTTCACCTCACCCCAACCCTCGGTAGAGGGTAGCCACTGCTTCGGGGCCCGCAACACCCCCATCGCCTCCAGCGCCAGCAGACGGTCCTTCCATGGCCAACTCGCCCCTTGTGCCAGGAACCGATCGGCGATGGTCTTCGGCAGCGTCTCCAGCAGCGCGTGCCCCACGAAGTACTCCCGCCGATACTCCGCAAGTCCGGCAGCCGCAAGGCCCAGCAGCCTGCCCTCATGCTCGGGGGGGGCAGCCTCAGCCATCGCCACCAGAGTCTCGACCACGGCGCGCGCCTTGTCCGCCCCCGTCTGCCCGAAAGCCCCGACGGCGAAACGCAGCGTGCCCTCCCAGCTCGGGTCGAACAGAGGGCCCGAGGCCAGGGCCCGAATTCGATCGCCCTCATCTCCGCGCTGGTGGGCGAGGCGTCGGGCGGTCAGGTACTCCTGGAAGCTTCTGTGCCAGGGGCGGACGACCAGGACATCGTCATGCTGCTCGAAGCGCAGGAGGCCTGTGCGCGAGGCGAGCTGGTCCACGGCCGTGCGAGCGGCGTCGGTGTCCCGATGCCGCTCGGTCGCCAGCAGGGCGTCCAACAGCTCCCGGATCGGCATCATCGTGGTGCCCGCGCTCTGCATGATCCAGGCGATCTCCTCCAGCAGCTCCTGCCATGCCGCCGCGCTGCGCTCCCGGTCCTCCTCCCGTGCGTCCTCCTCTACCCGACTGTACACGAGCAGCTTGACCATCGCGCCATAGAGGTCGGCAGTGTTGTCGGGGAGCTGCTTCTGGGAGAGGAAGACGATCATCACGCAGGTCAGCAGCAGCGGGTTCGCCAGGGGGCTACGGTGGTCCGGGGCGGCGGGGAAGCGCTCGGCGAGGCCGTCAAGAGCTTCATGGAGTCGCTGAGCGGTGGGTTGGGGCAGAGCCTGAACCACGACCCATCGGTCCACGAACGCGGCGCGGCGGTCTTTGTCCAGCGGAGCGATGCGGACAGCCTCAAAGGCTCCAGGGAGGCTGACCCGGGTGTGGGCAGAGGGACGGGTCGTGAGCACCACCCGGCATCGGGAGCGGCGGATGAGGCCTGCCAGGATCGCAGCGACGCGCTCCCGACCAGCCTGTGTGGGCACCTCGTCCAGGGAGTCGACGAGCAGCAGGTATCGGCCCTGCTCCAGCAAGGGGCGCAGGGTGTCGCGGTCACAGCCCAGCTCCTCGCAGAGGAGGGTGTCGATGCAGGCCGCGCCCTTGCGGGCCGCGAGCTGCCGGGATTCGACCAGCACCGGGATGGGGGCCAGCGCGGCGTCCTCCCATAGGGCGTCCAGTCGAGCGGCTTCGGGGATGGGCTCGTGCAGGTGGTGGCAGGCCAGGGTCCAGGCGACGTGCTGGAGCAGCACGCTCTTGCCGCTGCCAGCCTCGCCGATGATCACGAGGTGGGGCAGCTCGGGGTGGGCGATCAGCTCGTC
This sequence comes from Alphaproteobacteria bacterium, assembly GCA_020632795.1. Lineage (GTDB taxonomy): Bacteria > Myxococcota_A > UBA796 > UBA796 > CAJQPC01 > JACKEV01. The sequence continues at coordinate 24,994 of JACKEV010000024.1, forward strand.
GAGGAAGATGGGCTTCTGAGACGCCGCATCCGCCGGATCTTCAGCGAACCGATCATCCATGATGACGACCTCATCAGAACCACCGCGGCGCCACCGTCCGGGGGCTGCGTGCAGGCTGACGTACAGCGAAGCGCGCTCCAGGCGGATCCGTCCGCCCTGCCCCGCCCGGCGGTCTATGCCCGAAAGGGCCCCCGCCTGGCCCTTGCGCCAGACCTCCATCTGTTGCTGGAGCATATGGCGCTCCCAGCTCTCCAGCATGGCCGGGCCGCCCTCCGCAGGCGGGCACAGCTCACGCAGGCGTTGGAGGATGGGGTCCTGAAGGGTGGAGAGCACGTCGCCGGGACCGAAGCTCAGCCCAACCCGGCGGCGCAGCTTCCGGGCTTGGCGGAAATCCTCGTAGTGCTCGTCCAGCCGGTCGTCGTCAAGGGGGGAGAGCGTCGCGGCGACGGCCCCGTCGAGCAGCTCGTCCAGGACGGCCGCGCCCTCTGCCCCCGAGGTTGAGGCACCCAGCAGCACGACGACCAGCTCCGCGCCGGCCAGCTGCTCCCTCGCGTCGGAGGAGCCCGGGTCCACCCGACGGATCCGGGCGACCTGACCTCTCAGCTTGCGCAGCCAGCCCGCAAGGGCAGCGGCCTCGGCGTCCAGCTCAGGGGCGGCGACGATGGCGGCGAGGATGGTGCCTTCGCCCAGCGGCTCCGGGGCGTCGGGGACGTAGAGCCCAACGTCCCGCATGGCTTGGGCGATGCGCGGGAGCTGCCCATGCGCAGCGCCCGCGGCGTTGAGCAGCCAGGCCGCTTGCTCGGCAGGCGTAGCGTTCCCTGAAGGCATGTCGCCCAGGGACAACTCCAGGGTCTTCGCCACCAGCGCGAGGTGGTGTGCAGAGCAGCTCTCCAGGATGTGGCGAAGGGTCTCAAGCACAACGGTCTCCCGTCCTGAAGGCAAGGGCCCGCCGGCCCTGCATCGGTATGCCGGATCATAGGCTACGATGCCCGGATGCCCCTTCTCCTCCTCCTCGCCTGCAGCACCCCTCCCGAAGACACCGGCCCGCCCCCGGCCACCGAAGGCCAGCTCACCGCGCTGACCTACAACGTCCACGGCCTGCCCCCGGGCGTCACCGGGGACGACACCCCCGGCCGCATGACGCAGATCGCGCCGCGGCTCCCCGCCTATCCGCTCATCGGCCTGCAGGAGGACTTCGACCCGGAGAACCACGCGCTGCTGGTGGCGCAGGCGGAGCACCAGACCCAAGCCTGGTTCGACGAGGTCCTCGACGACCGGGTCTACCCCTCCGGGCTGGCCGTGCTGGTGGACCAGCCGCTGGTGGAACTGCTGGAGGTCCACTACGACGCCTGCAACGGGCTGCTGGACGGGGCGTCGGACTGCTTCGCCTCCAAGGGCTTCCAGGTGCTGCGGCTCCAGCTCGGCGCAGGGCAGGTCGACGTCTACAACACCCACATGGAGGCCGGCAGCGGCGAGGCCGACGACGCCGCCCGCGCCACCCAGGTCGACCAGCTCGTGGCCACGCTCAACGGCTTCTCGGCCGACCGGGCGGTGATCTTCCTCGGCGACTCCAACCTCCACGACGACGACCCCGACGACCTCCCCCTGGTCGAGCAGCTCAAGGAGGAGGGCGGGCTGACCGACGCCTGCGACGCGGTGGGGTGCCCGGAGCCCGGGCGCATCGACCGCGTGATGATCCGCAGCGCCGGCGGGGTCCACCTGGAGGTGTTGGCGTGGCGCGTGGACGAGGCGTTCGTCGACGCGCAAGGGGTGGGGCTCTCCGACCACGACGCCGTCTCCGCGACGCTGGCCTGGTCGGTGGAGTAGGGGACGCCGCTATACTCCCGCCGATGCACCGCGCCCTCCCCCTCCTGGCCCTCGCCGCCTGCGCGGGCGGCCCGCCGACGCCGCCGGACGCCTCGACCTGGACGGCGGTGGCGTTCGAGGGCGGCTGGCCCACCGCGTCCGCCGCGCCCATCCCCGTGCCCGACGCCCTGAGCAGCCTCGACTGGCTCGCCGACGTCAGCCAATACCGCATGGTCGGGCTGTCCGGCTCCCGCCGCCTGGGGGGCACCCTGGGCCTGGGCAACGGGCGCGTCTTCGGGATCGTCGGGCTCGACAGCCCCTGGAACACGCTCACCAACGCCGTGGGCCCCGGCTACCAGCGCGACGGCGGCTTCTTCGGCGACAGCGAGGTGCTGCTGCTGGACCAGGACGGCGCGGCGGTGGACGTCGAGGCCGAGCAGCTCGAGCGCCCCCGGGGCACCGCCATCGCCCGGACCCTCGCGGAGGGGGGCGGGCTGCGCCTCACGACCACCGACGCCGTCGACCCCGACCGGGACGTGCTCATGCGGCATGTGACCGTGGAGAATGTGGGGAGCGCGCCGGTGTCTCCGACCGTGCGGCTGACGCTCGCCCGCGCGGAGACCGAGGTGGCCCCCGAGGCCGAGGCCGCCCTGGTCCAGGTGCGTGGGGGGCGCGCCCTGCGCGTCACATGCGATACAGATGGGACGGCGGGCTCGGAGGCCCTCGACCTGGCCGTCGGCGCGCTGGGGCCAGGGGAGACCTGGTCGACGGTCTGCACCTTCGCCTTCACAGAGGGTGACCCGGAGGACCCGCTGTCCTGGCCGGACCCGGTCACCGACCCCGTCGACCTGCTCGCGCGCAGCCGCTCCGCCACACAGTCCGCCCTCGACGGGGCCGTCGCCCTGGACCTGCCCGACGACAAGGTGCGCGATCTGGTGGAGGGCATGCTCGTCACGCTGTGGACCCAGACCGACGCGGGCGGCCAGGTCTCGCCCATGAACCGCTACACCACGGCCTGGCTGCGGGACGCCGAGGGGCCGGTGCACCTGTGGCTGCGCGCCGGCCTGCACGAGCGGGTCCGGACCCTGCTGGAGGGCCAGTACCGGGCCGCCGTGGTGAACCGCGCCATCAAGAACTCCTGGCCCCTCGACCTGGACCTCTCCGGCTTCCAGGAGCCCGAGGACCCGCAGGCGTTCTGGGACGACGCCCTGTTCATGCCCGGCCGGCAGCCCGCCGAGGCCCCGTCCTACCCGGCCATCCACGCCGGACTGTATGTCGCTGCCAGCGGGGACGCCGCGTGGCTGGATGCGCCCCGGCGCGCCTTCCTGGAGGCCGGCGTGCTGCGCCAGGATCCCGATCTGTACGACTTCGCCGGGGACGCCTGGCCCGAGTCGGCCCTGCTGCCGTTCAGCGGCGACGAGACCTGGCGCTACACCCTGACCTTCGCCACCACCGGCGAGGAGCCCGAGCTGCAGGGCTGGTCCGCCCACTCCAGCGTGCTCCTGGTCGCCGCCGCGGACGCTCTGGCCCCGTTCGACCCCGACCCCGCGGTGGCCGAGCTGGGGCGGCGCGCGGAGGACGCCCTGGTCGACGCCTACCTGTACGCGGACGACGGGGAGCGCTTCCTCTCGCCGATCCGAAGCTTTGAGGGGGAGATCTGGCCGGCTCCCTTCGAGGACGTCAGCACCCAGCCCGAGTGGCTGGGGGTCGGCGACGCCGGCTGGCGGGCAGACAACGTCGACGCCCTGGTGAGCGTCCTGCAGCGGGACGACGGCAGCCTGATCACCCAGGACAGCCTCACCGGCGGCGACAACGTCGGCTACACCGGGCTGGTGCCGGGGCTGGGGCTGGTCGCGCTGGGCGAGGCGGGCCGCGCCGAGGCCGCCCGGGCCTTCGACGCGGTGGACCTCTCCGCCACAGGCACCGGGCACTTCGAGGAGGGCCACACCGCCGATCACAGCCCTCTGGCCTCCGTCCACAGCGCGGACGGGATGGGCTCGGACGCCCCCGCCCGGTACCGCCCCTGGGAGGGCGGGGTCACCGTGGCGGGGGTCCTGCGGTACCTGCTCGGCGACACCCCCGACGCCCGCTCCGGCGCGCTGTCGCTGTACCCCCACCTGCCGCCCGGGTGGCCCGCCCTGGGCGCCGAGGGCCTGCGGATGGGGGAGGAGCGCTACGACCTCGCGCTGGAGGGCTTCGCGGAGGGGCAGGTCCTGCGGATCTCCCGCCCGGACAGCCCGGCCGACGCCGAGGACTGGGTGCTGCGCGTCCGGCTGGGGGACCGGGGGCAGGTGTCCTGTCTGTGGGTGGACGGCGCGGTGACCATCGCGCCCCGCGGGGCCGTCGCCGAGGTCTCCGGCGTGGTGCTGCCCCCCGGCGGTCAGGTCGAGGTGGTGGCCGAGTACCGGTAGCGTCGGCCGAGCGCGAGCAGGCCGGCCAGCAGCGCCCACCCGCTGCCGCCGCCCGATCCGGTGGCGCAGCCGCAGCCCTGCTCCTGCGGGGTCTCCTCCTCGACGGCCAGATCGAAGGCCACGAGGCGCAGGTTGAAGGCCAGCAGGTAGTCCACCCCGGCGTAGCGCTGGCCCGTGGTGCCGTCGCTGCCCACGTAGTGCTCATCCCCGGGTCGGATGTAGCGGTTCCAGACCGTGTAGCCGTGGGCGGCCGTCCCGTCGGGCTGCGGCGAGGCGATGTCGTCGCCCGGGGTGACCTCGTCCACGTCCTCGGCCAGGGCCGCTTCGAGGGCGAGCACCTCCTCGTCCCGCCCCTCGGGCCAGCCGTGCAGGGCCACGTGGGCGGCCGGATAGGCCCACCAGTCGTGCACTGCGGCGAGGTCCATGAGGGCGTCGAAGGTGGTGTCCCCGAAGGCGTCCCCGACCGCGGCGAGGGCCATGACCATGTGCTGGTTGTCGGGGTTGAGGAAGGCGGGGCTGTCCGGTGAGGCGAAGCTCGCCCAGAGGTCGGCGGCGTCTCCGTCGTCGGGCGTCGAGCCGGTGATCTGCGTGAGCGCAGCGGCGAACCCCGTCGAGAAGACCAGGGCCTCGCCGCCGCGCTTGACCTCCGCGTCGCCGCACCCCGGGTTCGTGATCGACCACTCGCCCCCAGCGCTCACGTGCGCGCCGATGCGGGCCGCGACGTCGATGGCCTGCTGGCGCAGGTTCATGCCGTCCACCGCCACGTCCCCAGGCACCCAGCGCTCCACCAGCGCCAGGCCGAGCAGGATGTGGATGGCCTGGTCCTGGCTCATCTCCTTGTTCCGGACGTCGGGGTCGAGGAAGTCCGTCTCCAGCCACGTCACGTCGGGGAAGTGCTCCAGGATGTCCTCGGACACGTCGTCGCGGATGAAGAAGCCGTCCAGGACGTCGAAGGGGCCGGGGCAGTCGGGGAAGGCCGCCTGGTCGTGGGCGTCCACCCGCTCCAGGGCGGCCAGGGCGAAGGCCAGCTCGGCGGCGGTGTCCTCGGGGGTGCGGGCGCCGCCCTGGCTGTAGCCCTCGAAGCGCTCTCCCTCGGCGAGCAGGGCGTACTCGGTGGCCAGCACGCCGAGGGTCCAGCCGAGCTGCACCGTGGCGTCCGCCCACTTCATGTGGCCGACCGTGTCCACGCGCCGGGTGGCCGGCAGGCTGTGGCCGGGCCCGGCCCCGACCACCATGAACTCTGCGGTCAGCCGGTCGCGCATCTCCCAATAGGGGTCGGCGTCGAAGGCCAGGGCGGCGCCGGCCAGCATGTGGACTGCGAGGTGCACCGGATCATTCAACCACAGGATGTCACACAGGGACAGGGGCGCGCGGCGGCGCCCGGCGGGTATACTCCGCGGCCAGAAGGTGACCATGACCCCACTCCTCCTCCTCCCGCTCCTGCCTGCGTCCCTGGCCGATGACGTCGTCGTCTTCGGAGACAGTTGGGCGGAGGGCGCGGCCGACGAATTGGCCGACGTGCTCCAGTTGAACGGTCGGTCCGACATCACGGTCGACGGCCAGGGGGTCGGCGGCACGACCGCCGATGGGTGGGCCGCCAACCCCTCCGCGCTGCCCGACGCCGTCAGCCTCAACCCGGACGCCCGCTGGGTGTGGCTCTCCATCGGCGGGAACGACCTGTTCCAGCACTACCTCCAGGGCTACGGCGGCAGCACGGCGACGGACTATGACGCCGATCTGCGCGTCATGCTGGACAGCCTGTTCGCGGCCCACCCGGACATCGAGGTGGTGATGTTCGGCTACGACTTCATCAACTTCGAACAGTCCACCGACTGCATCCTCACCGCGTGGGCGTACTTCGGCACCTCCATCACCACGCCCACGCTGAACCAGTACTTCATCGACCAGGTCATGGGCACCATCGAGGACGTCGCCGCGGACTACCCGAGGCTCACCTACGTGGACTCGGTGCTCGGCACGCTGCAGGAGGCCGGCGGGGTGGCGGGGGCGCCGAACGTGCTGTTCCCCAGCCCGTCGCGGTACATGTCGGACTGCATCCACCCCAATCACGACGGCTATCTGCTCATCATGCAGGCGCTGTACGACGACTACTGGGGCCGATCAGCGCCCACGGCCGCCATGAGCCCGGAGGGGGGCGCGTACTGTGTCGATGAGACGGCCGTCTTCACCGGGGTCAGCGGCGGGGCGGCCGAGCAGCACTGGTACATGGACGGCGCCCATGTGGGGGAGGGGAGCACCCTGGAGCTGGCCTTCGACGCGCCGGGCAGCCACACGCTGGAGATCGAGGCCCGCAACGGCGCCTGGGTGGACAGCGTCACCGCGACGGTCGAGGTCTCGGCGGTGCCGGTCGCGGAGGCCGGCGCGGACGCGACGATCTGCCCCGGCGAGTCGGTGTCCCTGGGCGCCGCGCCCGAGGACGGGGCCGCCTACGACTGGGCCCCGACGGCGGGCCTGGACGACCCCACCTCAAGCCAGCCCCTCGCCACCCCGACCGAGACCACCACCTACACGGTGACGGCCACGGCGGGCGAGGCTTGCGCCGCCACCGACGCGGTCACCGTGACCGTGCTGCCGGTCGAGGAGTTGACCCTCGACGGGCCGAACGTGGCGCTGACCGAGGAGGCGGTGACCTTCTCCGTGGACGCGGCGGGCCCGGTGACCTGGGACGTCGAGGGGGCCACCCCGACGGTGTCCGAGGACGGCCTCGAGGCGACCGTGGTGTGGGAAGCGGTTGGAACCTACCAGGTTACAGTAATCTCCACGCCAGCCGAGGGTTGCCCGGCCGAGGTCGGCCTGCTGGTCGAGGTCTCGGACGACGACGACGTGGAGGCGGACGACAGCGGCGTCGATCCGGATCCGGGGACCAAGGACGCCGCCTGCGGTGGCTGCTCGGGCTCTCGGACGTCGGCGGGCTGGGCCCTGGGGCTGCTGGGGCTGATGCTGGCGCTGCGGAGGCGGGCCAGGTAGCGGCCCTCGACCGCTTCGGGGTTGCGGGCGGCGCGGGGGTCTGGCTATGGTGGTCCACGCGAGGGGGTCGACGGGCGTGGCTTGACGGTCGCCACCGACCTGCGGCCCCTGTGCCACAAGGAATGAAGCCATGTCGCTCAGGATCGTGCCCGCAGGGGCATCGCTCTCGGACATCGCCGCGTCGTGCGACGGGGTCAGCCTGCTCAGCTACAACGTGCTGCTGCCCAACAGCGGCGACGGCTGGTGGGTGTTCAAGTACTACGACGGCGAGACGCCGGACGCCGCGCGGTCGTGGTCGCACCGGCGCGCGCTGCTGGCCCGGCAGATCCTGGGGACCGGCGCGGACGTGGTCTGCCTGCAGGAGGCCCGCGCCGAGTCCTTCGACGCGGACTTCGCCTTCCTGACCGAGGCCGGGTACGCCGCCGAGATCCACCGGAAGTCCATGCTGCGCCCGGCGACCTTCTGGCGCACCGGGGCCTGGGAGGGCGTGTACACGCGGCACACCGACAAGGTGCTCGGGGTCATCCTGCGCGCCCGCGGCAAGCCCGAGCGGGTGCTCGGCGTGCTCAACGTCCACCTCACCGCCGGTCCCGACCCGCAGCGGCGGTTCCGGCAGGTGTTCGACGCCCTCGACCAGCTCCGCAAGGACCTCAAGCGGCACGGCGTCGCGCCCGAGGACGCGGCGGTGGTGGTGTGCGGCGACTTCAACGCCGGCCCGGCGGGCAGCGCCACCCAGCACCTGCTGGCCGGCGGCACCGTGGACGCCGACTTCCGGGAGCCCGGCTGGCCGGACCTGTCGCTCTCCAGCAAGGCGCGCCAGCACGCGTTCTCGCCCTTCGCTGAGGTGTACCAGCAGGCCCTGGGCCAGCCGCCGGTCACGCTCATCGGGAGCCAGGTGGCCGGGCTCATGGCGGAGGGCCAGCCCACCGAGCGGCTGATCGCGGCGATCGAGGCGATGTTCGAGCGCTTCGCCGGAGCGGACGGCGGCATGGACGCCGCGGCCATCGACGCGTGGATCCAGCGCATCAACCGCGCGCCGCAGCGGGGCAGCGAGCATCGCAAGGCGGCGGCGGTGCTCGCGGAGGCCGGCAGGTCTGTGTTGAGTCGGGAGGACTTCGTCGGCGTGTACCGCTCCGAGCTGTCCGAGGGCAAGATCTGGAGCGTGCAGCACGATCTTCAGTCCTGCGGGCTGCTGCCGGAGGGCGCGCGGGTGCCGTACACCGCGTCCCTGGATCGTCTGTATCACACGATCGGGACGCTGGAGGCGGTGGCGGTGTGGGATCCGCTGACCGAGGCGCGGCGCCAGGAGCTGGCGGCGACCGGGCTGGGGCTGCCGAACGTGTGGCATCCCTCGGACCACGTGCCGCTGGGGGCGGTGGTCCGGTGGGGGTCATAGCGCGGGGCTGCGGCGGGTCCTCGGCCGCAGCCCTGGGCCCCGCCGTCAGTTGTCGTACTGCACGACGCTCAACATCGGGTCCCCCGAGCCGACCACGAAGTACAGGACGTAGCTGCCGTCGTCGATGTCCCGCCAGTCCGCGACCATGTAGGTCTCACCGTCCGTGGAGCGCGTGAACGAGCCCACCACCATCACGCCCTGGTCCTGGGGCCCCAGGGTCACCCGACCACCGTTGACGGTGTGCTGCAGGTGGGGCTCCCAGATGAAGTCGAAGGCGGCCACCGCGACGTCGCGCTGCACGTCGCTCAGGGCCAGCCCGTCGAAGTCCACCGTGCCCATCAGGCTCCCCGCCTGGGGGATGAAGCCGGAGAGGACCTGGATGTCCCCCGGCCAGTCCTGGGCCGGCTGGCCTGCGGCCGCGCGCTCCTCGGCTTCGCTGTAGCCGTCCTCCCAGCTCGGGCCCTCCAGCATGGTGAAGCGCCGGGCCAGGCGCACCCGGCCGTCGAAGGCGTCCCACAGGGGCACCTCGTCCGCGTAGAAGCGGGCCCCGGTGACCAGCCGCTCGTCGGGGGTCCACACCTCGACGTAGGCGTCGTCGGCGTCGGTGGTGGTGGTGACGATGTAGATCTCGTAGGTCTCGAGGACGCCGCGGTCCAGGCGCACGCTGCCCTCTCCGGCGGCCTCGAGCCGGACGGCGAAGTCGAAGGCGGCGAGCACCTGGGCGGGCAGGGTCTCGCGCGCGGGCTGGCCGGTGCGGGCGTCGATCTCCTCGCCATCGGGCAGGCCCGAGAGGAGGGTGCGCGGCCCCGCGCTGTGGTCGGCCTCGAACCAGGCCTGCACCGCGGCGCGGATGTCCTCCAGGGGGGCGGGCTCCGTGCCGGTGTCGTCGGTGGCGGTGTCGTCCGTCGCCGTGTCGTCGGTGGCGGTGTCGTCCGCCGCCGTGTCGTCCGTCGCCGTGTCGTCGGTGGCGGTGTCATCGCCGCCGGTGTCATCGGTGGCGGTGTCGTCGGTGGCGGTGTCTTCGGGGGTGGCGCTGTCGTCGGTGGTGTCGTCGGTCTTGGGGGTGCAGGCGAGCAGCGCGCTCAGGAGAAGGACGTGCATCGGGGGCCTCTGGCTGGAGATGTGCGTCCCGTATCCGTTGGTGGCGATGGCGCCACCCGGGGTGCACAAACGTGGCCGGGTTGTCGCGCAGCACGGCCGGCGTGCGCGCGCCGGGCCTGTTGACCCCAAGGACCCCGTCACGGATACTCCGGCCCCGGACGGCGTGCGGCTTGAGCCGCACCCCTCCGCGCTGTCCGCGTCCGCCGCCTGAGCCACTGAGGAGAGGCCCGATGCCCTGGCGTCTTGAGATCCACCACATCGGACTCCACGAGGAGGGAGATTCGACGCTGATCATCATGCGCCATGACCAGGAGGCGTGGACCCTGCTGGTGGACGGGGGCTTCGAGCAGGCCGGGGCGGACATCTGGCGCTACCTGACCAGCAAGGGCGTTGTCCGCGTCAACGTCATGGTGGCCACCCACCCCGATCGGGACCACATCGGCGGGCTGCGTCATCTGCTCGACTACGGCTTCCCGACGGACGTCCTGGTGTTCCCGCAGGAGCAGGACGGGTACAACAACCATGAGCCCGACAACGAGGGGCTGCGCCTGCTGCAAGCCGCGGTCAACGCGGACGTGCCGATCCGGGGGGCCAACGGCACCTGGATCGCTCGCGACATCCTGAGCGGCCAGGGCTTCGACGGCGCCGCTCCGATGAACGGGGTGCTCCCCGGTCTCCCCGCTGGCGCCCCCAAGGTGTATGGCCTCGCGGCCGACCGCTGGGTCCCCGGTCCCAGCCGCGTTGGGGGGACGGGGACGAACGAGCGCAGCATCGCGCTGCTGCTGGACTTCGGCGGGTTCCACTACTACCTGGGGGGCGATCTGCCCAAGGACTCCGAGAGCAGCCTGGTCGCGCAGCTTCGGCGTCGTCACTCGAGCCCCGTCTACCGGACGATGAAGCTCAGCCATCATGGCTCCAAGGAGTCCAGCCCCCAGGGCTTCCTCAACGAGATGAGGCCGGGGCTGGCGGTGGCCTCCTGCGGCTGGAACAACCAGTACGGTCACCCCGACGATGAGACCCTGAGGCGGCTGCACCGCGCCGCCAGCGAGTGTGTCCTGCTCTGCACGGGGAAGGCGCTTGGGGTCGACGAGGACGACCCGGTGACCGGGGGCCCGCCGATGTCCAAGCCGGACGTCTCCGGGTTCGCCGAGCTGGACCGCTCGGGCGAGCCGGCCGTGTGGCAGCCCGGCCACGTCGTCTTCCATGTCGATGAAGTGGAGCTCTGGTTGGAGTGGTATCCGTTCAACAACGGCGGCCGTTGGCAGTTTGTGGAGGTGTTCCCGTGAGCACGCTGACCGCCCTCCGGGCCCTGCTCGCCGACGCCGCGTCCGCGCCACCGCTGACCCTCCACCCCGACGCCCTGCCCCGACCGCTCCTGGAGGGCCTCGAGCAGCTCCCCGGCGCTCGGCTCCAGCTCGTCCGCCCCAGGCTGGACGTGGGCGAGGCCGGCGCGTCGTCGCTGGTGGGCGCGCTGGCCACCCCCTGGGCGCTCCTGGAGCTGGGCGGGCTGCGGGTCGAGGTGCAGGGCGCTCGCCTGGACTTCTCCACGGACCCCGCCCAGCCGGCCGCGCTCCACCTCCAGGGGGTGGTCGACCTCGGGGGCCCGCCGCTGGCCTTCGACGCGGCGGTGCGCGGCGGCCGGATCGACGTGGCGCTGCCCGTCGAGGGCCTCTCCCTGCAGACGGTCGTCTCGGCCTCCGGGCTTCGGGCCGGGCCGCTGCTCGCGCTGGGCGCATTCGACCAGCTCCTGGGGCTGGGCGCCGATCGGGTCGTCCTGTCGCTGGGCCTGGCCGAGGCGGGCACCCGCGCGCTGCGGCTCTGGGTGCCCACCCCGCTGGCGCTGGAGCTGGGGGCCGAGCGGGCCCTCGCGCTGCGCGAGCTGGAGCTGGAGCTGAGCACGCCCATGTTGGCCGGGCAGCGGCGTCGCGCCTGCGCGGTCACCCTGCACGGTTCGATCGAGCTCGGCGCCGCGTTTGATGTCCGCGTAGAGGTCTCCAGCGCCCACCACGCCTCGCTCCGGCTGGCGCCCGCGCCGGAGCAGGACCCGCCGGGCCTGGCCGAGCTGGCCGCGTTCGCCGGGGGGGCGTCGGCCCGCGCCGCGGTGGTGGCCGCGGTGGACGCGGGGCTGCTGCCCGAGCTGTCTGTGCGAGGTGTGAGCGCGACGATCTCGCCGGCCGGGCGCGCGCTGCAGGTCCTCCTGGTCGACCTGGCGTTCCAGTTCGCCGGCCTGCCGATCCGGGCTTGGGCCTCGTTCCCGGACTTCACGGTCCACGGCGCGCTGGCCCCCTCGACCCGGGTGGACCTCGCGGCGCTGGGCGCCCGGCTGCTCCCCGGGGCCAGCCTGCCGGCCCTGGCGCTCGACGCGCTGAGCGTGCAGCTCCAGCCCTCTTCCGGCTCCTGGTCCCTGGCTTGTGCCACCTCGGAGGGCTGGCCGCTCGGCCCCCTCTCCCTGGAGGGGGTGTCGCTGGCGCTGGACCACGGCGCGGGCGGGACGCGCGCCGCGCTCTCCGGCGTCCTGCGGCTCGGGGACGTGGGGCTGCGGCTCTCGGGCGAGCGCGCCGCGGACGCCCAGGGGGCCGGCTGGCACCTCTCCGGGGAGCTGGCGTTGGCGGAGCCGGTGTCCATCTCCGCCTTGGGGGAGGCCCTGCTCTCGGACCCCGACCCCGGCGCGCCGCGCCTGGACGCGCTGCTCGAGGGTTTCCAGGTGCGGGCGCTCTCGGTGACCTTTGACAGCGACACCGGCGCCCAGGTGACGCTCGCTGGCGGCCTCCCGCTGCTGGGCGGGCTGGAGCTGCGGACCGAGGTGACGCTGCCGGGCTCAGGCGCCACCGAGCCCCGCCGGGTCACCGCGACCGCCGCGCTGCGCGAGGGCGTCCGGCTCGTGGATCTGCTGGCGCCGCTCGGGGTGAAGGTGCCGCAGGTGGTCTCGGACCCCCTCGCGTCCGCCCCCGCCCCGACCGTGACGGTCGCGCTGGGCGCGAGCCTGTCCGTGGAGCTGACGGCGGGCAGCCTCACCCTCTCTCTGTGGCGGGTGGCCGGCGCCTGGTATCCCCGGCTGCAGGCCGGCGGCGTGGGGCTGCCGAGCCAGCTCCAGGTCCCCGCGCTCCTCTCCGAGGTGCTCTCGGACACCCACCTCGTCTGGACCCCAAAGGCCGTCCCGGCCGAGGCCCTGGGTGAGGCGGTGGACGCCCGGCTCGCGGTCGTCACCGAGCTGCCCTTGAACGAGACCGCGGTGGGCCGGTCCCTGGGGCTCTCCGACCGGGTGCCCATCGCCCTGGAGGACGGTCAGGTCTCCCTGGAGGTCAGCTTCGACCTGCTGCGCGGGCAGCCACGCGCCTTCCTGGACGACGTCACCTTTCGCGAGCTGGTCTTCGGCTACCGCTCGCCCGCCGAGGTCTCCCTGGCGGCGACCTGCGACATCACCCTGCCGGACAGCGCCCACACCACGCTGCGCCTCAAGGGCCGGGTCGACGCCGATCTGGCCGACCAGGAGGTCTCCTTCGGGCTGGCCCTGCTGGGCGAGGTGCGGGGCGGTCAGGTCAGGGCCTGGCAGGAGCCCTTCGGCTTCCCCGGCCTCACCATCGCCCGGCTCGAGGTGGAGCTGGGCAGCAGCCTGCGCGCGTTCTCGGGCGCGGTGAGCGTGGGCCGGGCCACCGCGCAGCTCGACGCGGTGGTTCAGAAGGATCAAAGCGCCGTGTACTTCCACGGCGAACACCTCACCGTGCAGGACCTGCTGGACGGCTTCACCCGAGGCCGCGCGCCCACCCTGCCCGCCTTCCTGGGGGCGTCGGGCTTCGAGGAGCTGGAGGTGGACTACTGCGCCTCCCCCGGCCCCATGTCCCACACCTTCCCCAGCGGCCTGCAGCGGAGCTGGACGCCGGGCCTGCGGGGCAAGGGCAAGCTCAACCTGCTGGGGATGCGGTTCGCCGCGGTCGTGGACCTCGACCAGGCGCGCTTCGCCGGCAGCATGTCGACGATCCGCGCGGGCGAGGTATTCAAGCTCGAGGCCCGGCAGGCCTCGATCGACGTGCCGTCCTGGGCCGAGGGATTCACCGACGCCGGGGGGCCCTGGGCCCTGGTGGACGGGAAGGCCGGCGAGGCCGAGCTCCACGCCTCGGTCGTGCTGCTGGGGTTCCGCCGGGACGTGTCCGCGTCCATCGATCACAGCGGCCTGCAGCTCTCCCTCGAGGACACCTTCGCGGTGGGCAGCCTGCTGACCTGGAGCGCCTCGCTGGGCCTCAAGCTGTTCCACGGCGCCCGCGGCCTGGACGCCGAGATCAGCGGCCACCTGCACGCCGCGCTCAAGTTCAACCCCCGCACCGTGATCGACGAGGCGCTGGGCGTGGACCTCGCGCTGCTGGACCTGGATCTGGTCGACATCGCGATCACCCTGGACGTGTGCGCCGGCTACCGCGACGCGGCCCTGTACGGGGACCTGACGCTGTCTCTGGAGCTTTGGGGCGAGCCCTTCTCGGTGGGCATCGACGTGAAGGCCGACCTCACCCCGGCGGGCCTGGCCGAGCTGGTCAAGGACCACGCGGGCCGGTTCGCGGTCCAACTGGCCCTGCAGATCGGCAAGATGATCCTCAAGGCCGTCGTCGCCGCGATCGAGGCGATCGGCGAGGTGCTCAAGGAGATCGGCGCGGCCCTCGTCGAGGCGGTGAAGGCCATCGGCCGGGCGCTGGAGGCCATCGCGGACGCCTTCGAGAAGCTGGGCGAGGTGCTGGAGGAGGCCGGCGCCGAGATCGCGTCCTGGTTCGGCGATGACTCGGGCAAGGAGCGGCTGCGCCGGGAGCGGGAGGCCGAGCTCGCCCGCGCCCGCGCCGAGGAGCAGCGCCATCGAGCGCGGGCACGGGCGCTGCGCGAGAAGCGGCTGGCCCAGATGCTGGACCTGCTCGAGCACCTGGCCGAGGGGGCCGCGGCCTCCAAGGCGATGAAGGACGAGGTGCAGGCCCGCATCGACGCCTACGGCTCGACCCTGCCCTTCAACAACCCGTTCACGCAGCAGGCCGAGTTCCAGGCCGTCTCGCGGGCCTACTACCAGGGGCTCTGGGACGAGGCCGTCGCTCGGGCGGAGCGCCGCGCGGCGCTGCGCCAGGAGTACGAGCGCGTGGTCCAGGCGGCCCGCGCCGAGCTGGCCGACCTGGAGCGTGCGCGGGCCCGGACCCAGGAGGACGCTGACCAGGCCGAGGCCGAACTGGCCGCGATCCGCGAGGCCCAGCGCGACCTGAAGGCCGATCTCGCGGCGATGGAGGACGCCCGGGTGCGCGCCCAGCAGGCCGTCGCGGTGTCCCGCGAGGGCGCCGCGCGGGTGGAAGCGGCCCTGGACGAGGCGACCTGGCTCACCCAGCTCGTCACCACGGAGCAGGGCCGGGTGCGGTCGGCGCAGGCGGCCTTCGGCGCGGTGGGCGGCGGGGTCGACCCCAGCGCTGGCGACGAGACGCAAGCCCAGACCATCCTCGGTGACGCCGCCAGCCCGCTCCAGGAGGCCGAGGCCCGCGCCCAGCTCGCTCGCCGCGAGGCCCAGGCCGCCGCGGACCGGGTGCTCCAGGCCCGGGTGGCCCTGGAGAGCCTCACCCTGACCCGCCTGGAGGCGGTCTTGAGCCTCGCGACCTCCGAGCTGACCGCCCACGAGACCTTCAAGGCCTGGATGGACCTCTCGCAGAGCGCCGGGGGCGCGGCCCGGGTTCGCCTGGAGGGGCGCCTGCACGACGACGCCCTGAGTTTGCTGGGGGCGCTGCCCGACCTGACCCGGCGCGCCCTGGTGGACGGCGCGGCCCAGGCGACCGCCGCGCTGGCGGACCTCCCCGACGCGCTGCCGCCCCCCTCACCCGGGCTCAGCGCGGCCGAGCTGGAGGGGCTCATGACCCAGGGAAGCGCGGGCTGGAGCGCCCACGCCCGTGGCCTGGCCGCCCGGTGGACCGACGCGCAGCTCGATGCGGGCACCCTGCCGCCGGGGGCCGCGCCGCTGCTGCCCCCCCTGGACCCCGCCCTTCAGCCGCCGACGCTGAAGGGGCCGCTCACCGCGCTGCTCCAGGATCCTGTGGCGGACGGTTGGCTGTCGGGACAGATGGCCCGAGGCAGCAGCCTCGCGGCCAGCAAGGCCGCCCAGCGCCTGGCCGAACTGGTGGTGCGCCGGGAGGCCACCCGGGCCCGCTGCGAGATCGCCGACGTCCGCGTGAAGGCCGACAAGAGCCTGATCGACCGCCTGGCCAAGGCCCGGGCCGAGCTGCAGGAGATCGAGGATCGAAGGGAGCGCAAGAAGCGCCTGGCCCAGGCCGTCGAGTCGGCCAGGACCCACGCGGCGCGCGCCGAGGACGCCGCCGACGGCGCCCGGAAGACCTACGACCACATGAAGGGCGCGGTGACGATCATCCACGACCTGCTGAGCCCGGCGAACATCGGGGGGCAGATCCTGGGCGGCTTGAGCAGACTCTTCGGCGGACCCGAGCCCGCGCCCGCAGCCACGCCCTCGACCGAGGACATGGACGGGCACATGAAGGCCGCGGAGGACGCGGTGCAGCGGGCCGCCAATGCCGCAGCAGACGCCCGCAAGGCCGAGCAGGGCATGGCGCCCCATGCCGCGATCCAGGAGCCCACGGAGCCCCAGGTCCAAGCGGCGGAGGCCCAGGCCGGGACCGTCCACCAGCACGCCATCCACGCGGGCACCGAGGCCGCGAAGGTCGGCGTGGAGTTGACCGAGGCCATGACCGCAGGCAACCTGCTGGAAGCAGCCCAGGCCGCGCTTCAGCACGTCGACAAGGGGATGCTCACCGGCCTGGCCGGTCACAAAGCCGCGATCAGCGATCCCATCGACACCCTGGTGGCGGTCGGGCAGCGGGTCGTGGAGGAGTTCAAGGCTGTGGTGGCCGCCGCCGAGGAGGCGGTCGCGAAGCTGAAGGCCGTGGCCCCGGAGCAGGCCGCCCTGGTTCGCTCCGAAGCCGAGCTGGCGCAGGCGCAGAGCGCGCTGGTCACCCTGGAGGGCGAGATCGGCCCGGCGCGCGCGGCCTTCAGGGCGGCGGCACAGGACTGGGTCGAGCGCCGCTGTGGCCCGGTCGTCTCGCTGGCCCGGCCCCTGCTCGAGATCCTCGCGGATCCTGCGGCCGCGCGGCAACTGGCCGTGGTTCGCGGCCAGGGCGCGGGCGTGGACTTCTCCAGCCTGTCCGCCCTGCGGGCCGCCGCCGAGGCCCCCCCCACCGCGCAGGTCCAGCAGGTGGAGCGCGCAGGCGAGCAGCCCCTGCCCACCGCGCTGACGGTGCTGCAGGTGCAGGCGGTCGTCGATTGGGGCCGGACCCTCACCGCCCTGGGCGCGCAGGCGCGTGCGGTGCAGCAGGGCGCGACGCAGCACCTGTCCGCGCTGACCGCCCTGCGTGACGCCGCGCTTCAGGACTGGCCTGCGGCGGCCGCGGCCGCGGCGCTGGGCGACGCGCAGGCGGAGCTGGAGGACGCCCGAGCGCAGCAGGCCAGCCTGGTCGCCCAGGGCGCGCAGGCCACGACGGCCGCCGCGTCCGCGCTCTCCGCCGTCGACGGCCAGCTCTCCGCCTTCGCCTCGATCACCGCGCGCGCCAGGCAGACCCTGAGCGAGCGACGGACGCAGCTCGACGCCGTCCTGGCGGATTTCAGCCAGCTGTCGGTGACCGACACCCTGGCGCTGGACGAGCGCGGCGACGCGGTGTTGACCCGGCTCGAGGAGCTGGACGGCCGCCTCTCCGCGGTCACCGACCAGCTGACACAGCTCCGCCGCGCGCAGGGGCGGGTGCGCTTCCCCGACGCGCCCCCCCGGTCGGCGAAGCTCCCGGAGCTGGATCGGGCCCTGCAGGCGGCGGGGGCGGTGAAGACGACCCTCGAGGATCTCCAGGCGAGCATCGGCGAGGTCCAGGATGTGCTCCGCCCCCTCCGCGCCGACCTCCACGCCCTCTCCCAGGACACCGCGCAGCTCAGGGCCGACGTGGGGACGGCCACGGCCTCGCTGAACGCGCTCGTGGACAGCGCCGACGACCTCATCGCGACCTTGCGAGAGACCCTGGCCGACCTCGAGGCGCTCGCGGCGGACGCCGCCGCCGCCCATCACGCCCTCCTCGACACGCGGCTTGGCCTCGAGCGCTGCCGCGTCGGCCTGTCCTGGGCGTGCCTCCGCCTGAGCGTGGAGGCGGCCCGCCACGCCGCGCTGGCCCGGATGGTCGAGGAGGCGAACGTCGCGCGCGCGCTGCGCCGGCCCGCCATCCTCCCGCTGCTGGAGTCCAGCCGCGCGGACCGGGCGTCGTTGGGCGCCGCGCGGGCCGCGCGGGATCAGCGGGCGCGAGGCCTCTCCAGGCGCCTGCAGCTTCGCCGCGCCCGCCTCGCGATGGAGGACCTGGCGTATGGCCGGCGCCTGCACGCCGCCTTCTCGGATCACCTCCGGGGGGTGGTCGAGCCGCAGCTCGCGCAGACCCCCGCCCTCGATCCCGAAGCGTACGCCGGGCCTGTGGAGACCACCTGGGTGCTCGAGGTGCACAGCGAGGGCGACGCGACGCTGGTGGCGATGGAGGTCTCGGCCGACGGCTACCTGGTCACCACCGACACCATCGGCCTCGGCGGCGCCTTCCACCTCGCCCGCGTCGAGGACGCCGAGCATCCCAACCGCCTGTCCATCCGGTCCGCGCTGGACGGCCGCGCCCTCCGGCTTGATCGCTGGCCTCAGCTCGTGCCCGAGGGGTTGGCCGCCGGGGAGCGCGACGTGGCGCCTGCCCAGGGCTCCACCCTGGCGTGGCCCTTCGAGACGCGGCTGGCCCTGGACGGGGAGCCCCTGCTGGAGGCCGAGGGGGTCGGTGAGCGGTACGGCCAGCCGACGTTCCGGCTCTCCCAGGGTCAGGGCGACGCGAAGCGCTGGCTGGCCTGGACCCCTGGAGGGGTGCTTCATGTCACGCCGGACGCGCACGCGGCGGCCGAGGTCGCCCTCCGGGCGCGGTTGGCCACGCCCCTGGCGGACGGCGACGACACGCCCCTCCATCCGGCGTACGGGGTTCCCGGGGAGCGCCCCGCCGACACCAGCCGCGCCTTGGGCCTCAGCCCCGTCACCGGGCGCGCGGCCGCGCTGGCGCGGCGATGGCGCGCCCGGCTTCGGGCCGCCCTGCGGCAGCAGCTCGGCGTCCGCGAGGACTGGCTGACCGCGCAGCGGCACGCGGCCGATCGGGCGATCATGCGCCTTCGCGCGGCGGGGTGGCGGATCACGCTGCGGCGGCGCGAGCGCTCGCGCTGGCAGGCTGCGCTGGCTGCCCTGACCCTGCGGACGCAGATCCACGACAGCCGACTGCCGCTGCATCGCTCTGCGACGCTCGACCGGGGGGCCGACGCCCCGAGCCCGGGCGCCCTGTCCTTGTGGCTGCGCGCCGGGGAAGGCGTGGCTGGAGACGTGGTGCAGCTCCTCGGTGCGGACGGCGGTGTCCTCGCCGCGCTGGCCCTGGCGTCGGACGCGGAGGGCGGGCTCAACATCCGGGCAGGGGACCTCGTGACGCCCCTCTCCGCAGGGGACTGGCGCCACGTCACCCTGTCGTGGCGCGGCGTGGCCGCCGCTCTGCTGGTTGACGGCGTCCAGGTCGCGAGCGGCCCGCTGAAGGTCTCCGAGGTCATCGCCCGCGTGGTGGTCGGGGGGATTCGGGGGGCTGGAGGGGACCTGGAGCAGGTCGCGCTGTGGGGGCGGGCCCGAGACGCGGCGGCGGCGAGCGTGGAGATGCAGCAGGGGCTCGGGGGGCAGGAGCCGGGCCTGCTGTCGGTGCTCTGCCGGGTGACGGCGGACGCCGAGTGGCAGCGCTGTCGTCGCGGCGGCGCGGGCTTCGACGGCACCTCGGTGCCGCTGCCCGAGGGGGTCGAGGTCCGCCCCACCACCTGGCTCGCCCGCACCCGACGCTGGCGGGAGCGTCTGGCGCGCGCGGCTGCGGCCTCCGATCCCATCGCCTCCTTGATGGCCGATCTGGCGACCTCGGACGGCGCCGCGCCGACGGCGCTGTCCCAGGCCCTCGCGGCCGACGGCGCGCGCCTCACCGACGGCGCCCGGAGCTGGTCGCCCGAGCTGCTGCGCGCGGCCATCTCAAGCTGGCGTCCGGGGCGGGCTGCCACGGCCCAGGGGCTCCGCGCGGAGGCGCGGCGGGTGGGCATCGAGCTTGGGGCGCTGGCGGACGACGTCGCGCTGCGCACCCTCGCGCTGGCCGCCGCCGCCAAGGCCCTGTCCGACCCGACGGCCCGCGGCCTGGACCGGGCGCAGGAGGTCCAGTGGATCCGCCTGGAGCAGCGCCTGCTCCTCCCTCTCCTGCCCGTCGTCGACGACAACTGGATGGTGCAGGCGATGGCTGCGGGGACCTTGTCCTCCGATCTGGAGGCCGATGTGGCACAGACCCCGGACCCGTCGCCCTCCTGGGCCCGCTCCGGGCCGCCGGGCACCTCATAAGCCCCAGGGCGTCAGGGCGATGATCCCGATGACATCGGAGTTCAACGCAGGCCCGCCCCCGTGGTAGAGATCGGACGTCGGACGTGACCCCCTCGTTCGCCCTGTCGTTCTCCACCCCAAGCCCCGAGGTCCCCATGCCCCGCTCCTCCTCCCCTCTGCTCACCCTGGAGAAGGCCGGCCCCGTCCAGATGGGCTTCTGGGTGCCCAACCGCGTGTGGGCCACCGCGCGCTTCCTGCTGCCCCTGCGCGAGGCGATCGAGGCGAAGCGGCGCGCGGGGACCCTGCCGCCGCTCACCCCGGTGCTCCAGGACTTCAAGAACTGGGTGACGGGCCACAGCGTGTACCGCATGTGGGTGAACCGGATGATCGAGCAGGCCAACGCCTTCGTCGCCCGCCAGCCCCCGTCGGTGCGCTCCGAGCTGACCCAGGACGGCGACGCGGTCTGGATCCCCGGCTACGACGGGTTCTTCGAGGTGCTCAACGAGATCGTGACCACCTCGCCGGCCTTCAACAACACCGTGATGGTGGGCACGCCCATGAACGGCTTCCTGGCCGTGTCCATGGCGACCGAGTCCGGCCTCGCGCTGTTCCACGACACCACCTTCAACGAACAGTTCAAGAAGGTGCTGGACTCGTGGAACACCTTCCTCAAGAGCTACGCCTCCCTCGACAAGCTCGACATCCAGGACCCTGACAAGCCGGGCTCCTGGATCTCCGGGGCCGCGCACGTGGCGGGTGTCTGGTACGAGATGGTCCACGACCCCGAGGCGCCCGGCTACGGCTACGACTCCTGGAACGCCTTCTTCCTTCGGGAGTTCGTCCCCGGCGCCCGCCCCTTCCGGGGGGACCCCAGGTATCAGATCAACATCGGCTGCGAGACGACCCCCTGGCAGTACGCCGACAACGTCAAGCTGGAGCGTCGGTTCTGGATCAAGGACGTCAACTACTCCCTGCTGGATCTGTTCGGCGGTGAGCAGCGCTGGGCGCGCCTCTTCGAGGGGGGACAGCTCTACCAGGGCTTCCTCTCGGCCACCCACTACCACCGCTGGCGGAGCCCGTTGAACGGCAAGCTCGTGCGCTCCTGGGTCCAGACCGGCACCTACTTCGCCCAGCGACCCGGCCAGGGGGAGGACCAGGGCACCTGGGAGGGCACCGAGTCGCAGCCCTACCTGGGCCACGTCGCCGCTCGGGCCATCTTCGTCTTCGAGCATGAGACCTGCGGCTACGTCGCGCTGATCTGCATCGGCATGGTCGAGGTCTCCACCTGCGTCATCTCGCCGAGCACCTTCATCGTGGAGGAGGGGGCCGATCCGGTCTCCATCACGCGGGACACCGAGATCGGTCGCTTCGAGTTCGGCGGCTCCACCCATGTGATGATCTTCCAGAAGGGCAAGGTGGAGCTGGAGGACTGGGCGATCAACGCGGTGGAGCACCGGAACGACAAGAACCCGACGAAGATGGGGTCGGTGATCGCGACGGCGGTGGGGTGGGCGGGGGAGTAGGGGCGCCCCCCTGATCTCGAATGCGTCGGCATTGCGGCGCCCTGCTCGTGCAGGGTGCCGATGGCGTCGGGGTGCTGGAGGCGAGGGGTGCTGTGGAGCCGGCGTGGTGGTGCTCGCGGAAGAGCGAACTGCTGGAGCCCGGTCGCTGCTGGGGGGGCCGCTGGCGAAGGTGCATCGGACTCGTCTTTACAATCGCTTGCCTCAAAGCCCCCGACCGAAGAACAGGTAGACCGCTCCCCGATTGGACAGGCTGTCTGAGTAGAAGTGCTCCGAGATGGCGAAGTCGGGCGTGCCGTCCCCGTTGATGTCGCCGATGCCAGAGACGTTCTGGCCAAAGAGCGCGGTGGACTCGGCACCGTCAATGATGACGTCAGGCGCGTCATCATCCTCGGAGATGGCGTTGAGGAAGAGGTAGGCCGAGTTGGCGTCGCTGTACCGCCCGCTCGCCACGAGGAGGTCGGCGAGGCCATCACCGCTCACATCAGCTACATCCGCGAGACCTCGACCGAAATAGTGACCATCTGAAGGGCCTGTGATCGTGACATACCCGTTGTCGTCGTCCAGGTGGCTGTAGATGTGAATCGCCCCCTGTGGACGGGCCTCGTCGTCTTCCTCCGCTGTGGCGAAAGTGGGGAGACCCAGAATGATGTCAGGCTGACCGTCGCGGGTGATGTCCATCACTTCGATCGACTTCCAGTCGCCCTTGTCGCGGTTCTCGGATCCGCCTTGCGGTGAGTGGGAGAACGACAGGTCCGGATCGGCGACATCCGCCAGGGTGTGCGGCTCCGTGGACTCCATCGCCGCCTCCATAGTCTCCCATCGGATCACCCTCATGTGCTGCAAATCATCAACCCACTCCGTGGCCAGCAGCTCAGGCCTCATGTCGTTGTCCACGTCTGCGATCTTGAGGAGCTGTCCTGGGCCTCCTACGGCCCGTGAACCGCCGCTGTCCAAGACGAGGTCTGGAGAATCCAACTGAACGCCGGTGCTGCGGGTGCCCAGGAACAACATGACCTGGCCGTCTCCGTGGGCTCCTCCTCTGAAGCTGCCCACCACGAGATCTGGCCATCCATCCGCATTCAAATCACCAACTGCCCGATCCTGCCCGTAGCCGAGGAATGCCCCCTCGGCATGTCCTTCAAGGCACGCCTCCTCACCCGTCAACTCATCGGGCATGTCTGAGCCGTTGAGGATGCAGACCAGTCCAGCGTTCTCCAGGGAGTCTGAGTTGAAATAGGGGGCGCTGACGACGACGTCTGGAGTGCTGTCACCGAGGAGGTCGCTGCCGCCGATGCAGGACTGACCGAAGTGGACGTCCGTATCTTCGGCAGACGCAAAACTGCCCAGCTGGGTGCCCACTGTCAACACGGACTGCCCAGTGTTACTCGCCCCTCCCACATGATACCAGAATCCACCGTTGTCGCCGTCAGCCCTGATGCCACCGATGCCCAGGTCGTCGAATCCATCGTTGTTGATGTCGCCCAAGGAACAGATGGCCGTTCCGGCCTCATCTCCTGCGGATGAGCCGAGCACTACTTGATTCGCCTCTTCACGATTGATGGTGGAGGGCCAGGCGCAGGACGCTTGGGCTTCCTCCATCGAGCCCCCGCAGTCGTTCACGACACCGTCACCACAGACCTCTGGGGCCTCCGGGTAGATGGTCGGGTCATCATCTTCGCAGTCCACCTCCTCCTCCGAGACGTCGGCGCACTCGGGGCCACAGAAGCCATCGCCGTCAAGGTCATCCCCCAGCCCGTCACAGTTCGTATCGACGCCGTCGCACAGCTCATCGGCTTCGGGGTTCACCAGGGCGTCGTTGTCGTTGCAGTCCCCAGCCCGCTGAACGGCCATGCCGCAGCGCTCCGGGTCTACTGATCCCGGCCCTCCGAAGCCGTCGCCGTCCTCGTCGGGGAACCACCCGTTGGTGTCCTCCCCATCACAGTCCTGATCGACACCGTCACACAGCTCGTCAGCCTCCGGGTGGATACCAGGATCGCTGTCGTCGCAGTCGTTGGGGAACGCATATCCGTCCCCGTCGATGTCCTCGGCTGGGGAGGAGTCCACGCCGCCGTTGTCCTTGTCGCCGCAAGCGAGCAGAGAGAGCCACAGGAGAATCATCCTTCACCTCAGTTCGTGTCAGGTTGTTGGAGTCAGGTCAGAGTCGGAGACCCGCCACCAGGCGGCCCGTAGCGATCGCCCAGAGGTCCTTCTCGGCCCACAGCGGCACGATCTGTGTGCCGAATTCAACGGTCACGAAGCCGCGATCGCCCAGCCAGGTCCCGCCGAGAGTGGGGGCGACCACCCCCCGCATCTGCCAGTAGAGCGGGTCGAGGTAGCTGCGCCACAGCACCCCCACATCCACCCCCGGCCCCACGAGCAGCGACTGCCCCCACATCAGCCGCACGCCCGCGAGGGCCTCCGCCGTGAGCAGCGCTTCCCGCTCCCCGACGGCCCCGTAGGCCCCCGAGGCCGTCACGACACGCCCGAGCCGCATCCCCCCGGCGTCCGCCTGATACCAGCTCGCCTGGAGCGTCGCCGCCCAGGGCTGCACCGTGGGGAGGGGGCCGATGGGGACCGTGAGGTCGCCCCCGACGCCGAGAAGCCAGGAGCGGGCGCGCCGGTCCGCCAGCTCCGCGAGGTCGAGGCGCTGCCCGGCCCGGAGCCGGATCGGCGTGCGCACCAGCACCGCACCGCCCTGCCGAAGCTCGACCTCGTGCCAGCCGGGCTCGACGCCACCCACGCCGCGCACCTGGCCGTCCATCCAGGACTCGGTGCCCGACGGCAGGCGCCCGTGCCCGTACACGATGGCCTTCTCGGCCCGCTTTCGGGTGTTGGGGTCGCCCGCCAGGTAGATGGGGTTCGCGCCCACCTCGGTCGAGCGCATCCAGGGCGTCTGGGTGTTGCCGGTGAACGCGCCGGTCCGGTCTGCGACGTAGGTGTGCAGCTCCGAGACGTCCACCAGCCCGTCGCCGTCCATGTCCCCCTCCGCGCGCAGCGCCTTCACCAGATAGTGGGTGAACACCCCGTTCTGGAGGGTATCGTCCTCCCGGGCGGGCTGGTTGAAGTACGCGGCGAAGAGCCAGGCGTCGGTGCGTTGGGGGGTGATGACCTCGGGCGCTGGCGCGACACCGCGCAGGGTGGACTGGTGTCTCCGGGTGGTCTCGGAGAGCTGGGAGCGACCCGTGCCGTTGTGACAGGCGTCGATGATGACCACGCGGTTGCGGACGGGCAGCGCCTCGACACGCTGTTGCAGCTCCTCGACCGCGAGCCAGAGGGCCTTGCGCTCGGCGGCCTGGTCGTCGGTGTGGATGAGGTGGGCGTCGGCGGGCAGCAGGTAGAGCGCGGAGTGGTCGTCCTCGATGTCCAGGGTGCCGTGGCCCGCAAAGTAGAAGACGAAGGTGTCGTCGCGCTGGAGTCCTGCGGTCAGCGCGTCGAAGGCAGAGTCCAGATCCTGGCGGGTGACGCTCCCTTCGAGCAGACGCACGAGCGTGAAGTCGCCGACCTGGGGATCCTCCAGGGCCGCGGCGACGTCCCGGGCGTCCTTGGCGGCGAACTTCAGGGCGCCCAGCTCGGGGTCGGCGTAGTCGTCGATGCCCACGACCAGGGCCACGCGGCGCGCGGCGGCGGCCTCGCCGTAGTCCGCAGGCTCGGGCACGTCGGCCTCAACCCCCCGCGTCCCAGCGGCGAACACCACCGAGGAGACCAGCAGCAGCGGGCTCATGGGACCTCCACGGTCTGCTCTGCGCAGGCCGGCGGCGTGCAGACCTCCGGCGCGGGTGACGCCATGAAGATGTATCGACCGGGCTGGTCGAAGCGGTAGGCGTACAGCCCCCGCGCCGAGCGCAGGTCGGTGGTGGTCGGGCCCACCTGGGCGGTGGTGATGGGCTCGACCCCGGCCGGCCCTCGAACCCACACAGAGACGGGGACCTGGGCCCCCGCCGCGACCCGGAAGAACACCCGGTCCCCCACATGGATCGTGTCGACCTCCCCCAGCCGCTCCACCGCGCCATCCTGCTGGACGAGCAGGTCCAGGGACACCCAGACGGGCGCGGCGGGGTTCACGCCCCGGATGCTGTCGTCGGGCGCCTGGCCCCAAGGCCGGGCCACCACGAGCATGAGCGCGGCCAGGGCGGGCACCAGCACCCAGGCGTGACGGGGCCACACCCAGGCCCGCAGCCGCTCAAAGCCGCTCGCCTCCTCCTCGGGCCAGAGCGGGGGCGCCAGCTCCGGGAGCGGGCTGAGCAGCCGGCGGGTGAGGGCGTCGACGTCGCGGGTGGTCTGCGGATCAGCGGACATCGAGGGCCTCCTGGATGCGCGCCCGCGCGCGCTTGAGCCGGGTCCGGGCGGTGCTGTCGCCAACGCCGACCATGCGTCCGGCCTCGGCCACCGAGAAGCCCTCGACGACCAGCAGGAACAGTCGGCGATCCGACCCATCCAGCAGGTGGAGGGCGCGGATCAGCGCGTCGCGGACCCAGGGGGGCTCGTCAGGCGGGCCGGGGGCCAGCTCGAAGCTCTCCAGGTCCGGCTCGCGGGCGTCGCGCCCGGCGTTGCTGGCCACCTGGTAGAGCCAGCGCGTGAACGGGCGGGACGGGTCGTAGCGCTCCCGATACCGATACACCCGCAGCCAGGTCTCCTGGAGCGCCTCCTCGGCGAGCTGGGTCGAGCCGGTGCGGCGGTGCAGAAAGGGATACAGCCTGGGCGCCCAGCGCTGGTAGAGCTGCTCGTAGGCGGCGCGGTCCTGCTGCTGGACGCGGCGCATCAGCTGCTCGTCGCTCGGGGCGGGGGCTCGGCGGGGTGTCGCGTTCATCTCGCTCACTACTACTGGCCCCCAGGTAGAAACCGTCCCAGGCGAGTCGGCGATTTCTACCACGACGCGGCGGGATGATCGTGGCAGGCCGCCGCATCAGAGCCCCCGACGTCTGTGCCATGTCCCGCCGCCCCTGTGTCATGGCACAGCCTCTCCAACACGATCTCAACCCCTTGCAACGGCACGTCCCTTGCACCCGATGGACCTCCACCCCGAGGAGGTCCCTATGTTCCGCTTCGTGCTTACCGTACTCGCCGCCCTGGCCGTCCCCTCCGTCTGCCACGCCGAGCTGGTCTTCACCCCCAGCCTGGAGGTGGGCGGGGAGACCGCCACGCGCAACGCCGTGGGCCTGGCCACCCTCGGCGTCGATGTGGCCGCAGGGCCGGTCAACGTCTTCGTCGAGCCCCGTTACCACATGACCACGCCACGCTCCCACCCCGAGGGCGGGGAGAGCGCGAGCGCCGGCGCCCTGGTCAACGGCGCGGCCTTTGCGGGCTTCCGCCTGACCTCCTCGTCCACGACCCGTACCGACACCAGCACGCGGGAGATCAGCCGCGAGCGCGTGAACGCCTACGAGGAGGAGGTGACGAGCGAGATCCAGACGGTAGAGGACATCCCTACAAAGAACACGCTCTATGTGGAGCTGGGGGGCGCCAGCTTCCCCTACGGCCAGGGCGCGGCGCTGGGGCGGGTGGCCTATCCCATGGTCGGCCTGCGCTTCCGCTCCTTCTACGCGGTAAACCTGGACGGCGAGCGCTGGCGGCGCAACGTGGTCTACACGGTGCATCTGGTCGGCCCCGGCTTGTCCCGGGGGCAGGACCCCTTCGCCCAGGACACGCTGCCCGTGGGGGTGGCCGCGTCCGCGGACCTCGCCATCGGCCCACGCATCAACGTCTGCGCCCGCATGGCCTACCTGCCGGGCTACTCCAAGGTCTGGGGCACCCTGGGGCTCAACTTCCCGCTGGGCAGGTAGGCCGCGCCCGCTCGGCCAGGGCCCGCAGGGTCTCGGCGTGCTCGGCGGCCTGCGCGGAGGACCAGAGCAGCGCCTCGACCAGCTCGGCGTCGTGCAGCTCCAGCTCCTCCAGCTCGGCCGAGAGGGTCGCCACGGTGCCGGCCCGCTCCGCGCCGCGGTGTACGCCCGCCAGCCAGGCGCGGCAGATGAGGGCCACGGCCCGCCGGTGGTCAGCGGAGAACACCTCGACGGCGCCCTCCAGCAGCGCTCGGGCGCGCGCGGTGGCGCCCCGCTGGGCGGCCAGGATCCCCAGGCTGGCCCGCGCCACCCAGGCGGAGCCCCGAAGACCTGCGGCCTCCGCGACCTCGATGGCGTCGACCAGATGGGCCTCGGCCTCCTCGGGCCGGTCCTCGAGGCGCGCCACCTCGGCCAGGTAGGTCAGGGCGCTGTAACGGGCGAGGGGGCTCGGGCTCGGGAGGCCGAGGACCCGGCGGGCGGCGCGGGCAGCCCCGGGGAGCTGGCCGGACTTGAGGGCCAGCCAGGCCCGGGCGTTGAGCAGGTCGTGGCTGGGGCCGCAGGAGGCCTCCGCCTCGCGGAGCAGGGCCTCGGCGGCGGCCAGCTCGCCGGCCCGGATGCGCACGGTGGCCTCGCCGATCAGCGCCTCCCGCAGCACATCCAGGACCCCGTGCGCGCGGGCGAGGCCGGCGGCCCGACGCCGCGCCGCGTCGCCCTCCTCAGCCCGGCCCGCCCGCGTGAGGGCGCTGGCGAGCTGGAGCAGGGCGCGGCAGGACGAGGCGCCGTCAGCGGCCAGCGCCACCGCCTGCCTGGCGAGGTCCACCGCGCGGGGGTCGCGGCGGGTCACGGCCACCCAGGCCCGCTGCCGCGCGACCTCGGCGCGGGCGTCGGGGGGCAGCGGGAGCGGGTCCAGCTCGTCGAGCACCATGGAGGCCCGCAGCTCGTGCCGGCCGCGCAGCAGCGGCAGGTTCGCGGCCAGCAGGTCCCGCGCGCCGTCCACCACCCGACCGGCGGCGAGCAGGTGGTGGCCCCGGACGGCGGGCTTCTCCGCGTGCTCGGCGGCCAGGGCGTGCCAGCGGGGGAGGCGGTCGGGGAAGAGGGCGAGGGTGGCCGTGCGCAGCAGGCCCTGGGCGAAGGAGAAGCCCCGTGGGTACGGCTGCAGCAGGCCCGCGTCCAGCAGGGGTTGGACCTCCGTCGGGGCCAGGCCCTCCTGGTCGCAGAGCAGCCGCCAGGTCGCCGCGTCCACCCGGGCGCCCAGCACGGCGGCCAGCCCCAGCGCGGGCCGCTGCGTTTCCGGGACGAGGTCCGCGATCCGCCGCTGCCAGATGGCCTGCACGTCGGCGGGGAGCCGGGGCTCGGCGTCCGCGCGCAGGGCGAAGCCGTCGGGGCGCTCCTCCAGGAGGCCCTGCTCCAGGCAGACCGACAGGAGCTGGCTGGCCAGGAGGGGGTTTCCGCCGCTGCGCTCGGCCAGCTTCAACGCGCTGCGGGGCTCCAGGCCGGCGCGCTCGGTGAGCAGCGCGCGCAGGGCGTGCTCCTCCAGCGGCCCCAGCGTCAGCTCCAGGTCAGCCGCGCCGACGGCCCCGCCCCGGTCCTCGGCCACGGTGGAGACGACCAGCGCCCCGCCCGTCACCAGCGGGGCGACCATCTCCGCGGCGTCGGGCTGCCGCTCCAGACCATCCAGCACCACGACCAGAGGGCGCTCGCCGGCGACCTCCCGCAGGGTGCGGAGCAGCAGCCCGGCCAGGTGGGCGGGCTGGAGGAGGGGGGCGGAGGCGAGGCCCAGCAGGCCCAGCAGCGCGGGCCGGTCGCGGGCGGAGAGGTGCTCGGCGCAGGCCACGCGGAGCAGGAGCTGCTGGCGGGCCTCGGGGGGGTCGAGGCCGCGCAGGTCGAGGAGCGCCGCGAGGGTCCGGCCCACGGCGGCCGAGGTCGGCGAGTCGTCGTCCAGCTCCACGAGCGCGCTCCGGGCGAGGTCGTGCTCGTGGGCCTCGGTGAGCAGCCAGCGGGCGAGGGCGCTCCGACCGCTGCCGCTGGGGCCTCGCACGCGCAGGTGCCCCGGCCGTCCGAGCTGGAGCAGGAGCGCCTCCTGCTCCACAGGACGCCCCAGCAGCCCGGCCACCCGCAGCGCGGCCACCTCGGCGCCCAGGGGGGGCGGCCGTCGGCCCGCGGGGCAGGGGAGGGAGCGGCCCAGGGCCCGCGCTGCCTCGGCCGCGCGCTGGAAGCGGCGCGACGGGTCCTTCTCCAGCAGGCGCGCCACCCAGCCCTCGACCTCCGGCGGCACCTCGAAGCAGGGTCGGAGCGGGGCAGGCGCCCAGCCGATGTGGGCCTCGAACAGATCCTCGCCCTCCAGCTCGGGGAAGGGGCGGCGCCCGGTGAGCAGCAGGGTGGCCAGGCAGCCCAGGGCGTAGAGGTCGGCGGTGGGCCCGACCGGCTCCCCCAGGAGCTGCTCCGGCGCGGCGTAGCCCAGGGTCCCCAGCCAGCGCTCGTGCTCGGGCTCCCGGGCCAGGGCGGCCGCGCCGAAGTCGGAGATGCGCAGGCGGGGCGCGGCGTCGAAGCGCAGGAGGTTGCCCGGCTTGAGGTCCAGGTGGACCACCCCCCGGGCGTGGACGTGGGCCAGGGCCGAGAGCAGGTCGAGCAGCAGATCGCGGGCCTCGGACCAGCTCGCCGCCGCGCCCTCGCGCAGCGCCCCCCGGGCCAGCTCCATCACGACGAAGGGCCGCCCCTCGTCCCGCCCCAGGTCGAGCACCTGCACCACGGCGGGGTGCTGGAGCCGCGCGGTGGCGCTGGCCTCGCGCAGCAGGGTGGCGCCGGCCGCGGCGTCCCCCGGGCGGTCCGACCGCAGCCGCTTGAAGGCCACCCGGCGGCCGCTGGCGTGGGTCGCGGACCAGACCTCGCCGAGGCCCCCGCGTCCCAGCAGCGTGTCGAGCGAGTAGCGCGAGGGCATGCCGGGATGGTAGGGCATGGGCATGGACCGCACAACCCAGCGACGTCCTGCACAACGAAGCGGTCCGTCCCTGGGCTGGGCCCTGCGCGCGCTCTCCTCGGGGGGCCGGGTGCTGCCCTCGGGGGCCAGGCTCCTCCCTGCGGGAGAGACCCTGCTCGGCCGGGCGCCGGAGCCTGCGGGCTGGGCCTGGCCGGACGACGCGCTGCTGTCCCGCGCCCACGCCCGCCTGGTCAGAGCCGGCTCGATGCTGCGCCTGGACGATCTGGACAGCCGCAACGGGAGCTGCGTGAACGGCCGCCCGGTGACCTCGACGCACCTGGAGGACGGCGACCTGCTGCGCCTGGGCGACACCTTCCTGCTGGCGCGCCTGCAGCCGGTGGGGGAGCGCCTGCCGCCGGCCCGCGGGGCGCTGGCGGGCCTGGTGGGGGAGGCGCCGTCCATGGGGCGGCTGCGGCGGGAGCTGGCCCTGGTGGGCCCCGAGGCCGACGCCGTGCTGCTGCAGGGGGAGACCGGCACGGGCAAGAGCCTGGCGGCCGGGGTGCTGCACACCCTCAGCGGCCGAAGCGGCGCGCTGGTGCGGGTGAACGGCGCCGCGGTGCCCGCGGGCCTGGCCGAGGCCGCCTTCTTCGGCCACAAGCGCGGGGCCTTCACCGGCGCCGAGGCCGACGAGCCGGGCTACTTCCGCGCCGCCCAGGGGGGCACGCTCTTCATCGACGAGGTCGGGCACCTGCCCCTCGGGCTCCAGGCCAAGCTCCTGCTGGCCATCGAGGAGCGCAGCGTCACCCCCGTCGGCGCCACGCGCCCGGTGCCGGTCGACCTGCGCCTGGTCGCCGCCACCAGCCGGGATCTGGCGCAGGCCGTGGCCGAGGGGGACTTCCTGCCGGAGCTGTTCGCCCGCCTCAACGCCTTCCCCGTGCGCACCCCGCCCCTGCGCGAGCGCCGCGAGGACGTGCTGCCGCTGCTGCAGTCGGCGCTGGGCCCGGCGCACCCGCCTCTGTCGCCCGATCTGGTGGAGCGGCTGCTGCTCCACCCCTGGCCCTACAACGTGCGGGAGCTGCTGCAGGTGGGGCAGGTCCTGAGGCTGCGCGGGGCGGGGCTGGCCGAGCTGGGCGTGGAGCTGGTGGAGGACAGGCTGGCGCCGGTCGAAGCCGGGGTGGGGCAGCCGGAGCGGGAGCAGGTTCGGGCGGCCCTGCAGGCGACCGGGGGGCAGGTGAAGGCCGCCGCCGAGCGCCTGGGGCGGAGCCGGCGGCAGCTCTACCGGGACCTCCAGCGGCTGGAGCTGGACCCGGAGGACTTCCGGGGCTGAGTCGGGGTCACACCCCATCTGTGCCGTGGCACAGAGGCATCCACGATATTTCGGACACTTGCGCTGGCCCGACTCCTGCAGTGTCCCCGGGGGAACGCAACCAGGAGTGACTGTGCGAACCCTCCCTCTTCTCCTCGTCCTCGCCGCCTGCGGCGACAAGGACGGCACCGATGACAGCGCGACGACCGATGACAGCAGCGCCTCCGACGACAGCGGCGCCGAGATCCAGACCACCTGCACCGAGGCGCCCGGCCCCGACAGCGGCTGCGTGGACTACGACGGCAGCCCCCACGCCATTCAGGGGGTGGCCTTCCTCGGCGCCGGATCCGGCGCGGGCCTCGTGCGCCTCTACCAGTCCGGCGACGGCGCTGGCGGGGCCCCCATCCTCTTCCTGGACTACAGCGTGGACCTGACGGCCGGGGAGCACGACTGCACCGGGTCCACCATCTTCGGCCTGGACACCGGAGATGGCAGCTACTACGGCGCCAACGTCGACCTGGCCTACTACGACGCCTGGTGCATCCTCACCCTGGACGCCACCGGCTCGCAGCAGGGCGACCCGGTGCAGGGCAGCTTCGTGGCGATGATGTACGGCCTCAACGAGACCCTCATCCCCGTGTCCGGCCGCTTCAACACCACCATCGCCTTCTGAGGGAGGGTCCTGTGCTGCTGCTCCTCACCCTGGCCTGCGCGCCGGGGGCCTCCTCCTACGCCATCCTGGCCACCACCGATCAGGGACTGCACCTCTGGGAGGACGACGCCCTCAGCTCGCCCCTGCAGGCCAACACGTCGCTCATGGCCCGCCTGGGGGACCACGCCGTCGCCCTGTCCACGGAGTCCTCCTGGACGGTGCAGCGCTGGGACGCCGACGGCCAGATGGTCGACGCGCTGCCCTACGACTACCTCACCACCGGCCAGGTCTGGCTCACGGCGCCCGAGGTCTCGCGGGCGTACGTCGTGCAGCCGGGCATCCTGGAGCTGGACTTCGAGGCGGGCACCGTCACCGAGCTGTCCGCGCCGGAGGAGCAGGAGACGCTCTACGCTGTCAGCGCCGACGCCTCGCTGCAGCTGCTCTACTCCCGGGTCGACGGGCTCTCCGGGGTGCGGGTGTGGGAGGGCGACACCCCGCTGTTCGAGCTGGATCCCCTGCGCTTCAACCACAACACCCTGGCGGCCTTCGACGCCGACGGCGCCCGCGTCTACCACCTCCAGGAGGCCGACGGCGCCGGGGACGCCTTCGGCTACACCCGCCTGGACGACCAGAGCTTCACGCCCCTGCGCACCACCACGGCCCGCGTCGCCGCCATCGAGCGCATCGGCGGCCAGATCGTGGTCCTCTTCGACGACCAGCAGACCTGGTACGCCTACGACCCGGACACCGACCAGGAGACCGTGCTGATGGAGGGCCGCAGCCCCCTGGGGGGCCTGTCGGGCTTCGCCCCCGACCTGGCGTGGGCGCTCTGGGGCACCGAGCTCTACGACACCCACGAAGGCTTCTACCGCTATGAGCTGCAGAAGCTGCCGGTGGAGGAGGGGAGCCGGGCTGTTCGTCTCACCGAGGAGGTGGAGTTCGGCGTGACGGGGGCGGTGCTGCTGCCTTGAGGGGGCGATCAGCGCGTCCAGGAAGACGAACTCCCGCGAGGCCGGGCCGATCTGCTCTTCAGCGGCTCGCTCGTCCGTGATGACGACGGCCTCTCAGGGCCGGGAACGCCCTGTCGGGATACGGTCCTCCCGAAACAGAGGACGCACCATGACCCGCACCGGCGCCCTGGCCCAGCTCCTGGGCTCTCTCTTCGACACCAGGGAGCTCCGCACCTTCCTGGCCCGCCACGAGGGGACCGCCCGACTTGTGACGGCGGTGAACTTCGATCGCCCCCTCGACGAGGTCTGCCAGCTTGTCGCCGAGCAGCTGGAGCGCAAGGGTCTGGCCGACGGGGCGTTCTTTGCCTCTCTGGAGGTAGTCGTTCCCCGGCGGGCCGCGGCCATCCAGGCGGTGGCGCGGCGGTGGATTGCCGAGCCCGACGAGATGGCGATGCCCGCGCCGCCCGCGGTCGGTCCGGCCCGCATCCTGCACCTCTCCGACCTCCACGCCCGGCCGCGCACCGCGTGGGATTCGCAGCCGCTGCTCATCCGCCTGGTGGGGGCCGTCGAGGAGCTGGTCAAGCAGGGCCTCGGGCCCGACCTCATCGCCATCACCGGGGATCTGGCCTTCAGCGGTCAGGAGGAGGAGTACCGGCTGGTCGAGGCCTGGCTGCGCACCGAGCTGCTGCCGGCGGCCGGGCTGACCCCCAGCGAGCTGCTTATCGTGCCCGGCAACCACGACGTCGACCGGCGGGCCTGCCGCTCCGTGGTCGTCCAGGCGGTGGAGCAGCGGCTGCTGCGGGGCGATCAGAGCGCGGTGGCCGAGGTCTTCGGGGACGACGCGCAGCGACAGCTCATCCACGCCCGCTACGCGGAGTACCTCGCGTTCCTGAAGCGGCTGGGCGTGCCGCACCCCGCCGCGCCCTCCTGGTCGCTGGCCCGCGAGGTCCGTGGGGTGCCGCTGCGCTTCGCTGGCCTGGACACGGCCTGGCTCGCCTCGGGGGACGACACCCAGGGTCGCCTGGTGCTGGGCCTCGCCCCGGTCAACGCCGTGGTGCCCACCCTGCGGGGCGGTGATCCGACCCTCGTCGTTGCGCTGGCCCACCACCCCCTGTCCTGGCTGGCCCAGTGGGACCATCGCGCGGTCTGGCCGGTTCTGAGGGCCCGCGCCCACGTCCTGCTGCGCGGGCACCTGCACGACCCGGACTACACCCAGCTCTACAGCCCCCAGCAGAGCTTCCTGGAGCTGCCCGCCGGGGCCTGCTACGACGGCCACGCCTGGCCGATGAGCTTCCAGCTCGTCGAGATCGACCCGGCGGCGGGGCAGGTGCGGGTGCATCTGCGCTCGTGGAACACGTCCTGGGACCGGTGGGTGCCGGAGCGGACCCTGCTGCCGCCGGACGGAGTGGCGACGTTCTCGCTGGGGTAGGCTCTCTCGTCACAACCCCGGGGGTTGAGGCCATCTCCCGAAGACCGTCATGACGCCGCCGCTCATCCGGATCCTGCTGCTGTCCGACCCCGCGTTCTCCGAGGCGCGGGCCTGGGACCAGTCTGCGCGCTGGGCGGGCCTGCTGGAGACCCTCGGCAGCCTGGGGACCGAGGGCCTGGCGCCGGATGTGGTGGCGGTCGCCGGTGACGTGGTCGACGCGCCCGAGGGCTTCGACGCCGCAGAGGTCCGGCTCAGGGAGCTGATGGAGGCGGTGGGGTTGGGCCTGGAGCGGCTGCTGCTGGTGCCCGGGGAGCGGGACATCGACCCCGGCGCGCTCTCCCGGTTCGCGGAGGCGGTGGCCGATGACCTGAGGGGGGGCGGCCAGCCGGCCATCGCCGAGCTGATGGGCCAGGAGGAGGAGCGCGCGCTGCTGCTGCGTCGCCTGGAACCCTGGCTGACCTTCGCCAACCGCCTGCGCGGCGACCGACCCCCTCTGACCCGCCCCTGGTGGTCCGAGTCCCTGGCCCTGCGCGGCCACACCGTCCAGGTGGCCGGCCTGTGCTCGTCCTGGGTGGCGACGGGCACGGACGTCGACCAGGGCCGCCTGCTCATCGGCGAGCCCCAGGTGCAGGCCCTGCTGCCCCCGCGCTCCGACGCCGCGCTGCGCGTCGCCCTGTGCCATCACCCCTTGAGCTGGCTGCACCAGATCGACGGCGGCGTGGAGAAGCTGCTGGCCCACCGCGCGGCGCTGCTGCTGCGGGGCCACACCCCCGAGCCCGAGGCCCAGGTCCACACCCGCCACGACCGCCCCCTGGTGGAGGTGGCCGCCGGGGCCTTCGACGGGGACACCCCCCGCTTCGCCCTGGTCGAGGTGCGGGCCGACGCTGTCGAGGTCCACCCCTTCTGCCATCTGCCCCAGGGCTGGGTGCGCGAGCTGACCCGCGCGCCCCCGGGGCAGACCGCGCTCCGGCTGCCGGGTCAGACGACCCGAACCACCCCCAAGCCTCCGCGTCCGTCGCTGCGCCCACCGCCCCCGCTGTCCCCGCTGCCCCCCGAGCCCTACCCGGTGCTCGCCCCCTACGAGCACCCGGCGACCTTCGGCGGTCGAGGCCCCGATCTGTCCCGCCTGCTGGAGCTTCTGGAGCTGGAGCGCCTGGTGTGGACCGTCTACGCCCCCTCGGGCGCGGGCAAGTCCAGCCTGCTGCGGGCGGGGCTGATGGCCACCCTGCGGGGGCAGACTGGACTCGAGTCGCGGCCAGCGGCGTACGACGCGCTGCCGGCGGTGCCCGGCGTGGCCCAGCGGCTGCTGGACGCGCTCCTGGTGGACCCTCCGGCGGTGGGCGACGCGATGCCCGACGCCTTCGCCCGCGCCCTGGCCCAGGCGCGGGAGGCGTCCGGCCGCCGCCCGGTGCTGGTGCTCGACCAGTTCGAGGATGTGTTCGACACCCCGGCCCTGGGCTGGCTGGGGCCGCTCATCGCCGCCTCGGCGGTGGCGCCCGGGGGCCGCGCGGCCCGCTGGGTGCTGGCCTATCGCCACGAGTTCCACGGGCGGGTGCGCCACTGGCTGGGGGACGTGCTGCGGCGCGCGGACGGCGGGTGGCCTCGGGACCTCTCCGGGCCGGACACCAGCGTCGCCTGGGGCCTGCCGCTGATCGGCGAGGCCCGCGCCTGCGACCCCCGCCAGGCCGCGCAGCGCGCCTTCGCCGAGGCCATCCAGCGCCCCCTCCAGCAGACCGGCCCGGACGGCGCGCCCGCCTACCCCTTGCGGATCGCGCCCCCGGACGTCGATCATCTCGCCGCCGCCTTCGCCCAGGCCCGCCTCGACCACCCCGAGGACCCGCTCACCCCGGAGCTGCAGGTCGTCCTGCACCGGCTCTCCGAGGACGCCACCCCCCAGCCCGACGGCACCCGCCGCGTCACCCTGCCCGACGACCCGGCCGCCTTCGTCGAGGACGCCATCGGCGAGCACCTGCGCCGCAAGCTGGCCGAGGTCGCCAGCCAGGCCCCGCCGGATCGGGTCCGCATCCGCCGCACGAGCGCGCTCCTGCTGCTGGCTCGCCTGGAGGATGGCGCCGGGCGAAGGCGGGCCCTGCCCCTGGAGCGCCTGCTCGACGGCCTGGAGCCCGAGGCCCGGGCGCTGGTGGACGAGCTGCAGCGGCCCGGGGTGTGGCTCATCCGCCAGGAGCTGCGGGACGGGGTGCCCTGGGCCAGCCTGCCCCACGACCGGGTGGCCCGAGAGCTGCGGCGGGTGCTGGACAGCCCCGGGGAGCTGGTGCGCTTCGGCCTGGACAGCGAGGGGGTGGGCCTGTGGCGCCTGGTGGACCAGCGCGCGGCGGCCTGGCGCTCTGGCGACAGGGGCGCGGTCCAGCTCGGCGCCAACACCGTGGCCGCCCTGGAGCAGCGCCAGCAGAGCCTGCCCTGGGACGCGCGCACCCAGGCGTGGTGGAACAAGGCGGTCGCCGTCCACACCGCCCGGGATCGCGACGAGACCCTGGCGCGGGTCCGGGCCAGCCACCCGCGCTCCGGGGAGCCCCTGCGCGCCCTGCACCGCCTGCGCACCCACCACGGCCTGGACGGCGCGGCGCTGGCCCAGGCGCTGCGGGTGCAGCCCGGCCGGGCGGACGCTCTGGACTGCGAGCGGCGGGAGGAGATCTTGGGCCTGGGCCCCTCCGGCCTGTCCCCCGAGGCGTGGACGACCGTGCTCCCGGGGATGATCTCGGCGCTGGCCCCCCATGTGGAGGGCGCGGAGCAGGCCGAGGGCCTCTGGGGCGGGCTCCTGGCGCTCTCGGAGGTGTTGGGGCATGTGGCCCCCGAGGCGGCGCAGGAGACCCGAGCGGCGGTGGTCGCGGCGATGCGCGCGGCCCGGGGCGCGCCGCCGCCCATCTCGGAGGAGGACTGGAGCCCGGTCATCGCCGGGCGCTTTGAAGTCGGCTGCTTCACCGAGCACGAGCCGGACCGCTTCGATAATGAGCGACTGCATGCGGTGGTCCTGTCTCCCTACCAGCTGCGGCGCTGCGCGGAGCGGCTGGGGGACTACGGGTCCTTCTCCCCGGAGCATCGGGAGCGCTGGTCCGGCTACGACGCGGACTGGCCGGCGCTCCAGCTCAACTGGTACGAGGCGACGGCCTACGCGGCCTGGCGGGGGGCGCGCCTGCCGACCGAGAGCGAGTGGGAGGTCGGGGCGCGGGGGGGGTCGGCGGAGGACTATCGGCGGACGGCCTACTACAACGGCAACGGCGTGGAGGCCCTGGACCGGGTGGGGCTGTACTCGGGGAACCAGGCGCGCATCTTCAAGGAGCTGGGCGGGCAGCAGCCGCTCAAGGTCGGGGACACCTCGGTGTTCGCCCGTTTCCTGGGGCCCTACGTGGAGCATCCTCTGGGGCTGCTCCACGTCCACGGGAACATGGCCGAGTGGACGCGGGATTGGTTCGCGCCCTACCCCGAGGGTGAGGCGACCGACCCGTCCGGGCCGGCCGTCCCACCGGACCCCTCCCAAGCCTGGCGCGTCCTGCGTGGCGGCTCGTGGTCGCTCACCGCCGCGAACGCCCGCTCGGCGTACCGCGACTGGTTCACTCCCTCGGGCCGTTACAACGGCGTGGGCTTGCGCCTGGCCCTCCCCCAGCCGATTTGAGGTTTGGATCCAGAGCATAGAAGTGGTGTGTCGGCAGCATGGGATGCCGGAGGTGGCGCGTGCGTGCCGAAGGGCGGACGCTCGTCGCCGCCCCCTCAGCCCAGCAGGTGGTGGACCGACGAGGCGACGCTGCTGCGAAGCCGAGGAACATCGACGCGATTCGCGCGCGCGGCGGCATGGATTCGGGCTCGGAATCGCCGGGCCGCGCGCGGCAGCGGCTCGACGCCCTCTCGCCGGATGCGGTAGCCCAGGGCGTCGAGCCGTGGCCGGGCGGCGGCCACGACTCCGGGAGGCCCAGCCACGCGCGCACGCCGGGGCGATCCAGGAGCCCGGCGCCTGCGGGCGGGTGTGGACAGCGCCCTGCCCAGGGGGTTCCAGGAGATGTCCGGCCTCGTGGTCGGCCACAGTCGGCCGCTGCCGTGGCTCGGCCCGGCCACCTCCGGCATCCCATGCTGCCGACACACCACTCCTAGGGTCTAGACCCGAACCTCAAATCGGCTGGGGGAGGGCCAGGCGCAAGCCCATGACGTCGTTACGGAGCGAGGGGACGAGCCTGACGCGGCCCGCCGAGCGGGCGAGCGCAGCGGTGCTGGACCACGAGCCGCCACGCAGGACGCGCCCGGCTTGGGAGGGGTCCGGCGGGACGGCGGGTCCGGACGGATCGATCTCCGCGGCCTCGGGGTAGGGCGCGTACCAATCGCGGGTCCACTCGGCCATGTTCCCGTGGGCGTGGATCAGACCCAGAGGATGAACCGGAGTGTCCTTGAACCACTCGGTCGGGGACAGCGGACGTCGACCGTAGATCGCCTGGAGGGCCTTCACCGGCGTGCCGCTGAAGAAGCCGACCTCGGCCAGATCAGACGCCTCGGAGCCCGAGAAGTAGCTGAACATCCGATATTGGGCTGGATCACAGGCCTCCTCCAATGCGTCGCACCCTCCACGCGCGGCCACCTCCCACTGGGCCTCGGTCGGCAGGGCCGCGCCGCGCCAGGCCGCGTAGGCGGTCGCTTCGTACCAGGAGACCTGGAGGACCGGCCAGGTGTCCGAGAATCCCTCCAGATGGTCGGGATCGAAGCGCCGGTACTCGGCCATCGACTCCTCGACGCGGCGGACGCGGTAGCGGGACAGCTCGACGGTGTGGAGTGTCTCGTCGGACTGACACCCGGGATCGTAGTCCTCGAAGCAGCCGATCTGGAAATTCCCGGCGATCGGGATCGTCCAGGTGCCGTCGTTCGGGTCGATGGGCGGGGGGGCACCGCGCGCCGCACGCATCGCCCCCACGACCGCGGCTTTGGCGCGGTCCGCCTCGCCTGCATCCAGCGGGCGCACGGCCTCGATGGCGGCCAGGAGCGTCCCATACAGGCTCTCGGCGTTCGGGGCTTCGTCCACATGGGGGGCTATGGCGACGACCAGCTCTGGGATGAGCGCAACACGCTCCGCTTCGCTGAGCCCGACCGCCCCCAGGCCGAAGACTTCGTCACGGCTGTTCGGGCTGAAGGTCCCATCCTCCGGGCCGATGAGCACAGCCGCCAGCTCGGCGCCGTCGTAGCCGTAGCGGTCCATCAGGGTGTACAGCGCCCGCAGGGGTTCGCCGGTGGTGGCATCGCCCCGAACCGCGCTCTCCAACTCGGCCATGTCCAGCCGAACCCAGACGCCCCCCAGCAGAGCTACCAAGAGCACCGCCGCGACGATGGCCCACCGGGTCCAGCTCCGCAGCACCTGCGCCCGCGCATCCTCCACAGCACGCCACCAGGCTTCGGTCGTCTCGTCCCAGGGGAAGGACGCGCGGCGCAGCTCGATCTGCTGGAACTGCCTGAAGCTCAGCATCGCCGCCCCCGTGTCCCCCGCCTTCCAGGAAATGCTGCGTTGCAGCATAAACGCCCACAACGCCACAAGCTCCGCGTCCAAACGGTACTTCTGAATCTCCTCCGGGTCCCGCTGGATGCGCAGCACCTCCGCTGCCACCCGGTCGTGAGGCAGGGTGACCACGAGCACGCCGTCCCGCATCTCCTCTCGCACCAACCACACCCCGGGCCGGCCCAGGCGGTCCAGCAGCACCTGGGGTCTGGGGCCGCTGCCGACCAGCAGCGCGTCCTTGGGCACCGCGCGGCGTCGACCATCCTCGTCGACCAGCTTCATGAGCAGCAGCATCGCGGTGGTGCGGCGCTGGGCGGCGCCCTCGGGCTGGCCCTGGTCGCAGACCTCGGCCAGCTTGCGGCGCAGGTGGGCGCCGATGGCGTCGCCGATGAGGGCGTCGACGGCCCCGGGCTCCTGGGGCACGGTGAGCTGGACGGGGTCCTCGCGGGTGCCCCCCCGGCCGTCGATGAGCCGGTCCAGAACCACCTGCAGCTCGGGGGTGAGCGGGTCGGCGGGGGCGTCCTGCCGGGCGCGGGCGAAGGCCTCGGCGAGCCGGCGGGCATCGGCCTCGTCCATGCGCAGGGGGTATTGGGGCTGGCCGTCGGCGTCGGTGAGCCTCAAGGGACGGAGGATGGCGTCCAGGAAGGCCTCGGTGGCGGCGGCGTGGCGGTCGGACGCCCCTCGACCCTCGCCCAGCAGGGGCAGGGACCAGCGGGCGCAGACGTCCTCTTTGGAGAGGTCGAACGCCAGGCGCTCGAAGACCTTGGCGTCGGGGGCGTAGCTGCGCAGGTCGGCCAGCCAGTCCATGACCCGGCCGTGGAAGTCGTCCCGGTGGGCCAGCACCCAGCGGGCGGCGCGCCCTCCGCGGGCATCGGAGGTCGCAGCCAGCATCGCGCCCAGGCGGCCAGCGGCGGCGCGGTCGGAGAAGATCTCCTCCAACTGGTCCAGGATCAGGACGGGGCGCTCTCCCTGGTCGCGCAGCTCGGCCATGGCCTTGGCGAAGCCGATGGGGTCGTCGTCTCGGACCTCGGGGGCCGCGTCGGTGAGCTGCTCCAGCAGGCGTCGGGCCAGACCCCGTACGGTCGGCTGGTCGACGTAGGCCACCCGCGCCCCCCGGGCCTTGAGGCTCGGCACCAGGCCCGCGCGCAGCAGGCTGGACTTGCCCGCGCCGGAGGGGGCGTAGACCGCGAAGAGCAGGCGCTCCCGCTCGACGAGGCGCAGCAGGGCGGCGAGGTCCTGCTGGCGCCCGCCGAAGGTGGCGGGGTGGGTGTAGGGGGCCAGGACCGGGTAGGGCTCGGGGGGGAGCTTGTCCGCCTTCGGGGCCTCGGGAGGGGGCAGCGCCACCGTGCGCGGCGCGGGGGTGCCGCGGAGCCGGCGGGGCAGGGGGATCACGCCCTCGTCGTTGCCGGCGCGGGTGCGGTCGAGCTGCCAGCGCCCGCCGGTGTAGAGCAGGGGGCGGACCTCCACCCGGTCGGGAAAGACCTCGACCAGCGCCGCGCGGGAGGGCGCCCCGAGGCGGGTCCACAGGGGCCCCGGGGAGACCTCGACGTACGCCGGACGGGGGGCGGGGGTCCTGGGGCCGAGCTCGCGGGGCTCGTCCAGGTGGCCGGTGAGCAGCAGGTCCACGCGCCCTTGCAGCGGGCCGTCGACGACCCGGTCGAGGGCCTCCAGGCGGTCGACGGGGTGGTGGACCAGGGCCAGGGTGAGGGCGCAGCCGCGCAGCTTGTCCAGGGTGGTGTTGACCTGGGCGAGCCCGATGAGGCTGCGTCCGTTGGGGCCGCCGGAGGCCCAGGCGGAGCACAGGCCGGCGACGCCTATGGTGTGGCCGCGGAGGGGGATGCGGCGGTGCCAGCCGACAGGCGGGCCGGCGAAGGGGGGCCAGCGGGCGAGGCGCTCTCGGACGAGGGCGCCGGCCTTGTTGTCGCCCAGGAGGTGGGCGAGGCCGGGCTCGCCGTTGAGAACCGCTTCACGCACGAGGGCCTGTCCCAAGGTGGCGACCTCGACGTCAACGTCTCGCTCCCCCGGGACCAGCAGCAGGCGCTCGGGCGCCAGGCCGGCGGCGGCGCAGAGGGTCTCCAGCCACAGCCTCGCGGCCTCGAAGGCGGCGTCGGAGCCGTCAGCGGTGATGTCCCCGGCGACGGCGATGAGGTCGAGCGGGTCGGGGAGATTGCCGATGTGGTCGACCAGGGCGTTGAGGACGGCGCGCTGGGGGTCATGCGCGCCGGGGGGCTCGCGGCGGAGGTCGGAGAGGAGGAGGAGGCGGAGGGTGGCGGTCATGAGCGGGAGGATATGGCATGGGGGAGGCGGGTTGTGATGGGGGCGGGCGATATTCGTCGAGCCGTACAGCCAACCACCGGGGGGCGCGGCCTTCATGGCTTTGGGTCCCCATGGCCGGAGGCTCGAGGTTTCGACGCTGCACATGTAACAGGTGCGCCCGGTGTTCCACGCAGGCGACAGGGTTGTCTTCAATAATAAAGCTTGTAGCTTGACTATAACGCACGCATACTTGTTACGTTTTTAACGAAGACCTCCGTCACACGCCGCAGTACATACACCCCAGGCGCTCCCACAAGGCGCCTGAAAGCTGAAGAACTGACCACGGAGGTTCGTGATGAGTTGGATGTTCCTGTCGGCGTTGGTGTCCCTCTCGGGCGTGGTGGAGGCCGCCCCGGACTGCACCCCCTGCGCAGGCACCATTGTGTACAGTGGCGGCTCCTGCTTCTGCTACGTGAAGCTCGATCCGATCGACCCGCCCACGCTCGAGCTCCTCCCGGAGGATGACCCCTCCGCGCCGCCGTGGGTCGGCTGGCAGATCGGGCTCAGCTACGATGGCTTCGAGACCTGCAACCCCGACGACGAGGTCATCGGCTACACCGAGATCTCCGACGGCTGGGTACAGGTCCGGGGAGAGCTGGACGTCCTGGACTACTGGGCCCACCTCAACGAGTAGCGCGGCGGCGCTGGTGGTCCTCCAGCAGCCTGCGGGCGATGCGCAGCTCGTGCAGCGGCCAGCGCAGGCGCTCGGCTGTCCGGATGGCGTCGGCGAGCTGGACGTCGCTCACCGCGCCGGGCCTCCAGCAGTCGGTCAGGGTGGCGAGGACCCCGAAGAACGCGGGGTCCGCGAAGTGCGCGACCTGCCGGAAGCCGTCGGTGACCTCGCGCAGGGCCGCGCTCGCGCCGTCGGGGTCGCCGTCCGCGGCGCGGGCCAGGGGCAGCGGCAGCAGGAGCGAGGCCCGGAACAGCGGCGAGCCCTCGGCGGGCCCGTTGGCGTGGAGCCCCTCGATGATGCGACGGGCGCGCGCCGTCTCGCCCATCCGAAGCAGACACAGCGCCATGTTGGACAGGACGGCCGCGCGCTGGAGCGTGTTGCGGTAGGCGCTGAGCCCGGCGACGGCCCCCTCGAAGCGCGCCAGCGCGGCCTTCAAGTCTCCTTTCTCCTCCAGCAGGGCGGCCACCGCGCCGTGCTCGCGCTGCTCGTTGACCGGGTTTCCGCAGCTCCGCTGCAGCTCTGCGGCGCGCTCATGGGCCGCGATGGCCTCGTCCAGGCGGCCCACGAGCTGCAGGCAGGCGCCGAGGTTGGTCAGCACCGAGGCCTCCACGACCCGCGCCTGCTGCGCCCGAAGCGTCGGCAGCAGGTCCTCATGGAGCGGGATGGCCTCCTCCGGGTAGCCGGCGAACATCAGCGTGTTCGCCAGCGAGCGCAGCGTCGCGACGCGGACCCCGGCGCCGCCGCGCTGACGGTGCACCTCGCGGGCCCGCTGGAGCATGGCGTGGGCCTCCTCCTGTCGACCCTGCTGGGCCAGGCAACCCGCCGTCGCGGCGTGCAGGTCACCGCCGAAGAACGCGCTGTCGTGGGCCTCCTCCAGCGCGAGGGCCTGCTGGAGGAGGTCCAGCCCCCTGGCGTGGCGCCCCTGGAGGATCCAGCGCCGCCCGGTCTCGCGCAGCGCGTGCACCTGGACCTCCGTCCAGCCGGCCGCCTCGGCCTCCGCCGCGAGCCCGAGGCTGTCCGCGGTGGCGCTCTGGCCCGCCGTCACGCGCTGGTTCTCCAGCCATCGCACCTTCAGCATTGTGGACGCCCGGCCCGGCGGGAGCTGACGGAGCCACGCGCACAGCAGAGGAGTCTGCTGAGCCCAGCGCTGCCGGGCACCCAGGCCCTCCGCCAGCGCCAGGCGCTCCTCCGAGGACAACACCGCGGGGTCGCTCAGCGGCTCGACCAGGTCGGCCCCCTCCAGCGCGAAGGTGTCGGCGGCGAGGTCGTTGTGGTCGCGGAGGCGTGCGATGAGCTGACGGGCGCGTCGCAGGAGGGCGGCGCGGTGTCGCAGCTTGCGTGGTTCATTGCATGTTTCAGTGTATTCATTTTGTATAAAACAACAAACAATGCTGCTGACCGAGAGCCGCTGGTGGCCGTCCGGGTCCGTGCTGCTGGTGAGCAGGGCCCGGTCCCACAGCCGCCGGAGGTCCTCCAGCGAGCCCAGCGGCTCGAACACCTCGGGCAGGAAGGGGGCGCGGAACATCGCGCACAGCGCCAGGCTCTCCTGCAGCGCCGGGGACAGGCGTCGCCACGCCGACGACAAGGCCGAGGCGAGGGAGGCGTGACGGGCCCCTGACGCGGCGTCTCGATTGGCGAGCCAGTCCAGCCCGTGCTCGAGGCGCGCAGTCATCTGCTTGGGCGCCATCAGCCTCGACCAGGGGGCCGCCAGCTTCACCGCGAGCGGGAGGCCCCCCAGCGCCGCGACCAGCAGGTCGATGCCGTCTGGCGGCGTCGACAGACCGGCGACCGTGCAGAACAGCGCGGCGGC
Organism: Alphaproteobacteria bacterium; assembly: GCA_020632795.1. Taxonomy (GTDB): domain Bacteria; phylum Myxococcota_A; class UBA796; order UBA796; family CAJQPC01; genus JACKEV01. The sequence continues at coordinate 69,939 of JACKEV010000024.1, forward strand.
GTCTTCGCTGCCCAGCGGCTCCAGACGCAGGCGCTGAGCCTCCGGGAGCGGGAGCCCCTGCTGCGCGGTGAGGAGGATCGAGGTCTCCGGCGCCTCTGCCCTCCAGCTCGGCAGCACCTCAGCCAGCACGGACAGCGCGTCGTCGGCGTTGTCGAGGACGAGCAGCGCGGCGCCGGACGCCGCGATCACCGCGCCGGGGGACATCCGACGACGGAGCCCTTCGGGGAGCCTGAGCGCGCGGATCAGCGCCTCGTGGACCTCCGAGATGTCCTGGACATCGGCCAGATCGAGCCACAGCGTGCGGCGGCCGGCGGCGTGGGCGCGGGCCAGCCGGCTCTTGCCGACGCCCGGCAGCCCGGTGAGGGTGACCAGCCCGTGGCCTTGGAGGAGCGCGCTCAGCCGCGCCAGCGCCGCCGCGCGCCCGAGCATCGGTCCGACGGTCGGGGGGAGCGGTGGGGGGATGGGCGGAGAGACGGACAGGCGATACCCGACGCCCCGGAGCGTCAGCAGCGGCTGCGCTTCGCCGCTGGGGTCGAGCTTCTTGCGGAGCCGCACCACGGTCACATCCAGCGTGCGGGTCTGTGCATGCGGCACATACCCCCAGACCTCCGAGAGCAGCGCCCCGCGGGTCGCCTGCTGCTCAGGCTGCGCGGCGAGGAACGCCAGGAGCTGCTGCTCGATGGGGGAGAGCGTGGCGCCCCCGCCCGCCCGGAAGACCTCTCTCTGCTCCAGATCGATCACGCAGGAGGGCAGGAACAGGTATCGCATGGGACCGTGGCTCCAGACGAGCCACACTATGGGATGCCCCTTTGGGGGTGTCCACCGGAGAACGGCGGTCAGGGGGGGCCTGCTGCGGGCAGGGCGCCCGCAGCAGGCCCGCTCGCGGGCCGCTCAGTTCCCGCCGTAGGCGACCAGCATGCCGCCTTGTCCCAGAAGGTTGGCAGGTCCACCCTGGTAGCTGTCGGGGTAGAGCGAGCCGCAGCTCCCATAGACGGACAGCACGGCCACCTGGTTCCCGTCGCTCAGCGTGGCCTCACCTGTGGGCTCGTATCCATGGATGCTGAAGTTGTCGGCGATGGTGAACGGGGTCCCCCGCAGGTCGACGTTCCCGACGCCCTCGATGGCGCTGGCCCCGCAGGACGCGGCGCTGGCGTAGGCCATCACGGTGACCACCACGTCGCCCTGGTACAGCGTGCCCTGCGTGGTGGAGAAGGCCTGATCGTTGCTCATGATCATGCTGGCCGACACGTCCAGGCGGACCCGCGTGTAGGTGGTGCGCGCGCTCTCGCCCGAGGTGTTGACACCCACGGTGTACTCCGAGAAGTTCTGGTCCGGGCCGGTGTTGGCCAGGACCAGGTACTCCTCCGGGTTGCCCGTCATGTCGCGGCACCAGGCGTCCCAGGGCTTGGTGCTGTCTCCCTCCCAGTACAGGGTCTGTGCTCCATCGGTGGCGGAGGGGTCCTCCGCGAGGACATCGGCGCAGGTCTCCGGGAAGGTGTCCGCCGAGGTGTCGTCGGTGGCGCTGTCGTCGGCGGTGCTGTCGTCGGTGGCGCTGTCATCCTTGTCGCCGCAGGCGCTCGCGGTCAGGATGAGGGACGCCAGCAGGAGCCTGGTCAGTGTGTTTCGGGTGTTCATGGGGAAATCCTCCATCTTGGCTAAGGGTCTCTCTAGAGCTTCCCGCGCCGACTATAGAGCCTGCCGGGGGGACCGGCAAGGGCGACGGGCGCCCCTTTCTGACCGCTCAGGAGGTGCGGACCGCCAGCTGCGTGTACCGCCGCGCCTGGGCGGAGAACCCATCGGGCAAGGGGATGGCCCGGGGATCGTAGCCCGGCAGGTAGCTGTCCAGCAGCCGGGGCAGGAAGTGGCGCCCGAGCCGCACCGCGAATGCCCATCGCCGCCAAGGGTGGGCGCCGGCCAGGCGCTGGGGGTGGGCCGCGAGCAGCGCCTTCGCGGCGCGGACGGCGAACCCGGTGAGGTGTTTGTGCGCGAACAGGGCCGTCTTGAGCCGATAGCGACGGTCGCCGAACAGGCGCTCGTATACATCGAAGGCCACTGTGCGGTGCTCCAACTCCTCGACCGTGTGCCATCTCCAGAGGTCCGCCGAGAGCGGCTCCATCTGGTCGAACAGCGCTGACTTGAACGCCATCACCCCCAGCGCGGCCGTCGCCGCCTCGAAGCCCTCGGCGTAGGCGGCGTTGAACTGGAGGGACTCCTCCTCTGAGAAGCGCCTGTAGTCAGCGGCGATCTCCGCGTCCAGGGACGCCAGCGCGGGGATGTCCAGGAGCCCGAGGGCCTGGTTCAGCGCCGTGTGTTGCCGATGGTGCTGCCCCTCCTGGGCGCAGAACTGCTTCACCCGGGCGGCGAGCAGCGGGTCCTCGATCTGGCGAAGCGCGGCCTGCATCGTGCGGATCAGGTAGGGCTCCAGGTGCGGCAGCACGAGGGACAGCCCCAGGTAGACGAAGGACTCCTCCGGACACCCTCGGACGAAGACCGGATCGAGCGTCGGGGGGATGGCGAAGTCCATCCGACGGACGGTGATGTCGCTGGAGGGTAGGGTGTTCATGAGCGCCTCTCTGTGTCGGGGGTGGTCCTGGGCGCGGGCCGGGGGTCTCGTCTTACAGCCCTGCTGCCTGGATGTCGGCGTCAGCCCGGGATGTCGGCGTCGGTGGGGCCCGTGTCCAGGTCGCCGGTGACCAGGATGGCGTGCCCCCAGAACAGGTCGCCGTCGTCATGCCAGAACGAGAAGGTGCCCCCTTCGTCGGCGGTGATCGACGTGAGGGTCATGCGCGCCTTGAAGCCCGCTTCGTCCACGGGCGCCTCGTCGTCCTCCAGCCAGTTGTCGTTCTTGAGGCCCAGGAGCGCCTGGACGGCGAAGTCCTCGACGCGGTCCCTCCACCGCTCCGCGTCGGCCGCCAGGGCGCGGGCGACGTCGAGGGCGGCCTCGGGGCGCTCGGGCGCCTCGGGCGAGACCTTGAGGGGCACCGTGCGGGCGCACCACGCGATCTCGCCTTCGTACCAGCCCAACGCGCGGTTGAGGGTCAGCACGCCGAGCTGCGGGTCCTCGACGCGGACGGGCTTGAGGAGCTCCTCCCGGACGGC
>JACKEV010000025.1 GCA_020632795.1 Alphaproteobacteria bacterium
GCGCGCCCAGGTGACCGCGCTGGTCGTCCTGCTCTGGCTCGTCCCCGGCTGCCTGATGTCCCCAAAGGACTTCCAGGCCTTGATGGACGGTGTGCTGGACTCGGACGGAGACGGCCACGTCAACGCGGACTTCGAAGGCGAGGGCGGCGACGACTGCGACGACGACAACGCCGCCACCCACCCCGGCGCCGACGAGCTGTGCGACGGCGAGGACAATGACTGTGACGGTACCATCGACGAGGGACGGAGCGACTGGGAGGGCCTGTGGCGGGACCTGGACGCCGATGGATATGGAGACCCGGACAACCCCCTCACCTTCTGCCCCATCCCCGCCGACGCCGTCGCAGACGCCACCGACTGCGACGACGGCCGCCCCGCGATCAACCCCGCCCAGACCGACGTCGTCGGCGACGGCCTTGATCAAAACTGCGACGACGTCGACGGCACGGACGGGGACGGGGACGGCTGGGCGTCGGTGGCCTCTGGCGGGGCGGACTGTGACGACGCCGACGCCTCGGTCAACCCCGGAGCGACCGAGGGCTGGTACGACGGCGCCGACCAGAACTGCGACGGTGCAAGCGACTACGACGCCGACGTCGATGGCCACGACTCCGTCGACTACGGCGGCGACGACTGTGATGACCTCAGCGCTGCCGTCCACCCGGGCACCCCCGAGATCTGGTACGACGGCACCGACCAGGACTGCGCTGGCGACAACGACTACGACGCCGACCTCGACGGCGAAGACGCCGACGCTTTCGGAGGCACTGACTGTGACGACGCCGACAGCGGCATCAACGCCTCAGCGACCGAGTTATGTGACGGTGTTGATCAGAACTGTGATGGTATCGTCGACAACGATGCCACGGATGGCACGACGTTCTACGCAGATACCGATGGGGACACCTATGGCGATCCCAACAGCACCCAATCCGCCTGCTCCCAACCCTCCGGTTTCGTCACCGACGACACCGACTGTGACGACACCGATGCATCCACGAACCCAGGTGGCACGGAGGTCGGGTATGATCTCGTGGACAACGACTGCAACGGAAACACGGACGACATGGACGCTGCCGCGGAGGCATCGCACGAGGTCCATGGTATTGCATTGAACGACGCCGTGGCCTCAACCGTACTGTTGACATCAGACCTGAACGGAGATGGTGACCCGGAGTTCATCCTGGGAATTCCAGGCCTGGATGCGAACGGCGTGGATGCTGGAGCGGTGGCGCTCTTTGACTCCGACACGCTTGGCAGTTCCCAGGGCGCCAACAGCAACTACAGCTTGGTACTGGGCACCTCACAGAGTGATCTTCTTGGATACGCCATCTCCTTCCTGGGTGATGTCGACGGCGATGGAAGTGCCGAATTGGCAATCGGTGCACCATACTCCGACCTCGGAGGCACAGACGCAGGAACTGTTTATCTGATCGACTTGGGAGTTGGTTCATCCCACACCGGTGGTTCAGTGGTCATCACTCCTGATGGCACTATTCAGGGTGGGTATTCGAGTGGCCACTATGGCTCGTCGGCTTCCAGTGGCGACCTCGACGGTGATGGACTCAGCGACCTGGCCGTCGGCGCCACCGGGGAGCTCTCCTTCCGAGGCGGTGCCTATGTACATCTGGCCAGCGACGCGTATCAAACGGCAAACGACCTCAATGTGGCCCTTTCTTCCACCTATTTCATTACTTCAACCTATGCGCAGCTCGGATCTTCGGTAGACCTCAGCGGTGATGTTACAGGTGACGGGTACTCAGACTTCGTGGCCTGTGGTGGTTTCCACAACACAGATGCCGGTAGATGCTGGGTAGTCGCTGGCCTTTCGACCCCCGGCTTCCTCAACGAGCGCATCGAGAACCACGACACCGCCAACTTCAGCGGCAACGCCGGTGACGAACTTGGGGTCGGCCAGCACATGCTCGCCACCGCAGACGTCAACGGAGACAACATCGACGACATCCTCATCGGCAGCGCCAGCGCTGCCTCCGGCAACGGCGAGGTCTACGTGTTCCTGGGAGGCGCTTCGCTCAGCGGCAGCTACACCGCCGCGACGGACGCGGACGTCATCCTGGGCGGCGACGGCGCGTTCGGCACGGCGATCCAGGCCGGCGTCGATGTGGACGGTGATGGCAACGACGACGTGCTCATCGGCGCGACCACGGGCGGCGCTGCCACAGCGGGCGTCGTGTATCTGATCCCAGGCCCGCTCTCCGGCGCCTCCTACGCCCTGCCCGGCGACGAGATTGCCAGCTGGCACGGAACAGCCAGCGGCGACCAGTTCGGCGCCGCCATCAGTGGTCTGTTCGACCTCGACGGCGACATCAACGGCGAATTTGCGGTCGCAGCCCCAGGCAACGACGACGCCAGACCGAACACCGGCAAAGTCTACATCCTCCCCGCCTACTGATCCTCCACAAACACCGGCGCCTCCCCGAGCGTCAGCGTCACCTCTCCGTCCACCGCCGCCACCGTCTCGCTCGCCCAGCCTCCGTCGGTGGTGGGCGTGACCGTGACCGTCACCGACGCAGCGTCGGTCTCCAACAGCAGCGTCTCCGTCGACTCGGCCTCTCCGGGGAGCTGGAGCACGCCGTCCTCCGACCACACCACCCACAGAGTCCGCGCGTCGCGCTCGAGGCGGTAGCCTCGGAGGCCGGTGGTCCCGCCGATGCGCTCCACCGTGTCCCAGGGCTCGTCCCCGAGCAGCTGCTGCACGAGGTCGAAGGCGTGCCACGCCGGGCGCTCAGGCCCGGGCACCAGCACCGCCCCCAGGGACAGGCCCTCGGGGTGCTCGGCGTCGATCATGTCGAGCGTGCTGAATGGGCGGTTCGCGACCGCCTCCTGGGTCAGCGGCCAGAGGCGCTCCGCAGGCTGGAGTTGAGGCGAACAGGGCGGGAGGAAGACCAGATGGATGCCCTCGGGGATCCTGAGGTCCTTCCCGGTGTGCCAGCCCGCGCCATCGACCACGAGGACCACCCGCTTGCCAGGCCCGATGCCCTGGGTCAGGGCGAACTCCTCGAGGGAGACCTCCCAGGCGGCCTTGTTCACGCAGGGCATGAGCTGCCAGTGGACATCGCCGGCGTCGGGTCGGACGAACCCGTAGACGTAGAGCCGCATGTAGCTCGCGGGGTTGATCGAAGTCCACGGCCGTCACAAGCCGGACGGTCCCCTTGTGGCGGGCCAGCAAGGTGCGAAGTCCCGGGTGTCGAAGAGGGAGCGCAGGAGCTGGGCCAGGGCGCCGGTGGGGGGATGGTGCGTCCTCGGATTCAAGGACACGGTATCCCGAACGGGGCTTCCGAGCCCTGCGCCCCCACCCTACCCCGACGCCAGCCGCCCCTTGAGCCGCCGCAGCAGCGTCGCGCCATCCCCCCGGAACGACGCCCCGTGCATGCAGGCCAGCACACGCGGGCCCGTGTCCGCCAGCTTGTCGAGCAGCGCGCCGGTGCTGCTGGCGTGCGCGTAGTAGTCCATCTGCGCGCGCATCGCCTCGCTCGGGCCCAGGATGTCCCCCTCGGTGATGGCCGGATGCTGATGGCCGGGTTGGGTGAACAGGTCGCCGCAGAGCAGGGTGCGCGTGGCCTCCTCGAACAGGTAGCCGCAGTCCCAGCCATGAGGCAGGTGCGGCGCGTCGAGCCAGCGCACGGTGTGGGATCCGAGCGACAGGCGCTCGCCGTCGGCCAGGCCACGGGCGGGCCGGCTGGCGAAGTCGTCGATCGACACCATCTTGCCGACCATGCCGCACAGAGGCTGCGCCTCGGGGGCCTCCGCCAGGAACGCGTTGAGGCTGGCGCACTCGTCGCTCTCGAAGTGGGACAGGCCGACGTAGCGCAGGCTCGACACCGGCAGCACGGTCTCGATGGCCTGTCGGACCCCCTCGAACAGGCCCCGAGGGCCGGTGTGGAACAGCAGCGGCTGATCGGCGGCCACCAGGAACTGGTTGAAGGTGAACCCGGCGGGCAGGGCGGGGTTCGGGGGCACGGGCGTGCTGATGCGGTAGATACCGCGTGCGATCTCGTCGAGGGTCGTCATGGTTCGCTCCGGTTCACGGGGTTGGATCGGACAGGCTCAGGCGACGCCCTCGGCGGGAGAAGGCGCGCTGTCAAACAGAGGCGGAAGGGTCTGCAGGGTCTCGGGGAAGTACCGCGCCCGCATACGCTCGCAGTAGCGCATCAGGTTCGGGTGGGAGGCGGCGTGGCGGAACAGCGGGTTGGTGCCGTCGACGTAGACCGAGACCCCCAGGAACCCGAACACGCACGCGTCCAGGGAGCAGGGCCGGTCGCCGAGCACGTAGGGCTGGTCGCCGAGGAGCTCGGCCAGCGCGTCGAGGTCGGCCTTGCCCTGCGCGATGATGACGGACGGGTCGTGGCGCCCCATGCCCCGGGCGTAGAGCTGCGTCCGAAACGCCCTGCGGAGGAGCGGGGGGAGCAGCAGGTTGATGGGGAACGGCATCATCTCCTGGAACGCCCGGATGCGCGCGTCGGCGCCCTCCCCGAAGAACAGCTGGTGCTCGAAGCACTGGTGGTAGTGCTCCTCAAGCATGCGCTGCACGGCGACGGCCAGCGCCCGCTGCCGGGCGTCGAGGTGGGCGTCGAGATCGATGTCCAGGCGAGCGGCCACATGCTCGATGATGAGGCTGGAGTCCCCCATGCGAACGCCCTCCCACTCGATCCAGGGAGACTTCCCCTTGGGGCCCTTGCTGGCGTCGTTGGCCACGACGATCTCGAAGGGGACCTCGGCCATGCGGAGCCAGGTGGCGAGCTTGAGCGGGAACGGTGCGGCGGTCCCGAACGGCACGCCCCAGCCGGGGCCATACGCGAAAAGACGTATTTTCTCAGGCATTTTCCCTATCTCTTTGATGGTGATACCGTAACCTTAGCACGAAATTCTACCATAGGTAGAATAATTCGCCTATCGTTCAAGAAAACCAACCCTTGTTAAAGTAGGCCGCATGGGAAGACGTATCGACCTCAACGAGCAACGCCGCGAGCTGGTGCGAGAGCAGATCCTCAACGCGTCCCGGCGGGTGGTGCTGGAGCGGGGCGTGGGCGGCCTGACGCTCTCGGCGATCGCGCGGGACCTGGAGCTGACGAAGGCGGCGCTCTACTACTACTTCGACTCGAAGGACGCCCTGATCTTTGAGCTCTCCTTCCAGGCCCACGCCAACCTGGCCGACGCCGTGGGCGCGGCCGTCGCGCAGGCCTCCTCAGGGCCCGAGGCCCTCGAGGCCCTCATCCGCGCCACCAGCCGCTACTTCTACAAGAACCTGGACGACCTGCGCCTCGCCTACATGGTGCCCCAGATCGACCTGCTCTCGCAGCTGACCCCGGAGGCCCTCGCCCGGGTGCGCCCGTTCAATGAGGTGATGTTCGGCTCCGTCGCCCGCCTGATCAGCGCCGATCAGGGCGCCGGGCGCCTGCCGAAGTCGATCGACGGCCGCCGCCTGGCCTTCACGGCCCACCTCTCGGTGCTGGGCGTGTTGACGATGGAGGGCCTGGTCGAGCGCGTCAACGACCCGCTCATCCACGTCTATGAGGCGATGGTGGACGAGCTGGTGGCGGCGTTCGTCGGGCGGCTGAAGAGCGGCTGAGGACCCTCCGCCAGCCGGCGGCGCCGGTGGGCCTCACCGACGCAGGCCACCGCCCGGACGCCGGCCTCGGCGTCCTGACGCTGGTGACGCCTCCTCGTTCGGAGCATCCTGGCGATGTCCCCAAGCTGCGGAGGCCCGTGTCCGCCATCGAGCTGCTGCTCCATGCCAGGATCGTCATCACCCTGGTCACCTGCGTCGGGCCCATGCTCGCGACGCCAGGCCGCCTCGTCATGAGGCTGTACGACGTCGACCAGCGCGCCATCCCCCTCGTCCGCCTCTACGGCGTCGCCCTCACCGCGCTGCTGGTGGGCTACGCGTCCGGCGTACTCGATGTTCATGACGGGCGCGTGGCGCAGGGCCCTCCCTCTCGCCGTCATCTTCGGCGCCATCGGGCTCGGCCTGATCGCGGCCGCCACCGCGCCGGAGGCCTGGATGCGACCGCTCGTCGGCGCGGCGGCGGCAGCGGGCTGATCCCGCGAGGATCGCGTGGCCTTCAGCTCGTCAACGATACCGTGGACATCGGCACTACGGAAGAGTGACGCGCTCCGACGGGGCGCCATCCCGGGAATTCCTGCCCTGTTTTTCCGGTGCTTCTCGTGAAGGGGAGAGACTCCCGACGAGAGTTCCATGCAACCCACCGCTGTCCGGCTCTCCAACCGCCTCGTGGGCAGACTCCTCACCCTGGTCTGCGCGGTGCTCGGCTATCGGTTCAGCGTCGCGCAGACCCACGCGGAGCGACAAGCCGCCTTTGCGCTCAGGGATCGCGCCTTCCTGAGCGCGGGCCTGATCACCGCGCCCTCGTTCCCCGACGCCTATGACGACAGCGCCTTCATCGTGCTGGCCCGCTACCGGGGGCGCGTGGTGGGCACCATGCGCCTCATCCGCGTCGAGGAGCGGTCCTTCGCGCTGGGCTGCTACAACATCGTGCTCCCGCCGGACGTCTCTCTCTCCCAGCTTTTCGAAGTCAGCGGGCTGGCGATCGAGCCCACGCATCGCGGCGGTGTGCGGCTGCCCATCTTCGGACTGCTGGAGTGCGGCATGCGGTTCACGCTGGGGCGCGGCCGCCGCTGGTGGCTTGGGGTCGCGAGCACCTCAAGGATCAACTACTACGGTCTGTTCAACCCATCGTGCCGGGTGCTCCCGACCGCCGCGCCGGAGCCGGAGCACCTGGCCCACCGGGCCCGCACAGACCGGGACTTCAGCAGCGGGCGGGTTCGCCATCCCTTCTTGATGGACCTGCACGCCTGCCACTACCTCGGCACCATCCTGACCGTGTTGTCCGGGAAGCGACGCCCATCCATCGCCGCCCGCCCGGCGACGTCCGGACGTGGCGAGATCGTGCGGGCCGGCTCGCGCTCGCCAGGGATGCGCACCCACACTGCGCCAGGACCTCCTGGAGCTGGTCGAGCGTGCTGAATGGGCGGTTCGCGACCGCCTCCCGGGTCAGCGGCCAGAGGCGCTCCGCAGGCTGGAGGAAGACCGGATGGATTCCCTCGGGGATCCTGTTGGCGCGCCGGTCGCCCATCGAGGCCTGGCCGTCCGCGTTGTAGCGACGCACGATCTCGAACAACCAGCTCCGGGATACCCCGGTGACCTCGCTGATGGACCGCGCGCTGTGGCCTCGCGTCGCCAGCAGGATGACCTGCCACTGCGCGTACTCGTCCGCCTTCCTGGCCGCCTCCATCCGCCTCTCCAAGGCGGACTCGTCCAGGCGCCCGATTACCGCGAGCCGGCGCGCCATCTGACCTCCGTGGCAAGGAGATTCTCGGTCTTTATCCTGATCCTGAGTTCAGCGCAGATGGGTATGACGTCTGAAAACCGTGCCTGTACCGGCCGGCGCCATCTGCAGGAAGGAGATGAGCGGTGACCAGCGAGGGACCCTCTCGCAGAGTGCGTCCAAGCAATCTCCAGCGTCACCCCCCGTCGAATCTCCTGGCGTACCGACGACGCCACCCGCCTGCATCACGGTAGCGAGACGGCGCATACCCCGAGGCTTCGAGACGCTCGTCGAGCTCGGTCCGTGGGCTGTCGTCCGGCGTGCCCACGCTGTGAATCGCCCAACCGCCCGGGCGGACGACGCGCTCGATCTCGACCAGCTCGTCAGCGAGCTGCCATCCGATGGCCCGCGATGTCACCAGGACGTCGGCCGATGACGCCGGCAGCGGGATGCGATGGAGGAGACCGTCCAGGACGAACAGGTTGCCCAGCGCCGCGCGGTCGGCGCGCTGCCGGATGTACTCGCGGAGCCGGCCCACGGGTTCGACGGCGAAGACAACGCGTCCGGAGCGCGCCAGGTCTTCGCTCAGCCAGCCCGATCCGGCACCGGCGTCGATGATCGTACGGCCCTCAAGCTCGCAGACGTCGGCGAGCTGGTCGGCGTCCCAGCGCAGCTCGGCCAGCGCATCGTAGGCCTCGGGAAAGCGTTGGTACACCAGCAGGTCTGCGATCTCCCAGACCAGCGCTCGGGCATGTCCGCCCACCGGCTCGCTCGACCCGGATCCGGCGTCGACGGCACCCGCGAGCCAGTCCGTCAGCTCGGGACACCGGGTCGCGATGAACCGGCGCAGGTGGGGCATCGCCGCCAGGACCGCGCCGAGCGACGCGAGCGGCGCCCGTTCGGGCAGGTACAGGAGCTGAAACCGTTCGAGGAGAAACAGATCATCGATCTCGAGTGGCAGATGACCGAACCACGCCTGGAGCTGGTCGCTGAAGGCCTCCCCGGTGCGGGGACGCGGTGCGTCTTCGGGCTCATTCAGGAGCCCTGTCGACGGCGCAGGTTCTTGAGGGACTGGAGCGCTCGACACGCGGGATACCCATGGGGTTGATGTTCGTCACGAAAAACGCAGATGTGGGCCGCTCGTTGTGCGTATGCGGGTGCACGCGGGGTGTCAACGCGCGACCGACCTGACACCGTTGGGATACCAGAGTCGAACCTCAGAAGCAGCGGGAGCGTTCCGATGAAGAGCCCGAAGACCGCCAGAAAGATGTGGATCGCCGCGGGCATCACCCTTGGAGCGCTCATCATCGTGTCGGGGCTGATCGTTCAACCCTCGCTCATCCGAAGGGTCCCGTTCACGCTCCCCGAAGCATCGCTCGACACCTGGGAGGCGATCCTCTCGAACCCTCGGCCGATCTCCGTCCGCACCTTCTCGACGGGCACCATGAAGACGGACCTCTCGGGCATCCTGAACCTGGAGCACCCAGCCGCCACAGACATCGAAGACACCCCGGTGGACCTCCCCGTCAACGTGAGCATCGTGCGGCACGCGGAGCGTGGGGCGTACCTGGTCGACGGCGGGCTGGATGCCTCGTATGTCCACAACCCGTTCGGCACCATGCGGGGTCTCATCGTGGAGCGCTTCCTGGGCAAGGGCTCACAGGAGCCCGGCCAGGACACCGCCTCGCTCCTCGATCGGGAACAGGCCGCAATCCAGGGGGTGTTCCTCACACACCTCCACATGGATCACACCGCCGGCCTCGTCGACCTTCCCAAGGACATCCCCTACGTGGTCGGCGAGAACGAGCGCTACGTGAACTTCAGGTTCATCATCCAGGGCGATCACCTCGCCGGCGTGCCGGAGCTGCAGGAGATCGCGTTCGACAAGGGGGTCGACCTCGCCCCTCTGGGCACGGCGGTGGATCTCTTCGGCGACGGCTCGTTCTGGGCCATCCGCTCGCCTGGCCACAGCGCGGGCCATGTGCTCTACTTCGTCAACGGCGTCGAGGAGCAGGTCCTGCTCACCGGGGACGCATGCAACACGCTCGAGCAGTTCTCCACGGGGATTGGTCCGGGTTTCTACTCCAGCGATGTCGCACAGGCGCAGGCCTCGATGGATCGGATCATTCGATTCAAGAACCAGCATCCCCAGGTTGCGCTGAGCTTCGGTCACGACCAGGCCATGCTGCGGTGACGGGGTCAACACCCGCCTACTGATCCTCCACAAACACCGGCGCCTCCCCGATCGTCAGCTCCACCTCCCCGTTGACCGCCTCCACCGTCTCGCTCGCCCACCCGCCGTCGGTGGTGGGCGTGACGGTGACCATCACCGCCGCGGCGTCGGTCTCCAACCGCAGCGTCTCCGTCGACTCGGCCTCTCCGGGGAGCTGGAGCACGCCGTCCTCCGACCACACCACCCACAGAGTCCGCGCGCCGCGCTCCAGGCGGTAGCCTCGGAGGCCGGTGGTCCCGCCGATGCGCTCCACCGTGTCCCAGGGCTCGTCCCCGAGCAGCTGCTGCACGAGGTCGAAGGCGTGCCAGGCCGGGCGCTCAGGCCCGGGCACCAGCACCGCCCCCAGGGACAGGCCCTCGGGGTGCTCGGCGTCGATCATGCCCATCATCGCCGCCGCGCCGATCAGGCTGACGTTGGAGCGCCGCAGCGCCACGTTGTCGGCCGACATCCAGTCCACCGTGTTGCCGATCTGGATGCCCACGAAGCCCTCCCCCAGCGCGGTCACCGCCTTCTTCACCGTGCCCTTGGCCGTCTCCGCGCGGATCCAGGCCGTCTCAGCGCTCTGGCCCTCCGGATCCTCGGCCACCGCCTGGAGCACCGCATACACCGCGTCGTAGTTCTCCTCCGTCGTCGGATACCACGCCGGGCGGGTGCCGTTGTTGGCCAGGAAGTGCGCCGGGAAGGCGTCGTCGATCCAGATGGGCAGGTCCGCACCGCGGGCCTCCAGCTCGCCCTGCATCCACGCGTGGGTCGGCGGCAGCTCGGTGTAGTCCCCCAGGCTGTGGACGTTGACGTAGTCGAACAGCGCGTGCCCGTCGAGGATGGCCAGGTGGCTCTCCAGGTCGTGGCGGTCGCCGGGCGGGTCGTCCTGCCAGCGGGCCTCGATCTCCTCCTCGGTGGGCTCGTTGCCCTCGAAGACGTCGATCATGAAGAAGGGGATGGAGCCCAGCAGCACCTCATCGGAGGCGGCCTGCGCGCTCTGTCGCACGTCCGCCATCAGGTCGAGGTAGCTGTCCGCGTCGCCCGAGGGCCAGAAGCCGGTCCACTCGCCCCCGAACACCCAGTGCCGCACCGGCCGAACCAGGCCCGGCATGTCGTCCACCCCGTCGCCGTCGTAGCGCTCGATCAGCGCCTCGACCCAGTCCAGGAAGGCGTCGCGGTCGGCATCCTTGGGCACGTAGTCCAGGACCCCCCGGCTCCCCCAGCTGCTCTTGGAGGTGAAGTAGGACTGGAGCTGCTCCACCCCGGCCTGCTGCCACTCTCCGATCTGGGCGTCGGGGCAGCTCCAGTCGTACTGGCCCCGCCGGGCCTCGACCATGCCCCACTCGAACGCCTCCAGGCGCGTCTTCGCCCAGCGGGCGTTCAGGCCGTCGCGGCCGTAGGCGCTGGCCAGGCCGGTGGCGTTGTACTCCACCCCCAGCGCGAAGTCAGGGAAGGCGGTCTCGGGGCCCGGCTGGGCGGTGAGCCCGGGGTCGAGGCCCAGGTCGTCGAGGCTGGGGCAGGTCGGCTGGGCGCAGGCGAGGAGGAGGAGCGCGGTGAGCATGGGTCATCCTTCGGCGCGTTCACCCCCATTGACACCCGAAACGCCCCGAGGGAAAAGGAATTCCTGAGGGACGCTGGGAAGGGTCAGACCCGCTCCCCCACCAGCGGCAGCCCCAGCGCCTGTCGCGCCCGCTCCCGCTCCGCCGGCGCGACATAGACCCGCGCGATGCAGCGCTCGTCCTGGTAGCGGTCGAAGATGGCGGTGGCGTCGGGCAGCCCCATGACCTGCTCGCCCGGCCGGCGCGCGTCGTCGATGACGAAGATGGGGGGCGCCGCGTCCCGCTTCTGGCCGAACACGGTGTACCGGGAGAGCTTGCCCACCGAGCTGGCCGAGAGGGTGTCCAGGCCGGCGTCGGCAAGCAGCGCCAGCGTGGGCGTGAGGTCCACGTCCTCAGGCCGGCCGTGCAGCTCCAGCACGCGGCGCCAGGGCTCCCGGCGGCTGATCGCCCGCGCCCAGGGGTCGTCGGCCTGGCGCAGGTGCCACTCCATCTGTACGTCATCCACGGCCAGGTACGCCTCGATGTCGGCCGGGATGGAATACGAACAGCCCGCGCCGGTGAAGTAGCGCTTGAGCATCTCTTCAAACACCACAGACTTGTGGTGGAAGTAGACCATCACGAACATGTGGTAGCGCGCGACCATGAAGTCGTCGAAAGCGTAGATCGCACGCCGATCCAGAGCGAGCGAGACCCGACCCTCGTCCTCGTGGACCCGCATGTTGGACAAGAGCCAGTTGACGTCCACCATGCCGTACCGCACGCCCGAGAAGTACGAGTCCCGCACCAGGTAGTCCAGCCGGTCGACGTCCAGCTCCGACGAGATGATCTGGGAGAGCGCGGTGCGGTGGTCCCGCCCGTGGTCGACGAAGAAGTCGTCGGCGACCTCGACCTCCCGGCTGATGAGCGCGGCGACGTGCTGGCCGGTGAACGGGAAGCGCCCCGCGATGAGGGGCGCCAGGGACGAGCAGGTCGCGATGGCGACGGTGTAGTCCTCGTGGCTGGCCCGCCGTGCGCCCCGCCGCTGGAGCACGTCCGCCCGATAGACCCCCGCGCCGGGCCGCCCGATGGGCAGCGCCTCCAGCGGGGGCATGGCGAACTCGGTGCAGTGGGAGAACGGCGCGTGCCCGACGTCGTGCAGCAGCGCGGCCAGCCGCACGCAGGCCCGGTACGCCCGGCGCACCGCGTCCGAGGAGAAGGGGTGCCGCGCGAAGGCCGCGTCGAAGGCCCGCCCCGCCAGGTGCATCACCCCGAGGGAGTGCAGGTAGCGGGAGTGGTTCGCGCCGGGGAAGGCCAGGACCGAGAAGCCCATCTGGGTGATGCTGCGCAGGCGCTGCACCCAGCGCGAGTCGACGACGGCCAGCTCGCGCTCGTCCAGCTCGATCGCGCCGTGGATGGGGTCGCGCACTTCCATGCGCAGCCCCTAACCGCCAGCCTCGGGCCGCGCATGGGGTTAGACTCCCGGCGTGCGACCCATCCTCCCCGAGTCCGGCGTCTTCACCGACGACGTGCTGTACCACCCCGCCATGGGCTTCGCCCGGGTCACCGCCGCGGGCCCGGACGGCTTCGTGCTGGAGTGGGAGCAGGCCAGCCACCGCCTGCCCCGGCGCGTCTCGATCGCCGCCGCCCGAAAGGGCTACCAGATCTGCCCGCGCGGTGGCTTCTTCGCCCGCTCCCTGCTGGACCGCGAGGCCCTGCGCGCCCTCGTCCAGGACGAGCCCGGCCGGGCCCTCCACCTCCTGCTCGCCGACCTCGACGTCCCGCAGCGCCCCCCCGACGTGCGCGACTGGCTGGTGGGCCGCAAGCTGCTGGACGAGGACCTCTTCACCAACTGGTGGGCCAGCCTGCCGCTGGACGACAACCCCCGCTTCGAGATCCGCCAGGGCCGGGTGGGCCTGCCGGTGCCCGGGGACGACGTCCCCACCTCCCCGCTGGACGCCCCCCCGGCCCCGCTGTTCGAGCTGTCCCGCGAGGACAGCGACGCCCTGGAGCTGATGCGCCCCCCCGAGGACGAGCTGCTCCCCGACGGCGCCCGCCTCTGGGCCCAGCTCGACCGGCTGGAGGGCGACGAGCTGCTGGCCTCCGGCGCCGCCCTGATGGAGGCCCTGGCCCTGCGCCACACCACCGGGCGGCCCATCGGCCTGCGGGAGGACCGCGTCGCCGGCCTGCCCGACGGCGGGGTCGCGCTGCTCAACGACGCCCCCGCACCCGCGCACCTCTCCCTGGCCGACGATCTGCTGGAGGCCGGCGTGCTGCTGCTGGAGCGGGTGATGATGCGGCCCCTCCCCCCGGGGCTCTCGCCGGATGAGCTGCTCCCCTTCCTCGCGGCCCTCGCGCCGCCGCTGCCCCCGGCCGCCCTCGCGCTGATCGAGCCCCTGCTGGCCCACGACCCGGACCTGCGCCCGGAGAGCGCCCTGGAGCCTGCCGCGCTGTGGGCCGCCGCGCGGGTCCACGAGCGCCTGCGCGCCTCGGCCGCCCCCAACCCCGGCGCCCGCCTGCGGGTCGGCGCCGACACCCACATCGGCCGCAGCAAGATGCTCACCCGGCAGACCAACCAGGACGCCTTCGGCCTGCGCATGGGCGACCACCGGGGGCTGCTGGTGGTCGCCGATGGCATCTCGGTCTCCGACGCCGGCTCCGGCGACGAGGCCTCGGCCCTCTCGGTGGACAGCCTGCTGCGCTCCTTCGAGCGCCACGAGCACGGCCTGCCGGACACTTCCGGCAAGGGGCGCGCCGTCCTGGAGGCCTGGCTCCGCGACGCCAACCGCGCGGTCTGCGACGCCGTGCTGGAACACTGCCACAACGACCTCACCGGGCGCATCCCGATGGGCACGACGGTGGTGATGGCCTGGGTCGACGGCGACCGGGTGGACCTCGCCTCCCTCGGCGACTCCCGCATCTACCTGGTCACCCCCTTCGGCGCGGCCCAGCTCACCCCCGACCAGAACGTCTGGCTGGAGCGGCTGCGGGGGCCCGGCGACCCCCGGGACTTCCAGGACCCGGGCGCCGCGCTCACCGGCTACCTGGGCTACTTCGACCCCGAGGATCGCCCGACCCTCTGCCCCGCCTGGCACCGCCGCCTGCGCCTGCTGCCGGGCGAGACCCTCATCCTGCTCACCGACGGGATCGTGGACTACGCCGCCCCCTCCCCCGCCGCGTTCGGCCGCCTGCTGTGCGAGCTGTGCGCCGAGCACGACCCCCAGGGCGTCGCCTCCGCCCTCGTCAACGCCGCCAACCAGGGCGGCGGCGGCGACAACGCCACCGTGGTCGTCGCCACGCTCTCCGGATCCGACGGACCTTGAGGTCCGATGAAATCCCAGGTACGCTCGTCGCCGGGGTCCGTCCCGGGATCAACCCAGGAAGTCATCCGATGGATCTCCGATCAGCGCTGAAGGAACGGGTGCTGTTCCTCGATGGTGCGCTGGGCACCGAGTTCTACGCCCGCGGCGTCTTCATCAACCGCAGCTATGACGAGCTGAACCTCACCAGCCCCCAGCTCGTCCGGCAGGTCCACGAGGACTACCTGCAGGCCGGCGCCGAGCTGCTGACCACCAACACGTTCGGCGCGAACCGCCTGCGGCTCCAGCCCTTCGGGCTCGAGGAGCGCGCCGACGACATCGCCCGCGCCGGGGTCCGCATCGCCCGGGAGGCCATCGGCCGGCGTGAGGCCTGGGTGCTGGGCTCCATCGGCCCCACCGGCGCGCGCCTCGCCCCGATGGGACGCCTGAGCCCCGGCGCCGCCTACAAGGCCTTCCGCCGCCAGGCCGCCGTCATGGCTGACGAGGGCGTCGACGCCCTGCTCCTGGAGACCTTCACCTCCCTCGCCGAGCTGTGGCAGGCGGTCCGCGCCGCCCGGGACGCCGCCCCCGGCGTGCCCATCCTGACCTGCATGTCGTTCAGCTTCGACCAGGACGGCGCGCAGATCGAGGGCGAGGACCCGGAGCGGGCCGCCCGCATCATGGCCGGCTGGGGCGTCGCCGCGCTGGGGGTCAACTGCTCCAACGGCCCTCGGGCCGTGCTGAACGTCGTCGAGCGCATGAGCCGGGTCACCAGCCTTCCCCTCATCGCCTCGCCCAACGCGGGCATGCCCCAGATGGTCGAGGGCCGCACCCTGTACCTGGCCGCCCCCGAGTACATGGCCGAGTACGCCCGCCGCATGGTCCAGAAGGGCGCCACCGTCGTCGGCGGCTGCTGCGGCACCACCCCCCAGACCATCCGCGAGATCCGCACCTTCGTGCGCTCGGTGACCCCGGCGATCCGCGCCGAGCCCATCCTGGAGACCCCGCCCCCCCCGGACACCGGCCTGCCGCCGGTGCCCCTGGCCGAGCGCAGCACCTTCGCCGCCAAGCTGACCTCCGGCGAGTTCTGCATCTCCGTCGAGCTGGACCCGCCCCGCGGCCTGGACCCCGCCCACGCGCTGGAGGGCGCCACCTGGCTGCACGAGCAGGGCATCGACGTCATCAACATCGCCGACGGCCCCCGGGCGGTGGCCCGCATGGGCCCGATGGCCCTGGCCCAGCTCGCCCGCCAGGCCTGCGGCGTCGAGTCGGTCATCCACTACTGCTGCCGCGACCGCAACCTGCTGGGCATGCAGATGGACCTGCTGGGGGCCCACGCCCTGGGCATGCACAACGTGCTCGCCGTCACCGGCGACCCCCCCAAGATGGGCACCTACCCCAACGCCACCGCCGTCTTCGACATCGACTCCATCGGCCTCATCCACTTCATCGACCTGATGAACCGGGGCCTGGACTTCTCCGGGCGGCCCATGGGCGGCCAGACCCGCTTCTTCGTGGGTGCGGGCTGCAACCCGGCCCACGTCGAGCTGGAGCGGGAGGTCGAGCGCTTCGGCAAGAAGATCGAGGCCGGGGCCAGCTACTTCTTCTCCCAGCCGGTCTACGACCCCGACGTGCTGCACCGCTTCCTGGAGCTGACCGACCGCTTCCCCCGGGTGCCCTTCCTCGTCGGCATCCTGCCGCTGGCCAGCTACAAGAACGCCGAGTTCCTCCACCACGAGGTGCCCGGCATGCAGGTCCCCCAGGCCATCCGGGACCGCCTCCAGGGCGCAGGCTCCCGCAAGGAGCAGCGCCAGGTGGGCGTGCAGATCGCCCGGGACACCCTGGCCGACGTCTACAACCACCCCCGCATCAACGGCGCCTACATCTACCCGCCCTTCGGCAGCTACAAGGCGGTGATGCGCGTCGTCGACGTGCTGCCCCGCTTCGCGAGGGCGAGAAAGGAGGCCGGCTAGGAGCCTGTGAGCCGATCTCCTCCCATCGCCTCGCGCCCGCTCTCCTTCGCCATGCGGTGCGCCAAGACCTTGAAAGGACTCAAGCCCTGTCTGCGGCCCTGGCGCACCACTTGGCTCGGATTTCGAGCGTGAGGCTCGGTCCGTCGATCGGCTCACAGGCTCTTCGGCTCTCCCGCCGGCAGGCGCTGGGGTTTCTCGCCGGGGGCGCCGCCCTCGCCCTGGGCGGCGCGCCGCTGGCCACAACCGACGAGCGCGCTGTGCTCGCGGCGGTGGCAGCCCGTCTGTTCCTCGGCAGCCCGGGGGCCGGAGATGCCCGTGTCGTCGATGCTTCCATGGCCTGCCTCTCCGCGCTGCCGGTGGCGACGCGCCTTCAGGTGCGCGGGCTGCTGCGGGCCGTACAGTGGGAGCCGCTGACCCGCTACGGCGGGCGGTTCACCGAGCTGTCGCATGAACAGCAGGATGATTTTCTGCGACAGCTTGCGACGTCAGATCATTATCTGCGACGCTTGATGTTTCACGGGCTCAAGCAGCTCTGCGCCATGGGCCACTACCAGCATGACCGCGCCTGGGGCGTCATGGGCTACGGCGGCCCCCTGGTCCGGCCGTGATCGGCCCCGGCTTCCACCACGCCGAGGGCCCGCTGCGCCTGGAGGCCCGGGTGGTCGTGGTGGGCAGCGGCGCCGGGGGCGCGGCCGCCGCCGATCGGCTCGCGGCGGCCGGCGTCGACGTGCTCGTCCTGGAGATGGGTCGGCAGGAGGCCCCCGCCACGTTCACCCAGCGCGAGGAGCAGATGTTCCCCCGCTTGTTCCAGGACGCCGGGGGGCGGACCACCCTGGACGGCGCCATCACCGTGCTCCAGGGCAAGGGCGTGGGGGGCAGCACCCTCCACAACCTCAACCTGTGCAAGCGCGTCGAGCCCGAGCTGCTCGACCGCTGGGCCAGCGACCGGGGCCTGCCCGAGCTGCCCCAGCGCCTGAGCGCGGCGTATGAGGCCGTGGAGCAGGATCTCTCGGTCGGCCCGGTGCCCGAGGCCATGATCAACCGCAACAACCAGCTCTTCCGCGCGGGCGCCCAGGCCCTGGGCTGGGCGAACGGGCCGCTGAAGCACAACCGGGTCGGCTGCATCGGCTCGGGCTTCTGCGAGCTGGGGTGCGCCTACAACGCCAAGATGAACGCCGCCCGGGTGCTGCTGCCCCGCGCGGTGGCCGCCGGGGCGCGGGTGGTCACCGGCGTGCGCGTGGAGCGCGTCCGCCACCGCTTCGGGCGAGCGGTCGGGGTCCGCGGGGTCACCGCCCAGGGCCACCCGGTGACCGTCGACGCGCGCCACGTGGTGCTGGCGGCCTCAGCGACCGGCTCCCCCGCGCTGCTGGTGGCCTCCGGGCTGCGGGACCGCTGGGGGCAGGTGGGCGCGCACCTGCACATCCACCCCGGGGGCACGGTCGGCGCCCTGTTCGAGCAGCCCGTGCGGGGCTGGCAGGGCATCCCACAGTCCTGGGAGTGTACGCAGCTCCTCCACCCCACCGACCCGGCGCGGCGGGTGTGGCTGCTGCCGGTCTTCGGCCACCCCGTCGCGACCGCAGCGCTGCTGCCGGGCTTCGGAGAGGCCCACACCCGGCTCCTCTCCCGCTTCGAACACCTCGCCGCCGCAACCGCGATGCTGCACGACTACAGCGCCGGCCGGGTCAGCGCCGACCGGCGGGGCCGGCCCCTCATCCGCTATCAGGTGGACGCCGCCGACCGCGCCGCGATGGCGCAGGGCCTGGCCGCCGCCGCGCAGATCCTGCTGGCGGCAGGCGCTGAGGTCGCCGTCATCCCCTACGCCCGGCCCGCCGAGCTGCGCACCCAGGACGAGGCGCGCCAGGCCGCCGACCGCGCGGTGCGGCGGCTGGACCCGCCCCTGGCCGCCGTGCACCCCATGGGCAGCCTGCGCATGGGGGCCGACCCCCGAACCAGCGCCTGCGACGGCCTCGGCCGCCTGCACGGCGCGCGGCGGATCTGGGTGGCGGACGGCTCACTGATGCCCAGCTCCACGGGGGGCCCGCCCCAGCTCACCATCTACGCCCTGGGGCGCCTGGTCGGCGAGGCCCTGGTTCAGGTGGCCTGACGGCGCCCGCCACCGGGCTCCCGCCACACCTTGCGGGCCGGCACCACGATGAGCCGGTCCTCCTCGCGGATCCAGCCGCTCAACTCGCCGCCGTACACGCACCCGCTGTCCAGCCCGATGGCCACCGGCCGGCCGTCGACCTCGCGCCGGACCCGCTTGCGACGGGCGTCGTGGCCGAAGACCACCGTCTCGGGGCCCCGCCAGCCGGCGTCGTACCAGAACGGGTTGTCCGGGTCGCGGTCGTCGGGCCAGCGGCGCATGTTCAGGGCCATGTTGCGGGTGGTGCCCGGGACCCCCCGCATGGGGTGGACACCGGCGTGGACCACGATGAGGCCGGGCTCCTGGATGAACAGGGGGCGGCTGGCCAGCCAGCCCCGGACGTAGGGGGCGGAGGCCTTGAGGGCAGCGACGGCGGGGTGGTCGGATGGCCAGGCGCTCAGCACCAGCGCGTCGTGGTTGCCCAGCACCGCCTCAGCGCCGACGTGCTGGATCACCCGCCAGACCCCCACCGGATCCGGGCCCTTGGTGAACAGATCGCCGACCAGGACCACCCGATCGGGTCGGGCCCGCGTGACCAGCTCGGCCAGCTCCTGGGCGCAGCCGTGTACGTCACCGACGAAGAGAGTCCGCATCACCCCTCCCCTAACCCGGGGGGTGTAGACTGCTCAGGGTCAGGATGACCTGGAGGCCCCATGACGCGCACCATCCTCCCCCTCATGCTCCTCCTCGCCGCAGGCTGCACCAACAAGGAGGTCGACCCCGGCACGGACTCAGGGATCGGCACGGACAGCGGGAACGGCAGCGACTCCGGCGACCTCATCGACAACGACGGCGACGGCTCTGCAGCCGGCGAGGACTGCGACGACAACAACGCGGACGTGTTCCCCGGCGCCGAGGAGGTCTGCGACGGCGTCGACAACAACTGCGACGGGGCGGTGGACGAGGGGGTCACCACCACCTGGTACGGCGACGCCGACGCCGACGGCTACGGCGACGACGCCGCCGCGGTGGAGGCCTGCGCCCAGCCGGACGGCACCGCCGCGGTGGGCGGAGACTGTGACGACGGCGACCCCGCCTTCCACCCGGGCGCGGCCGAGGACGACTGCGCCGACCCCAACGACTACAACTGCGACGGCAGCGTGGGCTACGCCGACGCCGACGGCGACGGCTTCGCGGCCTGTGAGGAGTGCGACGACGACGACCCCGCCATCCACCCCGACGCCGCAGAGGTATGCGACGGCGTCGACAACGACTGCGACGCCCTGGTCGACGACGACGACGACAGCCTCGACACCTCCACGCAGTCGACCTTCTACATGGACGACGACGGGGACGGCTACGGGGATCCCGACGACGCCGTGCAGGCCTGCGAGGCGCCCTCCGGCGCCACCACCGACAGCAGCGACTGCGACGACGCAGACGCCGCCGTCAACCCCGCCGCCTCCGAGGTCTGCGACGGCGTCGACAACGACTGCGACGCCCTGGTCGACGACGACGACGACAGTCTCGACACCTCCACCCAGGCCACCTGGTACGCCGACGGCGACGGCGATGGCTACGGAGACCCCGACAGCGCCACGGCCTCCTGCACCCAGGCCTCCGGCACCGTCTCGGACAGCTCGGACTGCGACGACGCCGACGCCGCCGTCAACCCCGCCGCCACCGAGGTCTGCGACGGCGTCGACAACGACTGCGACGGGGTGACCGACCCGCCCAGCGCCGCGGACGCCGACACCTGGTACGCGGACAGCGACGGCGACGGCTTCGGGGACGCCTCCAATCCATCTGTCGCATGTGATACACCCAGCGGGTACACCGATGATGACAACGACTGTGACGACACCGACGGCGCGGTGAACCCCGACGCCGTCGAGGTCTGCGACAGCGTCGACAACGACTGCGACGGGGTGACCGACCCGGATGACGCCTGGTGGGACACCGCCTGGGCCTACCGGATCCCGGTCACCGTGACCGCCGCCGCGACCGATGTGGACGGCCCGCCCGTCGCCGTGGACGTCGACTTCCGCGCCGCCCTGGACAGCCTGGGGGACAGCGGGAGCTTCAACGAGGACTCGGTGCGGGTGGTCCTCCAGGACTGCGCCGCCGGCCAGCCGGAGCTGCCCAGCCAGTTCGAGGACGAGGTCTGGGGCCTGTTCGACAAGGCCGACCACCGCGACCCCGCCAGCGACGAGGCGGGCGCGGTGCTCTTCCTGTACGACACCGACGGGGACTACACCAGCCTGGAGACCCTCGCGGCCTCGGGCACGGCCGCGTTGGCGATCTACTTCGACACCACCGGCAGCGCCCCCGGCTACACCACCGGCCTGAGCGCGACGGTCACCGAGCTGAGCAACGACGACTCCACCGCCACCTTCGACACCAGCGCGGGCGGGCTGCTGGGCGGCTTCACCTACGACGGGAGCGTGAACCTGACCTCCCAGGTCACCTCCTGCTGCGGGAACGGCGCCTACACGTCCTCCTGGAGCAACACGCCGATGTACACCACCGGCACCACCGCGCTGGCGGTGGACGGCCCCGTGGTCGCGGCCATCGAGAGCGAGGCCAGCCTCACCGGCTACGACGTCCGCTACACCTACTGGATGTTCGACGGGCGCCCCGAGCTGTGGGCCAAGGTGTGGGCCGAGACCACCGCCAGCACCACCTTCGGCCACGCCACCGACAGCGCCAACGGCCTCCGCCCCTGGGAGAGCCAGCAGACCGACATCAGCAGCGGCGCGGCCTTCACCATCGACACGAACCTGCTCTACGGCGACACCGCCGGCAGCAGCCACGGCCTGGCCTTCGGCTACGCCCAGCCCCCCACCTACGTGACGTCCCTCTCTGTCTACGATCCCTACCTCATCGCCATCGCGGACGACTGGGCCGGCTTCGGCGGCGGCACGCCCCAGACGGTGGCGTCCGGCACCACCTTCCTCGACAACATCGTGATGGTGAACGTGCCCCACACCGGCGCCTTCTCGGACGTCCAGGACACCCTGTTCGGCCTGATGGAGGGGATCTCGGTGAGCCAGGGAGCGGCCGAGGCGCCCTGAGGCGCTTGCGCGACCTCGCGCGCGGGGCAGAATGGGGCCATGCCGCTGCCGCCCGGATGTCGCCAGCCCCGCCTGATCCAGACCCTGCGCTGGATGCTCCGGCCCCTGCCCTTCCTGGAGGACTGCCGCGCGCGCCACGGCGAGGTGTTCAGCGTGCGCATGCACGTCTTCGGAGACGCCGTGTTCATCGCGGATCCGGAGGACATCAAGGCGGTGTTCACCGCGCGGCCCGACGCCATCGGGCCGGGCACGGGCAACCAGATGCTGGAGCCCATCCTCGGCAAGGGCTCGCTGATCCTGCTGGACGGCGCCCCCCACCGCGACGAGCGCCGCCTGCTCGCCCCGCCCTTCCACGGCGAGCGCATGCGGGCCTACGGCGCCCTGATCGCGCGCGCGGCCCTGGCCCACACCCGCGACTGGACCCCCGGCCGGGAGCTGGCGGTGTTCACGCCGATGCAGACGGTGTCGCTGGACATCATCCTGCAGGCGGTGTTCGGGGTGGAGGACCCCCAGCGCGCTGCGGTCGCCCGCCGCGCCCTGGTGGACATGCTCGATTCGATTTTGCCCATCACCGTGTTCCTCAAGCTCCTCCAACGGTCCTGGGGGCCCTGGGGGCGGCTGATGGAGGCGCGCCAGCGGGTCTACGCGGTCATCGACGAGGAGATCGCCCGGCGCCGCGACGCCCCCGAGGTCCAGCGGGAGGACATCCTCTCGCTGATGATGTCGGCCCGCTACGAGGGCGGCGGCGAGATGAGCGACCAGGCCCTGCGCGACGAGATGCTCTCCATGCTGCTGGCCGGGCACGAGACCTCCACGACCTCGCTGGCCTGGGCCATCTACTGGGTCTTGTCCGAGCCCGAGGTGACCGAGCGGCTGCGCGCCGAGCTGGACGCCACCGACGGCTCCCCCGCGGCGCTGGCCGCGTGCCCCTACCTGGAGGCGGTCTGCAACGAGACCCTGCGCATCCACCCGATGATCCCCATCGTCAGCCGGGTCGCGCGCAAGCCGGTCACCTTGGGGGGCCACACCATCGAGCCCGGCACGGGCATCTTCCCCTGCACCTACCTGGCCCATCGCCGCCCGGAGACCTGGCCCGAGCCGGCCCGGTTCCAGCCCGAGCGCTTCCTGAAGCATAAATTCACGCCCTATGAGTTCATCCCCTTCGGCGGGGGCAGCCGCCGCTGCATCGGCATGGCTTTCGCGCTCTACGAGATGAAGATCGTGCTGGGCACGCTGTTCCGGGTCTTTGACCTCGAGCTGGCCACCCCCGGGCCGCCGCGCACCGTGCGCCGCAACCTCACCCTGGCTCCCCGCGACGGCACCGTGGTGCGCGTGAAAGCGAAGCGCGCGCTTGGGTAGTCCGCACCCGGCAGGTTAGAACCTGGGGAAACCCCCACCTGAGCTGCCTGGATGTTCGAGGATCGCCTCCGCCGGATCGCCCGACGCTACGCCCTCAACCAGGAGTGCATCGAGGCGCTCTCCCGGCTCATCCAGGAGGCCGCCGAGGTCGGCTCCAACGCCACGCTGCCCTTCCCCATGGAGCCCACGCCCCCGGAGTTCGTCACCTCCACCTCGCTCTCCCTGTCCACGCCCTCCCGGGGCTCGATGCCCTCCATCCCCTCCCGCCCGCGCCCGCCGGTGCCCACGGGCGACGGCGTCCCGCGCCTGGGCCGCTACGAGGTCGTCGAGCGCATCGGCTCCGGCGGCATGGGCGAGGTGTGGCGGGTCCACGACCCCGATCTGCACCGGGACATGGCCCTCAAGGTCATCCACCCCACGGTGGGCGTGAACCACCAGGACCTCGACCGCTTCGTGGAGGAGGCCCAGATCACCGCCCAGCTCCGCCACCCCAGCGTCGTGCCCGTCCACGAGCTGGGCCAGCTCACCGACGGGCGCATCTTCTTCACGATGGAGGAGGTGGTCGGGCGCACGATGTCCGAGGTCATCGCGGACGTGCACGAGGCCTCCCACGGCGGCCCCTGGCGCCCCTCCGCCGACGGCTGGACCTTCCGGCGCCTCATCGACGCCTTCCGGCGGCTGTGCGAGGGCGTGGCCTACGCCCACAGCCGGGGCGTGCTGCACCGGGACCTCAAGCCCTCCAACGTGATGCTGGGCGAGTTCGGCGAGGTGCGCATCCTGGACTGGGGGCTGGCGTGGCTGACCGGCGCCATCGGCGGCCTGCAGACCGCGCCGCCGCAGATCCTGGTGGAGGCCGGGGCGCGCACCGAGGTCGGCCTGCCGCGCGGCACCAACCGCCGGGTCGCCGGGACCCCCTCCTACATGGCGCCCGAGCAGGCCCGGGGCGAGCTGGCCCTGCTGGGCCCCACCGCCGACATCTACGCCCTGGGCGCGATCCTCTACAAGATCCTCTCCGGGCGGGCGCCATACCGGGGCAAGGACGGCAGCTCGGTGGTGCAGATGGTGCTCGCCGGCCCGCCGCTGCCGCCCCACCGCCCCTCGATCCTGTCCCGGCACACCGCCACCACCGGCGAGGGGGTCGACGGCCCCTCCCCCAACGTGCCCCTGGACCCCTACATCCCCGACGCCCTCCGTCAGATCTGCCAGCGCGCGATGGCCCGCCAGCCCCGCTCCCGCTACCCCGACGCGCTCCAGCTCGCCCGCGACGTCGGGGACTGGCTGGAGGGGCTGGAGCGGCGGGAGCAGGGCCTGGAGATGGTCGCCCGCGCCGAGTCCATCCTCCCCGACATCCGCCGCATGCGCCTGGACGCCCGCGCTCGGCGCGCCCAGGCCGAGCGCCTGCTCGATCATGTCCGGGAGCACGAGCCCGTCGAGCGCAAGCTGCCCGCCTGGGACCTCCAGGATCTCGCCGACAAGCTGGACACCAAGGCGCGTATCAAGTCGGTGCAGGCCGTGCAGGTGCTCCAGGCCGCGCTCAGCTACGCGCCCGACCTGCGCGAGGCCCACGACCGCCTCGCCGACATCTACCGGGAGCGCCACGCCTCCGCCGAGGCGCGCCGCGACGCGCTGGGGGCCGCCCAGTGGGAGGTCCTGCTGCGCAACCACGACACCGGCCAGCACCGCAGCTACCTGGAGGGCGACGGCCTGCTGAGCCTGGTCACCGACCCGCCGGGGGCCACCGTCGAGCTGTACCGGTACGTCCGACGGGAGCGCCGCCTCCAGCCCGAGCGGATCCGCACCCTCGGGCCCACCCCCGTCCGCAAGCTGCCGCTGCGGCGGGGCTCCTACCTGCTGGTCATCACCGCACCCGGGCGCATCCCGGTGCGCTACCCCGTGCGCATCGAGCGGGAGCAGCACTGGGACGGCGCGCCCCCGGGGGGCGACAAGCCCCTGCCCATCCACCTCCCCGAGGTCGGCCAGCTCGATCCTGACGACGTCTACGTCCCCGCCGGGTGGTTCTTCTGCGGCGGCGACCCGGGCGCCTCGGGCTCGCTCCCGGGCCGCAAGGTCTGGCTGGACGCGTTCGTCGTCCGCCGCCACCCGGTCACCCACCAGGGCTACCTCGACTTCCTCAACGCCCTGGTGGACGAGGGCCGCGACGAGGAGGCCCTGAGCCTGGTCCCGCGCTTCGAGGGCTTCCTGTTCTACGGGCAGCGCGACGACGGACACTTCAGCATCCGCGAGGACGCCCGTGCGCTCCGGGTCATCCCGGACATGCCCGCCTTCATGATCGACTGGAACATGGCGATGGCCATGGCCGCCTGGCGCGCCCACACCACCGGCCAGCCCTGGACCCTGCCCGGCGACCTGGAGTGGGAGAAGGCCGCGCGGGGGGTCGACGGGCGGCGGCTGCCCTGGGGCGACTTCCTGGACCCGACCTGGTGCAACATGCGAGACAGTCGGGACAAGCAGCCCTACCCGGCCCCGGTCTCAGCGTTCCCGGTGGATGAGGGACCGTACGGGGTGCGCGGCATGGCGGGCAACGTGATGGACTGGTGCCGGGACCCCTACCGCGCCTCCGGCCCCCCCATCCATGACGGTCAGGTGGACCGGGGCTGGGCGCTGGCCGAGGTCGACCCCGCCACGCCCCGGGTGGTGCGCGGCGGCCACTGGTACGGCGTCGGGCAGATCGCCTACGCCGCCCACCGCTACCGCCTCGATCCGGGCTTCACCGGCTACCTGATGGGCTTCCGCCTGGCCCGGCCCTACGGCAGGATCTGATGGTTCATCGTGGTCGTCAGGTTCGTGCTGCCCAGCACGACCGAGCCGTAGCCGAGGGTGGTGTTCCCCTGCCCGCCCAGGATGGTCGAGTAGGACGCCTGGACGTCGTTGGACTGGCCGCCACAGACCGAGCCGTGTGAGGTGGCCGCGTCGGTGGAGTTCAGGTAGCCCGCCAGCACCGCGCTGTTGATGCCCGCCGCGGTGTTGTCGCGGCCGCCGGTGACCACCGCAGCCTCCCCGGTGGCGTCATTGAACCGACCGCCCGAGACGTGCGCGAAGTGGCCGCTGGCCTCGTTCTGGTTGCCCCCGGAGACCGAGGCCTGCAGGCCGCTGGCGGTGTTCTGATACCCGCCGGAGACGACGGCGTGGTTGCCGGTCGCGTGGTTCTGGTACCCGCCGCAGACGGTCGCGAGGTTGCCGGTCGCGTCGCTGTTGTAGCCGCCCAGGATGGAGGCGCGCGCGCCGGAGGCCACGCTCTCCCGGCCGCCCACGACCACCGAGCGGTCCCCGCTGGCCACGTTGCCCTGGCCGCCCATCGCGACGGCGTACAGGCTCTCGGCCCGGTCCTCGTACCCGCCCAGCACGAGCCCGTAGAAGCCGAGGCCCTGGCCCCCATAGCCGCCCACGACCACCGCGTACTGGGCGTCGGCCAGCCCGTCGGACCCGCCGTAGATGGCCGTGTAGGACCGCAGCGCCTGGTTGTCGCTGCCCCCGGAGGCGACGCTGGCGGTCGCGAAAGCGGTGTTGGCAGTCCCCCCGGCGGCCAGGGCGCTCTGCCCCTCGGCGCGGTTGCCCTCTCCGCCCACGACCGCCGCGTAGTCGCCGGTCGCGGTGTTGGCGAGGCCGCCGCTCACGGTGGCGTAGCGCCCGCTGGTCTCGTTGGAGGCGCCCCCGAACACCGACGCATAGCCCTGGGTGGCCTCGCTGCCATACCCGCCGACCACCGTCGCGAAGGCCCCGCTCGCGAGGTGCCCCTGTCCGCCCAGGGCGACGCCGTAGCGCTCGGTCACGGCGTGGCTGTGGCCGGAGATGACCGCGCCATACGAGGTGTACTCGTGCTGGGGGCCCACCACGACGTTGTGGGAGCCGACGCGGGTGGCGTTGTTGCTGTTCTCGTTGTAGCCGACGATGAGGTTGCCCAGCCCGTTGGCGCTGGCGGTGGACCAGGAGCCGTTGTTGATGTTGATGTTGCAGCCCTGGAAGGTGACTTCGTTGCCGACAGCGACGATCTTGCAGGTGTCCGCGGGGTTGGTCTGCGAGGCGTCGTACAGCACCTCGGCCTGGGCCGGCGCGCCGAGGGCCGCGAGCGCGGCCAGGGTCAGGGTCGTCATGGTCTCTCCGTTCTGGGTTTGAGGGGAGCCCGCCTCCCTTCATCGTCCAATGGCGATTGCGAACCGCTTTGTGATCGAACACCGCCCCGGACTCCAGCCGGTTAGGGTGTCCACGCATCCCGGAGCGCGCCATGCAGTGGGCCTCGGCCCTGAGCACACACCCCTCCCTGGAGGCGGCGGTCGACGAGGCCGCCGCGCAGGTGCGCTCTGCGCTGGACGAGCCCCCGGATCTGGCGCTGGTCTTCGTATCGGCGCGGTACGCCGGGGCGTTGGACCGGCTGCCCGGCTGGCTGCGGGAGCAGCTCCCGGACACCAAGGTCGTCGGCTGCACCGGCGGCGGCATCATCGGCGACGGGAAGGAGCGCGAGGACACCCCCGCGCTCTCGATCACCGCCGCGCGCCTGCCGGACACCGCGATCCTCCCCTTCCACCTCGCCGAGAACCTCCCCCCGGCGCGGTCGGGCGAGGTCGAGGTGTGGCGGGAGCGCTTCGGCGTGCAGCCTGAGCACGAGCCGGTCTTCGTGCTGCTCCCCGACCCCTTCACCTGCGACGCCCAGCAGCTCGTCGACGGCATGGACGCCGCCTGGCCCCGCTGCCCCAAGGTGGGCGGGCTCGCCAGCGGCGGCCAGCGCATCGGGGAGAACCGGCTGTTCTGCGGGGAGCGCGCCCTGCACCTGGGCGTGGTCGGGGTGGCCCTCTACGGGGACGTGCAGATGGACACGGCGGTCGCCCAGGGCTGCCGCCCGGTGGGGCCGCTGCTCACGGTGACCCGCTGCGAGCGCAACCTCATCTACGAGCTGGACGACCGCCCGGCGGTTGAGGCCGTGCAGGCCGTCCACGACGCGCTGACGCCGATGGAGCGGGCGCTGTTCCGGCGCTCCCCGATGTTCGGCCTGGCCATGGTCCCGGCCGATCCCCCCAGCCACGGGGACTTCCTGATCCGCCACGTCATGGGCCTGGACCCCAAGGCGGGGGTGCTGGCCATCGGCGCGCACCCCGAGGAGGGCCAGCGGGTCCGCTTCCACGTCCGCGACGCCGCCGCGTCCGCCGAGGATCTGCGTCAGGTGCTGCGCAAGGCCCACCAGCGCGCGCGCGGGGCCAGCCCGCAGGGGGCGCTCCTGTTCTCCTGCCTGGGTCGGGGCGAGCGCTTCTACGACACCCCCGACCACGACTCCCGCGTCTTCACCGAGGAGCTGGGGGCCGCGCCCCTGGGGGGCTTCTTCTGCAACGGCGAGCTGGGCCCGGTGCACGCCCGCACCTGGATGCACGGCTACACCAGCGCGTTCGGGCTGTTCCACCCCCGGAGGTGGTCCTGAGGCCCCTGCGGGGGCCACACCATCCCCTCCGCCCGCGCCGGGCCCGCCGCTTGAACCCTCCTGCCCCGCCAGATAGGGGCTCCGCCACTTCTCTGTTTCTGCCTTTGAGGTCCCCCATGTCCACCAACGACCTGTCCCGCGTCCGCAACATCGGCATCGCGGCCCACATCGACGCCGGCAAGACCACGCTCACCGAGCGCCTGCTGTACTACACCGGCGCCCGCCACAAGATCGGCGAGGTCCACACCGCCGACACCCACACCGACTACCTCGACGAGGAGAAGGCCCACGGCATCACCATCATGTCGGCGGTCACGAAGTGCCCCTGGAAGGACCACCTCATCCAGGTCATCGACACCCCCGGGCACGTGGACTTCACCATCGAGGTCGAGCGCTCCATGCGGGTGCTCGACGGCGCGGTGATTGTGATGGATGGCGTCCGGGGCGTCGAGCCCCAGACCGAGACCGTGTGGCGTCAGCGCAGCAAGTTCGACCTGCCGGCCATGTTCTTCGTCAACAAGATGGACCGCCCCGGGGCCGACTTCGGGCGCAGCATGAAGAGCATCCGGGAGCGCCTGGGCGGCGAGCCGGTGCCGGTGACCGTGCCGCTGCCCGAGTCCAGCGCCGTGGTCCACCTCATCGACCGGACCCTCATCCGCTTCGGCGGGGACATGGGCGAGCAGGTCACCGTCGAGCCCTGCGACGACGCCACCTGGGCGCGGGTCCAGGAGCACCGCGAGGGCCTGCTGCTCGCGGTCGCCGACCTCGACGAGGAGATCGCCGAGATCGTGCTGATGGAGGAGGAGCCCGAGCCCCAGGCGGTCCGCGCGGCCCTGCGCCAGGGCACCCTGGCCGGCAAGGTGAACCCCTGCTTCGGCGGCAGCGCCCTGCGCAACTTCGGCGTGCAGCCGCTGCTCGACGGCATCCTCGCCCTGCTGCCGGCGCCGCTGGAGCGCCCCCCCAGCGTCGGCCACACCCTCACCGGCGAGGAGGTCTTCGTGGAGATGGACCCCTCGGCCCCCCTGGCCGCGCTGGCGTTCAAGGTGCAGATGTACGGCGGGCGCCGACACGTCTTCGCCCGCATCTACCGGGGCACCCTCACGCCCGGCGACGCCATCATCGTGGCCGGCAGCGACCCGCTGGTGAAGGAGCGCGTCGCCCGGGTCTTCGACGTCGACGCGGCCCAGAAGAAGCGCATCGACAAGGCCACGGCCGGCCAGATCGTGCTGCTCGCCGGGCTGCGCCACGTCACCACCGGCGACACCTTCTGCACGCCGGACGCCCCGGTTCTGCTGGCCCGCATCGAGGCCCGCGAGCCGGTCCTCGGCCTGGCCATCGAGGCCCACTCCACCAAGGACGAACAGAAGCTCATGGAGGCCCTGAACAAGCTCCAGGAGGAGGACCCCACCCTCCGCCTGGAGGAGGACGCCGAGACCGGGCAGCGGGTGCTGCGGGGCATGGGCGAGCTGCACCTCCAGATCACCTTCGAGCGGCTGAACCGCGAGTTCAACCTGGACGTGCGCTCCGGCCGCCCCGACGTGGTGCTGCGCGAGACCATCGGCGCCGACGCCACCGCCGACGCCCTGTTCCATCGGGTCATCGAGCAGGACAAGGGCACCTTCGAGATGAAGGCCTGGGCCCAGGCCAGCGTGGCGCCGCTCGACCGCGGCGCGGGCATCACGGTCACCGCCCGGCCCGAGGTGCGCGGCGAGCCCGCCGCCTTGAGCCCGGCCCAGGCCCAGGCGGTCCAGTCCGGCGCCGAGGACGCCGCCATCGTCGGCCCCCTGCGGGGCGCCACGCTCCAGGACGTCGCCATCACCATCGACGCGGTGGAGCTGTTCGGCGAGGCGTCGAACCCCCAGGCCCTCCGGGTCGCGGCGGCCGAGGCGGTCCGCGCGGCGCTGGCCAAGGGCGGCGGCCAGCTCCTGCGCCCCATCATGAAGACCGAGGTCGTCGTCCCCGACAGCGCCCTGGGCACGGTGCTGGGCGACCTCCAGTCCCGCCAGGCCATCATCCATGACACACAGACGCTCGGAGACATGGCGTCGATCACCTGCGACGCCGCGCTGGACACGCTGCTGGGCTACACCACCGACCTGCGCGGCATGACGCGGGGGCGCGGGCAGTTCACGATGGAGTTCGATCGGTTCGACGTGCTGGGGTGATACGGACCCTCCATGAACCGTGGACTGGTCACCCGGCGCCCGTAGGGCGCGACCCCGGGGGATGGTCAGCGAGCCAAAGGCGAGCGAAGGAAGGGACCTGGAGGGGTCCTTTCCTTCAAGGATGGGTGAGGCTTCGTTTACCACCCAAGGATTTCGTCGCGATAAGCGCCGCGCGCACCAGCAGCCGACATGTTGGCGTCTTGGCGTCAACGCTTGGCAGGGGGTGCGCTTCCGCAACCTCGACGGCTTGGGGCGAATGGACGTCAAGAGGTCCGCCCCCCCGCAGCCAATGCCACGGTCCGGGATTCAGCGCGGTTCGGTATGAGAGGTGCGGCGGGAGTGTTGAAAGGTCAACTCATGGTTGATATTCTTGGATCAGATCTGCCAAATCTTGGCCATATTGATCAAGATAATCAACTATCAGAAGAGCTTCTTGCGTTGACCCTCGATACCCCCTCCTGGGATCTCCTCCACGAGATCGCCAACGGCCAGTCCGGCCACTTCACCGCCCATCAGGCGGCTGAGGTGGGGTTCTCCCTCCAGCTCCTCCACAAGCATGTCCAAAGCGGCAACCTTGAGAGACCGATGCGGGGCATCTACCGCATCGCCCGCTTCCCGCCTTCCGAGCATGAAGATCTCGTGGTGCTGTGGCTCTGGTCCGACCAGGAGGCGGTGTTCTCCCATGAGACGGCCCTGAGCCTCCACGAGCTGTCCGACGCGCTCCCAGCCCGGATCCACCTCACCCTTCCTCCCTCGACGCCTCGCCGCCGAAAGGTCCTCGAGGGTGTGGTGGTTCACTTCGCTGACGTCCCGCAGGCAGACCGGCAGTGGTTCGGCCCGGTCCCGGTCGTGACGCCGTCCCGGGCCGTCCTGGACGTCGCAGCGGCCCACGGCGACGCCACGCTGGTGGGTCAGGCCATCGACCAGGGCATCCGCGAGAGTCGGTTCACGATCACTGAGGTGGCCCCCGCGGGGCGGTATGTGGCGGACGCACTGGGATGGAGCACGCCGCTCCGGCCGCTCGACGGGGAAAGTCCCGCGCAACGTGCCCCAGAGGAGGCCCGCCCTCGGCTCCTCGGCGATCGCTTCCACGTCCTGGCCGTCAGCGGCCTGTGTACCCGACCACCGCCGTCCGACTGGCCGACCCTCGCCGCTGAGTCTGGTCGCGCCCTTGGAGCCTACCTCCGGGTCGCTCAGTACCTGCCGTCCCGGACGATGTTCCTCGAGTACGCCTGGCCCATCGGCCAGATACCGCCGGACGCTGGGGTCGACGCGCTCCGCGCCCAGCTCGCCAGGAGGTTCGCGTGGGCGTAGGGCAGAGCCCGCAGGCCTTCAGGGCCTCCATCGAAGCCCGCCTCAAGCACGAGGTTGGCCCGAACCGCGGGCGCGACCTCCAGCGCCCTCAACGTCAAGACTCCTTGTCTTCCCGCGCGGCGGCCTTGATGGCCTCCTCGCGGTTCACGTCGAGCCGCAGGTCGATCTTGTCGTCGATGTGTCCGAGGCACAGCACGTCACTGTCGTCACCGCCCGACAGCGGCGTCCATCCCTGTGACAGCCCATACTCGATGGCCTGCCGCACGATGTAGGGCGTGACGACGAACTGATTGGTGAGCCACACGCCGCCGCCTGGGCACGGCACCTCTTCCTGGTGGTAGTCGAACGTGCACCATAGCTGCTGGCCTCCGGCAACATCGACCATCACCCGGAGGTTGATCCAGCCGTCGTCACCGCTGACGTACCAGAAGTACTCCTGGTCGTCGACGATGATCCTGCGCCGGTTCTTCTTCGGGAAGGCCATGTGCTGGTCTATCGCGAAGGATGGGCGTGCGCCGAACGAGGGGCGGCGGCAAGAAACGATATCCACAAGCTTTGTAAACTACTCTCATCATGATAGACATTTCTTGTGTCCACTACCTCCACCACAACCCACGAGGCCATCCGCGTCGCGGCCACCGCCAATCGCCTCTGGCGGGCCTCCGATCTCGGCGTGCCGGCTGCGGCGATGTCGCGGATGTATCGGGAGGGGGCGCTTGAGCGCATCGTCCCCGGCGTCTACCTCGGCGCTGACCACGCCCACCATCCTTTGACGGAAGCGGCCGCGTGGACCCTCAAACACCCCTACGCCGTGGTCGGGCTGCTGACCGCCGCGGTCTTCCACGACCTCACGGACGCGTTCTCCGGCGGCACCTGGCTGTTCGTACCCAAAGGACTATCACCGCCGCGGAGCAGCACCTCGCCGGTCCAGGTCGTCCAGACGGCCCCCCGCTTCATCGACCCTGACGAGGACGACGCCAACGGGGTCATCTCGCTCACCGTCCACGGGGTCTGCGTCCGGGTCACCGAGCCGGACCGGACGACCCTCGATCTATGGCGGTACCCACAACACATCTCCGCCGAGCACGCGCTGCAGGCCCTCCGTCGCCGCGTCGAAGCACCCGACTTCCACCTCCCGGCCCTGGCCCGGCTGGGGAAGCGGCTCGATCGGCTCGGCGGTCACGTCTCCGTGTGGCCTCGGGTCGAGCCCGTGTTGCAGGGCCTGATGCTTCGATGAGCCGAAAGAAGGACAAGACCCGCTCCACCCACCAGCTCATCGGCAACCGGGCTCGGGAGTTGGGTCTGACGCGGGAGGATGCGTTCACCGCCTACGTCATGGACCGCCTCCTCGACCGTCTGGGCCGGTCGAAGCACGCGCAGGACCTCTACCTGAAGGGCGGACTCCTGGTCGCCAACCTCGTCGACGCGCCCCATCGGTTCACCCGAGACATCGACCTCCTCCGTCGGCACGGCCCACCTTCGCCGGACGAGCTGCGGGAGATCTTCCGGGACATCGTCGCGGTGCCTGCCGACGACGGCGTGGCCTTCCACCAGGGCATCAAGGCCGAGCGCGCCGAGCATGACGCAGATGGGTACGACGGCGTGAAGGTCTGGCTGGGGGCCACGGTCGGGAAGAGGGAGACGAGCGTGCGGATCGACATCGGCTTCGGCGACGCTGTGGCGCCTCCAGCGACCCGGCGCGCGCTGACGCCCTTCCTCGCGGACGATGAGCCCGCCCGCGAGGAAGGGCGTACCCGGCCGAGCCGGTCATCGCCGAGAAGCTGCAGACCCTGATCGCGAAGTTCCCCGTGGTGCTCCACCGCCTCAAGGACATCCTCGATGTCATCACCCTGGCCTCAGCACACACGTTTGAGGGACCGACGCTCATCGACGCCGTCCAGGCGACCTTCTCCCGCAGGGGCACACCGGCCGACGTCGGGGTGCTCGATGACATCCTGGGCATGGCCGGGGACCGGCAGTGGGAGCGCGCCTGGGCGGCGATGCTCAAGGAGAAGGCCGCCCTCCATCGGGTGACCCTCAGCGAAGCCCTGACGCGCTTCGACGGGTTCGCGCGGCCCGTCCTCCTCGCGCTGTCGGACGACGTCGAGCCTCCCTGCCGATGGGCGCCGAAGACCGGATGGACACGCCGACGCTGATCCTCACCCCTTCACGACCTCCCCCTGCCACCGCGCCATCCCCCCCGCCAGATACCCGGCCTCGACCCCGCGCTCGCGCAGCCAGATCGCCATCTCCGCCGCCCGGGCCCCGCCCGGATCGATGAGCAGCGCGGTCCTCGTCGGGTCGATGACCTCGAAGGCGCGCTCCTGGAGCTGGTCGTAGGGCAGGTTCACCGCGCCTTCGATGTGGCCCCGGGCGAAGGCCTCGGGCTGGCGCAGGTCCACGAGCTGGGCGGGGGCCAGCTCCCCCACCAGGAGCTGCCAGCCCTCGACGCGGAAGGGCAGCGCGCTCATGCGCCGGTGTCATCCCCGGGCACCGTGCCCACCAGCGGCTCGTACTCCACGGTCACGGTCATGCCGGGCCGGGGCACGGAGCGGCCGTGGAACACCACCGCGTTGTCCCCGAGCGACAGGGTCCAGCCGTCGACCTCCCGCTCGGGGATGACCACGCCGTCCACCCACACCACCAGCGTCTCCGGCTCCGGGAGCTGGGACAGCGGGAAGCGGTCCAGCAGGCCGGTGACGCTCAGGCCCACCCGCCCCAGCACGTCCTCGTAGTCCCGGGCGCAGATCGAGTCCCGGTGGCCCGCCGACAGATACGCCGCCGCGAGGTAGCGCTCCCCCGGGTCCGCGGCGACCGTGCCCGACACGCAGCCGTCCGGCAGGTCCCCCACGATGGCGTGGGTCGCGAAGCCGCCGGTGCCGGAGAGGCGCCGGTATTCATTGAGGTAGTACTCCGGGTCGCCCGAGGAGTGGTCGTCCTCGTCGGCGAAGAACACCACATGCAGCGCCGCCTCGCCGCGCAGGAAGCCCGGGTTGATGTCGCTGTCCAGGGCGTACAGCGCCATCGCCAGGCCCTGCTCGTCGCGGGAGCCCCGCGTACCCACCTGCACGGCCTCCTGGAAGGCCAGGTCCAGCTCGGGGGTGTCCGCGTCCAGCCAGTCGTCCCGCAGGGCCCCGCCGTCGCCGGGATCGGTGGTGATGACGCCCACCCGGAAGTCCGAGGTCGCCCCCATCAGCACGTCGGTGAAGGCCGCGAAGTTCTCGGCCAGCAGGGCCTGCTCCTCGCCCATGGACGCGGAGTTGTCGATGACCAGCAGCACGTCGGTCCTCCGCTCGTCCACGATCTGCGTGAACACGTCGGTGACGGTGCGCTCGGCGTACTCGTAGTCGATGCAGCCGGAGAGGAGGCCGATGGCGAGCACAGCGATGGCGGGCGGGCGCATGGCCGCTCCTCGGTGCCGTACCTCGTGTTATAACACGGGCGGCACCGCTGAGGATCCCATGTCGTTCTGGGTCCTGCTGGTCGCCTGCGCCCCCGAACCAGAGCCCCTCCCCGACCCTGACCTCGTCACCGAGATCCGCGTCGAGCCCGAGACCATCACCCTCACCACCGGGCCCGAGGGCGAGTCCGCCTACGCGTACCGGGCGGTCGCCACCCTGGAGAGCGGGGTCACCCAGGATCTGGCGCTGGCGGAGTGGACCCTGTCCAACCGCTCGGTGGGCGAGATCGACGAGACCGGCCGCTTCGTCGCCTCCAACGAGAACGGCGGCGTGAGCTGGGTCATCGCCCGGTACGCCGGGGTCGAGGGCCGGGCCACCCTCACCGTGCTCTACGAGGACTACGACAACCCCGAGGGCCTGGACATCAGCGGCTTCGGCAGCGGCACGACCGAGCCCGCCGAGCTGTGGCTCTACCCCGAGGACGGCGTCAACATCCCCCGCAACACCCCCAGCGTCACCTTCATGTGGCGGGCCGTGGAGGGCGCGGCGGCGTACCGGCTGCGTTTCCGCTCCGAGGTCACCAACTTCACCGCCTACACCGCCGCCACCCACTTCACCGCCGAGGTCGAGACCTGGCAGAACCTCGTGGCCACCAACGCGGGCGGGCAGCTCCAGGTCGAGCTGGCGGCGGTCAAGGAGGGGGTGGTCTACGAGGACGAGCCGCTCACCGTCACCGTCAACCGGATGGACAGCACCGGCACCATCATCTACTGGAGCACCTCGGCCCAGGGCCTGATGCAGATCCCCTACGGAGACGCGGCCAGCGAGCTGCTCACCGTGAACCAGACGGGGCACTGCGTCGCCTGCCACGCCGTGTCGTCGCAGGGGCGGGTGGCCTACACCTACGACGGCGGCAACGGCGCGATGGGGCTGGCCGACGTCGAGACCGCCACCGAGGTCGTGGCCGCGGACGGGGGGCTGGCGGGCAACTTCAAGACCTTCTCCCCGGACGGGAACTACCTGCTGAGCACCTCCTTCGGCGCGCTGCTGCTGCACGACGGGGTGACCGGCGCCTACCTCTGGACCGTCCCGATGAGCGTGGCCGCCACCCAGGTGGACTGGTCCCCCGACGGCACGCGGGTCGCGCTGGTGGTGACCCCCGGGCACACCAACGACTGGACCTACTCCGGCGGCTCCATCGCAGTGATGGAGCACTACGGCGACGGGCAGTTCGGGGAGCCCTGGATCCTCGTGCCCTACACCGACGGCGTCAACAACTACTACCCGGCCTGGTCCCCCGACGGCGAGTGGATCGCGTTCAACCGCTCCACCGGGGACTCCTACGACGACCCCGACGCGATGGTCTGGGTCGTCCGCGCCGACGGCTCCGAGGACCCCGTGCCCCTGGACGCGGCCAACCAGACCTCGGGGCTGTACAACTCCTGGCCCAAGTGGGGCCCCCTGCCCGACGACGACATCCTGTGGCTGGCGTTCTCCTCCCGGCGGTCCTACGGCGACGTGGTCACCGGCGCGCCGCAGATCTGGGTGGCCGGCTTCGACCCCGCCCGCGCGGCCGAGGGGGTGGACCCGAGCTGGCCCGCGTTCTGGCTCGCCAACCAGGACAGCGGTCAGAACAACCACATCCCGGTGTGGGTCGACCGATGATCGCGCTCCTGCTGCTGGCCTGCGCAGCCGACGACGGCGACCCCACCACCGTCAGCGACGACGCGGCCGCCTACGTGGGGCCGGCGGGGGCGGAGTACGCCTACACCCGTCTCGACGCGGTCGACGATGATCCGCTGCTCATGCGGATCTCGGAAGACGGCGCGGCGTGGACGTTCCGCCTGGGGGGCCGCTGGGCCGACGCCGAGGACCGGGGCGCCTACGCCGTCGCGCTGGACGACGGCCTGTGGCTGGACGGGGCGCAGCTCCTTCCCGACCGGCTGCGCGAGGGCGCCAGCGGCGAGGGCTGCACGGTCACCGCGCTGGACGCCGCGGAGGTGTGGTACGGCACCTTCCCGCGGGTGGCCACGGTCGAGGTCGAGGGCGGCGCGTGGGCGGGAGCGCATCGCTTCGCGCTGGACATCGGGCCGATCGCGTTGACGATGGAGGGCACGCTGTGGGAGCTGGCCAGCTATGAGCTGCCGCTGGAGTAGGGCTTGGGAGGGCGTCGGGGGGTCGCCCCCCACCTACTTCCCCGGCAGCGTCCTCACGAAGTCCTCGCACCGCCCCACCCAGGCCGCCAGGGCGTCGTCCTCGGCCACCGCGTCGCCGCTGACGAAGAGCCAGCCCTTCATCGGGCGCTTCGTGAAGTCCATCACCCGGGCGCCGGGCCGGGCGAGGTGCTCGTCGAAGCGCTCGGGGCCGACCCGGGCGCAGAGGTCGTCCTTGACCACGCCGACGCACATGTTGCCGCGCACCATGAAGGCCACGCCGCCGAACATCTTCTTCTCCGTGACCTCGGCGCGCCCGGCGAAGTGATCGCGCAGCCGCTCGGCCAGGACGGGGTCGAACGCCATGAGAGACCTCCTGAGCAGGGGCCGGTCATAACCGGACCGGGTTGGACGGACACGCTTGGACCGAGGTGCGATATGGTCCGGGGGTCGCGCGCGTCACGGGAACCGTAAGCCCCAGGTGGGGTCGGGCGTTCCCCGTCGCCTGCCCCCCTCCCCCGAGGAACCCATGCTGCTTCGCCTCTCCCTCTGGCTGCTCACCGTCGGCTGCACCGGAACCCACACGGAGTCCACCGTGCCCCAGCCCGCCGAGCCCGTGAAGACCGCCGAGCCCCTCGACTTCGAGATCGACGACGCGCTGGTCGGCCTGCGCATGCGGCTCTCCGAGGCCGACGCCCCCGCGCCTTCCTCCGGCCCGGCCACGCCGCTGGCCGAGGTCGCCGCGCTGAGCGAGCCCGAGCAGGCCCCGCTCCTGCGCCGCCTGCCCGCCCTGGAGGAGGAGCCCGACGACGTCAAGGCGTTCAACAAGCGCGAGGACTCCCAGCCGCCCCCCCGCACCGGCGCCGACGTGAAGGTCCCCTTCCCCGTGCCCGAGGCCGCCGACGCCCCGGAGGTCGAGGCCGGCCCGCTGGAGGTCGTGCGCTACGCCCCCGAGGGCGCGGTGCCCGTCGCCCCCCGCCTGAGCGTCACCTTCAACCAGCCGATGGTGGCGGTGACCTCCCACGAGGTCGCCTCGAAGACCGTGCCCGTCACCCTGGTCCCCGAGCCCCCCGGCGAGTGGCGCTGGATCGGCACCCGCACCGTCGTCTTCGAGCCCGAAGGCCGCTTCCCGATGGCGACGTCCTACACGGTGGACGTGGCGAAGGGCACCGCCGCGAAGTCCGGCGGGGCGCTCGCCAAGGGCGTCAACTTCGGCTTCGAGACCCCCACCGTCACCGTCGAGCAGACCTGGCCCACCTACGGGCCCCACCCCCTCGACCCGCTGCTGTTCCTGCGCTTCGACCAGTCGGTGGACGCCAGGGCCATCACCCCCTACGTCAAGCTGCTCGCCGGCACGACCGCGGTCGCCCTGCGGGTCGCCACCGACGCCGAGATCCAGGAGGACCGCGGCATCCGGCAGATGGTCGAGGCCGCCGAGCCCGACCGCTTCGTGGTCCTGGCCCCCGCCCAGGCCCTCAAGCCCGCGACCTCCTACACCCTGCGCCTGGACACCGGCGCGCCCTCCGCCGAGGGCCCTCGGCTGACGGCGGCCCCCCAGGACAACAGCTTCCGCACCTACGACCCTCTCGCGGTCACCGATCAGAGCTGCGCCTGGGGGCTGGACGGCTGCGCCCCGGGCGGCGCGTTCTGGGTCTCCTTCAACAACCCCCTGGACGACGCCGCCTTCGACGCCACCGCGCTCACCATCGACCCCCCGGTGGAGGGCTTCCGCGCCCAGGCCTCCGGCTACGGCCTCACCCTGATGGGGCGCACCAAGGCCCGGACCACCTACACCGTCACGCTGCCCGCCTCCCTCAAGGACGACTTCGGGCAGACCCTGGGCAAGAGCCAGAAGCTCACCTTCAAGGTCGGCAACGCCCAGAAGACCCTCTACGGCCCCGGCAAGGAGGTCGTGGTCCTCGACCCCACCGCGCCCCCCACCTTCAACGTGTTCAGCACCAACCACAAGCGCCTGCGGGTGCGGGTGTGGCGGGTGAAGCCCGAGGACTGGGTCGAGGTCTCCAAGTGGATGCGCGAGGCCCGCTACGACGGCTACATCAAGGGCAGCCCCGGCGGCCGGCAGCTCGTGGACCAGCGCATCGAGGTCACCGACTACGAGCCCGATGAGCTGGTCGAGACCGCCATCGACCTCGCGCCCTACCTCGACGACGGCAAGGGCCAGCTCTTCGTGTGGGTGGAGCCCGTGCCCCAGTCCATGCAGCGCTGGGAGCGGGTGGACGTGATGGCCTGGGTGCAGGCCACCGACATCGGGCTGCACGCCGCCGTCGACCCCACCGACATCCTCGGTTGGGCCACCGACCTCAAGACCGGCGCCCCGCTGGACGGGGTCACCCTGGAGCTGCTCGGCGCCTCGGGGAGCGTGCAGACCGACGCCCAGGGCCTCGCCCGACTCCAGCCCTACGCCAACAGCCAGGGCCCCCACGTGCTCATCGCGCGCAAGGGCGAGGACGCCGCGCTGCTGCCGGAGTACCTCCACTGGTGGAACGAGTACGGCTCCTGGACCCGTCGGGAGGCCGTGCCCCAGCTCCGCTGGTTCGTGTTCGACGACCGGCAGCTCTACCGGCCCGCCGAGACAGTCAAGGTCAAGGGCTGGCTGCGGCGCTTCGAGCCCACCCCCACGGGCGACATCGGCGGTCTGGACGGCGCGGTCACCCGCTTGAGCTACATCCTCTACGACGCCCAGGGCGTCGAGCTGCTCAAGGGCGAGTCCGACGTGGACGCGGCCGGCGGCTTCGACCTGTCCCTGACGCTGCCCGGCACCCCCAACCTGGGCCCCGCCAGCCTCCAGCTCACCGCCACGACCGGCGGGGGCTACAGCGTGCTGAGCTACTACCACAGCTTCCGCATCGAGGAGTTCCGCCGCCCCGAGTTCGAGGTCTCCACCGAGCTGGATCCCCGCCCCTACGTGCTGGGCGAGCACGCCGAGGTCAGCGTGGCCGCCAGCTACTACGCCGGGGGCGCCCTGCCCGACGCCCAGGTGCAGTGGATGGTCACCGCGACGCCCTCCAGCTACAGCCCGCCCAACCACCCTGACTTCAGCTTCGGCCCGTGGTCCCCCTGGTGGGGCCGCGGCGACTGGGGCGGCCTGTGGTGGGGCTACGGCGGCGCGTCGATCACCAACACCGAGACCCTGGCCGGCAAGACCGACGCCACCGGCAAGCACCACCTGCGGGTGGACTTCCTGGCGGTCAACCCGGCCCGCCCCATGTCCGTGCGCGCCGAGGCCACCGTCGTCGACGTGAACCGCCAGCGCTGGACCTCCGCCGAGAGCCTGCTGCTGCACCCCTCCAGCCGCTACGTGGGCCTGCGCAGCGCCAGCACCCTGCTGGAGAAGGACAAGCCCGCCGAGGTCGAGGTCCTCGTCGTGGACGTCGAGGGCAAGGTCCAGCAGGGCGTCGAGGTGGACCTGCGCGCCGCCCGCCTGGAGTGGCAGTCCTCCGGCGGCCAGTGGAAGCAGGTCGAGGTCGAGCCCACCCCCTGCGACGTCACCAGCAGCGCGGAGCCTCAGGTCTGCACCTTCACCCCCTCCGAGGGCGGCAGCTACCGGGTCACCGCCCGGCTGACCGACGCCGAGGGGCGCCCCAACGAGACCGTCATCGAGCTGTACGTGCCCGGCGGCAAGCAGCCGCCCATGCGAACCGTCCAGCTCGAGCAGCTCACCCTCATCCCCGACAAGGAGACCTACGCCGACGGCGACACCGCCGAGGTGCTGGTGCAGGCGCCGTTCTTCCCGGCCTCGGGCCTGCTGACCCTGCGCCGCAACGGGGTGCTGTCCACCGAGACGTTCACGATGGACAGCCCCTCCAAGGTCCTGAACATCGACATCACGGACGCGATGACCCCCAACGTGGTCCTCAGCGTCGAGCTGGCGGGCAGCGCCGAGCGCACGGACGACGAGGGCGAGCCCATGCCGGACAAGGCCCGGCGCGTGGCCTACGCCACCGGCACGCTGATGCTCAAGGTGCCGCCGCGAGAGCGCACCCTCAAGGTCGAGGTCCAGCCCGCCCAGGCCGCCCTGGCCCCCGGCGGAGAGACCACCATCGGCGTGACCCTCACCGACCGCGCCGGCAACCCCGTGTCGGGCGAGGTCGCCCTGGTGGCGGTGGACGAGGCCGTGCTGGCGCTCGCCGGCTACACCCTCCCCGACCCCCTCGCGGTGTTCTACGCCGAGCTGCCCGCGGGGGTCACCGACGCCCGCAGCCGCGACCAGGCCGTGCTGGCCGCCCCCGAGGCGGTGATGGCCCAGACCGCCGCCAACGCGCCCTCAGGCGGGGAGGCCTTCGGCGACGCCGGCGGGCTGTCCGCCCTGGGCTACCTGGCCACCGATGAGATCGCCCTGGACGGGCACCTGGGCCTGCGCGGCCAGGGCATGGGCGGCGGTGGCTTCGCCGAGCAGCCCGCCCCCGCGGCCGATCCCGCG
The DNA here is from genome assembly GCA_020632795.1 of Alphaproteobacteria bacterium. Lineage (GTDB taxonomy): Bacteria > Myxococcota_A > UBA796 > UBA796 > CAJQPC01 > JACKEV01. The sequence continues at coordinate 41,748 of JACKEV010000025.1, forward strand.
GCCCCGCCGATGGAGGAGGAGAAGGCCATGGAGCGCGACGTGCCGGCCCGCAGCCGCAGCTCGGGCTCCAAGTCGGCGCGCAAGAACGGGCTCAACACTGGCGCCGAGGCCACCGAGACCCCCATCGCCGTGCGCGAGGACCTCTCCGCCCTGGCCCTGTTCTCGCCCCATGTGCAGACCGACGCCCAGGGCCACGCCGAGGTCCCCCTGGCCCTGCCCGACTCGCTGACCCGCTACCGCCTCGTCGCCGTCGCGGTGGCCGGCGCGCAGCAGTTCGGCGTGGGCGAGTCCCACGTCACCGCCCGCAAGCCGATCATGCTGCGGCCCAGCCCCCCGCGCTTCCTCAACTTCGGGGACCGCATGGAGCTGCCCCTGGTCGTCCAGAACCAGACCGACGCGCCCATCACCGTCGACCTGGCCCTGCGCATGACCAACGCCCGGATCGACACCGGCGACGACAAGGTCCTGCGCCACGCCGGACGTCGGGTCGAGGTCCCGGCCAACGACCGCCGGGAGGTCCGCATCCCGGTCGCCGCGATGGAGGCCGGCACCGCCCGGTTCCAGGCGGTGGTGGTCGCCGGGGACTTCAACGACGCCGCAGAGTTCTCCCTGCCGATCTGGACCCCCGCCACCTCCGAGGCCTTCGCCACCTACGGCGAGCTGGACGGCGACGGCGTGGTGGTCCAGCCGGTCGAGGCCCCCGAGGGCACCTGGGTGCAGTTCGGCGGGCTGGAGGTCACCACCAGCTCCACCGCGCTCCAGGCCCTGACCGACGCGCTGCTCTACCTCGTGCAGTACCCCTACGAGTGCTCCGAGCAGATCAGCTCCCGGCTCATGGCGGTCGCCGCCCTGCGCGACGTGCTGGACGCCTTCGAGGCCGAGCAGCTCCCCGCGCCCGACGACCTCTCCAAGGCGGTCACCAAGGATCTGGAGCGCCTGCAGCGCCGCCAGCAGGGCAACGGCGGCTGGGGCTACTGGGGCAACACCCGCACCGAGCCCTACCTGACCGTTCACGTCACCCACGCCCTCGCCCGCGCGAAGCTCAAGGGCTACGCGCTGCCCCCCTACACCCTGGACCGCGCCCTGGGGTACCTCGACAGCATCGAGGGCCACATCCCGTGGTGGTACTCCAAGGAGGCCCGCTGGAGCATCATCGCGTACTCGGTCTACGTGAAGCACCTGCTGGGCACCGAGGACGCCACCCGGGCCCGCAAGCTGATGAACGAGGGGGGCCTGAAGGGCCTGCCCCTGGAGGCCCAGGGCTGGATCCTGCCCACCCTGCACGCCACCGGCCAGGACACCAGCGCGATGCTGCGCCACTGGGAGAACAACAGCCACGAGACCGCCGCCGCCGCCCACTTCGTCACCAGCTACAGCGACAAGGGCGACTATGTGCTGCTGCACTCCAGCCGCCGGGTCGACGGCGTGCTGCTCGACAGCCTCATCGAGGTCAAGCCGGACCACGAGCTGATCCCCAAGCTGGTCCGGGGGCTGTTGGGTCATCAGGTGCGCGGGCGCTGGTCCACCACCCAGGAGAACAGCTTCGTGCTGCTCTCGATGGACCGCTACTTCCGCACCTACGAGTCCCGGACCCCCGACTTCGTCGCCCGGGTGTGGCTGGGCGCGGACTACGGCGGCGAGCAGCGCTTCCAGGGCCGCGAGACCGATCGCAAGCACCTCACCGTGCCCATGGCCCTGCTCTCCGATCCCCCCGGTGAGAAGGACCTCATCCTCTCCAAGGAGGGCGAGGGCCGGCTGTACTACCGCATCGGCCTGCGCTACGCCCCCGAGGACCTGCGCCTGGAGCCCGCCGACCACGGCTTCGCGGTGGAGCGCCGCTACGTGGGGGTGGACGACCCCCGCGACGTGCGCCGCGACGAGGACGGCACCTGGCGCATCAAGGCCGGCACCCGCGTGCGGGTGAAGCTCACGATGGTCGCCCCCGGCCGCCGCACCCACGTCGCCCTGGTCGATCCCCTGCCCGCGGGCCTGGAGCCCCTCAACCCGGCGCTCGCCACCACGGGGGCCGTGCCCGAGGATCCCAACGAGACCTCCTCGGGCGGGTACTGGTGGTGGTCCCGCACCTGGTACGAGCACCAGAACATGCGGGACGAGCGGGTCGAGGCGTTCACCACGCTGTTGTGGGACGGCGTCCACACCTACGACTACGTCGCGATCGCCACCACCCCGGGCACCTTCGTGGTGCCGCCGACCAAGGCCGAGGAGATGTACAACCCCGAGACCTTCGGCCGCGGGGGCACCGACATCGTGGTCGTGGAGTAGCGGTTCCTGTCCGCCCCGGTGTCGGGACGGACATGAGCACGCGCGCGCTTCGTCTGATGGTGGCAACCCTGGCCCTCCTGGGGGCCGGGGTCGCCGACGCCGCCCCACGGGTGCAACCCTTCGTCGGCGCGGAGATGGCGCTGCGGCGCCCCTACCTCGCGCCCATCGGCAGCGGCACCGGGGCGGTGGCGCTGCGCCCCTCCCTGCACGCGGGCGGCCTGCTGCGGGCGGGCACCTCGGCCTACCAGCTCAACCTGGGCGTGGACGGCCGGCTCTACGACTACATCGGCGTCGCCGGCTCCCCCATCCGGGCGGGCGGGCGCGGGGACCTGGGCCTGAAGGTGGGCTCCAACGCCGCCCTCAAGCCGGTGCTGCGGAGCCACATCGAGTACGCCCTGGAGGACCGCATCCAGGCGTCTCCCCTCACCCTGCCCCACCTCGACGCCGGGGGCACCGTCGGGCTGGAGCGCGACGGCGGCGGCGTGCTGGTGGGCTCGCTGCTGTTCGACGTCAACGGCGAGACCTGGAAGGGCAGCTACAGCGGCATGATCATCGGCGGGCGCGGCCAGCTCGGCTACCGCTACTACCCTCGCACCGAGGCCCCCGCCCTGCGCGCCTCGGCCAGCCGAAACCTGGCCCTGGGCGCCACCACCCTCGGCGTCGAGGCCGGGCTCACCGGCCAGGTGGGCAAGCGCACCGACGTCTCGGCCTGGGTCGGCTGGGGGCGCCTGAGCGAGGGCGGCGCGAAGGTCCCCCTCACCGCGCCGGTGTTCGGCGAGGTCAGCGTCGGCTGGCAGCCCCGCCGGGCCACCCGGGTGGACTTCTACGGCAAGCGCCAGCTCGACACCCGGGTCTATTCCGCGGGCGACGTCACCAACGGCGTCGGCGTGGCCGGGCAGCTCCAGGGCGCGGGCGTCCAGGCGCTGGTGGGCGGCGACGCGGTGCTGCACCAGTACGTGGGCTCGGGCCTCGCCCGCGTCGACACCACCCTGCGGGCCACCGCCGAGCTGGCCTGGGCGCCGGGCGCGTCCAACCGCCTGTGGACCGTCGGCAACGTCTACACCCTGGGCCGCAAGAGCAGCGACGGCTCGGTGGACGGGCTGGGCTGGGGCGTCGGCGTCGGCGTGGAGTACTGGCCGGCCAGCGGGCGGCAGCGCACGGCCTCGGGGTCGTGGATCCGTTAAGGGACGCCCGAATCGTCGGGAGTCCCGCCGTGTTCCTGCTCCTCCTCGCCCTCTCCGCCCGCGCCGGGGATCCGCTCTCCGACTACCTCGCCCTGGAGCTGGCCCCGGCCTCCGCGGGCGACGACGCGATGACCCAGGCCCTGCTCGCCAAGGTGACCGCCCTCAAGGCCGTGGAGACCGACGTCACCGCCCGGGTGAAGGCCGGCGACGTCGCCGCGATCGAGGACATGGGCAAGGCCTATGAGGACCTGTCCTTCGTGTTGATGCACGCGGAGGCGCCCGCCGATCTGAGCCGCGAGCAGGCCGCCCTCTTCCGCGCCGTGCTCATCGAGAAGTCCATCGCGCCCTGCACGATGGCCCGCGAGGCCTGGCGCGCGTCGGTGGACCGGGCGGGGGACGCCGCCTCCCCGCAGGCCCGGGAGCGCGCCGACGCCCTCGACCCCGCGAAGCTCCCCAAGCTCAAGGAGCGCGCGCTGCGGGCCGAGGCTCGGGCCTGGTTGGCGCCCTACTCCGCCGAGCCGCCCCCGCCGCCACCACCGCAGCCGGCCGCCGAGGGCGAGCAGGTGGGCGTGCTCATGGCCGCCAGCGACGCTGAGGCCCTCAACGCCCCGGACACCGTCATCGGCGCGGCGCCCCGGCCCCCCCGGAACCCCGAGGACGTGCTCTACGAGGCGATGTCGTCCCCCGACGCCCGGGCCTGCGCGAACGCCAGGGACTGGTAGCGCTCGGGCGGTTCCAGGTAGAGGTCCATCAGCAGGGTGACCTCCTCCAGGAAGGCCGGTTCGTCCAGGAGCTTGGGCTCGCGCCGGATGGTGGCCCGCATCAGGCCGCTCAGGCTCCGGGTGAGGACCCGCGCCGCCAGCTCGGGGTTGTCCGACCGCATGCCCCGGGCGCGCAGCACCTGGGCGGCGAGCTGCTCCAGCTCCGTGTCGAAGGCGTCGATCGCGGCCAGCCCGCCGACCCGGGGGAGCTGCCCGTGCAGCACCTGGTTGAGCGCCGGATCGACGCGGTGGGCCTGCAGCAGGGCGTCCCCGATGAGGGCGAAGGCCTCGGCCTTGGGCAGCCCGACGACGCCGGGGAGGGTCTCGAGGAAGGCGTCCCGCATCGCGCCGACGTGCCGCCGGACCAGCTCGCCGATCAGGGCGTCCTTGTTGCCGAAGTACTGGTAGAGCGAGCCGACGCTGACCCCGGCCCGCTTGGCGACCGCGTTGGTGGTCAGGTCGGCGTAGCCCTCCTCCAGCAGAACCTGAGCGGTCGCCTCCAGGATGGCGTCCACCGTGGCCTGAGCGCGCCCCTGAACCGGCTTTCGACGAGGATTCTTCTTCGATCGGGCCATCGCCCCTCCAGACGCGAGTAGAAAAAATCTGAGTAAGTGCTCATATTGTATTCAGCAACAACCTGAGCATCTGCTCATATTTTTCAACCGAGGCGTCCCATGCTCAACCGCCTGCTCACCACGGCCCAGCTCCTCCTGGCCTTCATCCGCTTCACCCGTGATCCCGGTCAATTGGAGATGGTCTTCTCCATCGTGGAGCGGCTGTCCGACCGCGACGGCGCGGCCACCTACGCCCGCATGCTGGAGGACCCGCGCGTGGCGGCGGCGGTCGAGCGGGGCCTGCCGGAGGTGCACATCGACCTCGACGCCCTGGCGGCGCTGCCGGAGGGCACGCTGGGCCGGGTGTTCGCCGACCACATGCGCGCCCACGGCTTCTCGGCGGACGACCTCAACTTCGTGAAGGACAACGACGCCTTCGCCAACCTGCGGCGCTCGCTGGCTCAGGTCCACGACGTCTGGCATGTGTTGACCGGCTTCGACGTGGACGTGGCGGGCGAGCTGGGCCTGCAGGCCTTCACCCGGGCGCAGCTCCGGGGCGAGCTGGGCTTGATCCTGATCGCCGGGGGCTTCCTGAACGCGGCGCTCTTCGCCCCGCAGGACGGCGCGCGTCGCCTCTCTGCGGTGACCCGGGGCTGGGCGATGGGCCAGGCCGCGCAGAACCTGGTGGGCCTGGACTGGACGCCGCTGTGGGCCCTGCCGCTGGCCGAGGTGCGGCAGCGGCTGGGGATCGAGGCGGTGTCGGAGGCGGCGGTCGGGGGGATGCGGCTGGTGGCGTGAGCGGGAAGCGGCCCGCCTGCCCGATGGTCTCCGGGCGCTGGACGCGCCCCCTCCACGCCGACCTGCGCCCATTCCGAAAACCCTCCAGCGAGTCCTGGAACGGACGAGCCCTTTCTCGGGGAGCCTCGGCGTCCGTCACGTCGAAGAGCCCGCAGTTCATGAGGCCGCGCGAGCACGCCGTTCAAGGCCCCGCCTGCCCTACCCCACCCCGAACCGCTCCTTCACCGCCGCCCGCACCGCCTCCGGCAGCGGCACCGCCACCCGCCGCGCAGTGTCCAGGTGCGCGGCGACGATCTCACAGGTGGCCAGCTCGCCTCCGTCCTCGGCGTTCACCATGACGTGGCGGAAGCGCAGGGTGCGGTTGCTGATCGCCAGCACGGTCGACGTGACGCGCAGCAGGTCCCCCGCCAGGGCCTCGCGCGTGTAGCGCAGCGTCTGCTCCACCGCCGCCATGCCGCGGGCGTTCTCGCGCAGCCAGGTCGGCCCCATGCCCACCGCGGCGAACAGGTGCCAGGTGGCGTTGTCGAAGGCGCCCACGTAGCCCGCGACGTTGAGGTGCCCCATGTGGTCGAGCTGGTGGGGGTAGACGGTCAGGCGCGCGGTCTCGATGGGCACGGGGCCTCCCTCAGTGGTCGAACAGGCTGAGCCCGCCCACCCTGTTGTTGAATTCGAAGGGCCCGAGCTGGCTGCCGACCCAGTGGTACAGAGGCAGGTCGTCCAGCACGCCGTGCCCGGTGAGCGGCAGGTGCCGTACGTCCGGCGCCAGCCGACCCGCCGCGTCGCCGCGCAGAAACAGCCGGTAGTCCGCCTTGATTGTGCCCTTCTTCTTGTACTGGTAGGTGATGGTCGCCGCGACCGCGTAGTGGCGGTTGCCGCCGGGCGCCACGTAGACCTCCGGCGGGGCGTGGCAGCGCAGCGCGCAGCGGCGCCCGGGCACACCGGTGGCCCAGGTGTTGCCCAGCAGATCGGCGCCCTCGGTGACCTCGCTGCGGCCCAGGTGGATGCCCACCTTGGCGAGATCCCTCGGGAACGCCCGCTCCAGCCCCGCAGCGTCCAGGCTCGCGGCCCGGGCCTCAGCGTGGCCCGGCTGCTGGGCGGCCAGGAAGCAGGCGTACCAGCCGACGTACAGGTTCACCAGCCGCCGCCACCGGGTGCTCGCCTTGAGGGGCTCCAGCCGGGACAGGTCGAGGCCCAGGAAGCTCCAGGTGAACGGGCCGGTGATGCCCACGAAGGCGTCGCCCCCGTCCATCCGCCACTTCACCAGGAAGACCTTGGTCTTCGAATCCCCCCAGGGCAGCACCTTGCGGTAGACGATCTCCAGCGCCTCGGCCGGCCGGCCGTACTCCATCGGGTGGGCGATCCAGTCACCGAAGGTGGCCAGTGCCTCGGCGTCGGTGGGGTGCTTGACCTGGGGGCGGGGCTTCGCCGCCCGCCGGACGGGCTCCCCCTCGACGCGCACCCCCAGCCGATCCAGCAGCGCCGGGTCCGGCTTCTTCGCCCAGCCGGAGACATCCAGGGCGCGGACTTGTGCAGGCACCTCGCCCGGCACGAAGCCACCCACCCCCCGCTTCTCCACCTCACGGGCGGCTCGGAACAGGCCCTTGTCCTCCGGGGTCTCGCAGCGGGAGAGGCCGGAGCAGCGCGGGTAGACCGCCTCGATCGCGTCGAGGTAGGCCACAAGCGCCACGTCGAGCGGGCAGGCCGGGTGCGCCAGGACCGCCTGCGCGACGCGGGTGGCCCAGGCCGAGGTGCCCCGGAAGGCCTCGTGGACCGCGCGGACGACGTCTGGCGTGGCCGTCCGCATCGCCGCGGCGTCGACCCGCTTCTTGAGGCGGCCCATGCCCTCGATCGTCGCCATCTGGAGGTCCCAGCAGACGATCCCGCCCTTGAGCGCGGGCAGCTCGAAGATGTCCACCGCCGCGAGCGCGGGCGCGCCGGTGAGGTCCACCCGGGCCAGCGCGGGGTCGCCCAGGATGGACAGGGTGCGCAGCGCCGGCCCGGCGACGCGCAGCTCCCGCAGCGAGGGCTGGCCGTGGATCTTGAGGACCTGCAGACGCTGGCCGCGGATCGTGGCCACCTCCTCCAGGTGGCAGCCGCCGACGACGGTGGCCTCGACCACGCCGGGCAGGTCGAACCCCGGCACCTTCGGGAAGCGCGTGTACCCGCCCAGGAACTGCACGCCCATCTTCAGCTCGCAGAGCTGGCCGTCCTCGAAGCGCACCCCCGGGCGCCAGCCGCCGCCCTTCTTGAGCTTGGGGTGGAGCAGGTGCCCCAGCGCGTCCTCGGGGGTGAGGTCGTTGAGGGCGGCGAGCGCGTCGACGAACGCGCGGTCGGCGGCGGTGAGGTCCATGGGGCGGCTCCAGGGGGTCGGGTTAATCGCCTCGGAAGCCTCGTACCACCAGCGACTTCAGCTCGTCACGCTCTGCGGGTCGGGCCACGCCCGCGTCGTGCAGAGCGCGGAGCTGGGTGGCGAGCTGCTCGTTCCAGCCCCGCTCCCGCAGCGCGTCGATGAGCAGGCGACGCACCGCGTGGTCGTCGGGCTGCTCCTTGAGGAGCACCTCGAAGGTCTCGATGGCGCGGGCGTCGCCGCGGGCGAGCCGGGCGCGGGCGGACCCCAGGCGCAGCTCCCGGGAGATCTCGGGGTCCTGGGTGCCGCACAGCGCCAACGCGGCGCGGTAGGCGTCCTCGGCCTCCGCGGCGCGGGCCAGCGCGAGGAGGGCCTGGGCGCGGATCCGCTCGGAGAAGCAGCTCGGCGGCAGGAGCGCCTCGGCGACAGCCAGAGCGTCCGCGGGGCGCTCCTGGCGCATCAGCAGCGCCCCCAGGTGGGCGAGGTAGCGGGGCTCCATGCGCGACGCCCGGCGCAGCAGGCGCTCCGCGGCCGCCGGCACCCCCTGCCGCTCCAACTCCCGCGCGCCCACCGCCAGCCGATCCGCCCGCTCCGGCAGCACCATCCAGGCGATGCGCACCGGGTCCCCGGGGCCGCGCATGGCCTCGGGCACGTAGCGCAGGTCCTCGTCCTCGGGCAGGTCGAGGCGCAGCATCGCCCGCCAGGTGTGCCGCGCGTCGTCGAAGTCGCCCAGCCGCCGCTGGTAGCGGGCGAGGTCCCGGTGCGGCCAGGGCAGCGAGGGGTAGACCGCGACCGCGACCCGGCGGGTCTCCAGGGCGGCGTCGATCTCCCCGGCCTCCTCCAGGGCGATGGCCAGCTTCTGGAGGGTGTCGCGGCGCATCGGCTCGCGGAGCAGGGCCACGCGGTAGCCCTCCACCGCGTCGGCTGCGGCGCCCGCCTCGCCGTCGATGGCGGCCAGCAGGCGCTCGTCTGCCCGCTCCATCGGCGGATCCGAGGCCCCCAGGCGCGCGCTGGGGTGATCGTAGAGGGCCGCGGCGGCGGCCTGGGTGACCCCGGCGGCAACGACCAGCAGCCCCACAGCCACAGTGGCCAGCCGGCCCAGCCAGCGCCCACCCCGTGCCTCCCCGTGCCCCGCCAGCCCGAGCACGCCGCCGAGGGTCAGGGCCGCGAGCACCTCCAGCGCGCCGATGCGCAGGGGGAACGTGAAGAAGCAGGAGACCCCCAGCACGAGCCCCGCCGAGACGAGCCCCCCCAGCAGCGCCCGCCGCCGGTACCCCAGGTCCGCAGCACCGCACCGTCGGGCGCCGTACACCCCGGTCAGCAGCACCGCCAGCAGCCACAAGCCCAGCACCGGCAGCCCGTGCTCCGCGGCCACCTGGAGCAGCTCCTGGTGGGCGTGGACCGTGGTGGAGAACACCGGCGTGGACTTCACCACCCTGAAGCCGTCGTCGAAGCCGCCGTGCCCGACCCCGACCCAGGGCGCCGACCACCACAGCGCCATCGCGTCCAGGTAGACGTCGCCCCGACCCGTGAACACGTCCTCGCCCGGCCCAAGGGCCTCGGGCACCAGCGCGTCGGTCAGCCAGGCGCCAGCGCGCTCGAAGCCCACCGCGAGCGCCGCCCCGCCGCCCAGGCTCACCCCGCCCACCACGGCCAGGCGGACCCGGCGCCCGCCCAGCAGGAGCGCCAGCGCCCCCAGGCCCACCGCCCCGGCCAGCAGCGCCCCCCGGCTGCCGGAGAACCGCACCCCGAAGGCCAGCGCGAGCGCGCAGGCGACCGCGACCCAGCGCGCCGTGCGGCGGTGCCGGACCGCCAGCGCGACCGCCAGGCACAGGCCAGCCGCGCAAGCCAGCCCGCCGTGGTTGGGGTTGACGAAGGGCGCGAAGAAGGGCTCCCGGTGGAAGGCCGGCACCTCGCTGACCCACCAGATCGTCGCCGCGCCGGTGAGGCGGTGGGCCACCGCGACGCCCACCAGCGCCACCGCGGCCAGCACCACCACCCACGCCAGCGCCGTGCCTCGCTCGGAGCTTCGGATGGTGAGCCCTGCGCCAAGCGCCAGCAGGAACGCCTCGGCGGTGGACGCCCACAGGCGCAGCGAGGTGTTCGGGTCCAGCGCCAGGGTCTGCCGCTCGGCGCCTGCCAGGGCCAGCGCCTGCTGCACCGGCTCGGCGAGCCCCGGCTGCCAGACCGCCCGCCCCAGCGCCCCCACCGGCAGCCAGGCCAGGGTCGAGAGCCCCAGGGCCAGGGTCCCCAGCACAGCCACCCAGGCCACCGGAGCCGAGGGAACACGGCGGCTCAGCCCGTGGGCGCAGGCCCAGGCCCCCAGCAGCCCCGCGACCAGCCCCACCACCGCGCGGGGGGTCGGGTGGACCGTCGCGAAGGGCACGATGGCCAGAGGGAACACCGCCGCGAGCAGCCCCGCGGGGGGGCCGGGCAGCGCGGGCGCGCGACGGGCTGGTGCTGAGGACGCCATGCCGTGCTACTAATGCGGGCTGCTCGTGTCCGGGGAGCGGTTTTTTTCAAGTCGCGCCTTGTTTTCACGGCCGGAGACTTTGTGGTGATCCATCTCCCCCTGTTCGCGCTCTGTCCCTGCGGGTCCCTCCCCAGGTAGCCATGAGCGTCCCCGATCCCAGCGCCCGTCCCGAAGCCAACCTCCTGCAATACTGGCTGGTTCTCAAGAAGTACCGCAGGATGATCGCCCTGATCACCGCCAGCGTGGTGCTCGGCGTCGGCATCGGCACGAAGCTGATGACCCCCTACTACGCGGCCACCGCCACGCTGGAGATCGACCCCCGGGCCCCCAACCTGCTGGACGTGGACGAGGTCTTCGATCTCGTCGAGGTGCGCTTCTCGGACGAGCGGCGGTCCTACTACACGACCCAGTACCGCATCATCAAGTCCCGCACCGTCATCGGCGAGACCGTCCGCCGCCTCCAGGAGAACCACGGCGTCACCGAGTTCCTGGAGTCCGAGGACCCGGTCGAGGACTTCCTCAAGCTGCTGGAGCTGCAGCCCGAGGGCGACACCGAGCTGGTCCACCTGACCATCGAGCACCCCGATCCGCCCACCGCGGTGCTCTACGCCCAGACCCTCGCCGAGTCCTACATGGACGAGAACATCAACCGGGCCCGGCGCCGCAGCGAGGACGCCCTCTCCGAGCTCAAGAAGCAGAAGGACCAGTACGCCGAGCTGCGCCGCGAGTCCGGCGAGGGCTCCATCATGAGCGACGCGGAGCGCGAGAGCGCCCTCATCCTGGCCCAGCAGTACAACACGGTCGAGGAGACCATCCGCCGTGTCCAGGAGGACCTCGCCGAGGTCAACACCAAGCTGCCCGCCCTGGAGACCGAGTACGAGAACCTCCAGGTGCAGCTGACCTCCGGCGACTGGCTGGGCCTGGCCTCCAGCCTGGCCACCGACGACAACCAGGCCCTGCGCTCCAGCTACCAGCGCCTCCAGGAGCTGCGCCAGGAGAAGGTCGCCTCCAAGGGCCGCTACAAGGACGAGCACCCCAAGGTCCTGCGCCTCGACGCCAAGCTGGAGGGCATGGAGGAGCTGCTCCGCACCCAGCTCCAGGAGTACATCGACGGCCGCTACGCCCGCATGCTGCTCCAGCGCGAGCGCGAGGCCGCCCTCAGCGTCCAACTCGAGGGTCTCACTACCCACCTCGAGCAGCTCGAGGACGCCAAGCTCCAGGCCGACCGCGAGGAGTCCGAGGCCGCCCGCCGCGAGGAGCTCTACCGCGAGCTGGGCCAGCGCCTCGCCGAGGCGCGGCTGTCCAACATCATCCGCCAGAACAACGTCGCCTGGGTCGACTACCCCATCGCCACCAAGGACCCGGTGCGCCCCAAGCTGCTCCCCAACCTGGCCATCGCGATGGTGGTCGGGCTCATGGGCAGCGTCGGCATGGCCTTCCTGGTGGAGTACATCCGCCCCGACGACGCCAAGGTCAACAACCCCGAGGACATCGAGCAGTACGTGGGCATCCCGCTCATCGGCGCGCTCGCCGTGCTCGACGAGCAGAGCTTCGCCGACGCCCCCGACAAGCTCTACGCCTTCGCCCGCCCCCGCTCCATGCTGGCCGAGCAGCTCCGGACCATCCGCACGAACATCCGGTTCCGCTTCCCCGACAAGGACCTGAGCCGCCTGCTGATCACCAGCGCGGTCCCGCAGGAGGGCAAGTCCTTCATCTCGTCCAACCTCGCGGCGGTCATCGCGATGTCCGGCAGCCGGGTGCTGCTCATCGACGCCGACATGCGCCGGCCCCGCCAGCACGACATCTTCGCGGCGGCCAACACCGTCGGGCTGGCCGACGTGCTGTCCGGCGGCGTCCCCCTGGAGGAGGCCATCCACCACTCCAGCGTGCCCGGCCTGGACCTGCTGCCCGCCGGCAGTCGCCCCGACGACGTCGACAAGCTGCTCTCCGGCGACCGCTTCGCCCAGCTCCTCGACAGCATCGGCGGCTACGACCTCGTGCTCATCGACTCCCCGCCGGTCACCCCGGTCGCTGACCCGCTCATCCTCAGCCACCTCGTCGACGCGGTGGTGATGGTGGTCCGCTTCCGCAAGGCCCACAAGCGCGTTGTCCTGGAGAGCCGCCGCCGTCTGTCGGACGTGGGCGCGAACGTGCTGGGCGCCATCGGCAACCGCATCGACGAGCGCGCCGGCCCCTACGGCTACGGCTACGGCTACGGCTACGGGGATGGCTACGGCTACGGCTACGGCTACGGCTACGGCTACGGCTACGGCTACGGCTACTACGGCGACGACGAGGACGCTGACGAGCAGCGGCGCCGCACAGGGTAGCGGTCCTCTACGAGGCCGATGCCGTCGGCCTTACGGAAGGAACAGCGCCTGCGTGCGCTCCTGGATGAAGCGCGCCCCCTGGACCGAGAACACCGCCGTGACGGTCAGCTCGGACTGGGGGATCGGCTCAGGCAGGGGATGGACCCGGTCGCCGGGCGTCTCGAACCGCGGCAGGGTGTCGGCGATGTCCAGGGGCGCGGCGCAGCCCAGGGGTGCGGTGAAGGCGCGCTCCTCCTTGCCCACCAGCACCATGTCCGGCCGCCAGGCGCGGTCGCAGCGGCCTGCAGCGGTGGGGTGGGAGAAGGTGATCTCCTCCACCAGGAGATCGAAGGGCCGCAGGTTCGTCGCGGTGCAGCCCAGCGCCTCATCGAGCGAACAGAATACGTCCACGGACGAGACTCGGCTCGGCGCGGGCGGTCCGGGTGGCGCGCGCAGGACCGCGACCCGCGGGGGCGGCGCCGCTTGCTGGTCCAGCGGACGGACCGGGGCCTCCAGCCACCGCAGGAAGCGGGGCTCGTCGTGCCGATACAGCCCGACGACGGCCAGGGCCCCGTCCTGGTCCCAGGCGAGGCTCAGGCCCTCGACCTCGCCGTCCTGGTAGCGCCACGCCGTGTAGAGCCCGTTGGCGCCCCAGGTGTAGCTCGTGCCGACGCGCCGCCCGTCGCTCCAGCTCACCAGGATCCGCTTGTCGTCCGTGCGGATCATGGGGCCGTGTCGGACGCCGTCCGGGCGTTCGCAGCCGACGATCTCCTGGCGTACGACCGGGGCCGCGCCCTCGGGGCAGTCCCCGGCCACCAACTCGAAGGGCGGCGGCGGGAGCAGCGGCGCGCAGGTCGGCAGGGGCTCTCGGGCCCTCCGTGTGGCCCTGCGGTAGCCTCTGGGGTCGCCCGACGTCCCCTCCCAGGCCACCAGCACGCCGTCCACCCAGCGACCGTGGGCGATCTCGACCCCCTCGGTGTCCCAGTGATGCTCGTCGCCGTGGCGCTGGCCCTCCACCCACCAGCCCTCGGCGCGCAGCACCCCGACGCCGTCCCACCACCGGGCCACCCCGTGCCGCCGCCCGTCCGCCCAGCTCTGGAGGTAGATGTCGTCCCCCAGGATGGCCACCGCGTCCCCGTGGCGCACGCCGTCGGCGTAGCGGGCGACGCCCCGGACCGCGCCGGTGTGGTCGTAGGTCCAGGCTGCGCCATGCAGCGCGCCCTCCCGGTAGTGTCGGGTGGCCAGAGGGGTCCAGGGGAGCGGCTCGGTCTCGGCCCAGGCCGGCCCGTCCGGGGTCTCCACGACCCGGTAGTGCTCCAGGAAGAGGGTCTCGGGGCCGTGCCGGGTGCCGTCGGGCCGGACGCAGCGGATGACCAGGGGACGCTCCTGGGGCATCTCGTCGAGGATGTCCGCGAGCTCCAGCACCTCGGGCCAGGGCATCGCGCCCTCGGGCTGCTGGGGGTCGCTCAGGGTCGCGCCCTCGGGGCAGGGCTGCGGCGCGGTCCACCAGGCCTCGGCGTGGGGCAGCGCCGGCGGGGCGGGCGGGCTGTCCGCGCGGGCCGCGCAGCCGGCCAGGAGCAGGCAGGGCCAGCGGCTCATGGATCCGTCAGCGGGCCGAGGGTGAAGGGCACGGTGGCCTCCTCGGTGAACCGGGCTCCCTGCTCGGAGAAGGTGATGAACCAGGTCAACCTGGATCGCGGCACGGACGCGGACGGCGCCTGGTAGCGGCCCCCCATCCCCTGGATGTCCTCCACCTGGGCCGCGTCGTCCTGGGGGACCGCCGCGGGGTCCGCGCAGGCGCGGGCCACGTCCACGGTGAACCGGGTGAGCGTCGCGCCGGCCACCACGGCGTCGGGGCGCCACTCCCCCTCGCACACCCCCTCCCCCATCGGGTAGCGCAGGGCCATGCGCTCCACCAGGACGTCGTAGAGGCTGTAGTTTCGAAGCTCACATTCGAGCGTCGAGCGCTGGAGGGCGCAGCGCACCGAGAGCCCGGTGCGGGTGACCACCGCCGGCTGATCCGGCGGCGCCCGCAGCGCGGCGACGCGACCTGGGGGCCCCTCCAGCCGCGTGATGGGGCGCGCGTCCGGCTCCAGGCGGAGCTGGACGATGGGCCGGCCCATCTCGTAGACCATGACCCCCCGCAGCTCACCGCTGGCGCGCCAGGCCAGGGTGGCGCCGTCGAGCACCCCGGCGGTGAAGCCCTGCTCCACCACGAGGCCCTGGGGGCCCCACCAGCGGCTCACCCCGTCGCGCACGCCGTCGGCGTAGTGGTGGAGGGCACGCTTGGGGCCCTCCTCCAGGGCGGGGCCGTGGGCGGTCCCGTCCGCCCGCTGGCAGAGGCGCGTCGGTCCGCGCCGCGTCGGGGTGGTGCCCGCCGGGCAGTCCCCCGCGACCAGATCGAGCGGCGGAGGCGGGAGCAGCGGGGCGTGGGTGGGCACCGGGCGCAGGAGGGCGCGCCAGGCCAGGCCATAGGCGGTGGGGTCGACCGGCTCGCCGATCCAGCGGTCCAGCTCGCCCTCGACCCACTCCGCCCGGACCACCACGCGGCCCTCGGTGTCCCAGCGGCGCTCGGGGCCGTCGCGCTGGTCGCCCGCCCACCGCCCCTCCGCGCGCAGCACGCCGTAGGGGTCCCACCAGCGGGCCGTGCCCTGGCGCGCGCCGTCGACCCACTCCTGGACGAAGGTGTTGTCCCAGCGTACCGACACCGCCTCGCCCTGGCGCACCCCATCGACGTAGGTGGCCTGCGCCACGGTGAAGCCGTACTCGTCGAACGCGAGGGAGGGGCCGTGCAGGACGCCGTCGCGCCAGGTGCGGGTGGCGCGGGGGGTCCAGCGCTCCGCGTCACGTTGCCCCCAGACGACGCCCGCGTCCGTGAGGATGTACCGATAGCGCTCGAAGAACTCGGTCTCCGGGCCAAGGGTCTGACCGTCGGCCCCCACGCAGCGCAGGGTGAGCGGGCCGCGCTCCGGCTCCACGCCCATCGACGCGGCCAGCTCCAGGAAGCCTTCCCAGGGCATCATCGCCTCGGGGCTGGCCGGCCCGCTCAGCAGAGCGCCCTCAGGGCAGGGCTCGGGCGCGGTCCACCACGCCTCGACGTCGGGCAGCGTCGGCGGGATCGGCGGGCTGTCCGCGCGCGCGGCGCAGCCGGCGAGCCCCACCAGGGCCGCCTCACGCCACCTCGACCTCAACCTCCACCGGCTCATCCTCCGCCTCGGCCTCCCGCTCGATCTGCTCCTTCAGCTCCCGGTGCGACGAGAACAGGATACCAACGGACCCCCAGAACAGCCACGCCACCGTGATGCGGCTGATGAAGCTGTTGGACAGGAAGTTCGTGATGAACACCGCCGCGCACAGGGCCACCAGGTAGCGCCCCAGGAACCCGTCGAAGGTGCGCTTTCCCCAGCGGTGCAGCTCCAGCCCCCGCCGGATCACGATGCCCTGCAGGTACAGGTAGCACGCCACCGCGATGGGCCCGAGCTGGAACAACAAGGTGAGATAGTCGTTGTGGGAGTCGAGGTTCTCCCGCTTCTTGGTGGACCGGTAGAGGTCGGCGTAGGCGTCGGTGACCTCGTAGTGGCCGCCCAGCCCGAGGCCCATGAGGATGTCCATCGGCGGGCGCTTGAGGAACTCGGCGATCGAGCTGGTCCAGATGCCGATGCGGCCGCTGCCCAGGGTGCGCTTGGAGCCGTCGTCCTCGGAGAACACCGCGATGATGTCGTAGAAGCGGTCCTGCAGCGAGGCGTTGGTCAGGAGCAGGCCCACCGCGGCCACCATCGCCCCCGCCAGCAGGCTCCACCGCCGCTCCAGCACCAGGAAGACGAGCAGGAACACCGCCAGCCCCACCATCGCGGTGCGCACGAAGGTGTAGTAAAGGCAGATCAGCGACAGCGCGCCGCCCAGCAGGGCCAGCATCTTGTGGCGGCGGCGCGTGCTGGCCATGAACCAGAAGAAGAACAGGGTGTTGATGACCAGCAGGAACAGCCCGTG
This sequence comes from Alphaproteobacteria bacterium, assembly GCA_020632795.1. Lineage (GTDB taxonomy): Bacteria > Myxococcota_A > UBA796 > UBA796 > CAJQPC01 > JACKEV01. Next base: position 58,447 of record JACKEV010000025.1, read on the forward strand.
GTTGTGCAGGTTCGCGTAGCCGCCGATCAGCCGGTAGTAGCCCTGCCGGAAGTGGGTGAAGCGCTGGCCGGTGGCCAGATGGTAGAGCGACACCGACAGCGTCACCGAGCTGGCCGCGGTGATCAGGATCATGAAGGCCCTGCGGCGACGGTGGGTGTCCATGAGCGTGGAGACCAGGAACATCAGCAGGAACGGGCTGACGTACTTCGCCATGATCTCGGCGGCGTCGCGGAGCTGGCCGCTTCGGACCACCGCCACCGCCATGGCCCCGAGGTAGAGGAGCAGCGGCACGAAGCCCGGCTGCCGCTCCACCCGGCGCAGCTCCAGGTAGAAGAGCACCGCAGCGAGCGCGGCCACGCCGCCGCCGAAGGCCTCCAGCAGGTTCAGCCCGCCCACCGTGGCGGGCACCCACCAGAACATGTCGATGACCACCCGGATGAAGAAGATGGCCAGCAGCGCGGTCTTGGGCTTGGCGAAGAAGTAGATGCCCGCGATGATCGCGACCAGCCCGCCCAGCACGACCTTGGCGTCCAGCGCCAGCACCAGGCCGATCAGCACCAGGGTCATCGACGCCCCGGCGATGACCTCGAACGTACGCAGGCTGCCCTCGGAGGGCACCAGGAGGCGCTGCAGGTGCTGGCGGATGGCTTCCACGATCGTCGGCTCCTGTATAAGACGCCCGGGGCGTGCCTGTGGATCACGCCGTTGATCCGATCGCCACGCTCAGGTGTCCTGGGATATGAACCGGTCTCGCACCCCGGAGCGCCCGTGCTGCGTCACGTCATCCTCATGCTGCTGACCTTCGCGGTCGCGCTCACCAGCGCGGCGGCCGCGCAGGAGAACGACCGCAAGGCCACCACCCGCCCCCCCCAGCCCGCCGTCTCCGCCCACTACCGGGTGGGCGAAGGGGACGTCCTGCACGTCGAGATCTACGGCGAGGAGGACATGAGCGGCACCTACGCCGTCGGCCCCGGCGGGGTGCTCAACTACCCGATGCTCGAGAACTTCGTGGTCACCAACGACACCGTCGACCGCATCTCCGAGCGCATGGCCGACGCCCTGGAGGTCAACCTGCTGGAGGACCCGCGGGTCACCGTGCGGGTGGAGCAGTGCCTCAGCCAGCGGGTCTACGTGCTGGGCTCGGTGAACACCCCCGGCGAGTTCTACCTCTGCGGGCCCACCACCCTGCTCGACGTGCTCGCCCGCGCTGGCGGGGTCACCGACGAGAACGTGACCCGGGTCATCGTGCGCCGCGACGCCCAGCCCGAGCGCGAGATCAACTACGACGCCCTCATCAACCAGGGCCTCGACAACGTCGAGCTGAGCGCCGAGGACCGCATCTACGTCCCCGAGGGCGTGGTGGTCTACGTCACCGGCCAGGTCCAGCAGCCCGGCGCGGTGCCCTTCCGCAAGGGCATGACCATCACCCAGGCGGTCACCCAGGCCGGCGGGCTCACCGAGATCGCGCGCACCCGGAAGGTCCACGTCCTGCGGGGCGGGCAGCGCATCGACGTCCGCCTCAAGCGCATCTTCGCCGGCCGCGAGCCCGACTTCGAGCTGCAGCCCGACGACCAGGTGAACATCACCGAGGGCTGGATCTGATGCGGCGCCCCGACACCTTCCTGGTGGGCCACCCCCGCAGCGGCAGCGGGCAGCTCAACGGCTACCTGGCCAAGCACCCCCAGGTCTTCATGGCCAAGAAGGAGCTGCACTACTTCGGCTCGGACCTGGGCTACCACATCCCCCCGCGATCCCTGGAGAACTACCTCTCCTTCTTCGAGGACGCCGGGGACGCGCGGCGGGTGGGCGAGGCCTCGACCTGGTACCTCTTCTCCGAGCGCGCCGCCGCCGAGATCCACGACTTCAACCCCGACGCCCGGGTGCTCCTGCTGCTGCGCAACCCGGTCAGCATGCTGCACAGCCTGCACAGCCACATGGTCTTCCGAGGGGAGGAGCCCATCGAGGACTTCGGCGAGGCCCTCGCCGCGGTGCCCGAGCGGCGGGCCGGCCAGCGCATCCCCGACTGGACCAGCCCGCGCCGGGCGCTGAACTACCTGGACATCGTGCAGTACGCCCCCCAGGTGCAGCGCTACCTCGACACCTTCGGCCCCGAGCAGGTCTGCGTGGTCCTCAACGACGACTTCCGCGTCGACGCCCGCGCGGTGTTCCGCCGGGTGTGTGACTTCCTGGACATCGACCGGGACTTCGAGGGCTTCGAGGACATCTTCGCCCCCGACCAGCGCGCCCGGAACGCCAACCGCACGGTCTACAGCCACACCCTCCAGCGCTACCTCATCCGGCGGCACCGCCAGGCCGTGCTGGAGGGGGTGCGGCCCTCGCCGGTGCCCGGCCACCGCCTGGCGCTCCGGGCCCTGCGACGCCTCAACATCAAGTACGTGGACCGGTCGCCGATGGACCCGAAGGTGCGCGCGCAGCTCGTCGAGGCGGTCCGCCCGGACGTCGAGGCCATCGGCGCGCTGCTGGACCGGGACCTGAGCGCTTGGCTGACACCCCGAGCGTAGACGCCGAGCAGGGCGCCGGCGCCCACGCGGCCCAGGTCGCCGCGGGCTCCGGCGTGGTGTTCGTCGGCAACCTGTTCAACCGCGCGGTGCGGCTGTTCACCAACTGGTTCCTGGCCGGGGCGCTGGGCACGGCGGGCTACGGGCTCTACGAGCTGGCCCGCACGGTGGTCACCATCCTGGCGAGCTTCGCGCCGCTGGGCACCGACAAGGGCCTGGTGCTGTTCGTGGCCCGGCACCGCAGCGCGGGCGAGCAGGAGCAGCTCAAGGGGGTGCTGCTGGCGGCCTTCGCCACCGGAGCCGTCGCCGGGCCCCTGCTGGCCGGCATCACGGCGGTCGTGGTGTCGATGACCTCGATCGTGTCGGACGAATCACTGCGCGCGGCGCTCTTGTGGGCCACCCCGGCGGTCGCCGTATGGTCGGTCCTCCAGGTCGCGGTGGGGGCGCTGCGCGGGGCCAAGGACATGCGGGGCCAGTCCCTGGCCTACCTGCTGATCCTGCCGGGGGGCATGCTGGCGGGCTCGATGCTGCCGGTGTGGCTCAGCTTCGGCCTGAACGAGGTGCTCATCGGCTTCGTGCTGGCCAACGTCGCCTCGCTGGTGGTGGCGCTGGCGATGGTGTGGCGGCACTTCGGGGCGCTCTTGACCGACCGGGCGGTGACCGCGCGCTACGCCTTGGGGCGCCTGTACGCCTTCTCCCTGCCCGAGGGCCTCAGCTCGATGCTCTTCCGGGTGAACCAGTGGACCGACACCCTGATGGTCGGGATGCTGGCCACCGCTGACGACGTGGGGCTGTACCGGGTGGCGGTGTCCCTGGCCATGATCGGCGAGCTGCCCAGCGTGGCGGTCAACACGATGTTCCAGCCGGTGGTGGCCGAGCTGATCTACGGCCAGGACGAGGCGCGGCTGCGCGAGGTGGTGCGCATCGTCACCCGCTGGATGGTCATCCTGGCCGCGCCCGTGTACCTGGGGCTGTTCCTGGGCCAGGATCTGGTGCTGGCGCTGTACGGCGAGGACTACGCGCAGTCCGCCGGGGCGCTGAGCATCCTGGTGTGGGGCCAGGCGGTCTACGTGCTCTGCGTGCCGGTGACCGCGCTCATCCCCATGTCCGGGCGGGCCCGGCTGAACCTCATCAACGCCACGACCGCCGCGCTGCTGAACGTGGGCCTGAACGCGCTGATGATCCCGCGCCTGGGCTTCGTGGGGGCGGCGATGGCCACCGGCGTGACCCTGGCGCTGTGGTCGCTGTGGCGGGTGGCCCAGGTCTGGTGGCTGATGCGCTGCCAGGCCTTCTCCCCGCGCGCGCTGGGCCTCATCGCGCTCACCGCGGCGCTGGCTTTCGGGGGGCGGGCCATGACCGTCGACGCCGGGCTGCTCACCCAGGCGCTTGCGTCGGTGGCGGCGATCGGCGTGTTCGGCCTGGCGGCGTGGTCCTTCGGCAGGGAGCCTGGAGACGAGGTGCTGCTGGGGCGGGTGAAGGCGCGGCTGGGGAAGCGGTTCGGGCGGGGGTAGCCCGCGAGGGCGGCTCGCGCGGTCGGTTTCCATTACGCTCTCCCTGCCACAGGAGACGAGGTGCATGGACGATCGGCTTCGGCTGGAGCTGGGTGAGGTCGATCTGGCCTCGGGTCTGCTCCACGGCCCGCACGGCGAGCGCCGGCTGACCGAGCGGGAGCTGCGCGTGCTCCGCCGGCTGGTGGAGGCCGAGGGTCGGGTCGTGACCCGACAGGCGCTGCTCGTGGAGGTGCTGGGGCACCACCCCGAGAGCCTCTCCCGGGCGCCGGACGACGCGATCCGCTGCCTGCGCGCCAAGCTGGAGCGGGTCCCCGCCCGGCCGGTCCATGTGCTCACGGCCCACGGCGAGGGCTACCGCTTCGCCCCGCTCCACGAGACCCCCGCGCTCCCCGCAGCCGAGGCGTCCGAGGGGCTCCCGCTGGGGGGGCGGCGGCTCGACCTCGCGCACCAGCGGGTGGTGTGGGACGACGGCCGCGTCGAGCCCCTCACCGCGCAGGAGGCGGCCCTCTTGCGGCTGCTCATCGACGTCGTGGGGGCGGTGGTGCCCCGCGATCAGCTCCACCGGGAGGTCTGGGGGCGCCGCGCCGTCCGCGACACCCGCGCCCTGGACAACGCCGTGCGCCGCCTGCGCACCAAGCTGGAGGTCGACCCCTCCAACCCCCGCCTGCTCCTGACCGTGCGCGGGCGGGGCCTGCGCTTCGCGGTGACGCCCGCGGTCCCCGACGCCCTGCCCCCGCCGGTCCCCGACGCCCTCCTCATCGGCCGCGATGAGGCCCTGGCGCAGGCCCGGGACGCCCTGGAGCGCGCCCCGCTGGTCACGCTGACCGGCCCCGGGGGCATCGGCAAGACCCGCCTCGCCCTGGAGCTGGGCCGGCTGCACGCCGCGGAGGGCCCGGTGGTCTTCTGCGCGCTGTCGTCCAGCCGCACCCGGGAGGGCCTGCTGGTCGAGATCGCCGCCGCCCTGGGCCAGCCCGACGCGGCCGGCGGGCGCGACCCCGTCCAGCAGCTCCGCCACCGGCTCGCCGCGATGGCCGGCGGGCTGCTCATCCTCGACAACCTGGAGCAGGTGCTGGACCCGGCCCGGGAGGTCCTGATGGCGTGGACCCGGGGCACCGGCGTGCGGCTGCTGGTCACCTCCCGGGAGCCCCTGCACCTGCGCGCCGAGCAGGTCGTGGCGCTGGGCCCGCTGGCCCCGGACGACGCCCAGGCCCTCTTCCGCAGCCGCGCGCGCGGGCTGGCCGACGACGGGGAGCAGGACACCATCCAGGCCCTGGTGGACCGCCTCGACCGGGTGCCCCTGGCCATCGAGCTGGCCGCGGCGCGCAGCGGGCTCATGGGCCCCCGCCAGCTCCTGGAGCGCCTGGACCGCCGCCTCTCCCTGCTCAAGCAGCGCGACGCGGACGCCCCGCAGCGCCACACCAGCCTGCGCCACGCCATCGCGTGGTCCTGGGATCTGCTCAACCCGAGCGAGCAGCGCGCCCTGGCCTGGTGCGGGGTGTTCGTCGGCAGCTTCTCCCTGCGCGCCTGGGAGGCGCTGGCCCCGGACGGCCCCGACGGCGCTCTGGACGTCCTGGAGGCGCTGCGGGACAAGTCCCTGGTCACCCTGGCGCCCGGCCTGCCCGGCGAGCAGCGCTTCCGATTGCTGGAGAGCATCCGCGCCTTCGCCGAGGAGCAGCTCGACCAGCGGGGCCAGCGCGAGGCCGCCACCCTGCGCCACGCCGAGTGGTTCGTCACCGAGGGCGAGGCCCTGGCCGAGGCCGTGGCCACCCAGGGCGCCGCCGAGCCCTCGCGCCGCTTGTCCCTGGAGCTGGAGAACATCCTCCACGCCTTCGACCGCACCCTGTCGGAGCGTCCGGTCCTGGCCGCCCGGCTCCTGCTCTGCGTCGCCGCGCACCTGCACCAGACCGGCTCGGTCAACGCGGCCCGCGTCCGCCTCAGCCGCTGCCTGGCCGCGCTCCCCCCGGAGCAACGTCGCCTGCGCGCCTGGCTGCTGCGCGAGCGGATCCGCGTCGGCGCGCACACCCCCGACGGCTCCTCGCAGGCCGAGGCGGAGGCCGTGCTCGCCGAGGCGCAGGCCCTGGGCGACGTGCGCCTGGAGATCAAGGCCCGCGGGCTGCTGGGCTTCATCGCCGAGGCGGACGGGCGCATCGCCGACGTCGAGGCCCACTGCCGCGAGATGGCCGCCGTGAGCCAGCGGGCCGGCCTCGCCCCGGACCTCGGGCAGGCCACGGCCTACCTCGGGATCGTGCTGCGTCGTCAGGGCCGCCTGGACGAGGCCGAGGACGCCTACCGCCGCGCCCTGGCCCACCTCGGGACCACCGGGCAGTGCCGCTTCCGGGCCGTCACCCACACGGCCTACGGCGTGCTGGAGCTGCGGCGTGGGCGCTTCGAGAGCAGCCTGCACCACTTGAGCCAGGCGCAGGGGCTGGCCGAGCACCTCTACGCCTCGGGCCCCCGGGCGGCGGCGCGCCTCAACCTGGGGTACGCGATGTGGCTGACGGGGCGCGCGGTGCAGGGCGAGGCGGTGATGCGAGACGCCCTGCAGGAGATCCACCTGTTCTGGCCGCCCCACAACGTCGCTGTCATGGTGGACGCCCTGGGCCGCATGCTGCTCCTGGACGGCCGGACCGAGGAGGGCGCGGCCAGGCTGCGCGAGGCCCTCGACGCCCTGAACCCCACCGCGGATCGCGACCTATGCGAGGCCTTCCTGGCCGCCGCGGACCGGCTGCTCGGCCACATCGACGAGAGCCGGTCCCGCTTCGACGCCCTGCGCCGACGCGAGAACGACGAGGTGTGGGCCGTGCTGGAGGTGCTCGACCCGCAGGACGCGCCTGACAGCGCCGCGCCTGCCCGGGGCGAGCCTGACGCGCTGGCGCTGCACCAGGCCCGCCTGCTGATGGCGCAGGCTCAGCGCGCCCGGACCACCTGAAACTCCCGGCGGACCTCGGGGTTGCGGGTCTTACGGGTCACCTCGAAGCTGGCCGCGCCCCTCGCCACCCGGCTGTCGACCTTCCACCACCGCCCGCCGGCCTTGCGCTCGATGTCCACCCGCATGTCCGCGCTGTAGCTGATGTGGGTGTAGAGGTACTCGTCGTCGGGCAGGGGGTGGACGAGCAGGTTCATGTCCTCGGCGGGGGCGGTGACGTGGCAGGTGAAGCGCAGGTCCCCCCGCTCCACCGCGAAGCCCCACGCGGTCAGCCCCGCGTCCAACTCCCGGTTGAAGTACAGGGCGTCGACCAGGCTGCTGGTGATGCGCTGGCCCCGCCACACGATGGTGATCCAGGTCGTGGTCTGCGCCCAGTCGTTGAACCGGGTGCCGATGCCCTCGACCACCAGGTCCGCGTCCCCCTCGAAGGCCGCGCAGTGGGCCCAGGCCCAGCCCCGCAGGTGCCGGGTGTTCCAGTAGTGCCCGTCGCTGCCGAGCTGCCGCTCCAGGGGGTAGCTCCGGCCCTTCACGGTCACCGTGCCCGTCAGCCGGTTGCGCACGCCGTTGGACTGGAAGTGGGGGAACAGGGGGTAGCGGTCCGCCTCGGGGATGCGGTCGACCCGCACGCCGTCGGACTTGTCCACGGCGAGGTCCCAGGAGACCTCCCCCTCGGGGCCCGACACCGTCCCCCAGATCCGGTCGTCGCTGTAGCCGGAGGGCCCGACGGTGAGGCGCAGCTCAGGCGTGTTGTGCAGCTCCGCGCGGCCGATGGGGAAGCGCTGGCGGATGGCGATCTGCTGGTCGGGGTCGCGCCGGTCCCGGAAGCCGCACCACACCTCGGCCACCTTGGACTCCTCCAGGATGCCGTTGTGCAGGACGTAGCGGACGACCATCGAGCGGCCGGTCGATGGATCGCTCCACAGCACGTAGTAGGCCTCCGAGAAGTCGACCTTGTCGGGATCAAAGCGCAGGCGCTCGTCCAGCAGCGCGCCCCGGGTGTCGGCGGCGGTGATGAGCCCCGCCTCCCCCGGCTTGAGGCTGCGCGGGCCGCTGGGCAGGTTCTCGTAGTAGCCGCAGCGGACGAAGTAGCGGGTGTAGCGCTCCAGCAGCTCGAGCTGGTCGGGCATCTCGTATGGCATGTCGGCGATGGCGGCGTGGAAGCGCGCCCGCTCGGTCGGCGGGAAGTAGACCTGCTCCTCGGAGAGCGCCCGGATGAAGTCCACGAAGGGGAACAGCGCGTTCTTGCGCAGCCGCTCGGTGCCCAGGCTCAGAAGCTCCCGCTTCCAGGTGTCCCAGGGCAGCCCGCGCACGTCGTAGCCGAAGCGCCGGTGCCACGCGATGTACTCGGAGACCGGCGTGGGTTTGGGGTGCAGGGTGAAGTAGGCCTGGTTCAGGTTGGTGTGCTTGCGGGCGATGTGGACGATGGCCCGGCTGACGAAGTCGATGGGCGCGATCTCCCAGGTGGTGTCCACCAGCGGCCAGCACCGGAGCTGGATGCAGCCCTTGAGGAACTGGGGCAGGAACTCGTCGAGCTTGTGGTAGGTGCCGTGGCTGGGGCCCGAGACCATGCCGGGCCGGTAGATGGCCCCGGGGATGCCGCGCTCCTGGAAGGCGGTCCAGACCATCTTGTCGCTGGCGTACTTGGTCTGCTCGTAGCCGTTGAGCAGGTCGTCGGCGTGCAGCAGGGGGTCGGTCTCCCGGACCAGCCTGCCCCGGCCGTAGCCCGTCGACATGATGACGCCGAGGGTGGACACGAAGTGGACCGCGATGGGCTTGGGCAGGGCGGCGATGGCCAGGCGCAGCACCGTCTCGGTGGAGTGGACGTTGGTCGGGGCCAGCCGCCCGTAGGGGTAGACGAAGTTCACCCAGGCCGCGGCGTGGAAGATGGTGTCGATGCGCTCGGCCAGGGCGACGAAGGCGGGCTCGCCCATGCCGAAGAAGGGCTC
>JACKEV010000026.1 GCA_020632795.1 Alphaproteobacteria bacterium
GCGCTGGTGCTGCCGGGAGAGGCGCGGGGCATCGCCGATGAGCTGGGCCTGTACCTGGAGCACCGGGAGGTCGTGGGCGGGGTGGGGCTCCTGGTGATGCTGTTCTTCTCCTCGCTGGCCTTCGCCGTGCTGGAGAACGCGATGTCGGTCATCTTCGCCCACCGGGTGCGGGTCCGGCGGCGGCACTTCCTGACCAGCGCGCTCATCCCCTACCTCTACATCGGCCTGGTCGGCGCCGGACTTCTGATCATTACGATCATAAGTGGCGCGCTGCAGGCCACCGGCGGCGAGGTCTGGGTGTTCCACCGGGTGGTGCGCATCGACGGCGCGGCGGCGGTGGGGCTGTACGCGCTCGGCGTGTTCGGCCTGATGATGCTCCTGACGAGCTTCTACATGGTGCTGCCGGTGGGCCGGATCTCCTGGCGTCACGCGGCGCTGGGCGGGGCCACGGCCACGCTGCTGTGGGAGGTCGTGCGGCACCTGCTGGTGTGGTACTACGCGACGCTGTCGATGGTGAACGTCATCTACGGCTCGCTGGCCACCGCCATCGTGGCGCTGCTCTCCCTGGAGATCGCAGGGATGATCCTGCTCTTCGGGGCCCAGGTCATCGCGGAGTTCGAGCGGCTCATCGCCGGGGGGCGGGTGGACGACCCGGTGGAGCCCCGCGGCCTCTGAGCCCTACTTGCTGACGTTCCGCCACGCCAGCTTGGGCGAGAAGGCGTCCTGCACCGCCTTGAGCCGCCCGTACACGATGAGGTGCTGCCCGGCCTTGAGCACCACGTCGGGGTGCGGGATGGGGTCGACCTCGTCGTCCTCCTCGATGGCCAGGATCTGGAGGTGGCGCTCCCGCAGGTCCAGCTCGCGGAGCTGGCGACCCTCCACCCGGGAGTGCTCCGGGATCTCGATGCGCACGAGGCCGTAGCCGTGCTTGTAGTGCTGGAGGTCCTCGTGGGGAACCCACTGCCGGGCCATGCGCCAGGCCAGGAAGCGGCGGATGCCGTCGGTGATGTTCTCGCCCCAGCGGGTGCGGAAGATGAACCAGAAGCCCAGGCCGGCCAGGATGGTCATGGCCATGAGGGTGAGCGCGCTGCCCCCCAGGGAGTCCACCTCGACCGAGCGGATGAGGGTGCTGATGACGCTGGCGAGCCCGGCATAGCCGAGGATCATCAGCGTCATGGTGATCTTCCGGCGCGCGGCGTGCTCCACCACCGCCTCGGCGGCCTGGGTGGTGAACCCGCAGTTGGTGAACGCCGAGAGGGCCTGGAAGCGCGCGGTCTCCCGGTCCAGGCCGGTCAGCTCGTAGGCGATGGACCCCACGAGGACGCAGACGTATGCGGTGAGGATGATGGCCAGCAGGGTGAACGCGCTGGTCATGGGGGCTGGGCTCCGGAGCGGGAGGGGTCTCTGTATCCAGCCTACCCGGATGCGGCCGATCGCGGGACTGGAATCGGTGGATTCAGGGCTCGGGCTCGGGCTCGCCGTGGCCGATGAACTCGTCCATCGAGGCGTTGACCCCGAGCAGATCCGCCGCCCAGTCGAACAGCGCGACCGGGAAGACGCGCAGGGCGGGCACGAGCTGGACCAGGAAGGGCAGGACCACGCGGGGGCGGTCGTGCTCGATGGCCTCGATGACCCGGTGGGCGACGTCGTCGGGCTCCAGGATGGGCAGCAGCCCGGGGTAGCGCGTCCGGACGCCCTCGAACATCCCGGTGTCGATGTAGTACGGACAGACCACCGTGGTCTTCACGCCGGGCGCGGACCGGCGCAGCTCGGCGCGCAGGGACTCATCGAAGCCCACCGCCGCGAACTTGGAGGCCGCGTAGTCGGTCATGCGGGCGACGCCGATGGTGCCGGCGGCGGACGCGACGGTGACGACGTGGCCCTCGCCCCGCGCGATCATGTCCCCCAGGAAGGCGCGGGTCACCCAGAACAGCGCCAGGGTGTTGACCCCGAAGGTGCGCTCGATGTCCTCGTCGCTCAGCTCCAGGAGCGGCTTGCCGCTGACCACGCCAGCGTTGTTGATGAGCAGGTCCACCGGCCCGACCTCCTCCTTGACCCGGGCGGCGACCCGGGCCACCTGGCCGCGATCCGAGACGTCGCAGGCGTATGCCCTGGCGTCGTGGCCGATCTCCCGGGCGGTGGCCTGCGCGCGCTGCCCGTCCAGGTCCCACAGCACGACCCGGGCCCCCCGCGCGGCCAGCTCGCGGGCCATGCAGGCGCCGATGCCAGCGGCACCTCCGGTGATCAGGGCCACCCGGCCCTCAAGCTCTCGCATCGACACCTCCTGCCCGCGTCCTGTAAGGGATCCGGGCCCGCGCAGCGAGCCTGGGTCCCATCGGCTACTCTGTGTGTAGAAATTGTCAAGGAGGAGACACCATGCGATGGACGGTCCTGGCCCTCGTGGCCGCGATGGCCTGCAAGGACAGCACCTCGACGGACGACACCGGTCCGGCGGACGACACCGGCCCCTCCGGGGAGGTGGACGCCGACGGGGACGGGGTCACGGCCGCAGACGACTGTAACGACGGCGACGCCACCATCTTCCCCGGCGCGGATGAGGTCTGCGACAGCGTCGATCAGGACTGCGACGACGTCATCGACGAGGGCGCCTCGGTGACGGCCTGGGCGGACGGCGACGGGGACGGCTTCGGCGCCGGGGACGGCGAGCTGGCCTGCACCCTGGGCACCGGGCAGGTCGGCCAGGGCGGCGACTGCGACGACGGCGACGCCGAGGTCCACCCGGACGCCACGGAGGTCTGCGACGGCGTGGACAACGACTGCGACGGCCTCACCGACGACGAGGACGACAGCGTCGACCCCGACCAGGGTGGCGGGGTGTGGTATGCCGACAGCGACGGCGACGGCCAGGGCGACCCCGAGACCCCCATCGCCGCCTGCAGCCAGCCGGAGGACGCGGTCGACGACCAGCGCGACTGCGACGACAGCAACGCCGACACATACTTCGGCGCCCCCGAGCTGTGCGACGGCTTCGACAACGACTGCGACCGCATCGACGACACCGTCGCCTACTGGCCCTTCGACGACGGCGGCGGGAGCGTGGCCACCGACCTGGGCGTCAACCAGCACGACGGGGAGATCGTCGGCGCGACCTGGACGACCGAGGGCTACTCGGGCGACGCGCTGATCTTCAACGGCGGCCAGTTCGTCAACGTCAACGATCCGGCGTTCCAGCTCGCCGACGCGGTGACCGTCTCGGCCTGGGTCGCGCCCGACGCCATGGACAACATCCGGTGGAACAGCATCGTCGGGGTCGGCGGGCTCAGCAACGCCATGAACCCCTACTGGCTGGGCTACCACCAGTGGAAGCTCACCTTCTACACCTTCGACGGCACGAACCCCCACGACTTCCTGTGGGACGGGGTCGACCACATCAACGAATTGGGGCAGTGGCACCACGTCGCGGCCACCTTCGACGCGGGGGAGCGCGCGCTCTACTTCGACGGCGCGGAGGTGGGCCGGGACATCGCCCTGCACACCGCGCTGGGCTTCGACGGCGCCCCGCTGCGCATCGGCGCGGACACCGACAACGGCGCGCCGGTCCTGTTCTTCTCCGGGCGCATCGACGAGGTGAAGGTCTTCGACTGCGCGCTGGATCCGACGCAGGTGGCGGCGGACTACAACAACAACTGGCCGTTCTGAGCCGGGGGACCTTCAGCGCGCTGTAAGCGCAGCAAAGAAGAATCCAGCGGGCTCGGGTGTCTGAAGAAGCAGAGACACCGACACCGCACACACCCCCGACTCAAGCCCCCGAGGCCGCACCACCTCTCTCCCCCCCTCCCTGCTCTCAGCAACGGACGCGGCCTCGGGGGCTTCTTCTCGACCACTCTGCGACGATCCGCGACGACCGCTGGACCGCAGGCGCCCGGTGTCATAGGCTCGCCGCCATGCGAACCACACCCCTGACCCTGCTCGTCCTCGCCGCCTGCGGTGGCGCCTCCCCTGCCGACCCACCGGCCGCGCCTGCGCCCGCAGCCCCCCCGGCTGCGCCAGCCCCGGCGGCCGCCCCGGCGCCGCCGAGCGCGCCCACCGCGCGGCGCCCGGCGCTTCCCGTGCCCGGAGAGCCCGGCCACGCCCTCACCGGCTGGCGCGAGCTGCTCGCGGCCGGCTGCGACTTCGGCGTGTCGCCGGTCCACACCCCCATCGAGGCGCGGGTCCTGCGGAACACCCCCTTCGCGCTCCTGGGCTACGACTTCTCCAGCTCGGACCTCAAGACCTTCTTCTCCCGGGACGGCGCGGGGTGGTACGAGCCCCACGACAAGGACGTGACCCTGGCCGCCGACGCCACCGCCTGCGTCGACGCCCTCAAGGCGCGGGAGAAGGACCTGCGCAAGAAGTTCGAGGTCCCCAAGGAGTTCGAGACCTGGATGACCGCCGACCCCGACGTCTTCCACCACCTGTGGATCTGGGGCCGGGACGGCGCGTTCCCCTACGACAACATCTCGTTCACGAAGACCGACATCGGGGAGTGGGAGATGCGCGCGACGGCCTCGGGCTGCGAGGAGCTGCCCCCGGACGTCGACTGCGCGATGTTCATCATCACCTGCCGCTCCGAGGGCGACTGCGACGCCGACGCCGCAGGGTAACGACCCCCGCCCGCTGACAGACCACTGTAGGAGTACGTCCAGGCCCGCTGGTTACGACGGTCATGGAGCCACGGAGGCTCCGACCATGTCATCAGGGATGGAAGAAAATGACGGAATACAAGATGGTTGCGGGTCTGGTTGACGAGAATGGAGCGCCGCTCCAGCAGGGCGACTTCAAGGTCTCCCGGTACGACGTCGGGACCTACCAGGTTCAGTTCAACACCCCGTTCTCGCGCCTGCCCGCGGTGACCTGCACGATCTATGGCCACCCCTGGGCGGGCTTCCAGATGTCGGTGCATGCGGTGGAGATCCGCCCCGAGGGGTTCGTGGTCATCACCTCGGATCCGAACCGCCCGCAGGACTTCGGCTTCAGCTTCGTCGCGGCGGCCCCGGTCTGACAGGCTGCGGAGCGACGACGTCGTTTGTCGCTCCGCCCCTGGACGCGGGCCCGGTCCACCGATCAGTTGCCCGAGCCGCTCGCCGGCTTGTCGTCGCTGGGCTTGACGGGATCGTGCTCGTGGCTGTCTCCCGCGAGGCCGTCGCCGGGCTTCTTGGTGGTGTCAACCTCGGTGGGCGGGTTGATGGGGCCGGTGCTGGTGGACGAGTCAGACATGGTTCTTCTCCCGGGAGGATTCACGTTGAGCGTACCCTGTCTGCCTCGGGCGCGCACGCGGCGGCTCACCGACTCTGGCGGAAGCTCCGCGCGATCCGGAAGCCGATGGCGTTGGACTGGTGGTCCGCCGGGGTGACGTGACGGCTGGCCAGGCGGGCGTACCGGTCGGTCGAGAACCACGAGCCTCCCCGGGTCACTGCGTAGAGCACCTTGTCGACCGGCTCGTCGGGATCGCGCACGTTCGCGCGGCCTCGGATGACCGGCGGGCCCTTCGCGGCGTTCAGCTTGGGTTGGTCGAAGTCCAGGGTCCAGTCCCGGACCCCACCGGCCATACCCCGCACCCCGTAGACGCTGGCGTCGACGGGATAGCTGTCGACACCAGCAGCCATCGGGCGGCCCTCGTGGCTGCTGATGATGCAGCAGAAGGTGGGGTCGAGGGTCTCTCCCCAGGGGTGTCGGCGCCCGTCCACCCCCCGCGCGGCCTTCTCCCACTCCAGCTCGGCGGGCAGCCGCCAGGCCGCGGCCGGCGTGGCGGACCAGCGGGCGTAGGCCATCGCGCCCTTCCAGTCGATCATGAAGGCGGGCCAGTCCGGCTGCCAGACGTCGCCGTCGCTGTCCTCGGTGAGGCCGAAGTGACCGTCGGCGTCGCGGTTGTAGGCCAGAGGCCCGACCTCGCCGTGGATGGCGCCGCGCTCTCGGGCCGCCCAGCGCAGCGCGTCGGCCTCCCGCCCGGCGTCGACCAGGGCGTTCAGGAACGCCAGATACTCGGCGTTGGTGACCGGGAAGCGGCGGATCACGAAGGGCTCCACCCAGATCCGCCGCTGGGGCAGGGAGCGGGGGGCGCCCGCGTCGCCGCCGCACAGGAACCACCCCGCCGGCACGTAGCGGTCGTCCTCGCCCAGCTCGCCCTCCCGGGGGAGCACGATGGGCAGCGGGCGGGTCTCTCCGGGGGGCACGCCGTCCCAGTGCGCCTGGCGGGCGATGTGGATGGGATAGGTGACCTCGGCGTGGCCGGGCGCGTTGATCTTGAGCAGGTAGCTGCCCATCGGCAGCCGCACCCGGCGCAGCGGCGTGGGGCCCAGGCTGCGCTCGAACTCGGGGATCAAGCGGCGGTCCCGGTCGGCGTACCGGAACAGCGTGACCTCGGCCCCCGGCGGGTCGGTGTACAGCGTGAGCGCGCCGTCGCCGGCCAGGTACTCGACGTGGCGGCCCCGGTCGTGGGCCCGCAGCCGCATCTCCAGGGTCTGGGCGGCCAGGCTGTCCCGCTGGGCCTCGGCCTCGGCGTGCAGGGCGCGGTAGTGCTCGGCGAGCAGGGTGTGGGCCTCGTCCAGGTCGTGGTCGTGGTTGAGCGCCGAGTACAGGAGCTGGGTGCGCTCGACCTGCTTGAAGTCGGCGTCGCGGTTCAGGCGGTTGACGTCGTCCTCAAGCTGCCAGAGGGGGCGCTTCTCGGCGACCGAGGCGGTGGCGGGGATGCGGTCGCGCAGCCGGCTGGCCTGCCGCTCGAGGACCTGGGCGCGGGTGCGCAGGTCCAGGATCTGGGGCTGGAGGTCGCGGGCCTGGCGCACCAGCTCCAGGGCCTGCTCCCGCTTGCGGGCGCCGTCCAGCCACATCACGAGCTGCTCGGCGAGGACCCCGGCGTCCGCCGGCCGATCGACGGGGGAGCGGGCCAGGGCCTTGCGGCAGATCTGCGCCAGCTCGGTGGGCACGCGGGGGTCGTCGAGGGGGGTGAGGTCCGGCGGGGCCTGGCGGATGCGCTCGACGATGGTGCGCGAGCCGCCGCCGCCGTAGGGGGGCCGCCCGGTCAGGATCTCGAACAGGATGGCCCCGAGGGAGAACACGTCGGACTGCGGCCCCAGCTCGGAGAGGGTGCCGAAGGCCTGCTCGGGCGGCATGTAGGCGGGGGTGCCGAACACGCTGCCGGCGTGGGTGGTCGCGGGCTCGGGGAAGGCGGCCAGCCCGGAGAGCTGGGGGCCCCGGTCGTCGTACACCGGGTCGGGCCGCATGTCATCGAGCAGCTTGGCGAGCCCCCAGTCCATGACCAGCACCTCGCCGAAGCTCCCGACCATGATGTTGTCGGGCTTGAGGTCCCGATGGATCACCCGCCGGGCGTGGGCGAAGGCCACCGCCTCGCAGGCCTTGCGGAAGGCGTCGAGCAGCCGCCGCAGGTTCCAGCCCCCGCCCGTGGCGGGCTGGTCCGGGCGAAGGCGGCGCACCTCGCTGATGATCTGGCTGAGGGTGCGGCCCGCCACCTCAGGCATGGTGAAGTAGGGGCGGCCGTCGGGGTACTCGCCCAGCTCGTGGATCGGCACGATGCCGGGGTGCTGGAGCTGGGCGGTGACCTGGGCCTCCTCGAAGAAGCGGCGGTAGAGCTGCCCGTTCTGCACCAGCTCGGGGCGCAGCACCTTCATGGCGATGACCCGGTTGAGCTGGAAGTCCCGGGCCCGCCGGATCTCCCCCATGCCGCCCAGCGCGATGCGCCCCAGGTCGTCATAGCGCTCGTTGGGGGCGGACTCTGCGCGCTCGGTGTGGGCGGGTTCGTCCCACAGGGGGTCCAGGCTGCCGCTCCAGGTCACCGAGTTCGGGCCGCCGGCGCCCATGAGGTTCATGACCAGCTCGACCACCTCCTCCTGGGCCTCCGGAGAGAGGCCGTGCCTCGCGGCGATCTCTTGGAGGGAGGCCAGCAGGTCTTCGAGCATGGGCGACACATGCCCGGTCCGCGCGTCGACGTCAACGAGGCCTTGCGATAGTCTTGCCGGCGATGACCTCCGAGCGCGAGCTACGCAAACAGCTGATCCGCTTCGGGCGGCTGTGCTACGAGCGCCACCTGCTGGTCGCGATGGACGGCAACCTCTCCGCGCGGCTGCCCGACGGCAGCATCCTGTGCACCCAGGCGGGCTGCCACAAGGGCTTCCTGGAGGACGAGCACCTCGTCGTCATCGACCCGGCGGGCCGCAAGCTGCGGGGGCGCGGCCGCCCCACCTCCGAGATGGCCATGCACCTGGCCTGCTACGACGTTCGCCCCGACGTCCACGCCATCGTGCACGCCCACCCGCCGTTGTCGATCGCCTTCACCATCGCGGGCGAGTCGATGGCCCGCTGCGTGCTGCCCGAGGTGGTGCTGACCCTCGGCACGGTGCCCACCGTGGAGTACGAGACCACGGGCACCCAGGCCCTGGCCGACAAGATCCGCCCCGTGGTCCGCGACCACGACGCCATCCTGATGGACCGCCACGGCGCGGTCTGCCTGGGGCGGGACCTGCTGGAGGCGTTCTGTCGCCTGGAGACGATGGAGCACACCGCGCTCATCACCAAGACCGCGCGGGACCTCGGGCAGGTGCGCGAGCTGCCGACGGACGAGGCCGTCAAGCTGCGCAGCATGGGCCTCAAGCGCTACGGCGGGCCGCCCTCGGCGGTGGCGCGGGCCGATGACCCCGGCGCCGACCTGCCCGAGGCCTGCCTGGGCTGCTCCGGCTGCGCCAACCCCCGCCCCACCGGCGTCGGCCCCAAGGCGAACCTGCGCCTGGCCCGCGTCGTCGCCGAGCCGGTCCTCGCCGCGCCCGCGCGCCGGGAGCTGGAGGACGTGGTGTTGGAAGAGGTGCTGAGGGTGCTGGGCGAGGGCTGAAAAGCGAACGCTGTTCGTTTTTCAGGATTCCCGGCGTCTGAACAGCGCGATCGCCCCGAGCAGCCAGAAGCCCGCCGCGCCGCCGCTGCCGCCGCTGGCGCAGCCGCATCCCTTGCCGCCGCCGTCGCCGCCGCCGGTGTCGTCGACCGCCACGCCGGTGTCGCCGTCCGCGGGCGCGGCCTCCAGCCAGGCGCTCAGGGGGCGCTGGCGCACGCCGTCGTCGCTGTCGAAGCCCTCAGGCCCCAGGTTGACCACGCCGACGAGCTGGCTCTCCGAGACGATGATGGGCTGGGAGGTGTCCGCGACCACGCCGTCGCCCACCAGCACCACCCCCCAGCGCACCGTGTCGCCGCCCTCGAAGGCGAAGGCCACCGGGTCGCCGTCGACCTGGACGTCGAAGTAGACGACCCCCAGGTCGTAGGGGTCCTCCTCGGGCTCGACGATCTCATCCAGGGTGGAGAGCACCGGCGCGTTGCGGATGCGGGAGTTGTTGCGGTAGCTGGCCGCCCAGTCCCCCACCGCGTCGGTGCCCACCCGGGCGCGCTCGATGCTGAACGCCAGCAGCGCGTCCTCCCAGCTCCCGGTCAGGCTGCCCCAGGCGTCGAGCACGTCGGGCTCGTTCTCCCAGGAGTCGTTGGTCATCGCCATCCAGATGTCCAGGGGCTGGACGTCGTAGACGAGGTCGAGGTGGTCGAGCCACATGACGGCGCCGTACTCGTAGAACGACCAGATGTCGTGGCGGTTCCACAGCGCGGTGCCGTCCATCAGGATGCTGGCCCAGGGGGTGCGCTGGAAGTCGGGGGCGTAGTAGTTGGCGTCGCCCTCGCCGGGGTAGCTGTGCCCCTCGGCCCAGGTGGCCGAGGCCTCCCAGATGGGGGTGGTGCTCTCGGTGAAGTCGGTGGCGAACTGCAGGACGTGGTTGAACTCGTGGGCCACGTAGATGTGCAGCTCGTCGGAGGGGATGGTGGGGTCGAGCACCATGTGGGCGTAGCCGCCCATGCGGCCGTCGGAGCGGTCGGCGTCGGTGTAGGGGCTCGTGACGTAGGCCCCGCCGTCGGCGTCGGTGGAGATGTAGACGTCCAGGGCGGTGCTGCCGCCCTCACCGTTGTCGGGGAAGGGCGGGTACCAGCCCCACTGGTCCACCTGGATGGGCCAGACCTCCTCCAGGACCTCGATCGCCCGCTCGCAGATGGAGAGGTGGTTGGGGTTGGTGTAGTGGCAGCGGACGTCGACGTTCTCGGCGTCGATGTAGTCGGTGGACGAGGGCCGCTGGTCAGGGGCCATCCAGGCGACGCCCATCATCAGGGCGGTCGTACACTTCACCATCTCTCGCTCCAGGCTTGTGCGCCCGCCTCCGCGGCGCTAGTACGGAGGCATGGCATGGATCTGGCTGGGGCTGCTCGCGTGCAACGCACTCACCGTGCGCGAGGTCACCACCGGCGCTTCGGAAGCCTATCCCGGCTTGCGGTCCATCTTCCAGCCGATTCCGCCCGGGGCGGCGATGCAGCGGACGATCTCTGTCGTCGAGGGCCTGGACGGCTGGGGCCCGTGCGAGCGCACCCGCCCCTACGAGCTGGTCTGCACGGTGGAGCCGGTGCTGGGGGGGACCGACACCGTCACGATCGACGTCGCGCCCCACGGACCCCGGGTCACCCGCGTGCGGCTGACCGCGCGGCACGAGGGCGCGCTGGGGGATCTGGGCGGTGGAGCGCAGCGGATCCGGGCGTTTCAGGAGGCGTTCCTGGCAGAGCCCGCGCACCCCGACGCCAGCGCGCCGGGCCAGGACTAGCGCCATGGCGCCGCCGGTCCGCTACAAGCCCGCCCCCGGCCCGGACGACTTCCGGGTGCTGCGCGAGGGAGGCTACCACTACGTCGACAAGACGGGCTTCATCGTGGAGTGGCTGGCCCGACCGGATCAGGTTGTGCTGTTGCCTCGCCCACGCCGGTTCGGCAAGAGCCTCAACCTCAGCACGCTCCGGTACTTCCTGGACAAGGGCGCTGAGGATCTGAGCGGCCTGTTCGACGGCCTCGCCGTGCGAGCGGTGCCCGCAGCCTGGTCCGAGATGGGGCGGTATCCGGTCATCTTCCTGAGCCTGAAGGACACGCGGGCGCGCTCCTGGTCGGGCTGCCTGGAGGCCATCCGCGCCCAGCTCGCCCGAGCCGCCGCCACGCACCCGGCGCTGCAGGACAGCCCCCGGCTCTCCGCGGCGGACCAGGGGCTCTGGCGCCGCCTCACCGCGCGGGAGGCCACCCCGGCGGAGTGCGAGGGCGCGCTGCTCGCGCTCAGCGGCTGGCTCCACGCCCACCACGACGCCCCCGTCGTCCTGCTGATCGACGAGTACGACGCCCCGATCGAGGCGGGATACGAGCACGGCTGGTACGACGAGGTCATCGCGTTCATGCGCAACCTGCTGGGCGGCGTCCTCAAGTCCAACCCCCACCTGTTCCGCGGCGTGCTGACGGGGGTGCGCCGGATCTCCAAGGAGTCCTTGTTCTCCGGGGTCAACAACGTGCGGGTCCACTCGCTGCTCGATCCACCCTTCTCGTCGGCGTTCGGCTTCACCGAGGCCGAGGTCGCCGAGGTCCTGGCGGCGGCCGGGCGCCAGGAGGCCGTCGACGCGGTGCGGGACTGGTACAACGGCTACGACTTCGGCGGACAGGTCATCTACAACCCCTGGTCGGTGCTCTCCTTCGCCCAGGACGGCGTCATCAAGGAGTACTGGGCCTCCACGTCCTCCGAGGAGCTGCTGCGTCAGCTCATCCCCAGCAACCGGGCGGGCCTGCGGGGGCCCTTCGAACGCCTGCTCCAGGGCGACGCGGTGGAGGCCGAGCTGGACGAGCACGTCGTGCTGCGGGACCTGGAGCAGAACCCGGCGGCGATCTGGAGTTTCCTCCTGACCGCCGGCTACCTCAAGGCCAGCGAGGTGCGCTGGGTGGAGGGCCGGGCCCGCGCGAAGGTGTCCATCCCCAACCGCGAGGTGCTGGGGGTGTGGCGGCGCCAGTTCAGCCAGTGGCTGACCCTGGGTCTCGGGGGCAGCGCGCCGGACGTCGAGGCGCTGATCGCGGCGTTGATGGCTGGAGACGCGCGTCTGGTGCAGCGGCTGCTGCGGGTGCTGGTGCAGAACACCCTCTCGGTCCATGACACAGGGGCGGGCCCGGGGGACCCGGAGCGGGTGTATCAGGCCTTCGTGCTGGGCCTCCTGGTCTGGCTGGAGCCCCGCTGGCGGGTCCGCTCCAACCGGGAGAGCGGCTATGGCCGGGCGGATGTGCTCATCCTGCCGACCGAGCGGGGCCGCCCTGGGGTGGTGCTCGAGATCAAGCGCCTGTGGTCGGACGAGGGGGAGACCCCGGAGGCCGCTCTGGCCGACGCGCAGGCCCAGATCCGGGACCGGGGCTACGCCGCGGAGGTCGAGGCGGCCGGCGCGAGCGTCGTCCGTCAGTTCGCGGTGGTGTTCTCAGGGAAGTCGGTCTGGGTGGCCTGACGATCCTGCGGGCATCCCCGCCGACGCCTCCGCAGCAACGCCGCCCCCATCGCGATCAGCGACGACGCCGCCGCTGCGCCGCCCCCCACCCCGCAGACCCCGGCGGGCGCCTCGGGCTCGGGCTTCACAGGCGTGGCCACGACGGAGAAGTGGCCCTCGGTCACCGCGCCAGGCCCCCACAGGTCCCGCGCGACCACCGACCAGTCGACGGTGTCACCGATCGCCACCTGCTCGGTGAGATCCAGGGCCGTGCCCTCGACCGTCACCGGCTCCTGGGCCTCACCGTTCAGCGACCAGCTCACCTCATAGCGCAGCCAGTCGTCGTCGGCGTCGGCGGCCGGCGCCCAGGACAGCAGGGCCCGCTCCACGTAGGCCTCGTCCACCGGGCCGAGCAGCTCGGGCGCTGGCGGCGCGCTGTTGGCCACCGCCGCGACCGCCGCGCCCGCGTCGACCCGCCCGCAGCCGAAGTACGGGCTCCAGCCCGCGCCGTCATACCCGGCCTCGTCGACCTCGGTGCGGGCGGCGGTCTCGCAGAGCACCTCCCGGGCCTGGGCCACGGTGAGCCGCTCGTTGGCGCCGAACATCAGCGCTATGACTCCGGACACGATGGGGGCGGCGGCGCTGGTGCCGGTGAAGGAGGGGGTGTAGTCCTCGTCGCCGTTGAAGGCGTCGTAGCCGTCCGAGCCGGTGAGGTCGGTGGTCAGCACGCCGCCCGAGGGGGCGGTGATGTCCACGTACTCGCCGTAGCTGGAGTAGCCCTCGCGCTCGTCGTTCCCGTTGGCGGCGGCCACGCTGATGACCGAGGGGTGGGCCTGCAGCCCGTCGCCGCCGATGTCGCAGTTGCCGTTGCCGGCGCTGAACACCACCGCCGTCCCCAGGCCGCCGCGGCCCTGATCCTCGGCGTAGTCGATGGCGTCGCGGATCGCGGCGTAGGTCTCGAACTCCGCGCAGCCGTTGTCGAAGCCCCAGGAGTTGGAGAGGACCCAGGCCCCGGCGTCGACCGACTCCACGAAGCTGTTGTAGAGGTCGCCCAGGGTGGTCTCGCCGCCCAGGAGCTTGATGCCGTAGACCTCGGCGTCGTAGGCGACCCCGGCCACGCCCAGCCCGTTGTCCCCGGTGGCCGCCGCGAGCCCCGCCGCGGACGTGCCGTGGGGCCCGCCGGAGTAGTGGACGTCGGGGTTGGAGTCGTTGTCGAAGTCCACGTAGTCCCAGCCCGAGGTCACCACGAGGTCCGGGTGGTCGGTCTGCACGCCGCTGTCGATGACGGCGATGAGCCCGCCCGCCCCGGTGGAGAAGGCCCAGGCGGTCTCGGCGTCGATGTCCACGCCCTCGGTCCAGCCCTGCTGGCCGGTGTTCCGGAGGTGCCACTGGTCGGCGACGTAGGGGTCGTTCGGCAGGGTGGTGGGCTGCCAGCGCACCGCGAAGTCCGGGTGGGACCAGGCGACGTCCTCGCGGGCCCACAGCGCCCGGGAGAGGGCCAGCTCGTCGACGCCCTCGGCCACGAAGAGCCGGACGACGTCCCCGCCCAGCGGGTCCCAGTCCTCGACCTCGGGCAGCGCGGCGAGCGCGGCGGGGTCGGCGGTGCGCGCCAGCACCGCGCCGGTCAGCCGCACCGGCAGATCCCCGACGTGGCCATCCTTGGTGAGCACGGCATGTTCGGGCCCCCGGTCCGGGTAGAACCAGGACGGCCCGGCCATCGCCGTGGAGAGGAACAGCAGCAGGCTCGACATGCCGGAACCTTAGCCCAGGCGGAGCCGGCCCGGGGGAGGTAGTCTTGCCCCGATGCGCGCGCTCCTCATCGGCACGGCTCTGGCGCTCTCCGCCTGCAAGGGGGGGGGCGACACCGGCGAGCCCTGGGTCACCCCGGGCTGCGGCGACGGGATCGTCGACCCCGGGGAGGCCTGCGACGATGGGGCGGACAACAGCGACGCCGACCCCGACGCCTGCCGGACGAGCTGCCTCGCGGCGTCCTGCGGGGACGGGGTGACCGACAGCGACGAGGCCTGCGACGACGCGAACGCCTGGGGCGGCGACGGCTGCACGCCCGTCTGCACGGCGGAGGACGGCGAGCTGGAGGTCGAGCCCAACGACGCCTGGGACGCCGCCCAGAGCTGGGGCGGGGCCATCGTCCACGGCGCGCTGGACGTCGGGGACGTGGACTGCGTGACCGTCAGCCCGGAGACCTGCGGGGCGCTGGCGGCGCACCTGGTGGGGCCCTGCCCCGTGCCCGCGACCCTGAACCTCTACAACCCCGAGGGGGTCTTGATCGCCGTGGGGGCCCCCGAGGCGGACGGCTGCGCGGTCCTCGACCCGGCGGCGGCCCCGGGCGCGCGGTTCACCGCCGAGGGCGACTGGGCGCTGTGCGTGGAGGGCCTGCTGGGCGAGGCGGTGCCCTTCTACGCCCTGGAGATCGAGCCCATCTCGGCGGCGGACGCCACCTTCCCGATGGACGAGGGCGACGACCCCGACGGCGACGGCCGCCCCGACCGCTGCGACGATGACCGGGACGGCGACGGGGTCCTCGACGTCGACGACAACTGCCCGGACGTCTCCAACGGGCCGGACACCGGGCCCCTGAGCCCCGACGGCGAGGGCTTCCTGCGGAGCTGGCTGGCGGCGGGGCCCTACACCGGGCGGTCCAGCGCGGACACCTGCCTGCCCACCGCGGACGACCTCGTGGGCGAGGACGACGCCGCGGCCCGGCCGGCGCTGGGCGACGCCGCGGGCGAGTTCGTGTGGACCGCCCTGTGGAGCGGCACCTCCCGCATCGAGTACCTGACCGACTACGGCGGGGTCAGCGCGCCCCGCGAGGTCTACACCGCCCTGTATCTGCGCGACCCCGCCGCGCGGACGCTCACCCTGGCCCTGGGCCCCGACGACGGCGCGGTGGCGTGGCTCGACGACGCCGTGGTCATGGAGGTCAACGGCTGCCAGGGCACCAACGTCGACCAGTTCACCGAGGTCGTCACCCTGACCGGCGGCTGGCAGCGCCTGATGCTCAAGGTCTACGACCAGGGCGGCGGCTGGGGCACCTACGCCCGCTTCCTGGACGAGGGCAACCCGGTCACCGACCTGGAGCTGTCCCTGGACCCGGCTGGGGCGTGGAGTCCGGGTCAGGACGACGCGGACGGGGACGGCCTCGGGGACGTCTGCGACGACACGCCGACGGGTTGACCGGGCCGCCGCCGTAGCGGTCTACTCTTCCGAAAACCCCACCACATCGACCTCCTCGGCGAACCAGGTCAGAGACCGGTTGTGCCCCAGGCGCTCCCCCTTCCACTCCCCGGGGAGCTGGGTGACCTCCAGGTCGGGCAGCTCGACGACCTGCGGGTCCACCTCCAGATCCTTGAACGCGCCGTCCTGCTCGTGCACGGTGCGCCACTGGTGCCAGGTGGTGCCCTCGGCGGCGGCCTTGTTCTCCACCCCGTTGAACTTGCAGAGCTTCTGGAGCTGGGGGTGCTCGCCCAAGGGGGAGGCCACGATGTGGAGCTGCTCGGGCACGCCAGGGCTGTGGTCCTGGGCCGCGAGGGTGCTGATCAGGCCGCCGTAGCTGTGCCCGACGACGATGAGGCGCTCCAGCCCGCTGTGATCGCTGACGAAGCCGTCCAGCGCAGCCGCCAGCTCGGCCGCGCCGGTGTCCGGGCACTGGCGGTCCTTCCAGCCGTACCACCACACCTCCACGCCCTGCTGCTCCAGGATCTCCAGCGGGTGGGCCCACTCGGTGCCCCGGGAGTCCAGGCCGTGCACCGCGATGATGGCGGTGTCCAGGCGCGCGTCGGCGTCGTCGATGCGGTACAGGCCGGGCGGGAGCGCGCTCAGGGCGCGGCCGGCGGCGTCCGCGTCGTCCAACGCCAGGGCGCTGGGGTCGGCCGGGGCCTTGGGGCCGCAGGCCAGGAAGGCGAGGAGGATCAGGGTCATGGGGACTCCAGGCGTGGCGGGAGTCTACCCTGGGACGGCCGCCACGCGCCCGGCCCCACGCGCCTTGGGCGCCCGGACGTACTCCGGCGCGGCGTAGCCCTCGAAGGCGTCGGCCTCGCCGCCCTCGTGGCGGACCAGCCGCGCGAAGTAGGCCTCGGTGTGCTCGATGGCCTCGGGCACGGCGTGGCTGTGGAGGATGAGCTGCTTGAGCACCCTGCCCTGGGGGAGCTGACGGGTGTAGTAGCCAGCGAGCATCTTGTAGCGCCCCAAAGCGCCGTGGTCGCTTCGGAACATCGCGCGGATGCCCGCGAGGTAGGCCAGCATCACCCGGCGGCGCTCGGCGGCGTCCACCACCACCGGGGGCTCCCCGGCCAGCCACTGGCTGATCTGCTTGAGCAGCCACGGGTTGCGAATGGCGCCCCGCCCCACCAGCACGCCGTCGCAGCCGGTCTCCCGGAACATGGCCTCCGCGGAGGCCACGTCCACGATGTCGCCGTTGGCGAGCACCGGCACGCGCAGCCGCGCCTTGGCCTCGGCGATCTTGTCGACCCGGCGCTGGCCGCCGTAGCGGTCCTCGCGGGTGCGCCAGTGGATGGCGACGGCCTGCGCGCCCTCCTCCTGGCAGATCCAGGCCAGCTCCGGGGCGTTGCGCAGGCCGGCGTCGAAGCCCGAGCGCATCTTGACCGTGACCGGGATGTCCACCGCCGCGACCACGGCCCGCACGATGTCCCGGGCCAGCGCCGGCTCCCGCATCAGGGCGCTGCCGCCGGAGTTGCTGCACACCTTCTTGGAGGGGCAGCCCATGTTGACGTCGCAGATCGTGGCGCCCAGGCCCTGCACGATGCGGGCGGCCTCGGCCATCTGCGCGGGATCCTTGCCGTAGAGCTGGATGGAGACCGGCCGCTCGTCCGGGTCGGTCTGCGCCATCTCGTACATCTTGCCGCCGTCGGCCTTGAGGCCCCCCGAGGCGATGAACTCGGTGCACGTCAGGCCCACGCCGCCGATCTGGCGGATGAGGCGACGGAAGGTGAGGTCGGTGACCCCCTCCATCGGCGCGAGGACCACGTTGGGGGAGACCCGCACGGGCCCGACGTCGTAGAAGGTCGGCAGCATCGTGAGGCAACCTGTCCGCGCCGCCCCGGTTCGTCAAGCCTCGCCGGAGGGGATAGCAGTGCGGGTGTCGCCCAGGAGCCCGTCATGATCCTGCTCTCCCTGCTGCTGGCCTGCGGGCCCAAGGTCCCCCCCGAGGGCTCCACCGAGCTGGACGTCGGCGTCAGCGGCGTCGGCCCCGTCTCCGAGGCGCCGGCCCCCGACGGCTCGATCGGCCCGGTGGAGATGCCCTCCGCCGACGCCCCGCTGCCCCTGGGCACGGCCCTGCCCTTCGAGGGCGCCCCCAAGACCGCCGCGCAGCAGGCCTTCGTCGACGGCGAGGCCATCCTCCAGGAGATGCACGCCGCGGCGGCCCCCAAGAGCCCCGCCGACTCCCAGCGCCTGGCCATCGAGGCCACCGAGCAGGCCGAGGCCGCCATCGCCCTGTTCGAGACCGCCTCGGCCGAAGCCGAGCTGAGCCTGCCCTCGGCTGCCCGCGCCGGGGACGCCTGGCGCCTGGCCGCCGAGGCCACCCGCCGCACCCAGCCCCCCATCCACGTCCCCCCCGAGGGCGAGGTCCCCTTCCGCGCCGAGGTCGCCGCCATCGCCGCCGAGCTGGAGGCCAAGGCCTTCGACAGCTACCACGTCGTGCTGGTCAGTAGGGTGGTGGACGAGCGCTGGAAGGCCCACGCCCGCTGGGCGGTGGCCCAGCTCCCCGAGCCGCCGGAATGATGACCCCCAAGGCCACCTCCGTCACCGAGGCGGGCAAGCCCGACGGCTACGCGGTGCCCGAGCTGTTTCGCGGTGAGGTCAGCCCCGACGGCCGCACCCGGCTGGCGGTGTGCGCGCCGCCCGAGCGCCTCGCCGTCATCCACCGCGCCCTCGTCGAGGCCCTGGAGGCCCCTCTGAGCGTCATGTACGTCCAGCGGGTCGACCGGCGGGCTGGCCGCAACCTCGAGGAGTCCGGGGGCAAGCCGCGCCGCTACCTCTCCGTCGACATCCCCGCCGAGCGGGTGCTCTCGGTGTTCGACCGCTGCCGCACCCTGCTGTACCAGGACGGCCGCCACCAGACCTGGGTGCGCGGCGCCATGCGCGAGCAGCTCATCCTCGAGTACGACGGCATGCTGTTCCTCTACCCCGACGACCTGTCGTTCCGGGACGTGCTGCACGGCCTGGGGGTGCGCGAGGACGCCAAGGCCCAGGCCATCGGCGATCGGGACTACGTCAAGGTGAACTTCCAGGCCACCGCCGACCCCGAGGAGGCCCGATTGATGGCCGAGCTGCGCTTGCAGGAGTACGGCGAGGGTTGAGTCACCGGACGTCGGTGGGCGCGACCCCGGTCCACTGGCGAAACGCCCGGCTGAACGCGCTGGTCTGGGAGTAGCCCAGGCGCAGGGCCACCTCGGTCACCGAGACCCCCGCCCGCAGCAGCCGCGCCGCGCGGGCCTCCCGCACCGCCCGCAGCACCTGCCCGAAGCTGGTCCCCTGGGCCCGCAGGTCCCGCTGGAGGCTTCGGGTGGAGCGCCCCAGCGCCGCCGCGGCCTGGGCCACCGACAGCGCGCCGTCCTCCAGCCGCTGCTCGAGGTGGGCGGAGAGCTGGTCGATGAGATCGATCCCGTCGGGGCGCGCCCGGAGCCGCTCGGCGGCCTGCCGCAGCAGCTCCCCGTGGATGAGCCGGTCCGCGGCGGGCATGGGCGCGTCGAGCAATGCGGCCGGGAACACCAGCGCGGTGGCCGGAGACCCGCAGCGCACCGGGACCCCGAGCGCCTCCTCCAGCAGCGGTGTGGTCGCGTCGACCGGCCAGGCGACCTCCGCGTGGAGGGGGCGCCAGGGCCGCCGGAGCAGCGCCGGGGGGACCCGCGCGGCCTCGACGAGGTGGTAGCCCGCCAGCAGCCGGTGGGCCTCGCGGGGCAGCCCCCAGGGGTGGAACACCAGCCGGGCCTCCGACCTCGCCACCCCAAGCTCCAGCCACTCCCCCTCGGCCCACAGCCGCTGGAAACGCAGCACGGTCCGCAGCGCGTGGCCGAGGGTGGGGGCCGTCATCAGCAGGATCGACACCAGATCGAACTCGTCGAGCGCGGAGGCCTGCCCCAGCCGGATGCCCAGCGCGGGGTCGCCGAGGGCGGCGCTGCTGCGCTCGATGAGGTCGTAGTAGGTGGTCAGCGCCACCCGGCCCCAACGCGCCTCCAGGTCCACGTCCGCGAGGCCGACCGCGCGGCGCAGCGCCGCCGCGTCCCCACCGCGCTGCTTGACCAGCGCCAGCAGCGCCCGCACGATGCCGTTGTCCACGGTGGGGAGCCGGGTCATGGGTCGTCTCCGCAGGGGTACCCGTGGCGTGAATTGTCAAGCAGTCCGGCGCTGCAGGTCAAGCGGAGATGGGGGCGGGTTCCTATCCTTTGAAGGTGTCCAACCTCTTGGAGACCCTGATGAAAGCTGCACGGTTCAGCCTGCTCTTCCTGGCCGTCCCCCTGCTCGCGGGGGATTGCGAGGACAACGGCGAGGCGGTGGACATCTCCAAGGTGACCTGCTGCCTCAGCCCGGAGGGCGAAAGCCACGTCGCTGAGACCTGCGACCCGCCGGGCGTCCTCGTCGAGCGGCTGGTGGGGATCACCGCCACGCCAGCGCAGATCGAGGCGGCCTGCCAGAGCGCCAACCCGCAGCGTGCGCTCTGCTGCACGGATCCGGACACCGCAGAGCGCTACGCGACCTTCGAGGCACGCTGCGCGGAGGGGCACGAGACCTACGACACCTACGAGAGGCTTCCCGACGGGCCCACCGGTGTGGAGATCCCCTACCAGGATTTCGTGGCCACCTGCTATGGGCTGACCAACCCGACGGGCGACTGTGCGCTGCCCATGACCCAGGCCCTCGACGGCTCCCAGGCTTCCTTCGACTTCGACACGGTCGCACGGACCTGCGCTACCGCGCCCGGCTACACCGGCGCCGCCCTGACGATGGACGCCCCCGTCAATCAGGCCTGGACGCCAGGGTTCTCCACGGGAGGGGGGTGGCTGATCGATCACAGCAGCCACGGTGACTACGTCGACGACACCTACTGGAACAACGCACCCCTCGACCAACGGATCACGATCTCGATGGCCCGAGGTGACGACTTCGTGTCCGCGGACGTCACATTGAGCGACCCCATTACCGTTCACCGTCTCACCTGGCCCGACGGGAGCACCACCGGCGACTGACCGGATCTTCCACCGTACGTTCGGTCACCACCCGATCAATATGCACGGTCCGAGGCGGGGTGCTACGTTGCCGGTCCAGGAGCGCGAAGCCCGCTCCCCCGAGGCCAGCCTTGTGAAAGAGCAGCCCGCAGCGCCAGAACAGCCCAGGAAGCCGCGCGTCGACCCGCTCATCGGCCAGCTCATCGGCGGCCGGTTCAAGGTCATCGCCCCCCTGGGATCCGGCGGCGTCGCGCGGGTGTATCGGGCCCTCCAGATCCCCTTGAACCGTCAGGTCGCCCTCAAGGTGGTCCGTCCGGACGTGGACGACGAGCAGCGCGCCCAGTTCGAACTGCGCTTCCTGCGCGAGGCGGCCCTGGCCGGTCGGCTGTCCCACCCCAACATCGTCACGGTCTTCGACTTCGGCCGCACCGAGGACAGCGCCTGCTTCATCGCGATGGAGCTGCTCGAGGGCGTGACGATGCGCAAGCTGTTCGACGGCGAGCCGCTGGGCACCGACCGCGCGGTGCGGCTGGCCCTGGGGGTCGCGCGGGGCCTGCGCCACGCCCACAAGCGCGGGCTGGTGCACCGGGACATCAAGCCCTCCAACATCTTCCTGGTCATCGACGACGAGGGCAACGAGCTGCCCAAGCTGCTGGACTTCGGGCTGGTCAAGGGCGACGACAACTCCACGATCACCCGGTCCGGCGCGTTCATGGGCACGCCCCACTACATCGCCCCGGAGCAGGCCCGCGGCCTGGACACCGTGGACGGCCGCGCCGACCTGTACTCCCTGGGCTGCATCCTCTACCGCATGCTCACCGGGGTGCTGCCCTACTTCGCCGAAAACCCGATGACCATCGCGCTGCACCACGTGCGCAGCCCCTACCCGCCCATGCGCACCCGGCGGCCGGACGTGCCGGTGCCGGAGACCCTGGAGCGCATCGTCATGCGCTGCATGGAGAAGGACCCCGCCGCCCGCTACCCCGACGCGGGCGCGCTGGTCCGGGACCTGGAGGCCTGGCTGGGCGAGGACCACACGGTCTCCGACGACTCCGTGGTGGGCATGCCCCTGGCCGAGTCCACCGAGACCCTGGACAAGCCGCCGCCCAGGCGCGCCCGTTGGGGGGTGGCGCTGCTGGCGCTGATGTCCGTGGGGGGCGGCGCGGGCGCGGGGCTGTTCCTGCTGGCCAGCGATCCGGATCCGGTCCCCCCGCCGGCCCCGCGGGTCGTGGAGCGGGTGATCGAGGTGCCGGTGCCGGTGGAGGCTCCGCCGGAGGTGCCGCCAGTAGAGACGCCCAAGCCGGTCTCCCGACCGCCCGCCGCTACGCAGGTCTCTGCACCCGAGCCTGCGACAACGCCCGCGCCGTCGACCTCTCCGAAGCCCGCGCCGCCGAATCCGGCCCCCGCGCCCGCGAAGACCGACGCCTCCGGCTACGCCTCGGGCGCCGCGGTCGCCGACGGTATCCGCTTCGAGGCCGACCACGCCGGCCGCGCCCTCGCCTTCCTCAACACCGCCACCGAGGACCAGCTCCGGGCGGCGGGGGTCTACGGGCGCGGCGTGAACATCATCCTCGACGGCCGGCCGTGGTCGTCGCTGGAGGCCTTCGGGTCGACCTCGTACATCGGGGAGAAGACGGTGAAGGCCGTGGCGGACGCGACGCGGTAGTCACCGTCGCCGTCGCGCCCACCCCACCAGCGCCACGAGCAGCCACCACGCCCCGCCCACCGGCGCTCCGGCGCAGCCGTTGCAGGCCGCGCTGCCTCGGCACTCGGCGTCGTCGCTGTCGGCGTAGCCGTCGCACTCGTTGTCCACGCCGTCGTCGCAGACCTCGTCCTGCTGGGGATGGACGGCCGCCTCGGCGTCGTCGCAGTCGCCCTGGGCGGGGGCCCAGCCGTCGCCGTCGCCGTCGGTCCACCAGCCGGAGTCCCCGGTGTCGTCCTCGCCCGGGTCGCCGGTGTCGTCGCCCGGATCGCCGGTGTCATCGCCGGAGGGCTCGCCGTCCACGCCGTCGCAGTCCGCGTCCACGCCGTCGCCCGCAGGGTCGTCGGCCCCGGGGTGGACGTCGTCGTCGGTGTCGTCGCAGTCGACACGGTTGGCGGGATCCCCGCTGGACTCGTGGCGGTAGCCGTCGCCGTCCCGGTCGAAGTCGTCGGCGCCGTCACAGTCGCTGTCGACCCCGTCGTACCAGGGGTCGCTCGCCCCGGGGTGAACGCTGGCGTCGGACTCGTCGCAGTCCCCGTCGGAGGGGTGGTAGCCGTCTCCGTCGCTGTCGTCGTCGTTGGCGCGGGGGCCCCCGAAGCTGCCCATGTCCGAGCGGGAGCCGTCCGGGTCGGTCAACGAGGGGTCCCCGGCGTCGCGGCAGGGGGAGGTCGAGCCCAGGTAGACGAGGTCGTTGTAGGGGTTGCCGTCGTCGGACCAGGCGCTGTACTCGGGGTCCTCGGAGAGGTTGCCGTTGGAGCCGGTCAGGTTGCCCAGGCCCCCGGCCCAGTCGTCGCCGTTGCCCCAGGCGTCGCAGTAGGAGATGTCCGGGTTGCTGGAGCTGGTGGCGAAGCCGTCGTCGTTGCCGATGGCGATGGCGTTGACCACGGTGACGCCGGTGCCGTAGTCGACGGCGACGCCGGTGCCGTTGCCCAGGGCGTCGATGTTGGCCACGGTGACGCCGCCGCTGCCGGTGGCCGAGAGCCGCAGGCCCGCGTCGTTGTTGCCGTTGAACACCGACGTGGTGATCTCGTAGCCGCCGCCCGACGCCGAGAACAGCGCGCCGTCGCCCTGGTTGCCCAGGAAGCGGCAGCCCTCCATGCGCCCGCTGTCCACGTTGAGGCCCACGAAGCCGTCGCCCTCGTTCTCCTCAAAGCTCTCGAACTTGATGATGAGGGAGCGGGGGCTGGCCACGTAGAGGCCCGAGGGGCTGTTCTCCTCGAAGGTGTTGTACTTGGAGGTGACGTCCTTGGCCGCGTCGGTGCCCGCGCCGCCGCCGTTGGTGCCCGCGCTGTTCCGGCGGAAGGTGTTCCGGTTGAATGTGGCGTGGCTGCCCCCCGCGCCGACCGCGAGGTGGTGCAGACCGCCGCCGTTGCGCCCGGCGGTGTTGTTGCGGAAGTCGCACTGCTTGGCGTTGACCTCGGCCTTGTAGACCATCACCGCGCCGCCGTCCTGGGCCGCCTCGTTGCGCAGCAGCGTGCTGTCCTCCAGCCAGAGCCAGGCCTCGTCCAGGAAGACCGCGCCGCCGTCGCCCCCCGCGGTGTTGTCGTTCAGTTCCAGATCGGTGAGCGTGGCGGACATCTGGCTGTGGAGGACCCCGCCGTCGTTGCTGGCGCTGTTGTCGCTCCAGACCCCGCCGCTGGCGGTCACCGAGCCCGAGGTGCCCGAGGCGTAGATGGCGCCGCCGTCGTAGGCGCTGTGCCCGGAGATGTCCAGGTTCACGAGGCTCAGGTCGCCGTCGCCGAAGTAGACCCCCGCGCCGGAGGTGGTGCTCAGGGCGACGGTGTTGTCGGCGAGGGTGCCGCGCAGCTCCAGGTCGGCGCCCCAGGCGTATACCCCGCCGCCCGCGCCGCCCGCGGTGTTGCCCGAGAGGGTCCCCCGGAACACCGTTCCGTTACGGAGCGCGTTCTCGACGGCCAGGCCGCCCCCGGAGTCCCCGGCGGTGTTGCCGGTGACCTCGCTGTTGCGGAGGTCCATGTCGGAGTCCACCACCGAGGCGCCGCCGCCCTTGTTGGTCGCCGTGTTGTTCTGGAGGGTGACCCGGGTGCCGGTGACGTCGCTGCCGTTGCGGATGCGGAGGCCGCCGCCGTGCCAGTCGCTGGCGTTGCCGTCGAAGTCGACGTCGGTCATCGTGACCGTGGCGTCCCAGATGTACGCGCCGCCGCCCTGGTAGGCGCTGTTGCCGGAGACCGTGCAGTTGGAGATGGTCGCGGTAGCCTCGTAGATGTAGAAGCCGCCGCCGTAGAAGTTGTTGGTCAGCGTGATGTTGCGGACCCGGCAGTCGTCGACCACGAGGGTGCCGCCCTCGGTGACGGAGAAGCCGCCTCCGGGGGCCGCGCCGGTGACCTGGGTGACCGTGATGTCCTCGGCGGTGAGCGTGGAGGCCCGCACCTCGACGCCGTGGCTGCCCCCCTCCAGCCGGAAGCCGGTCAGGGTGACGGTCTCGCCGCTGGAGACGCTGACGACGTGGTCGCCGCTGGTGCCGTCGATGGTGGTCTGCGACGAGCCGCTGGTGGACTCGATGGTGAGGTTCTTGCCCGAGGTGTCGATGGTCTCGGTGTAGGTGCCGGGGCGCACGCGCACGATGTCGCCGTTGCGGGCGGCGTTGATGGCGCTCTGGATGGAGGTGTAGGACGCGCCCCCGGAGGCGTCCACGGTCAGGGTCGCGGCGATCGCGGGGCAGGCCAGCAGCAGGATGTACACAGCGCTCTCCGATGGATCGGCGCCATCCTGGGCGCGCGGGGGCGGGCCCCTATTGGTGGTCCAGCATCAGCTGGCGGGCCTGATCCTGGGGATCCACGCACTTCACTTTACCGCCTCGTTGGACGGTGCAGTCGAAGGAGATCGGAGAATCTGCGACGGTGAGGGGGGCGGTGGCCGTCGGGCGGCCCACCAGCTTGACCGCGAGCTGGTACTCGCCGGGCTCGATGGTGCCGGTGACGCCGGCCTCATCGCCCTTGAGCACCGAGCCGCCGGTGGCGTCGAGGACGCGGGCCCACTGCACCAGCTCGCCGGAGACGGTGACCGCCAGCTCGACCCCGGTGGGCTCGGGGGGCGGCGGGGGGTCCTCGGGCGCGTCCACCACGACCGGGTCGACGTCGGGGACGTCCGAGCCGTCGCGGAACAGGAAGAACCACACCCCGCCCACCACCGCGATCCCGCCGAAGAAGAAGAAGGCCAGCGCGCCCACGAGGACGAAGATGAGAGGGCCGCGCTTCTTCACCGGCGGGGCGGCTGCGGGCTCCGGCGGCGGCATGGTGCGGTCCCCCGCCACCGGCCCCGAGGCGATGGGCCCCGACGCGATCGGCCCCGAGGCCACCTGCTGGGGCGGCGACAGCGCCTCGATGGGGGGCTCGGTGGGGGCGCGCCGGCGCGGCGGCGGCGGGGGCGGCTCGGGCTCCGGGGGCGGCATCGTGGGCGCCGCCGCCTGGATCGGGGAGCCGAGGGGCGGGCCGTCCTTGGGGCGGTCCCCGGACTGGTTGATGACGAGCTGGGTGCCCGCCAGGGTGCCGCCCTCCTGGGGGTAGACCTCGGCGGCTACCGGGCCGACCACGTCCGCGCAGAAGGCCTCCAGGGAGGGGCCGGCGGCCTGGTCGGCGAAGGCGCGCATCAGCTTGACCACCTGCTCGGCGGTGGGCCGGTGCTCAGGGGCGTCCGCGCACATCTGGAGGAGGACCTTGCGCACCGCCTCGTCCCAGTCGGCGGCCGGCATGCCGGTGTCCTCGATGGCGTTGACCGCCGTGGTGATCGCGGACTCGTGGTCCGGGGGCTCCGGCAGGAGCTGCAGCCAGCCGCCGTGGAGGAACTCGATGAGCATCAGCCCCAGGGCGTAGACGTCGCTGGGGTGGTCCCCCCGATCGCCGAAGCGCCGCTCCGGGCTCATGTACTTGAGCGAGCCGAAGCGGAACATGGTGGTGTGGGCGGCGCGGTTCTCGAAGCTGCCCCGGGCGGTGCCGAAGTCCAGGATCTTCAGCTCCCCCTCGGGGGTGAGCATGATGTTGGAGGGCTTGACGTCGCGGTGAACGACGCGGATCGGCTCGGTGCGCCCGTAGGGGGCCTTGCGCCAGGCCACGTCCAGGGCGGCGGCGGCCCGCTGCACGACCGAGTAGGCGACCCGGGGGGGCAGCCGCTGCCCGCGCTTCTTGAGGGTCTCGATGAGCTGCTGGAGATCGATGCCGTCGACGAACTCCATCACGATGGCGAGCTGGCCGTTCAGCTCGACCAGATCCTCGACCCGGACGATGCTGGGGTGGCGGAGCTGGGCGAGCAGCCGGGCCTCGTCCTTGGTGCGGGCGAGGAACTCGTCAGCCTGGGCCCACTTCTCCCGGAGGACCTTGACGGCCACCAGGCGGGAGATGCCGCCTGCGCCCGTGGCCTCGGCGAGATAGACCTTGGCGAAGGTGCCCCCGCTGCGCTCTTTCAGCAGGGTGATGTCGAGGCGTCTGGAGGGGGCGGAAGGATTCATCAGCGATGGGGGTCCTGCATCGTAGGGCCCGAGCGCCTCCCTGCAGGTGCACCGGCGGACCCATATCATGCCAGCACCAAGGAGGCACGCGCGGCGCTGTCCGGCGCGGGCGGGCTTGTCGCCCCCCCCGTTCGAGGTTCTACTACGCAGGTGTTAGAATCCATCCTCGTTGTGCGGTGCCCCTAAGATGGGCCCCGTTCGACCATCCGACGCGCGCGCGCTCCAGGAGAGGCTATGCGTTCAGTGTTCGAGATTCCCAGCGCACCACGGACTGCGGCGGCGTTGACCGCGGCCCTGACCTGCGCGCTGACCCTCGGGGGCTGCGGGCTGCTCGGCGGTGGGGGCGAGGACGTCACCGCCGAGGCCGAGAGCAAGCTCCGCCAGGGCGACATCCCGGGGGCCATGGCCGCCTACGACGCCGCGCTCGCCGAGCACGCCGACAGCGTGCCCGCGGCGGTGGGTGCGGCCTACGGGGCCTACCTGCGGGGCGAATACGACAAGGCCGACCAGCTCCTGGCGGCGGCCGAGGCCCCCGCGGGCGAGGCTGTCGGGGACATCAAGCTGCGCCGCGCCCTGGTGGCCCTCAAGACCGGCGACACCGACGCGGTGCGCACCCACGCCGGGGCCAGCGGCCTGCCCGCGGGCAAGCTGCTCGTGGCCGAGGTCGACCTCGCCGACGGCGAGCGGGAGGAGGCCGAGACCCTCCTCAACGAGATCAAGGGCACGCCGGGCAGCGTTGGCGAGACCGCCTCCGCGTACCTCTCCCTGCTGGGCGACGAGGACCCCCTGGTCGCCGGCCTCGCCGAGAACTATGCCCTGTGGGCCCTCGGCCAGCGCCGCGTCGCGGCGGTCTCCGTCGAGGAGGTCGTGAAGGGCATGCCCGACGACCGGGAGCGCAAGGCCGAGGAGCTGCTGCTCTGGGCGGGCCGGGCCGCGTCGGTGGGCGAGAGCCAGGTCGCCTCCAACCTGCTGGAGGCCATCTCCTTCCCCCCCAAGGGGCAGGCGTGGCGCGTGCTGGCCACCCGCGGCATCATCCTGTGCAGCGAAGGCGGCACCGAAGGGGCCGGCCTCAGCAACGCCGAAGGCTGCAAGCAGACCTTCGACGAGCTGGAGGGCAAGGCTCCGTCCGACGGGCTGGCCCACGCCCGGATCACCGCCTCCTCCGTGCTCGGCGACAAGAACCCCGACATCGCCCTGGCCCTGCTCGACGACGTCCCCGAGTCCGACGCAGCGGCCCTGGCCGCGCTGCGGGCCGGCGACGAGGGCACCGCGAGCTCCCTCGCTCCCGAGGGCCTGTTCGCGGACTACCTTGAGCAGCGATAGGACTCCAAGCTTCGAGGTCTACCCATGAAGAACACCCTCTCCACCGTCGCGGTCGCGCTGCTCCTGGGTGCCGGGGGCTGCGCCGCCAAGGGCGAGATCGGCACCCGCGTCTACGTCCAGGTCCTGGACCAGGACGCCGTGCCCGTGCCCACCGCCGTCATCCGTCACCCCGACGAGGCCGACCGCCACCGGGTCAACAGCGTCGACGGGACCTGGGACGAAGAGGTCCTCTACATGCCCGACGGCACCGAGATGATCTTCGAGCCCGGCATGATCCTGGTGCTGGAGATCTCCGCCCCCGGCTACGAGACCCAGGTCATCCAGTACCAGGTGCGGCGCCGCAAGAACAACTTCAAGGTGTCGCTCAACAAGCTCGAGTTCGACGATGAGACCATCGACGAGCCGATGATGTCCTTCGGCCGCGACACCCCCCGGGACACCACCGGCGGCGGCGGCCCGGCCAACTGAGGAGGCAAGCGATCATGCGTCTTCGATCGATGTTCGTCGGGCTCGGCCTCCTCTCGGCCACCGCGGCCTGGGCCGCCGGCCTCGGGGACTACAAGACCCTCTTCTCCGACGCCCCCTGCCAGGACGGCTGGGCGGCCTGCATCGTGGGCGGCTACACCGTCGACCCGGGCGTCTCCTATGACGAGTCCGGGCGCCCCCTGCCCTCGGACATGCGGGTCGGGTGGTTCGATCTGGCCCCCACGGCCAGCCTCTCGCCGTTCAGCGGGCTCTCGGACTACACCGGCAAGAAGGGCGGCGCGGCCAAGAAGGATCCACCGCCCCAGGTGGCCGCCGCGGAGCCCGCGCGTCCCCCACCGCCCCGGGATCCGGGCCCCTCCCAGCCCTCCGGGGTCAAGCCGGACCCCCGTCCCACCCCGGACGTCCGTCCGGTGCGGGGCGGCGCCACCGACGGCGTGGCACAGAACGACCCGCCCGCCGATCCGCCGCGCGACCGCCCCGCGTTCGGCCAGCCCAAGCCCCTGCCCGGCTCCGACGTCAACACGCCTGACCCGGTGCCCGAGCCCGATCCGGTGCCCGAGCCTGAGGGTCCCCCTGGCGACGACGGGGTGGTGGACGGCCCGGACGGCCCCGAGGGTCCGGGGGAGCCCCCTCCCCCGCCGCCCCCCGCGGGCTGCGATGACCTCATCGCGCTCGAGGGCAACGCCCTGATGGGCCGGCTGCTGCCCCAGCAGATCTCCTGCCTGGAGGGCAACATCGCCGGCGGCTCCAGCCAGACCCAGAAGGACAAGATCTCCCGCGTGCTGCTGATGAACGCCGAGGCGGCGGGCAACAAGGCCGAGTGGGAGCGGCTGATGAAGCGGCACCTCGAGGACATCGACCGCTCCGACCCCGACCTCTGCTTCAAGTACGCGCTGCACCTGTCCCGCGGCGGCGTCGGCCGCGCCTGGGGGGTCATCAAGTGGGCCGACTACGCGCTGGAGAACAAGCAGCAGTGGTCGGGCTCGACGTTCACCTCCCGGGTCAACTCCCTGTACCAGCTCCGCGCCGAGGCCGCGGTGAAGCTGTGGGAGGACGCCAACAAGAAGCTGCTGGACGCCTCGGGCGCCGAGCGGGACGAGCTGATCGCCAAGGAAGAGAAGCTCCGGGGGATGGCGAAGGACTACTCCCGCGAGTGGCTGGACTATGCTCGGGCGGCCGGTCAGGACGAAGCCAAGCCCATGGCCCTGTGCGTCTCCACGGCGGGCAGCAAGAAGTACTGCAAGGACGAATGAGCGTGCTCCTCCTGACGGCCCTGATCGCGTGCTCCGGCTCTGACAGCGCGGACGTCGAGACCCCCACGTCCCGGGAGGTGGCGCCGCCCGCGCTCGTGTCACAGAGCTGGCTGGTCGAGGTCGCGGCCCCCGAGGCCACGGCGGCCCTGACCGGGCAGCCCGGCTGGCAGGCGGTCTACAAGGCCGACTACACCGGCGCGATCGAGGCTTTCGGGGGCGAGGGCCCCGCCGCTGCCCGGCTCCACGCCGAGGCCGCCGCGCTGTACCGTCAGGCGCTGCTCATCCAGTCCCGAGCGATCATCCAGACCTACAAGGAGGATCAGCGCCGGGAGGGCGACCCGGCCGAGGTCGTCTACCTCCTGGGCCTGGCCCGGCTGATCGACGGCGACCCCGCCGGGCGCGAGCAGATCGGCTTGAGCGTCAACTCCCCGGTGGAGGCCCTCGCGGCGGCCGACCGGGCCTGGGTGGCCCGCCTGGAGGCCGAGGGGGGCTGGTTCGTCCTGTCCGACCAGCCGGCCCTCTTCGCGATGCCCGAGGTCAAGCCCGGCGTCGCGCCCCCGCTGGCCGAGGCGCCCCACTACCTCGTCCCCGAGACGGTGGGCGACCTGGAGGCCGGCTTCTCCGACCCCACCGCCCTGCTGCACGCCGCGATCTGGCACGAGCAGGCGGCGCGCGCGGCTGGCGGGGACGCGCTGGTGGACGCCCTGCTGGCCCCCTGGCGCCTCGCCCCGGAGAGCGCCTCGCGCGAGGTGCCCGCGGAGCTGCCCCTGGAGGCCCTGTTCATGGGACCCTGGTCAAGCGAGGCGGATCTGGCCTTCGTCGCGGAGGTCACCGGCTCGGAGACCCCCGCCGAGGTTCTCCAGAAGCACAGTACTACCTCCCCATATGCGCACGTCATCGCGGCGTGTGCCCCGGAGGGCGCGCTCAACGTGGACTGCCTGTTGGATGACAGCTCCGCGCTCGCGCGTCAATACGAGCAGGCGATGGCGACCGCTGCGGGCGCCGAGGCCATGGACCACCGCGTGTTCTCCGACTTCATCCGCGCTGGGGTGCTCCGCGCCGCCGCTCGCACGGCGACGGCGATGGGTGACGAACGCACCGCCGGGGTGCTCCTGCTCAACGCCCGCGACCGCTGCATCAACGCGGCCGCCGATCCGACCTTCTTCCTGGCCTTGGCCGCGTGGGACACGGGGAAGCGCAACAGCGTGCGCGCCATCCAGCTCCTGCACAGCCAGGTCGATACCCTTCCCGGGCTGCAGGCTGCCCGGGTCTCCTTGGACGCGCTCCACCTCCGGGTGAGCCGGGATGCGGGTCCTTCCCTTCCGATGCACTAGCAGGAGAGCCCTCATGGGACCGCTTCGTCGCAAGCTGCTGATGGTCATGGGCATCGCTGCCACCGCCCTCTCGACCGGCGCCTCTCTCACGTTCTATGAAGAGAGCCTCCCGAGCACGATGAACCCGCTGTTC
Source organism: Alphaproteobacteria bacterium (assembly GCA_020632795.1). Lineage (GTDB taxonomy): Bacteria > Myxococcota_A > UBA796 > UBA796 > CAJQPC01 > JACKEV01. The sequence goes on from JACKEV010000026.1 coordinate 31,198, forward strand.
GCCAGCTCGATGGTGGACAACCGGGTCCACGAGCTGGTGTTCGACCGGCTGTACTACTACGACCCCATCACCAACGAGCTGGTGTCCCAGGTCGTCCAGCAGTGGGAGCTGACCGACGGCGGCAAGGGCATCCGGCTCACCCTCAAGAAGGGCATCAAGTGGCACGACGGCAAGCCGCTCACCAGCGCGGACATCTGCTTCTCCGTGGACGCGATGCTCAACCCGAGCACCCCCAGCCCCATCGCCGAGAAGCAGCGCCTGGTGTTCGCGGGCTGCGAGGCCGAGAAGGGTGACGTCGCGCTGGTGAAGTTCACCAAGGTCTTCCACAACCCGCTGAACCGGCTCGGCTTCCACGTCCTCCCCCAGCACGTCTTCGGCGGCGACACCGCCATCCAGCCGGACAACGAGTTCTCCGCCCGCCCCGTCGGCACGGGGCCGGCCAAGGGCTCCCTGGGGCGCCGCGGGGTCAACTTCGAGGCCTTCAAGAACGCCCACCACGACCCGAAGATCGACACCATGACCCTCCAGGAGGGCCAGGACCCGCTCGTGCAGGTCCGCACCCTCCTCAACAACGGCGTCCAGGGCATCATCGCGGTGCCGCCCCCCTACCGCGCCGACGTCTCGGCCTCCGACGAGCTGGCGCTGAAGTCCTACGACCTGCGGTCCTGGTGGTTCGTCGCGGTCAACCCCGACAAGCCCTACCTGGCCGACAAGCGGGTCCGGCAGGCCCTCAACCTGCTGCTGGACCGCACCGACCTCCGCGAGAAGTCCATCGGCGTGAAGCCCGGCGAGAAGAACTCCCCCTGCGAGTTCATCTCGGGGCCCTTCGTCCAGTCCTCGCCCTACTACAACCGCGCGGTGCCCACCAAGGACCGCTCCGACCAGGCGACGGCCTTCAAGCTGCTGCAAGAGGCGGGCCTCAAGCAGCTCGGCGGTCGGTGGCACTACAAGGGCGAGCCGGTCAGCTTCCGCATCGGCATGAAGGCGCCGCTGGACAACGAGGCCCCTGACCTCCTGTCCCAGGTCGGCAACCAGCTCGGCGCGGCCGGCTTCGACCGCCAGGAGTTCAAGATCACCGTCGATGACTGGAACAACAAGGTCCTGACCGGCAACGCGCCGGAGTACGACCTGGTCATCGGCAAGTGGTCCTTCGGCCTGGTCGAGGACGTCAACCCGCTGTTCCACAGCCGCCGCAGCGGGCGCGGGGCCTTCAACATCTTCAACTACTCCAACCCCCAGATCGACGCGCTCCTGGCGCAGTACGACGTCGCCAAGACCGACACCCAGGCCCAGGACGCCTACCACAAGCTCCACGCCAAGCTGGACGAGGAGCTTCCCTACCTCTTCCTGTGGAAGCTGGACACCAAGTCCGCCTGGCGCACCGAGGTGCGTGGCAACACCATCACGCCGTACTTCTACTGGACCGTCTTCGACAGCTGGAAGTTCGGGGGCTGAGGGCGGAGGCCGGCCGCTGGCCTCCCCGCTCATCACCTGCTCCGCAGTCCAGGAACGACTTCGATGAAGCGATGGTGGATCCGACCCACGGTGCGTCTCGGCGCGGCACTCCTCCTGCCGTTCGCCGTGCCTGCCGTGATCACGCTGCTGATCTGGGCGCTGCCCGGGGACCCGGCCTCCATCATCTGCCCGCCGGAGGTCTGCTCCGGCACCGCGGAGCTGGCCCGGCGCTGGAACCTCGACGGCGGCCCCTGGCAGTTCTTCTCCGGCTGGATCAGCGCCGCGCTCGGCGGTGACTTCGGCAACTCCTGGCGGCTGCTGCCCGGCTCCCCGGTCGGGCCCATGCTGGAGACCTCCATCCCCAACACCGCGCTGCTGGTGACCCTCGCCTTCGTGCCGCTGGTGCTGGGCGCGATCGGCGCGGCCACCCAGGCCCTGCCCCGCCAGCTCGACGTGGCGTTCCGGGGCGTCGGCCTCGCCCCGGCGGTGGTGCTGGCCCTCTGCGCGGCCGCCATCGTCACCATCAAGTACGGCGCGGCGGCCTTCGACCCCGAGGCGATGCGGGTCAAGCTCGTGCTGGGCGCCCTGGCCCTGGGCCTGGCGGACGCGGCGCTGGCCGGCGCGGTCATCGGCGTCCGCGAGCTGGTCGACGCCGAGCGGCAGCAGCGCTACGTGCGCTTCGCCGTGCTGCGCGGCGAGAGCGAGCTGGCCAACACCCTGCCCAACGTGCTGCCGGCCATCGCCGGCCAGATGCGGGCCCGGCTGCTCCACCTGCTCTCCGGGGCGGTCGTCGTCGAGGTGGTGCTCCAGATCGACGGCCTCGGCGACCTCCTGTGGGGCGGCACCCTGGCCCAGGACTTCGGCGTGGTCATCGCGGCGGCCTTCGGCTTCGCGGTGCTCTCGGCGGTGCTGCTCGTCCTGCAGGCCGTCGTGGAGATCCTGGTCGCGCTGCACGTCCGGCGGGCCCCCAAGGGGGTGCTCGCATGAGGCGCATGGTGCCCGCCACCTTCGCGGTGATCTGCTTCCTGCTGCTCGTGGTGCCGGGCTTCTTCGCCCCGGAGCACCTCTCTGAGCCCGACCTCTCCATGGGCTTCGCCGGCCCGGGGGCGATGCCGCCCTTCGGCGCCGACGGGCGCGGGCGCCCCCTGCTGGAGTACGCCCTCCAGGGCTCCAGGGTCGTCGCCATGCCCTCCATCATCGGGGGCGCGGTGGTCGCGCTGTTCGGCGTGGTCGGGGGCCTGCTGGCCTGCACCGACTCCAACCGGGCCGCCGCCCTGGTCCAGGCCTTCGGAGAGGTGGTCGGCGCGCTGCCCCGCATGGTCGTGGTGCTGGTGGTCGCGCTGCTCCTTCCCGCCGACGTGCGCGGCCTGCTGCCCATCGCGCTGACCTGGGCGGTGCTCGCGGCCCCCGGCGCGATGGACGAGGCCGCCTCGGTCGCCGGTCGGCTGGGTGGGGCCCGCTTCGTCGAGGCCCTGCGCGCCCACGGCTTCTCCCGCGTCCGCATCTACCTCTACCACATCGTCGGCCTCAACCTGCGCCCCGTGGTCGTGCGCCAGGGGGTCGAGGTGATGATGCAGGTGGTCTTCCTGGAGATCGCCCTCTCCTACCTGGCCATCGCCGAGAGCCAGCCCTCCTTCACCCACTCCGACTCGACCCACTCCTGGGCCGAGATCCTCGACCTCGGCTACAAGGTCGCCCTGGACCTGCCCACCTGGCACGCCCTGGGCCTGGGCCTGGGCCTGATGGCGATGGTGGCGGCCATCTCGGTGTCCGTCTCCCTCGCGGTGAGGGCACGATGAGCGACCACCTCATCGAGCTGCGGGATCTGCGGATCGCCACCTACGAGCGCGACCTCGTCAAGGGCGTGTCCTTCGACGTCGTCTCCGGCAAGGTCACCGCCGTCATGGGGCCCTCGGGCTCCGGCAAGACCCTCACCGCCCGCGCGGTCATGGGCTTCATCGACGTGGACCCGGGGCTCCAGGAGGGCTCCCTGCGCTACCCGGTGCTGGGGGCGGACGACTGGTTCGAGCCGGTCCGCCAGGGCGGGCTGCGGGCCCAGCGCAAGCTCCTGCGGCGCACCGCGAGCCTGCGGGGCTCCTACCTCACCTACTCCCCCCAGGCCGCCGCCTCGGCCCTCAACCCGGGGCGCACCGTCGGCCGGCAGCTCGAGATCGCCGTCTCCCGCCGCACCGACGCGGCCAGCCTCACCCAGGCCGACGTCGCCAAGGCGGTCCAGGCCGCCCTGGACGAGGTGGGCCTGCCCATGAGCGCCGCCAACGCCCTCCCCGGCGAGCTGTCCGGCGGCCAGTGCCAGCGCGCCGCCCTCGCCATCGCGGTGGCCCCCCGCCCCCGCCTGGTGATCGCCGACGAGCCCGAGACCGGCCTCGATCCGGTGCTCACCCGCACCGTCATCGAGCTGATGGTCCGGGTCTGCCAGGACCACGGCTACGGCCTCATGCTCATCTCCCACCACCAGGAGACCGTCGACCGCATCGCGGACACGGTGATCCACCTGCCCGGCCAGGGGGCGCGATGAGCGAGCCGGTCGTCCGCGTTGTGTCGGTCTCCAAGACCTTCATCCAGCAGGGCGCCTTCCCCTGGTCGCCCGAGCGCCCCATCCACGCGGTCAAGTCCGTGGACATCGAGATCCACGAGGGCGAGATCATCGCGCTCGTGGGCCAGTCCGGCTCGGGCAAGACCACCCTCGCCCGCCTCGTCCTGGGCCTGGAGGAGATCACCAGCGGCCAGATCCTGCTGGAGGGCCGCCGCTGGGACACGATGACCGAGCGCGAGCGCTACCCCCACCGGGTGCGCTACCAGTACGTGCCCCAGGACGCGATGTCCGCCCTCGATCCTCAGCAGTCGGCGCTGGAGCACGTCGTCGAGACCCTCCGCGTCCTGGGCGGCCTCGACAGCGCCGAGGCCGAGCGCCAGGCCATCGCCATGCTGGAACGCCTGGGCCTGGGCCACCGCCTGGCCGCCCTGCCGCGCCAGATGTCCGGGGGCGAGCAGCGCCGCGTCACCCTGGCCCGGGTGCTGGCCCTGCGCCCCCGCCTCGTCGTCGCCGACGAGCCCACCTCCGGCCTGGAGCCGGACCGCCGCGAAGAGGTCTTGAGAGACCTGATCGGCAACCTCCCGAAGGACGCGGGGTGTATCCTTGTCACCCACGACATGTCCGCCGCGCGGAAGTGGGCCACCCGAGTGCTCGTGATGCTCGACGGACACATCATCGAGAAGCTCGACCTCAGGGAGGAAGACCCGGTCCACCCCTACGCGCGGATGCTGTTCGATCCCTGGTCTTCGCGCCTGCCGGATCGGGGCCTCGCCCCGACAGGCTGCGCGTTCCGCCTGGATTGCCCCCAGTGCGTACCGCCTGTCGCCGAGCGGTGCGTCGCCACGGTACCCTCTCTGCAACGGCTGGATGACACCCACTCCGTCGCCTGCCACGCCGCCGCCCCCCAAGACCCCCGAGAAGACTCATGAACGCCAAGCACCTGCTCTTCATCGCCAGGCTCTCGCTGGTCCCTGTGCTCGCCCTCACCCTGCTCCCCGCGCAGGCCCAGGCGGGCGAGGTGGAGAAGGCAGAGCACCGCCGGCTTACAGAAGAGATGAAGAAGCGCGCCAGCTCCAACGCCTGGGCGGGCGTGGAGCGCTCCTTCCAGGAGCTGCTCGCGCTCCAGAAGAAGGGCGAGGTGCTGAGCTACCAGGACTGGTACCTGGGCGCCCAGGCCGCCCGCGGGCTCGGGGACATGGCGGCCTGCAAGGAGCGCGTGGAGGGCGCGCTCTCGGTCGAGGAGACCGAGGAGGCCCGGAGCTGGCTGGACAACATCAACGCCAACTACGTCATGGTCACCCTCAAGGGCGGCGACAAGGACACCCCCCACGAGCTGGTCATCAAGGGCATGCCCTTCGCCCCCGACCAGCGCAAGGCGGTGGAGACGGCCCAGGCGGCCGTGGCCGAGGGCCGCAACTACGAGGGCCTGCTGCCCCTCGGCGGGTACACCTACCGCGCCGGCGAGGACGAGCGCCTCTTCACCCTCGCCTCCGGCGACGCGCCCCAGACCGTCAAGCTGGGCGGCGGCACGGTGGCCCAGACCGATCCCGATCAGCCCAAGCAGCAGGGCCTGGCCTTCGTGGGGCCCCGCCTGGATCTCGGCGCGTCCTATCTGCAGGTCGGGACCGACAGCGCGGGAAGCTCTCCGGTGCCTGGGGGGTATGGAGAGCTGGGCGGCCGGGGCCTTGTGGGCCTTGAGGTCGGAATCACCCCCGCCATCGGAGTGAGCGCGCAGGTGGGCTACCACGGGCTGTTCATGTCACCGCAGACCTCAGGGGCGAACATGCACCTGGGCGTGGGGCGCCTGGGCGCGGCCTTCCGGGCCAACAAGCTCTGGATCGGGGCCGGCGGCAGCTACGCGCTGGGCCTGCAGAGCGGCGGCCAGCTCTCCTCGGCCGATCTGGTCAGCGCCTGCGAGGCCAACAACCCCGACGGCGAGGTGAACTGCGAGATGGTCGCCCTGGGCGCCAAGCACCTCCAGGGTGAGGCCCCGCCGGACACCGCCGCGCTCAAGGGAACCTCCCGCATGGGCGGCGGCGACCTCTCCATCAGCTTCGCCTTCCTGGAGATCGGCTCCAGCCTCGCCGGCGCGGTGACCGTCGGCGGCGGAGCCTACTACGACACCGATCGACTCTATCCCTGGGGCCAGCTCGCCTTCACGCTCGCCCCGGTCCCCGCGAGGAGTAAGTGATGCTCGGACGTTCCCTGGCCAGGCTCCTGCTGCTGACGGCCTCCCTCGGGGTGGCCCCAGCGCTCGCCGCAGAGGTCTCGACGAAGGACAGCGGGCACGCACAGAACCCGCAGTGGTCCCCCGACGGGCAGTGGTTGGCCTTCGAGATCAACAACATGTCCAACACCGTCGAGCTGTTCCTCGTGCAGGTCAACGGCGGGCAGCCCGGCGACCCGGCCCAGCTCAAGATCCCCGGCGCCAGCAGCAGCTTCGGCGGCGGAAGCGTCGCCTCGACCCCGGTGTGGGCCTCCAACCCCAACCTGATGGTCATCTTCGAGGGCACCAACGCCGGCGGCGTGATGCGGCTCTACTACGCCGCCCCGGGCGCGGGCGCCCCCAACGAGCTGATCACCGCCTCCCAGATGCAGGGCAACCTCGCCGCCCCGGCCATGGCCCCCGACGGCAGCCGCTTCGCCTTCGTGGCCGACGCCACCGGCATGGGCGACATCTACGTCTGGGACATCGCCTCCGGCGAGATCAACAACATCTTTCCCTCCAACGTCACCGAGTCGAACCCCTCGTTCAGCCCGGACGGCAAGAAGCTCGTCTTCTCCCGCAAGAACAAGGGCAACGAGGACCTGTTCACCTGGACGGGCAGCTCCACCACCCCGCCCCTGCTGGGCGGCGCGGGCGACCAGACCCGCCCCCGATGGGCCGGCGATCAGGTCGTCTACTTCACCGGTGAGCGGGGCGAGGGGCACTGGGACATCGCCGTGTCCAGCGGCCCGGGGGAGCGCACCGTCATCGCCCGCGACGTGCGCCTGCCGGCCCGCTCGGCGCCGGCCCTGGCCCCGGACAGCGGCGCGGTCGCCTACACGATGGCCGACCCGGACAAGGGCGGCAGCGTCTTCGTGACCCGGCTGGACGGCAGCGGCACCAAGGAGATCCCCACGGGCCTGGTGGCCTGCGGCGAGCCCTCCCTCGTCTCGGTCAACGGGCGCACCCTGCTGGCGTTCACCGCCCTGCCCGCCGAGGGCAGCGACTGGCGCCGCCTGCACATCATCGACGTTACTGGAAAAATCTGACACCATCCCCGGATGACCGTACTGCTCGCCTTGTCGGCCCTGGTCTCCCCGGCGCACGCCCTCCCCAAGACCCCGCTGGTCGCCGCCCCCATCCCGGCGGACGCGCCCCCCTGGGCCCACCACGTCCTCACGGTGAAGTTCTGCGATGACCTGGGGGCGCGGGCCTCCGGCGACGGCGGCGTGATCTTCGCCGTCCCATCGGACACGGCGGCGCTGGACGCCTTGATCGAGGCCTGGGAGCTGGACTTCGAGCAACTCCTCCGCTCCCCCGAGGCCGCGATCGACCGGGTCACCGCCCGCGCCGAGGCCCTCACCGGCCAGCCCCAGCCCGACCTGCGGGCGATGATGCGGGTCCGCACGCCGGTCGACGACCCGGAGCTGCTGGTGGCCATCGGCGAGGCCCTCCAGGCCCTGCCCGCGGTGGAATGGGCCCACATCCAGGTCGAGGGGGTCGCGCCCCCCGGGGACATCGCGCCCACCACGCCGGACTACACCGCCTCCCAGACCTACATCGATCCCGACCCCGGCGTCGACGCCGCCTACGCCCACAGCCTGGGCCTGACCGGCGCGAGCGTGCGCCTCAGCGACATCGAGTACGGCTGGGTGGACTCCCACGAGGACCTCGTCGACCGCAGCCTCAACCTGGAGTCCGGCCAGACGGTGCCCTCCTGGGTGGCCGACAACGGCTGGGACGAGCACGGCACCGCGGTGCTGGGGGAGACCTGCGCCGTCGACAACGCCTACGGGATCACCGGGATGATCACCGGCGCCACCTGCGCGACCTACCCCGAGTACAGCGACGAGGAGGGCGCCCGGCGGGCCACAGCCATCACCAACGCCGCCGCCGACTCCGTGCCCGGGGACGTCATCCTGCTGGAGATGCAGGCCAACGGCAACACCGGCTACGGCCCCGCCGAGCTGGACGCGGCGGTCTTCGTGGCCACCCAGACGGCGGTCGCCTCGGGCATCGTGGTGGTCGCGGCGGCGGGCAACGGCGCCCAGGACCTCGACGACAGCTACTACAGCACCTACTACCTGCCCTGGGGGGACTCCGGGGCCATCATCGTGGGGGCCGGCAGCGCGAACACCTCGCACACCCCGCTGTCCTTCACCACCTACGGCAGCCGGGTGGACGTACAGGGCTGGGGACAGTCGGTGTTCACCCTGGGCTATGGCTACTACGCCGCCCACGGCAACGACCCGGACCAGTACTACACCCACGTCTTCGGGGGCACCTCCTCGGCCAGCCCCATCGTGGCCAGCGCGGCCGTGCTGCTCCAGGACTACGCGCTGACGCAGACCGGCAGCCCCCTCACCCCGGCCGGCCTGCGTGACCTGTTGGTTGACACTGGCGTCCCCCAGGGCAGTGGCGTGACCATCGGCCCCCTGCCGGACCTCGCCGCCGCCATCGCCGCGCTGGACGACGACGGGGACGGCGACCTCGACCAGACCTACGGCGGGCTGGACTGCGACGACGCCGACAGCGCCGTGAACAGCGCGGCCACCGAGGTCTGGTACGACGGCCTCGACGCCGACTGCGACGGCCTCTCTGACTACGACGCCGACCTCGACGGCCACGACAGCGACGCCTGGGGCGGCGACGACTGCGACGACGCCGACCCCGCCGTCAACCCCTCATCCGCCGAGGTCTGGTACGACGGCCTCGACGCCGACTGCGACAGCCTCTCCGACTACGACGCCGACCTGGATGGCCACGACAGCGACACCTGGGGCGGCGACGACTGCGACGACACCGCAGCCACCACCCACCCCGGGGCCACCGAGGTCTGGTACGACGGCCTCGACGCCGACTGCGACCGCGGCTCCGACTACGACGCCGACGCCGACGGCCACGACAGCGAAGCCTGGGGCGGCGACGACTGCGACGACGCCGACGGCGCCATCAGCCCCTCCGCGCCGGAGATCTGGTACGACGGCGTCGACGCCGACTGCGCGGGCGACGACGACTTCGACGCCGACGCCGACGGCTACACCCGGGACGACGACTGTGACGACGCCGACGCGGCGGCGTTCCCCGGCGCCCCCGACGACTGGTACGACGGCGTCGACGCAGACTGCGCGGGCGACGACGACTTCGACGCCGACCTCGACGGCTTCGACGAGGACGAGGACTGCGACGACGCCGACCCTGCGGTGAACCCCGAGGCCGTCGACGTCTGGTATGACGGCGTCGACGCGGACTGCGACGGCGCCAGCGACTACGACGCCGACGCCGACGGCCACGACAGCGACGCCTGGAGCGGCGACGACTGCGACGACGCCGACCCGGCCATCCACCCCGGCGCCGAGGAGGTCTGGTACGACGGCGTTGACGCCGACTGCGCGGGCGACGACGACTTCGACGCCGACGCCGACGGCTACGCTCAGGCCGACGACTGCGACGACGACGACCCCGCCGTCCACCCCGACGCCAGCGAGGTCGACGGGGACGGCCTGGACAACGACTGCGACGGCGTCACCGACGTCCCGGACGGCCCGGACGAGAAGGACACCGGGCGGTGCAGCAGCGCGCCGGGGGGCGGGTGGTGGATCGCGGCGATGGTGGGGCTGGGGTTGCGGCGGCGTGGCGCAAATAAAGGGAGAAATGGCGCTGACAGTTCGGATACTTAGACATCTCCGTACTGCGAGATTTCTGGCATCCAGGGAGTAGTCCTGCAGCAGACCTTGTTACTCACCGCAATAATGGCGGGCGAGAATATCTCAGGGAGCAACTATGCTCGTACAACTCTTCGAGAATGAAATGCTTCAACTCGGTATGGAACCTCCGCCCAACCTGGGTGGGGTAACCTCCGAGGCCATCAACGACAAGTACGTCCGCGGCGAAATTCGCATCGTGACCGAACAGGCTCGATATCCACTTTCTACAATAGTGACGATGCTCGAGTCAGGGGACTACAACCTAAATCCAGAGTTTCAAAGAAGGCATCGATGGGATCGAGTCAAGCAGTCACGTCTCATTGAATCCTTCATAATGAATGTTCCTATCCCGCCGGTGTTTCTATATGAGGTAGCCTACTCGAGGTTTGAGGTCATGGATGGACTTCAACGCCTAACAGCTATCGCCGACTTCTACAGGGGTAAATTTCGTCTGACAGGTCTTGACCCCTGGCATGAGCTAAACGGCATGCTGTACGCCGAACTTCCCGAGCAGGTCCGGCGTGGTGTTGATCGGAGATATTTGTCCTCTATCATCCTCCTCCGGGAAACCGCCAAGGACGACTCACAAGCGCAGCGTCTAAAACAAATGGTCTTCGAACGCATCAATAGCGGCGGAGTCAAGCTTGAGCCACAAGAAGCCCGCAACGCCCTCTACAATGGGCCATTGAACGAACTGTGTATCAGGCTGGCCAGAACGAGTTCATTCTGTCGCATGTGGGGAATTCCAACCGATGAGGACATTTCCAATAGGCAGGCCCAGCGTACCCTTTGGGAGGAGGATGTTGAAATCTTCGAGGACGAAGTTGAGGCCGATCCTCTCATCAAGAACGTTCTGTACCAGAAGATGCAGGACGTTGAACTCGTACTTCGATTCTTTGCCTACCGACAGTTAGAAGCCGTGGAACAAGGACGTCTTCGCGATTTCCTGGACGAATACCTTAGGCTTGGGAACAGATTCCCCACCAAGGTGCTTGAACAACTTGAGGAGCTCTTCATCACTACCTGCGATCTTGTTCATGCTGTATTGGGTGACAGAGCACTATACCTCCTACGTGAGAGGAAGAATGGCGGTTGGGGTTGGTTCGAAAGGCCCACCAAAGTGCTATATGATCCCATCATGCGAGCATTCAGCAAGTTGGCTGATCGACGTGATGAGGTTCTCAGGCACACCGCAACCATCCAAGATCAACTTGAGATCTTCTACAAAGACAATGCCAGCGCCTTTGCCGGAAGAAGCACGAATCAGGAGGATATTTTTCGGCGAATGCGGCTTATTGAGGACTACCTAAAGTCCTGCATCGGGGGATAGATGAACGGCACCCTGCGTGCATACCAAGCCAAATTGGATGAAATCCGTAGGTATATTGACGTCTCGGTCCAAATAGATCGATTGTTGTCACCCGATTCTACACATTTACCGAGCGAGAGCGGGAGTTCAACCGATATCCTCTCTTCGTCCAGCAGCATCCAGAAACGTTTTGTGTATGCTGCCTCAATTGTCCACTTATATAGTAGCTTTGAAGCCTACGTTGAGGAGATCGTGATGGCATACCTTACATGCCTGGACAAGATTTGTCCAACCTTCTCCGATCTCCCTCAGGCAATTCAAGATGGTCACATTGATGTTTCCGCAAATCTTTTACTGAGTCGGCAGTTTGAAAAGTACCGAGACCGTTGCGACGTTGAAGAAGTTGTAATGCGACTTTCTCAAAGCAATCGTCCAGTTGGAACTCGAAGAGTTAACGAACTTGCCTATATTGAGCATAAATCAAACTTCCGTGCAGACTCTCTCAACGATTTCTTTCGACGTGCTGGTATTCCAAAACTCGTCCATAAGCTAAAGAAACACTCTGATTTTCGAACTCATCTACTTGACGAAGAGAGCCTTGTCAATATTGAACAACTTGAGAATTCTATTGTGCTCCAACGTCTCAACGATTTGGCCCAACGGCGAAATGAAATTGCGCATGGAGTTCCGACGGAAATCTTATCAGCACCTTCAATCCGCTCCCTAACAGATTTCATGGGCAAACTGGGTCAAGCCATCCATGATGTTGTGGAATCTGAGTTCATGCAATACGTTCATAAACATGGATGCAGTCCACTACCCCAACCCATTGCCGTGTACAGGCATCGAATACTATGCCTTAGTCTTCACAATCAAACTGTAGAAGAAGGGAGTCTCATCTTGGCAATGACCCCAGCAGGCGAACTTCGGTTTGGACGCGTTCAGATCATTGAGGTCGATCACAAGCGCGTAGGCACGGCAACAGCCCCTCCAATTGTCGACGTGGGACTGGAGTTGAATTTCAACATCAAGGATTCGTATCAGTTCTTCCTGGCACACTGAACCCTCCCGTTCTGTATGTTACTTTGGCGCCGCCTCACCCCTCCGAGCAGTCCACGGGCGCGCTGACGGCGCAGTCCGGCGCCGTCCACGGGACGCCGCGCATCCGATCCAGCAGCCAGCCGGTCATCAGCGGCAGCCCCTCGTCCGCGATGCCGTGGTGATCGGTCTCTGCGCACGCCACGTGCTCCACGGCGTAGCCCTCGGCGCACAGGGCGTCGACCTCCGCGTGCTGGAGCGCCGGCCAGGCCACGGTGTCGTCCGCGGCGGTGACATAGAGCACCGGCGGGCCCGGGGCGGGCGGGCTGGCGGCCAGATCGTTCTCGTCCAGCATGCAGCCCCAGGGCTCGGCCACCCCGCCTTCGGCGATGAAGTCGGGGGTCCACACCGCCTCGACCGAGGTCGCGAACGCGGGGATCGCTGCGGTGGGGCAGTCCTCGGCGATGGTCTGGTCGACCCAGGCCAGCGCCTCCGGGGTCAGCGTGTCCTCGACCACCCCCGGCGCGCCGTACCAGTCGTTCGCCAGCCTGAGGAACAGGCCGAAGCCGACCGTCGACACGCTGAGGGTCTCCAGGGACAGCTCCATGGCCCCACGCAGGCTCGCCGGGGGCACACCCAGGACCACCGCCTCGACCTCCGCCTCGGGGAGGTATTCCGCGGCGTAGCGCTGGACCCGAAGCGCGTTGAACGAACCCTGGGACACGCCCAGCAGCCCCACCTGCCAGCCCGGTCGGGCCACGAGGTCCGCGTCGGCCCCGGAGGCCGCGAAGGCGTGCGCCGCGCGCATCGCGTCGAGCCCGTCCACCGCCGCCACCTCGGTGACCAGGTAGGGGTGCCGCATGCCGTCGTCGCCGCCGAAGCCGACCTGCCCCAGGAAGTCGGGCGCGATGGTCGCGTAGCCCAGGGATCCCAGCACGATCGCCGGCCCCGCCCAGATCACGTCCCGCCCCGAGGGCGCGCAGTGGTCGTCGAACCCGGTGGTGGGGTGGAAGTAGGCCAGCATCGGCGCGTCGATGGCCGCCGCGGGCATCGACAGGATCGCCGTGGCCTCGACCACCTCGCCGCGGTCCTGGGTGGTGTAGCGGATCCGCCAGGTCTGCACGTCGTACTGCGGCTCGACCAGCCCGGAGAAGCCCGCCAGGCTCATCAGGCCTGCGATGGTGCCCTTGTCCAGGGACCACTCGTCCACGCGCTCCCAGTCGACCACCTCGCCCAGGGTGGCGGGGGGCACCCAGTCCCAGCTCTGCGTGCCGCAGGCGGCGGTGGGCAGGTCGGGCAGCCAGTCGTCCTCAAGGTCGCTCTTGTCCGTGCAGCCAGCCAGGGTGAGCACCAGCACCAGCGTCTTGCGGCGTGAAGGCATGGCGTAGTTGTACCCCGTGCCAGAAGCCCGCACCCATTACATTCTGCCGATGGCCGACTTCCGCACGCACCTGATCGGCGGCGCCCTCCTGGGGGTCGCCGCCGCCGTGGTGGCCGGCGCCACCGGCACCGTGCCGCTCACCGCCATGCCCGCGCTCGTGGCCATCGGCGCGGCCGGCGGCCTGGCCCCCGACGTGGACAGCGACACCGGCCGCCCCCAGCGCATCCTCTTCAACACCGGCGCGGTGCTGCTGCCCAGCGCGCTGCTGTGGCGGGTGCCCTGGCTCAGCGAGACGCTGCCGCGCGCGCTGCTGGGCTGGGCGCTGGTGGCTTTTGTCGTCTGGGGCCCGCTGCGCTACGCCTTCCGCAAGCTCACCGTGCATCGAGGCGCCCTGCACAGCATCCCCGCCGCCCTCATCTGCGGAGGCAGCACCTTCCTGGTGGCCGGCCGCCGGGTGGACGACACCGACCTCCAGCTCGCCATCGGGCTCACCGCCGCCGCCGGCTTCGTCGTCCACCTCGTCCTGGACGAGCTGTGGGCCGTCGACTTCAACGGGGTGCGCTTCAAACCCAAGGCCTCGCTGGGCAGCGCGCTGTCCCTGCGCGGGCCCACGGTCACCACCACGGTGCTGCTGTACCTGACCACCGGCTTCGTGGCCGGGCTCGTGTGGCAGAACCTCCACGGACGCCGGGTCGAGGAGCTGTGGGACCGCTACCACGACCACCCCGCCGTGGTGGACGTCACCGCCCCGCTGCGCCGGGCCTGGGCCGAGATCGAGCCGAAGATCCCCTGACGATCAGTAGAGCACGTAGATGTACGGGAGCACCGGGGCGCTCTCCGCGATGATCCAGAACGCAGCCGCGAGCACGAACGGCAGCCCGAGCAGGAACCAGGCCTTCGACCGCCCGGTCATGGTGAGGAAGGTGTTGGGCAGCCAGGTCAGGCCGAAGGTGCACGCGCCGATGACGAAGGTCGCCTCCACCTGGTAGCTGTCTGCGAAGGGCGCGGCGAGGGCCGCCGAGGCGCCCACCATCCCTCCGAACACCGGCGCGGCGACCACCAGCCAGTGCAGGGGCACGCGACGCCGCAGCCCGTCCAGCAGCGCCGGCATGCAGAGCCCCACCAGCCCCCAGGCGATCATGTGGGTCCAGGCGAGCTGCGCCCAGACCGGCGCCATGTGCCACCACAAGGAATCGCTGATCGCCGCCAGCATCAGGTAGGGCCAGGCGCAGAGCAGCGGCAGCTCCAGCGCCCAGCGGACGGGGTGGCCGGTGAGGCGGCGGCGTCGGGCGATAGCGGTCATCAGATGATACAGATGATGGAGGGCAGGACCGGCGCGCTCTCGGCCCAGAAGAAGAAGGCCGCGATCGCGCCGAAGGGCGTGCTCAGCAGCAGCCAGGCCTTGGAGTGTCCCGTCATCGTCAGCACGGTGTAGGGGAGCCACAGCAGCCCGAAGCTCATCGCCCCCAGCAGGAAGCCCGGCGCGGTGTAGAGGGGGTGGGCGCCCGCCGCCGCGACCGTCGCGGTGGTGCCGACCAGCCCCCCGAAGGCCGGCGCCCCGGCGATCAACCACCTCAAGGAGAACCGCCCCCGCAGCCCGTCGAGCATCGCCGGCATGCACAGGCCCACCAGCGCCCACACCACCCCGTGGGTCAAGGCCAGCTCGCCCCACGGAGGCGTCCACGGCCAGGGGCCGTTCAGGGACGCCCACACCGCCATCGCGAAGACCGGCCAGGCGCAGAGCACGGGCAGCTCCACGGCCCAGCGCAGCGGGTGGCCGGTCACCCGGCGTCGCACGAGCGCAGTCATCGCGGGCACCTCCGACCAGATGGGAACCCCAGCGTCGCACGACGCCGTGCAGATTCCGTGCAGACCTCCCGCCTTTCCCGTGCCGGGGTATGGAGGGGTATTCCTTGGAGCCCCCGATGAAGAAGCTGCTCGCCGCCGTGGTCGCCGCCGTCGTCCTCCTGCTGGCCGTGGTCCTGGGCCGCACCGTGGCCTCGACCAGCCTCCAGCCCCAGGTCGAGCCCGTCGCCGTCGAGGTGGACGTGGACGCCGCCGCCGCCCACCTGGCCGAGGCCATCCGCATCCCCACCGTCTCCAACCCCGAGCAGCACGATCCCGAGCGCTTCAAGGCCTTCAACGCCTGGCTCACCCTCGCCTACCCCCAGGTCCACGCCTCCCTCCAGCGCGAGGTCATCAACGACCTCAGCCTCCTGTACACCTGGACCGGCGCCGACCCGAGCCTGCCCCCGGTGCTGCTGGTGGCCCACTCCGACGTGGTGCCCGTCGAGCCGGGCACCGAGGCCGGCTGGACCCACCCCCCCTACGCCGGCGTGGTCGCCGACGGCGCGGTGTGGGGCCGCGGCTCCGTCGACGACAAGGCCGCCGTCATCGCCATCATGGAGGCCGTCGACGCGCTGATCGCCCAGGGCTTCGCCCCCCGGCGCACGGTCCTGATCGCCGTCGGCCACGACGAGGAGATCGGCGGCACCCAGGGCGCCGCCCGGGTCGCCGAGCACCTCGCCGCCCAGGGCGTGCACGCCGCCTGGGCCCTCGACGAGGGCATGGTCATCACGATGGGCATCATCCCCGGCCTGGCCGGCCCCGGCGCGCTCATCGGCATCTCCGAGCGCGGCTCCATCACCGTGGAGATCTCCGCCGAGGACGAGGGCGGGCACTCCTCCATGCCCCCCGAGCACACCGCCGTGGGTCGGGTTGCCCGCGCCATCGCCCGGATGGAGGCTGACCCCTTCCCCGCCGCCCTCGACGGCCCCGCCGCGCAGACCTTCGACTGGCTGGGCCCGGAGATGCCCTTCGGCAACAAGCTGGCCTTCGCCAACCGCTGGCTGCTGGGCGGCGTCATCACCGGCCAGCTCACGAAGAAGACCACGACCAACGCCACGGTCCGCACCACCCAGGCCGCGACGATGTTCGCGGGTGGCCCCAAGGAGAACGTCCTGCCCCAGCGCGCCTGGGCCCGGGTCAACCTGCGCCTGCACCCCCGCGACTCCTCGGCCAGCGCCATCGAGCGCGTGCGAACGGTCATCGACGACCCCGAGGTGACGGTCGCGCTCTACACCGGCACCATCAACAGCGAGCCCTCCCCGGTGTCCAGCACCGACGGCCCCGGATTCCTCACCCTCACCCGCACCATCCGCGAGGTCGTGCCCGAGGCGGTCGTCGCCCCCGGCCTTGTGGTCGGCGCGACCGACGCCCGCCACTACACCGCCGTCGCCGACGACGTCTACCGCTTCAACCCGCTGCGCTTCACCGCCGAGACGCGGGAGCAGCTCCACGGCACGGACGAGCACATGCCGCTGGAGAACCTGGAGGAGTACGTGGCGTTCTTCATGCAGTTGATGCGGAACGCCTGAGCAACCGCCACCCCCAAAGCCTCTTCAGTACAGCGTATTCCGCCCCTGCAGCCGGCGCGGCGTCTCGTCCTCGACGACCTTGATCTCCTCCAGGTCCGCCTCCTCCACCGAGGGCAGCGCCTCCAGCAGGCCGCTGGCGGCCATGAGCTGCTGGAAGCTGGACTCGTCGTCGGCGGCGATGGCCTCGTCCAGGGGGTCGGCGACCCGGTTGAGCACGGCGTTCGCGGAGCGGAGCTGGGTGGCCAGGGTGGCGACGACGCTCTCCCGCCACAGCCGCCCGGCCTCGCCCTTGGGGGCGTGGAAGCCCTCCGCGTCGACCCGGTAGAGCCAGGTGGGCTCGGCGGCCACGCAGGAGGCCGTGCGGGCCCCCTTCTCGACCAGGGTGTTGGCCCCGAACAGGTCGCCCGGGCGCAGGGTGGCCAGGCGCTCGGCGCGCTCGCCCCGGACATGGCGCAGCACGTCGACGTGGCCCTCGGCGATGAGGTAGGCCGCCGCGCCCGTCTCGCCCTCCAGGAAGATGACCTCGCCCTCTTCGATGGCCTGGGGCTGGAAGTGCGGCTCCAGGGTGCTGAGCATCTCGTCGGGCACGGCGTGGAGGACCGGCAGCGCGCGCAGCAGCGGCCGCAGCGGGGGGCACACCGTGGTGGGCACACCCGGGCGCAGCGCCCGCCACATCCGCGCCAGCACGCCGGGCTCCTTGCGGGCAGGGGCGGCGCGCTCGCCGAGGGCGATGCGGGCGATGCGCAGGTCGGTGGCCCGCACCCGGCGCACCAGGGTGACCAGGGCCTGGGCCAGCAGCGCGTCGTACAGAGGGCTGGACGCCTGACGCAGCCGCCGCAGGCCCCGCAGCGAGAGCACCAGCACGTGGCTGGGCTCCAGCGCCGTCAGCGTCGCCGAGCGGGTGTCGCTGCCCAGGAAGATGGACGCCTCGCCCACCAGCTCGCCCGCGCTGATCCGCCCCACCTCAACGTTGCGGTTGGTGGCGATCAGCTCGCCGGAGGACAGGATCGCCAGCTCGTCGGCCTCGTCGCCCTCGCGCCAGAGGGCCTCACCCGGTTCGAGATCGCTGCGGTTCCAGAAGACGGCCCCGCGCCGGATGTCCGGCGCGGACACATGGCTCAGGAAGCGGACTTTCATCAATGCGTCGGCAACGGTCGTCAATGGGGTCTCCCTGAGGCGCAGCAGGCACGTTCGGTAGGAGGGGAATTCAGTCGTCGTCCCCGGACGCGTCGATGCCGGCGAGGTGACCCTCTCCCAGGGAGAGGCCCTCCAGGAAGCCGCTGGCGCGCAGCAGCTCGCGGAGGTTGCCCTCGGCGGACGGGCGCCGGGTCGGGGCGTGGCGCACCTGCGGCGGCCCGCCCGAGGCGATGCGGTTGAGCACGGCGTTCGCGGAGCGGATCTGCGCGGCCAGGGTGGCGAGCACGGACTCCCGCCAGAGCTGCCCGACCCGCCCCGTGGGGCTCAGGAAGTCCGCCGCCGACACCCGATAGAGCCACCCCGGGGAGGCCGCGAGGCAGGACGCGGTGCGCTCGCCGCTCTCCACCAGAGTGTTGGCGCCGAACAGGTCCCCCACCCCCAGCGTGGCGAGGTGCTCGGCGCGGTCGCCGTGGACGTGGCGCAGCACGTCCACGCTGCCCTCGGCCACGACGTAGGCGGTGTCCCCCGAGTCGCCCTCCAGGAACAGGATCTCGCCCTCCTCGACGGCCTGGGGCCGGAAGTAGTCGGCCAGGGCGCTGAACACCTCGGGCTCGGCGCTGCGGAGGATGGGGCTGCGGCGCAGCAGCGGCTCCAGCGGCGGGCAGGGCAGCGCCGGCCCCCCCGGACGCAGCCGCCGCCACATGCGCACCAGCACCGAGGGCTCGCGCCGGGTGGGGGCGTCGCGTCCGCCCTGGGCGAGCTGGGCGATGCGCTGGTCGGTGGCCCGGATCCGCCGCACCAGGCTGACGAGGGCCTGCTGCAGCAGCGCGTCGTAGATGGGGCTGCCCTCGCGGCGCAGGCGGGTGAGGCCCTTGACCGGCAGGGTGAGCACCTCGGCCGGCCCGCGGGCGACCACGGTGGCCGAGCGGGTCTCGCCCCGGAAGAAGGCCGACGCCTCGCCGGTCAGCTCGCCCTTGCGGACCTCGCCGACCTCGACCCCTTCGGCCATCGCGACCAGATCGCCCAGCAGCACCACCCCCAGCTCCATCGCCAGGCCGCCCTGCGTCCACAGGGACTGGCCGTCCCGCAGCTCCACCCGTGACCACAGGCGAGCGGAACGCTGGAGCTCCTGGGCGGGCACCCCACGGAAGAAGGGAACCCGCAGCAGATCATCAGCGACTTGAGACATATGGAAGTCCTATCCCGCCGGGGGGGCTTCGCCGAACACCTCGGCCAGGGCCTGCTCGATGCGCGCGGTGTCCCCCCGGATGCGGTAGTCCTCGGCCTGATCGATCCATCGCACCACGCCGCCCTCGTCGACGAGGAGGGTGGTGGGGATGGCCATGCCCTGCTTGCCGGTGGGGAAGCCCAGCGGCACCCCCAGCACCTCGAAGGTGCTGAACCGCCCGGCCTTCTCGTGAAGCAGCCCGAAGGCGCGGATCACCCGCAGGTCGGGGTCGGAGAGCAGCAGGAGGTCCAGGTCGTCGCGCGCCGCGTGCCGGGCCACCTCGGCCGCCGTGTCCCGGCTCAGGGCGATGACCCGCACGCCCCGCGCCTCGAACAGAGGCCGCAGCTCGTGGTTGAACCGCCGCAACTCGGCGGAGCAGTACGGTCACCAGTGGCCCCGGAAGAACTTGAGCAGCACCCGGCTCCCCCGCCAGTCCGCGCTGCGGTGTACCGCGCCGGTGGCGTCGGGGGCTTCGAAGTCGGGCAGGGGGTCGCCCACCGAGACCACCAGCGCGCCGTCGGGCAGCGGCGCCTGGCTGAGCAGGATCGGGAAGTACAGCGCGCCGCCCACCGCGATCGCGCCGAGGACCAGCGCGGCGAGGCCCACGGCCAGCGAGCCCGTGGTCACGCCGGGGATGGTGCTCATGACCGCCAGCAGCGCCCCCACCCCGAGCACCCCCATGTGGGCGACCGGGCGCTCGGGCACCCGCTCCTGGGGGATGAGCCGGAGGTAGTGCAGCCAGCCGCCCAGCACGATCAGCAGGCTCAAGGCGGGCCCCAGGACCAGCAGCGACGGTGACATCAGGTTCCTTGGACGGACGGGGTGGTCGCGCGGCGCGCGGTGTGAAGCTTTTCAGGGCCTCGCGCCGGGCCGCCCGGGTGAGGAGGATACCGTCATTCTCTCGGGAGCCCAGATGTACGACAGGCCGATGCACAACCCCGCCGACCGCACCCCGGAGGCCGCCCGCGCCGCCGCCGAGTTCTACAGCGACACGGTCGCCGAGGTCGCCAACGCCGTGAAGAACGACCCCGTGGTGGTCGTCGGCATGGCCCAGAACCCCGTCGTCAAGAAGGCGCGCGCCAACCTGGACAAGGCCGGGGTGGGCTTCACCTTCATCTCCCACGGCAGCTACCTCTCCGAGTGGCGCCGCCGCCTGTCCATCAAGATGTGGGCCGGCTGGCCCACCTTCCCGATGGTCTTCGTGCGCGGCGTGCTCATCGGCGGCAACCAGGAGCTGGAGGCCGCCATCGCCGAGGGCCACCTCAAGGAGTGGCTGGAGGGCGAAGAAGGCCCCACCCGGGACGCCTAACGCACCCACACCGCGAAGCTGTACAGCCTCGAGTAGTCGCCGTGGTTCCGGTCGCACTGGAACCCGGTGATCGAGAAGGCGTCGACGTTGGCGCCGAAGCTGTCGGTGAACACGGTGTCCAGGCTGATGGTGCCGGTGGCCTCCACCCCGCAGGTGTAGGGCTGGAGGCCCCACTCCGTGGCGTCGTAGGCGCCGGTGTAGTTGCCCGTGTAGCAGTCGGTGTTCGGCGCCTGGCAGTAGATGTCTGAGGGGGTGCCGTTGGCGTCGACCCAGAAGAAGATGCCGGACTGCTCCATGCTGTAGCCGTAGTAGTCCAGGTCCAGCATGACGTCGCCGCTGTTGGGCACGTCGATCGCCCCCTCGAAGTCCATCGCGTCGCCGGTGGCGTTGTAGTCGGACCACTGGATGTAGGTGCCGCCCTCGATCCACTCGTCCATGCTGTTGTAGTTCTCGGTGAGCACGGCCTCGAAGTCGGCCTGGGAGTCCCCGTCGTTCTCCCGGTCCCAGCTCAGGACCAGGGTCCAGCCGCCGCCGTCGGTGGTCATGTCGCACTCGAACAGCGTGCCGGTCCCGGTGCCGTCGGGGTCGAGGTAGTAGCTGCCGTCGGCGGAGGCGCTGTTGTCGGCGAGCACGTCGTCGCAGGAGGCCGCGGGGCACGCCGCGCCGGTGCCCAGCAGGCCGTCGTCCACCACGCCGTCGCAGTCGTTGTCCGCCCCGTCGCAGGCCTCGGTGGCCCCGGGGTAGGAGGTGCTGTCGCTGTCGTCGCAGTCGGTGCTGTCGCTGACCGTGGCGGAGGGCTGGTCGCAGGCCAGGGTGGAGGACGCGGCGTCGCCGTAGTTGTCACCGTCGCTGTCAGCGTACCAGCTCGACGCGGTGGAGAGGTCCAGGCTGCCGTCGGCGTCGTCGGTGTCCCCGTCGCAGTCATCGTCGACGTCGTTGCACACCTCGGTGGCCCCGGGGTTGATGGCCGCGTCGCCGTCGTCGCAGTCGGTGGCGTCGGCCACGTAGCCGGCGGGCGCGTCGCAGGCGGTGGCGCTGAAGGCGGCGTCGCCGTAGGCGTCCCCGTCGGTGTCGGGGTACCAGGACGCCGCGGTGCCGAGGTCCAGGGAGTCGTCGTCGTCGTCCGTGAGGCCGTCGCAGTCGTCGTCGACGTCGTTGCAGATCTCGGTCGCGCTGGGGCTGATCGCGGCGTCGTTGTCGTCGCAGTCGTCGCCGACCGCCACCGTCCCCGAGGGCGGCGTGCAGGCCAGCGTGGACAGATCGGGATCGCCGTGCCCGTCGCCGTCCGCGTCGGTGTACCAGCTCGTGGTGGTGGACAGGTCCACCGAGTCGTCCGCGTCGTCGATGAGGGCGTCGCAGTCGTTGTCGATCCCGTCGCAGACCTCTACGGCAGCCGGGTTGACCGCCGCGTCGCCGTCGTCGCAGTCCGTGGCGTCGGACACCGCGCCCTCGGGGGCCTCGCAGGCCTCCACCGGGGACGCGGCGTCGCCGTAGAGGTCGCCGTCGGCGTCGGTGTAGAAGGTGGTGGTCACCCCCTCGTCGACCGCGCTGTCGCAGTTGTTGTCGATCCCGTCGCAGACCTCGGTGGCCTCGGGGTGGACGGCGGCGTCGTTGTCGTCGCAGTCCACGTCGACGGTGAAGCCGTCGCCGTCCTCGTCCACCGCGCCGATGGGGCCGGTGTCGTCGGTGTTCGGGCTGTCCTTGCAGGCGAGCAGCGCGAGGGGGAGCAGGGCGAGAATGAGCGGACGCATGGATCCTCCTGTCCGTGCGGCGGACCCTCGTGGCCCGCGCGATGTCTCTCAGGATACCCACACGATTGCCGGAAGTCGTCCCTTGCTGCTGCTCGCCCTCCTGATGTCCTGCGACGCGCCGCCGCCCGCGCCCCCATTGCCCACCGCGCAGGGGGACTGGCGCGCGCCGATCCCGAGTTGGCCGGCGGAGGGCGCGCCGCTGACCACGCTGCCGCTCCCGGAAGCCCAGGGGCCGTGGCGGGTGGTCGTCGACGCCGGGCACGGCGCCTCCGGCAACGCCGGCAACACCGGCGTGCGCTGCCAGAAGGAGCAGGACGAGACCCTGCGCGAGGCGCTGGCCCTGGCCGATCACCTGCGCGCCGGGCCCTTCGAGATCCGCCTGGGCCGCGAAGGGGAGGCCCGCCCCGGCTACCGCGACCGGGTGGCGGCCGCCGAGGCCTGGCCCGCCGACGCCCTGGTCAGCCTGCACACCGACTCCCGAGGCTGGACGCCGGACAAGGGCGACTGCCCCCAGGTCCTCGCCCAGGACGGCTTCGCGGTGCTCTGGTCTGACGAGGGTCCCGAGGCGCTGGTGGCCGCGCGGGTCCGGCTCGCCCGGGCCCTGGGCCGCCGCCTGGCGGAGGCGGGCTTCCGCCCCTACGACGGCGACGTCTACCCCGGCCTCTACGACACCGACCCCGAGGTCCCCGGCGTGTTCCTCGACCGGCACCAGCCGACGCGCCGGATCTACATGCTGCGCGGCCCGAGGATCCCCTCCGTGATCATCGAGACGCACCACGCCCTTGACCCCGCCGAGGTGGCCCGGTGGGACGATCCCGCCACGCTCCAGGCCTTCAGCGCCGCGGTCGCCGCCGGGCTCGTGGACGCCCTGGGCGAATGACACCGGACTGTTGCAGAAGCAGGATAAAGATGTTGAAAACGGCACGCGGGGCCCGCTGATGGAACAGCTCAACGGCATGGTCGTCTTCGTCAAGGTGGTCCAGGAGGGCAGCTTCTCGGCCGCCGCGCGCGCCCTGGACATGCCCAAGTCCACGGTCAGCCGCCAGATCTCCCGGCTGGAGGACCACCTGGGGGTGCGGCTGCTCAACCGCACCACCCGCAGCCTGCACCTCACCGACCTGGGCACGGCCTACTTCGAGCGCGCCGAGCGCATCGTCACCGACATCGAGGAGGCCGAGGAGGCCGTCACGCAGATGCAGGCGGTGCCCCGGGGCCCGCTGCGCGTCACCGCCCCCCTGACCTTCGGCACGCTGTTCCTGGGCGACCTCGTGGCGGACTTCCTGGTGCGGTATTCGGACGTGCGCCTGGACCTCGTCCTGACCGACCGCAAGGCCGACATCATCGACGAGGGCTTCGATCTGGCCGTGCGCGCGGGCACCCTGCAGGACTCCTCGCTCATCGCCCGCAAGCTCGGCGCGGCCCCCCGCGTGGTGTGCGCGTCGCCCGACTACCTGGCGCGCCGGGGGCGCCCGACCCGCCCCGAGGACCTGCGCGACCACGACTGCCTGCGCTACGGCTATGAGGCCACCGGATCGAGCTGGAAGCTCTCCGAGGGCGTGGTGGTGCAGGTCAACGGCCCGCTGGTCGCCAACAACGGCGAGCTGCTGCGCAAAGCGGCGGTCCGGGGCCTGGGGGTGTGCCTCCTGCCCCGCTTCATGGTCGGGCCCGATCTGGTCTACGGCCGGCTGATCCCGCTGCTGGAGGACTTCACCGACCGGTCGGGGGGCGTCTATGCCCTCTACCCGCACAACCGCCACCTCTCCGCGAAGGTCCGTGCCTTCGTGGACTTCGCGGTGGAGTGGCTGGGCCCGGTCCCCCCCTGGGAGCTGTGCGAGAAGGCCACCCACCTCCGCAGGGGACAAGCCCCCTGAAGCCGCGGGGCCGCGTGCTACGGTCTGGTCGATGGAGGAAGCATGAGACGCCTTCCCTGGGCGCTGGTCCTGGCGCTCGCCGGCTGCGGCGACAAGGACGTCGAGCCCACAGACGACAGCGCCGCCGTCTCCGATGATCTCGATGGCGACGGCTTCTCGGAGCCCGAGGACTGCGACGACGGCGACGCCGCGATCCACCCGGGCGCCCCCGACGACACCTGCGACGGCGTCGACGACGACTGCGACGGCGTCGTCGATCAGGCCGCCGGGGTGCTCTGGTACCGGGACGACGACGGCGACGGCTTCGGCGACCCCAACGCCACCCCCGAGACCGCCTGCGACGCCCCGGCGGGCTACGTCGACAACCTCTCCGACTGCGACGACGCCAACGGCGACGTCCACCCCGAGGCCGTCGAGGCCTGCGACGGCGTCGACAACAACTGCGACGGCCTGATCGACGAGGCCAGCAGCACGGTCTGGTACCTGGACGCCGACGACGACGGCTACGGCGACCCGGAGGAGACCTTCGAGGGCTGCGACGCCCCCAACGGCTACGTCGCCGACGGCGGCGACTGCGACGACACCCAGGGCGCGGTGAACCCCGGCGCGGCCGAGCTGTGCGACGGCGTCGACAACGACTGCGACGGCCTGGTGGACGCCGGCTCGGTGCGCTGCCCCGAGTCGCTGGCGGACGCCGACGCCCGGCTGCTGGGGAGCACCTCCAACAGCGGCGCCGGGCGCGCGGTGGCGTTCGGGGACCTGGACAACGACGGCCTGGAGGAGCCCCTGGTCGGCGCCTACGGCGGCTCCAGCTCCAGCGACGGCTCCCAGCGGGGCGTGGTGTTCGGCGCGCCGTCGGGGAGCACCGGGGACGTCCACCTGGCGTCCGACGCCGCCGTCTCGGCATGGTGGGGCGATTTCTCCGGGGACAACGCCGGCTCCGCGGTGGCCGCCCTCGACTTCGACGGCGACGGCGCCGATGATCTGCTGATCGGCAGCTACGGCTACTCCAACCAGAACGGGCGGGTTCACCTGATCCTCGACGAGAACCTCGCGGCCGAGGCCCTGGGCCGCGCCTCCCTGGAGATCCGCGGCGACAGCGCCGGGGATCGGGCCGGCAGCCGGGTCGCCAACGCCGGGGACGTCGACCTGGACGGCTACGAGGACGCGCTGCTCACCGCGCATGAGGCCGACGGGTCGCGGGGCAACGTGCTGCTGGTGTTCGGCGGGACGCTCACCCGAAGCGGCATCACGGAGACGATGGGCAGCGCCATCTACGCCAACCTCCTCAACGCCACCCTGTTCTACGGCGAGACCCAGGGCGACCAGATCGGCGTCTCCCTGGGGAGCCTCGACCTGGGCGCAGGGGAGCGGCACGTCGTCCTGGGCGCCGACGGCCACAACAGCGGCGCGGGCGCCGTCATCATCATGGAGACCGTCGGGCCGGGCGAGACCTGGAACAGCGCCGACCACGAGCTGCTCATCCGGGGCCGGGTCAGCGGCGCCCAGCTCGGCACCTCGCTTGCGGTGGGCGACCTGGACGGCGACGGCCAGGAGGATCTCGTGGCCGGCGAGCTGTACGGGGTCACCGGGACCTCCAGCACGGGCGCGGTGTACGTGCTCCTGAACAGCGCGCTCCAGACCACCCGCGCCTACTACGCGGCCGATGAGGCCACGGTCCGCGTGGCCGGCCGCGCCAGCGGTGACATGATGGGCCATGACGTGGCCATCCTCGACGACGCCGACGGGCTGGGCACCCCGGGGCTCGTCGTCGGCGCGATGCGGGACAGCGCCGAGGCGGACGACGCGGGCGCGGTGTGCCTGTTCCTGGATCCGGCCAGCCTCGCCGGGACGCTGACCTGCGACGACGCCGACGCCGAGTTCAGGGGCGAGAGCCGCGGCGATGAGGCCGGCGGCGCGCTGGCCGTGGGCGACGCCGACGGCGACGGGGTGCCCGACCTGCTCATCGGCGCCCAGTCCATGGACGGCGACGCCACGTCCAGCGGCGGCGCCTACCTGCTGCTCGGGCCGCCCTGAGCGGCCTTGAGGCCGTCCGCCAGCGCCTCCCCGACCACCCGGGCCCCCAGCTCGGTCAGGTGGTTGCGGTCCTGGAACAGCGTGTGGGCGTCGTACCCGGAGGCCTGGAGCGCCGCGCAGGCGTCGACGACAGCCACGTCGTCGGGCAGCACCCCGGCCTCGGTCATGCAGCCGAGGCCCCAGTCCTCGGTGGAGACCGCGTAGGTCATGAACAGGGGCACGGCCCCGTGGTCCCGGGCCCAGGTCGCGATGCGATCGTGGTTGCCCAGGCCCAGGTCCTCGTGGTGGACCCTGGACGGCGCCTGATCCAGCCAGCGGGAGCGCTCGGGGTTGAGCTTCTCCATCAAGAGCCGCAGGCTGTAGTAGATCCGGCTGTGCCACAGCAGCGCCTTGGCCCGGCTCTGCCAGCTCGTGGCGTACTGGCTGGCGCCCTCCCGCACGCCGGTGTCCCGGGGGCTGTCGAAGGGCATGCAGTCGATGACGATGACGTCGGGCGCGTAGGGCTCGATCCGGACCTGGAGCAGCCGCAGCACGTTGAGGGTGCGGTAGCCTGAGATGCCCGCGTTGAGGACCTCCCAGCCCTCGCCCAGGGCGCGCTCCGCGACCGCCGCGTAGGCCTGGTCCGGCGGCAGCCCCGCCCCGAAGGTCTGGGAGTCCCCGAAGACGATGGCCCGGGTCACGCCGGGAGGCTTCTCCATCGTCATGGGGGCCTCGCGCCGGAAGCCGTGGGCGTTGACCCCGGTGTGGGGCACCGGCAGGCTCGGCCAGTACCAGAACAGCTCAGGGTCGTAGGTGAAGGTCGCGCCGCGCAGGTGCTCCTCCATCATCCGGTTGGGGAGCGTGACCCGCGCCACCGTGGGGTAGACGAGGCGCAGGAGCCCCTCCCCCAGCGCGAGCACCAGCGCAGCGGTCATCGCGCCGAGCAGGAGCTTATGGATCGGTCGCGTCATGCCACCGTACAATAACCCGGGGGAACCGTCTGGGGACCACCGGGCGGATCCCGTTCTGAGTGAAGCGGACGAGGACCGTCCGTTTCGGGGAGGCGACAGGATGGTCAGCGTGTGGATGTGGGGTGTGCTCGGGGCGTTGCTGGTGGGCGGCGTGGTGCTGACCTTCGTCGCCCGACGGCCTGTGACCGGTCCGACCCTGGCCGAGGCCGAGCCCCAGGTGGACGAGGCCATCCGAAGCCTCGCGGAGGGCGCCTGGGCGGCCCCGCGGGCGGCGCAGGAGGCCGCCGCGCTGCTGGCCCAGGAGGACCACCGCCGCGCCCTCGACCGCCTGGAGCGCGCCATCTCCCGCACCGAGCTGCCCCCGGACGCCCCCGCGCTGCTGCTGGTGCGGGGGCTGATCCGATACCGCCAGGCGATGTGGCGCCAGGCCTTCCTGGACCTCCAGCGGGCCTACGCCCGGCGGCACGGCTACCCGAAGGACGCCATGCGCACCCTGGTGTGGGCGGCGATACGCCGGCTGGAGTTGGACGGCGACGACTGACTGCGCCGTGATGCTGCTCAAGGCTTGGGCAGCGCAACGAACAAGGTGCCCTCCCCCCTGCGGACCAGCAGCAGCAGGCGCGCGTCGGCCTCGGCCCACGCCTCCCCGAACTCCTTGGGGTGGTCGACCGGGCGGCGGTTGACCTCCACGATGATGTCGCCCGCCCGCAGGCCGGCCCGCGCGGCGGGGCTGTCGGGGGTGACGCCCACCACCACCACGCCCTCGTCGATCTCGCCCTCGACCCCCAGGCGCCGGGCGAGCGGCTCGTCCAGGGCCTGGAGCCGCAGGCCGGCGCGCTCGGGCTCGTCGGCCGAGTCGGTGGCGGTGACGGCGGCCGCGCGGTCGTCCTCCAGGAGCCCCAAGGCGCCGGTGAGGGTCTTGCGATCGCCGTCGCGGATCACCTCCATGGAGACCTCGGCGTCCGCGCCGGCGGCGGCCACCGCGTTGCGGAGGTGGCTGACGCTGTCCACCGGGTGGTCGTTCAGGGAGACGATCACGTCCCCGCGCTCGAGGCCGATGGCCTCGGCCGGGCTGTCGTCCACCACGCCGGCCACGAGCACGCCGTCGGAGCCTTCGGGCAGCTCCAGCGCGGCGACCAGGTCGGCGTCGACGTCCTGGATCTCGACGCCGAGCCAGCCCCGGTCCACCCGCCCGTCGGCCATCAGCGCGTCCATCACGCCCCGGGCCATGCCGGTGGGGATGGCGAAGCCGACCCCCTGGTAGCCGCCGCTGCGGCTCAAGATGGCCGTGTTGATGCCGACCAGCTCGCCGCGCAGGTTGACCAGCGCGCCGCCGGAGTTGCCGGGGTTGATGGCCGCGTCGGTCTGGATGAAGTCCTCGTAGTCCACGATGCCGACCTCGGCGCGGCCCTTGGCCGAGACGATGCCCATCGTGACGGTCTGCCCGACCCCGAAGGGGTTGCCGACCGCCAGCACCACCTCGCCGAGGCGCAGAGCGTCGGAGTCGCCCAGCGGCAGCAGCCGGAGGTCGTCGGGGGGGTCGACCAGGCGCACCACGGCGACGTCGGTCTTGGGGTCGGTGCCGACCAGCTCGGCGTCGAAGCTGCGGCCGTCGGAGAGGGTGACCTGGATCTCCTCGGCGCCCTGGATGACGTGGTTGTTGGTGAGGATCACGCCATCCTGAGCGACGATGACCCCGGAGCCGAGGCTGCGCTCGACCCGCTCCTGGGGCGCCTGCTGGCCCTGCGGCGCCTGGAAGTAGCGGAAGAAGGGGTCGTGGAGCTGCGGCATCTGCGGCAGCGTGGTGACCTTCCGGGTGGCGATGTTGACCACGCTTTGGACCGCCGACTCCGCAATGTCGGGCAGGCCGGTGAGGTCATCGGAGACGCGCAGGCTGGCGTTCACGGTGACCGGCTCCGTCTGTGGAGCAGGCTCGGTGTTGGCGTGGGACTCCGGCGCGAAGCCGCCGCAACCGGCGACCAACGCGCTGCAGGACACAAGCAGCGGGAGGATGCGCATGGGGCACTCCGTCGGATGAGGTTCACATGGCCTACGGGCCGACCCGGGCCCGTATTGCACCTGCAGCACGGTCCACCGCTGCGGGCGCCGTCAAGAGGCCCGCAGCACCCGCGCGATGGCCCCCCCGAGGGCCTGGGCCAGCGGCGGGGGGACAGCGTTGCCGATCTGCCGGCGCCAGTCCGCCCGGGTGCCCGCGAAGGCCCAGTCGTCGGGGAATCCCTGGAGCCGCGCGGCCTCCCGAGGGGTCAGCGGGCGGTCCGACGCCGGGTGCCCGTAGCGGCCCCGAGTGAAGCTGTCGAAGCCCCCGGTGAGCGTGGGCGCCTGCCCCTCCCACGCAAGCCGCCCGTAGACGTCGGGCCAGCCGCCCTTGGCGGGGTCGGCGCGGCGGTGGCAGGGGAGCTGGTGCTCCACCGGGATGTCCCGCCAACCCCCGCCCGGCGGCACGAAGGAGAAGCGGCGCACGTTCACCGCGGTGACCCGGGCCCGCTGGTGGTTGGGCCAGTCGGGGTGGACGCTGTGGTCGAGGGGTGGCTCCGGCAGATCACCGATCGCCTCGCGCACGGTGGCCGGGCGCGCGACGGTGGGCGCGGGCGGCGCGAAGTCCGGGCCCGCGCGCTGCCCCACCAGGATGAAGCGGCGGCGGGTCTGGGCCAGCCCGTAGTCCGCGCAGTTGTAGGTGTGGGGGTGCAGCCGGTAGTCGGAGAGCAGCGCAGCGATGCGGGCGACGAAGTCCCGGCCGCGCTTCTGGCCGAACATCGCCACGTTCTCCAGCACGAAGACCCGGGGCTCCAGCGCGCGCACGAGGCGGGCGTACTCCAGCACCAGGTCGTTGCGGGCGTCGCCGTGGTGGGCCCCGCGCTTCTGCTTGGAGAAGCCCTGACAGGGCGGCCCGCCAGCGAACAGGTCGAGGGGCAAGGTGAGGCCCGCGGCTTCCGTGAGGCCCTGTCCATCGAGATCACGGACGTCGGCCACCCGCGCGACGGGCCGGGGGTGGTTGCGGTTGTAGGTCTCCACCGCGCGCGGGTCGGCGTCGAAGGCCAGCCGCACGTCGAAGCCCGCCCGGTGCAGGCCCAGCGCCAGGCCGCCGGCGCCGCAGAAGGACTCGATGCAGGTGAAGGACATGAAGGGCGCCGGGCGACGGGTCTGAGGAGAGCCAAGCTGAGGCCACTCCGATATCATCCGCCTGCGACAAGGAGCAGCCGTGGCCTTCCCCATCTTCGAGACCGCGCAGCGTCTGGGGCTGGACCCCGACACCCTGATCCCCTACGGCCGGCGCATGGCCAAGGTGCCGCTGAGCGCGCTCGCGGCACCCCGCCCGCGCCCCGGCAAGGGTCGGCTGGTGCTGGTCTCCGCGATCACCCCCACCCCGGCGGGCGAGGGCAAGACGACCACCTCCATCGGGCTGGCCCAGGGGCTGGCCTGCGTCGGCGAGTCGGTGTGCCTGGCGCTGCGGGAGCCGTCGCTGGGGCCGGTGTTCGGGGTCAAGGGCGGGGGCACCGGCGGGGGCCGCAGCACCCTGGAGCCCTCCACCGACATCAACCTGCACTTCACCGGGGATCTCCACGCGATCACCGCCGCGAACAACCTGCTGGCGGCGGTGGTGGACAACCACCTCCACCAGCGCAGCGCGCCGCCGCTGGACCCCCGCCGGGTGTTGTGGCGGCGGGTCATGGACATGAACGATCGCTCCCTGCGGGAGGTGATCACCGGGCTGGGCGGTCCCGCGCAGGGCATCCCCCGCCAGGGCGGCTTCGACATCACCGCCGCCAGCGAGATCATGGCGATCGTCTGCCTGGCCGAGGGGCCCGACGACCTGCGGGCGCGGCTGGAGCGGATCCTGGTGGGCTTCACCGAGGATCGAAAGCCGCTCCTGGCGGGCGAGCTGGGCGCCACCGGGGCGCTGATGGCCCTGCTCCGCGACGCGATGAACCCCAACCTGGTGGCCAGCGCCGAGGGCGTGCCGGCCTTCGTGCACGGCGGTCCGTTCGCGAACATCGCCCACGGCTGCAACAGCGTGGCCGCCACCCGGATGGCCCTGCACCACGCCGACTGGGCGATCACCGAGGCGGGCTTCGGCTTCGACCTGGGGGCCGAGAAGTTCTTCGACATCAAGTGCGCCGGGGCCGGGCTGGACACCGCCGCGGTGGTGCTGGTGGCCACGGCGCGGGCGCTCAAGTACCACGGCGGCGTGGGCCTCAAGGCGCTGACCCGCCCCGACCCCGAGGCGGTCGCCCGGGGCCTGGCCAACCTGGAGAAGCACGCCGAGAGCATCGCCCTGTTCGGCGAGAAGCCCGTGGTGGCGATCAACCGCTTCCACGCCGACACCGAGGACGAGCTGGCGGTGATCCGCGAGCGCTGCGACGCCCTGGGCCTGCCGGTGGCCGTCTCGGACCACTTCGCCCGGGGCGGCGCGGGCGCCGAGGACCTCGCCCGGCTGGTGGTGGCCCACGCCGAGCGCTCCGGGCGCCCGTTCCGGCCGATCTACGACTGGTCCGACCCGATCCCCGACAAGATCCGGGCGATCGTGCAGGCGGTCTACGGCGGCAAGGACGTGATCTTCACCAAGGACGGGGAGCGCGCGCTCAAGCGGGTGGAGCGGCTGGGCTACGCCGGGCTGCCGGTGTGCCTGGCCAAGACCCAGGCCAGCCTGAGCGACGACCCCAAGCTGCGCGGGCGGCCCCGGGACTTCGAGATCACCGTGCGGGACATCGCGATCAACGCCGGGGCGGGCTTCCTGGTGGTGCTGACCGGCGACCTGCTGCGCATGCCGGGGCTGCCCCGGCGCCCCTCGGCCCTGGACATCGACCTCGTCGACGGCCAGATCGTCGGGGTGAGCTGAGCGGTGCCGGGCCGCGGGCCGCTCACGCCCCGGAGGGCCACGCGGGTGCGCGTGGTGCGCCTGTGGCGGCGGGCCCTGGCCGAGGCCATCTTCTTCGGCCGGGCGCTCCGCTCCCTGACCCCGCCGATCGTGGGGCTGGTGGTCATCTGGCTGGTGGGGGCGATCCTGCACCGGTACTTCGGGGCCCCGCCTGGGGGCCCGGTGCCGAGCTGGTCGACCGCCCTGTTCAACAGCTACTGCCTGCTGTTCATGGAGCACATCTTCGAGCTGCCCGCCCACCCCGTCGGGCAGCTCGTGCAGTACGCGCAGCCGGTGTTCGGGGTGTTTTTGATGATCGAGGGGGTCCTGCGCCTGGGCGCGCAGGTCTTCCGCAAGAGCGAGAACGCGCTGGCCTGGGTGGAGATCATGGCGAAGGTGAGCCGAGGGCACATCGTGCTCTGCGGAGCGGGAAACGTGGGCTTCCGGGTGCTGGAGGAGCTGCTCCACCTGGGCGAGGAGGTCTACGTCATCGAGGCGAACGAGGACGCGCCCTTCCTCGAGCGGGCCCGCAGCGCTGGCGCCCAGGTGGTGGTGGGCGACGCCCGGGACGACCACCTTCTGCGCCGCCTCAACATCCAGGACGCCCGCGCGATCATCATCGCGACCAACAACGACCTGGCCAACCTGGAGATCGCGATGGACGTGCGGGAGATCCGCGCCGACATCCCCATCGTGATGCGCCTGTTCGACCAGCGCCTGGCCCGCAAGGTGCGCCACACGCTGGGCATCCAGGTCAGCTTCTCCACCTCCCAGCTCGCCGCGCCCCTGTTCGCCTCGGCCGCGCTGGACCCCAGCGTGGTGGGCACCCACCGGGTGGGCGAGGAGCTGCTGGTGGTGATGGAGCTGGCGGTCGCCGCGGGGGGGCGGTTCGCCAACAACACGGTGGCCTGGCTCTCCCAGAACGCCCAGCTCACTGTGCTGGCCCTCTCCCCGAAGGGGGAGACCGAGTGGGCACCGCAGCCGCCGCCGGGCACCCGCATCGCCCCGGGCGACCGGGTGCAGGTGCTGGTCTCCAGCCGCCGGGTGAGCGAGGTCCACGGGCTCAACGCCGCGCCGGAGGCGTCGTGATGGTTCTGGTTCTGTTGGCCCTGTCCGCCTGCGCCCCCAAGGCCCCGCCCGCGCCGCCGGACCCCGTCGACCCGGCGCAGGTCGCGTCCTTCGACTTCGCCTGGCAGCGCATCGCGGACACCTACCCCTACCCCGACTTCAAGGGGGTGGACTGGGCCGCCGCCCGGGAGGAGCTGCGCCCCCGCGCGATGGAGGCCGACAGCGCCGAGGCCCTGCGCCCCGTGCTCACCGAGCTGCTGGGGCGGCTGGGGGAGTCCCACTTCCAGGTCATCCCGGCCGTGGCGTACGAGACCGTCTACGATGCCGATGGCATCGACCTCACGGAAGAGGACGTTGCGGGGCCGGCCGCGCCGGGGCTGGCGCTGCGGCTGGTGGACGAGGCCCTGGTGGTCTTCCGGGTCGCGCCGGGCAGCGCGGCGGCCGAGGCCGGGGTCGCGCCGGGCTGGGTCCTCACCGACATCGCGGGTACCGACACCGCCGCGCTGCTGGACTCCCTGGCGGACCTGCCCCTGGAGGGGCGGCGGGAGACCCTGGCGGCCATCGCGGCCCACGCGCGCCTCCAGGGGACGCCGGGCAGCGCGGTGGACCTCACCTTCCGGGACGGCAGCGACGCCGAGGTGGCCCTGCACCTGGAGCGCCGCGCGGCGGCCGGCGAGCTGGTGCAGTTCGGGCACCTGCCCCCCCAGCGGGTCCGCTTCGAGCACGCCGTCGCCGACGGGGTGGGCACCGCGCGGTTCAACGTCTTCATGACCTCCATCGTGCCGGGCCTGGAGGCGGCGGTCACCGAGTTCGTCGAGGCCGGGGTGGAGGGGGTCATCCTGGACCTGCGGGGCAACCCCGGGGGCATCGCCGGGCTGGCCTCGGGGGTGACGGGCTTCTTCGTGGACGCCCCGGGCATGAGCCTGGGCACGATGGTCACCCGGGAGGGCGAGCTGCGCTTCCAGGTCTTCCCCCGCCCGCCGAGCCAGCGCTTCACCGGCCCGGTGGCGGTGCTGGTCGACGAGCTGTCGCTCTCCACCTCGGAGATCCTGGCGGCGGGCCTCAAGGCCAACGGGCGGGCGCGGCTGTTCGGCGTCACGACCGGCGGCATGGCCCTCCCCTCCCGCATCGAGGCCCTGCCCAACGGCGATCGGCTCCAGTACGCCTTCGCCGACCTGCTGGACCCGGACGGCGCCCGGGTGGAGGGCCAGGGGGTCACGCCGGACGTGTCCGCGCCCCTGACCCGCGACGCGCTGCTCGCCGGCCTTGACCCCGCCCACGCCGCTGCGGTCTGCTGGATCCGACCCTCTGAGGAATGCCCGTGAGAACACTCCTGATCTCTGCCGCGCTGCTCTCCGCCTGCGGAGAGAAGACCCCCCCCACGGTCGCCGCCGACCCCGAGGCGGCCCCGGCTGAAGACGCGCTGCCGGAGCCGCTGGCGTTGCTCCAGGGCTACGAGGCGGCTCTGGCCAACGGCGACCTCGCCCGCGCCGAGGCGGTGACCAGCACCTACACGGCGATGAAGATGGAGATGCCCAGCCAGGGCATCACCGCGCCCATCGAGTCGTGGTGGGCGGCGCCGGACAAGACCCTCATCCGGATGACGCTGGAGGGCCTGGGCGAGTCGGTCCAGGGCTACGACGGCGAGGTCGGCTGGTCGGTGGACCCGATGATGGGCCCCCGGGTGATGAGCGAGGCGGAGGTGGCGCAGCAGGCGCTGCTGCGTCAGCTCACCGAGGACCCCTCGGTGGTCGCCGGGATGGCCGAGGTCACCGGCCGGGAGGACTTCGAGGGCATGGACACCTGGGCGATGACGGTGGAGCCCCCCGACGGCGCCGCGCCCCTCCACCTCTGGTTCGACGTGGAGTCCGGCCTGCTGATGGGCATGGTCAACAAGGTCGAGACCCCGATGGGCGCGATGGAGACCCGCACGGTCAACGCCGCATACACCGAGTACGACGGCCTCCTCGTCCCCTCCCGGATCGTGCAGACGGCCCTGGGCATGGAGCAGGTGCTCACCGTGGAGTCGGTCACCTGGAACCCGGAGACGCTGCCCGATTTCGGGCCGCCCGAGGCGGTGCAGGCGCTGCTGGATGAGGCGGCCGGCGGGAATTAGTACCTTGTCAATACGCCTTTGACGAGTTGCCATACGTCGCGGTGCATGAAAGCCGGCGGGCTCGGTTCCGGTCGTCCATCACGGCTCACAAGTCATCACATTTCTGGAGAAGGGGGAGACAACGTCAAGAACTGGTCCCCGCGCCGGCAACTCGACGGCTCAACGTCGTCCATCCGGGACGACCGAGATCAGGGAGTTGGGCCATCCTG
>JACKEV010000027.1 GCA_020632795.1 Alphaproteobacteria bacterium
CGGGTGTTCGTGGCGATCGACGCGAGGGAGAGGCCGGTGCAGACGGTGATGAGGATGCCCAGCCCGACGATCGCCAGCGCGCCGCCCAGGCCCGCGTTGCCCACCACCCAGCCGACGCGCACGTACAGGATGACGCCGAGGGAGGTGAGCAGGGTGGGCGTGAAGACGCCCGCGAAGGTTCCGAACCGGGCGGTGGGTTGAGGAGGCTCGGGCATGTCGGGCTCAACGGCGCAGGGGTTGTGCCCTCCTCATATCCCGGCGCGCCCCAGGCTCCCGCTCACTCTTGCGGGGGCTCCTCGGCGGCGGGCTGCTCCTCGACGGGCTGCTCGGCGGCGGGCTGCTCCTCGACGGGCTCCTCCGCCGTGCCGGTGTCCTGGGCGTCCGTGGGCTCCTCGGTGCCCTCGGCCCCGCTCGAGGGGCGTCGCGCCTCTCCGGCGACCGGACGGGCCCTGCCGCCGAGGCTGGCCTGGCTGCCCTCCCAGGGCGCCGGGGCGTCGAGCTGCCAGGTCGCGCCGGCCTCGCAGGGGGCCTCCAGGTCGGCGCGGCGGTACTCGAAGGCGCGCTCGTCGATCTTCTCCAGGCGGCCCTTCTTGTCCTCGATCTGGACCTCGGTGCGCAGGGTGAAGCCGGACATGCAGGGGGGCGGGGGGTCCTGCTGGATGGTGATGGGCAGCGCGTAGGTCTCCTTGACCATCGCCCCGGCGGTCTCGAAGTTGCGCACCACGCGGTTGTGGCAGGTGCAGTCGTCGCCCTCGCAGTCGGTCAGGAGGCAGGCGTCGCTGTCGCCGGCCTCGGAGGTGGACACCCACGCGATGAGCTGCCCGCGCAGCGGCCGGGTGACCAGGCTCTGGAGGTGGATCTCGACGTTCATGATCTCGCCGCCCTGGGCGAGGGTGGTGGGGCGGTTGACCTGCTGCACGAGGGCGTCGAGGCCCTCCTCCACGGCCTTGGTGAGGCGCAGGTTGGCGAGCTGGGCCTGCTCGGCGCTGCTGGCCTGCTGGCTCTCCACAGCGGCCGAGAGGCTCTTGCTCGTCTTGAGCTGCTCCTCGGCGGTCTCGATGGTGGTCAGGCCCAGGATCATCGACACGACCACCGCGATGGAGGTCCCGAGGTTCGCGATGGCGCCGAAGACGTCCTTGATCTGGATGACGATCTTCTGGGCGCCGTCCCACTTGGACTGGACCGAGGCCACGGTGCTCTGCAGGCGCTCGGCCTGGGCCTGGACCTTCTCGACCTGCTCCCGGGCGGCGTTGACCTTGCCCTCGACGGCGGCCTGGGCCGCCTCAGCCTGCTGGACGGCGGCGTTGAGCTTGCCCTCGACGGCAGCCTGGGCCGCCTCGGCCTGCTGGACGGCGGCGTTGACCCTGCCCTCGACGGCGGCCTGGGCCGCCTCGGCCTGCTGGAGGGGGGTGGTGCCCTGGCCTTCGACCTCGTCGGTGTCTTCGCTCTCGGGGCCGAGCGGGTTGTTGGGCTTGTCAGGCATCGGACGTTCCTCACAGTCCTTGGAGGTGCAACCCTTTCACGGGGGATGACGCATGCACGCGCCGTGCCAGCGCGCGGGAGGACCGCTGCCACCGACTATGGAGGGTAGAAAGGCTACATCGCGCTTCGCCGATCGATCAAGCACCGCCGGTGACCGGTCGACCGACCGGTCAGACTATGGCGCGATCGTCACCGGCGTGGCGGTGACGGGAAGGCCGGTGGTCAGCCCGTCGGAGGCGGTGACCTGGGCATGGACCCGGTCCCCGGCCGTGAACATCGCGGGGTCGAGGGTCTCGGACACGCCCACCGAGCCGGCGTTCACGAACCACTCGGCCGCCCAGGTGACCGGGTCGCCGTCGTCGTCGCTGGCGGCGGCGACGAGGACGGAGAGGGTGTCGCGGGCGGTCGGCGCGGCGGGCTGGATCGACACGCCGCCCAGCCGAGGGGGGCTGTTCAGCACGATCGCGGCGTCGGACTCTGCTGGATCGCCCATGTCCTCGCCGTCATCGGGGGTCAGGGTGCAGGAGACCGCGTCGCCCCGGTCGAACCGCGCGCCGGTCAGCTCGGGCTCAGCGCTGACCGCTGCGCCGTTGACCGTCCAGCGCACGTCGTAGCCCTCGGGGTCGCCGTCGACGTCCTGCCAGCCCACACCCTCGCAGCGCAGCGTGGTGCCCTCGAAGAGCGCGCTGGCGGAGAGCTGCGCGGCGTCGACCGCAGGGGGGGTGTTCAGGATCGTCACCGGCGCGCTGACCACCGGGCCGGCGGTGGCCAGGCCGTCGCTCGCGGTCAGCTCCACCCACACCTCCTGGTGCTTGTCGAAGTCGGCGCCGGTCAGGGTGTTTCGGGTGGAGGTCCACACCAGCGCGCCGTCCACGAACCAGGTCCAGGTGAGCGTGAGGGTGTCGTCGTCGATGTCCTGGGTGTCGGCGGTGGCGACCAGGGTGTCGGCCTCGGTGGGCGCTGCGGGGCTCAGGTCCACCGCGCCGATGGTGGGGGCGGAGTTGCCCACCCGGACCTCGGCGCGGACCTCCGGGCCCAGGCCTCGCCCGTCGTCGGCGCTGACCGTGACCCGCCAGAGCTGGCCACTGGCGGTCTCGGCGGCGGGCACGACGGGGGCGCTGAGGTCGAAGCGCTCGACCTCGTCGACGGACCAGCGGTAGCGGTAGGCGATGGGGTCGCCGTCGGGGTCGCTGGCCTCGGCCTCCAGGATGGCCTCCAGGTCGTCCTGGGTGGACGGGGCCGGCGGGTACACCACGACCGCGGGCGCCGAGGGGAGGTGGTTGGGGGCGGGGCTCGTGTCGGTGACGGGGGCCTTGCCCGTGCAGGCCGCGAGCGCGAGGGGCCAGGGGGACATGGCCCCAACATACCCCGTCGAACCCAGCGTGTTAGGGAGCGTGGGCATCGCCCGGAGGTTTCATGCTGAGCGCCCTGCTGCTGATCGCCTGCACCGCCGCCCCGCCCACCGTCGACGCGGTGAGCCCCGCGGAGGGCCAGCCCGGCGACGCCGTCAAGATCCTCGGCGACCAGCTCGTCGAGGGCACCACCGCCACCCTGGGCGGCCAGCCGGTC
The DNA here is from genome assembly GCA_020632795.1 of Alphaproteobacteria bacterium. Classification (GTDB taxonomy): domain Bacteria; phylum Myxococcota_A; class UBA796; order UBA796; family CAJQPC01; genus JACKEV01. Next base: position 3,052 of record JACKEV010000027.1, read on the forward strand.
GACGGGCTGACCGTGCGCGGCCTCACCCTGATGGAGGGCAAGGTGCCCGCGGGGCTCGCCCCCGGCCCCGTCGAGCTGGTGGTGACCGCGCCGGACGGCCAGTCGGCCCGCAAGGCGGCGGCCTTCGAGGTCAAGGGCGCCCCCAAGGAGGAGGTCCCCTGCGGCGGCGACTACACCGCCTACTCGGCGGTGGCCACCGACCAGCAGGTCATCAAGCTCGACCGCTTCTACAAGAAGCCGAAGGAGTCCCGCGAGGTCATCGAGCTGCACTTCCGGGACATCGAGGCCATCGAGTACCAGGCCAGGGTGATGGACGACGGCGCGTGGTGCTCCGCCATCCTCATCCGCATGAAGGACGGCGGGCGCTACCTGTTCGATGACGACCACGACGTCGACCTCAAGGACCGCGCCCAGGAGATCGCCCAGGGCATCGGCCGGGGCATCGACGTGCTGGCCGAGGAGCCCCGCCCGGAGCCCGAGGCGGAGTAGGCCCGTCGGCTCACTCGTCCAGGAACATCCGCCGCCGCGCCGCCGCCAGCTTGTCCTCCGGCAGCCCCCGGGCCTCCAGGGCGGCCCGCAGGCGGGCGGCGTCGGGGTGGACCGCGCGGAAGCCGCAGCCCTCGAACAGCTCGGGCGTGGCCTGCCACAGCAGCAGGCGCGGGTAGTCCCGGCACATCGCGGGGCGGGCGTCGTAGCTGTCGCAGCGCCGGGTCTCGGGGTCGAAGTGGGTGCAGCGGAACACGAACACCCGGGGGCGCTCCCGGGTCACCAGCTCGAAGCCGTTGACCACCCGCTGCCAGCCCAGGAACAGGCGCCGCAGGGTGGGCATGTACCAGGTCAGCCGGCCCACCTGGATGGAGGGCGCCTCGCAGCACCGGGCGCAGCCCTGGCAGGCCCCGCCCAGCCGATAGGGGCGCTCGCCGCGCAGCCGACGGAGGGCCCGGTGGGCGGCGAGGTTCGCCAGTGTGTTCCACCGGGCCACGGCCTTGACCGCCCGTCGGAGGGGTCCGTCGCGCATCCTGGCGTTCTCCGTGAGCCACGAGAGCCTGTCGTGCCCGATCAGGCTATCAGGGGGGGACACCCTGCCCGAGGGTCCGATGGCTCGCCGTCGCCGGAACACCCGCTGGATCTACGCGAAAGCCGCCCTGGAAGAGATCCTGGGCCGCTACGCGCCCACCGACGGGCTGGTTCGCGTCGGCCGGGTCAGCCGGCTGGGCGGGGGGTGCAGCCGCGAGGCCTGGGGCGCGCACGTCGAGCTGTCCCCCGACCCCGCCAGGGTCTCCGGGCCCTGGGTCGCCCTGCTGCCGGCCAGCAGCAGCCGCGAGGACTACCCCACCCTCGTCCACCGGGAGGCCGAGCTGCTCCAGGCCCTCGGCGAGCGCGAGCTGCCCTTCCGGATCCCCCGCGTGGCCGGCATCACAGGGACGACCCGCCCGATCCTGGTGCTCTCCTGGGTGGAGGGGCTGCCCCTGGACTTCCGCGCCGAGCGGGCCTACGACGGCGCCCCGCCCTGGGCCCTCGTCGCCCGGCTGGCTGCGCAGGTGCACCGCATCGACCCGGACAGCCTGGAGGTCTCGCTGCCCGGCACGCTGACCCGCCAGGAGCAGGTGCTCGACGAGCTGAAGATCTTCGAGGGCCTCGACGAGGACCCCTTCCCCGACGCCCTGGACTGGGCCCGGGAGCAGCTCCCCGACCCCGAGCAGCCCAACACGCTGCTGCACGGCGACCTGCTGGGCCAGAACATCCTCTGCCCGCTGCTCCACCGTCAGCCCCTGCCGGGCCTGGTGGACTGGGCCTTCGTGCAGCGCGGCGATCCGGCGCTGGACCTGGCCATCGTCACCCGGGGGCGCCGCACCCCCTTCGCCGCGGGCGGCACCCCCCGGCGTCTGCTGGAGGCCTACCTGGAGGCCGGCGGCCCGCCCGTGACCCTCGACCAGATCCACTTCTACGAGCTGGTCATGATCGCGGCCTGGTACAAGGAGGCCCTGGAGGACGAGGACGACGGGCCGCCGCCTGCCCACTACCGCCAGCAGGTCGAGGGGCTGCTGCGCCGGGTCAGTCGGAGTTGACCACGTCCTCGGCGGCCACAAGGCGACCGCCGGTGAACTCCACGACGCCGCCGTTGGGGCCCAGCGCCGAGAACTCGAAGCAGGCCGACAGCGCGCCGTCGTCCAGGCTGAGCAGGGTCAGGGAGCCGCCGGAGGGGTGGTCGCGGCTGGACATCGTGTTGCCGAACTCGGGGTAGGCCAGGGCCGCGCCGGCCTCACCGGAGAGGCTGACCTCGACGGGCAGGCCGTCCAGGGCGTCGCCCACGAAGAAGCCGCCCTCCGTGCGGGTGGCGACCAGGTTGAGCCGCCAGCCCTGGGACAGCGCCGTGGTGATCTGCAGGCCCTCGCCGGCGCTCTGCCAGGTGGCCTCGGCGCCGAGCCAGAGCTGGTCGTCGACCAGGGCCTCGACCTCGCCGACGGCGAGGTCATCGGTCTCGCAGGGGAGGGGCTCACCGCACGCGGCCAGCAGGGGGAGGAGGAGCAGCGTGCGGGTCATGGGCGCCTCATGGCGGGAGAGAGGATGATGCGCCGAGGGGCGCGGGGGTGTCCACACCTTTGAAGTCGCGCGGGGCTCGGGTTTGCAAACGGCGGGCCGGACCGCGTTGTAGGATGGTCACCCGCAGGAGGCCCCACCCGTGCCTGACGCACCCCCCGTCCTCGTCACCGGCGCGGCCGGCTTCATCGGGTTCCACCTGTGCCGGGCGCTGCTGGCGCAGGGGCGCGCGGTCATCGGGGTCGACGACCTCAACGCCTACTACGACGTGGCCCTCAAGGAGGCGCGGCTCCGCCTGCTCCAGGCCCACGCGGGGTTCTCGTTCCACCGCCTCGATCTGGGGGAGGGGCCGGCCACCGAGGCCCTGTTCACGCAGGCGCGGCCCGGGGTGGTCATCCACCTGGCGGCCCAGGCGGGGGTCCGCTGGTCGGTGGAGCACCCCCACGCCTACATCCACAGCAACCTGGTGGCCTGGGCGAACGTGCTGGAGGGCTGCCGGCAGACCGGCGTGGGGCACCTGCTGTTCGCCTCCTCCAGCTCGGTCTACGGCGACAGCGGCAGCGCCAGGCTCACCGAGGACGACGACGCCGGGCACCCCGTCAGCCTCTACGCGGCGACCAAGCGCTCCGGGGAGCTCATGGGGCACGCCTACGCAGACCTGCACGGCCTGCCGGTCACCGCGATGCGCTTCTTCACCGTGTACGGGCCCTGGGGTCGCCCGGACATGGCGCTGTTCCTGTTCACGGAGAAGATCCTCGCCGGGGAGCCCATCCAGGTGTTCAACCGCGGCGAGATGTACCGGGGTTTCACCTACGTGGACGACGCGGTGGCCGGGGTGCTCGCCTTGATGGACCCGCCGCCGGCCCCCGACCCGAGCTACGACCCCCGCGCGCCCCGCGCCTCCCGCAGCCGCGCCCCGTTCCGGGCCTGGAACATCGGCAGCGACCAGCCGGTGAAGCTGCTCCGGCTCATCGAGCTGCTGGAGGAGGCCCTGGGGGTGAAGGCGAAGATGGAGCTGCGGCCCATGCAGCTCGGGGACGTGGTGTCCACCTGCGCGGACGTGAGCCGCCTGCGCGAGGAGCGCGGCGTCGGACCCCGGGTGGGCATCGAGGAGGGGGTGCGGCGCTTCGTGGACTGGTACCGCGGCCACCATGGGTGAGCGCAGAGCCTGGCGCGACGCGTCGTCCACCACAACACCCCCCCTCTTCGATTCGTCCGGTCACGACCGGACAAACGACCGTACATCCGGTCAGCCCCCGCGCCGTCGCCGTCGCGATAGGGCCCTCGGATGTCCAACCACCACGACGTCCTCTTCAAGGAGGTGTTCGGCGAGCCCCGGTACGCGGCCCAGCACCTCCGCGAGACGCTGCCCGCGGCGGTCCTCGCCCGCATCGACCTCAACACCCTCCAGCGGGTCGAGCGCAGCTTCGTCGACGCCGACCTCTCCGAGCGCCACGCCGACCTGCTCTTCACCGTCCGGCTGAAGTCCGGGGAGCGGGCGCTGCTCTACATGCTCTTCGAGCACCAGTCCACGCCCGATCCCCTGATGCCGTATCGCATGGTGGTCTACACCCTGCGCATCTGGGACCACTGGCTCAAGGAGCACCCCGACGCCCAGCGCCTCCCCCTCGTCTACCCGCTGGTGCTCTACCACGGGCAGCGCCTTTGGACCGCGCCCCTCGACCTCGCCGGGCTCATCGACCTTCCTGACGACGCCGTTGAGGACTTCGCGGACGTCCTGCCCCACCTGCGCTACCAGCTCGCGGACCTCTCCCAGGAGCCCGATGAGGCGCTGACCTCCGGGGCCCTTGTGGCCCTCGTCAAGCTGCTCTTCAAGCACGACCACCAGCCCGACCTGCCCGAACGGCTGCTCCGCTGGCAGGAGATCTTCCTCCGCGCCGCCTCCGAAGGGGGCCTGCGCGCTGTCGAGCTGACCGCGCGCTATATTCTTGAAGTGACTGACCCTGGGCGCAGCGTCCCTGTGCTCAAGCAGCTCTCCGGGCCTGTGCTCGGCGATCGGACCGAGGAGTTCGTCATGAACGTCGCCACAACCATCCGGGACCTCGGCCGCAAGGAGGGCCTCAGGGAGGGTCGCACCGAGGCCCTCAAAGAGGCTCGACGCCTCCAGGTCCGCGTCCTCGTCAGCCTCCTGGAGCGCCGCTTCGGCGCCGTCTCCCCCGCCGCCCGCGCCCGCGTCGAGGCCGCAGACCTCGACACCCTCACCGGTTGGACCGAGCGCATCCTCTCCGTCGAAAGCATCGACGCGCTGCTCAGCGGGTAGATACAGGACTCCGGCAGAACGACCCCCCGGAGACCCCATGCCCGACGATCGCTTCTACCTCCGCCAGCTCCGCGCGGGCGCCGACTTCGGCCAGGGCGACCCCATCGCCACCCAGATGGCCAACTTCATCTACCTCGTCGGCGACCGGGTGGCGGGGGAGTGCCTGGTGGTCGACCCGGCCTGGGACATCCGGGGCATCCTGGATGCGGCGGCCGAGGACGACATGAAGGTGGTCGGCGCGCTGGTCACCCACTACCACCCCGACCACATCGGCGGGCCGCTGTTCGGCTACCCGGTCCAGGGCCTGCCCGAGCTGCTGGCCGCCAACCCCTGCCCCGTGCACGTCCACGAGGCCGAGGCCCACGGCGTGCGCGTGGTCACCGGGCTGGAGCGCTCGGACCTGGTCACCCACAGCGGCGGCGACGCGGTCCAGGTGGGCGCGGTGGAGGTCGAGTGCCTGCACACCCCCGGCCACACCCCCGGCAGCCAGTGCTTCCGCTGCAAGGGCGCGCTGATCGCCGGGGACACGCTGTTCCTGCAGGGCTGCGGGCGGGTGGACCTGCCCGGCGGCGACCCCGAGCAGATGCGGCTGACCCTCACCCAGCGCCTCGCGAAGCTGCCCGGCAGCCTGCGCCTGTACCCCGGCCACAGCTACGGCGAGGGCGCCTACGGCGACGGCTCCGCCCTGATGTCCGACGTCCGGCGGAAGAACCCGGCGCTGCGCTCGATCGGGGCGTGGTGAGGGGGCGCGCTCCCCGCGAAGATCCGTTACCCTGTGAGCCCATGAGGTTCCTCCCGCTGCTGGCCCTGGTGGCTTGCCGACCCGCCACGCAGATCAACGGCGATCTGGACGACGTCGAGGTCACCTTCTCCGACATCGTCCCCGTGCCCACCGTGTCCTGGCAGGGCGAGCCCGGCTCGGCCTGGGTGGCGTTCGGCCTGGGCGAGGCGCTGGACCAGGCCACCCCTGCGGTGGAGACCGAGGACGGCGCGGTCGAGATGCCGCTGTTCGGGCTCAAGGCCGGGCAGACCTACAGCTTCCAGGTGTTCAACGTCGTCGAGGGCGGCCGCCGCCTGGAGAGCGGCGTGGGCACCATCGAGACCCCGCTGCCCCCCGCCGACATGCCCCGCCTGGAGGTCGACGCCTATGTCGAGGACCTCGCCGACGGCTTCGTGCTCACCAGCGTGGTGCGCGACGGGCCCGGCTACATCTTCATCGTGGACCGGGACGGCGACTACGTGTGGTGGTTCGCCCCAGGCGACCGGGTCGGGGTGACCTCCCAGAAGATCTCCCGGGACGGCACCGCGATCCTGGCCCTGATCAGCGACCAGGAGCAGACCGAGGATCTGGGCGGCATCTGGCGGGTGGACCTCGCCGGCCGCGAGGCCATCCTCACCGAGGCGCCGCTGGCCCACCACGACTTCGTGGAGCTGCCCGACGACCGCTACGCCTGGATCAGCCTCTCCACCGACGAGTTCGTCCTGGACGAGGAGCCCCTCAACATCATCGGCGACCGAGTGCTCGTCCGCCCCATAGGGTCCGACGACTCCGAGCAGCTCTTCGACACCTTCGAGGACTACCAGCCGCCCTGGCGCACCTGCCCGCACTTCGACCGGGGCGCCTACAACATCGAGGGCCAGGACTGGACCCACGGCAACGCGCTCATGTACCTGGAGGAGGACGACACCCTCCTGATGAGCCTGCGCAACGCGGACACCATCGTGAAGCTGGACGCCAGCACCGGCGAGGTGCTCTGGCAGCTCGGCGGGCGCTTCTCCGACTTCACCCTCACGTCCGGGGACCCCTGGAAGCACGCCCACATGTCCCAGGGCTGGGACGGCGGCGTGTTCCTGGTCGACAACGGCAACCACCGCGACGACCAGATCTCCCGCATCACCGAGTACGCCTGGGACACCTCGGACATGACCTGGCGCTCGGTGTGGACCTGGCGTCACCCCGACGAGGGCTTCATCATCGCGGGCGGCGACGTGCGCCGCATGCCCTCGGGCGACGCGATGGTGTCCTGGAGCACCCTGGGCACCATCCAGCAGGTCTCCCCGGCGGGCGACGTGAAGTGGGAGCTGCGCACCGGCATCGGCGACCTCACCGGCCGGGTGCGCTGGATCGAGGACCTCTACGACCTCCCGCTGGAGTCGGAGCGTTGAAACAATAGCAAGGCTGCTATTGTGCCAACAAGAGCACCGTCGTGAACTCGTGCAGGGCCGCGTCGCCCTCCAGGTGGTCGCCGTTGGCGGTCAGGCTGCCGGCGTTCTCCCACACGACCTCGCAGGTCTCGACGTGCCAGAACGCCTCCCAGAGCTGGTAGCTGGTGGCGTCGCCGCCCGGGTCGACCACGCGGGTGGGCATGCCGCCCTCGGCGATGGCGCCGTAGGGGTGGGTGTACCAGGCCCCGACCACCGTGCCGGTGGCCTCGGCCGGCAGCATCCAGTCGGCGGGCCAGTCGCTCTCAGGCACGTGCACGCCGCCGGCCTGGTCGGTGTCTACGCCGAAGCCCAGGTCCAGCTCGGCCAGGGAGGTGGTGACCAGCAGGCCGTCGAGGTCCAGCTCGGCGGGGGTGGACGCGGGAATGGTGGCCCAGGCGGTGAACTCGGGCAGCACGACGTCGATGCTGTTGCCGCCCGCGGCCAGGGTCATGGGGAGCATGAACACCGCAGTGCTGCCGCCCACCCAGCCCTCGGGGTAGATCTTGAGGGCGTGGGTCCAGGGCTCGGCGGCGGAGAAGGAGAAGCCGCCGTCGCTGCCGGAGATCTCCTGGCGGCAGACCTTCCAGCAGAGCTGGACCTGGGCGCCGGCCACCGGGCTGCCCGAGGCGTCGCGCACCGTGCCCGAGAGCTGGGCGTCGGCATCGAGCTGCATGCCGCACTGGCCCTCGGAGCCGGTGTCGTCGCTGGCGGTGTCGTCCGCGCTGCTGTCGTCCGCCGCGCTGTCGTCCGCGCTGCTGTCGTCCGCCGCGCTGTCGTCGCTGTCCTTGTCTCCGCAGCCCACAGCCAGCAGGGCCGCGACGCTGATGATCGCGCTGAGCCTCAAGCGCACCTCCATCGTGTCAAAAGGGGTCCACCATTGTAGACGCCAGAGGGCCGCTTCGGGTGCAGGGCTGGTTAAAGTCCCTGCAAACCGTTGGAGAACCACGCGATGAAGGTGATCCTGGAGCGCAGGCTCAGCGCCGTGCCCGACGCCCCGCTGTCCGGCACCGGCCCGCTGACGATGCTGTGCAACGCGGCGGGCATCGTGACCCTGCGGCAGGCGGCGGGGCAGGTCTGGGGCCTGCCCTACGGGCGGAACCACCGCCGCGACGACCCCGCCCTGGTGCTGGTCGAGGGGCGGGGCACCTGCTCGTCCAAGCACGCCTTCCTCGCCGAGCTGTCCGACGAGGCGCGGGCGCCGCTCACCCTGATGCTCGGGATCTACAAGCTCAGCGGGGCCACCGACCCCAAGGTCCGGCCCGTGCTGGAGGCCCACGGGGTGGACTGGCTGCCCGAAGCCCACTGCTACCTGCGGGTGGACGACCGCCGGCTGGACTTCACCGCGCCCGGCCGCGACCGCGAGGTGGAGCTGCTCCACGAGGAGGCGATCGCCCCGGCCCAGGTCGCGGTGTACAAGCCCACCCTGCACCGCCCCTTCGTGGCCGACCGCGCCGACGCGCTGGGGGTCTCCTTCGACGCGCTGTGGGCGATCCGCGAGGCCTGCGTCGCCGCGCTCGCCGGGGCGGCCCGATGAGCGCCGACTTCGAGGCCCGCCTGGCCACCCTGATCGAGGACGGCCGCCCCGAGGCCCTGGTGGCCCTCGCCCAGTCCCAGACCGCACCCGAGCAGAGCGCGCGGGCCTGGCTGGAGGCCGCCGACATGCTGATGGCCCACGGCTCCCCGGAGCAGGCGGTCGGGGCCTGCGTGCGCGCCCAGCAGGCGCTGCGGGGGCTCGACGCGCCGCTGCTCCAGGACCGCGCGCTGCTGCTGCGGTCCGAGGCGGTGTTCCAGCTCGAACATCCGGTCTCCGAGGACGCGCTGGCCCAGGCCGCCGAGCGCCTGCTCGCCGCCGGGGCCTGGTCCGAGGTGATGCGGGCCAACCAGCTCCTGATGGACCTCGCCCTGGAGCGCGGGGCGCTGGCGGAGGCCCGGCGCCGCTTCGCCCTGGCCATGGGCGGGGCCGAGGCCGACGGCTACCAGCTCGCCGGCCCGGTGCTGCTCATGCGCCTGGCCCGCGCCGAGCTGGCCCTCGGCGACCCCGCCCGCGCCCAGGACCCCGCCCGCGCCGCCTACCACCGCCTGGAGCCCGTCCAGCTCCGCACCGCCCGCCTCCACCAGGCCCGCTGCCTCGACCTCCTGGGCGACATCGCCCAGGCCCTGGGCGACCGGACGACCGCCGACGCCTGCTGGGCCGACGCGGCGGAGCGCTTCACGGCGCTGGAGCAGCCGAAGCGGGCGGCGAAGGTGCTGGAGAAGCTGTAAGCGCGGCGGTCCGGGTTGAGGTCGTCCATCACAGCCACGGCCCCGGGTCCTCCTCGTCCTCGTCCACCGACAGCGCGGTCATGTCCGGCCCGATGAGCACGAGGCTGGGGATGGTGTGGTCCCGGTCGAAGGGATCGAGCGGCTCGGGGTCGCTGCGGACCGGGCCCAGCACCGGGATGCCGTCGAGCCCCCAGGCGTCGGCCCAGTCGGCGAGGTCGGCCTCGGCGGGTCGATCGCCGCGGGCGTTCTCCAGCATGACCTCGACGGCCACGAAGCCCTGGTCGGCGTAGCGGGCCTGGAGCGCGGGCAGCGCGGCGGCCAGCTCCTGGCAGGGCTCGCACCACGCCGCGCCCACCGAGAAGAGCACGGTCTTCCCGCAGAACGACCACAGGTCCACGTCCTGGCCGTAGCGGTCCCGGAGGGTCACGTTCGCGACCACATCCCCCGGGGCGTAGGCCGCCCAGCTCGTCTGGCCCGCCCCGGAGCCCTGGGTGACGATGTCGGTGGGGCCGGCCGCCTCGGCGTCGGGGGGCGCGGGGCAGTCGCCGACCGCGTAGCCCCCCTGGGCGTAGACGTGGCTGTAGCGGAAGCGCGGGTTGGTGCCGTCCGCCAGCTCCTGGCCGTCGTCGACCCCGTCGCCGTCGGTGTCCGGGTCGAAGGGGTCGGTGCCCATGCGGGCCTCGTCGCCGTCCGCGATCCCGTCTCCGTCGCTGTCCGGGGCCTCCGAGGGGGCACATCCGGCGATCGCCAGCAGCAGACCGAGCGCGCGGGGCATCCTGAACCTCCGTGACCCCGAGGATGCGTCGAGACGGCCCGCGTTTCGAACGATAGGAGGGCTCGATGCTGCGCCGGACCTTCCTCAAGCTGCTGGCCGCCGCAGGGGCCGCCGCCGCGCGCCCCGCCGCCGGGCAGGATCGCCCGCCCCGGGTGGTGGTCGTGGGCGCCGGCCCCGCGGGCTTCTCCGCCGCCTTGGAGCTGATCGAGCGCGGCGTGGACGTCCACCTCATCGAGGCCGAGGCTCAGGTCGGCGGCAAGGTCAAGGGCTGGACCGAGACCCTGGGGGACGCCGAGGTCGACGTCGAGCACGGCATCCACGGCTGGTGGCACCAGTACGTCCACTTCACCGAGCTGCTGAAGCGCTACGGCCTCGACGGCGCCCTGAACCCCCCCGACAAGCGCGGGGTCTACCGCTGGCCCGGCGGGGAGATCGACGCGAACAGCCTCTCCGGCCTCAACCAGTTCGCCCGGCTGTTCAAGGCCGAGGCCCTCAGCCTGGGCTACGCGCCGTTCGCCACCGCCTACCGCGACGGCATGCGCTGGCTGCGCGGACTGACCGTCGACGGCGCCCGCCAGGCCATCGGCGGCCTCAGCGTGGCCGAGTTCCACGCCCGGGGCGCCCCGCTCACCCTGTGGCGCACCTTCGCCCGCATCGCGTCCCACTCGATGTACTTCCTGCCCCCCGAGGAGATCGACGCCGCCGAGTACGCCCTCGCCGAGCAGTTCTACTTCGCCGGGGGCAGCCGGAACCTGCGCTGTCGGTGGCTCCGGGGCAACCCCCAGTCCCTCATCTGGGAGCCCCTGGCCGAGGCCTTCGTCGCCCAGGGGGGCCGCCTGAGCCTGGCGACCCGGGTGGCCGAGGTCGTCGTCGAGCGGGGGCGGGTCATCGGCGTGCGCACCGGGGACCCCCTGCCCGGCGTGAAGCTCGACGACGTGCCCGCGGGCTGGACCCAGGTGGACCGGGAGGGCCTGCCGCCGGTGTTCGTCTTCCGCGATGAGCTTCACCTCACCGCCTTCTCCGGCCGCTGCACCCACGCCGGCTGCCCGCTCACCCTGGTCGAGGACGGCTTCGCCTGCCCCTGCCACGGGGGGCGCTTCGACGCCGAGGGCCGCCCCACCGCCGGCCCGCCCCGGGAGCCCCTCACCCGGCTGTTCGTGGACCAGGGCGCCGACGGCGTCCACGTCGAGGGCGAGGGCCTCTCCGACCTCATCCCCGCCGACGCGGTGATCCTGGCGCTGGACGTGCCCGGCCTGCAGAAGGTCGCCGGGGACCTGCTGCCCGAGGTGCGGACGCTCTCGACCTGCCGGGAGACCGTCGCCCGGTTCTGGCTGGACCGGGACGTGCCCGAGGGCATCGGCCACGCCTGCATGTTCACCGACCTGCCCCACGCCTCCAACGGCTTCCTGCTGCACCGGCTCCAGGACAGGGCGCGGGCCTGGGCGGCGCAGACCGGCGGCGCGGTCATCGAGATCCAGGCCTACCGGGACATCCCCACGGACGCCGACCGCGAGGCCCTGCTGGACCTCATCGAGGCCGACCTGCGCGCGGCCTGGCCCGAGCTGGCCGAGGCCACCGTGCTCAAGCGCACCCTCACCGACGGGCGCACCTTCACCCGCTTCGCCCCCGGCTGGTACGCGGGCGCTCTGCCCGTGGAGACCGCCGTCCCCGGGCTCCTGCTGGCGGGTGACCACGTCCACATCGAGCGCAACTGCCACTTCATGGAGAAGGCCGTGACCACCGGGCGGCTGGCGGCGAACGCCGTGCTGCGCGACCATGGACGCCCCCTGGCCCCCATCCTCCCCGAGCGACGCTGATGAACGACCTGTTGCTGCGCGCCCTGCGCGCCGAGCCCGTCGAGCGCCCCCCCGTCTGGTTCATGCGCCAGGCCGGGCGCTACCTGCCCGAGTACCACGAGGTCCGCGCCAAGGTGGACTTCCTGGGCCTCTGCCGCACCCCGGAGCTGGCCGCCGAGGTCACCCTCCAGCCCCTGCGGCGCTTCCCTTTCGACGCCTCGATCGTGTTCAACGACATCCTGGTGCCCCCCGCCGCGATGGGGCTGGACCTGGCCTTCCTCAAGGGGCACGGCCCCAAGTTCAACGACCCGATCCGCGGCGTCGACGACCTGGGGCGGCTCAAGGCCCCCTCCATCGAGCGGGACATGCCCCACGTCTTGGAGACGATCCGCCTGCTGGTCGCCCAGCTCGAGGTGCCGCTGTTCGGCTTCGCCGGCGCGCCGTTCACCCTGGCCGCCTACATGATCGAGGGCGGGGGCACCCGCCACTTCACCCGCACGAAGTCCTTCTTCCTGCACCACCCGGTCGCTTTCCAGCGCCTGCTGGACCTGCTGACCGATGTAGTCGCTGACTACATGGTGGCCCAGATCGAGGCCGGCTGCGCGGCGGTGCAGCTCTTCGACACCTGGGCGGGGGCCCTCGACCCCGAGGACTTCCGCCGCTTCGCCCTGGCCCCGGCCGCCCGGGTGCTGGAGCGGGTGAAGGGGGTCCCGCGGCTCTACTTCGCCCGGGACGCCGGCCCCTACCTGCGCTGGCTGCCCGAGACCGGCGCCGACGCCCTGGCCCTGGACTGGCGGGTGCCGCTGGACCAGGCCCGCGCGGCCCTGGGCGACCTCCCGGTGATGGGCAACCTCGACCCCGAGGTGCTCTACGGCCCCGAGGACATCGTCCGGGCCCGGGTGCGGGGCGTCATCCGCGCCGCCGGCCCCCGAGGCCACGTCTTCAACCTGGGGCACGGCCTGCTGCCGACCACCCCCATCGCGTCGGTCGCGGCGGCGGTCGACGAGGTCCGGGCGTGGTCCTGGGCGCGGGAGGGGTGACGGGATAGACTGGAGGCGCCACCAGCGGCAATCCAGGAGAGCGAGCGATGGCGACCCAGGCGATCCACGACCGGCTTCGGAAGGACATCACCTTCGTCGAGCTGCTCGGGAACCTCAAGGACGTGCAGATCGACGGCGCGACCATCAAGCTCGAGGTCGATCACCGCGCGCTGCCCTACCTGGACCACACCGTGGTCGGCTTCACCGACGGCCCGATGGCCACCAAGGTCGAGGCGGTCTTCTCCGGCAAGGACCCCGACGCCGAGAAGTGGCGCCGCTTCACCCTCCAGCGCGAGGGCTACCGCCACTACCGGCTGATGGCCTTCCCCACGCCCTTCAACAACGACATCGCGCCTCTGTCCCCGGGCATCCCGCCCAGCGCGAGCCGGGCGGCCCATCACTGAGAGCCTCTGAGCGGCATGTCCCGCGACCACCGCTACGTTGACCCCGTCGACCTCATCTGGCTCAGGACTGCAGGCCGGCTGGGGATGCGGGTGGTCCGCAGCGACGACGTCTTCGCCTCCTGGGACGGCGCGGGCACGCTGACCCTCTCCACCCCGGAGCACTTCGACCCGGACGACAGCCTCGCCCAGATGATCCTGCACGAGCTGTGTCACGCCCTGGTGATGGGCCCTCGGGCCATGAAGCGGGTGGACTGGGGGCTGGAGAACGTCGACGACCGCCACCTGGTGCATGAGCACGCCTGCCACCGCCTGCAGGCCGCCCTCGCCGATCGGCACGGCCTGAGGGGCTTCATGGGGGTGACCACGCAGTGGCGGCCGTACTGGGATGCCCTGCCGGCCCACCCCCTGGCCCCGGGGGACGACCCGGCCATCCCCCTGGCGCAGGACGGCTGGCGCCGGGCCACCCAGGGCCCCTGGGCCGAGGCCCTGGAGGACGCCCTGGCCGCCACCGCTGCGGTGGCCGCGGCGGTGCGCCCCTTCGCCCCCGAGGACAGCCTCTGGGCGCGCACCCGGGCGCCCCACCCCCTGGGTCTGCCCCCCGGCGACCCGGACAAGCGCTGCGGGGGCTGCGCCTGGGCGCATGGCGAGCGCTGCCTGCAGGCCGACGGCGCGGCGCTCGACCCCGCCTGGCCGGCGTGCAGCCGCTTCGAGCCCCCCCTGACCGAGGCCGACTGCCCCGCCTGCGGGGCCTGCTGCCGCCAGGCCTACCACCAGGTGCCCGTGGACGCCGACGGGCCGCTGGCTCGGGCCCACCCCGACTGGGTCGCGGAGGACGCCCACGGCGCCCACCTGCCCCGCCCCGAGGGCTTCTGCGTGGCCCTGCAGCGGCCCGAGGCCCCCTACCTCTGCGCGGCCTACGCCCTGCGCCCCGCGTCCTGCCGGGACTTCGAGGTCGGCGGCGCGCACTGCCTGACCGCCCGTCGGCGGGTGGGGTTGAGCGCATGAGGCGCGCCCTGCGGCGGCTGGCCTTCGCCCTGGTGCCGCTGGTGGTGCTCCTGTGGGCCGCCGAGGTCGCCGCGCGGCTCTTCTGGACCCCGCCGCCGCCCCCCGACCTCACCCAGGACGAGTACCTCATGCCCCTGCACCCCACCCGGCTGTGGGGGCCGCCGCCGGGCAAGACGATGGGCCACGGCGCCGCCATCCTCATCGGCCCCGACGGCCTGCGGGCCCTGCCCGACGAGGGCGCGCCCCTGCGCATCCTGACCCTGGGGGACTCCAACATCTTCGGCTTCGCGATGGCCGACGCCGACACTCTCCAGGAGCGCCTGGAGGACGCCCTCGCCCGGCGCGGGGTGAAGGCCGAGGTCCTCTGCGGGGGCATCCCGGGCTACTCCAGCGAGCAGAGCCGGGTGCTGCTGGAGGAGCTGGGCTGGGACATGAAGCCCGACCTGCTGCTCATCGGGAACCTGCTCAGCGACTCCACCAAGGAGCACTTCCAGGACCGGGTGTGGATGGCCCGGCTCGGCCAGCCCGAGGTCCAGGTGGACCGCACCCTGCTGGACCACAGCGTCGCCTGGTCCTGGCTGCGCCACCAGCTCATCCAGGAGTCCCGGGTCGAGCAGCGCATCCGCTTCCTGCGGCAGCCCAACCTGCTCGCCGCCGAGCGGGTCCCCCTGGACGAGTACGAGGAGAACCTGCGCTGGATGATGACCGCCGCCGCCGAGCGGGGCGTGGGCGCGGCGATCTTCCAGCTCGTCACCGCCGACCGCCTGGCCGGCCGGCCCGACGCCCCGGGCTACGTCGCCACCCAGCGGGCGCTGGCCCAGGAGTACGGGGTGCCCATCGTGGACGGCAGGGACGTGCTGGTCGCCGCCGGGCTCAGCGAGGCGCGGGCCTTCGTCGACCCCGTGCACGCCAGCGCCGAGGCCAACCGGCTGTACGCCGAGGCCATCGCCGAGGCCCTGGTGGCGGCGGGCTGGCCACAGGATCGCCTCATCGCCGGGGAGTGATCGTCCGAGAGGTCGATGAACACGGCCTCACGGAGGTTCGATCCCCCACGCGCAGCGGGGGCTGGCCGCCGCCAGGCGCGCCAGGAGGGCGGGGGGCGGCGGGGTGGCCAGGTTCGGGGCGAGCTGCCCGGTGAGCACCGAGAGCGCCCCGCAGGGCAGGAAGGCGGGCACCGGCTCGGGCAGGTCGCCGAAGGCGGCGGGGTCGTCGATGACCTTGTCGACCAGCTCGGCCTGGTCCTTCACCGCGTTGCCCCGCAGCCAGCGGGTCAGCAGCTCCTCGGCGAGGCCGGAGTAGCAGCGGTCCGCCAGCTCGCCCCCCAGGGCGCCGCAGCGCTCGGCGGCCCAGCGGACGTCCTGCTGGGCCCGCTGGGAGAGCTTGCGGCCCAGCCAGACGCCGTGGCAGCCGGGCAGCGCCTCGATCCGGGGCTCCAGGGCCAGGGCCTCGGCGTGGGCGCCCTTGACGGCCTGGGCCAGGGCGGCGGGGCCCTGCTGCATGTTGGCGCTCAGGGCCTGCTCGGTGACCGACATGCAGATGTGGTCGAAGCACTGCTCGGAGAGGCTGCCGGCCTTCGCGCAGACCCCGGCGGCGAAGGGCATGACCTCGGCGCCCAGGGCCTCGCAGCGGGCGGGGTCGGGCTCGGGGCGGCAGTCGCGCAGCATGCGGAAGGGCAGCTCGGAGCCCAGCAGCGAGGCCGCCTCGGCCTGCCAGCGGCCGGGCACGGTCAGCGTCAGCAGCTCCTCCAGGGCGCGCAGCTCCGCCATCGAGGCGGGGGCGCCGCGCTGGCGCAGGGCCCCCGCCACGGCCTGGCTGCGCAGGTCATCGTCCCCGATGGCGGCGATGGCCTCGCGCAGCGCGGGCACGGGGCTGCCCCGCAGGCCCAGGGCGCGCTCGTAGCGGCAGGGGTCGGCGTCGGGGTCCTTCGCGCAGTCCGCCCCGGCGGTCAGCGGCGCGCCGCCCTGAGCGGGGGCCTCCACCCGGAGGTGGGGGCGCTCCAGGTAGCGGCGGCAGTCGTCCTTCTTGGCCGGCGAGCGCACCTCCTGCTCGCAGATCGCCCGGATCTCCTCGTCCCGGAAGGCGTGGGCCTCGGTGAGCACCTTGTAGAGCGCCAGGTCGCGGGTGGCGGGGTCGGACACGGCGCGGGCGGCGGCCAGGGCGGCCTCGGGATCGGCGGTGAGCTGGGCGTCGACGCGCGCCAGCAGGCAGGCGTCCTGGGCGGGGCCGGCCTCCAGGGCGTCGCAGTCGGGGGAGCGCTCGACGCCGGTGCAGGCCAGGGTGAGGGCGAGGAGGATCATCATGACCGGGACTCCGCGAGAGCTGCAGCCTACCGCAGCGGCTCGCAGAGGATGCTCTGGGCCATCACCGAGCAGCGCAGGGTCTCGGAGCGGCTGACGTTGAACTGGCCCCAGGCGTCGGCGGTCTCCAGGAAGCACTGGGTGGCGTCGGGGAAGCGCATGTCCAGCTTGCCGGTGAAGCGGGCGGTCTGGGAGTCTCCGCAGCGCACCCGGGTGGCCAGGGTGGGGTCGGACATCCGCACGCGGACCTTGTGCTGGCCCTCGGTGAACAGCACCCGCTGCTCGGGGACCGGGCCGACCATCACCGAGCCCTTGGGCGCCGCGGGGACCTCGACGGGCGGGGTCGGCGGCAGAGGCTGGATCGTGGCGGTCTGGGGCAGCACGCCCGAGGACATCAGGCCGACCACCACGATGACCGCCAGGGCCACGACCATGACCATCGTGCCCGCCGCCCACCAGCCCCGGCTGTCGCCCCGATCCGCCTGCGGCGCGCCGGCGAGGCCGCGCAGCTCGCTGCTCTCCAGCGCGGTGTCCTTGGGCTTGCCGGCGGCCTTCTGCAAGGCGGTGGAGAACGAGGCCACGCAGTCGTAGCGCTTCGCGGCGTCCACGGAGAGGGCCCGGGCGAGCACCCGCTTGATCGCGGCGGGGGCCTCCATCTTCTCCAGGAAGCCCCGGGTGTCGTAGACCACGGCCATGTTCAGGGGGCGGCCGTGCAGCGCGAACAGCGCGAGCATGGCGAGGGCGTACTGGTCGGCGCGGTGGGTGACCTGGCGCGGGTTGCGCATCAGCTCGGGGGCGGCGTAGACGAAGTTGCCCGCCCCGCTGATGCGCGGGTTGTCCTCGGGCTCGGTGGCCCGGGGCGGGTCGAAGTCGCCGAGCCGGGCGTTGCCCTCGAAGTCGAACAGGATGTTCCGGGGCTTGAGGTTGCGGTGGACCAGGCCGCGGTCGTGGGCGGTCTGGAGCGCCGCGGCGACCGGGGCGAGCAGGGGGGCCAGCTCCTCGGGGGGGATGGCGCCGGTCTTGCGCACCCGACGGTCCAGGTCGCCTCGGGGACAATAGGCCATGACGAAGAACTGGAAGCTCTCGTGGGAACCATAGGACTCGATGATCTCGATCATCCCCGGGCTGTCGATCGCGGCCATCTGCCGCGCCCCGTGGATGAAGGTCTCGACCATGCGGGGCTCGTCGTTCCACCGGGGGTGGAGCACCTTGACCGCGACCACCCGCTCGGTGGTGCGGTCGAGGGCCTGCCACACCGCGCCCAGCGCCCCGTGCCCGATGCGCTCCAGCAGTTCGAAGCGCCCCTCCAGCACCATGCCGGTCCACAGGGTGTTGGCGTTGGTGCCGTCGGACGGGTCGGAGAGGGTGATGTCCTCGGTGTCCGGGTCCGGGCCGAAGGCGGGCAGCAGGCCGTCCTCCAGGGGATCCCCGGGGTCGCCGTCGAGCATGCGCAGCAGCACCTCGCAGTTGGGGGGCCGCTTCCAGCGGTCCACCGAGAGGCAGCGGTAGATCACGACGCGGAGGTGGTCGGGCAGGCCGGGCACCAGGCGCTCGGCGGGGGTGTAGCGCCCGTTGAGGATGTCGTTGAACAGGGCGGGCAGCTCCATGTTCCGGAAGGGCCGCGTGCCACAAACCAGTTCATAAAGGATGCAGCCCAGCGCGAAGATGTCGGCGCGTTGGTCCACGCTCTTGGCGTCGCGGATCTGCTCGGGGGCCATGTAGGCCGGGGTGCCCAGGCGCTGGGCGGAGCGCAGCGCGGCGTCCCGGGGGCCGCGCACCTTGGCCAGGCCGAAGTCGGTGACCCGGGGGATGTAGGTCTCGCCGTCCCACTCCATCAAGATGTTCGCGGGCTTGAGGTCGCGGTGTACGATGCCCAGCCGATGCGCTGCGCCCATGCCCGCGACGATCTGCCTGAAGATGCTCTCGGACTCCTCGATGGTGGGCCGGTGGGCGCGCAGGTAGTCCTCCAGGGAGGCCCCGTGCACGTAGTCCATCAGGAGCCCCATCGTCGCGTGCATCTCGATGACGTCCGTCACCGCGACCACGTTGTCGTGGCGCAGCTCGGCCTGGATGCGGCCCTCCTGGAGCAGCCGGTGGCGCACCCGGGCGTCGCTGTCGCGCAGCACCTTGAGGGCGTGCAGGGTGTCCAGGGTCACATGGCGGACGCGGTAGACGACGGCGTGCGCGCCGTGCCCGATGCGGGTCTCCACGATGAAGCGGTCGACCTGCTGGCCGGGCTCCAGGGTGGCGGGGTCTCCGGGGACGGCCGTCCAGGTCTCGGCCTCAGAGACAGAC
Organism: Alphaproteobacteria bacterium; assembly: GCA_020632795.1. Taxonomy (GTDB): domain Bacteria; phylum Myxococcota_A; class UBA796; order UBA796; family CAJQPC01; genus JACKEV01. The sequence continues at coordinate 21,953 of JACKEV010000027.1, forward strand.
GACCACGCCACCCAGGGCCGATCTTCGCGACCCTGGGCTCCGGCCCTCCTGCGGCGTTCATCGCTGTCCCTTCCCATGGTCACAGGATAGCGCCTTCGCGGTGCCTTGTTCGGCAGAGGTCTAATCGTCTGGCCCCTGGAATGGAGGCCTGATGCTGTCCACGCTGCTGCTGGTCCTGACAACGGCGACCGCCGCGGAGGTCCGCCTGGAGGTGGTCGCCCCCAGCGCGATGCGCTCGATGCGGCTCCAGGCGCAGACCACCTGGCTGGGGGAGCCGCGCACCCTGGACCTGCTCGACGACGGCAGCCGGGACGGAGACACCCCCGGGGACGGCCTGTGGACGGGCACCTGGAGCGGCGATCCGGTGCAGGCCCTGGCGATCACGCTGACGGCGCGCACCACGCCCGAGGCCGAGGAGGTCGTGCTCTACGAGGGCACCGAGGTGATCACCGCCTCGGCGGATCGCCTCTCCTGGCAGCTCCACCTGGGGCCCCCGCCCCGCGCCGAGCGCACCGCGCTGCCCCTGGCCGGCCCCGCGATCGCCCGGGACGGCACCCTGCAGGTGGTGGCCGCGACGGGCTGGGTGATCGTCCTGCTGAACTACGTCGGCTGGCTGCTGGTCCCGGTGCTGCGGCGCCAGCGCGAGGACGGCGAGGCGTGAGGCCCCGGCACGCCCCGGTGATCTTCCTCGTCCTGGCGATCGCCTGGACCTGGCCGGCGGCGATCGCCTGGGACGGCTGGCTGGTGGGGCGGCACTTCGACCTGCCGGGCACCGCCTGGTTCCTGTCGGCGGGGCCGCGCATGGGCCTGGACCTGCACGACCCCCTGACCGGCTGGCCCGAGGGCATCACCTACTACCGGCCGGACTCCTACGTGCTGCTGGTGGCGAGCTGGCTGTTGCAGGGGCTGCCGGCCCACGTCAGCCACGGGCTCCTGCAGGTGCTGGGGGTGACCGCCTCGGCCTGGGCGGCGGAGGCATTCGCGCGGGCGGCGGGGGCGAGGATGCCCTGGTCGCTGCTGGCCGGGCTGGCGTTCGGGTTCTCGGGGCTGGCCGCCAACGCGCTGCTGGAGGGCCACGTCTACCACGTCATGGACCCCTGGATGCCCCTGTTCGGGTGGGCCTGGCTGCGCGCGACCGGACCTGGGGGGAGGCCCCACCACGGCGCCCTCGCGGCGCTCTTCTTCGCGCTGACCACGATGACCACGGCATACCTGGGCCTGGCCGCCGCCGTGATCGCGGTGGGGTTTGCCTTCGGGGGCCTCGCGGAGCTGCGCCTGCGCTTCCCCTTCGCGGCGGCGCTGACCGCGGCGGCGGGGGTGGGGGTCTTCGGGGCCTGGTACCTCCACCAGTTCAGCGCCGCCGGGGCGGTGGAGGGCCTGCCCGGCTACGACGCGGCCTCCCGGGAGCTGTTCCTGATGGGCAACTCCACGGATCTGGTGGGGCTGCTCACGCCCACGCCCGCGGTGGACCGCTTCTTCCACGCCGCCGCGCCCACCTTCTCGGCGACCGCGCTGTGCCTGGCGGGGGTGGCGCCGCTGGTGCTCTCGGCGGAGACGCGCTGGAAGACCCTGCTGGGCACGGGGCTGGCGGCGCTGGTGCTGTCGATGGGCCCCTGGCTGCACCTGGGGGAGACCTGGATCCCGCTGCCGATGGTGGCGATCTCGGACCTCCCGGCGGCGGACCTGCTGCGGCACCCCCGGCGCCTGGGCTGGGCCTGGGTGCTGTGCGGAGGGGTGGTAGCCGCGCTGGTGGCGACCCGGCTGGCCGAGCACCGGGGGCGGGCGGCCTGGCCGCTGCTGGCCTGCGCGCTGATCGACGCCTTCGTGGTGGTGGGGCTGCCGCTGCGCCAGGGGGCGCGGCCCGCTCAGGTCCCCAGCGCCTACCTCGCCGGGGAGGGCGCGGTCTTCGATCTCTTCCCCACCCAGCCCGGCCTGACCTACGAGCTGAACGGCTGGCTGCAGGGCCTGGCCTGCTGGTACCAGACCGGCCACGGCCGCCCCATCGTGGACGACTGCGTGGTGACCCGCGCGGCGGAGAACCCCCGGGTGGGGCTCTCCCAGACCGTGCTCGCGGGGCTGCTCGAGGGGGAGACCGGGGCGGTGCTCAGCGCGATGCGGGGCCGGCGCGTCTCGGCGATCGCCCTGCACGGGGACCTCTTCCACCCCAGCGACCGCGCCCGGCTGATCCAGGCGCTCTCCCGCATCGACCCCGACCCGGTGTCCTCCGCGGACGGCGGGGAGGCCCTCCGGATCTACCGGGTGCGGTAGGATCGCCGGGATGTCCGTGATCCTGCTGAGCCTTCTCGCCTGCGGCGACCCCGACGCGCCGCCCCCGCCGACCGAGGTGGACGCTGAGGTCCAACAGGCGCCCCAGGCCCGCCCGGAGGGGCCCCCCGGCGTCCACAACGCGGTCAGCCAGATGCCGCGCGGGCCCGACCCCTCGGGCAAGTACCTGCGCCTCGCGCGCTCCGACGACGGGCTGACCTGGACCCCCCAGGAGGGCGTGCTCGCCACCGCCGCGTCCTCGCCGAACCTCACCGTGATCAACGGCGCGCCGGTGGTGCTCTTCGTGGAGCACGGCGAGTACCTCGCCCAGGTGCCGCTGACCGGCGGCCCCTCCACCCGGGTGGCCCTGGACGCAGGGGACGGCCTGGTCGTCGACCCCCACGTCGTGGCCCTGCCCGACGGCGGCTATCGCCTCTACTTCATCCAGCAGCCCCGGGAGCACGACCCGGGGGCGCGCCTGGAGAACGAGGTGCGCTCGGCGCGCTCGGCGGACGGGCGGACCTGGACCGTCGAGGCGGGGGTGCGCATGAAGGGCCTCCTGGTCGACCCTGACGTCGTCCCCCTCCGAGAGGGCGGCTGGCGCATGTTCCTGACCCAGGACGCGGTCAACGTGAAGAGCGCCCGCTCCGCCGACGGCCTCGACTTCGAGCCCGAGCCCGGCCTGCGCATGACGGGGGGCGGGGTGACCTCCACCCTGCAGGTCGACGACGGCTGGCGCATGTACTTCCACAGCCCCGGCGGCATCGGGCTCAGCCTGTCGGACGACGGCGAGACCTTCCACCCCACCCGGGACCTGCTGGTGCGCCCGGACACCCGGGGCGGCGCGGTGTTGGGGGTGGAGTCCCCCTCGGTGCTCGTGCGCGACGGGGTGTGGTGGATGGTGTACGCGGCCTACGGGCCCGAGGCGATGAAGGAGCCGGCGCCGCGCTGACCTGCTAGGGCGGGCCGTCGCAGGGCTCGGCCAGGCCGCTCTCCACGTCGCTGGGGTCAGGCTTCAGGAAGACGCGCTTCTCGGTGCACAGGTCCCGGCCGCCGCTGTCGGTCATGCACATGTGGATGTCGAAGTAGCGGCAGGCCATGACCTCGGGGGGCGTGTCTGCCTCGCCCTCGGCCAGCTCGCTGGCGTCCAGGTAGAGGTACATGTTGGGGTAGGTGCCCTCGCACTGCTCCCCGGGGACCAGCCGCACCCGGTAGATGAGGTCGTCGGTGCCGCGCTTGCCGGTCTCGGCGTCGGTCATCCAGGTGAGGATCTCCACCACGTCGCGGGTGTGCTCCAGCCGGGCGGCGGTCAGCAGGTGCCAGCCGCCCTGGGGGCCGTGGGTCTGGTGGACGACGGCGCCGTCCTCCATCACCTCGTAGCGGAGGTCCCCGGTGCCGATCTCCAGGCCGGCGTCGCCGCAGCGGCACACCGGGTCGATGACCCCGATCTGCAGGCCGGTGTCCTGGATCCAGGTGTCACAGGCGGGGGTGGAGTCGTCGGGGTTGTCTCCCGCACCCGGGCACGCCACGAGCAGGCCGAGCGTCAGCGATGTCAGGAAGGTACGCATGGAAGGAAGCATAGCGCCATGCGGCCGACCCCCGCTACCAGACCCGCAGCGGCGCGCTCACCGCCCAGTCCTCGCCCTCGGCGACCGCGAGGGCCCAGCGCTCGGGCCGGATCGGCACGACGGCGTCCACCATCACCCCGCCGCCGTTTGCGGCCGGCAGGGTCTCGACGACGACGCCGTCCACCCACACCTTCACCGCGTCGACCCGGGCCTCGACGTTGCCCTGGAGGCGCACGGTCAGCTCGCCGTCGGGGCCCTGGGCGAGGTCCAGCAGCGGGCCGGTGGTGGCCACCGAGCGGCCCTCGACCAGCGCGCGCTCGCTGGCCACCGCCGAGGGGAAGCCCTCGCCTGACGGGATCCAGGTCAGCGGGCCGACCAGCCCCACGGGCACGCCGTGGTCGAGCAGGTCGACGATGACGCCCGCCTCATCGGCATCACGGACGAGCAGCAGGTCCGGGAGGGGAGCCCAGGAGGCCACCGGTCCGGCCACCGCGACCCAGTCGGTGTCCACCACGGTCAGGCGGTTCGGGGCGTCGTAGCCCCGGGCCACCGCCAGCACGTCCCGCGCGCCCAGGCCGAACCAGGGGATCGCGCCGTGCCCCGCGTCCCGGTTCGAGGAGCCCCAGGGCCAGGACAGCACGGCCCCGGCGTCCTCGGTCGGGGTGAGGGAGCCGGCCCGGAAGCGCACCCAGCGGGCCGCCCAGTCCGGGCTATAGGGGAGGCCCACCTCGTCGGGGGCGCTCTGCACCGCGAAGCCGACGCCCTCGGCGGCGGCCAGGGCGAGGTCGCGGGCGGGCTCGGACCGGTCGACGCGGGAAGGGGTGGCCTGGCGGAAGAGGTCAGCGAGCACCCAGCCCTCGGCGTCGATGGCCCGGCGCAGCACCACCGCCAGCGCGGTGTCCTCGCCCACATCGACCGCGCCGGTCCAGGGGTCGAAGGCGGGGCCGGCCTCGATCCGCAGGGCGCGGGCGCCGGGACCCAGGGGCAGCGGCCCGCCGCCGGGGGGGGAGACGACCCGGGCGTCGCCGTCGACGACCACCACCGGGCGGTCCACGCCGTCCTCGTCGGCCACGCGCAGGTTCAGGAAGCCCGGCGCGCCGGGGGTGAGGGTGAGGTCGGTGCCCGGATCCGTGGGGGCGCCGTCGGCGTAGCCCTCGGCCACGCAGACCAGGCGCACCCCGCCGTAGGGCAGCGTGGTGTCGAAGGTGGGGTCGAGCAGGGCCACCCGCGCGCCGTCGTCGGCCACGACCTCCACCCGGTCGCCGTCGCAGGCGCCGGAGATGGCCTGGCTGTCGGGCCAGATCGCGGCGGGCAGGTCCTGCCAGCGGGCCACCGCCAGGGTGTCGACGTCCCACAGGCGCTGGGCGCCGCCGAGGTCCTCCATCTCCAGGGCGTCGGTCACGTAGCCCAGCCCGGCGTGGTAGAAGCCGGTGGTCACCGGCACGGTCAGCCGGGCGCCGTGCAGGTAGAGGCCGTCCGCGCCGGTCAGGGTGAGCACGGGGCGGTCGGCGTCCAGGTGGTAGCGGACCCGGGCGGGGGGGCCCTCGGTGGCCAGGGGGCTCGTGCCGAGGGGCTCGTCGCCGAGGCCGATGGCGGGCACCTCGAAGCCCTCCAGCTCGACCCAGGCGCCGCCGCTGTCCGCGCCCCAGCGCCAGTCCTCGGTCACCATCCAGCCGCCGCCGGGCAGGATGGGCACCGCCTCCAGCAGGCGGTCGTTCCAGCCGGGCGGGGCGGCGTCGACGATCGTGCCGCCGGGGGCGCCGATGAGGGTCAGGGCCTCGGCGGGGTTGCGGATGACGACCGAGAGCGAGGCGGTCTGGAGCAGCAGGTCCCCGACCTGGCCCTCGCTGTTGCGGGGCAGCTCGTCGGTGCAGCCAACCTGCTTCGCGCGGGCCTCGCCGGGGGCCAGCTCCAGGGGGTCACAGACGAGGGTGCGGGCGTCGTCGGGCTCGGGCCAGGGGGCGGGGGCGCAGGCCGCGGTGAAGAGGAGGACGAGGAGGGGGGACGACCCCGAATGGCCCGCCTCCACCCTTCAATCCAGCTCGGCCAGCAGCGCCTTCGCGTTGACCTGGTTCTTGCGCGTGCTGGGGGGGTCGGCCTTGGAGACGTCGATGGCCAGGATCTCGTTGCAGAGCTTGCGGGCGGCCTCGGTGTTGCCCTCCTCGACCTCCAGCTCGGCCAGGTAGAACTTGTTGATCGCCGAGTTGGGGTCCACCTTGACGGCGCGCTCCAGGTACTTGCGGGCCTCGTCGAGGTCCTGGAGCGGCCAGGGCAGGGAGAAGTAGTAGCGGCCCATCGCGCGCAGGGGGCCGCCGCTGTCGTGGTTGGCGTTGATCTCGATGGCCTTCATGCCGTTGGCCTTGAACTCGTCGGCGAGGCCCTGCCGCACGGCGTTGATGATGCCCGAGCCCCGGGAGTAGGCGCCGATGTTGGCCGCCGCCCAGTAGTAGCCCTCGACGCCTGCGGGGTTGAGGGCCTTGGCCTTCTCGGCGTGGTCCCAGCCCTTCTTGCCGAGGGTGGCCTCGGCCGCGCCGCCGCCCACGCTGGAGGCCTGCCAGTAGAGCCAGCGGGCCAGCTCGACCTGCAAGGCGTAGCTGTCGGCGTGCTCGGCCTCGGCGGCCTCCATCTTCGTGATCATGGCCTGGGTGACGCCCTTGCCGTCCCGGGACCACCACTTCCGGGAGGCCTCGGCGAGCAGGTCGGCGAAGGGGTCGGCGGGGGGCTCCGGGGCGGGCTCGGCGGCGGGCTCGGCGGCGGGCTCAGCGGCCTGGGGTTCCCCCTCCTCCTGGGCCTGGACCGACACCGGGAGCAGCAGGGCGGAGGCGAGCAGGGCGAGGGCGAGGCGGCGCATGGGGGCTCCAAGGGGGTTCGTCAACGAGGGATTCAACCACGTTCCGGGCATGAAGGACACCCCCGCTCGCCCCGGGATTCCCGGCGCTCAGCGCGCCCGGGGGTCGACGATGACCGCCGGGCCGTCGCCGAACAGCAGCGGGTCGAGGAAGGCCTCCTGGGTGACGAAGCCCTCCCAGGAGTCGTGCATGTTGCCGTGCTCGGCGGGGCGGGGCTCGTCGCCCTCGCGCTCGTGGATCTCCGCGAGCTGCAGGGCGCCCCCGGTCGCGCCCCCGGGCAGGTTGCCGGCCAGCGGGCCGGGCTCGAAGTCGACGCCCTCCACCGGCCAGACCGGCTCGCCCACCCCGGGCGCGCCCAGGGCGCGGGCGTAGAGGTCGTTGGTGCTGTTGGGGACGACCTCGTCGTTGAGGGCGAACACGGCCATCAGGCTGATCGCCGCGCCGTCGTCCAGCAGCCGGTCGCTGGCGAGGTGCGGCAGGTAGACCACCGGGTCGCCCGGGTCCACGAGGGTCTGGAGGATGGGGAAGGCGCGGTCCACCAGCCCCTGGTCGGACCCGGAGGGGGCCATCAGGTCCACAAGCACGCCGAAGGTGGGGGAGTCCTGGATGATCTGGGTGACCCGGGCGCCCCCGGCGGCGGTCCACCCGCCCCGGACCCGGTCGGAGAGGGCCAGCAGCTCGGGCGCCATGATGGCCCCGAGGCTGACCCCGGCGTAGCCCAGGCGGTCGGCGAGGAGGTCGTCGGCGCCGTCCCCGTCCACGTCGACCCCGGCGGCGATGGCCTCGACCACCTGGAGCTTGTCCCAGGCGGACTGGCGGAAGTTGTCCCGCAGCCGCAGGCCGTGGAGGCCCGGCGGGTTGATGCGCAGGGCGAAGATCATCAGGGGCTCGAGCAGGTCCAGCTCGGCCTCGCGGCGGGCGGGGTGGTCGCCGTGCTCGACCGCGTCCACCGCGACCATCGCCACGCCCCGGCGGGTCAGCTCCCCCACCACGGCGAGGCAGTCGTTGGTGCTGCCCGCGAGCCCGTGGCCGCACAGGAGCGCGGGGTAGGGGCCCTCCAGCTCGGCGGGGGGCAGCCACACCCGCACGGGCAGGTCGTAGGTGGACTGGGGGGTGCCGTCCACGAAGATGCCCTCGGCGTCGCGGTAGTCGCCCACGGTCAGGGGGGCGGTGCAGTCCCGCCAGGCCCCGGCGTCGGCGCAGGTGAAGGGCGCGGTGAACCGCAGGTCGCGGGTGTGGATGTCCTCGGCCACCAGGCGGGAGCCGAGGGTGGCGGACTGGGTGGTGAACAGGGTCATGGCGCCGACCTGCTCGGGGGCGAGGTCCAGGGCGTCCAGGGCGGCGCGGGCGCGCGCGGAGAGGCGCTCGTCGCCGGTGAGGCGGGCCCGCAGGGCGGGGGAGGGGGAGATGCAGTCGGCGGCGGTGGGGTCGGTGACCAGCACGGCGACCACCTCGGCGGCCTCGGGGAAGGGCACCAGGGGGCGGGCGAGCAGGGTCTCGTCGCGGTCGGTGAGCTGGATCTCCACCGGCCAGCGCGCGGCCCCGTCTTCCGAAAGCACGGCCACGACGAGATCGTCGCGCCAGTCCTTCGCTGGATCCAGGGCGTCGGTGAAGCGCAGGTAGAGCCCGGCGCTCAGGCCCCAGCCGTCCAGGGTGGAGAGGTGGTCGAACCACTCCACGTAGTTCTCGGGGAACTCGGACAGGACCGGGGTCTCGTCGACGGCCATCGACACCCGCAGGCCGGTGGGGGTGCTGGGGTCCTCCACCGTCCAGAAGTCGTCGGGGAAGGTGGTGAACGAGGTCTCGGGGTCCGGGGCGTAGTCGTAGGCGACGGGGCCCTCACACCAGGCGATGTCTTCGACGTCGTCGGCGCAGGCCAGCAGGGCGAGCAGCAGCATGGGGTCTCCGGGGTCGGTCGCCCGGAGGATACCTACTCGGTGAGGAGAGCGTCGACGCTGTCGTGGTGGTTGAACATCCGGACTCCCTGGCAGGTGAACCCGCTGTCACGCCACACCGGGCTGAGGCTCCACATGCAGGCGACGACGAAACGGAGGGTGCTGACAGGGGGGTACCGAGCGGCAGGCTCATGCTCTGACGTTGTATTGCTGGAGCTTTCGGGCAGTGTAGGCCGCGATGACGTGGGCGTAGGGAGGCAGGCCCTCAGGCCCGGGGGTGGTGGCGGTCGTGTGGGTTCGCTGGAGGAGCTGCCTGGCGCGGGGGCCGGCATTTCTCAGCTGAACGCGCAGGCGGCGGATGGCCTCAGCGCGGTTCTCGACGAGCCGCGGAGCGTTGAGGTTGAGCTCCTTGAGGTCAGCGCTCGCTTCGGGGGTGGCGGGGATGATGGAACCGAGTGCAGCGCCCTTGGCGGTTACGTTCACCGTGAAGAGCTGGTCAGGACTCACCGGAGAGTTGACGGGGTGGGTGTGCAGCAGACCCCTGGGCGGAGGGCCCGGTTCGTAGTCCGTGCGCTTGCTGTCGCAGTGCTCCACGATCTGGCCGTCAAGATCCCTGTACCGGCCCGGGCAGCAGCCGAGGAGGTTGCTCCAGTCCAGGATGAGATCGCGATCTGCGGCGCGGGGCACGAAGTGCTCGATCTTCATGAGCTGGTTCGGGTCGAGCGCGTCGGGCTTGAGCCGCCCACCGCAGTAGGCGCACAGGCCGTCCTGGTCGCGAACCAGGGCCTTGCGAAGGGCGGACTTGCAGTTGTCCTTCACCTCCGCCCAGCGGTCGTCCAGGACGGAGTTCTCCAGCGGAGCCGGGTCTCCCTCCTCCTGCAGCAGAGCGCGTGACTCATGCTCGATCCGTACTACCTCCCAGCGCACGTTGTCGAGACAGGGCGGCTCCTCCCCCTTGCGCACTCTACGCATGCTGCTCCCCGTCCTGCAGGGGACCGTGCAGTTCGAGGTCATGCAGCTCCCACATCAGGCCCTGCAGGGTGTCGTCGTCGGGGCCCAGCTCCTGCTCCAGCGCCTCCAACTCGACCCGAGCGGCCTCGGTGTTGCCTTCACCGATGAGGCGTTCGATCTGCGCGATGGCCTCGCGCGCGAACTCTGGGCGGCTCACCGTACCGAAGACGTCCCGCAGCAGAGCGTTGCTGTCCCGGCCGCGGGTGTGGTCGACGCCATGCCATCGGCCATCGGGGTACACGACCCGCAGCCAGGAGGGCGCGGCTGTGGACACGACCTGGGGAGAGTGGGTGGCGATCACGAACTGCACCTGGGGGAAGATGCTCGTGATCCGGGTCAGGACGCGTCGCTGCCATTGGGGGTGCAGGTGCAGCTCGATCTCGTCGATGAGTACGATCCCTCTGGTCTTTGCGGAGGCCTCCACGCCCAGGTAGGGGTTGAGCTGTACGCAGCGCCAGGCGAGATCGGCGGCGAGCATGATGAGGCTGCGCTGGCCGTCGGAGAGGGCGGTGTAGGGGAGGGTGGTGCCGTCTTCGAAGACGACGCGGAGCTCCTGGTGGGCGATGCTGAAGAAGAATCGGGTGGCGCCTTCCAGCAAGGCGACGGCAGCGGCCTGCACAGCCTCGAGATGGGGAGACCGCACCTCAGAGAGGGGACGTCCGGCCTCCTGGGCTGCCGCGAGCCGCTGCACCCGCGCCCCCTCCATGTCGGCCATCCAGTGTTCGAAGAGCTTGTGGTCCGAGGCGAACTCCAGGCAGGCCCGGTAGCCGGACATTCGGGATCGCTGCTCGGGGGTCTTGTCGCGCTTCTGCACCCAAAGGCGGCCGGTGCCGTAGTAGGCGAGCACGGGGAGGGGGTGTTCGGGGCGCTTCGCGGCTTGGTGTTCGTCCCACGCGGCGGCGTCCCGCAGTGTGGCAGCGTCCCCTACGCTTGTCCGGCCATCCTGATCCGCCAACTCCCGGGCCCACGATGAGTCCTCGAAGCCGGGGAGCCTTGTCTGGCCGCCCGCAAGCTCGAACCTCCCATGCGCCTCGACGCGGACAGGGAACACGGGGTTGACGGTCATCTGGTCCCCGATCTCCTGGCGTACGAGGCGGGCGTCCGTGGCCACGATGCTCCGCGCTTCTCGGCGTGCCTGACTCGTGCCGCTGAGCCAGGCCCCGACGGCAATGGCCAGTGCGTCGAGGACGGCGGACTTTCCTGCGCCGTTGGTGCCCACGAGCAGCGTCACCCGGTGGTGCAGCTCAAGGTCGAAGTACTTGAAGCAGCGGAAGTTCTTCAAGCGGAGGCGGTCGATGCGCATGTCGTACCGGTGAGCAATGAAGGAGGGGAGACTAACCCGGACGAGGAGAATGGCAGCCGGAACCCGGTCAGCTCGTCACAGCCAGAACCTTGTCGATCCAGGGTGCCCTGCTGTAGCCGACCCTCGCGAAACACAATGCTCAAAGCCCCTCAGCGCACAGCTCCGCGGTCCGGTCGTCCCAGTCCTCCATGTTGCGCAGGGAGGTGTTGACGACGCCGTCGTCCTCAGTGCTCAGGCCGCCCAGCACCATGTGCCGCCAGATCACGTAGAGGTGCGCGATCTCGCCGGGCGCCCGCTCGACCCACAGCTCGAGCTGGTAGTCCTGGTCGAAGGACCAGTCCTCGTCGTCGAACGCTGCGGGCTCCGGCAGCACGGTGCGCCCCAGCAGGGCCGGGCGCTCGGGGTCGCCGACGTAGCGCAGACCCCCGTCGATGTGCTCGAAGTAGGACTTGTTCAGCAGCGTGGCCGTGATGTCCGCCGACCAGGTGATCTGCGGCGCCTCCCGGGCGGTGAAGGCGTCGAGGTCGCTGGTGTAGCGGCGGTCGTAGCTGTCGTAGACCCCCTCGTAGAGGGTGTCCTGGGGCAGGTGGTAGAGGATGGGCTCCAGGTCGGTCAGGGTGCAGGGGTAGGTGTAGGCCAGGGAGAAGCCGCGGGGCAGCGTCGGGTCGCGCCCGTCCGAGAGGCCCACCACGTCGAGGGACTCGGCGGTGAGGTCGCTGACCTCGCCGGTGACCGCGTCGCTCAGGGTGTCGGCCCCCAGCTCGGCGTACAGGGCGTCGATGGTCTCGGCCAGCTCGGCGTCGCTGGCGGCGTCGTAGCTCAGCCAGAGCCGGTGGATGAGGCCGTCGAGGTCCTCGGGCGTGGGCTCGACGCCGCAGCCGGTCAGGAGGAGGAGGAGGGTCAGGCGCGATCGGCTCATGGCGCGCCCGCCTCGACGGCCAGGGCCTCCAGGATCCGCTCGGCCTTCCGCAGCAGGGACTCGATCTCACTGGTGAGCATCTCCCAGCGCTCCAGTCCGGTGAAGTGGGCATGATCCTTCTTCTTCTCGTGCTTCTCCTTGAGCATGTGGTAGAAGACGTCGAGCATGCCCAGCGCGGTGGTGGTGTCGGCGGCCGCGGGGGCGTCCGCGATCGTCCTGCGCATCACGCCCTTGTACCGCCTGCGCAGCCCCGCGAACCGCGCGACCGTGGCCTCGTCCTGCCCCTCCCAGAAGGTACGGATGCTGCGGAGATCCTGCAGATCGTCCGTCGGGGTCGCCTCCTCGTAGTCCACGGCGGGGAGCCCCTTCACCTTCATGAAGGCCGCGCGCTCCACGTCGCCGGCGAGCTCGCTGCGTCGACCGCGGTCGGTGGTCGCCTCGCTGAACACCCGCTCCCAGGTCTTCTCCATGATCTCGCTCATGATGTCGTTGTAGAGCTTGTACACCGACTGGAACTTCTCCAGGAACGCCGGCACCTCCTTGTCGAGCGTGATCACGGCCGCCAGGCGCTTGGCGTCCGCCAGCCCGGCCGCCGTGGCAGTCATGGCGTGGGCGGCCCGCGCCTTGACGGCCTCGTGCCGATCCTCCTTGGACATCGTGGCGCGGGCCAGCATCCTGGGGAGGGTGTCGAAGGTCTCGAAGATGCGCGCGTAGTCGTAGGCGTCGTGGGTGTCGTAGGTCCGATAGCCGCCCGCGGAGCTGGTGTCGGCCTCGACAGCGGACTTGACCTCCATCTTCGCGGCGATGATCGGCCGGAGGTGGATCTGCAGCTCGACCACGTAGCCGGAGGGCATGCGGATGTTCAGGAGGAAGTCCCGGATGAACTTCATGCGCATGCGGTTCTTGAACCGGACGATGGCGGCGCCCTCTCCTGGCAGGGTGGTGTCCTTGAGCTTTCGGAGGCCGCGCTGCATGTCCTTGATGGAGTCATACATGATGGTGCCGGCCAGGATGTCGGTCTGGGCGCTGACCGCGACCCGCGTCCGCGCCGCGGCGGTCCCGTGGGCGCCGCTCCGCGTGTAGGCGGCCTCCTTGCTGGCGATCTTGTCCAGGGCGCGGGGCATGTCCTTCATGCCCGGCCGGACGCGGCCCTCGCCGCCCGTGTCCCGGGCCCAGCGGTGGACGGCCTCGTTGAAGATCTCCATCTCCATCTCGCCCGCGGCGAAGAGCGTGGCGACGTGACTCTCCTTGTCCATCTGCACCGGCGCGCCCCCGCCGGCCCGGGAGGGCGAGGCGGCCGGGAGCAGGTCCCCGGCGGAGCGGCCGGCGGCGGCCCGCGCGGCGACGGCGTCCGCGCGGCGCTCGTGGGGGTCGCCCTCCCGCCCGACCCCGCCGGGCAGGCGGAGCCCGCGCCGCTGGTCGACGACGTGGGCGACCTCGTGGGCGACGGTGGAGAGGTCGGGGGTGGGTGTGGCGAAGGCGACGTGGTCCCCGGTGGCGTAGGCCCGGGCGCCGATGAGCCGGGCGGCCGAGGCGGCGGTGGGGTCGGTGTGGGCCCGCACGCCGGTGAGGTCGTGCTCGCCAAAGGTGGCCTGGAGCTTCTCCAGGAAGGGGAGGGGGTGGCCCGCGCCCTCGACCCCCGCGTGGGCGACGCCGCGGGTCTGGTCGTCGGTCAGCGCGCCGCCGGTCATCTCCGCGAGGGCCTGGTTGCCCAGCACCCCCCGCAGGAGCTGCACGTCCCCAGGCAGCAGGCCGGGGCCGGCGAGGCGCTGGACCACGTCGGCCCGCCGGGGCGCGCGGGCCGCGGCCTGGGGGGTGTCGGTTCTGGCGGGCGCGGCGGGCGCGCGGGACGCGCGGGCGGGGGTGTCAGCCATGAGCGTGACCTCCAGGCAGGGACGGCGATCATACCGCCCCTCATCGCTCCTCGACGTACCCCAGCGCCTCGAGCTGCCGGATCGTGTCTTCAGAGTCCTCCAGCGCGGCCGGCCAGGGCCGGGCGGCGGCGTCCCAGTCCGCCAGGGCCGCGTCGAGCTGCTGTGTCAGGGGCCAGGCCCAGGGCCGGGCGTCGAGGTCGAGGCGCTCGGCGGGGTCTTCCGTGAGGTCGAACAGCTCGGCCTCATCGCGGGCCGGGCAGCGCACGCGCTTGTAGCGGGCGCCCCGCACCGCGCGGCACTTGGCCCCGTTCGTCCAGCTGTCGCCGACCTGCCCCTCGGTCCAGCCGCCCTCAGGCTTGGAGGCCTCCAGGAAGAGCCGCTCGTGGGGCACGAAGGGCTGTCCCTCCAGCAGCGGGGCGAGGCTGATCCCCTCCACCTGGGGCTCGGCGGGCAGGCCCAGGCGCTCCAGCACGGTGGGGTAGAGGTCCATCGTGCTGACCAGGGGCGCCACCCGGGCGCCGCCCCCGCGCCCGCCGGGCTGCCGCAGGATCAGCGGCACGGCGAGCGCCTCGTCGTAGACGGTGCCGCCGTGGTCGAAGAACTCCCAGTGGGCGTCGAAGGACTCCCCGTGGTCCGAGGTGACGATGAGCAGGGCGTCGTCGAGCAGGCCGCGCGCGTCGAGGGCGTCCACCAGCCGCCCGAGCTGGGCGTCGACGCAGGCCAGCTCCCCCAGGTAGAGGCCGCGCAGGGTCTCGACCGCGGCGGTGAGGTCCTCGCCCGCGTCGCGGCGCAGCCGCAGGTCCCGCCGGGCCAGCCAGCCGCCGTCCACGCCCGGGTCGGGCCGGGGGTAGAGGGCGTCGCAGGGCGCGGGCGGGTCGTAGGGGGCGTGCACGTCGTAGTAGTGGACGAAGAGGAAGGCGCGCTCGGGGTCGTGGGTCTCCAACCAGGCCAGGGCGGCGTCGGTGACCTCGGCCGCCGAGCGCTCGTGGCCCACGGCCCCGGTCGCGTCGCGGATGTCCTCGTCCCAGAAGCCGAAGCCCTGGTCGAAGCCGAAGCGGGCCCGCAGGGGGGTGGCGCCGATGAAGCCGGCGGCCTCGAAGCCCTGCGCGGACAGGACCTCGGCCAGCATGCGGTCCTCGGCGGGCACGATGAACCGGTTGCGGGCGACGCCGTGGGTGTGGGCCCAGGTGCCCGTCATCATGGTGGTGTGGCTGGGGAGCGTCGTGGGGTGGGGGGTGAGCGCGGTCTCAAACAGCACCCCCTCGGCGGCGAGGCGGTCCAGGACGGGCGTGCGGGCGTCGGCGTTCCCGTAGGCCCCCAGCGCGTCGGCCCGCAGGGTGTCGATGGAGACCCAGATGACGTGCCGCGCGGCCGGGTCCGGCAGGGGGGCGCCCGCCCGCCCGGCGTCCTGCGGGGGCTCGGCGAGGCAGGCCAGCAGCGTCATCATGAGCATCGGGGGCAGTCTACCCCGGGGCCGCTATACTCCCCGACCGGAGGCCCCATGCTCGGCTTGTTGCTACCCGTCGCCCTCGCCGCCGACCCCGCGGCGACCCTCGCCGACATGGACTGGGACGCCGCCACCGAGGAGGTCGCCCACGTCCTGGCCCACTACCTCCAGGCCGACACCACCAACCCGCCCGGCAACGAGACCGTCGGCGCGCAGGTGCTGGCGCGGGTGCTGGCCGCCGAGGGCATCCCCTCGGAGATCTGGGAGCCCGAGCCCGGCCGGGGCAACCTCATCGCCCGGCTGCCGGCCACCGCCCCCGACGGCGAGGGCGCGCTCTGCCTGCTGAGCCACCTCGACGTGGTCACCTCCGAGCCCGAGCGCTGGCACCCCGACCACCCGCCGCTCTCCGGGCACATCGCCCCGGACGACGACGGCGTCCTGTCGGTCTGGGGGCGGGGGGCCCTGGACATGAAGGGCCTGGGCGCGATGGAGCTGATGACCCTCGTCTGGTTGAAGCGCCTAGGCGTGCCGCTCTCCCGTGACGTCGTGCTCATCGCGGTTTCGGACGAGGAGGTCTACAACACCGGGGCGCAGATGCTGGCCGAGCAGCGCCTGCCGGAGCTGGGCTGCAGCCACGTCCTGAACGAGGGCGGGCTGGGCGTGGAGGGGGCCCTGTTCGAGGGGCAGACCCTCTTCCCCATCTCGGTGGGCGAGAAGGGGGCGCTGTGGGTGCGCATGGTGGCCACCGGGGCGCCCGGCCACGGCAGCGTGCCCCGCCCCGGGGAGGCGCCCCAGCGCTTGATCGCGGCGATGAACGCCCTGAACGCCTACGACCCCGACCCGGTGTTCCACCCCGCGCTCGTCGAGCTGCTCGACGCGGCAGGCGAGGCCCAGGGGGGCGCGCCGGGCTTCGTGATGACCCACCCGGCGCTGGCGCGGGGGCTCCTGCGCGGGACGCTCATGGCCAACCCGGCCACCCGGGCGACCCTGATCGACACCGTCCACATCACCGGGATGGAGGGGGCGAACGAGCCGAACGTGGTGCCCTCGGAGGTCGCGGCGCTGCTGGACTGCCGGCTTCTGCCCGACACCACGCCGGAGCAGATGCTGGCCCGGCTGGAGGCGCTGGTCGACGACCCGGAGGTGCGCTTCGAGGTCATCTCGGCCCAGCAGGGCAACGTCAGCGCGTGGCGCGGCGACCCCCTCTACGACGCCCTGGCGCGGCACATCGCGGCCACCTGGCCCGAGGCGGCGGTCGGGCCCTACGTCTCGGTGGGCTTCACCGACTCCATCTACCTGCGCCCCCACGGCGTGCAGGCCTTCGGCATGATGCCGGTGTCCGTGCCGCCCGAGCTGCTGGAGACCATGCACGGCGACGACGAGCGCATGCCGGTGGAGGAGCTGGGGAAGGGCCTGCGGGTGGTGCTGTCGGTGGTGATCGAGGTCGCCGGGGCTGAGGATTCATGATATTTCCCCGGGGAATACCGATCCCTGGAGTCCTCCATGCGCGCGTCCCTCCTCGCCCTCGCGGCGCTCTCCTTCATGGGCTGCAAGGAGCCCATCGAGGCCCCCGACGATCTGAACGAGCTGTCCGCCTTCATCTTCGTCGAGTGGGACAACGAGGACCCCGAGGCCCTGGTGGCCGGCGTCACCGGGGTCGAGGCCTGGGCCGCTGACCAGCCGGCGGACTCCAGCACCTGGGGGGACCGCTTCTACAGCATCGACGCGCTCACCCAGGCCCAGGTCGACGGCGAGGCCCTCGTCACCCACGACCTGGACCCGGCGGACGCCCCCGGGGTCGGCCTGCTCTACGTCTCGGCCTTCCCGCCCTCGACCCACGCCACCATCTTCGGCGAGACCGACCAGACCCCCTTCGAGCCGGCCAGCCCCGACTTCTACGCGCGCACCATCACCGACGGCGACGCGGGCGCCTTCGCCGCCGGCACCGAGACCACCCTGGCCTCCCACAACGAGATCAACCGCAAGAACTTCCTGTTCAACCTGGACTACGAGCTGGAGAAGGTCTGGCGCTGGGTCGAGCTGGAGGACGGCCGGAAGGCCATCGTCAGCCGGAGCTGGTCCGAGGAGTCCGGCCCCCCCAACGACGACAAGCAGCTCCTCCAGGCCTACGCCATCGAGATGTGGATCGAGCAGAGCGGCGGCGCGTTGCGCTGGCTCATCACCTGGCAGGACGCCGAGCTGGGCCTGGACCAGGACGCGATCGAGAGCCTGGTGGGCGGCAGCATGAACGACACGTTCGAGGCGCAGGAGGAGCACTTCGAGGGGTGACATGACCACTCCCTTCCCGAACTGGCACGACGTCTGCCCCCAGCTCGCCATCCTGGAGGCCCGCTTCCGTGAGATCCGCGCCGAGCTGGACGCGGTTCGCGACGGGCCCGGCTGGTTCCCCTGGGTGGAGAACGACCTCTACGACAGCGACGTCGACTGGCAGATCCTGCCCATCTACGGCTTCGACAAGCTGAACGTGGACGCCGCCCGCGCCCTGCCCCGCACCTGCGCGGCCCTGGCACAGGTCCCGGGCCTGCGCACCGCCCTGTTCAGCCGGATCTCCCCGATGGGGGCGCTGAACCCCCACCTGGGCCCGCCGCTGCACTCCAACTTCGTGCTGCGGGCGCAGCTCGGCGTGGACGTGCCCGGTGAGGCCGGCGTCGTCTGCGACGGCGAGGAGCGTCTGGTGGAGGAGGGGCGGGTGCTGATGTTCGACGACCTGCTGCTGCACACGGGGTTCAACCGGGCGGACCGGCCGCGCACGGTGCTCATCTGCGACGTCGACCGGCCCGGGACCCCGCCGCTCAAGCTGGAGCGGCCCCAGTGGGGGGTCACCGCGCCGGACTGGCCGCCAGGCTGGGAGGAGGTCGGGCGGCGGGTGACGGCGGTGCGGGCGCGGGCGTTCGCGGCAGGCCTTCAGGCGCTCACACCCGGACCACCGGCCGCCCCGCCGCCCCCGGCTCGTTCGCCTTCACGCAGAGCTTGAAGCCGTAGAACCTCGGCCGCGCCATCACCACCGCGTGCGCCGGCTCCCGGGGGTCCGCGCCGAGGGCCAGCCCGCCCAGGCGGCCCCAGCGGTGGCGGATGTGGTCCAGCAGCACTCCGGCGGCCTGCGCGTGGCCCGGCGCGAACCACAGGCCCCGCACCCGCACCGTGCGCATGCCCCCGTCCCAGTGGGAGAGCCCCCCGAGCCACCACCGCAGGCGGTCGGCGGGGGCCTGACCGACCACCCGGTGCTGCTCCAGCGGGGCCGTGACGAGCACCCGTGCGCCGCCCACCACCCGGCCGCCCTCGGTCACCACCACCACGTCGTGGCTGCCTTGATCGTCGATACTGCAATGCAGCAATTCCTGGAGGGACGCCTCGGAGAGCGGGGTGTGCAGCAGGTGCTCGGCGAAGTAGCGGTTCGCCCCCTCGGCGAAGGCGGCCCGCTCGTCGTCCCGGGCGAGGCGGGCCTCGATCCCGGGCGCGGACGGGGGGCGCGGGGCCGGGCGCAGCAGCACCGCGTCCAGAGGCTCGGAGACCCAGCCCAGGTTCGGGCGCACCATGTCCAGGCTGGCCTGGTTGTCCACCTGGAAGACCCCGTGCACGATCGCGTCGCGCACGCTGTCGGCGTAGACCTGCAGCGCGGCGACCTGCAGGCGGGTGGCGACACCCTGGCGGCGCCAGCGGGGGTGCACCGAGAGGGTGTCGACCAGCACGCCCTTTCGGACGACGCCGTTCCACTGCACCGGCCGCCGCTCGATGAGCAGCACCCCCACCAGCGTGTCGCCGGCCAGGGCCAGCACCCCGCCCGCGCCCTCGGCGAACACCGCCATGAAGCGCCACAGGTCGCACGAGAACACCCGCGCCACGCTCAGGCCGGCGGACTGGGGCTCGGCCAGCAGGGCGGCGATGCGGGGGGCGTCGGCGGGGGTCCACGCCTGGAAGCGCAGGCTCACCGGCGACCCCGCTTGCGCTTGCGCCCCCCGGCCCGGGGCGGCGGGCCCATGCCCAGGCGGCGACGCACGTCCTTGGGGGAATCCCGGCGGGGCTTGTCCGGGGCGTCCGGGGCGTCCGGGGGCGGCCCCGGCTCGGGCACCAGCCGGAAGGCCGAGCCGGTGAAGACCACGTTGCGGATCGCCACCGCCCCCAGGATCATCACGAGCGGGATCCAGAGCTGGGCGGGGTTGAGCAGGGACCAGCGGCGGCCGTCGACGACCAGGGTCGTCGAGAACCGCTCCTTCACCACCATCGGCGGGCCCTCGGGGCGCTGGACCGGGGGCACGCCGCCGGCCGCGTAGGGCAGCGTGTAGGGGGCGAAGGGGGCGACCGGCAGAGCCACCTCCACGTCGTGGCCCGCGTCGTCCTCCAGCACGAAGCGGCGCACGGCGTCGCCCTGGCCGTCCGAGCCCTTGAGCGGGCGGTGGCCCAGGGCGTAGCCCTCGTAGGCGTCGAAGAAGCCGGCGGTGCTGAGGAAGGCCGCGGCGGCCAGCGGCGCGACCACGGCGAGCAGGAGCAGGAGCTGGCGGAGGGCGGCGCGGGTGTCAGGCATGGTTCCCTCGGGGATACGCTATATGCGTAGATGTTGGCTCACCTCGGAGACCCTCGCCCGGATGTCCACCGCCTCGCGCCTCCTGGCCTCGGCCACGCTGGCCGGCCTGCTCGCCCCTTTTGCTCGGGCAGATGAGGCGAAGGACGCCGAAGATCCGCTCGTCGTCTGGGAGGAGCGGGTCGACCGGTGGAGCCGCGCGGGGCCCCCGACGGTGCGGGACATCTCCTTCGTGGAGAACAAGCGCTTCCTGCGCATCGTGCGGGGCACCAACGACAACAACGTCCGCACCGCGATGGAGCAGGGGGAGGCCGGCTTCGGCGCCCACCTGCCCCTGCTGCGCTGGGTCGTGGAGCGGCCCGAGCTGAACATGGAGACCCTGGAGCGCGACGCCTACCGCATCGAGCTGTGGTACGCCCACCAGGGCTACTTCGACGCCCAGGTGACCGGCTGGGAGCTTCAGCCCTACCGCAGCGCGCGCCCCTGGTTCGTCACCCTGCCGCGCTTCCGGGCCCCCTCGATGGACGTGGTCGGCGTCGTCGACGAGGGGCCGGCCAGCAAGGTCGACGCGGTGTATGTCGACGGCATCGAGCTGGCGGGCAAGGCCTTCCGCCTCAAGATCGACCGATCCACCAAGGATGTGGTGGGCTCCACCTTCACCCTCAGCGCGGCCTACGCCCTGCGGGATCTGGTCGTCGAGCTGCTCCAGGAGCAGTCCTACGCCCGCGCGGCGGCCACCGTGGAGATCGACGCCCGCCCCGAGGAGCAGCAGGTCACCATCCGCATCACCGCCGACCCCGGGCCCCCCTGCGTGCTCGGGGAGGTCTCCATCGTGGACAACGAGGGCGTGCCCACCGAGATGATCCGCGACGAGCTGACCATCCAGCCCGGCCAGGCCTACTCGCCCCAGCGCCTCAGCGACAGCCAGTCCGCCCTGTTCAACCTGGGCACCTTCTCGGTGGTGCAGCTCGTGCCGGACCTGTCGGTGGAGGGCTCGGTCATCCCCGTCACCGTCCGGGTCACCGAGACCCGCTTCCGCCGCCTGCGGGTGGGCGGTGGCTTCGCCAAGAGCCCCGGCGAAGCCCAGGTCCGGGCCCGCACCGAGTTCACCCACACCAACATGGCCGGCCGGCTCATCAACCTGGAGACCAGCGCGACCGGCGGCTACAAGGTGTTCCGCCAGGGCGCGCCGCTGACCTTCGGGGACATCGCGGACGCGATCACCGGCGGCACCACCTCCACCACGGAGACCACCGCCGGGACCGCGGCCGCCGGGGTCTCCGACCTGGCCGACTCCAGCTTCGGGGGCGGGCCGTTCCTGGACCTGGGGACCGAGCTTTTGTGGCCCCAGCCCTTCGGCCTGCGCAAGCTGCGGATCAACCCGGATGTGGGCTTCGAGCTGGGCCGGGACTTCTCTCAGACCTACCGCTTCCTGGAGATCTCCCCGGGCTTCACCTGGCAGTTCACCCGCCGGTTCTCGGTGTCGCCGAGCTACCACTTCGAGTGGTGGGACACCGACCTCCAGTTCACCGACACCAGCCGGCCCGAGCTGGGGGCCCGCGAGCAGTTCGACACCTACACGCTCCACTATCTCAAGGTGAAGTTGATCTACGACGCCCGGGACCACCCCATCTACACCCGGCGCGGCTACTACGGCGAGATCAGCTTCAAGGACGCCGGCGCGCCGCTGTTCCCGGGCTTCACCTTCGGCAAGATCGAGTTCGACGCCCGCAAGTACTGGGCGGTGGTCCGGCCGGTGCGCTCGGTCGCCGCGCTGCGGGTCGCGGGGGGCGCGGTGCGCCCCTACGCCCTGACCGACGCCCGGGCCGACGACGCCTTCGTGCCCTACAACGACCTCTTCCAACTCGGCGGCTCCAACGACGTGCGGGGCTGGGAGCAGGGCTACCTGGGCCCACGGGCCTGCTACCAGGAGACCTTCGACAGCGACGGCAACTCCACCGGCGAGATCGCGACGAGCTGCAACAAGCAGCGCGGCTCCTCGCAGGCCGACAACGTCAACATCTACCCCCTGGGCAGCCAGGCGGTGGCCTGGGTGTCCCTGGAGTACCGCATCACCGGGCCGTTCAGCATCGACTGGGTGGTGTTCACCGACGTCGGGTCCTACTGGGCGAGCCTGAGCGACATCCGAGAGGCCCCCCTGGCCAACATCTACCCCACCGTCGGCGCCGGCCTGCGCTACCGCAGCCCGGTGGGGCCGATCCGGGTGGACTTCGGCTGGAAGGTGCGGCCGATGACCGGGCAGTACCAGCTCGATCGCCGCTTCGGGCTGCACCTCGCCCTGCTCGAGGCGTTCTGAGTGGCCCCCCGCCGCCGCCTCCGCCGCTGGCTGCTCATCCCCTTGGGGCTCCTGCTGGGGGTGCCGGTCCTGGTGGCGCTGGGGGTGGTGAGCTGGCTGATCAGCCCGGCGGGCAACGACTTCCTGCGGCGCCAGATCGAGGTGCTGGTCACCGGCCTGATGGACGAGGGCAGCCTGGAGATCGAGCACCTGGACACCAACCTGTTCACCCGCACCCGGGTGGAGGGCGCCCGGCTGGTGGACGGCGACGGCCGGCCGGTGGTGGACCTGCCGGCGGCCGAGCTGGAGTACGCCCTGTGGCCCCTGCTGCGCCGCCGCGCGGTCATCGTGGAGCGGGCCGTGCTGGACGGGCCCACCGTGGATCTCGTCGTCGATGAGCAGGGGCGGCTGGACCTCTCCCGCATGTTCCCGGGCAGCGAGGACGAGGACACCGACAGCAACGGCCTGCCCATCGAGCTGATCCTCCAGGACGTGCAGCTCAACCTGGGCACGGTGGGCTACCGCACCCCGGAGCAGGCGTGGCGGGTCGAGGGCCTGGGCCTGAGCGTCCGGGGCACCGGCCTCCACAACACCTGGACCCTCGACGCGGTGCACCTCCAGGGCCGGGTGGCCGAGCCGGAGACCGGCCCGCTGACCGCCGACGGCGCGGTGGTCTGGGACGACGGGGACCTGCGGCTCGACGGGCTGGTGATCACCCTGGCCGGCAGCGAGGTCCGGACCACCGGCGCGGCGCTGGACCTCACCGGAGAGCCCCAGCTCGACCTCGTCGTGGAGGTCCCCCGCTTCGCCCCCGATGCCCTGGAGCCGCTCACCGGCGACCTGGGCCTCAAGGGCGAGCTGTCGCTCACCGAGACCGCCGTCACCGGGCCGCTGGGGGCGCTGCAGGTCGTGGGCACCGCCCGCGCCCCCGGCGGCGAGGCCGACGTGGACGCCACCGTGGACCTCGCGAGCGAGCGCCTGTCGTGGAAGGCGAGCCTGGACGCCCGGGGGGTCGACCTCCAGCAGGTGCTCGACGCGGTCACCGAGCCCACGGTCGTCACCGGCCACGTCGAGGCCGACGGCAGCGGCACCACCTACCCCGACGACCTGCTGGCGAAGGGCACGGTCACCCTGGAGGAGACGGTCATCTGGGGCTACCGCATCCCCCAGGGCCGGGCCACCGTGGACTGGTCCGAGGGCAAGGGCCGCCTGACCGGCATCTACTACCGCACCGACTGGGGCGAGGCCCGGGGCACGGGGCTGGTCACCGACGCGATGGTGGACCTGGACCTCGACGCCCGGGTGTGGCGCCTCGCCGGGCTCTCCGAGGTCGGCGTCGACAACCTCTCCGGCGACGCGACCGCCGACGGCCGCCTGTACGTCGACTGGAGCGGGGAGCAGGTCGAGGTCACCTTCAAGGGCGACGTGCAGGGCGGCGCGCTGGCCTACGAGGAGATCTTCGAGGCCGGGGCGTTCTCGTCTCCGGTGGACATGCGCTTCTACGGCGGCACGACGGTCTCCGGCGAGCTGGAGGTCGCCGACGTGCTGGCCTACGGGGTGGACCTCGCCCAGCTCCGCGGCCTGTGGGCGGTGGAGGTCGACGCCGACGGCGCGGTGCGCTGGGACACCGAGATCGGCGCCGAGGACGTGGCGGGCTTCGGCGGGGTCGTCGGCGGGGCCGCCGGCACGGTGGACGGCAGCGTGGACGCCGACGGCGTGGTCCGCACCGAGGTCGGCCTCTACACCCAGGCCCTGGCCTACGACCGCTTCACCGCCGAGTCCGGCACGGTGGAGATCGGGCTGGACGGCGACGCGCTCCGCATGGACATCGACCTCTACGACGGCACCGAGACGGTGGCCTCCCTGCTGGGCGAGGCCGACCTGGCGACGTCGGCCTACACCTTCGAGGACCTGCGCCTGGGCGCCGAGTCCGGCGTTCACTGGCGCAACCGGGACCCGGTGCGGTTCACCCTGACCGAGGGCGGGGTGGCCGACGCCCACGTCGACATCACCTCGGCGGCGGGCAAGGTGCGGCTGGACGGGCAGCTCGGCACGGTCGGCCCCCTGGACGCCCACGTCGAGGTGGACCACCTCCAGCTCGCCTGGGTCGGGGCCCTCTTCCCCGAGGCCGTCGGCGGCTGGGTGGGCATGGTCGAGGCCGAGCTGGACCTGCGGGGGGACGCCGCGAACCCCTCGGGGGAGGGCCTCATCCTGGTGGACGCCCTGTCCGTCCCCACCCAGGTCTGGGGCATGGACGCCGTGGTGAACCTGTCCATCGAGGACGGCGCCCTGACCTTCACCGGGGACCTGGAGGACCAGATCGCCGGCATGGCGGCGCTGCGGGGCACCGTGCCGGTCAACGCGGACCTCTCCGGCCCCGCGCTGCTGACCCGCGCCCCCATCGACCTGGAGCTGGTGCTCTACCCCACCACCTTCGCGGCCCTGTCCCGCACCCTGCCCGCCATCGGGGAGCTGCCCGAGGGCGAGGGCTCCGGCAGCCTGCGGGTGACCGGCTCGCTGTACGACCCCACCCTGACCCTGGGCGCCGGGGTCCGCCTGCCCGTCGGCGAGGAGAGCCAGTGGATGCGGGTGGACCTGGAGGTCCAGGCCCACGAGGGGCAGGTGCGCGTGGCCGCGTCGGGGTATGAGCGGGGCATGCGGCGCCTGGAGCTGACCGGCTCGGCGGCCACCCGCATCCAGGAGATCACCGCCTGGCTGTTCGAGGGGGCCCCCGAGCCCGCGCTGGCCGACCCCAGCACCTACCTCGACGACCTCGACCTGCGGGCGGTGCCCCTGGGCGTGCCCATGAGCACCCTGGCGACCTTCGTGGAGCTGCCCGACGGCCTGGACGGGCGGCTGTCCGGGGCGGTGGTGCTCTCCGGCAGCCCCAACAAGCCCCTGATCGGCGGCGGCCTCCAGCTCACCGAGGGCCGGCTCGAGGACCTCTACGTCGGCCCCGCGGTGATCGGCCTGGCCCCCGGCGAGGGGGGCTACACCCTCTACAGCACCTTCGGCTTCTCCCGCTCCCCTGAGACCCTGGGCGAGCACACCTTCGACCTCAACGGCTGGGTGCCCTTCGAGGCCAACCTGGACTCCGACTTCGACCTGGAGACCGAGCTGGCCCGGCCGGGGCTGTCGCTGACCCTCTCGGGCTCCGGCATCCCGATGGGGGTCCTGGAGGCGGTGGACCCGGCGATCCGGAACACCCGGGGCCTGATCACCATCGGCGGCACGGTCACGGGGTCGCTGGCCGCGCCCGAGCCCGACCTGGAGCTGGGCATCGTGGACGGGGCCATCTACTACGCCGACCTGGGCGTGGTGTTCGACCGCATGGACCTGGAGGGGCGGGTGATCGGGGACCGGATCGACCTCGACAAGCTGCGCCTGCACACCGCGCCCGCCCAGAGCGTCGTGCAGCGCACGGTCAGCACCCTGACCGGCCAGCAGGTGGTCCGCGAGGCGAAGACCGGCTGCGGGACCAAGCCGGGGCTGACCAGCGGCGAGCTGCTGATCCAGGGCAGCGCGGCGCTGGTGGACTTCTCGCTGGGCGAGGTCGACCTCAACATCTGCGGCTTCGAAAGCTGGCTCAGCGCTACCCGCGAGATGGTCATCAAGGTCACCACGGACATGAAGATGACGGGGCCCTGGCCCGACGTCTCGGTCACCGGGGACGTCATCAGCGAGCAGGTGCGGGTCTCCCTGGACGAGGAGAGCTTCTTCTCCGGCAGCGCCCTGGAGCTGGACCCGGCGATCCGGGTCACCCGCGGCGACGCCGCCATCGTGGCCACGCGCAAGGAGGAGGCCCCGCCCTTCTACCATCCCTGGGACATCAACCTGGACGTCGACCTCAACCGCACGGCCATCCTCGACGTCACCGTGCCGCTGCTCGACACCTACGACTCCCTGAAGCTCTCCTCCCTCTCCCTGGGGGCGGGCACGCTGGACGGCCAGATCACCTACACCATGCACGGAGACGACATCGGCATCACCGGCACGGTCACGGTGCTGCGGGGCACGGTCACGGTGATGGCCAACGACTTCGACCTGGACGAGGGGACCATCATCTTCTCCGGCCAGTCCTACACCAACCCGACCCTGGACATCTCGGCGGTCCACAACGCCGGCAGCTACGGCGACATCACCGTGAAGATCGGGAAGACCGTCGACTCGCCCAGCATCGACTTCCTCTCGGATGACGGCTACTCGCTCTCGGACATCATGTCGATCCTGCTGCTGGGGCGGCCCACCGAGGCGCTGGGCCAGTCCTCCGGCGGCGGCCTGGCCGAGATCTCGGCCTTCGCGCTCACCCAGACCTCGGGCCTGGTCAGCCAGCAGCTCGAGATCTTCGGCGGCGGCGGCAGCCTGGTGGACTCCCTGCAGGTCTCCAGCGACGACAACCAGCTCTTCTCCAGCGTGCGCTTCGGCCGCACCTTCGGGGACCGCATCTACGTCGAGATCGAGTTCAACAACTTCGACGAGGATGAGGACGAGGCGCTGGTCGAGGCCACCCTGGAGTACGTCATCACCCGCCGGCTGGAGGGGGTGCTGAACCTGGGGGCCGAGAACTCGGCGGACCTGTACGCCAACTGGCGCTTCTGACGTGCGGCGGGCCCTGACCCTGGCGGCGGTCCCGGCGCTGCTGTTCGCCGCGCTGGCGGGCCTGGCGGTGCTGGGGCCGGGGGACGACACGACCCACTTCTTCTGGAACCGGGTGGCCGCCCGGCTGGGCTGGCCCCTGGTGCTGGGGGCGGTGGCGGCCTCGGCGGCGGCGCTGCTGGCGCGGCGACCCCTGCCCTGGATCGGGGCGGTGGTGCTGGGGTATGCGCCTTATGCTGCAATGCAGCAATTCGGCATTGATACGGCGCTCTATGCGGAGTACGCCCTGCGCGGCGCCCGGGAGGGGCTGCTGGAGATGCTGCTGCGCTGGCCCGAGCAGGTCTGGGGGGCGGCGGACGGCCACCTGCACCGGCACCTTCCGCTGGTGCCGTGGATCTACGCGGCGGCGCTCAAGCTGGGGCTGCCCTTCCGGGCGGTCGCCGGGCTGTGGGCGGCGGCGATGGTCTGGGGGACGCTGCGGCTGGGGGGCGACAAGGCGGCGGCGATGCTGCTGGCGGTGCCGCTCTTGTGGCCGGGCACGGGGCAACTCCTGACGGACGCGCCGTTGACCGCGGCGGTGGCCTTCGGGCTGGCCGGGCTGCTCCAGGGGCGGTGGTGGTGGGCGCTGCCGGCCTTCGCGATCAAGATCTCGGCGGGGCTGTTCCTGCTGGGGCCGCTGGTCTGCCTCGTCCTCCAGCCCTGGCGGGGGCGGGGGCGGGCGGCGCTGACCCTGGTGCTGGGGCTGGTGGCGGTGGTGGCGCTGTTCGGGGTGGTGGGCCACCGGGTGCGCCCGCTCGACACCTACCTGGGGGCGCTGCGCTCGCTGCTCGTGCAGGAGACCCCCTGGCTGCTGGCGGCGGCGGCGTGGGGGCTGTGGCGGGACCCGGACCGGCGGCGGGCCTGGCTGCTGGCGGCGGCGCTGGGGGGGCTGGCGGTGGTGCTGCGCTACGCCCCCGCGGGGCACGCGGCCCGCTACGCCCTGCCGCTGGTGCCGGTGATGGCCACCGCGGCGGCGGCGGCGGTGTCGGGGCGGGTGGCGAACGCGCTGGCGGCCTTCGGGCTGGTGCTGGGGCTGGGGGCCTGGCGCCCGCTGGCGGTCCACCACCAGTCGGCCAACCTCTCAGCGGCGATCGCCGATGTACCTGACAATGTCGATGTCATCGACCTGTGGGGCGACTACCCCGACCAGCCGGTGCCCCCGGACTTCCTGGCGCCGCTGGTGCAGCTCGAGGTGGACGCCCGGGTGCAGTACCGGGGCCGGCTGGACGCGCCGGTGACGCTGGAAGATCGGCCGCAAGGCTGGTGGAACCGGCACGCCCTCGACCCCTGGTACCTGCAGGAGGACCCCGCCGACGCGATGATGATCCTGGTCATGGGGGACGCGCGTCCGGGGGCCTGGCCGGGGTGGCGACATGTGGCCACCCATGACCGCTATCTCGGATCCAGCTTCGCCTTCCCCTCGGCGGTCTTGCTCTTCGTCCGGGAAGACGCTACGTCGTCGCCCGACAATCACGGAGACACTCCACCATGACTCGCTTCCTGCTGCCCGCCGCGCTGCTCCTGCCCGGCTGCGCGCTGACCGGGACCCCGAACCTCGAAGGCTCCTGGCTCTTCCAGGCCGATCGCAACGGCACCTTCGACGGGGACTGCGTCGACCCGGACGACGACTCCACCACCACCTACATCGGCACCTCCGACAGCATCATCGAGATCTACAAGGCCGCCGACGGCTCCTACGTCGTGGGCGCCGACGCCATGCTCATCGGCGACTGGAACGACGACAAGGTCTTCGTGGCCGAGTGGGTCGACTCCTACGAGGAGTCGGGCGACGACTGGAGCGTGACCGACTCGGTGACCTACTGGCTCCGGGGCTCCTGGGACGGCGTCGGCCTCGTCGGCACGATGGGCAACATCGAGGACCAGGCGCAGACCACCGGCAACACCACCACCTCCTGGCACTGCGACTCCCGCTGGGACTACACCGCGGTGGAGATCACCTCCTCCGAGAACAAGTATGTGGAGGACTGAGATGCGCGCTGCACTCCTGCTCTCCCTCGCGCTGCCGGGCTGCGCGCTGTTCAGCTCCGGTCAGCCCGAGGGCAACTGGCTCGTCACCATCACCCAGACCAGCTACGTCTGCGACGGTGAGGACATCGACATCCCCACCGAGCCGTGGCAGATGATCATCACCAGCTACCGGGCGGCGGACGGCGCCTACGTGATGAACGTGGACGGCGTCCTGCTCACCGGCACCGGCGACGGCGACGGCTTCAACGTCTCCTACCGCGACACGGTGCGCTACAGCGACCCGGAGTGCGCCGAGCAGACCGAGACCGGCAGCCTTACCCTGCGCGGCCGCTGGGGCGACGACACCTCGTTCTCCGGCCAGGCCATCAGCGAATACAACGAGGCCATGAGCGACTGCTACGGCATCACCGACGAGACCGGCTGCACCGACACCTACGAGGCCACCGGCGTGCTGCTGTCCAGCACCAGCAAGGACCACGTGGTCGAGGGCGTCGGCGGTCGCAGCCTGATCGGCAGCCTGCCCGGAGCCAGCGGCGGCGGGGGCTATCCCTGATCTCCGCTTGACGTCTGCGGCGTGAGGACTCATACTGATATTGATTTTCAATATCAGTATGAGGTGCCCATGTTCACAGAGCGCGTGGCGGAGCAGGCGGTCCGCGTCTTCGGTCAGGCGGTCACCGTCACCGAGGTGGAGGTCCTCTCGGCGCGGCTTCGGCGTCTCCGGCTGTCCGGCGACGCCGTGCGGCGCATGGACTGGTCGCCCGGCCACAAGATCAAGCTGCACGTCGGCGGCGGCGTGATGCGCAGCTACACCCCGGCCCGGGTGGACCTGGAGGCCGGCTGGATGGACGTGGTCTTCTACCTCCACGGAAGCGGACCGGCGTCGGACTGGGCCACGGCGGCTGAGGTGGGCGCCTCCAGCGTCTTCCTGGGGCCCAAGCGCAGCATGGCCGGCGCGGGGGAGCCGATGGCGCAGGCCCTGTTCCTGGGGGACGAGACCACGCTGGGGCTCGCGGTCGCGCTGCTGGAGGCGCTGCCCGAGGGTGTCGCGGTCACCGGGGCGATCGAGCTGGCGCCCGAGGACGCCCCGGCCCTCGCGGCCCTGGGGCTCCCCCTGCACGCCGCGCCCCGGGCGGGCGGCTACGGCGCGGCCCTGCTGCGGTGGTTGGAGGCCGCGCCGCTGCCCGAGGGGATGGTCTGGCTCTCCGGGGAGGCCGACAGCGTGCTGACCCTGCGGGACGCCCTGCTCGCCCGCGGCCTGAGGCGGTCGCAGCTCAGGATCAAGCCGTACTGGAGCACGCGGGGGTCCGCGCACCGGAAGACGCTGGAGCGGACGGCGCTGCGAGGGTGAGGGGCGTCCTCAGTCCGACGACGACGGGTCCACGTACCCCAGCGCTTTGAGCTGCTCCAGCTGCGCCGCATCCAACTCGACGCCTTCACCCTCGCCCTCGACCCGCGCCCCCAGCCACGCCGCCGCGCGGGCCTCCAGGGGCGCGACCCAGTCGGCCTCGCCGTAGACCGAGCGGGCCTCG
Organism: Alphaproteobacteria bacterium; assembly: GCA_020632795.1. GTDB lineage: Bacteria > Myxococcota_A > UBA796 > UBA796 > CAJQPC01 > JACKEV01. The sequence goes on from JACKEV010000027.1 coordinate 52,076, forward strand.
GCCGGGTCGGCGGAGAGGTCGTAGGCCTCGTGGACGCCATCGGAGGACAGCAGCAGCTTGTGCGGGCCGTCCACGTAGGCCCGGCGGACCTTGTCGAAGCGCTCCTTGAGCTTGGGGTAGCCCAGGTCGCGGTGCCGGGCGTAGTACTGCTCGCTGACCTGGAGGTCCGTGGTGGCGGCCTCCGGCGCCAGGGGCTCCAGGCCGAGCGCGGCCAGCAGCAGCTCCGGCACATCCTGGGTCTGGATCGGGCGCGGGTCCGGCCCCGGTGTGAAGCCCGGCCCCCGGATCATCAGCGGCACCCGGATGACCTCCTCGTACACGTCCTTGGAGTGCTCCAGCAGGCTGTGCTCCCCCAGGAACTCCCCGTGGTCGGAGAGCACGATGGTGTAGTCGTCGGGGCCGTGCCCCAGGGCCTCGAGCTGGTCGAGCAGCCGCCCCACCTGGGCGTCCAGCCAGCGCACCTCGGCGTCGTAGGCCTCCTGCCAGGTGGCCAGCTCCCGCCCTCTGGCGGGCCGCTTCCCGGACATCACCGCCACCCGGGCCTTGTCCCACCGGCCCCGCTGGTGGTCTCGCCAGAACGGCGCGCTCGGCAGCAGCTTGGGCATGATGCGCTCGGGGTGGGCGGTGTAGCCCTCCCGGGGCACCCACGGGGTGTGGGCGTCCATGTAGTTCAGGAACAGGAACAGCGGCCGGTCGGCGGGCGCCTGCCGCAGGGCCTCCTCGGCCAGCCCGGTCATCCGGTCGGCCTGGGGGTAGTTCGCCACCACGCCCGCGGCCAGGTCCCGGCACAGCCACAGGTCGAAGCCCCGGTTCATGCCCCAGGTCCGGTCCAGGAACGCCTTGTTCGCGGCCAGGCCGACCGTGCGCCAGCCAGCCGCGCCCAGGCGCTCGGCCAGGGTCGGTGGGCCCGCGGCCGGGAGCCGGAACGCCTTGGTCTCCGCGTCGGAGGGGCTGCCCCGGGCGCCGTGCTCGATGGGGTGGCGCCCGGTGAACAGCGAGCCGTGGGCCGGCAGGGTCCACGCCCCGGTGGAGCGCATCTCGGTGTAGACCCGCGCGCCTGCGGCGAAGGCGTCGAGGTTCGGGGTCAGGCCGTCGGTGCTCCCGTAGGCCCCCAGTCGGTCCGCCCGCAGGGTGTCCAGCACGATCAGCACCACCGAGGGGCCCTCCCGGGCGGGGCGCGTGTCCGCCTCGGCCACCCGGGTCAGCCCCTCGCGCAGCTTCATCAGGTCCCGCTCCAGCTCGGCGGTCTCCAGGGTGACGGGCACGGGCACGGTGCGCGCCGGGCGGCCGGCCTTGCGGGGCGGTGGGTCCCCGCCGCTGCAGGCCAGGGCCAGGGCGAACAGCAGGATCGCGACCCCGCGCCGCATCACCGGGCTCCTTGGAAGCCGGAGGCGGTCTGGGCCCACGCGGCGGCCTCGTCGCGCAGCCCGTCCACCCAGTCGGCCCCGCGCACCGGGTCCTGCTCATGGGGGTCGCGGGTGAGGTCGTAGGCCTCGTGCCGCTGGTCCGAGGAGAGCAGCAGCTTGCGGCCGCCGTTTACGAAAGCCCGACGGGATCGGGCAAAGCGACGACCGTAGATCGGCTGGCGGTCCGGGCCCAGCGCCCCGTGCAGCTCGGCCACCCGGGTGCCCGGCGGCGGGGTGAGGCGGGGCGCGGGCAGGCCCGGCAGGCCCAGCGCGTCGAGCAACAGGCCGGGCAGGTCGATCAGGCTCAGGGGTGTGTCCACCTGGCCCGGCGCGAAGCCGGGGCCCCGCGCCAGCACGGGCACGGCGAGGGCCTCCTGGTAGACGTCCAGCCCCCAGCCCAGGAGCTGGTGCTCCCCCAGGTACTGCCCGTGGGAGCCCACGATGAGCACGAGGTCGCCGTCGTCCAGGCCCGCGCCCTCGGTCAGGAGCTGCGCGAGCTGGGCGTCGAGGAAGCACAGCTCCGAGCCGTACGCCGTCGACCAGGCGTCCAGCTCGGCGGGGGTGGGCATGCGGTGCCGCCCCAGGATGCGGGCGCGGGTCTGCCGGAAGTCCCGCCGGGTGCGCAGCATGCCGCCGGGCGGCAGGGCCTCGGGGGCCTCCACCGGGGCCTCGCAGTAGCCGTCGCGTATGACCCAGGGCAGCTCGGCGTCGGCGTAGACCACCTGCAGGAACACCGGCGCGTCCCCGCGCGCCTCCAGCGCGGCGAGGGCCAGCGCGGTGATCCGGTCGCCCTGGGCGTAGGGCAGGTTCTCGTCGGCCGGAGCGAGCTGGCTGTCCACCACCACGTCGAAGCCCTGGTCCAGGCCCAACCCGGCCAGGCTGCGGGCCGCCGACAGCATCACGGTGCGGTAGCCGGCCTCCTGCAGCCGCTCGGCCAGGGTGGTCCGCTCCTCGGGCAGGGTGCGCATCACGCCCAGCGGGGAGAGGATGGCGCCGTGCTCGCCGGGCAGCAGGCCGGTGGCCAGGCTGGCCAGGCTGGCGTGCAGGTAGGGGGCCGGGGCCAGCACGTCGGTGAACACCGCCGCGTCCTCAGCCCACGCGGCGGTGGCCGAGCCCGGCGCGGGGAAGCGATCCGCGCGCGCGCCGCCGAGCACGATGAGCACGACGTCGGGGAGGTCCGCCGCCGCGTCCCGGGCCGGGGCGACCCGCAGGGCCTCGTCCAGGGAGAGCCGGTCGTCCGCGCGGGCCAGCTCGTCGACCACCAGGGGCTGGATGCCGGCCTGGGCGCGCAGGTGGGCGTTCAGCAGCCACCCGACGTGGGCGACCGCGGCCAGGCAGGCCAGGCCGAAGAGGAGGTCGTGGAGCCGCATCCCCAACGGCATATCACGCCAGCCAGTCCTCGTTGCGGCGGGCGAAGTCCTCGGCCGCCGCCCGCCCGATGTCGAAGCAGGCCAGGGTGCGCGCCCGGTCGAATTCGAAGCTGCGCAGCGGCAGGGCCTCGGGGGGGTGGAGCACCCGCACGGCGTCGGGGACAGGGAAGACCCGGGGCCGCAGCAGGTCCCCGAGCAGCCGCCCGTGGGGGTCGGCGACCACGGCCAGCGCCCGCCGCGCCCCCAGGGCCAGCACGTCGCGCACCGGCACCCGCTCGACCCAGGCGCCGTCCACCCCCAGCCCCCCGTCGAGGCGGACCGGCCGGGCGTAGGGGCCCGGGATGTAGCACGACGCCAGGATGACCCGGGCGGCGGAGACGTCGTGCTCGTGGGTGTACACCCGTCGCACCCGACCCCGCAGGGTGAGCCGGGTGACCGGGATGGCCAGGGGGAGGTCCGCCTCGGAGAGCTTCTGGTCCCCGACCCAGGTGTCCAGCGCCTCCTGCAGGATATGGCTCATCATGAACGGCCAGCGCAGCCGCAGCAGCCGGGCGGGCTGGAACACGGCGGTCTCGCCCAGCAGCGCGGTCCAGGCCTCCCGCAGGGTGTCGACCCGGTGGGTGGCGACCGCCGCGGCCACCAGGGCGCCCGAGCTGGCCCCGGCGACCGCCCCGAAGCGCACCCCCCGCTCGCTGAACCACTCGATCGCCCCGACGTGGAAGGCCGCCCGGCAGGCCGAGCCCTCGAAGGCGATCCCCAGCACTACTTGACGAAGCCCACGAGCTGGGCCTCGTCGCACTCCCACCACTCCGGGTCCAGGACGGGGAAGCCCTTGACGTCGTGGTAGCCGCGCAGCCGGATGACGTCGCCCTCGCGCACGGCGGCCAGGGAGGTGTCGTAGCCCTCGCAGTCGAAGCCGTCGTCGAAGATGATCGCGAACTGGTTGAGCTGCCGGGTGTCCTCGTTCCGGGAGTTGAAGCCGCCCTTCCGGAAGGTGGCGATGCGCATCACCGTGCCCTCGTGGTCGATGGGGAAGAGCCGGGTCAGCAGGAAGCGGGCCTTCCAGGCGACGACGGGCAGGGCGAGGAGGGCCAGGAGGACGAGGATCTTGGCTTTCCAGGACATGGGCGGCTCCGACGGTGCCCATACTACGCTGGACGCCGAGGGGTATTGCCGGGGCTACTCCAGCCGCTGGTGGCGCGGCTGCTTGTCGGTCCACCAGCGCAGCATCAGCGGACGGGCCTCCGCGGGGATCGGGGCGTCCACCGCGACCCGCATCTTCAGGTCGGTCGGCGCGCCGGGGGGGAGGCCCGCAGCCCACACCGGGTCCTCCGCGTCGGCGGGGACCACGGGCCAGAGCTGGCCGCCCGCGCCCAGGACGGACATGTCCTCGATGGGGTCGAGGATGCCGGTGAAGGAGACCAGGGCCACAGGCTCGGGGCCGCCGTTGGTGACGGTCAGGGTGAGGAGGCAGTCCGAGGGGTCGGGGCAGATGGGGGTCTGCACGGTCGCCGTCAGGCGATCGCCCAGCGCGATCGGGGTGTCCGGGGCGGGGGCGGAGGCGTAGAGATCGGCGACGGCGGCGGTGAGCGCGGCGTCGAAGCGGGCGCGCAGGGCGGACCAGGCCTCGGCGCGGGCGCGGACCCGGGGGTCGTCCCAGCCCACCAGGCTGGCCGCCTGGCGCAGCGCCAGGTCGGGGCGGGGGTCGCGGGGCTCAGCGCCCAGGTCCTTGCGTTGGAGGTCGGGTTTCCAGGACTTGTCGTGGTAGGTCAGCCCCTTGTCCGCCGCCTGGAGCGCGCCGGCCACCAGGCCCTCCACCGCGTCCCGGGCCAGCGCCGAGCAGGTCGCCCGCGCCTTGGCGCCGGTCATCGTGAGGGGCAGGGTGTCCGCGTAGTCCGCGCCGATGGTCTCGATGTGGTCCCGGCTGAGCAGGTCGCGGTCCCAGACGTCCAGCTCCACCCGGTCGCCGGGCTTGAGGGTGACGAGGGGCGCGGAGACGATGGCCGCGTCGACGTTGTGGTGGGCGTCGCCCCGGGTGCGGGGGCCCCGGGTGGATGCGTCGGCGCCGACGCCCAGGTAGGCGGTCAGGTCGGGCTTGTTCTCCGTCTCGAACGGGCCGATCTGAATCTTGATGCCGTCGAAGAAGGTCGCGCGCACCTCACACAGGAGGATCGCGTCCTGGAGGGGGCCGCCCTTGGGGCCCTCGGCGGTGGCGCGGGCGTACAGCTCGGCGCGGCTGGGGGGCTGGGGGGCGTAGAGGGGCTCGAAGGCCTCCAGCCAGTCGGGCGCCGCGGCCAGGCTGGCGGCCGGGGTGCCCAGCGTCGGGGGCAGCGGATCCGTGGGCGTCGCTTCCGTGAGGTAGATCTCATCGGCATCATCCTCGATCTGGCCGAGATCCATGCTGCAGGCCAGCGCGAGGCCCAGGGTGGCGCCGAGGGTGAGGGGGAGGGGTCTCATTCTACGGTGAACCCGACCCGGGCGCCGAGCCGGGTCGCGAGGCGGGCGGCGATGATCTGGGCGGCGGAGAGGTGCCACTCCTCGAAGGCCACGGCGCCGAAGGGGTTGAGCAGCTCGACGCAGCCGAAGGTCTGGCCGCTGGCGCGGATGGGCACGGCGAGCAGGGCCTGGGTGGTGTAGCCGCTGGCCTGGTCCACGCGGGCGTAGTGGCGGGGGTCCTGGCTGGCCTCGCGCAGGATGAGGGCGGTGCCGCTGCGGGTGCAGAGGCCCGCGATGCCGGCGTCGGGGGGGATGCGGCGGCCCTGGACGGTGGCGGCGCGGGGGCCCCGGGCGGCGACGAAGTCCAGGCCGTCGTCGCTGAGGAGCAGCACCGCGCCGGACTCGGCGGGCACGTGGCGCATGAGCAGGCCGAGGGCCAGGTCGGCGGCGGCGGCGGGGTCGGGGGCGCGCAGCAGCGCGCTGGCTTCGCCGCGCAGGGCGTCGAGGTCGGCCCGGGAGGCGGCGCGGAAGGCGGCGGAGGCGAGGGGATCGGGGGCGTCGACGGGGGCGGCGTCCTGGAGCGCGACCTCGGGGGAGCGGGTCAGCCGGGGGCGCTCGGGGGTGGGGAGCTGCACGGCGGCGGCGGTGGGCTCGGGGGTGTGGGTGTCGGGCAGCTCGCGGACGGTGAAGATGCGCCCGCTGTCGGGGTCGCGGACGGTGACGAGCCCGGCGTCGTCCAGGTCGCAGACCACCCGGGAGAGGCTGTCGCTGGACAGGCCCAGGCCACCCAGGCCCGAGCCCAGCGCCGACATCCAGTTCCGGGCCTCGACCTGCTGCTGCTCCGGTCCGCTGGCGATTTCGAAGAGGGGCACGGGGAACCTCCGGGGGGAGTCTAACGTGGCGGAGGCGGCCCGAAGGACACGACGACGTCAGAGCGGGCCTCATTCCCGCTGGATCACGAAGCGACCGCCGTCGCGGACCGCGGCCTCCAACAGGGAGAGCAGCGCCTCGCGGAACGCCGCGAGGGTGTCGTCCGGGCGCGTGACGCGGGCCTGCCGCAGCATGCAGAGGGTGCCCCCAGGGTCCGGGTCGACCCACTCGTGCGCCTCGTGCCACCCGGTGCAGAGGTGGTGGTGCAGCGCGAGGCCGGTCCAGCCGGACGCGGTCGGCTCCACCCCCTCCATCAGCATGTCGAACCAGCCCTCCCAGGCGTGGAGGCTCGACGCGGCGCCGTTCGGGGAGCGGTGCGTGAAGAACAGCTCGGGTTCGCCTTCGAAGCCGGTGGTGAAGTCGTGGGTCATGGGCGTCTTTCAGTCGTCGTGAGCGGAGGAGTCCCAGGTGCAGCGGCGGACCAGCGGGGGGAGCGGCCTGGGCTCCCTGGTGCAGTCGTGAAGCGAGAAACACACGCACGAATCGGATGCGCTGAAGAAGCCACCCAGGGAGGCATCTGCGCCGAGGCTGCACAAGGTGACGTGGGCTCCGGTGTTGTTCAGGATCCTCTCGTAGTGCAGCGGGTTCTCGAAGACGTCGTTGACGAGCTTGTGCGAGTCGCGGACCCAGAGCCGCTCGAGCCGGTCCGGAAAGGCGCCGTAGTTGACGTTGTAGCTGCACGCCTTGCGCATGTTGACCTCCAGGATCGCGTGGTTCAGCCGACGCGCGTTCTCCTCGCCGCCGTGCACGCCAGAGCGCCCCAGGGTGCAGGACGCAGGGATGGGGATCGCGAGGAGGCCGGTGAGCAGGAGGTAGGTGAGCCTCATGGCGGGCCATCAATGGATTCCGACACGTATCCTGGCGCGACCCCGAGATCCTGACACCGGGCGGCGAGCGCGCGGCGGGTCTCCGGGGACAGCGTGATCTCCAGGTCCGCCAGGTTGTCGCACAGGATCTCCAGCGCCACCTTCCGCTCACCCACGGAGAGGAGCTCGCGGACGAAGCGCAGCGGGAGGTCCGGGGCTTCGGCCGCCACGCGCGACAGGAGGGTGGAGAGGGGGTCGGTCATTCAGTCGCTCCGGGAGGAGCAGTCCCAGCGGACACCGTCCCACGCGCAACGCCCGTCGAGGCTGCCCTTGACGACGAGCGTTGCGCATCCCGGGAAGCGGTCCGACGGGCCGGTCGGCAGGTATCGGGGGGTGCGCCAGGGGTCGAGGCGGGCGAGGCCGTGGTGGGGGACGGCGTCGGGTTGATGGCGGAGCAGCTCCTCCAGGGAGGCGGGGCACCGTCCGGTGGCGTCGACGTGCTGCTCGACGGCCGACCATACCGCCAGGGCGGCCGCGCCGCGCTCCTGCGACCAGCGCATGGCCAGGAGGAGGGTGCTGGCCGAGGCGACGAGCGCGACGATCGACGCGGGCAGGAACAGCGCTCTGCGATCGGGCATGAGGAGGGTCAGGACGTACAGAAGCACGCCGTACACGGCGACCATGACGGTGGGGATCGGGCTCACGAGCTGGTGGAAGGTCACCAGCGCGCCGGTCAGGCCTGCAGCGAGCGCAGCCCATAGGGCCCGACGTGTCGATTCACCACAGTCGGCGCAGGGGGCGTGGGGCGGCCCGGTCATGGCGCGTCGTCACCGGACGGCGCCATCAGCCGGTCGACCCGCACCTCGCACGCATCCTTGAAGTGGAAGACCTTGATGCCCATCTTGCAGCCCTTCAGGGTGATGTCGTCGCCGGCTGCGTTCCCGCCCGCGCTCGGGCGGCGGTACCCCAGGCGCTTGAGCACCTCGGGGCAGTCCTTCCCCTGGCCGAGGAGCCGGACCGTCTCGTCGGTGCGCACCTGCACGACCGCCGGCGTGTCGAGGATCCGGCAGTCTCCCTCACCGTCCAGGCACCCCTCGGAGAGCAGGCCGGCGATGAGGCCGTCGACGCGGGCGCCCTTGGCGATGCGGTCGAAGACCCACGCCGCCGCGGTCGGGCTCTGGAGCATCCTGCAGCTGGACCCGGGTGAGCGGGGGGGTTGCGCCAGCACCACCGCTCCTCCGGTGTGCTCGAAGACCTGCAGGCCAGCGCAGACGCCGGGGTTCACCTCGTCCAGGGGCGCGACGGCGGCTCGGAGCACGTCACACTGTGCGCCAGGGACCTCCCAAAGGAGGGAGTGGAGCGTCCGAGCGTCATTGAGCGTGGCGCTCAGGGTGCCCGGCGTCCAGGGTAGCCGGGCGACGCCCTCGCCGAGCGTCTCCGCGCCAGGGGGCAAGGGGTCGCCGACCACCACCCCGCCGGGCAGGTCCGGGTCGGCGGGTCCGCAGCTCAGGGCGAGGAGGAGGAGAAGGGGCAACGGGCGCTCCGGGCACCTTCACTCTGACACGTCCGTCTCGGGGCGGTGCCGTTGGAGGAGGGCGAGGACTTCGACGTCGTCCATGTCGTAGAGGTGGCGCGGTCCGGCAGCGGGAGGGCGAAGGCGCCGAGCACCTGCTCGTCGTCGGCGCGGATGAAGGCCGCGTAGAGGGTAGCGGGGGCGCCGAAGTGGAACAGGAGAATCTGTGCGTCATCCGGGCAGGCCGCGAGCTGCTCCAGGACGTGGGGGAGCCCGACCACCTGGATGCCGGCGGCGGTCGTGGTTCGTTGACGGAGCGCGAAGGTGGCTCGAAGATCGCTCGCGGTCTCCTGTCCCGGGGTGTCGCCGAGCGGCTTCGCCATACCGGAGGTCAGCGCGTCGCTCAGCGCGGCCAGGGTCGGCGATCGGGCGCGGTCGGCGTGGATCAGCTGGATGGCGTGGGGGAGGGTCATGGGACGCGTCTCGGGCACCTTCACCGCTCCAGCAGTCGCCGAAACGCCTCAGCGAGCTGTTGAACGTGGGGCGTGTTGTCGGGGTGGGGCAGCCCGATGATCGCGGTGGGGCCGATCCGCAGGAATTCGCAGGGCAGCACCTCCAGATCGTCGGCGATCCGGGCCAGGGTCTGGTGATCCGGGTCCGCGCAGGCCACGTCGTGAACGAGCTGGCCCAGGGCCGCGGCGAGCGCTCTCGCTTCGGCGGGCGTCCCCTTGTGGCCGGCGTACGCGGGGGACGAATCCTTGTAGAAGACGTCGGGCCGCGAGGCCAGGCGTGCTTCGAAGGCGTCCGGGCCGACGCTCAGGAGGTCATCGAGGGCATCCCCGAGAATCCGGAAGGCCGCCTTGGTCGAGGGATGGCCCTGGTAGGCCGCCCAGCGGACGAGGACGAACGCGTCGTGGATCTGCCACAGGACGCGGTGGGATTCGTCGGGCGTGGAAGGCCAGGGGGTCATGCGGACCTCAAGTCAGAGCGTATCGTCGTTGATCGCGAAGCGTCGTGTCTGTCGTCACCGGCTGGGAGGGTCACCGCCTCCGGTGAGCCTCCCGCGCAGGATCGCGAGGGCTTCGGTGTCGTCCAGGCTGCCCAGGAGGCCTTGGGTGTCCACCTCCACGTTCCCGATGAGCTTGCCGAGCGTCCAGCTCGGGTTCTGCTTCCACAGTGTCTTCATCGCGTCGGTGATCTGCTCGATCTCCGCTTCGCGATCGGCTTGCTCCGGCAGCAGCAGAGCGGATGCGCCGAGCACCTGCTCGTCGTCGGCGCGGATGAAGACGGCGTACCGGGCCGACGGCGCTCGGAAGCGAAAGACCAGGACCAGGGCGTCTCTCGGACACGCCGCGAGCCGCTCGAGGACGTGCGGGAGGCCTCGCACCTCCAGGCCAGCGGCGATCATCATGCGTCGGCGCAGCTCGACCGCTGCCTGCAGCTCGCTCGCGGTGCCCTCCTCCGGTGTGTCTCGGAGCGACTGTGCTGCGCCGGAGCGCAGCGCGTCGCTCAACGCGGTCAGGGTCGCGGAGAGGGAACGGTAGACGTGGACGAGCAGGACGGCGCGATTCAGGGCCATGCGGTCGAGGCGCCCGAGGAGGTTCATGTGCTGTCGGGCGAGGGCGGCGAAGAACGCCGGGGCCTTCGCGACCGTCTCGTCCACGCGGGTCCCGCAGGCCGGGCAGAACCGCATGCCCGTGGTGGCGATGAAGCGGCGGTCCCTGGAGGCCGCGCAGAGGGACACCCACGGCCTGGCCGGGTCGCGAGCGATGAAGAAGAGGCCGACCTCGGTGTCCTCGAGCGCGAAGCGCATGCCGCTGCAGCAGTAGGGGGATGAGGTGTTCATGATCCTGGGGTCGTGTCTCTGCCTGGCGTGGGAGCGGTCGGGCTCGGAGGCTGCTCCATCCCTCTCCGGTCTTCAGGCGTCTCGGCCCTGCCATGGATTGCCAGCCGGGTGGCCAGGTGGAATCGAAGGACGGCCTCGAAGAGCGGCTTCAGCGGCCCGGTCCTCATCTCGACGAACGCTGCGAAGTCATCCCCGTAGCTGAGGAGGTTGAAGGGAGACTCCTCCACGGTCATCTCGAAGGCGACGCGATGGGTTTCGTCGCCGATACCGCCGATCAGATGGACGGCGTAGACGCCTTGTCGGACTGTGGAGATGCCATCCAGGCGGTATGCGTTCATCGGGTTGTCTCCTTCTTCACGGTCTCCTCCAGCGGCTGGCGTCGAGCGTGGGTCGTCCCGGTGGTGGGGCGCGGCGGCGAAGCCGTCAGGTTCTCCAAACGGACAGGAGCGCATACCCTGGAGGCGTCGCCGAAGTCTTCATGGATTCGCTTGCCGGCGTCCAGGTAGCACGGCGACCCGCTGGCGTTCGGCGTCCTCCCAGGGCTCGTCCACCAGCCAGGCATGGGTACCTACGCATGCGGATGGAGCCGCGATCCGGGGCGCATCCACCGGATCATCTCGGCGAGGCCGCTGTGCAGCGCTTCTTCCGTGGTCGCTTCGACGTGGAGAAACATCAACAGTCGGCCGTCCTCGAAGTCGATGACCTCGATGTCACACATGCCGGTGGCCCAGACCGTCGCCCGGCCGAGGGCTGAGCCGCTGTCGGCGTCCAACCGAGCGCTCTGGCCGCCAGCGTCAATGGAGAACGTCTGGTCGATGCCCTGATCTGACGAGACTTCGCGGTGTTGGTCATGCCAAGCCTTCAGCAGCAGGATCGGGTTCATACGTCGGCATCCCTGGTGGTTGTGCCGTCTGATCGTATCGCGTCGGTGCGAGTTCGTGGAGGGATCCTCGATCATCGTGACCCTGCGAGATGGCTGCAGCGGGTGGTCTCCATTCCGCTGGTTCGGCCTGTTCGTCACCAGGAGAGGCTCGTGTGGACCCTTCGTGGCCTGCCAAGCGGGCAGGCTGTCAAGCTCATTACCGAACGTTGTTCGTTATTCGTTGGCGTCGTCGACGTCGACCAGCTGCGGAGCCCGAGTCGCCGCGCGGCATGTGTCGCTGTACTCGACGGCGTTGCCGTGGACATCCTGCTTTCGGGAGACGCACCTTGTCGAGATGCGACTTCGCTCCGGGTCGGATGCTGCGGGGGTTCCGTTCGGGCCACAGGCTCATTTGGGGAGTCCATGTTGAGGCTGAGTAATCGGTGCGACGCTGACCGACGAGAAGTACCCGGAGGGTAAAAAGGGACAGGGGGCTTCAACCGGAATACGGCGACGCTCCTCTGGCTTGAGGTTCAAGACTACTACGGGTTCGAACTCCTCCGAACACCACTGTATTGTGGCGCGATGGATATGAACGCCAGACAGATTGATTGCTACGGGCTGGTTGTCCTCGGATCCAACCTTCAGAAAGTATCTGAAATCCTCCAGCAGATCGACGTGGTGGTTGGTTGACCAACTGACCAACTCGTCCCTGTCCCATTCGATCTTCAAGTCCAATCGCCGTAGAACGAGATCACCCAGAATCCTGTGCTTGCATCCCTTGCATACGCCGACAGCAGCGGGACCCAAGGGGGGAGCGTCCGCGATCTGTATCGATGGCAGCATGAACAACGTTTGATCGACGACGCCAACAGCGTTCTGCATCAGCAACAACTTCCAGGCTTGCCCCGTGATACCAACCTGGAGCAGATCTGTGGCCAGAAGATAGGAATAGGTTGATCCGGTGTCCACATTCATCTCCACGAGTTTCCTGCCTTTTGGGCCGGAAATCTCTACGTCAGCGACCAGGCCGTGGTTGGTCATTCTGATGGAAAGAGGACGCCAGGTTGGCGCGTGCTCTGGTGTGGTGTGGCTGGCGACAGGATCATCGGGTAGGACTCCTGCGGAGGAGGGGTCCTCCTCTCTGAACGGATCATGGCAACCTGGAACAGCTGTCAGAAGGAGGATAGCGACCACGAGGTAACCAGTGAGCAGATAAGAACAGGTTCCAGGTTGAGATTCCCGCAGGTTCATCTCAAGAGATGTGTTGGTATTGGGGCCACGGCGGCGATGTGTTCGCCTGGTGTCGTTTGTCTGGTGATGAGGCATCTGCATAAAACATGTGGATGTAGCAGTTGAACCAAGGATTATGGCGTCTGAATACGAAGAAATGAACCGCTACGGTGACTCTGGTGCGATTGTGACCGAAGAGAAGTAGCCGGAAGGAGGAACCGGACAGGGATCGATGCCCCATAGACGACGGTGTTCATCTGGTTTGAGATCAAGAACCTCTATGGGTTTGAAATCCTCCGAGCACCATTGAACCGTTGCACGATCGATGTGGATTCCAGAGTAATTGACTGCCGTGGCATGGCCATCCTCGATGATTGCTTCCAAGAAGAACCTGAAGTCTTCCGACAAGTCCTTTCGCCGGTTTGTAGACCAACTGATGGGGCTTGCCTTATCACGCTCGATTCTTAGATTCAATCGCTGAAGGACCAATTCCCCCAAGACCCGATATCTACAGGTATCACATGTTCCCACCGCCGCTGGACCCAAGGGCGGGCCTCCAACGATTTGTACAGATGGAAGCATGTATAGACGCTCTTGAACAACTCCTGCGGTGGTTTGCATAAGTACTGATTCATGGCTTTGACCTGTGAAACCGATCTGGCTCAAGTCTGAGGATCTCAAGTGGGAATGAGTAGAACCTGTGTCCACGATCATCTCTACAACCGTTTTTCCTCGTGGACCAGTGAGCTCGACGTTGGCTAACAAGGCATGTGGGGTCATTCTGGTAGAAAGGGGTTGCCATGCGGTAGATGTATCGATTGTTTCGTGGGTCGTTGGGGTTTCACTGGAGGGCGTGCTTGATGGGATTGATGAATCTGCATCCCACACATTACATGAACCATTGATGATAAGTGAAATGAGTACGATTATGAACCCAGACCAGCCAGGTAGAGAGCGGGCATAGGGGGGACTTCGTGGGGAGTTAATGCGTTTTTGTCTATCGATGATACGGAGTTGGGGAGGAACTCCAATCCTGTTCGGGCGGATGGGGTTCGTTGGTGTCTTGTGGCGGTGGTTGATTCTCGGGAAGAACTTCGTTGTCATCGGTTTGCGGGTTGATAGGAGAGAATTGCATCGGGGGACCGAAATCGTATCCATTCCTCTTCCTTGAGAACTCGTGCCGTCGTCTGCGGTCCATGATCTTGGGGCCTTCTGCGAGGTTTGGTGGCGTGCCCCTGGAGAGTGGGTTTTGTGTTGCCTTCTCATTATCATGTTCAATAGGGTCCTTTTTCGGGGAATGATCGGTCTCAGGGGCATCTGGGTTGACAACAGGCCTTCTATCGAGACCCAACCAGAATGGTAGGAGCTGTTTGTTGTCGGGGAGAATCAGGACGGCCTTGTTGTCAAGGTCGACGTCGCCAAGTTGACCGAGTCCAGGGACATGGTCTCGGCCCTCTTCTCCGAGAATGAGATGATACGAACGTCCGGTTTCCAGATTCTCAATGATCGCTCGTTGCCAGTACACGTTGTTTGTGTTCGGACTATTTGCCTCGGATACCGACGAAACTCGGTAGTTTTGTTCGAGGTCTGCAGGAGCAGTATCTGCCACATCCAAAGGTGTGAAAATTGCATCTGTGATCAATGTTCCGTCGTCTGCCGGAGAGTCTTTGTATCCGTTCACATCCCGGCGCCGAATGGGGCTGCCAGAAGCATAGTGAAATGGCGACAGATTTCTCCGCAGGTGGGCGATCGGATCCCCCTGCAGAAACCGTCCACTCACCGGATCATACGTCCTGGGCCCGGTCATACACAGCCCGGTGTCCTCATCCCGCTCCACCCCGATGAACCGATACCGATTCCGCGCATCTCGGCGATCCGAGGCCCGCCCATACGGAAAGTACTCCTCCTGACTCAACAGCGTCCCATCATCCTGCGTCAGCACATGCCCGCTGCCCAGGTGGTCGCTGTGGTGGAAGAACACATCCAGGCTGTCCGGA
>JACKEV010000028.1 GCA_020632795.1 Alphaproteobacteria bacterium
ACGCCGCCTCGCCCTCCTCCTCCTCGCGCTCGTCGCCTGCAAGAACGACCGGGCCGACGACAGCGCTGAGCCCGTGCCCCTCTGCTACGCCGACGAGGTGCCCGAGACCGCCACGGTCCGCCCGGGCTGGCAGGACGACGGCTCGCTCATCACGCCGGGCGGGCGCCTGGTCGTGCCCGCCGGGGACACCGTGCGCTTCGACGACATGCCCATCGACGTCGAGGCCCACCCCACCCTGCCGGTCGCCTACGTCACCCTGGTCGGGCGCAGCGACCGCTGGCTCGCGGTGGTCGACCTGGAGTCCCTGGAGACCGTGCAGCTCCTGGCGCGGGACGACAACCACCGGGGCCTGGCCCTCAGCCCGGACGGGTCGCGGCTCTACGCCGCGGGCGGGGCCGGGGACACCCTGGACGTCTTCGAGGTCGACGGCGCCGGGCTCCTCACCGAGCTGACCCGGGTGCCCGTGGGCGGCACCGCCGTGGGCGTGGCGCTGTCCGAGGACGGCGGCACCGCCTGGACCGGCGCCTACTACGAGGGCTTCGTCGCCGAGGTCGACACGGCCAGCCTCACCGTCACCCGCACGCTGACCGGCTCCACCGACGTCTGGGACCTCGCGCACCTGCCCGGCCGGGGCCAGCTCTACGCCAGCGACCTCGCCGGGGACGGCGTCGCGGTGTTCGACGTGACCAGCGGGGCTGAAGTCGCCGTGGTCAGCCTCAACACCTCCCCCGCCGGGCTGGCGGTGACCGAGGACGAGGCCACCGTGTTCGCGGCGGTCTCCAACGGGGACGTGGTCGCCGCCATCGACGCCGACAGCGCCTCGGTGCGCGCCGAGGCCGGGGTCACCGAGGGCGTGCTGCTCGACCCCGACGGCGCCCCCCTGGGCAACTCCAACCTCACCGCCGTGCACCTGAGCGGCGGGCAGCTCTTCGTGACCCGCGGCGCCGACAACGCGGTCAGCGTGCTCGACCCCGACACCCTGGAGCCCCTGGGCTCCTTCCCGGTGGCGATGTACCCGGTGGCCATGGCCACCGCCGCCGACGGGCGGCTCATCGTGGCCGAGTACAAGGGCTACGTGGGCGCGGACACCAACAACTGGAACGGCTCGATCAGCGTCGTCGACGTCAACGCGCTCGATCTGGTCGACACCTCAGCAGACGTCGCGGCGCTCTACGAGAGCCCCACCGACCGCTACCCCTTCGAATGCGACGGGATGTTCCCCATCCCGGCGAACGACCGCGTCCCCAGCCCCATCGAGCACGTCGTGCTCATCGTGAAGGAGAACAAGACCTTTGACTGCCTGTTCGGGGACCTGGGCGGCACCCTGGACGTGGACGCCGACCCCGAGGAGCTGCGCTGGCCCGCCGAGCTGACCCCCAACCAGCGCGCCCTCATCGCGCAGTTCAACGTCTCCGACAGCTTCTTCGTGGACGCCCTGGAGTCCGACTCCGGGCACCTGATGCTGACCTCCACCCACCTGACCCACTACGTCGAGTGGATGTGGATGGAGACCGCCCACAGCGGCGGCTCCACCGGCTGGCCGGTCACCGACGCGGCCACGCCCACGGTGGGCAACTTCTTCACCCACCTGCTGGACCAGGGGCGCAGCCTGCAGGTCTACGGCGAGATCGTCGGCATGTTCGAGACCTCCGCCTCGGGGGAGCTGGTCTTCGACCACTCCGACACCGACTACCCCGGCGGGCCCTTCGTCAACTACGCGATCACCGACGAGGAGAAGGCCCTGCACATCGCCGAGGCCGTCGCCGAGGACGGCCTGGCCGACTTCACCTACATCTCCCTGCCCAACGACCACACCGCCGGCACCGACGGGGAGTACCCCAGCCCCGAGTCCATGGTCGCCGACAACGACCGCGCGACGGGCCTCGTCGTGGAGGCCATCAGCAATTCGGCGCTGTGGGCGTCGACCGCGATCTTCATCCTCCAGGACGACCCCCAGGGCTGCGACGACCACGTCGACGAGTCCCGCAGCTTCCTCATCGTGGCCAGCCCCTACGGCAAGCACGGCGGGTACGTCAGCCACACCAACGGCGACTTCCTGTCGGTCTTCGCGATGATCGAGCGCATCCTGGACATCCCCCCGATGGCCCGCCCCGACGCCGCCGCCACCCCCATCTGGGACCTCTTCCAGCCCGAGCCCGACCTGACGCCCTTCAGCGCGCTGCCCCGCTACGATGCCCGCCGCGCCGCCCTCACGGAAGACGAGGGCCCGCCCTTCGGGGCGGACCTGTCCCGCCGCCTGGACTTCTCCGGCCCCGACCGCAACCCCGAGCTGGCGCCCCTGCTGGACGCCTACATGCTCTGGCGCATGGGTCGCTTGACCCGCGCGGAGGCCGAGGCCCGCCTGATGGCCCCCTACATGGGCTGGGACGAGGAGGACTGGGAGGAGCTGGAGGAGGAGGCCGAGGAGGAGACCCACGCCTTCGACCGGGACTGGGCGCGGTACGAGGCCTGGGCCGAGGCGCAGGGGCTGCCGAAGCCGACGCGGCCGGGGCGGTAGCTCACGGCTCGGGCAGGCCCGTGATCGTGGCGGTGGCCGGGCCGGCGTAGCCGAACTCGCCGGGGTGGTAGGTGCTGCGCGTGGAGCCGCCGGGAAAGCCCCCCGAGCCCTGGGCCACCAGCACCCGGAAGTAGGGGTGTGGCACGCCGTGCCAGTCGTACCAGGCCTGGCGCGGCCCCGGCGAGGCCGCCTGGGTGCCCCAACCCAGGTCCCGGCCGCTCTGGATCTCGGGGTCCTCCCAGTTGTGCAGCCAGACGTCGTAGACCACCTCGGTCATGACCTCGTCGCAGCCGTAGCCGCACCAGCCGCCCCACCAGTGGTCGGAGAGGGTGAGGTCGGCTTCGTCCACGGAGAGCGAGCCGGAGACGGTGACGCTGCCGGCAGCCCCCCCGTCGCCGCCCCAGCCCTGGTTGCTCCGGCCGGGGCCGCCCAGCGAGCCGGTGAGCGCCACGGTGGTGACGGTGGACGTGCTGCGCTCGTAGACCTCGCCGATGAGCAGCTCCGCGCCCGCGCCGGTGAGGAGGTCGGTCTCGTGGAAGCTGATCCTGCCGTCGCCCACGTCCACCGTCACCGCGCCGCCGTCGCCGCCCACGCCGCCGCCCAGGCCGATGAGGGTGCCGCCGACGATGGCGCCCTGGCCGCCGGTGCCGCCAGAGGTCAACAGGCCACCCTCGAAGAAGACGTAGTCGGGGTTGATCTCCTGCCAGCAGCGGCCGTGGTTGGGGTCGTAGTTGAACTGCTGGGCCAACCCGGGGGCGTAGATGTTGGTGGTGCTGCAGGGGATGGTCTCATCGGGCCAGTGGTCGTCGGCGGGGCCGCCGCCGCGCAGGAACACCAGGCCGTCCTCGCTGAGGATCTCGATCGCGCCGCCCGCGCCGCCGTCCGCCGGCACCACGACCGAAGAGAACGCCGGCCAGGCCGGCCCGGCGTCGCCCCCGCGGGTCACCACGGTGGGCACGAAGCCCGCGCCGCCCGCCGCCGTGCCGATGAACAGGGTCCCGCCGTCGCGGCCGTCGACCTCGGCGTCGTCCCGTTCGTAGGCGTTCTCGCCGCGCAGGTCGATGAGCCCCTCCACGACCACCAGCCCGTCCGCGACCAGCTCCAGGATGATCCCCGCGCCGTCATCGTCCTGGCCCACGATCTGCCCGTCGAGGCCCACGTGCACGCGCCCGGCGCTCATGAGGAGCGTGTCCTCGCTCAGCGTCAGGGTCCCGAGCACGTCGATGAAGGCGTAGTGGTGGGTCCCGCCCGTCAGGGTGTGCGTGGTGCCCTCGGCGACGACCAGGGGCTCCAGGTCCCCGCCGATGTACTCATTGTTCTCGAACCAGTTGTCCAGGGCGGGTTCGTCGTACCACAGGCGGACGGTACCGCCGTCGCCGGGGGCGCCCAGCTCGGCGCCGTCGCCCCCGGCGGTGGTCGCGATGCCGCGGGTGTCGTCCCGGACGGCGGCCTGGACCACGCCCCAGGACCAGCTCTCGTCCCGCCAGTCCCAGGGACAGGGCTTGGGCGTCCGGCTGCCGCGCACCTCGTCGTGCCCCAGCAGCCACTGGTCCGCGGGCTGGTCGGCGAGCAGGCGGCTGGCGGCGGTGGTCCGTGTCTGGGGCAGCTCCCCCAGGTCGTACTCGTCGGCCAGGTAACGCAGCAGTCGGGCCAGGGCGGCGAGCTGCCGCCCGGAGTAGAGGTCTCGGTCCCGGCTGTGGTGGTGCAGCTCGATGCCGATGGCGTGGTTGTTCGCCGCCCCGGCGTGGATCAGCCGGGCGTCGGGGTCGGTGAGCTGGAAGACGTGGCCGGACTGGGAGATCAGGAAGTGGGTGCCCGAGATCTCCGCGACCGTGTAGTTGGCCACGCAGGTATCATAGGCCGTGATGGAGGCCTGGGAGCCGTCCCAGCCGTCCGCGCAGCCGGAGAGGCGGCTGTTGCTGATCATCATGCCGTCGACCGCGTTGGCGGCGGCCTGGCCGTTGCTGTTCGCGTTGACGGAGTGCACGATGATGCGGGTGGTGTCGTTGGGACGATCCCGGTCGAACTCCAGCAGGCCGTCGCTGTCGAAGGTGCCGTTGTGGGTGGCGAAGGCGCGCTGGGACCGCGTGTTGTAGCGGTAGACACTCAGGCCGGGGGCCAGATCGTGCTCGTCGAAGCGGCCCAGGCAGTCCCAGGTGCCGCACCGCATGGTGCCCAGCACCCGGTAGCTGAAGTGGCTCAGCAGATCGGTGATCGTGCCGGCCTCGCGGTCGACGGACTGGTGCGGGATGCCCTCGTAGGTGGGGTCCAGGGCGCCGTCGATCTCCTCGACGTGGGAGGGCACGTCGGGGACCCACGCCTCGGCCCGGGTGTCGTAGACGTAGACCTGGGGGTGGACGAAGCCCTCCTCGGTCTCCAGGAGCTGCGGGTCGAAGCTCCAGGTCAGCGACACCGGCTCCGCGAAGGTCAGGCCGTCGGGCTGGAGGTCGAAGACCGAGGAGATCGTGCTGACCTCGCCTGGGAAGGCGGCGTCGGGCTCGATCGCGCCGCGCTCGACGATGCGCAGCTCGGTGTCCTCGGCCAGGGCGCCCGCCGGGATCTCCAGGGTCAGGCCGGCGGGGTGGGTGAGCACGCCCCCGTCCGGGCCGACGGTCGCGCTGACCGCCTCGCCCTGCGCCCCGGTGTCGTCGGCCTGGGCGGTGTCGTCGGCCTGGGCGGTGTCGTCGGCCTGGCCGGTGTCGTCGTCGGTCGTGTGGGTGTCGATGACCGGGGGGTCGTCGGTGTTCGTCTTCGGCCCGGTGCAGCCGGCCAGGGCCCCGATCAGGGCGAGCAACGCAGCGCGCATGGTCTGTGCCTCCTCAGACAGCTTCCCCCAGGTGAGGGACTCCGGAGCGCTTCCCCCAACCCCTGGCGCGCTGTCCAGGTTATCCACCTTCCATGACGGAGCATCCTCACGCCCGCAGCCTGCGGGCCACCCTGGACGTCCCTGGCGAGGCCGACGACGCCCTGCGCCGGGCCGCGTACGCCCTGGCCGAGGCCCACGCCGTCGGCGACCCCGCCGCGGTCACCGGGCTTCCCGACGACCTGCGCGCGTTCGTGACCAAGGTCGCCCTGCACGCCTACAAGACCACCGACGAGGACATCACCGCGCTGATGGACGCCGGCTGGACCGAGCAGCAGCTCTTCGAGGTGCTGGCGGCCGCCGCGATCGGCGCGGGGGTCTCGCGGCTGGAGGCCGGCCTGGCGGCTCTGGAGGGCGCGTGAGGTTCCCCACCGTCGACCGCGGCGAGACCCTGCGGGCCCGCCTGAAGTTCTGGTTCATGGGCGTGATCACCCGCTCCCGCGCCCCCGACGTCATCCGCACGATGGAGCATCGGCCCAAGCTGCTCGGCAAGCCGTTCCAGGCCGCGCTCCAGGTATCCCTGCGCGGCCCCTCGGTGTGGTCGGTGGGCCACCGGGAGCTGATGGCGGCCTACACGTCCAAGCAGAACCGGTGCCCCTTCTGACTGGAGGGCCACGGCGCGGTCGCGTCGACAGCCCTGGGCGAGACGGACACCTTCCAGCAGGTCTGCGAGGATCTCGACACCGCCGACATCGCGGAAGACCTGCGCGCGGCGCTGCGCTTCATCGAGGTGCTGACGCTGCGCCCGCGTGAGGTCGGCCCCGAGCACATCCAGCCCATGCGCGACGCGGGCCTCTCCGACGCCGACATCCGCACGGTGATCGAGGTCTGCGCGCTGTTCAACACGGTCAA
The DNA here is from genome assembly GCA_020632795.1 of Alphaproteobacteria bacterium. GTDB lineage: Bacteria > Myxococcota_A > UBA796 > UBA796 > CAJQPC01 > JACKEV01. The sequence goes on from JACKEV010000028.1 coordinate 6,234, forward strand.
CCGCCTGGCCGACGCGATGGACTTCGAGCTGCTGGACGACGACGGGCGGGCGGCGGTCTCCAAGGCGCTGCTCCGGTTCGGCTACGCCTGAAGCGCGACAGGGGGTGACACGGGACGCGGCCTCCGGTGTTCCACCGGGCGACCATCCATCGGAGGCACGCATGAGAGTCCTGCTCCCCCTGACCGCCCTGGCCGCGCTGACCGCCTGCACCGGCAAGGACGCCGTCGACAGCACCCCCCCGGACGTGGCCTGGTACGGCGAGGTCGAAGACACCGTCATCGAGAAGTGCGCTACCTGCCACCAGCCCGGCGGGCTGGGGCCCGGCGACTGGTCCACCTACGAGACCGCTGCGGCCGGGGCCGAGGCCATCAAGGTCTACGTGGAGAACGGGGCGATGCCCCTGGCGGCGGCCGACCCGGAGTGCCGCTCCTACCACGGCGCCGAGCGCATGCACCTCACCGACGAGGAGACGCAGCGCATCATCGACTGGGCGGACGCGGGGGCCCCAGCCGGGAACCCCGCCCACAGCAACGCCCCCGAGATCCCCTACCTGCACCTGGATGACACCGACACCACGCTGGAGATGCCCCTCGAGCACACCCTGGAGGTGGACGAGGGCGACAACGAGTACTTCTGCATGATCCTGGACAACCCGTTCACCGAGACCCGGTACGTCACGGGCATCGACGTGGAGGTGGGCAACCGGGAGGTGGTGCACCACATGCTGCTGGCGGTGGACATGAACGGGAACGCCGGGGTGGGCTACGGCACCGACGGCACCCAGACCGCCTTCCGCTGCCAGGACCCGATCCTGGAGTCGGACTGGCTGCTGCTGCACGCCTGGACGCCGGGCATGGAGCCGGTGGAGTTCCCCGACGGCGTGGGGCTCCAGGTCAACCCCGGCGACCAGCTCGTGCTCCAGATGCACTACTACGCCGACCACGACCTGCCCGCCCAGACCGACCACAGCGCCTACAAGCTGCGCACCACCGACCACGTCAACACCGTCGCCGAGATGGCCGCGGTCGGCCCCGACGACTTCCGCATCCCGGCCGGCGCCGACAGCTACAGCGACAGCGAGTCGCTGGAGAACGACTTCGGCCGCATGACCCTCTACGGCGCGTTCCCCCACATGCACCTGCTGGGCAGCTACTTCAGCAGCTCCATCCGCAAGATGGGGGGCAGCGAGGAGTGCCTGGTCCGCGGCGAGTACGACTTCGACCACCAGATGACCTACATGTTCGACGTGCCGGTGCAGTTCAACCGCCGCGACCGCCTGGTCGTCGAGTGCACCTGGAACAACGCCGCGGACGCCCCGAACCAGTACAATGATCCCCCGCAGGACATCGTCTGGGGGGAGGGGAGCAACGCGGAGATGTGCTACATGCTGTTCTACTACTCGATGGGGCAGTAGCCGCAGCGCCCGTTGTCCGGAAATGGTCACGCAGGCCGTTGTCTCCGGTGTCATACCTGTCCTTGGTGTGAACCCAGCGGAGGCATGAATGAGAGCCCTTCTCCCCCTGATCGTCCTGGTCGCGTGCAACGGCAAGGATGGCGATGACAGCGCGACCTCGGGCGTTGTCTGGTACGGCGACGTCGAGAACACGGTCATCGAGAAGTGCGCGACGTGCCACCAGGCCGACGGCATCGGGCCCGGCGACTGGAGCACCTACGAGACCGCCGCGGCCGGGGCCGAGGCCATCAAGGTCTACGTGGAGAACGGGGCGATGCCCCTGGCGGCGGCCGACCCGGAGTGCCGGCCCTACCACGGCGGCGAGCGCATGCACCTCACCGACGCCGAGAAGCAGAGCATCATCGACTGGGTCGACGGGGGGGCGCTGGCCGGCGACCCGGCCAACAGCAGCGCCCCGGCGATCCCCTATCTGCACCTGGACGACACGGACACCACCCTGCAGATGCCCTTCGAGCACACCCTGGAGGTGGACGAGGGGGACAACGAGTACTTCTGCATGATCCTGGACAACCCCTTCACCGAGACCCGCTACGTCACCGGCATCGACGTGGAGGTGGGCAATCGGGAGGTGGTCCATCACATGCTGCTGGCGGTGGACATGAACGGCGACGCCGGGGTGGGCTACGGCACCGACGGCACCCAGACCTCCTTCCGCTGCCAGGACCCCATCGTCGAGTACGACTGGCTGCTGCTGCACGCCTGGACGCCGGGCATGGAGGCGGTGGAGTTCCCCGAGGGCGTGGGCCTGCGGGTGAACCCGGGCGACCAGATCGTCCTCCAGATGCACTACTACGCCGACGCGGACCTCCCCGCCCAGGCCGACCGCAGCGCCTACAAGCTGCGCACCACCGATTTTGTGGAGACCGTGGCGGAGATGACCGCCTTCGGCCCCGAGGACTTCCGCATCCCGGCCGGCGCCGAGGCCCACAGCGACAGCGACTCGCTGCTGAACTCCTTCGGCTCCCTGACCCTCTACGGCGCCTTCCCCCACATGCACCTGCTGGGCAGCTACTTCGACAGCTACGTCCTGCGCCAGGGCGGCGAGGAGGACTGCCTGGTCCGGGGCGACTACGACTTCGACCACCAGATGACCTACATGTTCGACGAGCCGGTGGCGTTCAACCGCCGCGACCGGCTGGTCGTCCAGTGCACCTGGAACAACGCCCCGGACGCCCCGAACCAGTACAACGACCCCCCGCAGGACATCGTGTGGGGCGAGGGCAGCAACGCGGAGATGTGCTACATGCTGTTCTACTACTCGTTCGGGCAGTAGACGCAGCGTCCGAAAGCACGACGGCGTCGCCATTCCAGCGACGCCGCCTTCCGTGAACCCGACGGCGCGGGCTACCCGGCCATGACCCTCGGGAGCCGCTCGCGGATGCGGGCGTGCTCGCGCAGGCGGGTCAGGGCCTCGCGCTCGATCTGGCGGACGCGCTCACGGGACAGGTTCATGCCCTTGCCCACCTGGGACAGGGTGCGGAACTGGTTGTCCTCGAGCCCGTAGCGCCGGGTGAGCACGTAGCGGTGCCGCTCGGTGAGGACCTCGTCGAAGGCCTCCTCCAGCCGCTTGAGCTCCTGGACGTGGATGGCGGTCTGGTCGGGGGTCGGCGTGTCCTCGTCGGAGAGGAAGTGCTCGAGGGGGCGCGGCCGGGGGCCGTCGTCGATGGGCTGGTCGAGCGAGACCGTGCGGCCCTGGGAGAGGAGGAACTCGGCGCGCTTCTTGTCGACGCCGACCTCATTGGCGAGGTCGGACACCGAGTAGTCGACGCCCTCGGCCTCGAAGCGCTTCATGGCCTTGCGCAGGTTCCGGGTCTGCTCCACCGCGCAGCCGGGCAGGCGCACAGGGCGCCCGGTGTGGTCGATGGCGCGCGTCATCTGGGCGCGGACCCACCAGCGGGCGTAGGTGGAGAAGCGGATGTTGCGGTCGGGGTCGAAGCGCTTGGCGGCGCGCAGCAGGCCGATGTAGCCCTCCTGCACGAGGTCCGCCTCGTCCAGATAGGGGCCGGCCAGCTTGCGGGCCTCGCCGTGGGCGATGCGGCGCCCGGACATGGCCAGCTTCCAGCGCAGGGCCTCGGCCTCGGCCCAGGCGGCCTTGGCGCGGCCAGCGGGGCGGCGCAGCTCGGTGTTGTTGCGGGACGCGGCGCACACCGCGTCGATGGCCTTCTCCAGGCGGTCCACCATGCCGGCCCGGGTGCGCTCGGCGCGCTTGGGCGTGCGCCCGAGGATGTTGTCGGCGACGTCGATGCCGTCGATGGCGTCTCGGGCGCGATCCTCGGCCTGGTGGATCAGGCGGGCCATCTCCTTCTCCTGGCGCGCAGTCAGGCGCTCGGAGTGCTTGTCTCGCGTGTCGAAGGGTTCGATGGCGGACTCCTTTGGTGGTGACGTGGACGGTCGGTCAGAAATACAGAATCATGCGACCTGCGCGTGTGCAGATCATGTCAACAAATGATTGTTGCACCAGAATGTGGCCGATCACAATGATAGAGGACGCCGGTTCGGCGCCGGAGGCAGAGCAGGGCGGCGCTGAGGGCCAACATGATCAACGGGTATCGCTCAGAACCCTGGACATGTTGACAGCCGGTTCTTGTCCCGATCGGCGCGACGGGCTGCCCGAGGGCCTCGACGTGCGCCACCGAGAGACCCGCCACGGCGGACAGATACGCCCCGTCGACCACGTCGATCGTGTCGTTCATGGTGTGGTAGGACCAGGGCTGCGGGAAGCTGCCGACGTGCAGGGCGGGCACCCCGGCGTCCCAGAACGGGGCGTGATCGCTGCGCCGGTCGCCGCCGATCTGCTCGGCGTCCACGCCGCCCAGCTCCAGCGGGCCGTCGAGGGCGGCGTGGGTGGCCACCAGGGCGTCGGCCTCCTCGGGCCAGCGGGCGTCATAGCTGAAGAAGAGGAAGTCCGCGCCGCCGGGGTTGTAGCCGACCGGGTCGAGCACCAGGGCCATGCGCACGTCGCCGTCGAGGCCGGCCACGTGCGCGGTGGAGCCCAGCAGCCCGACCTCCTCGCCGGAGAACAGCGCGAAGCGCAGTGGGCGGGAGAGGGTGAGGGTGCCCTCGGCGCGGGCGTCGGCGAACAGGCGCGCGGCCTCCAGCACCGCGGCGACCCCGGAGGCGTCGTCGTCGGCGCCGGGCGCGGGGTCGACCGCCGGATCCCAGCCCTCGTCGAGGTTGGCGGTGCTGTCGTAGTGGGCGGCGAGCACCACGGGCGCGGCCTCGGGGTCGGCGCCGGGCAGCTCGGCGATGAGGTTGACCAGGCCGGGGGCGCCCGGGGCGTCGAAGGGCTCGACGGTGACCTGCAGGCCCTCGATGGCGGTGAGCTGCTCCTCCAGCCAGAGCGCGGCGCGGTCGACGTCGGGGTGGTAGACGCTGCGGGAGGCGAGGGGCGCGCCGTCGAGGGGGGCCGCGCCGGACAGGAGCTCCACGGTCTCCATCAGGCGATCGCCGTCGACCCGCTCGTGGAGGGGGGCGGCGCACAGGTCAGCGATCAACGCGAGCAGCAGCATGGGCACCCGAGGGGGTATGCCCCAGCGCAGGGCTTGTTCACGCCGGGGGCTGAATCCTCTCGCCGACCGGGATACCAGGAGGCGTCACGTACTGGAGGCCTGGAGTGGATCGCACGCAGCCGGTGGCGCACATCATGACCCGTGAGGTCGTCTCTGTCCAGGTGGATCAGAAGCTCAGCGACGCCCGGCGCGTCCTGGCCGAGCACCCGTTCCACCACGTCCCGGTGCTCCGGGGGCGCCTGCTCGTCGGCGTCCTGAGCCCCGCAGACATCCTCCCGCTGACCCTGGAGGCCTACATCGGCGACCCCGCCACCGTGGCCGCCCACCTCGACGCGGCCCACACCATCGAGGGCGTGATGACCCACGAGCCCCTGACCGTCCAGCCCGCCGAGCCGCTCATCCGGGCGGCCGAGCTGCTGGCCGAGGGGGCGTTCCACAGCCTGCCGGTGGTCGACGGCAAGGGCGAGCTGGTGGGCATCATCACCAGCACCGACATCCTGCGGGTGGTCGTCGCGGGCTGATCGGATCAGATCGCGGGGGTCGCGACACTGCAGGGTGAACGCCCAGCAGGAGCGACCATGCGTCACCCCCTCGTCATCCTGGCCCTCGCGGGCTGCTCCGAGTACGAGGTCGTCTTTCAGAAGGACGACCCGGTGGTCGTCGACAGCGCGCCGCCGACGTGCGAGGACCTGGATCTGGCCCCCGGCGTGGTGGAGATCGACGACCGGTGCGCGACCTCCATCTCCGAGCTGGGCCCGGTGCTGGAGTGGGAGGAGACCGGGCTCTACGACGTCTACAGCACCCCGGTGGTGGGCCAGCTCACCGACGACAACGGCGACGGGCTGGTCGACGACGCGGACATCCCCGACATCGCGGTGACCTGGGTACGGGGATCCTCCGCGCAGATCTCCATCGCTGTGCTGTCCGGCGACGGCTCCGGCGTGCACTGGACCGCCGAGACCCTGAACCACCTCCAGGCCCACCCGGCCATCGGGGACGTCAACGGGGACGGCCGCCCCGACGTGGTCGCCTCTTACTACGCGGACCGCGCCTTCGACGGCTACGTGGCCTACGACGGCTCCACCGGCGAGACGCTGTGGGCCGGAGGCACCGACGACCACATCCTGGACACCAACATCGGCATCCTGGGGGTCTACGACCTGGAGGGGGACGGCGAGGTGGAGGTGGTCGTCGGCGACCTGATCCTGGAGGGCGCCACCGGTGAGATCCGCGGGCGCGGGGCTTTGGGGGTGGGCTCGACGCGGAGCTGGGGCTACGGCGCGCCCATGTCCATCGCGGCCGACCTCGACGGGGACGGCATCCAGGAGGTCCTCGCCGGCAACACGGCCTACGGGCCCGACGCGGAGATCCTGTGGTGGAACCAGGAGCGGGACGGCGCGGTGGCGGTGGGCAACTTCGACGAGGACCCCGAGGGCGAGATGGTCGTGAGCACCTGGGGCGGCGAGGTCCGCCTCCAGGACAGCGACGGCACGGTGATCTGGAAGACCACTCTGGAGGAGGAGTTCCTGGGCCCGTCCACCATCGCGGACGTGGACGGTGACGGGCGCCCCGAGATCGCCGTGGCCGGCAACACCCACCTCTGGGTCCTCGACGACGCCGGGCAGCTGTTGTGGACCCACCCGGTCACCGCGGTCTGCTCCGGGGGCCCCGGGGTCAGCGCCTTCGACTTCGAGGGCGACGGCGTGGTGGAGCTGGTCGTCGCAGACGACTTCGACGTCTGGATCCTGGACGGCCCCACCGGCGCGATCCGCACCCAGATCGACGAACACTCGCAGCACGCCGCGAGCATCTACCCGACCATCGCGGACGTCGACGCGGACGGCTCCGCCGAGCTGATCGTGGCGGCGGTGCTGTGGACCGGCCCCGAGCGCGGGGTGCGGGTGTTCGGCCACCCCGAGGACGGCTGGATGCCCGCCCGCCCGGGGTGGAACCAGCACGGCTACGGCCGCACCCAGGCTGACGACATCGGGCGGGTGATCTCCGCGCCGGACGCGCCCTGGCTCGCCCAGAACAGCTTCCGGGCCGCCGAGCTGAGCCGCGCGGAGGCCGGCAGCCTGCCGCTGCCCGACGCCGTCCCCCAGCTCGTCGACGCCTGCGCCTGCGACGAGGGGGTGGTGCGGGTGGTCGCGCGGGTCGCCAACGAGGGCCGCACCGCGCTGCCCGGCCCCATCACGCTCACCCTCGGGGCCGGCGACGGCGCCTTCCTGGAGCTGGACGAGATCGAGATCGAGGGGCCGCTGGCCTCGGGGGCCACCACCGAGGGCCTGGTCTTCGAGCTGGACGCCGACGCCATCTACAGCGACATGCTGGAGCTGCGGGTGTCCACCGGAGACGTGCTGGAGTGCGACCCCGACGACAACACCCTGCAGGTGCCGGTGCCCTCATGCCGCTGATCGGGCTGGCCCTCCTGGGGGCCTGCGTGGACTACGGGCTGGAGAAGGTCTCCGGCGAGGGCCCTCAGCCCGGCGAGGCGCGCCCAGCCGAGCCCCTCTGCCCCACCGAGCGGGTGGAGGCTGAGCCCCTGAGCGTGGTCGACCTCTGCCCCGACCCCGAGCTGCCCTACGACCCCTTCGCCCTGGAGATCGAGTGGCAGTACGAGGACCACAAGGTCCTGATGCACCCGGTCATCGCCTCGCTGAATGACGACGACGGCGACGGGGACATCGACGGCGAGGACATCCCGGACATCGTGGTCGTGGATCTGGATGACTGGGAGGAGCCCGGGACCCTGCGCGCGCTGAGCGGCGACGGCTCGGGCGAGCTGCTGCGGTCCCCCCACTTCGACGCCTACTTCGGGCCCGCCATCGGGGACATCGACGGCGACGGGCTGCCGGAGATCGTCGGGGTGATGGGGGACTACCGGGTGCGGGCCCTCGACCACACCGGGGCGGTGAAGTGGACCTCCGACCCGGTGGTGCCGTCCATGCTGCTCTACTTCGGTCAGGTCGCGCTCGCGGACTTCGAGGGGGACGGCCACATCTCCGTCATCGCCGGCTCGTCGATCCTCTCCGGGGCCGACGGGCGCATCGAGCAGGTGATCTTCCGCGACCACGGGCACTTCACGCCGGTGGTCGCCGACATCGACCTGGACGGGCGGCAGGAGCTGCTGATCGGCGACGGCGTCTACACCGGCGACGGCGAGCGGCTCTGGGCGACGCCCTGGACCACCCACTGGGACTGCGCCCCGGCGGTCGCCCAGCTCGACGAGGACGACGAGGCCGAGGTGATGTTCGCGTGCTGGGGGGAGATCAACATCCACGAGCACGACGGCACGCTGATCACCAGCTTCCAGCCGGTCGAGCCCGTGCAGAGCATGGGCGCGGCCTGCATCGGCGATATCACCGGGGACGGCGCCGCCGAGATCCTCATCCCCAACAGCGTGCTGCTGGTGGCCTACACCCCCGCCGGGGAGATCCTCTGGGAGACCCAGATCGTCGACGCCAGCTCGGCGGCGGGCTGCTCCCTGTTCGATCTGGACGGGGACGGCGCCCAGGAGGTGCTCTACGGCGACGAGGTGGAGCTGATGATCCTGGACGGGCGGACCGGGGCGCGGCTGTTCTCGGACCGCACCCGGGGCTCGGACACCGGCTACGACTACCCGGTGGTCGCGGACGTGGACGGCGACGGGCAGTCCGAGGTCGTCGTGGTCGCCTCGGGGCACTTCGACGGCTACCAGGGGGTCGCGGTCTACGGCCACCCCGAGGGCCTGCCCGCCAGCGGGCCGATCTGGCCCAGCTACGACTACGACACCCTCAAGCTGGACGACGACGGGCGGGTGGTCGCGGCCCCCGAGCCGTTCTGGCTGGCCCACAACCTGTTCCACGGGCGCCCGGCCTACACGGACACCGTCGGAGCGGACCTGGTGGTGCAGGTCGACAGCGTCTGCGTCGAGGGCTGCGCCCCGGACAGCCTCGTCCACATCGCGCTCCGGCTCGGCAACCAGGGGCCGGTGGACGCCGAGGCGGTGCGGGTCACCCTCCAGGGGGCGGACGGGGCGGTGCTGCGCGAGACGGTGGTCGGCCCGCTGCCCTCGGGGCAGATGGGGGCGACCCGGGTGTGGCGGGTGCCCTACCGCGTCTTCGCGGACGGCGCGCCCACGCTGACGGTCTCGCCGACCGCGCAGGTGGAGTGCGGGCCCGCCGACAACGTCATCACCGTCCCGCGGCCCCGCTGCGGGGGCGGGTAGCCCCGGCGGGCGGATCGATCCGGGAGCCCTCGGACACTGTACAGATGACGGCCCCTTCAACGCCTTCCCCGGAGCCCCGATGCGAACGCGCCTCCTCCTGGTCTCCCTCTGCCTCGCCGCCTGCTCGGAGTACGAGGTGCTCTTTCAGAAGGACAACCCCGTCGGCGTGGACAGCGGGCCGCGCGCCTGCGACGACCCCGATCTCTCCCCCGGGGTCGTCCCCATCAACGACGCCTGCAGCACGGCCATCACCGACCTGGAGCCGGTCCTGGAGTGGGCCGACCGCAGCGTGCACGACGTCCTCACCACCCCGGTGGTGGGGCAGCTCACCGACGACAACGGCGACGGGTATGTCGATGACCTCGACGTGCCGGACATCGTGGCGATCAGCGTGGAGGGGATCAGCACGCCGATGTCCCTCTGGGTGCTCTCCGGCGACGGCTCCGGGGTCCACTGGCACACCGACGAGCTGACCTTCTTCAACGCCCAGCCGGCCATCGGGGACGTCAACGGCGACGGTCGCCCGGACGTCGTGACGACCTGGCGCGACGACACCATGCGGTACAGCGACGGCTTCGCGGCCTATGACGGCTCGACCGGCGCGCTGCTGTGGACCAGCACCGCCGAGCCCCACATCATCTCCACGAGCCAGGGGCTCATCGGGCTGTACGACCTGGAGGGCGACGGCAGCGTGGAGGTGGTGATCGGCGACGTCATCCTGGAGGGCGCCACGGGCGAGGTGAGGGCCGTCGGCGGGCGCGGCATGGGCTCGCCCAAGGAGTACGAGTACTGGGCGCCGATGTCGATCGCCGCAGACCTCGACGGCGACGGGATCCAGGAGATCCTCGCCGGGAACACCGCCTACGGTCCGGGCGGGGAGATCCTGTGGGCCAACGACGAGCGGGACGGCGCGGTGGCGGTGGGCAACTTTGACGACGACCCCGAGGGCGAGCTGGTCGCGGTGAGCTGGCGCGGCGAGGTGCGCCTCCAGGACACCGACGGCCGGGTGATCTGGAAGACCGTGCTCGGGGAGTGGGACCTCGGCCCGCCGGCCATCGCGGACGTGGACGGCGACGGGCGCCCCGAGATCGGCGTGGCGGGCTCCACGACCATCTACAGCCTGGACGCGGACGGCGGCCTGATGTGGACCCAGGAGGCCGCCTCGATCTGCGCGGGCAGCACCGGCCTGAGCGCCTTCGACTTCGACGGGGACGGGATCGTGGAGTGGGTCCACGCGGACGACTTCGACGTGCTCATCCTGGACGGCCTCACCGGCGCCGTCCGCTCCCGCATCGAGGAGCACTCCCACAAGACCGCCACGATCTACCCGACCATCGCGGACCTGGACAAGGACGGCTCCGCCGAGGTGATCGTCGCCGAGACCATCTGGACCGGACCCGAGCGGGGCATCCAGGTCTTCGGGCACCCCCGGAACGGCTGGATGCCCACCCGCTCGAGCTGGAACCAGCACGGCTACGGGCGCACCCAGGCCGACGACGCCGGGCACGTCCTCGCCACCCCCGAGGCGCCCTGGCTGAGCCAGAACAGCTTCCGGGCCGCTGAGATGAGCGTCGCTGAGCACGGCAGCGAGCCCCTCCCGGACGCCGCGCTCCAGCTCGTCGAGACCTGCGCGTGCGACGAGGGGCGGGTCCGGGTGGTGGTCCGGGTGGCCAACAAGGGCCTGGCCGAGCTGCCGGCGGGCCTCCCCGTGGCCCTGGGGGTGGGCGAGAACGGCGCCTGGCTGGCGCTGGAGACCCTGGAGACCGAGGCCCCCGTTGCCCCCGGCGGGACCACGCCGGGGCTGGTCTTCGACCTGGACGCCGAGGTCCTCTACAGCGACACCCTGGAGGTCCGGGTGGACGGCGCCGCGCTGATCGAGTGCGACCCCGCGGACAACACCCTCCTCGTCGAGGTGCCCTCGTGCGGCTGACGCTCCTCCTCGCCCTGGCGCCGGCCTGCGTCGACTACGGGCTGGAGAAGGTCCCGCCCGTGGCCGCGATCGACACCGGGCTCGCCTCGGAGCCCCTCTGTCCCGTGGAGGAGGAGGCCGCGTCTCCGCTGGCGCTCGTCGACGGCTGCGCCGACCCCGGCTTCCCCGACGGCGTCGACGCCTTCACGCTGGAGATCGAGTGGCAGGAGGAGGGCTTCATGGCCCTGATGCTGCCTGTGGTCGGCCTCCTGAGCGACGACGACATCCCGGACATCGTCGTGGTCGAATGGGTGCTGGACCTCGGCGCGCCCGCGATCCTGCGCGCGTTCAGCGGCGACGGCGCTGGGGAGCTGTTCCAGGCCGAGGGCTTCGACAGCAACTGGGGGCCCGCCATCGCGGACGTCGATGGCGACGGGGACAACGAGGTCCTCGGCATGACCCCGGACTACCGGGTCCGCGCGCTGGGTCCGACGGGGGAGGTGGAGTGGACCTCCGACAAGCTGCCGCCCGCAGAGTGGGGCTACTTCGGGCACATCGTCGTGGCGGACTTCGAGGGCGACGGCGCCGCCGAGGTCATCGCCGGGGGCTCGGTGCTGGCGGGGGCCGACGGCACCCTCCTGAACCGGGTCCTGGCCGATGACGGCGTCTTTACGCCGGTCGTGGCCGACGTAGACCTGGACGGGCGCCAGGATCTGCTGATGGGCGCGGGGGTCTGGGACATCGACGGCACCCTGCACTGGGAGACGGACTGGCCGCTGGTCCCGGACTGCACCCCGGCGGTCGGGCAGCTCGACGAGGACGAGGAGGCCGAGGTCGTCTTCATCTGCTACGGCGAGGTGAACGTCCACGAGCACGACGGCGAGATGATCTGGACGAAGCCGCTGCCGCGGCCGCAGGCCAACAACGGCATGCCCTGCATCGGGGACATCACCGGAGACGGCGCCGCCGAGCTCATCGTGCCCAACGGCATCCGCCTGGTCGCCTGGGATCGGGGCGGCACCGAGCTGTGGCAGACGGAGATCATCGACTCCACCTCGGCGGCGGGCTGCGCGCTGTTCGACATGGACGGCGACGGCGCCAACGAGGTGCTCTACGGGGACGAGTACGAGCTGTCGGTGATCGACGGTCGGACCGGGGCGCGGCTGTTCGAGGATCCCTCCCGGGGCTCAGCCACCGGGTACGACTACCCGGTGATCGCCGACGTCGACCAGGACGGCGCCGCCGAGATCGTCGTCGTCGCGACCGGCACCTACGGCGGCTATCAGGGCCTCGCGGTCTACGGCCACCCCTACGGGCTGCCCGGCGCCGGCCCGGCCTGGCCCAGCCACGACTACGACACCCTCAAGATCGACGACCGGGGGCACGTCGTCGAGGACCCCGAGCCGTTCTGGCTGGCCCACAACCTCTTCCACGGCCGCGGAGCCGTCGAGCGCCCGGCCGACGCGGACCTCGTGGTCCAGGTGGACACGGTCTGCGCGGAGGGCTGCGCGGCCGACAGCGTGGTCCATGTGCGCTTCCGGGTGGGCAACCAGGGCCCGATGGACGTGGATTCCGCGCGCGTCACGCTCACGGTCCAGGGCGAGGCGGGCCCGGAGGTGCTGCGCGAGGTGGTGCTGGGGCCGCTTCCCTCCGGGCAGCTCGGCGCGACCCGCTCCTGGACCCTCCAGCGCGCGGCCTTCAAGGCGGGGGAGGTCACCCTCTCGGTCTCCCCGACGGCGCAGGTGGAGTGCGGGGCCGCCGACAACGTGGCGGTCATCCCCGCTCCCCCGTGCGAGGAGGGTTGATCCCGGAGCCCGATGTCCCGAGATGATCTTTGAGGCGGCGCGGATCGGATCCGTGTGCTCGCGGCACTGCAGGGTGACGTCCCCCGTCCGCCCTCGGGAGCCCCCATGCGCACACGCCTCCTCCTGGTCACCCTGGCCCTCGCGGCCTGCTCTGAGTACGAGGTCAAGTTCCGGAAGGACCAGAACGCTGGCCTCGACAGCGGTCCAGCGGGCTGCGAAGAGCCCGACCTGAGCCCCGGCGTCGTCGCGGTCGACGACACCTGCACCACCGCGATCGTCGAGCTGGAGCCGGTCCTGGAGTGGGCTGACCGCAGCGTGCACGACGTCTACAACACCCCGGTCATCGGCCAGCTCACCGACGACAACGGCGACGGGCTCGTCGACGACGCCGACATCCCCGACATCGTGACCATCTCCGAGCAGGCCGCCGTCTGGGGCGCGGAGCTGCGGGTGATCTCGGGCGACGGCTCGGGGACCCACTGGATCCGCGACGACCGGGTCCACCACCTCACCCACCCGGCCATCGGCGACGTCAACGGCGACGGGCGCCCGGACGTGGTGGCCTCGGTCCACGACGAGCGGGCCTACGACGCCTACGTGGCCTACGACGGCGCCACCGGCGACGTGCTGTGGATCGGCGGGCAGGACGACGCCATCATGGACGTCAACCTCGGCCTCATCGGCCTCTATGATCTCGAAGGGGACGGCACCGTCGAGGTGGTCATCGGCGACCTCATCCTGGAGGGCGCCACCGGCGAGGTGCGCGGGCACGGCGGGCTGGGCATCGGGTCGAACCGCTCCTGGGCCACCAGCGCGCCCATGTCCGTGGCCGCCGACCTCGACGGCGACGGGGTGCAGGAGGTGCTCGCCGGCAACACCGCCTACGGGCCCGACGCCTCGGTCCTGTGGTGGAACCAGGAGCACGACGGGGCCGTCGCGGTGGGCAACTTCGACGATGACCCCGAGGGCGAGATGGTCGTCGCCACCTTCAACGGCGAGATCCGCCTCCAGGACACCGACGGCACCGTGCTCTGGAAGAAGGTCGTGGACGAGCAGGTGCTGGGCCCCCCCGCGGTCGCCGACGTGGACGGGGACGGCTCCCCCGAGATCGCCGTCTCGGGCACCACCCACATCTACGCCCTGGACGCGACGGGCGACATCCTTTGGACCCAGGAGATCGCGGCGATCTGCTCGGGCGGCACCGGCGTGAGCGCCTTCGACTTCGAGGGGGACGGCGTGGTCGAGTGGATCAGCGCCGACGACTTCGACATCCTCATCCTGGACGGCCCCACCGGCGCGGTCCGCGCCCGCATCGAGGAGCACTCCCACAGGGGCAGCACCGTCTACCCCACGGTGGCCGACGTCGACGGCGACGGCTCCGCCGAGCTGGTGGTCTCCGAGGTCATCTGGACCGGTCCCGAGCGTGGCATCCAGGTCTTCGGCCACCCCGGGAACGGCTGGATGCCCGCGCGCCCCACCTGGAACCAGCACGGCTACGGCCGCACCCAGGCCGACGACGTGGGGCGCATCGTCACCGCCCCCGACCCACCCTGGCAGACCCAGAACAGCTACCGCGCCGGGGAGCTGGGCCGCGCCGAGAACGGCAGCCTGCCGCTGCCCGACGCCGCGCTCCAGCTCGTGGACGCCTGCGCCTGCGACGAGGGCCGGGTGCGGGTGGTGGTGCGGGTCGCCAACGAGGGCCTCGCGGAGCTGCCCGCCGGGGTCCGGGTGGCGCTGGGGGTGGGGGACAACGGCGCCTGGCTGGAGCTGGCCGACGCCGAGACCGAGGCGCCGGTGCCCTCGGGCGCGACCTCGGAGGGCATCGTCTTCGTGCTGCGCGGCGACGACCTGATCAGCGACACCCTGACCCTGCGCGTCGAGGGGGTCACCGAGTGTGACGCCGACGACGACACCCTCACCCTGGAGGTGCCCTCGTGCGACTGATCCCCCTCGCCCTGCTGGCCTGCGGCTGCGTCGACTACCGGCTGGGGAAGGTCACCGACGAGCTGCCTGCGGCCGACTCCGGCGGGGCGATCGAGCCCCTCTGCCCCCGCGACCCGGTGGCGGCCTCGACCCTGCCCCTGGTCGAGGGCTGCGACGACCTCGGCTTCCCCGAGGACCCCGACGCCTTCGCCCTGGAGATCGAGTGGCAGGTCGAGGACTTCATGGCCCTGATGCACCCGGCGGTCGCCAACCTGAGCGACGACGACGGCGACGGGGACATCGACGGTGACGACATCCCGGACATCGTGATCGTCGAGTGGATCGACCTCAACGTGCCCTCGCCCCTGCGCGCATTCAGCGGCGACGGGTCGGGGGAGCTGTTCAACGCGCCGGACTTCGAGTCCAACTTCGGGCCCGCCATCGGCGACATCGACGGCGACGGGCTGCCCGAGGTCGTGGGCATGACCGTGCAGTTTCAGGTGCGCGCCCTCGACCACACCGGGGCCGTCAAGTGGACCTCCGAGAAGCTGCCGCCCAGCTTCTGGCTCTACTACGGCCAGATCATCCTCACCGACTTCGAGGGGGACGGGGCGGTCGAGGTCGTGGCGGGGGCGGCGGTGCTGTCCGGCGAGGACGGCGCCGTGCTCAAGCGGGTCATCCCCGACGACGGCGCCTTCTCGCCGGTGGTCGCGGACCTCGACCTGGACGGCGAGAAGGAGCTGCTGGTCTACGACGGCGTCTACCGCGCCGACGGGACCCTGATCTGGGAGACCCCCTGGACCGTCTCGCCGTACTGCACCCCGGCCGTCGCCCAGCTCGACGGGGACGAGGAGGCCGAGGTCATCTTCCTCTGCTACGACGAGGTGAACGTCCACGAGCACGACGGCGCGCTGATCACCAGCTTCCGGATGGCCCAGCGGGGGACCTCCTACGGCCAGCCCTGCGTGGGCGACATCACCGGGGACGGCGCCGCGGAGCTGGTCGTCCCCAACGCGGTGTACCTGGCGGCCTACCAGCCCGACGGCACCGAGCTTTGGCGGGCGGAGATCCTCGACGCCACCTCGGCGGCGGGCTGCGCGCTGTTCGACATGAACGGCGACGGGGCCAACGAGGTGCTCTACGGGGACGAGTACGAGCTGTCGGTGTTCGACGGGCGGACCGGGGTGCGGCTGTTCTCCGACCCCTCCCGGGGCTCCCACACCGGCTACGACTACCCGGTCGTCGCGGACGTCGATGGGGACGGCCAGTCGGAGGTCGTGGTCGTCGCATCGGGCCTCTACGGCGGCTACCAGGGCCTCGCGGTCTACGGCAGCCCGCTGGGCCTGCCCGACAGCGGTCCCGTCTGGCCCACCCACGACTACGACACCTTCAAGCTCGACGACGACGGGCACGTCGTCGAGGACCCCGAGCCCGGCTGGCTGGCCCACAACCTCTTCCACGGCCGGCCCGCCCTGCCCCGGGAGCCCGACGCGGACCTCGTGGTCCAGGTGGACGCGGTCTGCGCCGAGGGCTGCGACGCGGACAGCCCGGTGTACGTCCGCTTCCGGGTGGGCAACCAGGGGCCGGTGGACGCGGACACCGTCCACGTCGCGCTGACGGTCGAGGGCGCGGAGGGCTCGGAGGTCCTGCGGGAGGCGGTGGTCGGGCCGGTGCCCTCGGGGCAGATGGGCGCCACCCGGGAGTGGACGATCCAGCGCGGCGACTTCGACCTCGGGGCGGTCTCCCTGTCCATCTCGCCGGTGGATCAGGTGGAGTGCGGGGCGGCCGACAACGTCGTCGCCGTGCCCGCCCCCGAGTGCGACGAGGGGTGACGGTGGGTTAACAGACCCGCATGTCCACAGCCCGACACCGCCGCTTCCTCCCCATGACCCTGGACGAGGTGGAGGAGCCCCTCGACGTCATCCTGGTCACCGGGGACGCCTACGTCGACCACCCCTCCTGGGGCGTGGCCGCCATCGGCCGCTGGTTGGAGGCCCACGGGTTCTCGGTGGGGATCATCGCCCAGCCCGCCTGGGAGGACCCCGACGCCTTCCGGGTGCTGGGGCGCCCCCGGCTGTTCTTCGGGGTGACCGCCGGCAACATGGACACGATGGTCAACAAGTACACCGCCTCCCGGCGGCTGCGCTCGGCGGACGCCTACTCCCCCGGCGGGGCGGTGGCCGAGCGCCCCGACCGGGCGACCATCGCGTATGTCTCCCGGCTGCGCCAGGCCCACAAGGGCGTGCCCGTGGTCATCGGCGGGGTGGAGGCGTCGCTGCGGCGGCTGGCCCACTTTGACTTCTGGCAGGAGAAGGTGCGCGGCTCCATCCTGCTGGACGCCAAGGCCGATCTGCTGGTGTTCGGCATGGGGGAGGCCGCCGTGGTCGAGATCGCCCGGCGCCTGGCGGCCGGCGGCGAGGTCGCCGACTGCCGGGACATCCCCGGGGTGGCCTGGCCCCTGGGCGCCAAGGAGGACCCCCCCCAGGGCGAGGACGTGGTGACGCTGCCCCCCCTCGCGGTCTGCAAGCGCGACCCGCTGGCCCTCAACGAGGTCACCAAGGTCATGTACCGCGAGGCCAACCCCCACTGCGGCCGCACGGTCATCCAGCAGCACGGCGGCCGCTGGGTGGTGCAGAACCGCCCCGCGGTGCCCCTGACCACCGCCGAGCTGGACGGCCTGCACGAGCTGCCCTTCGCCTACGCCGCCCACCCCTGCTACCGCCAGCCCATCCCCGCCCTGGAGAGCATGCAGGGCTCGATCACGGTGAACCGGGGCTGCTCCGGGGGCTGCAGCTTCTGCGCGCTGACCATCCACCAGGGCAAGGACGTCACCAGCCGCTCCGCCGCCAGCGTGCTGCGGGAGGTCCGCGAGCTGCGCGAGCGCCCCGGCTTCAACGGCGTCATCACCGACCTGGGCGGGCCCACCGCCAACATGTTCCACATGAACTGCACCAGCGAGGCCGCCAACAAGGTCTGCAGGCGGGTGAGCTGCCTGCACCCGGTGCGCTGCAAGCACTACGGCACCGACCACAAGCCCTACCTCGAGCTGCTGCGCGCCGCCCGACAGACCCCGGGCATCCGCCGGGTCTACGTCAACTCCGGCATCCGCTACGACCTCGCCGCCCTGGACGGGACGTTCGTCGAGGAGCTGGCCGCCCACCACGTCCAGGGCCAGCTCTCGGTCGCCCCCGAGCACGCCAGCCCCACCGCGCTCCAGCAGATGAAGAAGCCCGCCATCGAGCACTTCACCGACTTCATGCGCCGGTTCAAGGCCGCCAATGAGCGAGCCGGCAAGCAGCAGTTCCTCGTCCCGTACTTCCAGTGCGCCCACCCCGGCGTGGGCCCCGCCGAGACCATCGAGCTGGCCCTCTACATGAAGGCCCACGGCCTGCGCCCCCGCCAGGTCCAGATGTTCATGCCCACCCCGTCCACCATCGCGACGGCCATCTACCACTCCGGCGTCGACCCCTGGAAGAAGACCCCGGTTCATGTCGCCAAGGGCCGCACCGAGCGCAGCCGCCAGCGCGCCCTGCTGTTCTACTGGAAGCACGAAGAGGCCCCGCACGTGCGCGAGGCGCTGATCGCCTGGGGCCGCGCGGACCTCATCGGCAAGGGCCCGGACTGCCTGGTGGGCCCCGGGCCGGCCTGGGGCGCCTGGAGCCGCCGCAGCCGCGAGCAGCGCGCGGTGCGCTACGACACCCACATGGGCATGCGGGTGGAGCGGGCCACCCCCTGGGAGGAGCGCGAGGAGAGCTGGGAGGCCCTCGCCGAGCGCCGGGCCCAGCAATAGAGGAAACCGATGGCTCGGGTCCTCCTCCTCAACAAACCCTATGGCGTGCTGACGAAGTTCACCGACGCGGAGGGGCGCCCCACCCTGGCGGACTACGTCGACGTGCCGGGGGTCTACCCGGCCGGGCGCCTCGACCAGGACAGCGAGGGCCTGGTGGTGCTCACCGACGACGGCGCCCTGCAGGCCCGGCTCTCCAGCCCCCGGTTCGGCAAGCGCAAGACCTACCTCGTCCAGGTGGAGCGGATCCCCGGCCCGGAGGCCCTCGCCGCGCTGCGGGCGGGGGTGACGATCAAGGGTGGCCGCACGCGCCCTGCCCAGGTGGCGCTGGTGCCGGAGCCGGCCTGGCTGTGGCCCCGGGATCCCCCGGTGCGCTTCCGCAAGTCGGTGTCGACGGCCTGGCTGCGCCTGACGATCGGCGAGGGGCGGAACCGGCAGGTCCGCCGGATGACCGCGGCGGTGGGCCACCCCACCCTGCGCCTCATCCGGGTGTCGGTGGGGCCCTATCGGCTGGAGGGGCTCGAGCCGGGGATGTGGCGGGAGGCGCGCGGCTGACGCATTCTGCTATGAAGTCAGGAAACGGAGACCCCATGTCCGAGATCCCCGACGAGGTCGCTGACGGCGGCCTGCCCAGCCACATGCCCTCCTTCGCTGATCCCACCGCCGACCTCGACCAGCCCCTCGAGAAGATGGACACCAATCAGTACCTGGACCTGCTCGGGCCGCTGCACGTCGAGCTGCTCAAGTTCCAGAACCACACGAAGGGCAGCGGCGGCCGGGTCCTGGCCATCTTCGAGGGCCGCGACGCGGCCGGCAAGGGCGGCACCATCAAGCGCTTCATCGAGCACATGAACCCTCGCGGCTGCCGCGTGGTCGCCCTGGAGAAGCCCACCGAGGTCGAGCAGAGCCAGTGGTACTTCCAGCGCTACGTGCGCCACCTGCCCTCGGCCGGGGAGATCGTGCTGTTCGACCGGAGCTGGTACAACCGCGCCGGGGTCGAGCGGGTCATGGGCTTCTGCACCGGCACCGAGGTCAAGGAGTTCCTGCGCTCGGTGCCCGAGCTGGAGCGCATGCTCATCCGCTCCGGCGTCCACCTGGTGAAGTTCTACTTCTCGGTCAGCAAGGCCGAGCAGCACCGCCGCTTCGAGAAGCGCCTGACCGACCCCCTCAAGCAGTGGAAGCTCAGCCCCATCGACATGGAGTCCCAGGGCAAGTGGGACGACTACACCCGCGCCAAGGAGGACATGTTCTTCTACACCTCCACCGCGGACGCGCCCTGGGTCATCATCAAGTCCGACGACAAGAAGCGCGCGCGGATCAACTGCATGCGGTACTTCCTGGCCGGCGTGGAGTACGAGGGCAAGCGCCGCGAGCTGCTGCGCTGGGACCCCCGGGTGGTGCGGACGGTGGCCCAGGAGCTGGGGGAGGACTGACAACGGGGGTTGCCTCACTGCTCGATGGCATCGTAGGGGCGAGGGCGGGTGGTTCAGCTGAACCTGACCGGGTGTTCAACCGCTCGAAGTGACGACCTCGCGCTCGGCCTGAACGCAGGGAGACGGGTGCTCACGCGTGGCGCTGATCGCGGCGCAACCCTCTGGTGGTGCGTGCAGCCTCACCGCCTGCCAGAAGGAGGGGGACCCTCCAGTCCCCCTCCTTCGCCCGGCTATGCCGGGCTGGCCTCCCCCTGGGGACTGCTCGTCCATCACGGGACTCGCCAAAGTCCTCGGCGCGTGGTGATCTGCCTCGCAGGAAAGATCTCTGGTGCCACTCTGATTCGGGTCCATAGACTGCGTGGTTTCCCCATCTTGAGCAGCATCCTCGGTCTGGAACGCTTCGTGGCAAATCGTATTGTTCTGAAAACGGAACAATCAATTTCAAGATAGCCATCTTGTCTATTATTAGAGACAACCCTACCTTCAGGACAACCCCAGCCTGGAGGATCTGATGATCGAGCTCCGCAAGGCCAGCCAGCGCGGCCGCACCCGTATCGATTGGCTCGACAGCGCCCACACCTTCTCCTTCGGCGGCTACCACGACCGCCGGCACATGGGCTTCCACAGCCTGCGCGTCATCAACGACGACCGGGTGGCCCCCGGCGGCGGCTTCGCCCCCCACGGCCACCGGGACATGGAGATCATCTCCTACGTCGTGGAGGGCGCGCTGGAGCACCGCGACAGCCTGGGCAACGGCTCGGTCATCCGTCCGGGCGACGTCCAGATCATGCACGCGGGGACCGGCATCCGGCACAGCGAGTACAACCCCAGCCCCGAGGCCCGCGTCCGCTTCCTGCAGATCTGGATCCCGCCCCGCCAGGGTGGGCTGGCGCCGGGCTATGAGCAGCGCCACTTCGACGACGCCTCGCTCCAGGGCGCGCTGCGCCTCGTGGCCTCCCCCGACGGCGCCGAGGGCTCGGTGACCATCCACCAGGACGCCCGGCTCTACGCGGGGCGCCTCTCGGCCGAGGACCGCGTCGAGCACCGCGTGCCCGAGGGCCGCGCGGCCTGGGTCCAGGTGGTCTCCGGCCGCCTGACCGTCAACGGCACCCCGCTGAGCGAGGGCGACGGCCTCGGCGCGGACGCCGGCACCGCCCTGGACATCCGGGGCGGCGAGGGTTCAGAGTTGCTCCTCTTCGACCTCAAGTGACCGAGGACACCATGCAGAAGCCTGCCCCCGTGGACCTCCACCCTCTGCTTCGCGACCGCTGGAGCCCCCGGGCGTTCTCCACGCAGCCGGTGGACGAGCCCGTCCTGCGTCGGCTGCTGGAGGCCGCCCGCTGGGCGCCGTCCTGCTTCAACGAGCAGCCCTGGCGCCTCCTGGTCGCCACCCACCGCGAGCCCGACGCCCACCGCGCCCTGCTGGAGGCCCTCATGGAGGGCAACCGGGTCTGGGCGCACCGCGCCCCGGTGCTCATCCTGACCTTCGCGCGCCAGACCTTCTCCCACAACGACGCGCCCAACCCCCACGCCTGGCACGATGTCGGCCTGGCGATGGCCCAGCTCACCGCCCAGGCCAGCGCGGAGGGCCTGGTCGTCCACCAGATGGCCGGCATCCGCCGGGACCACATCGTGGAGACCTTCGCGATCCCGGAGCCCTACGTGCCGGTGACCGGGCTCGCGGTGGGCCACCCCGGCGACGCGGCGGACCTGCCGGAGCCCCTGCGGGAGCGGGAGCTGGGGCCACGCGCGCGCAGGCCCCTGTCGGAGCTGGCGTTCACCGGCGCCTGGGGCGCGGCCCGCTGAGGAGCGCTACCCCCGCCGGGCCAGCCAGCGGGCGGCCATCGTCAGCCCGCAGATGGTCTTGGCGTCGGTGATGTCGCCCTCGTCGATCATGTCGAGCGCCCGGTCCAGCGGGATCCGCATGGGCTCGAGGTGCTCGTCGTCGTCGAGGTTCATCTCGCCTTCGGTCAGGCCGGTGGCCGCGAAGATCCAGATGCGCTCGTCGGTGAAGCCGGGGGTCGTGTGGATGGTGCCCAGGGTGTCCAGCCGCTCGCAGCGCAGCCCGGTCTCCTCGGACAGCTCGCGGCGGGCGGCGAGGTCGGGGATCTCGCCCTCCTCCAGGAGCCCGGCCGGGATCTCCACCATCATGCCGCCGCCGGCGTGGCGGAGCTGGTGGATGAGGGTGACCGTGCCGTCGTCGTGCAGGGGGACCACGGCGGCCGCGCCCGGGTGGCGGATGACCTCAAGCTCGACGCTGCGGCCGTCGGGCAGCTCGACGGTCTCGATGCCGAGGTCGACCACCCGGCCCTGGAAGATGGGGAGGCGTTTCATCCCCTGGCTATAACTCGGGATACTCGACCTGCCCGGTGACGTCGAGGCCCTGGTTCTCGTAGCGGTAGTCGATGGTCCAGCCGTCGAAGTCGCCGCCGTCGGCCAGCGTCTCCAGGCCCCGGCGTCCGAAGTAGTAGATCGAGGCGTCGTTGCCGTCGAAGTCGACCACCCGGATGGTCTCCTGGGTCACACCGAAGCCGCACACCGTCTCGGGCCAGACCTCGATGTAGTAGACGTAGTCGCACTCCGGGCACTCGTCCATGGCGTAGTTGTAGTAGTCGGCCCAGTCGCCCTCGGCCTCCAGGGCGAAGCCCTCCTCGCTGAGGGTCTCCTCACAGTCGCCGTAGCGCACGATGCGCTCGCCCTGCCAGATCGAGTAGTCGGGCTCGGGGTCCGGCTCCTGGGTCTCGCCGGTGTCGTCGGCGGTGACCCCGGTGTCATCGCTGGTGACGCCGGTGTCGTCGGTGGGGACGGCGTCGGGGTCGAGCTTGACGCTGCCGGTGTTGTTGGTGCAGGCCACCACGGCGAGGAGGGAGAGCATGGTGAGGCGCATGGGGTTGGGCTCCGTACGGAGGAGGGAATGGAGAATATGTTTCGCCGGGATTCGGGTTGCGTCAAGGAAATGAAACGGCCACCCGGGGTCGCCGGATGGCCGATGGTGCGGAAGGGGGGAGTCGAACCCCCACGGGCTGTAATGCCCACCAGGTCCTGAGCCTGGCGCGTCTGCCATTCCGCCACTTCCGCAGCGGGCCCCTGACATCTATTCGGGCGGGTTGGGGCTGTCAATCCCTTCGAGCGGTGGGGGGACCGGTTATGGCTGTGGGGCTCGCTGCGGGTGGCCCGATGGTCGGGCCTGAGATCACACCGCAGGAACCTGATCCGGTTGATACCGGCGGAGGAAAGCGAGATGAACGAGAACGGAACCTTCGAGACCGGCGGGCGGAGCCACCAGAAGATCGAGGTCGGCGCGCTGTCGGTCCCCTTCCGCGAGATCCAGCTCACCAACGGCGAGGTCCACCGCCTCTACGACACCTCAGGTCCCCAGGGCTTCACCGCCCACCAGGGCCTGCCCGCCCGCCGGGCCCCCTGGGTCGCCGGCCGCGAGGCCCGCGGCGACACCAACTTCTCCCAGATGCACTACGCCCGGCAGGGCGAGGTCACCCCGGAGATGCGCTTCATCGCCATCCGGGAGGGCGTGGAGCCGGAGTTCGTGCGCGCCGAGGTCGCCCGGGGCCGGGCCATCATCCCGGCCAACAAGCGCCACCCCGAGCTGGAGCCGATGATCATCGGCCGCAACTTCAAGGTGAAGGTCAACGCCAACATCGGCAACTCCGCGGTCTCCTCCGGGATCGAGGAGGAGGTCGAGAAGCTGCGCTGGGCCCTGCGCTGGGGCGCGGACACGGTGATGGACCTCTCCACCGGCCAGGACATCCACCGCACCCGCGAGGCCATCCTCCGCAACAGCCCCGTGCCCATCGGCACCGTACCCATCTATCAGTGCCTGGAGAAGGTCAAGGGCCGGGTCGAGGACCTCAGCATCGACCTGTTCCTGGAGACCCTGCACGAGCAGGCCGAGCAGGGGGTGGACTACTTCACCATCCACGCCGGCGTGCTGCTGCGCTTCGTGCCGCTGACGGCCCGGCGGGTGACCGGCATCGTCAGCCGCGGCGGCTCGATCATGGCCCGGTGGTGCCTGCACCACCACCAGGAGAACTTCCTCTACACCCACTTCGACCGCATCTGCGCGCTGATGAAGCGCTACGACGTCTCGTTCTCCCTGGGCGACGGCCTGCGCCCCGGCAGCATCGCCGACGCCAACGACGCCGCCCAGTTCGCCGAGCTGCGCACCCTGGGCGAGCTGACGAAGATCGCCTGGGATCACGATGTCCAGGTCATGATCGAGGGCCCCGGCCACGTCCCCCTCGACAAGATCCAGCGCAACATGGACGAGCAGCTCGAGCACTGCTACGAGGCGCCCTTCTACACCCTGGGCCCGCTCACCACCGACATCGCCCCCGGCTACGACCACATCACCTCGGCCATCGGGGCCGCAGTCATCGGCAGCCAGGGCTGCGCGATGCTCTGCTACGTCACCCCCAAGGAGCACCTGGGCCTGCCCGACAAGTCCGACGTCAAGGAGGGCCTGATCGCCTACCGCATCGCCGCCCACGCCGCCGACGTCGCCAAGGGCCACCCCGGCGCCCAGGACCGCGACGACGCCCTGTCCCGGGCGCGCTTCGAGTTCCGCTGGGAGGACCAGTTCAACCTCGCGCTCGACCCCGAGACCGCCCGCGCCTATCACGACGAGACCCTGCCCGCCCCGGCCGCGAAGGTCGCCCACTTCTGCTCGATGTGCGGCCCCCGGTTCTGCTCGATGAAGATCACCCAGGAGCTTCGGGAGCTGGCCGTGCAGCAGGGCGTGGACGCCGAGGCCGCCCGCGAGAGCGGCATGGGCCAGATGTCCCAGCGCTTCAAGGATGAGGGCGGCGAGGTCTACGTCCCAGTCGGGGAGTGACGCTCAGCGGGTGACGCAGGCCGACAGCCGCTCGGCGCGCTCGGGGTCCTCGGGCAGCCGGGCGGCCACTGCGGTGGCGTCCGCGCAGCGGCCCTCGCTCATCAGCACCCGCACCAGGTCCGCGCGCAGGTAGAGCTCCTCGCTGTCGGGGATGAGCGCGCTGCCCTCGACCGCCTTGACCAGGAGCACCTTGTCGGTCACCGCGATGTCCATCGCCGTGGACACGTAGACCGGCGCGACGAGGGCCTGCTGGTCCTGGGTGCGGGCCAGGGCCTCCCGGGCGTAGCGGTAGGCGCTGGCCGGGTAGCCGCCGACGCGCGCGGTGATGGCGCCGTTGTAGAACACCCCCCAGGGGACCTTCTCCCGCTCAGCGAGCTGGTCCAGGGCGTTCAGCGCCTCGATGTACTGCTTCTGCTCGCCCGCGATCTCCGCGACCAGGATGAGCGTCCGGGTGTCCTGGCCGGACGGGGCCAGGCGCAGGGCCTCCCGGGCCAGGGCGAGCGCGGCCTCGTCGTCGCCCGCGTTGTGCAGGTCGACGGCCTCGTTGTGCATGCGCTTCCACGCGTTGGCGAGGTCCCGGACGTCCTCGGCGAGCGCGGCGGCGATGAGGGCGATGAGCAGCCACACGCCGACACGCTACCACGCCCCGGGGGCCCGATGATGTCCGTGTCATGCGCCGATCAAGCGGCGCGTGATCCGGGCCAGCTCGAAGACGTGGGGGTCCTCGACCTCCAGCGCGCGCAGGCCCTCCTCAAGATGCAGGAGGTAGTCCAGGTTGGGGCCGCTGGGGCCCACGCTGCGCGCGATGGTCCGGGCGATCTCGTCCAGCGACGCAGGGCCCAGGTAGTTGGGGTTCTCCGGCGTGGCCAGGTAGACCAACGCCCCGTGGATCGGCGCGCCGGTCCTCCGATGCACCGCGACGACCTCCCGCGCGTAGCCCCCCTTCTCCCGGTGATCGAGCCGGGCGAGGGTCGCGTCGCGGTGGGCAGGGTCGACGGCGTAGGCCACACCCCAGCAGCGCTCCCCCGGGCTCGGTGTGAGGGTCACCACCCGCCCAGGAGCCCCAGGGACACCCCGGTGGTCGGTCGACCCCTGCCAGAAGCGCCGCGACCAGCCCTGGATGAAGCCTGCCTGTCGCTCGACGTAGGGGAAGTCGGGCCTCGGGATCAAGGATCCGTAGCCGAAGATCCACGTCACCATCGTGTCCTCACAGAAGGTCAACGTACGGCTCTTGTCAAGACGTTGTAGTCTGTTGGGAAGCCGACCGGCTCGACACACCACCTCCAGGAGGGGCTCTTGCGGGACTCCCCCGCCCCAGAGTTCGCTCGATACTCCGCGATCCCGCTGCGGCGTGTCTTCTCTGAGCCCGGCGAGCCGGGGCACTGGCGCATCCTCGTGGTGTGGGTGGCCGCGCTTGTGGCCACCGTGGGGCTGGGCATCGGCCTGATCGAGCTGGGGTGGCAGGGCCTGAGCGTCAGCATCGGCGGCATCAACGGCACCCTGGTGCTCTACCCGCCGATGCTCTTCTTCGGGCTGATCGCGCTGTGGTTCGGGTTCTGGTGGGGCTACGTCGGCGCGGTGGTGGGCGCGGCGGTGCTGTTGACCTACAACGGCGTGCCGTTCTCCTGGGCGCTGGTGGTGGGGAGCCTGGAGGCGCTGGGGATCCTGACCATGACCCTGAGCTTCCGGGTCATGCCGCTGACGATCTCCCTGCGAACGCCCTTCTCGTGGCTGTTCTATGTGCTGATCAGCCTGCTGGCGTCGCTGACGGCGGCCATCTCCGCGCCGTTCTACACGACCGCGCTGGGCATGGAGCTGGCCGAGTCGCTGCCCATCTGGCACGGGCGCTGGGTCGGCCCGTTCGTCCAGTGGCTGTTCATCACCGGCCCGGTGCTCGCCCTGAGCGGCGAGTGGGTGCGGCGCTGGCGGGCTTCGTACGGGCTGTCCGGCAAATGGGAGATGCCCAGCCGCAGGCTGATGGCCGCCGCGCTGGCCCTGGGCACCGGCACGCTGGCGCTGAGCAACCTGGGCAACCGCGTCATCGCTCGCTCCCAGCTCAACGCCCTGCTCCGCCAGGTGGAGGACTCCACCTGGGTGTACACCCCGGACTGGGTCGCCGACGTCGACGGCGTGGTCTACGGCAACCAGCTCGCGCCCTTCTTCAGCATCGCGCTGATGGTCTGCATCGCGCTGGTGGCCTTCCAGCTCGCGGTGAACTGGAACCGCACGACCGCCGAGCAGCAGGCCGCCCTGCGCGCGAGCGAGGCCCGCACCCGCGCCCTGTTCGACGCGATCCCGGACCTCGTCCTTCACATGCGGGCCGACGGCACGGTGCTCGACCACAAGGATGGCCTGGGGCTGTTGGGGCCGTCCGACCTCACCGGGCGCTCGATCACCGACTTCTGGCCCTCGCGCATCACCCACCCGCTGCTGGGCCGGGCTGAGGACGCCCTGGCCAAGGGCTCCAGCGTGGTGGAGTTCCGCATGGACTCCGACCGGGGCCTGCGGGACTTCGAGGCCCGCCTCGTGGCCACCGGGCGCACCGACGTGGTCGCCATCGTCCGGGACGTCACCCGGCAGCGCAGCGTGGTCCGCAACAACAACGAGACCATCACCGCCCTGGCCCGCGACCTGCGGGCGCCGCTGACCTCGGTGCGGGGGGCGCTGGGCCTGATCCGCGGCGGGGTGGCCGGCGACGTCTC
The DNA here is from genome assembly GCA_020632795.1 of Alphaproteobacteria bacterium. GTDB lineage: Bacteria > Myxococcota_A > UBA796 > UBA796 > CAJQPC01 > JACKEV01. The sequence continues at coordinate 33,833 of JACKEV010000028.1, forward strand.
GCCCAAGGTCTCCCAGCTCGTGGACGTGGCACACACCAACGCGGAGCGCATGGTGCGCCTCTCCGAGAGCCTCATCGCCGCCGAGACCGCCGACCCCACCGGCATGCACTTCAAGATGGAGCAGGTCGACCTCGCCCGGCTGGTCGAGGCCTGCGTCTACGAGACCCGCCGCGCCGCCGAGGACCTGCAGGTCCACGTCGAGGTCTCCGCCACCGTGCCCGAGGCCCGGGTCAAGGTCGACCCCGACCGCGTCGTCGACGTCATCCACATCCTGCTGGACAACGCCCTGAAGTTCGCGCCCACCCGGGGCAGGGTGCAGGTCTCGGTGCGGCGCTCCCGGGACATCTTCCGGGTCGAGGTCCGCGACGACGGGCACGGCATCCCCGAGGCCTTCCAGCCCCGGGTGTTCCGTCGGGACGGCAGCCAGGGCGCCGAGGATCGGGGCCTCGCCCTGGCCCGAAACATCGTGCTGCACCTCAACGGCCGCATCGGCTTCGAGAGCAAGCTGGGGCGTGGCACCACGTTCTGGTTCGAGCTGCCCGAGCACGCCGAGGACCGCCCGACGCGGGGCGGGACCCGGCGCATCAGCACGGTGAGCGCCGCAGTGAACTAGCGGGGCAGGGCCGGGAGCTGGACGCCGCTCAGCAGCCAGGCGCCCACGCCGCCGCCCGCGCAGCACAGGAAGATGAGGCCCAGGAACAGGCCCAGGATGATCCAGCGCCAGGGCAGGCCCTCGTCCTCCTCCTCCGCGGCCTCCTCCTGCTCGGGTGGGTCCGGGCGGCTGACCGGCGGAGGCGGGGGCGGGGTGCGGGTGACCGCGAGGTTGCGCTCCGGGGACATCGCGATGGAGTTGGAGGCGGTCTGCTCGCGCAGGGTCACCCCGGTCATGCCGTCCATCATGGTCTTGCGGACCAGCAGCATCAGCCGCGGCACGTTCTCCTCGGCCCAGTCCGCCAGCCAGGGGCCGCGCAGCGCGGCACGCAGCTTGCGGCAGATGTTGTCCAGGCGGTCGGCGACCGGGCGATCCTCGGGCTCGTAGGCCAGCATCTGCACGCAGAGGTCGACCACCGGGGCGGGGACCTCCAGGCTCTCCAGCCGGGCCTTGGCCTTCGCGACGTGCTCGGCGTGCTTCTTGGGCACCGGGGAGGTACGCCCCAGGCGCTGGCCGCTGAGCAGCTCGTAGAAGACCGCGCCCAGGGCGTAGATGTCGCCGGCCGGCACGTCCTCGAAGTCCATGCGCTCGGGGGACATGTAGTCGAGGGTGCCGAAGGCGAGGGCCTGGGTCTTGGCCTCGCGGGCGGCGAAGTTGGCCCGCGCGGTGCCGAAGTCCAGCACCTTGACCTCGCCGCGCTCGGTGAGCTGGAGGTTGGAGGGCTTGATGTCGCGGTGCAGCAGACGCAGGGGCTCGCCCCGGGGGCCGAGCTGGCGCTGGGCGGCGTCCAGGGCCTGGGAGACCTCCTCGACCACCTCCAGGGCGACCGTGGCGGGCACGGGGCCCACCTCGATGACCTTGGTGAGGTCCACGCCGGAGACGTACTCCATGACGATGGTCCAGCGCCCCTCCAGCCGGATCAGGCCGTCTACCTGCACGATCGCGCGGTGCCGCACCAGGCCGAGCACGCGGGCCTCGTCCCGGGTGCGCCGGGCGATCTCCTCCATGCCCTCGACCTCGGGGTTCATCACCTTGAGGGCGACCAGCTTGGTGAAGTCGCCCGCGCCGTGCATGCGGGCCTTGTAGACCGTCCCGAAGCCGCCCTTTCCAAGGGTGCCCAGGATCTCGTAGCGCCGGCCCTCGTCCATACCGTCCTCGGAACCTGATGAGGTCCGATGGGTCTTAACGGCTCACCATACAGCGGGCGAAGGTCGCGTTGCACTTGAGGGTCAGCGTGGTGTCCTGCACGACCTCGATCTGGCCGGCGACCAGGGGCTCGCGGCCCTCGAAGGTCGCGCGGATCGTGTAGGTGCCCGCGGGCACGCGACCCGGGGAGAACTTGCCGTTCGGTCCCTCCAGGACCAGCTTGACCGGGTCGCCGGTGACCGTCACCCGCCCCTGAGCGGGCGCCGGCGCGGTGGCCCCGACGGGGTCCTCGCCGGGGGCCTTGGTGGGGGCCGTGGCCGGCGGGGGGTTCCGGGGCCGGTCCGGCATCACCGGCTCGATGGGCCCCACCTGGAGGAAGCGCACGTCATCGCCCATGTCCGCGGCGGGCTCCGCCGGGGGCGCCGGGGTGTGCACCGTCCCGCCGGTGTGCCGGGACGCGCCCTTGGAGGAGATGACCGCGACCAGCGCCAGCGCCGCCAGCAGCGCCGCCATGCCCACGATCAGCAGCAGCAGGCGACGCAGAGGCTGGTCGTCCACGTCCGGGCCGGTCACCACCAGGGGCTCCAGAGGCTCCAGGGGCTCCAGCAGCTCAGGAGGCTCCGACGGGGTGGGGTCGGTGTAGAGCGGCGGCAGCGGGGTGGGCAGGTCGAACTGCATCAGGCTGGCTGTGGGCAGCTCGTCCATCGGGAAGGTGTCGTTCTCGAAGTCGAAGCGGCCGGGCAGCGCGGCGGTGGGGTCCCCCAGCATGCCGGCCTCGCCCATGCGGTCCCAGGAGGGGCGCTGCTCGGCGAGGGTCATGCCGGTGAGCTGGCTGTCGTCGTCGGTCAGCCCCGGCGGCGTGCTGTTCATGAGGAAGGGCACGATGCGCCCGGCCCACTCGGACAGCGACTCGTGGTTCAAGGCCCGCGCGATGCGGCGGCAGGCGATCTCCAGCTCCCGGGCGTTGGGCCGGTCGCCGATGCGGTAGGAGAGCATGCGCCCCAGCAGGTCGGTGGCCTCGGCGCCGGGCTCGCCGACGATGCGCTCGAACCGCTTGAGGGCCGCCCGGTGGAAGCTGGCGTGGCGGTCCAGGTTGGAGGAGGTCTTGCCCAGCCGCTCCCCCACGACCATCTCGTAGAGCACCACACCCAGGGCGTAGATGTCGCCCTCGGGGCCGTCGATGGAGTCCAGCCGCTCGGGGGACATGTAGCCGAAGCTGCCCATGAGCAGGCTGCCGGTCTCGGCCTCGCGGTTGTTGTAGTTGGCCCGCGCGATGCCGAAGTCGAGCACCTTCACCCCGCCCGAGGCGGTGATGCGGATGTTCGCGGGCTTGATGTCCCGGTGGATGAGGTGCAGGGGGCGGCCGTCGGGGCCGGGCTGGTTGTAGGCGACGTTGAGGGCGCTGGAGATCTCGGCCAGGATCTCCAGGGAGACCCCCAGCGGCATGCGCGCCTGGCTTGTGGCCTCGTGCAGGCTGACGCCCTCGATGTACTCCATGACGACGGCCCAGCGGCCCTCGATGAAGACCAGCCCGTCGACCTGGAGGATGGCCCGATGGCGCAGCAGGCCCAGCAGGCGCGCCTCGTCGCGCAGCCGGCTGGTCATGTCCATCTGGCTGGCCACCTCGGGCTTGAGGATCTTGAGGGCGACCTCCTTGGAGAAGCCGCCTTCGGCCTCCATCGTGGCTCGGTAGACCGTGCCGAAGCTGCCCCGACCGACCGGCTCGAGCAGGTGATAGCGCCGGGGCCCGCTCACCACCGCACCACGGTGACAGCGCCCAGGCCCAGCGTGGCGGCGCCCGCGATGAAGGTCCCGGCGGTCAGCGCGCGGGTCCGGCTGTAGACCCCGCCGACCGTCTGGTAGGGCGTCTCGGGGTCGTGGAAGGTGTTGTAGCTGGCCGTTGCGCCCAGGTAGCACAGCCCGGTGGCCACCAGCGCGCCCCCGGTGGCGGCGATCAGCCCGACCGGGCGGGCCTTCGGGGTCGGCGCGGGGGGCAGGGGGTCGCCGGGCGGGGGCTGGACCACGGTCACGGCCTCCTGCTTCACGGCGTACTCGGGCGGGCTCTGGTCCGGCCCGACCATCTGCGTCCACAGCACCGAGCCGTCCAGCGCGATGAGCTGCACGATCGCGGGCTGTCCGGTGGGTCGGGACGCCGCCCGCAGGCCGTCGACCACCAGGTAGCCCTCGGCGGGGGGCGGGAACACCTGGGGCTCTGCGGCCGGCGCCGCCCGGGCGGCCTCGTAGGCGTCGCGCATCGGGTGCCCCTCGGGGGCGAGGGAGGCGGGGAGGTTGTAGGCGGGCTGGATGCGCGCGGCGGCGGCGAAGGACGCCTGGGCCTGGACCTCCTGCTGCTCCAGGAACAGCGCGTAGCCGTCCAGTCGGTGGAGCTGGGCGGCGTCGGGGGGCAGCAGCGGCTCGCCCAGGCACTCCAGGAGGACATGGGCGCGGTTGTAGGCCTCGTCGAAGGCCTCGATCTGCATCCCAGCGAACGCAGCGTCAGCGGCGCCCATCGCCGCGACCAGCGCCTGGGAGTCAGTCGCCTCGGGGCACGCGGCCTGCGCGCCGGCGATGACCAGCAGCAGGAGCATTCCAGTCCTCCTTCCGGGCGCCATCTTAGCCGAAAGAGCCCCGCGCTGTCAGCGACCTGCCCTACTGGCCGGCTCCGAACACGAGGTGGACGGCCCCCGCCGAGGTGCCCCCCTGGTAGGGCGCGCCGATGAGCAGATCGCCGTAGGGATCGCCGTTCACGTCGCTGACTCCAGTCAACGAAAGCCCGATCTGGGCGGCGTCCTCGGTCCCGTCGATCTTGAGATCGGCCTCGGAGAGGTCCACCTCGCCCACCAGCGCGGCGCTGTCCATGAAGACGTAGACCCGCCCCCCGGCGGTCGCCGAGGAGGTGCTGTTGGTCGGCGAGGAGATCACCAGATCCGGCGCGCCCTGCCCATCGAGGTCGGTCGCGCCCACCGCCGTGCCCGCGAAGTCCTGCGCAGACTCACCCACGAAGATCACCTGGGACATGTCCGCCAGGGCCTCGGTCAGCCCGCTGTCCGCCCAGGTCGAGCCCAGCACGAGGTAGGCCGCGCCCGCGTCGGAGGTCGCCCGGTCGCTGCCCGGCGCGCCCACCAGCAGGTCCGCCAGCCCGTCGCCGTCGACGTCCCCCGGGGCGCCCAGCGCGGTGCCGGCGGCGTCGTCGTCCCGCTCGCCCACCAGCTTGGCGTTGTTCCGGATGTTGTTGAAGTTGGTCCGCATGTCCGGGACCATCCACACCGCGCCCTTGGCGCTGTGGGTGAGGGAGCTGACCGCGAAGTCGTCGCGGCCGTCGCCGTCGACGTCCCCCAGGACCACCAGCCGCGCGCCCAGCTCGTCGCCGGCCTCCTCGCCGCGCAGGCAGCCCTCCGCCTGCTGCAGGGAGGAGTCCCCGTTGACGGTGCCGTCCACCAGGCAGACCGCGCCGGCGTCCTCGGCCGCGTCGTCGTTGCGCGTGGCCGTGATGAGCAGGTCGGGCACGCCGTCGCCGGTGTAGTCCCCCGGGCCGGCCACCGCCACCCCGGCGCGGTCGTTGTTCGCGGCCCCGTAGATGACCGCAGGGGGGTCGTTCAGGTCAGCGGAGGGCAGCTCGGCGCCGTGGAGCAGGTAGGCGCCCCCGGGGAAGGCCAGGTGGTTGCTGACGGAGCGCGCCCCCACCAGCAGGTCGTCGGCGCCGTCGCCGTCGATGTCGCCCACGTTGGCGAGGGACAGCCCGACGTAGCCCGGCGACTGCACGCCGATGATCCGGTCGTCGGCGGCCGTGCCATCCACCGAGGCGGTGAGGGGGCCGTAGAAGATGTAGAGGTTGCCCTTGTTGAGGTTGGACTTGGTGGGCGCGCCGATCACGATGTCGCCGTCGCCGTCGCCGTTGAAGTCCCCACCCACCAGCGCCTCGCCGAAGTCGCCGCCCTGGCCGGTCACCGTGACGCCCAGCGCGTCGACGTCGTAGACGCCGCCGAGCACACACTCCGGCGCGTCGCCGCTGCAGTCGTTGTCCAGGCCGTCGTTGCAGATCTCGACGAGGTTCGGGGCCACCGCGGCGCTGCTGTCGTCGCAGTCCCCGCCGGACGAGACGTGGTCCTCGGGGGCATCGCAGGCCAGCACCGCGCCGTCGTCGTCGCCATAGGTGTCGCCGTCGAGGTCGGGGTACCAGGTGCCGGCGTCGGTGGCGTCGCCGTCCGCGTCGCCGTCGCAGTCGTTGTCCACGTCGTCGCAGACCTCGACGCCGTCGGGGTTGATGTCGGCGTCCCCGTCGTCGCAGTCGTCGCTGTTGGCCACGTAGCCGGTGGGGGCCGAGCAGGTGAACACCGCGTCGGTCAACAGCCCGAAGCCGTCGCCGTCGCTGTCGCGGTAGTAGGCCGCGGCGTCGACGGGGGTCTCGTCGACCGTGCCGTCGCAGTCCTCGTCCCCGCCGCCGCAGCGCTCCTCGGCGCCGGGGTGCGCGTCGGCGTCGTCGTCGTCGCAGTCGTCGCCGACGGGGATGCCCTGGTGGCCGTCCCCGTCCCGGTCCAGCCGAGCGGCGAGATCGTCCTCATTCAGCCACGTACAGGCGGCGAACAGCAGCAGGAGCTTCACGAAGACCTTCCGAGCGTCGGAACTGCGGCAGCCCGCGATTGTCCGATGACCCGAGGACATCCCTGTCGCCTCGGGAGCCTCACCACCATAGCAGGAGGAAGAGAATGTCGCAGCTTGCCCGCACCCTGGCTCTGGCCGCTCTGGCCGCCCTCACCAGCGCTGTCGCCTTCGCCCAGGCCGAGGACCCCCCCCCGCCCCGGAACGTGCGCCACGCGGAGGTGACCTACGTGGACTTCGTCACCCAGGACGTCACCGCCTCGGTGGAGCGCCCGGAGGGGGACATGATCGTGGAGCGCAAGCCCGCGGTCTTCCACAGCATGATCCCTCTGCGCCGGGACTTCAACGAGGAGATGGACGCCTCGGTCACCGCGGTGCGCTGAGCGCCGGGCGCGTCGCCAGCAGGGCGTCCCAGGCGATGCTGTCCAGCGCCTGGCGACGCACCTCATCGCCGGGGGCGGCGTGCAGGACCTCGCCACCGCCCACGTAGAGCGCGGTGTGCCAGGGCCAGAACGCCGCCTGCCCCCGGACCCAGAGCGGCGCGTCCGGGATCTCGTAGCCCTCCATCAGGAAATAGAGCACGTCGCCGGGCTGGAGATCGCCCACGTCCAGGTCCCGGCGCATCGCAGGCGTGCCCTCCACCGTGGGCCCCAGCCACTCCCCGGCCACCAGCTCGGAGGGGTTGACCGGGTAGGCGGACCACGGCGTGTCGGTCGCCGGGCCGTAGGCCACGAAGAGCAGGCCCAGGCAGTCCAGGCCGGGCAGCCTGGCGGTGTCCCGGCCGTTCCAGCGGTAGGGGGTGCCGAGCTGCTCGCTGGCGGCGGAGAGGGCGGCGTCAGCGAGGGCGTCCTCGAAGACCTCGACGCGGACGGCGCGCACCGCGTCGTCGGGCACCGGCTCGGTGGCGGCGGCGGCGGCGGCGCTGGAGAGGGCGAGCAGGAGCAGGGGGCCACGCATGCGATCCTCCGAGTTCTGATGGGATCGACAGGCGGCCCCGGGGCCGGGTTCACCGGTTGAGGCGACTTGACGAACCCTTCACCGGCGGCGGCGCCGGACCGCCAGGCCCAGCGCGGCGAAGAGCGCCCAGGCGCCGGCCGCCGGAGCCACGCCGCAGCGCCCGCCGGACTTGCCGTCGCCCCCGCCGCTGCCGGTGTCGTCGGTCGCGCTGGAGTCGTCGGTGGCGGCGCCGGAGTCGTCGGTGGCGACGCCGGTGTCATCGGCCCCGCCGGTGTCGTCGGTGGAGATCCCGGTGTCGTCGGAGGGCACCCCGGTGTCCTCGGGGTCGGCGAGCACCTCGCGCAGCCAGCCGATGGTGTCGGCCTCGATGAAGCGGCGGCCCACGGCGGCCTTCCAGCCGTCTTCCACCGGATCGGCGTCGGCCTCGGCCACGAGCTGGGCGCCGTAGGTGACGCTGGCGTTGAGCAGGTCGAGGTGGCTCAGGTTGGCCACGTAGGTCTGGGAGATGGTGGCCCCCCGCCCGGTGAGCGCGGCCTCCTTCGTGGCGCTGTCCACGAAGACCAGCCCGTCGCTGGGCCCGGTGATCTCCCCCAGCACCAGCTTGCCCTGGGCGAGGCCCTGCACGTCCTCCTGCTCGAAGCCCTGGGAGACCAGGCTCTGGCCCACGAGCTGGGCCCCCAGGGCCGCCCAGATGTCGGTGCCCACGGTCGCCAGGTCGATCCAGGCCTGGCCGTAGATCTGGGCCAGGTAGTCCTGGCTGGCGTTGGGCATGATGGGGTTCTCGCCGGCCAGCAGGAAGATCTCCACCTCGGGGTCGGCCCCCTGGTCAGCCAGCTTCGCGATCAGGTCGCCGCCGTCGGCGATCGCGTCGTCGATGCCGTTGGAGCTGGAGTAGAAGCCCAGGCCGCCCTCGTAGGTGGTGTACCAGTCCCACTGCACCGCGTAGGACCCCAGCCAGGGCATCTCGCCGGGCAGGGTGGGGGACTGGCGGGCCAGGATCTGACGCTGACCGGGGAAGAGGTCCATCCCGGTGGGGTGCATGTCCTGGTCTTCGAGGTCGCTGTAGATCCAGTAGTAGGTCGAGGTGGAGGGGTAGTACGTGGACCACGAGGTGGGGGCCATCGCGGTGTCGGCGTCGATCAGCAGCAGGTTGATGCTCGTCCACCGGTAGGCGGTGTCGATGCCGCCCAGCGGGGTGCCGGCCAGCACCAGGCGCCGCACGTCGCCCCGGTAGGGGGTGCCGACCCGCTCGTAGGCGCCGCCGCCCCAGTCGGCCGAGGCGGTGTGGGAGACGTAGACCGCCGCGGAGACGCCGCCCTTGGAGTGGGCCACGAGGTCGACCTGCTCGGCGCCGGTGCGCTCCTTGATGCGGGCGATGGCGTCGGCGATGACCTCGGCGTGCTGGAAGACGTCGCCGTGGGGGTGGGCGAAGGTGATGGCGTAGACCGGCCGGCCGTCGGCGTCCAGGTTGGTCGCCATCGTGATGAAGCCCCGGCTGCCGTTGTCCCCCGCGCCCGGCACGAAGAGGATGGGGGTGCCGGTGGCGGTGGCCTCGTGGACGCCCATGTGCAGCAGGAAGCTGGACGAGTGGGGGCTGGCGTCCCCGAAGCAGTCCACGATCCAGGGGGCCCAGGCCGCGCCGGAGGGCCACTCGGTCGCGCTGTTGAAGGTGTCCTGCCCGAAGAGCCGGCGGTCGGGGTCCTCGTGCCGCTCGATGGCGCTCCAGAGCTGGAAGCTGCCGTCGATCGTATAGACCTCCTGGCCGGTGAAGCGCTGGGCGGGCGCAGTGGGGTCGTACTCCGCGGTGGCCAGGGCCAGCGGGATCAGGGCGAGCAGGGGCATGGCTTACTCCAGGAAGGTCTTGACCGCCGCGTTGAACGCCTCGGGGGCGTCGTGGTGGACGGTGTGGCCGGCGCGCGGGATCATCACGAGCTGCGCATCGGGGATGCGGCGCTGCCCTTCCTGGGCCACGGCGCGGGTGCGCCCGCCGTTGAAGATGGGGTTCGGGATCATGTGGTCGCGGGTGCCGAACACGAGGAGGGTGGGCACGCGGACCTCCTCCAGCCGGGCGGCGACCGGGTAGTCGAGCATGCCGGCGACCGAGCGGGAGACGGCCACCGCGGTGCCCTCGAAGGAGGGGTGCTGGCCCATGCGGACGCGCTCCTCCAGCAGGCGCTCGACGCCGTCGTCGGTGTTGTTGAACACCAGCGTGGTGAAGGTGGCGCGGAGGTCCTCCTCCTTGGCGTGCAGGGCGCGGCCCTCGTGCCAGTAGTCCTTCATCCAGTTGCCGTAGCCCGGGGCGAAGGTCTCGATGCCGGCGGGGGCGGAGAGCACCAGCTTCGACACCCGCTCGGGGTGCTCCAGCGCCATGGTCAGCGCGATCTGCCCGCCCATCGAGTGCCCGGCGAGCGCGGCCTCGGAGATGCTCAGCTCATCGAGCCAATGGAAGACCAGCTCCCCATACCAGGGCGGGGTGCAGGGGGCGTCGGGGCGGCCGGAGGCGCCGTAGCCGGGCAGGTCCAGGGCGAGCACCCGGTGGGTGTCGGTGAAGGCGGGGAGCTGGTACTCCCAGAAGCCCATGTAGCTGGAGAGCCCGTGGATGAAGACCAGCGGCGGGCCGCTGCCCCCGCTGTCGACGTAGGCGATGTCCACCCCGTCCACCCGCATGTGCTGCGTCGGCAGCGGGGTGTACAGCGCGGAGGGGTCCAGGGGCCCGAGCTCGTGGTAGCGCGGCACGCAGGCGACGAGGGCGAGGAGCAGAGGGAGCAGAGGGAACAGAGTGAGCACTAGAACACCACCCAGTCCAGGGAGCCGTAGACCATCCAGGGGTTGCGGGGCAGGCCCTCGCTGGCCCCCGCCGGGGGGACGTCCCGGCCGACGACCGTCGCGGCGTGCAGGCCCGTGCGCAGGAACAGCCAGGGCTCGGCGATGACGGAGGCGTTCAGCTCGGTGCCGTAGTGGCCGACGCCCGGCTCGTGGGCGTGGGCGGCGCCGCCCCGCACCGTCAGGCGGCTGGGGATGACGTCGTAGCCCACGCTGCCGCTGACCGCGAGCAGGCCCCGCCCGGCCGCCGAGGTGTCGTAGACCACCGCGAGCTGCCGGTTGATCGAGAAGGGGTCGGGGAAGAGCAGCAGGCAGCCGTGGGTCAGGTGGACCGCGCCGACGATGCCGTAGGTGTTCCCCGTGAAGACGCCCTCGTAGCGCTGGGTGTCGGGGTCGTCGGCGCTCACGTAGAGGCCCTCGACCCGGATCACGCTGCCCTTGCCCTCGGCGTAGCGCAGCCGGACCTCGGCGTCCCCCACGAAGCCCCGCACCGGCACGTTGGGCACGCCCTGCCCGTACACGGTGCCGGTGTTGAGGAGCGCCAGCGCCGTCGCGCCCAGGGGCCCCTTGGCGAGGTTGTGGTTGTAGGCGGCGTCCAGGGCCAGCCAGTAGAGGTCGGTGCTGATGGCCGGGGCTGTGCCCTCGCCGTCGGGCCGCAGGTCGAGGCGCGCGGCCCCCTGCCACTCGGCCAGGGACGAGGAGGGCCCCACGCCCAGCAGGCCCTGCTGGCCGCCGGAGCGGTCCCGCAGGGCCCAGGCGTGCCCGCCCACGGTGGTGGCGTAGAGGGGGTGGGCCTGCACGTCGACGACCGCGATCCAGACGTCGTCGGGCTCGGTCAGGCCACGCTCGTACAGGGAGAAGGCCCCAAGCCGGTAGCGCAGCCGGTCGCCCCAGCCGGTCTCGTAGCCACCATACGCGGCGACCCCGGCGGCCTCGCTGCCCCAGAACATCACCCGCCCGCCGGACCGGAACAGGTCGTCGGGCCGCGAGGCGGTGGGGTCGTTCACCGAGTCCCCCAGCCACTGCATGCCCACGATGACGTGCAGCCGGTGCCCGCCGGGCAGGTCGGGCTTGAGGGAGACGTTCATCCGGCGGGTCTGGAGGTTCACCCCGTCGGCGCCGAAGCCGCCGCCCACGTTGCCGCCGGTGGAGTAGGACTGGTCGCCCATCGCCCAGTCCACCTCGAAGCCCGCCGAGAGCGCGGCGTGGCCGTCCAGGATGGGCGGGGCGTAGGTGAAGAAGGCGCCGACCCGCTGCTCGGTGTAGAAGCCGGCGGACTCCCCGGCGGTCATGCCGCTGGTGCCGCCCAGCGCGCCGATGACCTGGCCGTCCAGGAAGGGGTTGGTGCTGGTCAGGTTGGTCGCGGTGGGCTTGAACTGGACCAGCCCCAGGAACTTGAGCCCGTTGCCCGGCTTGGGCAGCGTGGGCTTCACGCCCTGCTCCTCGGCGCGCGCGGCGTCTTCGGTGGCGCGGGCCTCGATGGGCGCGCCCGGCTCGCTGGCCTGCGCCAGCGCGGCGAGGAGGAGGAGGGTCACTGCTTGACGTAGACCTGCACGTTGTCGCCCTCGACCAGGCCGGGGCCGGAGGTGCTGCCGAAGCCGGTCTCGGGGGTGGGCGCCACGAAGCCGGCGGGGTTGGGCTGGGTCTGCACGACCTCATAGGTCAGGGTGCTGCCCTCGACCTGCCAGATGCCCTCGGCGGTGGTCGCGTTGGGCACGGTCTGGGTCAGCACGATGCTGGGGATCTCCGTGGAGGTGTCCACCACGTAGGTGCCCTGGAAGTTGTACTGGGCGCCGTCGCCGTCGGTGGCGTCGACGTCGTAGCTCAGGTCCGTGTTGAACGTGGCCGTGATCGAGGTGTAGTTGAAGAACTGGGACTGGAACAGCGGGCTGATGTTGTCGCCCTCGGAGAGCCAGGTGCCCTCGATGTTCTGCTCCTCGCCCTGGGAGGTGTCGTCGGTGGCGGACGTGTCGTCGGTGGCGGAGCTGTCGTCGGTGGCGGAGCTGTCGTCGGCGTAGGGGTCATCCTTGCAGCCGAGGGTCAGCAGGAGCGCGGCGAGCGCGGCGGCGCGGGGCAGGGTCATGGGGTCTCCTCCGTGAGGGTCTGGTGCTTCAGGGACACCTTGTCGATCTTGCCTGAAGCTGTCCGGGGCAGCGCGTCGAAGAGGTCGAAGCGCTTGGGCACCTTGTACTTCGCCAGGCGGGCCAGCAGGTGGGCGCGCAGAGCGTCCAGGTCGATGGCGGCGCCGGGCTGGGGCTCGATGAAGGCGTGGCCGACCTCGCCCCAGCGTTCGTGGGGCACGCCGATGACCGCGACCTGGGCCACCCCGGGGTGCTCGAAGATCGCGGCCTCGACCTCGGCCGGGTAGACGTTCTCGCCGCCGGAGATGAACATCTCCTTGATGCGCCCGGCGACCCGGTAGAAGCCGTCGGCGTCGCAGGCGAGCACGTCGCCGGTGCGGAACCAGCCGTCCACGAAGGACTTCGCGTCGGCGGCGGGGTTGTTCCAGTAGCCCCCGAACACCGCCGGGCCGCTGAGCAGGAGCTCCCCGGGCTCGTCGACGTCGCAGTCGGTGCCGTCGGGGCGCACCAGGCGCATCGCGACATGCGGGATGGGCTTGCCCACCGACTCGATCTTGGACTCGACCGCGTCGTGGGGCATGGAGAAGCAGTTGGGCCCCACCTCGGTCATGCCGAAGCCCTGGCGCAGGGGGATGTCCCGGGCCAGGTAGCGGCGCAGCAGGGGCGCGGAGAGGGGGGCGCCGCCGCACAGGGCGTCCCGCACCGTGGAGAGGTCGGTGCCCTCGAAGTCGGGGTGGTCCGCCATCATCTGGTAGATGGTGGGCACCCCCATGAGCAGGGTGACGCCCTCCTGCTGGATGAGGCGGAGCGACTGCGCGGGGTCGAAGCCCCGGGTCAGCACCACCCGCCCGCCGCGATGCAGCAGAGGCGTGGACAGGCAGTTCAGCCCGCCGGTGTGGAAGAGCGGGGTGAAGGTGAGGGTGCTGTCGGTCTGCGCCAGATCGCAGGCCAGGATGGTGTTCAGGGCGTTCCAGTGGAGCTGGCCGTGGGTGAGCAGCGCTCCCTTGGGTCTGCCCGTGGTCCCCGAGGTGTACATCATCACCCAGGGGTCATCGAGCCGGCTACCGGGGCCGGTCACCGCGACGTCGCCGCAGCCGTCCTCCAGGGAGAGGCTGGGGAGAGCAGAGGTCAGCATGTCGGCGTGCTCGCCGTCGGTGACCAGCAACCCGGAGCCGGCGTTTTCGAGCTGCCAGAGCAGCTCGGGTGCGCTCAAGCGCCAGTTCATGGGGCAGAGGATCGCCCCCAGCTCCGCGCAGGCGAACAGCAGCGCGAAGGTCTCTCCCCGGTTGTGGGCCAGCAGGGAGACGCGGTCCCCCGGCCCGATGCCCGCCTCGGCGAGCCTGCCGGCCCAGCAGAGGGCCTCATTGTGCAATGCAGCATAGGTCCAGCGTCGGCCGGCGTCCACGTCGACCAGCGCCTCGGCGTCCGGGCGGAACCGCGTCCAGGTCTCCAGCCAGTTGCTGATGGCCTTCATCTGTCCTCCGAGACCCCGCTGATCCGGCGGATCCAGCGGTCCAGCAGGGGGTAGAACACCTTGGGGCCCGTTGAGCCCACGATCACGCCGATGTGGCCGGCGGACAGCTCGACCGCCTCGACGTCTTCGCTGCCCAGGGCGTCCGCCATCGGCAGGGCGCAGCGGGGCGGGGTGATGAAGTCCCGCTCGCAGGCCACCACCAGGGCGGGGGCGGTGACCGCGCCCAGGTCCACCCGGCGGCCTCGAAGCGCCCAGGTGCCCTCCAGGAGGGCGTCTCGCTGGTAGGCGCAGGTGATCCACTCCCGGGCCATCGACCCGGAGATCGGCACGTTCTCCTCCAGCCAGCGCTCGTGGGCCATCGTGCGGGCCAGGCGGCGGGGGTCGTGGGAGGCGGCCTCGATGCCCAGGTACTTGGTCCAGTTGGCCATCGGATCCAGCAGCTTGAAGGCCGGGGCCATCACGGTGACCGGGACCAGGTCGTCGGGGGGGATGGCGGCCTCGACGTCGAAGATGTCGCCCCGGACGAAGTCCCCGAACCGCCCGGACTCGGCGAAGCGGGCCGGGGCGTTGAGGCAGACCAGCCCCAGCACCCGCTCGGGGTGCAGCGCGGCGTACATGGCGGTCAGCGTGCCGCCCATGCAGTAGCCGAACAGGATCACCCCGGCGGCGCCAGCGTGGCGGCGCACCCGATCCACGCTGCGGTGCAGCAACTCCTCCACCGCGTAGCCGACGTCCTCGTGGGCGTCCTCGGGGCCGGGCACCCCCCAGTCCAGCAGGTAGACCGGGTGGCCGCGCGTGGCCAGACCCACGACCAGGGAGCGGTCCGGCTCCAGGTCGAGGATCCAGGCCTTGTTGATCATCGAGGGCACCAGCAGCACCGGCGCCTTGAGGGCCGGGGCGTCGGGCGCGTAGTAGCGGACCGCCAGCTTGTCCTGGGTGTGGATGACCTCGTGGGGGGTCAGGCCCACGGGGGGGCGGGGGGTGGTGGCGTGGATCCACATGCCGCGCCGGATGCGCTCGAGCTGGTCGAGCCCATCGATCCCCGAGAGCATCGCCGAATAGGCGGCCAGGGGGTCGGCCAGCGGCGGCCCCGCGTTCATCAGCCCTCCCGGATCCAGTCCAGCAGCGCGCCGGCCAGGACCCCGCTGACGCAGACCCCGACGTGCCCGCCCTTGATGGTCCGGGTGGTGACCGGGCCGCCCCAGGCGCCCTCCAGGGCGAACGCGGCGGCCGGGGGCACGATGTGGTCACTGGCGGCGGCGATGACGTGGGCGGGCACGGTGACGTCGCGCAGGTGGACCGCCCGGTTGGCCATCACCCAGTCCACCGAGTCGTCGACCAGGGCGTTCTCGAAGTAGCAGCGGCGCACGTACTCCCGATAGGCTTCGCCGGGGAAGTCCACGGGGTCGTTGCTCCACTTCTCCAGGGCGGCCCACAGGGCGGGGAAGCCCTCGCGGTCGATGCGCTCCCACAGGCTGACCCACTTGCGGGTCTGGCCCTGTGGGCGCAGCCAGGCGAAGGCGTCCTTGATGATGCGGCCGGGGTAGTTGCCGAAGGCGTCGATGGCCTTGTCCACCGGGAAGTGGCCGGGCTGCGCCCACAGGGCCAGGCGCCCGGAGCGGTGGAAGTCGATGGGGGTGGCCACGAAGCAGGCCCGCCGGGCCAACTCGGGGTACTGGCCCAGGGTGATGGCCAGGAAGGTGCCGCCCACGCAGTAGCCGATGGCGTCGAGCTTGTCGGTGTTGTAGCGGCGTCGGGCGTCGCGCTCGGCGCGGCGGAGGGCGCGCAGCAACATGCGGTCGACGAGGTAGGCGAGGGTGACCTCGTTGTCCTCGGGCCCGGTCTTGCCCCAGTCCACCAGGTACACGGGCACGCCTGCCGCCACCAGCTCGGCGATGAGCGAGTGGCCGGGCATGAGGTCCCAGATGAACCAGCGGTTGATCAGGGGCATGCTGACGAACACGGGGTTCGCCGTCACCGGGCCGCGGGGCGCGAAGTGCAGCACCCGCAGCTTGTTGTGGTGGTGCACGACCTCGTAGGTGGTCGCGCCGACCCGGGCCTCGCGGACGGGGTCGGTGGCCAGGAAGCGGGCGGTCTCGACGGTGCGCTCGGTGAGGGTCATCATGGGGCGCCCCTATGCCTTGGCGGTCGTCTTACGGGGGCGGGCCGGCTTGCGCACGTCGGCCTGGATGGCGGCGAGGCGCTCCTCCATCGCGGCGAGCTTCTCGCGCATCTCCACGCGGGTCTCCGCGGCCTCGACCCGAGCCTTGAGGACCTCCTTCTCCATGTCCTCCAGCCGGTCGCCCATCTCCAGCAGCCGGTCCTCCATGTTGAGGAGGCGGTCCTCCAGCAGCGAGGCGATGCGCGCGAGGCGGGTGATGTCCTTGCGGCTGGGCAGGTGGAGCTGGGCCATCGAGTGGTCGACGGCCTCCTCGTAGGAGGAGCGGGCCTGGGACTGCGCGGCCAGGCTGCCACCCATCGCCTGCAGGAACGCCGGAGACTCCAGCACCTGATCCCACCACTGGGTCATCGACTTCTCCCACTGGCGGTACAGCTCGCCGGAGAGCTTGGACAGGTCAGGCTGGGCAGGCATGGGGGCTCCGTTTGTTGCTGCGCGATAATAATTCAAGGCGAGAATGTTGTCATGCAACATTGTGAGGTGGAAAGGCGGGTCGAAGGAAGGGTCGTCCGTCACGGACTCCAAGTTTCGAAGGTCCGTCACGGACAGACAGAGGGCTCGGAGAATCGTTGGTGTACGTTACGTTTCGGCGCGCGCCCGCGATGAAACCAGGGAGATGCTTGCAGTCCTCTGATTGTGAGAAGGGGCTTGCATGCGGCGTTGAGGTTCCCTCGCGACCACGCGCCAGGACGTTGCGCGAACCTCTACCTCTTCGAGGTCTCTGTCTGCCCTGGACGGGCCTTCGAAACTTGGAGTCCGTGACGGACGACCTTGATAGGGCCCTCCTCCAACTCCTCCAATCAGGCCTCGTCCTTCGTGGGCATCCAGGCGTCGAGCAGGGTGCGGTTCCAGGCGCGCACGGCCTTCTCCTGGATCTCCAGGCCGGACTGGGCCGCCTTGAGCCAGTCGTTGGTCCAGCCCTGGGCCTGGCGGAGCTGGCCGAGCTGCCAGTCGACCATCTGGTCGCGGAAGGAGAGGACCTCCTCGGTGAGGGCGCGGGCGGTGGCGGTGGCGGTGTGGTTGTCGAGCATCGGTGTCTCCAGGTCCTTCGGGGCGCCTCCAGCGGCGCCGGTGTCCCCAATGTAGGGGTCATGTTGCAGTGCGTCAAGGACATTTTTGCATGGCAGCATCGCGTCGCAACAGATACCCCTTCCTGGATTCGGGAGTTCCCATGATCACGATCAAGAAGTATGGAAACCGGCGCCTCTACGACAGCTCCCGGTCCCGCTACATCAACCTGGAGGAGCTGGCCGCCATCGTCCGCAACGGGGACGAGATCGAGATCGTCGACGCCAAGACCGGCGAGGATCTCACCCGCGAGGTGCTGCTCCAGGTCGTGCTCGAGGTGCTCAAGGGCGCGGACTTCTTCCCCACCTCCATGCTGCGACGCATCATCCGCGTCTCCGGGGACGACCCGGTCCAGCGTCTGCTCCGCAAGCAGATGACCACCGGCCTGGAGCTGCTCCACGACCAGCTCGACCGGGTGGAGAAGATGCTCGGGGCCACCGGCGCCAAGGCCGGCTGGCCGGGGAGCTGGACCCAGGCCACCAACCCCTTCGAGGCCGCCGGGGTGCCCCCCGAGCCCGAGCCCGAGCCTGAGCCCGAGCCGTCCGAAGACCCCGCCGAGGAGCTGGACGCCCTGCGGGCCCGGCTCGCAGCGCTGGAGCAGCGGCTGGAGAAGTAGGCGTGCGCGCTCCTCTCAGACAACGAGGCGCGTGAGCTGCGGAGGACTCCCTGGACTGGATCAGCGATCTCCTGGCTCGAGGCGGGCCGCTGCTCCAGCCCATGCTCCTGGTGTGTACCTTTTCGCTGCTGGCGGCCGGCGCGGCGGGCGTCCTGGCTTTCGCCCGGGCGCGGGTGCCGCTGGCGGTTTGGCTCGTGCTGCCCGGGTTGCTGGTGGTCCTGGGCATGGTGGGGGCGATCCATGCCTGCAGCCTGGGGATGGACCTGCTCGGGTTCACCCGATCGGAGACCGCGTCGGCCATCGCGGCCAGGGTCAGCATCGGCGCGCTCAGCGTGTCGGTGTACGGCCTCGCGCTGGCCACGATCGCGCTGGTGGTGACCTCCTGGGCCCTCGCTCTGGGCACGGCGCTGGGGGTGCGAGAGGGCGGCTCCCGGCCGACGCGCGCGCTCGCCGTGGGCGCGGTGGTGCTGGCGTCTGCGGCTGCGGCGGCCACGCTGGCGCGGTCGAGCGGGGCGGAGGGTGCCCTGTGGATCCCCGGCATCCTGCTGCTCGCCGGGCCGTCCGTCGCCGTCGTCGCCCTGCGCGGCGGCGCCCCCGCGCCAGAGGGGCGTCGGGTCGCGGCTGCGGCGTCGGGCGTCGGGGTCGTGGGCATGCTCGGTGTGGCCCTCGCGACCCTGGCGGTCCACAAGCTTGAGGCCTGGCGGGTGTTCGAGGTGATGGCCTACCTCGGGCCCGAGGGCCTCGGTCCGCTGGTGCAGCGCGGCGCGGTCACCCAGGCCGCGGTGCTCCAGGCCGGGGCTGTGGCGGCGCTGGGGGCGGGGCTCGCCGCCCTGGTGGGCACCCTGCCCGCTCCGGGGCTGCTCGCCGAGGCCCGCAGCCGGCGCTCGGCGGCCGCCGTGGCGCTGCTCCTGCTCGTCGTCACGGGGATAGGGGTGGCCCAGGAGCGCGCCCTGGCCGAGGTGAGGGCCTGGACCCTGCCGGAGGTGATGGCGCTGCCGCTCCGCGTGGTCCCGACGCTGCCCTCCCGGACGCTGCCTGAGGGGCTGGCCGAGCCGACCCTCTACGCAGCGTCGCGGTTCCCCATCCTGGCTGCAGGAGCGCACGGGTGGGTGGCCCTGACCCCGGCGGTCGCGCCTGCGCCCGTCGAGGCGCCCCGGCTGGCGTTTGATGCGCCCGACGTGCTGGCGGTCGGCCCGGAGACCCCCGCCCGCGCGCTGCTCGCCCTGGGCGAGGGCTCGGTGACCCTGCTGGTCCAGGGCGAGCCGGACGAGGGCGCGGGCCTGATCCCGGTGTCGGGCCTGCCCATGACCGTGGGGTTGGCCGGCGTCCCCATGCCGCTGCAGGGGGTCGTGGACGTCGACGCGCCCGCGGACCCCTCGGCCCTGCAGGTGGAGGATGGGGCGTCGGGCGCCGCGGCGCTGGCCGCGCGGGTGGCCGCGGACCCCGTGCGCCCCGTCGCGATGGTGCCGGGCGCCGACTGGACGGTCCAGGACCTCGTGACCCTGTGCATGGCCGCCCGGGGGGTGGACGGCGGGATCTACTGCTTCGTCCTGTCCGAGCTGCCCCCCCCGCCCGCGGCGCCGCCCGAGCTGCTGCTCCGGGAGCCCTCCGGGCCGGACAGCTTGATGGTGCTGGGGGCGCTCGAGCCGGAGGAGGTCCGCGAGGCGGTGCGGTCGCAGCTCGACGGGCTCCAGGCCTGCTACCCGAGCGCGCTCCAGGACGACCCGGGCTTGAGCGGCGCGGTGAAGGTGAAGGTCACGATCGGGGTGGGCGGGCGCGTACACAGCGCGACCCTGCACTCCTCTACCCTGGGGGAGCCGACGGTGGAGGCCTGCGTGGTCTCGGCGTTCGAGCGCATGACCTTCCCCAAGCCGCGGGGCGGCGGGCTGGTGATCGCGCGCATCCCGGTGATCCTGCCGTCCGAGTGAGGACGCGCCCTCGAATGCCATAGACTCCCCTCGAATCGCTCAACCTGGAGGACTCCTTGGGCCTGCTCGTCGACCTGTTCCACAAGGGCGGACCGTTCATGTTCCCCATCCTGGGGGCGCTCATCCTGGCGCTGCTGGGGGCGCTCATCGGGGGCGGGCTGGCCCTGGCGAAGGTGCGGGTGCCGCTGGCGGCCTGGCTGCTGCTGCCGGCGCTGATGGTGGTCACCGGCGCGCTGGGCACCGCCCAGGGCACCACCACCGCGCTGGAGGCGATCGCGCACGCCTCGGCGGAGTACAAGTCGCTCCTCGCGGCGGCCGGGTACAGCTTCACGCTGATCATCTGGGTGTTCGGGCTGACCTGCGCGGCGATCGCGCTGACCGCGTCCGCCCTCGCTCTGGCGGCGGGCACGGCGCTGGGGGCAGGGCAGGGCGCGACGATGACCTGGGTGCGGGCGCTCGCGGCGGGCTCGCTGACGCTGTTGGGGGTCGGCGCTGCCGGCGTGCTCGCGCTGATGTCCGAGATCGAGCTGGTGCTCTGGATCCCGGTGACCCTGCTGTTCGGCGGGCTGGCCTGCGCCATCGCGGGCCTGCGCCAGGGGGCGCCGGGGCCGGATGAGGACCGGGTGGCGGCGGGCGCGGTCGGCGTGGGGGTCATGTCGGCCCTCGCGGTGGCGGCCTGCGCGCTGGCGGTGCACGCCTCGGGCCGCGTCGTCGCCTATGAGGCGATGGCCCACGCCACGCCAGATCTCCTCGGCGTGCTGCTGGCGGCCGCGGAGCGCACCCAGGACGCCGCACTCCAGGTCGGGGCGACGGGGGTGCTCGTGGCCGTGATCACCGCCGGGTTCCTGAGCATGCCCGCGCTCGGCCTGCTCAGCGAGCTTCGCACCCAGGTGTCGGCGGTGTTGATCGGGCTGATGGGGTTCACCGTCGCGGGGATGGCGGTCGTCCAGGAGCACACCCTCGGGGAGCTGGAGCCCTGGACCCCGGTCGAGGTGATGAAGCTCGCCCGCGCGGCCGTGCCGGTGCTGCCGTCGACCGAGCTGCCGGCGGGGCTGCGGGGACCGCCCCTGCAGTCCGTCATCGGCTTCCCCATCTGGGTGCAGCAGGGGGGACGCTGGATGAGCGTGGCTCCTGGGATGGAGCCCTCCCCGGTCGAGGACCCCCGGCTGGAGCCGAGTGGCCACCAGATCATCGCGGTGGAGCCCACCCTCCCGGCCCGGGACCTGCTCGCGCTGGGGGAGGGGGGGCTGCTGGTGCTGGTGCAGCCCGTGGCGTCCGGCGGGGGGTTCGCGGTGGCGAGCGTGGAGATGAGCATCGAGCCCGCCGAAGAGGCCTGGCCGCTCCTCCTGGTCGTCGAGGAGGGCGTGGCGGTGCCGGAGCGTGAGCGGCCCATCCTGGCGCGCTCCGGGGCCAGCGGGGCCGAGGCACTGGCGGCGCAGGTGGCCCAGAAATCTGCGGCGTCCGTGGTGCTGGTGCCCGGGCCGCGCTGGACGGTCCAGGATCTGGTGACCCTGTGCCTGGCCGCGAAGGGTGAAGCGGAGGACGCGCGCTGCGTCGTGGAGTCGGAGGTGCCGGACAACAACGTGGTGCTCCGTCGTCTGGAAGAGGAATCCCACACCTACGGGGACGACCCCTTCGGAGACCGGGGGCTCGGCGAGCGCGGCTCCAGAGGGGGCAGCCTGTCCGCCGACGACCCCATCATCCTGGGCGCGGTGGACAAGGAGGCCATCGAGTCCGTGGTGCGGCGACACAGCAACCAGCTCCGCTACTGCTACGAGCGCGGCCTCCAGAACAACCCCGAGCTGGAGGGCAAGGTGACGGTGAAGTTCGTCATCGCCAAGGACGGCAGCGTGTCCAAGTCGACCCTCAAGGCCTCCACCCTGGAGGACAGCGCCGTGGAGGACTGCGTCGTCCGCGTGTTCGAGCGCATGGCCTTCCCCGAGCCCAAGGGCGGCGGCATCGCGATCGTCAGCTACCCGGTGATCCTCCGCCCGGGGTGAGCCGGTCAGCCGTTCGCGGCCTGCTTCTTGAGCACCAGCAGCGTGGTGGTGCTGTCGGCGGCGGTGCTGCCGGTCCAGGGCGAGGCTGGCGGGGCCCCGGTGGACACCGGCGCGCCCAGCTCGCGGAGGGAGCGGGCCGCGCTGCCGGCGTCCCGGAAGCGCTGGTCGCCCTTCTTGGCGAGCATGCCCTGCAGCCAGCCCTCGAGCTGGGGGGGCACGGGCTGCAGGGCGCGCAGGCGGGGGAGGGGGTCGTAGAGGTGCCGCAGGATGGCCTCCTCCGGGGCGCGGCCGAAGGGCGGGCGCCCGGCGACCAGGGACCAGGCCACGCAGCCCAGCGCGTAGAGGTCGGTCCACGGGCCCCAGGCCTGGATGTCGTCCTGGAGCTGCTCGGGGGCCATGTAGGCGGGGGTGCCCCAGCGGGGGGCGTCCTCTTCGGGGTCGGCGACGGTGGGGTCCATCGACCGGGCGAGCCCGAAGTCGCTGAGCATGGCGCGGCCCTCGGCGTCCAACAGCACGTTGGAGGGCTTCACGTCGAGGTGCAGCAGCCGGTGGCCGTGGACATGCTCCAGCCCGGCGAGCACCTCCAGCAGCACCTCCTGGATGCGCGCCCAGGCCATGCGGCCGCCGTGCTGGCGCAGGGTGCCGCCCTCGGCGAAGGTCATGGCCATCCAGGGGCTGTCGGGCACCAGCGGCGGGGGAAGAGGCCCGTCGGGCAGCTCGCCCCAGTCCCAGACGTCGACGACGTGGGGGTGGCGCAGCGCGGCGGTGATGCCGATCTCATTGAGGAAGGCGTGGCGGTACGCTTCATCCGCAGCGCCGTCCCGGGTCATGAGCTTGATGGCGACCCGGCGCTGGGGCGAGGCGACCTCGACGGCGCTCCAGACGACGCCCATGCCTCCTGCACCCACCTCGGACTGCAGAACGAAGCGACCGACGCGGACGGAGGTGTCGTTCACAACGTCATTATAGAATTGGCCCCAGGTCGTGTATACTAGCGCGCCCCAAAACTGCCCGGGGGTCTGGAGGGCGATCCATCGGTCGCTGCCCCAGGCTCCCCGTTGGACGGGAGTCCATCTGTGGATGCCATCACCGCCGGAAGGGCGGATCTCGGCGCCTGGCTCGACAGCCAGCCCGACAACTTCTTCGCGCATGCGCGTGCGCTGCGCGCCCTGATCGCCCGGGACTGGGACGCCGACGCGCGCGCGCGCCGCGTGCCGGCCCTGGAGCGCTTCGGCGCCCAGGCCGCCGGGCCGCTGGACCGCGCGGTCCGGGAGAACAACCTGCACCGCAACCTGCCGGTGCTCGACCCCTACGACGGCGTCGGTCGCTCGGTGAAGCCGGTGGTCCACGATCGCAGCTTCCACGAGGCGGGGCGGTGGATCTATGGCTCGGGGGTGATGGCCGCCTACGGCGAGGTGCCCAACCCCCATCAGTTCATCCTGGCGCTGTTCTTCCTCTCCAGCCACGTCGGGGAGGGGGGACACAACTGCCCGCTGGCCTGCACCGCCGGGGCGATCCGGGTGCTCCAGCGCGTCGCCCCGGGGCCCCTGCGCGAGCGCATGCTGCCCCGGCTGCTGGACCCGGACTGGGACACCAACTGGACCGGCGCCCAGTTCCTCACCGAGGTGCAGGGGGGCAGCGACGTCGGGGCCAACGCCACCCGCGCCGAGCCGGCCGAGGACGGCGCCTGGCGGGTGCGCGGCGAGAAGTGGTTCTGCTCCAACGTCGACGCCGACGTCATCCTCATGACCGCCCGGGTGCCCGGGGGTCCGATGGGCACCAGCGGCCTGGGCCTCTTCCTGGTGCCCGCGCGGGACGAGGACGGGCGGCCCAACCGCTACCGGGTGCGGCGGCTCAAGGACAAGCTCGGCACGCGCTCGATGGCCTCGGGGGAGGTGGACTTCGACGGGGCGCTGGCCTACGCGGTGGCCCCGGTCGAGCAGGGCTTCCAGGTGATGATGAACGAGGTCATCAACACCTCACGGCTGTACAACGCCTTCTCCGTGGCCGGCTCCGCGCACCGGTCCTGGCTGGTGGCCTGGTCCTATGCCCGTCACCGTCGGGCTTTCGGAGGACCGATCGTCCGCTACCCCCTGGTGCGCGAGACCCTCGCGCGGCTCGCCGCGGAGGCCGACGGGGCCCTGGCGTCCTCCTGGCTGCTGGCCGGGATCTGGGAGCGGGCCGACCGCGGCGAGGCCAGCGAGGCGGAGCGGGCCTTCCTGCGCATCGGCCTCAACATCAACAAGATGCATACCGCGCTCCAGGTCCACGACGCCATCCAGCGCGGCATCGAGATCCTGGGCGGCAACGGCGCGATCGAGAGCTTCTCCGTGCTGCCCCGGCTCCTGCGGGACAACGTGGTCAGCGAGAACTGGGAGGGCACCCACAACACCCTCTCCCTGCAGGTGCTGCGGGACTGCCAGAAGTACCGGCTGCACGAGGGCTTCTTCGAGGTCCTGCGCGGCGTGCTGGGCCCCGAGCGGGTCGCCGCGGAGGAGCGGGACCTGGCGCGCTGCCTGGAGGCCGGGCCGGCGGTGGCGACCGTGCTGATCCGGCGGGTGTGCCGACGCATGGCGGCGCTGGTCCAGCTCGCAGGGCTGGCCGGGCTCGATGACCCGGTGCTCCAGGCCCGCGCGCGGCTCCTGGCGCTCCACGATCTGGATGGAAGCGGCGATGTAAGTGAGGAATACATCGCTCTGGTCGACGCCGCGCTCCCCGGGGGCGAGGCATGACCGAGGAGCGCATCGCCGTGTTGGAGCGCCGCCTGGAGGAGGTGGAGGTGCGGTACAGCTTCCAGGAGCAGGCCCTCCACGATCTGGACGGGGTCGTGCGGGAGCTGGCCGACGCCCTGGAGCGGGCCCGCCACGAGCTGCGGCAGGTCCGCGAGGAGTTGCGGAAGAACCCGGAAGACGCGAATATCCCGGAGGACGAGGTCCCCCCACACTACTGAGGTCCCGTGTTGAAGTCCGAGAGCAGCCGCCTGGATCTTCCGGGCGTGATGCGCGCGCTTCAGAGCTGCAGAAGCTCGGAGGCGCTCCTGACCCGCGCCGTCGAGCTGGTGGCCGGGACGCTGGCGGACTGCGCGTCGGCGTTCCGCCTGACGCCGGACGGCCGCTCCTTCACGAGGGTCGCCACAGCCGGGCTGCCGCCTGCCATTGAGGCCATCAGCCGGACCCTGACGTCCACCGAGGGCTATGCCTTCGAGGTGCTGCGCACCCGCCGGCATCGCGCCACCGATCTGCTCGCGTCGCCCTACCTGGACGGCAGCGCCACCCTCCAGGACGCCGCGGCGGCGGGCATCGGCTCCGGGGCCAGCTACCCCCTCACCGACGGGGAGCGCGCCTGGGGTGTGTTCGGGGTGGCCTGGTCCGGTGGGTTGGACCCGGCGCTGGTCGAGCACCTCGCTGAGCTGGTGGCGCTGATCAGCCTGATGGAGGACCGGCTGCGGGCCCACGAGGCCGCCGCGCGCAGCCAGGCGCTGATGGAGGCCACCCTCGACGCGGTGGACCAGGGCGTGATGTGCGTGACCCAGGCCGGCGACTATCTCCTGTACAACCCGGCGATGAAGACCCTCTCGGGGTGGGAGCTGGAGGACGTCGAGCGGCGCGGCTGGCCCAACCTCGTCTACCCCGACCCGGTGTATCGGGCGCATGTGATGGCCACGATCCGCTCCACCGTCGAGCGCAACGGCTACACCACCGAGTGGACCCTGACCCGGCGGGACGGCGACACCCGGCAGGTGCAGGTCAGCTCCCGCCCGGTCAGCCTCCCCGGGGAAGAGCAGCCTGTGCTGCTGGGGACCTTCACCGACCTGACCGCCCAGCGGGCCGCCCAGCGGAGCGTGGTCCAGGAGCAGAACCTCCGTACCCTGGGGCGCCTCGTGGGGTCGGTGGCCCACGACTTCAACAACACGCTGGCCGCGATCTGCGGCCACGCCGAGCTGCTGGTCTCGGACGACGCCGACGAGGAGCGTCACCGCGCAGGGGTGATCCTGGAGGCGGCCCGTCGGGGCGCGGCCCTCACCGACCGCATGCTGGCCCTGGCCAACCCCGGGCAGGTCCGCCCGGTGGCCCTGGACCTGGACGAGGAGCTTCGGGCGGTCTGCGAGCTGGTCAGCACGACCATGCCCGAGGGGGTGCGGCTGCGGGTGGGCGCGCCGCAGCACCTGCCGCCGGCCGACGCCGACCCGGGGCAGCTCCAGCAGGCGCTGCTCAACCTCCTGGCCAACGCCAGCGAGGCGGTGGGCGCCGACGGGGAGATCCGGGTCACGGTGGACGAGGCGCCGCTGCCCGACACGCTCATCCTGCGGGCGCTCGACCTCGACCCCACCGAGCGCCACCTGCGGATCACGGTGCGGGATGACGGACCGGGGTTCTCGGACCGGGCCCGGGAGCACCTCTTCGAGGACTTCTTCACCGAGAAGCCCGCCGGACACGGCATGGGGCTCACCATCGTGCGCGGCTTCGTGACCACCCACCGCGGCGGGCTGGCCATCCGCAACGACCGCGGCGCGGTGGTGGAGCTGTACCTGCCGATGTCCCAGCGCAGCCTGGTCCCGGACGCTGAGGAGCGCGGCCAGCAGTCCAGGGGCAGCGAGCGTCTGTGGATCCTGGACGACGAGGTGGCGCTGCTCGAGTACGTCTCGATCGTCCTGTCCCGGCGGGGCTACGCGGTGCGCGCCTTCAACACGGTGGGGGAGCTGGTGGAGGCGGTCGGCGCGCCGGACGTGGACCTCCCCCAGCTCCTGGTGCTGAACATCGTCCTGCCGACCCACCACGGCGGAGAGGTCCTGCGGGACCTGCGCCGCCGGGGCGTGACCGCGCCCGTACTGTGGATGTCCGGCTACACCCTGGAGACCGCAGGGCTTGAGGAGGGGGAGCCCGCCGGCTTCCTCCACAAGCCGTTCACCGGCGACGAGCTGGCCCGGTCGGTCCGCGAGCTGCTGGACCGCCGGGTGGGCTGACGGCGCTCAGTCGGCGTTGCAGGTCCGGACGCTGGCCGGGTAGGGCTCGTTGTCCTCGTCGATCACGACGGCGTCGGGCCAGCGGATGGTGCCGACCTCCCAGATCTCGTTGCGGTCCATGACCCGGCTGTAGGTGGCCTCGAGGTTGCCGTAGAGGTAGAAGCGCACCGTCGCGGTGACCGCCCCGTCGCCGTTGTCGTCGAAGTAGTGGACGCGGACCGGGTACTCGCCGTCGGCGGGGGTCGTGATGTTGATGTTCTCGGGGCCGCTGCCGGCGATGTCGTCGATGTCCAGGCGCGGATCGTCGGCCGAGCCGCTGCTGCCCCAGTCGGGGTGGGGGTTGCACCAGCAGACGTCGTCAGGGCGCTGGAACATCTCGGCGTCGCCGTTGAGCATGTGGAGGTCCAGGTCGGCCTGGTGGGTGTCCCACAGCAGCTCGACGTGGATGTCGTCCTCGGGGATGGCGTCCATGCGGCAGGTGGCTGGGGCCGAGCGCACGCCGAACTCATTGGTGACCACGAGCTGGACCTCATAGTCCCCGGCGATGTCGAGGTAGAGGTCGGCGTGGTTGTCTGCGGTGTCCTCCAGCTCGCCGGTGGAGCCGACCGGCAGGTCGGTGAGGCTCCACTCGTAGTCGACGATGGCGTAGCCGTTGGGGTCGTAGGAGTCCGAGCCGTCCAGGGTGAGGGTGGTCGGCGGCGAGGGCTCCTCGGGGCAGTCGATGATGGCGTCGGGGTACTCGAAGTCGCCGCCGCCGTTGCCCAGCAGGGTGATGGTGACGGGGTTCTCGTCGGGGTCATCGGAGTAGATGACGAAGGTGCCGTTGTCGCCGATCTCCTCGTCCACGGTCTGGGGGACCGGCGGGGAGTAGGTGATGAG